>NZ_JBBOZS010000001.1:0-5566934 GCF_038008735.1 Margalitia sp. FSL K6-0131
ATGCTGAATCCAAAGTATACATTTGACACATTTGTCATTGGATCCGGAAATCGTTTTGCACATGCTGCCTCTTTAGCAGTTGCTGAAGCTCCGGCAAAAGCATATAATCCTTTTTTTATTTATGGTGGTGTAGGATTAGGGAAAACCCATTTAATGCACGCTATTGGCCATTATGTTATTGAACATAATCCTACAGCGAAGGTTGTGTATCTCTCATCTGAAAAGTTTACAAATGAATTTATTAATTCTATTCGCGATAACAAGGCAGAGTATTTCCGGAATAAATACCGTAACGTTGATATTCTATTAATAGATGATATTCAATTCCTTGCAGGAAAAGAATCAACTCAAGAGGAATTTTTCCATACTTTTAATGCCTTACATGAGGAAAGCAAGCAAATTGTGATTTCCAGTGATAGACCTCCAAAGGAAATACCGACACTTGAGGATCGCCTTAGATCACGATTTGAATGGGGTCTAATTACAGATATTACACCGCCTGATTTAGAGACAAGAATTGCCATCCTTCGTAAAAAAGCGAAAGCAGATGGTCTTGATATTCCAAATGAAGTAATGCTCTATATAGCTAATCAAATTGATTCCAATATTCGTGAGCTTGAAGGTGCATTAATACGCGTTGTTGCTTATTCCTCTTTAATTAATAAGGATATCAATGCAGATTTAGCAGCTGAAGCATTAAAGGATATTATTCCTAGCTCCAAACCAAAGGTTATTACGATACTAGATATTCAAAAAAAGGTCGGGGAACAGTATAATGTAAAGCTGGAAGATTTCAAAGCGAAAAAACGAACACAATCTGTAGCATTCCCTCGGCAAATTGCAATGTATTTGGCCAGAGAACTAACAGATTTTTCTCTTCCTAAAATCGGAGAGGAATTTGGAGGCAGAGACCATACTACTGTAATCCATGCTCACGAAAAAATATCTAAAATGATCCAAAGTGACGGACAATTACAGAAAAAAATTGAAGAAATTCAAAGTATCCTAAAAAGCTAATGTTTTTTCTTTAGGGGATATTGTGAATAACATTACTAAAGATATACACAGTCTATCCACATGTGGATAGACTTTCTTTCCTTTCAAATTTGACGTTATCCACAAATCCACATCCCCTATTACTATTACTACGGTTTTTTAAAAGAATTATTAATAATAATCCGGGGGCTGAATAATGAAATTTTCAATTCAACGAGATCGTCTTATTCAAAGTGTACAAGACGTTATGAAAGCAATTAGTACAAGAACTACTATTCCAATTTTGACTGGTATAAAAATTGTGGCAACAAATGAAGGTGTAACTTTAACAGGAAGTGATTCAGATGTTTCCATCGAATCTTTTATACCGAAAGAAGAAGATGGAGATGAATTAGTAGAGATTCATTCTACTGGTGGAATTGTTTTGCAGGCAAAGTTTTTCGGTGAAATTGTCAAAAAACTGCCAATGGATACTGTCGAAATGGAAGTTATTAATCAATTTCAAACAGTTATTCGTTCAGGTAAAGCAGAATTCAACTTAAATGGACTGGATCCAGAGGAATATCCACACTTACCGCAAATATCTGAAGAAAATATTATTAGAATTCCAACCGATATATTAAAAAATGTTATACGCCAAACTGTATTTGCTGTGTCTGCTTCAGAAACACGCCCAATCTTGACAGGTGTAAACTGGCAACTAGAAGGTAATAAAATTTCTTGTATTGCAACAGATAGTCATCGGTTGGCAAAACGAAGCGCAGAGGTAGAAACAACTGGTGATTTACAATACAACATCGTTATTCCTGGAAAAAGTTTAAATGAATTAAGTAAGATTTTAGATGATACAAATGAACCGGTTGAAATTGTTATTACTCAAAATCAAATCTTATTTAAAGCAAAACATCTATTGTTCTTTTCACGATTATTGGAAGGAAATTATCCAGATACTTCCCGATTAATTCCTTCTGAAAGTAAGACGGAATTAATTATTAACACAAAAGAATTTTTACAAGCAATTGATCGTGCTTCATTGCTTGCCAGAGAGGGCCGTAACCCTAATGTGGTTAAACTTTCTACCCTTTCCTCAGGTGTTATTGAAATATCCTCCAATACTCCTGAAGTTGGTAAAGTAGTGGAACAAGTTCAAAGTAATTCAATCGAGGGAGAAGATTTGAAAATTTCCTTTAGTGCTAAATATATGATGGATGCACTTAAAGCGCTTGAAGGACTTGAAATAAAAATTAATTTTACAGGTGCAATGCGTCCGTTTATCATCCATCCGATGAATGACGAATCCATTATACAGCTTATCCTGCCAGTAAGAACGTATTAAATTTAATAAAGGATAAATCGGTGAACATTTAAGCTCACCGATTTATTTTTTACTCCCCCTCCGTCCATTTTTCACCCGTAAATAGGCTCCTTTAGGTAAAAGTTCTTTTGAAAAAAGTTATTAACATGTGGATAACGTCTATTTTTTCGAATATGAAAATTCTTACATGTAAAGATGCTTTGTATTCATTAAAAATATTTAGTAAAATTATAAATTAGATACTTAGATGAGGATGTTGAATAATTTGGATAAAAATGTAAAAATCGAAACGGAATTCATTACTTTAGGGCAATTTCTTAAATTAGCCGATGTTATTCAAAGTGGTGGAATGGCGAAATGGTTTTTAAGTGAATACGAAGTATATGTGAACGGAATACAGGACCAAAGAAGAGGAAAAAAGCTGGTCGAAGGTGATAAGGTAGAGATACCGGGAATTGGCCAGTTTATGATAACTAAATAAAATAGGCCAAGTTCTGATCGTCCATATTATTATCCGTACATGGAATAAAGGATGTTACGAAATGTATATAGAGGAACTGGAGTTACGTAATTATCGCAATTATGAAAAGCTTTCAATTGAGTTTCAAGATAAAGTAAATGTCATTCTCGGGGAAAATGCTCAAGGGAAAACGAATGTAATGGAATCCCTTTATGTTTTAGCAATGGCCAAATCCCACCGGACAACAAATGATAAAGATTTGATACGTTGGGACGCGGAATATGCTAAAATAAATGGGAGGATAAAAAAAGGAAGCGGTTCTTTTCCGTTAGAGCTGATTATTTCCAAAAAGGGAAAAAAGGCAAAGTTTAACCATATTGAGCAACGGAAGCTAAGTCAATATATAGGAAATATGAATGTCGTCATGTTTGCTCCTGAGGATTTAAATCTTGTAAAAGGGAGCCCTCAAGTAAGGCGGCGTTTTATTGATATGGAAATTGGTCAGGTTTCTCCTGTTTATTTACACGATATTGGCCAATATCAAAAAATATTACAGCAGCGAAACCATTATTTGAAACAACTTCAAATAAAAAAACAAACGGACGAAACGATGTTGGATGTTCTAACAGAACAATTCATTCAAATTGCTGTAAAAATTATTATAAAAAGGTTTGACTTTATTAAAATGCTGCAGGAATGGGCAAGTCCTATTCACACTGGTATTTCTAGAGGACTAGAATCGCTAAAAATTAACTATAAACCCTCATTAGATGTATCAGAAGAGCTGGATTCGTCAACCATGATAAAGATATATGAGGAAAAATTTTCCTCAATCCGAAATAGGGAGATTGAACGTGGTGTAACTTTAGTTGGGCCTCACAGGGATGATATGACCTTTAATGTAAACGATCGCGATGTACAAACATTTGGATCTCAAGGTCAACAGCGTACAACTGCCTTATCTTTAAAACTGGCTGAAATAGAGTTAATTCACTCTGAGATTGGTGAATATCCTATTCTTCTTTTAGATGATGTACTTTCTGAATTAGATGATTACAGACAATCTCATTTGTTAAACACGATTCAAGGAAGGGTCCAAACGTTTGTTACAACAACAAGCATTGAGGGAATTGATCATCAAACTTTAAAAGAAGCATCAACCTTTTTGGTTACAGAGGGTTGTATTTCCAGCGGAAAATGAGGTGGAAATGTGTATATTCATATAGGTGAAGATGTGTTGGTCGGGAGCAATGAAATAATTGCTATCCTTGATAAAGAATCGGTACAAGATTCCCCCATTACGCAAGAATTTTTGCAAACAAGAACGAAGGAAATTATCAATTTATCAAAGGGTGAATTCAAATCTATTATTATTACCTGTCATCAAGTATATCTCTCACCATTAGCCTCAAGTACGCTTAATAAACGTACAAAATACGAGAATCAGCAGATTTCTTAAAAATACATTATATATTTTATTCATCTTTTTTTAATTGAATTATAGTGCGGACTTATAAATAGATTTTTTATTGACCTTTTAGCAGTTTATTTATTAGGAAGTGTAGGTGAAATTCATTGCCAATGGAACAAGAACAATTGCAAAATCAATCATATGATGAGAATCAGATACAAGTTCTTGAGGGATTAGAAGCAGTTAGAAAACGCCCTGGTATGTATATTGGATCAACGAGTTCAAAAGGGCTTCATCATCTTGTATGGGAAATTGTGGATAATAGTATTGACGAGGCTTTAGCCGGTTTTTGTGATCAAATTGATGTTATTATCGAGAAAGACAATAGTATCAAAGTAATTGATAATGGACGTGGTATTCCTGTTGGGATCCATGAGAAAATGGGCCGTCCAGCCGTTGAGGTTATCCATACAGTCCTGCATGCAGGCGGTAAATTTGGCGGCGGCGGATATAAGGTTTCCGGAGGTTTACATGGGGTTGGTGCTTCGGTAGTGAATGCCCTATCAAGCGAAATGGAAGTCTATGTTCATCGCGATGGGAAAATCCATTACCAGAAGTATGAACGTGGAGTACCTTGCTTTGATTTGAAAATTGTAGGGGAAACCGATCATACCGGAACCACAACTCGTTTTAAGCCAGATCCGGAAATATTTACAGAAACAACTGAGTATGAATATGACATTTTAGCTACACGTATACGCGAACTAGCGTTTTTAAATAGAGGAATCAAAATTACCATTGAGGATATGAGGGTAGAACCGCCTAAGAAACAAGAATTCCATTATGAAGGCGGTATTAAATCTTACGTTGAACATTTAAATAGATCGAAGGAAGTCCTTCACGAGGATCCAATTTATGTTGAAGGGGAAAAGGATGGAGTTTTAGTAGAAGTTTCCATTCAATACAACGATGGCTTCACAGGGAATATTTACTCCTTCACAAATAATATCCATACTTATGAAGGCGGTACACATGAATTTGGATTTAAAACTGCTTTAACAAGGGTGATAAATGACTATGCCAGAAAAAATGGTTTGATAAAGGAAAACGATTCTAATCTTTCAGGTGAAGATGTTCGTGAAGGATTAACTGCGATTGTTTCCATCAAACATCCTGACCCGCAGTTTGAAGGTCAAACGAAAACAAAGCTTGGAAACTCGGAAGCAAGAACTATTACAGATGCAGTATTCTCTGAGCACTTTGAAAAATTCATGCTTGAAAACCCTACCGTTGCAAGAAAAATTGTTGAAAAAGGATTAATGGCTGCCCGAGCACGATTGGCTGCCAAAAAAGCCCGTGAATTAACCCGTCGTAAAAGCGCACTAGAGGTTTCAAGTTTGCCAGGTAAACTAGCTGACTGTTCATCTAGGGACCCACAAATTAGTGAGTTATTTATAGTAGAGGGTGATTCTGCAGGCGGGTCTGCAAAACAAGGCAGGGATAGACATTTTCAGGCGATTTTGCCGTTAAGAGGTAAAATTTTAAACGTTGAAAAGGCTCGTTTAGATAAAATTTTATCCAATAATGAAATTCGTACCATCATTACGGCACTGGGTACAGGCATTAGTGAAGATTTTGAAATTTCAAAGGCACGTTATCATAAAGTGGTTATCATGACTGATGCCGATGTGGACGGCGCACATATAAGAACCTTATTATTAACCTTTTTCTATCGTTATATGAGACAAATTTTAGAAGCGGGATATGTTTATATTGCCCAACCGCCTTTATATAAAATTTCCCAAGGAAAAAGAGTGGAATATGTATACAGCGATCGTGAGCTTGAGGTTGCCTTAAGCCAAATGCCTCAGCAGCCTAAGCCGGGAATTCAAAGATACAAAGGTCTCGGAGAAATGAATCCAGAACAGCTTTGGGAAACAACGATGGATCCTTCCAATCGAACTTTATTGCAAGTAAATCTCGAAGATGCTATTGAAGCGGATGAAACATTTGAAATGCTTATGGGAGATAAGGTAGAACCACGTCGAAATTTTATCGAAGAAAATGCCATCTATGTAAAAAATCTAGACATCTAATTTTGATAATAAGAAATTTGCAAGCGCCTTGGTTATTTCCTATCCGATAGGCAATGGGGCTAGTCAAAGGCGAATCTCACGAAATAAAATTATACTTCTTATTATTTTAAATAAAGCAATCAGTTAATGCTGATTGCTTGATTCTCTTAAAGGAGGTTCTCTAGCTTGGCTGAAACACCGAATGCAAATATAAAAGAAGTAAATATAAGTAAAGAAATGCGTACTTCCTTCCTAGATTATGCGATGAGTGTTATTGTTGCTCGTGCACTTCCAGACGTACGTGACGGATTAAAGCCTGTGCATCGCAGAATTCTTTATGCAATGAATGATTTAGGAATGACATCCGATAAGGCTTATAAAAAGTCAGCCCGTATCGTTGGTGAAGTAATCGGAAAGTATCATCCACATGGTGATTCTGCTGTTTATGAAACAATGGTTCGTATGGCCCAAGATTTTAGCTATCGTTATATGCTTGTTGATGGACACGGCAACTTCGGTTCTGTAGACGGAGACTCCGCAGCAGCGATGCGTTATACAGAAGCCCGTATGTCAAAAATATCTATGGAACTGCTCCGTGATATTAATAAAGACACAATAGATTATCAGGATAACTATGATGGTTCAGAAAAAGAGCCAGTAGTCTTGCCTTCTAGATTTCCAAATTTATTAGTCAATGGTACATCTGGTATCGCCGTAGGGATGGCAACAAATATCCCACCTCATCAACTTGGTGAGGTCATTGATGGTGTACTTGCATTAAGTAAGGAACCTGATATCACTATTCAGGAGCTAATGGAATATATCCCAGGTCCAGATTTTCCTACAGCCGGATTAATTGTAGGAAGAAGCGGAATACGCAGAGCCTATGAAACAGGAAAAGGTTCGATCACGTTAAGAGCCCGCGTTGAAATTGAGCAAAAAGCAAGCGGAAAAGAAATGATCATCGTTAAGGAAATTCCTTATCAAGTTAATAAAGCTAAATTAGTAGAAAGAATTGCTGAGTTAGTAAGAGATAAGAAAATTGATGGGATTACAGATTTACGTGACGAATCCGATCGGACAGGGATGCGCGTTGTAATTGAAGTTCGTAAAGATGCAAACGCAAATGTACTGCTAAATAATTTATTTAAGCATACTGCGTTACAAACTACTTTTGGAATTAACCTTCTAGCACTAGTTAAGGGTCAGCCTAAAGTATTAAATTTAAAAGAATGTCTATATCATTATTTAGAGCATCAAAAGGTTATCATTCGACGCAGAACAGAATTTGAATTAAAAAAAGCGGAAGCACGCGCCCATATTTTAGAAGGATTAAGAATTGCTTTAGATCATATAGATGAAATTATTAGCTTAATTCGTTCATCACAAACAACGGATATAGCAAGAAATGGTTTAATGGAGCAATTTTCATTATCTGAAAAGCAAGCACAAGCAATTCTTGATATGCGACTCCAACGTTTAACAGGATTAGAACGTGAAAAAATAGAAGAAGAATATCAAGAATTAATTAAACTAATTGCTGAATTGAAAGCAATCTTAGCGGATGAGGAAAAGGTTCTTCATATTATCCGTGAAGAGTTGCTGGAAATTAAAGAACGATTTAATGATACAAGAAGAACGGAAATTGTTTCCGGCGGAATTGAGCAAATTGAAGATGAAGATTTGATTCCTCAAGAAAATATAGTAGTGACATTAACTCATAATGGCTATATTAAACGTTTGCCAATTTCAACATATCGCAGCCAAAAACGAGGCGGCAGAGGTGTACAAGGGATGGGAACAAATGAAGATGACTTTGTTGAACATCTTCTAACTACTTCTACTCACGATACGATTCTATTCTTCACCAATAAAGGGAAGGTCTATAGAGCCAAAGGCTACGAAATTCCTGAGTATAGCCGTACAGCGAAGGGACTACCAATCATTAACCTATTGGGAATTGAGAAGGATGAATGGATCAATACAATCATTCGAGTAGAAGAATTCGTAGAGGATTCATATTTATTCTTTACAACGAAAAAGGGAATATCAAAACGTACACCATTATCTGATTTTGCTAATATTCGAACCAATGGCTTAATTGCGATTCATCTACGCGAAGAAGATGAGTTAATTTCTGTTAAACTAACAGATGGAAATAAAGATATTATTATCGGTACAAAAAATGGTATGCTTATTCGCTTTCCGGAAACGGATGTACGTTCAATGGGAAGAACTGCAACTGGGGTAAAAGGTATTACATTGTATGGTGAAGATGATGTCGTTGGAATGGAAATCTTAGATGAAAATAATGAGGTTCTCATTGTAACCTTAAACGGATATGGAAAGCGTACACCTGCGTCTGAATATCGCATCCAAAGCCGTGGCGGAAAAGGAATTAAAACATGTAATATTACCGAGAAGAACGGCTCACTTGTCTCAGTTAAAACAGTTACTGGTGAAGAAGATTTAATGCTTATTACGGCTGGCGGGGTCTTAATCAGAATGGCTGTTAGTGATATTTCTCTTCTTGGAAGAAATACACAAGGTGTCAAGTTAATAAAACTTGGAGAAGATGAATATGTTGCAACGGTTGCAAAAGTAGAAAAAGAATCAGAAGAAGAAACAGAAGAACCGGAAGAAAAACTGGAAGATAGCAATGAATAATTTTAAAAGAGGCATCGTTTTGATGTCTCTTTTTTGGTAAAATATATAATTAGGGAAAGTTCTGACATTTGCACCAGGGGGAAGGTTATGAAAATAAAGGTAGAAAGTCTAAGAGAAGGTTGCATCCTTGAGGAAGATGTTATGGGAATGACTAGCTTCCCTATTATTCCGAAGAAAACAATAATAGACAAAAATTATATTAATATTTTATTAGCCTTTAAAATAAATGAAGTGAATGTTGAAAATAAAATGGCTGATGGAACGAGTTTGAAGACACAAAATAGTGAACAGAAACTATCAACAGAGAGTACAGTGAAAAATAAACTCAAATCTTCCTTTCAAGAACAATATAATGAAGCGGTCCTAAAATATAAAACTGATTTTAAAAATTGGCAATCAGGAGCAGTGATTAATGTTGCAAATGTAAAAGAATATTTATATCCTTTGCTTGAAAAAATAGAGGATGATGTGAATAGACAGATTTTATCGCTCCATCATTATTCTAATAAAGAAGATTATATTTATCATCATTCTATAGCTGTAGGAATTCTCAGCGGGATAATAGCTAAAAAAATGAACTATTCCAAAGGGGAATATTTTCAGGCAGCATTAGCTGGTTGCTTGGCTAATGCTGGTATGTCAAAGGTTTCACCATATATTATTAAGAAAAAAAGCACTCTGATAAGTGGCGAGATGAATGAGGTGCAGGAGCATGTTGTTCAAAGCCTTAAAATGGTGCAAAATACTCCTTTATTGAAATCTGAAACGAAGCTGGCCATTTTTCAACATCATGAACGTCTGGATGGATCCGGCTATCCGCTGAAATTGAAAGGAAATAAAATTCATTCCCTATCCAGAATTGTGGCAGTTGCAGATGTATTTCATGCTCTTATAAGTGATCGGTTATACCATGAAAATGTATCAGTATTTAAGGCGATTGAAATATTAATCTCTGATTGCTTTGGACAATTTGACATATCTGTAATAAATGTTTTACTAAATATGATTTCCGTTCATTTAGTTATCGGAACAAAGGTGAAATTATCGAATAATCAATTAGGCGAAATTATGTTTACAAAAAGTTCAGCTTTAACAAGACCGTTAATAAAAATGTTAAACAGCAGTGATATTATTGATTTGGAGAAAAGAAGAGATATCTGTATTGAGGAGATAGTTTAATTATCTCCTTTTTTATTCTAAAAAAGTATTGCATTTCATAGAAAAAGTTGATAGAATAATATTCGTTGGTTTAAAAAAACAACAAAATGCTTCAAAAATAATATTTTAAAAACATTTGACTAAATAGATTATCTGTGATAAACTATTAAAGTCGTTAAGATGATTGGTCTTTGAAAACTAAACAGAACAAAACGTCAATGTTTTAAATGATGAGCTATATCAAACACTTTTTTGGAGAGTTTGATCCTGGCTCAGGACGAACGCTGGCGGCGTGCCTAATACATGCAAGTCGAGCGGACTTTTAAAAGCTTGCTTTTAAAAGTTAGCGGCGGACGGGTGAGTAACACGTGGGTAACCTGCCTGTAAGACTGGGATAACTCCGGGAAACCGGGGCTAATACCGGATAACTTCTTTCCTCGCATGAGGAAAGATTGAAAGATGGCTTCGGCTATCACTTACAGATGGACCCGCGGCGCATTAGCTAGTTGGTGAGGTAACGGCTCACCAAGGCGACGATGCGTAGCCGACCTGAGAGGGTGATCGGCCACACTGGGACTGAGACACGGCCCAGACTCCTACGGGAGGCAGCAGTAGGGAATCTTCCGCAATGGACGAAAGTCTGACGGAGCAACGCCGCGTGAGTGATGAAGGTTTTCGGATCGTAAAACTCTGTTGTTAGGGAAGAACAAGTATCGTTCGAATAGGGCGGTACCTTGACGGTACCTAACCAGAAAGCCACGGCTAACTACGTGCCAGCAGCCGCGGTAATACGTAGGTGGCAAGCGTTGTCCGGAATTATTGGGCGTAAAGCGCGCGCAGGCGGTTTCTTAAGTCTGATGTGAAAGCCCACGGCTCAACCGTGGAGGGTCATTGGAAACTGGGAGACTTGAGTGCAGAAGAGGAGAGTGGAATTCCACGTGTAGCGGTGAAATGCGTAGAGATGTGGAGGAACACCAGTGGCGAAGGCGACTCTCTGGTCTGTAACTGACGCTGAGGCGCGAAAGCGTGGGGAGCGAACAGGATTAGATACCCTGGTAGTCCACGCCGTAAACGATGAGTGCTAAGTGTTAGAGGGTTTCCGCCCTTTAGTGCTGCAGCTAACGCATTAAGCACTCCGCCTGGGGAGTACGGCCGCAAGGCTGAAACTCAAAGGAATTGACGGGGGCCCGCACAAGCGGTGGAGCATGTGGTTTAATTCGAAGCAACGCGAAGAACCTTACCAGGTCTTGACATCCTCTGACAACCCTAGAGATAGGGCGTTCCCCTTCGGGGGACAGAGTGACAGGTGGTGCATGGTTGTCGTCAGCTCGTGTCGTGAGATGTTGGGTTAAGTCCCGCAACGAGCGCAACCCTTGACCTTAGTTGCCAGCATTCAGTTGGGCACTCTAAGGTGACTGCCGGTGACAAACCGGAGGAAGGTGGGGATGACGTCAAATCATCATGCCCCTTATGACCTGGGCTACACACGTGCTACAATGGATGGTACAAAGGGCTGCGAGACCGCGAGGTTAAGCCAATCCCATAAAACCATTCTCAGTTCGGATTGCAGGCTGCAACTCGCCTGCATGAAGCCGGAATCGCTAGTAATCGCGGATCAGCATGCCGCGGTGAATACGTTCCCGGGCCTTGTACACACCGCCCGTCACACCACGAGAGTTTGTAACACCCGAAGTCGGTGAGGTAACCTTTTGGAGCCAGCCGCCGAAGGTGGGACAGATGATTGGGGTGAAGTCGTAACAAGGTAGCCGTATCGGAAGGTGCGGCTGGATCACCTCCTTTCTAAGGATAATGGAAAACCACTTTCGTGGTTACGAAGAGACGTTTTCGTTCTGTTTAGTTTTGAAAGAGCAATCTTTCTATGAGAAAGAAAGATGGGCCTATAGCTCAGCTGGTTAGAGCGCACGCCTGATAAGCGTGAGGTCGATGGTTCGAGTCCATTTAGGCCCACCATTATAATTGCATATTTCATTATGGGGCCTTAGCTCAGCTGGGAGAGCGCCTGCTTTGCACGCAGGAGGTCAGCGGTTCGATCCCGCTAGGCTCCACCAATTTTTGTTCCTTGAAAACTAGATACTGATAGAAGAAACCAAGTAAAACCGAGAATCGCCACTTTATGGATTTAATCCATTTTAAAGTAGTAATAACCTTATAGGTTAAGTTAGTAAGGGCGCACGGTGGATGCCTTGGCACTAGGAGCCGATGAAGGACGGGACTAACACCGATATGCTTCGGGGAGCTGTAAGCAAGCTTTGATCCGGAGATTTCCGAATGGGGGAACCCACTGCTCGTAATGGAGCAGTATCTTTACCTGAATACATAGGGTAATGAAGGCAGACCCGGGGAACTGAAACATCTAAGTACCCGGAGGAAGAGAAAGCAAACGCGATTTCCTGAGTAGCGGCGAGCGAAACGGAAGAAGCCCAAACCAAGAGGCTTGCCTCTTGGGGTTGTAGGACACTCTATACGGAGTTACAAAGGAACGGAGTAGATGAAGAGGTCTGGAAAGGCCCGTCAAAGAAGGTAACAACCCTGTAGTTGAAACTTCGTTCCCTCCAGAGTGGATCCTGAGTACGGCGGGACACGTGAAATCCCGTCGGAAGCAGGGAGGACCATCTCCCAAGGCTAAATACTCCCTAGTGACCGATAGTGAACCAGTACCGTGAGGGAAAGGTGAAAAGCACCCCGGGAGGGGAGTGAAAGAGAACCTGAAACCGTGTGCCTACAAGTAGTTAGAGCCCGTTAATGGGTGATAGCGTGCCTTTTGTAGAATGAACCGGCGAGTTACGATTTCATGCAAGGTTAAGCTGATGAAGCGGAGCCGCAGCGAAAGCGAGTCTGAATAGGGCGAATAAGTATGAGGTCGTAGACCCGAAACCAGGTGATCTACCCATGTCCAGGGTGAAGGTAAGGTAACACTTACTGGAGGCCCGAACCCACGCACGTTGAAAAGTGCGGGGATGAGGTGTGGGTAGCGGAGAAATTCCAATCGAACTTGGAGATAGCTGGTTCTCTCCGAAATAGCTTTAGGGCTAGCCTCAAGATGAAGAGTATTGGAGGTAGAGCACTGTTTGGACTAGGGGCCCTCATCGGGTTACCGAATTCAGACAAACTCCGAATGCCAAATACTTATGCTTGGGAGTCAGACTGCGAGTGATAAGATCCGTAGTCAAAAGGGAAACAGCCCAGACCACCAGCTAAGGTCCCAAAGTATACGTTAAGTGGAAAAGGATGTGGAGTTGCTTAGACAACCAGGATGTTGGCTTAGAAGCAGCCACCATTTAAAGAGTGCGTAATAGCTCACTGGTCGAGTGACTCTGCGCCGAAAATGTACCGGGGCTAAACGTATCACCGAAGCTGTGGATGGACACCTGACAGGTGTCCGTGGTAGGAGAGCGTTCTAAGGGCGGTGAAGCTAAACCGGAAGGATTAGTGGAGCGCTTAGAAGTGAGAATGCCGGTATGAGTAGCGAAAGAAGGGTGAGAATCCCTTCCACCGAATGCCTAAGGTTTCCTGAGGAAGGCTCGTCCGCTCAGGGTTAGTCGGGACCTAAGCCGAGGCCGAAAGGCGTAGGCGATGGACAACAGGTTGATATTCCTGTACCACCTCTTCACCGTTTGAACGATGGGGGGACGCAGGAGGATAGGGTAAGCGCACTGCTGGTTATGTGCGTCTAAGCAGTTAGGCTGGTTACGAGGCAAATCCCGTAACCGTGAAGGCGGAGCTGTGATAGCGAGGGAAATATAGTACCGAAGTTCCTGATTCCACACTGCCAAGAAAATCCTCTAGTGAGGTGAAAGGTGCCCGTACCGCAAACCGACACAGGTAGGCGAGGAGAGAATCCTAAGGTGAGCGAGAGAACTCTCGTTAAGGAACTCGGCAAAATGACCCCGTAACTTCGGGAGAAGGGGTGCTCTGGTAGGGTGCAAGCCCGAGAGAGCCGCAGTGAATAGGCCCAGGCGACTGTTTAGCAAAAACACAGGTCTCTGCGAAGCCGCAAGGCGAAGTATAGGGGCTGACGCCTGCCCGGTGCTGGAAGGTTAAGAGGAGGGGTTAGCGTAAGCGAAGCTCTGAATTGAAGCCCCAGTAAACGGCGGCCGTAACTATAACGGTCCTAAGGTAGCGAAATTCCTTGTCAGGTAAGTTCTGACCCGCACGAAAGGCGTAACGATCTGGGCACTGTCTCAACGAGAGACTCGGTGAAATTATAGTACCTGTGAAGATGCAGGTTACCCGCGACAGGACGGAAAGACCCCGTGGAGCTTTACTGCAGCCTGATATTGAATTTTGGTACAGCTTGTACAGGATAGGTAGGAGCCTTTGAAGCCGGAGCGCCAGCTTCGGTGGAGGCGTCGGTGGGATACTACCCTGGCTGTATTGAAATTCTAACCCGCACCCCTGATCGGGGTGGGAGACAGTGTCAGGCAGGCAGTTTGACTGGGGCGGTCGCCTCCTAAAGAGTAACGGAGGCGCCCAAAGGTTCCCTCAGAATGGTTGGAAATCATTCGTAGAGTGTAAAGGCACAAGGGAGCTTGACTGCGAGACCTACAAGTCGAGCAGGGACGAAAGTCGGGCTTAGTGATCCGGTGGTTCCGCATGGAAGGGCCATCGCTCAACGGATAAAAGCTACCCCGGGGATAACAGGCTTA
Organism: Margalitia sp. FSL K6-0131; assembly: GCF_038008735.1. NCBI lineage: Bacteria > Bacillati > Bacillota > Bacilli > Caryophanales > Bacillaceae > Heyndrickxia > Margalitia sp. FSL K6-0131. The sequence goes on from NZ_JBBOZS010000001.1 coordinate 14,750, forward strand.
TCTCCCCCAAGAGTCCACATCGACGGGGAGGTTTGGCACCTCGATGTCGGCTCATCGCATCCTGGGGCTGTAGTCGGTCCCAAGGGTTGGGCTGTTCGCCCATTAAAGCGGTACGCGAGCTGGGTTCAGAACGTCGTGAGACAGTTCGGTCCCTATCCGTCGTGGGCGTAGGAAATTTGAGAGGAGCTGTCCTTAGTACGAGAGGACCGGGATGGACGCACCGCTGGTGTACCAGTTGTCTTGCCAAAGGCATCGCTGGGTAGCTATGTGCGGAAGGGATAAGTGCTGAAAGCATCTAAGCATGAAGCCCCCCTCAAGATGAGATTTCCCATAGCGCAAGCTAGTAAGATCCCTGAAAGATGATCAGGTTGATAGGTTCGAGGTGGAAGTGTGGCGACACATGGAGCTGACGAATACTAATCGATCGAGGACTTAACCAAAATAGAGCGATTCTCTTTACTTCTTCTTCTACAGTATTTAGTTTTGAGGGAACAAACCTCATATAGTCTGGTAATTATGGCGAGAAGGTCACACCCGTTCCCATCCCGAACACGGAAGTTAAGCTTCTCAGCGCCGATGGTAGTTGGGGGCTCTCCCCCTGCAAGAGTAGGACGTTGCCAGGCAATCGGAGAAAGTCACAGATATTGGTCTGTGGCTTTTTTGTATGGTAAAAATAGTTCTATAGTCCCGATTTGCGCGATTAACTGCTAAATTGACGAGATTAAGTGCCATTTTCGCGAGATTATTGTAATAAATCACGAGATTATGCTAAAGAATCACGAGATTAATTTTTTGCCTCGGAATATTGGCAGTATCGTTTGCCTTACTTTTTTCTTCAAAACTCTCTTTTGAAGACATAATCGTTTATACCAATAATCTGCCTTGCAGCATCCATGTTGTTCTTATTTATTCAAAAGATATTGAAGAACTAAATAAGTTGTCTTATACATAGATATTGATAAAAAGTTAGTAATTATAGGATAGTCATTTGTAGGTGTTGTTTTTAATAGTTCTGACCACCATTCTGTTTCATATCTTGCTATCATACTTAGATTATATAAAAGCAAATAATAAATAATTAATTCTGGAATCATTCCTAATCTATTCTTCTCAAGGGGAAGACAATAGATGTTTTTATCAATATGGTAGCGAAAAGGAAGAGGGAGTGTACTATCACAAGTAAAATAAATATTATCTTTTGTGGGTTTCTCCCATAGAATTTCGGAATTGCTTTTTGCATTAATATACTCCTTGAATGAATCAAAAGTTTTATGATAATAATCCAAAACTCTAATTGGTAAACTATATGTATTGTCATTTTGATATACAGGATAAAAATTTGAGATTTTAAAAAAATCAAGGCAATCATCAAGCTCCGGCAATTGGGTTAAAAGATCCTTCATGACAAATTTCTCTCCATCTAAATGTTCCACGTGAAACATATGCTTAGAAAAATGAGTGAATAAACCGAGCTTTTGGACTTTGACCTCATCATGAATAAATTGATATTGCTGTTTTTTCTTTTTACGCGATGTAACGCCATGCGCCAACACGGAAGTTGTTTCTGGATAATTCGGATCAACCGTTAAAATACATGCCTTAATTAAATGAACCAGGCCATAAAAGAGAAGAACTGGTTTAATTGCAAGCGGAGTAATCTCCGCCTGAGTATAATATAATTTCCCGTGATCCAAATAATACATAAAGGAAAAGCAATTATCATACCCCAGTTTACTAGAATCTATATCAGGTGATAATTTTTTATAACACTCTTTTAAATATTCTTGCGTGTAGACTGCAGATTGAAAATAATCTAATTGCTCCCATATTTTCTTCAAAAGTAGAACCTCCAAATTGTTAGAAAAGTGGAACATATTTGTATGTACTTGACAGTAGTTTATCCAATTGATAACCTACTAATAATATTTTTTTGGGTGCAGGAGGGAAAATTATGTGGGAAACAAAATTTGTTAAAGAAGGACTAACCTTTGATGATGTCTTATTAATTCCAGCAAAATCGGACGTATTACCTAAGGATGTAAGCTTAAGTGTATCATTAACAGAAACGCTGAAATTAAATATGCCGATTATTAGTGCTGGCATGGATACTGTAACAGAAGCAGAAATGGCGATTTCGATGGCACGTCAAGGTGGACTTGGAATCATTCATAAGAATATGAGTATTGAACAACAGGCAGAACAAGTTGATAAAGTAAAACGCTCAGAAAGCGGCGTTATTACAGATCCTTTCTTTTTAACTCCTGAGCATCAAGTATTTTCCGCAGAACATTTAATGGGTAAGTATCGAATTTCTGGTGTACCTATTGTAAACAATGAAGAAGAACAAAAATTAGTCGGTATTATTACAAATCGTGATCTTCGTTTTATTCAGGACTTCTCTATTCCCATTTCAGATGTAATGACAAAAGAAAATTTAGTAACTGCTCCAGTAGGCACTACATTAAAAGAAGCTGAACAAATTCTTCAAAGGCGTAAAATTGAAAAGCTTCCTTTAGTTGATAATAACGGAGTTCTTAAAGGGCTAATTACTATAAAAGATATTGAAAAAGTTATTGAATTTCCAAATTCTTCAAAAGATATACATGGTAGACTTTTGGTCGGAGCAGCAGTCGGGGTAACAAAAGATACCTTAAAACGGGTAGAACAGCTTGTAAAAGCCAATGTTGATGCGATTGTTATTGATACAGCCCATGGGCATTCTTATGGCGTTTTAAATACTGTACGTGAAATTAGGGCTGCATATCCAAACTTAAATATTATTGCTGGAAATGTTGCGACAGCAGAAGCAACGCGCGAATTATTTAATGCCGGTGCAGATGTGGTAAAAGTAGGAATTGGACCAGGTTCCATTTGTACTACACGGGTTGTTGCAGGAGTTGGTGTTCCTCAAATTACCGCTATATATGATTGTGCTACTGAAGCACGAAAACAAGGTAAAGCCATTATTGCAGATGGTGGAATTAAGTATTCTGGTGATATCGTAAAAGCATTGGCTGCTGGTGGTCATGCTGTTATGCTTGGAAGTTTATTAGCAGGTACAACTGAAAGTCCTGGAGAAACAGAAATTTTCCAAGGTCGCCGTTTTAAAGTATATCGTGGAATGGGTTCTGTTGCGGCAATGGAACAAGGATCAAAAGACCGATATTTTCAGGAAGATGCGAAAAAATTTGTTCCAGAAGGTATTGAAGGAAGAATTCCATATAAAGGCTCAGTAGAAGAAGTTATTTACCAATTATTAGGTGGATTGCGATCTGGAATGGGGTATTGTGGATCGAAGGATTTACAAGCTCTACGTGAAGAGGCACAATTTATTCGTATGACTGGAGCCGGATTAAAAGAAAGCCATCCGCATGATGTTCAAATAACCAAAGAGGCACCAAATTACTCATTGTCATAAGGTGTTCACAATTTAGGAAATATTTTATAAAAAAATGGTAGAATTCCGTATCTATGATACAGAATTCTACCATTTTTTGTTTTACTTAGGTATATCCTCCGTCTACTCAATAGATTCGAACTATGATACAATAACGAAAGTGTAGTTCATCGTGATGGAGGGTTATGAGTGAAAGCTAAAAATAAGTTAAAGAAGTGTCTTGCCAGTGCACTGGCATTTATATTAATAGTGAGTTTGTTGCAATTACCAAAAAATGCATTTGCGGCCGATGATATTTTAGATGTGCATGCTGATGGGGCTATTGCAATCGAAGCAAGTACTGGAAAAGTGCTTTATGAAAAAAATGCAGACACTGCACTGGGTGTTGCATCCATGTCAAAAATGATGACAGAGTATATTTTATTGGAGTCCGTTAAAAAGGGAAAAGTAAAATGGGATCAGGAATATACGCCTAGTGATTATGTTTATAAAATCTCTCATAATACAAAACTTTCAAATGTTCCATTGAGAAAAGATAAGAAATACAAAATTATTGATTTATATCATGCTATGGCAATATATTCAGCAAATGCAGCGACAATTGCGATTGCTGAAACGATTGCAGGTTCGGAAACAAATTTCGTAAAGATGATGAATGAAGAAGCAAAGAAACTCGGGTTAAAAGATTACAAATTTGTAAACTGTACGGGTTTAAACAACTCAGATTTACAAGGTATGTATCCAAAGAAATTTGGAGGACCTGATGATGAAAATATAATGTCAGCAAGAGCAACGGCAAAACTTGCCTACCACTTAGTAAATGACTATCCTGAAATGTTGAAAACATCAAGTATTCCAAAAATGGTGTTTCATGCAGGCTTTACTCCAGATGAAGATGTTAAAATGGAAAACTGGAATTGGATGCTGCCATCATTAGTCTATGGTTCAAAGGATAATGGTGTGGATGGTTTGAAAACAGGTACTACAGATTTTGCAGGCTATTGCTTTACGGGTACTGCTCAACGAAATGGAATGCGGGTTATTACGGTTGTATTAAATGCAACAAATGCAAAAGGTCAAGGCGGATACAGCGCACGATTTGATGAAACGAAAAAAATGATGGATTATGCGTTCAGTAATTTTTCCGTTAAAGAGGTTTATCCTAAAAACTATGAAATTAGTAAACATAAAACTCTTCCAGTGTTAAAAGGGAAAGAAAAAAATGTAAAGATTTCCACAAAAGAGCCTCTTCGTTTAGTTGTAAAAAATGGTGAGGATAAAGCTTTTAAACCTGTTTTAGTGTTAGATAAGAAAAAGCTCGACAAAGATGGCAATCTTTTAGCACCTGTGAAAAAGAACGAAGCAGTGGGAAAACTTGTAGCAGAATATAAAGGTTCAAAGGATTATGGATATTTATATGGCCAAAAATCTGCTAGTGTTTATGTTGTAACTGCAAATAATGTCGATAAGGCAAATTGGTTTGTTCTTATGATGAGAGGCGTGGGCCACTTTTTTGCTAATATTTGGGGCGGAATAACATCTACAGTTAAAGGTTGGTTCTAAAATTAATACTATACAAATAAAGCATTTTAAAGGCACCTTCTTGACAAGGTGTCTTTTTTGCTGTTTATTAATCTTAGGAACTTTATGGGAATTAAATATTTTCAGAAAAAAGGGGTAGTGTTCGTGAAAACAGGAACTGATAGAGTTAAGCGCGGCATGGCAGAAATGCAAAAAGGCGGGGTAATTATGGACGTTATAAATGCGGAACAAGCAAAAATTGCAGAAGATGCTGGAGCAGTTGCTGTTATGGCATTAGAACGCGTACCTTCAGATATACGAAAAGCTGGTGGTGTAGCAAGAATGGCTGATCCACGTATTGTGGAAGAAGTGATGAATGCTGTGACAATCCCTGTAATGGCTAAAGCAAGAATTGGCCATATTGTTGAGGCACGTGTTCTTGAGGCAATGGGAGTAGATTATATTGATGAAAGTGAAGTATTAACTCCAGCTGATGAAGAATACCATTTAAATAAAAAGGAATATACTGTTCCATTTGTTTGTGGCTGTCGTGATTTAGGGGAGGCAGCACGCCGAATCGGTGAAGGTGCTTCAATGCTGCGCACAAAAGGTGAACCAGGTACAGGAAATATTGTAGAAGCAGTTAGACATATACGAAAAGTAAATGCACAGGTAAGAAAAGTCATCAGCATGAATGAAGATGAATTAATGACTGAAGCCAAAATTCTAGGGGCGCCATACGAAGTATTGCTTGAAATTAAAAGGCATGGCGGTTTGCCAGTCGTTAACTTTGCTGCTGGTGGGGTTGCAACTCCAGCTGATGCAGCACTTATGATGCAATTAGGAGCAGATGGTGTTTTTGTTGGTTCGGGTATATTCAAATCAGAAAACCCTGCAAAATTTGCTAAAGCTATTGTAGAAGCAACAACACATTATCAAGACTATGAGCTTATTGCTCATATTTCCAAAAACCTAGGAACAGCAATGAAAGGAATTGAAATATCTTCATTATCACCAGAATCTCGTATGCAAGAACGAGGCTGGTAAGGAGTATCGTCTAATGGTTAAAATCGGTGTACTAGGCCTTCAAGGGGCTGTAAGAGAACATGTTAATGCAATAGAGAAATGTGGTGCTAATGCAGTTGTAGTAAAGCACAAGGAGCAATTAAATGAGCTGGATGGGTTGATTCTACCCGGTGGTGAGAGCACAACAATGAGGAAGCTCATAGATAAGTATGACTTTTTAGATGAGCTTAAGAACTTTGGAAAACAAGGTAAGCCGATGTTCGGCACTTGTGCTGGCTTAATATTACTGGCTAAATCGATTGTAGGATATGATCAACCGCATATTGGAGTGTTAGATGTAAAGGTTGAAAGAAATTCATTTGGTCGACAAAAGGAAAGCTTTGAAACTGATTTAGATATAGCTGGTGTAGCTGACCATTTTCCGGCAGTATTTATACGTGCGCCACATATCGTTGAAGCTGGCGAGAACGTTGAAGTACTTGCCAAACATAATGGAAGAATAGTAGCAGCTCGAGAAGGACAGTTTTTAGGCTGCTCCTTCCATCCGGAATTAACAGATGACAGCAGACTAACAGAATATTTTGTGGATATGGTCAAAAAATCAAAAGAAAATGCATAAAAGCAGTTGCATTTAGGTAAAAATTGTAGTAAATTATTTTTTAATATCAATTTAAAGCATTGACAGGAAATAGTAGCAAGTTATTCTTTTTTAGAGAGTCGGTGGCCGGTGTAAACCGATAAAGGAAATTTGCGAATCCATCCTTGAGCGAAGTACCGAATGTTTTTTAAACTAGTAAGTACTTTCGGGTAAAACCGTTATCGATTAAAGTGGAAAGCAAATCTAATTTGCTTTCAATCTGGGTGGCAACGCGGGTAACTCTCGTCCCTTTATAGGGGACGGGAGTTTTTTGTTTTTATTAAGAATAAGGAGGAAAATAGCATGCTTGATATTAAATATTTAAGAGCAAACTTCGATAAAGTAAAGGAAAAATTGCAGCATCGCGGGGAAGATTTGACCGACTTTGAAAAGTTTGAGGAATTGGATATAAAAAGACGGGAACTTATTGTTGTTACAGAAGATTTAAAAAGCAAACGCAATGAAGTAAGTCAAAAAATAGCGCAATTGAAAAGGGAAAAGCAAGATGCTGACAACTTGATCACCGAAATGCGTGAAGTTGGAGAAAAAATAAAACTATATGACGATGAATTGCGTCAGGTGGAAGAAACATTGGATCGCATCCTCATGTCTATTCCTAATATTCCTCATGAAAGTACTCCAATTGGAGAATCAGAAGATGATAATGTCGAAATCCGTAAATGGGGAGAGGTAAGAGAGTTTGATTTTGAAGCTAAGCCGCATTGGGATATTGCGACAAATTTAAGTATATTAGATTTTGAACGCGCAGCGAAAGTAACAGGAAGCCGTTTTGTATTTTACAAAGGGTTAGGTGCCAGGCTAGAACGGGCTTTATTTAACTTTATGTTAGACCTGCATGTAGAAGAGCATGGTTATGAAGAAGTATTACCGCCATATTTAGTGAATCGTGCAAGTATGACAGGTACTGGCCAGCTGCCTAAGTTCGAGGAAGATGCATTTTTAGTAGAGAGTGAAGATTACTTCTTAATCCCTACAGCAGAAGTACCGGTGACAAATTTACACCGAGATGAAATTTTAGACGGGGATCAGCTTCCTATCAATTATGCAGCATTTAGTGCATGTTTCCGTTCTGAGGCAGGTTCTGCAGGTCGTGATACTAGGGGACTCATTCGCCAACATCAATTTAACAAGGTAGAGCTGGTGAAGTTTGTGAAACCGGAAGATTCTTATGAGGAGCTTGAAAAATTAACAGGTCATGCAGAAAAAGTACTTCAATTACTTGGATTGCCATACCGTGTTTTAAGTATGTGTACAGCAGATTTAGGATTTACAGCTGCTAAAAAATACGATATCGAAGTATGGATCCCAAGCTATAATGCTTATCGCGAGATTTCTTCTTGCAGTAACTTTGAGGCATTTCAAGCACGCAGGGCAAATATTCGTTTCCGCCGCGAACTTAATGGGAAGCCAGAACATGTTCATACACTAAATGGTTCAGGCTTGGCAATCGGACGTACAGTCGCTGCTATTTTGGAGAACTACCAACAAGAAGATGGCAGTGTAATAATTCCAGAAGTGTTGCGTCCATATATGAGAAATGTGGATGTTATTAAAGCAAAATAAATTTATGTAATCTAAATGCCTTTATGCGTACATGTTTACTAGGTTTTCTCTCGATATAACTGTACACGTGTACGCATTAGGCAAAAGTTAATAATAAACACAAATATCAATCGGGAAAAAGAAGATAAAAAATAACTTATAAATAGTGTTGACAAGCTGTTTTTTGTTTGTTATATTATTACTTGTCGATACGGAGGAATACCCAAGTCCGGCTGAAGGGATCGGTCTTGAAAACCGACAGGCGGGTTAAACCGCGCGGGGGTTCGAATCCCTCTTCCTCCGCCATATTGAATAATAACACGCATAAAATATTGGAGATTTGAGATTCGTTACTTTTTGTAACGAATCTTTTGTTTTATAGAGGAAATAAAAGAAGCCGCTTTTTAGGCGACTTCTTTTAATATGATAAGGAAGTTTGTGATATAAAGGTGAAATTCGAACTACTTTTCACTAGCTCGTGAATTACCTCTGGTCCCGCCTGAGATTGAGGGTGAAGTTGGAACTAGAGTATATCTTATTTATTTCTTAACAATTGTGTTTGTTTAAGAAAATAGCTTATTCTTTCAATAATTGGTTCAATGCTTTCTTCATCATTTAATAAATCATAATCGTTAATATTCAAACGGAGAACAGGACAAGCATTGAAAGAATTAATCCAATCCTCATAGCGTTTATGCATCTCAATCCAGTATTCAATAGGCGTCTTTTGTTCCATAGGTCTGCCGCGCTTTTGAATTCTTTCCAAAATATCTTCGATAGATCCATCTAAATAAATCAATAAGTCCGGATGAGGGAAATAAGGTGTCATTACCATAGCATCAAATAAATTTTTATATGTCTCATAATCTACTTCAGACATGTTCCCTTTTTCATAATGCATTTTGGCAAAAATCCCAGTATCTTCGTAAATCGATCGATCTTGAATGAATCCTCCACCATACTCGAAAATTCTCTTTTGTTCTTTAAAGCGTTCCCCTAAAAAATAGATTTGTAAATGAAAACTCCATCTTTTAAAGTCATTATAAAACTTGTCCAAATATGGATTGGAATCTACTTTTTCAAAGGATGTACGAAAATTTAACGCTTTAGCTAATGTTTTCGTCATCGTGGATTTTCCCACTCCAACAGTTCCGGCAATTGTGATAACTGTATTGTTGGGGATACCGTATTTATTGCGAAGTTCCATAGCACTGTGCCCCTTTTTGTAAAGTTAAGGATAATTGATCCAAAATATATTGAAGATCACCTTCGTATTGGATAAAATCAAGGTCGTCTCCATTAAATCGCAATACAGGGATGCTTGGATGAGTACGTTCAAAATTATCCATAAAAAGGTCATAGTCTGCTGATAATTGTTTTAAATAATCCGCACTTATATTCTTTTCAAAATCTCTGCCTCTCATTTTGATTCTTTTCATGACAGTATCTAAACTAGCATTTAAGTAAATAACTAAATTAGGCTGAGGCATATCTTTTATTAAAATGTTGTATATTTGCAGGTATTTTTGATATTGGTCTGTTTTTAACGTTCTCCTGGCAAATATTAAGTTTTTAAAAATATGATAATCAGACACAACTGGCTTGTTTTTTAGGAGATAGTCAGTGTTAATATCCTCTAGTTGTTTGTAGCGATTACAAAGGAAAAACATCTCTAGTTGAAAACTCCATTCCTCAATATTATCGTAGAATTTTTCAAGAAATGGGTTCTCGTCTACAATTTCTTTTAACAGATGATAGTGTAAGTGGGAAGAAATTGCCTTTGCGAGAGAGGTTTTGCCTATACCAATTGGCCCTTCAACCGTTATAAACGGTAGAGTTTCCATTTACTGTCCTCCTCAAGTAGTCATCTTTCCATATGGAAAATGAATAAAACGTCGTAAAAAGCACACTAATACATATTTTAGCACATGTTAAAAAGGTGTGGTACGGAATATAATTCTAAAAAGGGAAGCGTTAGGCGCCTTGCTCATCGGCGTACGGATGAGTGAAATTTGTACTTCAAATTTTGCTTGATGTCAATTATCGTGGGGAGGAGACGGAGAAATCCGCTAGCCGATAGGCACTGCGTTAGTCAGATATTATATGTTTTTAAATCAAAAATCCCCCTTTATGCGTAAAAGGGGAAATTTTGAATCACTTTTTTTCTACATTGAAATTTTCTACAATTAACAGCCAATTTTGCGGAAAAGATAAACCTAATTTCCAATAGCTCATACCACGTAAATTTAGTTCTTTGAGAAGATTAAATTTCGCTTGAATCGATCTTGCATCTTCAAACCAAACCTTATGTTTTTTACCGGAATCGTCAACATAGTCAATATTTGGAGCTTGAGCCGCGGAATCATATTTAATAGGGACATTGTGATTGGCAGCAATTTTAATAGCTTGTTGGGGGCTTATTGCTTTGGCAATATCTTTTCCGGGAGTAAAAGGAAGTGTCCAGTCATACCCATAGAGATTCTGTCCCATCAAAATTTTCTTGGAAGGTATTTCCTTTACAGCGTATTCTAACACTTTCCTAACTTGATTAATGGGAGATACGGCCATTGGTGGCCCGCCGCTATAGCCCCATTCATATGTCATAATAACGACAAAATCTACAATTTCACCATGAGCTTTATAATCATGAGCTTCATACCAGCGACCTTTCTGTGTTGAGCTTATTTTTGGTGCTAAAGCAGTGGACAAAAACCAACCTTCCTTCGAAAAGAGATTTTTTGCTTTTCGTAAAAATTGATTATAGGCATCTTTATCTTGCGGACGTAAATACTCAAAATCAATATGAATATCACGGAAACCGTACCTTTTAGCAGTGGAAACAATATTATTTAAAAATGTGTTTTGGATGGCTTGATCCGTTAATAAAATTCTTCCTAATTCATCGCTAAATTGCCCTTGCTCTTGGTTATTTATAGCCATAACTAAGACGTTTTTGTTTCTTCTTGCAATCTCAGGCAGGTTTCCTAAAGGGGGGGCTATTAATGATCCATCACGATTTACTCGAAATGCAAAGGGAGATAAGTAAGTTAAGTATGGTGCCGCCTCACGAGAACTGTTTTCTAAAGCGGTAGATACAGTATTTCCAAACGGTTCTACATAAGCATTAAATTCAGCATTCACTTTTCTTTGTTGGGATATATATAATTTCATTCCTACATGTAATGGTTGGTTGATTGAAATACCATTGATCCTCGCGAGTTCAGCTGGAGTGGTATGGAATTTACGGGCAATGGAGGTTAGACTGTCACCGCGTTGCACCCAATAAAAGCTTCCGATAATGGGGATTACTAAGGCTTGCCCTTCCACTAAATGATCTGGGTTTGGAAGTTCATTAGCGGACGTAAGCTCATTTGCTGAAACTTGGTACAATCTTGCTATCCCCGCAACTGTTTCATTTGGTTTAACCACATGTATTTGCAATGCAAACCCTCCTCTATTTAAAATAAAATGTATATGTGATAAAAAGCAAATATAACTCTTAAACATTCTATGTCTCCTATGAAAAAAAATGTTATGTTTTGAGTAATGACGATAAATCCTATAAATTCATTTACTAATTGGTTATAATAGGCGAAGAAATTCGTACTTAATAAACAGAGGTTATAATGATGACATTAGATACAGGTTTAGATGATAGACATTTTATGAGTCTGGCTTTGGAAGAGGCTAAAAAGGCTGCGGAAATAAATGAGGTTCCGATTGGGGCTGTTATTGTTTTGGACAACGAAGTAGTGGCATCTGCCCACAACCTACGAGAAACAACTCAAAATGCTACAACACATGCAGAAATACTAGCGATTCAAGAAGCATGTAATCGTATTGGTTCATGGCGGCTGGAGAATGCTGTTCTTTATGTCACTTTAGAGCCTTGCCCTATGTGCAGCGGGGCAATTATTCTTTCAAGAATAAAGAGAGTTGTATTTGGTGCGTATGATCCTAAAGCAGGTTGCGCAGGCAGTTTGATGAATTTATTAGAAGATGAAAGGTTCAACCATCAATGTGAAGTAACCAGTGATGTTTTAGGAAAAGAATGTGGGGAAATGTTAAGTACATTTTTTCGGGAAATTCGCCATAAAAAAAAGCAGGAAAAGTTGGGTGGCAATGCGGCCAATAATTAACAACGCACTATTCATTGATTTTTTGTTCAAACACTAGTATACTATGTTTAGCGTTAATTAAACGCAACTTAATATGGTATCAACTTTGCCGTGCTAGGTGGGGAGGTAGCGGTGCCCTGTACCCGCAATCCGCTCTAGCGGGACTGAATCCCTTCTTGAGGCTAGTTTCCTGTAGGGTCTGCCTTAAGTAAGTGGTGTTGACGCTTGGGTCCTGCGCAATGGAAATCCATGAACCATGTCAGGTCCGGAAGGAAGCAGCATTAAGTGGACTCTTCCATGTGCCGCAGGGCAGCCTGAGCCGAGCTAACTGCTTAAGTAACGCTTATGGGAGCTAGTCGAGGGAAGGTGCACGGCAGTTACTTCTACATACTAACTCATCCAATTTGGATGGGTTTTTTGCATTATTTGAAATTAAAATAGTTTCCCCTTTATAAATGGGAAATTGCAACTGTATAATGTATAATAGGGAAAAGCAATATTATTAGAACTTAAATGGATATAAAATATTTTATAAAGAAGGTGGGAGGGACATGGCATATCAAGCATTATATAGAGTGTGGCGACCGCAATCATTTGAAGATGTTGCGGGACAAGAGCATGTAACGAAGACACTTCAGAATGCCCTCCTGCAGCAAAAGATTTCACATGCTTATTTATTTTCCGGGCCAAGAGGAACTGGTAAAACAAGTGCTGCAAAAATTTTGGCTAAAGCAATAAATTGTGAAAAAGCCCCAGTAGCAGAACCATGCAATGAATGTGCAGCGTGTCGAGGTATAACCGACGGATCTATTCCAGATGTTATTGAAATTGATGCAGCCTCCAATAATGGCGTTGAGGAAATTAGGGATATCCGTGATAAAGTGAAATTTGCGCCAAATGCTGTACCGTATAAGGTCTATATTATTGATGAAGTTCATATGCTTTCCATTGGGGCATTTAATGCGCTTTTAAAAACATTGGAGGAGCCTCCTCAACATGTCATCTTCATTTTGGCGACGACAGAACCTCATAAAATACCGTTAACCATTATTTCTAGGTGCCAGCGCTTTGATTTTAAAAGGATCACAGCAAAAGATATTATGAAAAGAATGGTGCATATTGCAAATGGGTCTGGGATACAATTCGAGGAAAAAGCTTTTGAAATAATTGCACGTGCGGCAGAGGGCGGACTTCGGGATGCTTTAAGCTTACTCGATCAAGCTGTTTCATTTAGTGATGAAGTCGTTACAGTGAATGATGCACTAACTGTAACAGGTGCTATTTCTCAAGAGTATTTAAATCAATTGGCTTTATCGATAAAGGAAAATAATGTAGCTCTCGCATTGAAAACGTTGGAGGATCTGTTATATCAGGGAAAAGACGAAACAAGGTTTATCGAGGATTTGATTCTTTATTTTCGGGATATGCTGTTATATAAAACGGCACCAAATCTTGAGGAGTCTATTGAGCGCGTTATGGTTGACACAGATTTCCAAAACCTTGCGCAAACTATAACCAACGAGCAAATTTATGAATACATTGATATATTAAATAGGACACAGCAAGAAATGAAATTTTCCAATATAGCAAAAATGTATATCGAAGTTGCCTTAATACGTTTATGTGAAACAAAGGTGGCAACTGTACATCATAGTGACGATGTTCAAAATTTGCTTGGTAAAATAGAAAGGCTTGAAAAGGAAATACAAGCTCTTAAAGAAAATGGTGTAACCGTTTCTCAAGAGGAAAAGCCTCAAGCTGCTAAAAGAGCTCCTCGAACTGGGAAAGGATATAAGGTACAAACGGGAAGAATTCATGATATATTAAAAGGGGCAACCAAACAGGATTTACAACTCATTAAAAGCCGATGGGGCGATATGCTGGAGATGCTAAATAATCGCCAAATGCGATCCCAGGCGGCATTACTGAATGAGGCAGAGCCTGTTGCGGCCTCGAACAATGCGTTTGTATTGAAGTTTAAATATGAAATTCATTGCCAAATGGCCATGGAAAATAATAAATTTCTAGAAGCTATTTCTTCTATTCTTCAGGAGATAACAGGAATCCATTATCAAGCTGTTGGCATTCCGGAGAATCAATGGAATGAAGTTAGGGAAGATTTTTTGAAAAATAATATGGATTCATCTGGGGATGCGCAAGAAGAAGCTGAGGATGATCCAATTATTGCAGAAGCTAAGAAATTAGTTGGTATAGATTTAATTGAAATACAGGATTAATGAATTTGGAGGATGATGAAAATGCGTGGCATGGGTAATATGCAAAATATGATGAAACAAATGCAAAAAATGCAAAAAAAAATGGCAGAAGCACAGGAACAATTGGGGGAACAACGTATTGAAGGTACTGCCGGCGGAGGAATGGTATCAGTAATTGTTTCCGGGCATAAAGAAGTGTTAGAAGTAAATATTAAAGAAGAGGTTGTAGATCCTGAAGATATTGAAATGCTTCAAGATCTTGTTTTGGCTGCTACAAATGATGCATTGAAAAAGGCAGATGAACTAACGAACCAAACAATGGGACAATTTACAAAAGGACTAAATCTACCAGGTTTTTAAGGGGAAATAAAGAATGCATTATCCTGAACCGATTACAAAGCTCATGGATAGCTTTATGAAACTGCCAGGGATTGGCCCAAAGACGGCTTCAAGACTGGCGTTTTTTGTGTTAACCATGAAAGAAGACATAGTGCTTGACTTTGCAAAAGCACTTGTAGATGCAAAACGAAATCTAGGCTATTGTTCGGTTTGCGGTCATATAACCGATCAAGATCCTTGCTATATTTGTACTGATCAAAGAAGAGACAGAAGTGTCATTTGTGTAGTGCAAGATCCTAAGGATGTTATAGCAATGGAAAAAATGAAGGAATTTAATGGATTATATCACGTTCTACATGGGGCGATTTCTCCGATGGATGGGATTGGCCCGGAGGATATTAATGTACCCGATTTATTAAAAAGGCTTCAGGATGAAACAGTTCAAGAAGTAATATTAGCCACGAATCCGAATATTGAAGGAGAAGCAACCGCAATGTATATCTCTAGATTATTGAAACCATCTGGTATCAAAATTACTCGTATTGCTCATGGTTTACCTGTTGGTGGAGATTTAGAATATGCGGATGAAGTTACTTTATCCAAGGCACTTGAGGGAAGAAGAGAAGTATAAGCGGGGTGAACTCTCTTGTTTGGACGAAAACAAAAGCTGCGAGAAGAATATGATCAAAAGCTGATCAATCTAATGACAACCGCAAGAAAAGATTGGATACATCAAAAATCCTTGGTTGATATGAGTTTTGAATATGATGAAGAGCTTAATTATTATAAAATGACGGCTGAAGCGAAATATTTCTTTCTCTTCAGAGAAGCTAAAAAACGAAATTTAAGAATAAAAGTATAGAATCCATTGATTATTTCTGCATAAAAGTTCTTTTTGGACAATCTGTTCATAAAATGGATAGTAAATATGCAGAAATAAGGAGTGGAGAAATTGAGCCCAGTTATCATAGTATCCATTATTATTGTTTTGATTTTACTATTGTTAGCTGCAGGGACATTGGGAAAACCAGTGAAATGGTTTGGTCAATTGCTTATAAAGTTTATAATAGGAGCCGTATTTTTGTTCTTTTTAAATACTATAGGAAGTCACTATGGTCTTCATGTTCCAATTAATTTCATAACAACTGCCATATCAGGTTTGTTAGGAATCCCCGGTGTAATAGGTTTAACCATTATTCAAACTTGGATTCTTCATTAAAAATTCCTCTTTTGAGGAATTTTTAATGTTTTTATTGACTTTGGATATAATAGATGATAATATATAAAACGTCGCTGAAATACTTCAGTCAAATAATAAGAAAAAAACATTTGACAAAGGGATTTAAAAGTGATATTATATAAAAGTTGCTTCATTAAAAAAGCAACAATGATTGATCTTTGAAAACTAAACAGAACAAAACGTCAATGTTTTAAATAATGAGCTACATCAAACACTTTTTTGGAGAGTTTGATCCTGGCTCAGGACGAACGCTGGCGGCGTGCCTAATACATGCAAGTCGAGCGGACTTTTAAAAGCTTGCTTTTAAAAGTTAGCGGCGGACGGGTGAGTAACACGTGGGTAACCTGCCTGTAAGACTGGGATAACTCCGGGAAACCGGGGCTAATACCGGATAACTTCTTTCCTCGCATGAGGAAAGATTGAAAGATGGCTTCGGCTATCACTTACAGATGGACCCGCGGCGCATTAGCTAGTTGGTGAGGTAACGGCTCACCAAGGCGACGATGCGTAGCCGACCTGAGAGGGTGATCGGCCACACTGGGACTGAGACACGGCCCAGACTCCTACGGGAGGCAGCAGTAGGGAATCTTCCGCAATGGACGAAAGTCTGACGGAGCAACGCCGCGTGAGTGATGAAGGTTTTCGGATCGTAAAACTCTGTTGTTAGGGAAGAACAAGTATCGTTCGAATAGGGCGGTACCTTGACGGTACCTAACCAGAAAGCCACGGCTAACTACGTGCCAGCAGCCGCGGTAATACGTAGGTGGCAAGCGTTGTCCGGAATTATTGGGCGTAAAGCGCGCGCAGGCGGTTTCTTAAGTCTGATGTGAAAGCCCACGGCTCAACCGTGGAGGGTCATTGGAAACTGGGAGACTTGAGTGCAGAAGAGGAGAGTGGAATTCCACGTGTAGCGGTGAAATGCGTAGAGATGTGGAGGAACACCAGTGGCGAAGGCGACTCTCTGGTCTGTAACTGACGCTGAGGCGCGAAAGCGTGGGGAGCGAACAGGATTAGATACCCTGGTAGTCCACGCCGTAAACGATGAGTGCTAAGTGTTAGAGGGTTTCCGCCCTTTAGTGCTGCAGCTAACGCATTAAGCACTCCGCCTGGGGAGTACGGCCGCAAGGCTGAAACTCAAAGGAATTGACGGGGGCCCGCACAAGCGGTGGAGCATGTGGTTTAATTCGAAGCAACGCGAAGAACCTTACCAGGTCTTGACATCCTCTGACAACCCTAGAGATAGGGCGTTCCCCTTCGGGGGACAGAGTGACAGGTGGTGCATGGTTGTCGTCAGCTCGTGTCGTGAGATGTTGGGTTAAGTCCCGCAACGAGCGCAACCCTTGACCTTAGTTGCCAGCATTCAGTTGGGCACTCTAAGGTGACTGCCGGTGACAAACCGGAGGAAGGTGGGGATGACGTCAAATCATCATGCCCCTTATGACCTGGGCTACACACGTGCTACAATGGATGGTACAAAGGGCTGCGAGACCGCGAGGTTAAGCCAATCCCATAAAACCATTCTCAGTTCGGATTGCAGGCTGCAACTCGCCTGCATGAAGCCGGAATCGCTAGTAATCGCGGATCAGCATGCCGCGGTGAATACGTTCCCGGGCCTTGTACACACCGCCCGTCACACCACGAGAGTTTGTAACACCCGAAGTCGGTGAGGTAACCTTTTGGAGCCAGCCGCCGAAGGTGGGACAGATGATTGGGGTGAAGTCGTAACAAGGTAGCCGTATCGGAAGGTGCGGCTGGATCACCTCCTTTCTAAGGATAATGGAAAACCACTTTCGTGGTTACGAAGAGACGTTTTCGTTCTGTTTAGTTTTGAAAGAGCAATCTTTCTATGAGAAAGAAAGATGGGCCTATAGCTCAGCTGGTTAGAGCGCACGCCTGATAAGCGTGAGGTCGATGGTTCGAGTCCATTTAGGCCCACCATTATAATTGCATATTTCATTATGGGGCCTTAGCTCAGCTGGGAGAGCGCCTGCTTTGCACGCAGGAGGTCAGCGGTTCGATCCCGCTAGGCTCCACCAATTTTTGTTCCTTGAAAACTAGATACTGATAGAAGAAACCAAGTAAAACCGAGAATCGCCACTTTATGGATTTCATCCATTTTAAAGTAGTAATAACCTTATAGGTTAAGTTAGTAAGGGCGCACGGTGGATGCCTTGGCACTAGGAGCCGATGAAGGACGGGACTAACACCGATATGCTTCGGGGAGCTGTAAGCAAGCTTTGATCCGGAGATTTCCGAATGGGGGAACCCACTGCTCGTAATGGAGCAGTATCTTTACCTGAATACATAGGGTAATGAAGGCAGACCCGGGGAACTGAAACATCTAAGTACCCGGAGGAAGAGAAAGCAAACGCGATTTCCTGAGTAGCGGCGAGCGAAACGGAAGAAGCCCAAACCAAGAGGCTTGCCTCTTGGGGTTGTAGGACACTCTATACGGAGTTACAAAGGAACGGAGTAGATGAAGAGGTCTGGAAAGGCCCGTCAAAGAAGGTAACAACCCTGTAGTTGAAACTTCGTTCCCTCCAGAGTGGATCCTGAGTACGGCGGGACACGTGAAATCCCGTCGGAAGCAGGGAGGACCATCTCCCAAGGCTAAATACTCCCTAGTGACCGATAGTGAACCAGTACCGTGAGGGAAAGGTGAAAAGCACCCCGGGAGGGGAGTGAAAGAGAACCTGAAACCGTGTGCCTACAAGTAGTTAGAGCCCGTTAATGGGTGATAGCGTGCCTTTTGTAGAATGAACCGGCGAGTTACGATTTCATGCAAGGTTAAGCTGATGAAGCGGAGCCGCAGCGAAAGCGAGTCTGAATAGGGCGAATAAGTATGAGGTCGTAGACCCGAAACCAGGTGATCTACCCATGTCCAGGGTGAAGGTAAGGTAACACTTACTGGAGGCCCGAACCCACGCACGTTGAAAAGTGCGGGGATGAGGTGTGGGTAGCGGAGAAATTCCAATCGAACTTGGAGATAGCTGGTTCTCTCCGAAATAGCTTTAGGGCTAGCCTCAAGATGAAGAGTATTGGAGGTAGAGCACTGTTTGGACTAGGGGCCCTCATCGGGTTACCGAATTCAGACAAACTCCGAATGCCAAATACTTATGCTTGGGAGTCAGACTGCGAGTGATAAGATCCGTAGTCAAAAGGGAAACAGCCCAGACCACCAGCTAAGGTCCCAAAGTATACGTTAAGTGGAAAAGGATGTGGAGTTGCTTAGACAACCAGGATGTTGGCTTAGAAGCAGCCACCATTTAAAGAGTGCGTAATAGCTCACTGGTCGAGTGACTCTGCGCCGAAAATGTACCGGGGCTAAACGTATCACCGAAGCTGTGGATGGACACCTGACAGGTGTCCGTGGTAGGAGAGCGTTCTAAGGGCGGTGAAGCTAGACCGGAAGGACTAGTGGAGCGCTTAGAAGTGAGAATGCCGGTATGAGTAGCGAAAGAAGGGTGAGAATCCCTTCCACCGAATGCCTAAGGTTTCCTGAGGAAGGCTCGTCCGCTCAGGGTTAGTCGGGACCTAAGCCGAGGCCGAAAGGCGTAGGCGATGGACAACAGGTTGATATTCCTGTACCACCTCTTCACCGTTTGAACGATGGGGGGACGCAGGAGGATAGGGTAAGCGCACTGCTGGTTATGTGCGTCTAAGCAGTTAGGCTGGTTACGAGGCAAATCCCGTAACCGTGAAGGCGGAGCTGTGATAGCGAGGGAAATATAGTACCGAAGTTCCTGATTCCACACTGCCAAGAAAATCCTCTAGTGAGGTGAAAGGTGCCCGTACCGCAAACCGACACAGGTAGGCGAGGAGAGAATCCTAAGGTGAGCGAGAGAACTCTCGTTAAGGAACTCGGCAAAATGACCCCGTAACTTCGGGAGAAGGGGTGCTCTGGTAGGGTGCAAGCCCGAGAGAGCCGCAGTGAATAGGCCCAGGCGACTGTTTAGCAAAAACACAGGTCTCTGCGAAGCCGCAAGGCGAAGTATAGGGGCTGACGCCTGCCCGGTGCTGGAAGGTTAAGAGGAGGGGTTAGCGTAAGCGAAGCTCTGAATTGAAGCCCCAGTAAACGGCGGCCGTAACTATAACGGTCCTAAGGTAGCGAAATTCCTTGTCAGGTAAGTTCTGACCCGCACGAAAGGCGTAACGATCTGGGCACTGTCTCAACGAGAGACTCGGTGAAATTATAGTACCTGTGAAGATGCAGGTTACCCGCGACAGGACGGAAAGACCCCGTGGAGCTTTACTGCAGCCTGATATTGAATTTTGGTACAGCTTGTACAGGATAGGTAGGAGCCTTTGAAGCCGGAGCGCCAGCTTCGGTGGAGGCGTCGGTGGGATACTACCCTGGCTGTATTGAAATTCTAACCCGCACCCCTGATCGGGGTGGGAGACAGTGTCAGGCAGGCAGTTTGACTGGGGCGGTCGCCTCCTAAAGAGTAACGGAGGCGCCCAAAGGTTCCCTCAGAATGGTTGGAAATCATTCGTAGAGTGTAAAGGCACAAGGGAGCTTGACTGCGAGACCTACAAGTCGAGCAGGGACGAAAGTCGGGCTTAGTGATCCGGTGGTTCCGCATGGAAGGGCCATCGCTCAACGGATAAAAGCTACCCCGGGGATAACAGGCTTATCTCCCCCAAGAGTCCACATCGACGGGGAGGTTTGGCACCTCGATGTCGGCTCATCGCATCCTGGGGCTGTAGTCGGTCCCAAGGGTTGGGCTGTTCGCCCATTAAAGCGGTACGCGAGCTGGGTTCAGAACGTCGTGAGACAGTTCGGTCCCTATCCGTCGTGGGCGTAGGAAATTTGAGAGGAGCTGTCCTTAGTACGAGAGGACCGGGATGGACGCACCGCTGGTGTACCAGTTGTCTTGCCAAAGGCATCGCTGGGTAGCTATGTGCGGAAGGGATAAGTGCTGAAAGCATCTAAGCATGAAGCCCCCCTCAAGATGAGATTTCCCATAGCGCAAGCTAGTAAGATCCCTGAAAGATGATCAGGTTGATAGGTTCGAGGTGGAAGTGTGGCGACACATGGAGCTGACGAATACTAATCGATCGAGGACTTAACCAAAATAGAGCGATTCTCTTTACTTCTTCTTCTACAGTATTTAGTTTTGAGGGAACAAACCTCATATAGTCTGGTAATTATGGCGAGAAGGTCACACCCGTTCCCATCCCGAACACGGAAGTTAAGCTTCTCAGCGCCGATGGTAGTTGGGGGCTCTCCCCCTGCAAGAGTAGGACGTTGCCAGGCAATCGGAGAAAGTCACAGATATTGGTCTGTGGCTTTTTTGTATGGTAAAAATAGTTCTATAGTCCCGATTTGCGCGATTAACTGCTAAATTGACGAGATTAAGTGCCATTTTCGCGAGATTATGCTAATGTATCACGAGAGTATTTACTTTAACAAAACAAAAAAGGAATAATGTTATAGACATACACAAGGAATACCTAAAAAACATACAATAGTAAATGTACTCATATTCCCTGAACTAATATTTAGAATATTGTATATTAAAATAATTGTTGGGAATAATGAATGGTATGGAGGTGGAGAGGCATGAGCTCTTCAGCAATAGGAAAGACAGGGGAAACGTGTATCGTTTGTGAACAGAATAAAGAAAAAGGGATCCATCTATATACTTCCTTTATTTGTGAAGATTGTGAAAAAGATATGGTTTTAACGGATACAAATGATCCCAAATACAAGTATTATATTGAACGACTAAAAATGATTACGTACAAACAAAATATTTCCTAACCAAGCCATATAAACGGAGCTTGGTTTTTATTTTTTTGAGCGTCATTCAATCATTTCATATGAAGGTTTCCCCTTTATGGATACGTATAGTACAATAAGATAAGCTAAAGAAGGAAAGGTAATCATTAAAAGTGAATCAAAAAAGAATTCCCTTATATGAGGCTTTAAATAATTTTAAAGAAAAACATCCTATATCCTATCATGTCCCAGGACATAAAAACGGACTTGTATATAAGGAAGTAAACCCTGAGTGGGCAAAATTTCTTCAATATGATGTAACAGAGCTAAGAGGTCTGGATGATTTACATGCACCAGAAGGACCAATATTTGATGCACAAAAATTACTGAGTTCATTGTATGGGTCAAGAAACAGTTATTTTCTTGTAAATGGGAGTACCGTAGGGAACGTGGCAAGCATTTTAGCATCTTTTACAAAGGGGGACTATGTCCTTGTCCAGCGAAATTGCCATAAGTCTGTTCTAAATGCACTTTTTATGGCGAATGTAAATCCAATATTTCTTTCCCCAAAAGTGGATAATGAATTATGTATACCGATGGAAATAGAACCGTCACTGGTAAGGGATGCTTTTAAACGCTACCCTAATCTTAAAGGATGCATCCTGACGTATCCTAATTATTATGGTTTTACGTACAATTTAAAAGATATTATTGAAATTGTACATCAAAACAATGGTTTGGTAATCGTCGATGAAGCACATGGACCACATTTTCTAATAGGTAGTCCCTTTCCAGATTCGGGGGTCACATTAGGAGCTGATATAGTCATTCATTCCGCACATAAAATGCTCCCGGCTATGACGATGGGTTCTTATTTACATATAAACAGTGAACGTGTTTCGAATGAACGGATTAAATATTATCTGGGGATGCTTCAATCAAGTAGTCCATCTTATCCAATAATGGTTTCCTTGGATATTGCTCGTCATTACTTAGCGAACTTTACAAAAGAGGATTTGGAATTCACTCTGTCACATCGAAATCGATTTATTTCACAGTTGTCACTAATTGACGGGTTATCTGTAAAAACAAGAAAAGAGCAGGATCCACTTAAGGTGATTGTTTCTTATGAAGGTTATTCAGGCTTTGAGCTGCAGGAAATTTTAGAGGAACAAGCCATTTTTACCGAATTAGCAGATCAATACCATGTTGTTTTCGTTCTTCCGTTACTCAAGCAAGGTTTCACATACCCATATGGTGACACTGTGAAAAGAATAAAGACTTCGCTTGAAAAATGGACTCCCTCTATACAAGTGGAAAAAATGCTGTATAAAAATAAGGGGGAGCTTACCTCATTGTCCATGACATATGAAGAAATGGAACATAATGAAGTGGAGTATGTAGAAATAAAGAATGCAATTAATCGTGTTGCTGCAAAAATGGTTACTCCTTATCCGCCAGGAATACCATTACTACTACCTGGCGAAAAAATAAAAAAAGAGCAGATTGAAAGACTAGAGCAGTTACTTGCATTGAACGCTAAATTTCAAGGTGATATTTCTCCTTTATATAAAGGAAACATATCTGTATTTAAAGATAGGTAATTGTAGAAAAGCTATATTCTGTCGAATATCGGAGGACATCTTATGAAAGGTTTATTTATCACATTTGAGGGGCCTGAGGGAGCTGGAAAAACAACCATTCTGCAAAAATTAGGAAAGGAACTGCAGCAAAATGGTCTAGATATTGTCATGACTAGGGAACCAGGCGGTATCAGGATTGCGGAACAAATTCGTGAAGTTATTTTAAATAAAAATAATACAGAAATGGATTCCCGCACAGAAGCATTATTATATGCTGCTGCCAGAAGACAGCATTTAGTGGAAAGAGTATTGCCCGCTTTAAAAAAGGGGTCCATCGTGCTTTGTGATCGTTTTATTGATAGCTCCCTCGCGTATCAAGGTTTTGCAAGAGGCATAGGGATTGACGAAGTGTTTTCCATTAATCAATTTGCTATTGAGGATGTAATGCCTGATGCCACTATTTATTTTGATGTACCAGTGGAAATTGGTCTGAAAAGAATTCAAGATAATAAGGGGAGAGAAGTAAATAGATTAGACCTGGAGGAGCTTGATTTTCATAAAAGGGTTCATGAAGGGTTTACCTTATTGAAGGAAAGATTCCCAAAAAGATTTCATGAAATTGATGCAAGTAAAGAAATAAATGAGGTATATCAAATGGTGAAGGAAAAAGTAATGCAAATTTACACAATGGAAATGAAGTGAATTTTTGCAAAAGTGACCTTGGAGGAAATTATTTCTTCAAGGTTTTTTGTGAATAAAGAGGATTATTACGGTATGAACGCAAATACATATATAATAATAAATGGTATAATAGAAAAAAGTTTTATCGCGGAATGAATAGATAATCTATCAAACAATATTTTAGGAGGGGAGTATTATGAAACTTATATTAGCGGTTGTACAAGATCAGGATAGTGCTCGATTAATGAATGCGATGGTCGATCATAATTTTAGGGTTACAAAACTTGCAAGTACAGGTGGTTTTTTAAAGTCTGGTAACACGACATTTATGATTGGAACAGAAGACATCAGAGTGGAGAAAGCCCTTCAAGTAATCAAGGATAATTGTAAGTCACGTGAACAGCTAATGGCACCAGTATCACCAATGGGTGGAAATGCAGATTCATATATTCCATATCCTGTAGAAGTAGAAGTTGGAGGAGCAACGGTATTTGTACTTCCAGTTGAGCAATTTCATCATTTTTAATCAGTAACAATTCTTAACTCTCATAAAGTTACACTATGTTATTTTTGAAGGAAAAAATTCCTCAAAGTTAAACAATACATTATTTTGAAAAAGAACGAAAAAACGAAACGGCCTTTAAAGAGGAGAATAAAGTGAAAATTAATCAAGATATAAGAGTTGGTCTTGAAAAATCCCGTCAGGATTCGAAACAAGTCACGAATAGTGGAACAAAGTTTTCCGCTATTGTTCAAAAACAAGATGAAAAGCTTCAGATGGACCAACTAAACAAATTATTATCTGAAATTGAAAGCGCTGGAGAAAAGCTTGCTAAATCCCGCACTTTTAAGGACTTAGCAAAATATAAAACGTTGGTGAAGCGATTTATACGTGAAACCGTTGATTTTGGAATGAATTTAAAGCAATCACATACTTGGAATCAATTCGGAGAAGGCAGAAAGCTGAATATCATTGAAACAGTAGATAAGCAGCTTGTAGAGCTTACCAATGATTATATAAAAAAAGAAAGACCATCCATTGATATATTAGGGAAAATTGGCGAAATAAAAGGATTATTAATTAATTTATATACGTAAGAGAGTGATGCAGTTTGGCAGTAACATGGGATGAACTAGAAAAGGTTCAACCTCTTGCGGCAAAGATATTAAAAAATAGTATCCAAAAAAATAGAATTGCGCACGCATATCTGCTTGAGGGAGAGCGTGGAACAGGCAAAAAGGATGCAAGCTTTTTAATTGCAAAGACATTGCTTTGTCTGGATTTACAAGATCAATTTAAACCTTGTGAAGAATGTATTAATTGCAAGAGAATAAATAACGGAAGTCATCCTGATGTTCATTTAGTTGAACCTGATGGTCTGTCTATTAAAAAGGACCAAATTAAGAATTTACAGCAAGAGTTTAGCAAATCAGGTGTAGAGTCTAAGAGGAAATTATATACGATTGTCCATGCGGATAAGATGACGGTAAATGCGGCTAATAGTTTGCTAAAGTTTCTGGAGGAGCCGAATGAAGGTACTACTGCAATATTAATTACGGAGCAAATTCAACAAATTTTGCCTACCATCATTTCAAGATGTCAGGTTATTACATTTAGAACATTCCCAACTGATATCTTAGTCAATAAATTATTAGAAATGGGTGTTTCTCCTTCTAATGCATTCATATTAGCTAGTATTACCAATAATATTCAAGAGGCTCTTGAGTTAAATAATGATGAGTGGTTTGCACAAGCTAGAAAATTAGTGTTAAAATTATATGAGGCCCTTAAGAAAAGTGCAGCCTCTGCTATGGTTGCACTCCAAGAGGACTGGTTTTCTCATTTCAAAGAAAAAAGTCAAATAGATCGCGGGCTGGATCTATTGCTTTTTGTATATAAAGATCTTATTTCATTACGGATAGGTAAGGATAAACATCTTCTATATCCAAATTATCGTGGTTCATTCGAGGCTGATGCATTACAATTATCCACTCGTTCTTTAACAGATAAAATGACTTCCATTTTAGAGGCAAAACGTAAGTTAAACGCGAATATGAATCCTCAATTATTAATGGAACAACTTGTTTTAAAATTGCAGGGGGGATCTACCTTTGTTTGATGTTGTAGGAGTTAGATTTAAAAAGGCCGGAAAAATATATTACTTTGATCCGGGTGATCTCTTTATTCAAAAAAATGACTCTGTAATTGTAGAAACAGTTCGGGGAATAGAATTTGGTAAAGTGGTAACAGATCGTAAGTCAGTCGATGAAAACGATGTTGTCTTGCCATTAAAAAAGGTCATTCGAATTGCAAATGAAAAGGATCAATTGATAGTTAGCGAAAATAAAGATGCAGCAAAGGAAGCATATGAGGTTTGTTGTGAAAAGGTTGCAGAGCATCAGCTTGATATGAAGCTAGTGGATGTGGAGTATACCTTTGACCGAAATAAAGTAATTTTTTATTTTACCGCTGATGGCCGTGTCGATTTTCGTGAGCTTGTAAAAGATTTGGCAGCTATTTTCCGAACCAGGATTGAATTAAGGCAAATTGGTGTGAGAGATGAAGCGAAGATGCTAGGCGGAATTGGCCCATGTGGACGAATGCTTTGTTGCTCTACCTTTTTGGGAGATTTCGAGCCAGTTTCCATCAAAATGGCCAAGGATCAGAATTTATCGCTGAATCCTACTAAGATTTCTGGCTTATGCGGACGTTTAATGTGCTGCTTAAAATATGAAAATGATGAATACGAAGCAGCGAAGGAAAGCTTACCCGATATCGGTGAAATGATACAGACACCTAATGGAATGGGTAAAGTTATTGGATTAAATATTTTGGAGAGAGTTTTACAAATAGAATTAGCTGGGCAAGAACGGATATTGGAATTTACGATGGATGAAATCCTGAATGAAGATGCCATATCAATCCAAGCCACGGAATAATGAGGTGGAGTTTATGGATAAAAACGAATTCTTCGATTCAGTCAGCAACATGGAAATACAAATTGGTGATTTGTATCAGCAGCTGGGTGAATTAAAAAAGTATTTAGCCAAGATGATAGAAGAAAATAATGCATTAAGAATAGAAAATGAACATTTACGAAGGCGGCTGGATAACAGAGGAAAATCCATAAACAACGAGAGTATTTCATTTTCCGGTAGGGATAGAAAAGATTACCCTGATAAAGCCGATAAAGAAATAGATATTGGTGAAGGCTACGATAATCTTGCGAGATTGTATCAAGAAGGATTTCACATTTGTAATGTTCATTTTGGAAGTCCTCGAAAAGATGAAGATTGTTTATTTTGTCTGTCGTTTTTAAATAAGAAATAAAATGTATATAGAGGTTGTTCCATAAGTGTCGGTCAATTTGCTTTTGGGACAACCTCCTTTTTAACGGAGGTTGACTAGCTTGCTAATAGGCGATGAAAGACTGGATTATTTACTTGCAGAAAATTTAAGAATTATTCAGAGCCCATCTGTATTTTCTTTCTCTCTAGATGCTGTACTATTAGCCAGATTTGCCTATCTTCCAATCCAAAAGGGAAACATCATCGATTTGTGTACGGGAAATGGCGTAATCCCGCTATTATTAAGTACACGCACAAAAGGGATGATTACAGGGGTAGAAATTCAAGAAAGACTTTATAGTATGGCGGTAAGAAGTGTAGAGTACAACCAATTAACAAATCAAATACATATGATAAATGGCGATTTAAAGGATATGCCAAAGGAATTGGGAATAGGTAAATTTGATGTTGTTACCTGTAACCCTCCGTATTTTGTTACTCCGCCTAAAGGGATTATTAATGAAAATGAACATTTAGCGATTGCAAGACATGAAATAATGTGTACGCTAGAGGATGTCGTAAAAACAAGCAGCTTATTATTAAAACAAGGCGGGAAGGCAGCTTTTGTCCATAGGCCAGGAAGATTGGTGGATATATTAACCTTGATGCAAAAATATCGACTAGAGCCAAAGCGCCTTCAATTTGTATATCCGAAATTAGGGAAAGAGGCGAATACTATTCTAATTGAAGGAATAAAAGACGGCAATCGAGATTTAAAAGTCCTTCCACCACAGATTGTGTATAAAGATAATAACCAATATACAGATGAGATTGAAGAAATATTATATGGAAAAGCGGAATAAGCATATTTTATAGCGTTTATATAACTAATTTAACTAGAAGTTTGAAGGAGCATAAGCAACACGAAAAGGTGCAAAGTATATAAAATTTAGGAATCTGGTTAGATTATTATATGATGAGGAGTTTGTTACATATTAGGAAGCTATGCGTCCTGAACATACTTTTAAAAAACTCACTAGACCGAGAGAGAACAATTTTTGAAAAAGGCTGGTCGATCAAATGCAGCAACAAAAAAGTTTTATGAATGAAGAAAATAAAGGAATATTATACCTTGTGCCAACTCCGATTGGAAATTTAGAAGATATGACATTTAGGGCGATTAGAATATTGAAAGAGGCATCTATTATTGCTGCAGAAGACACAAGAAACACAAAAAAGCTGTGTAACTACTTTGATATATCCACTCCTATTACTAGCTATCACGAGCATAATAAAGAGACAAGCTCTAAACTATTAATTTCACGGTTGTTAGACGGAGAAAAGGTGGCACTTGTTAGTGATGCGGGAATGCCATCCATTTCAGACCCAGGCTATGAGCTAGTAGTAGCGGCCATTGAGGAACAGATTTCTGTTGTTCCTTTACCAGGGGCCAATGCTGCATTAACAGCATTAATTGCCTCCGGGTTAAAACCGCAGCCTTTTTATTTTTATGGGTTCCTTCCTAGAGGGAAGAAAGAAAGAATCGAGGAATTGGAGATTTTAAAAAAACAAACATCCACTTTTATTTTATATGAAGCTCCACATCGTTTGAAAGATACGCTAATAGCAATGAATAGTGTATTAGGAAACAGGAATATAACGTTGTGCAGAGAATTAACAAAGAAGTTTGAGGAATTTATTCGAGGCACAATAGAGGAAATATTGGAATGGTCTGAGCAGAATGATATACGCGGTGAATTTTGTATTATTGTTCAAGGAAATGAAAGTGAAGAGTTAGATGAAGAACAAAAATGGTGGGAATCCCTTTCCGTTATCGAACATGTAAATACCTATATTAATCAAGAAAGATTAAGTTCAAAGGATGCTATCAAACAGACAGCTAAAGATCGGGGAATCCCTAAAAGGGATGTTTATCAAGAGTATCATGTTGAAGAAAAAGGATGACTGTTATTTATACAGTCATCCTTTTTTATGTCAAGCTCATGCCTGTCGGATCTCTTATTACTTCGCAGATTGAAATGCGTTTTGAATTTCTTGTAATAATAATTCGGCACCTTCACGGCTAAGAACTAATTTTCCGCCTGCTAATTGAACATTATTATCAGAAACTTCACCAGTAATATGGCAAGTCATGCTAGGTTTATATTTTTTAAGGATAATTTTTTCATCATCTACGTAAATTTCTAATGCATCTTTTTCTGCAATTCCAAGTGTACGGCGAAGCTCAATAGGAATAACTACACGACCTAATTCATCAACCTTACGTACAATACCAGTAGATTTCATTTTGTTTCTCCTCTCATTTTCTCCGGTTATTTTGTCGACGATTTTCGACATATTTTTTATAACTGTTTATATCATACCAAGCATTCCCATATCCGTCAATAATTATTTTGTATAAAATAGGAATTTAAAAAACTCGTAAAAACATTGATATAAAGGTAATTATTAAGGTAATGATTGTATAATAATGATGTGAAAATGTATAAAAAGTATCATAATCGTAAAAAAATGTAAAATTAATTCACAAATATTTTTCGACAAAATCTGTTGAATTCATTAAAATAAAGAGTAAGAAATAATAGAAAAAAGACAGTCAAAAGTTGCAGGATGCATACTTTTTATGTATATTTTGATGATATAAGAGGTTATGATGTATATGAAATATAAAAGGTATCTAAGAATTGCCCCAAAATGGCATTAAAGAGCTCTCGTCCTTTGGGTGAGAGTTTTTTGTCGATTAGGATAATCCTGTGGAAACCTTTTAAAAATAGTTTACGTCTATCTACAGCGCCTATCGGCGTACGCATTTGATCGTATTTGTATAAGAATATTACTTTATAAAAAGGTGGGAACTTAAGTTGAGCGAAAGGTCGAAAACATTTTACATTACGACACCTATTTATTATCCAAGCGGAAATTTACATATTGGACATGCCTATACCACGGTAGCAGGTGATGCAATGGCGCGTTATAAGAGAATGCGCGGTTTTGATGTTATGTATTTAACTGGAACAGATGAACATGGCCAGAAAATACAACGAAAGGCGGAAGAAAAAAAGGTTACACCGCAACAATACGTGGACGATATTGTAAGTGGGATACGTGTTCTTTGGGATAAATTGGATATTTCTTATAACGATTTTATTCGTACTACAGAAGAAAGACATAAAAAAGTGGTTGAAAAAATTTTTAAAAGACTTTTAGATCAAGGTGATATTTACTTAGATCAATACGAGGGCTGGTACTCCGTTCCGGATGAAACCTTCTACACAGAACACCAACTTGTAGATCCAATTACAGAGAATGGAAAAGTAGTAGGGGGCAAGAGCCCGGATAGCGGTCATCCAGTAGAATGGGTAAAAGAAGAGTCTTATTTCTTTAAAATGGGGAAATATGTCGACCGTCTTCTTCAATATTATGAAGAGAACCCTGACTTTATCCAGCCTGAATCACGAAAGAACGAAATGATTAACAATTTTATTAAGCCTGGGCTTGAAGATTTAGCAGTATCGCGTACGACCTTTGACTGGGGGGTAAAGGTTCCAGGAGATCCAAAACATGTTATTTATGTTTGGATCGATGCACTTTCCAACTATATTACAGCTTTAGGATATGGAACAGACGATGACTCGAGATACCAAAAGTATTGGCCTGCGGATGTACATTTAGTAGGAAAGGAAATTGTTCGATTCCATACTATTTATTGGCCAATCATGTTAATGGCGTTGGATCTTCCACTTCCGAAAAAAGTTTTTGCACACGGCTGGTTATTAATGAAAGATGGGAAAATGTCCAAATCAAAAGGAAACGTTGTAGATCCTGTAACATTAATAGATCGTTATGGATTAGATTCACTCAGATACTATTTATTGCGCGAGGTACCGTTTGGAGCTGACGGAGTTTTTACGCCGGAAGGATTTGTGGAAAGAATCAATTTTGACTTGGCAAATGATTTAGGGAACTTATTAAATAGAACCATTGCTATGATTAATAAGTATTTTGATGGTAAAATTCCAGCATATAAAGGTTCTAATAGTGAGTTTGATCAACAATTAATCCAAGTAAATGAAGCGGCAGTGAAAAAGTATGAGGATGCAATGGAAAAGATGGAATTCTCTGTTGCCTTATCGGCTATTTGGGAGCTGATTAGCCGTTCTAATAAATATATTGATGAAACAACACCTTGGAACTTGGCTAAAGACGATTCAAAAAGAGACGAACTCGCTAATGTAATGGTTCACTTAGCGGAATCACTGCGAAGAATTGCCGTGTTATTGCAACCATTTTTAACTAAAACACCAGAAAAGATTTTTGAACAACTAGCTCTTCTAAATAATGATTTGAAAACTTGGGAAAGCCTTGAGTCATTTGGAAACATCCCAGAAGGAACTAAAGTAGTGGAAAAAGGCGATCCTATATTTCCGAGACTAGAAATGGAAGAGGAAGTAAACTTTATCAAAGAAAAGATGGGCAGCTCTGCTCCGAAAGTAGAAGAACCATCGGATAAAAAGGAAGAAATAGTTGATCAAAAGCAAGAAATCACAATTGATGATTTTATGAAAGTTGAACTTCGTGTAGCACAGGTGCTTCATGCGGAACCGGTGAAAAAGGCGGATAAACTACTGAAGCTACAATTGGATTTAGGTTATGAAAAGAGACAGGTTGTATCTGGAATCGCTGAGTTTTATAAACCAGAGGAATTAATTGGCCGAAAATTGATCTGTGTTGCAAACCTGAAACCTGTAAAACTCAGAGGGGAGCTTTCACAAGGAATGATTTTAGCAGGTAAAAAAGACGGTGTGCTTTCACTGGCTAGTGTAGACCAAAGTCTTCCAAATGGAGCTCTTGTAAAGTAATTGTAATATTCTTTTAGTTACTTTTTCCAATCATTAAAAGAAAAATAGCATAGAATGTTTCACGTGGAACATTTTTCGACGTGATTCTCTATGCTATTTTTATATGCGCTTTGCTTTTTAAATATTGACTGTTTTATTACTTTTATCATTTTTAGGAAAAATGCTATTTTGATGATGTCGAAATAAGGCAGGAATTATAGAGTAAAATATATACTGTAAATTTCCAGTTTTGAGCTATTTATGACCTATTTTATGTGTAAAGTAAATGTTAAGTGAATGCAAAGCTTGTGTAGGATTTTTATATTAAACTATAGATGGATAAGGAGAATCAAGATGTTATTTGATACACATGTTCATCTGAACGATGAACAATATGATCAAGACTTAAAGGAAGTTATACAAAATGCTTTAAATACTGGTGTTGAAAAAATGGTTGTAGTCGGTTTTGACCGGCCGACCATAACAAAGGCAATGGCCTTGATCGAAGAGTATGATTTTTTATACGCAAGTATTGGTTGGCATCCAGTTGATGCAATTGATATGACGGAAAATGATTTGCAATGGATTGAAGAATTATCTTCTCATCCAAAGGTAGTTGCATTAGGTGAAATGGGATTAGATTACCACTGGGACAAATCACCAAAGGATATTCAGAAGGAAGTTTTCCGTAAACAAATCCGTTTAGCTAAAAAGGTAAACCTTCCAATCATTATACATAATCGTGAAGCTACCCAAGACATAGTAGAAATTTTAAAAGAAGAGAAGGCAAGTGAAGTAGGGGGGATTATGCATTGTTTTAGTGGAAGCGTTGATACCGCTAAGGAATGCATAAACATGAACTTTTTTATTTCACTAGGAGGACCTGTTACATTTAAAAATGCAAAAAAACCAAAGGAAGTTGCAAAAGAAATTCCATTAAACCATTTATTAATTGAAACAGATTGTCCTTATTTAGCCCCGCATCCATACAGAGGAAAAAGAAATGAACCCGCTTATGTAAAGCTAGTTGCAGAACAAATTGCCGAAATAAAAGAGATAACCTACGAAGAAGTGGTTGCACATACTTATCAAAATGCCAAAAGATTATTCGGCATAAATTGATAGTAAAATGTGTCGAATGATAAGGGAGCTTGTCCAGATATTTTAAAATTCTTAATGGTTCTACATGTCTCTCCTCCTACATAGGATATTCATGTCGATAAGTCTCCCTTTCAAAAAATAATATAGTTTTGCATAATAGAAACTAATTTACGTAAAACATCGAAGGGCGAACAGCGGCGTAATAGTCTATGTAATCTCACCAATGAGAAGGAGGCGAGTTATTTTCATGCTAGTGAATAACATGAAAAACCTGTTATCCAGGACTATGAGTAAGAAAAGGTGGACTATTTTTATTGCTAGTTTCCTAGTCTTTGCAGCTGCCATTTGTTTTATTACTTTCGAAACAACTAAAAAAACAGTGGCTATGACGATTGATGGGAAACGAAAGGTAATTAAGACACATGCCGATACAGTAGGGGAAATACTAGCAGACATGAATATAAACCTACACAATCATGACTATCTATCTTTACCTGTTGAAACCAAAGTAAAGGATCAATTAACGGTTGAGTGGATGCCTGCTAAAAAGGTAACGGTGACAGTGGATGGGAAGAAAGAAGAGGTCTGGACCACTGCCGGTACGATTCAGGAATTTGTAAAGGAAGGGGATTTCGGTCTTCATCAATATGATCAAGTTGAACCTAATAAAGACACTAAAATCTATAAAGATATGAATATTGTCATAAAGAAGGCTTTCCCAGTTACTCTTAATAACGGAGGAAAGAAGAAAAAGGTATGGTCTACTTCGACTACTGTCGGTGACTTTTTAAAGCAGCAGGGTATTGTACTAGAAGAATTGGATCGCACAAATCCCGAGGCAAATCAAAAAGTAAAGCCAAATGATGTAATAAAAGTGATTCGAGTTAAAAAGGTCACCGATGTAGTGGAAGAACCACTTGAATACGCTGTAGTAACCCAAAAGGATTCTAATCTATCAATGGGAGAAAAGAAGGTTATCCAGCATGGTCAAAACGGTCTTGTTCAAAAATTGTACGAAGTAATAAAAGAAAATGGTAAAGAAGTAAGCAGAAGTCTTGTTAGAAAAAATATCTTAAAAGATAGTAAATCAAAAGTTGTTGCGGTTGGTTCCAAAAGCCTTACGAATCAAGTATCAAGAGGAAACATGGATACAGCACGGGAGCTATATGTAAACTCTACTGCATATACGGCAAATTGCAACGGCTGCTCCAGCCGCACTGCAACAGGTATTAATCTAAATGTAAATCCAGGTATAAAGCTGATAGCAGTGGATCCGCGAGTTATTCCACTTGGTTCAAAGGTTTATGTAGAAGGTTATGGATATGCAATCGCTGGTGATACCGGCGGTGCCATTAGAGGAAACATGATTGACGTATACTTTTCAAGTACATCCGATGCTTATCGATGGGGCAGACGCTATGTGAAAATTCGCATACTGAAGTAATGCAAACAGAGGGATTGCCCTCTGTTTTTTCTTTTATTGAAAACATGTTATATAATATGAAAAGTATATTTATTAAGGCTCTTTGCTAAAACTTTGTTGCTTTTGTAGACGATAACTGATTAATTATTCTTAAGGATAAGAATGAATAGTCTTTTTAAGAAAAGATGTCCCGAAACTAAGACAATATTAGGATTTACGATCGCTTACAAAAAGCAACAATCTATACGAAACTGCTTTTATATAATTAGACGAAATTGTTTCAAAAATGTTTCATTATTTTGGAGGAAAAATGAAGATTAAAGAAATTATTGTGGTAGAAGGCCGTGATGATACAACGGCCATTAGACGGGCGATTGATGCTGATACGATTGAGACAAATGGCTCTGCTATTTCTGAGGAAACAATAGAAAAAATTCGATTGGCTCAAGAAAAAAGAGGCGTTATTATTTTCACGGATCCCGATTTTCCAGGAGAAAAAATCAGAAAAACCATTGCAAGTAAAATCCCTGACTGTAAGCATGCGTTTCTGAAAAAACAGGATGCAAAGCCTTCTTCAGGCAGGGGAATTGGTGTTGAATATGCAAGCCCGGAAGCAATAAGAGAAGCACTGATGGAAGCACATACAATGGAAACAGAAATGGTGGAATGGATTACTCAGGAGGACTTGCTTACTGCAGGGCTAATAGGAGGACAAAAGTCCAAAAGAAGAAGAGAACGCTTGGGTGAACTTTTGAAAATTGGTTATACGAACGGCAAGCAACTGCATAAGCGGCTGATGATGTTCCAAATCACAAAAGAGGCGTTTGCAGATGCTTTAACAATAGTATTGCAGGAGGAAGAGGATGCATAAGGATATTGCTACTCCATTAAGAACGAAAGAAATTCTACATAAGTATGGTTTTTCTTTTAAAAAGAGCTTAGGACAAAATTTTCTTGTAGACACCAATATATTAAGAAAAATAACTGAGTTTGCAGATTTAACAAAGGAAACAGGCGTTATTGAAATTGGCCCTGGTATTGGTGCGTTAACCGAGCATTTAGCAAGATCAAGTAAAAAGGTGGTTGCGTTTGAAATTGATCAGCGCCTTTTGCCAATCTTAGAAGACACTTTATCACCATACGATAATATACAAATTATTCATCAAGATATTTTAAAAGCAAATGTACAAGATGTTATAGAAAAGGAATTCAGCGGAATCAAAGATATTATGGTAGTTGCAAACCTTCCGTATTATGTTACTACTCCAATATTATTAAAATTATTGACGGAGCAGCTGCCTCTTAAGGGAATCGTTGTCATGCTACAGAAGGAAGTGGCAGACCGTGTCTCTGCAAATCCCGGAACGAAAGAATATGGATCATTATCGATTGCTATTCAGTATTATACAAAGGCAGAAACCGTTATGATTGTTCCGAAGACGGTATTTAACCCGCAGCCTAATGTTGATTCGGCAGTTATCCGTTTAATGAAGCGAGAAAAGCCAATTGTAGAGGTGGAAGACGAAGCATTTTTCTTTCAAATTACTCGTGCTTCCTTTGCACAGCGAAGAAAAACCATTTTAAATAACCTAACAAGTGCATTACCAAACGGAAAGGAAAATAAAGACTTGATTTTATCCTCTCTTGAAAAGGCAAACATTGATCCTTCCAGACGAGGAGAAACACTGTCTATTCAGGAATTTGCTGCATTAAGCGATGTTTTACTGAGAACCCTTCCTAACTTAAATAAATAACTATTTGACAAGTATAATTATTGTCTAGCTCCTGCGTCTATAGGCTAGCGGACTTCTACGTCTTCGCCGTGTTTCCTGAATCTTGCGTCGAAGACTACGAAGGTGAAATTTTGAAAAGTTAATTACACTTCGAATTTCACTCATCCTTACGCTAGACTTGCGGCGCTTTCGTTTTTCTTATCACACCTTTTTCGTCTTCGCATAGCCTATAAAAGAAGTATCAATGAGTAATCTGACCAGTGGAGTTGAAAATGGTGAATGTTCAGGTAAATTCAATTGTTGGGCGTCTGTCTTATGAATGTGATCTTCTTTTTAAAGTAATTGATATAAAAGAAATCAATGGTAAGAAAACGGCTATTCTTTATGGAGAAGACTTTCGATTAATTGCAGATGCTCCCGTGGACGATTTAATTTCAATCAATTCGGATGAACGTTCAAAAATATCTCGGGAATATCGAAACCTTGAAGCTCAATCCTTTAAATTATTTCAGCAGGAAATGGAGTTACTAAGACAGAGGCAAGAATACCGAGTAACAAATAGCTATAATCACGATTTTAATTTCTTTCAAATTCCCGGACGTGTTCTTCATATTGATGGAGACCCCTCCTATTTGCAAAAATGTTTAGATTTATATGAAAAGATAGGACTAACGGTTTACGGTGTACATTGCAATGAGAAGGAAATGCCAAATCAAATATCTCATTTAATTGATCAATACCGTCCGGATATTCTTGTTATTACAGGGCACGATGCCTACTCTAAAGCAAAAGGGAAGAAATCGGATATTAATGCTTATCGTCATTCTAAATACTTTGTTAAAACAGTAAGTGAGGCTAGAAGAAAGGTTCCCCACTTGGATCAATTAGTTATTTTTGCGGGTGCATGCCAATCGCACTTTGAATCACTCATTTATGCCGGTGCGAATTTTGCAAGTTCTCCGTTAAGAGTAAATATTCATGCGCTAGACCCGGTTTATATCGTAGCCAAAATTTGTTATACACCATTCATGGAACAAATTAATGTATGGGATGTTTTACGTAATACCTTGACAGGTGAAAAGGGGATTGGTGGAGTAGAAACAAAAGGAGTACTGCGGACGGGGATGCCATACAAACCAATTGAAGACTAAAACAAAAGCCGCTAATGAAATCATTAGAGCTTTTGTTTTTTTTTGAAGGAATAAGTAAGTATAGGTTTATTACCATTCAATTATTTGCTAGCAAATCTCTACATTTTCTCCCCATGTTTAACACCAACTGTCCTTCACTGTGTTTCCTAAATCTTGTGTTGAAGTCCCCAGGATTGAGCTAAAGTACTTGCGCTTTTCTTATTAATTATTATTTTTACATAATAAACTTTAAGTTGGAAATACTAGTAAATGTAAAAAAAACAATCATTTTGTTGATGAAAAAATATTGACATTGACTTTGTTTCATTGATAAAATAAATAATTTATGTTTGACCTTTTTTTGAAGCTGTGTTACACTAATACATAGTGAGGTGGAGCAAAATGCCAAAAACATTAACTGACATTAAAAAATCCCTTGATTCTAATCTGGGTAAACGATTAATGTTAAAAGCTAATGGCGGTCGAAGAAAAACGATTGAACGTTCTGGTGTTTTGGCAGAAACTTATCCATCAGTTTTTGTCATCGAATTAGATCAAGAGGAAAATGCTTTTGAGCGTGTTTCCTATAGCTATGCAGATGTACTTACTGAAACAGTACAACTTACCTTCTTTGAAAAACATCAAGAAATATAAAATAGCTAGCAGTAGACATTATGTTTACTGCTTTTTATTTTGTCTTTGAGCGTTCTTCTAGATAAGGTCTTTTTAATGGGAATTAATTAGAGCTGCATATAATAATAGACAAATTTCAACATTATTCCTTCCTTTGAAAACTAATTCTTCATTGGAAAGTAGAAAAATGATAAATAAGGCTTTTTTCTGAAATAATAATGTTGTAAATTTCATCCAAAATATTTGCGGCCCCCAAGTATATACTAATAATGCGGTATGTTAAAGGGGGAAATCGTAATGGGCAGAAGAAGAGGCATTATGTCTGATGAGATGAAGCAAGAGTTGGCCAAGGAGTTGGGCTTTTATGATGTTGTCCAACAAGAAGGATGGGGCGGCATTAAGGCAAGGGATGCAGGTAATATGGTGAAAAAAGCCATTGAAATTGCACAACAACAACTAGCTAATAAGAATCAAATATAATGAATACAAATGAAGCTCACAAAGCGAATAACTAGAACATACCGTCTGACCGAGTTTAACTCGGTCTTTTTGTGTGAGAAAAATACAGTCTGGCTGACTACTTTAATTGTTGAAATTATCGATGCATATCCCCCAAATTGATTAAGAGAACGCTATTTTGTCCACAAATAAGGATAACGATTATACAATAAAAAAATAATACTTTCGACTTTTGTTTAATCATGATAAAATACAGTATTTGTGGAGATTGTCATGTACATATCTATTTATGTTAAAATAGGACAAATAAGCTTTTGTTTAATTGAAATCGGAAAATGTTTGTTAAGCAGGATTTAAAGTAGGTGTATATAGTGAAGCTTTTAGTAAAAGCTCCGGCCAAGATAAATTTATCATTAGATGTCTTAAAAAAACGTGAAGATGGTTATCATGAAGTTGAAATGGTAATGACTACCATTGATTTATCAGATCGTATCGAACTTTCAGAGAGAACAGATAGTGAGATATTTATTATTTCACAAAGCCGTTTCGTACCAGATGATCAGCGCAATTTAGCCTATCAGGCGGCAAAGCTTTTGAAGGAAAAATTTCAAATCAAACAAGGCGTTTCGATTGCTATTGATAAAATGATTCCTGTTGCAGCGGGGCTTGCAGGTGGAAGCAGTGATGCTGCTGCAACATTAAGAGGATTAAATCAGCTTTGGAATCTTGGATTATCGATAGATCAGCTTGCTGAAATAGGTGCAGAGATTGGGTCGGATGTGTCTTTTTGTGTGTATGGAGGAACCGCATTGGCAAAAGGCCGTGGAGAAAAGATATTGGAATTGCCTGCACCGCCAAATTGCTGGGTCATTTTGGCCAAGCCTTCTATAGGTGTATCGACAGCAGATGTGTATAATAATTTGGATCTATCCAGCGTTAAACATCCTAATACAGCGGCAATGATTCATGCCATCCAGCAAAAGAATTATGAAGGTGTATGCAGGGAGACTGGAAATGTACTAGAAAGCGTAACTTTGAAGCTCCATCCAGAGGTATATCAAATCAAAGAACAAATGGAGAGGTTTGGAGCGGATACTGTGCTAATGAGCGGGAGCGGACCAACTGTATTTGGTCTTGTACAATACGATTCACGGCTTCAAAGAATTTATAATGGGCTACGTGGATTTTGTGATCAAGTGTTTGCGGTAAGGTTGTTAGGCGAGCGTTTTCCTTCTTAATAATGACTCTTTTCGCTTTTCTATATTTAAATATCTTTTTTATTTCCAAATTTCAATGAAAAAAGGGAAATAAGTAAAGCTGTCCTAAACTAAGTTTAGATTAGGTTTAATCCCAGCTTATGAAAAATAATAATTTATACGAAAGCAGCCTAAATAATTAATCATTAACAGTTATAGACAAATTCCGTATATTGGTGCTATATTTAACCTATATTATTCGGATTTTAACGGAGGCTTGTTATATGAAGTTTCGTCGTAGTGAGCGCCTAATCGATATGACGCATTATTTATTAGAACGGCCGAAGGAACTTGTTTCATTGACATTCTTTTCGGAAAGATATGGCTCTGCCAAATCTTCTATAAGCGAAGATCTTGCCATTATCAAAGAAACGTTTGAAAAGCAAGGAATCGGGACCCTTCAAACTGTACCGGGTGCTGCCGGCGGGGTAAAATATATTTCAAAAGCGAGTACAAAAGAAGCAAAGGAATTTATTGGCGAGCTTTGTGAACTTATTGCCAGCGCTGACCGCCTGCTTCCTGGAGGCTATCTGTATTTGACTGATTTGTTAGGGACGCCGCAAATTATGAACAAAGTAGGAAAACTGCTAGCTTCCGCTTTTGCTGATACCGACATTGATGTTATTATGACGGTAGCAACAAAGGGAATTCCAATTGCCCATGCGATTTCAGAGCACTTAAA
Organism: Margalitia sp. FSL K6-0131; assembly: GCF_038008735.1. Taxonomy (NCBI): domain Bacteria; kingdom Bacillati; phylum Bacillota; class Bacilli; order Caryophanales; family Bacillaceae; genus Heyndrickxia; species Margalitia sp. FSL K6-0131. Next base: position 55,357 of record NZ_JBBOZS010000001.1, read on the forward strand.
TGTACCGTTCGTTATTGTCAGAGGGGATAGTAAGGTAACGGAAGGGTCTACAGTCAGCATTAACTATGTTTCAGGATCTACAAAACGTATCCAAACGATGGTTCTTTCCAAGAGAAGCTTGAATGAAGGTGCAAAAGTATTAATCGTAGATGATTTTATGAAAGCAGGAGGAACGATTACGGGGATGATGAATCTCTTAGAAGAGTTCAAGGCTTTCGTTGCAGGAATTGCTGTTTTGGTTGAATCCGAGGATGCACAGGAAAGATTAGTGGACGACTATGTTTCTCTAGTAAAGCTTATGGATGTAGACATGAAAGAGAAAAGAATTAAAGTTGTTGAGGGAAATTATTTTACTTAAAGTTCTTTTCTTATACTTTATTGTATCTGTATACGAAAACAATACTTCAGGAACTTTAAAGTAAACTATTTTTGAGGGGGAAATAGAATGAAGGTAATTGCTACCAATGAAGCACCAGCGGCTATAGGTCCATATTCACAAGGAATTGTTGTTAATAATCTATTTTTTAGCTCTGGACAAATTCCGTTAACTACTGAAGGTGTAATGATATCGAGTGATATTAAAGAACAAACACATCAAGTATTTCGCAATCTTCAAGCAGTATTAAAAGAAGCAGGAGCTTCTTTAGAAACAGTTGTAAAAGCAACCGTTTTTATTAAAAATATGGATGATTTCGCGGCCATAAATGAAATATATGGAGAGTATTTTTCCGTACATAAGCCTGCACGTTCATGTGTAGAGGTTGCTAGATTGCCGAAAGATGCTTTAATAGAGATCGAAGTAGTAGCACTAGTTAAATAAATTCCAGGAAAACAAACCGTATTCGGTTTGTTTTTTTTTGGTATAAACAATTTAAAAGGTTTGTATCACATAAATTATTTCACAAGTTTGATCTTTGTCTATCGCCGAACGGATTTCTACGTTTTCACCCAACGATAAGCGGGCATTGACTCATGAACTACCTCGCCGTGTTTCTTAAATCTTCCGTCGGAGATTCCGATATCTGTAAGCTAAGAGCTGCTGCGCTTACGCTTTTCTATCTTTTTGAAACTTTTAAGGAAAACTTTCGTATAAATTATAAGTTTGTTGTCCATATTGTCCTAGTATGTTGGACAATAAGCTATTAGTTTTTTTACAAAACTGGAACTCATGAAATTTTTTAAAAAATTATACAATTAAAGAAGGAGTTTTCTAAAATCTGTTGAATACATTAACTAGATTCTATCTAGGGAAAAAGGTGGTGAACAGGATGGAAGTAACAGACGTTAGATTGCGCCGGGTTAATACGGAAGGAAGAATGAGAGCGATTGCCTCTATTACTCTGGACAATGAATTTGTTGTTCATGATATCCGTGTCATTGATGGAAATAACGGTTTGTTTGTAGCAATGCCAAGCAAACGTACTCCAGATGGAGAATTTCGTGATATTGCACATCCAATTAACTCCAATACGCGCAGTAAAATTCAAGAAGCTGTATTAACGGAGTACAATAGATTGGGTGAGTTAGAGGAAGTTGAATTCGAAGAAGCAGGTGCTTCTTAAATTGAAATAAAGCAACTAGAGCCTACTTAATAAATAGTAAGGCTCTTTTTCTGCCTATTATATATTTTTGTTAGAATTAAATAGAAAAAATTATGGTATCGGCAATCCTTTCCTCAAGTCTAGCCTCTATTCTCAAATATCAAATCTTGAGATTCCACTTTCCTCATTTTTTAACAATAATATGTACTTCACGAAGATTCCTTGAAATACGCTCCTTTTTAAGATATATTTTTTATGGATAAATAGGTTTATTGGGGGACCAAATATGACAAATCGATTTGCTGTTATTTTAGCGGCAGGACAAGGGACGAGAATGAAATCGAAGCTTTATAAGGTACTTCACCCTGTCTGCGGAAAACCAATGGTGGAACATGTTGTTGACCAAATATCAAAGCTAAATGTTAATAAAATGGTCACCATTATTGGACATGGAGCAGATTTGGTAAAGTCAAAGCTAGATGGTAAAACACTTTATGCCCTTCAAGAAGAACAATTGGGTACTGCCCATGCTGTTATGCAAGCGGAACAAGATTTATCTAAAGAAAATGGAACAACTGTTGTAGTTTGTGGAGATACTCCGCTTATCAAAGCGGAAACGATTGAGGCTTTATTAAAGCATCATGAGGAGCAAAATGCAAAGGCTACCATTTTAACAGCATATACAGAAAAACCAGACGGTTATGGACGCATCATAAGAAATGATGCAGGATATGTAGAGAAAATTGTTGAGCATAAGGATGCATCCGATGAAGAGCGGAAAGTGAAAGAAATAAATACGGGCGTATTTTGCTTTGACAATCAAAAACTTTTTGAAGCATTAAAACAAGTAAAAAACGATAATGCTCAAAATGAATATTATTTACCGGACGTGATTGAAATCTTAAAATCACAAGGTGAAATAGTATCTGCTTACCAAACCGATGATATGGATGAAACATTAGGAGTAAATGATCGTATTGCATTAGCCAGTGCGGAGCGGATAATGAGAAGAAGAATCAATGAAACTCATATGCGTAATGGTGTTACCATTATTGATCCTGATAACACATATATTGAATCGGATGTGGTAATTGGCGCGGATACTATTATACAGCCTGGGAGTATTCTTTCCGGAAAAACGGTTATTGGTGAGGACTGTATTATAGGACCGAATTCAGAGATTAAGGATTGCGAAGTTGGAAATGGTTCAAATATTAAACAATCAGTGGCTCAACAAAGTTCAATTGGGTCTCATGTTAACATTGGTCCATTCGCACATATTCGTCCGGAATCTTTAATAGAGGAAAATGTAAAAATAGGTAATTTTGTGGAGATTAAAAAGGCCAAATTCGGTAAAGGAAGCAAAGCCTCTCATTTAAGCTATATTGGGGATGCTGAAGTCGGTGCCGATGTAAACATTGGCTGTGGATCTATCACTGTAAATTACGACGGCAAAAATAAATTTTTGACAAAAATTGAAGATGGTGTATTTGTTGGCTGTAATTCGAACTTGGTAGCACCTGTAACAATTGGGAAAAATGCCTATATTGCAGCAGGTTCCACCATAACAGATGATATTCCGGCTGAAAGCTTATCTATTGCGCGTGCAAGACAAGTAAATAAAGAAAATTATGTAAGCAAACTAAAACACAATCAATAATTGGAGGTCCATCATGTCTAACCAATATCTTGACCCAAATCTTAAGATTTTTACATTAAACTCAAATGTCCAGTTGGCGGAAGAAATTGCACAAGTAGTCGGTGTGGAACTTGGTAAATGTTCCGTAACCCGTTTTAGTGATGGTGAGATTCAAATTAACATTGAAGAAAGTATTCGCGGGTGTGATGTATATGTTGTGCAGGCAACTAGCTCACCTGTTAACGAAAGATTGATGGAACTTCTAATTATGATCGATGCTCTTAAACGTGCATCAGCTAAGACGATTAATATTGTAATGCCTTATTACGGATATGCCCGTCAGGATCGAAAAGCTCGTGCACGGGAACCAATTACGGCGAAATTAGTTGCAAATTTAATTGAAACAGCTGGTGCTACAAGGGTAATTACTTTAGATTTACATGCTCCGCAAATTCAAGGCTTCTTCGACATTCCAATTGATCATTTAATGGGTGTTCCGATTTTAGCTGACTATTTCAAGAGTAAAAAATTCAACGATGAGATTGTCATTGTTTCTCCAGATCACGGCGGTGTTACACGTGCCCGTAAAATGGCAGATCGTTTAAAAGCACCGATTGCTATAATTGATAAGCGACGTCCGCGTCCAAATGTTGCAGAAGTAATGAATATCGTAGGGAATATTGAAGGAAAAATTGCTATTTTAATCGACGATATTATTGATACAGCGGGAACCATTACACTAGCAGCAAATGCTTTAATTGAAAATGGCGCCAAAGAAGTGTATGCAAGCTGTACACATCCGGTATTATCTGGACCTGCTATAGAAAGAATTGAAAATTCAAAAATTAAAGAATTAGTGGTGACAAATTCCATCACCCTTCCAGAAGAAAAGAAGATTGATAAAGTAGTCGAATTATCGGTTGCACCTCTACTTGGTGAAGCGATTATTCGCGTTCATGAAAATCAATCTGTAAGTACATTATTTGATTAATATAATATTAGAGAGCCTGCAAAAAATGCGGGCTCTCTTCTTGGTGCGCCCAGCATGGGTGCAGTCTATAGGGTGAAAGTCCCGAACTGTGAAGGCAGAAGTAGCAGTAGCTAAACGCAAGGGTGTCTGTGGTGACGCAGAATCTGAAGGAAGCGGGCGGCAAATCTCCGGTCTGAGGGACACGAACTTCATATAAGGCTAGGTATCATTGGATGAGTTTGCCAAACAAAACGAAGTCCTTTCTGCCAAAGATGATACAGAGTAAATGAAGCAGATAGATGGGGAGAAAGACTGTACTCTTACCTGGGGAGGTCTGGCTGAAATGCCGAGCACACTCGGTAACTTACTTTGTGAAGGGTAATTGAACAGCCAGAAGTCAGCAGAGGTCATAGTACCTGACTAGCTTAAGATGGTTAGGGAAGGACTGAACATTTAAGGAGAATATACACTAGGCGTTCATTGTTTATGATGATACAGACAATCCAATTGGACTTACTTAAAGGAGGAAGTGGTGAATTCCACAGGGGACTTTAAGAGGGTGGAATAAACAATGGCACAAATAGCACGTATATTCACGTGAAAGGATGTATCGAAATGATGGAACGAATACTGTCACGGGACAATCTACTTTCGGCATTGAAACGTGTCGAAAAGAATAAGGGTAGCCATGGAGTAGATGAAATGCCTGTAAAATCCCTACGAGCGCATATTCTACAAAATTGGCAAGAAATCCGAAATTCAATAAAGGACGGAACCTATGAGCCTATGCCAGTCAGACGAGTCGAAATCCCGAAACCAAATGGCGGCGTTCGTTTATTAGGTATTCCTACCGTGACAGACCGTTTTGTCCAACAAGCGATTGCCCAAATATTAACCCCAATCTATGACCCAACCTTTTCCGAACATAGCTATGGGTTTAGACCCAGAAGAAGGGCACATGATGCCGTTAGGGAAGCAAGGCAATATATAGAAGAGGGCTACAGATGGGTAATAGATATGGACTTAGAAAAGTTCTTCGACAAGGTAAATCACGATATGCTTATGGGACTCCTAGCAAAAAGAGTCAAGGATAAGACGATTCTAAAGTTAATTAGAAAATACTTAGAGTCGGGGATTATGATAAACGGTGTGGAAACTATCAGCGAAGAAGGTGTTCCTCAGGGTGGACCATTAAGTCCACTACTTTCCAATATCATGTTAGATGAATTAGATAAGGAACTAGAGGAAAGAGGACACAAATTTGTCCGCTACGCAGATGATTGTAATATTTACGTAAAAACCAAGAAGGCAGGTTTACGTGTCAAGAGTTCTATCACTACTTTCATTGAAAAGAAGCTTAAACTAAAAGTAAATGAAGAGAAAAGTGCGGTGGACAGACCGTGGAAACGAAAGTTTCTTGGATTCAGCTTCACATCAAACCGTAATCCAAAAATCCGTATCGCAAAAGAAAGTATAAAGAGAGCTAAAAGTAGAATAAAAGAACTAACATCAAGGTCAAAACCCATTCCATTGGAATTGCGTATTGAGAAACTAAATGAATACCTTGTTGGTTGGTGCGGATATTTTGCGCTGGCAGACACGCCAACTCCCTTTAAACAACTGGATGAACATATTCGAAGAAGACTCCGAATGTGCCTTTGGAAACAATGGAAACTACCCAAAACAAAAATTAAAAGGCTCATATCCCTTGGCGTTCCAAGAGAGAAGGCCCATGAATGGGGAAATTCTCGTAAGAAATATTGGCGCATTTCGAATAGTCCTATCTTACACACAACACTAAATCTAAAGTTTTGGAGAAATCAAAAGCTTAAAAGTCTGTTAGATAGATACAACCATTTGCGTCATACTTAAGTGAACCGCCGTATACCGAACGGTACGTACGGTGGTGTGAGAGGTCGGGGGTTAGTCACCCCCTCCTACTCGATTTTTAAAGGGTTAAAGTGCCAAATTCACCGGCTCGTGAACTGCCTTGCTGCATTTCCTAAATGTTGCGTCGAGCTTGAGGGGAAGTACGTCGATGGGCAGGTGCTTTTTGCATTTCTATGTTTAGATTTCATTTATTTAGGGAATTTATATAAGGAGATTTCTTTACATAAGAATAGGAGGAATAGAGGATGGTCGCGGTATTGGAAGCAAAAAAAAGAAATAATAAACAACATTCAGAGCTTCAGCAGCTTCGAAATAATGGTAATATTCCTGCTGTTGTGTATGGCTATAAGATAGAGAATACACCTATTTATGTTAATGAGGCTGAATTTACAAAGACTATTAGAGAAGCAGGAAGAAATGGAGTTATATCGTTAAATCTCGAGGGACAGAAGCAAAATGTTATTTTAAACGAGTATCAGGAAGATTCCTTAAAGAAAAACATTGTTCATATTGATTTTCTGGCAGTCGATTTATCTGCTGAAATAGAAGCAAATGTCCGGATTGAAATAGTGGGAGAAAGTGCTGGTGTTAAGGATGGCGGTGTTCTGCAGCAACCTGTTCACGAACTTTCGGTAACCGCTAAGCCCAATGATATACCTGATGCAATAAGAGTGGATGTGGCCAACCTTCAAGTTGGAGAAACGATTACCGTTGCTGATATAAGAGGTAATTATCCATTTAGTATTAATCATGAAGATGAGGAAACCATCGCCTCCATCTTGCCACCAAGACAAGAAGAGGAAATTAGTACTGGAGAACAGCAGGAATCCGGTATGCCGGAAAACCTTGAAGGAAGAGAAACAACGGAAACGGAAGGCGAATAGCATTCATAAAGGGATTATCTTCATAAGTGGGGATAATCCTTTTACTTTTCGAACCTGTTTCTCTGTCTAATTACAGTGCCAACTTTACAAGCTCCTGAACTACGTCAGCATGGTTTCCTTTATCTCGGATAAAGACTACGAAATCATGTACGCCAGTGTTACTGGTGCTTTCGCTTTTCAAATTTGTTCCAAAAAATATCCCCATGTATAATATTAAATATGAAATCTAAACGTAAAAAGGCAAGGGTCCTTTTTATGTTATATTTAATTTGAGGTGTAAATAATGAAATTAATCGTAGGCTTAGGTAATCCCGGGTCACAATTTGATAAAACAAAGCATAATATTGGCTTTGAGGTAATTGATGAATTATCTAATCGGTATGGTGCCACCTTAAATCAATCGAAATTTAATGGACTGTATACCATCATCCATAAAAATGGTCAAAAATTTATGCTATTAAAACCGTTAACTTATATGAACTTATCGGGAGAATGTATTAGACCGATAATGGATTATTACGATATTGATCTTGAAGATTTATTGGTTATCTACGATGATCTTGATCTTCCTGCTGGAAAAATCCGCTTACGTCAAAAAGGAAGTGCCGGAGGCCATAACGGAATTAAGTCTACTATTGCACATGTTGGCACTCAAACCTTTAATCGTATACGTATTGGAATAAGTCGTCCAGAAAATGGAATGTCCGTTCCGGATTATGTGTTAAGTAAATTTAAAAAAGAGGAATGGCCGACCCTTCAAATAGCTATTGAAAAATCAGCAGATGCATGTGAACAATGGCTGGAAAAACCATTTATAGAAGTAATGAATCAATTTAATTAAGGCTCTTTTCTTAAACTTTGTATAAAATCCAATAGCTGATTTTAACCTGTTGCTTTTGTATACGAAAGCACGCAGTTACAACTTTATTTTGGTTGGAATTAAAACTTATAAGAAAAGATGCCCCAAAGCCAAGCCTGATTAGGATTTATTACAGATGACGTAAAGCAATAATTAATGAGAAAACAGCAATAATTAATTTCGCACGAATAACTCCTTATCAACCGGTTCATACTATTAAAAAAGCTATGATAAGGAGGCAAAAGAATGGCGATACATTATTTTTGCCGTCATTGTGGAACCAACATGGGGATCTTAGATAATTTGTCCATCCATGCAGACCATCTTGGTTTAAATACATTAACAAATGAGGAACGCCAAGACATGATTTCCTATGAATCAAATGGTAACATTCATATAAAATCGATTTGTGAGGATTGCCAAGAAGCACTTACAAGTAATCCTGAATTACATGCATATGATTATTTGATTCACTAGTCCGCTTTGGAAGAGAATCCAAAGCATTTTTCTGTTTCTTGTTTTTATAGGGTTCCTGGCATAAACTATGTTGTTTTTAATAGTATAGTAAATCTAAATTAATATCGAGTTTTGTAAAAAGATGCTTCTGCACTTATATCAAAACATTCTTTATAAAAAAAGTAATTGTTTCATATAGTCCATAATAGTTATTTAAGAAAGGAGGGCTATTGATTGAAGGGATTAAAGCAAATTATTTTGCAACAGGATGAAGTTCAATCGGTCATTACTGGTATTGAAGGGAATTTAAAGGAACAACTGGTAGCGGGTTTGTCCGGATCCTCCAGGACCGTCTTTATTTCATCTATCTTTGAAAAGTCGAATCAATCCATTGTAATTGTGACATATAATCTTTTGCAAGCTCAGAAATTATATGATGATTTATCACAATTAGTCGATGAAGATCTCGTATATTTATATGCCGCAAATGAACTCATTGCTGCAGAAATAGGAATAGCAAGCCCAGAATTAATGGCCCAGCGCATCGAAACTCTAAATTTTCTTGTATCGAAGAAAAAGGGGATTATTATTGTTCCTATGGCAGGATTGCGGAAAGTTCTGCCTTCAGTAGACCTTTGGAAAAAGTATCAGCTAGCTTTTGAAGTTGGAAAGGATATAGACCTTGAATCTATTTTAGAATCTCTTATTGCAATGGGATATGATAGGAATGATATGGTTGGTGCCCCGGGGGATTTTAGCTTACGCGGGGGTATTTTAGATATCTATCCTTTAACAGAGCAAAACCCAATTCGTATTGAATTATTTGATACCGAAGTGGATTCGATAAGGACTTTTTCTGTAGAAGATCAGCGGTCTATTGAGAAAAGGAATGATATTTTAATTGGACCTGCAACAGAAACGCCTATTGACTCGGATACATTAGTAATAATGGCAGACCGACTGGAAAAGGAGCTCTCTAAAACTCTCAAAAAGGTGAAAAGTGCAAATTCAAAGGAGCTTTTAACACAAAATATTGGATATGCAATTGAAACCTTAAAAAATGCACAAAAACCTGAACAATTCTTTAAATTTCTCTCATTAGCATACATGAAACCTGCAAGTTTACTAGATTATTTAGATGGAAAAGGACTTGTCATACTAGATGAATATAGTCGTATTCAGGAAATGAATGACCGCTTAGAGAATGAGGAGGCGGAATGGTTTACTTCCCTTTTAGAGGAAGGTCAAATTGTGCACGGATTGGAAGTATCCCACAATTTAACAAAGCTATTAATTCAAGCAAACTTGCCAAGACTATACTTATCCTTGTTTTTACGACATATTCCGAATACAAATCCGCAAAACATTGTGAATATAACTTGTAAGCAAATGCAAAACTTTCATGGTCAAATGCATGTGTTAAAGACTGAAATGGAGCGCTGGAGGAAGGGGAACTTTACCGTCGTCTTTCTAGCAACAGATGAAGGACGCATTTCAAAGTTACATAGTGTGTTAGAGGATTATGAGATCGAAGCGGCAGTAGTAGAAGATTCTAACAAGCTATTACCGGGCCATGTTCAAGTTATTCAAGGAAACCTTAACACCGGATTTGAGCTTGCGATGCAGAGGCTTGCAGTGATTACTGAAGAAGAGCTTTTCAATAAAAAGACAAAAAAAGCTCCTCGGAAACAAAAGCTATCAAATGCGGAGAGAATTAAAAGCTATTCAGAATTAAAAATAGGTGACTATGTTGTTCACGTCAATCATGGTATTGGAAAATATTTAGGAATTGAGACGCTTGTCATTAATGGGGTCCATAAAGATTATTTACATATTAAATATCAAGGGACCGATAAGCTTTATGTTCCTGTCGAACAAATTGATCTTGTACAAAAATATGTAGGTTCCGAAGGGAAAGAGCCTAAAGTATATAAATTGGGTGGTACGGAGTGGAAGAAGGTTAAGAAAAAGGTCCAATCCTCTGTTCAAGACATTGCAGATGATTTAATTAAACTGTACGCAGAACGAGAAGCAGCGAAGGGATATGCCTTTTCGCCTGATGGTGATATGCAAAGAGAGTTTGAAGCAGCCTTCCCATATCAAGAGACAGAGGATCAACTGCGTTCTATTCTGGAAATCAAACGCGATATGGAAAGAGAACGTCCGATGGATCGTTTATTGTGCGGAGATGTTGGCTACGGAAAAACAGAGGTTGCTATTCGGGCTGCATTCAAAGCCATTATGGATGGAAAACAGGTAGCCTTTCTTGTTCCAACGACTATATTGGCTCAACAGCATTATGAGACGATGAAGGAACGTTTTCAGGATTATCCCGTCTCCGTAGGGTTATTGAGTCGATTTAGAACAAAAAAACAACAAACAGAAACCACCAAAGGCTTGAAAAATGGAACAGTAGACATTGTTGTTGGTACCCATCGCATTTTATCGAAGGATGTACAGTTTCATAATCTTGGCTTGTTAATTATTGACGAAGAACAAAGATTTGGAGTTACACATAAAGAAAAAATTAAACAAATGAAAACAAATGTGGATGTTTTAACGTTGACTGCAACTCCGATCCCTAGGACATTACATATGTCCATGCTAGGGGTTAGGGATTTATCCGTTATTGAGACTCCGCCTGAAAATCGTTTCCCTGTTCAAACGTATGTCATGGAATATAATGGGCATCTTGTGCGAGAGGCAATTGAGAGGGAATTAGCCAGAAATGGTCAGGTTTATTTCTTATATAACCGTGTAGAGGATATTGAAAGAAAAGCAGAGGAAATATCAACCCTTGTCCCGGATGCCCGTGTAACCTATGCACATGGCCAAATGACAGAGAGTGAACTGGAATCTGTTATTTTAAGCTTTTTAGAAGGAGAATATGATGTTCTTGTTACAACTACTATTATCGAAACTGGTGTAGATATTCCAAATGTTAATACATTAATTGTGTATGATGCTGACCGTATGGGATTGTCCCAATTATACCAGCTGCGCGGACGTGTTGGACGATCTAATCGTGTTGCATATGCTTATTTCACCTATCGTAAAGATAAAGTGCTAACGGAGGTTTCGGAAAAGAGACTTCAAGCAATCAAGGAGTTTACGGAACTCGGTTCTGGTTTCAAAATTGCCATGCGTGATTTATCGATAAGAGGGGCAGGGAATATCCTCGGCGCTCAACAACATGGATTTATTGACTCCGTTGGCTTTGATTTATATTCACAAATGTTAAAAGAAGCGATTGAAGAAAGAAGGGGTACGGAGGATCAAGACAAGAAAGTACCTTTTGAGATTGATTTAGAAATAGATGCTTATATTCCAGATACGTATATTGCAGACGGTCATCAAAAAATTGAAATGTATAAACGATTTAGAGCTATTGAATCGTTAGACGAATTAGAGGAATTAAAAGAAGAAATGATCGATCGTTATGGAGAGTATCCTGTTCAGGTCGAATATTTGTTTATGATTTCTGAAATGAAGGTATTTGCAATAGAGGCTAGTCTAGATTCAGTTAAGCAAGCCAAACAGACAATATCCGTCCTTGTTTCGGAAAAAGGAACACAGAATATAGATGGACCAAGGGTTGTAGAGGTTTGTAATAGATTTGGCCGTGCGGTAGGCTTTGGAATGGACGGAAATAAATTAAAAATTACTTTGAATATCAAAGGAATCCCAGAAGAAAAATGGCTTTCCATTATTATGGATATTGTAAAAGAATTGAAATATGCAAGTAAGCAAACAGAACATGTCGGATAACAATGTTTGGAGAACATCACAGCCTATAAGTTGTGGTGTTTTCCCTTTTTTATCCAACTTGATGGTTTATTTTCTATTTTATGGAGGTAAAGATACATTGTAAGAAAAAATAACTCATATGTATAGAACTTCCTAGATGAAAGATACTAATGACAACGTTGGTAAAAGATTCATTCATTTACAAATCAGGCAGTAAAATGCCGATTAAAATCATCTGATGAAAGTGAGGCAACATAAGATGAAAGCAACTGGAATAGTTCGTCGTATTGATGATTTAGGAAGAGTTGTAATTCCAAAAGAAATTCGCAGAACGTTACGTATTCGTGAAGGGGATCCTTTGGAGATTTTTGTTGATCGGGATGGAGAAGTCATATTAAAAAAATATTCTCCAATCAGTGAGTTAAGCGATTTTGCGAAGGAATATGCAGAGGCATTGTATGACAGCTTAACTAGCCAAGTTTTAATTTGTGACAGAGATGCTGTGATTGCAGTGGCAGGTGGATCCAAAAAGGACTACTTAAATAAAAATATTGGGGAAGTTATTGAAAAGGCCATGGAGGATCGTAACCCTGTACTTGTTACCAATAAGGGACAAGCATCACTCGTAGATGGTTACGAAGAAGAGCTTTCGTCCTACACTATTTCTCCAATTGTTGCAAATGGCGATCCGATTGGTGCGGTAGTTATTTTCTCGAAAGAACGCACAATGGGTGAAGTGGAACAAAAAGCAACAGAGACTGCTGCAGGATTCCTAGCAAGACAAATGGAGCAATAAAACTCTGCAAAATGTTGGAAGCAGGTAAAGATATCCTGCTTCTTCTTTTTTTGGAAAAAGGGTACCTATTCTTAAGTGGATGAAGAAGTTTATAAGATTTTTCTTTTACAAAAGCAATAAAGTTTAAGAAAAAGCCATCACAAATGACGAAAAGCGATCCGAAAACAACTCTTGTTATTTTTCCCCTTCCATATGATATGCTATAATACGACATATTTTAGTATAGGAAGGTAGAAGAATTTGCCTCAAGAGGATTCTAAGAAATTATTTAAAGGAGCTTTTATTTTAACTATTGCAGCAGCAATCACAAAAATTCTAAGTGCTGTTTATCGAGTTCCATTTCAAAATATAGTAGGAGATGTAGGTTTTTACATATATCAACAAATATATCCAATTTATGGAGTCGCGATTGCATTAGCAACCTATGGGTTTCCTGTGATTATTTCAAAATTTGTTGCCGAAGGTGAAGCTTCAAATAATATTAGCGTTAAGCAAATGATGCGGTCCATTTTCATATTGTTAAGTTTCCTGGGAATTATTTTATTTTTGCTTTTTTTCATAGGTGCATCATTTTTTGCAGATTTAATGGGTGATCCAAAATTAAGTTCTTTAATAAAAATCATTGCTTTTTCCTTTTTGCTAGTGCCGTTTATCTCTGTTATAAGAGGCTTTTTTCAGGGGAGAGGAAATATGCTTCCTACTGCAGTATCACAAGTAACGGAACAATTTATTAGGGTAACGTCTATTTTACTTCTGACCTTTTTTTTAGTAAGAAGAGGATATTCCCTTTATGTTGCAGGTGAAGGAGCACTAATTGGGTCGATAGCGGGTGGAGTGGTATCTTTATTATTACTAGTCTTGCTCCTGTTTCGATATAAAAATAAGCATCCACTGCGAGTTGGGAACACACAAGTCAAATTAGGAAAAACCTTCTTACTGCAAGGCTTGGCGATTTGTATAAGTGGAATGCTACTTGTTTTATTTCAATTAGTTGATTCCTTAAATATTTATGCCCTATTAACAAAGTCAGGCGTATCCTTTGGTGATGCCAAGACGTTAAAAGGGATATATGACCGTGGGCAGCCATTATTACAATTAGGAACGATTGTTGCGACATCCCTTTCCTTAACATTAGTGCCGGTAATTTCTGGAGCATATAAAAACGGGGATTTATCTATTTTAAAGGAAAAGGTAAGTATCGCCATAAAAATTAGCTTTATTGTCGGAATAGGTTCCACCGTTGGATTAATCAATATTATTCAGCCAACCAATATCATGCTTTTTAAAAACGATTATGGCTCCCTAGTATTAGCCGTATTTTCTATATCCATTCTTTTTAGTTCCATCATATTAACGGTAACTGGAATTTTACAAGGTATCGGGCGTGTTTATATTCCAGCCGTGTATATGATAATCGGTGTTATATTAAAGTTTTTTGCTAATCAAATGTTCGTTCCCAAATTAGGAACTTTGGGTGCTTCATTAGCAACTGTCCTATCTCTTGGAATCATATCCTGTCTTTTTATGAAGGAGCTTAATAAACTAAAATTAGGACGTTTACCATTTTTATTTTATATAAAGGTGCTAGTTTCAGCGCTGATCATGACGGCAGTTCTGCAAATTTGGGTTACATGCTGGGAAAATTACATTTCTTTAAGTCGAACTTCAAGTGTTTTTCTCGCATTATCAGGAGTGATCGTTGGTGGAGCAGCATATCTCATTTCCATTACGTGCTTCAAACTTTTTACGAAAGAGGATGTACCATTTCTTCCATTTGGCGACAAGCTTTTTCGAATTTTTACAAATAAGGAGAGATAAGATCGAATGAGTAATCAAATAACGGTAATTGGATTGGGAGCGGGTGACATTAATCAGCTTCCTTTAGGAATATATAAAATAGTCAAAAGCGCTAAAGTGCTTTTTTTAAGAACGAAAGAACACCCTGTAGTAAGGGAATTGGAAGAAGAAGGGATCCATTTTACCAGCTTTGATGATGTATATGAACAAAATGACCAATTTGAGATGGTGTATGAGGAAATTACAAAACACTTGCTAGCTGCCGCACGTAATGAGGATATTACTTATGCAGTACCGGGGCATCCGCTGGTTGCAGAAAGGACCGTTCAATTATTACTGGAAAGAGGGAAAGCGGAAAATATTGATATTGTCATAGCTGGGGGGCAAAGCTTTATTGACCCTTTATTTGCAGCTGTAAAGGCAGATCCGATTGAGGGATTTCAACTTTTAGATGGAACAGATCTACATAGAGATGATATCCGGACAAATCAACATCTCATTATTGGACAGGTATATGATGCATTCAGTGCCTCTAATGTGAAATTAACGTTAATGGAAAAATATCCAGATGATTATTTGATTTCTATAGTAACAGCAGCAGGCTCAAAGGAGGAAAGGGTTAAAACCATCCCACTTTATGAACTGGATCGCCAAGTTGAAATCAATAATCTGACAAGTGTTTATGTTGCTCCAATGAAGGAAACATCCCTAAAAGAGTTTACTGCATTACGGTCTATCATTGCTGACTTGAGAGGCCCGAATGGGTGTCCGTGGGATAAGGAACAAACACATCTTACCTTGAAAAAATATTTATTAGAAGAGGCATATGAATTATTAGAGGCAATAGATGAAGATGATATAGACCATATTATTGAAGAGCTTGGAGACGTTCTTCTTCAAGTTATGCTGCATGCACAAATTGGGGAAGACGAAGGTATGTTTTCCATTGAAGATGTAATAGAAGGCATTTCTGATAAAATGATTCGGAGACACCCGCATGTTTTCGGTGAGGTAGTCGCAAATAATGTGGAAGATGTATTGAAAAATTGGAGTGAAATAAAAGGACAAGAAAAAGGGCATGAAGCGAAAAAATCTGTATTGGATAAGGTAGGAAAGGGATTGCCTGCACTAATTCGTGCGTTTGAATATCAAAAGTGCGCGTCCAAGCTTGGATTTGATTGGGATCAGGCGGAAGAAGCATGGAAAAAAGTTCTGGAGGAAATGAAGGAATTTCAGGCGGAAATAACGAAAAAGGATAAACAGAAGCAGATTTCAGAGTTTGGAGATCTTCTTTTTGCTATGGTTAATGTTGGGCGCTTATTATCCATTTATCCGGAAGAAGCCCTTGAAAGAACAAATCAGAAATTTAAAAGAAGATTCCAATTTATTGAAGAACAAGTAGAATCAAGCGGAAAATCATTTTCGGAATTTACATTAGCCGAGCTAGATGAATTTTGGGATCAGGCAAAAAAAGCAGGATTATAGAGGTGAAAATTATGACAACGATGAGATTAGATAAATTTTTAAAGGTTTCCAGATTAATCAAAAGGAGAACTCTTGCAAAGGAAGTAGCAGATCAAGGAAGAATCACGATTAATGGTCAGCAGGCAAAAGCAAGCTCAAATGTGAAAATTGGTGATGAGCTGGTGGTTCGATTCGGTCAAAGACTAGTAACGGTGAAGGTAGAAAATCTGCAAGAAAACACTCGTAAAGAGGACGCGGCCGGTATGTATTCGGTACTGAAAGACGAACGGATTAATCAAGAATAGTCACTCCCTTTTATAGGGAGTTTTTTTATTGTATTGAAACAGGCTTGTTCTTTTTTTCCGAACCTTGACATACACATGATTATATAGCTTGGACTAGTTGAAAGATAGCTGAAAGCATATGTATGGCAGGAATACGGAAAGCGGGGGATTAAGTTGAGTCAGTATTATGATACACCTTCTAGTGGGAAAAATGTAAATCAAGAACATGATGTGATTATGAGAGGGAGGAAGCTTTTAGACATTACGGGTGTAAAACAAGTTGATAGCTTTGACAATGAAGAGTTCCTATTGGAAACGGTGATGGGCTTTTTAGCTATTCGAGGACAAAACCTGCAAATGAAAAATCTCGATGTAGAAAAAGGGATTGTTTCCATCAAGGGGAAGGTCTTTGATTTGGTATACTTAGATGAACATCATGGGGAGAAAGCTAAAGGCTTCTTTAGCAAGCTATTCCGATGAGCCTAACCACCCAGTTTTACACGATGCTTGCCATGATCGCTATGGGAAGCATTTTTGGTGCCTCCCTTGATACGTATAACCGTTTCCTTCAAAGAGGTAAGAGAAAAAAGTGGATTGTATTCATCAATGATGTGATGTTTTGGCTGATACAGGGACTAGCCATCTTCTATATTTTGTTCTTAGTCAACTATGGGGAAATCCGTTTTTATATATTTATTGCATTAGTTTGTGGTTTTGCGGCATATCAAGCTTTAATGAAAAATATTTATGTTAAATTACTTGAGGCAATAATTAATGCCGTAATATCAATCTATCAATTTATACTACGATTATTTATGTCGCTGATTTTTCATCCAATTAAATG
Source organism: Margalitia sp. FSL K6-0131 (assembly GCF_038008735.1). NCBI lineage: Bacteria > Bacillati > Bacillota > Bacilli > Caryophanales > Bacillaceae > Heyndrickxia > Margalitia sp. FSL K6-0131. Next base: position 72,528 of record NZ_JBBOZS010000001.1, read on the forward strand.
GATTGTTTTGGCAATCATTACGCTATCCATTACATTAGGAAAGGTACTATTGTCCCTTGTAAAAATGATTATAAAGATGTTATTATGGGTGTTAAAGGTTATATTTTATCCAATTAAATGGATTCTAAGTTTATTATGGAAATTAGTTCCTGGATTTATTAAAAAATCAGTCGAAAAATTCTATTCTGGATTTGCAGGGATTTTGGAAAAAACTAAGAATAAAGTTATGTATGCGTGGAAATTTATAAGCAGTATTTTTTATAAAAAGTAGGGTTTTATAGGAATCAAGATAGGAGGTTTAGAGATGGGTGTCCGGAAAGAAAAAAATATTACGCCGATGGAAAATGCATATACAAAACAGCAAATGATGAAAGAGAAAGTAATGGCGAGAAGGAAAAAATTACTTTTCCGCAGATTAGCGGTTTTTAGTATTATCGCATTGGCATCGGTATATTTGTTGGTTTCCACACTCATCTTAAGAAACCACCAGCTTGAGGTAAAACAAGCAGAAAAGGCAAAGCTAGAGAAAAAACTTGCTGATCTGAAGAAAAAAAAGACCTACCTTCAAGATGAGGTAGTAAAATTAAACGATGATAACTATATTGCAAAGCTGGCAAGAAGTGAATATTTCCTTTCTGAAAAGGGAGAAATTATTTTTAACATTCCTGACGACAAGAAGAAGAAGGACGAGGATAAAGATGTGTCTTATTGACACTCTTTTTTAACGTCCGATATAATATATAATAAGCTTTATCTTTTATCTTTTAAGGAGGAAATTATTTTTTATGTCGATCGAAGTAGGCAGCAAGTTACAAGGGAAAGTAACAGGGATCACTAATTTTGGAGCGTTTGTTGAATTGCCTGAAGGCTCAACAGGTCTTGTTCACATTAGTGAAGTAGCGGATAACTATGTGAAGGATATTAATGAACATTTGAAAGTGGGCGATGAGGTCCAAGTAAAAGTCATTAATGTTGAGAAAGACGGCAAAATTGGTTTATCGATTCGAAAAGCAAAAGAACAGGCACCAACTCAGAAACCTCGTCATAATAAACCAAGTCATAATCAACGTCCAAAAGAAAACTTCGAGCAAAAAATGGCTCGTTTTTTAAAGGATAGTGAAGATCGTCTATCTTCATTAAAACGCCATACAGAATCGAAACGCGGCGGCCGTGGTGCTAGACGAGGCTAACTTGCTGTCTATTCACATATAGCAGGTGAAGGTAATCTTCATAAATAAAAAAGGCATTCTTTTTAAGAAGAATGTCTTTTTTGGTGCGCCCAGCATGGGTGCAGTCTATAGGGTGAAAGTCCCGAACTGTGAAGGCAGAAGTAGCAGTAGCTAAACGCAAGGGTGTCTGTGGTGACGCAGAATCTGAAGGAAGCGGGCGGCAAATCTCCGGTCTGAGGGACACGAACTTCATATAAGGCTAGGTATCATTGGATGAGTTTGCCAAACAAAACGAAGTCCTTTCTGCCAAAGATGATACAGAGTAAATGAAGCAGATAGATGGGGAGAAAGACTGTACTCTTACCTGGGGAGGTCTGGCTGAAATGCCGAGCACACTCGGTAACTTACTTTGTGAAGGGTAATTGAACAGCCAGAAGTCAGCAGAGGTCATAGTACCTGACTAGCTTAAGATGGTTAGGGAAGGACTGAACATTTAAGGAGAATATACACTAGGCGTTCATTGTTTATGATGATACAGACAATCCAATTGGACTTACTTAAAGGAGGAAGTGGTGAATTCCACAGGGGACTTTAAGAGGGTGGAATAAACAATGGCACAAATAGCACGTATATTCACGTGAAAGGATGTATCGAAATGATGGAACGAATACTGTCACGGGACAATCTACTTTCGGCATTGAAACGTGTCGAAAAGAATAAGGGTAGCCATGGAGTAGATGAAATGCCTGTAAAATCCCTACGAGCGCATATTCTACAAAATTGGCAAGAAATCCGAAATTCAATAAAGGACGGAACCTATGAGCCTATGCCAGTCAGACGAGTCGAAATCCCGAAACCAAATGGCGGCGTTCGTTTATTAGGTATTCCTACCGTGACAGACCGTTTTGTCCAACAAGCGATTGCCCAAATATTAACCCCAATCTATGACCCAACCTTTTCCGAACATAGCTATGGGTTTAGACCCAGAAGAAGGGCACATGATGCCGTTAGGGAAGCAAGGCAATATATAGAAGAGGGCTACAGATGGGTAATAGATATGGACTTAGAAAAGTTCTTCGACAAGGTAAATCACGATATGCTTATGGGACTCCTAGCAAAAAGAGTCAAGGATAAGACGATTCTAAAGTTAATTAGAAAATACTTAGAGTCGGGGATTATGATAAACGGTGTGGAAACTATCAGCGAAGAAGGTGTTCCTCAGGGTGGACCATTAAGTCCACTACTTTCCAATATCATGTTAGATGAATTAGATAAGGAACTAGAGGAAAGAGGACACAAATTTGTCCGCTACGCAGATGATTGTAATATTTACGTAAAAACCAAGAAGGCAGGTTTACGCGTCAAGAGTTCTATCACTACTTTCATTGAAAAGAAGCTTAAACTAAAAGTAAATGAAGAGAAAAGTGCGGTGGACAGACCGTGGAAACGAAAGTTTCTTGGATTCAGCTTCACATCAAACCGTAATCCAAAAATCCGTATCGCAAAAGAAAGTATAAAGAGAGCTAAAAGTAGAATAAAAGAACTAACATCAAGGTCAAAACCCATTCCATTGGAATTGCGTATTGAGAAACTAAATGAATACCTTGTTGGTTGGTGCGGATATTTTGCGCTGGCAGACACGCCAACTCCCTTTAAACAACTGGATGAACATATTCGAAGAAGACTCCGAATGTGCCTTTGGAAACAATGGAAACTACCCAAAACAAAAATTAAAAGGCTCATATCCCTTGGCGTTCCAAGAGAGAAGGCCCATGAATGGGGAAATTCTCGTAAGAAATATTGGCGCATTTCGAATAGTCCTATCTTACACACAACACTAAATCTAAAGTTTTGGAGAAATCAAAAGCTTAAAAGTCTGTTAGATAGATACAACCATTTGCGTCATACTTAAGTGAACCGCCGTATACCGAACGGTACGTACGGTGGTGTGAGAGGTCGGGGGTTAGTCACCCCCTCCTACTCGATTTTAACAAAAAAAGGTTAGTATTTATGCAGCCAAAAAAAAGCGCCTTGCTTAGCAAGGCGCCTTTTGTGTTTTGTAATGACCCGTACGGGATTCGAACCCGTGTTACCGCCGTGAAAGGGCGGTGTCTTAACCGCTTGACCAACGGGCCATATTAAATTGGTAGCGGCGGAGGGGATCGAACCCACGACCTCACGGGTATGAACCGTACGCTCTAGCCAGCTGAGCTACGCCGCCATATTTAAAAGATATTTCAAAAGCACAAGTTCTATATTACCTACGGATTGGTTCTTTGTCAATATACTTTTACTATTTTTTTAATCAATTTGTGTGGAAAACATTTTTTGTGAGTTTCCCAGGCTAATGGCATAAGATGGACCGTCTTTACAAAATAGTGTCGAATGTGCCTTCAATCTCAGTATGCATACGGTATTCTCTTAATAAAGATAAAAATCTCCTGTTTATTATCTCGTTATTTGACGAGAAACATGGAAGACCATCCATCTTTTCGCTGAAAGAAGTCGAACTTTTCTTTCTATTCATCTCTCAATTTTGACAAACTTCTAGACTTGTCCAATATATAATGATTTGCAACTACTACGCTAGAGGGGTGTATAAAAATGGAAAAGGCGGAACATAGCTTTATGGATCAAGGAAGTAACTTAGAGGAAACAAAGCTTGAAGTTTCCAGAAGATTAACCAGTCTTCAAGTAAAGCTAGACCAATTCTTTCTCCAAAAAGGTGTAGCTCTCATTATTATCGGTTTTTTACTTGGACGAGCCTTAATATTATCACATTTATCACCATTTTCACTGCCGTTCTTTGTTTCCGTGTATATGATGAGGAGAAAAAAAGCGCCGTTAGTTTTATTGGGACTGCTTGCAGGTGCTTTTACCTTATCAATCGCCAGTACTGTCTATACTTTTTCGTGTGCGGTCATTTTTTTAGTAGCTTTCCGGCTGTTTGCCAGATTTCATAAGGATGAAATAAAGGCTCTGCCATACTATGTATTTTTTACTTCTTTTGCTGCAAGATGTGCCTTTCTTTATATTCAACATCATGAAACCATTACCTTATATGATGGTATGATGGCTGGGGTGGAGGCATGTCTCACTTTTATCCTCACACTTATATTTATGCAGAGCATTCCACTCTTATCACTTAAAAAAAGAAAAAAAAGTTTCAAAACAGAAGAGGTTGTCAGTCTAATAATTATGCTGGCTTCTGTGCTTACAGGAACCATTGGGTGGTCCATCTATAATTTATCCATAGAGCATATTTTATCGAGGTATCTGGTTCTTCTTTTTGCATTTGTTGGAGGTGCAACGGTTGGATCAACAGTAGGAGTCGTCACAGGTCTCATTTTTAGCTTAGCAAATGTATCTAGTTTCTATCAAATGAGTTTATTGGCTTTTTCGGGATTGTTAGGAGGGCTTTTAAAAGAAGGGAGGAAAGTCGGCACTTCCATTGGTTTATTAATTGCCACCTTATTAATAGGAATGTATGGAGATGCCCAAACTCCTTTACTTCAAAATATTTATGAATCCTGTATTGCCATAATGCTGCTTATTTTAACGCCGCAGCAGTTGACAATGAAAATGGCAAAGCATATTCCGGGAACATCAGAATTTGCTCAGGAACAGCAACAATACATGAGAAAAATCAGAGACATCACCGTTCACCGAGTTGAACAATTTTCCTCCGTCTTTCAAGCACTTTCAAATAGTTTCTCCCAATATGATCAGTGGCGGGAAGGAGATCAAGAAGATCAGGAGCTTGATTATTATTTAAGCAATGTGACGGAAAAAACTTGTCAGTCCTGCTTCAAAAAAGAACAGTGCTGGGCAAATAATTTTGATAAAACATATGAACTAATGAAAAAGGTGATGAATGAATGCGATAAAGGGGAAGGAGTAATACCTCAGCGTACTCATCGTGAGTTAGAAAAACATTGTGTAAAAGCAAAGAAAGTCGAGGATGCCATTTATCAGGAGCTGACATTTTTCTATGCAAACCAAAAGCTAAGGAAACAGGTTAAAGAAAGCCGAAAATTAGTTGCAGAACAATTATTGGGTGTTTCCGAAGTAATGGGTGATTTTGCGAATGAAATAAAAAGGGAAAGGGAGAATCATCAAAAGCAAGAGGAAATGATTTTAGATGCGTTACAGGATTTTGGATTAGAAATTGAACAGGTAGAAATATATAGTCTGGAGGAAGGCAATATCGATATTGATATGACTATTCCAACGAATAATAGCCACGGGGAATGTGAAAAAATTATTGCGCCCTTGTTATCTGATATTTTAGGAGAAACCATCGTTGTTAAAAAAGCGGAATATGTAGCTTACCCTAATGGATTTACTTATGTAACCTTTAGGTCGGACAAGGCATATGTTGTAAAAACAGGTGTCGCCCACGCAGCAAAAGGAGGGGGGTTCATCTCGGGGGATAGTTATTCCATGATTGAACTTGGGGCAAGAAAATATGCTATTGCCATCAGTGACGGGATGGGGAATGGAGAAAGAGCACATCATGAGAGTAACGAAACGCTTAAATTGCTCCAGAAAATTTTACAGTCCGGAATAGAAGAGAAAGTGGCTATTAAATCTGTAAATTCCATTCTCTCCTTAAGAACAACAGATGAAATTTTTTCCACACTAGACTTGGCAATGATTGATTTGCAGGACGCGAGTGCAAAGTTTTTAAAGATAGGCTCTACTCCAAGCTTTATTAAGAGGGCTAATAAAGTATTGAAAGTAGAATCTAGTAATTTACCGATGGGAATGATTCAGGAATTTGATGTAGATGTCGTTTCCGATCAGTTGAAGGCCGGAGATCTGCTTGTGATGATGAGCGATGGTATTTTTGAAGGGCCAAAGCATGTAGAAAATTATGACTTATGGATGAAACGAAAAATACGGGAATTGCAAACGGAAGATCCCCAGGAAATAGCCGATTTAATTATGGAGGAGGTCATTCGGACAAGATCAGGAGTAATAGACGATGATATGACGATTGTTGTAGCCAAAATTGAACACAATACCCCAAAATGGGCGGCTATTCCGGTGAGTAAACGAAAAGCATTAATATCTTAGAAACAGTTTATTAAAACTAGGGATCTGCTAATAATGATATTTTTATACGCCATATATGTACATGTTTCTCCAGGTTTTGTATCGAATAGAGTATGTTCCAGTGCATATATTGTCCATCATCAATAATCACGATACATCCAAAACTTAAAAAATAGTAAACATAAAAAGTATAAAACCCCTTTAAATCGTCGAAGATGGTTATTAACAAAAGCTTCTTTTTATTTTATTCAAAAGAATGACGATTTGGAGGGGAAATTTTTGAAAACAGGAACATTAAAGCAAATTCTGCTTATTACTGATGGTTGTTCAAATCAAGGAGGCGATCCAATAGCAATGGCTGCCTTGGCAAAAGAACAAGGTATCACCATTAATGTTATTGGTGTAATGGAAAATGATGTAATTGATGAGAAGGGAATGCAAGAAATTGAGGGAATATCCATGTCGGGTGGTGGTGTCAGTCAGATTGTATATGCCCAAAGCTTGTCGCAAACTGTCCAGATGGTAACGCGAAAGGCAATGACTCAAACATTACAAGGTGTAGTAAATCGTGAGTTAAAGCATATCTTGGGTCGCAATACATCAATGGAAGAACTCCCGCCTGAGCAAAGGGGAGAGGTAATGGAAGTAGTGGATGAGCTTGGTGAAACAGTAGACTTGGACGTGTTGATTCTTGTCGATACAAGTGCAAGTATGAAGCATAAGCTTCCAACCGTAAAGGAGGCCTTATTGGACCTATCATTAAGCTTAAATGCCAGAATGGGAAATAACCAATTCTCCGTTTTTGTATTTCCCGGGAAAAGGAAAGATGTCGAAAAATTGCTGGATTGGACACCAAGATTGGAATCACTTACTACTGTTTTTTCAAAATTAAGCGTAGGCGGTATTACGCCAACTGGTCCAGCTATTAAAGAAGCGATTGCTTATTTTAATAAAAAACGTTCTTTAAGGGGATTGTTATCTCGTGATGATGAACAATACTTTGAAGAGTCAATATAAATTTCAATCAGGTACTGTCATATATGGTAAATGGAATAAAAACCATTATACCCTTATTAAGGAGCTGGGATATGGTGCCAACGGAATGGTTTACCTGGCAGAAGGGAAACAAGGTTATGTAGCACTAAAAATGAGTGATAATTCGATATCTATTACCTCTGAGGTAAATGTCCTAAAATCATTTTCAAAGGTCCAAGGGAATACCCTCGGGCCTTCTTTGCTAGAAATTGATGATTGGGAAACACATAACAAAAGGATTCCCTTCTATGTGATGGAATATATACATGGACCGGATTTATTAGCCTTTGTGCAAAAGAAAGGCCATGGATGGTCGGATGTATTAATTTTGCAACTTTTAAATGATTTGGATCGTCTGCATCATGAAGGATGGGTTTTTGGAGATCTAAAACCGGAAAATTTAATTGTGACAGGTCCTCCGACACGAATACGTTGTATTGATGTTGGTGGAACAACTATGATAGGACGAGCCATCAAGGAGTATACAGAGTTCTTTGATAGGGGTTATTGGGGAGCTGGTTCTAGAAAAGCAGATCCTAGCTATGATTTATTTGCGACAGCAATGGTAATGATCAATTTATCCTATCCCAAAAGATTTACCAAACAAAGGGAGGGGCTTGAGCAGCTGAAAAAAGCTATTCAGGCTAAGCCGGAATTAGCAGAGCGTCGTGATATTTTATGGAAGGCCATCACTGGTAAATATAGTGCTGCATTAGAAATGAGGAAGGATTTATTAAAATTACTGTCTAGCGATTCTGGTAATACTCAAAATAGCTCCACCATGAAAGTAAATTCAACCAAACCAAAAAAGGGAACCGCTTCAAGAGTAAGAAGGAGAAGGCATAATAAAATTGTTGGCTTTTTAGAAACAATGATGATTATATTAGTAATATCATTTCTATATATTCTATATGTATATGGACATTTACTGTAGGAAGGGGGCCATATTTTGTATGACTCCCTTTTTTTAAATAAGAACGTATAAGTTTATTAACATATTAATCGGCCCGAAGATTTCTCCCTCCTTCCTGGGAGTAAGGACTTCAGGTAAAATTACTTTTAAAAGTTATACTCGTTGAAATTTGAAGTACCAGTTTTCACTAGCTCGTGAATTATCTCGAAATATTTTTTCGCTGTTCACGCCTGTGACGACGAAGGTGAAATTAGTACTTCAACGCTATAACTGCGGCGCTTATCTTTTCTTAACATTATAAATTTCAAATTTTTAATGCATTATTTTCGATTGAAAAATTTTTATTTGGTACTATAACCTTAAGGTATTTTATTATTTAAAGGAAAGAATAACGATATGCTGTCATTTGAAGTAAAAGTAACTGAATTTATCAAAAAGCATCGATTATTGGAAAAGGGAGATTCCGTATTGGTCGGAGTATCCGGGGGACCGGACTCATTGGCTTTAGTTCATTATTTATTCCATAAGAAGGACTATTTCTCTATCTCTCTGACTGTAGCGCATGTTGATCATATGCTGCGCGGGCAGGAGTCCTACGAGGATTTATTGTTTGTGGAGGAATTTTGCCATCAGCTCGGTGTTCATATCACAGCTGCAAGAATCAATATAGAAGAAAAAGTACATATTGAAGGAAATGGTTTTGAAGAAACAGCAAGAAAATATCGCTATCAATTTTATGACGAAACCATGAAGAAATTTGGTCTGAATAAGCTCGTCCTGGGACATCATGGAGATGACCAAATAGAGACAATTTTGATGAGGTTGACACGCGGTAGTTCTGGAAAAGGACGAGCGGGCATTCCACTTCGAAGAAAGGTAGAGGGTGGCGAGTTAATCAGGCCTCTCCTTTGTATAACCAAAAAGGAGATAGAAGAATACTGCAATTATTATCAATTAAAGCCCCGTAAAGACCCTAGTAATCAATCTGCCGAATATACTAGGAATCGCTTCCGAATGGAAATACTTCCGTTTTTAAAAAAAGAAAATAGTCATGTACATGAACACTTTCAGCGGTTCAGTGAGGAATTGTTGGAGGATGAATCATTTTTGCAGGCATTAACAGAGAAAGAAATGAATAAAGTATGGAATAAAACAGATGATGAGATTACCATTAACATTAAGACCTTTTCTATAATGCCTTTGCCTTTACAAAGAAGAGGGATTCAACTAATATTAAACTATCTCTATAAAGAAAATCCTGGTACTTTTTTATCCGTTCATATTGATGCTGTTCTGGAGTTAATAGCGAATCTTCACCATCCATCTGGAAAGCTAGATTTACCACTGGGTTTAACGGTTATCCGTTCTTATGAAAGATGCCGCTTCGCTTTTGCTCGCGCGAAACAATCTTTTGCATATGAATTTATACTAGAGGATGGAGCCAAGGTAAATCTTCCAAATGGATATCTGATTCAAATAAAAAAAGGGAAGCATCTACCCATGAACGAAGGGAATAATATTATCTGTATACATGCAAATGATATTAAATTTCCTATCACTGTTCGCACAAAACGTAATGGTGACAGAATGAAAGTAAAAGGATTAAATGGAACGAAAAAAGTGAAGGATATATTTATTGATAAAAAAGTTCCGATAGACGAAAGGGAATTATGGCCGATTGTAACAGACCATGATGGAATTATTTTATGGATTCCCGGGTTAAAGAAATCATGTTATGACAAGCCGCCCGTACCTAATGAAGCTTATTATATTTTACAATACTGCAAACAATCATCTTCTAGGGGGCAACAAAGTTAATGAAACAAGATATTGAAAAAGTGTTAATTTCAGAAGAAGAAATACAAAAAAAGACGAAAGACTTAGCAGAACAACTTACAAAAGATTATGACGGACGCTTTCCGCTAGCCATTGGAGTTTTAAAAGGTGCGACATTGTTTATGGCTGACTTGGTGAAGCGGATAGACACTTATTTGGAAATGGATTTCATGGATGTTTCGAGCTATGGCAAATCCACTGTTTCCTCCGGGGAAGTCAAAATTTTAAAGGATCTTGATACCTCCGTTGAGGGAAGAGACATTCTTATTATCGAAGACATCATCGACAGCGGGCTCACTTTAAGCTATTTAGTGGAGTTGTTCCGTTATAGAAAAGCAAAATCCATCAAAATTGTGACATTGCTTGATAAGCCAACCGGTCGAAAGGCTAATATAGAGGCTGATTATGTAGGCTTTATTGTTCCTGACGCCTTTGTTGTCGGTTATGGATTAGATTACGCTGAAAGGTATCGAAATCTTCCTTATATCGGAGTTTTGAAACCGGAAGTGTATACGAAAAGTGAATAAGTCTACACTAACAATGTGACGTTTAGAAAATGCTTTCAAAAAAGCTTTTATTGCAAGTGCAAATTGTTGAAATGTCAAGATTCTCTATGATACTATTTATTATAGTTTTCTGAACGTGGGAGGAGGTAAGGAATGAGCAGAATATTTAGAAATACAATCTTTTATGTATTATTATTCCTCGTTCTTATTGGTATCGTAAGTTACTTTAACAATAACAATGAGCCTACGAAGAATATATCATATGATCAATTTGTTTCTTCCTTAGATAAGGGGGAAGTAAAAAACTTCTCTATGCAGCCTGAAAGAGGCGTGTATGAAGTTAGAGGAGAATTGAATAACAAAGAACAATTCCTTACATATGTAATGAATAGTCAGGCAGCGCTTGATCGTATTGATAAAGCTGCTGCAAAAACAAAAGTTAATGTAATGATGGCAAAAGAAACAAGCGGTTGGGTATCCTTTTTCACCTCCATCATACCGTTTGTCATTATCTTTATTCTCTTCTTCTTCTTGCTAAACCAAGCTCAAGGCGGCGGCGGTCGTGTAATGAACTTTGGGAAAAGCAAAGCAAAGCTTTACAATGATGATAAGAAAAAAGTTCGTTTCCGTGATGTAGCTGGTGCAGATGAGGAAAAGCAAGAACTTGTAGAAGTAGTAGAATTCTTAAAAGACCCTAGAAAATTTGCGGAGCTTGGTGCAAGGATTCCTAAAGGGGTACTTCTTGTTGGACCTCCAGGTACTGGTAAAACTTTATTAGCTCGTGCAGTTGCTGGTGAAGCAGGAGTGCCGTTCTTCTCTATAAGTGGTTCTGATTTTGTTGAAATGTTTGTCGGTGTCGGTGCTTCCCGTGTTCGTGATTTATTTGAAAATGCGAAGAAAAATGCTCCGTGTATCATATTTATCGATGAAATTGATGCAGTTGGTCGTCAGCGTGGTGCCGGTTTAGGTGGTGGACATGATGAACGTGAACAAACATTAAACCAATTGCTTGTTGAAATGGACGGGTTTGGCGCTAATGAAGGAATCATTATCATAGCAGCAACAAACCGCCCTGATATTTTAGACCCGGCATTATTACGTCCAGGTCGATTTGACAGACAAATTACTGTTGACCGTCCTGACGTGAACGGGCGTGAAGCAGTGTTAAGAGTTCATGCTCGTAACAAGCCATTAGATCCTACAGTTGATTTAAAAGCAATTGCTTCAAGAACGCCTGGATTTTCAGGTGCAGACCTTGAAAACTTGCTAAATGAAGCTGCGCTGGTTGCAGCAAGACAGGATAAGAAAAAAATCGATATGGAAGATGTCGATGAAGCAACAGATCGTGTTATTGCGGGGCCCGCGAAGAAAAGTCGTGTTATTTCCCAAAAGGAACGAAATATTGTTGCCTATCATGAAGGCGGTCATACTGTTATCGGTTTAGTTTTAGATGAGGCAGAAATGGTTCATAAAGTAACGATTGTACCACGTGGTCAAGCGGGTGGATATGCTGTTATGTTACCGAAGGAAGACCGTTATTTTATGACAAAACCTGAGTTGCTGGATAAGATTACCGGTCTATTAGGAGGCCGTGTTGCTGAGGAAATTACATTTGGTGAAGTATCTACAGGTGCTTCAAACGACTTCCAACGTGCAACTAATATTGCACGGAAAATGGTAACGGAATTTGGTATGAGTGATAAGCTTGGTCCATTACAGTTTGGTCAAGCTCAAGGCGGTCAAGTCTTTTTAGGAAGAGATCTGAATAATGAACAAAATTATTCAGATGAAATTGCTTATGAAATTGACCGGGAGATTCAAAGCATTATCAAAGAATGCTATGAGCGTGCTAAAAAGATCCTTACCGAAAATCGTGACAAACTTGAAATTATTGCTCAGACATTGTTAAAAGTGGAAACATTAGATGCGGAACAAATTCGTTCGTTATACGAGAATGGCACTTTGCCAGATCGCAGTTCTGCAGCATATATAGAAAGTAAAAAATCCGAGGCGGATTCTGATTTAAAGGTTAATATCCAAAAGAAATCAGAAGAGTTTGCTGAGAAAAAGGATGAAACTTCTAGACCAGAAAAGTTTGGTCCAACCAATACAAAGACCGAAGATAATCCTGAAGAACCAAAAGAATAAGGTTAGACGAAAGGGGCATCGTATTCCTAATTCCGATGTCCCTTTTATTTTTGTGAAATTATATGATATCGAGTTTATTTCAGTAAGTGTTGATGGAGGATATCACTTGAATAATCCATACACATTTCCAATGCTCTGAAAGGCTATATATCAACTATAAACACGAACATATCTTTTTTTAGATAAAACCGTTCCTATTTTATGATGGAAATATGGTATGATGTTGGCATGCAATTAGACTAATTAGAGTGGTGATAGTATGTTATTTGTTTTAGACGTAGGGAATACAAATATTGTTTTAGGCATATATGATGATGAAAAACTAAAGCATCATTGGAGAGTGGAAACAGACCGTTTTAAATCTGAAGATGAATATGCAATGATTATAAATGCCTTATTTCAGCATGTGGGAATACATTTCAAGGATATAAACGGTGTTATCATTTCTTCCGTTGTTCCTCCTATAAACTATGCTCTAGAACGTATGTGCAATAAATACTTCAATGTTAAACCTTTAATTGTTGGTCCTGGTGTCAAAACAGGATTGGACATTAAATATGATAACCCAAAAGAAGTGGGTGCCGACAGAATTGTCAATGCAGTTGCGGGGATACATGAATATGGAAGCCCGCTTATTATAGTGGATTTTGGAACAGCTACAACTTATTGCTATATTAATGAAGAAGGCCAATATTTAGGAGGAGCTATAGCACCAGGAATCGGTATATCCGCAGAAGCTTTATATTCCAGGGCTTCTAAATTGCCGCGTATTGAAATTACCCGCCCTGATGGAATAGTAGGGAAAAATACTATAGCTGCAATGCAGGCAGGCATTGTATATGGATATGTAGGTCAAGTTGAAGGTATTGTTACTAGGATGAAAGCAAAGAGTAAAAAGGAACCGATTGTTATTGCGACAGGAGGACACTCCAGCTTAATAGCAAGCGAATCAAAATTAATTGATATTGTAGATCCTTTTTTGACTTTAAAAGGTTTAAGTCTTATTTATAAAAGGAATACAAGTGAGTAATGAGGAGGCTTTTCGATTGGGAGATTATTTGATTAAGGCTTTAGCTTATAATGGACAAGTTCGCGCATATGCAGCGAAAAGTACAGAGACGGTAGGCGAGGCGCAGAGACGTCATTATACTTGGCCAACTGCTTCTGCCGCATTAGGACGTGCCATGACTGCTGGGGTAATGATGGGCGCCATGTTAAAGGGTGAGGAAAAATTAACGGTTAAGATTGAAGGGCATGGTCCTGTTGGTGTGATCATTGTAGATAGTAACGCTAAAGGGGATGTGCGTGGCTATGTAACGAATCCGCAAACTCATTTTGATCTAAACGAACATGGAAAATTAGACGTCCGTCGTGCAGTTGGAACTGATGGTACACTAACAGTCGTAAAAGATTTAGGGTTACGTGAGCATTTTTCCGGTCAAGTACCGATTGTATCGGGGGAATTAGGGGAGGACTTCACCTATTATTTCGTTGCCTCTGAACAAGTCCCATCTTCTGTGGGGGTTGGAGTATTAGTAAATCCAGATAACAGTATATTAGCTGCAGGAGGGTTTATTATTCAGCTGCTTCCGGGTACAAATGAAGAAGTAATAGAGGATATAGAAAAAAGAATTCAGGCTAGTCCTCCTATTTCAAAGCTTATTCAACAAGGATTAAGTCCGGAAGAAATATTAATCAGTTTATTAGGCGAAGGAAATGTAAAAGTATTAGAGCAAATGCCAATTCAATTCAAATGTAATTGTTCGAAGGAAAGATTTGCTGCTGCCATTATCAGCTTAGGAAAAACAGAGATTGAAGATATGATTCATGATGATGGACAAGCGGAGACGCAATGCCATTTTTGTAATTCAAAATATCTTTTTTCGAAAGAAGAGCTTGAGGAGTTAGCAGAAGAAGCAAAATAGGGAGAGAGAACCTTGGGGAAGAAGCAATTATTGTACATTATTGGTGGATTAGTCTTACTTAATATTTGTACCATCTTCTTTTTTACTTTTAAGGATTACGGGAATCAAAGTGCGTTTGCAAATAATAACTTAAACGAAACCGTTGCAAGTGTAGATGGCGAGAAGATTGCAAGACAAGACTGGCTGTTAGCAATGGAACAACAAAGTGGAAAAGACACACTAAGAAATTTGATTGATCAAAAACTAATAGAAAAAATGGCAAAAAAATACGGTATATCGGTAAGCAATAAGGAATTAAATCAGGAAATGGCCATTGCCAAATCCATTCAGGATTCAGATGGTGTACTGCAAAATGATGACTTGTTAAAAAATGAAGTTAAAGCAAATTTATTATTTGATAAATTGATCACGAAAGATGTCAAAGTAACGGAAGAACAATTAAAAAAATATTATCGGGATAATCAGTACTTTTATCACATTCCTACTTCTTATAAGATCTCACTAATAGAGGTGAAAACAAAAGGTGAAGCGGAACAAATTATTCGGGATTTAAAAAATGGTTCCAGCTTCGATGCATTAGCAATGGAGGCATCCATTGATCCGGCTTCAAGTCCTCAAGGAGGAAATATTGGTTATATTTCTGAGGATTCCAAGGAATATTCAAAAGAATTTTTACAAACTATTGAACATCTTAAAGTGGATCAATATAGTAATCCTATTCCGTATAAAGGACATTTTGTGGTTGTGCAAGTTACGGATCGAATTAATGGCAAAGTCTATTCATATAATGAAGTAAAAGATCAAATTAGAAGGCAAGTAGCTTTAAACTCTATAGAGAATTCCGTTACACCAGAATCATTTTGGAAGGAATATCATGTAAAATGGTTTTACGAAAATGAAAAGTGAAAGGCACAAGCTAAGTACTTGTGTCTTTTTATGCTAAAAAAGTATAAATATTTTATCAAATAAAAATGATAACTAATATGATTTTTTCTAGTTCCAGTGCCTATCAGCTAGCAATATTCTCCGTCTCCGCCCTGCGGGTAAGGGCATCAGTTGAAAATGGAAGTGATATTTTCACTCATCCGTATGTCGATGAGCAAGGCGCTTTCGCTTTTCTTTAAAATATGTCGATTCTTTTTCATTGACTTTCCTATATCCAAATGTTAATTTTTAGTTATTAAACCAATAAAAATACTCGGAATTTGGGGTGATTAGTCATGGCTCGAAATGTAAAATCTGTAACGGAATTAATTGGAGAAACACCAGTTGTAAAAGCAACTCGTTTAACTGGAGAAAATGATGCGGAACTTTATCTTAAACTGGAGTATATGAACCCTGGAAGCAGTGTAAAAGATCGAATTGCATTAGCGATGATTGAAGCAGCTGAAAATGCCGGGAAAATTAAACCTGGTGATACAATTGTGGAACCAACCAGCGGAAACACAGGTATTGGATTAGCGATGGTGGCTGCAGCAAAAGGATATAATGCCGTTCTTGTTATGCCGGATACAATGAGTTTAGAACGCAGAAATCTGCTTCGCGCGTACGGTGCGCAGCTTGTTTTAACACCTGGGTCTGAAGGAATGAGAGGCGCTGTCAATAAAGCGGAAGAGCTAGTAAAAGAGAACGGTTATTTTATGCCGCAGCAATTCCAAAATGAGGCTAATCCGGAGATCCATCGTTTGACAACAGGTAAGGAAATTGTTGAACAAATGGGAGATCAACTAGATGCATTTGTAGCTGGTATTGGTACGGGTGGAACGATAAGCGGTGCTGGTAAAGTCCTAAAAGAAACATACCCAAATATTAAAATTATTGCGGTTGAGCCCGCAGACTCTCCAATTCTGGCAGGGGGCAAACCGGGTCCGCATAAACTTCAAGGACTTGGAGCAAATTTTATTCCGGATACATTGAATCAAGAAATATATGATGAGATTATTCACGTTCATACAGAAGAAGCTTTTGAGGCATCCAGGAAAGTAGCAAAACTGGAAGGAATTCTTGGTGGAATTTCCGGAGGGGCTGCCATTCATGCAGCATTAAAGGTAGCAAAAACATTAGGAAAAGGGAAAAAAGTTTTAGCAATCATTCCGGATAATGGTGAACGATATTTAAGTACTGCACTATATCAATTTGAGGATTAAGATTTAGCAAATGAGGCAATCGGTTCATCCGATTGCCTTTTTAAGTTTACGAATATGGGTTGAGAAATGGCTTGAAAAAGGTTTAGACTATAAATAGGTAAGTGTGAAAGGAGTTAAATAAATGGACCATGTAATTCAATGCGGGCCATACCAATTAGATTATCAGCAGAAGACCTTGATTATGGGAATTCTAAATGTGACTCCAGACTCTTTTTCGGATGGAGGAAAATTCATTGATAAAGAAAAAGCTCTATTTCATGCAAAGGAAATGGTTAGCGACGGGGCAGATATTATCGATATAGGCGGGGAGTCCACCCGTCCTGGACATGAACCTGTTAGTGCAAAAGAAGAAATTGCGAGGATTTTCCCGATCATTTCAGCACTTTCCAAGGAAATATCCATACCTATTTCTATCGATACATATAAAGCTGAAACTGCACAAAAAGCATTAGAGGCGGGAGCGCATATTATCAATGATGTTTGGGGGGCGAAAAAGGATCCCGAAATTGCCGATGTAGCCGCCGAACATGATGTTCCAATCATACTAATGCATAATAGAGAAAACAGAGATTACACGAATTTTATTCGCGATGTATTAAATGATGTGTATGAAAGTATTTCTATTGCAAAAAAAGCGGGCGTCAGGGATGAAAATATTATTTTAGATCCAGGGATTGGTTTTGCCAAAGATGTAAAGGAAAATATTGAAATGATGAAAAACTTGGACAAGCTTGTTGGATTAGGCTATCCCGTTTTATTGGCTACATCAAGAAAAACAATGATTGGACAAATCTTAAATCTGCCTCCCCATGAAAGAATGGAAGGAACAGGTGCAACTATTTGTTATGGCATTGATAAAGGGTGTCAACTTATCAGAGTACATGATGTGAAAGAAATGAGCAGAATGGCAAAAGTAATGGATATTCTTGCTGGTAAGGGAGAGTATGATGGATAAAATATATTTAAATGAGTTAGAGTTTTACGGATATCACGGTGTTTTACCAGAGGAAAATCGACTGGGCCAAAGATTTCGTGTTTCATTAGTGCTTGAACTTGATTTAGCGAAAGCGGGTAAGAGCGATGATTTGAATGATACAGTCAGCTACGCGGAAATATATGAAATTTGCAAGGAAATAGTGGAAGGAAAACCATATCGTTTGTTGGAGGCTGTTGCAGATAAGATTGCTTACACTATATTAAATCATTTTCCGCTTATTGTTCAGACTACTGTAAAAGTAATTAAACCTGACCCGCCAATTCCAGGCCATTACCAATCCGTGGCAGTGGAAATAACAAGGAGTCTGACAAAATGACAAACATAGTTTATCTATCTCTAGGTTCTAATCTCGGTAATAGGGAAGGATTTTTGAAAGACGCAATAACGCAGTTAGTGAATTATCCTGAAATTGAATTTATTAATACATCTTCTATTTACGAAACCGAACCGGTTGGATATTCGGATCAAGGTAATTTTTTGAATATGGTCGTGAAGTTAAAGACATCATTTTCTGCAGAACAACTGCTTGAAATATGTCTCCATACGGAAAAGGAATTGGGGAGAATTAGGGATATTAGGTGGGGGCCAAGGACGGTAGACCTTGACATTTTATTGTTTAATAACGAAAATATAAAATCAGAGAAACTAATTATTCCGCACCCAAGGATGCATGAGAGAGCATTTGTGCTTGTACCATTAATGGAAATAGACCCAGACGTACAGCTGCCAACCTTGAAAGCCCCTTTAAATGAAGTTCTAAACGGAATACCTGATAAAGAAGGAGTTCGCTTATGGAAACAGATAAATGGGGAAGACGCATTCGCGCTTTTCGAAAATTAAAAGGATATACGCAAGAGGAGTTAGCAAAAAATCTAAAAGTTTCTGTGTCGATATTAGGAGAAATTGAAAGAGGAAGCCGTTTGCCTACTGATAGCTTTTTAAATGATGTAGCTGGTTTGCTTGAAATTAAAGTGGATGAGCTTACCCCTCCTGAGGATAAAGAATAATAATATATAGGGGGAGAACCGGCATTTGAAATTGATAAAAATGCAATGAAAAACCAAGTAGTTTTAGGCTCCGATGGCCCGTATTTGTAATACAGCTTTCCGCTTAACGGTAAAGAATTTGGTGCTGGTTTAGTATGTGCTGAAATGAAATCAGTGACAAGGGTATTGTTTTTATAAACGAGAAGACAATGAACCTTTTATATATAGATGAACGTAAAAACCATTCAGTTTGCAAATCTTCGGTGAGGAAAAGGAAACATTAGTGGAAGCAGACGTTTTTTTACATGGTAGAACTCGTGATCAAATGTATGAAGGATTAAAGGGCATGAACGGAAATGCAAAAGTAAGAACCGGCATTTATCAATGTAATACACGTGCTGAATTAGTAGAAATTTTAACAAATTATGTGGAAGAAATGGAAGCTAACGAGGAAGTAAAAGTGGGTTAACTGATTGCCAAACTGCCAGTAAGTCTGGCAGTTTTTTCACTAATTATTAAAATCTATACTTAATGGATGTCTGAATTCTTAAGATTGTGTACAATAATAAAGTATATTCATTATAGACATACGAGCATTTATAAAATGGCTTTTAAATGAAGAGAGTCTAACTAATAGATTGGAGTGGCAAAAGTGAGTAATGAAGAATTAAATGATCAAGTGCTAGTAAGACGTGAAAAAATGCAGTCTATCCGTGAGAGTGGAATTGATCCGTTTGGAAAACGTTTTGATAGAACGCATAATACTAAACAGATTAAAGATCTTTACGAAGGAATGACGAAAGAAGAGTTAGAAGAAAAAGACGTTCAAGTAACCATCGCTGGTCGTATCATGACAAAACGTGGAAAAGGAAAAGCTGGATTTGCTCATATTCAAGACTTGCAAGGGCAAATTCAGGTATATGTTCGTAAAGATACTATTGGTGATGAAAGTTACGATTTATTTGATACATTAGACTTAGGGGATATTATTGGTGTTACAGGAACCGTTTTTAAAACAAAGGTTGGAGAGCTGTCTATTAAAGTAACGGATTTTGTTTTATTAACAAAATCACTACGTCCATTACCTGATAAATTTCACGGGCTAAAGGATGTTGAACAACGTTATCGTCAACGCTATCTTGATTTAATTATGAGTGATGAGAGTAAAAAGACGTTTATTACTCGCAGCTTGATTATCCAATCTATGCGCAGATATTTGGATAATCACGGATATTTAGAAGTTGAAACACCAATGATGCATGCAATAGCAGGCGGTGCGGCTGCCCGTCCTTTTATTACTCATCATAATGCATTAGATATTCCGCTCTATATGCGTATTGCAATCGAGTTGCATTTAAAAAGACTAATTGTCGGTGGATTAGAAAAAGTATATGAAATTGGTCGTGTATTCCGTAATGAAGGTGTTTCTACTAGACATAATCCTGAATTTACAATGATTGAATTATATGAAGCTTATGCAGATTATCGGGATATTATGAGTTTGACAGAAAATTTAGTTGCTCATATTGCGAAAGAAGTACTAGGAACTACCAGTATTCAATATGGCGAATATGAGGTTAATCTTGAACCTGAATGGCGCAGATTGCATATGGTAGATGCAGTGAAGGAAGTTACTGGTGTTGACTTCTGGAAAGAGATGTCTGTTGAGGAAGCTCGCTCATTAGCAAAAGAACACGGAATTGAAATCACGGATCATATGGAATTTGGCCATATAGTGAATGAATTCTTTGAGCAAAAAGTGGAAGAAACACTTATTCAACCTACTTTTATTTATGGGCATCCAGTAGAAATTTCTCCACTTGCGAAGAAGAATGATGATGATCCACGTTTTACGGATCGCTTTGAGTTATTTATTGTGGGTCGTGAGCACGCGAATGCCTTTACAGAATTAAATGACCCTATTGATCAACGTCAACGTTTTGAGAATCAATTAAAAGAACGTGAACAAGGTAATGATGAAGCACATATGATGGATGACGACTTTGTGGAAGCGTTAGAATATGGTATGCCTCCTACAGGTGGATTAGGTATAGGTGTAGATCGTTTAGTAATGCTATTAACAAATTCAGCTTCTATTAGAGATGTATTGTTATTCCCGTTAATGAAAAACAAGGAATAAATTATTTTTAAAAGCTCCCGAATAGGGGGCTTTAGTATATTGTGCGCCCGGCATGGGTGTAGTCTCTAGGGTGAAAGTCCCGAACTGTGAAGGCAGAAGTAGCAGTTAGCTTAACGCAAGGGTGTCCGTGGTGACGCGGAATCTGAAGGAAGCGAGCGGCAAACTTCCGGTCTGAGGAACACGAACTTCATACAAGGCTAGGTATCATTGGATGAGTTTGCAATACAAAACAAAGTCCTTTCTGCCGAAGGTGATACAAAGTAAATGAAGCAGATAGATGGAAGGAAAGATTGCACTCTTACCCGGGGAGGTCTGGTTGATACGCCAAGTACACTTGGTAACCTATCTAGTAATGGATAGCTGAACAATCAGAAGTCAGCCGAAGTCGTAGTACTTGGTTTGCTCGAGAGAATCAAGGAAGGACTGAACCATTTTAGGAGAACAAACACTCGGCAAACGGTTCTTTATGTATGAAAGCAGAAAATTCTTACGGAACCTACCTGAAAGGAAGAAATGGTGAATTCCATGGGGGACTTCGGGAGGGCTTAGTAAAGAACCCACTTAATGAGAATGTATTGTTCACGTAGAAAGGATAAATCTCAATGTTAATGGAACGAATGTTGTCACGGGAAAATCTTTTATTGGCATTAAAGCGAGTAGAAAAGAACAAAGGAAGTCATGGAGTAGACAATATGTCCGTAAAAGACCTACGAAGACATATTCTCGAAACGTGGGATACACTTAAAACATCCTTAATGGAGGGTACTTATCAACCTTCTCCTGTCCGTCGGGTTGAAATCCCAAAACCGAACGGTGGAGTAAGGTTATTAGGTATCCCAACCGTGACAGACCGTTTCATCCAACAGGCGATTACTCAGATTTTAACCCCTATCTTCGACCCGACTTTTTCAACACAGAGCTATGGTTTTCGACCAAACAAACGAGGTCATGACGGTGTTAGACAAGCGAAGAAATATATCGAAGAGGGATACCGATGGGTAGTCGACATGGACTTGGAGAAATTCTTTGATAAAGTCAATCATGATAGATTAATGCGGACTCTATCCAAAAGGATTCAAGACAGAACGCTCCTATCACTAATTCGGAAGTATCTACAGTCTGGCATTATGATTAATGGAGTCATAACGAAATCCGAGGAGGGTACGCCCCAAGGTGGACCATTAAGTCCTTTACTCTCCAATATCGTTCTAGATGAACTAGACAAAGAGTTAGAAAAGAGAGGGCACAAGTTTGTCCGATACGCAGATGATTGTAATATCTACGTAAAATCGAGAAGAGCCGGAGAGCGAGTAATGGACTCGATTACTACTTTCATTGAATTTACTCTAAAACTAAAGGTGAATCGAGAAAAGTCAGCTGTAGACAGACCTTGGAAAAGAAAGTTTTTAGGTTTTAGCTTCACATTTCATAAGAAACCGAAGGTGCGGATGTCAAACCAAAGTATTCAACGTGTCAAGAAACGGATACGAGAATTAACTTCAAGGTCAAAACCAATTCCAATGGATTATAGAATAGAGAAGCTGAATCAATATTTGATTGGCTGGTGCGGATATTATGCATTAGCAGATACACCCACTATTTTCAAAGAATTAGACGAATGGATTAGAAGGCGTCTCAGAATGTGCCAATGGAAAGAATGGAAGAAACCAAAAACCAAAGTAAGAAAACTCATTGGATTAGGGATTCCAAAAGAGAAGGCATACGAATGGGGAAACTCTAGAAAGAAATATTGGAGAATAGCCAGAAGCCCAATCCTACAGAAAACCCTCACAAACTCCTATTGGGAGATGCGAGGGCTGAAGAGTCTTTATGTGAGATATTCTCAACTACGTCAGACATAAATGGAACCGCCGTATACGGAACCGTACGTACGGTGGTGTGAGAGGTCGGGGGTTAGTCACCTCCTCCTACTCGATTAAAGTAATAATATATCGTCTATCATTTTTCGAGGATGGATTTTGTTATATTAATATATTAATTAAGGGAATAAAATTTTAAAAAGCTATTGCATATTAGTGAAAATGGTGGTATATTTATATTCGTTGTCCGGTAAGAAAGGGCAACGAGGAAAAAGAAAAACAAAAAAACATGTTGACATCAGCATTGAGATTTGATAATATAGAAAAGTCGCTGATGAACGACATTGATCTTTGAAAACTGAACAGAACGAAACGTCAATGTTTTAAATAATGAGCTATATCAAACACTTTTTTGGAGAGTTTGATCCTGGCTCAGGACGAACGCTGGCGGCGTGCCTAATACATGCAAGTCGAGCGGACTTTTAAAAGCTTGCTTTTAAAAGTTAGCGGCGGACGGGTGAGTAACACGTGGGTAACCTGCCTGTAAGACTGGGATAACTCCGGGAAACCGGGGCTAATACCGGATAACTTCTTTCCTCGCATGAGGAAAGATTGAAAGATGGCTTCGGCTATCACTTACAGATGGACCCGCGGCGCATTAGCTAGTTGGTGAGGTAACGGCTCACCAAGGCGACGATGCGTAGCCGACCTGAGAGGGTGATCGGCCACACTGGGACTGAGACACGGCCCAGACTCCTACGGGAGGCAGCAGTAGGGAATCTTCCGCAATGGACGAAAGTCTGACGGAGCAACGCCGCGTGAGTGATGAAGGTTTTCGGATCGTAAAACTCTGTTGTTAGGGAAGAACAAGTATCGTTCGAATAGGGCGGTACCTTGACGGTACCTAACCAGAAAGCCACGGCTAACTACGTGCCAGCAGCCGCGGTAATACGTAGGTGGCAAGCGTTGTCCGGAATTATTGGGCGTAAAGCGCGCGCAGGCGGTTTCTTAAGTCTGATGTGAAAGCCCACGGCTCAACCGTGGAGGGTCATTGGAAACTGGGAGACTTGAGTGCAGAAGAGGAGAGTGGAATTCCACGTGTAGCGGTGAAATGCGTAGAGATGTGGAGGAACACCAGTGGCGAAGGCGACTCTCTGGTCTGTAACTGACGCTGAGGCGCGAAAGCGTGGGGAGCGAACAGGATTAGATACCCTGGTAGTCCACGCCGTAAACGATGAGTGCTAAGTGTTAGAGGGTTTCCGCCCTTTAGTGCTGCAGCTAACGCATTAAGCACTCCGCCTGGGGAGTACGGCCGCAAGGCTGAAACTCAAAGGAATTGACGGGGGCCCGCACAAGCGGTGGAGCATGTGGTTTAATTCGAAGCAACGCGAAGAACCTTACCAGGTCTTGACATCCTCTGACAACCCTAGAGATAGGGCGTTCCCCTTCGGGGGACAGAGTGACAGGTGGTGCATGGTTGTCGTCAGCTCGTGTCGTGAGATGTTGGGTTAAGTCCCGCAACGAGCGCAACCCTTGACCTTAGTTGCCAGCATTCAGTTGGGCACTCTAAGGTGACTGCCGGTGACAAACCGGAGGAAGGTGGGGATGACGTCAAATCATCATGCCCCTTATGACCTGGGCTACACACGTGCTACAATGGATGGTACAAAGGGCTGCGAGACCGCGAGGTTAAGCCAATCCCATAAAACCATTCTCAGTTCGGATTGCAGGCTGCAACTCGCCTGCATGAAGCCGGAATCGCTAGTAATCGCGGATCAGCATGCCGCGGTGAATACGTTCCCGGGCCTTGTACACACCGCCCGTCACACCACGAGAGTTTGTAACACCCGAAGTCGGTGAGGTAACCTTTTGGAGCCAGCCGCCGAAGGTGGGACAGATGATTGGGGTGAAGTCGTAACAAGGTAGCCGTATCGGAAGGTGCGGCTGGATCACCTCCTTTCTAAGGATAATGGAAAACCACTTACGTGGTTATAAGAAGACGTTTATAAGTTCTGTTCAGTTTTGGATGATCAATTCATCCAGGATAATTTGTTCTTTGAAAACTAGATACTGATAGAAGAAACCAAGTAAAACCGAGAATCGCCACTTTATGGATTTCATCCATTTTAAAGTAGTAATAACCTTATAGGTTAAGTTAGTAAGGGCGCACGGTGGATGCCTTGGCACTAGGAGCCGATGAAGGACGGGACTAACACCGATATGCTTCGGGGAGCTGTAAGCAAGCTTTGATCCGGAGATTTCCGAATGGGGGAACCCACTGCTCGTAATGGAGCAGTATCTTTACCTGAATACATAGGGTAATGAAGGCAGACCCGGGGAACTGAAACATCTAAGTACCCGGAGGAAGAGAAAGCAAACGCGATTTCCTGAGTAGCGGCGAGCGAAACGGAAGAAGCCCAAACCAAGAGGCTTGCCTCTTGGGGTTGTAGGACACTCTATACGGAGTTACAAAGGAACGGAGTAGATGAAGAGGTCTGGAAAGGCCCGTCAAAGAAGGTAACAACCCTGTAGTTGAAACTTCGTTCCCTCCAGAGTGGATCCTGAGTACGGCGGGACACGTGAAATCCCGTCGGAAGCAGGGAGGACCATCTCCCAAGGCTAAATACTCCCTAGTGACCGATAGTGAACCAGTACCGTGAGGGAAAGGTGAAAAGCACCCCGGGAGGGGAGTGAAAGAGAACCTGAAACCGTGTGCCTACAAGTAGTTAGAGCCCGTTAATGGGTGATAGCGTGCCTTTTGTAGAATGAACCGGCGAGTTACGATTTCATGCAAGGTTAAGCTGATGAAGCGGAGCCGCAGCGAAAGCGAGTCTGAATAGGGCGAATAAGTATGAGGTCGTAGACCCGAAACCAGGTGATCTACCCATGTCCAGGGTGAAGGTAAGGTAACACTTACTGGAGGCCCGAACCCACGCACGTTGAAAAGTGCGGGGATGAGGTGTGGGTAGCGGAGAAATTCCAATCGAACTTGGAGATAGCTGGTTCTCTCCGAAATAGCTTTAGGGCTAGCCTCAAGATGAAGAGTATTGGAGGTAGAGCACTGTTTGGACTAGGGGCCCTCATCGGGTTACCGAATTCAGACAAACTCCGAATGCCAAATACTTATGCTTGGGAGTCAGACTGCGAGTGATAAGATCCGTAGTCAAAAGGGAAACAGCCCAGACCACCAGCTAAGGTCCCAAAGTATACGTTAAGTGGAAAAGGATGTGGAGTTGCTTAGACAACCAGGATGTTGGCTTAGAAGCAGCCACCATTTAAAGAGTGCGTAATAGCTCACTGGTCGAGTGACTCTGCGCCGAAAATGTACCGGGGCTAAACGTATCACCGAAGCTGTGGATGGACACCTGACAGGTGTCCGTGGTAGGAGAGCGTTCTAAGGGCGGTGAAGCTAAACCGGAAGGATTAGTGGAGCGCTTAGAAGTGAGAATGCCGGTATGAGTAGCGAAAGAAGGGTGAGAATCCCTTCCACCGAATGCCTAAGGTTTCCTGAGGAAGGCTCGTCCGCTCAGGGTTAGTCGGGACCTAAGCCGAGGCCGAAAGGCGTAGGCGATGGACAACAGGTTGATATTCCTGTACCACCTCTTCACCGTTTGAACGATGGGGGGACGCAGGAGGATAGGGTAAGCGCACTGCTGGTTATGTGCGTCTAAGCAGTTAGGCTGGTTACGAGGCAAATCCCGTAACCGTGAAGGCGGAGCTGTGATAGCGAGGGAAATATAGTACCGAAGTTCCTGATTCCACACTGCCAAGAAAATCCTCTAGTGAGGTGAAAGGTGCCCGTACCGCAAACCGACACAGGTAGGCGAGGAGAGAATCCTAAGGTGAGCGAGAGAACTCTCGTTAAGGAACTCGGCAAAATGACCCCGTAACTTCGGGAGAAGGGGTGCTCTGGTAGGGTGCAAGCCCGAGAGAGCCGCAGTGAATAGGCCCAGGCGACTGTTTAGCAAAAACACAGGTCTCTGCGAAGCCGCAAGGCGAAGTATAGGGGCTGACGCCTGCCCGGTGCTGGAAGGTTAAGAGGAGGGGTTAGCGTAAGCGAAGCTCTGAATTGAAGCCCCAGTAAACGGCGGCCGTAACTATAACGGTCCTAAGGTAGCGAAATTCCTTGTCAGGTAAGTTCTGACCCGCACGAAAGGCGTAACGATCTGGGCACTGTCTCAACGAGAGACTCGGTGAAATTATAGTACCTGTGAAGATGCAGGTTACCCGCGACAGGACGGAAAGACCCCGTGGAGCTTTACTGCAGCCTGATATTGAATTTTGGTACAGCTTGTACAGGATAGGTAGGAGCCTTTGAAGCCGGAGCGCCAGCTTCGGTGGAGGCGTCGGTGGGATACTACCCTGGCTGTATTGAAATTCTAACCCGCACCCCTGATCGGGGTGGGAGACAGTGTCAGGCAGGCAGTTTGACTGGGGCGGTCGCCTCCTAAAGAGTAACGGAGGCGCCCAAAGGTTCCCTCAGAATGGTTGGAAATCATTCGTAGAGTGTAAAGGCACAAGGGAGCTTGACTGCGAGACCTACAAGTCGAGCAGGGACGAAAGTCGGGCTTAGTGATCCGGTGGTTCCGCATGGAAGGGCCATCGCTCAACGGATAAAAGCTACCCCGGGGATAACAGGCTTATCTCCCCCAAGAGTCCACATCGACGGGGAGGTTTGGCACCTCGATGTCGGCTCATCGCATCCTGGGGCTGTAGTCGGTCCCAAGGGTTGGGCTGTTCGCCCATTAAAGCGGTACGCGAGCTGGGTTCAGAACGTCGTGAGACAGTTCGGTCCCTATCCGTCGTGGGCGTAGGAAATTTGAGAGGAGCTGTCCTTAGTACGAGAGGACCGGGATGGACGCACCGCTGGTGTACCAGTTGTCTTGCCAAAGGCATCGCTGGGTAGCTATGTGCGGAAGGGATAAGTGCTGAAAGCATCTAAGCATGAAGCCCCCCTCAAGATGAGATTTCCCATAGCGCAAGCTAGTAAGATCCCTGAAAGATGATCAGGTTGATAGGTTCGAGGTGGAAGTGTGGCGACACATGGAGCTGACGAATACTAATCGATCGAGGACTTAACCAAAATATAAAGCGGAAGCGCCTTGCTCATCGGCGTATGAATTTCGTAGTCTTCGACTGAGATAAAGGAAACACAGTGAGGTAGTTCACGAACTGATGTTGACTTATCGTAGGGAGGAGACGGAGAAATTCACTAGCCGATAGGCGCTGGAGCTGGATTGAAAAAAGCGAAACTCAGTTTTACTTCTTCTTCTGCAGTATTTAGTTTTGAGGGAACAAACCTCATATAGTCTGGTAATTATGGCGAGAAGGTCACACCCGTTCCCATCCCGAACACGGAAGTTAAGCTTCTCAGCGCCGATGGTAGTTGGGGGCTCTCCCCCTGCAAGAGTAGGACGTTGCCAGGCTTACATAATGGAGGATTAGCTCAGCTGGGAGAGCACCTGCCTTACAAGCAGGGGGTCGGCGGTTCGATCCCGTCATCCTCCACCATATAAAATGCCGGCCTAGCTCAATTGGTAGAGCAACTGACTTGTAATCAGTAGGTTGGGGGTTCAAGTCCTCTGGCCGGCACCATTTCCGAGCCATTAGCTCAGTCGGTAGAGCATCTGACTTTTAATCAGAGGGTCGAAGGTTCGAGTCCTTCATGGCTCACCATTTTTTAAAGTAAATTAACTTTCCATAACGCGGGTGTGGCGGAATTGGCAGACGCACCAGACTTAGGATCTGGCGCCGCAAGGCGTGGGGGTTCGACTCCCTTCACCCGCATTGATAAAAATTTCTGCGCGGAAGTAGTTCAGTGGTAGAACACCACCTTGCCAAGGTGGGGGTCGCGGGTTCGAATCCCGTCTTCCGCTCCAAATACCCTTGCCGGGGTGGCGGAACTGGCAGACGCACAGGACTTAAAATCCTGCGGTAGGTGACTACCGTACCGGTTCGATTCCGGTCCTCGGCACCAAGATTTTTGCAAAGCAAAATAATTTATTATAATATGCGCCCATAGCTCAATTGGATAGAGCGTTTGACTACGGATCAAAAGGTTAGGGGTTCGACTCCTCTTGGGCGCGCCATAATCAATTCAAACGGGAAGTAGCTCAGCTTGGTAGAGCACATGGTTTGGGACCATGGGGTCGCAGGTTCGAATCCTGTCTTCCCGACCATTTAATATTGGGGCCTTAGCTCAGCTGGGAGAGCGCCTGCTTTGCACGCAGGAGGTCAGCGGTTCGATCCCGCTAGGCTCCACCAAAAAAAGTTCTTGACATTCTCTATTTAAGAGAGTAATATAGAAAAGTCGCTGATGAACGACATTGATCTTTGAAAACTGAACAGAACGAAACGTCAATGTTTTAAATAATGAGCTATATCAAACACTTTTTTGGAGAGTTTGATCCTGGCTCAGGACGAACGCTGGCGGCGTGCCTAATACATGCAAGTCGAGCGGACTTTTAAAAGCTTGCTTTTAAAAGTTAGCGGCGGACGGGTGAGTAACACGTGGGTAACCTGCCTGTAAGACTGGGATAACTCCGGGAAACCGGGGCTAATACCGGATAACTTCTTTCCTCGCATGAGGAAAGATTGAAAGATGGCTTCGGCTATCACTTACAGATGGACCCGCGGCGCATTAGCTAGTTGGTGAGGTAACGGCTCACCAAGGCGACGATGCGTAGCCGACCTGAGAGGGTGATCGGCCACACTGGGACTGAGACACGGCCCAGACTCCTACGGGAGGCAGCAGTAGGGAATCTTCCGCAATGGACGAAAGTCTGACGGAGCAACGCCGCGTGAGTGATGAAGGTTTTCGGATCGTAAAACTCTGTTGTTAGGGAAGAACAAGTATCGTTCGAATAGGGCGGTACCTTGACGGTACCTAACCAGAAAGCCACGGCTAACTACGTGCCAGCAGCCGCGGTAATACGTAGGTGGCAAGCGTTGTCCGGAATTATTGGGCGTAAAGCGCGCGCAGGCGGTTTCTTAAGTCTGATGTGAAAGCCCACGGCTCAACCGTGGAGGGTCATTGGAAACTGGGAGACTTGAGTGCAGAAGAGGAGAGTGGAATTCCACGTGTAGCGGTGAAATGCGTAGAGATGTGGAGGAACACCAGTGGCGAAGGCGACTCTCTGGTCTGTAACTGACGCTGAGGCGCGAAAGCGTGGGGAGCGAACAGGATTAGATACCCTGGTAGTCCACGCCGTAAACGATGAGTGCTAAGTGTTAGAGGGTTTCCGCCCTTTAGTGCTGCAGCTAACGCATTAAGCACTCCGCCTGGGGAGTACGGCCGCAAGGCTGAAACTCAAAGGAATTGACGGGGGCCCGCACAAGCGGTGGAGCATGTGGTTTAATTCGAAGCAACGCGAAGAACCTTACCAGGTCTTGACATCCTCTGACAACCCTAGAGATAGGGCGTTCCCCTTCGGGGGACAGAGTGACAGGTGGTGCATGGTTGTCGTCAGCTCGTGTCGTGAGATGTTGGGTTAAGTCCCGCAACGAGCGCAACCCTTGACCTTAGTTGCCAGCATTCAGTTGGGCACTCTAAGGTGACTGCCGGTGACAAACCGGAGGAAGGTGGGGATGACGTCAAATCATCATGCCCCTTATGACCTGGGCTACACACGTGCTACAATGGATGGTACAAAGGGCTGCGAGACCGCGAGGTTAAGCCAATCCCATAAAACCATTCTCAGTTCGGATTGCAGGCTGCAACTCGCCTGCATGAAGCCGGAATCGCTAGTAATCGCGGATCAGCATGCCGCGGTGAATACGTTCCCGGGCCTTGTACACACCGCCCGTCACACCACGAGAGTTTGTAACACCCGAAGTCGGTGAGGTAACCTTTTGGAGCCAGCCGCCGAAGGTGGGACAGATGATTGGGGTGAAGTCGTAACAAGGTAGCCGTATCGGAAGGTGCGGCTGGATCACCTCCTTTCTAAGGATAATGGAAAACCACTTACGTGGTTATAAGAAGACGTTTATAAGTTCTGTTCAGTTTTGGATGATCAATTCATCCAGGATAATTTGTTCTTTGAAAACTAGATACTGATAGAAGAAACCAAGTAAAACCGAGAATCGCCACTTTATGGATTTCATCCATTTTAAAGTAGTAATAACCTTATAGGTTAAGTTAGTAAGGGCGCACGGTGGATGCCTTGGCACTAGGAGCCGATGAAGGACGGGACTAACACCGATATGCTTCGGGGAGCTGTAAGCAAGCTTTGATCCGGAGATTTCCGAATGGGGGAACCCACTGCTCGTAATGGAGCAGTATCTTTACCTGAATACATAGGGTAATGAAGGCAGACCCGGGGAACTGAAACATCTAAGTACCCGGAGGAAGAGAAAGCAAACGCGATTTCCTGAGTAGCGGCGAGCGAAACGGAAGAAGCCCAAACCAAGAGGCTTGCCTCTTGGGGTTGTAGGACACTCTATACGGAGTTACAAAGGAACGGAGTAGATGAAGAGGTCTGGAAAGGCCCGTCAAAGAAGGTAACAACCCTGTAGTTGAAACTTCGTTCCCTCCAGAGTGGATCCTGAGTACGGCGGGACACGTGAAATCCCGTCGGAAGCAGGGAGGACCATCTCCCAAGGCTAAATACTCCCTAGTGACCGATAGTGAACCAGTACCGTGAGGGAAAGGTGAAAAGCACCCCGGGAGGGGAGTGAAAGAGAACCTGAAACCGTGTGCCTACAAGTAGTTAGAGCCCGTTAATGGGTGATAGCGTGCCTTTTGTAGAATGAACCGGCGAGTTACGATTTCATGCAAGGTTAAGCTGATGAAGCGGAGCCGCAGCGAAAGCGAGTCTGAATAGGGCGAATAAGTATGAGGTCGTAGACCCGAAACCAGGTGATCTACCCATGTCCAGGGTGAAGGTAAGGTAACACTTACTGGAGGCCCGAACCCACGCACGTTGAAAAGTGCGGGGATGAGGTGTGGGTAGCGGAGAAATTCCAATCGAACTTGGAGATAGCTGGTTCTCTCCGAAATAGCTTTAGGGCTAGCCTCAAGATGAAGAGTATTGGAGGTAGAGCACTGTTTGGACTAGGGGCCCTCATCGGGTTACCGAATTCAGACAAACTCCGAATGCCAAATACTTATGCTTGGGAGTCAGACTGCGAGTGATAAGATCCGTAGTCAAAAGGGAAACAGCCCAGACCACCAGCTAAGGTCCCAAAGTATACGTTAAGTGGAAAAGGATGTGGAGTTGCTTAGACAACCAGGATGTTGGCTTAGAAGCAGCCACCATTTAAAGAGTGCGTAATAGCTCACTGGTCGAGTGACTCTGCGCCGAAAATGTACCGGGGCTAAACGTATCACCGAAGCTGTGGATGGACACCTGACAGGTGTCCGTGGTAGGAGAGCGTTCTAAGGGCGGTGAAGCTAAACCGGAAGGATTAGTGGAGCGCTTAGAAGTGAGAATGCCGGTATGAGTAGCGAAAGAAGGGTGAGAATCCCTTCCACCGAATGCCTAAGGTTTCCTGAGGAAGGCTCGTCCGCTCAGGGTTAGTCGGGACCTAAGCCGAGGCCGAAAGGCGTAGGCGATGGACAACAGGTTGATATTCCTGTACCACCTCTTCACCGTTTGAA
Organism: Margalitia sp. FSL K6-0131; assembly: GCF_038008735.1. NCBI lineage: Bacteria > Bacillati > Bacillota > Bacilli > Caryophanales > Bacillaceae > Heyndrickxia > Margalitia sp. FSL K6-0131. The sequence goes on from NZ_JBBOZS010000001.1 coordinate 104,806, forward strand.
CGATGGGGGGACGCAGGAGGATAGGGTAAGCGCACTGCTGGTTATGTGCGTCTAAGCAGTTAGGCTGGTTACGAGGCAAATCCCGTAACCGTGAAGGCGGAGCTGTGATAGCGAGGGAAATATAGTACCGAAGTTCCTGATTCCACACTGCCAAGAAAATCCTCTAGTGAGGTGAAAGGTGCCCGTACCGCAAACCGACACAGGTAGGCGAGGAGAGAATCCTAAGGTGAGCGAGAGAACTCTCGTTAAGGAACTCGGCAAAATGACCCCGTAACTTCGGGAGAAGGGGTGCTCTGGTAGGGTGCAAGCCCGAGAGAGCCGCAGTGAATAGGCCCAGGCGACTGTTTAGCAAAAACACAGGTCTCTGCGAAGCCGCAAGGCGAAGTATAGGGGCTGACGCCTGCCCGGTGCTGGAAGGTTAAGAGGAGGGGTTAGCGTAAGCGAAGCTCTGAATTGAAGCCCCAGTAAACGGCGGCCGTAACTATAACGGTCCTAAGGTAGCGAAATTCCTTGTCAGGTAAGTTCTGACCCGCACGAAAGGCGTAACGATCTGGGCACTGTCTCAACGAGAGACTCGGTGAAATTATAGTACCTGTGAAGATGCAGGTTACCCGCGACAGGACGGAAAGACCCCGTGGAGCTTTACTGCAGCCTGATATTGAATTTTGGTACAGCTTGTACAGGATAGGTAGGAGCCTTTGAAGCCGGAGCGCCAGCTTCGGTGGAGGCGTCGGTGGGATACTACCCTGGCTGTATTGAAATTCTAACCCGCACCCCTGATCGGGGTGGGAGACAGTGTCAGGCAGGCAGTTTGACTGGGGCGGTCGCCTCCTAAAGAGTAACGGAGGCGCCCAAAGGTTCCCTCAGAATGGTTGGAAATCATTCGTAGAGTGTAAAGGCACAAGGGAGCTTGACTGCGAGACCTACAAGTCGAGCAGGGACGAAAGTCGGGCTTAGTGATCCGGTGGTTCCGCATGGAAGGGCCATCGCTCAACGGATAAAAGCTACCCCGGGGATAACAGGCTTATCTCCCCCAAGAGTCCACATCGACGGGGAGGTTTGGCACCTCGATGTCGGCTCATCGCATCCTGGGGCTGTAGTCGGTCCCAAGGGTTGGGCTGTTCGCCCATTAAAGCGGTACGCGAGCTGGGTTCAGAACGTCGTGAGACAGTTCGGTCCCTATCCGTCGTGGGCGTAGGAAATTTGAGAGGAGCTGTCCTTAGTACGAGAGGACCGGGATGGACGCACCGCTGGTGTACCAGTTGTCTTGCCAAAGGCATCGCTGGGTAGCTATGTGCGGAAGGGATAAGTGCTGAAAGCATCTAAGCATGAAGCCCCCCTCAAGATGAGATTTCCCATAGCGCAAGCTAGTAAGATCCCTGAAAGATGATCAGGTTGATAGGTTCGAGGTGGAAGTGTGGCGACACATGGAGCTGACGAATACTAATCGATCGAGGACTTAACCAAAATATAAAGTGGAAGCGCCTTGCTCATCGGCGTATGAATTTCGTAGTCGCAGGCTCGAGATAAAGGAAACACAGTGAGGTAGTTCACGAACTGATGTTGACTTATCGTAGGGAGGAGACGGAGAAATTCACTAGCCGATAGGCGCTGGAGCTGGATTGAAAAAAGCGAAACTCAGTTTTACTTCTTCTTCTGCAGTATTTAGTTTTGAGGGAACAAACCTCATATAGTCTGGTAATTATGGCGAGAAGGTCACACCCGTTCCCATCCCGAACACGGAAGTTAAGCTTCTCAGCGCCGATGGTAGTTGGGGGCTCTCCCCCTGCAAGAGTAGGGCGTTGCCAGGCAAACAGCGAAAGCCACAGATATTATTCTGTGGCTTTTTTGTATGGTAAAAATAGTTCTATAGTCCCGAATCACGAGATTAGCTGCTATTAGTGGATACATTCGCGAGATTATGGATGAAACCGACGAGAATAAATGCTAAATCATATAAAAACCTCATTTTTTAGTTTCAACAAGCAAAACTTCACCTACAGAAGTATACAAAAATAATTTTTTACTTTTTCTTTCCATGTTTTATTTTAAATGCACTTTGGTGAAACTGATATTTAGAAATATCCGATACAGTTAACCAATATTGTCATTTCACATAAGATATATTGCAATGTGTTAAGCGCCGCCTACATATGCTAGAATCGAAACCCTTGCACTTTTGGAATAATCATGTATAATTAATGTCAAATATAGTCAAAGTCAAGTCGGGAGAAGGAGGTGGACTTGATGAAAAATATATCTGACATCATAGAAAATTACTTAAAGAAAGTTTTGGAAATGAATGGCAGTGAAATAGTAGAGATAAAAAGAAGTGAAATTGCCGATAAATTTCAGTGTGTTCCATCTCAAATAAACTATGTAATAAATACTCGCTTTACAATAGAAAAAGGCTATGTAGTGGAAAGTAAAAGAGGCGGCGGTGGTTATATTCGCATCATGAAAGTAAAAAGTCATGATCAAGCCCATTTAATTGACCAGCTTATTTTACTTATTAAAAACCGTGTCTCCCAGTCTAATGCAACAGATGTAATTATTCGATTAGTGGAGGAAGAGGTTATTTCCGAGAGAGAAGCAAAAATTATGCTATGTGTGATGGATCGTTCAGTATTGTACATCGATTTACCTGAAAGAGATGAACTGAGGGCAAGAATGCTAAAGGCAATGCTTATAACATTGAAATACAAATAGTGGAGAGGTGTAAGGCATGATTTGTCAAGAATGTCACGAGCGCCCGGCGACTCTACACTTTACCAAGATTTTAAATGGGGAGAAAACAGAACTTCACTATTGCGAAAAATGTGCTCAAGAAAAAGGTGAAATGTTCATGTTTGATGGAGAGCCAGGTTTTTCAATTAATAACTTATTAGCGGGATTATTTAGCTATGATCCAATCTTTCAGCAAACAAAGCAAGAAACACTCCCTAGAAATGAAATTTTACAGTGTGAAAATTGTAAAATGACCTTTAAACAATTTTTAAATGTTGGAAAGTTTGGATGTGCCCATTGTTATGAGACTTTTAAAGAACAATTAACTCCTATTTTAAAAAGGCTTCACAGTGGTAATTATGAGCATCATGGTAAAATCCCTAAAAGAATTGGGGGTTCCATTCATATTAAGAAGCAAATCCAACAATTCAGAGCGGACCTGCACATTGCTATTCAAAATGAAGAATTCGAAAGAGCTGCAGAAATTCGCGATCAAGTTCGTGCTTTAGAGGCTAAACTTCTTTCTGAAGGAGGAGAGGCCCGATGACTCTTGATAAATTTTTAAATAAAGCGATAAGTTCATGGATGAGTCAGGATGGACCAGATTCTGATATTGTGTTAAGCTCACGAATTCGTTTGGCCCGCAACTTTAAAGATTATTATTTCCCAACTATATATAGCCCTGAACAAGCAAAGAAAATAATAACGGAAGTAACAGAAATTTTTAACTTGATAAGAAATGATTATAGTCAGATAGACTTGTTAAAAATGGATGAATTACAACCTTTACAAAAGAGGGTTTTAGTTGAAAAACATTTAATCAGTCCCAATCTTGCTGATGAATCCTCACACGGGGCAGTCATCTTAACTAATGATGAAGATGTAAGTATTATGATTAATGAGGAAGATCATATCCGTATTCAATGCCTTTTTCCCGGGCTTCAATTAAAGGATGCATTGGAAAAAGCAAATCGTATAGATGATTTAATTGAAGAACATATTCACTATGCTTTTAGTGAAAAATTTGGTTATTTAACGAGCTGTCCAACCAATGTCGGAACGGGATTGAGAGCTTCCGTCATGGTTCATTTACCTGGCTTAATTTTGACTCAACAAATGAATCGAATTATTCCGGCCATTAATCAGCTTGGTTTAGTGGTTAGAGGAATATATGGTGAAGGCAGTGAAGCTCTCGGGAACATATTTCAAATTTCTAATCAAATGACGTTAGGAAAAACGGAAGAGGATATTGTAGCAGATCTAACAAGTGTAGTTCATCAAATAATTGCTCAAGAAAGGTCTGCAAGAGAAGCATTGATTAAAACCTCTAACATACAATTAGAAGATAGAGTATACCGCTCTTATGGTGTATTGGCAAATAGCCGTATTATCGAATCAAAAGAAGCAGCACAATGCCTTTCGGATGTACGTCTGGGCATTGACACGGGGTATATTAAAAGCGTATCAAAGAGTATTCTAAATGAATTGATGATACTCACACAACCTGGCTTTTTACAGCAATATGCCGGAGGACCTCTTCGCCCACATGAACGGGATATTAGAAGAGCTTCACTTATTAGGGAACGCTTAAAACTTGAAGAAGTGAATAATGGTTAGGAGGAGATCCTTATGATGTTTGGCCGATTTACAGAAAGAGCACAAAAAGTTCTTGCATTATCACAAGAAGAAGCGATTCGTTTACGCCATAATAATATCGGAACAGAGCATATATTACTTGGATTAGTTCAAGAGGGAGAAGGAATAGCTGCAAAAGCACTTTATGGTCTTGGACTAAGTGCAGAAAAAATTCAATCGGAAGTAGAAAATTTGATTGGTAAAGGACAAGATTCTGGGCAAACCATTCATTATACACCGCGTGCTAAAAAAGTAATTGAATTATCGATGGATGAGGCGCGTAAGCTAGGGCATTCTTATGTTGGAACAGAACATATATTGCTTGGATTAATTCGTGAAGGAGAAGGAGTCGCTGCCCGAGTTCTAAATAACTTAGGTGTAAGCTTAAATAAGGCACGCCAACAAGTTCTGCAGCTTCTTGGCAGCAATGAGACAGGTAACCATCCAGGAGGTTCTCCTTCTAATGCGAATACTCCAACATTAGACAGCCTTGCTCGGGACTTAACGGCTATTGCCCGAGAAGAAACACTTGATCCGGTTATTGGCAGAAGCAAAGAAATCCAACGCGTGATAGAGGTGTTAAGCCGAAGAACGAAAAATAATCCTGTCCTTATTGGAGAGCCAGGAGTTGGTAAAACCGCCATTGCGGAAGGACTTGCTCAACAAATTGTGAATAATGAGGTACCGGAAACACTTCGTGATAAACGTGTCATGACATTAGATATGGGTACAGTTGTAGCTGGAACAAAGTATCGCGGTGAATTCGAGGACCGTTTAAAAAAGGTAATGGATGAAATTCGCCAAGCCGGAAATATCATTCTATTTATTGATGAACTTCATACTTTAATTGGTGCAGGTGGTGCTGAAGGAGCAATTGATGCTTCTAATATTTTGAAGCCTTCGCTAGCTCGCGGGGAACTTCAGTGTATTGGTGCCACAACACTGGATGAATATCGAAAATATATTGAAAAAGATGCAGCCTTGGAAAGAAGATTTCAACCAATTCAAGTGGATGAGCCAACAACAGAAGAGTCTATCTTAATATTGAAAGGACTTCGTGACCGCTATGAAGCTCATCATCGTGTTTCTATCACAGATGAGGCTATTGAAGCAGCTGTAAAATTATCAGATCGTTACATTTCGGATCGATTCTTACCAGATAAGGCGATTGATTTAATTGATGAAGCTGGTTCAAAGGTTCGCTTAAGATCCTATACAACTCCTCCAAGCTTAAAAGAATTAGAAGTAAATCTTGAAGAAATTAAAAAGGAAAAGGATGCCGCGGTACAAAGTCAGGAATTTGAAAAAGCTGCATCTCTCCGTGATTCTGAACAGCGTTTACGTGAAAAGCTTGAAGAAACGAAAAAATCTTGGAAGGAAAAGCAAGGTCAAGAAAATAGTGAAGTGACAGTTGAAGACATTGCGAATGTAGTTTCAAGCTGGACTAGAATTCCGGTTTCTAAATTGGCACAGACAGAATCAGAAAGATTATTAAATCTGGAAGAGCTATTACATTCTCGAGTAATTGGGCAGGAAGAGGCCGTTAAGGCTATTTCTAAAGCAGTTCGCCGGGCACGTGCCGGATTGAAGGATCCAAAACGTCCAATCGGTTCCTTCATCTTCTTGGGTCCAACAGGTGTCGGGAAAACAGAACTAGCTAGAGCCCTTGCGGAAGCAATGTTTGGGGATGAGGATGCGATGATCCGTATTGATATGTCTGAATACATGGAAAAGCATTCTACCTCTAGACTTGTCGGCTCCCCTCCTGGATATGTAGGCTTTGAAGAAGGCGGACAATTAACAGAAAAGGTAAGAAGAAAACCTTATTCCGTTATTTTGTTAGATGAAATTGAGAAAGCACATCCAGATGTGTTTAATATTTTACTGCAAGTTTTAGAAGATGGCCGTTTAACAGATTCCAAGGGCCGTACAGTTGATTTTCGCAACACAGTAGTCATTATGACGTCTAATGTAGGTGCAGAAGCCTTAAAGCGTAATAAATTTGTCGGCTTTAATATTCAAGATAATAATCAAGACTACAAGGATATGAAAAGCAAAGTAATGGAAGAGCTTAAAAGAGCATTTCGTCCGGAATTTTTAAATCGAGTTGATGAAACGATCGTCTTCCATGCATTAGAAAAAGACCAATTGAAACAAATTGTTACCCTTATGGCAGAAGAGCTAGTAAAACGCTTAAAAGAACAGAAAATTGAACTTGAAATATCAGAGGCAGCTAAAGAAAAGATTGCCGAAAAAGGATATGATCCTGAATATGGTGCAAGACCGCTTCGCCGAGCAATCCAAAAATATATTGAGGACCGCTTGTCTGAAGAGCTATTAAAAGGTGTAATTTTAGAAGGTCAGCATGTTGTGATTGATGTAAAAGACGGTAAATTTGTTGTGAACTCCTCAGAAATGACCGGAACATTATCTTAATGATTTCATAAATATATGAAACCATTTTGGTAGTTGGAACGTCTATAATATGTAATTTAATGGAATAGGTTGCATTCTTTTGTTGAGATATTTAATCAAAAGAATGCAACCTCCTTTCATACTTGAAAGTTGTATGAAACTGTATTTTAAGAGATAAAAATAAGTTTTTTAAGAATTTATTAAGGCCATTAGCCTTTGTTTAGCTTCAAGTGAAATTGGCACTTTAAATTTCACCAGCGTCTGCCGGCTAGCGGGATTCTACTCCGCCCTGCGAGTAAAACATCAGCCAGTGAACTACCTTCAGCACGATTTCCTAAATCTTGCGTTGAGGACTGCGAAATCCTTATGCTAGAGCTGCGGCGCTTGTGCTTTTCTTATTCAAAAAGGTCATCACTATTTTGATTACGCATAGATATATAGAAAGGAAGTAAAAAATGGCAAAGAAAACAACAAAATTTATTTGCCAATCTTGTGGGTATGAATCGCCAAAATGGATGGGAAGATGTCCAGGCTGTAATGAATGGAATCAAATGACGGAGGAAGTTTCTGTCATTAGTAAGCCTAAAGGTGCTTTTTTACATACTGCTCCAGGAACGGCGGCAAAAGCAGCCCCCATAAATACCATTCAATCGGAACAGGAAGCTAGAGTAGAAACGGATTTAGTGGAATTAAATAGAGTACTAGGTGGAGGGGTAGTACCCGGATCCTTAGTCTTAATTGGGGGAGACCCTGGGATTGGTAAATCAACACTTCTTCTTCAAGTATCATCTCAGCTTTCTACACATCAACACAAAGTTTTGTATATTTCAGGGGAAGAGTCTGTTAAACAAACGAAGCTTCGAGCAGACCGCCTTCAAATTACTTCAAGTGAGCTATATGTTTTTTCTGAAACGAATCTTGAGGTTATTCAACAAACCATTCAAGATATAAACCCCAATTTTGTCATTATCGATTCTATCCAAACCATTTTTCACCCCGAAGTAACCTCGGCGCCGGGGAGCGTATCTCAAGTTCGGGAATGTACAGCGGAACTAATGAGAATAGCTAAAACAAATGGTATTGCTATTTTCATTGTAGGGCATGTTACAAAGGAAGGTAATATTGCTGGACCGAGACTTTTAGAGCATATGGTTGACACTGTTCTTTATTTTGAAGGAGAGAGACATCATTCCTATCGAATTTTACGAGCTGTAAAAAATCGATTTGGCTCGACAAATGAAATGGCCATATTTGAAATGAAAGAATTAGGTCTTGTAGAAGTGGAAAATCCGTCAGAGATATTTCTAGAGGAGCGGTCAAAAGGTGCTTCAGGCTCGACAGTTGTTGCCTCAATGGAAGGTACACGACCTATCTTAGTGGAAATCCAAGCACTTGTTTCACCTACTATGTTCCCAACACCCCGAAGAATGGCATCTGGGATCGATTATAACAGGGTAAATTTAATAATGGCTGTTTTGGAAAAAAGAGTAGGTATGCTATTACAAAATCAGGATGCATATTTAAAGGTTGCAGGCGGAGTAAAAATTGACGAACCGGCCATCGACTTGGCTATCGCAGTAAGCATTGCCTCCAGCTTCCGGGATGTACCTACAAATGCCGATGATATTGTTATTGGTGAAATTGGGCTAACAGGTGAGGTTAGAAGAGTATCCAGAATCGAACAGCGTGTACAAGAGGCTGCAAAATTAGGTTTTAATCGGGTTATTATTCCGAATAATAATCTGGGAGGCTGGAAAATACCAAAAGACATTCAAGTAATTGGTGTTTCAACAGTGAAAGAAGCTTTAAAGCATGCACTAGGAGGATGAATGGATGGAAGATAAAAAGCCCCAACAAAAATCCATGTCGGAGATTCTACAATTAATCGCACCCGGAACACCGATTAGAGAAGGTATTGATAATGTATTGCGTGCTAATACGGGTGGCTTAATTGTCCTTGGCTATAATGACCGGGTGAAAGCATTAGTGGATGGTGGATTCACTATTAATTGCAGTTTTAGTCCTAGTTACTTATATGAATTGGCTAAAATGGATGGGGCTATTATTTTGAATGAAACTGGCAGCAAAATTTTAATTGCTAATGCTCAATTGGCTCCTGATCCAACCATCACTTCCTCTGAAACAGGGATGAGACACCGTACAGCTGAAAGAGTAGCGAAACAAACAAAATCGCTTGTTATTGCTATTTCGCAAAGAAGAAATGTTATTACTTTATATCAAGGGAGCTTTCGCTACGCATTAAAAGACATTGGGGTCATTTTGACAAAGGCTAATCAGGCTATTCAAACGTTAGAAAAATACAAGGTTGTGCTAGATCAAAGTATCGCAAATCTATCTGTTTTGGAATTCGAAGAACTTGTAACAAACAGTGATTTATTGCAAGTGCTTCATCGATTAGAAATGGTCATAAGGATAAAAAAAGAGTTGATTACTTATTTAAATGAATTAGGAACAGAAGGGCGTTTAGTCCGGCTCCAGATGAAAGAACTTATGACAGATATTGAACATGAAGCAATGCTGATTATAAGAGACTATGCTTTTGATCAAAAGATAAAACCTATCGACCTGCTATTAAGATTTCAGGATATGGTGGGTTCCGATGTTTTAGATGACAACGTCGTGATGAAGCTATTAGGTTATAACAATTTCATTCATCCTGATGAAACGGTCAGTCCAAGAGGCTATCGAGTCCTAAGTAAGATTCCAAGACTTCCTACGATCATTTTGGAAAACTTAATAGATACATTTTCAACGCTTCCCAATATCCTTCGTGCTTCGGTTGATGAACTCGATGATGTAGAAGGAATTGGTGAGGTAAGAGCAAGAAAAATTAAAGACGGATTGCAGTTGATAAGAGAGCAAATATTTGCGGATCGCCAGTTATAAATTAAACTCTGTTGATTTTGAAGACAAAAACGTTGTACCATCCTTATTTAGTGAAAAATGGGCAAACCCCGAAAGCCAGTCTTGTTAGGATTTATTATAAATGGCGAAAAGAAACAATCAATGTGAAAACAACTTAAATAACTATATTGATGAGGAGATATATATTACAAATGTACAAATTAATACTTCGTTATAACAATAATTTGACCATATCGTTACAAAATAAAAATATTCATCAATATTACGTTTTAAACTTAAGAATTTGTTTATAATGAATAAAGGAGGTGAAAAAATGTTAAAAAGACTAGTGCAAGCATGCTTTCTAATTATAGGAGGAACGCTTGGTATCTTTTTATTACCTGAATTATTTAAACTATTTAATTTACATGATATTATCTTTCTTAATAATTCTTATGTTACTGCAATTTTAGGTGCTATTATATTTTATTTAATTACTTTTTGGACAGTTGATTATGTGGTTGATTTTGTTAAATGGTTTGAGGATTCTGTGGTGAAAGCCCCAATTACGGAGATTATATCTGGGAGCTTAGGTTTAATTTTTGGTTTGCTTATTGCCTTTTTGGTGGGAATACCATTCAATAATATGAGATTTCCGTTTGTGAATTCAGTTATTCCAATTCTTTTAACTTTATTACTTGGATATTTGGGCTTTCAAATTGGTTTTAAAAAGCGTGAGGAATTGATGAATCTATTTACTATTTCTCGTTCCAACAAAAAGAAAGCAAATATCGAAGTAGAGGAAGAAAAAAAGAACACAAAAACATTGAAACTATTGGATACAAGTGTCATTATTGATGGTAGAATTGCGGATATTTGCCAAACGGGATTTTTGGATGGTGTAATTGTTATTCCTCAATTTGTTTTAATGGAGCTTCAGCATATTGCCGATTCTTCCGATGCTTTGAAGCGTAATAGAGGGAGAAGAGGATTAGATATTTTGAACCGTATTCAAAAAGAGCTTCCAATTGAAGTGCAAATCTATGAAGGTGACTTTGATGATATTCAAGAAGTGGACAGTAAGTTAATTAAACTTGCAAAATTGACGAATGGTATTGTAGTCACGAATGATTTTAACTTAAATAAAGTTTGTGAACTGCAAAATGTACAAGTATTGAATATAAATGATTTAGCGAATGCTGTAAAGCCAGTTGTTTTACCAGGAGAAGAGCTAAATGTTCAATTAATTAAAGACGGAAAAGAATATCATCAAGGCATTGCCTATTTAGATGATGGTACAATGATCGTTGTGGAAGAGGGCAGAAACTATATTGGAAAACGGATTGATGTTTTAGTTACAAGTGTACTGCAAACATCTGCCGGTCGAATGATATTTGCCAAGCCCAAATTGTTAGAGAAGGCATTATAAAAGGTGATAGGGGTATAGAATAATGGAATATCAGGTAATTATTCCAGCTGCTGGTCAAGGAAAACGTATGGGAGCGGGAAAAAATAAATTGTTTCTCCACTTAAATGGAAAACCGATTATTTCTCATACCCTTAAGGTTTTTCTTGATGATGAAAAGTGCAGTGGAATTATTTTAGCTATTCAACCTGATGATGAGGATTTTTTCAAAAAGTTATTAAACACCTACAGTACTACCAAAAAAATTCATTTGGTTTTTGGTGGAGCAGAAAGACAATATAGTGTTTTTAATGGTTTGAAAGTTATAAAAGACAGTAACATTATATTAGTTCATGATGGAGCTAGACCATTTATTAGACATGAAGTCATTCATCAACTTGCAAAAGCCGCCCATGAAAAAGGGGCTGCGATTGCTGCTGTTCCAGTCAAGGATACCATTAAAAAGGTTCAGGATTTCCAAGTAGTGGAGACGATTGAGCGTACAAGCTTGTGGCAGGTACAAACCCCACAAGCTTTTCGCTTTTCTCTTTTGTGGGAAGCTCATCATCAAGCTTTGCAGGAAAATTTTCTTGGTACAGACGAAGCTTCGTTAGTAGAAAGGCTGCAGTATCCTGTCCAAATTGTGACAGCAGATTATGATAATATTAAATTAACAACTCCAGAGGATCTCTATATTGCTGAGGCAATTTTAAAACATCGATCTTTAAATAAGTAAAAGAAGTGGAAAAGGAGCAAAATTATGTTTCGAATTGGACAAGGTTATGATGTTCATCAGTTGACCGAGGGTCGCCCCTTGATTATTGGCGGGATTGACATTCCTTATGAGAAAGGATTACTAGGGCATTCCGATGCGGACGTGTTATTACATACAGTGGCAGATGCATGCTTGGGAGCGATTGGAGAAGGCGATATTGGCAAGCATTTTCCTGATACTGATCCTGCTTTTAAAGATGCAGATTCCGCTAAGTTATTATCACATGTTTGGAATTTAGTAAAAGAAAAGGGTTATTGTTTGGGAAATATTGATTGTACCATCATTGCCCAAAAGCCTAAAATGGCTCCTTACATCGAACAAATGCGAGGCAGAATTGCCGAGTTGTTAGAAGGTGACATTTCACAGGTAAATGTTAAAGCCACAACTACAGAAAAACTTGGATTTACTGGCCGCGGGGAAGGAATTGCCTCCCAAGCTGTGGTTCTTTTACAAGCAGTAAAGTAAGCACCCTTTTTTTCTTTTGTCTAGCTTCGGCACCTATCGGCTAGCGGATGAGCAAGGCGCCGGCGCTTTTCTTAAAACAATGACAGTGGTAAAATAGTACAGGATTAATAGATTTCTTAGACAAACCGAGGAGGACTTTTCAAAATGTCAAAGGATATTAGGGTAAGGTATGCACCGAGTCCAACAGGACATTTACATATAGGAAATGCAAGAACAGCACTGTTCAATTATTTATTTGCTCGCAGTAAAGGAGGTTCCTTTATTATCCGTATAGAAGATACGGATACAAAGCGCAACATTGAAGGCGGCGAACAAAGTCAGCTCAAATATTTAAAATGGCTTGGAATGGATTGGGATGAAAGTGTTGATAAGGAAGGTGAGTTTGGACCTTATCGCCAATCTGAGCGGAATCATATATATCAGGAGTATTATAATCGGTTGCTTGAGAATGGACAGGCATACAAATGTTATTGTACGGAGGAGGAGCTTGAGGCAGAGCGGGAGGAACAACTTGCTCGCGGTGAAACCCCTCAATATTCAGGAAAATGCCGCCACCTTACAAAAGAGGATCAAGAACGCCTTGAAAAGGAAGGCAGAAAGCCAAGTATCCGTTTCTTAGTTCCAAAAGGAAAAATATATACTTTTCACGATATGGTAAAAGACGAGGTATCCTTTGAATCCGATGGAATTGGAGACTTTGTAATCGTTAAGAAAGACGGAATTCCAACTTATAACTTTGCCGTTACTGTAGATGATTATTTAATGAAAATCTCTCATGTATTACGTGGAGATGACCATATTTCAAATACTCCAAAGCAATTGATGATTTACGAAGCATTTGGATGGGAACCTCCAATTTTTGGCCATATGACGCTTATTGTGAATGAAAGCCGTAAGAAGCTAAGCAAACGTGATGAGAGTATTATTCAATTCATCGAACAATACGAAGAGTTAGGGTATTTACCAGAAGCCTTATTTAACTTTATTGCTCTATTAGGCTGGTCTCCTCAAGGGGAAGAGGAAATATACTCAAGAGAAGAATTTATCAATATATTCGATGCAGACCGTCTATCTAAGTCACCAGCATTGTTCGATAAACAAAAACTTGCTTGGATGAACAATCAATATATGAAAAAAGTAGATCTCGATAAAGCAGTAGAGCTCTCTTTGCCGCATCTTATGAAAGCGGGTCGTGTACCAAATAATTTAACGGAAGAGGAAAGCAATTGGGTTCGTAACTTGGTATCTTTATATCAAGAACAAATGAGTTATGGAGCGGAAATTGTGGAACTTTCCGAACTATTCTTCAAAGAAGATATAACCTATGAAGAAGAAGCAAAAGCTGTGCTCGCTGAGGAACAAGTACCGGAGGTTTTACGTGCGTTTTTAGCAGAAATCAATGCTCTTGAAGTATTTGAGGCGGAATATATTAATAAAGCTATTAAGGCCGTTCAAAAAGCGACAGGACATAAAGGAAAAAAACTGTTTATGCCGATCCGGGCTGCTGTGAGCGGACAAGTCCATGGACCAGATTTACCAAAAGCGATTCAGTTATTTGGAAAGCAAAAAATAATTAATCGTATTGAAAGTATTTTAGATTAACATTTTGTTCAAAATATTATATAGTAAGATTAAATATCTTATTATTAACACCTGTCATGCAGGGATTATATATCGTAAAGTGTTGATGAGGAGAAGTAAAAAAACGATTGCTTACAAAAGCAGCGTTCATAATTTTGAACGAAGCTTTTAAGAGAGAACCATCACCGGCTGAAAGTGGTTTAGGCCTCTCGTTTTTTGAAATGCACCTCTGAGCCTTATTCCGAACGTTCCCACAAGTAGGAGTAAGCGGAAAACCTTCCGTTAAAAGGGAAAGTTGGGACATAGTGAAGTTTCTATGTTCAAACAGAGTGGAACCGCGTGTGAAGCGTCTCTGTCTATTCAGAGACGCTTTTTTGGTGCGCCCAGCATGGGTGCAGTCTATAGGGTGAAAGTCCCGAACTGTGAAGGCAGAAGTAGCAGTAGCTAAACGCAAGGGTGTCTGTGGTGACGCAGAATCTGAAGGAAGCGGGCGGCAAATCTCCGGTCTGAGGGACACGAACTTCATATAAGGCTAGGTATCATTGGATGAGTTTGCCAAACAAAACGAAGTCCTTTCTGCCAAAGATGATACAGAGTAAATGAAGCAGATAGATGGGGAGAAAGACTGTACTCTTACCTGGGGAGGTCTGGCTGAAATGCCGAGCACACTCGGTAACTTACTTTGTGAAGGGTAATTGAACAGCCAGAAGTCAGCAGAGGTCATAGTACCTGACTAGCTTAAGATGGTTAGGGAAGGACTGAACATTTAAGGAGAATATACACTAGGCGTTCATTGTTTATGATGATACAGACAATCCAATTGGACTTACTTAAAGGAGGAAGTGGTGAATTCCACAGGGGACTTTAAGAGGGTGGAATAAACAATGGCACAAATAGCACGTATATTCACGTGAAAGGATGTATCGAAATGATGGAACGAATACTGTCACGGGACAATCTACTTTCGGCATTGAAACGTGTCGAAAAGAATAAGGGTAGCCATGGAGTAGATGAAATGCCTGTAAAATCCCTACGAGCGCATATTCTACAAAATTGGCAAGAAATCCGAAATTCAATAAAGGACGGAACCTATGAGCCTATGCCAGTCAGACGAGTCGAAATCCCGAAACCAAATGGCGGCGTTCGTTTATTAGGTATTCCTACCGTGACAGACCGTTTTGTCCAACAAGCGATTGCCCAAATATTAACCCCAATCTATGACCCAACCTTTTCCGAACATAGCTATGGGTTTAGACCCAGAAGAAGGGCACATGATGCCGTTAGGGAAGCAAGGCAATATATAGAAGAGGGCTACAGATGGGTAATAGATATGGACTTAGAAAAGTTCTTCGACAAGGTAAATCACGATATGCTTATGGGACTCCTAGCAAAAAGAGTCAAGGATAAGACGATTCTAAAGTTAATTAGAAAATACTTAGAGTCGGGGATTATGATAAACGGTGTGGAAACTATCAGCGAAGAAGGTGTTCCTCAGGGTGGACCATTAAGTCCACTACTTTCCAATATCATGTTAGATGAATTAGATAAGGAACTAGAGGAAAGAGGACACAAATTTGTCCGCTACGCAGATGATTGTAATATTTACGTAAAAACCAAGAAGGCAGGTTTACGTGTCAAGAGTTCTATCACTACTTTCATTGAAAAGAAGCTTAAACTAAAAGTAAATGAAGAGAAAAGTGCGGTGGACAGACCGTGGAAACGAAAGTTTCTTGGATTCAGCTTCACATCAAACCGTAATCCAAAAATCCGTATCGCAAAAGAAAGTATAAAGAGAGCTAAAAGTAGAATAAAAGAACTAACATCAAGGTCAAAACCCATTCCATTGGAATTGCGTATTGAGAAACTAAATGAATACCTTGTTGGTTGGTGCGGATATTTTGCGCTGGCAGACACGCCAACTCCCTTTAAACAACTGGATGAACATATTCGAAGAAGACTCCGAATGTGCCTTTGGAAACAATGGAAACTACCCAAAACAAAAATTAAAAGGCTCATATCCCTTGGCGTTCCAAGAGAGAAGGCCCATGAATGGGGAAATTCTCGTAAGAAATATTGGCGCATTTCGAATAGTCCTATCTTACACACAACACTAAATCTAAAGTTTTGGAGAAATCAAAAGCTTAAAAGTCTGTTAGATAGATACAACCATTTGCGTCATACTTAAGTGAACCGCCGTATACCGAACGGTACGTACGGTGGTGTGAGAGGTCGGGGGTTAGTCACCCCCTCCTACTCGATTTTGTTTTAAAATGAATACCCGTGGATAACTTGTTTGGGGAATTGTCCACGTCTAGCTTCAAGTGAAATTGGCACTTCAAATTTCACCAGCGCCTATCGGCGTACGGATTTGATATTAAGGAGCGAAAAAAATGTTTAGAAGGATAAAGGAAGATATCGAGGTTGTTTTTGAGCAGGACCCTGCAGCCCGCAGTTATCTGGAAGTGATCCTAACATATTCTGGGCTCCATGCTATTTGGGCTCATCGAATTGCTCATAGCTTCTATAAGAGGAAACTTTTCTTTATTGCCCGTGTCATCTCACAGGTTAGTCGCTTTTTTACCGGTATTGAAATCCATCCGGGTGCTAAAATAGGCAGACGCTTTTTCATCGATCATGGAATGGGCGTGGTGATTGGAGAGACCTGCGAAATAGGCAATAATGTTACGGTCTATCAAGGTGTAACGTTAGGAGGAACTGGCAAGGAAAAAGGAAAACGACATCCGACTATTGAAGATAATGCACTTATCGCAACCGGTGCAAAGGTTCTAGGATCTATCACCGTTGGAGAAAATGCTAAAATAGGCGCCGGATCTGTTGTTTTAAAGAATGTACCTCCGAATTCCACAGTTGTCGGAATACCAGGACGAGTGGTCATTAGAGATGGGGTAAAAGTGAAAAAAGATTTAAACCATAGTGATTTGCCGGATCCAGTAGCCGATCGATGTTGGGCTATTGAAGAGAAAATGAGACAATTACAAGTAGAATTCGAGGAATTGAAAAGGAAAGGGGTTCAAAAGGAACATGCCGATTCAAATTTATAATACGCTGACAAGAAAGAAAGAAGAATTTATCCCATTGGAAGAAGGAAAAGTCAAAATGTATGTGTGCGGGCCAACCGTATACAATTATATTCATATAGGGAATGCCCGCCCGGCAATCGTATTTGATACAGTACGCCGCTATTTGGAATATCGCGGATTTGATGTAAACTTTGTTTCCAATTTTACAGATGTCGATGATAAATTAATCAAAGCAGCCAATCAACTGGGGGAAGATGTCCCTACAATTGCTGATCGTTTTATTAAGGCTTACTTCGAGGATGTATCTGCATTAGGCTGCAACAAGGCTGATGTACATCCAAGAGTAACGGAGAATATGGATATTATTATTCAATTTATTGAAACA
The DNA here is from genome assembly GCF_038008735.1 of Margalitia sp. FSL K6-0131. Classification (NCBI taxonomy): domain Bacteria; kingdom Bacillati; phylum Bacillota; class Bacilli; order Caryophanales; family Bacillaceae; genus Heyndrickxia; species Margalitia sp. FSL K6-0131. The sequence goes on from NZ_JBBOZS010000001.1 coordinate 122,100, forward strand.
TTAATCGAGAAGGGTTATGCATATGAATCAGCGGGGGATGTGTATTACAGAACACGCAGCTTCTCCAGTTATGGTAAGCTATCACACCAATCAATTGATGATTTAAAATCAGGAGCGCGTATAGAAGTTGGGGAGAAAAAAGACGATGCCTTGGATTTTGCTCTTTGGAAAGCGGCGAAGGAAGGGGAAATATACTGGGAGAGCCCATGGGGAAAAGGAAGACCCGGATGGCATATTGAATGCTCGGCAATGGCTCGAAAGTATCTTGGGGATACGATTGATATTCATGCCGGTGGTCAAGATTTAACATTCCCTCACCATGAAAATGAAATTGCACAGTCTGAAGCACTAACAGGAAAAACATTTGCAAGATATTGGATGCATAACGGTTATATTAATATTGATAATGAAAAAATGTCAAAATCACTGGGCAATTTTGTTCTTGTTCATGATATTATTCAACATCATGATCCGCAGGTGCTAAGATTTTTCATGCTATCTGTACATTATCGAAATCCAATTAATTATAGTGAGGAATTATTGGAAAATGCAGGTGCAGGGTTAGAAAGATTGAAAACATCCTATCAAAACCTTAAGCACCGTAAGCAGGTTAGCGCAAACTTAACTCATGATGATCAGGAATGGCTGCAAAAACTAGAAGAACTTCATCAATCATTTGTGAATGAAATGGATGACGACTTCAATACTGCCAATGGAATCTCGGTACTATTTGATTTATCTAAACAAGCAAATTACTATTTGCGTGAAAAAAACACTTCCAATCAAGTGATTGAAGCGTTTATGAAGCAATTTGAAAATCTTTTCTCTGTATTAGGGCTAAAATTAGAAAATGAAGAATTACTAGATGAAGAAATTGAGGATCTAATTGAAAAGCGCAATACTGCAAGAAAAGAAAGGAATTTTGCACTTGCAGATGAAATTCGTGACCGTTTGAAAGAGATGAACATTATTTTAGAAGATACACCACAAGGTATTAGATGGAGAAGAGGATAAATATGTCCGAAACGAATAATCATAGCTTCGATGTTAAAGGATTAAATAGTCTGGCTCTTGCTTATATGGGTGACGCTATATACGAAGTACAAGTGCGTCACCATCTTCTCCTTTTAGGGAAAACAAAGCCAAATCAGCTTCACCGTGAAGCAACAAAATTTGTCTCCGCGAAAGCTCAAGCCGCCATTTTACACGAGCTTTTGGAAAAAGAGATATTAACAGAGGAAGAACTGGCCGTTGTAAGAAGAGGAAGAAACGCTAAATCAGGAACAGTACCCAAAAACACAGATGTACTTACTTATCGGCATAGCACAGCATTTGAAGCTTTAATTGGCTATTTATACTTAATTGATAATCAAATAAGGCTGCAAACTATTATCGATATGGCCGTTGCCATCGCTGAAGAACAAGGTACAAGAAAAAAATAATACTGGATAGGAGGTCGTATAAATGGCTCAGGATTATATCAGCGGGAAAAACCCTGTTATCGAGGCATTAAAGTCAGATAGGGAAATTAATAAAATTTGGATAGCGGAAGGTTCACAAAAAGGCCAAATGCAGCAAATCATTCAATTAGCAAAAGAAGCAAGAGTTTTAGTTCAGTATGTTCCAAAGCAAAAAATTGATCAGATGGTAAGTGAAAACCATCAAGGTGTTGTAGCGCAGGTAGCTGCCTATAAATATGCTGAAATAGATGATTTATTCATAAGGGCAGAACAAAGACAGGAAACACCTTTCTTTTTAATATTGGATGAGCTCGAAGATCCACATAATTTAGGATCTATTTTAAGAACGGCAGATGCTGCAGGTGTTCATGGAATTATTATTCCAAAGCGCAGAGCGGTTGGATTGACGGGAGCAGTGGCAAAAGCATCAACTGGAGCTATTGAACATGTTCCAGTTGTTAGGGTGACAAATTTAGCTAGAACCATTGCAGAGCTTAAAGAACGCGGTATATGGATTTTCGGTACGGATGCGAAAGGAAGTCAGGATTATCGTAAAATGGATGGATCTCTTCCGTTAGCAATGGTCATAGGCAGTGAAGGTAAAGGAATAGGTCGTTTAATTAGGGAAAGCTGTGATTTTCTTATTCACTTACCGATGGTTGGTCATGTAACATCGTTAAACGCTTCTGTTGCAGCCAGCTTATTAATCTATGAGGTTTACCGACAACGTTATCCTATCGGTGAATAATAATGGATATTTTGCTTGTTGATGGATATAACATCATTGGTGCTTGGCCAGAGCTTCGAAAGTTAAGGAAGACAAATCTTAGTGCAGCAAGAGACCGCCTAATAGAAAAAATGGCAGAGTATCAAGGATACACTGGTTACAAAGTAATCATTGTTTTTGATGCATATGATGTAAAGGGAATTCAAAAAAAATATCGTCATCATAATGTAGAAGTCATTTATACAAAGGAAAATGAATCTGCTGATGAAAGAATTGAGAAAATGGCGATAGAACTTAATAATAAAAGGACACAAATTCATGTAGCAACCTCTGATTATACGGAACAGTGGGCAATCTTTGGGCAAGGTGCTTTGCGTATTTCTGCTAGAGAGTTATTAACAGAAGTAGAGATGAATAACCAAAATATCACAAAAAATGTGAAGGAAATCCAAGAGGAAAAGCCAATATCTAGAATCCCTTTAAGTAAGGAGGTAGCCGAATATTTCGAAAAATTACGGAGAGGTAAGCAATGATTGTTGACGCTTGAATTTTCAGTAATGTATAATATTTCTATCTATTGCTTTCGCGTTCGGGGGGATTCATGTGAACCTTAATATCGAGGTCAAGCATAACGAAAAGTATGAAATCATGGAAGACGAGCAATTGATTGAATCTGTTCATAATGGGGAAAGTGAAGCGTTAGATTATCTAATCCACAAATATCGAAATTTTGTCAGAGCTAAAGCGCGTTCTTATTTTTTAATAGGTGCGGATAAAGAAGATATTATTCAAGAAGGCATGATTGGTCTTTATAAGGCAATTCGCGACTATAAAGAGGACAAGCTTACCTCCTTTAAGGCATTTGCTGAGCTATGTATTACCCGCCAAATTATTACTGCAATTAAAACAGCCACCCGGCAGAAGCATATCCCGCTTAACTCATATGTTTCTCTTGATAAGCCAATTTATGATGAGGAGTCAGATCGTACATTGATGGATGTCATCACTGGTGCAAAAATATTAAATCCTGAAGAGCTTATTATTAATAGGGAAAAGTACGATAATATTGAAGGGAAAATAACGGAACTTCTAAGTGATTTAGAAAGAAAGGTTCTCGCGTTGTATCTGGATGGACAATCTTATCAGGAAATATCTGAGGAATTAAATCGTCATGTTAAATCTATTGATAATGCACTGCAAAGGGTTAAGAGAAAACTAGAACGGTATTTAGAAGTGCGTGAATTTAGCATGTAAGTAATACCTTATATTGACAAATGCAGATTTACCATGTTAAGTTCTTAAAAAGAATGGTATATTTAAATTATACTTTTTGTAATTCTTTTAATTTTAATAGAAATCATCAGGATTTGATATAGATTGCAGGTGTTTTTATGCAAAAAAAAGTTGCGTTAGCCTGTGAAAAATGCGGTTCTCGTAATTACACAGCTGATTATAAACAATCCCAAACAGAAAGACTGGAACTCAAGAAGTTTTGTAAACATTGCAACGAACATACGATTCATCGTGAAACGAAGTAGCAGTGCATTTATTTTGTTTTTTGTTGGAGGTACAAAGATGTCAATAGCGAAGTTTTTTAGTAACGTTTCTTCAGAGATGAGAAAGGTAAGTTGGCCAAAGCGTAAAGAGTTAATCACCTACACAGCAACCGTTATTGGTACAGTAGTCTTTTTGACTGTGTTTTTTGTAATAGTAGATTTTGGCGTTTCTAATCTCGTAAAATGGATTCTTAGCTTAAATCAATAGAAATAAAAACTTTAGCTTGAATAACTTGCCATATTACATGGTATAATGGAAAATAATCATTTATTGTTCTTCAGCCCGTTTAACGGGTTTTTTCATTTGGAAAAAGAAAAGCGAAGCCGACTGTTCATCGACGTACTTCCTTTCGGGCTTCGACTGAGATAAAGGAAACTGTGCTGAGGTAGTTCACGAGCTGATGTTGACTTATCGTAGGGAGGAGACCAGAAGTTTGCTAGTCGATAGGCGACGTAGCTGGACAAAGATAACGACCACTTGGTAGTAATCAAATAGTTAATTAATGTTAGGGAGGGACGGACACAAGTCCTTAATAATGGAAAAGAATTGGTATGTTGTTCATACGTATTCAGGTTATGAAAATAAAGTAAAAGCAAATTTAGAAAAACGTGTCGAGTCAATGGGAATGCAGGATAAGATTTTCCGAGTGGTAGTACCGGAAGAAGAAGAAACTGATATTAAAAACGGGAAAAAGAAAGTAGTAAAGAGGAAAGTTTTCCCAGGTTATGTACTTGTAGAAATAATCATGACAGATGATTCCTGGTATGTTGTTCGAAATACACCGGGAGTAACAGGCTTTGTCGGATCAGCCGGTTCTGGTTCAAAACCAACTCCGCTATTACCGGAAGAAGTAAATGTAATATTAAAACATATGGGTATGGAAGAAAAACGCGTGGACGTAAACTTTGAAATTGGCGAAACCGTTACGGTAAAAGAAGGACCATTTGCTAATTTTACTGGTAAAATTGAGGAAATTGACCGTGATAAAGGTCGTGCTAAAGTTAGTGTTAACATGTTTGGACGTGAAACACCTGTCGATCTTGTTTTTACACAAATTGATAAAATATAAACTTAAACAACTTGAAATATTTCTTGATAAATGGTAATATTCTTTAGGTCAGTATTTATTCTCGCTGAGAAAGCTGAACAATTAAAGAATATCTTTAATAAAATAAAGATTTTATAAGATGAGTGGGAGGGGACAACCCTATTACCACATCACGGACTTAAGGAGGTGTGTCTCGTGGCTAAAAAAGTAATTAAAATTGTAAAATTACAAATCCCTGCTGGAAAAGCGAATCCTGCTCCACCAGTCGGTCCTGCACTAGGTCAAGCCGGTGTTAATATCATGGGATTCTGTAAGGAGTTTAATGCTCGTACAGCTGATCAAGCTGGTTTAATTATCCCTGTTGAGATTACGGTATTTGAAGACCGTTCATTTACATTCATTACAAAAACCCCACCTGCTGCGGTTTTACTTAAAAAAGCAGCTGGTATCGAGTCAGGTTCAGGTGAGCCTAACCGTAAAAAGGTAGCAACTGTTAAGCGTGACAAGGTACGTGAAATCGCTGAAACAAAAATGCCTGACTTAAACGCAGCTAGCGTTGAAGCAGCAATGCGTATGGTTGAAGGTACTGCACGCAGCATGGGTATCACAATCGAAGATTAATCCATGTAAACAATTGGTTTCTGTCCGACGGGGTTGCGATGCGAAAAACTTTTCACTCGCAACCTTTATTCGTGGGAGGTTATTCCGTTAAAACCACATTCGAGGAGGAAAAATAGAATGGCTAAAAAAGGTAAAAAGTATGTTGAAGCTTTAAAATTAGTAGACCGTTCAAAGTTCTATGCAGTTAATGAAGCGGTTGAACTTGTGAAAAAAACAAGCTATGCAAAATTTGACGCTACAGTTGAAGTTGCATTTCGTCTTGGATTAGATCCTAAGAAAGCAGATCAACAAGTCCGTGGAGCTGTTGTACTTCCAAATGGTACAGGTAAAACTCAACGTGTATTAGTATTTGCAAAAGGTGAAAAAGCGAAAGAAGCAGAAGCTGCAGGCGCAGATTATGTAGGAGATGCTGACTATATTAACAAAATCAACCAAGGTTGGTTTGAATTTGATGTTATCGTAGCAACACCAGACATGATGGGTGAAGTTGGTAAGCTTGGTCGTGTACTTGGACCTAAAGGTTTAATGCCAAACCCTAAAACTGGTACTGTAACATTTGACGTAACAAAAGCTATTAATGAAATTAAAGCTGGTAAAGTAGAATACCGTTTAGATAAAGCTGGTATTATTCATGTTCCAGTAGGAAAGGTTTCATTTGATACAGATAAATTAGCTGAAAACTTTACAACTGTTTTCGAAACACTTGTTAAAGCGAAACCAGCTGCAGCAAAAGGTACTTATATGAAGAGCATTTCTGTTACTTCAACTATGGGACCTGGTGTGAAAGTTGATCCATCTTCCTTTAACGTAAAATAATATTGACTTCCATAGAATTGTTTGATATTATTTAAAACGTTGTTAATAGAATAACATTTATACCAAAGACAGCAGGTGCTGATAAGCAGCTTAATTTCCTGCCGAGGTAATGCGATATATATTTATAGTCGTTCGCTGGCTATATGCATAAAACCTCCATGTCTAATTCGATTTGGAGGTTTTATTTTTGCGGTATGAATGTGTTCATCTAGTAAATCTATAGGAGGTGTAAAGATGAGCAATGCAATCGAACAAAAGAAAGTAGTCGTACAAGAGATTGCTGAAAAATTCAAATCAAGCGTATCTACAGTTGTTGTTGATTATCGTGGTTTAAATGTTGCGGAAGTAACAGAACTTCGTAAACAACTTCGTGAAGCAGGTGTTGAATTTAAAGTTTACAAAAACTCATTATCTCGCCGTGCTGCAGAAGCAGCAGAAATTTCTGGTCTTAATGAGGCATTAGTAGGTCCGAATGCGATCGCATTCAGTACTGAAGATGTTGTAGCACCAGCTAAAATTTTGAACGACTTTGCTAAAAAACACGAAGCTCTTGAAATCAAAGCAGGTGTTATTGAAGGAAATACTGCAACAGTTGAGGAAATTAAAGCTCTTGCTGAACTTCCATCTCGCGAAGGTTTACTTTCAATGTTGCTTAGCGTTCTTCAAGCTCCAATCCGCAACCTTGCTCTTGCTACTAAAGCAGTTGCAGATCAAAAAGAAGAACAAGGCGCTTAAGTCTATAAAAGTAAATTACTATCCATTAACGAATAAACTACAATTTAAACTTTTAGGAGGATATTAAAATGACTAAAGAACAAATCATTGAAGCTGTCAAAGGTATGACAGTTCTTGAATTAAATGATCTTGTAAAAGCTATTGAAGAAGAATTTGGTGTAACAGCTGCTGCTCCAGTTGCAGTTGTAGGTGGAGCTGCTGCTGGCGGTGCTGCTGAAGAAAAAACTGAATTTGATGTAGTACTTGCTAGTGCTGGAGATCAAAAAATTAAAGTTATTAAAGTTGTTCGTGAAATTACAGGTCTTGGCCTTAAAGAAGCGAAAGAAGTTGTTGATAACGCTCCAAAACCACTTAAAGAAGGCGTATCTAAAGAAGAAGCTGAAGAAATCAAAGCGAAACTTGAAGAAGTTGGAGCTAACGTTGAAGTTAAGTAATCATCTAGATTGGAAAAAGCTCGCTGTTTAAAGCGGGCTTTTTTTGTCTATTCTTAAGAAAAGCGAAAGGCGCCTTGTACTTCCGCTAGCCGATAGGCATTGTAGCTAGACAGAGAGATGGAGGTGATACAATGAGCGAACATTATTATTCCCGAAACCCAGAGGTGGAAAGCAAGCCTGTATATTGGAATTTTACTCTTCGAGGAAATTTATTTCGATTCAAAACGGATCAAGGTGTATTTTCAAAAAGCGAAGTAGACTTTGGATCGAGACTGCTAATTGAAAACTTCGCAATGCCTGAAATACAAGGACCAATTCTTGATGTCGGATGCGGATATGGACCTATCGGTTTATCTATCGCTAAATCAGAACCCGATTGCTTAGTTCATATGGTGGATGTGAATCAAAGGGCAATAGAACTTGCGAGGGAAAATGCGTCCTCTAATCAAATCCCGAATGTAAAAATTTATGAAAGCGACCGTTTTGAAAATGTATCGGAACAAAACTTCTCAGCCATTGTTACGAACCCTCCTATTCGTGCGGGAAAGAAAATAGTTCATGAAATTCTGACCAAAAGCTATGAATATTTACTATCTAAGGGAGAGTTATGGGTAGTAATACAGAAAAAGCAAGGTGCTCCATCTGCAAAGGAAAAAATGAGCGAAATATTTGATGAAGTAGAAGTTGTTTGTAAAGATAAAGGATATTATATTTTAAAAGCAAAAAAAGGTTGACTCGTTTGTGGGGCTATGGTAATATTATAAAATGCCAATATCATATTTTTTGTAAACTACTTTAATTTCAAAATGTCAAGTATATTTTATGGTAGTTATGGAAAATACTTATAAAATAATAGTTCGTCATGTGAAAATTGCGGTTTTTAATGGAAAAACCCTTTTTCTTTTTGTCTTATGATGGGGTGGTTGACCTATGATAAGACTTTAATAGATGCCAACCAAAACGCATGATTTGAGGGGTGAATCAGTTGACAGGTCAACTAGTTCAGTATGGACGTCACCGGGAGCGTAGAAGTTACGCGCGAATTAGTGAAGTTCTAGAATTACCAAATCTTATCGAAATTCAAACTGCATCTTATCAATGGTTTTTAGATGAAGGTTTGAGAGAAATGTTTCAAGACATTTCACCAATTGAGGATTTCGCCGGGAATCTCTCCTTAGAATTTATTGATTATAGTCTTGGTGAACCAAAGTACTCTGTCGATGAATCAAAAGAGCGTGATGTAACCTATTCCGCTTCTCTTCGTGTCAAAGTACGCCTTGTAAATAAGGAAACTGGTGAAGTGAAAGATCAAGATGTGTTTATGGGTGATTTCCCGCTGATGACAGAAACTGGAACATTTATTATAAATGGTGCAGAGCGTGTCATTGTATCACAGCTTGTACGTTCACCAAGTGTATATTTCAGTGGAAAAATGGACAAAAACGGTAAACAAGGTTTTACAGCAACTGTAATTCCAAACCGTGGGGCATGGCTTGAGTATGAAACAGATGCGAAGGATGTTGTCTATGTTCGTATCGATCGTACAAGAAAGCTCCCTGTAACAGTTCTGTTACGTTCATTAGGATTTGGTTCCGATCAAGAAATTATTGATTTATTAGGTGATAATGAGTACCTACGAAATACATTGGAGAAAGACAATACCGAAAGTACGGAAAAAGCACTTTTGGAAATTTATGAGCGCCTACGTCCTGGTGAACCGCCAACCGTAGAAAATGCAAAAAGTCTCCTTGTTTCACGCTTTTTTGATCCTAAACGCTATGATTTAGCAAATGTGGGTCGCTATAAAATTAATAAGAAACTGCATTTGAAAAATCGTCTCTTTGGTCAAAAGTTAGCTCAAACTTTAGCTGATCCTGAAACAGGAGAGATTATTGCAGAAGAAGGAACTGTATTAGACCGTAGAACGTTAGATAAAATTTTACCTAATTTAGAAAATGGCGCCGGTTTTAAAGTGTACTCTCAAGTCGGCGGGGTAGTAGAAGAAGATGTCGTTCTTCAATCCATTAAAATTTATGCTCCGATAGATGATGGAGAAAAGGTAATTAACGTAATAGGTAATGCTTATGTGGAAGAAGCAGTGAAGAATATTACTCCGGCAGATATCATTGCATCCATCAGCTATTTCTTTAACCTGCTTCATGGGGTTGGAGATACGGATGATATTGATCATTTAGGTAATCGACGATTACGTTCAGTTGGAGAATTATTACAAAATCAATTCCGTATTGGTTTATCTCGAATGGAGCGTGTTGTTCGTGAAAGAATGTCCATTCAAGATATCAATACCATCACTCCGCAGCAACTGATTAATATTCGTCCAGTTATTGCAGCAATTAAAGAGTTTTTCGGAAGCTCCCAGTTGTCTCAATTTATGGATCAAACGAATCCGCTTGCGGAATTAACGCATAAACGAAGACTTTCCGCATTAGGACCTGGTGGTTTGACTCGTGAACGTGCCGGAATGGAAGTTCGTGATGTTCACTATTCGCATTATGGTCGTATGTGTCCGATTGAAACACCAGAGGGTCCAAACATCGGGTTAATTAACTCGTTATCTACATTTGCGAAAGTTAACCGATTTGGATTTATCGAAACTCCTTATCGTCGTGTTGATCCTGAAACAGGAAAATTAACGGATCATATTGATTATTTAACAGCAGATGAAGAAGATAATTATGTTGTTGCACAAGCAAATGCAAGATTATCTGAAGATGGATCCTTTATTGATGAAGAAGTTATCGCTCGTTTTAGAGGGGAAAACACTGCTGTTAAACGTGATCGTATTGATTATATGGACGTTTCACCGAAACAAGTAGTTTCTGCTGCGACAGCATGTATTCCATTCTTAGAAAACGATGACTCTAACCGAGCTCTAATGGGAGCGAACATGCAGCGTCAAGCGGTTCCTCTTATGCAGCCGGAAGCGCCAATTGTCGGAACAGGTATGGAATATGTTTCAGCTAAAGACTCAGGTGCTGCAGTTATTTGTAAGCATGATGGGATTGTTGAGCATGTTGAAGCACGTTCTATTTGGGTTCGACGTGTAAAAGAAATTGATGGTCAAGAAGTAAAAGGTGACCTTGATAAATATAAGTTACAAAAATTTATTCGTTCTAACCAAGGTACTTGTTATAATCAGCGTCCAATTGTAAGTATTGGTGACCGTGTTACAAAAGGCGAAGTACTTGCTGATGGACCTTCTATGGAAAAGGCAGAGTTAGCGTTAGGTCGTAATGTTCTTGTTGCCTTCATGACATGGGATGGTTATAACTACGAAGATGCGATTATCATGAGTGAAAGACTTGTCAAAGATGATGTCTATACTTCTATTCATATTGAAGAATATGAATCAGAGGCTCGTGATACGAAACTTGGACCTGAAGAAATGACACGTGATATTCCAAACGTTGGGGAAGATGCCCTTCGTAATTTAGATGAGCGTGGAATTATTCGAGTTGGGGCGGAAGTAAAAGATGGAGATCTTCTTGTTGGTAAAGTTACCCCTAAAGGTGTAACGGAGCTAACTGCGGAGGAACGTCTATTACATGCCATCTTTGGTGAAAAAGCTCGTGAAGTTCGAGATACTTCGCTTCGTGTACCACATGGCGGCGGAGGAATAGTCCTAGATGTAAAAGTCTTTAATCGTGAAGATGGGGATGAATTACCTCCAGGTGTAAATCAATTAGTTCGTGTGTATATTGTTCAAAAGCGTAAAATTCACCAAGGGGACAAAATGGCAGGTCGCCATGGTAATAAAGGGGTTATCTCCAGGATTCTACCTGAAGAAGATATGCCGTTCTTACCAGATGGAACACCTGTTGATATCATGTTAAACCCACTTGGGGTGCCTTCCCGTATGAATATCGGGCAAGTTCTTGAACTGCATCTTGGTATGGCTGCAAGAACGCTTGGAATTCACGTTGCAACACCTGTTTTTGACGGGGCACGTGAAGAAGATGTATGGGCTACTATTGAAGAAGCAGGCATGGCTAGTGATGCGAAAACGATTCTTTACGATGGCCGTACTGGGGAACCATTTGATAATCGTGTTTCTGTTGGAATCATGTACATGATCAAATTGGCTCACATGGTTGACGATAAACTTCATGCTCGTTCAACCGGACCATACTCGTTAGTAACACAACAGCCACTTGGCGGTAAAGCACAATTCGGTGGTCAGCGTTTCGGTGAGATGGAGGTATGGGCACTTGAGGCTTATGGTGCTGCATATACACTTCAAGAGATCCTAACCGTTAAATCGGATGATGTGGTCGGACGTGTTAAAACCTACGAAGCTATTGTTAAGGGTGAAAACGTACCGGAGCCAGGCGTACCAGAATCATTTAAAGTACTCATTAAAGAACTGCAAAGTTTAGGATTGGATGTAAAAATTCTATCAAGTGATGACGAAGAAATTGAAATGCGTGATTTGGAAGATGAAGATGATGCTAACCAAGCAGATACTTTAAACATCGCTCCTGAATCAAAAGAAGAAGAAATTGAAATCGTCGCATCAAAGGAATAATAATTGAAAAGCGAAAGTGCCTTGCTCATCGGCTGCTTGCGCTAGATATGGTCAAATAGCTGGAAACCAGAAATTAGCATCTTATGGATGTGGGATTTCTGATTTCTGGCCTTTATTTAAGGGTAGAACCTATAGACTAAAAGGGAGGTAGACCCCTTGATAGATGTAAACAATTTTGAGTATATGAAAATTGGTCTTGCTTCACCAGACAAAATTCGTTCTTGGTCTTATGGCGAAGTAAAAAAACCAGAAACTATTAACTACCGTACACTAAAACCGGAAAAAGACGGTTTATTTTGTGAGCGGATTTTTGGCCCTCAAAAGGACTGGGAATGTCATTGCGGTAAATATAAACGTGTTAGATACAAAGGTGTAGTATGTGATCGTTGCGGTGTTGAAGTAACAAGAGCGAAGGTTCGTCGTGAACGGATGGGCCATATCGAACTTGCAGCCCCTGTTTCACATATTTGGTATTTTAAAGGTATCCCAAGTCGAATGGGACTTGTATTGGATATGTCGCCTCGGGCATTAGAGGAAGTTATTTATTTTGCCTCTTATGTAGTAACGGAAACTGGAGATACTGCACTAGAAAAGAAACAGCTTCTTTCGGAAAAAGAATACCGTGCATATCGTGAAAAATACGGTAATAAATTCCAAGCATCAATGGGTGCAGAAGCAATTAAAAAGCTTCTTCAAGATATTGATGTGAATAAGGAAGTAGATTTACTTAAAGAAGAACTAAAAACAGCCCAAGGACAACGCCGTACTCGTGCGATTAAACGCTTGGAAGTTTTAGAAGCTTTCCGTCATTCCGGAAATTCACCTGACTGGATGATTTTAGATGTGCTACCGGTTATTCCTCCAGAATTGCGCCCTATGGTTCAATTAGAAGGTGGTCGGTTTGCAACATCTGATTTAAATGATTTATATCGTCGTGTTATCAACCGCAATAATCGTTTAAAACGCTTATTGGATCTTGGAGCTCCAAGTATTATTGTGCAAAATGAAAAACGCATGCTTCAAGAAGCGGTGGATGCGCTTATTGATAACGGCCGTCGTGGTCGTCCTGTTACAGGTCCAGGTAATCGCCCGTTAAAATCACTTTCACATATGTTGAAAGGGAAGCAAGGTCGATTCCGTCAAAATCTACTGGGTAAACGTGTAGACTATTCAGGACGTTCGGTTATCGTCGTTGGTCCGTATTTAAAAATGTATCAATGCGGTCTTCCTAAAGAAATGGCCATTGAGCTATTTAAGCCGTTCGTTATGAAAGAACTAGTGGAAAAAGGACTTGCTCATAATATTAAAAGCGCAAAAAGGAAGATTGAACGCCTTTCACCTGAGGTTTGGGATGTGTTAGAAGAAGTTATTAAGGAACATCCAGTACTTCTAAACCGTGCCCCTACTTTGCATAGATTAGGTATTCAAGCATTTGAACCTACTTTAGTTGAGGGTAGAGCTATCCGTCTTCACCCGCTTGTATGTACAGCTTATAATGCTGACTTTGACGGCGACCAAATGGCTGTTCACGTTCCATTATCTGCTGAAGCACAAGCGGAAGCACGTCTATTAATGCTTGCTGCACAAAATATCTTAAATCCAAAAGACGGTAAACCGGTTGTTACTCCTTCGCAGGATATGGTATTAGGTAACTATTACTTAACATTAGAACGTGAGGGTGCAATTGGAGAGGGTACAGTCTTCAATGATATCAATGAAGCACTTCTTGCTTACCAAAATGGTTATGTGCATTTGCATACAAGGATTGCTGTTCGTGCTGGATCGATTAAAAATGAAACATTCACAGATGAGCAACGTACAAAATTGCTTGTTACAACGGTAGGAAAACTGATTTTTAACGAAATTTTACCTGAATCATTCCCATATATGAATGAGCCGACAAAAACGAATCTAGAGGAAAAAACTCCAGAAAAATATTTTGTTGATACAAATGTGGATGTAAAAGAATTCATTAAAAATCAACCACCTATTAAACCGTTTATTAAGAAATTCTTAGGAAATATTATTGCAGAAGTCTTTAAACGATTCCAAATCACAGAAACCTCTAAGATGCTGGACCGTATGAAAGACTTAGGATTTAAATATTCCACTAAAGCCGGGATTACGGTTGGTGTTGCGGATATCGTCGTATTACGTGAAAAAGAACATATTCTTGCAGAAGCACAAGCAAAAGTAGATAACGTTATGAAACAGTTCAGACGTGGATTAATTACGGAAGATGAACGTTATGACCGTGTAATTTCTATTTGGTCTGGTGCTAAGGATACAATCCAAGGAAAACTAATGGCATCATTAGATCCTCGAAACCCTATCTTCATGATGAGTGATTCAGGTGCCCGTGGTAACGCATCTAACTTCACTCAGCTTGCAGGTATGCGTGGATTAATGGCCAACCCTGCTGGACGTATTATTGAGTTACCGATTAAATCGAGTTTCCGCGAAGGTTTAACCGTATTGGAATACTTTATTTCTACCCACGGTGCACGTAAAGGTCTTGCGGATACAGCCTTAAAAACAGCTGACTCAGGTTACTTGACTCGTCGACTTGTAGACGTTGCACAAGACGTAATTGTTCGTGAAGATGATTGCGGTACTGACAGAGGATTACTTGTTGGCGCACTTAAAGAAGGTACGGAAATTATTGAAAGTCTGGAAGAACGTCTTATTGGACGTTATGCAAGAAAAGCAATTAAACATCCTGAGACTGGCGAAGTAATGGTTCCTGAAAATGGACTTATTACAGAAGATTTAGCGAAAGAAGTTACAAACGCCGGAGTGGAACAAGTTTGGATTCGTTCCGCATTTACTTGTAATACTCGTCATGGTGTATGTAAGAAATGTTATGGGCGAAATCTTGCTACTGGTCAAGAGGTTGAAGTTGGTGAAGCAGTTGGTATCATTGCTGCTCAATCTATCGGTGAACCAGGTACACAGTTAACCATGCGTACTTTCCATACCGGAGGGGTTGCAGGAGACGATATTACACAAGGTTTACCTCGTATTCAAGAGCTTTTCGAAGCGCGTAATCCAAAAGGACAGTCGGTTATTTCTGAAATCGATGGTGTGGTTGTCTCAATTAGCGAAGGAAGAGACCGTCAACATGAAATTACTATTCAAGGTGATGTTGAAACCAGAACCTATAATGCACCTTATACTTCACGTCTAAAAGTTTCTGTAAACTCAAGAGTGGAAAGAGGTCAAGAGTTAACAGAGGGATCTATTGACCCTAAAGAATTATTAAAAGTTCGTGATGTTAATTCTGTCCAAGAATACTTGCTTCGTGAAGTACAAAAAGTATACCGTATGCAAGGTGTAGAAATTGGCGATAAACATATTGAAGTAATGGTGAGACAAATGCTTCGTAAAGTTCGTGTAGTGGATGCAGGTGAAACAGATGTATTACCAGGCTCATTACTCGATATTCATCAATTTACGGATGCCAATGAGCAAGCATTATTGGAAGGAAGAATGCCTGCAACTGGTCGACCTGTATTATTGGGTATTACGAAAGCATCACTTGAAACGGATTCCTTCTTATCTGCGGCATCATTCCAAGAAACAACACGTGTACTTACCGACGCTGCTATTAAAGGTAAACGTGATGAGCTTCTTGGCTTGAAAGAAAATGTTATTATCGGTAAACTGGTTCCTGCTGGAACAGGTATGCAACGCTACCGTAAAGCAACTGCGCAATTGATGGAAGATGATGAAAGTGTACTTGTAGAACAATAAAATCTGTTGCCGGCCATTTGGCCGGCAAATATATTTAAGAAGTTTTTTGAAGCAATTATTATTGCTTTAAAATACACAATGGTAAAGAAAAGTACTTTTGATTAAGAAAGAATTCATTTTCTGTTGACAATAAAAAACGAAAATGATACTATATTCAAGGTGCTCCTATGAATACCTGATGCTTTGGAGGATATAAATATGTCTTATGAAAAAGTATTGCAGGCGAAAAATATCGTTATAGGAACAAAGCAAACAGTGAAGGCACTGAAATCCGGTAAAGTGAATGAACTAATCGTAGCGGAGGATGCTGATCCAATTATTACGAAAAAAGTTATTCAAGTTGCGGACGAAATGAAAATACCTGTTACACAAGTGGAATCGATGAAGAAACTTGGTAAATCTTGTGGTATTGATGTGGGTGCAGCAGCTGTTGCCATTAGTTATTAAAAACTGTTTTTGCAGATAGACGAAACTGCAAGAACTTTGTTTTTGCTTTAAAATGAACCACCTGGATGTGTGGGCTTATAAAATGTGAAGGGAGGAAACATAAAATGCCTACTATTAACCAATTAGTGCGCAAACCTCGTAAATCTAAAATTGAAAAATCAAAATCACCAGCACTAAACAAAGGCTATAACAGCTTTAAGAAAGTAAACACAGACTTATCTTCACCTCAAAAACGTGGGGTATGTACTCGTGTTGGTACAATGACACCGAAAAAACCGAACTCTGCATTACGTAAATATGCTCGTGTTCGTTTAACAAACGGTATCGAGGTAACTGCTTATATCCCAGGTATTGGCCATAACCTACAAGAACACAGCGTTGTATTAATCCGCGGTGGACGTGTTAAGGACTTACCAGGGGTTCGCTATCACATTGTACGTGGTGCATTAGACACTGCAGGTGTTGATAAGCGTATGCAAGGCCGTTCAAAATACGGTACAAAAAAACCAAAAGAGAAAAAATAATCTTATAAAACGATAAAACCCTTTCTGAAAGGAGGAAAACATAATGCCACGTAAAGGCCCAGTAGCAAAAAGAGATGTTTTACCAGATCCTATTTATAATTCAAAACTAGTAACACGTTTAATCAACAAGATGATGGTAGATGGTAAGAGAGGTAAATCTCAAACTATTCTATATAATTCATTTGATTTAATTCGTGAACGTACAGGTAAAGAGCCTATCGAAGTGTTCGATCAAGCACTTAAGAACATTATGCCAGTACTTGAAGTACGAGCTCGCCGTGTGGGTGGTGCTAACTACCAAGTACCAGTAGAGGTAAGACCTGAACGTCGTACTACTTTAGGTCTTCGTTGGTTAGTAAACTATGCTCGTCTTCGCGGTGAAAAAACGATGGAAGAGCGTCTTGCTAACGAAATTCTAGATGCAGCTAACAACACTGGTGCATCTGTTAAGAAACGCGAAGATACTCATAAGATGGCTGAAGCGAACAAAGCGTTTGCTCACTATCGTTGGTAATAAAACCTTCAGTTTTAAAAAATTATTCATACAAAGGAAGGTGAAAACCACATGGCAAGAGAGTTCTCTCTACAAAATACTCGTAATATCGGTATCATGGCACACATCGATGCTGGTAAAACAACAACAACTGAGCGTGTCCTTTATTACACTGGTAAGATTCATAAAATCGGTGAAACTCATGAAGGTGCATCTCAAATGGACTGGATGGAGCAAGAACAAGAACGTGGTATCACGATCACTTCCGCTGCAACAACTGCACAATGGAAGGGTCACCGCGTAAATATTATTGATACTCCAGGACACGTGGATTTCACTGTTGAAGTTGAACGTTCTCTTCGTGTACTAGACGGAGCTGTAGCTGTTCTTGATGCGCAATCAGGTGTTGAGCCTCAAACTGAAACAGTTTGGCGTCAAGCAACAACTTACGGAGTACCGCGTGTAGTATTCGTAAACAAAATGGATAAAATCGGCGCTGACTTCCTTTATTCAGTAAAAACATTACATGAGCGTCTACAAGCAAATGCTCATGCAATTCAATTACCTATTGGTGCTGAAGATCAATTTGAAGGTATTATTGACCTTGTTGAAATGAAAGCTATTATGTATGGTAATGATTTAGGAACTGAAATCACAGAGATTGAAATTCCTGCTGAATATAAAGATCAAGCTGAAGAATATCATGAAAAATTAGTTGAAGCAGTTGCTGAACTTGATGAAGATTTAATGGAAAAATACCTTGGCGGTGAAGAAATCACTGTTGAAGAGCTAAAAGCTGCTATTCGTAAAGGTACCGTTAATGTAGAATTCTACCCAGTTATCTGCGGATCTGCATTTAAAAACAAAGGTGTTCAATTAATGCTTGATGCTGTAATCGATTATCTTCCATCTCCATTGGATGTACCAGCAATTAAAGGTACTGCTCCTGATTCTGATGAAGTTATCGAAAAGCATTCAAGTGATGATGAACCATTTGCTGCACTAGCATTTAAGGTTATGACTGACCCTTATGTTGGTAAACTAACATTCTTCCGTGTTTACTCAGGTACGTTACAATCAGGTTCATATGTAACAAACTCTACTAAAGGTAAACGCGAACGTGTAGGACGTATCCTGCAAATGCATGCGAACCACCGTGCTGAGATTTCAGAAGTTCATGCTGGTGATATCGCTGCTGCTGTAGGTTTGAAAGATACAACAACTGGTGATACTCTGTGTGATGAAAAGAACCTTGTAATCTTAGAATCAATGGAATTCCCTGAACCAGTTATTGAATTATCTGTAGAACCTAAATCAAAAGCTGACCAAGATAAAATGACGACAGCTTTACAAAAACTTCAAGAGGAAGATCCAACTTTCCGTGCACATACTGATCAAGAAACTGGACAAACCATTATTGCCGGTATGGGTGAGCTTCACTTAGATATCATCGTGGACCGTATGAAACGTGAATTCAAAGTTGAAGCAAATGTTGGTGCGCCACAAGTTTCTTATCGTGAAACTTTCCGCTCATCTGCACAGGTTGAAGGTAAATTTGCTCGTCAATCTGGTGGACGTGGACAATACGGACATGTTTGGATTGAATTCTCTCCAAACGAAGAAGGAAAAGGCTTTGAGTTCGAAAATGCTATTGTTGGTGGTGTGGTTCCTCGTGAATACATTCCAGCAGTTCAAGCAGGACTTGAAGATGCGCTTGAGCGAGGAGTTCTTGCTGGATATCCATTAGTAGATGTTAAAGCAAAACTATATGATGGTTCTTACCATGATGTCGATTCAAGTGAAATGGCGTTCAAGATTGCTGCATCACTAGCACTTAAGAATGCTGCTTCAAAATGTAACCCTGTTATCCTTGAACCTGTAATGAAGGTTGAGGTTGTTATCCCTGAAGAATATTTAGGAGATATCATGGGTCAAATCACAGCACGCCGCGGACGTGTTGAAGGTATGGAAGCTCGCGGAAATGCACAAGTAGTTCGTGCGATGGTTCCACTTTCAGAAATGTTCGGATATGCAACATCACTTCGTTCTAGTACACAAGGTCGTGGAGTATTCTCTATGCACTTTGACCACTACGAAGAAGTACCGAAATCTATTTCTGAAGAAATTATCAAAAAAAATAAAGGTGAATAATTGATTTATCGCCTTTAATAAAGTATAAATACATTATATGCTATGATTGCTTAAAAGATGATGTACACATCTTTTAAGCACCATATATACTTATTTTAAATTTAAATTATTTAAATTGAGGAGGATTTTCTAATGGCTAAAGCTAAATTCGACCGTTCCAAAACACATGCTAATATCGGTACAATTGGTCACGTTGACCATGGTAAAACTACTTTAACAGCTGCGATCACTTCTGTACTTGCTAAGTCAGGTAAAGCAGAAGCTCGTGCTTATGATCAAATTGACGGTGCTCCTGAAGAGCGTGAGCGTGGTATCACAATCAACACTGCACACGTTGAGTATGAAACTGATACTCGTCACTATGCACACGTTGACTGCCCAGGACATGCTGACTATGTTAAAAACATGATTACTGGTGCTGCTCAAATGGACGGTGGTATCCTAGTAGTTTCTGCTGCTGATGGTCCAATGCCACAAACTCGTGAGCACATTCTATTATCTCGTAACGTAGGTGTACCATACCTAGTAGTATTCTTAAACAAATGTGATATGGTAGACGACGAAGAACTTCTTGAACTAGTTGAAATGGAAGTTCGTGACCTTCTATCTGAATATGATTTCCCTGGTGATGATGTACCAGTTATCAAAGGTTCTGCTCTTAAAGCACTTGAGGGAGATCCTGCTTGGGAAGAAAAAATCATTGAATTAATGAATGCAGTTGATGAGTACATCCCAACTCCAGAACGTGACACTGACAAACCATTCATGATGCCAGTTGAGGACGTATTCTCAATTACTGGTCGTGGTACTGTTGCTACAGGACGTGTTGAGCGTGGTCAAGTTAAAGTTGGTGACGTTGTTGAAATCATCGGTCTTTCTGAAGAACCAAAATCAACTACTGTAACTGGTGTTGAAATGTTCCGTAAGCTTCTTGATTATGCTGAAGCTGGAGATAACATTGGTGCACTTCTTCGTGGGGTTGCTCGTGAAGAAATCCAACGTGGTCAAGTTCTTGCAAAGCCAGGAACAATTACACCACACACTAACTTCAAAGCAGAAGTTTACGTATTATCTAAAGAAGAAGGTGGACGTCATACTCCATTCTTCTCAAACTATCGTCCACAATTCTATTTCCGTACTACTGACGTAACTGGTATTGTTCAACTTCCAGAAGGTACTGAAATGGTAATGCCTGGTGATAACACTGAAATGAGTGTTGAATTGATTTCACCAATCGCGATTGAAGAAGGAACTCGTTTCTCAATCCGTGAAGGTGGACGTACTGTTGGTTCAGGTGTTGTAACTACAATCAACAAATAATAATTAAAATAAATAAAAAAGCAGACGGTGACGATCGTCTGCTTTTTTATTTCTGCATCCATTGTTTACTAAAATCTATCTCCAAAATTTCCGTAATAATCTTTTCTTCTATTTAATAGAGATAATTTCCTACTAAATTCGAAAAGAAATTGAAAATTCTACGTAAGACAGAATAGCTTGAACCTGCTATACAAAGTATGTATAATAAAAAAAGTGCAAGTGACCTAACAAATATGCCGCATAGTGTTGCATATTATTTGTGTTTTATGTATAATAGACAATGTTGGTCTTTGACTGCGATGAAGTGGAAGGTTGCCGACACACCCGGCCGCTTTGCCATGGCGAGTGTGGGGGAAATTTCCATGGAGAATGTCTATTTAAAATAGGCGAAAAAGGAGGGAAAGTAATGGCAAAACAAAAAATTCGTATTCGTTTAAAAGCATATGATCACAGAATCCTTGATCAATCTGCAGAGAAAATCGTGGAAACCGCAAAAAGATCTGGTGCAGCTGTATCTGGTCCGATTCCGCTTCCAACTGAAAAATCTGTTTACACAATCCTTCGTGCTGTGCACAAGTATAAAGATTCTCGTGAACAATTCGAAATGCGTACGCATAAACGTCTAATCGATATTGTGAACCCTACTCCACAAACAGTAGATTCATTAATGCGTTTAGATTTACCGTCTGGTGTAGACATCGAAATCAAACTTTAATAAATATTTTATGGAAAACAGGAGGTGTGACTCATGACCAAAGGAATCTTAGGAAGAAAAATCGGTATGACGCAAGTATTTGCTGAGAATGGTGATCTTATTCCTGTAACAGTAATTCAAGCAACTCCAAACGTTGTTCTTCAAAAGAAAACTGTTGAAACTGATGGTTACGAAGCAATTCAGCTTGGTTTTGAAGACAAACGTGAAAAGCTTGCTAACAAACCTGAAAAAGGTCATGTAACTAAAGCCAATACTGCTCCTAAGCGCTTCGTTCGCGAATTTAACGCAGAAAACTTAGATGGGTATGAAATTGGTCAAGAAGTCAAAGTTGATATTTTTGCAGAAGGTGACATCGTAGATGTAACTGGAATCTCTAAAGGGAAAGGTTTCCAAGGTGTAATTAAGCGCCACGGACAATCTCGTGGACCTATGGCTCACGGTTCTCGTTATCATCGTCGCCCTGGATCAATGGGTCCAGTTGCTCCAAACCGTGTATTCAAGCAAAAAGCATTACCTGGACGCATGGGTGGAGAGCAAATTACGATTCAAAACTTACAAATTGTTAAAGTTGATGTAGAACGCAACCTTATCCTTGTTAAGGGTAATGTTCCTGGTCCTAAAAAAGCATTGCTTAAAGTCAAATCAGCGATTAAAGCAAAGTAATTTAACACGAAGGAAAGGAGGAAACAGGAATGCCGAAAGTAGCTCTATACAACCAAGCTGGATCTCAAGTTGGAGAAGTAGAACTTAAAGATTCCGTATTTGGTATTGAACCAAACCAAAACGTATTATTTGATGCAATTGTTATGCAAAGAGCATCTTTACGTCAAGGTACTCACAAAGTGAAAAACCGTTCAGAAGTTAGCGGTGGTGGTAAGAAACCATGGCGTCAAAAAGGTACTGGACGTGCTCGTCAAGGATCTATTCGCTCACCACAATGGCGTGGAGGCGGTACAGTATTTGGCCCAGTTCCACGTAGCTATAGCTACAAATTACCAAAGAAAGTTCGCCGTTTAGCTATTAAATCTGCACTATCTTCAAAAGTATTAGAAGCTAATATTCTTGTACTAGAATCATTATCTTTTGATGCTCCAAAAACAAAAGAATTTGCAGCAGTTCTTAAAAACCTTTCTGTTTCTAAGAAAGCATTAGTAGTAACAGATGGTTCTGATGTAAATGTTGCCCTTTCAGCTCGTAATATCCCTGGTATTACTGTTGTTGAAGCAAATGGTATTAATGTTTTAGATGTAGTTTCACATGATCAATTAATCATCACGAAAGCTGCAGTTGAAAAAGTAGAGGAGGTGCTTGGTTAATGGATTCACGTGATATCATTAAGCGCCCCGTCATCACAGAACAATCTACTGATGTAATGGCTGACAAAAAATATACATTCGAAGTAGATGTACGTGCTAACAAAACACAAGTAAAAGATGCTGTAGAAGAAATCTTCGGTGTGAAAGTTGCAAAAGTTAATGTGATGAACTATAAAGGTAAGTTCAAACGTATGGGAAAACACGCAGGATATACTAACAAGCGCCGTAAAGCAATTGTTACCTTAACTCCTGATAGCAAAGAAATCGAGTTATTCGAAGTTTAATTATAAGTTCTTGAAAGAATAGAAGAGGAGGGAAAAACATGGCGATCAAAAAATACAAACCGACCTCTAATGGACGTCGCGGCATGACGGTATCTGATTTCGCGGAAATCACTACTGATAAACCAGAGAAATCATTACTTGCGCCTCTAAAAAGCAAAGGCGGCCGTAACAACCAAGGTAAGTTAACAGTTCGTCATCAAGGTGGCGGTCATAAGCGTCAATACCGTATTATCGACTTCAAACGTGATAAAGATGGTATACCAGGACGCGTTGCTACAATCGAATATGATCCAAACCGCTCATCAAATATCGCACTAATTAATTATGTTGATGGAGAAAAGCGTTACATCTTAGCTCCTAAAAACTTAAAAGTGGGTATGGAAGTTGTATCTGGACCAGATGCAGATATCAAAGTTGGTAATGCACTTCCGTTAGCTAACATCCCAGTAGGTACAGTTGTTCATAACATCGAGTTAAAGCCTGGTAAAGGTGGACAATTAGTACGTTCTGCAGGAACTTCTGCACAAGTTCTTGGTAAAGAAGGAAAATATGTACTAGTACGACTAACTTCTGGTGAAGTTCGTATGATTCTTGCTACTTGCCGTGCATCTATCGGTCAAGTTGGTAATGAACAACACGAATTAATCAACATTGGTAAAGCAGGTCGTTCTCGTTGGTTAGGCAAGCGCCCAACTGTTCGTGGATCTGTTATGAACCCTAATGACCATCCACACGGTGGTGGGGAAGGACGCGCTCCAATCGGACGTAAATCACCAATGTCTCCATGGGGTAAACCAACACTTGGTTACAAAACACGTAAGAAAAAGAATAAATCAGATAAATTTATTGTGCGTCGTCGCAAAAAATAACGCGATTGAACTACGGTTCAGGTATAGGGCCGTAGCGCAATCACGAAGGGAGGTTCGAGCATGGGTCGTAGCTTGAAAAAAGGACCTTTTGTTGATGAACATTTGATGGTTAAAGTCGAAAAGCTTAATGAATCAGAGAAAAAACAAGTAATCAAAACTTGGTCTCGTCGTTCTACAATCTTCCCAGCATTCATCGGACATACAATTGCAGTTTATGATGGTCGTAAACATGTACCGGTTTATGTTACTGAAGATATGGTAGGTCATAAGCTTGGTGAATTTGCACCAACTCGTACTTATAAAGGTCACGCTGGTGACGATAAGAAAACAAGACGCTAATGAGAGGAGGGCATCCCGATGCAAGCTAAAGCTGTTGCAAGAACAGTTCGAATTGCTCCTCGTAAGGCACGCCTAGTTGTTGATCTAATTCGAGGAAAGCAAGCAGGCGAAGCAATTGCTATTTTGAAGTATACTCCAAAAGCAGCTTCACCGATCATTGAAAAAGTATTAAAATCTGCTATTGCTAATGCAGAGCATAATTATGATTTGGACGTTAATAACCTTGTAGTTACTGAAGCATATGTAAATGAAGGACCGACACTTAAACGTTTCCGTCCACGTGCTATGGGACGTGCAAGCGCAATTAACAAACGTACTAGCCACATTACTATCGTAGTATCAGAAAAGAAGGAGGGATAATTCGTGGGACAAAAAGTACATCCAATAGGTTTACGTATCGGAGTCATTCGTGACTGGGAATCTAAATGGTACGCGGAAAAGGACTACGCTGACCTTCTACATGAGGACATTAAAGTTCGTGAATACATTGCAAAACGTTTAAGCGATGCATCTGTTTCTGGTGTTGAAATCGAACGTGCTGCAAATCGTATTAACATTACAATCCGCACTGCGAAACCAGGTATGGTCATTGGTAAAGGCGGTACTGAAGTGGAAGCACTTCGTAAAGCATTAAATGAACTAACTGGCAAACGCGTACACATTAATATTGTTGAAATTAAAAAAGCTGATATTGATGCTAAATTAGTAGCAGAAAATATTGCTCGTCAATTAGAAAATCGTGTATCATTCCGTCGTGCACAAAAGCAAGCTATTCAACGTGCAATGCGCGCTGGTGCAAAAGGAATTAAAACACAAGTTTCAGGCCGTCTTGGCGGAGCTGATATGGCTCGTACAGAAGGCTATAGCGAAGGAACTGTTCCACTTCATACTCTACGTGCAGATATTGATTATGCACATGCTGAAGCAGATACAACTTACGGTAAACTTGGCGTAAAAGTATGGATTTATCGTGGAGAGGTTCTTCCTACGAAGAAAAAGACTGAGGAAGGAGGAAAATAATCATGTTATTACCTAAACGCGTTAAATATCGCCGCGAACATCGTGGAAAAATGCGTGGTCGTGCAAAAGGTGGTACAGAAGTAGCATTTGGTGAATATGGTTTACAAGCTCAAGAAGCATCTTGGATCACTAACCGCCAAATTGAGGCTGCTCGTATCGCGATGACTCGTTATATGAAACGTGGAGGTAAAGTTTGGATTAAAATCTTCCCTCACAAACCATATACTGCAAAACCACTAGAAGTTCGTATGGGTTCCGGTAAAGGTGCTCCTGAAGGCTGGGTAGCAGTTGTTAAACCAGGTAAAATTATGTTTGAAATTGCAGGTGTATCTGAAGAAATCGCTCGTGAAGCACTTCGTCTAGCTGCTCATAAATTACCGGTTAAATGTAAATTCGTAAAACGAGAAGAAATTGGTGGTGAATCAAATGAAAGCTAATGAAATTCGTGACCTTACCACTGCAGAAATAGAACAAAAAGTAAAATCGTTAAAAGAAGAGTTGTTTAACCTAAGGTTCCAATTAGCTACTGGGCAACTTGAAAATACTGCTCGCATCCGTGAAGTACGCAAAGCGATTGCTCGCATGAAAACCGTGATCCGTGAGAGAGAGATCGGTGTTAACAATCGATAATGAGAGGAGGTTTGCACAATGAGTGAACGTAACCAACGAAAAGTTTATACAGGACGAGTGGTTTCTGATAAAATGGACAAAACAGTTACTGTTCTTGTAGAAACTTATAAAAAACACTCACTTTACGGCAAACGCGTGAAGTACTCTAAAAAATTCAAAGCTCACGATGAGCAAAATGAAGCGAAAATTGGCGATGTTGTTCGCATTATGGAAACACGTCCATTATCTGCGACAAAACGTTTCCGTCTTGTAGAAGTCGTTGAAAAAGCTGTTATTATCTAATATAAAGTATCGGATTCATGTTTATTCCGAAGGGAGGTAAACAATCATGATTCAACAAGAAACTCGTTTAAAAGTTGCTGACAACTCTGGTGCTAGAGAGGTTTTAACGATTAAAGTTCTAGGTGGTTCAGGCCGCAAAACAGCAAATATTGGTGATGTTATTGTTTGTACAGTAAAACAAGCAACACCAGGAGGCGTTGTTAAAAAAGGTGATGTCGTTAAAGCTGTTGTTGTTCGTACGAAAAGCGGTATGCGCCGTCCTGATGGATCATACATCCGTTTTGATGAAAACGCATGTGTAATTATCCGTGATGATAAGAGTCCTCGTGGAACTCGTATCTTTGGACCTGTTGCTCGTGAACTACGTAACAATAATTTCATGAAAATCGTATCCTTAGCTCCAGAAGTTCTTTAATATAATTAGATTTATAATCAAGGAGGTGCGATTAAGATGCATGTAAAAAAAGGCGACAAAGTAATGGTTATTACAGGTAAAGATAAAGGAAAAACAGGTGTAATCCTTGCTGCATTTCCTAAAAAAGACCGTGTGATTGTCGAAGGTGTAAACATTGTTAAAAAACATTCCAAGCCTTCACAAGTTAACCCACAAGGTGGAATCATTAGCCAAGAAGCACCTATTCACGTATCAAACGTAATGGTAGTAGATCCAAAATCAAATGAGCCAACTCGTGTTGGTTATCAAGAAGTAAATGGCAAAAAAGTACGTGTAGCGAAAAAATCTGGTGAAGTTTTAGATAAATAGTTCTTAGATGAAGGGAGGTACACTACATGAACCGCCTAAAGGAAAAATACGAAAAAGAATTAACTCCTGCTTTAACAAGCAAATTCAATTATAAATCAGTAATGCAAGTACCTAAAATTGAAAAAATCGTTATCAACATGGGTGTTGGTGATGCAGTTCAAAACTCAAAAGTACTTGACAATGCTGTCGAGGAATTAACATTAATTACTGGTCAAAAACCAGTTATCACAAGAGCGAAAAACTCCATCGCTGGATTCCGTCTTCGTGAAGGTATGCCAATTGGATGTAAAGTAACTCTTCGTGGAGAGCGTATGTATGAATTCCTTGATAAATTAATTTCAGTTTCACTTCCACGTGTACGTGACTTCCGCGGTATTTCTAAGAAGTCATTTGACGGCCGTGGAAACTATACACTTGGTGTTAAAGAACAGCTTATCTTCCCTGAGATTGATTACGATAAAGTAAGCAAAGTTCGCGGTATGGACATTGTTATCGTAACAACTGCTAATACAGATGAAGAAGCTCGTGAGTTATTAACTCTATTCGGAATGCCATTTCAAAAGTAATCGCTAAAAAAAGGGAGGCGAAAACGTGGCTAAAAAATCTATGATCGTGAAACAAAAGCGCACACCTAAGTTTGAAGTGCAAGCTTATACACGCTGCGAACGTTGTGGCCGTCCACATTCAGTAATTCGCAAATTCAAACTTTGCCGTATTTGTTTCCGTGAACTCGCATACAAGGGTCAAATTCCTGGTGTTAAAAAAGCTAGCTGGTAAAACCCGAATTTGGGAAGGAGGTAAAAACTTATGGTAATGACAGATCCAATCGCAGATTTGCTTACTCGTATTCGAAATGCAAACATGGTGCGTCACGAAAAATTAGAAGTTCCTGCTTCTAAAATCAAAAGAGATGTTGCTGAAATTCTAAAGCGTGAAGGTTTCGTTCGTGATGTTGAATATATCGAAGATAACAAGCAAGGAATCATCCGTATCTTCTTAAAATACGGCGCTAACAATGAGCGTGTAATCACTGGCATTAAACGTATCAGTAAACCTGGATTACGTGTATATGCAAAAGCTGATGAGGTTCCTAAAGTTCTTAACGGCCTTGGAATAGCAATCGTATCTACTTCTCAAGGTGTACTAACAGATAAAGAAGCTCGTAACAAACAAGTTGGTGGAGAAGTACTAGCTTACGTTTGGTAATACTTGAAATGAACGGAGGTGCAGGTAAATGTCCCGTGTAGGTAAAAAACCTATTGAGATTCCATCTGGTGTAACGATTACAGTAGACGGAAATAACAATGTAACAGTGAAGGGTCCTAAAGGCGAGCTTTCTCGCGGATTTAACCCTGAAATCGGAATTAACGTTGAAGAAAATGTAATCAATGTTACTCGTCCTTCTGATTCAAAAGCACATCGTGCATTACATGGTACGACTCGTGCTTTGCTTTCAAACATGGTTGAAGGTGTTTCAAAAGGATATGAAAAAACTTTAGAATTAGTCGGTGTTGGATACCGTGCTCAAAAACAAGGTAACAAACTTGTATTGAACGTTGGTTATTCTCATCCTGTTGAATTTGAACCTGAAAGCGGTCTTGAGATCGAAGTACCTTCCAATACAAAAGTAATTGTAAAAGGTACAAGTAAAGAACGCGTTGGTGCGTTAGCTGCTAATATTCGTGACGTTCGTCCGCCAGAGCCTTATAAAGGTAAAGGTATTCGTTACGAAGGCGAATATGTACGTAGAAAAGAAGGTAAAACAGGTAAATAATGCTGCGTAGACAGTAGAAAGGAGTGACCCACAAATGATCACTAAGCCAGATAAGAATCAAGTACGTAAAAAAAGACATGCTCGTGTTCGCGCTAAATTAAGTGGTACTGCGACACGTCCTCGTTTAAACGTATATCGTTCTAACAAAAACATTTATGCACAATTGATCGATGATTTAAGTGGCGTTACATTAGCTAGTGCATCAACACTTGATAAAGACCTTAGCTTAGAATCTACAAGCAATGTTGAGGCTGCTCAGAAAGTTGGCGAACTTATCGCTAAACGTGCTGTAGAAAAAGGCTATACATCTGTTGTATTCGATCGTGGTGGATATCTCTATCACGGACGTATTAAAGCTCTTGCTGATGCAGCTCGTGAAAACGGACTAGAATTTTAATAGAAAAAGGAGGGACAAATAGATGCGTAACATTGATCCTAACAAACTTGAATTAGAAGAACGCGTTGTTACTGTTAACCGTGTTGCGAAAGTTGTTAAAGGTGGACGTCGCTTCCGTTTCTCTGCACTAGTCGTTGTAGGAGATAGAAACGGCCATGTTGGTTTCGGAACTGGAAAAGCACAAGAGGTACCTGATGCAATTCGTAAAGCGGTTGAAGATGCTAAGAAAAACTTAGTTGAAGTACCTATGGTAGGTACAACAATTCCACACGAAGTGATCGGTCGTTTTGGTGCTGGTTCTATTCTTATGAAGCCAGGTTCACCAGGTACTGGTGTTATCGCCGGCGGTCCAGTGCGTGCGGTACTTGAATTAGCTGGGGTAGCTGATATCACATCTAAATCTTTAGGTTCTAACACACCTATTAATATGATTCGTGCAACAATCGAGGGTGTTAAACAATTGAAGCGTGCAGAAGATGTTGCAAAATTACGTAATAAATCAGTAGAAGAACTGTTAGGATAAGGAGGGAATTATAATGGCAAACAAATTAGCAATTACCCTCACTCGCAGCTTGATCGGTCGTCCTCAGGATCAACGTGACACAGTTAAAGCTCTTGGTTTGCGTAAAGTAAATCAAACTGTTGAGCATGAAGATAATGCCGCTATCCGTGGTATGGTCACTAAAGTTGCTCATCTTGTAACAGTAAAAGAACAGTAATCTAATTTTTCTTATACAAGGAGGTGCCGACAAATGAAACTTCATGAATTACAACCTGCAGAAGGATCACGCAAACAGCGTAATCGTGTTGGTCGTGGAATTGGTTCCGGAAATGGTAAGACAGCTGGTAAAGGCCATAAAGGTCAAAACGCTCGTTCAGGTGGCGGAGTTCGTCTTGGTTTTGAAGGTGGTCAAACACCTTTATTCCGCCGTTTACCAAAACGCGGTTTCACTAATATCAACCGTAAAGATTATGCTATCGTTAATCTTGATGCATTAAATCGCTTTGAAGACGGTACTGAAATTACACCGGCTCTTCTTATCGAAACAGGTGTTGTAAGCAAAGAGAAAGCAGGAGTGAAAATTCTTGCTAATGGTAAGCTTGAGAAAAAAGTAACAGTAAAAGCTCACAAATTCTCCTCTGCTGCTAAAGAAGCAATTGAAGCTGCTGGCGGAACTACCGAGGTGATTTAATGTTCTCAACAATCTCCAATTTTATGCGTGTGCGTGATATTAGACGTAAAGTTTTCTTTACTCTTTTAATGTTAGTTGTTTTTAGAATTGGAGCTTACATTCCTGTTCCATTTGTAAATGCGGCTGCATTGGAAGCGAATGATCAAAATGGATTTTTCAATATCCTAAATACATTTGGCGGTGGAGCGCTTTATAAATTCTCACTATTTGCGATGGGAATTATGCCGTATATCACCGCTTCCATCATTATTCAGTTATTGCAAATGGATGTTATTCCTAAGTTTACGGAATGGTCTAAACAAGGTGAAGTGGGACGTCGTAAATTAGCTCAATTTACACGTTACTTCACAATCATTCTTGCTTTTATAGAAGGCCTCGGTATGGCATATGGATTCAACTCCTTGACACAAGGGCAGTTAATTTTGAATCCTAACTGGGGAACTTATCTGATCATAGCTATTGTTTTGACTGCCGGTACTGCATTTTTAATGTGGGTAGGTGAGCAAATTACGGCATATGGTGTTGGTAACGGAATTTCTATTCTAATTGCCGCAGGTATTGTTGCCAGAGTGCCAAACATGATTAGCCAAGTATTTGAGCAACAATTTAAAAATGCTGGTCAACAGTTATTTTTAAAAATTATAATCTTATTACTTATTATTTTAGTTGTGATAGCAATTGTAGTTGGAGTAATATTCGTACAACAAGCTTTACGTAAAATTCCAATTCAATATGCACAACGTCTTGCAGGTCGTAATCCTGTTGGGGGACAAACGACTCATTTACCATTAAAAGTAAATGCAGCAGGGGTTATTCCAGTTATCTTTGCGGTATCGTTTATCGTAGCACCAAGAACAATCGCATCTTTCTTTGGTTCCAACAATGTAACAGATACGATTCAGTGGGTATTCGATTATACGAAACCGGTGGGTGCTATAATCTATGTTGCGTTAATTATAGCTTTCACTTATTTCTATGCGTTTGTTCAAGTGAATCCAGAACAAATGGCTGATAATCTGAAGAAACAAGGCGGATATATTCCGGGAATTCGACCTGGCAAAAGTACACAAGAATATCTTACACGTGTATTGTATCGCTTAACATTTGTAGGATCTATTTTCCTTGCAGTTGTATCGATTTTACCGGTAATATTCACTTCGATTGCAGGGTTACCGCCGGCAGTTCAAATCGGTGGAACAAGCTTACTTGTTATGATCGGTGTGGCACTTGATACAATGAAACAATTAGAATCACAGCTTGTAAAGCGTCATTATAAAGGTTTTATTAAGTAATACTATGTTTTAGGAGCAGGTCGCTTGTTCCTAAAACATGGATTAAGTCTTAAGGGGGAAGTACTGGTGAATTTAGTGTTAATGGGTCTTCCCGGTGCCGGAAAAGGAACACAAGCCGAACGAATCGTGGATAAGTATCATATTCCACACATCTCCACTGGAGATATGTTCCGCGCTGCTATAAAAGAGGGCACGGAGCTAGGTGTAAAAGCCAAGTCCTTTATGGATAAAGGTGAGCTTGTTCCAGATGAAGTTACAATCGGCATTGTTCGAGAACGATTAAGCAAAAAGGATTGTGAAGATGGTTTCTTACTTGATGGTTTCCCA
Source organism: Margalitia sp. FSL K6-0131 (assembly GCF_038008735.1). Taxonomy (NCBI): domain Bacteria; kingdom Bacillati; phylum Bacillota; class Bacilli; order Caryophanales; family Bacillaceae; genus Heyndrickxia; species Margalitia sp. FSL K6-0131. Next base: position 153,933 of record NZ_JBBOZS010000001.1, read on the forward strand.
AGAACAGTTCCGCAAGCTGAAAGCCTAGAAGCAATTCTTACTGATTTGAATAAGCAAATAGATTTTTGTGTAAATATTCAAGTAGACAAAGATATTTTAATGGAGCGTTTAACTGGTCGTCGTATTTGTAAAAATTGCGGTGCCACATATCATCTTGTCTTTAATCCTCCTGCTAATCCGGGTGTTTGTGATCGATGCGGCGGAGAATTATATCAAAGAGCTGATGATAATGAAGAAACTGTTCAAAACCGTTTAGAGGTTAACATTAAGCAAACTCAGCCACTACTTGATTTTTATGAGCAAAAAGGATATTTGCGTACGATTAACGGTCAGCAAGATATTAATAAAGTATTTGCTGATATTGAAAATTTGCTAGAAGGTTTATCAAAATAATCTTCTAAGCTAATAATTTTCCAATAAAATAGGAATTACAACACTGAATTGGATGTAATTGCTGAAAAATTTCTTTTAAGGTTTGATGCAATTCCTTCTTATAAACGTTATAATGAAATGCGTGGGTGCATATGTGCTTAAATGAACAAAGAAATTTGTTCTTTATATTTCATAAGATCGTTCTTAAGATGGAATCATCTAGCATCTTTTGCGATGTTAATTTATAATGGCTGTCATGGTGATTCTTTATTGACCTATCCTTTAGGTACAATTGACATAGAAACCGGGAAGCTATTAGAGGTGACTTGAGAAATCACTAATCATGGCTTACAAGAATGAAAGCCTGGTGAGCGTCTTTCGAACATCTCTCATGCGATTCATTAATTGTCGTAGCAAAAGGGCTTTTTCCGTGTTGGCAAGTATGCCGAACATAGGATTGGTCAAGAATTACATGAAGACACACCAATACCTCCTAAAAGAGGTATTAAATGTGGTCCCAAATGTTAGATAGAAGGGAGACTGGTTCGGTGGCGAAAGACGATGTTATCGAGGTTGAAGGTACTGTAAGTGAAACTTTGCCAAATGCAATGTTTAAGGTAGAATTAGAGAATGGCCATACCGTTTTAGCGCATGTATCCGGTAAAATCAGAATGCACTTTATTCGTATTTTACCAGGAGATAAAGTTACGGTTGAGCTTTCTCCATATGATTTGACACGCGGAAGAATTACGTATCGTTATAAATAATATGAATGCACTCCGTACTGTTAAGGAGGTAAAGACAAATGAAAGTCAGACCATCAGTAAAGCCAATCTGCGAAAAATGTAAAGTTATTCGCAGAAGAGGTAAAGTTATGGTTATTTGTGAGAACCCTAAACATAAACAAAAACAAGGATAATTTGAAGGAGGTGCGCTTTTTCAATGGCACGTATTGCAGGTGTTGACATTCCACGTGATAAGCGTGTAGTGATCTCATTAACTTATGTCTATGGTATTGGTAAACCAACTGCTCAAAAGGTTCTAGCTGAAGCAGGTGTATCTGAGGATACTCGCGTTCGTGATTTAACAGAAGAAGAGTTAAATAAAATTCGCGATATTATCGATAAACTTAAAGTAGAAGGTGACCTTCGCCGTGAGGTTTCTTTAAACATCAAACGTTTAATGGAAATTGGTTCTTACCGTGGTTTACGCCATCGTCGTGGCTTACCAGTTCGCGGTCAAAATACGAAGAACAATGCTCGTACTCGTAAAGGTCCTCGTAAAACTGTTGCAGGTAAAAAGAAATAATTAGTAAAGGAGGTTTCTTAATAGAATGGCACGCAAAACTAATACTCGTAAACGTCGTGTGAAAAAGAATATCGAATCAGGTGTTGCACACATTCGTTCTACATTTAACAATACAATTGTAACTATTACAGATCCACATGGTAATGCTCTTGCTTGGTCAAGTGCGGGTGCATTAGGATTTAAAGGTTCTCGTAAATCTACTCCATTCGCAGCACAAATGGCAGCTGAAACAGCAGCAAAAGCTTCTATGGAGCATGGTATGAAAACTCTTGAAGTAACTGTTAAAGGTCCTGGTGCAGGTCGTGAAGCTGCAATCCGTGCTCTTCAAGCTGCAGGATTAGAAGTAACAGCTATTAAAGATGTAACACCAGTTCCACATAATGGATGTCGCCCACCAAAACGCCGTCGTGTTTAATTTTTTCTGTATGAGATTTTGTATCCCTGTCTATAATGGGATATGATATGTTTTTGAAACAGATAAGATTAATCCAGTTGTTGTGCACAAACGGGAATGTATACATGGGGAATTTCGGGTTATTAGAATTAGATTCTTACCGGGGTTTCGACGTTTTGAAGGAGGGTAAATTTGAATGATTGAAATTGAAAAACCAAAAATTGAAACGGTTGAGGTCAACGATGATGCATCTTATGGAAAGTTCGTCGTAGAACCGCTTGAGCGTGGATATGGTACAACTTTGGGTAACTCCTTACGTCGTATCCTATTATCCTCACTCCCAGGTGCCGCTGTCACGTCTATTCAAATAGATGGGGTAATGCATGAGTTCTCAACAATTGAAGGCGTCGTAGAAGATGTTACATCTATTATCCTAAATCTTAAAAAGCTAGCATTGAAAATTTATTCTGACGAAGAGAAGACGCTTGAAATTGATGTACAGGGAGAAGGAGTTGTAACAGCTGCAGATATTACGCATGATAGTGATGTAGAAATCTTAAATCCAGATTTATATATTGCTACATTGGCAAAGAATGCTCATTTCCGTATGCGTATGACTGCAACAAGAGGTCGCGGCTATACACCGGCAGATCTTAATAAGCGTGAAGATCTCCCTATCGGAGTTATTCCTATCGACTCTATTTATACTCCTGTTCAACGTGTAAATTACCAAGTGGAAAATACACGTGTAGGACAAATGTCCAATTTTGACAAGCTCTCACTCGATGTTTGGACTGATGGCAGCATTGGACCAAAAGAAGCCATTTCTCTTGGTGCAAAGATTTTAAATGAACATTTAAATATCTTTGTCGGATTAACGGATGAGGCTCAAAATGCTGAGATCATGGTTGAAAAAGAAGAGGATCAGAAAGAAAAGGTTCTTGAAATGACCATTGAAGAATTAGATCTTTCCGTTCGTTCCTATAACTGTTTAAAACGTGCCGGAATCAACACTGTTCAGGAATTAGCTAACAAGACTGAAGAAGATATGATGAAAGTACGTAACTTAGGTCGCAAGTCTTTAGAAGAAGTAAAAGCTAAGTTAGAAGAACTTGGTTTAGGCTTAAGAAAAGACGATTGATGAAAAAAGTATAATTCAACAAGGGAGGGAAACTTCATGCCTTACAGAAAGTTAGGACGTACAAGTGCCCAACGTAAAGCATTACTTCGTGATTTAGCAACTGACTTAATCATCAACGAACGCATCGAAACAACTGAAGCTCGTGCTAAAGAATTACGTTCAGTTGTTGAAAAGATGATTACACTTGGTAAACGTGGTGATTTACACGCACGTCGTCAAGCAGCTGCATATATTCGCCATGAAGTAGCAAATGCTGAAACAAACGAAGATGCTGTTCAAAAGCTATTCGGTGACATTGCAACTCGCTACCAAGAACGCCAAGGTGGATACACTCGTATTATGAAACTTGGACCTCGTCGCGGTGACGGTGCACCTGTAGTAATTATTGAATTAGTATAATATTTTTTTACATCAAGGGCAGGACAGTTATTCATAACTGCTTCAATGCCCTTTTTGTATAATGTTAAAGCTATTAGAGTGTTACGATGGGCATCTCTCTTTTATTAGGTGTCCCGTCTAGCTCCTTGTATCCCTCTCCATCTCTTATGTAAGAGTTATGATAAAAAGGGCGCGCACAACCTTGGAGAGGGGTGCGGGCTTTTTTATTTATTATGTAAATTCTCCTTTTTAATGACATAATAGAAGAGCAGAGAAAGAAAACATCAGACTAGATTAGACTAGCTTAGAATGAGGAGGAAAGAAGTTGGCAGAACCAATAATTACAATAAATAATATATTTTTTAAATATGAAGGCCAGGAAAATTACGCATTAGAAGATATCTCCCTGCAAGTGATGGAGGGGGAATGGCTTGCTATTGTTGGTCATAATGGTTCGGGGAAATCAACATTGGCCAAGCTTTTAAACGGACTTCATTTCCCGGAAAAAGGGGACGTTATAGTAGATGGTATTTCATTATCAGAAGAGACTGTCTGGGATGTAAGGAAAAGAATCGGGATGGTCTTCCAAAATCCAGATAATCAGTTTGTTGGAACAACAGTTCAGGATGATGTGGCTTTTGGTTTAGAAAATAACGGAATACCGCGAGAACTGATGGTTGAAAGAGTTCACGACGCTTTAGAAAAAGTCAATATGTCAGGCTTTCTGAATCAAGAGCCGCACCATTTATCAGGAGGACAAAAGCAAAGAGTAGCCATTGCCGGAATCATTGCATTACGGCCGAATGTAATTATATTAGATGAAGCAACTTCGATGTTAGATCCTAAGGGACGATTAGAGGTAGTAAATACGATTCGAGAATTAAAGGATAAAACAGGTCTTACTGTTATTTCCATTACACATGATTTGGAAGAAGCCGCAAAAGCAGATCGTATTATCATTATGAACGGTGGCAAGGTATATGGGGAAGGTTCCCCTAGTGAAATATTTGAGATGGATGAAGAATTAGTAAAATTGGGTTTAGATATTCCTTTTTCGATTAAAATGTCTAAATCACTGAAAGAAGTAGGTTATCCTTTATCAACATATTATCTAACAGAAGAAGAATTGGTGGACGCATTATGGACATTACACTTGAACAAGTAGAATACAAATACCAAGCAGGTACGCCATTTGAAAGACGGGCTCTTCATGATATTAATCTCCATATTCCACAAGGGACATTTCTAGCAATAATCGGCCATACAGGTTCGGGGAAATCAACTTTATTACAACATCTTAATGCGTTGCTGCAGCCGACTGCTGGTACAATTACAATCGGTGATCGTACTGTTACATCTGGTAAAAAGGAAAAACAATTGCGTCCAATACGTCAAAAGGTTGGAATTGTTTTTCAATTTCCGGAGCATCAGCTTTTTGAAGAGACAGTGGAAAAGGATATATGTTTCGGGCCAATGAATTTTGGTGTAGCAAAAGAAGATGCTCAGAAGCGAGCAAAAGAGCTAATCTCACAGGTTGGTTTGCCTGAAGAAGTTCTGGAGAAGTCACCGTTTGATTTATCTGGAGGACAAATGAGAAGGGTTGCGATTGCAGGTGTGTTAGCGATGGAACCGGAAGTTCTTGTTTTGGATGAGCCTACTGCGGGCTTGGATCCAAGAGGCCGTAGAGAGATTATGGACATGTTTTATCATTTGCATAAGGAAAAAGGACTTACTACCATTCTTGTTACACACAGTATGGAGGATGCCGCTATGTATGCGGATGAAATTGTTATTTTGCAGCATGGAGAATTAAAACAAAAAGGAAGTCCGCGAGAGATTTTTTCTGCTCCTCAAGAATTAATGTCTCTAGGTCTTAACGTTCCGGATGTTGTTCGCTTTCAATATTTATTTGAGGAAAAATTCCATTTGAAGTTAGGAAAGACTTGCCTTACCATTGAGGAATTAACGGAAGCCCTAAAGAATGTTGAATTGCGAGGTGTGCGGACATGATGGAGAAAATGATATTCGGGCGCTATGTACCAGCGGACTCCATCGTACATCGCTTAGATCCACGCTCGAAGCTTATATTTGTATTCGCCTTTATTTGTATAGTTTTTTTAGCAAATAATTTTGTTACCTATGCAATTTTAACGGTTTTTACATTCTTTCTGATTTTTGTCTCCAAGATTCCACTTCGGTTTTTTATTAATGGATTAAAGCCGGTTCTTTGGTTAATCCTATTTACATTGGTTTTGCATTTGTTTTTTACGAGGCAAGGTCATCTTCTATTTCATTTTGGATTTATTAAAATCTATGAAGAAGGGGTAAAGCAAGGAATTTTTATTTCATTAAGATTTATGAATCTGATATTTGTAACTTCCTTACTAACCTTAACCACATCGCCAATTTCGTTAACAGATGGTTTAGAAACATTATTAAATCCTTTAAAAAAGATCAAATTCCCTGTTCACGAGCTGGCTTTGATGATGTCTATCTCCTTGCGATTTATTCCTACTCTGATGGACGAGACAGATAAAATTATGAAAGCACAAATGGCCAGAGGGGTCGATTTTTCTAGTGGTCCTCTAAAGGATCGGATTAAAGCAATTGTTCCGTTATTGATTCCTCTTTTTGTTAGTTCTTTTAAGCGTGCCGAGGAGCTGGCAACGGCGATGGAAGCAAGAGGATATCGAGGAGGAGAAGGCAGAACGAAGTATCGGCTGTTATTGTGGCATCTGCCCGATACTACAAGTCTAATCGTATTAATTTTCATTACAGCAATTTTAACTATTCTAAGATCATAACGAGGTTCGCTATGTCACGTTATAAATGTATTATTTCTTATGATGGATCTGGCTTTTGCGGTTATCAAATCCAACCAAAGGATCGCACGGTTCAAGGGGAGCTAGAAAAGGCTCTCCGCCGGATTCATAAGCAGCAGCATATTTTGGTGGAAGGTTCAGGAAGGACAGATGCAGGTGTTCATGCATATGGCCAAGTGATCCATTTTGATTCACCGCTAGATGTTCCGGTTGATAAGTGGCCAACTGTTCTAAATACGACATTACCGGATGATATTTTGGTAAAAAGCGCAGAGCTGGTGGAGGATGATTTCCATGCCAGACATAAGGCCGTTGGGAAGGAATATCGCTATAGAGTATATACTAGTCCGGAAAGGGATCCGTTCAAACGCTTTTACTCGCATCATTATCCATATAAATTGGATCTACAAGCTATCGAAAAGGCGCTAGGTTACTTCCTAGGAACCCATGACTTTACGAGCTTTTGTTCTGCCAAAACAACTGTTACAAGTAAGATAAGGACTTTACATGAAATTAGTTTTACCCAAGAAAAAGATGAACTTGTTTTTAAATTCGTCGGAAATGGCTTTTTATATAATATGGTGCGAATTATGATGGGCACGATCTTGGAAGTAGGCAGAGGCAGAAAAAAGCCGGAACAGATTCCTATAATAATAGAAGAGAAAAACAGAAAATTAGCTGGCAAAACAGCAGGTCCAGAAGGATTATATTTATGGAAAGTGTTTTATGAATGATGGATATTCGCTTTTAGAGAAGTCTAGCTATAGCGCCTATCGGCAAGCAGATGAGCATGGCGTTCCGCTTTTTTCACAAAACAACTAATCCAGGTGTAACATTTTCTTGACATTGTTGTCAGAAAAAGATATTATAACCTATGGTATTGTTTTTAACCCCACGATAAGCCCCGGAAACTTATTGTGATGAAATAAATACAAGAGAATGGACATTTTTTATTTTTAGGAGGGTAACGAATGCGTACTACGTATATGGCTAATGCAAATACAGTTGAACGTAAATGGTATGTTGTAGACGCTGCTGGCAAGACTTTAGGTCGCCTAGCTAGTGAAGTAGCATCTATTTTACGCGGTAAACATAAACCAACTTTCACACCACATGTTGACACTGGTGACCATGTGATTATCATCAACGCATCTCAAATCGAATTAACTGGTAAAAAACTTTCTGACAAAATTTACTACCGTCATACTCAATTCGCAGGCGGTTTAAAAACTCGTACAGCAAACGAAATGCGTACAAACTATCCTGAGAAAATGCTTGAACTTGCTATTAAAGGCATGCTTCCAAAAGGTTCTCTAGGACGTCAAATGATCAAAAAATTACATGTTTATGCAGGTGCAGAACATCAACATCAAGCTCAAAAACCAGAAGTGTACGAACTTCGCGGATAATAAATAAGGGAGGGTATTATTTTGGCACAAGTTCAATATATCGGAACAGGACGTCGTAAAAGCTCTGTTGCTCGTGTACGCCTAGTTCCAGGTAACGGCAGCATTGTTATTAACGGTCGTGATGTAGAAAGCTACATCCCATTTGCAGCTCTAATCGAAGTAATTAAACAACCACTAGTTGCTACTGAAACACTTGGCAGCTATGATGTATTAGTAAATGTAAACGGCGGTGGATTCACTGGTCAAGCTGGTGCGATCCGTCATGGTATCGCTCGTGCGTTACTACAAGCAGATCCTGGTTACCGTGCAACATTAAAACCAGCAGGTCTATTAACTCGTGACCCACGTATGAAAGAACGTAAAAAGTACGGTCTTAAAGGTGCACGTCGCGCGCCACAATTCTCAAAACGTTAATTTTGGACGTTTGCAAGACTCTCAGCTATTTTGGCTGGGGGTTTTTTTTATGCTTAAAAATGCTTTTGTCCACGCATCTCAGTCAATAAAACTTTTGATATTAGTATGGTATGTAGTAGCTCAGAGGTATTAGTCATCGTCTGTGCGGAAAATTATGTAAAAAGCGTCTAGCTCAAATTTCAAACAAAAAGTATGGGGAGGTTGTTCTCAATTTGTATAATTTAAGAAGTTTTAGGTCAATATACCATTGTCTTATTAAAATAAGATTGTTTTAAGGAGGAATAAAGCACAAGGTGAGGCATTCCGTCATCAGAATTCAAAAGTATGAAAATTTCACAGTGTAAGGAGGGTATTTTCGTGAGGCGTTTTTTAAAGGCAACAGGTTTAGTTTTGCTGGCCAGTACAGTGATTGTTGGCTGTCAAACGAAAAACAACCAGAACAATGCAAATAACCAAGGGCAAACCACGAAATCCAACCAGGCAAATCAAGTAAAAGAGACAGGATTTCCAAATTGGGGTTATGACCTTCAACATACCCGACATGTGCCCTACAAGGAGATTACAAAAGATAATGTGAATAAAATGGGGATTGTATGGCAGCAAGATATCTTGGATTGGAATAAGGATGTTCCTAATTTACAAGAGGATTTCCCTGTCGTGCATGACGGGGTCATGTATGTGACTAGTGCCAAGAATCATGTGTTTGCAATTGATGCCGCAAGCGGAAAGAAACTTTGGGCATGGACACCTCCTAAGAATGTACTTGACCATCTAAATAGTTTGCCATGGCAATCTAATGTGGCAAGTAGAGGTGTCGCTGTAGCTAATGGAAATGTTTATGTTTTGATGATAGACAATCGTCTTGCTAAACTTGATGCGAAAACCGGAAAACTGATAAAAATGGTTAACTTTTGGGATCATGAACCTACTATCAAGTTAGAAAACAGATATTATGAATCTTCGGCACCAATGTATTATGATGGCAACATTTACGTTGGAAGCAGCGGTGGCGATAATGGTACACGAGGTTTTGTTTGGGCATTTAAAGCTGATACCCTCGAACCGTTATGGAAAGAGCCGTTTTGGACCGTTCCTAAAAGAGGAACGAGCTGGGCGAAAGGTAAATATACGGGCGGAGGCTCCGTATGGACGCCAATGTCGTTCGATCCAGATACAGATATGATGTATTTTGCAGTAGGGAACCCGGCTCCTGACTTTTACGATGCAGATAGAAAAGGAAAAAATCCATACACCGATTCTATCGTTGCTTTGGATAGTAAAACAGGGAAATTTAAGTGGGCATCCTCCCAAGTAGATCACGATGTATGGGATTATGACGCTGCTGCGACACCTATGATTCTCAATACAAAGGTTGGCGGAAAAAAACAAAAGGTTGTGGTTGAAGGCGGTAAGAATGGAAAGTGGTATGCATGGGACGCAAAAACGGGAAAAACCATTTATGATGGCGTACCATTTGTGAAAATTCAACATTCGAGCGTACCAAGCGATGAGGGTAAAGTTAAACTACAATGGCCTGGTACACCAGGTGGAGAAAGCTATGCTCCACAGACTTATGATCCTGACACCAACTATGTGCTTATTCCGGGTATTAATAGCCCGAATTTAATGGTAGCAGCTAAAGATGCCAAAGAGATAGCGAAAGATAATAATACATTCCCTGGTACAAAGATACTTCCTTTACCAAAGAATGTTAAGCCTTCTGGTACCATTACAGCAATTGACATGAATACGGGGAAAAAGGTATATCAAAGGAAAACGGACGATCCTATGTATGGAGGATTCACAAGTACAGCCACTGGTCTTGCCTTTTACGGGGAATTGAGCGGAAAAGTGAATGCTCTTGATATTAAAAACAATAAAGTGTTATGGAGCATGGACAGTGGAGGAAAACAAATCAAAATGGCACCTACCATTTATACCGTTGACGGCAAAGAATATGTAGCGTTAATCACTGGCGGTACGAAGGTTGTCGTTTATGGACTTGGTGGTAAGTTAAAACCTGGAGCTATTAATAAAAATGCAAAATTACAAGGGCAAGCAGATGTTGTTAAAGTTGACCCGATGGCCGTTTACAAAAGAAGCTGCGTTTCTTGTCATGGGGATAATCTTCAGGGTGCAACAGCTCCAAATCTTCAACACATAGGTAAAACAATGTCCAAACAAGATATATTGAATCAAATCTTAAACGGTGGCGACCGCATGCCTGCAGGCTTGGCTAAAGGTAAAGAGGCAGAAGCATTAGCAGATTGGCTATCCAAAAAGAAATGATGTTTTTCTCGAAGCAATCCGAGTCCGATCTTTTTATTCGGACTCAGGTTGTTTCATTTAAAGACTTTTTAAAGTGTCGAAAAATATAAACGAAATAAGGATGGTGGAAAAATGAGGAATCTACCGAAATATACCGTGCGATTCTTTAGTGTCCCCTTATTGATTTGCTTGCTCTTTGGCTTTGCTTCTCCTAGTGCAGAAGCCCAATCAAGTCAGGGATTAGGTTCATCCGAGGATAAAGGAATCAGGCTAACAATCAATAGCTATTCCATAGTAAACCACGGTCAAAACATCCAGTTGCATTATACGATACAATCAAATTCGAATATACAAGTTAATCCGGATACTACTAGCTTGGTCGAAAATCCGCATATTTGGATTGGACATACGTTAGTTCGGGAGCAATCCGAATCATTTAAAAAGGTAAGTAATAACGTGTATAAAGGAACAATAACAGCACAACTGCAGCATTACAGACCCGATAATTCTGAAATGTCCATTCATACACATGGGTTATTGCATCAAAAGGGTCAATGGACGGTTAAATTTCTCCTTAGGACCGATAAATACTAAGATAAGTGTTAAATACCTATAAGCATCCCGTATCAAATTTTAAAATGGTACGGGATTAATAAATGGAACAGATTGTTAACTTTAACTGTTTGTGATGGAAAGTTTATAGAATCTTAAAAAGAAAGCCCTAGACTAAGTCTAAGGCTTTTATCATTTGAAATAATCTTTATTTTTGTATTTGGAAGTTAATAGTCCACTTTCCCTTTTGGTTAGAAATAGAGTCAGTATTGAATATTACATTAGAGGTAGCGGGTCTGTATTGTGGCAGGTCAACCTTCATGACGCCTTGGTATTTTTGATTGCCAATTTTTTTATGCCAAGCATCTTTTCCTTTTACTACTCTGCTTCCAATCGAAAAGTCCAGGTCTTTTATAAGTGCCATCCCATCCTCATTCGTAAGTGAACCTGTTGACGCTTGAATAGTGTAATTTACTATCATTTCTTGGCCATAGTTTTGAATTTCATAGCTATGAAGTGTAAGCTTAATACCATTATCTTCTGTCGATCCAAGAATCGATTCCGCCTTCGAATTTTGGGAAGAGGCGATTGTCGACCCAACAAGTAAGCAAATGGTTAAAACAAACACTCCAAAACAATTCGTTATCTTTGTGAAAGTCTTCAATTGAAACCACCATCCTATTATTGTTTATGTATGTGTACATAAAACCTGACAAGAAAGTCTTTGCGTTTGTAAAAAAATTAGAATGTCTACGCTTTATGTCACCTTCGATTTTAGATTGTCTCCACTTTTAGGAAATATTCCTCTCTATCACTCTGAACATGATTTTTCTGCAAAAAGGACAGTCTTCCATATCCTTTTTCTCTATTTACTTTTTCTTTTGCATAATTAAGGTCTGTTTTACTCAATCTAGAAAAAGAGGTAGGTCTCACAACATAGGAGTCTTTCTGTAACAGGGAAAAATTTAAAGCATTTGACCACTCTAGATTCTGCAGAATAGGAGGACTTTTCTTGAAGCGCTATTTAAAAGCGGTAAGTATTGCTTTGCTCGCGGTATTCGTGATTGCTGGCTGTGCAACGAATCAAGGAAATAAGCAGAAAAATAATGCTAATAATGCGAATCAACCAGCCAAAGCAACGAAGGAAACGGGATTTCCCAACTGGGGTTATGATCTTCAACAAACTAGACATGTTCCTTATGACAAAATTACTAAAGACAATGTGAATAAGTTAGGCGTTGTTTGGCAGTCAGATTTGGCAGGTTGGGATAAAAAAGCACCCAATGCCTCGGAGGACTACCCAGTTGTTAAAGATGGTGTCATGTATGTAACGACATCATTAAACAAAGTATTTGCAATGGATGCTTCAAATGGGAAAAAAATATGGGAATGGACGCCGCCAAAAGAGGTACAAAACCATCTGGACCATGCAGATTTAAGTCTTTTAGAAATTGTTGCCAGCCGCGGTGTAGCTGTTGCGGAGGGCAAAGTATTTGTACTTATGGCAGATAATCGTTTAATTAAGCTTGATGCGAAAACTGGTAAAATGGAAAAAATGGTTAACTTTTGGGATGTTAAGGATATGAAGGGAGTCACTCTTGAAAATAGGTATTATGAAACCTCAGCTCCTATGTACTACAAAGGAAATATTTATGTAGGAAGCAGCGGTGGTGATAACGGAATTCGAGGCTTTGTTATGGCTTTTAAAGCAAGCGATTTATCACCTGCTTGGGACGCGCCATTTTGGACGATCCCTGAAAAAGGGAAAGATTGGGTGAAGGGTAAATATACAGGCGGTGGAGCCGTATGGAACCCAATGGCTTTTGATCCGGATACGGATATGATGTATTTCGGTGTAGGAAATCCAGCTCCTGACTATTTTGGAGACATTCGCCCTGGCAACAATCCACACACTGACTCGGTTGTTGCTCTTGATAGTAAAACAGGAAAATTGGTTTGGGCAAAATCAGAAGTCGGCCATGATGTTTGGGATTATGATGCAGCTTCCACTCCAATGGTTCTCAATGCCACAGTGGGAGGCAAAAAGAAAAAAGTCGTTGTTCATGGGGGAAAAAACGGAAAATGGTTTGCTTGGGATGCTAAATCAGGAAATACCATTTACGACGGAGTTCCATTTGTTAAAATCAAGCATACGCCGGCACCAACGGATAAAAGCAAAGCTGTACTCCAATGGCCAGGGGTGGAAGGTGGACAAAATTATGGTACAGAAACGTATGATCCTGGAACTAATTATGTTTTAATTCCTGGAATTAATATGCCATCTTTAGCTGTTGCCGCTAAAGATGAAAAAGAAGTGGAGCAAAAAAATGGTTTATTCCCAGGGACAGAAGTTCTTCCCAGCCCTAAAGGTACGGAGTCATCCGGTACCATTACAGCAATCGATTTGAATACCGGTAAAAAAGTTTATCAGAATAAAACAAAACAACCAATGCGTGGAGGTTTTACGAGTACGACTACCGGACTTGCTTTTTACGGAGAGTTGGATGGAACCGTTAGTGCTATGGATATCAAAACTGGAAAGAAATTATGGAACGCAAAAACCGGTGGACAACAGGTTATGATGGCACCAGCGATCTATATGGATAACGGTAAACAATTCGTTACCTTTGTTACGGGCACCAAGGTTGTTACCTACGGACTCGGCGGCAAGAAGTCACTTATTCCTGAACAAGGAAAAGAAGAATCGGGTAAAAATGATAATGCCAATGATGGAAGTAGCGGTAATAAAGAAAAAGGCAAGAAGCAGCCTGGTAATACTGAGGCACCAGCAATTTACAAAAAGAGCTGTGCTTCCTGTCATGGACAAAATCTTGGTGGAGGCGTCGGTCCTGACCTAACGCATATCGGAAGTAAAATGTCTGAACAAGATATATTAAATCAGATAATAAACGGAGGCGGCCGCATGCCTGCTGGTATGGCAACAGGAGACGATGCGAAAACGTTGGCAAGATGGTTGTCTCAAAAGAAATAACCGTTCTGAGTTAATGATGTTTTAAAGTGGATACTGTAATGTAAACAACCTGAGTTTCAATAAGACTCAGGTTGTTTTATTGTGCGCCCGGCATGGGTGTAGTCTCTAGGGTGAAAGTCCCGAACTGTGAAGGCAGAAGTAGCAGTTAGCTTAACGCAAGGGTGTCCGTGGTGACGCGGAATCTGAAGGAAGCGAGCGGCAAACTTCCGGTCTGAGGAACACGAACTTCATACAAGGCTAGGTATCATTGGATGAGTTTGCAATACAAAACAAAGTCCTTTCTGCCGAAGGTGATACAAAGTAAATGAAGCAGATAGATGGAAGGAAAGATTGCACTCTTACCCGGGGAGGTCTGGTTGATACGCCAAGTACACTTGGTAACCTATCTAGTAATGGATAGCTGAACAATCAGAAGTCAGCCGAAGTCGTAGTACTTGGTTTGCTCGAGAGAATCAAGGAAGGACTGAACCATTTTAGGAGAACAAACACTCGGCAAACGGTTCTTTATGTATGAAAGCAGAAAATTCTTACGGAACCTACCTGAAAGGAAGAAATGGTGAATTCCATGGGGGACTTCGGGAGGGCTTAGTAAAGAACCCACTTAATGAGAATGTATTGTTCACGTAGAAAGGATAAATCTCAATGTTAATGGAACGAATGCTGTCACGGGAAAATCTTTTATTGGCATTAAAGCGAGTAGAAAAGAACAAAGGAAGTCATGGAGTAGACAATATGTCCGTAAAAGACCTACGAAGACATATTCTCGAAACGTGGGATACACTTAAAACATCCTTAATGGAGGGTACTTATCAACCTTCTCCTGTCCGTCGGGTTGAAATCCCAAAACCGAACGGTGGAGTAAGGTTATTAGGTATCCCAACCGTGACAGACCGTTTCATCCAACAGGCGATTACTCAGATTTTAACCCCTATCTTCGACCCGACTTTTTCAACACAGAGCTATGGTTTTCGACCAAACAAACGAGGTCATGACGGTGTTAGACAAGCGAAGAAATATATCGAAGAGGGATACCGATGGGTAGTCGACATGGACTTGGAGAAATTCTTTGATAAAGTCAATCATGATAGATTAATGCGGACTCTATCCAAAAGGATTCAAGACAGAACGCTCCTATCACTAATTCGGAAGTATCTACAGTCTGGCATTATGATTAATGGAGTCATAACGAAATCCGAGGAGGGTACGCCCCAAGGTGGACCATTAAGTCCTTTACTCTCCAATATCGTTCTAGATGAACTAGACAAAGAGTTAGAAAAGAGAGGGCACAAGTTTGTCCGATACGCAGATGATTGTAATATCTACGTAAAATCGAGAAGAGCCGGAGAGCGAGTAATGGACTCGATTACTACTTTCATTGAATTTACTCTAAAACTAAAGGTGAATCGAGAAAAGTCAGCTGTAGACAGACCTTGGAAAAGAAAGTTTTTAGGTTTTAGCTTCACATTTCATAAGAAACCGAAGGTGCGGATGTCAAACCAAAGTATTCAACGTGTCAAGAAACGGATACGAGAATTAACTTCAAGGTCAAAACCAATTCCAATGGATTATAGAATAGAGAAGCTGAATCAATATTTGATTGGCTGGTGCGGATATTATGCATTAGCAGATACACCCACTATTTTCAAAGAATTAGACGAATGGATTAGAAGGCGTCTCAGAATGTGCCAATGGAAAGAATGGAAGAAACCAAAAACCAAAGTAAGAAAACTCATTGGATTAGGGATTCCAAAAGAGAAGGCATACGAATGGGGAAACTCTAGAAAGAAATATTGGAGAATAGCCAGAAGCCCAATCCTACAGAAAACCCTCACAAACTCCTATTGGGAGATGCGAGGGCTGAAGAGTCTTTATGTGAGATATTCTCAACTACGTCAGACATAAATGGAACCGCCGTATACGGAACCGTACGTACGGTGGTGTGAGAGGTCGGGGGTTAGTCACCTCCTCCTACTCGATTTTACGTTATTTTCAGTGACAAGTGTCTCATCTCTTCTTGTCCCTTTTTGTAATAAATTGCAAATAGCCGTACACTTTTGGACAACTTCCAGTCAAAATTCTGGTTATTTCGGGGAATCGAACGACATAAGATTAATTTGAAAGAGAAAATCAGACACACTTTAAGACCATTTTCACAAATGTTGGTGTCATGAAAGGTGGTGACTAACATGTGGAAGAAGCCTGAATACAAAGTGATAAATACGTCTTCTGAGGTGACGATGTATGCATATGTTGGTAAATAGTATGGGCTTTCGCGACTTCTAATGGGGTTCAACAAATACAAGAGGTGGTGCAAATAGAATGAATCGTTACTTAAAGTCATTGTTAGGCGCGATTATTGGAGCTGCCACAACAGGAGTGTGGTTAGGTGTTGATCTTCTGACGCCTGAGCCAATTGGCGACTATCTATTATTTTCCCTCATGGCTTTGTCCAATATAGTGATTGGATGGCAGGTTGGAAGATTAGTGGGAAAATCGCGGGATGTTAGTAAAAATGAAGTTCTTGACTCGCCGGAGAAAGGACTGAAGCCAAATTCGAATTAGAGTTTTAGGTTCAGCAGCAGGTGGAGGATTTCCACAGTGGAACTGTGCTTGTGAAAACTGTCGCGAGGTTCGGAAAGAAAACGATGCATTTCACCCGTTATTACAATCTTCACTTGCAGTGAGTGCGAATGAAAAGGATTGGTACCTAATAAATGCCGGGCCAGACGTTCATCAACAAATCGAGTCATTCCCTGCGCTGCATGCAGGACCTGGAATAAGAGAAACTCCTTTAGCCGGTGTTATTTTAACGGATGCCGAGCTTGATCATACAATCGGATTATTGTCCCTGCGGGAAGGCTCTTGCTTGAGCATTTATGGAACGGAAATGGTACGAAAGACTTTACATTCCACCTTTCCAGTGTTTCCGATGCTGGAAAACTATTGCTCATGGGAGTGGGAATCTCTTTCCCCTGAATTTCCACATAGGATAGGGACAGCAGAAGAAACAATGATCGTCGAGACAGTTCCTGTTTCCAGAAAGCCACCGCTTTATACGAAGTCAAATAAGGATGATATTTGGGAGGTCGGGTTAATTCTTCATAATGAAAAATCCGGCAAATGCCTTGCGTATTTTCCTACGTTGGAAGAGATTACGCCTGTTATAGAAGCAAGCTTAAAGAAAGCGGATATTTTAATGGTTGATGGTACGTTTTGGTCAGAGGATGAATTGGTAGAGATGGGTGCAACGATGCGTGATGCAAGAAATATGGGACACTTGCCAATTGGCGGAGGAGGGGGAACAGCGGAAAAGTTAGCGACATTTCCGGCAGAGCGAAAAATTCTAATACACATTAACAATAGCAACCCAATATTAAAAATGGGCTCCAGGGAAAGGATTACTTTAGAAAGACTTGGATTTGAGGTTGCCTTTGATGGAATGGAAGTGGAGGTGTAATCATGCTTGAAAAAGGAGGTTTCGTCAATCACGAAAAGAAACCAGAACAAGAAAGAAAAGTGTTATGGACCGCAGATGAATTTACAGAACGTTTAAAGAATGTGGGGCGTTCTTATTATCATGATAAACACCCTTTTCATGTGAAAATGCACCAAGGTGAATTAAGTCGTGAACAGATTCGTGGCTGGGTAGCTAACCGGTATTACTATCAGAAATCTGTTCCGATTAAAGATGCCGCCATCCTGTCGAATTTGCCGTCATTGGAGCTGAGACGTGACTGGATTGGCCGAATTATCGACCATGACGGAACGCATGGAGAAGATGGCGGTATTGAGGCATGGCTTAGGCTAGGAGAAGCTGTGGGGTTATCCCGTGAAAACGTATTGAACGAGAAGCATGTTGTTCCGGGCGTTCGCTTTGCCGTTGACGCTTATGTAAACTTTGCACGGACAAAACCATGGATTGAAGCGGTTGCCTCCTCATTAACAGAATTATTTTCACCGGATTTAATCTCAAAGCGAATTAAAGTACTGGAACAGCAATATCCGTGGATTGATAGCAGCGGACTAGAGTATTTTCAAAATCGTTTAACCCAAGCGCCACGTGACTCAGACACTGCGCTTAGGCTTGTTTTAACGTATTGCCAAACACCGGAAGCTCAACAACGGGCAGTTGCCGCTTTACGTTTTAAGTGTGATGTACTATGGGTACAGCTTGATGCCATCGAAAAAGCTTTTTCCCCTAATGCTTGATCGAAAGGCTCATAATGGGCCCAAAAGAATATAGGATTGGTGGTGGAGCATATTTTAGCAAATTGCTATCCAAAACTCGCAGCAAAGGCACGCCTAAAATTTGATAAGGTGAGAGAGAAGCATCTCCTTTTGTTACCGGAAAAAGTTGTCGTCTTGAACGAAACTGCCGCATCTATCCTTATTCTATGTGACGGAAGTCAAACGGTGACTGGACTCGTAGAAAGGATGAGAAATTCGCTTAAGGAAAGCACGGAAGATGAAGCAGATGCCTTGCCGGATTTAAAAACGATGGAGGAGGATATTTCTGACTTTCTTCAGGAAATGGTGGATTTAGGATGGGTGGTGGTTGATTATCATGATAAAAAGAAGTAATACAATTGAGCCGCCTTATTCGCTGCTTGCGGAGTTGACTCACCGTTGTCCTTTACATTGTCCCTATTGTTCAAACCCATTGGAAATGGCATTACAGGAATCAGAGCTTTCTACGGAGGAGTGGCACCGTGTTTTGTCGGAGGCCGCAGATTTAGGAGTAGTAGAAGTTCACTTTTCAGGTGGTGAACCGCTCTTACGGGATGACCTAGAGAACTTAATCCGCCATGCGGATTCATTAGAGATGTACACCAATCTCATTACAAGCGGTATTGGGTTAACGACTGAAAAGGCTATTCGTCTAAGAAAAGCAGGTTTGGTAAATGTTCAAATAAGTTTTCAAGCCGCCGATTCAAAGCTTTCGGATATCATTGGCGGGTATAAGGCCTTTGAAAAGAAGAAAGAAGCAGTAAAATCTGTAAAAATAGCTGAGATGCATTTGTCATTAAATGTTGTGCTGCACCAGATGAATATCGATCATCTGGATGAGATTATTAAGTTAGCGGAGGAAATGGGAGCGGAACGTTTAGAACTAGCAAACACCCAGTATTATAATTGGGCATTACTCAATCGAGAGCGGCTGTTACCGAACAAGGAGCAGATTGAACGAGCAACTGAAATCTATAATGAAGCAAAAGCACGCCTTGAAAAGAAAATGGAAATCATTTGGGTTATCCCTGATTATTATGCTTCGACACCAAAACCCTGTATGGGGGGATGGGGAGCCATTGGCCTTACTGTTGCCCCCGATGGAGTTGCTCTTCCTTGCCCGACTGCTGGTATGATTAAAGCCTTATCCTTTGAAAACATACGTTATTCGTCTTTAAAAAGTATTTGGTACGACTCAGCAGCCTTTAATCGTTTCCGCGGGGATGAATGGATGCCTGAACCTTGCCTTTCATGTGATCTTAGACATGAGGATGGCGGGGGGTGCCGTTGTCAAGCTTATGCTTTAACGGGAGATGCTTATGCAACAGATCCTGCATGCAGGTGGGCACCTAAGCATCACTTGATTGAAGAAGCGATACAGGAAACAAAAAGTAAGTCATTAATACCTATATCATCACAATTGATTTATCGGAAATACCTATCTGACAAACCAAAGGCTTTAAAAAAATAATGGTTTTGGTGCCAAATTAGCTTGGCACCTTTTTTGTTTCAAATAACCACTTAGTTATAAAGGACTACTAGGACTTATTCGTCCAAATTTTACTATAATCCAGCGGTTTACACTAAAATTCGTCCGATTTTCATAATAATTCAGGCAATGGTTAAATAATCCATTTAAACAGAATGGAGGTAGCAAGACTAATCCAAATAAGAAGAATAACAACGGCCGCAGCCCAATTTTTCCGTAATCTTTTCGGGGCTTTCTCCGCAATTTCCCGACATTCTTGCAGTACATGATTTGGAATCATGGTGAACGCACCTAATATACCCAATGGCAGCAAAATAGCCTCGTCCAAATACCCCAATACCGGGATTACATCTGGAATAAAATCAATTGGACTTAGTGCATAAGCAACAATAAATAGAGAAAATGCTTTTGCATACCATGGTGTATCCTGATGGCGATATGCCAGGTAAAGGATATGAATATTACGTTTTACACTTTGTATGAGTTTCTTCCATTTGTTAAGTTGGTTCTTCATATCGCTTACTTCCCTCTCCTGCTGCTTTATTTCGGGCAGCATTTTCCTTCATTTTGCTTTATTTTGCCTCATGTGATGTCTTTTTATAATATGCCCAGACATACTTGTTGTGATTCTTATTAGAGTGTCTCTCTTTATTGTGCATAAATGACAATGAGGTTAGGAACCATAAATAAAGCCAAATATTCCCTTTATAAAGTTCAAAAAATGGAAAAGAAGTGATGGAAGTGACATTTTTAAAGAATAAGGTTACCGGACAAATTCATCATGGGGCTCGCAGGCTTATGTTAGTGAATGCATTACGGAGTATAGGTCAAGGAATGATGGTGGTGGATTTGACTTTATATTTGGATACATTGGGATGGAGTACTGCCGCGATTGGCGGTGTACTTGCTGCTGGCGGGTTGCTAGGTGTAGGACTTGCACCATGTATAGGAATTTATAGTGATCGTGTTGGCAGAAAGCCGTTTATTCTTTTTTATGAACTATTAATAGCGGCATGTGCATTGATTGGAGTTATTTCAACGAACTTTATGTTGTTGTTTATTGCCATCACCCTTTCCGGATTCGGTAAAGCGGATGCCGGCTCGCCCAGTCCATGCGCCCCTGCAGAGCATGCATGGCTAGCAACATTTATTCCACCAGCTGAGCGTGGAAAAGTGTATAGTTTGAACAATTCTCTTAGTTTTTTTGGTATGGCTGTTGGTGCGGTGCTCGCTGGAATTATAGCCTTGTGGCAAAAAAACCTTCCTGAAGTCTTAACCTTTCGACCCATTTTTGTCTTTGTTTTCGTTTTATCACTAGTTACCTCTTCGATTATTCTAACCGTAAAGGAAGAAAAGCCCGAAAGACAGAAAGGGCATAAGGAAGAAAGTATAGAGAAACAGGATAAGAAAATCCTGCGTGAAGAGAATACTGCGGTTTTTAAGCTGGCTGCCATTAATATCCTTAACGGAATGGCAATCGGTTTGACAGGGCCGATGATGTCTTATTGGCTCGCGGCTAAATTTGGGGCAAGCAATACGCAAATTGGAAGCACACTGGCCATTACTTTTTTTGCGACAGGTATTATGTCGCTTTTTCAGGCTAGATTATCGCATAAACATGGGAATATTCGCTCCATTGTGTTGGTACGTTTTATGGCAAGCTTCCTTTTAATTCTGATGCCTCTGCTCCCCTCATATGCACTTGTTTCCTTTGTGTATATGATTCGAACTGCTTTAAATAGGGGTACACAAGGGGCACAGCAAGCGTTGAGTGTAAGTTTGACCCGTGATAGAAGGAGAGGGTTTGCATCCAGTGTTAATATTCTTTCCATGCGCTTACCAACCTCAATCGGACCTTATATATCAGGCTATCTATTTGGATTAGGTTCACTTTCCCTACCTTTTTACATAGCCTCCGGGTTACAATTAAGTTTTGCCTATTTCTATGGAAGAATATTTCGCGCTTACGAAGTTCGCATGAAATCACATGCTTCATCCGGATAATCGGCTGGCGGACTTCCGGTTCTACTCACTGTGATAAGTCCCTCAGCTCCTGAACTGCCTCAGCACGGTTTCCTTTATCTCAGTCGAAGCACGAAAGGAAGTACGTCGATGAGCAAAGCACTTCCACTTTTCGTATTGATTGGTAAAGTTTTAGTGTCTTGTTTCTGTATTAGAAGATAACATTCGTTGAAAAATATCGGTAGGAGGATGGGATATGAATGTTATCACAACTTTATCAGCTAAAAGACGAGAAAGACAAATAAAAAATGAACGGAAGCTGCTGCGGGAGCTTTCGATTGAAAGCTTAAAGAAAAGTGTACAGAATTCGTTTAGCTCTGAAAGAGTACAAGGCGGGATTTGGGTTCAGCAAGGTGTAGAGGAAGGATGCTACGATGTTGCCATTGAAGCCTATTTATTAGGTGGACAGTATAGCCGCTTAGGTTACGGCGGGGAGCCAGTTGAACATATAAAATTACGTTGTGAAAAGGAATTAAAGCATTTAACAGATACACTCTATAATTTTTGGCTCTATTGGAAATGTGGAGATGAAAGCCTTATGCAAGAATCCACCTACTATGCATGTGAACAGTTCGTGGATAAATGGTGGATGGAGGGATTTAAGAAAGGTGAACAAAGAAGAAAGTTAAGGCTTCACTAACATCATCTTCCATAACGATGAAATCGGGACATTTTGTCCCCTTTTTTCTGTTCTAAAAATGTTCCTTGTCCCATATGTTTTGAATAGAGACAAGGAAGGGAAAGAATCAGATGAAGCGAAGGATAAAAACGTTTAGTTTTATTTTTGGGGCCATTTTGTTATTTCTGCTTTTTCAATTTCAATTTTTTCAAAAGGATACCTGGGATTCATGGAATCTTCCCCTTTCTGGAAAAATAATCTATTTAGATCCTGGTCATGGGGGGCCGGATGGTGGTGCAGGGGATGATGATGCCTTAGAAAAAGAAATAGCCTTAAAAATATCTCTAAAGTTGCGGGATTTTCTGCAAGAACAGGGCGCATTAGTGTTAATGACAAGGGAAACAGACAAGGATTTAGCTGGATCTGATGTAAGAGGCTATAGTAGAAGAAAAGTGGTGGACCTTAAGAAAAGGCTGGAGTTGATTAATGACTCTGATGCAGATCTTTATATAAGCATTCATTTAAATTCGATCCCATCACCAAGATGGAGCGGTGCTCAAACCTTTTATTCCCCACATCTCATTGAAAATAAACGAGTTGCGAAGTTTATCCAGGATGAATTAATAAAAAATTTAGGAAACACAGATAGACAAGCTAAAATGCTGCAAAACGTATATATTGTGAAAAATTCCAAAAAACCGGGTGCACTAGTGGAGGTCGGATTTCTCTCCAATGCGCAAGAAAGGCAAAATTTAAAATCAGACAAATATCAGGAAAAGGTCTCTGCATCTATTTATAATGGAATTATGAGATATTTTACAAATGAAAAGGATTTAAAATGAGGGTAATCGTTCTCCGGTTACCTTCTATTTATTCCCCATATACTTCAATTTCTTCCCTTCTCCTAAATTGTGATATACTTGGGGTGGAATTAGAGAATATGGGTAAAAGGAAGGTGTATCAAAATTGTTAACAGAGCAACAAGTCTTTGATTTATTAAAAGTAATGAAAGATCCTTTTTTACATAAAACATTGGAAGAAACAAATGGTATTCTTGAAATAAACATTAAAGAGGAAAAGGAACATGTTAGCGTAAAGATTGCGGTTGCCAAGACAGGAACAAGTGAACAGCTGCAATTACAAACTTTAATTGTTAATACACTTAAAGGAGCAGGAGCAAAGACGGTAGGAATTCGTTTTGCACAGCTTTCGGATGAGGTTCTGGAACAATTTCGCGGGTCTGAGCCAGAAGATCAGGGAAATAATCTTTTATCACCAAAAAGCAAAACTACCTTCATTGCTATCGCCAGTGGTAAAGGCGGGGTAGGTAAATCTACTGTTTCCGTCAATTTAGCTGTTTCCCTTGCTAGACTTGGAAAAAAAGTTGGATTGGTAGATGCTGATATTTATGGATTTAGTGTTCCGGATATGATGGGTGTAACACAACGACCTGTTGTTCGCGGTGAAAGAATTATTCCAGTCGAAAGATTTGGTGTAAAAGTTATTTCGATGGGATTTTTTGTGGAAGATAATGCACCGGTTATTTGGCGTGGGCCAATGCTTGGGAAAATGCTTAATAACTTCTTTACCGAAGTGGAATGGGACGAATTAGATTACTTACTACTAGACCTACCTCCGGGAACTGGTGATGTAGCCCTTGATGTTCATACGATGCTTCCACATTGTAAAGAGATTATCGTAACAACACCACACCCAACTGCAGCCTTTGTAGCGGCACGTGCAGGTGCTATGGCGTTAAGAACGGAACATGAAATTCTTGGTGTGATTGAGAATATGTCATACTTTGAAAGCAAAGTAACGGGTGAACGGGAATATGTTTTTGGACAAGGCGGTGGCCAAAGGCTTGCAGAAGAACTGCAAACCGAGCTTTTAGGACAACTTCCACTACAACAGCCGGATTGGAATGAAGAGGACTTTGCACCTTCTATTTATGCAGAAGATCATAAATTAGGTGTTATTTATAAAGACATTGCTAAAAAGGTTATTACCTTATTGGATAAATAAAAGAAACCTGCTGCGCAGCAGCAGGTTTTACTATAATATTAACATTCATACTAATTAACTTCCTCCTGATGAACCGCCTTGCTGCTGGCCTCCCGATGTTCCGCCTTGCTGCTGCCCTTGATTTTGCTGTCCGCCTTTTTGATTATTCATTTCTTGAGCAGCTTTAAGTAATATTGTTTGCATCTTTGCTTTAAACAATGGACTGTCGAATGTTTCGATCATGGTGTTTTGAAAATGTTTCCGCATCTCTTTACTTTTCATCAAGTCAATTACTTCTTTTTGATATTCGGGATCTTTTAAGATGGAAAGCATCATGCTTTGATAATCAGGGTCTTTCATTAAACTCTTCAGTAAATTTTCATTTTCCTTTTTCATGCCTTTTGCATAAGCCTTAGCAAATTGGGGATCACTAAATGACTTCTTCCAAAATTCGCTGCCTTTATCGGACGCTAACGTTTTTTCAATGGTATTCTTCACAGTTGTTTGGTCCATAATTAATTGGTTTTTCATTTTATCATCAGTCATGATATCTTGAATCGCTTTTTTACCATCATCCGTTTTCAATATATCGACAATCATTTTTTTCGTTTGATCGTAATCCATTTGCCCTGCTTTTGTTTCACTACCTGAACAGGAAGCTAACAGAAATATCATCATTGGAATTAGGAGCAATGTAGCGATCTTTTTCATAAGAATAGCTCCTTTCATTTGAATGGCTGTTGTCGTCATTATTTTGTATTTCGTATAAAACACTTCAGGCATCTTTTCTTAAAGTAAGAAAGATATAAGATTTTCAATAAAAATGCAAAAAAGTTTAAGAAAAGAACCTTTGATTGGACTTTTAATGTTAATATGGGATTTTACAAAAGAATTATGCATATGAAGAGGAATTTCTAGATTTTTTATAACGTGGTTGGTAAAATCAAAAGGATGATAAATTTGGTATTGGAGGATTTCTCAATTGACGAGTCGAAATTGGGTACGCTTGTTTTTTTCCACTTTAATTGTTGGTGGATTAACAACCGGAATATTAGGCTTTGTAATCCGCTGGAGTGAATTTCAAGAGTATTTTATTCATGTTAATATATCCAGTATTCTTTCCACATTTGTTTGGCTTGTAGGGGTTGGCTTCATTTTCAGTGTTATCAGTCAGGTTGGGTATTTTGCATACTTAACCATTCATCAATTCGGTCTCGGCATTTTCCGCTCTTTATGGAATCCTGTACAAGTTGTGTTGATTCTATTCGCATTATTTGATTTAGTGTATTTCCGTTTTGAAAAATTTGCTAAGAATAACGAAAGTATTTTGCCGTATATTGCACTCGCTGTATTCATTTTAGTTGTTGGTTTAATAATTGCGTATTTAAAGGCGAAACAGTCTCATAAAAATACATTTATCTCTGCATTATTTTTTATGGTGGTTGTAACGATAGTGGAATGGGTGCCAGTTTTACGTGTAAACGAAAAAAGCTGGATTTTCCTTATGATTTATCCTTTAATCATTTGTAATGCATACCAAATTTTAATATTGCCGAAATATCTTAAAAGATCTGAGGCAGAGCGGGAACAGGCAAGACAGAGAATAGAAGCTCGAAAAGCAGAAAAAGGGAAAAAACCACGAGAATAAGAAAAGTGGAAGCGCCTTGCTCATCGGCGTACGGATTTCGTAGTCACAGGCGAGATAAAGGAAACACGGCGAAGTTTTTCGGGAGCCGATGTCCCTATCCGCAGAAATACGTTTGCCGATAGGCGCTGTAACTGAACACTATTGTAATCATACCTAATAATCGTATTTTTTCGGAAGATACTTTATTGAATAAGAGTCGTCTTCACTTTTCCATTTGCGATCATATCGGATACTTTAATAAAATTTCCCTTTTTAGACAATTCATCTACTATAGCAGGTATTGCTTTTGCTGTCTGCCGTGCAGAATCGGAGGCATGTAATAAAACTATATCGCCATTTTTAGCCTTTGCCGTGTTCTTCACAATCTTATCCACCCCAGGATTCTTCCAATCATCCGAATTTACACTCCAATGAACGACCGTTAACCCTAGGTTTTCAGCAACTTTTAAAGTTTTTTCATCAAAATGTCCGGTAGGGGATCGCAAAATTTTTACATTCTTAATATTTAGTTTTTTGAATACTTCTTGCGCTTTTAAAATATCGCTTTTAATTTTACTTGTTTCGAGATCTGTATAATCTTCGTATGCGTAGCCTAGGCTTCCTATTTCGTAACCTTGTTTTACAATTTTATCTACAATATCCGGATGGCTTTCCGCCCAAGATCCCGATAGGAAAAATGTAGCGGATTTTACCCCTTTTTTATCTAACGCCTCAATAATCGGTGCGGCCTTTTCATCCCCCCACCCAATATCAAAAGTTAATGCAATTCCCTTTTCCCCTTTATACACAGCTTTTGGTCCTTCTTTAGTGGAGAAAACCGAAACATTAGCAGCAGACTGAGAATAAAGAAAAAGTGCTGTAAAGAAGGAAACTACTAAAATGAACACGAGCTGCTTCACTTTACGTCCATTTAATACCATAAAAAAGTTCATATCGATCCCCCTTTTGTTTTCTATTTCTTTTTTGACCATACATAAATAAGACAAGTTCTTTTATAAGAATCTTATGCTTGCCTGTATAAAAAATATGTCCAAAAAGATTTTCTTCTTATAATTTTGGTTAATTTGGAAAAAACTACACTTACTACTAAGAAGGGGTGGACAGAATGCTCGGTCTGATCATTCATGAAAAAGAAAAACTAGAAATTCAATATTTATTGAAAAGAGAGATGGACGAGATACTACATGACTTAAAAGATTCAAGAATCGATCACATTGTGAAAAGAGCAATGAAGGAAAGGTATAAAATTTTGTTTTCCCTTTTTACAAGGGTTGCTCCGCATAGTGAGTGTGTAAACTACATTATACCGACAAAAATAAAAAACTAGAGTAGATAATGAAAGTGTTAAAAGGGCCCTTTTTTACATGGAACAAAAAAGTCATTAATAAATTGAAACATAATTGAAGTATTTGATTAAGCATCTATCAACATATTTGTAATGAAATAAGAGAAACTATTTTTTTATTGATAAAAATGCAAGAGATATGTTGACAGTTAATAATAATCCTGGTATATTAATAAATGTCGCTGATGGCGACAAAAAAGTTGTTGACAAGAAAACACAACAATGATAAAGTATAAAAGTTGCTGATTTTAAGCAGTTGGATATTGATCTTTGAAAACTGAACAGAACAAAACGTCAATGTTTTAAATAATGAGCTATATCAAACACTTTTTTGGAGAGTTTGATCCTGGCTCAGGACGAACGCTGGCGGCGTGCCTAATACATGCAAGTCGAGCGGACTTTTAAAAGCTTGCTTTTAAAAGTTAGCGGCGGACGGGTGAGTAACACGTGGGTAACCTGCCTGTAAGACTGGGATAACTCCGGGAAACCGGGGCTAATACCGGATAACTTCTTTCCTCGCATGAGGAAAGATTGAAAGATGGCTTCGGCTATCACTTACAGATGGACCCGCGGCGCATTAGCTAGTTGGTGAGGTAACGGCTCACCAAGGCGACGATGCGTAGCCGACCTGAGAGGGTGATCGGCCACACTGGGACTGAGACACGGCCCAGACTCCTACGGGAGGCAGCAGTAGGGAATCTTCCGCAATGGACGAAAGTCTGACGGAGCAACGCCGCGTGAGTGATGAAGGTTTTCGGATCGTAAAACTCTGTTGTTAGGGAAGAACAAGTATCGTTCGAATAGGGCGGTACCTTGACGGTACCTAACCAGAAAGCCACGGCTAACTACGTGCCAGCAGCCGCGGTAATACGTAGGTGGCAAGCGTTGTCCGGAATTATTGGGCGTAAAGCGCGCGCAGGCGGTTTCTTAAGTCTGATGTGAAAGCCCACGGCTCAACCGTGGAGGGTCATTGGAAACTGGGAGACTTGAGTGCAGAAGAGGAGAGTGGAATTCCACGTGTAGCGGTGAAATGCGTAGAGATGTGGAGGAACACCAGTGGCGAAGGCGACTCTCTGGTCTGTAACTGACGCTGAGGCGCGAAAGCGTGGGGAGCGAACAGGATTAGATACCCTGGTAGTCCACGCCGTAAACGATGAGTGCTAAGTGTTAGAGGGTTTCCGCCCTTTAGTGCTGCAGCTAACGCATTAAGCACTCCGCCTGGGGAGTACGGCCGCAAGGCTGAAACTCAAAGGAATTGACGGGGGCCCGCACAAGCGGTGGAGCATGTGGTTTAATTCGAAGCAACGCGAAGAACCTTACCAGGTCTTGACATCCTCTGACAACCCTAGAGATAGGGCGTTCCCCTTCGGGGGACAGAGTGACAGGTGGTGCATGGTTGTCGTCAGCTCGTGTCGTGAGATGTTGGGTTAAGTCCCGCAACGAGCGCAACCCTTGACCTTAGTTGCCAGCATTCAGTTGGGCACTCTAAGGTGACTGCCGGTGACAAACCGGAGGAAGGTGGGGATGACGTCAAATCATCATGCCCCTTATGACCTGGGCTACACACGTGCTACAATGGATGGTACAAAGGGCTGCGAGACCGCGAGGTTAAGCCAATCCCATAAAACCATTCTCAGTTCGGATTGCAGGCTGCAACTCGCCTGCATGAAGCCGGAATCGCTAGTAATCGCGGATCAGCATGCCGCGGTGAATACGTTCCCGGGCCTTGTACACACCGCCCGTCACACCACGAGAGTTTGTAACACCCGAAGTCGGTGAGGTAACCTTTTGGAGCCAGCCGCCGAAGGTGGGACAGATGATTGGGGTGAAGTCGTAACAAGGTAGCCGTATCGGAAGGTGCGGCTGGATCACCTCCTTTCTAAGGATAATGGAAAACCACTTACGTGGTTATAAGAAGACGTTTTTAAGTTCTGTTCAGTTTTGGATGATCAATTCATCCAGGATAATTTGTTCCTTGAAAACTAGATACTGATAGAAGAAACCAAGTAAAACCGAGAATCGCCACTTTATGGATTTAATCCAATTTAAAGTAGTAATAACCTTATAGGTTAAGTTAGTAAGGGCGCACGGTGGATGCCTTGGCACTAGGAGCCGATGAAGGACGGGACTAACACCGATATGCTTCGGGGAGCTGTAAGCAAGCTTTGATCCGGAGATTTCCGAATGGGGGAACCCACTGCTCGTAATGGAGCAGTATCTTTACCTGAATACATAGGGTAATGAAGGCAGACCCGGGGAACTGAAACATCTAAGTACCCGGAGGAAGAGAAAGCAAACGCGATTTCCTGAGTAGCGGCGAGCGAAACGGAAGAAGCCCAAACCAAGAGGCTTGCCTCTTGGGGTTGTAGGACACTCTATACGGAGTTACAAAGGAACGGAGTAGATGAAGAGGTCTGGAAAGGCCCGTCAAAGAAGGTAACAACCCTGTAGTTGAAACTTCGTTCCCTCCAGAGTGGATCCTGAGTACGGCGGGACACGTGAAATCCCGTCGGAAGCAGGGAGGACCATCTCCCAAGGCTAAATACTCCCTAGTGACCGATAGTGAACCAGTACCGTGAGGGAAAGGTGAAAAGCACCCCGGGAGGGGAGTGAAAGAGAACCTGAAACCGTGTGCCTACAAGTAGTTAGAGCCCGTTAATGGGTGATAGCGTGCCTTTTGTAGAATGAACCGGCGAGTTACGATTTCATGCAAGGTTAAGCTGATGAAGCGGAGCCGCAGCGAAAGCGAGTCTGAATAGGGCGAATAAGTATGAGGTCGTAGACCCGAAACCAGGTGATCTACCCATGTCCAGGGTGAAGGTAAGGTAACACTTACTGGAGGCCCGAACCCACGCACGTTGAAAAGTGCGGGGATGAGGTGTGGGTAGCGGAGAAATTCCAATCGAACTTGGAGATAGCTGGTTCTCTCCGAAATAGCTTTAGGGCTAGCCTCAAGATGAAGAGTATTGGAGGTAGAGCACTGTTTGGACTAGGGGCCCTCATCGGGTTACCGAATTCAGACAAACTCCGAATGCCAAATACTTATGCTTGGGAGTCAGACTGCGAGTGATAAGATCCGTAGTCAAAAGGGAAACAGCCCAGACCACCAGCTAAGGTCCCAAAGTATACGTTAAGTGGAAAAGGATGTGGAGTTGCTTAGACAACCAGGATGTTGGCTTAGAAGCAGCCACCATTTAAAGAGTGCGTAATAGCTCACTGGTCGAGTGACTCTGCGCCGAAAATGTACCGGGGCTAAACGTATCACCGAAGCTGTGGATGGACACCTGACAGGTGTCCGTGGTAGGAGAGCGTTCTAAGGGCGGTGAAGCTAGACCGGAAGGACTAGTGGAGCGCTTAGAAGTGAGAATGCCGGTATGAGTAGCGAAAGAAGGGTGAGAATCCCTTCCACCGAATGCCTAAGGTTTCCTGAGGAAGGCTCGTCCGCTCAGGGTTAGTCGGGACCTAAGCCGAGGCCGAAAGGCGTAGGCGATGGACAACAGGTTGATATTCCTGTACCACCTCTTCACCGTTTGAACGATGGGGGGACGCAGGAGGATAGGGTAAGCGCACTGCTGGTTATGTGCGTCTAAGCAGTTAGGCTGGTTACGAGGCAAATCCCGTAACCGTGAAGGCGGAGCTGTGATAGCGAGGGAAATATAGTACCGAAGTTCCTGATTCCACACTGCCAAGAAAATCCTCTAGTGAGGTGAAAGGTGCCCGTACCGCAAACCGACACAGGTAGGCGAGGAGAGAATCCTAAGGTGAGCGAGAGAACTCTCGTTAAGGAACTCGGCAAAATGACCCCGTAACTTCGGGAGAAGGGGTGCTCTGGTAGGGTGCAAGCCCGAGAGAGCCGCAGTGAATAGGCCCAGGCGACTGTTTAGCAAAAACACAGGTCTCTGCGAAGCCGCAAGGCGAAGTATAGGGGCTGACGCCTGCCCGGTGCTGGAAGGTTAAGAGGAGGGGTTAGCGTAAGCGAAGCTCTGAATTGAAGCCCCAGTAAACGGCGGCCGTAACTATAACGGTCCTAAGGTAGCGAAATTCCTTGTCAGGTAAGTTCTGACCCGCACGAAAGGCGTAACGATCTGGGCACTGTCTCAACGAGAGACTCGGTGAAATTATAGTACCTGTGAAGATGCAGGTTACCCGCGACAGGACGGAAAGACCCCGTGGAGCTTTACTGCAGCCTGATATTGAATTTTGGTACAGCTTGTACAGGATAGGTAGGAGCCTTTGAAGCCGGAGCGCCAGCTTCGGTGGAGGCGTCGGTGGGATACTACCCTGGCTGTATTGAAATTCTAACCCGCACCCCTGATCGGGGTGGGAGACAGTGTCAGGCAGGCAGTTTGACTGGGGCGGTCGCCTCCTAAAGAGTAACGGAGGCGCCCAAAGGTTCCCTCAGAATGGTTGGAAATCATTCGTAGAGTGTAAAGGCACAAGGGAGCTTGACTGCGAGACCTACAAGTCGAGCAGGGACGAAAGTCGGGCTTAGTGATCCGGTGGTTCCGCATGGAAGGGCCATCGCTCAACGGATAAAAGCTACCCCGGGGATAACAGGCTTATCTCCCCCAAGAGTCCACATCGACGGGGAGGTTTGGCACCTCGATGTCGGCTCATCGCATCCTGGGGCTGTAGTCGGTCCCAAGGGTTGGGCTGTTCGCCCATTAAAGCGGTACGCGAGCTGGGTTCAGAACGTCGTGAGACAGTTCGGTCCCTATCCGTCGTGGGCGTAGGAAATTTGAGAGGAGCTGTCCTTAGTACGAGAGGACCGGGATGGACGCACCGCTGGTGTACCAGTTGTCTTGCCAAAGGCATCGCTGGGTAGCTATGTGCGGAAGGGATAAGTGCTGAAAGCATCTAAGCATGAAGCCCCCCTCAAGATGAGATTTCCCATAGCGCAAGCTAGTAAGATCCCTGAAAGATGATCAGGTTGATAGGTTCGAGGTGGAAGTGTGGCGACACATGGAGCTGACGAATACTAATCGATCGAGGACTTAACCAAAATATAAAGTGGAAGCGCCTTGCTCATCGGCGTATGAATTTCGTAGTCGCAGGCTCGAGATAAAGGAAACACAGTGAGGTAGTTCACGAACTGATGTTGACTTATCGTAGGGAGGAGACGGAGAAATTCACTAGCCGATAGGCGCTGGAGCTGGATTGAAAAAAGCGAAACTCAGTTTTACTTCTTCTTCTGCAGTATTTAGTTTTGAGGGAATAAAATGAAGAAATTCTAAAAAAACCCTTGAAATTTAGCTGAAAATCATTATAATTAAGTTTGTCTTAATGAAATGAACTGCTTATAAGCAGTGAAGCAAAAGAAACAATATCCGGTAATTATGGCGAGAAGGTCACACCCGTTCCCATCCCGAACACGGAAGTTAAGCTTCTCAGCGCCGATGGTAGTTGGGGGCTCTCCCCCTGCAAGAGTAGGACGTTGCCGGGTTTAGATTATTCCGCAGTAGCTCAGTGGTAGAGCTATCGGCTGTTAACCGATCGGTCGTAGGTTCGAATCCTACCTGCGGAGCCATTGCTTCCATAGCTCAGCAGGTAGAGCACTTCCATGGTAAGGAAGAGGTCACCGGTTCGAGCCCGGTTGGAAGCTTACCTAAACAGCATCTAGATTGGCCCGTTGGTCAAGCGGTTAAGACACCGCCCTTTCACGGCGGTAACACGGGTTCGAATCCCGTACGGGTCACCACTTTAATATATTTCGGAGGATTAGCTCAGCTGGGAGAGCACCTGCCTTACAAGCAGGGGGTCGGCGGTTCGATCCCGTCATCCTCCACCATATTTTAAAAAAAATGCCGGCCTAGCTCAATTGGTAGAGCACGATCGAATATGCTACGAAGCGACGCTTCAGCGTATAGCTCGAGTTGCTACTTGGATAAGCTTTCTGAGAGCTGGACGACAATTATTTGCGATAATTTATCAGCAGTTAACATCTTTTAATAAGCCGGCCTAGCTCAATTGGTAGAGCAACTGACTTGTAATCAGTAGGTTGGGGGTTCAAGTCCTCTGGCCGGCACCATTCCTTATCGGAGGGGTAGCGAAGTGGCTAAACGCGGCGGACTGTAAATCCGCTCCTTCGGGTTCGGCGGTTCGAATCCGTCCCCCTCCACCATTTTAAAGTTATATTTTTTTAAAACTGTGGACATAATATAAATGTCTTTTTTCTTTTCAATGGGCTATAGCCAAGCGGTAAGGCAACGGACTTTGACTCCGTCACTCGTTGGTTCGAATCCAGCTAGCCCAGCCATTTTTTTTTGCCCTTTTTTGATTCATATATATTGAACTTTAGTACATAATAAAGAGGCATAGATATGCGAGCCATTAGCTCGCACGAGTAATCTACGAAGCGAAACATCAGCGTACAGCTTGAGCTGCTACTTGAATAGGCATACTGAAAGCTTGACGACGTAGATGTTCTTAGGAAAGAAGCATAAAATCTTTTCTACAATCTATATTACGAGCCATTAGCTCAGTCGGTAGAGCATCTGACTTTTAATCAGAGGGTCGAAGGTTCGAGTCCTTCATGGCTCATCCATCCTTTAAGGTCTTGATTGAAAAAATCAGGCCTTTTTTTGTTTTAATAAGCAGTTATATCTCTTAAGCGGACACTGAATCCGTTATTCTTATTAAATGCCCATATTTTAAACGTTTAGCGGACATAGATTCCGTTATTTAAGAAAAATCACATCGAAATCACTGCTTTTTTGTAAAATAGCGGAACCTATGTCCGCAAACTCAAGGAATTATCGTGTTTTGTCACAGATAAAGGAACTAGTGTCCGATAAACTTTGTACAAGACGAAAAATATTATAACGATGGAACTTCATATGCTTTTGATTTGCTAGTGTTTGTTTATTTACAATGCTTCTCCACATGCTATTTTAAAACCTTATTCCAGAAAACCCCTTCCTTCAAATTTCAAAAAATATCCACCATAAAATTACGAAAACAACAAAATCCTAATGTATAATGAAAGAATAAATTTCATTGGAGGTCATGGATGACAGAGTTATTTAGGCTTTTAAAAGGCGGTAATAAATCAGCTTTATTAGCCGCTATAGTAAATACAATTATTTCTATAATAAAAGGTATTGCCTTTTTTCTCACAGGCAATGTTGCGATGTTTGCGGAGACGATGCATAGTTTAGGGGATGCAGCAAATCAGCTATTTGTATTTATTGGATCGGCTTTAAGTAAAAAGGCTCCTACTGATCGTTTCCCAAATGGATTTGGAAGACTGGTAAACCTTGTATTACTCGGAGCAGTTTTAATAGTGGGGATTATGTCATTCGAAACAATAAAGGAAGGATTTCATCATATCATCCATCCTACCGTTTCACATGGGTTTATTATTAATATCGTTGTGTTAGGTGCAGGTGTAATACTAGAATCTTTTGTTCTTTTTAAGGCGATGAAGGAAATCGTACACAGTGTAGGTGTCGAGGCAAAAGGATTCGGAATTGTTATACAAAGTATGAGAGGTTTTTCGAAAGCAAAACCTGCGACGAAATTAGTGTTTTTGGAAGATACGGTTGCTACAGGCGGAGGCTTGCTTGCCATTATAGCCGTGGTTATTTCTCATTTTACTTCTTTTCATCAGGCAGAAGGAATAGCGTCTATCTTAATTGGTGTGATGATGTTTATTGTCGTTGGTAAAGTTTTTCTAGATAATGCTGCTGGAGCATTAGGTGAAGCAGATGAAGAAATGGAAGATAGAATCGGCAAGATTGTTATGAATGATCCTTCTGTAAAAGATATTCAGGATGTTACCGTAATCAAAGAAGGTGAGGATCTCCATGTAGAACTTGAAATTGAGGTAGATCCAACTTTAACCGTGGCAGAGGCAGATGACATAAAAGATCGATTGGAACAAAGAATTATGGAGGAAAACGGAGTAGTAGATGTTTTAATTGAGTTTGATGAAGATGATGGGGTAACTAATTGGAAAGAAGATAAGGAAAAAGAGTGAACAATACTGACTGGCTGTGAGAAATTTTCACAGCTTTTTTAATTGAATATATATACAGAAAGTTGTCGAGTTGAGTCATTTCTTTTTCCTGTATACAATAAGCGTATAAGGGAAAAGGAGGGTTTTATATGAAAAAGAATATTTCGATTCTTGGTGTCCCGATGGATTTAGGACAGACTCGCAGAGGGGTTAATATGGGACCGAGTGCGATTCGGTATGCGGATGTTGTAGAGCGTATTGAAAAGCTTGGATACGAAGTTCATGATATGGATGATATAGAAATTGGCAAAGCAGAAAGATTGCATGATGCAGAATTAAATTTAAGGAATTTGAAAGCGGTTGCAGATGCGAGTGAAATATTAGCTTCTAAAGTTAATGAGATTGTTGAAAAAGGTGATTTTCCTCTAATTTTAGGAGGAGATCATAGTATTGCTATTGGTACTTTAGCAGGAGTATCTAAACATTATAAAAACCTAGGTGTAATTTGGTATGATGCTCATGGAGATTTAAATATTCCAGAAACCTCTCCTTCAGGCAATATTCACGGAATGCCGCTTGCTGCAAGTTTAGGGCTTGGGAATGAAACATTAACGAATATTGGCGGTTATTGCCCGAAAGTAAAATATGAAAATATCGTTCTGATCGGAGCTAGAGATCTAGATGAAGGAGAAAGAGAGTTAATTAAGGAAAAGGGCATTAAAGTGTATACCATGCATGAAATTGATCGTATGGGTATGACAAGAGTAATAGAGGAAACGATTGAATACTTAAAGGATCGTACGGATGGTGTTCACCTATCATTAGATTTAGACGGATTAGATCCAAACGACTGTCCAGGTGTGGGAACCCCTGTAATGGGAGGAATAAGCTACCGCGAAAGTCATTTAGCAATGGAGATGCTTGCTGAATCGGGTATCATCACATCAGCAGAATTTGTTGAAGTCAATCCAATTCTCGATGACAAGAATAAAACAGCAGATGTTGCTGTAGGTTTAATGTGTTCATTATTTGGGGAAAAGCTATTATAATCATAATCTAGAGGCTGGGACATAACTAGCTTCAAATAGTGAGAAAGGTGAATTTGAGGGAACTCAAATTCACCTTTCTCTATTTTTGCGTTTAAATTTTCTATTACCTTAGTTGTTTGGCAGTGAATTTTCTTAAATTCACTGCCATTAACGCAAGGCCCATTTCGTTTTCTACCTTCGATTTTCCTCGTACAGAAAATCGAGCGAAACGCAAATTAGCCTTCAAGAATCCAAAAACTGGTTCCACATCGATTTTGCGTTTTCGATAGATGGCACTCGTTTTCTCTTCTGAAAGCTTCGCTCTTACATATTCTTTTTGCTGTTCCCATTTTTCATTCACCATTAGTTTTCGATTGTTGCCTTCTTTTGCTTTTGTACAGGATGAACGGAATGGGCATCCCGAACAGTCTTCGCACTCGTAGATTTTGAACTTCCGTTGGAAGCCTGTACGGTCATTTCGGACTGAATGATATTGATATTCAAGACGTTTCTGATTAGGGCATGTATAGGTATCTGTTTCTTTATCATACTTCCAGTTGTCGGGATTAAAAGTGTTTTGTTTGTACTTTTTCTTTTGTTCCTTCAAATACATATTATATGTAATAAGTGCTTCTCGTTTTCTTTTCAAAAGGATATCATTAAAGTTTTGTTCACTACCATAACCTGCATCTGCGGCAATGTGTTTCGGTAACTCGAAATAATGCTGCTCGATCTCATCTAAAAATGGAATTAACGTACGCGTATCTGTTGGGTTTGAAAATAAACTATAGGCAAGCGCGTATTGGCCCTCCGTTGCGATTTGTACATTGTAACCAGCTTTCAATTGTCCGTTTTGCATATAATCATCTTTCATTCGCATAAATGTCGCATCTGGATCTGTTTTAGAATAGCTATTACGCGTGCCAAAGATTTCAATGTCTTGTTGGTATTTCTGTTTTCGCAGGACAAAATCAATCAACTGTTTTCGCACTTGTTTTGGGTATTTCCGTTCATTTCTTAAAGCTTTTCGTTCTGGAACGTCTGATGATGCTTCTATTTGTTTATCATACTCGGTTACGACATCGTCCACTTTTTGAACCAATTGAGCGAGTTCTTCCAATGATAACTGTTCATCGCTTTCACGTTCCATTTCAGGTATAATTTCATTTTCAAGCAGTTCATTGTATAGCTGGTTTGACTTTTCAATTAAACTTTGATGATATTTCTCAATCGATTTCTTCCAGACAAACGTAAATTTATTCGCATTCGCTTCAATCTTTGTACCATCGATAAAAACCGCTTCTTGATCGATAAGTTTTTCTTCGATCAATTGGCAACGAAATTGGACGAAACATTGGCGAATTAAATCTTTCACTTCTGATTGAACACGGAATCGGTTGATGGTGCGGTAGCTTGGTTGATAACCTTGAGCTAACCACATCATACGGATACTGTCTTTTAATAGGGCTTCCATTTTGCGTCCTGAAAAGATAGATTGCGTGTAAGCACATAAGATAATTTTAAGCATCATGCGTGGATGGTAGGCAGGGCAGCCATTATTTCGCAGAAATGGTTCGAACGCTTCAAGAGGGATGCTTTCAACTAAATGATGGACATGGAAGGCAATATCATTTTTTTGTAATTTTACTTCTAAATCTAAAGGCAAAACTAATTGATTCATGGTATAATTTTTAAACATAAGGATCCTTCTTTCTGTATAATTTTGTTGTGGTGACTTAATTTTATCAGAAGCGGTCCTTATTTTTATTCAAAAAATAATCAAAGCCGGTGAAATTTTACTTGTCGTAAAATTTCACCGGCTTTTTCATCTCAGAGGCGGGTTTTGTCCCAGCCTCTTTTTTATTCTTTCATACTTCTTTTTAACACTTCATATTGATTAAGTAGCTGATCTAATTTGTCACTCGCTTCAATAACTTTTTCATTGTTAAAAGAGGATTTTAATGCAAGTTCAATCATTTCTTTTCGTTTTTCTTCAATATTAGATATTATCTTTTGCATCTTCATATAAAAACCTCCTCTTTTCTAATGAAGACTATCCTTACAGCATGGTCTTCCGAAAAATTTCCTAATGCTTGTATTTGCGTTTATTATTTACTGTTTATCCATTTTTGTAAAAAATAAAACATTCATTGGTAAATATTTGATAATATAGAAGTATAGATTTTTTTGAAACCTTTTTGCTATTCATTCGTAACAATGTATAGCCGCTAGGGCGGAGGGAAACTAGATGGAAATGCTTGTAAAAAAGAGAATTAAGCAAGTTATAAAAGGTGATCGTAATGCTTATGAAGACATAGTAGAGCTATTTAAAGACAAGGTTTTTCAAATATGTTATCGTATGTTGGGGAATCGTCATGATGCGGAGGAAGTGGCACAGGAAGCTTTTATTCGTGCGTATTTAAATATTGAAAGCTTTAAGCAGGAACGAAAATTTTCTACTTGGCTTTA
The DNA here is from genome assembly GCF_038008735.1 of Margalitia sp. FSL K6-0131. Lineage (NCBI taxonomy): Bacteria > Bacillati > Bacillota > Bacilli > Caryophanales > Bacillaceae > Heyndrickxia > Margalitia sp. FSL K6-0131. Next base: position 192,791 of record NZ_JBBOZS010000001.1, read on the forward strand.
TCGCATAGCAACAAATTTATGTATCGACCGATTACGCAGGAAGAAGCCTGATTATTATTTAGATGCTGAAGTGTCAGGAACTGACGGGCTTACTTTATATTCACAAATTCCTTCCAATGACCGATTACCTGATGTGGAAGTTGAAAATATAGAGCTGCAAGAAAATATTCAGCAGGCCATTTACCATTTACCCGAAAAATATCGTTCGGTCATTGTATTGAAATATGTAGAAGACTTATCATTAAATGAGATAAGTGAAATAATGAATTTACCCCTTGGAACGGTAAAGACAAGGATACATCGAGGACGAGAAGCACTTCGAAAGCAACTTCGAAATTTATAGAGAGGATGAGAACGAAATTGAATACTTGTTCTGAAGAAATTATTCTCTATATGCACAAATATCTAGATGGTGAACTAACAGCGAATGAGGAACAAGTGCTTAAAGAACATATACAACATTGTCCTGATTGTGGAAAGCATTTTCAAGAGCTCAAGAAAACTGTTGCCTATGTTAAAAGTGGTTCACATATATTTGCTCCGCATGATTTTACAAAAAAAGTAATGGCACAATTGCCTAAGGAGCAGCTTCAAGCAGGAATAAAACGCTGGATCAGAGTCCATCCACTATTAGTTGCAGTTTCTGTATTTATTATTTTGATGGGAGGCACTGTCTTCTCAGTGTGGAATGATGATCATGAGTTTTCCTTTACGAAAAACCCGCACTTAATAGTAAAGGACCACACAGTGATAGTACCAAAGGGAGAGGTAATTAAAGGTGATCTCGTGGTGAAGAATGGCGACCTGCGAGTAGATGGCAAAGTAGAAGGGGATGTCACCGTAATTAACGGAAAGAAATACATGGCATCAGCAGGAAATGTCACCGGAAATGTAAAGGAAATTAATGAAATATACGATTGGCTATGGTTCGAAATGAAGGATACGGGAAAGAAGATAGTAAATTATTTTAAATAAATGTTACTAAGGAAGCAATTTATGCAGGATTGTTTCCTTTTATTTTGTTTTCTTATAATATGGTATAATAATAACTAAGCAATTTTTTAATTAAGCTGTTTTCGTAAAATATTGCTATTCGCATTATGTGTAAAATAATAATAAAACAAGTATTGTTTAGGGGCATCTTATCTTAAAAATTGCATCATTTAAATTGATCTGGTTTTTGAATGAATAAAGTTAAGAAAAGAGTCTCTGATTAAAAACTAATGGAGGACAAAAGATGTCGTTTGCTAATTTCACTGTCTTAGATTATCTATCCAGTATAGTAGACATACTCCTCGTTTGGTACGTGATATATAAGCTATTAATGGTGATTCGCGGTACAAAAGCGGTTCAGCTGTTAAAGGGAATCATCGTCATTGTTCTTGCCAGAGCACTAAGTGGCGTTCTAGGATTTAATACGTTAGGTTGGATGATTGACAAAGTAATTACATGGGGATTTTTAGGAGTTATCATCATCTTCCAGCCGGAATTGAGAAGGGCGCTCGAACAATTAGGTCGAGGGAAACTCTTCTCACGCGGAAATGTCCATGAGGATGAGGAACGCAACCGGATTATTGAATCTCTGGTTAAAGCGACCAGCTATATGGCAAAACGGAGAATTGGTGCATTAATCTCATTTGAAAGGGAAACCGGATTGAGTGATTACATAGAAACGGGTATACCGCTAAATTCGGCGATATCCTCGGAACTTTTAATCAACATTTTCATTCCAAACACTCCTTTGCATGATGGTGCTGTTATTCTTCAAAAAAACCAAATTGCCGCGGCAGCATGCTATTTGCCATTATCTGAAAGTCCTTTTATTTCAAAAGAACTTGGTACAAGGCATCGGGCAGCAATCGGAATCAGTGAGGTAACAGATAGTGTGACGATTGTTGTTTCCGAGGAAACAGGTGGTATTTCCTTAACGAAAAATGGTGAATTACATCGTGACCTTACGATAGAGCAATTTAAACACTTATTGGAAAAAGAACTTTTTGACGTAGATCATGATAAACAGGCTTCCTCATCAAAGTGGAATTGGAGGGTGAAGAAGCATGGATAAATTTATGGAAAGTAAATGGTTTATTAGAATTCTTGCACTGCTCCTAGCCCTTTTATTATTTACTTCCGTACATGATAATCAAAGTCTCTTTAAAAACATTAAATCAAATAAAGGGGAAGCAACCGTACAAATGCCGGTTGTACTTTATTATGATGAGGAAAATACCGTTGTTTCGGGAGTTCCTAAAACGGTGGAGGTAACACTCTCCGGCCCTAATAATCTTGTTGAGTTTGCAAAAAGCTCCAGAGATTTCAGTGTGTTTGTTGATTTAAGCAATGCCAAAATTGGGCGTCAAAGAGTGAAACTAAAGACAAAGGGTCTTTCGGATAAATTAACAGCAAAAATTTCCCCTGCAGCGGTAGAAGTATCTGTACAAGAAAAGGTCACCGTTGAAAAGCCAGTTACCGCAGAATTTAATTCGGATTTACTGGCGGAAGGATTTGAGGCGGAACAGCCAACTGTTAGTCCGAAAACCGTTAAAATCACCGGTGCAAAAGATGTTATTGATAAAATTAGCTATGTAAGAGCGGCATTAAATGTCAATAAGAACATTGATGCTGATATAACGAAAGATGCATGGGTACAAGTACTCGACCGTAATTTTAACAAATTAGATGTGTCAGTGAATCCCGGTACTGTGCAGGTTAACATACCAGTAAAGAATCCAAGTAAGACGGTGCCAATTACCATTAACCCTACAGGAAAAGAGCAAGATGGGGTGGTCATTGACAGTATCTCGACAGATCCAAAGAATGTGACTATTTACGGAAAAAGTGATGTATTAAAAACCATTGATGCCCTAACCTTAGATGTTGATATTAGCAAAATTGCTAAAGATACGGATCTTACTGTTCCATTGAAGAGTCCTAAAGGCGTTAATAAACTGGATCCAGGAGCGGTGAAGGTAAAGGTAAAGGTGCGGGATAAGGTGGAACAAAAAACCTTTTCGAATATTAAGTTGAGCAGTAAAGGTTTGGATGATAATTATGATTTAGAATTCCTATCCCCTTCTGATGGTCTTGTGGACCTAAATGTGACGGGTCCAAGTCAAGAGCTTAAGAACATAGACGATCATAATTTTGATGTGTTTCTGGACTTATCGGGGTTAAAACCTGGTGATCATAATGTGAACATAGAAGTTAACGGGCCAAACGACTTATCGTGGGAATTATCCAGTAAGAAGGCAAAAATTCGTTTAACTGAAAAAAATCAAAGTAATGTATAGACAATGGATTTAAAGAAGGAGAGAAAGATTTTATGGGTAAATATTTTGGTACTGACGGAGTAAGAGGGATTGCTAATACAGAATTAACACCCGAACTGGCATTTAAACTCGGACGTTATGGTGGATATGTATTAACAAAAAATTCGGAGCGACCTAAGGTTATAATTGGTCGTGATACTCGTATTTCCGGTCATATGCTGGAAGGTGCACTAGTTGCCGGCTTGCTTTCCATAGGAGCAGAGGTCATGCGTTTAGGTGTTATTTCAACACCTGGTGTTGCTTTTTTAACAAAAGCGTTAGGTGCTCAGGCTGGAGTTATGATTTCTGCATCCCATAATCCGGTTGCCGATAATGGAATTAAGTTTTTCGGATCTGACGGCTTTAAGCTAGTGGACCAACAGGAGCTGGAAATTGAAGAATTACTTGACCAGCAAGAGGATCATCTACCGCGTCCAGTTGGGAAAGATCTTGGTATGGTAAACGATTACTTTGAAGGTGGTCAAAAATATTTACAATTTTTGAAGCAAACGGTTGAAGAAGATTTCTCAGGCATTCATATTGCATTAGATTGTGCTAATGGCGCAACCTCTTCTTTAGCAACGCATCTATTCGCTGATCTTGATGCGGATGTATCTACTATGGGAGCATCTCCGGATGGATTGAATATTAATGAAGGTGTCGGTTCTACACATCCCGAAAATCTAGCCGCTTTTGTAAAAGAAAAAGGAGCGGATGTAGGTCTTGCCTTCGATGGTGATGGCGACCGCATGATTGCAGTGGATGAAAATGGTGAAATCGTGGATGGCGATCAGATCATGTATATCTGTGCAAAATACCTTAAGAGTGAAGGCCGTTTAAAGCATTCTACGGTGGTATCTACTGTTATGAGTAACTTAGGATTTCATAAAGGTCTGGAGGAACTCGGCATTAAGAGTATTCAAACCGCTGTCGGGGATCGTTATGTAGTGGAAGAAATGAAAAATGACGGTTATAACCTTGGCGGTGAACAATCCGGACATGTTATCTTTTTAGATTATAATACAACAGGGGATGGCCTGTTATCCGGTATTCAGCTTGTTAATATTATGAAGGCGACGAAAAAGCCATTATCCGAGCTTGCAAAGGAAATGAAAAAATATCCACAAAAACTTGTGAATGTAATGGTTTCAGATAAATATCATGTGACGGATAATGAAAGTGTAAAAGCCATTATCCAAGAAGTAGAATCAGAAATGGGAGGTAATGGTCGAATTCTCGTCCGCCCTTCCGGAACAGAACCATTAGTTCGTGTAATGGCAGAAGCGCCGACTGAAGAAAAATGTGAAGAATACGTGCGTCGAATTGTAGAAGTTGTGGAAAAAGAAATGGGATTAAAAGTGGAAAAATAAAATGGATATGCATACGGGTCACCTTCCAATCCCGTATGCATATTTTATTTATGTAATGTTTTTTATAGCTCTTTTTCTTTGTTGCTTTTTTAAATTAAGAACCTCAAAAATTACCTATTTTTAGACTAAAAACAAATGATGAAAAGCAACAATTGAAACGAAAAAAAGTTTTTTATTGACGAAAAGCACTAAAGTAAGGTAAGATAATGGTGCTTTTTAATTGGAGTTAACATCAAAGGGAAAAGGAGGATAGTGTCACAATATTTTATTTAAAAGCGCCAGAACTAAACGTAGAGGTTTAGTTGACGAGGTGGAGGAGTATCGAGGATTTCGGCGGATACCTCCCGGCTGCCACACACAGTCGATGTCTTTTTCTTAAAACACTGAGGTGACTTGGTGCACAAAGGAAAAAGAAAAGTGGAAAAGATCCTATTTCATTAATGAATCTATGTTTCTATTTCACAGCAGATACGAAATCAGGAAAAGATTAGATGATTTATATGAACAGGAAAACTACCAACTAAAAAGCAGAGATAAGGGGCAGGAATGCTCCTAGTATTCTTGCCCCTATTATTAGGGAGGAAGATACAAAATGTGTGGTATTGTAGGTTATATTGGACAAAAAGATGCGAAGGAAATTTTACTAAAAGGCTTAGAAAAGCTTGAATATAGAGGATATGACTCTGCAGGTATTGCGTTGCAGAACGGAAATATGGTTCATGTTTTCAAAGAAAAGGGAAGAATTGCAGATCTTCGTGCAATTGTTTCGGAGGAAGTTCAAGCTCCAAAGGGAATTGGACATACACGCTGGGCAACTCACGGTGTTCCGAGCAAAGGAAATGCTCATCCCCATCAGAGTGCATCAGGCCGTTTTACGCTTGTTCATAATGGAGTAATTGAAAACTATTCCCACTTGCAACAGGAGTATTTAAAGGATGTTGAACTAAGAAGTGAAACGGACACGGAAATCATTGTTCAACTAGTTGAAAAGTTTGCAGGTGAGGGGCTTTCTACGAAGGAAGCATTCCGCAAAACTCTTACTCTACTTATTGGTTCCTATGCACTTGCATTATTAGATACGGAAGATAATAGCACTATTTATGTTGCGAAAAACAAGAGTCCGCTCCTAGTCGGGGTTGGAGAAGGCTTTAATGTAGTTGCTAGTGATGCGATGGCAATGATTCAGGTAACGAATCAATATATCGAACTAATGGATAAAGAGATGGTCATCGTTACGAATAATGCAATTGTCATTGAGGATCTCCAAGGCAACCAAGTTAAACGTGATCCATATACCGCTTCAATTGATGCAAGTGATATTGAAAAGGGAACCTATCCTCACTACATGTTGAAGGAAATCGATGAACAGCCTCTTGTAATGAGAAAAATCATTCAGGCGTATCAGGATATTAATGGGGAACTAGCAATTGATTCCGATATTACTGCTGCTCTAAAAGAAGCCGACCGTGTTTACATCGTAGCGTGTGGAACGAGTTACCATGCTGGACTTGTAGGGAAGCAGCTAATCGAAAAGCTCGCAAAAATTCCAGTAGAAGTGCATGTAGCAAGTGAGTTCAGTTACAATATGCCGCTTTTAAGCGAAAAGCCTTTATTTATTTTCATCTCCCAAAGCGGTGAAACAGCAGACAGCCGTTCTGTACTTGTAAATGTGAAGAATTTAGGCTATAAGGCATTAACGATCACGAATGTTGCTGGCTCTACACTTTCACGTGAAGCAGACTATACTTTATTATTACATGCAGGACCAGAGATTGCAGTTGCTTCGACAAAAGCATATACAGCACAGATTGCCGTGCTTTCCATCCTTGCAACTGTTACGGCAAAAGTAAAAGGAATCGCAGAAGAATTCGACCTTATTCATGAACTTGGAATTGTCGCAAATGCAATGGAAGTATTGTGTGATTCGAAGGAAGAAATCGAAAAAATTGCTTATGAGTATTTAACTGTAACTCGTAACTGCTTCTTTATCGGACGTTCTCTTGACAATTATGTAGGACTTGAAGGGGCACTAAAGTTAAAAGAAATTTCATATATTCAAGCAGAAGGCTTTGCTGGTGGAGAATTAAAGCATGGTACCATCGCTTTAATCGAAGAAGGAACACCTGTCATCGCGTTGGCAACACAAAAGAATGTCAACTTAAGCATTCGTGGTAATGTCAAAGAAGTAACGGCTCGTGGTGCAAACCCTTGTATCATTTCCATGAAAGGCTTAGAAACAGATGAAGACCGTTTCATCATACCGGAAGTACACGAATTATTAACACCTCTTATCTCTGTAGTACCATTACAACTAATCGCATACTACGCTGCCCTTCATCGCGACTGTGATGTGGATAAACCACGTAACTTGGCGAAAAGTGTCACAGTGGAGTAATGGTTAGTTGAAGAATAGATGATGTTGTGGATTTGAAATAAAGTCGCGATGTTTATAAAAAAGATGCGATGTTTTGAAGAAAGTCACGATGTTTTAAAGAAAGTTGCGAAGCTTTTCCCCTTTAGATATGATTGTCTAAAGGGGTGTTTTTATGTCTAAAAGAAAAAGAACATCTAAAATTGAGAAGTGGATTAAGGAAGGTCGTGGCTCAGGAATTGGTTCAGAATATAAACCATGGTTAAAGATCCAAGATGTATCTTCGTTAGGTAGATCTACTCGCTTGAAAGGAATTAAGACAAAAAGGCAGCATGAGTTTTTATCAGATTTAGAACGAAACTACTTTTATATTACTGAATATTCGGATTTGGTTCTTGATATTCGTGAACAATTTCCTTTACTTCCATTGGAAGAAACAATTGTCATTGCAGATGAGTTAGGTATTAAACATCCTACCGATCCTAGAACGGGAGAACCGATTGTGATGACAACGGATTTTTTATTAACGATTAATAATGGACAAAGCGTATTTGAAGTAGCTCATACAATTAAAATGAAGGATGAATTATTAAAAGAGCGTATACTTGAAAAGTTTGAGATTGAACGTGAGTATTGGCATCGAAAAGGAATTGATTGGGGCATTGTAACAGAAGAAGAAATACTTAAAACAATGGCAAGAAACATCAGTTTTATCCACGATTACTATGACATTCGAGATTATGATGTATTTCGAGAAATGAGTGCACAGCATATTGAAGACTTATCTATTTCTTTAATGCAAAGGTTATTAGGAACTACAGAAAGCATTCGTAAAATCACAAATGAATTTGATACAGATACGCATTTGCCTTTTGGTAGTGGTGTAACGTTGTTTTATCATTTATTATCTCGAAAAATCATCATCATAGATATGATTGAGCCTTTAAATTTGGAAAAGCCAATCACCATTAAGTCGATTGATGATAGCAATCTGAAGAAGGTGAAATACGGATGATGTTGATTAACCAAGTGCTTCAATATGTATCTGATTCAAGAAGATTACGTGTTATTGAGATAGAAGAATCTTATGTATATATAGTCAATATTGATACGACAAGTGCTATGCCCCAAAGGGAACTTTATTTAAACTTACAAACAGAGATGAATCAAGATGAACTGCTTGTTGTAAGTGATCCTTATGCAAAAGCTATCCCAGATAATGAGCTCACAGAAGTTCAAATTCGTAAACGTGAAGAAGATTGGCGAACAGTAGAAGAATATATCCTCCCTAATATAAGTGAGTTACTACGAAAAAAAGGAAGAGAAAAGAAAATTACTGAAATCGTTAAGACAAGTGGAGTTGGAAAAACGAAAATAAAAAAATTACTTAGCCGTTATTGGCAGCGTGGTATGAATAAAAATTCCATGTTACCAGACTATGCAAATTCTGGTGGCAAGGGTAAAGCAAAGTCTTTGAAAGAAGCCAAAACAGGTCGTCCACGTAGAGTGCAAATTAGTGGAGATTATCAAACTGGCATTAATATAACAGACGAAGTGAAGCTTCAGTTTGAGCATGCCATTAATAAATTTTACCGAAAAACGAACAACTGCTCATTAAAAGATGTCTATCATTTCATATTGCGTGATTTTTATTCCGACCGTTATAAAGAAAATGGTGAAATGAAATATAGAGTATGGGAAGTAAACAGAATACCGTCTTACAATCAGTTTTACTATTGGTTTAAGAAAATAGAAGATCCAAAGAAAGATATTCAGTTCCGTAAAAGTGCTAAAGAATATGAACTGAAGCATCGTCCTATTTTAAGTGATTCAAAATCGGAAACGAATGGTCCAGGTACTCGCTTTCAAATTGATGCTACAATTGCAGATATTTATTTAGTGAGCTCGTTGGATGTAAATAAAGTCATTGGTCGCCCTGTTATTTATGCTGTCATTGATGTGTATTCACGAATAATAACAGGACTATATGTTGGATTAGAAGGACCTTCATGGATTGGAGCGATGATGGCTTTAGATAATATGGTAGCAGACAAGGTGGAGTTTTGTAAGAAATATGGAATCGAGATTACTGAGGAACAATGGCCAACAAAACATTTACCTGAAATTATTATTGCAGATCGTGGAGAGTTTGAAGGATATTCTGTCGAAAATTTAATCAATAACTTAAATATAAAAATAGAAAATACGACAGCATACCGAGGAGATTTAAAAGGAATTGTTGAGCGCAAATTTCGTACGTTTAACGGCAAGATAAAACAGAAGGCTCCTGGTGCAATTCAAAAGGAATATCGAGAACGTGGAGATCAAGATTATCGTTTAGATGCTACGTTAAATCTTAAAGAGTTCACAACATTAATTATTACGCTAGTCCTTCATCATAATCATAAAATCATTGATAAATATCCAATGGAAAAAGAAATGATTACAGACGGTTTAGTACCAACACCAGTTAATTTATGGAACTGGGGCATTCAAAATAGTAAAGGGCGATTAAGAACAATCGATCGTAATATTCTACGCTTAAATGTGTTACCACGTGGCAAGGCAACAATTTCTAGAGCCGGTATTAAGTTTAAAAACTTGTTATATGGTTCACGACAAGCAATTGAAGAACAGTGGTACTTGAAGTTAAAAAATCGCAGTATTGAAATTGTTTATGATCCTCGTAATGTCGAGAAGATATATATTCCTCATGATAATGGTATGGATTATGAAGCGTGTATATTACTTGAGCCAAGCCAACAGTATCGAAACGACTTTTTAGAGGAAATCGTTTTTTATCAACAGCTACGTAGTGAATTGGAAGAAATCGAACGATCTCATCAAGTACAGCTAACAATTAATACGGATGCCATGATGAATGAAATAATAAAAAAAGCAGAGAAGAAGAAAAAGCAATCATTCAATCAACCGACAAGTAAGAAAGAAAAAATTGTTTCGATAAGAGATAACAAACATACGGAAAAACAGTTAAATCGTGTAGAGGAGAAATTTGATTTATCGCTAGCTGTAGTCAGTGATAAACCAGATGTTATTGATTTTGTAACAAAAGAAAAAGTGCAAGATGACATACCTAAAAAATCCAGTTCGCGTCTAATGGAAAAACTAAAGAAGAAGCGAGATGAGAAGTTTGGAAAAGACGAATAATCTTGTCCTTAAAGATGATTTTGAGAAAGCAACATATAGGGAACAAGCTTTATCTGAGTATAGTAACAATCCATTCATCGAAGCTCTTCCATGTATTTTCGATGAAGACAATGTACTAGAGCGATTTATGGTGACCCCACGTATTACACAGCAAGAAAAGCAAAGTGAAACGAATATCCGATATCATGTGCTAAAACGTGTGAAAAACTTTATTCAGCCTTTACCAATTCATTTTGAAGTAGAACGGAGACTTTCTACGCTAATACGTAGAGGTTACTTAGCTCGAAATCCTTTAGAGAAAACGTTTTTTGAACGTATTCGAGTATTACACCAATTACGTGAAGATGAGGAAGAAGCTCATAAATATATTGATGAGCGCTTGAATTATATTCGTTCTACAGCAGATAGTTTATCAATTATCGGTATATCTGGTATTGGTAAAACAACAGCAATTGAACGATTGTTACTTATGTATCCTCAAGTTATTAAGCATGAGACGTATAAAGGCCAGCCTTTTAACCGTACACAAATTGTTTGGCTTAAAATTGATTGTCCATATGATGGCAGCTTATCAACACTTTGTAAAAGCTTTTTCAAAGCGATTGATGACTTATTAGGAACTCGTTATCTAGAGAAGTACGGCTACTTAAATCGTATTACATCAACAATGCTTTTACATATGACTTCATTAGCAAGTATGTATGGTATTGGTATGCTAGTCATCGATGAAATTCAGCACCTTTTACATTCCAAGAACGACCAAGAGGAAATGCTGAATTTCTTTGTTACACTATCAAATACAGTTGGTATCCCCACAGTATTAATTGGTACTTCAAAGGCACAGCAATTATTTAAAGGTAACTTCAGACAAGCTCGTCGTGCAGCAAGTGACGGTGCGATTATTTGGGATCGTATGGCTGAGGACAGTGAGGAATGGGATTTCTTTTTAGAAACTTTATGGGAATTACAATGTCTTAAAACACGCTCAGAACTTACTGAAGATGTGAAAAAGACTTTTTATGAGGAATGTCAGGGGATAACTTCGGTTGCAGTAAACTTGTTTATTTTAGCACAGGAGCGAGCTTTATTTGATGAATCAAATGAAGAAGAAAGAATTACTCCACGTGTTCTGAAGAAAACAGCAAAAGAAGATATGAAAATTATCCAACCAATGCTTAATGCAATTCGTAAAAGCGATTTAAAAGCGATGTATAAGTACGAGGATATTATGATTAATCTAGATGATCTGATGATTAACCATAAGCAAAACACAGAGTATGAAGGTAAAATCAAAAAGGCGATGAAAGAACGACAAAATACTTTGGGATATAAGCGACAGGATACGATAGAAAATTTAACTGTGGAGGTAGCCTCACTAGGAATTTTTGATAATCTGGAATTGAGTGATATTAAGCGAATTATAATCAAAATTGTTGAAAATAACCCGATTGATACAGATTTAAATGTATTAAAAACAGATTCAATTCAACAAGCTATTACAATAAATCAACAAAAGAAAAAAAATAAAGAATCAAAGATGCAAAAGGGAGAATTATTGCCATTGTTAACATTAAGAACAGCAGCAATTGAAAAAAAACAACACCCTTATGAATTGTTGAAATTAAAAGGATTTATTAAAAGTCCACTACAAGAATTCTATAAGTAATTTAGAAATTAAGTTATGAGGTGTCTAAAAACCTAGATTGATCGACATGATAGAAGTATGTCGAATAAAACTAGGGGGATTTTGGATGCTACCGTTCTTTACGAACCCATATCCTGATGAATTGATGTATTCAGCGATTGCTCGTTATCACTTTTATAGTGGCAATATCGATTGTAAGGACACATTGGAAGAAGTATTTCAAAGTCGTACTGTGATACCAAGTGTAGAGATTGGCAGCCATTTTTCTGTACTAGTTGAGCAATTTGGCTCTAACTATTCTGTTGAGAGCCTATTAGCCAAGCATACAATTTATCCTTTCTATGCTCCTTTTCTTTCTAAGAACCGCCAGAAAGAACTTCTACATGATGTTCAAGGAGATGGAAAAGGACTTTATATAAGACTTGGGATGGTCGCAGGAGGTATTTGTAAAAAAGACTGGCTCTGTTATTGTCCAGAATGTGCTGCTAATGATATTGATCAGTATGGAGAACCCTATATTCATCGTGAGCATCAGCTACAAGGAATTGATTTCTGTGCGCATCATGAATTGAAATTAAAGAAGTATCCTGTAGATCCTTCAAAGCAGAGTCGAATAGAATTTATTCGATTCGATAAAAGGTCACTTAACTTATCAATGATTCAAGAAGTTGAACCAAAAGAGTTCGAAGCTATTCAAATTGCTTTGGCAAAGAAGGCTTATCAATTGCTGCAAGTCCCAATAGATCGATTTTCAAGAGAATCATGTCATAAAAAAAGATGGTTAAATGCTGAAAATAGATGGAAAACATTATGTAAAAAATGCTACCTAACTTCATAAGTATTTAAGATAGATAAAGCTTGGAATACTGGGCTTTATTTTTTTATTCTACCACGCAAAATAAATAAGATAACTAACATTTGCTTTAATGGAACAATGAAAAAAGCTGTGGTTCTCAAAAATATTGTAAAAAATTATGCCTATTAAAATTAATATTGAAATGTTCCTAAGAATTAAGTTTATGTATTTTCCTGAGTCTACCTATGATTTTATATAAAAAAACGAATAAATTTCTCCTTTTTTAAAAATAATATTCTAAAAAAAGGAAGTGCTAGTATTAATACACTTGATTCCATTACAAATAAGCAAATGATGCTTATTCTAATAACAGTGATAGGTCTAAACAATCATGTATTTGTAATATCTCCACTTGTGCAACATGCAGGTAAAGATTCATGGATCAGTGTAATTCTATCATTTTTATTATCCATAGTCTGGATTATACTTCTTTTAGTTTTGCAAAAGTCAATTAATAATGAGGGAATTTTTGAGTGGCTACGATTTAAAGTAAACAAAAAAATTATTATTATTTTGGGAATAATCTTTATTCTCTTTTTAATAAATTTAAGTGCTATCACATTAAGAGAAACTATTGCGTTAATTAATGTTGGATATCTTCCTGAAACCCCAAAATGGATAGTAGCATGTATTTTCAGTATTGTTTGCCTATATTTTGGAGGATCAAAACTAGGAACGATAAGTATCATTAATATCTTATTACTCATTTTCGTTGTCTGTCTTGGGTTTTTCGTTGCTTTTACAAATATGGAACACAAAGATTATTCACTATTACTTCCTATTTTTGAAAATGGATATAGCCCCATATTAAAAAGTATTATTTTTCCCTATTCCGGAATGACTGAACTTATGCTTTTTTTATTTTTAAAAAAGAGAATTAATACTCCAGTTAAATTTCGACATCTCTTTATAACGTCTTTCATATTAATGGGGCTTACATTAGGACCATTAATAGGAGCAATAACGGAATTTGATGAGGTTGAAGCATCCTATCAACGTTTCCCAGCATTTGAAGAATGGGGATTAGTTTCTATAGGGGATTTTATTGAACATGTGAGTTTTTTAGCTTTGTATCAATGGTTAGCAGGTGCATTTATTCGCATTTCCTTATTCTTTTATACGATAAAAGAAGTTTTATTAGAAATTAATTTATATTCAAAATGGTGTCTATTTGTAATTTTATTTATCGTAATTGGATATGCCGTTTATCCCATCAGTGATATTCATTATTCGAATGTTTTATGGAATATCCTACTACCTTTTACGACTTACTTTTTAATCAGTTTTTTACTTCTATTATCCTTATTTATTTTAGTACTACATAAAAGGAGAATAAATGTATGAAGTTTTTCAAAAAAAAATCCCTACAAAAAAATTTATCAATAAGTAATGATAATAATAAAAAGAGCACCGTAATTAGTGAACGAGTATTAAGAAATGTTCTAAAAAAATGTCCGGATATACAATTTTCCTCAACTACTTATATACATCATCAAATTACCTATATATATTGTTCGGGATTAGTCAATACTGAAATATTATACAATACTGTTCCTCAGTCAATCGATCATTTTTTTTTCGTACATAAAGGCGAAATCACTGAGGAACAGATACGCAACTATCTACATATCCCAACCTTGGATGTAATTGATAATTTAGAGGCTGCAATAACGGATATATTCGCAGGAAAATTATTAATCGATTTTGGAATCAATGGAAAACTTTTTACGATTGATATATCAGAGCGCCCTCAAAGAAAGCCTGAAGAGACTGCCACTGAAGTAACTGTAAAAGGTCCTAGAGATAACTTTATTGAGGATATCAATGTTAACATTTCTTTAATTAGGAAAAGATTACGCACATCTTCACTTGCATTTGAACAAACAACGATAGGTAAACGTTCCCAAACGAAAGTTGCTATTCTTTATATGGATGATATCGCAAATATGAATGTACTTAAAGAAATAAAAAATAGACTTTCTACCATTGATATCGACGGACTTGTAACTACCCAACAATTAGAAGAAACGTTCAATAACACTCCTTATGCAATATTTCCAAGACACCAGTATACTGGTAAGCCAGATTTCGCTGTGCAAACATTATTAAATGGAAGGTTTGTTATCCTAATTGATGGTGTCACTATTGCCTTAATTACTCCTATTAACTTTTTTTTGCTACTTAAAGGAAGTGAAGATAAAGAAATATCATACATCTTCAGTTCATTTCAACGATTGATAAGAATATCTGGACTTTTCTTGTCAGCTATACTACCAGGCATATGGGTCTCTTTAACCTCATTTCATCAAGATCAACTCCCACTCTCATTATTAGCAACCGTTGTCGAATCAAGAAAAGGAGTTCCATTACCATTATCCATTGAAGTTATTCTTATGGTACTTTTATTTGAACTTTTTAAAGAGGCGGGATTACGATTACCTATGTCCATTGGTCAAATTCTTAGTGTAGTTGGTGGATTAATAATTGGAGATGCTGCAATAAATGCTGGATTGGCTAGTCCGGTGACCGTCGTTGTAATAGCTCTTTCCACATTATCCACGTTTAATCTAAATGACCAATCTTTAATTGGAACACTCTCTCTTACACGTCTTTTTATTATTATATTCTCTTCTTTATTCGGTTTTTTTGGCATGTTTACAGCAATATTTTTTATTTGTGCATATATCGGCAGAATAAATACATTTGGTGTTCCTTATTTGGAGGGAATTAGCCTACTAAATATATCTGATTTTATTAAAACAATTATTAAAATACCTAGCACAAAATATACAAAAAGGCCAAAAGCGCTCGAATTAAATGACGTTACTAGAACAGGTGAAGAAAATGAAAATAAAAAGAAAAGCTAATCAATTTTTTCTTTTATTGAGCATTTTAACTACAGTATTTCTTTCTGGATGCTGGGATGTGAAACAAACGGAAAGAATGATTTACATACATTCTATAGGTCTTGACTATAAAGACGGTAAATATATAGCATATTTACAAATCATTAATTTAGGACTACTTGCAAAAAGCGAGGCAGGAGGTAGCAATAACCAAGTTACAGCAGAACTTGGTCATGCATCAGGAAATACCGTGGAAGAAGCCATCTTTAATATCTATCAGACAACTCAAAGAAGACTTTTCTGGGGGCATATTGCATACATTGTTTTCACAGAAAATGTTTTGAAACAAGGAGGCTTACAAGCCATTACAGATATATTAGATCGGTATGTTGAAACTTATTATCAAATATGGATATATCTAACGGAAGATTCCATTCCTAATATACTTCATGCCATGCCGAATATTGGGATGTCTACAGATCTTTCACGCCTTAGTGATCCAGAACCTAGTTTTAAACAATTTTCCTATATCCGACCTATTGATTTAAGAAGATTAATTATTTTAAATAACCGTCCACCAAATGAAATAGTATTACCAAGTATTTCAGGAAATCACCAATTATGGGAAGCTGATTCCAAACACATGGATGCAGCAATATTAAACGGATTAGGTATTATCACTAATGACAATTTGAAAGGGTATCTAAGTAACAGTAAAGCTAAAGGATATAGATGGATGAATAAGGATTTTCAGAGATCAGAAATAACTATAAAAGGCAAGGAAGGTATGGGTCTTCTATTAAGGAACTTACATGTAAAGGTAACTCCGGTCATAAAACATAATGAGGTTAAATTTAATGTTAAAATTAAAGCTAAAGTACATTTAAATAAAGTAAGACGAACTAATTCATTAGAGGAAATAAGCTCTGAGGCTAAAAGGAAAATTAAAAAAGAAATAATGGATACTTATTTAGAAGGTCTGAAACTGGATTCTGATATATATCGTCTTTCAAACGTACTTTACATAAAGAATTATTCCACTTGGAAAAGAATACAACATGATGGAAAAATACCGTTGAATAATCACTCTATTAATAATATTGACATTAATTTAAAAATAATAGATGCTGGAAAAAAAAGGAACAAGCCCACCTTAATTAAGAGAAAATATCCGAGCCATCCATAATTGGATGGCTTTAGTCGATGTTTAACATCATGATTTACACCATTATAGAGGGTCCATATAAATTTCAAGAGGTAAAATGCTTAGGCGTGGATGTTGCTTTATTTGGGTTCTCCATTATTTTTTGTTGGGAGAATGAACAAGCAAAATTAAACGAAGAAATTAGACAAGGTTTAATAGATAGGTTGGAAGAAAAACTACTTCAAGATTTTTATAGAGAATTAGAAGGTATTAGTTTGAATTTAACTTTAAATATTACTGTGGGAAGTGTGATAGAGAAAGCATACATTGCTACAAAACATTATTCAGAATCTGAATGGGATATTCTAGCGAAGTCAATGAAAGAATTCGAGGCTAACTTGGATATTAATAATAAGGGTGTAACTCCAAGGATATCTCTTGAAATAGATGTTCTAAGAGGATTAGAAGACCATCAATCTGAATTCAGGAAATTAAACGCCTACGCTGAAGCAAAAAGGGCAGTGAATTTGAGTTATGTAATTAAATTAGTTGTATATGCTTACTAGATTAACACCACTACGAAATGATCAAACTTTTTTATAAAAACGATACTTGAATCTGCTGATAAAGAATCCATTTTAATCAATCTTTTTTCAAAATGGATTCTTTATATTCGTTGTAAAATTAGGGTTTGTGTGATATTTTTGATCAAACTTTATTTCAAAGCAACAGATGTTGTTCATGTCTAGATACATTAAAGAAGTTACTAATGTACACCAAAGATTAATGTACTGAAACATCTATGTAAATCCTTAAGTAAAAAAGTTTGAATTAGATCGAAGGAAAGTCAGGTGGATCCTGGTTACCCTTCGATCTTTTTTTAAGAAAGAAGCAGAAAAGAAGGGCATAAGTTTTTTTATATGAAAATCTTAATTATCAGTATACGAACCAAGGTCCATTTCTAGGGATTCTAATAATTAAATTATTTAAATAATAATTAATGTGTTACACAAAAACAAGGGAGTACTACTCCCTTGTTTTTGCATTTACCCAGGTTTATTTCCTGCATTTGGATCCTCTTTATCATTTCAGATGTTGAATGTGGCATTAGAGCTAGCAAAAGAAGAATGGCTTTACGAATGGTTCAACATAAGTAATGGATGCAAGGGCTGAAAATACATTCGATAGTGTCATATCAAGACATGGATTAATGTTTGTTCCAAACGTGAAACAGGCATTTAAAGAAATTTATCGTGTATTAAAAAAGCGGGGCTTTAGTTTGGTCTAAACTAGAAAATAATCCTGGAATATCAATTCCTATGGGAGTTTTGTATCGATTAGCTAATTTAGAACCACCTAAATAAGATAACCTAATGTTGAAAAAAAGAACCTCCTTTGTCAAATGAGTGAATATTTTCTGTACTCTTAAAAGTGTCAAGTCTTTATAATGCCAGGTGAATTAGAAGTTGATCAGGTGAATAATTTTATAATTGTACTTATAAGGTGGGCTGAATAGTACTTTTAATAGTAACCCATCTATCTGGATAGTAATTTTGTAAATATCATGATACTTGGGGATCTCTACTAATTCATCGATTTTATTTCCTACATGCATAACCCCTTGACTTTAAACCCAGTCCAATACCTTAATTTCTTTTGTGAAACCTAATAATACATGGACATTTTCAGGGATTCTGTCTAAACAGGGGTGGAGGATTTTGAGATCCGAAATTGATGGGTGAACTATAAAGGAAATTACCCTTTTGAGCGGGAATCGAGTAATAAAAAAATGGATGAAATCTTTCTTAAAAAAGGGACTTCATCCATTTTTATTGTATTATTTTGTACCGGGAGCGGGTTGGTCAACACCTTTTACATGGTGGCGATGATGATTCGCTTCACTTGTATAAAAGTCATAATAATGAACATGCATGCCATTACCGACAGGAATAGCCGGACCTGAATAAGCTTTATAGTAATGTGTGTGTCCGTCCTCGTATAAAACATAACCCTCCGTATAATGAATATGACTTCCTTCCTGCGTCTGAATCGGTGGGGATGTAACATCAAGACATTGATGGACATGCCCGTTATCTACGGACGTATAGTCAACGGATCCATGATTATGATGCGGGACAAAACCCTCCACAAAGTCATCCTTTGCCACCCTTTTCATAAAAGTCCCTCCTAGATGCATATTTTCTTTAAAAATTATGCTTTTGTGGGCTTTAGTATTCAAGAAGTTTTGTTAATAGGTGATATATAAAAAATGCGTGTACTTCATGGATAGCTATCGGGTAGGTTACTCCAATTTTCTACAAGTGCAAAAAATACAAATATCATTAATGGTTACTAAAGTAAAGGAAAACTCGTTCGAAATTTATGGATGACGAATATACTTGAATGGAATCTCCATTTCTTTTTCTTGTCTTTTTAAAAGAGATATTTTTTACGGGAGTTATTTCGTTCAGTCTTTCATGAATTAATATAAAGGCAACCAAAGAAGTACCTGACAAGATGATATTTAGGGTATTATCCAACATAATATCAAGACGGTATGCCTCTACACCGTATTTGAGAATCCATCTTGATAAACAAAAAATATATATAAGTTCATTCGTACAGTATATTAGTGTTACTATTTTAAAAAGCTTATGTATCTTTTTTTCGAAAAACAACTCTTTAGTTATTTTTCTGTCATATCCCATCGTCGTAATGACATCCAGTGCAAAGTATAAATAAAGTGGCCTCTTAACTATAAATCATGGAACAATTTCCAATACACTGCCTTGGTAAAAATCAGTTACTTTCATAGAGCCATATACTCCTAAATATAGTCTGGTTTGATCCAGGTTCGTTCCTAAACTAACATAATAAGCTGATCCGGACCCAAAATTATAATCGGTTTCCATAACACTAAAATCATTTAGTTTACAATCTGTTCTGCCCCTAGTATAAGCTAAGACCCCTCTTACAGGAGGCCCCGCTTCTTCATTCCGGGCAAGATCGGTAAATACTACACTTCCCGTTAAATGGGGAATTCTATTCCCCATATACGGTTGGACTCCTGTAAGTGCAGTTCCTCCAAATTTACCGGGCCTTTGATCTTTATGATAATAACTTGTTAGAGGCTGAAGACGACTCACTGAAGTATTTACCGCTTCATTGTAATAAGCAATCGTTTTCTCATTTAAAGTTGGATTTGCAGAGCAGCCCCTTATAATCGAAGTAGGAAAAGCACCTTCCCACCCTCGCCATCCAATGTTAATAAATCCTTCTTGGTCAGGTTTAGATTTCATTAAAGAAGCTTGAATAAGCTGTGTAACCGGTATTGGTTTATAATAAACAAATGAAAAAATCGCCTCTTCCAAATCTTGTCCGACATTTCCCATATATTTGATATATTGATTACCAAACCGTTGAAATGATATGCCTGGTATATTGCGGACACCTTTGGCAATTACCGTCAGCGTTTCCTGAATAGGAGCGGGAAGTTCATTAAAACGTGTGACTGCGGGAGGAGTATAGATAAATGTATTCTTAGCTACATCAATTTCGATTATTTTACCGAATATCTCCATATCATCCTGACTTAAATTAAATGGATCATAGCCTGCTCCACCATCTCCGGTTGTTAAAACAAGTTTTCCTGTTTCAGGTGAAAAGTTTAGGCTATTGACACCATTATGATTAAAAAATGGTCTTCTTAAGTTAAGTAATGTCCGTCGTATTTGAGGTTGCCCGTTCGCTTGTAAAATCCATTCTTCAATAGTATCGATATGATCATACTGAGTCTCTCTATTAATCCACTTTAGGTTTAAAGTATTGGGATCACACGGGTTAGGCTTAAAGGGTTTAGGAAGAGCACCTGGACCTTGTGTCCCGGCTACCGAATAATGAAGATAAAACAAACCGTTATAATAAAATTGTGGATGAAACGCTAGCCCCAGCAAACCGCGTTCATCATAGCCACGACCTGAAACACCTGGTTCAGAAGCACCTAGTTTTATGATTCGCGGACGAATATCTAAAAAAGTCCTTATCCCCCGGTTTCGTATGTAAAAGATTTCTCCTACCTGGGTTGCAATAAATAAACTTTCCATTGAGTCCCCTGGAAGTATGGTGGTTTTCAAAACAGTGGGTAAATTTATCTTACTAACAATGGGCCGTAAACTAACCTTCACTTTTATCAACTAATTTCACACCCCATCTTATTGTTTTCTTTTATAAGAATATGATTAGAACTGTTCTATTAGTATGTAAATTAGAGCAGGTGAAATTCCTTTTAATATTGGTCTGCTATTGGTAGGTTTCCATGGTGTTTTTTGCCTATATCCAAGCAGGATTAACGCACTTTTATTGCATTTCTTACTGAGCAAACAGGAAGAAAAGTGGGATCAGATATCAATCATTAAGTAAAACTTATTAAATATCATAAAATAATTGCAATTAATTTATGGCGTGAATTCAGTTAGCATAGAAACTAATAAAAGGTTTACAAATAAGAGGAGGGATTGGATTGAAGACAGAAATAAGGTTTAGAATAGCTACTGAAAAAGATTTAGATAGTATTGTTGCAATGCTTGCTGATGATGTTTTGGGAAGTAAACGTGAGCGTTATGAGCATCCGCTTCCTGATAGTTACATAAAAGCATTTAAGGCTATTACATCTGACCCTAATAACGAATTAGTAGTTGCTTGTGAAGGCAATGAAGTGATTGGGGTACAACAAATTACTTTTACACCTTATATAACACATCAAGGTGGATGGAGAGCTACTATCGAAGGAGTGAGAACATCCGCTTCTGTAAGAGGTAAGGGTGTAGGTACTGAACTTATAAAATGGGCAATTCAACGTGCGGAGGAACGGGGGTGTCATTTAGTACAACTGACAACTGATAAAAAAAGACCAGATGCGTTAAGGTTTTATGAACGGTTAGGTTTTAAAGCAACGCATGAAGGTTTAAAGCTGAAGCTTTAATAACTTTTTTAAAACTATCGGTGGCGTATCTGCAATAAGCGGATGCGCTATTTTACTTAATGCTCAGTATTCTAGAATCGGCTTTATATGGAAATTTTAAAATGAGCTAGTGGATTATGGAGGGAAGTAAAAGTAGGAGTAAATCCACTTGGAACATGTAATATATACAAACAGTAGAATAATGAAATGTGCTGAGGAATTGTTATACTCAAACTAAATCCGCAGTTACTGTGGTAAGGTAAGTGGTCTCCCATCCCAAGAAGTCAGATATAAAAGGTGTGAATGGTCAGAATCCAAATTAGAATTTGGTGAATGAACAATAATACCTGTAACCGGAATTTCCATCAAACTATTCCACCTTTCCTTGTTATTTTAAACGGTAGTTGCTATTCATTTTTCTCAAATACAACATATTCGCCTTTTTTTCTTTTAGTACTAATAAAATCGTAGGACACATTAAATGTTAGATGTGTCTAAAATCGTTTTGACAGCTTGACTGAGACTTATTTATAAGCCCCATTACTAACCGATAAAAAACTACACAATATTCTCGATTCCTAAATACTTCTTTTAAATGAGATAATTGTCCACTTCCATCCAATTAATATTTCAGATATTCTTTTATGCTATTTACTTGTTTTATTGAAATTAATCGAGGATTTTTAATAGCCGATGTTTATGGAAAGAGATAATTTTCATTCCTTTTCATCATAAGGTTGATAAAAATAGATTCATTTCTACCAGTAGGATAACCGTTTCTCTCAGACATTGATTATTGAAATCTATTCATTCGCACTCTTTTCTCAGAAACGAATATGATAATGAAGGGTCTTGGGATTGATTAAAAAGGAGTTGAAAGGTTATTGAAATGAAAGGCTTTATTGGAAAATATATACGTAAAGATATAGGATTGAAGCATCCTTCTGGAGGGGAGCATTCTAATCAGACTAGAATCATTGTTGTTGGTTCATTATTAGCTTGTTTTACAACGATTCTCCAGTCAGCTGGAATGTTTGGCGGCATTGGTTTTTTGATTAGCGCCCTTAGTACACTACCAATACTTTTAGGTACATTTCTCTCCTACCGGATGGGGAGTTTATCTTATATTAGCGCCTTTTTGTTAATTTTGTTTATCCAACCGAGCGAATTTTTTGTCTACCCCTTTACTACGGGGCTATTGGGAATTAGCATGGGCTTTTCTATTCGCTTTTTTAAGAAAGGAATCTTTGCCACATTGTTTTCAGGGCTAACACTTACCCTAGGAATCTTAATTATCCTCTACATCATCCGATTCCCGGTATTAGGTCCGACAATCTCCACCAAAATTGATGTCAACACCATTTTGATAATCCTAATTTTTTCGACTGTGTACTCCTGGGTATGGCTCAAGTTGTCCTTTTTCGTCATAAAAAGAGTAAATTGGCTATGGAGAAAATAATAGGGAATAGGCATTCTTTAAAGTCATATATATTGAATTTATTGACGTTTTAAAGAGTTTGATAACTCTATACCAAAGTACTATGTGCGAATCTGAAGGGTTTTCCTTCTTCGCTTTCCTTTACATAAAATTCATTTATTCGATATTGATATTATCGTGCTTTGATTTTAATAATCGTTTTCCTTTTACTGGTTTCACGAATGCCGCTTTGAAATTTACTGAATGGCTTAAAGATGAATAAACACAAAAAACGAATTTTTGTTTATAGGACACAGTGTTTAGGGAGTATTGATACCTGTACAAACGCTTAAAGGCACTTATTACTAACGGGCTCGGCGTAATTTGCAAGTAAATTGTCGCTTTTTGCTAGTTACAGAGCTACATAAGAAAGGTAATCTATTAATAAAGAAAAGTTTTATTTATGTTTAATATAAAGGACGAAATCATAACAAAAACTAGTAAATGTATAGATTAGCAAAAGGAGGGGACATATGTATGACTTCTCACAATCGTATTAAAATCCCGGCAGGATTTTGGGCAGGATTACGTCAATTGGGAATCGCTGCCCACGACGTCATTCGAAAAGCACGTCTGCCGCTCACTATTATTACTGAACCAGCTGTCACCACCGCCCAATATTTCGCAATTTGGCAGGCTTATTCTGATCTCATTGGTGACACTGCCAAAGGAATTATCAAACTTCCGACGGTTTTTGAAGCCGCTCAATACCCACCGAGCGTCTTAGCGACTTACCATGCTCGGGACTACCGTGATGCGTTAAATCGAATGGTCCGGTACAAACAACTATGTCCTCCTGAAAGCTTACGTATTACTGAGGAAGGCGAGCACTGTACAATCGAACTGAAATGGTTGCATTCCGACCAACCAGGTCCACCAATTCTGGTTGGAGTTACACTGGCATTTCTACTGGAGCTAGGGCGGCGCGGCACAGGTCAACCTTTGACGGCGAAGTTCGTCGAATTTTCGCACTCAATGGGCGATGTACAGGCACTTGAAGCTTACTTCGGCTGCCGCATCCAGATCGGTGCAGATTGTAACCGGCTCACGCTGCATCGCAGAGATCTGGATCGCCCTTTTGTCTCGTACAACGCAGAGTTGCTGCAGATTCTAACTCCCGTTCTGGACCAATCATTAGATGTACAGCATAGCAGACGTTCCATCACCGAGATGGCCAAGTGGATCATGAAACGCAGTCTAACAGGAGGGCGTCCCGATATTCGTGCAGTCGCGAGCGAATTGGGGATGAGTGATCGTACCTTGCAGCGAAGACTTGCTGAGGAAGGTACAAGCTTCAATCTTTTGTTGTCACAAGTCCGAAACGAACAGGCAAGGGAGTACTTAGCAGACCCCTCGCTTGATATTAAAGAAGTTGCTTTTCTGATTGGATATGAAGACCAAAATTCGTTCTACCGCGCTTTTCGCCTTTGGGAAGGGGATTCTCCTTCAAATTGGCGTACTGAACATTTAGGGACAAACCCAATAAATTGACTTTGTCTTAAAAGTAAATTTTTTACACTCCGTTATACGAAGGGATAATAACTATACAACGGAGTAGGAACGCTTTTTAAATTAACCTTATTATAAGTAAATGAAAGGGAGAAAGTATTATGGATATGGGATTAAACAATAAAACAGCTCTAGTTACAGGATCAACGAAAGGTATAGGGAAAGCAATTGCCATTGAACTTGCCAAAGAAGGTGTTAATGTATTAATTAATGGGCGGAATGATGAAGAGGTAGAACGAGTTGTACATGAAATTAAGTCAGATTTCCCAACTACTTCTCCTCAAAATGCTACAGCCGATATTGTGGATATAAAACAAAGAGAAGCTTTATTTGAAAAATACCCTAATATTGATATTTTAGTTAACAATATGGGTATTTATGAAATTATGCAATATGAGGACATTGACGATGAAGTATGGGAAAAATACTTCCGTACGAATGTTCTTGCTGCAAATGGATTATCTAAATTTTATTTACCTAAAATGTTGAAAAATGATTATGGTCGT
Source organism: Margalitia sp. FSL K6-0131 (assembly GCF_038008735.1). Lineage (NCBI taxonomy): Bacteria > Bacillati > Bacillota > Bacilli > Caryophanales > Bacillaceae > Heyndrickxia > Margalitia sp. FSL K6-0131. The sequence continues at coordinate 217,951 of NZ_JBBOZS010000001.1, forward strand.
ATTATTTTTATTGCGAGTGAAGAAGCAGTCATGCCTTCTGGACAAATGCCTCAGTATTGTATGACAAAATCAATGCTGTTATCATTGTCAAAAAGCTTATCTAAATTAACAATAGGAACAGAAGTTACAGTCAATACTATCATGCCAGGACCGACACTCTCTGAAAACGTGCATCAAATCATAGAAGGAATGTATCCTAATGAAGACATGTCCTTTTCGGAAAAAGAGAAAAAATTTATGACTACAAACCTACCTCAATCAGAAATACAGCGCTTTATCAAGCCAATCGAAATAGGTAGACTAACTACATTTGTATGCAGCCCTTATGCATCAGCATTTAAAGGTTCCCCAATCCGTATGGATGGCGGAATGGTTCCGACTATTTTTTAACATATTTTCTATTTCATATTCCCATTTACGTCAGGAAATCAGTCAGCAAAATGTTAAAACAGGTCACTTAATGGTAATAAAATACCAATAAGTGACCTGTTTATTTTTTTCTTCTCCTATTCTACCAATAATTAATCAAATTAAGTTTGTAACAAGGAACAAGATTACCGTACGTTTTGTGATTGTTTTGAGACATTTTTGCGCCTTGGTTTGAGACTTTTAAATGTTAATCTTTCAATGTGGTACAAAGAGACGGATTTTTGTGCAGTTGAGTGTAATGATTCGTTTCTACTTTAACTACCTTGAAGGAGGATTTTCAAATGGGTCATTATTTTTCGTTCTTTCCATTTGGTGCTTTGTTTTGTTTTACCCTTCTATGTTTTGTAGCGGTTAGAGTATTTGAAATTCGCTATCGATATAGGGATAGATATCAACATGACCGATTACTTAAAAGCAAAGTGGACAAAGAGGATCATGGCGATCATTAATATCAATAGTTGAAAGATATCAATATATAAAAAAAGCTCACTATCACCACAAGGTTTAGATGCCATTTCATGGACGGGATGGCACAACTGAAACGGATTTAAACTATAGGAGGACATTTCATGTTAGCACAAATTGTTTTATTCGATGGTTTTGATCTTCTTGATGCGATAGCACCTTATGAGGTATTAAATGCGGCAGGAAATATTGCAAAAGTTGCATTAAATGTAGAATTGGTAACCGCTGAAGGAGCGAGATCGGTACAAAGCGGAATCAGCGGGCTTGAGATACGCGCCAGTGGCAAACTCAATCCGGAACATGCCCACATCATTATAGTTCCCGGAGCAGCCGGAGAAGTCAGTGGAGAGGGACCAAACACAATCCCTGCCATACTTGGAAGAGCAGCGGAAACCGAATTAACAAATTTAGTTCGTTCGGGACTTAACAAGCAAGACCTTGTCACTGTTACTGTTTGTGGAGGGTCATTGTTGCTGGCGATGGGAGGTTTACTCGACGGGCGACATGCCGTGACTCATCATCTTGGCATGGATGTTCTCGGAGCAACGGGCGCAGTACCTGTGAGCGCAAGAGTTGTAGATGATGGGAATCTTATTACTGGTGGAGGGGTAACGTCGGGTCTTGATGTAGCCTTATACGTCGTCGAACGGGAGCTTGGTCCACGTATAGCACATGAGGTGGAAAAGTTGTTCGAGTATGAACGCCGCGGGACGGTGTGGTGTGCAAAAGGCCTTGCCCCAATTGAGATGGATCAGCACACTAATTCTGAAATAGAGTCAACACTCGATGTGTCATTGCCTAAACCAACTAAGGAAACCTCAAACTATAATGACAGTACTATTTTTGATGGGAAATGGGACATCACCATTGCCACGCCGATCGGCAAGCAGTTCATTATAGCCCAGATTTCGTCAAAAGATGGAATAGTACAAGGTTCAGCTGAACAAAACGGTGAGATAAGTGAGTTTATTGATCCTGTGATTACCGGAAATCGGATAACCTGGACACAACACATCACCAAACCGATGTCTTGGAAACTTAAATTTGAAGCAACTGTGGATGGAAATAAAATGGAAGGGGTCGCTAAAGCTGGTGTTTTACCATCTTCAAAGCTAACAGGAGAACGTATTAGTTGAGAAACGGAACCATATTTTAGAGGGATGATCCCCCCGAAGTTTTTTATTTAACAAGGCTATTCGAATGCATGAAGGATGGAGAAGTTAATGAAGATTATTAAAGGTAGATATCTATATTTCACTATGATTGCTATTTCTGTTGCCTACATGGTTTATGTTACGCTCACTAATTTGTATTTTGATCCACATGCCACTCACTTTTTGAGTCACAAGACCAAGCTGAATCATCCGATGAATGTTCCAGTTTGGTTAAATGTACTGTATATTCATATTGTTTTCGCCTGTTTGGCTATGGGAACGGGAGCGATTAATTTCTCAAACAGGATTTTGCGAAAACATAGAATGCTACACAGAATCAATGGGTATATGTATATCGTTTCCATCTTTGTTGTTTGTGGAACATCCGGTTTTATGGCGCCTTATGCAACAGGTGGAAGAATAAACAGTATAGCGTTCAATCTTATGAATATGATTTGGATGGTCGTGACAATCACAGCGCTTGTTCAAATCAAACAAAAACAAGTTAATCAACATCGGAAATGGATGGTCCGGAGCTATGTATTCTGCTTTACGAACATGTTTATCAAGATCCTTACTTTTGTTCTCAATGATGGATTTGGTATTACTTATGATATAAGCTATACTTCAGCTGTTTTAGGGACGATACTATTAAATTTTATTTTAGCGGAGATCGTCATTCGAAACGTATACAGGACTCCTACTAACTTAACGCCTATCAAGAAAAAGAATAAACATTCTGCTTTAGTTTAATACATTGATGGTGGACTTCGTTTAGGACATTACGGCTACCTGTCATATTTAGGGGGCTTTTTTGTCCTTGTCTTTATTATGGAAAGTGTGACGCCTAATTTTTTTTATCGCTTGACATAGGGTGGGGGGGTATTGTATGATAAAATCATACCACAGATACAGTAGGGGGGTATAGCAAACCGAAAGGAGCTATTCGTATGGATCAAATTCAAGAAGTAATGGAAGGTCAACTTGAACATTGTGATAGAAAAAGCCATCATTCTGATACAGTAAAAAAGAACTTAGTTACACGTCTAAATAGAATTGAAGGACAAATAAGGGGAATAAAAGGGTTAATTGAAAAAGACACATATTGTGATGATGTCATTACCCAAATTGCCGCAACTCAGTCAGCACTTAATGGTGTAGCAAAAATTCTTCTGGAAGGTCATTTAAAAGGTTGTGTAGTCGATCGACTCCAAGAAGGGGATATGGATGTTTTAGATGAACTGTTATTAACCGTTCAAAAATTAATGAAAAAATAAAAGGAGTGTTTTAAGTGAATAAAGTAACTTTAGAGGTAATTGGAATGTCATGCGGCCATTGTGTTAATGCTGTGGAAAATAATGTTGGTGCATTAAATGGAGTGGAAATGGTCAAAGTAAATTTGGCAGAAGGATTAGTGGATGTTGAATTCAATCCTGAAAGAGTAACCCTAGAACAAATTAAGGAAACAATTGATGATCAAGGGTATGAAGTAAAGGGAGAACGTGCTCACGTTTGATGAGCACTTTCTTTTTCAGTGAAATATACCCCTGTTGGGTATGCGGGAGGAGTTGATAACGATGAGTGGAAATCAAAAAGAGGTCCATCTTCAAATTGCTGGAATGACGTGTGCAGCATGTGCTAACAGAATTGAAAAGGGCCTTAATAAAGTAAATGGTGTAGAATCCGCCAATGTTAATTTTGCTTTAGAAAATGCCTCGATTAAATATAATCCAGAGATCACCAGCATTGGAGAGTTTCAAGCAAAGGTGAAAAACTTAGGGTATGATGTTGTAACGGAAAAAAATGAGTTTGCCATTACAGGAATGACGTGTGCAGCATGTGCCAATCGAATTGAAAAAGGACTAAATAAATTAAATGGAGTTTCGAAAGCATCGGTCAATCTTGCGCTAGAAAGTGCAACTGTGGAATTGAATCCGATTGAAGTGTCCACACAAGATGTCATTAAAACGGTTGAAAAGTTAGGTTATGGGGCTATTTTAAAGGATGACAATAACAGCGAAAAGGCTGCTAATTATAAAGAAAAAGAAATAGAGCGTCAAAAAGGAAAGCTTATCTTTTCAGCTATTTTATCCATTCCGTTACTATGGGCAATGGTTGGCCATTTTAGTTTTACTTCTTTTATCTATGTTCCAGAGGCTTTCATGAATCCATGGGTACAACTTGCTTTATCAGCACCTGTACAATTTATTATTGGTAAGCAATTTTATGTCGGTGCCTATAAAGCTTTAAGAAACAGAAGTGCCAATATGGATGTGCTAGTAGCACTTGGAACATCAGCTGCCTTCTTTTACAGTTTATATTTAACCATTCTATCTGTAAGTTCTCATGGAAAGGTAGAACTGTATTATGAAACGAGTTCGATTCTGATTACTTTGATTCTCCTTGGAAAATTATTTGAAGCAAAAGCAAAAGGAAGATCTTCCGAAGCCATTAAAAAATTGATGGGTTTACAGGCGAAAACTGCGATCATTGAACGGGATGGGGTGGAACAAGAGGTACCTTTAGACCAAGTTGTGATAAATGATATCGTTTTTGTAAAACCAGGAGAGAAAGTGCCTGTGGATGGGATTATTTTGGAGGGAAATTCCGCACTTGATGAATCGATGATTACAGGAGAAAGCGTACCAGTGGATAAAGCGGTCGGTGATACTGTGATCGGTTCTACGATAAATAAAAATGGATTTTTAAAGATCAAGGCCACAAAAGTCGGGAAAGAAACTGCCCTAGCCCAAATTATTAAAATTGTAGAAGATGCACAAGGCTCAAAAGCACCTATTCAACGTCTTGCTGATCAAATATCAGGTATTTTCGTCCCGATTGTCGTAGGGATAGCTGTTCTTACCTTTATTATATGGTTTATTTGGATAAATCCAGGTGATTTTCCCGCTGCACTTCAAAAATTTATTGCAGTGCTAGTTATTGCTTGTCCGTGTGCATTGGGTCTTGCAACCCCAACCTCTATTATGGCTGGTTCAGGGCGAGCAGCAGAAATAGGTGTGTTATTTAAAGGTGGGGAACATCTTGAAAAAACGCATCTTATCAACACCGTTGTTTTAGATAAAACGGGGACCGTAACCAATGGAGAACCTGTATTAACGGATGTAGTTGTAAATGATGGATTTAATGAAACCTTCTTATTAGAGATTGTTGGTTCTGCCGAAAAACAATCAGAACATCCTGTAGCACAAGCTATTGTGAACGGTGTAAAAGAGAAAGAAATACTGTTGACGGACGCAAGTGAATTTAACGCTATTCCAGGATACGGAATCCAAGCAATCGTAAAGGGAAATTCTATATTGGTTGGGACTCAAAAGCTGTTGAAACAACATAATATCAACATAGAATCTGCATTTGAGACGATGAATAAATTAGAGTCCGATGGAAAAACCGTGATGCTTGTTGGGGTCAATCAAAAATATGCAGGAATGATTGCCGTTGCTGATACGGTAAAGGAAACGTCGAAAACGGCAATCAGCCGATTAAAAAATATCGGTATCGAAGTGATCATGATGACAGGTGATAATCAAAGAACAGCTGCATCTATTGGAAAGCAGGTAGGAATTGACCGCGTTATTGCAGAAGTTTTACCAAATGGAAAAGCAGAAGAAGTGAAAAAATTACAGGAACAAGGAAAGAAAGTGGCAATGGTTGGGGACGGAATTAATGACGCACCAGCTTTAGTAACTGCCGATATTGGGATGGCGATTGGAACAGGAACGGATGTTGCAATGGAAGCAGCTGATATTACCCTGATCCGAGGGGATTTAAATAGTATTGCAGATGCCATTTTTATGAGTAAGAAAACCATTCGAAACATTAAGCAAAATTTGTTTTGGGCTCTTGCTTATAATACAATCGGTATTCCGATTGCCGCAGCGGGATTTCTAGCTCCTTGGCTGGCAGGCGCAGCAATGGCTTTCAGCTCCGTTTCCGTTGTATTGAACGCTCTTCGATTGCAAAAAGTGAAGTTATAGACAGGATGGCCAGACGTATTTTTGACTAATATGTCTGGCCATCCATTTTATGAGGTACTGATTTATTAACAGAATTCAGTATTCAGTAAACATTTTCAATCCGAAGGTTCTTTCCGGCAGCCTTCAGGTACTGTTATGAAGAAAGAATTCATCTCAACCTTTTTTTAATTCCCATTTTAACATTTCGTTCTCTACTCCGATTTTATTCATATTCAACTTTTCCAATACTTTAATGGAAGGAATATTATCATGTAAGCACTCAGCAACAACTTTATCTACTTGATCATGTGTAAATGCCCAATGAATAATTTCTTTCACAGCTTCCGTTGCATACCCTTTATTTTGCGCTGAAGGTATAATTCCATATCCCACTTCGACTGTATTCTCTGAATCAGGTTTCCCTTTAAATCCAATATCACCAATAATCGTATTGGTTTCTTTCGTGATCACCAGCCATACACCCCAACCTAATTGGGTTGAATCCTCTCTAAGTTTCTCTACATACCTCTTTATATGAGGACCCATTTCGTATCTTTCCGTTGAAATTGTTGAAACTAGTTCATCTGTGCAAGGAACAATTATTAATCTTTCTGTTTGTAATTCCATCTGTGTACTCCTTTAATATTTTTGATTTTTTGCCTTTATTTTTAAATATAGTAATTCTACTTTGACTCTAAATTTCCTTTAACCGTTATATAAATGGATTTTCATAAGTAATCTATTTTTGGGAGGATCTTTTAGGAATAGTAAAAAACGATAAGTTTCATATACGGATTTTCCTATTCAAGCAAAGTTCATAAGTAATAAATACATTCTTGTAGCAAATAAGGTGCGAAATTAATAAAAATTGAAGGAATTTCCATACTTCTACCAGAATTAATAATAAGTAAACTTTTAAAAAAAGTAGGTGTAAAAATGTCAGAGAAATTAAAAACGTTATTTATTATTGATCAAAAGGACGGACTAAGCTTAGAGTTCAGTAAATTAGTTTCGATGATGAATTATACGAGAGTGTTGACGCTGGAAGAGGTAAAGGATTTAACTGTAGAGGAACTGGATTTCCTTTATAATGAGGATGCCAATTCGATTGGGATGTTATTGGCGCATATGGCAGCGGTAGAAAAGGCGTATCAAATTGAATCGTTCCAAAATCGTGAGGTTACAGATGAGGAAATTAATGAATTAAATCCAGCGTTAGAGTTAGGAGAAAACGCCCGTCAGCAAATTAAAGGGAACACCATCGATTTTTATGTAAAAGAATTAACGGACACAAGAAATAAAACCATCGAAACATTCAAAACACTTCCGGATGAATGGTTGTTTCAACAAACTCCATTTTGGTTTAATCAGCAGGCAAATAATTATTTTAAATGGTTTCATGTATTCGAAGATGAATTAAATCATAGGGGCCAGATTAGGATTATCAAAAAAATGATGGCAAAGAAGCTGCAGGTTTAACATTGGGTACATTAAGCAATGAAATGGGGCACAGTTCTAATGAAACGGTGTCTCTTTTTAATAAATTTCAGCTTCTCCCTCAAAACAAAGATTTTCTCAGCCCATTTTGGATATTTTTTTTAAAACAGTACCTTGCAATGAACAATACTAAGTGATATATTATTCCTATCGAGTATTAATTAAAAATTGGTACTGTTTATTGTATAGTACTAAATAATAATAAGGTGGCTAAAAAATTGAATGTACAATTTAAAAAAGGAGTTTTAGAGCTGTGTGTGCTGGTTTTGCTGGATAAACAGGATCGATACGGGTATGAGCTAGTACAGAAAATTTCAGATCGGATTGAAATATCTGAAGGAACTGTCTATCCGCTCTTAAGAAGACTGACAAAGGAAGAATATTTCACCACATATTTAAAGGAATCAACGGAAGGGCCATCACGTAAATATTATAGGTTAACAGAGAAAGGTAAAAGGTATTTGAACGAACTGGTGAATGAATGGCGAGAATTTTCAAATGCTGTCAATGAATTAATAAAGGAAGGTGTAAGCAGTGACTAAAGACGAATTTTTAAATAAATTGAATGAAGCTCTTAGGGGTTTGTCCTTAAATGAACGACGGGATATTTTACAGGACTATGAAGAACATTTTGTGATTGGTTTGGAAGAAGGAAAGACGGAAGCGGAGATTGCGGAGAGGCTTGGTTCACCAAGTTCAATTGGGAAGGATTTATTGGCCTCCTACCATATTGATAGAGTGGAACAGTCTGTTACAGCAGGTAATATTATACGAGCGATTTGGGCTGTGATTGGGTTAAGCTTCTTCAATTTAATCATTGTCTTGGGACCTTTCGTAGCATTAGTTGGGGTCATATGCGGACTTTGGGTGGCTAGCTTAGGATTTACATTGGCTCCACTGCTCGTGATATTTGATTTTCTCGTTCATCCAGGCACTTTTGAATTCTTTCATTTGTTTGTATCCATTGCATTATGCGGTCTTGGGATTTTGCTTGGTATAAGTATGTTTTTTGTTACAAAAGTATTGAACAAGGGTTTCATTCGTTATTTGAAATTCAATGTCTCACTTGTTAGAGGGGGGTTGAAGCATGAATAAGTTAAAAGGAATAATGTTCATTGCTTTAGGATTAGTGATTGTTGGGGTAGTGGGAGGCCTCTTAACATATCGTTCCATGAATCAATCAGAAACGATATCTAAGGAAAAAGTGATAAATGAAGAATTTTCTAAAGTGAAGGTAATTTCTGGTGCTCAGGTTGAGATACTTCCTACGAAAGATAAGGCAGCAAAAATAGAACTGTCGAGAAAAAAAGCAAAAAATACAAATGTAATTTTCAACACAAATGTGGAAGGGAAGACACTAAAGGTAGAATTAATCGATAAACAGTCCACCTTCTTTAATTTTGAATTTACAGACCGATCCCTTCATTTAAAGGTGCATTTGCCAGAAAAACAATATGAATCTATAGACACCGTGAGTAATAATGGGAAAGTCTATTTAGAGGGGATTACTAGTACGGATGTCTTTGCATCAACAGATAATGATATGATGGAATTAAAGAATATTACGGGTAAAAAGGTTAAAGTAAAAGCGAACAACGGCAGAGTGTCATTATACCATGTGGAGGGTCAACTAAAAGGGGAAACAGACAATGGTAAAATTTCTGTGGTAACTAGGGATATGAACCGTTCGATTGATTTAACGTCTAATAACGGAAGAATTGATGTTCAAACGGAAAAAGAGCCAACCAATGTACGATTTGATGTTCATGTAGATAATGGGAGAATTAATATTTTTAATAAATACAAGGATAATGCTGTTATTGGCAATGGGGAGCATGTTATTCATCTTACAACCGATAATGGAAGTATAAATGTATCTTTAAAGAAGTGATTTCATCGTAATGTGTTCCTCTGGTCGGTTATTTTAATCATGATTCATTAAAGCAAGAACAATACAATTATTTTCATACAAGTATATGTAGAGGAAGCCTAGGTTCCGGTATGGTAATGCTTTAAATAACGGGAGCTTGGCTTCTATTACTTAAAAAATCCATTTTTCTCTTCGAACGATCTCTTCAGGTACATCAACGAACTATAACTTAACCATCCTTTTTTAGTATAATTCAATTCTATTATTATAGACTTTGCAAATCCATTTTAGGGAACAATGGTTATGGTTCTAATAACCATTAAAGTTGACTGACTGTAACTGACAGTTAAGTTGTTTTATAGTTAAGAACAAAATATGTTTATTGCTCTTTTGAGGGAGGATGAAAATTCCATGGTCTATTATAATACTCTGATACTAATTTCGGATGATTGCCCGGCGCAAGAAAGCCGAGTACCGATATCCAATCGAAACAAGAAAACATTGGCTGAAATCGAGTATCAGCTACTTAATGAAAATCCGGGTTTTTATACTCACGATGAGCTGCAATTTGAAGCGTATATGAATCACAGGGAGATTCCAGAAACGAACCGTGAAGAAGAAAGGAAGCGTTTCTTTGCGAAAAAACGGGCCTGCATGCGAACTTCTGCTCTTCCCAAGCGTTATGGATGGGGTATCTATTTTGATGCACAAGGGAAAGCGGAATTGGTTCCTGTGGAATCGGATAGGTACCAGATGCTAGAGAATAGCGATACTATTAAAAAGGTAAAAGCGATGAGGTCTAAAAGATAAAGATTTCAATGATTGGATCAAATAAAGCGATGAGCTATATTATAGGTTTACTATATGACCATATAATAATAAACTAGTCTACCAATAAGGAATCACCTTTTCAATTCCTTACTGGTACGAGCTCTCATGATTGTTCCGCCACAATATGAATATCAATTCCCGAAGTTAAGCGCATAATATCATTTACAATCGAGCCTTTTGTTAACTCCTCCAGCTGGGATTTTGCGGATTGCCCTAAGATAATTTGAGTAATATGGTATTCCTTTGTCACTTCTGTAATTGCTTTTGCTACCTTTTTATTTGTCAGGTTTTTGAGAATAAATTTTGCATTAAATTCAATACTTAACTGCTCCCAGCCTTCGATTTTTTTCATTTCCTTTTGAGTCATTTCCCTTATTTCTTTTCGTGACCCATGAAAGATGTATAGCTGTGCTTTTAGTCTGCTTGCAATTCTCCAACCGCGTCTTATCAGTTTTTCGGCATTTTGATCATTTTGGATGCATACCAATATTTTTTCACAAGTACCTGCTGGAGTAGTTTCAAAACCATTCTTTTCATTTTCCTTCTCCGCTTTTTCATCTACATCATTTGCGACTTCGCGAAGGGACAGTTCCCTGAGTGCTAAAAGATTGCTTTTGGTAAAAAAGTATTGCAAAGCTTGCTCAATTTTATTGGAGGAATAAATTTTTCCGTCCTTAAGCCTTTTTTGCAGGATTTCAGGGGTGACATCGACTAAAATAACCTCTTGGGCGAAATTTAGAATACTGTCTGGTATTCTCTCTCTCACATGTACACCAGTGATTTGCTGGACAATATCATGTAAGCTTTCCAAATGCTGAATATTAACGGCGGAGATGACATGTATTCCATTTGCCAGAATATCCTGTACATCGGAATATCGTTTCTCATTTGGGGAACCTGGCACATTTGTATGTGCAAGTTCGTCGATAATAACTACGTCTGGGTTCCTAGCAATTATCTCTTCTACATTCAATTCCTTAAAGGATTTTCCCTTATATTGGATATCCTTGAGAGGAACAGTCTCTAAGTCTGTAAAAAGATTCATGGTGTCCGGCCGGTTATGGGTTTCAATTAATCCAACGACAACATCAATTCCTTCTTGTTTTAATTCATGTGCTTCCAGGAGCATTCGATAGGTTTTCCCAACTCCTGGAGCAGATCCAATGTAAAGCTTCAACTTTCCATGTTTTAATATCTCCATTTCACGCAGAATCTCTTCGGGAGATTTCCGCTTAAAATCAAAATGATCACCTGTAAACATTCCATTCACCCTTTTTCATAAGTAGGAAATGCCAGCCCATTTCAAATGGGCCGGCATGAAGATTAATTTTCTAGTTTCGTTAGTGCAAGATTTAACTTCAAAACATTGATGCGCGGTTCTCCAAAGATTCCTAATGACCTTCCTTCCTTATAATCAGTAATTAGTTGTTTGAGTTTTGCTTTGGAAACTCCTGTAGCTTTTGCAATTCTCGGTATCTGAAATTCTGCTGCCTTAATGGAAATATTGGGATCCAGTCCTGATCCGGAATTTGTAATCAGGTCCAGAGGGATGTCGTTTACATCAAGTCCGGGATTCTCCTTTTTTAATGTGTTGATCGATTTTTCTACTCTCTCCAACATTTCTTTATTCGATGGACCATAATTATTGGACCCGCTCGCAGAAGCATCATTATTAATAGAAGAAACTCTGCCATGAAAATACTTTGGTGACGTGAAGGTTTGACCAATTAGCTCGGAACCTATTACTTTATGATTTTTATAAATGAGACTTCCGTCAGCCTGTTTCGGAAATATTAATTGGGAGATTCCAGTAGTCACCAATGGATAGATAATCCCGCAAACAAGGATAAATACTATACATAAACGTATTATTTTCATTGATTATACTCCTTTGCCTATAATATGAGGCTGATGATCATATCGATAACTTTAATTCCAATAAAAGGAACAAGTATCCCCCCGACGCCATAAATCATTAGATTTCGGGACAGAAGTTTACTCGCTTTCATCGGAATGTATTTCACACCCTTCATTGCTAAAGGAATGAGCAATGGGATGATAATTGCATTAAAGATTAACGCAGACAATATAGCTGAAGTTGGCGATGTTAATTTCATAATGTTTAAGATTTCCATCTTCGGAATAGCAATCGTGAACATCGCTGGAATGATTGCGAAATATTTAGCGATGTCGTTTGCAATACTAAAGGTGGTTAATGCTCCGCGTGTCATTAGCAGCTGTTTCCCGATAGAAACCACTTCGATAATTTTGGTTGGATCAGAATCTAAATCCACCATATTTGCGGCCTCTTTTGCTGCAATCGTGCCGCTATTCATCGCTAATCCGACATCTGCTTGAGCAAGTGCTGGAGCATCATTGGTTCCGTCCCCCGTCATGGCAACTAATTTCCCTTGTTTTTGTTCGTCTTTTATGACGCAAATTTTATCTTCAGGCATGGATTCAGCAATAAAATCATCGACTCCGGCTTCCTCAGCAATGGTTTTAGCGGTGATAGGGTTATCTCCAGTGCACATAATGGTCTTAATCCCCATTTTCCGCAGCTCTGCAAAACGTTCCTTCATTCCGGGCTTTACTGTATCCTTCAAATAAATTAGGCCAAGAATTTGATTGCCCTTTGCAACCGCCAATGGGGTTCCGCCTTTAGAGGCAATTTGATTGCTTTTATCGTCTAAATCCTTTGGAATCTGTCCGCCTTGAGTTAAGACCCAATTCTTGATTGCGTCAATAGAACCTTTTCTAATTTTTTCTCCGGTAGCCAAGTTCAGGCCACTCATTCTTGTTTCTGCTTTAAATTCGATAAATGAAGCATTCTCAATTGGGATTGATTGCGGCGTTATATTTAACTTCTTCATAAGTTGAATGACAGATTTTCCTTCCGGTGTATCATCCTGAATAGAACTTAATACCGCCGCCTGAGCCAAGTCCTCCATGGATGTATTTTCAACCGGAATAAAGTTGCTGGCCATCCGATTTCCGAATGTAATAGTTCCTGTTTTATCTAAGATAATCGTATTGATATCGCCCGCTGCTTCCACTGCTTTACCGGACATGGCAAGGACATTGAAGCGGGTCACCCGATCCATGCCTGCGATTCCAATAGCTGAGAGTAAGCCGCCGATAGTAGTAGGAATGAGACAAACGAGCAATGCCACTAATGTTGAGATGGAAAGAGTGACTCCAACATATTGGGCAATCGGATATAAGGTAACGACAACGATTAAGAAAATAATCGTTAAAGTAATCAAAAGAATATTTAGAGCAATCTCGTTTGGTGTTTTTTGGCGCTTAGCCCCTTCCACAAGTGCAATCATCTTATCTAAGAATGATTCACCTGGATCCGCTTGAATTTTGACTTTTATCCAATCGCTTATTACTCTTGTACCGCCTGTGACAGAGCTAAAATCACCGCCGGCTTCTTTAATAACGGGAGCTGATTCACCAGTAATGGCTGATTCGTCGATCGAAGCAAGGCCATCGATAATTTCCCCGTCGCCCGGAATGAGGTCACCCGTTTCCACGAGTACGATATCTCCTTTTCTTAAGTTAGAAGATGAGACAGATTTAATATCCCCATCCTTCAGTATGAGCTTAGCAAGTGTCTCTTGCTTTGTCTTTTTTAAACTTTCCGATTGTGCCTTCCCTCTGCCTTCTGCCAAGCTTTCTGCAAAATTAGCAAATAAAATGGTAAAAAGCAGAATGAGGAGAACCGCCAGATTGTATCCAAATGCACCTTCCGTATGAAAATAAGAAGGCATGCACAGCATAAGTAATACAATAATGGTTCCTACCTCCACCACAAACATGACAGGGTTTTTTATCATGATAATAGGATTCAATTTTATAAAGCTTTGTTTCGTGGCTTCCATCACTAGCTTCTTATTTATTGCATCAGTGGATTTTGACATTCCTAACATCCTTTCCTATCGAATCGAAACATATTCTGCTATCGGTCCCAATGCTAAAACAGGAAGAAAAGTAAGAGCCCCGACAATGAGGACAATTCCTAGTAAAATGCCGATAAACAGTCCATTATCTGTCCGAAATGTACCTGTCGTTTCAGGGACAAATTGTTTTTTGGCAAGGGAGCCTGCCACTCCTAATAAAGCAATAATAGATATATAGCGTCCAAGGAACATAACAATTCCAGTAGAAATATTCCAAAATGGAGTGTTATCTCCCAGCCCCTCAAAACCAGATCCGTTATTGGCTGCTGAAGAGGTAAATTCATATATTACTTGTGAAATGCCATGGAAGCTCGGATTGCTTATGGCTCCTTTTCCTAAATCTGTTATAAATGCGAGAGCGGATGGGAATAGAATAATAAGCGGATGAGCCAATAGAGCAATCGTAATAAGCTTCATTTCCTTTGGTTCAATCTTTCTGCCTAAGAATTCCGGTGTTCTTCCCACTAACAATCCGCATAGAAAGACTGCCAAGATGGCATACATAAGCATGTTCACTAATCCTACTCCGTCACCGCCAAAGACGACATTTAACATCATCAAGGAAAGTGGTACTAAACCTCCTAGAGGTGTTAATGTATCGTGCATATTATCAACGCTTCCTGTAGTAGCAGAAGTCGTAACCGTTGTGAAAAGGGAAGACTGTGCAATTCCAAATCGAACTTCTTTTCCCTCCATGCTTCCTTCTTCATGGTTTAATCCCAGAGCATTTAATGTTGGATTCCCCATGCTCTCTGAAAAGTAAACAAGGGAGAGAAAACTAAGAAATATAAGTAGCATCGTGCTGAAAATTACCCAACCCTGTTTTTGATTGCGTGCAAATTTACCGAATGTATACGTTAAGGATGCTGGTATACACCACATCATTAGAATTTCTAATACATTTGTCAGCGGACTAGGATTTTCAAATGGATGCGCCGAATTTGCTCCTGTATGCCCCCCGCCGTTTGTCCCAATGTGCTTGATCGATTCTAAGGAGGCAATTGGTCCAATCGCGATATTTTGTACTTTTCCTTCTACCGTCGTGGCATGGATCGTTGGCTGCAATGTTTGTGGTACTTTCAGCCCAACCAGGATAATTGCCATAACCAAAGCGAGAGGAAGTAACAATCGCGTAATCGATTTAGTGAAATCCTCAAAGAAATTTCCAAGCGTTTCTCCCTTTGAGGTAATTCCTCGAATAAAGGCTATTGCCACACATATACCTGTTGCTGCGGATGTGAACATCATCATAATAATGACGGCCATTTGTGAAAAATAGGATAAACCTGTTTCACCGCTATAATGCTGCAGGTTGGTATTCGTCATAAAGCTGATAATCGTGTTAAATGCAAGAGTAGGTTCCATCCCTTTAATCTTGCTTGAATTAAGGGGTAAATACCCTTGAAGGAGCAATATCAAAAATCCAATGGCCACAAAGCCTGCATTTAACAATACTAACGATAGTGCATAGCGTTTCCAGGACATCGACGGTCTAGTTTTTAACCCTGAAAAGGTATAAATAATCCTTTCTAACCAGTTAAACCATTTATCTGTACGGTTTTGTTTATTTGAGAACACGTGGTAAATATAGGTTCCTAACGGTTTAACCAGTAATACTAGGATAAGAATAACAACCAGCATTTGTACTATATCCATCATCAAATACTCCTTTTTTAAAATTTCTCAGGATGAACAAGGGCGTAGACTAAATAGATGAACACAAATAGTGTAAATATTGAAACGATGATCATGGTCAAGCTCCACCTTTTTCCTCAAGTATTCGTTCACACCAATTGATAAAAAAATGCAAACAAGTAAAACTCCCGCATAGGAGCAGAATCATAATAAATGTAATCACTCATATCACCTTTTTTTCTTATTTGCGAACAGTATTAATATGGAAAATCCTAAAAAGGGAACGATAAACCCTATATAAGCTAAAAATGTACCATGCATGATGCCCTCCTTATTTTTTACATTCCTTGGAGAGCCTTATCAGTAGTCTTTTTTATTCAAAGAATCGAGAATAAAAAAGACTACTGCATACTCTCCCCGCAAATTCAGAACATGAAGGAAAGATCATCCCTGACTTGGAATGATAATTACTAAATTCATGTTCCTCTAACATTTGGGAGAAAAAGTACACAGTAGTCTACCTAATGCCCAGCTGGCTATTGCCCTCTTTGCATTCTGTCTTCTCTGACACTTTTCCTAAAAATAGGCATACAAAAAAGACCTACTTATTTTCAAGCTGCATCCTTTACTGCATCATTAAGATGCAATAAAAAAAGCCTCTTGTTAAAAGGCGGTCTTAAGACCTCCCTCGCTTTAGCCGACGAAGTTAGCTGACGGGTAGGATGGCGAAAGAGAAAATCTCATCCCTTCTACAATCTGTAGAATTAACCCCAATAAAAGGTGGTTCCTCCGCTCTCATTTCTGAGATTAGGCCGATCATATTCATTTCAAAACTATATGTGGCATATTCTACGCAGATATGATTTGTTTGTAAAATTCGGTATTTTGCCTTTTACGTCTGATATTCGGCAATTTAGGAAGGAAATCAAATGAAAACTATCGATATCTAATTAATTTATTCATTTTCTACCGATTTCAAATTTTATAAAAATATGGTTGACAATTGAAATCTCCTCTGCGTAATATATTTTTCATGAATGATTAGGGGGATTGGAAAAATGACCAAATCAAAGAAAAAACTTGAATCAGAATTAAACGAGGCTTTTATTAAACTCCATCGAGATTTAATTGGACGCGGTCCTCAGGAGATTAAGACGTATATCGTCCAGGATATGATTATTGCTCGGTTTAAAGGAGTTTTAACCATTGAAGAGAAACATTTGGTCAACCACCAATACGGAAAGAAGCTTGTTAAACAGATGAGACAAGTGCTTCGCGAAATGTACAGTCAAGACTTTGAAAAAATTGTGGAACAATACACAGATTGCACAGTTCTTTCCAGTCATAGTGATATAAGTACTAGAATGGGTGAGCGAATTGAGGTATTTATTTTAGATAAAAATTTAGAGAAATTACTTGATCAGTAAAAGTTCGGTAGGTTTCTCTTAAAAATCTATAAAAGAATAGGGTTAATTCTATTAATAAATGATATATGAATATAATTTCAAATAGAAATAAATGCGAACAGAATATTGTGAGGTTATTCTTTTCTTCTTATATTTAGTAATATGGATAAACCCCTCGTAGTTTCCTCCCCTACCTCTGTTTAGAAAAGCTGTATATTTTTTAAAAATATCCTAATAGAATAAAAAACAGCGTGAATTTATTCATGGTTTCTATAAAGCAATAATTGTAGTAATGTGTCGACCGCCAACGGTTGACGAATTGTTTGAAAACATTTATTATTTAAACATTAATGAAAGCGTTTTAAAAATGTGTTATTTGAATTAAGGGGATGTTTGACTTGGGGAAAAAAGCGTTGGAAGGTCTACGTGTGCTAGAGATGGGGCAATTGATTGCTGGACCATTTGCCGCCCGCTTACTAGCTGAGTTTGGTGCTGAAGTAATAAAAATCGAAGCGCCAAAAAAAGGCGATCCGATTCGGACCTGGAGAACGGTTGAAAATGGCACTAGTCTTTGGTGGTATTTGCAGTCCAGGAATAAAAAGTCGATCACCATCGATTTAAGGAAATCGGAAGGGCAGCAGCTAGTTCGCAAACTAATTGAAGACATAGATGTTGTTATTGAAAATTTTCGTCCGGGTACATTGGAAAAATGGGGGCTGGGGTATGATGTACTTAAATCTATTAATCCATCCCTAATTATGGTCCGTGTATCCGGATATGGTCAAGATGGACCTTACCGAGAGAAACCTGGGTTCGGTTCCATAGGTGAAGCGATGGGAGGAATGCGGTACATAACCGGTTATCCAGATCGTCCTCCTACACGTGTGGGTATCAGTATTGGGGATACCGTATCAGCACTTTATGCAGTCATTGGAGCATTGATGGCGGTTTATCATAGGGATGTTAAAGGAACCCATGAGGGACAAATTATTGATGTGGCCCTTTATGAATCTGTTTTCAGCTTAATGGAGAGCACTTTACCAGAATACGGAAGAACGGGTTTGATTAGGGAACGGACTGGGAGTTCTTTGCCTGGTGTGACACCATCTAATACTTATCCTTGTAAGGATGGGAAATATATCGTTATTGGCGCAAACGGTGATACCATTTTTAAACGCCTAATGAATGTGATGGGGCGCCCCGATATTGCGGAAGACCCGCGCTTTGCAAATAATGCAAAACGATCAGAGCATGCTGATTACTTGGATCGATTAATAGAAGAATGGACGCTGAGCCATCCTTTTATGGAGATAATGAAGTTTCTAGATGAAGCCCAGGTTCCTGCAGGATCGATTTACTCCATTGAAGATATAGTAAACGATCCGCATTATCAAGCAAGGGACATGATACGTGATGTAGAAGTGGAGGACATAGGAATATTAAAAATGCCTGGAATCGTGCCAAAGATGAGTGAAACGCCGGGTGATATTGAGTGGGCAGGTCCTAGATTAGGCCAACATACGAAGGAAATTTTATCCGATAAGGTACATTTATCAGAGGAAGAAATTAAAGAATTGCAAGAAAAGGGTATAGTTTAAAAAAACCTATAAAACTAGTGATATGTAGAGTAAAGGTGGCTATCATATGAGTTTACCAAAAAAAGTCGAAATTGTTGAAGTGGGTCCAAGAGATGGGCTGCAAAATGAAGCGAATTTTATTCCCACAGATGAAAAAATAGCCTTTATTAATGCTATAAGCAAAACAGGCATTAAAAGAGTAGAAACGACTTCATTTGTTCATCCGGAATTCGTGCCGCAAATGAGGGACGCTCAAGAAGTGTTTGCTGGAATACACCAGGACCCGAGCATTCAATATATTGCTTTAATTCCAAACGAAAAAGGATATGAGCGTGCATTAGCGAGTAATGTTCAAGCCTTTTCCTTGGTAGTAGGAGCAAGTGAAACTTTTAATCTTCATAATGTAAGAATGGGCAGAGAAGAATCCATCCGAGTGTTAGATAGAATCATTGCAAAAGCAAAGGGAAACGATTCCTTTATTCGATATTGCATTGCAACGTCATTTTGGTGTCCATTTGAAGGAAAGGTAGATCCAGCAATCGTGTTAGAAATGGTCAAAAGAGCAGAGGCATTGGGGGTCGATGAAATTGCCATTTGTGATACGATCGGTCGTGCAAATCCAAAACAAGTATTTGATATATTTGAAAAAGTCATGGCTCTCAACACACAGGCAGTTATCTCCGCTCATTTTCATGATACTTATGGGCTTGCTTTAGCGAATGTTATGGCTGCCCTTCAGGCGGGAGTTACCCGTTTTGATGCTTCCGTTGGAGGATTAGGGGGTTGTCCATTTGCTCCAGGTGCAGCTGGAAATGTTGCAACAGAGGATGTTGTTTTTATGCTCCATGAAATGGGGATTGAAACTGGTATTGATGTATCCGCGCTTCTTTCCTGTGTAAAGCAGATTCAAGCCTTTACCAAGCGTGAATTTACAGGGCATATTCATAAAGTAAAGGCGCTTCAAACAACATAACGATCAAAAAATAATGAGGGGTTGAGAAAAATAGAAATTGTTCGATCTACACCATTACATGAACAAATTTACGATATTTTACTGAAACAAATTATACAAATGGATTTGCAGCCAGGTGAATTAGTGGTGGAAACTAATTTGGCTAAAAAGTTGGGGGTAGGAAGAGGAACACTACGGGAAGCGGTGCGAATGCTATTAAAAGACGGTTTACTTGTACAACGATCCGGAGCTATTCATATTTATAAGCCGAGTGTTCAGGATGTTATTGAAATTTACCAGTGCCGTGAAAGATTGGAGTCTCTTGCTGCACAATTAGCCGCAGGTCATATGACGGAAGAAATTGAGCATGAATTATGGCGATTAATCGTAGAATCCAAAAATGCATTTTTGGACGGAAGAATATCAGAATCCGTAGAATTAAACACAAAATTTCATGAAACCATTATCAAAGCTTCGCATAATCACCAGCTCATTGCTCTGCTTGAAACCATTCGAACGAAAACGTTATTTATGCGATCCAATATCACCAGGGACTATTACTATTCATCTAGAGATACAAGCTATATTGAAGACCATGAACTTATATTTTTGGCTTTGAAAGAAAAAGATCCATTTAAGGCGCAGCAGCGGATGAGTGAACATATTCTTCATGATTTGCAAACATTTCGTCACTTCTTAAAGAAAGAATAAAACGGTGAAACCAATTAACCAATCAGTAGGGGGTGGTGGCAGAAGCAATGATGGGGAGTATTAGGTGTTGGTGAAGGCATTCTGTATTTCGGATATGAAAATGAGGGGGTTATGGAATGGAAGGAACGATCGGAAAGCGATTGGATTTGCTCTCTATTGGGAAAGGGCATAAAAAGGCTGTTGTGTTAATAAGTATTGGGTTATTCTTTGAATTCTTTGAGCTGTTTTTGGCAAGTGTGTTGTCGAGTGTTTTAGGAGAAAAGTTCCATGTTAGCTCTTCGCTTATGCCTTTGTTACTTGGATCAAGTTTTTTAGGAATGTTTGTGGGAGCAATTCTATTAAGCGGTATTGCCGATCGATACGGGAGGAAAAATGCGTTCTTACTTAATCTCGGGATTTACAGTGTGTTTACGTTTTTAATCGTATTAAGTCCTAATGTTGGTCTTATCATTCTATTTCGCTTTTTAGCAGGGATGGGTTTAGGAGCGCAGCCAGCACTTTGTGATACGTATTTAAGTGAAATTATTCCATCTGCAAAACGTGGGAAATACATTGCATGGGCATACACCCTTGCTTTCCTCGCTGTTCCGATTGAGGGGTTTTTAGCCAGGGGATTGGTGCCTTTAACTCCTCTTGGTCTTGAAGGATGGAGATGGATGTTCTTAATCGGGTCGATTGGAGCGGTAATTGTATTTATGCAATTACGCCATTTACCGGAATCACCTAGATGGCTAGAATCTGTTGGAAGAACGAAAGAAGCGGAAGAAATTGTGAAAAGTTTATCAGGAAACAGCCAGGTTCCTAATGTAAAGCATGTTCAGAAGGCAAACAAGAGTACACAAGTTTCTAATTCAAAATTATATGCGGATGTTTTTCAAAAACGATATAGGAAACGGACCATTATGCTTTATATTTTCCAAATATTCCAAACACTCGGATACTATGGATTTGGTACCCTTGCCCCTCTTGTTTTAGCAGCAAAAGGATATACCATTACTCATTCTCTTGAGTTTGTTGCCTTATCCTTTATTGGATATCCTCTAGGTTCATTGCTTTCTGTGCCGTTAATTGAACGCATCGACCGTAAATGGCTGGTATGTTTATCGGCATTTTGCATGGGCGTATTCGGAATCTTATTTGGGATGGGAAATTCAGCAGCGATGATTGTTCTATTTGGATTTATTTACACCCTCTGCAGCAATGTCTTTTCCAATGCTTATCATATTTTACAAGCAGAAATATTCCCGACAGATATTCGAGCAACTGCTACAGGGGTGGCGTATAGTATTAGCCGTATCATGAGCGGACTAATGCCTTTTATCTTGCTTCCTGTGTTAAATAAAAGCGGTGCTACTGCAATGTATTCGATTGTTGCAGCAGCAATGATTATCGTTATCCTTGATATAGCATTACTTGCACCGCCAACAAGGGGAAGATCCCTCGAGACTATTGACGGAACGAATGAGCAAACCATTGTCGATCCAACTCAAGTAACATCATAGAATTGTTTTGATCTCATGCTTGGACAGTGTTTGCTAACTTAATACTTATATAAAAGGAAACACCCTATTTTGATAGGGTGCTTCTTTATTTTTGGACAAAAGATTAACTTCCTTGAAAATTTGCCAGTTTCATATATATATTATTGTTTACAACACCCATAGATTGAATATTATTTTGGATATTAGAGAGCAAAACTACATAAATATTTCCGCTCTTTGAATAACTATTTAGTGTATTCCAACCAGGCATAACTCCATGGGATGAGTAGCTTCCTGGATCTACATACCAGCCAAAGCCGTAATTCGATTTGTTGGGAGTATAGATTTGGTTGAAGCTATCCTTTGAGAACAGCTTTCCAGATTCTATTGCTAAATCGAACTTATATAAATCGGAAGCAGTTGTATAGATATCCCCACATCCAAATAACTGGGAAAAATCAGGCATACCAGGTGTGTAGATAGAGTTATCTTTTAGCTTGTAGCCAATGGATTGATTAGGCGAATGGTATAAGGCCTCTCCAAAACCGGAATCTTTCATTTGTGCTGGCTTGAATATGTGTCCACGAATATAGTCATGTAGGGATTCTCCTGTAACCTTTTCAATGATGTAGCCTAATATCGCATAATTGGAATCAGAATAGTTCCATTGAGTTCCGGGCTTAAATAGCAAGGTTTGTGCGCCTTTACCGATTTTTTTCATCAATTGTTCTCTCGAAAGTTTTTCACTCGTTTCCATATGCTCCCGAATTCCCGAAGTATGTGTCAACAAGTTATAGATTTTTATTTCGTTAGCATGTGGAAATGATGGCAGGTATTTTGACAATAAATCATTCGTATTTACCAAACCTTTTTCCTGTAACTGCATGAATGATGCAGATACAAAGGATTTCGTAATGGAGCCAATATAATAAATGGTATTGGGATTGTCTGGCGCTTGTTTTTCCCTATTTGCAAAACCGTATCCTTTATTTATAACGAACTGGCCATTTTTTACAACGACTGCCGTTCCGTTAAAATGAATGCTTTTTAAATAATCATCAATTTCTTTGCTCTTCACGATATTTTTTGGAGAGTGATTTGTTTTTGCATTTTTCTTTGCTGTTATATTTGGTTTATCATCACGAATTAAACTTTCCGTTTGATGCTTTTGTTCTGTTGCTTTCGTTATTCCTTTTTTGTGAAATAAACTGTAGATGGCGCCAAATAGAAGTAAAATGAGAAGACAAAAAACCATTAGGGTTCCGATAATTCTCCTCTTTCTTATGGCCCTTCTACGTTTTAATGTGGATGCCCTAGTCAGCGTAACCAATCCTCTTTTTTAAAATCATTCTGTAACAGTCCTATATTAATGAAATAGAAATGAATAATCAATAAGAAAATGAAGGTTCGAACCACATATTTTTGACTTTATTTGTATCACAATGAAAGGAGTTCGATTCCATCCAAGAATAATCTAATTAACGAATCCTTTTATTAATCCGCTTTTTTTCGCATGATGAGAATGATTAGCAGGATAACGGTGCTGATAAGAAAAATTCCTGTGCCTAAATTGCTCCATGTTTTTAGATGATCATGGGATGTCGGGGAAGCCATTTTGTCCATATACACCGGAGAAAGATGTGCATAAAGCCAGAAGACAAATGACAGGAAGAGTAAAATAAATGAACAGATAAATAATTTTAGCATCATAAATTGACACCTGCTTCCTATAGGCTATTAAGTTTGTTATATTCACCTAAAGGCTAAAATATCCTTCCTTTCCCCGTTTTGTTTTTAACTTACTCCATTAACCCACAAAAAAACGAGATCCCTTTTCCTAAGATCTCGTGTACTAAGACGAAGCGGAACTCTTCTTTTGCTTTTTCATCATCTTCTTCACTTTATTTACAATTATCAGTAAAACAAACAATAAAGGGATATAAACGTAGTTAATGAAAAATCCAATATCGGAGATGATAGCATTGATCAAGTCAATATGTAACCTTGTTTCTAATTGCAGGCATACTAAAAATACAAAAAAGCTTATTAGGACAACCCCATATTTTTGTTTGACTTTCACGGTTCTTTTTAAAATTCTACTTGCACTCCATAAGGAAAGACAAACAATTGGGAGAATCACTAAACACCAGTTAGCTATCCCGATAAATTCAAAGCGTTCTACAACTGGAAAATGAATAATTTTAAAAGTAGTCAAAGTTGCCCATATATTTTTTTGTAATTGAGGCTGGGAATAAAATGCAAAGGTTATTAAAGTGACAAATAAATTCACAATAGTTGTAAAAACCAATGCAAGATGAGCCCATTTTTTTGATTTAGTTGGCTCCTTTATAAAAGGGTAGTAAACCCAAATAAGTTCATAGCCAAGATTGGTTAAGGACATGCCTTGAGCTGCCTGTAAAAAATCATTAAAAGAATGATTAAAGATAGGCAGAAAGTGCCGGAAATCGGCATACTGCATCGCAAATCCGTAGAAGAAAATAATATAATAAGGAAGGGCTGACCCAAAAAAGAAAAGACCGACTACTGTTCGAATTCCTCCATTAATACTATAAATACATAGAACTAAATATATTAAGGCAAACCAAGCAGTACTCATATCAGGGAACATCCACACTTGAATAACCTCAATGTACGTGCGAAGAGCTGTTACTACAAACAAAGAAAAATATAACACAAAAAAGATATTAAATAAGGCTCCGATCCATTTTCCGAAAACAGCCGTGTGAATGTCGGAAAGATCACCTTTCACTGTCTCCAATTGTTTGTATAAAAACCAAATAATAACATGCGTACTTAACCCTGCCAAAATAACAGATACCCATGCATCATATCCCGCTAGTTTGGCGATTATTCGTTGAAACCCTAATATCCCTATCCCGATTTGCATACCAGCAACAGTAAAAAAAACTAGATAAGGGGAGAATTTTTTGCTTTCTGGAATTATTGGCGGCTGCATCATTAACCCCCAGGTTGTAGGCACTTATTAATGCCAATGGATTATGAAAAAAATATAATTCGAATAAACGGAGTTTCATTATTCTAATATTATTGTCTCCAAAAAAAGGTTTGTTATGTAGGAATTACAAATGAAAAGGAATCACTCTCTCATTTGTAATTTGTATAATCTTATCCATACTTCAAAAAATAGAACAGTACTACTTATAAGGAGGAGAAAAGATGGATTTAACTCCGTATGATCCGTTTAGACATTTATCTAACATGAGAAAGGATTTTGATCGGTTGTTTTCAGATTTTCCAATGAACTTTGATAGAGAGCCTAATCTGGGAAGGATACGAGTAGACGTACATGAAACGGATAGTGAAGTGGTTGCCACTTGTGATATTCCGGGATTGGTGAAGAAGGAAGATGTAAACATCGAGATAGAAAACAATATTTTGATGATTAGTGGATCGATTAATCGAACAAATGAAGTAAAAGAGGAAAATATGCACAGGAAAGAAAGGTATGTTGGGCGTTTCCATCGTTCCGTTTCATTGCCAAGCCCTGTTTCGACAGAAGGTGTAAAAGCTTCTTATAAAAGTGGAGTGCTGGAAGTCCGAATGCCAAAATTAATGAAGGAAAACAACCGAAAAATTGATGTGGAATTTCATTAAGAAGAAAAGGCGCTATAGCTAGATAAGGACTAAGGTTACGATACTATCAAATTTTTATTGCAGAAGAAAAAGGCCAAAACTGGCCTTTTTTTGTCTCCTTTTATTCGCTCTCCTCAACCGGCATATTTTCAGCCGTTGTTGGTGCCATGTTCTCCTGAGTTCTTGGCTGCCCTCTCCAGAAGAAATCCCATGGGTTTCTTCTTTCTGGTTCAGTGTGGGCCGGCCTTTCTTGAATAATTTCAACTTCCTTTGCATGTATGACAAGCTTATCGACATGAATGACTTTTTCGTGTTTTTGCTTAGACATATTTCCCCTCCTTTACATCCCATTAATCTATTGGTATTCAATAAAAAATAATTGGTATGGGCAGAAATCCAGGGGGTTACCTAGAAAATGTTCAGGAAGTGGGTTCATGGAATAATGGAAAGTTAAGGGTAGACGGAAAATCAAAGTGATACACGCATGAAATTAATATCCACTGAATAATGTATCTAACCTATGCATAGGATTAAATAATTCTTAGATTTTGAGAAAGGGAAATGAAATATGAAGTTTGACTCTACACGAATCAATCTTAGTGATCTCATTATTGTTAACGCGGATCATTCCAGTACTATTTCTTTAGGGTCAACAGTCCAGGTAAATAAGGCTGCAAGTGCTAAAAAAAATCAGGCGATTGGACAGTTTTTATCAGATGGAAGTCCCCGGTTTTTTACCGTTAGTGAACTTATTGATGATGATATGACTGATTTTTCCAGTGAAAAGCAAACGGATATGGAGTAAAGGAATTTGTATCTGGGGATATTGACTAAGATTCGTTCATCAGGTACTTAACAAAAAAATTTAGTATTATAGCTAAGGAAAAAACGGCTCCGTTTTGAAAATAGGAGGTATAACATGAATTTTGCTCCAGTGGAGATAAACCTTCAAGTTTTTAAATTAAATGCAGTTGACCATGCCGCTACTGTGAATATGGGTTCTAGTCAACACATTGATTTATTCGTTTCTTATAAGAGAAATCAAGGAACCGGAGAACTGAATGGTGATTTCTCACCTGTTTTTTTTCCTATTACGACGGCTATTGATTGTGATTTTATCGATACCCCAACGGTAAAAAATAGCATACTATAGCTTATGGTCAAAAGGGAGGTATTTAAATGGTGTTTTTTACCCCTTTCGCACTCAATCTGCTTGCATTTAAAATTAATTCAGTTGATAATAATTCGGTTATTAATGTTGGGCCGGTTCAATTTATTGATCAATTTACTTCCTATAAGCGTAATCAAGGATTTGGAGAACTAAACGGCGATTTGTCGCCGATAAATATACCGATTGATTACCTAGTTGATCCAGATGTAAGCGATAGCCCTTCTGTTAAAAATAGCATTGTATAAACGATATATATTTAGCAGGTGTATTTTTTTACACCTGTTTTTTGTTGTGGTTAGTTATATTGTTTCTTCTGATTGATATTTCTTTAAAGAACACCTGTAAAGCCTTTATTTTTATGTTGTTTAACACTGGAAGGGGAAATCGGGATCTATGCAGAATTTACATAATTGGAACATGTCATCACAAAGCACAAAATGACAGGAAGAAAAAATTTTCGGCCGTTAAGATAAATGTAAGGAGTGAGCAATATGACTTGGGTTGAATCATTGCAGAAGGCGATCGATTATATGGAAGAACATTTACTTGATTCCCTATCTATCGATAATATTGCCAAACAAGCAAATGTATCCGTGTTTCATTTTCAACGAACATTTGCTATCTTGACGGATACAACGGTAGGAGAGTATATACGGCGACGTCGTCTGACCCTTGCAGCTGAAGAATTGTCCAGAACAGATGAGAAAGTAATTGATTTAGCCTATAAATATGGCTACGACACTCCCGAGGCTTTCACGAAAGCTTTCCGTAGACAGCATGGTATCTCGCCAAGCGAAGTGCGAAAGGGGAAGGGGAAGCTGCAATCTTATAACCGCCTGACTATTCAGGTGAGTCTGAAAGGGGTAGAACCAGTGAAGTACAGTATTGTAGAAAAAGAAGCGTTTCAAGTAGTCGGAATCAAACGTGAGTATTCGGTGATGAACAATGAAAATCTTATTGAAATTCCTAAGTTATGGGAAGAAGTAAATTCAAATGGAACAGCGCGGTTATTGAACCAATTGAATAATGGTCCAGTTAAAGGTGTGCTTGGTGTTTGTGTAGATAAGAGTGATACAGATTCACGTAAGATTGATTACTGGATTGCTGCAGCACATGAAGGCGAGCAACCGGAGAAATTACTTCATCTCGAGATCCCTGCCTCTAAATGGGCTGTTTTTGAAGTAAACGGTCCAATGCCTGAAGCAATGCAAAAAACATGGGAGCGAATTTTTTCCGAATGGTTCCCTTCAAGCGGATACCGCCATGCGGGAACACCAGAATTAGAAGTGTATCCGGATGATGATGCATATCAGGATGATTATTATTCTGAAATTTGGATTCCGGTAAAATAGGGATACGAGCAGCAAATACTCTTTGTATAAACAAAGGGTATTTGCTTTTTTTTGATCTTGAGGCGGACACCAGTTCCGCTATCTGTGACAAAATGGGCTTATTTTCGATGTTAGAGGACACAAAATCCGTTATTCGGTATAAATGCAGTGATTTTCATGCGTTTTTCCGTGAATAGCGGAACGTCTGTCCTGTAAACTCTTATAAATACCACTTTTGTCACAGATAAGGGAACCTCTGTCCGCTTAGCCCTGGGCTTTCCTCTTTTGTTTTCGTCTACAATCTCCGAAGCTCATTGTCCCAGCGTTTTTTCACTGTATTTTCAGAACCAGTTTGTTTTTGTATGAGGCTTCTGATGTTTGTCTTTTCCATTATTGTGATAGAATAATGAAATAGACATTATGTGAATCGAGGTCCTATTAAAATGCAAGTTAAAATAAACCGAAATGCCGCAAAAATCATGAATAAAATGTTAAATGACGAAGAATCAGAAGGCAAAATGCTCCGTGTTATCATTACCGAGGTTCACGGAGATCATGCACACTACGCTTTACAATTTGATCACCCAACGGAGCATGATGAAATTGTCAAAACGGATAAAGGCATCGATATCCTGTTGGACAAACGTGACGAAGAATACCTTGATGGTGTTTGGATCCAATTCTTCTTCGTTCCTCAAGAAGAATTCGTCATCACCAATCCCAAAAAAGGTCATGCTGGACACCATCACCACCATTAATGACTCGTATACAAAATGAAAAAGTGTCCGCGTGCAGCGGACACTTTTTCATTATACTTGTGGTGTTGGAGTTGGGTTAGCATATCCTTCCTTATATTTTTGATCAATTTCTTTTCGGATTTCTTTAATGGATTTTCCGTTATGATAATCTGTAATAGATTGTGCCGCGATTTCAAGGCATACATCGCAATTCAACCCATGGGAATCCCAAACTATACCGCCATTTTTCTTATTTTCCCTAACAAAACAATCATAATTATTTTTATGTCCCACACTTTTACCGCATCCGCAGTAACATGGAATCTTTTCAAGCAATTCCTTACTTGCAGCAGAGGCTTTATAAATAGATTTAATAGTATCTGTTTGGCCGTTTAAAAAGGTAGGCAGTTCATTCATGGAAGAGGTTTCCTCCGCCAAATCTCCCGTTGATGCCTTATGGTCATCACTTACCGCACTTTTTTTATGATTCGAATTCGAGCAGCCCGCTGCGAAAATGAATAAAAGTAAAACTAGAATACTCACAAAATATCTTTTAATCATTTCATCACCTTCCCGTACTATTTATACAACTAACCTAATGTTAATTTTTCCTATAAATGTAATCAAGTGAATACATCATACTGACACATTAATTTCATATAACGGATTATATGACTATTTAATGAAAATGCCAAAAAAATATAGGGAATCTGCATTCGACGGTTCTTCCCGCATGTCGGAGGCTACATTTTGACCTTTGGACTTATCTTCTTTGCATATTCCACCGTTATTGGCTGGTCATACTATGGGGAAAAATGTGTAAGTTACCTATTTGGTGATCGTTCAGTATTTGTCTATCGTGTTATTTTTACATTAGCAGTCCTGGTAGGCTCTGTTTCAAGCTTGAGTATCGTATGGGGAATATCCGATGTTTTCAACGTTTTAATGGCTATTACGAATCTAATCGCTCTCCTTATGCTTTCAGGTGTTATCGTATCAGAAACAAAGATTTTCAAGGATGTTCGTAAAAAAGAGAAAAGCAAAAGCAGGAACAATGTAAAAGAAGTCCCGATAAATACCTAAAATCAATGTAAAAAATTAGTCATCTTCCCTTAATGAATAAAAAAGAGAAGGTGGTTTATTTTTTTTGATATTTACAAGTCATTGGACTAGTCGTTATTTGTCGATATTGAATTCATACTTTTTCGAAATTTATGCTTGCATTGCCAAATATTGTTCCGTATAATAACGTTAATATTTCAATAGAATAGGAAAAACACCCTTTTAAAAACGATGAAGAGAAAAGTAAGATTTCAATATTTTTACACAGAGAGCTTCGGTAGCTGAAAAGAAGCAAAGAATAGAAATCTGAACAATGGCCTCTGAGTTTCGTGCTGAACGTATCTTTGATATCAGTAGGTTCCGACGAGATTTGGTACTCGTTATCAAAACCACAGTATAAAGAGTCATATTTTTTGCTGGCTTATGTACTTGTTGAGACTGTATGTGTGAGCATGCAGTGAAGTAAGGTGGTACCACGTTGATTCCAACCACGTCCTTATCATTTATTGATAATGGCGTGGTTTTTTATTTTTATACAAATATCTAAACGTAAATGGAGGAATGCGACAATGGCAAAACATTTAGTTCTTCAAACAGACTTTGGTACATGTGATGGTGCAGTCAGTGCAATGTACGGCGTTGCGCTATCCGTAGATTCAAGCATTAGTATTTTTGACTTAACACATGAAATTCCGCAATACAATATATGGGAGGGTTCTTATCGTCTCTATCAAACGATTTCGTATTGGCCGGAAGATACAGTCTTTGTTTCTGTCGTCGATCCTGGGGTAGGTTCGGACAGATTAAGTATTGTAGTCAAAACCGCTGACAACCATTATATTGTTACACCGGATAATGGAAGCATTACGCATATCAAACAGAATATTGGGATTGTTGAGGCACGTGAAATAGATGAAACGGTTAACCGTTTGCCAAACTCAGGAGAATCGTACACATTTCATGGCCGAGATGTCTATGCATACACGGGTGCCCGCTTGGCGGCAAATATTATTTCTTTTGAGGAAGTTGGCCCCGTTGTAAATGTGGATGACCTTGTTGAATTGCCTTTAACTGATCCTACCCTTACGGAAGATCTCATTTCTGGTACTATCGATATTTTAGATGTTCGCTTTGGCAACCTTTGGACAAATATAAGCAGAGAATTATTTGAAAAAGCAGGAATATCATATGGCGATTCCTTACAAGTAACCATCGATAATAATACTCGCCAAGTTTATAAAAATATTATGACCTTTGGCCGTTGTTTCGCTGATACCCATTTAGGTGAACCACTGCTTTATGTAAATTCACTCGATAATTTAGGGGTGGCGATTAATCAAGGATCATTTGCTAAAGCGTATCATATTTCCACAGGTGTGAATTGGAAAATTACTATTCGCAAAGTCCCGAAAATCAGCTATAATTAGGAATCAAATGTTTGAAAAATAAAAAAATTAGGAGAAAAGGGAACAAGCCCATTGATGCAATGAGCCAGTGTACTTTTTCCAGAACCTGAAGGACCGACAATTAATATTTTTTCCCCTTCAAATATCGTTAAATTAATATCATGAAGAGTAGGTTCTGCTTGACTTCTGTATTTAAAAGTAAAGTTTTTAAAAGAAATAATACCTTTTTTCATTAATGTACTCCCTATAATACTATCTCTATTTCATTACATATCTTTTGTCAGACTTCCTGTTTTGCTGCGCGTTTGTGGTCATTCCAGCGGCATTGCTATTTATTGTAACAACACATCCGAGTGAGTTTGCAGCTTCTTTAAATAGAATTGGCGTTCCGTATAAAATTGCGTATGCCGTTTCCATTGCACTGCGATATATTCCGGATATTCAGAGGGATTTTCGGAATATCGCGCAATCTCAACAAGCACGCGGGATTGACTTATCAAAGAAGGAAAAGCTTTTCAAGCGGATAAAAAATGCATCTTCGATTATTATCCCGTTAATTTTATCGAGCTTGGATCGTATCGAAGTGATTACGAATGCAATGGAATTGCGAGGCTTTGGAAAAAATAAAAGACGTACCTGGTATAGTAGGAAGCCTTTTAAACGTGCGGATTATATTACTATCGTTTCGGGTGCATGTATCTTAGGTGCTGCTTTGTTTATTACCTTTCATGATGGTAATCGTTTTTATAATCCGTTTGTAAAATAGCCTGTGTTCTAGTGCGAGTGAAGCTTTTAGCTTCACTCATTTTCTATTCTCTCTTCGTGGTTTGCTGTTTTAAGGTTTTTGTGTGCAATAAGAAAGAATAATAACTTCTCCATAAGTCATCATTCTTCTCGTCCTTTGGTTGAATCCTTTTTAAAGATCATTTGCTTCATTCGAAGCTTTTTCATCTCTAAATCATGAAATTTTTCATATGGAAAACGTGAAGGATTGCACTGATATTTGTATACGTTCCTTGACTATAATAGCAATATAAAGAAGAGCAGAAATAAAAATGAAAGGTTGAGGTTCAAATGCAAACAATTATAACATTTGGAATCATGGTTATTATTATAGGATTAATCATTTTGATAAAAGTGAAAAGAGGGGGCCGTCCGATTAAAGGGAATGGATTTAGCATTCTTGCTCCCATGTTGTTTTTAAGTATTGTATTTACGTTAAGTATTAGTCAGCTAATGCATATACCAGGAAAACCATTTCACTTACCTGCAGTTTGGGAAATGCTAATTGCCGGCATTCTTGGTATTTTGTTCGGAGTAATAATGCTAACTCAAACATCCTATGAGATAAGAGAAGATGGACTCGTATATTCAAAACGAAATAAAAATTTTAAATATGTAATTATAGCTCTGATTGCGATTCGTATTGCTTTAAGCCAATATTTTAAAACCTTGGATTATATTGAGTTTACCGTCTTAACGATGGAACTAGCCTTTATTTATATAGCAGTTTGGAGAATTGGCAGCTTCGTTAAATTTCGGAAAGTATGTGCGGGTGATCTAAAAGTGGAAACAATTTAATATACAGAAAAACTGTGTGAACTCACACAGTTTTTTACTTTTTCCATAGTAAACTATAGCGACAAAATAGAAATATAAGAACATCCCCGATACACGCGAGAAGAAATACGAT
This sequence comes from Margalitia sp. FSL K6-0131, assembly GCF_038008735.1. Classification (NCBI taxonomy): domain Bacteria; kingdom Bacillati; phylum Bacillota; class Bacilli; order Caryophanales; family Bacillaceae; genus Heyndrickxia; species Margalitia sp. FSL K6-0131. Next base: position 250,913 of record NZ_JBBOZS010000001.1, read on the forward strand.
TTCCGAATGCGCCAGTGCCGATATCCAGCCGGCTCCATGCATACCTAGTTTAAACATTGACCTGGTAATTCCGCTGATTTCCCCAATTAATGGAGGTGGTGTTGACTCTTGGCGAAAAGTGAATTATAAAAATATCTGGATTAATCGTTAATAATATAAAAGCTTTACCTCTTAAATTATCTTTGAAATAATGATGGATAATAGGGATTGGAAGAAGGGGAAATCGTATGATAAAAATAGTCATTGCCGATCATGATGACTTTGAGGCAAAGGGAATACAGTGGCTGGTGGAGTCTTCTGTTTCCAATGTAAGTATAAAAGTGGCTACAAGTTTAAGCGAAACGATATTGGCACTTGAACAAGATCCCCCTGCCATATTGGTATATGATATGAATATTGGAAGTTCAGAATCCTTGACAAGACTATTGAAAATTCATGAGCCAGCTATGATTTGTTTGACGATGGAAGCAACCTATGAGACTGCTAAAAAAGCAATCGATATTGGAACAAAATACTTATTATTAAAGCCCTTTTCCCCTCAAGAGTTATTAAATTATATAAATAATTTAATACGAGAGCAGCATCGTAAACGACAAAGAAATGCTATTCATCCTCATCCGGAAATAAAACAAGAGGTTATGTACGAAGAATTGTTTATGACGGTAAAAAAGCAAGCAAAATCATATGTGTTTATTGCTTTTCAGCCGGAAAATACCAGTACCATACCCACCTTGAATCAATTTTTAAAGGATTACATCTTTCCGGTTTCTCCTATTATATTTCCGTTGAGTGATATGCTGCTTTGTTTATTTAAGGATGCAGCAGATGTGAATTGGAGTGAAAGATGTAAACGATTTATGCTTGATTGGGAACAGGAACAAAAAGAGCCTGTCTCTATTATTATCAATCATGATCAATACTCGGGGAGATCCATTCATGAAAGATATAGTCAAACAAAAAAGATGACCGAGGTAACCTTTTTTATTGGATATCGGCAAGTACTGGAATTTGAAAGTCCATTGAAATGGGCTTTTATTGATCCCTTTTTGACACCGAGTGAACAGAAGCAATGGATAAGCTTTTTAAACGAAGGTAATAAAGAGGGAATATCTCAATTTTTAACGAGTGAATTTTTACAGTTTCATGAACCGTATCCCGACCCGGGGTTACTGCGGATTCGCTTAACAAGTATTCTTGCACAAATTCGCCGTCATATGAAATCTGCAAATCTAGATTCCAATTCATACGAGAAGGAGTACCTGGATATATTTGATACCATTCTATATAATCCTTTAATTTATCGTATTGTACAAAAGCTCATTATTTTCACTTCGAAACTGGTTGATGCTGTTCGCGAAAAAAGTAAAAGTGACCATCTGGAGCTTATTGATAAATGCCTCCATTATATGGAACTTCACTTTTGGAAACCTGAGTTTGATTTAAATGAATTGTCTCGTTATGTAGGAAGAAATTCTACTTATTTAAGTCATCTGTTTGTGGAAAAAACATCGAGCACATTCCGCGAAAGCTTAACACAATTAAGAATTAAAGAGGCGAAAAGATTACTGGAAGAAACGGAATTAGCCATTAAAGAGATTGCGTCGTTAACTGGCTTTCAAAATCAGCATTACTTTTCAAGAGTTTTTAAAAAAGTGGTAGGAAAAGCACCTAAGGAATATCGGATGGAACACTGATAAGAAAAACAGGGCTGTTGCTAACAGCCCAGGAAATATTTAAAAATAGTCCCACGTAAAATCTACCGATAATATTCCAACGGGGTCTTCTATTATAGCAGGTAAAGGTTTAGTTGCAAGCTCCGGTTTACGAAAACAAGCAAGTTGCTCATAGTAACCGAACATTCTGCAAATTTCTGGCCTTACATCATGAATACCGCATTTATCATTATCTAAATCATAAAATATACATGTTCCCAAAAGTCTGGTTTGATTTTCAAGATTCGATCGCAGCTTTTTTGGCATGTTTTTAACCTTTCGTTTTATTCTTGTTAATTCTTTTCCCGTGATTGGGACAGGTCCACAACAAAGCCCTCTGCATCCTTTGCAAGGTAATGTATCCACACTATCTCCTCCCAAAAAAACAAGTTAAAAGAAATTTATCATATAGTAAGCTAGTGATCAACGGGTAAATATTCTATCATAACATAAAAATATTTATTTGTCAATATTTAATTGATTGCTCATTCCAAGAAAGTAAAAATTCGTTGTTAGATTGAATAAGTATAAAAATATAGATTAAGTATAAATAAATGAGCAATTTATTATAAAGATAGCCTAAAAATGTTGAATAAATATAAGAAATCAAATATTTTTTAAAAACTTTCCTGAATATTTTATTTATATAATAAGAGTAGGAAACAATCAAAAGTAGATTTGGAGGGCATAGAAATGAAAACGGATACAAAGAGAGAGGTTATTAATTACTCAGGCACTGAATTACATGCAAAAGGTTGGGTTCAAGAAGCGGCATTACGTATGCTAATGAACAATTTAAATAAGGATGTGGCGGAGCGTCCTGAAGATTTAGTTGTGTATGGCGGGATCGGAAAAGCTGCCCGCAACTGGGATTGCTATGATGCGATTGTGAAAACATTACATGAGTTGGAATCGGATGAAACGCTTTTAGTTCAATCGGGTAAGCCTGTTGCTGTATTTAAAACACACACAGATGCACCGCGAGTATTAATTGCAAACTCCAACATTGTACCGGCATGGGCAAATTGGGATACCTTTCATGAGTTGGACAAAAAAGGCTTAATGATGTATGGCCAGATGACAGCTGGTAGCTGGATTTATATTGGCAGCCAAGGAATTGTTCAAGGAACATATGAAACATTTGCTGAAGCAGGAAAACAACATTTCGGCGGATCGTTAAAGCAAACTATTACGGTTACAGCGGGACTCGGCGGCATGGGCGGAGCACAACCACTTGCTGTAACAATGGCAGAAGGAGTATGTATTGCGATAGAGGTAGATGAAACAAGAATTGATCGCCGTATAGAAACACGTTATCTAGATACCAAAACGGATTCCTTAGAAGAAGCCATCCGTCTAGCGAAAGAAGCGAAAACGGAAGGGAAAGCATTGTCTATTGGATTATTAGGGAATGCAGCTGAAATTTTACCAAAGATGATTGAGATTGGGTTCATTCCAGATGTGCTAACCGATCAAACCTCTGCACACGATCCATTAAATGGCTATGTTCCAGTTGGTTATAGCTTAGAAGCGGCAGCTGAATTACGTAAGGAAAATCCAGTTGAATATGTGAAAAAATCCAAAGCTAGCATGGCAGAGCATGTGAAGGCAATGCTTGTCATGCAAGAAAAAGGTGCTGTTACATTTGATTATGGAAACAATATTCGCCAAGTAGCAAAGGATGAAGGAGTAGAAAACGCTTTTAACTTCCCAGGCTTTGTTCCAGCATATATTCGTCCGCAATTTTGCGAAGGAAAAGGTCCTTTCCGTTGGGTAGCATTATCAGGAGATCCTGAAGATATCTATAAAACAGATGAGGTTATCCTTCGTGAATTCAGCAACAACACCCATTTATGTAACTGGATTAAGATGGCCCGTGAAAAGATTCAATTTCAAGGATTTCCGGCACGTATTTGCTGGTTAGGCTACGGAGAACGTGCTCGTTTCGGAAAAATCATAAATGATATGGTGGCAAGCGGAGAGTTAAAAGCTCCTATCGTAATCGGCCGCGACCATCTAGACTCTGGTTCTGTTGCTTCACCAAACCGTGAAACGGAAGGCATGAAGGATGGCAGTGATGCAGTAGCAGATTGGCCGATTTTGAATGCGATGATCAATGCGGTTGGTGGTGCAAGCTGGGTATCTGTACACCATGGCGGCGGTGTTGGTATGGGATATTCGTTACATGCAGGGATGGTTATCGTTGCAGATGGTACAAAGGAAGCGGAAAAACGTCTTGAACGCGTGCTAACAACAGACCCTGGAATGGGTGTTGTCCGTCATGTGGATGCAGGTTATGACTTAGCGATTAAAACAGCGGAGGAAAAAGGTATCCATATTCCAATGCTGCGTTCGAAATAATTTTAGCGGAGGTACCACAAATGTCTGAAAAACCAATTTTTATCCAACATGCAAATGAATTGATTACGGTAAAAGGCGGTTCGGAAAAGCCTTTAACAAAAGAGGCGATGAACGAGCTTCATATACTCCAGGATGGAGCACTTTGGTTAGAGGATGGGAAGATTCAAGCTGTTGGGAAGACGGAAGAACTGAACGAGAAGTACTCCAGTCGTATTTCGGAAGCAACAGTAGTTGATGCGAGTGGAAAAATTGTGATGCCGGGTCTTGTTGACCCGCATACACATCTTGTTTATGCGGGAAGTCGTGAAAATGAATTTAATATGCGCTTAAATGGTGCGACCTATATGGAAATCATGAATAATGGCGGTGGTATTCATGCTACTACATCGAGGACTCGTTCGGCTTCACCAGAGGAGCTTTATTCGGAAAGTATGAAGCGCCTGGATTCCTTTTTAAAGCACGGCGTAACAACAGTTGAGGCAAAAAGCGGATACGGGCTTGATTGGGAAACAGAGAAAAAACAGCTGGAAGTAGCAAAACGTTTAAATGATGATCACGTGATCGATGTTGTTCGCACATTTATGGGAGCTCATGCAGTTCCAGGAGAATATAAGGAAAACCCGGATGAATTTGTGAGAATCGTAATCGAAGAGATGCTTCCTCTAGTTGCTGCTGATAGTTTAGCAGAGTTTAATGACGTTTTTTGCGAAAGAGGCGTTTTTACACCTGAACAAAGCCGTTTGATATTGGAAGCTGGTAAAAAGCACGGGCTTATTCCGAAGATTCATGCCGATGAAATTGAGCCATACGAAGGGGCAGAATTAGCGGCAGAGGTAGGAGCTATTTCTGCTGATCATTTGTTAAGGGCATCTGACCAAGGCATTAAAAGAATGGCGGAACAAGGGGTAATTGGGGTATTACTGCCGGGTACGGCGTTCTTCTTAATGGCGGATTCTGCACGGGGACGGAAAATGATTGATGAAGGTGTTCCGGTTGCGCTATCAACAGATTGTAACCCTGGTTCATCCCCAACCACTTCTTTGCCTTTTATTATGAATCTGGCATGCATGAAAATGGGAATGACTCCTGCAGAAGCTATTACGGCAACTACTATAAATGCTGCGCATGCAATCAATCGCTCGAAAGAAATTGGCAGTTTAGAAGTTGGCAAGAAAGCGGATGTTGTCATTATGAATGTGCCAAATTATATGCAGCTGCAATATCATTATGGAATGAATCATACAGATACCGTTATTAAGTCCGGAAAAATCGTGGTAGAGAGTGGTCAGCTATGTTAAATAAAATAAGTGAATTACCGATCGAAACTCCAGCTTTTTCTTGGAAAAAGGCCGTTTGGGGGCAGGATTTAAAGGTGAATGAATGGATTCAATCTATTCACCATTTAAATGAAGAGGAAGGGGGAAAGCACTGGGATGCAGTAATGATGGGAGTTCCAATTTCCAGATCATCGATTAGTGCATCCGGTGCATCTGAATTTCCGGAGAGTTTTAGACGCGCTTGGAAAGGGTTCAATACGTATAATCTTGATGAAGAAGTGGATTTAAGGGATTTGTCCGTTGTCGATGTCGGTGATGTGAAAATGCACTTCACAGATATCCTATTAAGCCACCAAAATATTAAAGACGCTTTCCATGGGCTAACAAAGGAATTTTCAGGTTCCATCCCAGTTAGTATCGGTGGAGATCACTCGATTACCGCGATGCTTGTGAAAGGCTGGAAGGAAACCTATCCTAATGAGGAAATCGGGATCTTACAGTTTGATACTCATTTTGATTTACGTGATTTAAAGGACCATGGTCCAACAAACGGGACACCAATCCGTAACTTGATTGAAAGCGGAACAATCAAGGGAGAAAATGTATTTAATATTGGTTTGCACGGTTTCTTTAATGCACCATCATTAGTGGAATGTGCAAAGGAATATGGCGTGAATTACATTACATTAAAGAAAGCGCGAAAAAATGGTGTGAAAGAAACGGTTGAGCAAGCGCTGCATACTTTAGCGGGGAAAGTAGACCGCATTTATCTGACTTGTGATATGGATGTCTTAGATATTGCTTATGCACCGGGTGTCCCAGCCTCCACACCCGGTGGAATGAGGACAGATGAACTGTTTGAGGCAGTCTATACTGCTGGTCTTCATCCAAAAGTTGGAGCTATGGATATTGTTTGCTTGGATCCAATGCGGGACGGAGTCGTACAACCTACTGTTAAGGCTGGAACACATGTGTTTTTGTCGTTTATGACTGGATTGGCTATGCGAAAGAAATAGGACATATAAAACAATGGAAAGGTCTAATTCCAATACGGATTTAGGCCTTTTTACTGCTGTTTTATATAGATATATAGAAAGAGGGATTTTTAGAATGGGGCCATCTTGTAAAAGGGCCTTATTTTTCTGTTTAAGCCGTTTTAGAGGGAATTGATAGATTCCTATTAAAACAGATTTTTAAAGCCTGTATAGTACCTTAAAACGCGCTGAAAAACGTCAAAAAACCTTATTAAATAGCGGTTTTTTGGTGTAAAAATATGCTATAATAATAGAAGGGATACATCAATGAATGATAAGGATCGATAATAGTAGTTCCTTTATTAAACAACATTAATAATAAGGGATGAAGGGGGATTTTTGCATTCTTGTGTTACCATAAAAAGTAAATAATTCAAATGTATGGAATTTTGATAATAAGTGAGGTTGAGCTATGTCATTAAATATTATGATTTTAATTATCGCTGCTGTTTTTATTGGTGCGTTGATGAGAACGATGTTCGGGTTCGGGGAAGCAATCGTTAGTATGCCACTGCTTGCACTACTGCCAATTTCATTAAATACATCTGTTTCTCTGATTGGATTGGCTGGCCTTACTGTTGCTGCTTTAACCGTTGCCAGCGGATGGCGGCATATAGAACGGCCAATCCTAATTAGACTCGCAATTACCACGGTGGTTGGAATCCCGATAGGTCTACTCATGCTTAGGTTTACACCGGCAAATGTCATTACAACCGGACTAGGTATTTTCTTAATAGTTTACGGATGTTACTCCATATTAAAGAAAAAGCTTTTAAAAGGGCTGGATCGTCCATTACTAAATGCGGGAGGCTGGGTTTTACCATTTGGATTTGCTTCTGGTGCCCTTGGCAGTGCCTATAACTTCAATGGTGTTCCGGTTGTTATATATGGAACATTACGACGTTGGAATCCGGAGCGTTTCAGAGGAACATTGCAGGCTCATTTTTTGATATCTGGCGTTCTGGTTGTATCCGGGCATGCTTTAGGGGGCTTATGGACGAAGGATTTGTTAACTCTTTATGCCTTCTCTATTCCGGCAATATTGTTAGCTATCATAATAGGAAGATATTTTAATAAAAAGATCCCAGCGGGGAAATTTGAAAACTCTTTATTTATCATCATTATCGCGCTTGGAATTCTTTTGTTATTTCCGCATGGTAGGTACTGAAGTACGTGAAGAAAATCGGTAAGCGGACAATGGATCCGTTATTTTATTAAAATGCCGCTAATTTAAGGGTTAAGCGGACACAGATTCCGTTATTTAATAAAATACACAGGAAAATCACTGTTTTTTAGTAGAATAACGGAACCTATGTCCGCGAACAGTAAGAATTACCTCGTTTAGTCCATAATAACGGAACTGGTGTCCGCCAAGCGCGAAATGAAATTATTAATTGCTGTATTGTTCTTTTATTTGCTTATTGCTTTATTCATTGATTTTTCCTCTTTTACAAAAAGTTATAATAAAAATGAAATCTCCAACGCTCAAGACCGTCTAATTATAAATAGTGTTTTTGGAAGGGAGGACCTTCAGTGGATAAGGAACGAATAATAGAAGATTTATTCCGAAAGTACAACTCCTATATTTATCATTTCCTAGTTTATTACACGCAAAGCACAGATGTTGAGGACCTTGTTCAGGAGAGTTTTTTAAAAGCGTTAAAAGGTATTCAACAATTTGAAGGCAGGGCAGATCCGAAAACATGGCTTGTTTCCATTGCCCGCCGTGTTGCCATTGATCATCACCGCAGAAAGCAAAAGCTACCTCACCTACCAGATAACATGTTACAACTTATCCCATCTAATCAACTGCACCTAGAGGAGTATTTAATCCGTCAAGAAGAAATCCAACTAATCTACAAGGCAATAAACGAATTGAAAAAGAAGGACCGAGACGTTCTGATTTTAAGAGGAATCATGGATCTATCGGTATCAGAAACAGCTGAAGTATTGGGCTGGACGAAGAATAAAGTAAATTTGACATTACACCGCGCATTAAAAAAGCTTCAACTGCAATCAAAAGAATGGAAGGAGGAGCGGGATTATGGAATTCAATAAGGAGGAGGAATATAAGCTCTCCCTATTACGATCCATGCCAAAGCAGCAATTACAGCCTGTCCAACAAGAAAAAATCCTCCATCAATTGCGTCTTGCTGCTAGAGATAATAAAAGAACCCCTGATTATAATAGCTATTTCAAAAAGTTAACCGTTGCAGTTGCAATATGTCTAGTTGTTTTCATCCCTATTTTGTTAATAATGTCCCACCACCCGACTAAGCCCGCTCATACACCGAAACCAATCCAAAAGGAACATTGGAAAGTGAGTCCAACTTTTGATCGTTTGGACAAAAAGGGAAAGATTGTATCCAAAAATGATGTGCGTGGAATAAAGGGGAAAATTGGAATTCTTGACACTGAAATTATCGCCAAGGATCCGCGAACCGTTGCCAAAATGTTTTGGTATGTCTGGGGAGATCCGAATGAATTGGTATCCAAGAAATTAAAGGCAACGGCTACACATGAGGCAACAGGTGAAAAATTCGTCGTCAACGAAACGGAGCTTCAAGGGCCGGTTTATGGCGAAAATGCAAGTGCATTGACTATCTTTAAGCCCTTCCCTAAAAAAGGTTTATGGAAAATCGATGTTTCCATTGATGGTCACTCATACGGATCCATCGTAGTGAATGTGAAAGCACCTAATATTTCAACAAAAACTACACGATTTAATTTATCAAGAGATGATGTGAAAGTTGGATTATCGGAGGAAATTAGCTTAGAAGTGAAAGGGGAGAAAAGGGAATCCATCATCAATGTGGAAGCTACCTATATAAAGGATAAAAATCATCTGCTAAATTTTCCTTATATTCGATATGCTCCCTTCAATTATACAACTGGAGACACCTATACAGGATACTTGGGAAAACTTAAACTTGATAAACCCGGAAAGTGGAAGATTTCCGTTTTAGGCGAAAGTACAATTGTAGAGGTGGAGAATTAAGAAGATTTTTTACAGTTATTGTATTTTATGTTAAGGTAACTGTAAGACAATTTTGACAAAGGGTGTAGTTTGGTGAAAACTAGGGTAAATGAATTATTTGTATATTTTTTTGAGGAACCGAATGTTGTATTTGTTTATAGAATTAGATCTCCTCGATATGTAACTGCAAGTAACCTTTTACACAATGGGGGATGGGAAACATTTGAATTAGCCGATGGGGAAGCATTCGAGACGTTCCACCATGAAGAACGTAAACCGTTGGAAGGCCGAGGTTATTTTATCAATCAAGAAGGCATCCAGATGATGGTGGAAAAAATAAATGAACAAATTCACATTCTCCGCAGCAAAACATTAAATAGAAACACAGGTGCTTACCACCTTATTAGCTCAGAATCTGCTGCTGGATCCCTAAGAGTAGGGTTGGAAAGGCCAAAAACGGTTATTGGGTTTCCTGGTTTTGCTAACATTGGCCCGATTTTGAATTTGGAAGGAAAAACAGGTCGTACCAATCGATATGAATGGTTTTTGGAAAACATAAATTTTCCCTTCGAGGATGCTTGGTACGAAAATCATTTTTCCAATACTCTTTATGAGATAGAGGATATTCCGGAGCATGCCCCTATTCACATCTGGTATGCCAATAATGCTGAGGAACAAACTTTCCTTCGTTTTGTCCTGTATTTATTGAAGAATAAACAAAATGATGTTTTCCTTCATAACTCTTTTGAATTGTATCTTGCTTATAAAATCCCCCCAGAAAATGTGGAGTACTATTCCATACATTCAGGTGGTATTTCACCTGAACATTTTAAGTTTATTTTTCAAAAAGAAAAAACAGCAGCCCCTTTATCCTTAGAAGAAAGAGAGAAGTTTCACCAAGAATGGGAAGAGCTTTCGAAAACAACGGGAGTTTTACGTGTCTGGATAGATGAAAAAGTACAAACGGTGCCTGAAGATTATTTTGATACATTCATATTAAATTCTTTGAAGGAACTTCATCGCGAAAAAGGGGAAGACGAATTTATCAAGACTAATAGACTGATTGGGTATATGCTGGGAGAATTAGAAGAACCAATTGGCGACTCTTTTTTGGAGTATAGAATTCGCCATTTAATCTACAGCGGAAAGTTTGATTTAAAAGGGATACCGAAATCGATGCATCATTATAGTGTTAGATTAAGGAAATAAGTTTGCTGCTCAGCTTTTAGGAAGCTGAGCTTATTTTTATATATAATAAAATATAAAAGAGATTGGAGGGGTATTTCTTTGAAAAGAATAGCGATTGATATGGATGAGGTAATGGCTGATTTCATCCCTAAACAACTAAAAATCTATAATCGGGATTATAACGAAAATCTAACTATTGATGATTTACAGGGAAAAAAGTTGAGAGAGTTGCGCCCTCATATAAAAGAAGAACTCAGAAAGTATTTTCTGGATCCTACTTTTTTTCGGGATTTAGAGGTTATGAAGGATAGTCAAGAAGTGATAAAAGAACTAAGTGAATCATACGAAATTTTTATTACAACCGCAGCAATGGAGGTTCCGGCATCTTTTACTGCCAAGTATGAATGGTTGAAGGAGCATTTTGGCTTTTTAAATGATATGAATTTTGTGTTTTGCGGGGATAAAAGCATCATACATGCGGATTATCTGATTGATGACAATGCAAGGCATTTTAACCGTTTTATGGGACAAGGAATACTATTTACTGCTCCGCACAATATCAATGTCACAGGTTACGTTCGAGTAAATAATTGGCAAGATGTCAGGAAGTATTTTTTAGGGTAGAAGTGTCAAAACAAAAAGCTTCGGTTGCACACCGAAGCTTAATTTCTCTATATTATATGTGCTTTGCACCGACATAAAGCGGTTTCCAATATGGATTGCTCAATGTCGTAATAGAAACACCCTTTGAAGAAGAAGCGTTAATAAACTTTCCGCTGCCAAGATAGATTCCGACATGTGATGGTTTTGCTGCTTTACTTTGAGCGAAAAATACTAAATCTCCAGCTTGTAAAGTTTTTGAACGAGTTCCCTTATGAAACATATCCGCTGCTGTTCTTGGGAGTGCTACGCCAGCTTTTCCGTAAGAATATTTTACAAGACCTGAACAATCAAATCCTGATGGACTTGTGCCGCCCCAACGATATGGAACACCAAGATTACTTTTTGCAACAGAAATCGCCTTAGTGTTGTAAGACGCAGCTTCCGCGTTTAGACCTTTTGCTGAAAATCCAAAAGTAAGCGCGGCTGCTATTACTACAGTAGAGATGACCTTTTTTATCATGCTGTTGAACCTCCTGATGTTGTTTGTTATCTCTACTATACAAGTATTTGCATAACTGCGTCTTCACAGGGGGTTTACAGTTATATTACATAATGTGACAGAGTTTGACACCGATTCTAAATGTTCTGATAAATAGTTGCCTTTTGAAAGATTTGATACACATTTGTAAGAAGTTAAAAAAGTCAAATAAAAAAGACCAAACCATCAAGGCTTGATCCTTGTATCTTAGTAACCTTTTGTTTGCTCAATCCAATTAATATAATTTTCCACAACGGAATCGATGAATTGGATTGTAGCCTCATCTACCAGTTCTCCTGTTTCATCTATTTTGCTTTGAATCGCACCGATAAATACTTCGTTTCCAGGTAAAGTGAGAGCAGAGACACCAGGTGAATTCATAATTTGGCGAAGATGCATTTGAGCGCGCACTGTACCTAATACTCCGCCTGATCCGCCAGCAATCATTACTGGTTTGTGTACCAATACTCTATCTACCCTTGAGAACCAATCAATCGCATTTTTTAATACAGCCGGAATAGAATGATTGTATTCAGGTGTAACAATGAGAACACCATCACTTTCAAGCACTTTAGCTTTGATGTCTTTTACAATTGCAGGTGGTTCAAGCTCATCGTCCTGATTGTACATAGGAAGCTCTTCAATTGGCAAAATTTCAATATCCAGTTTACCTTGATAGCGCTTTTGCATATATAAAGCAAGCTTTTTATTATAGGATTCTTTACGATTACTTCCAACTAATGCTACTATTTTCATTTGAAATTCCCTCCTGTTGATTCGATTACAAAAAGTAACTAACTGTTAATATTATATCATCGATTTTTAAAAAATCAATCAAACTGCCGGAGGACCAAATTTTCCTGCATGGTAGTCACGGAATGCTTGCTGGATTTCTTCCATCGTATTCATGACAAATGGTCCATAGGCAACTACTTCTTCATTAATAGGAACTCCTGAATAAATTAATACTTTTGACCGTGTGTTGGCTTTGATGACAAGTTCACTGCTTCCGGATCCCTTTTCATTATAGGTAAGGGTAGCTGCACTTGTTTTTTCTAAAGTAGTTTTGCTTTTTCCAAATTCAAGCTCTCCTGAAAGAACATAGAGGAAAGCATTATGGTTTTCCGGTAAAACATGTGAGTAGGATGCTCCCGCAGAAAAACTAATTTCGGCCATCGTTATCGGGACTAAACTTTCCATAGGACCTTTTACACCTGCTAAATCCCCGGAATACACCTTTATACGACCGCCGTCAAAGGGTACCTCTGGAGCATTCTCCACATAAATATTTTGATAAGATGTTTTCGTGTTTTTCAATGATTTAGGGAGATTCAACCATAATTGGAGGGTATGGATTAGGTCATCATCAACCGCTTCCTCTGCATGTCTTGCTGCCCAGCCTGCGTTCATATACTGAACATCGCCTGACTCCAATATCGAATGTCCGCCATGATTATCAATATGTTCGAGTCGTCCATCCACCACATAAGTAATTGTTTGAAAACCGCGGTGCGGATGATCGGAAAAGGTTCCTCGTTTAAACCAATCCTCTGCCATTAATATAAATGGATCAAATTCCTTTTGTTTTTCAGGGTGTAATACCCATCCCTGCTGAACATGCGGATATCCGTTTTGATTATATTGAACATTCCAATGGTTTTTTATATCTCTTTGAAAGATAGAATGATCTCTCATTATGATTGCCTTCTTTCGGATTTTTAAATTACCTTTATGATACACATACCGAAGAAAAATGGAAAATATATTGATTTAACCTCATAAGCTTTTGAAAGATTTTAGAAAAATTTAAAAATTATTTGACAGAAAAACTAACCATCGGTTATATTATAACCAACGGTTAGTAACCAATGGTTAGTTTTTTGAAAAAGTGACGAAGAATAGTGAGGAATTAAAATGCCCAGTAAACAGGATCAACGATCGGAGGAGACGAAAAATAGTATTTTACATGCTGCAAGCAAGCTTTTCGCGAAAAATGGTTATGATCATGTGACCATGCGGGAAATCGCCAAAGAAGCAGGATGCTCTCATACCACCATCTATATTTATTTCAAGGATAAAGAAGCCTTGCTTCACAAGCTTTCCATGCCTGTATTGCAGGATTTGAAGGAGAAAATGGAGACTATTTCTTCAACTGCCAACATAACTTCTGAAGAAAAGTTGAAGGAGATTAGCAGAGAATTTATCCATTTTTGTCTACTCAATCGGAGTATGTACACTATTTTTATTTCAGCAAAATCTTCAAGAGTGGATGTGGAAGAAACAGATTCGGAAATTAACAAACTACGATTGGAAATATTTAAGATCATCAGAGGGGGAATCCAAAAATGTCTTTCCATGGATGACGGTGAGCAAGTTTTAGCATTTTCACGCATTTTTTTCTTTAACATCCAAGGTATTGTTGCCACTTATTCCTATCCGCACGAACCAATAGAGGTATTAATGGAAAGATTAACCCCTACTTTTGATGAAGCAGTGGAAATTCTTCTTTTAGGATTTAAAGAAAAATTAAAACAAAGGGGCGATAAAAAATGAAAGTGGAACAAATTTCTGAGCATATTTGGAGTTTGAAAACATGGATGATTATTCCTATTCACGTGTGGCTTGTTGCTGATGAAAATGGAGTGACGCTCGTCGATGCAGGGATTCCCTCGATGGCAAAAGGCATTCTAAAAAATATCGAAAGAATCCAAAGAGGGCCACTCCAAACCGTTTTGTTAACTCATGGTCATTCGGATCATGTAGGTGCTTTAAACGTTATTTTAAAGGAAAAAAATGTCCCCGTGTATGCACATTCAGTAGAAATTCCTTATATGGAAGGTGATCTTCCTTATCCGAGAAGAAAAAAGGCTGCACAGTCTGTTAGTAAGGGGATAACCAAAGCGTTACCGGTAGATAAACAGGGGAATCTTCAAAGTTTTGCTGGCTTAACTCCTTATCATACTCCGGGTCATTCACCTGGACATATTGCATATTATCATGAAGAAGATCAAGTATTGTTAGCGGGTGATTTATTTACATCCAAAAAAGGTCAGCTTCAAAAACCGATGGCAATGTTTACTGCTGATATGGAGGAAGCCGTAAACAGCAGTAGGATTATTGAGCAGCTGCAAATAAAACGATTAGAAGTATGTCATGGAAATTCGGTCCTTCAACCTGCGGGTCAAATACAGATCTATATTCAACAGATGAGTCAAAATCTTAATTTGGTTCGATAGGGGTGTAAAATGTTTTCCTATATCCTAATGGCAATCATTTTTCTTGTCGAGATAGTTGCTTTGGTTGCGTATGGTTATTGGGGTTTCCACATAGGGAAAGGAATAGGAATGAAGATGGTACTTGGAATTGGAACACCTCTGCTAGTTGCCTTCTTTTGGGGGCTATTTCTCGCACCGAAGGCAACGATTCCTGTAAATGTCCCATTAAGAATTTTTCTAAAACTGATAGTATTTGGTTTAGCTTCTGTAGCGGTATATGCAACTGGAAGGCATATTTTAGCAGGAGACTTTCTTGTAGTAGCAATTATTGTTCTAATTCTTGATAATGTATTGGAAATATAAAAAAGGATCAGTGAAATCCTTCACTGACCTTTATTTTTTCAGCAATCCCTCATCCATTAAAAATTGATGGGCTACCTCTTTATACGTTTTCTTATGAATATCTACTTCTGCGTTTAATTCCTGCATTTTTTTGTCAGAGATTTTTCCAGCGAGTAAATTCAGTACTTTTTTCAGTTCTGGATGTTCCTTAAGAACCTCACCTCTTACTAATGGTACCGCATTATATGGAGGAAATACATGTTTATCATCTTCTAATACCTGCAGGTTGAAAGCTGGTATTCGGCCATCCGTTGTATAAGCATCAATGACGTCTGCCTTATGATTTTTGGCTGCACTATAAATGATGCCGGAATCCATTGCTTGAGTTTTCCCGAACTCGATTCCATAGGCTTTTTTCAAGCCCGGATATCCATCATCGCGTTCCAGAAATTCCGGTTCAGAAGCAAGTATTAATTCGGGTGCCTTTTCTGCTAAATCAGAAATGGTTTTGACATTCCATTTTTTTGCATCTTCTTTGCGAATCGTAAGAGAATAGGTGTTATTAAATCCAATTGGGTCTAACCAAATGAGGTTGTATTTTTCTTTAAAACGCTTTTTTACATAATTGTATACTTTGTCAGGGTCAGTTGAATCAATATCTTCCTTTAAATAATTCATTAATCCTGTACCTGTATACTCGACACTGATATCATAGTCGCCTTTTTTCAACCCTTGGAATACAGCTGCTGAGCCGCTGATGAACGATTGTTTATCGACTTTTAGATCCGTTCGATTTTCGATTAGTTCTTTATAGATATTGACTAAAATCTCTTGTTCCGTAAAGCTTTTTCCGGTAATGGTAATAGAATTTTTACTATTGACTGCTTTTACGACCCCAATCGTAATTCCGGTAATAAGGACGGCAGCAGCTACAGAAGCGGCAACCCATTTCTTTGCTTTTGATATCTTTTTTTTCGTACCAGGTTTCGCTGCATTCTCAAATCGTTTCAGAATCATATCGAATAATATAGCGATTAATGCAGATGGGAGTGCCCCAGTAATAATCAGTCCGGAGTTATAGGTTTGCAAACCACGGAAAATTAAATCTCCTAAACCGCCGGCTCCGATTAAACCTGCAATAGTAGCCACCCCGACAACCATAACGGCGGCAGTGCGAATACCACCCATAATAACGTTTAAAGCGAGGGGAAGCTCAATTTTCCAAAGAACCTGTCTGCTAGTCATTCCCATCCCGATACCTGCTTCAACCGTACTGCTGTTCACGTTCATAATACCTAAATACGTATTACGAAGGATTGGCAATAAACCATAGATGGTTAAAGCAATAATGGCGGGCGGTTTACCTGTTCCGATAAAGGGAACTAGAAAAACAAGCAGGGCAAGACTTGGGATGGTTTGCAGTGCTGCGGTGATTCCAATAACAATATCTGCAACCTTTTTATGGCGGGTAAGGAAGATTCCAAGCGGAACGGCAATGACAATAGCGATAATAATAGAAACTAGGGATAAATAAATATGCTCAACTAGTAAACTACCAACTTCCGGTAAACGATTGATAAAAACATCTTTTAACTCATTCCATAAACTATTAATATCTAGATCCCTCCCATTGAATCGTCAAAACGATCCGTGACAAATTTTACGATGCTGGAACGATTGATAATTCCTTTTACCTTTTGGTTATGGTCGATGACAGGTACAAAACCATATGGAGAGTCATTGACTAATTGAATAGCCTTTTCGGGATTTTCATTCGGTGTAATAGTGGGAATGTCCTTTTGGATGAGATCCATCAATGTTAATTGTTCATTTCCGTATGCACGTCGCATATCCCATATATTGACGACTCCAAAATAGTGGTGATCTTTATCCACAATAATTAAATTATCCACTCGTTTTTGACGCATGATTTTTACTGCTTCAGCAAGTCCGCGTGAAGGATAAGCAGTGATCGGGGGAACCATGAGTTGTTCTATTTCAGGAAGGCTAGTGGAGTTCTGCAGGCGATCTTCACCAATAAATTGACGAACAAATTCATTAGCAGGATGTCTTAAAATCGTTTCAGGTTTGTCAATTTGAACAATTTCTCCATCTTTCATAATACAAATTCGATCAGCAATCTTTAATGCCTCATCCATATCATGTGTAACAAAGACAATGGTTTTCTTGATTTCCTGCTGAAGTCTGATTAACTCTTCCTGTAATTGTTCACGACTGATCGGATCTAGTGCACTGAAGGGTTCATCCATTAATATAATGTCTGGATCTGCTGCTAAAGCTCTAATTACGCCAATTCGCTGCTGCTGCCCACCGGATAATTCATCCGGGAATCGATCCCCTAAGATGTTCGGATCAAGCCCTACCATTTTCATAAGTTCATCCACTTTGTCCTTGTACTTTGCCTCATCCCATTTTTTCAGCTTTGGAACTAACGCAACATTTTCCCTGATTGTCATATGCGGCATTAACCCAATTTGTTGAATAACGTAACCGATATTCCGTCTAAGCTCGACGGGGTTTTGCTGTTTAATGCTTTCTCCGTTGATGGTTATTTCGCCACTGGTCGGTTCGATAATTCGATTAATCATCTTCATCGTGGTGGTTTTCCCACACCCACTCGGACCAATCAGAACAAGCAACTCATTGTCCTTGATCGTGAAATTCAAATTCTTAATGGCCAAATAGCCACCATCGTATTGTTTGGAAACATTTTTAAATTTTATCAATGCTCACACTCACCTCCAGTATTTTTTACCCTAATATTTTTGGCGGTAAACATGAATTTGAAATTTTGGGTAAAAGGTTTGGGTAGGAATTGGAGTATGGTGCTGAAAAATAAGGAGAAAACGCAGAACTTTTTGATTGAAACGCTGAAAAAATAGGTAAGAATGCTGAAGTTGAAGAGGATTGTGGAAAAAAATGATGAGAGTGCTGAAAAAAGAGAGGAAAACGCAGAACTTTTTAATTGAAACGCTGAAAAAAAAGGTAAGAATGCTGAAGTCGAAGAGGATTGTGGAAAAAAATGATGAGAGTGCTGAAAAAAGAGAGGAAAACGCAGAACTTTTGGATTGAAACGCTAAAAAAATAGGTAAGAATGCTGAAGTCGAAGAGGATTGTGGAAAAAAATGATGAGAGTGCTGAAAAATGAGGGGAAAACGCTGAACTTTTGGATTAAAGTGCTGAACTATTAGATAGAAATGTAGAAAAATTTAAAAAGGATATCTTGTAAGAAAATAGAATAGTTTAAAAGGAATACATTGAAAGGCAGATTAGCATTGTTTGATATATCTAATATAGAAAAATTTTTCCAAGTAACATTTAAAGTGTTGAACGGACTACCTCGATATGTTGCTTTAGAAGAAAACGGGGTGCAACCGGATCCCGATTTTAAAGAAAAAATAAGTCATCTGGTAGAAGCTGGGGAAGTCAATAAATTACATTATATAAGTGTGTTAATTCAAAAATCGAACCATGACTACATGAGTATCCTCGTAAACAATGGATTTCAACATAAATCATCCATTTTGGAATATACAAAAGAATTAGGGAGCTTAGAAAAATATCCATCTGATTTTCAGTGGAAGTCTTTGGATGGCGAGTTTTCTGAAGATGAATTTAAGAATATTTGGGAGCGGTGCATGCTTTTTTCGGATAACAAGCCTTCCACTTTTTCGATCAATCAGCACCTAGATTCAGTAAAAAGCGAATTAGGGGATAATTGGAGAAATTCCTGCCGTGTTTTTATAAATGAAGAAAATCCGATTGCGGTTGTTATCCCTCATATTGAACCTGGCACCACAGATGAAGGCAGGTTATTTTACTTTGGAATCATTCCGGAAGAGCGGGGGAAAGGGCTAGGTTCTATTCTGCATAAACAGTCATTACGGTTTCTAAAAGAAATCGGTGCCACATATTATGTTGGAGGAACTCATTCAACAAATATAAAAATGCAACATATTTTCAAAAGTAATGGCTGTCGTCTGAAATCAGAGATGGAATCTTACTATAAATATTTTTAATGGGGTGTGGAAAATAGGAATGTCCGATTATTATCAGAAGCTAAGGGAAAAAGTGGGGAACGAATTGATTTTTATGCCAAGTGTAGCGGCAATTATTCGAAATGAAGCAGGGGAGATTTTATTCCAAAACAAAGGGAATGGAGAAAAGTGGAGTCTCCCTGCAGGAGCAATCGAGCCTGGTGAAGCACCTGCAGAAGCAGTTGTTCGTGAAGTGTGGGAGGAAACAGGGCTGCATGTAGTTCCTAAAAAGCTTTTAGGAGTGTTTGGCGGGAAGGATTTTCGATACCAGTATCCGAATGGCCATAAAGTAGAATATAATGTATTTCTGTTTGAGTGTGATGTTAAAGATGGCGAGCTAAACCCGGTTGATGGAGAAACGGCTGAATTACAGTACTTTGATGCAGAACAAATTCCGGAGCTTGCTTTACCTTATCCTAAATCTATATTTTTACTGAAAAATCATGAAGAAACTTATTTTCAATGGAAGGACGACTCCTTGAAAACGAAAGATACCTACGATAAATTAGCAGAGGATATAACAAATTTGTCCCAGCACTGGCCAGCATTTGAAGCAGTTGCCTTTGCTTTTTATGATCAAGAAAAAGTTTATCTGTATCGTCACCCAACATTCACAGAACAGGTTTTTCCATGGAATGAACAATTTCTGGGGGACACCATTATACTATTTGAAGATTATCCAACCGCCATTGCTTGTGTAGAACACTATGATACTATAGAAGGCTTATACTCCATCCTTGCCCACGAATTATTTCATGGCTTCCAATATGTCAAAGGGGAAAAGCGATTTCCGGACGAAATGTTAGGGGTATCCTATCTATTGATAGAGGAAAATGTGGAATTAAGGAATCAGGAAAGATTTCATCTTTATCAGGCGTTAGTAGGGACTGAGGAAGATCGGATAAAACATCTTCAGAATTTCGTTGGACTGAGGGAAAAAAGAAAAAGTCTTATTGGGGAGTATATTCAATATGAAACCAAGCTGGAAACAGTGGAGGGACCTGCTTATTATATAGAATTAAAAACTTATGCTGAGAAAAGCTCGCTTCCATATGAGAAAGTACTAGAAAAATATAGTGGTTATCTATTAAACAAAGAAGATGCTAGCATACATCTCAGAAAAAGCTGCTGTGGTTCTGGTTTATTTCTCAGCCTGCTATTGGATGAACTTTCACCTGAATGGAAGGAAAGTTTTTTTGAGTCGAATCACACGTTATATGATTTATTAAAAAAGCACGTGGGTCACGAAATCCTTCAAATAGAGGAGGTTTCCATTTCGGACGAAACGAAAACCATTGTGGAAATGGTTAAAAACAGCAAAGAAGCGAAATTTAAAGAATTCGAAGCAAAAAAGGGGTATCATCTTGTTTTGGAAGGCGATATGAAATCCGCTTTGATTGATCCAATGAATATCGTAAAAAGTGAAAATAAACTATTACACAAAAACTTTTTGAAAGTAAAAGTGAATGATAAAGAATATCTATTTCAACAGCCGGTGGTCGCTTATACTAACGAAAATAGCCGGGGAATATCGAAACTCCATGTCATACTGGATGAAAAGCCGGTAGTAAAGGACGGTTTCCTTTTACTTAAGGACGTGGGGGAATTCGAGGGTTCTTTCTATCAAGAGGATACTGTTTTTCATCTCAAATTGGATGATGTGACCAAGAAATTTTGATTTGTGTTCAAAATGAGCTCAGGGATATCCCTGAGCTCATAAATTTTTTATTTGATTTTCCCCTTAGACTTTTTCTTGTTTTCTATATACACCCATAAATAATAGATTCCCCAAAAAACTATTATGGTTAAAAAAGCCAAACTTGACTGGTGAAAATAAAGTATGAAAATCAAACCAATCAAGAGAGCGGGAGGCATTAGAATAAAATACTTTTTCCAGTGCATAATATTCCTTTCTGATGATAAGTTATTATATTGATTCCTCAAATCGACTGCTTAACTCATTCTCTAGTCTGCTCAACTTCGGATGAACCCAAAAGTAAACGGCGAAACCGAAGTACCCAAGACAAGCCAAGTAGAGTACGAGATAACTTGATGTTAATTGCCCCAGCAGTCCTCCTAAAAAGAATCCAATTGGGCTTAAGGAACCGAGCAGTGATGATAAGAAGGCAAATCCTGTTCCTAAGTATTCTTCCGGCAAGTTGACTTGAATTAAAGTTTGAATGTAGATCCCCATGATTCCAATCCCTAACCAAGCCAGACCGAAGAAAATATAAGGAACAATAAACTGATTGACGGTAACCATTGCCAGTAACCATGAAGTACCGGAAATCAGTGAGGTTAAAGGCAGAACCCGGTTTAAAGGCATTTTCTCCAACCTGCTCGATAAAATCGTCCCAACGATGGACATGGAAGTCAGCCAGAAACCATATTTTACGGATGTGTTGGAAATCACCGGCAACATCGCTAATCCCATTGTTGCCAAAACATTAATCCCAATCACACCAAACAAAATACTTAATAATGTTTTCTGTTCATTCACATTAAAGTTTGATACCCAAAAATGCTTAAATAGCAATATTTAGGATGGTTATGCATTATACTTTCATTTACATTAAAGTTGGATACTCATTAAATACAACTAAATGATGATTTACATTAAAGTTGAGTACTTATGTTCTTAAATAATTTATATTTTTTCACCCCTTCTAGTTTTTTTAGTAGTAATGAATTAAAAAATGCACCCTACTCAAAATAATTGATTACTGCTTTTTTAACGAATTTAAAAAATGATTTTCCTTTTCAAATTCATTAATAATTACAGATTAAACTCAATCACTTTGGGTAAAGTGCATATTAATTCAAAAAATTCTCATCCTGCATAGGCTGAGATACTTATAAAAGTATATATATTATTATTTTATCAAAACAACGATTTATGAAGCAATAAGATATTGCATTTTTATTTATTCATTAATTTTCGCCATATAATCGGATTGCGATTTCCTGCCTTAATTGATTAAATGCTTCCGTTCCTAATCCAGCGATTTTTGCTATTTCTTCATCAGAAAGTTTATTCCTTTGAGAACGATCCCTTGACAGGGGATAAAAATAACGGCTATCTCAAAAGATAACCGTTCATAAACTAGGTATACACATTGAAGTGTATTTGAAATTGTATTCAGATAACCTTATACAATTAACCTTTTTATACCGAACTAGTTTTCACTCCATTAATTGTCAAATTTCAAAAATTCATAACATTATCCACCTTGTTATTTATCTCTACAGCTTTGGAACATTTTTTATTTGAATTTCTTCAGGGTTGGCTTTAAATGCATCAATATCTCCAAACGAATTAATGCCAAGATGGATTTTTGCCTGCATTTCTAGGTCATCTGATTTTATTAGTTCTTTATTAGGTTCTTTTGCTAAATAAGATATAATTCCCCCGTTTTCCAACGTTTCAATTTTAAACCACGAAAATGAAGTTATTCTTTCTTTACCAAAAAAATCGATATACTTCTTTCCAAAATAATTACACCAAAATATACCTGGGATTCTGCTTTCAATTGTTCCCGTTACATGTTGCCTTTCCTCAGGTATGCTATGTGTTATATAACCATAAATGCCATTTATTAAAATTATTGTTTCGCGAAAGATATTTTCTATATTTTCTTTATAGACCTTAAAGGTTTTTATAGGGAAATATAAATCTATATAATTCACATAAACTTTTCTTGTGCTCCTCCACCAATTCATATTAAAACTAATTAAAGGATTTTTACTTTTACCCAATAATCCTCCTGCCTTACCTGACTTACCTATACCCTCAACATAACAACCATCTTCCTCTTGAGTCCACATCGCAACAGCTTGTTCAAAAGAATAATCTATTTTTAGTGGTTCGTATAAGCCAATTTTTTGAGGAGCCAGCTGATTTTTTTCTAGAATTTTTAAAAATTCTTGAGCAACATCTTTTTCTCCGATAGGATCAATAGTATAGATTATTGCTGTCATATTTGACATATTTTCCTCTCCTTTAATGTCGAATAATTCTACCACCACTATTAATAATTGCTCTTCTTAAGGGCTTTGAAATTTTTGTATGCTTATTTACAATTAAGTCAATAGGTCGCCCATCTCTTATATAGTCTCTAAACTGTTTACTTTTATATACATATTTTACATCCTTTATTTCCGTTATTCTACCGCCTGTTAAACTATCTGGAATGCTTTTCCCTACCTTTTTACTATTCTTATCCAATCCCCGTTGCTTAAGAACCTCTGCTTCGAATCTCATCCCTCTAGTAAG
The DNA here is from genome assembly GCF_038008735.1 of Margalitia sp. FSL K6-0131. Taxonomy (NCBI): domain Bacteria; kingdom Bacillati; phylum Bacillota; class Bacilli; order Caryophanales; family Bacillaceae; genus Heyndrickxia; species Margalitia sp. FSL K6-0131. The sequence continues at coordinate 274,491 of NZ_JBBOZS010000001.1, forward strand.
TTGCGTAGGTACTTTTCCTGTGCCTCTATAGCGTGTAGAACCACCTCCGGATAAACCTTCACCCAATTCAAAACTAACCGGTCCTCCAGCGAATCCTATATCCTCTTGCTTTTTCCCGTTAGTGTCAACCTTCATAATAGGATTGTTATTTACATAATTATATCCATTTTGATCAAGTAAATCATTAATTTGACCAGCCACTGGATCTAATGATAAAAATACGCCCTGTTGTGGCTGATAATAACGGGCAATTAGATAATACAATCCAGTTTCTTGATCATATTGATACACTGCATAACGGAAAGGATTGTCTTTTACTTCATCCTTTTCTTCAACATTTATTGGATTTCCCCATGCATCATAATCATAGGTTGCGACGATAGAGCCAGAAGAATCAGTTATGCAAACAACATCACCATGCGCATTAAAATGATAGAAGTATGTTTCACTTCCTTTTTTCATGGAAAGAAGCTGTCCATTTGCTGAATACGTGTAGGATTGGACAACATTGTGTTGGGAATCCGTTTCATATAGAACTTTAATGCCATCTCCATCATAATGATAATTCGTAACGGTTCCATTGACTCTTCTCTGAATACTCCAAATACTCAACTTATTCTATCGTAAATATGTTTGCATCCTCAGTCTGATTTATCTTTCAATTCGTTTTCCCCTTTAATAGAAAAACCTTGAAAGGCATGTAGCCAATCAAGGTTAATATGATTATATATTTATTCCATTTTGTTGAAGGTCTTGCTTAGTTGCCGGGATAACCTAAATGCTTTTTCCACTCCACTTATAAATGGAAGTCGCAAAAAAGTCACGCATCATGTTCTTGGTTTAGCATATAATCCTCAAAATATAATTTATCGAGACATTCAGGATTTTGTCTATTCATTATTTCGAGAAAGACGTAATCTATAAAATATAGTTACAAGACATCGGGCAAAATTAGCCCGATGCTACTTTTCTAAAGGTATGCATCATTTACATGTGGCTTGTTTATTTATATACTGGCTTCCTTAAACAGGGTTAATCGATTACATTACTCTTAGTATTCTTTATAGAATCCTCTTAATTAAACTTTAATCATTAACAAGTAAATTGAGTTGCTGCGTCAATTCATTTTTGAAACTCTTTAATCTATCTACATTTACAACAAATCTAAATCCCTTGTCATATCCATATGAAGCACCATCAGAATAAGAGCCAATATTAATCCAAACTTCTATATAAACTAGATTTGGCTCATACGTGTCGTAGAATATTAAATCAAAGTAACACTCAGAACTTGAAAACTCAAAACGTTCTATTTCAGAATTTGCCCCCTTTTTATTAACAATATCTTCTATTGAGGACAGTAATTTTCTAATTTCATAAAGTGTAAGTGTAGCCCCTTTCTCTTCTGGATAGCAAAAGCTTTCGTTTTCAACATCAAAAGAAAATGTAAACGGTATCGAATTCTCGAAATCCTCCCTATCATAGGAAAAGTCTAAATATTTACTTTTCCTAATACTAAGAGAGAATAAAATATTTTTTTCTTCATTTATCAAATTAGCCATTTATACACCTCTAATCATGGTAATGAACTATAACCACCATTGTTATTTAACATTTTAGTAACATCTTTCCATGTCTTCAATGATCTTGTATTACCTCCGACCGTTGTTATTACTTTTCCTTTTGAATTTGTAATTACCACGTCATAATAATTACCATTTTTCTTAGCATAAACTGTTCTTCCACCAGGTTGATATACTTTGTGAGAATAATTATGTTTTATATCATTTATTTTCCCTTCACTAAATCCTCGTTGTGCTGCTCTTTGTTCTCCATGTTTAGTTTTATTACCACCTTTACCCGTACCCTTAATTGCCCTCTTAATAGCTTTGAACTCTTTTTTAGCCAGAGATATGCCTTTTCCTATGCCTCTTCCTATACCGAATGCAATTCCTGCTCCTCCACCAATACCTATATTACCACTTCCAGAGTCTTCACCTAATTGTTCTATGTTTCTTTTCACATCTCCACTTGGGTCTGAAAAGTGAATCGGATTATTTTCAACATAACTATAACCGTTTTGTGAAAGAGGATTATCTAAATCGCCAGAATCAGGATCGACAGATAAAAACACACCTTGTTGTGGCTGATAATAACGAGCAATTAGATAATACAAACCAGTTTCTTGATCATATTGATACCCTGCATAACGGAAGGGATTGTCTTTTACTTCATCCTTTTCTTCAATATTGATTGAATTTCCCCATTCATCGTATTCATATTTCGTAACGACAGCACCCTCTGAGTCCGTTAAAGCAATGACATCTCCGTGACCATTGAAGTGGTAGAAATAGGATTTTCCGTCTTTTTTCATAGAAAGCAGCTGTCCATCTGCCGAATAGGTATAGGAACGAATCACATGGTTTTGCTGGTCTGTTTCATAAAGGACATTTATTCCGTCACCATCATAATGATAATTCGTAACGGTTCCATTGACACTTTTTTGGATTCTCTTTCCATCCTCATCATAGCTATATGTTACAAATGGAGTGTTCTCCCCTTTTTTGGTAATGGATACAAGTTGGTCTTTTTCATTCCACTCATAACTAAACTTTCCATCTTCTATCCGATTTCCATTCGCATCATACTTAATGGATTCATCTCCGTATTGAGTTATTTCATTTTCGCTATTGTATTTCGCGTCAATAATGGAAGTTTGTCCATCTGCTGTGACTTTCTTTACTTGTGTTCGGTTTCCAAATCCATCATAACCATACGTAAAGGTGGTTCCGTCTTTTAAGACTACATTTGTCAATTCGTTTAGACCATCATAGTCATACATTACCGTTTGCTTATCTGGGTAATGTATGGCTATTCTATTTCCATTCGCGTCATAATCATAAGACTCTGACAAAATAGTATCTCCATTAGAAATACCAATGGTGAGATCCTTCAGTAAACCTCGGTCATCATAGTTGTAAGTGGCTCCTGAATTGTCCCCAGAAGTAAAGGTTCTGATATGGCCTCTTTCATCGTAATCAAATTTATAGGTATTGCTTCCGTCTTTAACATTGGTATTTTCATCAGATGGATTATATTCGAATGTATTCTTTTGAGAAAAATCTCCTTGTGTAAAGGTGAAGGAAGTTAATTTATCCGAGTTTGGTGGATATTCCCAGCTTTGTGTTCCTCCACGATCCACTAGAGAAGTCATCCTATTTTTTGCTTTATCGAAAGTCCTTGATTTTACTTCTCCTGTTCCGATATTTGTGACTTTCTCTTCATTTCCATTCAAATCATATGAAAATTCAAAGCTTTCTTTGCCGTTATAGGAAACGGAACTCACTCGCCCAGCTTCATCGTACTTAGATTCCATTATATTGCCATTCGGAAGAGTGGTCTTGACTAAATTTCCATCCTCATCGTAATCATTTTACGTTACATCTTGTAAAGGTCCAGTCGTTTTTTCTACTTTACCCGTAGGACTGTAATGATAGGAATTGGCCATTACCACATCATGAAATACGGTTATTTGTCATACGTACCGTAATCTTCTGCTTATTTTTTGTTTCGGGGTTATGATATTCCCAGTTTTCCGTTTCCCAATGATCATTGGTGGAGGTGTTTAGTTTGGCAAAATATTTCCTAGCTGTTTAATTGCATTATCCATATTTTTTACTTTTGTTTCATGTTTTCGGTTTTATTCTATCCACTATCTCACACCAATTAAATCATTTTCGAAAAGATAAAACCGTCAAAAAACTTATTTTAGTTTAAGTACCTCAATTTCTATTTCCTTTTATACCACGATTAGATAGTTTCCTTAATATTTTTGCATTGTATGACTCCAAATAATTTTTTTAGTACATATAGCAATAACATCAGCTATTTTTGGGCTTACTTTACCAAATTTTCAAAACTAAAAAACCTTGAAAGGCATATAGCCAATCAAGGGTATTATAATTTAAACCTTTAAATTTTTAATGGAAGTGCCTTTATATTGATTATCCTAAGATAAGAAGTTTTATTAATTAAAAGACCCTACCTCTTTATTATATACAAGGGAATAACAGTAATTATCACCGTTTTTAAAATGATATTCATTAATATACTCTATAGTTTTTTTTTCACATTCATTTATATAATCGTACCATGATTCCCCTGGTCCTCTATTAATATACCAACTATCATAAGTAGTATTTATTTGGTTATTTTCAATAATGTATACATCACCTCCAAGGATTGCAAAATCATTTTGCTTTAAAAATTCAATTACATGTTGTACATCCCCCCACTTCCATGCTAAGTCAGTAATTCCAAGTTCATCGAGAGATATTGCTAAACTTTTGATGGTATTAGGTAACTGAATTAAATAACTCATTTTTTCACTCCTATTTGAAAGGTTTAAATAGCCTATGGTTACAGGTAACTCCATCCGGTGTTTATTGCAAAATAAAAGTACAGAGGTTTGCAGGGAATTTATGCAGAACTTAACTGCATAAAAATAGGCTTGCCAGCCCCAAAATTATCCCCTACTGTATTGATTGAGAGATCACAACAGTGGGGAGGAAATGAAAGGATGCTAGCAATGCCTAAAGTAGATTATATCAAACACTTAAGAGAAGAAGAAGACTTATCAATAAATGAAATTACAAGAAAAACTGGTTGTAATTGGAGGACGGTTAAGAAATACGCTGATGGAGAAAGATTTGAAGAGACACTAAAGTTCAGTAAAAAAGGAATGATGTACGAAGAAGGTTTCGGGGAAATTGTTGATGATTGGCTAGAGGAGGACATGAAACTCAAAAGAAAAGAACGGAGAACTAGCAAGAAGATCTATGAAGATCTTAGAGATAACCATAGTTTTAAAGGGTCCTATCGGACCGTATGCGAATATATCCAGAACCGAAAGCCACAACTCAAAGCAGCTAGGATTGAAAGACATGAACGTTTAGAACACCCTCCAGGTGAAGCGCAGGTGGACTTTGGAAACATGACTGTAGTAAAAGATGGAGCCTATAAAGATATCAAAGCTCTAATCCTGAGCTTTCCACACAGTAATGCTGGATTTGGTTATCCTCTTCCTGGCGAAAATACCGAGTGTTTCTTAGAGGGGTTAAAGCAGCTGTTCCATCAATCAGGAGGAGTACCTACATATTTGCGTATAGATAACCTAGCCGCGGTGGTTGTTTCTATTGGCAAAGGGGACAGAAGGACCTATACTGACGCCTTTCTGAGATTTAAATGCCATTACGGCTTTGAAGTACAGCCTTGTAATCCGGCAAGTGGACATGAGAAAGGAAATGTAGAAAAGAAGGTCGGATATACAAGGAATAACCTGTTTACAACAGCACCGATTATGGAGAGTTTTCCACAATTAGCAGACTGGATGAAGGAAGAAATGGAAAAGGACCGGCAACGTCCCCACTATGAAAAAAATGTGATGATTGATGAGCTTTGGGAAGAGGATAAAAAGCAATTGAAAGCCCTTCCTTTAACTGATTTTCCGATTTATTCGGTAAAATCCGCTAAGGTTAATAAATACGGGGAAATTGAAGTTGACGGTGAGAAATTTGTTCTCCACAAAGCGAGAATGAAACAGGCGTTAGTCCTTAAAATGGAATGGGATCGATTTACCTGTTTTACGAATGACGGAGAAATTGTTTATCAAGAAAACCGCCCTTATATGAATGCCACAAGAGCGATTCCATGGAATGATATTTTAATAGATTGGGAGAAGAAACCGCGGTCCGTGAGGTATTCACGCTTTTTTAAGTATTTGCCGGAAAGAGTTCAAACGTATTTGACGATACGATCAGAAGAGACCAGATCCCGGGTCAAGGGGGTAAAAAAATTATTAGAAAAACATACTCTGAATGATATTCATATGGCTTTGGAAAAAGAAGAACGTTTTGAGAGGGATCCACATGAACTTGATTTTATTTTAGAAGCAAAAAAAGCATCCTATCCGGAAAAATTAAACGAGGTACATACGCCTAAGATTTTGCTTAACTATGAAACCGATTTGAATACTTATGATAAAATGCTTTGTCCTTCTCTGGAAGGAGGTGTTTCCTGATGGCCGACTTGAAGGCAATTTGCAAAACACTTCACTTAGCCCATATTATCGAAGAGTTTGAGGATATCCCTTTTGAAAGTAAAGAACAGTATTTACGTGATGTTCTATTAATTGAAGTCAATTCTAGGCAGACAACAAAGATAGCTAGACTAATAAAAAAGGCTAAATTTAGGGAACTTAAATGGCTTAATGGCTATGAATGGGATGAGCAGCTACATTTACCAGCCACAACCTCGAAAGAGGAAATTTGTGACCTTCGTTTTATTAAGGAAAAACAGAACCTACTACTTATGGGGACACCGGGTACGGGGAAAACACATTTAGCAACGGCTTTAGGTGTTAAGGCCTGTGAAATGGGATATGAAGTCCGTTTCTTTCGGGTAGCTGATTTAGTAGGACAATTAGAAGAAGCAATGAAATTAGGCACTTTACACAGGTTAAAACGTCAAATCGAAAAGTGCGACCTACTTATATTGGACGAATTGGGATACGTCCCTTTTCAAAAAGAAGGCTCTGAATTATTGTTTCATATTATCGCAGACTGTTATGAACACAAGAGCGTGATAGTAACCTCTAACCTAGAATTCGGTCAATGGAACCGGGTTTTTGGAGATAACCGCCTAACATCAGCCCTTGTGGACCGATTAGTACATCATGCCCACGTAATAGCGTTTACGGGAGAAAGTTATAGGTTAAAAAATGCTCTTTCATCGGTAAAAACATTGGATGAAATTTAATGTAAAACAAACCGCTGCAAGCCTATGTAAATTTCGCTGCATTTTTCTGCACTTTCTGCTTGCAAAAAACAATCCGGTTCAATAATAAATTCAAATACTCCTTTTTTCCCTTTATAACTTCCCTTTATCTCTACTTTTGTCCTAGTTACACCATCTCCACCCTTAAATTTGGTTGTTTTTCCATTCTTACCGAATGCTTCTACACTTCGCGGGAAACTATGATAATCGCCTTTTGACATTTGACTTTTTACTTTATCAGTATATTTGATTTTTGCTAATGGATTAGTTTTATTTATACCCTTAGGAGTAGTCCTACTCGAATATGACCTTCCTCCAGCAGCAGCTCCCCCCCTACCCATTCGGTATTGTCCGTCAGCAATCGATCCAGATTCAAGACCTTCCTCTTCTATAGACCTAAACATGCTTCCATCGGGATCAATATATTTTATTGGATTATTACCTGCATAAGTATAACCATTTTGGGTAATAAAATCATTATCTTGTCCAGGGCTTGGATCTAATGATAAGAATACTCCCTGTTGTGGCTGATAGTAACGGGCAAGTAGATAATACAAGCCAGTTTCTTGATCATATTGATACCCTGCATAACGGAAAGGATTGTCTTTTACTTCATCTTTTTCTTCCACCTTTGTTGGATTTCCCCAAGCATCATAATCATAAGTTGCGACGATAGAGCCGGAAGAATCAGTAATGGAAACGACATCACCATGCGCATTAAAATGATAGAAGTATGTTTTACTTCCTTTTTTCATGGAAAGGAGCTGTCCATTTGCTGAATACGTATAGGATCGCACAACATTGTTTTGGGCATCCGTTTCATATAGAACGTTAATGCCATCTCCATCATAATGATAATTCGTAACGGTTCCATTGACATTTTTTTGGATTCTCTTTCCATCTTCATCATAGCTATATGTTACAAATGGAGTGTTCTCTCCTTTTTTGATGATGGATACAAGCTGGTCCTTTTCATTCCACTCATAACTATACTTTCCATCTTCTATACGATTTCCATTCGCATCATACTTAATGGATTCATCTCCGTATTGAGTTATTTCATTTTCGCTATTGTATTTCGCGTCAATAATGGAAGTTTGTCCATCTGCTGTGACTTTCTTTACTTGTGTTCGGTTTCCAAATCCATCATAACCATACGTAAAGGTGGTTCCGTCTTTTAAGACTACATTTGTCAATTCGTTTAGACCATCATAGTCATACATTACCGTTTGCTTATCTGGGTAATGTATGGCTATTCTATTTCCATTCGCGTCATAATCATAAGACTCTGACAAAATAGTATCTCCATTAGAAATACCAATGGTGAGATCCTTCAGTAAACCTCGGTCATCATAGTTGTAAGTGGCTCCTGAATTGTCCCCAGAAGTAAAGGTTCTGATATGGCCTCTTTCATCGTAATCAAATTTATAGGTATTGCTTCCGTCTTTAACATTGGTATTTTCATCAGATGGATTATATTCGAATGTATTACTTTGAGAAAAATCTCCTTGTGTAAAGGTGAAGGAAGTTAATTTATCTGAGTTTAGTGGATATTTCCAGCTTTGTGTTCCTCCACGATCGACTAGAGATGTCATACGATTAGCTTTATCGAAAGTCTTTGATTTTACTTCTCCTGTTTCCTTATTTGTAACTGTCTTCTCATTTCCATTCAAATCATATGTGCAAAGCTTTCTTTGCCGTTATAGGAAACGGAACTCACTCGCCCAGCTTCATCGTACTTAGATTCCATGATATTGCCATTCGGAAGAGTGGTCTTGACTAAATTTCCATCCTCATCGTAATCATTTTGCATTACATCTTGTAAAGGTCCAGTCGTTTTTTCTACTTTACCCGTAGGACTGTAATGATAGGAATAGGCCTCTAGTACATCCCGCGGATCTTTTACCTCTTTAGAAGTAATATTACCGTTTTTATCATAGTCATAGGATATAACCGTACCGTTTACTAAGGTTACCGACTTAAGACGATCAGCCTCATCATAACGATAAGATTTTACATTTCCTTTTGCATCTGTTTCACTCAATAGGTTATTAAACGAATCATACTCTCTCTTGGTTATATTCCCCATTTCATCCACTTGTTTTGTATTATTTCCATACGGATCATACTCATATTTTGTAATAATACTACCTTGAATGAAACGAATGGCGTCAAACCAAACCGTTCCTTTATAACCGCTGAAGGATAATGTAACATCTATACTTTTTATTGGCTTTGTGGCAGGAATGGTGACCGCAGAACGATTCCACTCTTGTGTACCCGTTGGGAATTTCGCTTCTTTTGTATCCGTACTACCGTCCGTATAATGAATGAACGCGGATATCGAATATTTTCCCGTTCCACTCACATCCTCTGCCTTCGAGAGCCCTGTTAAGGTAAAGGGAACCGGAGTATCGTTTAACCTTTGGTTAAGAGAGATACTTTGCGTGTAGGTAGAAGAACTAGTCATCTTAAGTGAATGTTCCCCATCAAACGGCTCTGAATCAATCGTACCTCCTGTTCCGGTCCAACTATCCAAGGAAGCTTCAAAGCTACTATTTATGATCGGGTTATAGCTTGACGATACATTGGATTGTTCTAATTGAACCGAATCAAACCATGCTTCCCCTTTTGCGGTGGGATCATGATGATCCACTTCTAAATAGATTCTTACCTTTGCTGTATTACTCGGCGTAATGAAGGTTAGCTGCCTTTGAGTCCAGGGGGTTGAACCAGATAATTCACTAAAGCGATTATCAAACCAACTGGTGGTATTCCCTTTTGAATCTACATAAGTGATAGGATTATTATTTGAATCTAAATACCTGATATTTAAGAAAGCACTAGATTGACTCAACTTTGTTGTAATTTTACTACTTAATGTATAAGGAGTATTCGGCTTCACATCAATATCTTGGGTTGCTGCAATATATCCAAGAGTCGAATCTCCCGACGAGGATTCACTATTTAAGTTTATGGCAATAGAGCCTGAGATTGCATCAGCACGATCGGACTCTTGAGTAAAATTTGTTTCACTAATGGATCCATTATCATTTACGGATCTTTTGATATACCCAGAAATGCCCCTATTTAAAATAAGATTGGTCGCTGCCCCTAAAGAATCGCTTGATTCCGTTTCATTCCCATGTGTATCAAATTGAGATACCAAGGAGCTATTATCTTTACCATCTGTTTCCGATACGGGATTCAAACCGTCATATGCATAGGTTGTCTTTTGATTTTCTGTATCTATGGAACTTTTTACATCGTTGTTATCATTATAACTAAACGATTCAGAACCATAACTATCTTTCGCTGTTAGTACATTACCATTTTTATCGTATTGATAACTTTCAGTCGCAGAATTTCCTTGATCTTCAGGATCGTATGATTCAATTAGATTATTTCCTTCATACACGTAACTGGAGGTAATTTTCAAATGATCCGGATCCACGATCATGGCGGAAGGATTGGCTGCATCATTATAAGTGTATAATGTTTTTTTGCCAGTAGGTGTCGTAAATAATAATTGATTCTGTGCCTTATCATACGAAAGTTCGTACTTATGATTTTGAGCATCGATTACTTCTTTTAGTTTATTATTATCAGGATAATAGAAAAATTGGTCTACTACTGGATTTTTATCTGTATGATTGGGTTCATATACTTTTTCTAATTTGTAATCTGTATTATAGTCATAGGTTGTAACAGAACCATCTGTTTGAACAACGCTGGTAAGTAAATCTTCCTTATAATGGTAAGAAATGGTTCGATTATGTTTTTCACTATTTTCTAAATCAATCGAACTTACTCTACCATCATTATTATAATGAAAGACTAACTTTCGACCTGATGCATCCGTTATAGTGGTTAACTGATTCTGGTCATTATAATCATAGCTTGTTTTAGTTTGATATCCATCTTCTATTTTTAATAGTTTACCAGTATTTACATCAAAGTAATATTTCGTTTGATCGGTACTGGTTAAACTATAATAGTCCGTCGTTTTTTCAAGCGAAAGATAAACGCCGGCTGGAGGATCATACGTTTTATCACTGTTCAATGTAAAAGCATGTAACGTACCGTCCTCATCCATGTAATTTATATGTTTTCCATCAGGGTCAGCCGTTACACTCATCTCGGCATCCGAATGCCAACCTAATCCAAAAATACCATCCGTGGTGGATAAACTATTATAGGTTCTGGATAAGCTTAGACCTGCGCCTAATCCACTTATGGAAATATCATCTTCATCGATGATTAAATTACAATTTGCCGCGTTAACACTACCATAAGGAACATCAATAATAGACCAATAATCTTCCTTTCCTAACAACGCAGACGGAGCACCAATGGTAGGTTTAATAAAAGAAGATTGGATAGTTTCTCCCTGATCATTATATGCACTTACTTTTACCCAATAATTCGTATTGGTTGTGTATGCTCCTCCGGAATTTCGATACACTGGAGATGGATCCAGCGGCAAATCTGCTCCTTTTCCATCATCATGGAGTTGATATCTCTTATTAATAATCTCCGATTGGGTTGGCCAAATACCTTTGTTTTGCGTTGTCCATGTTAAGGAATCCTTTGCATCAAACGATTGATAGTTTTGTCCATTAAAAATCCAGACTTTATAGCCTTTAGCACCTGTTACTGCGTCCCAGTGGACACTAATATAGCCTGTATTCTTACCCTCTAAATTACTTTCAGCAGTTCCTGAAAAATGTGTTGGAATCATTAAATCTGGAATTCTTGGTTTCACAAAAGTGGAGTTAATGGTCTCGCCCAGATCATTATAAGCACTTACTTTGAACCAATAATTCGTGGCGGTTTCGTATCCTCCTTTTGCATTTTTGTATACGGAGGATGGATTAACTGGAAATTCCGTCCCTGTTCTATCACTTTGATTTTTTTCAGTATGAAGGGTGAAACCACCGTTTTTGATTTCTGAGTCAGCAGGCCATATTTTTTGCCCTTTTGTCGACCATGAAGTCACGTTATCAACATCAACAGATTGATAATCGCTCCCGTTAAATATCCAGACCTTATACCCTTTTGCTCCTGTAACAGGTGACCAACTTAAATCCACATAACCAGTTCCGTCCCCGTTAGAAAAACTTTTACCGGATAGTGCATCTGGGACCTTCAAATTCGGTAATGTTGGCTTATAATAGGAAGAAGGATCACTTTCCCCTTGCGGGTATGTTGCACTTACCCTAAACCAATAATTAGTATTAGTTGGATAATCTCCTCCGGACTTCGCATAGACAGGCGAAGGATCAATTGCTAAATCTCCCCCTAATCTATTAGCTAACTTATCATCCGTATATAAAGTATATTGACCATTTTTCACTTCATCCGGGGTGGGCCATATTTTTTGGTCTTTAGTTGACCAGGATGTTACTTTCCCAACATTAATAGAACGATAATTCTTTCCATCATAAATCCAAACTTTGTACCCAGTTGCACCAGTAGCTTGCTCCCAATGCAAATCGACATAACCTGTTCCATCACCATTACTATATGCTTTTCCTGTAGGTGCATTTGGTGTTGGAATCGTATAATCTATAGATAAATAAGGTTTATCCGTAGAGTTGCTAGCGGATACTACCTTCTTCCAGTAGGTTTGCCCATTTCCATTCGTATGTAGTTTAAAACCATAATTTGGACTGGTTCCTTTTATCCAACTGGACACTGTACTAGTGACATCAAACTTAGCCCATTGTCCTTTGGCTACATCCACCTTATCAAGGTTAGTAGAGGATGGTTTATCGTTCCATGTTACGGAACTGGGTGACCAAGAGGAATTATTCTTATCCAACCATAAGCCAGTTGCAGTACTTGAATAAGAATGTGCCACATATACATTAAAGCTAGCACTACTAATATTCATATTATTTAAGCTTGATAGTTCTTGTTTTAAGAAAGCATAGTTTGTTCCCGTAGTACTATCATAATAGCCTACTTTTAAAATATATTTCCCTAACCCTTCATCCCACTTACTGGAAGTAGAACTGTAATTCGTAGTAGGATAAGCACTCATGACAAAGGTGTCAGAGGCTGTGTTAATAGATGTAGTTGGATCTAGATAAACAGGGTATACCCTATCGGAAGATTTAAGCCAATCATCATTTGCATCTACTGTTAATATGTAACCATCATCCACCTTTTGAATATCATATGACACATCATCTGAACGTGCTGCTTCCCCAGAATGTTCATCATAATTGGAATCGGTCATAAAAGGTTTTGGCAATTCAAATACTGTTTTTTGTTCAGAGTCAATAAACCTAATGGTTCTGTCCTTTTGTGGTTCTGCTTGTAAATTCGTTTGCAGTTTAAATTTGAAAAGATGATACCCATTATATTTATGTAGTATCAGATCTTCTTTAATATTTTGATTGAATGTTATATTTCTAAGGTCGATACCCGGAAATACATTTGGATGTACAATTTTATTTGTATTTTCAGTAAATTCTGCTGATACATCATTAGGAGATATACTCCCGTTTTCACCTGAGGCATCGAGAAGGGAATAATGAACTACATTCCCATCGAAATTAAACGTGGCATACTCGCCATTTGTCATTTTTTCATTAAAGGTAGAGGTAAGTAAAGCATTTTCGGTTTGAAGTTGATTATTTGTTGTTTCATCAATAGTTGATGAAATTTCTTCCCATTTCTTCGCCTTATTTTTTTTATAAATTGGCTCAAAGAAAATTTGCTTAGTAAACTTACCATTACCATCATAAAAGACTCTTGTATTGGCCGTTCTTTCACTCACCACCTCCCCTTTTTCTAGTTCAGGAGGAGTTGATTGGGTAGTGGTGACTCCTTGAACATCTTTACTCGGAGAATCCCCATCGGTTGTTTCCGCTAACCCCGATATAGGTATACTACCGAATACGACTAATAAGGTTAATAATACAATTAACCCATTTTTCAGTTTTGTTTTCATTCCTTTCTTCCTTCCATTGTTTGCTAAGACCACCAAGCCTTGCATTTTGATTATAAATTATGTCCAAAGTATGAAATACAGATTTTTACATCCATATTTGGGTGATTTTTCATTAATATGAAAAATTTATTATGTATTAATAAACATAATCCACAATTTACGGGGAACCGCCAACATTTTGACGAAAATATACGCTAAGCATCTTTAGAAGCATAAAAAGTACATTTTCCATACTCTAAGCCGAACATCACTGTTTCAAAATGTATAATTCTAAAGTGTTATATGTCATATTAAAAAAAGGAACTATTTGACACGGCAATTTTGAACAATTTCAGTAATGTCATAAAGCTTACTTTTTGAAAAACTAATGTTTTATCATTCTTGCATTCTTAGCGTATAAAAATGTTAAAATGTTTGATTTCCCCTACAAAAAGAAACGTATCCTCCTTATTTTTCATTTCAAAATTACCTACAAATTTCATTAATTGATACGTTATAACGCTCGAAATGCAATTTTTGAAGTGAAAGTTATAATTCTTTATTGTTTACATAACATCTATTATGTTTTTGGTAATGTTAAAAAACCTTGATATATCAATATTCTAGTAAGTTCTCTATCTCACTCTATTTTTAATAGCAATTCTACCGAGACAATCGAACTATGATTATAGATATATTTTCAAAAAAAGGTAGTTTCCCAAATATCTAAATGTTATGATTTTATAAAATATAATCGCGGTGATTAAATGAAGAAAATGAAACTTGCAATACTATCAATTTTAAGAATCGTTATTTTCGCTATCTGTTCTCCTGCACTAGCAGAGGAACTTGATCCGGTTTCACCAGCGGAAGATGCCGGTGAACTTGATAGTGATGTAGGGGGAATAGCAAATATCCCTATAACACCATCACCAGATCCTAGTAAACTTAAAACTTTCGATGCACAACAAAAAGCTTCAGATGGTAAATTTTTTGATGGTATTAGAAATAAAATGGTAAATTACTTTGATCAATTTGATAATGGAGAGATTACAGAACAGGAACTTGCAGATCTAATTCAAAATAATATTTCTCCAAATTTAGCAACCGAAGAACAACAAATGGCTTTTGTAATAAGTGAACAAAAATCGGATAGTACTGTAATGATGATACAAAGTACTTATCCTCCTGTAGAATATGGATTAGGTAAACTTGGATTAAATTCGAAGGAAATTAAGCTTTTTTCCGATCATCCCGTTTGGGCTGCAAAAACGAAAAATATTGCAAATGTAGCAAGTGCAGAAGCCGAAAAACGTTTTAGTAGATATACGTTATGGCAAGGAAATGGAGATGCTTTTAGACATTCGTTTTGGAACGCTTTAATGACGAAAAATATTAATAGAGATTGGGCTTATCAAGTAGGGTATGCTCATGAAAACTTAAATCCAGGACAAAAAACTATTGATCTAGATATTAAGATGGATATAGAAAATAATTATCGTGGCCGAGTGGATGGAACGGATTGGAAATCGTATGGTGATTCTGTTGTATCGGATAAAATAGCCGATTCAATATCCAATGGTAAAAAGGTACGTATTCGTAGTTATACTTCAGGTTATGCTGCACCTGAAGATATTGTTGCCGGAGTAAAAACTAAATCTGAAGGAAAATTTATTGCAACTTCATCTGGTGGTAGAATGCGATAATAACACAATATAAGGAAGTTGAATAAATATGAAAAAATTATTAGTTGCGGTTTTACTGTTATTAATTAGTTTAATTTACGTAATTGTTCAGGTTACAAAAAAATTGTTATACCTTCCTAAGTTTTCTATAAAAGCTGACAATCCTGTAAGTTTTCATTGGAGTTACATAGATATTAACACGGGGTTTCAACAAGGTGATCCTGGTTCAATCTATCATTTATGGATGATTCCTGTTTATCTTCTAATATTAATTGCATTAATTCTGACTGCTCTTGCTTTTAGAAAAAATAAAAATTAATGATAGTAAAAGCTGTTTATAATGAGGGCAAACTTTCCAAATTAACATAACATCCAATCCAGGAAGCAGTCTTACAAACAAACCCCTGAATTCGGCCAAATTTGGTCAAATTCGGGGGTTTTCGTTTTGGGAAATAGTCCAAAAATCGGTGGAATAATAAGAATCCCAATCTCTTGTTTTCTTCTTTTTTCTCCGGTTTTCTATGTTGTTTGAGCATGTATTGTAGATAATAGCTTTTAAGCTTGCGTATAAGACTTATTTTAAAAAGCACTGTTCTTTCTGTTGAATGACAATAAAGTTGTTTAATTACAATAAAGTTGTTTAAAAACTTCAAATGTTTTATTCCAATAAATTCCAGATTGTTGCATAATTGAATATAAAAGTTGTGCCGTTTACTCATATGGATATTCCTGTCTTAAAGAGGTGATTTAATGAAAATTGAAACTAACCGGCGACTGATTAAAACATTTGAAAAACATCATCTGAATGACGTTTATGAAATCTATAATGATGACTCAACATGTCAATATCTTTTGCATGCTAAATGGACCCATGAAAATAAAGAAAGGGAATTTAATAAGAAGTTAAATAATAATCAATTAACAAAAGAAAATGCCTTGAGCTTAGCGGTCTTAATCGACGATAAAGTAATTGGCGATTTATCTATTTGGTACACAGATATGAAAGATACTGTTGAAATTGGTTATACATTGTCAAAATCTGTGTCTGGACAAGGATATGCAACAGAGGCATTTATTGCACTAATAAACCATTTATTTAAAGCTGTAAAAGTCCACCGTATTCAAGCGAATCTAGATGCACGAAATACAGCATAAGAAAAATTATGTAGAAGGGTGGGATGAGAAAAGAAGCTCACTTTATACAAGACTTTTGGAATAAAAATGAGTGGACCGATAGTATTGTATTCGGAATGCTAAAAACTGACTTTAATAAGTTCAACTCCGAAAGAGGGAACCATTGAAAAAGTATTATCGAATAGTGACTCTGAGTTAGGAGTAGAAGCCTTGAAGGGGTACGGAAACGATTCGAGGATTGAGGGGCCACACAGGGAATAATTTACATTCTATTGTATCCCCTCTTTTTCCTCTATTTCCTTTAGCTTGCGATAAAACGCAGCCTGACTAACCTTTGTAATGGCACATATCTCCTTTACCGTTTTATCCGTTGTATTTCGTAATTCAATTGCGTGGTTCATTCCTGGATGTTTATCCGTATATTTTTTTACTCTTCCTCGATATTTGCCCTTTTGCTTGGCCAATTTAATCCCGGAACGTTGCTTTTCTTTAATCATTTCTCGATCTAGTTCACTAAATGCTGCCATCACAGTTAAAAAGAATTTACCAGTAGGTGTCCTTGTATCAATTCCTAAATTAAGGATAACAAAGTGGATGTTCCTTTCTCGAAGCTGTTCAACTAGCTGTAGCAACTGAACAGTGTTTCGACCAAGGCGATCCATTCGAGTTACAACTAAGGTATCACCAGTTGTAATCTTGGAAAGAAGTTCGTCCAATTGTTGCTTCTGTTTAGAAACACCACTGATTTTCTCCTTTACAATGTCGTCTACTCCAAACTTTGTAAGTTGTTCGATTTGGGTATCAAGGTTTTGATCTTGTGTACTTACTCGGGCATATCCATAAATCATATTTTGTCCTCTTTTAGTATATATTTTTGATAGGTGTTATTGAGAGTCTACAAACCTAATAATATCAAGAGGGTAAATTCTTATCAATAGGGTGACCTTATTGATAAAAAATAGACTGAACGATAAAAATCAATCAGTGAATAAATAATTGATTGCGCCATTAAAGTGCTCGATCGCAAAATTCGACATGAAGAAAGCCGAAGTTCCTTAGAATAGGAAAATTCGGCTTTCTTCATTATTTTATTAAAGGAATTGCATTCTTGCCAACTTGATATAAAGTATATTGTTCGTCTTTAGAGGGAGTATCATTTTATCCTCCAAAATATCAGTTGCCACTGGTATTAGAACAAAGGCTTTTGTGTGGTTTAAAGATTTAAAAAGAATTTTGTTTATTTATATATGATTATTTCCGTTACTTTATTCCCTTTATAAATAGGTGTTCCAATAAATATGGTTGTTATATCAATAAAAAGAATGACTCTAATATTGGGGTCCTAGCAGAAAATAACATCGTTCACCTTTAAATTATCGTTGTACACCGAAGCTTGTTTTAAGGTATGCTTAGAATAACCCATTCCTATTCTTAATTTGTTTTCCTTTTCCTGCATATTAAATTCAATCTAATAGTCAATTAAAAAAATAAATATTTTAAGTTCAAAGTTAGGACAGTACCCCAATTATCAACTAAAGCTTTCTACACAATATTTGCTGGCATTTTATTTTAGTACTGTTTTTGTGTTAAATTTGATAATCGAATGATTAATAATCTTTCCATTCTCTATATGGAAAATCTCATCACTTATTGTTTCTAAAAATTGAAAGTCATGACTAGATACAATAATACATTTCCCCTTTGTTTTATAATCTAACAAAAACTGAGTCAACCCTGTTATAGTATTTTGGTCTAAAGCATTTGTAGGCTCATCCAAAATTAATAAGTCTGGTGATTCCATGATTGCCTGAGCTATAGATAAACGTTGTTTCATACCCAATGAATACTTTCTATACTTCCTTCGATCATTCGGATCCAACCCTACAACCTTTAAGGATTGAATTATTGCATTGTCATCTATTTTATTATTTATGCCTGCTAGTATTTCCAGGTTTTTCCTTCCAGTAAATTGGGGTAGAAATTCCGGCATTTCAATTACAGCTCCAACGCTAGGAGGAAATGAAATAACTTTATGCAACTCCTTACTATCTATCATTACACTTCCTTTGTCAGGTATCAATAATCCACAAATTACTCTTAATAACATAGTTTTCCCCGAACCATTAATTCCTTTAATCCCATAAATTTTTCCTTTATATAAAGATAAATTGATATCTTTTAAAATGTTTGAGTTTTTTAGGCTCTTAGAGACTTCTCGAACTTCAATCATAATGAATCCCCCTTTAAATGTAATCCTTTTTCTTTATATATTCCGTCGTAATAATATATAAAATAAAAAGAATTACTCCATAGCATAAGATAAATGTTAGGTCGCTTATTAAAAATGGTTCATGTATTTGATCAATCATTAAATGCCTTCCCGGAAGATAAGGAGTGTTCAAATAGAGTGATAGTATCAACAATATAAAACAAAAAATAAAACTTAGCGCAGAAGTTAACAAGATTTGAATAAAAGTTTGAAAAAGCGTAATATAAATACTTGTTATTATAAGATTACCAAGTATATAAATAGAGGATCCATTATATGATTTTTCGCTAAAAATCATTAGGGTTACACACAAAAGAGTTACATGAAGAACCGAAACCACAAAAGAATATAGAATTTTTCCTATTAACCACTCATGTTTATTCCCCCTTCTAAGCATGACAGCACATGAATTTTTAAGTTCCCCGGAAGCATAATTTCCATTTATCATTAAAAGCATAACAATGATTGCCAACCATGATAAAGGTATTGCAGAATTTCCCTTTCCAAAAACCCCCCCCCCCTATATCTAAGAATGTAGTATTTTCACCTTTTAATTTCCAAGATGTTATACTGGTTAGAATCAAATAGATGAAAATTAAAAAAAACCATTTTATATTATTCTTTCTCCATACATTTAAAAGATCATACCTTATCATACAATCCCCTACTCTAAAAAATTCGCTTCTTTTATTCGTTTAAATAAAATAAATAACAATACAGCAATCCACGCAATTAGATAAATAAAATCAATTGCAAGTCCTTTAAGGCTTACTAATTGCTCTAGTTGGAAAAAGGTTTGTTTAGTAATCAATGAAAAATTAGTAACAAAAACATCTATAGTATATATTGATAAGACGAGAAAAATCCCTATTCCTTCGCCGACCTTATTTACTATGAATGATGCTACTAAGCAAATTAGGTAGCAAATAATCAAATATAGAAAAAAGCCTATAAATACCCAGAAAAAGCGCACAATTATATATATATCTAAATTCATAGGTGTTCTTATTTCACTAAGAATACTATTATGCGTTGAAAAATGGAAACTACTAGAGTGAAACGTTAATAACCAAAATAATCCTGAAAGGAATAAAGTACAGACGTAAAATGCTGAGATTTTAATACCACGTTTGATATATAAGGAAAATATAGATTCTCTACTGCTTAATCTTAATATTTCGTAATGGTTTATCTTTTTATTGATAAACAAGAAAAAAAACGGAAGAATATATATAATCGTAGCATTAGAAACAAAAGTAATAATAAAAAACTCCCAAAAGTTAGGAACTACATTCCTAGTCGAATCAAAGTATTTTATAGATTCAAAAGAAGTGAAACCAGTACAAAAAACAATAGTAATAATACATATTATTATTCTAATTTGGATAATTTGGAAACTTAATCTTAATCTGTTATAAGCGGAAAACTTATTAAATACGTGCATGCTTTTTCATCCCTACATAGTTCCCAATTATAGATATTATAAACATTACGACTCCGACACCTATTATGCAATTCCATGTAATCGTTACAATTGGTTGAGATGGATCAGCTAATATATGAGGTTCATAATTTGGTTTTCCAAATGTCTCTACTATAAAACCATAAATTAAGCTTAAAAGAAATGGAAAAATCATTGCAATAAATTTATGATTTATTAACATAGATGTACACATTGTAAATACAGCTATAATTCCTCCAAACAATCCTGTTATTACCATATAAATGACCATATATTTTAAAGGATGTTCAGGTAACAAAGAACGAAGTACCACTAGGCCTTCTACATTTGTTAGATTTGTTATACGTATAGGCATTAATATATTTATAATAATGAAAGATAGAATAAATGGATAGACAGTTATTAATATTCCGGAACAAAAAACTGCAATCATTTTCCCTAAATAATACTTCCAAAAGGATATTCTTGTTAGCAAGAATAATTGGTAGTTTATTTTTCGATCATTTAGGTGGCTTAAAGCATAAGGCATACATACAATTAATGGTAGCAATAATAAAAAAATTATTCTAAACTGACTAGGACCGGTACCTATATAATAATTAAAGGAAAAATACATAGCCTTTTTATCATACCACGGATCATTTATTACTTTTAAAAAATTAAAATAAAAATCTATAAAAAAACAGATACTTAGTAATAATATAATTGAAGCGAATACTCTATTAAACAGTGCCTTCTTTAACTCAATCCCTAAAAAACGTATAAACATTGGCATCCTCCATTTTAAAAATAAGAAAGAATATCCTTTTTAAAAGGATATTCCTTCCTTATTGTTTTATTTCCTAGAATCCGGACTCCAAACACCCTTAGTAGCAACGTGTACTAGCGATGCAGTACTTAATTCAGCATGCAAGCTAACCTCACAAGCTCCATGCTTTTCATAAGCTACACTAGGAACATTTTTATGTTCTCCGGAAGATACCCATACATAATTTCCCCCTGAATCATTACCGTAGGTAGAAAACACATTAAGCTTCATTTTATAATCATTTCCAATAAACTCATTCTTTTGATAGACAGATGAATCGTTATATTTCCAATCAACTACATCAAGGTCCATCTCTGGTGGCAATAGAACTGATCTATCAAATTCCCCATAATAGTTTTTGTCTGTCGTATTTCCAGTAGCTGCAAATGTGTTTGTAGCCGCAAGCCCAATTAACATCATTGAACTAGCAATTCCTAATCCTAATTTCTTTCCAATCTTCATTTTAATTCCCCCTTTTTTTGTTGCAATACAAATAATAACATTTTTTTCAATTTTTATCCATGCAATTCTGCAAATTTTTACACAATTTTATCAATTTGGGTAATTTGGACTATCAACGCATTATAAACATAAAATTTTGCTAAAGAATATAAAAGGATGGAAGAAAGATCTTTTGATGCTTAGGGCTGAGTCTTTGGATAAACCGAAAGAAAGGCCACCCATGTATGATATACAGCAATTGTGACAAAATAGCTTATATTTAAAATCCATCAAAAAAGGAAAAGGGAAATCAACAACAGATGATTTCCCTTTTCCTTATAATCTAACTAACTTTAAATAATCTATTAGGATAAAGTTTACTGTTACTTATGATACGGTTCCCCACTTTTAATGCTAAACTACCTCCTCAACAATCTGGTCTCCTGATTGCTGAACAAGGCCATAAATACGTTTCTGTTAATCAACGACATCTCCCTTTTTATTATCTTTGAACTCCCTAACTGATTCTAGCAAACTTTCTGACCTTCTTTCTCCAAGATCTTCAAGAAAGTAAATAAATTCTCCCTCGCCATTTTTATCACTAAAATCGTTCATTAAGTCATTAAGTTCCCATTCAATAATTTCTAATTCTTGGGTAGAATAGAAATGCTAATTTAAATATGTACAATCGTGCTTGAATAAAGATGTACAAAATGGATTGCTCATTTCATACTAATCTTGGGGTGATTAGTATGTATATGGCGCTAAATGTTGAAACCAATTTTGAGATTACTAGTCTTTCAGACTTACCAAAATTCAAACAACTAATGGAGCATTTAAAAATGAAAATCAATAAGAGTAAATTAGCAGAAGAGTTAGGTGTAGATCGTAGGACAATTGACAAATACCTAAAGGGATTTGTGCCGAAACGGAAGAGAGAAAAGCCATCCAAAATAGATGAGTATTATGAGATCATTGCAGCTCTCCTCTCCGAGGATTCTAAACAAGTTTTCTATTACCGACGGGTACTTTGGCAGTATTTAAAAGATAATCATGGATTACAATGTTCAGACTCTGCATTTCGTGCTTATATTGCACGTACACCAGAATTTAAAGCTTATTTTGAGGAAGATAAACGGATTGCCTCACCTAAAGGAGTGGTTCGATATGAAACACCACCAGGAAAACAAGCCCAGTTGGATTGGAAAGAAAGTATCCTATTTGAAACAAAGGATGGGGAACAAGTAGAGGTGAATGTGGCAGTTTTTCTTCTCTCTTATTCGCGATTCCGTGCTTTTCATTTAAGTGTCTCAAAATCTCAACGTGTGCTTCTATCCTTTCTAACGGATGCATTTGAAACATTTGGGGGAGTACCTGATGAAATTGTGACGGATAACATGAAAACCGTAATGGATGAAGCACGAACAGAGTATTTCGCTGGAAAAGTAAATCCTAAGTTCGCTCAATTTGCGAAAGACTTTGGCTTTAAAGTGAGACCATGTATAGCTGGTCGACCAAGAACAAAAGGAAAAGTAGAAACAACAATGAAGCTACTGGATGAAATCCATGCTTATCAGGGACAGCTAACCCTCGAAGAGTTACATCAGTTTGTGCAAGATTTAAGTAATCGGATAAATCATGAAATGCATCAAGGTACGGGGAAGATTCCTATTTTTGAATTTAAAAAAGAAAAGAACCTCTTACACCAGCTACCAACTGAGAAAGTAAGAGATTCTTATCGCATCAAACATACGCTTGTCAAAGTCAATGCCTCAAACATGATTTCCTACAAATCGAATCAATACTCGGTACCCGCAAAGTACCAAGGAAAGAAAGTAGGCTTACAAGTGTATGATGATCAATTATGGATTTATTATAACACAGAGCTGATCGCCCAACACCCTATAAGTAACAAGAAGCTAAATTATCAGGAGGCTCATTATCAAGAAGCACTTGGTGTATCTATGCCTTATTTTCCAGATATAAATGATTTGGCCAAACGAAATTTAGCAGCGATTGGAGAGGTGTATAAAAAATGAATCCAATGACAACGAATTACCAACGACTCCTACAAAATTTAGAGTATTTAAAGTTAAAGCAAATGACATTGCATTTAAACGAAGTCATCGATTTCAGCGTGAATAATCAAATGTCGTTCATTGATACACTTATCAAATTAACGAATTATGAGATCGATGTACGCGAGCAAAATATGATTCAATCGATGGTCAAAGTGGGTGCGTTTCCGCACTTAAAAGAAATAAAGGATTTTGATTTTAGTTTTCAAACGTCCGTCAATCAGCAACAGATTTTAGACTTTTTAACGCTTCGCTTTATTGAAAAGAATGAGAATATCGTTTTTCTAGGTCCAAGTGGCGTGGGGAAAACCCATTTGGCCACTTCCATCGGAATTACGGCAGCAAAGAAACGAACTAGTACTTATTTTATAAAGTGTCATGACCTTATTCAAAATCTAAAGAGAGCACGCCTAGAAAATCGATTAGAAGCCCGTTTAAAGCATTATACAAAATACAAGCTGCTTATAATTGATGAAATAGGTTATTTACCTATTGATGCCGAAGATGCGAAGCTCTTTTTCCAGCTCATAGACATGCGTTATGAAAAACGAAGTACCATATTGACAACGAATGTGAACTTTAAATCATGGGATGAAATCTTTCAAGAGCCGAAGTTAGCAAACGCGATTCTAGATCGAATTTTACATCACGCGACTGTCGTTACAATCGTGGGAGAATCGTATCGTTTAAAGAATCATTTAGCGAAAGAAAATGAGTAATTTTGTACATTCTTATACAAGCGAAAGTGTACATATTTGTGTTGACATTTATAGGTAGAACAGGTGATTAAAAAATCCATCGTCTCATACATATCGTAACGAAGCTTCGTATAAACTTCCCACGAGTCTTCTTCCCACCACCTTGAATCCCTCCTGTTCATCATCCAGCGAATCTTATCAATATCTAGCACGTAAGGTCACTCCTTCACTTTGATAAAGCCATACTTTTTTCCCTTGCTACTGGTACCTCAAACGGAAGTTTAGGTGGTATACGGTTAAGATCAATGCGGTATTTACCAAACCGATTAACATGAGCTGTAACATAAGGGCTTAAATAAGAAACATACATGATTTTACACTCACACCCCGGCATGAAAATTATTTCAATGCTGGGGTTTTTATTTTTGTCCATTTTTCCATACTGGTTAATGCTATGGAAAGTAATCTTTACGTGGCTTTTTGTGGTGGTTCAACCCTGTATAAGAAACTGTTTGGAATTTGCCTTGTGTACACCCCTATGTCGACTCTTCAACTCTTGAAGATGATCACGTACAGAAAAATGCTGTTTGACCAAGCTTATTCCACTTTCCATAGACATTATTTTGGAGGTTTTTCCTTATGGACATTTTATTAACTCATTGTGCTGGAATGGATGTTCATCAAAAAGAAATTGTTGTTTGTGCCTTAACAGGCTCTAATGATGAAGTCATCCAAAAAGAAATCAAGACCTTTTCAACCCTAACCAAAAGTCTTTTTGAATTATTGAAATGGTTAGAGGAAAGAGAAATCACTCACATTGCTATGGAAAGTACGGGCATCTATTGGAAACCTGTCTTTAATATCCTTGAAGGATATTTTGACATTACCATTGCCAATGCCCAACGAATCAAAAATGTTCCTGGTCGTAAGACTGATGTTTCCGATGCAGAATGGATTGCCAAACTTCTTCGTCATGGTTTAATTGAGAAAAGTTTTGTTCCCTCACAAGATCTTAGAGAGTTACGTGATTTAACTCGATTACGAAAGAAATGGATTGGTAACTTAACTGCGGAAAAAAATAGAATCTCGAAAGTACTTGAGTGTTCTAACATAAAACTTGGCTCCGTTATCTCTGATATCTTTGGAGTCTCAGGTCGTAAACTTTTAAATCAGCTGGTGGAAAAAGGGTATCTTGATAAAACAGATATCGATAATAATATACATCATTCACTTCGAAAAAAAGCAGATACTATATCTGAATCCCTTTTTGGAACGCTAAATGAACATCAAATGTTTATGATCAAAAGCTCATGGAGTCATATAGAGTACATGGAAAAATCTATACAAGAACTGGAAACCCGCATGGAGAAAATTCTAAGTTCTTACCAAGGAGAAAAAGAAATTCTATTATCTATACCTGGAGTTAAAGACCATACGGCAGCTTGTATTATTGCTGAAATTGGAACAGACATGAGCCAATTTCCTTCGTCTAGACATTTAGCTTCTTGGGCTGGTGTTTCACCCGGAAATAATGAAAGTGCTGGTAAAAAAAAAGTTCTAAAAGTGTGCCGGGAAATCCACATATAAAATCAGCCTTATGTGAGGTCGCATGGGCAATATCAAGGTCGAAAAATACTTCAATGGCAAATGTTTTTTGGTCTCTTTCTGCAAGGCGGGGTAAGAAAAAAGCTTTACAGGCAATAGCACACAAAATTCTAAGAATTATTTATACCTTATTTCTCAATAAGCAACACTTCTCTGAACCATCTATAGCCAGTTAGTCATCCAACAATACAATACTCCTCAAGGTTATGATCTTTTAAAAAAAGTAGAGATCCTACCCTCTATTTAGTGTTGTCTTTTTTCTAAAAAATCACGTTTACAAGCCCCAAATCTCATGTTCGCCAATTTAAATTGCACATGTGTCGTATCTATTCAAAACCCTTTGCCAGTGCTCGCCCATTTTATTTTCACAGAAAAAAGCCACCTAATTGGCAGCTGGATCTTAAACTCTTGCACCCTTTAGTTGAATAAGGTTACGGGTTAATTAAGTAAATTTTGCCCCCTTAAATTACAAATTCAAAACCCGTTGGTTTTTGAAATGGTACTTTACATTGTTTAAAGACTAATTTTAGTTCGGAAAAATCGTCGGGTAAAGCTGGTGATACGATGAAAGTATAGGATACATGCCCTCTTGAGCCGCCACCTCCTTCATTTCGGCAGTCATAATCAACTTCATTACCTTCTATGGAAAGGTTAAAAAAGGTAGGCTCTCGAAAACTTCTGGGCATTTCATCATCAACATCTTCTCTATCAATATTAAAATGAACAACACTGGCATTTTCATATTGACCTACATATGTTACCGAATAAAATACATCATCTTTCTCAAATGACTTTAATATTGGTATATTTTTCAGAAAACCTTTTGGCTCTACAACAGGTTTATATATCTCTTCATTTAAGAGATGTCCAAAAACACTATTTAGAAAATCCTCATAAAAATTATATTTTATAGACCAATCAGCTATAAGTTGTTTAGTTGGAAAACCAGGATTATTTTTTGAAAGTTCTTTCCGTTGCTTAATTAAATGGCATATTTGTTCATCAATTGCTTCAATATGCTCATCATAGTGTTCTGTTGGTGGTTCAAATGGCATTCTCTTCATATTTTTCTCCTCCAAGGTAATAATAGCTTTATTTTAACATAATCTGGTAAGGCAAGTCTTATTTTACAAACCTGCCCCTTTAGTCAAATAAGAACAAGCCACCTAATTGGCAGCTGGATCTTTAACTCTTGCACCCATTAGTTCAATAAGCCGCAGGACTTCCCGTTAATTTAATGGACCAGTCACTTCAAGGCACCTTCCATTATATGCGTCCATCCTAACGTTTAGCTCTTCTCCATTTTTAGCTTTCAGCGTTACACTTAACTCACGTTGATTAGTGATTTGATTTAAAAAGCCACTCTTTTTATCAATGGAAAATTTCTTTGGGGTAATGTCATCCCAATTAATATCCACGGCTTTTATTCCCAATCTTTTTGGTGGAAATTGCAAACACAAAGCTGCATAATCTGTGGCTTTCCCAGCTGTCAATATTGGCTTTTGGTATGCATATGCAAAACAAATAATAAGTAAAAGTAAAATGCTAAAAACTTCTTTCTTCAAATTTTTGCCCTTTAACACGTTTCAATCACCCTATCCAATATCGGATAAAAATGTAATTCGACACCCCACCCATAATTCCTTCCTTATTTTACTAATCCGCCCCTTTTGTTCAATAAGAAAAGCCGCCGATATGGCAGCTGGATCTTTAACTCTTGCACCTATAGCATTCCTGTAGTGCGTTAATCTCGACTTTGAAAAAAATAGAGCCCCTCAGTAAGATAAGAGTATAGACACCACTCTAAAACTCAAATCTAAGGAGGAGCTCTTATTTTTTCAAACCTGATATTTAACTATCTACAGGAATGCTAATCTGCCCCGTTAGTCACCCATGCAGCACATAAATCAGCGCTGCACCACAGAGGATGAAAATGGGGTTCCAAGTCCATAATGTTTAATGGCTGGCGAAGAAGGTCGATACACTATGGTGCCTTTGAGCCCATCCGTTAGTCTGACTCCAACGATCACGGTGTACCACCGACTGTCGCGCCCTAGATGGGTAGCACTCATGGGAGATTAATCCTTTTCTGATCGTTGCGCTAGCTGAACCTTAATGTTTAATATATATAGAAAGGTGGATTATTCTAAGCGTTTTTTCAACTTTATAATGATCTTCAGGAGGCTCAGTAGCATTTTTAAAAAAATGTTTTTCTGGGTTGTATGCCTTTTTTCACTTTTTATTTTCATTGGAGTTTAAGTGCATTTCTTCACAATCTACTGTCCATAAAAAAAAGACCGAAGGGCAACCAGGATTCACCTGATTTTCCTTCGACCTAGTTCAAACTTTTTTAATTAAGGATTTACATAGATGTTTCAGTACATTAATTTTGGGTGTACATTAGTAACTTACTTTAATGTAAAGTAGCGAACTTTAATGTAAAGTAGTCAACTTTAATGTATCTAGACATTTTCTGCCTCTTTACCACTCGAAATCCATCTGCAAAATCCTTCTTATACTGCTTGAAAAAATGATTTGTAGTTGCTTCGCTTTCCCTCTTCGACGCAGGGATCCTTCCTCATTATTTTGTCTTATTATTTCATTTATTTTCCAATTGTTCAAATTAAAATCGTAAAATTTATAAAATATTTTTTGTTTATAATATTCACTATACATACAAAAACAATTGTAGTAAAATTTTACCATCAAAGGAGGGAGCGAAATTGGATTTTGAATATATCATTCGCTCGGAAACGCCAGCTGATTATGAAAAAATTCGCTTACTACATTATTTTGCGTTCGGAAATAAACTAAATGAAGCAAATTTAGTTCAAGCTATCCGGAAAAGTGAACTATTTATACCAGAATTATCTCTCGTTGCGGTGAAAGACGGAGACGTCATTGGACATATTTTGTTTAGCAAAATTTTCATAGAAACAAATGAAGGGGAGATTCCGACTATTGGGCTTGCGCCAATGTCGGTAAAACCGGAATACCAAGGAATCGGAATTGGGTTGGAACTTGTTAAGGCGGGGTTGCGGGCTTGCGGTGAGCTAGGCTATTGTCATGTATTTGTACTCGGACATCCGGATTTCTATCCTAAATTTGGGTTTGTTCCTTCGCAAACCTCGTTCGGAATTGAATGTCCTTATAATGTGGAGGACCCATATTTTATGGCGATCGAGTTGAAGGAAGATTCTTTACAGGGAATCAAGGGGAAGGTGAAATATCCACCTGCGTTTGAAACGGTATCTTAAATAAAAGCTGTTTTCACAATATAAATTCTAAGCTGGTCAGGATTTAGGGAATCTTTTCTTATAAAGTTTCTCCATTTATAACCAAGGACTTCCCTATACAAATGCAACAAAGTTTAAGAAAAGAGGTGTTATTTATGTCATTTCCTATTTTAGAAACAGAACGATTAATGCTTAAGGAAATCACCGAAGAATATACAGGGGCAATCTATGATATTTTTTCACGGGAAGAGGTAACTCGTTATTATGGAATGATACCTTTTCAGGAAGAGGAACAGGCTCAAAAGATGGTACATTCCTTTTCAAGGAATTTTGAAGAAAAGCGTGGGATTCGCTGGGGAATGATTTTAAAAGAAACAGGTGAATACATAGGAAGTGTCGGATTAAATAATCTTGTTATCACGAGCAAACGTGCAGAAGTTGGATATGAGCTGCATCCGGATTTCTGGAGGAGGGGAATCGTTTCGGAAGCGGTAAAAGCAGTTCTGCAATACAGCTTTGAGGAATTGGATTTATATCGAATCGGTGCCGTTACCTTTCCGGAAAACGACCCGTCTTCCAATCTATTGTTAAAATTGGGATTTCAAAAAGAGGGACTGCTAAGAGGTTATATCTATCAAGGTGGGGTTTCATACGATACTTTTGTTTTTTCAATTCTAAAGACTGATTGGGTAAAAGATAGGAATCTATGATAACCAAATCTCCCCGTTATCGGACAACAGTTCCGTTATCTGTGACAAAATGGGCTTATTCCTTCTGTTTGCGGACATAGGAGCCGTTATTTAAGAAAAAAGCAGTGATTTCATTGTGTTTTTACACAATTAACGTACTCAGTGTCCGATTAGTCCTCAAATTTAGGGCATTTATTAAAAATAACGGATTCTGAGTCCGCGTTTATCTAAAAAAGGGGTGACATTATGACGGAGGATTTTTACTGTGAAGAGGTACTAAGCGGCAAGACAGCCGTAAACAAGGTAATGGAAACAGAGAATGTTTTAGCTTATTATCATACAAAACCTTTTTATCCAGTTCATATCGTAGCGATACCGAAAAAGCATATTTCGTCGCTTATCACCCTTCAAGATGAAGATAACGAATTACTTATGGAGTTATTCGATGTTATTAGAAAAGTTGCCGCAACGGTAACCGAAGAAAACGGTGCGTGCAGAGTCATTACGAATATAGGAAACTATCAGGATTCCAAACATCTGCATTGGCATATTGTGTTTGGAAAACCACTGAGATAATAGTGGATGGAGGTGTACTAGATGGAATTGACTCATGCTCAATCCGTTGCAATCGACCATGTGAGGTTGAAAGCGAAAGAGTCTCAAAGTCAATCGATTGAAAAGATTATAGATATTTTTAACCGGAACAGAATATCTGTTTCGATCAAGGAACTGCTGTCCATTATTCGCACTTATGGGAGAGTAACGCTCAATTTTCATCCTGATCGAATTCTTTCAAATGGACATACCATTATGGAGTGCTTTATAGAAGATGGAATGTACTACAGTCAATTTGTCACCCAGGTTACAAACGGAAGTAAGACAGCTTTTGCGGGTGGCGATCGGGATCAGTGGGAAAAGATTTTGTTTGGCGCGGCTTATCAAAATCCCTCCGTAAGAAATGTGGAACGTCCTAAGTATGGCGGATTGAACTTAATGAATTATGCAGATGGTGCTTCACCACGTTTTGGTTCATGTCATTTTCGATTAAAACCACATATGTTGGAGTGTTGCACCTTTACTTTTGGGGACAGTCATACAGGACCTGATGTGATGGGAACAATTGACACATTTGAACCAATCATGGCTGCATTATTAGAAGTGGCTGAAATAAATCGAGAGGCCCTTGGTAAGTCTGATATGGATGTTGCCGATGTGGTAAAGCAACTTCTTACCCTTCCATCATGCAGCGGACAGCTAAGTAAATTGGGACGCTCTCTAGATGATTATATCGAAGCACAAATCCATGGCGATATAGACCTATCTAAAGATGTTGAGGCATTGGTAGCCGACCCATCCTTTAAGGATACACAACTGGGTGTTTTAATGGAAAAACTCTGTGAAAAGTATTCCATCACACTTTTGTGGCATCCTGGATTTCAATTAGCTATTTCCGCTGTACCCGATGATTTTCGAGGTCCAGCGATGCCGCCTCTTGCTAAGCGAGTGGATGAAAATTATGCACATACTTCCGGTCTGCTCGATGCAGTTACGATAGGCAATGCAGCTGCATCTTTCTATCATAAACCAGAATATTGGGAGGATTGGGGAACGCCGGAGGAAACATTCCAGCATTTAAAACAGCTTTGGCATGTTCTTGTAAAATATGGATGATTGTAGGGTTCGAATGAGTATATGACATCTATATCCTATAAATCTTAAAAAGAGGTATTCCAAAGAGAAAAAGGAAGTATGAATGAAGGTAAGTAAACATAACTCAGAACATTATACATGGGGAGAGCAATGTGACGGATGGCACCTAGTGAAGAATAAAGACCTAAGTGTCATTCATGAAAGAATGCCTCCGTATACATCAGAGGTTCGCCATTACCATCAGCATTCTCGGCAGTTTTTCTATGTTTTATCCGGAACTGCGATATTAGAACAAGATGGTGAGAGAATTATCTTACATACAGGTGAAGGAGTGGAGGTTTCTCCTTGCAATCCTCACCAAATGAAGAATGAATCCCCAATGACATAGAGTTTTTGGTCATCTCACAACCACATAGCTAAGGGGATTGGATTGAAACGGATGAGGATTGATTTTCTAATTCATGGAGAGTGAGAGGTATATGTTCGCAATTATCGCACTGTTGGACAAGAAAACGGAAAACCTAATAAAAGAAATATGGCAAGACCTAAGGAAACAATCCATTTCTTTTTATGCGGAGGAGGTTGAGGACCGAAAACCGCATATCACCATCGCAAGCTATAATCATCTTGATAAAGATGAAATGATCCAATCGATGGATCAATTTTACGATTCTACTTTTCAAGTAGAAATAACTTTTAATTCATTAGGAACATTCTTAAACTCAGGAACATTGTTTTTATCCCCAACCATGTCGACATCTCTGTCCAATCTTCATCGAACACATCACGATTTTTTCAAAAGGTTTAATGATAATCCTGATTCTCTTTACTTGCCGGGAAAATGGGTTCCGCATTGTACATTAGCCAATCGGTTATCCCACGACAAATTATGTGAAGCATTTAAGAACTGTTCTAAAAAACTAAGCACAATCGACGCAAGGATAACAGAGGTTGCGTTGATAGAAACGATTTTAACAGATGGCCGATGTATAGCAGCACCGGAAGTGTATTCTAAGAAACTATTATCCAATACAATCGAGGTGTAAGATGGCAAACGACCAAATCGTGTTAACCGTAGAGCGTCTTTGGAAAACGTATAAAGGAATCGGGTATGAAGTCCAGGCACTTAAAAATGTCTCCTTTGATCTTCAAAAGGGCGAATTGCTTGCCGTGATGGGAACAAGCGGTTCAGGTAAGAGTACACTCCTTAATATTCTTGGTACGTTGGATGAGCCTGATAAGGGGAAAATCTGGCTGAACGGAAAGCATGATCGCAATATGTTTATAGAGCCCTATGCTGCTCAGTTTAGAAGGGATAATATTGGGTTCATTTTTCAATCTTTTAACCTTTTAAAGGATTTAACGGTGGAAGAAAATATTGCTCTTCCGCTAATCCTCAAAGGGGTGGAAAAAGAAACACTGGAACAAAAAGTGGATGGCATGCTGGAACTCGTCGGACTATCTAACTGGAGACGACATCGGCCATTTCAGCTTTCCGGAGGGCAGCAGCAAAGAGTTGCAATTGGACGAGCCCTAATTACTGCTCCTCCGATTATACTAGCGGATGAGCTAACGGGAAATTTGGATTTCAATACCTCTACAGAGATTTTACATGTATTAATCGATATGAAAAAAACATTTGAACAAAGTATTATCATGGTAACCCACGATCCAAAGGTGGCAACCTATGCAGACAGAGTGCTTTTCTTTCACGATGGACAAATAGTGAACGAATATAAATGTGCCAGCAATCAAGATAATATGGCGAATATTTTACATACCTTTCAAGAAATAATGGAGATGTCTAATGATAAAGTCTATTAAAGGGGTATCGCTGCGTTTCTTTTACCGGAATAAATTTATTGCTATTTCGTCCATTATTAGTGTTATATTGTCCGTCTCACTCATCATCACATTAGCCATATTCTCGATTAATGCCAAACAAACACTGCATAATGAAGTAAAGAAAATGTACGGAAATATGGATTTGTCAGTAGGATACAATCCTGAACAGAATAAGATTATTGATAGAGTACTTTTACAGAGGATAACGGATCAACCAGGTATACAAAGCTACTCCAATGTGGTGCTTACACATTTAAACATCAACCATACATATAACGATATTTATACAGTTGGAGTTGAGAATGATTCGCTTGTTAAAAGTAAATATCATTTTCATCAGGACCTTTCTGCCAACGAAGCGATGATCAATAAATCGTTAGCGGCAGCCTTAAAGGTCCGTGCTGGGGAAAAGATAACGATTGAAAATGAAACTTTTAAAATAAAAGAGCTATTAGATAACTTAGATGCGTCCGGGGTAGCACCCGATATTCTTCTTATCTCTCGTGACGATGCGAAGAAATTTATTGCGGCAGAAACGGGTAAACAAATAGAGGCGACTTATATCTTAATAAAGGCTAAAAAAAGTGATAATCCAATTGTGTTGGCAAATGAAATACGGAAAGTGGACCAAGGCTTACGTATTGATCTAGCAGAGGAGAATGTATATCTAAAGACCAATCTCACATCACATCAAATTTTTATGACGGTTCTTTCGGTTCTAATGTTATTTGTTTCTTCTTTATTAATCATCGCCAACTTTGAAGTCTTTTTATATAAGTATAAAAATCAATTCGCCATCATGCGGTCATTAGGTGCAACGTCCAAGCAAATGTTTAATATTGTGTTTATTCAATCTAGCTTGATGGTGATGGTTGGTGCTGTATTAGGATTCCTTCTAGCTTTTCTTAGCAATCAGTTTATCCAAAATTGTATACAAAAATGGTTTGCGATCCACGTGGATACAATGGATTTCCATCCAAAACTCGCCCTTTTGCTGGCATTTAGTTGCTTTGTTTTAATTGAGATTTTCATGCTAATTCCTGCTTATCGGAGCTCAAAAGTACTGCCGCTTAAAATCATGCAAGAAAATGAGCGGAACGATTTTGCCAATTCAAAATTCCGTAAAGTAATAGGATATAGCATGATCATTGGTGGCTTATTCTTTATCTTGTTCGGAAAGCTTGTTGTTCAAGGGGATACATACCAAGTATTTTCCTTCCTTTTTGCAGGCATCCTTATAACCTTTGGAATTTTTGTATTGTTTCCGGTTTACCTGGCTCCTTTTTTACATAAGTTATTGCCTCTTATAAGGAGTATATTAGGTAGGACCTCTTTTGTATCTATAAAAAATGTGATTCCGCAGGTGAGAAAGAACACCTTTGTGATGCTGACCATCAGTACATTAATGATTATAACTATTTTTGGCTCCACGTTAATGGAAACAATCAAGAAAAATCAAGAACAGTATTTAAAAAATGAGTATCAAACTAATATCGTTGTCACAAGCCGATTGAATTATGATTCGAAATTAGATCCTATGGAAATAAAAAAACAGATAGTGAAATTATCTGGTATTAAAGGGGCAAGTACTGTCAGCACGCCTACGCAATTGGATCTGATAAAAGCAGATAATTATTATTCGTTTGATTATTTTTTAGGTGATTTAAAAGAAATGGCAAGCCAGGGGTTGATATCAAAGAACATTAAGTTTAGAAAGAATCAACTTATCGTTAGCAGAAATTTTGCGAAAAAGTTTAAAGTGAAAGCTGGAGATACAATCCGTCTAGGAAATTTCTTTGAAGCAGAACAAAAGCAAAAACCAATTGGTAAGGCAAGGATAGCGGCAATTGTCGATAAGCTGCCGCTTTCATTTGATGTAATGATGGATTGGAGCAGCAAATATAGAAACCAACATACAGCATTGGATCGAGTTTTTATTAGCAGCGATAACGAAAAACATACGTTGAAACAATTAGAAGCATTAAAAATGAAATATCCTGAATTAGAAATCAATAGCTATCAACAATCATTGAAAAAGGCAAATAAAATGATTGATCAAAGATTGTACATCTTCTATGCCGTAATCGCGATTATGGTAGTATGCGTGATGGTTGGAGTATTTAATACGCTAATCAATAATATTCACTCCAAACGGAAGGAGTTTGCGATCTTACGCACCTTGTCCATTAACAAAAGAGGGGTCATTATCGTCATTATGACACAAGTTATTCTTTATATCCTAATTGGAATAGCTTTAGGATCCCTTGCCGGAACAGCATTAACGTATGTCATCAGTCTAATTGATACAGGCAGTAGGCTGCATTTTAATTTTCCATTTATAGGGATTATTATGGCAATCCTAATTGGAATGGCTATTGTTGTATTCGTGCCTTTTGCTAGTAAACTAGCAAAAGTGAAAATATCGACCGAACTTAGTTTGGATAATAAATGAAATAGAAGCGGGGTGACTGGTATTCAAGAAATATGAGTCATTTCGCTTTTTTATGGTTTTACCACTTTTTTTAGATTGAGATTAGAATGGTGTTATAAAGACCATTGTGGCTTGAGAATGAGAGTGAGATGTCCTTAAGAAAGGTTATAAAGGCCATTGTGGCATGATAAACCATAGCGAGATGTCCTTCATCAATGAAATGAAGGACAAGCTATAGGGTTTTCTACTGTCAGATGTCCTTCATCAATGAAATGAAGGCCAAGTTATAGGGTTTTCTACTGTCAGATGTCCTTCATCAATGAAATGAAGGCCAAGTTATAGGGTTTTCTACTGTCAGATGTCCTTCATCAATGAAATGAAGGCCAAGCTATAGGATTTTCTTCAGTCAGATGTCCTTCATCAGTGAAATGAAGGCCAATTTACAAGGTTTTCTACTGTCAGATGTCCTTCATCAATGAAATGAAGGACAAGCTATAGGATTTTCTTTAGTTAGATGTCCTGTATTGGGATTGTAAAGGATACCTTTGTATAAGAAGGCGAACAAGTTGTCCTTAAGTGTGGTTTATTAACAACGCTTTGCCCCGAGAGCGTTCTTTGGAATAATTTAGGGGATAAAAAAAGGATGGCCAATAAGCCATCCCATTTTATTTTCCCTCAATATATTTATTTCTCCCAGCACCAATACCAGATATAAAAATAAGCACAGAAGTTATAACAAGCATCCATAAAGGAATTGCCCAATTGTGCGTGATATCATGCAGCACTCCAAATAAAGTTGGACCAACGGCTGCAAGAAGATATCCAATGGACTGAGCCATACCGGATAATTCCGCTGCTTGATAAGAGTTTTTGGTACGGAGGCTAAAGAACATCATCGCTAAGCTAAAAGCACAGCCTCCCCCAATACCTAAAAATATTACTGACAATGGTATGAGCGAAAGATTTCCATACAGAATACCAATCATACCAATAATAAATAAAAGAGCCGTAATGGTGACGAGTAGATATTGGTTTTTCATGCGTCCCGCTATTATTG
The DNA here is from genome assembly GCF_038008735.1 of Margalitia sp. FSL K6-0131. Lineage (NCBI taxonomy): Bacteria > Bacillati > Bacillota > Bacilli > Caryophanales > Bacillaceae > Heyndrickxia > Margalitia sp. FSL K6-0131. The sequence continues at coordinate 311,353 of NZ_JBBOZS010000001.1, forward strand.
GGACGATAAAAGTAAAGGGTAGAACCGCAAACTGCATTAAGGATAGCATCCAACCGGCTGTGCTGGAGCTTAATCCTTGCTGTTGCAAAATTTCTGGCAGCCAAGCGACAATCGTATAAAAGATTAAGGATTGCAGTCCCATAAAGACTGTTACTTGCCAAGCCAGGCCAGATTTCCAAATGTTTACCGATTGCGTTTTTTCAGATACCCGTACGTCTTGCTTGCGTTTTGCACGAATTTGCGGAATCCAAAAAAGTATCGCAACGATCGAAATAATTCCCCAGTATCCCAGGGAGCCTTGCCACCCAAATCCTGAGTTAGAGGAAATTGGAATACTTAGTCCAGATGCAATAGCGCCACATAGATTCATAGAAACAGAGTAAATTCCCGTCATAGTCCCTACACTTTGTGGAAAGTTTTGCTTAATAATGCTTGGTACTAATACATTGCCAATAGCAATGGCCAAACCAAGAAAAATCGTACCGGTAAAAAGCGTTCCTACTCCAGAGAGAGGACGCAGAATAATTCCGATGGTTAAAAGGATTAAGGAGAGAAAAAGAACGGATTCCATTCCAAAGCGGCGCGCTAATTTTGGTGCAAATGGTGACACTAGCGCAAAAGCAAGGAGAGGAACCGTTGTTAATGCTCCTGCAAGTGTACTTGATATTCCTAAACTCTCACGGATGGAAGGCACCAATGGTCCAACTGATGTTAAAGGAGCTCTTAAATTCGCTCCGATAAATATTATTCCGATAATTAATAAAAGTACTTTTGGTTTTACGTCCAACTTTGTTTGTTCTTGTTGTAACGTTCCCGGTTGTAAATTCAACTTTCTTCCTCCGCTCTAATTATAAAATTTCCATAAATTGTTCAATATACTCGGTAACCGCTTCTATGGCTTGCTCGGGATTTTGTTCCTTTATAGCGTCTACTAATTTCCAATGTACATGATGGTGAAAGTCGGTATGACAGGTCATTTCGGATAAATTATGAACAGATTCGTGCAAGGGCACGGACATTTGCTCATAAAGATCCATCAGCATACTATTGTGGGCTGCCACAGCAATCGCTTTGTGTAATTGAATATCCGCTTCCACATATGCTTCACTGTCATTATGCTCTGCAGCTGCTAGACAAGCCTCTAGATAGGTTTGTATATTTTCAAGATCGTTTTGGTTTCTTCTTATTGCTGCCAACCGTGCTGCTTCTTTTTCTAATGCATGGCGAACCTCCAGTATTTCTATAAGATTTGCCTTTTGGATCCGTTTTTGCAGTGCTGCTCCAAGAGTACTAGAGGAACATACATATGTACCACTTCCTTGTCTAGTCTGCAGAAGTCCTGCATGAACAAGAGCACGAATTGCCTCACGTAAAGTATTGCGGCTTACATCCAGCTGCTGCATTAATTCTAATTCTGGAGGAATTCGGCTCCCAACAGACCATGCCCCAGATTCAATAAGAGATTCTATTTGTGAAACGATTTGTTCGACAAGCGATAATCGGTTTGTTTTTGCAATATCCATATGGCACCTCTAAATTTGTAGGATGATTGGTTCATTGGGTAATATAACATATCATAATAAAAATGTAAAATTAAAGGTAATGGGAATATAAATGACGAATAATAAAATACTGTGAGGAGTGAAACCATGAAAATACGAGAATTAAGACCGGAGGAACAGTACCCACTGGAATTGTTTTTATTAGCAGACCCTAATCAAAAACTAGTGGAGGATTACATTGGTCGGGGCGAATGCTTTGTTGCCGAGGAAGAAGGAAGTATCCTTGGAGAATATGTCTTGCTTCCAACACGGCCAGAAACAATAGAGATTGTAAATATTGCAGTTGCTGAACATTGCCATGGCAAAGGAATCGGCAAAAAATTAGTAAACGATGCAATAAAGCGGGCAAAGGAAAGAGGCTATAAAACTATCGAAATTGGAACCGGAAACTCAAGTGTAGGTCAGCTGGCACTCTATCAAAAATGTGGCTTTCGGATTGTTGGCGTAGATAGGGATTTTTTTATCAGACATTATGATGAAGAAATATACGAGAATGGAATCCAAGTAATTGATATGGTGAGATTGTCTCAAGACCTATAATAGCATTTTTAGCTTAAGAAAAATTGGCCCTGTTGTCTTTTATTAACTACAAAATGTATTTGGAAAGTATATTTATCAACGATAAATAACCCTAAGTGGAAATATTAAATTTAGGGTTATTTCTATTTAAGTTTAATTTTGCTCAAAACTAAAACGTATCATAATTTTGAACTGATAATGAGAGGCAGGATAATGAATTTGTTCCATTAAGGACGGAACTATTCTCATAACATTATTAATTTGGGTGATCTATGTCTCTAATACGCTCTTCGATATTTTTTAATCTTTTATGGATGTTGTAAAATAAAGGTAAATAAGCAATCATGATAATAATCAACAACCCCAATATTAAACACCTCCTTAAGATAAAATTTATATAAACTTATTATCACATTTATATATATAAATACCTTTGCTACTTACATAGCTAAAAGGAATAAAAAAATTGTAGTAAAAGAAGGAGAAGAAGATTTTGTGGAAAGAATTAATTCTATTCGGATAGGAGAGAAAAAATACCACGACTATTGCTATGACAATTATAGATTATTTGAGGAAGGCTCGTGGCTGTATAAACCAGTAAAAACCGTTATGGACCTAATACCTGTGCTAGAAGAAAAAGAAAATGTAAAGGTTCTGGATTTAGGGTGCGGAGTTGGCCGAAACAGTATTCCTATCGCGAAAAAAATAAAAAACAAGGCTGGCAAGGTTATTTGTGTAGACTTGCTAGAGTCTGCTTTAAAACATTTAGAACAATATAGCCTGCAATATGATGTTAGTGAGGTAATCGGAACGGTTCACGCAGATATTGGAGAGTTTAATATTAAGCTGGAGGAGTATGATTTAATAGTAGCAGTTTCGAGTTTAGAGCATGTTCGGTCGGAGGAAGTACTTGATCATCTTTTAGAAAGAATGACGAAAGGAACAAAGAGATACGGACTTCATTGTTTAGTTGTTAATTCGGAGGTCCAGGAAATAGACAGGACTTCGAATGAATCGCTGGAAGCATATATGGAAGTTAATTTATCCACGAATAAAATGCTGCAAAAACTGGAGGAACATTATAGAGGATGGGATATTTTAACGAAGGTGGTTAAGCCTCTAGAATATATAATTAGTAGAGATGGCAAAGATGTTATGTTAAGGACGAATGCTATTACCTATGTAGCTAGTAGGACATAGGGTTTTTAATTTATTCATAGCAAAGGAGCTGCATAAGCTGGGCTGGAAGGGGCATAAAAGGTCTGGTACCAAACATTGGAGCTGTTCGACTTATTCATTGTAAAATCACAATAGTCTATAATAAAGGAAAAAATGGTTGATAAAATAACAAAAATGGATTTATTTTTTAAAACAGGATTTTATTAAAGAGATGGAGCGAACATTATGAAAGCACTCATATTTGAATCGTTTGGCGGACCCGAAGTTCTCCAATATCGAGATATAAAAGATCCGCAAATTGGTTCTGAAGAAGTTTTATTAGAAATGAAAGCAATTGGATTGAACTTTGCAGATGTTTACCGAAGAAAAGGCAATTATCATTTAGTCGGTCAGCCCCCTTATATTTTGGGATACGAGGGTGCTGGTATTGTGCAACAAGTCGGCAGTAAGGTTGAAGGTATTAAGGTAGGAGATAGGATAGCTTTCGCTGACGTTCCATTCGCTAATGCAGAGCTAGTAGCAGTACCTCAGGATAAAGCGATTCCTATTCCTGCTGGTATTACGTATGAAACAGCGGCTTCTTTGTTATTGCAGGGTTTAACCGCACATTATTTAACGAAAGATAGCTATTCCATTAAAAATGGAGATGTAGCTTTAGTACACGCCGCTGCCGGAGGAGTTGGACAGCTGTTGGTTCAAATCATCAAATTGCTTAGGGGAAAAGTTATTGGTTTAACGTCCTCGGAGGGAAAACGTCAAGCAGCAATAGCAGCAGGGGCAGATAATGTGTTTTTATATGCTAAGGATTGGAAAGCACAAGTGAAAGATGTAACAAATGATTGTGGCGTAGATGTTGTATATGAATCGGTAGGAGCAACACTAATAGATAGCTTTGATGTAACACGTATCGGTGGAACAGTTGTATTTTTTGGAATGGCAGGCGGGGATCCAGCACCAGTGGATCCTAGAATGCTGATGGATACTTCCAAAACGTTGACAGGGGGAGATCTTTGGAATGTGCTGACATCACGTGCAGAACGTGTTGCGCGATCCGGAGAACTATTTAAATGGATTCAAAGCGGTCAACTAAAGATTTCTGAACCCACCTTGTTTCCATTAAGGGAAGGTGCAAAAGCACACGAATTCATTGAAAGCAGAAAAAGTACTGGAAAGGTATTATTAATTCCTTAATCAAAAAATCAAGGGTCATTTCTATCTGGGTAGGAATGCTCTTTTTTTACGTTAAATTAACCATAAATTGAACAAATACTAGAGCCGCATTCCCCTTCAAAATCTATAATTTAGTGGGGGTTAGGCTCTTATTTCTTTTTCTTTCCCTACTTTCCTATATACTTTTTTATTATTTCTACTGTTGATCCTCCGGTAGTTAAAACCATATAACTTCTACTTCAAAAATAAGGTTTCCAATAATTTTATTTTGGTTTCTCCATAAATCATTTTCTGATATGTATAGAAGTTACTGTTTTATAACCATTCATGGTGTTGGATAAATTAATTTTCGGTGGTGTATGATCTTCTTCCTCATTCATTTCCATTACTTTGTAATTCCGTTTTTTTAAAAGGGAATAAATTTTTAGTCTCTGTAAGATTTCGTTTGTCATACATTTTTGTCCACCGGTTGTAACCTCAACTAAACGGAAGTTTTAATGTAAAAGTAGTATATCTAATTTTCATTAAATTCGAGTATTTCTTTCATTATTTTATACAATGAACAATTTATATGATATGCTTAATAATAGATGGGAACATACTTTCGGTAGGGGGATTTGATGATGAAGATGATGAAAACATTACGTCATAAAATTACCAACCATTCCACTGTCTTTCATCGCACTCTAGATATTTTTAATGAAGCATTATCATTTATTATGAATGTCATAGATAAAGAGTTTGATGATATGGATACGTTTCAGGTGAAAACAATCGTTCCCGCAGTGGAAAAGCTAATTCATATCACAAAATCAAATCCTCAACCGAAATACAAAGAATTCGATTCTCATTTTTTTAAATTCCCTTCTTACTTCAGAAGAAGTGCCATTGCTTCCGCTTTTGGAAAGGTCAAAAGTTATCGCTCCAATCTAAAAAATTGGGAAAAGGAGAAGGAAATGGCTCTTTTAGAAGGCAAGACCTTTAAGAAAAAACCTCCTAGACTGCAATTGGAACATAAAGAGTTTCCGGTATTCTATCAAGGAAACATGTTCGAAAAAACATCTGAAAAAACTGCTAGAATAAAAGTATTTCATCGAAATGATTGGGTCTGGATCGATATCCAATTTAAACCGCAAGACCAATACAAACGTGGTGTTTGGAATTGGAAGGAAAATAATCCTAAGCTTGTGAAAGTGGGGAAAAAGTTTTTTCTACACATAAGTTACGAATCAAAAGTGAAAGTAAACGATACAAAAATACAGGATCAGAAAATTTGTGCAGTAGATCTAGGAATCCATAACTCTGCCGTTTGTTCTGTGATGAATGCAAAAGGAACTGTCTTGGCTCGAAAGTTTATCCATCAGCCAATAGAAAAAGACCAATTGTATACCATCACAAACAAATTAAGAAAAGCGCAATCTGTTTCCGGTACCATTACAGCACCAAATTTTTGGAGAAGAATAAATGGGCTACAAATGCATATTGTCCATCATACTTCGCATGAAATAGTAACATTCGCAAAAGAACATAGGTGTGATGTTATTGTATTTGAGTACCTTGATCAAATGAAAGTGCCAAAAGGATTTTGGGGTGCCAAGAAGCTTCGTTTCAAATTACGATATTGGCGAAAAAAAGGGATCCAAAATAAAGTGGAAGAAATGGCACATTATCTAGGTATGCGAATGTCGAAAGTAAATGCACGAAATACAAGTGCTTTGGCTTTTGATGGCTCTGGGAAAGTGAAACGAAATCATAAAAAAGACCTCGCAACGTTTCGGACAGGAAAGGTGTATCATGCCGATTTATCGGCGACCTATAATATTGGTGCTCGCTATTTTATACGTGGCATTCAAAAATCCATTTCTGAAAAGAAATGGTTGGCTCTTCAGGCGAAAGTACCTGAATTGTCAAAAAGAACAGAACAAACCTTGTCTTCATTCATTAGTCTTAATGATGCACTAGAGACACTAAAGGTGTCTTAACCGCAAATTTTGTACCGTATTTAAGATAAGGGATGCTCCATCAAAATCTATGATTTAGTTGGAGAGGTTCACACTCCCAAAATATGAAATTAACATTCAAGTATTATGATTTTTATAGACATGGTGATTGTCCGAGTAGGTAATTTTGATTATTCATTTTATGGTTCAAATTAACGATATTGGATAAATTTGCAACACAATTTTTGTAAAAAATACGCATATTATTGCTCGTTGTGTGTCCAATGTCCGTTATTTATACTGAATCTTGTAAACTATTAAACTTGGGGGAGTGGGAGATTTTGCGTAAAAGAAATCTATTATTATCAGTAGGTTTGGCATCTTTATTGACCTTACCGTTCTCATCAGTAGATGCGGCAGCAAAGAATATAAAAAAAGACCATCCACATCCAATTGAGGTACAGATCCTAGGGATAAATGACCTACATGGACAGTTGGATGTCACTCGTACTGTTAGTGGACGAAATGTTGGACGAGCGGATGTACTCGCAGCCTATTTAAAACAAAGAAAAGCACAAGTGAAAGATACCCTGTTAGTTACAAGTGGTGATGCAGTAGGCGCTTCTGCACCGGTATCGGCATTATTTCAAGATGAACCTACTTTAAACATCTTAAATACACTTCATTTTGATGTTGGAACACTTGGTAATCATGAATTTGATCACGGTGTAAAAGAAATGATGCGGCAAATTTATGGAGGGAAGAATCCTACCACTGGGGAATATTTTAAAGGATTAAACTTCCCGTATGTTTGTGCCAATGTAATAGATAAAAAGACAAAGAAACCGTTGTTACCACCTTATGTAATCAAAAAGGTTCATGGAGTAAACATTGGATTTATTGGTGTTGATACAACCGAAACACCAAGTATTACGATGCCAGAAAATGTGAAGGATGTTGAATTTACAGACGAAACCGAAGCAATCAATAAATATGCAAAGGTGTTAAAGAAAAAAGGGGTTAGAACCATTATTGTTTTGGCGCATGATCCAGGAAACTCCGATTATGACGGAAAAAATGCAACTGGTAAAGTGATTGATATAGCAAAGAATATTGATCCTGAAGTGGATGTGGTTTTCGGCGGTCATAACCATGCGTATATTAATACGAAAGTAGCCGGGAAGCGAGTTGTACAAGCCTATTCATATGGAACAGCGTTTGCCGATGTCCATCTTTGGATCGATCCGAGAACAAAAGATGTTGTAAAAGACAGCGCAGAAATTGTAACAACCTATCAAGATTCAATCACTCCAGATCCGCAAATTAAAGCGATGATTGACGAGGATGAGAAGAGGGTTGCCCCATTAATTAATCAAGTACTTGGAAAGACAACGACTGCATTAACTGGCAAACAAAATGAAAGTGGCGAATCCAATTTAGGTGATTTTATCACGGATGCACAGCGTGATATTACAAAGTCCCAAATTGCTATTACGAACCCTGGTGGAATACGTGCGGACATTAACAGCGGAGACATTACTTGGGGAAATCTTTACACTGTTCAACCATTTGGAAATACTATGATTACGATGGACTTAACTGGTGATCAAATTCGTAAAGCATTGAATCAACAATGGCGTACAGACGGTTCTTCCAAAATGCTGCAAATCTCCGGTATGAAATATACTTGGGATAGTACAAAAGCGAATGATAAAATCGTTTCGTTAACTTTAGAAGATGGTACACCAATTGAACCAAATCAAACTTATAAAGTTGCTATGAATAATTTCTTGGCAAGTGGTGGAGATGGGTTCACGGAATTTGCTAATGGTAAGAATCAAGTAAATGGACCAGTTGATTTAGATGCATTAGTGGATTATGTGAAAAAGCAAACTGGCCCGATTACGATGGAGATTCAAAATAGAATACAAAAGATTAACTAAATGAGAAAACCCTTAGCTTGAATAGAGAGCTAAGGGCTTTTTGATATTAAAGTTTAGGGGGCTCCATGCCAACTGCACTCCACTCTTCTCGAGCAGGACCGTATACACCTGGAACCTTAAGGCCTGCTTGTCTCATAAGCACCGTCATTTGTCCGCGATGATGAGTTTGATGCAAAATTAAGTTTAATAGAGTGAAACCATTTGGCCACTGTTGACCAAACATGTTGTGAACTTCCTTTAGAGACGCATCTGTCCATTGCTCCTTGATAGCAGCAACCATTGCCTCATTAGATTTCCGATAATGATTGGCAATTTCTGTTGCAGAAGTCGGCACATCTTGGTCAGATTTTGCTCCCTCGAATTGCAAACCTGTTTGTGAAACGAACTCCTCAAGTGAAGTCACAAGATGCCAAGCGATTCTTCCTAAATTACGTCCTTCAGGGGATACTTCCTGTTTAAGCGATGCATCGGTTAATGCTTCTAGAACTTTTTGAGTAGAGTTGCTCTCATGCTCCCACAGATTCAAAAATTCTTCAATAGATTGAAACATTCTTATTCCTCCTTGATTATTATCCTATTTATCATTGACTTACATGTTCATCATAATACATTTAGCGAGGGAAAATCATGTGGAATGGTTTGCTTTGGAAAACGGAGCTTCACGTTGAATGGGTAAGAACACAGCAAAGCTACTGCTGAACATGAAAGATATAACTCTCTGAAATAATGGATATAAACCCTGTGAAAAATGAGAAAACTGTGGAAAATAAAATAGAGTGTGGAAAAAGATAATGAAACCCAAATGGTGTTTGAATTAGGCAGAAAATCTGGTAAATTAATCAGGTTTGAAACTCTAATAAAGATGGAAAAACCGCTGAGTCTATCAACAAATACCAAAAGTAATCCAAAACCTCAACCATCCAATTTCCCCAAAATAAAAGCCCCGCTAAAACCATAGCAGGGTCAATGCAATACCTTATTTATCTTTCAAAAACTTCTTCTGCAACCAATCCCGAGCAGCATACACTTCATTGCCGGATAATTGATGTCCATTCTGCTCAAAAAGCACTTCTACATTTGCCTTCGCATCTTTCAAGAGCTCCGCAAGCTCTTTTGTTTCCTGAAGCGGAACCAATGGGTCATTTTCACCAGCTCCAATAAAAACGGAAGTTCCGCTCAAATCAGGTAATTCAATCCCGCGTCTTGGCACCATAGGGTGGAAAAGGACAGCTCCTGCTAACGCATTTTGATAATGAAATAGCAAGCTTGCTGCAATATTTGCTCCATTCGAATAGCCAACTGCAACAATATTATTCCGATCGAATTCATATGCTTTCGCACTTTCATCTAAAAACTCATTTAGTTCTTTTGTGCGAATTATAAGATCCTCTTCATCAAAAACCCCTTCAGATAGACGTCGGAAAAAACGAGCCATTCCAAACTCGGATACATTTCCCTTCACACCTAATAAAGAAGATTCTGCGGAAATCATTTTTCCTACATTAATTAAATCGTGTTCGGTTCCTCCTGTTCCGTGCAGAAGAAGGAGGGTAGGGGCATCAGGATTTTGCCCTTTTTCAAAAATATGTCTCATCATTCTTCACCTTTCTATTGCTTTGTATCTAATGGTTTTAATTTAGCTTCAATTTGTTCGCGCTTCTCTTCTAAAAATGGCGGGAGGGCAAGCGATTCGCCAAGAGTAGCCAAATCTTCATCTGTATCAAACCCAGGTCCATCTGTCGCAAGCTCAAAAAGAATACCATTTGGCTCTCTGAAATAAAGAGATCGGAAATAAAAACGATCAACAAATCCGGAATTCGGGAATCTTGCTGCTCGAATTTTGGCAATCCATTCCCGTAACTCTTCTTCATCCTCTACCCGAAATGCAACATGGTGAACCCCGCCGCGTCCAAGACGTTCCGGTGGCAGGTCGTTTCTTTCTTCGACATGGATTTCTGCACCCGTACCACCTTCACCTGTTTCAAACACAAGAATATCGGGTTGACCTTCGACTTCGGAAGAATATTGTCCCTTCATGCGAAATCCTAATATATCTGTTAATACATTAACAGTAGCTGGAGCATACCGAACAGTTAGCTTTACAGGACCTAATCCCAGCATTCCGTACTCTTGCGGAATCGGGCTTTTATCCCAAGGTTTTCCGCCTTTTACTCCAACATTATTCTCATCCGATACTAAAATTAGACGCTGCCCCTCATGATCTTTAAATGCAAGAGTGGAGCGGCCGGCACGATTTTTAATTTCTTCATGCTCAATATGCAATTCCTCAAAGCGTTTTTTCCAAAATACAAGTGCCTGATCATCTGGGACACGTAAAGAAAGTGCAGAAATACTGTTCACCCCTTCATGTGTGCGCGCAGCATGAGGAATTTCAAAAAACGTTAGTTCTGTACCCGGATTTCCCTTTTCATCGCCATAAAATAAATGATAAACGGAAATATCATCTTGATTAACCGTCTTTTTTACTAAACGAAGGCCTAGTACTTTTGTATAAAAGTCAAAATTATCAGGGGCTTTCGCTGTTAAGGCTGAAACATGATGAATCCCTTTTAATTCCATATGATTTTCCTCCATTAATTTTGTATTTTTCTAAGTAACTCTAATAGTTGCTTTTTCTCTTCCTGATTTAATTTACTAAACTGTGATGCCTGGAATTGTTCTTGTTTTGGGACTACCTCATTAAAAAGTGTTTTTCCTTTTTCCGTTAAGGATAAATATTTTGTTTTCCATTCCTGTTCTCTTTTTATAAGGTCAAGATCTTCTAATTTCGATAAAAGTTGTGTGATGTTTCCCTTTGTAACCAAGAGTTTATCTGCCAGCTCTTGTTGGGATAAACGTTTGTGTGATCCAATTTGTGCTAACACATCAAATTGGGCGATAGATAAATTCCATTTTTTCAGGTATTGGTTTGATTCCCGGATGCTTTTGTTATAAATTCGCGATAATCGGAACCAAATCATTAAACTGAGTTTTTCTTGCATAACATCACCTCTTGTTGAATCAGTTTATAACTAAACTGATATAAAAGTCAAGTCATGGTCACAATACATCGTGAATTGTTCCCGTTCCACAACATTATCCACGATAGCGGTCACAATACTCGATGAATTGTTCCCGTACATCAATACTATTCCCGATTACGGTCACGATACATCGTGAAATGTTCCCGATTATCAACGTCATCCATAATTATGGTCACGATACTTCGTGAATTGTTCCCGTTCCACAACGTCATCCACGATAGCGGTCACAATACTCGATGAATTGTTCTCATTCATCAATACCATCCACAATTACGGTCACGATACTTCGTGAATTGTTCCCGTTCCACAACATCATCCACGATAGCGGTCACAATACTCGATGAATTGTTCCCGTACATCAACACCATTCACAATTGCGGTCACGATACATCGTGAATTGTTCCCGTACATCAATACTATTCCCGATTACGGTCACGATACTTCGCGAATTGTTCCTGTTCAGCAACTTTATCCTCATTCGTGGTCACGATACTTGATGAATTATTTCATCAACCCCTTCCTCATTAATTATCCAACTTTTGAACTACTAAATAATTGGTTCAAAAGTTGGAAGGAAATAACATTTGTGCTTCGAAATTATCATAATAGTCAAAAATCCAGGAGGCGCGTTATTTTATGAAAAAAACAGGAATGAAGCTTGCGTGCACAGGTATTGCCTTAGCGTTGCTCACGTTAGGAAGCAGCCAATCTACTTTTGCAGAAAAGCAGGGTATTCAAAAGAAACCATTCGCTAACACACTAGCTGTTGCGAAGACGGAGCAATTCAGCAAAACGGATAATCCTATTTCGATTGGTGTACCTATTACGGTTCCTTCTACAAAACCAACCGTTGTAAAAGTGTTGAATAAGGAACAGTTCGGAAATGCGAAACCACCTGTGAAGAGTGAAGTGAAGCTTCCTTCCGGTAAGTGGGGGAAGGTCATCTTAACGATTACGGGAACGCAAAAGGGTAGACAGTATGATCGACTCTTTCAAATTTGGGCGGGTTCCTCGCAAATATTTGTCGGCGTGACACCTGAACCAACTAAGGACGGGATAGAGTGGAAAATTCAAAAGGATGTAACAGAATATCTGCCGGTTCTGCAAGGCAAACAAGTGCTAACTACAAAGCTGGAAAACTACGTAAATGATACATACACTGGAATTCCTGAAATGTCTATTCAGTTAGAATACTATCCTGAGGAAAAAGGCAAAAAGAATAAGCAAGCAGATCCGTTGAAAATAAAAACACCGGATAAAATCATTCCAATCACAAAGGATGCAGCACCTTTTTATATGTACGAAAAGAATTCCTCCATGGATGTTCCGCTAGATTTACCGAAAGACATCAAAGGAGCTTATCTGGATTTATATGCTGTACCACAAAATAATGATGAATTTTGGTGGTCGTTGCAGCCGGACTTCCGTGAAATTGAGGTGTATATTGATGGGCAGCCAGCAGGAGCAGTTTGGCCTGAGCCGACATTATATACAGGCGGGGTGAATCCATATTTATGGCGTCCTATTCAAGGGATCCATACTTTAGATATGACGGCGTACCGTGTGAATCTAACACCATTTGCAGGACTGCTGGGCGGAAAACATACACTGAGTATCAAAGTGAATCAGCATATTGATTACTGGTTGATGAGCGGATCGTTATTTTTATATCAAAATAATGGAAAGCCTACAACCGGAAAAATTGTGAAAAACACGTTAACATTCCCGACAGAATCGGATAAAACAAAAACGGATCTATTTGGTAATGACAATAATTTATTTGGAGAGAACGCAAATAAGAGTTATGAAATTCAAGGGGTAATTGATGCAAAGGGAGAGCACTATACATCTACCATTCAGGCATCACGCAATAATACAAGTGATCAAACAAATTACAATGAGGGCGGGGTCCAGATTGTTCACAACGCACAAGTTGTCACAATGGATGAATCATTTGCAAAGAAAGGTCAAAAGGCAAGCACGAAACATACAGAAGAAGTGTACACACTTGATTGTGGTTCAGGCTACATGCCAACGCAGGACGGTTCTTCCTTCTTATTGCCGTCCAATTTAACACAATCCTTGCATGTATACAATGTCCTAAATGGACCTGAATGGAAGTCTCCATACGAAAGCACCCTATATTTAAACACACAAGGATATGCATCACTTTATCGTTCAAAATCGGATACAGCTCAAGGCGCCACTACTGCAGTTGTTGATTTTAAAGACTCCAACGACCGATCCTACCATCAAGTGCTGATGTCGCATGGAGGAACGGTGACTTACAATTTGGAGCTAGGATCATTGTCTAAAAAGGAGAATTAACCGATAAAAAAACCTGTTTTTGAAATGTAAAAACAGGTTTTTGTTTTATATATAAATTGAATTTTGGTAATAATTTTCCACTCTATTTCCCATATTAAAATATTCCAAAAGCAGATATAATTAGGCAGTAAAACATAAAATAAGGGGAAAAATCAATTCAATGAAAAAATTTATTAGGGGGAATAAAGCAAGAATCATATTAGTTTTAATAATAGCTTGTATCTTTTGGTTTATTTGGTGGGTTAATTCACCAGAAAAAATTGATTTTGCAAATAATATAGATAATGAAACACATCAATTAATGGATGAATCCAATGTTTTAAAAACAAATCAAATATCATATTTTAGTTTTGATCAAATGGAGGAAACAGAACATTACAAAGTAGCTATTTTCAGAGGAAAGGATAAAAGTATATATGATTCCTTTGATCTTATTTTAAATGAAATTTTACAAAAGGCTCCTGCTGTATATTTCGGTTTCTTTACTCCCATTGATGAAGGTGAATATACGATGAGAATACAAGATGACTGGGATGACATAGTGGCAGAGGGTGATTTTAAAATTGTGAAATAATGAATCATAAAAAAATTTCGGTGGTATTGTCTTAAAGAGTTATATTTTTATAAAATATATTCAAAAACAGGTTTAATTTTCACTACATATAACTTTGGTGTAACCGAAAGAAGTCTCTACTTCTATTAATGTTGTCCGATCATTATCAAAACACTGATTTATTTTAAGTAAGTTTGCTAGATGATTACTTCGAATTTGAAAAATCTCCGTTACGAAAAAAGCCAAAATTGCCATGGTTCCGATGATAAAACAAGCATCTTCGTTTTGTTTTGCTTCAATTATTTTCGCTCCCTTTTAAACAACAATATACAATAGAAAAAGTAACACATGCCTGCAATGAGTATAGAAATAAAAGTAACACAATAGAGAGTGGAAAAGGTTCCGTTACCAACAGGTCCCAATCTAGGTTTATTCATTTCGTACATAGAAATGAGAGATATCAGAATCATACAAAAGGAGATACAAAGAATAATGTATTTTTCCATAAGGAACTCCTTGTAAAAGGAAAGTGAATGAGTAGTAATGAGGAATTTCTATACAATATTTCCATTTATAATTAAAGACTGGTATATTTTAAATATTGCCACTATAATGAAAATATGCGTAGTAAAGGGTGAAGAAATGCAAAAAAAGGTTGGATTTTTCGTATATGATGATTTTGCTATATGGCAGGTTTCGCTGCTACTAAAGTTTTTAACAGATGCCGATTATCAGATTGAGACTCTATCGAATAATGGCGGTTTGGTATCTACTGATGGAGGAGTTTTGGTTCATACAGAAAGTATTGGGCATAAAAATCCGAATGAATATGACTTCCTACTGTTCCCTGGAGGGAGGGTGACCAAGGAATTGGTAGATAATCAACATCTGAAACAATTTTTACAAGAGTTTAATGGATTTATTGCTGCAAGTTGTGCCTCTTCAGCAATCGTAGCGGGTGCTGGCTTAGTGAAAGGTGATTTTACTACGATGCCTCCTATTAAAGAAATATTTTCAGAGTACTTTACTGAAGGAAATTACACGGATACCGACATTGTGGTCGGTGAAAAGCTGATTACTAGTAAAGGATCCGCCCATTTCGAATTTATGATGGCGGTTTTAGAGAAGAGTGGACTTATGGAAGAAGACCCAAGATTGAAAAATATTGCATTAAAACTTTCAAGAAATCAAACTCTAATTAATAAGTAGTATTGAAATAACACTAAAAGGTGTTATAATGAACGTGACACCTTTTAGTGTTATAATTTCTTTGGAGGTTTTATTCATGACATTACCAGATATTAAACACACTGTCCTTTTAAATGCACCAATTGATAAGGTATGGAAAGCAGTTGCAACTTCAGAGGGAATTGCAGCGTGGTGGATGGACAATACATTTGAGCCGGTCCTTGGAAAAGAATTTGTTTTGCATGCAGGACCATATGGGGATTCTCCTTGTAAAGTAACCGAACTTGAGCCTCCCTATAAAGTTGGATTTGATTGGGGAAAGGATTGGCATCTAACGTTTGAATTAAAAGAGGTAGATGGGAAAACAGAGTTTACACTTATTCACTCTGGCTGGGATGAAAACAAGGTTACCGAATTTAATCAACCGCATACGGTTATCCGTGGCATTATGGATGAAGGTTGGGCTAAAATTAAAGAAGGTAAACTTGTATCTTATATAGAATCACTAAAATGAAAGATACCGTTATAAAACACGATGTCTTTCAAGCGGTTGCCGACCCAACCCGGCGCAAGATGTTGATATTGCTTGCTGATAAGGAAATGCCGATTGCTTCCATTACCGAACAATTTCCTCTCAGCCGTACCGCGGTCAATAAACATCTGCATGTTCTGGCAGATGCAGGTCTTGTTCAAAGTAAAAAAGTAGGGCGTGAAATAAGGTACAAGCTCCAACCTGAACCATTGAAGGAACTTCAAAAATGGCTAAGCTTTTTCGAAAAATATTGGGCAGATAGACTTTCGGCACTCAAAGAATTTGTTGAAAATGATGAAGAGTAAAATAAGAGGATGTTTTCATCCTCTTAACATTCTAAAACAAATGGAGGAATGGAAATTGCCTATAAAAAACTATGGAGTTTTAAAAGGAAAAGCAGTCAAAACGATGTTGGGCAGCAACGAAAAGCCTCATTTTCAAGTGCTTATTGTGGATGAAAATAGAATAGAGTACCGGATTGCCATTAATACAAAATCTCAAGATTATCCCTCAGAAGTATTATATTTTGTAGGTGAGAATTTCAGATCGGAAGAAATTACAAAGTTACCAGATTTAGAGTTTGGTTTTACCCCTATACAAAATAATCATCCTGATATTGGACTCGATTATATAAGAGGTCATTTATTAGATCGATCCCAAATGATCCCTCTGCCAACTGATGAAGATGGTCCTAATAATGATTTAAACGATAAATTTCAGTATTATTTTAAACAAGCTATTGATACAAATGCTATTGTTTACGCATTTGGGCAAAGATGGGGTCCGGAGCAAAATCAGCCCGATCAGTATTTTGGATTTACACCTGGAAATGGGATTCATGATATTCATATGAACCAAGGAAATGAGGGCCATTGGAAAAAGGATAATGGGATATGGCAAGATGGGGGAATTCTCCTGCATTTTGAACAAGAAAATAGGTGGGTGGCGATATTTCTAGCTTTCCAATCACAATCCTGGTGTACCGATGACAATGGAAATGCCATGCCATCTGCAGAACATGTTAAGTAAAATCACCTGTGTTAAATTTCTTCAACGTTATTTCACCATAAGAAAGTTCCCGATTGCATATTATTCTACATTAGATTATATAAATAAATAGTTTTAGAGATAAGTGGGGGTGGGTTTTCATGGAACATAACTATAAGATTAGAAAAGAATTATTGGAAAGTGTAAGTGACTTATCGGATCAGCAGTTAAATACAACGCCTGAAGAAGGCAAATGGTCTATTATGCAGAATTTGGAGCATCTATATTTGATGGAGAAGGTTGTTGTACAAAGAATGACTCAAGAATTGAAGTACAATACTGAACCAACTTCGGAAGTACCTATTAATATGTTGTTAAATCGATCAAAAAAGATCGATGCGCCAGAATTTTTAAAGCCTTCCAACGAATTTACTTCATTAAAAGAAATGAAAAGCAAGCTTGATGAATCTCGTGAGGCTTTAATAAATTTTGTTTCGCATACATCTGAGGATGATTTGGCGAATAGAGCAATGGCTCATCGTTTATTTGGAATGTTAAGTTTGAAACAATGGGTTAAATTAATAGGATATCATGAACAGCGCCATTTAGAGCAAATTAAGGAAGTAAAAGAAGCAATGCAATTTTAAGAACCATCGCCAAGAATGCAGGTATGAATTCTTGGCGATGGTTTTTTTATAATTTCGATGGTTCATAGCATGCTGAATGTGTCCTTCAATCTGTTCGAGTAACAATTAAGTGACATTTGAACAATATTGCAGCCCCATTCAGCAGCCCTTTAGCTACTTATTTAACCGTATTAGCCACTAAAGATGCATACACATTTGCACCTTTTGGATTAAGATGAACACCATCAGGCTCAAAGTAATCATTATGATTGGCACTAGCAGAAAACCAGTTTACAAGAGATGTATTAGGATATTTTGCAGTTACCGAGTTCAGTGTAGTGTTCACAACGTTTTGCCAAGGTCGTGGAACCCGAGTATTCACAAATATGATTTTCTTATTCACTCCAATGGTCTTAATCATGGTTTCTAACTGGCCATTTGTAAAAGGACCATTTGTACCGAGCTCGATAATTACTACATTGCCCAATTCCCCGTTATTTTTCATTCGTTTAACTACGTCTAACGCTTGGTACATTTGCCTGCCTATTTCTGCATCTATCTTCATGGATGGAAACATTTTTTTTAAATAAGGTTCTACGTCGACCAAAATGGAATCCCCAATAGCTGTTATGGTTGAATTTGATTTTGGAGGCGGTGTGCCTTGGGTATTTTGATTGCTTTTTTGGACAGTTTGTTGATTTACTTTCTGATCTTCTTTCTTAGTCACTTTGTTTTCTGTAACTTTTTGTGATGGTTGATTGACTTTGTTATCACTTGGTTTTATCTGTACAGGACTTTTTCTCTTTTCCGTTGATGGCGAAGTAGAAGTTTCTTTACTGGCGACATCCACTTTCTGTTTTACATCATGATTATTCCGTGGTTTTTCAACAACAGTCATTTTCTTCTTTTCAGTATGGACTTTTGTGTGTTTTGGGGGAGCGACCGTTTTACTATTCGCTTTCGCACTCGGTTCATTCGAAATCACGAGTAATGAAATAAGCAATACTGCGGATACTCCTATAAAAGCAAACGCACGTCTGAAGGACATCTTGCCCAGCGTTTTCCACATCACACCAAATCCATTTTTTCTGATAGGATTTTCAATAAATTTATAGGAAAGGGATGAAAGTAAAATAATAAGTCCAATTTGAAATATACTTCTAACGATAGATATTCCCTCTGTATTGACGGCAGGTGTTGTTAGCATAATAACCGGATAATGCCATAAATAAATGCCATAGGATCGCACTCCTAAAAATCGCAGGGCTTTCACATCAAAAATTCTGCTGATGCTGCTTGCAGGATGGACAAGGGCAGCCAGCAAAAACGCAGTTACGATTGACAATAGAACCATTCCGCCTAAATATAAAAAGCTTTCATATTGGTTGGTTCGTACTAGCATCCAAAGTAAAACAAAAAGTCCGAGTCCCCCAACTAAATTGAGAAAAAAGCGTGATGCTAAAGGTACTTTTGCAGCTAATTTTTGGCTAGGCCAACATAGGGCCAGAGCAGATCCAATTAATAAAGAAAAGGCGCGGGTATCCGTTCCGTAGTATACTCTGCTAGGATCCATACCTGGCTGATAAAGGATGGCCATTGCTATACCGGAAAGGACGGCAGCAAGTAAAGTTAATATTAGTACGGACCGTTTTGATAAAAACTTTAACCCGATTACAATGAATAATGGCCAAAGTAAATAAAATTGTTCTTCCACAGCTAATGACCAAAAGTGAGTAAGCAGGGAAGGAGAACCGAAGCTTTCAAAATAAGAAACATGGTGAAAAATATACCACCAATTACTGAAATACAAAGCCGCTGCAATAATGTCTCCCTTCAAAGTATCTAAAAAATGGCGGTCAAATAAGATGACCCAGCATGAAATCACGATAAGAAGGGTGAACATAGCTGGCAGTAGACGCCTCGCTCTGCGATACCAGAAGTTTTTTAAATCGATTGTTCCTTTTCTGTCTTTTTCTGTGACAAGAAGATCGGTAATAAGGTATCCGGAAAGTACGAAAAAAACACAGACTCCTAGAAAGCCTCCAGATGCCCATCCAAAACCGAGATGGTAGAAGATGACGGCGAATACGGCTAACGCCCGTAAACCATCAAGTGAATGAATGTATCGTTTAGTATTCATTAAATGAGTTCCCTCCTTTATGAAGTAAAACAAGTTGTATGTATGGACAATAAAGGGAAACGATAATGAAAGAAGCCGTTCAAAATACTTTACATTTTTCAACGAAAGCCGAAAATGCTTATTTTCTATATTAATAGATTCCTTTCATCCATCTCTCCACGAATATTGCTCAAATTAAGACATGTATATTACAAATATTACATTTATATTACTGATGTATCAATAGTTTTTGTTAAAGTTTTACTAGTTTTCTATTTCAAACAAAAATTATTTACAAATGCGGGTTGAAAATGATGAGAGTAATGTTAGGCAGTTGTAACAACATATTTTTACAGGGATAAACTTTTCCATCTATCCCTGTAAATGTGGGTTTATCGAATATACTCATGTCCAACCAAAACTTTTGAAATAACATCAGTCGGAATGACAAATTCCACTACTCCCATATATCCAGGTGCAACATCGTATTTATCAAAAGAAATGACCAGTTTATGATCCTTGTTTATATAGAAGTTTTGATTAGCGGAAATCTTCTTAAACATATCTCCTGGCATAATATCTTTGTCTCCTGTGCCGCTTACCCAATAAATTTTATCCGGGTCCTCCTTCATTTGATGACGCATTTGATCCTGAATATTATTACTGATTAATTTTATATAACTGTCGTCCTTGAATAAGCTTGGTAAGGTGATTAGCACTTGATTTTTTTTATCAATGGTGTCGTATTTAAATGTTGTAGAGGACGACCCTACTGTGTTGACAACGTAACGGCCGATGGAGAGGATTTGTTCGTCATCCGTTTTTACAACATAACCGCTATCAACTCCTAGGTGACCGCCACCTTGTTTTTTTAATTCGCTAACCTCCGTTTTAAAATCCTTATATAATTTTTTGTTTTCCTCTAAATATTTTTGATTTAAGCTATTCTCTAGACTTTTATTTTCCAGATTTTTAATACCCGGTGTTTTGATATGTGCATTGTATGTTTTGTCGTCCACATTCCATTCCTTAAACGTAATTACCTTCACGACGCTTCCAACTACTGGTATGTCGGATAATGTTTTTGCAAATGTAGGGCTTGTGTTTACGCTGGCAATGAAAATGGCTGCAGCGGCTGCTGCTCCTAAAATCCATTTATAGGTGCGTGTGGGTTGTTTCGGCTGTTTTAGTGCCTTTTGCACAATCTCATCAAGTTCAGCCGGAATAGGGATATTTTTATATTCACTTCTTAATTGCTCCAATTTCTTATCCATCCAAAATTCCTCCAGTAACGTGTTATTGTAACTTAATTCGCAGCATATCCAGTGCTCTGTATAACCTTGTTTTGACCGTGCTTTCCTTTTCACCAAGGACTTCTGCGACTTCTTCAATTTTTAAATCCTCGAAAAATCGCAAGATGATGACACTGCGATACTTAACGGGCAATTCCTCCAGCGATTTTTCCAAATCCAAATGCTTGTAAACATCTTCTTTGCCTGAGCTATAATAATCTAAAGTTTCTTCATCGACGAAGGTAACCTTTTTCTTTTTACGCAAAAAGTCTAAGGATGTATTGACAACGATTCGGTAGAACCAGCTTTTGACGGACTGGGCATCCCGTATAGAATCTTTCGCCAGAATCGCCTTTTTTATAGAATCTTGAACAATATCCAAAGCATCCTCTGAATTTTTGACATAACTATAAGCCAGTCGATAAAAGTCTTCTTTATTTTCTGTAACGAACTGTATAAAATAGTGGTCCAACTTGCTTTTCATTGAAAAAAGAGCTCCTTTTTCTAAGATACGTATCTGTTTGGTGTTACGGAAAATAGACGTGCGGTGAGGATAAAAAGTTTTAAGCTTTTTTTGGAAATTTTATTTTCATTTGTAAGTATAAGAATGTGTAAACTTTATTAGTATAAAAATTATTTAACAGTGTAGTCACTGTCCAGCTGCAACGCCTATCCGCTAGCAGATGAGCAAGGCGATTGCGCTTTTCCTGTAATACATTAAGTAAGAATAATTTAGAAAGGATTTTGTTTGAAAGAAAGAGAATACGTTTTTAAGGGTAATTTTTTATAAAGGATGTGAAAAGTGCGAGAAGTGCGCACTCTATAGAATGAAGATAAAACTAATTATTGCCGATGATAATTCTTTTATTCGGGAGGGGATGAAAATCATCCTCAGCACGTATGATGAGTTCGAGGTTTTAGCGACCGTAGATGATGGGAAAGAAGCAGTTGATTATTGTAAAAACAATGAAGTTGATGTTGCTTTACTAGATGTTAGAATGCCGAATATGAATGGCGTAGAGGCAACGAAGCTCCTAACAGAGCAAACAAACACAAAGCCTTTAATTCTAACGACCTTTGATGATGATGAATATATCATGGATGCGATAAAGAACGGAGCGAAGGGGTATTTGCTAAAAAATACAGAACCGGAAGTCATTCGGGATGCCATCAAGGGTGTGTATAAAGGAAATAGTATTATACAGGATGTGGTGCTGGAGAAAATAAAGTCCAATTTGGCAGAGTCTAAAAATCAGGAATCGAAAATTGATACGAGTTTGTTTACGGAAAGAGAGCTTAGTATTATGTCACTTATTGCAAAAGGACTTTCCAATAAAGAAATTTCAAAGCAGCTTTTTATTTCGGAAGGGACGATTGCGAATTATATTACGTCGATTTTAAATAAAACGGGTCTTGGGCACCGTACGCAAATTGCCATTTATTATTTAACAGGCAAAGTAGAGCAATGAGGGAATTAAAATGGAATTATGGATGATTTTCAGCAAATTAATTATTATGGGGTATATTGCTGCAGTCTATGTTCAATCAGGCAGCCCTCATTTGCCCTGGGTTGTTTTTTCCCTGCTTGTTTATTTTAGTGTGAGCATTGTGACCTATTTGTTTAAAAGGGATATAGTTAAAAAGCTGCTTATGCTAGTGTCCATTATATTAGTAGTTATTTTCTGTATCCAAATCGATCCGCACTTTATGCTGCTTCTGCCTATCAGTATCTTTGAGTTAGGGAATTACTTTATGGAAAAAAAGCCATATTTGTTACTCATAACCCTTATTCCGGTTATATATATGAAGGGGAATATGTACCCTGCATACGGAATGGTAACCCTACTGAGCTATATGGTATTTCGAATGGGAGTTATTTTTACCAACAAACTGATAAAATACGAACATCAGATGGATACGATGCGAAGAAGTCTGCAAAAGCTATCGAAAAGTTTGAATGAAAATCAAGAATACATAAGGCAATCAGAATATACTTTTAAGCTGGAGGAGCGGAACAGGCTTTCCCAAGAAATCCATGATAAAATTGGCCACTCCATGACTGGCGCTCTTATTCAAATGGAAGCCTCTAAGCGTTTGATGGGCATAAATCAGGAAAAAGCGACGGAATTATTGCAAAATGCCATCAATATCTCGAAGGAGGGAATTGAAAGCATTCGAGTTACCTTGAAAAATATGAAGCCGCCCACCGAACAGATGGGTATTCACCGAATGAAGCTATTAATTGATGAATTTTCATCGAAACATCAGCTGGACACTTCCTTTATTTACAAGGGGAATCTGGAGGTTATCGCCCCAATTCATTGGAAAATCATACAGGAGAACATTACCGAGGCTTTGACGAACACCTTAAAATATTCGGATGCTACACATGTTTCTATAGAACTTAATGTTTTAAATAAAATCATAAGAGTCGAAGTGAAGGATAATGGCAAAGGCGCTGAAAAGGTGAAAAAAGGCCTTGGAATCAGGGGAATGGAAGAACGGACTGCCGCTATTAACGGAAAAGTGATAGTGGATGGGATGAATGGGTTTTCGGTGACGACATTGCTGCCTATTTAATTAGTAGCTTTAGGATAGCGGACACCAGTTCCTTTATGTGTGACAAAACGGGCTGAATCCTTATGTTTGCGGACAGAGATTCCGTTATTTTTGCAATAGGGAGGTTATTTTCTCTTTTTTTACGCAAATAACGGAATCTCTGTCCGCTTAGTCATTAAATTAGGGTGATTTTATAAAGATAACGGAACCAGTGTCCGTTTGTTTTTATATTTAATATTTTATTAAAACAAATACCTCCCTCTTCTAAAGGAAATACTGTACATAAATTTACTTTTGTGAAGAGGAGCGTATATTCTTAGATGATGAAAAAACCGGTTATCGGCATTACTAGTTCATCCGTTCATTATAATGGTCATGAAAGCTCAATGCTGCCTATTAGTTATTGTGATGCAATAACTAATGCGGGTGGCATCCCTGTTATTATTGCTGTTGCGCCAGAAGAAATGGCAGAACAATGGTTAGATGTATGCGATGGAATTATTTTAAGCGGGGGAGAGGATATGGATCCGTATACCTACCATGAGGAACCTCATCCGCAGCTGAAAAAAACCATAATAGAACGGGATCAGTTTGAAATAGGATTAGTACACGCTGCAAGAAAACGAAAGGTACCTATTTTGGCGATTTGCAGAGGGGTGCATGTCGTAAATGTAGCACTGGGCGGCACCATCTTGCAGGATATTGAAAGTATTGTTCCTAATTGTATTCAGCATACGCAAAAGGCATCCAGTAAAACCCCTTCTCATTCCGTTAAAATAGAAGGAAATAGCTTTTTATCCACTATACTTGGGACACAGGAAGTGAGGGTGAATAGCTTCCATCACCAAGCAGTGAACACCCTTGCTCTCGGATTAAAGGTCACGGCGCGGGCACATGATGGAATATTAGAAGCTATCGAAGCAATAAATATGGAAGAAGGTTGGATTTTGGGAGTTCAGTGGCATCCGGAGGAAATGGGGACCAATTACCAGATGGATCAACTATTTGCTGAGTTTATAAAAGCCTGTGAACTAGGCAAATAACTCCCGCGAAAAAACTCATATGAAAAACATGAAAATTCTCATGTGAAAACAGTGAAGGAATGCACTTATGGAAGTGTGTTCCTTTTTCTATAATAACATCATAAGCGCATTAATAGATGTCTAGCTGCAGCGCCTATCGGCTAGCGGATTTCTAATCGAGAGGAGAAAAAACATGAATGTGTTAGAAATAAAAAATTTAACGAAGAAATTCGGTGACTTTATCGCGGTAGATAATATGTCTTTAAAAATTGAAGAAGGTGAGATCTTCGGATTTCTGGGTGCAAACGGAGCAGGTAAGAGCACGACTATCAATATGATATCCGGACTATTAAGAAGCAACGAAGGGGTTATTAACATCCTTGGGAAAAACGCCGCAAAACATAGCCGGTTTGCAAAAATGAATATCGGGATTGTTCCTCAGGATTTGGCCATTTACGAGGATTTAACCGCATTTGAAAATGTTCGTTTTTTTGCGGGGCTGTATGGCCTGCGTGGGGCGGAATTAGATGCTCGTGTAAAGGAGGCGCTCGAGTTTGTCGGATTAAGTGATAAGCATAAAGGCTATCCAAAGAATTTTTCCGGCGGGATGAAAAGGCGCCTGAATATTGCGTGTGCCATTGCCCACCGACCAAAATTGATTATTATGGATGAACCAACTGTCGGGATTGATCCGCAATCCAGAAACTATATCCTTACCTCAGTACGCAAGCTTAATGAAATGGGAAGTACGATCATTTACACAAGTCATTACATGGAAGAAGTAGAGGAAATCTGTACTCGCATTGCTATTGTGGATCACGGCCAGATCATTGCGGAAGGAACAAAGGAGCAATTGAAATCCATCATCACGAATACAAAGGATATTTGGATTGAAGTGAAATCGGCGGAGGGTCTTGATCCGAACACGTTGCAAGCAATCAATGGAGTGGAAGCAGTTCAAATAGAAGACAATGTAATTAAAATCAATAGTGATGCCGGAGTGAACAATTTAAATAAGATCATTGAACAGTTAATGAAGAACGGTGCAGAAATACGTTCATTAGAAGAGCAGGAACCAAATCTGGAAACAGTGTTCTTGACGTTAACAGGGAGAAACCTGCGTGATTAATAGAAGGGAGGGATAATGAGTGAACATTGTGAACATCTTTTTAAAAGAGTTAAAGCAAACTTTTCGGGATTTCCGGATGTTTGTGTTCATGATTGCATTTCCAATTGTGTTTATGTTGGTACTTGGGATGGCATTATCAAATGCATTCAGTACGAATAAGATTTCAATCGATAACATTCATGTTTTATATAAAAATCAGGGGAATAATCAATTAGCTCAAGCCTTTGAAACATTTAAAAAAGAAACAAATAAATCCGGGATTCACTTTAAAGAGACAAAAGGGAATGTAGATGGAAAGAAAGCAGTAAAACAGAATGATGTTGACGGTTATGTGGAGATTTCAAACACTGGAATCAAATTATATGAAAGTGACCGGAATAGTATTGAGGGGAACATTATTCAAGGAATGTTGACCGCTTTTGTAGATAAATACAATGTTGCCATGTCGGTAGCAAAGGTCGATCCGAGTAAAGTGAATATGGTTCTTGCATCAAATCACTCCAACCAATATATAAAAGAAACTTCCTTACATGCTACAAAATCTCCTGGAGCGATGGACTACTATGCGATTGCCATGACGACCATGATTGCTCTTTATGCTGCGTTGAATGGTAGTTCCTTAATGAATACGGAAATAGCAAGGAAAACGGGGGACCGACTTTTAGTATCTCCTGCTCGTAAAAGCGACATATTTTTAGGAAAAGTGTTTGGAAGTATCACAATAAATTTTATCTTTATTGTCATCGTTGTTTTATTTAGCAAATTTGTTTTTAAAGCAAATTGGGGAGACCATTTGGGGGTTGTGCTCCTTATTTTGTTAACAGAAGTGCTGATGGCTGTCAGCTTCGGGCTTGGTGTAAGCTATATCACCAAAACAGGCGGAGCGGCCCGAACCATTGTGATGATTGTCATTCAAATAGCCTCCTTCATTGGTGGTGCTTATTATAAAATCGACTATGCAGGCAATATTCCAAAACTTTCACCGTTATCTTGGGCAATTGAAGGAATTACCAAGGTGATTTATGCGAATGATCTTGCGGCAGCCATTCCTTCGATAACTTTGAATATCGGGATAACGATTATTATGATGCTGATAGCGGTAGTATCTTTTCAAAGACGGGAGGGGTTATAAATATGAAGGATATATTTTGGTTAGTGAAAAATATGCTGAGAGTAACGTTTAAAAGTAAAAAAGGAATTCTGTTATATATATGCACTCCTCTTATTGGAATATTTATCTCCTTCCTTTCCTATGGGGGTTCAGGTGGAACGACACTACAAGTTGGAATTGTCGATCATGATCATCAAGCTGTAACAACAGATACCATTAAGTTTATAAAAGGCTTAGAGAATGTGAAGGTGAAAAACATTAAGGAATCTGATGTATCGGATCAAATTACGGAAGGAAAACTCGATTGTGTTATTACCCTTGATAAGGGATTTGCTGAGAGTGTTCTTGCAGGAAATCCAAATCATATCAGCATTTCTTCCATAAAAGGCGCAACGGTTACAAGTTATATCAAATCCTATCAATATAATTATATTGATAATATTTCTGCAATCAGTAAGGCTTCTAATGGTGATCAAAACAAATTCGATAAAATGTATGCCGATTACCATCAGCCACAAGTAAAGATGTCCGCAAGTGTATTAAAGGACACGTCAAAGTATAAAGATATGACCAACCAAACGATCGGATATTTATTAATGATTATGCTAATCAGTGCAAGCACCCTTGCGGAAATTATTTTAAAAGAAAAAGGAAATAGAACCTATTACAGACTTCTATCAACACCTATTAATGCCAAAAAATATATTTCGGCCAATATCATCGTGAATCTTTTTGTGATGGTAATTCAAATTATTATTACATTACTTTGCCTTAAGTGGATATTTCACATCAACATCAATATGCCGGTTTGGCAATTGGGCTTAATCCTGCTGATATTTGGATTAGTGGCAATTGGATTTGCACAAATTACGGTAGCTTTTACAAACAGTACAGGCGCATCAGGCGCAATGCAAAACTTATTCATCGTTCCAACCTGCTTATTATCTGGCTGTTTCTTCCCAGCCGAGATTATGCCAAAAGCATTGCAAAAAATATCTGATTTCCTCCCGCAGCACTGGGTATTGGAAACTATTAAGAAATTACAGCAAGGCGCACAATTAGGGCATGTAACATTGAATTTCATGATTCTGTTGGCTTTTGCTGTAGCGTTTTTCTTAATAGCAATCTATAAAATCAGCCGTAACAACAATGTCAGAAATTTTGTTTAAGCAGGATAAGGGGAAGATTCCCTTATCCCTTTTTTATGAAGAGAACTTTGAAAAGATATTGTATCTATTAAATTAATTTACGAGCAGTAGATCTAAAATGAAAATTTATCAAAATGCCCCCAATTCGGTATTTTACGATATATAATTTTTCAGCTTTAAAAATTCCCCTCTGAGACATAAGAACACTTTTTAGACAATATTATCCATAAGGGGTATAACGGTGCAACTTTTTTATTAACGACATAACTTTCTTTAAAACGGTCATTGAACTTTGAGATCTACACAGGCATTCAATTTTGATGGATGCCCTTTTTTTCTTATTGAACGGTCTTGGAAAATTTGCTGAAAATAGAAAGGAATTTACTATACAGTGAGAGTATTTATACTTATCTAAAATGTGTTTTATTCGGTTATAAAATTTTAAAAAAATATTTTTATAGATGTGTCGATTTGTCATTAGCGCATTCGTTGTCTTAATAAATGCAGGATATTTTAAGAAATGAAAATCCGAATGAAGTGATTTTGAATAGGAGGCCATTGTATGTATTCCGTAATCTCAAAAGACGGCACGAAGATTGCATATGACAAAGTGGGTCAAGGACCGGCACTTATTTTAGTAACAGGAGCGTTTAGCTACAGAAAATTTCCAGCTCAAGTAAAACTGGCAAATTTGTTAGCGGAGTATTTTACTGTCTATAACTATGATCGCAGGGGCAGAGGTGACAGCGGAGATACACAGCCATATGACATTGTACGTGAAATAGAAGATCTTCAGGCGATAATGGATGAAGCCGGCGGATCGGCATATGTTTGGGGATTGTCTTCTGGAGCGGCTCTTGCCCTGCAGGCAGCAGAGAAAGGAGCAAACATTACGAAATTAGCTCTTCACGAACCTCCTTTTGTGGTTAACGCTGAAGACCCAAAGCCACCGGGAAATTTTCTGAAGCAAACTACCGAGCTTATTGCCGCTGATAACCGAGCGGAAGCAGTTAAGTTTTTTATGACAAAAGGTATGGGTGCACCTTCGTTTGTTGTAACGATGATGCGCGTAATGCCAGGTGTATGGTCAAAGCTATTGGATGTTGCTCACACGCTTCCTTATGACGCCGCTTTGTTAGATGGTTTTATGGAAGGAAAAGCACTGCCTTCCGAACAGTGGAGGAAAGTTACAGTACCAACACTAGTGATGGAAGGAACGGAAAGCCCTGCCTCTCTTCGCAATAGCGCCAAGGAATTAGCGGGTGTTCTGCCAAACGCACAGCTCCTCAGTAAAAAAGGTCTTGGCCACACCAAGAAACTTAATTCAAAAATGATTTCATCGGAACTTTGTGCATTCTTTACAAGGTAATTCTTTTTTAAAAAACTTTATTTTGATGTCGATATATCCATTTATTATTCGTTGTATATGTAGAAGTGATACAAAGCTTCATTAAAAAACAGGAGGTAATACTATGAGATTTATGATGATTGTGAAAGCGACTACAGATTCAGAGGCAGGTGCACTGCCAAGCAAGGAGCTAATGGAAGCGATGCAAAAATATAATGAGGAATTGGTGAAAGCAGGTGTTTTACTAGCTGCGGATGGACTTCAGCCTAGTTCAACTGGAATCAGAATTTCCTACCCAGAACCGGGAGGTAAACCAAAGGTTATAGATGGTCCTTTTACAGAGGCAAAAGAAATAATTGCGGGATATACACTGATCGAAGTTAAATCTAGAGAAGAGGCAATTGAATGGGCTCTGAGGATGCCGGACCCACACGGATATGGACAGGGAGAAATTGAACTTAGACAGGTATTTGAGGCGGAAGACTTAACGGATAATCCTGAATTACTGGAAAAAGAAGCAGCACTTCGAAAGCGTGTAGAGGAGCAAAAGGCGTGAGTTTGTCCCAAACACATCGAACGATTGATGCGATATGGAGAATAGAATCGCCAAAGGTTATCGCCAGGTTAACCGGAATGGTACGGGATGTTGCGCTTGCAGAAGACCTGGCTCAAGATGCCTTGGTCATTGCGCTTGAACGATGGCCGGAAATTGGGATACCAGAAAATCCGGGTGCATGGCTAATGACAACGGCGAAGCGGCGTGCAATCGATCTTTTGCGGAGAACGAAAGTGCGTGATCAGAAATACGCTGAGGTCGCCCAACATACAACTTTATATACAGAAGAGGACATAGACCATGCTTTGGATGAGGAGATCGGTGACGATCTCCTTCGTCTCATCTTTATGACGTGCCACCCAGTGCTTTCTCAGGATGCTAGAGTCGCCTTAACCCTCCGTCTGCTTTGTGGTCTAACTACAGAAGAAATCGCACGTTCCTTTCTCACCGCGGAATCAACCATCGCACAGCGAATTGTCCGAGCGAAAAGAACGCTTAATGCTAAAAATGTTCCTTTTGAAGTGCCCGTCGGGGATGAACTGAGAGATCGTCTCTCAGCGGTGCTTGAGGTAATATACCTGATGTTCAATGAAGGGTATTCAGCAACAGCCGGGGATAACTGGACTCGACCGTTGCTCTGTCAGGAGGCGCTAAGACTTGGACGGGTACTTGCTGAGATTGCACCGCATGAACCGGAAGTGCATGGATTAGTTGCGCTAATGGAGATTCAATCTTCCCGCCTGAAAACAAGGGTGAACTCTAAAGGAGAACCCATTCTTCTCATGGACCAAAATCGTGCACTGTGGGATCAGCTGCTTATTCGTCGCGGCTTGGCAGCACTTGAACGCAGCCGCAGTCTTGGACATTCACTTGGACCATACTCTTTGCAAGCTGCAATTACTGCTTGCCATGCACAGGCACCGACTCCCAAAGAGACAGATTGGGTCCGAATCGCTGCACTTTATGAAGCACTTTCAAGAGTAATGCCTTCGCCAATCGTAGAATTAAACAGGGCGGTGGCAATATCTATGGCATTTGGACCTGCATTTGGACTTCAGATTGTGGACGAGTTGAATACTAATCCTTCCTTAAAGGGGTATCATTTGTTGCCAAGTGTCCGCGGAGATCTCCTTATGAAACTAGAGAGGTACGATGAAGCCCGGGTAGAATTTGAACGGGCAGCGTCTCTAACTCAAAATGAGCGCGAACGAACACTTTTACTAAACAGAGCGGCAGAATGTGAGAAAAAAACATCGATATAAATATCTTTTAACCTTCTTGTCGATTACATAGTTTCCTATTCGTCGTAATAGTAAGGAAGGAGTTTTGGGAGTCTATATTCCTTAAACTATTAGTATTTACAAGCTTTGTATCATATAAAGTATTTCACAAGTTTAGTATTTGTCTAGCTGCAGCGCCTATCGGCTAGCGGATTTCTCCGTCTTCTCCCTACGATAAGTCAACATCACTCGTGAACGACCTCGCGGTGTTTCCTTTATCTCAGTCGAAGACTACGAAATCCGTACGCCGATGATCAAGGCACTTACGCTTTTCTTACTAGGAGGGAAAAATAATGAGATTTTTGTTGATTGTGAAGGCTACAGCTTACACGGAAGCTGGGGTGGCTTACAGCAAGGAACTCCATGATGCAATGAATGCGTATAAGAAGTCCTTGGCTAAGATTGGCGCACTTCTTGCAGATGAGGAACTTTATCCAAGTTCAAATGGGATAAAAGTAAGGTATCCAATGAGTGGAGCAAAACCACAGGTGCAGGTCGGTCCGTTTCCGTTAAATCAGGATTTCATAGCGGAATATACCTTGATTGACGTGAAATCGGAGGACGAGGCTCTAAACTGGGCTCTACAAATGCCGGTTCCAGTGGGGTACGGTGAGTTCGAGATTGAATTGCGAAGGCTTAAAGAGAAAAGAGAATCTTTACAAGAACCTGGAATTAAAGCATTAGAAGCTGATTTGCATGATCAGCTCAATATGTTGAAAGAATTATAATGCAAACTAAGAAAACCAACTATAAATAAAGGAGATGATGTCAAAATGAATCAAGAAGTAACCGATTTTATTCATTCCATAAAAGAACCCTGGCAAGGAGAATTAGCCACCAGTTTACGTAAAGTTGTCCATCAAGCTATCCCAGATGTAAATGAACGTATCCAATATAAAAAGCCACATTTTTTGAAAAATGGAAAATATGCTGCTGTTATCTCAACATCGAAAGAGGCTGTTAGTTTTACGATTTTTAATGCTTCCTCACTGGATCTACGGGAAGGCATGTTCGATGGGCCACCGGAAAGAAAGACATTAAAGCTGCGAAAAGGGGACACATTTGATTCCGAGCAGCTAGTTTCATGGGTTAGTCAGGCTTCAGTGGGATAAGGGGTCAGATCCTTGTCCCTTTTTTAATGAAAAGGAATACTACCGTTCCTTCTTTCTCTTTACAAAATTGCCCCCAGTCGCAATGATGATAATGATTACCAAAAAAACAGCAGCCCACTTTATAAAGTTTATTTCAGATGACTTTTTATCGCCTTCATATTTTCCTTCTCTTGTTGCTTTTACAAACTTTCCTTTCCCATCTTGAACGGCAATTGCCTCGTCCGTACTAATTCCTTTTATAGAGTAATATTTCGTTCCTTTCTTAAAGACATTTGAAAAGTTTCCGGAATACGTTCCTTCCCTATCTGAGTACTTTGTTACATGCCCGATTTCCTTATCTACCTTTTCTACCTTCTCCTCACTTACAACGTAAATATATCCATTCCAAACAACAAAGGGATATGCCCAATCGGCTAATGATTTTAAAGGAGTTAACAGGAAAAGAAATAACATTGCAAACAATGGTATAGATCGTGCCCTCATTTTATCCCCCTTTAAGACCAGTATTTTCTAAATTATATGGTTCTTCTCCAATTACTAAAACTCCTTTAAAAAAATATAATGTTTTTCTTGAACCCAACGTAACGTTAGGTTGTATAGTTTAATTACCGGTAAAAACTATTCGTACGAATTAGGAGGAGATGATGATGGAAAAGAAACATTGGAAAGTAGGAGAACTGGCGAAACTATCTGGTCTTACGGTCCGTACACTTCACCATTATGACCAGATAGGAATGTTTTCTCCTTCAAAGCATACAGAAACAGGCCATAGGCTATATTCGGATGCTGATTTAGAAAGACTGCAGCAAATCTTATCCTTGAAGCAATTAGGATTCGGATTGGATGAAATTAAAAAATTTATTACAAGCCCGACATTCAGACCATTGGAGGTTATTAAAATCCAACTAGAAAAGCTGAATGAGGACATTCGTATTCAAGAAGAGCTGCGAAGGGAATTAGAACAACTATATGAATTTCTTAACCAACAAAGAGATGTGTCGGTTGAGCGTTTTATCAAATTAATTGAGGTGATGAAGATGACTACTAATAAATATTTTACAGAAGAACAATTGGCGAATTTAAAGAAAAGAAGCGAACAATTTGGGCCTGAAAAAATAAAAGAAGTGCAAAATGAGTGGTCAACATTAATTGAAAGGGTAAGGAAACTTATGGAGAAGAATACTCCGGTTGAGAGTGATGAAGTGCAGGAATTAGCAAAACGCTGGAGAGAACTAACCAATATATTTTCCGGGGGAGATCCAAAAATTGTGGAAGCAGCGGAACGTTTCCATGCGGAAAACCCTAATAATCCGATTCAATTCGGTATAGATGGTCCTTTATATAAATATATCAAGAAAGCTTTAGAAAAATTGTCCTAACCAAATTGGAATGGGGTGAAGGGGCGGGTCCCCCTCTCCCAATTTTTATGCTTATGCAATAGCCCACAAAAAACATAATTTTTTAATTAAGATTTTCTTTTAACCTTTGTATATCTATGTTTGCTGCGAGCAGTTTGTTTTCTCCTTCTTGCTCGATTAAATCTTTTAATTCGTTCAGCACAGGATCAAATGCAGTATGTTTTTGAAGCATAAAGGTCATTTCATGCTCTATAGGCAGCCAAGTGTCAATATTCGCTTCATTATGTTGAATTTGTGCTTCTAATTTATCTAATGCATTTGCAATTTTAGCTTCATATGTTATTTTGTCCTCAAATTCAAACCACAGATGATAAAAAGCTTGGCCATTTTCATCGCCTAATATATCGCGAATTTTTTCAATTGCTTCTATTTCATTTTGTCTTTTTAATGCTTTTTGTTCAGCGTTATCCATGGTATGAAAGGCAGGGATATCTTTTGCATATGCTTCTACAAGATCATGAATGATGATCATTTTTAACAATCGCTCACTATTTACTTTTTGATGCAGATAAGGTTCTATTGCCATGGCCATAAGTGCAACCCGCCAAGTGTGTTCTGCTACACTTTCTCGCCTCCCATTTGAAAGCCAGCTATGACGCAGTTCCATTTTTAGTTTTTCACCTAATTTAATCAATTGAAGGACATTTTTTAGTTGTTGCATGAATAAACGCTCTCCTCATTTACATATCGTTTCGCTAGTTCTTTGATTTTTTTAGCGACGTTCTCTCTATTAACAATTTCATTTGCATACACAGAAACTGGATGATTCCCCACACAAATACTATGCTTAGCATGCTGAAAAAGCTGCTTATCATTTGCATCATTCCCAAATGCAATAAATTCTGTAATACCTAATTGCTGCAACCCCTTTTGTTTATCTATGCCAAGGGGACTTATATCAATTAACTCCTCTGAATGGTGTTCAAATAAAGAAACCGGCATTTTATGTAAAGCCTGTTTCACCTCCGCTGGCGGAGAAAAAATCACCATTTTTGAAATTCCATTTAATCCCTCAAGTGGTTTATTCATCGCTGTTTTATGGGAATCTAGGTTTTTAAAAATCGTATGATCCTCTTCACCCGTAAAACTGTAATCCCAATCACTATCTGCTAGATATTTTAATTGATATGATTCTATCAATTTTTTTAATGCTATCACTATTTCTTGTTTGAAATAGATAACTTCAATTTTCCCGTTTTTAAAAGTAAATGCGCCATTGCCACCAACCATCTTTACGTGATGATATCTCTTGGGCAGTACCGGTAATAAATCACGGATAGGTCTGGCGGAAGCAAAGATTACTTCATGCCCTTTATCCAAGCATTCATCCAAAGCAGAACAAATTTCTTCCTCTATATTCTTTCCAGTAAAGCAAATAGTGCCGTCTATATCAAATACAAAATTCATTATGCTCACCCCTTTTTACATATGTTACAAAAGTTTTGATAGAATGTAGAGGACAGATGTCCCGGAGGTAAAATATGAGCATAAATTTAAAGCAAGCATGCGAACAGTTTAATCTACCAATTCCTTTATCTATTCAGCATTTATTGATGTTACGCACATTCCATGAAAAAGAAATTATTCTTCAATCGGGAAAAGAAATAGACGGGTTATACTTGTTAATAGAAGGTCGGTATTATGTAACAACAAGGGAAGTAACCGGCAAAGAATTATTACTACGTTATTGCAATCCTCTGTCTGTTTTGGGCGATATTGAAATTTTACAAGACTGTACGATTCAATCGGATTGCATCGCCTCAAGTAAGTGTACTTTTATCTTCATTCCACTTTCGGTTTATATAACATATTTGCAAATGGATGGTACATTTACAAAGCTTCTATTAAAAGAACTTGCATATAAATTGCAAACTTGTACTATTTCCTCAAGAGTGAATGCACTAGCATCAGTTGAAGCTCGTTTCGCAGCTTATTTATGTACAATTTACTCGGATTCTTCTACAAAAGATTATATTTTTACATCTAATTTAAATGAGGTGGCTTCATTAATCGGAACAACCAAAAGACACTTAAATCGAATTATCAAAACTTGGGGTGAACAAGATATTATTACTCGAACAACAGAAGGGATTAAAATAATAGATTTTGCAAAACTAGATCTTTATTCTGAGGATATTCGTTATGAATAATAATTTTAAAGTGTAAAAAAGTACATACGAAAACGAAGGAAAAACCGGTGAGAAGAATCACCTCAGTACTTGTGAGCAAAAAGTCATTAACAGGAAAAGGCGTGGCGTTTACCACGCTTTAAAATTGTTCCATTTCTTTCATAATCTTTTTTAAAACCTCAATTGACTCCGGTGTATCATCTTCATATTCTAAGCCATGATTCACTTTTGGAAATAATGTAGACAGGATATTTGGATTCTTTAGCAATTGATTGTATCTGTCCTCAATATAGCAGTAATCATTGTCACCAATAAAGCACAAACCACTATTTTCACTACTGATCATTGCATTAAATACATCATCCCTATGAAGCAACGGGGTTAACCACACGGCTTTAGCATTCTTAAAAATCTCCCTTTTTAATTCAGTGCCCATAGCGATTGTTCCTAAGGACTTACCGACTAGATAATAGTTTTCGTAAGGTGAGTCTCCAAAAATCTTATCAATAACGGTCCTTACATCATATTTAACCGCTTCTGCTAATTCCTCATTACTGAAATCATCATAAAATGAATCATTGTATTGATAATTTATATGTAAAATGTCAAATGATCTGTTTAAAAAAATCTTAGTTGCATAATGAAAAAGCGGTCTTTCAACGGAATATCCTCCCCCTGGGAGGAAAATGGCTAAATTACTAGATTTATTTTCATCCGCATACAAAGAAAAAGGAATATCTTTTTCTTTGTAACCTTGAACGATATTTGTGTTTATTTGCTTCATAAAAACCCTCCTCTACAAGACGGAATATTCAAACAATTTGTATTGATTTTAGCATAAAATTCCATATTTTAATAGAGGAAGCGGATTAAAGGAATTTCCGGAAAATTGTAGTATTACCTATATAAGTGCTAATTCGGGGAGAAAATCAAAATGCCATTAATTGTGTATAAAATTTTCATCAAGGCACCGATTGAAAAATG
The DNA here is from genome assembly GCF_038008735.1 of Margalitia sp. FSL K6-0131. Classification (NCBI taxonomy): domain Bacteria; kingdom Bacillati; phylum Bacillota; class Bacilli; order Caryophanales; family Bacillaceae; genus Heyndrickxia; species Margalitia sp. FSL K6-0131. The sequence goes on from NZ_JBBOZS010000001.1 coordinate 348,131, forward strand.
CTTTGACCTTGCAAGAGATGTAGAGGTACATACGAAAACGACAAGTAAAACAAACGAAAGAGCAGTGGGAGGCATCACCTCAGGCCTGCTTGAACTGGGGGATACAGTAACTTGGGAGGCAGTTCATTTCGGAATCAAGCAAAGATTAACTGCTCAAATAATCGAAATGGAAAAGCCAAATAGATTTGTAGATATTATGGTAAAGGGTGCCTTTCACTCATTTGTTCATACACATCAATTTATGGACCAGGGGGAAGGAACCATCATGATTGACCAGTTTCAGTATAAATCTCCACTAGGTCTCATTGGGGTTTTAGCCGACAAATTATTTTGGAAAAATATATGAGAAAATTCATTATTTCTCGCGCAAACGAATTAAAAAAAATTGCGGAAAAGGGAGGCAAATACATATGAAACTAATTGATACCACTCCATTCTTTTTGAATAACTATGAACCTAGCATTCCTTTCTTAAGAAGCTATTATGCCGAATACCCAGATATTTTCGAGGTGTATTTTTCTTCCCATTGTAAAGATACAGATGAAAGACACACCGCATCGATTGAAAAGTACCCACAATATTTTTCAACGATAAAAGAAGTTCATCAAAATGTTATTCCAATCATAAAGGAAGTAACAGAAGAATATTCTAAACTGTATCAAGTTACGTTTCCGATTGATGTTCACTTGATTGTTGGAGGATTCGGTTCCAACGCATATACTTATCGGCAAATCATTCCTAACATTACATTCGCTTTAGAAAAATTATCACCAGATCCAGATCACTTAAGAGTAATAGTTGCCCATGAATTTGGACACGCTGCCCAAAATATTTTGACTGATAATGCGGGGATGGATTGGACAAAAGCAAAGTGGAACAGCCCTCTGATTTGGTCTTATCGGGAAGGAGTGGCAACCCATTTTTCGAGGAAAATTGCTCCGGGCTTACATCCGTCTATTTACTTTTCGTATAACGACGAAGGGAAGGAATGGCTTGACTTTGCAAATGAAAACGCAAATGAAATTAAAAGCGCATTTGCGGAAGACTATCAATCTCTCACAACGGAGGAATTGTATCTTGAATGGTTCTCCATCAATGGCGGTAATAAATTTGGCTATAGTAGATTAGCCTATTTTATTGGGGAGATGTTTTTTCAAGAAGAGATTGATAGATTGGGAGAAATAGGGGCGATTATAGCCTGGAAAGAGGAAGACTTTGAAGACCGTATAAAACAATGGCTGTTGTGTATAGGGGATGAAGCGAAATGAGGGGGCCGGTCTCTTGCCACACCTAATTGAAAATCAAGTTCGGTCTGCACTGTTCTGGAGAAAGAAGGATTATGCCTATTAATATAGAACCTTAACAGTAACTCTTTTAATAAGATACATTGTCTAAAAGTGATAGACGAAAAGGTAATGTGAAGTCTTATTAAACTATCAAAGCAAATATAAAGGAGAACGAATTAATGAAAAATATTTTAGTACTAGGTGGTACACGTTTTTTTGGCCGTGAATTGGTGGAGTTACTGATTGAAGAAGGACATAATGTTGCGATCATGACTCGGGGTAAATCCGGCAATCCATTTGGTGACAAGGTAGAACATCTTGTCGGAGATCGTTCCAATAAGGAAGAACTGGCAAAAATAGCAGAAGATCGTACATTTGATATTGTTTATGATAATATTTGCTTTTCCCCAAATGAAGCTTATGAGTTTTGTGAAGTTTTCAATGGAAAAATTGGCAAGCTTGTTTTCACCTCTACACTTTCTACATATGAAATGGATGGGAAAGTAAAAAATGAGGATGATTTTAATCCTTATCATTATGAAATTCGTTTTGGCAATAGTGAAGATTTCTCTTACGGGGAAGGAAAACGTCAAGCGGAAGCTGTTTTCTTTAAATATGCGAAATTCCCGGTTGTAGCAGTTCGCTTCCCTATCGTAATGGGAGAAAATGATTATACACGCCGTTTACATTTCCACGTTGAACGTGTAGCAAATGGAGAGCCAATCGGATTTTTAAATATGGACGCAGAAATGTCCTTTATCCAAGCAACAGAGGCAGCACGGTTTTTAAAATGGGCTGGCTTCTCAGAAGTGGAGGGGCCATATAATGCAACAGCAAGCGGGAAGATTGCATTATCTGAGTTAATAAAATTGGTCGAAGAAGCTACTGGAAAATCAGCAAAAATCTCCTTAGTTGGAAACGATGAAATACGCTCACCTTATGCGATTCCTGCTTCTTGGTATATGACAAATGAAAAGGCAACAAACAGTGGTTTCCAATTTACTAATTTACATGATTGGTTGAAACCATTGATTGAAGCGATTGCGAGTAATAAAGAATAAAGGTAAATTTAGCTTTCGCCATATTGAAGAATCCATTTTGATCAAAAATGGATTCTTTTTATATTTGTAAAATATATCCTTCTAGATAATTTGATTTATTTCAAAGTAACATTTTCCACATTACAACAAATAGTGACAAAAAAGTATATTAATAAAACGTTTGATTAAAATCAATGAAAACCATTGTTTTATGAGGGACTTCCGATTTATTACATCGAAAAACATGATATTAATTGACGAAGAATTTTCCTTTATATCTTTTTCAATCCTCTTACATCCTTACTAAACAACGGAGCCAATCCCATTAACATCGCCCATGTACCTGCGAAGTAAAAAATATACCGAATTGGAATATGATCGGCTAAATAGCCGCCGAGAAAGACGGTAGCGGGCATCATGAATGCGGAAATACTAGTAACAAGAGAATCCACCCGAGCACGGTATTTTGCATCCACAAGTGTAATAAAAAGGGTGCCTACTACAACTCCTTGAAAAATACTAAAAAATGTTTGTATAGCGAATAAAATAAAAGCAAATACCAATTCATTTACGGTTCCCAATAAGACCATGCAACTGCAAGATATAATTTGTGCACCTGATAGAATAATTACAGGTTTGATTTTTTTTACTACTTTACCAGCAAAAAGGCCAGTCACAATGGAGACAGCTACACCAATAGCCTCAAAAAAGCCATACTGTGACGAAGTAGCTCCATATTGTGTTTTAAGGAGAACAATATATAAATATCCAATCGAAACAATATTTGTACCCATATTCATAAACGTAAGTGCAAGTAATGCATTATGTCCCCGTAAAATTTTTACTCCTTCCTTAAACTCTTTCCAAAATTCCTTTTTCTTTTGGTTTTGCTGTATTTTCTTTGATTCATATTTAGGAAGTACCAACCATTTTACCAATGCGGCTGCAAGGATGAATAAAACAGAATGTGTCAACAAGACTCCGATAAACCCAATTAACGAGAGCAAAAATCCTGCAATAGCATTGCCTAGTAAAGAAGCAGTATTGTTTGCTGAAGACAAATATCCACTCACTATTGGAATGCGATCTTTCCCTATAAGAGAAGGCAACAAACGGTTTCGTGATGGAAAAATAAATAATTGAGCTACATCATTAAGGATAACCATCACCATAACAGAAAAGACTATGTAATCAATGAAAAAAACATATGATAAAGCTAATACTACTCCAATCAACGCCATCGCAATATACGCTTTTTGCATAGCTGACTTTGGATTGGTTCGATCTACAAGCACCCCTATAAATGGCCCCGCAAATACATTCACAATAAAGGAAATAGCGGCAATGGCTGAGGTTAAAAAGGCAGACCCAGTACGTTCCAGCACATACCATGAAACACAAAGCGTATAAATCGCTTCGGCAATGCTCCCAATTGCGGATGTACTTACAATTAGAGACATGTTTCTTTTTATAAACGAGTTAGGTGCTTCTTGTTTAATTTGGGCAATTTCTGTTTCCATGTTTATGTCCCTTTCTTTAATTTATTTAAAAATAATATTAAATATATTTAAAAATAAATGCAACTAAATTTTTAAAAATTTTTAAAAATAAAATTAAATATATTTAAAATGTGATACAATATGGTTATCGATTGAACCGAAAAGGAGTTTACAAATGACTCATATAGGGGAAAAAATAAAAAAACTGAGAAAAGAAAAGAAGCTTACTTTAGCGGATGTGGCAAAAGACCAAATGTCTCCGGCAATGGTCAGTTTAATAGAAAATGGAAAATCCAAGCCATCAGCTGAAAATTTAAAGCATATTGCTGATCAATTAGGGGTAAACGTTTCGGATTTGTTAGGTGGAGGACTAACAAAAGAGGAGTTAAGGAATGAGTTAACCTATCTATTGGATATGTTGGATGGTATGGCTGATTCCGTTAAATTAGAAAAAGCTATTACTCATATTAAAAAGTTGCTTCCTCAGTTAGGAAGTGATTTTGCGTCTGCAAGAATTTATGAAATTTACGCTCGCAGTCTATTTTCTTATTATCTGTATTACAAATCGCAATATGATCTGCTAGATGATAGGGATTGGGCAATACATGCTGCACAAGCGGAGAAATTATATAAAGATCTGCAAATGGAAAGCAGAGTATTGAAAATGCGCTTTTTCTTTGCATATGTTGAATCCTTTCATGGGAACTACCAAAAAACATTGGAACTCATTAATACGGCCCTTAACAATGTAACAGGAACGGATTATGAAACGATTTCCGTTCAAATTGACCTAATGCTATTGAAAATGGACATACTGGATTCATTAGGTGATTTTGAAGGAACGGTTCGGCTGCTTGATGAAATTATACGATTCTCCAATAAACATGTTATGCTAAATCGCTTTTTTGAAATCCATAACCGCGGAGCTTTAATGTACTACAATATCAATAATTTTTCGCTTGCAAGAGAATATGTGGATAAAATCAATAAGTTTTTCGAAATCGTTGATAATGATCACCTGTATCTTGAAAAAGAAATCATTTTGACGCACTATGCAGAGTTTTATGAGAACGACCCTGAAACAGCGCTTGAAATGGCAATGGAGTATGAAAAGAAACTGCAAAACATGGAGTCATTAAACGAAAACTGGAAAATCATATACGGAGATTCCGCAGTAGATATGAAAGCCAGATGTTATACAAAGCTGAAACAACCGGAAAAAGCATTACCTTTATTCAGAGAATTACTAAAAGAAGACAATAAACATGTTTTTGAGTACTCTCCAATGGACATTGCGATTCGGGAGATAAATAAATCATACCAAGCTATATGTTATAAGGAACTTGGTCAACCAGAAAAAGCCACGGAATATGCTCTGGAGGCTATAAAAAGGCTGCGTCAATATCCGCACACTGCGTATTATCAGTTTGCAAGAAATGTTTTGCAGGAGATTCAGGTGAAGGCATGAAGGTATATATTTAACGGAGAAGGAGGTATTTTTAGAATGACAACTTCAAATAAAAATTTAAGAACCTGCGAAAAAGGACACAAATATTATAAAAGCAGTGATTGCCCGGCTTGTCCGATTTGTGAGCGGGAACCAATACCTGAAAATGGATTTCTTTCCATCCTATCTGCACCAGCAAGACGAGCGCTAGAAAACAACGGGATAACCTCTATACAAGAGCTAGCAAAGTATACAGAAAAAGAGATATTGAAATTTCATGGGATGGGACCAGCTTCATTGCCCAAACTTAGATCTGCTTTAGAGGAAAATGGGTTATCTTTTAGAAGCTAATAGATAAGATTACATCCTTAAAGATAAATAAATTTAACGGTTGGGGGTAAGTTCCAACCGTTTTTATGATTCATTGATTTGGATATTCTACTCGTTCCACACTTATTCGACACATGCAATTTTAATCAAACGTTTGATTAAATTGACTGAATCGTTAGTATTAAAGGTTATATTTAAGGATATGAATGCGAAAAAGGTTGCTTTTTGAGGAGAACACTACCCCCCACCACTTACTTTCCAAAATTAATAATCCAAAAGTTCAGCAATGCTAAGGGTAAAAAGAGAAATATGCAGATACCGTTTAAAATTATAGCAATAGCCCTCCTTTTTGCTTTTCCTCCATCTCCAAGACAAGCTAAAATAAACCCGATAAGAGGGAAGATCATAACGATGATCAGTGTAAGGTTTAAATAATGATAATAAAAATAATGTGAGGATGAAAAAAGAGATTCTACCATTTTAGCCATAACAGAAATAGAAAAAAATAAGTAAGATAATGCAATAAGCCTTTTTCTCATACAACAACCTCCTGTATTTTATTACGCCTATTTATTATAAAAATCACGATACTTTAAGGAATCAAATATAAAACAAGATGTTTAATCCTTATAACTAGGAATACTAAAAAAATTAATGCCAGTATGGATGAGACATAGGACATTATTGCACCAACGTTATACCAGACCATTGTATCCTTTCCCCAATACGCCATGTCTTGGAAAAGCATGCTGAAGATAAAACCTATTGTGGAAAAAATGAAGGTTAAAGCGGTACTATATGGAGATATAATGAAATTTTTCATAAGTAGCCCCTCCGAATTATCCTTGATTATCTAATTCGTTTAAACGTCTTAAAGTTTCTTCTTTATCAAATGAGCTAAACCAACGATAATGTTTGTCATCTAAAATACGATAATGCTGACTGATTAAATTTTGCTGCAAACGGAACCTTCCTTTAGTAACTATTTCCTTCCACCAAACTTTTCCGCCCAATGATTTTTCCTTAGGACGGTTAATTCCGTTATGTGCAATGGTTTCCATCACCTCTAACGGTTCATTTCCCAAAATAGATTGCAACACTTCGCTGTCTTGGAACAGTGCACATATTGCCACTGCATTTGTCCATCCCGATAAAGTTCTGCCTTTTTCAATTTGCACCAGAGTTTTTTTGGAAATGCCGATTACTTCCGCCATTTTTTCCTGTGAATACCCCTTTTCCAAACGAATTAGCCTAAATTTGTTAGAAATAAGTTCAATGACTTGATCTCGATTCATACAATCATATCCTTTTTAGTTACATTTTGTGGTAATTGGTGTAATTTTACACTATTCGTTGCTGTGGTGCAAGGAAATTTTACCTTAATTACCACTAATGAAATTTTGTATTCTAAAAATATTGAATATTTCGTTCTATAAATATAGAATAAAATTAATGAAAAATTTCGAATGAGGTGCAAAAATGGATGTCCTAAATCTGACAAGCCGAAAAAGAAAGACATATAAGATTCAATTAAAATACTCCATTCTCTGGGAATGTGCACTGGGGATTGCGGCTATTACCAATGCTCGTTTACTGCATACCTTGGACAAGCCGGCCAGTGTTTGGGAGGAGATTCGTAGTGGGTTATCACAAGAAATGCGACAACAACTAGATTTTGTAGAAGAACATAATACATGGAAAGCATTGCTTCAATTACTGCATCAACAAGACTTCTCAGAATTACCTTCCTTTATTTCTTACATAAAAGAACTTTCCAATTTAGAGCTGAAATTTATTTGTCTCCCTTTTATCGGAAGTGAATTTCAGGAAATGAGACAACAGTCGGTATTAGGGGATGCTGCATCTGTGAAAGAGATGAAAAATCTAACGAGTGATAATCCATTTTTTCCGGATTACATAGAATTCATCTGTAATGCGGATGGCGACCTGTTAAAAGAACATTTGATTGCGGTGGTGAGCGGTTGGTATCAATTTGTTTTAAAAAAAGATGAGGAAAAAATCCAATCCATCTTAAAAACAGATTACGAATCGAAAAAAAGGATGGCGGATAAATTAACGCCGGAGGAACTGGTAGAATGGGCAACTGGTGGAGTAACCTATAACCCTGAGCCTAGTGTGAATTATGTACTTTTAATCCCGCAATATACTTATCGGCCTTGGAACATTGCTGCAGATTTAGAGGATACAAAGGTGTACTATTATCCAGTTGCAAACGAAAGCATTTATCCAAACGATCGTTACGCTCCCAATAACTTTTTAGTATTAAAACATAAAGCTCTCGGTGATGAGGCGAGGTTAAGAATCGTTAAGTTGTTGTATGAAGGAGATCGGACTCTACAGGAAATCACCGAACATTTAGATGTAGGAAAATCTACTATTCATCATCACTTAAAAATATTGAGGTCTGCAAAATTAGTAGAAATCATTGATTCGAAGTATTCATTAAAGAGAAAGTCACTTGATATGCTAGCGAAGGAATTGGAGTATTTTTTGAAAGGGTAGGTGGTTACCGAAAATAGGGGAGAATCTCCCAACTTATGAAGTAATAGCAATAGCGGACACTGAATCCGTTATTTTAATAAATTATCAAGAATGGAATAAATTAGCGGACACTGGTTCCGTTAATTGCATAAAAACACATGAAAATCACCGCATTTTAACCAAAAAGCGGAATCTGTGTCCGCTAACATATGAAAATAGGCAGTTTTGTCACACATAAGGGATCTGGTGTCCGCAATTGATGAAATTCAAAGTGGAGTACCGAAAAATTGGAGAATCACCGAATTGATTAAAGGGTGGCACCTAAATAAAAAATTCTTTCAAAGGTGTGTTCAAATTGAATAACATTCTACTAAAAAATCGTTCATTTCTATCTGTTTGGATGGGAAATGCCGTCTCGGAAATAGGAGGAGCATTTGGAACCTTTTGCAATTCGATTCTAATCTATCAGCTAACTGGCTCTAAAATGGCACTCAGCAGCATGTGGCTTTTATACTTCATCCCATCCCTCGTCATACAATTGATCATCGGACCGTACATTGACAGGTGGAGCAGAAAGCGAATTATGATTTTCTCACAATGGACAAGGGGAATAGTTTTTCTGATTCCACTGGTTTCATTATTAAATGGCCAACTTGAATCCTGGCATATCTACACAGTCCAAATAATAGTTGGTTTAATAACTCCTATTTACACTCCGGCGAACCAGGCTATTACTCCGACTATTGTAGCGAAAGAACAAATTAGTAAGGCAAATGCCTATATTGATGGAACTGTCAGATTGATGACGTTCCTTGCACCAATTTTAGGAGGTATTGTAGTCGAATATATAGGGGAAAAACTAACACTTTTATTTGTTAGTATCCTGCTGATTCTAAGCGGATCACTGCTCCTTTTTATAAAAGAAAAAAGAGTTCACCAAAATGTGCGGAAAACTTGGCTGGAACAATTTAAAGAAGGACTATTTTATTTCTTTACTCAACCTGTAATTGTTTGGTTAGGAATCTTTCTTGCTTTTGTTCAATTTGGAGTAGGGGTTACGATGGTGACAAATCTCCCTTACATAACAGATGAATTATCAGGCAGCTATGCGGAGTATGGTTATTTTATGGCCGGTTTCCCATTGGGATATGTTATTGGCTCTATGCTTGTCGGTAAAATAAGACTAAAAAGTCGAAGGGTGCTCATGTTAGGCTCGTTAGTGATTGGCGGTTTAACATATGTATCATTAGGTTTTAACTATAATATTTATTTTGCTTGTATAACGGAGGCGGTAGCAGGAATTGTCATGGCATTTTTCAGTGTATACAATATCACCATTTGCCAACAAACAGTACCTAATCATTTAATGGGAAAAGTTTTTTCCGTAAGACTATTGATTATTAGAGGTGTCATGCCAATCGGTGTGGGGTTAGGCGGTGTATTAAGTGATGCCTGGGGAATTCGGCCATTATATATATTGATAGGGTCCATTATCTCCGCAGTATCTTTACTAGGAATATTGCTGCCTTATTTTCGATTTCTTGATCAATCAGTTGAGAAAAGGGAAGCAGCATAAGAAGGATATTCGTACAGAATAGTAGAATCCAATGTTATAACTAGTTTAGGTGGGTGTGAAAAAATGTTTGCATCGCAGAGTATCCTTTCCACTTGGAGGAAATTTGATCAATTCCCAATGGAGACATTAACGAAAGCATGGTTTTATCATCAGGATACGAAAAAGAAACAAAGAGACGTATCCTTGATGAAAGAGCATCGGGAACAGTATGGGATTTCCGGAAATTGCTTTGATCTTGCCATCTGGATTCTGGATGAATTTCATAAAGACGGGATAGAGGCATATCCAATTGGTCATCATTTAGGAACGAGTCATGCCCATGTTGCGATTATTGCTTTAGATGCATATGGAAATCGGTTCTTATGTGATCTTGGGGACCAATGGCTTCAGCCCATTTTAATCGACAAACATCATGATGAGTTTACAGAGGAAAAGCTGCCCGGATTTTTCCCTGCGGCTGACGTACAAGTGAAGCCAAGGGAAAGGGAAGTAGAGATTCTCTATCACCGTCCAAACGGAAAAATTTCAAAACAGGTTTATGACACTGCCCCAATTGACCAAACTGAATTTTTACAGGCAGCCGAGTTCTCTCAAAATCTATTAAAGCCGCAGCCATTGCTAGAATGCAGAATCCCATATAAATCGGAAATTGCCCATTGGGAATTCTACAATTGGGAAAGCTTTTTAAGCACTACAGAAGGAATATTCCATGATTCCAAACTTACAAGAATAGAAGATTGGGCGAATTTAATACATGGAAAAACAGGTTATGATTTTCAGTTTTTAATGAATGTATTAGAAATTTATAAAAATTGGAGAAGTAATAATCATGCAATACACAATCCGTAAAATGCAATTAGAGGATATTCCTCATGTTCAAAACGTAGCAAAGGTAAGCTGGAATGCAACGTACAAAGGCATTATCCCCATACATGTTCAGGAAAAGTTTTTAAAATATGCCTACAATGATGAAATGATGCAAAGGAGATACGAGCGGTCCTTTATTTTTGTTGCAGAAGTAGAAGGGAAAGTCATTGGGTTTGCAAACTTTTCTCCTTTAAAAGAGAACGGGGAGGCGGAGCTTGGCGCAATTTACCTGTACCCGGAATATCAAGGGGAAGGAATAGGAACAGCCTTATTAAATGAGGGAATCAAATATTTGGAAGGTGTTAAAGAGATTTATATAAACGTAGAAAAGGATAATATAATCGGAAAAAATTTTTATCATGCGAAGGGATTCGAGGTAGTTTCTGAGTTTGTTGATCATTTTGAAGGGTATGACCTTAAAACAGTTAGAATGGTTTTACAGATTGAAAAAGCGGCTTCCTGAGCAAAATATTATTTGGATGAATAGTATCTAATATGAAAAAGGGATGAGTGAGCATCCCTTTTTCATATTGTAATCTCACTAGCCTGTACTCAATGATACTCCGAAACCCAATTCGGATCCTTACTAAAATCGTAGGTTTCACCTTTTCTTAGATTTATCACTTTTCCATTGATTTTTCCAATAGTTCCATCAGGGTAGTTAATCCACATGGATCATAATTTCAAGGCCTGTCGGATTTTCCATAAACGGTTCGTTAAATTCTTTAAAAATAAAGTCTAGTCCGGAGATATCATCATGTAATGCTGGCGAAACTACGAAATTACGGATATTCAACCCTGTTGAACCACTCCCGTTATTCATACGGCAATCGTATTTTTCTCCAATAGATAATTCAAAAAAGGTATGTTCACGAGTGTCTGTTGGTGAATCCATTGTGCTATCCCATTCAATGATTAATTTTACAACACTGGCATTAGTATATTGATGAATAGAAGTAACGGAATAAAATCTCCCATCCTTTTCAACGGATTTCTGAACCGGTATGAGTTTTCGGAAACCATTTGGTTCAACCATAGGCCGATAATGCTCTTCTACTTTCAATGACCAAAATATGGAATGTAAAAAATTCTCATAAAAGCCGTATTTCGTTGCCCAAGCAGAGATGTATTCATTAAATGGCATACCCGGGCGGTTGTTAGAGATTTCCTTTCTTTGCTTCAACAATTCACAAATTTTTTCGTCAATAGGAACAATTCGTTCGTCATAGTAATCAGATTGTGGTTGATGGTGGATTCTCTTCATTATTTCCCTCCAGAAAATTTTTCTTAAGTTTATGTTAACAAATAATGGAATAAATAGATACAAGTTAACGGTGTAATTGTTTCATTTTTCCCTATAGTTCGAAAAAATGATATATAATGGCAATATTAACTGATAGGGGTGATTGGATGGGAGCAGAAAAACTAAATGAAGATTTACCTGTTTTAGAAACGGAGCGGCTTTTGCTACGGAGGATAACGTTAGACGACGTAGAGGATATTTTCGCATATGGTTCAATAGAAGAGGTAACAAGATATGTGACTTGGGATCCCCATCGTACTTTATCAGACACAATGGAATTTGTTCAGTTCATTCTTAATCAGTATGAATACAACAAACAAGTTGCTCCCTGGGGAATCGAATATAAAGAAAATGGAAGATTGATAGGAACCATCAATTTTATTTCATGGCAGCCAAAACATAAAAGTGCAGAACTCGGATACGTAATTTCTCCGGATTATTGGGGGAAGGGGATTGGTACCGAAGCCACAAAGAAAGTCATTGAATATGGATTTGAAAATATGGACTTAGTTCGTATTCAAGCAAGATGCCTAGTAGGAAATATCGGTTCCAGCCGCGTAATGGAGAAGGCGGGGATGACTTTCGAAGGGATATTAAGAAAAGTGGCCTTCATTAAAGGGGAGCATCAAGATTTAAAGGTGTATTCTATTTTGAAGGATGAGTTCTTATTGTAAATAAAGAAGGGTTGGGGGGAACATGAAACGGATCATAAGTATTTTTGTTACATTATTAATTTTGCTGGGCATTAATTATGCTGTAGCATACTATACAAATACCAAGTTCATAGATTATTCATTTGGTGTGGGATTAGTCTTTAGCATTATCATATGGTTTTTCACATCGAAAGGCGGTCTAACCTCTCGTATAACGGATGGAATCGTCCAAATGGAATCAACGAATTTTAAATTAAAGGCAGACACCTATAAATTTTCACCCAATGCGGCTTTTTTTACATCACTTGCTTATACTCTAGTAGCAATTATTATTACCTTTTATTATTATCGACAATATTTCTTTTAATAAGGGAGCGATGAGTGATGCAAAGTCCGATAGTAAATCAAATCAACACGATTTTTGTTCATGTTAGTGATTTGGGAAGATCTGTAGAATGGTATTCAAAATTACTTGATCAGGAATATAATTTAGCAGAGGTTCATCGGCCCGTTTATAACATGAAGATCAATCATCATACTGGTCTAACATTAGATGCAGGTCCGTCTGGAACAGCAAAACAAATCAATCCTTCTGGGAATCCACTATTTAATTTTCATACAAATGATATTGATGAGGCATATGAATATATTAAACAGTTAGGATACAAAATGGAATCGGATATTGTTCGTTTTGAGGATTTTGCATTTTTTACTGTTAGTGATCCTGATAAAAATATTGTTATGATATGTACCGGTTGAGGAATTTGTATTTCCAATATAAAAGCCTGGTGAAATCAGGCTATTTATAATGCCTCTCTTAAAACTTAATGTTGATATTGCATAATAATATAAGGTCAATTTATTGGGATTTTCCTTAAGTGTATTCTTCTATCAAAAAAATCACCTTACTGCTAATAAGACAATAGGAGCAAGGTGATTTTTAATAATCAAGCATAAACGCAATCTCGTATGGGGGCTATACGTTTAGCGGGACGCTTTTGGCGGTTGGCAAACGTCACATTTACGTTGGTGATTATTTTTAAACTTCGTAAATGTTTTTTCAAAATTGTTACCGCATGCACATTTAAATAATAGCTTTTGAGAAAAGCCATGATATTCCGTCGTTAGCAACTTGCTGTCTGAATTGTTCTCAACAAATTCTTTAATTTTATCGATTGTCCATCGTTTATTCATTCTCTACACCTCCATATTTTATCGCTAGACGGAGCTTTTATGGCGTCCGTTCCATTATGAGCATCTTCATTATGTCCTAACCTGCGTTATTTTGAATATTTTACTATCCTTTTTAGTCCTGATTAAACCACAGTGGATCTTTGTCATCAACATCGCCATTATAATTGATTAGAATCTCATCCCCTGCTTTTATATCTGTGTAAGCATAGAAGTCAAATGTGTGGTTTTTAAAATTAATCTCATAATTCGCATTAGGTTCATAAGAATGGTTAAACAACATTCCATAACCTAGAAGGATCGCAGAATGATTTATCCCATACTCAAAGGCGTAATCAGCGAGTAAGGTTTTCTCGATGTATTGATGCTGGTCGTTTGGATAAGCAATGACAGGTGCTTCATGTATAAGCTCACCTTTTTTGATATCGCATGTAGCAAATACCCCTCTATTGAATTCTCCATCACTTAGGAGAGATGTTTTTATCTCAATCATGTTATTCGCCTACCCACTCTAAAAATTTTCTTCCTAACTGTAACATTAAATTGAAGAGCATACAAAATACTAACAACATTTAACTTAAAGAAATATTTTAATTAACTAGGAAAACGATCATCTAGTAATAACGCTAGAAAGGAAAAGTTGAGCATTCCCATTTTTACAAGGACACAGGATACGCTATTCTCTAAAAAAACCTTATTTTCATCATATTAGAGGACACAAATTCCGTTATAATATGAAATTCATTCGAAAATAGCCGTCATTTGCCATTATAACGGAACGAGTGTCCGATAAACTTCTGAAATCGCCCCTTTTGTCACAGATAACGGAATCTCTGTCCTATAGGAGATTGTTCGCACCCGAACCTGCATCCAACAAATTTTTTATACCCCAAGCCACTGTCCACCAATTGTAATCTCTTGTTCATCTATCGTTCATATTCCTTTTTTACAATCTCCATATAGATGGATGAACAGGAGGATTGAACATGAAAAAAATCGCTCATTTCATTAGCAGTTCTAAAGGAGCTAAAACGATTCTTATTGGCTGGTTAGCGGTCATTATCTTATTAAGTATTGTGGCGCCAAGTGCAAAGCAATATTCCATCAGCAGTGGAGAAGGCAGTATTCATGAAAACACTCCATCTGCAGAGGCTGCTAAAATTATGGATAAATATTTTCCAACGAAGGATGGGTTAACAGCACTGCTTGTTTTTTATGATAAAAACAAAATATCTGAACAAGATCGTGCAAAAATCACGGAACTCAGCAAATGGCTGTCGTCCAACGAGAAACCGAAAAATGTATCCGGTGCATTGCCATTTCATCAATTGCCAAAAGAAGTTCAGGATAAAATGTTTTCCAAAGATAATACTACACTCATTTTAAATATAGCGTTAAAGAAAGAATTAGATTCAGACCAAATCTACGACACGATTCAAAAAATCAAAAATCATGCGAGTAAAACTGATCTTGGGAACATGAAGCTGGAAATCACAGGTCCGGCGGGAATTTCATCCGATACGATTGCATTGTTTAAAAATGCTGATTTAGTTCTAATGTTTGCAACCGTTGGATTAATCTTGGTTATTTTAATGATTATTTATCGGTCGCCATTACTTGCGATTATTCCATTAATTATTGCAGGATTGGTGTATCAAGTTGTTGACCGGATTTTAGGTTTGGCTGCAAAGTATGATTGGTTTTCTGTTGATAAACAAGCACTTTCGATTATGATGATCTTACTTTTTGCCGTTTTAACCGACTATTGCTTGTTTATTCTTGCAAGATATCGCGAGGAGCTTAAGAAAAATGAGTCCAAATACGAGGCCATGAAAAAAGCGTTCACACAAGTCATGGAGCCGATTTTATTCAGCGGCGGTACTGTGCTTGTTGCGATGCTGGTCTTATTTTTTGCGAATTTCAAAGCCTATCATTATTTTGCACCAGTTTTTTCGGTGGCAATGGTGGTTATTTTGCTAGGCGGAGTGACACTGATACCTGCCATCTTCGCATTGGTTGGCAGAAAAGCATTTTGGCCATTCATCCCAAAAATAGAAGAAAAGGAAACAAAGAAGCATCCAGGATTTTGGTCAAGGGTAGGAAAGTTTATCACCAGAAAGCCAGGGATTACGGCAGGAGTTCTATTACTGTTGCTAGTTTTATCATCCCTTAATGTAGGATCCATGAAATATTCGTTTAATATTATGAAATCATTTCCGAATGATATTTCATCCAGACAAGGATTTGAGATTTTGGAAGGGCACTTCCCACAAGGGCAATTAGCGCCGGTCTCCGTGATTTTAAAATCAGAAAAAGAGATAGTGCTGGATTCTACTTTTGCCGAAAAAATCAACGCTTTGAAAAAAGCATTAAAAGCCCAAGGTGGAGTCGGTGATATTTCTCCAGAAGTCGTTCCGGGCATGTCATCAAACAATTTTTTATCAGAAAATAAACATGCCGTAAAACTGCAATTGATTTTAAATGATAATCCTTATGACCAATCATCATTAAAGGCATTAAATAAACTGCGGGAAAATAGCGAGTCTATGCTGAAGGATAGCGGCTTCAATACAAAAGAATTTTCCATCCATTATGCTGGGCAAACAGCTCAACAATTGGATGTGAAAAATCTAAACATGCGCGATACTATTTTAACTTTCACTTTAATAGCTGTATTTATTACCATTATGCTTGCTTTTCAATCAAGATCGATCTTAATGGCCTTTACGATGATTGGAACGATGCTGTTGTCTTATACAGCTACCCTTGGAATTGGCTGGATGGTGTTTCATTATATTTTAGGATATGACGCTATTAGTTATCGTCTGCCGGTGTATACCTTCGTGTTCCTCGTTGCTTTGGGTGTTGATTACAATATCATGGTGGTCTCGAGAATTAGGGAGGAAGCGAAGCACTATGAGTGGAAGGAAGCGGTTGCTCGTGGCGTTTCCCTTACCGGAGGAGTTATTTCATCAGCAGGAATCATATTAGCGGCTACATTCTGTGTGTTAATGACGCAACCATTGCAGGAGCTCTTCCTATTCGGAATGACTATGGGAATAGGTGTGTTAATGGACACTTTCCTTGTCCGCGGCATGCTATTACCAGCGATATTAACTTTTTTCAAGACGAAACAATCGAAGCATGTAATGTCAAACCAATTGAAAATGTAACGTTATGTTCATCTGTTGTTCATATTACTTATATATTCTGTTTTTGGGTCGATTTTGGATCGGCCCTGAAATTTTATTCAAATAGGGGAGGATACGAAATGTTTACAACAATGTTATTTTTCCACTTAACAGGTTTATCGATTTGGCTCGGATCTTTATTGTCTCTTGCCATTATTACTTCCGTACTAAAAAAACAAGCCGGTTCAAAGGATATCCAGAATTTATTGCGAAAAATACCTGGCTTATTCAGCAGATGGCTTCATCCGAGCAGTTTTATCGTACTAATAAGCGGTGTCTTTATGATTATCAGCATGAATATTTCCGAATCACAAAAGCCACTATGGCTGCACTTTATGGAAAAGGGCGGATTACTCATCATTCTTTTGTCCATTATTGTGTTAAGTATTGTTAGCAGCAAAAAAATCAAGAAACCATTAAAAGCTGCAAATGTGGATGTAGCAGTTGTTCAAAGAGGATTATCTACTTATCTTGTGTGGCTTACAATTTTTATCATCTTAATCTTATCTATTATTTTCATGGTTAGTTTTAAGTTTTAATATATTATCCAGGCATGGGGAAAGCACACTCCATGCCTGAATTTATTTTGTATAAAACAATCTGGGATATCGTAGGCAAATTAAAACCGCATAGATTACCTTAATCAAGAAATTTCCTCTTATTTAATTCTTCTATTTTAGTATACCCGCTATCCTCTTTCGATTAATAACAAGGACATTTTAAATAGTTGGCGAATAATTTAAAAGCAACTACTTGTACCAAAGGAGATTACAAAGATGACGAAGCTATATTTTCATACTAATTCGAGTCAGGAAGACGCTTCCTACATTCGACAAAGACTATCAGAATATAATATGCAATACCTTTCAGACAGAGAAATAGCATTTAATAATGAGGATATTAGCATTACCGTTAAGGATGAAGAAGGAAATATAATAGGAGGTATTACGGGAAACACGAAACTTCACTGTCTATTTATTCAATTCTTATGGGTGGATGAAAGGCTAAGAGGTCAAGCCATTGGGGCAAAGCTATTAAAAAAAGCAGAGGAAGTTGCTAGTGAAAAGGGCTGCAAGATGGTAAGAGTGGATACTTTTAGTTTCCAGGCACCCGAATTTTATAAAAAACAGGGTTATGAAGTATATGGTACGGTGGAAGACTTTCCTGAAGGATATACACATTATTTGTTCTTGAAAAGAATTTAAAAGATGAATAATATCTGACCATTGGCTTTGATAGAGAAATAGAATCGGGGTTGCAATTATGAAAATGTTGGCCTTATGGATGCTTATAAAGGACAACTCAACTCCGATTTTATAAGGATTTTGAATGCTCATAAAAGACATCTCCACCACCCGGGTTTTACTCGTCATTGGCCTAACAAAGTTTATAAAATATAAAAGCTTAGGTAGCTCGTATGAAAAAGGCTGGCAGAACCCGCTGCCAGCGTCAGAAGAAAACAACCTTATGATTTTAAGAATCTCGGGAACGTCAAATAAATAATCGTTCCTACGCCTTTTGTGCTGCTAACGTTAATTCTTCCGCCCATTTCCTCTGTAATTTGTCTGCATACCATTAAGCCAAGTCCCGTACCCTTTTCTTTTGTAGAATAAAAGGGCAGCCCAAATCGGTCGATTGTTTCTTGACTCATCCCTTCTCCGTTATCCGCAATCGAAATCTGGACATTTTTTTGAGTGAGTTGTACCTGAATCGTAATCACGCCATTTCCGCCAGATGCTTCAATTCCGTTTTTGATGAGATTAATAAATAGCTGCTGTACCCGAGTGGTATTTCCTTTAACAAGGACAGGTAATTTATGTTGAAAATCGATTTTTACATTATTAAGTGTTGCAAACGAGGATAAAGACCTGATTGCATTCTTTATTTCAATGGTTACATCTAATGGAATATCTTTTTCAGAAGAATGATTTTTCCCTAGCGCAAGATAATCGGCTATAATGGCATTTGCACGATCCACTTCTTCGATGCAAATTTTAATGTATTCTTTTTCCGATAGGGATATTCTGCTTGAAGATTGCAATATTTGCATAAACCCACGAATACTTGTCATAGGGTTGCGGATTTCATGAGCAACACTTGCTGCCAGCTGTCCAATGACATTAAATTGCTCCGCATGTTGAATTTCGTTAAATAAATCTATTTTTTCAATATGTAACTCCATTAAGTAAATGACGATCCAAACTAGAATCACGTTTTCTAAAACATATAAAGTGTAAATAATAAATTTGTTAAAAGTCATACCTTCCGATAGGAAGATAGAGCCTAGAATGGGAATAAGAGCAGAAGAAACTCCAATGAATAAAATGGAAAAGGACAGTTTTTTCTTTAATGAAAAAGTAGAAAACTTGTTTTTATATTTAAAGAGAATGATGCTGGCAATTAATAAAATAATAAAACTTGGATACATGCCCATTCCGCCATGAATAATACGAATAAGGACATAAAATAGGGTAACCGCCACGCCGGTTATATTTCCTCCGTATATAAATGCCAAATACCAAGGAACAAGCCTTAAATCAAGTAATCTTCCATTATTGATTTGAATCGCAAATGAAAGCGACAACGTAATAGCAATACCGCACGTAACTCCGAACATGACTCTATGTTTTATATCACTTATCTTTTCTTTTACAAGCACCAAATAGATAATAAATGGAAAAAGAACCATTAGTACTTGCAGTAAGATGTTCTGGTAGTGAAAATCCATGTTCTGTTCTCCTTAATCGACAATAACATACATAATTCTTAATTCTATATCTCGCTAGAAAATTCCTCTTAAATTTTTTATCAACCTTTATAATAATTTAAATAGGTATTTTGTACCTATAAAAAGGACATTTGTGTTTTTTTATCGAAAAATGTATAATAATGAACAATTCTAAAAATATTTTTCTGAAAAGCTAGACTATTGCACAAATGTACAAGAATTATTAGGTGAGATGGTGATGAAATGACACAGTTGACGAAGGAAAGAAATTTAGAAAGAGGACTGAAGAACAGACATATTCAATTAATTGCAATTGGCGGGGCAATAGGAACCGGATTGTTCCTTGGGGCAGGAAAATCAATCCATCTTGCCGGTCCTTCCATCATGCTTGTTTATTTAATTATTGGTGCCTTTCTATTTTTTGTCATGCGTGCCTTAGGAGAATTATTATTATATAAATCTACTACAGGCTCTTTTACGGAATTTGCAGAAACATTTATAGGACCGTGGGCTGGTTTTATTACAGGCTGGACGTATTGGTTCTGCTGGATCGTGACAGGAATTGCGGAGATCACAGCTGTCGGAATGTATGTGAAATTTTGGGTGCCAAGTATTCCGCAATGGATACCTGCGCTAATATGCGTTCTTGTATTACTTCTTATTAATCTAGCGACAGTGAAGGCTTTTGGTGAAATTGAATTTTGGTTTGCTTTAATTAAAGTTATTGCGATTGTAGCTTTGATCGTCATTGGTTTTGTCCTAGTCTTTATGGGCTTTGAAAGTCACGAAACAAAAGCCTCCTTTGCGAATCTTTGGAATCATGGCGGATTTTTCCCGAATGGATCCTCTGGATTTCTGCTGGCCTTTCAAATGGCTGTCTTCTCCTTTGTCGGTATTGAGCTTGTAGGGGTTACAGCGGGTGAAGCAGAGAATCCGGAGAAAACACTCCCGAAAGCGATAAATAGTATTCCAATTCGGATTTTAATCTTTTATATAGGTGCCTTGTTCATGATTATGTCGATTTATCCTTGGAATGGGGTAGATCCTGCCAGCAGTCCATTTGTAAAGGTGTTCTCTTTAATTGGGATACCTGCAGCAGCTGGAATCATAAACTTTGTCGTACTAACTTCTGCGGCATCTTCATGTAATAGCGGTATTTTTAGTACAAGCCGTATGCTTTATACTCTTGCCAATGAAGGAAAAGCGCCAAAAATGCTAAAACATTTAAATGAGCGGAATGTACCTGCACCGGCATTAATTGGATCGACATTGGTATTATTAGTAGGGGTATTGCTAAATTATCTATTGCCGGATAAAGTCTTTACATTAGTGACGAGTATTTCAACGATTTGTTTTATTTGGGTATGGGGAGTCATTATCGTGTCCCATTTGCGTTATCGCAAATTAATGCCGGATAATGCAAAAGAAAATCCTTTTAAAATGCCATTGGCACCTTTTTCAAACTGGATTGTACTAGCATTCTTTGTTTTCGTACTCGTTTTACTTGGCTTTGCCGCTGATACAAGAGTGGCGTTATTTGTTACACCGGTTTGGTTTATCCTTCTTTTAATCGGGTACTATTTTATGAAACTAGCAAAAAAATAATAGTGTATATGAAAACCGTCTGTTAACTTAGGCGGTTTTTTGATTGACTTTAACTGCAAAATAACATAACAATAAATGAAGAAGAAACTCGAAAATTGGAGATAATGTTAATTATATCCTCATGATTAAGGGAGAACGATGATTGGTGAAACAAAAAAGAAATTCTAGATATTTAGCAACTCTTTTTCTAATTGTGATGGCATTAGGTTTTTTTATTACGATGCCATTTCATGATTATATAATCGGCAGACTTTTACAAGGGGCATTTGAGGCCGGTGTTGTAGGAGGACTGGCAGACTGGTTTGCGGTAACTGCGTTATTTCGCCACCCACTAGGCATTCCGATTCCACACACCGCACTTTTGCCGAATAATCGAAAGCGTATGACCGAAGCTGCGACGAATTTGGTAGAGAACAATTGGCTTTCGAAGGAAAGTATTAAATCCAAGGTGGCTCAAGTTCAAATTACGGAAAAATTATTGCAGGAGCTTGAAAAGAATTTGGATTCCAGGATAGTGCGGAAAGGCATATCCAGCTTTGCGAAAAAAATAGTAGCACAAATAGACGTGGATAAATTAGCTGGCATTCTGGAAAAAGAAGTGAAGAATAAAGCTCATTCGATTGATGTGAAGGCCCTGCTTGGATTAGTCATCGATAAAACGCTCGCAGGACAATACGATGAGAAAACGTTTGATTATCTATTGGCAGAAGTGGAGAAATGGATTGCAAAGCAAAGCACTCGCGAGCAGTTGGGAAGCTTAGCTGTAGAATTAATCGATAACGCGGATGTAGATGGTTTTGTTAAATTTGCAATCAAGTCATTCCGCAATCTTATTAATGAAGAAACGCTTGGGAATATTATTTATAAGCTTGTTACAAAAGGCATTGATGATCTTCGGAATAGTGACAGTAAAAATCGGGCTGTTTTGCTTGCGAAGGCAAGAACATTTTTGGAAAACTTAAAAGAAAACCAACAGGTTATTTCAGAACTGAATCATTGGAAAATCAGCTTTCTGGAAAAATGGGATGCCAAAAAGCAAATTGCGGGTATTTTAAAAGAAACACAGGAAAAGCTCATAACATTTATTGAAGATGATAAATTAGATCCGTATATTTTTCCGCTTTTAACAAGGCTATTAGAGGATTTAAAGGCAGATCAAACTAAAGTGGATCAAATCGAACAATGGATTCACAAACAAGTAATGGATCTTGTTGAAAAAAATCATTCCAAAATCGGTAACCTTGTAAGAGAAAACTTGGATAAGCTCGATAATGATAAACTGGTGGAATTGGTTGAAACCAATGTTGGCAAGGATCTGCAATGGATTCGGGTTAACGGTGCGGTTTGTGGGTTTATTATTGGATTGGTGCTAACAACACTTAAAATGTTGATTTAAAAAAACATCTTATAAAAGGGGGGTAAATAAGCGGAGGTTTTCCGATTAAGAAAAGCAAATTTACCCATTTTTCCGTTTTTCTAGTCAATAGTCGGAATCCTTCCGTCTATTTAAGCCATTTTCAGTGCTATTTCCTAATTAAGAGGAATTTTTCCGCTTATTTATCAAACTAGCTTCAGCGTCTAATGACTTGTATACTACAGGCGCTTTAGCAAATAAAAGAAAATTAAAAAAGGCTTGGAGATTTGCATCTCTAAGCCTTTTTGACTGTGCAAAATACTTTGAATTGTGTTGTGGAAATTTATGAGATTTTGCAATGTGTTTTTGGTATAAAAAATTTTTTTATTTTGATGGGTAGATTGATGAAAAAATAATTTAATCAAACGTTTGATTAATTGGCTAATCTCTTTTGTATCAAGGCCTACGCGATTTAATCAAACATTTGATTAAAATGCAGGTGGGAGGAAATTGAGTGGGAAGATGAGAATATAAACATGGTACATACTAATTTGTGTTTGGGTAGATGGGTACTAACTAATAAAAGGAGATAAGAGTAATGTCCAAATCGGATAACATGCTATCTATTTTATGGCTGTTAAAATCAAGAAAGCAAATGACGGCAAAACAGATTGCAGAGGAATTGGAAATTAGTATTCGGACTGTATACCGCTATATCGATTCATTATGTGCAAGCGGGGTGCCTATTGTTGCTGATTCCGGTCATAATGGCGGTTATAGCTTATTGGAACACTTTAATGAGGCTCCCTTATTTTTTGATTTGCAGGAGCAAAAGGCACTTATTCATGCAGCAAAATATGCACAAGAAGCAGGTTATCCTTTTGGTGATGCCTTAGAATCTGCCATATCAAAATTAAAGCTTTATACAAATGAAGAACAACTAGAGAAAATAAATCGTCATTCCATAGGATTTGATGTAATTCATTCACCTATTCATACACCTAAAACGAAAACTCTCCAACTGTTAGAAGAAGCTGTTGCAAATGAAACAACCCTTTCCATTGAGTACATTAAAGGGAATGGCAAGGAACAATCAAGCAGACAACTTGATCCGTATGGGCTATTGTTCTGGAAAAATCGATGGTATGTTGTAGGATTCTGTCATCTTCGTAATGAGGTTAGGAGTTTTCGGGTTGATAGAATTATTACTATTGCAGAGACAGATCAAAAGTTTGAGAGACCATTGGATTTTTCCGCACGGCAATTTTTCATGAATAGTATTTTGCCTGGTATTCAGGACCCTGCAGAATTAATCTCTGTTCGAATAAGAGGGCACAAATCAGCGATTGATAACCTTTGTGAGCATTGGTTATTAGGACATGTTTTAATAGAAAGATCTGTTCATGATGTACATTTTAAGCTTGATAGAGATATGATTACCTTCTATTTACCGTATCTAATTTTATCCTTTGGAAAATCCATTCAAGTGCAGGAGCCAAGTTTTTTGAAAGAGAAATTAATAAATATCACCTCTGAATTAAATAATTTTTATCAATCATAAATTACACTGACTGAAATTGTCAGGGGAGATGGGATATGATGACCATAGAATGATTTTATTGCCAGAGACCACGAGATTCACCATTGTAAGGATGATTGGTGTAGAAAGGCTGCCATTTTTTTAAAATAATAGGATAAAAGTTGAGGAGGGTATATATGGACCAACAATTTACAAAGATTTATGATTATCATGTTTGGGCGAATAAAAGAGTATTTGCGAAGCTAAAGGAAGTACCTGAGCAATTATTACAAAAGGAAATTCAAAGCGTATTCCCAACTATATTAGATGCTGTCGGACATACTTATAGAGTGGATGTGGTTTGGTTAAATGTGATGATGGGGAAAAGCTTCGACGAAATTGTGGCATTAATGGGTGGGGTAACGGAGAAAATAAAAACGATGAATCTTGCCGATTTTGAAAATGCCTATCAAAGTTTAGCAAATCAATATGAAGAATTCTTTTCTAGCTTAGGTTACAAGGACCAACCTGTTGTGACGGAGCATCCTCAGTTCGGAAAATTAGAGTCCACCGTATCTGAGTTGGTGCAGCATGTTTCGAATCACGGAACTTATCACAGAGGGAATATTACTGCTATGTTAAGACAATTAGGATATTCTGGCGCTTCGACGGATTACATATTTTATTTGTTTGAAAAACAAAAAGAAGAAGCACGCTGATTTTCAGCGTGCTATTTTTTAATGACTATGTGACATCGTCCCTCTTTTAGAACCGATATGATTAATACTGTACACCCATAATGCATTAAGCAGTAATAAAGCGCTTGTGCTGAAGAACACATAATGAATGCCAAATAATCCGGCCATTTGCCCTCCTAAGACAGATCCTCCAAGGGTTCCAATGTATTGGGCAGATTGATTATAGCCGAAAATACGACCCACTACTTCATCCGGTGCGCTTTTTCTCACAAGGTTGTTAATCGATGGCAACAATCCTGCTGTTGCAAGTCCGAGACAGAACCTGAGCCCCATTAGTTCCCAAGGTGATTTGACAAAGGCTTGAGGAATAAAGATAATCCCAGCGACAATTAATGCACCGATAAGGATTTTTTGGGATCCAATGCGATCCGCAAGCTTGCCTAATCTAGGTGCTGCAATAATATTGGCAAGTCCAGAAGCAGCGACGACCATTCCAGCAACCATGGATAAGTGTGCAATATGCGGCGACAATTCTTTTACATACACCGTAATTAACGGCTGAATAGACATATTGGCAATTTGTAAAATAAACGTACTAGCAAACAAAGAAATTAATAATCTAGTATCCGGAACAAGCTTCCATACCTGTTTAAATGGCAATGGAGTTTTATGAACAGGCGTAAATTCTTCTTTTATTAGAAAAAGAACAGCAAAAAAGGCGATTAACAGTAAAACACTTGTTAAAATAAAACAGCTTCTAATCCCTGAGAATTCTGCAATAAATCCTCCTAATAACGGTCCTAAAAGCCCGCCGCTAACCGACCCCGTTGAAAGTGTTCCGAGTGCCCATCCTGATTTTTCCTTCGGTGTTTGCGTAGCGACTAATGTTACGGATGCGGATATATAACCAGAAACAGCCCCCATTAACATTCGTAATGCAAGTAATTCGTAAACATTTTGTACAAATGCCATGAAAAAAACAACGATCGCCATTCCAAGGCTGGCGCGTAATAGCATTAATTTCCTTCCCTTTTTATCCGCAAGCTTTCCCCAAATAGGTGAAACGATTGCTGAGAGTAAAAAGGTCGAGCCAAAAATTAATCCGGACCATCTTTCAATATCTGAATTAGCATGTACTCCTAGTTCATCTATATACAAAGGTAACATTGGTGCGATTTGACTCATTCCCGCGGCCGTTACAAATGATCCAAACCAACAAACAAATAAATTACGTTTCCAGTTTTCCATATGAACACCTTTCTTATAATTTGAAATTTATCTCGGGTTAAGGGACAGGAAGTTCCTCTCTTCAAAACCTAACTGCCTGTAAACGCCCGATTACTTCACCTAACAATCAGTTGGATAATAACATGATTGAAGTTTCATTTTATTTCGGCTTTCGTAATAATTGATACCCTTTATCATACTCCAAATAATTGATAATGACTAATATATGTATTACTATTTGCTTATAGGTTTAGAACTATCAATAGAGGTGGACAAAGTGGACTTATTGCAATTAAGGTATTTTCAAACCGTAGCGCATTTTGAACATATGACCAAGGCAGCTAAAAAACTAACGATTGCCCAACCTTCTCTGAGCCAAACCATTTCTCGATTAGAGGACGAGCTAGGATTTCCTCTATTTGATCGAGAGGGCAGGAATATTAAATTAAACGAGTATGGAAAAATCTTTTTAAAAAGAGTGGACAGAGCCTTTTCAGAACTAGATTCCGCAAAACTCGAAATGGAAGAACTCGCAGGGGAAAGTGAGAACCGAATATCTCTTTCCGTCATGCATACCCCATTACTGCCGAATATTATTAGCGAATTTCGACAAGAATATCCATCAGCAAAGTTTCAAGTAGGAATGCATTCACCCTTCAGGATTGTGGATCAATTAGAGAAAGGGGAAATTGATTTATGTGTCACCTATTTTCCGATTGAAACAGAAGGCATCAGTTGGGTGAATCTAATGGAGGACGAGGTTTTCATCATCGTTCCAGATAGTCATCCTTTGGCGAAAAGAGAGAGCATTCATTTATTAGAAGTGGCCGATGAACAATTTATTCATATGGAACCAACAAACCCATTCAGAATGTTAACAGACCGCTTTTGTGAGAAAGCAGGTTTTACTCCGAATATTGCCTTTGAATTGGAGGAACCGGGCTCCATTCAAAACTATGTGGAAGCAGGGTTGGGAGTGTCCTTTTTAACAGAACATACTCTTCGTTATTCCCATCATGATAAAATTGTCGCTTTGCACATTGACCAGCCAATTTGTAAGCGGACAATCGGTATGGCGTGGAAAAAGGAGCGGTATACTTCAAAGGTTGTCCGGGAATTCCGAGAATTCATGGTGGAGTATTTTAAAAAATTGGATTGAGCATTTATGTTTTCGTAATGGCCTAGGAGGGTAGCATTTTGGGGCATTGGAAAATGTCCTTGGTTAAGCGGTCTGAAGGACAAAAACAAGTGAGTGCAGCAGCAAAATGTCCTTCATAAGCGGTCTGAAGGACAAAAACAAGTGAACACGGGAGGAAAACGTCCTTCATAAGCGGTGTGAAGGACAAAAGCAAGTGAGCACGGGAGCAAAATGTCCTTCATAAACGGTGTGAAGGACATAAGCAAGTGATTACGGCAGCAAAATGTCCATGAGAAGAAGTGATCTCATGGACAAAAGTAGCGAACAATATTGCATTTCATCATGATTGAACCTTTGATTTTCTAATCAAATATACCACTAAACCAATTAACGTAATCCCAATAGAAATCACTGCATCCAAAGGGCTGCTAATTAAGGTATTAATGACAATATAAGCAGAACCGATGATGGCGAGTATTGGAGTAATAGGATATAACGGTACTTTATATAAACCTTTTGTTTCTTTTCCTTTATCTTGTTTCCGTAAGAGGAAAACAGCATAAAATGCTAAACTATAAAAAATAAATACTGTGAAAATAGCAAGATCGGATAATCGGTCTGGGTTTCCAAAGAGCATCATCAAAATGGCAATTAGAACTTGTATTACTGTTGCACCAATAGGTGTTTGGTATTTAGGATGAATTTTTGCAATTGCCTTGGAACCGGGAAGCAGTTTTGTATTAGCCATAGCAAGCGTAATTCTAGGGAAAGTAAGGATTTTCCCATTAAGGCAACCGAAAATGGAGATCATAATCCCAATTGCGATCAGTTTTCCTCCCAAACCTCCAAACAGAATCGTTGCGGCTGTTTTAGCAGCATTCGGACCTAAATCAATAATTTGCTGAGCAGATAACGTGTGAAACATCGCCATGTTAACAGTTAAATACGCGATGATAACTATAACAATTCCAAAAATAATTGCACGCGGCAATGTTTTAGCAGGGTTCTTCATTTCTCCAGCCATGAAACCGACATTCATCCAGCCATCATATGCATAAAGTGTCGCCAGAACGGCTGCCCCAAAATTAATGGTATCCGAATGGATCGACCCTGCAAAAATTGGGTGTCCGCCTTTCCAAATCCCAAAAACAGCTACCAGCACGATTGGCACCAATTTAGCGATGGTAGAAATATTTTGAATGATACCCCCATATTGTGTTCCGAGTAAATTTAATACACAAAGAAGGATAACGGTCATAATCCCAATCACAATTTTTGTATGATCCGGCCATCCAAAAAAACCGGCAATTAATGTACCAAAATAAAGACCGAGTGCCCCAATAATGGCAGGTCCATAAATAATGGATTGAACCCACCCGCATAAAAAGCCCCAAAGCTTCCCGTAAACATCCTCTAAGTAAGCGTATAATCCTCCTGTTTTTGGAATTTTTACACTAACTTCCGCAATCGTTAAACCACTGGCAAGTGTAATAATTCCGCCAATCACCCATGCAAGAAGAGCTTTACTTGTTGTCCCGGTTGCGGATAAAACAATTCCAGGTTTCATAAAAATTCCGGAACCAATAACTGTCCCGATGACAATGGATACAGAAAGTAAAAATCCAACATTTTTCTTTAAATGTGTTTCATTGCTCATGTCCATCCCTCACGTACAATTGTTTTAATAGAATTATATCATAAAAATACACGAAATTATTTTATTAGAATATTTATATTTTAAACGCTTACAATGGAAAATTTGATTTTATCTGTAAAAAAACCCAACTTTTATTTTTGTGAAATAGCAAAATGGGAAGAGTCAGAATAATGAGCAAATTGATTAGAAATGGTATAGAATAAAATTGAGTCAAAAAAAGGGGGAATATTATGCATACGGTCGTATTTGGTGCAGGCGCTGTCGGTGGTTATTTTGGAGGGAAATTGGCATGTGCTGGTTATCCAGTTACCTTTCTAGTCCGTGAAAAGAGATTTGAGCAACTGAAAAAACGTAATTTAAGAGTCTTAAGCTTTCATGGAGATTTTACCATCACTCCTAATCTCGCAGTAAGCAGTAATGAAATTGAACATCCGGAACTAGTTATTCTAGCATTGAAAAACTATCATCTAGAGGGGGCACTTCCACAGCTAGAGACATTGATAAAAAAAGGTGCCAAAATATTACCGCTGCTTAACGGTGTTCAACATATGGAGATATTAACGAATCAATTCGGTGAGGAGAATATCTTGGGAGGAGTTTGTTACATAGAATCCACGTTAAACGAAGAAGGGGACATTGTTCAAACAAGCCCAATGCATGATATTGTTTTTGGTGCCTTAAATAACGGGAAAACACCATTTCTGAATCAAATGGAAGATATGTTCAAGCAATCGAACGTGAATGTTATACAGACTGAAAATATCGTAAGTGAAATGTGGAATAAATTTATCTTTTTAGCTACATTAAGTGGAATTACTTCTGCAACAAGGCAGCCAATTGGCGTAGCTATGAATGATCCGGCAACTAAGG
This sequence comes from Margalitia sp. FSL K6-0131, assembly GCF_038008735.1. NCBI lineage: Bacteria > Bacillati > Bacillota > Bacilli > Caryophanales > Bacillaceae > Heyndrickxia > Margalitia sp. FSL K6-0131. The sequence goes on from NZ_JBBOZS010000001.1 coordinate 377,812, forward strand.
CATTGTTAGTAGATTTAATTCAGGAGATCTATCAAATTGCCATTTCACTTCACATTCCATTGGCAGAGGATACGGTAAGAAAAATTATAAATAAAGCCGAGGGACTTCCTCCAGCTATGACATCCTCTATGCATCGTGACCTTGAAAAAGGCTTGCCTATAGAAGTAGAAAGCCTGCAAGGATATATTTTGGACCAAGCAACGAAGCATGGAATTCAAGTACCAGTCGTCCGGGCAATCTATTCACTCCTTCACCCCTATACAAATGGAACACCCCTAAAGTAATGGCTTTAGGGTTTTTTATTTTCTTAAATTACTTCCATCAAAGTATAGCCTTAAAATAGGTGAATTTTATAAAAGAGAGGTACAGGTAGGAATGTAGAATAAGTCCAGAACCTATAATTATTGAATGCTATGCTCGTTTTCCAATACGATTTTTTGATTTTCAAAAGAAAGTGGATTACAGAATGGACATTCGTTCATTGAATCAGGAACTTTTTAAATTTCCACACAAAAATCGTGATTTTAGCGATATGAAAACTTCACATAAAATACACCCTATCGAAGAATAATAGTGTACATGGAGGTGTTTTTTATGGAAGATAATTATTTTGAGAAAATCTATCAGGAGTATCGTGAGCAAACCATGCAGCAAGCAAAAATGGAAGCTGGCGGAGAGAATGTAATGGGAAAAGAAGAAGTCGTGGCAGTGAGGAAAAATGATGATGGAGATATTATTGCTTTTAAAACAAATACTGGTCGCGAACTAGATTATATTACTGCCTTGGACGAAGCAAAAGCAGGAAAAATTGCTCACATTGATGTTTTTCATAAATATGGTCGTGATATCATTCGCAGTGAACCTGATGGGATTGAAGAAAATAACTTAGACAACTTGCCTTCATTTTAAAGCGGGAAAAATCTCCCGCTTTAAAATGTAAGAGCATTATTTATTTCTTCGCTAACTTCTCATCCAATCTCTTTTCTAATTCACTAATGAATTTCTCATCTTTTACCATCATTTTTTTATTTTCATCTATTAAATCATGTAAGTTGAAAAACTTTGTATTGTGCAGTTTACGAAGTCTTGTTTTCATAGCTTTCTCCAATCTATAAAAAAATCAAATTATTTTTCTATAATTTATTATAATATAAAAAATCTAAATAAACCATATAGTCAGTTTATTTTCACAAATTCTTAACAATCTTTTTATAAATTGCTCATGATGCAGTGGTGATATGATGATATTCAGAATCTGAGACCGAAGTAAGTTATTGCTATTTCTTAAATAATAAAAGAAGGGTGCAGTATGAAATGCACCCTCTGATTCTTCTCGTGATAGTAGTAGGTGAAGGACACCAGTTGTATAATCTTTTACGACCATATTTCAATTTATTCGCCGCTTAGTCAGTTGGGATGATAAACTAGAAATTTCAGCATATATTTCTGAATTTGAATTTTCCAGCTGCCGATAATTTGGACAGTAACAGTGGGATTTGCTTTTTACTCTATATTTCCCATCGTTTCATTAGTTTGTTCCATTCAATCAAATTGAAGGATGGAAAGTGTATACCTTTAAAAACACTCAGAGCTGATTTTAATCGCGCATTGCTCCTGCCTCTCGGGAAGTCATTGCACCTTGTCCTGCGCTCACATCTTTTTGAATTTCTTGTTTAACTTTTTGTGGATTAGTTCCGGATAATTCCGATTTCGTAGTAGAATCCAAATTCTGTTTCGCTTGTTGATCCTGTTGCATACAGATCCTCCTCAATATAGTATTTCACATTCTTATTATTTACAAAAAAACACTCGGTATATCCAGAAAATTTTAAAAGCCACTGAAGGCTTCAAGCACATGACCTGTTAATTGAAGAACAAATATGACAATGATTGATTTATCTGTATGATAAGTTCATACTTAAGGAAATCAATCTTGCATAATCTGTTCATCATATTAAATTGCTTAAGGCTAATTATTTTTTAATTAAGTACTTGAAGGAGTGATTTTTAATGGGAAAGGTTATACCATTTTTAATGTTTCAAGATGGAAAAGCGGAAGAGGCAATGAATTTTTATACATCCATAATTGATGATTCAGAGATTATAAGTATCGTTCGATATGGAGCCAATGAATCTGGTGATGAAGGAACAGTGATGCAGGCTACTTTTTCCTTAAAAGGGCAAGAATTTATGTGCATTGACAGTAATGTGAAACATCAGTTTTCCTTTACCCCTTCATTCTCAATCTATATTACCTGTGATACTGAAGAGGAAATTAACAATCTTTATGAAAAACTTATTGTGGATGGACAAGCCCTTATGCCAATTGGCGACTATGGATTTAGTAAAAAGTTTGGGTGGTTAAATGATCGGTTCGGAGTATCATGGCAACTAAATTTTCTTAATAAATATTAATGCAGCTGTAGTAGTAACTTTTTTATATTAAATCTTTATTAGTTTTATGGTGGCGTTTCTACATTAGTAGAGACGCCTTTTTGCTTGCGCGGTAGGTATGTTTAATAAGTTTAGGAGGACTCTTACAGAAGCATTACAAATAAGAAAACTCGCCATTGGCGAGTTTTGCTTTTTAAATTGTAAAAACCTATGTCAAATCGATTAATATTTTTCAGGAAACAGTAACACAAGATGAACCCCTTACTTATTTATCATTTCCTCCGCAGCATCGACCGTATGCTTAAGCAACATTGAAATCGTCACTGGCCCAACACCGCCGGGAACTGGTGTGATAGCACTGGCATTTTCCAGACAGGCATCATAATCAACATCTCCAATATTGCCTTTGTTATAGCCCGCATCTAGTACGACAGCACCTTTTTTAATCCAATTTCCTTGAATAAATTTAGGTTTTCCAACCGCTGCCACCACAATGTCACCTAATTTAACAACGTCCGCTAAATTAGTAGTTCGGGAGTGACAAGTTGTAACAGTAGCATTTTTATTTAAAAGTAAAGCAGAGACAGGTTTTCCTAAAATAGGGCTTCTGCCAATTACAACGGCATGTTTGCCTTCAACTGGTATATTGTAATAATCTAAAATTTCCATAATGGCGGCAGGAGTGCAGGAAGGATATTTTCCGAAGCCAAAAGCGGTTTGGCCATACCCAAGGCTTGTTACACCATCTACGTCTTTGCGAATATCAATGGCTTCAAACGCTTTACGTTCGTCAATATGAGAAGGAACCGGATGCTGAAGAAGAATGCCATGAACGGTTTCGTCCGCATTTAATTCATTAATTTTTTCCAAAAGTTCTTCTGTAGTAGTTTCTTTTGGCAGATGAATTCTCATTGATTTAATCCCAATTTTTTCACAGGCATTTCCCTTCATTCTTACATAGGTTTCCGAAGAGGGATCATCCCCTACTAAAATCGTTGCAAGACAAGGTGTTACCCCTTTGTTCACTAGAGTTGCTACTCTTTCTTTTAAACGATCCTTTACATTCCCGGCCACTACTCTTCCGTCTAAAATAAGGTTTTCCACGTCAAAATCCCCCTTAAAATAATAAAAGAGATAAGGATGGTACTACCCCCTTATCTCTGCCCAGACGACCCGACTCTATAAAAAACACAGCTCCCATGTGGTCGATTCCACGTTTGTCGTCAGTTACTGTGCTTAAAAATCCATTGTTATAGTGAAATCTTATCATAAAAGGGCAGTGCCTTCAATATCGATACTGGCAAGGATTTTTTCTTGTTGAATATTTTGTGAACGGTATTGTATAAGGAGTTGGTTGGGTATATATTATAGATATAGAAAGTTAGTGAAATACTTCACAAACTTTCTTCAAAAAGCTAGCTGGCTTGTATAAAATGTCTATATTTTTTTACACTAATTTGTGAAATTATTCACAAAAAAGGAGATGTTAGTCATGAAATGGTTAAGAGGACCCAAAATGGCAATAGTATGGACAGTTCTGCGAATTTGGCTAGGATTACAATGGACGGAAGCTGCAATAGAAAAGTTAACACATGGATTTGATGCATTAGGATTTCTGCAAGGTGCAATGGCAAATGCTAAAGGGGATCATCCTGCGGTGCAAGGATGGTATGCAAACTTTTTACAACACTTTGCAATCCCTAATGTAGAGTTGTTCAATCACTTAATCCCAATTGGTGAACTATTAGTAGGTGTCGGATTAATTCTCGGGGTCGCTACTATTCCAGCTCTTATAGCAGCTGCATTTATGAATTTAAACTTTATGCTTGCAGGAACAACAAGCACCAATCCTATTTTATATACCATTGAGATTCTGTTATTAGCTGCCGGTACAGCCGGATATTATTACGGAATGGATCGGATTATTATTCCTAGAATAAAAAATTGGATGCATGATAAAAAAGTGAATCGTCAACATCATGCCCCTGCAAATTAGAATAAATAATGAAAGGAGCGGAATTCCGCTCCTTTCATTGTTTGAAGGTAATAATGAGGAAAGCTGCCAAGAAAGTGGATAAAGAGAACGTGGATCAATGGATTATACGGCCACATTTTAAAACAAGATTGTTAGATGCTATCAAACCAAACTATTTACCTTATGAGGTATTTAAAGTAAGACCATTTGAATTAATTCAACGCTATGAGGCAAAATGTGAATAGTTTTTTTACAATAAAACCATCATATTTTTACAATTTTTCAAAATTTCCTTAATTAATTTCCTTTATATTTGTGATTGTAAGGAAAAAACTTAGGGGAGTGGTACTAGTGGGGAAAAAGAGAGTATTAGTGAATGCTGCATTATCTCTAGCAGTATTGTCTGGTGTTGGATTCAGTCATTTTTCCAGTGCCAAGGAAACTAATAATAGTCACGTTCAACCTAAAGCGAAAAATGTCATTCTTTTTGTAGGGGACGGAATGGGAGCAGCTCATCGTGAAGCTATCCGCTTGGCTACGGTTGGATTGAAGGGTGAGCTCGAAATGAATAGCATGCCAGTAGCAGGTCTAGTACATACAAGTTCCCTAACACCTGTTACCGATTCGGCAGCTGCTGCAACTGCGATGGCATCCGGGGTTAAAACATATAATGGAGCAGTCGGAGTAGACGGAAATAAAAAATCCGTCAAAACCATTTTAGAAATGGCGGAGGAAGCTGGCAAATCAACAGGATTAGTTACCACAAGTCAAATTACCGATGCGACACCGGCGGCATTTGGGGCGCATGTAACGGATCGGTCTAAACAAAGTGAGATTGCCAAACAATACTTAGAGAACAGCAAAGTCGATGTACTACTAGGGGGCGGGGAAGATTTCTGGTATCCTGCGGGAATTCCTGGAGCGTTTGAAGATCATCCCGCAAAAGATCCATCTGAACAAAGTAAAGGGACGCAAGGAAATCTTGTGGAAAAGGCAAAAAGTCTTGGATATCAATATGTAACAAGCACAGAGGAACTGAAGAAATCAAAAAGTAAAAAGCTTTTGGGACTTTTTGCGAATGAGGAAATGTTCGAACAAAGGCCAGAGGGAGAAGGCGATCTATACAATCCAGTTGTGTCATTGCCTGATATGACAAAGAAAGCAATTGATACACTTTCCGCTAATAAAAAAGGTTTCTTTTTAATGGTGGAGGAAGAGGGAATCGACGAATTTTCCCATGAAAATAACGCTGAAAAAATGCTGAAGGCAGGCCAGGAACTGGATAAGTCCGTTAAAATTGCAAAGGATTTTGCAAAAAAGCATCCTGATACACTAGTGTTGGTTGTTGCGGATCACGAATGCGGCGGTTTAACAATTGAGGAAGTAAATGATAAGGACGAATCCGGTGACGGAATTTCCAAAGAGGATGGACCATTTAAAGTTGCGAACAGTAACGACCAATTTACAATTGATTGGACAACAACCGGACATGGTGGTGTCAATGTACCACTGACAGCAATGGGGGCTGGTTCCGAATTATTATCGGGAACTTATGAAAATACGCATATTTTTGAAGCGGTCAAAACAGCAATGGGGTTAAAGGATAAACATAAATAATTTATAAATACACACGAGGTCTTGTTGCGATCTTGTGTGTTTTTTTGATTTATAAAAAACGAGTTTTATTAAGAAAAAAAGTAATGTTTCCAAAACCAAGGGATGAAGGACGAAATGAATTAGAAAGAAAGGTAAGATGTCCTTCATAAGGCAGATGAAGACCAAAATGGAAAGGGAAGAAAGGCAAGATGTCCTTCATAAGGCAGATGAAGGACAAAATGGAAAGGGAAGAAAGGCAAGGTGTCCTTCATAAGGCAGATGAAGACCAAAATGGAAAGAAAAGAAAGGCAAGGTGTCCTTCACAGGGGAGATGAAGGACAAAACTTTGTCAGAAACTGAATCAGGTATCCAATAGACACTTTAACTGAAACTACTTTTCTTACAAAAGTTGTCGCACCTATAAAGGATACTTTTCTCTGACTATGAATTTCGCAAGTAAACTTCCTATAAATATGAACGATTATTTCACCGCTTTTATAAAAAATCGATGCTCCTTAAACTCAATAAATCCTTTCTCCTGAATTTGATAATGAATCTGTAATAGCTTGTCAAAGTATTTTTCAACAGTGAAGTCTGGAACTTGCCAAGGGATGGCACTTAAATAATAAATCAGAGCCCCTACATCATAAAACCTTGTATATGGGAACTGCTCCAGGTTCTTAATCACTTTAAACCCGGCGCTTTCCAACTCCTGGACAGCATAATTTAAATTCCAATGCGGGTAACCATTGTCTTCGTTTGCCCCTAAAGCTTTGTTTAAATCCAAATGATCTTGGCCACCAACTTGCTGGGTAATAAATTGGCTGCCCGGTTTCAATATTCTATAAAGCTCAGAAACTGAATAGGATTCATGTTTATTGATAATCAAATCAAATTGTTCATTATCAAAAGGCAATTGATTATCATCCTTTACTTCTGCAACTTTAATCCCTAATGGTTCCAAGCGGTTTCTGGCGATCGGAACATTTGGTTCATACGCTTCCGTTGCAAACGTATTGCGTGGATATGGCTGTAATTTTGATAGAAATTCTCCACCGCCAGTACCCATATCAAGTAGGGAGTCCGCCTTTCTGATACTTGCTAAAATTTCACTTGTATAGTTCCAATTCATTGGTTCACTAGCCATTCTTCCGGTGTCCGTTATATAGGAAAAATCCCATCCTGAGAAGGGCTTTTCCGCTTCTAACACAAATAAATCAAATAATTCCTTATCGTTCATTATATATCTCCTTTATCTGTTATATTAATTCCTTTAGGTGTTTTAATGGAAAGTATTCGATTGACTAAATAAAGTTTCCTGCCAAAAATAGGGGAATTAAAAAGTTATTGTTGCGGAATTAAGGTGTGGAAAAAGTAGGGAAAGGGTATCAAAGAATAAAAAATGTAACGCAATAAATACTTTCATATAAAAGTTCTTCGGCTTTCTAAAAATCTTTTCAAAAGGTCATTGTAATTTTTAGATTATTAGTTATAATATCATTTGGTAATAGTAAACTCTAAGTTTACTATTTATAAACTTTATTGACTCCAAGTTTAGTATAAATAAACATGATGGAAGGTCATACGATGCAATTTGGTAAAAAGATACGAAATCTTCGTTTAAAAAAGGGTTTGACACAGGAGGAGCTTGGGGAGCGCACCGATTTGAGTAAAGGGTATATTTCGCAAATTGAACGTAACCTAAGCTCACCTTCCATTGATACCTTTTTCAATATTTTAGAGGTTCTTGGGTGTACTCCTAAACAATTTTTTGATGATGAAGAAAGAGAGCAAAAGGTTGTATATGGAGAAGAAGACTTTACGGATTATTTTGATGAGGAGCGGGGCTATCATATTCAATGGCTTGTTCCTGAATCCAATGAGAAGGAAATGGAGCCAATTCGCCTTACCTTTCAGGAAAATGGGGAATTCAAGCAGTTTGAACCGTCTCTTTCTGAAACGTTTGCTTATGTTTTGAAAGGGAAAATAAGAGTACAACTAGGCAGAAAAATTTATTATGCCAAAGCAGGGGAAGTAATTTACTTCCATGCTTCTGATAAGCATCAAATTAGCAATGATTACAATGGAGAATCTGAATTGATTCTTGTAGCAACTGATTCATATTTATAAGGGGGTGTCTTATATGGCAGAACAAACGATTATTCGTTTTGAAGGTGTAACAAAACAATATGATGATGATCCTGCTGTATTAGATGATGTAAGCTTTGAAATTGAGCGGGGAAAGTTCTATACGTTACTAGGTCCTTCAGGCTGCGGAAAGACTACCATTCTACGCTTGATTGCGGGATTTATAGAGCCATCTAAAGGAAATATCTATTTTGATGGGAAAATCATTAACCGTCTTCCTGCCAACCAGCGCCAAGTAAATACTGTTTTTCAGGATTATGCGCTGTTTCCGCATCTAAATGTTTTTGAAAATGTGGCATTTGGTTTGCGAATTAAAAAGATGAAAAATAGTGAAATCACCACAAAGGTGAAAGAAGCGCTTCGTTTCGTCAATCTTGAAGGCTACGAAAATCGCGAAATCAGAGAAATGTCCGGGGGACAAAGACAGCGTGTTGCAATTGCTCGTGCGATAGTGAATGAACCAAAGGTGATTTTATTGGATGAGCCATTATCTGCGCTGGATTTGAAGCTTCGTACAGAAATGCAGTATGAGCTTAGGGAATTACAGCAACGATTAGGAATCACTTTTATTTTCGTAACACATGATCAAGAAGAAGCGCTCGCGATGTCGGATGAAATTTTCGTTATTAATAAAGGGAGAATTCAGCAAAGCGGGACACCGATTGATATTTATGATGAACCGATTAACCGTTTTGTGGCCGATTTTATCGGAGAGTCCAATATTGTCTCTGGTAAAATGATCAAGGACTTCGAAGTAGAATTTGTAGGCAAACGATTTGAATGTGTCGACCAAGGGTTTACATCAAATGAAGCGGTTGAGGTCGTTATTCGTCCTGAGGATTTGGAGATTACGAAGAAAGAGCAAGGAAAACTGCAGGTTCGTGTTGATACTCAACTTTTCCGCGGTGTTCATTATGAGATATGCTGTTTTGATGAAGCAGGAAATGAATGGTTAGTACATTCGACGAAAAAGGCAGTAGTAGGAGACGAAATCGGTCTTAATTTTGACCCTGAAGCTATTCATGTCATGAGGTTTGGAGAGACAGAGGAAGAATTTGATAAACGTCTCGAAGCGTATAACGAGGCTGGCCATGAAAAGTAGAACACGAAATATATATTTGATTCCTTATGTACTTTGGATTGTGCTTTTTGTGGTAGCTCCGATTGTCTTAATCGTGTATTATTCCTTTTTTGATATAGAGGGGCATTTTACACTTGGAAACTATCGACATTTCTTTACAGTCGTTTATATGAGAATGACCTTGAGCTCCTTCTGGTATGCTTTACTGATTACAGCTTTTTGTTTGCTGATTTCTTATCCGACTGCGTATTTATTAACAAAAACGAAACATAAACAGCTATGGCTATTACTAATTATTTTACCGACATGGATTAATTTGCTTTTAAAAGCCTATGCGTTTATCGGTATTTTTGGAACGTATGGAACGGCCAATTCATTGCTAAAACTCCTTGGAATTGGGGCAAAACAAATTCTATTCACCGATTTTAGCTTTATTTTTGTCTCGGTCTATATCTTTATTCCATTTATGATATTACCAATCTTTAATTCTTTGGAAGAACTGAATCCGTCATTGGTTGATGCTTCAAGGGATCTTGGTGCTTCAGCTTGGACAACATTTAAAAGGGTTATTTTCCCGTTGACCATTGATGGAGTAAAGTCCGGGTGCCAAGCGGTATTTATACCGGCCCTTTCACTATTTATGATTACTCGATTAATCGCGGGTAACCGTGTTATTACATTGGGTACAGCGATTGAAGAACATTTTCTTGTTACACAGGATTGGGGGATGGGTTCCACCATTGCCGTTTTCCTCATCATCTTGATGGCCATTATTATGGCGGTAACAGGTTTACGGAAGCGGGGGATATAAGAAATGAAAAGCAAAAGAAAATTATCCAATATTTATTTGGTTATCATTTTTATTATCCTTTACGCTCCAATATTTTATTTAATGTTCTATTCGTTTAATAGCGGGGAAACGATGCATAACTTCAAGGGATTTACACTGGATTGGTATAAAGAGGTGTTTCAAGACACCCGTCTTATCATTATCGTGATCAATACGATTATTATCGCTCTTTTATCTGCAGCGATTTCTACTATATTAGGAGTTGCGGGGGCCCTTGCTATTTCCTATGTAAAAAGACGTCAGACAAAGAATACGTTGCTGACTCTGAATAATGTATTGATTGTAAGTCCGGATGTTATTATCGGTGCATCTTTCTTGATTTTATTTACGATTGTCGGGATAAAATTAGGCTTTGCATCGGTATTGCTTTCCCATATTGCTTTCAGCGTACCAATCGTCGTCATTATGGTGCTGCCGAAGTTACAGGAGATGAGTTCGACGTTAATTGATGCGGCAAGGGATTTAGGTGCAAGCCACTGGCAGGTGTTAACAAAGGTCATACTGCCGTTTATTACACCAGGTATTTTCGCCGGCTTCTTTATGGCTCTTACGTATTCACTCGACGATTTCTCGGTTACCTTTTTCGTAACAGGCAATGGTTTTTCGACGCTCTCCGTTGAAATTTATTCACGGGCAAGACAAGGAATCTCTTTATCGATCAATGCCCTCTCAACCCTTATATTCTTGTTTACTATTGTTCTAGTAATAGGCTATTACTTTATTAATCAACGGAATAATCGCCCAAGTGGATTGGGGGTTAAAAAATGAAGTCGCTCACACGGTTTTTTATCATTATTTTTGTTGTATCGTTCGCCTTGATGTTTTTGGTGTCGCGACTAAATGCGACACAAGGATTTTCAGGTGGAAATACGTTAACGATTTATAACTGGGGAGATTATATTGACCCGGCACTAATAAAAAAGTTTGAAAAGCAAACGGGAATAAAAGTCATTTATCAAACCTTCGATTCCAATGAGGCGATGATGACAAAGATTTCTCAAGGGGGTACCACATTTGATGTAGCTGTACCTTCCGAATATGCTGTTGATAAAATGAAAAAGGATCATATGCTATTGCCGATTGATAAATCGAAACTGCCGAACTTGAAATATATCGATCCGCATTTTATGAATTTATCGTTTGATCCGAATAATAAATACTCCATTCCTTATTTTTGGGGAACGGTTGGTCTTGTCTATAATTCTTCCATGCTCGGCGGCAAAAAATTAACGAGCTGGAATGACTTATGGGATAAGGATCTTCGCAATCAAATTTTGCTAGTCGATGGAGCCAGGGAAGTAATGGGTATGGGGCTAAATAGCTTGCATTACTCCTTGAATGACACGAATGAAGCCCATCTTCAGCAAGCAAAGCGTAAGTTGGCAAAGTTGACTCCTAATATTAAAGCGATAGTTGGGGACGAAATTAAAATGTTACTTGCTAATGAAGAGGCAGCGGTAGGTGTTGTTTGGTCTGGAGATGCATCTGAAATCATGGATCAGAACGATAAGCTTGATTATGTAGTCCCTAAGGAAGGATCGAATCTTTGGTTTGATAACATGGTCATCCCGAAAACAGCAAAAAATATAGATGGAGCCCATAAATTTATCAACTTTATGCTAGATCCTAAAAATGCCGCAAAGAATGCAGAATATGTAGGGTATTCAACTCCGAATAAAAAAGCTCTAGAGTATTTGCCTAAGGAAGTGGCGAATGATAAACGCTTTTACCCGGATCTAACCAAAACGGAGAATCTTGAGGTATATGAAAACCTTGGGAAGAAGATGTTAGCTCATTATAATGAGTTGTTTCTCGAATTTAAAATGCATCATAAATAGAAATCCACTAGCCGATAGGCGCTGAAGCTGGACAAATGAAAAGCGGAAGCGCCTGTTTAACGATGTTTAGGTTGAGGAGACTCAAAAAAAACAGTGACTGATGAAGTTTAACCTTCATCAGTCTTTTTTAGATCCACCCTTTTTCCTCTGCAATACTAATAGCCTCAATTCGGTTTTTTGCCTCTAACTTTTGCAGAATTTCTGACATATAGTTTCGGACTGTCCCGGATGAAAGAAAGAGAATAGACGTGATTTCCTTTGTGGATTTTCCTTCTGCAGCTAATTTTAGTATTTGCTGTTCTCTCGCAGTTAATGGGTTCTCCTCGCGAATTAAATCAAACATAAGTTCAGGTGAAAAAATACGTTTTCCAACCATCACATTCCTAATAGCCTCTGCAAGTTCTTCAATGGAGCCATCTTTTAATAAATAACCATCTACTCCTATTTTCACGGCGCGTTCAAAGTAGCCAGGGCGGGCAAATGTTGTTAGGATAATGATTTTACATCCTAGATTCAATTTTTTTATTGCTTCGGCGACCTCAAGTCCGCTTTTAAGAGGCATTTCAATATCCATTAAGCAAATGTCGGGCTGATGCTTTATGATAGAGGTCAGCGCTTCCTCCCCGTTTAAGGCCTGGCCTACAACTTCCATATCTTCTTCCAAATCAAGCAAAGAACCTAGAGCACCTAGCAGCATTCGCTGGTCTTCGGCGATAAAAATACGAATCATATGGCAGCACCTTCTTTCTCTTTTTTCTGTACAAGTGGAACAACCATTTCTAAAACAGCTCCATTTACATTCGTTAAAGTAATCGTTCCATCAATGAGGGCTAATCGCTCTTCCATACCTTTGATGCCATTCCCACCTGTATATCGATTCGCAAGTCCAATTCCATCATCTTTTATCATAATTTTTATATTTTCCAGAGTAAGAGAGATGGTAATAAAACAATTCCGTGCCTGGCTATGTTTCACTACATTTGTCGCTGCTTCCTTTAAACACATACTTATCATGTTTTGTGTAAGGAGAGGGACATCCTGTAATTCGGAATCACCCTGAAAATGATAGGCTATGCCCGCTGCTTGAAAAATCTCTTGAACCTCCGTTAACTCCTCGGCTACTCTTATTGCTCTCATTTGGGAAACAAGCTCCCGAACTTGCTTTAATGCTGCGCGGGAAGTTTGCTCAATTTCTTTTGCCTCCAATTGTGCACGATCAGGATTAATCGTTGTTAATTTCCCAACTAACTGGCTTTTTAATGTAATTAATGACAGGGTGTGCCCAAGTGTATCGTGAAGATCACGGGCGATTCGTACTCTTTCTTCCCGTTTCACCAGCTCTTTAATTTGTTCATTTGCCTGATCCAGTTGTTTTTCCAGTTCCATTCTTTTGTTCATAGACCGAACACCATATGGCGATATCAGCATAACGATGATAAATGGTACAAAATATAAGTATCTACTTAGGTCTGTAAGAACTCCTGAAAGGAAAATAGGAAGGACCTCAACTATGATAAATCCAATTAAAGCAATATTAAATTTCCTTTTGTCACTATACCAACCGATAAAATGAGCTGGGAAGAATCCCATAAATAGATAATTAGGATCGTAAAACAAACCAAAAATAAGAATAATGACTAACTCTGTTGCAAGCCAATACGTATAACTGTTTTTTTGCATACAAAAATAAAGCTGACGATACGTAATGGAGAATACAATGAGTAAAGCGTATCCGATGCCCATTTTTATCCCTGTTTCTTGTAATAAAGAGAATCCAGGTAAGACAAGATAAAATAAAAATACATAGGGGAAAAATCCGAATCTTTCAGGAAAAATCCGGATTTTCTTCAGTTTGTTCATTGCTTATCACACCGCTTCTTGTTTTCTTCTAATATATTTTGATAGTAGCATGAACAAGACGAGATAAGCTATTAGAATCAAAATATTTCGCCATTCAGGGGCGTTGCCTTGCACAATTTCCCACGCACCATTCCCAAAATTGTAGGATGGAAGCCACTTTCCAATATTCTGCATGATTTTCGGCATGATTTCGAGCGGCATCCACATCCCTCCGGCAACAGCCATTGCCATGTAAAGGACATTGCTAACTCCTGCAGCAGTTTCCACTCTTCTCATTAAGCCGATAAGTGTTCCTAATCCAAGAAACGGAATCGAAGCAAGTAAAATCCAAAGGCCGCTGAATATCCATTGTGTGAAAGACAGGGTGACACCGTTAATAATTGCCCCAGCAGTAAAAATAACAATAATCGAAAATAAGTGGATAACCGTTTGGCCCATCATTTGTGCAAAAAAGTAAACCGTATCAGATAGTGGGGTTAGCCTCATAAAAGTTGCCCAGCCTTGCTGACGTTCCTGCACCATCCTAATACCAAGCGTCATAATCGATGACCCCATCACACTAAAGGAGGTCATGGACATAAGATAATGTGCTTGCCATTCAGTTTTATCTGGTGAACTTGTATTTACAACCTTTGTAAAAATAAAATAGAATACGATTGGCATTAATAAGGACCAAAATACAAAGTAGGGATTTCGCAACACGCGTAAAATTTCCGCTTTACATTGCAATCGCAAAATCTTCATTTTACATCGCCTCCTGATGTTTATTTGTCAGCTGTTCAAAAGCTTCGTCTAATTTTCCGTTCTCAATTTGAATTTGCCTTGCTCCCACTTTTTCCTCAAAAAGGAGAGCTAAAACCGCATCTGTATCTTCGGTTTGCACGATTACCCGGTCATTTTTTCGATAAATATTCGTTACGACGTCATGTTTGCTTAACCTTTCGATTGGCAGGAATAGGTCGTCTGTTGTAAAAGAAACGGCTTGCTTTGTGAGTCTAGCCTTAATTTCAGCCGGAGTTCCGTCTGCAATAATACTTCCGTTATGAAATAACAATATTCTCTCCGCAACATCATCCGCTTCCTGCAAGTAGTGAGTAGTGAAAATAATCGTTTTCCCTTGATCGGCAAGCTGGTTAATCGTTTTCCAAAAACGATTCCTCGAGGTGATATCCATCCCAACAGTTGGCTCATCAAAAATAATTAAATCCGGATTTCCAGAAAGAGCGAGTGCAAAGCTGAGCCTGCGCTTTTGACCACCAGATAATTTTTCCGCACGAGTTTTCAAATCAGTCTCCGTTAAACCCGTCAGTTGTATTAACTCTTTTAGAGAAAGAGGATTCGGATAATAGTTTCTGATTAACTCCAACAGTTCCTTCACTTTTAACCCATTCATCACGCTAACTTCCTGCAGCATGGTCCCAATTTTTTCACGAACCTTTTTGTCAGATGGATCTAAACCAAATAATTTAAGATCACCGTTTGTCGGGTGCATTAACCCCAGCATCATCGAAATCGTTGTCGTTTTACCAGCCCCATTCGGTCCAAGAATCGCGACCACTTCTCCTTTTTTTATCGAAAAAGAAACATCGTTAACTGCCTTTTTATCATGAAATGTTTTCGAAACATGTTGAACACGAATAATCTCCGTCATTTGCACGACACCTCCATCACTTATAAGACTATTTTATTATCGATAGATTTGAATGATTAGTATGAGATGTCATGAATGTCAGGTGACAAATGTCATGTTATAGGAGTTTCTTTATCCGAGGATCTTCATAAAACCAATCGATGGAAGGTGGTTGATATAAAAATTTATTTCCCTTTTGGATAGGAAGTAAAGTTGATTTAGATAACAAATAGGCCGCAGTACCACGGTTTGATAAAAGTGTGAAATCCCTGAATTGTTTATTTGTAATATTGGGTCCAAATAAAAGAATGTAATCTAGAAGGGTTTGTTCATGGGCTGTTTTAGAATGGAGCTCACAACGCGGACAAAACCATGTACCGTATTTTCTTTTCATAATGGAGGAGGGACATGTAGGGCATTTTACGCCTTTGATTATATCTTTGTTATTTATTTCAAGTCTCTCAAGGATATTAAATTCAGATGGTGAATGCTTTTCGAGCAGCGCTTTACATAAAAATTTTAGCTGATTAGACTTAATAAATTCCTTTTTATACAGCTGTTTTAAACTTTCCACTTTATGAATAACACTTTCAGCCAGAATCACTTTTTCATAAATGGAGGTATCATCATTTGCGGATTTTATGATGGTTGTCGGGAAAGCG
The DNA here is from genome assembly GCF_038008735.1 of Margalitia sp. FSL K6-0131. NCBI lineage: Bacteria > Bacillati > Bacillota > Bacilli > Caryophanales > Bacillaceae > Heyndrickxia > Margalitia sp. FSL K6-0131. Next base: position 393,846 of record NZ_JBBOZS010000001.1, read on the forward strand.
ATGGAAACAAAAGATTCAATGGGGATTAGTGGGAACTTATGCAGCTTCAACCACCTTTGAAATAATATGCGGTGGCGAGCAGCTTGAAGAATTGGATTGGGGAATCCTTCTTCTTTCCCGTTATAGATTCGTAAGCATTGTTCAGACCTGGTATCAAAAATTAAAGTACCGGCGATGTTTTTAGATTCAATAATAAGGGATAAGTGGGGTGATAACAGAAGGCAATCAATTTGAAATTCTAAATTATTGACGCTGAGATGAAGATCGAAGAAGATTTGATATTCATTTTCCGGAAGAAAACTTAAGTGATACCGCAAATTCTTTTCTCCTCGGTAACCTGCTAAAAGCCTAGCAAAATCACTTTCCACCTTGCTCCTTTGTGGATGAGTTTGAGGCAGACGTTCCAGCAAAGCTAGGTAGTGAAGAACCCTCATTGGAATAGTTAGCTCTTTCTTAATCAATTATAATTCCTCCTTTTTTATGTAAATTTCCTTAGAGGGATGTAGAATTCCTGCTTATTTTAAATACTTTTTATAATAATTTGGTAAAAAGTGTTGAGCTTTCTTGGGGAAGTGCTGAAAAAGAGAAGAAAACGCTGAACTTTTTGGAAAAAGTGCTGAACTAAAGAGTGGAAACGCGGAACCGCCAGAGGAATGCTGAAAAATTGGAGATTAACGCTGAAATAGGGGAGGAAAACGCTGAACTTTTTGGAAAAAGTGCTGAACTAAAGAGTGGAAACGCGGAACCACCAGGGGAATGCTGAAAAATTGGAGATTAACGTTGAAATAGGGGAGGAAAACGCTGAACTAAAAAGTAGAAACGCGGAACCGTTATAGTAAACACATAATCCAAGGAAATCCATTGAATACCGCAAACCTTGCTTTCAAACCAAATCCAATTCAAAACAAAAAAACCGATACCCACGAACCCTCCGTGAATATCAGTCTACTAATCACTACAACGCAATCAAATACGTAACCACAGACAACACAATCGAAGTAATCACCATCGCGATCAGTGGTTTCAACGCTTTTGTCCGTAAATCTTTCAGACTAACGTTCAGACCAAGTCCAACCATTGCCGCAGTCAGCAACCATGTAGTTGCGGTGGAAACCCCATTCATGACACCAGTAGAAACTGGGATAGAGTGACCAAACACATAGCTTCCTAAAATACTTAAAATAATAAATCCAACTAAAAACCAAGGGAATTCAATTTTCGTATCCGATTGACCCTTGCCTTTATTTTTACGATTCATCCAGTACATAAAAATGAAGCACAATGGGACAAGCAGGAATACACGACCCAGTTTAGCAAGAAGTCCGATTGCGAGTGCATCTTGGCCGCCTGGTGCTGCCGCTAATGCAACCTGAGCAATTTCGTGAAGACTTGTTCCCGTCCAAGCTCCGTATTCGACGGGACTTAGAGGAAGAAACGGGCGTAAAATCGTATACACTATAGCAAAAATGGTTCCGATAAGAGCGATAATCCCTACACCAATAGCGGTATCTTCATCCTTTGATTTTACTATAGGGGCAACAGCAGCAATTGCCGCGGCACCGCAAACTCCAGTTCCTACACCTAACAAGAGAGAAATCATTTTGTCTGCTTTTAATATTTTTGCTAACCAAATGGTAAGAAAAATTGCAAAAGCTATAACACAAGCATCCCGCAGCAGTAAGCCTAATCCATCGTGTAAAACAACATCAATGTTAAGCTTCAATCCATATAAAATAATTGCTACTCTTAAAAGTCTTTTAGAGGAAAAAGTAATTCCTTTTCGAATAATCTCCGGATAACCAAAAAATTGTCTGTAAATAATAGCGATAATGATTGAGCACGCCAGTTGTCCAATATGATCAAATCCCGGAATCTTTGCAAGAAAATATCCTAGAAGGGCGATAAAAAAAGTGAAGGCAACTCCACCAATCCATAACCCAAAACCGGACGATCCTTTCTTCTGAGGTTCTGCCTGCAGTACTCTTGCATGTTCTGAACTCATCTAATCAACTCCTGTTTACTTCTTAGTAACTCAAGAATATAACAGATTTATGAATAAGAAAAATAAATCATTATGATAGTAATCATAAGTAAAGTTATATAATAGAAGTAAAAGGGGGAATGGGGATGGATCAATACTTACATGTTTTTGTGACGGTTGTGGAAAAAGGGAACTTCTCTCGTGCAGCAGAAGAGTTACATATGACGCAGCCTGCAGTCAGCCAATACATCCAAACACTTGAAAGAACGGTTGGAGCGCGGCTTTTAGAGCGAACAAATAAGTATGTGCGGTTGAATAAAGCAGGTGATGCTGTTTATCATCATGCGAAGGAAATATTAGGACTGTATACGAAGATGCAAAGAATTGTAGATGATCTTACAAATAAAGCGAGCGGTGCCTTAAGCATTGGTTCAAGCTATACATTTGGGGAATATGTTCTGCCGCATATCATGGCAAAATTACAGACTGGGTATCCGGATATTGATCCGACGATAACGATTGCAAATACGAAGGAGATTGCGGAGCTAGTTGCAAATCATCAGTTGGACGTGGGAATTGTAGAAGGACATTTTAAGGAAAAAAACTTGATCGTTGAGAAGCTTGCAGAAGATTCAATGGTGATTGTGGCTTCAACTAAGCTTCTTAATATAAATAAAAACCATTTAGAAAAAGATACATGGATTGTACGTGAACCGGGTTCAGGGACAAGAGAAGCACAAGAATCATTTTTTCAAAAGTTTAACATTACCCCCAAAAAATTAATGGAGTTTGGAAGTACACAGCTAATTAAAGAATCAGTGGAAGCGGGGCTAGGGATTAGCTTGCTTTCCAATTGGACTATTCAAAAAGAGCTTATATTAGATTCCTTACAAATCATCGATATCAAAGGGCTTCCAATTAAACGTGAATTTTCGGTTATTACGAAAACACCTTTTCAGACAAAGGCTTTAGAAGTATTCCTAGACCTATTAAGAAAAAACACATTAATTCCTTTGCAAAAATAGAATTGGGGTGTCTCGTAGAAGGAGGCACCCCTTTTATATTTTAATCTAAGTCCCAGCGGATGATATGACCTGCATGTGTAAGACCGCTGCCAAATCCATACACCATCATAATATCTCCATTTTTGACTTTCCCTTCCCTTATCCCAAGGTCCAAAGCAAGTGGGATGGTAACAGAAGAGGTATTCCCATAGAACTCTGCACTTGTTAATGTTTTCTCCATTGGGATTCCAGAGCGTTCGCAAACCGACTCAATCATTCGGAGATTGGCGCTGTGTGGAACAAACCAATCAATATCATTAGGATTGATTTCTGCTTTTTGCATCAGCTTGTCAATGGATGGAGGAAGCGTTCTAGATACCCACTTATAAACTTCGCGTCCATTTTGAACAATTTTTCTATCTGCTTTTATAGAATGTCCGAACATAGTAGTAGCTAGATTACTTCGATAAACATGAATACCGCCATCTCCATTTGTCCCCATATGGGTAGCTATAAAACTTGGCTTTCCTTCATCTTTTTCCACTAAAACGGCTCCTGCACCATCTCCGAATAAGATGCAAGTGGAGCGGTCCGTATAATCGGTTACTTTTGTTAAAGTCTCGGTTGCGACAACCAAAACTTTTTGATGCAAGCCTGATGTGATAAAGCTGTTTGCAACATGTAAAGCATACGTGAAACCTGCACAGGTTGCATTTAAATCAAAGGCACCTGTGTGAGGAATCTGAAAATAATCCTGGATTTGACAAGCAACACTAGGATATACATAGTCTGGTGTTGTGGTGGAAACAACGATACAGTCAACATCTTGTAAACTTTTATTATATGTCTCCATTAAATTTTCAATCGCTTTAAAGGCAAGAGTAGAAGCAAATTCTTCTTCACCGGAGATTCTTCTCTCTCTCATCCCTGTCCTTTGGACGATCCATTCATCATTTGTATCAACCATTTTCTCTAAATCTTGATTTTGCAATATTTTCTGCGGTACATAAGTACCAATGGCTGTAATACGAGCAGTTGAGTTCATAAAATTTCACCATCCTATTTATTATCTAATAATAATAACTAATATTAGTACCAGGTACTAAATATGTCAATAAAAAAAGACCTGTTTTTTCAACAGATCTATTTTAAACTGGATTCTTCATGACTAATTAACGTCCCGAAATGCTTGCCCATGCAGATTTTCTGCATTACACCGATTTCATCAAAATTAAATACATGAACAGGTAAATGATGGTCGCGAGCAAGTAATAAAGCAGATTGGTCCATCACTTTCAGATTGTTTTGTACGACATCGTTATAGTTAAGATTCGCATACATTTTTGCATTTGGATCTAGTTTTGGATCTGCAGTGAAAACTCCATCCACTCCTTGTTTTGCAACAAGAATGGATTCACAGTTGGTTTCCAATGCTCTTTGAACACTCGGATAATCCGTTGTCACATAGGGCTGCCCGTTACCGCCGGCAAAAATAACAACGTACCCCTTGTCTAAATGGTTCATCGCTTTTAACCGAATATACGGTTCTGCAACAGTTGTCACTGGGATCGATGTCATAACTCTAACTTCTTTATCGGTCTTGCTTTTTAAGACACCTCTTAGCATCAGACTGTTAATAATCGTTCCGAGTGTTCCAATATTATCTGCTTCCACACGGTCAATACCCCATTCATCTGCAAGCTTTCCTCTGAAGATATTTCCTCCACCCACAACAATGGATACTTCCACCCCTAATTGAACGACGGATAAAATTTCATTCGCAATGTGTTCTAAGCGGTTAGAATCAAAATTATTCCCGTTTTGGTCTGCTAGTGCACCACCGCTAAGCTTAAGTAAAACGCGTTGATATTTTAACATTCCAATTCCTCCCCCGTTTTAAGACAAATAAAAAGGAGCAAAGGCTAATGCCTTGCTCCTAAAATATTGAAAAGAAATGGCTGTTGAAAAGATTTTTTCATTTTCATACAAATCCACTCCTTCCCTAATGGATAATTTCACTTATTTGATTATACGAAATAATTCTTCAATTAGCTAATATTATTTAAAAAAATATTAAGCTTCTTTTGCAGCTTCGATTTCAATATTGATTTTAATATCATCACCAACAAGTACGCCGCCAGTTTCAAGTGCTGCGTTCCAAGTTAAACCATAATCACTGCGTTTTACTTTTCCTTCAGCGCTGAAGCCGATTTTTTCTGCTCCGCTCATAGGATCCTTTGCAACACCTTCGAATGTTACAGTAAATGTTTCTGGGCGAGTTACGCCATGAATACTCATATCACCAGTTACTGCGTACTCATCTTCGTCTTTTTTCACGATGTTTGTTGCTTTAAATGTCATTGTAGGGTATTTCTCTGCATCAAAGAAATCTCCAGATTTAAGATGTCCGTCACGGTCAGCATTACGTGTATCAATGCTTGCAACATCTACGGTAAAGTCAATATTTGCTGTTGTTAAGTCAGCTGGATCTGCTTCAATTGTTGCATTGAAGGAATGAAATGCACCTTTTACCTTTGAAACCATCATATGTTTTACTGAAAAATCGATTCCACTATGTGTTGTGTCTACTACCCATTTGCTTTTTGTCATTTTGGTTTACCTCCGTTTATTAATGATTTATTTTAACTATTATTTCTATAAATAACGATGAAATATTCATCAAGTAACTTTATGTAAGTAAGTATAATATCTTGAGTCCGAGATGTCAATAACATTTTTTTGATAAAAATAGACATTTTCATCATTCCTGGGACATTGACTTCCTTGAAACCATCTTGTATTATAATCATTAAAAATAATATTGTGACGTCGAAGGATTTATAGTAGCTAATGAATAATCTTTCAAGCGAATTGGGGATGGTGTAAGCCCAATAAGATACTTAGTGAAACGGCAATCTGGAGTCATACATTGGAAAGTGGATGTACATATTGTGCATCAACTGGGGTGGAACCGCGTGAGTACAGCTCTCGTCCCCAGACTCGAACAGAGTCTGAGGATGAGGGCTTTTATTATTTTTACAATAAAAGGAGCGATTTAAGATGAGTGCAAACATGGAACAAGTTGTTTCCCATGCCAAACATAGAGGTTTTGTCTTCCCGGGATCTGAAATCTACGGTGGATTAGCAAATACATGGGATTACGGTCCGCTAGGCGTAGAATTGAAAAATAATGTGAAAAAAGCTTGGTGGAAAAAGTTTATTCAAGAATCTCCTTATAATGTAGGTTTAGATTCTGCCGTGTTAATGAACCCGAGAACATGGGAAGCTTCCGGACATATTGGCAATTTCAACGATCCGATGATTGACTGTAAAAATTGTAAGGCAAGACATCGTGCTGATAAACTGATTGAAAATGCTCTCGAAGAAAAAGGCATCGAGATGGTAGTGGATGGACTTCCGTTTTCCAAAATGGAAGAGCTTATTAAAGAGTATGACATTGCTTGTCCTGATTGCGGCAGCAAAGATTTTACAGGCATTCGCCAATTTAATTTAATGTTTAAAACTTTCCAAGGTGTAACGGAATCAAGCACAAATGAAATCTTCCTTCGTCCAGAAACAGCACAAGGTATTTTTGTTAACTTTAAAAATGTCCAAAGAACGATGCGCAAGAAGCTTCCGTTTGGTATTGCCCAAGTTGGAAAGAGTTTCCGAAATGAAATTACACCTGGTAATTTCACATTCCGTACTCGCGAATTTGAACAAATGGAGCTTGAATTCTTCTGCAAGCCAGGCGAAGAACTAAAATGGTTTGATTACTGGAAGGACTATGCGAAGAAGTGGCTTTTATCATTAGGGATGAAAGAAGAAAATCTTCGCCTTCGCGATCACTCAGAAGAAGAGTTATCTCATTATAGTAATGCAACAACAGACTTTGAATATAAATTCCCATTCGGCTGGGGAGAACTTTGGGGTATCGCATCCAGAACAGATTTTGATTTAAAGAGACATATGGAATACTCAGGTGAGGACTTTACTTATCATGAGCAAGAAACAAATGAACGCTATGTTCCATATTGTATTGAACCATCACTTGGTGCAGATCGTGTTACGCTTGCTTACTTAATTGATTCTTATGAAGAGGAAGCATTAGAAGATGGTACATCTAGAACAGTAATGCATTTACATCCAGCTTTAGCACCGTATAAAGCTGCTATCTTACCATTATCGAAAAAATTATCTGATGGTGCTCGCGAGATTTTTGCTGAGCTTGCTAAGGATTTCATGGTTGATTTCGATGAAACAGGATCTATCGGTAAACGTTATCGCCGTCAAGATGAAATCGGAACACCATTCTGTATCACGTATGACTTTGATTCTGTGGAAGATAAAATGGTCACAGTAAGGGACCGTGATACAATGGAACAAACAAGACTTCCAATTAGTGAATTGAAAAAGTTCTTAGAAGAAAAAGTTCAATTTTAATTTTGAAGACACCTTTTTGGGGTGTCTTTTTTTGATGTTGTAGAACTTTTTAAGAAGTTTAGCGATCTTCTTTGAAAGTTAGGAAGAATGTATCTATTGTTGGGAGTTATACCACTATTTATGGTCATTGCTTATTGAATTGGGCTATTTTCTATAAAAATTGAGGGATTTCCCATTCTTTCTGGAATTCTGCAGAAACCTTCATTTTTTCAGCATATTATTTACTTATTTTATAATACGTTTAGTCAATCAACAAAATGTAAATGTCTCTCCCAATCTTTTGTATAATAAGAAGTAACGAAGGGTGGGAGCATCATTGGCACAATTACTTCCTGTTATGTTGGAGCGAGCTGGGATTTTGATAATTGTCGCGTTTCTATTATCACGGCTGAAGTCGTTTCGCCGAATTATTGATCATGAGCATGTGATGAAGGAAAAGATTATTTTAATCACGATATTTGGTGTGTTTGGAATTATTAGTAATTATACAGGTATAGAGATTCACCACCGATCTATTTCAGAAGAGTGGCATATAGGTGGGTTATCCGGAAGCAGTGCTATTGCAAACACGAGGATTATGGGTGTTGCAATCGGTGGACTACTCGGAGGTCCTGTTGTTGGGTTAGGTGCTGGACTAGTTGCCGGATTGCATAGGCTTTCCTTTGGGGGATATACGAGTATTGCTTGTGGTATTTCCACGATTCTTGCAGGGATTATCACCGGCCTTTTAGGAAAGCGTTTTAATATACGAGAAAAAAATGCTCATTTGAAGGCGGTCATTATTGGAATTTTAATGGAATGTGTTCAGATGGGGATTATCTTGTTGATTGCCAAGCCATTTGGCTCTGCCTTGGAGCTTGTAAAAATTATTGCATTTCCGATGATTACGGTAAATGGATTCGGGACGTTTATTTTCATGCTCATTATTCAAACGATATTATTAGAAGAGGACCGTACTAGAACCCTTCAAACTCACCGGGCATTATATATTGCTCAACTAACTTTGCCGTATTTTAGGCAGGGCTTAAACAAAGAATCATGTGAACGAGTAGCTGAAATTATCTTAAAACATACTGGGGCAGATGCAGTTTCGATTACCGACCGCAATCAAGTATTATCTCATGTAGGACTGGCTTCTGATCATCATATCCCGTTAAAAAGCATGGCAACGAAGCTTACACAAAAGGTGCTGGAGCAGGGGGAAATTCAAAAGGCGACAACAAAGGAGGAAATTCAATGTTATCGTGAGGACTGTCCGCTGAACTCTGCCATTGTTCTGCCTTTAAAAGCAAATAATCATGTAATCGGAACTTTAAAGCTTTATTTTAAAAGCTCCAACGGTTTAAGTGCTGTAGACGAAGAGCTGGTAGAGGGACTAGGAAAGCTTTTTTCCTCGCAACTAGAATTTGCAGAGGCGGAACAGCAACGAAAATTATTAAAGGATGCTGAAATTAAAGCGTTGCAGGCACAGGTTCATCCGCATTTTTTATTTAATGCCATTAATACTATTTCTTGTTTAATTAGAACCGATGCGGATCAGGCACGAAAATTACTATTACAGCTAAGCAAATTTTTTAGAAGTAATTTACAAGGGGCAAGGCAGATGCTTATTCCGCTCGAAAAAGAATTGGAGCATGTTCATGCCTATTTGTCTTTAGAACAAGCACGTTTTCCAAATAAATATACTGTTTCAATGGAGATTGATGAATCGATGAAAGATGTATTGATTCCGCCATTTACCTTGCAGCCATTGGTTGAAAACGCGGTACATCATGGATTCAAGCATTTGGAAAAAGGGAAAAAAGGAGTTATTTCCATACATGCTTGTCAGGAAAATGGTAAAATCAACATTACAACGATTGATAATGGAGTAGGGATGACGGAAGACCAAAGAAGAAACTTAGGGACTAAAGCGGTGCATTCTAAAGAAGGGACCGGTACAGCGCTTTGGAATATTAAAAAGCGAATAGATGAGATATATGGACAAGTTGCGGATTTTAAGATAGAAAGTGAGCCAGCTTCTGGTACAAAAATTACTATTAGTCTGCCATTGGATGAACAGAAGTGGGGTGAGGAGTATGCTGAAGGCTTTTATCGTGGATGACGAACCATTAGCAAGAGATGAATTAAAATATCTTTTAAAAAGAACAAAACAAGTCGAGATTGTTGGGGAAGCAGATTGTATAGAGGATGCGTTAGAGATCGACGATACGTCTATTGATGTTTTATTTGTAGATATCATGCTTGCAAATGAAACGGGACTGGATCTAGTAGAAAAACTGAAGAAAAAGGGAAAGCATCCTGCCATTGTATTTGCAACCGCCTATGATGAATATGCCTTAAAGGCATTTCAATTAAATGCGATTGATTATATTTTAAAACCGTTTGAAGAGCAAAGAGTGCTGCAAACAGTGGAGAAAATTACAAGCTTTCTCCCTTTAAAAAATGGTGAGAAAGATACTGTAGCTGGTGAAAAAAAGACTCCATCTGATAAACTGGCGATTACCGTTGATGAGAGAATCATCATTATCCATATTCAAGATATTTTATATATCGGTACAATGGAGGGAAAAACCATTATTGTTACGGAAAAGCAAAAATACCAAACCAGTGATTCTTTGGTGACATTCGAGAAAAAGCTGCAAGGCACATCGATTGTCCGGGTTCATCGAGGATATCTTGTTAATTTAGATGCAATAGTGGAGATTCAACCTTGGTTCAATTCTACGTATAATTTAGTCATGAACGATGGGGAATCGGTTCCTGTCAGCAGAACATATACAAAAGAACTGAAACAATTAATCGGATTTTAAAAAGTTCGGGAAGGGACATGCTTCTCGAATTTTTTCATTAACGGAATAAGTAGCATCATGGGAGCTTCGGATTTTACTTGTACATACACAAGTAAGTTAACGGATTTCTGAATCTTCTCCCAGCGGAAAAGGGTTTTGACTTGTCTTTGTATGATTTCGCTTCATTTCGTTTGCGCTTTTCTAACAAAAACAGACAAAGTTTTTCAAAAATTTTGTGCACTTCATATCCGCAAATTTGTATTTCACCCCGATATTTCTGCATTTTACGGTGAAAAGCCAATGTCAGCGTTTTCATTACGTAAAATGTAGATAAGTTATATAAAAGAGTCAAAGGGGTGTCATAAAATGAATGCGATTACAATTGTAATAGGATCGATTTGTATATTGATGATTGCTTATCGTTTATATGGAACGTTTATGGCTGCCAAGGTGTTAAAGTTAAATGATGCAACACCGACACCAGCACATGAATTTAATGACGGAAAAGATTACGTTCCTACGAATAAATGGGTGACTTTTGGTCATCATTTTGCGGCGATTGCTGCTGCTGGTCCATTAGTTGGGCCGATATTGGCAGCCCAATTCGGCTACCTGCCTAGTTTACTTTGGTTATTGATCGGTGCGGTTATTGGGGGAGCGGTACATGATGCGGTCGTATTATTTGCCTCTATGCGCCGAAAAGGGAAATCATTATCAGAAGTGGCAAAGGAAGAAATGGGACCTGTTGCCGGATTTTGTACAGGCTTAGCGATGCTTTTTATCATTACGATTACGATGGCCGGTCTATCGATGGTTGTGTTAAATGCATTGCAAAATAATCCATGGGGTACTTTCTCGGTTGGTATGACGATTCCGATTGCAGTCGGAGTGGGAATCTTTTATAAGAAGACAGGAAATTTAAAACTGACAACAACAGTAGGGTTTATTTTAATCATGGTTGGCGTGTTTGTTGGTCCATATATAGAAGGAACAGCATTAGGCGACTTTTTAACATTAGATACAAAAACATTGGCTATTATTTTACCTATTTATGCGTTCTTTGCTGCCGCTTTACCAGTATGGTTATTGCTTGCTCCGCGCGATTATTTGAGCAGCTTCATGAAGATTGGTGTATTTGCTGCTTTAATCATTGGGGTGTTTATTATTAACCCATCGATTAAAATGCCGGCTCTTACAGACTTTATCCATGGCGGTGGCCCGGTAATGGCTGGTCCGGTATGGCCGTTTATCTCCATTACGATTGCTTGTGGCGCTATCTCTGGATTCCATGCCTTTGTCGGCTCGGGTACAACACCAAAAATGCTTGATCGATGGACAGATATTAAAGTTGTTGGTTTTGGTGCAATGTTAGTAGAATGTGTAGTGGGGATTATGGCATTAGTAGCAGCAACTGCATTACAGCCTGCTGACTACTTTGCTATTAACTCTACACCGGAAGTGTTTAAAACATTAGGAATGCATGTTTCACAGCTGCCGCATCTTGCCAGTGAAATTGGTTTAGGATTAGAAGGACGTACAGGAGGGGCTGTAACACTTGCGGTTGGGATGACTTATATTTTTACAAAGATTCATTGGTTCTCCCATTTAGCGCCCTACTTCTTCCAATTTGTTATTATGTTTGAAGCGGTATTTATTTTAACAGCAATCGATTCAGGTACTCGTGTAGCACGTTATTTAATTCAAGATTTCTTTGGTGAAATTTATAAGCCTTTGAAGAAAACGGATTGGTTGCCAGGATCTATTTTTGCTAGTGCAGTTGCGTGTCTTTTATGGGGTTATCTTCTCTTCTCAGGAGATATCGGATCTGTTTGGGCACTATTCGGAGTTTCTAATCAATTAATGGCTTCCATCGGATTAATCGTTGGAGCAACCGTTATCTTGAAAATTGCAGATAAGAAGCGATATATGCTGACTTGTTTAATCCCTCTTGCTTATTTATATGTAACAGTGAACTACGCGGGATACTGGATGGTTAAGAACGTATACTTAAATCATGCAGCTGCCGGTTATAGCCTTCTAAATGGTGTATTGTCTATCATCATGCTCGTTCTTGGCTTAGTGATCATGATTACAGCAATTAAGAAATGGATTGAATTGTTAAGCACTCCACACGTAAAGATGGAAAAGATGTCTACGGGAAATATTTAATCAGATGGAAAAAGAGCAGGGAGTTTTCTCTGCTCTTTTTATTTAAGGATAAAAAAGCACAAAATATTTAAACATTCAAATTATTGAACGAATTCAACCTTGTCTAGCTCCAGCGCCTATCGGCTAGCGGATTTCTCCGTCTCCTCCCTACGATAAGTCAACATCAGTTGAAAATGGAAGTGCTATTTTCACTTGTTCGTGAACTACCTCACTGTGTTTCCTTTATCTCAGTCGAAGACTACGAAATCCGTACGCCGATGAGCAATGCGCTTGCGCTTTTCTTATGACTTTTGAAGTTTATTTCTATCAGGAGCTCCCGGCGGTTTTTCCAACCATTTACGGTCGACTAGAATGTCAAACCCCTGTTTAGAATATAAAAGGATCTCCGCGATAAATTTACTATAATGGGCAGACAAATCTGTTCTAAATGATAAGGAAAGTGCATGGCCGATAAGGGTGATGTCAATGGCATTTAGTGCGGAAAATAGCGTCATGACAAGCTTATCTGAAAATGGTGATTCGGTAGATTCCGTGACCTCCATATTTATCGGCACAAGCCCTAAAAGATCTTCTTTCATTAAAACTTCGTTAAAAAGATTAATTTGTTTCTCTGAAATTTCCTTCCCTTTTTTCAAGTACTCTTTAATTTCCGGATCCTTAATTACTTGGAGTAAGCCAGTACAAAGCAAAATGGCGAAATAATTTCGTTCAATATTTGAAAAAATTTCTGTAATCTCTACCACATTTAAAGGACGTTTTTTTCCAATAAACCCATTTATATACGATTCCTTTTGGATATATTGAACCTCTTTAGGATAAGGAATCATTGGCGGCCGATCATATAACCCCTTTGATAACAATAAAGAAGTGGAGGCCTTTAAAAGATCCGTGTTTTCTTTTACAATAGACGTGAAAAAATCCTGTATATCTATACGGCATATATCAGTGGTGATAAAAGAATACAAGACCATGTCCATTTTACTAAGCGAATACACAAAGGTTAAGGCAAAAGGGTCATAAAATAAAGGTGGCGCCTCTAAGTTAATGTCTTGATCGGTATATCCATCCGGAATTGGAATTTCTTCTTGTGTAAACAGTTCTCTCAAATAATGCAATCTTTTATTCGAGGATGCTAAAGCTTGATCGAGAATAGCTTTTATCTCGGAATCCTTAATATGATGGAGAAAATACGTAATTAGGCACCACTCCATACTGCTGTTCATATAAGTGGACCAAAGTCCGCCAATTTCAGCGCTTGTAAGTCTTTGTGCCAATTTATGCCCCTCCCTCTAAGTAAACGTAGTATTAGAATTTGATAAATAGGGGAATTCTATTCGTAATGAGAGGGTTCGTTATTATTTGTAATGAAATTTTTTTGTTCAGAACAAAAGCGAAAGCGTCATGTTCATCGTTAGAAGATAGGCGCTGAAGCAGACGTAGACCATTCTTTTAAGGTGGTAATAAATATTTAAGCAATGAAAAAGACCGTCTATTTGACGGCCTTAAGATGGTTAATTTTTATACGTAAAATCACATTCCTGAAGCGGAACTACTTTCGTTTTCTTTGTAAACTTATAGCCGAGCCACACAATAATAAATAATGGCAATCCGATATAGGACACTAAAATTCCGTTCCAATCAATTTTATCGGCTAAAAAGGCAGGATAGTTTTGTCCAAGGATCACGATAGCACATAGAATAAAAGCGAAAATCGGACCGAATGGAAATAGCTTAGATCGATATGGAAGCTCTTTTAAATCCCGCCCTTGTGCTACATATGCTTTACGGAAGCGGTAATGGCTAATGGCAATTCCAAGCCATGCGATAAAGCCCGACATCCCGGAAGCATTTAATAACCAAGTGTATACAACCCCATCTCCGAAAAGGGAAGCAAGGAAAGCTAATGTTCCAATTAAAGATGTAACAATTAAAGCATTGACCGGTACACCATTTTTGTTTAACTTCGCCAAAAACTTCGGAGCTTTTCCTTGTCGTGCTAGGTCCCAAAGCATTCGTGTAGAAGCGTACATTCCTGAGTTACCGGCAGATAATACGGCAGTTAAAATAATAGCATTCATAACAGACGCGGCAAAAGCAATCCCGGCTTTATTAAATATAATCGTAAATGGACTCATTGTAACATCAGAATCTGCTAAGCTTTTATCTGTGTATGGAATTAATAATCCAATGACAAGAATTGCTAAAACGTAAAACAGAAGGATTCGCCAAAATACTTGTTTTACTGCTTTTGGAATACTTTTCTCAGGATTATCACTTTCTCCAGCTGCAATTCCCAGAAGCTCTGTCCCTTGAAAGGAGAAACCGGCAGCCATAAAGATTCCAAGCATCGCCATAAATCCTCCATGGAAAGGAGCATCTCCTATTGTAAAGTTTTTAAAGCCAACCGGGCTATTTCCCATAATCCCGAAGATCATTAAAAATCCGGTAATAATAAACACAATAACGGTAATAACTTTTATAATGGCAAACCAAAATTCCGCTTCTCCAAAGCCTTTAACAGAAAGATAGTTCAGTAAAAACATGATAATTAAACAAATTGCACTCCAAATGATAGATGGAGTATGCGGAAACCAGAATTTCATAATAATGGTTGCTGCTGATAATTCCGCGGCAATCGTAATCGCCCAGTTATACCAATAATTCCAACCAAGTGCAAATCCGAGAGAAGGATCGACGAATTTGGTGGCATAAGTACTAAAAGTACCGGCGACTGGCATATAGGCTGCCATTTCCGCCAGACTGGTCATTAAGAAATAAACCATAATTCCAATTAATAAATAGGCAACGATAACTCCTCCTGGACCCGCGGTATGGATAGCTCCTCCACTTGCAAGGAAAAGTCCCGTTCCGATTGTCCCACCGAGAGAAATCATCGATAAATGACGTGATTTAAGGCTCCGCTTTAAAGTTTGAGGCTCACTTTTAGCTTGTTTTGCATTTGATAATGAATGTGTTTCCAAAGTTGTCACTCCTTTTCATTTACTGCTGGTGTCCAGATACCACATCTCTGGGTGTCAGTCACCATGCATTTCATGTCTCCAGCTTCGGTGCCTATCGATTAGCGGGTTCGTAAACCGTACGTCGATGGGCAAGGCGCTTTTCTTCGAAGGAGTGGGGAATCAAAAAAGCCATCGAAAGTAAAATCGACGGCTTATCACAATACCCCGCATCATACCTTCCGAAAGATAGCACAACACGTTTGTCTGGTAAGAACAAACGTGACAGTTCTGTTCCTATTTGGAGACAGCCCCAGCCAAATAATTCAAAGAAAATGATTTGACTTCGGCGACTATTCCTTTCAAACGGAGTCTTCGGTGTTCTTTGCACCTCGTCCGTCCTACTATTAAAAGTCGCGACCTCTACCTCACCGGTCTGATGAGGATTTTAATATTTAATTAGTACAGTGATTAATTATAAGGGATATTCGACAAAAATCAATAGATTTTGTGAATAAAATAGGAAAAAGGGATGGTGGTAATTTCCGGTAGCCCTAATAATACTGAAAATAATATTAAACGGACATGGAATCCGTTATATTAACAAAATGACCCTAATTTAAGCTCTTAGCGGACACTGAGTCCGTTATTTGCGAAAAAACATTAGGAATTCATTGCTTTTTTACAAAATAACGGAACCTGTGTCCGCGAAACTTAGGAAAGAACCTATTTTGTCACACATAACGGAACTGGTGTCCGTCAAATTAACCAATTCAGTTTTCTACTTGAACAGAACTACTTTTTAAAATGGTAAGGTAGTGTCGCCACAACGATATCCTTACTCCATAGAAGCCTTGTTCGGATCAGCAAAGCAGATTGGTTATGCAGGATGTTATGCCACCTTTTTTTCGGAATAAACTGCGGTACTAAAACAGTGACCACATACCCACTTTCAGCTACTTTTGACTGAATGGTTTCGAGAAATTTACATAATGGATATATAATGCTTCGGTATGATGAATGAAGTGTCACTAATCGCACTCCATTGTTCAACTCTGCCCATTTTTGTTCCATTCTTTTTTCATCTTCCCGATCAAATGCCACGTAAACTGCAATCACTTCGTCCGTAAGCGATTTTGCGTAATTAATTGATCGTTCTACAACAGTTGTAATACCGGCAACTGGAACAATAAACACATTCCCGTTAATTTTTTCGAGAACTGGATGAGAGCAACGCAATTGTTCACTAACCGCTTTGTAATGTTTATTAATAGTATGGAAAAGGTATACGACTGCTGGTAAAAAGATGACAACAAACCATACTTGATGGAACTTTGTAACAAAAATAATCGCAAAAACAAGGAACGAAATAAGGGCACCAACTAAATTAATAATTAATTTTAACATCCAGCCATTTGGCTTTTGTTTAATCCATTTAATAATCATCCCGGTTTGAGATAAGGTAAACGGAATGAATACCCCGACTGCATAAAGCGGAATCAAATGCTCTGTTCTTGCTTTAAATCCAATGATTAATAATATAGAAGCAATACTTAAAAAGATGATTCCATTTGAATAGCCTAAGCGGTCTCCCCGCATCGTAAACATCCTTGGCATATATTTATCTCTAGCGAGGTTATATGCGAGCTGTGGAAAAGCGGAAAAACCCGTATTTGCAGCAAGGACAAGGATAATGGCTGTTACTGCTTGTATAAAGTAATAAACATAATTTCTTCCAAATGTATGAGAAGCAATTTGGGAAACAACTGTTTCTGTCGCCTTTGGACCAATTCCGTACCAGTAGGATAAAAACGTAATACCACTAAATAGTACTGCCAGTATTCCGCCCATCATTGCTAATGTCGTTGCTGCATTTTTAGGAGCTGGGTCCTTAAAGTTAGGGATAGCATTCGATATAGCTTCTACTCCAGTTAATGCGGAACATCCTGATGAAAAAGCACGAAGCAGCAAGAATAAGGAAATTCCAGCAACCGGTGTCCCTAAATGCGGATGCAGATTAGGCGATATTTGCCCTGTTGCCACTCTATATACACCCACAATAATTAAAAGGATAATGGCAAATACAAATATATAGACAGGGTAGGCTAACACAGATGCTGACTCTGTTAGTCCTCGTAAATTCAAAATGGTAATAAAAATAACAAGAAATATAGCAATTTCTACGCTGTAAGGATGTAAGACAGGAAAAGCAGATGTAATGGCATCTGTTCCTGAAGAAATACTAACGGCAACCGTTAATATATAATCGACAAGCAAGGATCCGCCTGCAATTAGTCCGGGATTTACCCCGAGATTTTCCTTCGAAACCAAATAGGCTCCGCCACCTTGTGGATAAGAAAAAATAATTTGTCTGTAAGAAAGGGTTAGCGCCAATAAAAGGAATAAAACCCCCACTGCGATTGGAATGTTATACCAAAAGGCTGCAGTACCGATTGTAGCTAATACAATTAAAATTTGCTCTGTCCCATAAGCTACAGATGAAAGGGCATCCGATGAAAGAATGGCTAGAGCTTTTAATTTAGATAATTTCTGTTCGCCTAATTCATGGGATTTCAACGGTCTTCCGATTAATAATCGTTTAATTGAACTGTACATGGATGATTCTCCTTAAAGATGTGTTCACTTTAGTATTGTTTCTAAAAAAGCAAAGATGTATAAATTTTTATTTTCTTTTACGGCAACACAAAAAACCACAGAAGGGATGTAGCCTTCTGTGGTCAGTAGTTTACGATCACAAGCTTTCATTCCTCTCTATACGCTTACGAGGTTAGCTGTCGGATTCGGACATGAGAGAATAGCCCTACCTTATAAAGGATTCACCCCAAGTGAACAATCAATTCACAAGTATGGGTCCCCCGCTCCAATTGGATTAAGCGTTATTCGATGTTAAAATTTATATTAAAAATATACTCCCATCATTTTCACTTGTAAAGATGTGATTTTTCCTTTTTTAAGTCTATTTTTTAAACGAGGTTGCTTTTGTTGGCGAAAACTTTATATACATTAAAAAAAGATGCTCAAAAACTAAATGATAATAAGTTTTATAACAACGAAAACAACCTTTTAAATCTACAAAAGCAGACAGTTTAAGTCTATTTTTTAAGGGGAAAATATTATGGATATCAGCAGTTGAAATAAGCCTAAAATAGGAATATGATATGATTATTGAGGACTAATTTCAGAGTATTTATTCTAACCCGTAAATTTAGTTTTACTTCTAAAGTGAAGGGAGTGGCAAGAGTGGGTAATTTAGGATTTGGTGAAGTATTAATTATCCTAGTTGTAGCATTATTGATTTTCGGTCCATCGAAGCTGCCTAAATTGGGTAAAGCTGCAGGCGAGACATTAAGAGAATTTAAAAAAGGAATGAATGGAATCATCTCAGAAGATGAGGAAATAAAAAAAGAGGAAAATAAATAGTGGAAATATAAATCTAAGTGACCATAGGCTTAACAAGTTTATGGTTTTTTGTTTGCTTTTTTATGATGTAAAGAGTCATTTACTTGGGATTATTTTTTCTTATGTCTAAACTTAAAAAATTTATAATTTTCTTATCGACTTTCTTTTTGTATATTTAACGTATTCAATTGGAGAAAGTAGGGTACAGCATGAGTCGACTTAGTTTAAAAGGATTTCATCCTATCGTGTGGACATTACTGGGAGGTACTGTTTTTGCAAGGGGAGCAAGTTTTATGGCGATGCCTTTTTTAGCCTTATACTTATCCCACACACAAGGTATACATCCTGTAATCATAGGTATCATTGTGGGGATTGGTCCATTATCCGGTACAGTAGGTGGATTTATAGGTGGGCACTTGTCGGACCGTTTTGGACGAAAAGTAATTATGCTTTCCTCCGTTTTTACTTGGGCATTTGTATTTATTGGATTTTCTTTTGCGAAGGATCCATTGGCTTTTTTTCTATTAAATGCCCTGAATGGAATATGCCGCTCGTTTTTTGAACCTACGAGTCAAGCACTGATGGCGGACTTAACAGAACCGGAAAAAAGATTAAGAGTATTTGCGCTTCGTTATACAGCGATCAATATTGGTGCAGCTGTTGGCCCGTTACTTGGCGCATATTTTGGTGTAGTATCGTCGACTGTAACATTTTTGATTACAGGGTCTTTTTATTTAATCTATGGTGTGATCCTAGCTAGTTTATTGAGGAAATATAAAGTCAAGTTGAGTCATCAGGTGAAGAAAGTGTCAACCATTAAAGATGCATTCAACATTATCAGATTGGACTCTTCTTTAAGATTCTTTATTATCGGCGGGATACTTGTGAATATTGGATATTCCCAAATAGATTCCTCCTTACCGCAGCATTTGGGCAGGATGATTGAAAATGGACCTGTATTATTTTCATTATTATTGTCCATAAATGCTATAACGGTTGTTGTACTACAAATTCCACTCAGTCATCTTGTAGAGAAATGGCGTGTCTTGCATGTGATGATGCTTGGCAGTTTCTTCTTTGTTTTAGGATTCTTGTTCATGGGATTTGCTGGCTCCTGGATAAGCTTTATTATCTCGATGGTTTTATTAACGATTGGTGAAATTTTTCTTTTCCCATCCACGAGTGTGTTCATTGATCAAATCGCTAAGGAAGAATTACGTGGGACGTACTTCGGTGCTGCCCAATTTCGTTCTATTGGAAATTCTGTAGGTCCAGTGATGGGAGGATGGATATTAAATCAGTGGAATGGTCACTGGCTATTTTGGATGATGGCTTTCATTGTAACGGTTAGTATATACTTTTTTCTTGCAGGAAGCAGAAGGCAGCTCGAATCTGTTGTTGGTTTAAATAATTCATAATTTATAAGGAAAAAAGTTATAACAAATAGCGGTTTCGTGTTATAGTGAAAATTGAAGTTCATATTCACCTAATGAAGGAAAATATGGATATAAAAAAGATATTTATATTTGATGACGATAATATAATTGGAATGAAAAGATAAATTATAAGGGGATATGAAAAACTGATGGATGTACTGCTAATGCTTATACAAAAAAAGAGCGTTAAAAGGATAATTATTTTTGCTCTTATTGCAGTTGTTTTGTACTTTCTAAGGAGCATGATCAATTTAATCCTTCTAACATTTATTTTTACCTTTTTAATGGATCGATTAGTGAATTTTGTCACAGATAAAATTCCTATCAATCGAAAACTTACAGTTGTTATAGTATATTGTTTGATCGTTGGGTTATTGTCCTTAGGGATTGTGAAATATTTGCCTGTCATTATTTCAGAAATTTCACAGCTTGTTAAACAAGTAACTACTTTTTACACTCAGCCTCATAATAACAAAGTGTTGAATTATGTCGTAAACATGATTAACAGCTCTAAAATTTCGTCATATTTAGAGCATGGCGTCACTTTTGTTTTTACTTACTTTACAGGGATTGGCAAAGTCTTTGTGCAAGTACTAATGTCTATATTGCTAAGTTTGTTTTTTCTATTAGAAAAAAAGCGTTTGATTGATTTTACGAAGAGGTTTAAGCATAGTAAAATAGCAGCTTTTTATAATGAAATAGAATTTTTTGCGGAAAAATTTATTCGTTCGTTCGGAAAAGTAATCGAGGCACAGTTCATTATTGCAATTGTCAATACAGTGTTAACAACCATTGCGTTGTCCATTATGCATTTTCCACAATTATTTGGGTTAGCAATATTAATCTTTTTCCTCGGCCTGATTCCTGTGGCAGGGGTAATCATCGGATTTATTCCGTTAAGTTTAATAGGCTACAGTATTGGCGGAGTGATGCTGGTTGTATATGTCATTATCACAATCCTGGTAATACATGCACTTGAAACATATATATTAAATCCTAAGTTAATGTCATCCAAAACAAATCTGCCCATTTTCTACACCTTTATGGTTTTAATTTTTTCAGAGCACTTTTTTGGTGTGTGGGGGTTAATTGTTGGTATTCCAATTTTTATGTTCCTTTTAGACGTATTAGATGTAACGAATAAAGATCATGAGATTAAAGAGGAAATTAAATAGTACAAAAGTCAAGATTGAATAGATGTTTTATTAAAACACGTTAGCTTTTTAAAAGTTAACGTGTTTTTTGTGTGCCTATTTTTACATTGAAATGGTACTTTTGTACTATTTTATCCATTAAGGTAATTAGTGGGAGGAATTTTTCGTGAAAAGTCGAAATATATATAATTATGAAGATTTGTAAGATTATAAATTTATCTTCATAACAAAGAGTAGACCTTAGTCCTATTCTTTTTATTTTTTACATCTTGGGGGGGTTGGATTGATATCGTTTCAAAATGTTAATAAACATTATGGCCAATTTCATGTACTAAAGAATATTAATCTTGAGGTGCAGGATGGAGAGGTAGTAGTAGTCATTGGTCCATCAGGATCTGGTAAGAGCACGATGCTGCGCTGTATCAATCGCTTAGAAACGATTACAGATGGAGATTTATCAGTCAATGGGTTCAAGGTCAATGATAAAAAAACAAATATTAATGATTTGCGCAAGAATATTGGAATGGTCTTTCAGCACTTCAATCTTTATCCGCACAAAACGGTTCTCCAAAATATTACCCTTGCACCCATTAAAGCATTAGGGGTCGATCCAAAGAATGCGGAAGAAACGGCCATGTATTACTTGGAAAAGGTCGGTATTCCGGATAAAGCAAAATCCTATCCATCACAATTATCCGGCGGACAACAGCAAAGGGTGGCCATTGCGAGAGGTCTTGCGATGAAACCGAATGTCATGCTTTTTGACGAGCCTACATCCGCACTGGACCCTGAAATGATCGGGGAAGTATTAGAGGTTATGAAGTCACTTGCTAAGGAAGGGATGACGATGGTTGTCGTCACACACGAAATGGGCTTTGCCAAAGAAGTGGCAAACCGCGTCGTTTTTATGGATCAAGGCCAAATATTAGAGGAGGCCAGACCAAGCGAGTTTTTCGCTAATCCCAAAACAGAAAGAGCACAAATATTTTTGAAAAGGGTATTGAATCATTAAAAAAGAATAGCTAGAGGTGGTTGTGGGATTTAAAATGTAATACCTAGTGCTGAACGTGCATAAAGGTAAGTCATATAACCACTTATTAGTTATATAAAGAAAATTTAAGGGGGAAGAGTCTTTGAAAGGTTTAAAAAAGGTATTGTTTCTTGGGCTGATTTTTACGTTGGTTGCTGCTATGTTTGCTGGATGCGGGAAGAAAACAAATGGGGATACAAGTAAAGATACTCTTCAAGAAATAAAAGACCGTGGAAAGTTTGTTGTAGGTGTAAAGTACGATACGAATTTATTCGGCTATAAGGATCCAAAAACCGGTGAGGTAACGGGATTTGATGTTGATATTGCTAAAGCATTGGCGAAAAAAATCCTTGGAGATGAAAACAAGGTAGAATTAGTGGAAATTACTTCAAAAACTCGTGTTCCTAAGTTAAATAATGGAGATATTGATGCCATTATAGCTACTATGACTATAAGTGAAGAACGCAAAAAGGAAGTTGATTTTTCTGATGTGTACTTCATGGCAGGTCAATCATTATTAGTTAAAAAAGGAAGCCCTATTAAAAGTGTTGCTGACTTAAAAAAAGGAACAAAAGTATTAGCGGTGAAAGGATCAACATCAGTTGATAATGTAAAAAAAGCAGCACCTGATACCGAAGTGTTAGAATTTGAAAACTATGCAGAAGCCTTTACAGCTTTGAAGGCAGGCAAAGGTGATGCGCTTACTACGGATGATTCCATTCTTTATGGTATGGCAGACCAAGACAACAATTATCAATTAGTTGGCGGGACCTTTACAGAGGAACCTTACGGAATCGCAGTTAGAAAAGGACAGAAGAAATTCCAAGAGTATATTAATAAATTCTTAAAAGAACTAAAGGATAGCGGAGAATACGATCAAATTAAAAACAAATGGATTAAACAGCAATAAAAAATAGTAAGGTAAACGGAGATGAGTGCGGGCGCTCATCTCCTTTATAAAGGAGGGAGAAGATTGCTGGATTTCTCCATACTAACAAATTACTTTGATATGTATATGGAAGGATTTCTAAATACTTTAAA
This sequence comes from Margalitia sp. FSL K6-0131, assembly GCF_038008735.1. Lineage (NCBI taxonomy): Bacteria > Bacillati > Bacillota > Bacilli > Caryophanales > Bacillaceae > Heyndrickxia > Margalitia sp. FSL K6-0131. The sequence continues at coordinate 417,273 of NZ_JBBOZS010000001.1, forward strand.
GATTAGTCTAATCGGACTTGTTGGAAGCTTTATTTTGGGTGTTATTATTGCGGTTTTAAGAATTGCACCATTTCGGTTATTAAATTTTATTGGGGCATGCTACGTGGAATTTATTCGGAATATACCGGTATTGGTAATTGCCTTTTTCTTTTATTTTGGGCTAAGTGTATATGTGAATATGAGCGGATTTGTTGCTGGTACAATTGCGTTAACCATTTATACTTCCGCTTTCATTGCAGAAGCTGTGCGGGCAGGAATTCAATCCGTAGACAAAGGGCAGATGGAAGCAGCACGTTCAACGGGATTAACGTATACGCAAGCAATGAGAATGATTATTTTGCCGCAAGCTATTAAAATTGTTATTCCGCCGATTGGCAATCAATTTTTGAATCTGGTGAAAAATTCTTCCATCATGGCAATGATTGCGGGGATGGACCTTATGTATTTTGCTGATGCCGTCCATGAAAAAACATATGTAACATTTGATACATATATTTTTGTGGCAATGTTTTATCTAGTTATTACAATCCCATTAAGCCTCCTTGTCAATTATTTAGAGAAAAGAATGGCTAATGCCTACTAGGGAGGAGTGAAAAAATGGATTTTGCAGGTGCTTATCAAGCAGGAAATCTGCTGTATATGTTGAAAGGGTTCGCTGTTACATTAGAGGTTGCTTTTATTTCTATTATATTAAGCTTTGCGATAGGAAGTTTATTAGGGATTTTACGTTATTCCAAAATTCCCGTCGTATCACATATCGTCTTATTAGTGGTAGAGATTATCCGAAATCTCCCACTTCTGCTAATCATCTTTTTTGTTTATTTTGCCTTGCCGGAAATCGGAATCAAATTTGAAATTAAGTCAGCCGCCATTGTTGCGTTAACGATTTTTGAATCAGCGATGATTTGTGAAATTGTCCGAAGTGGTCTAAATTCTATCGAAAAAGGTCAAATTGAAGCGGCTCGCTCTTCGGGGCTAACATACATTCAAACAATGAGGTTCATTATTTTGCCGCAAGCGCTTAAGCGAATGATCCCTCCGTTAGTGAGTCAATTTATTTCACTTCTAAAAGACACTTCCCTTGCTATCATTATCGCCTTGCCGGAGCTTCTGCATAATGTGAAGGGTATATATAGTGGAAATGTTAACTACGTTATCCCGAGTATTATTTTGGCAATCCTTATGTATTTTGTCGTAAATTATGCCTTATCGCTAGTTGCTAGGAGGCTTGAAAAACGATTAGATACAAACAGAAGGAATAGTGCAAAATCAGGAAAAGTGAAAAATACTGCTGCCTCAGGCGGGGTTTCAATGTAATATTCTTACTCATAAAAGTAGACATCTGATGGATTGTCTGCTTTTATTATTTTTAACAGAAATAAACATTACGAGGTGTCATATGCATATCGTTATTTCAGGCGGAAGCGGGTTTTTAGGAAAAAGACTGCAAATATATCTTATAAATAATGGACATCAGGTGACCATCTTAACAAGAAGCTTAGATGGGCACCAAAAACTAGAAGGTGTAAAAATGGTCGAGTGGATGAATAAAGGCAATCATCCGGAAGCGGAGCTTAAAGGTGTAGACGCCATCATTCATTTAGCGGGTGAATCCATAAGTGGTTCCCGATGGACAAAAGCGAAGAAGGAAAGAATTCTCTCCAGTAGATTAAATACAACAAAAGAAATTTATAGGATTATTGCCAATCTGGAAAAAAAGCCACAGGTTCTCATTAATGCTTCGGCAGTTGGCTATTATGGGATGTCGGAAACGGAAACTTACACAGAAAATAGCCGGAGCGATGCAAATGATTTTTTAGCCAGCGTTGTAAAAGAGTGGGAAAGGGAAGCGGGGAAGGTGAAAGAGTTAAATGTTCGAACGGTTTTCACAAGATTTGGTGTCATTCTTGGAGATGGGGGAGCATTGCCATTAGTGGTCCTACCCTACAAATTAGGTGTTGGTGGTACGATGGGAAACGGAAAACAATGGATTTCCTGGGTACATGTTGATGATGCGGTGCAAATGATCGCTTATGCAATTACTCATCCTAATATTAATAGCCCTATGAATATTACGGCACCTAATCCTGTACGAATGAAGGAATTCGGTCAGACAATTAGTAAGGTTTTAAGTCGCCCGCACTGGCTGCCTGTTCCAAGCGTTGCTATGAAACTTGGGTTGGGTGAAATGAGTGATATGATATTAAAGGGACAGCGTGTTCTACCGGAACTTGCGAGGAAGCATGGCTACACCTTTCAATATTCAAATTTAAATGATGCATTAGAAAATATTCTCGGAAAATAATTTTAAAAGATACCTTTTGAACAGTTCATAATAAACGTATTACGACTTTATTTTAAGACCAAACGAGATAATCCGCTTAAAGTAAATTAGGTTAGAAATAATTCAACTTGGAAAAACAATTATTTATATGTAATTTAAGGTAATATAATCTCAGGGAACTACAGGGGGGCGAAAAGTGAAAAGAGTCTATTTAGCTAGTCCATTTTTTAATGAAAAAGAGATGGAATATTTGGAGCAGGTTGAGGCAATTTTAGCAGAAAAGGGATTGCAAGTGTTCTCACCGTTCCGAAATCCAATTGACAAACAAGTTGAGGTTGGTTCACGTCAATGGTCCATTGAAACATTTATGAAAGACATTAAATATATTAAGTGGTCTGAAATAGTTGTAGGTATCTACCATGGTAACTATTCAGACAGTGGAACAGCCTGGGAACTCGGTTATGCTTTTGCTACTGGGAAGCCTGTAATTTTAATACATGTTGGTGAAAACAGTAATCTAATGGTGCATGAAGGTGCACATGCCAATATTACACTTGAAGAACTGAGAGATTATGACTTTAACCAACTTGCGAGTTCTTTCTATACAGGTGATATGCTTTAAAGTTTATATTGTATAATAAAATTACAACTTGACATTTGCCAAAAAAATGAATATATTAATAAAAAATTATAATGAAACGTTGAAAAGGATTAGTAAAATGTTTTTCGTCTTTTATAGAGAGGAAATCAATTGGTGAAAGATTTCTAAAGACTGCATTTGAACCTGCCTTGGAGTTCTGTATCGATTTAAACTAAGATACATGCGGAAATATCCGTTATCAAGCAAAGTGTACAGCTTCTCTTTAGCTGTAAATAAGGGTGGTACCACCAGGCCTCGGTCCCTTTTTGGACTCGAGGCTTTTTTGCGTTTATATTAAATTCGAAAGGAAGAAATGACGTGGCAAAGGATAAAAAATTTGTTGAAGAAATCACGGCAATGGAAGACGACTTCGCACAATGGTATACAGATGTTGTCAAAAAGGCTGATTTAGTAGATTACTCATCTGTAAGAGGGTCCATGATTATTCGCCCTTACGGATATGCGATTTGGGAAAATATCCAAAGCGTTTTGGACCGTAGAATTAAAGAGACAGGGCATGAGAATGTTTATATGCCATTACTAATTCCTCAGAGCTTGCTTCAAAAAGAAAAAGATCATATTGAAGGATTTGCTCCAGAAGTTGCATTGGTAACACATGGCGGATCAGAAGAATTAGCAGAGCCTCTAGTAGTTCGACCTACTTCCGAAGTTTTATTTGGAGAACATTATGCAAATATTATTCATTCTTACCGTGACCTGCCAAAGCTTTATAATCAATGGGCAAATGTTGTTCGTTGGGAAAAAACAACAAGACCATTCTTGCGCTCGCTAGAATTTTTATGGCAAGAAGGACATACATGTCATGCTACAGAAGAAGAAGCAGCAGAGGAAACTCGCAAAATGCTAGAGGTATATGCAGAGGTTGTAGAAAACTATCTGGCTGTACCGGTATTGAAAGGGCAAAAAACGGAGAAAGAAAAATTTGCTGGTGCAAAGTTTACTTTAACCATTGAAAGCCTAATGCATGATGGAAAAGCACTTCAATCAGGGACATCCCATCATTTAGGAACAGGATTTGCAGAAGCATTTGGCATCCAGTTCACAGATAAAGATGGCAAGCTCCAAACGGTAAATCAAACATCCTGGGGTATTACAACTCGACTAATCGGCGCATTAATCATGGTTCATGGGGATAACCGCGGTCTTGTTGTACCACCAAGAATTGCACCAAAACAAGTAATGATCGTGCCAATCGCACAGCATAAAGAAGGCGTCTTAGATAAGGCATATGAATTGAAAGACCAATTGAGCAAAGTTGCTCGTGTTGATATTGATGCAAGCGATAAAATGCCGGGCTGGAAGTTCAATGAGTATGAAATGAAAGGTATCCCTGTCCGTTTAGAAATTGGACCTAAGGATATTGAAAAAGGTCAAGTTGTATTGGCAAGACGTGATACAAGTGAAAAAATCATTGTACCAATCAATGAACTAGAAACAAAAATTCCAGCGTTGCTTGAAGAAATTCAAAACAATTTATTCGAAAAAGCGAAAAAGCACCGTGAAGAAAAAACATCTATTGCTTACAACATGGATGAATTTAAAACGAATTTAGTTGAAAATCCAGGCTTTATTAAAGCTATGTGGTGTGGAAGCGAAGCGTGCGAAAACTTCATCAAAGAAGAAACTGCTGCAACTTCCCGCTGTATGCCATTCGAACAAGAGCATCTCGCCGATAAATGTGTATGCTGTGGGGAAGAAGCTAAGCACCTTGTTTACTGGGCAAAAGCATACTAAAACAATAATGAAAGGGTGTCAGGCACCAGATTATAATCGTTCTAATCTGGTGCCTGACACCCACTTTTATTTTACAATTCTTTTTGCACCAATAAAGCGAGCTTTCCAATATTTATCAGACATTTTCACTACTTTAACACCTTTAGATGTTGCACCGATGAATTTTCCATCTCCAATGTAGATGGATACGAAGGAAACCTTGCCTTTCTTTTCACCAGTTGCATAGAAAACAAGATCACCTTGTTGTAACTCTTTTAGCTTCACGGGTTTGCCGATTTTATATTGGTCAGCACTGGTGCGTGGAATGACCATTTCTGTTGCTGCATCTTTTTATACAAACTTGGTAAAACCACTTGCATCAAAACCTTTAGGAGTAGTTCCTCCATATTTAAATTTTGCCCCATTATAAAGCTGAGCGACTGCAGTTACTTCTTCCCCGTAATTAATTGACGCAGATGCCTTCGAAAAAGGCACTAGTAACATTGTTGCAGCAAAAATAAAAACGGCTAAGATTACTGCAAGAAGATTAGATTTCTTTATTGTTACCCCCACGAAAAAACCCCCTATTTTTCTGTATATTTTCAAACCCCATTTAATATATGAAAGAACTATCGGGATGATTCTAAAGTTTTAATTTTAAAATAAAAGGACAAAAAACCTCTCTGCAAATTAGAGAGGTTTCAGTCATTAAAATATTAACGCATCAATTGCGTATGTCCCAGGTCCAACTAACGCAACACCAATAGCTACAACGATTAATAATAAATTGTATTCATATCCATTTGGTTTAATCCAGCCATTTGGGCCATGTACCTTTGCGATAGCTACAATCATTGTGAGGGCAATTAAAATAGCTCCAATTGGAGTCAATAAACCAAAAGCAAAAAGCAATCCGCCAACTAGTTCGCCTAAACCAGCAAGAAATGCCATCGTTTTTCCGGGTGTGATTCCAATGGACTCAAAAAAACCGCCTGTACCTGCAAGACCATGGCCGCCAAACCATCCAAATAATTTTTGGGAGCCATGTGCTGCAAAGGATGCACCTAAAATAACTCGAATTAATAGTAAACCTAAACTCGCTAAAGCACTCATCTATATTTTCCTCCTTAAATGTTCAAATTCATTTAACAGTTTTTATTATAGTTACTTACAAATAGTTAGTCAATAACTAAAATATATTAAGTTAATTTATAAAATTAAGAATTCGCAAACATCAGAATCAAAAATAAAAAAAGAACCCTTCAAAAAGGGTTCCACCTATTCAACACATATCCATTTATCCGCCCAATGCTGTACTTCATCTAAGACAGGCATAATAGCATGACCTTTGTCTGTTAAACGATATTCGATCCGAACTGGGGTTTCCGGATAAACCTCCCGAACGACTATATCTTCTGCTTCCAATTCTTTAAGACGGTCTGAAAGCATTTTTTGGCTTATATGTGGAATTTGATCAGCAATTTCATTAAATCTTTTTGGTCTTTCAATGAGCACGCGAATAATTACACCGACCCATCGTTTGCCCAATAACTGAAATGCCTTTTCAAATTTAGGACATAGACTAAATCCTTCCATCCTTGTTACACCTCCTAAAAGGATAATCCATTGATTAAACCTTATTTCCTATTATACACCTTTTTACTGCTTACTAAAAGTAAGTAAGTTTAATTGAACTTTTTTGTGAATTTCTGCATGATTCGTGGAAAAACGGGGTAAATAAAAGAAAATGGACAAGGAGGAAGATATTATGACGAAAATTAGCAGTATCAACAAAGCGGTTCTGGCGGGTATTGGTATAGCAGGGATCTCGTATTTGTCCTCCAAGAATAATCGTCAAAAGGCACGTGTAATGCTTCAAAATGCAAAGGTAAAAGCAGACTCCTGGATTACAAAAATGAAACATAAAAAATCTTCATTAACAAAGGTGGGACATTCAGACCCTTATGATTTTGAAGATCATCAAATGTTAAGTGAAGGTGCAATGTATGGAGTTGATTATTATAATCAGGAAGAACAACAATCATAACTAATGCTAAGAAAATTTGTAGATAAGATGGAAGTTTAAATTCATTTGAGCATCTCGAGTCTGTTTGAGTCAAAAAAGAGTGTTTACAGGTACGGTCTACAAGTATTGATGACAAGAAAAGGACTTCAACTTCAAGGGTTCTCACAGTTTGTGAGAGCTTTTTTTATTTTTCATTTCTCACAATTCAGGAATGAAAAATTGGTCAAGTTGTGATTGAAATATAGGAATGAAGTTCCTTTATGCACGGATTTCCGTTACCTAACGGAAAAACAATATGTGTTATTGTAAACGCTTATATACTACTATAGGACTATCAGATAATTCTTAATTTCAATTATAAATGACTAACTATTTAGGAGGAAATCATCATGAAAAGAATTTTGTTAGCGTGTTCATCCGGTATGTCAACAAGTTTATTAGTATCAAAAATGAAAGAAGCAGCGGCTGAAAAGGGAATTGAAACGGAAATTTGGGCTGTTGCCCAAGACAAAGCTTTTGAGGATATAAAAAAAGCGGATGTCTTATTAATTGGACCACAAATGAGGTTCTTAAAGGGGAAATTTACCAAAGTTGCGGAGGAAGTCGGTATTCCATTGGATGTGATTGATCCTGTCGCATATGGACGTGTAGATGGGGCTGCTGTATTGAATAAGGCTCTTCAGCTAATTGGTAATTAAAACAAAGTTTAGGGGGGAAACAAATGAATAAATTCATGGGAGTATTGGAAAATGTCTTATTGCCTATTGCAGATAAGTTAAATAATAACCGTTATTTATCTGCATTGCGTGACGGATTTATGGTGGCGCTACCTTTAATTATTTTTGGGTCAATCTTTGTCGTTATTGCAAATTTTCCATTCCTTGATAAGGTCATAAGCGCTGATGGCTATGCAAAATATCAGGACGCTTTAGGACCAGCATCTGCGGCAACTCTAAGTATCATGGGACTATTTGTGATTATCGGTATAGGTTATAAATTGACACAATTTTATAAGGTTGATGCAATATATGGCGGTGTTGTTGCGTTAGCATCCTTTCTTATCTTGACACCGCAAGTAGTGGAAAAAGTAACTGGTGTTATTCCAACAGCAAGTCTCGGAGCACAAGGAATGTTCTTAGGAATTTTTACAGCTTTTATTTCAAGTGAACTTTATCGCTTTTTTGTTCAAAAGAATTGGACCATTAAAATGCCTCCAGGTGTCCCTGATGCCGTATCAAGGTCATTTAGTGCATTGATTCCCATTACCTTGACATTAACAATCTTTTTAATAGTACGTATCCTTTTCAGCTATACACCATACGACACGGTTCAGAACTTTATTTACACGATTATTCAACAGCCTTTAACACATTTAGGAAGCGGTTTACCAGCTACGATTGTTGCCGTACTATTAATTCAAATCTTCTGGTTTTTCGGATTGCATGGTCAAATTATTGTCAACTCTGTCTTTGACCCGATTTGGTATGCATTAAATGACGACAACTTAAAGGCTTTCCAAGCAGGTACGGAGCTGCCGCACGTTATTACAAAACAATTTATCGATTCCTTCCTTGTCGGTATGGGCGGATCGGGTATGACATTAGCTGTTGTCTTTTTAATCTTTTTAATTGGGAAAAGCAGACAGGTAAAAGAACTTGGAAAGCTTGGCGGGCCAGCTGGTATATTTAACGTAAATGAACCAATCATCTTTGGTTTGCCAATCATTATGAACCCATTAGTTCTTATTCCTTGGCTTTTAGCTCCGGTTATTGTAACGATTGTTACGTATGTTGCGATGTCAACTGGATTGGTTCCACGTCCAGCTGGTGTGATTGTACCGTGGACGACGCCAGTTGTTTTGAATGGATTTTTAGCCACAGGAAATGCTTGGCAAGGCGGGGTTTTACAGGCTATCAACTTTTTAATAGTAGCAGTGATTTGGTGGCCATTCTTGAAAATATTAGATAAGAATTATTATGAAACGGAAAAATATGAATCTAATTCTAAAGCAAGCTAACGTTTGTTAGCAAAGATGCCCTGTTAGGAATTAAGGGCATCTTTAGATTTTCTGTCAGGACAAACACATTAGAGGAGACTAACATATGGATACGATAACAGAGATTGCATTCCAAATTATCTTATATGCTGGCAACGGTAGATCCAATGCGATGGAGGCAATTCAAGCAGCAAAGGAAGCAAATTTTGAAGAAGCGGATCAATTAATTCAAGCTGCAAGTACAGAACTTGGAAAGGCCCATGGCTATCAAACAAAGTTGCTTCAGGAAGAGGCAAGCGGTGAAGGTGCTGCTGTGAACGTTATTCTTGTTCATTCACAGGACCATTTAATGACTGCGATGACAGTGAGAGATTTAGCGATTGAAATTATTGAAATCTATCGAAATAAATAAACCAACCGTACAGTAAATATGAAGTCATAAATCTATGAAGCTAATTTCCTTAGATTCATGCATCGGAGGGTACAGTATGTCTAATAAATATATTTTCCCAGAAGGATTTTGGTGGGGAAGCGCAACGTCAGCAACACAAATAGAGGGGGCCGCACATGAAGGCGGTAAGGGCGAAAATATTTGGGATCACTGGTATCAACAAGAACCAGATCGCTTTTTTGAAAATATTGGTCCTGAAGCAACATCGGATTTCTATCATCGTTATAAGGAAGATATTCAATTAATGAAGGAAATCGGGCATAACACTTTTCGTATGTCGATTTCTTGGTCACGATTAATTCCTGGAGGACGTGGTGAAGTAAATCAACAAGCAGTTGACTTTTATAATCATGTGATTGATGAACTGATAGCAAACGATATCGAACCATTTATAAACCTTTTCCATTTTGATATGCCGCTGGAATTACAAAATGAAGGTGGCTGGGAAAGCAGAGAGGTTGTCGATGCATATCAATATTACGCAAAAATTGCATTCGAGCTATTTGGGGATCGTGTAAAGAAGTGGTTTACCTTCAATGAACCGATTGTACCAGTGGAAGGTGGTTATCTATATGATTTCCATTATCCGAATGTAGTAGATGGAAAGCGTGCAGCACAGGTTGCTTATAACACGATGGTTGCTCATGCCAAAGCAGTTGCAGCTTTCCGTGAATGTAACATGAAAGATGGAAAGATTGGAATTATTTTAAATCTAACCCCATCCTATCCGAGAAGCCAGCATCCTGCAGACTTAAAGGCATCACGGATTGCGGATTTATTCTTTAATCGAAGCTTCCTTGATCCAGCTGTTTTGGGTGAATACCCAGAGGAATTGATACAAATTTTGCAGGAATATGATCAACTTCCAATCACTGAAAATGGTGACAAAGAGCTGCTAAAAGCCGGAAAGGTCGATATTTTAGGAGTGAATTATTATCAGCCGCGCCGAGTAAAGGCGAAGGATCATTTACCAAATACAGAGGGTCCGTTCATGCCTGAATGGTTCTTTGATCTATATGAAATGCCTGGCCGAAAGATGAATCCATATCGTGGTTGGGAAATTTACGAAAAGGGCATCTATGACATAATGATCAATCTGAAAAAGAATTACGGGAACATCGAATCCTTTATCTCTGAAAATGGTATGGGTGTACAGAATGAGGAAAGATTTGCAGAAAATGGAGAAATCCAAGATGATTATCGAATTGATTTTATTCGTGAGCATTTAAAATGGCTGCATAAAGCGATTGAAGAGGGCTGCAATGCAAAGGGATATCATCTGTGGACATTCATGGATAATTGGTCATGGATGAATGCTTATAAAAATCGCTACGGTTTTATCTCTGTTGATCTTCATACACAAAAACGCACGCTGAAGAAAAGTGCGTATTGGATAAAGGAAGTATCCGAAAATAATGGTTTTTAGGATCTAAGAAGGTTGAAAAATACCATGAAGTAAAATGTCTGAAAGGTTCTGGTTCATAAAGAACTGGAACCTTCATCTTGAATTATTTATTCAAAGAAACACAAAAGAGAGGAAAATAGAAGAAATTTTCTTATGTTTATGGCATGCTAATAAATAAGAGAATGATCTAAGGAGAATTCATCATGCTTAACGATAGAATGCGCATGATCTTACGTGAATTAATGACAGTAAACGGGCTTGCAACGGGTGCATACTTAGCAAATGTAAATCAGGTTACATCCCGAACTACTAGAGAGGATATTAAAAATCTTGATTCCATCCTGGCTGATCATGGTGCAAGAATTCATTCATTCAGAGGAAAAGGATATAAACTAGAGATACTGGATAATCAAAAGTTTGTAAAGTATTTACAAGCGAATATTGGAGAAAAGGCAACATACGATAAAGATATTCCTACATCACCTGAGGAACGGATTTCGTATATTATTAAACGATTATTATTAAGTGAGACATTTTTGAAATTGGAAGATTTAGCGGATGAAATGTATATTAGCAAATCGACTATTCAAAATGATTTAAAGGATGTAAAGCAAAGATTAGAAAAGTATGATATTCATATAGAATCACGCCCAAATTATGGGGTGAAGGCGGTTGGAAATGAACTGAAACTGCGATTTTGTATTGCAGAATATTTATTTGATCGGAATAGTCGGAGCACCGAATTGATATCAGATTTTAGTTTTTCTCCATTACCAAAAGAAGATTTGGATAAGATTCAAGAAATCATTATGCGTCAAATTAAGGAGACAAACATAACTTTATCAGATGTCGCTCTTAATAATCTTCTTATCCATATTGGAATTGCTTATGAACGGATTAAAACTGGAAATCATGTAACATTGTTTAAGTCAGAAATGAAAGAAATAATGCGACAAAGTGAATATAAGGTGGCAAAAAGAATTGTCGACGAGGTTGAGGTCGCATTCCAAGTAACTTTTCCTCAAGATGAGACCGCTTACATTGCGATTCATTTGTTGGGTACAAAAATATTAAATCAATCTAGTGTCGGTGAAAAAGTCGTCGAGCAGGTGATGGATGAAAAAATTATTGAAATGATTATGTTTGCTCTAGACAAAATAAAAATAGAACTCAACCTAGATTTGAAAAATGATAAAGAGTTGATCATCGCCTTAAGTCTTCACTTAAAACCAGCAATAAATCGTTATAAATTTGGAATGAATATTCGAAATCCAATGTTAGAAGCGATAAAGAAGAATTACCCACTTGCATTTGAAGCAGGGATTGTTGCCGGCCTGGCAATTGAGAAGCAAACAGGGACAAAAATGAATGAAAATGAGGTTGGGTATCTTGCGCTTCATCTTGGTGCAGCGATCGAAAGGCAAAAACTGAAATCAGGCCCTAAACGCTGTATCATTGTCTGTGCTTCAGGACTTGGAACAGCACAGTTGATTTATTATAAATTAAGAAAACAATTCGGAGAAATACTCGACGTTGTCGGTACAACCGAATATTATAATTTAAAGCAGTATAATTTAAGTGATATCGATTTTATTGTTAGCTCCATTCCGATTCAAGCAGAATTACCTGTTCCGGTTGTAGAAATCAATGCGATTTTAGGCGAAAATGATTTAGTGAAGATTGAAAAACTATTGGCTGATCAGACATCAGAGGTGGAGCAGTATTTTAGACCTGAACTCATGTTTCTTGGTGAAGATTTCACTTCGAAAGAAGCTGTTTTAGAATTTTTACAAGAGAAATTAGTGGAAATGGAGTTAGTGGAGCCAACCTTTCTGGAGGCCGTTTATGAACGGGAAAAGGTAGCACCAACGGCCTTTGGTAATTTAGTTGCCCTCCCCCATCCGATTACGCCAAAGTCATATCAGACATTTTTAACCATCTGTACTTTGAAAAAACCGATTCAATGGAATGAAAAGTTAGTCCAATTTATTTGTATCATCAATGTGAAGAAAAATAGCCAGGAGGATTTGCAATCGATGTATGAATTGCTCGGAAAAATTATTGATAGCAGTTCCATCGTGCAAAAATTAATCAAGGCAAAAGACTATCATGAGTTTATGAGAATACTAGTTGGGTAGAATTAATGGGCATCCAAAAAAATGGATGGCCATTTTTAATATAGTGGTTAATGTATTAATTTGTTCAACTTTTTCTTCATCATATCGTTACAATATAATCTCATTTCAATCTTCTCTTGGTTTGCCAATCAACCCATAAAAGAAAAGGTCCCCTAAATCAATAATGGATTGCTTGTTTTGATTAGCAATTAACTCTGGATGCTGAATCGCTTCCGTGAAGATCTGGAAATAAAGGATAATGGATTCAATGGATATTTGCGGATTGATATAGCCGCTTTGTCTTCCTTGTTCAATCAACTCCATCATCGCGGGCATCGCTTTCTTATATGTCCAATCCTCAATAACTTTTTGGATCGCTGGGTCGGTTATGGATTTAAGAAAATCGGTCGAAATGGATTTTGTCAGCTCCATCCGATCAAACAGAACCTTTTCCACCTTTTTTGGGAAGGGAATATCCATATGAAATATTTTTTCGAATTTTTCCATCTCTGTATTAAAAAATTCCTCTATAACCGCTTTAGTCAGTTCCTCTTTACTTCCGAAGTAATTATAAATTGATACCGGAGAAACATTCGCTTTTTTAGCAATCTCGGCAATGCTCACTTTTTCCACTCCGTATGTACTGAAAAGTTCAAATGCCGCTTTTCTTATACTCTCTTTTTTCTTCTCCGTTCTGCGTTGATATCCGTCCATTTCTTTCACCTCAAATTAAGATTACTATATATTTTGTAATGAAACAATAAAATTTATTCAAAACATATTGATTTTCAATTAGTGGTGATTTATTATGAAACCAATGAATAAATATTATTCAAAACATAAAAGAAAGGTGTAAGTCGCTAGCCGATAGGAGCTGGTGAAATTTGAAGTGCCAATTTCACTTGGAGCTAGACAATTCTAAAATGGTTCACTACAAATTCTGATATTTTATAAAAAGGGGAGCTAATGATGGGAATTCAAATTAACCAATTAACGAAAGTGTTCCCAAATGGTAAGGGCATTTTTGATTTGTCCTTTGAGGTGAAGCAAGGAGAAGTATTTGGATATTTAGGACCAAACGGTGCGGGGAAATCAACTACCATCCGTCATTTAATGGGATTTATGAAGCCAAAAGCAGGCTTTGCTAAAATAAATGGCCTGGATTGTTGGAGTAACAGCGCTGAAATTCAAAAGCATGTTGGCTATTTACCGGGTGAAATCGCCTTTTTAGATAATATGAATGGACTTCAATTCCTTGATTTACTTGGGGGAATGCGAGGAATGAAGGATCTCACAAAACGGGAAGAGCTCATTGAACGATTCCAGTTTGATGTGAAAACACCAATTCGTAAAATGTCAAAAGGGATGAAACAGAAGGTAGGAATTGTGGCAGCATTCATGCATGATCCGGAAATACTAATCCTTGATGAACCGACATCCGGATTGGACCCATTGATGCAAAGCTTATTTATAGATTTAATCCTAGAAGAAAAATCGAAAGGCAAAACGATTTTAATGTCATCCCATATCTTTCAGGAGATCGATCGCACCTGTGACAGAGTAGGCATTATTAAGGATGGCAGATTAGTAGCGGTAGAAAATGTTCAGCATCTTCAATCGATTCAACGGAAAGTGTTCGATATTACCGTTCAAAAGAAAGAGGATCTGGAAATAGTAAAGCAATCCGGGCTTGAAGTCCTTTCAGAGAACGGGCTACGAGTAAAAGTTGCCGTGCAAGGAGACTACAATCATTTTGTCAAAGTATTAGCAGAATGCGAGATTAATAATTTAGATATCCATGCACAGTCACTAGAAGAGATTTTTATGCATTTCTATGACAGGGAGGAAAAAGCAATATGAATGCCTCACTTTTTTTATCAACCTTAAAAACAAATGGAAAAACACTTTTTAGCTATGCAATTGGATCTGCTTTTTATGTTTTGTTAATTATGCTTATATATCCATCCTTTGCTAAATCAAATGCCATGGATGTTGTACTCAAACAAATGCCGCAAAAATATTTAAGTGCCTTCGGATTTGACGGCGGGATGCCTAAGGATCTTAGCGGATTTTTAGCTGGGGAGTTTTATGGTTTGTTGTTTATTCTAATTTTGATGATTTATAGTGTCATCCTTTCCTCACAATTAATGGTTCGCTTAGTGGATCGGGGCTCAATGGCATATTTGCTTTCAACCTCTGTCTCAAGGACCAAAATTGCTATTAGTCAAGCAGCCATTTTAATTTTTGGCCTATTGCTGATAACGATTATTACGATAGCAACGGTTCTAATTGGATCGGATATGATTATTAAAAATAATGATCTTCACGTATCCAATTTTATACAGATGAATGTAGTTGGGTTCCTGCTTTTCTTTGTGATTAGCGGATACTCTTTTTTCTTTTCCTGTGTTTTTAACGATGAGAAACGTGCACTGGCGGTATCTGGAGGTCTTTCTGTTATTTTCTTTGCCATCAATTTAGTAGCGAAGATGAGCACCGATTTTGATTGGTTAAAATATCTTACCGTTTTTTCAACGTTTAATCCTTCTGATATTGCAAAAGGCACGGTTGATATTCTGCCAATATCACTCGGATTAGGATTTTCGGGTCTTGTTTTGTACACTATAGCGATCCTTATTTTTTCAAAAAGGGATCTTCCTTTATAAAATCCCACAAGGAAAAAATCGATACTCCGGCGAAATAATAAGGAATAAACAAATGCGAAAGCGTCTTGCTCATCGGCGTACGGATTTCGGAGTCTTCGACTGAGATAAAGGAAACACAGTGAGGTAGTTCACGAGCTGATGTTGACTTATCGTAGGGAGGAGACGTAGAAATCCGCTAGCCGATAGGCGCTGGAGCTAGACGTGTACCATTTTTTTAGGTCATTTACTGGTATTAAATTTTATCATTTCCTTTATAACGAAAAAAGTGGGGTGTGACAGATGGGAACATTAAAAGCATGGATGGATTATCTTAACAGTATCAATGGAAAGGAACATGATAGCTTTTTTAAGCCATATAAAGAAGGGAAATGGTCGAAAGCGGCCATTATTTCGCACATGATGTTTTGGGATCGCTTCTTTTATGAGGAACGACTGCCCCATATGTTAAAAGGGGAAACCTTAGTGGGAATCACTGCTGAGCAAGTGGAAGAAATGAACAAGAAGGCAGAAGAGTATGCTCATTCCGGAATAACCCTTCAAGAGATCATTGATGAGGCCTTGAAATATCGGCAAATGTTATTAGACAAACTGCAGGATGAAGATTTATCCAGGACGTTTACGATAAAGGATCGTAAAATATCACTCCAAGAATATGTAAATGGTGAAATAGAGCATGACGAGCATCATTTGAAGCAATTAAAGGCGAAATAAGACCCTGACCATCCAGACAAAGGCTAAACTTGTGAAGTAATTTATGTGCTGCAAAAATTCTTATAACATAACAAAAGGGCTCTTGATAGGAGCCCTTTTATAATTGAAATACGTAGTTAATAAGGAATGGCGAAATAAAAAACGACATCAACGCCGCTAAGATCATCGAAACACTTGAAATAGCACCTGCTGAATTGCTAATTTCTAAAGCCTTTGATGTCCCTGCCCCATGAGAGCTTGTTCCTAATAATACTCCATGGGCAACATCACTTTTGAATCTAAATAGACGGATGATAATAGGTCCGAGTATCATCCCTGTAACCCCGGTTATAATCACAAAGATGGCGGTTACTGTTGGAATCCCGCCAATTTTGGACGAAACCCCCATGGCAATCGGAGTTGTAATAGAATATGGAATAATACTGTGAATCAACGACTTATTTAAATGTAAAAAGCCAGCCATGAAGGCGGAAGCAATAACTGAAATTAATGAACCTGTTAATACACTTAAAAGAATTTCGCTAAAATGTTTTTTGAGCACAGGATAAAATTTGTAAAGCGGGATGGCAAAAGCAATGGTTGCCGGCTTTAAAAGATCTGTTAACCATTTGCCGCCGCCTTGATAGTTACTATAGGAAACATTGCATAATAATAAAATAGTAACAATAAGAATTGGTGCAATCAGAAGCGGAGTTAAGTATATTTTCCTCATATACTGATAGCACCACTTCGCTCCCCAATAGATTCCGATTGTTAAAAGCAAGCATAATAGACCGACCATTATATATGTTTCTCTTCCTTTCGATGCATGATTTTTTCTGCAATGAATCCGGAGCATGTCATTACTAATGCAGAACTTAATATGATAATCATCAAGATTTTAATGCCATTATCCAAGAGCATGCTTTTGTATTGAATCACCCCGACTGCAGAAGGAATAAAAAAAAGAAGAAATTCAGCGAGCAGCCAGTTTCCTCCTATCTCAATCCATTTCAGTTTCACCATGTTTGTTTTTAACAAAATAAACAAAATGATAATGCCGATGATAGTGCCAGGTATTCCGATATGAAGCAAGTTGGAAAGCTTGTCCATTATATAAGAAAAAGCAACTAAAATTGCTACTTGTATAAAACCTTTACTAAAATTCATCATGTGTTCTTCACCCCATCCAAAGTGTACAGCAGCTTTAACAATAGGTAAAATGAATATATAGAATGATGACCATTCCTTTAGGTTATAGGAGCGATAGAAATGGATATTCAGCATTTACAGTATTTTGTAGCAGTTGCAACCCAAGGTAATTTTACAAAAGCTGCCCAGCAGCTCTATGTGACTCAGCCGACGATTAGTAAAATGGTCAAAAGTATCGAAGAAGAATTGGGAGTTACATTATTTGATCGATCCGGTAAACAAGTCAAGCTCACGGATGCAGGAAAAATATTGCTCGGACAAGCCCAGAATATTATAAAATCCTTTGAAAATCTGTCCTCTGAGCTAGATGATTTAGTAGAGTTGAAAACAGGCAGCATTCAAATTGGACTTCCACCGATGACTGGTTCGCGATTTTTCCCCAGAGTAATTCAGGAGTTTCATAAGCAATATCCACGAATTACAGTGCATCTTTTTGAAGACGGAGCTAAAAAGATTGAATCAGATGTTGGTAATGGAATACTCGATCTTGGTGTTGTTGTATTGCCAACGAAGAATGATATTTTCCACACTTTTTCGTTTGTAAAGGAACAATTAATGCTATTAACTCATCCGACAAACCCTTTAAGTAAAAGAGAAGTGGCACTTTTGAAGGATCTGGAACACGAGGATTTTATCCTTTTTCGAAAGGATTTTGCCCTTCATGATCGAATTATAACGGAATGTGTTCGAACAGGATTTCAGCCGCATATCATATATGAGAGCTCTCAATGGGATTTTATCAGCGAAATGGTTGCAGCAAATCTCGGCATTGCACTTTTGCCAGAGACGGTTTGCAGACACTTGGATCAAAATCGTGTTTCCATCATACCTTTAAAGGATCCGGTTATTCCATGGGAACTCGGGATTATCTGGAGGAAAGATAGATATTTATCTTTTGCTGCCAGGGAGTGGCTGCGGTTTACGAAGGAATTTATGGAAAGGGAAAGGAATCAATACAAAGCATAGCCAAAGTTCTGTAATTACGGTGACACAGCTTGTCCACATTTGTAAACTTTTATTCCTTTCCACGCTTGGGTTATACTATACATAGTGGGATATAGAATAAATTCGAAAGTCTGAGCATATAGGCTCAGGCTATCATTTTGTGTATTAAAATGAACTTTAGAATATAAAAGAAAGTCTATTAACTTGAAAAGCAATATAATGGAGGCACAAAATGGGAGATATAGTACACTCTTTATTACAGGCTTTTGCTGGTCTTGGATATGTAGGAATAATACTAGGCTTGGCTATTGAAATTATACCAAGTGAAATTGTACTTGCCTTTGCTGGTTATCTTGTTTCGCAAGGAAACGTCAGTTTTATTGGGGCAGTTATAGCTGGTGTTATTGGGGGAACGATTGCTCAAATGATTATTTATTGGATTGGTGCTTATGGCGGCCGACCATTTCTTAAGAAATTTGGCAAATACATTTTCATTCATGAACATCATATTGAATTAGCGGAAAAGTGGTTTGATAAATATGGGTCCGGTGTTGTTTTCACAGCACGTTTTGTTCCAGTTGTAAGACATGCCATTTCAATTCCTGCAGGTATAACGAAAATGTCGTTCGGGAAATTTACTTTATATACAGGACTTGCTGCTATCCCTTGGTCTATTTTATTCATCTATTTAGGCCATAAGCTCGCTTCAAACTGGGAGCAAGTAAATGAGCTCGCAAAACCGTATGTGCAGCCAGTCATGATTATTGCTGTAATTGTAATTGTTCTATATGTTGTTTTAACCATTTTCCGAAAAAGAAAGAAAACCGTATAAATATGTTTTGCCCAACCGAAATGGTTGGGTTTTCTGTTTATGAAGGAATTTGCATTTCTTTCGCGAAATTGTATTTGAAAAGGAGGTTTTAAAAAATGAGTGTAAGTAAAATGAAAGAGGTACTGTTTTCTGAGTGGGATGTTGCTGTTCGTACAATAAGCAATTTATTATCTAAGGTTCAGGAAAAAGATTGGGATTATCGCCCGCGTGAAAACATGAGAACATTGCTGGAGCTTGCCAATCACCTTGTCCAGATTCCTGTTGTCGATTTGGCCATTTGGCAAGAGAAAAATGAGCAGGAAATACGTCATTTAGAAAATAAATTGCAGGCTGGGAATGCTTCAGAACTGATTGAGGTTTTAAAAAAGGGATACCAAGATTTCAAAGCATATTATGAATCACTTTCCGAAACGGATTTCCTTGAAAAAAAATCAAAGCCTTTTTATTTTGGAGCTGAAATGGAAGGACATACTCAGGCAAAGTGGCTGACGGAAAGTACAACACATATTTTTCATCATCGTGGCCAGTTTTTTAACTATTTGAAGGAATTAGGTTATGAGGTTAATATGTTTGATTTATATTAATAAAGGGGAGCGTATGGATGGTTACTGAAATTCATGCGCTTTTTTGTTTAGCGGACACAGAATCCGTTATTCTCATAAAAAATGCTGTTTTCTAGGTGTTTGCGGACACAGAATCCGTTATTTGCCAAAAATTATGGGGAAATGATCGTTTTTAGCTAAATAACGGAACGTATGTCCGGTAAAAACGTAAAAACACCTGTTTTGACTTACTTAACGGAACGTATGTCCGCTTAATTACCAACTTTGTGTTTCTTTTGTAGTGCCTGCTTCCTCTGCTTCTCCAAAAAACGTTCGCTGAAGCTGCGGCGCTTATCGTGATAACTCAATTCGGATTAATTGACGCCCATTATTTTCTGTAGTCAGGCGTTTGATTCTCCAATTTTGTGTAATCATCCCTTCAAGCTCAACAACTTGATTAGGTTTCAATTTTACTTGATCAAAATAGGTATCGCCAAATTCGAAGTCCTTCCCCTCTTCAAGTCCATATCTATGTATCATGAAATGCTTTAAGCCATTTCGTGTAACAAACTTGAATTTATACCCAGCTTGTACAGCCTCTTTAAATTCTTCCCAATGTTCTTCAGCAAATTGAAAAAGCATTTCCCAGTCTTCATCATCCTGATTCAGAGATTTTAAGGCATGAAAATCCTTGGACTTACATATTTCTAGTATACGATCATTCGATAAACCACCCGAACGAGCTATTTCTAATTGAAGACCGATCGGCATGGATAATTGAACTGTAGACATTTGTATTCCTCCTAGTAATCTTTAAATTCATTATAGCAGAATTATTCATGTAATTCCGACTTCTGTAATGTGAAAGGAAAAGATTGAATTCGTTATCATAATATCGTATATTTATAGTCTGTAAAACATATAGATTTAATCGGAATTAAAAGTCGTACATAAAATATCTGTTTATTCCGTTATTTAATACTTGGTTTTACAAAGAAAAAACCAACTTAGGGGGAACAAGTGATGAGAAAGCAAATTGGTTTATTTGCTGCAATATTGCTAAGTTTTGTCTTGGTTTTATCGGGATGTTCATCTAATTCCAGCAGTACATCCAGTGATAAAACGAATGGATCGGGAAGCAAATCAAATACTTTTATCTATGGAATTAGTGGAGATCCGGGTAATTCTGTAAACGTTATTACAACAGGTGATCGTTTTGGACTTATGGAAATTAAAGCGATCTATTCACCTTTATATATGTATAACGGAAAAGATGATGTGAAGTACTTTTTAGCAACAAGTATGACACCGTCTAAAGATTTCAAAACGTACACAGCAAAATTAAGAAAAGATGTTAAATGGTCAGATGGTAAGCCATTTACAGCAGATGATGTTGTATTTACTTACGATCAAATGTTAAAAGAATCAAACGGTGGTTGGGCAAGAAGCATGCTTATCTTTAACAACAAACCGGTTAAAGTTGTCAAAGTAGACGATTATACAGTGAAGTTTGAGCTTCCGGAAGTAAGTATGGGGGCAATGGAATCACTTGGAAATACCTTTATCATGCCAAAGCATATTTATGAAGGAGAAAAAGATATTGCCAATAGTTCTAAAAATGCAACTCCAGTAGGAACAGGCCCTTATAAGCTTGTGCAATATAAAGCTGGTGAGAGTGTTACTTTTGAGAAAAATAAAGATTATTTCTTAGGTGCTCCAAAAATTGATAAAGTTGTATTCCGTATTATTGAAGATGCGAATACTGCTAACATATCACTGCAAAGCGGAGAAATTAACGCTTTAATTATCCAGCCTTCAGATGTTGCAAAGTTTAAAAATGATTCTAAGGTTACCCTTAAACCATATGATGAAGGCCGCATCGGTTACATGGCCTTTAATTTAAGCTCGAAAGCCGTACAATCGAAAGAAGTACGTCAGGCGATTGCTTACGCATTAAATCGCGATGAAATTATTAAAGCAAGCTATCTATCTAATGATTATGCAGAGCCGGCATATACTTTCTTACCAAGAAAGGCGACTTACTACACAGAAAATGTCGATAAACATGACTTCAATGTCAACAAGTCAAAAGAACTTCTTAAGAAAGCTGGAGTAGAGGGATTATCTCTTAAACTAGCTTATATTGGAAGCGATCCTATTCAACAAAAGCAAGCAGCTGTTATGCAGCAAGACCTTAAAGCAGTTGGTATCGACTTGAAATTAGTTGGAATGGATGCAAATGCATTAAGCCAAAAGCTAGAGAAAGTACAAACAGATTTTGACATGTATTTAAACGGATTTATTATGGGGATTGATCCTGATACTTTTAACTCCTTATTTGTAACAGGAAGTCCAAGCAACTATATGCACTATAGTAATCCGGAAGTGGATGATTTATTCAATAAAGGCAGAGTAGAAACAAATGATGCGAAACGTCAAGCAATCTATGAAAAGATTCAAAAATTAATCATTGATGACGCAGCATTCTATCCGATTACAGAAAACAAACGGATTTTAGCCATTGATTCAAATATTACTGGAATTGATCAAGCAGGACTTGTTCCGGTGTATACATTTGAGGATATGTCAAAACTTTCTTTTAAATAATTTTATGTAAATAAAGATAAACGGCTCTAGCGCTGTTTATCTTTATTTTTAGGATAGGCTCTTTCATCCACTTTGTTATAAGCTATGGTTCGATTTCCGAAACATTGTCCGGGGGCACTTTATACAGATGGATGTGAGTATGCTTTCGACGAACAATCTTCACTATGAAAAAAGTCTCAAAATAAGGAGTGAAAGCGATTGGCCAAATATATTTTAAAAAGGGTCTTACAGGCGATACCGATGTTAATTATCATCTCCATCATCTGTTTTGCGCTGATTCAAATGGCGCCATATGATGCGATTGATTCCATGACTACTCCTAATATGTCGCAAAAGACCATTGAGCTTATAAAAGCAAAATATGGGCTGGACCAGCCTGCCTATATTCAATATTTTGATTGGGTGAAAGGAATTTTACGTGGTGATTTTGGTTACTCCCTTGTTACGCACCAAAGCATTTCGCAAGACTTACTTTCAAGAATTCCAAATACAATCGTATTAGTTTTACCGGCATATGTATTAGCGCTTATTTTAGCGATTGTGCTTGGTCTTATTGCAGGTGCAAATAAAGGTAAATTACTAGATAAAATGATTGATGGTTTTAGCTCAATCGGGATTGCAATCCCAAGTTTTTGGTTAGCAATGATCTTTATTTTTATTTTTGGATATAAAATGGGTTTATTTCCGATTTTGGGCATGCATACGATTGGTCTGGAAGATTCTGCTTCGGATTTCTTTCACCATCTTGTCTTGCCATGCGTAGTATTGACGATTGCCTTTTTACCGGAATTAATTCGCTATGTTCGATCATCAACGATAGGACAGTTGGCGGAAGATTATGTAATGGTTCAAGAAGCATACGGTTCTTCTGGTGCAGCCATTCTATTCAAGCATGTTCTTCGTAATGCTTTATTACCGCTTGTAACCATCGTGGGGATGTCTTTGCCGATGCTTGTTACAGGTGCCTTTGTAACGGAGACTGTTTTCGGCTGGCCAGGAATTGGACCATATTTTGTTAAAGCTATCCAAGGATTTGACTATCCTGTTGTGATGGCAATTATGTTGTTTTCGGCCAGTTTAGTTATTCTGGGGAACTTATTGTCAGATATTCTATATTGCATTATCGACCCTAGAATTAAGGAAATGAGGTAACGGAAGTGGCTAAACAAAAAAATAGAAGAATCGAAAAGCTGAAAAAAGAATTAAAGTCTAATAAAACGGCATTATTTGCTTTTATCTTTCTTTCTTTCATTATACTAGCCTCTATCTTTGCCTTTCTATCACCTTATTCACCGAATGCAGTAAATGTTGGAAAGGTATTGGAAAAGCCGAATGGCAGTCATCTATTTGGCACGGATGAGCTCGGTCGTGATTATTTAACAAGGGCGTTATATGGAGGAAGAATATCCCTTACCGTTGGGCTTTTAGCGATGGCGATTTCTACCTGCATCGGTGTATTAGTGGGAACTGTAAGCGGATATTTTGGAGGGAAAATTGATAATCTCCTCATGAGGATTGTTGATATCATTTCATCCATACCGTGGATGATCCTGGTAACGGTTATTAGTATTTTTCTAACTCCAGGATTGAAAGCAATCATTCTTGTAATTGGTTTATTTACTTGGATGGGGACAGCAAGACTGGTTCGTGCGGAAACCTTAACGATAAAGGAACGGGAATATGTTTTATATGCAAAAGCATCAGGACAATCCTTTTGGAAAATCATTTTTAAGCATATTATTCCAGGTGCGCTGCCAACCTTTATTGTTGCATCAACAGTTAGTATTGCCAATGCTATTTTAATGGAGTCGGCACTAAGCTTCCTTGGTCTTGGTGTACAGCAACCTCTATCTTCATGGGGAAGCATGTTGCAAACGGCGCAAGGCAATCTGGCAAGTGCTCCATATATGGCGATTTTACCTGGTGTGTTAATTGTATTAACGGTGTATTCCTTTAATAAATTAGGTGATGTACTTCGCGTGGTCGTAGAACCGAAAACGGGTAAATAGGGGGTGAATGGTATGAGCGACACATTACTAGAGGTGAAAGATTTAAAAACGACCTTTTATGATGGTAAAACAAGGCTTGAAGCGATTCGTGGGATTAACCTAAATGTACAAAAAGGGGAAATCCTCGGAATCGTAGGCGAATCTGGAAGTGGCAAGAGTGTCTTAATGAAATCCATTATGGGAATAATCCCGAAAACAGCGAAGGTCGAAAGCGGAGAAATGATTTTAAACGGACGCCATATTGAGAATCTCTCCAATAAGGAAAAAAGAGCAATCAGAGGCAAAGAAATTGCGATGATTTTCCAGGATCCAATGACTGCTTTAAATCCACTAAAAAAAGTAGGGGATCATCTTGTCGAGTTATTGGTTCGCGTTCGCGGAATGAAAAAGGCGGAAGCCAAAAATGAAGCAATTGAAATGCTAAGAATGGTCGGGATTCCCTCACCAGAAGCAAGGGTGAATCAATATCCGCATGAGTTTAGCGGCGGTATGAGGCAAAGGGTTCTAATTGCGATGGCATTATCTTGCAATCCTGAACTATTAATTGCGGATGAACCGACTACTGCTTTGGATGTAACGATTCAGGCACAAATTCTGAATCTATTAAAAAAGTTACAAAGCGAAAATGATATGTCTGTCGTTCTTATTACTCATGACTTAGGTGTGGTAGCTAGCCTTTGCAGCAGGATTGTCGTGATGTATGCAGGAATGATTATGGAGGAAGGACTTGCTGCGGAAATCTTTTATTCTCCTAAGCATCCGTATACAAAAGCATTGCTAAACTCCATTCCGAAGATGGACGATGGAGAAAAAAGCAGATTGAAGCCAATTAAAGGATCTGCACCATCCTTAAATAATCTTCCGAAGGGATGTCCTTTTGCGGAGCGCTGCGAACTAGCGATGGAGAAATGCTTTACGGAGATGCCAGCTTACAAAAAATTTTCAGAAACACAAAGCAGCATGTGCTTTTTAGCTGGGGAAGGAGACGGCGAACATGAGTGATAACAAACAGCAGAAACTCATTGAAGTAAACCACTTGAAAAAATACTTTCCTTTAAAATCGTCCTTTCTTCATAAAAAGGATCAATATGTGAAAGCGGTCGATGATGTCACTTTCCATATAAATAAAGGCGAAACCTTTGGACTTGTCGGTGAATCTGGCTGCGGGAAATCAACGCTCGGCAGAACCATCAATCGCTTATATGATGCAACCGAAGGAGAAATCATTTTTGATGGAACTGATATCGCCAAATTAAAGGCTAAAGAACTGCAGCCTTATCGCAAAAGAATGCAGATTATTTTTCAAGATCCCTATTCTTCTCTCAATCCGTATATGAATGTCGGGGAGATAATTGATGAACCTTTAGAGATTCATACGAATCTATCAAAAAAGGAGAGAAGTGAAAAGATTGGTGAATTGCTTGAAAAAGTAGGGTTAAAAAAGCAGGATATGGAGAAATTTCCATATGAGTTTAGCGGCGGACAGCGCCAACGAATTGGCATTGCACGGGCATTATCGATTAATCCTGAGTTTATTTTATGCGATGAGGCTATTTCTGCATTGGACGTCTCCATTCAAGCTCAGGTAATCAATATGCTGGAGGATTTGCAGGAAGAAATGGGTCTCACCTATTTATTTGTTGCTCATGATCTCTCTATGGTTCGCCATATTTCGGATCGAATTGGGGTCATGTACTTAGGAAGAATAGTAGAAATTTCGGATAGTAACGATTTGTATAAAAATCCTCTCCACCCATATACAAAGGCATTATTATCAGCAATTCCGATTCCAGATCCAATCAAAGCGCAAAGTGCCAGTATCGAGTCCATTAAGGGAGAATTGCCAAGTCCATTAGATATTAGGCAAGGCTGCAGATTCCGTTCGCGCTGTCCGTTTGCTACCGCCAAATGTGCGGAAGTAGACCCGGAAATGAAAGAAGTTGCGAGCGGGCATTTTGTCGCTTGTCATTTATATGAATAAATGGTTTGAAGGAGGGTTCCGATTGGTGGAACCCTTTTTTGAATAGTCTCTGGATTCTACTCCTTTTTGTATTGGCTGAATTATTCCGAGTTGTGACTGAATTATTCCCAGATATGCCTGAATTATGTTGGAAAGTGACGGAATTATCTTTCAAACTGCCTGAGTTATTTTTAAAAGCAATCTTATTTCCCTTTTAGGAAAGAATATTACCTATAAAATCAAAAGATTTTTGGATATTTTTTTAGAATCGGTTAAAAGTGGAGGATAAATGTAGGAATATAAAGGTAAATGAGCAGGAAGCACCGCAAATTAATTCAACAGTTTCCGATTCCGAGGTTTTTGTAGAATGGTTTGAACAGCTCGGTATATTTGTTGTTCATCTTTTTTCTTCACCGCATTTTTGACGATTTGTACATCCTTTTTAGTTAAAGATAAACCAATATATTTTGCTAAGGTGACTTCTACTCTTTCTCCACCCATAATTTCATCCACTACTATTTGGACTGTCATCTTTACGACCTCCTTTAATTTTCTAACTTTATTATATTGGCTGTTCATTAAGCGCGTATTAATGCTTTCTAAAAAAAGTGTAAAGAAATATTACATTGGAGTTTGAAGAGAATATAAAAGGTGTGAAAAAGAATGGTGGAAACAGGAAAAGGCTATGTATTTACAGTCCAGCTTCTGTTGAAGGATTATGTACAGTGCATGCATATTATTATGATGATGAACCATAATATATCCCTTTTTCTTGCAACCTTTTTATGCCAATTTCGTAGAATTAGGACATATTTTTCTTTACATGCATCATCCATATCATAAAAGGTTGAATTGCTGAAGGTTATTAAAGAAGCGAGGTGGCTATGTTTAGATCTAAAAAAATGATTGGACTTAAATATCCAATCATCATTCATAACAGAACAAATATCTTGTTAAACACTAACTCAACGTTTGGTAATTTTCATGGTTTGCTAATTCCCTAATTTTATCTACCCAGTCCTTGAAGCTTTCGTATTCATTGGAGTTGAATCCAAAATACTGCTTAATAAAGCGGACAGATTCTTTTTCTAAATCATGAAAAACCCCATCCGAAAAAATAAGTGTCAGGATCTCAGCTAAAACGATATTTTTAGAGCGTTCATTTTTAAATACTTTAAGGATGTCCACCATCTCGAATCCTTGTATTTTATAATGATCCATTTCCATTTCTTTTTTATATTTATTAAGAATTGTATCTTCATATATTGATTGACTATGGTCAATTTTGGCAATGAGAGAAGCTAATTCAAGAAACGCTGTTTTCTCCTCTTGATTAAGTTCTGCTAGGAACATTTCTACGATCTCCTTTATTTACGAGCGTTAGAAAAGAAATACTTCTATTTTTATTATATCTTAAACGATCGCAATGGCCTTACGTAATTAGTGAAAGTTATTTAACACTTATGAATGGTCATCCCCAAATAATTTTGAATAAATAAGGAGGAAAAGCTTTGAATCAATTAGAAAAAGAATACCTATCTATTGTAACGCAGCAATTTAGGCATTTTAAGGAACGAGCAGAGAAGGCTTTTAAGCAATTATCAGAAGAAGAATTACACTGGAAGCCAAGTGAAGAATCTAATAATATCGCAATAATAATAAAGCATATAAGTGGGAATATGCACTCTCGATGGGTGGATTTTTTAACTGCAGATGGAGAAAAACCATATAGAAATAGGGACTCGGAATTTGTAGATGATATGGAGCCTCAGGAACAACTTATGAAAATTTGGGAAGATGGCTGGAAATTGCTTTTTCACACATTGGAGAATTTCCAGCCAGAAGACTTACATAAAACGGTAACGCTAAGACAGCAACCATTAAGTGTTCTGCAAGCAATTCAAACGGAAGTAGCTCACATTAGTTATCACTTAGGGCAAATCTTATATATTGGTAAACAATTAAAAGATAAAGATTGGATGATTTTAAGCATTCCTAAGAATGGTTCAGAAGCTTATAATGAATCAGTTTCAAAGAAAAGTAATGAATAGATTCGGGTTTTTATAATGTAATCGGGGTGGATAAATGGCTGGAAAATTAATTGCGAGGAGGTATTCTAAATTGCAACCGATTCTAATTGGGGAAATCCCAACAGAAATATTAGAGTATGTAAAAAATATTAACTCTATTCAATTCCCCAGACAGGGTTATACTTCCGATGTTGGCATACTTGAAAGCAATCAAGGCATCTATGTGCTGAAAAGGGCGAAGGGAGAGTTATTTTGTTCATGGTTAAACAAAGAAGTATCTGTATTAGATTGTTTATCAAATGAAACCAATCTGCCTGTTCCGAAAGCAATGAAGTTTGTTAAACAAAAACAATATGATCAATGTTGGGTTCTCATGGAGTACATAGAGGGAGAAACTTTAAGAACTGCTATATCCAATCAAAAGAATAAAAACAAAAGAAGGGAATTGATCTTTCATTTTGGAAATATCCTATCCAAAATCCATTCAACCCCTTGCCCCGACCGACTAAAAAGTGAGCGGCCATGGATTGACGATATGCTACTTCATGCTGAATATAATTTAAATCATTACAAGGTGGATGGAAATAAAGCATTGTTAGATAAAATTAAAACGAATAAACCTAGCATGGCTAAACAAGCACTGATTCATGGAGACTTTACAATCGATAACGTTTTAGTTTCTAATGGCGTCATTTCAGGCATCATTGATTGGAGTGGGGGAGCCAACGGTGACCCTAGATATGATCTTTCATTGGCTATCCGTCCTAAACCCCATTTATTTGAAAATGATATAGATAGAGAAACTTTCTTCGAGGGTTACGGGGAGAAAATTCTTAATAATAAGGAATACGATTATTTTGCGAATGGATTAAACGAGTTTTTTTAAGTGTATGTATGTTTTATGGGGGGTGCGAAATGGGGAAATATCTTAAGGCAGTAGTGCCGATAGTATTAATTATTATGATAATTGCCATCGTATTCTACAAAAAGGAAAATGTAGAGGAGCCGACCATTACGATTAAATTTAATATTTCAAAGCTAACGGAAGATGAATTTAATAGACTTGAAAGAGTGAATTATGAAGACTCCGGCATAAGTGATTTTAGAATATTGACCTATAAAATAGATATGAAGCAATCAAATGGTATTACTTCTCGGAAAATAGTAATACCAGATATTGAGAAAGTAATTAATACAATTGATAAAACGAGGGTTATACATATGACTGGGTGGGAGCAGGATAACGCAGAAGAAAACTTTGCAAATTATAGTTACGAGTTCATTTATTATTCAAAAGGATTAAACGATGAAGACGTAAAAAAAGCGTTAAGCTCTAAAGTTGTAACAGTATCTTGGGAAACAATCAATGGGGAAGCAACTACCAAAAGATTTAATGTGGGTAATCTTACAAAAATTAAATAGGTTAGGATAAAATACGCAAAAATTAGTTTGAATTTTCCCCTAATTTAGGTTAGTATAAATGAAATATTTACAATATAAAGGTAATGATTGGAATAAGTAGTTTCTTATCTCCCTGTAGCAGAGAGCTGGTGGTGGTGAAAATCAGTATAAAGATAAGGGCGAATTACCTCCATGAACTTTCTTTGCGAACGGATAGTAGTAAAGAACGGACGAACCGTTATTCGAATGAAGCGGAAGAGAAATCTTCAATAAGGGTGGTACCGCGTTAACCACGTCCCTTTTTTCGGGGCGTGGTTTTTTATATTTATAAAATATATCCTTGTGTATAACTTTAAAAAAATTTTTTACGTCTAGTTTCAGCGCCTATCGGCTAGCGGATTTCTGCGTCTCCTCCCTACGATAAGTCAACATCAGGTAAAATTACACTTCAAATTTTACTCGGTGAAAATGGTAGTTCAATTTTCAATAGCTCGTGGAATACCTCAGCACGGTTTCCTTTATCTCGAGCCTGAGACTACGAAATCCGTACGCCGATGAGCAAGGCGCTTTCACATTTGAGATAGGAGGAGAGTATTTTGGAAAACTTTTTGGAACAACTTACGAACGAACAAATAGCAGAAGTGGAGAGGCAATTTGACACTTATAGCAGCGGATCAAAGGAAATCATTCCTGCTTGGGAGCTAAAGAACAAAATTGCTATGTCCATCCTAAAAAACAAACCGTTGAAGGTGAAATTAGGATTAGATCCTTCCGCTCCTGATGTTCATTTAGGTCATACGGTTGTTTTAAATAAGCTTAAACAGTTCCAGCAGAATGGACATACGATTCAGCTTATTATAGGGGATTTTACAGGTAAGATAGGGGACCCGACAGGAAAATCAACGGTGAGAAAACAGTTAACGAATGAAGAAGTAAAAAATAACGCAAAAACCTATTTCGAACAATTTGGCAAAGTATTAGATATGGAGAAGGTTGAGCTGCATTACAACTCAAAATGGCTCAGCAGATTAAATCTGGAAGATATTATTCATTTAGCATCCAGTATCACAGTGGCGAGATTACTCGAAAGAAATGATTTTTCAGAGCGTTTTCGGGCAGGGAAGCCCATTTCTTTGCATGAATTTTTCTATCCGCTCATGCAAGGGTTTGATTCCGTTGAACTGGAAAGTGATGTTGAACTTGGCGGAACTGACCAGCATTTCAATGTTTTAATGGGAAGACAGCTGCAAGAGCATTTCGGAAAAGAAAAACAGATTGTTATTTTACTTCCATTACTAGAGGGTCTTGATGGCGTAGAAAAGATGTCTAAATCCAAAAATAATTATATTGGTGTGGATGATAGCCCAAGCGATATGTATGGAAAAACGATGTCCATCCCAGATGAATTAATTGTAAAATATTTTGAGCTTGTTACAGATTTGCCGCTTGAACGGAAAAAGCAAATAAAAGAAGAATTAGCTCAAGGAAAACTCCACCCGAGAGACGCCAAAATGCTTCTGGCTAGAACGATTGTAAGCAGCTTTCATCATGCTCAGGAGGCAGAAAGTGCAGAAGCAGCCTTTAAAGCAGTATTTCAAAGAGGGGGATTGCCTGATGATATCCCTGTTGTAAAATGGCAGGGAGAAATGGAAGTTCCCATAGTTGATTTACTGACAGAATTAAAATTACAAAAATCTAAAACAGAAGCGCAGAAAATGATCCAAAATGGCGGAGTGAGGATAAACGAAGTAAAGGTGATTGATCTAAATTTACTGGTGGATATTAAGGAAGAACCCGTTATTCAGATTGGGAAGCGGAAGTTTGTTAAATTGGAAAGAGTGTAATCTAAAACTAGATATATTTTTTAGCGGACCTGAAATCCGCTATTTTTATTAAATACCCCTATTTTGAAGTCTTAGCGGACACTGAGTACGTTATTTTCGAAAAAACATAAGGAAATCACTGCTTTTATACAAAATAACGGAACCTATGTCCGCAAATTTGGTTGATTTGCCTATTTTGCACAAAATAACGGATCTGGTGTCCGCTAAGTAAAGATAACATCCATGTTTAACAATCATAAAAAGATCGCTTTCATTAAAGAGGATATAATCCACAAAGAATCGAATTAATTGGAGGAGTACTTGTTAAAGGTGTGATGATCGTGGACTATATAAAGCATTTAAGACCTATGGTCGTCAATGAAAAGGTTCTGATAGTGGTGGCTAGTGGTTTTTGTATTTGATGACAAAAAATGTCCAATAAAGCAAGGCTGATTATAGATTGATGAAGTAGATTCTTAGAGAATGAGGTATTAGATTTAACACAAAATACTTAAGGGGAAATGAAAATGAATGGCAATATGAAAGCATTTCAACCGCCATATTACGCTGTAATATTCACTTCACAAAGAACAATAGGTGACAAAGGATATGGAAAAATGGCCGAAGCAATGGAACAATTAGCTTCCCAGCAGCCGGGATTTTTAGGTATTGAGAGTGCAAGGGATAATGAATTGGGTATTACTGTTTCCTATTGGGATTCCTTAGAAGCTATTAGAAATTGGAAAGAAAATTCAGCTCATAAAATAGCACAAGAAAAAGGGAAACAAGAATGGTATAAAAATTACTCTGTTCGGATTTGTAAAGTGGAAAAAGAGTATTCTTTTGGATTGTGATGGCAAGCATTTTAACTTCATTTAGCTTCACTTTTTAAGGGGCGGTTAGTGGAATAGAAATAATAAGGGGTGTATGAATGGCTATACCATTTAATGATTTTTTCAGAGAAGAATTAACTATTAATGAAATACAAAAAGCTATGGAAGATGGCGAGATAACTTCAAAAGAATTGGTAATGTTTTATTTACATAGAATTGCAAAATACGATCAGAAAGGTCCAAGGTTAAATTCCATACTTGAAATTAATCCGGATGCGATTTTTATCGCGGAAGGACTTGATTATGAAAGAAAAACAAAAGGTATGAGAGGACCTTTACACGGAATTCCAGTAGTTTTAAAGGATAATATTGAAACAGGTGATTCCATGCACACGAGTGCAGGATCCATTGCCTTAGAAAACCGTATGGCTAGCAATGATGCATTTCTTGTTCAAAAACTGCGTAAAGCGGGAGCGGTAATCTTAGGTAAAGCAAATATGACAGAATTTGCGAATGGAATGTCTACTGAAATGTGGGCAGGGTATAGTTCAAGGGGTGGGCAAGTATTAAACCCTTATGGGGATGATAGTCTTTTTGTTGGTGGCTCAAGCTCCGGCTCTGCCGTTGCAGTGGCGGCCAACCTTACAGTTTTATCAGTAGGTACAGAAACGGATGGATCCATTCTTAGCCCTGCCACACAAAACTCAGTTGTAGGCATTAAACCAACTGTTGGGTTAATCAGCAGAAAGGGCATTATCCCCTTTACATACTCTCAAGATACAGCTGGGCCATTTGCCAGAACTGTTACGGATGCTGCGCTTTTATTGGGAGCAATGTCTGGTGTTGATGAAGGTGACGCTGCAACGTATAAAAGTGAAGGAAGAATAGAAAATGATTATTCCATTTATTTGGACACAGCCGGTTTAAGAGGAGCAAAAATAGGAGTATTTCATAGTGATTCTAATGCTTTTCATGATTTTGAAGAGTATGATGACGAATTATATAAGAGTGCAATACAAACTATTAAAGACCAAGGAGCGAAGATAATAGAAGATATTGAAATCCCTTCCTTTCATAGAAAGTGGGATTACGGTGTATCATTATATGAGTTAAAACATAGCTTAGACAATTATCTTTCTCAACTACCATCCAATATTCCAGTACATTCATTGACGGAATTAATCCAATTCAATAGAGATAATAAAGAAGTAGCATTGAAATATGGTCAGAATAAACTGGAGCAAAGAGAATCGCTTGCTAATACATTAAGAAATCCTGAGTATTTAGAGGCAAAATTGAAAGATTTATATTATTCACAGGAACAAGGGATTGATTTTACTTTAAAAAAATATGATCTTGATGCCATTCTTTTTCCTGCTTATATAGGTTCAACCATTTGTGCAAAAGCAGGGTATCCTTCCATTGCTGTACCTGCTGGTTATATGAAAAATGGAAGACCGTTTGGGGTAACATTTGCAAGCACTGCATACACCGAAGGCTTATTAATTAAATTAGCTTTTGCTTTTGAGCAGGCTACTAAGCATCGAAAAGTTCCAATAGTGAATAGGGAGAATATAATAAATTCCTGAAAAGATGTTATAAATAATATGAAGAAAAGTCCCTGCTTTTAATTAAAAAGGAGGGATTTTATGTGTTTAATGTAATAAAGCCGAGATACCTCTAACCCGTTTCTTCTCAAAAAGTGGGATTTCAATCACTTTACTTTTGCCACTCCTAAAGCAAAATGCTTCCAAAGTATATCCTCAATTAATGCAGCTTGTGATTCTTCACAATCAATAATTAGAATGACTTCCGAATGCTTTCCTTTTAAAACTCTTTTATTTTTCTTTACAACCAATTCCATAAAGAGACGAATAATAAAGCCAAGAACAAACCCGACAAATGCACTTATCAGTCCCCAGTATATTGGCCCCCATGCTAATTCAAATCCTATACTTGCTCCAATAACCGCAAATGCAGTGGCAATCCCCATACCAATATCAATGAGGCTTGTACCATCTGAACGGTGCAGGCTATCAAAAATTTTACGGTCTTCCGTTCTATTATCCAGCGGGGCGGCAAATATATTTTCTTTTTGGATCCCTTTTTTTTCTAACGTAGAAACTGCCATTTCCAAAAATCCTGTGCTTTCAAACGTTGAAAAAAGCTGCAATTATATCACTTCACTTTTTGTCCTTTTAGTATTTTGAAACTCTCCGATTGATAATGTACAGATAAGTAATTTCTTAAATCTTTTTCGAACAGTTTGTTATTCTCAACGGTATTCATATAAGAATCATAAATAGCAAACCCATAGTGCGAAGGGATAAAAAGGAGCCAATCGGGCTTTAAAACCGAAGTTGCCTCTTTTATTTTACCTAAAAATAAGAGTACAACCGCTTCTTGAATGTGCGAATAATAAAAAAATATAACTAACCATATGATGACAAATAATGCCGTTAAAATCCTATGAATATACAGTTGTCCTAAACCAGGAATAAACAATGACCACATAACGGCAACAGTGGGATTTCGTTTATCCAGGTAGTTAATCTCTAAAGCTCCTATTGAAAATGAATTAAAGCCGTGATTCTCTCTTTCGGCTAAAACATAAACCTTATTCATATCTACTGTTGTCCGAAAACTGTCCCATATACCAAAAAGGTAAACAGGAATATACATAAGAAGCCATCTTGTATCTAACACCTCTTTTGCCATGTCTATTTTCCCTTGAAAGGAATAAATCATAGCAGAATTAACATGTGCATTAACATTAACGAAAACTTCCCAAATAAATAATGCATACCCTCTAAGATATTTAGATAAAAGCATATGTCCGAATCCAGGGAATGCTGCAGACCACCAAGCAATAATATAAGGATTTCTCAAATGTAATTGGGTTGTTCCTAAAATAC
The DNA here is from genome assembly GCF_038008735.1 of Margalitia sp. FSL K6-0131. Classification (NCBI taxonomy): domain Bacteria; kingdom Bacillati; phylum Bacillota; class Bacilli; order Caryophanales; family Bacillaceae; genus Heyndrickxia; species Margalitia sp. FSL K6-0131. The sequence continues at coordinate 452,391 of NZ_JBBOZS010000001.1, forward strand.
TAACATGGGCTTTATATCTTCTGGCAGTGTTGTCATTTGTGTAGTTGTCCATTTAATCCACCTTTTTAATATATAATTCCAAAAATGAACAGTAATTATGCTTGACTTGTTAGGCTATCTTTAATTTTCTTCATATTAATGGTAAATTAAATTGAGAAAAAAATTTTCAAAACATATTGATGAAAGAAATTTTCTTTCGTATAATAGGTTTATGATTTGAAAGTGCTTTCATTTCCCAATCAAACTATTTAATAGTTGGTTTGGCGAAAATGAATGAAGAGGTATTTTGATTAGAGATTAGAATAAAGAGGAGGGGAAAATAATGTTTCATTTAGTTGTAGCACTATTAGCTATTATTATCGTTATTATTGGGGTTACATTGTTTAAGTGGCACGCATTTATTAGTTTACTAGTAGCAACCTTGTTCCTGGCTATCTTTTCCGGTTTATCCTTAGATAAGATTGTTACCGGGATTGAAACAGGTGTAGGGGGTACCTTGGGGCACTTAGTTGGAATCCTTGCTCTTGGTACAATTTTAGGAAAGTTAATGGCAGAGTCAGGGGCAGGAATACAGGTATCCAATTTCTTTGTCCGTACCTTTGGCATAAAAAGGCTTCCGTGGGCTATGCTTCTTGCAGGATTTATTACTGGTATTCCTGTATTTTTTGAAGTAGGAATATTAATCGTTCTTCCTTTAGTTATTTCGCTGCACAAAACATCTAAGCAAAATCTACTGCTTATTGGATTACCAGCTATTGCGGGTTTATCCATTGCACATGGCTTGATTCCGCCGCATCCGGGCGCGATTGCAGCGATTGGAATTTATAATGCCAATATGGGGAAGGTACTTCTGTACTCTCTTATTATTGCAATTCCTTCCGCGATTCTGGCAGGGCCAGTTTTTGCAAAATGGATTACAAAACGTATAACACCTGAGCAAGAACCTGAGCTAATTAAAGTTGAGGATATAGACAACAAGAAGCTTCCTGGAACAGGTATTTCATTCCTTGTTATTTTACTACCTGTCATTCTTATGGTTTTTTCAGCACTAGTTCCATTTATCGGTTTATCTGACGGATTGAAAAAATTCTTTGGATTTATAGGAAGCCCTTTGATTGCTCTATTAATTTCCGTTTTTGCTGCTATGTACTTCCTTGGATTCCGACAAGGATTAAATAAAAATCGAATGAAAACGTTAGTAGAGGAATGCTTTTTACCAGTCGGTTCTATTATAGCCATTATTGGTGCAGGCGGCGGATTTAAGCAAATATTGATTGACAGTGGTGTAGGTAATACAATTGGAGAAATGGCACAGCATTTTTCATTATCGCCATTAGTGCTTGCCTTTATTATTGCAGGCTTAATCCGGATTGCTACAGGTTCAGCTACCGTTGCTTTAACAACTGCAGCTGGAATTGTATCACCAATTATTCAACATATGACCGGAGTTAACCTTGAATTATTGGTTATTGCAACGGGTGCCGGTTCCCTAATGTTCTCGCATGTGAATGATGCCGGCTTCTGGATGGTGAAAGAATATCTGGGTCTAAGTGTTCCGGAAACATTAAAAACATGGACCGTACTGGAAACCATTTTATCCTTCGTTGCATTTGGATTAGCGCTAATTCTCGATGTTTTTATTTAATAGGTATTTTACTGGCTAAGGTTGCTGAAACCTGAAGCCAGTTTTTCTTGTTTAATATGAAAAAAATTTTCTTTTTCACAAAATAGATAAAAGTAATGGCAAAAGGCATTTAATATAATAAAAGAGCAAACAAATAAGCATAGGCTATTTGGTATTGTATGTTTTTAGGAGGTATAAAGAAATGGGTTCAAAGTATGTCATCGGTGTAGATATAGGAACTACCAGTACAAAATCAGTATTATTTTCCGAAAAAGGGGAAATTATTTCAAGTTACAACATTGAATATCCACTTTATTCTCCTACTCCTGATACAGCAGTGCAGGATCCCGAAGAAATCATGAACGCAGTTGTGAAGACAATTAAAGAGGTTATATTATCTAGTAATATTCCTCCAAATGATATTGTATGCGTATCCTTTAGTTCAGCAATGCATAGCTTGATCGCTGTTGACGACGAAGGGAAACCTCTTTCCCCTTGTATTACATGGGCTGATAACCGAAGTGTTAAATGGGCGGATAAAATAAAGGATGAAATGAATGGGCATCAAATTTACCTTCGAACAGGTACTCCAATCCATCCGATGTCCCCTCTTTCCAAGCTGCTTTGGATGAGAAAGGAACAATACGAGTTATTTAGCAGTGCATCAAAATTCATCTCCATAAAAGAGTATGTTTTCTATAAACTATTTGGTCAGTTTGTAGTGGACTATTCTATTGCTTCTGCTACCGGCATGTTTAATTTACAAGAATTAAATTGGGATGAAGAGGCATTAAAGGTAGCTGGTGTTACTTCATCTCAATTGTCAAAACCAGTTTCCACAACCTTCAGACTAACAGGGATGGATTCCAAATTCGCAGAAGAAATGGGTATTCCAGAAAATGTACCGTTTGTTGTTGGAGCAAGTGATGGGGTCCTTTCTAATCTTGGAGTTAATGCGATAGAGCCAGGATCCATTGCTGTTACGATTGGGACAAGCGGTGCCATAAGAACGGTAATAGACAGGCCGATTACGGATCCGAAGGGACGGATCTTTTGCTATGCATTAACAGAAAATCACTGGGTAATCGGAGGACCAGTTAATAACGGTGGGATGATTTTCCGCTGGGTGCGCGATCAGCTTGGTGCATCAGAAATAGAAGCCGCAAAAAGGTTAGGAGTAGATCCATACGATTTGCTGACTGAAATTGCTGCTAAAGTTAGTCCGGGAGCTGATGGATTGTTATTTCATCCATATCTTGCTGGTGAACGTGCTCCATTATGGGATGCGCATGCTAGAGGCTCCTTCTTTGGACTTGGTTTGCACCATAAGAAAGAACATATGATTAGAGCTGTACTGGAAGGTGTTATTTTTAATTTATATACTGTTCTTCTTGCTTTGAAAGAGCTTATTGGGGAACCGAAAAAAATACAAGCCACCGGTGGATTTGCAAGATCCCACTTGTGGAGGCAGATAATGGCGGATATCTTTAATCAAGAATTATCTGTTCCGGAAAGCTTTGAAAGCTCTTGTCTAGGAGCAGCAATATTAGGATTATACAGCCTTGGAATGGTTGATTCCCTTGAAGTAGTTTCCGAGATGGTAGGGGAAAGCCACTATCACAGACCAATAGAGGAAAACGTTCAAATTTATGAGGAACTCGCCCCAATTTATATTCATGTTTCAAGATCTTTAAATGAAGATTATCAAAGAATCGCTGCATTTCAGAAGAAATGGGTGCAATGATAAGAAAGAAAAAACAAAAAACCTCACATGTATTATAGTGGGGTTTTTGGTTTAACTTTCTTTGTTCATAATAGAGACGGTATTCATATAAAGAGCATCTAGCAATGCCAGCTGTGCACTTCTTAAGGAAAGCATTCCTGCCTCATGTATTTCATTTGTAAAGGAATAAAGGGCAATATCCGCATGTAAGTTAACTTGGGAATTGGAAGAATCTGTTACAGTGATAACAGTGGCCCCCGTTTTCTTAATTTCCTCCATAATGGGAAGTATTCCCTGACTGGTATCGGATTGTGATATTACAATCGCTATATCGTTTTTAGTTAACGTGGCAGCAGTAATTAATTGAAATTGAGTCTCCAAAAAAGCAGAAGCGTTTATTCCTGCACTGGAAAATTTATAAAATGAATCAAGGGCAAGGATTGCGGAAGCCTCTGTTCCAAAAAACTGTACTCTGTTTGCGTTAAGAATAGCTTCAATTGCCTTAGAAAGAGCATTCTTATCCAAAAGTTCAAACGTTTTTTCAAGAGAAGCAATAGTCGTTTTGAATAATAACTCGGAAGGACATTTACTATCTTTTTTATCTATTTTTGAAATGATCGTTTTTGGTTCTGATTCGATAAGTTCCGATGCAAGTGCTATTTTCATTGCCTGAAAGCCTTTGTATCCAACTCTTTTGGAAAAGCGAAAAACAGTGGCATCTGCAAGCTGTAAATAATCCGCCACTTCGTTGATGGTTTGGTGGATAACCAACTCAGGATTTTCAAGTATATAATCTGCAATTTTCTTTTCTTTTTCACTCAGTTTGGAATAGATGGACCGAATGGTCGGCAAACAATTTTGTCTCATTGTTATTTCCCTTTCTAGCATTCCTACTTGGAGTATAGCATAATTAGAGAGTTAATAACATTCAAATTGAAACCGTTTGCTTGGGGAAACCCATAAGTGCGGAATTATTGTATAAAAAAATGCAACTGAGAAAGATTGTGAAAGGTTCAAGGAGGAATAATAATGAGTTCTAAGTATGTGATAGGTGTTGATATAGGAACTACTAGTGCAAAAGCAGTTCTGTACTCTAAAAGTGGGACAGTAGTTTCCAGCCATAGTATTGAATATCCTATGTATTCTCCCACTCCGGAAACCGCTGAACAGGACCCCGAAGAAATTTTTAGAGCGGTCATACAGGCAATCAAGAAAACCAAACAAAAGAGCAGTGTTCCCGAGGAGGATATCCTGTGTGTGTCATTTAGCTCGGTTATGCACAGTGTCATTGCTGTAGACAAAAAAGGAAAACCATTAACGGAATGCATTACTTGGGCAGATAACAGAAGTTCTGACTGGGTGGAGAAGATTAAGTCGGAAATGAATGGACATGAAATTTACCTTCGGACAGGTACTCCAATCCATCCGATGTCCCCACTGTCAAAATTAGTCTGGCTCAGAAACGATTTTACAGAGTTGTTTCATAGTGCGGATAAATTCATCTCCATTAAAGAGTATGTTTTTTATAAGCTTTTTGGTAGATATGTTATTGATTACTCCATAGCATCTTCCACCGGTCTTTTTAATATACAAACATTAACTTGGGATAGCGAAGCACTAGAAATTGCTGGCTTGACGGAAAAAGAGCTTTCTCAGCCTGTTCCTACTACTTATCAAATGGTAGGTCTTGATGAAGCCTATGCAAATGAAATGAATCTTTTACCTTCCACTCCGTTTGTAGTTGGAGCAGGGGATGGGGTTTTATCTAACCTTGGCGTTAACGCGATAGAACCTGGTGTGGTGGCTGTGTCGATTGGTACTAGTGGTGCCATTCGTGCGATGGTGGATCGGCCGATTACGGATCCTAAGGGAAGGATCTTTTGTTATTGCTTAACAGAAAATCATTGGGTGATCGGAGGACCGGTTAACAATGGCGGTATGATTTTTCGATGGGTACGGGATCAGCTGGCAGATTCCGAGGTGGCGACCGCGAATAGGCTTGGGAAGGATCCATATGAAGTGTTGACGGAAATAGCCGACAGAGTAACTCCCGGTTCTGATGGTCTTCTTTTTCATCCTTATTTGGCAGGCGAAAGGGCTCCACTTTGGAACTTTAATGCTCGCGGCTCCTTTTTTGGTTTGGGTATGCACCATAAAAAAGAACATCTTATCCGGGCTGTTTTGGAAGGAGTTATCTTTAACTTGTATACAGTTCTCTTAGCTTTAGCAGAGCTTATAGGAGAACCTCAAAAAATACATGCAACTGGCGGCTTTGCAAGATCAGAGCTATGGCGGCAAATGATGGCGGATATATTTAATCATGAAGTATACATCCCGGAAAGCTTTGAAAGTTCATGCCTTGGTGCCGCTATACTTGGTTTGTTCAGTCTTGGAGAAATCGATTCATTCAAGGTTGCAGATGAAATGGTAGGTGCAACCCATCACCATACACCAAACAGTGAACATGTCTCTATTTATCAGGATCTAACTCCCATTTACATTCGCCTTACAAGGCTGCTGCAGGAAGAGTATGATAGCATTTCGGCATTTCAAAAGAAATGGGTGTAAATATAAAATGGATCAAAGAGGGATTGTCTTAGTAGTTAGCGTATCAATATTTAAAGATGAAGAAGTATTAATGATTAAGGAAAACAAACCCACAGCCATAGGTAAATGGAATTTTCCGAGTGGACATATTGAATATGGCGAAGATATTCTGAGTGCAGCTTTACGAGAAGTAAAAGAGGAAACCGGTTATGAAGTGAAGTTTATTAGTACTACTGGTGTATATAATTTTCAAAGTAGTACGGGAGATCAGGTGATTTTATTTCATTTTACAGCCAAGCTTAGCGGAGGTTCTTTGAACCTAACAGAAGAGGAGATAATCGATTGCAAATGGATTAAGCTAAATGAGCTGGCAAAAATGGAAGATAAGGAACTTCGAGAAGTGGGTGTGATAAGGCAAATAACGAATAATTTACAAAGAGGGAATTTATTTCCTATTAGTATGTTTCATGACCAACTTCTATCAACTGTTGGAGGAGCATCAATTACAAAGGACTCTAATATTTAGAGTTCTTTTTTGTGGTGCGCCCAGCATGGGTGCAGTCTATAGGGTGAAAGTCCCGAACTGTGAAGGCAGAAGTAGCAGTAGCTAAACGCAAGGGTGTCTGTGGTGACGCAGAATCTGAAGGAAGCGGGCGGCAAATCTCCGGTCTGAGGGACACGAACTTCATATAAGGCTAGGTATCATTGGATGAGTTTGCCAAACAAAACGAAGTCCTTTCTGCCAAAGATGATACAGAGTAAATGAAGCAGATAGATGGGGAGAAAGACTGTACTCTTACCTGGGGAGGTCTGGCTGAAATGCCGAGCACACTCGGTAACTTACTTTGTGAAGGGTAATTGAACAGCCAGAAGTCAGCAGAGGTCATAGTACCTGACTAGCTTAAGATGGTTAGGGAAGGACTGAACATTTAAGGAGAATATACACTAGGCGTTCATTGTTTATGATGATACAGACAATCCAATTGGACTTACTTAAAGGAGGAAGTGGTGAATTCCACAGGGGACTTTAAGAGGGTGGAATAAACAATGGCACAAATAGCACGTATATTCACGTGAAAGGATGTATCGAAATGATGGAACGAATACTGTCACGGGACAATCTACTTTCGGCATTGAAACGTGTCGAAAAGAATAAGGGTAGCCATGGAGTAGATGAAATGCCTGTAAAATCCCTACGAGCGCATATTCTACAAAATTGGCAAGAAATCCGAAATTCAATAAAGGACGGAACCTATGAGCCTATGCCAGTCAGACGAGTCGAAATCCCGAAACCAAATGGCGGCGTTCGTTTATTAGGTATTCCTACCGTGACAGACCGTTTTGTCCAACAAGCGATTGCCCAAATATTAACCCCAATCTATGACCCAACCTTTTCCGAACATAGCTATGGGTTTAGACCCAGAAGAAGGGCACATGATGCCGTTAGGGAAGCAAGGCAATATATAGAAGAGGGCTACAGATGGGTAATAGATATGGACTTAGAAAAGTTCTTCGACAAGGTAAATCACGATATGCTTATGGGACTCCTAGCAAAAAGAGTCAAGGATAAGACGATTCTAAAGTTAATTAGAAAATACTTAGAGTCGGGGATTATGATAAACGGTGTGGAAACTATCAGCGAAGAAGGTGTTCCTCAGGGTGGACCATTAAGTCCACTACTTTCCAATATCATGTTAGATGAATTAGATAAGGAACTAGAGGAAAGAGGACACAAATTTGTCCGCTACGCAGATGATTGTAATATTTACGTAAAAACCAAGAAGGCAGGTTTACGTGTCAAGAGTTCTATCACTACTTTCATTGAAAAGAAGCTTAAACTAAAAGTAAATGAAGAGAAAAGTGCGGTGGACAGACCGTGGAAACGAAAGTTTCTTGGATTCAGCTTCACATCAAACCGTAATCCAAAAATCCGTATCGCAAAAGAAAGTATAAAGAGAGCTAAAAGTAGAATAAAAGAACTAACATCAAGGTCAAAACCCATTCCATTGGAATTGCGTATTGAGAAACTAAATGAATACCTTGTTGGTTGGTGCGGATATTTTGCGCTGGCAGACACGCCAACTCCCTTTAAACAACTGGATGAACATATTCGAAGAAGACTCCGAATGTGCCTTTGGAAACAATGGAAACTACCCAAAACAAAAATTAAAAGGCTCATATCCCTTGGCGTTCCAAGAGAGAAGGCCCATGAATGGGGAAATTCTCGTAAGAAATATTGGCGCATTTCGAATAGTCCTATCTTACACACAACACTAAATCTAAAGTTTTGGAGAAATCAAAAGCTTAAAAGTCTGTTAGATAGATACAACCATTTGCGTCATACTTAAGTGAACCGCCGTATACCGAACGGTACGTACGGTGGTGTGAGAGGTCGGGGGTTAGTCACCCCCTCCTACTCGATTGCTGGGTATTGGTGTTTTTGGTTTACAAGGAAGTTATATACAAAACACTGACATTATTTTTTTATATTGTCTTATAATTGTGAACAGCCAAGAAGGGAGTGTATTCAATGGCCTTCCATCAACAAAAGATGTTAAGGTAACAAGTCAGTTAAAGAAGGATATTTTCTTTTATTATCGAATAATAAATAAACCAAAATTAAAAGGGTGATAGCGAATAAAAGTAAAATTAAGTATCCAATTGGACGACAAAACGGAAAAATCTATTGTTAACAGGCTTCGAAGTGCTGGCTGTGTATTTGCAGAAGAGGAAGCTCAAATACTTATTTCAGAGGCACATTCTTTAGACGACCTCAACCAAAAGGTGAAAATGCGAGCAGATGGTCTGCCGCTTGAATACGTCATTGGATGGGCAGAGTTTTGTGGTCTGCGGATAGAAGTGGAACAGGGAGTTTTCGTACCTCGGAAACGTACGGAATTTCTTGTTCGTCAGGCAGCAGACCTGTCTTGTTCTGGAGATATAGTCGTTGACCTCTGTTGTGGCTCAGGTGCTGTAGGTGCTGCTCTGGCGGCAACACTCGGGGGTATTTCCTTGTACTGTGCTGACATCGATCCGGTCGCTATTCGATGTACAAGACGAAACGTAACGGATTTCCGGGACTATATTTTTGAAGGTGACTTGTATAATGCTTTACCACAATCGATTAAAGGTCATATAAATTTATTAGTTGCCAACGTTCCGTACGTTCCCACTAAAGCAATCGATATGCTTCCCATGGAGGCACGTCTTTATGAACCAAAGCTAGCCTTAGACGGAGGAGATGACGGCCTAAATATTCAAAGGATGGTAGCTGAAGAAGCTCCATATTGGCTCGCTGCTGGAGGTCAGCTATTGATAGAGACGAGTGAAATCCAAGCACCTCAAACGTTCGAAATCTTTACTAATGCCGGATTAACAACAAATGTAGTTAGAGACTTAGAACTAGATGCTACTGTCGTTATTGGAACTAATAATGCTTTTTTAAATGATTGGCAACAAGATTGTGATTTGTACCTAAAAAAATATAGATAAATACATAAGACCGTCAAATGGACGGTCTATTTATATACGGTGGGATTAATACAATCAGGAAATTAGAACATCTCATTCTATAAAAAAAGAAGGAGGTGTTTTATCAATCATATACTTAAATAGTACCCCAAACACTTTCGGCAATTTCAATTACATGTTTAATCTTCTTCCATTGATCCTCTTCCGTTAACTTGTTCCCCTCTTCCGTACTGGCAAATCCGCACTGAGGACTTATTGCTAGATTTTCTAAAGGAATATTTTTATTTGCCTCATTTATTCTTTCTCTTATTCTGTCTGGGTCTTCTAGTTCTGGGAATTTAGATGTAATGAGTCCTAATACAACGGTTAAATCAGTACGTTTGAAGCTTTTTAAGGGTTCGAAATCACCTGAACGATTATCGTCGTATTCAAGAAAGAGTCCATCTACCTGTAAGTTCGCGAATATGGCATCCGATATCGTATCATATCCACCACTTGTAATATAAGTAGATCGGAAGTTTCCTCTGCAAATATGCATGGTAATTAACATATCATCAGGTCTCTTAGAAATAGCATCATTCAAACAACGAACTCTAGTATCAATGATTTCTTGTACATCCTTACCGTGTTTTTCAACAACTGCTTTGATACGATCTTCTGAAACAAAATCAATCCAGGAAGTATCGTCTAATTGGAGATAACGACAGCCAGCATCATAGAATCCTTGAATTGCTTTTTGATAAGCCGCTACCGTATCACAATAGAACTGCTCTTGATTGTCATGATAATATTCATCACCTTGAATTCTAGTAAATAACATGTTAGGACTAGGGATCGAAAACTTCGCAACCTGGCTTCCATCACCGTATTTTTCTACTGCTTGTTTTAAAAACTTAAAGTGTTCTAACATATAATGGCCATTAAAATCTACTTTACCAACTACTTTAATGGCATTACTTTTTGGTTTGTCACCTTTGAAGTTATTAATATATTCCGCTTCAAACAATTCTACGCCTTCTAAGCCTGCCAAAAAGTCTAAATGCCAATAAGAGCGTCTAAACTCCCCATCTGTGATGGATTTAAGACCAACCTTGATTTCCTTTTGGACAAGTTTCTCAATTTCTGCATCCTCAACAGCCTTTAGGGCATCTGTATCGATTTCCCCATTTGCAAAAGCCTTTCTTGCTTCTTTAATAGGTTCTGTTCGAAGAAAACTGCCTACGTGATCGGCTCTAAATGGTGCTTTAACTAGTGTTTTAGTCATAAAAATCTTTCCCTCTTTCCTTTAAAAAATATAAAAACCTCTTCTCACAAATAAGAAGAGGGGCAATTTCCATATCCGATCTCTTCTTATCTTCAAGCATTCGCTACTGGAATTGGCACAGTACTCCTAAAAGTCTGTTGCCGAGGCTTCGCAGGGCCAGTCCCTCCGCCTCTCTAGATAAGAAAATTCTAAAAATATTTAACTATAAGTTAAGTTACACCTGTTCTGTTATTCTGTCAATGAAAATCTGCAGGGAGCAAGGGGATGATAATGGTTGTGGTATTCGTTATTAACTTCAATGATCCTTATTAATGCTTTTTGAGTTTAATACTGCTGCATACTTCTTCCCTAATATTTACATCCGTTTATAATTTTTGTATAATTTATAATGTTGGTAATTATTTTTAAAGGGAGGGGATTTTTATGATTAAATCAAATTGTATACAAATTGAATTTTACGTTGGTTCAAGCCCCTCAAGTTTAAATTAAGAATGATAAAATTGCAGATTATTTCATTTAGAAGGCCTTCGTAAAAAACGGAGGTCTTTATTTATTTGACTAACATTTAAAAAAGGAGTTTAGTTATGAAGATTAGACCGTATCAAATAGAAGATGAACAGGGATGGGTAAGATGCAGGGTATTGTCCTTTTTGGATACTGCGTATTTTGACAATGTATTAAAGGAAAAGGAAATCTATGAAAACCCAGCAATGGAATTAGTCGCTGAAGAGGAAGGTCAAATAGTCGGATTAATAGATATTGAATACGAAATAAAGGAGAGGACAGTGTGTTCAAGAGGCACTGGACTTGGCGGAATGATATGGCATATTGCCGTCCATCCTGACTTTAGGAGAGAAGGGATCGGTACAAAGCTTTTAAACGAAGCAGAAAGAATTGCTAAAAACAAGGGATTAAATCGATTAGAAGCTTGGACGAGAGACGATGAATGGGTAAATAAGTGGTATGTGAAAAATGGATTCACAAAGGTAGAATCCTACTTACATGTGTACATTGATGGCGGAAATGAGTTGAAAGGAACGATTAAAAGTGAAATGCCTAACTTATTCCCCGTTCAGGCTTTTGCTCATTATGTTGGTGAAGATGTTGAATTAGTAAAGAAAAAGTTTAATAGGGCACATGAATGTGTTTGTTATGAAAAAATGTTGGAGTAAGTAGGTTGCTTAGGCAACCTATAATTTTGTTTTGTGTAAGGAATGTAATAGTTAATAGGGAGGAAAACAAACTCCTATGTTGAAGAATAATATAGTCGATAATACCTGAGTCTCAAAAGGAAATGGTACGAAATGAGAATAAAAGGGGTTCGAATGGTTTGGCTCATAACTTTTCTAATTATCATTTGGGGAATTGGTTTAATTAAATTGCTTATCAATAATGATGAAATGATGGTTGTACTGCTTCCTGTGGTTACTTATCTGTTATTTAGAAAATTATAAACAAAGCATTATTCTAATAGGTTAGCAAAAAATAGAGTATTAAGGGTGTTTTTTATGAAAAGCATTAATTTAGAAGATAATATTTCGAAGTTGAAAAATGTATACAAAATGTCTGATGGCTTAATCAATAAGATTTTATATTCGAATGAAACAACAACCTATTCCAATCATCCAATAGAAATCAGCAGCTTTTTAACACATGTAGATAATATAGATGATACTGTAAGAATAATCTCTATTATCGAGGGGCTGCATAGAAATATTGGTATTAGCTATGAAACGTTGGCTGTTTATTGCGGTATAGATACATTTGAGTTTGAGGAATTTTTACATAGCCCAGCATCTTTGAAAATAGAGAAAAAGTTTATATTAGCTGTTAGAATAATGTATTTGCATTTTGTTTTGAAGGAAAAATATAAAATTGAGACTATTTCCGATTAAATTACATTACCTGGTATAGAAAATTTATTCTTTATTATTGTTATCATTTTCTTATTGTGCCAATATCGATGAGCTAGAGGAAAGGAACCTTCAGCCATACCCTTTAAGAGAAATAATTAGCAGTTATGCAACTGGGAAGGAAAAGATATTTTGGGAATCCACCATTAATGAGGAAATCGATAAAAATAATATTAACTGAAAGCACAATTTATCTGACGTATCCAAAAATAGGTGTGGAAAATAAAAAAGTTAAAACGGACTAAATATCCAAGAAAAGGGTAACCATGCGTGAAAATAATAACAATGGTGAAAGGATCGTGCCCGGAAAGGGAAAGCTCGAGAAGAAACGGTAACAAAAGAGGAAGTATTGTGCCCGGAAAGGGAAAGCTCGAGAAGAAACGGTAACAAAAGAGGAAGTATTGTGCCCGGAAAGGGAGAGCTCGGGAAGAAACGGTAACAATAGAGGAAGTATTGTGCCAAGAAAGGGAAAGCTCGAGAAGAAACGGTAACAAAAGAGGAAGTATTGTGCCCGGAAAGGGAAAGCTCGAGAAGAAACGGGAACAAAAGAGGAAGTATTGTGCCCGAAAAATGGGAGCCTGGGAGGAAACGGGAACAAAAGAGGAAGTATTGTGCCCGAAAAGTGGAAGCTGGAGAGGAAACGGGAACAAAAGAGGAAGTATTGTGCCCGAAAAATGGGAGCCTGGGAGGAAACGGGAACAAAAGAGGAAGTATTGTGCCCGAAAAGTGGAAGCACAAGAGGAAACAGTAACAATAGCGAAAGGATTGCACCACGAAAGGAGCCAAAGTGTCTACAACCAAAAAGAAAGATGGTGAGAATACATGAACATAGATACGGTGTTTTCCAGACTGCCAGTTTTAAAATCAAATAGTATCACACTTGGAAAAATCAGTGAGTGTCATCTGGATGATGTATTTGATATTTATAACAACGATAAGGTGTTCGAATTCTGTGGAATTATTCCTAAGCATAATAAAGAAACGGTTAGAAAGATGATTGGGCATTTTGAACGTGATTTTTATAAAAAATCGAAGGTTAAGTGGGGCATATTTGATAATAACAATAAATTAATAGGAATAATCGAGGCTCAAGATTTTAATCAAAAAGTAAATATGGTCACGATCGGCTATTTTTTAACAGAAGCGTTTTGGGGTAAAGGCATAGCAACCGAATCAGTTAGGATATTGCTGGAATTTCTTTTTCAAGAGGTAAAAGTTAACCGGGTTCAAGCAGAAGTAATGCCATTAAATGTGAATTCCAAAAAGGTTTTATTAACAAACGGATTTATCAAGGAAGGAACAATAAGACAGGCAACACTTTGGGCAGGAAAGGGAATAGTTGATTTAGAGATTTATGGAATTCTTCAAGAAGATTATGAAAAGATTCAAAGGGAGTCAGCTATAAAATAATGTTAATTTCCGGGGGATGACAATGAGAAGCGAAAAGGAAATGTTCGATTTAATATTAGGAGTAGCACGCGAAGATGAACGGATTCGAGCTGTATATATGAACGGCTCCAGAACGAACTCCAATGCTCCAAAGGATATTTTTCAGGATTACGATATTGTATATGTGGTAACTGAAACAGCTTCTTTTATAAAGGACGAAAAATGGATTGATATTTTTGGAGAGTTACTTATCCTTCAAGAGCCCGATAAAATCGATAAACTTTTGGGGATGGAGATGGATTTTGATGGATCTTACGGATATTTAATGCTGTTTACAGATGGAAATCGAATCGACCTACATATTGAAACAAAGGAAAGTACGCTGGAAAGTTATGTCAAAGACAGTCTTACCATTCCTCTTTTAGATAAAGACAACATTCTTCCATCTATCCCGACTTCTTCTGATATTGACTACCATGTGAAAAAGCCGACGGGGCCTATGTTCATGGGCTGCTGTAATGATTTTTGGTGGTGTTTGCAAAACGTTGCAAAAGGAATATGGAGAGATGAGCTGCCGTATGCAAAGCAAATGTTTGAAATTGTAATAAGAGGCAGACTGGATGAAATGGTCTCCTGGTGGATTGGCATGAACAACGACTTCCAAATTTCTGCGGGGAAAATGGGGAAGTATTTCAAAAACTACCTTTCTGCAACTTATTGGGAGATGTACGAAAAAACATATTCCGATTATAATTATGACAATCTTTGGGATTCTGTCTTTGTCACTTGCGATTTGTTTAGAACGTTAGCGGTGGAAGTTGCAAGTAATTTATCCTTTGCGTACCCAAGTAATGATGATAAAAATATGACGGATTATCTAATTCATGTAAGAAACTTGCCCTCCGATGCCAAAGAAATATTTTAACATCATGGGGAAGGAGGGAACGGTTTGGAAGATAAAATACTAACTGTATTAAAGGAAAGAATGGCAGAAGGTCAGAGGTTTATTCTGGGTATAGATGGTTTAAGCCGTTCAGGGAAAACAACATTTACAGCAAACTTTAAAAAGCATCTTCAAGAGAAAAATATCCCAACTGTCATCTTTCATATAGATGATTATGTTGCAGAAAGAAAAAAGCGTTATAATACTAGTTATGAAGAATGGTATGAATATTACTATTTGCAATGGGATATAGAAGGGCTTACTAATAATCTCTTTAAACAACTAAAGAGTTCAGAAATATTAAATCTACCAACTTATGATCAACATTCTGATACGCATAATCTCCAGGTAATGAAAATACCTGACACTTGTCTCATAATAGTGGAAGGCGTGTTCCTCCAAAGAAAAGAGTGGAGAGCCTATTATGACTATGTTATATATTTTGATTGTCCGAGACAGAAAAGATTTGAGCGTGAAAGCAAAGAAACACAACAAAATATTGAAAAGTTTAGAAACCGATACTGGAAGGCAGAAGAGTATTATCTAGAGACTGAGTCTCCGAAAAAACAAGCTGATTTCATTTTTCAGAGCTAAGAATACGCTGGTTATAAATTAATAGGGTTGAAATAATGATTTGATAATAGATTTCATTTCCGTTATTATTAGTATTATTTTCATCAACATTGATATATATTTTATTTATTTTAAAGCTGGTGACAATCTATATGAGCAAAAAACATCGGGTTACATTACATGAGGTAGCCGCGCATGCAGGTGTTTCTACATCAACTGTCTCTTTAGTTATAAGGAATAATCCTCGAATTTCGGAAGCCACACGAAAAAAGGTATTTGATTCTATCAATACATTGGGATACGTTTACGATCGAGTTGCCGCTAACTTGAGGTCACAAAGCTCTGGTATTGTAGGAGTAATTGTGACCGATATTTCGAACAAGTTTATTTCGGAATTTTTGATAGGTGCTCAAAATACCTTAGAACAGTTTGGTTATACTGTACTCTTGGGTACTACCTTCGATTCTGTTTCGAAACAGGACAAATTACTATCAACTATGGTAGAGCATAGGGTGGATGGATTAATTCTTAATCCGGCTTCGAAAAGCTCCGAGAAAACCGTAAAAAAAATCAATGAACTTCAGATACCAATTGTACTTGCTAATCGAGAGCTTGAGGACGCGAATTGTGATTATGTAGGAATTGACTATGTTAAAGGTGCATATATTGCCGTTACCCATCTGCTAGAAAAAGGACATAAAAGAATTGCTTATTTAGGGGGAATAAAGGCATCCTCTACATGGATTGAGAGAATGCAGGGATTTCAGTTAGCTTATGAAAGAGCTGGATTGAAATTGGATGAATCCCTAATAATTGATGGACCGCCTACTAGAGAAGGGGGATTTGATGCGGTATCAAAAGTTTTGCAAAATGAAAATCCTCCTACAGCCATTTTTTGCTTTAGCGATTTGGTAGCCTCTGGTGTCTTACAGGGTCTAGCATTGCATGAGTTAACACCAGGAGTTGACATCGATATAGTCGGATTTGATAATATTCCAGACTCAGAAATTTATCATCCCCCTTTAACAACGGTTTCTTCATTTCCAAGATCAATTGGGATTAAATCAGCAAATATCTTATACGAAAAAATGACAAAAAGTAGTCCCGAGAAACAACGAATAATACTAAAGCCTGAACTTATCATTCGTGAAACTTCATAAAACTAAAGATTATTTTTAAAAGAAGATAACAAATGTTAATCTTCTTTTTTTATGAAAGAAAATATTATCATTTCCTTATTTCGGGTTAGAAAAGAAAATCCATTATAAGAAATGATGCCCGAAACTAAGACTAATTTAGGATTTAAAACAATTTACGAAAAACCACAATTTATACGGAAACAGCATTTTAATAGAAGTAAAACTACCCTAAAAGCCCAATCCACATACCAATTTTCAAGTGCCCTTGTCACATACTTGACACATATAGAAATCAGGAGTATATTTTTATTTGTTGTTAGGTAGAACGTTCTACTAAAAATAATACCTATATTTATCTAATGAGTTAAAAATAATGTCCCATAAAAACACCTTTATTTTAATGTGTTGTTCTACTGAAGAAAGTTACAGTTCGAAATTATATATTATTATTATGTATATAAAAATTTCATTTTTAGTAGAACGATATACTAGATAGATAGGTGAATTAATGGAGGGAGGATCACTAGAACTTTCTCATTTTCAATAGGAATTTCAAAAAAATATCTTTCATTTCCCATCTCAGCAACCTTCGTAAAAATTCACAAGACTGAGTAAGCTGTGTATACACAGGAATTTAATTTTTATTTAAGAAACAAACTAAGATTATAAATGGTACTGAGGTGGGGAATGGGATTTATTTATTTGGAATTTGTATGACATCGAGGAGATATTGAATGAAGTATCCATATTGGAAAATGGCATCAGGAATTTATTTAAATTACTTACTTTTAGGAATGGTCAATATCATCTTGTCATCAAATATGAGCTTTCTTTCTCAACAATTGGGAGTTGAAAGAACAGATATTAGTTCTTTGATTTCAGTTGTTGGTATTGGGCACTTATTAAGTATTAATGTATCCGGAAAGCTTTCCGATCGTTATGGAAGAAAGCCTCTAATTGTGACAGCGGTCTTTTTATATATGATATTTCTAATAGGAATACCATTTACAGCTCAATATAAGTACGCCATGGGACTTGCTCTCATTGCGGGAATCTGTAATTCCTTATTAGATTCAGGTTCTTATCCTGCACTCAATGAAGGATTTCCAAATGCGGCAGGTACCGTAACAGTTTTATTGAAAGCTTTTATTTCAATAGGGGCAGTCCTGTTACCCATCATTATAGCTTTTATTATCACAAACCAAATGTTTTACGGCTATAGTTTTTTTGTACCTGCAGCGTTGTTTTTGTTGAGTGGTCTCTTTTTAATAAGAACTAACTTTCCTGATCCGACAAAAAATAAACATAAGAAACAACAGGTGGATGATTCACATATAAAGCAACCAGTTGATCCGGCAAAGCTAAAGTTTTGGAAAGAAGGCGTTGCCCTTATTCTAAATGGTTTTGCTTCTGTTTCATTGTTTAATGTCGTTCAAATTTGGCTTCCGACCTTTGGACAAGATGTGCTTCATTTAAGCAAAGTGAAGTCGGTTGAATTACTTAGTTATTATGGTATAGGTGGTATCCTGTCTGTACTATTACTTGCTATCTTGTTAAAAAGGCTAATGAAGCCAATAACTGCTATGGTTATCTATCCATGTATGGCATTGATCACTTTAATCGTGCTTCAATTCAATCATAATCCAACCATTCTTACGGTTGTATCGTTCTTTTTAGGGTTTTCTATGTCAGGGATTTTTCAATTAACAGCGACAGTGATGATGGAACTGTTTTCAGAAAAAAAGGGAGCAAGTGTTTCTTATGTTAGTGCTGCGGCTAGTATAGCTTTTATTGTCGTCCCTTTTGTAACAAGCTTATTAACTAAATACTTAGGAGTATCCTCTGTATTTATTTTTGATATTTGTTTGGCTTTTGTCAGTGTTGTTCTTGGAATCTATATCTTCAAAAGATATAAAGCCATATCCGTTTATAACTGAGACAAGCCGGCATCGTATTTGAAAAGTAGAATGAGTAAAGCAAAATGCTGAACATTCATTCTCATATACTTTGGTTCCTTCTTTTGCATTATGTCTCTTTCATAAAGGGGATTTTGTAAAAGATTGGGATGCATTCAAAGGAGTGGACAAGTTGAAAAACCGATATATTAAGACATCTGCTGGAATGTATTTAAACTACTTCATGCTCGGAATGATTAACATTATCGTTGCATCTAACATGCATAATCTTTCTAGCAAATATCATGTTTCAGTGGAAAAAATTAGTCTTTTGGTTTCTGCTATTGGAATAGGGAAACTTGTATCCTTATTTTTTGTTGGTCGGATTTCCGACAAATACGGCAGGAAACCAGTGATTGTTATTGGGAGCTTTTTAGAAATACTATTTTTGATCGGTATACCGATAACGTCAAGTTATACCCTTGCTTTTATTTTTGCTATTGTGGCTGGTATCGCCAATTCGTTGCTTGATTCGGGCACATATCCTGCTTTGATTGAAGCATTTCCGAAGAAGTCAAGCTCTGCGACTGTTCTTGTTAAAGCTTTTGTTTCGATTGGCGCAACATTATTGCCGTTTATCATCTCCATATTAGTAGCGAATCACATCTTCTGGGGCTGGTCATTCTTTATTTGGGGTATTCTGTATTTGTTATGCGGCATTTATCTTATTTTCATGCCGTTTCCATCTGCAAATGGTGGGGGGCAATCACAAGAGAGTCAAGAGGAGTCTTCACCATTTAAAGTAGAACCTAAATTGTGGCGTGAAGGGCTAGCAATTATTTTAATTGGCTTCACTTGTACCGCCTTATTCGTAGTATGGCAAACATGGCTACCGGAGCTTGGAAGTAAATTTATTGGTTTAGGTGAAAATAACGCTATACAGCTGTTAAGTTACTTTAGTATAGGTGCGTTAGTCTCCGTATTAATTTTGGCCGCTATTTTAGATAAATTTGTAAAGCCTGTAACCATTATGATTCTTTATCCGGCAATAGCCTTTTTATCCATGTTAGGTCTATTTACGATTAAAACTTATTCGGTTGTTTTAATATGTACATTTATCCTTGGTCTATCAACTGCAGGGATTTTCCAATTAGCTTTAAGTGTCATGACACAGTTCTTTGTGAAAAATAAAGCAACGACCACATCTTACGTAAATATCGCTTCAAGTTTAGCCTTTATTTTTGTGCCGATGATCACAAGCTATTTAGTTGGTGCAGTGAATATCACCATGACATTGGTATTTGATATGGTCATCGCGGTTATAAGTGTTTTATTAGCAATATTTGTTTTATATCGCGGGCGAAAAGTTTTTAAATAAAAATTGATATTTTTATAGATATTTATAAAGTAGGCTTTGTTCATTACTTTGGTTGACGATCATACCTCCTTGCGTATTCGTTCACGTTAGTTTTCATACGAATAAAACCCGTTTACGTGTACGCATTAGGCTAGATCAACACGAATATAGCCAAAAATAAAGAGATAAGGAGATAGTTATTATGGCAAACTATGAAAAAAACTTAGGAAAAATTGATGGTAGAACAAAATTAGTTGGATTATTGGCTACACCAATAGGCCACAGCCTTTCACCGCAAATGCATAACTTGGGATATACTCTTTTAGGTTTAAACTATGCTTATCTTGCGTTTGAAGTAGGCAATGACACACTTAAAGAGGCTGTAGAAGGTATGAAAGCATTGGGAGTTGCGGGTTTTAATGTTTCAATGCCAAATAAAATGGAAGTCCTTCCATATCTTGATGAGCTTGATGATAGTGCAAAATATGCACGTGCAAGTAACACCGTTGTCAATAGAGATGGTAAGCTCATCGGTTATAATACAGATGGCTTAGGTTACGTGAAGAACCTTGAACAACAAGGCGTTGATTTAAAAGGTAAAAAGGTAACATTAGTTGGTTCTGGTGGCGTTGCAACACCGATTGCCATTCAATTAGCACAATCAGGTATTCAAGAACTTAATATCTTTGCACGGAATGATCAATTTTTCCATAACGCAGAAGAAAATGTGAACTATATCAATAATGAAATGAAATCCTTTGGTGTAAAAGCTAACATCTTACCATTGGAGGATAAAGATAGATTCCGTAAAGAAGTGGCGGAAAGTGCTGTGTTGGCAAATGGAACAAGCTTAGGGATGAAACCGTTGGATCAATTAAGCATTGTGGATGATACATTGGATGTCTTACGTAAAGATTTGGTGGTAACAGACGTGGTGTACAACCCTCAAAAAACTAAATTATTAAAACAAGCCGAAGAAGCAGGCGCAACAGCGATTAATGGTTTAGGGATGATGCTTTGGCAAGGAGCACTAGGATTCAAATTGTTCACTGGTGAGGATATGCCAATAGATGACATTAAGAAAATTATGTTCGGGTAAGACATTTCTTTTTAGTAGTTTTCATGAAACGAACCTTGCAGCCGAAGGAGAGAAAGACATGACAAAAATTTTAATGCTCCATGGTGTTAACCATGATATGTTCGGTAAACGCGATCCTAAACAATACGGAACTATTACATTAGATGAAATAAATAATAATATCCAGCAACTAGCAAAAGAATTAAACATTGAAGTAGAAACATTTCAAACCAATCATGAGGGTGAAATGGTTAATAAAATCAATGAAGCCTTTTTATCGGGAGTTGACGGAGTTGTTATCAATGCGGGGGCTTGGACACACTATAGCTACGCAATCCGTGATGCCTTGGCTATTTTAACAGTCCCAGTCGTTGAAATTCATATGTCCAATATCCATTCACGTGAAGCATTTCGCCATGAGTCCGTTTTTGCGGAAATAGCAACAGGTCAAATTTCCGGATTCGGACAAGAAAGTTATTTACTAGGGATTCGCGCAGCATTAGCAGCGAGCAGACAATATTAATCATTTAATAACGGAAATTGATATAAAATGCATCGAGTGTGTTAATGAAGAATCATCACACGCGGTGCATTTTATTGTGCTAAGAGATCAGTGGTTATACAAGAAAAAATAGGGAATATAATTAGTTGGTTTTTAAATAGCTAAAAATCTTCCATGATGTATTAGTAGTTATCTCATAAAATAATTCCTAATGTTAATCATAAAGTTCCCATGCAGTTTTTAATGCATCTACAATATTATTTGCAACGGATTCTATATCAAGATTATCCGTTTCCACCTTTGAATGATGATTCGTATAATATTGTTGTCTAGTATAAAAAAGCTCTTTTATTTCGTCCAGGCTTTTTCCTTGTAAAACAGGTCGGCTATCAATAATTAGATTAATTCGTTCTTTCCAAGATTCCCAAGAAAGATCTAGAAAAAATACAATACAATTGGATAAGCAAATTTTTTGTATTTCCTCTTGTAAAAAGGCTCCGCCACCAACAGAAATAATCTTTAATTTCTGTTTAGAGTAGAAATCAATAATGTTCTTTTCCTTTTCTCTAAATACTTTCTCACCAAAAGTCTTAAAAATCTCTGTAGCAGGCATACCATATTCTTTTTCAATTTCTTGATCAATATCGATGAAATCTCGATATAGCTTTTTTGCCACTAAGGAACCAATAGTAGTTTTGCCCACTCCCATAAAGCCAATAAAGACGATGCTTTTTTCCTTTAGAGACATATTATCGTTTCCCATTTATTCCACCTCTTTCGATAATATTTAAATAGCTGGTATTACTTTAAATTTCATTAACAGGGATAATGTCCCCTTGCATATGTATTAAGAGAATATTCGGGTCAATTAAAATATCTTAAAAGCTTATTAAGTTAATAGATATTGAATGGTTTCCTTGATAGTGTTGAATTATGGAATTTATTTTTAATATTATATTATAGTCTAAAGATATTGTAAAAGTACTTTAAAATATTAGTGGATTAAGCATAAAGCAAAAGTTAATAAATCTTATACCAATCGGACAAAATGATACTTAAGTTGGGAAAGCAGTAACTAACGATAGTACATAAAGCTTCAATAATGATAGGAGGGGGAATTATGAAACATAATTATAGCGATTTACTAAGTACTTTAGGATATGAAGCGCTAGATATTATATATGGATTAAAAAACAACTTATTGTCGGAAAAAGAAAAGAGGAGTTTAGTACGTTTACTTAATTTGTCGAATGGAGACAGGATACTTGAAGCCCAAATTAAGGAAATATTAGATCAAAATTTTAATCAGGAACAGAAAAAAGAAAGGTTATTATCACTATTAAACTATTTATATTGATAATCGGTTTGTTTCTTTTCATGGGAGAAGATTTTTTAAAGCGGTATAAATATTGATGTTATGAATATGCTCTACATTGTAACACCAATTTGATTATGGAATCATAAAGACTAGCATTAAAGGGTAAATCTTAATTCAATTAAATAGGCAGCTTCAACTAAAGGTTTGAAGTACTTTTATCAACAAGTGGCTTAAAGGCAAGAGAAATCCAGGATATCGCAATAAATAGAATATACGATATCCTAAATCACTTTTATTCAGAAGAAGCGAAGCAAAACTCACGAATCATCTGTGTTTTTACTTCTTCAATGGGAAACTGTTGCGGATAAGTAGATATCATTAACATGATTCCTTGAAGCGTGGATGAAAAATATAACGAACGCATCCGAGGATCTTTAACACCCAGCTTTTCGAACATCTCACACTGTAACTCGAACAGTCTGGCACTTTCTTGAATCAGCATATTGCTGTATTTGATTAGTTCTTGATCTGCTTCTGGCTGTGTTTGCAGGTGCAGATAGAAACGGAATAATTCCGGATTTTGATAAACTTTATCGATCGCGCCTTCTATAATAAATCTAAGTTGTTCAGTAGGTGTCTCAATTGCGGCTGCACCTTCCATTACCTCAATTAATTCTCCAATTCTGGTCTCTACCATTGTAGCAAGCAGTTCCTCTTTGCCCTTATAATAATTGTATAATAAGCCTTTTGAGATGCCTGCTTCTTTAGCTACATCGCTAATAGAAGTAGCATGATATCCCTGCTTAATGAACAATCTCATAGCAGCACTGCGAATATTCTCTTTTGCTAACTGACGTATTCTCTCATTCTCTTTCTGGGTTCTGGGCATGCTTAAATTCATTCCTCCATAAAGCCAGTAATATAGTGATATAGATCTTCAGGGTGGGTGAGCATTACCATATGGTCTGCATTCGGGATTTCAGCGAAATGGACTTTTGGGAGTCTTCGAAAACAATCCGCAACACGAAGATTATCTTGGGAGTCCTTCTCACCGATGATGAAGAGTGTATCTGCGGTCAATTCCTCCAACCTTTCAATAGCCGGAGGTTTCGGCCAAATCATTTCGAACGCTGGCCATTTTAATATCCGTTTGAAATAATCCTCTTGCATTTGAATCAACAGGTTACGGTGTGGGCCAGCCATAACAACATGATACAATGAGCCACTAAGTGAGAGCTCAATCATCTTTTCTATATCTGGGGCAGCCTCGTTAATTTTATTCATATACGCATTAAATTCTTGTGAATAATTAAAGCCTAGCAAAGAAGGACCAACCAAAACAAGGTTCGACACTCTTTCAGGGTAATTCAAAGCAAATTCGGTAGCGATATAGCCGCCGAGGGAGTGTCCTATTATGGTTGCTTTTTCTAGTCCTAGATGGTCAAGCAGCGACAGCAAATCTTCAACATAATTGGTATGTTCTAAAGGGGATGGCGATTGCCCGCAACCGCGTCCATCATAAGTAACGACCTTATAGTGCTTGGCAAGAAGAGGTGCAACAAATGTCCAAACCCGTAAATCAGCACCACCACTGTGAAGAAGAACGACAGGATGACCTTTTCCAACTACCTCATAATACAAATCCATTGCGAACCCTCCATAACATTTATAATATTCAGTATAATTTTATTATTGAATGAACGGTTAGTCAATGTAAAAACACTGAAAATTACAGAACATGCATTTTCCAAACAAGCGAGAACTATTAAAGCAGAATTGGTGAAGAAGGTATTTACCAAATGTATCAAGAATACATATATTAAGATGAAGAAAGGAGGAGCATATGAAAAATAATCTTAAAGCTTGGTTTATTGGGTTTATTCTATTTGGTTTGTTAATGGGGTGTACCTGGAATTCCGCAGCTTTTGCTGATAGTGGGAAGAAAGAACTGGGATATGAATTTACTAATGGTCTAGTGTTATTTAAGCAAAATGGAAAATACGGGATGTTGAATAAAAAAGGGAGTGTGGCCGTTAAACCACAGTACGATAGCATTGAACAATATGGACAAACCGATTTATGGCTGGTTAAAAAGAAAAATAAATACGGGTTCCTTAATAAGAAGGGAACTGTCATTGTGGCACCGCAATATGATTTCGTCATGTTTGAAAATCCGATAGTAGTTATCAAGAATAACAAAAGCGGATTGATTAATACAAGCGGGAAAACGATTGTTTCACCCAAGTATGAAAGTATTGAAAGATTCCAAAATGGTGTAGCCCAATTTATCAGTAAAGGGAAATATGGAATCATCGATAAAAATGGCCGAGTTGTACTAAAACCAACATATGACAAAATCAAGGAAAACAATAACGGAGTATTTACATTTTACCAAAATAAAAAGTACGGTTTACTCAATAAGCAAGGAAAGGTTATCGCAAAACCAATTTATGATTCTATAGGCTATTATGGAAATGGGTTATTTAAAATAAAATTGGATGGCAAATACGGGGTAATGAGCACAAGTGGGAAGATCCTTGCCAAACCTGCATATGATCAAATATCATCGTATTTCAATGACTTTGCCCAAACAAAGATAAAAAATAAATATGGTTTCATTAATACAAAAGGAAAAGTAATTGCGGAGCCGATTTATGATTCCGTCGATGTATTTAGGAAGGGTATTGCTCCGGTTGAAGTAAACGGAAAGCTCGGTTATATCGATACAAATGGAAAATGGATTATGGAACCGCAATATGAGAAAGCTTACGATGGAGATGGAAACTCACTCTATGAATTTTGGCAGAATGCCGCAGTCGTTATGAAAAACGGGAAGTACGGAGTTATTAATAAGCAGGGTCAAGTAATTCTTGATTTTCAATATGATTCCTTCAGTTTGTTTAACAAAAAAGGGTTGGCTATATTTATGCAAAATAATAAATATGGTTTTATAAATGATAAGGGAGAAATCATTGCAGACCCAGTCTATGATTCTTTGAGATTAGCAACCTATGGAGAAGGTGAGTTTACGGGTGATTTTGTTATTTTTAAAGAAAATAACAAAGAAGGTGCAATAGACAGAGAAGGAAAAGTCATCCTAAAACCTATATATGACCGAATCGATCCTTTTGAACATAATGGTTTGATTAGAATAAATCAAGGCTCTAAATATGGAATAGCTTCATCAACGGGAAAAATATTAGTGAAACCAGAATATGATGACATTGATTTTTTTTACAAGAGCAACGATTATTTAGCTACTGTATCTTATAAAGGTAAATATGGATTTATTAACGATAAGGGGAAAGTGGTCATCACTCCACAGTATGATCAAGTTGGGTCTTTCCATGAAGGGCTTGTTTACGTGAAGAAAGATGGAAAGGCAGGATTTGTTGATAAAACAGGTAAGGTAATAATCAAGTTGATCTATTATTAACGTACGAGTAATTCCTGCAGAAGATAAGTGCCGTTATATTATTGCCACAATTTGATATTTTGATTGGTGCCATACGAGAGACTCATTACAAGTTAATGGGTCTCTCGAAAATCTATTCAAAAATAGGAGCATAATAGAGACATATCATAATAGTTTCATTTGTGTTTTACTAGACAGTGTAGTGAATTCTCTTTTCAATAATATATTCATACATAATTTGACCGCATAGAAATTATGATTTTCAACTTCAAAAGATATTAAGGTGATAATATGACAAAAATAAATATTGAACATCCCAAAATTCCACATCATTTACCATCAGCAAACTTTCATGAAATCTTTTATAGGGATGAACCCTTCCTCAATTCTTGTATAATATCAAATTCCTCTGTCGAAAGAGAAAAAATGGAGAGAATTGAGTTCTCGCAGGTTATATTTAAAAATGTAATCTTTCATGAAGTATCTTTTAAAAATATTGAGTTAACAGATGTTGTCTTTGAAAACTGCGATTTGTCAAATGCCGATTTTACAGAAGGAATTATTCATAGAGTTGAGTTTAAAGATTCAAAAATGCTAGGAATAAATCTTTCGGATGCTAATCTTGGTAACGTTCTTTTTGAAAATTGTATGTTGAATCTAAGCTCGTATGGCTATGGCAGTTTAAAGCAAGTGAAGTTCGATCATTGTTCATTAAGAAATGCTGATTACTATGAGTGCAAATTTAAGAAAGTTTCGTTTCGACAATGTGATATCAATGAGGTGAATTTTTCTAGAACACCTCTCAAAGGAATTGATATAAGTAGCTCAACGTTTGAAAGAATTAGCGTTAACATGGAAGATTTAGCAGGATGCGAAGTTTCCCCTGAGCAAGCCATTGCTTTTGCTACTATGCTTGGATTAAAAGTGAAAGAATGAAAATGATAGCTAACTTATTAATCGCTAATGGATAAGGAGTGGCCATTTTGTCAGAGGATTTTAACGCATTGGAAACCCTACAAATTCGAAAAGCAGTGGAAAATGATGCTGAACAAATAATTCAACATACGAAAAAGGTGTTAGAAGAAAATCCAGATGTAATGGGGAACACTTTAGAGGAATTTAACATTACGATTGAGGAAGAAAAAGATTGGATACTATCCCACAATAAGCATGGATTATTATTGGTTGCGGAAGTTAATGGAATGATTATTGGACTCCTCAATTTTCAATTATCCCCGCGTAAAAGATTTAGCCATCAAGGGATATTTGGAATGAGTATTCAAGAAGAATTTACGAATAGAGGTATTGGGAGAGCGCTCATAAAAAATCTGTTTGCGTGGGCTAAAAAAGATTCGAGGGTAGAAAAAATTTCCCTTGAGGTTTTCTCCAATAACAAAAGAGCCATTCATTTATATACTAAGATGGGTTTTACAGAAGAAGGTCGGCGAAAAAAGCAAATTAAATTGGGTCCAAATGATTATGTCGATGATATTTTGATGAGTAAGTTTCTCCTTTAGAAAGGGTACTTTTTAAGGAAGTAAAAAATGAACAATAAGAATTTAACGAGGCTATCAGATTGGCAGCTTTTAATTATTCGATTTGCATAACAGGCTATATAGAATTTACCTGTTTTTTGACTAGATGAAACTGTTGTATCACTATGAAGAGTAGGAACTGATTTTTAAGAATCATCATCCAATATCAGGTCCATCCCTAATACATAGTAGGTATGAACTTGAGGTTTCGGATTCTATTACTATTCGCATTATAATAGCCTATAATTCAATTAAAAAATACTTTAATATTAAAAAGCCACATATAATAGCAGAAATAAATAGTAGGATAAATGATATTATTCGTGCTTTAAATAAATAGTTAATCATTATTAATACAATAATTATAATGAAATTTACCATTTGCATGAAATATTCAAAAGAAGTCATTTGTATTTTAAAAACAGATGGCAATAATCCCATATTAATGAGTATCAAAGGACCTACTAATAATAAACGATTTGGAAAATCAAGTTTTTTTATTTTCGCAATAGGTTTAATAAGGAAAAATATCAAAAGCAATATAACCAATAAGAATAGCAACTTTAACAAAATATCATCCCTTTATGTGTTATATTTCCGGATAAACAAGGGCAACAATTAGCTGCCCTTATTCTTATTTATGGGCAATCCTGAGCTTTTAAAGATACTGGGAGAATCCATTTGTGCCATGTAGCTATAACACCACACCCATTATCTACTGCTGCAACGTATGTTGCGCCAAAACCGTATAAAGCTGCAGCTATTCCATTTACTACTGCTCCTGGAACAATTCCAACTGCCCCTGATATAATCCCAGCAATTGTTGAAGCAGCTGCCCCTGCGGCCAACGCAATTACTATTTTATCCGTATTACAGGAATTTATATATACTCTTCCTCCATCAATAGTATCTTCATACTTAGATTTACCCTTACAACTTGCAAGGATATTGTAATTACCACTATTGTATGCTTCCTTCATTCCTTTATTAATGTTATTAAAGTCATTTTTTGTCGAAGTCACCAATTCTTCATTCACACCATTTTTCAAGGCACCTTCTGCATCAAAAGAATAATATCCATCTTGACCTATAGAGATATAATCTTTAATAGCCAAATAATCATTATATGTTTGTTCCAATTGCTCAGCAGATATTCCGATTTGTTCACTCATACTCTTGAAATCAATTTGTTGATCTGAATAAGTACTAGCATTTGCATTAACGGAGAATCCTACAGTAAATAATAAGACACAGGCTAGAAAAACCGTTAAAATTTTCCTCATAAACATACCTCCAATTTTTTTATTTCCAAAAATTAAAATTGATCCTCCTTTCTATCTCAATTACTGTCAGAAACTAATTTTTTTAATGGGGATTCTTAGAAGAATTTAAAGTGGGTGGTGGATATAATACCCAGAAAAGTAAACTTGATGTAATTTAACTTTATAATTAATTATCCAATTAGTCAATGTTATTTTCGGTTTTTTCTGTATTTTTGAAATATATTTTTATAACCTTAATAAAGGTAAAAAAATTCCCTTTTATAGTTATCCCATCTTTATTAGATAGAACGTGGTGCCTGTCTCTCATTTTGGTATAGATTCATCTATCAACAGTGACCAATGCAGAGCCCCCATTAAAAGCCGCATATATTCGGGATCAAAATAGAGGAGAAAGAAAAACAACTTACAAAGAACCGTTATGTATATGGTCAAGAATGGTCTTATGACGGTCGCTATGTTGCCTATATTGATGAGGATAAACAAGGAAGAAAATCAATTGGACTGGCAGGGAATATTGGGGTAACGGTATTACCACCCAAGCTGTTGCTTAAAATGAAAACCCATCAAAAATGGTCACCAGAAATATCTGGTGGCCATTTTATAAGAGATGATTTTTTGAAATGTACATTTATACATACTCATTGATTACCTAAAAGAGACAAAATAATAGAAATTAGCCCAAAACAAACATTAACTAAACAAAGAAATAAAAGGACCTCACCTTTTTTTAATCCTTTACGAAGAAGTACGAAATGAACCTGAGATGCATCCGCTTTATATACCGGTATCCCTTTCAAATACCTAAAAAGGATGACTCGAATATTGTCGAATATTGGTACACCCAATGCTAGAATGGGAATAAATAACGAGAGAACGGTAGCTTGTTTTAGAGCTCCATCAAGAGCAATTATTCCTAGAATAAAACCTAAAAACGTTGCACCTGCATCCCCCATAAACATTTTCGCAGGTGGTTTATTAAATCTTAAATATCCCAACGCACTGCCAACGATAATGATGGACATCATTGCAGATAATTGCTGGCTTTGAACTATTGCAACGATGAATAATGTACCCCCTGATATTGCTGTTAATCCAGCTGCTAGACCATCAATGCCATCAGTAAAATTTATAACGGTAGAAACTCCAAAAATCCAAACTATTGTTAAAAGAAACTGCAAAAATTCAGGTAGAACGATAAAATGATCATTAAAAGGATTGGTAAAACCTTTAAAAGTAATTCCGGAAAAATAAACAATGATGGCTGCTGATATTTGAACAATAAATTTTGGAAATGCTCTAAATTCTTTTCCTTGCGTTTTATACCAATCATCTATCATTCCGATAATCAATATTAATAAGCTACCTAATAAAATCCCTAATGATTTTTGCGATATTTTGTGAATAAATAAAAAGTATGTAATGGTAAAACTAAAAAAAATAGCTACGCCTGCTAAAAGTGGAATTGGTTGCTGATGAGTCTTCCGATCATTGAATGGTTGGGGATTATCAACAAATCCTATCTTAAAAGCCAGATTTTTCAAAGGTGGTATCAAAATCAAAACGATTCCGCACGATACCATGAAAGAAAATATGTAATAAAGCATATTACCTCTCCTAAAAAAGTTTTAGCAAGTTATATTGTGTCGTAAATTATACTTTTCTGTCTATTTTGTCACTTTGATTATATTATTTATACATTATACACACAATATTGAATTGTAAAAAATATCAAATAATTAGTTAGCGCTGTCTTTTAACATATTATTTTGTGCAATTTATTTTCAAGATATGGGAATACTTTTTTTGAGGAAACTAGATTTCATTTGATTGTTGTCCAAAAAGAGAGGGTAAAAGTATGTATAATCAATCCGACCAAATCGAAAACAAATATCATTCACTGCAAACCAAAATTTGGCTGCATCATGATTTATTTAGCGGTCATTGGTGGACGATCGTGATATTAAATGTTCTGTTTCTTATTGTGTTTTTGATGTTAATGGATCGTTATAGAATTTTATTAATTACATTTTCTTTCTTAGTAAATTTTGTGATTGTAGGATTCACAGATGAAATTGGAACTTATTTTAATGCTTGGAGCTACCCGCATCAGCTTGCAGTTTTTACCCATCGTTTAAATGCAGTAGATTTTTTTGTAGTTCCAATTAGTATGTCATTAACTTATCAATATTTTAGTAAGTGGAAAATGTATATTCTCTCCAGTATTCTTCTTTCCGCTATTATATGTTTTATAGCGGCTCCAATCTTTGTTTATTTCCATCTGTATGAGATAGAGAATTGGAACTATTTTTACTCCTTTGTGGTTATGATGTTAATGCTTATGCTTTCAAAGATTTTTGTGGATTTTGTTTTTAAAAAGTCAGAAAAATACGCATAGTTAATTTTTAAAAACATGCCTCTGATAAGATAATACGGATGATTCCACCTACAATGATTAAAAAAATACCATGTAGACATCCTAAAACTATAAAAGACAAGTGAGGGAGTCTATGTGGTATCTTTATTTTTCTGTTTTGGTTTTTAATAGTGTTGCTCTTTTAACCAAAAAGAAATTAGAACCTATCGTATATTATGCTTCTATCTTTTGGGGGCTATTCTTTGCAGAATTCACAGATAGATGGACGGACAAGTGGGATTTTTATGGTTTTTTTGAACCATATGTTATTGACTGGCCAAGTACAGTTATTATCCTAGGAATATATCCAGCAGCCACAGTTCTTTTAATAAATTGGTATCCTTATAAAGGTACAAGTATAGCTAAGATAAGATATGTCCTTGCTTGGTCCATATTTTCATCTGCGTTCGAGTATTCCTTTTATCTTGCCGGATACGAATACTTTCATGGTGGATGGGAATGGTGGTATTCGGCGATTTCCTATCCTTTTTTATACGAGATACTATTTTTGCAAGTATGGTTTGTGAGACGATTAATAAAAAAAGGGGAATCCAAGTAAGAGTAATGGATTCCTTTATTTTTGAGTTAATGGGAGTTTCTCTGAACGAATATTTTGGAACCTCCATTATTTGGTTAATAATTGTAATTCATTATGAATTTGAGACGCTGTGAAAAGTGCATTTTTGTCTTGAAGTATGTCATCAGGTTTATTTCCATTTCCTATAACATATCCCGCAAAATTAATTCCCATAAAATTAAATATAAACTTAAACTGCTGAATCATAGGGAGTCCCTTAATAAGTGGATCATCTCCGCCGACACCCACTACAAAGGCTTTTTTTAACGCCATTTTTGCTTTGAAATTAGGGTAATTCTCGTCTCTCAAAGTTTGTGACCATCGATCAATGAAGTTTTTCATTATTCCTGACATGCTATACCAATATATTGGAGTAGAGAATATTAAAATGTCATGCGGAAGAATACGGTCGATTATGGAATTATAATCATCCTTCCTGTCCTGAAATCCCTCTGTTGAATGACGCATGTCTATAATTGGCTTAATATGATAATCCTTAAGGAAAATTCTCTCTGTTTCCAGATCTTGAATTACGTGTTCTGTCAGCATCTCTGTATTGCTATTTGGACGAGTTCCCCCATATATGACTGCTATTGACATTTTTTATTCCTCCTTCCTTATTTATATCTTATAATGAAATTAAAAATCGATAAAGATGATTATTTTGATTTATTCAATCGAAAAAAGCGATTATAAAAGGTGGGTATTATGGAAATTAAACAACTGATTACTTTTAAGTATGCAGCGGAAAATTTAAACTTCACCCAGACTGCAAAAATATTGAACTTTGCACAATCCAGTGTAACCGCTCAAATGAAAGCTCTTGAAGATGAAATTGGCAAACCCTTATTTGAGCGTCTTGGAAAACGATTGATTCTAACGGAGGCAGGACATCAATTTAAACAATATGCGGAAAAGATGATTAAACTAAGCGAGGAAGCCATTATGGCTGCAAACGGAAATGATGAAACAACTGGCACCATTACAATTGGAGCTCAAGAGAGTCAGTGCACCTATCGACTGCCCCCCATTCTTAAGGAGTTCAAGGCTTCCTTTCCAAAAGTGAAACTCGTTTTTAAACCTGCACACTCTGACGAGATGGCGAGAAAACAGCTGATGGAGGGGGTATTAGATGTTGCTTTTATTATGGATGCAAGTAAACCTGAAGGTTCGTTAAAAGTCGAACAACTTATCGAAGAAAAGTTAAAATTGGTTGTCGCACCAAACCATCCCAAATCAGTGCTTTCAGTGAACGATCTTAAAGATGAGACTCTTTTGCTTACAGAAGCAGGGTGTTCTTATCGTATGATGCTTGAAGACACCCTTAATTCAGCAGGGGTATACCCTTTGGATAAAATAGAATTTGGAAGTATAGAGGCAATCAAACAATGTGTCATTGCCGGACTAGGCATAGCATTATTACCGGAGATGGTAGTGAAAAACGATATTAAAGAAGGAAAAATAAAGGAAATAGCATGGAAGTCACTACAATCCCCGCTTTTTACTCATATTGCCTGGCATAAGGACAAATGGCTAAGCGCTCCTTTAGAAGCATTTATTCATTTAACTCGGAAGACATTTTTGTCATAATACTGCTAAAAAGGACTGTTTCGACAGTCCTTTGTCATTATTATGAAGAAATTCAAGGTGTATTTTTTACAATTTCCTTCTTTAAGGTGCAAGGATCTATAAAGTTAAAAAATTCAACGAGAATCGATTCTTAATTTTGTTGGGACTTGAGAAAAAATAAAATGTGTAACAGTGGATGCATATGGACTTACAGCATCAATAAATTCTTCTGCTTTGGCGAGGGTCTCAAATTGCAATTTAAGCATATAACAGGCTTTTCCGGCTACCCGGTAACAAAACTCTACATTTGGAAGACCTTCAATGAAATTCTTAAAGGCTTGATAATCTCCGTTTTTAATTGTTGCTTCTATTATACATTGGATGGGAAATCCTAATTTTTCATAATCAACTTCTAACGTGTATTTTTTTATTATCCCAAATGATTCCATCTGTCTTACTCTTTCAGTCACGGAAGGGGAAGATAGGTTAATTCGCCTCCCAAGTTCACTCATGGAAAGACGGCTATCCTCACTTAACTCTTGTAAAATTTTTTTATCAATTTCATCTATTTTCATTTTTAATAAAATCCCTTCTATTACGTTAAATATTTAATCTATAAATCAGAATTACATGTTTTATTTAATGTAAAATGAAATTTTTATACTGTATATTTAATATAACAAGGAGGTTGTGTAATGGCAAGAATTAATGAATCAGTTTACGGAGAAACACCTTTTCAGAAGCTTTTAGGACACAACAAAGAAGTGATGGAAGCATGGTCACAGTTAGGCGAAGCATTAGAAAAAGACGGACTTCTATCCTCGCAATTAAAGGAACAAGTTAGAAGAACATTAGCACAAAAAAATGGTTGTGAATATTGTAAAGCAAAAGGGAAACCCGAACCTCATTTATTTACGGAACAAATGTCTGTTGCTGTAGGTTTTGCTGAAGTCTTTTTAAAAGAAAAAGGAGATGTCCCAGATTCTGCCTTTAAAATATTGAGGGAGTATTTTTCTGAAGGGCAAATAAGTGAGCTTTGTGCATTTATTACCTTTACCACTGCACAACAGTATTTTGGTGCAATATTATCTTTAAAGCCTGCTTGGAGGAGGTTGTGAACGGAGATGCACACTAAAAGACGGAGAGATTATTTTCTTGAAATAGTTAGAGCTATTATATTTTATAAATGAAATTAAAAAGTTCCTTGTGATCAGTATAGGAGTTTGGAATTAATTGGAACTTGCGAATTGCAAACAAAGGTAACATTAAGAGTCCGAACATGCCCGTATACTGTATCATGGCAACTAACCGAAAAAGAAGCTTCTCACATGAGAAGCTTCTTTAACAAACTATACGCTTTGTGTTAACTCTGTTTTTGCAGTTTTTCGTTGTTTTTTCGATTTCCTGAAATAAAGCAGTTCATAGAACACGGGAACAATAAATAGTGTCAAGACTGTTGCTACAGCAAGTCCGCCTATAACGACAACAGCTAGCCCTTTTGAAACAAGACTTCCTGCTTCAGCGTGTGTAAACAATAGCGGCAGCATAGCACAAATGGTTGCAACCGCAGTCATAAGTATTGGACGTGTTCTTGTCGCTGCTGCTTCCACAATGGCTTCACGTATGGACATATGTTCCTCATTTTGTTTAATTTTATCAATTAACACAATGGCATTCGTTACAACAATTCCTATCAGCATTAATGCGCCTAGAAGAGCAGTCGAATCAACGGATACTCTCGAAACAACCAGACCAAGAACAGCGCCGATGGAAGCAAGTGGTAATGTCATTAGAATCGCAACAGGTGTCCGGAGTGTTTTAAATGTAATAACCATAATTAAATAAACTAAACCAATGGAAATCAGCATTACTAACCCTAAATCAGCAAAATCGCTTGCTTGCTGAGTAACTGCACCGCCTTTTACGAGCTTAACATTCTTAGGAAGGTTCAACTTATCGAGCTTCTTATCTATATCGGTTGAAATAACGGAGAGCTTTTTAGGATTTACCTCTGCACTGATGCGAATATATTCTTTTCCATTTTTATGGAGCACTGTACTGCTTTGTGTTACCTTCTCTATTTTAGCAATAGAAGAAAGGGGAACCATTCCTGTTTGGGTTGCTATTTGTATCTTATCCAAATCGTTTTTCGATGTCGGATTAAGATCGGTGTCCATCACGACGGAGGTTTCTTTTCCGCCTATTGTCATATTTCCAATTGGTGTTTTGTTCAATAATCCATTTAATTGCATTGCAATTTGCCCTGTATTAGCTTTCGTCGGGTCCACAACAAATTGATAGACTGGCTTCTTCTCTTCTGCATTGGAGGAGACTTTCTTAACACCCTTCGTCCCATCCAATAACTTAATCATATCATCGGATGCCTTTAACAGCTTTTCTCGGTCCGGACCTTCAAGATCGTAGGTAATTGCCGTTTGACTTGAACCCATAAAGGATGCTGTAGATGCTTGAATATCAGCATTTGGATAGTCTTTTTTCAATGTATTTACATCTTTCATAAAATGATCGGCATTGGCATTATCTTTCATGATAACCGTGAAAGTGGTTTGTGTAGGATTAGATACCTGACCCCATTTTGCTTGTTCTTCGCTATTTCCCTGTTGAGTGATAATAGATTGATAACCTTTTAACTCTAACAGCTTATTTTCAAAAGCGAGTCCGTTGTCTTGCACTTTTGCTATTGGTGTGTCACTTGGATATGTCATTGTAACAGACACCATCGTTGTATCATCTGCACTAACGGAACCTTTTGGAAGCACGGTATAAAGGGTAATAGAGCCTGCAAACACAATAATTGCAAAGAGTACTGGTACCCATTTATGATTGAGGTTCCATTTTAAAATATTCATATAACGCTTAGGTTCTTTATGTTCTGGAAGTTTCGCCTTTTTTAACAGACCAAATGACATTAACGGAACAACCGTTAAAGCAACTAATAGAGATGCCAAAAGGGAATAAGTAACCGTTAATGCAAATGGCAACAAGAACGCTTTTAATGAGCTTTGAATCAGACCCATCGGTAAAAACACGGCAATAGTCGTAAGTGTAGAGGATGTAATTGCCTTACCAACTTCACTCGTAGCTTGCATAACAGTCTCTCTAGAAAAGCCTTCCTTCTGTGTCTTCCGGAAAATATTCTCGACCACCACAATACTATCGTCTACTAACCGTCCAACCGCTACCGCTACTCCTCCCAATGTAAGGATGTTCAGCGTGATACCGGAGCGCCAAAGTAATAGCAAAGTAAGTCCTAGTGAAAGTGGAATGGATACAACGGTGATCAAGGTTGAACGAATATTCCTTAAGAATAGCACGATGACGATGGTCGCAAATAAAGCTCCTAATAATACCTCTCTTAGCATACTATTGACAGAGTCAACTACCATTTTCGAGCTCGAAAACAATATTTCTGCATGTTCTCCTGTACCGGATTTATTAATATCCTCTGCAACTTTTTTTATTTCCTTTCCAACCGTTACTGCACTAGCATTGCTTTCTTTAGTGATAGAAATAGCCATTGCATCTTTTCCATTGACATGGGAGATTCCTTCTTGCCCATTGCTTCTTTGAATATCAGCCACATCTTTTAAATGTACTGCCGGTGCAGCTGGTACTGTAGAAGGAAGAACAAGATTTCCTAGTTCATCTATACTTGTAATCTTTCCTACTACTTTAAGGTTACTCATTTGCCCATCAATGCTTTTATCACCTAAAGATACAGAAAGATTTTGTCCTTGTAATAAACTCATAACAGAATTTATTGATTGCTGTTTAGCGGCTAATTTTTTTAAATTCAATTTCACTTCTACAAGAGGATTATCCTTGCCGTATAGTGCGACATTGCCTACTCCCTTAATACTCTCGAACTTAGGCAAAATCTCTTTCTCTAATTTTTGAAGGTTTGCTTCCCTGGAGCCTTTATCGAAGGCAATAGAAAGTTCTGCAACGGGAATCATCGAGGTATCATACTGAATGATATTTGGTTTCGATACATTATCTGGAAGCTTTAAATTATTCATAGCATCTTCTACTTGTTTTTTCGCTTCCTTCATATCTGTTTTTGAATCAAAGGAGATGTTCACCTGTGAATAACCATCACCCGTAGTAGATAATACATCGGTTTTGCCTTTAATGGTTGCTACTGCACTTTCAATTGGTTCCGTAACCTCTTGAGTCATTGTTTGTGAATTATATCCTTGCCCTATAGTCGCAACCGTTACCTGAGGATTGTCAGCTTCTGGCATCAACTCCATCGGCAAAATAAAATAACTTCCAATCCCGAGCCCCAACGTTAAAACGGTCATGACAATTAAGGCAGCCTTATTTCGAAAGGACCACTTCGTTAAATACTTCATAAAATCTACATAACCCCTTCCACTTTTTTCTCTTTGTTTGTTATTAGTCGTAATAAAATAACAGTAATTTCCTTACCTGCCAAACAGAGTATAGCATCGTTTATTTATCGTTAAATCCTTTCACAGGTTTATTTTTATCTAAGACCTAAGACTGATGACTTTGGATGTGGTAGATTTATCTTTTATAAAATGGTGAAAGTGGGGCTGGTGATGTTCAAATTAGAACTTTTTAATAGAAAAAATTAACTCGAAAGGTTTTGAACTATTTTTTTAACATAAAGAAAAACCCCCAACGTTAGGAAGGGGGTCATACATTATTATGTTTATTTTATGCTTTATAAAAATTGGAAACTTGAATTCCTGTTCAGCACTGTGCGATATTCCGTAATAAAACCTCCATTATGCGATTTCTTCGTTCTTCATTCCTTTACTCTTAAAACTAAATGAAACCATTGCAATAAATATAGCTATCGCGACAGATGCGGCACCTATCCAACTGACGGTTAGAATCGATGAGCTTTTTGTGACGATGCCGCCAATTCCAGCGGCTGCCGCTATGGCTAACTGTATAAAGGAACCGTACAGGCTTAGTAAGATTCCCGACGCTTCTGGAGCTTGCCAGACCAGGTTATACTGCAGACCAGGACCAGATGACCATGCTGAAAAGGACCATAACATAAGCAGCGGTATAGCAGTAATTGTTGATTTAGCAATTGTAGATAATAACACAAGAGCTATTACATGAATGACCATGCCACCAATAAGTGATCGCGGAATTCCAATCCGATCAGTCATGAATCCGCCGAACTTGGAACCTATTAAAGTAGCGAGACCAAAGGCGAAGAGGGCAATACTCACCTCTCGACCGCTCATAGATGTAACGGTTAGCAGGAAGGGGGAGATATATGAATAAAGCACTGCATATCCTAATTGCCAGAAAAACGTTACACCAAGACCCATTAAGATTTTGGGGTTCTTTAACAAAACGAGTTGCTTGCTTAGAGGAACAGTCACATCGCTATTTGTGGCGGGAATCATATAAATGACAGTGAAGATTGCAAGCAAGCTAAGAACACCGATGCCCACAAATATTACTTTCCAATCATATGCAGTTGCTACAACACGACCAATTGGTACACCGACGATGAGAGCCGCACTGAATCCAATTATAACGGTACCAATAGCTCCTGCCTGCTGTCCTGGTGACGCAAGTTTTGCAGCGGCTGTTTTAGCCGCGATAGCAAAAACACCGCTGCCTACTGCAAGTATAATGCGAGAAACGATTAGAAAGCCGAAGCCAGGAAGGCTGATTGTCATAATACTGCCAATTACCATTAATGATAGTGAAAGAATTAATAATATACGCTGGTTCAATTTTGTCGTCGCCATTATGACAAGTGGAGAACCGAATGCATTGGCAATTGCAAATACTGTGATTAGTTGTCCAGCCAACGATACCGATACATTAGAGTAGGCAGCGACTTTATCTAGAATGCCTGCGATAACGTACTCCGATGTACTGACTATAAAGGTAATGAAAGCAAGTATATAAATTTTAAAGGTATTACTCATATTTTTTACAATTCACCCCTCAAAAAAATTCATTCTGGTTAGCTCGATTATTTTTTATGCTCTTTTCTGTGGAATTTAGAGACCAAATGTGTACTGATTTGGTTGGTGGACACAGGATCCCTTATTTGTGACAAAATGGGTTAATTCCTTATGTTTGCGGACACAGGATCCGTTATATTGTCAAAACGCAGTGTTTTCCTTGTGTTTT
This sequence comes from Margalitia sp. FSL K6-0131, assembly GCF_038008735.1. Classification (NCBI taxonomy): domain Bacteria; kingdom Bacillati; phylum Bacillota; class Bacilli; order Caryophanales; family Bacillaceae; genus Heyndrickxia; species Margalitia sp. FSL K6-0131. The sequence continues at coordinate 492,075 of NZ_JBBOZS010000001.1, forward strand.
TTCGTGAATAACGGAATCTGTGTCCGCTTCCCCCTTAAAATAGGGACATTTAATAAGAATAACGGATTCTATGTCCGCTTAGGATATGAAATTATTCGCACAAAGCGATGAACATTCTCTAGATGAAGTTAACCCCCTGTAACTAAAGGGAAAATTTAGTCCTCAACATAAACTTCCCTCGCTAAACTAAAAGCAGACCATGCTTTTGGCCATCCGGCATAAAATGATAAGTGAGTAATGGCTTCGATGGCTACCGCAATTTCTGCGCACCTTCATCTGTTAATCGGCGGACAGTGGTTTCACCAATACCGCTTGAGGCTCCGGCGATGATTACAACTTTATCTATTAATAATGACATTTATTATTTCCTCCTTATAATTCGTATATTTTAGGCTTAAAGCCATTCTTATAAAATAATAGATGCAAAAAATATTCAATATTGATTGATTAATCAACATATGTCTATAATTATAAAAAGAACAAGAAAGCTTTCAATGGTTAAAATATTAAAATCCGTTGATTACTGAACAAATCACTTAAAATTGTTGATTATCTTACGGAAGTTTGGTGACTATATAATGTCGAAAGTGGATAGAAGAATAATTAAATCTCAGGAAGCAATAAAAAAAGCAGTGCTTGAACTGATGTCAGAAAAAAGCTTTGATGAAATTACGATACAAGATATTGCCGATAGAGCGAATGTGAATCGAGGAACTATTTATCTTCATTACTTAGATAAATTTGATCTGTTGGATAAACTGATGGAAGAACATATAAATAATCTAAGGGAAGCGTGCGAATGGGCATGTGATATGGAATGGGTAGATGCTACTATAGTCTTTTTTGAATACTTTGAGAGTAATTACTTATTCTTTTCGACCATGTTGGCAAGTAAAGGAGCACCTTCTTTTCGCAGTAAGTTTCTTGATTTTCTTATTGACGAGTTCAAGGATGAGGTGGACACAACAACTGGAAAAAATGATGGCCTAAGTAAAGATGTTATGGTTAAATTTGTTGGAAATGCTTATGTTGGGGTAGTGGAATCATGGTTAAAGGATGGAATGCCTTCTCCCCCTAATGTGATGGCAGAACAAGTGGGGATTTTATTAGAGAGGATTTTATAAATCAATATTATGAATAACTAGCGGGTGCTTCTCCAGAAGAAGGAGAAGTACTTTTTTTGTGGAAGTAAACAAAAAATGAGGTTTGGTAGGTGTGCGGATAGTCCATACAAATTATATGAGGTAGATCCCCATTTTATTGAGGGAATGAGTAAAGGAATTGTCGCATTCCGAATAAACTCTTCTGATCAAGAAAATATACAAGTAGCATCTCTTATGAAGAAAAATCTTCAAAAACGTAAATGAAAGTTACACCACTTTGCGTTGTTATTGCGTTAATACAAGATAGCTTTTTTAATGAATTGAAAAGGAAAATGGGTTATGGGAATAGTGAAAAAAACTAGTAGCAAAGGGGATGTGGTTATGGGTACTGTCTTTCATAACGTTCAGAGTGTGCTTGAAAATTATCAATCAGCGGTTCATGAAAAAAATGTGGAGAAATTCTTATCTACATACGCTTCTGACATTCATATTTATGATTGCTGGGAGAACTGGGAATGTATTGGTATTTCCGCATGGAGGGAAAAGGCGACGGAGTGGTTTAATAGTTTGAGTGATGAAGGTGTTTTTCTCAAAGTAGATTTTAATGATTTAGTAGTAGAAGCAGATTCGTATATTGCTTTCGTTCATGGTGCTGTTACATTCGCCGCTCATAACGAAGATTCGGGGGAGAAACTTCGTCAGATTACTAATAGATTTACATTCGGCTTAAAAAAAGAAAATGAGTCATGGAACATTAAACATGAGCATTCATCATTGCCAATCAATATAGAGACTGGGAAGGGAATATTTAATTTAAAGTAAAAACGAAGGGATTGCGGTGGCGATCCTTTTTTTGAACAAATGGACCCTGTTATTTAGCAATTGCTGGGGGATAATTTTACATAATCTGGAGGAAGAATCCGTTTATTTGTAGAATTTAGATTTATAAGATGAAAGGAGGAAAAATGAATGATTTCCCAAGACAAAGAAGGAAAAGTATTAGGTATCGCATATAACGTGATTCCAGTAGCGGATTTAGAGAAATCAGCCAATTGGTTTGTCGAACATCTGGACTTTAATATTAGACATAAAATGGAAGAGTCATTAAGTTTATTTATTGGAAATCGGCCCATTCTTCACTTAATTAAAAGTGATCATGATTCAAGAGCAGTATTTGAAGTGGGTGGAAGAAAAAAATGGGTAACTACTTTTTATACAAATGATATAGAAAGTCTTCATGAAAAGCTGCTGTCAAAGCAACTATTAGTCAGCAAAATAAGCTATGAAGGCGAGAATGGTAACTTTTTTACCTTAGAAGATATGGACGGAAATCTATATGATATCTGGGAGCATCATGATTGTGAACTAAATTTTTAAGTGATGTTAGTTTTATTAAAAATAGGTAAGCCTTAAAATACAAGGCTTAGAGCCAACCGAGCAAAAAATGGATGATCGTAAGTAGTAAAAATAAATCAAAGAGAAGGTTAATCCTGTCAGGGGTAAGTTTAATGATCCTCTAGGTATTGCATGTATTAAATCTCGTTCCAAGATACGAACTTACCCCTATTTTGTAGGAAATGAAATTTGTATAAACTATTATGATTTTATTGTTGGGCTTTCATTTTTCATTATTAAAACATAAAAATTTTAGCTAAAGCTTTCATGGATTCCGTGCTGCATTTTTCTGCAAAATACTTTTTAAGCATTTCTTTTGCCTTTTCCTTCTTAACTCCGGTTATAACAACATTATTTTTCCTTGACCAGTTGTCCATTGTTTCATAGGAAGTGCTGCTCCAGCCGTTTATCTCACCCAGTTCGTTTTGTTTTTGTTTTGTACCGGAGATCACGATATCCATGGTTCCCTGTAATTCTTGCAAGGCATGTTCAAATGACTTTTTCTTCTCTTTATCCTTCATACCAGCTTTTACCCGTAAAACCCTTGTATCTATTCCTTCCTCTTCGCTAATAATCGAGTATAAATCAAGCGCCTCTTTAGATATCATTCCATCTTCATAACGCTGCTTCACGGAGTACTCGCTTCCTAGGACCGTCTTGACTAAAGGCAGTATTTCACGAGATATGAGAATGGCTTTTTTCTTTATAAACTTTCCGTAAGCTGCGATTCCATCAACAGGAAATTGTGCCCGCCATAGCCATGGATCTAATTCTGTTCCCGTGTGCCAGTTTTGCTTCAACGTGATGGTGTCAAGGGAAGGGAAATCAGGGATGAATGAGGCGAGGGGAAGAATCCCAACTTCTTTAACAACTTGCACAGCCTCGTCATAAGTATTTATTTTATATTCCTTCAAGCTATTTTCGCTCCTTTATTTAAAAATTTCATTGCTATAAGAATTCTCCACTTTACGGATATCTCCTTTCATAAACTTCGGCTCAATAAAATAGATATTTTTTATGGAAAAAGGAGTACTCACTTACTTGTAGAATATAAATCTAAATGGAGTTTAAATATAGTAGAGCTGAAGAGAACATTTTACATAGATGAATGAGGTGATTGGATGGAAACCCAGCTATATTTTACATCCCAAATCGGAAAACAAAAGCCTGTAACCGTAACGAATAAGACAACTTCATGTCCATTCTGTAATGTGGAAGAATTGGAGAATATTATCGATCAACAGGATTCCATTATCTTTTTAAAAAATAAATACCCAACTTTACAAAATACGCTACAAACCGTTTTGATAGAAACAGATGAGTGTAATAGCGAGCTGTCGGAATATACTCAAGAACATTTACATAAAGTGATAAAGTTTGGAGTCCGTCATTGGTTAGAGCTAGAGAATAGCGGTAAATTTACATCCGTTCTCTTTTATAAAAATCATGGGCCATTGTCCGGCGGCACCATTAGGCATCCTCATATGCAAATTGTCGGGCTGAAAGACGTCGATTATAAGAAAAATATTAAGACTGAGAACTTTAAGGGAGTTACGATTTATAGAGATCCATCTGTTGATTTTAATATCTCAACCAAACCGATTATGGGTTTTCGCGAAATGAATGTAAATTTGTATGACCGGAACAAAATGAATCGAATGGCTGATTTTATTCAAAAAGCTGTTCAATATTTGTTGCATCATGCCCCGTACCGTTGTGAAAGTTATAATCTATTCTTCTATCACATAGAAAATATTATTAGTTGTAAAATAATTCCTCGATTTCCGGTATCGCCTTTGTTTGTAGGATATGTGATTCCGCAAGTATCTGATGATCTTGAGATGGTGGCCGAACAGATACGAGAACTTTGTGTAGAGAACGGATTGATTAAATGATGATAGCAAAAATGCTCAAGGCCACAAGTATACAAATATCAATTGGGAATTCAGTATCGCAGCTATTCAAAGGCTGGAGGAAGCTATCGGGCATTAAGCGTTTTGGGGGGAGATTTATATCGATAAACTAATTATTTTGCTAGTTTGGCTGTTTCCAATTATCTTTGCTATTCATGATTTTGAAGAAATCATTGTAGTGGAGAAGTGGATTGCTAAAAATAAACAGGATCTCGTTCATAAATTACCGAAACGGGCCAAGAACTTTTTTGAAAAAAATTTTGCGATGAAAACCGATCAATTTTCTATTGTAGTTTTTGCTGAATTTATTATTATTTCATTGGCCACTCTTTTTGTTTTTCTTAATGGATTCACGGGTTTTTACAAATGGTTTTATTTAGGCTTGTTCGCTGTTTTATTTCTGCATTCTTTTACACATATCGGTCAAGCAATTTTACTAAGAAGATATACCCCTGGTGTGATAACATCTATCTTCTTTCTAATTCCGTATGGTTTATGGTTTTATAAGGTTGTATGGCGAAAGAATATGATTAGCTATAGTGACATTTGGATTAGTATACCGGTGGGAGTTATTTTGTTCGCTTTATTTTTTCCTGCTTTAATGAAGGCTGCGTCAAAATATTAGATATATTAGGAGTTTATTCTTGAAATATATTTAATTTGACTGGGTAAATACGTGATTTGAAGGATGAGTTTAACAGAACAAAAGCATATTTGAATGCTTTTCTTGCTATTGGAATCAGAAATTAGACGAATTATATACCAAATTACCATTATATAAAGCTATTTATTTGCAAAATTCCTTCCTTGTAAAATTAATTCAGGCGTTTTCTTTTTAAAATAATTCAGGCATAACTCAAAATAATTCGGTCATAACTCAAAATAATTCAGTCAATCGAATGAAACGATAAAATAAATAAGGCCAAACTTCTATAACAGCTTGGCCTTCCTTCATTATTCCTGCTTTACTCGTAGTTCACCATCTTTTACGGACACCCGCGATGAAATCAATTTTCCACGCCTTAATAAACACTTCTTGTGTAAGGTCCTCTGCTTCCTCACGGCTGTTCACCATTAACAAAATAAACCGATAAATTAAATCGCTATATTCATGGAATAAATCTCCAAGCAACTGGTCTGAACTTACCATGGACGTATTCCTCCTCCAATAATCTGAACATTAGACGTAAAAGAAAGAATTTTGATTCACTTTTTTCTAAAAAAGTTTATGGAGATAATGGGAATGAAATGGTAGTCTAGATATAAAATAGTATAATTATATTGGGTGATAAACGTGAAAAATATATTAGTTGTAGATGATGAAAAGGAAATTGTAAACCTAGTATCTATTTATTTGCAAAATGATGGATTTACCGTTTTTAAGGCATATGACGGTGAGGAAGCTTTAGATATGTTTGCACAAAAGAAAATTGATTTGATCATTTTAGATTTAATGATGCCGAAATTGGACGGGATGGAGGTTTGTCGAAGACTAAGAGAAACGAATACCGTTCCAATCTTGATGCTGAGTGCAAAAGCAGAGGATATGGACAAGGTGCTTGGATTGATGACGGGTGCAGATGATTATATGATTAAGCCTTTTAATCCATTGGAATTAATTGCAAGGGTAAAATCATTACTTCGCCGTTCCTATCAATTCAAACAAGTGGAGCAGGAGGAGCAAAGCGACCTTTTAAATATTAATTCATTAGAAATTAATAGAGCTTCCCATACGGTACTTCATAATGGGAAACCAATTACACTTACGTCAAAGGAATTTGAAATTCTTTACTTACTTGCAAGTAATCGAAGCAGAGTTTTTAGTACGGAGGAAATATTTGAAAGAGTTTGGGAAGAGAAATACTTTGCCTCTAATAATACCGTCATGGTTCATATCAGCAATCTCCGGGAAAAATTAGAGAAGGAGCTGGGGTATAAGCTGATTAAAACAGTTTGGGGAGTAGGGTATAAAATTGAAGAATAGATTTCTTGCCAGAATCCAATTAAGGATTTTAACGCTGATTGCATTAAGTGCACTTTTATCCGCAGCTGTTACTTTTGGACTTTTATTTCTCGCCTACATCCTAAGAGCTACGCATTTTCTCTCATACTCTGTCTTATTAAGGCTGTATTATTTAAATAATTTCCTTGGACTTCATAAAATTTTATATATGGTATGCGGCATTCTATTTTTGATTTTTATTCTGGTTTTAAGCAGAAAGTGGGCAAAGAATTTTGACCAAATCTTAGATGGAACATCCAAAATTTCACAAGGAGATTTTCATTTTCATGTTCCGGTTTATTCGAAAAATGAGCTCGGGGATATTGCCCAGAACTTGAACAGTATATCCTCTCAATTGCAGAAATCCATTAAGGAGGAACGGAAAGCTGTTCAGGCAAAAAACGAACTAATTACAAATGTTTCTCATGATTTGCGAACACCATTAACATCCATTATGGGATATCTAAGGCTCATTGAGGAGGATCGATATAATGATGAGGTCGAGCTCCGTTACTATGTGTCCATTGCCTTTGATAAGGCAATAAGATTAGATCGAATGGTGAGCGATTTATTTGAGTATACTCGTGTAAACTTTGGTACCATCCAGCTCGAGTATGCAAGGATTGATTTAGTTCAGCTCTTATCCCAAGTTTCGGCGCAATTTTTGCCGCAGCTGGAAGAACGACAAATGGAAATTCAATTAAAAAGTGAATTTGAGAGTATTTTTATTGAAGCAGATGGAGATAAATTGGTAAGAGTGTTCGAAAATTTAATTTCAAATGGACTGAAATACGGAAAAGAAGGAAAATGCATTGATATAAGGGTTGGAAAAGAAAAAAACATGGTAGTTGCAGAAGTAGTGAATTACGGGAATCCCATACCAGAGGAGGATTTGCCGTTTATATTTGAACGGTTTTATAGGGTGGAAAAATCCCGTTCCATTGATACAGGTGGATCCGGGCTCGGTTTAGCAATCACGAAAAGCATCGTGGAGCTCCACAATGGAACGATTGAGGCAACAAGCAACAAGAATGAAACCAATTTTAAAATTATGCTTCCAATGGAGAGATTGCCGAATAGCAGGTAATCTCTTTCTGTCTTAAAGGATGGCTTTTTTCAAACCTTCACATCATTAGCTTTTTTTAAGCTTTTCTTTAGAAATCCTTACACGGCATTTAAGTAATTTCCGTTAAAGTTAATATGGGAAAATTTTCAGGGGAGTGAAAGGGATTTGAAGAAGATCTTTGTCCTTATAGCGGTCATAGGAGGTATATTTCTATTTCAGCATTTTGATATGGGAAAAAACATGAAGTTGAATTTCATCCATTCCAATTCAGAAAATCTGCCGATCCAAGGGGAAGCAGGAGTGCTGATGGATGAGGATAACGGGAATATTTTATTTGCAAAAAATGAAAATAAACGCCTTTATCCTGCTAGCACCACGAAAATCCTAACTGCGTTGGTTGCGCTTGATAAAGGAAATCTGAATGATCTGGTGCGGGTGGGGGATGAAGTTTCCTTAAGAACTACTGATGAAAGCTCAGCCGGTCTAAAACGAGGTGATGTGATTCCATTAAAGGTTCTTTTGCGAGCAATGCTTCTTCCATCCGGAAATGATGCTGCAAGAACGATTGCTATTTATATCGCCAAGAAAGATAGTGGGAAACCGAATATGAGTCCAGAGGAAGGGATTCACTATTTTGCAGGGTTAATGAACGAGAAGGCGAAGGAAATTGGGGCAACCCACTCGAATTTTGTAAATCCTCATGGGCTTCACGATCCAAATCATTATTCTACTGCAAAGGATTTGGCTATCATTGCAAGAGAGGCAAGAAAAAATCAAGTCTTCCGTGAAATTGTCAGTGAGGAAACCTACAAGGATTCCTTTTTCACCTTTTACAATCGAAACGAACTTGTAAACCGAGGCAGTGACAACTTCTTTCAAGGAGCAGATGGAATTAAAACAGGTTTTACCGATCAGGCGGGACATTGCTTAGTGTCATCCGCGACAAGAGATGGGAAAAACCTTATATCTGTAGTGCTGCATTCAAGCAAGGAAGGGGTTTATAAGGATTCGACTGCCATGCTGAATTATGGATTTCAGCGGGAATATGCGAGTAAATAGATAGAAAAAGGTTAAAAGAACAAGCGGATGTTCTTTTAACCTTTTTTAGTTAATTTTATATAATTTGTAAGTAGTAAATTAAAGTAAATTTAGAATTACGTGAATACTAATGTTATTATATGAATGTTCATAAGCTGTCTTTAGGGGGTGGATTATGTTATTACTTATTGGTGTAGCGGCAGGCATTGTAATATCAGTAATTGGGTCTCTTTTCATTGGAATGATACCTTATTTGTGGTTTCCGGATTTATTTAAGCTATCCATTGTCCAATCTATTTTAGTTTATTTATTCATTACTTTTAAAGTTAAACCGATTATCCCGGGCTCAAAGCTCTGGATATATAGCTTTTTTTCCTCGCTTTTTATTATTCTAATAGGTTTTTTAATTAATGATCGAAATATATTCATAGATCCTAGTTCTTATAATATTGACGATATCATCAAATGGGTGATCATATATTCCATTGGTGGGGCAATAATTGCATCTCCATTAAGCTATGCCATCATTAAGTCAATCTCCCACTTAAAGCAAAAATTATTAATTAAACCGTAAGTTTCAAAAAACTCTTGACTTATTTTAAAAATCGCAATATTATTAGTCTTGCAAGTTCAAAAATTAAATAAAAAACGCTATTACTTATCCAGAGAGGTGGAGGGACTGGCCCGATGAAACCTCGGCAACGGGTTTGCTATTTTTGCAAATACCGTGCTAATTCCTGCAAATCGAGAAATCGATTTGAAAGATAAGAAGTAGAACGGCTTATTATATAAACCCTTCTTCTTATCTTTATATGGATAAGAGGAAGGGTTTTTTGGTTTTTCAAAGGGGAAACTCATGAAAATAGGCCGTCAAATTAATTCTAAAACCAAGTTATCTCATCAGTTTACTTGATTAAAATTCACTTAGGAGGGAATGACAACTTGATTGAAATTAAAAATGTCTCAAAGGTTTATCCAGGGAAGCCGCCGATTCATGCATTAAAAGATATTAATTTGACAATCGATAAAGGATCCATCTTTGGGATCATTGGTTTTTCAGGGGCTGGAAAAAGTACTTTAATCAGATGCCTAAATAGATTGGAAGAACCGACAGAGGGGACAATCCATCTTAATGGATTGGACTTGATGTCATTAAATGAAAAGGAGCTGCGTAAAACCCGCAGGAAAATCGGTATGATTTTTCAGCATTTTAATTTACTTTCTGCTAAAACGGTCTTTGATAACATTGCCATGCCGCTATATTTGGAAGGCAAAAAGAAGAAAGATGTTCAGGCAAAAGTAAAAGAATTGATTGAATTCGTTGGTCTTACTGGGAAAGAAAATGTTTATCCTGGCCATCTGTCTGGCGGGCAAAAGCAGCGTGTCGGTATAGCAAGAGCATTGGTCACCGATCCGGATTTATTGCTTTGTGATGAGGCCACGTCCGCTCTCGATCCTGAAACAACAAAGAATGTTTTGGAGCTTTTGCGCAAAGTAAACAAATCATATAACCTCACGATTGTTTTAATCACTCATGAGATGAGTGTTATTCGAGATTTGTGTGACAAGGTAGCGGTTATTGATAATGGCGAAATCGTAGAGGAAGGGACAGTATATGAAGTATTTACCAATCCACAAAAAACGATTACTCGCAACTTTGTTAATACGGTGTTGCAAAATGAAGTTCCGCCTAGTCTTTCCAAAACACTTTCAAGCGGCAAGTTTTATCGACTTGTCTTCTTGGGTGACAGAGCAGCAAATCCATTATTATCGGAGGTTTCCAAGAAATTTGATATTCACTTAAATATTCTGTACGGGTCCATAACAGAGCTGCAGGATAGACCATATGGAAACTTGTTTGTTGCACTGGAAGGATCACAGGAAGAGAGTAGAAAGGCTATTCAATTTATTTTAGAAAATGGTATAGAGGTGAAGGAGGTTTTACCACATGGAGCTTAATTGGGAGTTTTTCTGGCCGCAGTTTTTGCAGGCGTGCCAAGAAACGTTTCTGACGGTGCTCGGTTCCTTCATTTTTGGAACCATCATCGGATTGCCATTAGGCATTATCTTAGTTGTGACTAGACCGGGGCACATTATGGAAAATAAAGCAGTCTTTACTGTTTTGAATACGATTATCAATATTGTCCGATCCGTTCCGTTCATCATTTTGCTAGTTGCAATTATTCCTTTTACAAGGCTCATAACGGGAACTTCAATCGGAGTAGCAGCCGCAATTGTCCCTTTATCGATTTTTGTTGGACCTTATTTAGCTAGATTAATAGAAAATTCGATGCTGGAGGTAGATAAAGGGGTGCTGGAAACGGCATATGCAATGGGGGCTACGAAATTTCAAATTATCACGAAATTTATCCTTCCTGAAGCCATACCATCTTTAATTCTTTCGTTTACCACTGCGACGATTGGTCTAATCGGATCAACGGCAGCAGCTGGTGCCGTTGGTGCAGGCGGGTTGGGAGACTTAGCAATTACATATGGATATCAACGATTTATCACTATTGTTATTGTGATTACCGTTGTATTGCTTGTCGTTATAGTTCAACTAATTCAAAGTTTAGGAAATTCATGGTCAAGATATGTGAGGAGGAAAAGAGGATGAAAAAGTTTTTTGTTATTTTTGCAGCATTAGTTTTAACCGTTTCTGTATTATCAGCATGTGGATCTAGTTCCGCATCATCAAGTAATGGAAAAACACGTACGATTAAAATTGGCATCAATGGTGATGACAGTGATCTTTGGAGAATTATTCAAAAACAAGTGAAAGGTGACGGCATTAAGTTAAAAATTATTTCTTTTTCTGATTATGTTCAACCAAATACAGCATTAAATGATGGAAGCCTTGATTTAAATGCATTTCAAACAATCACCTACATGAATCAGTTTAAGAAAGATCATAACTTGGATATCGCAGCAATTGGATCAACCGTTATTGCACCAATGGGACTTTACTCAAATAAATACAAAAATTTAAGCGATATACCAAATGGAGCAACTATTACGATTCCAAATGATGTAACAAACGCAGGCCGTGCCCTTAAACTTTTACAATCTGCAAAGCTAATCAAACTAGTAGATAACTTTGACCCTAAAGGAACCATTGATCAAATTAAAGAAAATCCAAAACACTTAGTAATTAAACCGATTGCCGCTGGACAAACAGCAAGATCATTAGACGATGTTGCCGGAGCTGTGATTAACAATGGTTTTGCCGTACAGGCAGGATTGGATCCATCAAAAGATCCGCTTTATAAAGAAGATCCAAATGATAAAGCAGCAATGCCTTATATCAATGTCATTGCAGCACGTACAAAGGATAAAAACGATAAAGACTTTTTGAAAATTGTAAAGGCATACCAGTCAAAAGAACTACATGATTACATTATCAAACGTGATAAAGGGGCTACCGTACCTGTTACTATTTCGGTTGATAAAATTAAGAATCTATAAATCATTTAAAGAGCCCCAACTAGTTTGGGGCTAAATAATAGAAGGGAGAGCTTGACATGACTGTTAAGGTAGAAACACAAAGAGAGCAAATTGTGAAAAGTATTGAGGATTCTAAGGAAGTATATATCGATGCAAGTCATCGTATCCACGAAAATCCGGAAATCGGAAACCAAGAGTTTTTTGCGTCCGAAACATTGACAGGGATTCTTGAAAAAGCAGGTTTTGAGGTTACTAGAAATGTTGCAGGGCATGAAACAGGGTTTGTTGCGAGAAAATCATCCTCCAAACCTGGTCCAAAAATTGCCTATTTAGCAGAATATGATGCTCTTCCTGGTCTTGGTCATGCATGTGGCCATAATATCATTGGAACAACAAGTGTCGCGGCAGGTATTGCGTTGGCAGGAGTAATTGAAGAAACTGGTGGAGAAGTAGTTGTATTTGGTACACCGGCAGAAGAAGGAGGCCCAAACGGAAGTGCAAAAGGCAGCTTTGTGAAACACGGATTGCTGGAGGGGATTGACGCGGCATTAATGGCACATCCAAGTGGAAAAACAGGATTATCCAGTCCATCATTGGCAGTAGATCCATTGGATTTCCATTTTTACGGAAAAGCTGCACATGCAGCGGGTGCCCCGGAAAAAGGGATCAATGCTCTAGATGCTGTTATTCAATTATTTAATGGTATCAATGCACTTCGTCAACAATTATCAACAGATGTACGGATTCATGGAATTATTACTCATGGTGGCGATGCCCCCAACATTATCCCTGAACATGCTTCCGCAAGATTTTTCATCCGCGCAAATACATGGAAGCATACGGAAGAAGTTTCAGGTAAAATCCGTAACATTGCGGAAGGTGCTGCACTGGCAACCGGAAGTACAGTGAAGATTGAAAGATTCCAAAATGAAGTACATGATTTCATTATTAATCATTCATTAGATGAAATAGTAGGGGAAGAATTAGCGCTGCTGGGAGAGTCAGTGGAAGGAAAAGATGGTGGAATTGGCTCAACGGATGCAGGGAATGTCAGCCATGTTGTTCCAACTTCCCACTCCTATATCAAAATCGGACCGGACAATCTAGTTGCCCATACAAATGAATTTCGAGAAGCGGCTGGATCCAAACAAGGAGAACATGCCTTACTAACAGCAGCAAAAGCATTAGCTCTTACCGGATATCGTCTGTTAACAGATAAGGAATTATTAGAAAAAGTTCAGAAAGAATTTCAAGAGGCAGATAAGTAAAGATTAGTGAATGGCCCTGGTCTCAATGGAGGCTGCCGGGTGATAGTCATGCACAACATTAGTTAGAAAAGCAGTTGAAGTTTCCTATAAGAATGCTCTATGGTGCCAAAAGGACAAAAGGAGAAAGGCAGTCAAAGTGTCCTTCCATAATTGCGATGAAGGACAAAATAAAGTAGAATAACCACTCAAGTGTCCTTCACAAAGTCGATGAAGGACACGATTCCATTGCAATCCCCAAGGAATGTCCTTCACAAAGTCGATGAAGGACACAATTCCATTGCAATCCCCAAGGAATGTCCTTCACAAAGTCGATGAAGGACACGATTCCATTGCAATCCCCAAGGAATGTCCTTCACAAAGTCGATGAAGGACACAATTCCATTGCAATCCCCAAGGAATGTCCTTCACAAAGTCGATGAAGGACACGATTCCATTGCAACCCCCAAGGAATGTCCTTCACAAAGTCGATGAAGGACACGATTCCATTGCAATCCCCAAGGAATGTCCTTCACAAAGTCGATGAAGGACACGATTCCATTGCAACCCCCAAGGAATGTCCTTCACAAAGTCGATGAAGGACACGATTCCATTGCAATCCCCAAGGAATGTCCTTCACAAAAAAGTGAAGGACATTCTCAATCCCTAATCCGGAACAATTACTTCTCAATCCCAAATTCTACAGAAACCTCTTCATCAACTTAATCGTTTCCGCGTGCATTCCTTCATGATAAATAGTACGGACAAGAACTTGGGCGATTGTATGCATTCCGAGCTCTGTTGGTGCAAATTCTTCCTCTAAACGGTTTCCGTATAGTTCACGAATTACTTTAGGCTGTTCAGCCAACAACTTTTTTAGCTGATCTAAACGCGGAGGAGCAGTTTTCCAATCTGCCGGTTTTGTCCCAAAGCCAAACCACTCTTGAAAGCCCTCGGGAATCGGAATTGGTTCTTTTGTTACAGCTTTAATCCAAAGGTATTGGTCCAAATAGATATGCCCTAAATTCCAACGAATATTGTTGTTGAATCCTTTAGGCACAATATCAGCCTGCTCTTCAGTAATATTTTTTAAAAGTCCAAGTGTCCATTCTCTGAATGATTCTAGTTGATTAAATAAGATTTCATCTCTTTGTAACATAACCCTATCCTCCGACTCCTGATAAATCTGAATATTTCCACTTATATATTACCATTTTAAGTATAAAAATTCATATGTTTTTTTTCTTCCTTATAATAAGTTAATCTATCTTCCAAAGTCCCTGTGTGTAGTTCAAACTTATGTCCATCCGGGTCGGTAAAATAAATGGATTTGCGATCCTTTTCATCACGATTTCTTCCAGGAAGAATATTCACTTTTAAGTTTTGAAATTTCGACAAAAAATGTTCGTATTCTTGTTCCTCTATCGAAAAGGCGATATGGGTATAGGAATAGTGGATGTCATTCCGGGGGATATCTTTTTCCTCGTTAAGTGCTAACCATATCCCGTTAAGGTCAAAATACGCGGTGGTATTCCCTTTTACAAGCAATTTTGCATCAAAAACCTTCTCGTAAAAATCGATAGAATTCTCCAAATTTGATACAGAAAATAACAGGTGATTTATCCCTTTCATATCATGCACATCCTCTTAAGGTAACTTTCTCCTATTATATCAGCAGAAATTGGAGGGGTGACAAATTTCGGTTTTTCATTGATAATAGAAAGGTCACCAAAAATTGTATAGATAAGAATAAATCTATCTTCAAAGTTGAGGGATACTATGGTTACAAGACTTGATAAAAAAACAAGAAGGAAAAAAAGAAGAAGAAGAATTCTCCTCTTGTTATTTTTTGTGATTATTATAGCAGCAGTGATATATGTTGCTTTTCAATATTATTCAGGTATCAAACAAGCAGGTAATGACGGAATTAAAAAAGAAAAAATAGTGTTTCATGGTGAAAAGGACGCCAATGGAAAGGTAAACTTTTTATTGCTTGGAATCGATCAGCGCAAGAATGAAAAGTCCCGTACGGATTCCATGATGGTTGCACAATATGATCCAAAGAATAAAAAGGTGAAGCTTATCTCTTTGATGAGGGATATGTTTGTCGAAATTCCGGGATATAAAAATTATAAGTTGAATACAGCATACTTCCTAGGAGGACCGGAATTACTGCGAAAAACGATTAAACAGAATTTTGGTCTAGATGTTCAGTATTATGTAATGGTGAATTTTAAAGGATTTGAAAAAATTGTCGATACACTCGCACCTGATGGCATTGAAATTAATGTGAAAAAAGAAATGTCAAAAAATATTGGTGTTACATTACATCCAGGTCTTCAAAAGCTGCACGGTAAAGAATTATTAGGGTATGCAAGGTTTAGACATGATGCTCAAGGTGATTTTGGCCGTGTAGAACGCCAGCAAGAGGTTCTTCAAGCTATAAAGGATGAAGTTCTAAGTGTAAATGGATTTACAAAAGCACCTAAGTTATTAGGAACAATCCAGCCTTATATTCAAACGAATATGGATACCAGTGATGCGATTGCGTTAGCTAGTGAGTTTTTACTAAAACGTCCGAAAAATATCGATACTTTAACAGTGCCAGTTCAAGGTGCTTACCAAAATGGATATGTATCCTATGATGGTGCTGTTTTGGAAATTGATAAAGAGAAAAACCAGCAAGCGATTAATAATTTTTTGAATGATAATAGCAGTACAGTCAACAGCTCAAATCCATAAACAAAAAGCTAGTCTTCTAAAAAAGAGGACTAGCTTTTTTGATTCCTTTATAATGTCTATTAATCTTTAAAATGTTTCGATCATCATAACGGCCATAGTTATATGGTTTTCAGATCATCTAACAATAATTTTCGATCTGCTTCTTTTTTTATATGTTCACTTGCTTGGGTGGCAAGCATTTTATAATGATGTACTTCTTCTATATTCCCAGCGATCATATATGCACGGGCTAATGCCTCATAAGCAAATGCAAGATCGAAGTCCCCAATTTGGTTTTCAAGGCATATTTCTAAATTTCTTTTTGCATGGTAAAGTGCAGGCTCAGCTCGCTTAAGGATGGAATACACTCTGGATATTTGCCATTCACCTCTAGAAAGGTTAACCGGTTCCCCAATTATTCCCCAATGAAAACGGGATGTATGCGCCATATGTATCATTGTATCATCTTCCATTTTGGTGCGATTTTCCTTTTCGATTAAATCCCATGTTTGATTGAAATTGTCAATCGCCAATTTTTTATGTATGTCTTTCGTAATAGCAGTCATGGATAAAGTCTTCCTTTCTGGTTTAATACATATAAATTCTTTGAAATGCTCTGTTTTTCCTTGTTTCGAAAAGAATCTCACTCATTTTCAGATTATTAATAATTTTTATAAAAACTATATTGACAATTAAAATAATGCAACATAAAATAAAATCAAATAAATGAATGATTCATTCATTCACGATAACTTAGGAGGATGGTTAAAATGGAAAAAAGATGGACTGTAAAAGGAAAGTACATTATTATAACTGGGGCTACTAGCGGTATAGGGTTGGCTACGGCTAAGGAGCTAGTCAAGCGCGGTGCAAATTTAGGAATTATCGCACGAAATCAAGTTAAGGCAAATGAATTGGCAACGCAATTAAAAAATGTGTCGGGAGGAAAGACGGTGGTAGATGTGTTTTTAGCTGACATGTCTTCTCAAGAATCAATCAGACAGGTAGCAAAAGAGATTTTGTCAAAGTGCCCGAAAATTGATATTCTCATTAATAATGCTGGAGCAATGTTTGATCGACGTCAAGAAAGTGTCGATGGGATGGAGATGACGTGGGCAGTTAATCATTTAGGACCATTTCTTTTGACAACACTTCTCTTGGAAAGATTAAAGGAAAATGGTAACGCCCGTATCATTACCACTGCCTCTCACGGCCACAAAATGGTGAAGAAAGGAATAGACTTTGATGATATACATGCTAAAAGCTTATATTCTTTTCCAAAAATGCTTTTCGGCGGACCTACTATCAGGTATGGCGAGACGAAGCTTGCCAACATCTTATTTACTACAGAATTAGCTAAACGGTTAGAAGGAACAGGGGTTACAGCACACTGCTTCGACCCGGGGCTTGTTGCAACAAATTTTAATCAAAATAATGGCTTATTGGCTCGGTTAACAATGGCAGGAATGAAGCCTTTTTCCCGCAGTCCGGAAAAAGGTGCCGAAACATTAGTATGGCTTGCAGATACAGATGATATTTCAGAGGATAACGGCGGTTATTATGCGGATATGAAAAAAATTCTTCCATCAGTACCGGCTCAAAATCTGGAGGCAGCAAAGCGTCTGTGGGAAATCAGCCAAGAACAAGTTGGTTAACCTCAGCTTTTGTTAACGAAAGCCTTATAAACATCCTTATTTCAATTAAGAATGAATAAGCTTCAATACAGCCTAAATACACAATAGATGGGAGTGTACTTTTAAAATGACGTTAAAAGAACAGGATTATGCCCAAGATGAAAGAAGAGAAGAGATTAAGCGCGCTGCCTTGAAAGTATTTGCCCGCAAAGGAATTTCGGGAACAAAAATGAGTATGATTGCAGCAGAAGCAGGAATTAGTCAAGGGTTGTCCTACCGTTATTTCAGCTCTAAAGAAGAGCTTTTCAGCTTGCTTGTTCAGGAAGCATTGGAAGAAGCGCAGACAGCAATAGCGAATATCGGAAACCTTCCCGGAACACCGTTTGAACAGCTAAAAGCATTGACTAAAAATATGCTGGAGGAAAATCACAAACAATATTTCTTGCTCATACAGCAGGCGCATACATCCGATGAGACGCCTGTCAAGGTAAAGCAGCTTCTAGATCAATTCTCTTCAAAGGACACAATTGAGCAATTAATCCCAATATTTGTTAAAGGTCAGGAGATGGGGGAATTTTGTGAAGGGGATCCTCATCGGATCTTGTTCCTCTATCTTTCTGTTATCAGCGGTCTGATGATTCAAGACGTTTATACAGATGAAAACTATTGGGTAAACGAAATCGATAGCCTGATGAAGATTTTATCAAAATAATATATTTCGCTTTACCACTATTTTAAAAAGATTTTACTTGATAAAAGCAAATTATTGTTGTAAATTGTTAATTAAGTTGGTAAATTTCTGAATAATAACTAAATACTAAAAATCTTATCAAGAGAGGTAGAGGGACTGGCCCGATGACGCCTCAGCAACCGTCAATTTTTATTGAAATGGTGCTAATTCCAGCAGGTATTTTTTTGCCTGAAAGATAAGAAGAATGTTAGGGCATTTTCGAGGACTTCTTCTTATGGAGGTCCTTTTTATTTTGTATTCAACAAATAGGAGGATATTTCATGACAAATCATCATATTCATACAGAGCTTGTACAAATTGGAAACCGCAGTGAACAGGTAACAGGCGCGGTGAATCCGCCTGTTTACTTTTCAACCGCTTATCGCCACGCGGGAATCGGACTTTCCACGGGCTATGATTATTCCCGTACGAAAAATCCGACCCGTGCGCTTTTGGAGGATAGCTTTGCCAAACTGGAGGAAGGGAAGCAAGGATTTGCTTGCAGTTCAGGAATGGCTGCTATTCAACTCGTATTATCCCTCTTTCGCCAAAATGAAGAGATTATTGCTTCCGATGATTTATACGGTGGAACCTATCGCTTGCTTCAACAATACTCGGAAAGCTACGGAATTCGTACACATTTTATCGATTTAAATGATACGGCTAAGCTTAAGGCAGCGATAACAGAGAAAACTAAAGCAATCTTAGTAGAAACACCAACTAATCCTTTAATGATTGAAACGGATATTTCGGCTATTGCTGCGGTTGCAGAAAAAAATGATCTGCTGCTGATTGTTGATAATACTTTTTTAACCCCGTACTTACAAAAACCAATAACACTTGGAGCAGATATTGTCCTTCACAGTGCAACCAAATATATAGGCGGTCATAATGATGTGCTTGCCGGACTTGTTGTGGCGAAAGATACTGCTATTTGTGAAAAGCTTAGTGCCTACCATAATGGGGCTGGTGCTGTTTTGTCACCATTTGATTCCTGGCTGTTAATTCGCGGTTTAAAAACCTTGAGTATAAGAATGGAACGCCATCAGGAAAATGCGAAAAAATTAGTTGAGTTTTTACAAGAATGTCCTGAGGTTGAAAGTGTTCTTTATCCAAATAAAGGTGGAATGGTGTCCTTTCGTTTGCAAAAAGCAGAATGGGTTCCGGCTTTTTTAAAGAGTTTACAGTTGATTACTTTTGCAGAAAGCTTAGGCGGTGTGGAGAGCTTCATTACCTATCCGGCTACGCAAACACATGCTGATATTCCGGAAGAAGTACGTATTAAGCGTGGTGTATGCAACAGGCTGCTGCGTTTTTCAGTAGGGATTGAACATGCAGATGATTTAATTAGTGATTTAGAGCAGGCATTTGCGAAAATTCGGCAGGAGGAGTTGGTGCTGTAATGGGTATTCATCATGCATTTGATACAAAGCTAGTTCACAGGTGAGGATATATTGATGGGGTAACGGGGGCAGTGAACCCGCCTATTCATTATTCATCCACCTTCCATCAATCATCCTTTAATCAATTTGGCGAGTTCGATTATAGCCGTTCGGGAAACCCGACTCGGAAAATACTGGAGGAGACAATTGCTGATTTAGAAGGAGGAACAGCAGGCTTTGCTTTTTCGTCTGGAATGGCTGCCATTTCATCCGCTTTTATGCTTCTTTCCGCAGGGGATCATGTTCTCATATCCCAGGATGTATATGGCGGAACATACAGAATCGTTACAGAGGTTTTAACGAGATTTCAAATAGAACATACCTTTGTCGATATGACCGATTTGGATCAAGTGGCACAGGGCATCCGGCCGAATACAAAGGTTTTATATGTAGAAACTCCTTCAAATCCGCTTTTGCATATTACCGATCTGAAAGGTGTTATAAAAATAGCGAAAGCAAACGGTTGTTTAGTGTTTGTTGATAATACTTTCATGACTCCGTTTCTTCAAAGGCCATTAGACCTTGGCGCTGACATTGTCCTTCATAGTGCTACGAAATTTTTATCAGGTCACAGTGATGTTGTGGCTGGTCTCGCAGTTGTAAAGAACGATGACCTTGCTAAAAAGGTTGGGTTTATTCAAAATGCGTTCGGGTCTGTATTAGGGGTGCAGGATTGCTGGTTGTTATTAAGAGGAATGAAAACATTGAGTGTCAGGCTTCAGCAGTCCTCCAAGACTGCCGAACAAATTGCTACTTTTCTAGTGAAACACCCGCTTATCGAGGAAGTATTTTATCCAGGATTAACCTCTCACCCAGGATACGCTATTCACCATTCACAGGCGAAAGGAGCAGGTGCTGTCCTTTCGTTTCGCTTGCCTGACAGGGAATGTACAAAAGCATTTGTCGAGAATGTTCGGATTCCTGTTTTCGCAGTAAGTTTGGGGGCGGTGGAATCAATCCTTTCCTATCCGGCAACCATGTCTCATGCTGCAATGCCAAAGCAGGAACGGGAAAGAAGGGGAATTACAGATGGTGTTCTCCGGTTATCTGTCGGTCTTGAGCATGTAGATGATTTACTGGAGGATTTCGAACAATCGCTGCAGAAAGCAATTCGTTTTGCTGCAACCATTAAATAAAAGGAGTGAAGGCATGAACTTATTAGATAGACTAAAGAACTCTATTTTAGTTGCGGATGGTGCCATGGGAACGCTTCTCTACTCCTACGGAAAAGATACATGCTACGAGGAATTTAATTTATCCCATAGCGAGGATATTTTTAATATTCATCAAGCATATATACAGGCGGGTGCACAGGTTATCCAAACAAATACCTATGGTGCTAATTACTATAAATTAAGCCAGTATGGTCTGGAGGAGCAGGTAAAAGCCATCAATATAGAAGCGGTCCGGATTGTCAAGCAGGCTGCGAACAAAGATACTTATATACTCGGTTCAATGGGAGGATACCGCGGTTTTCGCAAGGCAGACATCACTCTTGCCGAGATTAAGCGCAGTTTTCGG
Source organism: Margalitia sp. FSL K6-0131 (assembly GCF_038008735.1). Taxonomy (NCBI): domain Bacteria; kingdom Bacillati; phylum Bacillota; class Bacilli; order Caryophanales; family Bacillaceae; genus Heyndrickxia; species Margalitia sp. FSL K6-0131. The sequence continues at coordinate 513,328 of NZ_JBBOZS010000001.1, forward strand.
GAACAGCTTTATCATCTTCTCCATGAAGGGGTCGATGGGATATTGCTCGAAACCTATTATGATGCGGAGGAGCTTTTTGCAGTTGTGGAAATTGCGAAGGAGGAAGCGGATGTACCGGTTATTGCGCAATTTTCCTTATTAGAACCAGAGGTTTTGCAAAATGGAACATATGTGAAAGACGGACTACGGCGGTTAGAAGAGCTTGGGGCGGATGTGGTCGGATTGAATTGCCGATTAGGACCTCATCATATGATCCAATCCTTTGAGCAGATACCCTTGCCTAACAGGGCATTTTTATCGGCATATCCAAATGCAAGTCTGCTAGATTACGAGGATGGCAGGTATGTCTTTACAAAAAATGCTGAGTACTTTAAGAGTTGTTCCGTACGGCTTGTGGAACAGGGGATACGCCTGATAGGGGGCTGCTGCGGTACAACGCCGGAGCATATTAAGGCAATTGCGGAGGGAGTCCGCGGGCTGCAGCCTATTAAGGAAAAAACGGTGAAACCGATTCGCCCAAAGATTGAAGTCCTCGCTTCCCATGTAGATCAGGAACCTCCGCTGCATGAGATTGTGAAAGAACGGACATCGATTATTGTGGAACTTGATACACCAAAGCATTTACAGACAGAAGCTTTTTTTACCGGGGCTAACCGTTTAAAGGAAGCGGGTATTGATGCTTTAACAATGGCCGATAACTCACTTGCCTCACCGCGTATTAGCAATGTCGCTATGGCAACGATTCTGAAGGAGCAGCATCATATTCGCCCGCTTGTTCATATTACTTGCCGGGATCGTAACTTAATTGGACTCCAATCCCATTTGATGGGGCTGGATGCTCTGGGGATAAATCAGGTTTTAGCGGTGACGGGGGATCCTTCAAAAATTGGCGATTTTCCGGGTGCAACGTCTGTCTATGACTTATCTTCCATGGATCTGATTGCCATGATGAAGCAATTTAACGAAGGAATTTCCTATTCCGGAAAGTCTTTAGGAAAAAAAACTTCCTTTTCTGTGGCAGCTGCTTTTAATCCAAATGTGCGTAATTTGGATCGTGCAGTTGCTCGGTTAGAGAAAAAAGTTCGGAGCGGTGCAGATTATTTTATTACCCAGCCGCTTTTTAATGAACAGCAAATAGAAGAGGTATATAAGGCAACCAGACATTTGAAGGTGCCGATTTACATTGGCATCATGCCTTTAACAAGCTATCGCAATGCGAGTTTCCTTCATCATGAGGTTCCGGGTATAACGTTAACAGAGCAAATTTTAGATGTGATGGAAAGAGTAAAGGACGACCCAGTTCAGGCAACGAAGGAAAGCTTAGCAATTTCGAAGGCATTGGTTGATGTAGCGATGAAATATTTTAATGGCATTTATTTGATTACACCATTTACTCGCTATGATTTAACGGTGGATTGTGTAAATTATGTACACGAAAAGGAGAAACTGGTCCATGGCACTAACGTTATTTGAACAACAGCTGAAGAAAAAAATTCTTATATTAGATGGTGCGATGGGGACCATGATTCAAGCGAAGCAGTTGATAGCTGAAGACTTTGGCGGGGAAGAGTATGAAGGCTGTAACGAGTACTTAACGATTACTGCCCCGGATGTTATCGGCGATATTCACCGAGCATATTTACAGGCAGGTGCTGATGTGATTGAAACCAATACATTTGGTGCGACAAGTATTGTCCTTGATGAATATGGCCTTGGTCATTTAGCGGAGGAAATAAATTTTAAGGCTGCCCGATTGGCGAAACAAGCGGCGGATAAATTTTCCACGCAGAAATGGCCGCGGTTTGTTGCCGGTTCAATGGGACCAACGACAAAAACGTTATCTGTTACGGGCGGAGCAACCTTTGACCAGCTGAGGCAGGCTTATTATGAGCAGACGAAAGGATTAGTTCGAGGTGGTGCAGATGTTCTTTTACTGGAAACATCACAGGATCTGTTGAATGTAAAGTCTGCATACTTAGGAATTTGTGCTGCTTTGGAAGAATTGGGTGTGAAAGTTCCGCTGATGATCTCCGGTACGATTGAACCGATGGGAACGACACTTGCAGGGCAAAGCATTGAAGCTTTTTATATCTCCGTGGAACATATGAATCCCGTAGCGGTCGGATTGAACTGTGCGACAGGTCCAGAGTTTATGTCTGATCATATTCGTGCATTATCCGGCTTAGCGACAACCGCTGTAAGCTGCTATCCGAATGCGGGTCTTCCTGATGAAGAGGGACATTATCATGAATCACCGGAATCGTTATCTGCAAAGATTCGCGGATTTGCAGAAAAGGGCTGGCTAAATGTTGCGGGCGGATGTTGTGGGACAACACCTGAACATATAAAAGCACTGGCAGAAGCGTTAAAGGATGTAGTACCAAGAATTCCAAATGAGGAGCACCCACATGCAGTTTCCGGAATTGAGCCATTCATTTATGAAGATGAAAGTGTGCGGCCGCTATTTGTAGGGGAACGAACAAATGTGATTGGGTCACGGAAATTCAAAGGATTGATTGCGGAAGGCAAATATGAAGAAGCGAGCGAAATTGCCCGTGCCCAGGTGAAAAATGGAGCACATATTATTGATATCTGTTTGGCGGATCCCGACCGTGAAGAAATCGAGGATATGGAGGAATTCATCCAACAGGTTGTGAAAAAAGTAAAAGTTCCTTTAATGATAGATTCGACAGATGAAGCAGTAATCGAAAAGGCATTTACCTACTGCCAGGGGAAAAATATTATTAACTCTATTAATCTCGAAAATGGGGAAGAACGATTTGAAAAAGTAACCCCGCTTATTCATCAATTCGGCGGTGCAGTCGTCGTTGGTACCATTGACGAGGCTGGAATGGGAGTAACGGCTGAGAGGAAGCTGGAAATCGCATTGCGGTCCTATGATTTACTAGTTACTAAATATGGGATTCACCCAAGCGATATTATTTTTGATCCGCTTGTTTTTCCTGCTGGAACAGGGGATGAACAATATTTTTGTGCGGCAAAGGAAACAGTGGAGGGGATTCGTCTCATTAAAGAAAGGCTTCCTAAGTGCCAAACCATTTTAGGAGTAAGCAATGTTTCTTTTGGTTTACCTCCTGCAGGGCGCGAAGTATTAAATTCTGTATTTTTGTATCACTGTACGAAAGCTGGACTGGACTATGCCATCGTGAATACCGAAAAGCTTGAGCGTTTTGCCTCAATTCCAGAGGAAGAAGTACGCATGGCGGAGCGGTTATTATTTGAAACGAGTGATGATGCGCTAGCGGTTTTTACGGAATTTTACCGCGGGAAGAAGAAAGAGAAGAAGGTAGCGGTTGAAACTTTGAGTCTAGCGGAGCGCCTGGCAAGTTATGTCGTGGAAGGCACAAAGGAAGGCTTACTGGAGGATTTGCAACAGGCACTTGAGGAGTATCCTTCCCCTTTGGCAATAATTAATGGTCCGTTAATGGATGGGATGGCGGAGGTTGGGCGGCTATTTAATGACAACCAGTTGATTGTCGCTGAGGTTTTACAAAGTGCAGAAGTCATGAAAACATCCGTCTCCTTTTTAGAGCCTTTTATGGAAAAAAGCGTGGAGTCAAGTTCGAAGGGAAAGGTTATCCTTGCAACGGTAAAAGGGGATGTGCACGATATCGGGAAAAACCTAGTCGATATCATTTTATCTAATAATGGTTATGATGTAGTGGATCTTGGAATTAAGGTGGCACCGGCTGATTTAATTGAAGCGGTTAGAAGAGAGAAGCCGGATGTGGTTGGATTGTCCGGATTGCTTGTCAAATCCGCACAGCAAATGGTCCTGACAGCACAGGATTTACGGGAGGCCGGGATTGACCTTCCAATTTTAGTCGGGGGAGCGGCACTTTCGAGGAAGTTTACTACTAATAAAATTGCCTATAATGGACTTGTTGTGTATGCGAAGGATGCGATGGATGGGCTATCCTTAGCGAATCGTGTATTGAATGCGGATGAGCGCGAGGTTTTGGTGGAGGAACAAAGGGAGCGGCAATTAAAGCAGGCGGAAATTGAGCATAAGGTGACGAGGCCGGAACGGAAAATAGCGGTGCGTTCGCCAATTTCGACGGATGGTCCTGTATTTGTCCCAGCTGATTTAAAGGAGCATATTTTACGGAATTATTCGGTTGCACATATTGAACCTTATGTGAATATGCAGATGCTATTTGGACATCATTTAGGATTGAAAGGAAAAGTTGCAAGGCTTTTGGAGGAGCAAGATGAAAAAGCGGTGAAATTGAAGGAGCAAGTAGATGAGTTGCTGATGAAGGCAAAATCAGATCGCTTGCTGGAACCATCCGCATTATATCGGTTTTTCCCGGCTCAATCGGATGGGGATGATGTGATAATTTATGACCATGAGAATCCTGGTGTGGAAATAGAGCGGTTTACCTTCCCACGCCAAGAGCAAGCTCCGTATCTGTGTTTGGCTGATTATTTGAAGTCAGTGGATAGTGGAGTGATGGATTATGTCGGAATGTTTGCGGTTGTGGCCGGAAAAAATATCCGCGAATTTGCTTCTGTATTGAAAAAACAAGGTGATTACTTACAAAGCCATGCATTGCAAGCGTTGGCTTTAGAGCTTGCGGAAGGCTTTGCCGAAAGAGTCCATCAACTGATGCGTGATCAGTGGGGATTCCCTGATGCACCTGACTTTACCATGCAGCAGCGCTTCGCCGCGAAATACCAAGGTCAGCGGTTCTCGTTTGGTTATCCGGCATGCCCGAATTTAGAGGACCAGGCAAAGCTATTTAAGTTATTGCAGCCAGAGAAGATTGGTCTGCATTTAACGGAAGGCTTTATGATGGAACCAGAGGCAGCAGTGACGGCGATTGTATTTGCACATCCGGAAGCGAGGTATTTTAATGTATTATAGATGTCGTTATCGGTTTGACTCCCCTTTTTGAAAGGGGGCGGTTTAACCCCTTAATTTTGGACACTTACTTTGGAATTCTCTGTTTTTCTTAGTTTTCCATTTTATCTACCGCGCTATCGCTTGGTGGCCTGTAGATTTTAGGTAAAAGGGCTCCTTTTACCTAAAATCTACAGGATATAGGGTTTTACATGGCTAACCTAACTGGTTCTAGGGTTTTATTTTGCCACTTTTCGTAGTACTCCTTTGGTGTATTATCTTTTAGCCCACCGTGGAACCGTTCTTCATTATAGAATTTGATGTATTCATCAACCGTTTTATATGCTTGCTCAAAAGTTACAAACTCGTTTGGCTGGTAACACTCTCTTTCTAGTACACTATGAAAAGACTCTATATATGCGTTCATATTAGGTGATTTGGGTGGAATTCGTTCATGAAAAACCTTTTGATTCTCACAAAAATCTCTAAAATGTGTACTACAAAATTGAGGGCCATTATCCGTTCGAATGATTAAAGCTTTTTCATCGTCGGAGTCAGGTATATGAACTCCACGCTTTAACATCGCCTTTTGAAGCATTTTCGTAATATCCTTTGCTTCACAATGAGTCCCTTTAAAATAACCAACAATGGAACGATCAAAAACATCTATGGCACTGGCAAGAAAGAAAAAACGTCGTGAAGTTGTCACGTAACCATATTTAATATCTAGCTGCCAGAGCTGATTTGGTCCTGTAACCACTCTGTTTTTCGCTAGTTTTCTTGGAATCTTCCCCTTTTTCTCCCGTTGAGGCACCAGGATATCCAATTCCTTGCATAGGCGATAAACCTTTTTCTTATTAATGATTAATTTGTATTTCTTTCTTAAACTTCGAGTAAGCTTTCTGTAGCCATAGACGCATTCTTTCCTCTCCATCAATTTCATCAGATAGCCTTTTATCTTTTTGTCGCTCACTTTTTTGTTCGATTGCGTACGGGAAAATCCAGGTACAGGTCGTCCACCTTTTATTTTTTTCATTCCTTTAGGATGAGAGAGACGGTAGTAATAGGTAGAACGGTGAACAGAGGCAATCTTAAGGACCCGTTTAGCTGGGAATCCCTCCTGAATCCATTCGTGAGCTAATTCTACTCTCTCGGAAAGTTCGGAAACTTTTTTTTTAACATGTCACGAAGCATCGCCACTTCCAGCTCTTTTTCCCCTAACAATTTCATTGCTTGATCATATTTTTTTTGAAGGTCATTATTAGAAGGTGAAGAAGAGAGAGGATTAACCCCCTCCTGTTCCATTTCAGCCTCCACCTCACTCCTATATAGATTCACCCAAGCTTTTAGAGTAGATTGACTTACACCAGTTTTACGTGCTACAAATGCCATATTTCCAGATTCTAAAGCCATGCGTACATAATTTTTCTTTACTTCTTCTATCGGCCCTCTTCTTTTACTCATTTTATACGCCCCCTCGGATATATTTATTGTAATATCTTACGAAGTAGGTGTCCAAACGAGTTAGGGGGCTAAATAGGGGGGTTTTTGAATTCGCGGGATTATTGTCTAATTTGGCTGGATTATAGTAAAAATTCGCGGGATTATTGTCAGATTTGGCGGGATTATAATAAAAATTCGCGGGATTATGCAGAAATTTGGCGGAATTATTTTTTAAAGAGGGAGGATATCTGCAAATTGGTGAAGAAATTTACTATCAAGATACAAAAGGAGTGATATTTTGATTGTAAAACCGAAAAAAATGGAAGCAGAGATTGTAGCATTGCAGGCATTACTAAGAAGATTACCCAATAACCACCTTAAACGTTCGCAAATTGAAAAGGATTTGGCAAAAAAATTGACAGGATTTAAAGGAGAACAGTCGATGGAGTATTATTTATCATTTCTTCCCGACGAAAATTACCTCATTCTTCATCATATTAGGCTTCTAGGCAATTCACATCACTTTCAAATGGATATTGTTATCCTTTCTTCCACCTTTTTTCTCATTCTTGAAGTAAAACACATTTCCGGAAAAATCACCTTTGACAAGGACTCCAATCAATTGATCAGAGACTACAACGATGAAATTGAAATCTTCCCGGATCCAGTATTGCAAGTTAACCATCAAAGGTTCCAATTAAAAAAATGGCTAGAAAATAATAAGTTCCAATCAATTCCTATTGAAACATTAGTGGTTTTGACAAATCCCTCTTCTTTTATTCAATTCACACCAAATAGTTTTAGCTACAAACAAACCGTTACTCGAAGTACCAATTTCCTGTCAAAAGTAAATCATTTAAGTCAAATATATAGAGAGGAAAAATTAACTAAAAAAGAACTCCGTAAACTCTCCAAACTGTTATTAAAGCACCACACCCCTAAGCATCCCGATGTTCTTCAAAAATATAACATTTCAAAATCGGAAATCTTATTAGGTGTTCACTGTCCGAAATGTTTCTGCTTACCTATGGAAAGAAAGTGGGGTAAATGGCTCTGTCCAAAATGTCAAACATCCAATAAAAACGCACAGATTGATACATTAAAAGATTTTTGTCTCTTAATCAAACCTACCATAACTAATAAAGAGGCAAGAAAATTCTTGAAATCTGATTCTGAATCTATTGTCCAAAAGCTTTTAATAGATATGAACCTCCCTTATTCAGGCACAACAAAAGGCAGAGTATATGAGCTTCAGTTCGATGATTGGGACTAGCAAAAGTGAAAAATCCTCTTGACCTTCAAGTAGCTTTAAGGTGTAACTTATTCTAAAAGGGGATGTGATCCGACCAGTCCCATTTTAGAATGGTATCAAAACGAACAATTGGATGAAGTAGATTTAATATTGCCCGTTATTCAACTAAATCAGGAGGGGTTGCAGGTGCAAAAAGAGCAGGAATTAAAAGTAAAAGTAATAGGATTAAGAGGAAGCTTCTATCAAATTGGGTTCAAACAAGGTCAGCAAATATCGCAGGGTATTTCTCAAACTCTTCAAAACAAAGATGCTACTAATAATGCCCAAATAATTTTAGAGAAGAATTCATCACAAATATTAGAGGAGCTGAAAGGGTTAGCAGAAGGGCTAAAGTTGCCGCTTTCCACAGCTATAGGTGCTTACAGTGGATATGACGTAACATTTCCTGAAATGGGATGTTCCACATTAGTGAAAGATTCTTACTATCTCCGCAACTATGATTTTAGCCCGGAATTATATGATGCGAGACTTGTACTTATACAACCTAATGAAGGGTTTGCGAGTATAGGCTTTAGTCAGCACATTATCGGCAGGCTGGACGGGATGAATGAAAAGGGCCTTGTTATTGGCCTGCATTTTGTTAATCAAGCGTACAAACAACAGGGCTTTCTTGCAACCACAATAGTTAGAATGGTCTTAGACCAATGCGCAACTGCTTCGGAAGCTATTCAGTTAATTAAGAAGGTTCCCCATGGATATTGTTATAATTATTCGATTACGGACAAACATGGGAACAGTGTTATTGTTGAGGCAACTCCACAACAGCAGGAAATTATTCACACTCAACCTCTTAGTTGCACTAATCATTTTGAAACCAAAACCTTACTCAGAAAAAATAAAAAGCAGCTGCAAGGCTCCGTAAAACGGAAGAATTATCTTCAAGCCTTAATGAAGGAAGAGCTTACTCCCGAAGAAACTTTTGATCGTTTTAATCACCATGACTCTCCGCTATTTTTCCAAAATTATAAAGAGTACTTTGGCACCCTGCATACAGTCCTATATTCACCACAAGATCTCAGAGTAATGATTGGTATTGGCAGTGAAAGTAATCCACTTGCTTTTTCCTTTAAAGAATGGCTAAACGGTTCGCTATCCTTACCAAATGAAATAAGCGGTACCATTGTCCACAGCTAAATTTCTATATTCATTCATGCATCCCTATGGTAAACTAGATGCAATTTATATATGGGGGTCAAACTATGGGTAGTGAAGTAATATTAATCAAGCCAACTGTAAAGTTAAAAAACGAGTACCTATCTTTTTATCAGGAATGGAAGGAAACCGGTGAAAATATGGTGCCTTGGGTTATCAGCAAAGACCCGAGTGATTTTGCAGGCATGGTCCAGTCTTTATTAGATGCGGAAAAAGGTGATAATCTGCCTGCTAACTGGGTGCCGGATTCTACTTACTGGCTCGTCAATCAAAATAATAGAGTTATAGGTGCGGTTAATATTCGCCATAGCTTAACAGAGAAACTATTACAAACAGGTGGCCATATTGGCTACGGGATTCGTCCGTCTGAAAGAAGAAAAGGATATGCAACAAAGCTTCTCGCCTTATCGTTGGAAAAAGTAATGGAGCTGGGAATTACAAAAGTTCTTGTAACTTGTGATGAAAATAATATTGGTTCTGCGAAGACAATTTTAAATAATGGCGGAATAGAAGATAGTAGTTTCGCAGAAGAAGATGGGAATATCGTTAGACGATTTTGGATTGAAATATAAAAGCTCAGGTTCTAACCCTGAGCTTAACCCACAATCTTAAACTGTCCGCCGTTACAGTGATCTAGTATTTTCACTTTTAAAGAGTGATTGAATTTTTTAGAAAGTCCCTGAATAATTCCGTAGTTAAAGGCGGATGAGTAATGAGGGGTATAACAAAATAGGACTGTTTCATTTTTTATATCCATAAAAGGCAAATATTCGCCGATATAGACAGGACTTTTATGGTTTAAGTGAAAAATAGTGTCTAAATGTTTTAAGGATTCATGAAAGCTTTGAACCTCTTTTGGAAATATACCATGGATAGGTACACATTCTCCAATATACTCTTCTATTTCCGAACCATAATTTTCTATAATTGCATGTAACAGTGTATGTGCCATGTCAAACCGAATCCATTCCGCTTTTTTTAAAAATTGGTCATTCAATTCGAATGGCAGATCAAGTTTTTCTTTTGAAATAACCTTTAATATATTAAGTAAAACACTAACATGAATTTTTGCTTGATTTGTTTGCATGTCGGTGGTTTTGCCGTTGATTTTCGCATGATAATTCATAAATCTTTCTAGCTCTTTACTAATGGTGAGGGTTTCTTCCGCTGTTAATCCGACAAGACCAATGGTTTCATATAGCTGATTTCTTTTAAATTCAATGATATCCTTGATCATTCATATCTACCTTCTGTTCTCCATCATATTTTTAAAAGATAGGAAAGTATAAGTTTTTTTTAATATCAATTATTTACCAATAATAATTGTCTAGCGCAAGCAGCCGTCGGCTAGCGGATATCTCCGTCTCCTCTACAATAAGTCACCATCACTCTCTGTGTTTCCGTTGGTCTCGCCTGTGACAACGAAATCTGTACGCCCTATGAGCAAGGCCCTTCCGCTTTACTAATTATACTTTAAAATGAATCTTTTGAACATTTATTATGGAAAACTAGAAACGAAATTGACTTAAAAATTCGAGAAATTGTGTTTCTTTAGGATGTTCATATTTTAAAAGGGCATATGTCTTGGAATTAGGCAGATTGATAAAAGGGCATGGTGCCTCTAACAGTCTTCCTTCTAAAAGCTCTCTGCGCACAGTGGAGGAGGGCAAAAACGAAATGCCTAACCCTTCAATAATAAACCGTTTGGTTACATTGACTTGCGAAACGGCCATCGTCCGAACTGCGGGCACCACCGCACGAACGGAATGCAGTAACTGATCCCAGTATTCAGGATGATTGTGAGTAATTAAGTAGTTTTTTTGCAGCAAATCCTCGGCGTCCAATGGCGGAGCGGTTTCGCTGTCTTTCCCGTCATGAGGGACAATCAAAACAACAGGGTCATCATATAACGGACGGCAAATTAAATCAGAATTCTTTGTATGCTGATTGGAAAGTCCTAAATCAACTTCTCCATTTAAAACGGCATCTGCAATAAATTCGGAATCAACCACCTGCAGATTAATCTCAATTTCCGGGTGTAAGGTCATATAGCGTTTTAAAACAAACGGCATAATGGTTTCTGCTATAAGCGGGGAAATGGCTAATGTAAGTTTTTGACTAAAGCCTTGCCGAAAACGGTTTAAATCGGACATTCCCGACTCGTAAACCCCTAATAGCTTCTCGGCATGAGGTAAAAATCTTCTTCCATCCTCTGTTATTGTCACCTTTCTGCCATCACGTTGAAACAAAGTGCTGCCGATTTCCTCCTCTAAAAGTTTGATTTGAACCGTGACAGTTGGCTGCGAAATGAAGAGCTCCTCAGCCGTTTTTCGAAAATTTTCATGCTTTGCGGCAGTAATAAACGTGCGTATCCATTTTAAATCCAAGTTAGCACCTCCTGATTAACATACTTAATTGATTTAATAAAAATTATTTAATTTTTTTTATCAATTATAGCACGTATACTAATTTCAAAGCGATAAAGGAGGAAAGGATCATGATTCAACACGGATTAAAAGGGGTTATAGCTGCTGAAACAGCGATTAGTTATATTAATGGAGAAAAGGGGCATTTAGTATATCGGGGATATGCGGCAAAAGAGATTGCCATCCATCATTCCTTTGTTGAAGCAGCATATTTGCTATGGCATGGCAAATTACCATCATCTGAAGAGGCGAACCAATTAGACCAACAGTTGAAAAAACATAGAGAGCTGCCTTCTTATATAGAAACAATTATTGATCAGCTGCCAATCAATATGGAGCTAATGGGAGTTTTACGAACGGTCATCTCAGCAATGGGGGATGCAAGCTATCAATGGAAGCCGACAATTGATCAAGCGATTAAGCTGACGGCTATTATGCCGACTGTCATTGCCTATTGGCAACGAAAAAGGGATGGACTGGAACCAATAAAACCAAATCAGGAATATGGTCATGTTGAAAATTACTTATATATGTTAACAGGAGAAAAACCGTCGGATGTTCATGTCAAAACATTGGAAACTTACATGGTATTAACGCTGGAACATGGTATGAATGCATCGACTTTTTCCGCAAGAGTAACTGCTTCCACTGAATCCGATATGGTTTCAGCGATTACTTCGGCTATTGGAACTATGAAAGGACCTTTGCATGGCGGGGCACCTTCAGACGTAACCATAATGTTGAATGAAATTGGCAAAAAGGAAAATGCGGAAAACTGGCTTCGAACCAAATTAGAAAAAGGCGAACGCATCATGGGGTTCGGCCACCGTGTCTACAAAACAAAAGATCCGAGAGCTCTCGCATTGAAGGAAAAGGCATTAGAGGTCGGAAAAAATGATCCTTGGCTTGCTTTGGCTTTGTATGTTGAAGAAACGGCCATTCGTTTGTTAGAGGAATATAAACCGGGAAGGAAATTATATACGAATGTAGAGTTTTTTGCTGCAGCTGTCATGCGTTCCATTAATATGGATGACGAACTATTTACTCCAACTTTTACGGCAAGCCGTGTAGTTGGCTGGACTGCACATGTTTTGGAACAAGCAGAACATAATGTCCTCTTTCGACCTGAATCACAATATATTGGAAAGCTTCCCGAATTACAGGAAATTTAAACTTCAAAAAGAAGGCAGCCATTTTTTCGGCAGCCTTCTTTTTTCAAATAATGTCGAAAGTTGAGTTATTCTTTTTGTAACTTTTTCGTGCTTTCATGCGTCTTTAAAAATGACAGTACGAAATATGCAGCGCCGGATTCCATAGTTTTCGATGAGACGTTGAAATACGCTAGCCATTATGCGCTAACTGAACAATTATAATAGGAGTAATGATTATGAAAAGGTTAGGTATCATTTTCATTAGTGGTGCATTACTAATGATGGGGTGTGGTTTACAATCAAAGGCTGTAAGTGAACCAAAATCTTCCCGAGTGATTAATATCACTGATAAAAAAGTAAATGAAGCAGCATTTAAAGTCACAAAAGCTTCTTCCAAAACAAACGTTATTCACACAGCTAAAAATCCAACTTCCATCTCGGTCATGGTAAACAAATCCAATGCTTTGCCAAAAGGCTATCGTCCAAAGGATCTAGTACGTCCGAAGGTGAAATTTTTATTTGGAAATCAAAAGCTTGAAAAAGCGTTATTAAGAAAGCCTGCAGCAGCTGCATTGGAGAAAATGTTCAAAGCAGCAGCTGCACAAAAGATAACGCTTTATGGCGCATCTGGTTTTCGCTCCTATGAAACACAGGATGCCCTATTTAAAAGAGAAGTCGCACAATATGGGCGCAAGAAGGCAGAAATGGCGGTAGCATTACCGGGAACAAGTGAACATCAAACTGGTCTTGCGATGGATATTACTGCTGCCAGCGTACAATTCCACACAGTTGAAAAATTCGCTAAAACAAAAGAGGGAATATGGCTAGACAAACATGCCCACGAATATGGTTTTATATTGCGTTATCCAAAAGGGAAGGAAAAAATAACAAAATATGAATATGAACCATGGCATTTCCGCTATGTTGGAGTGAAAGTAGCGTCTGCAATCTATAAAAAGCACATAACATTGGAAGAATACTATAGTAAAACAGGGGTCTAGCTACTATAAAGGCTGCTCCGCAGAGGTGATTCGGCGCGAGTCTTTTCTGCGGGTCAGCGCTTAGATCAAGGTACCAGATTTCCTTGTAACTAGGCACAGACTTCCCTAAATTATCCTAATTTAACACGATGAAGGCCCTATCTGTAAAAGGTGGGGCTTTTATCATTTAAAAGGGCATGATTAGGTGAGTATTGTTCCCATTTTCCTCTGGGAAAGACAGAAACAGTAACGATTATATAAGTATTGTTCCCATTTTCCTCTGGGAAAGGCAGAAACGGTAACGATTATATAAGTATTGTTCCCATTTTCCTCAGGCAAAGGATGAAACGGTCACGATAGTTCAGGTATTGTTCCCATTGTTCATCAGCCCAGGCAAAAATGGGAACAATCAAATAGTTATTATTTCGATTCCTCAACATATTCCCGAAATTTTTTAAAAATTCCCCTTTTAACTATTGATATTTAAATTTAATTTGATTAATATCTAATTAGATAATTATAAAAGTAGGTGTATTATTCCATGCAATTAAACAAAATAGTGGAATTTCATAAGGCTTTAGGGGACCTTACGCGGATCCGAATTATTGCCTTGCTTCAGCAAGGACCTTTGCATGGTCAGGCAATTGCCGGTAAGCTGGGACTCAAGCCGCCAACAATCACACATCATATAGCAAAACTGCGAGAGGTTGGATTAATTAAAGAGCGCAGAGATAAAAATACCATCTATTTTTCGTTAAACACCAAAATATTAGAAACAAGTGCTAAGGCAATTTTAACGGTTGGAAAAGGAGGGGGCACCAATATGGAAATGTCTGTTACAGAAGAAGAACGCGCAGCAATTATTAATAATTTCTTCACGAAGGATGGAAAACTCAAAAATTATCCGGCACAGCGGAAGAAAAAGCTGGTTGTCCTTGCTCATATGGCAAAGGGGTTAGAGTTTGGAAAGGTTTATCCGGAAAAGGAAATCAATGAATATTTAAAACAGTTTCATGAGGATTATGCCACGTTAAGGCGCGAGTTAATCATGTGCCAATATATGTACAGGGAAAATAATCAATATGAACTAAATCCTGTTGAATTATGGTGGTTACATTAAATGGGTGTCACTCGGCACCTGTATTTTTTAGATAACTAATTAGATATATATAAAATTAGATGAGTTTAAAAGAAGGTGATGGGTTTGGGAATATCGATTATAAGAGAGGAAAAGCAATACCGAAGATTGTTTTTTGCTGGGGTAGTTAATGGTATTGGGGACCGTTTTAGTTCCGTTGCTGTTCTGGCAATGCTTTTGCATATTACTGGCTCTGGAATGGCGGTAGGAGTAACCTTAGCCATTCGGCTGATACCTTCTCTATTGTTTGGACCGATCGGGGGATGGCTTGCAGATCGGTTTTCGCGAAAAGCGATACTTGTGATAACAGATCTTATTAGAATCGTGTTTGCCCTTTCTTTTTTAATGGTGAATGGAAAAGAGGATCTGTGGATTGTCTATGTTAGTACCTTCGTATTAGCCGTTGGTGAAGCAATCTATGCTCCAGCAAGGAAGTCATCTATTCCGGGTCTGGTAAAGAAGGATCAACTCGTCAAAATAAATAGTTTGGAACAAGTAATGGTTGGTATTGTTTTAATTGGAGGCGCCTTTTCCGGAGGGATTGTTTCATCCATCTTTGGAGCAGGTGTAACATTTTGGTTTAATGCAGCTTCTTTTTTAGGGGCAGCTTTGATTACTGCAACCATTGCTTTTCCTGAGAAAAATAAGGAAGGGAAAGCAAATGAAGCTAAAAAAGGGAACCCTTTATCCACTTTTAAAAAAGTTGTGCTTATGTCTGCTCCGATTCAACTTCTTCTTTTTTGTGAAATCATAATTGCTTCTATGAATGGAATAGATAATGTTTTAATAAGTGTGTATGCAGTTAAGGAATACCAGCTAGGTGATGTGGGGGTTGGCCTTTTTTATGGAGCGTTGGGAATAGGGCTGATGCTGAGCTTCTCAGCTGCAAATCGGCTTCGGAAAAATTACCTTTTGACAGGACTAATATGTTTAATGCTTGAAGGTACTTTTCTTTTTTTATTAAGCAGAACTCATTTAATCGTGATAGCTTTTCTTATGTTTTGCGGGGCCGCTTTTATGACCGGGATCGGAAATGCTTGCTTTGATACTATTCTTATGAAAGAAATACCCGAGGAGCATCAAGGAACAATGTTTGGACTGTTAGCGACTATCGGCAACACTTTATTGGGGATATCTATGTTTCTTTCTGGTTTTGTCTTGCAATACTTGGCACCAAGATCATTAGGCATGATTGGGGGCATCGCGTATATTCTAGTTGCCATCTTATTGATGGCTGTTATTTCGACGAAGGCATTTAAGAGAAGAGGTACCATTTAAGAGGTACCTTCTTTTAATGTTTTTCGAAAAAATTGATTCAATTCCTCCGTTATATCCCCTTTTTTAACCGTTATTGTGTTGACATACTCTTCTAAATATAGCAACTCCGATTTTATATACTCGTTCGTATAGAATAATTCCGCACGGCTAATATATTCTTTTTCCGCTCGTTTCAGATGTATTAATTGGTTTATTTCCTTTTTGAGTTTATCATCTGTTATAAGCTTCGCCGCTAAATTTGGGAAATGTACCGTTGGAAAAGAGCCCTCGGCTTCCATCGCTTTACAGGATAGCAGTGGACGTAAAACATTTAAATATTGTTTTACTTTAATCCTGTCTTTTTGAAAGATGTTTTTCGCATTCCGTTTTGCCATATTGAGATAATGGAAAAGGCAAGCTTTTGCAGAAAAAGCTCTATTCGCAAGATTTTTCATCTCGTCATAAAAAGGACTTTCTTTCATATAAATGATGTCCGAATGCAGCCACTCCAATAAAGGGGGATTGGATTTCTTCAGCAAAAATAGGGCTTTACGCAGATCCCATCCGGATAAATCCAGTGACTTTGTAATAGGGTTCTCAATAACATCTCGTTTCTGATCTATATCTAAATACCATTCAAGTGGATGCACATAAATAAAACGGACATCATGATCACTGTTTTCGGATGCGAGCCCCCATGCTCGGCTGCCTGCTTCACATGCAAATAATACTTTTACATGATATTTTGCTTCTATTTCTAAAAGCTGATCCTTCATTTTTTCCTCCGATTTAAGGACGTTTTTCCCAAGGCTCTAATACGCCAATCACTTTAATAGGATGATCTTCCTTTATTGCTGCAACCACTCCTGACGCAATTTCATGGTTGGTTAGCCAGCGTGCTCGATTACCTTCGAGGATAAAGCCAAGCTGTACTTGATGATAAAGACAATTCGCAGGAACTGATGCAGCCTCTTTTATTTTTTCTAAATTCGAGCTGCTCCCCAAAACATGAAATAAATGAAATTCCACCTTAGTTTTTGCAGCTTCCGCAAAAATAATCCTTAAAGCATCTGGAGCAGACGAGTGAATCCACGCAACAATTAATTGAATAGGACCATGCTGTTGAATAGTATGTTGGATTTTATTTAAAAGCTGCATGTCATCATGATAATCGACTGATAAAAATGTTGAATGGGAAGAATCAGAAATACGCTCGTATTTTGAGGGATCCCTGCCAATAACCGAAACAAAATATCCTTCCTTTTTCAGAAATAAGGTGACATCTGATAACATTCCGGTTCCGCCGACTACAAGTGCATGTTTCATTAATAAAGCCTCCTTTTCTTTAATAATACTGCAATTATTTGATTATTCAAAATCCATTATTATATATTAATAGAAAAGGGGGATGTGCATATGAGTAAACTTAATGAGAAAACGGTGAAGGAAATTTGGGAGGAGGTTGAAATTGTATTAAATGCAAACCCTGTCCCATTTCAGGATATGAATATTGTGTATCAATTTGAGTTGAGCGGAGATGATGGCGGCACGTATCAGTTGGCATTTTCGGGAGGTTCTGCGAAGGTACTTTACGAAGCGGTGGAAGAACCTCAGTGCACATTGAAAATGAAGGTTTCTGATTTTAGAAAATTTTTACAGGGGAGTATAAACAGCACCACTGCATTTATGATGGGAAAACTGAAGATAGAAGGCAGTATTGGTCAGGCATTGAAATTAGATAAGCTTTTGGGGCAATTCGAGCTATGAAAATCTAATGAACGAAGAAAAGAGTCCAATCCTATTTTTATATGGAATGGACTCTTGTTTGAGGATAAGAAAACGTACTCTGTCTAACTATGTGCACAGAGGCTATCGGATTTCGTAGTCTGCTTCCTACGATAAGACAACATCGCTCCTAAAGAACCTCGCTGTCGCTTCACATCAAATTTCACTCATCCGCACACCGGCTGCTTTCGGCTCCTTTCTTATCTCCTTTCTTCTGTTTTAATAATGGCCGATAACATTTGCGCGACATATTGCTGATTTTTGTCAGGCAACAGGGTTATTCGGCTAATCAGGCTTTTGAAATTTGGATGCTCTAATAAATATTTGAGTATGCGCTGTGCCTCAGCATCCTCGTAACGTTCTCTTATGGCCAATTGCGTCGTTTGAGAGCCAGGATCAATCCCAAAAGTTAAATAAAGTATAACTTCATTGGACAGATGAAAAGTATTTCGAAACTCGGCTAATTCGGAAACGGTTAATTCTTTTTCACCGTTCTCTATTTTAGAAATATCGGGCTGTTGTTTATGTAATCTAGTAGCCATTTCCTGTTGAGTTAGGCCAAGATTTTCTCTTAATTCCTTAAAACGCTTTGCAAAGGACATGGACATTATTTCACCCGCTACTTTTTTACTATAAAGATAGTGGTTTTTTATGTTGATAAAAGGTAGTATTCGAATACGGAATATTTATTTACATGCTAATTTAGAATACAGTGACTTATTAACTATAAAAATATTTTACCATTAATAGTAATAATTAACTATTTACTAGTTAAATAGTAATAAATTGACATGGAAGGAGAATGAAATGGAACAATTAAGTATTCGTTTTCAAGAAATTCTATCACATGGTCATTTTATCAAAGGGGACTACTATTTAGTTTGCCACGGTTATAAACAAGCAAACCAAGTAGTGAAAATACAAACGTATTTTTCACTAAGTCATGCGCTTCAAAGTACCTCACACCACGACTCCGATTCAACATCCATACTCCATATTACTCCACTTCGGGAATGGACAACTCTAAAAATTCAAGCGATTGTTAGTGATCGCTACTTAAATTTTTATATGTATATTGATTTGAAGAAAAATAACATTTCCATTGAGGTTTTTCAAGATTCCAATGGGAAAATTTCAAATGCAATTGTTGCTAAGATTATTTCCTGTTTCGGTATTAAGCAAGGCAGTAAAGTGCTATATTTCAAGGATTTACATAGAATCAAGACAAGGAATAAACATATCTCAGATATTTTGAATTGAAACAGATTTGAAATTGGTGAGCTTTGTGGTGTCGAAGGTGTTTGCCAATATGGATGCCTATATTATAAAAGCAGAAGATTTTAATGGCATTGAAACCCGCATTTCAAATGGAATGGATGCACTTATTAACTTATTCGACTTCAAATGATAGTAAATTTATATTTTCATCTATCAATTCCGACAACGTTTTATTTTTATAGGAACTAAAATAGAAATACAAGCGTTTGATACACCTGGTGAATAATCACTTATTAGGGGTGCTAATCCGTGAATAGAGATGATGGAAACTTTTTTGCAGGCATGTGTTGGGCTGTTTTATTAAGCGTACCATTGTGGCTTTCCTTTTTCGGCTGGTTAAAAGTGATTACCCAATTTTTATAAATGGAACGGACTATTTGTTCCGTTTCTTTTTTTGTACTCTTCTTGATAAATTCCGTAATATTCACCAAAACATTTTTGTAACACCTATAATTAAGGGAGTCCCTTTTAATAAAATGAAAATGATTATCCTTTCTTTGACTGCAAATTAAAGAGAGTTGATATAAATAATTCCTGTAATAACGGCAAGAGAAACAAGAATTATAGTGTAAGAATAGTTCTTCAGCATCTTCCTCATGACAAGCCCTCCATTAAAATAAATCGATTTTCAAATACTAGATAGGTTTGATAGATTCTATGCATTTTTTGAAAAAAGTATTCCAATAGAGTTTTTGTAACTTTAACTATGCAGTTTTTTTGTATACGAAGACTTTGTAAACATCCTATATGGGTAAGAATGTTAGTCTACAGTAGGATTTATAGCCAATTACGGAAAGATATACCCTATTTGTAAAAATAGGATATAAAATTGAAATATAACTGTAATGTTTAAATGGCCCAAATTGTCGAAATTTGATGATATAATAACTTTGCTAAAAGAAAAATAAGAGAGTGAAAGAGTCACTCATTACATACTTAATAAAAAATAACAGTTAAGAATCTTTATCTACATACTTTATAAAAATAATAGTTAAAAATATCTATCTACATACTCTGGAGGAAGAAATAATCGTGAAAAGAAAACTTTTAACCCTAAGTGTAGCATCCGTTATTAGTGCCGGTACCTTAATTGCTCCGTTATCCAGCAACTTCGCATTTGCCCAATCCATTAAAGAAAAGCAAAAAAACGTTCAATCCAATATTCAAAAGAAAATGTCTGAAATCTCTAACCTTAGTGCACAGGCAAAAGAGATGGAATCGGAAATGAACGAAATTACAGCTAAAGTAAATGCAACAAACGCGAAAATCAAAGATACCACTCAAAAAGTAAATGATACAAAGCAAGAAATAAATGCTTTACAGGTGAAAATTAAGGAAACAAAGCAAAGAATCGCGGAACGTAATAAAGTTTTACAGGATCGTGCTCGTTCTATTCAGCAAAGCGATGGTTCCGATAGTTATTTAGATGTGCTGCTAAGTTCTCAAAGCTTTGGGGATTTTATTGACCGAGCTGTGGCTCTAACCACTTTCGTGAATGCCGATCATAAAATTCTGCAAGAGCAAGAAGCGGATAAAAAAGTTCTTGAGCAGTCAGAAGCAGATTTAAATAATAAATTGCAGCAAGTTCAGCAAGATTTAGCGAGCCTTGAAGACTTGAAAGCACAATTAAAATATCAAATAGATGATAAAAATAGTATTCTAGCAAAAATTAAAGAAGAGCAAAAAGCAGCAAAAGGAGAGCTTGGAAATTTACAAGACCAAGCAGCATCACTAGCTGAACAAGAAAAAGCGGCTGAAGCTGAACAAGAAAAAGAAAGACTGGCATATCAAAGAAAAACATCCAGTTCATCATCCCATTCAAGTGGAATTCACCAATCTTCTGCCAATAGCCAGCCATCTAGTTCTGGATCTAGTGCACCTTCTGATGGACCAGTTTATCATGGATCGGCAGCAATCGAAGCAGCTATTAGCGCAGGTTCATCCATTGTTGGGCGTTCTCCATACAACTGGGGCGGCGGTCGTTCTAGCAGCGATATTGAAAACAGATCATTTGATTGTTCCTCCTTCGTACGTTGGGCATATGCTATGGCAGGTGTGAACTTAGGAAGCATTACAGGAACATCTACTAATACACTTGTATACCAAGGAAGAGCGGTTAGTGCATCTGAAATGAAGCGTGGAGATCTCCTTTTCTTTGATACGTATAAAACTAACGGCCATGTAGGAATTTATTTAGGAAATGGACAATTCCTTGACGATAACAGTTCTAATGGTGTGTCTATTGATTCATTAAGCAATCCTTATTGGAAAAAAACTTTTAATGGTGTAGTAAGACGTGTAGTAGAGTAATAGATAAAGATACCCTCCTAAAAATAGTTTAGGAGGGTTTTTTGCTGTTTATGGAAATATACCAAGAAGAAAGGGTTTATGAAGTAGAGGCTTTTGAAGTTTTACATCAAAATGCTTTAAATGGAATGGAAGTACTATTAAAATCTATTTCCACCTCCTATCTAATTATATTATCCATATGAAAGAAAGAGCAGGAAATGTGACAATATTGGAAGTGATTTTCCTAATAGCTATTAATCAAACGCTTGATTAATAATAGTGAAAATGCATGAATCATTAATATGGACCAAAAAATATTGTATAAAAACTGTCGAACATTTTATGTTATTTTTTCTTCAAATAATATGTTTATTCGTGCTCTTTAAAACATTTTACCAGTAGTCGACAGCTTTTTATAATATTCCCCGGGAAACATGTAAATAAGATGAAATTGTTGACGAAAAAAAGGAATACTAATGATGAAATCACTTTTTATACTTGTTAATCTTCATGAATAAGTATGAATTTGGTAATGTTTTCTCGGTGGACGTCAGAGCGATCCGTAGGGAGGTTTGATTCATTTGTTTTTTCGATTATCCATTATTTCTTTATGTCATATCATTGATACACTTTTTTTATATGTTAGACGTCTCGAGTATACTTTTACCAGTCAGAATGAGAAAACGGTCTTTAGGGTGAGGATTACAAAATATAAAGGTAAAAATGTATATTTATCTGATGGGACGTGTATTGCCAAGAATGACTGCTTATTAAAGATTCACTTGCATAATGTACGGATATTAAAAGAAGTACTTTCATTAAAACATCCATTGCAACGCTCCATGGTAATATACAGAATGGTAGAACAATCCATGCCATCGTTGGCGCGGTTTATCGATAATCATCCAAGGTCCAATCAAATTAAAGGAATTATAGGGATTACAATGATTAATAAAGGTGTCACTCATCTTGGATTTGAAAAGTCATATCCAAACAGCAGACTATATAAGTTGTTTAAGTTTTCCACTCAATTTCCAATCTATCTATTATCAACAACCTCCATTTCGATGCGTAATATAAGAAAGCAATGTCCAACCTATTTATTTATGTCTAAAGAAAAGCTGTTTGAAAAATATATAGATACGGGGCATGCCACGTAGGTTTACGTGGTTTTTTTATTATGTTGGAAAGGATAAAATACTTTTTGAAAAATGACTGCGTCTCCTCCCCACATGTAAGGGCATCGACTCTTACTCTTTCGACAAATTGGAATTAATCAAACGTTTGATGAAAAATATCAAAAATGTTTGTAGGAAGCTCTTTTGATATTGATGTTATTAGAAAATAATGTCGAATATTTTTCAATAAAATTTTAGTAAAAATATTAGTAAAATTATTGAATATTTTTACTAATTGAGATACGATTAATGAAAATAAGATGCTTATTTGGAGGGATACCAATAGTGAATGATAAGGATTTATCAGCTTTGTTTGCGGAAAAGTTTCAATGTGCCCATGAAAAACAATTTTTTGCCCCGGGGAGAATTAATCTAATCGGTGAGCATACGGACTATAATGGAGGACATGTATTTCCTTGTGCCATTACATTTGGAACATATTGTTTCGTGAAAAAACGTGATGATTTAAATGTGCGTATGTACTCGGTAAATTTCGCGGAAAAAGGAATCATTGAATTTTCATTAAACAATCTTGATTATCAAAACGACCATCATTGGGGTAATTATCCGAAAGGAATGCTCCGTTTTGTTCGCGATAGTGGCTACAAAATTCCGAATGGTTTTGACGTTTTATTTTATGGGAATATCCCAAACGGGGCAGGCTTATCTTCATCAGCATCCATCGAAATGCTAACGGGAATAATGATAGATGGGTTATTTCAGTTGGAAATCCCGCGGCTTGAGCTGGTAAAGCTGGGGCAGAAGGTGGAAAATGAGTACATCGGTGTTAATAGCGGGATTATGGACCAATTTGCGGTTGGAATGGGGAGAGCAGATTCTGGTATTCTACTAGACTGTCAGACTCTT
Organism: Margalitia sp. FSL K6-0131; assembly: GCF_038008735.1. Taxonomy (NCBI): domain Bacteria; kingdom Bacillati; phylum Bacillota; class Bacilli; order Caryophanales; family Bacillaceae; genus Heyndrickxia; species Margalitia sp. FSL K6-0131. Next base: position 536,448 of record NZ_JBBOZS010000001.1, read on the forward strand.
GATTATGAATATGCGCCAATTCAGTTGGAAAATCACAAAATCATTATAATGAATACGAATAAACGCAGGGAGCTTGCTGATTCTAAATATAATGAAAGAAGAAGCGAGTGCGAGGAAGCACTTTCCGATTTACAAAAGGCGCTAAATATTATTGCACTTGGTCAAATAACAGAAGAGTTATTTGAAAATTCCAAGCATCTGATTAAAAATGAGACGGTGAGAAAACGTGCAAAACATGCTGTTTATGAAAATCAGCGGACTTTAAAAGCGTTGCAGGCATTAAGAAATGGTAATCTGGAAGAATTCGGTGCACTTATGAATGCGTCGCATAATTCTTTGCGAGATGATTATGAGGTAACAGGTATTGAGCTTGATACTTTGGTGGAAGCTTCATGGGCACAACAAGGCGTAGTTGGTGCGAGAATGACCGGAGCTGGATTTGGCGGCTGCGCAATCGCCATTGTCGAAAAAGACAAGGTGGAAGATTTTATTTCAGAGGTTGGAAAAGCATATAAGCAAAAAATAGGATATGCGGCTGACTTTTATGTAGCTAGTATTGGTGATGGTGCAAAAGAAATATTGAATGAGGTGAAGTTATGAGCATTTTAGTGTTAGGTGGAGCAGGCTATATTGGCTCCCATGCAGTTTATCAGTTAATCGATCAGCAGCATGAGGTTGTAGTTGTCGATAATTTGCAAACAGGTCATAAAAAGGCGATTCATCCAAAGGCGAAATTTTATGAAGGGGATATTCGTAATCGCGAATTTCTTAGAGGAGTTTTTGAAAAAGAAAATATTGATGCAGTAATCCATTTTGCAGCGAATTCACTTGTAGGAGAGTCTATGGAGGATCCGTTAAAGTATTTTGATAATAATGTGTACGGAACACAGGTGCTATTGGAGATGATGAGGGAATTTCATGTGAAATATATTGTATTTTCCTCTACCGCCGCAACTTATGGAGAACCGGAAGTGGTTCCTATTGACGAAGAGATGGCGACGAATCCCACCAATACCTATGGCGAGACAAAGCTAACAATGGAAAAAATGATGAAATGGTGTGAGAAGGCTTTTGATCTAAAATATGTTTCCCTCCGCTATTTTAATGTGGCGGGTGCAAGGGAATCAGGGGAAATTGGAGAGGATCATTCACCGGAAACCCACCTTATTCCAGTTGTACTGGAGGCTGCATTAGGAAAACGGAAAGCCATTACTGTGTTTGGGAATGATTACGATACGGAAGACGGTACATGCATCCGGGATTATGTCCATGTAGAGGATTTAATTGATGCTCATCTACTAGCCCTTCGTTATTTGCAAAATGGAGGGAAAAGTGATGTGTTCAATTTAGGCAGCAGCAAAGGCTTTTCGGTGAAGGAAATTATCGAAGCAGCAAGAAAGGTAACGAATATCGATATTCCTGCTGTAACCGGGGAAAGACGTGCCGGTGATCCAAGTAAATTAATTGCCTCCGCATCTAAAGCAATGCAAATACTAGGCTGGAATCCGCAAAGAACGATGATTGATAAGATAATTAAGGATGCCTGGAACTGGCATTCCCATCATCCGAATGGCTACGGGGATTAAAGATGCAGGTTATTTACAATGTTATACAACAGCTTGTATCCCAAGCGGTGACTGCTAAGCTAATAGAAGAAGAAGACATGATTTATGCGAGAAACCAAGTACTTGCTCTTTTAGGATTAGAGGCTTATTCAGAGACAGACGAAGAGTTTGAAGAAAAGGAAATACCGGATTTGTTGGATATTTTAGTAGAGTATGCGTGTAAAAATAATATAATTGAGGATTACTTTGATTCAAAGGAAATCCTCTCTAGTAAAATCATGAATTGCTTTGTTGCCAGACCGTCAACGATTAATCGAAATTTTTACGAGTTATATGAACAGAACCCAAAACAGGCAACGGACTATTTTTATGAATTAAGCCGCAACAGCAACTATATCCAAACAAAGAGAATTCAAAAAAATATTGTATATCAAGTGGCTACGGAATATGGAGACCTTGATATTACGATTAATCTTTCCAAACCGGAAAAGGATCCGAAACAAATTGAAAAGGAAAAAACAGTGGAAAGTATTGGATATCCAACTTGTTTGTTATGTGCTGAAAACGAAGGCTATGCCGGCAGACTTGGCCATCCGGCCCGCTCTAATCATCGTGTAATAAGGGTGGAGCTTGAGGGCGAAGAATGGATGCTGCAATATTCACCGTATCTTTATTATCGTGAACACTGCATCCTTTTATCGGGGCAGCACCGGAATATGGTTATTAATCGAAACACTTTCACCAACCTGTTGAAGTTTGTGGAAAGATTTCCGCATTATTTTATTGGTTCAAATGCCGATTTGCCGATTGTTGGAGGATCCATTCTATCACATGATCATTATCAGGGAGGACGTTATGAATTCCCAATGGCGAGAGCAGCAAGTGAGGAGACATTTCGGATAAATAAATTCTCGAATGTGGAATGTTCTACGATAAAATGGCCGATGAGCGTGATTCGATTAAGAAGTAATGAGATTCAAAGCTTGGTAGATACTTCGGATTATATTTTACAAAAGTGGAAGGGGTACAGCGATCCTTTCGTGGGTATATATGCTTTCTCCGAGAATACACCTCATAATACAATAACTCCAATCGTGAGGATGCGTGGAGAATTGTATGAAATGGATCTTGTTTTACGCAATAATCGTACAAGTGAACAACATCCTTTAGGGATATTTCACCCTCATGCCGATGTTCACCATATTAAAAGGGAAAACATTGGCCTGATTGAGGTTATGGGTCTCGCCGTTTTACCTGCCAGATTGAAGGATGAACTAAAGGAAGTGGGAAAATTCCTTTTAGATGAACGGCATTCCATTGCAGAGTATCACCAGGAATGGGCGAAACAACTGAAGGCGAAGTACAAAGATCAACATAACGAGCAAAATGTGGAGCGAATTTTACGGGAAGAAGTTGGAGCGAAATTTAAGAAGGCATTAGAGGATGCTAGTGTGTATAAACGGGATAAGGACGGAAAACAAGCATTTAATAGATTCATCGAAACATTATAAGGGGGGATTGGTTTGGAAATATCCAAAACAAGTTTTGGCAAATTGGATGACCAAGAAGTTAAAGCTTTTACACTGACAAATGATGCTGGAATGAGTGTGACATGTCTCAACTATGGATGTATTATTACCAAAATCTTAGTACCCGACCGCAACGGCATTGTTGAAAATGTTGTACTCGGATTTGATTGCTTGGAGGATTACTTGCAATATTCTCCTTATTTTGGCGCCGTTGTTGGGCGGGTAGCCGGCAGAGTTAAAGGGGCAGCATTTGAGTTGGATGGGGAAGTTTTTCGTTTAACGGTAAATGAAAATGTTAATCATATCCATGGCGGTATAAAAGGATTGAGTCATGTTATTTGGCAGGCTGAAGATATTCAGAATGAAGCTGGAATCGGTATCGTTTTTACTCATCAAAGTCCGGATGGGGAAGAAGGTTACCCAGGCACATTAAATCTAAAAATCACTTATCTTCTAACCAATGAAAATGAACTTAAAATTTCATACGAGGCTCAGTCGGATCGAAAAACCATTGTCAATTTGACGAACCATTCTTATTTTAATTTAAGCGGAAATTTGAAGACAGATATTTTGAATCATCAGTTGACAATAAACAGCCAGGCGATATTAGAATTAGACGAGCAACTTTTGCCAACCGGAAAGTTGCTCGATGTAACAGATACTGCGTTTGATTTTCGCGAGGGCAGGATAATAAAAGAAGGAACCGTCTCTGCACATCTGCAAAATGTATTAGCCGGAAATGGATATGATCACCCGTTTGTATTGAATGAGGAGGAAGATAAAGTTATTACCCTAGCGGATCCGGAGAGTGGACGTTCGTTAAAGGTGGAAACCGATCAGCCGTCTGTGGTGGTCTACACATCTAACCAGTTAGTAGGGGATTTTGAAATTTTTGGAGTACCAGCACAGAAATACCTAGGTATTTGCCTGGAGACACAGGGATATACGGATGCCGTTCATCATTCGCACTTCCCATCTATTGTTTTAGATAAAGATGAAATATACCAATCAACTACAACGTATCAATTTTCCAGGAGGAAATAATGGCTACGATTAAAGATATAGCGGAAAGGGTGGGAGTCTCAATAGCGACAGTCTCGAGAGTCTTGAATTATGACCCCAGCCTTTCTGTTAGTGATGAAACCAGAAAGAATATATTTGAAGCTGCGGAGGCACTTTCTTATAAAAAGCGTCCTGCACGTAAATCGAGCCCTGCAAAAATAGCGATGCTTCATTGGTATACGGAGAAAGAGGAACTGGATGATTTATACTACATGTCCATTCGATTAGGAATCGAGAATCGCTGCCAGCAGCATGATATCCAGGTTATCAAGTGTTATCAAAGCAATCTTGGCGATCTTAAAAAAGAGGGAATTCAAGGGATTATTGCAATCGGTAAATACAGCAGCAAGGAAGTAGAAGAAATAGCAGGGATTTCAAACAATCTTGTATTTGTAGATTTTTCTCCGGACGAAGAACAGTTTGACTCGGTTGTCGTTGACTTTAAAAAGGTGACGGAAAAGGTGCTTGATTTTTTTATAGAAAATGGACATACGGAGATAGGTTATATTGGCGGGCGGGAAGCCTTCCGTGACCAAACTGCTGAAATCGTGGATGTAAGAGAATTAACCTTCAGTGAATATATGAGGTCCGCTGGCTTATTTAAGGAAGAGTTCATCTATACCGGAGCATTCACCGTCCAGGATGGGCAGAAGTGGATGAAAAAGGCGATTCAGGAGCATGGAGAGCAGCTGCCGACTGCCTTTTTTGCAGGCAATGATTCGATTGCAATCGGATGTTTGCAAGCTTTACAAGAGGCAAATATTCCAGTTCCAGATCGAGTTTGCCTTATAGGTGTAAATGATATCAGTGTGTCGAAGTATGTCTTTCCACCTTTAAGCACAGTCAAAGTCTATACAGAATTAATGGGAGAAACCGCTGTCGATACCTTGATGGAACGGATTGACGGCAGAAAAATAGCGAAAAAGGTATTTATATCTACTAAACTCATACACCGGGTGTCAGGTAACTATTTATAATCATATAAATAGTTACCTGACACCTTATTTTCTTGCCTTCCCGGTTTTGTAGCCCAGGTAAAAGATAGGGATATAACTTAGAAGAACATAGCCGACTCGTGGGTCTTTTTCTATGAAGCTCATAATCGATCCTGTTATATTAAGGAGTTGTTTCAGTAATTGGCCTTGGGTTTGTAAGCGATAAAGATAGACTATCATTATAGCAATAAAAACTAATAAGATGATCCATATAATTCGAAAAAAGGATAGAGATTGTTTCTTCGATTTCATCTTAGCCATCCCGATTCCTCCTAAATTGCAGATAGGTACCATTTCTATCTCTGTTATTTATTTTCCTCTATTTTCTATCAACCATATTCCATTAATTTATTTTACCCTTCATTCATACTTTCTGCTTGTCATTAATAAAATGAAGTGAACCTAAATAGAAAAAGTAAATTTTAAACTTCCTTTGGGATTGATTTAAAGGTTGGTATGGTTTTCCTTTTTAAAAGGTACCTAAACATAAATGAAGAGGGGGATATTGGCGTGAGGAAAAAAAGCAAATGGAAGATAGCCGGGACACTTTTTTTATCTTTGTCTTTAATGCTGGCTGCTTGTTCCAGTAAAACGGATAGTTCAAATGAAAAAGACAAAGGCACGAAGCAAGAGAACAACGATAATAAAAAAGTAACGATTGTGTATGCACGAGGCAAGGATGTAACGAAGGGAACAACAAAAATTGTGGAAGCATTTGAAGCAGCTCATCCAAATATTCATGTTGAATTTAAGGAAATGCCGTCTGATAGCGGGCAGCAGCATGATACGTATGTTACACAATTAAACGGAAAGTCATCAGAAATAGATGTCTTTGATATGGATGTTATCTGGCCGGCTGAATTTGCACAAGCAGATTATGTCCTTCCGCTTGACCGTTTTATTCAACAGGATGGAATTGATTTAGGCACATATAATCAAGGTGCCTTGGCTGCATCCCAATTTAACGGCAAGCAATGGGCATTGCCGAAATTTATTGATGCAGGACTTCTTTATTACAGAACGGATTTAGTGAGTAAAGACGAAGTCCCGAAAACATGGGATGATTTACTAAAAATGGCCAAGGAAAAGAAAGGTAAGGGCGGTACAAAGTTTGGGTATGTGTTCCAAGCGAAGCAATATGAAGGCTTAGTGTGTAACGCAATTGAATTCGTTGCCTCTTATGGCGGACAATTTATTAATGAAAAGAATGAAGTGGTAGTTAATAGTCCAGAAACAATAAAAGGCTTGAAAAAGCTAGTGGAAGTAGCAAATTCAAGTGTTGTTCCTGGGAATGTAAATACTTTCACTGAAATAGAATCCGATCAAGCGTTCATCGAAGGTCAAACTGCCTTCTTGCGGAATTGGCCATATGAATTTGCAAGTGCGAATGATAAAGATAAATCAAAAATAGTAGGCAAAGTTGGGATTGCTCCACTGCCTGCGGGGGATAAGGGGTCAGCGGCTGCGCTTGGCGGATGGCAAGCCGGTATTAACAAATATTCAAAGCATCCTAAAGAGGCATGGGAATTCCTTAAGTTTATGGCAGGGCCTGAAGGACAAAAGCTTGATGCCATCTATGGCGGTCATGCACCAACAATTACTAGCCTTTATAGCGATCCGGATGTTGTAAAAGCAAATCCTACTTTCGGAGATAAAGGCTTCCAGGATGGCTTAAATGCAGCAGTTCCACGCCCTGTTGCAGCTAACTATCAAGAAATCTCAGACATTATTCAAATTGAAGTATCAAAGGCGATAGCAAAACAAGAAACCGTCGAACAAGCGGTTAAAAATATGGAAGCGCAAATGAAGGAGAAATTGAAGAAGTAATCCGAAAGTCTGATGTATTAGCCTTTCTTCATTGGAAAGGCTAGTACATTTTTTAGAAAGGAGCGAAAGAATTGCCGAAGAAACGCAAGCAAAAGAAATCCTCTGAAAAAATAAAAGCGTATGCTTTAGTCGCGCCGGCATTAATACTTATTGCTGCAATTGCAATATGGCCTGTTATTCAATCCTTTTATTTTAGTTTGTTTGATTTGAAGTTAAATAGTCCAACGAAATCGGAAACTCACCTAAGTTACTCGTTCAATCTGAAGGATTACTTAGATAATTATCCTTTTCTAATCAGCGGGATCGATGCAGAGATACGACAAGGACATGCAGCAGATGATTTAAATAAGCTTAAAACAAATCTTCAAGCCTTGGATAAAAAAATCCAAGCTGACCCGGATATAAAGGATAAATATAAAACGGTAAACGAAAAGCTAATGAATTTTGAACAAATAGATTCCAGTCTGGCTTTTATCAAAATAGACAGAAAGCTGGCTAAGCAAATTCAGGCGTCAACCGACCAAATTCACAACGCATTAAAATCCATTTCTGCTGCAACCAAACTTGATCAAAGCAAAAAACTGATGGGCCTCTCATCGGCATTGAATCAGGTTATCGTAAAACCGAATTTTATTGGACTAGCGCATTATAAGGACGATTTATCTCAAAAAAGAATGTGGAAAGCTCTTGGCAATACCTTTACTTTTACCGTCATTTCGGTTGCTATTGAACTAATTCTTGGACTTGCCATTGCTCTCGTCATTAATAAGGCCTTTATAGGAAGAGGACTCATTCGTGCCTCCATCTTAATTCCATGGGCGATACCGACTGCAGTTTCTGCGTTAATATGGAAATTTCTATATGATGGTCAAAATGGGGTAGTGGCAAAGATATTTGAGAAAGTCGGATTAGTAGATCATATGAGCAGCCTTCTAACAACACAGATGGGTGCCTTTGTTTCCGTGATATTGTCGGATGTCTGGAAAACTACTCCGTACATGGCTTTATTGCTACTTGCCGGTTTACAAGTCATTCCAAGCTCCTTGTACGAAGCTGCATCCATAGACGGAGCATCCAAATGGAAACAATTTACGAATATTACCCTTCCACTCTTAAAGTCTAGTATGCTAGTTGCTTTACTATTTCGTACGCTCGATGCATTTCGTGTTTTCGACTTGATCTGGGTTTTAACTGGGGGCGGGCCGGCAAACTCTACCGAAACAATTTCGATTTTTGCTTATAAGGTCATGTTCTCGCAAACCAATTTTGGCAATGGTTCCGCTTTAGCTGTTATTGTTTTTATATGTGTTGCCATCATTTCGATGATTTATATTAAATTCCTTGGCAAAGATTTATTGCAGGATTCATCGGGGAAATAGGGGGGGAGTTCATGGTGAATCGAAAAACAGGATGGTTATTTTATGTCGTATTATTGATATTCGTCTTTGTCGTCATGTTTCCTTTCCTATGGATGCTGCTCAGTTCGATAAAGCCAGCGACAGAATTGTTTGGGGATAAAGCTTTTACACCCTTTTCCTCTCATCCAACCTGGAAAAACTATATGTCCGTCTTTTTTGATTATCCGTTTGTCCGCTATTTATGGAATAGCTTTGTCGTTTCTTCTATTACCACCATTTATACTGTATTTGTTGCATCTTTCGCCGCTTATTCTATAGCAAGACTTCAATTTACAGGGAAAACAGTCATATTAGGGATTGTTTTATCCGTTTCCATGTTCCCGCAAATTGCAACGATATCGCCAATTTATATCTTTTTGAAAAATGTGGGACTAACCAACTCTTATTTAGGGTTAATTATTCCGTATACAACCTTTACGCTGCCGCTATCCATTTGGATTCTCGTAACCTTTTTCCGAAAGATTCCTCATGACCTGGAGGAGGCGGCAAAGATTGATGGAGCGGGATTGATGCAAACATACTGGAAAATTATTTTCCCGTTAGCGGCTCCGGGAATCTTTACAACAGCTATTCTCGTCTTCATTGCAGCATGGAATGAATTTCTTTTCTCTTTAACGATAAATACCGATACAAATTACAAGACAGTTCCGGTAGGCTTCGCGCTGTTCCAAGGACAATATACGATTCCGTGGGGGGAAATTGCAGCAGCATCCATTGTTGTTACAGTACCGCTTGTTATTCTGGTTCTTATCTTTCAGCGGAGAATTGTATCTGGTCTTACACAGGGATCTGTTAAAGAATAACGAAAAAAACATCGGATGGATATCTCATCCGATGTTATATTTTTTTAAGAGATATTGCTTCGCGCATTTTTTGCAGGGATTCTTGGCCGAATTTATCCCGCCTTGCCATTACATTGACATAAAGACTATCAATAATACTAAGTTGGGCAATCCGTGATGATAGGGCTTCCGAGCGATAGTCCGTTTCCTGGGAGAGCGTATAGAGCGGGATATCTACCTTTTGGCTTAAAGGTGATTTTGCCAAGTTTGTAATCCCAATTGATTTTGCTCCATTTTTCTTGGCAATTTGCAAAACATCCATGATATCTTTATTCGAGCCCGAATGAGAAATAAGGACAACTACATCTTGTTCCGTTAATTGTGCTGCGGACATGATTTGAAAGTGAGAATCTGTATATGCCATGGACTGAATGCCGGTTCTCATAAATTTATGATGGGCATCCATTGCGATAACACCAGATCCGCCGCTCCCGTAAAATCCAACCACATTTGCTTCCAAAATGAGCTTAATCGCATCTTCCATTTTGCTGTCACTGAAAGTATGAAGTGTCTCCTCTAATGTTTGAATATTAGCCTTAAACACTTTTTCGGCGATTATCTTCACCGAATCTCCTTCCTGTATTTCTTCGTGAATATTTTTAATAGGCGCCACAATTTCGGAAGCTAATGCTATTTTCATAGATTGAAAGCCATTAAACCCAATTCGTTTACAAAAACGAAAAACAGTCGCATCAGCTACAAATAAATCATCGGCAACCTGATTAATCGTGCTATGAATTATTTTTTGTGGATCCTCTAAAATATAATCCGCAATGGCCTTTTCCTTTTCACTAAATTGAGAATACATGGTTTTTATTCTGGGGAGACAAGGGAAAGATTGAAATCTAGACATTGTGAACACCTTTCATTCGCTATTGTATTATTTATTTAAGTATACAATAAAATCAAAATGGTACTTTTAAATTAAGATAGGAAAAGGTCACATTTAAAATTCAACTGAGATTTTGTTTGTGAAATAATCTTTTATCACATTATCCGAACTACTAAACTTCACACCTCTCTTTTGTCTTGGGTAAAAAGACCTAAATAACGAGATGTTGCTTCCAATTCATCTGTAAAATTAATCCGTTCAGCGTTTATATTACGCGGTTTTTCCATTATTTTGATGATAGTTACGTTTTACACATTTGTAAAAAATGTGTAACCGTTTTGTGGACGAAATATGTTACGATAAAAGCATGAATCATAAATAAATTTTCACAATAAAATAGTGAAAAACGGAGGAAACATCGTGGTCAAGAAATTGAAATCCTTTGTTGCTGTTTTCCTCTTAGTGCTTATAGTATTTGCAATTTTTGCAGTACGGGGAAATTCGGTTAAAGATTTATTAACACAATATGTTCCATTTTTATTTCAAAAACAAACTGATAAGGTTTTATCATATAAATTAGATGTTAAAAAAGAACTAAAGAAATATGGTTTAGAAAAGTTCACACCGCTTCTCCTTGCCATTATGTATCAAGAAAGCAGGGGAGAAGGACAAGATTTAATGCAAGCATCAGAATCAGCAGGTTTAAAACGAAACCAGATACAAGATAAGCAGGTGAGTATCCAACAGGGGGTATATCATTTTTACCAAATGTACCATCTCGGGATAAAAAATAAAGTGGATTTGAATACGATAATCCAAAGCTATAATATGGGGCCGGGTTATATAGAATATGTAGCGGCAAATGGTAGTAAACATAGTGAAAAACTAGCAAAATCCTATTCTGAAAAGCAAGTAAAAAATCACCCGGATTTATATACTTGCGGGGGTTTTAAGGGCAATTTCCGCTATCCATATTGTTTTGGTGACTACACGTATGCGGAAAAAGTCCAGGCAAAGTTTGAACTATTGAAAAAGAATATGGAGAAAATAAACGAAAGAACTATCTCGATGAAGCCAGAGAATTAGAGGCCGACGAAAAAAGCCAAACAAAAACCAAGGAGCAGTTTCTCCTTGGTTCATCAGTTTGAAACAAATTGATTAGGACTTACAGAGTCATCTTTTTTAGTGTTTTTATCCATTGTCTTCAAAACAGCTGTAGCCAGTATTTGCATTCCTGAAAGCATTGCATTTCTGTCAAAGGTCATATGAGGGTGGTGAAGTCCCGGAGTTAATCCGCAGCCAAGCCCTAACATAGTTGCTTTAAGGTGTTTGCGTTTAACGGAATAAAAGTGAAAATCCTCGCCTCCTGAGGTCACAAGTGCTTCATCTAGCTTATCTCGGCCAAGGACGTCTGATATTGCTTCAGCCATAATCATTTTCGCTTCCGGATTAACTGTTGCAGCTGCTAAGCTCTCTGGTATCGATAAATTAATTTTTACTTTATAAAATTCGGCTATCGAGTCCACCGCTGATTGTACTTTCTCAATAAGGGTTTCCATAACCTTATTTGTTTGTGCCCGTAAGTCGAGACTAAAGGTTGCTTGACCGGGGATAATATTTGCACTTTCCCCGCCTGCATGAAGCTTTGTCATTTTGACAGAATGAGGGATCATTGGATCGATATGAATATAAGCCAGCTCATGGACAAGGGACGCAGCTACTTCAATCGCATTTGTGCCAAGATGCGGGCGTGCACCATGGGCATCCTCGCCGATAATCGTACCGCTAATATGATTACTTGCGCCGTGAAGGATTGCAGGCGTGGCTCTGCCGTTTTCAGTCTCTTGAATAGGGCGAACATGGACACCATATAAAAATTCAAGATCGTCCACAACACCCTTTTCAATCATTTTTTTCGCTCCTTCTCCAATTTCCTCTGCAGGTTGGAAGATAAAGCGAATGGTTCCTTTTGGTAATGACTTTTGCTTCTTTAAAAGCATTAATGTACCTAACACCATGGTCATATGGGAATCATGCCCGCATGAATGGTTGGCTTTAAATTCTCCATTCACTTCCTGCCAAAGGGCATCCATATCAGCTCGTACCCCTACTTTAGGTGTGCCATCCCCAATTTCTGCTATAACTCCTGGGCAATCCTCAAATACACGAGTTTTGCATCCCAACTCTTCCAATTTGGCTTTCAAAAATTTCGTTGTATGGAATTCCTTCATGCTTACTTCAGGATGGGCATGTAAATATTCAAAAATCCCCATTACCTCCGCTTGTATATCCTTTATGTCTTCTGTAAACATTCCCATCGTTAAAATCCCTTCCATTTCTTCGTTGTAGCAAAGGCTCTTTTCTTAAACTGAGTTGCTTTTGGAGACGAAAACCTAATAAACATCTTATTTGAATTAAGAATAATTAACTTTTTGAGAAAAGATGCTCGAAATTAAGTCTACATTTACTAATTGCAACAATCGTTACGAAAACAGCCTTTCATATAGTTTATATTTTTTCGAACATAGCATAATTTCAAAGATAAATGAAGTGTTATTTTGTGGATGAATCATAGATGTGAATTGGTTTTTTTCGTATTACTAAATGTTATGTCACTTCCGTTAAAAAGTTCCCTTATTATTAGGTAGATCACTCAAAGGGCATAAAAAAAGAGCTTCTGTCCAAAGCTCCTATTAGAGGTGCAAAAACAATATTTGACATAAAGGTTTTAATCAAACGTTTGATTAAAAAAGTGTAAAGCCCTACGATACCTGGACTACTGAGGCTTTCCTCCCGCAATAACTGTCGAAGTAAATTCATTATTTAATAATGTCTCTCAATAACGAAATTTGCAGTATCCCCACGGAATATTGTTTTGGAATATTCAATAGGTGTCCCATCTTCTAAATAGGCGTAGGTGATTAGAGAAAAGCATGGTGCCCCTACTTTAACCTTTAACTTTTCGGCAATATCTTTATCGGCATGGGACAATTCTAAGTACTCGATTGTTTTTTTCACTTTTAATCCAAACTGATGTTCAAGAAGCCTATACAACGATTTTTCACATTCTTTTGCATTAAGGCCTGGAGTTTGTCTCCAAGGTAAATAGGCAATCTCATATTGTAACGGTTCATTATCGGCATAACGAATTCTTTCTAGCATATTAACGGGATCCCCTTTTTGCAAAGTGAATATTTCCTCAAGAAATGCATCTGACTGTATGACAGTAAGACCGATCACTTTTATGGTGGGGCTCTTCCCTTGTGTTGTGAGCTGTTCGGTAAAATTACTAACCGTATTCGTCAGTACTTGTTTCACTTTTTGACCTGAGACAAATGTCCCTTTTCCTTGTTTTCTATATACATATCCTTCTAGAGTCAACTGTTGAAGTGCGGTTCTCACCGTTGTGCGGCTTACACCGAATTTCTCGCAAAACTCCGCTTCCGTCGGTAATTGTGTATGCGGAGTATACTCTCCGGATTTTATAAATTGGATGATGGCTTCCTTCACTTTAAAATGTAAGGCATCTCCATTTCCTTCCCTTTCCACAAGAATCCTCCTTTATCTGTGCAAAAAAATATTTTGTTGGTCGATTTGCTTAAACAAGCCTTTATGAAGGATGAGATGGGCAGATCGAACAATATTGGCATATCTGGTTGTGAGTAGTTTCTGGTGAATCTTATTTGTATGTATACTTGTTTTATATCATAAACAGGGACAAATAATCCATTGTTTCTTTTTAGGAGTAATGATTATAAAAACTTGTCATTACAAATTTAATTTTGTATTGCATATGATATAACTTGTAATTATAATAATATTCAAAGAGGTAAACGTTTACAATAGGAAGACTTTAAGATTTGAAATTTAATATCTTAATGGTTAAGTAAGAAGGGAGTTTACCTTCTTCTTACTATAATTTGATAGAATAAGAATTTTTGAATGGGCAAAAAGTGAAAAACGGTTAATTATTGACTTACTTGAGGAATGACAAGAGGAGGAGGATTTTCATGGCAAAAGGAATAAAAATCGCTACGATAGGTGGGGGGTCTAGCTATACACCGGAGCTTGTGGAGGGATTCATTAAACGATATGATGAACTGCCTATCAGCGAACTATGGCTAGTAGATATTGAAGCGGGAAGAGAAAAGTTGGAAATTGTCGGGGATCTAGCGAAAAGAATGATCAAAAAGTCCGGTCTGCCTATTAATGTTCATCTGACATTAGACCGCCGTGCAGCATTAAAGGATGCTGATTTTGTTACGACTCAATTTCGAGTAGGCTTACTGGATGCAAGAGCAAAGGATGAAAGAATTCCGCTTAAATATGGGGTATTAGGTCAAGAAACAAATGGACCCGGCGGACTGTTTAAAGGTCTTCGAACGATTCCGGTTATTTTAGATATTTGCCGAGAAATGGAAGAACTGTGCCCGGATGCATGGTTAATTAACTTTACAAATCCTGCAGGTATGGTGACAGAGGCCGTTCTTCGCTATAGCAATATTAAAAAGGTTGTCGGTTTATGTAATGTGCCAATCGGTATGGAAATGGGAGTTGCTCGCTTGTTAGATGTGGATCATAGTCGGGTACGCATTACATTTGCAGGCTTGAATCATATGGTTTACGGATTGGATATTTTCCTTGACGGTGTCAGTGTTAAAGATAAAGTCATTGATCTCATCACTAATCCGGATAATGCCATTACGGTTGAAAATGTGCCGGCACTGGAATGGGAACCAGAATTTTTAAAAGCACTTAATGCTCTTCCTTGCTCTTACCATCATTATTATTACAAAAGAAGCGATATGGTTGAAAAAGAGCTGAAGAATGCAAAGGAGCTAGGAACAAGAGCAGAAGTAGTGAAGAAATTAGAGGCGGAATTGTTTGAACTTTATAAAGACCCTAATCTTGATGTAAAACCGCCGCAATTGGAAAAACGCGGTGGAGCTTACTATAGTGATGCTGCCGTACGTTTGATCCATTCTATTTATACAGATAAAAAAGATATACAGCCAGTCAATACAATCAACAATGGAGCAATTGCTGGAATTCCCGCAGATTCCGCCGTTGAGGTAAGCTGTATAATTACGAAAGATGGTCCTAAACCAATTGCCATTGGTGAATTGCCGGTTGCAGTCCAAGGGCTTGTCGGGCAAATTAAATCTTTCGAGCGAGTTGCAGCGGAAGCGGCAGTGACGGGCGATTACAACACAGCTTTGCTGGCCATGACCATTAATCCGCTTGTTGCAAATGATCGTGTCGGCAAACTCATTTTGGATGAAATGTTGGAGGCACATAAAGAACATTTGCCGCAATTCTTTCATAACTAGGTAGCGCAATGCTGCCTTTTTACTTAATTTAGGTTAATTGTTGATGCATAGCTTCCTATGGAGCATCAACTATGAGAGACAACTATAAATAGGGAGGGACTGTAAAATGATAAAGCTGATTGTAAATGCGGATGATTTTGGGTATTCTGCAGGTGTAAATTATGGCATCATTGAAAGTCATCTGCACGGGATCGTCAATTCTACTACGATGATGATGAATATGTCTGGCACCAGACATGCTGTGGAACTTGCAAAGCAATATCCAACTTTGAAAGTAGGGATTCATTTAGTTTTAACTTGTGGCAAGCCGTTAGTGGATAATGTAAAAACATTGGTCGATGAGAATGGAAACTTTAAATCTTTAGCCTATTTGATGAAGCATTTGGATATCGATTTACAAGAATTGGAACGTGAATGGACTGCACAAATTGAGGCATTTTACGAAGCAGGTCTTACTCCAAATCATTTTGATAGCCATCATCATGTTCATGGATGGGACGTACTTTACCCCATTGTGAAGAGGCTGTCCGATAAATATAATCTCCCAGTTAGGAGACCGAGCCACGCATTTGATTTACCGTACTATAGCGATGTTTTCTTGGATGACTTTTACGGTGAATCGATAAGTGAGGATTATTTTTATTCCTTGGAAGAAAAGGTAATGGATGGACAAACGGCTGAGATCATGACTCACCCGGGATTTGTGGATCAGGAGGTGCTTAACGGATCTTCCTATAATGTGCTTCGTGCGAAAGAAACTCATATATTGACACATGTTTCATTGCCGGAATCCATCACATTAAAATAAACCCGTGTGAATAAGGGTTTATTTTCCTAATTTAATTTTATTAAAAAACTTGTAATAACAAATTTAATTTTGTATTGCCTAAATAAGTATTTGTTACTATAATTAATATGAGTAATAAAAACTAAATATTCCAAAAGAGAGGAGGGCAATGGCAAAAACAAACGTGTATAGTATCGAGATTGTAAGAAATGCCTCAGCAAACTAAATTCGTGTATTTCATTCCCAAATGTTTCAAAAAGAAGTAAGAACACTTATTGGCTTTAAACTAAAAAACTTCAAAATTTTTTTGACATCATCGGTAAACGCTTTCACACATACTTTGCTATTTCAGCAGATTCAAACTTTTCCAATAATCTATCATCCTAAAACATCAATGTAATGGAATTTTCCTATGCTTTCAAGATTCATAGTATATTGGCGGGCAGTTTTGAAAGATGTTTCACCGTTTTAATAATTTAGTCCATTCATCCTTGAGAGGGGGGATGCATTTGAAGTAAGACAAGGGATGGTTTAATCACTCCGCTTCGTTTTACACAATTTCCTGAGATTTATAACATGTTTTAATTTAATTGTTAGGGGGGTATATGGATGAATTTGATAACTGCATGGTTGGAAAGATATTTCCTTCCTATTGCATCTAAAATTGGGGGTCAAAAGCATCTAGTTGCATTAAGAGATGCATTTATTGGGACTATGCCGGCAACAATGGCTGGTTCCGTGGCGGTTATGCTTAACGCTATTTTGAGGGATTTGCCGCCACAATTTTTCGATGGATATGATGGGAACACCATTCCGGTCATTAAACAAATTATTACAATCAATGGTTATGTATGGAATGGTACCCTTGCAATTGCCGGATTAATATTTGTTTTCTCATGGGGGTACAATATTGCGAAAATCTACGGAGTAAACGAGTTAGCGGGAGGAATTGTGTCAACTGCTGCTTCGATTGCGGGGATTACGTTCTCCTTCTCTGGTGGAATCTCAGGATTAAAGCTAGATCCGGCCACTGTAGATGCCATTAATGCTGCTGGGTGGACTGCTACTTCAAAGAGCATTACAGCTGCTGGCTGGGGATGGCTGCCGCTGAATAATTTGGACGCTAATTTCTTCTTTACCGCAATGATTATTGGTTTTGTGGCTACTATGATTTATGTTAAATTGATGTTGAAGGATATTACAATCAAGTTACCGGAATCGGTTCCACCTGCAGTTTCTACAGCTTTTGCATCCATCATTCCGGCTACCGTAGCCCTATATGTTATTGCTATTTTCTATTGGATATTCTCTCTCATCGTACCGGATATGACGTTCTTACAATGGTTGCAAAAAACGATCGCGTTACCGCTTTTGGGACTTTCCCAAGGATTTGGAGCAGTTGTCTTAGTTACCCTGTTCGTTCAACTATTTTGGTTCTTCGGAATCCATGGACCGAACGTTCTTGCCCCAATCTTGGAAGGAGTCTTCGGAGTAGCTCAATTGACAAACGTTAACCTTTTCCAACATGGCGGAACCGCAGAGGTTCTTGCACATGGATACAAGTGGGTTCGTGGATCCTTTGATGCTTATGCTTGGTACGGCGGTTCTGGAGGAACAATTGTTTTAATATTGGCAATCCTCCTATTTTCAAAACGGAAAGATTATAAAGCGGTTGGGAAATTGTCTGTCGGACCTGGGATATTCAATATTAATGAACCAATCATGTTCGGTTTGCCAATTGTGCTAAACCCACTTATGTTCTTCCCATTCTTGATTGCACCAGTTGTGTCTGTTGCAATCGGTTATTTTGCAACAATATGGGGATGGGTTAATCCTGTTTCGGTAGCGATACCTTGGTCGACTCCGCCGTTATTGTTGTCCTTCATGGCCACTGGAGCAGACTGGCGTGCCCCAATTGTTACATTAGTTGCCATGGCTGTTTCATTCATCATTTGGGTTCCATTTGTTATTGCTGCAAATAAAGTGACTGCAAAAACAGAGGATAAAGCCGCATAAGAATTATTCACTGATAGGTGGGTCACTTTCGTCGTTATCGCAGGAGCGGCTCACCAATCTTTTTCATTTGGAAAGGAGTAAGAAAATGATAGAAGTTTGCTCTGCTGTACAGCAAGATAAAATCATTGAACTATTAAACAATTATAACGAAGAAGGGATACAATTTTCCTTTAAAGAAAAAAAGGGCATCAATCTTTATTTTGAAACAAACGCAAATGATTTGGAACAAGCATCAAAACTAGCAAAAACAGCTATTAAAAGTCAGCCGTGGGGGTCGGTTCTTTATTTTCGATCTGCCCCAGTTGAATGAAAAGGATGAACACCATGGTTAAAAACGGCTTATTTCTCGCCAGTATTGGCTGTATCCTGTTACTTATTAGTGCAAATGCGCGAACAGGGGAATACAATATTTTTAATTTGACTACTGCACTTTTTCTTATTATAGTTGGAGCTTTTATGGTTTTTAGGGAAAAAAGGAAGATTAAAAAGAAAAAAGATTAGGTGATTCTAGTGGAAATAGTAAGAAAAATGAATGTGCCGGCTGAATTTCTTTATAAGACAATTATAAAATCAGTTTTGTCCGATATCCATTCGCAAACGGGAAAAAAGGTGGTTGAAAGTCAACTGCCGGGATTCGAATATATTAAGACTTTCTCCAAGAATAACCAGGCTACAGTAAAGATTGAAGAAATCACCAAAAATGAATCCTATCAGTATCGAACAACTAGCAATATACATGATTTTACAGTAACTTATAAAGTTCGTCCGCTTACTGGAGAAAACTGTGAATTACACTATTCTGAAAAGATGGAATCCTACGGCTATCTTCAAAAACTAAATGATGCCTTTGTCGGTATTATTTGGTCTAGGCTGAAAAAAAAGAGGTTTAATGAAATGCTTAATCAAATTGAAGCTAGTTATTCAAGGGAAGAGATAGAGTCAAGTATTTTGTAATCTTACAAAATACGAATATATCATAATTTTTGCTAATAATCGATAAACCTTATAAGAAAAGACGCCCCGAAACCAATCCTCCTCAGCATTTATAAAAACGAAAAAACAAATAGTACGTAAACAGCCTTTTAATAAAACAACCCTAAATAATTTGGAGGGAAAATTTATGAAAACAATTATGTTAGTATGTTCTGCGGGAATGAGTACGAGTTTATTAGTCACTAAAATGCAAAAATCAGCTGAAGCTAAAGGGATAGAAGCTGATATTTTTGCGGTTTCTGCTTCTGAAGTGGATAATACTTTGAAGAAAAAGAATGTCGATGTATTATTACTTGGCCCACAAGTTCGTTATATGAAAGCTCAATTTGAGAAAAAATTGGATGGGAAAAATATCCCAGTCGAAGCTATTAACATGCAAGACTATGGATTAATGAAGGGTGAAAATGTTTTAGAGGCAGCCATTAAATTAATTGATAATAAATAATCCATTCTTGAAAAGAAAATCACTGCAGGGAATATTAATTTTATGAGTTATTATATGTTTGACTCAGTAGTAAGGAGTTCAAATGAATGAAGGATGTTGAAATAAATGGTGGATGAAAATTTGGATATGATAGGATTTCAAATTATTAGTAATGTTGGTACGGCAAGAAGTCTAGCTATGGAAGCTCTATTTGCTGCCAAAAGCGGCGACTATGCTCTAGCTGAAGAAAAATTAGAGGAATCTAATAAATATTTTGTTGAAGGACATAAAGTTCATGCAGGGTTAATTCAAAAAGAAGCTTCTGGAGATAAGGTGGAATTTTCCTTACTATTTATGCATGCAGAAGACCAACTAATGAGTACAGAAACGATTGCTCTACTGGTTAAAGAAATGGTGGAAATGTACAAAAAAATAAACAAGTAACATCCTAAGATGAATATAAAAATAAGGGTCATTACGAAATTGCTTTTGTAATGATCTTTTTATTATACATTTTAGCCGCTCAACAGTTATTGTGTTCGAAATATAAAAACAATAGTGAGGAATTAAAATTGGGTGCTGTTTAGCACCCATTAAATTAATAGTTGAAAATCGTTGGCTCACTCGCTACATTCGGTGCAAAGTCTGTGTTGATGTCAAATAGATTTTCCATGTATACAAAATTTCCTGTACAAAGATCTCCGGAGCCAGAAATGACCTTACTTGAAGTTTCTGGACTTATAAATACCCTGTCGCCAACTCCAGCAACTCCTCCAAAGATTTTATCAATTTGTATTGGCCCTACTACTGCTGGCATATTCATCATTCCTTTTTAAAATTGGTATTTTTAGGTAATATCGCTCTTTAAAATTATAAATATCGGATGCTACATCATATGCCTAATTGTAAAATGGTGTGAAACAGAGGGATAGGTTCCTTTTCCTAGTTACAATGAGAACCGTCCTATTATGCCGTTTTTATTCCTTCAGACTCTCCTTTAAATCATTCATCATTCTAGTTCTTTCCTCTTGAGGAACAATTAAATAGTAAATTCCATCGATTCTTTCTCCTTTTCCTTGAACCTCATATTGAATAATATTTTTTTGGCTGTCCCGATAATTTTTTTGTATATTCATCATTTCGTCAAAGGTCATGTTTGTCTTAACGTTTTTTCCAAGTGCATGAAGGATATCCGTGATTCTTGTAACGGAGGATATGTTTACAGCCTTATGGATGATGGCTGTAATGACCTTGCGTTGCCGTTCATTTCTGCCAAAATCCCCTTTAGGATCTAGATGGCGCATGCGGACATATCCTAGTGCTTGCGGACCGTTTAGGGTTATTTGCCCTTTTTTATAATGGTAGCCTTTTTTATAATAACCCTCATCATACCAGTCAATATTATTTTGTACGGTAATTCCTCCGACCGCATCTACCAGCTCTTTAAGTGCTTTCATATTTACACGAATATAATAATTCATCGGAACACCAACGAAATTTTCAACCGTATCAATAGACATTTTTGTACCGCCAAAAGCATAGGCATGGTTTATTTTATCCATTTTTCCGTTGCCAATGATTTCTGTTCTAGTATCACGTGGAATACTTACCATCACCATTTTTTCCTTTTTAGGGTTTAAAGTGATAACTATTAGGGTGTCTGTTCTTCCAGGATCCCCTTTGCGCTGATCAACCCCCATCAATAAAATCGAAATGGGTTTTGGATTAGCAGGAATGTTTACCTCAGGGGGCGGCTCTTCATTAACATTAGGTTCATGCATTTGTTCGGCTGTTTTTTTTACCGTATGATAGACGTAATATGCATACCCACTAATCCCAATTGCCAAAATACCAACAATACTTGCCATAATGATTATTATTTTTTTCATCTTATTGCCTCACTTCTACAACAGGCATCTATAGCTATATTAAGCTTATTGTTTGTTTAGACAGAAAAAATTAAAAACGTAATTGGATGGTAAGTTCTGTCGGAATAGTTGATTTGTAAAGGTTTAAATGGGACGTATACCCATTTTTCATTAAAAAGTGAAACATTAAATTGCGAAAAAACGTCTAAAATGTGATACAACTAAATAGAGATGATGAAGTATCTTTTCTTAATTATTGATAGTTTTTTTATCAAAAAATTATTATTTTCTTTGTACTGATAGAAAAGATGCCAAAAAGGGAACAAAAGGAGAAACAAAAAATGTTAAAAATGCTAAGTAGATTTATTCTAGTAGCAATCTTCCTATTAGGAATAGGATTGAATGGTGTGGCAAAAGCATCAAGCAATGACAGTAATGATACTGGTTATGATGAAAAATACGGATCGCCTATTGTAGTATATGGGGAAACCTTGACACCTGCTCAGAAGGATGAAATGAGAAAAGTGTTTAATGTGACAGACAGCAGCCAGGTTAAGGAAATCACTGTTACAGATTCTGACCTTGTCAAATATATTAATGGGGATCCGAACTCCAATTTATATTCTTCCGCAAAAATAACAAGAAAAGATAAAGGTAATGGTATCGTTGTCAATATTGTAACTCCGGACAATATTACAAGAGTTACATCTGATATGTATTCGAATGCATTACTTACTGCAGGGGTTGAGGATGCAACTGTTGATGTGGCTTCACCAATAAAAGTAACTGGTGAATCTGCGCTAGTTGGAATTTATAAGGCCTATGATAAATCTGGAACAACACTGAACAAGGATCGTATGGAAGTTGCGAATCAGGAATTAAATCTAGCAACCGATCTTTCGCAAAAAAATGGCTTGGACCAAGATAAAGTAACGCAATTATTAACAGAGATTAAACAGGAAATTGCGAACCAACACCCTGCTACAAAAGAAGATATTGAGAAGATTGTGGATGATAAATTAAAAACGTTGAAAATTGAACTAAGTCCTGAGGACCGTCAGCTGCTTATTAAATTATTTGATAAAATGCGTTCACTTAATATTAATTTTGATAATGTAAAAAGCCAGCTCGGAAGCATCACCTCTGATATTAAGAAGAAACTGCAAGAAGCGGCCGGAGATAAAGGCTTTTGGCAAAGTGTCGCCAACTTTTTCAAAAGTTTATTTCAGGCAATAGGAAATTTTTTTAGCGGACTATTTGGGTAAATCGTATTGATTAATATTATGTAGTATAAAAAACTGACTGTTACGTGCTAACAGTCAGTTTTTTATTTTTTTAGCGCAAATTTGTAAAAGAAAATAAGTAATTTTTAGGAATATAAATAGGATATTTTTAATAGATTTTATTGGGTGCAGCAATTTTAAGTTGCTCATAGTTTATATTTCAAAGGGGGAAATAGTTTGAGAAAGAAAAAGACGTTGTTTTCGCTTGCTTCGGTACTATTTGCTGCAATGTTGCTTCTTTCGGGGTGTTTTAGTGGACAAGGAAATACCTCACCAAAGCCATCATCTAATGGAAATACGGGAGGAGACAAAAACAATGCTAATGCCGGGCCAAAAATCCTACACCTCAATAATACAGAGGAACCCGGATCACTTCATCCAGGCACGGCACAAGGTACCCATGACTCCTGGTTATTAGAAGGTCTTTTCGAAGGATTAACAAAGAAAACACCTGAAGGCAAGATTGAACCTGGTATGGCTGAATCTTGGGATATAAGCAAGGATGGATTAACATGGACCTTCAAATTAAAGGATGGAATGAAATGGTCGAATGGCGATCCGGTTACTGCAGGTGACTTTGAGTATGCATGGAAATATGCACTTAACCCAAAGACGGCTTCTGAATATGCCTATCAGCTCTATTATTTAAAAGGCGGGGTAGAGTTTAACTCAGCTAAAAAGGGAGCCGACTTAAAAGCATTGGAAGATAAGGTTGGAGTCAAAGCGACAGACGACAAGACATTGGTTGTTAAACTGGCAGAGCAAACTCCATACTTCCTTGATTTAACATCATTTTATACCTATTATCCTGTTGATAAAAAAGTACAAGAACAAAACCCTAAATGGGCTTTAGAAGCTTCCACTTATGTTTCAAACGGACCATTTAAATTAGCAGATTGGAAGCATAAAGAAAGCATGAAGCTAGTGAAAAACGAAAATTATTATGATAAGGATAATATCAAGTTAGACGAAGTGGATTTTGTACAAATTGCCAATGAAAACACAGCATGGCAAATGTATCAGGCTGGGGAATTAGATATGGTGTATCCGCTTCCACAGGATGTTCAAGGACAATTGATGGCATCTAAAAATCCTGAATTCCACAACGGTCCAGACTTATCCACTTACTATTACAACTTAAATAATAAAGTGAAACCTTTTGACAATAAAAAGATTAGAAAAGCTTTAGCGATGGCTATCGATCGTAAAGTCATTGTGCAGGATGTTGCACAAGGCGGCCAAAAACCAGCTTATTCTGTCGTTCCACCGGGAATCCCTGATGTAAACGGTGATTATCAAGAAAATGGCGGGGATTTATTTAAGGAAGATGTTGCAGAGGCTAAGAAGCTTCTGAAGGAAGGGCTTGCTGAAGAAGGTTTATCGAAAATGCCTGCCTTTACAATCATGTATAACACAAATGAAGGGCATAAAAAGATCGCAGAAGCCATTCAGGAAATGTGGCGTAAAAACCTTGGTGTTAATGTAAAAGCGCAAAACGTTGAGTTCCAGGTCAAAATCGACCGCGAACATGCCGGTGATTATCAAATCTCCCGTGCTGGCTGGATCGGTGACTATGTGGATCCAATGACATTCATGGATCTATGGGTGTCAAACGGACCATACAATGACGCAAAATGGAGCAATAAAGACTATGATGCTCTCATTCAAAAAGCGAAAACATCTATGGACCCTGCGACACGCATGACAGCAATGCATGATGCAGAAAAAATCTTAATGGACGAAATGCCAGTTATCCCAATCTATTTCTACACAAAACCATACGCACTTAAATCTTACGTAACAGGATTCTTTACACCAATTAACCGCTATCCGCAATACATCTACGCAGACATCAACAAGAAATAAGGAGTCATAGGAACTGTCACAGTTATAAATCTTTAATCAGGAGGTATGCTCAGGTGGGCATACCCCGCTTTTTCAACATTATTTTTATAAAGGCTCTATCTCAGACTTTATTTGAACCAAAACCTAATACATTTCTATGGTCATCTTCTTGGAAAAGGATGCTCCGAAACTGGGGAGAAATTAAAATGACGGAAAACAACATTTTGAACGAAAACAGCCTTTAACAACATGTAATTGGACGAGCGTATAAAAAACCTATTTGTTTACGCTAAATGAATTGGAGTGAAACACTCATGTTAAGATACACATTAAAACGGTTTTTTTGGGCACTGGTTACCATTTGGGCGATTATTACTCTTACCTTTATTATTATGCATAGTATCCCCGGGAACCCTTTTGCCAAAGAAGGCTCCATGCCAAAAGCTGTCTACGATAATCTTCAGCATCATTATAATTTGGATAAGCCCAAGATTGTACAATATGGGCTATATCTAAAGTCACTTATACACTTAGATTTTGGTCCATCCATGAAATCACAATCTATTACCGTAAATGACTATATAAAAAATGGATTTCCAGTCTCCCTTCATCTAGGGCTGCAGGCAATGGTAATTGCGATTTGCTTCGGATTAATCTTCGGGGTCATTGCATCTTTGAATAAAAACAGGTGGCCAGATTATCTTTCTATGATTCTAGCAATCGTTGGAATTTCCGTCCCAAGCTTTATTCTAGCAACCTTTCTTATTAATTATTTTGCTGTCAAATGGCCCATTTTCCCGGTTGCAACATGGACATCGTGGTCTCATACAGTGTTGCCATCCCTATCGCTGGCCACCATGCCAATGGCGTATATTGCGCGACTGATGCGTTCCAGCATGATTGAAGTTTTAAGTCAGGACTATATTTTAACCGCACAGGCAAAAGGTTTAGGAAGAAGTGTGGTTATTATCAAACATGCAATTCGAAATGCTATTTTACCAGTTGTGACGGTTCTCGGTATACTAATTGCCAATATTGTTACGGGAAGCTTTATTATCGAAAATATTTTTGGTATTCCAGGTATGGGGGAAATGTTTGTCAGAGGAATCTCTAATCGGGATTATCCAGTCATACTTGGATCAACGGTTTTTTACAGTGTGATCCTCATCTTATTAATTTTCATTGTGGATGTTGCTTACACATGGATTGATCCGAGAATTAAGGTGACGGGGGAGAGTAAATAATGGCAAAGGACTTACATTTAACGGAAGAAATGTTCTTACCAGCAGAGGACAATTATAAAGAAGCGGAAAAAATTGCACGTCCCACCATCTCTTATTGGGCAAATGTATGGAGGAGATTGCGTTCCAATAAGCTGGCAATGCTTGGTCTCATCTTGATTGTTTTGCTTGTCATTATGGCATGCATTGGTACTCATATTAACGGATATACGTACTATGAACAAGATTTTAAGAAGAGAAATTTACATCCGAATGCGGAGCATTGGTTTGGGACAGATTCATTGGGAAGGGATATGTTCACACGGGCATGGTACGGAGCCAGAATATCGTTGTTTATTGGTTTTATGGCGGCATTAATGGATTTTCTGATTGGTGTATTGTACGGAGGAATCTCCGCTTTAAAAGGCGGCCGCACCGATAATATTATGATGAGAATTGCAGAAGTACTTTATGCGATTCCTTATTTGCTAATGGTTATTCTAATTATGGTATGGTTTGGGAATAATAGTGGGATTTTCCCAATGATTATTGCCATGACCATCACGGGGTGGATTCCAATGGCACGACTTGTCCGGGGACAAGTGTTGCAATTGAAAGAATCTGAATATGTTCAGGCTGCCAATGCAGCAGGTGCAAAAACTTCGTGGATTTTACGCAAGCATATGATTCCAAATACGATGGGACCAATATTAGTTAATATTACCTTGACCGTTCCGACAGCGATTTTTGCTGAAGCGACACTTAGCTTTTTAGGATTAGGAATCCCAGCTCCAAAAGCAAGTTGGGGGACGATGGCAAATGAAGCACTTAGCAGCATCCTCATCGGCAATTTTTATCAGCTTTTCGTTCCTGCTATCTTAATTTCTATCACCATGTTCGCTTTTAATGTTTTTGGCGATGGATTACGTGATGCACTAGATCCAAGATGAATCTGAGCAAGAATTTTTGTATAACGACCTGCTTCATGGACCAACCACTTTTTACCTAGAAATAATCGGAATTGGGAAGGGAGATAATATGGGGAATTTATTAGAGGTAAAGGACTTGAATGTTTCATTTCAAACGTATTCGGGTGAAGTAAAGGCTGTTCGGGGTGTGAATTTTGAAGTCAAAGAAGGAGAAGCAATTGCAATTGTTGGAGAATCGGGCTGCGGAAAGAGTGTTACCGCTAAATCTATTATGAAGCTATTACCGACTCCGCCAGCGATTTATAAAAGTGGATCCATCCTTTTTAACGGAAAAGAGCTAATAGGATTACCGGAAAAAGAAATGCAGAAAATTCGCGGCAATGAAATCAGTATTATTTTTCAGGATCCGATGACCTCCTTAAATCCAACAAGTAAAGTTGGAAATCAAATTATTGAAGCAGTATTAAAGCATAATAAGGTTACTAGAAAAGAAGCTTTTCAGATTGCGTTGGAAATGCTGGAGCTGGTAGGCATCCCACAACCTGCAAAAAGAATGAATCAATACCCTCATGAATACTCTGGAGGAATGCGGCAGCGTGCCATGATTGCGATGGCTCTTGCCTGTCAGCCTAGACTTTTAATTGCGGACGAGCCTACAACTGCATTGGATGTAACGATACAGGCGCAAATATTGGAATTGATGAAACAGCTACAGAAAAAAACAGAAACATCTATTATTCTGATTACCCATGATTTAGGGGTAGTAGCGGAAATGTGTGATAGAGTCATTGTCATGTATGCGGGAAAAGTGGTCGAAACGGGTACGGTGCAGGATATTTTTGATAACCCGCAGCATCCTTATACGAAAGGGTTATTGAAATCTATCCCCCGCCTTGATATGGACAAGAAGGTGCCGTTAGCGCCCATTATTGGGACACCGCCAGACCTTATCGATCCTCCAAAAGGATGCTCCTTCTATGCGAGATGTGAAAAGGCAATGAGAGTTTGCAAGGAAAATGAACCAGAGCTTAAAGAAATCGAGACTGGGCAAACTTCGGCATGCTGGCTGCATCATTATATGGCGCAGGCTAGTGTTAAAGGATAAAGGAGGGGAAATATATGGTGAACGAAACGAGTGAAAGCATGGATCATCAGGAAACGGCAGTAAAATCTCCTCTTGTTGAAGTGAAGGATTTAAAGAAGTATTTTAAAGTTGGAGATAAGCATCTTAAGGCTGTGGACCATTTAAACTTTGACATTTATCCAGGTGAAACAGTAGGGCTTGTTGGGGAATCCGGTTGTGGAAAATCTACTGCCGGTAGAACGATGATTCGTTTATACGAGGCTACAGGCGGAGAAGTTCTTTTTAATGGAAAGAATTTATTTTCTCTTCATCAAAAAGAATTAATGAAGATTCGCCGCGAAATCCAAATGATCTTCCAAGATCCTTATGCTTCCTTAAATCCGCGGATGACCGTAGAAGATATTATCGGTGAGCCGCTAACCATTCATGGAATTGTAAAAGGAAAGCAGAAGCATGACAGGATTGTAGAATTATTAGAATTGGTAGGTTTGAGTCCGGATCATATTAATCGCTTTCCTCATGAATTCAGCGGAGGGCAAAGACAGCGCATTGGGATTGCGCGGGCACTTGCGCTAAATCCGAAATTTATCGTCTGTGATGAACCTATTTCAGCCCTTGATGTATCCATTCAAGCACAGGTCGTAAATTTATTGAAAGAGCTGCAGAAGAAGATGGGGCTTACCTATTTATTCATTGCCCATGATCTAGCGATGGTAAAATATATTTCTGATCGGATAATTGTGATGTACTTAGGAAATATGATGGAGCTATCGGAAAGTGAAGAGCTATATCGCGACCCTCTCCATCCCTATACAAAAGCGTTACTGTCATCTGTTCCGGTTCCTAATCCAAACCTTCATCGAGAGCGAATTGTCATTTCCGGGGATGTTCCGAGCCCGATAAATCCGCCAAGCGGTTGCGTCTTCCGAACACGCTGCCCACATGCGATGGATATATGCGCCCAGGCAAAGCCGGAGTGGAAGGAAGCAAAGCCAGGACATTATGTTGCCTGTCATTTATATACATGAATCAATCGGGTGGTGGTTACAGCCCGGTTTATTTTTTTTTATGGATATTTTTATATGTTGTAGGGGGGAAGTGTGCACGAAAACGTGTGGAGGCGGGGAAAGTGTGGAAAAACCAAAGGTTCCTGTGGGATTTTATGAGAAAAGTGATGAAAATGAGGTAAGAAATGTGGAAATCCTGTAAAGGTGGGGATAAACAGACTTTCATTATTTAATGCAATATTTCTATGATACAATAAATTAACATCACTAAATTGGAGTGTTCCTTTATGTGCGGTCGTTACAATCTTTATTCTAGTATTGAAATATTATTGGAGAGATTTGAACTTACGAACATAGATTGGATTGAATTATCTCCCCGTTACAATCTTGCGCCGAGTCAGGCTGTCTTAGCTGTGGTCCAAGGGGAACACGGCAATAAGGGTGGCTTTTTAAAATGGGGGCTTGTGCCATCATGGGCCAATGATCCGAAGATGGGATATAAGATGATCAATGCACGGGCAGAAACTTTAGCTGAAAAGCCGAGCTTCAAAAAGCTCCTATCTAGAAGAAGATGCATCATACCCGCAGATGGTTTTTATGAATGGAAAAAAGATGGAAACACCAAACAGCCCTATCATATACGTTTGAAAAGCGGAGAGCCATTTGCCTTTGCAGGATTATGGGACCGTTGGGAACGGAATGGAGAAAAGCTGCAAACGTGTACGATTATTACGACAGAAGCAAATCCATTAATGGAAAAAATACATGACCGCATGCCTGTTATTTTAACGAAGGAAACAGAAAAAATGTGGCTGGACAGAAACGTAGGGGAAGAAGCGAAAAAGGTTCTTATCCCGTATGATCATCATGAAATGGAAGCATATCCGATTTCCTCCCTTGTGAACAGTCCGAAGAATGATGGAAAAGAATTGATCAATTCATTATAGTAATGAGGTTTTAAAATGAAAAAAGAAGTAATTTGGTGGATTATCGCAATTTTGTTGTGCTGCATGATATTTTACTTTACCGGAACACAAGCTTCCACCGGTTCCAACACACAGCGTATAATTGAAAAATTAACCGGCATGAGTCCTGATCAGGCGAGCAATGTGAATTTTATTTTTCGTAAGGCTACCCATATCACGACATTTGGATTTCTAGGGATATGTTTTTTCATGGCTTTAAGAAAAAGAGCGTTTCTTGCTTGGGAGATCACAACGATTTATGCTGCAACGGATGAGTATCATCAATCCTTTGTGCCGGGTAGAACGGCATCTTTTAAGGACGTGATTATTGACTCGTGTGGCTGTATCATTGCAATTTTAATTGTGAGGTATTTTCAAAAGAAATATGCTGAACGGAAAGGAGTAGTTTCTAAATAACTACTCCTTACTCTTATGTTATGGAAATAGCTTTTTTAAAAGGTCTAATAATCCACCATGTTTTGTTTCATTAGCGGACCCAGAATTTGTATCTCCAGTTGGCACAGGTTCTTCTGTTGTGCCTTTACTCTGTTTGGTATCGCTCGTGGTATCTTCAGACGTATCGGGAGTTGTATTTTTCATAACTGGATTATTGTTATCCCTTGGTTGTGCATTGTCACTAGTCTGATTGTTTTGGTTCCTGCCTGGTTTTTCATTACCATTTGATGTATTAGAATCTGATTTTTCAGGTTTGATATTTTTGTCTTCTGAAGTTGTACTCTTACTTTCTAAGTCATCATTTTTTCCCTCTCCACTAGGTGGTAAGATTTTATTTATTTCGTTTAACGGATTGCTACCTGCCTTATCATTAGAGTCTTTTTCTTTATCAGGCTGTAAAATCTTATTTAAATCATCCAGTGGAAGCTGGAGATTTCCATCCTTAGAATCTCCTAATATCTTTTTAAAAATATCCACTTGTTTCTGTAAATTTTCATCTGAATCGCTTGTTGTATCCAGGTTAGCTCCTTGTTCTTCGAGACTGGCAACAAGAGCAGGAAGAATTGCCTGATCCGCTGTTTGCATATGGGCAACGAGCCGTACGTTCTTCATCCCAAGCTCACCCAGTTTATTTGGGAGATATATACCGCTAAATTCAATCTTTGTCACATCAACTGCCATATTGGTTAATTCCCACTGGTCCTGTTGATTTAAATTGAATCGTGACAGGACCATTTGGTGTATTTAACACCTTCGTAATAGTAAGGCCATATATGGTTGCTTTACTGAACGTTAATCGAAGCATAAGTTTATTTTTCTGGGTAGCTGTTTCACCATTAATAATGCCTGGAATCCCCATAACACCTTCCACTTTGTCTGCCTCAATCACAAAGCCATCAATCATGGGTACAGATGCATCCGCATGCAACTTTTTGGGGGATATGGCAGTACCTAAAATAAGCAAGGTAATCATGATTATGAAACTAGTTTTTTTCACCAAGGTTATCACCATTTTCTTAAAATAAGACAAAAGCGCATGATCTATCTATGCGCATTTCATTTTTGAGTAGTTTCTTCAGATAGAACCGAACTTGCAGCGACTTCCGCGTTTGAAAGTGCGCCTATTTCATTATTAGGGTGGATCATTTCATATTTCCAAGCAATGGACAAGGAACCTCCTACAATGCCAAGAATAGTTCCAATTAGAAAACCGCCGAGTGCACCCATAACAGAAAGAACCGATAAAAAAATCGTAACGATTCCAAAGACAACATTAAATTTTGGATAGAAATAACCAAGAGCTCCCATGAGAATAATGAGTCCGCCAAAGATAAGGCCGATTACCACCATGTTTCCCGGTGCAAAGGCAATATTAAGAAGCTGTATAGGAATGTATAAAATGATAATACCAGCAAGGAGCGACAAGGTCGCTCCCCAAAATGGGCGGCTCATTCTCCAATTTTTAAATTTTTTTCTCTTTGAAACGCTAGGATTCATGTTATTCAACTCCTTGAAGAAAGCCATGAAATTACTTTTTAACAAATTCTACCTTCATTCCAGGTAAGGTAACAGCTTGTTGGAATAGATATTGAGTGTCTAAGCTGCCGTTTGTAATCGTAATAGTATCAGATCCTTGCGTAAAAGCCTTACTAACAGCTTGCGGATCTGATGCTTCCACATAGTTTTCACTGATATTCATCTTTGTAAAGGATGCATCACCATTTATAAGAGTGGCTTTTTGAGTTAACCCTTGTATTTTTACAGGATTATTTCCATTACCTGCTGTAATTTTTACTGTGTATTTACCTAATATTGGAATGTCGACATCTCTTGAGATAACTAATCCATTAATAGTCACATCATCAATTTCATTTACAAAAACAGGACTAACTTTGCTTGGATTTCCGCTTTGAGGGTCACCATAAAGGCTTCCATATAGCTTGAATCCTTTTCCAACCATCTTGTCAAAGGAAACATTAAATTTCCCAATCCCTCCAATAGGAGTTGCATATGCCACACCAGTTACGCCAAACACTGCAAACAATCCGCCTAACAATAAAAATCCACATAAAAGTGCACTAAAAAACCATTTCTTCGACGTCTTCCCCTGAATCAACATAACACCTTCATTCATTTAAACCCCTCCCTTTTTTCATAAATAAAAAGTGGAAAATAACGAAGGTTTCCAGATCCCAACATCACCTAAGAAACCGCTTACAAGCCACTTTTATTTTTAATTTTATTCGAAAAAATCTGATAACTAAATTCCTATCAATGTAGGAAAATAGCAAGAGTGCCCCTACAATTGTCGTGTACGAAAATTAGCAAAAGATGTCGAGTTTGC
The DNA here is from genome assembly GCF_038008735.1 of Margalitia sp. FSL K6-0131. Lineage (NCBI taxonomy): Bacteria > Bacillati > Bacillota > Bacilli > Caryophanales > Bacillaceae > Heyndrickxia > Margalitia sp. FSL K6-0131. The sequence continues at coordinate 569,069 of NZ_JBBOZS010000001.1, forward strand.
TGATATTTGGCGAAAGAAATAAGGTTTATCTTTTAATAGACGGTGGTACTATGGTGGAAATAGGTTTGAATATATCTTTTAAGGATGCGGATTGTTACCCAGATGGGAATGGAGGATCTCTATGTCTCTATCATTGAATACCCATATGAAAACAGTATTGAAAAATGGTGTGGAGCTTTTATACGCTTATAAAGATTCCATTATGGCGGAGTGGAAGGAAATATTAGAGTACATGAAAAAAACCAATAAAAAATCAGCAGATGCTTTTGAATTTGCATTCCATTTTTTCCGTCGTTTTTTACAGTCGGAAAATCACCAAACAGATACTTTACTTCTGGATATTCGTTCGGAATGGTACAGGCAATTTCAAAGACCTCCTGAACCAAATATGCTCATCTTTATTTTGACCCTGTTGGAGAATGCCGTTCATAAGGTCATTAAATCCAATACAACACGTTCTTTTCATTTGCATCCAGCTGTACAATTTCTCTTTTCGAAAATATGTGAGGAAATGCTATCGATTTCAAAACAAAGACAATTTCAGATCGACATACTTTGTCGGCAGCTTGTTCAATCGAAACAACTGCATATTGAGTGGATTGCACGGATAGGGCACGTTCAAAATGGCTACCAATTCAAAAAAATAATTGGTATATCTGAAGAATCAATACAAAGCAGCCTATATGATGAGATAAAACCATCATGGTTTATGTTGACAGAGTCTCTTCTGCAATTAACAGGTGGCCAGGAAACCCGGGATGTTTTTCCGATTCCGTGGAAAAGTGAGACATTATTATTTTGTACCAAAAACCAAAATGTTTCTTCCATTGCCCCTTTTTTAACCTATGCAATGCATTTATTGCAAATAGAGGAGGAAAAAAGACAGGAACAATCCGGTGATCAGTGGAAGGACGCGGTTATTCTATTTAATGAATGGATTATGAAGTCCCATAATTTAGAGGAGGCTATTCAAAATATAGCATATGGATATGCGCAATATCTTCCTTTTGAAAGATGTGCGTTATTTAAGTATTCGAACGAGGATGAGACAGGATTAGGATTATTTGGCTACCATTTTAATAATGACGAAATCCGGAATATAAAAGAACATGTGGATAATATCCCTTCCTTATATAAGAGTATTACGAAGCTCCATCCTCAAAATGAGGCAATGAAGAACTTTCAGCCGATCTATATTTCGAATGCTTCAAAGGAATTCCCTACACGATATGTACAGCATTTCCAATTGGAATCCGTTATCGTTGCCCCAATCTATGTTCCTTCTGAAGGGGAGTTAATTGCCGCAGCCATCTTGGATCAAGGGCCAGGAAAGCATTTTCAAGTGGACAGTAACACCTTTACAGCCCTTTTGAAATTCGGACAGAGTGCGGGGGAATTATTGATGAAATTTTCAGGAACTAATAAGTGGAAGGTACTAGATTCAGGCATAGCGCCGTTATCCTCTCGTGAGATAGAGGTACTGGAACTGTTAGCGGAAGGTGCTTCGACGTCAGAAGCGGCTGAAAAGCTCCATTTAAGCGAATATACTGTTAGAGACTATGTATCTAATATTATGAAACGACTGAATGCCAAAAACAGAACAGAGGCAGCAGTTAAGGCTATTCGATCTGGAATAATTAAATAGATTTGTTGCCAAAGAATTTCGTTAAGAAAGTTCTTTTTTTTTAATTAAGGGTGTCCTTTTCTATTCCAGAAACCTATATAAAAGGTGAAGGGAGGTGATACAAATGGCAGAAACACTTCTAAAGGAATCCAGGCTAAAGCTAATCTTCGATAATGGAGTAGACGGTGATGGAAAGCAATTGTTTAAAAGCAAAACCTTTAGCAATATCCGTCTGGATTCCACTCCTGATGAGCTGCAAAGTGCTGCACAAGCAATTGCTTCCTTATCTCAGAAAGCTCTTTATGGTGTGGAACGTAATGACAGTTCGGATATTCAGGCGTAATGGGGAATAATTTCAGAGCTACGTTAAGCAATGTTATTTACGGTTCAATCGATGTTCCGTTATAACATTTATTTAACAAAGCCATTTGAAAAAAAGAGGGAGGTGAAAATAGTGAAAACTCTTGAATTACAATTTGTCACAGCAAATAATAAAACTGCTAGTGTATCCATTGAAGATCCTATCGAGCCTGTTGATACTGCAAAGGTAAAAGGGGCGATGGAGCAGTTGATTGCAGCCAATGTCTTTCAAAATTCCACCGGTTATGCTTTTATCGAAATGAAGGGTGCTAGATTAGTAGATCACAATGTCACAGAATATACGATTGAATAGTTCTGGAAGGGAAGGCCTTGTTCAAATTGGACAGGCCTTTCATTATTTATAATTTCTTTGTTTGCGGGATTATTGGAAGAAAGGGGGGAAATAATTTGGATAATATCATGTCCTTCATCAATGAGGTTGGTTTCCCAATCGTTGTATCACTGTATCTTTTGTATCGTATAGAAACGAAGTTGGAAGCAGTCATACAGTCGATTCAAAGTCTTCCTGATCGATTGAAGAGTAATGAATAAGAGAAGCGCAGGCGCCTACGTTAGTGCTGGCGCTTGCGCTTTTTGTTACTGGTTGTCACTTAGAGGTGACATCCATTACAATTATTTTTAATATAATTAAATGGGATTGAGGGTGTTTGCATGTCACCAATATGGGATCCGCAAGTGGTTGTCACAGAAACGTTAGCAACTTCATTAATTGAAGAGCAATTTCCACAACTGAATCCAACTAAGGCAGAGGTAATCGGAGAAGGATTTGATAATACGGTGTTCAAGGTAAATGATGAATTTATCTTTCGCTTTCCGCGTCGTAATGTTGCTGCCCATTTGTTAGAAACGGAAAATCGAATTTTACCGAAACTAGCTGATAAGCTTCCTATTCCCATTCCAAATCCTACTTTTATAGGGGTACCAAGCGAAAGCTACCCTTGGTCATTTACAGGATATCCAATCGTCCACGGTACAACACCTGGAATACTGTCCAATGAAAAGAGAATGCAGTCAGTAGAAAAATTAGCACTCTTTTTAAAGGAATTGCATCGATTCCCTGTAAAGGACGCACTAAATGTGAAAATTCCTTATGATGAATTAAATCGGCTCGATATCGAAAGTCGCAGGCCGAAATTAAAAGAAAATCTGCAAAAAGCTTCAGGGTTAGGTCTATTTATCGCGCAGAAAGAATTAGAACCATTTATCGGATCCGTTTCTTCTGATAAAACAGATACAGAATTTGCATTAGTCCATGGGGATCTTCATACAAGAAACATGCTAGTAGATGGGGAAGGAAAGGTATCCGGAATTATTGACTGGGGAGATACTCATATAGGGAACCCTGCCATCGATTTATCCATTGTTTATACTTTTATCCCTCCGGAAGGACGGAATTTATTTTATAGCATATATGGTACTGTCGATGAACAAACGGAAAATCTTGCAAAGTTTAAAGCGATTTACACAACAATCCTGCTCCTTCTGTATGCGCACGATAACTCAAACCAGCTTCTTATCGAAGAATGCAAAGAAATCCTTCGACACCTGCTATGAATACGTTCGAATTTTGTCGAAAAATAAAAATACACGCAAGTAGGTAAAAGGTCACAAAAAGTTATAAAATTATGAATGGAACGTCTATTTGGTGAAATCCTGTTTTGCAGGTGGAGAAGGAATTAAAATGAAGCTTATTACGCGAATTAGAAATCATCTTTTAAATATGAATAGTAAAATCGCTAGGGAAGATATGATTTCTACAAATAATCATCGAATTTATCTTCTTTCCATTATCTTAATGCTGATTCATCTCGCGCATGGATGTATCTTTTGGATATATGATCCAGGTTTTAAGTCAGCAGAAAATGTACATAAATGGCGAATGGGAGTAGCTATTTCTCATTTTACTATGTTTTTTGTGATACTAGTTATTGGTTGTACCGCCTATTTTTTCAAACAAAAGAAAATGGATAAAAGCAAAGCGGCTGCTTTTCTACAACTAATAGCCATCATAAGTTATCTCCTTTTTGGCATTGTTGTAAGCGCGTTTGACCAATACGTTAATGCGGGTATCAATGCCTTTTCAAGTGTATGTATCGGTATTGCGGTTATTTTTTTAATACATCCCATTCCTTCACTTTTTATTTATGGTTTAGCCTTTGTCTTCTTTCATTTTGGCATTTCGTTCACCCAAAGCAATCAAAATATCTTGTTATCAGAAAGAGTGAACAGTATTTCTGTCATTGGCATTAGCTTTGGAATCGCATTAATTACGTGGAGGAATAGCATCTATAAACTTTTTCAAGAGAAAGAAATTGAAGCACAGAATCAAATACTGGAAGAACAAAATAAGCAACTTGAGTTTCTAGCCACCCATGATTCTTTAACTGGCCTCTTAAATAGAATGGAGTTTATGAAACATACGGAAATCGAAATAGCAAATTCGAGTAATAATCAAAGCGAGACTTGTGTCATTATAATGGATATTGACCATTTCAAGCATGTGAATGACCATTTTGGTCATCCAGCAGGGGATCAAATCTTAAAAGAGGTTGGAATTCTGTTGAAAAAAATGTTAGGTGCTAAATATTTCCCTGCAAGGTTAGGAGGGGAGGAATTTATCTTCCTTTTACCCGATACGTCGCTTACGGAAGCAGTATTGGTTGCAGAACAAGTAAAGTCTGCCATTCAATCTAATTTATTTACCGTAGGCAATGAAACCATTATCATAACGGCAAGTCTAGGGGTGGCGTCCCTGAACACGGAGGAAGCAGATCCCTTTACATCGTGTTACCACCGTGCAGATATCGCTTTATATAAGGCTAAAAATAATGGAAGAAATCGTGTTGTTTGTGCACGCGGCGAAGCTCTAACGTATGGATGAGTGAAATTAGCTGCCAAAGGAAACACGGTAAGAGACGTGTCATTGCGCTTACCCGCCGGGGAAGATGCAGAAAAAATCTGATAAAAAATTAAGGAGGGTGGCCCATTTCCCAAAGCCACCCTCCATACATTTTATTCTATTTCGATAAATCCTTTATCCCCGCGTTGTATGTTTCCTTCTTTAAGCAATTTTACTCGGTTATCCTGTTCAAGATTCGTGAAGATAATTGGTGTTACGATAGATGGAACTTTATCCTTAATAAAATCGATATCCATGTCTGCAAGCTTTTGTCCTTGTTTTATACAATCCCCATTTTCCACATGAACAGTAAATCCTTCTCCTTTAAGGTTCACTGTATCAAGCCCCATATGGATTAAAACCTCTAGTCCATCCTCCGATTCTAAACCAATCGCATGATTGGTTGGAAATACGGATTTCACTACTCCATTAAAAGGCGATATGACTTCTCCGTCAGATGGTTCAATTCCAAAGCCATCTCCCATCATTTTTTCGGAAAACACTTTATCTGGGACTTCTTCTATTTTTAAAAGCCTGCCACTAAGTGGGGCAGTAAATGAATCTTTATCAAATTTTTTGGCAGTTGCATTTTTGGTAATTGGTTCAGTATGGGCTGTACCAGGTGTCACCGGCTCTGGCGGATGATCCAGTGCATACAGCTTTTTCAAAGCATTGGCTGCAAATTCTACATCCGGACCAACGATAATCTGCACGCTTGATTTACTTGTTTTCATCACGCCTCTTGCTCCGAAACGTTTAATAGTTGTTTCGTCAATATTACCACTATCCCGTACATCCAAGCGGAGGCGGGTAGCGCAGTTATCAATATTAGTTAAGTTTTCTTTTCCTCCCAGCCCTTTTAAAAAGCCTGCTGCCATTCTTGTATACTTATCGTCCGCAGAGATAGCGATGGTGTCATCATCTGCGAATTCATCTTCATCTTCGCGCCCAGGTGTTTTTAAATCGCGCCATTTGATGACGAAATAGAAGATGATAAAATAGATAACTCCATAAATTAAGCCAACTAAAATCAATAGCAACGGTTTTTGAGCAATACCATAGTTCAAAATATAATCAATCAAACTTGCAGAAAAGCTGAAAGAATCATGGATACCAAGCAAATACGTCACCGCAAATGATGTAGCGGTCAGTAAAGCATGAATAACGTAAAGCAGTGGTGACACGAACATGAATCCAAATTCAATTGGTTCCGTTACCCCGGTAACAAAAGAGGTTAACGCCATACCGAGCAGTAAACCTGCTGTTTTTCTGCGCCGATCTGTTTTGGCTGTAGCCATCATTGCGAAACAAGCGGCTGGCAAACCAAACATCATAATAGGGAAGAAACCGGTCGTAAACCTTCCGGCAGTCGGATCATGATGCAGGAAGCGGGTAATATCCCCATGATACACATTTCCGGCGGCATCCTTAAAGGTTCCAAAATCAAACCAGACAAGAGTATTAATAATATGATGCAAGCCTAAAGGAATAAGCAGTCGGTTTAAGAATCCGTAGACCGCGTAGCCAAAGGCACCGGCACTTGTAATCCAATGAGCTAATGCATCAATTCCATCTTGTACATACGGCCAAATATACCCGAATAGAATCCCTAAGATAACTCCTGCTAAAGCTGTAATAATCGGAATAAATCTCCTTCCTCCGAAAAAGGCAAGCCAGGTTGGAAGATGAATATCATGGAACCGGTTGTATAATAAACCGGCGACAATTCCGGAAATAATTCCGCCGAGTACTCCCATATTTACCGTTGGATTAATGGCGTGTGTAGTAAAGGTTAAAACCATATAACCGATGGCGCCTGCTAATGCGGCAGCTCCATTATTATCTTTTGCAAAGCCAATGGCGACGCCAATCGCAAATAAAAGGGCAAGATTACTAAAGACGGCATCTTGTCCAATCGCCATGCTTCCGAAAAAGGCATTTCCAGCCTCAGCAATAAATTTAATATTTAGCAAGTCTGGTTGACCCAGCCGCAATAATAAACCAGCTGCAGGCAGGACTGCGATAGGCAGCATCAAGGATTTACCGATTTTTTGCAGAAATGCTAGCATGAAAATTCCCTCCTATGCCATGTCCTTTTTAGCAGTGAATCCAAAAACACTTTGACTTTGTAGCAGATAACACCTAATCAATAGATATTTTCGTTTCCCCTTTTTCCTTTTTCGGTTCACGTTTATCCATTTCCTGAATAATTTCCACTAAATCTTCAATCGCCATTTCTCTTACATAGCTTTGATTATCCTCCAATTGGGCAGCAACGCTAATGACCATCCTCTTGATGTATGTCCAATCTTCTTTAAAGGTTAAAAAATCAATTGTTTCCAAAGCCTTCTTCCTCCCGCAATAATTTACCTTTAAGGTAACCGTTTTGCGGAACTTCTATTCTGTGTCAGATAGCAGTTCATCAAGGTGCCTGGAGATCCTTTGCATTGAAAAAAGAAAGGAATTTAGTATAATAGAAGAGGAACATTTTTTTGGAGGAGTACCCAAGAGGCTTAAGGGGGCGCACTCGAAATGCGTTAGGGGTAGTAGACCTGCCCGCGTGGGTTCAAATCCCACCTTCTCCGCCATACATAGGAATGTTAGTGCTGTATTTTTGTGACTTTAACCATAAGTTTTCGAAAAATGAAGGCTAATGCTTGAATATACTTTGCGAAATTATATGCTTGAATATTTTAGAAAGATATAATGAAATTAACAATGGAAAAAGCTGATGATCAAAATAAGATCATCAGTTTTTTTATAATATAAATGCATAATAGTTCAACATGGGATGATATTTCTGATTGAAGTAAAAGGGCAGGTTGAATGAGAAAGTTTTACAACGGAAGAGCATTTTAATAAAATAAATCGATTTCTCAATACTAAGTTCTTATTTTAGAGTCCGTTTTTTATTTTTAAATCTAAGGCCAAATTACTAACTAGAGATTACATATAGCGGTAAAACAAATACAAATGGTAAGAATACATTAACGAAAATTCCTATTTTGAATGAGGGAGGATGAAAAGTTGTAAAGATCGCATAAAGATGTGCATTCAATATAGGAGATTTGTCCAAGATAAAAAATAGTAAACACATAAAGGGGGGCATTGAGTATGACAACATTTCAAGAAATGGGAATTAGTGATCCTATAAAAAGAGCAATTACGGATATGGGATTTGAAGAAGCATCTCCTATTCAAGAGAAAGCCATTCCTATAGCTTTGACTGGGAGGGACATTATTGGTCAAGCACAAACAGGGACAGGAAAGACGGCTGCCTTTTCAATACCGATTTTAGAAAAAATAGATACAAGCAAAAAATTTGTACAAGCTAGCTATTGCAATTGCACCGACCAGAGAGTTAGCTATCCAGGTTTCAGAAGAGATTAATCGTTTGTCAAAATATATGGGTATCACTGCGCTTCCTATTTATGGAGGGCAGTCGATAGAACGTCAAATTAAGGCATTAAAAATGGGACCTCACATCATTACGGGAACACCCGGAAGACTTTTAGACCACATTAAACGTAAAACGCTAAAATTAAACCGTATCTCAGTTGTTGTTTTAGATGAAGCTGATGAAATGTTAGATATGGGCTTTCTGGAGGATATCGAACGAATCCTCAAAGAGACCCCTGAAGAAAAACAAACTATGCTGTTCTCCGCGACCATGCCCAAACCTATTCAAAATCTTGCAGAAAGGTTTATGCACAATCCTGAGTTAGTAAAGATGAAAGCAAAGGAAGTTACCTCTCCAACTGTTAAGCAAATTTATTATGAGGTTAATGAACGGGATAAGTTTGAAGTGCTTTGCCGTCTGCTAGATGTTGATAACCCAGAATTAGCAGTTATTTTTGGAAGAACTAAACGACGTGTTGATGAATTAAGTGATGCATTAAATAAAAGAGGTTATCTTGCTGATGGATTACATGGAGATTTAAATCAGCGACAGAGAGATGCTGTGATGAAAAAATTTCGTGAGGGAAAAATTGATATTTTAGTGGCAACCGATGTTGCTGCAAGAGGAATTGATGTATCAGGGGTTACTCACGTCTACAATTTTGATATTCCTCAAGACCCTGAAAGTTATGTTCACCGAATCGGTAGAACAGGGAGAGCAGGTAAAACAGGGTTAGCCATTACATTTGCTACACCAAGGGAGACCGGACAAATCCGCAGTATTGAAAAAGCCTCCAAAGGAAACATTCAACGCAAATCAATACCGACCATAGCTGAGGCAAGGGAGTCTATACAGCAAGCCGCAGTAGAAAAGATGATCCAATTGGTTGAAGAGGAGCAGTACACACAGTTTAATCGTGCAGCAAGCGAATTGCTCGATCAGTACGATTCAATTACATTAGTTTCAGTTGCCTTAAAATTGATGTCCAAGGAACAGAGGGATGTTCCTGTTCAATTAACTTCCGAGACTCCGCGATATTCCAGTAAGCCTAAAAAGAAGGTAAAAGAGAAATCTAGTAGAAACAATAAAGGGAATAGGGAATTAGCGAAGAAGGGGAGCAAGGGTAAACGTAAAAAAACTTCCATGTCCTCTCGAAAAAAAGAGGCATTATAAAACAATATAAGAAGGATACAATGTTAGAAACAGCCCGGATAGAGAAGAGAAGCAGCTAATGAGACAGATGCGGGGGCATTCCTTTAATAAGGGATGCTTTTTTTCTATTGTACAAACTAAACTAAAGGTCACTTTCCAAAAGTGTTAGGAAGCTCTTTTCTTATGCCACAAAAGGGGCAGGATAGCTCAATAGGAATATACTTACTTTCAAATTAATTTTTAAATGGTGGATGAAAGCTCTGTATATTGTTAATCAATATGTTATACTGTAGTGAACCTTTAAAGCTCAAAATCATTTTACTGTACCTGTTTTAGATTCCTACTCACTGTTGAGTAGGTTTTTTTTATATAAGAATAATCTAGAAATACATAAAAAAACAGGCTCTATTAGGGCCTGTTTGAATAATTTTATTTAGATTAAGCTTTTTGAACGTTAGCTGCTTGATCTCCACGAGGTCCTTGCTCAACATCAAATGTAACTTTTTGACCTTCGTCTAAAGATTTGAAACCTTCACTTTGGATAGCTGAGAAGTGTACGAATACGTCGCCTCCATTAGCACGCTCGATAAAACCAAAACCTTTTTCTGCATTAAACCATTTAACTGTACCTTGTTCCATTTTTGTTGCCTCCTAGTGTGTAACCACACAATGTGTTACTATCCTTGCCCAAAGTGATCATCAAGACGAAAAGTCGACACTTATACTATCCTTTACACCGAACAAAAATAATTCCTACTTATCATAACAGAAAATGAAAAAGCTTGCAAACTCTTGCGGCTTCGTTGATTTCTTTTAATCATTATGTACTTGTGCTTAGGAGAAATTTGGGCAGGTTAGCGAAAATTGTGGTTGGAAACCATACTCTTTCTAGAAACTTGTGGTAATAGATAAAATGGTTTACCCTTTTTAGGGAGTGAAAATAATGTTTGAAAGTATTTGGGATATTATTTACAAGGATGACTTCAGAATTTAAGTGATAATAACCATTATTGGACTCTTTTGTTCACATTAGTATGGGGAGTGTGGAAGGATATTGTTTTTTTGCAAGATGATTGGTTAATAACCGAGTAAAATGACTAAAACTAACTCGATAGGTAAATCAACTTAGAATAATATTGGAGTGATTTTATGAGTAAAGCTAAAGGAAAAGGCGGTACAGGGAGAGGAACAGACAAGAAGGGGTGGAATCGTTGGCAAGCTAGTACAAACAAAAAAAAGAGTGCAAAACCATATATAAGTAAAGGTAAACGGATGGGCTCAAAGGCACCATAGTGTATTACCCCCATTTTCATCCTCTGTGGTGCAGCGCTTATTTATGCGCTGCATGGGTGGCTAACGGGTCAGTTTAATTTAAGAAGGAATTTGTTACCATTCCACAGAATATCTTAATAATTGATTTGGAAGAGGTAAATATGAAGGGTTCTTTATTAAAGGGAATAGTGGGGGGATTTAATGAAGAAATGGTTGATTTCTTTTTTTTTAGTTTTAATAATAGTGTTCGTGACAGTCCGGGGCTTTTATTACACTCATCCTAAGAATATTAATCGCTCCATTAGCGGAGTTGAATTTCAACTGGGTAGCAATAACAATCCAAAACCTGTGACAATTAGTATTAATGGGAAGCTACAACATTCTTTATTAGGTAGCAAAACATTTATCGGTAAAATAGAGTTAATAGGAGTTATCCATCCAAACCCTGATGATAAAGATAAACAATTAGAAATAAAGTTTCAAAAGAATGGTTCCGGGAATATTATTTATGCTTATTATAAAGATAGAAAACCTGTTGTTCATAGTTATGGTGTCCTTTTTATAAACAAAGACCTTAGTAAAGTGACTATTGAAGAATTTCCTCCTGTAAATGATAGGGGCCAAACTTGGGAAGCTCAAAATGGATTGCTCGTTTCAGGACCTGCCAAAAGTAGAAATAAAGCCATACAGATTTCTAATGAATTAATGAAAAATATCTTAAATGGATATGAACTCCATTGAAGTAATGAGGACTTTAAATTAATAATATCTATAAAGAAAAGCAAGGGAAATCCTGAGCTTTTTTTGTGCAAATTATATGGTATTTTCACCTGCTTTTTTTACCTGAAAGCTTGTGTTATTCTCCCAGCGATTTTGTGTTTTATCCACGTTATCGGAACTACTTATTAAATAATAGGACACCTTTCTTATTTAACAAAAGGGGCAGGATTGTTGAAAAAGGAAAGTCTAGGATATTTGTGGAATAATAATAAAAAAATGAATATCTTTTCATTTATAAAAAAATCTGGGGATGAAGGGGCTAAATATGAAATTATCGAATAGCACAACTATCGCTATAATTACAATCCTTATCTTTTCTACTTTTTTACACGCTTTAAATAAATTTGGTCCATTTGAAGGGCAATTACGAATGGTAGGTTTCTCTTTATTTACTTTGCTTTGTGTATGTATCGGTATTATGGTTAGAAAATCCCCTTGGAGGATGGTTGGGACAATCGCCTATTGGTTAATTTTTGGACTTACACAAATAATTAAATGATTTTAAGCATCTTTTTTTAATAAACATAAATAATGTGAAGTTTTGCATCTAGGCTAACGAATTATCGAATACTGAAACTCTTTTAGAAATATTCCGTATAATTAAGAGGGGACCTTTCTGACAATTCGAATATAAATGATACAGTAAATTACTTTATTGCCATGATAATTTATGTGACTTCATATACTAAAAAGCAGTTTGATAGAAACAGGTGAAAACAATAATGAATAACAATTTTATGAGAAAGGTTAAAAATTTTTTAGCCTTTTTATTAATTGCAAGTATCCTTACCTTTGGTTCATATCTTATTGTGTACAAAGTTTCATTTTTACCAAATGGATATGATATTGAAAAAGTGCAAAAAGATAATGTTTCGCTAAAATCATTCAATTTGTTAGGGATTGAAAAAAATGTAAAAACTCTATCCTTTTCTGGAGATGATACTTGGTATATTGATGAAATTGATTTTGAAGTAAAAAAACAAAAAACTTTTTTATGGCTATTATTTTCATCAATTACTATCTCAACATTTTTGTTAATTTATAAGCTTCGTAACGGCTTGACATTATGGAAAGCAATCTTTGAAAGTAATTTTTTTGCTGCTCTGATACCATTAACTACTGTAATTTTCTCGTTGCATAGAATACAAATGATACTGGATTTATCTTCCTAATTATCCAGCTAAAGGGTTCCGTAGTTAAATAAGCCTTTCTATTTGATCATTAAAAACACACCGCGAAATACTTTGTGTTTTTAATGTTATTTGGTACGCTATTTAAATTGCTTTTCCGAATTTTGTACTTCAAAACAGAACCCGTTACTAAATCATAGTTCTTTTTTTAGAATACCCGTAAATTCTTAATGTAACATTATACTTGATTTCGATACTTTACGAAGCCATATCATTGATATATGATTTTCTTTACAAGTAAATGATAGTTCTTATCCCAAGAAAATAAGGACTTAGTGAAAACATATGGTTGACTATCGGAAAATTTATGATTGAAGGGACATGAGGGACTTAAACCATAAGATTTCGTAAAATGAAAGCTTACGCTAGTATATATACTTGAATCTTTATAAAGATTATAATGCAACTAAATGGAGATAGAGCTGAGCTGATGATCAATTAAAATTAGCAGCTTTTTTTATTACTTTAAGGAAATCAATGCAGTAGAGACAGTGTCATTTCCTTTAAAAAACGGTGTTTTTTGATGCTTAAAACTTGAAAATGAAGTTCTAGTAAGTCTTATAATTATACTTTTAAAATAATTAAATAAAATAGACTGCTCAATTTATAAAGGCAGTCCTTTAGATATAATCCCTTATTTCTTTAATTTTATATGAATCTCATTTGATACAAAAGCGTAATCATTTGAATGATAATCTTTTAAGGTGATATGAGGTGTAATAATAAGCTCTTTTGCATTCGAATCCAATTTTCCGAATGTTTTACTCCAACTTATATTATAAGACCCTTCTTTACCCATACCACCATTATCTCTCCCAGAATAGAGATTTCCTAAATCGTCTTTTATTTCTAATTCAACATACACTCCGTCCGACTTCTTTTTAGTCATTTCCGATACTTCTTGATCATAATAAACGGTAAAGGACATAGGATTAAAGGTGATTTTTTTGATATTTACCTTTACGCCATTTTTCTCAGCAGAACTTACGGCTATTTGTATCTTGCTATCAGTGGCATCTACTTTAAATGCAAAATTCCAACTACCTTTAATAACAGTCCCATTTTCTGGGTTCTTCATACCCTCAATATTCCAATGGATATCAGCAACATCCAATTTTGTGTCTTCCATATTACTAGCCGTCAAAATTCCTACATATTTGTTCGAATCTATTTTTTTAGTCTCACCGCTTCCCCCTATAGCCTGCATCCCTTTTATTTTTGGCAAAGGAATACCTATATTACCTAAATTTTGATTGCTCTCAATAGAATAAGTTAAGGTAACCGTCTTTCCATCAAATACTGCATCATTAATAGTGAATTTTATACCATTACTTTCCTTCGTTAAATTAATGGTATTGGAAAACTTCTTGTAATCATAATATAGTCCGTTTCCTTTAACTATTGAAATATCAGATTTCTCATTTCTTTTATCATAAGGACCAGTTTTTTTATGATCAAAAAAGCGAAAAATATTATCAATTACAGGGATGTTTTTAGCATAAGATGGAAAGGTTAATCCAATGGTTGTAGCCGAGATGCATACGAAAATGGAGGCAGCAATAATATTCTTTCTCCAACTTTTACTTTTCCATTTTTTCTTTTCATTGATTGATTTTTTTAGGGCATTCTTGACTTTGGCCGTTTCTAATTCATTGACTTCCATTTCTACAAATTCATTTTCGTCTAAGTCAATTTCATTTAATAATTCGTAAATATCTTTCAAATCCCATTCTCTCCCAACTTAAGGTTTGATGCCCTTTTATTAAGTTTCTTTTTTCCTCTATAAATTCGATTGTCAATGGATGCTTTAGTTAACCCCAGTTTCATTGCTATTTCTTCCGTTTTTAAACCAAGGAAAAACTTCATAATAAAAATTTCCCGTTCAAGAGGTTCCAGTTTATTGATTAAGTTTATTAATTCCGTTCTTTTTTCAAGAAATATTAATTCATCCTCAATTGATTTTTCTGAGTGTAAATCTAAATGGTTGGATGTAAATTCCACTTTTTTACTTGCTCTTCTGTAATAATCAATAGATTTGAATTTTGCTATTGAACAAATCCATTTTTTAAAATCCTTAGAGTCTCCGTTAAACTTATGGGAATGTTCCCATATTGAAAGTAAAATATCATTCATACACTCTTCCATGATTCCGTTATTATTAAGGGGAGATAGAACTTTATAAGTTACACCCTTAATTAATGGTAAATATTTATCGACTATATATTCTAATGCATCTTCCTTTTTACGATGTAATCGCTGTATAAAATTTGTTTCATTTGACTTCATATAGAAATCCCCTTATTTTTTTGTAAAAGCTTTTACATCCTATATAACGAGAAGGAACCATTTTTTTCTCACATATTATTAAAAATTTTTTTAAATTAGTCTATCATACTATGAATGAATCAAGGATACGATAAAAGAAGTGAGGAAAGCTTATATTCCATTAGTTTATCTTGGAATTCAAGTCCAATAGAAATTTTTATTGGAAATGTAGTTAGATATATTTCCGGTGGATACTTAAGATCCCATTGTTTTTTAATAGACAAAAGTAAATTCAAGTAGCTGTTGTAAAAGTCTACTTTTTTAGAAGGTAAACAAAAAACACAAGAAAAAGTCATTTTACATGCAAGCATTATTTAAAAACATTTTGGATGAGCCTACAGCTTCGTTAGATCCAAAAAGTGAATTATCAATTTTAATCAATTTATTGAAATTGTTAAAGTGAAAGCGGCTATATTTATTTCACATAGAATGACATCTGCAAGAATGGCGGACCGACCACATTATTGTGATGAAGAATGGTGAAATTATTGAGGGAGGCTCTCATGAATATTTAATGAAAAGAAAGGTGAATATTATAATATGTATGAGTTTCAAGCATCTTGGTATCAGTAAATTATTATATCAGTCAAATAGTTTATTCTATTAAATTTTTATAGGGACTTGATTTAGATTAAAACGAATAAACCTTCAATTTTTATTATATATTAGTAAAAAATAAGGAGGAGATGAAGATAAAGAATAAGCTGATTCTATTAGCTTGCTTTGTTTTCCTTATGATTGGTCTTTCTTATACTATTTTCAAAACTAATAATGTTAAGAGGGTAGAATCATCTAAAATTAATTCTATGCTTGGTTTTAAACCAAGTTTTATAAAGCAGGGAAACGAAAGTAAATATAGAATTAATCTTACAATGAATACTAATGGTGTCTTCCACATAGAATCTACGATCAAAATCAAAAACACTTCTCCAGATGCATGGAATGAACTGGTGTTTTATTTTATTCCAAATATGTTTACTAGAAAAAATGCTCCACAACTAGAATATCCATCCACAATAAATTTTAAGAAGGTCAAAATTAACGAGAAAAATGTTAGTTTCAAATTAGATGAAGATACTCTCAAAGTATCTTTGTCATCAAAGATTCAACCAAAAAAAGAAACTGTGGTACATTTTTCTTACGATTTCACTCTTCCTGAAAAAGGTATAAGACTGACAAAGAATGGTGATAACTACTTCCTGGCCCAGTTTTATCCTATGCTAGCTACTTACAGAAACCATAAGTGGAATAAAGAAAAATATCAATTTAGGGGAGAATCCTATCATACTGGATTTAGTGATTTTAAGATTACATATGATATCCCTAAAGAATTTACTATTACATCTACAAGCCAAAATGATGAATATCCAAGTGAAAATAGAGGCTCATTTGAGATTAATAACGTTAAAGAGGTTTTTATATCAATTCTTAAAAAGCCTAAATTCGTATTAAAAAAGGAAAACAATGTTTCTATTAGAGTATTCGGAATGGAAAATGATATTGAATTATATAAAGAAATAAGCGATGTAGCTCAAGATGCTTTAAGTTTTTTTCAACAAAATATTGGTCCGTATCCTTTTAAACAGTTGGATATTGTATTGGGAGAAATGGGTATGGAGTATCCCGGAATAATAACAGCCGGTTCAATATATAATAGCCAACAAGTTAGTTCCGAAGCACTTAAGAATATGGTTGTACATGAAATAGCTCACCAATGGTTTTATGCAATTATTAGTAACGATCCTTTTAATGATGCATGGTTAGATGAAGGATTTGCAAATTTCGCTGAATCACTGTATTACTTTTCTTCTACAAAAGAAAAGGTACCCTACAATTTAATAAAAAGGCCATCGAAAGAACTAGTAGTCAATTTACCAATTGATGAGTATAGAAATAATCAAAGTTCATTTATATATGGGAAATCAATGAATATGTTGTGGAAACTGTTTGAAAAAAGAGGAGGAATCAATGAAGCTAAAGAATTCTTAAAGACCTATTATCGGTTATATAAATTTAAGGAATTAAATACACAAGAATTTGTAAGGTTTACCAAAGCTTATTTTAATCTTAAAGATAATTCTGATTTTGAAGGCTGGTTAAAATTAGACTAAGAAATTATATCCTGGAGTAATGTCAGGAAAATGAGCTTAGCGTTGTAAAAACTCGGAAAACATATGTTAATTAGACTATCATATAAAGAGGATAGTTCGTTCAATATATGAGCGAATATCCTCTCTTTTTCTATAAATTGTATCAAATAATTAACAGAAAATGCAGTCTATTATCCCGTGTCAATGCATGTCAAACTACTCTTATCTATTTATTTGAATTTATCTAAGTCTAATGCGAGGTATTTAAAAAAATTGAACGGTACAAAGGTTTATAATTAAAAAAGAACCGCAATTTGCGATTCCTAAGATTATTACTTATTTGCTCCCTTTAGTACATGAAGCGAATTGTTAAGTGCTGATTTACACTTACTAGCATCAGGATTTCCTGTACGAACAGCAGTTAATACAACATAAATAGTTCCGTCAATTTTAGTCCAAGTGGTGCCATCTATTTTTCTAAGCTTAGGTTCCGATGTGTCCCATTGATGTTCCAATTCGTTAGCTTTATTTTTTGCCGATATAAAGTTATTTGAGCTTACATCGTTGAACATATCATTTTCGATTTTTACAAAATCTGATAATTGTCCGCTCAATGTTGCTTGTGAAACATTGGTTTCCAATGCTAAATTATTACTTCTCCAAGTATAACCTCCGATACCCACAATTAAGAAAACACATAATACTACAATCGTTTGTATAAAAACATTCTTCTTGCTACCATTTGTCTGTTCTGTATTTGTTGTTTCCCTTTTAGTAGATATATCAATTTTTGAAACAGCAAGAAAAACAATAATTCCTAATATAGCAATAAGAAAAATGACGCTTGTAATGGTTGTTCCCAAGCCTAAGCCGCCATTCACTTTCGTTTGAGATAGGTAATCTCCTAATGATGCTCCGAGTGGACGAGTAAGAATATACGCAATCCAAAACGCTAATATCCCATTAAGTTTAAAAAACTTATATGCAATATATATAATCGCTATTATAATTACCACGATAATTCCTGTGTTAAGATAACCAAGGCCGAGTTGTTCGGAATATAAATCTCCGACAGCTGTTCCGAGTGCAAATGTGAAAAGGATAGTCAACCAATAGAAAGCTTCTCTTTTTCTTGTATAAATCGAGTGTATAGAAAGTGTTTTTTCACTAAGATACCAAAAAAGAAAAGTTAATCCTAGAAGCACAGAGAATACGGCTGTACTAAGCTCAAGAGGAACTCCCATTCCATCTGTCAAATTATCTGTAACTAATGTTCCGAATACACTAATAAGTACGACTGTTATCCAATAAATGCTTGGAACATATTTAGTTGCTCTAAATTGAAAAAACAAAGCGATGAAAAACGCTATTCCCATAATTATGGTAGTGAAAGATAAACCAAATCCAAGGTTAAAATTTAGAAAATCAGCAAATGTTTCACCGACAGTAGTGCATAGAACTTTGATTATCCAAAAGAAAATAGTAACTTGCGGAACCTTGTTAAGTAAAATTTTCGATTTACTTTGATTTATTGGCATATAGTTGGTCCTTTCTTTGTAGTGTTTCCTACAATTTGATTTTTCTCTCTCGTTAAATAGGAGAACGATCCAATCCCTCATCCTATAATAAATCGTCCCATTAGAAACACGGTGTCATAACATTCTAGTCCGGTTATCACTTCCTATAATGTTGGGTTGTATTAGCTAATACTTTCTAATAGACAACATATTTTGAGTAAAAGTTCATCCACTTTTGGTTTTGAAAAAATTGTTATGGAAACTTAAAAAACTTTACATTTATAGAACTGTCTATCAAAAAGAGGTCTTGTACTTCAAAGGGTTTAAAATGTAATGAATTATATGAAGCTTCTATTTACTACTTAATTATAGGGGGGGTGAATTTTTTGCAATTTATGGATGAGGAACATAGAATCCTCCCATTTGAGGGATTTCCCCTATATATACACTGAAAACGTTTTAATATAATTTACTTACAGTTTTGCCAACTATTATTTCATCACTTTAAAAGGAGGAAGCAGAATGTCTAATATGCTGGGAACAAACATTGCTATTGTAGGAGCCGGTTCTGCCGGGATTTCTATTGCCTCCCGTTTATTAAGGAGTGCTCCTTATCTTAAGGGGAAAGTAATGATCATTGATCCTTCTGAAAAGCATTACTACCAACCATTGTGGACACTAGTCGGCGGGGGAGCTGCGAATATTGAAGACTCTATTCGAGAGCAAGAAACATTAATTCCTGATGGAGCAAAATGGGTGAAAGAAGCAGTACAAGAGTTTCTTCCTGATAAAAATATCATCGTAACTAGTAATGGAACTCAAATACAGTATGAGTATCTTGTTGTTACAGCAGGTCTTCAAATTTACTGGGATAAAGTAAAAGGATTAAAAGAAGCAATCGGGAAAAATGGTGTGTGCAGTAACTACTCGGTGGACTATGTTCAAAGTACATGGGAGGCTATACAAAATTTCAATGGTGGGACAGCTATTTTTACACAACCAAGCACACAAGTAAAATGTGGTGGAGCACCGCAAAAAATCATGTATCTAGCAGATGATTACTTCAGAATTTCAGGTGTACGTCATAAATCATCTATTTTGTTTGCTTGTGGTTTACCGAAGATTTTCGCAGTGAAACGTTATGCAGATACGTTAGAGAAAGTCGTTGAGCGAAAAAACATTGAGGCACAGTATCGAATCGACCTCATTGAAATTGACGGACAAAAGAAAAAAGCTACGTTTAAAAATGTCGATACAAATGAAATCATGACAAAGGATTACGATATGATCCATGTCACTCCGCCAATGGGAGCCCCGCAATTTATTGCCCAAAGTCCGCTTGCAGATGCGGAAGGGTTTGTTGATGTAGATAAATTCACATTAAGACATAATCATTTCCGCAATATTTTTGCAGCGGGAGATTGTTCCAGTTTACCAACATCAAAAACAGGCGCTGCGATTCGTAAACAAGCTCCTGTTGTGGTAGAGAATCTGCTTGCGGTTATGAATAGCAAAGAAATGAAAGCGAAGTACGATGGATATACATCCTGTCCATTAGTAACCGGTTATAACAAGCTAGTATTAGCAGAATTTGACTATGATAAAAATCCACAAGAATCTTTTCCATTCGACCAATCCAAAGAAAGAACGAGTATGTATTTAATGAAGAAGAATTTATTACCGATCATGTACTTTAATGGAATGCTTAAAGGTGTAATGTAAGACAACTTTTAAGGAGAGGGGGAGCATAATGAACATGACGAAAACAGATACGGACTTTGATGTTGTTTTACAAGAGCTAGAGAAGAGTGAACAAATGGAGTCTCTCTTTTATCTAGTAAAGAAACTTCCTGAGTTTACAGCTGCTATTCAATCGATGGAAGATAAATTATCATTTGTGACCAATACCTTAAACGACAAGCATGCGCTAAATAGTCTAGTAAATGATGCTGAAGAAAAGGTAGAAAGCCTACACTTAAATAAAGATCATTTGGAAGCTATGGTGACACTTATTCAATTTTTACCCAAGCTCGTCCCGCTCATTAATAAACTTGAAGAATTAACACTTTTTGTCACGAATACACTCGGAGACTCTAAATCAGTAGATTATTTAATTCGTGGAATAGATGATGTGATACCAATACAAAAAGGGATCGAAATTATGAAGGAAACCAATAACCGTTATCGAGAAAATAAAGATACAGGTCAAATATCTATCCTGCGCATGTATCGATTACTAAAAGATCCTACTATTCAAAAAGGATTTAAGTATTTTGAAACGTTATTGGAGGTTATTAACAAAAAGTAGTTACTGAGGACTTGAGCTTCCTTTTTCGAGGTCCAAAAAAATCAATATTCAATATTGTTATTTACCAAGTTCTGTAAAAGTAAATAGGGGGAATTGAAAATGTTCTTTCGTTCTTTTTTCGATGAAAATTTAGCGCATATGTCTTACTTAGTGGGCTGTCAGCGCACCGGAGAAGCGATTATTATTGATCCTGCTCGTAATCTGCAATTGTATAAAGAAACAGCCGAAAAAGAAGGGCTTGAAATTATCGCTGCAACAGAGACCCATATTCATGCTGACTTTGTATCAGGCTCAAGGGAGGCGGCGAAACAGCTCGGAGCAACATTGTATTTATCAGATGAAGGCGATGAAAACTGGAAATATCAATATCTTGATGAAGTCAATTATGTTCTTCTCAAAGATGGCAGTACATTTACGATTGGATTGGTAGAATTTCAAGTGATGCATACACCTGGGCATACCCCAGAAAGTATTTCTTTCGTACTGACAGATAAAGGCAGCGGATCTACCAAGCCAATGGGAATCTTCTCAGGAGATTTCGTTTTTGTAGGCGATATTGGCCGTCCGGATTTACTTGAAAAAGCGGCAGGTGTTAAAGGGACGGCTAGTTTAGGAGCTAGACAAATGTTCCATTCCTTGAAGAAGTTCAAATCACTTCCGGATTATTTGCAAGTGTGGCCGGCTCATGGAGCGGGCAGTGCCTGTGGGAAAGCATTAGGCGCCGTTCCCGTTTCTACTGTAGGGTATGAAAAATTAAATAACTGGGCGTTGAAAATAGAAGATGAAGAGGAATTTGTTACTACCTTACTTACCGGGCAACCAGAGCCTCCTGCTTATTTTGCAATGATGAAAAAAGTAAATAAACTTGGTCCAGATTATTTGAATGATGGTCCAATTAAAACTTTATCAAGCGTCGAGGAATTAGAACGATTCAGTTCTGAAACGGTTATTTTAGACACACGCTCAGCGAAAGACTTTGCGGCATCTCATTTTAAGGGAGCAATAAATATCCCTTTCGATAAATCCATAACTAATTGGGCTGGTTGGCTAATAGGTTATGATCAAAACATCGTGCTTATTACACCGGAGAAAGATCTAGATTCGATCCGAAAAGCCTTAGCATCGATAGGTTTAGATAAAATTGTTGCTAGAGTAGAACCAGCTATTGCTCTCGAAGATACATCGAATCTTGAAAACTATCGTGAAATAGATGTTCATCAGCTTCAAAAGTTGTTACATGATGACCAATATCACCTTATTGATGTTCGGAATCAATCAGAATGGGATGATGGAAGAATCGAGTCAGCACAACATATAATGCTTGGAACATTAAAGAACCGTTTAAACGAAATTCCAGCTGGAAAAAAATATATTGTTCAATGCCGGTCCGGTGCTCGCTCCGCTATTGCCGCCAGTATTCTTCAAGCAAATGGATTGCATGATGTCTATAATTTAAAAGGTGGCTATATAGCTTGGAAGAAAGAAAATTTACCTATATTAAAATAACGATAGTTAAACCTTAGCTGAACATATCGAATGGCTAGGGTTTTTAATTCCTTTTAATGATATATATGTGTACAAAGACTCATATCTACTAAAAAAAGTAAGTCTCTGCTCATATTGTTTTTCTAAGTTTCTTCTGTGCATAGTAGAAACAGATATTTAATTTTGGAGAGATTTATGGTGAAACAAGATATCGAAAAACTTTTCTTAACGAATATTTTTTATTATATACAAGACGGGATTATTGTCATGACACAATCCAGAGAAATTGTAAAAATGAATCCAGCTGCGGAAAGACTTTCTGGATGGAAAATAGGAGATAAAGTTCCTTATTGTTCTTTTTGTCAGCAAAGAAAATTATGTGATGGCGAGGAAAGATGTTATTTAATCTCGCGAGAAGAGGTTCCTTATTTCTTATCTGAAATGCCTACCTATCATGGGAATATGATAGACGTTGAAATGAGTACAGCGTTAATTTTTGAAGATGATGAGTCGAAAGAAAAATATTATCTCCTCGTCCTTCGTGACCAAGCACTGAAGAAAAAAGAAGAAGAAGCACGTATATCTAAATTAATGCTGAAAAGGCTTACTGAGGCTAAGGAAATGGAGCATAAACGTCTTGCGCAAGAATTACATGACGGTGTCGGACAATCACTGTTTAGTATTGCGATCGCACTAGATAACGTTATTACGAGAGTTCAAGATATAAAACTACATGAATATATAAATGAAGTTCGTGCTGAATTAGGAAAAGTAATGGAAGATGTAAAATCATACTCGCAACAATTAAGGCCTAAAAGTCTTGATGAATTAGGTTTAATTCCTACTATTATATCTCTCATACAATCTTCAGAGAAAAAAATGTCCGGTTCAACCTTTCATTTTTCCTACAATTTCAACGAGCGACTGCATCCTTTGTTAGAGATCAATTTATATCGAGTAATCCAAGAAGCCCTTCATAATATTATGAAATATTCACATGCGACCGAAGTGAATATTAAAGTCGAGAAAAAAGCAGACACTATTTTTATTTCCATAATCGATAATGGTGTAGGCTTTCAGCTTGATGAGAAGAAAGAAGGGCTGGGTTTAAAGCATATGCAAGAACGCATCTCTCAAATTCAAGGCACCATGGTCATCCATTCAGATCTTAATCATGGTACAGCAATAACAATGAATGTACCGATGAATATGGAGGTAGAGGATGAGAGTTTTAATCGTGGATGACCATATTTTAATCAGAAAAGGGATTAAACTTCTTCTTGAATATTACATCGATATAAAAGAAATTATTGAAGCCGGAAACGGATCTGAAGCAATCAGTCTGGCTATCAAGCATCAGCCCGATATTATTTTGATGGATCTATCCATGCCGGATGGGTTAGACGGTTTTACGGCATCAAAAACCATTTTATCAGAAGTAAAGGATACAAAAATTATTTTATTAACGATGCATGATGAAGAAATATATGTTAGAAAGGCAATCCAATATCAGATTCATGGATATTTATTGAAGAACAGTGAGGCGAATGAATTACATGATGCAATCCAAGCTGTGCTCAATGGGAAACGATTCTATAAAACAAAAATTCCAGATGAACAGCTGAAACGGTTAATGATGGCAGAAGTACCTCAGTCTGTTTTAACACAGCGGGAGCAGGAGGTTGTTCGATTAACATCTTTAGGATTTACCAATGTCCAGACTGGACAACAGCTAGGCATTAGTCCGAAAACGGTAGAAAATCATAAATCAAATATCATGCAAAAACTCAGTTTAAAAGACAAGCATGAATTTATGAAATATGCCCTTAAAAATAACCTTGTCGACTTATTTTAGAGTTAAGGGGCTATTCTTGTCTCTTATTCGTATACCTTCATTTTATTCAACAAAAATTGCTCTCGCATAAAATACACATGACAAAATAAAACCCATTGATCGTGTAGTCTCTAAGCTATATTTTGGAAGGAAGTTTTGTTCATTAATAAAAGATTGTTGACTTATCATCTTGAACAAATATATAATGTGAAAAATAATAATTATTCGTTCGGCATTGAAAGGAACATGAGTAGTGTGTGATCTCCCTGTTCAAGAGAGCTGATGGCGGTGCAAATCAGTACAAAGATCAACATGAATTACAGTCCTGGAGCTTCTTTTTCGTAGCAAAGAGTCGTCTTTGTGAAGGGAAAGACGGTCATATGATCGTTAACAAAATCGAGAGGTGAACAAGACTGTTCACAACTAGGGTGGTACCGCGACAAGTTCGTCCCTACTGGAAAACCAGTAGGGACTTTTTTATTATCAAAATTTAATAAGATGCAAGGCAATGAAAGGAAACAAGTAGTGGATGATCTCCCTGTATTCAGAGAGCTGATGGCGGTGCAAATCAGTACAAAGATCAACATGAATTACAATCCTGGAGCTTCTTTTTCGTAGCAAGGAGAAATCTTTGTGAAGGGAAAGACGGTCATATGATCGTTAACAAAATCGAGAGGTGAACAAGTTAGTTGTTCACAACTAGGGTGGTACCGCGACAAGTTCGTCCCTACTGGAAAACCAGTAGGGACTTTTTTATTATCAAAATTTAATAAGATGCAAGGCAATGAAAGGAAACAAGTAGTGGATGATCTCCCTGTATTCAGAGAGCTGATGGCGGTGCAAATCAGTACAAAGATCAACATGAATTACAATCCTGGAGCTTCTTTTTCGTAGCAAGGAGAAATCTTTGTGAAGGGAAAGACGGTCATATGATCGTTAACAAAATCGAGAGGTGAACAAGTTAGTTGTTCACAACTAGGGTGGTACCGCGAGAAGTTTCGTCCCTACTGGAAAACCAGTAGGGGCTTTTTTTTAACCGTCCAAACAAATTTAAAGGAGTTGATGCTTTGTTTAGAAATAATGCTTAGGGGAAACTTCACAAAAAAATTCACGAATTTAATCATAAATATTCAGGAGGAATAAAGATGACAACCAATAAATTAACGCAATTACGAAACAAAATTGATGAGATTAACTTAGAGATGTTACATTTATTGAACGAAAGAGCTGAAGTCGTCCACGAAATTGGAGAAGAGAAGAAAAAACAAGGAGTTAATCGTTTTGATCCTGTTCGTGAACGAGAATCACTTGATTTAATTATTAAACATCACCACGGACATTTTAAAACATCAACTATTCAACATATTTTTAAAGAAATATTTAAAGCAAGCTTAGAGCTTCAAGAAGACGATAGTCGGAAAGTATTGCTAGTGTCGCGGAAGGCGCATCCTGAAAATACCATTGTCGACATTAATGGGGAAACGTTCGGTGATGGAAAACAAAGATTTATTATGGGACCATGTGCGGTTGAAAGCTATGAACAAGTAAGAGAGGTTGCCGTTGCTATGAAAGAGCAAGGCTTAAGCATCATGCGCGGCGGCGCATTTAAGCCACGGACATCACCTTATGACTTCCAAGGCTTAGGGGTAGAAGGCCTGAAGATTTTAAGAGAAGTCGGAAATGAATTGGGGATGTCGATTGTTAGTGAAATTGTTTCCCCTAATGATGTAGAGCTTGCACTAGACTACGTAGATGTTATTCAAGTTGGGGCTCGCAATATGCAAAACTTCGATTTACTGAAAACAGTCGGGAAAGTAAATAAACCAATTCTTTTAAAACGGGGACTTTCTGCCACGATTGAAGAGTTCATCCATGCAGCGGAGTACATCATTTCACAAGGTAATAATCAAATCATTTTATGTGAGCGCGGGATTCGCACTTATGAAAAAGCGACAAGAAATACGTTGGATATTTCGGCCGTGCCGATTTTGAAAAAAGAAACTCATCTCCCAGTGGTAGTTGATGTGACACATTCGACAGGAAGACGAGATTTACTGCTACCAACAGCGAAAGCAGCGATGGCCATTGGTGCTGATGCAATTATGGCGGAAGTACATCCGGACCCAGCAGTTGCACTATCAGATTCTGCACAGCAAATGGATATTCCGCAGTTTCATAAGTTTATTCAGCAATTAAAAACGTTGCAAGAAAAGTTAGCGTAAGAGCATTTTTATAAAAAATAGAATAATAGATCCCTGTGGTTCAGCAGGGGTCAAAGGAGGATGTCAACAATGAGACATATTACAGCAGGTGAATCACATGGTCCGCAGCTGACAACGATTATCGAGGGGTTACCCGCGGGGATGCCTTTAACTGCAGAGGATATTAATAAGGAACTTGCCAGCCGTCAAAAAGGCTATGGACGCGGAAGAAGAATGCAAATTGAAACCGATATGGTAAATATCACTGGAGGTGTTCGCCATGGCCTTACATTAGGATCACCGTTATCCCTTGTCGTTGAAAATAATGATTGGAAGCATTGGACTAAAATTATGGGGATTGAACCATTGGATCTGGAAAATCAAGAAGAAGTGAAACGAAAGGTAACGAGGCCAAGGCCAGGTCACGCTGATTTAGTTGGTGGAATGAAGTACGGGCATCGCGATATGAGAAATGTTCTAGAGAGATCCTCAGCCCGTGAGACAACGGTAAGGGTTGCAGCTGGGGCAGTTGCTAAAAAGCTCCTTTCAATGCTTGGGATTGAAGTTGCCGGACATGTTTTAGAAATTGGCGGAGTGAGAGCAAACCCACCAAAATACGAGAGTATTCAAGAATTACAGCATAAAACCGAAGATTCTCCTGTTCGCTGTTTTGATGAAAAAGTGGAAAAACAGATGATGGAGGCCATTGATCAGGCAAAAGCAAAAGGAGATTCGATTGGCGGTATTGTCGAAGTGATTGTGGAAGGCATGCCGATTGGCGTAGGGAGTTATGTTCACTATGATCGGAAGCTGGATGCAAAAATTGCTCAAGCAATGTTAAGTATAAATGCTTTTAAGGGTGTAGAGTTTGGCTTAGGCTTTGAGATGGCGAGAATGCCGGGCAGTGAAGTGCATGATGAAATTATCTGGAATGAGGATGAAGGATATGTTCGTTCAACTAATAGATTAGGAGGTTTTGAAGGCGGAATGACGACAGGTATGCCGATCGTTGTGAGAGGGGTAATGAAGCCAATTCCTACCTTATATAAACCGTTGAAAAGCGTTGATATTGATACAAAAGAGCCTTTTACAGCAAGTATCGAACGCTCCGATAGCTGTGCCGTTCCAGCTGCAAGTGTCGTGGCAGAAGCAGTTGTCGCATGGGAGCTGGCAGCCGCTATAACCGAGCAATTTAGCAGTGATCGTTTTGAGCTATTGAAGCAATCCATTGAAGAGCACAGAGTATATACTAGGGGATTTTAACATGGACGTCATTCATGTTTTGACCTCATCGAAAAACTATCCTGTTTATTTAGGCAGTGACATCCTCGAGAATTTAAAGGATCATTTAACCGGATATTCAAAGCTATGGATCGTCACCAATACGGATTTGAAGGAACGGCATTTAGACACAATTACGAACCATCTTCCTAATATTGAAACCCATATTTATATAGCACCCAATGGTGAAAAGGCGAAAACATTTGAGATTTATCAAGATTGTATTTCATTTGGAATGAATCATGGGATGGACCGTCATTCGGTTGTTTTAGCTTTTGGCGGCGGGGCCATTGGCGATTTAGCAGGGTTTGTAGCCGCCTCTTATATGAGGGGAATTGCCTTTATACAGATTCCTACCACCATTTTAGCCCATGACAGTGCGGTCGGAGGCAAGGTAGGGATTAATCATCCACTGGGAAAAAATATGGTTGGCGCCTTTAAGCAGCCTGAACTAGTTATCTATGATACTCAATTTTTAGCAACATTATCAATTCGAGAGAAAAGAAGTGGGTTTGCGGAAATCATTAAGCATGCCTTCATTTCAGATCCACAATTTTTACAAGAATTGATGAACGAAACAAAATCTCTCGAAGATCTAGCCGCAATTCCTTTACAAAAATTTTTGAAAAAAGGCATTGAAACCAAGGCAAATATCGTGAAACAGGATGAAACGGAAAACGATATTCGCGCCTATTTAAATTTCGGTCATACACTTGGCCATGCCTTGGAAGCGGCAGCGGGATTTGGAGAATTAACTCATGGTGAAGCTGTTATGATGGGAATCGTTTATGCTTTGAACCTAAGTAAGCAAATCTATCCATTTGCTTTCCCTTATGAAAGCTTTATCAGTTGGCTAGAGGGATTGGGGTATAGGTGGAAAATTCCTGCAAATTGTACATTTGAGTCCATTCTGGAATGGATGGTTCGAGATAAAAAATCTGTTGGAAATGAACCTGTATTTGTTTTGCTGCAGGATATAGGAAGACCCATTAGGCAAAAAGTTAATCAGGAGTTACTCCGAAAGACTTTATTAGATTTACAAGATAAGAAGAAGGAGTGAATTCAAAATGAAATGGAAAGAACAAATGCATCAACTGCATGCATATCAACCCGGTAAATCAGTTGCTGAGGTGAAGACTCATAATACGCAAAACCCAATTATCAAATTAGCTTCAAATGAGAATCCATATGGCCATTCATTGAAAGTAGATAAGGCGTTAAAAGAATTTGGGGGCTCATTAAATATTTACCCAGATGGAAAAGCTAGCAAACTAAGAGCGGAGACCGCTTCCCTTTTAGAGGTCGACCCAAATCAATTAATTTTTACAAACGGAACGGATGAATTAATCCAAATTATTTCGAGGGCTTTAATACAACCTGGGAAAAATACGGTAATGGCCGCCCCTACTTTTTCTCAGTATAAGCATAATGCAGTGCTCGAAGGTGGGGAGGTTCGGGAAATTCCATTAGTAGATGGGCTGCATGATTTAGACAGAATGCTTTTAGCCATCGATAGGAATACAACGGTGGTCTGGGTATGTAACCCTAATAATCCAACAGGGACGTATATCGCTAGCGATGAACTTTCGACATTTTTGAGGAAAGTTCCAAATGACGTGTTTGTAGTACTAGATGAGGCTTATTTTGAATATGTCGAACAGCCAGGTAACACGATTGAATTGCTTAAGGATTTCTCTAACGTAATGATTACGAGAACCTTTTCGAAAATTTATGGACTCGCCAGTTTGCGAGTGGGATATGGGATCTCATCAGTCAACATTATTCAAAAATTAGAAGCGGCCCGTCCTCCTTTTAATACAAATGTCCTTGGCCAAATGGCTGCTGCAGCGGCAATAAGCGATCAAGAATTTGTAAAGGAATGCTTTCGAAAAAATGCTGATGAGAGGGAGAAATATTATGCTTTTTGCTTAGACAATGGGCTAAAAGTTTATCCCTCAGAGGGGAACTTTGTATTAATAGATTTTAAATGGGATGGAGACGAGGTTTCACAGTTTTTATTGGAACAGGGGCTAATCGTACGTTCAGGTAAACAACTAGGGTTTCCGACATGTGTGCGCGTTACGATTGGTTTAGCGGAACAAAATGAAAGAGTCAGAGATGCAATAAAGGAATTTATAAAAGAACGCTCATTGAATGGTAAGCAATGATGGAGGTCTAATCATGAAAGGAAATGTACTGATTGTAGGGTTAGGATTAATCGGTGGATCACTTGCCCTTACAATAAAAAAACAGCATCCAAATGCAAAAATTTATGGTTTGGATATAAATCAACATGAGATGGAAAAAGCAATGGACCTAAATATTATTGACGAAAAAGTCGATTCTTTACAGCAGGGAGCAGAACTCGCCGACTTAATCATTTTGTCGACACCTGTATTAGAACTGAGGAAAATAATGAAACAACTATCAAGCATGACATTAAAAGACAATGTCATTATTACAGATACAGGCAGTACAAAAGGGGAGATAATGGAGGCTGCTAATGAAGTGTTTAATGGAAAAGCAACCTTTATTGGCGGGCACCCTGTAGCAGGCTCACATAAAACCGGAGTAGAAAATGCCAACTTACATTTATTTGATGGTGCTTATTATATTCTTACTCCTGCCCCTGAAATCAGTAATAAGAGAATAAGTGAATTAAAGAGTTGGTTAAGTGGCACCAATGCACATCTCCATATTCTCGACAAAGATGAGCATGATTACATTGTAGGAATGATTAGTCATCTACCTCATTTAATTGCAGGAGTATTGGTGAACCAAGCAAAAAAACATGCTGCCAAAGAACCCCTTATTCGTCAAATGGCAGCTGGAGGATTTCGTGATATAACAAGAATTGCCTCCAGTAATCCAGGCATTTGGAGCGATATTGTTATGGATAATCGCCGTAATTTACTAGAGTTAATGGAGGATTGGATGAACGAAATTCGTCATTTAACGACTGTTTTACAGGCTGGTGATGAACGGGCGATCCATCATTTTTTTGAAGGGGCAAAAGAATACCGTGATTCTTTACCAAGCCATGTTTAATGGTTGCTGAATGAATTCAGTGAAAGTGATAGAAGGAGTGAAACTAGTGACATTACAAGCAGTGAGGAAAACAGAAAATGGTTTTAATGGAACGATAGCTGTACCTGGGGATAAATCGATTTCCCATCGAGCTATAATGCTAGGTGGAATTGCGAAAGGAAAAACGGTGGTGAAAGGATTTTTGCCAGGTGAAGATTGCTTGAGTACGATTGCATGTCTAAGACAGCTTGGGGTAAACATTTTGCAGGAAGGGGATTACGTAGAAATTGATGGGAAAGGTGTGGAGCAATTACGAGAACCTGAAGCTGTGCTTGAGGTTGGAAATTCAGGAACAACCATCCGACTTTTATCGGGTTTGTTGGCAGGTCTGCCCTTATATGCTTGCCTGCAAGGGGATTCTTCCATTGCGAAAAGACCGATGAATCGAATTGTTGAACCATTACGGTTAATGGGTACAAAAATGGATGGACGTCAAGATGGCAAGTATACTCCGCTCACCATTAATGGAGGAGGCTTACATTCTATTGATTATGCAATGCCAATTGCCAGTGCACAAGTTAAATCGGCGATTCTACTTGCGGGGCTTCATGCCACAGGAACGACATCTGTTACGGAGCTTCAAGTCTCAAGAGATCATACTGAACGTATGCTCGAGGCATTTGGTGTAACGGTACATCGAAATGGAAAAAAAGTATCTATTGCTGGGAAACAGAGTCTAACTGCTACAACCATCAATGTACCAGGAGATATTTCATCTGCAGCATTTTTCTTAGCAGCAGGTTCTATCATTCCTAATAGTAATATTACTATTCAAGGAGTTGGGGTAAATCAAACTAGAACGGGGATCATCGATGTATTAGAGAGGATGGGGGCATCCATAACAGTAACAGGGGAGGATGAACAATCCTTCGAGCCATTTGCCGATTTAAAAGTTATCTCTGCCCCTTTAAAAGCAACGGAAATCGCAGGTGAATTGATTCCAAGATTAATCGATGAAATTCCGATTATCGCTCTGGCCGCTACCCAGGCGGAAGGAACGACCATTATTAAGGATGCTGGAGAATTAAAGGTGAAAGAAACCAATCGCATCGATACTGTAGCCAAGGAATTAAATAAAATGGGTGCGCATATTGAAACAACTGCAGATGGGTTAATTATTCATGGTAAAACCCCATTAAAAGGAGCGCACGTAAACAGCCATGGAGATCACCGTATCGGGATGATGCTCGCCATTGCAGGTTGTCTTGCAGATGGAGAAACACTTATAGAAAATAGTGAAGCCATTAAGGTGTCCTATCCAACTTTTTTTGAAACGTTAAGGACGCTTTGTGAGCTGAATTAGAGGTGTTAGTAGGCAGGATCTTCTTTTTTGAATAAAGGGCAGGGTAATTCAATAAAAGTCATCATTATTTTATTTAAGATATTCTCCGGGAATAACCACATTCATTATTTATGCTTTGACTTTTAGTAAGAACTATTTTACGTTATTTTACCTGATTCCGTTTTTAAAGGTTAAGTTTTAAGGAAACTTAACCTATTTTAGCGACTGTTGACTGCCAGATTTTTAGATGTGGTCTAAAGATTGCCGGGTTTGAAAAGATTATACTTATGGGAAGAATAAGCATAATCTCTCTTGTAAACCTTCTAAAACTTCTTTTGGCACTTCCCTAACCTTGATATCCCCACCTAAGAAAAGTAGCCAATTTGTCATTTCTGTCAATTCTTCG
The DNA here is from genome assembly GCF_038008735.1 of Margalitia sp. FSL K6-0131. Classification (NCBI taxonomy): domain Bacteria; kingdom Bacillati; phylum Bacillota; class Bacilli; order Caryophanales; family Bacillaceae; genus Heyndrickxia; species Margalitia sp. FSL K6-0131. The sequence goes on from NZ_JBBOZS010000001.1 coordinate 601,583, forward strand.
GGCTTATAAACATTGATAAAAGTCTTTAAAATGGCTGTCGTTTGGAAAGGATTCGTATAGGAAATGGAAACTTTTAAAGGATGGTATTTTTTGAACTGGGCAATTGCTTTCGGACCAAGTTCAAGGACAAGGTTGCTTACTTCCTCCTGTTTACTCATCTTTTCTAAAATCTTTTTCTTACTTAATCTTTTTTTCGTCGGGTAGGGTTTGACCTCTGTGAGATTATCGACAGAAAAAATTTGCTGCTTTTCTTCCTTTAAGTCAAAGCCTTCAATCAGCCACACGCTTTTTTCACGATAAAGGTGCAAGAGATAAATTGGATAAGACTTTATTACCCCCTCTTCTTCGATGGTAATCAATAAATAGCGGTCCAAAAGAAGGATTTGGATCAGTTTTTCTAACATGGGATGGGGGAGGTCTGACAGATCAAGGAGGTCGGGATTATTGGGGTTAGTCCCTTCAAAAAGCAAGGTTTGATTTAAAAGTACAAGGTCATCTTGCTGGTTCTCTGAGATGAGACCCAGTAATTTTTCAGCCAAAGAATGACGACTCTTTAGATAAGGAAGTTGTTGATTTCTTGTTGCCATAAAGGCAATAAAAAGAGCTTTGACCTCATTATCAGTAAAGCGAACTTCGGGCAAGACAGAGTTGTGCATGACAAAATAACCACCATCCCTACCAACTTCAGCGACAAGTGGCATTCCCATGGCTTCAACTTCTCTGATATCTCTAATAGCTGTCGAACGAGAGATGTTAAATTCTCGCATGATTTCAGATATTGTAAAGTGGGAGCGGTTATTGATATAACGCATGATGACATTAATTCGTTCAACTTTTTTCATTAGGACTCCTAAACAGTATCACTTTTTGACATGATTTAAGGTTATTATATAACTATCAAGTGAAGAAGAAAAGTTCATTTGATAAATTAAAAAGAAGAGGAAGGTTTTGAATATGACAAATTATACTCTTGAAGAAAAAGACAGTTTTACCGTTTTAGGTATTGGTACGGAGATTAAGAGCCATTACACAGACTTTGCAGGCATAAACAAGGAAAAGGCAGATTTCTGGCAGACTGTCAGCCAAGATGGAACGCTTGACACTTTAAAGGCCGTAGCAACAAATGACTACATTTTTGCCGTGAACGAAGCGGTGAATAACAAGATGATGCATTATGCTGGTGTCATGACAGAGGAAACATTACCAGAAGCATCAAGAATTATCGAATTTCCTAAGGGGGAATACCTAGTTGTGAAAGGGGAAGGGAACACGGCGGATGAGTTGAGTAATAAGCTTGCTGGCATTGCCTTTGGTCAAGTCTTGCCGGAAGCAAAGGATTTTGCCTATGTTGGCGGGCCAAATACAACGGTGGAGATGGGTCAGAGAAACGGTGTAGTATTTGGTGAAATGTGGATTCCTGTTGTGAGGAAATAATATGATAAAAGGAGAGACGGAATTGTCCTATATTGTTGATTTTAAAAATGTGTCTACGGTTGGTTTAGAGTCTTCACCTGTAGCAGAAGCGCTTGCTGGTTTACGAGCTAATGAAGCCCGTTACTTTATGAACAAATACAAGCATGAATTTACGATTGTACCAGCTAGCGAGTCGAGCGAGACCCTTGATTATGTGAACCGAATTTTGAAAGAAGAACGTGATATTGAGTTTGCGGCCAAACCTTTAGAAACGTCGCGTTTTCAAGTAGAAAATATCCAATTTTCCTACGTTATTTATGAGGATGGCCTTGTGCTCAACGTCATGTATACGGTTGATGACCCTAAGAAGCGGGCCGTAGGTTTTAAGCTTTCTGAGGGGATGGAGGTACCAAAGGAGTTAGAAGGGAAGTTTAAGTTCGCTAGACAGAAGTCAAAACTAGCTGGAACCATTCGGGGATCGTTTTTCGTAATTAAAGGAGAGTATTAAAGCCTAAGTGAAGGAATCAAGCATTTTTTGTATCAGATTATCCTTTTTCATCATTGAAATTAGTGAAAGCTATTTTCTCGCTTGGTAAAAAATAGCTTTCACTAGCTTGCAAACACAATGGATGCAGACATTTTTCTTGGTAATTTCTACTTTGCTAATAGGCGTTCAGAGGAAAAAAGAGACATATATATATAAAGATCGATAATATGTAATATAGTTTGATAAAAATCATCTTACTTCTAGATTTTTTAGAGGTAAGATGATTTTTTATTGGGTATTATTTAAAAAGTAGAGTGGAAGATAGTCAATGACGGTCTTTTTTAGAGTCCTTTCAAAAAGGTGTGTTAATAATTTTTAGGGTGTAAGTAAAACCGCCTTATTACAGGCGGATACTTACCTCTTACCCTAATTGTGATTGTAGTAATCTTAATACGAAGCTAGTTCCTATTTAAAGTAGTGCTGTACAATTGACATAAAAAATTTAGACTCAAAATTCAACAATTGAATTTATCATAATAGGTTAACCATCTACAAATTAGTCAATCCTTAATGCTTCAATATTCAGCTCAATCTTTACTTCATTTCCAACAATTAATCCACCAGATTCCAAGGGTGAGTTAAATGCCAGGCCAAATTCATTGCGATCGATATAGGCTATTGAATGAAATCCGGCACGGTTTCGGCCGCGAGGATCTTTGTTTACTCCTCTAAAAGTAGTTTGAAATGTGACGGGCTTTGTAACTCCATGTACAGTTAGATTTCCCGTCATTTCATATTGTTGTTCACTAACTAAAGAGCAACCGGTGCTTTGAAATGTAATACTAGGATACTTTGCAACATCAAAGAAATCAACGCTTTTCAGATGTTCATCGCGCTGTGGTTGACGAGTTGTGATGCTGTTTGAATCGATGGATGCTTGAACAACTGTTGATGTTAAGTTATCGGGGTCAAAACTTATGTTTGCTTGAAAGTCTCCGAAGAATCCTTTGATTCTATTAATCATTAAATGTGTCACCGAAAATTCGATGGAGCTGTGATCCGGATCAACTGCCCAATTTACTGTACTCATAATTAGATATCGCTCCTTTAATTAAATTTGAGAGAGAGATCACCCTATCTAATGCGGTGTGATATTCCCACTCCAATTTTTATTGAGTGGATGGCAGAAACCTTGCCATTCGTTAAGCCACTCTTAACTCTGACTATACAAAAACGCTACTGACAACGATATGTCAGTAGCGTTTTAATGTTTTTTCTGCTTCCTCACGAATTCGATTTCGGAATGATTCAGGCTCTAAAACAATCACTTCTGCTCCCCATCCAAGCACCCATTGCAGCACTTCCTCCAGCTGATGAACACGTAAGACCACTAGTAAGCCATCTTGATGTTCTTCCATTTCTTCCACGTATGCATTGTTCGATTCCTTCACCTTATCTGCTATGTCATAGTTAAATAGAAGGCGAACTTGCAAGCTCCGATCGTCCGGAGGTGTGTACTCTCTTAAGCTAAAATGGACTGGCAGTTCAAATTGGCTTTCCAGAACAGTAAGCTCTGTCATACGGGATAAGTGAAAATGGCGAATGTCTTGGCGCAAATCACAGTGGGCTACAAGCATCCATGATCCTTGAATGAGAACCAGTCCATAGGGAGCAACTGTACGAACACTATGGCGATTTTTTTCAGCATCTGCAAATCTTTTTACATAATGAAAGTTGATCTTTCGCTTGTCTAATATCGCTCGACGGATCTTTTCGAGATATTCCCTTTCTTTTGATACCGTGACCCGTTTATCAGAAGCGAGCAAGCGCATAGCCTTGCGCACACGAGTTGTTTCATTGCGAACGCTCTCAGGTAGAATGGCTTCGATTTTCCTATGAGCATCTTGAGCCCTAATGCGATAATGATCATCAAATCGTTCTTCGATAAAGTCAGTTCCAATGAGTAAGGTCACGGCTTCTTCTACTGTGAAACTAATGGGTGGCAGGAAATAACCTTCCATCAAGGAATAACCTATCCCGGTAGATCCTACGATTGGTACGCCCGCTTCACTGAGTGCCTGAATGTCACGGTAAATGGTACGCACGCTGGTTTCAAATTGGTTTGCCAAATCTTGCGCCCGTACTATTTCTTTGCCTTGCAACTCTAATACAATAGCTAACAAACGGTCTGTCTTATTCATTGTCTACCTCCTTTGAAACCAAAATTGTAATGGAGACTCAAGAACTCAGGTTCTGTTTAATACAATAAGAATATTACATCATAAATATATTAATTTATAAACACAAGCCGCTCTCGACAAAGGAGTGGCTAGAAACGTTTATGTAGTTTAACCTTACTTAGATCAAGTGTATGAAATTTACATTTTGGGATGAAGTACAGTCTGTGGTAGATTAAGGGGAATTTGCTTCATGAGCTACAATGGCAACTTAGTAAAAGAAGGATTAATTTTGAATTTTGGAGAATAAAATTCCTTAAGGGATAATTTAGGGGGTAAATTGGTGTATAAAGGAGACGAACAAGAGAAACGACAAAACCAAGAGAATAAAAAAAATCCAATGGGTAATTTAGGGGATTCTATAAACCGTTCAAAGGTTGGTGACATAGGGGCTTTAGCCAGAGGTGGCTGTCTAACAAAGATTATCACAGTCGTTATTATTATTGGTGGATTGTTTATCCTTTCACGATGTTCTAATTAAGCTAACGTGGCATTTTAGTTGAACAATCGTCATAGCTTTTTTACAACAATCGGGCCAGATTCGAAATAACGCATTGCGCTAATGATGGGGATTTGACATAATAATTACTAGTTAAAAGGCAGGAATTTACGGGGGTGTGATCATGAATCCAATTCTTCTTGATATACCGGAACAGTTTGAAACCGAACGACTTTTATTGCGGGTGCCTCAGGTTGGCGATGGAGCCATGGTTAACGAGGCAATAAGAGAGTCTTATGAGTTTCTGAATGAGTGGATATGGTCTGACCATATTCCAGATATCGAAGAGACTGAAGTAGGTGCTCGTAAACATCGAGCGAATTTCTTTTTGCGTGACGCATTTCCTTTTTACATACTAGATAAAGTTTCCGGAGAGTTCATTGGTTCTTGCAGTCTAGTAAGGATAGATTGGCATGTAGGCCGCTTTGAAATCAGTTACTGGATTAGGCAATCTGCTTCTAGACACGGGTATATGAGTGAAGCCGTGGACGGATTGACACAATTTGCTTTTGAAAATCTTCAAGCCAATCGCATCGAAATACGGTGTGACTCTAGAAATAGTGCCAGTCGTAGGGTTGCAGAGCGTTGTGGGTATCACTTGGAAGCAATACTTATAAACAATTTCAAAGATCCAGCTGGTGACCTCAGAGATGATTGCATCTACACAAAGGTACGCTTGAAGAATGGTTCATTCGGTTACCCAACGTTACCAAGCAAATGAGTAAATAGGCCGTTTATAAGAACTCTAGGGACGATTTACAATATCGCTGCAACAGACGTTGTAAAACGAATCTTAAGTAAATGGGCGCTTTTCTTTAATAAGAAGGCGTCTTTTTTATATACTCCTATACTAAAGATGTTGAAAATTTTCACTTAAACTAATTATTTTAATGAGATGGTGTTAATACGGCGATAAATGACAATCCACGTGATTGCAAATAATATAGTCAGTAATATAGCTACTGTGTACAGACCTGCTTCAGGTACCATTGTGCCAATCATCACACCCATCAATCCACCCATTGTACCTGAAACAACACCATCTAATACTGCAATTCCATCTTTAAATGGAGAACAAATTATTACACTAATTAAAACTCCCACAATAAAACCGATAATATAAGCTGCATTTTGTTGAGTGTTAAACATAGCACCCAAAATGGTACAAATAGTAATAGTAGAACTCATCCCCAAAGACATCGTTATAGAATGTATAAGACTGCTGTGCTGTTCTATTAATTGACTTAACAGATTTTGATGTTCCCATAGTGTATTTAATATATGTAAGACTAATAGGATGGTAATAACTAAAATGCTTATAGCAAAGATCCATGATATGCTTGAAGTACTCATCATCATATGACCCATTTCATGTTGCAAATAATTTTCCTCCTCTGGACATTATAGTTATAGTGTTTAATCCATTCCTTTTGTAATTGTTGATCTCCCTAAAATATCTATTCCTTAAAATGAAAAATATCCCTTTAGCCTAAATAAATCACTTATCTTTCTAACTAACCTTTTTAGAGTGGAAAAGTATCTGTTTTAAAATATATTTAAAGACTAGTAGTGTCAGTCCAATTTCTTATGAAGAAAGAGGACTGACCTTTTTTATTTGATTGGAGATATCTTTATGCATAGTCATTTTTTGACGCTAGTTTCGTGACAAAAAGTGTTATAACCTTAGTTGAAAGCGCTTTTTTGAATTTCTATACTAGAATCAGAGTTTAGGAAGGGCAGGTGAATACAGGTGAAATTGGATCAGCGATGTATTGAAATTATAGATATTTTGCTTTTGCAGGATGGTTTTATGAATATCGCAAAAATTGCGGAACATGTGGAAACGAGTGAACGTAACGTTCGTTATAGTTTGAGCAAGATTGATTTATTTATGGAAGAAAATCAACTAGCCCCATTAACAAGGCATCCGCGCAAAGGAATATTTCTTGTTGAAAAGAATCGAATCCGACCAATCTTAGCAACTTTTAAACAACGAATGACACCAAAAAAATATCAGTATTCACCAGACGAAGTCCAAAATTTTTTAAAGCTGAAATTGTTAATTTCAGATGTGCCCATTCCAACTTCCTATTTTGAAGAGGTCCTTTTTATTTCACGAACGTCAGTATTAAATCATCTAAGGGCTATTGAGGGGGATATTTTTCTAGAAAACTTATATTTAGCACATAAGAAGCGAAAGGGGCACTATATTTCCGGAGAGATCCTTTCAAAATGCATTATTTTTGCTAAAACCCTGATCCGGAGTATTAATATTAGGGAATTTTATAATTTTATTGAAGATGACAGAATCGTTTCAAAACGCGGAGAACTGTTTTTTTATAATCTTTTTGAATATGAGCATTTGCAAAAGGCTGTAGAAATCAGTCATCGGATGGAAACTAATTTAAATCACGGTCTGGATGATCAATCATATCTGACGCTATTAACCTTACTATTTAAAATTCTTACAGAAGAACAAGGAGAATTTGAGAGTACTTTAGGTACGTTATCCCATATTGATCCTAAATACAAAGACAGCTTAAGGACTCTTCTAAATAGTGTTAAACAACTAGATAGCCAGAAACAAGCAGAAGAAATTGAAGTATTTACAAAAGAACTTTGCAGAAAAATGGGGGAAGCATACCAAGTGGATTTTCTGCAGGGGCATAGTAAATTTTTTGAACAAATTAAAAAGCATGTTGCATTTATGGTAAAGCGGTTGCAGGAAAATGTAATGATTGAAAACCCGATTTTTGACCAATTTATGAAGGCTGATCATGAAATATTTCTTGTAACATCAAAATTTTGCCAAGAATTGGAACCGTTAATTAAAGTTACCGTTACAAATCAAGAAGTCTCTTTTCTAGCCATCTATTTTTCGTCCGAACTACAACGGTATAAAACAAAGCAAAAGAAAAAACCTTCCATTCTGATTGTTTGTGTGGAAGGAACCGCTGTAGCAAGCATGATAGGTGCGCAGATTAAAAGAATGTTTGAATTTGAAAGAATCGAGACTACCCCACTAAGGCGTTTAAATAAGGAAATGATAGAAAAATATGATTATGTGCTGAGCACAGTGAATATCCCAGATATTAGTTCAGAGAAGATCTTGCGCATCAATAGTTATCTTCATATGGACGACATTGAATTACTTCAGAAGCATATACAAATGAAGATGATTGTACAGCCAACTCAGCCGTTAAATAAATTTAGCAAAATAATACAGATAATGATGGATAATGGTCATATTACAAATTTGAGCAAGCTGGAATCTGATTTGCTAGAAGTTCTTACTAATGATTCATATGAAAATCGGAAGGAAGAGGTGCCGGATTTTATTTTTTCTTCAGAAACCATTGTTTATGGAGAAAAGGCAAATACCTGGCGTCAGGCTATTGCGCTTGGGACAAACAACCTGCTTTCGATGAATTGTATAGAATCAAGATATTATGAAAATATCATTAAGAGCATCACGAAGTATGGTCCCTATATGACTGTTGCTCCTGGAGTAGTTTTGGCACACGCAGGTCCTGATGATGGCGTATTAAAAGACAGTTTAGCAGTAACGGTTTTGAACAAAGGGGTTTCTTTTTATGATCGATACAATATTCCAGTACAGGTAATCTTTACAATGGCATTTCATTCAAAGGGAACGCATCTCTTAGTGGAACGGCTGGCTCAATTAGCACTAAATTCGGACAAGGTTCGATTACTTACAGAAGCAAGTTCAAAAGAGGAAATCTATCAGCTTGTTAAAGCAACCATTATATAAAAGGAGAACAAGGATGAACACAGAGCAAATTTCTTTCAAAATTATTTCATTAGCCGGAGATGCTTTCGCGAAGCTGATTGAAGCTTTACGAATGGCGAAAAAAGGTGAGCTTCAACAAGTAGAAACATTAATTAACGAGGCAAAAGAACAAGTAAATGAGGCTCATAATGTACAGACTGACTTAATTGTAAAAGAGGCTCAAGGAGAGAAAGCAGAGTTCTCTGTTTTACTTATTCATGCTCAAGATACTTTAATGAATACGATTTTAACGATGACATTAGTAGAAGAAATGATTGGCATGTATATGGATTTAAAAAAACAAATAGAAAATAAGGGGGAATAAAACATGAATTTTGATAAATTGTATATTTTGTTGGTTTGTAATTTAGGTGCTTCGACTGGAGTTATGGTTACAAAAATGAAAGAGGTCGCATCGAAAAGCGAGAAATTAAAAAAAGTAGATATCCGAATTGAAGCACATCCTGCGGGAGAATTAAGAGAATATATTGAAGACTTTGATGTCATTATGGTGGGGCCGCAAATTAAACATAAATTTGCGGAGCTGAAAAAGCTAGCAGATGAAGCTGGTAAACCAATTCAAATTATCGATACTCAAGATTATGGAATGGTGAACGGTGGGAATATTTTGAAAGATGCTATTATCATGAAAATGCAGTCTACTGCAAAATAGGAGGATGTCTATATGTCGAGAAACGGTAAAAAATCGAAAATGGATGGTTTTATATCCTTTATGGAAAAGCACTTTGAGCCGATAGCAGCAAGGATAGAGAAACAACGACATGTAGCATCCATTAAGAATGGTATGATCGCACTTATTTCGGTATTGATAATCGGCTCTTTTTCTTTAATCATTTCATCCATCGGCAATATGTTTCCTAATGGAACAGCAGTAAAGACCTTCTTTGTTCATTACAATGATATATTGCAATTACCTTTCCAGTTTACATTTGGCTTACTATCGGTTTATTGTGCCATCACGATTTCCTATAATCATGCGAAACAGATGAAGGTTCCTGTTTTACATGGTGTAATAGCTGGGGTATTAGTGACATTAATATTAAATACAAAGATAGTGGATGGAAGCTTAAATACACAGTTTCTTGATTCACGCGGGTTATTTATTGCGATCTTTGCATCATTAATAACGATTGAAGTACTAAATGTATTTATGAAAAATAATATTACCATTCGATTAAAAGGCTTGCCAGAGGGGATTTCCGCTACATTTGAATCGATCATACCGATGGTAGTGGTTTTATTTGGAGCTGTATTACTAAGTGTTGGTGTACAAAGTATGACGAATGGAAAAATCATTCCGGAAGCATTCACAACGATGCTTGCACCTGCAATCAATAGTATTGATACACCATATGCCGTTTTTGTTATTTCGTTTTTAGAAATGTTATTTTGGTTCATTGGATTGAATGGTTATGCGATTTTAATTGGCTTTGTCTTACCATTTATGACCCAGTACCTTGGTCAAAATGCTGCAGCATTTGCAGCTGGGGAACCAATTCCACATGTGTTTGCACCAAATTTTTGGGATTATTTTATGGGATTTTCAGGATCCGGAATTACTGGGGCATTAGTGGTATTAGCATTATTTAGTAGATCTCAGAAAATTAAAGCTGTCGGTAAAGCCTCCGTTGTTCCAGCGATCTTTACTATTTCGGAGCCAGTTGTTTTCGGATTACCAATATGCTTTAATCCGTATTTATTTATCCCATTTGTAATCGGGACACCTATTTTGGCAGCTGTTCAATGGTTTATATTCCACTGGGGTTTAGTACGGCCACCAGTTGTTAATGTTGGAGGAACACCTATACCTTTTGCGCAATATTTGTCCACGATGGACTGGAAAGCGGTTATTCTTGGATTCGCTGTGTTGGCTGCAGCCGTTTGTATGTATTATCCGTTTTTCAAAATGTATGAGCGCAGTGCAATGAAAGAAGAAAGAGTTCTTAATGACAGGGAAAGAGCACATCAAGAGCTTGACCTTGATTTTTAAAATAGAAAGGAAACAACAAAATGAACATAAAAAAGTTTTCTACAGCAGTATCAATGGCTGAAGCAGCTGGTGAACATATTATTGAATTAGTAAAAAAGAAGCCTGAAAGTTTACTATGCTTTGCTGGGGGAGAAACTCCACTTTTGACTTTAAACTATTTAGTAGAAGCTGCTTTAAAAGGGAAAGTGGACTTTGGAAAATGCTCCTTTGTCGGTCTGGATGAGTGGGTCGGTCTTGGCCGTGAGACAAAGGGCAGTTGCAGGCAAACATTGTTTGATTATTTCTTTGACCGTGTTCCGGAATTAACGGATTCGCAAATTTGTTTTTTTGATGGTTTGGCAAATGATTTGGATGCTGAATGTAAAAGAGTAGATGAATTTATAGCCAAACATGGAGTAATAGACTTTATGCTGCTAGGTATTGGCATGAATGGACATCTTGGTTTCAATGAACCAGGTGTACCGACAGATAAGTATTGTCATGTAGTAGATCTTGATTCAGTAACAAAGAAGGTTTCAGTGAAATATTTTGATGAAGAAGTTAATGTATCAAAGGGAATCTCTCTTGGAATAAAACATATTATGGAAGCGACTGAAGTGATGTTAATGGCATATGGAGAAAAGAAAGCAGACATTGTGAAGCGTACAATCGATACAGAACCAACTTCAGATGTTCCTTCCACTCTTGCTAAGAACTCGAAAAATGCGGTTATGTTTATCGATGAAGCAGCTGGAAGCCAACTAAACTAAGGAAAGAAGGACTTAGGCAGATGAAATATATAGATATTCAAGGAAAAAAAGATGGACAAGATATTACCATTAGAGTTTCTAATTTACTGATGGGTTCAGGAGATTTCCTTCGAGCGGATAATATGGATTTTGCTGCTCCAGTATTGGATAAATTTCTTGAAATAGGTGGAAATACATTTGATACAGCTAGACAATATCGCCATAGTGAAAAGGCTTTAGCAGCTTGGATGGAAGCACGAGGAAATAGAGACCGCTTAGTTATTCATACGAAGGCATGTCATCCAACCCGTGAAAATCCTGATGTTGCAAGGGTTAACCCCGAAGCAATTGAAGAGGATCTCCATACTAGCTTAGAAATGCTCGGTACGGATCATGTGGAATTATTTGCTTTGCACCGAGATGATCCTACAAAGGAAGTTGGACCAATTATGGAAAGTCTTCATAAACAGGTGGAAAAAGGATTAGTTTACGCAATCGGTGCTTCTAATTGGGAAACAACAAGAATAATAGAAGCAAATAAATATGCAGCCGAACATGGGTTAACACCGTTTACCTTTAATAGTCCAAATTTAAGTCTCGCTAAAGTGAATCGACCTCGTTGGGAAAATTGCGTATCAGCAAATGATGAGATGATTGCTTGGCATCAAAATACAAAGACACCTCTGTTGTCATGGTCCTCACAAGCAGGAGGGTTCTTCTCTGGTAAATTTGCGCCACATATGAAAGAGAATGTGGAAATGGTAGAGGTTTATTATAGTGAAAATAACTGGGAGAGATATCGCCGTGCAAAAGAGCTGGCAGCTAAAAAAGGGGTAACACCTATTCAGATTTCTCTTGCTTATGTATTACGTCAGACTTTCCCGACAGCAGCGGTAATTGGTCCGGAAAATAGTAACGAATTATTATCTTCTTACGATGCAACGAAGATTTTATTAACAGATGATGAAGTTCGTTGGCTAGATTTAAAGGAATAATTGGATTAGTGCTGAAAAAGGGAAAAATGGTTTGGTTTAATTCGTAATCGTTTCGATTTAAAGAAGGGGATTTTAAGTGAAACAAAAATATAGAAAAAATGGAGGTGCAAAGATGAAAGACATTCGTCATAAGTTTGCCGTGGAATTATATTCATTTAGGCGTGAACTTGAAGCAGACTTCGCTGGAACAATACGAGAGCTGCGAAAAATGGGCTGGGAGGCTGTTCAGATGGACGGACTTCGTGGCAATAGTGCGGAGGATATCGCTGCGGTCCTTCGAGAAACAGGAATGAAGGTAGCAGGTATGCATGTCTCACTTGATCGGATGCTTAATGATACGGACAACGTAGTATACGAGGGATTGTTATTTGGAACAAAGGATATTTTTTGCAACTCGTTACCGGAAGAATTACAGAATGAAGAGGGGTATCGCTATGTGAAACGTTCAATGCTTGACTTAGCTGATCGCCTCAATGGATTAGGCTTTAGAGTAGGTTACCATAACCATGAATTTGAGTTTTTATCAAAGGTTGATAACCGAACGGCATATGATTATTTAATGTTGCCAGAGGGGAATCGTTTTCTTTATCCAGAAGTAGATACTTATTGGGTTCAATATGCTGAAATCAATCCATTATCTGTGATTCAACGCTTTCCGGACAAAATGCCTATTTTACACTTGAAAGATATGAAGGCAGATAAGAAACTAACATATCCTGAATCTCTTGCAGAAATAGGAACGGGCAGCATAGACTTTCTCCCGATTTTAAAATGGGGTGAAGCAAATGGAACGGAATGGTACGTGGTGGAGCAGGATCGTAGTTTTTTAACAGGCGGTATGATGGAAAGCTATCAAATTAGTTTTAATAATTTACTAAAACTTCAGGAACAATTGTAAATCGAATAGATTCACATTTCCACTTTGATTTGAAAGAAGGAACAGTTAAAATGCTAACCTGGAAAAATAATAGAAGACTTGATCTGATTGCAATGGGACGGCTTTGTATCGATTTAAATGCAAACGAGATTAATAGACCGATGGAAGAAACGATGACGTTTACGAAATACGTAGGGGGGTCGCCAGCCAATATTGCGATTGGCACAGCAAGACTTGGACAAAAAACAGGGTTTATAGGAAAAGTAGCAGATGATCAAATGGGTCGTTTTATCATAGATTATTTGAAAAAAAATAATATTGATACTAATAGTGTAACAACAGATCGTACTGGTGCTGTTACCGGACTGGCATTTACAGAGATTAAGAGTCCCGAGGATTGCAGTATTTTAATGTATCGTGACAATGTAGCGGATTTGAAGCTGCATCCTTCCGAAGTAGATGAAGAATATATTAAACAAGCAAAAGCACTTTTAATATCAGGAACAGCACTGGCCAAAAGTCCATCAAGGGAAGCTGTATTTGTTGCACTTGAATATGCCGTGAAACATGATGTTACTGTATTTTTTGACCTAGACTACCGTCCATATACCTGGATTGATGAAGCAGAAACAGCAGTTTATTACAATTTAGCTGCTGAAAAATGCGATTGTTTAATAGGTACACGTGAAGAATTCGATATGATGGAAAAGCTCTTAAATATAACAGAGTCCGACGATCGCTATACTGCATCACGTTGGTTTTCATACCGAGCCGAGCTTGTTGTAATCAAGCATGGCGGAGCAGGTTCAATCGCATATACAAAAGACGGTAGTTCTCACAAAGGGGGCATTTTCCAAACAAACGTCCTAAAAACGTTTGGTGCCGGGGACTCTTATGCATCTGCATTCATCTACGGACTAATGAATGGGAAAACAGTGGAGGAAGCAATGAAGTTGGGGAGTGCGTCGGCATCCATTGTTATTTCACGCCATAGCTGCTCCGAAGCAATGCCAACGGAGGAAGAATTGCTCAACCATATAGATACAGCAGAGTATAAACCATCTTAATATTTGTTCATTTTGTATGGGGAATTATAAAAATATTGAAGAAAACAATCGTTGAATAAACAGCCTTCAATACAGAAAGGGAGAGAACAGAATGATACTAACATCAGTAGAACGATTAAAAAACTATATCGGCGGAGAGTGGGTAGCCTCAGCTTCCGATGAAACGGAAATCGTTAAGAACCCAGCAACAGGTGCAACGATTGCGGAGGTACCTCTTTCAACTAAACAAGATGTAGATTTCGCAGTTCAAGCTGCACAAAAAGCATTTCATACATGGTCTCAGACACCTGTTCCTAAACGTGCCCGTATACTTTTTAAATATCAACAGCTTCTTGTGGATCATTGGGATGAGCTTGCTAAGCTTGTAACGATAGAAAACGGTAAAAGTTATTCAGAAGCATACGGTGAAGTGCTTCGAGGCATTGAATGTGTGGAATTTGCTGCAGGAGCACCGACATTAATGATGGGAAAACAGCTTCCGGATATAGCGACAGGCATCGAGTCGGGTATGTATCGCTATCCAATCGGAGTAGTCGGAGGAATTACGCCATTCAATTTCCCAATGATGGTACCTTGTTGGATGTTCCCGCTTGCGATTGCCTGTGGAAATACATTTGTATTAAAGCCATCAGAGAGGACACCAATTCTTGCAACACGTCTTGCCGAATTATTTGAAGAGGCTGGACTTCCAAAAGGAGTATTAAATATCGTTCATGGTGCACATGATGTGGTAAATGGACTTTTGGAGCATAAACTTGTTAAAGCCATTTCATTTGTAGGGTCTCAGCCAGTAGCGGAATATGTATATAAAACAGGTACTGCAAACTTGAAACGTGTACAAGCACTTTCTGGTGCGAAGAATCACTCTATTGTACTAGGAGATGCAAATCTTGACTTGGCAGCTACACAAATTACAAGTGCAGCTTTCGGATCCGCAGGTGAGCGCTGTATGGCAGCAGCAGTCGTTGCAGTGGAAGAATCTGTTGCTGATGAACTGATTGAAAAACTAAAAAAAGCTGCAGATGAAATCAAAATTGGAAATGGCCTTGAAGAAAATGTTTTTCTTGGACCGGTTATTCGTGATTCTCATAAAGAGCGTACACTTGGTTATATTGAATCTGGGGTTAAGGAAGGCGCAACACTTGTCCGTGATGGACGTAAAGATGAAGCAGTAAATGGCGAGGGTTACTTTATAGGACCGACTATTTTTGATCATGTCACACAAGAAATGAAAATCTGGAAGGAAGAAATATTTGCTCCAGTACTTTCTATCGTCCGTGTAAAAGATTTATCAGAGGCAATTAATGTAGCAAATGCATCACCATTTGCAAATGGGGCATGTCTTTTTACAGATAGTTCGTCCTCTGTTCGTCAATTTCGTGAAACAATTGATGCGGGAATGCTCGGCATTAATCTCGGTGTTCCAGCTCCGATGGCGTTCTTCCCATTTTCAGGATGGAAAGATTCCTTCTATGGTGATTTGCATGCAAATGGCACAGATGGAGTGGAATTTTACACAAGAAAGAAAATGGTTACAGCTCGTTATGTGAAGTAAAGGAACGCAATGTCCAAAAAGGGGAAGAGGAGGGAAGGTTAATTTCCATGCCGCTTCCCTTTCTTACGATTTTTATAGAGAGGAGTTTACATTATGAGTTCTATTCGTTTAACAACCGCACAAGCACTAGTAAAGTTTTTAAATGCACAGTATGTAGAGTTTGATGGTAAACAAAGGCGATTTATAAAAGGAATCTTTACGATATTTGGTCATGGAAATGTAGTTGGTCTTGGTCAAGCTCTTGAAGAAGACGCAGGAGAATTAGAAGTATATCAGGGACGTAATGAGCAGGGAATGGCACATGCAGCAATGGCATTTGCTAAGCAGAAACATCGTAAACAGATTATGGCCTGTACCTCATCCGTCGGTCCTGGAGCAGCTAATATGATTACATCTGCAGCAACTGCAACTGCGAATAATATCCCTGTGCTTTTACTTCCTGGAGATGTATTTGCGACCAGGCAGCCTGATCCTGTGTTACAGCAAATTGAGCAGACTCATGACTTATCTCTTTCTACAAATGATGCATTTCGACCGGTAAGTAAATATTGGGATCGTATCAACCGTCCAGAGCAACTTATGTCTGCCATGTTAAATGCGATGCGCGTATTAACAAATCCTGCTGATACTGGTGCAGTCACGATTGCACTTCCACAGGATGTCCAAGGAGAGGCTTGGGATTACCCGCAAAGCTTTTTCGAAAAGCGTGTTCATCGTATTGAACGTCGTCTTCCTTCTGTTGAAAGTGTAGAGGACGCTGTTAAACTCATTCGTTCGAAGAAAAAGCCATTATTAGTTCTAGGTGGAGGAGTTCGTTATTCCGAAGCGGCAGATGTATTTGTAAAATTTGCCGAAACATTTAATATTCCATTTGGAGAAACACAAGCGGGAAAAAGCGGTGTGGAAAGTAATCATCCTTTGAACCTTGGTGGAATTGGAGTAACAGGTAATTTGGCAGTTAATAAAATTGCAAAAGAAGCGGATTTGATTATTGGTGTCGGCACTCGGTTTACCGATTTTACTACTGCCTCTAAACAATTATTTGGGCAAGCAAGTATTCTTTCCATTAACATTTCTGAATTCCATGCATCCAAACTAGATGCGATGAAAGTAGTTGCCGATGCGAAAAAGGGGATTGAGGAGATTTCATCAGCTTTAGAGGGCTACGTATCAGAGTATAAAGATGAAATAAAGAAAGCAAAGCAAGAATGGAAAAAAGAACTGGATCGTTTATATAGTATCACTTACAGTGACAGCTTCATTCCTGAAATCGCCGGGCATCTAGATGACCAAATAGCTGAATATAACGAGGTCCTTCAAACTGAATTAACACAAACAAGTGTACTCGGAAAGCTGAATGAATGGCTGGATGATCAGGCAATTATAGTTGGTGCAGCAGGAAGTCTGCCAGGCGACTTGCAGCGAATGTGGCTATCTAAATCACGTAACACGTATCATGTAGAGTACGGATATTCGTGCATGGGATATGAAATTGCTGCAGCATTAGGCGCAAAGCTTGCGGAACCAAATAAAGAAGTATACGCGATGACGGGAGATGGAAGCTTCTTGATGTTGCATTCCGAACTTGTTACAAGCTTACAGGAAGGAAAAAAGATTAATGTCATCCTATTTGATAACGCTGGGTTCGGATGCATTAACAATTTGCAGATGGAAAATGGTATGGGGAGTTTTGGGACTGAATTCCGTAAGAGGAACCCGAGAACGGGCAAGCTGGACGGACCAATTATGACTATTAATTATGCCAAAGTAGCAGCAGGCTATGGTGTAAAGACATATACCGTTCATACAATGGCGGAACTTGAATCGGCTATTTTAGATGCAAAACACCAAACAATAAGTACCCTAATTGACATTAGGGTGCTTCCAAAAACAATGACACATGGCTATGATGCATGGTGGCATGTCGGTGTTGCAGAAGAAGCGGTTAAAGAAAGTATAAAATCTGCATTTGAAAACAAACATGAAAATTTGAAGAAAGCGCGTGCCTACTAAAGGAGAACGAATATGACATTAGTAAAAATGAAAGAAATTCTTGCTCATGCGGAAGAGAATAATTACGGTGTGGGAGCATTTAGTGTCGCTAACATGGAAATGGTCATAGGTGCTGTAAGGGCAGCTGAGGAGCTTCGATCACCACTTATTTTACAAATCGCAGAAGTGAGGCTAAAGCACTCCCCGCTCCATTTAATTGGTCCATTGATGGTAGCTGCAGCAAAGAAGGCAAATGTACCTGTGGCGGTCCATTTTGATCATGGATTAACAGCAGGGAAAATCCGTGAAGCGCTTGAAATCGGCTTTTCTTCTATTATGTATGATAGCTCACATCACCCACTAGAAAAAAATATTGCCGAGACAAAAAAAATGGTAAAACTTGCCTGTGGATATGGTGCAACGGTAGAGGCAGAAATCGGTCAAGTTGGAGGCAGTGAAGACGGTTCCGTTGATATGGAAATTTTACTTACGTCTACTGAAGAAGCAAAGCGTTTTGCCCTTGAGACAGAAATTGATGCGTTAGCTATTGCAATCGGTAACGCACATGGCATGTATAAAGGAAAGCCACAATTGCGGATGGATCGTTTATCTGAAATTAATGACGTAGTAAGTATTCCACTTGTCCTACATGGAGGATCGGGAATTTCGGAGGAAGACTTTAGAGCTTGTATCAAATATGGAATACGCAAAATTAATGTGGCGACGGCGACTTTCAATCATGTTGTTCAAATGGTAAACGGACAGGCTCCTTTTAATCAATATTTTTCTTATCATGAAAGTGTCATAGAAGCTGCAACAGAAAATATAAAACGCCACATGCATATGTTTGAAAGTGTAGGACGAGTTTAAGGAGGAAAAATGTATGTATGAAAAACTTCAAGATTTAAAGGAAGGCTATACGACGATAACAGAAATGGGCGGGAAGCATAGTGATATGCTGCAGGATATCGGTATTTATGCAATCCAAAAGGGCAAAACAGAAGCACTTATTGATAAAAGCAAAGAAACAGCCATTCTCCTTCTTGAAGGGGAAATACGCCTAGAATGGAATGGCATATCAAAAGAAATAAAACGCAATAATGTCTTTGAAGAGGATCCATGGTGCCTGCATGTTCCAAAAGGTACTAATGTAAAAATCTTTGCACTTGCTGCCAGTGAAGTGCTTGTTCAAAAAACGGATAATGAACGCTCGTTTGATGCTAAGTTATATACACCTGAGGACTGTGAAAGCACTAATGCAGGGGAAGGTCTATGGAATGGAACGGCAGAGCGGGTGATTCGAACCATATTTGATTATAACAATGCTCCTTATTCCAATCTTGTTATAGGTGAAGTAATCTCCTATCCAGGACGTTGGTCCAGTTATCCGCCGCATCATCATGATCAGCCAGAAGTATATTATTATCGCTTTGATAAACCACAAGGCTTTGGATGTGCGATGGTTGGACCTGAGGCATATCGTATCGAGAACAATAGCTTTATTACAATCCCTGGTAAACTCGATCATCCTCAGGCAACAGCTCCTGGATACGCGATGTACTTCTGTTGGATGATTAGACATCTTAATAACAACCCGTGGACAGATCGAATTATGGAAGAAGATCATAAATGGTTGCTTGAGCCAAACGCAAAAATTTGGCCAGACGAGTAAAAATATAAGGTTCACATAATAGTGAAAGAAATCGACAGCAAGTCGATTTCTTTTCATTCAACTTTTAAGCTGAATCAATTTGTCCGCCATCTATAAGTTTTTCCCTGGTCCCTATGTATATAGCACCTAAAACGCTCAAAATTCCAATAGATTGATTCCAACCAAATGGCTCTTTAAGGAACACTATTCCTACCAATGCTGCAGTAATTGGGATGAATCCTGTAAAAATCCCAGCAATATTTGCCTTTATATTGGCGACGCCGCGATACCATAGAACAAATGATAGGATGCTCGCAGTTAATGCGTAATATATGATCAGGAACCACACTGACAATGATAGATTCATAAAGTTAAAGGTGACAGCCTCCTTTATTGCAAAAGGCAGAAATAATAAAAAACCAATGATATTAACCCCTGTAGACAGTTGAATTGGTGAGAGTATAGCAGAGAGTTTTTTTGCAAAAATCGTAAACAAGGCTTCCGAAATAACAGCTCCAAATACAAGGAAATTTCCGAGTAATAATGAATTGCTTTCTGAATTTAATGAGGGTGCTTGAAAAGTAATAACAGCTATTCCAAATATAGAGAGGCAGATAGAGAATGCTTGGGAGATGGATAGCCTTTCCTTTAAAATGAAAAATGATAAAATCGCAATGATGGCAGGGACGGTACTTTTGATAATTCCCGCTGCAGTAGCGGAAGTATAGCGAACCCCATACAACATCAATACACTAAACAAAAAAACGCCAAAAAATGATTGCAAAAATAAAAATCCCCAGTGGCGTTTTTGAAGTTGTTGTACCTTCTTTGGTCGGCTAATTACTAACATTGGTATTAAAAATAGTAGAGCAATGAAGAATCTCATTTCTGAAAAAAGAAAGATTGGGACATGTTCAACAATTAATTTTCCTACAGCAACATTTGCGCCAACAAAAGCCATTGATAAAGCGAGTTGCAAATAGGCTAACTTCATACTAGTCTACCTCTATTCACTAAATTTGGTATTTCTCAATTACTTCATCAATTATATGCAAACCCAGATATTACCTATAATCTTTTATTATAAAATACTTTGTGATATGAGAAAACCACGAGCTTAGCGTGGGGGCATGCATTTATACTATCCGGCTTACATATAAGCTTGTTCTTTTCCCATAACGACCCAGAAATAGTGAAATCAATCGGTAATCGTAAACTTGATATTTAATATTCTTTTATATACTATACAACACCAAAAACAGCAAATCCTGCAAATAAAGGGTTTGCTGCTTTTTTAAGGTTCGTGTAAGGTTGACATTAAAATCATGTAAGGTCCGGTGACTATAATCGTATTTGTAGTCAATCAAGGAGGCTTACACAATGAAAACAATTTTACATGCAAAAAATGTTCAAAAAATATATGGGTCTAAAGGAAATCAATATAAAGCATTGGAAGATATAAATTTGGAAATTACGGAAGGCGAATTTATTGGAATTATGGGTCCTTCGGGAGCAGGAAAATCGACCTTGCTGAATATTTTATCGACGATTGATACTCCTACATCGGGAGAAATTATCATTGCAGACCAAAATATCGTCACCATGAACGAGGAATCATTATCCGATTTTCGCCGGAATAAACTTGGATTTATTTTTCAAGATTATAATCTGCTCGATACATTAACGGTTAAGGAAAATATCTTACTCCCATTGGCATTATCAAAAGTACCTGCAAATGAGATTAAAAAACGAGTCGAGGAAATCGCTGATACCTTTGGTATTCGGGAGATTCTGAATAAATATCCTTATCATATCTCCGGGGGCCAAAAGCAGAGAACCGCTGCATCTCGCGCAATTGTTACAAACCCAAGCTTAATTCTAGCGGACGAGCCAACAGGTGCTTTGGATTCAAAATCCGCCGAAAGTTTACTGGAAAGCTTAACAGCACTGAACGAACAGAATCAGTCAACCATTATGATGGTTACACATGATGCGTTTGCGGCAAGCTTTTGTAAACGAATTTTATTTATTAAGGATGGCAGGATTTTTGCGGAAATCCATAAACTGCAGCAATCTCGCCAGGAATTCTTTCAAAAAATATTGGATGTCCTCGCCTCTCTTGGGGGTGGGCGTTAAATGACACTATTTAGCATTGCCAAAAAAAATATTAGAAAAAATTTTAAGAATTATTTTCTATATATAGCTTCCATGGTATTCAGTATTGTAATTTATTTTACATTTGTTTCATTAAAATATGATCAAACGATTCAAGCTACTACTGATTCTTCTACAAAAATAAGTTCCGCTTTTAATGCAGCTTCAGTTGTTTTGATTATTTTTGTGGCTATTTTTATTTGGTATTCCAATTCATTCTTTACAAAGAAGCGCAAAAAAGAAATTGGTCTATATTCTTTATTAGGTGTCCGGAAAAAACAAATTGGCCAGATGTTATTTTATGAAAATTTTATCATGGGGATTTTAGCCCTTATCATCGGGATAATTTTAGGTTCCATATTATCTAAGTTCTTTGTAGTACTTTTAATGAAGGTTATGGGATATGATGCCATCAGTAATTTTGCTATTTCTTTTGCTGCGGTGATGAATACAGTTATTGTGTTTATCCTTATTACGGCTATTACTTCGATTCATGGATATCGATTAATCTACCGATTTAAATTAATTGAACTATTCAAAGCTGAAAAAGAAGGAGAAAAACAGTCAAAAGCATCTTTTATTATCGCGATTTTTTCCGTGCTATTAGTTGGAATTGGTTACTGGCTCGCACTTCAAAATTTATTGGAGTCTGAAATTTGGAGAAAAATGGGCTTCATGATCACCCCTCTAGTCATACTAATAACGGTTATTCTCGGTACTTATTTATTATTGAGTACATTAACTGTTTATCTATTAAAGATTTTAAGAAAAAATAAAGGCCATTTTTGGAATGGGATTAACATTATCAGTACTTCGCAACTTCTCTATCGAATAAAAGGAAATGCGCGTACGTTGACCATTATCGCAGTCCTAAGTGCAACAACACTAACGGCTGTAGGGGCAGCTTATAGTTTTTATTTTAACAATAGAAGTAATGCAGAAACTGCGAATCCAAATAGTATGATGTTTGTCGCCAAAGATACAAACATTTCCAATAAAATACATGACCTAATTTCTCACGATAAAAGTCACAGCATTGAATATCACGAGATAATCCCAACACTTCAATTGGATGTTGATATTACGAATTTGCATAGTAAAATCTCTGGTGATCAGGTGGAATATACTATTATTGCAAATAAGACTTATAACAAATTAGTAAAAGATCAGAAAAAGAATGATTCTCTTTCACTGAAAGGAAAGGATGCAGCGGCATTAGATGCATCTTATTTTGAAGGTTTATCACCAAAGTATGTAGGGTCAACTATTTCATTGAAGGTGAAAGACCTTAGTGAAAACGTAACCTTTAAAAAGTTGAAAAAATATAATGTCCTCAATCTTCATACAGCTAACACAACCGTTGTTGTTAGTGATGAGTTGTTTTCTAAATTAGCGAATAAAGCAAATCTAGTAAACATGGAAGCTTACGGAATGACTAATGCTGATCACGCAAATAAATTAACGAAGGATATTCAGTCCATTTTACCAGAGGATGCAAATTTCTCCAGCTTCTATAACGATTATGCACGGGGAATGGAATCAACAGGGCTAATTATTTTTATCGGTGGGTTCCTTGGTTTAGTGTTCCTTGCAGCAACTGGAAGCATTATTTATTTCAAACAGCTAACAGAAGCAAACTTAGATGTAGAGAGATATGATATATTACACAAAATCGGTGTGAAGAAAAAGGAAGTAAAAAGATCTATTGCGAAACAAGTCTTGTTTATTTTTGCATTGCCATTAATTGTAGGAATTGCTCACAGTGTGGTTGCCTTAACTGCTTTATCAAGATTAATGCAAACAAATTTGGTCATCCCCGTGTTGATATGTATAGCCGTTTACGTTTGTATATACATTGCTTATTATTTTTTAACCGTGAATACGTACTATAAAATCGTGACGAAATCAAATAGATAGTAATAGAAAGGGTAGAGTGTAATGAAAAAAATAATCACATCATTAGTTGTTATAGTCGTCATCATCTTTGGCGGACTTATTTTTCTGCAAAAAGTAAATTTCAATAGATTAGGTGCGGACGAATATTATGTACAAATAAACGATCAAGGAAAAAAGGTGGAAAGTAAAGCGGATAATGGAGAGAAATATGTACAATATGAGTATACCCTGCTAGCCTTTGATAAAGACGGGAAACAAAAAACATTTAGTTTCTCTGCTCAAAAGCAGCTTCGCGAAAATGCCTATCTCCGTTTATACGTGAAAGATAAAAAAGGAGTCACATCCTTTCAGGAAGTGAAAAAAGAGGAGCTTCCTCAAAAGGTAAGGGAAAAGTTGAAATAATTTTAACTGTAAAGGAATCCTTATTAAAATGGGTTCCTTTTTATTATAATAAGGGTACAAACTTGGAGGGAAGAAAAATGTCCATTAATAAAAAGGTGTTAATTATAGACGATGAAGAAGATATTTTAAAACTAATAAAAACCGTATTAAAAAAAGAAGGAGTGGAGAATGTCATTACGGCCACTACTGCAAAAGACGGATTTGATCAATTTCAAAAAAGCAATCCAGATATCGTTTTACTGGATATTATGTTGCCGGATGGAGAAGGCTATGACGTTTGTCGGCAAATTAGAAGCGTGTCGATGGTACCTATTTTATTTTTATCGGCAAAAACGGAGGAAATTGATAAGATTTTAGGTTTCGCTATAGGCGGGGATGATTATATTTCAAAGCCTTTTAGCCCGAAAGAGGTAGCTTATCGTGTAAAAGCACAATTACGGAGAGCAGAATATATGCAACCGGAAAAGGAGAAAGATTCCATACTGAAAGCCGGACCATTTGAGTTACATGAAGAAAAAGCGCAATTAACAAAAAACGGGGAGATAGTTCAATTAAATCCGAAGGAACTTGGATTAATGAAGTATTTTCTGCGAAATAAAAATAGGGTACTCAGTAAGGAACAACTTTATGATACTGTCTGGGGTGACGAATTCTTTGGTGATGATAATACGGTGATGGTGCATATTAGAAGGTTACGTGAAAAAATTGAAGAGAATCCATCCCATCCCCAGCATTTAGTTACACTAAAAGGCTTAGGATATAAGCTCTCTATTGAGGATGAATAATGTATGAAATGGAAGTTGACAGGAAGGTATTTATTATCTGTTGTATTGGTTGTTATTTTAGTTGTTTTTATTAATATTTTTCTTGCTTTAGCATTGCTCGTAGCACAGTCAGCTTTTAATGTACCAATCTTTCAGGAAAAGGAAACTTCTCCAGAACAATTTACAAGGCAGTTCGCTAGCCAAGTAAAAATCACCGATAATCATGTGACCATTACGGAAAAAGGGAAAAAAGAGTTAACGAAGAGGAACGCATGGATTCAAATTTTAGATGAAAATGGCAAAGAGGTATTTGGATTCAAAGTTCCACCGAAGGTCAAGCGAAAATACAATCCTTCAGAAATTGTACAAATGTACAAATATCAAGAATTTGTACATACAGTTGTCTATGTTGGTGCTAAGAAAAATTTAAGTTATTTTATAGGAATTGAAAATCCAAATTTAAATAGATATTTTATCTCTTATGATAATAACACCATCATTCGAGTACTAAAGGTTGGAACCGCTATTTTTATGGTTGATATTCTTATTGCTTTATTAGTCGGTTACTTTTTTAGCAAAAGACTTACTATCCCATTGCATAAATTAATCGAGGGCATTAAAAAGTTGGCAAATCGCGAGTTCTATCATCGTTGGGAAGCAAGAGGCATTTATAAAAATGTATTTTATAATTTAAATCATTTATCCAATCAACTACAAGCAACGGAAAAGGAACGAAGGAAATTAGATCTGATGAAGGAAGAGTGGATAGCAAATATTTCGCATGATATAAAAACTCCTTTATCCTCGATTCAAGGCTATGCAGAAATGATAAAGGATCCGGAATATGATTTTACTTTAGACGAAATAAGAGAATATGCGGAAATTATTGAAACAAAGTCCCTCTATATAAAAGAAGTGATGGAGGATCTAAATTTAACGACAAGATTAAAAAACAAAGAACTTGCTTTAAAGAAAACAGAAATGAATATTGTGGCGCTTTTACGCAGCGTTGTCATTGATATATTAAACGATCCTAAATACGCCGATCGGGATATTCAATTTCTTGTAAACGAAGAGAAGATTATGCTGGAAGTAGATGAAATTCTTTTTCGGAGAGCTATCAATAATTTGATTTATAATGCGGTTGTTCATAATAATAAAGATGTGAAAATAATCGTAAGCATCGAAAGGAATGAACACATCCATATAGTCATAAAAGACGATGGGAAAGGAATTAATAAGGAAGAACTGGAGAGAATATTTGATCGTTATTACCGTGGAACCAATACTGGTGCTGCACATAAAGGATCTGGATTGGGAATGGCAATAGCGAAGGATATTATTCAGGCCCATGATGGGGCGATTACGATTAGCAGTGAGGTTGGTCGGGGTACAACGATAGAAATGGAATTATAAATATTTCGGATGAAGGAGAGAGAGTTGAAATGGAAAGCTCAGTAATGAAAAAAGCATTGCAAGAATATGTAGATGCGTTCAATCAAAAAGATCTGGAACGATTAATATCACTCTTTGCGGATGATGCGAGCGTGGAGGATCCCGTCGGAAAACCTCTCAAGAAAGGTCGTCAAGAGATTGAGAAGTTTTATCGAGAAAGCATGTCAGGTGAAAGTAAACTTGAACTATTAGCACCTCCGCGCGGTTCGTTCAGTAACGCCGCTTCCATTACCTTTGCGGTTCACACCAAAATGGAGGGGCGTTCTGCTCGTATCGAGGTTACAGACGTAATGACCTTTAACAATGACGGGAAGATATCCACGATGCAAGCTTTTTGGGGTCCGGATGATTTGCGAATGGTTTAGATTTTGGTGGTAGCTCGGAAAGTTCAATAGAATGTGTGTAAAGGACAGACTCCTAGATAAGAGCAAGGGGATCTTGTCCTCCATTGGAAGTATGAAGGACAGATTGAAGGAAAGAATCAAGGAACAAGTCTTTCATCGTTAGTATGAAGGACAATGCGTAGGAAATCGAAGGGGGATCTGTCCTTCATTGGAAGTATGAAGGACAGGTTGATGGAAAGAATCAAGGAAAAAGTCCTTCATCGTTAGTATGAAGGACAATGCGTAGGAAATCGAAGGGGGATCTTGTCCTTCATTGGAAGTATGAAGGACAGATTAAAGGAAAGAATCAAGGAACAAGTCTTTCATCGTTGGTATGAAGGACAATAGGTAGGAAATTGAAGGGAGATCTGTCCTTCATTGGAAGTATGAAGGACAGGTTGAAGGAAAGAATCAAGGAAAAAGTCCTTCATCGTTGATATGAAGGACAATGAGTAGGAAATCGAAGGGGAATCTGTCCTTCATTGGAAGCATGAAGGACAGGTTGAAGGAAAGAATCAAGGAAAAAGTCCTTCATCGTTGATATGAGGGACAAAGTGTAGGAAATCGAAGGGGATCTTGTCCTTCATTGGAAGTATGAAGGACAAAATGCTTGGAAATACAGAAAAGTCATCACCTTTAATAAGAAATTATTAAAATATTATTGGTAATAGGACCATTGATGAACTCCGACAATATTATAATTCTCCCCCAAAACCCTCCTAACTCTCTTCTTAGAATCAATGATTTGACACCAATCATGAATGGCATTTGTAGTAATTTTTCGATCTGGAAAAAGAAGCTTATATTCATTCACACTGCGCAATACCCCTTCGGAAAATACTTCTTTATGCCCGCATTTTTCACATACAATATAGACTCTATCTATCGATAAGGCGAAGGAGTGGCATTTTTCACAAGTTATTCCTTTTTGCAATTGATCATAATCATAAGAAGGAAGCTGTGTATAAGGAGAATCTTCAATATGCAGTGAAATTAATTTTTCAGCAAGCATAGTATGTTTTTTATTTAACTTAGAGGAGTTTCTATCTAGTTGATTCAAATAGCGATTCACTTGAGTTGGGAAGATAAATGGCAAGTTAAGAGGTGCTTGGTATAAGGTAAACTCGGGGTTGATAAAAACGACCGAAGCAACAATGGGAACGGTAAATCCTATGCTTTGAAGGAGCTGGCGTAATAAGGATTCATTTCGTTTCAATTGGATTAATGGATTATTGACTTCTGATTTATTTTTCATAAAAAATTTATCTCTTTCGTAATAAAAATCCCCTTCAAAGTTTTTTATTTCAAAAAGGTACAACATCTCAGGTGTTAAAATCAGCGAGTCATTCTGGAAAGTAGTGCTATTCATTTGGAGCAATAAATCATTAATGATTAAGCAATCGCACTGAAGTTTCTCTGTCAGCAAATCAAACATTACTTCTCCTTCAAAACCCTTTTTTAAATAGAGATAGTGGTTTTTATCTTTCTCAGACAAATTCATACGCGAGTTTAAAATTTCTAAAACCAATAGTTCAGTAGATTTCGTTCGAGATTTAAAAGGCATTATTTTGGTTCATCCTTTCTATAATGAAATAGGAATGGAAAGGGGACATCCGCCCCCAAAATCCTTATTCAAAAATATAACCTACAACATCCAACGCTTGATCAATAGTCTCAACTGTTACATTTGCTTTATTGGAAAGCTCTTTTAGGGGATGGATTAAGGATTCATGTCTGATAATAATGGTAGGCTTGTTCAATGCAATAGCTGTGCTGGCGTCCATCGCAGTATTCCATTGTTTATACTTATCGCCGAATAACGCTATTACAATATCAGATTTTTGCATTAACACCTGTGTTCTGAAATTGTTAATATCCGATGCCGCGTCATCTTTGTATACATTTCCGGGTTGTTTCCCCAGAATGTCTTCTCCAATATTATCAGATCGTTCGTGGTCTGTTTGGGGTCCCACAAATACTAATGGAAGATTTCTTTCTTTTGCTTTCTTCTCTACTTCCTCTCTCCAATTATCGTGAATCTGCCCTGCCAGATAAACAGTTAATTCCATCATATCTCCTCCAGTAATGGTTATTGCCTATATTTTACCAAAAAGTAGTGTGGTATTGTCATAAAAGTTAGCGTGAAAAAGGAAAAAAGAGACAAATAGAGAATATATATGGTGGGGTGGAAACAGATGAAAACTATGCTTATATTGGCAAGTATCTCATTTTCAATCTTAATAACTGGCTGCGATATGACAAATAAACAATCAGAAAGTAAAACAATAGAAACACAAATGAAGGATGTACGAGAAACTGCATGGAGCTCACTTTCACCATCAGAGAAAAAAGAAGTAATTGGGACATGGAAAGAAGCCAGCATAACTAAAGTGATTGCAAACCCACAAAAGTTTTATTTAGATGACCGCTCCTATGAAGGGAAAGAACTTACCGTGGTAACGTTTCGCTCTAAAAAAAGTAAAATATTAGGTGATATCAGCAAACTTGTAGATGAAAAATCTCAAAAAGTTCTCGGTGCAGGATTTCGAGAGTAGTGAAGATGGAGATACCAATAGAACCTATTAAAAAAGCCTATATAACAGAGGCACTAAGGGTACTGTCAAATAAAATGAAGATACATATAACGCGGTAATGAGGGAAATGGAACGGAACTGACAGATTTTAGTGTACAAGACTTAATAGCTGAGGACTTTTGGGTGAATGATGACGGCGCGGTACATAACCGTTCTTTTTATAGAATAGCGGTATCAGATGTTTCAGATGAATGGGATTTTCAGCCAACAGGCGATGGAGAAGAACAAGGCTTAACAATTCATTTCTTCTGGATAAAGTTGTTGGGAAATATTTAGACTTTGTATTTGGCTTATAAATACTTGTAAGGAGTGCGATGTATGAAAACAATTGGAATGATTGGCGGTATGAGTTGGGAATCTTCTATTCTTTACTACCAATGGATTAATGAAGCAGTTAAAGAGAGATTAGGAGGTCATCATTCTGCAAAAAGCTTAATGTTTTCTGTGGACTTTGAACAAATAAAAGCATTCCAATATGCGGGGAAATGGGAGGAAGCGACCAATATTTTAGTGGACGCTGCCAAAAAGTTAGAACTTGGAGGTGCTGATTGTGTTGTGATTTGTACCAATACAATGCATAAAGTAGCTGAGAAGGTTCAGGAATCTACGAAATTCCCGTTATTACATATTGCGGATGCAACCGGCAAACAAATCGTTCAACAAGGTATAAAAAAGGTTGGTTTACTTGCGACCGCCTTTACGATGGAAGAAGAGTTTTACAAAGGGCGTTTAAAAGAATATGGTTTGGATATTTTAGTTCCTGAAAAGAGCGATCGCGAAAAAGTGCATGACATTATCTACAATGAGTTATGTCTTGGGAAGATCGAAGACTCCTCTCGATTAGCTTACATAGACATCATAAATAATCTTATTTCCGAAGGTGCTGAAGGCATTATTTTAGGATGTACGGAAATTACACTACTAATCTCTCAAAAGGATTGTAAAGTTCCTGTATTTGATACAACCCGAATACATGCAACAGCGGCGGTTGATTTTGCATTAAGTGAGAAATAGGATTTAAAAATCATATTTCCAAAAGGAGATAAGCAATGCAGAAAGTAAGAAAATATCACCGTGCATTCGGTGTATATGGAATATGCTATGAAAATGGGAAGCTATTCGTAATTAACAAGAATGGCGGTCCCTATAAAAATCGTTATGATCTTCCCGGTGGGGGCTTAGAAGAGGCAGAAAGCTTAACATCTGCAATGAAAAGAGAGTTCCTAGAAGAAACGGGATTCGAAATCGAAATCAAGCAAAACATAGGTGTAATAGACTTTATGCTCCCCTGGGATTGGAAGGAGTATACGGATGTACATCACATAGCTGTTTTTTATTCAGTTAAGATTATAGGCGGGGAGTTAACGAAGCCTATTCCATTTGATGGGCAGGATTCCCTTGGGGCATTGTGGATTTCGGAACCAGATGTCTCAATAGATAATTCTTCGCCGTTAGTTCTTAAAGCGTTTGAATGGATTAGAGAAAGTAATTTAGGATTACATGTAGAGGTCTATGAAAAATGGGAAGTAAAAAGTAAAAAGTAAAAATCAACAACCGTAACAAAAATCAAAAATTAGTTAGGGTGTTTACAATTGAACATATTATGGGACTTTGATGGAACCTTATTCGACACATATCCTGCATATTCCAACGTTTTTTCTCAGGTTTTAGGAGAAGCAGTGGATAAAAAGGAGATCTATGAAACATTAAAAATTTCCTTTTCTCACGCTGTTCATTATTATGGAATTACAGAAAATCAAATAAAAGAAATAGATACCTTGGAAAGTCAATTAGCTCCCAAAGACATAAAGCCTTTTGAAAACGCAGAAGAAATCTTAAAGTTTGCAAACAAAAATGTCATTATGACTCACAAGGATAGAAAAGGTGTTTTATCTATATTAGAGTACTATGGATGGGATAAATATTTTGCAGATATCGTCACGATTGATGATGGTTTTCCTCGGAAACCAAATTCAGCGGCCTACAAATATTTGCACGAAAAACACCATATTGATTTGGCTATTGGAGACAGAGAAATTGACCTTATTCCCGCAAAAGAATTAGGAATAGCCACATGCATTTTTCAAAATCAACATGTTAACGCAGATTATTATTTATCGAACTATGCTGATTTCTTTAAGTTAATGAAGGATTTTACTCATTCTTGAAAGTTATGGAAGGGGGAAACCGTATGAATACAAAACTTATATTGGTAGAAGGACTGCCCGGATTCGGGAAATCAACTACCGCTAAATTAATTCATGAGATTCTTACGGAAAGAAACATCCCAGCTGAGTTATTTTTAGAAGGGAATCTGGATCATCCGGCTGATTATGATGGAGTTTCCTGTTTCGATGAAAAAGAATTCGATGGATTGTTAGCGAATTGTGGAGATTTAAAAGAAGTGTTTATAAATGGAGTGAAGAAAAAGGGAAACAATTATTTTTTACCATATAGAAAAATACAAAACGAATATGGTTCCATGTTTTCTGATGAATTATTAAATATTATTTTTACCTTTGATATATATGAATTACCACTAGAACGTAATATGGAATTAATTACGCAAAAATGGGCCGAATTCACGGAAAAAGCCATGTCGGATAATAATACATATATTTTCGAATGCTGCTTCATACAAAACCCCATAACCGTTGCTATGGTAAAATACGGTGAGCAGAAAGAAAAAGTTATGGATTATGTGATGAAATTAGCAAAAATAATAGACCGTTTAGATCCGCTATTAATTTATGTAGAACAAGATGACCTACAGTTTTCATTTAAGAAAGCAATCGAGGAAAGACCACAAGAATGGTCATCTGGATTCATTGACTACTACACAAATCAAGGCTATGGGAAAGAACGGGGATATAAGGGCCTAGACGGTACTCTGAAAGTACTGGAGGCTAGAAGAGCTATTGAAAAAGAAGTTTTTGATCTTTTAAAAATGAAAAAGCAAAAAATCAATAATTCTCAATATGAAATGGAAAGAAATAAGGAATTACTAATGGAGAAGTTGAATTTATAGAAAAAAAGTGTGTTCCTTCGTAAAAGGAATGCACTTTTTTGTGTTAACTTCCCGCCTTTACTATTTTGTTTTTAATCACATTAATAAGAAGAATAATTAGTGGAATGACAATAAAAAAGGTAATAAAATAGCTGGGCAATATGCTAAGAAAGAAGCTTGACAGTTGCTGAAAACTCTTTGCAATCCACATGCTGAACAACACTTGTAAAAAGCCTAAAGGGAAAATCAAGAGTTTTTCATCTGATAAGTTTAGCCATTGAGCGGCAGTCTTTGTGACGACGTAATACAGAGTTGTAATCTTAACAAATGTACCTAGTATCCAAACGGCTAAAAGCCCTGCCTCTATATGTTCAAAAAATTCCCCTATACTTACATATCGGACTACAGTAAGTAATGGTGTTAATGCATAATAAGAAAACCTCCCTAAAACAAAAATAACGACAAGATTAACGAACATTAATGTAACGGTAATAGCAATTCCGGTGTATACTCCCCATTTTAATCCTTTTGAATTGTTTTTTAGATGCGGAAGGAAAAAAGATATAAGAAATAACTCACAAAACCAAGAGGTAAGAACCACACCACCTTTCATGGAAGGCATCACACCATTCTCCATGATTGGTAATATATTTTTTGGATTCATGTAGATTAGCATAATAAATAAGAATAGAAAAAGCGGAATGCAAAAGAACGGAAAAAAGATCTGTCCTAGTCGGGCAATTACCTCTAAGCCACCATGAACGGCATAGGCACTAAAAACCATAATAATGACCGAAATGATGATCATCGGTGTTTCATTAAGAAAAGTTCCCCAAACAAAATTTGCATATTCTTTTATAACGATTCCATTAAAATGAAGGAAAAATAGCAAATAAACAAAACCGATTATTTTTCCTAAAAATTTCCCAGCCACTATTTCAGAATATTGGATAAATGTTTTGTCAGGGAAGCTTTTATATAATTGATACGCGATAATGATGGCAATAAACCCAGCTAAAGATGCCCAAAGCGGGGAAATCCAAGAATCTTGTTTTGCCACCTGCCCGGTTAATAGAGGCATATTAATGATTCCAGTAGCAAGTACGGTTGGATATAGGACAAATCCGGTTTGTAAAGCAGATATTTGTATTTTTTTCGTCATATTGTTATTCACTCCTAAAATACCTACTTATGTGTCCTTAATAGTGGGGGATATAGTTTTCCTACTAGCTGAGTAGGCCCAGGGAAATCGGGTTTAACAATAAGAAGAGCAGCGATAGCCAAACAAAAGAATATAAAAATAGCATATATCCATTTTTCCCTTTTTGTTTTGGTCTTTAAATAGGGTCGCTGTAATAGTGTGGCTATGATGGTAAAGAGGATGACTCCAATTAATTTTAGAAAAACCACTACTCTTCACTCCTGATTCCCTTAATCCGTTGGAATAGTCAAAAGCCCCGGTCCAATAATATGGGAGTCTATTTCAACATCCAGCTTCATATTTCGAAAAATATCATCCCAATGATTTCGTTCTCTCTTCCACTCATTTGGGTATTTACGATGGAATTCTTCTGCAAAACCGACAACATCGGAGTCCATATCTTTCTGTAATTTGGTAAAGGATTGCTTTATTCTTTTGCTAATATCGATATTCATTTCCTTTTCAATTTTTCGAACAGTAGTAAGGTTCATTATGTCAAGATTGGTTACATTTTCGACTATTTCCCCCTTCGCTGAAGCTTTTGCAATCATTTTCCATTGGCCATTTTTAATAACGGGAATCAATCGGATGGTTGCTTGAAAGGGGGATAATGTAATGGTGCCTTTCTCTCCAAGAGGATCTCTCACAACCACCTGGCTTTCTTTCACCTCATTTCTCAGCCACATGACGCCGCGTGTTAAAGAATCATTTAAAATACCGATCATTTTTCCTTTTTTTAAGATAGCCGTCCCATTAATATAGGGGATCGTTTCTTTTGGAGAATCTGTTGGATTGGGCGGCAATATACTTACATATGGCAGAAAGATGGCATTGGATGGACCTAGCTTCATCTCCATAAAATCTTTTACAGTAATGGACATTAATACATGTTGTTTGCTTAGTAAAGATAATACTCGTCCGGACTGTTTCTCCATTGGCGGCTCAACATTTAAAGCTTCTTTTGCATCTCCATCACTAACAAACAAAAGAGCTTGTTCCCGTGTTTGGGGAGCACGAACGATATAATCGGCTGCATCATAAATTCCTTTCTTTGCTAATTTTTTTCCGAATACAAAGACATTGCAATGTCCCCAAAATATTTTGCGGGGAATCTTTTCCTGTAGCTTGGAGGCTGCATCGGCAACCGTTAACCCTTTCGCTGTTCGAACGATAGTAAATTTTCCTCCACCACCCCCAGCTCCACCACCTCCGCTGTTACTAGTACTATGAGGATTTAATACTTGTGCGGATAATTCAATTTCCCCATTTTCCGTTAAATCAATAGCAGCAGCTAAGATAATCGCTAGTTGATTCAGCTCTCGACTATTTCCACAACCGCTTAATAAAAATGAGGTCAAGAATAATGGCAAAATTAATTTATGCATTTGATTCTCCTTCTACCCGGGGTTGTTCATCCATTCTTATTCTTTTTTTCACACCTTACCTGGATTTTTCATCGTCAACAGTTTGTTTTTTTCACGTTTTACCATAAAAACTACTCATTTGTCGGTGGTTTAGGTTTTTGATTGCTAGATTGTCGATACTGATTATACTTTCCAGTTAGTCGCGGACGTGTATTGAATTTCCAAAAAGGGGCACGAACAAGTGAGTCCTTAAATTGATCCGCATGGGCAGGGGCTAATGTGGATAGATAAGGGACCCCAAAGGAGCGTAGTTTACATAAATGAATGACTATTCCGCAAATGCCAAGCATAATTCCAAGAATTCCTAAGGTTCCTGCCAAAATCATCATTGGAAATCGTAATATTCGCAGAGAAAATCCAAAAGCATATCTTGGAATCATAAAGGAAGCGATTCCCGTTATCGATACTACGATAACCATTGCAGGTGAGACGATTCCAGCTTGAACGGCGGATTCTCCGATGACGAGTGCTCCAACAATACTAACTGCGGAACCAATTTGTTTTGGAAGTCGCAACCCTGCCTCTCGCAATGCCTCGAATGTAATTTCCATAAGAAATGCCTCAATAAATGTCGGAAAAGGAACAAATTCTCTAGCTGAAGCCATTGAAATAATCAAGTCAGTAGGAATCATTTCCTGATGGAATGTCGTTAGTGCTATATAAAATGAAGGGAGCAGCAGAGATACTAAAAAAAATGGATACCGAATCCATCTAATCATGGTACTTATAATATATCGTTGATAATAGTCTTCAGATGATTGAATAAAAGAAAACAAGGTAGCTGGTGCTATTATGGAAAAAGGTGTTCCATCAACTAAGATGGCGATTCGTCCTTCCAACAAATTAGCTACAACCGTATCTGGCCTTTCCGTTGATAGTAATTGCGGAAAAGGAGATCGCGGTGTGTCTTCAATGAATTCCTCGATGTAACTGCTTTCCAAAATGCCGTCAATATCGATTCCTTCCAATCTCTGCTTTGCTTCCTCAATGAGTTGAGTAGCTGCAAGGTCTTCAATATATACTAGAACCACAGATGTTTGCGAATACTTTCCAATGGACATTTGAAGCATTTTTAATTTAGGACTGTGTATTTTTCTTCGTAATAGGGAGGTGTTGACTGCTAGTACCTCTGTAAATCCTTCGCGAGGTCCGCGTATAACAGATTCACCAACTGGTTCCTCAATACTTCTCTTTTCCGATTTCGCAAGTCCTACTGAAAGTGCCGATTCATCGCCATCCATAATTAGTACAGGGAGCCCTGCACTAATCGATTGGATGCATTCCTCATATGTTTTCAGAGTTTTCATTTGGGAAACTGGAATCATTGAAAATCTCTCACCTGAGGCCCCTTCTGTCGTTAAAAGGGGCTTAATGACGTTTTCATTTAATTCCTCTGGATCGGATAAACCTTGAATGTAAATGATGACCGCTTTCCTTTGCTCAATCGTTTCAAAACAATGAAAAACAATGTCGAAACAATCTTTATAAGTATTCTGGAAAAATTGTAAGTCTTCACTGTAAATGCCGGTTATTTTTCCTTTTATATCTTTATTTTCAACTGGCTTGTCTATCTTTTTGTGGAAAAGTTTACGAAGCATTCTTTGAGCCACCACCATTTACATTCCTTGAAGATTTACTCTGATTTGGCATATTTTATATTGTGCATAATCATTTTTTACCATACATTTTTTTAAAAATACTTGAGTTTTCTCCTTGTACTGGTAAGTGAAATTTTTGTACAAAATATAAATTTCTTTTACTAAAAATATAATGGAACAAAGGTAGTGGAATAGTTCACCTAATTAACGAGTATGTAAGGAGATTAAGGTATGGCATATACTTTTAACAACACTAACGTTAGTCAATGGAACAGCAATCTTGATGCAATATACGATGTTATCGAGCGGGGAATGGCTGCGAAAGAGGTTGTATGTTCGATTACAACGGGCTTCAGGTCGGTCCTAGCTCTGCGGACGAACCCAGGACTTAACCCTTATCATGCTTCTGTGGCAGATATAGGCTATGGGTTTGATGCGGTACAGGGAACTATCAATCGTTTAAAAAAAGAGGAAACTAGTCAACATATGCTGGAAATGCTTGTTTTTGATTTAGATACATTAAGAATTAGTGAAAAACAGTTAAGCCCCAACTTTGAAATGGCTGTTAAAGGTGCGACACCAGATGTGTATTATTTAGTGAATTTAAGCCGAAATTTAAATAGGCAAATAGGGCAAATGATTAACGAAGCAAATAGACTGGGTCAAGAGCTTTTGGGCAAAGAATGGTATAAAATACATGCCCGCATCCAAAATATTCAAGCAATCCCGCGTCTTTAGGGAGGGGGAGAAAATGCTCAATCCACCAAAATCAATGGATAATGATGAGAGAAAACGGCTGCTAGATTGGTGGAATACAATGGAGGCAGCCAAACCAATGGTGCGTACATTAATGTCTTTAACGACTGAGCTGCGCGTACATCCAGCGTCAAGCAATGCAAATGGTATTATCCTTTTTTACCGTGCTGCTTCGGAAGTTTCCTATGGATATGCCGGTGTTAGAGGATGTATCAGGAGAGCTTTTACAGAAGAATATGGAGATGGTCTTCGGATGAATATGGTAAAGTGTCATAGCTTTGCCGAAAGATTTTCAGAGGATATGAAAGTACTGCTCGAACTGGTAGCAAATAATATTAAAGATCAGGAAGCATTGCAGATTGTTAATAGGATTAGAAAGACATTAGTTGAAAATGATGAAAGGTTAAAGGAAATACAACAAAGAGCCGATGCGTTTTTTGGAAGAGAGACCTTTTATTCGTTGCAGCAGAAGATGAAGAAAACTTTAACATTGCCGGAAAGATAAAAGGACTGATGTTTGGATCCATCAGTCCTTTTGTATTATAGATTTCTTTATTAAGTCTCTATCAGGCATCGGTAACTACATAGTTCTTATTATCTTAATGTTTTAAATGCGCCGCTCCATGCAATAACTTGGTCAAGCATCGCATTTACATTATCTGTGTGCATGTCAGCTGGTTTGAAATTACTGAAGTTTTCAAAGTCAGTAAATAAGGATAGTGTTGGGTGTGTACGAACACTTGCTACTTGTAATTCCGCTAAAATTCCGCGTAAATGCTCAGCCGCACGTGCTCCGCCTGTTGAACCATAGCTTACGATTCCAGCCGCTTTATTGTTCCATTCTTGATATGCAGAATCTAATGCATTTTTTAATGCGCCAGTAATGCTATGATTATATTCTTGAGTAATGAATACATATCCATCAAGGTTTGCTACCTTTTCCTTCCAAGCTTGAACACCTGCTTCTTCCCCAGTACCTTCACCTAGGAAAGGCAATTTATATTCAGAAATATCAACGATTTCATAGTTTGCATCTTCACGTTTGTCAGCGATTCCTTTAACCCATTCGCCTACTTGAGGACTTACTCTTCCTTGACGTGTACTGCCTAAAATAATACCTATATTTAATTTTGTATTTGACATGATTTCTTCCTCCTTAGATTGATTTCCAAATAATTTGTTTAAGAAACCCATTATTTAACCTTCCCTTACAAATTTAATCTTACTATTAAAAAGTAAGTAAGTTTAACTTCGTAATTGATTATAATATGGATATGTATAAAAGTAAAGCTTTAAACATGAAATAATAAAAAAACAATTAGTCGAACTATATTAGAGGGCATACAATTAAAAGATAATAGTGTAGACAAAGCAGTAGTCGTTATCCTGATAAACGGCCATTTGTTTGGAAACTAGAGGAGAAAATAAATTCATTGACATTATACCCTGTAGGGTATATGATGAATCTTGTTAAAGTTATTCCTTTTACGGAATGCAATTCGCAGGCATATGTAAAGGGGATTATAACGAAATTGGATATACCACTTTAGATTAATGTAAGATAGTAGAAATAGAAAATGTATGTTACAAGGAGGCGAGATTATGTACTATGACGATCAAATGAAAAATCGTGTAAAGCGGATTGAGGGGCAGCTGCGAGGAATTTTAAAAATGATGGAAGAGAACAAGGATTGCAAAGAAGTAATTACACAGTTATCCGCATCCCGAACTGCCATTGATCGAACGATTGGCGTTATCGTAAGCTCTAATTTGGTAGAATGCGTTCAAAAGGCTACGGAAAAAGGGGATGGAAGCGCAGAAGAACTAGTAAAAGAGGCGGTTAATCTTCTTGTAAAAAGCCGTTAAATCTTGGGGGAAATCAACCCCTTTCATTTTGATTTCTATAATACCCTTTGGGGTAATATATTTTTAAAATTTTTATATACCTATACGGGTATGAGTAAATAATTAGAAGGAGGAAAACTTTTATGACAAAAAGGACAACCATCGTATTATTCAGCGGTGATTACGACAAAGCAATGGCAGCTTATATCATTGCAAACGGCGCGGCAGCTTATGATCATGAGGTAACGATTTTTCATACCTTCTGGGGGTTAAACGCATTACGAAAAACTGAAAATATCCAAGTGAAAAAAGGTTTTATGGAAAAAATGTTTGGGAAAATGATGCCAAAAGGTGCAGATAAAATGGGCCTGTCGAAAATGAACTTTGCTGGAATGGGTCCTAAAATGATAAAAGGGGTTATAAAAAAACACAATGCATTAACTTTGCCGCAGCTTATCGAAATGGCACAGGAACAAGACGTAAAGTTGGTAGCATGCACGATGACAATGGACCTTTTAGGGCTACAAAAGGAAGAGTTTGTAGATAACCTTGAATATGCAGGTGTAGCTGCCTATTTGGCGGATGCACAAGATGGAAATGTTAATTTGTTTATTTAATTGGGAGGAATGAAAAATGAAAGAAATCACACCAAGAGAGGTTGAAAAACTTTTAGAAGAAGGGAAAAAGCTTAATATTATTGATGTCCGCGAAGTAGATGAAGTAGCAGCCGGAAAAATACCTAGTGCTGTAAATATTCCGTTAGGTTTCATTGAATTACGAATGGACGAGTTGAACAAGGATACAGAATATATCATGGTATGCCGTTCCGGTGGCAGAAGCGGCCGTGCTGCACAATTATTAGAAAGTGAAGGGTTTCAAGTTGTGAATATGACTGGCGGAATGCTAGCTTGGGAAGGCAAAGTGGAATAAATTTTTTTAATTGGGTATATACCCATATAGGTATAAAACAGGAGGAATCAATATGGAAAGCATAACAACAAATGCTATTTTAGATGCAAAAGGATTAGCATGTCCGATGCCAATTGTAAATACAAAAAAAGCTCTGAAAACACTTGAGCCAGGACAGGTTTTGGAGGTGCAAGCCACTGATAGAGGATCAAAAGCAGACATGAAGGCTTGGGCAGAGAGTACCGGTCACCAATATTTAGGTACCATCGAAGAAGGAGATGTATTAAAGCATTACTTAAGAAAAGCTTCCAATGAAGAAGAACAAGAAAAAGTGCATGCAAATACAATCCATAATGATGAGCTTTTAAAGAAACTGGATGCGGCCGAAAACATCGTTGTTCTTGATGTAAGAGAAACTGCTGAATATGCTTTCAATCATATTCCAACCGCTATGTCGATTCCTTTAGGAGAGCTGGAGGATCATGTGGACGGACTTAATAAAGAAGATGAAATTTATGTGGTATGCCGTTCTGGCAATCGCAGTGATCTTGCAGCACAAATGTTAGTGAAAAAAGGATTTACAAAGGTGGTAAACGTTATTCCGGGTATGAGTCAGTGGTCCGGTAAAACAGAAAGTAATATTGAATAATTTTTTATCATTTACTATACCGTAGGGGGTAATGAAGTATATGACAATCAGCGAAATGACATCAAAAGCAGTTACACAAAAAATATTTAATAAAGAACCATTATTTATATTAGATGTAAGAAATGAAAGTGATTTTCACGATTGGAAGATTGAAGGCGAGAACTTTGATTATTTAAATGTTCCTTATTTTGAATTGCTGGATGGTGTAGAGGAGATTTTAAATAAACTGCCTTCTGATAAAGAGATATTAGTAGTATGTGCAAAAGAAGGATCATCTGTTATGGTGGCGAATATGCTTTCGGAGGTATCCTATTTAAAAGGTGGAATGAAGGCTTGGAGTGAGCATTTAGAACCTATTAAAGTAGGCGACTTAAAAGATGGAGGGGAAATTTATCAATTCGTCCGAATCGGAAAAGGCTGTCTATCCTATATGGTTGTCTCTAACGGTGAAGCAGCGTTGATTGATGCTACACGGATGACGGATATTTATCTGAATTTTGCTGACAGCATTGGGGCCAAAATCACATATGTATTTGATACCCACCTCCATGCAGATCACATTTCAGGTGGACGCCATATTGCTGAGAAAACGGGTGCCATTTACATGCTACCGCCAAAGGATGCAACGGAGGTAACCTTTGAATATCAGCCATTAGAAGATGGGAATGAAGTAATTATAGGAAATACTGCAATCCATATTCAGGCTCTTTATTCACCAGGTCACACCATTGGCTCTACTTCTTTTATTGTGGATGAAAAATATTTATTATCTGGGGATATTCTATTTATTGATTCCATTGGACGACCTGATTTAGCGGGGAAAGCAGAGGATTGGGTAGAAGATTTGAGAGAAACACTGTACAAGAAGTATCGTGAATTATCGGAGGAGCTCATGGTTCTTCCTGCCCATTTTATGATTATTGATGAATTAAATGATGATGGAACTGTAGCGGCAAAGCTAGGTACATTATTTGCAAAAAATCATGGATTAAAGATAGAGGATGAGCATGAATTTCGGAAATTAGTGACAGAGAATTTACCACCGCAGCCGAATTCATACCAGGAAATTCGGGAAACAAACATGGGAAAAATCAGTCCTGAAGAAGAAAAACAGCGTGAAATGGAAATCGGTCCAAACCGATGTGCCGTTCGCTAACAATAAAGGCTCTTTTCTTAAACTTTGAAGTCTTTTGTAATCGAAAAGCCTTTTATTTGGCCTACGACGCAAAGCCTATAAATAGTGACGGAACACAAGAATTGAAAACAGCCTACAATAATAGAGGAGGAATATTATAATGGAAGTAAGCAAAGTGTTAGACGCAAAAGGACTTGCATGTCCAATGCCGATTGTAAAAACGAAGAAAGCGATGATGGATCTTGATTCCGGTCAAGTATTAGAAATTCATGCGACAGATAAAGGGGCAAAAAACGACCTTTCTGCATGGGCAAAATCTGGTGGTCATGAGCTTTTAAAATTGGAAGAAGAGAATGATGTAATGAAGTTTTGGATTAAAAAGGCTTAAAAATAAGGGGACCGGAAAAGGTTCCCTTATTAAGGAGGTTTTCTCTTTGGATATTAGCTTCATTGTTACTATATTTATTATTGGTTTTATCGGTTCCTTTATATCAGGTATGTTGGGGATAGGCGGCGCGATTATCAATTTTCCATTGCTATTGTATATTCCGACATTTTTAGGTGTAGCTCATTTTACATCACACGAGGTCTCAGGAATTACTGCCATTCAAGTGTTATTTGCAACCATTGGCGGTGTCTGGACTTATCGCAAAGGAGAGTTTTTAAATAAAAAGCTGATTGTCTACATGGGCATAAGTATTTTAATTGGGAGCTTTGTTGGCAGCTTTGGTTCTAATCATATGCCGGAAAGCGGGATTAATGTAATTTATGGAATTTTAGCAGTGATAGCAGTAGTCATGATGTTTATTCCGAAAAAAGGTATTGATGATATTCCCTTCGATCAAGTGAAATTTAATGGATGGCTCGCCGCGATTCTTGCGTTAATTGTAGGAATAGGTGCTGGTATTGTAGGAGCAGGCGGATCCTTCCTGTTAGTGCCAATCATGTTAACGGTATTAAAAATACCAACGAGAATGACGATCGCTTCTTCGTTAGCTATTACCTTTATTTCGTCCATCGGTTCCACGATAGGCAAAGTTACGACTGGTCAAATTGATTACGCACCAGCCATTATTATGATTGTGGCAAGCTTAATTGCCGCACCAATCGGCGCAAAAGTCAGCAGAAAAATGAACACTAAAATCCTCCAAGTGATTTTAGCTGTGTTAATTTGTATCACCGCTATTAAGGTTTGGATGGATATTTTATAAGAGTACTGAAAGGGTTGCCATTAAAAATCTTTGGCAGCTCTATTTCTTAGTTGCTTTTTAGACATATTATGGAGGAAAATGAAGGAATTATAGTAGGAGATATAAGAGATTTATGATAAGGAGGAAAAAAATGAAAATTAGTAAACTGGACCATCTTGTTTTAACAGTAAGGGATATCCAACATACATGTAATTTCTACGAAAATGTATTAGGTATGAAGGTCGTAACATTTGGTGAGGGACGGAAAGCACTGCA
This sequence comes from Margalitia sp. FSL K6-0131, assembly GCF_038008735.1. Lineage (NCBI taxonomy): Bacteria > Bacillati > Bacillota > Bacilli > Caryophanales > Bacillaceae > Heyndrickxia > Margalitia sp. FSL K6-0131. Next base: position 644,523 of record NZ_JBBOZS010000001.1, read on the forward strand.
ATTTGGTAAGCAAAAAATAAATTTACATCAAATTGGAAAGGAATTCGAACCAAAAGCAAAGCATCCAACACCCGGATCGGCGGATTTGTGTTTTATTAGCGAGTCGCCAATGGAAGATATTCTAGATCAATTAGCAAAAAATAATATAACCATAATAGAAGGTCCAGTATATCGAACTGGTGCATTAGGGAAAATCCATTCTGTTTACTTTAGGGACCCGGATCAAAACTTGATTGAAGTTTCTAATTATGTGGAGCAATTGGAGGATTAAACGATAATTTTTGCGGAGGTGAGAGTGTGAATAAAGATATTCTCTATAAAAATCCGAAAACGATTTTGAATAAAGGCACGGGTTATCTATCGGGATACACCCATTCACTTAATCCGTACACGGGTTGCTCATTTGGCTGCTCCTACTGCTATGTTCGGCAAATGCCCGTCTCTCTTTTTCGGGAAGGGGAATGGGGGGAGTGGGTAGATGTGAAAAATGGAGCAGCAGATTTGTTAAAAAAGGAGCTACAAAGAGCAAAAAAGAAGGGCGACGTTACTATTTTTATGTCATCCAGTACAGATCCGTACCAGCCAATAGAATATAAGGAAAAAGTGACTCGTTCTTTATTGGAAGTTATGGTCCAGGATCCACCTGATTTTTTATTGGTACAAACGAGAAGTCCTCTTGTACGCAGGGACATTGATTTGTTTCAACAAATGGGGGAGAAAGTGCGAATCAGTATGACCATTGAGACCGATTTGGAAAGCGTTAGGAAACATTTTACTCCTGGTGCTCCACCTGTGAATGCACGCCTGAAAACACTTCAGATGTTAAAGGACGCCGGTATCCCAACTCAAGCAACGATTGCGCCGGTGTTACCAAGCAGTGAGGCCTTCCCAGAAATATTAAAAACATTAGTGCAACGTGTCTGTGTGGATGATTATTTTATGGGTGATGGCAGCGGAGGGAAGCGGACAAAAAGATTAGGGATGGAGAAGAAGTATGAGGAGCTTGGATTACAGGAATGGTATGAACCCAATGCATATAAGATTGTTGTAGATAGGTTGAAAAAAGTATTTCCAGCACAGCAGATTTTCGTAAGCCAACTCGGATTTGAACCTTGATGAAGGACACTTTGAATTATTCAAAGTGTAGGGAAAAAGAAAACAAAATAGTAGTAGAATTGTGCTCGAAATCGGGATTGTGCTGAGAAAAAGGGAACAATAGTGGTAGGATTGTGCCCGAAATCAAGAGAGTGCGAGGAAAAAGGGAACAATAGTGGTAGAATTGTGCCCGAAATCGAGAGAGTGCAAGGAAAAAGGGAACAATAGTGGTAGAATTGTGCCCGAAATCAAGAGAGTACAAGGAAAAAGGGAACAATAGTAGCAGGATTGTGCCCGAAATCAAGAGAGTACAAGGAAAAGGGAACAATAGTGGTAGAATTGTGCCCGTAATCAAGAGAGTAAAAACAATTTTATTCTAAGCATCGATGATGGCCCCCCCTTTATTGATAACCAGAAAGCAAATGTCTTTAGTAATCTAAAAAAGGAAGCACAATTTGTCTTCCATATGTACTCCCTTCCTAATTATTTGCTTGTAATTTCTCTCATAAAAGTTAAAGTAAAATCTTCAATAAACGCAGGAATATCCGCATCCATCCCAATCCAATCAAGGGTTTCCTCTGGTTCCTGTGTTGGCTTAGGCCGGAAATCAGCAATGCTTTTGCCGCGTGCTGACCCGAATTGCTCCACTGTTACTCTCCGGGGCACATAAGTGACGAGATTCGGATTCACAATCGCACTAACCGCAAGGACATCGTGTAAAGGTGCCGCCTTAATTCCCGGTACATTTTTTTTATAGGCATTAAGATAATAATCATAAGCGGGTTTAATGATATGATTAAAAGGTGACTTGCCTTTTTCTGCAATATAGCTTATTACCTTGGGAGGTATAAGGGCTCTGCTTGTTATGTTTAATGGGTGTAAGTAGATGTTTTTCGCTTTTTCCATCACTTGGTTGGCTGCAATAGGGTCCGAATAAAAATTAGCTTCTGCTTCTGGAGTTACATTGCCTGGACCGAGGAATGCACCGCCCATAATATATAAGGCATTTATATTCTGATAAACCTCTGATCCATAGATAATTAGCGGCAATGCCACATCTGTTTGCCTACCCACGCCAACAATAATCAAGTTTTTCGGATAGGTAGTTACAATTTCAATAATTTTATTTATATCATAAACATTTACTTCCTTTGAATTGTTTGGAGGCTGTATCGGTCCAAATCCGCCTTTTCCATGGATTTCTGGATAAAATTGAGCTGGTTCTCCTGATAAAGGTCCCGATGATCCGGCAATAATCGGAATATCCCGTTTCCCTGCTAAATTCAATAAATAGGCAGTATGCGCCACCGATTCCTCCTTCGTAATATTTCCATACCCGCTTACGACTCCGACAACTTTTATTTCGGGGTGCAAAAGTGCATACATAAGCGCAAACGCATCATCCACACCCGAATCCACAAACATTAAAACATTGTACAAAAATAATTCCTCCTTTTCAGGATGAAAGGACAGGTCCCTCGTCCCATTGCAACCGACTTCAGCAGATGATGTTTTGCTTTTATCTTACGATGCTCAAGGGGACAGGTCCTTATCCCACACCTATCGACCTCTACTAAAGATGTTTTTATATATTTTATGATGATTAGGCAGGAATGACCTTAAATCATTTCTAACTAAGATTGTGCTTAATCTGAGTATTCCAGAGTCTAAGCTGAAAGGTAAACGGAAATAATATGTCTAAATTCATAAAAAGAACATCTATTTTGAATATTATGTTAAAATTAGGTGGGGGGTGAGACTATGAGCAAAAAGAGTAGACTATTATATTTTGTAATGGGCTTGTTTACGGCCCTTTTACTATTGCCCTTGCTATATGCACTGGGTATGCCTTCCTATGCTGATGTATTGACTGCAATATTTGGGGATGGGAGCATTATTTAGGCTACATCTTTTTCGCTAATACTTCTTCTGTTGATTACGATCGGTATGGGGAAAATAATTAAACGGTAAGGCACATAAAAAACGTCGAGATACAAGTGATCTTCGCGTTTTTTATGTGCCTGCTTCAAGTTCATTTATTTTGAATTAGAATATAGAAGACACACTTCCAGTATTACCGACTTAAAAATCAGAACCCTTTTCAAATACACATTCCCCTTGAATATATGTTTTTACAACAGAGGAACGTAAATCAAAAGGATCTCCACTCCAAATAGCGAAGTCTGCATCCTTTCCTGCTTCAATACTTCCAACCCTTTCCTCGACACCTAAGTGCTTTGCCGCATTGATGGTGATGGCTTTTAAAGCATCCGTTTCTGACAATCCGTTCTTCACCGCCATTATGGCACTAGTCATTAAGTGTTCAATTCCTACGACCGGATGATCTGTTGTAATCGATACGGAAACACCAGCATTTGTAAGAGCAACAAGAGTATGCCAGCCCTTATTAGCAAGCTCTACCTTGGATTTGGAGGACATGGTTGGTCCGACCGAAACCATAACATCGTGCTCGGCAATAAAATCAGCAATCAGATGTCCTTCTGTACAATGTTCAATCGTGATATCAATATTGAATTCCCGCTTCAGTCTTAAAACAGTGGCAATATCATCTGCGCGGTGGGCGTGAACACGAAGTGGAATTTCTTTATTTAATACCTTGCAAAGATTTTCTAGTCCAAGATTGCGGGCAACCTTCCCATTTTCAAACTGCATTTTATAGTGCTCTGCTTCCATGAACTTTTCCCGCAATCTTGCGGCTACGCCCATTCTGGTTGTCGGCATTTTTCCTTTACCGCCGTGGACATTTTTAGGGTTCTCACCAGTAGCGGCTTTCATTCCTGATGGCTCCCGTAAAACCATTTGATCCACAACAGTTCCTTTCGTTTTGACAACCACCATCTCACCGCCGATCACATTAGCACTTCCAGGCATAATTTGCACAGTGGTTATCCCTGATTTTCTGGCAACTTCAAAACCAGGCTCAAAAGGGTTAATTCCATCAAGGGAACGGACCTGTGATGTAACTTCTGAACTTGTTTCATTTACATCCTGACCTGCTTTTCCGACACCTTCTTCATGTACCCCAAGATGTGTATGTACATCAATTAAACCTGGGGTGACAATTTTCCCTTCGACGTCGATGACTTTACACCCTTCCGGAATAGAAAGTGATGTTCCGATTTGCGAAAACTTTCCATCTTCAATAACGATTTTCCCATTGTCTATAACATTTCCAGTGCCATCAAACACTTTTGCGTTGATAATAGATAACATGGACATCCTCCTTGTTAACGGTTGATTTCAGAAGATTTCAACTATATAATTATTCATAATATATCATTTTTAGATAGTAAAGTATATTTTTAGTATTGAAAAAGAGTTATAGATTTAAGAATTACTACTGATTTCAGTTGGGAAAGAGAAATTTTTTTGTCGGAAGAAGGAAATTTATGAAATATGAAATCGATGAATTAGACCGTGCCATGATTAAATTGCTCTCAGGGGATGGGCGCATGTCTTTTACCGAGTTGTCTTCCCGATTAAATGTTACAGAAAAAACAGTGAGAGCAAGGTATAAGAACTTAATAGAAAACGATATTTTAAGTGTTGTAGGAGTGGTGAATCCGATTGCGCTTGGATTAAAGGCAGAAGCGATTATTCAGATGAAAATTCAATCTGGTATGCTGCAAACAGCAATTGAGGAGTTAAAAAACATCCGTGAAATTCGTTTTATCACTATGACATCCGGAGATTACCCACTGCTCGCCCAAATCACTGTGCAAAATCAGGATGAAATTACAAATATCCTTTATAAGCTGGATCAAATTCCATGTATTAAAGAATATAAATCAATGATTCAATTGCAAGTCTATAAAAATACTTTCGAATATATTTAGAGAAGGAGAATGTTCATGTTAGATATTGTAAAAAAGTTAACTTCCTTAAACGGCCCATGTGGTTACGAGCACAATGTTTCCTACTATATTCGTGATTATGTAAAGGATCTGGTGGATGAGGTGCGCATCGATGGAATCGGGAATGTCATTGCAACAAAAAAAGGAAGTCTTCCAGGACCCAAAATTCTATTAACAGCACATATGGATGAAGTCGGCTTTATCGTAAAAAAAATCGAAGAGAACGGCCTTATTCGCTTTGAAAAGCTTGGCGGACATGACGACCGCATCCTCCTTGCCCAGCAGGTAAAGGTTTTAGGAAATTCAGGGGAAATATCCGGAGTAATCGGAACCATGTCAGCCCACTTTGTAAAATTTGATGATCCATCCAAAGTACGCAAACATACGCATTTGTACATCGATATCGGTGCATCCTCCAAAGCGGAAGTGGAGAAGATGGGGATAGAGGTGGGCGCGCCAGTAACATGGGCAACCGAAATGAAGGTATTGGGACCAAAGGGAAAAGAAATGATTATGGCCAAATCATTGGATGACCGGGTAGGCTGTGCCGTTTTACTGCAATTGGTCAATGAATTACAGGATGAAACATTTGCAGGCGTTGTCACCTTTTTATTTTCCGTTCAAGAGGAGGTTGGCTTAAGAGGGGCGGAAACAGCCATCAAAACATTAGACGTTGATGCAGCTATCGCCCTTGATACAACAGCTGTCAGTGATACACCGGAAGAAACGATGGACAAGACGTTGTTTTTAGGAAAAGGAACCGGAATTAAAGTGATGGATTTCAGCCTAATTGTACATAAAACAATGAAGAATCATTTAGTAAATCTCGCAAAGGAAAAAGGGATTCCGTATCAGTTAGAGATCTTTCCTGGTATTGGAACAGATGGCGGTGCCGTTGCGTTAGCCAATAACGGTGTTCCTACGGGAGTATTGTCTATCCCATCAAGATATGCCCATTCGCCGATTGAGCTGGTGAGTGTTGCAGATTTAGAGGCGACGAAGGATTTAGTGAAGGCATTTGTATTAAATTTGGCAGAAGATACTAGTTTTGAATGGTAATTTTTAAAAAGGAGCTGTGTTAAATGAAAGTTTTTATTTCAGCAGATATTGAAGGAATTTCTGGTGTTGCGACTAATCAACAGCTAAAAACACCTAGTGAGTATCAACGTTTTAGAAAGCTTATGACAGCTGAAGTCAATGCAGTTGTTGAGGGAGCTTTTAATGGCAGAGCAACAGAGGTAGTGGTCGCAGATGGTCATGGAAATATGTCCAATATATTGATTGAGGATTTAGATCCTCGGGCGAGACTAATTTCCGGAAGCAATCGCGTAATGTGCCAGTTAGAGGGATTAGATGAAAGCTTTGATGCGATTATGTTTGTCGGACATCACGGCCGTGAAGGCGGATCAGATGCGGTTATTAGCCATACATTAGCAGGGATATGTGTGAACGAAATGAAGATTAATGGGAAAGTGGTCGGTGAAACGGAAATGAATGCTTTCGTTGCCGGTTCATTTGGCGTTCCGGCTGTATTTATAAGCGGGGATGATGCGTATGTAAAAGAGGTCAAGGAAACGCTGCCGCAAGTAGAAGCAGTGGTAGTGAAGCGTGCGGTAGATCGCTTTGCAGCTGAACTGATTCATCCAACCGTAGTGGCAGAGCAAATTCGAGAAAAAGCAGAAATCGCTGTTAAAAAAGCGAAAACAATCAAACCGCTTACTATTGATGGCCCCGTGACCTTTGAGATTCAGTTTAAAGGTCCTCAACAGGCAAAAATGACGACCACTTTGCCAACGGTTGAAGCGGTCGATCCAAAAACGATTCGTTTTACGTGCGACGATATGGTTACTGCCTACAAGCATATGTGGGGCTGTGTTATTATTGCGATTACTGCAACGAATGGTGTACTTGGGAATGTGAATGCATAGAAGGAAAAGTGTCCTTCATCTTGTTAATGAAGGACAAACCCAGATAGTAAAAAGTCAAGTCCATTTAATTGTGTAAAAGTGTTAACAATATTTTCGAGTTAATTCAACTTGTGTAATGAACTATATTATTTCGAATTTACTTTGAGGGTGGGCATGATAGCCTGGAGGGTAAGCCAGGTGTTGTAAACTCCTGGCTTCCTGGCTTTTTATCATGCCTACTGGAGGCTCAAAGTCAATTCGAAATTAGGCTTTTACACTCTGTATGATAGAGTTAATTATCTTTTGATTTTTTTAAATATGGGTAATCCTTTGACGTCCATTCTTCATTAATATCCATCAATACTGAGCCAATAATCCTTATGGCAGACTGATCATTGGTAAAAATACGAATGACTCTTTCTCTTCTACGGACCTCTTGGTTTAATCGTTCTAGCATGTTGGTTGTACGTAAACTTATATGATACTCAACCGGGTGTGCAAGAAACTGGATTGCATCTTCAAAACCACTGTCTAAGATGTCAATGGTTTTGGAAAAACCTTTGGTATCTTGATATTTTTCTACAAAACGATTTTTCAAATCTCTCACAACATCCATATCTGAGTTTTTAAATAAACATTTTAGCTCTTGCCTAGCTTCAGCTGTTCCTTTTTTAGGTAGCGAATCCAGGAGGTTTCTTATGAAATGGACCGTACAGCGTTGCCATGAAGTACCTAAAAATGTCTCTTTAATAGATGAAACTAAGCCACTATGAGCATCTGAAATAACCATTTTAGGAGATTGAAGTCCTCTGGATTTTAAATACTCAAAGAAGAAAGACCAGCTTTCTGCGGACTCCGTATGGTTAATTTTTAGGCCAATGATTTCTCTATGGCCACCTTCGGTCACTCCAACAGCAATGTGGACACTCTTTGAAACGACTTGTTTGTTTTCGCGAACCTTAATGTACATGGCATCAACGTAAATATATGGGTAATAACTTACGTTTAGTGGTCGGTTTCTCCATTCATTAATTGCAGGGTCCAATGTTTTAATTAGGTTAGAAACAAGTGATTTAGACACACTTTTCCCACATAATTCTTCTACAATTTTAGTCACTTTACGTGTGGAAACACCATTTACTACCATTTCAATCATGGATAGAATTAATGCTTGATCGCAGCGTTTAAACTTTTCAAAGATAGTCGTAGAAAATTCACCGTCTCTAGTTCGAGGAACTTTTAACGTAAGTGAGCCCGCATCAGTCATTAATTCACGCTCATAATAACCATTTCGATACCCTCTACGTTCTTCTGTTCTTTCATGGGAAAGAGCATTGATATATTCGTCTCTTTCTTTCTCCATCAAAGAATTTAAAATTAATGTCAAAGAGGCTTTTACGGGTGATTCAAGTGAGCTTTTTTCAATTTTTTCTTTGAGATCTTCTAAATTTATAGTAATATTTATTTGGGTCATCATCATGTCCTCCGTAAATGGTTTCTTGGTCGAAAACATTGTAACACGGGTCATGATGATGACCTATTCTTTTTACACAATTATATGGACTTAATCTAGTAAAATAGGAAAAGTGTCCTTCATCTTGTTAATGAAGGACAAAACCCGATAGTAAAATAGGAAAAGTGTCCTTCATCTTGTTAATGAAGGACAAACCCAGATAGTAAAATAAGAGAAGTGTCCTTCATCTTGTTAATGAAGGACAAACCCAGATAGTAAAATAAGAGAAGTGTCCTTCATCTTGTTAATGAAGGACAAACCCAGATAGTAAAATAGGAAAAGTGTCCTTCATCTTGTTAATGAAGGGCAAACCCGGATAGTAAAACAAGAAAAGTGTCCTTCATTTAGACAACACTATCGACTATCGAAAAAAATTTAACTAAGAAATGAATTTCCCTCGAGTGACAAATCTGTCCGCATTTTTTTATTTAGTGCAATCCAAGATTTGCTGCAAATATTTTTCTATCCTAGTTGCATTTCCGTAGGAACCTAAATCGGAAAGGATTTGAATTGCATGTTGTATTTTAGCAATTCCTTCTTCCCTGTTTCCAATTCTTAATTCATACGCACCCTTTAAATGAAGTAATTCTACCCGTTCCAACAAACTGCTTTCCGGCAATGCAATCGTTTCAAGATAGGAAAAGAACTCACTGATTTCCTTTCGATACTCCATTTTTTCATTAAAACGATTTACGGGTCCTAATAAATAGACAATGGTATTCATAATGATGGCAATGATAGCTTCGTTCACCTTTTTTAAACTTCGGTAACGGATACTTTTTTCATAGGCTGTTTTAGATAAATGTACGACCATGATAGGCTCAAGAAACAGCATAGTAGCGCTATAAAGCTGTAATTCATAATACCCCCATACCTCAACACTAAATAAATAATTCGATAAAATTTTTACATCCTCTTTATCAACATTTTCATCGATTTCCTTTGCGTCGACAATCCGTTCATAAACCTGGAGCATCAAAACATTACAATAATAGATATCTATTCTATATTTCTCCCATTTTTCTATTTCTTGTTTTTTTAAATGCTTCAGTTGAGCAGAATTTCGATTGAAGTATGCTGTACTTACATTTTTGAAAAATTGTTCAAGCTGATCAGGCATGTAGTCGTTATGTATGTATAAAAACTCATCAAAACTTAGCATTAATTTTTCCAATATTTTTGTAAAAAGTCCGAGGGTAATATCGGAATCACCTCGTTCAAACTTCGACAAAAAAGAAACCGAACAAATTCCATCTGCAAGTTCCTTCATGGTCAATCCCTTCTGTACACGGATTTGCCGCAACGTTTCACCGTAAGGTACCATCCACATCCCTCTATTCCACTATATGAAAATTTTAAAAGGACCATTAAAAGTCCAATATACAATGAAATTACCAAAAATAAGTTGCTTTCATTATAACGGAAATGATTTAAGGGGGATAAAAAATATGAGGGAACAAAAACATTATATTGTGGCAAACGGAACAATTATCGATGTAGAAAATAGTAATTCTTTTACGGGATCTATCGAAATTCAAGAAAGTAAAATAAAGACCATTTTTCTACCAAATCAAGTGTTACCAGAAGGGATTCCGGTCATTGACGCAAAGGGGAAATTTATTATTCCTGGTTTAATTGATATGCATTGTCATATTCAAGAACTGTATGCACCACATTTTCTTGCATCCGGGGTAACAACGGTACGCAATACAGCAGGAAATGTATTCATGATAAAAAACTTAATAGATGCACCTATTGATGCACCGACACCACGAGTATATTCAGCAGATAGAATGATTGATGGAACCCCTGGACAATGGGGACCAACGAGTTCTGGAAATCTTGTCACCGATGATCCGGAAGAGGCAAGAATGGAAGTCAGGAGGCAGGCTGCAGCTGGGGTAAAGTTTATAAAAGCATATGGCTGGATCAACAGAAATGTTATGGAAGCGGTAGTGAATGAGGCGAAAAAATATGATTTAGAAGTGAGCTGTGACTTAATTCATTCTAAGGATTTGAATGCTTTAGATGCAGCACAAATCGGTGTTACCTGGTTTGAACATGCATCCGGGTTTGCTCAAGCCTTATATCAGGGATGGTACCCAAGGGCAGATCAAACTCAATGGGAGCATCTTAATTGGGAAGAACCAGATGAACGGAAGATTAAAGACCTTTGCCAACAAATGATTGCGTATAATGTAAAACTCTGTCCAACCCTAATTATCTTTGATCAAATAGATAAATCACCTCAGGTTTGGGATCCGAAAAATATAATAACGGAGTCACTTGAAAAAGAGCATATACTGATTGGGCATTGGCGTAATATGTCTGAATATCAAGAACAGCTGAAGCAGCAATTTGCTAAATTAAATCAGTTTACAAAAGTTGTCGCGAAGACTTATTTTGATTTAGGAGGCACGGTAGTTACGGGGACAGACTCCCCAGCACTGATTTGGACATTCCCAGGAATGGCTATACACCGTGAGATGGAGTTGTTTGTAGAAATGGGATTTTCAGAAATGGAAACCTTGCAGGCAGCAACTGTTAATGCGGCTAAATCTATACAATTAGAGAATGTCGGTTCCATAAAGAAAGGAAATATCGCCGATCTTGTCCTCTTAAATAATGATCCGCTCGAAAATATTCAACATACACAGGACATCTATTATGTCATTAAGGGTGGAAAAGTGTACAGCCAAGAAGAAATATTAAAGCACATACCTAGTCAAGCTTATGTGGATAAGCAGTTAAGTGAATTTGAAAAAGAATGGGAAGCAATGGAGAAATAGTTGGATAGTGATTATACAAAGAAAGCGCACTATATGGAATGGTGCGCTTTGGATGCATGCAGACAGTCACTTTTTTATTCATTTACATGGATTTACGCTTATTTTGCCTTCCAAACATGATTTTCAAAATCACATATCCATCTGATTGTTTGTCGCCAATTCGGTACGGAATCAGGTTAATGACACATAACCAAATATTAAAAAGATTAAAGAATAGGAGAACACTAGAATTACTGGCGGAAAATATAAGTGTACTAAGGATACCCACCACTCCATTTAGCAACGGTCCAAATAGTGAAATAATGATTTGTTCCACTTTTGAATAGTAAGGGTCCCGTTCACTAGCTGTGTGTCCGCCAAGCATGTAAAAAGTATGAATATGAAAGGATATTGTACTTATACGAAAGAAAAAAAGCCTTTTTCCAACACCAATAAATAATTGAATTTTATCCGATTTAACAAGATAAGCCCCTATAGAATGCCCAAATTCATGAATGAACAAGGTAAGGGGGGCAATAAATAAAAGAAACCAAATAATAATCATAACCAGATACCTTTTTATTTTTATTTTAACATTCGATGAAGGGAAGTAGAGTGTATTATTCTATCAAGCCTAGGAAACCGTACGCAAATGCAAATACTAGGAGAAACGTTAAAATTGCACCTAAAACTTTTTGATTATGTGTGTTTTGGTCCTTTTTCAGTCGAATGAGGAAATTAGTAAGATTCAAGAACCATAAGACGCCTAGAGCTGGTATAAGAATTAATAAAAAGAAAAACATATGAACACCTCATGTTTTTAAATTTTACGAATAATCAGTCCTAAAAGTTTCGTAATTGCAATTCCGAGTTGTTTACTAGAAATTAAAAATGATTTTCGCTAAAATAAAGGAAGAGTTTATTATGTTGGAGGGAAGAAGATGGAGCTGTTAAGCTTACATACGTTTGATGACCGTCTACAAGTTCTTGAAGGATTAGTCAAAACATTTCATGATCGTGCGGCAAAGAATGATAAAGAAGGGCGTTTTCCCTTTGAAAATATCGAGGATTTAAAGAGGATTGGTTATACCAGGCTGACTTTGCCGAAGGAATATGGCGGAGCAGAAATTTCCTTATTTGATTTTGTTCGTTTTCAAGAAACCATTGCAATTGGTGATGGTGCCACAGCTTTATCTATAGGATGGCATATGGGAAATATGATGAATTTAACGGACAAAAGAAATTGGGATGAAAAGCTTTTTTCCTATGTTAGTGAAGAAGTTCGAAAAGGCGCATTACTCAATGTCTGTGCAACAGAACCGCAAACGGGTAGTCCAACACGAGGAGGAAAACCGACTACAACTGCCAAGCAACAAGGTGATGTATGGGTGATTAATGGAAGAAAGTCATTTACAACGATGTCTCCTGTCCTAGACTTTTTTATCGTATCCGCAACCATCGAGGATTCCGATGATGTAGCTTTTTTTCTAATTCCCCGCAATACACCAGGGCTTTCCATTGATGAAACATGGGACAGTGTGGCGATGAGAGCATCTGGTAGCCACGATTTAGTGATGGAAAATGTCGAGATTCCAATACACTTTTTAACAGAAAAGAGCGGACCTAGAAGTAAATCTGCGAATGGCTGGCTCTTGCATATTCCGGCATGCTACTTAGGTATTGCCGAGGCAGCTAAGCGGGAAGCAGCTGCTTTCGCGAAAAGCTATACTCCTAACAGTTTAAACCATCCAATTTTTGAATTGCCAGCGATTCAGCAAAAGTTCGGGGAAATCGAATTAAAGCTAATACAATCCAGACATTTTCTATATTCTGTGGCGAAAATGTGGGATGAAGGAACGACGGAGTCTCGGAACAACATGAATCCTGAGCTTGGAGCAGTGAAATTAACGGTTACCAATCAGGCAGTTGAGATTGTAGACCTTGCAATGAGAATCGTCGGGGCAAGAAGCTTATCAGAAAAAAGCCCATTACAGAGGTATTATCGCGACGTTCGGGCAGGACTTCACAATCCTCCAATGGACGATATGACGTTAATGCAATTAGCGAAACGGGTGTAAAATCATATTTAATAATTAGTGCGGACACAGAATCCGCTATTTTTCATAAATGACCCTAATGTAAGGGTTAAGCGGACTCTCGTTCCGTTATCCGGTAAAAAAACAGGAAAATAACCGTTTTTTTACCGGATAACGGAACCTATGTCCTCAAACATAAAGAAAAACCCCATTTTGTCACAGATAACGGAACCAGTGTCCGGCAAGATCCCCACATCACACTTCCAGCAGTAACTATCCCTGGTAGGCATTTTACTATATACCAGAACGGCTAGTTTATTATTTTTTCAAAAAATGGTCATTCACCCACCCACTTTTAGGGGAATCTCATATTCTAATAGTGATAACACAGTAGGAGGTGTTATAAATGAGTGCAGTTGGTTTTGGCGGCGGATTCGCGCTAATCGTTGTACTATTTATACTATTGATTATTGTCGGTTCCGCATTCGTATGTTAATGCAATTTGAGAAAAAATCAAAAAGGAGTGTATGATCATGTTTTACGGACACCCTGGATATGGATGCTGCGGTGGATATGGTTATGCCGCACCGGTAGGGGGATTTGGCGCAGGATTTGCATTAATTGTTGTCTTATTTATCCTCCTTATCATTGTTGGAGCAGCCTGCTTTTATTAAAAAAGTATAGTTTCATACCACCGGGCGATGGCATAGAACTAAAAACGGAACCTATTTCATATGGAGTGGGTTCCTTCCCTTTTTTCAAAAAGTTGGAGTAAAACCGAACCTTCCAGCATAAAATAATTGAGTATGTACATAAAGAGGGATGAGTAACTCATCTTCTTTTTAGCCATTAGTATATCTTAGTTCCTAGAACAATGTTATACTAAAGGTAACTCATAGAAGGGATGCGATCTATTATGGCATATTTTAGAGGCCAGAAGGAACCAGTACCTGAAGTAGAAACATCTATTTGGTCATGCACCAATGACGACTGTTTTGGATGGATGAGGGAAGCATTCTCTCTTGAGGATACTCCTAAATGCCCATTATGTAATTCTGAAATGGAAAAGGGAACGAAAATTTTACCCGTAATAGAATAAAGAAAGAGTAATTTACAGCTACTTAAAGAGGTAGCTGTTTTTTATTGTTAAAAGGTAGAGAGAAATTAATTGGCTCTTTTGTTATGCTTTGTTGCTTTTGTATACGAAATGCAAAGTAACAATCTTATTAAGGCGAAACCAATCCTACTTAGGATTTATAAACAATGACGAAAAGCATTGTGAAAACAGCCAAATTATTTTACTTACTAATTACATCAATAGGACTTTGGTAATGGTCGGATAATTTGACGAAATACTGCGAAAATATAGAAGTTTTAATATATAAAGTTTACATAATCTTAATCTCCCCTTTACTTTTTTAGGTTGTTTGACCTATATAATGAATGACAGAGGGATGATACTATTTCTATGAGTATGTCACATTTCTATTAAAATCTTAAAAGAAGTGTGGCATATTACTATTTTTAGGGGAGGCAAATATGGGGAAATTAAAAAGCTTGTTTGTAAAAGTATTAACAGTCATTCTTATTGCTGGAACCATTCCATCCCTATCTGGCTTGCATGTTGCCAAGGCAGAAGGAGCAAATGATCCAGCCCCATTTATTAATCCAAAAAATCCGAATGGGAAAAAGGTATTGTTTGATAATACTCACGGTGAAACAGCGGGTGCTGCGGATTGGGTTATTGATGGAGCGTTTTCCGACTTCGCAAATGCTATTGCGGACCAGGGGTATTATGTAAAAGAACTAAGAAAAACAACGCCAATTACGTATGATGATTTAAAGGGTTACAATGTATTTGTTCTTGGTGAATCCAATATTCCGTTTAAAAAATCGGAACAAGATGCCATGTTGCAATATGTGCAAAATGGTGGAAGTATCTTTTTTATTGGAGACCATTATAATTCCGACCGCAACTTAAATCGTTGGGATTCAGGAGAAGTTTTCAATGGTTTCAGACGCGGGGCATGGAGCGATCCTACTAAAGGGATGACAAAAGAAGAAGCATCCTCTCAAGCTATGCAAGGTGTGGTAAGCTCAGACTGGTTAGGGGAAAATTTTGGTATACGTTTTCGTACTAATGCATTAGGAGATATTACGGGAGGGGAAACGGTAGTTAAGCCGGACCAATCTTTCGGAATTATACAAGGTGTTACAACAGTCGAAATGCATGCTGGCGCTACTCTTGCTATCTTGGATCCTACTAAAGCAAAAGGTTTAATTTATATGCCAAAAAACCCACCTAGATGGGGAAGTGCAGTAGACCAGGGTGTATATAATAATGGTGGCATTGAAGAAGGTGCTTTTGCGGCCATTTCAAAGGTAGGCAAAGGGAAAGCAGCTTTCTTAGGTGATTCTTCTCCGGTAGAAGATTCTACACCAAAATATGTACGTGAAGATAACGGGAAAAAGAAAACAACTTATGATGGTTTTTTAACAGAAGGTCAAGATGCAATTTATTTAATTAATACAATTAATTGGTTAGCGAATCAAGAAGATTATACTAGTTTTGATAAAGTTCCAGGACTAGAACTTAGCCCAGTAACTAAGTTATATGATTGGGAGCAACCGCAAAATTCAACGGAACCACAACCGGAGCCATGGTCTCAACCATCTGGCGGATACAAATGGTATGATTCATCTACTTTTGCTGCTGGATCATATGGATCTACTAAATCGGCGCCGGTAAACCCAACATATTCATTTGTGCACCAAGCTACTTTACCAAATGCGCAGGCGTTCCAGATTCGCGTTAAACTGGATAATTTAGCACCAGGGCAAACAGTTAGCGGTTTGAGTCTGGGAATTTATCTCACCGGTGGAACTCAGGTCGCGATGATTCAAAATCCTGATGGAACATGGCCGACAGCGTACAATTACAGTGCAGATTTCTCTGTTACGGCAGATGCAACAGGGCATGCCAGTAAGGATTTATCGGTGAAAATTAAGTCTGGAACAAAGGGCGCTGCAAATCTTCGCCTGCGTTTAGCAAAAAATGCTGTGTTAACGGAACCAGTAAATATCGACAATGTACCAGCCGAACCACTTCCAGAAGATAAACCAAATCTGCCAGATCAAATTACTGTAAAGGAAGCGAGAGCGTTAAGCGCGGATTCCGTAGTAACAGTAGAAGGAATTGTAACTACTACACCGGGAATATTCGGTGGTAAAGGGTTCTATTTACAGGATGATACTGCTGGTATCTATGTGTTCTTAAATGATGGTGATTTTAAACCAGGGGATAAAGTAAAAATCACTGCACCTCTTTCTGTTTTTAATACGGAATTGGAATTATCCGATCCGTTGGCAATTGAAAAAACAGGAACAGGAGATATCCCAAATCCTATAACGGTAAGTGAACTAAACGATGACAATCAAGGTAAACTTGTAAAATTAGAAAATGTACAAATTCAAAATCTAACTTCCTTAAAAGGAGCCTTTGAATTTGATGCGGTTAAGGATGGAAAAATAACTAGAGTACGCGTGGATGAAAGAACGGGTCTCACATACGGTCAGTTTACCTCCCAATACAAAAATGGTGATGTAGTTAACATGTCCGGTGTTTCTTCCATTTTTAAAGGTATCTATCAATTAAAGCCTTTAAGCTTAAACAACTTTGAATTAGCAGATAAAACACCGCCAGTCATTCACGATCTGGATACACTTTCTTTCTATTTAACAGATAAAATTGCAGAAAACATTAATGTGACAGATGAGGGTACAGGTGTAAAAAGCGTAAAAATTACTCTTGATGGTCAAGAAGTTCAAAATCCAATCCAAATAGAACCACTTCAGCTTGCGTTAGGGCAGCATACGATATCTGTAACAGCAGAGGATTATGCTGGAAATATAAGTACACGAGACTTTGTGATTCAAGTAATGATGGATACAGACCATTTAGATGAGCTGCTAGCAATTGGTTATGATAACGGTAAAATTACAAATCACGGCATATACAACAGCTTACAAGCAAAAGTAAAAAATATTCAAAATGCCAATAGTGAAAAAGTAAAACAAAACATGATTCATGCTTTTGTAAATGAAGTAAACGCGCAAAAAGGTAAGAAAATTGATGCCGATTTTGCGGATCTATTAATTAGTTCGTCTGTAACAACTGTACAATACGAAGAGGCAATTTAGTAGAGAGGGAGCCGACATGGTGCGGCTCCTTTGTTTTGTTCAAAAGGTAAAGGTTGTCCTTAACGATGCTACAAAAGGCCAGCTTGAGTATAGAAGAAGCAAATTGTCTTTATGGATGATACAAAAGACCAGTTAAGGTAAAAAAGAGAAGGAGATTGTCCTTTATAAGGAATCAAAAGACCAGCCGGGGAAAAAGGAGAAATTAATTGTCCTTTACGAAATACAAATCAAAGCGTTTACGGCACATAAGTGAGAGTATCTTACAAAAAAGGCCTAAAGCTATACCAGCTTTTAGACCCTTCCACAAATAGAAAAAATCCTTTATTTCCAATTGCTTTTAATACAAATGCAAAATAGTTTCAATGGTGCTTATTTGGATGGATTATTAGCATCATTAGGTGTAATTTCATCCGCAATTTCTTCTAAAGATTTTATCTTTCCATGGGGATTTTGCGATTGCTTTCTTACATTCCATTGACGCTTTTTTTGTCCTTTAGATTGTGTCATGCGGTTCATCCTTTCCATTTGTATCGTTATCTATTTTTCCATCGAAGTATTTTGAAAATCTTTCTAGTTCTTCATCTTTTCGAAGAGAAGTAACATGAAAGGGGTTCTTATAAGGTAAATCAATCATCAATCCCATGTTTGGCCCGCCAAAGGGATCTGTCTCCACACCCTCATAAGGGGAAATTGGATGGGGATCTCTGTCATGATAATCACGGTCTCGGTCCATGTCTTCACCCTTTTCTCTCAAATCAAAATAGGTAGTTCATACATATTCTTCACTTAAATAGTTCCTTTATTCGTGGTTTGATGAAGGCATCTTTTAACTGTATTCCACTTAAACCATAAATTTTTAGGTGCTCCGAACCTAGTCAGTTTTAGAAATTAATACAAAGAACGATAAACAACAATTTATTTGAAAACAGCCTTGGTGTACAATAGAAAGGATAAAATAGTTGAATAGTTATGATGAAACGAATAAAAACTAATACCATTAAGATGGAAAGGATTTTTTATATATGACAGGATTACAGCCAGGAACGATTGCTCAGCTGCATGTAGAGCGGGAAGCGCCATTTGGATATTTTTTATCCAATGGGGAAGAGGATGTTCTTCTTCATCAAAGTGAAATTCTGGAATCCTTTGATCCAGAGGAACCGCAAACTGTGTTCCTTTATCAAGATCATCAAGGAAGATTAAGTGCAACGATGACCATCCCAACAATTAAAATAGGTACATACGATTGGGTAGAGGTCGTAGAAGTAAAAGAAGAACTGGGAGTGTTCGTAAACATAGGAATCAGCAAGGATATTCTTGTATCCAAGGATGACCTGCCAGCACTACTTACCCTATGGCCAGCTATAGGAGACAAGTTATATTGCACATTAAAAACGGATAAGCATAATCGTTTGTTTGGCAGACTTGCGACAGAGGATATTATGCGAGCCATTGCAGTACCTGCCACTCGTAAAGATTTTAATAAAAATGTTTCCGGAAGGGCATATCGTTTGTTGAAAATAGGTTCCTTTATCCTTACCGAAGAAAACTATATTGGCTTCATTCATGAATCGCAGCGAATGCAAGAACCTCGCTTAGGGCAAAAAGTAGAGGGACGGATAATCGATGTGAAGCCCGATGGATCCATCAATGTTTCCCTTCTAAAAAGAAGCCATGAAGCAATGGAAGACGATTCCGATATTATTTATCGTTATATGGAAAGCCGCGGTGGGAAGATGCCATATTGGGATAAAAGCGCTCCCGAGGATATCGATGCACGCTTTCACATGAGCAAAGCTTCTTTTAAAAGGGCACTTGGAAAGCTCATGAAGGAAGGAAAAGTGTATCAGAAAGAGGGCTGGAGCTATTTTAAGTAGTTTTTATATGTATGGTATTGCATAAAACGGTATCCAACGTTAACAATATTAAATAGTAAAAATGTGGAGTAAATTGCTTCACATTTTTTTATGTAAATAAGTTCTAAGATGAATAAACATTGCCCCTTTTGAAAGGGGCTTTTAAAATGGGAGTAACACGCATTTGGATAGCGTGATGAAGGCCAATGCTGAGACAAAATAGAGCCGAGATGTCCTTCATAAGCATGCTGAAGACCGGTGCCGAGACAAAATAGAGCCGAGATGTCCTTCATAAGCATGCTGAAGACCAATGCCGAGACAAAATAGAGCCGAGATGTCCTTCATATGCGTGATGAAGGCCAATGCCGAGACAAAATAGAGCCAAGATGTCCTTCATAAGCATGATGAAGACCAATGCTGAGACAAAATAGAGCCGAGATGTCCTTCATATGCATGATGAAGACCGGTGCCGAGACAAAATAGAGCCGAGATGTCCTTCATATGCTGAATCAATATTTTTACAAATGAAAGTAGATCAACGGACGTTAAATTCCCATGTTATGGTACAATAATCGCAAAAGAGGTGGAAACATTGCTATTCAAACGGATTCATCATGTCGCGATTATTTGCTCCAATTATGAGACTTCTAAGGATTTTTATGTAAATAAATTAGGGTTTTCGATCATGAATGAAGTCTTTAGAAATGATCGCGGATCCTATAAGCTAGATCTGGCAATAAACGGGCATTATCAGATTGAATTATTTTCCTTTCCGAATCCGCCTGATAGGCAAACGAAACCAGAAGCTGCAGGACTAAGGCACCTTGCATTTGAGGTGGATTCAGTTGAACAAACTAAAAAGGAATTGGAACAAAGGGGAATTGAGTGCGAGGATATTCGTGTAGATCTGATTACAAATAAAAAATTTACTTTTTTCAGGGATCCTGATAATTTGCCACTTGAGATATATGAGGTATAGAAATACACTCATAAAAAAGGAGGAGAGCATATGCACTACGGAGGAATTGAAGCGGGAGGCACTAAGTTTGTTTGCGCAGTTGGGGATGAGAATGGAAATATCATAGAGAGAATTCAGTTTCCGACTCTTACACCTGAAGAAACAATCCCCAAGGTACTAGAATTTTTTCAAAAGCATGAGATTCGTGCTTTAGGTGTAGGTTCATTTGGACCAATTGATATTAATGTAAAAAGCAATACATACGGATACATTACTTCTACTCCAAAAACAGCTTGGACTAACTATCCGTTTTTACAAGCCTTACAAAAGGAGCTGAATATTCCAATCGGATTCAACACAGATGTAAATGTTGCTGCATTAGGGGAAGTTACTTTAGGCGCGGCAAAAGGAATGGAAAACTGCTTATACATTACAGTTGGAACCGGGATTGGTGCGGGTGCCGTTGTTCAAGGAAATCTTCTGCAAGGATTTTCACATCCGGAAATGGGACATATTTTGGTTAGAAGGCATGAAGAGGATTCCTATACAGGGAAATGCCCATATCATAAGGATTGCTTAGAAGGTTTAGCAGCCGGCCCTGCAATTGAAGAACGTTGGGGTAAGAAGGGCATAGAGCTAGAGAATAATTCAAAGGTCTGGGAGATGGAAGCATACTATATCGCACAAGCCTTAATGCAATATATTTTAGTTCTTTCTCCTGAAAAAATTATTTTAGGCGGAGGCGTAATGAAACAGCAGCAAGTATTTCCGTTAATACGGGAGAACGTTGCGAGTTTCATTAATGGTTATGTAGAGCTTCCTCCACTGGAAGAATACATTGTACCGCCTAGTCTTGGTGATAATGCAGGAATTACTGGGGCACTTATTTTAGCAAAACAATCGGAGCAATAAGGAAAGAAGGAAATTAATATGATACAACCATTATTTTTAGAACCTGTTTTTCAAGAACGAATTTGGGGAGGAACTGCACTTAAAGAACAATTCGGATATGAGATTCCATCAAACCATACGGGTGAATGCTGGGCAATATCTGCTCACCCCAATGGACCATCTGTTGTAAAAAATGGCCAATTTGCGGGAAAAACCTTGATCCAGTTATGGGATGAAAACCGCGAGTTATTTGGAGGCTATAAGACAAAGGTATTTCCTTTGCTGACGAAGATTCTAGATGCGAATACAGACCTATCTGTTCAAGTCCATCCGAATGATGAATATGCCAATAAAAATGAAAATGGCGAACTTGGCAAAACAGAATGCTGGTATATTATTGACTGTAAAGAAGGGGCAGAGCTAATTTACGGGCATAATGCACATACGAAAGAAGAACTTGTCAAAATGGTTGAAGATGAGGAGTGGAATAAGCTGCTTCGGCGAGTTCCTGTGAAACCCGGCGACTTTTTCTATGTACCAAGCGGAACCATCCATGCTTTGTGTGAAGGGACGTTAGTGTTGGAAACACAGCAAAGCTCGGATACGACTTATCGTGTATATGATTATGATCGCACGGATGATAAAGGGAATAAGCGGGAGCTACATTTAGAAAAAGCCATTGATGTTTCCACGGTTCCACATACAGATGCGAAATTACATATTGAGACAACAAACGTAACAGGTGCTGACATCACCACTTTTGTAAAAGAAGAGTACTTTTCCGTTTTTAAATGGGACATTCATGGACAAGCAACATTTACGCAGGATCAAGCCTTTCAATTGTTCAGTGTGTTAGATGGAGAAGGATCTATTATGGTTGGTGGACAATCATATCCGGTCCGTAAAGGGGATCATTTTATCCTTCCTGCAGGAACTGGAGAGTATGCTTTTGAAGGGAAATTAAGCTTGATTGTGTCTCATCCATAATGAAAATGGCCGCTTCGATTGAAGCAGCCTTTTTTCTTTTAGTAGAGCGAGACTTCCTAATCGTGTAGTGCTTGACACGACATCAAACCACCACAGCAGGCAAGGTTTTCCCTGTTTCAAGTAAACTTTTCATATTACTTATGATCGCCGGCCAACCGTTATTTAGCCCCTCGAAGGTATTTTCTTTATCAACGATATCTCCTTCTGCAACATTTTCGTGTTTAAGGGTTAATTTAACAGTATCCTCTAATTGCTGCAACTCGAAGGTAACGATGGATGGTTCTTCACGCTGAGGCTTTTCATCTGCATGGAACCAAGTATAGGATAGTCGTTTGTAGGGTTCACTAATAAGGACTTTTCCGTAAACATCTAATTCATCTCTTTCGCGAAGGAAGGTAACGTCTGATCCTTCGTTCCAATCAGATTGAATTCTTCTTCCAAAAAAATATTTTTCCGTAAATTCCTCTGATGTCAATGCATTCCATACTTTATCAGGTGTACTTGCAATGTAAGTTACATAAACAAATGATGGCTTAGTCATTATTTTCCTCCTCCAGTTTTCTTTTTAGTTCGTACAGAGCCTTCACCTGATGTCGTTCATATTTACCGATCCATCGTTCATAAATTTCGCCGATAGGTGCGGCATTAAGATAATGGAATTTGTTTCGTCCATTTCGAATCACGACAACAAGATTAGCTTCTTCAAGAATGGCTAAATGCTTAGACACTGCTTGGCGAGACATATCCAGATGTGTACAGAGCTCACTTAAGGTTTGTCCATTTTCCATATATAGCTGATCTAATAATAATCTGCGGCTTTCATCTGCTAGAGCTTTAAATACTTTATCCATATATTGATTATACGCAACCATTTGGTTGCTTGTCAAACGATTATTTCTAATTTTCCGTTAATATTTGATACCATTTCTAAACTTTCCCATGATAATATATTACATAAGTAAGGGGGAAAGCATGTGGTTCGATGGACAAGACTTTTTTATGTAATCGGTTTCATCTTATTTGTAGGTTTGTTTTCCGCAGCCATTTTTTATGCTTTTAAAATGAATGAAGTTAGCAAAAAAACAAATGATGGTCCCATACCACAATATAAGTATCATTTTGTCCTTGTCCCGGAGGAAATGGATAATGATTATTGGAGATTAGTAGAAAAAGGGGCGAGGGCTGCCGCGAAAAGATTGCATGTTCTGCTTGAATACAGAGGACCAAAGCAATCCAACATTGATGAGCATCTAAAAGAACTGAAAATAGCAGGTGCCTCAAGAGTTGACGGAATTTTAACGCAGGGATACAATGATCAACAATTTTCTCCAGTTATCGATAATCTTGAAAATAAAGGGATTCCTGTAATAACGGTTGATACGGATGCTCCGTCCAGCAATCGAAGGGCTTATATTGGTTCCGATAATTACTATTCCGGATATATCGCTGGACAGGCATTGCTTACTGATACGAAAGGGAAAATAAATGTTGCCATTATCACAGGGAGTTTTCAGGCAAGCCACCAGCAGCTTCGCGTCCAAGGATTTAAAGATGCGATTCGGAAGGAAAAACGAGTGAAAATAATCGCAATAGAAGAATCGAAAATTACGAGAATAAGAGCGGCAGAGAAGGCAAATAAAATTTTAACCGAGCATCCGGAGACGAATGCCTTTTTTGGAACAAGTGCATTAGATGGCATCGGAATTGCCCAAACGGTCGTTCACCTAAATAGACAGAACTCCATGTACATCATCGCATTTGATACCATTAAAGATACAATCAATGATATGGAAAAAGGAATTATTGATGCAACTGTAATGCAAGAGCCTTATGAAATGGGCTACAAATCGGTAGAGATGATGGTAGCAATCGAAGAAGGAATTAGAGTGCCGAAGTTAAATTATACGGAAACTAAGGTCATTCACCGAAGTGATTTGCCGATTGCCGCAATCGAACAGCAAAAGAGGTCGCCGTCATGATTCGTATTCGCACAAAACTAATCCTATACTTTATTATTCTAGTTGTTCTTGTGAATGGTGTCGCTTTTTATTTGTACAGCAGCAGTGAGCAAATTATGCGGGAATATGACCGCAGCTTTCAGCGTTTTTTATTATTAAATGAAATTTCTCAGCAAACGAATACCCTTGTGGAAAAAATGAATGCCTATATTGTGGAAAAGGATCCTGTCTATTTAAACGAGTTCAATAAAACCAATATAAAGTTGCGGTCAAATAAAAAAAGATTAGACAGTGAAATTCAAAACAAATCTAACTACGTCGTTTTAACGAATTATGAAAATATGCTCGAAAGCTTTCTGGATGACAGCTATATTGCTATCAGTGCTTTCCAAGACAATGATATCAATCAGTACTCTTCCTATTTTAATGAGGCAACAGATATTTCGGGATATATACAGGAAAACACGTTGTCCTTAATTAATCAGGAACTAACCTCCTACCAGCTTTTTTATAATCAAATGGTAAAACGAAATCATTATTATCGGATAACTGCCGGTTTATTTTTAAGCGCGGTGTTTATCCTCTGTACGATATTGGCCATCCGTATATCAGGAGGAATTACGAATCCAATAAGGCGTCTTTCGCTAGCTGCCAAGGAAATCTCGGCAGGGCATTTGACTGGTGAAGACATAATGGTTACTAGTAAGGATGAATTGAAGCTTTTAACGGAAACCTTTAACCAAATGCGAAAAAATATCATTGAATTAGTTAATGAAATTAAAGATAAATCGGAACTGGATAAGCTTTTAAAGGAGCTGGAGCTGAAAAACCTCCAAAATCAAATAAACCCGCATTTTTTGTTTAATACCTTAAATAACATTGCGAAAATGGCGTATTTAGAGGAGGCGCCTGAGACTACGAGACTGATAGAATCGGTATCCACATTACTGCGATATAATTTGGAAAATATCGATAAGCCTTCATCTTTGAAAGATGAAATCAATGTGGTAAAAGAATATTTTTACATACAACAAACAAGGTTTGGAGATCGTATTTCCTTTTATACTCATATTGATGAAAGTTGTATGCAGGCACCAGTTCCCAGGCTTACCTTGCAGCCGATTGTCGAAAACGCTTTTATCCATGGGGTGGAGTCAAAGGAGGAAGGCGGGTCCATTACGTTATCCATTTTTAAAGAAGCGGATCAGATTTTCATTGAGGTGATGGATGACGGTTTAGGAATGGATCAGGAGACAAAACAGAGACTATTAAATTATGTGAACGCAGAAGATATGCATCCAAATGAATTACATAAGCGATCCGGGCATTCCACAGGGATCGGCGTAATTAATGTGATTAAGCGCATGCAGCTTTTTTATCAAGAAAAGGATGTAGTGGAGATTGAATCGGAGCTAGGGAGAGGGACTACTTTTCGCTTAAAAATCAAGGGGGTATAGGTTATGCGTCTAGTAATAGCCGATGATGAAATGTTGGAACGAAAAGCATTGTCGAAAATGATTGAAAAAGAAATACCTGACATCGATTTGATTGGGGAAGCGGTTAATGGGAGAATGGCGATCCAGCTGGCAGATATGCTCAAACCGGATATCATGATGATGGATATCAAAATGCCGGGGATCGATGGTGTCGAGGCTGTAAGAGAAATTAGAAAGAAAAATAAACAAATCAAATTTATTATGGTGTCCGCTTTCAATACCTTTGAGTATGCAAAAGAAGTCATGCAGCAAGGTGTAAAGGAATATTTATTAAAACCGAGTAAACAATCAGAAGTGATTGCTGCATTGTCGAGGGTTATGCGAGAGATTGAGGAAGAAAGACAGCTGCAAGCGGAGAAACAATTACTGCAAGATAGTCTGAAACGGGCCCTTTCTGTTATTGAGACAGAATGGCTTTCATCGATATTAAATGACCATATAAGCTTTGAGGCATGGAGTGAGCTTCTTGGCGTTGAGGTGAAATCGGGAATTATTGTTATTTTTATTATCCAAGAACAAAATGGGCAATTGTTAAAAGAGCAGAAGCATTATATCTATCAAAAACTGAAGGAACAGTTAAAAACAAAAAGTGAATGCATGATTGGCCCTATGGTAGAAAATAAGATTCCTGTACTTATATTATTTAATTCTACTCAGGAGAAAAATCGCATGAAATCACAAGCAATTAAACTGGTTAGAAATGTTGTAACCAAACTGAGAGAATCAAATTTATCGCTATTCGCAGCGATGGGGCATCCCTTTCAAACAATAGAAGATTTGCCAAACTCTTATCATGAAGCATTACGTGCGTTGGAGCAGCGAAATCATCAACATGAAGTAGCCTATGCGTTTCCAACAGAAACTAGGAACGAAGAATTTTTATCATTAGAAAAAGAGAAAGAGTTGATTGATCTCATCAAAATGGGTGACCGCCAGCATGTGCTGGAGGTATTTGAACTCTATGTCAGCGAGCTGGAATCCCAATCGGAGCAAAAAGCGGAAAGAATGTTGGAGGAATTATGGATTGTCGTTTCAAGAGCCTTGTATGAAATAGGAATCCAAACAGATCCATACACTTTCCAGCAAAATGGTTCATATGATCAAATGATTGCAGCGACAAGACAATATGTAGTTGAATCTGCAGAGCTTGTTCAAGCATGGAGAAATAGTCATACAAAAGGATATTTATTGAAGGCAAAGGAATATATTACGGAGCACTTCCATAAAACGATTACTTTAGAGGAAGTGGCGGAGTATGTAGAGCTTAGCCCATTTCATTTTAGTAAGCTTTTTAAAGAAAAATACGGGGTAAATTTTATCGATTATGTGACGGATTTGCGCATTGAACAAGCAAAGAAGGAAATGCTCAATACGAATAAAAGCTTGAAGGAAATTTGTTTCAGTGTCGGTTATAAGGATCCGAACTATTTTAGCCGTGTATTTAAAAAGAAAACCGGTGTTGCTCCTACTGCATATCGGAGTACACAAACCCCATTCACGTAAATACGGATTATATATTTCTAGCTCCAACGCCTATCGGCAAGTGGATTTCTCCGTCTCCTACCTAAGATAAGTCAACATCAGCTCCTGAACTACCTCAGCACGGTTTCCTTTATCTCAGTCGAAGGCTACGAAATCCATACGCCGATGGGCAAGGCGTCCCCGCTTTTCTAGTAAGTCGCTGGTCTTAGAAGAAATTAATACTGCGGTGCATTGTTGAAAACTAATACACCATTTACCATAATAGTTAAGATAATATTAGAGGGGAAGAGAACTATTATGAAAAAGTTACTTGCATTTTTAGCTGTTCTTGCTTGTTTTTATATCATTGCGTTGAGTCTGCAAAGGGTATCTTGGTTTCCGTTTGGTAGTAAAGAAACACAGGCAGCGTCCATGCACAATATTGAGGTAATTGATATTCATGCATCAGCTGCCGACGTTTCCGTTATTCCGGTCAATCGGGAGGATGTTAAAGCAGAATATAAGGGCAAAGGAAAACTGAAGGTAACAAAAAGTGGAGATACTGTAAAAGTGTCATTAGTGCGCAGCTGGTTGGAAGGTATTAATTTTTTTGATAAGAAAAAGCTAAAAATTTATATACCTAAGGATTTTAATCAAAAAATGGCTGTTAACATTGGTTCGGGAAAATTGCATTTTTCTGGCCCTTCTAAAGAACATCCCATGAATTTAAAGGAATTAAACCTTGATATGTCATCGGGTATGGTAGATTTGGAAAAACTCCATATTGAATCGTATCATCATGAAGGTTCTTCAGGAAATGCTAATCTAGATTATGTGACTGCCGGAAATGCCACGATTAAGATGAGCTCAGGAAATGTCGACATAAATCATTACCAAGGAAAGTTGAATGCAAGATTATCGTCTGGAAGGTTTAAAGCCCAAATGGACCAATTAAATGATCAGATTGATGTTAAAATTAGCTCGGGTATTCTGAATCTGGATCTCCCTAAGGACTCCGATTTTACATTGAATGGAAATGTCAGCAGCGGAATCCTATCATGTAAGTTTCCGCTCGAAAATGGGTTTGACAGTAGACATAGAATAAGTGGTTCGTATGGAACAGGAAAGTATAAGATTAATGTCACTGCATCCAGTGGGAAAGTAAGTATATATTAATTTTTGGGATGACCCTTTTGGTGGGTCGTCTTTTTTTTTGTTGTATTTCTTATAAGTAGAAGACAAAAAATGGGATAATCAAACATGTTTTAAAAGAATAGCACAGGGTTAGTTAATTATTTTAATTCGCAACTTGATAATTTTAATAAATTTTGTTTACATTTTTTAATATATGTAATATCATATTAATAATATTAAGAGAGGGGATAAAAATGGCTTACCCACTAATCACCAATTGCCCTGTTTGCAGCGAAGCGTTGAAAATTACAAAATTACAGTGTACGCATTGTCATACAACCATTGAGAATGAATTTGAGCTATCCAAGTTTGCAGCCCTTAGTCAAGAACAGCTATTTTTTATAGAAATATTCCTCAAGAGCCGCGGAAATATTAAAGAAGTTGAAAAAGAATTGGGGATTTCTTACCCAACTGTACGCGGTAAGTTGAACGAAGTTGTTTCTGCACTTGGGTATGTAGAAAAGAAAAGCGATATAGATGATAAGAAAGTAATTACCATGCTTGAAAAAGGAGAAATCTCTCCAGAGGAAGCATTAAAAATCATAAAGGGGAATTAAAGGGGGAACTAGATGATGAAAGAAGAAATTACAAAGGTACTTACAATGGTTCAAGAAGGAAAACTTGATTCGAATGAGGCTACGGAACTAATTCAAGCATTAAAGGAAAAAGACTCCACTCCGGCTACGGTCAAAGGGTCGAATTACCTCGATAAAATGTTGAAAATTCGTGTACTCTCCGAGGAAGGCGACAAAGTAAATGTAAACTTGCCATTACGGCTAATCAAAGTTGCGTTAAAAACAGGACTTAGCATCGCATCGGCAATACCTGAATCCGCTAAGTACGTGAAAGATATCAACGTTCTTGATGTGGAATTGATTTTAGAAGCAATTGAAAATGAATTGTCCGGTCAGATTGTCGATATCGAGACTGAGAAGGGCGAAAAAGTCTCTGTCGTTATTGAGTGATTACCATGCTAAAAGTGAAAGTGAAACTTAAAGACAAGAAGGAATTCACGGTTCCACTACCTTATGCGCTTTTACAGGCAGGTGGATGGGTTGCCTCTTCACCTTTGCTGTGGAAATATGTGAATAATACGTTTATCCGGAAAAATGCGGAGGAAAACGCAAAATCGTTTATTCCCGCATCCATTGATCGTAAAGAAGTTAAACACTTATTGAGAGAACTCAAACGATATCGCGGTTTAACAATCGTTGATGTGAAAGATAAAGATGGAACAGAGGTCATTGTGAGATTATAGATGCGGGCATTCCGATAGGGAGTGTCTTTTTTTGTTTTGGCTCTGTTAAATAATGTTGTTGGCGTACATACCGCCTAATGTGTACACGATAGGCTGGAATCAACAATCATCATAAACAAAGCTTTTGTTTTAAAAAAAGAGGAAAAAGGGATGTTTCGTAGAAGACCTATTATATACTATTATTTTGGAGGTGATGGATTGGTTAAGAAACTACGAACCATTCCTATTATTATTTTTATGCTTGAGGCTCTATTAAGGAGAATCCCACAAACTCATCCTAAAAGAAATGACATCGAAAAGGAATTATCTAGGCGATGGGCGGGATTTCGTGGAGAGCAAAGTCTAGATTACTATGTTGAAAGTCTTTTTAATCGTGAAGAGTATACAGTTTTTCATGATTTGCGTCTTCCGATCTCAAACGAAGCATTCTTTCAAATTGATACCCTTATCCTAAGCCCTAGCTTTTTTACCATTTTGGAGGGCAAATACATTTTAGGAGAGCTATTTTTCGATCCAAATCAGCTAGAGCGAACATTGGATGGCAAAGTAGACATATTCCCCAATCCGATTGTTCAGGCGGAAAATCAACAATATTTTTTATCAGCTTTGTTGGAAAAATACTCTATACCTCGAGTTCCGAATACCTCCTTTGTAGTGATCACCAGCCCGAATTCCATCATCAAACCTAATCCGGATTATCCTGCCGTTTCCCAAAAAGTTATACGCCCTGCCGCGATTCGATCCAAGTTAGATATGGTTAAACAAAAATTCCGGAATCCAATTTTAGACAAAAAAGACATACAGAAAGTTACACGTCTGCTGTTAAAACTGCACACACCCGCTTGGCCTAAGGTAATGGAGAAATTTCAAATTAGTGAAGAAGAACTTTTGCCCGGTATTTACTGTGAGGGTTGTAACCATTTATCTATTAAAAGAATCAGACGAAATTGGACCTGCACTATCTGCGGAAAAACAGATAAAAAGGCATTATTCAAACTCTTAATGGACTATACCTTGCTTCAAGATTCTAAAATTACGAATCAAAAGTTTAGGGAACTCACGGGAGTATCATCCGTTCATATGGCTTCAAAAATGCTAAAGTCCCTCAATCTCCCATATAAAGGCGAGCTTAGGCATAGGGAATATGAATTGAGTGTAGAGCAGCTTCGAAAACTCTTAGATATGTGATTTATGAGAAATTCAAGACTAAGTGTAAAAAAGATAAACTTTGTATGATGGCTAATAGAAAAGGATAACAGCTAATAGACCGAGAGTGATGGCTAATAGAAAAGGATAACGGCTAATAGAGCGGCGTGATGGCTAATAGAAAAGGATAACGGCTAATAGAGCGGCGTGATGGCTAATAGAATAGGATAACGGCTAATAGACCGAGAGTGACGGCTAATAGTGATTGAAAACTACTAATACGGGCCTCTACACTTACGCCTTTCTTATGGAAGGAAAGTATATGTTTTTACAGAAAACCTCAGCTCCTTACAGGAATTCGGAGGATATCCGAAAAAGTTGGGTGAAATCCACTAAAAGTTCGTCGCTCACTCCAGAAAGTTTGGCATATTCACAAAATTCCCCAGTACTTCCCATAAACTTTAACGAAACCGACCACAAAAAAATACAGACATTCGCAAAATAGTGAAGGCGCTTACAAATATTTTCCTTTAAATAATTTGATAAATTAAAAGAGTAAGATAACGCTTGCAAAATCAAAGGGGGTAAATGAAGTGAAAAAGAAAGGGCTTCTCATTGCAATGGCAATGGTTCTTGTTTTTGCACTTGCTGCTTGTAGCTCCAAATCGAACAGTGACGGCGGCAAAAAGAACAAGAAACAAGAGCTTGAAATCTTCAGTTGGTGGACAGGTGCTGGTGAGGAAGATGGTCTGAAAGCATTATTGAAATTATTTGGTGATAAATATCCAGACATTAAAGTGAATAACGCTGCTGTTGCAGGTGGTGCAGGGACAAATGCGAAAGCGGTTCTTGCAAGCAGAATGCAAGGAAATGATCCGCCATCTACTTTCCAGGTTCATGCTGGGGCAGAATTGAATGCGAGCTGGGTAGCAGCGGGAAAAATGGAACCATTAAATGATTTGTATAAAGAACAAGGTTGGGACGATAAATTTCCGCAATCTTTGATTGATATGATCAGCAAAGATGGAAATATCTATTCCGTTCCAGTGGATATTCATAGAGGAAACGTTTTATGGTACAACAAAAAAGTTTTTGATGATAATGGCTTACAACCGCCTAAAACATTTGATGATTTCTTCAAGGTTGCAGATGCTTTACAAGCGAAGGGCATTACTCCACTTGCTTTAGGGGATAAAGAACCATGGGCAGCAACGATGATTTTTGAAAATATTCTCGTTGCCAAGCTTGGAGCAGATGACTATAAAAAACTTTGGACAGGTGAAATTCCTTTAGATGATGCAAAGGTAAAGGAATCAGCGGAAATCTTTAAAAAGATGATGGGTTATGTGAACAAGGACCATAGTTCTCGCAATTGGCAAGATGCTTCACAGCTAGTCGCAAAAGGCGAAGCGGCTATGAACGTGATGGGAGACTGGGCAAAAGGTTATTTTGTTAACGATTTAAAATTGAAATTAAATCAAGACTTTGGTTATACAACAACTCCTGAATCTCAAGGAATGTTTATGATTATTTCCGATACATTTGGCTTGCCTAAAGGCGTAGACAATGTAGCAGACGTGAAGAAATTCTTAGGCCTGCTTGGATCTGTTGAAGGTCAAGATGCTTTCAACCCATTAAAAGGCTCCATTCCAGCTCGAGTGGATGCGGACGCTTCAAAATATGATGACTATGGTAAGGCTACTATGGAAGACTTCAAATCAGCACAGCTTGCGCCAAGCTTAGCACACGGTTCAGCTGCTCCAGAGGGATTCCTTACAAAGGTAAACCAAGCAGTGAATATTTTCGTTACACAAAAGGATGTTAATGCATTTATCAGCAGCTTGAAAAATGCTTCTGGTGATTTGAAATAAGAAAAGCATTAGCGCTGCAGCTCCAGCGTACGGATTTCCCGTCAGGCTAGATAAAGGAGCCAATGTTGGCTTATCGTAGGGAGAAATTTGCTTGCCAATGGCACTGGAGCTTGATCATATCAAGTAATTGCGAAAAAGAGGATGAGGTAACTCTCCCTCTTTTTCATTAGTGAATAAGGGGGTAGAGTATGGAATCACCTAGTGTTGCCCGGGGAAATGCTTCTCCCGTCATTAAAACGAAGCCGAAGCGAAAAAAGCGATTTTCGGTGGATCACACTTTAGCATTATTATTTTTATTACCGTCGATTATTTTAATCGCCATTTTTGTCTACGGATTTATCGGTTGGACGGGTTATGTATCTTTAAGTAATTGGAATACACTCGTTCCTGATTTTTCATTTGCTGGACTGAAGAACTTTATATTCTTATTTCATGATTTCAGGTTCCTATCAGATGTACGCAATACCGTTGTTTTTACCATCTTATTTATTGGAATAGTTCTTATTCTAGGTCTTGTTCTTTCGATTTTTCTTGATCAAAAAATTCGCGGTGAATCGATTTTCCGAAACATCCTATTCTTTCCGATGGCTCTATCCTTTGTCGTTACGGGTGTTGTTTGGCAATGGATTTTAAACCCATCTACGGGTGTGAACTTGTTTTTAAAAAAATTCGGAATCGAACCGTTATGGTATACAGACACACATGTTTTAGCAGGTGTGAAGCTCGGGCAAATAGAAGTTGGTGCGCCAGTCGCCATTATTGCGGTTGTCATTGCAGCAGTTTGGCAAATGACCGGATTCTCCTTAGCGATGTATTTAGCAGGACTTCGTGGGATATCCGATGAGTTAAAAGAGGCTGCAAGAATGGATGGGGCGACGGAATTTCAAGTATATTGGAAGGTCATCATTCCGCTATTACGCCCTATTACGGTGAGTGTCATTATTATTATGGCGCATATTTCATTAAAAATCTTTGATCTTATCTATTCGATGACAGGGCCGGGTGCAAACTTCGTAACCGATGTCCCTGGAGTCTATATGTTTGAAACGACATTCCGCGGCAATTTTTATGCAAATGGAGCTGCTATTGCGATTATCATGCTTCTGACGGTTGCGATTTTCATTGTTCCATATTTAATCCTAAGTCGAAGGGGTGATTCAAGTGGCTCTTAGACGATTATCCAAACCAATGCTGTATTTAATTTTAATCGTTCTATGTTTACTTTTCCTTATGCCCGTTTACGTCATACTGGTGACAAGTGTCAAGCCGCTTGATCAGGTTACATTAAGTGACATGTGGAAGCTCCCAACGGCACTCGATTTTAGCAGCTACAGGATAGCTTTTGAAAAACTGGCGCCAAATTTTATGAATTCTCTATATCTAGTAATTCCGGCAACTATTTTATCTGCTTTGTTAGGAGCACTTAATGGCTATGTCCTATCTAAATGGAGATTTAAAGGCTCGGAAATCTTATTTACAGCCATTTTATTTGGGATGTTTATCCCTTACCAAAGTATATTAATCCCACTGATTCAATTTTTAAGAAATATTGGCTTATATAATACGATCCCAGGATTGGTCTTAGTCCATGTCGTGTACGGAATTCCGATTACCACACTGATGTTCCGGAATTTTTATGCTAATATACCATTTTCGATGATTGAATCAGCCAAAATAGATGGCGCAGGTTTCTTGCGGATTTTCTATTACATTATGATACCATTATCTTTATCAGGATTCGTTGTTGTGGCCATTTGGCAGTTTACGAATATTTGGAATGAGTTCTTATTCGCGGTTACGATCACAACCTCGGATCAACAGCCTATCATGGTTGCTCTGCAAAACCTATCCGGAAGTCAAATTGTCCAATGGAATGTCCAGATGGCGGGTGCCTTGCTCGCAGCACTTCCAACCTTATTGGTTTATATTTTCTTAGGAAAGTATTTTGTGAAAGGACTATTGGCAGGATCAGTGAAAGGGTAACAAAGAAACAGTTAGCGAGATTGCTAGCTGTTTTTTATGTTTTTAAAAAAACGAAGATTAATTTATGTTTCGTTAAAAAAGTTCGTATTATTGAAAACGCTTTCATTTCCGGATTTTTTAACATATTATAGATATATAGGAAGTATTATAGGAGGTTATGAGTTTGAAGGATAAAAAGCGATTTGAAACAGAGGTTATTCATGCTGGATATGAGTCATTAGATTTTCAAGGCAGTCTTGTTCCGCCGCTTTTTCAAACGTCCACGTTTACTTTTCCAACTGCAGAAGTTGGGGAGAAACGGTTTGCCGGTGAAACGGAAGGCTATATTTATTCCAGATTAGGAAATCCGACGGTTAGCGTCTTACAGGAAAGAATTGCTGCTCTTGAAGGCGGGGAGGCTGCACTTGCATTCTCATCGGGAATGGCGGCTGTTTCAGCGACTCTTTTTCACTTAACGAAAACCGGTGACCATATTTTATGCTCAGAAGGAATTTACGGTTGTACATTTGGACTGCTTCAACTGATGGAAAAGAAATTTGGAATCGGTCATGATCTTGTTTCCTTTGAAAACGAAGAGGAAGTGAGAGGATATATTAAAGAAAACACAACCTGTATTTATATAGAAACTCCGATAAATCCAACGATGAAATTGGTGGACCTTGAAATGGTGGTTAGGGTTGCACAGGAGAAAAATATTCCTGTGGTAGTGGATAACACATTTTGCTCGCCATATCTTCAACAACCACTTGCTTTAGGCTGTGATTACGTCATTCATAGTGCGACAAAATATATTGGCGGTCACGGCGATGTCATTGCGGGCCTTGTGATTGGAAGTAAAGCGGAGATGGATAAAATGGCGATGACAACCCTTAAGGATATCGGCGGAGTCATGAGCCCCTTTGATGCTTGGTTGCTGCTGCGCGGATTGAAAACATTGCCGGTTCGGGTGGACCGCCATTGTGACAATGCAAGGAAAATTGCTGAAAAGCTGAAAGAACATCCAAAGGTGAAAACGTTGCTGTATCCAGGGGATGAATCATTTCCTCAATATAAGTTAGCAAAGAAACAGATGCGATATCCAGGCGGGATGATCAGCTTTGAGGTGGACGGTACAAAGCAGGACACACAATGCTTCTTAAATCGCTGCAAGCTTATCAAAATTGCCGTCAGTTTAGGAGATTCAGAGACGCTCATTCAGCATCCTGCTACGATGACACATGCGGTTGTCCCTGAGGAGGAACGTTTAAAAATGGGAATATCGGATACATTAATTCGTTTATCTGTTGGGCTTGAAGCATGGGAGGATATTTGGGAGGATTTAAATCAAGCGTTGAGCTTTTAGGGCAGGATAGGATCCTGTCTTTTTTGTACATTGCCTTATGCATATGGAAGTTACTAGAGTTATTGTTCAATAGACTTAAGTCAGGCTGTTTACTATTGATTTCGGTCCGTTTGAAGTGAGTTTCGGGCTATTTCCCAAAGAGATCGGTCCATTTCTTTAAAACTAATGTAATGATTGTTATTCAAAGAGTAATTTTCTAGTTTCCACGATCCGGGTTAGGGAGTATACTTGCTGAAAAGACTAAATTATCCAACTTTTGAGGTGAAAAACGGTGAAAAAGAAAGTATATATTACTAGAAAACTCCCCCAGGTCATCTATAAAAAACTCGCAGATAAATTTGAGGTGAAAATGTGGGATAAAACGGACCAACCAGTTCCAAGAGAGATTTTAATAGAGGAAGTCAAAGAAATGGATGGTTTGTTTTGTCTACTAACAGAGACTATTGATCAGGAAGTAATCGAAAACGCACCGAAATTAAAAGTAATTGCCAATATGGCCGTCGGCTATAACAATATCAATATTCAAGCCGCCACAGAAAAAGGCATCATTGTAACCAACACGCCAGGAGTTTTAACGGAAACAACCGCGGACCTCACTTTTGCACTATTAATGGCAACCGCGAGAAGAGTAGTGGAGGCATCTGATTATCTGCGAAACGGTGAATGGAAGACGTGGTCACCGATGCAATTAACCGGACAGGATATATACGGTGCTACTTTAGGAATTATCGGAATGGGCAGAATTGGGCAGGCACTTGTGAAACGGGCAAAAGGATTTGATATGAATATCATTTATTATAATCGCTCTCGTAAACCTGCTATGGAAAAAGAAATGGGGATCCAGTATATGGAGCTTAAGGAATTGCTTCAAGCATCGGATTATATCAGTATCTTAATCCCTTATAGTTCAGAAGTGCATCATCTCATTGGTGAAAAAGAATTGAAATTAATGAAGAAATCAGCAATTCTCATTAACACTGCCCGAGGGGGAATTGTAGATGAGGCTGCCCTTTTTGATGCGTTAAAGACCGGGGAAATATGGGCTGCAGGTTTGGATGTATTTGAACAAGAGCCGGTAAACTTAGATTCATCGCTTCTCACATTGCCTAATGTCGTCACCTTGCCGCATATCGGCAGTGCAAGTGAAAAAACAAGATTAAAAATGGCTGACTTAGCGGCAGAAAACTTGATTTGTGTTTTAAACGGGGAAGCAGCATTAACTCGTGTAAATTGATGAAAAAAACTTGACCATAATTAATGGATATAAAAGGGCTAAACGTTTTTGGCATATTTCCTTTTCGAAAAAACTGTTGACAGCCAAATATAGACAAAGGTATATTTTAACTAATTGAAATTTTCAAACATATAAAGATAGCCAGCAGATGTAAAAAATATTAACCCTAGAATGGGATATTTGCCTTAAAAATTTAGTGTCAATTCATAACAATATGCCAATACTTTTGGTATTCTATTGAAAAGGATTATTTTATTTCTAGGGGAGTTAGACAAGTGGCAAGACTTAAAGATATTGCAGAATATGTAGGTGTATCGATATCTACCGTATCAAGAGTGATCCAGAATGATCCTACTCGCAATGTGAATCCTGAAACAAGAAAGAAAATATGGGATGCGGTAAAAGAATTAGGTTATATTCCTAACCAAAATGCACGTAATTTAGTAACAAATAATCATCAAAAGAAAAAAATAAGAACAATGAAAATCGGTTGGGTTGCAGACCCGAAGTTTGCAGAGTTTAATCCTTATTTTTCG
This sequence comes from Margalitia sp. FSL K6-0131, assembly GCF_038008735.1. Taxonomy (NCBI): domain Bacteria; kingdom Bacillati; phylum Bacillota; class Bacilli; order Caryophanales; family Bacillaceae; genus Heyndrickxia; species Margalitia sp. FSL K6-0131. The sequence continues at coordinate 682,088 of NZ_JBBOZS010000001.1, forward strand.
AGAATATATTCCGGAATCAGGGATACTTTAGCCAATGCCAACTATACATTGATTAACATTTATAAAGAAGAGCTTCATAACGAAACTTCGCTTATAAAGATAATTCACGAATCAGGAATAGAAGGTTTCATTTTAATTGATCCGATTGAAACAAGTATTTTAGATTATATTATGAAATACTTGCCTGTTGTCGGCTTAGATTTCTTTTATACGGACAAAAATATATCGGTTATTGACTATGATCGTGAGGCTGCAGCGAAAATGGCTGTTAATTATTTTATCCAACAAGGACATCGTGAAATTGGATTTGTTGGTGGTGGTATTGGAAACTATTTTGAGCATTTAGATGGTGAAAAGCGCTACAAAGGTTTTAAAACAGCGATGGAAGCTGCGGGACTGGAAGTTCGTTCTGAATGGACTATTAATACGAAATGGATCATTGATGAAAGCTATAATGGTATGAACAAGCTTATTAAGGAAAGTCCTAAACATCTTCCCACAGCCATGTTTTGTGCAAGTGATATGATGGCGATTGCAGCGATGAGAGCTGTAATAGAAAATAATATGGAAATTCCAAATGATATCGCCTTTATAGGTATTGATAACATAGAAATGTCCAAGTATTCAACACCGCCTCTCACCACCATAGACATTCCTAAATATGAACTTGGGGAAATGGCTGCTAAAACTATTATTGACCAAGTAGAGAAAAGGGTAAAACTCCCAATCAGAATTTTATTACCCTACCAATTAGTAAAACGTGAATCCACTATTCAGTGAAGGATATTTATTGGAAAGTAAATATCTTGTCTTTCGGGAAAACGTTTGGATAAAATCAGGAAAATCAATTTGCAACTATTTATAACAATAAAAGGTGTATTTTTGGAAAACGTTTGGCTTAATTAAAGAATTGTATTTTTCATTTAGATAAAGGGGGATGATTAGAATTGATTTGTAATCGCTCACATATCCTTTCTTTTAAAACGTAATTTTAACAGAACAAATTAATAGCAAACAAGAGCATTGCAAATTGGTTTAGTTTTGGGAGGGCACTATGAAATCTGAAACACCGTTATTTTCCTTTACTGTGATTAGTGATATTCAATTAACTAATGAAAATGAACTGTCCCATCAAAAATTAGCACATGCATTACAGGATCTTTATGAACTTGATAAAAATTCTTCTGCTCTAATTATGAATGGGGATTTGGTGGCTGACGGCAAAAAACAAAGCTATGAAAAATTATCGGAAGTTTTGGAAAGCTGCCCACACACGCAAGAAATGTATTTTACGATTGGAAATCATGAATTTTTCCAAAATGATGGGAACGTGCCTTCTATTCAACGATTCTTAGAATTTAGTAAATTGGATAAGGTTTATTATGAAAGAAAGATAGCAGGGCATCCATTTATCTTTTTAGGTTCTGAGAGTTGGGGACCTGTTGGCACGATCACAAAGGATTCAGCCGTATTAAGTGAGGAACAATTAGACTGGTTGTCTGAGAGGATGGAGGAACACAGGCAAGGCGATATGCCAGTATTTGTATTTTTACATCAGCCTCTCCCATATTCTTTATATGGTACCGATCTTTTAGAATACTACCAAAAAGGAATTATTCAATCCGATGAATTAAAGAATATTTTATCGGGAATAGACAATGTTTTTTATTTTTCCGGCCACTCTCATTTTGATCTTCGGTTCCCGAATAGCATAGTAAAAGAACCTTTTACAATGATTAACACAGGGGCTATTTATGATATATGGGGGCCAGATGGAGAAGGGCATGAAAAAGTCATTGACTCTACTGGCAGTCAAGGACTGTATTTACAGGTCTATACAGATAAAGTTGTGATCAAGGGACGAGATTTTACAAAAAAGCAATGGATTTCGGAATATCAGCATAATATTCCACTATAGTTTTATTTTGCTATGGAAGAAGGGACAAAAACACCATGAGTGAGACACTGTCTTCCAAAAAGCCGATTGTTGTCATTGCATTAGTAACAGCTGTCTGTATGTTGGGCAACGAAATGCTTTTTATTGTTTTACCTTTATATTGGAAGTTTTTCGGACTAGAGTCTTTATGGCAAGTGGGTATTCTATTATCAGCTAATCGCCTAATTCGGATTCCGATTAATTCATCTGTCGGATGGTGCTACAAAAGAATCGGAAAACGTTCGGGTATATTAATTGCGGTTATGCTAGCTGTTATATCCACCTTTTCATATGGTGTATTAAAAGGCTTTTGGCCACTTCTTCTGACTCGCTTTTTTTGGGGGATAGCTTGGTCTTTCTTCCGATTAGGAGGCTATTTAACGGTAATATCCTGCAGTAATTCCCGAACTAGGGGTCAAAATGTAGGACTATATAATGGACTCTGGGGTCTTGGAACATTGTTTGGAATGCTGTTTGGTGGGTTATCTGCAGATCTTATCGGCATCCGGACTATCACCACATTGTTTTCTATTGCAGGTATTTGCAGTATCCCGTTTATTTTAGGGTTTATTCCAAATACAAAGAGTGTGGAAGTACAACAAGAGAAGAAGAAAGATTCATTGATTTGGAGAAATAGACGAATCCTATCTTCCTTTGCAACGGGATTAATATCTGCGTTTATTGTATACGGAGTGTTTGCATCTACTTTAAGTAAACTCATGGATTTTCATATGGAGAAAAAGTGGCTAGTGTTCGGTTTAGCTATAGGAGCAAGCTCTATTACCGGTATCATTCAAGCAATTCGAACCAGCTGGGAGCCATTCCTAGCACCTTATCTTGGAAGATGTTCGGATAGCAGATGGGGCAGAATTCCATTATTGATCATTGCGCTATTTTCAGCGGCATGTTGTTTCACTATTTTTCCATTAAAAATATCCATGTCTATATTTATATTCATCTTATTTTTATTTCAACTGACAACCACTTTGTTAATAACGATGAGTGATTCCATTGCAACAGATGTAGCATCAGGAAAATCGCAAGTTACCGTCATCGCCTATTACACATTATTCGTTGATGTTGGTTCTGCCTTAGGACCATTACTGGGATATGTCATTATTGATGCTTATGGGATCAAGTGGCTTTTCTGGTTAACGGTAATCATCATCGTGCCCCTTCTTTCTTATTGGATATATGTGTGGAAAAAAGAGGGAAATTCGGCGGCTTTAATGCAATCTACTAAATAAATTCAGGGGCGAGCCGAAACCCAACTAAACATTATAAAAGGAGTGTAACAAATGAAAAAAATTACAGCGGTATTAATTGGAGCGGGGGATAGAGGTGCAAGAGCATATGCTCCTTATTCTTTAGAAAATCCACATGAATTAGAAATTATCGCAGTTGCGGAACCTAATAAAGAGCGCCGCAATGATTTTGCTGCCAAACATCATTTATCCGATGAGAATTGTTTTGAATCTTGGGAGGAGCTTTTAAATGGCCCGAAACGTGCAGATGTAGCGATTATTTGTACACTAGACCGTTATCATTTTCATCCAACGATTACGGCGTTAAAGGCTGGTTATCATGTTTTGCTGGAAAAGCCGATGTCTCCCGATCCTTTGGAATGTATTGAGATGGAAAGAGTTGCGAAAGAGCAGAACCGGTTGCTAACGATTTGTCATGTCCTTCGCTATACCGATTTTTGGTCAAAAATTAGAGAGGTAATTAAAGAAGGTAAAATTGGCGATATAGCATCCGTTCAATTAAGTGAAAATGTAGAAGTTATGCATATGTCACATAGCTTTGTCAGGGGCAATTGGAATAACAAAGAGAAATCAAGTCCAATGATACTGCAAAAATCCTGTCATGATATGGATATTCTTTCGTATATTATTGACAAGCCTTGCTTACGGGTAAGCTCTTATGGATCCTTAATGCATTTTAATGAAAAAAATGCACCTGAAGGAGCACCGGAAAGATGTTTGGATGGATGTCCGGCCGAAGATGTGTGCCCATTCCATGCTGGAAAGTATTATTTAGGTGAAGGGAAAGGCTGGGCACGCAAATTTACAGAAGACTTTACAAAAGAAGGAATTATCAAGGCTCTAAAAACAACTCCATACGGAAAATGTGTGTACCGCTCGGATAATAATGTTGTCGATCATCAAGTGGTCAATATGGAATTTGAAGGCGGAATCACAGCGAATTTTAGCATGTGCGGTTTCACAAGAATCCAGACTAGAAGAGTGCAAGTAATGGGAACGAAAGGCGAAATCATCGGCAATATGGAGGATAATGAAATCTCCATCTATGATTTTTTAACCAAACAGGAAACCGTTATTAAATTACATGAACCTGTTGGCGGACATGGTGGCGGAGATACAGCTATTGTAAAAAACTTCATAAACGAGGTTAAAAATTATACGGATGGACAAAGTTTATCTTCGGCTAGCGTATCTTTACAGAGTCATTTAATGGCGTTTGCAGCAGAAGATTCACGCCTGCAAAAGGGTAAATCTATTGAACTGAAAGACTATTATAATGAGATTCTTCAATCTAAGGTTGGTTCTAATTAAGTAAGAAAAGCGGAATCGCAGGCAGCTCTAGGGTACGGATTTCGTAGATGTCGATGCAAGATTTTAGTAACACAGCGAAATAATTCGCGAGTGATGTTCTACCCGCAGGTTGCTTGCTAAATAGTGACTAAACTTATTAAATAATTTTTGTCATAAAAAGGGTTGCTCGGAGAGATAGGAACTGCATGCTTATAATTTCGTAAAGGAAGGTTAAGTCACGAAAAGATGCTCATGTCGAATGAATTATTGGAATTTTCCGTGAAGGAAGGGTGTGATATTGGTGAATGTACTCGTAGCAGATATTGGCGGAACGAAAATTGCTGCAGGGTTTTCTGATGGAAGTGGCAGGATTAATTGCCGGGTGGAAGTGAAAAGTGCTTCTCATGATGCAGAGGCAATGTTTGAAAGCCTGCATACAGCGTTTTTTGATGTATTAAACCAGGGAAAAATCACATATGAGGAGATTGATGTGATTTCACTAGGTGTACCGGGTGTAGTAGACGCTGCAAATGGAGTAGCGGTGTTTCAAAATAATCTGCCATGGCGAAACTTCCCATTGGCGAACAGACTTCGATCCGCTTTTCCCAATGCAAGCATTATCATGGATAACGACGTTTATATGGCTGCGTTTGGGGAATGGAAGGCACAGATGCTGGAGAAGGAAACCTTTGCATATGTCACTATTAGCACAGGGATATCGGGATGTATCTTACATGAAGGCAAATTTATTCGCGGGCGTGGTTTAGCAGGTGAAGTTGGATTTTCCGTCATGGAGGATAAGGATGAAGTGCAAACTTTAGAATCCCTTGCGTCTGGACCTGCAATGGAAGCAAAAGCAAGAAGAGTATTTGGGGATCCTACCATGACAACAAAAAAACTGATGGAATTATATGAAGAACTTGATCCAAAAGCGGCAATTGTAGTTCAGCAAGCGGCGAAATATATTGCCCGTGGATTACACCAACTTTTTACCGTATTAGACCCGCATGTCATCGTTGTTGGTGGAGGGGTCATCAATAACCAGCCACAATTTTTAAAGCTAATTCAAAAAGAGCTGGAGCACTTATCAGATAATCCTATTCAAAAGGGCATGAGCACTCGCCTAAAGCCCAGTCACTATAAAGGGGATGCTGGCCTTCAAGGTGCGCTGCATTGTGCGCTAGAGAAGAATAGGGAATATCAAAAATGATGTGGTGTCAGGCACCGCGAATGGACAAAAAGGTGAAGTGTACATCTGTGGTGGACAAATTTTAATTGGTTTTTGTGGCAGTGGGTGGTTCGAATTTTAATTGGCGGGATTATCATCGGAACTGACGGGATTATTGCCGAATTTGGCTGAATTCCTCATTAATTCAACTGAATTAATGGAAAATCCGCTGAATTAGCAAGTTTCTCTATAATTTAACCACGTACAAGCTCATCGGGATTATTCGCGTCAACTAGTATTGTAGTAAGAGCGTGTGATGAAGGAACTAAATGGACATGAGGAAAGATATATAGATGGAGAAATGATTAAAAAGATGAAACTGAAAATCTGGGTGTAAATAGTAGAGCTTACTCAGGGGGACCTGAGTAAGCTGTATTCATATATACATCGTTCTTTCATGATTCAAGAGTAACTGAAAAAAGTCCAATCCAAATGGACTGACCTGTTATTTATCAATGTGCTTCGCGACTGCTTTTACCCTTGGCAGAAACATCGAGGCCAATAAACCGATTATGGCAATCACCACCATGACAATGAATAAATGATGAAGTCCCGACACGATAACAGCTCTCAAAGGTGCTTGCGCAGCCTCAGGAACAGCTTGCCCGCTATTTGGGTTAATTAGCTTATTAAGATTGACCGCATTGACATCTGGATTTGCACGATGAGTCAGCAGTTTTCCTGTGACAATGGAATTAAAATAGGTTCCTAATAAAGCAACACCTACTGACTGACCTAATGTCCGGAAAAAGGTATTGGAAGCAGTTGCTGCACCACGTATTGACCAATCAACAGATGATTGGACGGTAACAGTAGTGATTGTCATAACCATCCCGAAACCGAGTCCTGCAAGTGCGGACATTAGATAAAACATTAACTCGGAAGTGTGAATCGTAAACATCATTAACCAAATGGATGATAGAAGGATGATGAGCGTACCAATGGCAACTGTCACCCGTTCTCCATATTTAACGAGGAGTCTTCCTCCTACGAACGAACCAATCATCCATGTAATCGACAATGGCGCAAGCATCAGACCTGAAATCGTCGCACCATGCCCAAGAACTCCTTGCACCCACATTGGGATATAAACGGTTAAACCAATAAGGACCGCACTCCCTAGTAAAGCAACAGCGTTGGCAACAGAAATCGAACGAATTCGGAAAAGGGCAAGTGGGATTAGCGGTTCCTTTACTTTTGATTCGATAAAAAGAAATGCCAAGATAAATACAATAGCAATGACAAAAATTCCAATAATAGATGGTGATGTCCAGTTATGTGTTTCCCCGCCTCGCTGCAGGGCAAATAACAATGCAAGCATACCAATGGTAAAAGTTAGCGAGCCTGCAAAATCAATACTTTTCTTCGTTTTTTCAATCTTTTCCTTTAAAGAGACAACGACCATCAAAATAGACAGTAAGCCAAATGGCACATTAATATAAAAAATCCAATGCCAGGACAGCTGATCTACGAAAAATCCACCGATTAAAGGACCAATAACACCGGCGATTCCCCAAGCCGCCCCCATAAATCCGAGTACCTTCGCACGTTTTTCATGAGGATAAATATCACCGATAATCGTGGTTGTAACAGGCATTACGGCTCCGGCGCCGATTCCCTGAATCGCCCGAAAAATAATAAGCTGTTCCATGGTCTGTGATAACCCGCAGAGCCCTGAACCAATCAAAAAGACGATGGTTCCGGCAATAAAAATAAACTTCCTTCCGAACAAATCCGATAACTTCCCGAAAACAGGTACAGTTACCGCAGATGTAAGTAAGTATATAGCGAATACCCAGTTCATGAGCTCAATTCCTTTTAAATCACTGACAATCGTAGGCATTGCCGTACTGACAATTGTACCTTCAATCGCCGTTAAAAAGGTCGCAACGAATAGGGCAATCGTTACAGAACGTATATTAGTTGTGTGCATTCTAAACCTCCGTTAAGTTAAATCTTTATGAATATAAGTATCTTTTTATTTTATCGTACATGTCAATTATTTTTTGGAAAGCTTTGTTAAATAAATTAGTTGACGTTCAAATGTTTTGAATATAACTATTCCCATGTGCATAATAGTGTTGATTTTCGGAAAGTTGTGACAATAGCATTGTCATATTCGATGCAATGGATGAAAAAAGCCCTATTTTCTTAATGAAATTTGTGTGCAAAAAGAGGGACTATACCCCTAAATAGACCATATTTCTATTAATGAATCAAAAGACATATAGGTATAAATTAGTATTTTTTTGTTTATGTATTTAATTTTTCCCATTAATGGAGGTTTAGAACTAGTTGAATGCAAATGGGGAATATTGGGTGAATACTCAAAAAAGTGGAAAAGTATGGTGGTTTTCCAAAATAGGATAGTAGTTCTTTAGTCTAATAAAATTATTTAAAGCTACATCCTATTTACCATTTATAAAAAGTCTGACAAAATGCGACTTGTTTTGACACATTTTTTTCGCCAAAACTTATACATTTAAAGAGACAACAATGACCTTCATCATTGGAGAAAAAGAAAAGGAGGGTTGGGGTTGTCATTTTTTTGACCTTTTTTCAAAAATAGAGGGGAGGAAAAAAGATGTTGAGAAAGAAAAGTCTCAAAAAGACTACTAGTGTCCTAGCAACAGTCTTACTATCTGCCTCACTGCTCACGCCAAGCTTTTCCAATGCGGCAGCAGTGAATGGAAAACCGTATACGTCGGTTTCCGATGGAAAGAATGTATCCAGCGTGAAGCTAAGTGACCGGCTTTTAAAGCAATTCACTAAGGCGGATGAAAAGGTAACATTCTTAATCAAGTTCAAAGAACAGGCAGATACGGTTAAGGCCGCAAAAAACGCGTCTGAAAAGGCCTCAAAGGGTAAACTAACCGCCCAAAAGGCAAAGCTTGCAAAAAGATCAGCGGTTGTTTCCGAATTAAGATCGACTGCGATGGAAACACAGCATGATGTACTTAGCTACTTAGAAAAAGAGAAAAAGAATGGTAATGTAAAGGATTTTGAATCCTTTTACATCGTAAATGGTATTGCGGTTACCGCGACGAAAGAAGTTGCCGAAAAGATTGCTAATTTTGAAGGAGTAGAAAAAATACTTCCAAATGAAACTCGTCAGTTGTTTGATGGAGGAACAGCAACCAAAACCGGGGCTAAAAAGGAATCTGTAACAGTAGGAAAAACGGCGGATGCGCCAAAAGCAAAAACAAGCAGTATTGAATGGAATGTGGAGCGAGTCGGTGCACCGCAAGTTTGGGAAATGGGCATCGATGGAACCGGAACTGTCATTGCGAATATCGATACTGGGGTGCAGTGGGATCATCCGGCATTAAAAGAAAAATACCGTGGTTATAACCCGGCAAATCCAAATACTCCAAACAATGAAATGAACTGGTTTGATGCAACTGCAGGGCGTTCAACTCCATATGATGACCAAGGACATGGTTCACATACTATGGGAACAATGGTCGGTTCTGAACCTAATGGTTCAAACCAAATCGGCGTGGCACCTGGCGCAAAGTGGATTGCTGTAAAAGCTTTCACAGCTGCTGGCGGAACTGATGCAGATCTACTTAGAGCAGGTGAATGGATTATCGCTCCAAAGGATGCAGCAGGTAACCCTCACCCTGAGAAGGCACCTGATGTTGTAAATAACTCTTGGGGTGGCGGACCGGGATTAGATGAATGGTATCGCGATATGGTGAGAAACTGGCGTGCAGCAGATATTTTCCCAGAGTTTTCAGCGGGGAATACAGACTTGTTCAACCCTGGCGGACCTGGTTCAGTAGCAAATCCTGCTAACTATCCTGAATCATTTGCCACTGGTGCAACAGACATTAACAACAAACTAGCCAACTTCTCTTTACAAGGACCATCTCCATACGGTGAAATTAAGCCGGAAGTGTCTGCACCTGGAGTGAATATTCGTTCTTCTGTTCCAGGCGGAGTATATGAAGGCGGTTGGAATGGAACTTCGATGGCAGGTCCGCATGTTTCGGCAGTTGTTGCATTATTAAGGCAAGCAAATGCGTCCTTAACAGTAGACCAAATCGAGGATATTTTAATGAATACTGCAACACCATTAACAGATTCCACCTTCCCGCAATCTCCGAACAACGGGTATGGACACGGACTTGTTAATGCATTCGATGCTGTTTCTTCCGTTTTAAGTGGACTAGGAACAGTGAAAGGTCAAGTTGCCAAAGAAGGTAATGATAATGAAGCACCAACCATTACTCATCAAGCACCATCAGAAACATATGCAGGCATGGATTTAACGCTAAATGCTAGTGTTTCCGATAATGTAAGTGTTTCTTCTGTTAAGCTTCAATATCAAGATAAAGATGGAAACTGGCAAAATGTTGATGCTACCCGTACTTCCGGTGACTACAAATCCGGTGATTATCAAGCAGTAATTCCGGGGAATAAAATTGCTGTACCATCTTTAAAATATCGTTGGAAAGTCAATGACTTTGGTAATAATGAAGTAACTACAGAGCAATATCAAGTCAATGTAAAACCGGGAATCACGGTAGGTTATTCCCAAGACTTTGAATCCACTCCAATTGGCTGGTATTCCTATGGAACAAAGGATTCATGGCAATGGGGTGTTCCAACATCCGGACCAAACAGTGCAGCTTCTGGTCAAAAAGTATATGCGACAAATCTAGCAGGAAATTACGATAATAGTGCGAACATGACGCTTGTGATGCCTCCTATCGATTTACCTGCCGGAAATGCATTTTTACAGTTTAAAAACTGGTATGACTTAGAGACTAGATATGATTTTGGTACTGTATTTGTTTCGACAGATCTTCAAAACTGGACACAGCTTTTACAAGTAAATGGCCAATCAGGTGGATGGACAGATAAGGAAGTGGATCTTTCCAACTACAGCGGTCAAAGAATTTATATCGGCTTTAATGTTAAAACCGATGGAAGTGTTCAAAAAGCAGGCTGGTATTTGGATGATGTGAAGCTTTCGGCTACTTCATTAAACAGCACAGGATCTAAGACTGGAGTAAATCTAGGTGTGGATCAAAGCGATGATAAAGATTCACTTAAAAAAGAAAAGGTAGATCCAGCTTCCATTAAGCCAGAACTACCTAAAAAGGACGCTCCTCCAGCGAAAGAGGAACAAGTTAATCCTACACTATTGCCTATGGGTGCGCAAGTAAGTGTTCTAGAAACAGGACGCTCTGTTTATACAAACCCGGCAAATGGTGAATATCAATTTTCACATGCAGCTGGTTCGTATACTTTACAAGCTGAAGCATATGGATTCCAGTCTGAACAACAACGTGTGAATATTGAACGCGATGGCGTTGCTACTGCTAATTTTGTTTTACATGAATTAGCAAAAGGCCATATCAGCGGTACTGTGAAAAACAAATCTACGGGTGAGCCTTTACAAGGTGCAACACTTCTTCTTGTAGAGGATGCAGTCGTAACACCTGTTCAAACAGATGCGAACGGTCACTATGATATTACCGCATATGCAGGAAACTATACGTTAAAAGTTTTAGCACCGTACTATCATTCTCAAGAAATCGCTGTAACAGTAAATGGTAATGAAACAACAGAGAAAAATATTGATTTAGTGCCAATCATCAGCTACCCAGGCGGTGAAATCGGCTACGATGATGGAACAGCAGAAAATGCACATGCTTTCTATGATGCAGGCAATGGCTGGGCTGTAAAAATGTCCTTACCAGAAGGCAAAAAATCTGCGATTGTAACAGCTGGTGTATTCCGCTTCTGGACATCCGATTGGCCAACTCCTGGCGGAACAGATTTTAAAGTAGAGGTTTGGGATGCATCTGGTTCTAATGGTGCACCAGGCAAGAAGATTGCAGGCCCTATTAATGCAAAGGCACTTCGTAACGGTGAATGGACAGTAGTGGATCTCTCCTCTCAAGGAATTTCTGTGAATGGAGACTTCTACATGGTGTACATTCAATCGAATCCGAATCCAAATGCTCCGGGACTTGCAACAGATGAAAGCGGTACGAATGCAAAACGCAGCTGGCAGTTAGTAGGTGGTGCATGGTCACAATCACCTGCGAGTGAAGGAAATTACATGATCCGTGCCCGCGTTAGCTATGAAGCGGATGTACCAGTAATCTCTTCTCCAAAAGATGGCTCCTTCACGAATGAAGGAACCGTAACGGTTGAAGGTACTGCTTCTCCTACAACAGATGTTCATGTGTATAATAATGGGAAAGAAGTAGCAACTACAAAAGCAACAGCAGATGGAAAATTCTCTGCAGACGTTACCCTTTCAGAAGGGGATAATGTTTTAACAGCAAAAGCTTCCGTTGCTTCCGGTTCAACTGAGGCTTCAGCACCAGTAAAAGTGGTTTATGATAAAACAAAACCAACATTATCCATCGACAGTCCTAAAAATAACGATAAGACCAATCGTGAAACAGTGACTGTTGAAGGAACAGTTAGCGATGCTAATCTGGACTTTGTTAAAGTCAATGGCGAAAAAGCAACTGTAACAAATGGAAAATATTCAAAACGTATCTTGCTTGAAACAGGCGAAAACGTGATTAATGTGGTAGCACAAGACAAAGCAGGCAATAAAGTAACGAAGAAAGTTACCGTCTTTGCAAAGTACACAGCACCAGAAATTCAAAATCTATTACCTGACAAAGACAAGAATCTGAAAAAAGGTGACTCCGTCAAAATCGAATTTGACAGTGAACCAGGATTAAAAGCAACATTTGCAATCCACATGCCATTAACGAATGTTCCATCCAGTGATAATACAACTGAACTTCCAATGATGGAAACATCTGCTGGTCATTATGTTGGCTACTGGACAGTTCCGAACAAGACAAAAGCAGATGGAGCTTTAATCGAAGTAAAAGTTGTAGATGATTATGGCAACGTTTCTACTAAGCTTGCAGCTGGAAAACTTTATATTAAATAAGATGTAGATGGGGTGGTGCCTGGCACCACCTTGTTTTGTTTTTTTGTGGAGGTGTTGTGCAATGAGGTAGATGGTTATAGAGTTAACACGAGTTCAGAAGTAGAATTGTGCCCGAAATCAAGAGGGAGCAGTGCCCCTGGGAACAATAGAAGTAGAATTGTGCCCGAAATCAGGAAAGAGCAGTGCCCCCGGGAACAATAGAAGTAGAATCGTGCCCGAAATCAGGAAAGAGCAGTGCCCCCGGGAACAATAGAGGTAGAATTGTGCCTGAAATCAGGCGAGAGCAACGACACCGGGAACAATAGAAGTAGAATCGTGCCCGAAATCAGGAGGGAGCAGTGTCCCCGGGAACAATAGAGGTAGAATCGTGCCCGAAATCAAGAGAGAGCAGTGACCCTGGGAACAATAGTTGTAGAATCGTGCCCGAAATCAGGAAAGAGCAGTGCCCCTGGGAACAATAGTTGTAGAATCGTGCCCGAAATCAAGAGAGAACAGTGCCCCTGGGAACAATAGTTGTAGAATCGTGCCCGAAATCAAGAGAGAACAGTGCCCCCGGGAACAATAGAAGTAGAATTGTGCCCATCACAGTTACTAGTCAATTAAACTGGTAACAAAACCGAATTGCCTTGGCAAAAAGACATAGATACTCAAAGAAATTGCTAATTAACTTACGGGTCAATTCCCCAATTAGAAATATTTATATATAAAACGGTAACAGAATTAGGTTACGACGATTAATCACCCTTGGAAGGAGGAATTTGAAAGTAGGAAGATCTTGCTTGTTGCATTAGGATAAAATTCTCTTTTAGAATCCTCCGTATTGTTTTTTTCGATTCAATTAAATCACACCATTCATGAATTGCATTAGTTGTTATTTTCTTTTCAGGAAAAAGAAATCTATATTCCTCCACACTTCGTAAAACCGCTTCACTTATTTTCTCCAATTTGCCACACCGTTTACATATAAGATTGTTTTCATTAATCCTAGTAACAAACCCAAAACACTTCGAACAGGTTATTCCCTTTTTTAATTGGTCATAGGTATATCCAGGTAAATTCTTATATGGGGATTCTTCTAAAAGAATGGAAGATAACCTTTCTACGAATTTCGAGGTTCCATTAGTTTGCCTTGGTGATCGCATATTTAGTTTTTTCATAAATCCATCTATCTGGTTTGGAAAAATAATGGGTACATTCATAGGAGTTTGGTATAAGAAAAAATCGGGGTTTACGAAGACTACATATGCTTCAATAGAAAATGAAAATCGCAAATCCTGGAGCAATCTTCGAAAAAGAGACTCAGCACGCTTTAATTGAAGAAGGGGGTTCTTAATTTCTTTTCCTGAAATGGTATACCACTTGTCGTCCTCGAGGTAATAATCACCTTCAAAATTTTTTACTTCGAATAGGTAAATAGTATCTGGAGAGATTAGGGTGGAATCGATTTGATAGATGGTATTATTGGTTTCCAGCAATAAATCATTCATGATGAGCCAATTGTCGGAAAGATTCTCTAACCATTTATCAAAAACTAATTCTCCTTCATATCCTTTTTCCAAGTTTAAAAAATATCCTGCATCTTTAGGTGACAAATTCATCCTTGTGTTTAAAAATCGCAGAAGCTTTAATTCAACGGACTCATATCGAGGTTTAATAAGCATGTTCCACATCCTTTTTTTAATCATTATAGTAAAAACTACCCATATTCACAATTTTAATGCATTTTATTTTAATTAGTCTATTTAGAATTTTATAATAGTTATGTTACATAATCTATAAAATCAGGGGCGATCAAAGTGAAATATCGTAAACTTGGGAGAACAGGCTTAAAGGTTAGCGAAATCAGCTTAGGAAGCTGGCTAACATATGGTAATTCCATCGGTTCAGAGACAGCAACGAAAACGATTGAAAAAGCTTATGAGTTAGGCATTAATTCCTTTGATACAGCGAATGTGTATGCTCGCGGGGAAGCGGAAAAAATTGTTGGGGAGGCCCTCGCAAAATACCCAAGGGAATCTTATGTGCTAGCAACAAAAGTGTTCGGAAAAATGGGCGACGGCCCGAATGACCAAGGTCTATCCAGAAAACATATCACCGAGCAGATTAATGCAAGCTTAAAGCGACTAAACAAAGACTATGTGGATATTTATTATTGCCACCGTTTTGATCCGGAAACAGCAATTGATGAAACCCTTCGAACACTTGATGACCTTGTTCGTCAAGGGAAGGTCCTCTATATTGGTGTCAGTGAATGGACGGCACAGCAAATTCAGCTTGGGCTTGGAACTTCAGATCGTTACTTATTAAATCGCATTGTTGTAAACCAACCTGTATACAATATGTTCAATCGTTATATTGAAAAGGAAATTATTCCGCTTGGCGAAAAAACCGGCTTTAGCCAAATCGTATTCTCGCCACTTGCACAAGGAATTTTAACAGGAAAATACACTGATTTAGCAAACCTTCCAGAAGGAACACGTGCAACAGATCCAAAGTCTAATGGATCTTTATCAAGGATGCTTACAGAAGATGTACTTACGAAAGTAAAACAGCTTGATGGTATAGCAAAAGAATTAGATGTGAAGCTCTCTCAATTAGCGTTAGCTTGGATTTTGCGTCAGCCAAATGTTGCGAGTGCGCTAATCGGAGCCAGCAAACCAGAGCAAGTTGAAGAAAATGTGAAAGCAATTGATATTGAGCTTTCTAATGATGTTCTTGAAAAGATAGAAGATATTTTAAAATAAACTTTTTATCAGCAGTGCACAATATTGACGGGTGCACTGCTTTTTTATACTATCCCGGAGGTGAAAACCATGGTATTCAAACCAATTACCTTAAAAGAAGATATAACTCCAAAAGAGGTATCTGATTGCCAAAAATGAGGACTTTATAAGCATGGTTCCAGAATGATTTGGGGAGAAGGGAATCCAAATGGAGATATTTATGTGATTCTTGATAATCCGGGGGCAAGAGAGGATAGAGAAGGAAATCCGTTTGTGTGCGGAACTCGCCAAACCTTACAACAAGCGATTGAAGAAACAAACATCTTTATTCCTATTTTTTAGAGGATGGAAAACTGGTTTTTATAAATGGAAGGAGTAAAAAAGGTGAGACAAAAAGACTCACCTATTCATCTGCACTCCCAACTTCAGCACAAATCAAGCCAAAATAAGTTGGCACTTCATAAGAATATAAATGGATATTACGCTTTTCTTTCGGAATGGCTCCCGCGAGAATCATTGTTTGCCAAATTCCGTCCGGCTTTGCAGCGTCGACATATTCCGGATCAAATTCTGCCATTTTCTCCAATTCATTAGAGCGGAACAAACCGACTACTTCCTCATCAAGCATTGCAGCGGCTGGATCATATCCATATGGTCCTTTTTCGTCATGTGCATGCGCCCAATCACAGCTGGCGATGAGGCCGATATTTTTCGATGAGTTTTGAACTACTTCACGGAGAACTTCCCCGAACTTATAGTGATCCTCAAGTGCTACTTCTCTTGATGGAGTGATCACCACAACAGGAACTTCCGGCATAAAAGCTAGTGGAACAATGGCACCCCAATCAAGCGGCAAACAAGAAAGAGGCCCGGTAGACGTCGCATAATTAATGGATCCTGCAGCAAGCCCGGATTCCTTAGCAGCCTTCGTAATTTCCAGTGCTAATTCTCGATCCACCATTCTCTCCATCTCATAATAGGTATCATTTTCATCAAATGACCCATACATTCTTTCGCTGCCCGAAATCGAAAATTGTCCGTCGATTCTTGTCCCATGCGGGGTTAGGACAATGATTGTATCCGGATTTGCGGAATTCATTTTCTTTCCTAACTTCACCATACTATCACGAGTCAGTTTCATTCTTTCTGGTTTGTCGCCTGAGAGTTCCGGAATAATTTCACCGCCATGCGGCGTAATGCAAGCAAATACAAATGGATTCATCCTCATCACTCACTTCACATTTTTTTAATGTATTCGATAATCATCCAACAATTCCCTTCAAAAATTGCTAAAATTCGAAAAATCATTTTAATAAATTCCACTCCCTAAAAATGATGAAGAAGCAGGGAATTGCACATAATGAGTAAGAAAAAGGAGGTTTTTCATTTGAGAGCTGTTACATATCAAGGGATAAAAGATGTAAAGGTGAAAGATGTACCAGAGCCTACCATTCACAAACCAGATGACATCATTGTGAAAATTACAAGTACGGCAATATGCGGATCGGATCTTCATCTTGTTCACGGGATGATGCCGAATATGCCTCATAATTTTATTATTGGCCATGAGCCGATGGGGATTGTCGAAGAGGTCGGTCCAGAGGTAAAAAAACTCAAAAAAGGCGACCGTGTTATCGTTCCGTTTAACATATCGTGCGGTCAGTGCTGGTATTGCCAGCATGATTTGGAAAGTCAATGCGATAATTCGAATCCGCATGGAGAAGCAGGAGCATATTTTGGTTACTCCGAAACATTTGGTGGTTATCCGGGCGGACAAGCTGAGTATTTACGTGTGCCATTTGCAAATTTTACCCCATTTGCTGTACCGGAAGACTGTGAATTTGAGGATGAAAAGATTCTCTTTTTATCTGATATTATTCCGACCGCTTATTGGGGGGTGGATAATGCTGGTGTTAAAGAGGGGGATACGGTTATTGTACTGGGATGTGGACCTGTTGGATTGCTCACTCAAAAGTTTGCATGGCTAAAGGGTGCAAAAAGGGTAATTGCTGTTGATTATATTCAGTACCGTCTTGATCATGCGAAAAAAACCAATCATGTGGAGGTGGTTGATTTTACAAAATATAAAAACACAGGTGAGTACTTGCATGAGCTAACGAAAGGCGGAGCAGATGTTGTCATCGACTGTGTAGGGCTGGATGGAAAAAAGACAGCCTTAGAAATGGTGGAATCCGCTTTAAAGCTGCAAGGTGGCGCGATGGGGGCAATTGTCATCGCTTCCCAGTGTGTCAGAAAAGGTGGAACTATACAACTCGTTGGGGTATACGGAACAAGGTATAATCAATTTCCGCTTGGTGATCTATTTGCACGAAATATCACTTTGAAAATGGGACAGGCTCCAGTCATTCATTACATGCCGGAATTATATAAAATGATTAAGGAAGAGAAGTTTGACCCAACGGATATAATCACTCATCGTTTGCCGTTGGATCAGGCGGAACATGCTTATTCTATCTTTGATGAAAAGGAAGATAACTGTATCAAGGTAGTGTTAAAACCATAATAAAAAACCAGGCATCAATATGCCTGGTTTTTACGTGGGTCCCGTCAAAGACTAAGAAATGTTCTAAAGCTCTAAGTGGGTCTTCAAACGGTCATGCGCTTTTTGACGTTCGGATTCCGGCACAACAAAATAATAAATTTTATTAATCATTTGGCCTTGGCCTTGAAGCTGGAATTTCTCAATATTTTTTCGTGCGTTTCGATAATTCTTTTGAATGCTTACCATATCATCGAAGCTGAGGTTTGTTTCGATGTTTTTTCCTAATGCCTGAAATACATCACTGAAATGTGTTAACGAAGAAAAGCTTGCTCCCTTGTCGATTATCCCTTGAATGACGGCACGCTGGCGCTCTTCCCGTCCAAAGTCTCCGCGTGGATCTTGTTTTCGCATCCGGACATAATTAATGGCCTTTTTACCATTTAAATCAATTTGGCCCTTTGGAAAATGATAGCCGCCATAACTGAAATCAAGATTATTATTTACGGTAACACCGCCTAATGCATCTACAATTTCTGAAAAACCTTCCATATTTACTTTAATGTAATAATCAATCGGGATATCGAGGAAATTTTGGACTGTATCCATGGACATTTTTACGCCGCCATATGCATAAGCAGCATTAATTTTATCCTGTGTACCTCTTCCGACGATTTCAACACGTGTGTCTCGGGGAATACTCAGCATTTCTACCGATTCCTTATTCGGATTTACCGTCATGACGATCATCGTATCAGACCGCCCGACATCGCCTTTTCTTTGATCGACACCCAACAATAATACAGAGAAAGGTTGTTCCTTTCCGAAATTCAGTTCTCCGGCACGGGAATTCTTACTTTTGACAGGCTTATGCATCGTGTCTACAGCAGCCCTCATGGAATGATAAATATTATATGCAAATACTCCTCCGCCAATTAATAGGAGAAGGAGGATGATACCAACAGCCTTCAACCATGTCCGTTTCTTTTTACGTTTTTTATATTTATCCGCACGCATATATCTTTTTCCTCCAAATTGGAAAAATTTATTAAATATATCATAGCAAAACTCGGAAAAGTTGTGTAGAAAATTTTAAAAATTCGTCGATGCCTGTCATGAATATTTTATGCAACTTTTACAAAAATAAATCTATAATATCCATTTTACGAATCAGTCATTTCTTTAAAGGGTTAACACTCCTGCGCTGTTCTTAATAAAAACGTTTTACAGCCACAAAAAGTTTCATTTATGAAATCGTTAAAGCGATATTGACAAATCATCTATTCCAATAGATAATTGGTATAGACAACTATATAAATTTAGAAATCGAGGTGGGCAGCATTGGTACAAAAGGTTGTAATCAATGCCAAGATTTTTACAGGTGAAACAGAAATTGCAAATGGATATATTCGTTTTCAGGATAAAATCATCGAGACGGGCTCAATGGACGGGTTCCAAGAACAAAGCGACGAAGAGGTCATCAATGCGAAAGGAAAAATTATTATACCAGGAATGATTGATGTCCATATTCATGGCGGATATGGTGTTGATGTAATGGATGCCGACCCTGAAAAACTGGCATTTTTAAGTGACAAGCTTTTGGATGAAGGGGTAACCTCTTTTTTTGCGACAACAATTACACAAGATTATCCTGCGATTGAAAAGGCTCTTCGTGCAGTTAAAGCCGCAAAAGAATCCGGAAATACTATTATTGAAGGCGTTCATTTGGAAGGGCCGTTTATTTCTGAAAAAAGAGCTGGTGCACAACCTTTGGAATTTATCAAAGCACCCGATATAGACTTATTTTTAAAATGGCATGAAGCTTCCGGCAACCTTATCAAACTTGTCACGTATGCACCGGAAAAAGAAAGAGCACGTGAATTTGAAAAGGTGATGATGGAACGTGGAATTGTACCTTCTATGGGTCATTCGGACGCTGTTCGCGAGGAACTTTTACAAAGTAAGACCACACATGCGACCCATATGTATAACGGGATGCGCGGATTGCATCATCGTGAAGCAGGTGTAGCGGGCCACGCTTTATTATCGCCGCAAATTCAAGTTGAAATGATTGCGGATGGGATACATGTCCACCCTGATATGGTGAATTTAACATATAAAGTAAAAGGAGCATCCGGAATGGTGTTGATTTCCGATGCGATGAGAGCGAAAGGTATGCCTGATGGAGTATCGGAATTAGGCGGGCAAAAAGTATATGTGAAAAACGGAGAGGCACGTTTGGAAAATGGCTCACTTGCGGGAAGTATTTTAAAGATGGACCAAGCTTTCCGAAATATTATTCAGTTTACTGGCTGCAGCATTCGTGATGCGGTTCAAATGACCTCTGTTAATCAAGCGAAGGAATTTGGACTTACTTCGAAAGGTACTTTAACAACGGGAAAAGACGCGGATTTCGTCATCATGGATGAAAGCTTACACGTATGTGAAACCTATTCGTTAGGAAGGAAACATCAGAGAGGGGAATAGTCATAATGGAAATTTTAACATTTAAATCAGATAAAGATGCAGCACAAAAAGCATTTGAAATTGTACGCGATGGTGTGGTAAGCGGACGTGTTTCTACACTTGGACTTGCTACAGGAGGAACCCCTGTTGAATTTTATAAAAAGATGAGAGAATCTAATTTGGATGTGTCCTCTATTTCTACCGTTAATTTAGATGAATATGTTGGGTTAGAAAAAAATGATCCAAACAGTTATCATTATTATATGGAGAAAGAGCTATTTTCTCATATGAATTTTAAAGAATCTTTTTTACCAAATGGAATGGCTAAAGATTTAGAAGCAGAGTGCAGAAGATATGAGAAAATCTTGAAAAATCATGCTGTTGACATTCAAATCCTTGGCATTGGGGCGAATGGTCATATCGGATTTAATGAGCCGGGAACCTCTTTTGACGCAGAAACTCACATTGTGGAATTAACAGAGTCAACAAGAGAAGCGAATAAACGCTATTTTGAAAAAGAAGAGGATGTTCCAAAGTACGCCATTTCAATGGGGATTAAGTCCATTTTAGCAGCGAAAAAAATTATTTTGTTAGCATTTGGCCGCTCCAAAGCAGAAGCAATTAAGGAGATGGTTGAAGGTGCGATTGATCCTTCATGTCCTGCATCTATTTTGCAAAAGCATCCTAATGTGACTGTGTTGGCGGATGAAGAAGCGGCCGTCTTGCTTAAGGAAGGGATAACAAGTGATCGATAAGGGTTCGCCCGTTCCGATTTATTATCAAATTCAGCAAGTGATAAAGGAACAAATTAAGAAGGGGGAATGGTCCGTTGGGGATGCCATTCCTTCTGAACGTATTTTATCGGAGCAGTTCGAGGTTAGCCGAATGACCATCAGGCAGGCAGTTCAAGGTCTTGTGGATGAAGGGGTGCTCACGCGCAAACGTGGAAGCGGGACCTTTGTCAGCAATGAAAAAGTAGAGCAGCCATTAAGAGGTGTTACAAGTTTTACCAAACTAATGGAGCAGCGCGGAATGATACCGTCCAGCAAAATTATTTCTTTTTTGAAAAGGAAACCATCCGATGTGGAGGCAGAACATCTGGAAATGGATCAGGCAGTTGAGGTTTTACAAATCGAGCGAATTCGTCTCGGAAATAATACGCCGATTGCCATAGAAACGACCATCATTCCATGGCCATTTGCGGAAGGTATTACTGTGGAAGATATGGAGCATTCCTTATACGAATTTATCGAAGAGAAAAAGGGGCTGGATCTTGGAGAAGGCAGGCAATCCATCGAAGCCATCAGCGCAGATAAACAAACAGCAAACCAACTGGATCTCCCAACAGGGTCTCCAATTCTCTTAATTGAGAGGGTTACAACTTTAAAGAACGGAACCCCTTTCGAATATGTCCGCTCCCACTACGCGGGCAGCAGATTCAAATTCTACTTGTAATGGTGTCAGGCACCACTCGTGGACAAAACGATAAATTGTCCATCAGTGGTGTACATTAATGGAAAAAGAGTGAAAATTCCTAAAATGAGGTTGCCGATTTTAGGTAGTTGTGTTAAAATGCAAATAACTATAATGAACGGAGGGGTTCCGAAGTGCGACTACGATTCGATTTATTACGCCGCTAATTGAATAGTGTGCTGAAACTCTGCTCATGCAGCAGGGTAAATCGGAATTGGTCTGCCTATTTTTATGGAACTCATGTTAAATTTCATATTTTTATGATAAAAGAGGGAGGACGAATAGCCCTCTTTTTTTGTGTTCTCAAATAATTCGAAGTAGTGTCATGATCATATGGTGGGCATTTTCACCATAGTCTGAATCGGTTTATTTGCTGTCCGTTTTTCCGATAACCCTCTGTATGTAGTAGATGGACTATTTTTACATTTATTATTTAGGAGGATACAAATATATGATGGCAGAACGTGAAAAAGCAATATTAGTCGGTGCGAATCTTGGAACACAACAAAATTTTGATTATTCAATGGAGGAATTGGCAAATCTAACAGCCGCCTGTGAGATGGAAGTGACAGGTATAATTACTCAAAACCTTCAACGAATAAATAAATCTCATTATATAGGGACAGGGAAGATTAAAGAGATTATTGCCTTGTTAGCGGCAACGAATGCGCGAACCGTTATTTTTAATGATGAATTATCCCCTTCCCATATTCGAAATCTCGAAAAAGAACTGGAATGCAGGGTAATCGATCGCACCATCCTAATCCTGGATATTTTTGCAGAGCGTGCGAAAACGAAGGAAGCACAGCTTCAAGTGGAAGTAGCGAAATTGCAGTATATGCTGCCTCGCTTGATTGGACTGCGGGAATCTCTTGGACGTCAGGGCGGAGGCTCAGGATTGAAAAATCGTGGGTCAGGTGAAACAAAATTGGAGCTGGATCGTAGAAAAATTGAAGAAAAAATTACTACACTAAATAAAGAATTAGAGGTTCTTGTTTCACATCGGCAAACACAGCGAAAAAGGCGCAGGAAAAATAATCTTCCGGTGGTGTCACTAGTTGGCTATACAAATGCGGGGAAATCAACCATTATGAATGCAATGGTGGAATTATATAATCCTGCAGCAAATAAGCAAGTTTTTGAAAAGGATATGTTGTTTGCGACCTTGGAAACTTCCGTAAGAAATATACCATTACCGGATGCAAAGTCTTTCTTATTAACGGATACGGTTGGATTTGTTGATAAGCTGCCGCATCATCTAGTAAAAGCGTTTCGCTCCACGTTAGAGGAAGTAGCAGAATCCGATTTACTAATTCATGTGGTTGATTATTCGAATACGAATCACAAGCAAATGAAAGATATTACAGAACAGACATTAAAAGCGATAGGTGTAGAAGATATTCCAACAATCTATGCCTATAATAAAGCAGATTTACTGGAAATAGAGCTTCCTGCTGTTCAACACAATACAGTTTATCTATCAGCGAAACAACGGATTGGAATCATGGAATTAGTCGAAATGATTCGCCAGCAGATATTTAAAAATTATGTTCAATGTGAAATGTTGATTCCTTATGATCAAGGAAATATTGTCTCTTATTTTAATAAAAACGCAGAGATTCTTTCAACAAGCTATGAAAATGAAGGAACAAAGCTGTTAATGGAATGCCGTACTGCCGATTTTGAAAAATATCAAGAATATGTCGTGTAAAGATCGGGTAACAATTATCGAATAGAAGCTACTTTAGTGTAGCTTCTATTTTGTGAAATAAGTATAAGTTTTTAACGCAAGCAGCCATCGGTTAGCAGATTTTTCTTTCAGGTAAGGCCTTGCTGTTTCGCCTGTGACTATGAAATCCATACGTTAGAGGTGCTGGCTTTTCTTTTGGTGTCAGGCACCACAAATGGACAAAATACTGTATTGTACATATCCAGTGGACAGTAGTGCTGTTTTAAATCTCTAATAGAATAGGGGATTCTTATGAAATATAACAAGAAGTGGCCTAGGATGTGGAAAATAATCTCGCTTGGTATATCGATATTGGCTCGAATCTATTGGTATCAGATCCGCAAAAAGCCGGAATCCGAGATGGAGAAATTATGGGCGAAAATTGGCCAGGAATTCCGGGAAACCTTATTCGACTTAGAGGGGCTCCTGATTAAGGTAGGGCAATTTCTAAGCATCCGCTCTGATTTATTGCCAGGGAGCTTTGTCAAACAGCTTGAAGATTTAGTCGACCATGTCCCCCCTTCATCTTGGGAGGAAATAAAAGATGTATTACAAAAAGAATGGGAAGGGAAGATTGAGGATAAACTCGAATCGATCCATCCAACTGCAATCGCATCAGCGTCCATTGGTGAAGTTTATAAAGGATATTTGAAAGATGGAACTTGTGTTGCGATTAAAGTACAAAGGCCGGCTATCCGATCGATTATCCAGACAGATTTTCGATCCCTGTCCATCATAATCTGGATTGCACACCATTTTGCACCTGTCCCAAAACAATTCGTAAATTTTAAAATGCTTTTTTTTGAGCTCAAACAAGTGATAAAAAGAGAACTGGATTTTCATCTGGAAATGGAAGCGTCCCTTCATTTTCGCACACGATTTAGTAAGTTTAATAGACTTATCATTCCAAGGGTTTTTCCAGATTTATGCACTTCTAGAGTACTAGTAATGGAATGGGTAGAAGGAAGAAAGATTACAGATGTTGATTTTTTAGTGCAATCCAGGATTAATAGAGAGGAATTATCCGTACGTCTTTTACAGCTATTTATTCCTCAGTGGCTCGAGGCAGGTATTTTCCATGCTGATCCTCATGCGGGAAATGTTTTAGTAAAGGAAGAAGGTTCAATCGTTCTACTCGATTATGGAATGGTTGGAGAAATTTCAAAAAAGGATGCCGCCAACTTTCAAGATTTGTTACAAGCTTTTTTGTTGAAAAATTATACATTGGCTGTAAAAGTACTAATGGATTTGGGATTTATTCACCCAGACGCCAATACCAAAAAGATTGAGATGATTCTAAAAGAGGCATTATCGATTGATTTCGCACATTACAAAGAAATGGATCTATTTACAGTAAAAAAAGAACTGAATGATTTAATCCGTTCATTGCCTGTACAAGTACCGACGCGATTCATTTTTTTAGGAAGATCCTTTATCACGATTGAGGGAATGCTACATACGATTAGCCCAGGAAGTGAATTATTAGAGATTGCGAAGCCGGCCTTTTTGAAGTGGCTATATCAAAATAATCAAAGTAAATGGAAGCTGATTTGGAAATGGATTAATGCCCAGCCTGTATTTCAAGTTTTTCATTCTATTCAAGATTTGTTGGAATCACCTAAGAGATTCATAGAATTAAAGGAAATTCAGCAACATAGAGAATTTCACTTTTCGGTTCTGGAGAATCAGAAAAGGCAACTATTCTTCTTGGGAGCTATAGGAATTACCGGAAGCTTGTTTGGTATATATTCCAGAATAACATTGATAACAGATGTCGCATTGGGGATTACAGGAATTTCCTTGGTTGCCTATATCATTTGCAGTTGGAAGCAAAAGAATTGGTTGAAATCTTTGAAAAAATAAATGCATGGTTACAGTAGAATGTCATATGATTAATGTTGGAGCAAATACACAGCAAATAAGGAGAGATTTTATGCCAAATTATATTTGTATTACATGTGGTACCCAATATCCTCACACACAAGAACCGCCTCACTTATGTCACATCTGTAATGAGGAGCGTCAATACGTTCATCCGAACGGACAATCCTGGACTACCTTAGAAGAAATGCTGCAAAGTCAAAAATACCATAATGAGATTTTAAAAGAAGAAGAGAATTTATACAGTATCACCACGAATCCTTCATTTGCAATCGGTCAAACAGCTTATGTTATAAAGCAAAATGGATTTGGAGTCATTTGGGATTGTGTGACTTACCTTGACGAGCAAACACTTGATTTCTTAACGAAAAACGGACCAATCCATGCTATGGCACTATCCCATCCCCACTATTACTCCACCCAAGTAGAGTGGGCGGAAAAGCTAAATATCCCTATATACATTCATGAAGACGACCAGGAATGGGTCATGCGCCCAAGTGACAAAATAGTATTTTGGTCAGGGGAGGAACTGGAACTTGCTGAAGGAATAACCCTCCATAGATTGGGCGGTCATTACAGAGGCGGGGCAGTTTTACATTGGGAGCAGGGAAACAACGGGAAGGGCATTTTACTATCAGGAGATATTATTCAGGTAGTCGCAGATACAAGGTGGGTAAGCTTCATGTATAGTTACCCAAATCTCATTCCTTTGCCAGCAAAAAAAGTTGCGGAAATGGCGAACAGGGTAAAGGAACTGAAACTTAATCGTTTATATAATGCTTTTCATAGGGTAGTGGCCGAGAACGCAAATGAGGCTGTTCAAAAATCAGCGGAGAGGTATATAAAGGCGCTGCAAGGGGAGTTATTTCAAACATAATAGTTTTAGAGAAATCGATAAGAGGTGATAGGAATGCCGGAGTTTGTTGCAAATGGAGTTACTTTAACCTATGACGATGATGGGGCAGGTACGCCTATTATTTTACTGCATGGTCTGGGTGGTAATCGCTATAGTTATCTTGAATTTATAGAAAAATTCAAAAGTCATTTTCGTGTCATTGCTTTGGATTCTAGGGGGCATGGCGACTCAGAAAAGCCGAAGAATTATACCTTGAATGACCATATTGAGGACGTTATTGCTTTAATGGATTTTCTCGGTATCGATTCGGCACATATACTTGGGGCATCAATGGGAAGTTATATTGCACAAGGAGTGGCAATTGCTATTCCGAATCGAATTAAAAAGTTGATCCTTGTTGTGGCAAAATCACATGGAAAAACCTCGTCTACACAAGAACTTATGGATCAGCATGCGGAGGAGTTAATAGGGTTAAACCTAGAGGAGACAATGGCCCATTTATCTAAGTATATGTTCTATAATCTTGAAGCCGCATGGAAATACTTGGCGGAGTCTCAGATGAAAGGTCACGTATTAACGCCGGAGGAACAAGCAGCAGCCAATAAAGCATTGGAAGGCTTCGATTTCCGACCTGCCCTGAATAAAATTACTGCTGAAACATTAGTAATTAGCGGTAAACACGATGGTCTTAATCCGCCAAAACTAGGAAGAGAAATAGCAAATCTGATTCCACATTCGACATTTGTAGAATTTGCAGAATCGGGCCATGCTCCAAATGCAGAAGAACCTGAAAAATTTATGAAAGTCGTTAAGAATTTTTTAATAGAATGAAATGGAGAACCCTTCATGGTAATGCATGGAGGGTTTATCCAACCACTAAGTGTCCACCCTGTAAATACAAAGTGCCCGAATTGTCCATTTGTGGTGCCTGACACCAAGTGGTAGAATAGTAGAAAATGAGGAGGATGGTGAAAAGGATGAGTTGGACACAGGGGTTAATTTTAGCGATTTTTGTTTTGCTGGTGGCGGTTATCGTAGGGCCGCTGGGGTTTTATTTTTACATATTATTTCGAGATTCGCGTCAAAAAGAACATGCAGTATTAAGAAATTTTCCGGTGCTCGGACGAGTTCGATACATAGCGGAAAAGGTTGGTCCGGAGCTGCGGCAATATTTATTTCTAAACAACAATGAAGGAAAGCCTTTCTCTAGGAATCAGTATGAAGGTGTCGTCAAATCAGGTAAATACAAACAGAGAATTACGGCATTTGGATCGGAACGGAATTTTGAGGATACAGGTTTTTATTTAAAGAACTCCATGTTTCCTAAGCAAAGAGAAGAGCTTCGTATTGACCAAAATCCAAAAGTTCAGACCATGCTTTATAAAATTGATAATGAAAAGCTTGTTAGTAGAAAGGAACACTCCGAAAAAGCGGAGGTTGCCCCTTATTACCTATCAGAACAAGACCAAATTGTGATAGGAAAAGATACTTGTGCAAAACCTTTTTACGTTAAAGGATTAATCGGCCAATCAGCAATGAGCTATGGAGCATTAGGGAAAAATGCGATAATCGCGTTATCAAAAGGACTTGCGCTTGCCGGCGGTACATGGATGAATACTGGAGAAGGCGGGCTTTCCAAGCATCATCAGGCAGGGAATGTGGATATTATTGCTCAAATTGGGCCAGGATTGTTCGGCTACCGAACGGAAGACGGAGAGTTTTCTTGGGAGCAGTTTAAGAAAAAAAGTGAGATCGAACAAGTAAAAGCATTCGAACTAAAACTAGCGCAAGGTGCAAAAATCCGCGGTGGACACGTCGAGGCGGAAAAAGTAACACCAGAGATTGCAGAAATCCGTAATGTCACACCATGGAAAACGATAGATAGTCCAAATCGTTTTCGCCAATTTCATGATACGAAAGGGTTACTGGATTTCGTAGAACAAATGAGAGAAATTGGCGGAAAACCAGTTGGATTTAAAATCGTTGTTGGAAGCCGTGACGAGGTAGAGGATATGGTCAAGGTGATGGCGGAGGAAGGAAAATACCCTGACTTTATCACCGTTGACGGCGGTGAAGGAGGAACAGGAGCAACTTACCAAGAGCTTGCAGATGGACCAGGCTTACCGCTTTATACTGCGCTACCGATACTGCATGAAATGCTCAAAAAATATCAAATTAGGGATCGTGTAAAGATTATTGCATCCGGAAAATTAATTACTCCTGATAAAATGGCATATGCTCTTTGCTTAGGAGCGGACTTAATCAACACTGCCCGTGCCTTTATGATTTCGGTAGGCTGTATCATGGCGCAAACATGTCATTCCAATACTTGTCCAGTAGGAGTTGCCACAACAGATCCAAATCGAGAAAAGGCATTAGTCGTGGAAGAAAAAATGTATCGTGTCTGTAACTATGTTATCTCCACAAGAGAAGGACTTTTCAACCTGGCCGGTGCAGCAGGTATAGCTTCACCAACAGAATTCACGGAAGAACATTTAATGTTCAGAGCCATGAACGGTCAGCTGTATACCGGAAAAGAATATATGCAAGGATTAATGAGGCCATCATTGGAAAAACTGGCCTTATAGTTATTAGAGACGAGTTAAATTGCTCGTCTCTTTTAAAAAAAATGCTATCTCTATTTTGTCTGGAATAGATATAATAGTTTTAAAATAATGGAAAAGGAAAAAATCAAAACTATGGATTTAATTTCAACAAAATTGATTATCATCTCCGTATTTTTATTAATTGTCACTACCATCGAAACACTGGCCTATTCTACAAGGCTGTCTGGGGCAAGAGTTGGTTTAATCGCATCTGCTCTTTCTTTATTTAACACGATGATTATTGTCTCCAGATTCTCGACTATGTTTCAACAGCCAATGACGGGGAAGCTTATTGGTGAAGCTCCTAAAGTTAATACTCTGGATTTTATCCAAGATCAATATCGCATTTTGCTTGGGGTCACGACGTTAGGCGTTTGTATAGGAATATTTCTATTTCCAACTTTTATCGCGATTTTTTCCAGAGCCATCACACAGCTCTCGCTAGAAAAAGGCTCAATTTTTACTGTTATAAAAAAGTGGAGTAATAAACAAGGCTTGCAGAAGGCTATTGCTTGCATTCGTCTGCCGCGCTTATCCTATTTAAAAGGAATTAATAAGCGAACTTTTCCGAAACGGATTTTTGTTATCAATGCCGTCATTACCGCTATTTATACAGTAGGAGTGTTGGCTGCACTATATGCATCTGTTATTGTGCCTCCTGAGTATGCACCGGCAGCTATAATGTCTTCCGGAATCATTAACGGAGTGGCTACTATTTTATTAACACTCTTTGTAGACCCAAAAGCATCCGTATTAGCGGATCAAGTAGTGAAAAAACAAAATAAATACGTCTATTTAAAAAGCTATTCTTTTGCCATGGTAAGCTCCAAATTAGTTGGTACCTTACTGGCACAAGTTATTTTTATACCGGCAGCATTGTATATTGCTTGGTTTGCACACTGGATTTAAAGCCTTCCTGATGGGGAAGGTTTTTTATGTTATAGAAGATGGGTGAAAAGTCCCGATTTGGTCCGTTGTTTGACGAAATCGGTCCATTTAACGCAATAGTTTTCGGGCTGTTTAACTTCTAAGTCGGTCCATTTATGGAGCTGGTTATAATTTTAGTATTCTGGTAGTTAGAGGTAACGAATCTGACATGAGAGAGCTTGGCGTATTAGAACTGGATAATTATTCAGAAAGGAAATCATACAGGATGCAAATCTTATTACGGCAACGGGCCGCGCCTTTGTCGAGTTTGGCAATCGGTTTGGAAAGGCACTTGGTTTAGAGTTCGATATGAGGTGGTATGGATGATTAGAGTTTGATTTGGAATCAAAGTACGAAATAAGCAATCAATCATGCCTGTTTTGCCAGTCGAAATGAAAATTCAACCTCGCAGCAAATAACGATTAAAATGCTTGCTTACGAAAATTCTGCTTGTATCTATGCCTTAAATAGTTCTTACCCTCCATGATAAATTATTCTTTTTCCTTTAATGTTATTTTAATTTTAGCCCTATAAAATGTAATGGTATTGAATTTTATTTGATAAACCGGGCTGTATCCTATCTACAAACCGGGCCATTATTAATAGAATGCAAAAAAGGGGTAAAGTACACCTCAAGCCTTAGTGAAAAATATGTAAAAGGTTCAATTGGGGAACTTTTTTCTTTTCGATATGCTTAATATACAAAATAATGAGAGGGTGACCCCTGATGAAACGTAAATCCATTCCATCTCATTTGATGGCATTATGCTGGTTAATATCGATTCCGTTGTTAGGAACCTTGTATGTAATATTAAATCGCCAAAACGTCAAGGCATATAGCCTAGTAACAGATCTTGACCGCCATATTCCTTTTATAAAAATTTTTATCATACCTTATGTATCATGGTTTTTGTTTATATTGGCCGCGTTAATTTATCTTTGTGTAAAAAATCGCCAAGTTTATTATCGGACTTTAGTATATTTCAATATAGGGCTTTTAATTTGTTACGGAATTTATTCAGTCTTTCAAACTCATGTTCCGCGACCAACATTAACAGGACATGACTTGCTAACCAATATGGTTCGCTCTGTTTATCATTTGGATGAACCGTACAATTGCTTTCCAAGCACTCATGTTCTAACCTCTTATTTAATCTTAAAAGGATTCCAATCGGCAAAGAATATCCCTCGTCCAATTCGAATCGGAGTTTCCCTCATGGCGCTTCTTATCATGGTTTCGATTCTTTTTGTGAAGCAGCATGTATTGTTTGACCTGATTGGCGGTGTCGCTGTTGTGGAGGTCATTTATTTTCTTCATCGATGGAGTGCAGCAAGAGTGAAAAGTATCCAATTAGCTTGGCAACATCGCAACGGAACAAATAAAGAGTCGGTTAAAAGCTCTAAACTGGTTTAGAAGTGCACGCACTCCCAGGTTTTTTAAGAAAAAGGATATTTCCTTCTTACGAAGAATATATAAAATTGTTCGGTATGTGAGGAGGGATATGTATGGAATTTCATGCAGTTAGGTTGTTGGTAAATGATTTTCAGAAGAGTTTAAGCTTTTACAGAGATGTTCTAGGTTTTTCCGAATGGCACAACGATGAACAAGAGTATGCTTATTTCGAAAAACAGCAACTGGCACTTTTTTCTCACTTAAAAATAAGGGATGTTATCGGTGAAGAACAACCTACGAATGAGGCTTTCTATTCAAAATTCCTGCTTCAATTTGAAGTGGATAATGTTGACGAAACGTATCGTGGGTTAGTAAACAAGGGCGTAAGATTTATTAATCTGCCGCATGATCAGGTTGGTTGGGGATCACGAGTTGTACATCTCCGCGACCCAGAAGGAAACGTGATTGAATTATATCAAATATTAAAGAAAGAAAAAGGCTGAGCGAAATTATCATTCAGCCTTTTTTTCTATTATTATCAGTTTGTCACTTTTTCAACAACAAATTGATCAAAAAACTCAAGGATTGTACGATTCACAAGGATTTCATTCGCTTTCTTCGAGAATCCATGGCCTTCATCTTCGAGGACAAGGTATTTTACATTAACACCATTATCCTGAAGCGCTTTGACGATTTGATCGGATTCTTGCTTCACAACCCTTGGATCGTTGGCGCCTTGGATAACAAGCATTGGTTTGGTCATGTTATCTAAATAAGTGATAGGTGAGTATTCCGTTAGCTTATCAAAATCTTTCTCAGGATCTCCTACCCACTGGTTCATAATCGGCTTCCAATGATTTGGAACGGACTCGATAAAAGAAAATAAGTTCGACGGCCCAAAAATATCCACGACCGCTTTGAAATACTCTGGATGACGCCCGTGCAACAACAGCGCCATATAACCTCCAAAGCTTCCACCCATCAACAATGTTTTTTCTCTGTCAGCCAAACCATTTTCGTAAAGGTATTCTAGGCCGGCAATATTATCTAGACGAGGACCTTCTCCCCAGTTGCCTTCTACCATTTTTGTATAGGCCAAACCATATCCAGTGGAACCGCGGAAGTTTGGCGCGAAAATGCTGTATCCTCTGTTAACAAGGAATTGGAACATCGCACGGAAATTATTTCGTTCCGCGGCTTGCGGACCGCCATGCGGCCAAAGAATCACATGCCCGTTATTTACATCGTCTTTAGCTTTGAAAAATAGTGCTTCAATGGCTAATCCGTCATAAGAAGGGTATGTGAACACTTCCGGTACAACAAGCTCATCCTCTTTGACCCCTGGTACAGATAGGTTCGTGAGCTGCTTCCATTCTGTGCTTCCTGCTTCTTTTAAGAAAATATTATATGGCTTCGTTGCCGTTCCAGCCAAAAGATAAACGTTTCCGCTTTCCATCACCTTTATTCCTGTTACCACAGTTGCAGGCAATTCTACTTTTTGCAAAGTACCGCTTGCTAAATCATACTGGTATAAATAATCATTTACACCTTTTGAAGTAAGCAAGTATAGGGAATTTGTTTGCTTGTCAAAGCGTACAACGTCAAACTCTTCTTTTTCAAGAGAAAGGACCTTGGAGAATTCATGTGTTTCAAGATGAAACTTGGCTAAGTAAGAAAAGTCTTCGCCAAATGTCGTGACAAAATAATATTCCTTGTCTACAAATACACCATCTCCAACCGTAAATTGCTCCTCAGTTTCAGGTGTAAGAGAATAGGACTTCCCGTTCTGATAAACATATCCAGGTGCATATGTATTGGCGAATTGCTTCATATAGACAAAGCTTGTTTCCTCCTCATTGACGGCCAACAAGAAGCATGCAGCATCCGCACCTTCCAGCACCACTTTTTCTTCATCATTTTCGATATCGTATTGATATATATTCAGGAATGTTTCATTGTTTTTCGTCGAAGTATAATAAAGCCTCTTGTCATCTTTTGATAAAAACGGGTACATATGACGATGACCTTCTGCTGTTCGAAGCGGAACGAGTTCACCGCCAGCTGGAGGAAGCGCATAAAGCTGTGCATTTTCATCTCCATCTTGATCAAAACCAACTACCAGAAAACGCCCATCATGCGAATACCGTAACGCATGGCAATTTTGATCCACAAATGTGAGTGGATAAGGATATTGATTCGGTAAATCCATCGCCCAAAGATTGTATTTACCTGTTAAATTGGTGCTGAAAACTAATTGCTTTTCATCTGGACTCACCGTGAAGGCTTGCACATTAAAAGTACGATAAAAATTTTCGATATCAGGTTTTTTAAACGTTACCAAACTGACCCACCCCTTTTAGAAATTTCTTTCTATACTGAAAATTTAAACCAAATGTGGTCGAATGTCTAGTTTTAAGTCTGAGTTGAATGTTAGAATGTAAGTGTATTCAGAATTTTAAATTTTATATATACATGGAGGACAATATTGAATCATTTTTTTCTGAAAAAATATGAACCGGCATATCATTCTAAAGTGGTTGAGCTCTATCAGTCATTGAAGGAAAAATACGTGGATTTCATTTATTGGTGGCCGGGAAAAGAATCTTTTACATGGAATTTTTGTGACTGTGCTTTTATAGGCGACAAGTTTATTGGAAAAGGACAAGTACAACCAATCGCTGTCATGGAGGAAGGGGATAGTCACGACTTAAAGCATAAAATTTTTATCAATATAAAAATCCACCCTGATTATGAAAAGGAAACAGAGATCTATCAAATATTGTATGAATCATTGTATAAAAAGGCGCTGAAAATTAAAGATTCGTTGCCGACTGGATTTGGTTGTTTACTATGTGTCGGAAATTTTCGCGAAGAAGAGGAAAATAATGCATTCTATCTTGCGAATGGATTTAAACCTCTGAACAGTTTATATGGAATGGCAAGAGATTTATCAGAGGAAATGGTTGCAAGCGAGTATCCGTTAGGTATTGAAGTCCGACATTGGCAGATGAATCAGGAAGAGGAACAATTGAAGTATCTGCGAGCAGAAAAAGAAATTTGGCCAGATAATCCGCTTGGCTTAGAAAGATTGTTGGAGTTTAAGAGGAACCCAAATTGGACTGCCATTACGGCTTTCGACGGTGAGGACATAGTCGGAAGCGTAATGGCGTGGGAGGATTTAGGTGAGCAAGCAGGGGTGATTGAAGATCTCTTTGTAAAAGAAGCTTATCGAAAATCAGGTCTGGGAAGATATCTTCTTGCTGCTGGTCTTACGCATTTACAATCAGTTGAATTAAAAGAAGCCCAGCTGGAGGTTGTTACAGATAACGATAAGGCATTAAACCTCTATCGCTCTGCTGGGTTTAAGGAAATATCGGAAGAAAAGCGATTTTATATAGAGTTGAAGTAAGGAAAGTCAGCCTGGGGCTGGCTTTTTAATGTGATTGAAAATTGTTGTTTGTGGATTGGTGCCCAATAAAGAGGAGGATCCAAGGAAACGGTAACGATAGTGGAAGAATTGTTCCTGTAACGGAGGAAATCTTGGGACAACGGTAACGATCAGAGGTGGAATGTGCCCGTAGCGGAGAAAATGCCGGAACAACGGTAACGATCAGAGGTGGAATGTGCCGTAACAGAGGAAATCTTGGGACAACGGTAACAATCAGAGCCTGATAGTGCCCGCAACAGAGGAAATCTCGGGACAACGGTAACAATCAGAGTAGGAACGTGCCATTAACAGAGGAAACCACAGAACAACTTTAACAATAAGAGTCATAATTCCCCTGAAATGGAGGAAAATAGAAGTTAAATAAAAGAGGAATCGAACATAAACTGGTGATTATGCCTGAAAAATGAATTCAAAAGGTTTTCTCCGAGCCCAAACTTTATAAAAGGGTAAGGGACTGTTTGGATAGTATGGTTTTCATTCCCTTGGTAAAATAAAAAAATTCGTTTTAAAATAGAGAGGATGACTAAAAAAGAAAGGTCGCGGACCTATGTATAGAGGAAAAGCGTTTCCTATAAATAAAGAAAATTCCATCTCAGAGCTATTTGGTCTTCCGTTAAATGGAGTGAACCAATGGGTCTATATCAGAGGAGAGGATTCGACAAAACCTGTCCTTTTAATGGTTCATGGAGGGCCGGGCGCCAGTCAAATTGGTTATATCCGACATTTCCAAAAGGAATTAGAACGGCATTTTGTGGTGGTCAATTGGGATCAAAGGGGATCTGGAATGTCCTATTCGCAAATCATTCCTAAAGGGGAAATGACTGTACAGAAATTTGTAGATGATATTATTGAGCTGACAGAATATGTACGTCAACGATTTAAGAAAAATAAAATCTATATTGCGGCTCATTCATGGGGTTCCATCATTGGGTTACTAGCGGTTCATAAACGACCGGATCTCTTTTATCAATATTTTGGAATTGCCCAAATAGCCAACTATCTGGAGAACGAAAAAGCTTCATACCAAGTTTTGCTGGAAAAGGCTAAAAAGGAAAACCATAAAAAAGCTATTAAGGATTTAATAAAAATAGGGCAACCGCCGTGGACTCAACTGAAAAAGCAACGGGTACTAAACAAATATTTGGATATATTAGGCGGAGGTATGTCGCGTGATGGGAAGCTATTAAAATCGATGATAAAACATGTCATTCAAGGTACGGAATATAAATTTCATGATTATCATCGCTTTTTAGCAGGTCAGGTTTTCAGCAAAAAGGCTCTTCGTAATGAACTAAAGACCGTTGATTTAAAAAGTATGATTAAAACCGTGAAGATCCCCATTTATTTTCTGATGGGAAAATATGATCTAACAGTCGTGCCGGAACCTACAAGGGAACTATTTCAATCCATTAAAGCAGATGAAAAACAGTGGATATGGTTTGAGAATTCAGCACATTCCCCGTTATTTGAGGAGAAGGAAAAGTTTTCTGAGATTATCTATAGAGAATCACAAAAAAATCCAAATAATTAATATTAACTAAACCAAATCGCTATACTGATTTGGTTTTGTCTTTAAACTATATCAATTTCACTTTTGGCGAAAAACTGAACCGTATTGGTTACAAATTGGGTTCTTATCTTTGTGGTCTGAGGTTCTGCTATTTTGCAAAAAAGCAGTAAATTCCTTCTGTTTTTTCGTAAATAACGTACTTAGAGTCCGCTTCGTCTTTAAATTAGGGGGATTTATTAAAAATAACGGATTCTATGTCCACTTAATTAATAGAAGCTACTGTTAAAACGTAAACCGGGATACTTGTTCGCCTTCAATTATTAATCCGTCTATTTCTTGAAAACCTATTTTTTCGTAAACTCGTTTTGCGTGTTCATTAGTTGGTTCATACGACAGTGTAATGGTTTGATGGCAATCCTCTTTCATATTTCTGATATCGTCTATGACGAGTTGAATTGCCTCCTTTCCATACCCTTTTCCTTGATGTTTTTGATCGATCATCATGCGATAAATCCAATACTCATGGTCGTCTTCGTCAATTCCATAAAGTGCAAATCCAATCATTTCCTCTTCTTGATAGATTCCTTTTGCATGGAAATTGTCTAGAAAATTTAATTGAGCCAGCGATACCGCATTTGAAGCCACAAACTTCACTTGATCTTCTCTGACACGTAACGAAATGGCCTTTACCCAATTGTCTTTCGTAATCGTTTTTAAATGCAACATACCCCATCTCTCCTTTCTTGGATTATACACAATATTCAAAAATTAAAGGTTTCCAATAAAAATAGACATCTATTTTTTGGGGATTTTCACAAAAAAGGCAGATGTCCTTTTTAGTTTTTAAATATAATAATGGACTTTTAGTTAGGTTCATTGTTCCGTTATTAATTCGTATAAGCGTAAAAGTTTCTATTGCATTTTCAAAGCTAAATAGAGAATCATTTCAAACAAAAGCTATTTCCCGGGGACCTTCCATACCTTCAATAAAGTCTAACAATCTGTTTCCCTCTTCCGTTAATTCGTTTTGGTCCTGCTCAGAAACCTCTTTAAAAAGCTCGATAATGAGTCTAACAATACCTTTTTCTTTTACGTATTTCCATATTCCGGAGACGCAGCCATCAATGAGTATGGTTGGCCGGATGATTCCATTTTTCGTAAAAACTTTATTACGATAGGACTCATCCATAATTCGTTTCCGATTGGCATAGGACAGTAACATGTTGTCAAAGTCTCCCAGGAATCTTGGTGGAGACGGAATGTTCTCTTCAGGTCTTGGAGCATTAGGAATATCGAAAAGTTCATTTCCTTCTTCGTCATGGAAAATGATGAGCTGCGGTAGAAGATGTTCTACATTTTCAATAAGCCGAGTGCGGCCGGACCAAACCTGTATATCCTTAATAGTAGCGGGACCAAATGCAGCTAAATAACGCAGTATCATATCTTCAGTAGTTAATTTTGAGAAGGGGAGCGCGCCTAGCCAAACTTCAGCGGAAGTATGGACCGCCTTCCCGCTCTTACCCCATATTCCACGTGGCGGCAATTGTACAAGCGGAATCATTGTCCGAACGACAGCTGCGAGGGCTGCTGAATCAACATTCGGCCACTGATTACCTAATAGTTTACCAAGTTCGCTGAATGTAAGTGGCTTTGTCTCAACTAAAGCACGACCGGCTTCTGCAATCGCACAAGTATCCACACCATTAAGGTACTTGCCAAAAGAATTTTTTAAAACACTTTCTTGGACAGACTGAACTAAGGGTCGCAAACTCATGCCATCCTGTGATGACACTAAGTGGATGGTAGAGCGCATCAAGGCGAGGCGTACGACCTTTTTATCTAGAATGAGATTGGAAAGATCTTCTTGGCAGAATTCTTTAAGTCGATTCCAAAGACCAAAATATGGGGCCATCGGGTCTTGAGCTTGTATCCCAACAAGGCGCTCAATTGCATCTATTACAGGGATATCTACACGATTCAGTAACATTTGTCTTGCGAGTAAAGCACGGTTCAAGGCCCTGGTACTAAGGACTGAAGGCTTTCCTTTGAATTTTTCATTGCTTTGAGTTGCATTATTTATCTTCAAATGGTAAGCCTCCTAATCATTTATTAGAGCTTATCTTTTATATAGATAAAGTCCATAATCTTGCATAACCGATGGGTGTCCTAATTGTCTTAGCATTGTAGTGATATTACCGCGATGGTAATTTCCATGAGTAACAACGTGGAAAACGGATTCATAAATAGACGTTTCCAATTCTCCAGCATAAGGATTATCAACGATAATAACTTGATCCATATTTTCTTGTTGGTCTAGAAATGATTTGTTTTTGAGGGATAAATCGTCATAGAGGTTTAACATTTCTTCAATATCTATTGATTCTAGCTCTTTTTGTAACTGATTTGCGAGTGCAAAGGCTTCCTTCATTGTTTTGCCTGCGAGAATTTCGAACCATGATTGCTCAACGAGATAAATGTGGGTTAACACTTGTGAAATAGAAGAAAAGCCACTTTGTAAGTCATGATGATAAATGTCCTCAGGAAGTTCTTTTAGATGATTGATTATTTCCTTATTTGCCCAAACATTGTAATCATACATATCTTGCGTGGGATTCTTTTTCAAATAATTGTCCTCCTTGTTCTTAATATGTGTATTGTATCATTTATGGAAGTTAAATTATATTGTAATCTTATTATTTGTTTGATGATTTCAAATATTTTATCATAATGATAGTAATTGAATTTTTAAAATACTGATTTTTAGAGGAAAGAAGAGTGATAGCATATGGGGATGTCGGCAGCATTGCTTGAAGAGTTAAAAAAAATTCTCCCTGGAGATCAGGTAAGCATAAATCCAACGGTTTTGGATCAGCACAGCAAGGATGAATCCTATCATACGCCGCATTTTCCGGATGTAGTAGTGTTTCCGAAAAATGAAGAAGATGTAAGTCGCATCATGAAGTTTGCTTCAGAACGGGAGATTCCTGTGACACCATTTGGGGTTGGATCTAGTCTCGAGGGTCATGTTATTCCATATCACGGCGGTATTTCGCTCGATTTCCAACTTATGAATCAAATTCTTGAGGTCCGTCCCGAGGATTTTCTTGTTCGAATCCAGCCTGGAGTGACAAGAACTCAATTGAACAAGGAACTGAAAAAGTATGGCTTGTTTTTTCCAGTTGACCCGGGAGCGGATGCCACAATTGGCGGAATGGCGGCAACGAATGCAAGTGGAACGACTTCTGTGCGTTATGGGGTAATGCGTGATCAGGTTCGGGATTTGAAAGTGGTGCTTGCAGATGGGAGTATCATTCATACCGGCAGTATGACGGTTAAATCTTCTTCAGGTTATTCGCTTTCAGGCTTGTTTGTCGGGTCAGAAGGAACCCTTGGTGCTTTTGTAGAGTTAACACTAAGAGTATATGGAATACCTGAAGCAATAACCGCAGCTAGGGCTGTATTTCCTAGTATTGAAACTGCCGTTAGTGCTGTAGCTGACATTATGTCTGCAGGAATTCAGATGGCTAGGATTGAACTAGTAGATGCAAGGTCGGTTCAACAAGTGAATCTATACAACAACACAGACTTCCCCGTGAAGCCAACCTTATTTATGGAATTCCATGGAAGTGAAGCTGGAATGCGGTATGATGTTGAGTTTGCGGAAAAATTGGCCTTCGATAATCAATGTGAAGAGTTTTTATTTGAGACTGATTCAAAGGCGCGAAATCGGCTATGGGAGGTTCGCCATAATTTAGCCTACGCCTTTGTCCATAAATCTCCTGGTAAAAAAATGATGGTCACGGATGTTGTAGTTCCCATGTCTGAATTGGGCGGGGCTGTCCATGATGCGAGAAAGGCAATTGACGAAATTGGTTTGGATGGCGCCGTTTTGGGTCATGTCGGCGATGGAAACTATCATACGATTGTGATGATAGATCCCAATAATAAAGAAGAATTGGAAAAAGCCAAAAAGTTAAATGCTCATCTTGTACATTATGCTCACAGTCGCGGCGGTTCCTGTACCGGGGAACACGGGGTAGGAGTAGGAAAAGCTATTTATCAACAAAAAGAACACGGTGAGGCATTAAATGTGATGAAATTGATAAAAAACGTATTGGATCCAAAAGGGATTTTGAATCCTGGAAAGATTTTTATGGATTAATGAAAAATGGGATATTATTATATTGGTTCTCAT
Organism: Margalitia sp. FSL K6-0131; assembly: GCF_038008735.1. Taxonomy (NCBI): domain Bacteria; kingdom Bacillati; phylum Bacillota; class Bacilli; order Caryophanales; family Bacillaceae; genus Heyndrickxia; species Margalitia sp. FSL K6-0131. The sequence goes on from NZ_JBBOZS010000001.1 coordinate 722,448, forward strand.
GCGCTGCACATATTACTACTGGATTGCTAGTCTATTTCACCATACATTTTATTCATGTATTTGGTAATGAAAAACAGATTCAAATTTTTATCAAACCAGCTTTGTGAAAGTGGATAAATTTTGGGGATGAATCGCATACTCGATTTATCCTTTTTATGCTGTGCGTCGGACCTAGATTATAACGCGATATAAGGCGGGAGCAGTTTAATCCCGCCATTACTTATACTATCATCCCTTGGCTTTTTAAAATACCGATAAGTGTTTCTTTAGATTGATAGCCAATTATTCTTTCTACAAACTGGTTTTCTTGAAAAAGCAATAATGTCGGCAAGCCCAGTACTTGAAACTTACTGATAAAATCCTCATTCTCATCAGCATTTACCTTTATCATTTTTAATCCAAACTCCTCATGAATTTCATCTAATATGGGAGCTAACATTTTGCATGCTGGACACCACGGAGCCCAACAATCTACAAGCACGGGGGTATTCGTTTGGATTTCTTTCATAATTTCTTGTCCATTTGCATTTATTATCAAGCTACTCACCTTTTTCTATTTGATTTTGATTGTAGTATATGATGAAATTTAATATAAGTAAAATTAATGTTTCTAATTAGTTGGATAAGTTTTTACTAATGTAATGACGAGGTGCTTTATGACTTTATTTCAATTAGAGGTTTTTATAAAAGTGGTGGAAACAGGGAGTTTTACCAAAGCCGGGGAGCAAATCGGTCTTTCCCAATCTGCCGTCAGCCAAGCGGTTGCTGCTTTAGAATCAGAGCTCAATATTAAATTGCTGATTCGAAACAGAAATGGTGTAAGCTTAACCAAAATAGGGGAACGAATTACCGGTCTTATTCGAGAATTGTTGATGATTAAAACAAAAATAGTGAATGAAGCGGCGGGAATCACGGAAATAGAAACAGGAACGATAAAAATCGGCAGCATTTCAAACATGTCTGCCAAATTATTGCCGGGAATGATCAGCTCCTTTAAGAGAAGATTCCCTGGTGTGGAGGTTATTCTATATGAAGGGAGTTATGAAGAAGTTAGAAATTGGATCAAATTATCGATTATTGATATTGGGGTCGTAACAGAAGAAAAGCATGAATTTGAATTTATTCCCTTGCTTCAGGATAAAATGGTCGTCTTTGTACCAGAAAATCATCGCTTAAGTAATCAACCATCTATACATGTAAAAGATATCGCTAACGAGCCATTTATCATGCCAAAGGAATGTCAGAGTATACTTCATAAAATTTTTAAGGAACAGGAAGTGTCTCCAACGATTCCATTTGAAGTCCGCGATATATCGACTATCATCGCTATGGTTCAAGAAGGGGTCGGCAATACGATACTACCGGAGATGGCTGTTCCCCCCAGTTTGACTAATGTCAATATCTCTTACTTAAATCCGCAAGTGTATCAGAATTTAGGACTTGAAGTAAAATCATCAGACTATATGAGTCCTGCCGTAACCGCTTTTATTCATGAGACACAAGAATATACAATGAATTTATCGTTAAAATTGTTTAATAGCTATCAATCGATGGTGGTAAAGAAAGGAAAAAAATGAATATTGCCATTACTAAAAAACATGTTATAATAAAGGTAATTTCTTGAAGGAGGCATCAAAAATAGACGATATGATTCTATAACCTTTTACGCTAAGCAATTTTATAGCAAAAAAGGACTCTGCCTGTGCGTGGTCAGAGTGATGGGATTAGTATGTCTATTTTTATATGTCAATTCGGATTATAAGAAGTAAAATTCCTAATGGTATTTTATTTGTGTTTGTATATTGATCCATCTATTTTAGCACAGGCAGTCGTCTGTGCTTTTTTGTTTTATTTTTTTAGGTGGAGGGATCAATATGCATGTATTAAAAACAGATAATCTAAGTGTGGAATTGAACGGAATTACCATTATTCAAGGTGTGAACCTCGACATTCAACGGGGAGATCATGTTGCTTTAATAGGAAACAATGGGGTTGGAAAAACAACATTGTTAAAAGTATTATGCGGGCAGATTTCGCAGACAGGCGGAAAGTTAGAGTTTGGTCTGGGTCGCGATGAAATTGGCTGGATGATGGATGAACAGGTGAACGCTGATCTCACAACGATTAAATACATCTACATGGGAAATGAACAGTGTTATGAATTAAAAAATAGATTGGAGCAAATGCAGGAGCTTTGGAACGAGGATACTGGTTTTGTTGAGGATTACAACGATACCTTACAGCAATATATGGATCTCCAAGGCTACGAATGGGAAGCGAAGATTGAGCGTGTTGCCAAAGAGCTCGGGATTAACCAAGAATGGTGGAATATTTCTTTTTCCGAGTTAAGCGGAGGGCAAAAAACTCGTGTGAAGCTGGCAAGGCTGCTCATTAAAGATCCGCAGATGCTCGTTTTGGATGAACCAACGAATCATATGGATATCGAATCGGTAGAGTGGTTGGTTAGCTGGCTGCGGCAATATAAAGGGACCGTGCTTTTCACTTCGCATGAACGTGATTTTATCGATAAAGTTGCTTCTATTACCTATGCATTAACGGATAAAGGCACTAAGCGGTACACTGGAGGATATTCTTTTTATAAAGAGGTGCATGACCAGGAACAGCATGCAGCAGAGGAATTATATAAAAAATACAATCAGGAACGAAAAAAGCTACTAGAAGTTATTCAAACGTATAAACAGTGGTATCAGAAGGCGTCGAATTCAGCGAGCGAACGAAATCCGTTTGCTAAAAAGCAAGCGGGCAGGCATGCGAAACAAGTGAAGGTGAAGGAGAAGGCATTAGAACGATTGGAAAACAAGAAAATCGAAAGGCCCAAAGAGAATAAGGGGATTGAAGCCATTTTCGATGCGGAGGCTTTTGAAGGAAAACGGATGATAGGAATGAAAAATGTATCTTTTTCGTACAATCCGGACTTTCCTTTTATTCAAAATCTGGAGATGGAGATTTCTCGTGGAGATCGTCTGGCGGTTATAGGGAAAAATGGCTCTGGTAAAACAACTTTATTAAAGCTTTTAACAGGCACTATTTTACCAGTGGAAGGTGAGGTTCGACGGAATCCACAGCTGAAAATCGGATATTTTATGCAGGAACTGGATCAATTAAATATGGAAAATACGATTCTTGATGAGCTGCTTGAGCTAGACCATTTAACTCAGGAAGAGGCAAGGACGATTTTGGCGTGTTTCTTATTCCGCCGTGAGGATGTTTTTAAAAAAATTAAGGACTTGAGTATGGGAGAAAAATGCCGCGTTGCGTTTGTAAAGCTCTACTTTTCCGATGCGAATCTGCTTGTGTTGGATGAGCCGACGAACTATTTGGATATCAGTACACGCGAACAAATAGAAGAGGCTTTAGCGGTGTATCCCGGTTCCGTCGTAATTGTATCGCATGATCCTTATTTGCTCAGAAAGGTTGCGAATCGGGTTATGGAAATAGAGGCGGGCAACATCTCTCATTACAAAGGCAGCTATGTGGATTGGGAGGAAAGCCATCAACTGACTCCTGAAAACCAAGGAATAGAGAATGAAATATCCCTGCTAGAAATGGAGCTTGTTGAATTATATGGTCAAGAAGAGGTGAACTTAGATAAAATAAAAGAGATAAAGAGGAAACTAGAGGAACGGAAAAATACAATAGTGGGTAAAACAAATAAAAAATGATGGAAAGCCCGAGTCAGTTGTCCTTTAGGGAATTCAAATGGTTAAAGGAAAGGAAACAGCAGGTCGAGATGGTCCTTATAGGGGTTCAAGGTCAACGGGAAGAAAAATTGTGATCTAGTTGTCCTTTATGGGTGTTCAAAAGACCGAGGGGAAGGGAAAATTGTGATCTAGTTGTCCTTTATGGGTGTTCAAAAGACCAAGAGGAAGGTAAAATCAGGTCGAGATGGTCTTTATAGGGATTCAAAAGACCGAGGGGAAGGGAAAATTGTGATCTAGTTGTCCTTTATGGGTGTTCAAAAGACCAAGAGGAAGGAAAAATCAGGTCGAGATGGTCTTTATTGGGATTCAAAAGACCAAGGGGAAGGAAAAAGTAGGTCGAGAAGGTCTTTATGGGGTTTCAAAAGACCAAGAGGAAGGTAAAATCAGGTCGAGATGGTCTTTATAGGGATTCAAAAGACCAAGGGGAAGGAAAAAGTAGATCGAAAAGGTCTTTATGGGGTTTCAAAAGACCAATAGGAAAGAAAAATTAGTTCTAGTTTCTAACTAACTAGAGGAATCCAGCAGGTTAAGCAACTATGAATAAATCGGGAAAAAAGAAGAAGTGTGTTTAAGCATTTGTTTGATTAAACAAGAGCAAGCCGAATGAGAAGAGGATTTTCATGGGAAAAGATAAACTATATGAGTCGGATTTATATGAGCCGATCAGGAAGCTTTTTGTTCGGGAAGGATATGAGGTGAACGGCGAGGTAAAGGACTGTGATTTAACAGCTGTTAAAGGAGAAGAGCTTATCATCGTTGAAATGAAAAAGAATTTGACGGTGGAGCTTTTGATACAAGCTGCGAAAAGACAGCGTTTAACAGATCTTGTCTATATTGCCATCCCGAAGCCGAAGTATAAAATGTACTCCAAAAAATGGCATGATATGTGTCATTTGATTAAAAGACTGGAGCTAGGATTAATCATAGTATCTTTTTTGAAAAGTGGGGCAAAGGCAGAAATCATTCTTTCACCTGCTCCTTTTGATCGGAAGAGAAGCATGCAGATGAATAAGAAAAAAAGGCTGAATCTGCTGAAGGAAATAGAAGGACGGAGTGCGGATTATAATATCGGGGGCAGCAACAAAACAAAAATCATGACCGCATATAAGGAAAATTGCATACAGATTGCCTGTTATATGGAGCGAGAAGGACCGCTATCTCCAAAAAATCTCCGTAAAATGGGCACAGGCGACAAAACCTTATCCATCCTGACCCAAAATTATTACGGGTGGTTCGAAAAAGTTAGCAGAGGAATTTACACGCTCACGGAAAAAGGAAATACAGAAATAAAAGAATACCCGGAGCTGGTCAAATATTATTTAGACCTATTGTCAGGCACCACTCATAATCAAAACGATGAAGGACAAAATGGATGAACTAGAATCATAAAATGTCCTTCATGAAGGTAATGAAGGACAAAATGGTTGAACCAGAATTGGAAAGTGTCCTTCATGAAGGTAATGAAGACCAAACTAGATGGACCAAAATCGAAAAGTGTCCTTCATGAAGGTAATGAAGTTCAAACCGGGTGTGCCAGAAACCAAAAGTGTCCTTCATGAAGGTAATGAAGGCCAAACTAGGTGTACCAAAATCGGAAAGTGTCCTTCATGAAGGCAATGAAGTCCAAACCGGGTGTGCCAGAAACCAAAAGTGTCCTTCATGAAGGTAATGAAGTCCAAACTAGATGGACCAAAATCGAGAAGTGTCCTTCATGAAGGTAATGAAGTTCAAACTAGATGGACCAAAATCGAAAAGTGTCCTTCATGAAGGTAATGAAGTTCAAACCGGGTGTGCCAGAAACCAAAAGTGTCCTTCATGAAGGTAATGAAGTCCAAACTAGGTGTACCAGAATCGGAAAGCGTCCTTCATGAAGGTAATGAAGTCCAAACTAGGTGTACCAAAATCGGAAAGTGTCCTTCATCGCAATAATGAAGTCCAAACTAGGTGTACCAAAATCGGAAAGTGTCCTTCATCAAAGCAATGAAGGCCAAACTAGGTGTACCAGAATCGAAAAGCGTCCTTCATGAAGGCAATGAAGTCCAAACCGGGTGTGCCAGAAACCAAAAGTGTCCTTCATCAAAACAATAAAGGACCACTATTGTTGAAATAGAACCCCTACAACATTTGCTTAACCAAATAAAGAAGTATTCTAATCCACTTTAAGGAACTAGAATACTTCTTTTTCTATAAAGGCTTCAATTAAAATCCTTCCATTTTCCTAACCTTTAACGAGGTTTCAATAATCATATCCAAGAGTTCGCTGTAGGAGATGCCAACCGCTTGGGCGCTCTTTGGGAGTAGGCTATTTTTTGTCATGCCTGGCAATGTATTAACCTCCATGACATATGGGATTCCATCCTTGACCATCATGTCAATTCTTGCGTAAACACTGCATTTAAGTGCTTTGTAGCAGGCCAATGCAGCAGCGGCAACGCGTTCATTTAATTCTGGAGGCAGTTCCACCACCTCTTCGATGGTAGCAACATCGTCGTATTTTGCATTATAGTCAAAAAACTCAGCAGCATGTCGAATCGAAATAATAGGTAAAAGCTTACCGTCAAAAATCGCGCAGGTAATCTCCTCACCTTTTATATACTTTTCAATTAGGACTTCTGTATCCCATTCGAACACTTCAGCAACAGCGGAAAGTAAGGAATCCTGATCATACACGAGTTTTACTCCCACACTTGAACCGCCGGAATTAGGTTTTACCACAACAGGGTAACCCATTTTGTCTATTTCATCCATATGAAGCTCTTCCAGATTTGAAAGGCAAATCCAATCTGCTGTTGGAATACCCTCATAACGGATAATTTTTTTCGAGATATTTTTATCCATACAAATACTGCTGGATAACATGCCGCTTCCGGTATATGGGATGCCAAGGGTTTCAAGCGTACCTTGGATGGTTCCGTCTTCTCCGTATTTTCCGTGAAGGGCTAGAAGTGCGATATCAAGATTTTTCGCTTTTTCGACCAAATCTTCCTTATTATTAAGTTCAACAGGTATAACCTCATATTTACTTTTATCCAAATGTGCAATCATTTCTCCCCCGGTCATAAGGGATACTTGCTTTTCGGAGGATACACCTCCCATGATAACGCCAACTTTCATTTTATGAACCTCCAAATTCTCGTTTTAATATATCACCAATTATTTTTATGCCGCGCACAATTTCTTCTTCTTTTAATCTTGAAAATCCCAAACGGAAGGTATTACTTCCTCCTCCATTTGTATAAAAAATATCTCCGGGTGAAAAGACGACTCCCATTTGATAGCATTTTTTTAATAACTCTCGCACATTTATATGTTTTTCTAATTCTATAAAAAGATGAAGGCCGCCATCACCAGTTATTCTTTTAAAAGGCAGGTATTGTTCACAAGCATGAACCGCTAATTCATATTTCTTCTTATAAACAGTTCTGGCCCTTTTTAAATATTTTTCAAAATGTCCGTCATGCAGATATTGATACAAAACAGCCTGATCTAGCGTAGAAGTGTGAATAGTTCGTGCCCGCTTCATGCTCTCTAGATAATAGATCAGTTCTTTGTCTGCCAAAATCCAGCCGACACGCAAACCTGGAAAAAGAATTTTGGAGAAGCTGCTTAAATAGATGACATTATTGCCATTCCCGGCAAAGGCTGCAAAAGGGGCTAAGTGGGAACCTGAATAGCGCAATTCCTCGTTAAACCCATCCTCCAAAATTGGAATTTGATATTTCGACATCAGTCTCATCATTTCCATTCTTTTTTCAGAGGAGGTGACAATCCCGGTTGGATTATGATAGGACGGAATTAAATAGGAAAAATCAAAATTGGATTCAGACAAGGATTTTTCTAGTTGCGGAATGTTTATTCCATCATCCTCCATTTCAATTCCATGGATTTCAAACCCATGCAAACGGAAAAGCTTAAGGGCAGAATGATGAGTAGGATTCTCGCAAAGGATCCGACCTGATTTTTTGGCAAGTGAGGATAATAAAATATCCAGCCCCTCCGTAAAACCATTGGTAATCAGAATATCCTTGTTTGAAATATCCACGCCTTTGATTTCCATATACTGTAAAAGGTAATCGATTAGGGGCTTGAAGCCTTTTGCATATCCATAGTTAAGGACGATGTCTCCTTCAATCGACATTCTCGTCAGAAAAGCTCTTTTAAAGTTTTCGACATCAAAAAGCTTTTCATCGGGTGCAATGCTATTGAATGCAATCATTCCTTTGTTCCAGCGAACACCGTGCTTCATCAGGTCCATTTCCTCAGCAAGCAAGGTGACCTCGCTAACTTTTTCTTCCCAATTAAGTTGAATGGAAGGAGCTTTTGAAGTCTCAACACGCCCAACAAAATTTCCTTTTCCTTTTATCGCGTAAATGAGCCCTTCCTGTTCCAAATCTGCATAAGCAGTGAGAACTGTATTCCGGCTGACGGATAATAAAGTACTTAGTTCACGGGTGGAAGGCAACTTCTGATGCTCAAGCAGATGCCCATTTGTAATCATTTTCTTCAAATATTCTTTTAGCTGAATATAAACAGGACGACCGTCCACAGGCTTAAAATCGTTAAACAACGCCTTCAACCCCTTGCTATCATTTTTACATAACCTTAATGGTTTCAAAAGGTCCACCACCTATGTATTTTCCCGAACCAGTGGTTTTGTCTTTTCTTCATGGACACTTTTGATTTTGGGATACTTTTATTGTACTAACTTTGGGGATAACATAAAAGAAAAGAAAGCCTGACAGCGTGGATGCGGGCTTTCTATAATCATTCTTTGATATTAATTTATACTCTTACGTTTTCCTTATAGTAACTTTTCCTTCCTGGTTTTTCTCATTGTTCCATTCAACCTGAATTTCAAAAGTTCCTTCTTCAAAAAACAATGGGAATCTTCTTATAGAAGTCTGCATAGGAAGATTTGGGACTTCTTTTATTGGACCCAAACAGGTTTTCCTTCGGGTGCATCTTCTAACAACGTTCCGGTAAAGCAATTCGTAATATAGTTAAAAATCATATATCGATCATTTTTTTCAGGATTAACGTATTCATAAAGTCCTTTATAAATTAGGTTGCTTACCTCTAGCCCAGTTTCTTCCTTCACTTCTCTTATTGCGGCTTCTGTAAAGCTTTCAGGAAACTTTACTTTTCCGCCAGGGGGAATGTATCCTTTAAAATTATCATGTTGTCTATTCAATAGCAGTACGGAATCTCCATCTTGTACCATGCAAACCGTCCAAAACTTGTAATTTATTCCTTCCTTCATTTACTTTACCTCTCTAATTTTTGCAAGAATAATTACATTTTAACGTAAAAATTTACAAATTGTACTAAAAGTCAAAAAAAGTAGTCGAGTTTAAGCACTCGACTACTTTTGTATATACTAGAGCTTTTCAATTAAGTTGTGTCCGCCACTCAAGGACAAAACGTCCAAATGTCCACGAGTGGTGCCTGACACCCTATGCTGCGCCTTTTCCTTTACCGGGAGCCATCAGCCGTTCTTTACCCATTAATAGAATAGCGACAAACCCCAGGCCAATCGGAATTAGTGCCCAACCGAAAGTGGTAGAGACGGAGTGGGCCATTGCACCGGTGATTTTATGAAGGATTTCCGGTGGAATTTTTGCTCTTGCATCCGTAGATAGCAAAGCACGTGAATCCATATGTCCAGCAAATCCTTTCATTTGACCAAATGCATCCTGCAATTTGCTGTTTAAAAGATGATTTTGAATCGTCCCAAATATTGTAACACCAAGAGTCATGCCAAGCGTTCTAAAAAAGTTATTCGTTGATGTTGCAATGCCGCGTCTTTGCGGTTCAATATTATGCTGTGTAGCCATGCTCAATAAAGAGAAATTAAATCCCATTCCAAGACCAGTAAGAACCATGAAAATGGTCAGAAGATATCGTGGTGTATTCACATCGATTGTACTCAAGAGGAACATCCCTGCAAAAAATAAAACAACGGAAACAAGCATAATGCCACGATAACTAAAGCGCCTCACGGATTGTCCTCCCGCTTGGCTTCCTATAACAGATCCAATCATCATTGGAATCAAAATAACTCCTGAGTTCGTAGCGGAACCGCCATAAACCGACTGAACAAATATCGGAATCATTACCGTTGTAATGATAAAAGCGGCACCATAGAAAAACGCGGCCCCTTGTGTTGCAGCAAATAATTGGCTTTTAAAGAGGCTAAAAGAAATGATTGGCTCCGCCACTTTTCTCTCCACAATAAGAAAAATGACAAATAGGACAGCAAAAATGACAAATAGAGAAATTATCATAGTAGAGCCCCATGCATATTGATTTCCGCCAAGCTCAAGCGCAAACATTAAGCTGACAACGGCACCAATAAGCGTAATCGCTCCGATCCAATCGATTTTAAGCTTCTTAAGATTGAGATTTTCTTTATAAAATTGAATAATAAAAAATAACGAAATGACACCTAAAGGCAAGTTGATATAAAAGATCCAGCGCCAATCAATTTGATCTGTAATATACGCGCCTAGTAATGGACCTACAACACTGGACAGACCAAACACAGCTCCGAATAAACCAGTCATTTTTCCGCGCTTTTCAGGTGGAAAGATATCAAAAATAATGGTAAATGCGATTGGCATTAAAGAACCTCCGCCAATCCCTTGAATGGCACGGTAAATACTTAGCTGAGTAATGCTTTGCGCTGTTCCGCAAAGTGCAGAACCTACTAGAAAAATAATAAGTCCGAAAATGAAAAATCGCTTTCTGCCATACATATCGGATAATTTACCGAAAATCGGCATACTCGCCATGGTTGCCACTAAATAAGCGGAAGTAACCCAGATAAACTTATCGAGTCCGCCAAGCTCTCCAACAATGGTTGGCATGGAAGCTGCCACAATCGTATTGTCCATTGCTCCCATTAATATTCCTAAAAGCAGGCCTGCTACCACAAAGCCTATTTTGCTTTCATTTGAAACCATAGAAATCCCCCTTTTTATGCTATAAACTTTTATAAGTTTTTAGCACTTAAATTATTTCACCAGTTTGGTCTTGGTCTAGCTACAGCGCCTATCGGCTAGCGGATTTCTACGTCTTCTCCCTACGATAAGTCAACATCGGCTCGTGAACTACCTCACCGTGTTTCCTTTATCTCAGTCGAAGACTACGAAATCCGTACGCAGATGGGCAAGGCGCTTTCACTTTTCTTATTCATCGTTTGTTAATTTTCTTGTCTCTTGCGGATATATCTCATTGAACTGAACTAAAATATCTAGTATTAGTTTTAATTCTTCTTCATTGTATTTCTTAAATAATTCGGAAAGAGAATTGGATAACGGTTTGAATAATTCGCGAATTTCGGAAGCACGGTGTGTTAGTGGGTGAATAATCACACGTCTTCGATCATTGGGATCTTCCCTGCGCTCCACAAGATCTACTTTCTCCAAACGATCTATCACTCCTGTAATCGCTCCTGTAGTCAAATTTGTTAATTTAGCAAGCTTTCCAGCGGAAATAGGCCCTGTATAATTAAGAAGGTCTCTGCATTTCAAATCTGTGGCATTTAGATGAAGCTTAGCAGCAATCCCTTCAATAAAGAACAGATTTACCGTACTAAATTTTCTCAATTCCTGAATCAGGGAAGGGATAAATTCCTCCTTAAGTAATGATTCCTCTGTCACATAAATCCCATCTTTCGATTTAAGATAAAACAACTTTGAAAAGATTTAGTTACTAATTATCTTAGTTACTAAGACAATTATGGGGAGGAGTCGATTTATTGTCAAACATTTTTTATCCCAAATACTTTATAAATGGATGAAATAGAAGGAAATTCCTTTATTTTAAAGAATCCTTATATAATAAAAATAAAAAAGGCAGGTTACTTATTATGCTAATAAGGAAGCTCCAAGCTTCAGATTATAAAAATGTTATTTCCGTTATTGATGAATGGTGGGGCGGCAGACAAATGTCTGATATGCTTCCTAAATTATTTTTTGTGCATTTTCAGTCTACTAGTTTTATAGCGGAGGAAGATGGAAATATCATTGGATTTCTAGTAGGTTTCCTTTCCCAAACACATGGAAATGAAGCTTATATTCATTTCATAGGAGTTCATCCGAACTACAGAAAAGCAGGGGTTGCGAGGAAATTGTACGAGGTATTTTTTGAAACGGTAAAACAAAAGGGGTGTGATACAGTGCGCTGTGTAACTTCTCCTATCAATAAAACCTCTATCGATTTTCATACGCGCTTGGGTTTTGAAGTAGAGGAGGGTGATTCAATAATAGAGGGGGTTTCCATTCATTCTGACTATGATGGACGTGGAGGAAGCAGGGTTTTATTTATTAAGCGATTAACTTAAAGGAAAATGAAAGCTATGTAAAAGACTAATTTTTTGATTAGTCTTTTTTACGGAAATGGAGTAATTTTTCATGGCAGTGGTGTAGGATAGACATTATTTATGAAAAGTTGCCGTCTAAGCCAAATTACCACCATTTCACACAATAATTTGTTTTTCTAGATATTGTTTTGCATTAGGACCACAATTAAATAATAAATCTACTATAGATAAATTATGGATGAACGTTCCCCACCGTTGGGGATAGACAGGATGGTTAAAATGCTGATAAACCACTTTTATATGATTGTCTTCAAAAGCCTCCTCGTTCATGTATGATTTTGCACCTGAACCTGATAAATAAATTTCAGCACCTAGAGATTTACAGATACTAATAATTTTTGTATTCTTCTCCCCGTATACTCCACTCATTTCGGATGAGCGTATCATTGGTGTCTTTATATCTAAGTGCTCCCGGATTAATTCGATTAGCGCTAAGTTGAAATCTATTAATTTATTGCCGGAGTGTTGGTATATATCAATGAAAGAAGGAGAAAGACTTTCCCAATAATCTGCTTTTTGATAGCAACCTTGCAGAGTGTAAATATGTCTATGTTTCCAATCTAATTGATTATTCATCTCAATATCTTTTATTTGCGCTTTTTTATTTAATATAGGAATAGCTAACGAAATCATTCCATTCGAGCCCTTTATTACATTTCTTCTTTCTTCTTTATTGGAACACAATACATCATCTAAAATGACAAAGATATCACTGGAGAGCATTTTATGAAAAAAGCCAAACCAGGGGATATAATTTGGCTGATGAATTCCTACAATCATGGATGAATAACACTTCCTTTACTAAAAACAACGGAGATCAAGCTTTGCTTAATAAGCGTACCATCTTAATATTCATGTTGTGTCCGCTTCGAAAACCGATAAAATGCCCTTTTATTTGCTGCCCGATCAACATCAAATCTCCTACTAGATCCAACACTTTATGTCTTGCAATTTCATTGCTCCACCGCAAAGTTGCATTACCGCTGGGGACGGATAAACAATTGTCGATATTTTTGCCGAAATATTGAAGCATAAGGTCATAATCCTCATCCAAAATAAAAGACCGTGCTATTGCCAACTCTGAAATAAAGTTTTCATCATTGATGGTGGAAAAATGAGCAACTTGAGTTGGGATTTGTTCCTCCGGATATTGGAGAAAATAGGTGATGGAAAAATGGTCTGATGGAAGTCCAAGAAGGAAGGAGTCATATCGTTTGCCGTTCATTGTTTCGAAATCGTCCAGCACCCAAAGTGGTTCTTTCACCACTTTATATTGTAAAGGAACAGATTGAGCAATGGGAGCAGCTTTTAGAAGGGCAACTATAAATTCCCAGCTGCTAAATGTTGATACTACTGGTATATATGGGCTATTTAAGTGAATACGTATATTCGTAATTCCTAATCCAGAAATTGCTGCTAAAATATGCTCTGTATGTTCGATACGTATTCCATTCTTTTCTAAAGACGACCATCGTTTATTCATTACCGCATATTCAAAGCGACATTCTATTTCAGGTTTATCTGGTAAATCATCGCGAATAAAAACGATTCCTGTGTCGGGTTCGGCTGCTTCGAACACCACTTTTGCTGGAAACTTTCCGTTAACTGCCATACCCGAAACTTCCGAATTAAATGTAATCGTTTTTTGCACTTATATCACCTTCAATAAAGTAAAGTCTTTTTATAGGTTTTTAAAGAGCAAGGGGGAAACTTCTATCATTCTTTTAAAATTAGGCACTTTTTGATGATATATTTTGGCATACTTCCTTCATAAGTTCTGCTTTATTTATACATCAATATGGTGAAATCGTTAGGTTTGTAGGAATGATATACATTAATTCGGTTAGTGAGTTTAAAACACATATCGAGAATTTCTACTGGATCAAAATGTGTTTCCGTTGTTCCTATATATTCGCTGGGCATTTTAGTGGTTAGTAAATTAAAGGCAATCCCTTTATTGCATAATGTAAACATTTTTTCTACGCTTTCTTCTAGAAACTTTTTCATGTCCTCATTCGGAACGGTAACACTAAAAGTTCCGGAAGCGACTAGATAATCGTATTGTTGGTCCGTTTCGAGCTCAAAAAGAGATTTGTTCATGAAATGACCATCAGGGTGCTTTTTCTTAGCAAATTCGATAAAATCCCTTTGAATGTCTAATCCTGAGTATCGAATATTATCGTAATTTTTTTCTAAAATAAAATCATATAAGTGCCCTAATCCACAGCCAACATCGAGTAAAGTAATTTCCTTCGTTTGGTCCTCCTCAAACAATTTACATAAATATTGAAATCTAATGTTTTGGCTTTCTGTACTTCCCCATTGAACGTCCTTATAAGAGTCCGTAATCTTATTTGTTTCAAAAAATTTTATAGTGAAAGCTTTGAATTTATCATGAGTACCTTTATCCATGATATGTCCTCCTTTAAAATTCTAATTATGTGGATGAAGCTATATAGAATAACGATTACATCTATTAGTAAATGTTGATATCTGATTTTTCGACATAGACAAACAAGCAAAAAATATTGGATAAAATGGCGGAATAGAGCGTGTGTATAAAAACAAGGCTTATCTTCTTGATCTTTCTTGTATTTGTCTGGTTACCGATCATATCAGATAATAATCTAAATAAAAAAGGATTATTGCCCTTTTCTAAAGAATGTTTTTATAGATTGTGAAGATTATGTTTTTATGAAAGGTGGATGATGATGAATCGAGTACAAAAAGCATATGATGAGCTTTCCTACGACTATGAGCATCGTGTGGATAAGCATGCATTGTACAATATTGACTATGAGCGGCCAGCGATGATGAACCTTCTGCCACAAGACCTTAAGGGGAAAATGATTCTCGATGCCGGTTGTGCAGCCGGGTGGTATACGGAGCAATTTATTAAACTAGGTGCAAGCGTTACCGCAATCGATCTCAGCCCGGAAATGGTCGCAGCCACCAAAAGGAGAGTTGGAGATCAAGCGGAAGTTCTCTGTCTGGATCTTGCAGATAAGCTTCCTTTTAAAGACAATACATTTGATTTTATCGTCAGCTCGCTTGTTCTTCATTATGTGAAGGATTGGGGACCGACATTTCAAGAATTTAAAAGGATATTAAAACCGGATGGAATCCTGCTATTTTCAGTCCACCACCCATTTATGGATATCAATATGTCGCAAAACCAAGACTATTTTTCTACCGAATTCATTGTCGATCAGTGGAAAAGACAAGGGAAGTTCATTGAGGTGACTTTCTATCGCCGTCCCCTGCACCTTATATTAAATGAAACACTTGCCCATTTTTCACTGGAGAAATTGATAGAGCCCCAACCAACAAAGGAGTTCGAAAAGAAGAATCCCGAAACGTATGAAAAGCTCATGAAAAATCCACACTTCATGATCATAAAAGCACGTGTGTTAGGTACCGGATTAGAGTAATGATAATCTGGTGTTTAACACCACTCGTGGACACAGAAGGACTAAATTTATCATGCAAAGGGAGTAAAAAAATGATTCAGACTGAAAATGATATTCTGCAGCTTGTAAGAGAAGATAAATGGATGATGGATATTCTGCGGACTGCTAAAACACTGAATCTGCCAGATTGGTGGGTGTGTGCAGGCTTTGTTCGTTCGAAAATTTGGGATACCCTCCATGGATTCGAGGAAAGAACACCAATTCCGGATGTTGATGTCATCTATTTCGATGAAAAAAACACGGACGAATCCGAGGAAAAGGGATTAGAAGAAAGTTTGAGACATTTACATCCTAATGTTCCATGGTCTGTAAAAAATGAAGCGAGAATGCATGTGAAGAATAATATCCCGCCGTATTCCTCCTCCGTTGACGCAATATCGAAATTTCCCGAAACGGCAACGGCATTGGGGCTAAAATTAGATGAAGAGGATCAGCTTATTTTAACTGCTCCTTGTGGACTGGAGGATGTGCTTCATTTACAAGTGAAACCTTCACCATTTTTTACGGTAACAAAGGAACGTGCATGGATATACGAGGAACGGATTAAGAAGAAGAACTGGAAGTCCATTTGGAATAAAATAAACATAACGTATATTACAAAATAAATGAGGTCAGAACGATGAATTTTTCTATGATATTTGATATGGATGGAACTCTCTTTCAAACGGATAAGATTTTAGAAATAAGTCTGGAAGAAACATTCCAAGAGCTGCGGCAAAAGGGTCTATGGGAAAAGGAAACTCCAATTGAAAAATACCGTCAGATTATGGGTGTCCCATTGTCCGTAGTCTGGGAAACCCTTTTACCAACCCATCCATCTGAAATTCGCACAATGGCAAATGAGTTTTTTCACGATCAATTAATCTATAACATACAAAACGGCAACGGCGATTTGTATCCCCGTGTGGAGGAGTTATTTACCTATTTAAAAAATAGAAATATCCCTACTTTTATCGCCAGCAATGGGTTGCCAAATTATTTGGAATCCATTGTTAAATACTATCACCTGGATAACTGGGTTCAAGAAGTTTTCAGTATTCAACAAATTAAATCGAAGGATAAATCAGATCTTGTTCAGATGATTTTGGAAAAATACAAGATTCAAAGAGGAGCCGTCGTGGGAGATCGGTTATCGGATATAAAAGCAGCAAAATCCAATGGTCTATATGCTATTGGCTGCCGGTTTGATTTTGCCCAGGAGGATGAGCTTGCCCATGCTGATTTCATCATTGATGATTTAATGGAAATAAGCGAGATAATAAAAGAAGAAGAGGGGATAACACGATGAGACAAATCATCGGACTAGGCGGTGGCGGGTTTTCAATGGAACCGGAAAATCCGTTACTAGACTTATATGTTTTACAACAATCGAGAAAAGCCACTCCTTCTATCTGCTTTTTGCCGACAGCGAGTGGAGATGCAGAAAACTATATTAATAGGTTTTATGATGCTTTTAATCAGCATAATTGCAAGCCTTCCCATCTATCGCTATTCAAGCCGCCAACAAGAGATTTGGAGGATTTTATATTGTCTAAGGATATTATTTATGTAGGCGGCGGGAATACAAAGAACTTGTTGATTCTTTGGCAAGAATGGGGCTTAAATCAAATGTTAAAAAAGGCGTGGGATCAAGGGGTTGTACTTGCAGGAATTAGTGCAGGGTCTATCTGCTGGTTTGAAGAAGGAGTAACGGATTCCTATGGCGATGAGCTTGAACCTATTGAAGCGCTTGGATTCCTGAAAGGAAGTCATTGCCCTCATTACGATGCAGAACTGGAAAGAAGACCGGCTTATCATAGACTTATAGAAACAACTCAAATTAAACCGGGGATAGCGGCGGACGATGGAGTAGCGATTCATTTTGTCGAACAGGATATTGCTAAAATTGTCAGTTCAAG
This sequence comes from Margalitia sp. FSL K6-0131, assembly GCF_038008735.1. Lineage (NCBI taxonomy): Bacteria > Bacillati > Bacillota > Bacilli > Caryophanales > Bacillaceae > Heyndrickxia > Margalitia sp. FSL K6-0131. The sequence continues at coordinate 739,921 of NZ_JBBOZS010000001.1, forward strand.
ACCGAACGCAAAAGCATATCAAGTATTGCTTGAAAACACAGTGGTGGAAAGAGAATTACAAACAGAATTTTTAGGGTCTTAAGCGGAAACAATATTTTAAAAGCGAGGTGATGAGATGCCTGCAATGTTAACGTTTGGCGAAAAAGAAGAATCGATTGAGTATCAACCAAGAGTAGGGTGCTACGGAATTATTTTTAACGAGGATAGAACAAAGGTAGGTGTTGTGAATATTCATGACCGCTATTTTCTTCCTGGGGGAGGAAAGGAAGGCAATGAAAGTGATGTGGATTGCCTTAAAAGAGAGGTATTAGAAGAAATGGGATGTGATGTTCAAGTTAATGAATTCATCGGAAAAGCACAGAGATATTTTTATTCTCAACACTACAATGACTATTACTTAAGCATCGGACATTTCTATACATGCCAATTAGGTGAAAAAATAATGGAACCAATTGAAGAAGATCATGTTTATGAAATGGTAGAAATAGAAGTGGCAATAGAAAGGCTTATTCATGAACATCAAAGCTGGGCGATTCAGCATGCATTAGGGTTGTGCTGAATGATATGAATACAAAATGAACCACAATAAGAGCATTGGGAGGAGGATATAATATGATTCCACAACGTGTTAGCTTAATTACAATTGGTGCTATTGATTTGCCGAATTTGCGTGCTTTTTATAAGAGCTTGGGCTGGGAAGAAACCAGTGTAAGTTCGGATGATTATGCTGTATTTAAAACAGCAGGGGTTTTACTTTCGTTATTCCCAATCGAGGAGCTGGCGAAAGATGCAGGTGTCAATATTTCAGCATCACAGGCATACTCTCGGGCTGCTCTTGCTATTAATGTAGATAAGCCCGATCAAGTTGATGAGGTAATAAGTAATATTAGACAATCCAATGGGGAAATTCTAAGAGAACCAAGTGATGCCTTCTGGGGAGGCAGGACTGCTTATTTTGCCGATCCCGAAAATAATCTTTGGGAGGTTGCTTGGAATCCAACCGCTGTTTTTGACGAAAGAGGAGCAATGATTGATTTTTAATTTAAGGGGGAAAAAACATTGAGCCAAGAAGTATTAATCAGAAAAGCCACCCATCAAGACATTCCTGAACTCTACCAATTAATGATCGAATATATTGTAGATTTCTATAAACAGCCGAGACCAGATGAAGGCGAACTTAAAGGTTTAATAGAGCATTTGTTAAAAAATCCTGCCAGCGGGCAGCAATTTGTTGCAGAGCTGGATGGCGGGTTAGTCGGATTTGCCACTTTGTATTTTACATTTAGTACATTAAGGGTAAAGAGGCAAGCAGTATTAAACGATTTGTTTGTAAACACGGATATCAGAGGGAAAAAGGTGGGGGAAAAGTTATTTCAACATTGCCTTGATTACATACGTGAAAATGGCTTTTGCTCTATGACTTGGGAGACGGCAAAGGATAATGTGGCAGCGCAGTCGCTATATAATAAGATGGGCGGGGAAATCTCTCCGTGGTTGTTTTATGAAATAAGTTAAGGATCCATATATGGCCCTTCCTCTGCAAAAATTACATGATTAATAGAAAACGTAAGGGCCATTATTCTTAATAGTTTTCCTGAATTTCTAATAATTCATCTATCGTCAAAAGTGCAAAAAAATATTTTTTCCGTTCCTGTAACTCCGAAATATATGGTTTAATATTCAATGTTTTTTTAATCAAATGACTAGTTTTCAACTAACACAAAGACAAATCAATTTTTGCTAAAGAACGTCACTGTTAAAAACCTCACTTATTTTTAAATAAGATGTCTTGTTCTTAAACGAGCAACAAGACAAAGTAAAATAAGCGGAGATACTTCCGTTAAATGAAGAATGGAGCTCTTTTTGGGGTAAATAAGGGGAGATTTTCCGATTATGCAAAGCAAAATCTCCTAATTATACATTTTTCGAGACAATAAGCGGAATCTCTCCGTCTATTTATGCCTTTTATAATAATAATTACGAATTAAGCGGAATTTTTCCGTCTATTTATTAGATCATGTACTTGACCTGCCCCTAACAGAAACCCTCATTTCACTAGATACATCTAATAAATTGATTACACAGTTTGCAATGCTTTTAAGACATATTTTATAGTGTGACCAATGGCTATTGCCCACTTGTTAAATCCAGTGCTAAATCTGATGCTATTTTCAATATTAAAACTTAGTAAAAAAAGCAAGCAGATTTATATGCTAATTTGCTTGCTATTACCTCTGAACCGAACTACTTAGCAAAATCCCCTGCTTTTTTAATGATTAATCCTTCACTAAACCGCCACGCAATGTATTTATACCATGCTCTAAATACCCTTTTAAACAGGTAAGCATGTAAACCCAGCCCTCTTTATTGTCGATCATTTTATAAAGTAGCTCAGGATCATCGCTCTTAAAACCATCCTCGTTCACTTCAATAATAGTAGTAGAGCTATCTAGCTCTTTGAGCGAAATCGTAACCACATTTTCGGCTCCTGGTGCACCCCATAAGAAAACAATTTTTTTATCTGGATCTACCTCTGCAATTTTTATTTCCAATTGTGCATCGTACTCATCGTATGTAAGCGTGATGGCTTTTCCCTGTTCCCATCTTTCGGAGCTGGATGACCACCAGAAATTTTTGATTTTCGAAGGATCTGCGAAAGCCTCGAATACATCATGTGCAGGTTTTAAAATTTTCATTTTGGTAAGATTGTTCATTTTTCATCATCCTTCTTATCTTTTTGTAATCCCTTTGTTAATACAGTTCAAACATCTTTCTCTTCATATTCGATTTGGTGTTTGGTGTCATGAAGCGGGCTATCTCTTTTAATCTCTATCTTTTTCCCGACAGTTATATCATCGTAAGGGGTATACTGGTTGGAAGGTGCTGATTTTCTTTTGAAAAATCGAAAGCAAACAACCCCAATTACCACAATAATGATTAGTATAAAAAAATATCCCAAATCCGAACCTCCCCTTATAGGATTTTATTATTTTATTCTGTAAAACTCACTATATTCCTGCTCTCTTGGTATGGAATATTTTTTAAACATTATTTATTGTGCTTTAGGACTAATTACTCTCTACATATTTTGACCACAATCATCCATTTCAACTCCTTCTAAGAACATAATCATAGAATAATAAAAAAACGCTTAAAATCTAGTGAAGTAAATCCTCCTTTTCTCTTATTTTTGTTAAAACACAGACAAAATAAAAGCCAAAAGGAACAGGACTATTTTCGCAAAATTCTTATTATTTTCTTAACTTTAACAAAACATTATATTCATATATTTCTCCTAACATTTTATTTGTAAGACAAAAATAAATGAAGGGGAGAGTTGGAATGAAAAGAAAAACTGCAATTACTGCTGCTGTTGCTGCTCTTATGATTACAACTGGTTCTACTTATGCTGCAATGAACTTGAACAGAACAGCCGGACCCGTGGGTGAGAATACTGGTTTTACTCCGTATAATACCGCCCTGACACCCGCCGGCCAGCAAATTACATTAGGAAATTTTCCAATGGGTGGAGCTTTAAGCCCAGATGGAAGGTATTTAGTTATTTCAAATGATGGTCAAGGAACACAATCTCTTCAGGTAATCGATACCAATACGAATAAAGTGGTTCAGACAATCGAATATAAATCTCCGGAGGCTTTATATTTGGGGGTTGCATTTAGTCCTGATGGGAAAACATTGTATGCGTCAGCCGGAGGAAATAATAAGATCCGTCAATTTACTTTTACGGATGGGCAATTATCCGAAAAACCAGCCATCCTGTTAAAAGACAGTAAAAATAGCAATTTCTATCCTGCTGGACTTTCCGTATCACCGGATGGTGCATATCTGTATGTAGCGAATAATTTAGACCATTCCGTTTCCAAAATTGATCTTGGAACTCAAAAAATTGTTCAAACGGTTTCCATTGGAAAGAACCCATATACTGCTTTTCTATCAAAGGATGGAAAGTCATTGTACGTCAGCAATTGGGGGGAAAGCAGTGTTACACTCCTGAATCCTGAAACAATGGAAGTAAAGAAAACAATTCCGACTGAGCTGCATCCGAATGCCATTGCGGAAAATCCGGTAACAGGGGATATTTACATTTCTAATTCAGATGATGATTCCATCTCTATCATTGATTCAAAATCGCTACAAGTTGTACAGACCCTTTCCGTTAAGCCATTTAATCAATCTCCTACTGGAAGTCAGCCAGATGCCTTAACGGTTTCAAAAGACGGAAAAACCTTATATGTCGCCAATGCAGGCAACAATGATGTAGTTATGATTGATCTGTTTTCGAAAAAAGCAAAAATAAAAGGACTTATTCCAACCGCATGGTATCCTACAGGCGTTTACCTGAACAAGGATAAAGTAATGGTTACGAATGCAAAAGGATTAGGGGCAGGACCAAATGATCAAGGTCAGTATATCGGCAGTATGATCGAAGGGACACTGTCTGTTTTCGACTCACCAAATGAGCATGAGTTAAATCAATATACAAAACAGGTATATAGTAACTTAACGGATAAAGGAGAAGGGAAAAGAACAGGTAATAATCCCATTCCGATGAACCCAGAAGGAAAATCACCAATTAAACACGTGATATATATCATCAAAGAGAATCGTACATATGACCAGGTGTTTGGTGATTTAGGAAAGGGAAATGGGGATCCTAGCTTAACTAGTTTCGGTGAAAAAATTACTCCAAATCTTCATAAGCTCGCAAATCAATTTGTGACGTTCGACAATTTTTATGCAGATGCCGAGATCAGTGCTCAAGGTCATAACTGGGCTACAGCTGCAAAAGCAAATGATTATACAGAAAAGAACTGGATGGCGAACTACTCCAGCCGAAAACGGGCATATGATTTTGAAGGGGACAATGAAGCTGCTTATCCGAAAGCTGGGTTCCTATGGAATAATGCACAGCGTTCAGGTGTATCGTTCCGCGATTATGGTGAATTCATTAACTTCGACAAGGCAAAAAATCAATGGGTGGCAACAGATCCTAGTATTGGTGACAACTTTGATCCAGCCTTTCCCGGATATAATCTAGATATCTCCGATTTGGATCGACAAGCAGAGTGGAAAAGGGAATTCAACGAATTTGTGAAAAATGATAACCTGCCACAGCTGCAGATTGTTCGACTAGGCAATGACCATACACAGGGAACGAAAGTCGGGAAATTAACACCGGAAGCGATGGTTGCCCAAAATGACGCTGCTGTCGGAAAGCTTGTGGATGCGGTCAGTCACTCGAAATATTGGAAAGACACAGCTATTTTCATTACCGAGGACGACGCACAAAACGGCTGGGATCATGTTGACGCTCACCGTACGGAAGCGTTGGTCATTAGCCCTTATACGCAAACAGGTAAATTAGATAGTACATTCTATGATACAACTTCGATGATTCGTACGATGGAATTAATCCTTGGAATGAAGCCGATGTCCCAATACGATGCATCAAGTATTCCAATGTACAATGCCTTTACACATAAGCCTGATTTTACTGCTTATCAATATGAAGAACCGCGTACTTCATTGGAGGAAAAGAACGGAAGCAACACACCGGGAGCACAAATTTCCGCCAAACTGGATTTCTCCGGAGCAGACCACGCCAATGAGGATCAGTTAAACCAAGTATTGTGGGAAAAGACAATGAAAGGCAAACCGTATCCGAAAAACAAACATAAATAATCTAGTAGGGAGCCTCCTGTCTCGGGGGCTCTATCCGTACATAGAGAGGAGAAATTTATGAAAAAGTTCATTCGTTTCTTTTCCAGGCGATTAGTACTTCTTTCCGTTATGGTGGTGTTGTTATTTGTATGGGGGATTTATTCCGCTTCCCAAATGAAAACCGAGTATCTTCCGCAAATTAATAACCCGATTTTAATGGTTACTTGGAAATCACCCGCCGAAACTGATGGTGTCACTACTGACCAAATGAATAATAATCTTGTTCGTTCATTAAAAGAAGTGGATGGACTGCAATCTATTCAATCAACGATTTACTCGCAGGGATTGTTTGCAAGTTTAACCTTTTCACAAAACTTCGATGTGGAACAAGCAGAAAGAAATATCCAAGCCGCCATTCAGCAAGTGAATTTTCCGGCAAATGTTAACAAGCCCGAGATCCAAAGGATAAGCTCAGATGCCTTTCCTTTTATAGAAATCAGCGCATCGTCCGCAAGTTTTGCAAAACAATTAAACGAAATAAAAGGCGTAAAAAAAATAAATGTAACCGGGAACGGTCAAAAAGGATTAATCATTAATTTGGACAATAAAAAGCTGCTTGAAAATGGCCTTCGTTTTGAGGATGTCCAAAATGTGCTTCAGAATGACAAGAATATTTGGCCTGAAGGAACGGTTGCGACGAAAAATCTCCAGATGATGCTGAAGGTAGAAGGGACGGCAGACCAAAAGGCGGACCTTGAAAATAGGATTATTAAAACAGCAAATAATAAACAGGTTTTATTAAAGGATATTGCCAAGATTGAGAAGGGAACAATAAATGTCCAAACGAAGGTAAGAACAAATGGGAAACTGAGTGTCATACTAGATTTGTATAAAAAGAACTCAGCGGATGTCACAAAAGTAAGCAAGGATGTAATGACAAAGCTGGCTAAGATTAAGCAGTCTAATCCTGATGATACATTTACGATTCTATCTAATCAGGGACAAACAGTATCCCATGCGATTAATGGATTGTGGAAGGAGGGCGCACTTGGCTGTTTATTTTCGATGCTATGTGTTTTCTTCTTTTTTCGTGAATGGAGGTCTACTGCTGTAATTGCCCTGACATTGCCAATATGTTTTCTTGTTGCGGTATCCATTTTACAAGCAATGGGAATCACTTTGAATCTATTAACCGTATCCGGGTTGATTGTTTCTATGGGTAGGGTGGTAGATGACTCCATTGTGGTGCTAGACAATATCTATCGCAGACTTGAAAAGAATGGCAGTTATTCATTAGATTTATTAGCTTCTGCTGTAAAGGAAATGGTTCCAGCTGTTGTTTCTTCGACCTTGACCACCATTGCTGTGTATTTACCATTTACCATTAACCATGACAAAAAACATGATCGGTCAAGCATTTTACGGACTGGGTTGGGCGGTGACCATTTCGCTTCTTTGTTCATTAGTAGTCTCTATCCTTATTTTGCCGCCTTATGTCGCAAATACTTGGAGGGGGCGTTTTTATGCAAAAGCACCAAAAACAGAAAAGTCGGCTATAGTCCTGCTGGAAAAGGTTTGGGTACATCGAGGAAAATGGATTAGCGGGTTGACGGTTGTTCTTATCTTAGCTATCATCAGCGCTTTCTTTATACCTGTAAATGTTCTTCCACGGACACATGCACAAGATCTTAACATTCAAGTCGAAGCGAAAGAAGGAGCCACACTTGAACAGGTTGATGCCGATGTTAGGGCATTGGAAGCTTTATTGCAAAAACATAAGGAGATAGCTGCTTATTCGTCGTCCGTTGGATCCATATTTGCACCAGCATTCGATGACGTGTTCGATCAAGGGGGAGGATGGATCCAGCAGCCAAACATTGCAAATGTATATGTGACACCCCAAAAAGGAGTTGATATCGCTCAATTAACCAGTATATTAAGACAGGATATCAAAAATCTTTCCACAAGCTCCAAGTATACCATTACAAATCAGAAAATTGCCGGGGATGATTCCAGAGTGAACTTGATGTTAACGGGGGATAATCCCAGCAAACTGGCAAAAACTGCAGCTCTCTTAAGAGGGAAATTGCAGACAATTAAAGGTTTACAGATATATGGGGACGCGGAACAATCTGATCAGGAAAGGTTTACGATTGAACTTAACGAAGACAAAATAAATGATTCAGGGTTAGATAAGCAAGCGATACTAGTGAAGTTGGAATCTTTTTTGGATAAGCGCACTGATATTCAAGTTGCGAATTCTGCGTCTTCCTATCAAGTGGAACTTCGCAAGCCTTCTGCTGTTTCACTTTCCTATTCACAAGGATCCGATTCTGAGCAGGAATGGCTTACACAATTGGGCCACTTGTCCTTCCAAAATAAGAATGGGGAAACAGTCAAACTACAGGAATTTGCAAAGCTGAATGTGGATTCACCACTATTAACGAGTGAAAAAGATGGCCAGCCGATTGCAGTTGTAACTGGGAATATTTTGACCACTGATATCGGAGGGGTAACGAAACAGATTAAAGATACAATAAACAAAGTTGAGCTGCCAAAAGGAATACAGATTGAATTTGGAGGCATCCCTCAGCAGGTTCAGCAAATGATTTGGAGTATTGGTTTAGCTGGAGTTGTGTCTATTATTCTGGTTCTGTTCATTATCTCATGTATTTTTAAGGGGATTAGAGGTCCAGTTGCGGTATTATCCTCTTTGCCTTTTGCCTTAATCGGATCGGTTTTATTCCTGTTTATTTTTAGGCAATCATGGAATCTAGGTGCATTAGTAGGAATGGTAATGCTGATCGGTATTGTCACAACAAATGGAATCGTACTTGTCGATCGATTGGAGAGGCTGCGAGAGGAGGGAGAACCATTAAAAAGTTTCATCATTGAAGGTACTGCAAGCCGTGTGAGACCAGTACTTATGACAGCTGCAACGACTATCCTGACTCTTTTACCGTTAGCATTCTCAGGACAGTCGGATACGCTCATATCCCAATCTCTTGGACTGGTAGTGGTTGGCGGAATGATTACTTCCACCCTTGCAAGTCTTTTAGTTATTCCAACTGTTTATTATTGGATGTGGAAATCGGTTCGGCGAACACATTTACACAGTCGGAATGTTTTATCATATGGAGATTAAAGAATTGGCTGCCTTTTTGGCAGTCAATTTTTATGCTAAAAATTTTAATAAATTTGTAGAGTACTATCCTTGGGTGGTATTCTCTTTTTCTTTAAGATAAGCCTCATACACTTCCTTTACTTTGTCCGATTCTGGTGCTACATTTGAAAGTTTCTTACTTATGTTATTTAGTAAGTATAATCCTCTAAATAAACAGCCTGCTACAATTCCAAAAGCAATAAAACCGGCAAAAATTGGTCCTAGCATAAATAAAAGATAACCTAATATGGTAGCCAAAACGATGGATAAAATTAGATACATAAATTCTCCTCTTGTGGATAACTTATTTTTACATTAATGGTATCATAAAGTTATTATTAGGAAAACAGAGAAATATCTGGAAGGTTCTCGTGGAATAAAAATAGGACCTCCTTCAAGGAAGTCCATAACTAATTTAGCCTTTTAAAATGCAGCGGTCCAGCCCGCATCCGCTACTACCACCGTTCCATTAACAAAGCTGGATTCATCAGAAGCTAAGAATAAAGCAACTTTAGCGATTTCTTCTGGTTTTCCTGTTCGCGGCATAACACCTTGTACTGCTTTTGTACGATCGAAACCAAATTCATTAATATTTTTCATTGATGCAGCAATGTTTGTTTCTACACCGCCTGGTGCAATTGCGTTACAGCGAATCCCTTTATTAGCATACATGTATCCTGTATTCTTAGTAAGTCCTACAACAGCATGTTTTGATGCCCCATAAGCAGCACCCGCATGAGCGCCGTTTAATCCACCGGTAGAAGCTATATTGACGATCACCCCATTGCCTTTTTCTAAGAAAATTGGGATTGCTTTTCGCATTGCCCGCATAACACCTTTTGTATTAATATCAAAAATTAAATCCCATCGTTCATCATTTATGTCACCAACAGGCTCAAATCCATCCATAATTCCGGCATTATTCACGAGAATGTCTAAAGTTCCATATTCTTTGACAGCTGTATCAATCATATTTTCGATATCTTCTAATTTTGCAACATTTGCTTGAATGGCCATTGCCACTCCACCATTATTCGTAATCCCATCCGCAACAGCTTTTGCACCTTCTGCATTAAGGTCTGCAACGATGACTTTTGCGCCTTCCTTTGCATATAACTCTGCAATAGCTTTTCCCATTCCGGATGCTGCTCCTGTTACAACCGCAACTTTATTTTCTAGTTTCATGAAAAGTCCTCCATTCATTTGGATTTTAATGAACATTTGTTGCTTATCTATCTACTAAATATAATATAATCAAAGTATCCAACGTACAATCAGCAAATGAAGGTCTATTTGTTGGAAAATCAACACTATCTCTTATATTTGTTTATTAATTTTTATTATTGAACGAAAGAGGTGCCTTATGTCTAAAAATCATTCTATTGATAGAAGAATCGCTAAATCCAAACAGGCATTAAAGGATGCGTTAATATCTTTAATGCAAAAGAAGGATTTTAAAGAAATTACCATTACAGACCTTGTACAATTGGCAAACTTGAACCGAGGGACTTTTTACAAGCATTATCAATATAAAGAGGATCTATTAGAAGAGATGCTGGATGATATCATATCCAATCTAATTGCCTCTTATCGGGAACCATATATAAACAGTGAAACGTTTGAGGTGAAAAAACTTACTTCTTCCGCTATTAAAATTTTTGACCATGTAGATAAATACAGGGGATTTTATACTTTAATCGTTCAATCAAGTGCACTATCAGGATTTCAAAATAAGATTTGTCATGTTTTAAAAGACTTGGTTTTGCACGATTTATACGATCATCACCCCGATGCAAAAATAGATCGCGAACTGCAAGCAAGCTTTCATGCGTATGCCATTTTCGGAATGATGGTAGAGTGGATTAATCAAGGATTTAAATACAGCTCTACCTATGTGGCGGAACAATTATTGAAAATCATCCAGTTTAGTCAGGTGAATACTGTTTTTAAGTTACATTTAACGGAGTAATTTTCAACTAATTTGGTCTTGAGCAATAGGAAAGAAAACTAAAACAAAAAAAGAGTCAGTAGTATTGGTGAGACTCCTTTGTATTTATTGGAACTTTTTATATGTTATTGTTATTTTCTTCTGCATCTTTTAATTTAGTTCCAGCTATATTAATTATTTTTGATAAAGCAATAGTTATGATGATAAGACAGATAATTCCTACCTTGGAAAACGAAAGTCCAATAAAACGGTGATCTAAAAATAGTATATAAAGTGTAAATAGTGAAAGATTTAATAAAGTTGAAATCAACGAAAATAGCTTTATAAGATATTTATTTTTGCCAGGAATATCTTGAAGAAAACCAATCAATTCATATGGAATAATCCATATTATGATACATAGAGAAAAAGTAAAAACAGAAGGCCAGTTGTAAATTGTTATGTTCAGTATTGGAATTATGCTTAAAAGATAAATCAAAAAGCTAAAGATTCCTGTATATAAAGCAACAATTAATAAAATAACCACTACAATACATAACCAAAAGATTCCCTTATTCATAAATCCCCCTTTATATACAGCTTATCCATAATATTAGTCAATATAAAATTATGCATCCTTAGTATTTAATTATCACAAAGGATGCATAACTTTTAAATCAAGGAATGAAAAAATAAGAGATTTAATGATTTTTGCTCGTGCACTATCTACGTCATCCGGCATAATAGGAGAACGGACTTGCAAGAATTGCTTCTGAAACAAATGTAACTGTATCTGGAAATACGTAATTTTCTTAGGATAGCTTTTGATTTGAACAAAGATCACCGATCGACTATAAACGGATAGCAAATAAACAGTAATAGCATTTAGATGGCCGAAATTGATTACCATCTGATTCAAAAGACCAAGAGGAAGGAAAAACGGAAGCGGATTGTCCTTTATAGGGACTCAAAAGACCAAGGAGAAGAAAAAAACGAAGGGGGTTGACCTTTATAAGGGTCCTAAAGGCCAAGGAGAAAGAAAAACGGAAGTGGATTGTCCTTTATAGGGGCTCAAAAGGCCAAGAGGAAGGAAAAACAGAAGCGAGTTGTCCTTTATAAAAATTCAAAAGACCAAGAGTAACGCAAAAACGAAAGCGAGCTGCCCTTTACGAGAAGAGAAGTTTTTCTCACACTATCAGAAAAGGCAACCTTCATCAAAAAGAAGGAAATACCTCGGAGATTGAGGAATTCATTAATGATACATTTGGAAGGAGAAAACCAATGATATATCAAAAAGGAGCATTACTTGTACGAAAACTTGTTGATACGGATAAAGAAAAGTTAGTAAAGTGGCTATCTGATCCCTGTGTCCTTGAATATTATGAAGGCAGAGATCAGCCGCATGATATGGAGATGGTGACAAAGCACTTTTACAATCGGGAAAATAGAGAAGTAACTGGTTGTATCATAGAATACGAGGGTGCAGAAATTGGCTATATTCAATTTTACCCATTAGAAGAGGATGAGATAGAAGAATACGGATACGCAGATACACCTGAAACGATATTTGGAACCGATCAATTTATTGGGGAAGTTCCGTATTGGAATAAAGGAATCGGCAAGCAGCTGGTTTCTTCCATGATAGAATTTTTGGTAAGGGAAAAAGGCGCAGACAGAGTCGTGATGGATCCGCAAAGCTGGAATGAACGTGCTATTGCCTGTTATGAAAAATGCGGGATGAAAAAAGTGAAATTTCTCCCGAAACATGAGATGCATGAAGGGGAACTTCGTGACTGCTGGCTAATGGAATATAAAAAATAAGGCGGGGATAGTATGGAAGAGTTAATAACGGAAATTCCCATACTTCGATCAGCCAAAAAAGTCGAAGAAATACATAAGGGATATTCCTTCGATAAGAAGTATCTTGTTACCGTGAATGAACAGGAAAAGTACTTATTACGTACTAGCGGTGCCAAGGAATATGAAAGAAAAACAACGGAATTTGCTATTTTACAAGAAATGAAGAAGCTGCATGTACAATCTCCGCAACCAATTGAGCTAGGTTTATTGGAGGATAAGGGAATGTGCTACAGTGTGTATTCTTATGTGGAAGGCGAAGATGCAAAGATAAAGCTTCCTGCGTATACTCTTAGGGAACAGTATTCAATTGGTATGGCCGCTAGCCAGGATCTTAAACGCATGCATTCCCTTCAGGCTCCGTCAACAATTGAATCATGGTTTCCAAGGATAACGAAGAAATATAAAAGATACATAGATGCATATAAAACGTGTGGAAAAAGAATTCATTCAGACCATAGGCTAATAGATTTTATCGAAACGAATGTTGATCTTCTAAAAAATCGCCCAAATCGCTTTCAACATGATGACTTTCATCCAGGAAATATCATTGAAAAAAATAAGCAATACAGTGGTGTTATCGATTTTGAACGCTTCGATTGGGGAGACCCATTCCATGATTTTGTAAAAGTAGGAATGTTCTCGTGTGAAACAAGTATTCCATTTTCGGTTGGACAAATTATCGGATATTTTAATGGTGAAATTCCGGAACATTTTTGGAGGCTGTATTCTATCTATTTAGTTATGACCATTTTCTCTTCTATTGTCTGGACGTTAAAAGCGGCGCCTGACACCATTGATGAAATGATGGAGAGGTTGTATCGAGTGATGGAAGATCATAAGAATTTTGAAAATCTTACTCCAGGTTGGTTTTTAGCAGGATTTGAGCAATAAAAAGAGAGGGGAATGTCTTATGTTTTTTCTCCAAATGTCAGGCTTTCCAGGATCAGGGAAGTCGACACTTGCGAGACAAATCGGTAAAAGAACAGGTGCTGTTGTGATCGATCATGATATTGTAAAATCTGCTTTGCTAGAATCCCTAGACGAAAAGCAGGTAGATGCCAAAACTACAGGAAGCATCTCATATGATATTGAATGGGCACTAATCGATTTCCATTTGTCGCAAGGACATAGTGTTATTTTTGATAGCCCTTGCTTCTATGAAGAAATGCTGGAAAAGGGTCAGGGCATTTCCAAAAAACATCAAGCTGATTATAAATATATAGAATGTTATCTGGAGGATTTCATAGAAATAAATAGAAGGTTAAAAACTCGAGAGCGTTTGATCAGCCAGATTCAGGGTATTGAATCAGAAGAAATGTTTCGAAAATCGATTCAAAATAGTAAGCGACCGTACGGGCCGGCATTTTTAAAGGTGGATACATCCAAACCCATTCAGGATTTACTTGAGGATGCCATGAACTATCTTCAGTAAAAATAATCGGAAAAATTCAAAAAAAAAATGTTACCGCTTCCACTTGAATCCCGAAAAAAATCATGATAATATGTACCTAATACTTTAATAATGCATCACATGTTACTGATACGATTAGGCATGGTGGTAATTGGAAGGTCCAAATAGTGTCCCCTTCTTTAATACCGCCATGCCTTTTTTGATGTCAAAAATGTAAAAGAGGAGTCCTTTAACATGTTTAAAAATCTTTTCAAAAAAACACCACTAGAGATATATGCACCTGTGAACGGTCGAGTTATTCCGATTGAAGAGGTTCCGGATCCTGTTTTTAGCCAAAAAATGATGGGGGAAGGGATCGCTATTATGCCTTCGAACGGCGGGATTCATTCCCCAGTTGAGGGGACGATTATCCAAGTTGCTCCGACAAAGCATGCAGTAGGCATTCTTGCGAAGGATGGAACGGAAATTCTCATCCATATTGGATTGGAAACAGTCGCATTGGAGGGAGAAGGCTTTACCGTTCGAGTAAATGAAGGGGATCGTGTCTCCTTGGGTCAGCTTTTAATCGAGGTTGATTGGGAATACATTGGTACACATGCAAGCAGTACAGTAACACCAATGGTGATAACAAACAGCCATGATGGAAATAAACAGTATACGTTCACGGAGGAAAAAGAAGGCATTCAAGGTCAGACCGTTATGATAACTGCATCCGGAAAATGATACACTGTATAAATAGTGAATACAAGGAGATGAATTCGGATGAAAATAACGAGGATCCTGAATAATAATGCTGTCATTGTGAATGACGGTATGCAGGAGAAAATTGCTGTTGGGGCGGGAATTGCCTTTGGCAAAAAGAGAAATGATATCGTCAATGCCGGGAAAGTAGAAAAGCTTTTTGTCATGAAGGAAAACGAAAAGCTCCAGCAGCTCCTTAGCCGAATTCCAGAAGAGCATTTCATCATCTCAGAAAAAATTATTTCTTATGCAGAAGAATACTTGGGAACCAAGCTGAACGAACATATTCATATTGCGCTCACAGACCATCTTTCCTATGCACTTGAGCGGGAATCGCAAGGCATTCAATTAAAAAATAAGCTATTGCACGAAATTAGAATCTTGTACAAAAGGGAATTTGAAATCGGTCTGTGGGCTGTAAACTATATTGAAAAAACATGTCATATTCGAATGCCGGAGGATGAAGCGGGATATATTGCTCTCCATATTCATACGATGAAACTTCAAGGCGGAGATATGCGTCAAACGGTGATTCAAACAACCATCATCCGAGAGATCGTCGAAACCATTATGGGTTTTCTTCATATCCAAGTGAGGGAAGACGATATATCCTATCATCGGCTTATTACTCATTTAAGATTTGCTTTAACTAGAATGAATCACGATGAAACCCACACAATGGACGAGGAAATGCTTGATATGATCAAGAAAAAGTTCCCACTTTCCTATCAATGTGCACGGAAGGTAGCGAAGGAATTGGATGCTAATCACGATTTGATGCTACCGAAACATGAAATGGGATATATCACTCTTCACATTGAACGATTGAGAAAACAGTGGATTGAATAAGCAAATTGCTTTTTCAATAAAGGCTTTTTCACATGTATGCGAAAACAGCCATAAAAAGCTTGAAGGGAGTGTTGCAGCGGGATTTGGATAAGAGCCGAATGTAACTAGTGAAATCAGAGGAATTAGAATCGTCTTAGATATTATTTTTCTATTTATCCATACCATAATCACTCTGAATTCCTTGTACTTATACGGATTATTCTGAACCCCAAAAAATGGAGATTACTAGTTTATCTAAAAAAGAGAATATATTTTTTAGGGGGAAATGAAACCATGGTAATGAAATATTTACAAAGAATTGGCCGCTCCTTAATGCTGCCAGTAGCAGTTTTACCAGCTGCAGCGATTTTAATGGGTATTGGTTACTGGATTGACCCGAGTGGTTGGGGTGCTGGAAGCCCTGTAGCGGCTTTCTTGATTAAGGCTGGAAGTTCCATTATCGATCATATTCCAATTTTGTTTGCAGTTGGGGTTGCCTTAGGAATGGCGAAAGAAAGGGATGGATCTGCAGCAATCAGTGGATTAGTAGCTTTTCTCGTAGCAACTACATTGCTTTCAACAGATGCGGTAGCAATGTTAAAACATATTGATGCTGGTAAGGTAGATCCTGCCTTTGGAAAAATTGATAATGCATTTATCGGTATTCTTTCCGGCATTGTCGCTTCTGTAATGTACAACCGTTTTAGTAAGGTAAAATTACCGGATTTCCTGGCGTTCTTTAGTGGAAAACGTTTAGTGCCGATTATGACAGCGGTTGCAATGATTGTTATTTCTGTTGTTTTGTTCTTCGTATGGCCAGTAATTTATACAGGATTAGTTTCATTTGGAGAAGGAATTAGTAAATTAGGTGCGATAGGTGCCGGCTTATACGGATTCTTCAATCGCCTATTAATTCCTATTGGCTTACACCATGCTTTAAATGCCGTGTTCTGGTTTGACGTTGCTGGAATCGATGATATTAAAAACTTCTGGGCATCCAAAGGTACAAAGGGTGTCACAGGTATGTACCAAGCTGGTTTCTTCCCAGTCATGATGTTTGGTTTACCAGCAGCAGCACTTGCAATGTACCATACTGCAAAAACAAAACACAAAAAACAAGTAGCATCTTTGATGATGGCAGCAGGTTTTGCGTCCTTCTTTACAGGGGTTACTGAACCACTTGAGTTTTCCTTCATGTTCGTAGCGCCGGCTCTTTATGTTGTGCATGCTGTTTTAACAGGTCTTTCTTTAATGATTGCTGCCCTATTCCATTGGACAGCAGGATTTGGATTCAGTGCGGGATTAGTTGACTTTGTGTTAAGTTTAAAAATTCCGATTGCAAATATGCCATTAATGTTACTTGTACAAGGCTTAGTATTTGCGGTAATTTACTATTTCGTATTCCGTTTCATCATTACAAAATTCAACCTTATGACTCCTGGTCGAGGAGAAGAAATGGAAGAAGGCGTAAGCGTAATGGAACAAGAAGTGGCAGCAACAGCTACGAACAAAGCAAATAGATTCACTGCAATGGCAGAAAAGATTTACGATGGCTTAGGCGGCGACGAAAATGTTGTATCTGTTGATAACTGCGTTACACGTCTAAGAGTAGAAGTGAAAGACATGAATAAAGTGGATAAAAATAAGATCAAATCTACAGGCGTTCCGGGAATTAATGTTGTCGGATCAACAAGTATTCAAGTTATTGTCGGCACAAATGTTCAATTTGTGGCGGATGAAATCCATAGAATTCGCAGCTAATAATAGATGAAACCTACTTTTTTCATAAAGTAGGTTTTTTTCATGAAAAAGTGAATATTGCACATCCTAAAAATGGAGGTGCACAGATGAAGAGACCGAAGTTCCTTTTATTTTTAATCATGATTCTGCCTTGGTTTACATTACCATTTGTAGGTGAAAAAGCGATAAAAAGATTTCTTCCTGCAGCTATTTTTATAAGTATGGTATCCAAAATAATAGATATCATTGCTGGGAAGCGCAATTGGTGGAAGTATTATACAACCATTCATCCGCTATTAAAAGGCAGCGCACCACTGGTCTTCGGTCCTTTTTTGGCATCCGCATTTTGGAGTTTAAAAAACACTTATGGAAAATTTGTGTCTTATTTGATGAGCAATCTTCTTTTACATATAGCGTTTGCAACAATTGGGATGTGGGTACTGAAACGTTTAAGAATTACTTCATTAGATAAAATGAGCCGTGTTCAGCTTGTATTTGTCCTTTTATTTAGAGCATTGCTATTATACGGATTTCAATTTGTGAAGGAAAGTATGGAGAAGAGAAGGAATAATCAAATGCCTGCTCGAAATTAAATGAAGGTTTATTTTGAGGAAAGCAGGTTTTGCAGTTGGAATTACAGTTTTTATTCGAAGATCCCATCAAAGAAATTCAGGAATTAAGCCCTGGCTACTCGGGCCATGCAAGTGATGTTTGGCTGGTTAAAACGCTCAGCCAGGAATTTGTGGTGCGTGCATCCAGATTAAAAGAAGAACCAAACAATGATTTCTGGTGGGGCTGTAAAAATACATTTGGGATAGACCCAAGAAATGTTTTTGCATTGGAAAATGTGAATGATACATTAATCAAAATTAGTTCAATTCCTATACCGAAAGTAATGAACAAAGGTAAAACGACAAGAGAGTATGTTGTCGTTGAAAAATTAGATGGCCAGGTTGTTTCATCTTTTATTGGTCAGCCTTCTTCGGTGCTGGAGAGTCTTGGAGAAGGGTTGGCAAGAATTCATCAACTTAGGGAAGACTTTGCCGGAAATCCTTCTGGAAGTTTTAGAATATCTTTGGATGACTTTCATCATCACCTAAGCCGATGTGCAGCAGAGCTAGTTTCCAGGTTTCACTCAGATAATGAAAAAATAACAGTTATGTTGCCAAAGGTTACGGAAATCATAAGCTCATTGCCACATCCGGAATACTCCACGTTTGTTTTAGTAGACATAGACCCTTCGCAATTTTTAGCAAATGAAAAGGAGATTACGGGATTAGTGGATACAGAAGCTTATGTGGTAGCACCGAGAGAGCTTGATTTTATCGGATTAGAGTACATATTGGATGAGCAATCTGCCAAGGATTTTAAAATAGGATATGAAAAAGTTCTGTCCATACCTGATTTGTCAAAGGTTCGGTTTCCTTATCGGTATTTTTATAGATTGTTATCAGTGCAGGGCGATGTTGATTTGGATGAGTGGTTGGGGTATAAGGTTCTGTTTTAATATTGCTGCAAAAAGACTCCATGGTTTTTATCATGGAGTTTGGTATTTTATATCTATGTAAGGTTTACTTTTAGCGGTTTCATTAATTCCCTTGCCTCCTTTCACTTATTAGAGGGCAGTTATATTTGGTTGGTTTCAAAAAAGTTCTGTTGTATGTAGATTTGTATATTCATAAGGATTACTTATGAATAATTATAGCATTTTCGTAATTTTACTTATGAAAATATCGTTTTATAATGAGGGAAAATAGCGCGATTAGAGGTCCTTTTTATGAAAAATAAAATCACATACTTATTAGGGATTACAATAACAGGCTTTGGGGATGGAATTCAGCAAATAGCATTGATGTGGTATATTTTTCATCTTACAGGCGAAGCGGCTTCGATTGGGTTGATGATTGCTATCTATTATTTGCCTAGTATGATCCTGACGCCGTTTCTTTCTGTGTATGTGGACCACCGTGACTCCAAAAATATTGTGGTTGTGACGGATGGCCTTCGTTTCCTGTTTGTATTTGTCATGGCAGGGCTGATTTTTTTTCACGTGGAATCGGCAGTGTTATTTTACGTTCTGCAATTTATCCTTGCCATTTGTTACACCATTTACAAACCAGCATCCCAATCTTTTATAAAAGAGGCATTTTCCGATGAGGATATTCCATTTGTCATTTCAAAGTCGTCTTCCTTAAGTGAAGCGGCTGGCCTTGCTGGAATGGCTGTTTCCGGTATGTTTTTAGTGAAGCTATCAATTTCTACTAGTTTTTTCATTAATTCGTTAACATTTTTAGTGGCAGCAATTTTGTACTTTTTTATTAAGAGGGTTCGTCCAAAAAAAAGGAAGGCTGGAAAAGTTCGCTACATACCTGAGCTGATTGCGGGCTGGAATTTTATAAACTATCAGGCTGGAATGAAGTTTTTATTATTCCTATCCATATTAAATAGTATAAGTATCCAAATGACCACGACATTAATGCTCCCTCTTGCCAATCAGTTTCACGGCGGCAGCGGGTTGTATTCTTCTTTTGAAATGGCGTTTTCTATCGGGGGAATTGCCGCCGGGCTTATCGTTACGTTTTTTCTCAAAAAACTGAAACAGAAAGTGATATTGGTGACGATGGTGGGCATGATGATATCTGCATTCCTATTATATTTGAATGATTTTAGAATAGTAGCGGTGATATGCATCTTCATCTTAGGACTGTTCACGATGTCACACCTAACAATTGTCCAAACGCTTATTCAATTAAACACAACAAAAGAATATATTGGCAGAGTCATAGGATTAAGAACGATTCTAGCCTCCTTTGTAAAAATATCATCTGCACTGTTAACAGGTACGCTAATTAGCCATATTGGCATTCAAAATATATTGCTGGCTTTCGTTGTTCTCATTTTAATGAGCTTTTTAACATGGGGGAATATGAAAAGGGTGCAGGTACCTGTTTAAATTACATCCGGTCTGTTCGATTTTGTTTAGGACTAAGTGCCTAAATCGGTCTAAATATCAAAATAGGAGAATCAGGACCTTAATTTTGTTTAAATCTAGTTATACTGTTATTCCTCGCTTCATTATTGCCTAGTGAGGACTCTTTTTTATGTACGATTTCCTTTCTCCCAGACTCCTGAACAAACACAACTGCTGCAATCACCATTAAAATTCCAATATACTGCCACAAATGCAAGGTTTCACTGAACACAAGAAAGCTCATAATCGATGCTACGACTGGTTCGATCGTAGCCAGAATAGAAGCTCGGCTTGATTCTATTTTGGTTAAACCTTTTGTATATAGCAAAAAGGCTAATAATGTGGAAAAAAGGCCGAGGCCAATAATATTCAACCATGCATTTAAGCTTGAAAATAAAGAGGCTGCAGACCATAATCCACTAAATGGTGTGACGGCAGTTGCAGCAAAAATAAAAGTATATACCGTGACGGTTATCGCGTTATATTTACGCAAAGCGTATTTTCCGAATATGCTGTACAGGGCATAGAAAAGACCAGAGCCAAGACCGAATAATAGGCCAAGAAAAGAAATCGATCCATGAAAAGATGGCAGTACACCAATGACAAAGGCGCAGCCGATAAAGGTAGCAATTAATGCGATCACCTTGCGTGTTGTCAACCATTCCTTAAAAAGAATTCTTGAACAAATGGCTACAAAGGCAGGTGCAGTATATAGCAGAATGACAGAAATAGAGATGGAGGTTACTTCCATGGCGCGGAACAAGCACCAATTAAACAGAACAAAGCTGATAATTCCTGTACCTATAAAATACTTACTGTCCGAAATGTTGATTTTTAAAAGGCTTCGATCTTTCACCACTATGTACAAAACAAGGGAAATGGATGCGAAAAGTGCTCGTATGGCAACAACCTGTAATGGCGTGTAGCCAATGGCATATAGATTGGTTACAAAGATTCCAATGATTCCCCATAAAAAAGCACCCGCCCCAACTAGGAACAGCGGCAATTTAAGATGCATATTTCATTCCCCCTACATATTGGACTAATTTCATAATAATCAAATTATTGCATATAAAATAGAAACATGCCATAAAAAGAGGAATTTCAAATGAAATATGGAAGCTCTAATTATTATGGAAAGGATGGGTAAAATGGAAAATTATATTAGAAATTTTGAAAAACAAGACATGGATTTTCTATGGGACATGTTATATGAATCCATGTATGTAGAAGAAGGGAAGCCAGCCCTAAATAGAGATATATTAAAGGAACCTGCAATTGAAAAATATCTTAAAGATTGGGGGCGTGATACCGACCGTGCTCTAATTGCCGTGAATGCAATCAATCAACCACTCGGAGCAATTTGGATTCGTCTTTTTAGTAAGGATGCCGGCGGTTATGGGTTTGTTGATGAGGAGACGCCTGAGTTAGGGATTGCGCTGATACCCGAAGCAAGGGGAAAGGGCATAGGTAAAAAATTGATGAGGGAAATGTTCCAGCTTGCAAAGTCGAGTGGATATAAAGCAGTTTCCCTCAGCGTTAATCCTCAGAATGTACCAGCGTTAAACATGTATGAAAAGAATGGATTTATCAAAATTGGTGCAGATGATGGCGGGTCATGGGTGATGAAAAAAGAATTATAGTGAAGCAATAAAGACATTCTGCAGAAGGAATGTCTTTATTGCTTCGCATTTTCTTTTTCTAAAATATCCTTCACTACATCCTCTATCGTAATATTCACTAGTGCTTTTTCCAAAGCGGATTGAGCGCTAGAAAAAATCGGGACAATGGCACTTTGAATGTTTCTGCCGACTAAACAATCTGGGTTCGGATGTTCATGCATGCCGAATAATTCCTTCTCAGGTACGACATCTACCGCTTTATAAACATCCAATAAAGTGATCTCTGAAAGTTTCTTTGCAAGCTCTGCCCCTGCCACACCTGGTCGAACCTTGACGAGCCCCGCGTTTTTTAACATTCCCATAATTTTACGAATAACTACAGGATTAGTGTTAACACTACTAGCGATAAATTCTGAGGAATTTACAGTGTCCTTGTTTATTTCTAATAGCGATAATATATGAATTCCGACAGCAAAACGGCTGCTTATAGACATGATTTCACCTTCATTTATTTCGATTCCTTATTATTATACCATATCAAATGTAACAAAATTAGTTACAACAATCAAAAATGGATTGACAAAGCCTAACCTGTAACTTATATTATTACATGTAATCATTTTAGTTACATCTTAAAAGGAGTGTTCTTAATGAAAATTGGAATTATCGGTGCAACTGGTAAAGCAGGAAGCCTTATTTTAAAAGAAGCTGTGGAAAGAGGACATGAGGTTACTGCAATTGTTCGAAATGCAGCAAAAATTCAAAATCAAGACATTAAAGTTTTAGAAAAAGATATTTTTGATTTAAAATCCGAAGATCTAAAAGGATTCGACGTAGTAGTAAATGCATTTAATGCAGCACCTGGACAAGAAGAAAAACATATTGAAGCGGGAAAAGTGTTAATTGATGCATTGAAAAATCTTCCGCAAACGAGACTGCTCGTAGTTGGTGGAGCAGGAAGCTTGTTTACGGATGAAAGCAAAACCGTACGCGTATTAGAAACACCTGATTTTCCGGCAGCTTATTTCCCAACTGCTTCTAACATGGCTAAAAACCTTGAAGACCTACAATCAAGTGATATCAACTGGACTTATATTAGCCCATCTGCTTTCTTTGACCCTCAAGGAAAACGAACAGGTTCATATCAAAAAGGAAAAGATCAGCTCTTAGTTAATTCTAAAGGAGAAAGCTATATTAGTTATCCAGATTATGCAATCGCAATGGTAGATGAGATTGAAAATCCTGCTCATGTGAATGAGAGATTTACGGTTGTTGGAGAAGCAGAATAAAAAAAGACCTTTCGTTGTAAAGTGGTTTCGTTTCGGTGGAGAAACATACCAAATAGTATGCTAATTAGCAGACCAAATCGCATATGATTTGGTCTCTTATTTTCCTCCTATATATCAATGATTATGTAGCAAGGAAAATCGCAGTCTAAAAAATATGTTGACAATTGTTGTTGTCAACATGTTAATTGTCCTTTTTGAGCAACCAAAGATAATCAAAATAAGCGGATATTTTACGGTTATACAGCGGAAAAGAGCTCGGTTCGGGGTATATAAGCGGAGGTTTTCCGATTAAGCAAAGCAAAATTACTCATTTTTACGTTTTTTGAAATAATAGTCGGAATACTTCCGTCTATTTAAGGGATTTTCTGTGTTATTTCGTCATTAAGAGAAATTTCTCCGCTTATTTATCAAACTCCCTTTAGCGTCTAATGAACTTCCTTACATATTAAAGACAAAAGCTTTGGGAAAAATCCCAAGCTTTTGTGTGCTAATTACATTGTTATTCAATGCTATGAAATCTTATGTTATTTGTGCTTTGTAATCGGAACTACTTACTTTCGTTGGAAAGGTCTTTTTTTTACAGTTTTTTAGAGCAAGTAACTATCGACCGATCTTGCACATTTGTTCTTTAGCGTTCACATGCAATAAAATCATGATCCCGATCCTTATTGGCATTAGCATCATAAAGTGCCTTTGATACAAATGGCTTATAGCGCGTTTTTCCACCCTTGTTTTTCACGGAAGCGGAACGGGCAACTCCGCCTTTGTAATCTTTATTCAATGCCTTACAATTTGCATATTTTTTGACGGTGGTTTTTGCAGATGCTTCCTTTGATTCTATAACAGAAAAGGAAAGAATGAGCCCAATAGAAAGGAAAATGGCAAGAAGTTTTTTCATGAAGTATCCCTCTTTTTTACTCAAATCATAACTCGATTTTGGAGCAGTTTTCAATATAAAAAAGGATATTTTATAGAAAAATAGAAATTATTTTTAGTGAGGTGGGGATATTGGCGTTGGATGAGATAAAAGTAGTAGTAGGTGCAGGGGAATTTAACAATAACCCAGGCTGGATACATACACAGGAAAATGAACTTAACCTCCTGGACGAACGTACATGGGAAAAACGTTTTAAAGAGGGAACTATCCACGCGATTTTGGCAGAACATGTTTGGGAACATCTTTCCTACCAGGAAGGACAGGAAGCAGCCCGAATTTGTTATCGATATTTAAAACCGAATGGCTATATTCGCTGTGCGGTTCCGGATGGATTTTTTCCAGATGAGGCCTACCAAGCTATTGTAAAGGTTGGCGGTCCTGGCCCAAAAGATCACCCCGCTGCAAGCCATAAAATGGTCTATGATTATCAAACATTATCGGAACTTTTTGTGAGTGTAGGATTTAAAGTGAATTTACTTGAGTTCTTCGATGAAAATGGAATTTTCCACGAATTGAAGGTATCTCCACAAATGTTCATGTACATTATTAAAAAAAATATCCATATGCTTATATAACATACGTTTTTAACTTATTTATTGTCTGTACATAATTGTTTAACTGTACATAAATAACAGATGTTAACGAATATTTTTGTACATTAATTTTTCAAACATATTAAATGGTTAGGGTTAGTGGACTCATGCACCCGGTTCAAAGCCACCAAATCTCGAAGTTTAATAACTACGTTTAGGTAATATATGGTGAATTAGGTATAGGCCGTTAAAAATTGTATGTGCGCTAACGGGAAGTTTAGCTGAAATGCTGAATGAGTATGTAGGGGTCCTACCAGCAAAAAACATACGCTAAGGAAAATGCGATATCAAAAGGGTCCAATTTCCCCACTCTAGGGAAATTCAGTCTCTTTCAATAAACTTATCCACAACTTAATATTATCTATTGTATCTTCAAAAGGAATTACTCTGAAAAGCACCGATTTGACATTACCTCCAGACTAACTAAATATCTCCGCAATATCCTCTATAGAACAACCTTTGATAATAGGGGTCCCACCAACAAAATACGGTTATCTTAACTCGTAAATAGTAAACCTTTGTCTATCAATGGTTTATTCATTGTTGTAATGTAAACAACGTATTCGTCTTGACAATGAGCTTCGAGTCATCTGATTCTATCCTTTTTGCCCGACACTTGAAAAATGATCGGTTTACCTAACAAGGTTATCTGATGCCTTCTCATTGTAAAGACATTTCTACGCTGAATACGTTGTTTACAGAGTTAAGATATTGTCTACAATGTAACATTTAGGACCGTTTATGGTACTAATAAATATTCTAAAAAAAATAACATATTTCTTTTTATTTTAGAACCAAAACTCATTCCCAAAATCAAAGTAAAATTTGATTCGCATCAATTACCTATAAATTCTCTAAGACCATTAAATAAATATTAGACATAACACATAAAGCCAAATGCCTTAACGTACATGTATTTGGCTATTTCTATGTCGATTTTGCTTAGCGTACAAAATTTCCGATTATCTAACGTGCTATTCATAGTATACAAAGTAAAGAAAACGGTCGTTTTTGTTACAGTTAAATAGACCGTAACTATTACAGCGATGTTTTATTAACTTATATATATATAATTTCAATTATAGACAAAAATAGACAATGTTCTTAAAAGGACATTTATTTACACTAATAGAATAATAATTCTATGAAAGGAAATATAAGGGAAAGGAGTATTGTGTAAAGATAACGGCAGTTTTATAGGGGGAAAGAAAATGTAGAAGGTTTTTTATTTAAAACAATACATTACGGAGGTGGTTAGATGAAAAAAAAAAATTAATAGTTACTATACTCGTATTTATTCCGATATTACTGGTTAGTGTACTACTATTTAAAGATAATCTTATCCCACAAACCTCAGCTTCTAAAGCCGAAAAAACTAAAACTGAACTATCAATATTAGAAGCAGTTAAACTTGCATATCCATCCGCGTTGAAATGGAATAAGAATGCACAATTATATCAAGCAATAAATATAGACTTAGATAAGCCTGGAAAGTCAATTGGGAGCAATGGAAAAAGGAAATATTGGAATGTGAAATTTGTAGTACCAGATACTAACAAGACATTTTTAGTAACAATCCATGAGGGAAAAGTTGATCAAACGAATGATTTTACTGTAAAAAATACAGATCCTTTTCCAAAACAGGAATTGATAAGATTATCAGATGTAAAATATGATTCGCCGCAATTACTCAAAAAGGCACTAGAAAAAGGAGGTATTCACCCAGGTAAAGATTGGGCAAAAGGTTATAATTTTATGCTAACCAAGGATCCAGAAACAAATATCACCTTAATGTTAGTGATCGGTTGGAATAGTGAATACAAGAAAATGGTATCTGTTTATTTTAATGCTACTAATGGCAAATTACTTCTTTCGAAATAAAGGGAGGAATATCAAAATTGAAAAAGATTACATTTTTTATTATAGCATTATTAATTTTTACTGTATCTAACTTCGTTTCAGAATCATTTGCTGCCACCAAGCATTCTTATACTGCTCCAGTTGTTACTGCTTATGTAGGTTTAACTTCTGGACATGGAGCTACTTATGGATTTTATAATGTACAATATAAAACTATTGCAGTGCATAAAGACAGTTCAAATAAACCTGTTATTCCGTTTGGAACTGATATTAACTGTGATATTGCGCTTCGTTTACCTACAGCTAGTGGTACCAAATATGTTTCTACTTATAGTGTTACTGATACCGGTGCAGGTTTAGCTGGTGATTGGTTTGATGTTTATTATGGAACAGATAACTCGACGAATCGTTATTGGGCCGATCAATTTGGTACAGAAAAAAATGTTTCATATTCTGCTACATTTTAAGATAGATCATCATGTTGCAACAATGTGACTTTCCTAAAAATATTAAAATCGAATTCTTATATTATAAGGTCTGCCGTAAAAATTTATGGTTGACCTTTTTTGTGTGTTTTTACTATATCAGTGTCAGTAACCTGGGTGAAACGGGAATTTAACCCCTTACTTGTGAAACATATTTAAGAACTGTTCAGAACTTAGATTAAGGTATAATTAGCGAAGCAGTGATACCGCATAGAGGATATAGGGATACCGACAAATTATTAGTTGAGTTTGAATGAATCCAGACATTGGTGTAGTAGATGTTTCAAAAAGGTAATTCGCGTTAGGATAGTGCCAGTGCCCACATTATCCTGATGCTACTACTTAACAATATGCAGTTTTAGTTTAAGAATCTAATCTAAATAAGTCGATTCTTAAGAGTACGGAAATCGATTTTTTTAAGTTGAAATTCACTTAGAGTAGAAATGTCAGGGTTTTATCTTCCAAAAAATGTCTTAGCGTGGGTTATATGTCAAAATTCTGGTGGTACCCCTTTATGCAAGAAGAAAAAACAAAACTCATTGACTGGTTGACATCCGACAGATGGGACTTCTATGTAAATACCACGCCTATAAGATAAGAGACGAAATCTCCTTTGCCATTGATAATGGGAATTATCATAGCGACGAATGTCGTACTTTCTGGATACGTGACCCACAATCGAGTGAAAATGTTGGACTCATTAGAATTAATGACTAGTTGGACAGTCCGCTATGTTTGACTTACGAGTCAAGACATCAAGCAGGGGAACTGGAATTGGCAAACAAGCAGTTCGTTGACTTACTGTCCATGTATTTAATACATATCCAGAAATCATCCGTATTGAAAGGCGGCAAACTAGACAGGATAACATAGCAATGAGGAAGGTTTTTCGTTCATGCGGTTATCTGAAGGAAGCCCACTATAGAGGATGTTGGGAAGACGAATCCAACGAATACTTGGATTCCATAGGTTATAGCATAATAAAAAGCGATTTTAAGAACGGGACTCTTACCCCGGTTCAATGGAATGATGAGACATCGTTATTAGTTTAGAAATATGAAAGCAACGCCTTTTCAGTTAACTGACGCAATTGTTGTATAAAACTTAGATTTTTAAATGACTTTATTGCTAAATAATCCTTAATTTAACAACTTTATTTTACCCCCATCCTACAGAATGGGGGTATGTGTATTGGTAGTATTTAACTTGAATAACGTAATATAACCTTTGACATTTCCGTATTGCGGGTGATGTCAGCTTCGCTGGTACTACCCCCACAACCAATTGCTAAGGAACCATCTGGCATAATTATGGATAAATAACAAAGTAATTCCAAACTAGTTACTTTCTTTATATCAAAGGTGTATTCCCGCGAAACCTCACACCAGCGAAGATGTATGATATATGGAATATTTAAAATAGTTTAATATTTTTATAATATTCAAAATTAATTGTTTACTAAATGGAATTAATAGTTTATAATGACAGTGTACTATAAATATTGTTAATTTTTAGAAGGTGATTACATTGGAAATATTCTACTTTATACAAATATTTACGAGTATAATTTTTTTGTTTTCTTCTGTATCAAAACTTTTTACTTTAAGTCAGTTCATTAATGTGTTTCAGTCATTAGGATTTAATAAGACTTTCTCTTTATTTTGTGCAATTTCCACATTTTTGTTAGAGTTTTCTGTATCTGTATTCATTGTTTTTAAATCGACTGTTTCAATAGGTATGATAATTTTGATTTTATTAATATTTGCCTTCTTAGGAACAACTATATACAGTCAAATAAAAAGTTTGAAAATAAAATGTAATTGCTTCGGCAATTTGATGGAAGATAATTTAGGTAAATCCACCTACTATCGAATATTCTTTTTATTAATTCTTTTCTTTAGTCTAACCTTTAGCCAGAATTATATTGGAATTACCGAAATTTCATATACCCCCTCTGTTAGGATAGATGTCGTAGACAACTTTAGTGTATAGTTTAATTAACACACGGAGGTTGATCGACATGAAAAGTAATAATGGGAAACGATATACGGAGGAAATGAAAGAGTCCATTCTTAAGAGAATGATGCCCCCCAATAATGAATCTGTAAGTCAGATAAGTAAAGAACTCGGAATTACTGAACCCACTCTATATAAGTGGAGGAAAGAGGCTAGAATAGCTGGAAACCCCACTCCGGGTGATGGAAAAGTCTCTGAACAGTGGAGCAGTGAAGATAAATTTTTGATTGTCATGGAAACATACGCAATGAGCCAGGCAGATTTAGCAGAGTATTGTAGAAAAAAAGGACTATATAAAGAACAAATTGAAGCATGGCGTGATTCTTGTCTAAACGCAAACGGTCGGGAATCTAATCAATCAAAGCAGTTGAATCAAGAATTAAAGGAAGAGAAAAAACGTGCAAAAACGTTAGAAAAAGATTTGCGTAAAAAGGAAAAAGCATTGGCAGAAGCCGCAGCCCTATTACTTCTCAGAAAAAAGGCCCAAGCGATCTGGGGGGACCAAGAGGACGAATGATTAACCCGTCAGATCGCGCACTAGCAGTAGAACTCATCCAAGAAGCTAACCAAAATGGTGCGCGATTAGCCTTGGCGTGCAAAGAATTGAACATTAGTGTACGTACGTATGAACGGTGGATTTCAGAAGGAGGAATTAAGGAAGATGGGCGTCCGATTGCATCACGTCCAGAACCGAAAAATAAACTAACAAAGGAGGAAAAACAAGAGATATTAGAGGTTGTCAAAAAAGAGGAATTTGTGGATTTACCACCCACTCAAATTGTGCCGAAATTAGCCGATCAGAGTATTTATATTGCCTCTGAATCTAGTTTCTATCGAGTGCTTCGTAAGCAAAATATGCAAAATCATAGAGGAAGAAGTAAAAGACCTGAACGAAGACTACCAGAAAGCCATTTGGCAACAGCACCTAACCAGGTTTGGACATGGGATATTACATGGTTAAAAGGGCCGGTGAAAGGCATGTTTTACCGACTCTATTTAATTATCGATATTTTTAGTAGAAAAATAGTAGGTTGGGAGATTTGGGAAACAGAGGAGTCACAATACGCTGAGGAGTTAATGAAAAAGACGGTAATTAGCGAGAAAATTCAAGGAAGGCCACTGGTGTTACATTCCGACAATGGGAGCCCTATGAAAGCCGCAACATTCCAGGTCCTACTTGAAAAACTGGGGATCCAAAGCTCCTATTCAAGACCTAGGGTAAGTAATGATAATCCCTATTCTGAAGCGATGTTCCGGACTCTAAAATATCGACCTGAATTCCCGTACAAGGGATTTGAAACCCTTAAAGCTGCACGTGAATGGGCATTAAAATTTGTGAATTGGTATAACTGTGTACATTTGCACAGTGGAATTAATTTTGTGACGCCAGAGCAATGCCACACAGGTGCCCATACGGAGATACTAAAAAAGCGCAAAAACGTTTACGAATTAGCGAAGCAAAAGCACCCAGAGCGTTGGTCACGCTCAACTAGAGACTGGAGTGCACATAATTCGGTGGCTCTAAATCCTATGAAAGAAAAAATAGAAAAGGAAGAAACAAAATCGCCTCACTGCGGACAAGCTTGAAAATACCCTTTTCCTTCTCATCAAAGAACAGAATGAATTCTGTTCTTTGATGAGAAGGCCACCAAGCGAAGCGCGGTAGTAAAACCCCAAACGTTCTTACACTAGCAAACAAGTGAAATGCGACAACTATCTTGACAAACACCGTATACGATCACAATTAACTTTGTACTTTCTAGTATTAATTTGATGTTGTTTTACTTCTTATTTAATGCTTTTGGCAGATTAATTTTAATGAATAGGACGAGAAATATATGAGTACATTAATTTTTTTATACAGTTTATCTTTTTTGGTAATTTTAGTAGCTTGTATGATCCTTTATATATATAACAATATCTTGAAAAGTAGCAGACAACTTCTTAAGAATCAGGACGGACTTAGAAAAGGAACTTTATATCCTTTAAATAATCTAGAGTACATAAATGAAAAGGACGTCAATACAAATTCAAATTGCGATGGAACTATATTAATAGCTACCTCATACGGATGTGCAGCCTGTAAAAGAGTTTATCCATATTTAGAACAACTTAGACAAGAATATAATAATATCGATTTTCATCTATTAATGTTAGCAAATAAAGATCAAGCACAAGAAACTATTAATCTTTATAACTTAAGAAACTTTAAAGTTTCATTAATACAAAACGATCAGTTACATAATTTAGGAATAACAGGGTTCCCTTTCAGTTATCTTCTTTCAAAAGAGAAGAAGGTTATTGAAAAAGGCATTGTGAACCATAAGAAGGATTTTGACTTGCTAATCTCTTTTCTGACTATTAAAAAGGTATCTTGATATTTAATTAAATTGTAGAAAGCAATGTAAATAGACTTTAATAACTTAAATTTATGAAATTGATAGGTGGAAATGATTAAAAAAGACCTGTTAACTATTATATTGCCTTTTAATACAACACTGATTAAACTTCATTTCTTTTTCTCTTATATACGACTTATTCCAAAACATCTTATGTATTAAAAAAAATTATACTATAAGTATGGGAAATAGTGTAAAATCTTCTTTCCTTTACTATTAAAGTTAGTAATTAGGTTATAACTAGAGGGTTATGTTTCTAATCTTAGACCATAACATGTGAAATGCCAATTTATACTTGTTAATTCCTCTATCAAAAAGTTTAACCTATTTTCATATAAACTATGAAAGGAGGTGGAATTTATGGACAACCATGAAAACGAAGTAAAACCTATGGGGGCCGATTGTGATACAGTATATTGTGCAAATGATCCGTGTGGACCTGGTAGAGAGAGAGACATGGAATTTTGCTATGAACCAAAAATATTTGGTGGAAAACTTATTGCGACCCATTGTGGCTGTGGATATTTTAATTAAAATATATAAGACCAGGTGTTTTACCTGGTCTTATATATATCCTAGCTATAAAAATAGGTGATATTATGATTTTGTATTTGTTTAGGTCTTTTAAAATGATCTACAAAATAAAAAAGTCATGGCTTTTTTTTACAATCTTTTTTCGGATTGCCAATGGATTTATTCCATTAATAGAATTGTGGATACTACAAATTCTTATTAACAAGGTAACTATGTACATTACTGGAAATAATGATAACCTTATCATTATTGTAAAACTAATTGTTTTTCAGTTTTTTATTATTATAGTTAAGTCAAGTCTCAGCAATTATTTTAACGTTTTCGATACGAAAATGGAGCAGATGTTAGATTATTATTTAGGTGAGATTATAATGAATAAACTAATAAGTGTACCTTACTATTATTATGAAATTCCGTCTTTTTATAATCACCAGTATCGAATATTAAATAATTATGGGAGTAGATTTTTAAGGCCAGTTAAAAATCTTGTTGAAGCGGTACAAAATATTATCAGTATAGTATCTTATATTAGTTTTTTATATTTCATTCATTGGTCTTTGATATTTTTGGGTGTTGTTGTTGCAATACCTACTTTAGTTATTCAATATAAGTACGGAAACAAGAAATTTGCTTTTCATAAAGATCAATCGGGTAAATTAAGAGAAGCAAATTATATAATTGGTTTATTTGGAAGTAAACAAAGTACAAAAGAAATAAGACTTTTTAAGTTAAGAGATAAATTGTTACAAAGGTGGAAGGAAATTGTTTTAACTAATAACAAAAAGTACATTAGAATTTTAAATAAGCAAAATAGACTAAGTGTCGGAATCGATGCATTCTCTGGTTTATTATATGCATTAGCATTAGTTCTAATTGTGTATGTAATAAAAATAAAAAAATTAAGCGTAGGTAACTTTGTTACTACTATACAATCTTTGAAAGAATTACAATTCTCCGTAAATCGCATTTCATTTTTAGTGGCATTGATATTAGAGAGTAGTTTATATATTAAAGATTTTTTTGAATTTATAGATTATGAAATCGATAATAAAGGTACTATAAACGAAAAAATTCAATTGAGCTTAGATAACAGTAGATCTATTTTCTCCAAAGGTATATCAGTGGAAAATTTATATTATAAATATCCACTCAGCGATACTTATACATTAAATAATATTTCTTTCGTTATTAAACCTAAGGAAAAAGTTGCAATTGTTGGCGATAACGGATCTGGGAAAAGTACTCTTATAAAAATATTAGTAGGCCTATACCAACCTACACAGGGAAAAATATTTTTTTCTGAGAAAGAAATTCGAGAAATAAAAGATGATGATTTAAGAAAAAACATGACTGCAATATTTCAAGATTTTGTTAAATTTGCTTACAGTGTAAAGGAAAATATAGCTTTTAGTGATTTGGACAATATAACTAATGAAGAAAAAATAAAAAACGTTGGATTAATAAGTGGTGTCGATAAGTTAGTCGAAAAGTTACCAAAAGGATATGATACAAACTTAGGCAAGATTCTTCCTAATAGTATAGATATTTCAGGTGGTGAGTGGCAAAAGATAGCGTTATCTAGGGCTTTATTTAAAAACTCCAATATTATTATTTTGGATGAGCCTACAGCTTCATTAGATCCCAAAAGTGAATTGTCAATTTTTAATCAATTTATGGAAATTGTTAAAGAAAAAACAGCTATATTTATTTCTCATAGAATGGCATCTGCAAGAATGGCAGATCGAATTATTGTTATGAAGCAGGGTGAAATTGTTGAAGAAGGTTCTCATGAATATTTAATGAAAAAGAAAGGTGAATATTATAATATGTATGAGTCCCAAGCATCTTGGTATCAGTAAATTATTATATCAGTCAAATATAGGTTTATTCTATGAAAATTTTTATTGGGACTTGATTTAGCTTAAAACGAATAAACCTCCAATTTTTATTATATATTAGTAAAAAATAAGGAGGGGAAAAAGATAAAGAATAAGCTGATTTTATTAGTTTGCTTTGTTATCTTTATGATTGGTTTTTCTTATACTATTTTCAAAGTTCATAATGTTAAGAGGTTAGAATCATCTAAAATTGATTCTATGCTTGGTTTTAAACCAAGTTTTATAAAACAGGGAAACGAAAGTAAATATAGAATTAATCTTACAATGAATACCAATGGTGTCTTCCATATAGAATCTACGATCAAAATTAAAAACACTTCTGCAGATGCATGGAATGAACTGGTGTTTTATTTTATTCCGAATATGTCTACTAAAAAAAATGCTCCACAACTAG
Source organism: Margalitia sp. FSL K6-0131 (assembly GCF_038008735.1). NCBI lineage: Bacteria > Bacillati > Bacillota > Bacilli > Caryophanales > Bacillaceae > Heyndrickxia > Margalitia sp. FSL K6-0131. The sequence continues at coordinate 774,271 of NZ_JBBOZS010000001.1, forward strand.
AATATCCATCCACAATAAATTTTAAGAAGGTCGAAATTAACGAGAAAAATGTTAGTTTCAAATTAGATAAAGATACGCTCAAATTACCTTTGTCATCAAATATTCAACCAAAAAAAGAAACTGTGGTACATTTTTCTTACGATTTCACTCTTCCTGAAAAAGGTTTAAGACTGACAAAGAGTGGTAATAATTACTTCTTGGCTCAGTTTTATCCTATGCTAGCTACTTACAGAAACCATAAGTGGAATAAAGAAAAATATCAACTTAGGGGAGAATCCTATCATACTGGATTTAGTGATTTTAAGATTACATATGATATCCCTAAAGAATTTACTATTACATCTACAAGTCAAAATGATGAATATCCAAGTGAAAATAGAGGTTCATTTGAGATTAATAACGTTAAAGAGGTTTTTATATCAATTCTTAAAAATCCTAAATTCGTATTAAAAAAGGAAAACAATGTTTCTATTAGAGTATTCGGAATGGAAAATGATATTGAATTATATAAAGAAATAAGCGATGTAGCTCTAGATGCTTTAAATTTTTTTCAACAAAATATTGGTCCGTATCCTTTTAAACAGTTGGATATTGTATTGGGAGAAATGGGAATGGAGTATCCCGGAATAATAACAGCCGGTTCAATATATAATAGTCAACAGGTAAGTTCCGAAGCACTTAAAAATATGGTTGTACATGAAATAGCTCACCAATGGTTTTATGCAATTATTAGTAACGATCCTTTTAATGATGCATGGTTAGATGAAGGATTTGCAAATTTCGCTGAATCACTATATTACTTTTCTTCTACAAAAGAAAAGGTACCCTATAATTTAATAAAAAGGCCATCCAAAGAACTAGTAGTCAATTTACCAATTGATAAGTATAGAAATAATCAAAGTTCGTATATATATGGGGAATCAATGAATATGTTGTGGAAACTGTTTGAAAAAAGAGGAGGAATCAATAAAGCTAAAGAATTTTTAAAAACCTATTATCAGTTATATAAATTTAAGGAATTAAATACACAAGAATTTGTAAGGTTTACCAAAGCCTATTTTAATCTTAAAGATAATTCTGATTTTGAAGGTTGGTTAAAATTAAACTAAAAAATTATTTCCTGGGGTAATCGTCAGGAAAAAACATACCCTAAGCAAATTTCGACATAAAAAGCCGATTTTTCCTACACTAAGGATTATCGGCTTATGGTATTTTGTATTTTTTGAATTGTATTTATGATTTAGTGAATTTAGTTTTAAGTATTTCGAAATAAATCTTGGGTGGAATAGTAATCAAAAAATCTTAAAAAACTTTCCAAAGGAGATAATGTACCGTGAGGTACACTTATCAAAATGGAAACAATATGCCCTAAGACCCACTTCCCCGTAAAAAAAAGAGGAGCTAGATAATAATAAAGCTAAGTGTCGATAGGATTTAGGTCTATATCAGTATTGACTCTTCTGAACAATTTTCATTCTCTGTGGTGCAGGACTGTTTTTGTCCTGCATGGATGGCTAAAGGGTGCTATAATTGAATAAGCACACAAATAAAAGGACCGGACCTATCGGTCCTTTTTGAATAGATTACTAAACCTATTTTCCATGTTTGAAAGGTTTGAATTTTTTTTTGAAGGATTGGATTCCACGGTTTCGAAAAAAACTTCCAAATTTTCTAAACTCATATGGTATCTATTATTTTTATCAAACTGTATTAGATTGTCGTTAACCTGATTTTGTGAATGAAGATGAGAAAATGCGCTGGAAACCATTTGCTGATTGTACAATTGTTCATAATGTTTTACCTGCTCCCGTAAAAACCTTATCTCGTCGTTTTTCAGTCTTAACTCCTCACTTTCATCTTTTCTTCGTTTGAGATCTTCTTTTAATTTCTTAGCCTCATTATAAAGCTCAATGAAAGTTGCCTCGATGAAGTGAAGCTCATTAACTATTTTGTTCTTGTCATTTTTGTACACTTCAAATATTTGTTCAATATTTGGAAAGTATACATCATCACTTTCTGTCAATCCGATAATCCTTGGGATTGGCTTGTTTAATTCTTTGATTGTATCAGGTATACGCCTGCTCCATGTATTCCTGCCAATGCCAGTTTCCCTTTCTAAGAAAAGATAAGTTAGTTTTTGCCCTTTAAATTTGTTTTTAATTTGTAACGCCATTTCTTTAAGCTGTTCGTCACTATAGTTGGAAGGTCTGCCTTTGCCAGTCTGTCCATCTTGTGATTTAATCATATCTGTCCTCCTCCATCAATTTTGAATCGACCATTGCTTTTTGATTCATGTATTTTACCAGATTCATTGAATTTGCTTTTAATATTTCTTCAGATCTAGGATGGCCAGAAAGGTGTGATGAACTGCATTGTTTCTTCATAATTGAAAGAATCTCATTCATGCGCTGATTAAGGAAGGTGGAATAGTCCTGTAGCCATTTTATCCCTTGTTCGTATTTCTCAATAACTGGTTTAAAGACATAATTGTTGCACATCCTGCAAGCCTCGACACATGAGGAAGGGAAGATTTCACTTTTCTCCTTACAATAACCGTATTCTACTTTTAACATTTTTAAGGTGTCCTGGTCATTGTAAATTTTTCCTCTATCGTATGCATCCCTTCTCCATCCAATAAATCCCTCGGGAATTGTATCTGAGATTTTTCGTTCCAGCATGTGCTGGGCCAGTATGTAGACATACGATTGAGAAAAATGTTCCGCATGAGAGTAGTAATTCTCCTGTGTGGCAATTACATCATGACCTGCCATTCTGGCTATGGAAAGCATGTTAAATCCCTGTAAAAACATATTGATAATCGCGAAGTGCCTGGTATCTCCCGGCTTGATTTTCTCAAGACTTGTTTCCGAATATACCCCTTCAACGACCTCGGTATAAAACTCTTGTAGTAAAAGATCAAAATTGTACAGTGTCACCCTATTAAATGCTTGACGTCTGGGTCTTTTCCGGAATAATTGGTAAAAATCCCGCGGGAAAAGGTAATCATCCTCGATACCCAGTTCTATTAGTTTTAATTTGTAGGAAGAGATAATCTGGTACGTTTTACGATCAATTTGGATGGAATCGTAACGGATTACCCTGTCAGGTGAGTCATTTTCATTCTTGATTCTTGGCACTTTAAGCCACATGCTTCCATCTGGTCTATGTTCCAGGCAGTCTTTATTCGTCAAAAGGAACTCTGTTGGTCGCTGAGGTATGATATTCGTAATAAGCCACCAAATCATAATTGGCATAAATTTTAGAGTCAACTCGATCGGCTTAGTCTGAAAAAAATCATTTACAATATCATTGAATATCAATACATCATGGAAATGAGGTAAATCCCTGTTACCATATATTGCAAAAGGCGCGGTGTTACAGATGCCTAATATTTCTTCTCCTTGTTCACAGGGAAAAAAACTGATGAAGTTCTTTAACACATTTGAAAGTTTATAGGCCCGCGGCGCTGACATTGACAACATTGTTTGTTTGATCCTGTCTGTTTTTTTAAAACCATTTGATACCCTTATCGTTTTTTTGAGGAGTTGGAGTTCATCGTAACAATTATGCGGGCTGACTCCGGATGATCTCCGTAAGATGATAAAGGCTTTAACAGCTTGGTTTAATACTCCAAAAATTTCTATATTAAATACCAATCGGAAATCGTTTGCCTTTATTGGGCAGGGCATAATCCACACATGGTCATTAAAAGAGTTTGCGGAAATATACCCATTTTCTTTCAAAGATGAAAAAGTGTTTAAATATCGTTCTTTTTCTGTATCATCATAATAAATTTGTTCGACTACCGTTACATTAGCATTGCCGAACAAATCTTGAGAAAGTTTTAATTCCAAGTTGTTCTCCTTATTCAATATAAATTTTGTCAGCTAGTTGGCTAAGCTTATCACGTACATGTTGTATTTCTATAAATGCCTCAACATAATCCTCCCCGAAAAAGTCGATTCCTTCGTCAAGTAGGAGTAATAAATTTAAAAGAAAGTACGATTCCTTTCTTCGGACGGCATCATGTTGAGTGGCTTCAATGGAATTAATTAAACGGTCGAATTCTCCACTCAGTTCGATAAATAAATAATTTTTAGGGATGATGTTTGGGCATGAATAACACGAGTTTAATCGTGGGTATTCACAAACAGGATGCGTAATACACTGGGCATTTTCTGTCTTTGAAGACATTTCCCCCTTAAAAATCTTTATTATTGTTTCTTTAAGAGATTCCTTTCTCAGATTCGCCAATCTGGTTATAACAGAATTTCTCTTTTGCTTAATTTGTAATAGAAATTGCGCCCACCTTTCGGTGTGAAATGGACTGCCTAACTCGTTTCTAAGGGTCGAAATTGCCACTGTTTTTTCTTCCATTGTTCGGGTCACATCATCCTTTTCACTAGTCAATAATATTAGATAATTATACAGCCAACCGAAATGCCCTCGTCGGAACAGGTTAGAAGACACTTGATTCAAGGTGTCGTCCTTGTTCGTGGCTTTCACATAAATAGCTGTAGTCTCCGCCCTATTATGGGACCTTACCCTTTGAGTAAGTTCTAGAGCCACATCTGCGTCGTTGCCGTCCTCATCGCTTATACTATAAAACAGGTAAGTCATCGTACTGTTATTAAACTTCAAGCTTTTAAAGGGTTCAAGGTTCGATTCGTTTTTAAAAAAGGAATGGTGTTGATCTTTCCCAGACGTAGCCACTGATTTAAATTTTTTTCCTCTGAAGAATGATTCAAGGAGAAATGAATGCCCGTTTTTTTGCCTATGTAATTCTGAAATAATTAATGCAGTGGATAATGGCTTAACCAGTCCCGGTTCGACCAAAAACGTGACAAGCGTATTCGTTTTACTGGTCCTAATTGACCGGAAATGCAAGTACAACTGATTAATGACCTTTTGGCACTGTGTCATTGTTAAAACATTTGTATTAAACCAGGCCAAAGAATCGACCTGAATAGACGATATATCGATTTTTGGCGTATTATAAACAATGTCGGATGCCCTCCAAACGTCTGTAAGATGCATTATTGTAAATGCCCACATGTTTGCGTAATATTGATCGTTAATGGCATTTGGCAAATGCAACGCTATATCTTTTACATATTTATAGTAAGAAAAAAAAACTTCAGGGGAGTAAATTTCCTTATCCTTATCTTCATTGGTTTTCGTTTTAGAAACCACATATTTTTTCGGAACCTGCTGACCATAGTAAGAGTAACAATATTCATAAAAATGATTGAAGATGCGTTTCTTATGGTCGTTTGTTATTTCATTGGTCATAATCGAATCTATAAGACTAACATCTAACTCGTACAAATTTTTTTCAAGAGTACTTAAGATTTCGAACACTGACTGGTAGTAACCAAAAAAGGATTGAATATGGTTTGGAGCGCCTCTTAATTTGCTCAATTTGAGCTTACAGAAATCCACAAATAAATCCTGCGTTTTCCTTAAACGATAAGGTAAAGGGAAGGCATTCATAAATTTTAATATCTCTTCTAAAGCGTCCTTATTCGTATAGATGTCTACCTTTTTTTTGTAAAGCCGCTGGTTATTGTTCTTAATAAAAGCATTTGCCTCTTCAATTGGTATATAATAAACTCCTCCAACCTTTTGGGCATTTGGAAACAACTGCTTTTTTCTAATCTTATTCCGTAATGTTCGCAATGATAATCCGGTCTTTTCAGCTATTATTTTAAGTTGTAATGTATTGGCTGGTTTCGAAACTGCATTTCTTTTATCACTCAAAGAAATGCAACGTTGTTCCTTATAATCCTCGATTGATTCCATCGGAATCATCCATTTAGTTCTGCGTGGGGTATACGGAACTTTCACGGCACCCTTAATTTTTCCAAACTTTATTTGTTGTGATACGGTAGTCTTATTAATTTGTAGTAATTCAGCAGCCTTACTGGTGTCCACATAGTTTTCTAACACCGGATATTCCGTAATTTTAAGTTGTAATGTATTGGCTGGTTTCGAAACAGCCTTTTTTTTATCACTCAAAGAAAGTTGGCGTTGTTCCTTATAATCCTCGATTGATTCCATCGGAATCATCCATTTAGTTTTGCGCGGGGTATACGAAACTTTCACGGCACCCTTAATTTTCCCAGAATTTATTAGTTGTGATACGGTAGTTCTATTAATTTTTAATAATTCAGCAGCCATAATGGTGTCCACATAGTTTTCTAACACCGAATATTCGCTAAGAATTGTTTTATCTTCTTTACGATTTATAAGGTCAAATATAAAGGTCAAGTCCTTCATATGTATATAGGGTGTTCCCATATGTGTAATGTAAGGTATTTTTGTTTTCCAATAATGAAAATCAAAATTGAGATTTAATTTTTTCTTAGCCTCGTTTATCCTTATGTATTCATTCGGATTAAAACTATCGAAATAACCGATGGTTTGCTTAATATCCTCAATAGAATCGGATTTAAAAAGAAATTTATCTTTATACAGATGGTAATTTACGAGTAAGCCACTTTTGATTAATCTAAAGATTTTTTCCGATCTCACACCTAATATGCTGCTCAGCTGTTTAATGTCTATACAAGCTTCCTCATTAACATAGCCACTTAACCTTTTTATCTCATCAATGGAACTGAGAGGGATATAGGTATTTTTCCCGTATTGTACACTAGTTTTAATCCAGCCTCTTTTAATCCAATTCAAAAAAGTTTCATGGCTGATTTTAAAGAACTCAAGAAAATCCTTGAGCCTCATGTACTCATCAGTATTTATATATTCCGATATTCTCCTTTATCACTGGAATGGCATTCTTTGGGATTAGGGTTTTATTATCAACTTCAATCAAAGGAACTTTTCCCTCGGATATCCATCTGATGATAGTGCTATGGGTGACATTTAAAACTCTTGCGAGTTCAGACTTTGTCAGATATTTAGATATATTCTGCACGTATTATTACTCCTTATGTGTTTTGAGGTTTTCTATGAGCTTTGGAATATATGCTTCATGCATATGATTAAATTTTTGTTCCAGTTTCTTTCGCAATCGTTCGGTCCTAGACATATAAGATAGGGAAGAAAGTAGGCTTTTATCGCCTCGTGGAAATGCAATATCGTATGGATTTTCAGCAATCTCTGCTAACATATTTGTAAAGGTTCCTCTTCCAATATGGGTCGACCAACTCATCATGCTCAAATGGTGGGCAAGTAATTTATCTTCGCTGTCCCCATAAGTTTTCAGGTATTCAATGAAGCTTCTTTTTAACTTATCGAAATATTGACGGTAACTCCGTCCAGACATTGCATTTCCGTCCCTATTTACGAAAAGGGCATTGGTGTTATCCATCGCCTTAAATAATTCTATATGATCATTGAATAGGGATTCACCCCAATCCTTAATCTGAAAAATTCTTTGACTCCTAGTTCGCTTTACATAGCTGCTGCCCGCACTATCCTTAAGGTCAGAACGAAAATATTGATTCTTAACATCAAAAAGAAAATCCCCGTTCACTATTCGTCTTTTCACTTGAGTTCGTTTTAGATTAACCACTTCTCCCACTCGAAGACCACCGAATAACTGCATATAAACGCCTAGAGCAATAGGCATTGCTTCCAGAATAGCGATTTCTAATAGGAGAGGGATGTATTTGATGGGGAATGCATGCTCTACTTTTGGAGGTTGATATTCTGGATAAATCACCTGGAAAGGAGACTCGTAATAGATTGTGCCATGCATTGTTTCCTTTTTGACAAAGCTACTTTTATCTATGCCGTTAATAACACCCTTACCGATTAACCAAAGATAGAAATAGGTGAGCGTCCTTTCACTGTCTTTTACTGTTACTCTGGACTGTCCTTCCGAAGTTAACGTATTAAGGTACTTACTCCCGTCCGCCAGTTTTAAATTAGACAGTGAGTGTATCCGCATACTGCGCCTGTTAACAAGTAAGTAATTAAGGAATTTCACGGTGTTTAACGCATGTTTCTTTTGCGTGTTGAACTTTCTTGCCTGCCAGTAATGTAAAATAAAATCTGTCATTGGATGAATGATATGGGTGCCTGTATGTAGATTTTTTAGTCCGATCACAGCGAACTGTTTTTTTATAACTTTACCGTCGCTTAATTTTCCCCAATCAATCCATACAGGAATCATGATAAATTTATAATTTTGTAGAGTTGCTATTTTTGAAGTATGCGAATTGACCATTTGCCCTCCAATAAGTTATATTTATGTACAATATTTTCTGAAAAGCGAATAAATTGGATATGTTATGTTTTCTATAATATCAATCTGACGCTTTTTGTACAGTAATATTTTTGTAAAAACTCTTAAAATCCTTTTTTGATAATTTACAACCTAATTATTTTTGTACAAAACAATTTTGTGCAATATTATGGAGATAAAAAGAATGGGATGGTCGTGATGGAGTTATCTTTCGTTCAAAAAAATATGATCCCAGAAATCGGGATAAAATTGTATTTCCATCGCTAATTCTCGATGCGGTTAAGGAGGAATCTTCATGTTAAAAAAGATTGTGGAACTGCCAACAGATAAAAAAATTGCCGGAGTTCATTGTATACCGATAACGAAAGATGGCAATATCGTAATGGCCTGGGATAAAGATGAACAGGTCTTAACGACGATTGGCGGGAGAATGGAGGGGGAGGAAACGCTTGAGGAAGCCCTTGATCGTGAACTGATGGAGGAGGTTGGGCTAGTAGTTAGCGGAGAAAGGCAGCCTTTTGCCGCTTGGTACTGGGAATCAACAGATACCTATACAGTGTGGCTGTTGGCAAAAGTAGATTATTTTGTCCCATATGAATTTGAAAATGAAAAAACAGGGTATGTTATTTTTAATTTTGAAACAGCTCGGCAGATGATTAAACAAATAGAAGGGGACAGCCGATTTAGGATTGAAATTTTAACAATGGCCGAGGATTGTGCAAAGCATTATATATCGGCGTAAAGTTTTGGGTACTTACATAGGTGATACTTATAACAGACTTTCTCTAGGAGCGGAAGTCTTTTTTTCTTTGAAATAGAAGGAAATAAAGTGTGAATAAAGAACTATTCAATAAAAGGGATTTTTAATGATTGCAGAAGAGGTGAGCAAATGCATCAAGAAAAAATCAGTAGCCAGAATCAAAAAAGCTGGAGCCAATCAGCTTACCAGGCCTGGGTGAATCGGCATGGATTTCCAAATGAATATGCGCAAACGTTGAAAAAAGATCCTGTTAAAGCTGTTTCACATTATTTGCCTTATATGGGTGATGTGAAAGAGAAGAAGATTGCTAATTTACTTGGTTCTAAAGGAAATAAAGCTGTATCTCTTGCATTATTGGGTGCCGATGTGACGGTTGTCGATATTTCATATGACAATCAAAAATATGCATTAGAGCTGGCAAATGCGGCAGGGGTAAAAATCAAATACATTGTGTCAGATGTATTGATGATTCCGGAAGAAGAGAAGCTGGCCGACTTTGATTATATCTTATTAGAATTAGGCGTTTTACATTATTTTGTTGATCTTGAGCCGCTTTTTGCATTAATTTTTAATGCTTTAAAACCAGGCGGAGTTTTTATTCTAAGGGATTATCATCCTTTTGCCTCAAAAGTAGTGGATATGGGTGAAAACGGAAATTACTTTGATGAAACGGTGATAGAAGGGGATGTTGCCTATAGCAGTCTTCTTTCTGAAAGGGAAAGATTCTCTTTGGAAAAAGTACTGGTTCGCCGCTGGACATTAGGGGAAGTCGTCACCTCGGTTGTTCAGGCAGGATTAGAAATCAAAAAATTAGAGGAAGAAAAAGGTGTGAGGTGGGCTTTTTCTGACGGGGCACCGGCAGGTATAGAAAACAGGGTTCCGGGTTTGTTTACAATGATCACTAGTAAGCCATTGAAGGAATAAATCTATACTGACATTTCCTTGCCACAAAAATGACGGAATTTTGAACTTCTTAATGGATTTATGTATCTAAAAATAGGAAATGATAAAATAAGGTAACTTCTAATGAATCGAGGACAGAAAATGAAAGAATGCCTGAGGATCCTTATAGGTATAATTGCTGTCGTGATATTTGTAATACCCGCTACCCGTTTATATAAATTTAACAAAGAATTAAATAATGCTAAGAAGGATAACGTGTTATCGGAACAACTTGTGGAGCACTGGTACAAAAATTTTTATACCATTATTGCTTTTATTGTGGTCGGAATGATATTAGCGTTGCTGTTTAGTTTTTTGTCTTAAAGAAAAAGTACTTTCCTCGATTGGGGTAAAGTGCTTTTTTCTTTTTTTGAGACATAGACAAAATAATAGAGGATTGTAAATAATGATGAAAGCTTGTAAAATAGGTCACAAAATTATGAAAATATTAGAATTTGAAAGGAGAGTGTTAAAAATAACCATTTATATTGCGTTGTTTCGAGGAATTAATGTTGGCGGCCATAATATCATCAAAATGGCTGAATTAAGAAATCTTTTTCAAACAATACAGCTTAAAAACGTGAAGACATATATTCAGAGCGGGAATGTTGTGTTTGAGTCTGAAGAGGAGGAAAAGACCTTACGAAATCGATTGGAACAGGAAGTTGCAAAAACATTTGGGTTTCCTGTCTCCATTATTTTGAGAACTTCTATACAGATTGAAAAGATTATTCAGCAATGTCCGTTTCCGGTTGACCATTTGTTAGAGGGAGAAAGCGTTCATGTTCCTTTTTTAGAGGAAGAACCAACTCAGGAAGCGGTGGATCGTTTAAGGCAATTTGAAAATGATGATGAACAGTTCCTGCTGATAGGGAAAGAGATGTACTTATTTTTTCGAAAAAGTATCCGAGATTCAAAGCTGGCGGTGCAGGTTCAGAGGGTTGGTGTGCAAGCAACTGTACGGAATTGGAGAACAACGGTTAAGCTTGATTCAATGGCAAAGGAAATGAAAAACGAATAAAAGAGGGGATGGCAAAGATGAAAAAAAGACCGGAATTCAAGGAGTATAATCCATTTTTTGCAACTTACATTGGCTTAGTCTCAGAAGGTGATATCGAGCAAATTATTAGCGAGCAAATAAAAGGAACGGTGGAACTTCTTAAAGGATTAACAGTAGAACAAGCCCATTTTCGATATGCTCCTGACAAATGGACGATAAAAGAAGTGATTGGCCATATCACAGATACGGAAAGAATAATGGCATATCGTCTTCTAAGCATTGCGCGGGGGGAGAAAGTGGCATTGCCAGGTTTCGATGAACAGAGCTATGTACTTCACGCTGCCTTCAACCAATTATCGGTTGAAGAACTTCTTGAAAATTTGGAAGCCGTACGTCATTCCACCGCTCTTTTACTTAAAAGCTTACATGAAGATGCTTGGCAGCGAACAGGAAATGCCAATGGTTCCGAAGTAACCGTCCGGGCCCTTGCATACATCATAGCAGGACACGAACTCCATCACCGTAACATCATCCAAGAGCGCTACATGGGTGCTGAAAACTACCCGCAAACTTGATTGGGTGCGGACACCACATGTGGATTGTACACAATCTGTGGACAACGTTATGTTATGTAAGCTTGAGTATATATAAAAGTTTTGGCTGAATTACGAGTGGTGTCTATGAGTGGTGTCAGGCACCACTCGTGGACATTTGGCCTTTTTGTACGCGGCAGGTGGACAATTCTATTGCTTTTCTTCAATTATTGGCATTATGAAGCATTTATGCCTACAATAGAGGGGACGAAAATAGGCAGGCGAAGAGAGGTATAGAGAATTGGAAAATAATACTCAAAAAAAGGATATACGATTAGTTGCACTAGATATGGATGGAACGCTTCTCAATGAAAATCAGGAAATCTCCCAAGCGAATCGGGAGGCCATCACGAAAGCACGAGAAAGTGGTGTTCATGTTGTATTAAGCACGGGACGGCCATTTATTCACGTGGATGAATATGCGCGTTCCCTCGAGCTGAATTCCTTTATCATTACGGTAAATGGAGGGGAAATTTGGGATAGCAACGGCAATTTATTGGAAAGAAATTTACTTCAAGTCGAGGAAATCAAAATGATGTGGGATTTGAAAAATCGCCATCAAACGAAGTTTTGGGCTCTTACAGTGGATAAGGTATTCCGAGAGGACTTTCCTGAGGACATGGCATTATCAGAGCACCAATGGTTGAAGTTTGGATTTGATGTGGAGGACGATGATGTTCGCAATACGATTATACAAGAGTTGAACAAGCATAAGCTCCAAGTCACAAATTCAAGTCCGACGAATTTAGAAGTAAATCCGTACGGTATTAGTAAGGCGAAAGCACTGGAAAAAGTCTGCAAGCGCATCGGTATTACGATGGATAACGTAATGGCAGTAGGCGACAGCCTTAATGATATCGCGATGATTGAGAGCGCCGGTATAGGAGTGGCAATGGGGAATGCTCAGGAAACGGTGAAAAAAGCAGCTGATTGGGTAACGGCTACAAATGAAGAGGATGGCGTCGCCAAAGCAATTTTACAGTGGGTTTTGTAAATAAAGACGGGGAAAATGCCTAATCTAATGTGGAAAAGGCGCTTATTGGGTTTATTTTGTGGGCCAGGTGGACACCAGATCCGTTATCTGTGATAAATGGGGTCAAATTTTGATGTTTGCGGACACTGGTTCCCTTATCATGTAAAAAAGCAGTGACTTCGTCGTGTTTTTTCGTAAATAACGGACTCAGTGTCCACTTGCCCCTTTAAATAAGGGGAATTTATCAAAATAACGGATTCAATGTCCGCTTTTAACAGTATTATAGACTACAGATATACATACGAAGGGATGAGCGAGAATGACAGAAGGCTATGTTTCGGTAACTGGTGGAAAAGTTTATTATAAAAAAGTGGGAAACGGTGAAAAAACACCTGTGATTCTTTTGCACGGGGGACCAGGTGGGACACATGTTCCGTTCTTCAAACTGGAGGAACTGGGAGATGAGCGCCCTGTTATTTTTTATGATCAGCTTGGTTCCGGAAGATCGGACAAGCCGGATGATCTATCCTTGTGGCATGTGGAGCGGTTCGTGGAGGAGCTTGGTCAAATTAGGGAAGCACTAGGACTTTCACAGCTGCATATTTTAGGACATTCATGGGGAACCATGCTTGCTGCTAGTTATTTATTAACAAAGCCAGAAGGGGTCAAAAGTGTCATCTTTTCAAGCCCTTGCTTAAGTGCACCAGAGTGGGAGCGAGATCAGGAAGTTCATTTAAAACAGCTTCCGCAGGATGTTCAGGATATTTTAGCAAAACATGAACGTGAAGGTACAACCGATTCAGAAGAATATAAAACGGCGATGAAGGAATTTAATAAACGGTTTGTATATCGCCTTGAATCCAAGCCAAAAGAAACGGAAACCGAATATGCAAAATCGAATGCAGTGGTTTACAACACAATGTGGGGACCTTCTGAATTTTGTACAACCGGGAACCTCAAAAGCTTCGATGTAACGAACCGATTAAAGGAGATTCAGATTCCTGCCCTCTTTACATGCGGCCGTTTTGACGAGGCTACACCAAGCACTGTAGAAGCACAAAGCCGCAAGCTTCCGGGAGCGAGATTCCATGTATATGAAAACAGTGCTCACTTAGCTTACTTGGAAGAGCCGGAAGAATATATTCGGGTCGTAAGAGAATTCTTAGCCAGCGCAGATTAACATGGCGCTGTGATGTTATGTATGAGGGTGAAAGAGCCCCGTTTTTTAATAAGGTGTCAGGCACTCAAAATGGACAAAAGTGTTCATTTTAGTTATTGCCTGGCACCTTTTTGCATAAAAAGGCAATGAAATAACCAACTTAATAAGTAAGTAGATTTATTTATGATTGAGTGGGTGGTTATGAAACTTGCTTTTTTTATAGACGTGTGGATGATTGGGTTGATTTCTTTTTGTTTGTTAAAGAAGAAGCGAAATAAATTAGAAAATCTCTTTATTTTAATGATCGCAGAATTTGTTTTCTCATGCTACTATGCCATTCTTTATATAAATTTAGATGTATGGACCATTGGGAAGAGTGCGGAACTTTTTATCATTTTTCGATTATATGAGGTTTTACTAACTCCATTACTATTTTTGCTTTATTTTAATATGCTTCCAATGGTAAAGAAACAGTTAACGAAAATTTGCTTGACCGCCCTACTAATTGGAATTCTCCTTGGGGTTGAATGTTGGTTGGTATTATGGAATGTAATTATTTATATCAACTGGCAAGCGTGGAAGTCACTGCTAGTTTTCGTTTTCACGACGGTCTTATTCGGCATTTTAATAAAATCGTTTCAATTTTTCGAAAAAAAGTTGGGTTAAACACTTCGTTTGGATAATTATTTTTATAAACACTGAATACCAATTCCATAAATAAGGGGCTGAAGAGAGAAAATGCTGCCGCTTCCGCAAAAATTTGATGAAAATGAATGGTTTGTGATTATTGGAATTATCATTTCGTATACTATTGTTTTTCTATTACCAAAGAGGTTCCCTATTAGCATCTCGATTCTGCTGATGATGTTTGGATCTACGGTAGCAAGGATTTCGGATCATCTTTTAGCTGCCCCAAGAGTGGATATGTATAATTTAATGGACACTCCTAAGTTCGATCTTTTTGACCTTGTTTTATATCTTTTTTACGCCCCGTTCGCTTATCTTTTTATTTACTTTTTTGATAAGTTCAGAATCAAAGGTTTTACAATTTTATTTTATATCATCGGTTGCACACTGGTTGGAACCATGTTTGAATGGCTAACCAAGCAATTCCATGTGTTCATCTATGAGGGGTGGCAATTAGCTTACTCTTTTACTGTCTACTTCATCATTCAATCCCTAACGCTCCTTCTCTTTAAGTGGTGTCAGGCACCATCTGTAGACAATTAGGAATATTGTCCTTGTGTGGAGGACAGTTTATTTTTATAGGATTTGAAATGGTATTTCCCTCCAAGTAATGCAAAACTAATTTTGGATAATAGATCCATATTAAAATTTTAATAAAATTAAGAAGGATTTATACGAGATTAGTCGAATTGAGTAAGAAAGCCACGCATTAATTTCCTTTTCACCCCTACATCCCATTTTCCAGTTAAAAAAATAAAGGAGTGATTTACTTGGTCCGTAAACGACGTTTTTGGTTTCCGGGGGCCAAATATCATATTACAAGTCGAGGCATTCGAAAAATGGACCTCTTTCTTGATGATCACGACCGCCTAGAATACCTTCACTTATTAACAGAGGTAAAACAACGTTACCCCTTTAAACTGCACACATATTGCCTCATGACTAATCATATTCACCTCCAAGTAGAAACCATTGAACATTCACCAAGCGATATTATGAAGCATTTGCACACAAAATACGCCAAATATTTTAACAAGCGATATGATTATGACGGTCATGTCTTCCAAAGCAGATATGGTGATGAACTCATCGATACTCCTGAATATGAGCTGGAGGTCAGTAAATACATTCACTTAAACCCACTGAGGGCAAATATTGTCAAGCATCCAGAGGACTACCCATGGAGCAGTTACCGCACTTATCTCCTCGGTGAGAAAAACCCGCTGATTACGACGGAAAAAATCTTCTCTTATTTTTACCCTCCCCTTGCTGAAAACTATAAAAGCTATTTAAACACCAATTATTCTAGACTGACATTTTTCCCGAATGGAAAATTAAATACTGCTATGACGAGTACCGATCCCTATTATCAATTCAGCAAAGGGTGGTGATGAATATGGCATCAACTGTATACAGCTTTGCGATTTCCGGTATTGATGGATATGTGGTGGAGGTCGAAACAGAAACATTAATCGGCCTTCCATCTGTATCGATTGTTGGTTTAGGGGATAAAGCGGTGAAGGAGGCGAAGGAGCGATTGGAGGTGGCGATAAGGCATGCTAATTATCTGTTTCCTCCTCAGAAAGTAGTATTCAATCTTGCCCCTTCTGATATGAAAAAAGCAGGTACTCACTTCGACTTGGCAATGGCAATAGGCCTTTTAATTAGAACGAACCAGATTCAAGTACCCTCTTTGCAAAAGGTTGGTTTTATTGGGGAGCTTTCATTAAATTCAACTATTCGTCCTGTATAGGGAGTGCTTCCGATGGTTATGAAGGCAAAGGAAGCAAGAATAACAAAATTATTCGTGGCTCGGGAAAATGTTGCGGAAGCTAGATTAGTAAAAGGAATAGAAGTAGTTGGGTGTGAAAAGCTGCAGGATGTTATTCAATTTTTAAACGGTGGTCAGCAAATATGTTCCGTTAATGATGAAAATAGCAGTGAGGACCTACCATTTTATAAAGACTTGGATTTTAAGGATGTAAAAGGGCAATCCCTTCTGATAGAATTTTTAGCCATTGCTGCGGCTGGCGGCCATAATTTTTTTGATGATTGGCCCACCTGGAGCTGGTAAATCAATGATTGCAAAAAGAATTCCAAGCATATTACCGAATATGACAGAAGAAGAGTCTTTAGAGGTAATGAAGATTTACAGTGTAGCAAATTTGTTAAAAACAAAATGTGCCCTTTTAACAGAGAGACCGTTTCGTGCACCGCATCATAATGCGTCAACAAATTCGTTAATTGGTGGAGGGACTTATGCCCGTCCAGGAGAAATTTCCCTTGCTCATAATGGCGTCTTATTTTTAGACGAAATGGGAGAGTTTAGTAGGAAGTCACTAGATTCTTTGCGGCAGCCACTAGAAGATAAAAGTGTGACGATTACAAGAGTATGGGGTTCCAACACTTATCCTGCAAACTTTATGTTAGTAGGTGCTATGAACCCTTGCCCCTGTGGTTATTTTGGACAGGAAAAATGTAGATGTACCGATTATGAAATTTTAAAATACCGGCAGAAATTATCAGGACCAATCATGGATAGAATGGATATTCAAAAATATGTCGGAATCGTGGATTTTTTTGATGAGGATTTACAAGGGAAAAGTTCAAGAGATATAAGAATAGTAATGGAAAAGGCTCGCAAATTACAGCAAGAGCGCTTTCGGGATGTACCTTCTATTAATTGCAACGCTCAGATGACACCTGCACACATTGATAGATTTTGCCGTTTAGATAGTGGAACGATCAGTCTGTTGCGGGTTGCGGCTGAACGCTTTCAATATATTGGCAGGGCAATTCACAAATACATTAAAATTGCCCGAACAATTGCAGATATGGAAGAAAGTGAGGATATTCGCTATGAACATATGAGAAAAAGCTTATTAAGCCGTGACTTGGAAAAGGATAAATTGGCGTTCATAAGGAGGTGAAACAATCTATATGAAGGTATATTGGATTTGGTTAAGTATACTGCCACATGTCGGCCCCGTTTTTCAAAAAAGACTGATTAAATACTTTCGATCACCGTTGTCGGTTTACAAGGCAGCTAGGGAAGAACTTGAGGCGGTAAAAGGACTTAATAAAAGGGTTATTTCCTCTGTATTAAACAATCGTTCTCTAAAAGATGCTGAAACGATTGCTGAAAAAGCAATAAAACAGGGGATTGGGTTACTTTCCTTCGATGATCCTTTATATCCAACTTCTGCTAAAATATGTCCAGAGTCTCCTGTGCTTTTATTTTATAAAGGGCATCTGAGACCATTTGAACACTCGATTGCCGTTGTTGGCTCAAGAAGATGTACAGCGTATGGAAGAAAGGTTGCGGAGGAAATAGGAAAGCAATTGGCAGGATTACATATTCCCGTTGTCAGTGGTCTTGCAAAAGGCATTGATAGTTATGCACATGCATCTTGCGTTCAACATGGGGGTACGGCAATCGCATTTCTTGCCGGTGGCGTGGATGTTTGTTACCCAAAGGAGCATTTCCGACTTTACCATGAAATTCTTGAAGCCGATGGTGCCATCCTTTCGCAATATCCACCGGGTACTTTACCAAAACCACCGTTTTTTCTGAGGCGTAATGCCCTTATTAGTGCCTGGTCTACAGAGCTAGTCGTGGTGGAAGCAGGGATGAGGAGTGGAGCTCTTTGGACCGAGAAATTTGCTGTTGGTCAAGGGAAAAAAATATATGCTGTTCCAAGCTATATTCATGTGCCAGAAGGTGTTGGAACAAATCAATTGCTTGCTCAAGGGGTGGAACCTTATCTGGGAATAAACAGCCTCGAAGCTATTCGCGATCTTAAAATGGAGTGCGAGCCGCCTAAAGAGCATGAACAATATAACCAAATATTATCCACACTTTCCGAATCATCTAACCCCCATACAATCTCCAGTTTGTCGGAACTCCTGAAAATAAATGAGCAATTATTAATGAATGAACTTTTTGATCTTGAATTGAATGGAAGAATTATTATACGCGGGAATGTAGTGAAAAAAGTATAATTCCATGTGCTTGAAGTGTCCACCAGATGTGGACACTTTTGCGTTTTGTCCACGAGTGGTGCCTGACACCCGTTGTAAACGTTTTCAGAAATTTTTTTATCTTTCGAGTAACGAAGGGGTTGACATGCGTTAACAATATCAATAGAATTGATTGTAATTTCCAAATTATTTATCAATTCAGAGAATGTTGCGAGAATACTTTTTTATTGGTATGTCCCGTTGCTTCAAGACAAGACATTTAGGAGGGATTTAGATGCTTAATGAGCCTATCGTTGCAAGCGTCGTCGTGTTAGCACTAGTAATGATTGGAGAAGTTATTTCTATTGTTAGTCGGGCAAGAGTTCCAATGCTATTCGTTGTTTTTTTAGGTTATTTACTTTCCCTTTGGGCAGGTATTATTCCTACCAATCTGACGGACAAGACCCCATTAACCGTTTTTGGAGGGCTTATGATAGCACCGCTTATTGTACATATGGGGACACTCATTCCGTTAAAAACATTAAAAGCACAATATAAATCTGTTATTATTGCGATTATCGGTATTATATTTGCTACTATTCTTATTCTTGCCATTGCAACTCCGATACTAGGTTATAAGACGGCAGCTTCGGGAATCGGGCCGTTAACTGGTGGAATTATCGCATTTGTTATTACATCAGAAAAATTAAAAGCAATCGGTATGACATCTATTATTGTTATTCCTGCACTTATATTAGCTTTACAAAGTATCCTTGGCTTGCCGCTCGCTTCCAATTTTTTAAGAAAGTATGGTGTGAAGCTGCGCGACTCACACAATATCGATGGGGAAGCAGCAAATGAAGTAGCGGCTGCAGCAGCAGAAACCTCTAAATCATGGATTCCGGAAAAATATGCAACCTCCGCAGTGCTAATTTTTCAATTATTTTTAGGTGGTGCTATAGCTGTTTTACTGGGAAAATGGACAGGCATTCATTACAGCCTATGGTCACTTGTTATCGGTTTTATTGGAATAAAAATTGGATTTTATCGAGAGAACATGATGCAAAGAGCCAATGCGTTCGGCATTGCAAATGCTGCACTGATTGTTGTATTATTACCATCTCTGAATTCCGTAACCTTTGATGTATTTTTACGTAATTTACCTGCAGTACTGCTTATTCTTGCAGTAGGGGCATTTGGTATTATTATTGGGGGTATTGTAGGATCAAAAATTTTCAAATGGGATAAATTCCTTGGCATCCCTGTTGCTCTAACAGCCCTATTCGGATTCCCGGGAGACTATATGATCTGCCAAGAAATCAGCCGTTCCCTGGCTCGCAATAAAAAAGAGGAAGAATGGTTGTTTTCTCAGTTGCTTACCCCTTTATTAATAGGTGGTTTTACAACAGTAACAGTAGCGTCGGTTGTGTTAGCAAGTGTATTAATGAAGACATTATAAAATAAAAATCCCTCCTGTGGAAAGCGGACGCTGACATGGGAAGGATTTTTTTGCGTGGAAGTGTGATAATGGAACAATCAAAATGGCGGACACAGAATCCGTTATTTCGACAAAATGGCCATAATTTCAGGTCTAAGCGGACTCACAGTACGCTATTGGTATAAAAACATTAGGAAATCAACGTATTTTTGCATAATAACGGAACCAGGGTCCGCAAACTTTGCGAAATCTCCCGTTTTGTCACATGTAACGGAACTGGTGTCCGGTAAACTATAGCACTCCATGAAAATGACCAAATCACCTGGGTGATTTGGCCATTGAAAATTATTGAGTAACTGAATTAGTGTTTGCCACTCGTAAATCCTTTACTACTTTCCCATCTTTTACAACGGTAACGATATTGTCTTGATTTTCAAGAGCGGCGATATCAGCTAATGGGTTAGCCTTCGTGATGACTAGATCGGCTAATTTTCCTTCTTCGACAGTTCCTAATCTATCTTCCCAGCCAAGGCATTCAGCGGCAACCTTTGTTGTTGCAACAAGGGATTCCATTGGGCTCATACCAATGCCGCACATTAGGTTCAATTCACGAAGATTGGTTCCGTGAGGCATAACCCCTGCGTCTGTACCCATTGCAATTTTAACCCCTGCTTTGTATGCCTTCGCAACACTTTCATGGTGGATATCCACCACTTCCAATGCTTTTTGAATAGCATGTGCCGGCATATTATTACTGTTTTTCCCTTGCTCTAAAACGGCTACTGGTGCAAGTAAGGTTGGCACTAGGTAAGTTCCATGTTTCAGCATTAACTCAATCGCTTCATCATCCAGGTAAATACCGTGTTCAATAGAGTGAATGCCTGCACGTACGGCATTTTTGACTCCTTCTGCACCTTGGGCATGAGCCATTACTTTTATACCGCGGCGGAATCTTGCTTCTTCCACCATTATACTTAACTCTTCGAAGGAGAACTGAGTAAACTCCGGATGATCTGTCGGGCTCATTACCCCGCCAGTTGCATGAACTTTAATGATATCAGCACCGGCTCTTAGCATTTCCCTTACTCGTTGGCGAACTTGTTCGGGGCCGTCACAGAGTCCGCTTGGCATACCAGGATAGGTAGGTCTAGTAGTATCAATTCCGGATCTTGTCCAACTGTCACCATGGCCGCCAGTAATCGTTAGCGGGTTAATACTAACTTGCATTCTCGGTCCAAGCACAAGGCCATTTTCAATAGCTTGCTTTACACCTACATCTGTAAAGCCGGCATCACGCACAGAAGTAATCCCTGCATTCACTGTTTTCTTCATATACTCGATTGCTTGGTAAAAATGATAGGAGAATGGAGTGGAAACTGTTTTTTCAAGATTAGAAAACTCCATCATCATATGAACATGTGTATCAAATAGTCCAGGCAGGATATAACCATTCTCTGCATCTAGTATTTCTACTTCTTCGTCTGGAAGGCGAATCTCATTTGCTCTGCCTACTTGTTTGATTTTGTTGTCTTTTAGTAAAACTGCAGCATCCTGAATCGGCTCTCCGCCATTTCCATCGATTAGTGTTCCGTTTTTTACAAGTACGTAAGTCATGTGAGTATCCCTTCCTTTTTGTGTGTTTATTCTTTCAATTACTAATATTCAATGTAATTCAGCGGATATCCTGCAAAAAAACAACATTTCTTTCGGAAATCTAAATATTTTTTTAATCATGTAAAGGGTAAAAGTGGTGCAATCTGTCCCATTTCGGAACACAAAAAAGGACTGGCGCTTGCCAATCCTTTTGCGGTGACTTTCCGTTAACCCTAACGGAAGATGTGGACCTTGGTCCAGTGGGTTCCGCCATCGGAAGTAGTGTACATGATACTTGGTTTATTGTTTTCCGTCATGATCCACCAGCCATGGTTTTTGTCGGCGATAGCCAGGTAGGATTCACCGTATCCTTTAAAGGTTTCCTTGCTATTTACCCATGTTTTTCCCCCGTCTTTTGTCCAGCCGATGGAATTAGGATTATCACAAGCCGGACAAGTCCCTCCCATGAAGGCAACTTGCGGGCTGACTACATATAATGGGCCAGGTTTCGATCCTTTATTTTTTGGACCTTTATTATCCTTTTGGGTAAATCCCGGAGCAGGCCCTCCCCCAGCAGTTGAATTAGCAATAACGGTTTTCCATGAATTACCTCCATCTGCTGTATGGAAAACGGAGTAGGATGTTTGGTTCATTCCGGAATCACCAATGCATTCAATCCAGGCATCATGCACTCCTGTAGATCGAATAATAACACCCTCTAAAGGGGATGCTAGTTTTTTCGTTAAAACAGGACGCCAAGTCTTTCCTCCATCTGTTGTTTTCTGCACAGTTAACACTTTATTGCTCTCAGTAACTGCCCATCCGTTTTTCAAATCATGGAAATACGCTTGGTCCACCATGTTTTTCGGTGTAGAAATCGGATGCCATGTTCTGCCTCCATCTAATGAATAGGCATTTCCGCTAAGAGCAGTGTCACCCGAAATAAAATGAAGAAATTCTTTATTTGGTGCAGTACCGATTAATGTCCAGTGTAAACCGCCATCCTTTGATTGCAGCAATCTTAGACTATTTCCGCCCTGGTCTATTGTCGCCCAAACATTTTGTTGATTTAAAGCAAAAATTTGCCGTACTGTCCCGATTCCTTGGTAACTCACCGCCCAGTTTTTTCCGCCGTTAACCGTTTTAGCTATCCAGCCATCTCCTCCGACCCAGCCAATTTGCGGGTCTGCAAGTCGGACTGCTGTTACATCACTCATATTTATTTTTTTTTTTGATATATTTGTAGGAGGTGTGGAAGTTTTAGATGAATTGGAACTCGTTTTTCCAACATTCGTTTGTGTCTCCGATGATTGATTAGAACCTGCAGTCTCGTTTTTACCTGAATGTTGTTTTGTATTCGATGTTTCCGATTTCGATTGTCCCTTATCCGCTATGGAAACATCGCTTGTTTGCTTTGGGTTTTGATTTTCTTCCGATCCGCATCCGCCAAGAATGAGAGCAAGCCCCAACCCCAAAGCCGTCAACATTTTACCTTTTTTATATTTCATCATGTATTGATCCCCCAATTTTTATAAATGGTGTATCTTTAAATTTTATTACACACATTAGACGAATCTTTTTCGTCCGTGTTACAGTCTGAAAAGCCTATTTTTTTCTATATTAATAAGATAGGTCATCCGCACAACAAATTAGCCATACGGAAATTACATTATATGCAAGATTAGTAGAAAGGTATTCCTGTTTAAAAAATACTCTGTACTAAAATAACATATAAGTGTTAAATAATCCATTTGATGGACATACTATATAGGAAAGCGGTACTTTGCCGTAAAAAATTTGTGCACAAACTCTTTCATTTTATAAAGCTATTTTCACTTGAATAGTCATAGAGGTGGATAAAATGCAGATTTTCCATAAGGTTGCAGATTTCTGTTGGGAAGGTTTGACTTTAAAACATATTTCAGATAGGGGAATCGTAATTCCTTATTTACTGTTTTTGATAATGGGAGTCATTTTTGAGCTTTTTTTACTAGCCTTAGTAATTATATCTGCCTATTTCTTTCACATTTTTGATTATCAACCTGACATTTCTTATTTTGTCAGTATCGGAATTTTAGTATTTATGTTCCTATCTACTATACAGATTTTTATGTCTGTCCAAAAAAAATAAAACCAAGATGAAAACACACCTCGGTCTATGCTTGATGCCCAACCCTCCGTTCAAATCCGAGATATCTTGTTCCTTGGAAGGTTAAGATACCGGAATCCCCTTCAGCTAATTGGCCATACTCAGAACCTGATATATGAAATTCAGAACGATCGCCGCTTTCAAATTCAAACGTAACATAATAGGACGTGCTCGTACTATGAGAAACTAGATTGTCATTATGGTTAGCATGGCGTCTTACATCAGTTCTTTTCGTTTTTACCGTCACTGGTACAGAAATCCTAGGTGACCGCTCATTTTTTTGCCACTGAGTAATTCCCTTTATAACTGTAAAAATAATTACCACGAACACTATTAAAAAAACAATACCAATAAAATATGGTCCAGCAGAAAATACAATTTCTTCCATGTCTTACACCCCCTTTCCTTTAGAGGATATACGATTGTTCGACTGGAAAAGTTTCGTGCTAAAACAGTAAACCCCTCTAAATAAGAGGGAATTTTGTCTGTTCTATGTTTGCTTTTTTGCCTTGATTTTCATAACAAGCCATAATAATAAGAGCAGGATAGGGATGTAGATATAAACGATGATAAATCCCAGATCATTGATGATTTCGTTTAATATATCTATTTGAGATTTTTTATCAAAAAGGATACAGCCTAGTACTACAAGGATACTTAAAATAATTATGTTGTGTTTCATTTTTAACTTTGTCGTTCTTTTTATCAATCTGCCTGAACACCAAAGGGATAAACAGATACTGGGTAAAACAATTAAACTCCAGTTGGCGATTCCGATGAATTCAAAACGTTCCACAACGGGTAATTTTTACAATTTTAAAAGAGGTCAATGTCGGCCAAACCTCCTTTTTGAGCTCATCCTGTGCAAAGAATGCAAATGTTAGGAGAGTTATATATAAATACATAAAGGTCGTAAAGATTAAGGAAAGCTGTCCCCACTTTTTGGCCTTATTTGGGTTTTTTAAAAATGGATAGTAAATGAGGAGCGTTTCATACCCCATATTGGATAACGTCATGCTTTGGGATGCTGTCATCACATCATTAAACGAATGGTCAAATACCGGTAAAAAGTGATAGAAATTAGAAAACGGAAGGGTAAAGCCTTGGACATAAATAATATAAAACGGAAGGGCAAAGGCAAAAAAGGCTATTCCAACAAGGGTACGTAACCCACCGTAAATAATATAGAGACATAATAAAATATAGCCGGTTGCAAACCAAAAAGTACTTAAATCAGGGAACATCCAAACTTGAACAATTTCAATATAATTTCTGAGCACTGTAACCGCATACCATAAATAATAAAATGCAAAAATAATATTTAGAAGATTTCCAAGCAGTTTTCCGAAAACAGTCCAATGAATATCGCAAAAATCTCCTTTTACCATTTCTACTTGTTTAAACATTATCCACAACAAGATATTCGTTGTTATCCCTGCGATAATTACTGCCTGCCAACCATCATACCCTGCATATTTAGCAAGAAATTTTTGATAATCAAGTAAACCCACCCCAACCTGCATTGTGATAATAAGGAAAAAAATATAATAGGGTGAGATCTTTTGTGCATCGGAAATGGTTTGCGGCTGCATCTAGCTACCTCCAACAGGTAAATCTTCTTTTTGTACATGGAAGTTAGTGTTACCAATTAAAGGGGAATTATGAAAATGCAGAGCAACTATTAGCAATTCTTTATTCAAAGTATCTCTTCAAATAATCATTGCCCAATAACCAAAATAGTTAAAGGGCAATGATTTAAGTTATTTAATTTTTCGTGTACTCGATATAGGCATGGTCAGCATACACATACTGTCCGCTGCCAAGATTTAATTTATTTTCTTCTAATTTATATACCTTGTATTGCTCCCCCTTTTTAAGAACTCTAACTTTTTTTCCGTTTTTATAGAGTGCGGTATCTTTTTTTATTTTTACAATACCTACTACATAGGAAACATTGCTGTCTTTTTTTACGTAATAACCATTTCCAACATCATATTTTTGGCTATCTTGGTCATACACTTTTACTTGTTCGCCGGCCTTTAATGTTTTATATTTTTTTCCGTCTGGTCCGTACATAGCAGTTGCTTTCCGTACAAGCAGACAGCCTTCATAAGGAATTACTTTCCCGGCTTCCGAGCGGATATATTGGTTACCGCCGATGTAATAATAATCTCCCTCCACTCCGTAATAAGGAATGGTGCCTTTTTTTACATGACCAGATGCTTTGAGGTTACCGTTTTTGTCTGTTTTATAGATAGGGACATCTTTTTTGATAATCAATCGTCCGATTGGTTCCCCATGAATAGCAGTTTGCCCTTGCTTTAAAGCAGGCAATCCGTTAAGATAACCGACTCCGCCCGTTTTATTGATTCCAATTTCTTTATCAATTTCTGCTTTTAACTCGTCTTTATTAATGGCCGTGATATCAAAATTGTCGAGCTCATCCCCCGGATGCTGAAAATTGCTCATGAGGTAGGAATGTCCATTTAACTGACCAACATATTTTAGACCAGTTGCCTCGGCACCAGCAGGAACGGAAAGAATTCTGGTTAATTTTTTTGTATCGAGATTGTAGGCCCATACAAAGTTGTTTGTATGCATACCGCTGTCTTCTCCTATGAAAAGGGTTCTTAAATCATCAGAGAATGTTAGATTATCAGGATTGGCAACTTTATCGGGATTTGCTGTATTGCCATATGAATCGGGTTTCTGTAAATCTTCGCCAACAACTAATCCTTTAAGAGAACTGGCAACATAGCCGCTGTTAATGGTTTGCCCAGTCTTGTCCTTTTGTCCGCCTGTTAAGCTCAATTCATAAGTAACGCCAGATTTTACTTTTGGAAGCTGGATATCGTCAGCAGGATCTTTTCCTGTAGAGTCCTTTTCCATCGATTTCTCCACATAAGACATAGCAACATATAGCTTCTTATCTTTTGTATTGACAGCGAGACCTTCCATCTTGTTCCACTCAGATGTTGCTCCTTGCATGGCAGCATAGCGACGCGGTTCAAGAAAGGCAGCTGCTTTTTCCATACCCGGTTTTACTTTTAAATATTCGATTTTACTAGATGAGTAGGTTTTAATTGGTGTAAAACCTGGTGTCGGTTGATCAGCTGTTTCGAAAATATCGCTGAATGTTGTCCCTTTATCAATAATATTTTTGACTTCTTTATCAGTCGCATGCCCAAGCTTGATCCATGTTAAGTTGCCTGCACCGCCATTCTCAGTACCAGTTTGGGTAAATTTCGATGCATATAATGTTCCGGACGATAAGTCTTTCGCTTTATCAGCAACATACATAAACATCATCGTATTACCGCCATCATCACCGAAAAAGGCTGTGCGATTATCTGGCATGATGTGCATTAACTCATGGGAGAAGCGGCCGGTACTATAGTGTTTGACCACCTTCGTGTCCCCATTTTCTTTTACTGTAATTTCAGGAATCCATCCGTAAAAATACGGATTGGCTTTTGATTCGTCCCCAAAATACAATTTGGCAAAGCTTTTTGTATATGTAGCCGCACTTGAAGCAGGATCCGCCTCGAAGGCTCTTGCATCTGGTTCGTACTCTTCCGAACCGAGGTGTGTATTCCAAGGTGAAAGGGTTCCATTACAAGGAATCCAAATTCCATTAACGTCTTTGAAATCAATCTTTTTCACGCTTTCAACGGTTAACGCCCCAGTTGCCTTGTCCTGCTTTAATTTGGATAGGGACATAGAAGCAGGTACCACACCGTAAGCTGATTTTCCGTCTGCAGAGAGGGTTTGGTATTCATAGTGTGTAACCATATAAATTTGGTTCCCAACCTTCATGACGCTGTTTGCATCAGGCGCATCCGATACAAAGTATGGATTTTTTCCGGAAGCAGTTGGGTCGATGATTGGATTTCCATTCACATCAATCGGTGTGCCAGCAGGAATTAGTTTTCCTTTGTTTAAGGCAATCGCATCTTCTGATTTAAATAATTTGTTGTACGTAAGCGGTACGATTCTTTTAGATCCATTACTATATGTAATTTCTACAGAAGCATTTGTGTACGTTTGACTCATTTCCTTTACTGTTTTCGGTGCATCCATCCCTTTGAAGGCAATGGATTCGACCTTTATGTCCTTCACGGGTGCTGCTAATGCCGGAATAGCGGATGGGACAAGCAAGCTTGCAGTTAGAGCAAATGCCAACCTCTTTTTCATGAATATCCTCCTTTAGATAAATGGATTAATAGTTTCCTATCTTACAAGTTCATTAAAGCGTTTTAATGTAAAGAAAGTATGAAGGGGAAATAAAGATACGATGAAGTTGGAAAATGAGTCTTTCGGATTATGGAAGGTATTTTGGAGGAAAGATAAAATCTCCGGAGAGGCTGACACATTAGAATGGTTATTTTATGGTGGTAGGGGACAATGGTTACTCCGATAAGATGATAGGTCGGAATACGTATGAACAAATTTTAGATTTAGAAAAAGGGAAATTTCATAATCGATTACTGGGGTAAGATCAAGATGGAAAAAACATTTGGATGGAAGGCGGCGGGGAACCAAAAATTGGTTGACGAAACACGAGTTACCATTGCGCGAAGTAAAATAGGAAAAGGGATTTCTTTGTTTTATGAGATGGTAAAATAAGATCTCTTTTAATAGGAAATAATGCTATAATAGGTCTTCATGATATTAAAATAGGAGTGAAACGATTGATTAAAATAGAAATTCCAAAACCGGATGTAGTCGTGACGAAGAAAAAACAAGCAGTGGATGCACAGGAATCCAAAATCAGCAGTCAATATGGGTTTGTAGATTACCGATTGATAGCGAGGGATAAAGGCGGCATTATTTTATTTTACAATGCCAGCGGCGATCTGTTGTTTGTCGGGAAAGCAAGAAAACTCCGCCAGCGTGTAACCAGACACTTTGAGGACAACGTATCCCCAATCAAGAACCATCGTGACGAGATCCATAAAATCGCTGTGCTTTATGTCGATGATCCAACTGAGCGCGAAATATATGAAACCTATATTATTAATAAGCTTCAAGCGAAGTATAATGTGGAAAAGGTGTTTTATAAATAAGCAATCCTCACTGGGGGTTGCTTTTTTTGATTTTAGGATGGGGTGGTTGAGGTTTTAGAATGAATAGGGAGGGCAGAAAAAATTCAAAATGGGTAACGGATGAACAATTGAGGTACATAGAATATGATATAGGGGATTTTGAAGAGGAAAGAGGTCACATATGGAATGGGATGTGGAGCGAAAAGAGCTGGTGAAGGGACCAATGAAAAACGGAGGGCACATAGAATGCATAATAGGTAACATTAATAGAGATATCGGTAATATTAAATCATGAATTAGTCACATAAAATCTAAGATAAGGCACTATTAATAACTTGGTATGATTTTCTCCCTTAAACATGATAGGATGAAAGAAAAGAATTGGAGGGATGGAACTTGGAAATCAAAAAGATCACACCAAAGGAATTAGAGGAACAATTGAAGGGCAGGAAACCGTTTGTCCTTGATGTTCGTGCTGAGGAAAAATTTCGGGAATATCATGTAGAAAATTCGTATAACATACATAAATCGGCTATATTTGAAAATCAAGAGGATGTGATTTCAACCTTGCCAAAAGACAGGGAGATCATTGTGACCTGTACGACCGGAAACTCTGCCGCAAAATGTGCTAAGATTTTAGCTGAAAAAAATTATCATGTTTCGCTGCTTGAAGGTGGCATTACAGCATGGAAGGATTACAATGAACAAAAAGGAGGAGAGAAACATGAGTGAAAATAATGTTTTACCACCTAAAACATGCTCGGTCGACCGTCTTGTGACAGTAGAAAGGGATGTCAAAAAGGTGTTGGCAGGGGAGAAGACTGCTACTCGCCGAAATGGCAGATACGCGGATATCGGAGAAATCATGGAATTAGACGGTAAAAAATTTGTAGTGGAAAACGTCTATTCCCAACAACTTGGTGACATGACAGAAGAAAATGCACGTCAAGAGGGATTTGCGAATTTAGAAGCGTATAAGGAATCAATTTTATCCATGCATCCAGGTATGCGCTGGGTGCCGAAAATGAAAGTATGGGTACATGAATTTAAGGCGATGTAACGATGCTTTGCCTCCGCTATTGAGTGGAGGTTTTTGTTTTGAGGGAGATCCTCTGGGAATTTTTTTTACTTTTTATTGTTCATCAAAACGATTCTATTTTTCAGCGTTTATATAAAGTTCCACAAAACAATACTGTTTTCATCCTTTCACCTGAAGAAATCCACCGTTTTCTTTGATTTTTCCACATCAAACAGAAAAAAATCCACATCTTATATAGATGTCCACAAACTGATTCTATTTTTCATCCCTTCACCTGAAGAAATCCACAGGTTTCTTTATTTTTTCCACATTAAACAGAAAAAGACCCCCACCCTCTATTTGGATGTCCACAAACCGATTCCGATTTTCATCCTTCTCCTAGAAAGTTCCACACATTCATAAAAATCTCCGAATAAATAAAGTGCCCTTCACCTATTCAGCAAATTTTAGCAGGAAAATGCGATATGACGTCGAAACTATGAGGAAATCAACTTTTAAAGGAGATCAAAATGTCCAATTTGTTTAAAAGAATTGATACTGTTTTTTTACCGGTGAAGGATTTTGACAGGGCAGTAGATTGGTATTGCGATGTGCTTGGTTTCACGGTCCGTTGGAAGGATGACATTTCTGGATATGCTGCATTAAATATTGGTGAAACACCTTTAACATTAGTAAGAAAGTCAGCAAAAGAGCTTCATAACGCAAAAAGTCATATAACGTTCAATTTCTTCACACCTGAAGTGGAAAAGGCTCATCGACATTTAGTAGATTGTCAAGTGAATGTGGAACCGATCCAGGATGAAGGCAGTGTTAAGTGGTTCAAGTTTCAAGATTTAGAAGGAAATCCGTTAGAGGTTTGTCATTTTAAGGAATAAGAATGAAAGTCGATGAGTGTTCATCGGCTTTTTTGTTTGGTCACTGAATAACATTGGCCGCAGCTTAAGCGGAATACCGAAACTCTATTAAGAACTGCCGAAAAAAGTGGAGAGAACGCCGAAATATTGAGAGATCCCACTGAACATAAAGTAGAAAGCAGAAAAAGACCTGCCCAAATAGTTGGCAAGAACCACAATAATCAAGCGGCAGTATGTTGTCCAAAACTTGTTACCCAGTTTTGGAGACATAATATTTGTATTTCCTTCTGTGTAGGATAATAATGAAGTAATAAAAAATGATGGAGGTTTTAAGATGAGAGTAGAAGTATGGTCGGACTTTGTTTGTCCGTTTTGTTATATAGGGAAGCGTCATTTTGAGGAGGCATTGAATCAGTTTGGCGGGAAGGCGAATGTGGAAATTGTCTTTAAGAGCTTTGAGCTGGATCCGAATGCTAAAGTGCATTATGACGAAGATATGCACCAGTTGCTGGCGGCGAAATATGGAATGAGCGTGGAACAAGCAAAGGAAATGAATGCTAATGTTGCTCAGAGAGCGGCGGAGGTCGGTTTAACCTATCATTTCGATACGATGAAACCAACGAATACGTTTGATGCCCATCGTTTAACCCATTTTGCTGCACAGCATGGGAAAATGACAGAAATGGCGGAACGTTTATTTAAAGCTTATTTTACGGAATCTAAACATATTGGGGAACATGAAACATTGACAGCATTGGCCGCTGAAGTCGGTTTAGATCCTGAAAAAGCGCGTGAAATGCTAAATAGCGATGAATTCTCATATGAGGTTCGCACGGACGAACAAGAAGCCGGTTCGCTTGGTATCCAAGGAGTACCATTCTTTGTGATCAATCGAAAGTACGCTGTTTCCGGAGCGCAACCAATTGGGGTATTTTTAAACGCGTTACAAAAAGCAAGCGAAGAAGAAAGCTCTTTTACTATTTTAAATGAAGACAAGAATGAATCGAATGATCCGTATTGTGCAGACGGAAAGTGTGAAATTCCTGATAAAAAATAGCTGAAACGGAAGACTTGGAACCCTCTTAATCCAAGTCTTTTATTATTGGGAAAATACGATATAATATTTTAGAAGATTTACACTTTTCAATTACCAATGCAAAATTATTTTTCACCAGGGGGGCTTTCCGTGTTCACGAATCATCTCAGTACCCAAAAAAAGCTGTTCATTATGTTTCTGATTGTGGCTTTGCTTCCTCTGCTAACCTTGGGGATGATTGCTTATGAACAGTCCTCGAAAGTCGTGAATGGGAAACTCTCGAACTATAACCATTTTGCTGGTGAAAAAATTAAAACACAGCTGGATCAGACTTTAGGCGATATGTATTACGGGGCATCTACTATTAAACAGTATGTTTCAGACAGTACATCTATTAATCTGAAGCATCAAGTACCGCAAACATATTCTGATTTTAAAATAGTAAATAATCTCGAACGATTAATGCAAGCCC
Organism: Margalitia sp. FSL K6-0131; assembly: GCF_038008735.1. NCBI lineage: Bacteria > Bacillati > Bacillota > Bacilli > Caryophanales > Bacillaceae > Heyndrickxia > Margalitia sp. FSL K6-0131. The sequence continues at coordinate 806,180 of NZ_JBBOZS010000001.1, forward strand.
ACAAAAAGTCGAATATCCGTGGGATTTATTTGATTACATCCTCCGGCTATTATTATGGGGATTATGATTTTAAGCTGGACCAATTCAAGAAGCTTGCTATTTGGAAAAAGGCTATCGTAAGCGGAGACACGGAAATCGGTATTTATACTCCAACTCATTATAAAAATAACAATCCCCATAAAGTCATTGGTTTGATAGTCCCGCTTAAGTTTTCATACGGAGTATTAAATAATAGTTATCTACTAATAGAGACAGATGTGGACGATTTATTTAACCTGATGAAACTGTTGGAAAATGATCTGCACTCCAGAATTGCGATTCACAGTGAAACAGGGGAATTGCTGTATAAGACGAAAAGCAGTGAAAAGGATCGAAAAGATGATATTGTTTGGACTCAAGATACACGAACGAATAACTGGGATATCGAGATCCGTATTCCGCGCGATGAATTCTTTCAATCTTCCAGAGTTATTTTTAAAATTATCACGATTGGGGTTTGGATTGCTTTTATTCTGGCTCTCATTCTATCCTATCTATTTTCCAATCAATTTACAAATCGAATTTTAAAACTGAAGTTTGCAATAGATGAGGTTAGTAAAGGGATTTTTGATACAAAAATAGTAGAGCAGACGAAGGATGAAATTGGGAGACTCAGCACCCATTTTAACCGGATGGTGGATAAAATCAAGCAACTGATGGAGGAAGTGAAAGAGAAGGAAGCGACGAAACGCGAGGCGGAAATGAAGGCGGTTCATTATCAAATTAACCCGCATCTGCTTTTTAATACGCTTAATACGATTCAATGGAAGGCGCGAATCGATGGAAACGAAGAAATTGGAAAAATGCTTTTTCATTTGACGAAGGTGCTCGAGGGAAATTTGAATTTTACCATTGAATTAGTACCGATAAAAGAAGAACTGGAATCTATTCAGCATTATTTCATTATTCAAGAACAGCGGTATGGCCCTAATTTTACCTTTCAATTGGAGATGGAGGACAGGCTGCAAAATGGACTCATCCCGCGAATGACGCTGCAGCCGATGCTGGAAAATATTTTTTTTCATGCCTTTGAGGATGGAAAAGGAGAAATAGTGTTGGAGATGAAAGAGACGGATCAGTATTTTCAAATGAATTTAACGGATAATGGCAAAGGGATGCCGGTGGAGAAGCTGCAAGCACTATTCAGACGGCCAGATGGGAAAGCACGCCGCGGGGGAATAGGCTTACACAATGTAAAGCAGAAGTTTTATATTCATTTTGGAAAAGAGTTTCTTATTCAAGCCGATTCCGTTCTAGGAAAAGGTTCAACGATTTCGATTTCATGGCCAAAAAGGTGGGTGGGGGAACATGACTGCAAAAAAGCCAATTAAAGTACTGATTGTAGATGATGACACAATTGTCCGCCGCGGATTAAAGGCAACGGTCGATTGGGGAAAATACAACATGATGGTTGTAGGAGATGCTCCGAATGGTAAGCGCGGGTGGGAGGAATTTCTAATCCACGAACCGGAAGTGGTGATTACGGATATTGTGATGCCGGAGGAAAATGGGCTGGAATTTTCGCGGAAGATAAAAGCACATTCTCCGAAAACGAAAATTCTTTTACTCAGCTGCCATAAGGATTTTGAGTATGCACAGGAAGGGTTGAAGCTGGGTGCATCTGGATACTTGCTGAAAACCGTATTCGATGATCAGGAACTAGACCACTTTTTAAGCCGCTTTCAACAGGAAATAACAGGAGCCGTTTCGGAAGAACCATCTCCTTTTCAAGAGTGCTTTCTCTTGTGGCTGAGCGGATACCGGAATAATTTCGAAAAGCTTTTGGAGGAGCGCCTAACAAAGGATTGGAAATGGATGCAACAGCCTTATTATGTCTATCTCATTCGAAACTTTTCTTCAGTGCAGTATGAGCCTTTTCCAAAAAATGCGCAGTCCAGCCTGGTGAATCTCGGAACGGATATTTCGTATTTTTTTATAGAGAATGCATTCCATAATCAAATACTCCATATTTTGTCGGAGGTTAAGATAGAGCATTCTGAATTGGATTGGATAAGGACGGGGCCACTTCAAGGTGTGCGGGATTGGATGAAAGCTGTCATGGCATTAAATCATGCTCAGCTCCAAAATCATGATTTCCATGAATACCCAAAGACGATATTATCAGCAGTTGAATATATTGTTTCCCATCTTTCCTTTCCGATGACGGTAGCGGATATAGCAGATCATGTTGGCATGAGCAGAAGCCATTTAAGCACCTTATTTAAAAAAACGCTAGGTATCAGCATTCATTCCTTTATCGAGAAAAAAAGATTGCAGCTCACCAAGCAATTATTAAAATTATCTTCTATTCATCTGCAAGAGATAGGAGAACAAATTGGCATGCAGGATGCTAAATACTTTAGTAAATGGTTTAAACGGTGTACAGGCATGACACCTTCGCAGTATAGGGTAAAACAAAATGACGAAAAATTTCAAACAAAATGACAATACCCTTTTTTGATGATATAAAATAACACAAAACTCCAAACAAATAGAAGTGTTTAACCGCTTTCATTCACGATACAATGAAAGCGGTTAAATTTTTTGTAAAGGCTTTTTTCTATATCTTTTGTTGCTGCATCTTGAATTTTCGGTTAGCAACATTTTACGAAAAAAAGTCTTTTCAAAAAAGCTTGGTCAGCCAACACAAAACAGAAAAGAGGGGTCCTATGAGGAGAAAGAAATGGTGGCTTTCGGTATTAGTGGCAGCAGTAGTGCTTGTAATGAGTGCATGCTCCAGCAGTTCTTCCGGTGACGGTAAACAAGATGGAAAAACCGTTCTCCGCTTTGCAACTTGGGATACCGGGGATACATTAAAAATTCAACAGGATATTGCAAAGGAATTTGAAAAGGAAAACAAAGGTGTAAAGGTGCAAGTGGAAGCATATGGGGATGGCTTCGATCAAAAGCTTGCCGCTTCATTTGGCGCAAAAAACCCGCCGGATGTGATGTATATGTGGGACTTTTCGACCTATTATCAATCCCTTGAACCGCTTGATGCATATGTGAAAAAAGATGCTGACTTAAAAATGGACGACTTTTATGATGGACTATTTAATTATTCAAAAGTGAATGGACAGCTATATGGAATGCCGGCAGGGTTCTCTACCATGGTCGTGTATTACAACAAAAAGTTGTTCGATAAATATAACATTCCATATCCAAAAGAGGGCTGGACATGGGATGATTTCAAAGCCATTGCGAAAAAGCTGACAGATAAAAGCAAGAAGCAATATGGCTTTGGGGTAACGGCGGAGCCTGATACGTACGATTTGCAGGGGCTCGTTTGGAGTAATGGCGGAAGCTTCATCAGTAATGATGGGAAGAAAGTGAATGGTGTCATGAACAGTCCTGAAACGGTTGAGGACATTCAAATGTACGGTGACATGGTAAAGGACGGAATGGCTGTGTTAGTCGGCGGGAAAAATCAACAAAGCGGCAGCGATATTTTTAAATCCGGAAAGCTTGGCATGTATGTAAGCGGAATTTGGCCGATCCAAGGCTTTAAAGATGCTGGGGTTGATTTTGGAACCGTTGAAATGCCAGCATTTGGTTCCAAACCAGTAAAAGGACTTATTTCATCGTCCTCCATTTCTATTGCCAAGGATTCTAAACAAAAGGATTTAGCCTGGAAATTTGTGAAGTTCTTCTCGTCTGATAAGGCGATTAAGATGAGAACAGCAGACCTCCCAGTCAGAAAAAGTGTCGTGGAAGAAACGAAAGTCATGGACGATCCATTGTACAAACCTTTCTACACCATGCTAGAAAAAGCGTCGGATACACCTGCCTTTTTATTAAATAAAAACTGGAGTGAAATTAATCGTAACCTGCCTGCTGCGATCAATGCGGTAATGCTCGGACAAAAAGCACAGCCACTTTTTGATAAAGCGGTGAAGGATTCGGAAAAATACGTGTCACAGTAAGATGGATTGGAGATTTGGCGGGGCGGTGGTTTTAGACAATCGTTCCCGTAATTTTTTTAAGTTTAACCAGTTTAATACGCCTACGGTTAGCGGCATCGACTCGTAAACTACCTCGCTGTGTTTCCTATAACTTGCGTCGAAGACGACGAAATTTGTACGCAGATGAGCAAGGCGGATGGGCATTTCTTAAGGGATAAGAAAGTATAAAATTTTTCAACATCTAAATAATTTAACAAGTTTAATCTTGTCTAGCGTAAGCAGATATCGGCTAGCGGGTTTCGTAGTCTCCTCCCTACGATAAGTCAACATCAGTTGAAAATGGTAGTACTATTTTCACTTGTTCGTGAACTACCTCACTGTGTTTCCTTTATCTCGAGCCTGCGACTACGAAATCCGTACGCCGATGAGCAAGGCGCTTCCGCTTTTCTTATAAGAGGAGGTCATTATGAAAACAAATGTAAGTGTTGCACCAGTTCATTCCTCTATTCCATTAAAAAAGAAGCGACAACGGGGCAATGTGGTCCCATATTTATTTATCTCGCCGTGGATTATTGGTTTTTTGCTTTTTACATTAGGGCCACTGATTTTTTCGCTTATCATCAGCTTTTTTGATTGGCCGATTGTCGGGCCGAAGAAATTTATTGGATTTGATAATTATAAAACCATGTTTACGGATGACCCGTTATTCTGGCATTCCCTTTGGGTGACTGTGAAGTTTGCTATTTTGTTTGTTCCGTTAAACATTATTCTCGCCTTAGTTTTGGCGATTTTATTAAATCATAAGGTAAAAGGAAGCTCTTTGTTTCGAACGTTTTTCTATGTGCCTTCCGTCATCTCCGGTGTTGCGCTCGCAATGATTTGGGGCTGGGTGTACAACGGGGAATATGGAATTTTGAACTATATTTTGTCGTTATTCGGGATTACGGGTCCGGATTGGTTAAATGATACAAGCTGGGCATTAGGAGCAATGGTCATCGCGAGCCTCTGGGGACAAGGAACGATGATGCTGATCTTCCTTGCCGGATTGAAAAATATTCCGAAAGATTTGTATGAAGCAGCGGAAATAGATGGCGCAGGTAAAATCTATATGTTTTTTAAAATAACCTTGCCGCTGTTAACACCGACATTATTATTTAATATCATTACCACGATTATCAGTGCTTTCCAACAGCTGACACTTGCACTTGTTTTGACGGGCGGAGGACCGCTGCAGTCCACATATTTTTACGCGATGTACGCTTATGAAAATGCGTTTAAGTACTTTAAAATGGGGTATTCCTCAGCCAATTCGTGGTTTATGTTCTTGATTGTATTGCTGTTAACCCTGCTTGTTTTCAAAACATCCGGTGCATGGGTGTATTACGAAAATGAAGTGAAAAACAAAAAGAAGTAAAGGAGGTGCCTTAATGAGAGTACAAAAAGGAATGAGGAAAGGTTTTATTTATGGTTTATTAATCGTGTTGTCTCTTTTATTTCTTGCCCCCTTTTTCTGGATGATCACTTCGTCCTTGAAGGCGCCGAATGAGCTTTATCAGTTCCCGCCGAAGCTTCTGCCGTATCATTGGCATTTTGATAATTTTATAAAGGCGTGGAATAGCCAGCCGTTCAATCTGTTTTTGATGAACAGCATTATCGTGACAGTTCTGACGACAATCGGGCAAATTTTTTCATCGACATTAATTGCTTATGGATTTGCGCGCTTCAAATTTAAAGGAAGAGATATTCTCTTCATCATTTTGCTGGCAACGATGATGATTCCTTGGGAAGTGACGATGATTCCGTTATACATGGAATTCAACTTTTTTGGATGGATTAACACGTTAAAATCACTGATTGTTCCATCTTGGTTCGGTTCTGCCTTTTATATCTTTTTATTGCGCCAGTTCATCATGTCTATACCGAAAGAGCTGGATGAAGCAGCGAGAATGGACGGGGCAAATGCATTTCAAATTTACTATAAGATATACTTGCCATTGATGTGGCCGGTGATCGTGCTGATTGGAGTTTTCAATATTTTATCAAGCTGGAACGACTACTTAGGACCGCTGATTTTCTTGAACGACCAAAGCAAGTACACCTTAACACTCGGCCTTGCCCAATTTAAAGGTGTACATGATGTCGACATGAATGGAATAATGGCTGTAACTTTCCTGATTAGCTTACCGCCATTAATCCTATTCTTCTTGGCTCAAAGACAAATCGTCAATGGCGTCCAATCAACCGGCTTAAAATAATGTGGTGTCAATAATGGTGTCAGGCACCACTCGTGGACAAATTGGGAAAATGTACGCTCCTGGTGTACATTTTCTATTTGTCCTCGATACACGGACAAAACTGCAAAATGTCCACAGAGGGTGCCTGACACTAAAATGACACCAAAGGAGGGATTGCAAATGAAGGTAGAGGAGATGAAGATTCCATTCAGTCGATATGGATCTTTTATGGTGATTTCACCAGTTTTTCGTCGCAATCATGATGCGAAGTCTTTATATATTCGCCATATACGGGGCGGAGATGAGAAGAGCGGTGCGATATTCAAGCTGGATTTACTTCATGCTGATCAGGCTCTTGATTATGAGGTGGGGTTCTCTCCTGAGGTGCTGAGTCTGAATGTGAAAAGCGGCGGGCGAGTGGAATGCTGTTTTAGTTCAGACTCTACGATTCGATTGAGAGCCAATGGGGTCGGCATTCAGCTTACTGCACTAACCGGTGCATATGATTATGCACTCCCTTTTCCTGACGGGACATGGGAGATAAACAGTTTTATTCAAGAGCGCCGCTTTAGGATTATTCCTCTTAAGGGGAATTTAAAGGTCGATGCTCCATTTGAGGTTGATAAAAGCAAGCATATATCGATTCGATGTGATGTAGAAGAGGAAACAGGCATCGCGGAACTGGCGATTTCGGATTACCACATTGTTTTTGAGAGGGACAAGAATTTAGAAGCCAGTTTTGAGTCGTGTGTGAAGGAAGTACAGGATGAATTCCATTCATGGCAGGAAAATTCGCTAAAAGTTCCGGGAGAATATCAGCACGGATTCGATATGGCAACCTATATTACATGGTCATGCGTGGTGAAGCCGGATGGACTTTTAACTAGACCAGCCATGTATATGTCGAAAAACTGGATGACCAATATTTGGAGCTGGGATCATTGCTTCAACGCGATGGCATTAATCAAGCAGCAACCTGAGCTTGCATGGGACCAATACTGCATTTTTTTCGATCAGCAGGATGAAAGCGGCGCCTTGCCAGATTTTCTTAATAATAAATCTGGATTGTGGAATTGCTGCAAACCGCCGATTCATGGATGGACATTAAGGTGGATGATGGAGCAATCCTCTTATATTGATAACGATAAATTAGCAGAAATATACGGGCCACTGGAGCGATGGACCAATTGGTGGTTTACCTATCGTGATGATGATGGGGACGGAATTCCTCAGTACAATCATGGCAATGATAGCGGCTGGGACAACAGCACCGTGTTTTCTAAGGGAATTCCTGTAGAAACACCGGATCTATCAGCATTTTTAATCATCCAAATGGACGTATTAGCATCCATAGCGGAACGACTGGGGAAAAAAGAAGAGTCTAGCGTTTGGAAAAGAAGAGCAGACCAAACTTTTTCCAAAATGATGGAGCATTTTTGGACGGGGGCTGGGTTCAAAGCATGTCTATCCAGTACACATGAACCTATTAAAGTTCAAAGTCTATTATTATATATTCCGCTTCTTTTAGGAGATAGGTTAACAAGTTTCCAACAAAAAGTATTGCTAGACGGATTGGTGAATGGAAATAAATTTTTAACAGATCACGGATTTGCTACCGAAAGTGTCGACAGTCCATATTACCGTCCGGATGGATATTGGCGCGGACCAATTTGGGCACCATCAACGATGCTGTTAATGGATGGATTAAAGGCTTGTGGAGACATCGAATTAGCACAAAAGACTGCGGAAAAGTTCTGCCGGATGGCCAATCAATATGGTATGGCAGAAAATTATAATGCCTTAACTGGCGAAGGACTGCGGGACCCTGCATTTACCTGGACATCGAGTGTGTTTTTGATTGCGGGAAACTCTTTAGTAGGATAAGGGGCTGACCCTCCGTCTACTCATATGGTCTATCTCCCCATTGGCCAGGAGATAAGCGGACCGGTCCCTCTATCCCTCCCATTTGGGGTTTTTAAAATAGTTCAGAATTGACATGTACTTTGTCAGAATTGTCAAAAGTTAATGACTTTGTTTAGAACAGACAGTTGTAAATTAGTAAGCTCCAACTCTTCTTCCATATCAATATTCTCACCTACTTCTTATTTCAGTTGAAGCTAAGAATAGAATAATTTCATTTTGGCACGATTTTTGCATGTTAAATGTTTAGTAAAAATTTCACTAAACTATGTTTGCGAAATGGCTATTTATAAAGGAGGGGGAGAAGTTTGCAGAAAGTAAAAGTTTACTAGAACATGCCAATAACAAGTCGGATACGAATGAGCTTTTTTAAAACGAAAAAATGGGGGATTGAAATGAGAAAGTGCATGTCACTATTGTTAGTCGTTGTTCTTCTTTTATTGTCGGCTTGCTCCAATAAATCTACTGAAACGAATGGAAATGCTAAAAACGGGAAACCATCGGGAACGATTACCGTCTGGGGATGGGATGTCGCAGCGGCAACGATGAAGCTGGCAGCAAAGGATTTTGAAGAGAAATACCCTGGAGTAAAGGTGAAGGTAGAGGATTTTAATAGCTCTGATTTATATGACAAATTAACAGTGGGACTTGCAGCAAGGGGTTCTGGTCTGCCGGATGTTGTCCTCATGGAGGATGAGCGAATCCCCGGCTATCTGCATCAATTTCCTAACAGTTTCTTAGATTTAAGTAAACAAGGATACGCTGAATTTAAGGATTCCTTTAACCCCGCGAAAGTAGCATCCGTTACAGATAAAAATGGTGATTTTTTTGCCGCTCCTTGGGATATCGGTCCAGCAGGGATTTTTTATCGTGTGGATTATTTCCAAAAGCCGGTGTGGATCCGGAATCTATTAAGACTTGGGATGACTATGTCGAAGCTGGAAAAAAGATCAAAGCCGCTACCGGAGCGAAAATGCTTCCAATCGACATTTCAAAATATGATGGCGTGTATCATTTAATGATGCAGGAACAGGGTACTTCTTATTTTGATAAAGACGGAAACATCAAAATCGATTCAGACGAATCTGTCAGAGCTTTTGAGGTTATAAAAAAGCTATATGATAATGGGCTTGTCTTGAATAATAATGGCTGGGACGGAATTGTCACCGCGACTGTCAATGGCAGTGTGGCAACGGTTCCTTATGGTGTTTGGTATGCGGGAACCATCATGGACCAAGCTCCGAAATTGAAAGGAAAATGGGATGTATTTTACCTGCCAGGCTTTACAGAGGAAGGGACAAGATATGCTAACACTGGCGGATCCTCGTTGCTGATTCCGGCTACAAGCAAAAATCAAGCGACAGCCTATGCCTTTGTTAAATATTTTACGACCAACGAAAAAGCACAGCTTACCGGTTTTGAAAAATACGGATTATTCCCATCTCTAAAAGAAACGTACAATGCACCTGTGTTCAGTGAAAATAATGCTTACTTTAATAATCAACCAATCTTTAAAAAATTTGCCGATATCGTAAACAAGGTTCCGAAAGTGTATTTAGATGAGAACTATGCGAAGACAAGTGAATTAATGAGTAACACGCAGGCAGCAATTTTACTGGAGCATAAGCCAATGAAGGAAGCATTGGAAAAGGCGAAAAAGCAGATAGAAAACGAAATGCACAAATAAAAATAAGAAGAATTCGCCCATTGAGCAGGGCATTCTATTCCATTTAATCAGGGGAGTGATTAAATGCTTCAACCGGAAAATATCACAAAAACACACTCAGCAAAACAAGCAGTGCCAAAATGGGAATTTCGAAATCTATTAAGGATTTCACCCAAAAGTGCGCCATATGTTTTTTTAGCACCAGCCTTACTATTAATCATTATTTTTACCATCTATCCGGTCATCTCATCGTTTATTTTGAGCTTTCAGGAAGTCCGCGGGGTGGAGACAACCTTTGTTGGACTCTCAAACTATACGAGATTATTCCATGATCCTGTATTTTATAAATCGCTTTTGAATACTTTTCAAATTTTAATTGTTCAAGTGCCGATTATGCTTTCCATTTCTTTATTAATCGCCGTAGGCCTCCATTCGTCAATGGTAAAAGCGAAAGCATTTTTCCGAATCGCCTTTTTTATGCCGGCGATAACAGCTTTAGTGGCGGCGTCAATCGTTTTTATGATCATGCTTGACGAACATTTCGGTCTCGTAAACTATTTTTTAAGTAAAATCGGTATCAGTCCCATTCATTGGATGACAAGTCCATTTTGGGCAAAGGTTTCGATTATTATCGTCATGACGTGGAGATGGACCGGATACAATATGGTGATTTTTCTAGCGGGACTTCAAAATATCCCAGGAGAGTTATATGAAGCAGCAAGTATGGACGGGGCGGGGAAAATTCGCCAGTTTTTCATGATAACCGTTCCCCAATTAAAGCCTGTGTTTATTTTTACTGTAGTGATGTCGACAATTGGAACACTGCAATTATTCGATGAACCGTTTATTTTAACACAAGGCGGCCCAAATAGTGCGACCACAACCATCACCTTGTATTTGTATCAAACCGGCTTTAAGTATTTTGAATTTGGCTATGCATCTGCAATCGCCTATGTGCTTGTCTTTATTATTGCCATCATCTCTTGGGTGCAAATGAAGTGGGTAGGTGATCTGGACGAATGAAAACGACTCGATTTCCATCTCAAAAAATAGGAATATATGCGATTCTGATAGTAGGGGTCATATTATCCATTGGACCATTTTATTGGATGGTGATAGGCTCTACCCATAAGTCGGGGGAAATTTTCAGTATTCCGCCAAAGCTTCTTCCGGGCTCCACATTAGGGGAGAACTTTCATACGTTAAATGAGTCATTAGGTATGGTAAAAATCATGTGGAATTCTTTGTTTATTGCGGTTGTCTATACGGTCTTAAGCACCCTGATTTGTTCCATGGCAGGTTACTCATTTGCAAAGTTCCGCTTTAAAGGGAAGAATTTCGTGTTCTTTATCATTTTGTGCTCGTTAATGATCCCATACCAGGTGACTTTAATCCCATTATTTAATATGATGGTGTCATTGAATTGGTTAAACACCTATCAAGCGATTATCGTCCCAAGTCTTGCATCTCCATTTGCCATTTATTTAATGCGGCAAAATATGAAGGCGGTTCCAGATTCCATTATTGAAGCATCACGCGTGGATGGGGCGGGAGAAATACGGATTTTCTTTACGGTTGTATTGCCGGTTATGCGGCCTGCACTTGCTGCCGTTGCAATTTTTTTATTTATGTCCCAATGGAACAGTTTAATCTGGCCGCTGATAACGTTAAATTCGAAAGAAATTTTTACTTTGCCGGTTGCTTTATCCAGCATCATCGGTTTAGCCCGAATTGATTATGGACAGCTAATGCTCGGAACAACTTTATCGACCATTCCGATTATGATTTTTTTCTTGCTTTTGCAAAAGCATTTTATCTCAGGAATCCTTGGTGGTTCTGTAAAAGAATAATGATTTTGAGGTGACAATGATGACATTTACAAAAGACGATATTCGAAATCAAAACTTGCTGCATCGCAATCGATTAGATGCAAGATCCCATTTTGTTTCATTTCGTACGGAAGAGGAAGCATTGTCTGAGCCATCTTCTGTTCAATTATTAAATGGAACATGGAAGTTTTTTTTCGCAGAGCATCCAGTATTGGTGCCGCAGGATTTTTATCTGGAAAGCTATGATTCTTCCAATTGGGATGACATCCAAGTGCCGGGACTTTGGCAGTTGCAGGGTTACGGGAAGCCTCATTATACGGATTTATACTATCCATTCCCGATTAATCCTCCGCATGTACCGGAGAAAAATCCGACTGGCTGCTATGTACGAAGCTTTTTTATTCCAAAAGATTGGGATGGGAGAGAGATTCATTTACGCTTTGACGGCGTTGATAGTGCTTTTCATGTCTGGGTGAATGGGTTGGAAGTGGGTTACAGCCAAGGAAGTCGCCTGACATCAGAGTTCGACATTACTTCCCATCTTAAAGAAGGGGAAAATAAAATTGCTGTTCAAGTGCATGGGTGGAGTGATGGTTCCTATATTGAAGATCAGGATATGTGGTGGTTGAGCGGTATTTTCCGTGATGTTTCCTTGGTTTCGCTTCCGAAGGTACATATCGAGGATGTGTATGTAACGACAGAATTAGATGATGATTATGAGGATGCTCTTTTAAAGGTACGAGTGCGAGTGAAAGGTTCGGAATATTCATTAGCGTACAAACTTTTGGATAAAAATGAATGCATCGCTGAGGGGGATTTTTCTGGACAGGACAGCTTGGAAAAAAGGATTACGTCGCCACAGAAATGGTCTGCGGAAAATCCGTATCTCTACACGCTTCTTCTTACTTTGAAAAATGATGAGGGTGCAGTTATAGAGGCAGTTTCATTCCGAATTGGCTTCCGTTCGATTGAAATTAAGGATGGTAATTTAAAGGTGAATGGCAAAACCGTGATGTTTAAAGGGGTTAACCGACACGATCATGATCCTGATACGGGCAGAACCGTTTCCTATGAGTTGATGAAAAAGGACATCATCATGATGAAGCAGCATAACATCAATGCCGTTCGTACAGCACATTATCCAAACGATTCGCGATTCTATGATCTTTGTGATGAATACGGATTATATGTCATTGCGGAAACAGATTTGGAGTGTCATGGCTTTGAAATCATCGGCGACGCTGACCGTTTAAGCAATGACCCAAGCTGGGAAGCTGCTTATGTGGATCGAGCGGAGCGCATGATTGAAAGGGATAAAAATCATCCAAGTATTATCATGTGGTCGCTCGGAAACGAGTCAGGATTCGGCTGTAATTTCGAAGCAATGTATAAACGCTGCAAGGAGCTGGATGATACAAGAATCGTTCATTATGAAGGAGACCGCGAAACAAAGGCAGCGGATATTTTTAGCACGATGTATTCCTCCGTTGAGAGGATTATCGAATTTGCGATACAGGAAAATTGGGAAAAACCGCATATTTTATGTGAGTACGCCCATGCAATGGGGAATGGCCCCGGCGGATTAAAAGAATACTGGGATGCATTTTATAAATATAAGCGTCTGCAGGGCGGATTCGTTTGGGAATGGGTCGACCATGGATTACGGCAATACACGGAGGACGGTCAGGAATTTTTCGCATATGGGGGTGACTTCGGGGATGAACCGAATAACAGTAACTTCTGTATGGATGGATTGGTGGATCCGGATCGCAAGCCATCACCAGGTCTGTATCAGTTGAAAAAAGTGATAGAACCAGTTGTGGCAACCGCTGTTGATATAGAAGCTGGAAAAGTGGAAATCCATAATCGCTATGATTTTATTGGGCTGGAGCATTTGGATTGCGGCTGGAGTCTATGGGCTGACGGAGAGTTTCTCGAAGCGGGTGAATTGGCGTTGCCTCCTATTCCTGCTGGTGAGTCTAGTGTGATAACCATTCCATATCAAACCAGCAATCTAGTGGAGGAAAAAGACTATCAACTAAATCTATCCTTTACTTTAAAGAAGGATGTGTCATGGGCGAAAAAAGGGCATGAGCTCGCATGGGGGCAGTTTACTGTTCCTGCTCAAACAAGTGAGAAGGAGGATGTCCGAATAGCTTGGATGGCACCGGTTAATGTGGAGGAAACTGCTGCGGATATTCTAATTAACGGGCAGGATTTCGCGATTGAATTTTCAAAGGTAACGGGCTCCATCACTTCCTGGACTTCAAGCGGCCAAACCGTAATGGAGGAAGGTCCGAAGCTCAATTTCTGGCGTGCGATGACGGATAATGAAATGTATATCGTAAAAGAGTGGAAGGAAAGCTATCTCCATATGTTGGAGCAGGATACACGAAATATTACATGGAAGCAAGTGGATGAATCAACTGTCCGTGTAAAAGTCGAGGCTAATATTGCGCCGCTTGTGAAGGATTGGGGTGTAAATGCGGTCTATGAATATACCATTCTTGGAAACGGTGAAGTTCATTTATATGTAGAAGGCAACCCATACGGCAAGCTTCCGGATACATGGCCAAAGGTCGGATTAGAAATGAGAATCCCGAATGAGCTAGATTCTGTGGACTGGTACGGTAGAGGTCCGTGGGAAAGCTATCCCGACAGCAAGCTCGCATGTAAAATAGGTCATTACGATATGAAGGTAGAGGATTTATTCTTCCACTATGAGTATCCGCAGGAAAATGGAAACCGCAGTGATGTAAAGTGGGCAAGCTTTCATAATGGGCTGCATTTTGGTTTGGCAGCGGCCTCCAAACAAACGATGAATTTTAGTGCTTCATTTTATACGAAGGGGGATATCGATACGGCCAAGCATAACTATCAATTGAAAAAGCGTGATTTTATCACGTTGAATATTGATCATCAAGTAAATGGTATTGGCAGCAACAGCTGTGGACCACGTCCATTTGCAGAATATCTTCTGAAACCTGCTGACTTTCAGTTTGAAGTGATTTTTGCACCTTTTCATGGGGGACGAGAAAAGGGAAAGATTGTGGGGAAAAAGCTATCCTTATAAAAAAATGGCCTGGTGAATGCACCGGGCTTTTCTTTTTGAATGATAAATTCACCAGGTATATAGTCCTGATTCGGTCCGTTTCTTTCCCGTTTCGGACTGTTTCAATGGAAACCTATCCTGTAATCAAAAAAGTGGTTTATTTCCTTGATTTTTTAAAAGCAATTATATGATTTTACAGCTAGACATAGACGATTTCGATGCTTCGAAAAGACGAAACAATTGAGAAGAGTTTCAGTATGTTAATTAATACACACTAACTTTTAGCGAAACATAGTTTGAGGTGATTAAATGATAGATTTTAGTAGTTGATAGACCTCAAATTGATCATTTGGTAATAATCTTTGGATTAGTAATTGCTAATAAAACAATCTCATTTTGCATATAAGGTCCAGATTGTGGAGGATGTAGTTCAGCATTAATAGTGGTGAACCGTATCACAAGTGATAGTAAAGCGGAAGTTTGAAATAATAATTTAAATATAACAGGGGCTAATTGCCCCATTTTTTTATATCTTGACATTATATTCTAATTTTGTTGAAAATGTTATACTATTTGTAACTAACACAAAAAGTTTTAAGTATAGAAAGAAGTGAAACAATTGTTGAATCCATCTCCTCTGAGGTACCCTGGAGGAAAGTATAAGATATATCCTTTTATTAGTAATTTAGTTAATAATAATAAATCTTCTACATACATCGAACCTTTTGCTGGGGGTTCTGCTATTTCATTTGCCCTTTTATTTAATGGTATAGTCAAACGGATTATTATAAATGACTATGACTACTCGATATATTGCTTTTGGAATAGTGTCTTGAATCATACTGAAGCTTTTATAAGGTTGATTGAAAATACACCAGTAACAATCGAAGAGTGGCATAATCAAAAAAGAATTAGAGAAAATGTATATGAAAATGATCCATTATTAGTTGGTTTTTCTACATTTTTTTTAAATAGAACTAATAGGTCGGGAATTATTGATAAAGCTGGTCCAATTGGTGGATTGGGGCAAAACGGTACCTACTTAATAGATTGTAGGTTTAATAAAGAGGATTTAATTAAAAAGATAGTAAAAATATCAAAATATAAACAATCAATTGATTTATATAATTTAGATGCTATGGATTTTATTGAATCAGTTATAGTTAAGACGAGAAATTCATTTACATTTTTTGATCCACCTTATTATAAAAAAGGACAAGGGTTGTACACTAATTTTTACTCACACGGTGATCATGAAAATTTAGCTAAAATTATAATTCATTTAATGAATAATCGTAAATGGATAGTTACATATGATACAGCTAGGGAAATTCAAGAGTTGTATTCCAAGTTCGAACAAATTACTTTTAACTTATCTTATACATTACAAGAGAAAAAGAATGGTTTAGAGTTTATGTTCTTTTCTAAAAAAATAAATCGTTTAAATAATGAAAGTGATTATTTAAAAATAATAACTGGAGCTGAGGTGATACTATGAGTTCTTTGAACCAATACAAAATAATAGATATTTCCGAAATAATGAATTATGTAGAAAATCCTAGACATGATGTGGGATCAAACGAGATTGATACAATAAAAAAGTTAGTTAATAAAGTTGGTTCCCAATATATGTATAATTTAGCGAAAGATATTTATGAAAATGGTTTATTAGGTTCTAATCTACCTGTCTTAGTCTATGACCCTAACAAAGGGAAATACATTGTTTATGAAGGTAATAGAAGAGTTGCTTGTCTTAAATTTCTAAATAACCCAGAAATACTAACTTCCATAGATAAATCGTTAATGCAGAGAATTGAGAACTTAAAGAAAGAGGATAAAGCAAATTACTCTAATAAAATAAATTGTTATATTACTTCTGAAGAAGAAGCATTGTTAATTATGGAACGTACTCACTCTGGCGAAGATAAAGGTAGAGGATTAAAAGCATGGTCCTCTAAAGAAAAAGGTGTTTTTGAGAGTAGACGCAAAAAGAAGAGTCCAATAGAACTAGTAATTGCAGATCAAAATGAAAAATTTCTAAATGAAGATATAACTCAAAAGATAAGTTATACAACAATCAGAAGGTTCTTTAATAATAGAGAAATTAAAAAGGCATTGGGTATAGATGAGGAATTTTCCAATATAGATAAGAACAAAATAATAAAAATTAACTTTTTAATTGATAAAGCGATTGAGGAAAGTAATAGAAATGGACTATCCCTAACACGTTTGTTTAATAAAGCGAGGGAAATAGAAGATTTTTTTCTCCCTTTAATTAAAGAAAAAGAAGAGGATACAAATAGTTCGATAAAACGTAAAGAAGAAGTTACTACTGTTTCCCATCATGATAATAAACCAAAGGAAGAACAAGATGAGGGACTATTAATTGATGGAATAAAGAGTAGCGGTATTAACTTAAAAGAAAGTGATGGAGTAGGCATTAAAAAGGGGAATAATCAACAAGTTAAATCTTTAAAGATATCATTAAAAAAAGATGAAAATAAATTTTACTACACTAATCAAACAATAGATTTAAATGAAAAAATAGAAATAGAGCACAAAGATTTGTTTGAACCTCAATTGCTACGAATAGAATGTTCAGATTTAGTTTTAGTTAATGGAATAATCCAACCAGATAATATACCAGGGGAATATAGTATTACTTTCAAGTATTATATGGATAATACCTTTGAATATACTTACTGGCAAGATAGCTTAAAAATTGTAATAAAGGCAATGAAGGCACCCTTTATAGTGCCTAAACAACAGACTGTTCTTTCAGAAACATTCTATAAAAAATATTATGAAAATCTGCAATTTGAGCATTCTGATAAAATAAAGTCTTTATTGTACTTTCTTACTTATGAAAATAAAAACGGAAAGTACTCACCATTTCTAAATATAGTAAGCCGAATGTTTTTAGAATACACATTCAGACTATATGCTTCTAAAGTTTTAAAGGAAGATAATCACTCTATAGATATTAAAAGTAAATCATTACAAGGATTTATAGATTACTGTTGCGGGAAAATTGAACAGACCGATACTAAATTATTTGTAAAACATATTCAGAAAGGACGTAAAGAAGCAACAAATAAAGTAGAAATTTTACAAAAAAGTGTTCATTACTTTGATGTAACAATGTCAAATGATGATATTCAAGTAATGTTTAAGAACTTAGCAGTGTATCTAGAGCATGTATTTGATAAGATTCTTGAAGAAGAATATACAGCTTCAATTAGATAATGTAAAAGTATTTAGTATCACATATAAATAGTAGCAGCTAAACAAAAATAGTCTGAGAAAATGATCAAGAGTTAACATGACAAATAAAGTCGTCCCATCACTTGGGGCGACTTTATTTGTCTTTAATTTTTATGAGGTCGATGATTTCTCTAATATCATCTAGCTCTAAAGCATCAGCGATTCTTTCGATATGGCTAAAGTTTATATTTTGTCTCTTTTGATTAGCTAATTCGCTTAAAGCAGCATGGCGTATATCGGTTAAACGAGATAATTCTCTTAATGAAATTCCTCTTTGATTGGCTAGTTTATGAATTTTTACCTCGACTTTTCTCGCCATATTTCTCCCTACAATCTATCATATTGACTATATTGAAAAAGTTACCATATACTAAAAATATAGGTGGTACGCTATTGCGTACCGAATTAGAGTTACTTTAATAAAAGTAAATAGTTCTCTCATATGGACTTTTTGGGTTCGTGAAGAGTCTGAATTAACAAAGTATTTGCATGGAAAGAGTATAAAAAAATGTATCTATATGGGGATATGGAGGGGTAATAGTGAGATATTTAAAGTTAGCTTTACTAATAGTATTTTTGTTAGTAGGGTGTCAGAATGTTAATTTAAGTTCAAAGAGCGCTAAATTTACGAATTCTAGTGGTGGTAAAAGTGAATCTGTTGTTATGGGAGTATCGGGCGATTCAATAAAGGCGTTTATTAAGCAATCTAAATTATTAGGCTTGCAAGAAGCTAATCCAGATAAATTATTCTTTGTTCATCTTGTAGCACCTGGGTATTCTATTCAATTAGAAGGAAAAAACCCAGATAAGATGACAGGAGCTATGATTGATATTTCCTATGATAGTGAAAATTATGGAATGGGAAGAGGAAATATTGCCGCTCTTTTGGGAGTTTTGCTGAATAAGGAAAGTAGTTTAGAAGCGATTAAGTGGATAACTAATCAGTATGTTGATAGTGAAATAAGCCTCAAGAAAGGAATCACCCCAAAGGAAACTAAGTTTGAAGTTGATAATTTAGTTGTAGACTTCTTCCCACCGACTTCCTTAGATAACCTTTCAGCTACTGTTTTAATGAATGCTAAGGATAAAATCAAAAAGAATGCTGGTTCCTCAAATGGGTCTAATTCAAATACAGAAACGGGAAATATTGTTTCGAATGAGGAAAGTGATACGCAAGAAAATAATGTTGTCTCTGGAAATTCCAATAATATTAATGCTACTGATGACTACGGTGTAACCAAACTTGCTAGAGCTTCTGGGGAGGGGAATAGTGACCTTGTAAGGGAATTATTAAATCAAGGCGCCGACCCAAACATATATAAAGAGATGGGAGAACCACCGTTATTGTGGGCTATCCGTTCTAATAATGATGATATAGTAAAAATTTTATTAGATGCAGGAGCTAATCCGAACGTTAAAACTAGTGAGGGTGTGACTCCTTTAAAGATTGCCCGTGAAAATGGGGATAAGGGAATTTTAAAGTATTTAGAGGAATATGGTGCAAAGGAATAGAAGGTTATTTTAATAAATATATATAGTTCTCTCGGAAACTAATTGGCGAAGCCTTATCTGCGGAGCAGAGAAAAAGTCTAGTAAAAATGGATAGAAAGTAGTGAAAATGTGAAAAACGCTTATGATGATTTAAGAAGTGAAAGAGAAGGATTTGTAATGAGGAATGAAAGTAGCTGTGTGGAGATAACCTGTACTGAAAAGTTTGTGAAGCATTGGGAACAGAGAGGATTTGTAATTATTAAAAAGGGTCTGATTAAATTAATCGATGATAAAGGAAAGTAAGGTGAACCTAACATGGAAGATTGGCAAATTATTAAACGTTATAAAGACGAATATAAGCTGATTCTCTATATTGGGACTGATGACCCGTCAGTACTCGCCTTAGAGAAAACCCTTAATGAGGTTGCCGCTCTTGCGAAGCGTATGGGCTACCCGATAAATATGGGAATAGGTGATATACGAGTAATTAGCCAGAATGAACTTGCTAAAAGGGAGTTCCGATACGAAAAAATAAAGGAATATCTGGACTATGGAGATAAAGATGATATGCTGATAAGGAAATATCCGAAACCAAAAAATTAATTTAAGCCCCTTGGATGATAACTGGTTGCTAGACTTCCAGAAATCACCCAGGGGGCTTTTAACGTATTAATAATGATAGATTAGCAGAGATAAAACTAGAATGGGAAATTACCCTATTTAAAACGCACGAAACCATTTTTGAAACGAGGATAAGGAGTTACGGCAATATCTAAAATTGAAAATGAGCAACCTATATGATCGTGCCTATAAAGATTCCTGTAATCTTCACATGTGTATGGGAAAAAGGAGGGAATTTACGATACTTTAGAGAAATAAAGCATCCAAGAAACTCTTGTGTTCTTTATTACTTTAAAGTTTTAGTTAAAATATAGGCGGATATTAAGAAGTAGAAAGAAATATACATCTGAATATCATTCTCCTTACTAAACTAAATAAATACGACGAAACTCGAAAGATAATGTGAAGGGAGGAACTAAATGGGAGAATGAGGAGCCTAGAAAATTCCAGAGTGTTAAGTGAGGGAATAAACTCTTCAGCGAAGCTGAAGCTTCTACTTCTTAATTAATGGGGAAGTCATGCCCTCGTACAGAGGACGCTTCCTTTATATGAAAATCCAAGAGATAACTGACCTTACTCCTCGCTACGCTCGGAGGACTTCGCTTCGCTCCGTCCTAGTTTATAGTTTATATTTACTTGTTTGTTCCCTAATATAAAAGTCTGATGGATACTTTCCCTCTAATCTAAATATAAATCTGCCCACCCAAGCCCTTACTGGCGAAAAGGACGGTTTATCGTCCAAAAATCGCTCTGTAGGGGCTGTTTTATTTTGAAATGTAATAGAAACCCTAATCCGCTCTATTCATGTGAAATATCCGCATTTTAAATCGCCAATCACATTTATTTTTAATTCACGAAAATTCACGGTGTGAATTTGTCCTTCCTTGGTTTATTTATATCGAACGCCCCAGAGGGGAGCTATGGACTTAGGAGGAAGAATATGGACGGATATGATTGCGAGATGAAGTGGATAGAAAGCTACATCAAAATAAAGCGTTATGGAAAGGAGATTAGGAAAAGAGGAAGTTCTCGAAAAACGAAGGCTGAACGGAAAGCGGAAATTAAGGAGATAAAGGGAAACTCTGGATTTTCTGCTTTAGAGAAAATGATTCAAGTGGCTATTTTGGGAAATAACGGAGCGGGGGATAAAGAAAATGGGAAAAGGACGATAAAAACCCCTAAAGCTCGGAACCTTAAAATGAAGGAAATCGAAGTATTTAGCGATTTGATGGATATGAACTTTAAAGTAGGAGATAAGTATGTGACATTGACTTATGGAAAAGAGGAGGTGTCGCTAGATGAAGCAGGTCGGGATTTTGAAAACTGGATTAAGCGTATGCGTGATAGATATTCCGATTTTAAATACTTGGGAGTGCGTTCCTTTCAAAAACGAGGAACGATTCATTTCCATGTTTTGATGGATATACCTGATATACCAGCGGAAGAATTAAGAAACGGTATTTTTCAAAATATATGGGGGCATGGAATAGTCAATGTAAAAATGATTCATTCTCAACAAATTGTTGATAGATATGCCAAGTTAAAAAAATATTTAATTAAAAACTTAAGTGAATTTAAAGCGGATGAACGATCATTCGGCAAACGACTGTATTTGCAAAGTAATAATTTAATAAAGCCAAAGATTATCAGAGGTAACTATTTTGAGATAATGGAATATTTAGGTGATATTGAGGGAGGATTAAAAAAGGTAGACGGTAGGAGGTTTTCTGTTGAGTTTCTCAACTATATTGAGGTTCAGACCTTTAAGATTATGGAGCCTAAAGAAGAAATCGACTTAGCTACAATGTTTTAAAACCTAAAATTGATGGATTAAGAGGGAATTGTGAATATGCCTGTGCTCTTTTATTTAAAAGGACTAATCTATATTCCTTTAAAAACCAAAACCTAAGCCCAAATTAGAATATTGAAATTCATAATACCCTGTAAAAATACCTCAAGTAGAAAATTAGCACAACTTAGGGTTGTAATTATACGTAAAAGCGTAATATGCTTGCCTAGTAAATAATTACCAAATAAAGGTAATTATTTTTTTAAAACGTTACGATAATTAGAATTTTCGTTACGCTAGGAGGAAAAACGGTGAACGTAATAGGGTATATTCGGGTTTCTACACTTGGGCAAGTAAAAGATGGTTATAGCCTTACCTATCAAAAGGATGAAATAAAGTCATTCTGTGAAAAGAAAGGATGGAATTTGCTAGAGTGCTTTATTGATGCTGGAATAAGTGGAGCAAAAATAGATGAAGAAGCCTTAGAGGTAGAAAGAGAAGGCTTTCAAGATATGCTGACGAAAATTTCTACTTCCAAGGTAGATTTCGTAATTGTCTTAAATACTAACCGCCTATGGCGTTCTGATATTGTTAAAGTTTTAGTTCATCGAGAGCTAAAAAAAGGTATGGAGTAGACGTTAAAAGTATCGAACAGCCTAATTATAGCATTTATAAGAAAGACCCAAACGATTTTCTAGTAAATGGATTAATGGAGTTATTGGACGAGTATCAACGTATGGAAATAGCTATGAAGCTAGGTCGTGGAAGAAATATGAAGGCGAGACAAGGGAAATATGCTGGAGGGAGAGCCGCTTTCGGTTATAGAGCGAAAAAGGGGCAAAAGTTTCTTGAGATAAATCATGAGGAATCGTTGGTTATTAAACGATTATTTGAGCTAAAAGGGAATTTTCCTAAATGGTCTTTATCTGAATTGGCTTCTCAATTAAATGCTGAAGGGTATCACACTCAACAGCGGAAAAAATTTACGAAGATGCAAGTAAAACGAATATTAGACCGTAGGGAATTCTATGAAGGCACGTATTGCTACGGTGATATAAAAACTAAAGGTGTGCACGAACCAATTCTATAAAACTTTACATCAAGAGGAGAGGAAAAAATGGGAGCGAAAGGAAATAAAGAAGGTATAAATCTTGTAATACCCACTGTTGAGGAAACGAAAAGAAGTGATTTAATTAGCTTACTAGCTTATTTAATAAAGAACCAAGCTACTAAGAAACGAGGGGAGAATGAATGAATCAACCGCTTTTGAAAGTTGCTATATATACGAGGGTTTCAACGGAGGAACAGGCTAAAGAAGGATTTTCCTTGGAAGCCCAAGAAGATATTTTGAAGAAATATGCCAAAAATAATGGGTATGAGATATACGGTATTTATTCCGATGAAGGATATTCGGGAAAAAACTATGAACGTCCAGAAATTCAGCGACTATTTAGGGACTTATATGAGGGGAAATTTCAAGCGATTCTTGTAAAAACGGTCGATAGAATTTCAAGACGGCTTAGTGATATTTCAAAATTGCTTGATGATGTTTTATTACCAAATAATTGCCGACTACTAGTAAGTGATAATAATCTAGATAGCTCCACCCTTAATGGAAGTATGTTCATAAACTTCTTAGGAACTTTTGCCCAATATGAACGTGGTATGATTATCGAACGAGTAAAATCTGGTATGGAGAAAAGGGCGGAACAAGGCTATTGGAATGGGGGTATTGTACTAGGTTACGATAATGTAAATAAGCAGCTAGTGATTAATGAAAGCGAATCTTTAATTGTAAAAAGAATATTTGAATTGAGAGCAGAGGGAAAGGGATATAAATATATTGCTAAAACTGTGAATGAAGAAGGATATAGGTCAAAAAAGGGGAAGCTTTTTAGCATCTGTACGATTAAGACGATATTGGAGAACGAAGTTTATATAGGAAAGTGTAGATGGGGTAGAAGAAAGGACTGGAATACTAAAAGGCGGAAAGGAGTTACTAAGGATTATGTTTTAGTCGAGGGAAAGCACGAGGCAATAATTTCCCTCGATTTATGGGCTAAAGCACAAGCGGTTAATAATACCAATCGGGAAAGTGTATCAAAAAATAGGAACTTTCATGGAGATTTTATTCTATCAGGGATTCTACGTTGCCCTGTTTGTGGTGCTGGAACTGTAATGAGTAAGTCGAAAAAAAGGGATGGGAGCGGTTATCATTTATACTATATGTGTCAAGCGTTTGCTAGTAAGGGTTTAAAGGCTTGTAAATCAAATTTAATTGGTAAAGAGAGTATTGAAAGGAAGGTACTTCAAAAGATAAAAGAGCTATTAAGCGATATGGGGATTGTGGAAGAGGTACTTGATAGGATTGAGGAGCAAAAAGTGCTTGAAGAAAGCTCAATAAGGAAATCCCTGTTATTAAATAAGAAAAGCCTTGAAAAGAAAAAGGCTCATTTAGATAAGTTAAATAGTGATTATTTTGCTGAAAAAATTAGGGCGGAAGTTTATAATATGCAAGCCGAATTAATCTTAAAGGATATTGCCGTTTTGGAGGATAGAAGAAGAGAATTTGAAAGGGAGTATGAAGATTTACATTCCGAATCAATTATTACTAAAGAATCGGTTTTCCAAGCCCTTGAAAACTTTGATACTCTTTACGAATCCGCTACTTTCGAGCAAAGGAAGCAGTTAATAAGGGCAATTATAAAAAAGATAGAAGTCGAGCCGAACCGAAAGGATATAAAGCATATATAGTGATAGGTAAGAGTTTGATGTAATCTCCGTCTTTTCCCCCACTTCACACTGAGCGAGCCCCTTTCAGAGCACTCAGCGTTCCATCGTTTCCAACTGATACAATAAATTATTTTAAACTACTATTGGTTCATTTCCAGATTCAGTTCTCAAGCGATTAAGCTTGTTAAACTGTTTCGTATTAAGATTTAGAGTTCGAAGAACCTCCCGGATTCTATCAGGATTTTTCATGTATATGAGTTTATGTACTTTGGAATCTATAATCACTAAGTTAGAGTACTTATCAGTGCCACCCATCCTACGGGGCTTAACGTTATGACAATAGATTCTATCGATTCCTATTACTTCACCTGTTACATAACATTTTCCATACTGGGCTACGTATTTTGATATTTTGTTGTCGTTGTACTCAATGCTCCGATTGACAGAATAATTGGACATGACATATTTCAAAACATCTCTTGGTATGGCTTTAAGATTGCTATGAACTTTCTCACGACCAACCTTTGAAAAGTTGCATATATTTTGTGAAAAGTTCATTGGCTTCTTGTGATGTACTCCGGTGATTGGAAGTAAAGGTGCATTTTGAACTACATATACCTTAGTATCTGATTTTATCCCTTGAGTTTTCTTTTTAAATTCTTCGGATGTCTCTTTGAATCTAATAACGCTCATGTTGTTTCTTAATCTGGTTTTAATGGCTTTGCGCAAACCGTAGCTAATCTCCGTTAAATCAAGATATATTTTCGTGGCATATCGGTAGTAATTTTGTATACCAATTAAGGTGGTATTATATCGAATTACATTTTCTGCTATAGGATTCTTTTGAATTTCTCGAACTCTATCCTTTAATACTCTTTTGGTTTTAGTGATAGCTTTATCAGTCATGTTTGTTTTTGCTACCCAACCAAATTTAGATTTTCCTTGAGGAACCAATTTGACTTTAAAACCTAGAAAAGTAGAAGAGTTCTTTTTTAAATTGACTACTTTAGATTTGTCGGCATTGACTTCAAGACCGAGTCTTTTCTTAAGAAAGTCAACTGTGGCATGATAGTATCGCTTGGCATCCTTATATGTTCTACACATGATTTTAAAATCATCAGCGTAGCGTATAATATAGCCATCCTTGAGATTAGTGTATTTCCTAGCATATTGACGAAACCCAATGGTGGTCGCATTTTTAGGTTTGTAAGTTTCCCATTGATTGCTGACCCACCAATCCAGTTCATTAAGAACAATATTGGACAACAAAGGGGAGATTATCCCACCTTGCGGTGTTCCTTTAGTAGGAATTCCTTCACCCTCAATTTCGGATTTAAGAATTTTAGAGATAATACAGAGTAGGGACTTATCTCTTATTCCAATTGTCCATAGCTGCTTCAAAAGTTTTCCATGATTGACATTGTCAAAGAAACCTTTTATGTCAATATCAACACAGTAATGATGATGTCCAATGTTCATGAGACTAATCATCCTACTAAGTGCATGGTGGGTGCTTCTGTTTGGTCTAAAACCATAACTGTGGTTATGGAATTTTGCTTCACAAATTGGTTCAAGAACTTGCAAAATACTCTGTTGAACCAATCTGTCCCAAATAGTAGGAATGCCTAAAGGTCGCAATTTATCGCTTCCTTCTTTAGGTATATACACTCTTCTAACCGGTTGTGGTTGATACCAATCCAACCTATCTCTTACACCACGTATAATTTCACGGTCATTCAAATGCCAAATATCTTTAATAGTTAATCCATCTGTTCCCGCAGTTTTACTACCCTTATTACTTTTAATATTTCTAAATGCTAAACGGATGTTATCTTCGGAACCAATAATAGACATTAATTTATAGAAGTTGTTACCGTTAAGACTGTTGGAATATAATTCATCAAAATAATCTTGCATATTATAATATTCACTGTGTCTTAACTTGGGCTTCTTCAACATGGGCTGTACCCTCCCCAGAAGGAGAAAGCTACATCTCTTAGTTTTACTCAAAACCACGTTGAACCGTTTAAATAACTATCAGTCTTCAATCGACTAGTGGCTATCCCTCCACGTTCATTACACGCTTCATAGGTACTGTGCCACCACTTTCACTGCCATAAATTTTAGTTATACATTTACTAATATCATAAATGCTTTCCTAAGAACCGTTTCATTGGAGTGCAAGTCCTCAACGTTGGCAGTTTACCACGTTCCATTATTCCTATCTTTACATATACACTTTTAGGTTTCTCCTATGAGCCTGCTACCTCGATATTGCCTTTAACAATATATGGACTTTCATAAAGGAGAGTTTTACTAATCCACAGTAGCGACACCACTTGTGTCAACAGACCTTTCGACCTGCTTCCGATATAGACCCGTACCATCAGAGATTCGTCCGTACGAAACACCAATCACATGCGTTTCTTAGTACATCCTAACCATAAGTGTTTTATAGACTCCCGGTCTATAGGTTGCACCATCCACCTCTGGACAGTTTTCGTGTCATAAGACTTACGGCAACTCTCGACCGACTTCATCGAGCTTCATACAGAATAATTCTTGCCAATTATTCTGCATGTCGAAGGATTAGAGGAAGCCCTTCAAGGCGTTACCCTTTCATTTGACTTCTCGGAATAATAGTTCACTCGAAACAGGAAATATGTTTCAAAGCGCCTAAGCTTTTCACTTAGGAACGTGTCGCGCCACCTTTTGGTTTGATTATGATGACGCTTTACTACTTAGTAAGACAGGGGGAACCGTACCATAAGTAAAGGATGATTCATTCCCCCATTGTAAAAAGCTGTGCTTTTTTCCTTAAGCGGCAGAACCAGACCCCAGCAGGAAAATTATTTTTTTTAAATGGTATAATAGTTGCGTAGTTTTTTGTATAAACATGATGAAATTTGAAGGATGCTAATCCATTTCTTTTTATCATCCGCCATAATACAAAGTTGCAGAAATTTATAATGTGGGGTGCAAATTAAAATGTCAGAAGTAATCAATAACCTAGAAACTGTTGTGTTAAACCAGGTTTTACCGGAAGTCAGGGAAAGCGAGCCGCAATTTGTTAAACCAATTGTTTCTTCCATTGTCTATATATTAACTGCACCTTTTGATCTTAAAGATGCGTATGAACATGCCGCATATGTTTCGACTAATGATGAATTCGAAGTGGAAACTGTTAAGGTTATGAATGAAAGATTGCAGCAGATCATGGATACGCTTGAGACCACGCCCAGCAGTAAGCTTGGAAAGTTTATTATTAAGCTTTACATGAATAGTTTAGGTGAACTTGCAAGCAAATCTGAAAGTTGGAAACATCTTTATAACGAAATTCACAAAGTGTATGCAAGTTGAGATAATAAGTCATGAAATATTGTAGGTGCCTCATAATCTATTCCTTTGGGGCACTTTTTTAAACCTCACATAGATACATTACGGAGAACCGCATCACAAATAGTGTTAATGCTAAGAGTAGAAATCAGCATGAATAGGGAACTAATTCGAAAACCTGGTTAACCGAGGAGATTTCCCTTAATTTTTTTTGCTTTACTGTCACAAATCATATCCCTTTCCCGTCATACCGGTAAAATTTGAAAGGGATGATGAGCGATGCAAAAGGTTGATGTTGATGTGGTCGTGGTTGGTGGAGGTATTGCGGGTTTAACCGCTGCAATTTACGCAGCAAAAGCTGGGAAACAAACGGTGGTCATTGAAAAACAGAATCGCTTAGGCGGCCGAGCCATTACCAATAAGAAAAAAGGAGCTTACTTCAGTCTGGGCGCGCATTCCTAGTATAAGGGAGATGCGTACGCGACTTTGCGGGAATTGGGCTCACTTTTCTGTTTCGGGACATTGGCAGTGTAAAGCTAACTCACGATCAAAAAGCGGTAGACTTCATGGTGGGAAAACACCGCATTATTATTTTTGATTATTTAGATTACGGGTACGAAACTATGCTAAAATGATATAAATATAGCGTTCTTATAAATGGAGGCCCGAAATGAAGGTTAAACGAATCGTTGCCAATATTGAAACGAAGAAAATAATGGAAGCTAAAAGCTTTTACCAGGACGTATTAGGTCTTGAATTGCTGATGGATCATGGCTGGATAGCAACATATGGGACGAGCGAAGAAATGAGCATCCAAATTAGTTTTGCTTCCGAGGGTGGATCCCAAACCCCGACACCTGATCTATCCATAGAAGTCGATGATGTCGATGAAGCGATGACACGAGTCAAAAATGCTGGTTTCCAAATAGAATACGGTCCCGTAAACGAACCATGGGGAGTCAGGCGGTTCTATGTTCGGGATCCTTTTGGAAAGTTAATCAATATATTAAGTCATTCACAGGCTTTCTAACCAAAAAGAGGTCTTCGAAGGAGGATCGTGCAAATTTGGTCTGTTGATGTTCATTTTCCCTGCAATAGTATGGACAATTACAGAGAGTTGGAAATCAAACGATGCTACATAACCATCTAGCCTGTATATTTTATGGTGGAATCATGTGTAGGAATCGGCGGAATAATTACCTCGTTATTTCTTTGAAAAAGAACAAACAAAAACGGCAGTGCGGATAAAATCGCACTGCCTAAGTTATGTTACCTTCCTTTTTCACACTTCGCCGATTTCCCAATTTTCAAAGGGTTGTCACTAGCTAAGTTCAAATATGTTTTCAAGGCAGTCAAAAATTATGTAAACTAATAAGGTATACACAATTTGAGGGAGACGATATCAGTGAAATCATATAAAGCCTTATTTTTTGATATAGATGATACATTATTGGATTTTGGTGCTGCTGAGAGCGCTGCTTTGCAATTGCTTTTTGAGGAGGAGCAAATGACGCTGACTC
Source organism: Margalitia sp. FSL K6-0131 (assembly GCF_038008735.1). Taxonomy (NCBI): domain Bacteria; kingdom Bacillati; phylum Bacillota; class Bacilli; order Caryophanales; family Bacillaceae; genus Heyndrickxia; species Margalitia sp. FSL K6-0131. The sequence goes on from NZ_JBBOZS010000001.1 coordinate 835,576, forward strand.
CTCAGTTGAAAGAGCATTATAAAAAAATTAATCAAGAACTCTGGAGATCGTTTGAAGAGGGAAGAATCAGCCGTGATGAAGTGGTAAATACCCGTTTTGCCGCTTTATTTAAAGAATATGGAAAAGAAGTGGATGGCGTTTTATTGGAAAATAAATACCGCAGCTACTTGGAACAAGGTCATCAGCTTATTAGCGGGGCACTGGAATTAATTACAGAACTTAAGGATCATTATGATTTATATATTGTGACCAATGGGGATTCTGCAACACAGGATAAACGCCTTCGTGCAACTGGATTGTACCCGCTATTTAAGCAGATTTTTGTCTCTGAGGAAACAGGCTATCAGAAACCGATGAAGGAGTTTTTCGATTATGTGTTTGCCCGTATCCCTAATCTATCTCCAGAGCAGGGACTTATCATTGGCGATTCGTTAAGTGCTGATATAAAAGGCGGCAATCTTTATGGTCTCGATACTTGTTGGTTCAATCCTGAGCGGAAAGCGAACAACACAGGTATAACACCAACGTACGAAATACAAAAGCTTAGTGAGCTAAATACGTTAATTAGTGCAATGGTGTAAGTAATTTACGATATTGATATTTTAAAAGGTTAGTCGAATGCTCATGAGGAGCTTTTGGCAACCTTTTTTTACTGCATTTGCAGTCTAAAAAGAAACCGATCAAGAACACGACCGGTTTCCGCTCCTTATATTACCCCATCCGTCTTATCCCTTTTATCCTTATTTCTTTTATTCCCCTTACTATTGTCTCCGCTTTCAGGAGCTTGCCCGTGTAAGGAAGGGGAATTTTGATTGCTGCTGCCTTTATTAAACTTTTTTGTCATTTTTGACATCTCCTTTTTTGATTCATTGCTTTTTTGATGAAAAGGCAAACAATTTAACGAATAGATCCTATTTTAAAAGTTTGTCCCTTTTTCTGTTCTAAAATTCACTAAAAAAACAAACCTCACTCAAGTGTGAGGTAAGAATTATTATCTTCTCAGCCGATACGCACGAATCCAAGCTGGAATTCGAATGACAACGCTTATTAACAAAATAATGATGATCAATACTGCGGCAGAACGGTCCGCAATTTGCTTCGCATCAGGTACTAATGCTTCCGATTGGACATACCATAGATGAACGGGCAAATTTGCTCCTTGAGAAAGCAAATGGAAATCCCACATTGTATCAGAAGCGGCAGTTCCTCCGGCAATTAGTATTACGGCAGATTCACCGAAAGCACGGCAGGCAACTAAGCTGATACCTGTTAAGATCCCGGATAATGCGGCAGGCAAGACAACGCGAAGGATTGTAGCTGATTTGGTTACACCAAGTGAATACGATGCTTCTCTAATATTCTGTGGAACCGTCTGGATTGCTTCTTCTGTTACACGCGTTAGAACAGGCAGGTTTAATAAAGATAAGCTAACTGCAGCACCAAGTACACTTAAACCGATATGAAAATAATTAACAAATAATACATATCCAAATAACCCATAAATAATGGAAGGAACAGATGCAAGGCTTTCAATGCAGGTGCGTATGATTTCCGTTAATCGATTATTCGGTGCATATTCAGCTAAATAAATGCCTGAGCCAATTCCGATAGGGAGAGAAATGATCATGGATATGATGAGAATATAAAAAGAATTGAACAAGAATGGTCCTATTCCTCCTCCTGCATTTATTTCACTCGGCAATCCAAATAAGAAATGCAAGGAAAGGTGACGGAGCCCTTTCGATAAAATGATAAATAGAATGGCAAAGACGATTGTCATAACAGCCAACGTAACAAGCCAAAGAAATCCTGTAAATAGCCGGTCTGTAACGAGTCTTCGATTAGTCTTCCTATTTGTAAAAGGAGAAATATTATTATTCATTTTGTTAAACTCCTTTTGCCCTTAGTCTGCGAATGATTACAATGCTTAGGGTAGAGATGATTATTAATAAAAATGCCATCATAAATAATGCATCAAACCAGGTCGAATCAAATGGCACCTCTAAAATCTGCATGACGATGTTGCTAGTTAAGACTGCTGTTGGTGTCGTTAAACTATGCGGGAGCTGAGCGGTATTTCCAATAACCATCACAACAGCCATTGTTTCTCCAAGAGCCCGTGCCATTCCTAAAATAGAAGCAGTCAAAATGCCTTTTTTAGCACTAGGCAGAATGGCTCGGAAAACCGTTTGAAATCGCGTTGCCCCAAGTGCGTAGCTAGCTTCGCGAATCTCAGCAGCGACCGAAGAGATGGCATGGTCGCTTACCTGAGTGATGGTGGGAATAACCATGAATGCGAGAACGAGGGAGGAGGCTAGCAGCCCTTCGCCCATTACCGAGCCGGTTATTCGCATAATGAATGGGATGAGAATGGTTAAACCTAAATAACCAAAAATAATGGACGGTATTCCTACAATAATATCCAGCATCGGCCGAATCACTTTTTTCATCCAATTAGGTGCAACCTCCCCGGTAAAGATGGCTATAGCGATGGAAGTAGGTACAGCCAATAGCATGGTTAATGCTGTTAAGGCAATGGTTCCAATAATGAATATAGCGGCACCATAATGATCAGTGCTTGGATCCCAATGTTTGGAGAAAAAGAAAGTAAACACTGAAACATGTTTAAATACTGCAAGACCGCTTTTTCCAACAAAGATAATAATCGATAATAAGACTAGGCATAAGATGATGGCACAACCAAAGGTTGTTAGCTTAAATAGTTTATTTTTGGCATACTTCACATTTACATTTCTTTTGAACAACGTATCTTGAGAAATGGTTCTGTCTTTCGGAGCTTGCTCGATGCTTGCCATAAATACCTCCGTTTAGTAAGAATACCAGCCTATGAAAGGCTGGTACTCCGTATATTTTGAAAATTAGGGGGAACACAAGAACTTATTTTACGTTTTTATAAGGAATGAAGTCTAATTTCTTTAAGGAACCATTTTGGAACTTACTGCTTTGCATATATTGAATGAATTTAAGATTTTCACCTTTTGCAGCGCCCTTAGTTAACAGATAGCCATATCCCCAAACTGGGTATTTGCCGCTAGCGACATTTGCAGCGGAAGGAGAAACATGATTGTATTGAAGGGCTTTTACTGTTTTATCTACATAGGCTAAATCTACGTATCCAATTGCATTTGGATTGGATTGAATGCTTGCGACCATTTCACCGCTTTTTCCAACTTCTTTGTAATTTCCTTTACTCATGAATTTTGCTCCTTTTAGAGCTTTTGCTTGGAAATTAACACGAGTTCCGGAACCGAATTTTCGATTAACCACGACGATTTTGGCGTTTTTTCCGCCAACCTGCTTCCAATTCGTGATTTTTCCAGAAAAGATATCCTGTAATTGCTTAGTAGATAGGTCTTTAACAGGATTAGATTTATTAACAATCGTTGCAAAAGGAGTAACCGCAACTTTATATGCTTTTAATTGCTTGTAGGCCTTAAATCCGCCTTGGGCAACCGTAGCGTCCCAATCACATGCGCCAATTGTAGCAGTTCCCTTCATAACAGATTCAGGACCGTCAATGGAGGATGAACCTGAAACAGAAATGGAAACAGCTTTATGGGCTTTTTGGTACTCTGCCTTAGCTTGTTGAGTAAGAGGAAGCAAAGCTGTCGAACCAGCAACCACAATATCGGATGAGGCTGCTTTTGTTTGATGTGATATACCTCCAAAGATAATACCGGTAGTAGCTGCAACTGCCAATGCAGTAGCCGTTATACGTTTTGCAAGTTTCATATTCACATTCTCCTTTTTAAAATAAAAATGATTTGACCTATTATTCATTTCAAATTAGTAATGGATGAAAGGGCTTTGTTTAAAATGTTTTCCCCCCCTTAATATGTATTCAGGTGTAACGAGTACGTGGAAGTTTGAAAATATATGTCATTTTTACTAGTACAATGTTAGTATAGTGGCTGAATATTAAGAGCTTGTGGATTAAATTTGAAGTTTGTGGATTTTTTGTAATAAAAATATTAAGAATTTTTATAAATTTATAGAATTATTGTGAGCGAAACAAATAAACAACAAGAAAAAAGGAATGCATTTTATACTAAGTAGTTCCGATAACATGGAGAAAATCCAAAATCACAAGTTAAATAACAACAAATTAGCATTACAAATAACAATGAAATAGCACACAAAAAAGCTTGAGGCAACCACTTTAAAGTGGAAATACAAATCAATTTTTTGCTAAAGAACGTACCAGACTTTGTAATTAAGATGTTTTGTCCTTAATTGAGTAACCAGCAAAAGTAAAATAAGCGGAGATTTTCCGGTTAAATGCAGAATGGAGCTCGTTTCGGGGGAAATAAGGGGAAGTTTTCCGTTTAATGCAAAGAAAACTCCCCCATTTTTTTAATTTTTAAGTCAATAGGCGGAATATCTCCGTCTATTTAAGCTTATTTTTTGAAAAAATTCTAATTAAGCGTAATTTTTCCGCCTATTTCTCAGATTGGGGCTTAACCTGGTTCCCCAACTGATAAGTGCGGCCCCTCTTAATCCAAGATTCGGGAATCAGCAGCTTTTTATCGCCAGATGAGAAACATATTCTTCCTTAACAACTTAAATAGCACACTAATTCCACGGACGACAACAACTATTGTCAAGACTCTATTAAGGGTGCTATTTGATCTGATGTTTTGAGACTATTTTCTATAAAATCATTGTAATACAAGAAGTATTTTACTGTGCTAAAATGTTTGCTAATCCATATGCCAATTACAAATGTTGTGTTTCCTTTATCTCGAGGTGAGCGACTACGAAATCCGTACGCCGATTAGCAAGGCGCTTGCGCTTTTCTTATTGTTCTGTCATTAAAGTATTAAATATCCAATGATAACCTATTAATAAATGTTTTGGCAATTTGGGAAGAAGGTTTGTTTTTGTGACGAACCCACCCATAAGGAACAATATTTTTATTCGGGGTTTTCAAATCGATGGTCATAATGTTTTGGTTATTCTTTCGATTTTTATGAAAGGAGAAGTCCAATCCTACGGTAACGGCTACGCCTTCTTCCACTGCATTTTCAATGGCAAACGTATTATTTGTTGCAAACAAAACATCAATTTCAGCAAATTTTGCAACATTTTCTTCCAGAAAGTTTTTAATAATATCATCCTCATATAGGACCAATGTTTCCTTTATTAGCATTTCTGGCGTGACGGATTTTTCACTGGATAAATGAGAATCCTTATTAACAGCAACAACCATTTTGCCTTCTAACACAGTTTCAAACACTAAATCACTGTTTTTCGGGATGTAATCTTCATCAAGCACCATCAAGCCAATATCCATTTTATTGGATAAGATATTTTCGATGATTTCCTTAGGTCCTTTCTCAAAAATTTCGATCTTAACGTTTGGAAAATCTTTTTTAAAACGGGCTACAGTTTCTACAAGTAAGTGGGTGGGACCAGGAATCGTAGCGATTCTTAATTCACCTGACAGTGTATGGTTGAAGCTATTCGCTTCTTCTTTTAGCTCATTCACTTTCATTAATATTTCCGCTGCTTTTTCAATAATCACCTTTCCTTCAGGTGTTGGTGCAGCACTTTGCCCCCGTGACCTTGAAAATAGCGTTACCCCCAATTCACTTTCTAACAATGAAATGGATTGGCTGATTGCCGACAAAGTAATATGCGATTTTTGGGCCGCCATCGTTAAGGACCCGGATTTGGAAATTTCGACGATATATTGTAATTGTTCAAGATTCATCTTTTGCTCCTATATTAAGTATTACTTAATTATTAATTAGTATATCTAATTTTTATTTAATTTAAAACGTTGTTATAATTAGGGGGTAATAAAAGATATTAATAAGGAAGCTTCTTTTAAGAAAAGAGGAGAAAATACGATGAATTACAAAAATATCACCGTTGCAGGAAGCGGCGTTTTAGGAAGTCAAATTGCTTACCAAATTGCTTTCAAAGGCTTTAATGTAAATGTATATGACATTAATGATGAAGTATTAGGCAAAGCAAAAGATAGAATCTCGGATTTGAAACAACGTTATCAAGAAGATTTAAAAGCAACAGAGGAAGAAGTAAATTCCGCTTTTAATCGAATTTCCTTTTACAGTGATTTAGCAAAAGCAACTGCTGAGGCGGATCTAGTGATTGAAGCAATCCCTGAAGTGGTTCAAATAAAAACAGATTTTTATAAAGAACTAGGAAAAGTAGCTCCGGAAAAAACGATTTTTGCGAGCAACTCATCGACATTATTGCCAAGCCAATTTGCAGAGGCGACAGGCCGTCCGCAAAAATTCTTAAATTTGCACTTCGCGAATGAAATTTGGAAAAACAATACTGCGGAAATCATGAAGCATCCTGGAACGGACGCGAAAGTATTTGAGGATGTAATTGATTTTGCCAAAGCCATCGGAATGGTTGCATTACCATTGCAAAAAGAGCAGCCAGGGTATATTTTAAATTCATTATTAGTTCCGCTTTTAGATGCAGCGCAAATGTTGTTATTAAATGAAATTGCCGATCCGGAAACCATTGATAAAACATGGATGGTAGCAACAGGAGCACCAATGGGTCCATTTGCGATTTTAGATGTGGTTGGAATCACAACCGCTTATAATATTACACTCGCCAAAGCGGAAGCAACAGGTAACCCTGACTATAAAAAACTTGCTGATTTATTGAAATCCGAGTATATCGATAAAGGAAAGCTTGGAAGAGGAACAGGGGAAGGATTCTACAAGTATCCTAATCCAACTTTCATGAACCCGGATTTTATACAAGCTTAATATAAAAGCAGATATCCCTTTCTAGAAAGGGATATTTGCATTTTCCAATTTAAAAATTTCTCCACCGGATGGAATCGATACCGCTGTGAGGGTGGTTTTTTGATTGAATTTTAAAATATTCATATTCCAAATCCGATAAGGTTAACTCAAATAAATGCTTGCCGTCTTTTTTATATTGATCAAGTTCAATTAACTTACTAATTAATTCGTTCCTTCTAGTTTCAACAGCTTCCCTTAGTAATTTACCCATAAAAAAATCCACTCCTTTTTAATGAATAAAGATAAGAAGAGGATTACTCGAATACTTATGAACCTCAACTTATCTTCCAAGCATATGCTTGCAGGAATTAGCACAGGATTCCATTGGAATCTGCTGCTGAGGTTTCATCGGGCCAGTCCCTCCACCTCTCTGGATAAGTTTCCATGACATGTTAATTTTATTATTGATAATAGAATAAATCCTATAATTCCTATTTGTCAACTTATATTTATTTCTATTTCCATTTTTTATGCCAACAATTTAGTGGCAACCGAAAACGGACACCGGAACAGGCGCAATCCATAAAATTAGAATAATTTATGAAATGCTACATATCTTTTTTTAGATTATGGAAAGTTTTCATACAGCAGGAATTTTATAGCAAATGTCGAAGATTAATAAAAAATCATTTGGAGGAAGAGGAATGCCTGTATTCAAAAATAATGTGAAATGCATTATTAGGACTGCAGCTTTAAAGGATGCTAAGCAAATTTTGGATTTAGAGTATTCTATCATTTGTGAGAGGGAATTTTTCATTTCAGTACCTGAAGAAATTGAGAAACCATCCATACAGGAACAAAAAGAATGGATTCATAAGATAATCGAAAATGAAAAAGAGACAATGCTTGTGGCTGAAATAGATGGCGGGGTTGTCGGCTGGATAGTATTTCAATCTGATAATCGTAAAAGATTATCACACACTGGTTCTTTAAGCATGCTGGTTAAGAAAGAATACAGAGGGATGGGAATTGGAAAAATGCTCTTGAAAGCATTATTAGACTGGGCAGAGAAAAATCTTTTTATCGAAAAGGTAAGCTTAGGAGTATTGTCAACCAACCTTAGAGCAATATCCTTATACAAGAGTATCGGGTTCTTGGAAGAGGGACGTAAAATAAAAGAATTCAAGATGAGTGAAAATGAGTATGTTGATGATATCCTAATGTATAAATTTGTATAAACTAATGTTAAGCTGTAGGACACATAAAAGGGGGGTTTTTCTATGACCTTCAAAAAAGCATTTAATATTGGTTATTTTATCTTTCTGCTCACTATGATGATTGTATACTTTTTCATTCCTGCCGAGCGAAAATTTCCAGTCATTCTTATGCTGACGGTGGTCTTTGGATTATATCAATTTATCTTTTTGTTTTATAAAAAAAGAGTTTCTTAATCAACGAGGGGCTGGCCTAAAAGGGAGAGGGTTTAATGAGTGATCATGAAGTGCTGGAAACGTTCAAAAAAGATTTGCAAAACTATTCATTAGAGCAGTTACAATATATTTCGGCTGAAGGTGTTTGGTCTATTGGGCAAATGTATGACCATTTGATTGTTGTTGCCAATGAGTACCTAGATTATATGGAAGCCTGTGCATTAGCAAAGGAAGAGCAAACGCTTGGAAAAACGGAGTTCGGGGAGAATTTATATAAATTAGGCGGCTTTCCCCCTATTAAAATCAAATTACCAACTGAATTAAATTCCCCGCCAAACAATTCGGCAAGCAGAGAAGAACTTACGAACAGACTGGATCAGGTAATCGAAAGAATGAGAGAATGGGAAATGAAAGTGGATGGTATCAATCCAAATTACAAAGTGAAACATGGGGGATTTGGCTGGCTAAATGCGAGGGAGTGGTACGATTTAGTCGGCATGCATTCCCGCCATCACCTGCGTCAGAAGGATGAATTAGAACAAAAGCTAAAGAAGGTTGTTAAATGACAACGGAAATCATTTTTGCTTCCAATAAATTAGGCCATATCCATAACGAGCAATTGCAGCTTATGCTGGATAAATTTCATTTAGGACAGCTGGTTTCCTCTACGAAAACGGCAAATGGGGCAATGGGACAGACGATGCTTATCACATCAACGGAAGGGAAATTTGTGTTGAAGGGAAACCCTTTGTATCCTGGACAATTGGTGGAGGAAAAATTTTTTATTGAAAATCTCCATAAAAGAACAAAAGTAAAGGTTCCCATTCCATATAGGATAGACGATTCGGAAGAAATATTCGGTTGGAGCTATTCGCTTATGCCATGCCTCCAAGGGGAGCATATGAATTCCGGTCACTTTCAAGCTTTATTGAATGCAGAGGACAAGCATCGACTTGCTGAAGCAATTGCAGAAACTTTAAGGGAGTTCCATCGTTGGAAAGTGAAGCAATTCGGTGAGCTTGATACCGGGCATTTTGGGATAGTTCCATTTAAAGAAGGCTATGTAAAATGGCTGTATAACAGAATTATGTTTTGGTTAGAAGATGCGAAGAAATACTCCGTGATTACAACGGATGATATAAAATGGACAGAAACATTGTTGGAGGGCTCTAGACAAAGCTTCGAAACATTTACTTCCCCAACATTCGTGATGGGTGATTTTAAGCCCGGTAACTTTTTGATTAACAACGGTTTGAATGGCTGGGAAATCAGTGGGGTATTCGACTTCACTAATGCTTATTTCGGAGATCCTGTTTCGGATTTAATAAAGATGATGATTTATTATATGGATAACGGGGAACAGGAGATAGCGAAACATCTTTTAAATGTTTATTTGGATGATATAAAAAATAAAGAGGCAGTAAAAAATCGCCTGAAAATACATATGCTTCAGCAGCGCGTTTTAGATTGGGGATGCGCAAAAGCAATCAATATGGTAACTTGGGACCCCAATCTTCCGTTTTCCCAGTGGGTGGAGACTTATACGAATTTTTTGGATAAAGAATAACCTTCCCAAAAATATTAGTAACGGGTTTACTTTAGAGGTGTAAACATTATAAAACACATAGCAAAACGCACTTGAATTCACACTATCATTCACAGTGCGTTTTTATTAATTTATCAACATTTTGGCGAATTTTAATTGCTTATCGTTTCCTAATTCACATAGTAAATCACAGAATATGAAATAATTATTGGAGGATGTGTGAATTTTTTGTGGTTTAGTACGTGGATTATGTTGCGATTACAGAGATAGTTGATTTGATTTTAATGGGTAACTTTCACGGCTGGATTAGTGGGGCTAAGGAGACAGAGCGAATGCTCCCCACAACGCATCTAAATAAGGTTCATTTGGTTTTTTGAAACATAAAAAGTCTTATCCTTAATGGAGTAACCAGTGATATTTAAAATAAGCGGATTTTTTCCGGTTAAACCGCAGAAAAGAACTCGGTTCGAGGTATATAAGCGGAGGTTTTCCGCTTAAGCAAAGTAAAATGACCCATTTTCACGTTTTTCGAGTCAATAGTCGGAATTTTTCCGTCTATTAAAGCTATTTTCAGTCCTATTTCGTAATTAAGAGGAATTTCTCCGCTTATTTATCAAACTCGCTTTAACTTACAGATGCTTTAGCGAAAAAAAGCTGAGAGATATTTGCATCTCCAAGCCTTTTTGATTCAATATGCTGTGATTTGTTATGTGATTAGGTTTGTAATTTACCGTTTTGCACCTCGTAAGTGAACCCGTTAAGATATTGTAAAAAGGGCCTTTATAAAAGCAGTAATCAATGGGTGCGGATGTTCTTTGCTTGTATTCATTGCTGGTTGAAATAATGACAAGATAAAAAAGGGATGATGAGGCAGTTCGAGAATTCGTGCTTCACCGTCTTCATTCACACCTGCAACAACCAAGCCGTGTTCATCCAACATTTCTTGATATTCAGGACTTACTCCATAATTGCAGTTATAGGTCTCTGTTATTTGCGCTTGTTGGATTATTTCATATACTTTTGTCTTTTTCTTTATAAAAACAGATTGATGGATATTTCCGCGAAGGGAGCAGGATAATTTGCTTACTACTTTATTTGCCGCATTGGCATCAACCTCTTCGGTATTTACATCGATTAATCCCACGACATTTTTCATGAATTCGAAAATTCCATACTGAAATCCGCTGCAATTTCCTAAGAAGGGGACCTGTTTTGATTCTCTAATCCATTTAATGGCATCTAAAACATTATCATCCGAAACATACGGCCCACCAGGTGCTAGCCAAAATCCATCATATGTACTTAGATCTATTTGATGTAAATTTTGGGTGGGCAACCATTCATAGTCCAATTCAGGATACTGTTCTTGTTTATTGATTTCAATTGCTTTATTGATGGCTGTATGATTGAGTAAGTTTTCCTTAAAGTCACCGATAATACCTATTTTTTTAGACATGTACATCCTCCTTTGTTCGATCTAAAAAAATTATTGTAAATCAATTAAAAGTAATTGTACAATACTTTTTTAGGTGGGGAAGTTTTTTGTGTTGGTTTAAGAAACGATCCTCACCGAATGAGTTAAACGAGTCGTTATTTCAAGACTGCTTCGTAATGTACAGAGTTAGAAAGAGTAAAAAGAGAAGAGTGGAAGAAATGAGAATTGGATTTTTTGATTCAGGTATTGGCGGAATGACCGTACTTCATCAGGCATTAAAAATTTTACCAAAGGAAGATTACCTCTTTTATGCAGATACGTCACACGTACCATATGGTGAAAAATCGAAGGAAGAGGTAAAACAATATATTTTTGACGCAGTGGAGTTTATCGCAAATCAAGGCGTTAAGGCGATAGTCATTGCTTGTAATACAGCTACAAGCATCGCCGTACAAGACCTTCGTGAAAAATATGATTTCCCTATTTTGGGTATTGAGCCAGCGGTAAAACCGGCTGTTCAAAAAAGTGAAGAAAAACAGAAAAAAGTGTTAGTGTTGGCCACTAGATTAACTCTTAAGGAAGAAAAATATCATCACCTTGTCAAAAGTATCGACCATCATGATATTGTAGATAGTATTCCTCTTCCAGGTCTAGTAGAGTTTGCGGAGAAATTTGAATTCAGGGAGGAAAAAGTGTTGCCATATTTACAAAGGGAGCTCTCCTCACTTGACCTAAAGCAGTATGGAACGGTTGTTTTAGGATGCACCCATTTTCCGTATTTCACTAATTCCTTGAAGAAGTTATTTGATAAAGAGGTTGAAATGATTTCCGGAAGTATTGGAACAGCAAAAAACTTAGAGAGAATATTAAAGGAAAGAAATTTACTGGGCAACGGAAAAGGTGACATTACCTTTTTTGCTTCTGGTACAAAAGTGGACAAGGGCACACTCTCTAAGTATAAAAATTTGTTTGGTATCTTAGATCAAATATAAGGGTTTATTTGAAAATCTAGGAATAAGTACTATATAAAAGCCGATATCTTGCAAATCAAGATATCGGCTTTTTTCTTGTTAAGGAAATGATAATATTCAACCATGCAGCACTTTTTATTGTCTCTCCCAAAACGCTGGCGGTTCAATCCCAAGTAACCGTAAGTAAATATAACCTTGGCCACGATGGTGGATTTCATTTTCCAATGCATTATGCAGACGTTCAAAATGACTCATTTCGCCGCCAAAAAAGGGATCTTTTTCTACGGTGTGCAACCTTTCCTCGGTGATTTTTGGCCACCATTTTTGCACATCCTCCGTTGTTTCATGACAAGCGTCTAAGAGTTCTTCTTTGGTAGAAATACCAGCAAATGATTGGCTATATTCCCATTCACCGAGAGCAATACCGCGTATGTATGCTCTTTCAATATCTAGTATCTCTAAAATCATTTTTGAGAAAGGCCGAAGTGGTTCTACCGGTGAAAAAGTGAATAACTTGTCTTCAGGAAAAGCCTCAAGTGTTCGAATCGTTAAACGACGATTCCCGTCTAAATTTTCGCGAAATTGCTTCAATGTCATGACCATTATTGGTCGCCTCCTTTATTAATTGTCTCTTTCATTTTAAAACGTCACCCCTGACAAAAGTGGTCAGTGAAAAAGAAAAAATCATACCTTTTTTAAGTGTTCAATACAATGAAGTTATTTACCTTTTAATAGTCAGAAGCCGTATTCCTTTGATTAAAAAATGCGGCTCATAATGACGTTGAAATCCGTACATCAGAGATGCGGCGCCTGTTTATTTTTTTTAGATATTGATAACCAATTAGGAAAAGATTATAATGTGAATAGTGTATATACTGTATATGTTGTATATTAACAGTTATAAAAAGAAGAGGTTCATTTATGAAAATAATAATAAAAAATGTATCGGATCAGCCTTTATATTTACAAATAAAAGAGCAGATAAAAGCAAGTATTCTGCAAGGAGAACTGAAAGAAGGCGAGCAGCTTCCATCCATTCGGGCTTTAGCGAGTGACTTGAATGTAAGTGTACTTACCACTAAAAGGGTGTATGAAGAGTTAGAAAAAGAAGGCTTTATTGTAACGAAGGCTGGCAAAGGGTCTTATGTTGCTCCGGAAAACCTGGAGATGATGCTAGAAACGAAAAGGAAAATAGTTGAAAAACAACTATTAGAAGCATGGAAAACAGCAAAGTTGGTGGGAATAACGAAAGAGGAATTTCTTTTAATGATAGATTTACTTATGGAAGAGGATGATTAGATATGAAACCTATTTTAGAAGTGAATAATTTGAGTAAAGCATTTAAAAATTTTTCATTAGAAAATGTGAGCTTCACGCTTAAGGAAGACTGTATCACAGGCTTTATTGGGGTAAATGGGGCAGGGAAAACAACTACTATTAAAGCAATCTTGAACTTAATCTTAAAGGATAAAGGCTCTATACGATTTCGAGAAAAAGATATCGAAAAAAATGAAGGAGCCTTTAAGGATCGAATAGGTGTTGTGATGGATGAGGGGTATTTCTATGAAGATTTGACCTTGAAGGATATGAAAAGTGTCATAGCACCGGCTTATTCCACATGGGATGATTCTGTTTTTCATCACTATATTGATAGATTCAAGCTCAATCTGTCTCAAAAAATATCAACTTTATCAAAAGGCATGAGAATGAAATTTGCGCTTGCTATCGCACTATCTCATCATGCTGATTTATTGATTATGGATGAACCGACCAGCGGTTTAGATCCTCTAGTCCGCAGTGAACTAATGGAAATTCTTTTAGACTTTATGATGGAAGAAGGGAAAAGTGTATTCTTTTCCACACATATCACTTCCGATCTAGAAAAAGTGGCAGATGAATTGATTTTAATAGATGAGGGGCGAATTTTGCTGCATGAAGCAAAAGATGAATTAATAGACAGACATGCTTTAGTTAAAGGGGATACAGCCTTTTTGAATGAGTATACAAAGAAATTATTTTTAAGTTTGCATATCACTTCGTATGGTTTTGAGGGAATTACGGATCAGTTATCCGTCGTAAAAGAACAGATGAGTCAAATCGTTGCGGAAAGACCTAGTATTGAACAAATAATGCTGGCTTATTTAGGAGGGGATCAATAATGTTATTCCACCTTGTGAAAAAAGATTTGCTATTAACCAAAAAATATTGGCTGTTTATGATTATTTTTGCATTTGTTGCACCCATCATTATTTCTGCAAAATTAGGTTTCAGTAATGATGGATTTATTAGTTTGCTAATAACGGTGCTATTTACGGAATATGTGTTGTTTAATTCTGTTTCCATGCTAGAGGAGAAATCCAAAGGATCTGTACTTTTATGTACGACACCATATAAACGCGATGGTGTGATAAAAGCTAAATATCTTCTGATCCTGATCATTTTTTTAGGCTGCATTATTTTGTATGCATTGTCAACATTTATAGGGATATCACCGACACTTCAAACATTAAGTATTGAACAAATGGGAGTCATTATGCTTCTGGTGTCTCTGTTTTTCGGTATCCTCATTCCTGTTCAGGTGAAATTCGGATATGAGAAGACAAAATATATTGGCTTTTTCATCGTTTTTCTAACACCTTTCGTATTGCCGCATTTAATGAAATGGATGGAGGGAGCTAACATAAGAATTGATGTTCCGTTACTATTATCCAAACCTATTTTTGCATGGCTTCCCTTTATTGCTTCCATTATTATCGGCTTTGTCTCCATGCTAGTGTCCGTTAAGATTTATACTAATAAGGATTTATGAAAGTTCATCCGTTCGCTAAATACCGAGAAAGCGAACGGATTCTTTCTTTTAAAGAACTTTCATTAAAATAAATAGGTTTGGCCATCATCTGGAACTAAAATGTTGCCCGATAGTTCTTTCTCAGCGATGAAAGCTTTTAATTCTTTTCGAGTTAATAAGCAGTGATTGACAGACTCCATATGGGAAACGATTATAGTTGAATGTTGGGCATGCATGTAGGTTTCATAAATATCTTCTTTCGTCATAATAATAGGATCACCTTGAAGAAATTGAGCAGCACCTCCATTAACAACAATTACTTCAGGGGTATGAGTCTTAATCGCATCTTGAACATCGCTGCACCATATTGTATCTCCTGCAATATAAAGTGTCTTTTCATTCGGGTGCTTGAAGACAACACCGCAAACTTCCCCCATCCTCATCCCTATTTCTCCTGTACCGTGTTTTCCGTTTGTTCTAGTTATGCAGATGCTCCCAATACTAGCACCATTCGTCAATGCTTCAACATTATAAAAACCTTCTTTTTTAATGGCTTCAGCGTCCTTTTCGTTTTGTGCATAGATTTTTATCTCTTTAGGTAAAACACTTTTGGCAGTATCATCAAAATGATCAAGGTGTAAATGGGTGACGAAAACTGCGTCAACCTGAATAATCTCTTCAATGGAAGTAGGTAAGCTAACCAATGGGTTAGACAATTCTTGATTTGGTGTATTCGGGAACGGCGGAAATGTCCCTTTTTCTGCTAAAAACGGATCGATTAAAAACTTTCTGTCTGCATATTGTATTACAAGTGTTGCATTTCGTATTTGTCTGATATTCATAAGGTGTTCCCCCTTTTGCAAGATTTATGGATAGTATAAAATGAAGAAAAATAAATTTACATAGATAAAATCAAGCAATTATGGGGTTTCACTTGAAATGTGAAAGGATGGATCTCGGGTGTTAGATAATACAGATAAAAAAATTATAGAAGAACTGACAAAGAACGGCCGGATTTCAATGAAAGAATTAGGGGAAAAGGTCCACTTGACCGGGCAGGCAGCATCAACACGAGTATTGAAATTAGAAGAGAAAGGTGTCATCGAACGCTATACCATTAAATTAAATGATAGAAAAATAGGTTACTTTGTTCACGCATTCCTTAATATCTATACGAAGAATATCCATCACCAGCCATTTTTATCGTTTATTCATACACAACAAGAATACATCGTAAATAACTTTAAAATCAGCGGGGAAGGCTGCTATCTTCTGGAGTGTAAATTTCCGTCTAATGAGGTACTGGATCAATTTTTAACCGAATTAATTAAGCATGCTAATTATAAATTGTCGATTGTGATTAAATAAGGATTGAAATTTTTCAAGCTAGTTTGGGTTATTTTTTATTAGATTGGAGTATGTAATCGGTCAAAGATATGTTAGAAAACGTTTCAGCACAGTAATGGCATCTGTATCCAAAGAAAAACAAGGTACAATAGGAGCTAAACCTCGGCCTTGCTCCTATTGTTCATAAATAATCTAACAAAAAAGAGCATTAATCCTTCTTTGATGAATGCTCCTTTAGCTAACAAGAATCTTATTATTTCGCATTAAAATATGTTCTAAAAAACGCGAATTTCTTACTAGTATAAGGCCACTGCTTTTTTAAATAGGTTATAAAAAATGACTAGTATCCATACTGGCAAGGCTTTTTCCCTTAACCTGCTTTAATGTTGCTACTATAAGAAAGCTAACAATTACTAATAAGAGCCATGAACTCACCTTTCCTAGATCTACGAGACTCCATGCATCGGTTTGGTTTGGATATTTCCAAGCTCCAAAGAAGGTCGCGATGTTTTCGGCTATCCATATAAAAAAACCAATGAGCACAAAAGAAAGTGCGAGTGGCATACGATACCGAGTTCCGTTAACTTCGTATGTAACCCATGATTGCCAAAAGACGATAATGACAAGACCAGATAACCACCAACGAACGTCAATCCAATAATGGTGTGTAAAAAAATTCAAATAAATTGCAGCTGCAAGAAGTACAACTACTAAAAACGGTGGCCACTTAATCAATTCAACCTTTAACCTCCTCCACGCCTGGCAAAGATAGCTCGCTACACTTGCATACATGAATCCGCTATACAAAGGAACTCCGAAAATTTTGAAATACCCTTTCTCTGGATAAGACCAGGAGCCCATATGTACCTTGAAAAGTTCAAGAGTAAGTCCAATAAGGTGGAACAATGTAATAACTTTAAGTTCATCACGTGTTTCAAGCCCCGAATGCAACATCCACCACTGCATCAGAAGACAGATGATGAGCAGCCAGTCATACCGAGGTAGGAAGGGGAGAGGTATAATTTGTGTGAGAGCTAAAGAAGCAAATATTACGACAGGAAACAAACATGATAGGGCCTGCTCCCAACCAAAATGAACGAGTTGTTTTAGCGCTCTCATGATTTATGCCTCCAACGTTGTTTCTGCTTATAATAGTAGTTAAATAGATTTAGGTTTATATACATACGGTTACTGCCAAAAACTTTCTTTTCCCTGCGATTAAATATTCCCATTTTCATCATGGGTATCCTCATCACTTCGGTATTCTAAAATATCTCCAGGCTGACATTCTAACGCTTTACAAATTGCCTCTAAAGTAGCTAATCGAATTGCTTTTGCCTTTCCATTTTTCAATATAGAAAGATTCGCCATTGTGATTCCAACCTTCTCGGAAAGTTCCGTTACGCTCATTTTCCTTTTCGCCAGCATCACATCAATATTGATTATTATTGCCATGTTATTCACCTCAGATCGTTAAATCATTTTCCGATTTTATATTAATCGCTTCTTGTAAAAGCCTTTGGAGAACAGCGGCAAAGACTGCAATAATCATGGAAGCAAAAGGAACAACCAATCCGATAAAAACTACACCTGGGGCATCGTCTTTTTCCGCGAATAAATAGAAGAGCGGTATGACTAGAACATGCAAGATACTGATTATGATTGCACAGTATTTGATTTTCTTTAATGCAATGACAGAAATTTGCGAGAAAGCTTTATTCACATCAATATAGCTTAACAGCTTAAAAGCCTGATACAGAGCAAAGTAAAAAGGTATCGCCGATCCATAAAAAACGATGAAAACGAAATATTTTATATAAGGAAACCCTGGCAATAATTTTGTTGCAATATTCGCTAACTCAGGCACCAAAAATATACACAAAGCAAGAATGGGGATTCCAATAAAAATAACAGCTATCTTTAAAAAGAGGGTCGAGACTTGTTTCATAATAAGCACCTCACTTATTTATTATAAAATTGATCTTAACATAAAATTTATCGTTTTACGATAAAAAATTATCGATTTTATTTACTTTTTTATTGTCATAGATATACGTATTCGGCTTATATATCACCAATAATGATTCTATGTACAAAACAATATAAAGGATTTTACATGAAAAAAGGGAACTAATAGATTAGGAATCTGAAATAGAAACTGCCATTAGGAGGATTTGAAATTTGCCATCAAATTATGAAAAAATCGCTTATATATGGAATGATCCAAAGGAAAAGGTAATCGTACCTGAACGCTGTTATTTCAAAAAAGTGACGCCGGAATTAGAAAATACATTTAAAGAAATTATTAGTCGAGTAGTAATAAACTCATTAGATAGAGAGGATAAAAAACACATAACACCTGAGAGTCATCGTGAACTTGTAGATAACATTTTCAACGTAGACGAAGAATATTTTCATTTTGAAAAGGAATGGTGGGAACTTGCCTACTATCAAGAAGAAATTGTGGGGCTTATCCAGCCTGTTACATTCAAGGGCTGTGAGAAGAACGGACTGATGGAAGGCACCATCCATTATATTGGTGTGGTTCCTGAATTCCGTGGAAAGGGAATTATTAACGATTTACTTTTAAGAACAACAAGACTTTTGCAAGATCTAGGAGTTTGGAGAATTTATGCCGATACAGATGTTGAAAATGTCCCGATGAGAAAGGCTTTTGAGAAGGCAGGATATGAAGAAAGGAAGAAATCTTCCTGAAATGGGACCAGATTTTTTACTATAAAAAAGTTAAGAAACCTTCCTCAAAAAAACATATGAAATCTCAATAAATTAGCAAAGAAAAAACTGCGTTTTTATATAAAAATCGCAGTTTTTTATCGTTATTCATCAACTGTTTACCGTGTGTTTATTAAACGTCAGCTATTCGGAAAGCCGAATAGTCAATCCTAAATAGGTTGAATATCTGGTAGAAATATCTTTTAATATGGCTCTTTTATATTGATTTTACCGTGTTTGAAAAATAAACGGAAAAATTCCGTTTAAATTTGGAAATACTCCTATTTCCTTAAAAATAAGAGGAGGTTTTCCGCTTATTTTATCGAAATCCTTAGATTTTGTTCTATTTAGAGCAGTTAGTCGGAATATCTCCGCTTATACCTGCACCTTAAGCCTCCATTATATACATTAGCCGGAAATTCTCCGCCTATGAATTCTCATACTTACACGAAAATCAACAATGAACAACAACAGTATCTTTGATATCAGTAATCAAAATCGAAGAAAAATAGCATTGTACAACAGCTAATGTACAAGATTAATTTAACGCTGAATTTCTTGCGATTATAATAATAAAAATGCCTAACTGGCTTAATATCAACAAAAAGCACCTACTCAACCATTACGAGTAAGTGTGCAACTATATTTGTGATTTACTTATTTTTCCCCATTCAAAAGAACCTGTTACCTTATGCGGAAGGTTTTGTTTTTATTCAAGAGAAGTTGTTGTAGAGCCGTTTTCCAGTTTGTTTCGTCTCAATATGCTAGTAACCCCTGGAAAATTATTTACTAGTTTTACCCCTTTAGAACATTTGCCGATTGCTTTTTTGGCTTTGAAAGTCTTTCAAAAACCTCTAAACAAATGTATCCAGTGGCAGGGATTAGAATTAATAGAATAAACCCGATTGGACCGCTAACAAATTTTGCGAAATATCCAGCTTTCGGAATCTTTAATACTAGTTTGCCTACTAGGTTATTAGAGGTGACAATATTGGAATCTGCTGTATTATTATTGTCTCCCTTTGTCACAAATCCAATGTTTCCTTGACTTTGTTTAATGGAGGCGACTCGGTGGGTAATAAATTTTGTTGGTGTTTCTTTAAATGTAATCACATCATTTACTTTTACATCTGACGGCTCTGCCTTTTTAATAATGACTAAGTCACCCGCTTTCATGTATGGATGCATACTATTAGTTAAAACGGTTAATGGACTGATTCCAAAAATGGTGGGTACTTTCTCCGGATGTTTTTTTGATTGAATGGTGAAATACAGCAAAAAGGCGATGACGAGAAAAATAATGATGAGAAAAATAATAGAAATGTTTTTAGATATAGTTTTAATCATGAATCTGTAACCTCCATTTGATATCAGAATGCACAAGTAAATTACTTGTTATTATAAGCTCATGTTATTTATTTAGAAAATACGGAATATTTATGATTCCATGTGTATTTAGTGAAAAAATGAGCAAATTCATCTAATATCTCCTGTTTTCTTACTTTCAAAAATGAACGATTTTACCATATTTGGGGTAATTTCTACTCTTTTTTCATTTTCCTTTTTTCGTTAATAGGAAAATAGACTTTAGGTATAATGTTTGTTTTTCCCACGAATTACATGAAAGAAAGCGAAAATGAGACATCTATCCTATTAATATTCAGGAGGAAAGAACTGATTTCTGAATATTCAAAAACCCCAATTTACGATAAATAATACCCCCGTTTACAATATGACTAGAGTGAAAATTCGATTAATTTTTTTCCTGATGATTATCTAGATAATCGAATATTGTCATCTAGAACAATATCAACATACTTATTCACAAGTAAAAGGAAAACAGAGGGGGAAGAGCATGAAAAAAAAGAAGTTAGGGCATATTTTGTTGGGATCAGCATTAACAGCAAGTTTAATAGCTTCTTCGGGTATTCCGCATAATGTGTTGGCAGAAAAGCAGGAACCAACAAAAATTACAGATGTAACAGGGGTACTGAAAAACTTAAGTGATGAACAGAGAAGGGCACTTAAGGAGCTTGAAGTAGGTACAGGATTTGTAATCGCGCCAGATGTCAAAGTTGACAGCCCTGAAATGGTAAGTGTCATTGTAGAATTCAAGCAGGAACCGGCAAAAGTGGAAATGATGAAGCAAATGGCCAAAGGGAAAAAAATGGCACTATCTTCTGCACAAATTAAAGTGGAAGAATCACATCAACAATTTAAAAAAGAATTTAATAAACTTAAAGGCACGAAATCAACATTCAGTATAAATGTAAATGAATCAAAGATTACGAGAGAGTATAGAAATGCCTTTAATGGAGTCGCGCTTTCCATTCCTGGTAATATGGTGCAATCCTTGGTACAAACCGGTCTCGTTAAACGTGTTTGGAATAATAATATGGTCCAATTAGATCTGCCGAAAGAACCGAAAGAATTAAAGTCAACCGCAATGTCCGGTACCGAAGATAGCAACAGTCAAATTGGTGCGGACAAGCTTCATAAAGAACATATTACAGGAAAGGGCATCAAAGTAGGGGTAATCGATACTGGAGTCGACTACAACCATCCGGATTTAAAAGATGCTTATAAAGGCGGATATGATTTTGTAGACAATGATAATGATCCAATGGAAACCACTTATAAAGATTGGAAGAACTCAAAATATCCTGAAGTAGACCCTTCTACTGGATCAACCTATTATACTTCGCATGGGACGCACGTTTCGGGAACTATCGCCGGAGAGAAGAAAAACAATGTTGACTATGCAGTGGAAGGAGTCGCACCAGAAGCAGACCTATACGTGTATCGTGTATTAGGTCCTTATGGAAGCGGTTATACAGATGCAGTTCTTGCGGGAATTGATAAGGCAGTAAAAGACGGAATGGATGTTATCAATCTATCTTTAGGTGCAGGTATCAATGATGCTCTTTATCCAACTTCCGTAGCTATTAACAATGCAATGCTTTCTGGAGTGGTTTCCGTGGTTGCGGCTGGAAACGCAGGACCAGATGAAAAAACGGTCGGCTCGCCAGGCGCATCTGCATTAGCTATTACGGTTGGAGCAAGTGATTTTTCCCAAACAATCGCGACATATTCTGCGAGTGCAGGAAACGAAAAGTTTAGTGAAATGAAATTATTAGGAAAGAATTTTACGGACAAGCTAGATGATTTAAAGGAAAAATCTTTTCCGGTCGTCTATGTAGGACTAGGAAAAAGTAGCGATTTTGCAGGAAAGGACTTAACTGGAAAATTGGCTTTAATCCAAAGAGGAGAAATAGCCTTTGATGAAAAGATTAGAAATGCCGAGAAAGCTGGCGCAAAAGCAGTGGTTGTCTACAATAATGTGGACGGCGAGATTTCTGCTTATTTAGGAGAGAGCACGGGCTATGTTCCAACTTTCCAACTAACAAAAGCAGATGGAGAACGTTTAAAATCACTGGACGATGTGTCTTTTACATTTAAAGAAATAGGCAGTTCACATACAGAAGGAGATCATTTAGCAGACTTCAGCTCTCGCGGACCTGTTGAGAAAAACTATGATATTAAGCCAGATGTTGTTGCTCCTGGAGTGGCCGTTTTTTCTACCTATCCAGAATATATGAATGATCCTGGAGATGGCGAAAATTACGATATTGCCTATACTCGTATGCAAGGAACTTCGATGGCATCTCCACATGTAGCAGGGTCAGCAGCTTTAATTTTACAAGAGCATCCGGATTATACACCGTTTGAAGTGAAAGAGGCTTTGATGAATACTGCGGATGAATTGAAAGAAAAGTATTCCGTGAATGAAGTTGGGGCGGGGCGCATTGATACGTATGAAGCGGTTCACGCCAATACATCGATTAAAGTAATCGATAAAACAAAAAATATGGATGGGGACCAAACCGTTGAAATTGATGAAGAGACAGGATCAATGGCGTTAGGAAGCCATTATCAAAGTGATAAGGATTATGATGAAAGTAAAAAAGTCATGATTCAAAACAAAGATAAGAAAGAAGCAAAGGAATTTAAAGTAGAAGTGGAATACTTGCCAGCAAAAGGAAGTGTGAAGGATGCTGCGAAAAATGGTGTGAAGGTAACGGCACCATCTTCGGTTACCGTATCTGCCGGGGAGTCAAAGGAAATTCAGCCTGCTATTCATGTTCCTACTAATGCGGAACCGGGACGATACGAAGGATATATTCATTTTGTGAATGTAAAGGATGCGGAGGAAAACTATCAAATTCCATTTTCGGTTCGCTACACAGATAAAGGGATCGACTATGTTCAATTAGATAGACCAGCTGTTGCAACGGATACAACAAAATTCCATCCATACTTAAATCCATTTGTAAATGCCATATTTAAATTGAAGAGCCCGATGAAAACAATTGATGTAATCGTAAAAGACGGGAAAACAGGTCAGCCTGTTGGTTATATTGGTTCACTATATAATGCCGAAAACATTGAACCAGATGCAGTAAAGTATATTTTATGGGCTTTCACAGGTGCTGTTTATCCGTTTACTAATGATCCGGCTAATCCGATAGGCAGCAAACAGATCAAATTACCAGATGGTGATTATACTTTTGAAATGATTGCTAAAGATAATGATGGAAAAACGTATGTGAATGATCAAGTAATCATTGTAGATAATAAGCCGCCAGAATTAACCTTCAAGGATTATAAACCAGGCTTCTATGAAGTGAATGACTCTATGTACACCGATGAAGATGGTTACCATGCGTTATGGGCACATGCTAATGTATATGATTCTACGATTGATCTTTTAAACTCAAAAGGTCTAAAGCTTGATCAATCAGCAAATAGTCTCTATTATTATCAAAATTCAGCTTGGCCATCAGGTATATTGCCTGTTCAGCCTAACGGCGATATCAAATTTGGATTATTACCTGAAGAGGTCGAAACACCTGTGAACCTAAAATTATTCCCGTTTGATCTCGCAACGGCTGCTAAACTTTTAGGCTACAATTATACCTTTGTTAAAGAAGGAACAGAGTATGTAATGCCAACCTTTAACAAGGAAAAGGTAAAACTTGGCGACACGATTACGATGACATTAAGTGTTAATAATGTGAAAAAGCTTGTTTCTGGTAAATATGGTGTGGAATATTTGAAAAATAACTTTGAATTTAAAGATGTCAAGCTAAATCAAGCATTTGAAAAATATGTAAATGACTATAAACTAAACGTTACACTAGATGAACCGTCCATTACAGATGATTATTGGACAAAAACAGTAACCGTTGGCGCGTCTATTAATCAAAAGGAGTTCAAAGGATTTGATGGCGATACTCCATTCCTTGATGTGACCTTTAAAATCATTAATGATGAAAGCTATGATGGAATGGGAGGAGGCAGTTTAACAGTTAATGAATTTAAGTATACGAAAGCCGGGGAAACAAAGGAAACAACGATACCTGGATTTACAAATGAAGGGTTCTCGATCATTCCAAAACATTCCGTTGTACGTGGATTCGTTAAGCCGGAAGCGTTCTCGAATGATAATGGGACACATACGAAAGATTTAGACCAAATTCATGCGAAGGTTTATGCAAAAGCAGGAAATGGTAAAGAATATGTTGGAACCATTGATAGATCAGGACAATATGAGATTCATGGAATTCCAGTTTCAAATAAAGATTATGATATTTACGTAGAAGTTCCGGGTCACTTAACTAGTAAAGTAACTGCAACCTTAAGTAAAGAGGTTGATGGTGAACAAGTGGGAGTTAGCTATCGAACATACACTGATCAGTTTCCTGCCGGAGATGTAAATGGTGATGAAGTGATTGATATTAACGATCTTGTCCAAGTTGCTGCACAGTACGGTAAAAAACATGACAAAGAAGATATCAACCAAGACGGCATTGTTAATGAAAAAGATGTTCGTTTCATTGAAAAGAACTTCTTGAAAGTTGGGGAAAATGCGAAGAAAAATGCAAAACCTCAAGCAAAGCTTGGCAATAAAGGATTGGAAGATATTTTACGAGCATTAGGTCTCAAACCAAATAAAGAATAGAAAGCTAGAGTATGTTGATTTAGAAAAAAGCGGGGAGATTCGCCAATGGGAGGCAAATCGAACCGCGTTCCACTATCATCAAGATTCATGACCTTAGTAAAAATATTATTTATATGGGGGAAGAAATCTATGAAAAAGGTGAAAAGAGCTTTATTGGGTACCACATTGGCAGGGGCGCTGATTGTATCAGCGGGATATGGGACGTATTCTTGGTTCACTTCAGAGACTAACGCTGCTGGTCAGATCGCCAACGGAACATTGCAATTAAATAATGGACAAAATATTACGGAAAAAGTGATTGATGGTGCTGATTTTGCTCCGTCCCAATTAAAGTATGGGGAATGGATGACAATCGACAATACAGGAACGCAAGATGCAAATATTAGAGCAATCCTAAGTCAGAAATTGGACAAGGACGTTAATATTAAAAAATATAAAGTTGGGTATATCGCATTAAAATATAAAGAAAAGCCATCAGGTGATGTTCAAAAGGCTGCGAAAATCAAGCTGGATAAATTATTTGATGGGACGACAAATGTGGTAGAATCCCAAGCATTTAGCAATGATGCTGAAATTTTACCAGGTGTATATGCGGTTACAGGTATAGTGGGAGAAGAAGGCGTAGCGGGTTATAAAGCTGTATCCGATAAAAAATGGCAGCTTGGTGATGGGACAAATCAAGCATTCTGGAGATTGAAATCGGATCAGTATATCGACGTTATGTTTGCTATTAAATTGGATGAAACGGCAAACAACGACTATCAGGGTGTGAAATATTCGGCTGATTTGAAAGTCCAAGCGAAACAAACAGATGATGGATCCAAATACGACGGAGAATAATTTTGTCAGGCAGTCGGTTACTCGACTGCTTTTATTGTAGCAAGGGAGAGGTTATATGCAAATAAAGAAGCGAATGCTAGTTTTTCCATTCATTATTTTAATATATTGCCTATTTCTTTTTGCCGGGAAATTAAATACGTATGCTTGGTTTACAGCGGAGATTAATGCAAGTGGAGAAATAACGAATGCAACAACGAAAGATTTACTATCCATTTCTACCAGTGACGTTACTTATTATAACAACTGTGAGATTTCTCAAAATATCACCATTGAAAATGTTTCTACTATAATGATTCCTATTAAACTTATAGACCAAAATCAAGCATTACATCCCGGAGAAACTTTTACAACGACGATAAAACAAAAAGTTTCCTGTAAGGATACGGATGTCAACTATCATCTACTTGGATTAAATCATTATATTGATGAAATGATTAATGTTCCACTTGATCAAAACAAGCTTTCAGCAACGGCAGATCATAATCAAAAGACTCAAGAAGAGTCAAACCAGCCAACTAATTCAATGATTGAAGAAAAAAACAATCCAGCAGAAAATGATGAAGTGGAAAAAGAGAACTCTGCACAATGATGAAACTATTAAAATAATAAAAAAGTATAGAAAGGCAATTTCGAAGTTTATCTTTTGTAAAGGGAGAGTTTATCCATGAAACGAAGAAAAAAATCAATGCCAAACAAAATCATTTGTTCAAGCATTTTAGCTGCTTTATTAGTCAGCGGCAGCAGCTATACCTTCGCGAGTGCGGAGAACAATGATGGCAATGGCAAAGTAAATGTAGAATCAATCGTTCAAAAAGGACAGGAAATCTTGAAGGAACAGCGAAAAGAAGCCAGTCTTCATGCCGCAAATAAGTTAGGAATCTCAAAGAAACGGTTTAACCCCTTAATTTTGGACACTTACTTTGGAATTCTCTGTTTTTCTTAGTTTTCCATTTTATCTACCGCGCTATCGCTTGGTGGCCTGTAGATTTTAGGTAAAAGGGCTCCTTTTACCTAAAATCTACAGGATATAGGGTTTTACATGGCTAACCTAACTGGTTCTAGGGTTTTATTTTGCCACTTTTCGTAGTACTCCTTTGGTGTATTATCTTTTAGCCCACCGTGGAACCGTTCTTCATTATAGAATTTGATGTATTCATCAACCGTTTTATATGCTTGCTCAAAAGTTACAAACTCGTTTGGCTGGTAACACTCTCTTTCTAGTACACTATGAAAAGACTCTATATATGCGTTCATATTAGGTGATTTGGGTGGAATTCGTTCATGAAAAACCTTTTGATTCTCACAAAAATCTCTAAAATGTGTACTACAAAATTGAGGGCCATTATCCGTTCGAATGATTAAAGCTTTTTCATCGTCGGAGTCAGGTATATGAACTCCACGCTTTAACATCGCCTTTTGAAGCATTTTCGTAATATCCTTTGCTTCACAATGAGTCCCTTTAAAATAACCAACAATGGAACGATCAAAAACATCTATGGCACTGGCAAGAAAGAAAAAACGTCGTGAAGTTGTCACGTAACCATATTTAATATCTAGCTGCCAGAGCTGATTTGGTCCTGTAACCACTCTGTTTTTCGCTAGTTTTCTTGGAATCTTCCCCTTTTTCTCCCGTTGAGGCACCAGGATATCCAATTCCTTGCATAGGCGATAAACCTTTTTCTTATTAATGATTAATTTGTATTTCTTTCTTAAACTTCGAGTAAGCTTTCTGTAGCCAT
The DNA here is from genome assembly GCF_038008735.1 of Margalitia sp. FSL K6-0131. Classification (NCBI taxonomy): domain Bacteria; kingdom Bacillati; phylum Bacillota; class Bacilli; order Caryophanales; family Bacillaceae; genus Heyndrickxia; species Margalitia sp. FSL K6-0131. The sequence goes on from NZ_JBBOZS010000001.1 coordinate 863,179, forward strand.
AGACGCATTCTTTCCTCTCCATCAATTTCATCAGATAGCCTTTTATCTTTTTGTCGCTCACTTTTTTGTTCGATTGCGTACGGGAAAATCCAGGTACAGGTCGTCCACCTTTTATTTTTTTCATTCCTTTAGGATGAGAGAGACGGTAGTAATAGGTAGAACGGTGAACAGAGGCAATCTTAAGGACCCGTTTAGCTGGGAATCCCTCCTGAATCCATTCGTGAGCTAATTCTACTCTCTCGGAAAGTTCGGAAACTTTTTTTTTAACATGTCACGAAGCATCGCCACTTCCAGCTCTTTTTCCCCTAACAATTTCATTGCTTGATCATATTTTTTTTGAAGGTCATTATTAGAAGGTGAAGAAGAGAGAGGATTAACCCCCTCCTGTTCCATTTCAGCCTCCACCTCACTCCTATATAGATTCACCCAAGCTTTTAGAGTAGATTGACTTACACCAGTTTTACGTGCTACAAATGCCATATTTCCAGATTCTAAAGCCATGCGTACATAATTTTTCTTTACTTCTTCTATCGGCCCTCTTCTTTTACTCATTTTATACGCCCCCTCGGATATATTTATTGTAATATCTTACGAAGTAGGTGTCCAAACGAGTTAGGGGGCTAAATAGGAAAGATATTAATAAAGCTACAAATAAGCCAATTGCGCCGCAAGATAAAGTCAGATTAATGGTTGAATTAGCTGATGAGCCATTAATGGATACAAAAGCCAGTAAGTCAGAGGAAGAGCAGCTATTAAAAAAGCAAAATCAAATTATTGACCAAATCTCCAAAAAGAGAATGAAATCAAAAGTAAGACATCAATTTGTTCAGGGCATTAATGGATTTAGCATGGAAACGGAATTTCGTAATATGGAAACGATCAAAGAAATACCGGGAGTTTCCAATGTGACGATTGCAAATACGTATTCGGAAGCGATGAAATCTTCGAAGAGTATGGTCCAAGCCCAACAAGTGTGGGAAGAGCTTGGCTATCATGGAGAAGGCATGCTTGTAGGGGTAGTGGATTCAGGAGTCGATTATCGCCACAAAGATATGGTGATGTCAAAGGAAGGAATGGCGAAAGAGAAGCTTACGGAAGCGAACATTAAGAAAAAGCTTGATGAGACAAGTGTAAGCGATCGCTGGTATACAGATAAAGTACCAACAGGCTATGACTGGGCAGATAAAGATGATGATGTTCTTCCGTATGAAAATTCACACGGAATGCACGTTTCCGGAACAATCGGTGCAAATGGTGATGAAGACCATGAAGGGGTAAAAGGAATTGCTCCTGATGTACAAATTCTTGCAGAAAAAGTGTTTTCCGATAATGGTGGTGGAGCTTATGAGGATGATATCATTGCAGGAATCAACCATGCCGTGCAAATGGGTGCAGATGTCATTAATTTAAGCTTAGGATCTGATGGCGGCTTCGTTGGGGAAGAGGATGACGGTGTTCAAAAGGCAATTCGACTTGCAACGAATAATGGGGTATTGGTCGTTGCTGCTGGAGGAAACGCATACTATAGTACAAAAAATGATAAGCTCTCTTCTTCGATGAAACCTTATGCTGAAAATCCAGATATAGGTATCGTTGGATCACCAGGTGTCAGTCCGTTTGCTTTGCAAGTGGCTTCCTATGAAAATAATGTAATCCACAAACCAAGTTTGAAGATATCTAATGGAAGTGAAATAGCATTTTATGAACCAAGCTATTTAAAATTAAACTCGAAAATTGCAGAAGGAAAAGAGTATCCTCTCGTATTTGCTGGTAAGGGAGATACAAAGGATTACAAAGATATTGATGTAAAAGATAAAATTGTGGTCGTACAGCCGGAAATTGATTATGGAATCAATTCACATCTTCAATTTAATGCCCAAAGTAAAGGCGCAAAAGCTGTGATTATTGCCCCAATTCCAGCTTGGGGAGATTATAAGAAGACAAATTTCAGCCCGTATTCGATTCCTGCTGTTGTAACAAGTGTAAAGGATGGACAAAAGCTTATCGATCAACTAAAAGATGGTCATTCGATTTCTGTGCAATTAGGAGGAGGATTATGGGTTCAAAATCCAAATCATGATGAAATGTCCGATTTTTCATCCATGGGTGCTCCGCATACACTTGACTTTAAGCCGGAAATTACAGCACCTGGCGGGGAAATTTATTCAACGGTTTTTGATAATAAATATGATGTGTACAGCGGTACCTCCATGGCAACGCCACACGTGGTAGGCGGAGCAACACTTGTCCTTCAATCATTCTATGAAAAAGGCTTGCCAAAAAATAGCAATACTGTTTTAAAAGCGAAAACAGCCTTAATGAATACTTCTAAAATTGAGTATGATCCAAATACAGAAAATCAAATTCCGTATTCACCACGTATGCAAGGTGCAGGAATGATGCAAATTAAAAATGCATTGGAGACCCCTGTACTAGTTGAAAATAAACAGGCAAGCCCTGAAAGAAAAGGATCGGTTGCATTAAAAGAAATCAAAAATCAAATGGCACAATTTGATTTAAACATCGTCCCTCTGGCTGATAAAAAGTCGGAAGATATCGAGTATAATGTGTATTTGGATGTCTTGACAGATGATACCGAATATAAAGAATATGACTTAAATGGCGATGGAAAGGCTGATCGTTCTCATGACTATCTGACGTTATCAAGCAAGCGCGTAAAAAATGCTGTCGGTGTATTAAATGGAAAAGAGATCAGCTATGACAAGCCGGTGAAGATTACTATTAAAAATGGAAAGCAGCAAAACGCACATATAGATATTGTTTTACCGAAAAATTTAAGAAAAAATAGTTTCGTAGAAGGATTTGTAAGATTTGTACCTGTGAATAAAAATCTTCCTGAATTATCAATGCCGTATATGGGCTTTTATGGTGAATGGGATGAAGTGAAAAATATTGATGCACCAGCATGGGATAAAGATGTTTTCCTAGGCTATACCGTTCTTTGGAATGATTTGGATGAAATGCCTTTAGGATATGATCCAAGTACAGGGAATTTCGATCTTAGTCATATTGTTTATTCTCCGAACTCCATTGTCCCAGGGGTATATCCTTCCTTTACCGTTATGCGAAATTTAAAGGAAGTAAATCTTTCCGTTGAAAACAATAAGGGGAAGAAAATTCGCCAGTTAGGAAACTTTAATGAATTTACTCCTGACGGCAAACCGTGGAAGTTTAGTAAAAATATAATGGCTTACGGTGATTTTTCTATATCTGCAGAAATGTATCCATGGAATGCAGAGGATGACAAAGGGAATGTTGTACCTGATGGTGATTATCAGATTGCGATTACTAGTACACTTGATTACAAAAATGCAAAATCGCAAACGGTGAAACTGCCGATTAAAATCGATTCCGTTGCTCCAACTATTGAAAATATTCAAGTAGAACCGGTGGATGGTAAATATAAAATTACATGGGAAGGGCAAGACAATCCGGGAGGAAGCGGGTATGATGGTGCGATTCTATACGTCAACGGACAATATTATTCGCTGCCGGCAAATGCAACTTCTTATCTTTCAAAAGAAGAGCCAAAAGGAATTGTCGTTATCGGAATAGACTGGGCAATGAATTTGGGCTTTGGCGTATGGGGAGATCCTTCCTATGTGAATGAAGGGATGCTAATCAACTACCTAAGTATATACGGTTCTAATGTTAATAAAGACAATCCATTGCAAATTAATGGATTTGCAATGAAAAAGGTAAACTGGACCTTTAAAATCGCTGGTCCGGATGGGGAAATTGTCGATACATTTAATGTTGACCACCAAGCTGAGATTCATCTGAAATGGGAGCCGAAAATTGACCTGCCAGATGGAGAATACACCATTTATACAGAAGCGAAAGATGAAACAGGCTTCCAAGTACAGGCGAAACCAAAGCAATTTACTATTAAACAAAAGCAATAGGTTTTACATTTTCAACAACTGCCCTTTATGAGGATAGAAAAAACAGGTCAGGAGTATTGCACTCCTGACCCAATAAAGAATTCTAAATGAATTAGACGAACATGTTCACTCTTCGATGTTTTTCAACCAGTGGAATAGCGAATTTATTGGCCTTTTCAATATCTCCTTTTTCCATGTAATAATCAAAAAGTTGTACTTGATAATGCTCTGTTATTAATGTCATACCAGTTTCGTTTATATAAGGATATGCTTTCGTCTCCAAGTAGTGGAAATATTCCCCTTCCGAGTGCTGAAGTTTATACAAATGTAAACGGAAGAGGTGAATAAAAAGTTTATCCTTGTTCTTTTTTGCTAGTTTTAGCCCTTTTTTGGCAATTTCAAGAAGGGTTTCTTGCGAAGTTTCACCTTGCTGGCTTAGTGCATTTAAATATCCTTCCAATGACCCTAAATAAAATTCCGAGAGCGGACTTTGACTCTCCAATGCCTTCTTAAATAATTCACTAGCTTCAGTAAAATATCCGTGTCGAAGCTGATAGTATGCATAATTATGAATGATATTAAACCTTTGATGTTTTAAACCGTAATTTTCCGCCATTTCTATTAATCTTTTATAGCTTAAAGTAGTTTCGGGATTATAAAAATCATCCTGTTCTACTTGAATAAGCATTAACATCTCGGAATCAATTATTCTAGGAAAACTCCGAGCATCGGTAAAAAATTGCAGTGCCTTATTTGCGTAATAGTAAGATAATGTTCTGGATTTGATAGAATGATAGGCAACAGCTAAATGATAATAAAATTCCGGATTATTATAGTAGGATAAGTCAATTTTTTTTAAAATCGTGATGGCATTATTATAATTCCCTTTATGTAATTGCAAGATTCCTTTAATATGCAGCAACATATTTGTATTATATGGAGAAGGTTCAAGCTGATTTTCTATTTCTGCAATAATAGGAATGGTTTTATCTGCTTCATTAATAGACAAATAGAATTTAGAAAGAATAAGTAAGTATTGATGATAAAGATTAGGAAGATGTAGAAGAGGAATTTCCTCTAATTGTTCCTTTAGAAGCTTTGCTTTTGAATCAAATCGTAAAATAATTGCTTCATGCCATGAGTTTAATAGGAGCTCTAATTTATCATATGATTCTATTTCCGCCTTTAAATCTATCTCTAAGCGTTTAGACAATAAGTCTATTAATTCTTTAGAAACTTCCGTTAAGCCCCGTTCAATTTTACTTAAATGAGTGTTCGAACAGATGCCATCTCCTAAGTCCTTTTGAGTCATCCCTTTACTTTCTCGGTAAAATTTTATGATTTTCCCCTCAAGCATTTTCTATGTCCCCCTCTGTCTAAAACTAATAAAGACTTTATAAAATAAAGGATATTCCCCCCTAATAAACAAGGAACCATTGTGGTTCCAAATTTTTGGCATTACCATTTATTCTTTGTAATACTTTACAGAATACTTTAACAACTATTTTATAAAAATACCATGGTGGTGAATAAAAATAATTCCCTCTTGGAGAGAGTTTGTATTATTTTATAAAAAAATAACCTTCCCCCTATTAAATGGTGGAAGGTTTTCAACTTTGTGCAGAAGTTAATGAATGGTATATGCGGACAAATCGCTGCAAGCCGTCCCGTAATTGTGTTTCGTTTAAATAGGAATAACTCATTCGAATCCATGATTGATACTCTTTAAGCGGATCGAAGATGGATCCGGGTACAAAGGAAATCGATTGTTCAATGCTTTTTTCAAGAAGTTTATCCATTGGAGTGGACTCAGGCAGTTGGATCCATAAATTAAATCCTCCCATCGGAGTTGCCCATTTCCACCCTGCAAGAGATAATTCCTCCTCCATAATGTTCCTGCGAATTTCAAGCGCAATCCGCAGCTTTTCCACATGCTTCTGCAAACGTTCTGAAAAGAAATAATGCAAAAAGATTTTCTGGTTAAGCAGTGGCGTCCCGCTGTCCGAAAGGGATTTTGTTTTTAATAGGTATTCCATGACGGATGGACGGCATGCGACGGCAGCGATACTCAATCCAGGTGCAATGTATTTACTGAAGCTCCTTATATAGATAACACAGCCCGCTGTATCATAAGAAAAAAACGGCAGCGGGGGTTTTTCCTCAAAATAAATATCCGGGTAAGGGTCATCCTCAATCAGCAAACATTGATATTTATAAGCCATCTCTACTAATCTCTTTCTTTGCTCGGCTGGTACTGTGTAACCGGTTGGATTGTGAAAAGTAGGGTTGAGATAGAAAAGGCGCGGTTTATGCTCCCGCATGAGTCTTTCTACTTGATCTAATTGATAGCCGTGCGGATGAATCTCAATCGGAATAATATTGGCACCCTGTCTTCTGAAAACATCGATTGCAGGACTGTAGGTGGGTCTCTCTAAAAAAACGGTATCTCTAGGTTTGATTAATCCTCTGGCAATCAAATCGATAGCCTGCTGGGAACCGGATGTGATCAATAATTCATCAGGAGTTAGGTAGAAATGTGATTGCTCGGTAAAATAGCGGCTAAGAGCTTCGCGTAGCTCCGGATCTCCCTGGATGGATGAATAGGTTCCCAGCACTTTAGGATAAAGATTAAATACCTTCTTTATATACTCGGAAAAGTAATGATTAGGCAACAGATTAGGATCAAGGAGTGCAATGGAAAATTGATAATCAGCCCGAACCTGATGAATTTCAGAGAGGCTGCTTTCTTGAACGTGAGCAGAAATAATCGGGTTCTGCTGTGAATCTATCAAAAGCATATTTTCCGGCATTACATAGTATCCGGATTTATCCTTTACATATACTTTTTTGTTTTGTTTTAGCAGCTGATAAGCTTTAAAGACTGTTAGCCGATGAACATTGAATTCCGCTGCTAATGTTCTAATAGAAGGAAGCTTATCATGTGCTCCCCATTCGCCGCGTCCGATTCTTTCCATCATATAATCATAGATTTGTTCGTAAAGATTATCTGAATGAACATTCGAGAGTGCTTTTCTTTTCATGAAGACCCTCCTTTTCTGTTATTATACCGGATAATTTCGATAACTGTTCTATTCGTTTTTATCTGTTCTGTTCTTTGCACCTTATGATGGAGATAGGAAGAAAAACAGATGAGGAGGAATGAAAAATGGTGTTATTTAATTATATTTTAATGTGTCTCATATTCGGTACGACTTTTTTATCTATAAAAGTGGGGGTAGATGCTGGAGCGCCGCCTTTTTTCTCGGCGGGAATTCGTTTTCTTGTTGCAGGAATTATTTTGTTTTTATGGATGGTATCTAGAGGAAAGGCGAGGTTTTCGCTTTTATTAAGAAAAGAAATGCTTTTGACCGGAACCGGATTAACCTTTGCGACTTTTGCAGCCTTGTATTGGTCTGAGCAATATTTAAGCTCTGGTATAGCAGCAGTTCTATCGGCAACTGGACCGCTGATGGTTTTGCTGCTTCAAACCGCGATTAATCGTCAAAAGCTTTCCATCAGTTCTTTAGTTGGCTGTCTGATAGGCTTTGCCGGCGTTATTTTACTGCTTCTTCCAGGTATAATGGGCACGTCGTTCAGCAAGCTGTGGATCATTGGATGTTTAGCAATCTTATTAAGTGAACTTTTTTATTCTGCGGGTGCCGTTTATTCCAGTCGAGTCATCCAACGTTTTCAAGGTACATCACCAATTGCTTTGAATGCGGCACAAATGATGTATGGCGGTGGGCTGCTTCTTGTTTTATCATTGTTCACGGAAAATGTGCATATTGAGTTTATGCTTTCAACAAATGTTATTTTATCCCTTCTGTATTTAATTATTGCCGGATCTATGGTGGCGCACACCATCTTTTATTGGCTTGTAGCGAAAACGAATCCAGTGTTTCCAGCCACGTGGCTTTATATTTCTCCATTAATTGCTCTTTGTCTAGGAGGACTGTTATACCATGAGCATCTCACTTTCTTATCTGTAATTGGGGGCATCATCATTATTATTGGTACAATTATAGTAAATATAAATAATTTAAAGCACCTGATACGGAGGAGGCCCAGCCTTGTTGGGAAAGAAAGCAATCTTTAATAAGCAAATGAAAAAAATGCTCTAATCTAGAGCATTTTTCTTTGTGGGAGATTCTATGAAAGAACATTACTTTGTCAATATCCGCATCAACACATCCACATCTGGCAGTCCATACTCTTTATCCACCTCATCTTGGGTGATAAGACTATTAATAATGTTAAAATACCAGGAAAGCAACTTTCTTGGATCCCCTTGTGAAAACTCACCGGATTCCTGACCTTTAACAAAGACAGGAATGAGCGGATCAATCAGAACGCTTGTGGAAACCTGCGAAAACATCTGCGTAACCTTTTCCGGGACATCATTCGCCGTTCTAGCCCTTTCCATCAGCATAAAAGCATACATATTGTTTTCATCCATCATATTTTTTGTTAAGTTTCTAATTTGCTCGAAGGGTGTTCCAGGCAAGGATGGTGCTTGCGTAAGTTCCCTTTTTGCTTCTTCCATCAATTCTTGGACAATGGTTGTGTAAAGCTCCTTTTTAGATTGGAAATAGCGGTAAATAAGTCCCTCGCTAATACCTGCTTCCTCGGCAATGACACTGGTTTTCGTTCCTGTATACCCACGGCGGGCAAACACTTTAAGTGCTGCTTGCTTAATTTGCTCTCTTCGTTCATCACGAATTTGATCAAGCTGTTGTTTGTTTAATGGAGACAATGGTTCCAACCTCCAGATCATTGAAAAATATTATATTCATTATACCATTAATCTAAAAAAGGTTTAGTTAGTAGTCTGGGCAATCAGAGGACGCACTCTTGTTAGCAACTCCTCGAGGAATTGATCGGCACGGGCAAAGCATGCTAAATGCCCGGCGTTCTTAATGAGAACAAATTCCTTATGAGGAGCTTCTATCTCATTGTAATAAAGCCTTGCCAGTTCAGTTGGAGTGATAATGTCATTATCTCCATGAATAATAAAGACAGGAAGCTCAAATTGCATTCCGACTTTTTTAAAATCAAAGTTGATTAATTCAGCAAATAGTTGATCAAGGGAATAACTCATGCCTTTGAAAAAATCCATAATATCTTGTATTTTATGTTCCGGGGATGAGATCATAGAGGGTAAAATTAAGTCTGTAATCATATTTGGAACACCTCTAATGGCCTTCACAAGAATTCGATTCCGCTTGTCGACATCTTTACGACTTATCTGGGATCGATCCGTTCCCATTTTTTCAAGCAATTGAACACCCTTTGTATTTCCTGTTGCACGGACTGCATTTACGGTTATTTCATGCAAAAGATTTTGAGAATCGGGGGCATTCTGATCTGTACCGACATACGCATGAAAAAGATCTGGCCTACGGTTTGCCATCATGATACCAATTAGACTTCCGACAGAGCTTCCGATGAGAATGACTTTTGGCTGGCCAAGCTTTGCGGTCAAATATTCTGTCACCTCTATCCCATCCTTGGCAAGGCGCTCAAAAGTGATGGTTCCACAACCGTCTTTTCCATTCTTCCCAAAAGTCTTTCCTGCTCCGCGCTGATCCCATTGAACAACTGTGAAGTATTTTTCCCATGAACGCAATAATGGACTGAAAACCGAATAAGCAGAGGCCGGTCCGCCATGTATCAATAATAATATGGGGTTGTTCCGATTCTCACCGCGTATGGTGATCCATTGGTCAATGCCGCCAATTTTAACATAGCTGCTTTCAACAATGCTGTTCGGTGTATTAATCTGAAGTAATTTAGCATTCTTATTTTGGTTGTGCTTTCTCATAATGATTTGTTTAAGGATATTGGTTTCTCCCATTTTTATTTACCCTCTTTCGCATATTTATGAGTGAGTAACTCACTCATTATTAGAATGAGGTATTTTTATGTTGGTGTCAATAGTTATAAACAGAAAAATAGAAATATTTTTTTAGGGTTGGCGCTGACACCAAAGGAACTGGTACTGGACCATTGGGCCGAAGCTGGGGAAGGAAAAATGGATAAATAGAATTTAAAGCATTTGGGAAAAGAAACAGTTTGAAGGAAGGAACTTTTGGGAGATATGTGGAAGCTTATAGTCAGCGATTCGCGTTATTGTTTTATTTCCTGATCATAAGGGCCCGCTTTTGGGTACAATTAAATATTTTGGGAGGCATTATGACAACAAACTTATATTTTGTAAGACATGCTCATTCCATATACACACCAGAAGAGTTAACAAGGCCGTTATCGGAACAAGGATGGAAGGATGCGGCCAGAGTAGGGGAGCTTCTAAAAAGGGAAGACATTCATCATGTGATTTCCAGTCCCTATTTAAGAGCTATTCAAACAGTAGAAGGAATTGCTTCGGAGTGCGGACAGAAAATACAACTGGTCGAAGAATTTAAGGAACGGAAATTAGCAGCAGGGGTTATGAAGGATTTTAACCATGCTATTAAAACAGTTTGGGAGAATCCTATCTTTCATTGGGAAGGAGGGGAATCGAACGTCACAGCTCAAAAAAGAGGTGTGCAAGCCACAAAAATAATTTTAGATAAATATGAAGGGCAAAATGTAGTAATTGGAACCCATGGAAACATCATGGTCTTAATTATGAATCATTTTGATGAGCAATATGGGTTTGAGTTTTGGAAACAGCTAGCGATGCCGGATATATATAAACTTTCCTTTGAGCATGACCGTTTCGTTGGATGCTCGAGGATATGGGAAGAATCTAGTGAAATGGAAGTTAAGTAAGTTACAGAGGGTTAGTGTGATGCTGACGTAGGTCTAGTGTCACGAAATGTGCCGATCAAAGCGATTTTCGTGCCATTCATTTATAGAAAAAAGGTTCCTCATTGAGACCCACAAAGTTAGAGCGAAATCTTGCTATTGTGGTTCATCCAATAAGGAACCTTTTTGTTTATTTAAAAAAAGGTAGAGCTAATGAGGTCCAAAATCTCTCTTCAGGATTAGAAAAAAATAGGAATCATTAGTGGCTAAAATGTGGTGTCAGGCACCACTCTTGGACAAAACGCAAAGGTGTTTGCTCAGCATAGAAAAGCAATGCCCCTTAGGTAATAACCCATTTTAATAAAAACTAAGCTCTTTTCCTAGGTAAATGGCATAGCATGTAATTGTTAATAAAACTTCTGCAAAAGTAGGTGAAAGAATGTATCCGGATCTAAGAATCGATCATGGAATGGTTCCTGGCCATTATATGATGGGATATCCTAGCTATGGCATGGGGTACCATATGATGGGATATCCTTCTTATGGCATGATGCACCATCCTTGGCATCACTGTGGTTACCCTCATTACGGCCACCATCATCATGGGCACCACCATCATTGGCATCCGTATCATGATACCCAGATGCAAGCCCAATCTATGTCCCTTAACATCATGCCTGGAATGATGCACAATTAACGGAGTTTTTTGGAGAAATGAAAAAAGTGTGTAAAGAATAATAAAACTCTACAAAAGTAGGTGAAAAAATGTATCCAGAACTAAGAATCGATGGAATGGTTCATAATCCTTATATGATGGGGTATGGATATCCAACCTATGGCATGGGGTACCATATGACGGGATATCCTTCTTATGGCATGATGCATCATCCTTGGCATCACTGTTGTTACCCTCATTACACCCACCACCATCATGGGCACCACCATCATTGGCATCCGCATCATGACAACACTCAGATGCAAGCCCAATCCATGTCTATTAACATGCCTGGGATGATGCACAATTAATGGTAAGCTAGAAAAATAGTGTTTTTCACATCTCATTATTATGTTTATTGAAAAAGTTGATTTGATGTGACAAATATTTTGTATATAGAGTGTCTAATTATGGTGTTAGGCGCTACTCTTGGACAAAACGCCAAAGTTCCGTGACAGTTTAAAAGGGAAAAGTCCACCTGGATTTTTCCCTTTTTACGATTCTGTATAGCTATTATGACATATAGAAAATATGGTGTTATGTACGTGCCAGGCACCACTAGTGGGTAACAGTTGATAGGAACTGTCTTGAATGAATACTTTTATGGAAAAAAGAAACTCTAAATAAAAAATGCATAAAGGAAGCTTAAATATGTCAATTAAAAATAAGTGGTTCTTTAATATAGCAATGGTACTGCTCTCGTGGATATCAATATCTTTTTTGGATTGGCGCAGTGTAAAAAGATTTTTCCCCGCCTTTGTGTTTGTATTTTTAATCCATTGTATAGATGTCCCCATTGGAAAAAAGCGAAGATGGTGGAAGTTCTATAATAAACCACAATCATTTCTTTATAACGAGTTTCCATTTTTGATTGGGCCGATGCTAGCAGTTGCTTTATGGACATTAAAATGGACCTATGGTAGTCTCAAAAAATTTATTATGCTAAACGCTCTTTTCCATATCTTGTTTGCTGCTCTAGCTAAGAGTATATTTCCAAAAATAAAGTTGTTTAAATTAGTCCGACTGAACGCATTTGAATTTTTCCTTTACTTTTTTTACAAGGCTTTTTTGTTATATGGATTTCAGTACATATATGAAAAAGAAAAAAATTAAGTTTAGTTTATACAAGTAATTTGACAAAAGGGGGGAGCTCCCCTTTCAAGTTTGGCGGCTCGGGATCGATATTCCAAACCGCTCCATTCTCCTATACAAGGTTCTCACACTAACTCCCAGCTCTTCCGCAACTCTCTTTTTTCCATCTGAATGATACCCATATTGCTCAAGTAACTGAACGATGATCTCTTTCTCGGCGTCCTCTAATAATCTTTCTGGGCGATGCCCAGCAGATTCCCCGAATAAATAGGCAGGCAAGGACGTTTCCTTCAACTGTGTGCTTTTTTCCATATTCATGCTGTATTCAATCACATTCTCCAGCTCTCGGATATTGCCGGGCCAATGATACTGCCTTAATTTTTGCAAAAAGTCGTCGCTGTATTGCTGGACAAACTTGCCGGTTCTTTCTTGGAGCTTTTCGATAAAGAGAGGGACGAGCTTCTCTATGTCTTCTTTTCTTTCGCGTAATGGCGGAAGGTGGATTGGGATCACATTTAATCGGTAAAATAGGTCCGCACGAAACTTTTTTTCTTCCATCAGCTGTTTCAATGGTTGGTTGGTAGCAGCAATAATCCGCACATTTACTTTTTTCGAATAGGTGCTGCCAACCCTTTGGACAATCCCATCTTGTAACACCTTCAGGAGCTTCGGCTGCAGATGGATAGGGAGATCCGCAATCTCATCTAAAAAGAGCGTCCCGCGATCGGCCATTTCAAAGTAACCGGGTTTTCCTCTTTTTCTCGCCCCTGTAAAAGCCCCTTCCTCATAACCAAATAATTCACTTTCAAACAATGATTCCGGGATGCTGGCACAGTTGATTTCGACAAAATCCCCTTTGCGAAATATGCTTTGTTCATGGATCATCCGCGCGAGCAAACTTTTCCCTGTTCCCGTTTCCCCTGTAATAACGATTGAAGAGGAGCTGTTTTTTATGTTTTTAACGAGTTCTTTTATAGCATTGTCTCCAAGAATGTAGTCAGTGTAATTTTTCGGCTTTGGCTTGGATTGGAACCCTCCGGACTCATATAAAATTTGGATGATAACATCTGCTAATTGGGACATCCAGTAGCTATATTCTTTTTGCCGCTCAAGCAATTTCTCTTGACCGTCCTTGGAAAAACTGACAAAGGAAAGGTACCCGTAATGTACACCATTCTGTACCATGTTTTGGACAATCTCTGCGGTGGAGGGGCAGTTTTCGGAAAAATGACAGCCTTGGCACATATTCATATGTCCAGGCTTATGAACGAATGTGACAGGATGCTCGTACAATTTTTGAAAAAACGGCAAATAGACACGTTTCCCTTTCTTCCTTCGATATTCCTCTGTCGATGCGACGAGAACACCTTCATCTTTGAAAAAAGCAATCTCAACTTGCAAAAGTTCAGCAAAAGTATGGATTACCTTGGTTAATGTTGTGATGGAAGACATGCAATCACCCTTTAAGTTGTCATTTCCCCTATTATAAATTAGACTGTTCTGAAATGACACTATTTTGACAAAATTGACAAAATGATTTTACGGTAATGGGTTATAGCAATAAATTTTCAATTGGCACGATTCTTGCATATTACCAATAGGAAATAACTTTTAGGAGGGTTTCGTCATGGAAAAAGATTATTTTCAACTGAAAGATAAAGTTGCTGTGGTAACAGGGGCAGCATCTGGGATTGGCTTCGCGACTGCAGAATTGCTTTCGGAGGTTGGTGCCCAGGTTGTCCTTCTTGATATTAATGAGGAAAAGGGTGCCCTTGCTGCCGGGGAGCTGCGTGACAAAGGGTATAAGGCGGAATTTTTGAAATGTGATGTAACAAGTGCGAATGACTGTGATGAAGTGGGAAAACAATTGAAAAATCAATACGGGAAAGTCGACGTTCTTTTCAATAACGCAGGAATCATCAAACGGAAAACAGTCGTGGAATTAGAGGAGCAGGAATGGGATGCCGTGATTAATGTGTCCCTAAAAGGTGTGTATCTTTTATCCAAATATATTATTCCGTTAATGACAGAAGGCGGCAGCATCATTAACACCGGATCTGGCTGGGGATTAAAAGGCGGAGACAAGGCTGCTGCATATTGCGCCGCAAAGGCTGGCGTTGTCAATTTGACAAAGGCAATGGCAATTGACCATGGTCCGCAAAATATTCGTGTGAATTGCATCTGTCCTGGTGATACGGATACGCCGCTTCTAAGAGACGAAGCGAAGCAATTACACCTGGAAGAAGGAGCGTTTCTGAAGGATTCCGCGGTTGGCCGTCCTTTAGAAAGAATCGGTACTCCTCGCGATATCGCAAAGGGTGTGTTGTTTTTAGCAAGTGATCTATCTGCTTGGATGACCGGAACAGAGCTGGTGGTGGACGGCGGAGGTTTGGCGTAAATTTTTGACTTAGTTTATTTAAGAATAATTAGGAGGTTTTATGATGTCGAAAAAGGTTCACCCTTATATACCGAATATGGTGCCAGAGGTAAAAGAGGAAATGCTGAAGGAGATTGGCGCGAAATCCGTAATGGAGCTGTACTCCTGTATTCCGGAGGAGCTGCATCTAAAAGAAGACATGAAGATTCCAGAAGCCTTAACGGAATATCAGCTTCGCCGCCATATTGAAGGGCTTTTAAGTAAAAATGTCAGTGCGAATGAGTACTTGAATTTTTTAGGTGCGGGCTGTTGGCAGCATTTTGTGCCGGCTGTTTGTGATGAGGTAAATCAACGCTCTGAATTTGTGACAGCTTATGCGGGAGAGCCATATGAAGATCATGGGCGTTTTCAAGCCTTGTTTGAATATCAAAGCTTGCTTGCGGAGCTTGTGGATATGGATGTTGTCAATGTTCCGACTTTTGATTGGGGGCAAGCCGCTTCCACTTCAATCCGGATGGCTGCTCGGATTACTGGTCGCAAGAAGGTATTATTAGCTAAGACAGTCTCACCGGAGCGGGCGAAGATTATTCTTAATTACGGTACCCCTGAGCTAGAGTTTGAATGGATTGGGTTTGATGAGGAAACGGGTCTTCTTGACTTGGTGGATTTGAAAAAGAAACTCGATCAAGATACGGCAGCTGTTTATTTTGAAAATCCTTCTTATTTAGGTTTTATTGAATCGCAAGGAACGGAAATTGCAAAGCTCGCGAGTACTCAAGGAGCACTAATCGTTGTAGGTGTTGATCCGATTTCTTTGGGAGTCCTTGCACCGCCGAGCCAATACGGTGCAGATATTGTGTGCGGAGATCTTCAACCGCTTGGAATGCATATGAACTATGGCGGCGGACAGGCGGGGTTCATTGCAACAAGGGATGAGGAGAAATTTGTGGAGGAATATCCATCCCGTCTTTTTGGAATCATTCCGACGGTAAAAGAAGGAGAGTACGGGTTTGGCGATGTTGCTTATGAACGCACTTCTTTTGCTTTAAGAGAAAAAGGCAAGGAATCCGTGGGGACACAAACGGCGCTTTGGGGAATTACGGCAGGCGTTTATTTATCTCTTCTTGGACCGAATGGAATGTATGAACTAGGACAAACCATCATGCAAAACAGCCAATATGCAGTGAAAAATTTAAATAAAATTTCGGGAGTCATTGGTTCCCGTTTAAGTGCACCATTTTTTAAAGAATTTATCGTTGATTTTAATGAAACAGGACTTTCGGTGGAAACGATTCATGCTAGATTGCGAGAGAAAAAGATTTTTGGCGGGAAGGATCTTTCCAAGGAGTTTCCGGAGTACGGTCAATCGGCATTGTACTGTGTAACAGAAGTACATACAAAAGAAGATATTGATCGTTTAGTAGAAGCGCTGGAAGAGATTATTACGGGCAACTAAGGAAAGGGGAGAATGACGATGAAAAAAATAGAAAGAACAAGCAAAGTGCGTGATTTTCACCAAGCAAAATGGAACGAACCGATTATATTCGAACTTCATCAACCAGGTGAAAGAGGCGTGGAGGTGCCGCTGGCGGATAAGGCAGTTGTCTCAGAGGTTGGGGACGGTGTTTCTTCGATACCGGCTGCGATGTGTCGCAAGGAAAAACCGAGGCTTCCGGAGATTGGCCAGGCAAGGGTTTTAAGACATTATGTTCGTTTATCGCAGGAAACACTTGGCTCTGATTTTAACGTAGAAATTGGGCAAGGGACTTGTACGATGAAGTATATTCCTAAAATCAATGAAATGCTGATTCGAAATCCGAAAATGATGGAGCTGCATCCATTTCAAGATGAAAGCACAGTCCAGGGGATGCTGGAAGTGATTCATAATCTAGATTTGTGTATGCGGGAGATTTCGGGAATGGACGCTTTTTCCTTCCAGCCGAGTGGGGGAACACAAGCCCTTTTTGCAATGGCATCCATTGTGAGAAAATATCATGAATCCCGAGGCGAAGGGGATCAGCGTGACGAAATTATCACCACGATTTTTTCCCATCCGTCTCAAGCAGCAACCGCTGCTGTAAAAGGATATAAGGTAATTACACTGCATCCGGATGAGAATGGTTTTCCGGATATCGAAAAATTGAAGGCGGTCGTTTCGGAAAGAACTGCCGGTTTTGTAGTTGCCAATCCGGAAGATACGGGAATCTACAATCCGAAAATCAAGGAGTTTACTAGAATTGTCCGTGAAGCGGGTGGAATTTGTTATTACGATCAAGCCAATGCAAACGGATTACTTGGGATTACCCGTGCGAAGGAAGCGGGCTTTGATATGTGCTTCTTCAATCTTCATAAGACCTTCGCGGCACCACATATGTGCGGGGGACCTGCAACCGGTGCGCTTGGAGTAGCAGATTTTCTGAAAGAATACTTGCCGGGACCAATCGTGGAATTTGATGGAGAAAAGTATACGTTGAATGAAGATTTGAAGCATTCGATTGGAAAGGTGCGGGCATTCCAAGGGGTAGCGCAGACAGTTCTTCGCTCCTATGCGTGGATTCGCGCGTTGGGACCAGACGGGTTAAAAGAGGTTGCTCAGACTGCTGTGTTGAATAATAACTATTTGTATCATAAAGTGACAAAAATTCGCGGTGCAAGTGCTCCATATGTGGAAGGACAGCGTTTAGAACAGGTGCGATACAGTTGGGAGCAATTGGCGAAGGAAACAGGTGTTACAACAGAGGATGTGCAGCGCCGCATGACCGACTTCGGCCTCCATTACTGGACCAGTCACCATCCGTACATCGTGCCGCAGCCGTTCACGCTTGAGCCGACAGAATCCTATTCAAAGGCAGATTTAGATGAGTATATTGCTGCATTAGAGCAGATCTCACACGAAGCCTATCACAACCCAGAAATCGTCCAAAATGCACCATACAACAGCACAATCCACAAACTGGACGAACAAAACTACCTGGATGACCCGAAAGAATGGTGTATCACCTGGCGGGCGTACCAAAAGAAAACCAAGGCACACGAACTAATCTAAAGGTGGTGTCAGGCACCACTCGTGGACAAAATGGGATAGTGTCCTCTTGTGGTGTACACTACGGACCAATATAGTTGTTTCTAAGGTGTACACGTTTTGTCCACTTAAGGTGCCTGATACCTTACCATATCTAGAAGAGCGCCATTCATTAAATTAAAGGAGGTAAAAAGGATGAGTTCAGGCAGATATTCTGATAGTTTGCAAGGAAAACGAGTTGTGATAACCGGTGGTGCAAGCGGGATTGGACTCGCTACTGCTAACCGGTTTGTCAGTGAAGGTGCAACAGTCATTATTATTGATAATAACGAGAATTCCCTTCAGAAAACGCTTAAGGAGTATCCGGGGATCGCCCATGGGGTAATTGCAGATGTCAGCGATGCCCAAGAGGTAAAGCAAGCATTTGAAAAAATCGACCGATTAGTAGATGGAGTAGATATACTCATTGCTAATGCTGGAATCAGTGTTCGGGCAAATTTTATTGATATCACGCCGGAACAGTGGCGAAAGGTTCTTGGAATCAATCTCGATGGTATTTTTTATACTTCACAGGAGGCTGCAAAGCGAATGCTCGCCCAAGGGGAAGGAGTTATATTAATGACAGCTTCCACAAATGGAGTGGTGGGCCATCCATATTATGCTGATTATAATGCCTCAAAAGCAGGCGTCAATTTATTGGCGAGGACCATGGCACTTGAGCTAGCACCAACGATTAGAGTTAATACCGTTTGCCCTGGGTACGTGCTTACCCCGATGCAGATGGCAGAGTATACCCCGGAAATGTTGAAACAAGTAGATGAAACAATACCTTTGAAGCGACACGCCCTCCCGGAGGAAGTTGCAAACCTTTATGTATTCCTTGCCTCTAAGGAAGCTGCGTATATCACTGGACAGCATATTCCGATTGATGGCGGAGAGCTTGCTTAACGTTTAAAAATGTAAGGGTTTTCTTAACTACTTTAAATTACTAGAAGATTCACTATTTCTAATTAAAGGGGTATGAACTTATGAAATCGATTCTTTCAAGTCGGGAAGAAATATTAAATATTACCAATGAGTTGGTAGCGGTGGAGAGCATAGTAAACACCACAGGAGAAATAGAAATTGCTAACTTTTTATTCAATAAAATAACTTCCCTGCCATATTTTCAGCATCACCCTTCCTATGTGTTTAAATCTCAGACAAAAGACGACGAAGTGGAACGTTACAATGTGATGGCTTTTGTAAAAGGCACGAAAAAACAAAGCAATAAAACGGTTATCCTAATGGGCCATATAGATACAGTTGGCATTGACGATTATAACCACTTAAAAGATAAGGCATGTAATCCGGAAGAATTGATGAAGGCATTGCATGATGAATACTTACCTGAATTAGTGAAATCCCAATTAGAATCAGGAGAATGGCATTTTGGCCGCGGTGCACTTGATATGAAGAGCGGGGTGGCGAGTCATTTTTACCTATTAAAATATTATTCTGAGCATCCGGAAGAGTTAGCCGGTAACCTATTATTGCTCGCTGAATGCGATGAAGAAGACAGCTCACATGGGGTTTTATCCAGTTTGAAAGATTTGAAAAGACTCCGAGATGAACATGATTTTGAGTATATTGCACTCATTAATTCAGATTTTGTTGCGCCGCGTTATGAAGGCGATGTGAACCGGTATATATACAAAGGATCCATCGGAAAGCTATTGCCGTTCTTTTTTATAACAGGATATGAAACACATGCCGGTTCGTCCTTTGAGGGACTCGACCCCAATTTTATTGCAGCAGAATTAACGAGACAAATCAGCTACAATCCGGATTTAGTCGATGATGCATTCGAAGAATATCCAGCACCTCCAGTATCGTTAAAACAAACAGATTTCAAACCGACCTACACGATACAAACTGCCCTTTCAGCCTATGTCTATTACAATATTTTCATTCAATCCTGGTCACCAAAAGATGTATTAGTAAAAATGAAGGAACAAGCCGAAATTGCATTTGATAATGCGATAGCGACCCTCGAAAATCGTTACCGAGCTTTTTGTGAAAAAAGTGGTGAAACTTATCACAAATTGCCTTGGAAAAAAAGAGTTTTAATCTATGAGGAAATGAAGCAATTGCTGGAAAACGAGCATGGGGAAACTTTTAAAAATCATATGAAGGATTTTAAAGAAAAACTTCTGCAAGATAAAACATTGGATACTCGTATGTTTGCGGCTCGCGTTGTGGAAGAAGAGTGGAAATGGATGCCGGATAAGAGCCCTGCTATCATCCTTTTTTACTCGTCGCTTTATTCTCCATGTGTCAATGTGAAGGGAAAAAATGAAAACGAACAAAATTTATTGGATGCCTTGCAAAAATCTGTAGAGGAAGCACAACCATCCTACGAACATCCAATCGTCATCAGAAACTTTTTCCCTTACGTATGTGATATGAGCTCCGTAGCACTGAGTGACGATGAAGAAGGAATCCAAGCTGTTTGTGAAAATAACCCTGGCTGGGGAACAAAGCATTTCGTGAATTATCAGGATATCCGAGACATTAACGTGCCTGCCATCAACATCGGCCCATATGGATACGACGCCCATAACAAATACGAGCGAATGGAACTTAAATTTTCAACGGAAATGGTGCCGGAAATCACGAATGGGGTTGTTAAGCGGTTATTAGGATAGGTCCTCTTTTCCACAAAAAATTTAATATATGGAGAGTGTATTTGAGATGAAGATAAAAAATGTATCGAAACTTATGACACTAACCTTTTTACTAGTTTTACTTTTATTGGGAGGATGCGGTTCAAAAACCGAAGGAACTGCCTCTGATAAGGAAAAGCTAGTGAACGATGGAAAGCTAACCTATGCAATGAGCGGGCTTCTGAAGCCTTTAAATTATAAAGATAATGGCAAATTGGTTGGGTTTGACGTGGAAATAGGGGCGGAGATTGCTAAGCGCATTGGTCTGAAAGCAAATCCTGTGACCAATCCATGGGAAACGATTATCCAGGGTCTGAAAGGGAAAAAATATGATGCCATTATTGGAAGTATGACGGCAACTCCGGAACGGGCAAAGCAAGTTGATTTTACAGATCCTTATTATATTTCCGGAGCGCAAATATTTGTTGCTAAATCCAATAATTCCATTAATAGTGCGGAAGATTTAAAGAATAAGAAAATTGGAATCATGCAAGCAAGTACTTATAAGGAAATTGCAGATAAATATACAAAAGATGTGAAGAACTATCCCAGTGATGTATATGCCTTGCAGGATCTTGTCCCTGGACGTGTGGATGCGGTGATTACCGATAAAATCGTAGGTGTATCCGCAATCAAACAGGAAGGCATTCAAATTAAAACTGCAGGCGATTTGTTGCGCAAAGAAAACATCTCCATCGCTGTGAATAAGGATAATCCGGTTTTATTAAAGAAAATCAATAAGGCAATAAAAGAAATGGTGGATGATGGAACCTATGAAAAAATTAGTAACAAGTGGTTTGGGGAAAATGTGTTGAAGTAACAAGTGGTTTGGGTTGATTGAAGCTTAAATGGAGTATGCCGATATATCAGAATCTATCAGAGAAAAGGAGCTGTCATAAACGAATGGCTGCTCCTTTAGGAGGCTATAATCGTGAACTTTTTTGAAAAAATATTTTCTATTTTTCATACACACGGTATTGCTTTTTTGAAAGCAACCTTAACCACTATTGAACTTACCGTCGTATCTTTATTAATTGCAGTGGTTATTGGCCTGGTGTTTGCCTTTTTTAAAGTATCGAACCAATTTCTTTTGCAAAAAATTGCAGATGTATATATTTTTCTCATTCGTGGGACTCCATTAATTGTTCAGATTATGTTTTTGTATTACGGGATCTCCTCCGTTTTTGTCCTAAACAGTTTTATGGCGGGGGCTCTTGCTTTGGGGATTCATTCTGGTGCATATATCGCAGAAATTTTTCGTGGAGCGATACAATCCATTGATCGCGGCCAGGCAGAAGCAGCACGTTCATTAGGAATGTCCTATCCATTAACCATGAGAAGGATCATTCTTCCTCAGGCATTTCGAAGAGCAATTCCTCCTCTTGGAAATCAATTTATTATCGGATTAAAGGATTCATCCCTTGTTGCCTATATCGCGACCACTGAGCTGTTTAATCAAGCACTTTCTGTTCAGGCGGAAAACTATATGCCATTTGAAACCTATTTTGTGGTCGGGCTTTATTATCTAGTTCTAGTACTAATATTTACGATTATTGTAAACAAAGTGGAAACTAAATTAAGTGGTAAAAAGGCAAAAGGGAGGGGCCGACTTGATCAAGGTAAGAAACTTGTGCAAAACATTTGATGGCTTACAAGTTCTAAGGAATATTTCTATCGATATAAATAAATCAGAGGTCGTTGTGCTAATCGGCGCCAGCGGATCGGGAAAGAGTACATTACTGAGATGCCTTAATTTTTTAGAAGTAAAAGATGAAGGCGAGATAGAGATAAACGGAAAATTAATAGATCCAAAGAAGTCGAACTTAAATAAGGTGAGAGAGAAAGTAGGGATGGTATTTCAGCATTTTAACCTCTTTCCGCATATGACAGTCCTTGAAAATGTGATAGAATCACCGATTCATGTGAAAAAGCTTCCGAAAAAAGAGGCTATCGAAAAAGCAATGATTTTATTAAATAGAGTTGGCTTGGGAGAAAAAGCGGATGAATATCCTGATAGATTATCTGGTGGTCAAAAACAGAGGGTAGCGATTGCTAGGGCGTTAGCGATGGAACCGGATGTGATGCTTTTTGATGAACCAACATCCGCCTTGGATCCGGAGCTTGTTGGTGAAGTGCTTCAAACAATGAAAGATCTGGCTAGTGATGGAATGACAATGATTGTCGTAACACATGAAATGGGATTTGCACGGGAAGTAGCGGATCGAGTGATCATGCTGGCAGACGGTCAAGTTGTAGAGGATGAAAAACCTACCATTCTATTTAAAGAGCCGAAGCATGAACGAACACGGAGATTCTTACAGCAAATTTTATAGTGGGAAAAGGGGAAAGGTCCCTCATCCCGGTAATTACATTGAAAAATGGGATAAATGACCTTTCCCGATGATTCGGAAAGAGGGAGGTCAAATGATGAGCAAAGTAAAGAGGAATTTGAATGTTACACCGCCTCTTACCAATGGTGGAAAGCTGAAACGTGGCTTACGTTCCCGTCATATTACGATGATTGCAATTGGTGGAGCTATCGGAACGGGGTTATTTGTTGCGAGTGGTGCGACGATTAGTCAGGCGGGGCCTGGTGGAGCGGTTACCGCTTATATTGCGATTGGGTGCATGATTTATTTTTTAATGACTAGCCTTGGGGAAATGGCAACTTATCTGCCAACATCAGGATCCTTCTATACATACGGAACCCGCTTTGTTGATCCTGCATTTGGTTTTACACTCGGCTGGAATTATTGGCTAAGCTGGTCCACAACGATTCCCGCAGAATTAGCAGCCGGTGCTTTGGTTATGAAATATTGGCTGCCGGGCTCGTCTGATATTTTATGGGGAGTTATCTTCTTAGTGCTTATTTTTCTTTTAAATATACTCTCGGTAAAAGGGTATGGAGAATCAGAGTTTTGGTTTGCAGGAATTAAGGTGGTTACGATTATTATCTTTTTGATTATTGGTCTATTAATGATTTTTGGAATTTTCTTCACTCCTGCTGC
This sequence comes from Margalitia sp. FSL K6-0131, assembly GCF_038008735.1. NCBI lineage: Bacteria > Bacillati > Bacillota > Bacilli > Caryophanales > Bacillaceae > Heyndrickxia > Margalitia sp. FSL K6-0131. The sequence continues at coordinate 886,750 of NZ_JBBOZS010000001.1, forward strand.
AGGACTTCATAACTTTACTACAGGAGAGGCTCCCTTTAAAGGAGGATTTCTTGCTATTATAGGGATATTTATGATCGCAGGATTTTCTTTTCAAGGAACGGAAATGGTGGGAATTGCCGCTGGTGAAAGTGAAGACCCGGAACGCCATGTTCCTCGTGCTATTCGCAGTGTATTCTGGCGGGTGCTTATTTTTTACGTGTTAGCTATCGCAGTGATTGGGCTCATTATCCCTTACACAGATCCAAATTTACTTAAATCAGATGTTGATCATATTTCGGTCAGTCCATTTACGCTAGTGTTTAAAAAGGCTGGACTTGCGTTTGCAGCCTCACTGATGAATGCGGTTATATTAACCTCCGTGTTGTCTGCCTGCAATTCTGCAACCTATGCCTCCACTCGGATGCTTTGGGCGCTTGCGGAAGAGGGAAAGGCTCCGAAGGTATTCCGCAAGATTAATGCTAAGGGAGTACCGACAATGGCATTATATGCAAATATCTTATTTGGTCTTCTTGTCTTTCTTTCCTCTTTTGTGGGAGGGGGAGTGGTGTATATTTGGCTGCTAAATATGACGGGATTAACAGGATTCCTTACATGGGTTGGAATTGCAATCTGTCACTACCGTTTCCGAAAAGCTTATATTGCACAGGGGAGAGATTTGAATGAATTGAAATTTAAAGCAAAATGGTATCCATTTGGGCCACTGTTGACCTTAGTGATTTGCTGTATTGTCATTATTGGCCAAGGCAGCCAAGCGATATCGGGAGGAACCATCAACTGGTACGGCATGCTTGTATCCTACATCAGCTTACCTGTGTTTCTCATTCTTTGGCTCGGCTATAAATTTATTAAAAAGACAAAGGTCGTCCCATTGAAGGAATGCGATTTCAGCAGGGATAATTTGTAGGAAGGGAAAGCTCATCCCACTTGTGGAAATTTGTTGAAAAAAAGCCTATTGATTGTTAGTGAAAAATCGGTTACACTGTTAACACTAATACAAAAGGAGTGAACCAAAGGGCGATGATCTACTAATCCTATTTCCAAAAAACATTCGTATACTCACGATGCTTTTTTCGAATATGGGATTAGTCTATGCAATTTTAAGATGATGATAGTACAGATAAATACTGTACTGTGTCCTTTTATGGTTCTTACGGCCAGGCGAAGACCCCCTATTTTGTGAAAAAGCAGGATAGGGGGTTTTTATTGTGGATATAACTGTAAGTTAGAAATATACGTATGGTGATTTTTCCTGAAGAGGAATGCTGTTCCTGGGACACGGTGTTTTTAACAAAGTAAATTATATAAAGAGGAGAATGTTATGAATCAAATATTACGAAATCGGGTTGTTCAAGCTATTTTTATATCTGCTTTATTTCTGCAGATAGGTATTTGGGTTCGAAATTTTGCGGTTCTTTTATTCGTAATGGATAAAACACATGGAGATGCGTTTGCGGTTTCCATGATATCTGTTGCAGAATTTGCGCCAATTTTTATTTTTTCCTTTATAGGAGGAACGTTTGCCGATCGCTGGAGACCGAAACGTACCATGATCTGGTGTGATGCATTGAGTGCGGTTTCCGTTTTTGCGGTCATTTTAGCTCTTGTGTTTGGAACTTGGAAAGCGGTGTTCTTTGCTACCCTTATCTCGTCCATCCTTTCCCAGTTTTCACAGCCATCTGGCATGAAACTATTTAAAATGCATTTACAGGAAGACTTAATTCAGTCTGCCATGTCTATCTATCAAACCATTTTTGCGATTTTTATGATCCTGGGACCTATCGTTGGTACTTTTGTATTCCAAAGCTTCGGAATTGATATTTCGATTATGGTGACGGGAATTGCATTCCTTTTATCAGCGTTATCGTTGACCCTCATTCCTGCCGATCATTCGATGGAAAGAGAGAAAAAAACAACGACACTTTGGCAGGAAATGAAGAGCGGGATTCATTATGTGTTAGCGAAAAGAGAATTAAAGCTATTAGGAATATGTTTTATGGCAGCGGGTCTTGCCATCGGCTTAATGCAGCCCCTAAATATATTTTTAGTAACAGAGCGATTAGGTTTGGCAAAGGAACATTTGCAATGGCTGCTTACAGTGAATGGTATAGGTATGATTCTTGGTGGAGCGGTAACGATGGGATTTTCGAAAAAAATTCCGCCCGCGAAGCTGCTTGTGATCGGAATGCTTGTTAACGCAATTGGAGTTGGAGTTTTAGGGCTTTCGACGACACTTTGGATTACATTGGTAACCGAGTTCTTCTGCGGTTTATTCATGCCATGTATTCAAATTGGAATTAACACTTTGATTTTGCAAAATACCGATGCTGATTTCATTGGACGTGTGAATGGAACGTTAAGTCCGCTGTTTACAGGATCAATGGTGGTCACGATGAGTGTGGCAGGTTCTCTGAAAAATTTATTATCGCTCGTTTCCATCTATGAAATCTCGGCTGTACTATTTATTATCGGACTACTGTTTATTGTGCCAATTTATAATAAGGCAGTGCCGAAAAGTATGGAAGTTCAGAAGGATAGTGTGTAAAAAAGATTGGCACCCTCAAGGGACTTTGCGAATAGGTCCGTTGGGGGTGCTTTTTGGTTAGTAGGGCGTAATTGGAATTCCATACGTGCAGTTTGGATTGGATTTCGTGCGGTTAAAATAGCGGATAGTGCAGTTTGGATTGAAATTGGTGCAGTTCAGACTAACTTATTATTTGTTCTTTTGAAATTCAATGTAAAAAGAAACGGAATCCCGCGAATTTAAGGAATAATCCCGCCAAATATTGTGATAATCCCGCGAAATCAAGCAAGAATCCCGCCAAATTTTCCAATAATCCCGCGAAACAGAAATCTGCGAACTAGCCTCACTTGAAATGTCCGCTCCACGCGTACAAAATCCCGAAATGTCCACGAGTGGTGCCTGACACCACTCTATCGTTCAATCTTCATCCTGCAGATTGGAGTAGTATAATTTAATTTCAATATCTTGATCGTAGTTGCCGAATCCCTTTCCAAAGATGGTGGCACCGCCGACATGCTTTGCATCTTCCAGAACGGCAATTCGAAATGTGATGAGATCATTGTTTAATGAAAGTTGATCTAGAGTGACATCCGATAATTTTTCCCCATCGATAAAAGTACCGTGCTCACTAATGCGCATGTATTTCAGCAGCCCATATTGGCTATTGTTGATATCCCACCAATCCGGATTATACTTTCCGCGAATATCGGAGAAATTCCCGGGACATGTCCATGTTCCAACATTTTTGTTATTGATAAAAAAAGTAATATCTGATGGCCAAACATTGTTGGAAAACGGGAACTCTGAAGCAAGTTCAAGACTTATTTCCAAAAGATGCGGCGTTTCGTTTTCCTGCAGCAAATTTGGAATTTTATATTCTAAATATCCTTGGGTGAACCAAATAATACGGGCGTCCATTCTTCCTGCATCCATAAAATATTTCGGTTCGTCTACTTTGCCAATGCAGGCAGTCAATGTGGCCAGTCCGCATGTAGGTGTAACTTGGTAATCAGTATAATGGCCTACTGGCAGATCCACTTTGTGTATTTGGTATTGATGAAATAATTTAATGGGAAATTGAATTTTAATATTGTCTATTGCAAGGGATGACACTTTTTGAAGCCCTGATTTTCCGGGGGCTTTTTCCGTTTTAATAATATTTGCCTCTTCAAGCTGTTTGATATGTCTTGTTACGATGGCGCTGCTCATTTGCAGCTCGTTGGCAAGTTTTTTTATGTTCATCTTATTTTGTGATAAGAGATGGATAATTTTTAGACGAGTAGGACTGGCAAGTGCTTCGAAAACCGGAAGAGAAGATTCTGAGATATCCAACTGCATGGAAAAAAATCCTCCTAATTTAATTGATAATTTAGTATATCAAACAGATTGTTTTATCGTAAATCATTTCATTTAATTAACTATTTAGTTAACAAAACAAAAAATATTAAATGCTTTTATAAAAAAGGAATTGACAATAAAAACGGCATTGTTTTATATTCAAAATATAGTAAACTTTCACTAAATTATTATAAAGTTTACTAATTAGTTAATTAAATAAGGTTAATGTAAGCGTAATCAAGGAACTGTGGTTATCTACCAAAAGTGAAGGGGGAGATTGTAAAGAAATTCTGGTTCATTGGATACTTGTCCTACAACTGCTGCTTGGAATAGAAATGGGACTGCAACACTTCGATTTTCCTTTAGTAAAAATCATCAGTGAAAAAATAGTAAATATTTATTCAAGACTAAATTGAAAGCGTTTTATATACAACAATCAGTTGAAAGATGAGCATTAATCAAATGTTACGGAGGGATAAAAGTGAAAAAAAGGCTTTCAGCAATTTTAAGTTTGATATTAGTGTCTGCATTAATTTTTGCTCTATCAGGCTGCAGCAGTTCTTCCAGTTCATCTGCAAGTAATAGCAAAGAAATTGTTTTCTGGAACCCATTCACCGGTCCGGATGGCAAGAATATGCAGAACATGATTGATGCGTATAACAAGACTAACCCGGATTACAAGGTTAAAAATATTTCCCTTAAAGAAGCGGATATGTATGCCAAAATCCCAACCGTCGTTAATTCCGGAAAGAACATCCCTGATTTAACGATTGTTCATGCGGAGAGAATCAAACAGTTCGTGGCGCAAGGAATGTTGACGCCATATGATGACTACTTATCTGATTTCCCTGAGATTAAAGCGGAAAATTATATTAAAGCAGGTTGGGATATTGGAGACTTAGATGGTAAGCGATACAGTATTCCATTGGATGTACATAGTTACGTTATGTACTACAATAAAAAACTTGTTGAAAAATATGCTCCACACGCACTAGATGATAACATCGTAACCTTTGATGAGATTAGGGCAGCTGGGGAGCAATCGATGAAAGATGGAATTCGTCCGATCACCCTTAGCTGGATGAAACCTATCTTTTTATCAATCTATAATCAGATGGGCGGAGACATTACGAGCGATGGCGAAAAACCTACGTTATATACAGATACAGCAGTGAAGGCGATGGAATTTATTAAATCATTGGTGGATGACAAGCTCACGAATAAAGATGGGGAGGATGCCACTCAATTATTTAAAGCTGGAAAAGTAATCTTTGAGCCAGAAGGTATTTGGATGCAAAACACGATGAATGAAGTGAAGAATCTTGATTGGGGCTTAACGAACTTCCCGCAAATCTCCACTGATAAAGTAGTAAACTGGAGCTCTTCCCATCAATTTGTTCTATTTAATAGTAAAGCAAGAGACAAAAAGAAGACAGAGGGTGTCGTTAAATTTATTGATTGGGTAAGGCAAAACTCTATTTATTGGGCGGAAGCTGGCCAAAATCCGGCTGCACTGGCGACATTGGAAAATGATAAATACCAAAGCTTGCCACAATCATTCCTAATCAAAGATCCGAATGAACAAAAAACATTAAAAATCTTTGATTATAAATATAACGGATATGTTGCGGATGAAATCGACAAAATTGGTTTCGATTCTATCTTCGGCAAGATCAAAATCGAAGATGCACTCAAAAAATCTCAAAAAACAATCGAGGATAAGATTGCCCAGGATAGTCATAAATAAACAGAATTGTTTTCGGAAGACTGGAAATTTAATAGAGAATTCCTTTTTAAAAGGAATTCTCTCTCTATTCGATATTACAAAGAATAGGAGTTAATAAATGATGAATACGCAACTGAACGAAGTAACCGTATCTCCGACTCTTGTCAAGAAACCTGTGAAGAAAAGTCATTGGAACCTATCTCCCTATTTATATATTGGCCCGCATTTAATCCTGTTTCTTATTTTTTTCTTAGCTCCTACGATATATGGAATCTATATCTCTTTTACAAACTGGGACTTAGTGAATAAGGCGGATTTTGTGGGGCTGGCAAATTATAAGGAAATACTATTTAATCATGAATCTACCTTTTACGACCAATTGCACACTGGTTTATTCAATACCTTTAAATTCGTTTTATTTACTGTACCTGCATGTGTTGTTGTGCCTCTATTGCTAGCCGCTGGACTTCATGCCAAACCAGCGGGGAAAAATATTTTCCAAGCATTATTTTACGCACCTACCCTAATATCCGTCTCAGCGGTCATGATCATTTGGTCTATGCTCTTTAATGTAACATATGGTCCTATTACTCAATATTTTCATACTGAAACAAACTGGGTTGGAGTCCAACCGTATGCGTGGATCACATTAGTGATTGTAACGGTTTGGTGGTGTATAGGCGGTAATATGGTTATTTACCAGGCGGCTCTAAATGGAATATCTAAGGATTTGTATGAGGCAGCTTCCATTGATGGTGCGGGAAGCATACAGAAGTTTTTCAACATTACCCTTCCAAGTATGAAGAACCAATTATTATATACGATTGTCATTACAACAGTAGCCCAATTTAATGTATACGGGCAGCCGTTAATGCTAACAAAAGGCGGGCCAACGAGCTCCACTACCGTTTTGCTAATGTATATTCGCGGAAATGCATTTGGTACAGGTCAATCGATTGCAGGAATCGCCTCTGCAATGGCTGTCATTTTAGGGTTATGTATTATGGTGGTTGCTGCGATTCAATTTTTCTTCTTAAGAGAACGTAATTAGGAGGTGTTCATGTTGAAAAAGAAAAGTTCCAAAATAGTTGCTTTTTTATTCTTATTGCTCATGGCGATCATTTGGATTTTTCCTTTACTGTATACGGTTTTTAGTTCCTTTAAATCAGAAGAGGATATACAAACGAAAGGGTTTACCTTCCTGCCTATCCACTGGGTGATGGTAAACTACCAAGAAGTTTTATTTCATAATACTAGTGCGCCTTTAGCAAAATGGTTTATGAATTCCGTAATCATCGCAGTATCTCAAACCCTGTTAGTGCTTGTGATTGTTTCATTAGCGGCATTTGGCTACACAAGGCTGAAATTTAAAGGTAAGAATGCTCTTTTCCTTTTTTTAATGGCAACGATGATGTTTCCTAGTGTGGTTAATCTCATTCCTCTTTACAAGATTATTGATTCTCTTGGATGGGTAAATAGCTATCTTGCTGCAATCGTTCCAGGTGCTGTTGGGGTTTTTAATATCTTTTTAGTTAGACAGTTTATGACAGGGATACCGAAAGAGTTTGATGAATCTGCAAAAGTGGATGGTGCATCTGATTTTCAAATATTTATCAAGATTATCTTGCCGCTTATTAGGCCAGTTCTTACGGTTGTTGCATTATTTACCTTTACTGGTGCATGGAATGACTTTTTATGGCCATCGATTGTATTTAACGATGTGGATAAAATGCCGATTACGCCAGGATTGCAATTGCTTCAAGGTATGTATGCGATGGATGTTGGTCACGCATTAGCAGCAGCGTTAATAGCATTACTGCCTACCTTTCTATTGTATTTATTTACGCAAAAGTACTTTGTGGAATCACTTTCCTTGTCTTCCGGTGTGAAAGGGTAAAGGGGTGAAATCATGAATAGAAAACTAGAAAAAAGATTAATATTGGTTGGCGCTATTTGGGAAATCATCTCTGGATTGATAACGGTTCTTTTTTATGCAACTTCTATTAAAAAGCAAGGTCTGACTGTCGTCCCCAATATGGAGGCGATGCAATCAATTTTTGGGAGTCTGTATATGTTTGCCGTAACCTTCGGAATGCTTTTTATTGCTATAGGGTTTATTAACTTGTATCTAAGCAGGCAAATGAAGAATGAACATGTAGAAAAGAAAATTCCGATATGGTTTATAATCGTTGGCTTAGCCTCTTACTTTGTCATGGATATATTGGGGGCATTAATGTTTTTATCCGCTGGAATTCTAGCCCTTGCAAAAAATAAGTCCGTTAGAAAATCGCTGGAAGCAGCAAAATAAAATATAGGAGGATTATTGTCTATGACTGTTAAAACAAAACTAGCTAGAAATGAATATCCGAGACCGCAATTTAAGAGAAAAGAATGGATCAACTTAAATGGGGAGTGGGAGTTCCAATTTGATGATGCCAATCTTGGGGAAAAGGAGAACTGGTTCTCCAATCGAACGCTTGCCCAAAAAATAAATGTCCCTTTTACATATGAATGTGAAGCCAGCGGCATTGGAATCCAAGAATTTCACCCTAATTTGTGGTATAAAAGAAATTTTAGCCTGCCTAAATCTTTAATCGAAAAAAGAGCGATTCTTCATTTTCAAGCGTCAGACTATAAAACGAAGGTATGGGTGGATGGAAGTTTCATAGGAGAGCATATTGGAGGTTACTCCGCGTTTTCCTTTGATATTACGGATAAGCTTGCCGATGTGGAAGAGCATGTGGTTGTGGTAAAGGTGGAAGATAGCCAAAGCTGTCATCAGCCAAGGGGAAAACAACGGTGGATGGATAAGAACTTTGGTTGTTGGTATGTACAAACAACGGGGATTTGGCAAACCGTTTGGGTGGAAATAGTGCCGGAGATTTCTATCCAACATGTAAAAATGACGCCAAATATAGATGAAAATTCGATTGAAATGGAGTACTTCGTCCATGTAAAACCGGAAGAGGAAATCCTATTGGAAACAACGATTTCTTTTCATAACCAGTTAGTGCGTAAAACCAAAATAAAAATCGACCGTGGACATGTTAAAGCAAGCATTAATTTATTACAGGAAATTCATGAATGGAAAGTTCATTTATGGTCTCCGAATAACCCCAATTTATACGATGTTGAATTCACTCTGTATAAAAATGATGAAGTAATAGATAGCGTAAAGTCCTATTTTGGAATGAGAAAGATCTCGATTTATAACGGGAATGTCCTTTTGAACAATGTCCCATTGTACCAAAAACTAATATTGGATCAGGGTTATTGGCCAGAGTCCTACTTAACCCCGCCATCTGAAGAGGCTCTTATTAAGGATATTGAGCTTATGAAGGAAATGGGCTATAACGGTGTCCGCAAGCATCAAAAAATAGAAGATCCATTATTTTTATATTGGTGTGATAAAAAAGGATTATTAGTTTGGTCAGAGATGGCTGCTGCTTATGAATTTTCCGATGAAGCGGTGGACTGTTTTACAAAAGAATGGCTGGATATCGTGCAGCAGCATTATAATCATCCGTCGATTGTTACGTGGGTGCCGTTCAACGAATCTTGGGGAGTAAGAAACATCTTTCAAGATCGAAAGCAGCAACAATTTACAGAAGCTATCTACTATTTGACAAAATCGATTGATTCCATGCGCCCTGTTATTGTAAATGACGGTTGGGAGCATACCATATCGGACATTATCACTCTGCATGATTATGAATCTAGCGGTAAGAAGTTCCTTGAACGCTATAGAGATAAAGATATGATTACCAATAATATGATTGCTCACAATCAAGATAAATTCTGTATGGCTGAAGGATATGAATATAAGGGTCAGCCGATTATCATCAGTGAGTTTGGAGGAGTAGCCTTTGCTACGGACGAAGGCTGGGGCTACGGGGAACAGGTTCAATCGGAAGAAGCTTTTTTTGACCGAGTAGAATCCATAACAAGGGCGATACAGGAAACGCCATATGTATGTGGATACTGTTATACCCAATTAACAGATGTACAACAAGAAGTAAACGGATTTCTCACGGAAACTAGGGAGCCGAAAGTTAGTTTGAAAAGAATTAATGAAATAAATGGGTTGAAATAGGAAGGTTTCTTAAGGGAAGAGGGTAACCAAAAGCTAACAAGGGATCCCAAATCCAATGAAGAGGTTACTCCGAAAAACAGCGCATACACATAAGGAGAGATAAAATGGCGGATCGTCCAGAATATCCAAGACCCCAGCTTGTAAGAAAAGATTGGATGAATTTAAATGGGAAATGGAAGTTTGCTTTTGATGATAAGAATATTGGTTTAAATGAAAAATGGTTCGTGGATTCTCATTTTGATAAAGAAATTAATGTACCATTTGCTTATCAAACAAAATTAAGCGGTATAGCTGATCCAACCTTCCATGATATTGTTTGGTATCAGCGTACGTTTGAGGTTCCCGCAGAATGGAAAAATCGTCGGGTAAAAGTTCATTTTGGTGCAGTGGATTACCGCGCCTGGGTGTACGTAAATGAGCAATTGGTTGGTTATCATGAAGGTGGGCATGTTTCTTTTAGCTTCGATATTACAAACTATTTAACTTGGGGAACAGAATCTTTAGTTGTAAGGGTGGAAGACCCATCAATAGATGAAACGATTCCAAGAGGGAAGCAGTATTGGAAGGAAAAGTCGGATGCCATTTGGTATACCCGTACAACGGGGATTTGGCAGACAGTTTGGTTAGAGCCAGTGCATGAAACGTTTATTTCGAAGCTTCGATTTACACCAGATGTGGATCAAGGAGATATAATAGTAGATTTTGAAGTTTCCGGGGACTTTTTAAACAAAATGGTGGATATTGATATCCGGTTTGGGGAGCAAAAGGTCATCCGGGATTCTATTTTGGTAAAGGAAAAGTTTACAAAGAGAACCTTTCATTTGTATAACCACAAAATTTTCAGAACTGGATTTCATCATGTTGGTTGGAATTGGTCACCTGAACACCCCAATTTATTTGATGTAATCGTAACTTTAAAAGACAACCAAACCGTCCTAGATGAAATTCAATCCTATTTTGGAATGAGGAAAATTCATACAGAGAACGGAATGGTATTTTTAAATAATCGGCCATATTATCAAAAACTTGTTTTGGATCAAGGGTACTGGCCGGATGGATTATTAACAGCTCCGACAGATGAAGATTTAAAGAAGGATATTATTTTGGCCAAGGAATTAGGATTTAATGGCTGCAGAAAACATCAAAAAGTGGAGGATCCCAGGTTTTTATATTGGGCGGACCGTTTAGGGTATCTAGTATGGGGCGAATGTGCATCCGTACCTTCCTTCAACGAAGACGCCGTGGCCAGGCTAACGAGAGAATGGATTGAAATAATCGAAAGAGATTATAACCATCCTTCTGTTATCGCATGGGTACCGTTAAATGAAAGCTGGGGAATTCCCAATGTCAGTACGAACAGGCAGCAACAGCATCACTCACAGGCTATGTATCACCTCATTCATTCCATTGATCCTACTAGACTAGTGATTTCGAATGACGGATGGGAACAAACGGAAACAGATATTTGTGCCGTACATAATTACAGCCATGGAAATATTGATGAAAAACAGAAAAACGAAGCATTTGCCGAATCCATTTTTACAAAAGAAAGTATTCTGCAATCGAGACCGGGAACATGGGGAATCTATGCGAATGGTTTTGAACACAAAGGGGAACCAATCCTTTTAACAGAGTTTGGGGGAATTGGTTTTAAAGTAGGGGAAGATGCCGGATGGGGATACACATCTGTAAGTAATGAAGAAGAATTTATTCGAGATTATAAAAGGGTCATGGATGCAGTCTATCAATCTAAAATATTGCATGGTTACTGCTATACACAATTGACAGATGTAGAACAAGAAATAAATGGCCTATTAACCTATTCAAGAGAACCAAAATGTGATGTAAAGCTAATTAAAAAAATAAATGATGCTTGGCATGTGGAAACCATTTGTAAATAGGTGTCCTTATATGAATTAGCTGGAGGTATAAAGGAGAAGTTTAACAAAATGGCCACCATAAAAGATATAGCGGAAAAAGTAGGGGTATCAGCGACTACTGTATCTAGAGTATTAAATTATGATTCAACCTTATCCGTTTCCTATGAAACGAAAAAGAGAATTTTTGAAGTAGCTGAAGAGGTATCTTACAAGAAAAAAAAGAGTCGAAAAGATACTTCTCCAAAGAGAATTGCTTTTGTCCATTGGTATACGGAAAAGGAAGAATTGGACGATTTATATTACATGTCGATTCGATTAGGAATTGAAAAGAAATGTGAGTTTTATGGTATTCAATTAGTTAAGTTTTTCCAAGGGCATGACAAAGAAATGGAGATGGAAGATATAGATGGTATCATAGCGGTTGGGAAATTCAGTAATAAACAAGTGAACGAACTATATAAAATATCCAAAAATATCGTATTTGCCGATTTTTGTCCTGATGATGAAACCTTTGATTCGGTTGTAGTAGATTTTGAAAAGGCGACCAAAAAGGTAGTCGATTATTTTATGAAACAAGGACATAACAAAATTGGCTATATTGGAGGACAAGAGGTTTTTAAAGATCAAACAGCAAAGATTGAAGATTTACGTGAAAAAACATTCAGATTCTATTTATCAAGTAAAGGACTTCTTCAAGAAAAGTATATCTATACAAATCATTTCACTGTAAATGATGGTTATATATTAATGAAGAAAGCCATTGAAGACTTAGGTCAGGATCTCCCAACTGCCTTCTTCGTCGGAAATGATTCGATGGCAATCGGATGTTTACGTGCCCTCCATGAAGAGAAAATAAAGATACCAGATAGAGTATCCATTATCGGTGTTAATGATATAAGTGTATCGAAATACGTATATCCGCCATTAAGTACCGTAAAAGTGTATACAGAATTAATGGGAGAAGCGTCTGTTGATTTACTTGTAGAAAAACTAACATCCCAAAGAACTGTTGCGAAGAAAGTACTTATTTCCACCAAATTAAAGATTAGACAAAGCAGCTAAAATGAGGTGTCTGGCACCACTCGTGGTGGTGGACGCCTATATTTAAAACCATTTTTGAATGAAATTCTGCATCTATGCTTTAATCGTGGGAAAGATTGTGATAATCCCGCGAAATTAAGGAATAATCCCGCCAATTCTTTTTAGCCCCCTTAATCATTTAGACACGATAATACCTTAGGTTTACACTTAATGTATAACATACAAAATGATTCATAGGGAGGTGAAGACCCATGCCTGGAAAGAAAATTGATGTAATTGAAGATGTAAAAAAGAAATATGTTCGGCTTGCGTTAGAAACGGGTAACCATTCTTCTATTGCCCGAAAGGCGGGAATATCAAGAGATACCTTTAGAAGGTGGATGAATGAATATAAAGATGAAATGCTTGATCTAATGGAAAATGAGGGTACAACCATATTATCTGATAACCCCACTAAAGGCGAACTACTAGAAAAGTATGAACAAGCGATGAAATTGCTTGGAGAAAAAGAACTGGAAGTTGCCATGTTAAAGAATTTAATAAAAAAAAACGAATCTCTATAAATTCAAAATTAGATGAAGTGAATCTTTGGGTTGCGGAAGGTTTTCCTGTAAAACAAACGATGAAGGCATTGGAGGTGAGTCGCTCTTTGTACTACTATCATCAGGATATTGAAACAAATGAAAAAATAGTAACGAAGCGAGGGCGTCCTAGTCCAGGTTATTCATTAAGAAAAGATGGATCTATGGTTTCCGACGAACAAATTGAAGAGCTTTTAATGGAAGGCATAGAAGGAGAAGAAGGAATCTATGGTTATCGTAAGTTAACCAATTATTTAAGGGTGGAACATAATCTAGTGATTAACTTTAAAAAAGTGTACCGATTATGTGATAAGTTAGGCATTCTACTGCCAAAGCGCAACGTTTCTCCTTCCTATCCAAGACGACTAGCTAAGCAGCACTCAATTACCGGACCCAACCAATTATGGCAAGTAGATATTAAATATGGTTCGATAGAAGACAGTGGCCGGTTCTTTTTTCTGGCAAGTGCCATAGATGTATTCGACCGTTGTATTGTAGGTTATTATCGAGGATCAACATGTAAAGCCGAGAACATTAATACAATGCTTCAAGAAGCCATTATACGGCGTCAGGTTCATTTGCCACAAGATGAAAAGGAATATAGTATCATTATTCGAACCGATAATGGTCCACAATTTGTAAGTAAAGACTTTGGGGAATTTTGTGAACTCCATAAAATTTATCATGAACGTATTCCCCCAAAATCACCCAATTTAAATGCGTATATAGAATCATTTCACAGTATCATCGAACGGGAGTGTTACCAACGGTACACCTTTGAGTGTTTTGATGAAGCGTATTACCGAATAGATGAGTATATGGAATTTTATAATCACCGAAGATATCATGGGAGTCTTCATTATCTTTCCCCTACTCAGTTCCATAAGAAATTTAACGAGGTAGGTAGTATGGAAGAAATGGTTATTAATTTGTAGTGAGAATAGGATGAGAGGAAATTGGCCCCTTATTTGGTATAAAAGCAGAACGAATTAGGAGCACGACTTGATATGGAGCAGCGCATGATAACCTAGTTGGTGAATACAGCTTCTTAAGAGGCTGGGTTCCTGGATAGAGAATCATGCGCGAAGAGGCTCCATGTCAAGTCGATATGATACTATCACAAAATTAGGCAAGACAGAGGGGGCAATTTCCATCTTAAACAAAAAAATAAAATACTGCGAAAAGGAAAGATAATAGGAGTATGTGTCTAAAATAAGGGGGCCAACTCGAATTTTTATGATAATCCCGCGAAATCAAGGAATAATCCCGCCAATTTTTATGATAATCCCGCGAAATCAAGGAATAATCCCGCCAAATTTTCCAATAATCCCGCGAAACAGAAATTCATATGCCTAGCAACACCTATACTGTCCACTCCACGCGTACAGAATTCCAAAATGTCCACGATAGGTGCCGGACATCTCGATTTTTGTCGGAAAAAATTTATTCCTTTATTACCATATATTAGTGTATGATATTGCTAGTTTAATATGAAAAGAGGGAATTTATGAAGAGAGTTTGGAAAAAAGTTACTGCTTTGGGCCTCGGTGCCACTCTGGTTGCGACATCATCGTTTCTATCATCAAATGCATGGGCTGCATCAATCCCAACAGTGAAAAAACAATCTATTACACTAGAACATAAGGTGAAGGCATTACAGGATAAAATCGGTGATTCCAAAGCATCACCATTTAGTGAAGACACCTTCTTGGTGAAGTATGGTCCATCTTTCTCTGTTGCCGCTGTTAAGGGAAATGGCAAGGATTTCAATGTCATTGAGAAAGTGGACAAGCTGCAATACATGGTTATCAAGGTTCGCCAAAAGGATAAGTTAGCCAAAGTAATGGAGACCTTCCAAAAGAACAATCGGGTTATTTCCGTAAGCCGAAGTGCAGTATACAAAACATATGGCAGTTTAGGGGATCCGAAAAAGTCTGAACAATATCAATTATCACAATTGAAAATTGATGAGGCTCAAAAATTAGCGGGCAAAAATAAAGTGACAGTAGCGGTTATCGATACAGGGGTTGATAAAAATCATCCCGAATTAAAAGGGATTTTTTCAAAGGACAGCTATAATGTGATCAATCCAATGGACCAAGGAACACCTGATGTCCACGGAACACATGTAACCGGCATTATCGCTGCTAAAAAAGGCAATGGAATTGGCGGATACGGCATTAATCCGAATGTGAATATTCTATCGATCGATGTTTTTGACCGCGGAATGTTTACGACTGATTACAATATTGCGCAAGCGATTCTTTATGCGGTGCAGCATGGTGCGAAGGTAATCAATATGAGCCTTGGTTCATCAGCAGCGTCACCTTTATTACAAGAAGCTGTTGAATCGGCAATCGCCAAAGGGGTAACTATTGTAGCTGCTGAGGGGAATGACGGCATTGATATGCCGAATTATCCTGCTAGCTATGAAGGTGTCATTGGTGTTGGTTCTGTCAACAAATCCAAACAGCTAAGCTATTTTTCTAGCTTTGGACCTTCCCTCGATATCGTGGCTCCAGGGGAAGACATCTATGCACCAATTTATGATCTTGAGAAAAAATCAAGCTTTGAAACATTAAGCGGTACTTCCATGGCATCGCCGATGGTGGCTGGGGTAGCATCCTTACTGTTATCTAAATACCCAAATCTTAAGCCTGAGCAAGTAGAATATATTTTAGAACATACCGCAACAGACCTCGGGGCAAAGGGCTATGATTTAAAATATGGGAATGGCTTGGTGAACCCGGTTGCAGCATTAAAATACAATGTGAAGAAGCTCCCTTCCTTTGTAAAAAGCACATGGACAAAGAAGGAAATATTAGAAAAGGCTGCTGCGTTAAAGTTTTCTGATACCATAACAAAAGAAGGCAATATCACACAGCCGTTTGAACAAAAATGGTATCAGATTCCAGTAGAAAAAGGCGAGTACATTCAAACACAAGTGACAAGTGCTTCTGAATATGACAATAAATTAATGATTCGCTTATACTCAGATGACGAATCGCAATCTCAAACAATAGATGTCAATGATGTAAGAGCAGGAAAGACGGAAGGAAAGCTAATCAAAGCTCCATTTTCCGGAATAATGGCCATCGGTGTGAAGGATGTTAATGGAAATTATGATGATTCCGCGGCTAAAAAAGCAAAATTTAAGCTTTCATTGACTCGTACATCAGTGGCACCGCAAGCAGAGTCGACATTCGAAAAGCCAATTGAAGTAAAAGGATTTCCGTATCAGTCCGAACCAATGAAGTTATTCGGAGAAAATGGCGATGACGACTATTTTAAGTTTAAAACAAACGATGAACAAGCAGTAAGACTTTCGATAAGTGGTATCGTTGGTGTCAGTTCGTCCATTCAAGTATATACAAAAGAATCGCTTGGAGCACTGACAGGTGAAGATGCCGGGAAGGATCAACCTGTATCAGATACGCCAGCTCCATCTATCCCAATTGATCAAATTCCGGCACAGTGGCAAGTAAACAGCAGTGAAATCGGTGCGGGGGGAACATTAACGATTCCTACAACACCGCAAACGGAATACGTCGTAAGAGTAACAAATAAAGTTTCAGTATTTGATATTTGGTCTATGATGGGAATGTCGATCGCGTTCCAGGGGAAACAAGCGGAGCCACAGTCATCCTTATTACCGTATACATTGAAAATAGAAGGAAAGGTTCTTCCTCCTGACGAAGATAATCTGCCAATCCAAGATGAAGGGCAGGATCAAAATAACTTTTATCAAAACATTCTAGATAATGCACTTCCATATACACTAGGCGGTTCCATATCTGGATACATTCAAACAGACAGGGATGAGGACTGGTACAAATTTGTTCCTAGTAAAACAGGAATCTATAACTTCACATTACCTCAACCTGCAAACAATAAACCTTATGTTGAAGTGATGAAAGTAGTAAAAGAAAAGGATGAAAAGGGAAATCCATATATTGATACGCAATATGTTGGAGCGAATGATTCCTTTGATCTTTCAGGATATACGATGAGCGGAAGCTTCTATACTGGATTGAAAAAAGGGGAAACTTATTTAATCCACTTTATGGGCAGCCCTTTTCAGGAAGGCAATGTTTCCTTTGATCCGTACAAACTTGAAACAAAGCTAATTGAAAGTAACCTGGGAGATAAGTATGTATATAATAACGGGGATCCTATCAAGAACATCCCGACCAAGACCTTCCAAGGAACCTTTGCAATACCAAATGAAGATCATCTCTATTATTTGGAAGGAAAAAAATCAGCAGTTTACAGCCTGTTATTTGAAAGCGGTAAGCCAACACCTGAATTACTGCGCAAGTATCCGAAGGAATTACTTTCTGACGTGTATGGAGTTGCGATTATTTATGAAGATGTGAATAAGAACCGCAAACTAGATGAAGCAGATATTGAACGTTCAAGTATTATTGCAAAATCGCTCTATACGGGATCTACTACAAACTATGGATCTTTTAAAGTAACAAAAGGGAAAAACTATATCGTTCAGTTTCTTGGTTTAATAGATGGTGTAACCCCATTATCGTTAGTGCCATTTAAAGCAACAGTTGCACCTGTTTCCGCAAAAGACGAGGATGCAGGATCTGTGGTGAAAAATAATGTACCATCCAAACCATTAAAATTAAAGAAAGTAAAAACAAATTCATGGTCTGCAACTGGCATGTTGAACAGCGGAGTAGGTTTTGGTGACGAGGATTGGTATGTACTTGACCTGAAACAAGCATTTACAGGATACATTTCCCTTGAAACCGGAAATGAAGTCGACGGAGTCATCTCGCTTTACCAAAACGGCAAACGAATTCAGTCTTCCGACTACTATGGAGCTGGCCAAACAGAGTCCATGCCTGTTAAACTGAAAAAAGGCAAATACTACATTAAAGTAAACGACTTCTTTGGCAACTCTACAATCACGCCATACACACTAAAAGTAAGCAAATAATGTGTCAAAAAAATGGTGTCCGCATGATGCGGACGCCATTTTTTAAGAAGAGGGCAGGAATGTGAAACAGGAAAGGGAGGAATATGTGGTCAGATCATGTCTTACAAGAAATTGCGAAAAAGCTTCGTCTCTATCAGGATATATGTAAGCGACTTTTCATTTGATGATGGTTGGTATTCATTAGCCTAGAACGGTTTTTCGCTCCCCCGATCTAATTTAATAGGCCCCTTTCGTATTTCTATGTACTCTTTCTCTCAGTCAATGTGCCCCAAATTCTTTTTTATGTCCCTCGATTGGTTTTTTCACTTCCCCCGTCTAATTTAATGAGCTCCTTTCGTATTTCTATGTACCCTTTCTCTCGGTCAATGAGCCCCAAATTCTTTTTTAAGTACCTCGACCGGTTTTTACACACCCTCGAATCAATTTAATGAGCCCTTTTCGTATTTCTATGTGCCCTCACTTCCAGTCAATGAGCCCCAAATTCTTTTTTATGTCCCCCGATTGGTTTTTCACACCCTCGAACCAATTTAAGGTGCCTCTTTCGTATTTCTATATGCCCTCTCTCCCGGTCAATGAGCCCCAAATTCTTTTTTATGTACCTCGCTCGGTTTTTCGCTCCCCCGAACCAACTTAATGAGCTTCTTTGGTATTTCTATGAGCCCTCACTCTCGGTCAATGAGCCCAAAATTCAAGGGAACTCTAAAAAGGGAGTTTCCTTGATTTAGCAATTTGATTTAACAAGTTTAATCATATCTAGCGCAAGCAGCCATCGGCTAGCGGATTTCTACTACTCCATACTATTAGCGGGCATCCGCTCGTGAACGACCTATCTATGTTTCCTTTATCTCAGTAGAAGACTACGATATCGCAATTAAAGATTCCAAAAATTTCAATTAACAATTATAATAGATTAGGAGAAAACTGAAATCGGGGTGAAATGAGTGAAATTTATACGAATCGCTTTAATCGCAGCTTCCGTTTTTCTATTTTCAACGGTTGGGCTTCACAATGCGCAGGCAGCGAGCAAAACAGACAGTCTCGTAACCTCTGCTGTGAATGCTGGAAAGATTTTATACAATCTAACGACGGTTGAAAATAAAGGGACCGGAAAAAACATACCAACGAAAGAATATAGTACGGCCCAAAAGAAATATAATGCAGCAATGACAGCTGTAAAGAAACAAACAGGCAAGCAAAAGACCGCAAATCTCTCCAAGCTGAAGGACGTAAAAACCAAGATTGATAGAGGGAAAAAATACATTGACGCGGTCACCTATGGAAAAAAGCTTTTAGATAAAAAAGCAACATTAGATAAGAATGTGAACAAAGGAGTAATGGATTCCACAACAATAAATGCCTACACAACTTTATCTACTACTCTAAAAAGCTATTCACCAAAATTCAGGGCTGTATACGGAAAAAAGACCCAAGCTAAAATAATATCACTCTATAAGACGCCAGTTGACAAGGTCCTAAGTGATCTTCAATATCCGGTCGCCGTGAAACAAGCTTTAAATGCAACGACAGCTATGGTAAAAGCGTCTGCAACTCCAAGTAAAATAGCAGGTCAATACAAAATAATTGTTTATAAAATCGACTTAATAAAACAAGCAAACTATAAAAAGCAATTAACTGCTGAGCTAAAACAACTAAATGCAGCAATCCCGGAAAACCTAAATTCAGGTGTCTTTGCTCAATTAATCTCCATCGAAACACAGCTCGAGCAATTAGATGGACTTATTTCCAAAGGAAAATCGGATGCGAAGGTACCGGGACTTTACAAATCATTGAAAACAGAAATAGGGGAGTATACTCCAAAGTCCGATCAAGCCATTTTAAATAAGCGTTTCACGCGTATTATGGATCGATTAAAAGTGAGCACGTCGGAACTGAAAGGTATGCTAACAAGTGCAGCAATTGCGAAAGGTATTCCGCCTGAAATTGTAAAAGCGATTGCCGTTACTGAAAATGGAAAGTTCATACAATTTGAACCAAATGGTGAAGTTTATTCAAGTCCAGATAATGGCCTTGGAATCATGCAAGTGACACCAACGTCTGAGGAAGATCAAGATTTAGTGAATGGGGTAAAATATGACCTTAAATACAATATTGAAACCGGTATCGACATTCTACTAAAAAAGTGGAATTATGCAAACTCTATTACCCCGGTCATTAATCACGGTGAAAAAAACATACTGGAAAACTGGTATTTTGCTATCATGGCCTATAATGGATTGTCATTTAAAAATGATCCAAATAA
Organism: Margalitia sp. FSL K6-0131; assembly: GCF_038008735.1. Lineage (NCBI taxonomy): Bacteria > Bacillati > Bacillota > Bacilli > Caryophanales > Bacillaceae > Heyndrickxia > Margalitia sp. FSL K6-0131. The sequence continues at coordinate 907,144 of NZ_JBBOZS010000001.1, forward strand.
AAACAGCAATCCATACCAGGTACAAGTCTATACGAACTTGCAAGAAGGCACTTCTATGAAACCGGAAATTCTAACGGGAATAAAAATGATAGAAGACCCGATTACTCATCTGCCATCTTTTAAACAGAAAATGTCATACACAACCAAAAAAATGACAGCATCGACGCAGCTTTTTGCAAAAGGTAAGCAAATAACATTATCTTCACAAGTGCGCTTTAGAAAAGTACCTTCCACTGTGAACAATACGCCAAAAGTATTTCCAGCTGGCACAAAGGTAACCATTCAAAGCGGACCAATGGAAGATGACAATGCTTCTAATCTATTCTGTTGGTATAAAGTCTCTATCAAAGGCACAAGCGGAACTTGGTATGTAGCATCAAGCAATTTACAATAGCAGGGTGTCAGGCACCACACGTGGACAATTTGAGAAATTGCCCGCGTGGTGCGGACACCTTTTTTATCGTTTAGGGAGTCTACGTCTAGAATAAGCAGCCCCACGCATTTGAAACGATCATGTTCCTCCTCACCGCATCACTATAATTCTATTAATATATTAACCAATAGAATTTGTGCGATTTCATCTAATCAAAGCCACCACTTTCCAATCCTCATATCAGCAAACTCATCGAAGTAGTTCTTTCGCATCCATTAAATATAATGTCATTTAATGTAAACCGAATTAATTAGTATGCAAGATTTCGGGAACTAACAACAATATTGTATTTATTTGTATAAGAAAAAATCCGGATGTCGAAAGTCCTATCATTAATTAGCGAAAGATCAGTTTAAAAGAAGAAATCTGACTTAACACAGGATCTCTTCTTTTTTCTATGAAAAAGATTTTCTATTTATTTTTTGCAGTTTTTGGTGATAGAAACCAAAATACAACAGCATCCGATGATTATTTTAAATAAGTATGTCGAAATAATATTTAAAAACTCGCAAAATTATTTTCTGAATATTACAAAAATAGTCAAAAACGCCTATTTATCGCTATTTACAATAGTTTTTCTCACGTGGTACATTTTGTACAGCTTGGGCAAATATTACTATGGCAGGCACATGCTCAGGGATGTTTTATGGGGAAGGAGGAGCAATTTGATATTTTAATATAACTAATTGGGGGGAAGCTAGTGAAGAAGATTAAGAGATTTAGAAAAAAAGTAGCACTTGGAATACTGTCCCTGTTAACCGTTTCCAACATGGCTTTTGGTGCTGGTTTTGCTAGGGCAGAATCAAATTCTGGTGCCACAGATCAGCTTGAAAAGCTTGATCAGACTAAACGTACACAACTTTTAACATCAAAGGATTATAAAGATGGCGATATCGTTCGTGTCATTGTGCAGCTAGAAGGAGATCCTGCCATTACATTACCAACTAAAAAAGGGGTAAGATATAAGGATCTGCCAGAGACAACGAAAAATGCATTACAAACAGAGGTAAAAGAGGAACAAAGCGACTTCCTGTCAGAAGTATCAAAGAAAAAAATTAATTTTAAAGTGCAAAATCAGTTTACTACTGTCGTAAATGGTGTCAGTGGTAATGTGGAATACGGAAAAATTGACGAACTTGAAAAACTGCCAAATGTGGAGTCCGTAAGCATCGTCAATGAATATGAACGTCCAAAAGAAAAACCTCAAATGATTTCCAGTAAAAACATGGTCGAAGCGATTCAAACTTGGAATGCCGGCTATAACGGTAAAGGATTGGTCGTAGGGATCATTGATACAGGAATTGACTCCACACATCCAGACATGAAATTGACGGACACTTCAAAGGAAAAATTATCACAATCAAAAGTAAATGCCCTAATTAAATCTGCTAGTTTAAAAGGGAAATTTTACACAGATAAAGTTCCATATGGATATAACTATGCTGATAAAAATGCGGAAATCCGCGATCTTGGCCCAGATGCTTCCATGCATGGTATGCATGTTGCTGGTACAGTTGGCGCTAATGGCGATGAAAGCAAAAACGGCATTAAAGGGATTGCTCCGGAAGCACAATTGCTTGCATTAAAAGTTTTCGGAAATGATCCTGCTATGCCATCAACCTTTGGCGACATTTATATTAAAGCAATTGATGACGGAATCATCCTAGGTGCTGACGTCATGAATATGAGTCTTGGCTCACCGGCTGGATTTGTAGATTCTAACAGCCTTGAGCAACAGGCGATTGACCGTGCTGTGAACAATGGTGTGTTAATGTCGATTTCGGCTGGTAACAATGCTCAGCAAGGAGATGGCAGTACAACAAATCCGTATGCAACAAATCCTGATATTGGAATGGTTGGAGATCCGGGATTATCTACAAATTCCATTGCAGTTGCATCCATTGAAAATGACAAGATCACATTAGATCAAATGACCATTAAAATTGGTAATGAAACATTACCAATAGCTTATAAAACACAAGAATCACCAAATCCTGTTGAGGTGTTTGGAAAAACATCTGAAAAGGATCTTGTATATGTTGGTGATGGTAGCAAAGCACAATATACAGGCAAAAATGTAAAAGGAAAAGTGGTATTTGTCGTAAGAACAGCAACAAATCCGAACTATTCCGAAATTCAAAAGGAAGCCGAAGCACAGGGTGCAGCAGGCGTCATCATTAGAGGACATGCAAGTCATGGAGATTATGTAAGTATGGCTTTAAGCAGTCCAACTATTCCGCTTGTTTCCATAAGTCAAAGTGACGGGAATACACTAGAAGCGAAATTAAAAGCTGCAAACGGAACTGGAAAAGTAACTTTTACTGGTCAAAAGACAACGGTTGCAAATAGCGCAGCTGGTACAATGTCTACCTTTAGTTCATGGGGAGTAACACCAGAACTGGATCTTAAACCAGAAATTACCGCTCCTGGCGGACAAATTTATTCAACGCTTAACGATGGTAAGTATGGTGTCATGAGTGGTACTTCCATGGCAGCTCCACATGTATCTGGAGGATCTGCACTTGTCTTACAAAGAGTTCATGAGCTATTCCCAGATTTAAAAGGAATTGATCTTGTGAAGCGTGCGAAGACGATGTTAATGAATACAGCAAAAGTCGTTCCTAATCCAGCAAACAGCAATATCCCTTATTCCCCTAGACTACAAGGTGCCGGGCTAATGCAATTGTATTCTGCCGTAACAACACCTGTATATGTCGTGAATAAAGGAACAAATGATGCAAAAGTAGAACTAAAAGAAATCGATAAAGATAAATTCACTATGACCGTTACAGCAACGAACTTCTCTGATAAAGACGTTACTTATAATGTTAATGCTTCCGCATTGACAGATGCAGTAACGGGTTCTAGATTGGCATTGAAGGATCAGGTTATTTCCAATGCTAAAGTGACCGTTGATTCACCTAAAGTTAATATATTAGCGGGTAGATCAGTGGATATCACTGTTCAAATAGACTTAACGAATGCGAAAGCAGATTTGGAAAAGGCAATGCCAAACGGCTATTTTGTCGAAGGCTTCATCACCCTTACAAGTGATGACCAAAATAATCCATTACCGAATATTTCCGTACCATATGTTGGATTCAAGGGTGATTGGAGTAAACCTCCAATTCTTGACAATATGATCTATGATACAAATTCATATATGGGATATTCCGGAATGGTGGACGATCAAGGATATTATCTTGGATACAACCCATTCACGAAAAAGTACAACAAAAACTTAATTGCTATTTCACCGAATGGAGATGGAGAAAACGAAGCAATTGCTCCAGTTCTTGATTTCCTAAGAAATAGTAAAATGGTTGAGTATGCCATTACCGATGCAAATGGAAAAACATTACGAAAGCTTCGCACCGATAATTATCAACGTAAAAACTATGTTGCAGCAAAAACACCTTATTCGTATAAACCATATTACACAGAGTGGGACGGTTATTTGAATAATAAAGTTGCAGCAGATGGTACTTACATTTATCAAATCAAAACACAAGTGGATCTACCTGGAAAACCGCAACAAGTGGTAAAAATTCCAGTTATTGTCGATAATACTGCTCCAGTTGTATCGTCGCCAGCTTATAGTAAGTCCACAGGTATTCTTTCGTTCGATGCTAATGATGGCACCGGAAGCGGATTACAATATATTGATATTAGTATTGATGGGAAAGTTTTAGGCTCGCTTAACCCAGGTACTTCTAAATCATTTAAAGTGAACATTGGTCAAGTTGCAGATGGATCTTCAATTGAAATCACTGCATATGACTATGCTTATAACCATGCAGGATTAGCGGTATCAAGCCCTGGAGACAACACGATTCCATTCATCGTTTCTGATTCACCAGTATCTGCACTTGAAGGTTACGTGTATTCCACAAGAGAAGTGCCGTTAACTGGATACGTCACAGATGGGTCCAAGGTAGATTATTTGAAAGTGAAAGGCGATAAAATTGCCGGATCACCATTGAATATCAATTTAGTGTATAACCCTATAACGAAACAATACGATTTTGGAACTCAATTGAAATTTACAGATGACGGGGTACATGATGTTTACTTTGAAGGAGCAGACGTTGTAGGCAACAAAATTGAATTCAGACGTCAAGTCATTGTTGACACTATAGCTCCAACACTGAATGTATCCGGAATTCCTGAAAATAACTATGTAGCAGCAGATGGCGCCAATCCGGAATTAACCATTACTGTAGCTGATAATTTTGATGATGTACGATTATTGGTAAATGGAAGTGAAGAATATCATCATGATTTCGATGAGCCATTTGAAAAAAGAGCCTTTTCTTACGATTATAAGTTCACTCCTGAATTAAACGAAGGTAAGAATGAATTAAAATTCGTAGTGGAGGACTTGGCAGGACATAAGGTAAACAAAACAATTACGATTTATAAAGGGGAAAAACCAGCAGCACCTTATTTAACATCGCTTTCTGTTAACCCTGGAGAAAATATTAGCCAAGATAATCCAGCTGTCATCACGGCTGAGGCTTCTGATTCTGTCAAGTGGGAAGGAAAAGTCATTGACCCATCTGGTAATGTGATTGAACTTCCGGCTGTAGAAGGAAAAAAATATGAAGGTACGTATACTCCAGATTCATTAGCGGAAAATGGTTTATACACTTTAGTGTTATCTTCTGGTGATGGTGGATTTACTCAAGAAACGACCTTTAAGGTTTTAAATTTCCCAGTTTCGATTGAGTCGATTACAACAGCTGATTCAAAGGGAGCGACTGCTACAAGCTTTACAAAAGATAGCTCCGTCAGCATCAAAGCTGATTTGAAGAACTTAAGTAAAGCAGCTACAAACCCTACAGTAATCGTCCAAATCTCTGATCAAACAGGATTGGTTGTTTATTACAATGAAGTTACTGGTAAACCTCTAAACAATAGTTCGAAAACTAGATTCAATGTGGATATTCCTTTAGAAAACTTTAAAAAGGGCACCTACAAGATTGAAGTGTTCGTATGGGATAACATAGATAATCCAGTTCCACTATCAGAATCTAGCAAAACAGGAAGCTTTAAAGTTAATTAATTAGTAATCAAGTAAGTGGGAGGTACTTGCTGCCTCTCACTCTTTTTAGACAAATGAAGGAATTGTTAAACAAATATAACAGATTAATCTTATGTACCCAATCTGTATATTTTTTTAACAATATCATTGAAAAACAGGGAGTGAACTCATTGAAAAAAAGTATCATATCCATTATTACAGCAATCCTTCTAGTTTTAGGATCAGTCTTACCTGTTTTGGCGGCGGAAAATAATGTTATGCTTACTGTTTCTACAGATAAATTAGATTACGTACCTGGAGACACTATAAATGTTAATGGAAAAGTTTTAAAAAATGGAGCAGCGGGAAAAGGGACAAATCCAACCTTAAGATTTATCGGCCCAGATGGTAATGGAAAAAAGAGTTGTCAATGGTCAGACTCTGAAATAGGTAGCGATGGAACCATTACTTGTAAAATCGTTTTAGGACCTGACGCAATGAATGGATCCTATACTATTCAGGTGAGTGCTGAGTATGCGGCCCCTCAAAAAATCATCGTAAATGTATCAGGCTCTACAGCCGTGAAAACATTGAGTGTTAAGGATCTAAAAGAGAACTATAAACCGGGTGAAAAAGTAGATATTTCAGGATTTGTGTTGTTAGGAAGTCAAGGTGTAAATGGGGACGTCATAACAATCAATATTTTAAAAGACAACAAGGATTTAAGCGGAAGCCCTTTAACAATTAAAAGTGTTGCTTCAGGTTCTTTTGCTAGTTCATATACTTTACCGAAAAATGCAGTAGCCGGTACATATACAGTTAAAGTAACAGCATCAGGTGTTGACCAACCAGTTAACAAAACCTTTACTGTATTAGCGAATACAACTGATCCAGGCTCAGGTACAGGAACAGACCCAGGAACAGGTGGTCCAGGCTCAGGCACGGGAACTGACCCAGGAACAGGTGGTCCAGGCTCAGGTACAGAACCACCAGGTCCAGTTCCAGGCCTTAAAGAAGGTCCAGTATTAAATCCAGTAACATCAGAAGATCTAGTAATTACTGGTTCAGCAGAAAATGGAGTGTTCGTTAATATAACGGATAAGAAGAATTTAAAATTATCAGCTCCAATTGCAGCGAATAAATCTTTCACCATAAAGCTTACTCAAAAAATAAAAGAAGGTACAAAACTATATGCAACAGAAACAGATGAAAGAGGAAAAGTAATTAGTAAAGTGACAGAATGGACTGTCGGGGATAAAACACCTCCAGCAGCACCAAGTGTAAATACTGTAAGCGACCGCGACAAAAAGGTCACTGGAAAAACCGAAGCAGGTGTAAAAGTAACAATTAAAGTCGGTAAAAAGACGCTTGGAGGCAAAACAGCGGATAAAAAAGGAAACTTCTCCGTTTCGATCAAGGTTCAAAAAGCAGGCACTAAGCTTGAGGTAACTGCTACGGATAAAGAGGGGAATACCAGTAAAGTCACTAAAGTAACAGTAAAAGATAAAACACCACCAAGTGTCCCTACCGTAAGCAAGGTGAAGCCAACTTCAACAACAATAACCGGAAAAGCGGAAGCTGGTGCTAAGGTTTATGTAAAAGCCGGTAAGAATATCATCGGTTCCGCAACCGTTGGCCAAAAAGGCAGTTATTCTGTCAAAATTAAGAAACAAAAAAGAGGTACAGTCCTATATGTCTATGCAATTGATAAAGCAGGCAATGTAGGAGATTCAAAGAAAGTTTCTATTAAATAAGGTGTGAGAGACAGGTGCCCCTGTTGTGGGCTCCTGTTTTTTATTATTTTAAATATCAAAAAACGTTGCAATTCAACCAAAATGAACAATTTAGTGCAGGAGTTTGGTAATCCAAACGAAAAAGACAGGCAGCATCGATGGCCTGTCCATAAGGAAGTCTACATATGATAAATAACAATAGGAATAATAGAAAAAATTGCAATAACCGTAATTCCAATTAAACATAAGTTTAATTTTTTTAATTTCTGTTTTTTTAAGTAGACTTCCTCCGGAGTTAAAAATTTCCCCACTTTTAAATACCCTCCTTGGCCTTGGTAACTGGCTGACATTGTTCAACATGAACTTTAGTCCCTATAGCTTTGCGTCATCATTTTTCAACGATTTTGCCGATTCAACCAATTTGAATATATCAAATAGAAGAAATGTGAATAAGTGATAAAAGACCTAAATTAAAAATAAGTCAATCAGACTATTAAAGTATAATTACAAAAAGCCGATATATCATTTTTTCTTAAATAACAATTTCTGTTTACTATATAGAACAAAACCGTTCAACAAAAAGAACGAAATAGTTAGATAAAATGAGAAATAATTAGAAAAACGTAGAATACCCCCATAATTTTATGAATATTCCCCGTTTTTGCAAGTTTTCTTTTCTAACATTGTTTCATATAATCAACTTGTAAAGTTCACTATAAAGAACAAAAATAAAGCGCAAAAACGAACAAAGGAGGGCGGTGATGAGGAAGAAAGTAATAGGTGTCCTATTAACATGTATTCTTTCATTAAGTATCGGAATGACTTTTGCACTATCAAATCCGGGGATGAAGATCTTGTCCTGGTATGAGGATCAATTCCAAACGCAGGAGAAAATCTTGAATAACACCACAACGCAGAAGTTATCATCAGCTTTGAAAAAACTCCACGAACAAATTCCGTCGATGAATCAAACTATCAGCAAAACATTAACAAACTTCCAGAATACTACACTACTAGAATCAAAAAATTCCATCAAAGAACATAACGATCGCTATCTCACTCAGTTACATACAGTCACTGAAGAGATCGAAGAGCAAAACGCAAAAGAAATGGCTGATTATACAGAGCAAAAGAAGCAGCAAGAAACAGAGCAAATCACTCAAGATGTACAGGATATTTTAGAAGATCTATTAAACAAATAAAAAACTTAAAAAGGAAAGGGAGTATTGAAATGTTGAAAACTGTTAAGGGGAAAATTGTGGCTGGGGTTGTATCAGTAGGATTATTATCAGGAGTTGGCGCTGCATTTGCAAGCATGGATATCGGAAAGCAATTACAAAATTGGTATGGTAAAACACTTCCGCTTTATACGAATCAGTTAAGCCAAGACGTGACAGCAGATGTTATTAAGAAGACAGCGGGACTGCCTGCTGAATATGACAAACTAAAAAATGATACAGGTAAAGCTATTGATGATGCAAAAGGAGTTCAAACTACAGCCGCGAAAGGCGAAATATCAAATGCTTTAAATAGTCGCTTAACTGCACTTAATAGTGAGAAGGAAAATATTAAATCAGATGTAGAGGCACGATTTGCAAAAATACTTGCTGATGCAAAAGATGCCATTAATAAGGCAGGAACAGTTGCAAGTCAAATGGCCGACCAGGATCTTACAAACTATACATCTGATAAAGGTACAAAAGCACGAGCTGCAATGGATGCTGAATTAAATAAACAGAAGGATCAAGCAGCGAGTGATTTGCAAAAGGCCATTACACTTGCTAAATCTGAGATTCAAGGAAAGCTAAAATTGAGTACGGGCGGAACAAGACAAGAAATTGGCAAAGCAATCGACGCTAAAATCGCGGAACTAAGAACCCTCATTACGAAAAAAGCGGGCGAGTTACTTGAAAAGGAAAAACAACTAATTGCTGAAAGAGCTGCACAGGATGTTCAAGCTGCAGAAGATGCACTAGATGGAGTAGTAGCAGGAATCTAATGGATAATATGCCACTATCAGAGTTCCTAACACGGAACTCTGATAGGTTTTAACAAATGGAGGATATTAAGATGAGTAAACTATTATTGCCAATAAAGCCAAATAAATCGGAACAATCCTTTAGCAGAAAAATTACTTATCAAAAGTCAAAAAAACATTTAAAAATCAAAATTCTAATTGGAGTTCTTTTTTTAACCGTTACAATCGGAGGAGGAATCGGAGTCGCATTTGCGGATTCGGATATAATTGGACTTTTAACAAATTGGTTTAAACAAGAAAGAAATGAATCTATTACATCGATTGAACAAGCGATCATGTCGGAAAAAGATGTTCAAAAGCAGCGTTTAAAAGAAGAATTGCAATTAGAAATTCAAGCATCGCAAAAGAAATTATCCGATTTTACCGAAGCGGAAAAATCCAAGCGTGTTCAAGAAATCCGGGACTATGCAGATCGGTTAGTTGCCAATTTGAAAATCGATAATACAGCGAAAGAGCAACAAATTCAACAACAATTGAATGCCATTATGGAAAAAGCAACATTAGAAATGGATAAAGTAGGTTCAAGGGCAAATGAGGATAATGGCAATAACTCGGATTCATCCGCTAACCAAACTGAGGATGAAAAAACAGATCAACCGGATAACTCTGAGCAGCAACAAAATCCACCAACCAATGATAATCAGCCTGACTCGACTAAAGCTGATAATACCGATCAACAACCGGATTCATCTATTCCAAGTCAAGGAATGCAACCACTTTGATAAAAACGGAGGAAAGCCCAGTGCAACATTCAACTATTGCAATAGATAGAAAGGAATCAACTATTTCAAGGCGATCAACAAAATCATCCATCTTCAGCTGGATCCGCTTTATTCTTTTGCTCATCGCCATTTACTGCGTTCTTCACTTTGGAATCGCCATCAAAATAGTAAGCGGACATTCCATGAACCCAACCCTCCATGACAAAGGCTTGATGGTAGTCAATAAACTATTTTACAAACCAGATAGAGGAGATATCGTCATTGTAAGGGATCCGGATGGATTTGACATTGTGAAAAGAATCATAGGATTACCGAACGATAAAATCTTCATAAAAAATGGAATGGTGTATGTGAATGGTTCTCCACTTAAAGAAACCTATACAAAAGGAACTGCAAACGATATGAATGAGGTTGTTCTTAATAACCATTCCTACTTCATTATAGGGGATAACAGAACACCTGGTGAAAGTCTGGATAGCCGCGACCCAAGTATTGGACCTATAGACAAATCTACAATTGAAGGAAAAGTTATTCTCCATTAGGATTCATAATAGAAATAAGAGAATAAAGTGTATGCCCCAGTCCTTCATTCACTTGATGAAAGACATTAAGCTTTTCGTATTGGCATAACTTGTCCTTCATTGACTTGATGAAGGACATTAAGCTTTTCGTTTTGGTGTAACTTGTCCTTCATTCATTTGATGAAAGACATTAAGCTTTTCGTATTGGCATAACTTGTCCTTCATTCACTTGATGAAGGACATTTAGCTTTTCGTATTGGCATAACTTGTCCTTCATTCACTTGATGAAGGACATTAAGCTTTTCGTATTGGCATAACTTGTCCTTCATATACTTGATGAAGGACATTTAGCTTTTCGGTTTGGAGTAACTTGTCCTTCATATACTTGATGAAGGACATTAAGCTTTTCGTTTTGGCATATCTAGTGTACACTTTTGTATTTTGTCCACGGGTGGTGCCTGACACCAAAAAAAGCATCCCATTTCGGAATGCTTTAAAATTAGATGGATTCATATAACCTCTTAAATCCATCAAAGTGATTTTTCCAATATGTTTCATCCAACGAAGAAATCTCCACTCCGTTATCACCGGCATGAATAAACTGATTGTTTCCTAAGTAGATTCCCAAATGAGAAATGCCTGATTGATATGTATCAGCGAAAAAGACGAGATCGCCTGGCTGCGGATTATTAATATAGAAAGAACGGCTATAATACCCTGAACTGGATGTCCGAGGCAGTGAAATGCCAACTTGGTTGAAAACATAGTAAATAAAACCGCTGCAATCAAACCCTGATAAGGAGGAGCCTCCCCACGCATATGGTGTACCTAATAGTTTAGTAGCATTATTAATGATAGTGCTTGCAGTCACTCCGTTTGTGTTACCTACTGGTGTTCCTGCTGTCCCATTGCTTGGCGCTGTTGGCTTCGTTTGTGATGCAGCTGATCCAACATTCAACTTTTGCCCTACAAATATATTATCGGATGTTAGGCCATTTAATTTCTTCAAATCAGTAATAGTAATATTAAATTGAAGACTCAAAGCGGAAAGGGTGTCTCCACTTTTCACTGTGTAATTACCTTCTGGCTTCGATGCTGATGGTGGAGTTTTTGAAGTCTCCGTTTTAGTAGGTGAAGTTGGCTTTTTAGTAGTAGAAGTCGTTGAAGTTCCCTTCGACAACTGAATAACTTGTCCCGGATAGATAACCGATGTAGCCTTAAGTTTATTCCACGCAAGTAGATCCGACAGCTTCACTTTATTTTTGCTAGCAATTCCACTAAGGGTATCACCAGCTTTTACTTTATAGGTTTTAACGGCAGTGGAAGGTTTTGGAGTCGAAACTGTTTTCACGGGAGTTACAGAAGATGCGCTTACCTTAACGTCTCCCTTTGACAACTTAATAACGTCTCCCGGATAAATAATCGATGTAGCTTTAAGTTTATTCCATGCAAGAAGGTCTGACAGTTTCACTTTATTTTTGCTAGCAATTCCACTAAGTGTGTCACCAGCTTTAACCTTATACGTTTTAACAGGATTTACAGAGGATGCACTTACCTTCGTAGTTCCCTTTGAAACCGTTAGTACCTGGTTTGGAAAAATAAGATCGCTTTTCAATTTGTTAAGTACTTTTAATTGGTTAATCGTTGTGTCATATTTATAGGCAATGCTGGATAGCGAATCACCTTTTTTAACCTTATATGTCGCTGCAAATGCCTGCGATGTAAAAGCCGAAGCAATAATCGTGGTGGCAGCAACCGACACAATCGTTTTCTTCACGTCATTTTTCCCCCTTTTTCATCTGTTTTCCTATTATTCTACCAAAATCCGCAGGAAAATGTACCCCTTTTCATAACGAAAGTGACAAAAGTCTGATACTTTTAACTGAATAATTCCATACGCTTTTTGTATAATAGAGGTAGTGGGGAATAAAGGAGGTTTATTTTGAAAAAAATCAGTTTCATTGCAGTTATGTTGTTGGTTGCCATTGGTCTTTTGTCTGCCTGTCAAAAGGAAGCTTCACCAAATGAAAGATTAAAAGATTATGTGAAGCTATGGGACAAGGGTGATTTTAATAAAATGTACAACGATTTCCTTTCATCAAGCACGAAGAAGGAATTTAAAACAGCGGATTTCGTAGACCGCTATCCCAAGATATATAAGGATTTAGAGGTGAAAAATCTGAAAATCACCTATAAATCATTGAAGGAAGACAGCTACAAAAAGAAAGATAAGGTAGCTATCCCCGTTAATATTTCCTTTGAAACGTTTGCTGGTCCGGTTCAGTATTCCACTAAAATCGCACTAACAAAGGAAGAAAAAAATAAGCAGGAAAGCTGGTATGTCGATTGGAAGCCAGAGCTTCTTTTACCTGGGCTTGCTAAAGGGGATAAAATCGTACCAGCCACAGTAGACCCGAAACGCGGAGAAATTCGCGATCGAAACGGACAAGGCTTAGCCGTGAACGGGACTGCTTATCAAATCGGTGTCATTCCGGAAAAAATGGCGGGCCAAGAAACGGAAGTAAAGAATCAGTTAGCCAAATTATTAGGTATGTCCGTCCAGGAAATAGATCAGAAATTAAATGCCTCCTGGGTAAAACCGAATTTGTTTGTTCCGATTAAAAAGATTGCAACAAACAATGAAGAGATTTTAGCCAAGTTATATAAGCTTCCGGGTGTAGACAAACAGGACACTTCCGCACGGGTCTACCCATTCGGAAAAGCAACTGCACATTTAGTTGGTTATATAGGACCGATTAACGCAGAAGAACTAAAAGAGGAAAAAGGCAAGGGCTATTCTGCCAACAGTGTAATCGGGAAACGGGGCTTAGAACAGCTGTATGAAGAACGTCTGCGAGGTACAGCTGGTGAAAAGATTACCATTCAAAAAGCAGATGGTACACAAAAAGTAGTGGCGGAAAAAGAAGTGCAAAATGGTGAAAATATTGAAGTAACCATTGATGCGAATCTTCAAGAGAAAATCTACAATCAGTTTAAGGGAAGTGCAGGAACAGCTGCGGCTATTCAGCCAACTACAGGTGAAGTTCTTTCATTAGTAAGCTCACCATCATTTGATCCGAATGATTTTGTGTTAGGAATGCCTGGCTCAGAATACAGCAAGCTAGAAAAAGATCCGTTGCAACCGCTCATCAATCGTTTTGCATTGTCATATGCACCGGGCTCTTCCATTAAACCAATTACGGCCGCAATTGCCTTAGAAAACGGAACATTAAAACCGAATTCAACGAAGACCATAAATGGCAAGTCATGGGGCAAAGGCGGAAGTTGGGGAGATTATCAAGTAAGCCGAGTACATGTGGAAAACGGTCCCGTCAGCCTTTCCGATGCGATGATGTATTCCGATAACATCTTTTTCGCGCAAACCGCACTGGATATGGGCGGAGACAAATTTGCGAAAGGGCTAAAGAACTTTGGATTCACAGAACAGCTGCCAATTGAATATCCATTAAAAAAATCACAAATTTCATCAGATGGAAAATTGGACCATGAAATTTTACTTGCTGATAGCGGATATGGTCAGGGTCAGGTACAAATGAACATATTACATTTAGCCGATACCTATACGACCTTTGTGAATAATGGCAATATGATCAAACCTAACTTACTGCTTAGTGAAAAGAAATCCCAAGTATGGAAGGAAAATGTCATTAGTCCTGATACCGCGAAAACTGTAGCAGGACTCCTCCGCAAAGTCGTTGCCGATCCACGCGGAACTGGTCATGGAGCTGACTTGCCAAACGTAGCCTTAGCAGGTAAAACTGGTACAGCGGAATTAAAAAGCTCTAAGAAGGAAAAAGGAAAAGAAAATGGATTGTTTGTAGCCTATGATCAGAATAAGAAGGACTTGTTAGTAGCCGTTATGGTTGAAGGTGTTGAAAAAGGCGGCGGAAGTCATTTGGTTGTGCAGAAGGTTGCGAATATATTTAAATAGAGTAGTGAAGAACCATGGGTAATGATTGTGCTCATGGTTTTTCTTTTGAATTAATGTAGGGTTTTAGTCACGATTTGATATGAGATTATGGGGATGACCTGATAGAGGTATCGTATGAATAAAGTATAGATAAGAAAGTAGTTACTATGATATTGATAAATGGTAAATAATTCTTGTTTTTGTATGTTAATTATGTGAAAATAGGAAAGAATTACTATATTTAGATCATAGGGGGAACAGAAATGAAGAAAAGAAGTTTAGTAGTCTTATTAGTAGTTGCTTTTTTTGCAGGAACATTATTTTCACATTCTGCAAGTGCAAGTGTATCTATCGCTAGTTTACAAAAACAAATAAAATCTCTGAAGGCACAATTGGCATCGAAAGATAAACAAATATCAGATCTAAAGAAAACAATTACAAAGAAAGATAAAGATATAAAACTTTATAAATCGTATGCTGCAACACCGTCAAAGACTAATGTGGCTTTTCAAGGAAATGTTTTGGGTGGAGTATATCAAGTAGGCAATTCATCGGTACCTGTTATGCTTGAATATAGAGGTGTTAAGTATACACCAGTTGAATTAGTTGGTAATTTACTAAATAATAAAGCTATATTTAATAGTTCTAAAAATACTGTTTTCTTTGGAGTTCAACCAAGTGGGAGTTATATGTCGGATATTCTGAAACCTTATTATTCAACAAATACTGTTGATATTAATAAGTCAATGACAATGGGAGGTCAAACTTATACAAAGGGTTATAGCATGGATTTTTCATGGTATGGAGATTCTGGGTATGCTATTAATCTTGGAGGAAAGTATTCACATATTACAGGAATTCTAGGAATTGATGATAGTTCAAATAACAGTGGTCTTGATGTTCTAATTTATGGAGATAATGAATTGATTGCTACTTACAAGCTTGAGAAAGGTGGGCTTCCACTAAATATCGATTTTGATGTTTCAAAAGTGAAAAAGTTGGAAGTGCGTTCGAAATTTAACGGTATTTATAGTGAGACAATTGATTTTGCAAACGTGATTATTAATTAATTCAAAAGGCATCCAGTAGGGTGCTTTATTATTTTACACTAGTATGTACCCCTTTATCACAGTTTATGCAGTTCGAACCAAGTTTCATGCAGTTAAGTATATTTTCCATGCGGTTCAATATCCTTTTCATGCAGTTCAGAACCATCTTTATGCAGTTGGCCGAATGCCAAACGCTAAGGGACAGAAACCTCATAACTTTGTAACCAAATTCCCGAATTTAAGCGCAAAAAAATGATGCAAATCCAATGAAAAAAGCGATATTTTCATATAGAACAACCCAGATGCCATATTAATACCAAAAACTAGTAGATTGAAAGCAAATTTTATATTAAACTATTTTACATTCATACACAAAAACAACAGGAGCGTCAAAAAAATGCAAAAGGCCTACGCAAAAATGTTAGTAGCATTCATACTACTAATTAGTCTGGTTATGCAGATGAAATCATTCGCAAAGGCAGCTGTTTACACTATTTCTCCTACAACTGCACCTTGCGATAAAACCATGACTAAATTCACTACCTATAACAAATACACAAAACAGTACTATGTCATTAGATCTTATCTTGAAAAACTAGAGCATACTGGTGGAGGTGCACTTATCCTGAAAAAAGGTACCTACACGATTTCAAACGTTCTGTATGTTCCATCTAATGTCACAATCCGCTGTGAACCTCTCCAACTAAATCATAGATTTTGATGGAGCATCCCTTATCTTAAATACGGTACAAAATTTGCGGTTAAGACACCTTTAGTGTCTCAAGTGCATCATTAAGACTAATAAATGAAGACAAGGTTTGTTCTGTTCTTTTTGACAACTCAGGTACTTTTGCCTGAAGAGCCAACCATTTCTTTTCAGAAGTGGATTTTTGAATGTCACGTATAAAATAGCGCGCACCAATATTATAGGTCGCCGATAAATCGGCGTGATACACCTTTCCTGTCCGAAACGTTGCGAGGGTTTTTTTAGGATTTCGTTCCACTTTCCCAGAGCCGTCAAAAGCCAATGCACTTGTATTTCTGGCGTTTACTTTCGACATTCGCATATCTAGATAATGTGCCATTTCTTCCACTTTATTTTGGATCCCTTTTTTCCGCCAATATCGCAATTTGAAACGAAGCTTCTTGGCACCCCAAAATCCCTTTGGTATTTTCATTTGATCAAGGTACTCAAATACAATAACATCACACCTATGTTCTTTTGCAAACTTTACTATTTCATGCGAAGTATGATGGACAATGTGCTTTTGTAGCCCATTTATTCTTCTCCAAAAATTTGATGCTGTAATGTTACCTGAAACAGATTGAGCTTTTCTTAATTTGTTTGTGATGGTATACAATCGGTCTTTTTCTATTGGCTGATTAATAAACTTTCGAGCCAAGACAGTTCCTTTCGCATCCATCACAGAACAAACAGCAGAGTTATTAATACCTAGATCTACTGCACATATTTTTTGGTCTTGTATGTTAGTTGTGCTTAAGGTTGCCTTTGATTCATAACTAATATGTAAAAAAAACTTTTTCCCCACTTTAACGAGCTGTGGATTGTTTTCTTTCCAATTCCACACCCCACGTTTATATTGGTCTTGCTGTTTAAATTGGATATCGACCCAGACCCAATCATTTTGATGAAATACTTTTATTCTAGCGGTACTATCAGATGTCTTTTCAAACATGTTTCCTTGATAGAATACTGGAAACTCTTTATGTTCCAATTGCAGTCTAGGAGGTTTTTTCTTAAAGGTCTTCCCTTCCGAAAGAGCCATATCCTTCTCCTTTTTCCAATTTTTTAGATTGGAGCGATAACTTTTGACCTTTCCAAAAGCGGAAGCAATGGCACTTCTTCTGAAGTAAGAAGGGAATTTATAAAAATGAGAATCGAATTCTTTGTATTTCGGATGAGGATTTGATTTCGTGATATGAATTAGCTTTTCCACTGCGGGAACGATTGTTTTCACCTCAAACGTATCAATATCAGCGAACTCTTTATCCAAGACATTCATAATGAACGTTAATGCCTCGTTAAAAATATCTAGAGTGCGATGAAAGATAGTGGAATGGTTGGTAATTTTATGACGTAACGTTTTCATCATCTTCATCATCAAATCCCCTTACCGAAAGTATGTTCCTATATATTATAAAGTATATCATTTAAATTGCTAGTTGTATAGAATTATGGAGAGTGCCTGAATGTAATGAAAATTAAATACTACCGCTTTTACATTAAACTCCCATTTAGCTGAGGTTATAACCTGGACAAAAATGTATGACAAATGAAATCTTACAGGGACTAAAAAGATAGCATATTTTCCCTTTTATAAAAAAAGCAAAGTAATGGAAATAAATGAGGAAGAAGATCATACTTCACCGCAAATTAATTTATCCAACACCATGAATGGTTATAAAATGGTAACTTCTATACATATCTGAAAAAATTTGTGGAGGAACCAAAATGATATTATTTGAAACCTTATTTTTGGATTAGAAGTTATATGGTTTTAACTACCGGAGGAGCAAAAGTAGAAATAATAAAAAAGTATTAGGAAACTTAGGAAAGGAAAAGAAATAAGAACCTAACCCCCACTAAATCATAGATTTTAAGGGGAAGCGTCTCTAGTATTTGTTCAAAACGATGTCACGTTAGTGAAAGGAACCAAGACAGGTACAAGTAAATTCACCCCCGCCACCTCCATGTTTCAATTGATCCGCCCATCAAAAGGAGGAAAAAAAGGTGTGTACGGCGGTTACAATGATGAGAAAAATATCTCCTTTATCGGGGAAGGAACCGCTAAAGTAGATATGAAATATATGAAGGATGGAATTGCGATTATTGCCGTACCTACCGTGGTATTCTTGTAAGCGGTGCAACCAATCCGATGATCCAAAATAATATTATCGAAAAAGCGGCAAGGCCAATCCAATTCATGCCATGGAAAAATGATGGCCCGGGTTCGCAATATCCAATTACATATAACAAATTAAGTGATGCAAATATCCAAGTCCTTTAACACCAATAAAGTATCTCATACAACAGAGTCATTCATCCGCATTAATGAAGAGTACAATGTATTTGACCGCGATACATTAAAAATACCGGTAATGATCCAATAACGAGTGGGGTGCTATGCACCCCACATTTATATTTCCGGACAATACATCAATCACTTCCCTTTTGCATAGTTTCCTTATATATAGGAAGAAAGGGGGAAACTTCAAATGAAAAGGAAAGTAAGTATTACACTCCTGATTATCGGTTTTCTTAGCAGCTTTCTCTTATCACAGCAATCCGATGCAAAAGAAGCTCCAAAGCCACCGCACAGAGTAGCCTATCTTACCTTTGATGACGGGCCGAACAGCAGTGTAGAAAGAATCCTTAGCATTCTAGATAAATATCATGCGAAAGCAACCTTTTTCATGTTGAATAATAATATGAAGCTTCACCAATCCTCAGTGAAAAAAATGGTAGCTAATGGCCACGGTGTTGCCTGCCACGGTGTCACCCATGATAAAAATAAATTCTATAAATCTCCCACAAGTGCTGCAAATGAAATGAAAACATGTTTGGCAACCTTAAAAAAGATAACAAAAACAACCTCTATCATGATTCGGGTTCCCTACGGAAGCAAGCCATACATGACCGCACCTTACCGAAAAGAAATGGATCACTATGGATACAAAATGTGGGACTGGAATGTGGATAGTCTGGATTGGAAATGGTTAAATGGTTCGAAAACAGCAAATTACACCATCCAGCAAATCAAGAATTTACAAAGACGCGGAATATCACCGATAATTCTCTTCCACGATAAACCGACTACCGCAGACGGACTGCCCGCCGTTTTAAAATATCTAAAAGACAATGGTTATGAATTAAAACTGTTAACCAATACCATGAAACCATATAACTTTTGGAATCTCCGGAAAATATAGATGCTACTGTTTTTCATCATTATCCTTTAGAGATCCTAATGAACGACCATATAAAATACCTCTCATAAAAGAGAATTTCAACTAGGCTATGTCTTTGAACTAGTCTAGTTTTTTTATTAAATACAAATGTAATCTCTGTCTAGCTCCAGCGCCTATCGGCTAGCGGATTTCTCCGTCTCCTCCCTACGATAAGTCCACATCAGCTCGTGAACTACCTCACTGTGTTTCCTTTATCTCAATCGTAGACTACGAAATCCGTACGCCGATGAGCAAGGCGCTTCCGCTTTTCCAATAGGGTAAATTAGCCAGTTTCACCAACATTCTAAAAAAATTTGTATAATTTATAGATTTTACCAAAATTAACCCTAAAAATATGATAAACTATGACATGATAAGACAAAAAAGAAAGGAGGGGGTATCGAAAAATGTTAAAGTTACGCAATATTTTGCTAATGTTCATGACTTTAGTTGTGATCTTAACGACTGCAAACAATAAAGATTATGCCGCGACAACATTGAAAGATATTCCGACAAAGTACAAAACCGAGATTAATTATTTAATAGAAAAGAATATTTTGACCGGAAAATCTGGAGATAGCTTTCGCCCGAAGGAATCCATTACAAGAGAAGATGCCGTTATAATGGTGGGACGAGCAATTGGCCTTAGCGGAGCAAAAGTAAAAACAAGCTTTAAAGATGTCAGTTCCAATTCAGCTGCCTCCGGCTATATTCAAGCAGCATACAAAAAGGGATTGATTAAAGGGTACAAGGACAATTCCTTCAAACCAAAAGCGAGAATTACAAAAGCAGACGCAACCACTTTAATTAACAAGGCGTTTTCCCTTAAGACTACTAGCAATCTCTCCTTAAGAGATGTATCCAAGTCAAGCGCATTCTACACAGAAGTCAACAAAGCACTCACAGCAGGGATAATGTACGTAGGTTCTGACGGATATTTCCATCCAAGTTCCGCATTATCAAGACAAGACTTCACTGTTTTTGTCGCACGTGCCAAAAATCCAACCTATCGTGTTCCACCTGTCGTACTGCCTGACATTTCTAAAATGAAGCCAACGGGACAATACACTGTTAATGCAACGGCTCTTAATGTCCGAAAAGGACCAAGCGTATATTATCCTTCTGTTGCAACGTTAAACAAAAATGCAAAGATGGATGTATATGAAATGAAAAACGGCTGGGCTTACATGCAAAGCGGCAATATCAAAGGATATGTAAGCACAACCTATTTGAAACTAGTCCAAGCATCGGATAACGGTTCAAATACGGACCAACCAGTAACGAATCCGGACAATCCTGGAACCGATCCTGCGGGTCCACCTGAAACTCAACCTGGCGACATCACTGATCCAACAAAACCAGGAGACCAACAAAATCCTGGAACGGACCCATCGGAAGTCAAACCACTTGGTCAATATCTCGTGACCGCAACGTCCTTAAATGTTCGCAAAGGACCAGGAGCTGACTATGCAAAAGTTGGTCTGTTAAATAAAAACTACAAAGTAACGGTATATGAAATCAAAAATGGTTGGGCGTCCATTACATATGGCTCAATCAAAGGCTATGTAAGTACGGCTTACTTGAAAGCAGTCGTTCCAAATAAAGACAAGATTATTGTTATTGACGCTGGCCACGGCGGCAAGGATCCTGGCGCAAGCGGGAATGGATTAGTCGAAAAGAATGTTACGCTCGATGTAGCCAAACGTGTTCAAAAGCTTTTGGAAAAAGCAGGAATAAAAGTAGTTATGACACGTACAGGAGATACGTATCCAACCTTGAGCGATCGAAATGATATCGCAGCGAAATCCAATGCAGATGGATTCATCAGCATTCACTGTAATGTTGCTTCAGCCACCAGTGCTAAAGGAACGGAAACATATTATAATTCCGGCGGAGACAAACAACGGGCAGCGGATAGCAAAGTGCTTGCCGACTATATTCAAAAACGTCTCTCCAATGCAATTGAAACCACAAATCGTGGAATCAAAGACGCGGACTTTCAGGTTATTAAATATAACCCGCTCCCAGCAGTATTGGTCGAGCTAGGATTCTTATCAAACAAAAGCGATGCACAAAAGCTAGCATCCTCTCAATATAAGGATCTGGCTGCACAATCGATTTATCAGGGAGTTTTAGATTTTTATAAATATATAGGAAAGTAAATTGGAAAAGGGCTGAGATGCCCTTTTTATTTTTGCCTATATAAGCCACCTAAAGAATCACATAATAAATTTGCAAATTTTTTAAAATGAGTGAAATATAAATGTAGAAAAAATATTATTTGTGTCATAAAATTAAAACAACTAGAATATATTTCTTACAGTGGTTTTTCCTAGAATATTTGACCAAAGATATCATCCAGAGGATAAAAGCACCAAAAAAATTTTTAAAGACTATTAACTTAATAAAAAAATAGCCGAAATAATAGATGGGTATATAATAATACTTCAAAAATCGCAAAATTGGTAAATTCTACATTGGTGAAAAATCTTGTAATTTGTCAGATATCAGGTAAAATGATGTATAGAGAGTAAATTAATCCAATTCATAAAGATTTATGAAATACATGAATATAATGGTTGACTTACTAATTTTAGTTAGTCTATACTAATATTTATGATGGTATTAATTTACTTAATCGTATTTTACTAGTTCTGTGAGACGACATATGAGTTAGAAAGTACATAATATAGAAAAAAGTTCGACAGTTTTCGTTATTAATCTGCTTTTCTATAGGACTTCTAAACTATGTCTCTGGAATTAGAAAAATAATAAAGATGGAAGAAAAGGGAGGAAATACGAGAAATGGCTTATCAACCAAAGTCTAGTCGTAAATTCATTACTGGTGTAGCATCTGCAGCTTTAGTAGCGAGTGCAGTGGCTCCAGTAGCATCAAGTGCTGCTTCACACGGCGCTATTGTAAAAGTATATCAAGCAGCAAGTGTAACTGCTTACAAAGGTCAAAGCACAAAAGATGCTAAAATCCAAAAAACAGTGAAAGTGAAATACAAAGACGGAAAAACTGCTTGGGTATCTGTTAAGTGGGAAAACGTTAATTTCACTAAAGCTGGTACTAAGCGCGTTTATGGTACTGTATCTGGTACTAAAACAAAAGCTAAAGTTGATGTTAACGTAAAAGTTGACTCTGTTGCTTACGTAAACAACCAACAAAACGTAAAAGTTGACCAAGGTATTACTAAAGCAGAATTACTTGCTAAATTACCTGCGAAAGTAAAAGTAAAATTAGCAAGTGGTAAAACTCAACTTAACGAAGCAACTTATGATCTAAGCAAAGTTGATTTTGACAAAGCTGGCGATTACAAAGTAACAGTTCATGCTGCTCATGCTCCAGCAAAATTAGATCGTGTAATTACTGTGACTCTTAATTCTGTTGATCCAGCAGTTACAAGTGTAAGTGCGATTAACGCTAAACTACTAGAAGTGAAATTCAGTAAAGAAGTTTCAAAATCTGATGCTGAAAATATTAATAACTACTCATTTGTAGGTCTACCTTCAGGTACAAAAGTTACACCTGAATTACAAAGTGACAACAAAACAGTTCTTTTAGACTTAGATACTGCAATTCCGAATGATACTACTTTTGTAGTAACTGTAGCAGAAATCGCTACAAAAGCTGATTCTGAAGTTAAAACACCTAAGTATACACAAACTTTAACTTTTAGTGATACTGTTGCTCCGAAATTTGTTAATGTTACTTACCCACGTTCTGGAGTTGCTGTTTTAAACTTCTCTGAAGCATTAAGTACAGATGGAACAGTTAAAATTTATGAAGGTACGGCAGAATCAACTGACGTTAGTAAAGCTACTTTCACACCTGGTGATGACTCAATTACATTAACTGGTCTTAAACCAAATGTTGAATATCATGTAGTTGTAGTTGGTGCTAAAGACCAATCATCTAACTTAATTACTAATCCAGTAGATATTACTGTAAAAAATACTATCTCTGATGTAGTTGCACCACAAATTTCTTCAGTTACAACTTCAGGTTTAAATACTGTTAAAGTACAATTTACTGAAGGAATTGATACAATTAGTACAGGTAAGTATGCAAATGTTAAAATTGGTGGAGCATCTGTAACAGGTGAAACACAATCATTTGATACAACTACAAATACATTAACAATTACAAAATCTGGACTTGTAGCTGCTGATGGAGTATATGGTGTAGAAATATCTGGATACAAGGACTATGCTGGAAATGCTGGAGCAACATTTAGCAAGGCATATACTTTCTCTAATTCAGCTCCTGCTGTACAAAAAACAGAAGTAATTAAAAAAGGTAATGATACTTTTGTAGCAGTTACATTTGATAAAGCTCCAGATGAAACAAAAATCAAAGATGCTGGTTATAAAGTAAGCTACTTAACACCTGATAACATCTTAAAATCAGCTGATATTAAAGCTTCAGATATTTCAGTAGACACTTCTGATGCTAAAGCTCCAAAAGCATTATTTAAAGTAACTGGTTTCGATGCAGGTTCTTATACTTTAGTATTACCAGCTGCGAATGTAACTGATGGAACTACTCAATCTGCAAATGATGTAACTGTTAAATTTACATTAGGTACTACAGCAGATACTTCTGTTCCTTCTATTCAAAATGTATTTGTACCTGGCAATGACGCATCTTCAGTTGGCGGGGAAAAATCTGTTCCGTTGAACACTGTTTATGTTAAATACTCAAAAACAATGTCAGCAAGTGCATTAAACACTGTAAACTACAAAGTAGATGGTGTAAGTGTATTTGATAAAGCAGTATTTGTTGGAGATAAAACATTAGTGAAGTTAACTCTTAAAGATGGTGCTTTAACACTTTCTGGAGATCGCAACTTCTCTATTGCAAGCAGTGTAACTGGTGAAAATAATGTTGCAATTAAACCTTACACTCAGGCTGTAACTCTAAATGAAAATGTTAAACCATCATTAGTAAGTGCAAAATTACTAGATGGTAAGAACATTGAATTAACATTTAGCGAAGCAATTAAGGATAGTACAGTAACTGGCTCTGATTATACTGTTTCGGTTGATGGTGGAACAACTAGTCTTGATGGAACTACTCCATTTAATACTGGTACTACTGCTAACGATAATAAGTTAGTATTAACACTTGGAAAAGAGTTATCTGTAGACCAATTCTCTAAAACTATCACAGTTAAATTATCTGGTACTTCAGCAACTACAGATTTAGTTGGAAACGTAGTAGTTGGTGGAAATACAGTTACAGTTTCTAAGTAATATACTTAATTTAAGTAAGCTTAGTATAAGAACCTCAAATTAGGTGGAAACACCTTTTTTGAGGTTCTTTATTATATATCTACTATGATGCTACACTAATTGTAGACACTTATAAAATTCATTCCTATTGAACAATCTGTGTTTACAAAAACATAATCGCGGTATCCCCCTCTGTTAGGATAGATGTCGTATGATACTTTAGTGTTATAGTTAAGTAAATAACACGGAGGTTGATCAATATGACAGGAAAAAATGGACTACGATATTCGCAAGAACAAAAAGAGGCAATTACCAAACGCATGATGCCCCCAAATAATGAATCCGTGCCGAAGATTTCGAAAGAAGAAGGCATCTCAGAGGTTACGTTGTACAAGTGGCGTAAAGAAGCTCGCGCGGCTGGTGTGGCTACGCCCGGTAATGGACAAACAAGCGACAAATGGAGTAGTCAAGACAAGTTTTTAATCGTGATGGAGACGTTTGCGTTGAACGAATCGGAGCTTGCCGAGTATTGTCGTAAAAAGGGGCTTTACCGTGAACAGATTGAAGCATGGAAAAGTGTATGCCTTCAGGCAAATGGTCATGCATTCGACCAAGCAAAACAGTTGAATGGTGCATTGAAGGAAGAACAGAAGCGTGCCAAGCAATTAGAAAAAGAACTACAAAAGAAAGAAAAGGCACTAGCCGAAGCAGGCGGCTTTATTACTTTTGAGAAAAAAGGCCCAAGCGATTTGGGGGGACGACGAGGAAGAATGATTAGCCCGTCAAATTGCGCATTAGCAGTCGAACTTATCCAAGAAGCCAATCAAAATGGTGCGCGATTAGCGAAGGCTTGTGAGGAGCTTCATATCAGCGTTCGGACCTATGAACGTTGGGTGGCAGACGGTAATGTGAAGGTTGATCAGCGCCCACTTACGAAAAGACCCGTACCGAAAAATAAGTTGTCTGAGAAAGAAAAAGAAGAACTACTAACGGTTGTCAAACAAGAGGAGTACGTCGATTTACCGCCGACACAAATTGTACCGAAGCTTGCGGACGAAGGAACTTATATTGCGTCAGAATCCACATTTTATCGTGTGTTACGTGAAGAAAAAATGCAACATCATCGTGGTCGTAGTCAAAAGCCTGGGAGAAGAATCCTTGAGAGTCATCTAGCAACATCGCCAAACCAGGTGTGGACATGGGATATTACGTGGCTTGGTGGACCTGTGAAAGGGTTGTATTATCGACTCTATTTAATTCTCGATTTATTTAGTAGAAAAGTAGTTGGCTGGGAAGTTTGGGAAACAGAAGAGGCAAAACACGCTGAAACGCTTGTAAAAAAAGCAGTTATCAATGAAAAAATACAGGGGGCGCCACTTGTGTTGCATTCGGATAATGGTAGCCCGATGAAAGCTGAAACATTCCTAAGTTTATTAGAGAAATTGGGTATTCAAAGTTCCTTTTCAAGACCGCGTGTGAGTAATGATAATCCTTACTCAGAAGCGATGTTTCGGACACTCAAATATCGACCAGATTTCCCACACAAAGGTTTTGCGTCACTCGAAGAAGCACGAAAATGGGCACAGCAATTTGTCTATTGGTACAACGAGATTCACCTACATAGTGGACTAAATTTTGTGACGCCTGTACAGTGTCATACCAGTGAACACGTAGCCATTTTGGAAAAGCGGAAAAAGGTATACGAAGAAGCGAAAGCTAGACATCCAGAACGGTGGTCAAGAGGTACAAGAAATTGGGCACCGAATGAACAAGTAGCTCTCAATCCAATGAGAGATGGGGGCAAACCGAGGGATTGAGGAAATCATAATATTCCCCATTTTCCTGGTGATTTGAATCGAAAATGCTTCTCCTTTCGATTCAAATCACCAGGAAAGCAAGCGCAGCGCGGTAGCCTTGACTGAACTCGGAGATCGATAACATTCTATTAAAATACTAAAGTAATTAAATACGACAACTATATTGACAAACACCGAAAATGCACTTGCTAAACTTAATATTAGTGGAATAGGGGATTATTAATACGGCGGATATTTCAAATAAAATTAGTGGTTTGACAGCTTGATAGATGGTTTTTTGAATTGACTTACCTGAATAATTCTCTTTAATAAAAGATAAGTTTATTTAAAATAATTTCTAAAGGACAATTGAATAAACAGGAATGCTTATTTCCATCTTAGACATGTTTACTTTTTACCGAAATGAAATTGCCCGTGCCGAATATGAAAACGACTTTTCTGAATATGAAGATTTATCAAAGGAGATAAATAACAGATTGATTAAAAAGATTGTAGAAGTAATAAATAGTGCTATAAATGATGTATAGAAAGTATTATTACTTTAAAAGTATTAGTGATTACGACTCTGAACAATTAAAGTCTTAGTAGATTCGAGAAAGGAGGAAGTACAATTTGGAAATAAGAAATAGGGTGTTAGCATATTGGCGATTTTGTCTAACTGACTCATTAAGAGTAAGTATGGATACAAAAAAATCAAAACATATTACTTTTTCTATGAGCGAATTTAATGAAGGAAAAATTACATATGATACATATTTAAAAGCTTTAAAGGAACTTAAAGTAATGGAAGGTTCCGATATTGAATGTATCTTAGCTCCCATCATCTTAAAACCAAAACGAAGCTATTACAATGAACAACAATTCGTTTATCCAATGTTAATCCCTGTTAAAATCAGTGGAGATTTAACCATATATTTTGATTCTACACAGCAACCATGGATTCCGAGGAATATTTTAGAACCACAAAATAGTTCATTTGTACGAACTTTTGGTACTGTATTTGATTATGAAAGCTTTTTAGCGGAAAAAGGATTACTAGAACCAAATAGTTGGAATGATTTAATAAGGTACATAAAAGAATTAGAGGCAGCTGTCCTTCATTATACAGAACATGAATTTATAATAGGGAAGGAATGTTGTCTTTTTTTAGAGCCAAAAGGTAATGATTATGCTATTAAAACCATATTAAATTTTTATAATCAATTAGAAAAGGATAAGCCGAACGTTCCGCTCCTAGATGCTTATGTTGAGTTATCGGAAAATAAACAGAAAAATATAGAACTTGATGAGTTTGAATTATCAAAGGGTCATTTAGGACAAATGAGTGACGAGTATCCTTTATCTCCTTCACAGCGCGAAACATTACATAAATTTATGACAAATAGGGATGGAGAGATTTTAGCTGTAAATGGACCACCAGGTACGGGGAAGACAACTTTACTTCAATCTGTTGTAGCAACGAAGTTAGTAGAATCAGTTATTGTAAATGCGGAAAGCCCTCCTATTATTGTAGCTTCTTCTACCAATAACCAAGCTGTAACAAATATCATCGATAGTTTTGGAAAAACGGCTGAGACAGCAGATGATCCGGACAAAAAGTATTTGGTAGGGCGTTGGATAAATGAGATAGAAAGCTATGGTTTATATTGTCCATCGAAATCAAGATTCGAAAAAGAGCTAAAGGAAGATTCAAAGTTCCATATGAAGAGCCCTGACGGGGAAGGATTTATAAAGGAGTATAATAAGATATCGTTAGTAGAACAAGAAAGGATCTTTCTAAAGCATTTTGCGGATTATTCCGGAATGAATAACCTATCTATAGAGGAAGCGGCTCAATGGCTGAAGAAAAAAGTGCTGGAAACAGTTGATAATTTAACTAATGTAATAGATTTGGATAAAAAAATTTCTTTATTAGAGAAAGAGTTAAAGTCCAATATAGAAAATAATGGAGGGAATATTTTAAAACAGCTAATAGCTATATTCTCCGTTTTGAAAAAAGCAGCTATAGGGTTTAAATTAAGCCATTATAAGAAAAAGTTCTATAAAAATCATAAATATGTATCAACATTTGGTTCAAGAAAAGAAAAAAGTATTCTTGAACATTTAGATAGTTATCAAAGATATATAGCATTTAAATTGTCAGTACATTATTGGGAAGCAATGTATTTAATTAATAAAAAGAAACAAACCAAAGAAGCGGACAAGCCAATACATTTATTGGATGAGTGGAAAGACTCTGCGCAATTATTTCCTTGTCATGTGTCAACTTTGTATACTTTACCGAAATTATTTGGAAAGTGGAAAGGTTCTATGGTAGAGCCACTTTATAATGCTATTGATCTTCTCATTATTGACGAAGCTGGACAAGTTTCCCCGGAAATTGGTGGCCCCGCATTTGCATTAGCAAAATCAGCACTGGTTGTCGGGGATGAAGTCCAAATTGAACCGGTTTGGAATTTACCAGTATCAATCGATCAAATGAATATGATACGTAGCGATCTTGCAAAGAAAGAAACGATAGTAAAAGATTATCATCAATTAAAAAGAATAGGAATTGCAACTACAGGTACATCTTTGATAAAGACTGCCCAAAAGGCTAGTCAATTTCAAATGATGGATGGTATAAGGGGGATGTTTCTTTCAGAACATAGGCGATGTCAAAATGAGATAATTAGCTATTGTAACGACTTGGCTTATCATGGAAAACTTTCACCTATGACAGAGTATAAAAATGATTTTCATTTTCTTCCACGTATAGGATATGCACATGTTCATGGAATGGAAACGAAACAAGGTGGTAGCCGTTGTAACAAGAATGAGGCATATGTAATAGCTGAGTGGATAAAGAAAAATGAAGATAGATTGACAACGGCAAGTAAAAAAACACTTGAAGATACTATTGCTGTGATTACACCGTTTACACTGCAAAAAAAGGTAATTAAAGAGGCATTAGGAGAAAAGTACAAGAATATAACAGTAGGTACGGTTCATGCTTTACAAGGATCTGAAAGAGAGGTAATAATCTTTTCTTCGGTTTACTCTAGCGATTCCTCCTATTTCTTTGATATGGGTGTGAATATGCTTAACGTTGCATTATCTAGAGCAAAGCAATCTTTCTTAGTATTTGGGAATATGGATATTTTTAAATTAGAAGGTGATAAACCTTCCAATTTACTAGCCAGATATTTGTTTTCAAGTGAAGAAAATGAATTAATTGATCTACCAGTAATAAAAAGAAACGAAATACAAGATGAAATAGAACATTTAAATACTCATGAAGCTCATGATGCACTGTTATGTGATGTTTTGCAAAAAGCTAAAAGGAGTGTTTCCATTACATCACCGTTTATTCGATATGCAGCAAGTGAAAAATTTTTGCTGCAATCAATTAAGAATGCAGTTTCAAGAGGGATCGAAGTAAATATTTATGCTAATACAAACTTTAATTTTTTAGACGGTATCCCTATTAAAAGTGCGGAATCCCCCATTAATGACTTAATGTTAACAAAAGCTAAGGTAACTTTTCTTCCCAATATACATAATAAAACATTGTGGATGGACGATTCAGTTTTAGTAGAAGGATCATTTAATTGGTTGTCAGCAATTCGCAAAAAAGACCATAAATTCCATAACTATGAATCATCGATAGTGTACCGAGGAGAAAAAACCTCAACTTTGATTAATGAAATAGAGCGGGAGTTATTTGACAAGATACAAAATAAAAACTAAGAATAGAATTAAAGTAGGGGAAATAGTATAGGTTATGCTACATTCAAACAATTAACAAATACCATACAAAAAAAGTATAGAACTTCACATATTTTGTATTATGCTCAAATTATGTTCGTACTGAAATTCATTTAATAAACCACCTGTTGTGATCAGGAAAATTAATAAACGGTCATCAAATTAGGATGACCGTTTTGACTGTGCGCCCGGCATGGGTATAATCTCTAGGGTGAAAGTCCCGAACTGTGAAGGCAGAAGTAGCAGTTAGCTTAACGCAAGGGTGTCCGTGGTGACGCGGAATCTGAAGGAAGCGAGCGGCAAACTTCCGGTCTGAGGAACACGAACTTCATACAAGGCTAGGTATCATTGGATGAGTTTGCAATACAAAACAAAGTCCTTTCTGCCGAAGGTGATACAAAGTAAATGAAGCAGATAGATGGAAGGAAAGATTGCACTCTTACCCGGGGAGGTCTGGTTGATACGCCAAGTACACTTGGTAACCTATCTAGTAATGGATAGCTGAACAATCAGAAGTCAGCCGAAGTCGTAGTACTTGGTTTGCTCGAGAGAATCAAGGAAGGACTGAACCATTTTAGGAGAACAAACACTCGGCAAACGGTTCTTTATGTATGAAAGCAGAAAATTCTTACGGAACCTACCTGAAAGGAAGAAATGGTGAATTCCATGGGGGACTTCGGGAGGGCTTAGTAAAGAACCCACTTAATGAGAATGTATTGTTCACGTAGAAAGGATAAATCTCAATGTTAATGGAACGAATGTTGTCACGGGAAAATCTTTTATTGGCATTAAAGCGAGTAGAAAAGAACAAAGGAAGTCATGGAGTAGACAATATGTCCGTAAAAGACCTACGAAGACATATTCTCGAAACGTGGGATACACTTAAAACATCCTTAATGGAGGGTACTTATCAACCTTCTCCTGTCCGTCGGGTTGAAATCCCAAAACCGAACGGTGGAGTAAGGTTATTAGGTATCCCAACCGTGACAGACCGTTTCATCCAACAGGCGATTACTCAGATTTTAACCCCTATCTTCGACCCGACTTTTTCAACACAGAGCTATGGTTTTCGACCAAACAAACGAGGTCATGACGGTGTTAGACAAGCGAAGAAATATATCGAAGAGGGATACCGATGGGTAGTCGACATGGACTTGGAGAAATTCTTTGATAAAGTCAATCATGATAGATTAATGCGGACTCTATCCAAAAGGATTCAAGACAGAACGCTCCTATCACTAATTCGGAAGTATCTACAGTCTGGCATTATGATTAATGGAGTCATAACGAAATCCGAGGAGGGTACGCCCCAAGGTGGACCATTAAGTCCTTTACTCTCCAATATCGTTCTAGATGAACTAGACAAAGAGTTAGAAAAGAGAGGGCACAAGTTTGTCCGATACGCAGATGATTGTAATATCTACGTAAAATCGAGAAGAGCCGGAGAGCGAGTAATGGACTCGATTACTACTTTCATTGAATTTACTCTAAAACTAAAGGTGAATCGAGAAAAGTCAGCTGTAGACAGACCTTGGAAAAGAAAGTTTTTAGGTTTTAGCTTCACATTTCATAAGAAACCGAAGGTGCGGATGTCAAACCAAAGTATTCAACGTGTCAAGAAACGGATACGAGAATTAACTTCAAGGTCAAAACCAATTCCAATGGATTATAGAATAGAGAAGCTGAATCAATATTTGATTGGCTGGTGCGGATATTATGCATTAGCAGATACACCCACTATTTTCAAAGAATTAGACGAATGGATTAGAAGGCGTCTCAGAATGTGCCAATGGAAAGAATGGAAGAAACCAAAAACCAAAGTAAGAAAACTCATTGGATTAGGGATTCCAAAAGAGAAGGCATACGAATGGGGAAACTCTAGAAAGAAATATTGGAGAATAGCCAGAAGCCCAATCCTACAGAAAACCCTCACAAACTCCTATTGGGAGATGCGAGGGCTGAAGAGTCTTTATGTGAGATATTCTCAACTACGTCAGACATAAATGGAACCGCCGTATACGGAACCGTACGTACGGTGGTGTGAGAGGTCGGGGGTTAGTCACCTCCTCCTACTCGATTACTTTATTTATTAAAATACTTATCCAGCCTATAGTATGTGAATTACTTCTGGAAGATATCACAATGTTGGGAAATTACGCGTTAAAACTACTGTTATCCAAGATGGGGTAGAAATTACAAAGTTTTCTTGCTAAATAGTAACCAAATGACATTATTTTTAGTATATTTATTTATAATAGTATTTATGATAATGTTTTCTTGAATTTATGTGGATGGTGATAAGCTATGAAAAAATTAAAAGATAAGGATATTCGTGAGGTATTAATTCAGAAGCTTCATGATTATTATACTTTTGATTCTGACACTAGAATAGTGAATGAAATGGGAATTTTACATGGTCAATCCCGAGTTGATATTGCCGTAATAAACGGCATTTTGCATGGCTTTGAGATCAAAAGCGAGAGTGATACATTAGAACGTTTGCCTTCCCAAATGGAAGACTACAATAGAGTTTTTGACCGAATGACTATAGTAATTCAACGACAACATTTAAATGAAGCTCGAAATATTATTCCTAAATGGTGGGGGGTTTGGCTCGTAACTAAATATAGAGGCGAGCTTCACATTAGAGAAATCAGAAAAGGAAAATTCAATAGAAATGTTGATCCAGATAGCCTAAGCCACTTACTTTGGAGAAATGAAGCGATTGAAATTCTTAAAGAAAAAGGGCTACACAAAGGTTTTTTGAGTAAGCCCCGCTATTTGTTATATCAAAGGTTAGCTAATAACATAAATATAACAGAATTAAAGATTATGATAAATGAACGGTTGAAGCAGCGTGAAGGTTGGAAAGCTCATTAATGACTAACGTTAAATGATGATTTGTTCCAACCCTTCTCCATGTTTCGGCATTACCAGTACTTTCTTTTCCAATTGAGCAGTTATAAATGTATTCATCTCCAAATGAATAACTTCTCCCAAGGTATTTACTATGTGAAACAATTCTTTGAGATAGTCCTAATGCTTGACCCCATCCATTGTACTTTTTACTTCTTACTGAGTATCCCCGGAAAATTAAAAATTCCTCGTCCACGGAATACCTAATATTGGCCGACATTTGCATAAGTCGTGGGTCAATCTCTGTATACTCAGGATTTGAAATAATATAATCACCGAATGAAGGATATCGATCTAGGTGAGTATTTAAGATTTTTTTGTAAATTGACCATTCTGAGCGAGGGATATTACCATCAGTACCAGTTTGAATATCCCCAAGACTTTCCGGAATAGCAGTCCCGCAGAATGTAAGGGTCCTCCATTTATTTAAGTCTGGAATTGCTGAGATTGAACCAACAATTAGCCTCAACATACGGGACTCGTACTTAGGATTAATGTATTTATAATCCAAAATTAGATCTACATTTTCTGGCTTTTCATTAAAAAATTTAGCTGTCCAATCAATGATTTGATTAATTTCATCCAAGTCATCATCCACCAGCCGTAAACAATATCCGTTTCTATACTTCTGATTGATAGACCTCACAGCCGCTTGATAGTTTGTTCCCCTATGATTTCCTGTAACAGGTATAGCTTGTATATTTTCATTTTGGAATTCATCAATGATAAACTCCAAAGGATGCTGGCCATTGGACATTACTTCATCGTCCTCTATGCATATTTGATAAGCATCTATAAATACAGGACCATTGTGATTCCAAGATTTCTTCAATTGAATGCCTATATTTTTTAGATGATCATCGATGGTTCTTTTTGGTGCCTCGTTTTCAAAATCCCATGGAATTGGTGGAATTTCAACAAGTGGCGTCATAGATTCTTTTAATGTTGGATCTAGTAACTCTAAAGCCTTTTGTTCCCCTCTTCTCCACCTAATAATGGGCATGTAATGATTAGATGTAAACATAAATAACCCCCTCAGAAATAAAATTTTCTAAGGTGAATAATCTTGTTGTATATAATAATACGACATAATATTACAATAAGTTTCAGAGGAAGTTATATTTACTTTAACCGATTATGTTCTCTAGGGCTCCCTATATCTCATTAATTATAATAACGTGCAATACTATAGTGAAATCGTATACAATTCATCCTATTTTTGACATTGAATGTTTACCAAGAAGGGAAATGAGTAGCTTTGCAACTTGATGAAAGGTAAACAATTCTGCTTAAGGAAATTCTATTAATGCCTTGAGTATCACAGTATCCTACTTTCTAAATACATTACCAAAAACAAGATTTATTCAAGTATTAGTGGGACAAACATATATTCCGTCAACTTTTCAAAGATGCGTCAAGAGAGAGCATTAAAAATAAAGATGTTCTGTGAAGGACTTAAAAATAAAAGTAACAATTAATAAATTGTAGTCAACGGCCACTGCACGACCATTCCTAATTTATGTACAACAAAAAAGAACTTACTCAAAAAGTAGGTTCTTTTTTTGGTGCGCCCAGCATGGGTGCAGTCTATAGGGTGAAAGTCCCGAACTGTGAAGGCAGAAGTAGCAGTAGCTAAACGCAAGGGTGTCTGTGGTGACGCAGAATCTGAAGGAAGCGGGCGGCAAATCTCCGGTCTGAGGGACACGAACTTCATATAAGGCTAGGTATCATTGGATGAGTTTGCCAAACAAAACGAAGTCCTTTCTGCCAAAGATGATACAGAGTAAATGAAGCAGATAGATGGGGAGAAAGACTGTACTCTTACCTGGGGAGGTCTGGCTGAAATGCCGAGCACACTCGGTAACTTACTTTGTGAAGGGTAATTGAACAGCCAGAAGTCAGCAGAGGTCATAGTACCTGACTAGCTTAAGATGGTTAGGGAAGGACTGAACATTTAAGGAGAATATACACTAGGCGTTCATTGTTTATGATGATACAGACAATCCAATTGGACTTACTTAAAGGAGGAAGTGGTGAATTCCACAGGGGACTTTAAGAGGGTGGAATAAACAATGGCACAAATAGCACGTATATTCACGTGAAAGGATGTATCGAAATGATGGAACGAATACTGTCACGGGACAATCTACTTTCGGCATTGAAACGTGTCGAAAAGAATAAGGGTAGCCATGGAGTAGATGAAATGCCTGTAAAATCCCTACGAGCGCATATTCTACAAAATTGGCAAGAAATCCGAAATTCAATAAAGGACGGAACCTATGAGCCTATGCCAGTCAGACGAGTCGAAATCCCGAAACCAAATGGCGGCGTTCGTTTATTAGGTATTCCTACCGTGACAGACCGTTTTGTCCAACAAGCGATTGCCCAAATATTAACCCCAATCTATGACCCAACCTTTTCCGAACATAGCTATGGGTTTAGACCCAGAAGAAGGGCACATGATGCCGTTAGGGAAGCAAGGCAATATATAGAAGAGGGCTACAGATGGGTAATAGATATGGACTTAGAAAAGTTCTTCGACAAGGTAAATCACGATATGCTTATGGGACTCCTAGCAAAAAGAGTCAAGGATAAGACGATTCTAAAGTTAATTAGAAAATACTTAGAGTCGGGGATTATGATAAACGGTGTGGAAACTATCAGCGAAGAAGGTGTTCCTCAGGGTGGACCATTAAGTCCACTACTTTCCAATATCATGTTAGATGAATTAGATAAGGAACTAGAGGAAAGAGGACACAAATTTGTCCGCTACGCAGATGATTGTAATATTTACGTAAAAACCAAGAAGGCAGGTTTACGCGTCAAGAGTTCTATCACTACTTTCATTGAAAAGAAGCTTAAACTAAAAGTAAATGAAGAGAAAAGTGCGGTGGACAGACCGTGGAAACGAAAGTTTCTTGGATTCAGCTTCACATCAAACCGTAATCCAAAAATCCGTATCGCAAAAGAAAGTATAAAGAGAGCTAAAAGTAGAATAAAAGAACTAACATCAAGGTCAAAACCCATTCCATTGGAATTGCGTATTGAGAAACTAAATGAATACCTTGTTGGTTGGTGCGGATATTTTGCGCTGGCAGACACGCCAACTCCCTTTAAACAACTGGATGAACATATTCGAAGAAGACTCCGAATGTGCCTTTGGAAACAATGGAAACTACCCAAAACAAAAATTAAAAGGCTCATATCCCTTGGCGTTCCAAGAGAGAAGGCCCATGAATGGGGAAATTCTCGTAAGAAATATTGGCGCATTTCGAATAGTCCTATCTTACACACAACACTAAATCTAAAGTTTTGGAGAAATCAAAAGCTTAAAAGTCTGTTAGATAGATACAACCATTTGCGTCATACTTAAGTGAACCGCCGTATACCGAACGGTACGTACGGTGGTGTGAGAGGTCGGGGGTTAGTCACCCCCTCCTACTCGATTTGTACATTCGGATGATTATGTGAATTATCCAAGATTAGTGATCACAGCTAATATTGGAATCGCTTGAATCCTTCCAATTAGCCTTTGACGTAGGTCTGTTATAAAAATTGGTGCCAGGTTAAAGGTGACTGCCACTTCTCGAAAGCTTTTAGATTCCCATGGTAGTCAACAAAAAGGATTTCTAGTTTCCATAAGTAATTTAAAAAGCTTAGTTAGTAGATTTAAAGAGTTCGAGTAAAGCTTTAAAAATATTAATAGGACTATTTTTGTGAATATTTTTAAAATATTGGATATTTAACTAGACTTATTTACCTATAATGTAATAAACTTTATATGGAAAATGTAGTAAATTGATGAAAATTTTACATTTGGGAAGAGGGTTGTTGTTTAATGTCGAAAAAGAAAAAATGCAATACTAGTAAACTACTAATGCTATCTACCGCCTCCGTAATAGGTGTTGTGGCAACAGTGAATCCAGCACATGACCAAGCTGCTTCACTAAGCCCTAGTCAACTAGTACAAAAGGCTGAAGGATTGGCAAAATCTCTGAGGCTAGATATTTCTTACCAACACAGAATTCAAACAAAGAAAACAGCATTTGATTATCCTAACATGGCACTCTTTGTTCAAACAGAAAGCGCTTTAAAAACTGCTCAAAAAGCTGTTAACAAACTTAAAAGTAAAGAGAAAAAAGCATTAGAGGAAAGACTTACAAAGAATGTAAAATCGCATTATGATCACGCTCGTGCATACATATCTGCAGTAAAAGCGGGTAAAGACGTTGCTACTAAAACAAAATCTTTAAAGGCAAGATTAGATAAAGGGTTAGTAGATTCCACAACTTCGAAAGAATATAAGGATTTAGCAGCGGCATTGAAAAAGAACCAAGATGCTATTAAAAAGGTCTATGAAAAATCAATGCGCAATGGTTTGACAGAAAATTATGTAACATCTGCTAATAAAGTTGCAGATACTGCTAATCTAGCAATCTCCATTAAAAACTATGAAACACTTCTTGATAAAGCATTAAAGGCAAAAGATGCAGACAAGTCCATTGAATACACGAATAAACTTGATCAACTATTTGCTGATGCCAAGAAGTCTGGAAAATTAAACACTAAATCAAAGCTATATGCTGGGTTATCTAAAACATATACAAATCAAAAAGCAAGCTTTCATTCATTCGTCTATATTTCGAATTCGGAATATTCAGACAAACCCACATTAGTAGGAAGTCAAAATGATCAAATAAAAACGTACAATGGTCCGATCGTGCTTGTTGCAGGAAAAGACAAATATATTAAGCTAGCCAATGCAGTGGTAAATGGAGACATCATCATAAAAGGCGACAAAACAGGCGCTGGAACTGTTTACCTTGAAAACGTAAAAGTAAACAGGATAAAGGGTGTTGGTGGAACTATTGTTGTCGAAGACGTTGCAGACCACAGCTTGCATCAAGAAAATGTCACAGCTGAACAGTTAAAAGTAACGGACGTAAATGGTGCAAACATTATTGCTGGTAATGGAACGAGAATCAATTCAGTTGTTGTAACGGAAAATGCCGGAGCTTCGGGTCAAATTAATCTTGAATCTCAGGAAAAAGGAACATATGGTACTGTATTATTAGCTGCAAAAGGAACTGCAAAGTCCGAAGGTACAAATCTTAAAGGTGATTTCTCTGAATCTAGCGTGTCAGTAACTGGCGAAGGTTCGAAGGTAAATGTTGATAAGGATACGACAGTAAAAGAAATCAATGTAAATACTGCTGCAACACTATCAGCATCAACTGGTGCAAATGTTCAATCTGTGAATCTTGCAGCTAGCAAACCAGGCCAAAACATTACCCTAAATGGTGATTTATCCAATACAACAGTTAATGTACGAAATGCAAATGCGAATATTACAGTGGGAGAAAACACAACTGTTAAAGAAGTAACGAAGGATAGTAGTGTAACTGGTACGATAACGATTGAAAATAAAGGTACGATTAATAAAACAACAGGAGTAGAGGTGTCAAAGAATCCACCAGTGACTCCGCCGGTAACTCCACCAGTAACACCTCCAGTGACGCCACCAGTAACAATTGTAACAGGTGAGGAAGCAGAAAGATTTGTACAACCAGAAGACTTTGGTGTGATGCAGTTATCAGGAGTAAATGGATACAATGTAGGGTTTGCCTTACAAGGCACGACACAAGCAAAAGATATTACATCCATAGAGGTAAGCTTGTATAAGGGAGAAAGACTATTAGCAACCAATACAAGTAAAGAGGTATTGACACAATACCCAGAAGCAAAATCCTTATCAACACCATTTGATGTGGATGGAACATTTGCTGGATCGGATGATTCATGGAATTATGGGGAATGGCAAGGATCTATCAGCGATGTACCGACAAAAGCCGTAATAAAAGTAACAGCGCAGGATGGAAAAGTATACATTATAGAAAATGAACACTTAACAGGTAATCCATCATCTATTTACACAAAAACAGGTGAGGAAGCACTAAATTTTGTACAACCAGAAGACTTTGGAGTGATGCAGTCATCAGGAGTGAATGGATACACTGTTGGATTTGGCTTACAAGGTACAACAAAAGCAAGTGATATTACTTCTGTAGAAGTGAGTTTGTATAAGAACGATACATTATTAGCAACCAATACAAGTAAAGATGTATTGACACAATACAAAGAAGCACAATCCTTATCAACGCCATTTAATATTAATGGAACATTCGATGGTTCAGATGATTCATGGAATTATGGAAAATGGCAAGAATCTATCATCGATGTACCTACAAAAGCAGTAATAAAAGTAACAGCGAACGATGGAAGAGTGTATATAATAGAAAATGAACATCTTTCTGGTGATCCATCTCTACTAAGTACGAATAAAACTGTTGCTGTTGATACTATTAATCTTGGTGATAATTTCATAATCAATGGAAATATAGTTAAGATTATTTAATCCTGTTTGTATAAATAAAATATTGAAGTATGGTAGGGGAAGAAGCTTCAAATTTATTAAAATTCTGGATGAGCCCTTTAGTACAGATGTCCCATAGAACAGGTTATGAAAGAAGTATCTCTATAAGTATAGTCGAATGAGATAATAGGCTGATTCAAAAAGTCGTTGGAGGATGACTTTTGGGTCAGTTTTTTATTTTCGAACAAATGAAAAATTAAGATTAAGTGCATTAATTGACCTTTATAAAAATATTTGTTCTGAAGACTGCCAACTACTTGAATCGGTGTAACAGAAATGACAACGCTCGTCGTATAACTTTACTTTGTTTTTCTTCATTTTATGTTTTCTAATATTACCCATTTGGTAATAACTTTATATGCAGTTGATCCAAAAAGTGATGCAGTTCACACCTGAACCCATGCAGTTGCTCGCCAAAGTGATGCAGTTCCCCAATAATTTCATCCAGTTTAAGAAGGAATTTCAATATTTTAGTAGAATTTAGTCAATATCACACTAAAGGAGTTGAATAAATGATTGTAAAAGAGCGAGATTTTCCCATACAAATAAAAAAATTAGAGGCTTTGCAAAGAAGAATCCCTCATTTTCATCCGAAAATGCCGGATATTCTTAATAAATTGGCCAGAAGAAGATCAGGGTACAAGGGGGAAGAGTCTATAGATTATCACTTGAGTTTTTTAGATGATAAAAAGTATCATATTTTGCATACCTTGAGACTACGAAACAACCAAAACCATCATTTTCAAATCGACACATTCATCATTACCTCCTCATTCATCGCAATGATAGAAGTGAAAAGCCACAAAGGAACCCTCATATTCGACCACCAATTGCAGCAGTTAATACAACTATATGGCGACAAAAAAAGAGCATACGAAGATCCAATTATTCAAGTAAAGCGGCATAAACTGCAACTGAGAGAAATGCTAAAACACTACAAATTTCCGGAAATTCCAATCCTCCCGTTAATTACCATCAGCAATCCATCTACGATTGTAGAGACCATTGGTCATTTCAAAGAATACCAATGGATCATACGCAGTGCCAAACTTGTATTTGAATTCCAACATTTTGAGCAAAGGTACAAAAAAGAAATTTTATCGAAAAAAGAAATAACAAAATTGTCCAAGCTTCTCATTAAGAAACATACCCCTGAAGAGTACGATGCATTGAAAAATTTCAATATTGATGTAAGTGAAATATTAACTGGCGTTCATTGCCCAAGATGCTTCACCATGCCGATGAAAAGAGTTACCGGAAATTGGGTGTGTGCAGCGTGTTCCTATACCTCCAAAACGGCTCATTTAGATACCTTGAGAGATTACGCACTCCTCGTCAATACCACATCCACCAAACGTGATCTTCAAAACTTTCTCCAACTTGATTCCAGGATGGTTATGTCCAGTATTATAAAATCGCTGCATTTGCCAGGTTCTGGTGAAGGAAAAGCAAGGAGATATCAATTAGAGGGGATTTTATAGACTAAAATCGGTGTTCAAAACACCGGGATTTCCGGAAATATTCATTACAATAATACAGGCAAAATTTCGTACGATTCTTATTTTCTCCCCCCTCATACGTTTTGAGTGTGATATCCGGTAGTTGTTTTTTGATGAATAGTCCTGCTTGTTGCAGAGGAATAGGAGGAAATTCCCGTATTTTGCCATGTTATTTCCATGTATTTATATATTATGATAATAGTGCTATTTATTTTTGGGAGG
This sequence comes from Margalitia sp. FSL K6-0131, assembly GCF_038008735.1. Lineage (NCBI taxonomy): Bacteria > Bacillati > Bacillota > Bacilli > Caryophanales > Bacillaceae > Heyndrickxia > Margalitia sp. FSL K6-0131. The sequence continues at coordinate 948,435 of NZ_JBBOZS010000001.1, forward strand.
GGTTTAACATACATACAAAATTTCGTTATTCTATACTTTTTCTCGTTTGCATTCTTCTGTTATATCCATATTCAACGTATGCGATCGACACGACAGATGGGTCGGAAACCATTACGGTAAAGGATCCTGCTCTGCAGAATAGTTTATTAGATTATGTTAAATCGTGTGATCGATTATCGGATCGGACGGTTACTTACCAAAGGATTTCTTCCTGCCTGGTAAAAAACGAGGGTGTAATGACTTTAGGTGATTACCATGCTAGGTATTTCTATCAATCTCTTGAGGGTCTACAGCAGCTGGCGAATTTGCCTATCAAAAAGCTAGTGTTTGTCGATTCTATGCCAGACGGAAATCAGTCGATTGATCTTTCACCAATATCAGGGTTCAAAACTCTTGAGTCACTTCATTTGGAGTCCATAAAAGCGGATGATCTGACTCCTCTTTTATCATTAAAAAATCTTCAGGAGCTATATCTTGATACCAGCGTAAAGCAGCCTTTTCAGACTTTATACCAAATAAAAGGTCTTCAAAAAGTAACCCTTAGCGGGGGGAGAATAAACTCTTTGTTAGGGATTGAGAAAATGCCTCAGCTGCAATATGTAGATTTAGAAAATACGGGGATTTCAAATTATGATTTGTTAATGAATGCTCCACAGTTGAAAGGGTTAGGGATCAATGAAGTAAAGGAGAATATAGGATTTCTTTCGGCCTTAAAAAATTTAGAATCCTTGGTGCTCATTACTTCTAAACCTTTAAGCATAAAAAACGAGTGGCTGAAGATGCCAAATCTAAGGAAACTTTCTTTATTTGGTATTTCCTTGGACGGTTATAACTTTATGAACGATACGCCAAACCTTGAACAGTTGACAATAAAACGGACGAATCTACCAGAACCGTTATTCCATGAAGTAACCAGTCCATTAACGAAATTGACGAATCTTTCACTTTATGCCGATAAACTCAAAACGATAGCAGGTGCTGAAAGATTCTCAAGTCTATTTCCGTCATTACAATCGTTAGACTTAAGCCAAAATGAAATTAAAGATCTTTCGAATTTGGTGAATACGGATACTCCGTTTTCGCAGCTGAAAGACATCAATCTTTTTGAAAACAAAATTATTGATGTGAATACATTAGGTGTACACGCAAATCTTTTTCCTAATCTAGCACATTTAGATATCGGAACAAATTATGTTTTTTCTGTAAAGGATCTAGCATTGCTTCCTGCTCTCACTGCTGTGGAGTCTAGCTATAATTTTATTGATGATACTAATCGGGAAAATCCGAAAGCATTTAGTCAAGGTGCACAATATACTTTAATCCCACCTAAACCATATACCATGAGAATTGGAGAGGGGAGTGAACCAGACTATGTTGAGGAGGCAGGACTTTGGACGAAAACGTTGAATCCCGATGACCTTATTGTCACATCGTCTGACCCATCTGTAGTGGAAGTCGTTGATGGCGTTAATTTATATGCGAAGAAGCAAGGAACTGCCAAGATTACGTATTCTATATTGGGTTCGAAAAGCCCATATCTATCCCTTTCCTTTGATATGGATGTATCAAGTGATATATATAAACCTTATCCTGTGTCTCCTTACCACAATGTTACTGATCAATCGAAACAGTTGCAAGGACGCGGAAATATCGGTGATACCATAAAGGTAGGGATCAATGGAAAGATAGTAGGAATACAATCATTAACGAAGAGTCCCTTTTTTGCGATTGAACTACCAAACTTAAAAGGAGTAAAGGAGATTGAATTATGGTCTGTTTCGAGGGACGGGGTATCAAGCGATGTTAGTAAAATTCCCGTTTCGAGATTGACACCGCCAGCCCAACCAACCATAGATCCTATTTCAGATCAAACTCTATACGTCACAGGAAAAGCGGAGCCCAATACGGAAATTCATCTCAAAACGGATGATCCCAATTATCATTTACTAGATAACACAACAATTTTTGTAAAAGCAGATGGTACATTCAAAGCCCATATCGGTAAACAGCTTCCAGGTATTAAGATTTACTTCACTGTTATCGACCGGGCATCGGGAGCTGAAAGTAAGCCGACGATTATGACGGTAGAGGATAAAACACCTCCTGAAACACCGGTAATCAACAATGTGACCAGTGAATCCACTTACATCACAGGTAATACGGAAGCAAGGGCAAGTGTTTTACTATATAAACAATCCAAATATTTCGCCACTGCTGTAGCCGATAAGGCTGGCCATTTTAAACAAAAAATATCAAAGCCTGCTCCTGGTACAATCTTTACGGCGAAAGCGAAGGATAAGGCAGGAAATATAAGCAAGTCTGTTAAGAAAGTAGCATTAGATAAGACGCCACCTCCCGCACCGATGGTGAATCGAGTATCTAGTAAAAGCATCTATCTTACCGGAAAAGCAGAAGCTTATTCCACTGTTATCGTGAAAGTCAACTCAAAACAAATAGGAAGCACCAAAGCCGATCGCAAAGGTAATTTTAAAGTGAAAACGAAAAAGCAAAAAAGAGGCACCATCTATATGGTTTATGCGAAGGATAGGGCAGGTAATATTGGTAAAGCAAAAAAAGTAAAGTCATATTAAAAAGTTCCGAGTAAAAGAGTTTTAAAAAAGAAAATTCCCTCATTTCGGTGTTGTCTTAATGGTCGCCAAGGTGGGGGATTTTTTTGAGCAAACATGAGGGTGGCTCTATTGTCTTTTTCTAACAACAGAGCAATAGGTTTCATTGGGTTCGTCTACTTTAATGTATTTATAAATGCTATAAAAAAGGTATCGTTTGCGAAAACCTGTAGTCTCAACCTTTGTGTTTCGCTAATCCATAATAAACTTTCCTATTTCATTAGACAAAACGTTGGTATCCCAAGGAGCCCAGAAATAATGAACCCTATCATATTGTAACCAAAACTTATAAGCAATTGGTTCATCCGTGTAGAAAACCATTTCGTAGAAAATGGGATCCCCTTTTTCCGTATTTGGATTATAATTTGACTGTTCTCTGCTATTTTTTAAAATAGAAAGAAACTGCTGAATTTTTCTGTGGTCTTTTATTTCGTTTATACTTTTTGTACCATTCGAAGTATATCTTTCATAAATTTCAATACGATTCACTTTATCTAGAGGCATATCTTTGAAATGCCAGCTGGAATCATTTTTCGTTTGTACAGAGTACATATGATATCCATGCACCATATCAGAATCCTTTACAGCTAAGAATTGTGGATTGCCTTTAATTGCGTATATCGGTGTGCCTTTTTGATGAAAAGCAGCATCTCCGTCTTTCATTTTATAATAAGGATCATTTACATTATCAGATACTTTAAATTTGACTTCCCCGACCTTTTTACCGAGATATTTTTCATCGGCTAAAACCCCTGTACCTATTCCATCATACATTTTGCCATCCCATTTAATGAAATCCACCCATTCTATAACAGCATGAGGTGCTGAACAGCCGGATAGTGTTAGCAGTAATAACAGGACAAGCCACATTTTTATCATCTGATTTCCCCCTTTTTATAGTAGACGTCAGTAATGTATTTTTGATTCATGTTTTATGGTTAATTTTTTCTTTTATCAAAGTAGCAACGTACATAATTATTTCAATAATATGGAAAATGATAATGAAACAAATACAGATGATTAGGAAAAATAAAAATCTTTTATTTGTTCCATTTCTGCTTATGGATGACAATTTCTAATAAATATCATAGTAGAGATTACTACTAATAAATCTTTGTTATATAATAAATGACAGGAGGTGAGAAAAAATGAACGGTGAAAAAATCGAGAATATGTTATCACAATTAATCAGAATGGTAGGATCTATCCAGTCTACTCAACAAGAAATGAAGGCAGAAATTCAAATCATGAAGACAGATCAGCATGAGATGAATGCTGATTTTCAAAGTATCAAGATAGATCAACAAGAAATGAAGGCAGATTTGAAAAGTATGAAATCGCAAATAGAGAATTTAGATATCAAACAAGAAGAGCGGCATAAAGAAATACTAGACCGTTTCAAATCCCTTGAAAATGATCAGGACTTCATTTGGGAGAAAACTGCGCGTAATGAACGAGAAATCGGAAATATTAAAAGACAATTAAGTTAACCTCATTAAAACCTCAGCTATTAAACTACGAAAACTGCTTTTCACCAAATTAAAGAATTGATAGGCCAGTTAGATCGTTTTTTGCAATATCGCAAGGGGCCTTTCTCATTTTACAGGAAAGGCCATTTTAATAGATTCACATAAATTTAACGCTCTTTTTTAGCTGCTCTTCTCCACAGAATAATGAGTGTGGCCCACCCGAAAACAGCTAAAATTAGCCACCAAAATTCAAACATAACCCCTACCGTTGTCTGTGTAATCTTCAATCCTAATCTCCCCTTATTTTTCTAATGAAAATATACTAGCACAATATTTCAAATTTTAATATAAGGTAACTTATTCCAGTATCTATATTGGGTCAAGATATTTTCACTATGATTATGGCAACAGGTAACGATGCAATTAAACGGATAGTACTTCCGTGGACCAAGAGTTATTGGTTCACAGGCATACTTTTTGATCAAAGAAAATGGTGCCTATACATTTACAGCGAAGCTATAAACCATAGCATTTAAACGAAAACTATTTCGATAATGAATATGGATAGGGCCGCGCCTGAGATTTATATTAGTTACCCAGAGCAAATCTATAACAGTTTAACGATAGCAGAAAGAAGTACACCTATCTTTAACAGTTCATTCAAAATGTGCATATGGTAATATGGTTATCATCGTTGTAAAATGATAGAAAAGGAGGTGAGAAAAATGGAAACAAACGTCGAAAAACAAATACTAGCCGCACTGCAGCAAATAAATGATAAGCTTGATTCTCATAGTGAGATATTAGAAAGTCATAGTGAAATGTTAAAGGAACACAGTGGAATATTAAAAGAACACAGTGAAATGTTAAAAGAACATAGTGTAATTCTAAAAAGCCATAGTGAAATGTTTAAAATCCAAGGTGAGACCTTAAAAGAGCATACAAGGATGTTAAGTGCGCTTAAAACTGGACAAGAATCACTTAAGGCAGAATTAAATGAGATGAAGCTTCAGAGTGCGAAGGATTTTGGCGAAGTGAAAGAACAATTGGAAAGCCATGAGACAAGCATTGAAATGTTAAAAGAAGACGTCTGGAACAATAGAAAAGATACCCGCAGAATTCAAAATACAATGGGAATGAACTAAACTTCAGTTTAAACCACACGAGATATTTCCTCTGAATTACTATTACCCAATTTCATATTTTTTATAATCGACCTCAAAATGATAATTATGGGGTCGATTTTGTTTCAAAGGGTAGTTTACTTTAATTCTCTTAATCGTATGCAGCACAGTTAGACAAAACTTTCTTATTAACAAGTAGCGCTATCCATTTCTATTGAATTTTCATTCTTAATTTCGTCAAGGAAAAATAAAAATCTCACTTCATAACAATCATTTTTACACTCTTTTTAGCAACTCCACATTTTAGAAAAATATTCCTACATTTCATTAATTCTACTAATCTTTCCTTGGTTTACCTAAATAATGAGTCTATAATAGTAGTAGATTGTCATTATTTAAGAGTGGAGGTAAATTTTTGTAATGAGAGGTCGAATGGTAAAAAGCGTGAGAGTGCTACTGGTTGTTTTGCTGACTGCATCCGTATTTTCATGGTCAAAGCCTGCGAGCGCGGCGACTACTGTGAATCAGCAATTTAAGGTATCTGCGGGTGTAACCTATCAGGATAATAGAATCAGTACCTCAACCAGCAAGCAGGCTGCTAGAGTCATGAAGGTGAATTTGAAAGATCCATATACGAATATAGAGGTTGGGATTCCGAATCCTCTCAATAAATTATCAAAGGTTACGACTAGGGCATTATCGAACTCCAAACCTGGGCATCAAGTTGTGGGGGCGGTTAATGGTTCCTTTTTCGGGCCAACTGGTTTGCCAGTTTATTTAATAGCAAATAATAATCAACTCGTAAACGCAGGGAAACTGCCAATCGGAAAAACGGAATACGCAAATGAGCCGATTGCATTTGGACTTAAGGATGGGAAAGGGATTATCGATCACTATAACTTAGACCTTCATTTTGACCATAATGGAGTATCTTATCCAATTACCGCCTCTAATAAAGCAAGAGCCACAGATCAGCTCATTCTCTATACAGAAGAAAATCCGAGTGCTTATACGAATACAAGTGCGAAGGGGATTGAAGTTGTCGTACAAAACTTAGATGCATATCCCGATCTTACCTTTGGTTCTACCGTAACGGGAGAGGTAACACAGATACGGGACTATGGGGATGAGACAAATACGAAGATTCCGGAAGGCGGCTTTGTATTGTCGGCAACGGGAAAGAGCAAAGCAGCATTAAAGGGGATTCAACTCGGTGATAGTATTTCCCTGTCCGTAGATATTGATGATATTTGGAAAGATTCCTCCTTTATATTAGGAAGCGGACCAATGCTTGTAGATAATGGTAAGGTATCATTATCCATGGATCCAAAAAGTGAAAAAGCAAGAGCACGAGCAGCTCGCACTGCAGTTGCGATTGATAAAACAGGACAAAATGTCTTCTTTGTCACGATCGATGGAGGGAAGCCAGGATATAGCACCGGAATGAATTTAACGGAGTTCGCGCAGTATTTAGTAAGCATCGGCGCTTATCGAGCATTAAATATGGATGGCGGCGGTTCGACTGCAATGGCAGTAAGAAATCCTGGAGATAATGCTGTTAAATTAGCAAACTTACCATCCGATGGTTTTGAAAGATCCGTAGCTACGACATTAATGGCTATTTCAACGGCTCCAGTGGGTGAAGCGAAAACTCTAAAGGTACATAAATCAACGAATGCCGTTCTTTTAAAAGGATCGTCGATGAAGGTATTAATAGATTACGTGATGGATCAATATTATAATCCGCTCCAAGCCTCAGTGAAGAATTTAAAACTTAGCAGTAATCTAGGTACAGGAAATGGTAATACTTTTACAGCAACGAAAACAGGAAAAGGCACGGTAAAGGTTCAATATAATCAAGCATCTGCAACGTTGCCAATTGAAGTAGTGGACAAGCTGGCAAAAATACAAATATCACAGAGTAACCTGTTAGTCCGCAATGGGGATAGCGTTAAGCTTTCTTTGAAAGGCTATGACAGTAAGGGCAGAACAGTTGTCATTAGTCCAAATTCCGTTAAATGGTCCGTGTCAGGAAAGATAGGCACCGTCTCAAAGGATGGCCAGTTTACTGTAACTGGGACAAAAGGTACAGGTACCATTACAGCAACCTATGGAAAAATAAAAGCCACTGTTTCCGTCAAAATTGGCCCTAGCCAGGATGTAATAGACACCTTTGATACTACAGCTAATTGGACACCCTCTGCCATCAGAGCAACTGCCAGCATTAAAGCTACTGGAAAAGGCGAGCCAGTTCATAATGGGAAAGCCGCATTGAAGTTGAACTATGATTTCACAACAAGTACAACAGGCACCGCTGCAGCCTATTTGAATGCCAAGAAGGATTTCGTTTTTACAAGCAGACCTGATCACCTCGGATTGTACGTATATGGAGACGGAAATAGCCATTGGCTAAGAACGCAATTAGTAGATGGCAATGGAAAAAGTTATACGGTTGATTTTACAAAAGATAAAGGACTAAGTTGGAAAGGCTGGAAATTTGTACAGGCTGACATTCCTCAAAATATGCCGTTGCCAATTAAAATCAAACAAATCTATGTAGCACAACCGCATCAGGAATTGAAAAATAAAGGCACCCTTTATTTTGATCAACTGCAAGTATATTATAAGAAAAATTAAGGGCAATAGGGACACGCTTGTGTCTCTTTTTCTTTTTGGTCAGGCGCTGCAATGGACAGTGTGAAAGCCACCATACAATTGGATCGCCCGCATGATCCTTCATTTCAAAATCTCCCCATCCCAAATAGGGTTGGAATTATTTTTCCTTCCGTAACAGGACTATTCACTTATTAGCTGAAATAAAATAAGGATAAACCACAAGTTTGTTTTATGACCATTGATCCATTCTATGTTTTTCATTCTATTGGCATAGGTGAGAGAACAATGAAAAAGAAGATACTAATTACAATTTTGAGTATTATAGGTGTTTTAGTGATTGCTATTGGAAGCTATGCTTTTTATCTCTATCATTCTGTAAAAGAAACTGCTATTAAAATACATGAACCCGTAAAATTAGATGCTCCACATAAAAAACCAGTCATGACTAAAGAGAATGCACAACCTATCTCTATTTTACTATTAGGTGTTGATGAACGAAAAGGAGATGTCGGCCGTTCTGACACTACCATTGTAATGACGCTTAATCCTGAAAAAAATTCAATGCAAATGGTAAGTATTCCTCGTGACACAAGAACAGAAATTGTCGGTCATGGAACGGTGGATAAAATTAATCATGCATATGCTTTTGGCGGACCAAAGATGTCCATGGAAACGGTAGAGAAGTTTACAGGTATTCCTTTGAATTATTATATTCGAGTAAATATGGAAGCATTAATTGCTTTAGTAGATGCAGTCGATGGGATAACGGTTCAAAACAATATCGATTTTACGGAAGCGGGATATCATTTTCAAAAGGGTGCTGTTCCGTTAAATGGAAAAAAAGCTTTGGCATATGTTCGAATGCGTCATCAAGATCCAAATGGCGACTTCGGGCGAAACGAGCGTCAACGCAAAATCATCACGGGAGTCATTGACAAAGCCGCTAGTATCAAGTCAGTAACTCGCTTTGACGATATACTTAATGCACTTGGCAAAAATGTAAAAACCAATATGACCTTTGAGGATATGATGAATATTCAAAAAAACTATCGTAACTGCCGAAATAATATTTCTGAGTATGAAGTAAAGGGAACAGGTCAGATGATTAATAATATCTATTATTTAGTCGTTCCAGATAAGGAGAAGGCAAAAGTTACGAAGATGTTGAAGGATAATGTAACGGGAAATTAAATGCTTCATGTTAGTTAGTGAAAAGTATCATATAGAGTAGACGCTATATAAGTCTATCTATATGATACTTTTTCTGCTTTTACCTTTACCACTCCAAAGTTGTTTTTTAAATCACTGTTCATATAAACGGAAAAAGTAGGAATCTGAAAATGACAATAATTGAAACAGATTCTGGATAAATTTACTCATACCATTTATTTCATCCATAGATTATAATTACCTAGTTATGCAAAATTATATAAATGAGGGGAAACGTTAAAATGGGGAAAATGTTGAAAGTTTTATTTGTTATCGTATTAATGTTAGCGGTTGCGCCAAACATTTCGTTTGCTGCACAGTCTGCCAGTTTTGATACGGATTTGGATGCTTACTTGAAGGAAATCAGTGCAACACGTGGCATGCCTGTTACAAAGGAAGATATAGAGAGATCCCTTAGTAACTATGATGAAGAAATAGCAGATTTTGACACCATGGATGGAGAAGATGGGTTGAAATCATTTTTAGGTGATGTCATAAAAGCCGATTATAGTAATCTAACAGATATTTTAAAAGAAAACGATATAACGTTAGATGAATTAAAAGCTCTATTGAAAGAAAATGGAGAAGACCTCAATGATTATGTGTTCGTTGATGATCTTGATGAAGCAGTGTACTTTTATTTAAATCCTGATGACGGTTCGGATTCCGGAATCGATGAAGATATGATTAAGGAACTTTTACCAATATTCCAGGATGAATTTGGCTTAACAGATCAAGAGATTACAAATTTAAAAAATCATTTTATGAAAATAAGTGACAAGCTATCCACACCAGAGGCTGTTAGTAAGTTGGAAAATCTTGCGCAAAGAATGGAAGCATTTAGTCAATTTACTACCATTAATGAATTAACAGCAAAAGATGTTCAAGAAGTTTTATCCATATATGATGAGTTATTCTCCATGTTAGAATTAAAGGTCGATTTTTCTCTTGTAAAGGGAAATAAGGAAACACCTCTATCATTATTAGATTTATTGAAAATGGAGAACCTTGTAAACGCAAAACTAAAGGCAAATATTTATGATTTAGACGGCAATCTACTGGCGGATCTTATTATTACGGGTGACATGGTCGATTCAGGAACCGTGAAACAAATCGGAAAAAATATTGATACCGCTGCAAAGAAAGTAGAAAAAGTAGCAGTACAGAAGCCTGTTGTAAAAACAGTAAAAGGCGGTCAGCTGCCAAATACTGCTGGAAACTATGTTCTGAATGTACTTATCGGTCTTATTATTGTGTTAGCAGGTCTATTTGGAATCCGTTATTATCGAAAGGCTGCTTAAAATGAAAAAGAGAAAAACAAAAATAGTTCTTTTTGTTTCCATCCTTTTAATCATTCTAGGTGTTGCTTTTTCAACATCGAATCTTTTTACATTTGTTAGAGGTTATGCTTTATATAAGATGAACAAGGCTTACGCAGCTCCGTCTAAAAAAGTTGAAACGAGCGGTAAGAAATTGCATCAAACAACACAAGTACTATATCCTGAACGACCAAAGCAAGGCGAAAATTTCGGAGAGTTATATATCCCAAAACTAGATGCGACTCTGCCCATTTTCGAGGGTGCAGATGAAAATGAACTAGCGAAGGGAGTCGGACATTATGCCGGCAGCGTACTCCCAGGGGAAAAAGATAACTCCGTACTTGCCGGTCACCGGGATACCGTATTCAGAAAGTTAGGCGAGGTAGGCAAGGGAGATTTGCTCATTGTCCGGACAGCAGCCGGTAAATTCACCTACAAAGTGAATAAAGTGAGAATAGTAGACCAGAATGACCGGACCGTCATCGTCCCAAGACCAACTGCAACCTTAACAGTAACAACCTGCTATCCTTTTAACTTTATTGGCCAAGCACCAAAACGATATATTTTAGTCGCGTATTTGCTTTCTAAGGATACGGGGACAGGATCTTCGTCCCAGAATTAAGAGTGAATAACGGGAAAAAATGGAAAGGAATGGATTAGAAACTGGGTCCATTCCTTTTTGCTTTTTAATTGCTTTTGTTCGGTTGGCTCTTAATGATTACATTTGGTATCAGGCATCTATCGTCCCCATTGATAAAGCATTGGGTGCCTGGCACCACCAAAATACTATTCTAAATGTACGGTTGACTGCTTGGATACGGTCACGGAACGAGTCAGGATGCTTACAATTACTAAGAAGAAGAGATTGATAATCAAAGCTACAATCCCGACATTTAGATCTTTAATGACTTGTGGTAAGAATGGAAGCAAAGTTCCCACGGATTTATTCGCTATAGTTACATAGGCTACCGTTGCGACACCAGTTGCCATTCCAGCAAATGCACCGTATTTCGTAACAAAATTATTTTTCATTAGACTAAAGAGTAATGCTGGAAAGAGCTGGGTAACTAGGCTGTATCCCATTAACAGTAAGGCCACTATCGTTTCCCCTCCGTTAATCGTATAATACACGGTTACTAAGGCAACCACGGGTACCATGTATTTTGCTATTTTTTCAATTTGCTTCTCGGTAGCTGTCGGTTTTATTACCTTAAAGATATTCTTTGATAAAAGGGTAGCCGATGACATAAGAATCAATGAACCTGGAACTAATGCCGTTAAAACTCCGGCAGCCCCGATAATTCCAATAATCCATGGATCAAAGGTCGCAATGGAGATTTTTAATAGGGCAAGGTCGGTATCGCTTCCTGTTAGTCCTGGAACCTGTAATATCGCGGCGAATCCCACAAAAAAGACAAAAAGTAAAACTAAGGAATACAAAGGCATAATGATTGCATTTCTGCGAAAGGTGTTCGCATTTTTTGCCGTATAGGTGGAGCCAAACGTATGTGGCCACATATAAAAACCAAAAGCGGTCAGTAACACGGTTGAAATAAACCAAGATGGGCTTTGTCCTGTAGCAGGCAATGCTAGGAAATTGGCATCCTTGGCATGGATCGCTTCAAACATAGACCCGAGTCCACCGTAATAATGAATAGGTAAATAAATTCCCAGAAACACGACGACAACAAGTATTAATATATCTTTCACCACGGCTGTCCAAGCTGATCCGTGAATCCCTGAGACCATAACATAGATTGTAACGGCTATGGCACCAATCCAGATGGCTAATGTAGGGGAAATACTCCCATAAGAAGCCTGAGAAACAATGAGCCCAAGGCCCTTTAATTGCGTGATAAAATAAGGGACCATTCCGACTACACCAATTAATGAAACGAAAACGCCTAAGTAGGGACTGTTATATTTTTGTACGAAAAAGTCGGATTGAGAAATGAGATCATGTTTCTTTGCATATTTCCAAATTCTTGGCAAAAGGAAATAGGACATAATATAGGCTACTGCACTATAGGAAATGATGTAATAGGTTGGTCCACCTTTTCCATATGCCCAGCCACTTCCTCCTAAAAAGGTAAATGTGGTATAAATTTCACCTGCCATTAATAAGAAGACAAAAATGGTACCGAATCCTCGTCCACCAACAGACCATTGCTCTAGGTCCATGTCTTTTCCCTTTTTCGCTTGGATTCCTAATAGAATAGCGAGGACCAGAACAATAAAGATAATGATTAAGGCAATATTCATAGTAATTCATCCTCCTTACGTTTGGGGTCGAATTTGAACACGATCCACATAATAGGGGAGGAGAGGACAGTACACATTACTAACCAAAATAATAAAAACGGCATTCCGAGAACGATGGGGGTTACCCGATTAAAGAAAATCGCTCCGACAAAAATTCCAATGATAGGCACAAGCGCCAAGAGTTTTACTGCATTCATGAGATCCCTCCTGTCTATTACTGAGAAAGAAAGTTAAATACTGCATGCACAAATAGATTTATCCCTTTTTCAATGGAGCGTTCATCAATCATAAATTGTTCATGATGATGTGGATAGATGATTCCCTGTTCTTTATTTCCGGCACCTATATAAAAGAAACAGCCTTTTGCTGCTTGCTGATATGCGGAGAAATCTTCGCCCACCATGGTTGGATCCATTCGCACTACATCCTCTTTTCCATACACTTCAATCGCGGTGTCTTCCATTACTTTTGTGATTTCCTCATGATTAATAACGGCACGATACCCGAATTCATAACGAAACGCATAATCCGCGTCATGGGCACTTGTTATCCCTTTTACAATTCTCTCCATATGCTTTGGAATTTCTTTGCGGACTTCTGGATCGAAGCTTCGTACAGTCCCCATGATTTCAACAGATCCCGGGATCACATTATGGGTTGTTCCACCAACAAACTTCGCCACAGAAATCACAACAGGCTTTAAAGGATCAATATTTCTTGAAACAATATGTTGCAGATTTGTCACAACCTGACTGGCAATCGCAATACTGTCCACGGTATCCTGTGGCATTGCAGCGTGTCCGCCTTTGCCATTTACAAAAATTTGAAAGGTGTCAGGAGCTGCCATCATCGGTCCATACACGATGCCGATTTTCCCGATTTCAAGTGGAGACCATAAATGCGTTCCAATTACGACATCTACCCCATTCATCACCCCATGTTGGACAAGTTCCTCTGCACCTCCGGGATAAAGTTCTTCCGCGTGTTGAAAGATAAAACGTATTTCTCCAGCGATATCATCCTTACATTGTGATAAGATTTTGGCTGCCCCCAAGAGAATAGCTGTATGACCGTCATGTCCACAAGCATGCATAACACCAGGCGTTTGGGAGGAGTAAGGCACCCCGCTATTTTCTTCGATTGGCAGTGCATCCATATCGGCCCGAATGGCGATGGTTTTCCCAGGTAAGGAGCCTTTTAACACCCCTAACACACTTGTCTTGGTCGGTCGAGTAACATCAATGCCCCCAAATGCCTTTAAGGTTTCATAAACAAACTTAGCTGTGTTTACTTCGTGAAAGGACAGTTCCGGATGGGCATGTAAATAACGCCTCCATTCGATAGCCTCTTGATATACTTCTTTCAAACTTATGTGTTGCAAATCTGCCTTAACCATTATGCAAGATCTCCTTCTAAGCGATTTGATAAATTTTATACTATTTTGAATTTGTATAAAATTTATTTTTTTATAATAGACCTAAATTTTTCTAGAATCAAGTATTTTTTGGTATCAGGTGCCAGGAACCACCCTGATTCGGGCGTGAACCCCACTACTTTAAACCGTAAAAGTTTTTTGGATATATAGGTCTGGTCACAGTGACGTCCTAAAAAATCTTGTGTCAAAGGAATGATGCACAATTTTTGAGCGATTGACTGGATAGACATTATACATTACAAAACACTTTGTGGTACTAGGTGCTTATCTATTAAATGAAATCACCAAAACCCCATCTCAAATAATTCTTCAAAATAAAGTTCTTCTAATTTTTTATTTAATATTCCATAAAAATAAGCGATTGGATTTCTGACACCATTTTTCGTTAATTTCATTTTGCGTATTAACTGCTTTAACGCGGAGATAGAATATTCAAGGACTTTATCATATTCTTTTTCACGATTATTTCGATAGGCAGCAATCATGGTCATTCTCCAATACTCTTCAATTGTTTTTGCATCTGAGAAAAAGTATTTGGCAAATTGCACAAATGATTGTGGTACAGAATCATTTGTAAAGGTGTAATCTAATTCGCTTTCTTTACGTTTTTTTAAATTATTAATAGTTTTTGAAGGATTATTAGTTTTATTAGGGTGGTCCAATTTTTCCTCTTTGGGTGGTTCATGGTTAGGAAAAAAATTAAAAACGTATAGATTGCTGGATTGAGAACCATTTTTTCTTTCTGTTTTGTAGATTGTGATGATTCCTAATTGAGCTGCCTTAGCGGTCATCCGCTTAAAAGTAGAACGGGATATCCCATTCCCATCAAATTCATCATGAATGGCTTTAAGTAATGTTCCAATTTTTGCATTGCAAACTCCAGGGATTCTTGCTGAAAAACGAACAAGTCGTTTCAAAGCGACGATTTCCCCTTTTGTGAATTCTTTCTTACATGATGAAAGCCACATTCCTATATGACTATTAAATTCCTGTAGAGAATGGAACTGTGAATACTGTTCGAAACGATCAATACTGCCTGATTTTAAATTCATACTTTTGCACCAGCCTTTCACTTCTTATATAGGGATTAAAAAGTGAAAAGGACACCCTGAATAAAAAAAATAGATCAGGGGGACAGTCCCTCTGATTCGAGAAATTTTTGACGCATTAAAGTGCGTGGATAAATAGAGTCTATAAATGGTATTGCCATAAAAATGTCCTGATTTTTTTGAAAAGCATAGTGCCCTTTTTCTTCCTAAAACTCTATATAAACATAGGAAGGCTATTTATATGAAGAAAGGTTGTGGAGGAAGAATGGAAAAATATAGAATGGTGCGTTCTGATTTTTGGAAGAATCCAATTGTGTTAAAGGAGATGACCCCGGAGGATAAGTATTTTTACCTTTATCTGCTTACGAATTCGCGTACTACTCACATTGGAATCTATCCAATTACGAAGAAAGAAATGGCATTTGATTTGGGAGTTTCGTTGGAAAGTGTTCATTTGTTAATGGAGCGATTCGAGGAACATTATCAGTTGATTCGTTACAATTCTAAAACAAGGGAAATCGCGATTAAAAGCTGGGGGATAGAGATCCTGCAAAAGTGCGGAAAAACGCTCATGGATTGTATTTGTTCTGAATTAAAAGAGGTCGAGGATCACACGCTTATACCATATGTTTTGGAATCTATACATATGGAAGAGATACGCCGTTTATATGAAGATTTTTTAAACTAAATATACGAATGCAAAGAGGAAGGACTAGGGGGACGATCCCTCTGGTATTCATCTGGTTTGGAAACTATACTATAAATATTCATTACTAATATTATTGCATTTCGTAATGGTTTCGTAGGATATCATTCTTCATACACCATCAAAAATATCGAAAAGCCATAGTAAAGGGACTATCCAGAGAAATGGATAGTCCTTTTGAAATTCCTCTACTAAAAATGATTAATCATTTTTTCTTATAACTTAATAGTATTTTCCTATTTCACTAAGGCTTTCTGAAATGATAGAATAGTTTTATTATTATAATATAATTACGAAGTGGATATAACATTTAAGCGGCTCTTGCTAATTAGTTCTCTGTATTACAGTAAGCAGAAGCCTAAATAAATGTTTAGGTAAATTTATTTCTGAATATTCAAACCGCAAAAGAAACAGCAGAATAAGTTTTTGCTTTTTCCATTTCATCTAAAATAATTTCGATATACCAATTTCATTTCAAAAATAGCAAAGGATTATCTTCTAATATTGTGAGTTAATCTTTTGTGCTTCTTGGTTTTGAAAACGTTATCATAGCAAATATCTAGATTTTGAATAAACTCAATTATATTTGCTTTTTCTAACTTAACCTGAATCCACTCTCGTTTTCCATTACTTTTTTAATTTAACGTTTGGGAGGAAAATCTATGAAAAAGTTTTTTGCATTTCAAGTTTTAATTGGATTATTTATTGGTGCTATAATTGGGCACTTTTTTCCTAAGTTTGGAATGGGTCTAAGGCCAATAGGCGATATGTTTATCCATCTTATTAAAATGATCGTTGTACCAATTGTCTTTACAACGATTGTTATTGGATCCTCAGGAAGCAAGGGAAACATAAAAAAAATGGGAACATTAGGCCTTAAAACGATTATTTGGTTTGAATTTATTACTACTTTAGTTCTAGGTATTGGACTAATACTTGTTAATCTTTTAAAGCCTGGTCATGGTCTTGACCTTTCACACCTTGTTAAGCAAGATATTCATGCATTAAATGGTAGTGTTTCTACCGTTGTAGATTTTAAATCAATGATTGTGAATATTATTCCTTCCAACATTGTTGATGCAATGGGAAAGAGTGATTTATTAGCCGTTATTTTCTTTGCAATATTATTTGGCGCTGCTGCCAGTGCAATTGGTAAAGCTTCAGAACCCGCACTTAAATTTATAGATTCAGTTGCCAAAATTATGTTTAGACTTACACAAATGGTTATGGTAACGGCACCAATCGGTGTACTTGCACTGATGGCAGCTTCGGTTGGTCAATATGGCATAGGTCTATTAATCCCAATGGCTAAGTTGATAGGCGTTGTATATCTGGGACTTGCTATCGTTATTTTCGGTTTATTCCCACTGATTTCCTGGTTCTTAAAAATACCTTATTTTAAAGTTTTTCGGATGGTATGGGATTTATTTTTAATTGCCTTTTCAACAACCAGTACAGAAACAATTCTACCTCAGTTAATGGACCGAATGGAGAAATTCGGTTGTTCCAAACGGGTTGTTTCCTTTGTCATTCCGACTGGATTATCTTTGAATTGTGATGGCTCCACATTATACTTGTCGGTTTGCTCCATTTTTATAGCGCAGGCATTCGGAGTGCCAATGACCTTTAGCCAACAATTAATTGTAATGGCGGTCTTAATTGCTACATCTAAAGGAATTGCTGCGGTTCCATCAGGTTCTTTAGTGGTCCTTTTGGCTACTGCCTCAGCTGTAGGCCTACCTGCGGAGGGTGTTGCCATTATTGCAGGTATTGACCGTGTATTAGATATGGCTCGAACTGCATGTAATACTCCTGGACATTGTTTAGCAAGTATCGTAGTTTCAAAGTGGGAAAAAGAATTTACCCCAAATAAATCCCTTAATGACCAAACAGATCAGCAAGTGTATCACCAAGTATAAGGGAAAAACATGGAGACGTTTCTCGTGTTTCCGAAATTTATGGAAAAAATACTGACAGATTTTTCTCCCTTGAATCATTCATCATGAAGAAAGTAGGTTTGATTATGAATAATATTAAAAATATTTATTGTGTTGGTCGTAACTATGCTGCCCACGCAAAGGAGTTAAATAATGAAATTCCCAAATCGCCTTTTCTATTTTTAAAGCCTACACATGCCCTGATCGAGGCAAGTGGGAATTGGATATCATTACCGGAAAATCAAGGATCAGTCCATTTTGAAACGGAACTAGTAATTAAAGTTGGAAGAAACTATGAAAAAGGAATAAAAGTGGATGATTTGATTGATAGGATGGCAATCGGTCTAGATTTTACATTAAGAGACGTTCAAAGTGAACTTAAGAAGAAAGGACAGCCATGGCTACTGGCAAAAGGATTTCAACATTCAGCTGTCATAAGTAAATTTATCGATTTTCCTGGAATGG
Source organism: Margalitia sp. FSL K6-0131 (assembly GCF_038008735.1). Taxonomy (NCBI): domain Bacteria; kingdom Bacillati; phylum Bacillota; class Bacilli; order Caryophanales; family Bacillaceae; genus Heyndrickxia; species Margalitia sp. FSL K6-0131. The sequence goes on from NZ_JBBOZS010000001.1 coordinate 966,653, forward strand.
AAGAATTGCAAAAAACGGATTTTTCTCTTTTGAAAAATGAAGTAAAAGTACAACAAGGAAATATAAAAGATATGATTTTTGATTTACAGACAATCATCGATTTTACTGCACATCACTTTGGATTAGGAGAGGGAGATATAATATTTACCGGAACGCCAGAGGGTGTTGGACAAGTTGCCGACGGGGACCATTTATCTTTAGTCTGGGGAGATAAGGTTCTTGGGGAATGTTTTATTAAATTATGATTGTTGATTACAGGGGACGGTCCTTTCAAGGGACAATCGGAAGTTTTGCGCGTAAAAAAGGCACAGCTAGTGGTATGTACTAGCTGTGCCTTAGTGTTTTTATGTAATAAATCCACCTGCGCAAAATTTTTGATAACCCTAGAAGAATGAAGTCGCGGCCCCCGTCTTTTGGTTTTGGTTTCTTTTTTTAACTAATAATGAACTTTTTTGCCTTCAAACAAACTTTAGATTAAAACGCTTAAGTAAATGTTCTCATCCAAATTATGTTGACTTTATCCAATCTTGATAATTTTCTATATATTTTATATAATGATATCAAATAGGAACCACTGGTTCTAATATAGATACACTTTAGATTACTTAAATGAAGAAAGGTGATTTCACATGAGAGTTGCCACGGATATTGGAGGAACGTTTACGGATCTTGTCTATGTAGACGAAAATGGAAATTTCGGAATTTCGAAAGCGCATACAACACCCTCTCAATTCGAAAATGGGGTGATAAATGTAATGGAGTCAAGCGGGATAAACCCTGAATCCATTGAGATGTTTATTCATGGATCTACAGTAGTAATCAATGCTCTTACTGAAAGAAAAGGTGCAAAGGTTGGATTAATTACTACAAAAGGAACAAAGGATGTTCTTGAAATTGCTAGGGGAAATCGACCAGATTTATATAATTTTCGGTACCAAAAGCCTGCACCATTTGTAGAACGATATTTACGTTTGGAAGTGGAAGAACGTTTGAATTATAAGGGAGAAATCCTTACCCCACTTAATGAGGAGCAAATTCCGGATATATTATCCTTCTTTAAAAAGGAAAATGTTGAGGCGATTGCTGTTTGCTATTTACATTCTTACAAAAATCCAATTCATGAAAAAAGAACGGTCGATCTTATCCATCAACTATGGCCAGAAATTGCTGTTACAGCTTCCCATGAGATTACAAAGGAATGGAGGGAATATGAACGAACAAATACCACTGTATTAAATTCCTATGTAAAACCAACTGCCACATCCTATATAGATCGTTTAAGCAAACGATTGACTGATAGAAAAGTAAACGGAAATTCATACATTATGCAGTCAAATGGCGGTTCAACCACTTTTGAAGGAGCAAAACAGTCACCCATTCATATGGTTGAATCCGGTCCTGTTGCTGGAATTTATGGTGCTGCAGTTTTAGGTGAAATTTTAGGTGAGGAGAATATCATTGCTTTTGATATTGGTGGAACTACTGCTAAATGTTCGTTGATTAGCAAAGGTGAAGTAAAAGTAACGACAGATTATTATATTGAGAAAACCGATAAAACTTCCGGATATCCAGTAAAGGTACCAGTAGTTGACATTGTGGAAATAGGAAACGGAGGAGGATCCATCGCTTGGATTGATGCCACGGGTTCACTAAAAGTTGGTCCCCAATCGGCTGGATCTGTACCTGGACCCGTTGCATATGGACAGGGAGGATTGGAGCCAACCACTACGGACGCGAACTTAGTTACAGGACGGCTTTCCAAGAAAAACTTTGATTATGAGGTTGATCTTGAAAAGGTTAGAGATGCGATTGACCAAAAGGTAGCTTCCCATTACGATCTTTCCGTTGAAGAAGGGGCACTTGGAATTATTGAAATAGCAAATTCCAATATGCTTAATGCCTTAAAACTCATTTCTGTTAGAAAGGGGTATGATCCTGCAGATTTTTCGATGATTGCTTTTGGAGGAGGCGGTTCCATGCATGCTGCAGCATTGGCCAAGGAGCTAGGGGTCAAAAAGGTCATTGTTCCAGTTGCTTCTTCCGTATTTTCGGCATGGGGAATGTTAATGACAGACTTACGTCATGATTACATTCAAACTTATATAAAAAAATTAAATGATATGGATCTTTCGGAAATCAATAGCACATGGAACGAAATGATGGATCACGCATTTAATCAATTTTTAGATGAGGGAATAGATAAAGGTCAGGTTTTATTTCATTGTTTTGTAGATATGCGTTATGTAGGACAAGAACATACTGTAAAGGTTCCGGTACCTAACAGTGTTTGGACAAGTGATACAGTAGAAGAAATAATATCAAGGTTTCATCATCTCCATGAACAGAACTATACGTTTAAACTTTTAGATGCTTCAACAGAAATAGTAAGCCTTCATTTAACAGGTTTTGGTAAAGTGAAAAAGCCTACAATAAATACATTAATAACCACAGGTAAATTAGTGAACTCCGCACTAAAGGAATGTCGCCCAGTTTACTATAAGGAGGAAGGATGGGTAAATACGGAAGTCTATAATCGAAATGAACTGGAGCCAGGAATGAATATTAATGGACCAGCTATTATTGAGGAAACGTCGGCATCTACTGTTATTTACTCAGGGCAGTCTCTAATAGTTGATTCTTATGGAAATTTAATTATCGATACGGGGGTGAAGCAAGATGGTAACTTCTAATAAAATGAAAGTTAATCCAATTACCTTAGAGGTTATTAAAGATTCCTTAATGTCCATCGGGGATGAAATGTTCCTTGCACTTGCTCGAACTTCCATGAGTCCGATTATTTATGAGGTACTTGATTACGCATGTGGATTAACCGATGCGAAGGGAAGGTTAATAAGTCAGGGGAATGGAGTTACCAGTTTCATCGGAATGTTAAGTCCTATGGTTCAGCATGTAATTGAAAAATATGATAGCGGTAAGGAATTAAAGGATGGAGATATCATTATCATCAATGATCCCTATGTCGGAGGCGGGTCTCATTTATCTGATGTAGGATTAGTAATGCCTATCTTTTCTAATGGAGAACTTGTGGCATTCTCTGCAAATAAAGGTCACTGGACAGAAGTCGGGGGAAAAGATGCTGGGTCCTTTACCAGTGATTCGACTGAAATTTATCAAGAGGGTCTTCAATTACCGGGTGTTAAGTTGTTTGAAGAAGGAAAGGTTAATCAAGCTATTGTGGATATTATTTCTACAAATGTTCGTCTTCCTGATCTATCTTTGGGTGACATGTGGGCCCAAGTAGCTGCATTACGAACTGGTGGAAGAAGATTCATAGAATTATGTAAAAAGCATTCTAAAGAGCTTGTAGCTGCAGCTATTGAAAATCTATTAAATCAAGGGGGGCAATTTGCGAGACAAGAACTTAAAGTACTTCCTAAGGGAACATTTAGCGCACAAGATTATATTGAAGGGGACAGTACAAAAGGCGGGCCGTATCCTATAAACGTGAAAATTACGATTACAGATGATGAATTTATTTGTGATTTTCGTGGAAGTCATCCGCAAGTGACGAACCCAGTAAATTGCTCCTATTTTGGGTTACTTTCGAGTGTACGTGTCATGTACCTAGCCATTATCAGACCGCCGCAAAACATTAATGAAGGTGTATTTTCGCCATTAAAAATTATAACGGATAGGGGATCCATTATTTCAGCCGAACGCCCAGCACCCGTTTCGATGAACTTTGAAGGCCGCATAGGCGGTGCAGACCTTATTTGGAAAGCGCTCGCACCATATTTACCAGATAGATTAACTGCCGGGCATTTATTATCCGTTTGTTCTGTCGTATTATCTGGGAATCATCCTGATTCGAATGCGCCATTTTTAATTGTAGAACCTTCCGTTGGAGGTTGGGGAGCAGGCGAAGGAATGGACGGACAAAGTGGGCAATTTTGTATGGGAGATGGAGAAACTTACAATATTCCAATTGAGGTTGCCGAAACAAAATATGGGATTCTTGTAGAAGAATATAGTCTTCGTTGTGATGGAGCGGGGGCAGGTGAGTTTATCGGTGGATCGGGGGTAGTTCGCTCTTATCAAGCATTAAGCGATGATCAAAAGCTTTCCATAAACTTTGGCCGTCATAAATTTTCTCCGTGGGGAATGAATGGAGGAAAGGATGGATCTACAAACTATGCAAAAATTATTAAGGCAAATGGTCAAACTGTAGGTCCCGTAGGTGTAACGGCTAGATATCCATTAAATAAGGGAGATGTTGTACAACTGGTAACGGCAACTGGAGGAGGGTTTGGAAATCCTTTAAAACGCTCCGTTGAAAAGGTTAAAAATGATGTGAAAAATGGTTATATTTCGGTAGAACAGGCCAATGAAACATTCGGGGTTATGATTGACCCAAAAACTTATGAGGTATTGGGTGAGACGGAAGAAAGAACAAATCTTCATTAAAACTTTAAGTGCAGGGTTTTTGCTTATTTAGTACCCTGCTCTTTATTTCTGAATCATTTTGTGAATTTTTAAAATTTTATTGTGTCCTAAACTTTTGTTGTTGTATAATAGTTTCATAATTATGAAACATTGGTTCTTATTTAGAGACAACGGAGGTTCATATGTCATTAAAAACTTTAGAAAATTCTTTAGAAATCCTTAAATATTTTACTAGAGACAGATCTTCATGGGGAGTCCGTGAGCTTGCCAAGGAAATAGGAATTAGCCATTCTATTGTATACAGGATCTTATCAACATTTGAACAATATGGTTTCTTAATACAAGATCCCATTTCCAAAAGATATAAACTAGGATTTCGCTTTTTGGAATATGGGCAAATGGTTAAAGAGGATATGAAACTTTCGCACTACATTTACCCTGTAATGGAAGCGCTATCCAATGAAGTGGAGGAATCCGTATTTTTAACATGGTTGGATAAATTTGATGGAGTAACGGTGGAAATTGCAGAAAGTTCCCAGCAAATCAAATATGCTGTTTCCTTAGGTACCAGAACACCTCTTTATGTAGGTGCATCCTGTAAGGTAATAATGGCGTATCTTTCTAAAGAACAACAATTAGAAATTATCCATGAAGGGCTTCAGCAATTCACAAACAACACGATTTTGGACGAGGAAAAGCTGCTCTCCAATTTAGAGGAAATTAAAGCAAAGGGATGGTGTTATTCGGTTGGTGAATATTCTGATGCCGTATTTGGCCTAGGTATTCCTCTTTTTAATAGGCAAAATGAGATTATTGCCTCGTTAACCATTGCGGGACCTGAATATCGTATAGAGGATATTCATTTGGATAACATCCTAAAACCACTACAAGATGCAGGGGCAAAAATACAAAACTATCTTTATAACTTTAGCGGTAGATATGTTTAGTAATTTAAAAGGTTGATTTATAGAGGAGGATGGTTATGAGGAACACGGACATGGAACAAAGAAAACATCCAACGGTTTTTGATCCAATCGTTATCATCACGATTGTGGTCACATCTGTGATAGGGGCAATCATCGGTGTGCAGTTAATCACATCACTAGGGATTTCAGCCAATACCTCCATTATAGGTGCCATTTTTGCTATGATCATAGCGCGAATTCCTATTAAAACATTCCTTAAGTTTAAATCCATACACAGGCAAAATCTAGTTCAAACGGGAATTTCCTCCGCAACATTTGGGGCAGCAAGCAGTTTGCTTTTGCCTATTGGAATTCCATATGTTTTAGGGATGAAGGAACTAGTGTTACCTTTATTTATTGGGGTAATCTTAGCAATGTTTGCAGATGCTCTCTTACTTTATAAATTTTATGATTCAAAAGTTTTCCCTGCGAGAGAAGCATGGCCACCGGGAATCGCCACAGCCGAATCTATTAAGGCTGGTGACCAAGGTGGAAAACGGGCAAAATTATTAGGTGTTGGTATCGTAATTGGTCTTATAGGATCTGTATTGAAAATACCAATGTCTGCATTTGGGGTTGCCTTCATCGGTAACATTTGGGCTCTTACGATGTTTGGTATAGGGTTATTATTAAGGGGATATTCCATCCCATTGTTTGGAATCGATCTTGATACACATTACGTTCCTCACGGATTTATGATTGGTGCAGGAGTCGTAGCTTTGGTACAAGTTGGATTTCTTATATTACGTAAAAACAAAACTGAAAAACCTGTTAATGGCAGCAATGCAGAAATAGCAGCAACAATAGAGGAACCTATCTATACGAGAAACGAAAAAGATATTGGACAAGCGTTTGGCTTTGGGTTTATAGCTTATCTTCTTATTGCCATATTATTGGCGCTGACTGGTGGTCTTTTAACCCATATGTCTACTGGAATGTTAATAGGATTTTTAGTTTTTGCAGCTTTTGCAGCGCTGGCCCATGAGATGATTGTTGGGATTTCGGCGATGCATGCAGGATGGTTTCCTGCCTTTGCTGTAGCCCTAATTACCCTTATCATAGGAATACTTATAGGTTTTCCTGCTCCTGCTCTTGCCATCTTAGTTGGGTTTAGTGCTTCCACGGGTGTGGCATTCGCAGATATGGGATATGACTTAAAAACTGGCTACATGCTACGGGATAATGGGAAAGATATTGATTTTGAGAAAAAAGGAAGACGACAACAACTTTATGCTGGACTTATAGGATTTGCTGTTTCTGCTATCGTTGTATTTTTAACTTATCATGGCTACTTTTCAAAAGGATTAATTCCTCCAGTTGATAAAGTCTATGCAGCAACCATTAAATCTGGGGTATCTAGTAATATTGCTACTCAATTATTAATATGGGCAATACCTGGTGCACTATTGCAACTTATTGGTGGGTCCAAAAGACAAATGGGGATATTATTTGCTACTGGATTATTAATTGTCAATCCTATTGCCGGTTGGGCTGTATTAGCGGGTATTCTGATTAGAATTATTGTCTTAAAGTGGAAAGGTAAAGAGGCAGAAACACCAATGACCATTATGGCGGCAGGTTTCATTGCTGGTGACGCTTTATATAGTTTCTTTACTTCTATCTTTAAAATGGGAAAATAAATAATTTTAAGGAAGCCATACTATTTTTTGTATGGCTTTTAGTTGTGCTACTGGCAGTCGTACCTTGTGGAGTAAATCTGCATTGAATGTGCACAGGTAATCTACTTTAAATAGATTGAGATAGCGGGGACACTGTATGACCAGGACAAACTAATTAATTAGCTATAAAACAAATAACCCCACCTATTTAGAAGGTGGGTAAATTTACTCTAATTTATAAAATACTTATTCGCAATATCCTTAACTTCCTGCGGATCTAATACAATCTCTGAATCATTTGCCTTTAAAACATCATTATACATAGTCTTGCCTTCTCCATGTAGTTGATGATATTGAATAGAGTTTAAGTCAATATCCTTCACAGCTAATCCTAAGCTTGCCATATCGGACTTGGTCATATTTGTTGCAAGTAGGAAGTCTGAAATGGAATTTGCGAGTGACGGTAAGTTCGTAATATTACTTGGGCTCAAAGCTGATTTTGCAATACCTTTTAATGCAGCTTCTTGTAATTGTTGTCTGCCATATTCTCCATTTTTTAAGGAGTAGCGTTCATGAACTAGTTCGGTTACCATTTTTCCATCCATCGTATGAGTTCCGGCAGTAATGGTTTTACCTTTGTTTTCTTTATACCATGGATGCGTTAGTTTTACGTCAAATGGTACGTCAACATTAACATTTCCAACCGCATCCACCATGCCTTGTAGTCCCCAGTAATTGGTTTCAACATAGTAATTAATCGGAATCCCAGTTAATTCACTAATTGCTTTAACTGCAGCTTCTACACCTGCTTGTTTTCCTTTAGTTGATTGCGTAATATATTGAACACTTGTTAGTTTCGTATATCCATAGCCATCCATATGTACTCTCGTATCACGTGGAATACTAAGAGCGTGGTATTCATTCTTTTTTAAATCCAGATGAACAATCATCATAGAATCAGAATGACCAGCACTATCTCCTTTTCGCTCGTCCGAACCAAGTAATAATATATTAAACGCGGAATTGCTTAATTTACTGTCAACCTTTTGGTTACTAGCATCCTTAGTAGCATCACCAGAAGCAACCACAGGAACCTTCTTAAAGTGGTTCGCAGGCTGTAATTGATAATACTCATAACCACCGACCGCTAAAAGAATGACAATAATCGCCAAAATACTAAATCCAAAAATTTTCAGTTTCTTTTTCTTCGTTCCTTTTTTCTTATCTGATCTTTCCATTAGACCCTCCATTGCCTCAACGGCACGCATAATAAAATAGACCTATTCTATTTTAGGCATACGATTATTTTACTATCAAAATAGTAAGTTTTCAAATGCCCTTTTTGTGGAAGTTTGTTTTTTTGTAGCCAGTCCTTTAATCATGATGGGCAATGATTGAGGAAAGCTCTGTGGGCTTTTCTTTTTTGATTGAATCTGAATCGAGTAAGGACTGGTGCCACTCACCACCCGAAATAAATCTGTACATACACTTCAAACCATTTACCGTTCATGTCTGCCACCTGAGAAAATCTTTACATACAAGTAAATAAAACACTATTCCTCATCAAAATGGTAATTTAATAGTTAAAATATACCATCCTAAATGATATAATAATTAATATATAATTTTTAAAATTAATTACACATCTGAGGTGGAAAAATAATGTTAAGATCTAAAAAACTATTAACTGTTCTAGTTGTAATATTCACTTTCTCATTTTTTCTTCAGTCAATTGTAACAGCCAGTGACAATGAAGGAATTGATAAGAACATACATGGTTATGCGTTAGTTGAGCCTGTAAATGTTTATGCCAGCACTTCGAGAGAGGCACCTATTCTAAAAAGCTATGATTATAACCATCCTCTTGTTTATCAACCGTATTCAAGCGACTGGTATATTGTTGAAGTAATTGTTAATGGAAATAGGTATAAAGGCTATATAAATAAGGATGATGTCGGAAATATTAGTGAGGCACAAAGCGTCAAAGGAATAACATTAAATAATACAAATGTTTACAGTTCTACAAGTATCGATTCCCCCGTCTTAAATAATTATGAAAAGGGAAGCATCATCGAATATCGAAGCTACGATACTGATTGGTATATGGTTACAGTAAATGATAACGATAAAGAATATACGGGATATATTCCAACAAATAATGTTGAAACCATTACGAATAAACCTATTGAAGGTGAAATCGGGGTTATCGAGTCTACTAAGGTGTACTCAAATCCATCCTTAGATGCAAATATAATCAAAAGCTATCAGGCTGGGCAACTTTTGAGTTATCGAACATTTACCAAGAATTGGTACGAAGTAAAAGTCTATATAAATGGGGAGGCACAAACTGGATATATATTTAAAAACGATGTAAATAAAGTTCTAGAAGGATATGCCGCTAAAAACCCAACAATAGTGTATAGTGACACTTCAGAGAACTCAAATATATTAAAAGTTTACAAGAAAGGAAAATTACTTGCATATCGGCCATATAACTCAAATTGGTTGATGGCAACGGTTATTGTAAATGGGACGAACCAAACCGGATATATTCCTACTAGCGATGTGAGTACATACGCTCCAAGTATACAGTCTACTGCCCTAAAAAGCCCAACATATGTATATAGTAAAACTTCTAGAAAGTCATTAGTATTGAAGAGTTATAAAAAAGGGGACATTCTGAATCTAACGCATTATGATGATAATTGGTATCAAGCTACAGTTAATGTCAATGGAAAGAAAGAAACTGGCTATATAGATGTAAATGATGTTATGGTAATTCCTGTTACAAAGGATCCTGGATATAATATTCCCATTTTAATGTATCACCAAATCGGGGATAATCCTCATCCTAATGAATATGGTAGGTATGTTACAGAACAAAATTTCAAGGAACAAATGGAATATTTAAAAGCAGCAGGATATACACCCATTAATTTCGATGAAATCGAAAACATAAAAAATATTCAAAAACCAATTATCATTACCTTTGATGATGGATTTGAAGATAATATTGTTGCATACGATATTTTAAAAGATTTAAGAGACGAAACGTATAATCCAAAAGCAACATTTTTCATCATAGGCTCAAGAATGGATGAAAATAATTATCTTTCATTAGAACAAATAAAAGAAATAAGCAGTTCTGGAATTATCTCCATTCAAGCACATACCATGACACATCCGTTTTTTAATGATGGCGAGAACGCTGGTAACATTGATTTAGTAAAAGAGATTAAAGAAATCAAATTGTTACTGGAAGACATTACCGGGAAGAAAGTTTCTGCAATTGCTTATCCATATGGCAGTTATAACAACACAGTTATGAACGAAGTAAAAAAATATTATGACTTTGCTGTCACAACGAAACCAGGAATTGCAAATACAAATAATAATCACTATGAATTACAAAGAGTGAGAGTAAGCTTTTCCACTACATTAGAGGAATTTAAAAAGCTAATTGATAAATAAAGTGTTGCAAGGGACGAGGGGACAGGAACCTCGTCCCATGGCCTGAACTCGGGGATATAAAGTTCCAAAAATCCCCGATTAAAAGGAGGCATAACTTTGACAAAATCCCAAAAAACTTGTGCGATATTAGGTTTTATTTTTTTATTCTTGCACTTAGCCTATGTAGGCGGATATTCCCAAAACGCCTTTTTTAAATCCTATACTCTGGTTATCGGCCTATTTTTTTTAATAATAGATCTAATCATCTTCATTTTTATGTACATAAAAAAATTTAGGTAAGATTGGTGACTGTCACCAATCGAAATGTGTCGAATGACATGAAGGAAGCTCTGTGGAGAGAAATCTCTGCGGGGTTTTTCTTTTTTATTGAATCTGAATCGAGTAGAAAAATAAGTCTATAATATTCATTTGAAGAAGAGATGCAGTTCAGCCGAAAAGTGATGCAGTTCGAATTGAAATCGATGCAGTTGCATGTAAAAGTGATGCAGTTCGAACAAAAATCAATGCAGTTGACTGAAACAGTGGTGCACTAGACTCCTGAATTACGAACCGTCAGATAAAAGACAAGCTTGAGAAGCTTGTCAAAGATCGATTTTATTATGTATTGAAGCAATCTCAAGAAAATAAAGCAGATGTCTTTGGGTTTGGGCAATATTTTCGTCATCAGATTCCCTATGATCAACTAAAAAACAGAAGTGAGAATTATTTTCCTCATTTAAAGGTGTATTTTCGGGTTAAGGAGTGTTAACTTTTAACCCAGCTTCAGATGATATTTTTGCTTCACCATATATTTATAAGGGTGCATTAAAAATGATGTATACAATGGGTATGGTGTTTTGATATTTTTAGATTCAGGAAATATTGAAAAAGGAATTTGGGAGAATGAAGAACTAGAAAATCCTTAGGAGAAAAAAATCAGTGCAGGTAATAGTGAATACATACTGATGACATCCCCATAAACTACAGGATAACGTTGCCAATTAGCTGAATCTGTCTCCAATATACTTGAGAAATCTCTTTTAAATAATAAAAAAGCTGATTCTCTTATTTCGTTTAAGAAATAAATGATTCAGCTTCATTTTTTACCTTTTCTTACCTACTTCAAAATAAAGACGGCCAGTAGACTGAATAAAAGAAACTTTTACCTTTCTTCCGTTGGCGGTAAACTTTTCTGGAACATCACCTTTGTTACAATAATTCCAAACTCGAGTTGCATCTTTACCGAAGTACAGTGTTTATTGTAAAGGGTTTCTCAGTTATAGAAATGATTACCTTGAAATTAGTGGATGTACATGGAAATACTCTTGCTACGGCAAGTGTATTTCCATGTTCCCCACTGCATCCATCTACCATCCCATATACTTACTAACCTGTGCATGCCTAACCAATTCAGATTGCAATTCTTCTTGCTCCCCACTTTCTAGTAATTGAATAATCCTCCGATGTTCATTAGGACTTTGGGCGATCTGGAGGTTATTGTCGTGATCGAAAAATTGGTCGTAAAAGATTAAATAGATATTGGTTTTGTCTAGTAGTGTTTCGGCAAATTCGTTGAAATACTGATTATTGGCTTTTTGGACAATGGATAAATGAAATTGCTTGTTAATAGAAAGATATTGTTCTATGTCTTTTTTATAGGATGCAAGTTCTTCCTTCTCCACGAGCTCCTGCAAAAGCATAATGTCCTTTGGTGTTATGTGTCCAATGGCGATTTCCGCTGCTGCACTTTCGATTACTGCCCGTGCGTGGCAAATATCCTTTATTTCCTCATGCGATGGATTGGCGATATACGCTCCCCGGTATGGAATCATGTCAACTAAACCTTCTTTGGCCAATTGCTGAAAGGCTTCTCGGATGGGTGTCCTGCTAACCTGCAGTTGTTTGGAAATATCCGTCTCTATAAGCTGGAATCCAGGAGTCATTTTTCGTTGGAAAATGGCTTCTTTTATATGCTGATATACCCTTTGTTTTAAGGAGAGAGACTTTTCAATCGTCAATCTATGTACCATCCTTTCTAAAATGGTGTCAACAAAATTTTATTTAATATTATGAAAGTTAGTATAATTTAAGACTCGTATCAATAAAATTGTAGTACAAAATTGTTCTACATTTTGAAATAGAGGAGGGATAGCTGTGAGGAAATTTTCGATTCTCGCTTTATTTGCTGTACTTGTATTCAGTTTGCTTGCTGGTTGTGGCAAGGATGATGCAAAGGGGAATTCGAAGGAAAAGGTGCTTTCAAGAGTAAAAGACTCAAAGGTTCTGCGGGTTGGATTTGAAGGTACATATCCACCATTTAACTTTTTAGATGATGATAATAAATATGATGGATTTGATGTCGACATATCGAATGAAATTGCCAGTCGGTTAGGGGTGAAGGCAAAGTTCATCGCTACTAAATGGGAGGGTCTGATTGGCGGTTTGAAGGCGGATAAATTTGACATCATTATTGGGCAAATGTCTATTACGGACGAACGAAAGAAAAGTGTGGATTTTACAGACCCATACGTTGTGACAGGATCGGTCCTCATTACTAGGAAGAATCAAAATGATATTTCCAAGCTTGAGCAAATTAAAGGCAAAAACGTAGGGGTTGGCGGAGGAACAACCTTTGAAAAAGTGGCCAGAAGTGTGAATGGTGCCAATGTTCATTTATATAAAACGGTGAACGAATATATACAGGATTTAATCAATGGACGTTTGGATGTCATCATCAATGACCAGCTATTGATGAGCTATAACATTCAAAAAGAAAAGCTTCCGATTAAAATTGCCAGTGATATCGTCAATAAAGATAGTATTGGGATGGCTGTGAAAAAAGGGAATGAAGATTTCGTGAAAGAATTAAATCAGGCATTAGCCGACATGAAGAAAGATGGAACCTATAACAAGATTTATAAAAAATGGTTCGGAACGGATCCGTTAAGTGAGTGAGATAGAATTCAGTAAAGAAGAAATGAGGAGATAAACAATGCTAGCAGTTGTGTTAGGAACCGGTATGATTGGTACGACCGTTGTGAAAGAGCTTGCGAGTTGTTCAGTCATCCACAAGGTTATTGCTGTGGATGCCATCGAATCGAGTGTCACGAAATGTCTTGAGATTGCGGAGAACAAAAAGGTTGAAGGAAAGGTAGCGGATTTACATTCAGAGGAAGCGATTTATGAGGTACTAAAAGGAGCGGATGTGGCCATTGCTTGCCTACCGCATTCACTAAGTTTATCTGCAGTTAAAGCAGCTATTTCTGCTAAATGCCATCTTGTCGATTTAGTAGGTTCGCAATTTGAAAGAAAGCTAGAATTAGAGGAAGAAGCGAAAGCGGCAAATGTACTGGTCGTACCAGGCTGCGGGGTTGCTCCCGGAATAACCAATTTTCTTGCGGCACAGGGGATCGAGATGTTAGATGAGGCTGACGAGGCTATCATGATTTGCGGTGGAATTCCGAAAGATCCATTGCCGCCGTTATGGTACCAGGTTGTCTTTCGATTGGAAAGTGTAATGGGGCTTTATACACGTTCCGCATTGGCGGTTGAAAATGGAGAGCTGATAAGACTTGAACCGTTATCAGGATTGGAACGACTGTCATTTCCAGAACCTGTGGGTGATTGTGAAGCGGTCATTACGGATGCCCACAGTACCGCTTATACGTTAAGAACAAAGGTCAACAACCTATATGAAAAAACCGTTCGATATCCGGAGCATTGGAGTAAAATGAAAACGCTCGCAGAGTTAGGGTTTTTAGATGAGAAACCAATCGTGGTAGAGGGAATCGAAGTGAGTCCGCGGAAAATGACAGAGGCGATTTTAGCTCCTCAATTAAAAGGAAAGTCCAATGAGGATATTACCGTTGTTCGGGTTACGGTGAAAGGAATAAAAAATGGGAAGCCAACTGAGTATGAATGGGAAATGGTTGATTTTTACGACCATAACCGCAATATAACTTCGATGGCAAAGACTACTTCCATACCTGCTATGCTGATGGCGAAGTGGATCGCGGAAGGAAAGATAGGAGAGCGTGGTATTGTACCGCCTGAAAACATCATTGTTGGAGAACGTTTCCACCCTTTTATCGAGGAATTAGCAGAGTATGGAATTCATTTTACTTTTACGAGCAAGTGATGGTGCTATTGAAGATGATAAGGAGGAGGGGAAAATAGGATGTCATTACTAGCTGAATCATTGCCGCCATTATTGACTGCCACACTCATGACGATTGTGTTAGCTGTGGTCTCGATGCTTATTGCATTGGTTCTAGGATTCTTTACGGCACTTGCCAGAATTTCTAAGATCAAAGTACTTAAAGCTATTGCTTCTATTTATGTATCTATTTTCCGCGGAACGCCTCTATTGGTACAAATATTCGTGATTTATTATGGTTTGCCGCAGATCGGTATCCAGTTAGAACCGATACCGTCCGGAATTCTTGCTTTAAGCTTAAATGCAGGCGCCTATTTGTCGGAATCCTTCCGGGCAGCGCTTATTTCCGTGGATCGAGGCCAGCATGAAGCTGCCGTTTCCTTAGGAATGACATACGGTCAGATGATGCGAAGAATTATTATTCCGCAAAGCATTCGAATTGCGATTCCAACGATGTCAAATACCTATATTATTTTGATAAAGGATACGTCACTTGTATCTGTAATAACGGTGACAGAACTACTGCAAATGTCTTCCCTCATCATTGCCAAAACCTTTGAGCCGCTCACCATTTATTTAATTGCAGCGGCCATTTACTGGGTTGTCATTACAATCTTCACTGTCCTATTAGATCGATTGGAGAAACGAACTTCGAAACACGTAGTTCAATAGAGGAGGGAAGTAGATTGGAGGTTATTAAACTCGAAAATATTACGAAAAACTTTGGTAGCAATGAAGTACTACAACAGATAAATTTGACAGTGAATAAGAGTGAGGTTGTCGTTATTATGGGGCCAAGCGGCTCTGGTAAGTCGACGCTCCTTCGATGCATGACGTTTCTGGAGGAGCCTAATTCAGGTATCGTTCGTATCGGTCAAACGGAAATGAAAGCTGGAGAAAAGATGAATGGTGAGCGGAAAAGACTCATTCGAAGCATCCGCCAAAATACGGGTTTTGTCTTTCAACAATTTAATCTATTTCCGCATAAGACAGCCATTGAAAATGTAATGGAAGGCCCGCTTATTATCAAAAAGATGCCAAAGGAAAAAGCAAAGGCCTTTGCTTATTCCCTCCTCGAAAAGGTAGGATTGTCCGATCGCTGTGATCACTATCCATCCCAGTTGTCTGGAGGTCAGCAACAGCGTGTCGCGATTGCCCGGGCACTATCCATGGAACCGATGGTGATGCTATATGATGAACCCACATCAGCATTAGATCCTGAGCTTGTGCGAGAAGTGTTGCAGGTGATGAAGGATCTCGCGAAGGAAGGGATGACCATGGTTGTCGTCACTCATGAAATGGGATTTGCACGAGAGGTTGCTGATCGAGTGCTATTTATGGCGGATGGAGTAATCGTAGAGGAAGGGACGTCCGATCAGATATTTAGCGCACCAAAGGAAGAACGAACGAAAAGGTTTTTGCGTGATGTGAAGACGGTGTAGGGGAAGGTAATAGATAGCTTGGATTGATTTCCGGGCTATTTTTTTATCGTCGAGGAAATTATAAAACTTAACCCTGTGGATAACCTGAAACTAGCTGCAGCGCTTGCGTATTTTTTTAGTAGGAACAAAGAGGCGGCGATTCCCCCTTAATACTTTTTAATACTGAGGAAGGCTTCTGGTGTGTATCTTTTTTCCTCCATGTTACTTCATTGCAGGTAATTCATCTTACTTGTGTATAAACCTAGTCCCATTTTACCTAAAGGCACATATACTAACTTGAATAACAAGGAGGGATAGAATGGAACGGCAAATGAAATATGGAAATTATCCAAATCAAGGCTACCATCATGGACACGGAACCTATCACCCAGGTCAAGGGTACCATCATGGGCATGGCACCTATTACCCAGGTCAAGGCTACCATCATGGACATGGGACATATAAACCTGGTCAAGGCTACCATCATGGACACGGTACCTATTACCCAGGTCAAGGCTATCATCATGGGCATGGAAGTTATCACCCTGGTCAAGGTTACCATCATGGACATGGCACCTATATTCCTGGTCAAGGTTATCATCATGGACAAACCGGATACTATCCAGGTTATGGCGTTCACCATGGTCAAGGAACATATAGTCAATAGGGGGGACAACGGGGGACGGTACTCAAAGTCCCCTAATCTTATTCAAGGCAGGATAAAGTCTAGTACATAAGAAATTTATAAAAGTGGACGGAATTAAATGTCTGGGGTATAAACTTTTCACGAAAATAGTTTGGAAGATTCGCTAAGTGAAACTCGGACGGGAAAGTGCCGAAAACTAAGCCTGAACGGTAACAATAGAAGTAGTATCGTGCCCGAAATCAAGCCCGAAGAAGGAATATGGTAACAATAGAAGTAGTATCGTGCCCGAAATCAAGCCCGAAGAAGGAATATGGTAACAATAGAAGTAGTATCGTGCCCGAACCCAAGCCGAAGAAGGAATATGGTAACAATAGAGGGAGAATCGTGCCCGAACCCAAGCGCGAAGAAGGAATATGGTAACAATAGAAGTAGTATCGTCCCCGAACCCAAGCCCGAAGAAGGAATATGGTAACAATAGAAGTAGTATCGTGCCCGAACCCAAGCCCGAAGAAGGAATATGGTAACAATAGAAGTAGTATCGTGCCCGAAATCAAGCCCGAAGAAGGAATATGGTAACAATAGAAGTAGTATCGTGCCCGAAATCAAGCCCGAAGAAGGAATATGGTAACAATAGAAGTAGTATCGTGCCCGAAATCAAGCCCGAAGAAGGAATATGGTAACAATAGAAGTAGTATCGTGCCCGAAATCAAGCCCGAAGAAGGAATATGGTAACAATAGAAGTAGTATCGTGCCCGAACCCAAGCCCGAAGAAGGAAAATGGTAACAATAGAAGTAGTATCGTGCCCGAAATCAAGCCCGAAGAAGGAATATGGTAACAATAGAGGGAGAATCGTGCCCGAAATCAAGCCCGAAGAAGGAATATGGTAACAATAGAAGTAGTATCGTGCCCGAAATCAAGCCCGAAGAAGGAATATGGTAACAATAGAAGTAGTATCGTGCCCGAACCCAAGCCCGAAGAAGGAATATGGTAACAATAGAGAGAGTATCGTGCCCGAACCCCCGTGCGAATCTGGAAAAAATGGTCACCAAAGTGGCAATATGATGACCAACCCCAACCCCAAACCCGAAGCAAAAATACGGTCACCAAAAATCACTTTCCATCAAATAATGCAAAAATACAAGATTAATTGTACTAATATTCGATAATTTTGTAGAAAAATTGTTGAATAATTCTAATTATATTGTAAAATAGGATTTACTTTTAAAAATTTGTGTTAGTGTTCTCCTTTGTTGCTAGATTTTCCCCTCTTAAAAGCTACTAAAGGAGATTCACCAACTCATAACCAGATTTAGAGATAGTCTAGGAGGTAAAGTATGAAGGTAATAGAAAAAGTAAGTGGATTCGCAGGCAAGACATTTACATTTTGGGTGATTATTGTAGCCGTTTTGGCTTATATGTTTCCGGGAAATTTCAAATGGATAGGCGGATATGTTGTCCCGCTGCTGGGGATTGTCATGTTTGGTATGGGGCTTACTCTTTCGGCATCTGATTTTAAAGAGGTATTTCGCAGACCAAAAGAGGTGGCACTGGGAGTTGCGGGGCATTTTATTATAATGCCGGTATTAGCATTTTTATTAGCGGTTGGATTACATTTACCGAAGGAGGTAGCTGTGGGTGTTATATTAGTTGGATGTTGTCCAAGCGGAACTTCCTCCAACGTGATGGTGTTTCTAGGTAAGGGGAACGTAGCATTAGCTGTTTCAATCGCATCCGTTTCCACCATTCTGGCACCTATTTTGACACCGCTGCTTATTTTGTTGTTTGCCAGCAAATGGGTACATGTTAGTGTTGGATCTTTGTTTTTGTCCATCGTACAAGTTATTATTGTTCCTTTATGTTTAGGGTTTATCATTAAGAAATTTTTTGGCAGACAAGCTCAAGCGGGAACGAAGGCAATGCCGCTTGTTTCGGTTATTGCAATTGTCATGATTGTTTCTGGTGTAGTTGCTGGAAGCCAGGCGCAAATTGCGAAAACGGGCTTACTCATTTTTGCCGTTGTTGTTTTACATAATGTTCTTGGGTATTGTTTAGGATTTTTCTTTTCCCGTCTATGCGGTATGGATTTAGCAAAACAAAAAGCGGTTGCCATGGAGGTTGGGATGCAAAATTCCGGTTTAGGGGTTGCGATTGCCTCTGCAAGTTTTTCCCCATTGGCAGCTGTCCCAAGTGCTATTTTCAGTGTATGGCATAATATTTCAGGCTCCATCCTAGCGTTTATCTTTAGTAAAATGGAAGATAAGAAGACAGAAGAAGAAGTAAAGAAAATTGCTGGGTGAGTGACAGTGTTTACATCAACGAAAGAATAATATGCTTTTTTTACAAAATCAACCTCGAATGGAACGAGGTTGATTTTATGATTGTGCGCCCGGCATGGGTGTAGTCTCTAGGGTGAAAGTCCCGAACTGTGAAGGCAGAAGTAGCAGTTAGCTTAACGCAAGGGTGTCCGTGGTGACGCGGAATCTGAAGGAAGCGAGCGGCAAACTTCCGGTCTGAGGAACACGAACTTCATACAAGGCTAGGTATCATTGGATGAGTTTGCAATACAAAACAAAGTCCTTTCTGCCGAAGGTGATACAAAGTAAATGAAGCAGATAGATGGAAGGAAAGATTGCACTCTTACCCGGGGAGGTCTGGTTGATACGCCAAGTACACTTGGTAACCTATCTAGTAATGGATAGCTGAACAATCAGAAGTCAGCCGAAGTCGTAGTACTTGGTTTGCTCGAGAGAATCAAGGAAGGACTGAACCATTTTAGGAGAACAAACACTCGGCAAACGGTTCTTTATGTATGAAAGCAGAAAATTCTTACGGAACCTACCTGAAAGGAAGAAATGGTGAATTCCATGGGGGACTTCGGGAGGGCTTAGTAAAGAACCCACTTAATGAGAATGTATTGTTCACGTAGAAAGGATAAATCTCAATGTTAATGGAACGAATGCTGTCACGGGAAAATCTTTTATTGGCATTAAAGCGAGTAGAAAAGAACAAAGGAAGTCATGGAGTAGACAATATGTCCGTAAAAGACCTACGAAGACATATTCTCGAAACGTGGGATACACTTAAAACATCCTTAATGGAGGGTACTTATCAACCTTCTCCTGTCCGTCGGGTTGAAATCCCAAAACCGAACGGTGGAGTAAGGTTATTAGGTATCCCAACCGTGACAGACCGTTTCATCCAACAGGCGATTACTCAGATTTTAACCCCTATCTTCGACCCGACTTTTTCAACACAGAGCTATGGTTTTCGACCAAACAAACGAGGTCATGACGGTGTTAGACAAGCGAAGAAATATATCGAAGAGGGATACCGATGGGTAGTCGACATGGACTTGGAGAAATTCTTTGATAAAGTCAATCATGATAGATTAATGCGGACTCTATCCAAAAGGATTCAAGACAGAACGCTCCTATCACTAATTCGGAAGTATCTACAGTCTGGCATTATGATTAATGGAGTCATAACGAAATCCGAGGAGGGTACGCCCCAAGGTGGACCATTAAGTCCTTTACTCTCCAATATCGTTCTAGATGAACTAGACAAAGAGTTAGAAAAGAGAGGGCACAAGTTTGTCCGATACGCAGATGATTGTAATATCTACGTAAAATCGAGAAGAGCCGGAGAGCGAGTAATGGACTCGATTACTACTTTCATTGAATTTACTCTAAAACTAAAGGTGAATCGAGAAAAGTCAGCTGTAGACAGACCTTGGAAAAGAAAGTTTTTAGGTTTTAGCTTCACATTTCATAAGAAACCGAAGGTGCGGATGTCAAACCAAAGTATTCAACGTGTCAAGAAACGGATACGAGAATTAACTTCAAGGTCAAAACCAATTCCAATGGATTATAGAATAGAGAAGCTGAATCAATATTTGATTGGCTGGTGCGGATATTATGCATTAGCAGATACACCCACTATTTTCAAAGAATTAGACGAATGGATTAGAAGGCGTCTCAGAATGTGCCAATGGAAAGAATGGAAGAAACCAAAAACCAAAGTAAGAAAACTCATTGGATTAGGGATTCCAAAAGAGAAGGCATACGAATGGGGAAACTCTAGAAAGAAATATTGGAGAATAGCCAGAAGCCCAATCCTACAGAAAACCCTCACAAACTCCTATTGGGAGATGCGAGGGCTGAAGAGTCTTTATGTGAGATATTCTCAACTACGTCAGACATAAATGGAACCGCCGTATACGGAACCGTACGTACGGTGGTGTGAGAGGTCGGGGGTTAGTCACCTCCTCCTACTCGATTTTATTTACATTCACTAAGTACCGTCATCCTAATCTTCTCCAACGCTCCCTTTTTCCACTTCTTCACCGCAGATGGCGATACTTTTTCATATGCCGCAAGTTCAGCAGAATTCATCCCCAAGTAAAATGTAGCCACAACCCACTTTTTCTGATTATTCGTTAGTCCCTCACAATACGCTAATAAGGTATCTTTTTCTAACGGCTTCACAGCACCTTCGTCAAATTGAATGTCCCAAAACTCTTCTTTCGGATAAAATTGTCTCTCCTCCACTTTTGAGCATCTTTTTATTTCACTTAACAATCTCCCCTTCATCGTCATATAGGCATAGCTTGTAAACGATCCTTTGCTCGGATCGAATTTTTCCTTCGCCTCCCACAGTGCAATCAAACCTATTTGAAAAAATTCGTCATAGTTTTTGTAAATTCGTAAGGAATGCAAAATATGATGAATCATCGCTTCGTATTCTTTCATTATCATTTGGAAATCTTCCATTCGACAGACCTTTCACAAAAGGCGCCTTTTGTCATGTATTCCCGGGTTAAGTCCACCATATCGGAAAAAATTTGTCTGTACGAATCAAGATTTTGGTAAAATCCATGTTGAAAATAAGAGATAATGATCTTTTCTTGCAGAGAAATGGATAGTTTCCAGCGATTCAACCGTAAATAATAGCCCTTTTTTATCTATTAAAAAAATTAGGAAAATTTATATAAAAATATGGATTTAAGTGGAAAATTATAGTATACTATACCCATAAAAGGGAAAGGGAGGTTATGAGATTGATAGAACTGAAAGACTACATCGTGACAACTGACACGGTAGCACTAACAGAAATCTATCATCCAGAACTAAACACAAAAATTTATGATTTAAATGGTATTTATTACTCAAAACAAACGATGAAGGAGATCCTGAAGAAGTCATGTGACAGATATGGTGCCTCCTATCAAGGACGAATTGAAACCGTTCGTAACATATTCTCTTATTGGAGAAGGACCCCATTGATGATTTATCCTGAGTTGTTTTTATATGCGTTTCCTACTAAATCACCGGAAGACTTTACGTGCAGGTGGATTTTTCCTGCCCATATACAAACCCACATTATAGAAAATAATCACCTCTATGTTATTTTTAAAAATGGAATGAAAGTAGAGCTAAATTGCTCTCTTAACACATACATAAAGCAAAGAGAAAGAACTGCCCATTGTTTAACCCATTATTCTGTGCATGGTCCTGGTCGTGATCCTCAGAATAACAGTACGGATATTAATGGATTGCGGTTTGATAGATGGAATAAGTAGATTAGAAAAAGGCAAGCTCTCCTATTCTGAAAGAGCTTGTCTTTTTTTTTGGAAATTCTTCTTTTTAAAAAATGGCTCTGTTAAATTTAAATGTTGATTTTTATATAGTAATTAGGATACCCTCACAAATTCGTTAAGCTCTCCCATTCTTTTCCGACTAACGGTACCCGTTACTTTAAGCACATCTTTTAACAAACTTATAAATCTTAAGCATCTGCCGATTAATGAAAGAAATGAAAAGTATATCAAGTTATTGAATGGATAGAATAAGCGGGAAAAAGTGAGATGATGAGGTGTTGCTATGGAACATAAAGTTTTACCAAGGAATGAATGGATCGAAGCGAGAAAAGAACTTCTACAGAAAGAGAAAGAATTTACGAAGTTGCGGGACGAACTCACGCAACAGAGACGAGATTTGCCGTGGGAAGCTGTCAGCAAGTCTTACACATTTGACGGTCCCAATGGTAAGATGTCACTCGCAGACTTATTTGATGGAAGAAGTCAACTAGTTGTGTACCATTTTATGTTCAATCCCAGTTGGGATCAAGGCTGCAAACATTGTTCTTTTTGGGCGGATCATTACAGTGGGATGATTCCGCATCTAAACCACCGTGATGTCTCTTTTGTCTGTATATCCCGTGCACCATTAGAAAAGTTGGAAGCATTCAAAAAACGAATGGATTGGACATTTCCTTGGTATTCATCAGGTCATACGGATTTTAATTATGATTTTCAAGCATCTTTTACCGAAGAAGAAGTAGAGAAGGAACAAGCATTTTACAATTATACAATGCAGAATCCTATGAGTACCGACAGGGAGGGCGTAAGCGTTTTTTACAAAGATGAAGGAAATAATATATTTCATACTTACTCGACCTACGCTCGTGGTATTGATATGATGAATATCACTTATCAGTTTCTCGATTTAGTGCCGAAAGGTCGGCAAGATGATCGTGGACTGCGGCATCGTGATCAATATGTTCCAAAAGTATAAACGAGGCGAGGGAGGACCTCGCTTTTTTTTCATTTAATTTAATATCAGAGTTAAACTAAATTGGCTGATAGTTGAGAAGCACTGTACAGCCAATTTTGATAAGAGTAAGCTATCGTAGGTATCTGTCATTTCAAAAACAAATGATGATAATAGAAAATCTTTAATATTGTGCTTTGTGTTTTCGTTACTGCGACTATCAACAAACAAAAACCTGGCTAAGTAGATGTCAAGGTACTTGGTTGCTACACCTTTGAATCGGTTTTCCCTATATACATAGTGAAGACAATTTATTAAGGGGAGTAGTAGCATGAACAAATTTATGAAATGAACTCATTTTTTGATTGAATCGAAACTAATTCTATTTCAACTGCAGCAATGATTCTTTGGCATACGTTAATGAATATCAACAATAAATGTGGTTGGAAAAAGGAATTTTTGGTTTCACGAACGTTTATCGAAGCAAAAACAACTTTGAAAAAGGATGCCTATTATACAGCAAGAAAGCTTCTTCAGGAAAAAGGTAGAATTGGATTTAAGGAACAGGGGTCAAAGGCAACGGTATTTTTTTTATCCCTTTTGCGGAAGAAAAGAAAATTCAGTCGGAATTTGCGACAACTTCCACATCAGAAAGCCCGACACCATTCCAGAAAATTTCCCAGACAATAATCCCGACATCCGATGAAAATCCGACACCATCCCAGACAGCAAACTCGACAACGAATCCGACACAAAGCGCGAACATTCTTAAACAAAACAAATGAATGATGAATACATAAAAGTGAAGGATTGCTATGAACAAAGCTTTGGAATGATTACTCCGTTCATCATGGAAGAGTTATCGAAGTGGATGGACGACCTGAGCAGTGAAATGGTTATCGAGGCTATGCACAGATCGGTGGAGAAAAATAAGCCATGGGCATATGCGAGGAAGATCCTAAAAAACTGGTGTAAACAAACTAAAAAACGGAATATTCCGAGTATTATCATCAAGAGGAAAGTTAAAGAAGGATTCTGAGGTAGGATGCCGAAAATAGGGATTATCAGTAATACTGTTTTTCTTTTTAACAACAGTTTGGAAAGATCAAAAACAGGGATGTGAAACTTTGGATAAAAAGAATGAACTTGTAGGGAGAGTCAAGGAAATCCGGCGGTTTCCTGTAAAATCAATCTTAGGGGAATCTTTAACATCCGTTTCCATTGATCAACGAGGTCTCTTTGGAGACCGTCTGTGGGCAATAAAAAATGGGAATGGAAAGTTTGGGAGTGGTAAGACAACACGACGTTTCCAGCAGATGAAAGGATTATTTAATTTTAGAGCCAGATATGAGGGGACTACTCCAATTGTAACGATGCCTGATGGAACGGATTATCGGGGTGATCATAATGGTGTAAATGAGGCATTAACGCAGTGGTTAGGTTTTCCAGTAACCTTGGCACGTGAAGAATCAATATCTCATTTTGATGAAGGACCAATAAGTATCATTACAACTTCTGCGTTAAATAAGTTGAGTCAAGAAATAGGAGAGCCAGTAGACCCTCGTCGTTTTCGAGCTAATATTTTAATTGATACAGCATCAACAGGATACTTTGAAGATGATTGGGTAGACCGATTAATGAAAGTTGGACCGAACGTTATCATAAGAGTTGTGGCCCTACTCCAAAGGTGTGTAATGGTGAACCAACCACAGGAGGAACTAAAACAGGATGTTCGGATACTGCGTAACTTGGTTAATAATCATGATGCAACGTTTGGTGTTTGGGCTAAGATTGAATGTAATGGTGAAGTAAATGTTGGAGATGAGGTAATCTTTCAATAATTCCATGGTTGTTTCATTAATGTGGATATTCCTTTGATATAAATGCATCTAAAGATTTAATTTTTATTTTACCTGTGGGACACAAGCTGTTAATCACGGTGATTACAGCTTTTATTTTCATTAGTAGTTTGTTAATATCAACATTAGAGATGTAAAGAGAGGGGAATCTAGATTCCATATGTGGAAAACCTTGTAATGATTAATTAACTGGATAGAGACAGTATGCTTTTTCCATAAATATTATGGGTGTGGTCTGTCTATCTTTAATCATTCAAGGGATACATGATGTGGAGTTATAAACGCCCCATTCACTAAGCAGTTACCTTTGTGTATCTGCTTTTTATTTTTGGAGGAAATCTACATCTCTAATAACACAATCATCGTTCCCTTTATTAGGAGGGATTTTAATGACTAATAAACAGGATAAAATTGCAATTATCACAGGTGTGGGTAACCAAAGAGGAATAGGTGCTGCTGTATGTCGCAAGCTAGCTTCTCAGGGTTTAGATATTTTCTTTACTTATTGGAATTCTGATTCTGAATGGGCAGATATATTTCAACGTGAGATTTCGGCAAGGGGAGTTCGATGTGAGGGATTAGAAATTGATTTATCTAAGATGGATTCTCACCTATTCTTATTGGATGAAGTTTCAAAAAAATTAGGGTTTCCTTCTATACTAATCAATAATGTAGCACATTCCGTTGATTCGGGATATATGGATTTAGATACAAAGACATTAGATGAACATTACAATGTAAATGTTAGAGCAACTTGTCTTCTTTCTGTAGAGTTTGCTCGTCGTTTCCAAGAAATGAATAGAATGTGGGGACGAATCATTAATTTAACATCTGGTCAAGACCTTGGTCCTATGCCTGGAAATTTAGCGTATGTAGCAACAAAAGGAGCAATCTCAGCCTTTACACTTTCTTTATCAGCTGAGCTTGCACCTTTAGGTATAACAGTAAATGCAGTAAACCCAGGACCAACAGATTCTAATTGGATGACGGATGATATAAGAAAATATCTTCAACCTAAATTCCTAATGGGACGTATTGGACTGCCGGAAGATGCTGCACGCATTATTGCATTTCTTGCTAGTGAAGAGGCAAATTGGATAACAGGGCAGGTTATCCATTCGGAAGGTGGATTTTATCGAAGTTAGTTATTAATTGATTAGATAGTAAATAAGGAACTTGAGCTAAAGAATCAGTCGCCATTTTGGCGGCTTTTTTTACGAAAGATGCAGATTCATTCAATAGGATAAGTTTTCTTCCCTACATATTTTCTTGAGTAACGCCCGACAGCCAGTTGAAACAAGACTATAAGTTTCTTCAAAGTCGCCTGTGTAAAAAGGATCGGGTATATCTTTTCTGGCTTTGGTCAGGTCTAGCAACCTAATAATCTTTGGATGATTAGGTTTGCCGGTTATACTATAAATATTTTTTATGTTACTCTTGTCCATACCTATAATATAGTCGAACTTCCAAAAGTCATCTTTTATTAGTGGGCGTCCAACAAGCCCATTAGAAGAGATATTGTATTTCTTTAGAATATCAACAGTTCCTTTGTGAGGAGGCAAGCCGATTTGCCATGAACTGGTTGCAGCGGAATCAACTAAGATTTTGTCATTTAATTTTTCTTTCTTAACCATGTCGCGAAACAAAGCTTCAGCCATCGGTGAACGGCAAATATTCCCCAGGCATACAAATAAAACTCTAATCATGTACTTTACCCCTTTTATTTATCTTATTTCCCAAACACTTTCTTCTACAGATCACACTTTTCGTAATTACAAAATATGTACAGCATAGAAATTTGGAACGGCGTACGGATTTCATCCATTGTTATGAAGTACTAAGTATGGCTCGATGTTTTTTCTTTGTAATTAGTTGTTCTTTCACAAAACGGGTTAGCTTAATCAGGTGATATAATATTAATCGGTTAACCCTCTCATAATTCCCACTAGTATAGGGTAAAGCAAATCGAATAAGGTGGTTTAATGGATAGATTAAATGAATTAAAAGATATTCTGATAAAAGGACAACAATTATCCATGCAAGGTTCCCTACAAAGGAGAGCTCCATCAAAAAAAGCCGTCCCTTTATTATTGAGTGCTCGGCAAGGTTTAAAGGAATTTGTTATTGAAAATTCGAATAATGCTTTGGCTTGGCGTTTGCTTTCCCAGGCAGAAGAATGCTTGTTGAATTACAAAGAAGCTATCATCTGTCAGGAGAAAACAATGGAATTAGGTCACAGAGAACGTAAGGATTTAAAAAGACTGGCATTGTTAAAAGAATATGGTGGTAAGTGGGAAGAAATAAATCTATCTCCAGATCAGTTGGAAACACTTTGGGCGTTTTTGGATGAGATGATAAATTCAGAAGGATGCGACCATACACATAAATTAACAAAGAGTTGGCTAGAAAATAACGTTCCTAAAAGCAAAATTTCAAAAATCATAAAAGCTATGCGGAATCAAGGAGGATTTTGTGATTGTGAGGTCCTTTTAAATGTAGTGGATTAGACATAGATTTATTTCTTTCACTTACGGATTGCGTTTTTTTGTTGAAGTTTCTTCTTGAGCTAAAGGGAGTTTAGTTAAAACAAGACATAGAAAAAAATTAAGTGCAATAGATGCTACTAGGGAGTGAATTATTTGAAGAAATATACGTGTCCTTGTTGCGGATATAAGACCTTTGACGAAGAGCCATCTGGAACGTTTGATATTCGTGACAATTGCAAATGGGAAGATGATAATGTAATGAATGAAAATCCGGACTACTGGGGCGGTGCAAACGGAGTATGTTTAAGGCAAGCTCAAAGAAACTTTATTAGATATGGTGCTAGTGAAAAAATATTTGGTGATAAGGGCAAAAAAAGTAATTACGAGAAAGACCCTTTATGGAAACCAGTTTGGGAAAAGGAAGCAAAACCCAATGAAAACAAACTAGCACAAATATTAATAGAAGGAAATGTTATAGATAGTAGGTTTAAGAGGTCGGTACATATCAATGAATTTATAGATGAATTTACTAAATTTCTCGAACAAAAGGGATGGTCTTTTGGTGGTGAAATAAAACAGGAAAATACAGAGATTGATAAGGACTAGCAAAAGAACAACTAATAATAAATCTTATTTAAAAAACGGGGAGTTTAGTTGAATACAAATAAGTTAAAATAAGGAAAATGATTTTGTGAGGAAGTGTTTTTATTGTTAGATATTGAAAAGGTAAAGGGGAAGATTCAATTATTAGATGAATCTGATGCCAAAAGTCTTTTACTAATTATATATGCAAGATTAGATTCAGCAATAAACGGAAAAGGTGGAGAGGAACCTAAACAAATAATTAAGGATTTATTAGATATTTATTCTGAACTTCCAGGCAGTAGAAATTAAAACTGTTTAAGATCCAGCTGCCATTTCGGCGGCTTTTCTTATTGAACAAAAGGGCAGGATAGTGAAATTAGTATATTATCACATTGTTTTGTAAAGAAAGGAATTTAGAATGCCTACTATTCATGAATATTTAAATGGTTTATTTCCGGGAGTTACCCTAGGACCAAGTCTAATAGACCAATGGAAAATTAATTTGCACTTTGAGTTCGCTAGAGAACTTTATCAATTTATCGATGGTTCAGATGAAATTAATCTAAAATACTTTGAGAAAGTGTTTTTTCAAGCATCATCAATCTTTAACAGTATATTTTCAGATGATGATCAAGTTTTCCTATTAGTAAATGTTTATAGGGAAAATGACTTAAAATATAAATCAAAATTAGGATTATACCTTAAATATATTTCCGATAAGAATGTCAGATATCATTTACAGCAAAGTACCTTTCCTTACCCATTTCCTGAAGAAGAAGAGGAGGAACCAATTAACGCTTATACAATTCAATATTCCATAAAGTGTATGAAACGTGACATTCAGACCCGCTTAATTTTAAAGGCATTAACTAATAGAGATTTTCCTCCTTAAAAGCCAAGATTCTCAGATGAATTAGGAATGCACTATGATGTATTTTTCGTAAATGTCTCTAAAAATGTAATATTCTTTATGCACGATGATACTGGCTGCGAAGTCATATCTAATTCTTTGGAAACCCTTCTCCCATTATATGAGAGGTATGGTGATTGGATTTGTCCCTTCTGTAAGGATAATATTGATAAACTTTTTAAGTAAAGAAGGATATATTACTATAAAGTTTGTGAAGAATGTACATAAATTAACGTGAGCATTATTTCACCAAGTAATTTTACACAGACTTAAAGAATACGCCAATAGGAAAGGGCTGGTTGGTTATTTGAAACAGTATTAAGTGGCGGCGTTTGGAATTGTTTGATTTAAGGAGAGTTTCCAATTAGTCCGGTTATTATAAAGTATCTTGAAATACTTACGATATTAGGAGGTATGAGAATTCATAAACGGAGAATTTCCGGTTAATGTATATAAGGGAGGCTTAAGAAGAAGATATAAGCGGAGATATTCCGATTAACTTCTCTAAATAAGGCGAAATCCAAAGAGTTAGAATAAGATAAACGGAAAAACTTCCTTTATTTTTAAGGAAATATGGGGATTTCCCAATTTAAACGGAAATTCTCCGTTTATTTTTCAAACAGGTAAAATCAACATTCAGTTATAACAGAGCAAAAATCAAATAACTTTGTCTGATAGTCCAATATATTAGTAATTTGCATCAATCTTAACAATTCAATTATCAGACAGAGAATATCTATTCGCAAGTTGTTTCTTACTATGTGATTTATCATGTTATTTTATATCGCTAATTTACCCAAAACATTGATAGCAACAATAAAATCACTGCCGTACCCTATTTGCATTGTGTGATTTACTGTTTTGCACCTTTAAGAGAACCCGTTAACTATTTGTCAGCTTTCTTTCAAAGGGCAGTTTAGTGGAAGTAGGAGAAGGTAAAAAAAATAAACTCGCCCAAAAATAACTGTGGCGAGTTTTGTTTTATATTTCCCAATAGGAACAATTTGGTGATTTCTGCAAAAGATTATTCAATTAAGTTTTTCGTTGCTTGGTACATTTTCTCTACGTATTCATCGATTTCGTCCCGTGACATACGTAAGCGTTCCACAGAAGTACCATATCCAATTTCCGTTTTACCTTCTGCTAATCCTTTGAAAATACCATCTGCAAATTCATCTAATGGTTCTCCTGACATATGCAGACCCGCACCGCCTAAATCGGTATTCACAGCTGGAGGAGCAACTTCAATGACTTCTACAGAGGTATCAGAAAGTTGGTGTCTGAGACTCATTGTAAAGGAATGAAGTGCTGCTTTCGTTGCTGAATATATAGGTGCAATCACAAATGGAGTAAAAGCTAATCCCGATGTCACATTTATAATAGTGGCCTCTTCTTTGGTTGCAAAAAATGGAGCGAATAACATAGAAAGCTGGAGCGGTGCTTCCAGGTTGGTTATGATTTCTTTATTAAAATAACTCCAATCGTTCTTCGCGTCTGCTTTTAATACATTAAAACGTTGTTGGATCCCTGCGTTGTTAATCAACACATTTACATCTGGGTAGTTAGATGTTACCCAATCAAACAATGCAACACGTTCGGCTTCATTAGCCAAATCACATACACGAGTAATCAGGCTCGGGAATTTTTCTTTCACGTTCTGCAGTACTTCTTTACGCCGACCGCATACAATCACTTTATTTCCAGTCTTAATAAAGCGTTCTGCGAAAGCAAGTCCTATTCCAGCATTTCCGCCTGTAATCAGTATTGTATTTCCTGAAAGTTTCATTATAGTACCTCTTTTCTAATATTTTTTTAGACAAACTGTCACTCATCCTGTTTTCTTTCTTGAATTTGTTTTGTATAACGTTCAATTTTGAAGTCAATTCCCTTTATTGATTCCCTCATTAATGAAATTTCTTCTAGAACCGCTCGTTTGTGATTTTTCATCATTTCAAGCCTAAGTTCAATGGTGCTGTCACCTTCAATCACCCAATTAATATATTGCTTAATACTACTTATTGGCATATTCGTGTTTTTTAAACACAACACTGTTTCAAAAAGTGCAATTTGATCTTCTGAAAATAACCGTCTACCGGCTTCATCACGCTGGATAAGTGGTAGTAACCCCTGTTTTTCATAATAACGTATCGTTCACTGTGGTATATTGAATCTGACTGCGACTTCGCTAATTGAATAGTATTTCATTTGGAGACCTCCAAAGTTGATCTTTATCTTTCGTCGACAGAACTATCATACGACTTAAAGGAAGGTTTAAGTCAACAAAAAAAAGAAAAAATTTTTTCATAGTAACTTATTCTTAGAATACATAGGAAAGAGTGTGAAAAGTGGATTTTAAAGTAGCGGGTGCAACAGTTTAAGATTCAACTGCCATTTCGGCGGCTTTTCTTATTGAATGGGGGATATTTTGGTTAAAAATGGTATAATGTAGAGAAAGATGGAGGGGGAGAGTTTTACTTATGGAATTCCTTGTATTAGCAATTTTATTAGTGTATTTATTTGACTTTGTAGCATTAAGAAAGCAAAATCAAACAATTATTGAACAGAACAAAAAAGTTATTTCTTTATTGGAGGATATTAGAAATAAATAAAAAAATAGATATTAAAAATTAAGCTAACGGTTGCGTTGATCCTTTAAGGATTAATGCTTTTTTTATTGAGCTAACGGGCAGGATAGTTGAATAACATAGCCGAATATAAATATATAAATACTGTTTGCGAAATGGTGGTTGTAATGATAAATGCTAGGAAATTACCTGCCCCACATAAATACGCAGTTTGTGCCAATGAAGATATACCAATTAAGGAATTTTACAAAGGAGTATATCAAGAAATTTTTATTTTTTATCATCCTTTTATTAAACCTAAAACAATTGATTATGCACTCTTTAATCCTGATACATTTCCAAGTAAAAACGAAATATTAAAAAATTGTGAAATGGTGAGTTGGGGGGATTTTTTAAAAATATCTGGTATAAAAAATTTAAAACAGTTAGATATTGGGCTAAGAACACTTATTATGGGTTTAAATAAAAAATTCGCAAATGAATATGTAGCTGAAGTAATTCAAAGGACTTGTGAAGAAAATCAGATTGTACCACCTGTAGAAGGAACTTTTCCTGAGTTTCTGATAAATAACATTCTCTATAATATAAAAAAGATTGGGTATGAATGGATATGGTGTGGAGATGAATTTTGTACGGAACGAAAATTAGAGTATATAGATGATTTAATCGAAAGTGAACATATATTTTGCAACCAACCAATCAACCTTTTTACTCACGATAATAAAATTTTGATTACTACTCACTGGGATAGCCACTTTTCTTTAATATGTTCAGATAAAGAGACCGTTGGAAAAATAGTTGATTTATGTCAATTAGAAGGCTTTTATTGTGATGAATACACAAAAATTTATTGGAGTTTATTCAATTAAAGGGGCTAGAGCTGATTAATAAAAGTTAATCAGCTTTTCATTTTGAACAAAAGGCGCAGCATTAGCCAAAATGATCTGAAATCATTTCATTTAATTGTTAACTCTTTACCAAAGGTTATGAAATCCTGCGAATAAGCGAGTATTCGGGAGAAAATCGTATTAAACTGAGGGAGTTCAATAAGAAAATGCTAATAAAAGAGTGAATAGCACTGAATAGAGGTGAAAATGTGAACTTAAGTAAGCAGTGTTCCATTGAGATAAAAAAATTGGATGGAGGACATTACTATTTTAACGATATATTTTTTTCTTTAGAAGATATAAAACATCTCCCAATGATAATACAGCGTCTTAACTACATAGATGATATTGTGATCAGCCCATTTCATATTACAGATGAGTCAATTATGGAAGCATATTGGCTTTCTCTGTCCATTAAGGTAGTTAGTGTAGTCCAAGATAAAAATATAGTTTTACTTAGTGAAACAGGAAAAAGCAGTATAGAACAAGTTGATCAGGATATTATTGAATTATGGGATAATACTTATTACGAAATCTTAAAAGGTGATGTAAAAGGGTTTCAAAAAAATTTAATTAGATATTTATCTTTTATGGACAATAATGAAGATTCCCTACGGAAAGAGTATGATTCTCCAAATAATGAACAACAGGGTATTTATTATCAAATTTATTAGGTAGCTTAATTTGCTATCAGGGCGTTGATTCAAGAAGGATTGATGCCTTTTTTGTTAAATTGTGCTAAAGGAGCAGTTTATTTTAAAAAGGGTAACTTTCAAATAAAGTCGAATATTTAATAACAAGCTTTTAAAGCTAAGTTCGTTATATTAAGGGATGAATATGACACGTAATAGGGAGCTGCCGCAGTTTGAAATCCAGGAAGTTTCAAAGGATCATATGGGAAGATACGCAAAAATTAAAGCCACATATCCAGACGGAGTAATAACCATACGATGGGCATTGGATTCTTTAACTTATGTAAATTTAAAAAGTGCTTTTTCTACTCGTGTATTTGACAAGACACCATATTTAACCTATTTCTATAAACTTTTAATTTTCTATGGTTCTTCCCGTAATCCCGATGAAACTAGGGATTACTCAGGATTTATTGAATGTATCCTTTGTAAGCAGACAAAACAAATCGAGTTTAAGTGCTCAGAAACATTTGCAGCAAATATAGAGTGGATGTCGAGAGTAAGAAGCTATGAAGAAATCAATCATTTAGAGTGGCAGACCTTAGATCAGAAGGGTACATTATGAAAGAATTTACTTAAGTTAACGGGGCATTCCTGTAATAAGGAAGCTTTCTTCTTATAGAAGTAAAGGGGCAGAATAGTTGAAGAAGAGGCTGGACATTTTATCTGTAAAAAACAGAACTAATCAAAAATAAAAGAGGCAAAAGTATGGGAAGAATGTCACTAATTATATCAGCTGTTTTATCTTTTATAGTATCAATTTTGAATTTAACTGACCATAGATATATAAATGGCACAATTATGGCAATTGTTTTTGTTTTAATCTTGATTGAACTTCTAAGACAATTTAGGAACAAAACTAAAAGATAAGTAATTCAACAAACGGTGCAACAGTTTAAGATTCAGCTGCTATTTCGGCGGCTTTTCTTATTGAACAAAAGGGGCAGTTTAGTAAAAAAGGATATTTGCATATTAATAACTAATTGTTAATGAACAGAGTAAAGAAGGATAGTTAAGTGATAAAAAATGAATTCAATGGTAACAAATTTTATTTGTAGGGTGATAAGTCGATGATAGGAATAAGTATTGCAACGAAGTGGGAATATGAAGCGGCATTGGAGTATTTTAGCATAAAAAATAATGAACGTTTCGGTTATCCATATGGCGAGTATTTCATACGAACAATTAATGATACTGAACTTGTTTTTTATAGTACAGGTGTAAGAAAAGTAAATGGTGTTGGTGGTAATCAGTATATGATTTCTAAATTTAATTTAACTAAAGTAATCGTTGCTGGAACATGTGCAGGAATAGATGAGAAGTTCAGTAATTTGGATATTTTTGTACCCGATAAAGCCGTTCAATATGATTGTACAGTAAAAGAAATTGAGCCTCTTATTAAACAATCCTTCATAGTAGAGATTGATTTATCAAAATATGGAAATGATTTTTATACAGGAACAATTGGCACCGCTGATAAAGCAGTGGTTATGTGGAAGGACTATTTAGAACTTAAAGAAAACGAAATAACAATAGCCGATACAGAAGCGGGTGCAATTGCTTATATCTGTAAGAGGAATGATGTTGAATGTATCATCATTAAAGGAATATCTGATTTTCCAACAGATGAAAGAAACTCTGATAAATTCGAATCGAACATTGAGCAAATTAATGTTTATTTAGAAAACACACCCAAAGTTATGAACAAAATATTTGACCAATATTTAAAAAGATTTATTTAAATAAATTTGGTTAATAGAAAGATTATGATTGTTGATGAAACTTGTCTTTTATTGAACTATTGTTTTCCGTTAGTTCCAAATCCATTATTTTTAGTGCTTACGGTAAATATATTGTATGACCACTACACATATCCCCATTATAATAAAGGAAGGAAAGTTGGGGCGGAATACTTTACTTGCAGATAAAAATGGTGCCATTAACATAAAAGATAACTCAACTCTTATTAGCCTAACAGAGTGCATTTCTTGAATATTTGGCTATCAATGCCCGCTTTTTTCTTACTCAACAAAAGGGCAGCATTGTTGAATAATAGCCAATAAATAACGTAGTAATGTTATACTTTCAAAAAGGGGGAGTTTCGTTGATTTTGGAAGCTGTTTTACTGCAAGTTAAAAAAGGAATGGAAACAGAATATGAAGAAGCATTCCGTGGTGCATCGAAAATTATATCCTCTATGAAAGGTTACATATCTCACGAATTACAGCGTTGTATTGAAGTTGAGGGCCAATATTTACTACTGGTAAAGTGGGAAACATTAGAAGACCATACAATTGGATTTAGACAATCTAACGAGTATAAAGAGTGGAAAAAGCAATTACATCATTTTTATAACCCCTTTCCTACAGTTGAACATTTTGAGAAAGTGAAACTTTAATATTGTTCTTAAACTATCATGTAGATTTCTTCAATACCGAAGGGTCGTTTTTTTTCTTATTGAATTAACGGGCAGTTGAACAATCGTCATTATATTTTTAAAAATAATCCGACTATTTGGTAAAATAACATAAATAGTACTGGATATCTATGTTAAAATATAGATGAGATGGTGAAGGATTGTAATTTAACCATTTAAACAGGTTACTGCTGCATCCAATAATAAGTAACAGACAATACTAATTTTAAAGTTATCAATAAAAATTGGTGGATTAAAGGGGATTAAAAAATTGGAATATAATGACTTAAAAATAATTTGCCCTGACGATTGTGGAAATGCACCCAAAAAATATTTTCTTAAGGAATTAAGCATTGCTTTTGCTAAAAACGATTTGGCTTTTATAATAGATAATATTACAGAGGATTTTAATTGGAATATTGTCGGTAAAAAGCTTATCCAGGGGAAAGACAGTTTTGTCGAAACATTAAAACAAATGCAGAATAATAAAGTGACAGAACTACATATTAGTAATATTATTACCCACGGCTATGATGGTTCTGTAAACGGTACTTTCATATTAGAGAATAAGAAGATTTATGCTTTCTGTAACGTGTACAAATTCATTAGTCCGCGTAATAATTCAAAAATAAAAGAATGTACTTTTTATGTAATTGAATCATTGTAATATTAGTTATTAGATGTTTAAGATACGGGCAAATGAACAGGATAAGAAGTGTGCCTGTTTTGCGTATAAGGACCAGATTATTTAATGATAGGAATTGCAAAAAACAAGAACATAGGAGGTATGAGATATGAAGATCCATAGAATAGATCATGTGGGTGTAATCGTAAATGATCTTCCTGCTGCAATAGACTTTTTTCTTGTGCTTGGTCTTAAAGTGCTAGGGGAAGCAGAAGTGAAAGGGGAGTGGGTGGAACGGATTATTGGGCTTAATGACGTGAGAGAGACAGTTGTCATGTTAGGGATGCCAGACGGCCAGGCAACTTTGGAGCTGGTCAAATTCCATACGCCGTCAGATCAAATAGGTGTCCAGCAATCTTTTGCAAATACCTTGGGTATCGGGCATATTGCATTTGCTGTTGAAGATATTGAAGCCATTGTTACCAAATTGAAACAGAAAGGTGCAGAACTTTTTGGTGAGATATTAAACTACGAAAACGCTTATAAATTATGCTATGTTCGTGGGCCAGAAGGCATTATTTTAGAGTTGGCGGAGGAAATCAAATAAATATTGAACGTTATTGTATACGAGATTGAATACAGTTTTTTATCAATCTTTATTTTAAAGTTACCCATATTTATTTCATTCGTTAACACAAGATTATCTATAAACGAAAATTTTTATAATCAAAAGCTACAGCAACAATATCTGATTTGGTCAACAGCTCTTAACCGAGAAGTATCAGGGATAGAAAATAGGTCAAAAAAATACCCATTGAGGGTAGCTTTACCAACCGTTTTTGAATATATGAGACCCACTAAAAATGCTGTATATAATCCATACACTGATTATTGCCACTACAACAATAGCTCCCCACTTTACAGATTTCTTCATTTTATTTCCCCTCCCTTCCATAATCTATTCACTTTTGTGGAATTAATGAGTCAATTAGTGGATGAAGAAAGGGGAAGGCTTTTTTACGCTTTCCGACTTACTAAAAACAAAATTAAGACTAAAAGAAACAATAACATGTTAATGGAACCAGTTAGCATGTTATTATGTGACGAAAAATTCACTACTGTGATAACAAGCAGACATAATGAACCGATTAGAGGTAAATTATTTTTTTGCTTTTTTTAGCATATAAAATTTATCCTCCTCTTTTTGAACTATTAAAATATTAGTTTAGGAAAAATTGGGCATCACAAGCTTTTTGACTTTATAAGGGAATTCATTATCCGTGAAAATCACCCGTATTTTGATTAACCGTTACGTAAGGATTTTGTCCAGTATCCACTTCCTTAACCCAAACTTTCCAATTACCATTACCTATATACTTATAGCGACTAGGCGTAACATGATAACCCTTATAAATTTCATCTCAAAAGTTTCCACCCATGCACCTGCCGGCTTGTTCGTAGCTTGATGGCCCATAGCCGCTGAACTTGAGCCTTTGTTTGAAGTTCTATAATACTAAAAAGTTTGTGAAGTAATGCAGGGGTTTATCCTTCAAGGATTAAGACTTTTTTTAACTTATGTGGAAAGAAGGAATTTAGAATAAAAGAAAGAAGTTATAGGTTTGCATATAACGTAAGGAGGACTGATTACAATTAGCCAAAGGTATAGGGCTTGTTCACTTTGTATAATCTGGAAGGATGATTTTTTATTGTTAGAACAGTTCCCTGAAGAGGAAGGAATTGTTACCTTCCGACCAGTTGGAGGAACCATTGAATATGGTGAGGACAGTAAAGCAACTGTGATTCGTGAAGTCAAAGAAGAAATAAATCAAGATATTATTGAACCAACGTTGTTAGGTATCATTGAAAATATCTTTCCTTGGTATGGAGAAGTGGGGCATGAGTTTGATTTTATATATGAATCCAAGTTTCTCTATAACAATGCTTATGAACGGGAAATCATTCATGGGATTGAAGGGGATACGGAATATTTGGCCGTTTGGAAGAGAATATCCGATTTTAAGGATAACCCTAACATTAAGCTTGTGCCAGACGGTTTATATGAGATGTTAATAAACAAGGGCCAAACAGATTACATAAATAATATTAAACACATAAATACCAAAGATATATTAAAGTTTTAACAATAAAATGTGTGTATTGACACAAGAAGAATTAATACCCTATTTTGTTAGGGTTTTTCTTATGCATTAAAACTTTGTAAGAAAAATGTATTTGTTCTATTTCCATGATACTATAAAACTATGATTTCGGTTGGGAGGAGAGGTAATACATGAAAAATCAAATTGAAACATTCGAGGGATCAAGGCATTTCCGGCTGAATCAAGTGGCTAAGGGGGTATTTGCTGCAATCTCAGTTCCAGGTACCGGCTCTTTAGGGAATGCGGCAATCATTGATTTAGGTGATGCCACTATTGTGGTGGATACCTTCACGACAATACAGGCTGCGGAAGACTTAAAGGCTGCCGCCATGTATCTCACGGGAAAACCAGTTTCCTATGTGGTCAACACACATTGGCACAGTGACCATACAAGCGGAAATCAAGTATTTGCTCCTAAAGCACAAATAATTTCTACGTCTGCCACACGTGAAATGATGGATACATTTGGGAGGAACAGGTTATCACAACAACTGTCCAATCCCGAACCGATTTATCAGGCTATCGACGAAATAGAGAAGAAAATACAAAATGAGACAGACGAAAAGTTAAAGAGAGATATGCAATGGGAAAATGCTAGTGATCGTGAGTATATGAAAATACTGCTGATTTGGTTTATACTCTACCAAAGATAACCTTTGATCATCAAATGAGTATTCATGGAAGTGATCTATCAGTGCAACTTATTACATATGGAGGCGGTCACACACAAAGTGATGCATTTGTGTACCTGCCTGAACAGAAAATTGCCGTTATGGGGGATTTAGTGCTCTCGAAGCATCATCCTGTAATGAACAATGCAAATCCACAGGAATGGTTGAATATTTTAGAGCAAGTAGAACTTCTTAATATAGAAACGATTATACCGGGACATGGTGAAGTTTGCTCAATGAAAGAACTTCATGAGGTTAAAGGTTACATAAAGGATATAGTGACATTGGTCGAGGAAACAGTTCAAAGCAATAGAAGTATTCATGATATTTTAATACCAAATGCTTATAAAGATTGGTACTTTTCC
This sequence comes from Margalitia sp. FSL K6-0131, assembly GCF_038008735.1. Classification (NCBI taxonomy): domain Bacteria; kingdom Bacillati; phylum Bacillota; class Bacilli; order Caryophanales; family Bacillaceae; genus Heyndrickxia; species Margalitia sp. FSL K6-0131. The sequence continues at coordinate 1,006,103 of NZ_JBBOZS010000001.1, forward strand.
ACATATTTTAAGTCGAATTTGAAAAAAGTATATGATTTGACCATCCAATCAACGGATTAAGAAAAGACAAATTTAGACCTTCCAATTATGAAAGCAATAGGGTGCATTCCTTTAATAATTTCGGTTTAACTTTTTGCTAACCCAAAGGCATCTGACTGGATGTACACCTACAGAGTTGATTGGAATACTTTAAATCATCTTATCTTCTATAATTTCTTAGAGGTAAGATGATTTTTTTATTGGATATTTATTTTTAAACGATGGGCATTGTGAATTTTGCACTAATACTAAGTGTAGCTGTTACGCATTTTATAAAGTAAAAACAGTACCTCATAAGGGGACTGTTCCGGTGAATTGGGTTAACCAATACAAGTTACTTGAACTGCCTGTCCGGCTCTTAAGTTAAAATGAGCAATTCGAACATTGAACTGATTACCGCATCCGATTCTGATGGTGATGGGGCCAGACATACATGTGATTTCTACAAATTGACCTCTTTGCAATATAATAGGAAAAGTGACAAGTGGGAATGCTCCGCAAACGAAGGTGAAAACTTGGTTATTTCGAATCTCCATTCTAGAGTTTTTAGTAAGGGTCTGATTCATTTCATCCAGATTAAACACTTTTAAATTATCCATAATAGGCTCCTTTCTTTCTAAGGTATACAATATTAAATGCTTGTTTTATCAATTTGTTCGGGCATAGAAAAATTAATAAACCTAGGAGCTTTAATAAGAATTGGGTAAAATTACGTTTCGTTCGTAGGTAGAATTTCAGAACCATTGTGTGATGAATTTTATGATAGGGAGATGGATTTTCGTGCTTCGTGGATGGTTACCAGGTAAGAAGATCTGTAATTTCGTTGTTGAACCAAAATGGTGACTTTATGCACGATTTCTATAAATAAACAGGGGTATTGCTTTTTCTAGGTGATAAATATTTCCTTTTTCGATTTGACCACTTTCAAATGATAAAAGAATATGGTGAATTTATAAGTATAACGAAACCATTGGACAGTAATGGGGGAGTTATTTTGATGGAATACTAAAAAAAATAAAAAAGGCTCTATAAACTGAAACTACTAGCATTTATAATGAATTGGAAAATCTTTTAAGAAACCGAGGTATAAAATGGTCATTATTGGAATTATTACACTTGTTTTATTCATTCTATTCCTTGCATTTTATTTAACAGATCCTAGACGAATGATAAACGGCTTTCTATTTAACCTGTTTATTTGTTCATTTCTTCTTTTTTGTGGTTATGTAGGATTCAGCTCAGATATTTTTACTTTTAAGTTAATCGCTCTTATCCCGACTGTTTTATTTCTACTTTTTATCTCAGCATTCGGATTATTTGCACTAGGTGTAGGGTTATTTTTAAATGGCCGAATCCTGATGAAAAAAGAAAGCAGGCGATTCTCTAACAGTTTAACTCTCATTTTAGGGATCTTTCTTTTAGTATTGTTCTTATTTAGAATCATGAATACTGAGCGTTTTATTTCTACTGAATTTCACCCTTTATACACTGGGGCTACTTTAATAATCGTTTATTTCTTTTTACACTTAACCAATTTTTTAACTGCCTATTTTTTGTACCAATTTAACAAGCCAAAATTTAACCAAGACTTTATCATCGTACTTGGCAGTGGTTTAATTAACGATAAAGTGCCGCCGCTCTTAGCTAGTCGAATAAATAAGGCAATTGAATTTTATTGGAAACAAGCCGCTGCCGCTTTTCCGCCAATCATACTTTTCTCAGGCGGACAAGGGCCGGATGAAAACCTTCCTGAAGGGGAAGCCATGCTAAAGTATGCTGTAGAGAAAGGAATTCCTTCTGAGCATACATTGACAGAAACTCGTTCAGTTAATACGCTTCAGAATATGCTTTACTCAAAACAAATAATGGATTCCATAAAGGGAGACCAATATAACAGCATCTTTACTACAAACAATTTCCATCTATTCAGGGCCAGCTTATATGCAAAAATGGCAGGCCTAAAGAGCCAAGGAATTGGTTCAAAAACTGCATTCTACTACTGGCCAAATGCAATGATTCGAGAATATATCGCCATCATTGTGATGCAACGTAAACGTCATACCATTGTAGTGGGGACCATTTTAGGAGGTTCTATCCTTTTAACCCTTCTATCCCTTCTTTTAGTTCTATTTAAGTAACCAATACAAAAAGCCATTCATCTATAGAGAATCGCTTTTCTACAATGAGTTAGTTAAGTTTAAAGACGCACCATCAATCAAATTTGAATGTCAATCGTTGTTCCATAGTCAACCTATGAAGATGATTCCCATTGTGTACTTTAATAATGACATTGTCTATGGACATGCCCTGTCCTAGTTCAGATCCTTTTTGTGCTAATTTAGTATTGGTTCTGCGAATAAACCAGAAAAAATGAAGCAAATCCTGTACTAAGAATTTGCTTCATTTTTTCTTGGAACAATATCTGCAACATGATCAAAGTAGAAGGTACGTTTCCCTTTTTTTAACATAACGAAAACGGCATGAATGCTTAAAGTCAGCCACATGATGCTAACAAACGCGAGCATGGCCACTGTTACCCACACATAAGTGAAATAAAGATGTGATTCTATTGCTAGCTTCATGTGTGAAAGAAGACTGTCTAACTTAGATGCCAGCCAAGGTAAATATAAGGAAACGGTTCTTTTAAGTAAGGCTTGCCATGAAGGTGCATCTCCCTTCAAATTTGAAAGTTTAAATCGCATTATACTTGTTCCGATTGTTTTTCCACCCCATAGAAGAGGTATGACAAAGTACACAACCATAAAGCCCTCTGTTATATACATCATTTCGGCGAATCCACTCGATGTAAGTAGTCCGACTGTGAAAGAAAATGTTAATTTAATGAAAATATAATCTATAAGTACAGCAAGTAATTGTGACAACGGCGATACTGGATAGCTCTTCTGTATTTTTTCCCCTTTCGCCAATATTTTTTCCCTAGAAGGAAATAAAGCTAGTATGACTGGAGCAATAAGAAAACCAAAGAGTGCCCCTGTACTATTTAACATTAGATCGTCAACATCAAATAAACGATAAGGACATTTGTAAATTCCGTAAATTCCTGTAAGCTGCGTTACTTCGTAAAAGAGAGACAGGGAAAATCCTAGAGCTAATGCCCTTTTCCAAAATCGTTTTTCTTGGAAAAAATATCTCAAATATACTCCAAAAGGGAGTAATAACAGAAAATTAAATGCCGCCTGCCAAAAGGCACTTTGATTGAATATCTGAACATACGTCCTCGGTTGTGACCAAATAATCGAACTGCTTTTAAAAATATCATGAATAAAGGTAAATGGCTTCAATGAATAATAAACGGTATTTGGTGATTGAAAAGCGCAAGTATTCCTAGTTGACGGAAGTGGCAAGAGAACTAGAAATAGAGCTGATAACATATAGAAAATAAACGAGTAAGCAACAATGGAAGCCCAAAGACTAAAATATCCATATTTTCTATAGCTATAGACCATCCACGGAATGACAAGCAAAAACCCCAATACACCAAACATAATGAAAGCGACCTTTATTGGTAGGATATATACAGACATAAATACACCTCTATTTGCTCTCTTATACTTGGAATGAATTTAAAAAGCAGACGAAATGCGCTGATTATACGCAACTAGTCTGCCTTATTATTGTTTAATTGAATACAATACCCCCCTCTGTTAGGATAGATGTCGTATGATACTTTAGTGTTATAGTTAAGTAAATAACACGGAGGTTGATCAATATGACAGGAAAAAATGGACTACGATATTCGCAAGAACAAAAAGAGGCGATTACCAAACGCATGATGCCCCCAAATAATGAATCCGTGACGAAGATTTCGAAAGAAGAAGGCATCTCAGATGTTACGTTATACAAGTGGCGTAAAGAAGCTCGCGCGGCTGGTGTGGCTACGCCCGGCAATGGACAAACAAGCGACAAATGGAGTAGCCAAGACAAGTTTTTAATCGTGATGGAGACGTTTGCGATGAACGAATCGGAGCTTGCCGAGTATTGTCGTAAAAAGGGGCTTTACCGTGAACAGATTGAAGCATGGAAAAGTGTATGTCTTCAGGCAAATGGTCAGGTGTTCGATCAAGCAAAACAGCTGAATGGTGCATTGAAGGAAGAACAGAAGCGTGCAAAGCAATTAGAAAAGGAGCTACAAAAGAAAGAAAAGGCACTAGCCGAAGCTGCAGCTTTATTACTTTTGCGAAAAAAGGCCCAAGCGATTTGGGGGGACGACGAGGAAGAATGATTAGCCCGTCAAATCGCGCATTAGCAGTCGAACTTATCCAAGAAGCCAATCAAAATGGTGCGCGATTAGCGAAGGCTTGTGAGGAACTTCATCTCAGCGTTCGGACCTATGAACGTTGGGTGGCAGAGGGTAATGTGAAGGTTGATCAGCGCCCACTTACGAAAAGACCTGTACCGAAAAATAAGTTGTCTGAGAAAGAAAAAGAAGAAATACTAACGGTTGTCAAACAAGAGGAATACGTCGATTTACCGCCGACACAAATTGTACCGAAGCTTGCGGACGAAGGAACTTATATTGCGTCAGAATCCACATTTTATCGTGTGTTACGTGAAGAAAAAATGCAACATCATCGTGGTCGTAGTCAAAGGCCAGGGAGAAGAATTCCTGAGAGTCATCTAGCAACATCGCCAAACCAGGTGTGGACATGGGATATTACGTGGCTCGGCGGACCTGTGAAAGGTTTGTATTATCGACTCTATTTAATTCTCGATTTATTTAGTAGAAAAGTAGTAGGCTGGGAAGTTTGGGAAACAGAAGAGGCAAAACACGCTGAAACGCTTGTGAAAAAAGCAGTTATCAATGAAAAAATACAGGGGACACCACTTGTATTGCATTCAGATAATGGTAGCCCGATGAAAGCTGAGACATTCCTAAGTTTACTAGAAAAATTAGGTATTCAAAGTTCCTTTTCAAGACCGCGTGTGAGTAATGATAATCCTTACTCAGAAGCGATGTTTCGGACACTCAAATATCGACCAGATTTCCCACATAAAGGCTTTGCGTCACTCGAAGAAACACGAAAATGGGCACAGCAATTTGTCTATTGGTACAACGAGATTCACCTGCATAGTGGACTAAATTTTGTGACGCCTGTACAGTGTCATACAGGGGAACACGTAGCCATATTGGAAAAGCGGAAAAATGTATACAAAGAAGCGAAGGCTAGACATCCAGAACGGTGGTCAAGAGGCACAAGAAATTGGGCACCGAATGAACAAGTAGCGCTCAATCCAATGAGGGATGAGGGGCAAACAGAGGTATTGAGGAAATCATAATATTCCCCATTTTCCTGGTGATTTGAATCGAAAATGCTTTTCCTTTCGATTCAAATCACCAGGCCAGCAAGCGCAGCGCGGTAGCCTTGACTGAACTCGGAGATTGATAACATTCTATTAAAATACTAAAGTAATTAAATACGACAACTATATTGACAAACACCGATACATTCATAGCTTAATTACTTCCTAATGGATGCTGCATTCCTGCCATACGTCATGAATCGCCATACTTTCTCTAATGGTCCCATCTTAAAGAATTTAAACCAAATGACGCTATAAATGATTTGAATCGTAAAAATGATGATTGAAATGATGATAACGTTTAACGGCGCAAAAGCGTCAAGTTCCAATATTGAAATGATGGCGAGACCGATAAAGCTTTGGGCCAAATAATTTGTGAACGCCATTTGACCAACACGGGCAATCGGCTGCAGAAGTTTCGCTAAACGTTTGTTTTCTAACATTACAAATAGACTAGATAAGTATAAATAGGTTGTCGGGATTGTGCCTAAAGCAATGATTTCTTGAAGATGTTGATTATTGCTTTGTGAGGCGAACCAGATCCAAATAGAAAAACCGATAAACAATGGAAATGTAACGATTTGGAGCCATCTTATTTGAGTGGGACAAATCACTTATTTTTCTAATCCAATTCGCTTTAGCTGCAAGAAATCCTGATAAAAACATAATGAAAACCGTAATAGTATCGTTCCCAAGAAAGGCAATAACGTTTGAAAAGACTCCCATATCTGGAACAAGTATTTTTAATAGTTGTGATATGATATATACTGTTATTATTCCACCAAGCCACTTACTAATTGTTGAAACCTTTGCCCGATAAAAAGGAATAAGTAGGAAGCCAATCAAGGCATATGCAGCAAGAATGGAACCCCAAAAAAACAAGCCATGAATAATACCGATTAACAATAGAGCTAATAAACGTCTGGCAAAACGCCAGCGTGGCTTATCACCGCGACTTTCTGCACGCGAGGCAAAAATATAAAACCCCACACCAAATAGAAAAGAAAAAATGGAAAAGAATTTTTTTTCGACAAATATTTGAATGAACGTTTCTATCATTCCATTCAAACCGTTATAATCAGGCAGCTGAACGTCATCGGTAACAACCTGAAATGCTTTAACATTAATTAACAAGATCCCGAACAAGGCAAGACCACGGATGATATCTAAGGAAATGATTCTTTCCTTTTGTGTAATGGATGGATTCATACTATAATTACTCCCTTTAATACGTAGGTTCTATTATAAAATTAATATAGCGACCTAACCTTACACTATTTTAATGTAAACCTTACAATACCCTTAAAACATTAAGTACCATAAAGTTGCAAGTATCCTTTTACTTGCGACTTTATGGTATCATTTCACAGTGTTTAACCTTATTCTGAGCTGATTGCGGAAAAGGGATGTGGTTACAGGCAATAGAACCAATTATATACAATTGCTGCAGTTATCCCGTAGAGTACAGTTTAAAAGATCAATACTAGTCATTATTAAATAAGCTATAAAATTTCTAAAACAAAAAAATCAAGCTTAATCTTTCCTAAAATTTACATGATTACTGGATTTCATAAATAGTTAAATGATAAGCAAGTTGAGAATCTACTTGAAAAGTGTCTTGAAGTTAGCCGATGGGCCCAACACCCTGGTTCGTGCAGATCAAAATCATTTGCTTCATCACAGTGGTTAGAGAAAGCTTCTAAACTCTTATACACCATAGAAATTAATAAAAGAAAGTAGGAACAAAAATCAAAAAGAAGTTGAATTTATTCCTTATCTAGAAAGTTGTTTTGTAGGACTATACAAATAGTTTCTTAGTAAAATAGTTACCAAACTTAGTATCAATGATAGAAATCCTACTAATACAACGTATTGTGTACCCATTTCTGATATAAATAACCCTCCTAAGGCTGCACCAAGTGTTGTTCCTATATTACAGGACGATAAAAATAATCCATTGGCAAAATCAGGCGCTTCAGGAGCTGAAGATGCAATCCAATATTGGTTTATGTTACCTCCTACTCCACCTAATATTCCCCAAATTAAGGTAATGAAAGCCATAGGTAAGGTAAATTGTCCAAATAAGAATAATAGGATGTAAACCACCACTAATGTAAAAGGAAAAGATACGACAAAAATATTCGCATTCTTAGTTAGTAATTTCCCTGCCACTATATTACCAATAATATTGGCGCCGCCGTATACGAATAATATGATGCTAATGGTGTTCGAAGACACATTCGTAACAGTTTTCAAATAATCAGCAAGATAACTATAAACGCCGAATATGGCTGAGTTTAATAAAATGACAGTCACAATGGAAAGCCATGTAATAGATTTTTTTAATACGGAAAATTGTGTACCATAAGATAGTCTTTCTTTAACAGGCATAGATGGTACAAAAATTAATGTAGCAATAAATACAATAGCATTAACAATAGTAAAGAATGCCATCGCCATTTCAAACGAAACAGTACTATCTATAAAACTTGCGATTGGCACACCGACTACCATACCGGCAGATACACCAATAAAAATTTTAGAAACAGCTTTTGGAGCTTCTTCCTCGCTAACCGAGGCAGCAGCTACTGTAAATGCCAAAGAACAATAAATTGGATGAAAAAAGGCTGGAATTACTCGGGCAATTAAAAGAATGGTAAAGTTAGATGTAAATATCGATATGATATTCCCTAAAACGAAAACACCTAGTACAAGCAACATGACCATTTTCCGATTTATACCCGAAAACAAAAGAGGCATCGTTGGACCAGATACTGCAACAATAAGGGCAAAAAAACTCACCAGCCATCCTGCTTTTGATATACTGACATGAAAGTGTTCAGAAATCGAAGGCAATATCCCAATAACCCCCATTTCCGTATTTAAAATGCCGAAGACCCCTATGGTTAATATGAAAATCAACAAATTATTTCGTTTAGCCAAAAATAACAACTCCTATCTTCCATTATGTCCAATTAAACAGTAAGTTCGTTCTATTGAAGGTACGAAAAATTAATGCTTACCTTGCGACATCATTTCTTTTTTTATAAATCAACAAGAACTATCCAAACTGTCGTTATTTACTTGAGTAAGTATAAAGGTTAGAGTGGACTCTAGTTCAAGGGGGAAATTCAAAAAAAGAAACTGGAGGTATTTTCATTGGCTTATCGTTTATAGTTAGCGCTAATTTGTAAGTCACATTGAAATTGTCATATAGAGGAAATTGCAGAAAAACTTATTATTATGATGCATAAGTGGTATTAGTGAACAAGAACTAAGAGACGTAGAAAAGAAGATACAAGTGGTTAACAATAAGCAACCCTTATAAAAAATTAGATTTATGACTGGAAATAATATTAATAGAGCCACCTATCCTTCAGATTAACCTTGAAGGACAGGTAGCTTCCTGTTTATTTAAAAATCCCCTATTTTATTGTTTTTATGAATATCTTCCGTTCCTGCATCCAATGCAACTTTGTAATATTTGCATTTATGATTTATGAGTTCCATTGTCTTATTTAGTTCTTCCAATTGTGCTTCTACAGCAGCTTTTCGCTCCAAGAACATGTCATATCTTTGCTGCAAGGTGGAATCGCCATCCGAACACCATGAAATGAAATCCTTAATTTCCTTAATAGGCATCCCGGTGGATTTTAGACATTGAATAACTTTTAATGCTTCAATATCGGAGTCTTTAAACAAGCGGGTTCCACTAGGAGTACGTTCTACAAAAGGCATTAGGCCCTCTTTGTCGTAGTAACGTAAGGTATATACTGTGAGATCTAATTCTTTTGCAACTTCGCTGATAGAATATGTCACCGTCTTTATCTCCTTTTTTTGATATAGACTTCGAGCTAGCTCTATGTTTTGGTAGCATTTTATAATGCTAAATACATAATGTCAACTTTAATTAGATTGAGTTGTAATTCAGCATATTTTCACTTGACCTAGAGTTAACTATAGGGATTATTCTAGTTTTGCAAGAGAAAGTAGGGCGAACTGATACAGGTCAATTCTCTTGAAATATCAATTTATTGGAGGTTTAACCAAATGATAACTGCTAAAGCACGAGCTGTCGACGGTCCAGACAAACCGTTTCGTTCAGCTGAAATTAAAAGACGTGACCTTGATTTACATGATGTGTTAATTGAAATTAAATATGCCGGCATATGCCATTCTGACATCCATACTGCTCACGGAGAATGGGGTCCAGTAAACTATCCACTTGTACCTGGACATGAGATTGCTGGAATTGTCACGGATGTTGGAGCAAAGGTCACAAAGTACAAGGTGGGTGACCGGGTAGGGGTCGGATGTATGGTTGACTCCTGTGGCGAATGTGAGAACTGCCTTAAAGGAGAAGAACAATACTGTCTCAAAGGAAATATTCCTACTTACGCTGGTATTGATAAATACGGTGAACCTACCCAAGGTGGCTATTCTACCCACATTGTTGTAACGGAGGATTTCGTCGTCAGAATTCCTGATAGCATTGAGCTTGACGTCGCAGCACCATTACTATGCGCAGGTATTACGACCTATTCACCGCTAAACCATTGGGGAGCCGGTACAGGTAAGAAGGTAGCGGTTGTAGGGATGGGCGGTCTTGGACATATGGCTGTCCAAATTGCACATGCCATGGGTGCCGAGGTTACGGTTCTTTCCCAGACATTGAATAAAAAGGAGGACGGATTGCAACTTGGCGCAGACCATTACTATGCCACAAGAGAACCAGAAACCTTCGAGAAACTTGCTGGATACTTTGACCTAATCATTAACACAGTAAGTGCAAAAATCGATATGGATGCATATTTCTCATTGCTTACCCTTGATGGCACGTTGGTTAATGTCGGTGCTCCTGGAGAGCCGTTGTCCCTAAACGTGATGTCTCTCATTGGTCATCGTCGTTCATTTGCAGGTTCCATGATCGGAGGTATCCGTGAAACTCAAGAAATGTTGGATTTCTGTGCAAAGCATAACATTGTTCCTAAGATCGAAATAATTTCTGCTGACCAAATTGACGAAGCCTATGAACGTGTCTTAGCTTCTGATGTCAAGTATCGATTCGTGATTGACATCAGTACAATGTGAGTTGTGTAATGATAAATTTCAATGATATTTTCGAGGATGTCCGAGATGCAGTTTCTAGGACATCCTTTTTTCCTTTTATATTGATTAGCTACAAATCTTAGAAGTTAGCATTGAAATGTAATATACTAATTTTGTGAAGAGATGTACTTAATAGTAACAGGAGCACTCCTTTAATAAGGGATGTTTTTTCTCAATGAAGTAAAGAGCAGATTTAGCACAACAATGAAAACGATGAATATCTATATAATGGAATTAAAGAAAATCAAAAATCTTGTAGGGTCATGAATAAAGATTTCTTTAAATTACATATTTGATAATAGGAGGATTTTATGGAGGAATATAGAGCTGAAAAGGTACTGGATAGTATAATTTTTGATTTAGACGGGACTATCTGGGATCCGATAGACACGGTTCTTAATGCGTGGAACAGTTGTATCAAAAAACACGGTGAAATAAAAGGAGAATTAACTCGTACTGATCTCGAAGGAATAATGGGATTACAGTTGAACGATATTGGCAAAAAGTTGTTTCCTTATTTAAGCGAGGAATTCAGTATGAAAGTGATAACTGAGTGTTGTGATTTAGAACTGGGGTATTTGAAGAAACAAGGAGGCAAACTTTACCGGAATGTCGAGAATGTATTGAACGTTTTATCTAAGAAATACAAGCTCTTTATCGTAAGCAACTGTCAAGACGGATACATTGAAACTTTTTATGAGTATCATAACCTGGAGAAATACTTTTTGGATTATGAAAATCCCGGAAGAACCGGCCTTTCAAAAGGGGAGAATATTAACTTAATTATCAGGAGAAATAATTTAACTGCTCCCATTTATGTAGGGGATACAGAAGGAGATTTAAATGCAGCCAGATATGCTGGAATTCCATTCGTTTATGCGAAGTATGGATTTGGACAAGTAAGTGAATATGATTGGGTGATTGAAAAGTTTGATGATCTGTTGAAAAACTTCTAAGTAATTAAAAATTCACTTATGCTAAAGGAACTAGAGCTGTAGATCCATTACGATTGCAGCTTTTTTCTGTGAAAATAAAATGGGCGAGCACTGGCAAAGGGTTTTGAATAGATACGACACATGTGCAATTTAAATTGGCGAACATGAGATTTGGGGCTTGTAAACGTGATTTTTTAGAAAAAAGACAACACTAAATAGAGGGTAGGATCTCTACTTTTTTTAAAAGATCATAACCTTGAGGAGTATTGTATTGTTGGATGACTAACTGGCTATAGATGGTTCAGAGAAGTGTTGCTTATTGAGAAATAAGGTATAAATAATTCTTAGAATTTTGTGTGCTATTGCCTGTAAAGCTTTTTTCTTACCCCGCCTTGCAGAAAGAGACCAAAAAACATTTGCCATTGAAGTATTTTTCGACCTTGATATTGCCCATGCGACCTCACATAAGGCTGATTTTATATGTGGATTTCCCGGCACACTTTTAGAACTTTTTTTTTACCAGCACTTTCATTATTTCCGGGTGAAACACCAGCCCAAGAAGCTAAATGTCTAGACGAAGGAAATTGGCTCATGTCTGTTCCAATTTCAGCAATAATACAAGCTGCCGTATGGTCTTTAACTCCAGGTATAGATAATAGAATTTCTTTTTCTCCTTGGTAAGAACTTAGAATTTTCTCCATGCGGGTTTCCAGTTCTTGTATAGATTTTTCCATGTACTCTATATGACTCCATGAGCTTTTGATCATAAACATTTGATGTTCATTTAGCGTTCCAAAAAGGGATTCAGATATAGTATCTGCTTTTTTTCGAAGTGAATGATGTATATTATTATCGATATCTGTTTTATCAAGATACCCTTTTTCCACCAGCTGATTTAAAAGTTTACGACCTGAGACTCCAAAGATATCAGAGATAACGGAGCCAAGTTTTATGTTAGAACACTCAAGTACTTTCGAGATTCTATTTTTTTCCGCAGTTAAGTTACCAATCCATTTCTTTCGTAATCGAGTTAAATCACGTAACTCTCTAAGATCTTGTGAGGGAACAAAACTTTTCTCAATTAAACCATGACGAAGAAGTTTGGCAATCCATTCTGCATCGGAAACATCAGTCTTACGACCAGGAACATTTTTGATTCGTTGGGCATTGGCAATGGTAATGTCAAAATATCCTTCAAGGATATTAAAGACAGGTTTCCAATAGATGCCCGTACTTTCCATAGCAATGTGAGTGATTTCTCTTTCCTCTAACCATTTCAATAATTCAAAAAGACTTTTGGTTAGGGTTGAAAAGGTCTTGATTTCTTTTTGGATGACTTCATCATTAGAGCCTGTTAAGGCACAAACAACAATTTCTTTTTGATGAACATCCATTCCAGCACAATGAGTTAATAAAATGTCCATAAGGAAAAACCTCCAAAATAATGTCTATGGAAAGTGGAATAAGCTTGGTCAAACAGCATTTTTCTGTACGTGATCATCTTCAAGAGTTGAAGAGTCGACATAGGGGTGTACACAAGGCAAATTCCAAACAGTTTCTTATACAGGGTTGAACCACCACAAAAAGCCACGTAAAGATTACTTTCCATAGCATTAACCAGTATGGAAAAATGGACAAAAATAAAAACCCCAGCATTGAAATAATTTTCATGCCGGGGTGTGAGTGTAAAATCATGTATGTTTCTTAATATAAAGTAAAATATTTTAAACAATAGTAAAATATAAACAAAAGTATTGAAGTATTTAGAAAGCTACCATTCAAAAGAGTGAAAAGCATAAGCAATTCTTAATTGGGGGAGTTAAATTGTACAAGCATATAATATGGGATTTTGATGGTACCCTTTTTGATACCTACCCAGTGATGGCAAAAATATTTAAGGAAGTACTTAAAGAACAAAAAATAGAAGAACCAATAGAAGAAATTATAAAACAAATGAAGGTATCTGCATCATCAGCATTAATATACTATGAAAAAAAGTATCAAATTGATAAAGAATTTATAGCAAAATATCAAAAACGAAAGAATGAGGCAGAATTAGAACTATCCAAACCATTTGATGCGATTGAGGAGATTTGTAAATACATTCATTCAACTAATAGAAATAATTATTTACTTACGCATCGTGGGGAATCCTCGATTGAGTTACTCAAAAAATATGGTTTATATGGATATTTTTCAGATTTTATTACATCCAAACAAGGTTTTGAGAGAAAGCCCAGTCCAGATGCAATTAATTACCTTATTAATAAATATAATATTATTCACTCAGAAGCTATAATGATTGGCGATAGAGATTTAGATTTATTATCAGGGAAAAATGCAGGGATAAGTGCATGCTATTTTACTGAAGGAAACGAAAAAAATAATAATGCTGACTATATAATTAATAACTTTCAGCAATTATACTCTATTGTTTGAATTTTTATAGAATGCAGCGAGAATAGAAATTTAATACGGAACCTAAAATGAATGTTTAAGGGGAGTAAGTAAAATGAACAACTTATTAATAGAATCGCACTGTATATTCCCGACACCAGATATAATTAATACCGCCAATTTTTATAAACAAAAGATGGGATTTAAAGCGGTACAGTTTATGGATGCAAAAGAACCACATATATGTTTATATCGGGATACGACAGAAATTATCCTAACTAAGACTAACGGACAAAAAGTTATACCTAATAGAGATTTATATGGATATGGGTATGATGCTTACTTTATCACAAAAAATCAAGAAGAACTTCAAGCAGAGTTCATCAATTCGAATGTTAAAATAGTACGCTCATTAGATAAAACTGATTACAATAATAAAGAATTTGTTGTTGAAGATATAGATGGAAGATGGATAGCATTTGGTATAAAAGCAGGTTAATTGAAGTTACGTTTGTAAGTAAAAAGGAGATATAAAAACCGGACCGACATTTTATAGAGCTCTAGTATGTTCGGTCCTTTTAATATAAACAGCTAACCACAATTAGAATGGTTTTTATCATTATCATCGTTTGGTAATGTACTAGATGGTGTGAATATGCGATCTAATACTTTTTTAGTAATTGGCATAAAGTAATTAAGTATTAGCCCTCCTAAACAAACGGTTAATAAAGTTCCAACGCCAATTGGTCCATTTAAAATCATTGCGATTACCAAGAATACGATGTAAATCAATGTTCTCGAAAAATATATATTCGTTTTAGTTAATTCTTGTAGGATTAATGTTAAACGGTCAACTGGAATCAGTGCAAAATTAGTGTGTAAATATGTTGCAGTTCCTAGTCCTATAACAACTATGCCGATTCCAAAACAAACAAATTTGCTGTACCAAAGTTCAGGTGTTATAAAAAAGTGCAATAAGAAAATCCACATATCAATACCAATCCCCGTTATAAATGTCGTTAACAACCCCAAAATTTCTGGCCTTTGTCTTTTTTAAAATGAATTACAACATATTAATATTAGACTTATTTTTCGTTGTTGATTTTCGATTAGGTATGAGAATTCTTAGGCGGAGAATTTCCGGCTAATGTAAATAAGGGAGGGTTAAGAAGTAGATATAAGCGGAGATATTCCGATTAACTGCTCTAAATAGGGCAAAATCCAAGGATTTGGATAAGATAAACGGAAAACCTCCCCTTATTTTTAGAGAAATAGGAGTATTTCTAAATTTAAACGGAATTTTTCCGTTTATTTTTCAAACAGGTAATAATCAACATTCAGTTATAACAGAGCATAATATTAAAGCTATTATTATTTCCCAACTTCCTACAGTTAGCCCCACCTTTACGGACAGTCCTACCAAAAGTGCATCAAATGGTTAAGTTCCAAGATCTGATTGTATCACTTTACCCGACCTCTTTTTGATTTTTTGTTGCAAATGCAACAAATTTAAGTTAAATTTAATGCATAGTATTTTTATTGCATTTGCAACAAAAATAAGTATTAAGGAGTTAATGATGAAGGAAATTCTTCGTGAAATTGGAATGATAGCAAGGGCATTAGATTCTATAAGCAATATAGAATTCAAAGAATATGATCTGACAAAAGGGCAGTATTTGTACCTTGTGCGAATATGTGAAAACCCTGGAATCATTCAAGAAAAGGTAGCAGAGATGATTAAAGTAGATCGAACAACAGCATCTCGTGCAATTAAAAAACTTGAAATAAATGGATTTATTGAAAAGAAAGAAGATGAACAGAACAAAAAAATTAAAAGACTCTTTCCAACAGAGAAAGGAAAAAATGTTTATCCTTTTATAAAGAGAGAAAATGATTATTCGAATGCCGTTGCATTAGAGGGATTTTCCGAAAAAGAAACAGAAACCATTTTCGATCTTCTTCAGAGAGTAAGAAAAAATATAGAAAAAGACTGGGAATTTGTGAAAAAGGGAAACAAGAGAAATTATTGATTATATAAAGGAGCGACATACATGACTATAAATATTAAAAAGTGTACCCTTGAAGATTTACGCACACTTCAAAAAATCAGTTCTGAAACATTTTATGAGACATTTAAGCATCAGAATTCAGCTGAAAATATGAATGCCTATTTGGAAAAGGCATTTAACGTAAAACAGTTAGAAAAAGAATTATCCAATATTTCTTCGCAATTCTTTTTTGTTTATTTTCATAATGAAGTTGCTGGATATTTAAAGGTTAACACCAATGATGCTCAGTCAGAAGAAATGGGTGATGAATCGCTTGAAATTGAGAGAATTTATATAAAGAACCAATTTCAAAAGCATGGGCTTGGTAAATATCTGCTAAATAAAGCGACGGAAATTGCGATGGAAGGTAATAAAAAGAAGATCTGGCTAGGCGTATGGGAAAAAAATGATAATGCTATTGCATTTTATAAGAAAATGGGGTTTGTTCAAACTGGAGCCCACTCTTTTTATATGGGGGATGAAGAACAAACGGACCTTATCATGACCAAAACACTCCTATAATTTTTTTGAAAGGTGGTTATTATGTATATTCCAAAATATTTTCAGGTCACAAATGTGGATGAAATTTGGGACTTTGTTCAAAAAAACTCTTTTGGCACGATAGTCACAACAGAACAAGGGAAACCAATTGCCACTCATTTGCCTTTGCAGTTAAATAAAAAAGGTGATGATTACTATATTACGGGGCATATGGCTTATGCGAACCCTCAATGGAAAACGTTCGAGGGTGAGAATGAAAATGTCCTTGTTATGTATCAAGGCCCACATGCGTACATTTCATCATCTTGGTATAATCATGAAAATGTACCGACATGGAATTACCAATCTGTCCATGTATATGGAACACCCAGTATTATGAGTGAACAAGAGTTGGAAGAGGATCTTATTTTATTATTGCAAAAATACGAACGTCATCGTAAGAATGCTGCTCTATGGGAAAATCTTTCTCCACAAACGAAGAAACAAATAAAAGGGATTGTTGGGTTTAAAATTAAAATACAAGAAGTTCAAGCAGCATATAAATTAAGTCAAAATCGAAATGAAGAGGACTACCGCAACATTATTGATAAGCTGAATGAGGAAGAGGATTTACATTCGCATCAAATGGCAGAAGTCATGAAAAACTCGTATAGAAGGTAACAGAACCAACCTTATGTGTAATTTACAGAGTAAGTCTGAAAAAGAGGATTCTTAGTTGGAATCCTCTTTTTGATGGTTTTCTATCTTTTTATCTTGTAATTCATAATAAAGCTTGATTAATTTTATTGAAAAGAGATTTGTCAAATTCCGCAAATATGCTGATTGTTTTGTCCAACTCCCTATCCATCCTATGCATACCCTAATAGGAAATTGATTGATAAGGAGATGTAAGAATGTCATCACACCATAAAGAAAAACACAGAAGTAAGGACAGAGACAGAGACAGGAAAAAAGACCGGGAAAAATACAAACAAAAAATTTTAAATAATATAGATACCAAGCAAAAAGGATTGCAGGGGTTATTTATACGTGATTCACACAATATTCAGGTAACACAAACGGAGATACAAGGTTTAATACTCGTTCAAGCAGCACTTCAGGCAACTCTTGAAGCCTCTATCCTTGTATTGGGCAGTGAAGACAAAGATGTTAAGCAGCTGCAAAAAGTGGCTCAAAATTTAGAAGCAGCTCAAAAGCAGTATCAAACGATAGTTATAGAAAATTCAGAAGGCATTAAAGTTACACAAACGGAAGTACAGGTAGAAGTGGTAGTGCAGGCAGCAATCAATCTTTTAACACAATTGCTCTTAAAGAGTGATTTATCTAGTTAGCGTTATGAAGATGACCCCTGTTTTTCAGTATTGGACAGAGGTCATCTTTTGTAGTTATTACTTTGCCATTCATTTTATAAGAGGTCTAAAGATTCCCTTTAACCAGTTGATTTCGATTGGCGGTTATTCCTCCAAATTATGGTCAGTCATAAAGTTGCTCCATCTTCTACATATAGGGAAACACCAAGAAACATAAAACACTTATATCTTTTCTCCCACTAACTGTTGCCCCATGGGTGTATTCTCTTATCTTCATTCAAAACATACAACTAAAAATGGTTTAGTCTATGTTCTTATGCAATGAAAAATATGCTTAAGACAGAAATATCATTTCGTGCACCACCTTCATTCAACTTTACTATAATATAAAGAATTTAAAATATGACGGAAAAGATTCTGTGTTTAAAGCATTCTTGTAATTCTTTGTATAAGGAGATGATGTATGTGGGGATAAATGATCTTTTTAGTCTATCTGGTAAAACAGCTATTGTTACAGGCGGAGGAAAGGGTTTAGGTGCAGAAATGGCTAGTGCACTTGCTAGCGCTGGAGCAAATGTTGTTGTATGTTCACGAGATTTAGAAGCATGCCAATTAGTTGCTGATCAGTTAAAAAAATGTGGTGTTGGCTCATTAGCTTTTAAATGCGATGTAACTGACCAAAAAGAAATTGAAAATGTAGTCAGGGAAACGATCAAAGAGTTTGGAAAGATAGATATTTTAATTAATAATAGTGGAACTTCGTGGATTGGGCCTGCTTTAGAATTGCCTGAGGAAAAATGGGACAAAGTCATGGATGTGAATGTAAAGGGAGTATTTCTTTTTAGTCAGGCTGTAGCAAAGGAAATGATAAAGCAAGGGAGCGGAAAAATTATTAATATCGCATCTGTTACTGGATTTGGTGGCACACAACCAGAATTATTAGATACGATAGCCTACAATACGAGTAAAGGTGCCGTTATGACATTCACAAAAGATTTGGCCATTAAATTAGCACGTCATAATATTCAAGTAAATGCCATCGCACCAGGATTCTTTCCTACTAAAATAAGTCAAAAGGTAATAGATAAAGCTAACTCATATATTCTAAGTCAAATACCGTCAAGAAGATTCGGAAAGGCAGAAGACTTACACGGAGCAACTGTCTTCTTAGCCTCAAGCGCATCCGATTATATGATTGGACATGTTTTAGTCATAGATGGAGGAATAAGTAGTTTAGTCTAGTAAGAAAGGAGAAAAAAGCAGTGGAGAATAACGAGCAAGTAGAACTCTATAAAGCTTTAAAATTAGCTGGTTTTAAAGTGGAGCAAGAAGTAAATAATTGGATTAAAGATCAGCTTAATCACAAGAATTTTGTGCAAGGAACAAACATTGCCGGCAAGTATTATGTCCATGCAATGAAATGCGTTCAAAATAGGATGGGGAATTTGTTGTTACATTTAAATATTCCATCGAAAAAAGAGGTTACGAATATAGGTAAATTGGTGTTACAAGTGGAAGAAAAAATAGATAAGGTGGAAGATCAGGTAATTTCACTTCAGCAACAAGTAGAGAGTTTGAAAAATGGGTAGGGGACTACTTGTTTTATCATAAAGGAGATGAAGTAACCTGTGGATAAAAAGGATGATTATCCAAATAGCTTGAATACGAGGACAACTGATTTAGTAAATGCAAATATTAATTTAAGGAAAGAATTTTCAAGGTGGAAAGGCTTTATCAACCATTGGACAGACAGTGAATTAACGCAACAACCTACACCAAGGGAGGCAATCTGGAAAAAAAACAAGGCTACATTATGGTACTATCCTTCCTCACAGAAGAAATATAAAACTCCATTATTTTTAATCTATTCCCTAGTGAACCAACCATTTATATTAGATTTATTACCTAATGAGAGTGTTATACAATCATTTACTGAAAATGGCTTCGATGTTTATCTATTAGATTTTGGGATTCCTAGAGAGGAAGATAGTGATATTACTGTCGACCATTATATAGTAGATTATATCAAGCGAGGAGTAATTAGGGCACTTCGTCACTCTAATGCTGAAAAAATAAGTATTGTTGGTTATTGTCTTGGAGGAACTTTAGCAGCAGTATATACGGCAATATCTAACGAACCAATCGAAAATTTAATTTTAATGGTTACTCCTATTGATTTTCAGTATTTTCCTTCATATGACCAATGGGTTGAAGCGTTAAGAGCGGGTACTATAAATGCAGATGATTTTATTGACGCTTATGGAATCATCCCAGCGGAATTTGTAAAGTTTGGGGTAAGATTACTTACATCACCCGTTTATTTCAGTCATTATCTATCTTTATTAAACCGATCTGATGATCCAAACTATGTACTTAGGTGGAAACTTTTTAATAAGTGGACAAAAGAACATATTCCGTTTGCTGGGGGTGCAATGAAACAATTAATCAATGATTTTGTAAAGGAAAATAAGTTGATCAAAGGGGAACTTATGATACGGGAGAAAAAGGTTAATCTAAACAATATTAAGGCAAACCTTCTTGTTGTTTCCTCCAATTTAGATCATCTTGTCCCAAAGGAACAAAGCATGCCTATTTTAGATTTCGTTTCAAGTCAGGATAAAACGTATAAACTTCTCCAAGCCGGTCACACTCATTTATTTGTAAAAAATAACAAACTTCCAGATTATCTGGAAGAATGGTTGCCTCAACGTTCAGATCCACTTTGATATGATGATTGGGAAATTATTGCAATCCGCCAAACTCACCTACCCTAGTATCAGTGAATAAAGAAGAAAGATAGGAGAGAATGTTATGTATATACTTTATTCAAGTAAGTGGAGGAATATGGAACCGTATATCGATTATTTAGGGTTTGCTAGCATGGTTTACCTCGATTTTTTCATAAATCAACAACAATGATAAAATGATCTTATCTCTACTCCATTCCCATCAGCGGATTGGAGTTTTTTCATTAAAAAATAATAACTTTTATTTAGTGTTGATGCAATGTCAGGATTTGCAGTTCATTACGATAATGTGAACTTTAAGCTTTGTAATAAAAAGCTTGGGAAAGAAGTTATGCTGATTTCTGATAAAAAAGTTCGAAATAAAATGGGTATTTACGGGAACGAAAAAAGATTTCTTCATCAGAGTTTTTTTCATTGAGATCAAAGGGTATTCGCGTCGTCCTCATTCGCATTTTCCATAAATTCGATATGTTTAAATCCCCATTCGCACATTTCGGTCAAGACGGAACCTAACGTTCTACCGTGATCGGACAAAAAATATTCCACTTTGGGTGGAATCTCTTTATACACTCGGCGTATGATGAGTTCGTCTCTTTCCATCTCACGAAGCTGATTAGTGAGCATTCCTTGCGTGACATTCGGAAGCAGACGTCTCAATTCCCCGAATCTCTTTGTACCTTGATGCAGTAAAATAAACAAAATGAGTGGCTTCCATTTTCCTCCTATCACCTGCAGAGTGGCTAATATTCCCTGTGTCTTATAAGAATCGCGAATCTCCTCTTGCATCTTACCATCTCCCAATCACATGATCTTTACCTTGTTAGTTGTAATTTTATCAGAGTATCCAGAATGAAAACAGTACGATGATTTATCATACTTAGTACGTTTTACCATACTACCTGCCGACTCAGACGTCGTCTATGGTACGTTTCATAGGACTTAGTCTGTAAAAAAAGCGTACTTTGCAAAACTGAAATTCCGCACAATAATAGGGGTGTAGTTCATGATGCTACGAAAAATGAGAAAGGATGATCGTTATGAAAATTATGGTTATCACTGCACATCCCAATCTAAATAATTCCCGTGCCAATCGGGCGTTAGTACGAGAGCTGAAAAATCAAACTAATATTTATATTCGCGACCTTTATCAGGAGTACCCCAATTGGAATATTGATGTGGAAAGAGAACAACAATTGCTGCTTCAATATGACCGGGTTGTGTTTCAGTTCCCGTTCTATTGGTATAGTTGCCCTCCTCTTTTAAAAAAGTGGTTCGATGATGTATTGACGTTTGGTTGGGCATATGGACCAGGAGGAGATAGTTTGAAAGGCAAAGAGTTTATCATTGCTACAACGACGGGAGGTTCCGAAAATTGCTATCGAGCAGGCGGAGACAATTGGTTCACGATCAGTGAATTTTTAAAACCTATCCAAAGAACGATTACCAAATGTAATGGAATTTATCTTCCTGCATTCGTCACCTATAGTGCAAACGAATGCACGGATGAATATCTTGAGCAAGAGGCTAAAAAGTATGCGGAATATATCCAAACTTTTATACGTGTGCTGGTCCATTAATCTCCAAGTTCCTAATAATGCAATGAAAGGAAAGCTCTTACCATTGTAATGTATAACTTATTAAATACCATAAGACACTTTATGTGAAATTAGGTAGAAAAAGGTAATTCATATTCCTGCTAGATAACAATCCATTTTGATCAATCCTATTTTCAAAATGGATTGCTATTATTTATTGTAATATGTAGTTTGCAAGGCATTTTTGCTCAAACTTTATTTCAACGCCAAGAAGGAGACCATGAAACCATTCACTTTAAATCAAAATCTTAGTTGTATTGTTACCCGAGCTGTTAACTTCCAAGCTTCCGTTAAAGCCATTATTTGGAGATCATTTTTACAATTTTCGATAAACGTTTAAGACCATTCTCTATATTCGAAAGAGAGGCAAATGAATAGGATATCCGGAGATATTGATCAGCTTGGTTATCATAAACATTTCCCGGATTCAGTAATATTCCTTCTGTAAGTGCCATTTCAAATAATCTTCTCATTGAGAGCGACGGTAACAAACGCAACCAAATATAAAATCCTCCAGTTGGTTTTTCCCAAACTGCAATGTCAGAAAAATACTTGTTCAAAGTATCTAAAGTAAAGTCTCTGCGAGTTTTCAGTTGTTGTCTTACTTCGTGAAGATGTTCATAGTAAAGTCCGCTGGAAAGCCATTCTACTGCAGCCCACTGAGATAAAGAGCTGGAACCGTAATCCGTTTGCATTTTAATATCCGCTAAGTGCTCCACTACTGGTTCTGGACCAACAATCCAACCGATACGAAAACCAGGACTTAAAGATTTAGATAAACTCCCCAAATAAAGTACAAGTCCATGTTTGTCAAAAGCCTTTATTGGTTTTGGCGGATTTTCATCAAACCATAATTCTCTGTATACATCATCTTCAATCAAAGGTAGTTGTTCTTGATGACAAATATCTAGTAATTGTTTGCGTCTTTCCAATGTCATTAAAGTTCCAGTAGGATTATGAAAGGAA
The DNA here is from genome assembly GCF_038008735.1 of Margalitia sp. FSL K6-0131. Lineage (NCBI taxonomy): Bacteria > Bacillati > Bacillota > Bacilli > Caryophanales > Bacillaceae > Heyndrickxia > Margalitia sp. FSL K6-0131. The sequence continues at coordinate 1,029,072 of NZ_JBBOZS010000001.1, forward strand.
GGGATGGTATAGAGTAAAGCAGCTTTTTGCTGTTTTTTATATTGTTGAATCAGATTGGCTTGAATTCCTTCTTTATCCAAAGGGATGCCCACTAGATGCATACCTGCTGATTGAAAGACATTTAATGAATGAAGATACGATGGCTTTTCTGTTAATACGGTAGAACCCCTATGCAATAAACCAACACTAATAAGCTGTAGAGCTTGTAATGCACCTGATACGATTAAAATGGATGATGGTGAAGCAGGAATTCCTATTGTTTTTAAATAGTTAGCTATCTGTTCTCTTAATGGCAGCAACCCTTTTGGCTCTTCATAGCCATAAGAAATTTCTTTATTCGACAATTGATGGAATACTTTTTTCATAGATGTACTAGGAATCAGATGTGGCGATAATTCACCGGTTCCCAAACGAATGATGTTAGGGGAAAATTCCGCTTGATTTATTTCATGAATCGTTGGCAAATTTGGCTTGTGCGTTCCGAAACTTACATATGAATTCCAATCAGGGGGAGGGGTAGTAGCTAGCAGGTTCCAAGTATTATTTACTACTTTTGTTCCACTGCCGCTTTTTCCCTCAATGAGTCCTTCAGCTATTAATTCTTCATATGCAGTTACAACTGTACTTCTATTAACTTCTAAAACTTTTGCTAAAGTACGTTGGGGTGGGAGTTTATATCCTAAGGTCCACTCTCCATTGGATATTTTTTCTTTAATATAATCAGTTATTTGTTTATGTAATGGTACTGACGATGACTTATTTGGCTTCCAATCGCTTTTAAACATCAAGATGGTTCTCCTTTTTTAATTATTATATTACTTGGTTGGTTTGGATTCCATCCAATTGGTTGGAGACAAAAGCAAAACTTCAAAATAAAATAAGATTCGTTGAATCCTATATAAGAAAGGGAGAACATAGATGTTAGAAGCATTTTTTCATGGTTTTATTCTTGCATTAGGGCTGATTCTTCCTCTTGGTGTCCAAAATGTTTTTGTTTTTAATCAAGGGGTACTTCAGCGACGTTTTGCTCATGCGCTACCAGTCATCATAACAGCTTCTTTGTGTGATACTCTCTTAATCCTAGTATCTGTTTTGGGTGTTTCATTTGTTATTTTAGGCTCGTACTGGATAAAGATGATTTTAATTGGGGCAGGTTGTATTTTTTTAATCTATATGGGATGGACCACATGGAATAGTAAACCAAGTAGTGAAAGGGAAGTAAGTGCGAATAAATTTTCTTTAAAGAAACAAGTATTGTTTGCAGCTTCAGTTTCCTTACTCAACCCTCATGCCATCATGGACACTGTAGGTGTAATCGGAACAAGTTCATTAAGATACCAAGGGGAAGATAAAGTAATCTTTGCTTTTGCTTGTATATTGGTTTCATGGATTTGGTTTTTGGGGCTTGCACTGATTGGTCGAATAAGTGGAGAACTTGATAAATCCGGAAAATTTTTGTTGATATTAAATAAAATATCAGCCCTAGTAATGTGAGGGGCAGCAGTATATCTTTTGTTTACTTTAATTAGTAAATAGCACGAGTTTTGGGTTGTAGTGAAGTAATGTACTCGTTAAAAGGGCAGGGGAGTTGAAAAGGGATTTACTTGCAATAAAACACATTACTATCTCAACATGCCCCTGCTCTACATATTATTACCCCAACGATCGATTAGAAAGATCCTCTACACTTTGTATGAAAGACTGTAATTCGTCTATAAATATTTTTGCAGCTTTCCCCATAAATTTGTCCGTTCGATAGATGATGCAAATATCCTGACTTGGTGTAGGATTGAGTAGCGATACGGCAGAAATGTTATCACGTTTCAGGTAATCAAGCAGCAGTCGCGGAAGAATTGCCGCTCCTATTCCTTGTTCAACTAAAGACAGAAGTGTTGATAACGTTGAGGTTACAATAGAATTGTCTATAGTAATCCCTTTTTCTTTACAACTAGAATGAACTACCCTTGAAATCTGGTGTTCGGGACCGAACATTACTAGTTTAAGTTGCTGTAATTGTTCAAAGGGGATCGCCTTTGACTTCGCAACGGGGTGATCTGAATGAATTGCCAGAGCAAACTCCTCATGGAACAAAGGGATGATTGAGATACGAGGATCAGGATTCGTAGGGACAATGGTAACTCCTAGATCCCTTGTTCCGTTGACAACCTGTTCATACACATCCACGGTTTCCGTAACGCTAATGGAAAGTTTGGGATACGTACGGTGGAAATTGATCAACAATGTATCAAAAAGCAAATCTCCGTCTCCTGGAAGAATCCCAATGTCTAGCATGCCGCCTTCCATTCTCTTCAGATCGGTAATCGCTCCCTTTATATAGTCGATACGATCGAAAATGATTTCACTTTGCTCCAGCAAGATCTTTCCTGCTTCTGTCAATGCAATCCGCTTGCCAATACGGTCGAACAAGGGCATCCCGAGCTCATTTTCCAAAAATTTAATCTGCTGACTCAAATTAGACTGTGTCGTGCATAGGTTCTCGGCCGCCCTTGTGAAATGCAATTCCTTACAAACTGCGGCAAAATACTCAAGCTGTCTAAATTCCATCCCCTACTTCCCCTTCCCCTTTTTAATAATTGATCTTCATTCTTTATTATAATAGATGACCTATTTTATTCCAGTGAATCATTACTGAAACCGATTAATTAAATCGGAATCTCGTGATTGTTGCTTGTGGAAGAGAAAGTTACACTTTAGATGTGAAAGCAAAACAATTTAACGGGAGGAATTTTAATTATGGAAAAATCGATTATTACTACTGGAAAGGTTCTACGTCAAATCTTGATTGGTCAGCTTCAAAACATTTCGGAAAATCAATTTGATATTCAAGCGAAAGGTTTCAATAACACGATTCGCTGGAATATAGGTCACATAGTGTACTGGATGGATAAATACTCGCAGTTATCATTCGGACTTAAATCTGACATTCCAACTGAATACGAAATGCTATTTGGGTCCGGAACCAAACCTTCGGAATGGACTACTACGCCACCCTCGAAAGAAGAGCTGCTTGAACAATTAAAGGCTCAGCTTATCCGTTTCTCAGAGCTAACGCCCGAAATGCTCGATATGAACCTGGAATCGCCTTTTATCATGGGCCCATTCCAGTTCGTGTCTTCCGGCGAGTTGTTTAACTTCGCACTGATGCATGAGGCTATACATCTTGGGGTTATTTCGAGCCAGCTTAAAGCAGTCCAATAAAGGTAATAACATGCCAGCTCTAAAAAAGGAGATTGATGCTATATGAAACCGGATCAAGTGCTACTTCAATACTTCCACAATTTAGTGGATATGGATAAGGCCCTCAGTTATGTACACAAAGACGCCACGTTTATCGCTGCATTCGAGAAGGAGTCGGATAGACACCATTTTTATGGGACTTATTACGGGGTAGAGGGTGTAAGGACGCTATTATCCAAGTTCCAGAAAGATCTAGATACCCAGGAATTCGAAATCAATAAGGTACTTGCTGATGAAACCACAGCTTTAGCTTGGGGAAGATTTAAGCATCTGATCCGTCCTACCGGAAAAATGTTTGAAAGCTATTGGGCCGTGGTTTGCGAAGTGCAAGATGGCAAGATTAAGTATTTCCGTGGTTTTGAAGATACTGGGGCCTTGGAGGCAGCTTTTTTAGTAGATTAATTTTTCCTGGTAAGCATTAATAGGGGGATTATCATTAATAAAAAAACAATTTCAAGGGTTATGAGAATTTCTGCGAATAAGAGAGCACACGAGTGATATTCGTATCCTACCGAGGGAGTGAAAGTAAGAAACAAAAAAACTGCTTAATGTATTAAAGAAAGGCGTATTTTGCTCGACGAGATCTTTGTCCTGCGGGCAGGTACGTTCTACCCCGGATACCTTGATTATACGAACGTCCTCAGGTTAGTTTTTAAACAGGAAATAATGGACTAATCCATAGCATATGAATGTGTATTAAGTTTTACCTAAAAACAAGCACGCTACGAAAAAGTAGCTTGCTTGTTTTTAGGTATTGAGATGTTGCGTAGATGGTTTAATGTATTTAGTCAAAAGCCAACGTGATATTGGTCCAACAATTAGTAATTGCGATGGAAGAGCCACGATAGAGTTTAAACCAACAGTTTTAATGTATGCGCTGAAAACGGAACCTTCAATTCCTGTCATAATAGCCGTTAAAATAAGTCCATATATCGACATAATAAGAACCATCATAGGGACCATGCAAAAAGCAAGCGCCACAATAAAGTTGAGTTCTTTAGATTTTTCATAAGGGAGAGATAATGCAATTTTGCGTGCTCTCGGTTCTACTAATGATTCCGTGACAAAAGCAAGGAGGAATATTATGACAAATTGAACAATTCCTCTACCAACTGTAAAAGATGAAACTCCGTGTAAAATTGTATTGTAAACAGACATAATAAGAACCATTCCAAAACACATAAATAACCCGAAAATTATGCCCTCTTTTTTATTACTTGGCAATTAAAACATCCTTTCTTTCAGAGAATAATGTAATTATATAGGTTCAATTTTTTTCGCATAAGTGACATGTTTGTGAACTTTATATTAGTCTAACTAGTCTGTGTTTTTCGGGTGATCGTCTGCCCGCAGATTTTCCACATCCAAAGCAGGATTTTTAGAGATGTTGTCGTATTGCATTTTTATACGATAGTGAATAGTATTTTAGTTTTACTTATCATTTGTTTTGCATATACATTCCAACAGCCAATATAAACAACTGGGAAATCCACAGATTATACAGCTTTGTGTTTGCAATCTCCACCAAAAAGATTGGGAATAAAAGCCGTGGATATAAATTGGGATGACATTAGGATGGGGAAATTTTCTATTTATAAACGGTAACGCTGAAAACTAAAAATGGAAAAGAGCTAACTGTTTGGATGGAAGTGTATAAGACAAAACATATAGTATTTTTATTTTGTGTCACGAAATTATTTGGAGGGATGAACATGGAATACCGTCGTTTAGGAAGAACAGGACTAAAAGTGAGTGAAATAAGTTTAGGGAGCTGGCTTACATATGGTGGGTATGTGGAGGAAGAAAATGCTACAGCTTCTATCGATAAGGCCTATGACCTTGGGATAAATTTTTTTGATACTGCCAATGTTTATATGCAAGGGGGAGCAGAAATTGTAGTCGGAAAAGCCCTAAAGAAGTACGTACGCGATTCCTACGTTTTAGCCACAAAGGTATTCTGGCCAATGGGTGATGGGCCGAATGATCGTGGGTTATCCCGAAAACATGTAATGGAACAATGTCATGCGAGTCTAAAACGTTTGAACACCGATTATGTGGATATTTATTATTGTCATCGTTTTGATCAGGAAACGCCACTCGATGAAACATTGCGGGCTTTAGATGACCTTGTGCGCCAAGGAAAAGTATTATATATCGGGGTTAGTGAATGGACAGCTGAGCAAATTACAGAAGCGGTGCATCTTGCAGACAAAAAGCTCCTTGACCGAATTGTAGTGAATCAGCCACAATACAGCATGCTTGAAAGGTATATTGAAAAGGACATCATCCCAGTATGTGAAAAACATGGTATTGGCCAAGTCGTTTGGTCTCCTCTTGCCCAAGGTCTTTTAACTGGTAAATATCAGAAGGGTTCTCAGGCACCTGCAGGAAGCCGTGCATCACAAGAAAAATACAGTAATCTTTTTGGATTACTAACGGAGGAGAATCTCGATAAAGTGGAATTACTAAAAGAGGTCGCCAACGACAATGACATGTCACTTGTCACCCTCGCACTATCGTGGATTTTGCGACAACAAAATGTCTCCAGTGCTCTTGTAGGGGCGAGCCGCCCTGAACAAATAGAGGAAAATGTAAAAGCATCAGGTGTAAAGTTAAATGATGAAACACTCGCTCGAATTGAGGATATTTTAAGATAAGGATCTGTGAAAAATTAGGGAATATCTTTTCACTATGAGTTCTTGTTAGACTAAAGGGTGCAAGAGTCAAAGAATCAGGGTTGCTGCGGCAATCCTTTTTTTTGTTAGGGTCTGTTATAACTGAATGTTGATTTTACCTGTTTGAAAAATAAACGGAAAAATTCCGTTTAAATTTGGAAATACTCCTATTTCCCTAAAAATAAGGGGAGGTTTTCCGGTTATCTTATCCAAATCCTTGGATTTTGTCCTATTTTAGAGAAGTTAATCGGAATATTTCCGCTTATATCTGCTTCTTAAGCCTCCCTTATATGCATTAGCCGGAAATTCTCCGCCTATGAATTCTCATACCTAAACGAAAATCAACAATGAAAAATAATAGAGCCTTTTATTAATAAGCAACCGCGGCAGGTTTGTTGAAGAAGGGAAATAGATGGGGAACTAGTGGGAAAGCTCAAATACATCGAAATAACTATTATATAAAACAGGACATTTGTTAGTATATGGTAAAATATATATATATAAAATGATTATTAAAGGAGGCTAATTGTTGAGAAAAATTTTGGTGATGTCCGTAATTTTAGTTTTTGCTTTAGTGGGTTGTAGTTCAAGCAATATGTCGAATGATAACATTAAGGCAAACAAGGAAAAAAGCAAATCCAAGGTTTCAATCAATAATAATACCACCACTAAGACTAGCCATAATAAATCGAATGGGGCATCCAAGCTGCCTCTTAGAAAAGATGGGAAATGGGTTCAACTGGGAGCAAGATTATATTATCTACAAGGAACTGTTAAAGGGATTAAAAAGAATAGAGACGGAAAAAAAGTATTAAATTTACTTGTAGAGAAAGCATTTCAAAATTCAGCATCTGGAGCGAAAAACCCATACAAAATCGGAAAAATATACTCCTTTATTATAAAAACAATGCCTTCTATGTCTATGGATCTGAATCAAAAAAGGGTAATTATTTACGGAGGGCAAGTGACCTCAAACGACCAAGATAATTTTATCGGTGCCAAAGTGGTTTATTTTCAATCAAAGAACAAATTTGTTGATTTTAAAGGTAAACCTGCTATTATTCCGCCAAAAGATTATCCTTATGAATTTTAACTCATTGGAATACGTGTAATATGGGGGCCTTGAACTGATAATCTTTTAAAGATTAAAAGGTCTTATTCAACTAAACGGGGTTTTAGTTGAACAATCATATCTTTTAAAAAGTAACCCTTTTAGGCTTGAATATGGTATTGTACCAAACCCAAGCCTAGGATTTTAATTACAATTTAATAGATTGGTAAACTATTGTTCGTAAAAATTTCTAAAGTATCATCAATTTCTTCTGTGATTTCCACGTCCCTGGCTCAGTGTTATCCCTGCATGTCTTTCCTAATCCATAACTTTGAAAAATTGATCCACCCAAAAGAATCAAATGATACGCCATTGAGTGCAGGGTGATACCGAGAAATCTTATTCATGTGATAGCCAAATAAAAGCCATTCCTCATCCAGAATTTTCTGTTCAACTTTATCAATAATTTTATCTCGCTCCTCCGCGGAAGGTGTTTGAACAAACTGGAGAAGCAATTCATCCAGCCACGAATGTTGCTTATCACTCAAAAATCTTCGCAAGAAGCTCGATTCATTCTGAAACAAATTGAGATAACCCCACTCCGTATCATCTTCAAGCGATTCACAAATGATCAGCAAATCGGCTTCTTCATCCGCATTTGTTAAATAGTAATTATCAAAGGAAATGGGGTGTAGGGTTATAGTCAATCCGGCAGCTTCACAGCGCTGTTGCAGCCACCGGGCATCATCTACGAATTCCTTTTTGTCCAAATAATACAGTTTTAATGTTTCGCCGGAATACCCGCTTTCCCTAAGATAGTTCTTTGCCAAGTCAATCGGTGACCGCTCATAGTCGGCCTGTTTACTTTTAACGGGCAAAAAGCTGTTCGCCGGGGAGATGCGATTCTCTGCCAATTCTTCGATGATCGATAACCGATCAAAAATTAGTCTCATCGCTTTTCGAAAATATCGGTTGTGATGGATTCCTTTTTTTCTGAAATTGAATACCACAAATTGACTGCCATCCATTAAATATTCAATTTCGGCTGCCTTTTTCTCTCCTTGCCCGCTCCAATCGGGAAGCTGATAAAGATCATCCTGGATGTCTTCAGGAACAAACCACAACTCAACCCGGTCAAGCAACGCCCGCTCTCGAAAATAATCCTCATATGCCTCCAGGACAAGCACTTGATTTGTAAATTCAGTCATTCGAAACGGCCCTGTTCCAATGATGCCACTTGAAGAGAAAGTGACGTCATGAGGAAGGACGTACATATAGAAGGAACTGAGAAAATGGAGAAACAATAAATTAGGCTGCCGTAAATGAAAGGTTATGATAAAGTCTGATGGTATTTCAACATGGATCACTTCTTCATACTGCCACCGTGACGGAGATTGCAATTCCTGAAGTCTTTGAAATGTATATAATACATCCTTGGATGTCAGAAGCTTTCCGTTATGAAAGCGGACCCCTTTTCGCAAATAAAACGTCCACTGGCTCCCATCGTCATTGCTTTCCCATGAATGTGCAAGTCCCGGTATGAATGTTTTTTCCTTTGGGTTGAACACCAGCAATGTGTCACATATTTGTTGAAGCAAAAAGGCTTCTGTCGAGGTGGATACAAATGCTGGGTCCAGAGAGTCCGGTTTACGTCTCATGGTGACCCTTAACACATCGACTGTAGTGGCATTAGCGCGTTCCACCTGAAATCCAAATCGGTTCTCAAGGAAACGGTGGAGCTTGTGACGTAAAGGCAGGGGAAGATCTTTAAGGTAGAGGATGTTCATGGCTTCTTTTATTTTATCTTTCACCAATAAATCCTGAAAGTGCCCGACTGCTACTTCATTAAAATCCCTTAAAGGCGTCATCTGTGAGGGATGTCCTCGACCAACCCCGCCTCGCCACTGAATATATCCGTCCTCTGCTAATTTGCGCAATATCAGTTTGACATTTCGTGGGGTGCAGTACAGAACATTCGCCAATTCGCCGATGGTGACTGAAATAGTCTCGCCTTTTTTCGGAAGTGTCGGCAGTGATAACAATATGCTTAAATACTGTTCGGAGGATATCATCTTTTCCCCCTCCTTTTTAAAAAAGGTGAAATTTCTGATTAAATCCTACCCTTTTTATTCCTCTTTTACAATATAAAATTATAACTATGTTAGGAAAAGGGAAAGCGCTTTTGAACTATTAAAGGAGGAAAATGATATGAAATATAGAAAATTAGGTAATAGTGGACTGCTTGTATCGGAATTGTGTTTAGGTACGATGATGTTTGGAGATCCAGCCAGCGAAGAGGAATCGATTCGAATGGTGCATCATTTTCTGGATGCAGGCGGTAACTTCATCGACACGGCGGATGTTTATGGTAATGCTGAAACAATTGTCGGTAAGGCCATTCAAGGACGAAGGTCGGAGGTCATTCTTGCAACCAAGGCTGGATTGAGCACAGGCAGTAGCCCTAATGATAGAGGCAATTCCAGAAAGCACATTTTAGACTCCGTTGATGCAAGTCTTAAACGGTTGAATACCGATTATATTGACTTATATCAGTTGCATGTCTGGGATCAATTGACACCGATTGAAGAAACGTTAAGGACTTTGGATGATCTCGTTGCGTCCGGCAAAGTCAGATACATTGGATGCAGCAATTATCTCGCATGGCAACTGATGAAATCACTTGCATACAGTGATGCGAAAAATTATATCCGATTCATTTCCATCCAACAACAATATAGTTTAGTGAATCGAGAGATGGATCGTGAACACATATCACTATGCCTCGATGAAAATGTTGGTATTATCGCATGGGGTCCACTGGGCGGAGGTTTACTAACGGGCAAATACAGTTCTCTGGACAAGCCTGATTTCGGCCGGTTCTCATTGGAGTTAAATGGCGAATTTGCTATCAATAACAAGTTTACTCCGAGAAATTTCAAAATTGTAGAAGCGGTAAATGACATTGCGCGTCAAACGGAAAAATTTCCTTCACAAGTGGCATTAAATTGGTTGTTGGGTAAAGAGGGAATCACATCCCCAATCGTTGGCGCAAGCTCCCTTTCTCAACTCGAACAGAATATGGGTGCCGTTGGTTGGGCGTTAACCAAGGAACAGTGGGAGCATTTGGATCACGTCAGCCGTCTGCCCGATGAATATCCGACACGCATGCAAGAAAGATTTAGTCGGACTTCTAACAGTTAATTAAAATAACCAGGTCCCAGGGAACACTAACCATGCTCAAAAGGGTTAAGGATGATGTCCATGGATAGTAAAGAGGATAAGATCGAAGGACGGATTCTCATAAGAACTTAGAATATTGGTTATGAGCGCTTATTTAGAGGACCAACTCAAGAAGTAAAAAATTTTAAAAATAAATTTTTTCCTTGTCGATTTCATCAATATATATTCGTTGTATTGATAGAAAGGCAATTTTAAATAGAAAGGTTGTTAAAAATATGGGAGCACAATTAAACGCTTATTTGATGTCGGAGGATGCAAGGAATCAAGCTAATTTTTATGTAGAGTCACTTGGAGGAGAAATTCAATCACTTAGAACATTTAGTGAGGCTCCAGGTACACCGGAGGCGATGAAGGATAAAGTCATGCATCTTGCTTTGACGGTAGCTGGAAGCAATATGCTGATGATCTCCGATTCTTTTGTACCGGTATCCGGCAGCCGAAGTATCAGTCTTGCTTTGACCTACGATAATGAATCTGAAGCAAGAGAGGCTTATACCAAGCTTAGTGAGGGGGGAGAAGCCAAGTATCCTTTTGCTTTACAGCCATGGGGCGCATACTATGGAGAAGTTGTAGATAAATTCGGTGTTACATGGATGATTACTAAACCGTAAAGTAGCAAGTTAATAAATTATACTGTTCTACTACCATTTGGATATAGATACTTAATGAAGTGAATATATATTGAAAAGGAAAAGAATACCTTATCCTCGGTAAATAGATTATGAAAGTGTTGTGTAACAGTAGGGTTATTTCATTATTTCGTTAAGAGTTAGATTGTTGAATAAAACCGAGCGTTTTAGGACGGAAGTTGAATTTAGATTTATGCATGGTATTTGATTTAAAAAGGAGGTCGTTCAATGGCAGTAAAAATTGCACGATGGATCATGTTGTTTTGTGCTTTGAGTGCAATCATTGCTTTCATCAGCGGTTTTGAAAATGTTGTCGCAGCCTCAACTAATCAAAAGATTGTTGAACTGTGGAGATTGCTTGGGTTTATTGTCTTTGCAGGTATTTTTACATTATTAGCTTTTAACCCGACCCGTTATGTTGGAATATGGGAACTGGTAATATTTCATAAACTTGCCATGGCGGTCTCTGCTTTAGTTCTTATGAAAGACAATGCCGAAGGGGCAGGATTTATTGGATTGATTGATGGCAGCCTGGCTGTCCTGACAATCATTGCTTATTTTTTATCTAAAGGATATGCATCTTGGGGATTTTTCAAAAAAAGGGTGGAGTTATCGAACAACATAGGTGCAAAATGATTAACTTTTATAAAGTGCTATTTTGCTCAATCTTTTTTCAAAATGGCTTCTTTTAGATTTACGAGATATTTTGGATCAACATTATTTCAAAGCAACAAAAATATAAGCTTTTTAAATCTGCTGCCATAATAGGCAGTTTTTTTATTTAATTGCTCTGTTAAAGATAAATGTTGATATTTGATGATTGTCCAAAACCTTGATATAATCAACATAAGAACAAACGTTCGAGAATAGATTTGAAATGGACAAAGCGTTTAGTAACTTGTTAAGTATATCGACAAATTACCCCATACTAAAAAAGAACGAATATATCAATGGGTTAAACGCTATGTTGACCCTACCTCTTCTGTCGGTGGTCGGCTAATTAACGAAATGCGGGAAACTCGTTTTAAAGATGGGTTTGAGTGTCCACATTGTTCTTCTGAACACGTTGTTCGGTTCGGCAAGGTAAAAGGTCGTCAACGCTATCGTTGTAAAAGTTGCCGTAAAACTTTTACCGATACTACTAATACTGTCCTTTATCGCACCAGAAAAGGTGATGAATGGATTACATTTGTGGATTGTATGTTCAAAGGTTATTCCTTGCGAAAATCGCCTGAAATTGTAGAGGTTACTTGGGTTACGCTTTTTTACTGGCGACATAAACTGCTATCCGCATTGAAACAAATGGATTTTGACCATTTTGAGGGTATCGTTGAAGTTGACGAGACCTATTTCTTTTACTCGCAAAAAGGGCAACGTGGCATTACAGAACGGAAGCCTCGTAAACGTGGAGGAAAATCCAAACACAGAGGAATCAGCCACGAACAAGTTTGCGTTCTTGTCGCAAGAGACCGTACAAAAGCAACTGTCTCCAAAGTTTCTTGCATGGGTCGTATTGTGAAGCCAAAAGTTGAAAAAATCATTGGTTCTAAACTATCATCCGACAATGTGCTTGTAACTAATGCTTGGAGAGCCTACAAAACCTATGCGAAAGAAAAAGGATTGGAGAATTACCGAATTAAGTCAGATGATGGAAAGTACGTTATTAAAGGCTTATATCATATTCAAAACGTGAACAGCTTTCATTCTCGAATGAAAAAATTGCTTGACCGTTTTAAAGGTGTCGCTACAAAATATCTCGACAATTACCTTGCTGGGTTCTTGTTTATAGATATTCGTAGTAACGAAAGCACAAAGCAACACATTAAAGAACTTCTGCTAACATCATTTGTATTTGAAATGACAGAGACTTATGATAGTTTACGTCAGTCCAAATTTCAGGTCAGTTGAGCCGATAAATAGTAACTATGAGGTGTTGAAATGCAGTTAAATGACTTTATGCACGAAAATTACCCCAATTTAGAGCTTAAACCACCTTTATTTTATAGTTGGGATATTGGGATTCGTTTTGAACTTGGTGTAGAGTGGAAAAGAGAATATGATTATCCAAACAACCCATATGTATTGGGGTGTTATAAGAGGGCAATTACTTTATTTGAATCCCTACATTCTCCAACTGAGGATATTTTTGTCGTGATGGATGTCAATGATTTTGATAAAGGGAAAAACCTTAAACATCAGTTAAATAATTTTCCTAAATATGTAAATAAATCAATGCAATTTAAATTGAAACATCAAGCATTGCCTTATATTTTTCCAGAAGATGATGAAGAAGGCACATACAAAACTCACAGATTTACTCTAAAATGCAAAACATCAGATTTTAAATATGTTCCGTTGTTAAAGGCAATCTGTAATCAAGACTTGGGTTTGAAACCGAGAATTTTTCACAGAGTTTACTTCATCAATATCAATAGGAAAACTATCTTTCACGTTTACGATGACAGAGGTTGTGATTTATTGGCAACTTCCCCCGCTACAATAAAAGATATTTATAATAAACACAATGATTGGATTTTAGACTATGACAGACCTGAAATTGATAAGGTATTTAATTGAATTATTTAAGGGAAACGCCCTAAACAAGCGTCTCCCATTTTTTTATGGAAAAATCACCATTAAAATTTAACAGAGCCTATTTAATAAAAAGATTGCGTTGATCAAAGATGAAGGGACCCAAAAAGTTAGACACAAGGTTACGGCGAGTTACAGGATATGCTTTTTTCATAAGGCTCCTAAACAGTATCATTTTTTGACATGATTAAAGGTTATGATATAACCATCAAGTGAAGGAGAAAAGTCATTTGATAAATTAAAAAAAGAGGAAGGTTTTGAATATGACAAATTATACATTAGAAGAAAAAGACAGCTTTACCATTTTAGGTATTGGAATGGAGCTTAAGAGCCATTACACAGATTATGCAGGCATAAATAAGGAAAAGGCAGACTTTTGGCAGACCGTCAGCCAAGATGGAACACTAGACACTTTAAAAGCCGTAGCAACAAATGACTACATTTTTGCTGTGAACGAGGCGGTGAATAACAAGATGATGCATTATGCTGGCGTTATGACAGAGGAATCATTACCAGAAGCATCGAGAATTATCCAGTTTCCTAAGGGGGAATACTTAGTTGTGAAAGGGGAAGGGAACACAGCAGATGAGTTAAGTAATAAGCTTGCTGGAATTGCCTTTGGTCAAGTCTTGCCGGAAGCAAAGGATTTTGCCTATGTTGGCGGGCCAAATACAACGGTGGAGATGGGGCAGAGAAACGGCTTAGTATATGGTGAAATGTGGATTCCTGTTGTGAGGAAATAAAATGATAAAAGGAGAGACGGAATTGTCCTATATTGTTGATTTTAAAAATGTGTCTACGGTTGGTTTAGAGACTTCACCTGTAGCAGAAGCGCTTGCTGGTTTACGAGCTAATGAAGCCCGTTACTTTATGAACAAATACAAGCATGAATTCACGGTTGTGCCAGCTAACGAAAGTCAGGAGACCCTTGATTATGTGAACCGAATTTTGAAAGAAGAACGTGATATTGAGTTTGCGGCAAAACCTTTAGAAACGTCACGTTTTCAAGTAGAAAATATAAAAATAGCCTATGTCTTTTATGAGGATGGTCTTTCGGTCAACGTTATGTATACGGTGGATGACCCTAAGAAGCGAGCTGTTGGTTTTAAGCTTTCTGAGGGGATGGAGGTACCGAAGGAGTTAGACGGGAAGTTTAAGTTTGCTAGGCAGAAGTCAAAACTAGCTGGAACCATTCGGGGATCGTATTTTGTGATTAAAGGAGAATATTAAATCCAGAGTGCCTTTTCATCATTGAAATTAGTGAAAGCTATTTTCTCGCTAGGTAAAAAATAGCTTTCACTAGCTTGCAAACGCAATGGATGCAGTGATTTTCGTTGGTTACTTTTTTTGCTAACTTGTCAAATATCTAAAAAAATAGATAAACAGGATACTATTTGTTGTCAAATGGAAGAATAGCTTTTCAAGCATGTGAAGAATTGTAAGAACAGATGGTAATTCATTTTTAAATTAATGATTAAAGGATGGGATCAAGGATGAAAACAAAAGGGAAAAAGATTGCTTACTGGACAGTCACCTCACTACTTGTATTTGCTATTTTGTTAAGTGGTATCGGGCAACTCATGCAATATGGAGGAAACGTGGAGTTAGTGACGAATATTGGTTACCCATTATACATCTTGACTATTCTCGGGATATGGAAAGTACTCGGAGCCATCGCACTTGTAGTGCCAGGCTTTCCACGGCTGAAAGAATGGGTTCACGCTGGAATCTTCTTTTTAATGACTGGTGCGGCTTTATCTCATGTGTTTGCTCATGATTATGGTGATTATGGGTTTAATATTATTCTTCCGCTTTCATATGCTGCACTCAACATCGCTTCATGGGTACTAAGACCGCAAAGCCGAATCTTAGGGAGTTTGCTTCTAAATACTGAAAAACATGCAAAAAGACAAAGTCTAGTCTTCAAAAGAATCAATGCATCTGAGTAATATAGATTTACACTTGAGTTAATATGTTATCGACACTGCATCTTAGAAATATTATGAATCTATTTAATTACGACATAAGTAAATAGATATAGATTTTTTTAAAAGGTTTATGTTATTAATCCCCGAACGAGCAGTTTAGTGAGAAGAAGGGAAATTAAGGTTTTTAGAGAAATATTTATAAACGACTACTTTGAACAATGGAACATCATATTAACAATCAAATTTTAATTAAAAATAACGACTAAAAATTTATTCAATAAACAGCGGCTAGAACTGCAATCGACTATGTTTGCAGCTCTTTTTCTATTTGGCTAAAGGGAAAATTTAGTTTAACAAAGAATAAGCTTGAAGATGTTGGCACATCAAAGTGATATGGAGGTATTTTATGCTTTCTGATTATGAATTAATGGAACTCCAAGTAAACGTTCTGTTTAACCACGATGAATTCGGTGGGATGACATGGATTAACGAACCTGGAACTAAGAGTGCACCTCGAATCTTCCTCGGCATCACAAACCAAGGTACTGTCGAAAGATATCATCAGGCACTTCATGAAGATGTTAAAGACGAGTTAAAACGGATTGTTGCAAAATCCCCATGGGTGGATGCGCCTAATAGAGTAAACTTGGCTGAAATTATTAACGCTTTAAGTAAAGATAGACCAATAGAGAATGTCTATACAGGACCTGCATATATATTCCCTGACTTGAGAGGAGCTTCTACGCAAGCAGTAAGGATTACGCATGAAAATATCGGATTATTAGGACATCATTTTCCTGACTACTTCGATGACGTCGAAAATGGGCAGCCAATGTTCGCAGTTGTCCAAAATCAAGTTGCAGTATCATTGTGTTGCAGCGCAAGACAAACTTCAGATGCTGCTGAAGCGAGTTTGCATACTGCTCAGAATTTTCGTGGGAAGGGGTACGCCTTGGAGGTTTGTACTGCGTGGGCTGCCGAGGTGCAAAGTCAGGGACGAATTGCTCTTTATAGTACAGCTTGGAATAATCTTTCATCTCAAACTGTTGCGAGAAAACTACGTCTAAGGCAGTATGGCGTAGATTTACATTTCAGCTGATAAAAAAGGGGAGATGATATGTTAAAATCAAAGGTCATTATTATAACAATACCAATGTTATTCCTATTATCTATCTTTATAGTTTAAAAAAAGATGTGATTTTTTAAGAAGGAAACCCCATTCCGTTAGCTGTAGCTATGTCTAAAATGATTTTTCAAAATAAAGAAATAGATGAGGTAAAAGGAACAGAGGAAGTAAATGGGATTTACGGATATTTAGTAAACGGGTGGCGTTTTATAGAAAAAAACGAGATTTCAAATGCTTTAGTATTTAAAAAAGGGAATGAATATGGAAAAGAGTGGATATAAGAAATTAAGTAAATAATAGCATTAAGCCTAGAAGAAGGTTTGATGCTATTTTGTAATCGGTGAAAATGCAGATTCAAATCTTATTGCAGTTGTGGAACTTTTTCTTCTAGGCAAAAGCGTTTTTCATTCTGAATGGTAAGTTATTGTTTAAGTTTATGTATTTCACGGCCCATAGATTCCAGAATATAGACAACAGGTACTTGTGTAGTAATATTTGCTCCTTCATTAAATTCCTCGGTTACAAAATAGGGAATATTAATATCGGAGATTTTTGCAATGGTAGAAAGTTTATTGTTGGTAATACTAATAATTTTACTTCCCTTTTGTTTAAGTTGGTTAAGATGTGTCACTGTAAAACTGTTTTCTCCTGATACAGACAATGCAATGGTGACACTATTAAACATAAGTTTAGATTGAATAGGAAAGAGAGGATCTTTAATATACATCGAAAATTTCCCTAAGCTAGAAAAATACCTTGCTCCATATTCCGCGAGAATACCAGAACTGCCGATTCCAATAAAAATGACATTATCTGCTTTGGCAACCTGAATTGCCGCATCCTTAATTTTTTCGTTTATATCCCCTTTTAAGGTCCGCTCAAAGAATTCAACGAGTGAATGTTGAGCACTTTTTATTATCTGCTTTTTATTCTCGCCCAAATGCATTTTCAGTTTTATTTTAAATTCAGAAAAACCTTCGCAATTTACTTTTTTACAAAAACGTAATATTGTTGCTGTCGATACATGGGTCTCATCTGCTAATTCACGAATTCGCATATAAGCTACTTTATCGCTGTTTTGACAAATAAAATGGTATATTGAAGTTTCTAACTCATTGAAAGAACTAATCACTTCGCTTGAAAACATAGTATGTCCATTCTCCTTGTATCTAGAAGATTATTAACCTCATTTTAACACAATTCACACTAAGTTACATGCCGTTACATTTTTGTAACAGGTGACTTCCTTTGGTATTAAAAACAGCATGCTCTAAGAGTATTTTCCGACTTTCCTAATCCAGTTATAGTATAGATAATCGTTATAGATTTTTTAACATTGGGGGGAGAATCTCATGATTAAATTAGTGTTAACGGATATGGACGGAACTTTCTTGAAAAACAGCGGTGACTTTAATAGGGATTTATACAAGGAGGTTAAAAAGATAATGACTGAAAAAGGAGTTGCTTTTGCTCCAGTTACTGGCAAGCAATGTGAACGAGTAGAAGAGTTATTTGGTGACGATGCCAATGATTTATGGATTTTAGGTGATAGTGCAGCTCGAATCAAGCATAACGGAGAATTCGTCTATGAATCTCTGCTAAGTAATAAGTTAGGACTCGAAATTATCCGTTTACTTGAGGAAATAAGCTTGGAACATACTATTATTGCATGTACTAGAAATGGTGCAGTAATAAAAGATACTATCCCTCAAGAGGAAGCAGCTATTGTCAGGATGTCTTATGCTCAAGTAAGGCAAGTTTCTGATTTTAATGAAATAGTAGGTGACTTTGTTAAGATTACTATTCATGATCCTTCGTTTCATTGTTTTGAAACCAGAGAAAAATTATCTCCGTTTTTTGAATCTGCTTATATTGTTGCTTCGGATGCTGCTTGGATTGATATAGCGAATGCCAATGTTCATAAAGGTACTACGGTTGAACACCTACAGCGTTTATTAAATATTACTTCTGAGGAAACAATGGTATTCGGTGATGGCTATAACGATTTAGAGCTAATGGCTTGCGGTAAATTCAGTTTTGCTGTCCGAAATGCAGTGCAAGAATTAAAAGATGCAGCAAATTTTATTACCCGTTCAAATGAGGAAGACGCTGTATTAAAAACGATTATTAGTATGTTATCACTACAATAAAGTGATCATGAGTGGGGGGATCGGCAAGAGCCATTTTCTTTGGAAAACAAGGTGAGCTTAGGGAACGAACCATACAGCATCAATTGCAAAGGGCCAGTGCCTTAAACATTATCATTAATGCCATCAGTATATGGAATACCTTACATCTAACAAAGGCAGTTGAATATCAAAAACAGGCTGGTAGTTTTAATGAAGAATTATTGCACCATATGTGGCCTCTAGGTTGGGAACATATTAATTAGCTAGGAGAATACCATTTTAATCCCGAGAAAATAGTCTCATTAGATTCTTTAAGACCATTGAAATTTTCTTAACGTTGTTAAAAAAGGGGGAATCGTCCCGAAAATGTGCTTAGCGTTGTAAATCCGCATTTTCCTGACGGTACCCCTATAGGAGTTTTTTTATTTGATTCATTATCAAAGGATATTGGAATTACATCATGACAACATCAGTCTGAGAGGCATCGCCGCAAGTACGGGTAACTCTCGCCCAAAGGTAACGGAGGTCATTGAGAAAGCAAATGTGAAGGGTTTAGAGTGTCCCTTGGAGGATGAAATGACGGATAAATGGATTGAAGAATTTCTCTTTCCAGTAATGAGAATGGCAGTACTGCCAATGAACACATCAGCCAAGATAAGTGCAGTACGCGGCCGTAATCTCTGAAGCATGAGAAGAATTAGACCTAGTACAGCATAAAGTCTTAAGATATCGCTATGGAAAAAAGTAAAGCATGCACGGTTCCAAGAATAAATAGTCCGATCATCCTGCGAATAATACGTGGGGCGAACCGCACCCATCTACTAACCACTGATTCCATCTGCAGCGTGAAGCTGTATCCAAACAAAAACGAAAATAGCAAATAAAATTTAGTATTGATAAACAATGTCTAAATCCAAGTTATGGCATGATAGTCCAGTTGTGAAAGCAGGGTTTTCTACTCCAATAAACAATAAACCGAGGCAAATAGACTCATATTGACTTACTAGTATCCCAAACAGTGCTAAATCACTAACTGCATCGATATCAATTGGAAAAAAAAAATTTCAAGTAAACATTGGAATCTGACCCGGTAAAAAAATCAAAAAGTGAACCGCTTCTCGGTGTTCAACTTTATTTAAAGTGGATATGAAGAGAGGAAGGGTTAGATGAAGGATACTGGCTATAAAGAATTGCTTAAATATCATAATTATTTATTTGTATTGGTTCTAAACATGTTGTCGGGATTTGGTTTCGTTATATTTCAAGTTGTACTTTATTGGCTAGCATATAAAATGTCAGATTCGACTTTACAAGCTGCCATTGTCGTTCAAAGTAGTGCGGTTCCGTATTTATTGTTTGGTCTCATTGGGGGTGTGTATGCGGATAACTGGAACAAGAAAAAAATTATTATTTGGAATCAAGTTGGCACTGGATTCATTTTATTTACCATTCTTATTTCTTATATGCTTCATATTGAATCTATTTGGTATATAGCAGTAGCATCGTTTCTAATCGTTGCGTTTCGCTGCTTCTACAGCCCTGCGATCAGAAGTCTTGTATCAATCACACTGCCAGAGTCGTTATGGCTAAAAGGGAATTCTATTTTTCAATTAATTCTTCAGTTATCAAGGTCGCTAGCCCCTGTTATTGGGGGTATTTTAATAGTATCTTTTTCAATGGAATGGATATTCTTTTTCATTTGCATTTTATCTCTCATCCCACTCATATTTGTGATATCTTTGAAAGTAGAGCGGGAGAAAAACTCTAAAAAAATTCGTGTTTTAAAGGAATTGCAAGAGATGTTCACGTTATTACAGACAAAAAGAATGATGTTTCTGTCTATTGTCTCATTTGGCGTTGTATTGCTATTTTTTACTGGTATGGAACGTCTCGGACTCCCTATTATTTCCGACCAACAGTGGCAAATGGGAGCGAAAGGATTTTCGTTGATTCTGACACTTTTTGCGGCTGGAAATGCAACTGGAGCTATTCTATTAGGAAAATTGGAAATAAAATCGAATTATCCGCAATTTATCATGGTTGGTTGCATCCTATGGGGATTTGGCTTAATGGGTGTCGGACTTTCACCAACCATTTTGATTGCAGCAATTATCGCATTATTCACTGGAGTAGCGGAAGCCTTTATAGACCTTCCCATGGTGTTAATGATTCAGAAATATACACCCGAAGAACAGCTGGGAAAAGTGTTTAGTGCATTATCAACAATCGCTTTTATTGGCGAAGCGGGAGCTAGCCTATTGGCAGCGTTTATGATTGATTGGACGGGAATTCATTTTAGTTTTGTGATCATGGCTATTTCGATATTGCTCATATGCAGCCTTTCTCTATTTTTTATGCTCATTATTCGAAAGGAGAAAGTAGGAGAAAAACATGAATGAGTTGTTCATAACTATAAATCGTAATTCTCGAGAGCCTTTATACGTTCAAATTTACAAAGGCATCAAAAAAGAAATTATAGAAGGAAACATACTAACGAATACGTCACTGCCTTCTATTAGAAAAATGTCAGAGCAATTGCAGGTTAATAAGACCACACTTGAAGCAGCGTATGACCAGCTTATTATAGAAGGGTTAATTGAAAGCAAGCCACGAAGCGGACATTACGTCAAAGAGATAGATATAGGGTATTTTAATACACATGAAGGCAATGAAGTCTTAACAGTAGAAAAAAAGGTTGAGAGTAATTATAAATATGATTTTAATATAGATCATGTCGATGTAGAAAATTTTCCAATATCAACGTGGAAAAGACTAACAAATGAAGTCTTGAGTTATGGAACGAATCATATTTTTAATACAGGAAATCCACAAGGTGAGCTTGGGTTAAGAAGGGAAATTGCATCGTATGTCAGGAATTCAAGAGGGGTTCGTTGTTCTGAGGAGCAAATTATTATTGGGTCACATTCGCAAATTTTACTTTGGATGATTTGCAATCTTATTGGTCTTCGCGGAAAGACGGTTGCAGTTGGCGAGCCAGGATATCCTCACGCTACCAATATCTTTGAAAGCTTTGAATGCAACATTGCACCTACTGTCATTGAAGGTGATGGGATGAATGAAGAAGATTTGAAAAGGTCAGGAGCAAGTCTTGTATTCACTTCGCCTTCTTTTCAATTCCCGTTTGGCAACATTATGAAAATTCAAAAGCGGATTCATTTACTTAAATGGGCAGTTCAGCACAACGCTTATATCGTTGAAGACGATTACTTGTCAGAGTATCGGTACTCAGGCGAGTTAATCCCTTCTTTGCAAAATTTGGATCAACACGAACGTGTCATTTATATGGGCACCTTCCATGGCACAATACTGCCAGCCATAAATATAGGTTATATCGTTTTGCCAAAGCATTTACTTGCAAAATATCATCATAGTCAATTTGAATTACAGCAAACAACATCGAGAATCGCACAAAAAACACTTGAATTATTCATGAGGGACGGGCACTGGGAACAACATCGATTCCGGATGAAAGAAATATATAAGAAAAAATACAAAGTTACCTTAAAAACGATTAAAAAGTGTTTCAAAGAAAAAGCGATTGTGCTAAATGGCCAAACGGGTCTACATATTGTGATGCAGGTAATCATAAATCAAAGTGAGCAAGTTTTACTTCAAAAGGCAAGGGATGCGAACATTCACCTAGATAGCTTAAGTGATTATTGGTACAGAAAAGAGAACAACCCATTTAAGCATCCCGTCTTTTTAATTGGTTTTGGAGGAATGTCGATTGATCAAATCGAAAAGGGGATCTCGGTTCTTTACAACACCTGGTTCAATTAGAAAGGGTGCCTGTCACTCCTCGAATTTTCTTGTTTCACAAGATTGTTCCACAGATTGGGGTCCCGTTTTAAAAAAATCGTACGCTAAGTACCTGATCTCATAAAAAAGTCGATTTCCTTTACGTTCAGGATCAATCGACTTTTATTTTTTAAGTATTACCCTTATTTATTGCTTGAAACAGTCTAGTTATACCTTCTTCAATTTCGTCATTGTTTAGATGTCCATAACCCAAAATAATTTGATTGGGATATTTTCCCTTTTCAATTGCATGTTCTTCAACTGGATAAATTTTAACTCCAAATTGTTCAATTTCTTCAAGTAATTCTTTTGAAAAATGTTGTGCCTTAAATTCAACCATGAGGTGTAAGCCTGTGGAGTCACCCAAAATATTGATCTTATTCGAAAATGTTGTTTTTAAACAATTGATAAGAAAATCTCTCCGGCATTTATAAGTCTTCTTCATTCTTGAAATATGCCGTTTCAAATGGCCTTCCTTTATAAAACGTGCAAGGATAAGCTGATCTAAAGAAGGCGTATGCAGATCCGAAAACCATTTTAGCTTCCGGCACTGTTCAATGAGCTGTATAGGTAGAATCAAATATCCCATTCTGAGAGCGGGTGATAAGATTTTGCTGAATGAACCAATGTATAATACACGTTCAGGGTCCAATCCCTGTAATGAAATTTCTCAAGATGAACCAATCATTTCCGAAATAGTCTTGTAAAGTATTATTGGAAAAAAGAGCGTTTAATAAAAACAAAAAGGAGTAAGTTATGTGCCGAAACATTCGAACATTATTTAATTTTGACCCACCAGCTACCGATGAAGAGATTCGCGCAGCATCTCTTCAGTATGTAAGAAAGATAACGGGTTATAACAAGCCCTCAAAGGCGAACGAGGAGGCGTTTAATCGTGCAGTTAATGAGATTGCAATGGTTAGTAGAGATCTATTGAACTCACTGGTAACCAATACCGAGCCACGCAATCGTGAGGTCGAAGCTGAGCGTGCTCGTATCAGAGCAGCTAAAAGGTATGGAACAAATTAGAGGACTAAAGAATAGAAAAAGGGAAAGCTTTTTTGAATTTTTCATTATCCCGCAATCGGGCGATTTTCTTTAGTAAGAAGCCCCTCTTTAGCAAAACTAGCTAATTCGGAGGGGCTTTTCATTTTTAGAAAATTGATTAGTCTTTGAAGAAGAACTTTTATTAAAAGCCAACAAGAAAATCATGATAATGATACAAGTTGTACCAATCCATTGGAACATTCCAAAAGGTTCTTTTAACCAAAAGACTGTTGTTAGAACAGCTGCAAGTGGCGGCACAGAGAGTTGTGAGAAAGACCCGTTGGTTAATAGGAAAAAGCAGCCAATTAATGCAAGCGAAACAGTCAACAAATCTTTTCGTGTTAGAACAGATTGTCTGCTTAATATTAAGTAAACAATAATCATTACCGGTGCCAAATATTGTAATAGCGTTGCCACTGCTGCATTTCCATTTTTGATGGATGCCATGTAGGGATACTGAACCCCAAGCATACCAACTAAGCCAAAGATAATTAGTTGAAGAGCTGCTCTTCTATTTTTCCAGACCCCTAATATCTGAGAACGGTCTTTTCTTTTATCGTCCCTATGTATTTTTATTGGGTCACGATACCGAATGTGTTTGGCGCATATAAAGCTCAGAACGATTTGATATTTACCACTATGATGCCTGTAACGAAGAAAGACATTGTGAGGGCAAGGGTCACCGTTATTGTCATCCTGGAATTATTGCATATTGTGATTGCCATGATCTTTGGTATGATAACACTTCGCTTATACCCCAATATGCACTACCATTTCTTTGCGCCTCACATGGGTTTTTGGGGATTAGTTTTCATTATGTTAGCAATCTTCAACATCCTCTTTATATCCATGTATTATAAGACTTCATATACATTTGGGAAAGCAACGCTTGTATCGATAACAGCCGCTATGCTTTTTGCCGTAGCTGCACAATGGCTCGGAATCCAGAATTCTTTTGTATCCGACATTTTCAATGGCAGCGGTGCTGACAATGTGGTGCTTCAAACATCCATAATGATTGTAGGAATCTTGATATTTATTGCCTTCACAGTAATTGGTTATCAAATTGCGGTCAAACGATTCCTCAAAGTGGAGATATAATGAACGTAGCGATTTCGAATTCATCTGAAAAACCGATTTATCAGCAGCTGTTCGAACAAATCAGTGCCCAAATTCTCAAAGGCGAGTTAGAAGGCGGCTACTGCTTACCACCAATTCGACAAGCAGCTAAAGAACTTCGTGTCAGTATCATTACCGTTAAGAAAGCTTGGGAAGAGCTCGAACGATGCGGTTTGATAAACACCATTACCGGTAAAGGGTGCTTTGTAGCCGAATTCTCATCCGATGAGATGCTGCGAATACGCAACGAAATGGTCTTGAAGCAAATGGTTAACGACATCTCCTACTATAAATCCTTTGGTCTCACAATAGAAGAGGTTATGGAGCTACTGAAAAAGGCTTATACAGTTAAATAAGACGCTATAGTCGAAATAAGTTTTTTACTTGGTGGGAGGGAGTTGAGTGGCCAACCATATTTGTTCTTGCTCTCCTCTCACGATCTGCACTTTCATATCTAGAACTATATAAAAAAGGTTCCTTCATCAAGGAACCTTTTTGGTGCTATTTTTATTAATTGTTTTACAATAATAAGCATCTATTGAACAGAATAAAATCTACAATTCTATTTGTGATGTTAAAAATAACCTTTTAATTTTCTTCTCTCCCGATAAGAAATCCATTTATGAGACTAGCTTTAAACCAATGGCTGATCCTAAAACCATTGCAATAAAAATGATTCTTTTCCAATTTTTTGACTCACCATAAAAAATCATTCCTAATATTGCTCCACCAGATGCACCAATTCCAGTCCAAATGGCATATGCAGTACCCATTGGTAAAGTTTTCATTGCAAATGCCAAAAAAAGAAAACTTGCTCCAAATCCAAGAATTAGCAGTATGAATGCTTTCCAATTACGATCTCTATGCAACTTATTTATCATGGTAACTCCAAACATTTCAAATAAACCAGCCGCAATTAAAGAAATCCACGCCATTAAGAATCAACTCCTTTTTCAACCTTGTCACTCGTAACTAATTTCAATCCAATTACCCCTGCTAATAAAACCAAAATCAATATGATTTTTGCTGGCTTAAATGGTTCTCCAAAGAAAACAATATCCGAAAAAACAGTTCCCGCAGTACCTAATCCCACAAAAACGGCATAAACAGTTCCCACGGGAAGTTTCCTTCCGGCCATGATCATGGCATAAAAACTGATGATAATGGAAATAACTGTTTCGCTCCATGTCCAAAAGTCATACGCATGTTTTAATCCAATAACCCAAAAAACCTCAAAAAATGCAGCAACCAATACTTTAACCCAGTTTTTGTTCATATAAAAAGCACCTCCAATGTTATTTTTAGCAAAAAACAAAAAAGCCCAGGAGACAACTGTAAACAGTATCTCCCAGGCTTTTATCCCTCCGTGACACAGCAATGCTGTGAGTTTTCTCTCGGACCAGACCAACTCTGAGTTGCGGAACCCTAGAAAACTTTTAAATATACAATTAACTATAATATTACACAGATTGCAAACAACTTCAATACCAAAAAATCACTTTGAAAATAAAGGTGATGTTCTTTCAATAGCAAACAAAGGCTAAAAAAAGAGTGATAAAATGAGGAATAATATATAAAGCTGAACTGTTTAGCTTCACAATTGATTATGAAATAAAGAGCACTTCTGAAGTGTACATATATAAATGAAAAAATAAAATAGGATTAGAGAGTAATAATAGAGGTGATTACGGTGTTTCAAGAGTCAGAGGTAATAAGATTAGATTATACAACAATAGCAGATCTTGATTTCGTTTGCAACTTAGAAAACAAAGAGGAAAATGCTTCATTCATCATTCCATGGTCAAGGGCATATAAAAAGCAGGGGTTTCATGTTGAGGGTACTTTAAGAGAATGCATCTGGAATGGAAAAGCTTATGAGTCCCTTACTGTGATGTCTATATTGAGAAGGGAATATGAATCATCTAGAACTTTTTTATTGACATGTTGATACGCAGTTCGAAAGAATATGTGGAGAGAGCAAATGGCCTTGCGAAGGGGTCACATTAAATTGGATGTAGGGAGTGAAAAACCGGCCGAGTCCCATAACAAAGACACTGCGTATCAACCTTTTTCTTGTACTAACATGGCGGGACAGCTTAATAAGGATAAAATGGCCCCGAGATTGTGATTTAACTTTCAAAGAAACTGGAAAATATTATGAACATAATGAATTGACTTCAAATTTTTTTATGATAAAATTTGATTGATTAATCAAATAAAAAAATGGTCATTCAATCAATTTTCTTTAGGAGTGATTTTATTGAAGAAAGATAACAATGAGGAAAGAAAGCAATCGTTTATCGCTGAAGCAAGACGTGAACAAATTATTGATGCAGCGATTCATACACTTGATGAAATCGGTTATGTAAAAGCTAGCCTTGCTCAGATTGCTAAGAAGGCAAGAATAAGTACAGGACTTATTTCTTACCACTTTTCCGATAAAAACGATTTGATGAACCAATTACTAATCAAACTTATAGAAAGGTCTAGTTCCTATATCTTGGAAAGGGTAAATAAAGAAGATACTCCAAGAAATAAACTCAATGCATTTATTTCAGCAAGTTTGGCTTATCAAGGAACCCATCACGAACATAACATAGCATTATTAGAAATTGTTTTTAATGCAAGAACACCTGATAACATTCCGTACTATAAGCTTAGTGATGAGGAAGAAGACCCAGTCATGCATGAACTTCAACAAATACTGCGTGATGGTCAGAAACAAGGAGTCTTTGGGGATTTTAATGTAGATGTTATGTGTAATCTGATTCAAGGTGCAATTGGAGAGTATATGCTTAACACTGCGATCACAAAGAAGGTTGATCTGGAAACATATAGTAGTGAACTCGTAAATATTGTTGAGAAGGCCGTCCTTAACACTGAGAAAAAGGAAACCTTAAACAAAGGGAGCGTGAACTAGATGACGAATTCGTCAACTAGTCCAAAAACAGTCATCGGATTTTCTGCAACTACAGGATTCGTCCTGTATGCAGGGTTTGGAGCACTAGGGCTTTTACTGGGCTATTTCTTACCGCGAATAGCAACGTGGGCTTTAAAACTTCCATGGGTGCCGTTTGAGGGGCCATTGAAACTAATCCATTCATTTAATGGTTTCTGGGTGGATATGATTATAGCACTTGTAGGCTTAATAGTAGGGCTAGTGATTGCCTCAATCGCAGTGAAGGAGATTCTTGTTGTCACGATAAGCGATGAAGCAGTGCAACTCGATAAAGATGGACACAAACAGACAATCGGACAAAAAGAGATTGACATTGTTTTCTTAGATGGAAAACAACTGGTGATCCTCGGGAAATCAGGATATGAACTTGCACGGGAAAAAATTGATGAATCCCCTAAAAAAGTCGTTGATAGCTTCAAGAAACATGGTTACTCCTGGTCATCTGAGGGGGATCCGTTTAATGATGAGTATAGAAGATGGGTGGAGGATACGCCCGATATGTCACCAACTGCCAATGCTTTACTAAGGGCGAGAGAAATTGCAATGCAAAAAAGGGACGTTAAAGATATAAAAGACCTTCGAAATGAATTAATAAAACTTGGGTATATCGTACGTGATGAAGAAACGAAGCAATACTGGCGAAAAGTAAAAAAGATATAAGAATGGTTATTGGCTATTCCACATACAGACGCTTTAGTTGAAGAAAGGGCTGCTTCGCGGCTCTTTTTTGTTTTAATCTTTGCAGAATCGTATTCAGGGTGTTTCATCATAAAATAATAGTCATTCAGTAAATACATGTGAACAGAATGAAAGAGGACTCCAACGGTTATTAAGGGCGGCACCCCTACTATAACCGTTCCCAAATCTCCTATCTTTGCGAAAAGAACCAATATATCCCCTTAAGTAAGATAGAAAAATATCTTGAAAACCGGTAAATCTCCCTTTATGATTAAAATAAACTGATTTATCAATTTAATCTTATAATATAGAAAATAATGAAATGCTGGTTCGGTATGGGTAACATTTTTGACGTTTATATAATCTCTTTACACAGAGAAATCAACCATTTTTAGAGGTGAGAAGATGAATGTATTGATAATTGGCGGTACACGATTTTTAGGTCCTTATGTGACGAAACAGTTGGTGGAATTGGGACATAATGTAACGATTTTTCATCGTGGCCAAACAAATTGTACATTACCAGATTCAGTGAATGAGATTATCGGAGACCGCAATAACTTGAAAGACCTGCGTCAACAAATTCAGCATCTTTCCATCGATGTGTTGGTTGATATGTTCCCATATTCGGAACAGGATGCGATTGATGTCATAGCATCTTTTTCAGATGTTACCAAAAGATTCGTTGCTTTAAGCAGTGTTGATGTTTATCAGGCATATGGCAGATTGATTGGTATTGAAAAGGGTGAATTTACGACAGATATCATGACAGAGGAATCTCCCGTTCGGACTGTTATTTATCCATACAGAAGTATTTCAAAGGAAGATGATTGGCAATATCACTATGATAAGATCCTAGTGGAACAGCAGTTTATGAGGAATACTTCTGTACCATCGACGGTATTGAGACTGCCTATGATATATGGCCCTAATGACCGTCAATTCCGTTTATCCCAGTATTTAAAGACAATGAAAACTAGCAATGAAATAACCTTACATTCAACGGAAGCAAAGTGGAGAACATCACGCGGATTTGTTGAAAATGTAGCCCATGCCATTACACTGGCCATTGTTGATCCTAAGGCTGCAAACCAAATTTATAATGTTGCTGAAGATTTTGCGTTTACTGAATTAGAATGGGTAAAAACGATTAAGGAGCACTACAAATGGGACGGTCAAATCATTGTTGACGAAGCTGCAGTTGTTTTGGATGGCTTCAATCCGGAACAGCATCTGGTCATCAGTTCAAAGAAAATTCGAGATGAGCTTGGATATAAGGAAATCGTTCCTTTTGAAGAGGGAATTCAGCAAACAATTAGCTGGGAATTAGCGAATGCACCAGAATAATTATTTTATCTTCTTACTTTTACTAATACTAAAGATTTGGCTGCTACAATGCAGCCTTTTATTAGTCGTTTTAAACCGCAGGAAATGCCTGTGGTTTAAAACGACTTTTAAATCTCATCAATACAGATTGAATTTAAATGATAAACAAATAACTGATAGATTCGATCCTTTTCTAACCTATCAGGGTCTAATAATGCATGCATAGCGGTACCATCAACCAACGAATATAATCTTTCAATTTCAAGTTCTGTATTAAGGTTTTTCCGCAATAGTTTCTCTTGGTCCATATAGTGTATTAAATTACGGAGACCATGATAAATTCCGTCATATTGTGCATCAAAAACATCTTTTTTATGTCTAATATAACCTACAAACGTAAACCATACTTCCATTTCCGCCATCTTTTCAGAGTCAGTTGGGACAAACTCCAGTAGGATTTGTAAAATTTTTTCTTTTGGAGGCAATTCTTTCAGGGCAATTTTTTTAATTCGTTCTGTTACTCTTTCAATAACAAGATTCATAGCATATTCCAGTAACTCATCCTGAGTAGAAAAATAATGACGCAAAGCACCTAATGAGAGACCAGCCTCGTTTGCTATATTCCTAACTGTTGCTCCTTCCATTCCCTGTTTTAGAATGACTCTCCATGAAGCTTCTGCAATTTGTTTTTTTCTTAAATCATGATCAACTATTTTAGGCATAACCCTATTTTAACACAAATATTAGTTTAAATAATACAATTGTATTATTTAAACGGGAGTGGTATACTTTCCTTAAATAATACGGATGTATTAAAAAAAGGGGTGTTTTTTTGAGCATTGTTGGTTGGATGATTGTCTTTTGTGAAATTGCGTTTTGGGTTGTCATTATTTTAGGGTTGGTGGCTCGATATATCTTCAAGCAAAAACGGTTAGGAATGATTCTTTTAGCACTGACTCCGTTAGTTGATGTAATTTTATTAATTACAGCAGGAATTGATTTATACCGAGGTGAAGCCGCGACCAAAGCACATGCAATTGCTGCTGTTTATATAGGTGTATCCATTGCATTCGGTAAAAGTATGATTGGGTGGGCAGATCAACGCTTTCAATATTATGTAACAAAACAAGGGGAAAAACCTAGAAAACGTTACGGAATCGAATACTCAAAGCACTACTTTAAAGGTTGGATCAGACATCTTGTAGCTTATATAATCGGTGTCGGAATATTAGCTGGATTGATCTTTTGGATCAATGATACATCAAGAACAGAAGCGTTAAGCGGAATAGCAAAAATTTGGTCGCTGGTTTTAGGGATAGATCTGCTGATTGCGATTACTTATTTTATTTGGCCCCCAAAGGAAAAGGGGATTTCATCGGGAAGTTAATGGGTGAAGGAGTAAGGGGACAGTCTCTTTGTTCTTGAACAAAACTAGAAAAACAATAAAAAATCAATAAGGATACCATCAGGAAAAGACGGATTTACAACTGTAAACCCATTTTTCTGCTTTGTGTTTCTACTGACACTATTAATCGCTAAATTTTGGGTTATATCTAAAACCATATTCAACGGGGCAGTTAGTTAAATAAGGCTAAATGCCTCGGAAGAATCGTAGAAGTAGGGAATCCACGAAACTCTAAACTCTATTATCCAATCCTTAAGGGTACTATACTAAATTGTGGAATATCCAAGGATGCTTTCATAATAATTTTTAACTGCATATATCCGGCAAACAAATTTGTTTAGTAAATTCTATATATATTTGAAATTACACCTAACAACTTGTTAGGTGTTTTTATTGACATAATTAGATGACATTAGGAAAAAATAAGAAAAAATGAGGAGGATATATTATGTACAAACTTGCTTTTGCACTCCCCTTTTTGTTTGCTTTATTGCTTGTAAATCCAGCATATGCAGTTGAAGTAACTGGCGTTGTTCAGATTATGGATCAAAACAATAAAGTTATAGTAAAGAAAAATATAACATTTGAAGAGGGAGACAATATATACGACATAACCAAGAACAACTTTGATGTGACGGAAACTAACGGTATGATTACAGGAATCAATGGATTGGTTGAAAAACCTACAGAAAACATCCATTGGGCTGCATTTATTGATGGTAAATTTGTTGAAATTTCACCAGACGATGTAGGACTTTACGCAAATAATATTTTAACATGGGCGTTAAGGGATCTCGATAAACAAGAGATAATGAAATAAACAGAACTGCTCATTTTTACACGAAAAATACCTACTGAAGATAAGTATGCAGCCTTTCAAGATCCCTTTGGAAATGTATTCGAGATTGCGGAACATACATCTATCGAACTAACGGGCATTCCTTAAATAAGGGATGCTTTTTTTCTGTGAAAATAAAATGGGCGAGCACTGGCAAAGGGTTTTGAATAGATACGACACATGTGCAATTTAAATTGGCGAACATGAGATTTGGGGCTTGTAAACGTGATTTTTTAGAAAAAAGACAACACTAAATAGAGGGTAGGATCTCTACTTTTTTTAAAAGATCATAACCTTGAGGAGTATTGTATTGTTGGATGACTAACTGGCTATAGATGGTTCAGAGAAGTGTTGCTTATTGAGAAATAAGGTATAAATAATTCTTAGAATTTTGTGTGCTATTGCCTGTAAAGCTTTTTTCTTACCCCGCCTTGCAGAAAGAGACCAAAAAACATTTGCCATTGAAGTATTTTTCGACCTTGATATTGCCCATGCGACCTCACATAAGGCTGATTTTATATGTGGATTTCCCGGCACACTTTTAGAACTTTTTTTTTACCAGCACTTTCATTATTTCCGGGTGAAACACCAGCCCAAGAAGCTAAATGTCTAGACGAAGGAAATTGGCTCATGTCTGTTCCAATTTCAGCAATAATACAAGCTGCCGTATGGTCTTTAACTCCAGGTATAGATAATAGAATTTCTTTTTCTCCTTGGTAAGAACTTAGAATTTTCTCCATGCGGGTTTCCAGTTCTTGTATAGATTTTTCCATGTACTCTATATGACTCCATGAGCTTTTGATCATAAACATTTGATGTTCATTTAGCGTTCCAAAAAGGGATTCAGATATAGTATCTGCTTTTTTTCGAAGTGAATGATGTATATTATTATCGATATCTGTTTTATCAAGATACCCTTTTTCCACCAGCTGATTTAAAAGTTTACGACCTGAGACTCCAAAGATATCAGAGATAACGGAGCCAAGTTTTATGTTAGAACACTCAAGTACTTTCGAGATTCTATTTTTTTCCGCAGTTAAGTTACCAATCCATTTCTTTCGTAATCGAGTTAAATCACGTAACTCTCTAAGATCTTGTGAGGGAACAAAACTTTTCTCAATTAAACCATGACGAAGAAGTTTGGCAATCCATTCTGCATCGGAAACATCAGTCTTACGACCAGGAACATTTTTGATTCGTTGGGCATTGGCAATGGTAATGTCAAAATATCCTTCAAGGATATTAAAGACAGGTTTCCAATAGATGCCCGTACTTTCCATAGCAATGTGAGTGATTTCTCTTTCCTCTAACCATTTCAATAATTCAAAAAGACTTTTGGTTAGGGTTGAAAAGGTCTTGATTTCTTTTTGGATGACTTCATCATTAGAGCCTGTTAAGGCACAAACAACAATTTCTTTTTGATGAACATCCATTCCAGCACAATGAGTTAATAAAATGTCCATAAGGAAAAACCTCCAAAATAATGTCTATGGAAAGTGGAATAAGCTTGGTCAAACAGCATTTTTCTGTACGTGATCATCTTCAAGAGTTGAAGAGTCGACATAGGGGTGTACACAAGGCAAATTCCAAACAGTTTCTTATACAGGGTTGAACCACCACAAAAAGCCACGTAAAGATTACTTTCCATAGCATTAACCAGTATGGAAAAATGGACAAAAATAAAAACCCCAGCATTGAAATAATTTTCATGCCGGGGTGTGAGTGTAAAATCATGTATGTTTCTTATTGAAGTAAAGGGCAGGTTAGTTCAACAAGTAAAAACATAATTCTAACTTCTCTGAAGAGAGAATGATTATTAGTAAAAAGGTCCTTAAAATGGATCTTTTTTATTTGAATGATATTTATTTTACAAATGGGTTATAAAAGTAAAACTTTTCTTAAGCTCAAACGTTTAAATATTGAACACCTAACAGAGAAGGGGATTAGATTGCCTGATAGCAAAAATAGAGAAATTATAAAATGGTATGAAGAGTATAATGAATCAATTTTTAAATTCATCTTTATGATGATTCAAGATTATCAACAAGCGGAAGATTTAAGACATGAGACCTTTGTTAGAGCTTTCATTAATTATGATTCATTTAGACATGATGGCAATGCTAAAACTTGGCTACTTAGTATAGCTCATAATTTAACAATCGATTATATAAGGAAACGAAGACCTATAATGTTGTTTAAAGAGGTTTTTAATTTAAAGAAAGACGAAAGTCCATTGCCTGATGAAGCAATTCAAATTAAGGAAAGTTCATATGAACTTTATAAAGCATTGTCAAAGATAAAAGAATCCTATAGGAAGGTAATAATATTAAGAAGAATAAAGGGACTTTCTATAGAAGAGACTTCGAAGGTTTTAAACTGGTCTGAAAGTAAAGTAAAGTCAACATTGTTCAGAGCTATTCCCGCTTTAGAAAAGCAACTATTAAAGGA
Source organism: Margalitia sp. FSL K6-0131 (assembly GCF_038008735.1). Taxonomy (NCBI): domain Bacteria; kingdom Bacillati; phylum Bacillota; class Bacilli; order Caryophanales; family Bacillaceae; genus Heyndrickxia; species Margalitia sp. FSL K6-0131. The sequence goes on from NZ_JBBOZS010000001.1 coordinate 1,063,339, forward strand.
GGGGTATTTTAATGAAAGACCAGTATCCAAAAAGTATATATGATATAGAGTTAGATAATTTAGAAAGGAATATATTATGGAAAAAGGCTAATAATGAAGAATTAAAATATAAATTATTAAATGATCTAAATAAACTTGAACATAAATCTAAATTTAAGAAGTTATTTAGTTATTCTATTAAGATATGTGTCTTGGTAGCCTTATGTAGTATATTGACTTTTAATATTATTAAATCTGGTAATTTTCAATTAAAACGAGTCTCTTCGGGGTCTTTGAACAATGACGGATTCCAACAGACGATTTCAGAACAGAATAAAGCTCAACAAAAGCAAGATGAAAAGTATAAAATTGTAACTAATAATGGAATTCGTTCATTAGTATTAACTGAGGAAACAATGATTCCTTTAGAATTAAATCATGCTATATCTTCTATAGTTGGTAAACCAATAATTTCAACCAATAGAAATAATAATCTGTCACAAGTAAATGTTTTTTATCCGATACAAGGAAATGATTTTATTACCATTCATACTACTATGAATGAACAAGGGTCTGAGAAACAGGCATACGACTCATTGGTTAAGTTGTACCCTAATTCTGGGGTAGCAATGAGTTTTGTTAATCATCTTGCTCTTCTGTCCAAACCTCAAGATAAAAATAGTGAACCACAGCTATTTATTGTGACCAGTAAATATATTTATTATATTTCGGGTGGAAAAAGTAGTGATGATTTAATTAAAGTTGCTGATTCGATTTCTTTTAATAATTAGTAGTTGAATTAAGCTTAATTTTATTAACTAGATTTTATTTGAAATTAAAACTAATCATTGGATTTGAAGTGACTTTCAATTTATGGGGTCGCTTTTTCTTCAAAAGATTGTGAAGAACTACACTTAAACAAACTGGTGCTTTAGTTGAGCAAGAATTTCTATTAAAAAGTAATCCTTTTAGGCTTGAATATGGTATTGTAACAGGCTCAAGCCCAGGATCTAACTATAAATGATTAAATTCTGTCCTTTCATTTCGTTCGTAAATTTATATAGAGTACAACCAAGTAAGAACATAGTCATCTTGCATTTTCTACGGTGAAGCTCTGCTTCATGGATGGCTAACAGGGCGTTGATCAAAAATTTTATAAAAAAAATTTTTTTCTTTGTCGATTTCATCATCTTATATTCGTCGTATTGATAGAAAGGCAAATTTAAATAGGAAAGGTTGTTAAAAATATGGGAGCACAATTAAACGCTTATTTGATGTCAGAGGATGCAAGAAGTCAGGCTAATTTTTATGCAGAGTCACTTGGCGGAGAAATTCTATCACTTAAAACATTCAGTGAGGCTCCACGTACACCGGAAGCGATGAAGGACAAAGTCATGCATCTTGCTTTGATGGTAGCTGGACAGAATATGCTGATGATATCCGATTCTTTTGAACCAGTAACCGGCAGCCGTAACATCAGTCTTGCTTTAACCTATGATAATGAATCTGAAGCAAGAGAAGCTTATGCCAAGCTTAGTGAGGGTGGAGAAGCCAAGTATCCTTTTGCTTTGCAGCCATGGGGTGCATACTATGGAGAAGTTGTAGATAAATTCGGTGTTACGTGGATGATTACCAAACCGTAAAAAATGGCGGACTATTTCATTGACGATATATCTATTTACTCATGATGGAACGTGCTTTTTCTCCCTACGGCTAATCCAACTGAATTAGTCGTAGGAATGGATCTAATAAAACGATAGGACTTGATTTGTCCATTTTCAAGGAAGTAAATAATGCAACATTTAACCACGACAAATTTGGAAAGGGAAAACATATATTTAATGGTTTCAGTGTGAATTTTCATTTTTTTGAGGTAATAGAAATATATATTTGTACTATAATTATATTTTTTTCTTGTTGCAGTACAGAGAAGGATGAACAGAAGTTGCGTACCGTTTACGCAACTTTTATTTCATTTAACCTAGAAAATAGACATAGATATTAGTCGGGATAAGAGATAATGACATAGAATCTTACCGTTTCATCAGAAGAATTTATATACATGTGTTCAATATTTGCGTTAAATTTAATAGTCTCATCATTGGTTAATTCAAGCTTCTCACCTTGCACCTCGAGTGTAAGTACACCGTGTTGTATAAGTACATATTCCTCACCTAGATGCTTTTCAGATATATGACTAAACCCAGGTTTGAGGTCTACAGTGAAAATTTCAAACTTTTTTTCCGGATGAAATGGGAAAACGGAGTATACAAGATAATTGCCATCATCATCAATCAATGGGTTCAGTTGATTGATGTTTATTTTTTCAATTTGCGGCTTATCTGTTTCCTTTAAAAAAGCAGAAAAAGATACTTGTAATCCATTTGCAATTTTCCAGAGAGTGGTGACAGTCGGATTAGATTTTCCATTTTCAATTTGAGCTAACATTGCCTTACTGACTCCAGACAGTTCCGCTACGCTATCTAAGCTCAATCCTCGCTTTTTTCTCATTTTGGCAAGATTATTGGCTATAACCTCTTGAATGAACTCCATAAAAAATCTCCTTGACTCTTTTTTGTGTTTATTATAGCATACATATAAACAATATAACAGACAAAAAGGTGGGGAAACAATGAATGAATTATCTCACGAAATGCCTAGAGAAAAAAATCTTTCTACATTTTCTCAAGGCGTAAAAGATTGCATTCCAACTTTAATTGGTTACATCAGTATTGGTATCGCTATGGGGATTGTTGGAGTTTCCTCTAATCTAAGTATTGTAGAGATTACTCTTTTAGCCGCATTAGTTTATGCTGGTGCATCACAGTTTATTATTTGTGCACTGCTAGTATCAGGAAGTCCTTTGTCAGTCATTGTATTTACTACTTTTATCGTGAATTTACGGAATTTTTTATTAAGTATGGCATTGGCTCCCCACTTTACAAAATACTCTTTAATGAGAAATATTGGGATCGGAGCTCTTGTAACAGATGAGTCATTTGGTGTTGCCATTAATAAAATTGCTAAAAAAGAGAATATTAATGCGCAATGGATGAATGGGTTGAATGTAACAGCTTATATATTTTGGATTTTATCTTGTTTGTTGGGTTCCATCTTTGGCAAATGGATTTCAAATCCTGAAGTATTTGGATTAGATTTTTCTTTAACAGCTATGTTTTTAGCATTGCTTGTTTTGCAATTACAAAATATTGATAATGGTAAATTGAAGTTTTATCTATCATTAATTGTGTATGTAGTTATATTAATGTTGGTTCTATGTATGTTTGTTCCTTCGTATATAGCAATTATCTTATCAACAATAATTGTTGCAACGATTGGAGTGGTTAAAGACAAATGAGTATTAATTTATCTATATTACTAATCATTTTAGGCTGTGCTATGGTAACCTTTATTCCAAGAATTATTCCATTTATAGTGATAAGAAATATGAAGCTCCCGAAAATTGTCGTCAAATGGCTTTCATTTATCCCTATTTGTATTTTTACTGCACTTATCGTTGATAGTTTTATCAGCAAAGATCAATCAGCATTAATCTCGATTAATTGGAGTGTTCTTGCTGCTATTATACCGACACTAATTATCGCAATATGGACCAAGAGTTTGTCCGTTACAGTAATAGTGGGAATAATATGTATGGCTACTGTTAGGTTTTTATTTTAATGAAGCTTACGATTTTGAAGAGAAGAATCCATTTTGATCATTCTATTTCAAAATGGATTCATTTTAGTTATTGTATTTTATGTGTTATAAAGGTGTTGTTGGTCAAAAGCTGCAACAAAATGACAGTGACAACCTTCTAAACGGTTTTGCAGATAATTTCACTTTCTCCAGTTTAAATAAACACCCCTGTTAAAGAATCCCTTTCATTTTATTAATCTTTTTAAGTGCTACTGGATGCATGACATTCATATTACATTTTTTTGAGGCGTTTTAACAAAATACTTCAACAATTTAGAATGGAAATTGTCGATTATTGTAGAAATCTCTAGCGAAACAATAAATATCAGTAAATATTTTGGATTTCCCACCGATAATACAAAGGATAAAAGGAAAATCGAAAGGGCCTTTTACTAGTCTTTTCTTTTTTTTTGCGTGGAAATCAAAGGTCGGAGTGAGAAAATGGATTTATCTAAATATAGAAACTTGCTTATAAAAAAAATAATGGAGCAAGTTGCTGAATGGTGTAAATCGGATGCCGAAATAATGATTTCTAATTCTGAGGTACATCGTTTCTTACACTCTATTAAAGGGACGTCTGGAACTTTAGAATTGGAAGGCATTCATCTTATTTCAGAAACATTGTTAGAACAATTAAGCAGCTTCCATAAAAAAGAATGGAAAGGACAGGAATTGAGAGAGTTTCTTTCTGAATTAATGGAGCTTACCTATAGTTATGGCCATTTTGAAGAAGTGGAGATGAAGAAACAGCAGTCTAGAAATGGGGACGTCCCACTGATCCAAATCATTGATGATGATATTTCCATCCTTATTCTTTTGAAGGATTTCCTTGAAAAGAAAGGTTGGATGGTCATTACGAATTCCACTTCGAATAAAGCTGTATCTCAATACTTTGATTTACAGCCCGACTGTGTTGTGATTGATGTGAATTTGCCAAACAAAAATGGCTTTGAAATTATTGAGGATTTACAAATTCATAGTAATAAACACTTCGTTCCCATTGTGATGATTAGCGTATTCAACGATCGAAATACTCGTATAAAAGCTTTTAAAATGGGAGCGGATGATTTTATCCAGAAGCCAATTGACTTAGAGGAATTCGCAGTCCGTATTGAGCGCCATCTCCAGAGAAAACAAATATATGACCAATCTGTTTTACTTGATGAACTAACAAACCTGTATAACCGCAGGTATTTAAAGGTTGTATATGACCGGAGCATGGAAGAATGGAAACGGAACAATCAACAATTTAGTATAGCGATCTTGGATATTGATTATTTTAAAAAGATTAATGATCGTTATGGTCATGTTACAGGTGACTTAGTCCTCTCAACATTTGCATTATTTTTGGCGGAGAATACAAGAAGTAACGATTTAGTATTTAGATATGGCGGAGAAGAGTTTATCATCTTATTTCAAAATACAGATTATCATAAAGCTTATGAAATTGTTTCAAGACTATTGGCAGATTTCACTACAAAATGTTTTGAGGCTAATGGAGAAGTCTTCTTCGTTACCTTTTCCGCTGGAATTACTGGCATTTGCTCTAAGGAAACAACAATGGATTCAGCTATAAATGCTGCGGATCAAGCATTATATACAGCAAAGAATTTGGGCAGATCAAGGGTTGAATGCTTTAATCAGTCATTGATGGAACAAAAGAAGTTGTTTATTTCCGTTATTGATGATGACCCTATTATTCGATCGATGTTGAAAAGTAGATTACAAGAAGCAGAATTTAATCATTATGTATCCAATATCCATACATTTGAAAATGGGCCATCCTTCTTTCAGTCTGGAATACTAGAATATCCGGGAGAACATTTCCTAATTTTAGACGGGGTTATGCCTATTATGGATGGAATAGAAGTATTGCAAAAGGTAAAACAAACAGAACGGAATAACGTTAGCGTTATCATGTTGACCGGAAGAAATAGTGAGGATGATATCGCGAAGGCATTAGAATTAGGGGCAGATGATTATATGACGAAGCCTTTTCATATGAACGACCTTCAAGAGAGGATTATGCGACTTATTCAAAGGAAGAAATGAATATTTGATATAAATAAGGTGGTCTAAATGAAAAAAATCTTATTAGCAGAAGACGAAGAAGTGTTAAGAATGCTCATCGTAGATACACTTGAGGAGCAAGATTATTTGATTCATGAAGCTTCAGACGGACAAGAAGCATTACATTATATAGAAAAAAACGAGTATGATTTGTTAATTTTAGATTACATGATGCCTGAAATTACAGGTTTGGAACTAATAAAGCATATAAGGGGAAGCCTCCACAATCACGAGGTCAAAATTCTCATGTTATCTGCGAAAAGTCAGCAGTTTGAACAGGAGAAGGTATTAGAGGCAGGGGCCAATTATTTTATCGCCAAGCCTTTTAGTCCTATGGAGTTATTAACTAAAATAGAGGGTATCCTCCATGAAAATGAATAGTTATTTTAATAAGAAGAGTTTTTCAAGAAAGTTTACCTTTTTATTTGGCGCATTTTTTATTTTCTTTGTGCTGGGATCAGCAACTCTATTGATGATGCATCATTTATTGAATGCAGCAAATTTCAAAGAGAGAAGTGAACTAGATAAGAAGGAAAAGATAGCCCAGGCTATCAATGATGATTTCAATCAGGCATTTTTTGACGCGCGAGGATATATAGCGATTGGAAACGCAAAATTTGCGGAAAATGCGCTTGCCCAGGAATTGAAAATAAAAAAGCTCGAAAAGCGATACGCATCTATGGCTACCACAGATGACGACCAAAATTTTTTATATGATTTGCATGAATTTATTTCTTATTACTTTGATGTTACGTTGCCGACTGTAATAGCGGACTATAAATCTGGTAATAAAAATGCCATCGTTAAAATGGCAAATGAGCAGGCTACGTCACGGGTTACTTCTTTTCAAAAACAGATGAAAACCTATATTCAGGGGATTGATGATAATCTGGAAGCCCATTATCAAAAGCTCATTACCTTGCAAACTAGTATTCAAATCGGTTTTCTTATTTTCGTCATTATCGTCTTTTTTATTCTTTTAGGAATTATGTCTTATATGTTCCGGCAATTAGGGAAGCCTTTATCCGATTTATCTATTGCGGCAAATGAAATGGCCAGTGGAAGAGAGGTCTCTATTTCACTAGATACAAAAAGGGAAGATGAAATTGGGATACTGTCAAAATCATTTCAAAGCATGATGGAAAAGGTAATCGAAAAAGAGCAGGATTTGTTGGCACATAATGAAGAATTAATTGCCCAGCAGGAGGAGCTTCAAGCTCAACAGGAAGAACTGGAAAATGCTTTACAGACACTAAATGCTAACGGGGAAAAATTAAAAAATAGAAATAAATTAGTCAATCAGCTTTCCAATACAATCAATATACATGATCTCTTGAATAGCAGTGTATTGAATATGTGTGAAATTATCCAAGCGGATAAAGGAATTATTGCGATGGTCGATAATCCATTATGTGCTTCATACGGAATATCCCCCTCTGCCGTAAATCAATTTTTGCATCATATGAAAAGCAGATTGTGTGAAAAGTTGAAGATAACCAAAATGCCATACACCCTGAAAAGACGGCTGGAATTATCCGAAAAAGGCTACCACGAGGGAACACTATTTGGATATGATCTCTACTTGCCGGTTCTTGCATCTGATGAAGAGGTCATTGCTATTATGATTTTCACTAGGTATGGCGAGCCTTTTCAGGAGTCTCAAATGGAAGAGTTTCAGGCCCTTTCAAAAAGTATTGGAATCAGTCTGGAGAAAATCTCTCTTTTCCAAAAGTCAGAAAAGGAAAGGAAACAAAATCAGGATATCCTTAATACACTTCAAGAAGGTGTACAATTAATTGATACGAATGGAAGGACTTTGCACATCAACAACCTATTAATCGATATATTAGAATGTGAAAATTCTACCCTTGTCGGGATGGAATGGGATGAATGGATTTCCTTTATGAAAGGGAAAGTAAAAGAAGAACAAATTGCCGATTACTTAGAAAATGCGGTGCGTGCAAAGAATAACAATGAATTGGAAACCTTTATCTATACATTGGAGCGCTCTAAGAAAGTAATAAAAGTTTACAGCAAAGAACTGTACCATAATGATGTAAGGATAGGAACGGTTTTGGTTCACAGGGATATTACAAAAGAGTACGAAGTCGATCAAATGAAATCAGAGTTTGTCAGCACGGTAAGTCATGAATTACGGACACCGCTTTCCAGCATTCTTGGTTTTACCGAATTAATGATCAACCGTGAATTAAATCCAGACAGGCAGAAAAAATATTTAACTACTATTTGGAATGAATCTAAGCGTTTAACTGCTTTAATTAATGATTTTCTCGATGTACAGAGAATGGAATCCGGCAAGCAAACTTATGAGAAAAAATATATAGATTTGCTGCCAATTTTAAGAAAAATAATCGATGCCCAGCAAATTAATACAAGTCTACATCACTTTATACTTGATCATCGTGGATCTATTCCTGCTATTCTAGGCGATGAAGCGAAAATGGAACAAGTTTTTACTAACTTAATCCATAATGCCGTAAAATATTCTCCCGAAGGCGGATCGATAAAGGTAAAGGTTACGGGAACTGATGAACAGGTTAAAGTTGACATCATTGATGACGGTTTAGGTATTCCACAAGAAGCAATGGACAAACTATTTACGAAATTTTACCGAGTCGATAATTCCGACAGAAGAAAAATAGGCGGAACGGGTCTTGGTCTATCCATCGTCCAAGAAATTGTAAAGTTCCATGGCGGTAAAGTCTCCGTCAAATCCAAGCTAGGCAGCGGCAGTACCTTTACTGTTGCATTTCCAGCTTTCTCTAATGTGTTGTCATAATAGTGTGGTATCAGGCACTACTCGTGGACAAAATGGGTGGTTTGTGCGTGGTGGGTGGACAAAATGAGGTTGTTAAAACAGATGTGGAATGTCGAATTTTGATTAGCGGAATTACTGGTCAAATTCGCGGGAATATCTCAAAATTTGGCGGGATTATTGGTCAAATTCGCGGGAATATCTCAAAATTTGGCGGGATTATTGGTCAAATTCGCGGGAATATCTCTAATTTTGTGGAATTAGTGGTCAAACTCGCGTGAATATCTCTAATTTTACGGAATTAGTAATCAAATTCGTGGGATTATTACTAAAAATGGCTGGAATAAACAACTAGGTTGTGATGTCAGGCACCATTCGTAGACAAAATAGGTGGTTTGTTCGTCATAGGTGGACATTTTGTGTGGTGCAAATATGAGTAGAAAAATATAAAAAATGAAATGACTGAATTCCTGGGGGATGTGTGGGCGCCATCCTCATCCATTTTATTATGGCGTCTGTTCGATACCATTATGAGGACAAGCGACCTGCCCCTCAATCCTATCCAAACGCAAGAAATGAATGAAACCAACAAACAAAAAAGGGTTTTCTCTTTTTGTTTGTTGGATTATTATAGTTTAATAGCATACTTGGTTAGCAATATAAATTTAAGGAAGTCCTATCATGAAACAAACCATTAGAGACATTATATTCATTTTAATTGGCGCACTTATTTTTGCCGTTGGGATTAATTATTTTACGATCCCCAATCATTTATCAGAAGGCGGAATTATTGGCCTGACGGTTATTGCACACTATTTATTTCATTGGTCACCAGGTGTGGTGAACTTTGTCTTAAATATGGCACTCTTACTGGTAGGCTATAAATTTTTTGAAAAAAGAACGATTGTTTATACACTTTTATCGATAGCGTCTTGCTCTGGGTTTTTATATTTAACGGAGAATACAGGCAAAACCATTACCGACAATACATTGTTGGCGTCTATATTTGCTGGTTTATTAGTGGGGGCAGGCTTAGGGATTATTTTCCGAGCGGGTGGAACCTCCGGCGGCACTACCATAATTGCTAGAATGGCAAATCAATACTTTGGCTGGAGTATCGGAAGCGCCATGCTGCTGATTGATATAATTGTCGTTGCCGGTTCTGTCTTCATCATTGGGCTGGAAAAAGCAATGTATACGCTAATTGTCGTTTATGTTGGTGCAAAAGCCATTGATTTTATTGGTGAACGATTGGATGAGAGAGTTGGTGTCTTCATAATTTCCAACTTTCCGGATGTCGTCTTGAATGAAATTACCACCAAAATGTTGAGAGGTATTACAGTGCTTGAAGGCCGTGGGGGATACAGTGGCAGGAATAAGGAAGTACTGTATGTTGTTATTAGTAAGCAAGAGGTTGTTCGGTTAAAAAATATCATAAACACTCTTGATGAAAATGCGTATGTAACGGTGCACAGTGTTCATGAGATTGTTGGTAAGGGATATAAATCGGATCAAACCAAGCTGGTGAAAAGTGCAAGATGATAGATGTAAAGGATTCTGCCAAAAATGGGGGATCTTTTTTTAATCCTCACGATGGCCAAAGAAGAAATCCTCAATGGAAGCCAGTGGGCGGTTCTTGTGTTTTTTCAAAAAGAACCGTCTTTATGCTTCACGTCTGAGCAAATATAAAAAGCTCCTTATTTCATCGGACGATAGTCCCAATATTTCTTTGTTTCTAGTAATATTCATCTTTTTCATCAAATTTTATTTCCTTGTTAACTATTTTGGATTTTCCAATTTTTAAATTCAATAAAGTTTTGCAGTGTTAGAAAATCCTCCTTGGTCATCCCGTTATCAATAGCCTTATTAAGGAGAATTTTCCATTCTTCATCTATATTAGTGTCTTGGAATAATGTTTTAACCTGTTCATTTAATAGGAAATCAACTGTTGTATCAAGTGGTTCAGCAATCCTTGACAAAAAATCCAGCGAAGGATTATTCCGTAGCCCTCGTTCAATGTAGCTCAAATAGGATTTTGACACTCCTGCCAGAAGGGCTAATTTTGAAATGGAATATCCTTTTCCCCTTCTTAGTTCTTTTATTCTTTGTCCAATCATCACTCTCTCCCCAAGTCTATTGTAAATTTATATGTTCATTATAATGAACAATATGTTCTTTATAAAATTATAAAAAAGTAAGAAAAAAAGAGATAAAACGAGATAATGAACAATAAATGTTCTTTTTAACGAATATTTGCCTATTTTTAAGATTTTTCAAAATAATCTATTTGGCCTATACTCAGGTCGTAGGATTCGTTAAAACGAACGCTTCAATCTACAAGATTTAATGAAGTTTGCAACTCCTTATGAACAACATAAGGGTTCAAAATAAAAAAATATTAAAGGGAAAAAAGAGGAGGAAAAGAAATGAGTCTTAAAAAGAAACTAGGTATGGGGATAGCATCAGCTGCACTAGGATTGTCATTAATTGGGGGAGGTACATATGCGTACTTTAATGATGTAGAAACAACCAATAATTCATTTGCTGCTGGAACATTAAATTTGACTGCAAAACCAACAACCATCATTGATGTAAAGGATATTAAACCTGGTGACTGGATGGATCGTGAGTTTACATTGAAAAATGATGGTTCACTAGATATTTCAAAAGTTTTATTAACTTCCAGTTATCAAGTAATTGATGCAAAAGGTGATAATGCGGGAGAAGATTTTGGAAAATATATTGAAGTAGCATTCTTAGTGAATAAAGATAAAAAAACAACAGAGGTTTATAAAACTACATTAGATAAACTTTCTACTACTGATGTAACGGAAAGAGATGTACTTGGATGGATTCTCGGTGGAGAAAATTCCGGATTAAAAGCGGGAGATACAGATAGCTTTAGCGTTAGATTTACTTTTAATGATAATGGAAAAGACCAAAATAAGTTCCAAGGAGATCAGCTTAAATTAACTTGGAATTTCGATGCAAAACAAACTGCTGGTCAAAGCAAATAATAAGAAAAGATGGAAGGTGGAAGCACCACCTTCTGTCCTGTTTAATTATTCTTTTAACGAGTCATTAATGTTTAGAAGAGTAATATAAATATTTAATGGTTGGTTAAAGGAATAAGTTATTCAAGAAGTCATAAAGGAGGTAATTAGAATTAGAGCCTCACGTCTAAATAAATTCAAACGCAAAAATAAGAAACTATTACTTATGATAAAAATCTTGGCTATTTGGTATATCGCCATTTTTACGGGCAGCTACTTGTCGTCAAACACCAGTGCCTATTTTAGTAGTACATCTGAAGTTAACGGTGTCCTCCAAGCTGGTACTTGGGAGAAGGAAAACCCTGATAACGGCCCTTGGGATAAAAGTTCATTAAGCTTTAATGGTAATGATCAAACAATTAATAGTTGCAGTACTACGAATATTTCTGTAGATATTAAGAACTCAGGGAACAATATGGAAGGGCAAGCAAGTTATGAAGTCTATTATGCTGAAAATGGTAATCCTAAAAAAGGTGTTAAGGTAGGGGAAGGGACAATACTAGCTATTTCTTCCAATGATTCAATAAGTCTCTCCTATGATGCTGAAAAACCTGGAAACTACAAATTCAAGGCATATCAACGCCCTGGTCATCCTGGACAGGGAGAGTTGTGGAGTCAAACTATTTCCATAACCTGTGATAAACAAAGTGATGCATCTTCTACAAATGATGGAAAGGATACTGATAAGAATCAAGATAATCCAAACAAAACTGATTCCGATCAATCCAATTTAGATTCCCAGCAGAATACAGAGTCAAAACAATCAGATAAGCAAAATAATGCAGATAACCAATCTGATACTAGTTCAAGTAAAAATAATGCAGAAAAAGTTGAATCTGCAGAAAATGCCAATCAACAGGCAAATGACAATTCACAGAATGCAAACAAGGATGGTGCAAATAAATGAAGTCTTCCAAAATAGTAAAATGGATAAGTAACTTTACATCCATCATTTTATTTCTTGTATTAATATTCATGATTTTTGTTGTAATCTCTTCGAAAGCATCCGGAGGGTCACCAAAATTCCTCGGTTACGAGTTAAAAACCGTTCTATCTGGTTCCATGGAGCCAACATTTAAAACAGGATCTATCATTGCGGTAAAGCCCGCAAAGGATAAGGCAGACTTTAAAAAAGGTGACATTATAACTTTTAAAGCAGACGAGAAAATGATTGTCACTCATAGAATTGTGAAGGTAGAAAAAAGTGGTGGCCAAGTGTTGTATCGTACAAAAGGAGATAATAACAAAACCGCCGATTTGAACCCAGTTCTTTCACAAAATGTTATCGCAAAGTATACAGGGTTTACTATTCCTTACTTAGGTTATTTTATAAACTTTACTCAAACGAAAAATGGCAGTGCTTTATTACTGATATTACCTGGGATTCTATTACTTGGCTATGCAGTGTTTTCGATCTGGAAAGCAATTGCAGAAATTGATGATAAAACGAAAAATCCTCCAGAATCAATAGAGAAATCAGTTTAATAAAAGATGGGGTATCCCATCTTTTATATATGATTACAAAGGGTGGAAAGTGGATGAAAAAAAGGATCATATCGTTGCCACTTGTTTTAACGGTGATTTTTATCATTATCAGTCCTATAGGAAAGATATGGGCAGCGTCAAATACAAATGAAATCGATATCGCGACTTCTCCTCATAAGGTTTTATTTGATGTAGACAATTTAAAGCCTGGTGATTGGGCAACTCGGGACTTACATGTGCAAAACTTAGGAAAACAAGATTTTAAATATACCACATCTATTCATTTTGAATCCGGGTCCAAACTATTCTTTAAAGCACTTAAATTAAAGGTTAGTGATAAAAAAGGTGAATTATACAGCGGGAAATTAGCGGATTTTAATAAATTGGATTATCGAAAGTTGGCAAAAGCAGATGAAGAGACTTTAACCTTTCGAGTAGACGTTCCTACCGAAGTGGGAAATGAATATCAAGGGTTAACCTGCAAATTTACCATAAAATTATATGTAGAAGGTACATTAGGCGGAATTTTACCAGCAGACAAAAGTCTTTTGTCTAATACAGGGTCCAATGTTTTAAATGCTATGGCAGGAGGAATTATATTAATAATTGGAGGAAGTTCGTTTTACTTGTTTAAAAGAAAAAGAGCAGTTGATATAAAATGAAACTAAACTTATTATAATTACGTATTCTAGTTGGATACGTTTTTATTTTTATTAAAAATGAGGTATTGAGAAAATGAAACAATTGGCGATGCTTTTGACAGCAATAGTGATTATAGTTTTGGCATTTACCCAAAAAGAAACCATTCTACACGAAATTCATACCGGCCACACCTCTGCATTCCTTATCAGCATCCTATTCGTAGCCCTCCTAGTCTTCTTCCCAGTCATGCCTTACCCTCTAGTGGCAGGCTTAATTGGATCGGTATTCGGAGTTTGGCAGGGAATCTTCATTTCCCTCCTCGGGGTAATGGTGGGAACCTTTACCATGTTTTTAATGGCGAGATATGGATTCCAGCAATGGGTACAAAGGACAATTCAAAAGTTTCCGAGATCAAAGGAATATGAAACATATTTTGAGAAGAATGCATTTCTGGGTATATTATTTCTGAGATTAGTTCCTGTTATTCCATCGCCATTATTAAATGTTTTAAGCGGGGTAAGCAAAGTTTCATGGATAACGTTTCTGGCAGCAACCATAATTGGGAAGCTTCCTAATATCGTAATTTCAACATTCGCTGGCAGTTTATTTGAACATAATAAAATCCTTTCTATTGGAATTTATGCTTGTTATTTTTTAGTTATTACGGTGATTATTACGATATACATGAATAAAAGAAAAATACATTTTCAGAGGAAATAACCTTTCTCGGTTTCTTTACAAAAGTAAGTATCCGCTGGTTTCACCGCGGATACTTATTGAAGGAAGGGAACATTCAAAATTGTCAACGGTCACGTTCGCTACTTCAATGTGCCCATTCTTTTCTACAATTAGCGAGTTTATCCAAAAATTATGTTCTAAACTTATTAAAAGATCTGGGAGCAACACGAAATTTCACTATTGTTACTCCTTCTCCTCCTGAACATGCTCATTCAAATATCGATTCTCAGAAGTTGCAGCAAAATGAACTGACTGCAAGCTCATATCCGCATCAACCCCAAAGAGGTCTGCAAATGTTTTTTCTTCCCTTTTCTCATCTCTCACTGGAACTGCACTCCTAACATTTTGGTGTGCTACTATAATGTGCATATCCAAATAAAATATCCATGAAAAATGTTACACCATAAAACTCGAAACATTGGATAAAATAAAAAAAGCCGGCATCAGACGGCTAATGTTCGGTAATTAAGAGGGATGATGGGACAAGTCCCTCATCCCAATGCCAAGGAATCTGTCCCCACTAACTTTAAAAACGTCTTATCAAGTATCCTTACCTATTATGAAGACTCCCAATCATCCTCGTCTTTCTTATTATAATTGTGTAATAATACTTGTTGATTTTGCAAGACTTTAAACGTTATTTCAACAACCATTTTTTCCTCTATTTTCCTAAAGGTTCCTTCTTCAAATGGGGCGGACATTCTTTTTCCAGAATGGCCCTTTACAATACCCATCTCCCTATCTAGGACTTCATCGTATTCAATAAATCTGCTGGAGAGTAGTTCGCAATATGGCAGTTCATTTAAGATTTCTTCACTTATTTGATTGTGTTCTGTGAAATCACCTGAAAGTAAGTGTTCTTTTTGTGAAAATCCTTTTGGAAGATGAGAGGATCTAAAATAATTGAATTCTTTTTCTGGTGGAGTAGATCTAAAGTCAGGCTCGCTAATGAGATCAATTCTTGTCACAACTTGGAAAGGTACATCTACCGTTAAAGAATGAATAGCAGAGGAAACATAATCTTTTCCGCCGCGTTTTGGTGTCGCATACTGAATATTTTTGCGAACAAACCCCTTTAAAAATAGTTTATTAGTAGGCAATAATAAGCGGCACTGTACCAATTTTAAATTCTTTTTGATCCTTTTAATTTCCAGAACTGGTTCTGGGAATTCAATAACAGAGTCCAAATCAATTTGAACCGTTTGTTCACCTAAAACAACAGGTACTTTCATATAGGGGTGTGAATTAATAACACGTGGCTCAACCGGCCGATTGCTTGCTTCCTGTTGTACGGATGACTTCACTACCTTTTTATGGCTACCCTTCGATTTGTACCGGGACATATTTTTTCTCCTTTCAAATAATTTGTTGGTTTCCATTTCAGTGTATGATGAAAATGACATAAAGCTTGGACAAAGTGACCGAAGGATTAGCACATTTATCGATGATATAGGCTTGTTTAGGATTCAAAAGGATGGATTTGGTATTGGAGAATTCGATATTCCATTTCACAATGTATATCCAGTAAGAGGTATGCATTTTTTTCTTTTTTATTCATTGATTGAGAAGTAATCACTTTTGTTTTAATGACTTCGAACTGGGGGCTTTCATTGTTATAAATAATTTGCTCATAATGAATGGTTTCCTGATTATTTTCTTTTTCCGTAAACTCGTATTGCCTTTTTTGATTACTTTGTGTATAAAACGGAGGGGACAAATACTCCAATTTGGATGTTGTTTTCCAAGGTAACTTAATCATTTGAAAATGTACTTGAGTATCTTTTCCTTTTGTATAAGTAATTTCTCCAATAAGTTTGCCGGAGATCCAGAGATGGTTTGCAGAAAAGTTGATTTGGTATTTTACAGGGTGGATGGACCAATTAAGGTCCAAAATTTTATTAACGGTTCCGTTCGTTTTTACTTTTTTTGATAATTTAAAATCAAGTTTGGAATGTACGATCTCCGTTAGCGTTTTATAATTTTTTTGGAGGGGACGAAGATTATCTAATTCATCTAGATCATCCCATTGTGGATCCTGCTGTTCGTTAGAATTCATGTATCCCTCTCCTTTCATATTTATATAAAAATATGATGCCTTTTCACAATATAAAACCTCGAATGAATGATTGAATGAATCGAAGCCGACCTTTTCAATCAAAAAGGCGATTTACCTTTTCTAACAGGTAAATCGCCTATAAAAATTTCCTCTTAATAAGGTCCCCAATGAATCAAGACACCAACGATGAGGAAGATAAGTCCAATTAAAAACCAAATGAGTGCTAATGGAGCCATGAAACGCAGCCATTTTCCATAAGGAATGCCACTTGCGGCAAGAACCCCCATGAGAACTCCGGATGTTGGATTCAGGCAGTTCACAACTCCTTCTCCGAGCATGACTGCTTCGACCGCCACTTGTCTTGTAATATGCATTAAGTCAGATAATGGAGCAAGAATTGGAATAAAGACGACAGATTCCCCTGTTCCAGAGGAAATCAGGAAATGCAGGGCTGCACTGCTTAAGTACATGCCGATTGCACCAAAGAGCGGGCTATGTCCTTGTAATAAGTGAGCTAAGCCGTTTACGATAGTATCCAATAATTTTCCGTTTTCTAAAATAACTGATATACAGCGGGCCATTCCGACAATTAAAGAACCGTAAACTAGTCGTTGGCAACCTTGTAAAAAGGTAGAAGCGATATCATTTGCTTTTAATCCTCCGATAATTCCAGCAGCGATAGCGATGAAAATAAATGTTCCAGTCATTTCGATATCGCCCCATTTTAACCAAAGGGCTCCCGCTAAAAATCCAATCAACGATAACGCTGTGATAAGTAAAATGAGCTTATGACGAATGGTCCAAGAAACGGCACTTTCATTCGTTTTTTCATCACTTAGAAGAGCCTTGCTTGGAAACCAATCCTTACCGAGAACGCTCCCTTTATTCGGATTCTTAAGTCGTTTTGTATAAAGGTAAATATAAATAATGGTTGCGATCAGGAAGCAGACATAAATGGCAATTCGCAAGCCCATGCCTGAAAACATAGGCAGCTCCGCAATCGTTTGTGAAATCCCTAATGGCGATGGCGATAAAATGGTGGCATTAAATCCGGCGTAGGCACCTAAATAAATAATTGCTGCACCTACAACAGCATCCCATTTTAAGGTACGGGCAACGATGATTCCGATGGGAATAAAGCCGATTACCGAGTTCACCACAATTCCTGTTGTTCCTAAAATAGAAAATAATGCAGCAACGATACAAACGAATAGAAGTTGGCGTGTTCGAAACTTGTTAATGACGTGATAAATTAATCCGTTGATTGCCCCTGTTTTTTCCAGGATGGCGATGGTACCACCGGTGAAAAGAATTAAAAAGATGATGGAAGATGCGGCTGACATTCCTTGTCCAATGGATGAGAAAAAGTTCACAAAACTAACAGGTGATTGAGCAACCGTATGGTAGCTTCCCGGAATGGTGGTGGAGATGGTTCCTTTCATTACCCTGTTAAATTCTCCTGCAGGAACAAAATACGTAGCAATCGCACAAATTAATGCCACTAAGAAAAGTAATACATATGCATCAGGCATCTTAAACTTCGATTTATGCTGCATAGGTTTTTTTGTTTCGGCTTGTAAGCTCATTCAATTTCCTCCTTTGTGCTGAGATGATTTTTAGAAAGGTTTGGAATAAACATTCATAACGGAATATTGCGAATATTTAGGGTATGTGTTAGATTATATTAAAGGTTTTCCTTCAAATCAATACATTTTGCAAAAAATCCTTCGAGGTGATGTCAACTGTTTCATTTTCAAAAGAAAGTACAAGAAAAATACGATCAATTAACGAAGGGAATGAAAAGAGTAGCAGATTTGTTATTAGCTGACCCCACTGCATTTGCAGCCCGTTCTGCTAAAACAGTTGGCGAGTCGATTGGTGTAAGTGAAACGATGATTATTCGCTTTTGCAATGCTCTCGGCTACCAAGGGTATAGTGAGCTACAGCAGGAGATTAGGGAAGTAATCTATGATATACGCACGGCTAAATGGAGTAATGATGGAAAAGAGAGTGATCAATCTCCGTATTCTTTCAAGCAAATTATGCGCTGGGATCAAACCAACATTGAGAATACGGCAAATCATATGAATCCAGAGGATATGGATGCAGCAATCTCCAAAATAGTAGATGCCGATGCAGTATTAGTGGCGGGTCTTCACGCAGCGTTTCCGATGGCACATTGGTTTACCTTTGCACTGGATCTATTAAAAAAGAATTGTCATCTTTACCGACCGGAGTTTTCGACGCATTTAGGCGCTTTTACAGACCAAAGTGTTTTAGTTGTTTTCTCTTATTATCGCTATTCTTTGCACCCTATTCGACTGGCAGAAAAGGCAAAGGAAAAAGGGTTATTTGTCATTGCCTTTACAGATACCACCATCTCACCGATTACGGAATATGCTGATATTGTATTTACTTTGGAAATACCAACGAGATCCATCCTGCAGTTTGCACCTGTTACTTTTTCCATGATGAATGCATTGCTTTCCGGTATTTCTGTAAAAAGCAACGCCAATATAGATTTTAAAGAAGAGGATAAAATAATGGACTTTTTTGTACAGTAATTTTGACAACTTTAGAAAGGAATATGTTCATGAAAACTTTAACTAGCAATATACGAGAGATAAAAGATGAGGTATTGGATATTTTTCATTACCTGCACGAACATCCGGAATTAAGCATGAAAGAATATAACACGACACAATTTATTAAGGCGAAACTAGATGAGCTTGGGTACAGAACGAAGACCTTCGATGATTGCCCAGGTGTAATAGGGGAATTGGGGGAAGGCTCGCCTGTTGTTGCTGTTCGTGCGGATATGGATGCTTTGTGGCAAGAGGTAGATGGGAAGTTTAAAGCGAATCATTCCTGTGGCCATGATTCACACATGACGATGGCGCTTGGAACCGCTATGCTTCTAAAAAGGCAAAAAACATTACCATCCGGAACCATTCGATTTATTTTTCAACCAGCTGAAGAGATTGGGCTGGGGGCGAAAACGATGCTGAAAAAGGGAGTAGTGGATGACGTTGATTACTTGTACGGCGTTCATGTACGGCCAATCCAAGAAACCTTAAACGGCAGGGCGGCTCCGGCAATTTTACATGGAGCAAGCCAGCATATCAGCGGCACGATTATTGGAGAAGATGCACATGGTGCAAGACCGCATCTTGGAACCAATGCTATTGAAGTAGCTGCTTCGATAATCCATGAACTTGGCTTTATTCATATTGATCCAATGATTCCTTATTCTGTGAAAATGACGAAGCTTCATGCAGGAGGGGAAAGCTCCAATATTATTCCTGGTCAAGCATCCTTCAGCCTGGATCTTCGGGCACAAACAAATGAAGCAATGGATACTTTAGAGGAGCATGTTAAGGCTGCGGTCGATTCCATTGCAGAATTTCATAAAGTGAAAATAGATTTGGATATCCCAGGAAGTTTAGCTGCGGCAACGATAGATCCTGTCGCGGAAAACATTATGGCGAGTTCTATTGCAGAGGTACTGGGAAGTGAAAACCTCGATGATGCCCTTGTGACAACTGGCGGGGAAGACTTTCATTATTATAAATTAAACCGGCCGCACATCCATGCAACCATGCTTGGCCTTGGCTGCGGATTGGAGCCTGGACTCCATCATCCACATATGACATTTGACAGGAATGCTATTCTTTCAGGGATTGATATATTAACAACTGCCGTATTAAGGACATTTTCCAAAGAAAGTGGGGAAGAATGATATGACTATGAAACCTATTCAGCCAAAGAAGATTACTTTGCGCAAACTACAAATGAAATTAAAACAACCATTTACGACTAGCTTTGGCACTCAAACGGAAAAAGAGTTTTGCATTTTAGAAGTAGAAGATAAGAATGGAAATATCGGCTGGGGGGAATCAGGAGCGCTTACTTTCCCAGGCTATAATGAAGAAACCACGATAACCAATCAGCATATATTAGAGGACTTTTTAATTCCTTCTATTTTAGGAAATTCGTATGATCATCCCGACCAATTTAACCAGCAGATTTCGTACATCCGCCGTAATCGCATGGCAAAATCAACAGTGGAAACAGCCATCTGGGACTTGTATGCAAAAAACAATGGTGTTCCATTGTATAAAGTGCTGGGCGGGGAAAAGAAGGATATTAAAGTAGGAGTAAGTATTGGGATTAAAGATTCTATTAAAGAATTATTAGAAACTATTGAGGAAAAAATGGATAAAGGATTCCATAAAATTAAAGTCAAAATTAAGCCTGGAAAAGATGTGGAGGTTATTCGGGAAATAAGAAAGGTTTTTCCGGATATTCCATTAATGGCAGACGCTAATTCCGCCTACACCTTAAAGGATATCGACCTTCTTAAGCAACTGGATCAATTTAATCTTTTAATGATCGAACAACCTTTGGAGCACGATGATATTATTCATCATAGTAAGCTTCAAAAGCAAATCGAAACTCCAATATGCCTGGATGAAAGCATTTGCTCCTATGAAGATGCCAAAAATGCAATTGAATTAGGAAGCTGCAAAATTATTAATATCAAAATAGGACGTGTTGGAGGACATTCTGAATCGATTAAAATTCACAATCTATGTAAAGAACATAACATTCCAGTATGGTGCGGCGGAATGTTAGAAGCTGGAATAGGGCGTGCTCATAATATTGCTATTACATCATTAAGTCAATTCCTTATTCCGGGAGACACAGGCCCATCTCAGCAATATTGGCATGAGGATATCATTCAGCCGGAGGTAGAAGTAAAGAACGGCATTGTTCAACTGCCAAGCGGGAATGGAATAGGCTATACCGTAGATAAGGAAAAAGTAAAAAAATATACCGTTTATGAAAAACAATTCACTGTTTCATAATAAATGTCAGGAGACGGAGTCCTCGACATGGCCTACTCAACATTCATAACCGGCACATTTCCTATGAATCTTCCGAAAAATAAATTAAATTTTTCAGCCCTGCTTCATGAGCGGGATAAATGATAAGGCTAGGCAAATTGATTGTCTAGTCTATTTCTTTTTACCTGAAATATGGGAATTTCAAAATGATGTTTGAAACTTATTCTTTATCTTTTATTTCTTCTTTAAATGCTTTTCTCCCACACTTTATACATTCACCAGAATAATAGTTATATTTATGAAATCCACGGATATAACAAACTATTGCTCTTAACTTTTTCATGGGGATCACCTTCTTATATGGATTTGTAAATAATGATAATAAAGAATTATTAAAAAACGATTACTAGCAAATTAAGAAGTATAACAATGTGATTAAAAAAAATTACTGTAATTTGATAGGGGCATCTCAAGGGGAAAGCAAAAGCACCTATTTCTAGTATTTATAAAGTGTTTGGGTTCCGATTGTAAGAAATGGCCCCGTCTCGTAATCTCTATATATCCAATTTTGAAAGTGGTTATGTTTAGAGGTGGAAATTTTGATTATTCTAAAATAAATGAAAGTAAGCGCTGCCAAAAAATTAGAGGGGTTATATTATTTCTTTAGGCAATATTTATGAGACAAAATTATTTAGGGGTAAAGGAGAGAAAAAAATGAGTATTCCAAAGGCAAGATGGTATAGGATTGGATTGTTATTATTTCTAACCTATCTAGTGGCATTTGTGGATAGGTCCAATATTGGGATGGCTGCACCATTAATGGTTAAATCTCTTGGACTTTCTTCTACTACGACAGGTGTTTTATTATCTGCATTTTTTTGGGGATATGTCATTACCCAAATACCAAGTGGCCTATTAGCAAGTAAGTATAGTGCGAAAAAAATTATTGTCGGTTCTCTAGTACTATTAGGGATAACCGGTATTTTAACAGGTGTTGTGAAGAGTTACGATGGGCTGTTAGTAGTTCGTTTTATAATGGGTCTTGCTGAAGGAGTATTATGGCCAGCTTTTGCCATTTATTTTATTAATTGGTATGCCAATTCAGAAAGAGCAAGAGCGATAAATTTTTCCGAAATGTCTCTGCCAATCTCTTCTATTATTATGGCCCCTCTAGCAGGATGGATGATTGAAAATTGGAATTATCATGTCATGTTTATCTTACAAGGAAGTTTACCTATCGTATTGGCTATTTTCTTTGCTTGGTTTGCTTCAGACTCTCCTGAAAAAGATCGCTATGTTTCAAAAGAAGAGCTAGATTATATCAAACAGAATCGTACTGCAGAGTTAAAAGAAAAGGGATCTTTTCTTGAAGTCATTGGCAATTATCGTGTTTGGGTATTCTGTGTTGTGTACTTTCTTTGGATTACTGGATTGTATAGTTTCGGGTTATGGATGCCTAGTTTAATGAAGGAATTAAGCAGTACAGGTATTGGTACGGTCGGATGGTTAACAGCTATTCCGTTTGTATTAGCTGCTATTGCGATGTATTTTAATGCAAAATGGTCTGATTCTCATACTAGTAAACGCTCCTTCTTTATTGCCATTCCATTATTGATTGGCGGTCTGGCATTAGTTCTTCAGCATATTTTCGGTGTAAACCTTACGACTAATCTTATTATGCTAATCATCGCAGGTATTGGGATCTATGCTGCATTTGGCCCATGGTGGGCATGGGCGATGTCATTTGTACCAAATAACCAAGCTGGTACGGCAAATGGTTTAATTAATTTAGTTGGTAATTTTGGTGGGATTGTCGGACCGATTATCGTTGGGGCGGTTGCACAAGGGAAAAATTTATTAGAAGGCTTCTATGTTTTAGGATTCTTCCTCATTTTAGGGTCCATTATTGTTCTTACCTTTGCAGCACTAAATAAATCGAGAGTGAAAAATTTGGATGCTCATCAAAATAGCAAGCAATTAGTAACAAAATAGCATAAGAGTGAAAGCAGAAATCTATTGATAAAAGTGGGGCTATTCTTTGTAAATGAGAGAATAGCTCCTTTTCTTTCGATTAGTATTCAGTATATTTAAAATATTATTAAAAGTATCTTGGTAAAAAGAATTTCATGCTTGGGAGGGATAACAATGACGAAAAACATTTGGGAAGAATTCGCAATTAATGCGAAGGATAAGATGCCTCTTTATAAACAAATCATTCATCAAGTAGAAGGAATGGTTCATGATGGGAGATTAAAACCAGGTACCCGGTTGCCATCGGAAAGAAAAATGGCTAAATTACTGAATGTTAGTAGAATGACGATTACCTTAGCCAATGAAGAAATGAAAGCAAGGGGAATGGTTCGCAGCCATCAAGGAAGCGGAACCTTTATATTGCGTGGACCAAGGGCTAAAGAAGTGGAAAGGGATTTAGACCTTCCAGTGGAGTTTGCCTATCCAACTGGTGAAATTAATCAAGGAATGGATGAAATCATGAGACACGGGGAAAATACCCATCTCATTAACCTTGCAGGAGTAGGTACTGCTCCGGAAGTACATCCGGGAATTGAACTTAGCCAATGCTTTTCCGAGCATTTGCGAAAGAATCCCATCTTACTTCAATTACCCTCCCCTACACAGGGATATGAGCCTCTGCGATTGGAAATGATATCGTGGCTAAAAAAAGTGAAAATCGAGGTAAAGCTGAATGAAATTATGATTGTTTCCGGTGCTATGCAAGGACTGGATTTAATCAGTCGTTTGTTTTTAAAACCAGGTGATTATGTGGTAATGGAGGAGCCGGGATTTTTGGGAGCAGCTGACGCTTTCAAGGCTACTGGAGCGAAAATTCTAAGGATCACTCTTGATGAGGAAGGAATTCGCTTGGATAGTTTAGAGAATATGTTAATGCAATTTCCTATTAAATTTATTTATGTGAATCCGACCTACCAAAATCCAACTGGCGTCACGATGTCCTTAAAACGAAGGAAGAAGCTTTTGGAGCTATGTTCTAAATATGGAGTGCTTATTGTGGAAGACGATCCGTTTAGCTTGCTTTATTTTGAAGACAAGCCGGCTCCTCCTATAAAATCATTAGGATCGGATAATGTCATTTATATTCAATCCTTTTCCAAATATCTATATCCAGGGATTCGCTTAGCTGTTTTAGTTGCTAATGAAGGCATTATTCATAATCTATCGAAAGTGAAACAAAGGGTAGATTTACATAGCAATAATTTAACGCAAATTGCCTTACATGCCTATATCTCAGAAGGAAATCTAGAAAATCATATTTGGAAGTTGAAGAGCGCTTACTTGGAGCGCCTTCACCTGATGAAGGAACTATTGAACGAAGGTCCCTATATTCATTGCAAATTGCCAGAAGGTGGAGTCTTTCTTTGGTGTAAAGTACCGAAGGAAATACCGACAGACCGATTATTAGAGTTTGCGGTGAAAAATGGTTTTACCTTTGTTCCGGGGAACTGGATGAGCGGGGTTGGCATGTTTGAAAACTATATTCGCCTTGCTTATACACACCCTTCACTTGAATGGTTGAAAAAGGGGATTAAGCTACTTCATCATACCATTTTGGAATATAAAGAATACCAATTTTAATATTGGTTATATGAAAGCGTTTTAATTTTTCTTACCATTGATATGAAAAGAAAAATCATGAACCAAATGGAGGGTTAATATGGGAAATAAAGGTATCTCTAAGGAGCTCATCAAACATTGGTACTATAAAATGCTTTTAATAAGACGGTTCGAAGAAGTGATTAACGAAAAGTTTTTAGCTGGGGATATCCCAGGATTTGTTCATCTTTATATTGGTGAAGAAGCAACAGGAGTAGGAGTATGCTCCACGTTGAGAAAATCGGATTATATTACAAGTACACATAGAGGGCATGGACATACTATTGCAAAAGGTGCCGATGTCAAACGTTGCATGGCAGAGCTTTATGGAAAAAGGACAGGGTATTGTAAAGGAAAAGGAGGTTCCATGCATATAGCCGACTTTGGAATTGGTATGTTGGGGGCAAACGGCGTGGTTGGAGGAGGATTCAACTTGGCAGTCGGAGCCGCACTAGCCATTCAATTAAGGAAGAATGATGACGGGGTTGCAGTTTGCTTTTTTGGAGACGGTGCAAGCAACCGTGGGACTTTTCATGAAGGCCTGAATATGGCATCTGTTTGGAACCTCCCAGTTATATTTGTCTGTGAAAATAACCAATGGGCTTCCACTACTCCTCTTCATGAAGCGACAGCGGTTACGGATATATCAGTTCGCTCGACCTCTTATGCAATGCCAAGTGAAATGGTGGATGGAAATGATGTCTTTGCTGTATATGAAGCGGCAGTAAAGGCTGTGGATAGAGCGAGAAGAGGCGAAGGTCCAACTTTAATAGAATGCAAAACTTATAGAGTAAAAGGACATTTTGTTGGGGATCCGGAGCAGTATCGGACTAGAGAAGAGGTAATGGCACAAATGGAATCCAATGACCCGTTGAAAAAGTTCTTAGAACGGGTGCTGGGTGAAAATTTATTAGATGAAATCCAATTAAAGGATATAGAAGAGCAAGTAGCCATTGATATAGAAGAGGCAGTGAAGTTTGCGGAAGAAAGCCCATTCCCGAAACCGGAAGAAGCATTCGAAGATTTATACGTAGAGGAGGTCATGAGTCATGCGTAATATTACCTTTTCCCAAGCTACACTGGAAGCGATGCAAGAAGAAATGCGCAGGGATGAACGAATCTTTATTATGGGGGAAGATATCGCCAGCCAAGGCGGTATATTCGGTCAATTTAAAGGTTTACCAAAGGAATTTGGGCTCGATCGCGTTCGTGATACTCCTATTTCAGAAACTGCTTTAGTTGGTGCTGGTATTGGTGCGGCACTAGCTGGAGCGGTTCCGGTTGTTGATATGCATTTTGCTGATTTTATTGGGGTAACGATGGACGAGGTGCTGAATCAAATGGCAAAGATTCGCTATATGTTTGGCGGCCAAGCAACTATGCCCCTTGTATTACGGGCACCAGATGGAGTAACCCAATCAGCTGCCGCTCAGCATTCTCAATCCCTTGAAGCGTGGTTTCTTCATATTCCTGGCCTAAAAGTGGTAATTCCATCGAATCCTGCAGATGCCAAAGGACTTTTGAAAGCAGCCATTCGGGATCAAAATCCTGTCATCTTTTTTGAACATAAGAATTTGTTTAGCCAAAAAGGATCGGTTCCAGACGACGATTATGTCACCCCAATTGGAAAAGCAGCAGTGGTGAGAGAAGGAAAAGATATTACCATTGTTTCTTACTCCGCCATGCTTGGAAAATGTTTAGAGGCTGCAGAGCAATTACAAGATCAAGATGGTATTAGTGCGGAAGTAATCGATTTAAGAACCATTGTCCCGATGGATATGGAAACAATATACGAATCTGTAAAAAAGACTCATAGACTTGTCATTGCCCATGAAGCAGTTAAGTCGGGTGGTGTAGGAGGAGAAATCGCTGCACAAGTCAGTGAAAACATTCTTGAGTATTTAGATGCACCGATTATAAGGGTGGGGGCAGCCTTTACACCGATTCCTTTTAGCCCGCCACTAGAGAAGCATGTTATTCCACAAGTAGAAAGTGTCGTGGAAGCAGTGTTAAAAGCAAAGTGGTAATAGATAAAGTGCTTAAAAGAGAGGAGGATCTGAAATGGCATCCATCATTACTATGCCGAAATTTGGTTTAACCATGACAGAAGGAACTTTATCCCACTGGAATAAATCCGTTGGGGAACGAGTGGAGCAAGGAGAACCACTTTATGAAGTGGAAACAGATAAAATTACGAATGAGATTGAGGCGCCACAGGAAGGCGTAATTCGATATATTTTTACAGAGGTTGGACAGACCGTTCAAGTTGGCGCGCCTCTCGCCATTATTGCAGAGGAATCGGAAGATATAACAGAATTACTAGATTTGCAAGGTCCAGAAGAAGAATCTAAAAGTAATGGACTGGTAGAAGAAAAAGGTGCGCAGAATGTTGTGGAGGAAGTCTATTCTGATACTTATACGAGAGCGACGCCTTATGCAAAAAAACTTGCTAGAGAGCAAGGGATCTCTATGCAGGATGTTGAGGCATCAGGGCCGAGAGGAATAATCCTTTCTCATGATGTCATGAAAAAATCTGTTTCTCCTGCAATTTCCCCGCTCGCAAAGAAATATGCAGAAGAACAAGAGATTGAATGGCAACAAATAGAACAAGGACGAAGGATTATGCTGCCGGATGTGATCAAAAAGGAACTGGAAGGATCAGCTGCAGTTGCAGCAGCGATCGATATGCCTGCAGCAACTGTTAAGCCAATAACGGGAATGCGCAAGGTAATAGCTGAACGGATGAGCAATAGTTGGCAGCAAATACCTCATGTAACGATCTCAAGGGAAGTGGATGTTACTCCGTTATTGTCGGCAAAAGCGGTCTTAGATAAAAATTTCAAAATATCCATCACCCATTTCTTAATTAAAATTATCGCTGCGGCATTGCAAAAACATCCTGTTTTAAATGCTTGGTTTCAAGATAAGGAGATCCTTTATCACCACGAGGTAAATATGGGAATAGCAGTTTCTGTTCCTGAAGGCCTGCTTGTTCCGGTTTTAAAGCGAGTGGATCAAATGGATATTCTTGAAATCGCAGAGTTAATGTCTGATATAACATCCAGAGCCAAAGAACAAAAGCTTCGCTTAGATGAGACACAAGGAGGAACCTTTACCATTAGCAATCTTGGAATGATGGGAGTAGAGCAATTTACCCCTATCATAAACCCTCCGGAAACTGGGATTTTAGGGGTTGGCAGAATAATAGAGAAACCAGTCTTTATCGGTGATGGCATTGTCCGCCGCTCGTTTATGTCCTTTTCACTTTCCTTTGATCATCGTGCCTTAGACGGTGCTGAAGCAGCAAACTTTCTCCAAACCGTCGAATTTTATATACAAGAACCCATTCGTTTACTGATGAAAGCGAGGGGAAAATAGCGTGAAGGTAGTTGTGATTGGCGGTGGCCCAGGCGGATATACGGCTGCGCTGCGTGCAAGTGAATTAGGTGCCGAAGTGACGTTGATAGAAAAAGATAATTTAGGCGGTACTTGTTTAAATCAAGGATGCATTCCTACAAAAAGTTTACTGGAATCCTCTCATATATGGCATAAAAGCAAGACGATGTTTCCCGAAAATGTAATGGGAGGGGTACCATGGAATTCTATATTTTCTCGAAAAAACGAAGCGGTGCTCCAGTTAAGAAAAGGGGTAGAAGGACTTTTAAGAAAAGGAAAAATTAATGTTTTAAATGGAATTGCTTCCTTCACATGTGATAAGAAAGTTTTAGTAGAAGGAAAGGAAACTTATGAATTTGCGGCGGATGCAATTATTATTGCCACCGGAAGTCGTCCTGTTTTACCTAGGATCAAAGGGATTAATTCAGAAGGGGTATTCACAAGTGACGGACTACTAACCCAAAAAACTTTGCCAGAGAGTCTAGCAATCATTGGCGGCGGTGTCATTGGGATTGAGTTTGCCACCATCTATACGGAGTTAGGGGTAAAAGTACATGTAGTAGAAGCGGCGAATCGAATCCTACCCAATATGGATAAGGATATTTCCTTCAATATCCAATCACATTTAGAAAAAAAGGGGGTTTCCTTCTGTCTTTCCCAAAAAATAAAAAAGCTTGAAAGAGAATCAAATAGCGTGACCCTTAGGTTATCTGAATATGCTTCCATTCAAGCTGAAGTAGTGTTGGTTGCAGTTGGCAGAGAAGCAGTTGGAGATCAGCTCCATCTAGAAAGAGTTGGAGTTGTAAAAGAAGGGAATAAAGTAAAAGTAAACACCTTTCAACAAACTAATGTAAATGGAATATACGCCATTGGAGATTGTTCAAGTCCAATTATGCTTGCTCATGTCGCAATGGCAGAAGGAAAAGTAGCAGCAGAACATGCACTTGGATTTGCCCCACATCCGATTCAATATGATTTAGTTCCGCAATGTATTTATTCTCATCCAGAAGCAGCAATGGTCGGATTAACAAAAGAAGAAGCAGAAAAGAGAGGATTTCATGTGAACGAGGGATACTTTTCCCTAAGAGCAAGCGGAAGGGCATTGATTGAAGGGGAATCTACAGGATTCATAAAGGTGATATCGGATAAAAGATATGGACAAATTCTTGGAATTCATCTATTATGCCCAAATGCAACGGAAATCATCTCTCACGCAACTCTGGGTCTCTCATTAGAATCTACCATAGATGAAATAAAGAATATGGTATTTCCACACCCTTCTATTGTGGAAGGGATTCAGGAAGCTGTTTTTTCATAAATAGAAAATGGCCCAATGCCGATAGCAGGGGCCATTTCTTTGAATTAACTTACCTTTAACTTGTTTTTTCTATGAGAATGAAATAGGTTTTTCCATTTTGAATGAGCGGGTTCCCATAATATAGCGATTAAAGCTCCCAATGATGTATTGACGATCATATTGGTCACAGCAGGTACGGCAGCTATAGGACTAATGCTCACCATTGCAAGCAGGGCTGCCAATGCCGTATTGCATATGCCAAATTCATAGACCATGGAACGTCTTTCCGGCTCTTCCATTTTAAATAGGGCACTATAGAGATAACCAAGAATCATCGGAATGGTGATTTGTAAAAAGACACATAAAAATAACTTGGGTAATTGATTCATATTATCGTGGAGCATATTATGAGCATTTGAAACGACGGACAAGTCTACAATCAGCAATGCGATTGAGGATAAAACTGGAATGATGCTCCGAATAGCAGTGATTTTTTCTTGGAACTTCCATTGAACCAACAGTCCTAGTGAAATGGGCAACAATACAACATATACCATTTTTAAAACAAGAGGTGTAATGGCAACGTACACTACACTCCCTACTGCCGCTTTCATAATGACGGGAGTGAAGAACGGACTGACAAATGTATCTAAGGAAGACATCATGACACTTAGTGCAACATTTCCATTTGCCATCATTGAATATAGGTTAGCAGAGGTTCCACTTGGAACGGAGCCGGCAAGAATAACGCCAGCCTTAAGATCATTCTGATGACTAAAAAAAAGACAGGCAAGGAAAAAAGAAATTCCAGTAGTGACTATCCATTTCCCAATGACACCGATAATGGCATTCTTAGGATGTGTCATAATCCGCTTCAGGCTATCTCTTGATAAGGTGAGTCCCATGATAAAGAGGATAAAAGCTAGGGCAAATGAAGTCCAATTTTTTATCCCAGTAAACCATTCGGGAAATGTATACCCAATATAAGCACAACAAATTATCCAAAGCGGCAGAAACCTCGTAATCAAAATTTGCAAAAAACGTATCATACATGAAAAGCTCCTATCCCTATTTGACTGTTAATCCACCACACACATTAAGTGCTTGCCCTGTAATATAAGAGGCATCCTCAGAGGCAAGAAATCCCACTGTTTTTGCAACATCTTCTGGTGAACTGATACGACCAAGCGGAATGTCTCCTAAGTAATTTTTCATCGATTCCTCTGGTGTAACACTGGCAAGGTCACTCATATCCACAGCCATTTTTGCAAGAAGATCCGTTTCCATTGCACCAGGGCATACGGCATTTACTCTAATTTTCCGGGGAGCAAGGACAATAGAGGCTGTTTTGGTCAAACTGATTATTCCAGCTTTTGATGCTGCATAAGCTACCGATAGTGGACGAGGACTACTTGCAGCAATAGAGGAAATATTAATGATAGATCCTCCATTAGAGATATATGGAGCTACTGATTGAATCATAAAGAAGGCTGCTTTCAAATTAATATTCATCACAAAATCCCAATCTTTTTCCGTCACGGTTTCAACTGGTTTAACGAAATTAACACCCGCATTATTGACTAGTACATGAAAATCTCCAAAGTCTTCATGAATTTTTGTTACAATCCGACTGATATCTTCTGTGAAGCTCAAATCTAGGTTTATCCCGTGGGCATCTTTTCCTTCATTAACAAGTTTGTTAGTGGCCACTTGGAGCTGCTCCTCATTTCGGTCTAACAAAATAACCTTGTACCCGGATGAGGATAGTACATCTGTAATGGCAAAACCAAGTCCTTGTGCAGCTCCTGTGATCAATGCAATTTTGTTACGATTCAATTGAAAAACCTCCTCGATATACTATTTTTAAGGTGTTAGGAGAACTTTTACCCCTTCGCCACTATGGGAAATTTGAAAAGCTTCTTTATAGTCCTCTAGTGGTAAGTGGTGAGTTAAGGCAGGCTGTATGTTGAGCTTTTTACTCGAAATTAAGTCTTCCATCAAGTCCCAAGTGCTCCACATTCTTCGTCCATGTATTCCATAAAGAGTTGCCTCTTTAAAAACAAGATCATTTGATAGATTAAGAGAAACATTGCCAGGAAATAGACCTGCTAGTACGACCTGCCCACCCTTTCGCAAATGAGGCAGTGCTTCTTGAAGTGCCCGTTCATTCCCGGTGGTCTCTATGATGACATCTGGAATATTAGTGCCAGTTAATACATCGGTACTCTTTGATGTAAGGGGATTCCAAGCTGTAACATCCGCGCATTCAGAAGCTATCTTCAAGCGATTTGGCTGGATGTCGCTAATTGAAACGGATTCCGCTCCAAGTGCCATACAAGAACATGCTGAAAATATTCCAATAGGACCGGCTCCGAGAACAGCCACTCGTTTCCCTGTAATATCCGCTTTCTGAGCAGCATGAACCCCTACTCCTAATGGTTCTAATACAGAGGCAATTTCATCCGGAATACTGGAAGGGATTTTTCTGACGCAAATCGCCGGAACTGTTGCATATTCTGCAAAACAACCGTTTGTTTGCAAGCCAAATAATTGTAGGTTCTCACAAATATGGGGATTCCCACTCAAACAAAGCTGACAATGACCACATGGGATGTGTGTCTCGACGCTTACACGGTCTCCCTTCGATAAAGAGGTAACTTTTCTTCCAATATCCACTACTTCTCCAACACATTCATGTCCCATAATTCCTGGAATCTGGATGTTTGCATTAGCAGCCCAAGGGTTCCAGTCATAAATATGCAAGTCAGTACCGCAAATCGCTGCTATTTTAATAGAAAGCAATACTTCATTATCCTTAGGGATGGGAATTTCCCTATGTTGTATGGTGGCACCAGGGCCAGGATTAACTTTTGCAAGTGCACGCATCCTATCACCTCCTGTTTATATAATTCAAATTATTATGTTATCTCAAAGGAATGTCCAATACCAATTTATATATTGGATATAGGGAAAAGCTCGCTTGCTGCATAAAGGGATAATTCATTACTAATTCGTATAATAGGAAGGTTGTTTTAAAAATAATTAATCTAGGATGAGCAACCCGACATCATTTCTCATAATTGCATTCCATTAGGATGTATGCTATGACTGAATTAGAATTTATAAGATATGGGTGGAAAAGATAATGAAAGTAAAAGTGCTGTTCATCGCTCCTTATGAAGCAATGGTGAATTTAGTAGAAGAGTGTAGCGAAAAAGAAAGGGAGTTGGATGTTCAAATTAAGATTGGGAATCTTCAAGAAGGGGTTGGCAGTATTCTATTATATAATTTTAGTTAAGAATTTTATTAAAAAAGAGGGATAGGATATGGCATATTGCAAAGTTCGTCAAGCAGAAATACACTATGAAGAATTTGGGGAAGGGAAACCAATTATTATGATACACGGTTATACACCCGACCATCGATTAATGACTGGATGTATGGAACCTATATTTACAAAGAGAGATGGATGGAGACGTATTTATATTGATCTGCCAGGTATGGGTTTAACAAAAAATTATCATGTCATAAGTAGTTCTGATGAAATGTTGGATGCTGTTTTAGAATTTATTCAAACGATAATTCCTAATCAAGAGTACATAATCGCAGGAGAATCATATGGTGGTTACTTAGCTAGGGGCGTTATTCAAAAGCAAAAAGAAAAGGTACTAGGTGCAGCATTTATTTGTCCTGTTATCATTCCTTTTTCAGAAGGAAGAACAGTTGAGAAACATAAAATATTGAAAACAGATGAAAGATTTATTGAAAAATTATCAAAGGAAGAATTAGAGGATTTTAGAAATAATAATGTTGTGCTTGATGAATACACTTGGTTAAGATACAACCAAGAGATTTTAAGTGGCTGTAAAATTGGAGATGAAAAGTTTTTAGATAAGGTTAAGAATAAATATGGATTTACTTTTGAGATTGATCAATCTGTTTTTAATAAACCTAGTGTATTCCTTTTAGGAAGACAAGACTCTTCAGTTGGATACAAAGATGCACTTGGTTTATTAAACAAGTATCCACGAGGTACATTTGCTATATTGGATAGAGCTGGTCACAATTTGCAAATTGAACAACCACACCTTTTTAATCATTTAGTAAATGAATGGTTGGATCGAATGGAAGAGTCTATTAATCATAATTTATGATATGCGATAAGATTGTGAAATAATTTACTAAAGCACAGCCATGTCACCTAACGACAATTATCTAACTATAAATATTTGAATAAAAAAGAGCATGCCATTAATCCAAAAAAAATATTTTCACAATAAAAATAAAATTGACTTTTCTGAAACCATTGTGTATCCTATACAAATAGGATGTAAATTTAATTTCATATTGTATCTCTTATAAAGAGTAGTGGAGGGACTGGCCCTATGAAGCTCGGCAACCTTTCATGTTTAACATGAATTGGTGCTAAATCCTGCAAAACATTAGTTTTGAAAGATAAGAGAGGACGTACCTACTTGTTAATCCAAGGCCTCTCTATTTATGAGCGGCCTTTTCTTTTTAACTTTTGGATTAATGATGCTCCTTTTTACTAATTCCTTCTTCATTAAATAAGGCATATCGTCTATAAAAAGAAGGTAAAAAAACAAAATTTAACCACATTTTAATCCGATTATTCCAATATGTTTAATGCTTTTAAAGGAGAATTATTATGTATTGTATGGACCTAACTGGGAAAGTAGCCATTGTAACTGGCGGAGCACAAGGAATCGGTAAAGCAATTGTCGATGCTCTTTTAGACTGTGGAGCAAAGGTAGCAGCAATCGATATAAACGTTGACCCACAACAAACAACTAATCATTTGCTCTATCTTCAGGCGAATGTTGCAAAAAGTGAACAAGTCGAAGAAATGGTGCAAACGGTGACCAAAACTTTTGGAAGGGTAGATATTTTAGTCAATAATGCCGGAGTTTCTTCCTTGGATTATGCCGTCGATATTAAAGAGAGTGATTGGGATCGTGTAATGGATGTGAATGCAAAGGGAGTTTACTTATGCAGTCAAGCCGTCGCACGTTACTTAAAAGAACAAGGTGAAGGAGGAAAAATTATTAATATTTCTTCGCAAGCAGGTAAAAATGGCTATCGATTAATGGGGAGCTATGTAGCTTCTAAACATGCTGTATTAGGTTTTACAAAGGTTATGGCCATCGAATTAGCAAAAGATCAAATAAATGTTAACGCCGTATGTCCTGGAATCGTTGAAACAGATATGAAAAGAAATGAAAGAGTTATAGGAGGTAAGTTGAGAGGATTAAATGCAGAAGCTATTAAAGATGAGGATATTTCACAAGTACCATTAGGAAGAACAGCAACACCTCAAGATATTGCCAATGTCGTTGTTTTCCTAGCATCAAAATACTCCGATTATATGACAGGCCAAGGGATTAATGTAACAGGTGGTATGACAATGCACTAATGATCCATAAACTGGAGGGAATAGAAATGCCTACTATACAAAAAGAAAATAAAGGAAGTGCACTTGCTCTTTTGCCCTTGCTAATCTTTGTATTGCTTTTTATCGGTACAGGGCTACTTTCAAAAGACTTTTCAAAAATGCCATTAAGTGTCGCGATTATTGTTGCAGGTGCGATTGCACTTTTAATGAATAGGAAAGAGACGTTATCGAAAAAGGTTGATATCTTTTGTAAAGGGGCTGGGCACCCAAATATTATCTTAATGGTAATAATCTTTATTTTGGCCGGAGCTTTTGCAGGTGTTGCTAAGGAAATGGGTGCTGTAGAATCAACGGTTAATCTTGGATTGTCCTTTCTTCCCGCAAATTTATTAATGGTGGGACTATTTGTTATCGCCTGCTTTATTTCCACCTCGATGGGAACCTCAATGGGCACAGTTGTTGCACTTGCTCCTATTGGGATAGGAATTGCAGGACAAACAGATATTTCGATGGCATTGGCGATGGCTACTGTTATTGGAGGAGCAATGTTTGGTGATAACCTATCAATGATTTCAGATACAACGATTGCAGCAGTAAGAACTCAAAACACGCAAATGAAGGACAAATTCAAAGTCAATTTCTTTATTGTGCTGCCTGGGGCCATTCTAACTGCAATCATTCTTGGAATTATCACACTTGGTAATCATGCAAATATAGGTGGGGAACATCCTTATGAAATCATTAAGGTTCTTCCTTATGTTGCTGTCCTTATAGCAGCTCTTGTAGGAGTGAATGTTTTAATCGTATTACTTGGAGGAACGATATTTGCTGGCATAATTGGTATGGCCTATGGATCTTATGATTTGCTCGGCTTTTTGCAAACCGTTGCCAAAGGTGTCATGAGTATGGAGGATCTTGCCATTGTAGCTATTATGATAGGCGGGGTAGTTGAACTTATTAAATATAATGGCGGAATTGATTTTCTATTAAATTTCGTAACTAGTAAAATTAAATCTAAAAAGGGTGCTGAATTTGGGATTGCAGGCTTGGTTAGTGTGGCTGATATTGCGACGGCTAATAATACGATTTCCATTGTCATTACAGGCCCTTTAGCGAAAAATATTGCAGATGAATACCATATCGATTTAAGAAAGTCAGCTAGTATACTCGATCTGTTCTCCAGCTGCTGGCAAGGGATAGTTCCATATGGTGGGCAGTTGCTAGCTGCAGCAGGTTTAGCTTCCATCTCACCTGTTAGCATTATTCCTTACTCGTTCTATCCAATATTAATGGGGATTTGTGGGATAGTAGCCATTTTAATTGGATATCCAAAGCTACAAAGCAAAGAAAAAGGAATAAATAGTAAGGCAAATCCTTCTTTAGAAGAAAAATCTTTATGATAGTTAATAGGAGAGAAAATTTTTGTTTCTAAGTTTCAGGCAAAAAAATATTATTTAGGAGTGAAATCAAATGGTACAAAAAATGAATGTAGAAAGCTTTAATCTCGATCATACGAAAGTAAAAGCACCTTATGTCCGATTAGCTGGCGTCACTCACGGGAAAAATGGAGATGTTATTCATAAGTATGATATTCGAGTAAAACAGCCCAATAAAGAGCATATGAAAATGCCTGCTCTTCATTCCCTTGAACATTTACTTGCAGAAAATGTCCGCAATCATCTTGATCATGTTGTCGACTTAAGCCCTATGGGTTGTCAAACTGGCTTTTATTTAGCCGTCCTTAACCATGATGATTATGATGGAATTCTGGTTGCACTGGAAAAAACATTGAATGACGTATTAGCTGCTAAAGAAGTTCCGGCTTGCAATGAAGTACAATGCGGTTGGGCTGCAAGTCACAGCCTTGAAGGGGCGCAGGAGCTTGCTCGTGAATTGCTTGCTAAAAAAGAAGAATGGAAAGATATTTTTGTAGATGGAGAATGAAAATTAAGTTGCTTGTTTAATCTTACGGGGGGAAGTACCAGCAATAAGGAATAAAATTAGAAAATGTAAAGGGTTCTCAATTGCATTGGTATAAATACACAACTGTACGTTAGGGCTAGGGCGAACATTTGAAAGGTGTTCGCTTTTTTAAATTTTATTAAAAAATTACATCGAAATAATAATATCTGAAATTAACATTCAGGGAACCTATTTACAGTGGATGGACTTTAATGGACTTGGTTTAGATAAAGACGAAACTTGAAAAACAAATGCACGAGTCTGAATTATTCTTTTTGAAGGATATATATTTGGTGAAGAAGGCATTGAATTTGAGCGTATGAATTTACCGTGCCCGACAAAAAACATTATGGTGGCTTTAGAAAGATTGAAAAAAGCAAAAGATACAGACTCTTAGAACCTGATCTGGTTTGTACACCTGGATGGTGAGTATAGGAGAAGTAAAGGAGGACAGAATTATACGGTAGGTCAAATACAATAAAAATGTCGTACGGGATTTTTACAAGGAGAAAGCTTAGATGAATTGGCGAATTTTCAATCGATTTGGTTTGACGCTTTATGTTATAAAGACAGCATTGGCAGCAGGGCTGGCATGGTATGCAGCATCGCTAATCTCACATAACCAATTTCCTTATTTTGCAGCATTAGGCGGTATTCTTACTGTCCAGGTGACAGTCGTAGATTCAATTAATAAGGGAGTTTACCGTGTCGTGGGTATTATTGGAGGAGTATTTGTTAGTGTCATTATTAGGGAATTCCTCCCTTTAAATGCTGGATCCATTACCTTAGTGGTACTCGTTGGAATGGCCATTTTTACTGCGTTCCGATTAAATTCGCAAATTATTTCTCAGGTAGGTGTCAGCTCCATACTTGTTCTTGCGTTTGGTGGACAACCCGGCTATTCCGTTGATCGAATTCTGGAGACTTTTATTGGCTGTATCATTGCTGTGTTATTGAATATTTTCCTCATTCCTCCGAACCCAATCCCAGAGGCAGAGAAACGTGTTTTAGACTTAAGCAAACATGCCAGTAACGTTCTCAAAAATTTAGCGATTGCTTACCGAGAGCAATGTTTGAAACCGATTGATATGCCATATGTTCAGGAATTAGTTAGTGAAACGGAAAAGTCCTATCAAGCAGTTCAATTTGCACAGCAAAGTTTACGATTCAGTCCCATTTTGCAAAAGAGGCGCTCGCAATTTCTTGCTTTAGCCAAAGTTATTGGCAGGTATGAACTCATCACCGTTCAAATTCGTGGGATTGCGCGCGGACTCGTTGATCTTGATAGAAGAAACAGCCCAATGGAAGAGTTAATAAAGGCAATAAGCGATACGGCTATATGTGTTGGACTTTTTGCCGAACGGGAAATAACCCCTTCAGCGGAACTTAAAGAAAAATTAGCATTTTCCATTGAACAAGCAAAAAGCTACCAAAATAAATGCTTACATATTATTCATCAATTGGATGACCTCACCGTACTAAGAGACATTGCCAGCATACTCGCCGATTTGAACCGAATCCTAGTAGAAGTTAACAGCAGTACACACTTTATCACGGAAAAGAAAATCACCCTTAAGCGATGATGGAACTGTTGTGTTGGATTTAATTTTAATGGGTAACTTTCATATGCATGCAGACACATTCAGGATTAGTGGGGCTGAAGAGACCGACCCCGCAGATGCCATTGTGAATGCTCCCCGCATCGCATCTAAATAAGGTTCACTTGGTTTTTTGAAACATAAGAAGACATATTCTTAATGGAGTAACCAGTGATCGTTAAAATAAGCGGAGATTTTCCGGTTAGACTGCAGAATAGAACCCGGTTCGTGGTATATAAGCGGAGATTTTCCGATTAAGCAAAGGAAAATTACCTATTTTCATGTTTTTTTGAGTCAATAGTCGGAATCTTTCCGTCTATTTTAAGCTATTTTCAGTGCTATTTCCTCATTAAGAGAAATTTCTCCGCTTATTTTTCAATACTCTTTAGCATCTAATGGTACTTGTACAACTTACGGATGACTTCGTAAAAAAAAGGCTTTGAGATATTTGCATCTCTAAGCCTTTTTGACTGTGAATTATGCTATGGAGTTTATGTGATTTGCTATTTGATTTAGTCTTCGATTTACCTTTTTGCACCTCATAAGTAAAACCGTTAGAATTTTTCTTGCTCTGTTTTCATTTTAAAGACATAGTAGGATTCCTCTTCTCAAATTCGCCATATATAAAGACTATTACATCTGTTTGGAAGGGGCGGTTCTCCTGCTTCATATAAGCAGTGAGTCTACCCTTTGATTTTGGATGTAAAGCCCCAGTACTAGGAGAGAGGGACCCATTCGTACTGTTAATATCTAAAACAAGGCAAAATTAGTTCATAGAATTGGCTGAATAGGTAATTTCTTTTTTGGTGTTGGTGATAAATTTCCAAAGCCTGTGCTGAAGAGGTTCGACTTTCCGGTTCTTTTCGTTTACTTATTTCATAAAGAATATCCGCTTTTAGGAGCCCTTCGTAGTCTGGTTCTAGCAAGGAAAGCGCCTCCTCGAAGAGAGCGAGTGAAATTTGATCAGCGTGGGAGTGATATTTCCCTTCTAAATATAAATTTCTCGCATGTAAAAAGTTGTTGGAAACCGTAGGTAAAAGTGATTTGGTTTTGTCTAAAAGCCTTTCAATAAAAGAATCTTCGACATTTGTGGACATGCAGCATTGAATTGCTAATTGATAGATTGCTAAAGCTTGTTTTTGAAGCTGTGGAACTTCCGCAATGGTATCAATATCATATAAAAAATTATCTTTTAAATTATTAAGGTGTTCTTGATTTGGTTGTGATCTTAATAAAGAGTAAATGGTAAGTGCCCATCCTCGCAGAATGCCTTCCTGATCCTTTGTTTGATGGAGTTTTTCCCTTAATGTCAAAAGTCCATTATGAAGAGAATTATCGGCATCTCCATCTGAAAATTGAATAAGAAGTTTGATATAATCCGTTTCCATGGGATGAATAATATGATGGTTAACTTGATTGATATGGAACAATGATTGGTTAAATGATCCAATATATAAATATAAAATAGAAAGATTAAAATGAATATTATCTCTTTCTTCCTTCAGGTTAGTTGGATTTTCTTTGGAGATTTCTAATGCTCTATTTAATAAATCAATACTTTTCATTCCCTTTTTTCTTGCAAAAGACATGCTGGCTAAAGCATTGTATGATTTCATTTTTAGTTTTAAATTATATTTGTTTTCGGGCTCGTGGAGGACTTTGTTAAAAAAAGTATTTGCTTCATCATAATGAGATAATCTTAAAGAATAATTACCCGATAAATAATAATAATCAATCATTCGTGTGGTAACTTCATATTCTTCTATTTTGTTTTTAAATTGAGTTAATTCGCCTTTTACTGCCTTCCAATGATGTAATCCAATTAAATCACCTATTTTTTGTTTCCTATTATCTAATTCTTTAATCTTTTCGTCTATGTCTGGGTCTGAAAAGTGGCTAATCGGGAAATCTAACCGTTCACTCAATTTTTCTAACTCTTCATTCGTGACCGGGCGATGTCCATTCTCAATTTGACTCATTTTCCCTAAAGAGCAAATCCCTTTTGCTAATTCCTCTAAGGTCATTCCTCTTGATTTTCTGGCTGCTCTTATTTTTTTTCCAATTGCATTATGTCTTGGTATTTGTCGTTTCATGTTGTTTCCTTCTTCCTATATTTTTCTGGGTATATTTTACCATATAAGTAAAAACTATGAATAGGTTGACAATATCGACAAAAAAATACAAAAATAAAATTTTTACTATTTTTTTGTCTAAAAATGTTGAAAATTTCATTTTGGTTGTTATAATCTTCTTTGTATGTAAAAAAATTCTTTTTAAGTATTCCTTTTTTAATAGTAAAATAGTCTCTTTTATTGTTGTTGTATTCTTGTAAAAAGGAATTTTAAAAAAAGTATTTTTATACAGAAACAAATTTGTTTCTGATAGATAATGACAAAGGAGTTAAAAACGAATGGATACTAAGCATCTTAATCTACATGATTTAATTAAAGATCGCTTATTTTACAACGAGTTTCAACCTCTTTGGAATACCTCGGAAAATACTATATTTGCCTATGAGGCATTTATTAGGACAAACCCGTTTACAGATCCTTTGGAACTTTTTTATCAAGCGCGTAATATGGGAGTCCTTTACGAATTAGATACTGCATCCATATCGAATGCCGTTAAAGAATATCCATACGGCCATTTAGATAAATATTTACTTTTCGTAAATGTTTTTCCTTCTACGATTATTCACCCAGATTTCCCTGCCTTTATTAATGGACTATTACGGAACTATGAAGAAATCAAACACAGAGTAGTGTTTGAAATAAATGAGGATCCTGCAGAAGATCATTATTGGGAAGAACCCCATTTTAAAAATCGCTTGTCATTCCTTAGGGATAAGGGATTTTTTATTGCTTATGATGATTTAACCTATACCCAGTCATCCATAAGGAAAATTCATCACTATGTTCCGGATTTTACGAAATTAGATCGATCGTGTTCTCAAAATTTAGCGGATTCTTTAGAAAAGCAGGAGCACGTCGAATATTTTGTTTCTGATACTTTTAAGGAAATGGTCGTGGTCTTAGAAGGGATTGAAACGAATGATGATTTAGTAGTAGCAAAGCAACTGGGTGTGCCTTTACTGCAGGGATACTTTATTGCAAAGCCGCATCGCTTATGAAACGTTGTAAAGGAAATGAGTAATGTTATGAACAGAAGAAATTGGACAGATGAGGAAATTCTATTTTTAAAAGAAAACGTGGGTAAGATGAAAATCGAAACGGTTTCCCAAAAGTTAAATAGATCACAAGGGTCTGTTATTAGCAAAATGAAGAGACTGGGTATTGCTTATACCAAAAATCAAACTGGACATTTATCCACGTATCAATTAGCCGAATTACTCTCCGTTGATCGAAATACGATTATCGGTTGGATGAAAAGACACGGCCTAAAATTCACCAAAAAGGTTACACGTACCACCAAGAGTTTTTATTTTATCGATCCAATAGATTTTTGGAAATGGGCAGAAAGAAACCGCGAAAAAATAGATTTTTCAAAGATAGAATGCAATACTATCGCTCCTGAACCCGAATGGGTAAGACATGAAAGAAATTGCCGGAAAGAAGAACATTATAAAGTGTGGAGTGTAAAAGAAGAAAGAGTGTTAGAAATGATGGTGCTATCAGGGTATTCCTATTCCGAGGTAGCGAAGAGGCTGTCGAGGACAAAAACGAGCGTTCAAAGAAAATATCAACGAATGACAAAAATAAGATAGGGGGATGAAAGTGAAATCAAACTATGTCATTTTTCGTGTTGGAGATAATGACTTTGGTATCGAAATCCAATACGTCATTTCCATTGAAAAGGTAACGGAGATCACCTGTCTTCCGCAAATGCCTGATTATATCAAAGGGATTACCAATATAAGGGGGCAAATGAAAGGAGTCATTGATGCTGCCACATTACTATTCAATCAATCTATTGAAATAGATGAAAGTACAAGATTTCTTCTTTTAGACATTCATCAATCTGATATTGCTCTGATGGTTTCGAAGACAAATGAAATTTTGAGTATCGATGAAGCGGAAATAAAACCGATTGATTCCATTAACGCCACTTCCGAAATTTTTAAAGGAGTTGCCTTAATAGACAACCGTATGATATCCATCTTGAATATCGAAAAGCTATTTTCAACATTAGATGCTTTAGAAACAGTTTCTGCTGTTCATTTGGGATGAAAAAATGTAACACATCGAAAGGGGAAATGTAGAAATAAACATCCTGCACTTAATATGTAAAATCAACATCAAGAAAGGAAGAATGAAATGTCAGCAAAGAAGATTGTATTTGGAATTGTACTTATTTTAGCTTTAATAACAGCTGGTGTGTATCCATATACACAAAATGACACACCTGTTCATGCAAAGGAAACGAAAATCAAAAAAGTTACAAAGCCTTTTAGGGTAGCATCTATCGAGTTTAATCCAATTTTAAATGAAAGAGATAAGAACGTAGAGGCATTAGCAAAGTTAACGGAAAAAGCATTTAAAAATGGAGCAAAGCTTGTTGTAGCTCCTGAAATGTCTACTACTGGATATTACTATGCTAATCGTAAGTCTATTGAGCCATTTGTTGATACGATTCCTGGTAAAACGACGGATGTATTCGCGAAATTAACGAAAAAATACGATGCTTACATTGTATTTGGTATGCCGGAAGTTGATAAAAAAACAAACCTATATTATAACTCAGCAGCAATGGTAGGTCCTGATGGATACGTTGGCAAGTATCGCAAAACACAAATGTGGGAAACAGAAACACATTGGGGAGCTTGGGGAGACTTAGGCGTACCTGTTTTTGATACAGAATTAGGTAAAATTGCTATTAACATCTGTATGGACTCTGCTTATTTTGAGACTGCAAGATTAGCAGGTATTCAAGGTGCAGACATTCTAGCATTCCCAACGAATTCATCTGCTCAAGCGATTTCTGCTCTTCCTGCTCG
Source organism: Margalitia sp. FSL K6-0131 (assembly GCF_038008735.1). Lineage (NCBI taxonomy): Bacteria > Bacillati > Bacillota > Bacilli > Caryophanales > Bacillaceae > Heyndrickxia > Margalitia sp. FSL K6-0131. Next base: position 1,106,934 of record NZ_JBBOZS010000001.1, read on the forward strand.
TGCACAACAAAATGGAATGTATATTGTCAGTGCAAACCGTTCCAATACAGAGCATGGCTTTCATATGATTGGCGGAAGTGCCGTTTGGTCTCCGGAAGGACATAAGCTTGCGGAAGCTCCTGTTGTCATGACAGAAAAAGAAGATGTCGATGAACCGACGATTACATATGCAACCATTGATCCAAAGCAATACGATAATAAAAATAAAGAAGCATTGAAGGAAAGAAGACCAGAGCTTTATAAAGAGCTTATGCAATATGTAGAGCCATGGGATTATACGAAAAATACAACACCTCACAAAATTGTAGCAGCTGCTCTTCAATATGAGCCTGTATTGGGTGATAAAGCAAAAAATAAAGAAAAAATTGTTTCTCTATTAGAAGACGCAAAGAAACAAGATGGTAATTTAAATTTAGTTGTTCTTCCTGAATTATCTTTAACAGGTCCGGTTGATAATAAAAAAGATGCAGCAAGCTTCGCTGAAAGTGCTGATGGGGAAACAACGCAATTTTTCGCTGATCTTGCAAAGAAATACCAAGTTTCAATCGTAGCAGGACTAATTGAAAAAGAAAATAATAACTTATTTAATTCAGCCTTCTTCATTTCTCCAGATGGCAGCATTGCAGGGAAATATGAAAAAACTCATCTAAGCAAAATGGATAAAAAATGGGCAACACCAGGCTCTTCTTTACCAGTGTTTGAAACAAAGGAATTAGGTAAAATCGGTATTTTAATAGGCGAAGATGCTCAATTTCCGGAAGCTTCAGGAGTTTTAGCAGTGGAACGAGCTGATACAATTGCCATTCCTTCCGCTTGGAATGGACAATACGGAGGAAAGATGGAAATCAGCAAAAAAATGTCTGTCAATAAATATCCGGATGACGCCATGGTTACTTGGGATGCCGTAGCAATTGGTGCACAAGCATATACGGTTGTTGCTAACTATGTCGGAAGCGATCAACATTATTTAGGCGGCAGCAGCTTGTACACGCTTGATCCATTGTATGGTTTAGATCAGCCTGTTGTAGCACCAAGTGATAAAGAGGAAGCATTGGTCGTGAAATATGAAACATTACAAAATGACTGGTGGTTTAACCAAGATAAATTGCTTCTCTCTAGAAGAACACCATATTTTGTTCCATTAATTCAAGAATAAGAGAAAGGAAAGCAAGTTACGGCATAGAAATATGCCTTTCTTGCTTTATAAAGGTTTTTATATGAAGAAAAAAAGAGGTTCATTTAAAACTAAGCTTATAGTCTATTCTTTATTGTTATCCATTATTCCTATTTTTATCGTTTCCTTTTTTATCAATAATGAAGTACGTAAAACCACTCAAAATGCTTATACAGAATCTAGTAAAAAGGAAATTAATCAAGTCGATAATGCGATCTCCTTATATTTTGATACGATTCATGAAAATGCCAAATTATTAGCGACCAATCCTTCTGTCATAGGCGCGGACAAATCCATTACATCTTATATGAAAGTAAAGGGTGTGGATTCGGGTCAATCTGTTGATATGACCCCTTCCAAAAACAGCAAAAAGGAAAAAGAAATATTTGATATTTTTGCCCAGTTTGGCGCTTCACACCCAAATGCAGCTTATGTATATATGGGAACTCCTGATGGCGGCTATATTCAATATCCTGAAGGTCCTACAACGGCAGGCTTTGATCCGCGTGAACGTCCTTGGTATCAAACGGCGACAGCAAATCCTGGTAAAGTTAATATGACAAGTGCCTATGCCGCAAATGGATCGGATTCGATCATTGTAAGTAATGTTGTTACCATTGAACAAAATGGACAACAAAAAGGTGTACTTGGATTAGATGTTGACTTAAATGGATTAACTAGCATCATCAAGCAAATTAAAATTGGGAAAAATGGCTATGTTATTTTAGCGGAGGATAATGGAACGATTCTTGCCGATCCGAAAAATCCAAAGCTAAATTTCAAACCGATATCTACATTAAAAGTTCCAGAGTTAAAAAAATTGAACAAAGATACTAGTATTGAAGCAAAGCTTAACGGAAAGGATTATGTGTTCACAACCATTTCCTCTAAAATAAAAGGCTGGAATTACATATCCGTTGTGGAAAAAAGTGAGTTTCTAGCATCTGCGAAACATATCACGAATATTCTTCTTCTATTAGGTACAATCGTCGCTATTTTAGCGATCATCGTGTCGTTCTTTATGAGTTCAAGGATTACACGTGATATTAAGAAGTTAAGTGCTCTATCCTTATCCATGTCAAAAGGTGATTTGACCCAGCAGGTGGATATCAAATCGAACGATGAAATTGGCGAAACAGGATCTAATTTTAATCTGATGGCTCATAATTTAAAAGAAATGATTACAAAGGTTTCCGATGGGTCCCAGCAACTATCCGCTACATCAGAGGAACTAGCTGCAAGCTCTGAAGAAAACCTAAAAGCATCTACGCAAATATCCGAATCCATTCAGAGTGTGGCTTCAGGCACGGATGAACAAAATGCAGAAATGAATGATGCGGTTAACATTATGAGAGAAGTATTAGAAAATGTGGAAGTAGTAACAACAAGCATGGAAAATGTCCACAAATCTATTAATCTATCTGCAGAAACCGCTAGTCTCGGTAGCGAGGTAGTAAATCAAACTGTCCAACAAATGGCGGAAATCGATCAAAATGTTGCATCTTCTGCAGAAAAAATAAATGAACTAAAAGAAAAATCTAATGAAATTAGCCAAATAAGCCTTATGATTCAATCCATTTCCGAACAAACGAATCTTTTGGCGCTTAATGCAGCCATTGAAGCGGCAAGAGCAGGAGAACAAGGAAAAGGCTTCGCTGTTGTAGCCGATGAGGTTCGAAAACTGGCAGAACAATCAAGCCAATCTGCATCGCAAATTAGTGAAATCATTACGGACATTAAAGAAGGAATCAATGAATCTATGGAACTGGTGGACAAAGGTTCCGATTCCACTAAAGAAGGTCTCGATTTAGTGAATAAAAGCGGTACTGCCTTCGAAAATATTAATAATTCCGTTGTGAACGTAACCAAAAGTATCGCTGAAGTCAGCGGATCTATGAACAAAATGAAAGCAAGTATAGAAGAAGTTTTTACCCATTTTGAAAAAGTCTTTAAAACGTCAATGGGTGTAAATGAACACTCCCAAAACGTTGCCGCATCCTCCGAAGAAATGAGTGCATCCATGAACGAAGTATCTTCCGCGGCACAAGAACTCGCCAAAATGGCAATGGAACTGGAAGAAGTAATATCGCAATTTAAATTGTAAGGAGAACAGGGGTTGCAAGCCCCTGTTTTTTCTTGGTGCGCCCAGCATGGGTGCAGTCTATAGGGTGAAAGTCCCGAACTGTGAAGGCAGAAGTAGCAGTAGCTAAACGCAAGGGTGTCTGTGGTGACGCAGAATCTGAAGGAAGCGGGCGGCAAATCTCCGGTCTGAGGGACACGAACTTCATATAAGGCTAGGTATCATTGGATGAGTTTGCCAAACAAAACGAAGTCCTTTCTGCCAAAGATGATACAGAGTAAATGAAGCAGATAGATGGGGAGAAAGACTGTACTCTTACCTGGGGAGGTCTGGCTGAAATGCCGAGCACACTCGGTAACTTACTTTGTGAAGGGTAATTGAACAGCCAGAAGTCAGCAGAGGTCATAGTACCTGACTAGCTTAAGATGGTTAGGGAAGGACTGAACATTTAAGGAGAATATACACTAGGCGTTCATTGTTTATGATGATACAGACAATCCAATTGGACTTACTTAAAGGAGGAAGTGGTGAATTCCACAGGGGACTTTAAGAGGGTGGAATAAACAATGGCACAAATAGCACGTATATTCACGTGAAAGGATGTATCGAAATGATGGAACGAATACTGTCACGGGACAATCTACTTTCGGCATTGAAACGTGTCGAAAAGAATAAGGGTAGCCATGGAGTAGATGAAATGCCTGTAAAATCCCTACGAGCGCATATTCTACAAAATTGGCAAGAAATCCGAAATTCAATAAAGGACGGAACCTATGAGCCTATGCCAGTCAGACGAGTCGAAATCCCGAAACCAAATGGCGGCGTTCGTTTATTAGGTATTCCTACCGTGACAGACCGTTTTGTCCAACAAGCGATTGCCCAAATATTAACCCCAATCTATGACCCAACCTTTTCCGAACATAGCTATGGGTTTAGACCCAGAAGAAGGGCACATGATGCCGTTAGGGAAGCAAGGCAATATATAGAAGAGGGCTACAGATGGGTAATAGATATGGACTTAGAAAAGTTCTTCGACAAGGTAAATCACGATATGCTTATGGGACTCCTAGCAAAAAGAGTCAAGGATAAGACGATTCTAAAGTTAATTAGAAAATACTTAGAGTCGGGGATTATGATAAACGGTGTGGAAACTATCAGCGAAGAAGGTGTTCCTCAGGGTGGACCATTAAGTCCACTACTTTCCAATATCATGTTAGATGAATTAGATAAGGAACTAGAGGAAAGAGGACACAAATTTGTCCGCTACGCAGATGATTGTAATATTTACGTAAAAACCAAGAAGGCAGGTTTACGCGTCAAGAGTTCTATCACTACTTTCATTGAAAAGAAGCTTAAACTAAAAGTAAATGAAGAGAAAAGTGCGGTGGACAGACCGTGGAAACGAAAGTTTCTTGGATTCAGCTTCACATCAAACCGTAATCCAAAAATCCGTATCGCAAAAGAAAGTATAAAGAGAGCTAAAAGTAGAATAAAAGAACTAACATCAAGGTCAAAACCCATTCCATTGGAATTGCGTATTGAGAAACTAAATGAATACCTTGTTGGTTGGTGCGGATATTTTGCGCTGGCAGACACGCCAACTCCCTTTAAACAACTGGATGAACATATTCGAAGAAGACTCCGAATGTGCCTTTGGAAACAATGGAAACTACCCAAAACAAAAATTAAAAGGCTCATATCCCTTGGCGTTCCAAGAGAGAAGGCCCATGAATGGGGAAATTCTCGTAAGAAATATTGGCGCATTTCGAATAGTCCTATCTTACACACAACACTAAATCTAAAGTTTTGGAGAAATCAAAAGCTTAAAAGTCTGTTAGATAGATACAACCATTTGCGTCATACTTAAGTGAACCGCCGTATACCGAACGGTACGTACGGTGGTGTGAGAGGTCGGGGGTTAGTCACCCCCTCCTACTCGATTGGGTTTGGGGGGCGGTTCTCTTTTCTCAAAATTACTAACAACACTACACCCTTTTTTTGTGAGAAGAGGGACCGGATCAAAAGACCAAGAGGAAAAAAAAACGAGTGCAATGTCCTTTATAGGGGGTTCAAAAGGCCAAGAGGAAGAAAAAATCCGAGTGCAATGTCCTTTATAGGTAATCAAAAGGCCAAGAGAAAGGAAAAATCCGAGTGCAATGTCCTTTATAGGGAATCAAAAGACCAAGAGAAAGAAAAAATCCAAGTCCACTGTCCTTTATAATGGTTAATAATAAGACGGTTCTTACATTTCACTTATTTAAACCAGAGGTGGAAACATGGGAACAATCCTCACAAACTAAAAAAACTTTCAAATTATTATTGAAAATGAAAAGGGTTTCAGATATACTCTTACTAAACCGATTTACTAATTATTTTAAATTTTTGCATACTAGTTTCTTAGATTAGTATGGCAAGTTACATAGAATTATTAAATCGATTTATTTTTTATTTGGTAACTAAACCGATTTATAAATCTTTTATTTTTTGCTCGATACTAAACCGGTTTATCTAATCAACTTAGAAGGAAACGAAAGAAGGAGGTATTAAAATGCCACCAAGTTTTAGTGTTTTTACGATAGGGGATGCTTTGATCACCTTTAATCCGTCCCAAACCGGACCAATGCGATACGTCCCTCAGTTTGAACGAAAAGTGGGAGGAGCTGAGCTTAATTTTGCTATCGGCTGTTCTCGTCTCGGGTTACGTTCAAAGTGGGTAAGTCGTTTAGGAAAGGACGAATTTGGACGATATATTTATAATTTCGTACGTGGCGAAGGGGTGAATACCGAAGATGTCCAGTTTGTGGAAGGATATCCAACTTCATTGAATTTTAAAGAGATTCGGGAGGATGGTTCGGGAAAAACCTTTTATTACCGCTATCAATCTCCCATATTAACGTTAACTCCGGATGATATAACAGAGGATATGTTAGATGGTATCAATCTGGTCCATATTACGGGTGTTTTTTTAGCGGTAGACCCTAAAAATATCGAAATTGTGAAGCGAGTTTTAGAACTAGCGAAGCAAAAGCACATAACTGTTTCTATGGATCCTAATATTCGTTTGAAATTATGGACCATCGAGGAGGCAAGAAAAGCTTATTTTGAACTGTTACCATACGTGGATATCTTGCTGACAGGTCTAGATGAGATCAAGCTAATATTAGATTCTTCATCAGAAGAAGATTTTGTGAACTTGGCAAAACGCTATAACATTGATCAGCTTGTTATAAAAGATGGTGCAAACGGATCAAGGGTTTTTTATCGTGGAATATGGTTTCAAAAAGAAGCTTTTGCGGTTAAACCAGTAGACACGGTTGGAGCCGGCGATGGTTTTGATGCGGGCTATATTTATGGGTATTTATATGATTTACATATGGAAGAACGATTAGCATTTGCAAATGGGGTCGGTGCATTAGTGACGACTGTCTCGGGAGATAACGAAGGCTTACCTTATTTAGAGGAAGTTTGGTCTTTTATACGAAACGAAGCAGTGATAGAAAGATAAATACCAATAATTGTAATGAACTGATTGGAAGCGTTTTTATAGTTTCTAAAGTAAGGAGATGGAAGCATGGCGACTGTAACCATAAAAGCAGAGGAAGCAAAGCAGCTAGTCATTCAGAAATTACAAGAAGCAGGGTTAAATGATCAACATGCTATGAAAATAGCGGACGTTTTAGTCCATGCGGATTTAAGAAATGTAAATTCCCACGGTGTTTTGCGAACAGAACATTATATCAATCGTTTGAAAGCAGGGGGGATTAAACCTGACGCAAACATCACTTTTCAATCTACCGGACCTGTAACAGGCATTGTAGATGGAGATGATGGCTTTGGTCATGTAGTTGCAGATATTGCGATGGATCATGCAATTGAAATGGCAAAGTCAAGTGGAGTTGGGATGGTAACGGCAATGAACAGCAGCCATTGCGGGGCTTTAAGCTATTTTGTTCAAAAGGCTGCAGAGGAAAAGCTAATAGGAATTGCCATGACACATACGGATAAAATTGTCGTTCCGTTTGGAGGGAAAACACAATTTCTCGGTACTAATCCGATTGCATATGGGGTTCCGGCCAAGACGAAGCAGCCATTTATCCTTGATATGGCGACATCGAACGTAGCTTTAGGGAAAATTCTCCAAGCTCGTGAGGAAGGAAAAGAAATACCGGAAGGCTGGGCGGTAGATGAAAATGGAGCTCCCGTAACGGATCCAAACAAAGTCGCTTCTCTTACCCCATTTGGAGGACCTAAAGGGTACGGTTTGGCCGTGATAGTAGACATTTTCTCCGGACTATTAGCAGGTGCGGCATTCGGTCCGCACATTGGAAAAATGTACGATGATCTTGATAAGAAAAGAAAACTGGGACATTACTTCTGTGCGATAAACCCTGCTTTCTTCACGGATCCAGACGTCTTTTTAGAGCAAATGGACCGGATGATGGAAGAATTACAACAGGTACCGCCTGCACCGGGATTTGATCGGGTATATGTGCCTGGGGAAATTGAACAATTGCATGAAGCAAGAAATCTTGAGCAAGGGATTACCATCGCTTCAAGCGTATATGAATTTTTAACAAAGAAGGTGCAATAAATGAAAGCGGTTCAAGTTAGAAAAGCACATGAACTTATCATTAATGAAATCGAAAAACCACAGATTGTACATACAACAGACGTTCTTGTAAAAGTAAAACGTGTGGGGATTTGCGGTTCAGATATGCATATCTATCATGGAACGAATCCGCTCGCTACTTTACCGCGAGTAATTGGTCATGAGGTTGCCGGGGAAGTAGAAGAGGTTGGCCAAGAAGTGAAGGGAATAAAAGTTGGCGACCATGTGGTAGTGGAACCAATCCGATATTGCGGCGAATGTTATTCGTGCCGAAAAGGTCGTCCGAATGTTTGTGAAAATTTATCCGTATTTGGTGTACATGAAGATGGCGGAATGAGGGAATGGCTCGTTTTACCTGAAAAACAACTTCATGTGGTAGATTCCTCTTTACCTTGGGAAGAAATTGTTCTCGCAGAACCTTATACGATTGGTGCACAAGCGACATGGAGAGGCGATGTTGAAGAAGGAGATACCGTGTTAATTCAAGGAGCAGGTCCAATTGGAATTTGTGTTTTAAAAATGGCTAAGTTGCTGGGTGCAACGGTGATGATCACGGATCTAAGTGAGGAACGATTAACTTTCGCTAAGGAAAATGGCGCTGATGTAACAGTGAATGCCGGAAGTGAAGACGTTCGAAAACGTGTAGAGGAGTGGACAAATGGCGAAGGGGCAAATGTTGTAATTGATGCCGTTTGCTTGCCAATGACATTCGAATTGGGGATTGATGTTGTTTCTCCTGCCGGAAGAGTGGTTGTGCTTGGGTTTGATGAACGAAAAGCTGCTATTTCACAACTTCCAATTACAAAAGGGGAAGTGACGATAGTAGGTTCAAGATTACAAACTTACCAGTTCCCGAAGGTCGTGAAGCTATTAAATGAAGGAAAGCTTCGTCATAACGGACTCGTTACTCATACTTACAAATTAGAAGATGTTCAAAAAGCTTTTGACTTTATAGAACAACATCCGGAACAAGTACGCAAAGCCCTTATCGAATTCGAGTAAGGAGGTTATGATTTGATGAATAAAGAAACTATCACTCAACAATTAGTAGAGAAGAAAGTAGTAGCAGTCATTCGGGGCAAGTCTGGAGAAGAAGCTGGCCAATTGTCGAAAGCGGCAATAGATGGCGGTATTCAAGTAATTGAGTTAACTTATACCACTCCTCAAATCGAAAAGGCATTTAAGGTTCTTCAACATACGGATGCACTAATTGGTGCAGGATCTGTATTAGATGCCGAAACTGCTAGGCATGCAATGTTAAATGGCGCTAAATTCATTGTTAGTCCATATTTTAACGAAGAAGTTGCGATTCTTTGCAACCGTTACGGTATCCCGTACATGCCAGGCTGTATGACAATTCGGGAAATGGCAATGGCGTTGGAAGCTGGATGTGATGTACTGAAATTATTCCCGGCTAATCATTTTGAACCGTCCTTTATAAAATCTGTAAATGGACCGCTTCCAAATGTACGAATTATGCCTACGGGTGGAATTAATTTATCCAATTTAAAAAATTGGCTGGATGCGGGAGCGGTAGCAGTGGGGATCGGCAGTGATTTAAACAAAGCTTATCAAAGCGGCGGCTACGATGCTGTTGTAGAATTAAGCCGAAATTATATCCAAAAAAGTGAAGAAAAAGTGGAGGTGTCATGATGAATATTACATTCAGATGGTATGGCAGAGAGAATGATACCGTTACATTAGAACAAATAAAACAAATCCCAGGAGTCAAAGGAATTGTTTGGGCATTACACCAAAAACCAGCCGGAGAAGTTTGGGAAAAGGCAGAAATTAAAGAGGAAATTGAATATATCCAATCATTTGGTTTTCATACCGATGTCGTAGAAAGTGTTAATGTTCATGAATCTATTAAACTAGGCAATGAAAACCGCATGAAATATATCGAGAATTACAAGGAAACTATTCGAAATCTAGCAGAATTTGGAGTAAAAGTTATTTGTTATAATTTCATGCCAGTGTTTGATTGGACACGTACAGAAATGTTCCATCCTTTAAAAGATGGATCGACGGCACTATTCTATGAAAAAGCAAAAGTAGATCAAATTGACCCGCAGGAACTTATTCAAACAGTCGCAAAGTCGTCTAATCTAACATTGCCAGGCTGGGAACCGGAAAGGCTTGAGCGTATTTCTGAACTATTTGATGCTTATAAAACCGTCGATGAAGAAAAACTTTGGGAGAATCTAGCTTTCTTCCTTAACGAAATTTTACCTGTAGCAGAGGCTTGTGATATTAAAATGGCCATCCATCCGGACGATCCACCATGGTCTATCTTTGGATTACCACGCATTATCACCGGCAAAGAAAGCTATGAAAAGCTAATGGAAATTTCTGATTCACCATTGAATGGTTTTACATTATGTACAGGCTCTATGGGGGCAAATCCTAACAATAATATGGTGGAAATAGCTAAAGAATATGCTAATCGCTCTCCTTTCGCACATATTCGGAATGTGAAAATCTATGAAAATGGGGATTTTGAAGAGACTTCTCATTATACACAAGATGGTTCCATTGATGTAAAAGGGGTCGTCGAGGCGTTACATAATCAAGATTATAATGGCTACGTCAGACCTGACCACGGCCGCCATATCTGGGGAGAGGTTTGCCGCCCAGGTTATGGATTATACGACCGTGCTTTAGGAATTATGTATTTACTAGGTTTATGGGATGCATATGAGGCTAAAAAGGCAGGTAATAAAGCATGATTCCAATTCATGAAAACTTAGAAGGCAGAGTGGCAGTTATCACAGGTGGCAGCGGTGTTCTATGTTCCAAAATGGCGAGTGAATTAGCTCGCCATGGAGTGAAAATCGCCATTTTAAATAGAACAGCTGAAAGTGGAAAACTAGTAGTCGATCAAATTAAAGAGTCCGGTGGAACGGCTATTTCCATTGTAGCGGATGTATTGGATCGAAGTTCTTTAGAAAAAGCCAAAGAACGAATCGTAGAAGAGTTTGGCGGAGTTGATATCTTAATTAATGGTGCAGGCGGCAACCATCCGGATGCTATCACAGGGCCTGAAACCTATGAGGAAGATGCTGAAGGGAAATCATTTTTTGATTTGGATGAACGCGGATTTTCAACTGTTTTCGCCAGCAACTTCACCGGCACATTTTTAGTAAGCCAAGTTTTTGGAAAATTGTTATTACAAGCGAAAGCACCTGTTATCTTAAACTTTTCTTCTATGAGTTCCTATGCTCCAATGACAAAGGTGCCGGCTTATAGTGCCGCAAAAGCTTCTATTAATAATTTCACGATGTGGATGGCGGTCCATTTTGCGGAAGCAGGCTTACGTGTAAATGCGGTCGCTCCAGGGTTCTTCTTAACCAAGCAGAACCGCGATTTGCTGCTAAACGAAGACGGAAGCTATACTCCGCGTTCACAGAAAATTATAACAGGAACACCGATGAAACGATTTGGACAACCAGAGGATCTACTTGGAACAATGCTTTGGCTTTTGGATGAATCATATTCGGGATTTGTGACAGGTGTTACGGTGCCTGTTGATGGAGGGTTTATGGCTTATTCAGGGGTATAAATACCTCTGAATAAACCCATTGTATAGGAGAAATTTTTTAGGTTGAATGAAAGGAAGAAATGAAATGGAGAAGGTACAACATGTAAATGAAAGACCTTTTAGTCAAGATCTACGAAAAAGAAGTTGGGTTCCAAAAGCACACCCGGTATCATGGCTAATGCTTCTTGTAACAACATTAGCAATGTTACTTTGTTCCATTGACCGACAAATACTTCCTACTGTATTACCTGATATAATGAAAGATTACAAGTTAAATTCTGTAGAAGCAGGATTTTTGAATTCATTAAACTTTATTGGTTCTTTTATCGGAGCTATTCTTGTTGGCGTACTTGCTGATAGTTTAGGAGGAGGATATAGGCGTGCATGGTCCTGGATGGGAACATGTATTATCACCGCTGTTGCAGGAATAGCTACCTTTTTCTCAAAGGGAGTCGGTGGATTACAATTTTGGAGATTTATTATGGGATTTGGTACAGGTGCAATGGAGCCAGTTAACGTTGCTCTTGTAAGTGATTTCTGGCATAAAGAAAATAGAGGATTTGCAATCGGTACACATCATACCGGTCTTCCAATTGGACAATTTGTAGGCCCGGTACTTATCGGAGTTATTTTAGCAGTAGGTACTTGGAGAACCACATTTTTATGGATACCTATTATCGGGATAGTTATTATGCTATTACAAGTTTTCGTTGGTACAAAAAAGAATGAGCAAAGAGTTTATAATTGGATTAATCAAAAGAATTTAACGTTACCTCGAGACACTCATGTAACTGTTACAAAAAATCCGTTTAAAAACGCATTAGAAGCAATTAAAAATAGGAACGTTATGTTAGGCATGTCTATTAACTTTTTGTTCTTATGGACGGAAATGGGAGCAGCGACATTCTTAACTTTACAGCTTACTTCCAATGTTGGTCTGTCTTTAGCACACGCGGCAGTAATATCTGGTGCATCTGGTATTACGGGATGGATTGGTCAAATTGTATGGGGTACAGTGAGTGATCATTTAGGTAGAAAATTTTCATTAAGTATTTTAGCTGTTGGTTCTGCTGTAAGTGTTTTAGGATGTATTTTTATTCATAGCGCTACATTTGCATGGGTTATTCTTATTATCTGGGGAATTTTTCGTAATTCACCTTATCCAGTCGTATTTTCACTTGCAGTTGACTCCTCTAAAAAATCCGCTGGTGCCGGATTGGGTATATTAATAGGGGTTAGTTTAGGTCTTTCAGGTGCTTTAGTTACTCCAGTTGCAGGGTATTTTATCGAACATTTTGGTTGGACATGGAACTATATTATGCTTTCAGCTTTTAGTTTGTTAGCGTTAATTCCTATTTATTTAATTCGAGAAACTGCTGGAGAAAAGGCTTCCATTAAAGCGGAATAAATAGAAAAAGGAGAGAACAAAAATTGTCTCGAGAATTAGAACTAATTGCTGATGTGAAATCACTAATAGGAGAAGGGCCAAGCTGGGATTCAAAAAATAATTGCCTATACTGGGTAGATATTGTAGGAAGAAAGATATATACCTATTATCCAGAAACAGGGTCTGTTCATGAGATCAATACAAAAAAATATGTTGGCTGCATCGTTCCAAAGGAAGGTGGGGGGATTGCTTTAGCAATGCAGGATGGTTTCTACACATTGGATAATGGCGATGCTGTATTTACATTACTTGCTCAACCGCCAAATTATGATCCATTTACGTTTCGTTTTAATGATGGCAAATGCGATGAGAAAGGAAGGTTTTGGGCAGGAACTACTTCCTTTTTTGAAGAAAGAAATAATGCCAAATTATATTGTCTTGGCCAAGATCTTTCCGTAAAAGAAACATTAGGGAATATTACCGTTTCTAATGGATTGGGATGGAGCCCAGATAATAAAGTTATGTATTATATCGACTCACCTAAAAGAGAGATATATGCCTTTGATTATGATCTAGAAACCGGAAGTATTAGTAACCGAAGAGTGGTTATCGATTTCCATGGTCAACATGCTAATCCGGATGGCATGACAGTTGATGAAGAAGGCATGCTTTGGATCGCTCATTGGGGCGGGCATCAAGTGTCGCGATGGAATCCTCAAACAGGATCCAAAATTGACAGTATACCAGTCCCGGTTTCTCGCGTGACTTCATGTGTTTTTGGTGGAAAAGATTTGAATGAACTATATATAACAACTGCAAGAATTGGCATGGATGATGATCAATTAAAAGAAGAACCATTAGCGGGTGCATTATTTAAAATGAAGCTTGATATTAAGGGGCTTCCTACCCATTGTTTCCGTGGATAATGTGTTAAATGAGTCTGAAAATAAATTGTAAAGCGGTTCCAATTATAATAGAATTATCTTTAATTATAATGGGACCGTTTTTATAAATATAAAATTATCACACGGTTTACACAAAAGGAATGAACAAATTGATGAAGAAAATAACCATTGCGGATGTTGCAAAACATGCCAATGTATCCAAAAGTACCGTTTCACAATATTTGAATGAACGATTTGAATATATGAGTGAAAAAACACGAAAGAAAATTAAAGATACTATTGATGAGTTAAACTATCAACCTAACATATTAGCAAGAAGCTTAAAGCAGAAATCTACTTTTACGATCGGCGTGGTCGTGGCTAATAATGTCCACACTTTTTCCACAAATATCATTCGCGCAATCGAAGGATATTTTTATCAACAAGGGTTTCATATAATTGTGTGTAATGCGGATGATGAGCCGCAAAAGGAAAAGAATTATATTGAAATGCTGAGGGCAAAGCAAGTAGATGGAATTATCATTTTTCCAACAGGGGATAATCTTGATTTGTATCAGCAAATGATTCGCGATCAGTTTCCGATTGTGTTTATGGATAGGACGATTGCAGAGTTGGATATTACAACGGTTATGCTCGATAATCATCTGGCTGCAAAACTGGCTGTTGATCATTTTGTTGAAAAAGGATATCGGAATATTGCGATAGTGACCACTTCTATTATCCGGAATATTAGTCCGCGTGTGGAACGTATTCAAGGATACAGAGAGGCGCTTGAATCGTATGGATTCCCTGTTAAGGAAGAATATATTAAGACAGCTCCAGCGGAAGAAATTTCAGAGGCATTAACGGAGTTATTTTCGTTAGATACACCTCCTGAAGCTGTATTAGCTGGGAATGATATTGTCCTAAACGAAGTGTTAAGATTTATCAAAAACCGTAATTTAAAGATTCCTAATGATGTTGCGGTAATTGGGATTGATGAGGTGCCATTTGCTGATTTCTATACTCCAACGATTACCACTGTTAAACAGCCGACTGTAGAAATGGCTCATTTAGCTGCAGAACAGCTTCTTAGTCAGATTAAACAAGAAAGGGTTATCGATACAGGTGTACATCGTTTTAAACCAACATTAATCCCAAGATTTTCCTGTTAAATTAGAATCTTTCGTTTTTTGAAAAACTAAATCGGTTTATTATCCATTTTTCAAAAATATAAACTACTAACATGTTTCTGTTATTAAATGGAAACGCTTTCTGTATTCAGAGAAATATAAAATTTATTCCAGGGGGAGTATGGATGTTTTCTAAAGGAAGAGGAGTTGTAATTCTATTCTTGTTTTTAGCTGGAGTGGTCAATTATTTAGACCGTTCTGCATTATCCGTTGGGGCTCCATTTATTAGACATGATTTAACCTTAACAGATACACAAATGGGAATTATTTTCAGTAGTTTCTCTGTTGGATATGCGATTTTTAACTTTTTGGGAGGGATGGCATCGGATCGATTTGGCGCCAAACTTACCCTATTTGTTGCAATGATTGTTTGGTCGCTTTTCAGCGGAGCTATCGTGCTTGCTGTTGGTTTTGTCAGCATGATTGTCATTCGCGTATTGTTTGGAATGGGCGAAGGTCCGCTTTCAGCAACGATTAATAAAATGGTCAATAACTGGTTTCCGCCGAGTAATCGTGCATCAGTGGTTGGGTTAACAAACAGTGGGACTCCACTCGGCGGTGCCATTTCAGGACCAATCGTTGGTTTTATTGCTATTTCATTTGGATGGAGATATTCCTTTATTGCGATTATGTTAATTGGTCTAATTTGGGCACTGTTCTGGTGGAAGTTTGTAAAAGAAAAACCATCGGATTCGACTTCTGCAGAATTGGAAATTGCTGCGGCAAAAGAAAGGGATCAATCTGGTAAAAAATACAGTCTGACTTTTTATCTAAAACAAAAAACCGTATTATTTACAGCCTTTGCATTCTTTGCTTACAACTATATTCTATTTTTCTTTTTAACTTGGTTCCCAAGCTATTTGGTAGATGCCCGCGGATTAAGTGTTAAGGATATGAGTGTGGTAACGGTTATTCCGTGGATACTAGGCTTTTTAGGTCTCGCTTTAGGCGGAATTGTATCCGATTTCTTCTACAAGAAATTCATCAAAAAGGGAGTCTTGTTCTCCAGAAAGCTCGTCCTTGTTACATGTCTGTTCTTATCAGCAGTTTGTATCGGCTTTGCCGGCGTGGTAACGACGACCGTTGGTGCCGTAACTTTGGTAGCGCTCTCTGTTTTCTTCTTATATTTAACAGGTGCAATCTACTGGGCAATCATCAATGATGTTGTCGATCAAAACAATGTTGGATCTGTTGGCGGTTTCATGCACTTTTTAGCGAATACAGCAGGAATTATTGGGCCAACCTTAACTGGCTACCTTGTTGATAAGTCAGGAACTTTTACTGCTGCATTTATTCTTGCCGGTGCTTTAGCAGTAGTTGCTTCTCTGGCAGTTATTCGATTTGTTCGTCCGATTGTGAAAGAGGCGTAATGGGAGCATGGGGACGGTTCTCCTGTTTCATACAACGTAAGAGTAAATAGAAAAGAAAAGACCAGAGACATCGAAATTCATCATGTGTTTCTGGTCTTTTTATCACTTTTTCGATAGCTTGCTGGAGTCATTTTTAGATATTTTTTAAAAATACGATGAAAATGGGACACGCTTTCGAAGCCGCATTTTTCAGCTATTTGTGACACCGTGTAAGTAGTAGTTAATAAAAGCTCTTTTGCCTTAATGATCCTTTTGGTGTTCAAATATTCGATTAATCCAATTCCTGTTTTTTGTTTAAATATTCTGCTGAAATGGGAGGTGCTCACTAAAGATTTATTGGCAAGCTCTGTTAAGGATAAAGATTCCCCTAAATGTTCATTTATATATGCCAAGATATCGGTTATCCAATCCGAGTTGTATATTCTACTTTTCGCGTTGCTTTTTATGCGAATGCGATATAAATCGAGAATTATTTGGTGGAGTATGATCAATGAAGCATGCTTTGCCCCAAGCTCCTCGTTCGTTATTTCCTGTTGAATCGTTAATAGTTGTTTTTCTATTTTTTGTTGTGCTTCGGATGGCAAAGATATTTGATAGATATTAAACTTCTTTGTTTCCTCAAATAAATGTATATAGGAAAAAAATTCGTCTACTGGATTATTATATAGCAGGGTTGGGCTAAAAAAGATAATGGTTGATGTAACGGGATTATCCTTATCGGGCATTGCTCTGTGAATTGTATTATTTGGAATCAGAAATACATCACCTTGCTGCATTCGATAAAATACATCACCAATAAAGAAAGTTCCTTGGCCGCTATAAACATATACAATTTCATAATAATCGTGCACATGGTTAGACAGTTCCCTTTGTGGGCTCTTTGTATCTCGGAAGACAAAGGAAAAAGGGAACAGCAAGTTTTGATTTGACACTTTTTGAATATTTTTCATCCGTTTATCACCTTGTATTTATTATATCAAAAATGAGCACAATTACAGCAAAATATGCCATTTGTATTTCATTTCTTGATGATAAAATAGAGTTATGAATTGAAAGGGCTTACAGGGAACGAAGGGACGGTTCTCCTGTTCCATGGAAACGGAAGAACCGTCCCTTTCATCATTTAAGGAGGGACCGATATGAGTAAAATAGTACAATTACATTCCAGTGATGATGTGGTAATTTGCCTACAGGATATGAACAAAGGGGAAATTCTCGAGATTCCAAGTACGGGGAAAAAAGTGGAGGTCTCAGAGGATATTCCAAAAGGGCATAAGATTTTAGTAAATCCAGTAAAATCCGGAGAAGATGTATTAAAGTTTGGCTATTCGATAGGAAAAGCCAAAAGAGATTTAACGGTTGGGGAATGGGTTCACACACATAATTTGGAATCAGGGTTAAAGGGGATTTTAGATTATTCCTATCAACCTACTAATCATAAGTTTCCAACGGAAAATGTACAACATACTTTTCAAGGATACCTAAGGGAGAACGGAGAAGCAGGAATCCGAAATGAAATATGGATTATTAATACGGTTGGATGTATTAATAAGACTTGCGAAATCCTGGCTAAAATGGGGAATGAACAATTTAAAGATCGTAACATAGATGGAGTTTATCATTTTCCGCATCCTTATGGCTGTTCCCAATTGGGGGATGACCTTTCTAATACGCAAAAACTATTAGCTTCCTTAGCTCAGCATCCAAATGCTGCTGGTGTTTTAATTGTGGGATTAGGATGTGAAAATAATCAAATTGAAGCATTCAAAAAGGTAATCGGTGATTTTTCTCCGAATCGCATAAAGTTCTTGAGGGCTCAGGATGTTGAGGATGAGCTGGAAATTGGAATGAGCTTAATAGAAGAATTAGTGGAGTATGCGGAACAATTTGCACGTCAGCCTATTCCGGTATCGAAGCTTAAAGTAGGGCTTAAATGCGGCGGTTCAGATGGATTTTCCGGTATAACGGCAAATCCATTAGTGGGAGCTGTGTCCGATCTCATTGTAGGGGAAGGCGGAACAACGATTTTAACAGAGGTTCCGGAAATGTTTGGTGCCGAAACTATTTTGATGAATCGGGCAAAGGATGAAGAAACCTTTCATAAAATCGTACAGTTAATCAATAATTTTAAGGAATATTTTATCCGTCACGATCAAGAAATCTATGAAAATCCATCCCCCGGCAATAAAGCAGGTGGTATCAGTACGCTAGAGGAAAAATCACTTGGCTGTACGCAAAAGGGCGGGCACGCACCAGTGGTAGATGTTATTCCTTATGGGGAAAGAGTGACAAGGAACGGGTTGAATTTGGTGAATGCCCCTGGAAATGATTTAGTTTCCGTGACAGCCCTTGCGGCGGCTGGTGCCCATATTGTTTTGTTTACAACAGGTAGAGGAACGCCGTTTGGAGGGCCGGTTCCTACAGTGAAAATAGCAACGAACTCAGAATTGGCTAAACGCAAGAAACACTGGATTGACTACAATGCTGGGCAGCTATTGGAAGGCCAAACAATGGAAAGCTTAAAACAAGATTTATATGAATATATTCTTTCACTAGCCTCCGGACAAAAACGCACCAATAACGAACAATTCGGATTTAAAGAGATTAGTATTTTTAAAGATGGAGTAATTCTTTAGGTGGGATTAGGGGGCCAGGTCCCGTGTACCGCCAATTCAACTTATCAAGAAACCTGGAAATTTGAAAAGAACAAAGAATGTACAAAACTTGCAGATAAAAAAAGGAGCGGAATTTTTATGAAAAAAATTGTTTGTGAAAAACCAAAGCAATTTAAAATGGTGGAAGCAGAACGTTCTGTTCCTCAAGAAGGCGAAGCGCTCATTCGGGTTCAACGTATTGGGATTTGCGGAACGGATATTCACGCATATGGAGGCAATCAGCCATTTTTCACGTACCCACGTGTACTTGGGCATGAATTGTCGGGGATTATTGAATCTATTCCAGATAATGCATCAGGATTAAGGGTTGGCGATCAAGTTTCCATTATTCCATACATGGAGTGTGGGGAATGTATTGCTTGTAAGAACGGAAAACCAAATTGCTGTACGAATATGAAGGTAAAGGGTGTACATATTGATGGCGGAATGAGTGAGTGGATGACTGTTCCTGCTGACCATTTAGTAAAAACGGAAGGGCTGACACTTGATCAATCTGCGATGATTGAACCCTTGAGTATAGGTGCTCACGCAGTAAGAAGGGCAGCTATTCAAAAAGGAGAATACGCACTAGTGATTGGGGCTGGTCCGATTGGTTTAGGTGTCATGGCATTTGCAAAGAACCAGGGGGCAAAAGTAATTGCCATGGATGTGAATAATGAACGACTTGCATTTGCTCGTGAGTGGGCAAATATTGATGAAACAGTCAATGTACTGGAACAACCTTTGGAAAAATTGGCGGAGCTGACGAATGGGGAAATGCCAACCGTTGTTTTTGATGCAACAGGAAACGCAAAGTCCATGACAGACGCTTTTAACTATCCTGCTCACGGCGGAAAATTAATTTTTGTCGGTTTAGTAAAAACGGATATTACCTTTCATGACCCTGATTTTCATGCAAAGGAGCTAACTTTGATGGGGAGCCGTAACGCAACTCGTGAGGATTTTCAGTATGTAGTGAATGCACTAAACGAAGGATTAGTAGATTTAAGGAAATATATTACTCATCGCACCCATTTCGATCACATGATAGAACAGTTTGAGGGATGGTTGAATCCTGAGGCAAAAGTGATCAAAGCGATTGTGGAGCTTTAAGGAGCGTTGATAACCCAACAAATAGGGGATTTTACCAGTGATAAAGATGAATGGAACGGCAGTGCTAAAGTTAAAATAGAAAGGATATTGTAGAATGAACAATATTCACTCGTCATCAAACCTTCTAAATGAACAGACAGAAACCATAAAAAGAAATTATAGGGGACAGGATTATCCAGTAAAGGTTCTGCAAATCGGAGAGGGAAATTTCCTCCGTGGATTCTTTGATTGGATGATACATGAATGTAATAAACAAGGGAATTTCCAAGGGAGTATTGTGGTTACCCAACCACGGCCATCTGGAAAAGGCATGATTGAAAAATTGGCCAATCAAGATTGTCTATATACATTGATGATACGTGGGTTACAGAACGGGGCAAAGATAGAACAAAAGGAGATTATTCCTGTTTTTGCAGGAGCACTAAATCCATATGAAGAGTGGAAAGAATTCTTGGCATTAGCATGCAGCCCAACATTAGAATTTATCGTATCCAATACCACGGAAGCGGGACTTTCCTATCAAACATTACCTTGGAAAGATGGGGAACCAATAGAATCATTTCCGGGTAAACTTACTGCTTTTTTATATAGACGTTATGTGCACTTTAATGGGGATCCGAAAAAAGGTCTCATTATGCTTCCGTGTGAGCTTTTGGAAAAAAACGGTGACATTTTGAAGCGATATGTCCTTCAGCACAGTAAAGACTGGGGGTTGCCACTGACCTTTATGGAATGGGTAGAGCGGGATAATCTATTTCTTAATTCTCTTGTTGATAGGATAGTCACGGGTTTTCCTGAAAAGGAGGCGGAATGTTTATTTTCTAAATGGGGATATCGAGATTTATTGCTGAACACTGCTGAACCGTATCATTTTTGGGCAATAGAAGGTAATCCTGAATTAGAGAAGAAGCTTCCATTAAGAAAATCAGGTTTAAACGTGCAATGGGTGAAGGATTTAGCTCCCTATCAAATCAGGAAAGTGCGTATCTTAAATGGTTCTCATACTTTAATGGCTCTTCTTGGAATTTTATCTGGAATGGATACGGTTGGGGAGTGGGTGTCACAATCAGAAAGTAATCAATTTCTGCGTGAAACGGTGGATAATGAGATTATTCCAACTCTAGCATTTGACCGTAAAGAGATAATGGAATATGCAGAAAGTGTGTTTGAGCGTTTTATGAATCCATTTGTTCAACACCGTTTAGCGGATATTTCATTAAATAGCATCTCTAAATTTAAAGTTCGTCTTCTCCCTACCATCGAGTCCTATTATGAAAAGAATCAAAAACTGCCGGATAATTTAATACGTGCATTTGCAGCGCTTATTCGCTTTTATCAAATAGAAAAAATGGAAGATGGTTATATTGGATTTCAATTCAACGGGGATTCATATGTCGTAAAAGATCATGAACAAGTACTTTCTTTTATGTGTGAACGATGGTCTCAATTTAAAAAGAACGAGCTTTCACTTCAGAATTTGATTAAGCAATTTTTGGGAAATGATCTATTTTGGGATAAGGATTTAAATCAAATAGATGGGCTTTCTAGTAGTATATATGAAGAATTAAAAGAAATGATATGAAAATAGGACAGCTCCACTGCTTAATTAACGCAGTGGAATTGTCCTTTTTCTATGTGGGAAAAGGAACTTCAGGAGCAGACATACAAAAAAATAGATTGCAAGTTTTGTATCTGTTAATTATAATACAAGATATAACAAATAAAAACGCTTTCAAAGCTATGGAGGTGATATGAATGAAAGTTGCAGGGATGAATATTACGTTTAAGCATTTTCCGTTTTCGTATTTTTTAAACAGTATGGAACAGCTCGGAATAACCAGCATTGAACTATGGGCAGGGGAGCCGCATTTATATGTTTATCGAAATGCATTGGAAAGTATTAGGAGTATCAAAAAAGAAGTGAAATCCAGAAATATGGATATTATTTGCTATACTCCCGAACAATGTGTCTATCCATACAATATTGCTGCCGCGGATTCTCAATGGAGAAAAACGAGCATGGATTATTTTATTGAAAACATGTATGCGGCCATGGAGTTAGAAACGAATATGATGTTGATCACTTCTGGAATTGGGGATTTTTCTCTGCCGCAGGAGGAATCTTGGAAGTATTCATGTGACTCTATTTATCAATTATCGAAGGTTGCGGAAAGGGAAGGAATGACGCTTGCCTTAGAACCTTTAACGAAATTTGAATCAAATCTAGTCATGGATACGCAAGGGGTAAAAAGAATGATAGAAGAAATACAATCTTCTTCCATAAAGGGAATGACTGATACGGTAGCAATGCAATTAGCTGGTGAAACGCCGGATGATTATTTTTCTATTCTGCCTGAATTAAGCCATTTTCATTTAATGGATGGGGATGGTCATTCAGATGCCCATTTGGGAATGGATGATGGAATTTTACCGTGGCGGGAATATATAAAGAGTCTTCAAAATCATCATTATCAAGGAGCCTGCACCTTAGAAATTATGGGTTCTAGTTATTATCAAGATCCACAACAAGCAGTCCGGAAATCGTACGAGAAAATAAAAGAATTGGGAATTGAATAATCTGAATGTGGAGGAACTCTTATGGGGAATAGCACACTTACACGAAAACTCGGTTTTTGGTCCGCATTAGCCATCGCGGTAGGCACTACAGTTGGATCAGGTATTTTCGTTTCATCTGGTGATGTTGCAAAAGCAGCGGGAACTCCGTCCATTTCCATTCTAGCCTGGATCATTGGAGGAATCATTGCAATCCCGCAAGTGATGGTGTTGGCGGAATTATCTACTGCTTACCCTGAAAATGGAAGCGGTTACGTCTATCTGAATAAAGCAGGATGGAGACCCCTTGCCTTTTTATATGGATGGGCTACGTTCTGGGCTCTAGATCCACCCTCTATCTCCATTATGGCATTGGCTATCGTCTCTTATGTAGCAAGCTTTTTTCCATTCTTTACGGGTATTGCAGGAAAGTTGCTGGGGGTCGCAATTATTCTTGTCATTACCTCTATTCATTACCGGAGTGTGAAGGAAGGCGGACTTTTCCAAGTCATTATTACAGCTGTTAAAATCATACCTTTCCTTATAGTAATTATTTTGGGGTTCATGTATATGAAGGTGGGAAACTTTTCTTATACTCCTACACATGGAGCAGTAAAAACAAGTTTAATAGGCGGCGTTTCTGCGACTACTTGGGCCTATACAGGAATGGCGGCAATTTGTTTTATGGCAGGTGAATTTAAAAACCCTGGAAAAATTCTTCCGCGTGCGCTTATTAGTTCCGTATTTATTGTAATGGGCTTGTATACCCTTTTAGCAGTTTGTGTAATTGGTCTAATGCCTTTTGATAAATTACTGCATTCTCAAGCAGCAGTATCGGATGCCGTGAAATTTATACCGGGTCTGTCACATATTGCTTCTACTTTTGTAGGGATAACAGCCATCATCGTAATCTTAGGGTCATTAAGCTCGTGTGTTATGTTTCAACCGCGGTTAGAGTATGCGATGGCGAAGGATGGCCTATTCTTTAAACGCTTTGCAAAGGTCCATCCTAAATACGAAACACCAAGCTTCTCCATTATTATACAAGTTACATATGCATGTATTCTGGTATTTTCCAGTAGTTTAACAGCATTGCTTGGCTATTTTACCCTTATTCAGCTCGTCATCAATATTTTGGATTTTGTGGCCGTATATAAATGCCGTAAAAGAGATGACTATAACCCAATTTACCGGATGCCGTTTTGGAAAATTACCACCATTTTAGCGATCCTTGGTGCTTCATGGCTTGCGTGGGGAACTTTCACCTGGGCACCTTGGCAAGGAATGCTGGCAGCGTTAATTGTAATTGCCACTGGTCTTCCAGTCTACTTTTACTGGCAAAAGAAATATGGCCGGAATAAGGATGATGATCAATTAATAGCTTAGTAGAGGGACACTTCCCTAGAATTAAAAAATAATTGTATTTGATGTATCAGTTTGTTACAATACAAGACATAACAAATATACTTCCAAGTAAAGTGAAAAACGAATATTAGGACGAGGAATCAGACCCTATGTCCTACAAGGAGGAAGCATCTATGCTAAAATTTGATGAGGAATTATTTCTTAGATTAGTAGAAAAAGAAGGTCTTCAATTTAGAGGGCAAATTGAAGAAATAGTCGATACTATTTCCAAAAAGGGATATAGCAATATATTTATGATCGGTGCCGGTGGAACAATTGCGATGATGTATCCGTATGAATACATATTAAAATCCAATTCTACTATTGATGTTCATGCGGAAATTGCCGCAGAATTCTTGGTGATGAATCATAAACATTTTAGTAAGGATTCTGTGTGTATTTTTGCATCTGTTTCAGGGACTACGAAAGAAACGTTAGAGGCCGCAGAATTCTGTAAGGAAAAAGGAGCTACCACCATTGCGCTAGTGGCAGAACCGGATACACCATTAACTAAAATGGTAGATTATTGCATCACAACCGGTTCCGAAAAGCATTCCTTTGATACGTTCTTCATGCTGTTGTATATGTTTGTCTTCCGTTTCATGTACAACCGTAATGAATTTCCTCAATACGAGCAATTTACGAAGGAAGTTTCGTTGCTGCCAAGAGCCATCTTAAGTGCAGTAAAAGCCTTTGATAAAAAAGCAGAAGAATTTGCGATCAAACATAAAGATACGGACTACCATATGATGGTTGGGTCAGGGAATTTGTGGGGTAACACGTATTCCTATGCAATGTGTATTTTAGAGGAAATGCAATGGATTCATGCCAAATCGATTCATGCTGCGGAATTTTTCCATGGTACGCTTGAAATGGTGGTAGAAGATACAAGCGTGATTTTATTAAAAGGGGAAGATGAAACAAGACCGCTAATGGACCGAGTGGAGAGATTTGCTGAAAAAATCACCAAACAGCTGACCATTATCGATACGAAAGACTTTGCTATGGAAGGCATCAGCGAAGAATTTAGAAAGCACTTTGCCGTTAGCATTAACTGGTCGGTTCTAAGCCGTATTAGTGTGTACCTTGAGAGAGAAAGAAACCATTCATTAGACCTTCGCAGATATTATCGAAAAATGGAATATTAATGGAACGATGAGCACTACTTTGTAGTGCTTGTTTCTGTAAAAAAGGGAGGCCATGGAATGAGAGTTGTAACAGTAGGAGATAACTGTATGGATGTCTATCAAACTAGCGGGGAGGCATATCCTGGTGGGAACCCTGTAAATGTCAGTGTATATTTAAAAAATCTTGGGGCTGAAACAGCATATGTCGGTTGGGTCGGATCCGATCAATATGGCGATACCATGATCCAAGCGATTCAAAGTAAAGGGGTGGATCCTTCTCGTATCACAATAAAAGAAGGAAAAACAGCCGTTACCTTTGTTGAATTAGTAGATAATGATCGTCGCTTTGGGGACTATGATGAGGGTGTTATGGCTTCTTTTTCCTTAACGAAAGAAGATCTTGATTTTATTCAAACCTTCGATTCTGTACATGCCGGTATTTGGGGGCATACAGA
The DNA here is from genome assembly GCF_038008735.1 of Margalitia sp. FSL K6-0131. Classification (NCBI taxonomy): domain Bacteria; kingdom Bacillati; phylum Bacillota; class Bacilli; order Caryophanales; family Bacillaceae; genus Heyndrickxia; species Margalitia sp. FSL K6-0131. Next base: position 1,132,478 of record NZ_JBBOZS010000001.1, read on the forward strand.
GGAGTATTACCCTATTTTTAAAGAAAAAGGAATGCTTACATTCTTTGATTTTTCCGATCAATTGAATCATAGTCTTGTAAAAACACTGCCAGCTTTCGTTGACTACCCATTTTTTTCTTATACAAAAGATGATGCGTATATTAGAAGCTTTTTAAAAGAAGTGCATGCGTTAGGTTCCAAAGTAGCCGTGGCAACATTAGGAGAAAATGGGTCCCTAGCGTATGATGGGGAGCAATTTTTTACATGTGGGGTGTTGGAAACGAATGTTGTCGATACGATGGGGGCAGGGGATTCTTTTATTGCCGGTTTCATTTTTGGAACACATAAGGGATATTCTATTCAAGAGTGCTTGAAATTAGGTTCAGAGACTGCTGCAAAAACGATAAGATATTTTGGGGCATGGTGACGAATATTGGAAATCAATGTATAATGGTGTATATACCTTGATGGAAAAGGACGAATTTTAGATGAAATTAAATCCTTCAACACCCCAGCCATTATACATGCAGATTCGGCAAATGTTAAAAAATGATATTCAAAATGGGACATATCAACCGGAAGAACAGATTCCTACAGAAGCAGAACTTTGTGAAATTTATAATGTAAGCCGTATCACCATTCGTAAGGCTATAGAAGAACTGGTGAAGGATGGTACACTGACACGTATTCCACGAAGAGGAACTTTTGTTGCTACTAATAAGTTTCAAAATGAATTGCTATCTGTAAGCGGTTTCTCGGAGTTTAGTCATCAATTAGGGATGATCCCAAATTCACGCATTTTACGCAGTGACGTAATCCCTGCGACGAAAGAAGTTGCTGAACGATTGAAAGTAGAAGAGGGAAGTCCCATTCTCGAACTGGAACGACTTATGTATGTAAACGATCGGCCCCTTTTCTACGATATTGCCCATTACTCGTTAATTCACTTTCCGAATTTGGAAAAGAAAATCGCGGGAGATGAATCAACCTATAAGATACTTCATGAAGAATATGGTACAGAAATCGTTAGCAATGACAAAATCATTGACGTAATCGGAGCAACTCCTGAATATGCTAAGTTATTAGAATGCGATATTGGGGCAAATCTTTTTCGAATTTTAAAGATTGCCTTTGATTCTAACGATGAGCCTGTTCACCTTTCTACTTTTATGTGTGAAACCAATAGAGTTACATTGACCGTACATCGTGCGAAATAGGGAAGACAAGTGGAACTGCACTTGCTTCCCTATTTTTTATTTGGAACTTCCCCTGATTATGAGAACTGCATGAAAACAGGGTGGAACTGCATGAATTGGCACCTCAACTGCACCAGATCTGCGAGGAACTGCATGACTTTTAAAGGAAACTGCACAATTAACAAGTACACTATTTCCAAATGCCTACTCTCAACTAGGAGTTTTGTATGAATTTTACAATCCCCTTCTTCTTATTGTAGACAGATATTTCTGAATATAATATGCTCTTGGTGTAGCTTATTAAAGTCATTTTAAAAAGTGGTGAATACTTTATACGATTTTCAATCATCTTGAAACCATCCTTTTATGGCATTAGGGAGGTGAATTCAGTCGGTTAAGTTGAGTACTTTTTAAAGTTACTTGAAAAAGGTGAAAGGGGCAGGGGATATGAAAAGAAAGCCAATGAAAAAAATTCTTTTAAGTGCATTATCGCTTGTATTGATGACGAGTGTTCCCATCATGCCAAAAACAGCTGTACATGCGGCTGGCAATGATGCAACGAAAACAGATTTCTTTTCCTCTTTTGAGAAATCAGAACCGCAGCTTGATTGGGTGAATACCGTGGAAACGGATCAAAATGGGAAGAAAATGACCGAAGGAATTGATGGAAATGTAAAGCGCGATTCCATTCTTGGAGATATTACAGATAAGGTCGTGGAAGTAAATGCAAGCGCTAACAATCCGCCAAACGAAGTAGATACGAAATTAATTGATGGGGATCCGACAACAAAATGGCTGGCATTCGAGAAAACGGCAAATATCGTGTTTAAGTTTTCGGAACCAGTAACCGTTGTGAAATATGCTTTAACATCTGCGAACGATTTTGAAGGAAGAGATCCTCAAGATTGGACTCTTTATGGTTCTAAGGATGGATCTACCTGGACTTCCTTAGATTCAAGAAAAGGGGAAGATTTTAAGGATCGTTTCCAACGAAAAATTTATGATTTTTCCAATACAACTGCTTACCAATATTACAAAGTGGACATCACCAAGAACTCCGGTGACAGTATTACACAGCTTGCGGAGGTTGCTTTTTCAAATGGAATCGAGGTTCCAGATCCGCCGCCAGGAGATATGAAGTCACAGATAGGCAAAGGACCGACATCCTCCTATACGGCTAAAACAAATGTAGGATGGACAGGATTAGGAGCACTAATGTATTCCGGAACCCATCTTACAAAAGGCAGAGCCTATTCTTATAACAAAATATATGATGTCGACATCCCAGTAACGAAAAATTCAGAGCTCTCCTATTATATCGCCCCAGAATTTACAGATAAAAATCATAATGACTACTCCAGCACATACGCATCCATAGATTTAGCATTCTCAGATGGAACCTATCTTCATGATTTAAAAGCCACAGACGAGCATGGGGTAGGACTAAACCCGAAAGACCAAGGAGATTCAAAATATTTATATGTGAACCAATGGAATTTTATCAAATCCAAGATTGGCGATGTAGCAGCGGGCAAAACGATTAAAAGAATTCTTGTTGCTTACGATAACCCGAAAGGACCTGGTGCTTTCAGAGGAAGTATCGACGATGTAAAAATTGAAGGGAATCCGGTTGCAAAAAAATATGACGCAGTTTCTGATTATGTCAATATCCTTAGAGGGACACAATCGAACGGTACTTTCTCACGCGGAAATAACTTCCCAGCCGTAGCGGTTCCGCATGGGTTTAACTTCTGGACACCGACTACGAATGCAGGATCAGATTGGATCTATCAATACAATGAAAGTAATAATGCGGATAATCTTCCGCAAATTCAAGCTTTTGCCCTTAGCCATGAGCCAAGCCCATGGATGGGGAATCGCCAAACCTTTCAGGTGATGCCATCCGATTCTAGTGCAGATAAACCAAATGCTAGCCGTTCGGCACGTGCATTGGCTTTTAAACATTCAAATGAAATTGCTAAGCCTCATTATTATAGCGTCAAATTTGAAAACGGAATTCAGACGGAAATGACACCGACAGATCATGCAGCGATGTTTAAATTTACTTTTACTGGAGACACCTCCAATCTTATTTTTGACAATGTGAACAATAATGGCGGTCTCACGATTAATCAGGAAACGGGTGAAGTCACTGGCTACTCCGATGTAAAAAGCGGTTTATCAACGGGAGCTACAAGGCTTTTCGTATATGCTACATTTGATAAACCTATTGTAAAAAGCGGAAAGCTGACAGGTGGCGGCGGAAACAATGTGACTGGATTTGTTCGCTTTGATTCTGCTAAGGACAAAGTGGTAACGATGAAAATTGCTACTTCCTTAATTAGTGTCGATCAGGCTAAGAAAAACCTGGAACAGGAAATTGGTCCAAATGATACATTTAATAGTGTAAAAGACAGAGCGCAAAAACAATGGGATCAACAGTTAAGCACTATTGAAGTGGAAGGGGCAACGGAGGATCAGTTAGTAACCCTTTACTCTAATATGTATCGCTTATTCTTGTATCCAAACTCAGCCTTTGAAAATGTAGGTACTAATGACAATCCAGAGTATAAATACGCAAGTCCATATTCAGCAGCGACTGGACAAAATACGGAGGCGAAGACTGGCGCCAAGATTGTTGATGGAAAGACCTATGTAAATAACGGTTTTTGGGATACTTATCGAACTGCTTGGCCAGCTTATTCGTTGTTAACTCCGACCATTGCCGGGGAATTGATTGACGGATTTGTTCAGCAATATCGGGATGGTGGCTGGATTGCTCGATGGTCTTCACCAGGTTATGCAAATTTAATGCCGGGAACTAGCTCGGATATCGCGTTTGCAGATGCTTATTTAAAAGGTGTTACCAATTTTGATGTGAAGAGTTTTTATCAATCTGCCATTAAAAATGCTGAAGTGGTGAGTCCAAATGCGGGTACAGGGCGAAAAGGATTAACAACCTCCATATTTGACGGTTACACCAATACTTCAACAGGTGAAGGCTTGGCATGGGCAATGGATGGCTATATCAATGATTTCGGTATTGCCAATTTAGCAAAGGCACTAAGCGAAAAAGGCGATAAGAACGATCCGTACCAAGCGAACTATGCAGCAGATTATCAATATTTTATCAATCGTGCCCAAAACTATGTGAATATGTTTAATCCGGCAATTGGATTTTTCAACGGTCGAACAGCAAATGGAGCATGGAGATCCACTGCAGATAATTTTAATCCGGCAGTTTGGGGCTATGATTATACTGAAACCAATGCATGGAATATGGCGTTCCATGTGCCGCAAGACGGACAGGGGCTAGCTAATTTATATGGTGGAAAAGAAGCATTGGCTGGTAAACTTGATGAATTTTTTAACACACCGGAAACCGGACTATATCCGGGATCCTATGGTGGAACCATTCATGAAATGAGAGAAGCACGTGATGTCCGCATGGGCATGTACGGCCACAGCAATCAGCCTGCACACCATATTATTTACATGTATGATTATGCTGGTCAGCCATGGAAGACACAGGAATTAGTTCGGGAAGTTCTCGATCGCTTGTATATTGGAAGTGAAATCGGCCAAGGGTATGCAGGGGATGAAGATAACGGAGAAATGTCCGCATGGTATATCTTCAGTTCACTAGGTTTCTATCCTTTGCAGATGGGAACTCCGGAATATGCGATTGGTGCACCTTTATTTAAAAAGGCTACCGTTCATCTTGAAAATGGAAAATCGATCGTGATTAATGCACCAAACAATAGCAAGGAGAACAAGTATGTGCAAGGTGTGAAGGTAAATGGAAAAGCGTACGATAAAACTTCCATCTTACATGCGGACCTTGTGAAGGGTGCTGTCATTGATTTTGATATGGGACCAAAGCCATCGAAATGGGGCAGTGGAGATCATGATGTTCCTCAATCCATTACTTCCGGATTGACGGATGGAACAACGCTAAAAGCACTTCCATTAAGAGACATGACGGATCATTTGTTAGCGGATGGCAAGGGGAAAGTATCTGACAAGGGTGAGTTATTGTTTGATAATAATTCTAATACCCAGGTGACATTGGATAGCAAAACGCCGACAGTAGATTATGAATTTAAGGAAGGCAAACAGTTGGTGAAAATGTATACCGTAACGTCTTCCAGTTCGGGGGCAGAGAAGGATCCGAAATCATGGGTATTAAAAGGGTCCAATGATGGAGAGAACTGGACCGTACTAGATGATCGGAAAAATGAGACCTTCCAATGGCGCTTATATACTAGAGCATTTGTGATCAAAAATCCTGGGAAATACGCTTATTATAAACTCGAAGTTAAGGAAAACGGCGGAGCGGACAGCACTTCATTAGCAGAATTAGAGCTGCTTGGTTATGACGATCTAACAGCTAGCTATGACTCAGTGCAAAAATTAATCGACGACTTGAAATCAGAAAAAGAAATCACAGGACCAATGGTTGTCCAACTAACCAACAGTCTAAAGAGCTCGCTTGATCATTATAAAAAAGAGCATAAAGATCAGGCTATCAAACACCTTGATGATTTCATCAAACACTTGAATAACAAAGGCTTACAGGACAGTATCTCTGCAAAAGCAAAGAAGGTTTTATCTGCAGATGCTAATCAGTTGATTGTTTTACTAAATCGGGAATAAAGAGTTTGCGTTAGGAAGAAGAGCCAGTTTTGCGTGGGAAGGCAGGCTGGTTCTTCCGTCTTTTTTGAAAAGGAATAGTTCAAAAGTGGAGATGACCTTTCTTTCAATCGGTAATGTATGTTTGTAAAAAACTGTTTGGAGGCTTTTATTATTAAGAGAAGGACTTGATGAAGGACAGCTTGGCTTAAAATAACAGGAAAGTTGTCCTTCATTACTCTAATGAAGGACAAGTTGGAAGGAAAAATAAGTACAGATGTCCTTCATAAGTGAGATGAAGGACACTATCGCTGAAAAACAAAAGAGTCGCGTCTTTGATTGATACACTGATCGGTCCATAAATGATAAAATTCGCCGCGCTGTCTTTATAAAGGTTCAAAAGGCCAAGAGGAAGAAAAAATCGAAGCCCAATGTCCTTTATAAAGGATCAAAAGACCAAGAGCGGGAAAAAAGCCAAGTCCAATGTCCTTTATAAGGGTTCAAAAGGCCAAGAGGAAGAAAAAATCGAAGCCCAATGTCCTTTATAAAGGATCAAAAGACCAAGAGCTGTAAAAAAGCCGAGTCCAATGTCCTTATAAGGACTCAAGAGACCAAATGGAAGGAACAACCCCCGTGTACTGTCTGTAAGTAGCTGCAAAAAGGACAATTGGAACAATCCAATTCCTTGTATGATCCTTTTATGGTTTAACAAAAGATTTGAACAGTTTTTTTATTACCATTCTCCTAGAAACAGTTTTATTTGCGTGCCTCTCCCCATTTAAGCTAGACGAACCTTATGAAATAGAAAATAAGAACTCAAAAAGGGGACGGTTTTGGTGCTTCAAGTAAATGGAAGTAGCAGAACCGTCCCTGCGTTTCTTGTGGTATGATCATAAATAACCAGTACACGTAAGAGGTATGAACGATGAAAGAATATGTAGAACAAAACTTGAAAAATGGAAATACAACAAAAACCCTTGATTTTATACGAAAAAAGAGCAAAGTGACAAAGGCTGAATTAGCGGAAGAAACAAACCTCACTTTTGCAGCTATCTCCAATATAATCAATGGATTAATGAAGGCGGGAATGATTAAAGAATGTGGGGAAGGGGCATCAAGCGGCGGCAGAAAGCCACTTCTTTATGAATTAAATTCCGAAGCATTATATGTTGTAGGTATTGATGTGTCCATTGACGAACAGATAAGATTTGGCTTATTTACGTTCGATACTGTTTTAGTATATGAATTATGTATGGATCCACCTGCGGTAAAAGGTCCCGATGAATATATTAAGATAATTAAAAATGGTTTGAAGACCCTTGTTGATCATGAAAAAATCGATTACCAAAAAATTTTAGGGATAGGGGTTTCGATTCCGGGTCCAATTAATACAACAACTGGAGAGGTTGTTTCCCCGCCTAATTTGCCTCTTTGGAGAAATGTTCCATTAAAGAGAATGCTAGAAAAAGAACTTCATATTCCTATTAAAATTGAAAAGGACGCCAATCTATCTGCGTTGGGCGAGAAATGGTTCGGAGCGGGAAAAGAGGTTAACAATTTAGTCTATTTATTCGTAGGAGAAGGAATCGGCAGCGGGGTTATTTTAAATGGAACATTAATGGGGAATAGTGAAATTGGACATTGCACCATTGACAGTGCCGGCCCACGCTGCAATTGCGGAAACTATGGATGCTTAGAATTAAAAGCTTCCGGACTAGCGATTGTGAAAAAGGTCAAGGAAGGACTGCAGCTAGGTTATCCATCCAATTATCCGTATCCAAAAAGCGAACAAATTTCCTTCTCCAATGTTTTGAAGGCAATTGAAAGCAATGATCCCTTTACTTTAAAAATAGTAGATGAAGCCGCCAACTATTTAGGCATTGGTTTAACCAACGTTATCAATAATTTTAACCCTGATCTCATCATTATCGGCGGCAAACTCCCTGAAAAATATGAGAGAATGATTGAATTATCAGCGGGAATTGCCAGAAATCGAGCGTTTGAAGTATTTCAAAAGAAGCTGTCTATTATTCCAGGAAAATTAAAAGAACGATCTATCATAATGGGGGCAGCTGCGCTGGTGTTGGAGGATGTTTTTGGGGAGTAGGGATGAGGGAACTGATCCACCGGGCCACGTTTGCTATCTTCGTTCGTTTATCCTTACTTCTCAATTAAAGGTAGTTTCATATGAAGGAGGTTTTCAAATATGTTTATTCATTGTACGAAGAAACTTTTAGAGCAGCTTGGAGTAAAACCAGAGTCTGGTGAAGAAGAGGCGCTTTTTTCTTGGCATGCTAATTTGATTACGGTTAACCGAAAGAAAACGGTTGTGTTTACTAATGATCTAAACCGGTATGTGATGATTTTGCATGGCCTTAAGGCAAAGGATTTCAAAAAGTTGGACGAGCTATTTTTACAAGGAATTAAGGAAGTATTCCGAAAAGAAGGGATAAAAGAAGAACTTATTGAAAAATATCTATTTCACTCAAAAGGAACTACCTTTTCGAAGACTAAGAATCGTACTCTTGTAGCAAGGCTGAATAAGGCTTGTGAAAATGTAGAATATTTTAGCGACTATTTGGATGATGGAGCAGTTTTTCAATCAGATTTAAGTACACGAATCAGCAGCCTCTTGGTAGGGGATGGGAAAAATAGTTATGTTAAGCCGAATGAAACATTGTATGAGAATCTTGAAACTTTTGCTGGCGAACCAATATTCTCTGCTGTTGCCGTTCAATTAAAAGTTACCTTACAACTTGAAAAACATCATGTTTGGCGTAGACTTATCGTACCAATTAATAGGACATTCGAAAATTTCCATGACATACTTCAGACAGCCTTTGGCTGGAATAATTACCACCTTCATGAATTTTATATCTATGACCAAGCATCTTCGGATAAACCTATCGCGAATCTCGTATGTGATGAAGAGGCGTTTGAATTTCCAAGTAAGATACCAATGAGGCTGGAAAAAGGAATACCGCTGTCAGAGTACATTCCTTTATATAAAAACTTAATGTATCGCTATGATTTTGGTGATGATTGGCAGCATGTTATTGAAGTAGAACAAATCATTGAAGATTATGATTTGCCTTATCCTACTTGCCTCGATGGGGAAGGAAAAACACCACCTGAAGATGTTGGAGGAAAATATGGGTATGCAGCATTTCTCGCTACAATAGAAAATCCTAATCACCCTGATTATGATCACACGATCAATTGGGCAAGAACGCAGGGAGAACGAGAGTTTGATATTGAAGAGGTAAATAGGATGTTGAAATAGTGGGATGAGGGATCGTGTTCCTCGTCCTAGTTTTTTTCTTCAAATTTTAAATTGGAAACCATTCCGTTTCTCATTCGAGCCACGATAAGGGGATAGGTTCTAATTTCAATTAATTACTAAAGTGGGTGCGGGACCGGATCCTCCGTCCCTAGCCCCATGCAAAAAGCCCCTTGCTAACTCTTAAACAGCCTTGTACCATTAAAAATAATCAGATAATTATAAACGCGGATTTTATCTTTTGGGTAGAGATGCTAAGAGAACCCTATGATGATTAATCTGTATTACATTTTTGTAGTACATTTTAGGATTCATAGGGTTTTGTGTTTCTTTTATCCTAAATGATGCTGCTTTTACAATTATTTGTGATGAAGAGAAACACTGGGACGTTTCTCCTGTTTCATAGAAACGCAAGAAACGTTCCCATGTTTCGAATAGGGGAGGATAAAGAATGGGGAAAGCTAGGTCTTACAAGTGGTTCATTTTTGTTACTTCTTTTGTTTTGACATTGGGAAATGTATTCATTTTTCATACTTCTAAATCAAATGCAACCGAGATTCCCTCTGTTCCTAATTTACTAATTACAGAGGTGGTGCCAGATACAGATAATTATGCCGGCTATGATGCGTTTGAGTATGTCGAAATCTATAATAACAGCAGTCAAGAGATAGACTTAAAAGGATACCATATACAATCCGGATCATGGAATGTAGAATTGGAAACCTCCACTAAAATTGCACCGTGGGATACGAAGCTTTTTTGGACGAGAAGGCAAGAAATTCAGCCTATTACCTTAGAAGCTTTCAATCATAATTACTTCGCATCTTACCAAAGTAAATATGTAGATGAAGGCAAATTAAAGACCTTAGATAATATTGGTGGGCTGGTTAATAGCAATACGCAGACCGTGTCTGTTTTTGATCCTAATGGTAAGGAAGTCGTTCGGGCAAAGTATACGGGCAATGACTTTTTCTTGAATAAATCTATTACATTCACCTATCCACAGGATGGCAGCACACAGATGAAAATTCTTTCCGGTAATCAAAAGCCAACACCAGGCTGGATAGATCCTAATCAGGCACCACCAAGACCAAAACAAGATGAAATCGCACCCAAAGTACCAGCAAATATTAAAGCAAATGCAGGAAACGGGGAAGTATCATTAACATGGGATCAGAATCCAGAAACAGACCTCTACCGTTATAATGTGTATAAAAATGGGGCACTGGAGTTCTCGGTATCTCCATCCAAACATGATTTTACACTTTACTCTCTTATTGGGAATCGGGATGTTACGCTGCAAGTGACTGCGGTTGATACATCGGGGAATGAATCCGAAAAATCCTCACCAATAACGGTTACACCAGAGCATCAAATAATTACACAGGAAGAAAGATCTTCGAACGATCGTGATCCTAAATATCAAGGCTTGTGGGATATAAGCAAGGATGGGCCGGTCATTCCCGGATTAGTTCAGGATCTTGTTCCGCAAGGGCTGGGATACTATAAGAAAAAGAATTGGCTGCTTACCATTAATTATCTGGATGATGGCAGACCAGGGACATTATGTGTGATTGATGCAACAACGGAAAAATTGATTAAATCTGTTGAGTTATATAACGAAGATGGTACGCCATACACAGGACACGCAGGTGGAGTAGCAGTTAGTAAAGACCATGTTTGGATTTCATCTGAGAATTACTTATTTACATTAAATATAAGTGATTTAGTGTCAGCTCAAAATAACGATGAACTGCAATTTACCAATCAAATTCCGGTTCCAGTAGAAGCCGCTTACGATGTATATGATGATGATAATGGAATTCTGTGGGTCGGTGAATTTTACGAACCAAACAGTTATCCAACTGATCCATCCCACCATTTGGTGAATCGAGCTGGGGAAATGCAATATGCGTGGATGGTAGGTTATAAGCTGAAGAGCAATTTAGACATGCTTTCCAGTGATCAATGGAATAAAGAGTCTGGTATGCCGGCAACTCCTGATTATGTTTTATCCACGATTGGGAAGGTTCAAGGGGCAATTGTTCAGAAGAAGGGAATATCTTTAGTTACTTCTTATGGAAGAGCTAATGATAGCGTACTTTATCGTTATGAAGCCCCGCTAAAAGAAGAGCCCCATACGCATGTGAAAATAGGGGAAAAAGAAGTGCCACTCTGGTTCCTTGATGGACAGACAACTAAGCCAAGGGAAAGTATAGTGTCTATCCCAATGAATGAAGGTGCAGTTCTGGTCAAAAGCGACCTCTATGTCTCATTCGAATCCGGAGCCAACAAATATCGTTACACCGGCACATATCCAAGAGATCGCATGCTAAAGATAGATATGAAAACTTTAATGAAAGATGATAGAGATATGGAAAAAGAAGAAAGGAAATGAGTAGACAGCTCCCAAACTCTGTCTCACAAAAATAGTTGACAGACTAATTTAAATATTATATAAATAATTTATCAAACTATAATTTTGAGTAATTTTATGGCCGGAGATGAAGAGATGCCATAGTCAGGAAAAACATGTTTCATGTGTTTTTTTGACTATGGCTTTTGTTGTTTCTTCATGCTATTTGATTACTCATAAGTGGGGAAGGGGAAATCTTACTATCATGTGATCTCTCTTTATGAATCGAACATTAATAAACCTTTAACAATCTATTAATACCACATTAACACCTTAGTATTATCTTATTCTTGTACTATAAATGAAAATTCAGGGGGGATTTTGATGAGTTTTGAGCATTTGGATTCACCGCAGTTAAAGCGCTTTCAGCGAAAGATAACGCTATTATCTGCTGCGGGTACTTTTCTGGATGGCTTTGATTTAACGGTTATTGCTGTTGCGATGCCCTTAATTTTGAATCAGTGGGATATCGGGCCAGGACTGCAAGGGTTGATCACATCATCTGCCGTTATCGGTTCTTTGATTGGAGCGTTATGGCTTGGAAATTTGACGGATAAATATGGCCGCAAAGCGATGTATGTCATTGATTTATTAGCCTTTGTTGTGTTTGCAGCCCTTACCGCTTTTGCTCAAGCACCATGGCAGCTTATACTATTCCGTTTCTTACTGGGAATCGGAATTGGAGCAGATTACCCGATTTCAGCAACCCTCGTTTCCGAATTTAGTTCAACGAAAAGCCGCGGTAAGCATAGTACCTCTTTAGGAGCAATGTGGTTTGTAGGGGCCGTTGTTGCTTATATTTTCGGAATTATATTGGAACCGCTTGGACCAAGCGCGTGGAGATATATGTTATTAGTAGGAGCTGTATTTGCACTTATTGTTTTCTATTTTAGGGTAACACTTCCTGAATCTCCGAGGTGGCTTGCCTCTAGAGGCCGTGAGAAGGAAGCGGAAGAAATTATGTTTAAAATTACTGGTAAAAAGGTTGTTATCAAACCAAATACGGATAAAAAGCAAAAAATAGGGGATCTCTTTTCCAAAACTTTATTCCGTCGTACATTCTTCGTTTGCGGGTTTTGGTTCTGTTACGCGGTTGCATATTACGGTATCTCCATGTATTCACCAACTATTCTAAAACCATTCACGCATGGGTCACAAATGATGGCGTATATCGGCTCCGGTACTGTTAGTGTGCTGGGACTATTGGGAGCCATTATCGGTATGAATATTGTAGAGAAAATCGGAAGAAGACCGCTTATTATTACTTCTTTTACAGGATTATCGATCGCCCTAATTATTTTAGCGCTTAACCCTAGCCCGACGATGGCATTTCTAGTTATTTTATTCAGTCTTGCTGTTTTATTCGCGAATATGGGTGGAGGAATACTGAACTTTGTGTATCCAACAGAGTTATTCCCTACAGGTATTCGCGCAAGTGCATCCGGTTTGGCAACTGGTGTGAGCAGGATTGGTTCTATTTTAGGTATATTAGTATTTCCGCAGCTTGTAGCAGCTTGGGGAAATAGCAAAGCATTATGGCTCTTTGCCGTTGCTGGGTTAGCAGGCTTGATTATCTCAGCCATTTTAGCACCTGAAACGAAAGGTAAAAATTTAGAGGAACTAAATCAAGATGTAACTTCAGCACTGAACAACAAGGCAAACATAGGAGGCAATCATGGAAAAATGGCTTAGTCTTTGGTCGATAGGTCAAGAAGGTACATTAAGTGATTTTCAGGCTATTAAAAATGCCGGTTTTGATGGCATTGAAATATGGGCAGAGCAATATCGATCGAAGGAATATTTAGATTATGCAAAACAAATGGAATTAAAAATTGGAATCCATCTTCCGTTTCATGATTTAAATTTGGCAACTCCCGATTCTGTTGTATATGAAAGAACGTTGAATGTTTTAACAGAATGGTTAGAAACACTAGCTGAATATGGGGGACAGCATGCAACCTTCCATGGCGGATATGCCTGGTCCTCAGAGGAACGGGATGAAACGCTAGTTCGTGTAAAAAAACGATTGCTGCAGCTGGATGAAAAGGCAAAGCAGTATGGAATAGACTTATTATTGGAAAACCTCATCCCGGACAAATTAAACTACTGTCACCACATTGCATCGAATGTAGAGGAATGGTTGGATTTAATCCAATTCGCCAACATAAAAGCCTGCTTGGATATCGGACACTTGGCAGTTATGGGGAATGATTTGGAAGAGACGATTGGGAAACTGGGCAGTTCTTTAGGTGCTGTTCATTTATCAGACAATGACGGGAAGGCGGATCTCCATCAGCTTCCAGGTGAAGGAAATAATCTTTCTAAAGGTTTACACGATTATTTAAAAAATATTGATTTTTCAGGGCCAGTCGTTTATGAAATTAATCCTTATAAATATTCTTTACAGGATATCTTAAACCACATTGCAAAGGTAAATGTATAAAAAAGAATAGCGATAGGAAAGAGACTTAAGAGAAATCCTCAAGCTTTTTACAGGCCTAACTTTTTAGGCCTAATTAAGCTCGAGGATTTTATTTTTTATTGGAGGTATTAGAGTGACAAAAGGCTTTATCTTTGATTTAGATGGAACGGTGTACTTGGATAATCATATCATTGAAGGGAGTATCGAGACGATTCGGTATTTACGTGAGAACGGACATAAGGTCGTTTTTTTTACCAACAAGTCCATCTCGACACGCCAGGATTATGTGAAAAAATTAAATGACCTTGGAATTGAGGCAACAATCGATGATATAGTAAATTCCAATTTTATTACAGCAAAGTATTTAAAACAGCATATGATTAGCTCTGATGCTGCATATGTGATTGGGGAAAAGGCATTATTGGAGGAATTAAAAGAGGAAGGCATCCGAATTACCATGGATTCAAATGAGGCAACTTATATTGTCCTTGGTTGGGACCGTGCATTTACCTATGAAAAATTGAATAATGCATATCAAGCATGGGTAAAGAATAATGCGGTTATAGTGGCAACTAATCCTGACCGTACATGTCCTGTTGCAGGTGGCCAGCTTCCTGATTGCGCCTCCATGATTGGTGCATTAGAAGGGGCAACAGGAGTAGCCATTGATCTTATCATGGGGAAGCCTTCTAAACTTGCGGCGGAAATGGTAGTCAATGAGATTTTACAATTAAACCCAGAAAAATGCTTTATGATAGGGGACCGTTTAGAAACGGATATTCGAATGGGTAAGGAAAATGGATTAAATACTATTTTGGTTTTAACAGGGATTACCACAATTGATATGGTGAAAGCTTCAGCAATGAAACCGACTTATATCCTAGAGAGCATAAAGGATATTCCGCATTTACAAGAAATTGTATCAAGTCCTATTTAATGATAAAGGGGGATGGAGATGCAGGTAGTTTTGGAACACTTTGATTTAGAAATGCTTATCAAGCTTCTGATATCTGCTATTCTTGGTCTGGCCATTGGCCTTGAACGGGAATTGAAAAGAAAACCATTAGGGTTAAAAACAAGTTTAGTTATATCCATCGTTAGTTGTTTGTTAACGATTGTCTCCATTCAAGCTGCTTACTCCTTTCCTTCATCTGATGTGATGAAGATTCAAATGGATCCCCTTCGATTGGCCGCACAAATTGTTTCCGGAATCGGATTTTTGGGAGCAGGAGTGATCCTTAGGAAAGAGGACGATACCATTTCTGGCCTTACAACTGCCGCAATGGTTTGGGGAGCTGCTGGTATCGGCATTGCAACAGGTGCCGGATTTTATATTGAAGCGATTGCCGGCGTCGTTTTATTAATGATCAGTGTGGAACTAATTCCTAGTCTCATCAAATTAATCGGTTTTAAAAAGCTTCATTCTAAGGAAGTTTTGTTAAAACTCATTTTAAAGAATCGGGAAGATATTAAAGACGTTATTAAAGCCTTACAGGAAAAAGAGATGACGATGGATCATGTCCATATTAAAGAAATGGAAGACCAAACTTATTTGCTAGAATTAAAGGTTAGAGTAAGCTATCGTAAAAGCACTTCCGCTATTTATGACGGAGTATCTCAAATTAATAAGATTTATCGAACGGAAATTAGCGGATAAAAAAACGAACCATCTCCTTATGCAAGATGGTTCGCTTTTTCTAAATATCCAAATTCCAAAGAGCGGGGTCGCCGGAAGAAATCGCTAGAGCTCCCGCTTCTAATCCTTGTAAAATTTCCTCTTTTGAACTTATTAATCCGCCGGCAATGATTGGCAGATTTATTCGTGTAGTAAGCTGGTCAATGATACTTGGCATTAATCCCGGCAACACTTCAATCGCATCGGGATGGCATGTTTTGCACATATCAATCCCTTTTTGTATCGCAGTTTTATCAATTAAAAATATACGCTGAATCGTCATCAGCTTTTCCTCTTTTGCGTATTTAATTAACGAATTTTTCGTTGTAATGATCCCGGTCGGTTTCCAGCATTGCGCTATATATTTGATGGCACTCTTTGTATTGGAAAGGCCTTCTATAAAATCAATATGAATAAATATCTGCTTTTTTGCCTTCTTTAATCTGTTCAGATGGTCTGTCATATTTAGCAGATTACCTGTTAAAAGAAATACAATATTAGAATTGCTTGTAATCGCCTTATCGATATCCTCTTCATTTTTAATAGATGCGATTACTTGTGACTGAACTAGATCGACTATATTCATCAGATGCATCTCCTTGTCAGTTCGGGTATATATTCCTGTTTCGACAATCGAAATGAAATTTCCTCCTTCCATCGTTAAATTTGTGGGACAGGGGACCGGACCCTTTGTCCCACTGATTTACTAAACCGACCTTCATTTGCGAGCAATGGTCCGAAACGTGTAATGAACGGACCAAAACCCTTAAGAAACCGCCCAAAACTCTAAAGCAATGGCCCGAAAATGTGCATAAACTGCCCGAATTGGGTATTTAGTCCTAGATGTGTACTGCCCCAAATCTCACCGATCCAATTTTATTTTTTTCAAAAAAGTTGGAATCAGGTAAAAAAAGGGATCTGAGCTTCAATCTTGCGGAGATACCGCATAGTGCAATTCCTGCTCCAATTCCTTTTTCATAAATTCCGCTTCTTCAACGGTCCAATTCATCCGTTCTTGCATTACTTCCACCACCTGATTCTTCCATTCGTGTACCCAATGGATGTCGAAGTAAAGGCTGCCGGTTCTTCTGATAAAAAAGTCGACTGGTTTCACAACCATTTCGTGTTCGATGCTATAGATTAATTGGGCATAGACAAAAGGAGGCAAGCGGCCGTCCGTTTCCATTGCATATTGAAATAAGTGATCAACATTCGCCCCATATTTCTTTGCCAACTTGTTCCCTTCCACTTCAGTTAAACCATATTGCAGGGCTTCTTTGGATTTTTTATTAACAAAATCCTCATAATGACCGATGTTTCCTCCTGAAATAGGATAATGAATGGTTTGACAAGGCTTAAAGGTCATTTCATCTGTTGCAGCCAATCGATTGGCAATAAGATCAACGACATTTTCTGCCATTTTTCGATATCCTGTTAATTTACCGCCAGCAATCGTAATCAGACCGCTTTCGGATTCCCATATTTCATCCTTTCTCGAAATTTCGGAAGGATCCTTGCCTTCTTCATAAATAAGCGGTCTAACCCCCGCCCAGCTCGATTCCACATCGTCTTCGGAAATAGCAACATTCGGGAACATATAGTGAATGGCATTAACTAGGTATTCCCGATCAGCTGCAGTCATCCTTGGATGCTGAATATCCTGATCATAGAAGGTGTCAGTAGTGCCGACATATGTCTTTCCGTCTCGTGGGATAGCGAATACCATCCGTTTATCAGGAGTATCAAAATAGACAGATTGTTTTAAAGGAAAGACACTTTGGTCAATGACAATATGAACACCTTTTGTTAAGCGGAGCTGCTTGTTATTTTTAGAAAAATCCTTTCCGCGGATATCATCCACCCATGGGCCGGCAGCATTGACGATTTTCTTTCCATGAATGGTGTAGCACTGGGCGGAAAGTGTATCTTTGACAATTAATCCGTTAACCTTTCTAGCAGAATCATATAAAAATGTTTCCGCCTTTGTGTAATTAATGATGTCAGCTCCTGCTTCTCCTGCTGCTTTTAACACTTCAATGGTTAAGCGGGCATCATCGGTGCGATATTCCACGTAATAACCGCCGCCTTTTAATCCATCTTGTTTAATTAAAGGTTCTTTCACAAGTGTATCTGCAGCACTTAGCATCGTTCGCCTTTCTTCTTTTTTTACTCTTGCTAAAAAATCATAAACACGCAGACCAATGGAGGTAGTGAAACGTCCAAAAGTCCCGCCCTCATGAATGGGGAGCAGCATCCATTCTGGTGTGGTAACATGTGGACCATTTCGATAAACGATTTCCCTTTCTCTGCCAACTTCTGCCACGACATTAATTTCGAATTGCTTTAAATAACGGAGTCCTCCGTGTACTAATTTAGTGGATCTACTTGAGGTGCCGCCCGCAAAATCCTGCATCTCCACAAGAGCAACCTTCAGCCCACGTGTAACTGCATCCAAAGCAATTCCTGCACCAGTAATGCCTCCACCGATAATCAATACATCATATTGTTTTTGTGACATCGCCTCTAAAATGTTTGCTCTTGTACTTCCTGAAAATTGTACGCTCATGCAGATTCCTCTCCTTAATTCTCCATCTTTATATACTTATGTGTGGAAGGAAAAAATAAAAAGAGACCAATACAAATATTTTGGAGTAAACTCCAGAACATTGTATGGTCTCTCTTAATCTCTAACCATAGTACGAATATTTATCTTATTTTAACATAAAAAAGAGAGGTTTAGCTAGATGATGATTTAAAATTTGTGTATGTCGAAAAAACAACCCTCTCAACCAATTATTTTGTCTATTCCTTTTAATTTAAATTATCAGAAAAATATATTGACAACCTTATGATGTGGTCGTAAGATAGAATTTAATATAACGATATATAATGTTATATTAAATTGCATAACGTTATTTCAGAAGGGAGGTTCTCTTTGTAATAGACCTTTCTACATAAAAAAT
Organism: Margalitia sp. FSL K6-0131; assembly: GCF_038008735.1. Lineage (NCBI taxonomy): Bacteria > Bacillati > Bacillota > Bacilli > Caryophanales > Bacillaceae > Heyndrickxia > Margalitia sp. FSL K6-0131. Next base: position 1,151,041 of record NZ_JBBOZS010000001.1, read on the forward strand.
AAGGAGGATGTTTTATGACGACGGAAATTAACGTAGGTGTAAAATCGCAAATAAAAGCAGCATTGGCAGAGGTTAATAAAAGAGATATTAAAAATGTTTTCTTTGTAGCATGTGGTGGATCTTCAGCACTCATGTATCCAAGTAAATATGTGATGGATCGTGAAGCAAAAGGGGTAGATTCATATCTTTATAGTTCCAATGAATTTATCTACCGTAATCCTGTTAAACTCGGCAAAAACTCTCTTGTTATTCTTTGCTCTCATTCTGGTACAACTCCTGAAACAGTAGAGTCAGCAAAATTTGCCCGTTCCAAAGGAGCTCTGGCAATTTCATTAACAAATGAGCCAGAATCTCCATTAGCGAAGGAATCTGATGTTTATTTGAAGTATGAATGGGGCAAAGAGGCAGATGCTTTTGCTACTAATTATTCTGTTATGTACCAGCTTGTCTTTGGTGTTTTGAACTTGCTAGAAGGTAACGAAAAATATGAGCTAATAGAGAAAAATCTTGAAAAGCTGCAAGCTACTTACCATAAAGCTGCAGAGCAAACAGCAGCTGCTGCAACCCAATTTGCAGAAAAGCATAAAGATGAAAAAATTATTTATACAATGGCAAGCGGGGCAAATTATGGTGTTGCGTATTCCTTTGCTATCTGTATTTTAATGGAAATGCAATGGATTCATTCCCATGCTATTCATGCTGGTGAATATTTCCACGGACCATTTGAAATTTTGGATAAAGAAACTCCATTTATCATCTTGCTCGGTCTCGATGAAACACGACATCTTGAAGAGAGAGCTTTATCTTTCTCCAAGAAATATGGAGAAAAATTAACGGTACTTGATGCAAAAGAATATGATCTATCGGATATTGATGATGAGGTAAAAGGATATATTGCACCGTTAGTACTTAATTATGTATTGCGCCAGTATGCCGATAAGTTGGCTGAAATTCGGAATCATCCTTTATCCTTACGTCGCTATATGTGGAAAGTAGAATATTAATCTTTCATTTTTTCGGAAAAGTGGGAGACCACTTTTCCGCTAGTCTTTAATAGGTGAAAAAGGGGGAGAAAGAATGAAGAAAATACTTACTGTCTTTACTGTATTTGTTTTATGTATCTCCGTATTAGTTGGATGTTCTTCTTCCACATCATCTTCAAAGGATGGGAAGGTAATCCAGCTCAATTTCTTTCATCGCTGGCCAACACAGCCCAAAAAGGCTTTCTTTGAGAAAGCTGTTAAAGAATTTGAAAAGCAGCATCCTAATATTAAGATCAAGACGGAAGCTGTGTTGAATGATTCCTATAAAGAAAAGATTCGTGTTGTATTAGGATCTAGCAATCCTCCTGACATTTTCTTCTCCTGGAGCGGTGAATTTGCCTATAATTTTGCCCGAGCGGGAAAAGCCTTAGATTTAACGGATATGATTAAAGAAGATACAGGATGGTCTGACCAAATTATCCAATCTCAATTTATCCCCTTCACCTTAGACGGCAAAACCTATGGAGTTCCATGGTCAATGGATGGAAAATCATTCTTCTATAATAAAAAGATATTTAAACAATTAAACTTGGAAGAACCAAAGACTTGGACCGAATTTATGGACGACCTCCAAAAAATAAAAGACGCTAATATTACACCAATTGCATTTGGAAGTAAGGCACCTTGGACCATTTCGCATTATATTGGAACTTTAAATCAACGCCTTGTACCGCAAGACATTATTAAGGTTGATTATGATCCGAAGAACCCTGAAGGTGATTTCTCGAATCCTGGTTATGTAGAGGCACTTAAGAAATTCAAAGAATTAGAGCCATATTTTAATAAAGGGGTAAATGCGGTAGACCATGAGTATGCTAGACAGCTTTTTAAAAGTGGAAAAGCAGCTATATGCTACATGCAATATGCCGAAATCGGCATGGTGGAACCAGCGCTTAAGGATGATTTAGGAGTATTTAAATTGCCGGAAATTGAAGACGGCAAAGGAGATCCCAATGTTATTACCGGTGCCCCAGAGGGAATTATGATTTCCTCTAAAACAAAATATCCTAAAGAAGCAATGGAATTTATAAAATTTTTAACCTCTAAAGAAAAAGGAATCCAACAAGTGAAAGAAGTGAATGAATATAGCGCTACAAAAGGTACTCTTACTGATCAAAATTCATCACCGCTTCAGCAGAAAGCAGTTGACCAAATTGTGAATGCGGATCGAACAGCGCTCTGGTTGGATACTGATTTGGATATAAAGATTGTGGATGCTTACTTAAAAGGAGCACAGCTTATGTTAGACGGTAAAAAAACACCAGAAGAGGTAATGAAGGACGTTCAAAAAGCCGCTAAAGAGGTAAAACAATCGGCAGCAAAATAATAATATGAATAGGTGGATGCCTGAGTCCACCTTTTTTCAAAATCGAGGTGAAGGGAAATGCTTAATTTAAAGAGGAAAATAACCCCGTATCTTTATTTAGCACCCTGCTTACTTTTCCTATTAGTTTTTGTTTATTATCCTATTGTGGAAAATTTACGCTATAGCTTCTTTGACTTTTCAGCATTTTCACCGAGTAAAACATTTGTTGGGTTGCAAAATTTCATCGATCTGTTTCATGATAAGGTGTTTTATATAGCATTAAAAAATAATGTACTTTATGCTGTTATTTCAGTTGTATGCCAAGTGTTTGGCGGACTTATACTAGCAGCGATACTGGAGGCACCAATAACAAGATTATTATCAGGCTTTTTTCGCACCGTGTTTTTTCTGCCAGTTGTTATCTCTATTACTGTTATTGCATTGCTTTTTACCTTTATATACGATCCGCAAAATGGAATAGTAAACAAATTTTTAAGTTTAATAGGGTTAGAGGATTGGACGCGGGCATGGTTAGGTGAATCGGAAACAGCTATTTATGCTGTCATTGCCGTTTCGCAGTGGCAAAGTATTGGCTATATTATGATGCTTTTTATCGTTGCTATTCAAGGGATACCAAAAGAATTATATGAAGCGGCCGATATCGATGGTGCGGGAGGAATCAGGAAGTTCTTTAGTATCACCGTCCCACAAGTGAAAGAAATGTTCTTTGTTACTACCTTGATAACTTTAACTGGTGCATTCACAGTATTTAATGAGCCCTATATTTTAACAGGTGGAGGACCTGGAAATTCAAGCGATGTTTTGGGAACGCTGCTATATCATTCCGCCTTTTTTGAGGACAAGATGGGGTATGCATCCACGATTGCGACGGTTATTTTAATCCTGACATTAATGATATCTATTATCCAAATGAAATTATTCAGGACTGGAAAGGATGGTTAAAATGGAGGCTAATGAACAAGTTGTAAAGCATCAAACAATATCGTTAAACCGACGCTATAAAAACAATCGAAAAACCATTCTGCAAACCTCGCCAGTTTATATTATATTAATGATATATTTTATTATTATTGCCTATCCTCTTTTTTGGATGGTGATTAATTCCTTTAAATCTACGGATGAGATTTTTGGGAATAGTTGGGCTTTACCGGATAAATGGCTGTTTTCCAACTATGTAGAAGCATGGAATACTGGAATATCTAGTTATTTTATAAACAGTGTGATCGTTACCGTTTCTACTTGTTTATTAACAGTATCTATCAGTGCATTAGGTGCCTATGGATTATCCCGATTTGCATTTAAGGGCAAGCATTTACTATTAATCTTTTGCATTGGTGGAATGATGCTTTCTCCACAGGTTAGCCTTATTCCTCTATATAAATTAATTCAAGCACTAGGAATTCATGATACATATTTTGCGATGATTTTACCCTATGTGGCTTATCGAATTCCTATTACCGTCTTATTAATAAGATCTGCTTTCCTTGAAGTTCCAAGAGATTTGGAGGAATCGGCTCTATTAGACGGATGTGGTACATGGAAAATTTTTACGAAAATATTCGTTCCTTTAAATTTTCCTATTATGGTTACAGCAACTATTCTGACAGCATACTTTACCTGGAATGAGTTTTTGTTTGCCTTAATCTTTGTTGATTCGGAATCTTTGAAAACGATTCCAGCTGGACTAATGCAATTTCGAGATGCATTGCAAACGAACTGGGGTGTACTATTAGCAGGATTAATGATATCAGCGATTCCAATTATTATATTGTTCCTGTGCATGCAAAAGTTCTTTGTGCGCGGACTTACATCTGGTAGTGTAAAAGGCTAAAAGGAGTGGAAAACATTGAGATTAATTGCAATTGGCGATAATGTTGTAGATATATATAAGGAACGCAATGAAATGTTTCCAGGGGGGAACGCACTAAATGTGGCAGTATTAGCAAAACATAGCGGTGCAAAGCAAACTGCATTTATTGGAATTATTGGCAATGACGATGTCGGGGATCATATTATTGATTCATTGGAAAAAAATGAAGTGGATATCAGTCGAATTCGAAGAGCCTGCGGAGAAAGTGGAAAAGCTTATGTAGATTTAAATGAGGATGGCGATCGAATCTTTGTTGGTTCTAACAAAGGTGGTATTCAATCGTTATTAAAAATTCGGTTAACGGATGAAGATTATCAACTGATTAAGCAATATGATGTTTTGCACACGAGTATTTATAGTAGCTTAGAAAATGAACTGGAAACATTAAAAAAGTCTATCCAATTATCTTTTGATTTCTCCAATCACTTTGATCATGAAATCTTAAAACAAGTTTGTCCACATCTAACCTTTGCTTTTTTATCAGGAAGTCATCTAACAGAAATAGAAATCAAAGAGTTATTCCAGGAAATACATTCTTTAGGAACTCCATATGCAGTGGTTACAAGGGGTTCAAGTGGTGTCATGATGTCATATAAAGGCGAAATTTACGAACAAGGAATAGTCAAAGCAAATGTTATTGATACTTTAGGTGCAGGAGATTCTTTTATCGCAGGATTTTTAACAAGATATTTGGAGAATCATAACATTCAGGATGCATTACAATTTGCAGCTTATAGGGCTTCTTTAACCTGTGAAGTAAATGGTGCATTTGGCTTCGGAAAGAAATTGGATAGTAAATTACTTTCAAAGTAAGATTTACAAAAAAAAGCGGGTGATCCCCGCTTTTTTTCATGGAATTAAGTAGTAATCGAAAAGGCTGCTCGTGCTGTTGGAATTTTATAGTTTGATATATGAATAGGGACTCCATTGTTATCCCATAAGACTTTGTCGATGTTAAACAACGGTTCCCCGGACTCACATTCCAAATAATTTGCCTCTTCCATTGTTGCAAAGCTAACCGTTAAAATTTTCTCACTGGAGCCATTGACTACACCGTAAATATTTTTCAGAACATCATAAGTTGATTTATATTTATACACGTAACTAGGTAAATCCGGGAATCTTTCCAACGAATAATGAGCAACATCGATGACAAGCGGTTGTTCCTCAATCCCCATTACTCGGACTAGCCTCAATAATGGAGCACCTTCTTGTACCTTTAATTTTTCAGCCTCTTCCTTTGAAGCAGGCACTTCCTTGCTTAGGATGATTCGCGTAGAAGGATTTTTACCGATTCTTTTAATATAATCAGTAAATCCATCTACAGTGATAAGTTCTCGTGTTATTTTTGTAGCACTGACAAAAGTTCCTTTTCCTTGTTTCCGCTCCAAGAGACCTTCGTCAACTAAATCCTGAAGGGCTCTCCTTACGGTAATTCTGCTAACCCCATAGTGTTCGCATAACTCCGTCTCGTTTGGAATCTTTTTGCCCGGTTTATATTCATTACTGTCAATGGCTTCTTTTATATTTTGTTTAAGCTGATAATATAAAGGAAGAGAGCTGGAATTATTTAATTTCATCTAATATACCTCGTAAAGTTATAATGTAATATAATATTATGATACATTATAGTGGTTGTAAATGGAATGATTAATTGAAGCTGAAAGAGGGTGATTCAAAAAGTCGTTATTTAAAGACCTTTTGAGTCACCCTCATTTTTCATTCTTTTACATCATGATGATACTCTAGCACTGTAACAAAAGCATCAACCTTCTGAATTTGTTTCATTTTTATTAAATCGGCATCTGTGATGATTTTCGAAGTTACCAAGTCAGCATGTTTTTCTTTAGTATCAGGTGCTTGAACTAATATCTTCATTTTTACTACATACCAGCGCTTGGATGGTTTCGTTGTATGGTCATTATGCACTGATAATTTTGCAATCCCATCAGGCGTCCATGTTGCCTGTTCCCCATGCTCCTTTTTAACCGCCTTAGTTACTTCAGGGGTAACTATGTGGATAAAAACATTTGGATTCATTTCTTGAATTTCGTTTATATCCTTTTGATGAGGAATTTCCGCTGAAACTAGGGAAGCATTACCGATTAAAAAGATAAAAAGGAATAGTATAGTTGCTTTTTTCATTTATATCACCTCGGTGATATAGTTTCCAAGTAGGTTTTTTCTATTCGTGCTTTTTCAATATTTTTGAAGAAAACTTAAAATATCAAATCCCTCATTTCTCTAGGGTATTCTGTTATAAGCTCTGTACCCTTATCTGTCAAAATCACTGTATCCGAATGGCGGAAACCACCAACACCGGGTATGTAGATGCCTGGTTCAATGGTGAAAACCATTCCTTCTTGTAAGATTAAATCATTATCAAATCGCAGGGATGGTTCTTCATGCAAGCCAATTCCAATCCCGTGCCCGGTTCGGTGAATGCTGTATTCTTCTAATCCAGCTTCTTGGAAAACTTTGCGAGCAGCATTATCTACTTCTTTGGCAGATATTCCAGCTTTAATGACTTCTAATGCGGTCAGCTGTGCTTCTAGTGCTGCTTGAAAGGCTGTTTTTTGTTGCTCAGTTGGTTGCCCTACGAAAAAAGTTCTTTCACATTCGGCACGATATCCATTTAGCCCCACTTGACGGCTATGAATGATAATGTCGTGGCTCTCAAGTTTTCTTGTATTGGAGAAAACATGTGGCATGACGCTTCTTTCGATACCGGAAGGGGACATGGCAAAGAATTCAAGGGTTGCATCAGGATGTTTGCTGGAAGTTTCCTCGAATAAAGTTTGATTGCCATATTGATCTAATTCCATTTCCGTAATGCCGGGTTTTGTATGTTTTAAGGATTCGCTCAGCGCTAGACTTACTAGTCTTCCCGATTCTTTAATCAGTTCTATTTCTTGTGAATCTTTGATATAACGCATAATCGCCATTTTTTCTCCAATATCAAACAACTCTAATCTCAAATCTTCTATAAGATGGGCAACTTTTATGGATAATGAATGAAACTCCACTCCAATTTTTGTTCCAGCAGGATATTTTGACAACAATGTTTTTACATGGTCTAAATAAGAAGTTCCCTTATCGCTTTTTTCTGGATGTTCATAATACACATAAAGTCTGTCAGCCTGTGCTTCACTAAAGGCATGATTTTCTTCTAAGGCGGGAACGATTAAACTTGTTTGCTCCATTTCAACAACTAGTACCACCGGACGTGAATATGTGATTGCTTTGAATCCGCTCATATAATATTGATTTTCAAAGTTGATAATAATGCTTGCCTTAACATTGTTTTTCTCCATAAACGATTTTAATTCTATTATTCTTTTACTCGTATCCATGCTCTCACAGCTCCTTTAAATAAATCTATTTGTTATATATATTTCAGTTCCACGATAATTTTCCTCTAATTTTTATATAAAAAAATATAATGTAAAAAAGGTTGACAAAGGCAACTGATGGACTTATAGTTAAGTAAATTTAGAAAAGGGTGATTATTTGCAATTAGGTGACTATACAGAGAAAATTAGACATTTTAATCGGTTTTATACAAGAATTATCGGGGTTAATAACCAGTACACGGATCAAACGAAGTATTCATCCATAGAGGCACAAATCTTGTATGAGATCAGTATCAAAGAGGATTGCACTGCTGTGTATTTAAGGGATTATTTCAAACTAGATAAAGGATACCTTAGTAGAATATTAAAACGTTTTGATGAAGGTAAGCTAATAACAAAACAGATATCACAAGAGGATAAAAGAATTTCTTACTTACATATTACAGATTATGGATTGAAAGAATTAGATACATTGATAAACTCCTCTAATGAAATCACCCTTAATATGATAAATAAAATTCCCGCTGAAAAACTGGATGAGCTGGTTCAATCCATGATAAAAATAGAAAGTATTTTAAAAGACTATGAGAATGAGATTTAGACAATAGAATAACAGAGGCCAACCCCCTAGAGCTCAGCATAATTATAAGCTTCTCTTTTCATATGTAATGGTGTGTCTATTCACTAATTTAATGGTGAATATTTTATAAATCATCACAGAAGGACAGAAGAAAGAACTTTTAATTATAAAGGGGGATTTTTTGTGCGTAAAAAAGCGTTATTGTCGATTTTAATGTTGTTAGTAATCTTCACAGCAGCTTGTACTGCAGGTACTGCCGGAAATGAAAAATCTAACAACAGCAGCGGGAAGAGCAGCAAGAAAGATAATGTTGTTATTGGTATAGAAGCGGATGCGGCAACATTATTAGCTAATACGGATGTGAACTATATTACCGATGTACAAATTAGAAATATTTACGACCCTTTGATTAAAAGAAATCCGGAAACAGGTGGCTTCGAGCCCGCTTTAGCAACAGAATGGAAAAATATCGATGAATATACATGGGAAATTACCCTCAAAAAAGGGGTAAAGTTCCAAAACGGTGACCCATTTAATGCAGAGGCTGTGAAATTTAATATCGATTATATCCTTGATAAGAAAAACAATTCCACTTACTTATCTAGATGGGCTGACGTGATAGAAGTAAAAGTAATCGCTGATGATAAAGTACAAATTATTACCTCCAAACCTTTTCCAACGATGATTGCTAGAATTGCCGATGACTTGCTCATTATGGATCCTGGCAATGTGAAGAAGCTTGGATTGGAAGAGGCAGCCAAACATCCAGTTGGAACAGGTCCATATAAAGTAAAAGAATGGGTTCGTGACGACCACCTAACATTGGTTGCAAATGATGATTATTGGAAAGGAAAACCTTCTATTAAGGAAGCTACTTTCCGTTATATTCCAGAATTCAGCAGCAGGCTTTCCGCTTTTTTAAGTGGAGAAATCGATCTATTTAAGAACATACCGGTCGATTCCGTTGAGAATGTAAAGAATAACCAGAACTCAAAAGTGGAGAGCATCGGTTCATCTCGTGTAAATTATTTGGCATTAAATACCCTTCATAAAGGGCCTTTACAAAATCAAAAGGTTCGTCAAGCGATTAATTATGCTGTAAACGTGGATGAACTATTAAAAACAGTTCTAAATGGTAATGGGACAAAGATGACAGGTCCATTATCGAAAATTAATGCCGATTATGTGGAAACGAAAGACTATGGATACAATCCTGAAAAGGCAAAGGAGCTTTTGAAGGAGGCAGGATATAGTCCAAAAGATTTAAAACTAACACTTGATACACCGAATGGGCGATATCCAATGGATTCACAAGTAGCACAAGCTATTGCTGCACAACTAAAAAGAATTGGTATCGATGTAAAAGTGCAGGTGAATGAGTGGGGCAACCATTTGACTAAAATTCAACAACGCAAGGCAGGGGACATGTTTATTTTAGGATGGGGACCTGCATTTGATGCACAGTCAACGATTCAAAATCTTTTTATGAAGGATGCTCCATACAGTGGCTTTTATGATCCGGAAGTGGAAAAAGCTATTCAAAATGCCATTCCGATTTTTGATCAAGATAAAAGAAAGCAAGCATTTGGCGAAATTCAACAATTATTGGTGGATAAGGCAGCATGGGTTCCATTATGGCAACAAGCCGATCTTTATGCTGTAAATAAAAATCTAAATTTCAAACCAAAAGTGGACGAAAGTATGCAGGTTTTTGATATGAGTTGGAAGTGAAAAATATTTAAGGAAGGGTCATCCCTTCCTTAAAATTATCATTTTTGCAAGTCAGAAATGGAGGATTCCACATATATGCTTGAATTTATTATAAAACGCACCATGCAAATGATTATTGTCATATTTCTTGCCTTAACAGCGGTATTTTTCTTACTTAGACTGTCAGGAGACCCGGCTACTCTTTTCCTTCCTCCAGATGCACCAAAAGATCAAATTGCTCAATATCGTGAAATGTTAGGATTTGACCGCCCTCTTTATGTCCAATATGGAGATTTCCTTTTTAAAGCTGTTAAAGGGGATTTTGGTGAATCACTTCGGAGTCATGAAGATGCCTTATCCGTTGTATTAGATAGGGTGCCAGCAACCTTTCAATTAGCATTTTCAGCATTAGGTTTATCCATATTAATTGCCATTCCTATTGGAATTTTATCTGCCTATAAAAGGAATACCTTTTATGACCGAATTGGGGTAGGCCTTACCGTATTAGGCCAAGCAATCCCAAGTTTTTGGTTGGGTTTACTACTAATCTTCTTTTTTGCCGCAGTATTACATTTGCTTCCATCCGGTGGCGGCGGAACTATTTATCATATGATTCTACCAACTATTACACTGGCAGCCTATAGTGTTGCGCGGTTTGCCAGGTTTACGCGTTCCACCATGCTAGATGTATTAAAGAAGGATTATATTCGAACGGCAAAGGCATCAGGTGTTCCTATGATGCGTGTTCTTTTTAGATATGCTTTAAAAAACTCGTTAATCCCAATCATTACGTTGGTAGCATTGGACTTAGGGGTTTTACTAGGCGGAGCCGTTATTACGGAGGTAGTGTTCTCATGGCCAGGAGTAGGAAGATTACTGATGCAATCATTGCTAAACCGCGATTTTCCTATAGTTCTAGCAAGAGTTTTCTTAATTGCAGTCATTTATTCTGTTATTAATTTTATAGCTGACATAGCTTATGCCTATGTAAATCCGCAAATTCGTGTGAAATAGGAGGTGGTGGAATGTCGAAAATGATCTTGGAAAATGAAGTGAACCCTGCTGTCATATTGCCTTCCGTAAAAAAGAGATCGAAAGTAAGACATTTTTTTAAGCAACTTAGGAAAAGCAAAACAGGATTAGCGGGATTTATTATAATTATTTTTTTACTAGTCCTTGGTGTTGCCGGTAGTTGGATTGCTCCATTTGATCCTTTAAAGGCAAGTTTTGGGGACAAACTTCTGCCTCCTATGACGAAGGGTCATATACTGGGAACAGATCAGCTTGGTCGTGATATTCTGTCACGAATTATTGCCGGAACAAAAATCTCCTTACTTATTGGAGTCACTACAGTATTTCTTTCCGGTTTAATAGGAAGCATAATTGGGATTATTTCCGGTTATTTTCGCGGATGGATCGATGTTATTTTAATGAGAATTGTGGATGTTCAACTTAGTTTTCCTTTTATTTTACTAGTATTAGTGGTCAACGCTGTTCTTGGAGCAGGATTGAAAAATATCATTATTTCGCTAGTTATCGGTGGTTGGGTGATTTTTGCCCGTGTTGTTAGAAGTGAAGTGCTAGCACTAAGAGAAAAGGAGTTTATTCTTTCATGTGTGGCAACGGGGGTGCCAAGGTGGGAAATCATTGTGAAGCATATTCTGCCAAACCTTTTCACACCAATTATTGTCTTATCTTCCTTACAAGTAGCTTCCTTTATTATTGCTGAAGCATCGGTCAGTTTTCTGGGATTTGGGGTTCAACCGCCACAGCCTGCATGGGGAAATATGTTGAATGAAGGGAAGGATTATATCTTTAATTCATGGTGGCTCATTACATTCCCGGGACTTGCCATTGTCATTACTACATTAGGGGTAAATTTATTTGGCGATTGGCTTCGAGACGAACTTGATCCGGAAATGAAGGGGGATTCGTGATGCAAAAAAAGGGAGGAGCAGTGAATAACAAGATTCTTGAAGTGAAAAATTTGCAAGTTCAATTTAAAACTTCTATGGGTATTGTTCAACCAGTCAGCGGTGTTGATTTTCAGGTTAATGAAGGGGAAACACTGGGGATTGTAGGAGAATCGGGCTGTGGAAAAAGTGTGACATCATTGGCCGTTATGGGGTTGCTTCCTTCTCCAACAGGTTACATAGCAGAAGGCGAAATATTGCTGGAAGGGAAAAAAATCTCCCATTTAAATGATCGTGAAATGAGGAAATTAAGAGGCAATGATATTGCAATGATTTTTCAAGAGCCAATGACATCTCTGAATCCGGTTTTCACCATCGGCGAACAGCTTAGTGAGCCGCTTAGACAGCATACAAAGCTTGGCAAAAAGGAAATCCGTCAAAGAATTATCGAAATGCTAAAACTCGTGGGTATCCCTAGATCGGAGGAAATAATAGACGAATATCCACATCAGCTTTCCGGCGGAATGCGCCAAAGAGTAATGATTTCATTGGCTATGCTTTGCAAGCCCAAGCTATTAATTGCGGATGAACCGACAACTGCCTTGGATGTTACTATACAAGCCCAAATATTAGATTTAATGAAGAAAATCAAACGTGAGAATCAGATGGCAATGTTGTTAATAACTCATGATCTTGGAGTCATTGCAGAAACTTGCGACAGAGTCATTGTCATGTACGCTGGTCAGATTGTCGAAAATACAGATGTTCGTACGCTTTTTAATGATCCGAAGCATCCTTATTCACAGGGTCTTTTGGCTTCATTACCAAAAATGAACGAAAGAAAACAAAGTCTATATTCTATCAAGGGGAATGTCCCAAGACCGGATGAAATCCCAAAAGGGTGTGCTTTTTCCACAAGATGCCCACATGTCTTTGATAAGTGTAGAATCGAAAGACCACCGCTTTTAAAACTTAACAACCAATCCTGTCGTTGTTGGTTATATGAGGCAGAAACGCAAGAGGTGATGTCACATGTCAAATGAGGCGATTTTAGAAGTAAAGGGTTTAAAAAAGTTTTATGACATCCATCAAGGATGGTTTAAGGAAAATATCAAGGTAAAGGCTGTTGATGACATTTCCTTTCGCGTTCATAAGGGGGAAACATTTGGGATTGTAGGAGAAAGCGGATGTGGCAAATCCACAACAGGCAGAACAATATTAAGGCTGGATCAACCTACAGAGGGGCAAATTCTTTTTGAGGGAAACGATATCAATCTTTTGCCGTATGGAAAAATGCGAAAATTAAGACGGAAAATGCAAATGGTGTTCCAAGATCCGTATGCCTCTCTTAATCCAAAAAAGACGATTAAGCAAATATTAACGGAACCTTTAAGAGTCCATAATCTATATTCAAAGAAAGAGAGACTGGAAAAGGCAGTTGAGATATTAGAAATAGTTGGCTTGTCCTCCTATCATTTAGAGCGTTATCCACATGAATTTTCCGGTGGACAAAGACAAAGAATTGGAATTGCAAAAGGGGTTATATTAAACCCGGAATTAATAGTAGCGGATGAACCGGTATCCGCCTTGGATGTTTCCGTTCAATCGCAAGTTATTAATCTATTATTACAGTTGCAAAAAAAATTCCATCTCACTTATATATTCATTTCTCACGATCTTGGTGTAGTAAGGCATATAACCGATAGGGTAGCTGTCATGTATCTAGGAAAGATAGTAGAGCTAGCAGAAACGGAGCAGCTTTTTACAGATCCGAAACATCCCTATACAAAAGCACTTATATCAGCAGTTCCAATTAATCATCCAGATGAAAAGAAAGAAAGAATCGTTTTATCGGGGGATGTTCCAAGTCCTGCGAATCCGCCAAGTGGCTGTACTTTTCATCCACGGTGTGCTTCCTGTATGGAGATTTGCAAAAGGGAAAAACCCCCTGTTATTTCGTTTGATGATGGTCACACTGTGGCTTGTCATTTATATACAAAATAAAAGAAGGAGTGTTGAATATGTTACTAGCTATACCAAAAGAGGAAATTTTAGAAAGACAGGAAAAGTTTTTTGGAATTTTACAAGATAAACAGATTGATTGTGCTGTGTTGTTTAGTGTAACAGATATTTTTTATCTAACAGGGTTTCATTTTCATCCGACAGAAAGGCCAATTGGATTTTTTATCGACCCGAATAAGCAAACCCACTTATTAGTTCCTGCACTGGAGCATGAGCATGCAGAAGAATTTGCTAATGTTAATGTTGTTCATTCTTATCCAGAATATCCTGGACTTCGACATCCAATGGAATACTTCAAAGATGCATTATATAATGCGGGCTTTGAAGGAAAAACGGTTGGCTATGATGCGATAGGTTATGGTTCTCCAAGTGGATATAGGGGACCAGTTGTGAGTGATTTCTTAAGTGCAAAAGAATTTGTTTCCGTTAAGGGTATTGTGGAAGAAATGCGTTTTATTAAATCTCCTAATGAAGTGGAGCTAATTAAAGAATCCTGTCGTTGGGGAAATCTCGCTCATCGTCTGCTTCAAAAATACTCCAAGCCAGGGCTAAGCGAAATTGAAATAACCAGTAGAGCATCCTCTGAAGCAACAATGGCAATGATTGAAACGCTCGGAAAAGATTATAAACCTCATGGAAGTACTGCATTTGCCGTTTTCCGAGGTCAAGTTGGCCCAATGTCTGCATTCCCGCATGCGGTGACACAAAATATTGTGTTGAAAAAAGGAGATACTCTAGTAACGGGAGCAGCAGCTACTGTGTGGGGATATCATAGCGAGCTTGAGCGCACGATGTTTGTGCAAGAAGCAAGCAAGGAGCAAGAAAAATATTTTAATATAATGTACGAGGCGCAAGATGTTGCTTTTAGATCCATCCGTCCTGGAATTCCATGCTCACATGTGGAACAAGAGGTTCAAAAGTATTTTAAAGAAGCGGGGGTACAGCACCTTGTCCAACACCATACAGGTCACAATATTGGTTTATTAGGCCATGAAGCCCCATTCTTCGATCTTGGAGAAGAAACGATTATGCAGCCAGGAATGGTATTTACTGTTGAACCAGGTATTTACGTAAGAGGATTAGGCGGATTCAGACATTCCGATACTGTACTCGTTACGGAAAATGGCATGGAAATGCTCACTTACTACCCTAGAGACTTCGCATCCATGATTTGCAATTAGGGGACATGTCCTTTTCCAAGTTGGACGGGGATCATATCCCCGTTCATTTCGTTTACGAACAATGAAAATGGGACGAGGAACATGTCCCCATATTCCTTTTAGAAAATATTCTTTATTATTTCCTCTAATTTCTGATAAGAGGTTACTTCATAATTTGGATGTCTTTGATTTAAAGGCATCTTTCTTTGTTTTGTATTGAGCCAAATGGAGTTCCAGTCTGCATTATTCGCACCAATAATATCATTTTCATATGAATCTCCAATTATGAAGGAGGTAGATGCAGTTGTTTTGGTTTGTGCATTAACATGCTCAAATAATTCTATTTGAGGCTTGGCATATCCTACTTCACTTGAAATGAAAATATGATTCTTTGGAATCCACTGAAACGGATTTAATGCTTCTATTTTTAATCGTTGGTGATTGGATGGACCATTTGTAAGAATATATAAAGGAATGTTTTTGGTTGATAGATAGTTTAAGATATTTTCCATTTCCGGAACTAAAGAAATTTTATATTGATGGTCTTTATATATTTTTTGAAATTCCATCGCTTCTTCTTTGGAAATTTGATAACCAAAGTGGTCAAATGCATAAACAACTCGGTTTCGATGCATCTCCTCGACAGGCATTTCTCCAGACTCCGTTAAGTGAAAAACCCTATCACTATACTCTCTGCTCTTTTTAAACAATTCCAAGATTGAAATATTCGTTATGTGAGAGAATACAGCATTGTATGCACTTTGAAAGGGTTGTAGTTGATTGTACAATGTGTCATCTAAATCAAAAAATATAGCTGTCATCTCTGTCACTTCCTATAGGTAATAATTTTTCACGGTTTATTATATCATGGGATTTGTTAGCAAGATTGGTCCCCTTGTCCCACCAAAGAAAAGAGGCCAATATGGCCCCAAAAGTAATCTATTAAAAAGTTGGTTTTATCGGCTTATATTATTTTTTTCGTTGTACTAGTTTTTGAGCATGTTCAACGATATTCGAAGCGGTTAATCCATAAAATTCTTTTAAATAATCCAGTTTTCCTACTTGGCCGAATTGTTCACGAACGCCAATCCGGTAAAGCGGAACAGGATAGTTTTCGCCCAAGACTTCCGCTACAGCACTTCCTAATCCGCCATTCACATTGTGATTTTCAGCTGTTAAAACGGCACCAGTTTGTTTAGCGGAAGCTATAAGTGTTTCAACATCTAATGGTTTTATTGAGAACATATCGATAACAGTAGCGGAGATTCCTTTTTCCTTTAATTGCTCTGCTGCTTTAAGTGCTTCGGCAACAAGGATACCACAAGCAACAATCGTAATATCTTTTCCTTCTGTAAGAACCTTTACTTTTTCAAAGGTTTCGCCTTCTTCATATAGGTGAACGGCATTTTTTCGAATCGTACGGATATAGTTAACTCCGCCTTCACGGTAAGCTTTTCGAAGGATATATGCAAATTGAACAGCGTCACTTACTTCGTATACTTTTGCATTTGGAACTTCACGCATGAGCCCCATATCTTCAAAAGTCATATGAGTACCGCCATTATGTTCCGCTGTAACACCAGCATCTGAACCAACAAGTACAGCATTTAATTTCGCATAGGCTAAGGACACAAATATTTGATCAAAAGCGCGGCGTGTCACAAATTGCCCGAAGGAATGGACGAATGGTTTTCGTCCTGTAAGGGAAAGTCCTGCAGTAACCCCCATCATGTTCGCTTCCATAATTCCAAGATTTAAATATTGATTTGGAATCTCATCTTTTAAACGACCAGTCGACATGGATCTGCTTAAATCCGCTTCTAAAGCAATAACTCGATCATCTGCAGCAGCTAGTTCCTTTAACGTTTTTGCGTATACTTGTCTCATTTCTAATGCATCCAATTGTAGGGTTTGTGTCATGCTCTTTCACCATCCTTTATGCGTTGTTCTAACTGTTCAATGGCTTCTTGCAAGGCTTTTTTATCTTCTTCATTAGGGCGAATGTGATGATTATCCGCTTTTTGTTCCAGATATGGCACACCTTGTCCTTTTATCGTATCAAGGACGATGGCAATCGGTTTGTCTGTAACCAGCTTTGCTTGCTCGATTGCCTCATCTATTGCAGTAGTAGAGCTGCCGTCCACTCGGCAGGATGCAAAACCAAATGATTTCATTTTTTCAACAAAATCAAGCGGATCAATAATATCCTTCGTAGGGCCATCTAATTGTTTTTTGTTATCATCAATAAAAACAATTAAATGGTTTAAGCGATGATGTCCAGCAAATTGAAAAGCTTCCCAGCATTCTCCCTCGTTTAGCTCTCCATCCCCAACAATACAGTACGTATAATTGGAACGTCCATCAAGCTTATTACTATAAGCAATACCGGCCGCTACTGAAATACCTTGACCTAATGAACCTGTAGTCATCTCAACCCCAGGAGTTAAGTTGCGATCAGGGTGTGACGGCAATGTAGTACCGTTTTGATTTAAAGAATAGAGGACGTCTTCTGAAATAAAACCTTTTAAGAAGAGTGTCGCATATAAAGCTGGACCCCCATGACCTTTTGAAAGCACAAAATAATCACGGTCTGGGTTGTAGGGGTCATGAACCTGTTTATTTATATGTTTTCCATATAGAACAGCCAACACTTCCACAATAGATAGACTCCCGCCATAATGTCCGAACCCAGTATGACCTAATTCTTTTAATGTGTAGTAACGTATTTTGTCTGCGAAGGCAGATAGTGAGTTAGTTACAGTTACCAATGCTAAGTCCTCCTTGAAATTTATTAAAAAATCAATCGGCAGCCCAACGGGTGGGGTGCCGACGACTTTTCTTATGCTTTAATATTAGAGTTCATATCCTTTGCTTTTTTGAGAAAGTTGAAAAGAAACATAATCGCTAAAACAACTAGGATTCCAACGATGATTGCACCTTTTCCACCGTGATTTGCCAATGATCCAAGGAAAATACCAGCTACTCCAAAGTCGGCATCTGAGAAGGTGGAGTTTGCAAATCCTAAATCTCCAAGAACTGGCATTAAGAAAACAGGTAAAAAGCTGATGAGAATACCATTTACAAAGGATCCAATTACGGACCCGCGCACACCGCCGGTTGCATTCCCGAGTACTCCAGCTGTTGCCCCGGTGAAAAAGTGTGGAACGACACCAGGTAAAATAATGACCCCACCTGTGAATGTCATGATGAGCATACTCACAATACCGCCAACGAAGCTTGAGAAGAAGCCAATTAATACAGCATTAGGTGCAAAAGGATAAACAATTGGGCAATCCAGTGCCGGTTTTGCATTTGGAACAATTTTCGTTGAAATACCTTTAAATGCCGGAACAATTTCTGCAAGTACTAAACGTACACCTGATAGGATGATGAATACGCCGGCTGCAAATGTTCCTGCTTGGATAAGAGAAAATACAATATAGTTTTGGCCATTGCTAAGGTGTCCCTGAATGTAAGATGGACCAGCAAAAAGGGCAACGATTATATAAATAACGGCCATTGTTAACGCAATACTAACGGTACTGTCACGAAGGAACCCCAACCCTTTTGGAAAATTAATATCTTCTGTCGATTTTGGATTTTTACCTCCAACCGCTTTTCCTACTAAGCCACTTAGCGCATAACCAACGCCGCCAAAATGACCAAGCGCTACATTATCATTGCCCGTCAGCTTTCTCATAAAAGGCTGCAGCATCGCTGGAGATAGGGACATGATGATTCCTAATGCGATAGCTCCAAGAATAATAAGAGGTGCAGTAGTAAATCCGGCAACCGTCATAATAACAGCAATCATACATGCCATATAAAGGGTATGATGTCCTGTTAAGAAAATATATTTAAAACGGGTAAAGCGAGCAATTAAGATATTCGCGATCATACCGAAAAACATTATAAGTGCAGTATTAGTACCATATTTGGTAAGAGCGATCGCTACGATTGCTTCATTGTTAGGAACAACCCCTTTCACATGAAAGGCATGTTGAAACATGTCACCAAAGGGAGCTAGAGCGTTTTGTAAGATTCCTGCCCCAGCTGCGATAACTAGAAATCCGACAAAGGTTTTCGTGGTTCCTTTGATGATATCAGGAAGCTTTTTCTTTTGTGCCAATAACCCGATTAAAGCCATTAATGCTACTAGAATGGAAGGTTCTCTTAAAATGTCGACTAAAACACTCAAAACTTTATTCATTTTTCCTCACCCTTCTATTAAATGACATTTTTTTGTCGTAAAACCTCTGTTACCTTTGTGCGGAGTTCATCCATATCGATAATGCTTTCAAGAACAACTACTTCACCCAAACCAGCGCCGCCTTCCGCGATGTCTTTTGCTAAGAAAAATACATCTGCATCACCAGGTGTTGCGGAACTTAAATCAGAGTGTTCTACTTCCACACCTGTAACACCTAACTCATCTAAAATTTGTTTAATATTCATTTCTACCATGAAGCTTGTTCCTAACCCTGATCCACAAACCGCTAAAATTTTCATTATTCTTCCTCTCCTTTTTTAATTAAATGGATGAGTTCTTCCGCTGTAGCAACTTCTTTCAGTGCTTGCAGAGAATCATCATTTGATAAGAATTTTGTTAACTGCGAGAGCGCTTTTAAATGTGTGTGATTATCAATTGCTGCTAAGCAAATGAAGATATCTGTCGGTCGCTCTTGGTCATCCAGTAGCAACACTGGTGTTTTTGTACGAAGAAATGACATGCCTAGCTGATTCACACCTTCCTCTGGACGCGCGTGAGGGATGGCAATTCCTTTTCCAAGATAGATATACGCTCCAATATCGGTTACTTTTTTAATCATTGCATCGATATAAGTGTTTTGGATTTTTTGCGTTTTTTGTAATGGTTCGGCAGCCATTCGAATAGCTGTTTTCCAATCAAGGGGTTCATCCGTAAATTGGATCATATCTTTTGTAAGAATCTCTGAAAGCATGGGAGCATATCTCCTTTCTGTTGATTTCTTGATCCATAGTTTCGTAGAGATGGCTTCATATAATTTTTTTTCCTCTTTCACATCTGCATAACGATGAATGATTTCCATTAATTCTTCGACTGAAACCGTTCGATAATCTAATGAGCTAAAATCAGTAGTTACTGCTTGAATAAGGAAATTTTTCTCAACCGTACTCAGTAACGGTTGCATTAAATATAATGGTTTCGGCGAAGCAAGATAAACGGTTGAAAAGATCATGTCATAGCTATCCGGATCCATTTCCTTCGCCTGTTCTAGAGATGTTGGATTGGAAAATGAAATTTCCGGAAAAATTTGCTGCAATTGAGATCGCATCATTAGGGATGAGCTGATCCCATTTGGGCACACAATTAAGGCACGATATTGTCGTGGCTCTTTTTTACGTTCAGCGAACTGGCCACCAAAATGAAGAGTGAAGTACCCAACCTCTTCATCGGAGATCATCTTCTGGGTTGATTGTTCTAATGGGAACAACGCTTTCTTAACAAAGGAAAATAATTCTTTGTGTTCCTCTTTAATTTTGTCAATAAGCGGGTTCGCGATTGGAATCCCAAATTGTATTCGAAAATACGCTGGAACAAGATGGGCATACAGGCTATCCCTTAACTTTGCTTTTTCATTAATCGTAATTAAAGTGATCCTTTCAAAATGCTCGATGATTTCATCGGCAATTTTTATGAGCAATGGATCTTGAATTTCTTTTGATGACCCTTGGACAGCAGACAATAATTGAATGGTTATATACAAGGATTCACCTTGAATTGTTTCACCAAACAAATCATAGGCTAATTGTGTTCCCATTTCGTATAAAGGTTGTTTTATAACAAGTGTCCGTTTTTCTTCGGGATAATCGATTGCCTGCCTTTGATGTCTTTCTTTTATAAAAGCCAGCAAATAACAAAGCTCTTCAATCCGATCCTTTACAAACTGTACAGAAAACTGTTTCGCAAGGGTCTCCATTTTTCTCCGGATACCCTCAATCTCTAAATCCTTTTTCCAATTTGCCATAATATGCTCGATGCCTAATCGACCGAGCGGTAATTGTAAAATGGATCCTAAGCAAAGAGATGCAATCCGACGTTTGTCTTCTTCTGTGCCCTTAAGATGGTAGCCATTTGTACGATTGTATAGCAATTCTACATTCATAGATTGGCAAAACTCACGTACCTTCTTTACATCTGTTAATGCAGTATTTCGACTAACTTGTAATAATGATTGATAATGCATATTAGAAACGGGTTCACTACGTATAAACGTATACAGATAAATTAAATAAACTCTTTCTGTTTCTTGAAAAAATAATTGATTTTTTTTGATAGGTAAATTTCCTTTCTGCCACCTTTCAATAAGTGAATCATCCACCTTAAAATAATTATCCATTAGTTTGATAGGCGGAAGCTGAATGTCTATCAATCCATCATTTAATTTTTCAAGATCATAGTGAAATTGACGAGGCGATAATTTCAGTTTTCGCATTAATTCCGGAATTGCTGAGCGACGATATTGGATCATTTGGTCTAGTAATTGTATGGAGCGGTGATCAAACATGATTTATCCTCCTCATAAACATCATAATTTGTAAACGTTTTCTTCGCTATTGTCATTGGGTCCAATCAATGTTTTGAAAAAATTTTTTAATTGGACTCTTCTAAAATATTCTTTTTAAAAAGTATACGAGGAGAGTACTTGCATGTCATTTTTTGAGGGGATGTTTGCTTCGTGTGACTTTTTTTGAAAGCTAGTAAATTTAGTATTGGTCTATAATGGTAAAAAGGGTCAATTAGATATCTTTACTGAAGAGACTCATTGTCATTTAATAGAAATAAAGGATTTCGTGTCCGCTAGTGATTGGTCATCTGAGTTTGGCGGACACCCGTTCCGTTATTTGCGCCAAAATGGGTGTATTTATGCTATTTGCGGACATAGGTTCCGTTATTTTGTAAAAAGGGAGTAGTTTCCCTGTGTTTTTCCCTAAATAGCGTACTCAGTGTCCACTAAACCCTTAAAATAGGGTTATTTCATAGAAATAACGGATTCCATGTCCGCTAATGATTTTAAACACATTATCAAAACTACTTATTTTAAAAGCCGGCCATTAAATGGTGGTAGTGTGATGGAGAGGCTTGGTATGATTACAATTGGTCAGGCCCCAGCTTCCTTGCTGAATTTGGAATCGGAACAAATGAAAAAGCTAGAATTACAGGAGTAGTATTGGAAGATGAAAAAGTATACGGAACCATCCATGTAGCCTTCGGAAGCAATAATACTTTTGGCGGCACTATCTCTGCAGGGGTTCATATTGATGGAGTTGTAAATAAACCGGATGTTTTTATTGATGATGAACAGATTATGCATCAAGGGAATATTGCTGGTGCTTGAGATTTCTATTAAAAATAATTAGCCCACATTATGGATACATTTTATCATGCAATTCAGTTGTGAAATATTCTAAAGGCACAAAGTATAGTCACTTTGTGCCTGCTTGCATTCAAGGAACCGTACAGCTAATTTAATAGAGAAGTAGAACTTCTAATAACTATTTCAGGATCGTAAATAATTGATTTTTGCCTCATAACATCCGGATTATTTTGTTCTACCGCAGATACAATCCATTTAGCAGCATCGATTCCCATTTGCATCTTTGGATGGGTAATGGATGTCAGTTTCACTTCCGAAGCTTCAGCCAATGAGGAATCATCATATCCGACGATGGAGATATCTTCTGGAACGCTCATCTTCAGTTCTCTAAGAATATCCAGTACGGATAATGCAATTTGATCATTATAACAAATAATGCCAGTAGGCTTCTTGGAAGAAATTAATAAAGCTTTTATTTTTTCTAATAATCCGTTATTAAGTTCTTCTGTTGTATAGGTAATAATCATTTCTGGGGACAACGGAATACCATTTTCTCTAAATGCCCGGATAAATCCTTGCATCCGGTAAACACCTTGTAAATCATCTGTTTTAAAAATTCCAATAATTTTCCGGTGATTTAATTTAAGTAAATGTTCCGTCGCAATAAATCCGCCCTTCTCATCATCTACAATAATATGTGGAGGAGCTAGTTGCGAATAAAATTGGTTAATCATTAAGTAAGGGATATTTTTTTGTTCCAATTCCAGATAGTAATTCATGTTGGGATTGAAGCTGCCGCTTTTTGTCGGCTCCACAATAAGCCCATCGATGTTTCTGCTCAGCATACTTTGCAAGCACTGTTTTTCTTTTTCCAAATCGTTATCCGTGCATGCCAGCGTTAAAGAATATCCCATATCAGTTAAGTAGGATTCAATTCCCTTTATAATGGAAGGGAAAATATAATCGGAAATATAGGTTGTAATAATGCCTATGTTTTTTCCATTTACCGCTGGCTGCAGAGTACCTGTTTGTTGATTTTGTTCGAATCTATTTGAACAAAACGTTCCTGCACCTTGTTCTCTATACAGCCATCCTTCGTGAACCAAATCGCCGATAGCTTGACGGACAGTATGACGGCTTACCCCTAACATTTTTACGAGCTCATTTTCAGAGTATATTTTTTCTCCAGGCTTTACATCCCCATTTAGAATCCAACTTTTTATCTTTTCTTTCACCATATTATATTTCGTTTGTTGCGCCATTTTTTCACCACTTTCCAATAAAAAACAAACAGTAACTACTTATACGTACAATTATTATAATATACAACATTTTAAAAAGATACTACTAAATTCACAGCATAAAATGCTACTCTTCATTAATATAAATAATTTATAAAAGACTAGTAAATCAATGTTTATATAGAGAATCAAGATATTTCATTCGTACAAATTGGGCGAATTATGTGATAAATTCCGTTGACATGTACGAACAAGTGTAATATATTTATGTGTAATTAGATAACGCTTTCATCTTTGTTGTTACATAAGGAGCAGGAATTTTTTAAATTGTATGAGTTATGGACAAAAGGGGACGATGCATTGAAGGTCTTCCGTATTCTAGTATTGATGAATAAATGCAATTTGGCAAGTGCTTTATAAGAAAAGTGCGGGCGCATTGTTCGAACACTAGCCGGGCTCCCTCCGAAAGACAAAAATGCTTCCTTATTCTTTAAAAGGTGAACTAGCACAAGAACAAATATCATTTGAATGTTTGAGAGGATTCTATTCCAGAAAGGTGTGATGTCATGGTTAAATATACGATTGGTGTGGATTATGGTACGCAATCAGGCAGAGCTGTTCTTGTTGAAGTTGGAACGGGTAAAGAGGTTGCGACTGCCGTAAAGGAATATACTCACGGTGTAATGGATGAATTTTTACCCGATGGAAAGACCAAATTAGGAATTGATTGGGCATTGCAACATCCTGCAGACTATTTAGAAGTTTTGCAGTGTACCATTCCAGAAGTATTAAAGAAAGCGAATGTTTCTCCGAATCATGTTATTGGATTGGGAATTGATTTTACAGCGTGTACTGTACTCCCGATAGATTGCAATGGAACACCGCTATGTATGACAGCGGAATTTTCGAGTAACCCGCATAGTTATGTGAAGCTTTGGAAGCATCATGCTGCACAGGAGGAGGCCAATCGGCTGAATGAAATCGCGGAAAAGAGAGGGGAAATATTCCTTCAACGATATGGTGGAAAAATCTCTTCTGAATGGATGTTCCCAAAACTATGGCAAATTTTGAATGAGGCGCCGGAAATTTATCAAGCTGCAGATCAAATGGTAGAGGCCGCAGATTGGGTGATTTACCAATTAACTGGTGAATTAAAAAGAAATAGTTGTACAGCCGGTTATAAGGCAATTTGGCATAAGCAGGATGGATATCCTTCAAGGGAATTCTTCAAAGCACTTGATCCAAGATTGGAAAATGTTGTAGAAGAAAAATTATCGTCAACCATTGTACCGATTGGTTCGAAGGCAGGGGAAATAACGGAAAAAGCAGCAAAGCTTACCGGATTATGTCCAGGAACAGCTGTTGCAGTTGCGAACGTTGATGCCCATGTGTCATTACCAGCGGTGGGAATTACGGAACCGGGGAAATTACTTATGATTATGGGAACCTCTACTTGTCATATTTTATTAGGAGACGAGGAAAAAGTCGTTCCAGGTATGTGCGGGGTAGTGGAAGATGGTGTTATTCCCGGGTTCATGGGGTATGAAGCTGGGCAATCATGTGTTGGGGATCATTTTGAATGGTTTACCGAAAATTGTGTTCCATCCAGTTATTATGAGGAAGCGAATCAATTAGGGATCAGTATTCATCAATTGTTAACAGATAAGGCGAGTACATTACAAGTTGGGGAAAGCGGGCTGCTTGCGTTGGATTGGTGGAATGGAAACCGGTCCACTCTAGTGGATGCTGATTTAACAGGTGTGTTATTAGGGGCAACATTACTTACAAAGCCGGAAGAAATTTATCGCGCATTGATCGAAGCGACAGCCTTTGGTACGAAAATGATTGTCGAAACATTCCGTAAATATGGTGTGCCAATTAATGAAGTATATGCATGCGGCGGCATTGCCGAGAAAAATGCCTTTATGATGCAAATATACTCCGACGTATTAAATATGGATGTAAAGATTTCCGCTTCGTCACAAACACCGGCATTAGGTTCAGCAATGTTCGGTGCAGTCGCTGCCGGAATCGAACGTGGCGGTTACGAAAGTATTTCTGCAGCTGCCAAAGACATGGGCGGAGTCAAGGAAGCAATCTATCAACCTATTAAAGAAAACGTTGAAGTGTATGATCAGCTTTATAAGGAATATGCTCGTCTTTATGACTATTTCGGCCGCGGTGAAAATAACGTGATGAAAGTGTTAAAACAAATAAAATCAAGAAGTTCTCAAAGTAATAAGGGGGAAACCGTATGTTAGAGCACTTGAAAAAAGAGGTGTTGGAAGCGAACCTCATGCTGCCTAAACATGGTTTAGTAACCTTCACATGGGGAAACGTAAGTGGAATTGACCGGGAACAGGGGCTTGTTGTAATAAAACCAAGCGGTGTTAAGTATGAAGAATTGCAGCTTGAAGATCTGGTTGTAGTAGATTTGGATGGTCAAATTATTGAAGGTTCCTTAAGACCTTCTTCGGATACACCGACACATTTAGTTCTGTATCGAGAGTTTCCTAATATAGGAGGAATTGTTCATACACATTCACCGTGGGCAACAAGCTGGGCACAAGCGGGACTTCCTATTCCTGCACTCGGAACGACACATGCGGACTATTACTATGGTGAAATTCCATGTACACGCGGATTAACAAAGGAAGAGATTCAAAAAGCTTATGAACTGGAAACCGGTAAGGTCATTATTGAAGCCTTTGAAACAGGCGGGATGGAACCATTGTCCATGCCGGGTGTTCTTGTATCCGGTCATGCCCCATTCTGCTGGGGAAAGAATGCGAGTGAAGCGGTGCATAATGCAGTCGTCTTAGAGGAAGTAGCAAAAATGGCGATACATACCGTTCAGCTTAATCCGCAAGTTACCCCAATTGATCAGTTTTTATTAAATAAGCATTATCTTCGCAAGCATGGAGAAAATGCTTATTACGGGCAGAAAAAGTAGTAAAACGTTTTTAACATTAATGTAACTTGTACGCATGAGTTAGAAAAATAACTAGATTACTAAGGAGGAAACAAGGTTGTTAACAACAAAAACATATGAATTTTGGTTTGTAACAGGAAGTCAATTGCTGTATGGAGAAGATGTTTTAAAAACAGTTGAACAGAATGCAAGAGAAATGGTTAGCGGTTTAGATAAAGACTCATCCATTCCTTATAAGCTTGTATTTAAATCGGTTGTAAAGGATGCCGATTCGATCCTTAAGCTTTTTTTAGAAGCGAATGCTGCGGAAAATTGTGCTGGTGTCGTGACATGGATGCATACATTCTCCCCATCAAAAATGTGGATTGCTGGTTTGTCCGCTGCACAAAAACCGCTTTTACATTTAAATACGCAATTTAATCGCGATATCCCATGGGATTCTATTGATATGGATTTTATGAATTTAAATCAGTCCGCTCATGGTGATCGTGAACACGGATTTATAGCAAGCCGTTTGAATGTAAAGCGCAAGGTGATTGTGGGTCACTGGGAAAACCAAGAGGTACGGGAGCGAATCGGCAGCTGGATGAGAACTGCGGTAGCTTTATCAGAAAGCAAAAATTTAAAGGTTGCTAGATTCGGAGATAATATGCGCCAAGTGGCCGTTACAGAAGGGGATAAAATAGAGGCGCAAATCAAATTTGGCTGGACCGTTGATGGCTATGGGATTGGCGACCTCATGCAACGAATGAACGATGTGACCGAGCAAGAGGTTAATAAGCTTGTTGCCGAGTATGAAAAGCTTTATGAAATCGCTCCTGAAGGATTGAAGGAAGGAGAGGTAAGGGAATCCATTCGATATCAGGCCAGAATTGAACTTGGATTGAAATCCTTTTTAACAGAGGGAGGTTACACTGCTTTCACCACAACCTTTGAAGATTTACATGGCATGCTCCAGCTTCCAGGTCTAGCTGCCCAGCGATTAATGGAACAGGGCTATGGATTTGCCGGTGAAGGGGATTGGAAAACCGCTGCTCTGGTAAGATTAATGAAAATCATTGCCGGAAATGAAGGAACCTCTTTCATGGAAGACTATACCTATCATTTTGAAGCCGGAAATGAAATGGTTCTTGGTTCCCATATGCTCGAGATTTGTCCAACAATAGCCGCAACTCGTCCGAAAATAGAAGTTCATCCGCTTGGAATCGGCGGCAAGGAGGATCCGGCACGCTTTGTTTTTGATGGCAGAAGCGGAGCAGCCATAGTTGCGACCGTTGTGGACCTTGGACACCGTTTCCGTCTTGTTGTCAATGAGGTCGATGCACTTCAGCCGGACAAGGAAATGCCGAAGCTGCCTGTTGCAAGAGTCCTGTGGAAAACACAGCCATCGTTAAGTCAAGCGGTTGAAAACTGGGTGCAGGCAGGCGGGGCACATCATACATGCTTCTCTTATAAAGTAACGAGCGAGCAATTGCGAGATTTTGCAGCGTTAACTGGAATTGAGATGGTTTTAATCAATAATGAGACAAATACTCATGCCTTTACAAATGAATTACGATGGAATGATGTTGTATATCGATAAAGTGACACCGTGCTTTTAGCGACTGGGAAAAGGGGAGAATGGATATGACGAATAATAAAGCGAAAATGATTTTAGAAAAGGACTTTAAAATTTCAGAAATTGATAATCGTATTTACGGTTCCTTTATCGAACATCTGGGGCGTGCTGTTTATGGCGGAATTTATGAACCTGGTCATCCGCAAGCAGATGAAAATGGCTTCCGTCAAGATGTTATTGAAATGGTAAAAGAACTTCAAGTACCGATAGTCAGGTATCCCGGAGGAAATTTTGTTTCCGGGTATAACTGGGAGGATGGGGTCGGACCGGTAGAAAACCGTCCTCGCAGATTAGACTTAGCTTGGCGTACTACAGAAACGAATGAAATGGGAACAAATGAATTTATGAAGTGGGCAAAGCTTGTAAATGCAGAAGTGAATATGGCGGTAAATCTCGGAACACGCGGTATCGATGCTGCTAGGAATCTTGTGGAGTATTGTAATCATCCCGGTGGTTCCTACTACAGTGATTTACGGATTTCCCATGGTTACAAGGAGCCGCATAAAATTAAGACATGGTGCTTAGGAAATGAAATGGACGGACCTTGGCAAATTGGTCATAAAACAGCTGCTGAGTATGGACGAATTGCCCAAGAAGCAGCAAAGGTGATGAAGTGGGTGGATCCTACTATTGAGCTTGTCGCATGCGGAAGCTCTAATCGTAATATGCCGACTTTTGCAGATTGGGAAGCAACGGTTCTTGATTATACGTATGACCATGTTGATTATATTTCGCTCCACCAATATTACGGGAATCGTGATAATGATATCGCCAACTATTTGGCATTATCACTTGAGATGGATGATTTTATCCGTTCGGTTATTTCCATTGCTGACTATATTAAAGCAAAAAAACGCGGTAAAAAGAACATTAATCTATCTTTTGACGAATGGAATGTTTGGTATCACAGTAATGAGGCGGATAAATTAATCGAACCGTGGAGCATCGCACCTCCACAACTGGAGGATCATTATAATTTTGAAGATGCCCTGTTGGTAGGCTGTATGCTAATTACGATGTTAAAGCACGCTGACCGTTTAAAGATTGCTTGTCTCGCCCAGTTAGTGAATGTTATTGCGCCAATTATGACGGAAGAGAATGGTCCAGCGTGGAAACAAACGATCTTCTATCCATATATGCACACATCTGTTTATGGCAGGGGTGTTTCGTTAAATCCAATCATTTCAAGTCCGAAATATGATAGCAAAGATTTTACGGATGTTCCATACTTAGAAGCAACGGCTGTATATAATGAAGAAAATGAACAATTAACGATATTTGCAGTGAACCGTCATTTACAAGATAGTTTACATCTTGAATGTGATATTCGTAATTTTGAAGGTTATGAGGTTATAGAACATATAGTCCTCGAAAATGACGATTTAAAACAAACGAATTCAGCCAAAGATACACCAGTGGCACCTCATTCGAATGGAAACGCCGCAATCGATGGCGGTTTGGTTACAGCTGCATTGCCGAAGTTATCCTGGAACGTGATTCGTTTAGCTAAGCGTAAATAAATTCATTCGCTTTTCTTTCGATTTTAATGATGGAAAGTATTTTTCCTATCAATTAATCAGGAGGGGTTCGATTGGAATCATTCATATCGAAGATTGCCACTCTAGCAGAAAATTGTCATTGCGGTAATCATCATCCGATTACTATTGAAAAAATAACAGTCGGCAATGAAATTTTAAAAGATGCGGTTCGCTATATAGGAGAAAAAAACTATCAAAAGGTAAAAATCATTGTTGATAACCACACTTTTCAAGCAGCAGGGAAAGAGCTAGCAAATCAATTGGAAAGGGCTGATATTCCCTTTTCCACATGTTATATCCTTCCTGACGAGAATCAAGATATTATTGCTGATGAAAGGGCATTGGTCCAAGTGCTGTTAGAATCATCCAAAGAAACGGATGTCATGGTTGCAGTTGGGGCGGGAACGATTCACGATATTGTTCGTTTTTGCAGTACAAAGATGGGAATTCCCTTTATTTCCATTCCTACTGCACCGTCTGTTGATGGCTTTACCTCAATGGGTGCTCCTTTAATCGTCAGAGGGGAAAAGAAAACTTTCCAAATGTCTTCACCAATTGCTATATTTGCAGATTTGACGGTTTTGAAGAATGCACCAAGAAAAATGATTGCAGCCGGCTTTGGAGATATGATAGCAAAATTTACTTCTTTAGCGGACTGGAAATTTGGTCATCTTGTTGGCGGTGAGCCATATTGCAAAGCTGCGGCTCAAATTACCCGAGATGCACTAAATGCAAGTGTTAAAAATGTAGAAAAAATAAAAAAAGGTGATGAGGAAGGAATTCAAATATTAATAGAATCCCTGATTGCATCCGGTCTGGCGATGCTTTTATTTGGGCACTCACATCCTGCCTCAGCCGGCGAACATCATCTTTCTCATTACTGGGAAATGGAATTCCTGCGGCAAAAACGCGCAGCGGTCCTGCATGGGGCTAAAGTAGGGATTGCTGCTTCCATTCTTGCAAAAATCTATAAATCCGAGTTCCTGCCATTCATTTGTAACGGAATGGAGGGAATAGACGAGAATTTGTATATAAAAATCAAGGAACATAAAGAAGAAATCAAGGCAGTTTATGAGCAAATACCGGATAGTATTTTGCTTCGCAAGTGGGTAGAGCAGCTGGGCGGTGAAACCCATCCTGAACAGCTTGGAATTGAGAATGATCTTGTCATAAAGGGATTAAATGAAGCACATAAACTAAGAGACCGTTTTACGGCTTTAAAATTTTTGAATGAAATCGTTAAAATAAGGCGCGAATTTGCCAGTGAAATTTTGTAAGGAAGTGAACATATGTCAAAAGCAGCAGCTTATAAAAATCCCATTATGGAACAACGGGCAGACCCGTTTATTTATAAACATACAGATGGTTATTACTATTTTACCGGATCCGTTCCGGAATATGACAGACTCGAGGTCAGGAGAGCTAAAACGATACAGGAGCTTGGCACAGCCAGTCCCGTTGTAATATGGAGAAAATATAACAATGGGCCAATGAGTGCTAATATATGGGCACCTGAAATTCATTATATTGACGGAAACTGGTATATCTATTTTGCGGCTGCAAGAGAGGATGCGATTTTTGACCACCGAATGTATGTCCTGGAAAATAAATCAGCAAATCCTTTAGAGGGGCATTGGACCGAAAAAGGCCAAGTCAAAACGGATTGGGAATCCTTCTCCCTCGATGCCACTACATTTGAACATAAAGGGGAAAGGTATTACGTTTGGGCCCAAAAAGATCCGAATATAGCAGGAAACTCTAACCTCTACATTGCGAGAATGGTCAATCCTTGGACTATCGAAGCTCCACAAGTAATGATTACAAAGCCAGAATATGATTGGGAAAAGATTGGATTTATGGTTAATGAAGGTGCAGCCGTTCTAAAGCGAAACGGAAAGATCTTTCTTACATACTCAGCGAGTGCAACAGATGCTAATTATTGCATGGGATTGTTAACAGCAGATGAGTCTAGCGATCTACTAAATATAAAATCATGGAGTAAATCGGAAAAGCCTATTTTTCAAACAAACGAGAAAAATGGTTTATTTGGCCCTGGTCATAATAGTTTTACTGTATCTGAAGATGGAAGTACGGATATTTTAATCTTTCATGCCCGCCACTATCAGGAGATTGAAGGCGACCCGCTTTGGGATCCAAACCGTCATACTCATGCACAGATGATTTCTTGGAATGAAGATGGAACTCCTCATTTTGGTGATCCACATATTTAAGGGGCAGCTACAATGTCCCTAGTTTTTTAATAGACTAAATATCTAACAATTTTTTGTAAAAGAGTAATATTATTTATGTTTCACAACATGCAAAATACCATACAAGTTGAGGGCGAAAACCATACAAGTTAAACTACCTCATTTGATATAATGGTCTCCTAAGTCAATGGAAGGATATATTTTTAACATGGTAATCTGTTCACAAAAGTATCTGTAATATACGATTATCAAGGGATTAATAAGGAGAAAAAACCTTTCGTTTATACAGAGTAAATATATGATTTTATTTACCTGAAAATGTTCGCACAACTTTCAGAATATTCATTGACATGTACGGAATAGATATAATAAACTGGAAATAATTAAGAAATCGATTTCTATATGTTGCGAATACTACTCTGTTAACTGAAAAGAGGGTGAAAACAAATAGGGGATAGATGAAGCAAAGTATATTCATTCAAAGCAATTTATATAAAAAAATAGAATCCTAGATTTTAAGTTGTTTCAAATTTGAAAGCGCTTATATGGCTGGTTATTAACAAGAAACAGTTCTAAACATTTATGCTCTGTTTATGAAAGATGGAAGAAATCATATCATTTAGAGGTGATAATCATGAGTATTTTTAAAAAGCCGCGTAAAGTGGTAGCGATGTTACTAGTGCTTGTACTTTCAATATCCTTTGCATTAGCTGGATGCAGTTCCAAGAGCTCCACGAAAACAAGTGACGGAAAGACAAAATTTGAAATGTGGACATTTGTGCAACAGCATGCAGATTATTGGAAAGATGCAGCAGAGACTTGGAATAAAAATCATCCGAAAGAGAAAATTGACCTAAAAATAAATGTTCTACCGTTTGATCAAATGTTTCAAAAGCTGCAGGTTGCTTTAAATTCTGGAAGCGGTG
The DNA here is from genome assembly GCF_038008735.1 of Margalitia sp. FSL K6-0131. NCBI lineage: Bacteria > Bacillati > Bacillota > Bacilli > Caryophanales > Bacillaceae > Heyndrickxia > Margalitia sp. FSL K6-0131. The sequence continues at coordinate 1,183,842 of NZ_JBBOZS010000001.1, forward strand.
CACCTGATATTGCAGATATTGAAATTGGACAATTTGCCAATTTCACCAAGAATAAAACAGTTCCGTTTGAAGACTTGACGAAGAATGTAGAACCGTATCTTTCCGACTTAGTGAAGTCGCGGGTGGATAACTATACGTATAACAATAAAATTTACGGTTTGGATTACCACGTCGGTACAACGGTTGTTTATTATAACATGGATATTATGAAACAAGCAGGAATTGATCCTGCGAAAATTAAAACATGGGCTGACTATGTAAACGCAGGCAAGACAGTAAAAGAAAAGACAGGCAAATACATGACTTCCGTTGAAACGAATGCAAGTTTCGTATTCAATGCATTAGTTTCCCAGCAACACTCAGATGTGCTGAAAGATGGCAAAGCAAATTTAGCTGATGAAAAAAATGTAAACGCATTAAAACTCCTCCAAGATATGATTTACAAGGATGGAATTGCGAAAAAGGCAGAGGGCGGCAGTCAGGATAATGAAGAGTATTTCTCTGCATTTAACAAAGGAAACTATGCTTCTGTTGTAATGCCAGCATGGTATATGAGCCGTATGGTGACATATATGAAAAATCTCTCAGGAAAAATTCAAATTGAACCACTTCCAATCTTTAATGAGGGGGACGATCGTTCGGCAGGATTAGGTGGAACAGCTACCGTTGTTACAAAACAAGCGCATGATAAAGAGTTGGCGAAGAAATTTGTCGTTGAATCGAAGGCAAGCAAGGAAGGGGCTATCAAACAATGGACGATTCTAGGATTTGACCCAATTCGTTCCGATGTTTGGACATCAGATGAAATGAAAGCAAAAAATAAATACACGGATTATTTTGGGGTAGATATCTTCCAAAAATTAGCCGATTTAAAAGATGAAATTGGTACGTTGAGTTTCACAAATAAGGATTACCCATTTGTCAGTGATCAATTATTAACCAATGCAATACCTAAAATCATGAATAAACAGGCAGATGTAACATCAACGCTTGAAGCTGCGGATGCAGCGGCAGATAAAAAAATTAATAAGTAATGTGAAGTGATGAAACGGGTGGGTGGGTAGGATTTTTACGAACAGGAGGGGATAGATTTGGAGTCAAGCACAGGGCAAACAAACTTGCAGCGTAATGTTAAGTTTCCGGTTCCCCAAAGGAAAAAGTGGAATAAGCAAAAGATTGCACCGTACCTCTTTATATTACCATTTATCCTTATTTTTCTAGTATTTACGGTGTATCCGTTTATTAATGCCTTTATTATGAGTTTTCAAGAGCTGCAAGGGTTAGATGATACAACATTTGTTGGACTGAAGAACTTTAAACAATTAATTCATGATCCGGTGTTCTATACCGTTCTGTGGAATGTTATTCGGTATACTTTCTGGACGATTTTAATACTGATTCCGGTGCCATTAATTTTAGCGGTTGTTATGAATTTAGATACGACAAAGTTCAAGTCGCTTTTCCGTTCCATCTTCTTTCTTCCGGTTCTTACATCAACAGTTATTGCCGGGATTGTATTCCGTTTTGCTTTTAGCAGAGAAAAAACAGGTGTTTTTAACTCATGGATTGGCCACCTTGGGATCAAACCCGTTGATTGGTTAGACGGTGCCCATACAGGGATGTTCGCTTTAGTTGTTATTTGCGTATGGAGATGGATGGGAGTAAATATGATTTACTTTTTGTCGGGTTTACAAAGTATTCCGAAAGAGCTTTATGAATGTGCCGAAATTGATGGTGCAAGCACATGGGCAAAGTTTAAAAATATTACGATGCCGATGATTAAACCTATTACGACTTATGTACTAACAATATCCATTCTAGCTGGATTCTCTTTGTTTAATGAAAGCTATGTTTATTGGGGAGCTAGTTCACCAAACAATATTGGTGCTACCTTCTTAACCTATATTTATAAAAGCGCTTTTGGACAAGGTGAATTTGGCTACGCATGTGCATTAGGGGTTGCGATGTTTATTATCGTAATGGTCATTAATTTTATTCAAGTTTCCGTTAGAGGCTTGTTTAAGGAGGACTAAGGATGAAGACCAGAAGAAAAATTACAACCATTGTCACCTTTATATTACTAACAATAATCGGAATTATTATTTTGATTCCCTTTTGGTTTCTATTAGTCTCCTCTTTTAAGCCGGCATCTGATATTTTTGGCCAAGGTCTGAATGTCCATCTGGATTTTTCAAAAATGAGTTTTAAAAATTACCTTCAATTATTTACAAATAATGATGGAATATATTGGACATGGTTTAAAAACAGTGTACTGATTACAGTAATTCAAACATTGCTTGTTCTATTATTCAGTTCAATGGTTGGTTATGCACTTGCACAGTACACGTTTAAAGGGCGGAATTTTATCTTTGGTTTAGTGCTTGTTATGTTAATGGTACCTGGTGATATATTATTTATCCCTATGTATAAATTAGTGACGAATTTAGGTTTGATGGATTCATTTGCAGGAGTTATTTTACCTGGGATTATTCCGCCTGCTACCGTTTTCTTTTTTAGACAATATGCGATAGGTCTTCCACGTGATTATGCGGAAGCAGCCAGAATAGATGGTGCCGGAGAATTTCGTATCTTTACGCAAATTTATGCGCCGATGATGAAACCGGCATTTGGGGCAATGACCATTATGACTTCCATGAATGTATGGAATAATTTCCTGTGGCCGTTGGTGGTAATGAGATCAGATGAAAATCTCGTCATATCTGCCGGGCTATTAACAGCCATGACACCGTATGGTAATAACTACGATATTGTATTTGCAGGATCCATGATGTCGATTATTCCTATTATCATCCTATTCTTATTTAATCAAAAGTCCTTTATCAATGGTATGACAATCGGCGGAATAAAAGGCTGATGTATGTTAAGCGAAGAGGTGCCTTTCTATGATCAATAAAGAAAACTTAGTTATGAAAGCAACAAATCTCGTTTGGGCAGCGTTTTTAATTGGGGGATGTGCCATCGTTACAAGTTTCCTGTTTGTTTTCCTTCTATTAAATGTGAAACTGTCTTTTTTGACACTACCATTCTACTTAATAGCGTTTTTATTGTTCGGTCCTACTTTGAGTGCCATTTTTGAAACGGTCTTTCAATGTATTATCGGTGGGAAGGGAAACGTAATAAAAAGCTATTTTAGGATATATAAAGAAGGATTCATTTCCTCCATAAAAGTATGGCTGCCATACTTTTTGCTGACGGTTATTCTGTTTGGAGATTTATATTATATTGGTTTTAGCAAACAGACTGCCTATGCACTTCCCCTTATTTATATCCTTATCATTGTCATGATTATTAGCTATGTTTATTCACTTGTTTTGCATACAAAATTCATTATGAAGATAAGGGATATATTAAAATTTTCACTGTACTTAACCATTAATCGGCCGATTACATCGCTTACGATCATCTTTTTCGTTTTAGCAGTTTACCTATTTTTTAGATTTGCAAGCAGTCTTGCTATTTTTGGAGCACTTCCATTGTTTGCTTTCGTTACTTTATATTCCATGCGAAAAATGCTTGGAGCTATTGAAGCGAAATTTGTGAACGCAGCATAATCACTTTTTTAAGTTTAATAGAAAGAGGTTGCCAAAGGTGCGGGTTTTGGAAGCCTCTTTTTCTTATAAGGGCACTATTTCAAAATGAAATCATCAACATTTATCAGAAGTTTTGTCGCTAAGGAATCTAGTAGGAAGAAGGAGAGAAAGAATGAATAAAGTGATCATTAATAGTGATATTGAAAAAGGTACAATCTCTAAGCATATTTATGGGCATTTCGCTGAACATTTAGGGAGATGTATTTATGAAGGAATATGGGTCGGGGAGGATTCCATTATTCCGAATACAAAAGGGATCCGCAATGATGTTTTAGAAGCTTTAAAACAGCTTCAAATACCGGTGCTTCGCTGGCCGGGGGGATGTTTTGCCGATGAATATCATTGGAAGGATGGAATTGGTCCGAGAGAAAATCGCAAGAGAATGGTTAATACGCATTGGGGCGGTGTAGTAGAAAATAATCATTTTGGTACACATGAGTTTATGTTGTTATGTGAATTGCTGGAATGCGAACCTTACATATGTGGAAATGTTGGGAGCGGGACAGTCCAAGAAATGTCGGAATGGGTGGAATATATGACATTTGACGGTGAATCTCCGATGGCAAACTGGAGAAAGGAAAACGGCAGGGAAAAGCCGTGGAAATTAAAATATTTTGGAATTGGCAATGAAAATTGGGGATGCGGCGGCAATATGCGTCCGGAATATTACGCAGATTTGTATAGACGTTATCAAACATATGCCCGTAATTATGGGGACAACAGGCTTTACAAAATAGCCGGCGGAGCAAATATTGATGACTATAATTGGACAGAAACGTTGATGGAACGCGCCTCTTCGTTAATGGATGGTTTGAGTTTACATTACTATACAATACCTGGGGACTTTTGGAAGGGAAAAGGATCATCCTTACAATTTTCCGAGCAAGAATGGTTCATTACGATGCAAAAGGCATTGTACATGGATGAATTAATCACAAAACATAGTACGATTATGGATAAATACGATCCCGAGAAAAGAGTTAGTTTAATCATAGATGAATGGGGCACATGGTTTGATGTAGAACCGGGAACGAATCCAGGATTTCTTTATCAACAAAATTCTATACGTGATGCTATTGTTGCGGCACTTCATTTTCATATTTTTCATCAACATTGTGACCGCGTACATATGGCAAATATTGCGCAGACGGTAAATGTGCTGCAGGCAATGGTTTTAACAGAAGGGGAAAAAATGCTGAAAACACCTACCTATTATATTTTTGACATGTTTAAAGTCCATCAGGATGCAGCATTATTATCCCTTGAGACTGACATTGAGAATATAGCAGTGGAGGATTTTCATTTACCAAAGGTTAGTGTATCAGCATCGAAGAATGATAGCGGGCAAATTCATATTAGCCTTTGTAATATGAGCCTTTCAGAAAAAACAGATGTAAACATCCAGCTGCGAGGAGTCAATAAAATTGCGGAGATTTCCGGTGAAATCCTTACAGCGGATTATCGCAATGCCCATAATTCGTTTGAAAATCCAGAAGCGGTCAAGCCTGAAAATTTTACTGAATTTACATTAATAGACCAATTTATTGAAGTGAACCTCCCGCCAATGTCGATCATCATGCTTTCTGTAAAAGAGTAGGAAAATGGAGGCGAAGAGATGCCGGAAAAATCTTTATGTAAAGGCTGTTCCCAAACCGTTCATGTTGCTAAGAAAGAAATAGCAGCATTATTAGAAATGCAAACAAAAAGCTTTTCCGATTTGGTTACCGATGCTATTTATCAAGAAAGACTGGAAAAATGTAATCATTGCCCGAATTTGCTCTATGGAACAACATGTCAGTATTGCGGTTGTCTTGTTCAATATAAGGCGAAATTTCCTGACAAGCATTGTGCTTCACCAGATAATCCGCAATGGTAAGATAACATAATATTTTCAAGTTGATATGGTAAATGGAATTTAACTACTTATACGAACATAGATGATAATCACAATGGAAGATTGAAATTCTAAACATTTGGAGGAATTATCATGGGAAATTTAAATATGTTAAGAGAATCATTGGACCAAATTGGTATTGATGGTCTACTAGTAACAAGCGATGTTAACCGTCGATATTTAACTGGGTTTACAGGCTCAGCAGGGACAGTTGTGATTACCAAAACAGAGGCAATCCTTTTGGTTGATTTCCGATATGTGGAGCAAGCGCAAAATCAGGCAAAAGGGTTTACCATCAAAGTATTAGAAAAGGCTACTATTTTTGAAGAGGTGGCTAATCTAACGGAAAAATTAAAGATTAGCAAAATTGGTTTTGAAGAAAAAAATATTACTTATTATTTACTTTCCAAATATCAGGGAAAAGTAAAAGCGGAAATGGTACCTGTATCAGATGCTGTGGAAAAGCTTCGTATGATTAAAACAAAAGACGAGATACAAATCATTAAGACCGCAGCGGAAATGACAGATGCCGCACTCGCACATATTTTAGAGTTCATTCGTCCCGGAATAACGGAACTGGATGTCTCAAATGAACTGGAATTTCAAATGCGGAAGTTAGGGGCAACATCTTCCGCCTATGATACAATCGTGGCTTCCGGTTATCGCGGGGCATTGCCGCACGGTGTAGCAAGCACGAAAGTAATCGAAAAAGGCGATATGGTCACTATTGATGTTGGTGCATATTACAAAGGATACAGGGCGGATTTAACCAGAACCATCGCTGTTGGTGAACCGAAGGAGGAATTAAAAGGCATTTATACGATTGTATATGATGCATTATCAAGGGCCCTTGAAGGAATCAAAGCGGGGATTACTGGTAAACAAGCTGATGCTTTTACGCGGGATTATATCACGGAAAAAGGATATGGAGATAAGTACGGACATGGATCAGGACATGGAATTGGTCTGGATATTCATGAAGAAATCTTTATGTCGCCAAAATGCGAGCAGTTGATTGAACCGGGAATGGTTCTGACGGTTGAACCTGGTATCTATCTCCCTGGTATCGGGGGAGTAAGAATTGAAGATGATATTGTTATTACGAAATCTGGTAATGAAATAATAACGAAATCACCTAAAGAACTCATTATATTGTAAAGAAAGAGGAGCGTGTTTTGATATCACGCTCCTTTCTTTATTCATATGAATTCTCTGCTTTCAAGAGTTTCTAAAATTATTATGTTGAGATTATTTATTATTTAAATGGACACGATAATAGGCTTTGCGAAATTCAGTCGGTGTTACTTTTTCGTATTTTTTAAACAGCTTCATAAAGTATTTTTCATCAAAAATCCCTACGATATTGGCAATCTCTTTAATGCTTAAATTGGTACTCGTTAACATATCCTTTGCTTTTGACAGCTTAAGAATGTGAATGTATTTTTGAATATTCATTCCGTTTTTTTTCTTAAATATTCGGGACAAATAATCTTGGTTATAATTGAACTCCTGAGCAATTGCTGTTACCGAAATATTGCTCATTGCATTAATTCTAATCCATTCCACGATATTTACTAAGTTTTTCTCCGATTTACTATGTTCTCTTTCTGTAATGAAATGGGTTACGGATTGCTCCGAAATTTCAATAAGCAAGGAAGTCATGAAATAATCGGTACTTCTTTTATTGTAGTAATTTGCATTATCAATATCTAATAGTTGGTTAAATAAAATATTTATCCTTTCTATTTCTTTAGGGCTTGAATAAATTGGGATGAAGATGTCCGTACTGGAACGATGTGAATCGGGATTTGTACGGTAAGATATCACCTCATCCTCCATCGTATTATAATCGATAATCGAGCTTTCATTAGGGCAATAAAAATGAAACCAGTAGAAGGAAACCCCAGGAGAACAAAGGGCATAGCCCTGGTGAGTATGATGGGGAAGTAATAGAAGTACATCGCCAGGGCAAACTTCAAATTTTTCTTCCTCTTGCTGAATATAAAGTGTTTCCCTCACTCCGATGATTATTTCGTAGCTATTAAGATTACGTTTTGAATGAATCCATGGTTCATTCGATACAAATAATCCTCCAGAAATATATTCCATTGGATTGTCAGCATTTGTTTTCAAGTATTGTTCCATTACTTTCGCCCTCCTTTGCGATTCTACGAAATCTCAATAATTTAGAAAGTCAGTTTTATACACCTAATGTTTAAAATGGACTACCGACAAGATTCTTTTTTGTTGATATTATTTTAATTAATCATACTATTCAAAATTAATTTTCATAATTCTATTTTACTAAAAACTATTCTATTTTGGAGAAAACGTTTGAGGGGGTGAGTAAAAAAATAAAGGTAGGATAAGAATCCGAATAGCAGCTAATTCTTATCGCGAATTAATAGGAAGGATGTGCAAAAATTGACAGAGGTATTAAGCAAGAATGTTAAAAGAGTAAAAATAACAGACCATTTTTGGAGAAAACGAATAGATATCATACGCGATGAAGTAATTCCATATCAGTGGGAAGCATTAAACGATAGAATTCCAGATGCCCCTGCCAGCCATGCAATAAAAAATTTTAAAATCGCAGCTGGTGAGGAATCAGGTGAATTTTTTGGTTTTGTATTTCAGGACAGTGATGTAGGTAAATGGCTTGAGGCAGTAGCTTATAGTTTAGAGAATGATCCTGATCCTGAACTGGAAAAAACAGCGGATGAGGTCATTGATTTAATAGGCAGGGCACAGCAGGATGATGGATATTTAAATACCTATTTTACGATAAAAGAACCACAACTTAAGTGGCGCAATCTTCGAGATAGACATGAAATGTATGTAGCAGGCCATATGATGGAAGCTGCTGTCGCTTATTTCGAGGTTACTGGCAAGCGGAAGCTTTTAGATATTATGTGTCGTTTCGCTGATCACATCGATGAAATGTTTGGCAAAGAAGAAAATAAATTGCGAGGATATGATGGTCATCAAGAAATAGAATTAGCTCTTGTAAAGCTATATAAAGCAACCGGAAATGAACGATATTTACAGTTAAGCAAATATTTCATAGATGAGCGCGGTCAGCAACCACATTATTTCGACCTAGAAAAGAAAGCAAGAAATGATGATAAAGAATTTTGGTGGCATGATGAATATGGAGATTATAGCTATCACCAAGCACATTTGCCTGTTCGAGATCAGAAAGAAGCAATCGGCCATGCTGTTAGGGCTATGTATATGTACACAGCGATGGCGGATTTAGCCATTGAGACAGGGGATCACACTTTAAAGGAAGCTTGTGAGAGATTATGGGAAAATGTAACGAATCGCCAAATGTACATTACTGGCGGTGTCGGATCACAAGATTTTGGTGAAGCGTTTTCATTTGATTATGACTTGCCAAATGATACGTGCTACACAGAAACATGCGCATCGATTGGCTTAGTTTTCTGGGCAAAGCGAATGCTAGGGATTGAAAAGAATGGAAAATATGCGGATGTCATGGAGAGGGCACTTTATAACGGAACCATTAGCGGAATGGATTTGGACGGGAAGAAATTCTTCTATGTTAATCCGTTGGAGGTATGGCCGAAAGCGAATGAAAAAAGGCAGGATAAAACATATGTAAAGCCTGTTAGGCAAAAATGGTATAGCTGTGCTTGCTGCCCACCTAATCTAGCAAGATTAATTGCTTCCATAGGACAATATGTATACTCTGTTGATTCCAATCAATTGTTTGTTCATTTATACATGGGCAATGAATCAGAATTAGATATTGAGGGACAAAAGGTTCAAATTATCCAAGAAACAAATTATCCATGGGATGGGAATGTTCAAATTACACTTTCACCGGAAAATGAGCGTGAATTTACGGTTGCCGTTCGGATTCCAGGATGGTGCAAATTAGCCGCACTAAAAGTGAATAATGAGTTAGTGGATATAGATTGTTGTACAAAGAATGGGTATGCATATATTACCCGAACTTGGAAAAAAGGGGATAAGATTGTTCTTGTTCTGCCTATGCCGGTGGAGAGAGTCCGTGCGAATCCGAAAGTACGAGAAAATGTAGGGAAGGTTTCTTTACAGAGAGGTCCAATTGTCTATTGTTTGGAAGAAGTAGACAATGGTGCAAATTTACCGAACATCCTTCTGCCAAAAGATTCTGAGCTTGAGGTTACATTCCAGGAAGAATTGCTTGGTGGAATTAGTGTAATAACTGCAAAAGCAGAGAGGATTGATGATCAAGCTTGGGGTAATGAGTTATATATGACTTATGAAAAAGACACAAAATCCATTACTCTTAAAGCAATCCCTTATTATGCGTGGTGCAACCGGCAGCCTGGTGAAATGTTGGTTTGGATTATGGAAAAATAAATATTTTAAAATAGTAAATACCTTTTTCGGAAATTACTCTTAAAAGGTCGATTTTATACACCATGTTATTTCTATAATGAAGATTAAAGCTAGTATATTAATAGATTACATTTTTGAATAATAATGATTGGTGGAGGATTACTTCACCGATCAAACACAAAGTTGTACTTACAACTTTTAAAAATATACTAATATATTTAGGAAATAAGAATGGGGTGTGTATGTTGAGAAAGCGTAAATCATTGATAGGACTTATAGGCGTGCTTGTTTTGCTTGTTGGGATGTTAAGTGGTTGTCTAGGCGGAACTAGTGCAACGGGGGGAAGCGGCAAAAAAGGTGTTGTTCAATTAAAATTCACTTATTGGGGAGATCCACTTGAGAAAAAATCTATAGAAGATATTTTGAAAGCGTTTAACAAATCACATCCAAATATTTATGTGACAGGACAGCAAATTCAAGGAAACTATTTAGAGAAAATGACAACGATGGCCTCTTCTAATACTCTTCCTGACGTTGGTTATTTTACGGAGGGAAGCCTTTCACCGTGGGTGAAAAGCGGAGCGATTAAAGATTTGAAGCCACTATTTGATTCAGGAGAATTCGGTGACAAATTAAAATATAGTATTTTTCAATACGAAAAAGACGGACCGATTGCCGGTTCAAGCGTAGCAAATGAAGTAAATAATATTTACTACAATAAAGAATTATTTGATGAATTGGGGATGCCATATCCTCCTGCTAAAGCAGAGGATGCATGGACATGGGACGAATTTGTCGATGTAGCCAAGAAACTGACAGTGGACCGGAACGGAAAGCACCCTGATGATCCAGGATTTGATCCGAAAAATATCAAAACATACGGGGTTAGCAATTTTACCTATTTCTATGAAAACTTCCTTTTCAGCAATGATGGAGGAATTATTTCTGAGGATGGAAAGACTATTCTATTAAACAAACCTGAAACGATTGAAGCATTACAGAGAATGCAAGACTTAATGTATGTATACCATGTGATGCCAACACCTGCCAGCCTATCTACGCTTCCAAACACAGATACAGCTCTATTAACCAAAAGGGTAGCGATGGATGTAGATGGTCAATGGGCTATGCAGGTGCTAGGGGAAGCTGAAAAACAAAAGAATTTGAAGTTGGGTATCGGTGTATTGCCAAAAATGAAAAAAGCAGTGACTTCTAGTGCCGGTACGCCAATTGTCGTATTTAACAATGATAATACGAAAAAGCATTGGAACGAAACAAAAGAGTTTCTTAAATTTATTATGGATCCAACTAATAGTTTGCCGCTTATCCAAGCCGGACTTTGGATGCCTAATGAAGAAAAATGGTATAAAGATCCGGAACTTGTTAAAAAGTGGACCGATACAAAAATTCATCCAAAAGAATATAAAACAGCTGTTATCGATTGGGCAATGAATAATGTGCAGAAAAATCCAAACTATTTTTGGGCTGATCGATCAGAAGCAAGCCAAATTATTTCTCCTGCATTAGACCTAATTTGGACAAATAAAAAGAGTGCGCAAGAAGCGGTAAATGACATTATGCCAAAATTGAAAAAGAAATTTGGAGACAAATACAAATATGAGTAACAAGCTTCCTTTTTAACAGATTATGTGTTATGAAGATTCGTCCTCATAACACATAATCAATTCCCAAGTAATAATCGTGTGAGGAGTGAAAAAATGAATATTGAAAATGTTACCTTAAAAAGAACAGTTGTCAATATCAAAAAGCCAAAACTTCATAAATTGCAGAGAAAGGAAGCGTTTTGGGGTTACTTTTTTGCCATGCCTGCTATTTTAGGGCTTCTTATTTGGACAATTGGTCCAATGATTGCCAGTCTTTATTTTAGTTTTACAGATTATAAGGTAGTAGGAAGTTATCATTGGGTTGGATTTCAAAATTACGTTGATATTTTTAAAAACGACCTTGATTTCAAGAAATCTTTATTTGTTACATTTTATTTTGCCATAGGGAGTACCTTTTTTACGCTGCTTGCTGCATTAATTGTTGCGGTTCTTATGAATATGAATGTGAAAGGACAATCCATCTTTCGAACGATGTACTATTTGCCTGTCATTGTTCCTTCCGTAGCGTCCAATATTTTATGGCTGTGGTTATTTAATCCTGACTTCGGTTTATTAAATAGTATTTTACAATTTTTAGGATTGCCAAAGTTGATGTGGATTTACGATGAGAATACGGTTATACCTTCGCTAATTTTATTAAGTATTTGGGGATGCGGAGGTACTGCCTTAATATTTCTAGCAGGCTTGCAGGACGTTCCGAAGCAATTATTGGAGGCTGTTGAAATAGATGGCGGTAATTGGTGGCATAAGTTCAGATATGTGACTTTGCCTTCTATCTCACCAGTTATCTTCTTCAATCTTATTATGGGCCTTATAGGCTCCTTCCAAGCATTCACTCAAGCATATGTTATGACGGAGGGCGGGCCAAATAACAGTACGTTATTCTATGTCCTGCTGATTTACCGGGAGGCGTTCCAGAAAAATAATATGGGTTATGCAAGTGCTCTGGCATGGATCCTGTTTATCATCATCTTACTTTTCACATTAATTGTCTTTCGATCATCTAAAAACTGGGTTTATTACGGGGGTGGAAAATAATCATGAAACTAAAAACCGTGAAAAGGTCATTCGCATTAATTATCTTAGTAATCGGCGCTATTGTAAGTCTAGTTCCCTTTGTTTGGCTTATTCGCAGTTCCTTAATGACTTCTACAGAGATTTTTGAATTTCCGCCTAAACTATTACCGGAGAAATTTCAATGGTCCAATTACAAGGATATTTTCTCCATTATTAATTTCGGGCTTTACTTGAAAAACACTTTATTTATTATGGTCCCAGTCATCATTGGAACAATTGTCACGTGCTGTATGTGCGGATATGGCTTTGCGAGACTTCGTTTTCCGGGAAGGAATATGTGGTTCGGAATGATTCTTGCAACCATGATGCTTCCGGGAGCTGTCACATTGATCCCTACCTTTTTGATGTGGTCTAAGCTAGATGGAATTAATACATTTTGGCCGTTGATTGTTCCAGCCTTTTTTGGCGGCGGCGGGTTCTTCATCTTTCTAATGAGACAATTTTTTATGAATATACCTCGTGAACTGGACGAATCTGCATTAATGGATGGTGCCAATCATTTTCAAATTTTCACGAAAATACTTTTGCCATTGGTGAAACCGCCAATTTTAGTTGTTGGGTTCTTTACTTTTATGGGTGTATGGAATGACTTCTTTGGACCTTTGATTTTCTTAAATGATGAATCCAAATACACGCTTGCATTAGGGCTATTGCAGTTGAAAGGCTCTTACTCTTCCGATTGGAATCTCATGATGGCAGCATCTGCCGTAATGGTTATTCCTGCGATTATCATTTTCTTTATTGGGCAACGCCATTTTATTGAAGGAATAAGTTTAACAGGAATAAAAGGCTAGCATTAGGAGCGAGGGAGTTATTTTTCATAAAAAGGAGTTAATGATTATGCATGTTTTAAATCAAAATCGGCTAAGACCTGTCTCATTTTCAAATGTGGTGATTAACGATGCTTTTTGGTCCCCACGAATTAAGGTTAACCGTGAGCAAACCATTCCGCACCAATATAAGCAATGTAAGGAAACAGGAAGGATTGATGCATTTAAGCTGGATTGGAAGCAGGGAATGGACAACGAACCTCATATTTTCTGGGATTCTGACGTAGCAAAATGGATTGAAGCTGCAAGCTACAGCCTTGCCACCCATCCAGATCCGGAACTAGACCGTCTAGTCGACGAAGTAATTGAGTTGATTGCATCGGCCCAGCAGGAAGATGGGTATCTAAATATTTATTTTTCAGTTGTAAAACCTGGAATGAGATGGACAGATTTGCGGGATGCGCATGAATTATATTGTGCAGGACATTTAATAGAAGCTGGTGTTGCACACTATGAAGCAACAAGGAAACGAACTCTCCTGGAGGTTGTTTGCAAATATGCAGATCATATTGATTCAGTATTTGGGAGGGAGGAAGGTAAATTACGGGGATACTGCGGTCATCAAGAAATCGAATTGGCTTTGATCAAATTGTATCATGCCACTGGGGAAGAACGTTATTTAAAATTAAGCCAATACTTCATTGATGAACGGGGACAAAAACCTCATTATTTTGAGCTAGAAAAGAAAGATTCAACAGGATATTTTGAAGATATAATGCGCTATATGGATAACCTTAAAGAGTATAACCAGTCTCATAAGCCGGTCAGAGAACAGAGTAAAGTGGTGGGGCATTCCGTTCGGGCAATGTATATGTATACAGCAATGGCAGAATTGGCGGGAGAGACTGGAGACGCTTCACTTTTAGAAGCATGTGAGCGGTTATGGGAACATCTTCATTTAAAAAATATGTTTATTACAGGCGGAATTGGATCGACAGGAAAGAACGAAGGCTTTACGTTTGATTATGACCTTCCAAATGAAACTTCCTATGCGGAAACATGTGCATCTATTGGGTTAGTTTTTTGGAATCATAGGATGCTGCAGTTGGAATGTGAAAGCAAATATGCGGATGCGATAGAACGTGCTCTATTTAATGGAGTCATTAGCGGAGTGTCTTTAGATGGGAAAAAATTCTTTTATGCCAATCCGTTAGCGAGTGTCGGAGATCGTCATCGAAAGGAATGGTTTGGGTGCGCATGCTGTCCGCCAAATATTGCAAGACTACTAGCTTCACTGGGAGGATATATTTATTCTCAAAGTCCAGATGACATTATTGTTCATCAATACATCGAAGGGGAGGCAATAATAAATATTCATGGGCAACAAGTAAAAATAGGACAAAAGGGCAATTATCCATGGGATGGCCACCTAACCTTCTTACTTGGATTGGAACATGAAGACAAATTTGGTCTCAAACTGCGCATTCCGGGTTGGTGTAAGAATGCAGAACTTAAAGTAAATCATGAAAGGGTTAATATCCTTCAAAATATGGATAAAGGATATGTTTATCTTGAGCGGCTATGGAAGGATGGAGATATCATCGAACTAGATTTATCCATGCCTATTGAAAAGGTCTATTCTCATCCAAATGTTAGGCAAAATGTCCATCACACAGCCATTCAAAGAGGCCCTATTGTGTATTGTATCGAATCGGCAGATAATATGGAGCATTTGCAAAGGGTAATGCTGCCAAATGATGCGAATCTGACTGCCATTTACGATGAATCGTTACTTGGCGGGGTCGTAAAAATTTTGGGTGATGCAGAGGTATTAGATAGTCATCAATGGGAAAATAGTTTATATCGCACTGAAAAACCAACTAGCAGGCCATATCAGATAACCGCTATTCCGTATTATGCATGGGATAATCGCGAATCAGGACAAATGCGTGTTTGGATACCAGAAAAGGAGTAAATTGGATAGGGGGTTTCATACATGACGGTGAAAACCAATGTGAAAACAAAAGCCAATCCATTTGCTTTGAAGGATGTCTCCATAATAGGAGGACCCTTTAAACATGCAATGGATTTAAACAAGAATTATTTACTGCAATTGGAACCAGATCGATTGCTAGCCAGATTTAGAGAATATGCTGGACTCGAAATAAAAGCGCCTCAATATGAAGGTTGGGAGGCAATGAGTCTTTCAGGTCATACACTTGGGCACTATTTATCAGCATGCTCCATGCTCTATGCATCCCTTTCCGATGAAGCCTTCAAGCAAAAGGTAGATTATATCGTTGATGAGGTAGAAATTTGTCAAAATGCACATGGAGACGGATATGTATCTGGAATTCCACGGGGCAAAGAATTATTTTTGGAAGTAGCTTCAGGGGATATACGGTCAAAGGGATTTGACCTGAATGGCGGATGGGCTCCATTATACACTATTCATAAGCTGTTAGCGGGATTGCGCGATGCCTATCATTTAGCGGAAAACAAAAGGGCTTTGGGCATTGCCTGTAAGTTGGCAGATTGGCTTGATGGTATTTTCAAAGATTTAAGTGATGAACAAATGGAAGAATTGATGATTTGCGAATATGGGGGAATGAATGAAGTATTGGCCGATTTATACGCGGATACAGGTGATGATAAATATTTACATCTAGCAGAACGTTTCTGGCACCGTCTTGTATTAGACCCCTTATCACATGGGCAAGATAGTTTGCCTGGGAAACATGCCAATACGCAAATTCCAAAGATTATTGGTTTAGCGAGACAATATGAGTTAACGGACGATGAGAAACGAAAAAACACCGCCGAGTTCTTCTGGAATCGGGTAGTGCATCATCATTCCTATGTAACAGGCGGAAATAGTTTTGGAGAGTATTTTAGTGAGCCCGATATGTTAACGGATCGCCTTGGTGCGCATACAACAGAAACATGCAATACTTATAATATGTTAAAACTGACCAAGCATCTTTTTGAATGGAACGGTTCTGTTGAAGCAGCTGATTATTATGAACGAGCGCTATATAATCATATTTTGGCATCTCAAGATCCCCTTGAGGGTGGAGTTTGTTATTTCGTTTCTCTAGCAATGGGAGGCTATAAAGCTTACAACCATAAATTTGATCACTTCACATGCTGTGTAGGTACGGGTATGGAGAACCATGCCAGCTATGGAAGCGGTATTTATTATCATCATGATGACAAGTTATACGTGAGTCAGTATATCGCCTCTTCCCTTAATTGGAAGGATAAAGGAGTAACGATTACTCAAGAAACGGATTATCCTGAATCCAATAAAATCCTGATACGGGTGAATGGTGAAAAAGATGCTGAATTCACCATGTGCATCCGTTATCCGAACTGGGCGGAGCAGGGGATTCAAATCAAGATTAACGGCAAACAGAAAACAATTGAAACATCGCCAGGTCATTTTATTGAAATTAAACGTTTGTGGAGCAATGACGATAACGTCGAAATTAGTATTCCCTTCTCATTGCGACTTGAGTGTTTGCCGGATAATCCAAACCGGGCAGCGACTATGTACGGTCCGCTTGTTCTAGCGGGTGAATTAGGACCTGATCAAGATCCTGAGGCAAAAAGTTATTTATATACCCCTGTCATGATTAACAATAATCAACCTTTATCCAATTGGGTACAGCCTGTTGAGGGGAAAACGAATACTTTTCGCACGGTGAATACAGGATATCCAAGAGAAGTAGAATTATATCCATTTTATCGAATGCATCACAAAATGTATTCCGTCTATTGGGATCTGTTTACCAAGGAAGAATGGGAAAAGGCAGAAAAGGAGTACAAAAGAGCTCGTGAAAAAATGCGTATTCTTAATGACTGTACAATTGATTTTGTCCAGCTTGGTGAAATGCAGCCGGAGCGTGACCATCATTTTCAAGGTGAAACAACAAGTGTTGGTATCGTAAATAATCGAGCATTCAGACAGGCGGGTACAGACGGTTGGTTTTCTGTCGATATGAATGTTGTCACATTGTTAAAGGAATCGATCAAGCAAGATTTAATGCTTGTCATAACATATACTTCCGCGCATGAAATTTCCAATTGTAAATTTGATATTCTACTAGATGGAGAAAAAATGCAGGATGAAAAAGAAGGCATTGTAGAAACAGATAAATTTTATAATGTGAACTATGATCTTCCTCTACAAAGGATTGAGGGGAAAGAAAAAGTTACGGTTACGTTTAAAGCAAATCCAGGTCATAGAGTAAGGAGAGTTTTTGGATTAAGAATCGTCAATAAAGAAGAATATGCATTACTAGGTTTAGACCAGTAATAAATAGAAAACAACCTTTTAATATAAAAGGTTGTTTTTTTGAGGTTAGATTCTACTTGCTTTTAATCGTTTCCACCTTTTGGAATGCTTTATTACATAAATAATAGAGAATATATGCTATTAAGCTAGCAATTGCAAAAAAGGAAATCGGAATAAAAAATATTAAAACACCTGATATGCCTATAATCAATATTCCCAACAGGGACGTAACAGGTTGACTAATCGAAAAGAAGAAGGCATTTTTTATCAAACCTAGCCAGCTAGTTTTATAATGAACCATAATCGGAAAAAGAAAAATCGAAGTAAAAACAAAGAGAATCCCAATAAAAATTAGTGGAGGGAATATGATGTATTTCAAGGTATCGCCCATATGGAAGCTCACGAAAATATTAAAAGTAACCATGGCAGCCATGAAAAACCAGGCTATTTCTATTAAGATACCTTGCTTAAAATTATCTTTAAAAAGAGTATAGAAATGCTTTGTAATACTAGGCTCATCTTTTCTTACCCAACTGCGAACGACTCCAAACATTGCAGCTGTAGAGGGGAAAATAGTAACAATGGGCAGACAGAAAATAATCCATAATAAATTTAATAGAAGAAAATCGGTTATTTTATCAAGAATTCGGTAGAACCTGCCATCAATATTAAAGACGTTCATTCCTTCCCTCCTTGAAAGATTAATGTTTATTGCCTTAATCATATCAAATTCACCATATATTTTTCAATATTTAGAATAGAAAATCAACATATCAACCTGCTTTTTAAAAAGTTAATAAAAAAGAGGATCTTTATTTGGAAACAAGCGAAGCACAATAGAAATTTTTAGTTATACTAAAAAAAATATTATATTACTTAAAAATGTATTGAAAATTTAGTCTATTATGATAACATATACATTAATAATTTTAGTAATACTATAATTATTTATGATTTCACTAAAAATTTTATTAAAGGAAAGGACAATTATGGTAGAAATTCATACAAAAATTCGCGAATTACGACAACAACAGGGACTCACTTTAAAAGAATTAAGTGAAAATACCAATTTGTCTGTTGGATTTCTTTCTCAGGTAGAAAGAGGTACATCTTCTCTTGCTATTACATCGCTTAAAAAAATTGCCGATTCGTTAGGGGTTGAGATGTCCTATTTTTTTCAACAGGAATCAAGCAGTAATTATGCTGTGACATTAGAACATCAAAAGAGTTTTGAAGTAGAAGGAAATGCAACCAAATATGTTAAATTAAGTGGCAGCTTTCCGGGAAGAAATCTGGAAAGTATGTTGGTTACTTTACGACCGTTTCAAAAAGATACTCAATTATATAGCCATCCCGGAGAAGAATTTCATTATGTTGTTAAAGGAAAGCTCATTATCCGAGTGGATAATCAAGAATACATGCTGAATCCAGGGGAGTCGATTCATTTCCCATCAGAAAAGGAACATCAATGGGAAAACCCTTTAAATGAAGAAACCGTTCTTTTAAGTGTGTTAACTCCGGTACTTTTTTAGTATTGGAGTCTTAAATATATAGATTTTTAATGAGAGGAGCAGTTTCATGAGAGTTGCTACAGATATTGGAGGTACGTTTACAGATTTAGTGTATGTCGATAATAGTGGTCGCTTTGGTGTTGCGAAAAGTCATACAACGCCCCCTTATTTTGAACAAGGCGTCATGGATGTTATGGAAAAAAGCGGAATTGATCAAAAGTCCATTACAACTTTCATTCATGGAACAACCGTTATTATTAATGCACTGACAGAAAGAAAAGGAGTCAAAACAGGACTTATTACAACAAAAGGATTCCGAGATGTATTAGAGATAGCCCGTGGTAACCGGCCTGACTTGTTTAATGTACGCTATCAAAAGCCTGAACCCTTTGTTAGCAGGTATTTACGCCAGGAAGTAGAAGAAAGAATGAACTATAAAGGGGAAGTATTAATAGAGTTAAATAAAGATCAAATCAGTGATATTATTTCCTTTTTTAAAAGCGAAGGTGTTCAAGCAATTGCGGTTTCATACCTTCACTCCTATGTAAATCCTATACATGAACAAGAAACGGTGCAATATATTAAAGAACTGTGGCCAGAGGTATTTGTTACAGCTTCTCATGAAGTAACCAAGGAATGGCGTGAATATGAGAGAACAAATACCACGGTTTTAAATGCCTATGTAAAACCAATTGCGACATCTTATGTTAATAAGCTCCAGGATAAGCTAAATGGGCAACAGACTGAAAGTAACAATTATATCATGCAGTCTAATGGCGGAACAACGACATTTGAACAGGCGAAGGAACTTCCAATCAATATGGTGGAGTCAGGACCTGTAGCTGGCATTTATGGTGCAGCTGTATTGGGAGAAATTATTGGAGAAAAGAATATTATTGCCTTTGATATCGGTGGTACAACAGCAAAATGTTCGCTTATAGAAAAAGGAGAGGTCAAAGTATCCACCGATTATTATATTGAGCGTGACAGTCGTCATGCTGGATACCCTATCAAAACACCAGTTGTGGACATCGTAGAAATTGGAAATGGCGGAGGTTCCATTGCCTGGATTGATGAAGCTGGTTCGTTAAAAGTAGGACCTCACTCTGCCGGGGCTCTACCAGGTCCCGTTGCATATGGACAAGGTGGTACAGAACCAACTACGACAGATGCAAATCTATTAACAGGTAGACTTTCTCCAAAGAATTTCGATTATGAAGTAGATATGAAGAAAGTAAGAGAAGCAATTCAAACCAAAGTGTCCAATCATTTTAATATGTCCGCCGAAGAAGGTGCTCTGGGCATTATTCGAATTGCAAATTCCAATATGCTTAATGCACTGAAACTAATTTCCATTCGGAAAGGGTACAATCCACGTGAATTTACTCTTGTAGCCTTTGGTGGAGGGGGATCCATGCATGCCGCCGCACTTGCTCAGGAATTAGGAGTAAAGAAGGTCGTTGTACCAGTGGCATCTCCTGTATTCTCTGCCTGGGGCATGTTAATGACGGATTTAAGACATGATTATATTCAAACGCAAATTAAGCGCCTAAGTGAAGTGGATGTTGGTGTACTTAATCAAAACTGGATCAACTTAGAATGTAAAGCATATGCTCAATTTGAGCAAGAGGATGTTCAAAAAGAATCTGTATTATTTACAAGATTCCTAGATATGAGATACCTTGGCCAAGAACATACAGTAAAAGTACCGGTGCCGAATGGTGATTGGAAGGAAGAAACTACACTTGAAATTATCGAAAGATTCCACCAACTCCATGAAAAAAACTATTCGTTTAAGCTTGAGAATGCTCAAACAGAAATCGTGAATATGCACTTAACGGCATTTGGACAAGTACAAAAACCAAGTTTAGAAAAGAAATTTATAACAAGTGATTTGAGAGAAGCCTTAAAAGAAGTAAGACCCGTATATTTTGAAGGTAAAGGCTGGGTAGATACCAATATTTATGATAGAGATAATATTCCTACAATGCAACGAATGGAAGGTCCTGCTATTGTAGAAGAAAAAGCTTCCGTAACGGTTATTTATGATGGTCAATCACTGCAAGTAGATGAATACGGAAATCTTATCATCGATACGGGGGTGGAATAAAAATGGTGACAGCTACTAAAAAAATTGATCCATTTACATTGGAAATTGTAAAAGATTCTTTACTTGCTATTGGAGATGAAATGTTCATTGCTTTAGCCAGAACATCCATGAGTCCAATTATTTATGAAGTTTTAGATTATGCCAGCGGATTAACAGATGCGAAGGGAAATTTACTCACACAAGGAAATGGTGTAACTGGATTTATCGGAATGCTTACTTTTATGGTAAAGGAAACGTTAAATAAATATGGTGAAAAGGATCTAAAGCCTGGCGACATTATTATTATTAATGACCCATACAAAGGCGGAGGTTCTCATCTTTCTGATGTCGGTCTTGTCATGCCGATTTTTCATGATGGTGAAATTGTGGCATTCTCAGCAAATAAAGCACATTGGACAGAGGTAGGAGGAAAGGATCCTGGTTCTTTCACAAATGATTCCACGGAAATCTTCCAAGAAGGTTTGCAATTTCCTTGTGTGAAATTGTTTGAAGAAGGGAAAGTGAACCAAGCCATTGTCGATATTATTGAGTCAAATGTCCGTTTTCCGGATCTTTCATTAGGAGATATGTGGGCGCAAGTAGCTGCACTTAAAACGGGTGATAAACGTGTGAGAGAACTTTGCGATAAACATGGAAAGGAAGTTGTACTCGCATCCATTGAGCAATATTTAAATCATGTCCGTGGAAGTCACCCGCAAGTTCCGGGATCTATTAACTGTTCACTGACTGGATTAACGTCTGCTGTGCGAACCATCTTCCTTGCGATTACCAATCCGTCACAAGATGTGAACGATGGTGTATTCCGCCCATTAAAAGTGATTACAGATAAAAAATCCATCTTGTCGGCTGAGCGTCCTGCACCTGTCTCTAACTATTTTGAATCTATGCTTGTCGGAGCTGACTTGATATGGAAAGCATTGGCTCCATATTTACCAGAACGTTTATCAGCGGGACATTTAACATCTGTATGCAGTGTTACATTATCCGGCTTGCATCAAGATACAAATGAACCATTTCTTATTGTTGAACCATCTGTTGGTGGGTGGGGAGCTGCCGAAGGGCAAGACGGAGCCAGCGGCCAATTTTGTATTGGCGATGGAGAAACCTATAATGTACCAGTTGAAGTAGCAGAAACAAGATATGGTGTTATGTTAGATGAATATAGCTTGCGTATCGATGGTGCTGGTGCAGGAGAATACAATGGAGGGAAAGGAGTAATCCGTTCCTACCGTGCTATGACAGACGGACAAGCTGCAACTATTACCTATGGCCGACATATCAATCCACCATGGGGCTTTAACGAAGGACATAATGGTTCCACCAATCAATTTTATGTAGAAAAATCCAATGGTAAGGTGGATGGACCATATGGTGTATTTCCGCGGTACCCTCTTCAAAAAGGGGATGTAATCAAGCTTATGACAGCAACAGGCGGTGGATATGGAAATCCACTTAATCGCCCAGCAAAGAAAGTGGCAGAAGATGTGAAAAACGGCTATATAACGGTAGCACAGGCCGAAGAAGTTTACGGTGTTTTGGTCAATGAATCCACCTTTGAATATCAAGAAACGAACAAAAGAAAAAACTAAAGGAGGATTTTGAAAATGAAAATTTCAAAGGTTACGAAAGAATTTAACAATGAAGCAACGAATCATATTCTATTTCAACATATTGATAACGAATCCGTTGTAAAAATGGGGTATGTTACCGTCCCGCCGGGGGAACGAGTACCAAAAGAGGGATTATCCTGTCATGATGAAGACGAATATTCTTATATTTTAAAAGGATGTATGACGACCCAAAGCGGAGATGAGGAAATTAAAAAGGTAGCCAAAGGAAGTGCAACATTTATTCCTGCAAACGAAAAACATTGGGCATTAAATGAAGGGGAAGAACCGTGTGAAATTGTCTATGTATTGGTGAAGCATAAATAATTCATTTGCTCGTGCCAAAGGGCACGAACATCAAATAAAAGGGGAAATGTAAATGGAAGATGCAAAAGGAATGAAGTCGGTTGGTAAAGATGAAGCCTTATTAGCGGTTCCGTTAGCACAACGCCAGCATTGGATGACACCGGCCATGATTTTTGGTGGTCTAGAATTTACTATCCCAGTTTTAATGATTGGTGCAACTTTAAGTGGATCCTATGGAATGGGTAATATCTTTTGGATATTAGCAATTGGGTTAATTTTTTTCCAATGGATAGGAAATAGCATTCAAGGCTATATTGGGGCAAAAACGGGGAGATCTTCTTCCGTCATTGCCAGATCAAGCTTTGGGGCAGCGCAAGCCCGTTTTATTGTTGGACTAACGATTTTTATTGTTTCCCTAGGATGGTGGGCTTTACAGACCGCTGTTGCAGGAAATGCAATCTCCGCAATGTTTGGAGTTGATTATGAAAAACAATGGGGATTATGGGCAGTTATCACTGTAATTGCCGGATTAATATTTGCGATACCTTCTATTATTGGATATTCCTCAATGAAGTGGACTGATTATATTGCCGTTCCAGCAGGATTAGCACTTATTGTAGGATGTATTTTCTATGCACTTAGAAATACCGGCTTTGACAAAATCACTTCTTGGCATCCTGAACCAAAAATCACTTTTTTAGCCGCAATTAGCCTAGTTATTGGGGCAAATGTTTCACAATGGGTAATTGCTTCCGACTATACCCGGTATGCAAAACCAAAATGGAAGGATAATATTCTAATTCCATTAGGCATTGTAGCAGTTGGTTTCCCATTATTTTATGTGGGCTCCATTATGTCCGTTGGGGTTGGAGATGCGGACATTGTCAATGTTATGTTGAAATTAGGCTTTCCACTCTGGGGATTTTTAGTTTTATGGTTTGCAACCTGGACTAGTCAGTTGGTCAATAACTATAGTATGGGACTAGCTCTGGCCAATATGTTCAATATCAATTCAGGAAAAGGAAGGGCACTGCTTACATTATTAGGCACAATCATTGCCATTTTTATTGCATTAGCTGGTATACTAGATTATTTTACAGACTTTTTATATTTAACAGCTCTTATATATCCAGCTATTGGCGGTGTTATGATGGCTGACTTTTTCCTGATTAGAAAGCAGCAATTTGTCGATCACAAGGGCTGGAATTGGATGGCTACTATTGCGCTGGTTGCCGGTACGGTTGTTGGGTATTTAACGCAATATGTTTACGAATTTGGGTTGCCAGCAGTTCAATCCATTATCATTTCAGCATTCATTTATTGGGTTGCAATGAAGATCAAAGCAAAAGTAAAACCAGATCATTTTACAGAAGTTCATTTAGATCAAAATAGAATGGAAAGCGAAAAGATTGTATGACTGATTATTCGAAATATATTCTATCACTTTTTAAAACCTCGGGAAATCGGGGTTTTTTTATTGTTAGAAATTATCATTACAAAAAAATAATATTTTTATTTATCGTAAATCTGGCATTAAAATTGCATGTTACTACGATAGGTTTTTGAAACAAATTATGGAGGTGAAATAGCTTCATTTTGGTTCGACCAAATATAAAGAACTATTTCACAGCTTATGTAAATGGTTCAATTTGAAAGGGAGGAAATGAATGATGTCTTTTTAGATATAGTTAACGCTATGGCAAATAATAAATTCCCTTTTGTGAAGGAGGAATAACAAATGAACACTAAGCTACAAACCCTGAAGCAATTTTTAATATCTCAGCAAATTGACTGCGGACTTATTACATCAAGACATAATATCTTTTATTTATCCGATTTTGATTATGATCCTCATGAACGATTTATTGGTATTTTTGTTTTTCAAAATGGGGATCCGCTTATTGTTACTCCGGCGATGGAAGTACAAATGGTGAAAGAGGCAGGCTGGAAATACGAGATTATAAGCTATATTGATACAGATAATGTTTGGAATCTTGTAAAGAAGTGCCTTGAACAAGTAAAAACGATAGCAGTGGAAAAAAACAAAATATCTTACTCCTATATTGAACATCTAGTAGACATTCATCCCACCCTGCAACTTTCATCACTAGATGAACAACTGGACAGTATGCGCTTAATAAAAAATCAAGTAGAAATTGAAAATCTACAAAAGGCAGCTATTTACGCAGATATGGCAGTTAGATTCGGAATTGAGGCATTGGAAGAAGGCGTTTCAGAAATAGAAGTGATGGCTAAGATTGAATATTCCCTAAAGCAACAGGGGATTCGAGAGATGTCGTTTGCACCGACCGTTTTATTTGGTGAAAATGCTAGTAATCCACATGGAGTCCCAGGAGAGAAAAAATTAAAAAGAGGGGATGTAGCTTTATTTGATTTGGGTGTGAAATATAAAGGGTATTGCTCCGATATTACGCGAACAGTTGTATTTGATCATGTGACAGAAGAGGTAAAGAAAATATACGGGATTGTTTTAGCAGCAAATGAAGCTGGGATACAAGCATGTCAACCTAATAAGCGCATGGGAGATCTTGATGTGGCATCTCGTATGATAATAGCTAATGCAGGATATGGAGATTATTTTCCGCATAGAATCGGACATGGATTAGGCATAGATATCCACGAAGAACCATCCATTACCGACCAAAATGAAGGGATTTTAAAACCAGGAATGGTTATAACGATTGAACCGGGTATTTATATTAATGATGTTACTGGGGTTCGAATTGAGGATGATGTCGTAATTACGGAAAATGGCTGCAAAGTTTTGACTCAATTTCCTAAAGAATTGCAAGTTGTAAAATCAAGTAAAGAAAATTTATCTATTTAGTGTATTATCGAAGGTCCCTTCGAAAATATATGTTTAATAAAAGTCTATATTTTTATACAGTGTACAAAAAAATAAACATATTCTGCATCTTTAAAAAAGAACTAGTGTTGTATTATTATAATTTATTTTTGGCATAATTCTTGCAATAAATATAAATGAGATAAATGGAAGGAGAGTGCTTTTTTTGACTGTTCAAGTAGCATTAAAGCCAAGGGTAGAGGAATTTTTAAAAGGTCCAATTGGTTTGTTTATTAATGGTGAATTCGTCTCATCTGTCAGTGGAAAAACATTTGAAACGGTAAATCCTTCAACGGAAGAGGTTTTAGCGGTTGTAAGCGAAGCGCAAAAAGAGGACATTGATCTTGCGGTAAAGGCGGCACGTCGAGCATTTGAACATGGGCCATGGCCGCAAATGAGTTCGGCAGAACGGGCACATATTATCTATAAAGTAGCAGATTTAATGGATGCTCATAAGGAAGAGCTAGCACAACTTGAGGCACTTGATAATGGAAAACCTTATCATGTTGCTTTATCCGATGATATCCCAGGAACTGTTGAACATTTTCGTTATTATGCGGGATGGGCAACGAAAGTGATGGGCCAAACAATTCCTATTTCGCCAGACTATTTAAACTATACCCGACATGAACCAGTAGGGGTAGCCGGTCAAATCATTCCTTGGAACTATCCATTGCAAATGGCATCGTGGAAACTTGGTGCAGCTCTTGCGGTAGGATGCACAGTTGTCCTGAAGCCGGCAGAGCAAACACCATTATCCTTACTCTATGCAGCACAATTGTTTAAAGAAGCAGGATTTCCAGATGGGGTAGTGAATTTTGTACCTGGCTTTGGTGATCCGGCTGGGGAAGCGATTGTGAACCATCCGGATATCGATAAAGTAGCATTTACTGGTTCTACAGTCGTCGGAAAATCGATTATGCGAAAAGCTGCTGATACAATTAAACATGTGACACTTGAACTTGGGGGGAAATCTCCAAATATTATTTTGGAAGACGCGGATCTCTCTGCTGCTATTCCAGCTGCGTTTAATGGTATTATGTATAACCATGGTCAAAATTGCAGTGCTGGCTCACGGATATTCGTTCACCGAAAACACTATGATTATGTTGTAGAAGAACTATCTAAAATGGCTAAACAAGTAAAGCTGGGACCAGGAATCGAATCCACGAGTGAAATGGGCCCGCTTGTTTCGAAAAAACAACAAGAACGTGTTTTGAACTATATTGAAAAAGGAAAAGCAGAAGGAGCAAGAATTACTGCCGGTGGAAAGGCGCCATTTAGCAAAGGGTATTTTGTAGAGCCAACCATTTTTGCAGATGTAACAGATGACATGGTAATTGCACGTGAGGAGATTTTCGGACCTGTTGCAGTCGTGCTGCCATTTGATACAGTGGAGGAAGTAATTCGGCGAGCAAATGATTCATTGTATGGCTTAGCGGCAGGAGTTTGGACAGAAAATATTAAAACAGCCCATTATGTAGCTAATAAATTGAAGGCTGGTACTGTTTGGATTAACGATTATAATATTGAAAATCCAGCCTCACCATTTGGTGGGTTTAAACAGTCTGGAGTAGGTAGGGAAATGGGTTCTTATGCATTGCAAAATTACACAGAAGTGAAGAGTATTTGGGTTACATTGAAATAATAACTGGAATAAAGGACGGGAAATCCTAATCTCCTAAATATTTGACTAGTTCATAGAATAAGACATTGATGACTATTCAAAAAAATGCCGTAAACCTATATTGTACAGGGTTACGGCATTTTTTAAATCCTACCTCTATTTTCTATTTAGATAAAAAATATCCCCAAATGGGCAATGCTATTAATTCGAATACGAGTAAAATGGTAACAATAGAAGACGGAAAACGGTCACCAAACATCACTTTTCTAACAGAGTCGAAAACAGAGGAACGGTTCTTTGTTTCCTTTAAGGAAAAAAGAACCGTCCCCTTGTTTTTGATTAGGAAATTTCTTGATAAACTTTTTCTAACCTTTCGCGTCCATCCGTTATTCCCGGGTGAAATTGAATACTCGCGTTGTTTCTCGTTGTATGTACGTTTAGAATTGCGTCACGCAAATGTTCTATGGTTTCTTTATTGTTTGGGAAAGCACGGTTTACGATGGAGAAACCGGCCACATTTCCTTGTGCTATTGCCACTTTTGCACTCTCAATTCCTGTTATGTTCCCTGCAACATAAAGTCCGTCTAACATCGTTTCCATTTTTTCATTATGCACGGGTACATGTCCTCCTAATTCAGGAATGAATTGAAATGGACAGCCGGCAATAGCTGCAAGTTCAGCAAGCGGGTAAAGACCTCCTGCAATACAGACAAAGTCTACCTCCATTTGTTGGGCACTTTCTTCTATTATGGTCCCATCCGGTCGTACATCACATATGGTCACAGATTCTACTTGATTCTTCCCATTAATTTGAGTTACGCATTTTTTCAAATGAATGGGCATATCCCACATTTTAATCCCTTTTTTCGGAAGAAATTTCAAGGCAAGACCCTGCATCCAACTGGATTTTACCAATTTACTCCCCATACGAATAAAAGCGGAAGGAGCAAGATGAGAGATACGAAGAAGGGATTCCATCACTTTTTCTGGATGCCCAGCATCTTTTGTAATGTGATTAACAGCAGGGAGCGCCATACATGCAATATCGATTCCCGCAAGCTGCAATTCGCGAGTGATAGCAGCAGATAACACATTAATTCCTACAACCACTCCTTTTTTACCGACTCGTACGCGATGGACATTTGCCATGACTTGAGCCGCACCGATGGACATTACTCCCGGCAGTGTCCAACCAGGGATGGGTACTGGGGTTTCCGCTGCTCCAGTTGCCAATAATAGATTAGCAGCTCTAAAGGTTTCTTGATTTGTATGAATAGACCATATACCATCTTGGTTATTAATATCATGTACGGAAACCCCGCAACGAATATCAACTCCAAGTTGTTCGGCACGGGAAGACAGCTTTTTTGCTTCCTCGATTCCATTCCACCAGGTTCCATCCGGTTCTTGATGAAGTTGACCAAGAAGTCGCCCACCGGGTTTGATAAATTCATCCACAACCACGACTTTCAATTGATACTCACGACAAATATTAGCAGCGGATAATCCGGCAGGTCCAGCTCCGATAATAACAACATCAAACATGAAATTTTCCTCCTTCCTTTTCAAGATGCTTGGAAAGCTCCTTGACAGGTGAAGGTAGTTGTTTGCCGCTTTCAATATCCATCCCTTGCTCAATTACAGTTAAACATGCACGCTTGCTTGGAACACCGTTTACACTAACCCGACATTCGAAACAATGTCCAATATTGCAATAAATTCCCCTTGGGGTTCCTTTTTCCTCATGGACGCGAAGAGTTCGAATCCCATTTGCCAAAAGAGCTGCAGCAATCGTCTCGCCTTCATACCCTTCATAAGTTGTACCATCAAATTGGAAAGTTACTTTTTTTCGGTCCGTTAAAGAGCCAAGTACAGGATGCTCGATAATTCGATATTCATTCATCATTTTTCATTCGCCCCCTAATTCACCAAAGGATACTGGTCTAACAGGCGGCTGATATTTTAAGGGAATAGAATCTTGATTTTCTTGTCCACTTATTTCTTTCATAATGGCATCAATAGCAAAACGACATGTACGACCACCGCAAAATCCCATTCCTGCTCTTGTTCTTAATTTTAGCTCCCTTGCAGAACAATGATATTGTTTAGCTGTGTCTGTTAATTCCCCGAGAGTCACCTCTTCACATCTGCAAATAATCAACGATGAGTCCATTCGCTATTCCTCCTTTTCATTCTTTTGATATACATGCAAGAATTGTTCCAAAAATGAAAAGGATTCATATAGAAAGGTTAATATTTTTCGAGAATTTTTGTTTTAGATTAAATGTTCAACTTTTTCATACGATTATACAAGGTTGCTCGTGATACACCTAACGTTTGCGCGGTAGCTTGCTTATTATTGTTTTCTTGTTTTAATGTTTCTAAAATAATGTTCCGTTCATATTGCTCAAGCTGGTCTGCTAAAGGTATTCCTTGGTAATGGTTAGAAAAGGGATTTTCTTTATGAAAAGGAATTCCTGTTTGTTTACTTGTATCATTATGGAAAGGAAGATCTTCCCGTTTAATTTCACCGTTACTTGAAAAGACAACTAATCTTTCCACGACATTTCGAAGCTCACGAACATTCCCCGGCCAATCATGCTGGAGCAAATCTTGCATAACTTGTTGAGGAATGCTATGAATAGGTCGCTCATATCGAAGGGAAAACTCATGAAAAAAGTGGTGACTAAGTTCGATTACGTCTTCTCTTCGTTCTCGTAACGGAGGGATATTAATATTTACGACATTTAAGCGATAATATAAATCTTCTCGAAATTTGCTTTCATGGATCATCGCTTGTAAATCTCGGTTGGTGGCCGCAATAATACGAAAATCAGCTAATACTTCCTTTGTTCCTCCAATAGGGAAGAAACGTTTCTCTTGTAATACCCTTAATAATTTCACTTGCAGATCTAAAGGCATTTCACCGATTTCATCTAAAAATAGAGTCCCACCGCGTGCCATTTCGATTTTTCCTTTTTTTCCACGTAAATCAGCACCTGAAAATGCCCCTTTTTCATAGCCGAATAATTCACTTTCAAATAACGAGGCAGGGATGGCTCCGCAATTAATTGCGATAAAAGGTGCATCTTTACCTTCTCTCACTTCGTGGATGGCCTTTGCGAACACTTCCTTTCCAACGCCGCTTTCACCAAGTAATAGAACAGGTGCCTTCGTAGTGCACACTTTTTTCGCCCGATCAATCGTTTTTTCTAAACCGCGGCTATTTCCTTTTATTGCTTGAAAAGGATCATTCGAAGGTGCCAGTTTACGATATTTTTTCTCAAGATCATGCATTTTTTCTGACATATAGAACAATTCCTGATTTAGACGAACATGTCTTGTAATATCTGTTTCGGAAACAACGGCTCCAATAATTTTTTTATCTAGATATACTGGTGCCGCGTTTATTAGGACAATTAAATCTTCACGTGCCTGATGTTGATGTTTTGATATCGTTCGTCCTGTCCTTAAGGTATCGATAATTTGTAAATGTTCTAATTTGAAAAATTTAGTGATGGGGTTCCCGATTACTTCTTCTTGTGAATACGAAAAAATTTCTTCCGCTTGTTTTGTCCAAACTTTTACAATCTCGTTTTCATCAATAGCTGTTACGGAGGTGTCGATGGTTTGTAAAATCGTATGAAAATAGGCTGCTAAATGTTGATATTTATAAAGAAGCTTTGTACAAAATGAGTAAAGTGAAATGTAGCCTACTACATTTCGGTTCTCATTTTCAATAATAATCATGTTATCTTTATGCAACAGTTTTATAAGTTTAGAGATGTCTGGAAGCACCTGCTCTTGTATTACAAGGCATGGCTTCCATTCTTGAAGTGAGGTTAAGTAAAAAAAGTGATCTTCTTTACGTTGGATAACACAGTCGTAATTATTCAGAAGTTGAATATCTTGATTCTCCTCGAAAATGAGAAAATCATTTCGAATGAATTCTGTTATTGAAGGTGAAAATTCATTCATCCCAATCCCTCCTTTTAAAACTGTATAAGAATTAAGACAGTATATAAAATATTTTACACGAATGACCTGAAGATACAAATAATTTAGACAAATATATTAAAGGAAATAATAGTGGTGATTGGCACGAATCTTGCAATCTATAATTTCAGACTCTCTTGGGAGGAGGTACATAATGGAGGAAAGCAAACATGCGGAAGTCATTATTATTGGTGGCGGGATAATGGGAAGTGCGATTGCTTACTATGTTTCGAAATCAGGCCTAGATTGTATTGTCCTAGAGAAAGGGGAACTTGTAAGTGGCACGTCATCAAGATGTGATGGAAATATATTGGCAATTGATAAAGACCCAGGCTTCGACAGCCAAATGTCTTTAAAAAGTCAGCAGTTAGTTGATGACTTGAGCAGGGAGTTGGATTTGCCTTTTGAATACCGTGCACCGGGAAGTATTTTAGTATGCGAATCAGAGGATGAAATGATTGCTGCTAAGAAATGGGTGGACCGTCAAAAAGAAGCAGGATTGCCCTTTAGGATGTTGGACCGCTCAGATATTAGGCAAGAGTCTCCTTATTTTGCGGAGGACTTATTGGGTGGCCTAGAGTGTGCGACAGATTCTACGGTGAATCCGTATTTACTTACCTACTCTCTTTTTGATAAAGCACAAAAACAAGGGGCAAGAATTTTTATACAGACAGAAGTGAAAAACATTATAAAGAGGGAGTTTTTTACGATTGAAACGACTAACGGCACTTTCACCGCTAAAAAGGTAGTGAATGCAGCGGGAGTGTGGGCACCTTATATTGGTGAAATGGTAGGAGTTCAAGTACCGATAAAGCCGAGAAAAGGGCATATCATTGTTGCTTCACGGCAACAGCCAGTCGGACTGCGTAAGGTGATGGAATTTGGCTATTTGATTTCGAAATTTGGCGGCAAAAGACAAGTGGATAAAGAAACGGAAAAATATGGAGTAGCGTTGGTTTTTGAACCAACGGAAAGCCAGAATTTCCTTATTGGAAGCAGTCGTCAGTTTGCAGGTTACAATACGAAAGTCGATATGAATGTGGTCAGATGTATTGCCAGAAGGGCGATTCGTTTTTATCCGCAGATGGCTGATATGATGGTAATTCGCAGCTATGCCGGATTGCGACCGTGGACAGAGGATCATTTACCAATTGTTTCCCATGTAGAAAAAGTACCGGGATATTATATTGCAGCAGGGCATGAAGGAGATGGTATTAGTCTAGCGGCTGTTACAGGTAAATTAATAGATGAACTAATTCGTGAGCAATCAAATACTATTATTCCTTATGAACCGCTCCGCCATGATCGATTTACAGAAAGGGTGAGTGTTCATTGAAAGCAGAAAAAGTATTTTACACAATTGATACCCATACTGGCGGGAATCCAACACGTACAGTTTTAAGAGGGATACCTCCATTAAAAGGTCATACGATGGCAGAAAAGATGCTGTATATGAAAGAGCATTATGATTGGATTCGCACCTTTTTAATGTATGAACCTCGTGGACATGAAGTAATGTCCGGAGCTTTAATGGTGGAGCCTTGTCATCCTGAAGCTGATTTTGGTGTGATTTATATTGAGACCGGCGGATATCTTCCGATGTGCGGGCATGACACAATTGGTTTTTGTACGGCATTAGTGGAAGCGGGATTAATAGAAATTAAGGAGCCCCAAACCCATCTTACTTTAGATACACCTGCGGGACTTGTGGAAGTAGCAATAACGGTTGAAAATGGCAAGGCAAAAGAGGTGACATTTTGCAATATCCCAGCGTTTTTACTTAAAACGGTAGAGGTTGAAGTTACTGGTTTAGGTGTTGTGACATGTGATATAGCATATGGCGGTAATTTTTATGCGATAACAGATGCACGAAAACTAGGTCTTGATCTCTCTCCGGAAAATGGGTCAACGATTATATCAACAGCGATTCAAATTCGGGATGCGATTAATGCGTCTGTGGAAGTGATTCATCCGGAGTCACCGTTTATTCACGGTTTAACCCATGTTGAGTTTTTTACCGATCCAACTGACAAAAAGGCAGATGTAAAAAATACTGTTGTTGTACCTCCTGGCGGTATCGACCGTTCTCCATGCGGAACTGGAACATGTGCTAAAATGGCAACTCTCTTCCACTATAAAAAGCTCGAGGTAGGGCAAGAATTTGTTCATGAGAGTATTGTCGGGTCGTTATTTAAAGGAAAGATTGTCAAACTTGCCAAAGTTGGCGAGCTAGATGCGGTTGTGGCGGAAATCACCGGTTCTGCCTGGGTGATGGGAATGCATCAATTTTTTTATCAGCCAAAGGATGAATTAAATGATGGATTTCTATTAATTCCGCCAATGAAGGGGCATTAAATGTAAAAACTCTGTTTAGAAGGAGGGATAAAAGATGGAGTTTCATCAACACTTTTCAACGATCGATACCCATACTGCAGGAGAACCGTTAAGGATAATAATCAGTGGGGTTCCCGATATTAAAGGAAATACCATGTTAGAAAAGAGACAATATTTTACGGAAAATCTTGATCATATCAGGCAGATCCTTATGTATGAACCACGGGGACATCATGGAATGTATGGGTGTATTGTTACACCACCCGTTAGTGAGAAAGCTGAGTTTGGTGTTCTTTTTATGCATAATGAGGGTTTAAGTACGATGTGTGGACATGGAATTATAGCGGTGGTTACGGCTTTAGTTGAAACAGGGAGACTTCACATATCACCGGAAAAAGAGACTATTTTGATAGATTCTCCTGCCGGCTTAATTACAGCAAAGGTCTATTTTGAAAATAATGAGGTTCAGTCAGTAGCATTTTTGAATGTACCTTCTTTTGTATATAAAAAAAATTTAGTCCTTACTGTTGGGAATAGAGAAGGTCAAATTGACGTCGCATACGGAGGAGCATTCTATGCGATTGTCACAGCTAGTGATTTTTCCCTCTCATTAAATATTGAACAATTGCCAATGATTCAAAAGACAGCAAAACAGATTAAAGAGGCCATTGAAGACAAGCTTATGGTACAGCATCCACTAGAAGACGGTATTTCAGGCATATACGGTGTGATTTTTACAGATAAAGCTCATCGCCCAAATTCAGATTTACGAAGTGTAACTGTATTTGCCGACCAGCAAATTGATCGTTCTCCGTGCGGGACAGGAACATCTGCCCTTTTAGCCAGTCTTTATGAAAATGGAAGAATAGCAGAAAATGATTTATTTGTAAATGAAAGCATTGTTGGAAGTCAATTAAGTGGTAAATGTGTAGGAAAAACAATGATAAAAGACTATCAAGCTATTATTACAGAAATTAATGGAAGGGCTTTCGTTACGGGGCTTCATCAGTTTTTTGTAGACCCGAGTGATCCGCTTGCCGACGGGTTTCTTTTAAAATAAATAACCATTAAAAATAAGGAGGAAGATCAACATGTTTAAGGAATTTAAAGGAGCTTATCCTGTCATTATTACCCCAATGAATAGTCAGGAGGAAATCGATTGGGAAGGTTTAAAAAGGAATATTGAGCATTTCATCAGTGAAGGTGTCGCTGGGCTTGTTATTAATGGAAGCACAGGTGAATTTGTGAGCTTATCAAAATCAGAACGTTTTAAAGTTGTTGAAACGGCCGTTGCTCAAATCAAAGGTCGTATTCCGCTGCTTGTAGGCACAGCTGCAGAAACGACGAAAGAAGCCATCGAATATACACAGCAAGCCGAAGCTGCAGGAGCAAGCGGTGCCCTATTAATAAATTCTTATTATGCTCACCCAAAGGAAGAAGAAATCTATGAACATTTCAAAGCAGTAGCAGGGGCAGTTAATTTTCCCATTATGATTTATAACAACCCATTTACATCGGGTGTGGACATTAGTACAGAAACAATTCTCCGCGTTGGCCGTGACATTCATAATATCACTCATGTGAAAGAATCTAGCGGTGACATCCGTAAAGTCCGGGATATTTCCAGACAAGGAAAGGGCTTCATCAAAACATTCTGCGGCTCCGATGATTTAGTATTAGAATCCTTCTTAGTTGGTGCGACAGGATGGATATCAGTAGCTGGAAATGCAGCACCAAAACTAGTTACTAATCTTTTTGAAGCAGCTGAAAACAATGAACTAGAGAAAGCCTGGGAGTTGTACGATAAAATTCTGCCTCTTTGCCGTTTTATCGAAGAGTCCGGAAAGTACGTGCAAATCATTAAACGCGTAATGGATTTGAAAGGCTTAGCTGGAGGACCTTCACGCAAACCACGTTTGCCATTAACACCTGAAGAAGATGCAAAACTACAAGGTATATTAGAAAGTTTATTCGTCATACAAAAATAAAGCCATTTTATAGAGAAGGTGTCGAAGCTTCTTCTCTTTTGACAGAAGATTTTTGTCGGCTTTAGGTCAAATGACGTCCAAAGTGGAAGTTAAAGTTAAACTTCCACTTTATTGCATCATTTTTTGTCATAGCATGAACAAGGGCTTTACGCTTTTGTTGCTACACCTGCAATGGACAAGACTTTGAAATATTATGAAGAGTATACGGGATAACTGTCTTTAATAAGCTAGAGTTTGACTATATGGTGGGGGATAGAAAGGATCTTCCACTGATTGCCATTTATAATCACCAATCCATTTCATTATTAAAGGGGCGATAAACATGTCAACACAAGGAAAATTTAAACGACAGCTTTCTCTGTCAGATCTTACTTTTATAGGGTTTGGAGCGATCTTTGGTTCAGGGTGGCTTTTTTCCGCCAGTCATGTCGGAGCACTTGCGGGACCTTCGGGAATCCTTTCATGGGTTATCGGTGGAATAGCCATTCTATTATTGGGACTAGTTTATTGTGAGCTTGGCGCTGCCATACCTAGAGCTGGTGGCGTTGTTCGTTATCCTGTCTATTCCCACGGTCCGCTTATGGGGTATCTTATCGGGTTTATTACTTTGATTGCTTATTCAAGTCTTATAGCGATTGAAGTAGAGGCGGCACGACAATATGCTGCAGCCTGGTGGCCAAGTTTAACAAAAACGGGATCAAGCTTACCAACGATGTCCGGTTGGATTGTACAATTTGCGTTATTATGTATTTTCTTTCTTCTTAATTATTGGAGTGTAAAAACCTTTGCAAAGTCCAATACAATTGTAACTGTCTTTAAATTTTTCGTTCCAGCGCTAACCATTGTTGTTTTGTTAACACAATTGAAATCAGCGAACTTCACCATTCATGGATTTGCACCATCAGGTTTCTTTGGTATCGAATCTGCCATCTCTACTGGAGGAGTAATTTTTGCTTATTTAGGATTAACCCCTATTGTTTCGGTTGCAAGTGAAGCAAAAAATCCACAGCGAACCATTCCAATCGCTTTGATATTGTCTGTAGTTCTCTCGACAATCGTCTTCTCGACAATCGTCTATGTACTGTTGCAGGTAGCCTTTTTAGGAAGTATTCCTACAAATATGCTAACAGGCGGCTGGTCAGGAGTTGGGAAGGAATTTAGTCTTCCATTCAAGGATATAGCAGCTGTATTAGGACTTGGATGGCTCGTGTACTTTATTGTATCAGATGCCATTATTTCTCCCAGCGGGACAGGAAACATTTATATGTCTACTACCCCTCGTGTAGTATACGGATGGGCTCGCAGTGGAACTTTGTTTAAAATTTTTACTAAAGTTGATGAAAAATCAGGAATTCCGCGTCCAGCAGTTTGGTTATCCTTTATTTTGTCCGTCTTCTGGACATTGCCATTTCCGTCTTGGGAGGCCTTAATCAGTGTTGTTTCAGCAGCTCTCGTCTTAAGCTATGCGATCGCTCCTATTGCGGCTGCATCTTTCCGTCGTAATGCACCTGATTTACCACGTCCATTTTATTTAAAGGGTATGGTTATTCTCGGTCCTCTTTCATTTATTATTGCAACCTTAATCGTGTACTGGTCCGGTTGGAAAACGATTTCCTGGCTCCTTGGTTCACAAATTGTTATGTTCATTATCTATTTATTCTTTAAAAAATGGGTACCTACTAAGACTGTTAGCTTCAAACAACAAGTCAAATCATCCATGTGGCTGGTCTTTTACTATGCATCCATCATTGTTATTTCCTATTTTGGACTTTTCGGAGGCACGGAAGCTATAAAACATCCTTGGGATCTGCTTATAGTAGTCGTAATTTCTATCATTACATATTACTGGGGAAGTCGAACAGGTCTTCCAAAAGCGGTATTCGATGATGATGCTGTAGATATATCTGAGGAACTGCATTCCACAAAAAATGCTGGCTAAACGAGTTGTGAGAAACATTTTGTCATTTTAGTATGTCCACCCCTTTCCATGCAGGGAAAGGGGGCACAGTTTTTTAATGGGTCAAGGGACCTGTCCCTGATATCCAATTAAAATTCCTCATAAGTGGCTGGATCCTGATCCCTCATTCTTCCATCAGGGCGTGTTATTCCTGAAATCTCCGCTATTTCTGCTGCATCTAAGGCAAAATCAAATATTGAAATATTTTCAAGCTGACGAACAGGAGATGCTGATTTCGGAATGGCAATGGCACCGAGCTGGTAATGCCAGCGTAAAATAATTTGTGAGATTGATTTGTTGTGTTGCTCCGCAATTTTTTGCAGAGTGTCGTTTTTTAAGACTTCATTTGCACGGGCTAATGGACTCCAAGACTCTGTCGCAATATCATTCTCTTCATGCCATTTTCTTTGCTCTTCCTGGTTAAAAAATGGGTGTAATTCTATCTGATTATTACTTGGCAAAACACCAGTTTCCTTTTTTAACCGTTCCAAATGTTCCGGTAAAAAGTTGCAAACCCCGATTGAACGGATTAACCCCCATTTTTTTGCGTCGATTAAAGCTTGCCAAGCTTCTACATAGTGATCCTGTTGGGGATTTGGCCAGTGAATCAGATATAGATCATAATAATCAAGATTCGCGCGATATAATGATTCTTGAATAGTCACGACCGCTTTGTCATATGTATGGTAGCGACCGGGCAATTTTGACGTAATGAGTAAATCTTTTCTTGGAACCGTACTCCTTCTAATGGCTTCTCCGACGGCTCCTTCATTTTCATAATTATAAGCAGTATCAATGAGTCTATAACCTAAATCAATGGCGCTTTTTATCGCGTTGGCACCTTCATTTCCCTTTAGACTATATGTACCAAAACCAATAGCCGGTATTCTCAATCCGTCATGAAGCGTTATTTCCGGAATTTCTATACCCATGAAAATCACTCCTTTCTAAGATATTTTAAGAGTAGCATATATTTTGAGATAATTCATAAATTCAGTTTTATATAGGAAAAAAGGTTCTTTCTCCTCAAATCCAAGTCATTTCTTTATAATGTAGGTTATTGAATAAATCTAAGAAAAAGAGTGATCCGTTTGATCTCTAACAAAATATTAAAAAGCAAATCAAGCTTACAATACCGTAATATGCGAATAGTGTATTTAGTAGCTGTCGGCATCACCATTGTATTGGGTCTTGCCTCTAGGAAATTCAGTTATCTTCTTCCGTTATTTGTTGCACGTAACGCAGGGGACGCGCTATGGGCAATGATGGTCTATTTCGGCTTCCGTTTCTTACTTGTGCGGAAGAGCTTGTTCCTAGCATTTTGTCTCAGTATTTTTTTTAGTTTCGGAATCGAGTTTAGCCAGCTATACCAGGCAGACTGGATTAATCAAATCCGTAATACCGTACTCGGAGCATTAATTTTAGGCAAAGGGTTTCTAATAATGGATTTAATTCGGTATTCGGCAGGAATTTTGATTGCCGTGTTGCTGGACAAAATGGCACAGATGTATAGATGATAAGGTTTAAATACGTTATATGAAATTTTGTACAGCTTTTTACCCTTGTAAAGGTAGTTACCAATTGTTGGATAAAATTCAATGATTTTGGTATAGTGGAGGAGAGATTAAGTTAAACATAAGATTCATATGATAACTTGTTTAAGTATCCCTTCGCCCAGGTCAGAAATGCTTTGCTCTACTGGCTTTTAATCTATTAAACAATGATTTCAATTATGTGAGAGGTGAAGAGCTGTGCGGAAATTACCTATTATTATTAGTATTATTGTGATGGTGATCATTGTCGCATTAGGTGGCATTTACTATTATCAGTCAACGCACTTCAATGCAAACATCACGATTAATAATACAAAAGTTGGTGGATTGACAGCTGAAAAAGCAATAAAAAAATTGAAAACAACTGTCATGAAAAATGATGTCTATGTTGGTAATAAGCTTATTTTTAATGGAAAAAACACGAAGACTGGTTTTACAGATAAAAATTTGCCGGAACTCAAAAAAATATTAAAGATGCAGCGAACTTTTTTTCCTTCGTCACGGGTAAAAAATTATTCGCTGTTACCAGCAAATTTGGATCAATACCGCAACCAAACGATGAAAAAGACGGTAGAAGAAAAGCTTGTTTCGATGAATAAAAGCTTAAAAGCACCGAAAGACGCTCAAGTCCAATTGAAGCAAGGGAAAATTATTGTCTCCAAAAGCGAAGCTGGTAATCAGTATGACGTTGCAACATTATTAAAGGACTACAGTAAGCATGAATATAGTAGTGTAATCCATTTAAAAGTCGCATATTTGCAGCCTATCAAAGCGGACAGTGCGATTGTAAAAGAGCAAAAGAAAAAGCTGCAGGAACTCATGCAGCGAAACGTCGACTATAAGGTTCAGAACAAAATATATTCCTTTAATGGTCAAGATGTAATTAAAAATGCAACGATATCAAAGGATTTGAAGGTTACGATCGATCCAAGTGATATTCAAAACAAAATAGCTGAAATTAATCGTACTCAATCAACTCTACATAAAAATTACACTTTTAAAACTCATTCAGGGAAAGTGATATCGGTAAAAGGGGAATCCTATGGATGGTCCATCAATGTTGTCGAAGAATCGAAACGCATTCAAGCTGCACTTGAAAAAGGGAAAAAGTCGATTCTTGCATATAATGTTTATGGAATTGGTTGGAACACATATGGCGTAGGCTATCATACCACAGCAAACAATGGGATAGGCAACACCTATGCTGAAGTTTCGATAAAAGATCAACGTATTTGGATTTATAAAGATGGGAAACTTAAGGTCACTACCCACGTTGTCACTGGTAGACATGATACCAATGAAGATACGCCAAAAGGTGTATGGTATATTATGTATAAAAAATCTCCATCCATACTGAGGGGAAGTGAAGTAGGTAATCCGAATTATTCTATTAAAGTCAACTATTGGGCACCTTTTACCAATAGCGGCTGCGGATTCCACGATGCGTACTGGCGGACAAATTGGGCTAGTGATGCATACCTTCATTATGGATCAGGCGGTTGCGTCAACACACCGCCAAGCGTCATGAAAACGGTCTATGACAATCTTGAACAAAACGAGCCAGTTATTATTTATTAAGCTGATTGCTATTTTAAGCTCAACACACATGTTTTTATACATGTGTGTTTTTTACGTTAAAAAAAATTATGAGGGACAAAATGAGCTCGGTAGCAAGAGGAGAAGTCCTTCATAAGAGCGATGAAGGCCAAAATGTGATGAGCAACAAGCGAAGATGTCTTTCATAAGAGCGATGAAGACCAAAATGTGATGAGCAACAAGAGGAGATGACCTTCATAAAAGTGATGAAGGTCAAAATGTGCTCGGTAACAAGAACAGATGACCTTCATAAAAGCGATGAAGGCCAAAATGTGCTCGGTAACAAGAGGAGATGACCTTCATAAGAGCGATGAAGGCCAAAATGTGCTTGGTAACAAGAGGAGATGACCTTCATAAGAGCGATGAAGGCCAAAATGTGCTTGGTAACAAGAGGAGATGACCTTCATAAGAGCGATGAAGGCCAAAATGTGCTCGGTAACAAGAGCAGATGACCTTCATAAAAGCGATGAAGGCCAAAATGTGCTCGGTAACAAGAGCAGATGACCTTCATAAGAGCGATGAAGGCCAAAATATGATGAGCAACAAGAGGAGATGACCTTCATAAAAGCGATGAAGCCCCCCAACAAGAGTAGATGTCTTTCAAAAAGGTAAAGAAAGACAAAAGGAAAACAACATCAAATCCCGAAGTCCATATAATATGTTCTGATGGAAAAGCGTAAGTTCTCTATCTTTTTAAATGTCCCCTCAATTCATTCCAACGCCTCAATTTACTAAGGACAAAAGCCCTGACTCTTTCTCCCTATTTTTTGTGAAAAGCAATATTCATAAAAAACAGAACAATATTATGATTGTGGAAGCGCCTCCATAAAAGTAGCCTAAAGATAAGTAAAAGAGGTGCCTGCTGTTGGGGGCGGCAATGTTCTAACAATGAATGTGGATCACGTAAGGAAAAAGATTTCTCTTTTACCTTACTGCTTTTAGTTGCACCAGAATCTAAAAAGGGGGGGAAGGAAAGACGTCCATAACCCAATAGAAAGTATCCTTTTTTATTTAACAGCTATATTTAGGAGGGGATCATTTTTGGGCAGTCGATATTTCAAAAAGTCTTTTAGTATTACGCTTGCTGTAGTAGTAATTTTGGCAACTTTTATGATGAATTTTACTCCAGCTCTACGTGCATCGGCGGAAGAAAAAGCAGCAAATGTAACCAATGCTTTTAAGGGAAATGAAGTGGAACAAAATTCCGCAATCAAGGATCCAGTTAATATTATGGACAATAACCTTCAAGAAGGCGACTTTAACATTCTATCAGGGGATGGAAAACTTACGTATAACCCAGATGGTTCCGTTACTTTTGGGGTTACTTCCACTCAAAAGAATCGAATTGTGTATAATAAAATGGATAAAATCAAGAATGGAATTTTTGAGGCTGACATCACTCCTGATAGGGACGCCATGAATCGCTTTGGTATCCTTTACCGGGTTCAAGACGCTTCCGCCTACACTTATGTGGGAACAGGAGATGCGAATAATCAATACTTTGGAGAAATCTTTGGCCCTGCCAATACATGGACATCGATGACAACAGATGTTCCATTAAAAGCAAATCAAACGTATCATATGAAATTGAAATTTATTGATAATGTAGCAACCTTATATATTGATGATAAAAAGGTAAATTCATGGGATTTGACCGGGGGAGTAGATCAGCCCGGCCTACTAGGATTTGAAAAAAGTAGAGGTGCAGCAAATATTACTATTTCCAACATTAAGATAAAAGAAATTGTTCCACAAACACCTCCAAATACTGCACCTATAGAAGATACATTAAGTTCAAAGTATATGGATGTCATCATTGATCAAGTTTTTCCTCGAGTGGTGGAATACAAGGTTGGCAACAAGATGATGAATGGACAAGAAACACCTGTCTATGGGTTAAAAGTAAATGGAAATCTGTATTATCCAGAGGTAGCCTATAAAAAAATTAGCAGCAGTGAAGCTTTATATACGTTAAAAGTAGTAGACGAAGAAGAAAATCTCGATGCTATTTTTAAAGTTTCATTGAAGGTAGATAACAATAAAGTAATCTATCAATTCGATGACATTAAAAATAATGGCAGTGCAAAGATCGAAACAGTAGAGTTTCCAGATATGAACTTCATCTCGGTCAACTCCAATCAAAAAGATGCGAACGCGAAATTAACGAACCTAAGCAGTGATGTCACGAAATCCGGCGATGTCGATGTGGCAGTTGACTCTTCGATGAGTGGCATTGGTACTTCCAATACGTATTACACGGCATTTTTATCTACGAATGAATTAAGTGCAGGGGTATGGTCCAGTTCGGAAGTGAACGGATATCGTAACTTAGTTGCAAAGCGCTATGAAACGGAAAACGGTGCTAAAGCAATGGGAATCGGGTCTAGCCTGCTTTATTATCAAAGAGGCTTTATGCCTGAACCGCAAGCTAGTAAGCCAACCATTAAAAT
The DNA here is from genome assembly GCF_038008735.1 of Margalitia sp. FSL K6-0131. Lineage (NCBI taxonomy): Bacteria > Bacillati > Bacillota > Bacilli > Caryophanales > Bacillaceae > Heyndrickxia > Margalitia sp. FSL K6-0131. The sequence goes on from NZ_JBBOZS010000001.1 coordinate 1,227,367, forward strand.
TGCGATTGCCGATGATTTGAATCATGATAACGAGATTAATTGGCAGGACGGTGCTATTGCTTATCGTGATATTATGCAGACCATTAAAGGATACGAAGATGTTAATAACAATGTCGGAATGCGCATCGCCATGAATTTTGGCTCGCAAGCTCAACAGCCATTTTTAAAAACATTAGATAATGTGAAAAAAGTTGCACTCGCTACAGATGGTCTTGGGCAATCCGTTTTATTAAAGGGATATGCCAATGAAGGACATGACAGCGGTCACCCTGATTATGGAGATGTCGGAGAACGAATGGGCGGCGCTAAAGACTTAAATACACTTATTAATGAAGGACATAAATATGATGCTCAGTTTGGCGTCCATATTAATGCACAAGAAACGTATCCAGAAGCAAAAGCCTTCAGCAATGACTTTATTGATGGGCCAAATTCATTGGGATGGGGCTGGTTAGATCAATCCTATACCATCAATAAATTAAAAGATTTATATTCCGGAACTCGTGCGAAAAGGTTAGATGACCTTAAAGCTGCCGTTCCTGGACTTGATTATGTCTATTTAGATGTGTGGTATCAAGATCAATGGGAATCGGATAGAATAGCAGAACAGTTCATGGACCGAGGATGGAGGGTTTCTACTGAATTTGGTACAGCTGTTCCAAATTACTCCACATGGCAGCACTGGGCTGTTGATAAAAACTATGGAGGACCGACAAGTAAAGGAATCAACTCGGATGTGCTTCGTTTTATAAGCAATCACCAAAAAGACTCCTGGGTGTTGAATGCACCTGACTTTGGCGGCACAGCAGATCATCCATTACTTGGGGGATATGAATTAGCCGGTTTTGAAGGATGGCAATCTGATAAGAATTTTGATAACTTTATCAAAACAACATTTGATACCAATTTACCAACTAAATTTTTACAAAAGTATTATGTCACAAACTGGATTACGGAAAAAGGCGACAAATCAAAAACAAATCTGGAAAAGGAAATTAAGTTGGCGGACCCAAGCAATGGTGATGTAGTAGACGTTAAAAGAAAAGACAACTCAAGAGAACGTGTTATAACACTTAACGGAAACGTCATATTGGATGGGCATGCTTATCTGATTCCTTGGGTGAAACAGGACTTTAAAACGCCAACACCGGATTCCCAAAAGTTATATCACTGGAATTTGAATGGCGGCACCACTACTTGGACACTTCCGGATGAATACAAGAATGTGCACAGTGTCTTTGTTTACAAATTGACGGATCAAGGAAGAACCGAAAAGAAATCGGTAAAAGTCGTAAATAATCAAATTACTTTAACTGCGGATCCTGCAACTCCTTATGTCGTTGTACCGAAGAATGGGAAAGATAAAGGTGTCCAAATCGATGATTGGAGTAAGGATTCACATGTTTACGATACCGGATTTAATTCAGGTACGATTAAGGATAAATATACAAAGGTTTCTGGAGATAAGGAAGCTGTAAGTGTAAAGAGAACCGATCAAACAGGAAGTGCTCGTAATGTGAGCAGCGGAGATTACTATTTAAGCTTTGACAGTCCAACACAATATACTTCCGTTACGAGAACTCTAACCGACTTAGAGCCGGGAAAAGAGTATGTGGCGGAAGTTTATGTGGAAAACAATAGTGATGCAAAGGCTGAAATCAAAGTATCAAACGGAAAAAATGAGGTAAGCAATTACACGCTACGCAGTCTGCAAAAGAACTATGTGAAAGCAGATTCGCATGCTTCCAATGATGGATACAACAGTAAAATGCAAATCATGCAAGTCAGCTTTACTGCAACGAATAAAACAGCTCAATTAACGCTTGCCCGTGAAGCTGGTGAGGGAAACACGAAATTCGATGATATTCGTATCGTTCAAAAGACTTTAAAAAATATCGTCTCACCACAAGTTTTTCAACAAGATTTCGAATCAGTGGTGCAGGGAATTTACCCATTTGTGATTGGCAACACGGAAGGCGTAGAAGATAACAGGATCCACCTTTCTGAATTGCATGCACCATATACGCAAAAAGGCTGGGCAGGGAAGAAGCTGGTTGATGATGTATTGGGAGGCAATTGGTCGGTCAAAGTGAATACTGGAAATAAAGGCTTGCTTTATCGCACCATTCCGCAAAACTACCATTTTGAACCTGGAGTTGCGTATAAGGTTTCATTTGACTATCAAACTACGGCTGGCGCTTACCGCTTTATCTCTGGAGACCAGGAAATCGATGTGAAAGATATTGCGAGTGCTAAAGGAATCAATGTGAATGAAAAACTTGGAGCTGCGACCGATACGAAAAGGGTTGAGTTTACAGTCACCGGCTCAGAAAACGGTCAAACCTATATTGGTATTTTCAGTAATGGCACAAGTTTAAATGGTGATACTGGTGCAGGTACCTTTATATTGGATAATCTGCGTATTGAAAAGGTGACACCTGGATCTAAGTAAATGAAGGAAGATTTTTTTCGAAGTAAAAAAGGGAGAAGTGCTCGAATCCGCTTCTCCCTTTCTATTTTCTTTTAGCCCTTTTCGTTTTATTATTCTTGGCACTTTTAAGATTTCTATATTGGGAGGGAGATAAATTAGTTACCCGTTTAAAGGACTGGGCAAAAAAAGATTGTGATGAAAAACCGGTTATCGCGGCAATATTTGAAATCGGATAATTTGTTGTCTCTAGTAATATCTTACTTTCTCGAATCCGCGTTTGGATTAAATATTCAATCGGAGAAACTCCAACAAGCTTCTTAAAGGAATGAGCCAAATAGTATTTATTAATATGTCCTGCTTCCGCTAATGTATCTAAATTAATATTTTCTCGAAAATTTAACTTAATATAATTTTTAATAAATGCAATATCTTTATTGATTTTTTGAGCAGAGGTTTTTTCTAAGGTGAACTCCCTTTTCCTCATCATTTTAAGAAGCAGTATTTCTAAAATATTATGAATGATGATTTCATAGTCTTCCTTCTGATTTTGTACTTCCTCTAATAATTGCCGGAGATAAAAAAGGTAAACATGTTGCTCCTGCTTGAAATTATAAAAGGTAATCTGAGAACCTGAATTATTTGGATCCAAGAAAGCGATCCCTTGAATGCCTAGTGCAATATACTCAAGCGGGTCTTTGGGAGATGATTTTTCCGTATGTTCAATATTAGGGTTGATCACAATTAAATCATGCTCCGTTACTGGTACCTCTTTGTTGGAAAAAACAAAAGTCCCTTTCCCCTTCGTTATGTATAAGATCTCGGTGAAAGGATGGGTATGATTGGTGCTATGCCAGTCCTTATCATATTTTGCCTTTGTTACATAAAGGATTTTTACCGGAAGATGATCTCGATGGGATTGTGGGATTTCAACGATTACATTGGACAAATAATCCCCTCCTTCAAAACTATTAGTAATAGTATAGTATTTTTACTGAATTTTCACAACGGAAAGCAAGATACCTAAAAAACACGACAAGATGTATGTTGTGAAAGCGTTTTTTCGTCCGTATACTTCTAACAAAGGCTCTTTTCTTAAACCGTAAAACTGTCGGTAGCAACTCTATTTGGGATGAAAGAAACTTTATAAGAAAAGATGCCCAAAACCAAGTCCGCTTATGTTTTATAACAAAAGACAAAAAGTAACAATTTGTAAGAAAACAGCCTAGCTATATAAGGGAAAAGAGGGGGATGAAAAGGTGAAAAAGAAGCTTTTGATCGTAGGAATGATAGCTTTGCTTTCTGTTGGCTTAATCGCTTGTCAAAATGGCGGCAATCAGAAAGCTGGTGCGAATGGGGATAAAAAAACCGTATTGCATTTGGCAGCTCTGGAGTCAGCATATGGGAAGGATATGTGGACAAAAATAGCGGATGTATATGAGGCAGCAAATCCTAATGTGAAGGTAGAGCTAACAGTAGATAAAAACGTTGAAGAGGTAGTTAGCCCACAAATGAAGGCTGGAAACTATCCCGATGTAGTGCTGCTAGCAACAGGAAGAAAATTAGGACTTACAGAAACAATGATTAAAGATAAAGCATTAGAAGATATAACAGATGTATTCGATAAGAATGTTTATGGAGAAGATGTGAAAGTGAAGGATAAGCTGATTCCTGGCTTTACGGATACACTTGCAACAAATCCATACAATGATAAAAAGACTTATTTAGCACCAATGTTCTATAGCCCAACAGGATTATTCTATAACAAAGCACTATTGGAAGAGAAGGGCTGGGAAGTTCCGAAGACATGGGACGAAATGTGGGCATTAGGAGATAAAGCGAAGAAAGAAGGTATTTCTCTATTCACTTATCCTACCACAGGTTACTTTGATGCATTTGTGTATTCCATGCTATTAGAAGCAGGGGGACCGGATTTCTATAATCGTGCAATGCGATATGAAGATGGTATTTGGGAATCTCCTGAAGCTACAAAGGTTTTTGATCTTATTGGAAAACTAGCAAAATATACAGCACCAACAACGGTTGCAAATGGAAATGATCAAAACTATAAAAAGAACCAACAGTTGGTATTGGATAATAAAGCACTCTTTATGCCTAATGGTACATGGGTAGTAGGGGAAATGAAGGATGCGCCTAGAGCGAAAAACTTTGAATGGGGGATGACTGCCTTACCGGCTATCGAGGATGGCGGCGACAGATACGCTTTCACATTCTTTGAACAAATGTGGATTCCATCTCAAGCAAAAAATAAAGATGCTGCAAAAGACTTCTTAACCTTCGTCTATTCTGATAAAGCATCGGATATTTTCGCGGAAGCTGGAGCAATCCAACCAATTAAAGATATTTCTAGTAAACTATCTGGAGATAATAAGATATTCTATAGCATCTATGATAATGGTGCAAAAGCCGGAATGGGAGGCTTTGCGGCAACCGATCCGGTGGAAGGGGTAAGCATGGGTGATACTTTATTTGGAACAATCGACAGTATTGTTTCTGGAAACAAAACCGTGAAAGCGTGGCAAAAAGCTGTTGAAAAAGCCAGTGACCAATTACGCCCTGCTGTAAAAAATTAATCGTTTCATAAAAGTATAACGGTGAGTATCGTTCTCACCGTTATATTTCATTAGGTTTGCCTTGTTTTTGTTTTTTCAAAGTGGTAAAGATTCGGGGGCATATTCGAATATCTATTAACAACTATTAACGAAAGCCCTGATAGAGGTGATAGCATTGAATAAAAAGACAGCAAAAAGAATGTTCATTTTTATGTGCATTGCACCCGCACTTATCCTGTTTGCGATATTCATGATAGTACCAACGATTGAGGTATTTAGAATGTCTCTATATAAATGGGGTGGGTTCTCCAATAACAAACTATTCGTAGGTTTCGAAAACTTTAAGAAGCTATGGAATGATATGAATTTCATTCACTCTCTCCAAAATAGTATTGTCCTAATTGTTGTGGTGACGATTGTTACGATGGCATTGTCGATTTTATTCGCGACTTTTTTAACGAGAGAAAAAATAAAAGGAAACAGTTTTTTTCGAGTTATTTTTTATATTCCAAATATCTTATCCATTGTAGTAATTGCCGGTATTTTTTCAGCGGTATATGACCCTACAACAGGGTTATTAAATAATTTTCTAGGTGTTTTTAAATTTAAAGGACTTCAAAAAATGTGGCTTGGGGATCAGCAAATTGCGATTTACAGTATTGGTGGAGCGCTTATTTGGCAAGCAATCGGCTACTATATGGTCATGTATATGACAAGTATAGCAAGTATACCTGAAAGTTTTTATGAGGCCTCCGCTCTGGAAGGGGCTGGAAGGATTCGGCAATTTTTCAGTATTACCTTGCCGTTGATTTGGAATAACATTCGGACCACTTTAACCTTTTTTATCATCAGTACCATTAATCTAAGTTTCCTGCTCGTTCAGGCCATGACAGGCGGCGGACCTGATGGGGCAACAGAGGTCTTTTTGAGTTACATGTATAAGCAAGCATACACCAATTCTTCTTACGGTTACGGGATGGCAATAGGAGTGGTCATCTTCTTATTCTCATTTGCATTATCGGCGATTGTTAGTCGGGTTACCAAACGAGAAGTGCTGGAGTATTAAGGAGGTTCTCAATCTATGAAAAAACAAAAAGGCATGAGTACAGAAAACTTGTTTCGATTGTTTATGTATGTGGCGCTCATAACATTAGCAATTTCTATCATTGTTCCTGTTGCTTGGGTGTTTCTGGCATCGCTCAAACGTAATTCGGAATTCTATGGCAGTCCGTGGGTGATGCCAAAAGGCTTATATTTTCAAAACTTTATCGATGCTTTTGAAAAGGCAAACATGGGTACATATATGCTGAATTCCATCATGGTTACAGCATTGGCACTTCTCATCCTATTGATCGTTGCTTTGCCGGCTGCATATGTATTAGCGAGATATTCATTTAAAGGAAGTAAATTTATCCAATCATTGTTTAAGGCAGGGTTGTTTATCAATGTGAACTATATTGTCGTTCCTATTTTCCTGCTGTTATTAAATGGCGATACTTTTTTACGGGTACAGTTTGGTGATGGGTTTTTATTAGACAATCTCTTAGTTTTATCCGTTGTGTATGCTGCAACATCACTGCCTTTCACGATTTATTTATTATCCAGTTATTTTCAGACATTGCCTTCCACCTATGAAGAAGCAGCATTCGTGGATGGAGCTGGATATTTTAAAACAATGGTGAAAATTATGATCCCAATGGCCAGACCAAGCATCATTGCTATTATTCTATTCAATTTCCTTTCCTATTGGAATGAATATATTATTGCGCTGACATTGATACCCGGTCCAAACAAAACCTTACCTGTTGGGTTAATGAACTTAATGGCAGCGCAAAAATCTGCCGCAAATTATGGCCAATTGTATGCGGGAATGGTAATTGTCATGCTTCCTACCTTGATTCTGTATATTTTGGTTCAAAGGAAACTGACCCAAGGGATGACGCTCGGCGGACTGAAAGATTAGGAGAAAGCGAATTTGGCGGCAGATGAAATCAAGTGGAGGGAAAGCTCTTATGAATTCAAAACTTCTTGTTCTCTTAAAAGTTATTGCATTTATTTTATGCCTGGCTCTAATATTTTTTGGCAACAAAACCGTAGGAAAACTCAATTTAGGTTTCATGCTCATCGGTTTAGCTGGTCTTTTAGCACTGCTCTATGATTACAACAGAAAAGCAGGATAAGGGAAATTGGTGGAAAAGGGGACTAGTCCCTTTGTCCGAACATAAGAAAATGAAAATGGAGGGTGTTCAATGAGTATAGATTTTTATGTTAAAGGTAATCAATTCATGATAAATGGCGAACCTACAAGAATTATTTCTGGTGTGATTCATTATTTTCGAGTCGTTCCCGAGTATTGGGAGGACCGGCTTATAAAATTAAAGGAGTGTGGATTTAATACAGTTGAAACGTATATTCCTTGGAATTTACATGAGCCTGTAGAAGGAAGTTTTTCCTTCGAAGGACTCGCGGATATTGAACGATTTATTAAAACCGCGAAGAAAGTAGGGTTATACGTCATCATTCGTCCAAGCCCATATATTTGCGCAGAATGGGAATTTGGTGGGCTGCCTTCGTGGTTACTAAAAGATAAACATATTCGTTTGCGTTGCATAGATCCGCTTTTTCTAGAAAAGGTAGATGCTTATTATGATGTACTAATGCCTATTTTAGTTCCGCATCTATGTACAAACGACGGACCAATTATTGCGATGCAAATTGAAAATGAGTATGGAAGCTACGGAAATGATCAGAAATACCTGCAATATTTAAAAGAGGCTATGGAAAAAAGAGGGATAGATGTTCTTTTGTTCACATCGGATGGCCCAACTGACAGTATGTTACAAGGTGGCATGGCAACGGGCGTATTAGCAACCGTCAATTTCGGCTCAGGAGTAAATCAATCATTTGACAAATTAGAGGAATATCAGCCTAACCAACCTTTAATGTGTATGGAATTTTGGAATGGATGGTTTGATCATTGGGGTGAAAAACACCATACAAGAGAGGCGGAAGATGTAGCTAAAACATTGGATGAAATGCTGCAAAGGAATGCCTCTGTTAATTTCTATGTTTTTCATGGCGGAACGAACTTTGGTTTCTACAATGGGGCAAATCACGGAGAAAAATACGAGCCAACCATTACAAGCTATGATTATGACGTATTATTAACGGAGCATGGTGTACCGACCGAGAAATATTTTGCTGTCCGCAAAGTAATAGAGAATTATGTGCCTCTGCCACCTATAGCCTTGCCAGAACCGATACCTGTGAAGGATTTTGGGGAAATTCCGATGACAAAATCAGCGATACTATTCGATTCATTGGACGTTTTATCCATACCAGCAGAACGAATATGTCCGGAAACGATGGAGGAAATGGGGCAGGATTATGGGTTTATTTATTACGAAACAAAGATAAGCGGTCCTCGTAAAGATAACAAATTAATCCTGCAGGATGCCCATGACCGTGCATTAGTCTATTTAAATGGACGCTATATCGGGGAGATTACAAGATGGGATCAACAGGAGATTATTCTGGATATTCCAGAGGATGGTGCCCGCCTAGGAATTCTTGTAGAGAATATGGGAAGGATCAATTATGGACCATTTTTAAAAGATTATAAAGGGATTACAGAGGGAGTTCGTTTAAATGGACAATTTTTATTCCATTGGACTATTTATCCGCTTCCTCTCAAAGATTTGACAAAATTGGACTTTACTGATATTTCAAAAATGGTGCATACTCCGCAATTTTATAAAGGATCCTTCACGGTCGATCAGCCAGCAGATACTTTCTTAAATTTTGAAGGCTGGAAAAAAGGGGTTGCCTATATTAATGGATTTAACTTAGGAAGATACTGGGAGATTGGTCCGCAGCAAACATTATACATCCCAGCACCATTACTCAAAAAAGGAGTAAATGAAATCATCTTATTTGAACTTCATGGAACAATGAAACCTAGCATCTATTTATCTGATACACCAGTATTGGAAAAAGAAACAATAATTAGCAAGTAAGATGAAAGCGGATATTTCGCCATAGTGAAATCAAACAGGTCATATAGGAATGGATTACTTGATGTGTTGATGTTACAACGATATAATATTATCAAAAATAATTACTATATTATGTGAAAATTTTTAAGATTGAAAGAAAGGTAGTACACGATGAAACCTTTACAATATGACAGTGTGATACCGCTTTATCACCAATTAAAGGAAAGACTTAAGGAATCCATTGATGGCGGTTACTGGATGCCGGGTGATAAAATTCCATCAGAAAATCAGCTGATGGATCAATATAGTGTGAGTAGGAACACGGCAAAAAAAGCTATTGAAGAGCTTGTTCAAGAAGGGTCACTTTATCGTATACAGGGTAAAGGAACCTTTGTGGCGAAACCGAAATTACAGCAGTCATTAATGGGGTTCTACAGCTTTAGTAAAGTATTGAAGGAAAAGGGAATGAACCCTAAGGATATTATTCTTGCTATTAATGAGGTTACACCGACTACAAAAGTGAAGGAAGGACTTCAATTAACAGATGATAATGATGTCATTGAAGTGAAACGTCTTCGTTGTGCGGATGATGAACCTTATATTCTTGAATCCTCCTATATTCCGAAAAGCATTATTTCCGATAAGGAAATGCTTAAGAAGGTTGGACCTATTTCACTTTATGATTTGCTTGAACAGGAATTTAATATTGTCGTTACTCGAGCGAAAGAGGCATTTGAACCTGTATTGATTCGTGGTGAGGAAAGTAAATATTTGCAAACAAGGGAAGGACTTCCCGCACTGCTATTGGAACGCATTGCATATGATGCGAAGGGATTACCAGTTGAATTTTGTCATTCTATTGTCCGCGGTGATCGCTGCCGTTTTTACACAGAATTAACATAAAAAAGATATCGGCATTAACACAAGTTACTCATAGTGTAAAACACTATGAGTTTTTCTATATATTTGTGGCCTTCAATCGACATATGTGTAATAAGTAAAATAATAAATTATGTTGTATTTCCCTTTAATCGGAAAAATGACATCTCACAACAACCTGTTGACCCAACAACCCAATATGATTATAATGAGTTCATGAATTAAATTTGCGCAAATTTTTTTTTGAATCAAATTTTCTGAATCATAGGAATGTTTAGGTTATGAAAGTGGCATCTGATGTATGAGAAATTTCTATTATTGAGGTGGAGGGAAGCTATTACACTCTTTTAATGGTTAACAATCAATAAATCTGAAAAAAATAAATCTGCGTGTCGGTTTGGAAAAGTGAGCAATAATAGAGTACTAGATTAAACTACATTCCTAGTCACAGGATATGAAAGGAGCGTTTGGATGGGTGTATATGTTATAAGAAGGGTTTTTGGGCTTATTCCAATGATATTCATCATTACGGTTATTGCCTTTTTAATGATGCATGCTGCACCTGGAGATGCCTTTTCCTCTATTTTGAATCCAAAGATAAAAAACATTAATGAACTACAAGAAGCATTGCGCCATGCAGCCGGTTATGACCAACCCTTGATAATGCAGTATGTTACTTGGATTAAGAATTTTTTTACCGGTGATTGGGGTTATAGTTATGTGAAACATGAGCCAGTATTGTCGATGATAACACCCGCTCTTGTTAATACCGTGATTTTATCCTTAATGGCCCAGATAATTTCTATAGGGTTGGGAATTCCAATTGGTATTTTGCAAAGTCGGTTTCCTTATTCAAAATTCGACTATACAACATCTACCATTTTATCTTTTTTTCTATCCCTTCCTTTATCTTTGGGATCATTTTGATTTACGTGTTTGCCATCAATTTAGGCTTTTTCCCGGCACAAGGAGCGGTTGGATTTGGTCCTTCGGCAGGATCGTTGGGAGATCATTTGTATCACGCCTTTTTACCGGCAATTGCACTCATTTTATTAAGTTTTGTTGCTCATACAAGATACATAAGAGGTGCGATGCTTGATGTGAAAAGTTCTGATTATACCCGAACAGCCTATGCAAAAGGGTTAAAAGAAAGCAAGGTTTTTACAAAACATGTTTTCCGCAATGCGATGATTCCATCTATTACACAATGGGGATACGACATAGCGGCAATTGTTGGCGGTTCCATCATTTTGAAGGGACTCTTTCAATACCAAGGTATGGGGCTTCTAACCATTGATGCTGTAAACAACAGGGATTACCCCGTTATCATGGCAACTACGATCATTTATGCCGTAGCCATTCTTATCGGAAATTTAATTGCTGATATTTTATATGCGGTGGTAGATCCGCGTATCCGTTACAAGTAGAAAGAGGTGGAAAAATGAAAGCTGCGATTCAAGAACAAAAAGATTTTCAGACTGATTATACTGTCAAGCTTAAAAAAGTTAGAAGTCCATTTCGAATGGCTTTAAGAAGGTTTATGAACAATAAAGCGGCGGTGGTTAGTGCCATTGTTCTGTTGCTTATTTTCGTCATGACTTTGATTGCACCTTTAATCACTCACTGGGATCCGACCAGTCAAGATCTTACTTCATCGGATCTTCCACCGTCTTCGGAGCATTTACTGGGTACGAATAATACCGGCCAGGATTATTTTGCAAGAAATATTTACGGTGGACGAGTTGATTTCATGATTGCCATAGTCGATATGGTTATCATTATGGGCATTGGAATTATTCTCGGCGGATTAGCGGGATATTACGGTGGATGGGTAGACGCAGTTATCATGCGTATTGTGGATATTATGCTTAATTTTCCTAGTCTCCTGCTTATCGTCATCCTTAGTGCCTTTTTCTCGACCAACTCTGTATGGTTATTAATTCTTATTATTGCTTTTACAGACTGGTCTGGAATAACAAGATTTGTGCGCGGGCTTTTCCTGAACCTACGTGAACAGGAATTTGTATTAGCCGCTAAAATGTCAGGATGCAGTGTTTGGCGTATTATTTTCAAACACTTTCTGCCAAATGCAATTGGCCCGCTAGTAGTAAATGCTACATTCTTAATGGCAGGCTTGATAGGGATGGAAGCAGCCCTTTCGCTAATCGGCTTTGGTGTTCCGCCTAATACTCCGTCTTGGGGGAATACATTAAATAGTGCTTTAGATTATTTTACTTTGCAATTTAAGCCGTGGGCATGGGTCCCTCCAGCCGGATTGATTTTTATTACCATCCTTTGTTTCAACTTTATTGGCGATGGTTTACGTGATGCATTTGATCCAAGCTTTGAAAAATAATGTCAAATGGAAAAGGGGATTATGGAATGAGAAAAAGCGCATTTATGTTGATGGCCGTTGTACTTAGTTTGTTGTTAATCATATCTGGATGTTCAAAGGGGTCTGCTGGTCAAACCGGGGGAACAAGTGGGAAAGATGATGGCAAACCGGTAGATGGCGGTACATTGAAAATGGCATTTGGTGCAAAGGAATTTAACGATACATTGATTCCTGGTCTTGCAAACGATGCATTCAACGCGAATCTTGTGAGGATGTTATTCGATGGTCTTGCCGATCAAAATGGAAAACTGGAACTCATGCCTCGTTTGGCAGATAAATGGGAAGTGTCATCAGACAAAATGTCCATAACGGTTACGTTGAATGAAAAAGCCAAGTGGTCCGACGGAGAACCGGTTACTTCCGATGATGTTTTATTTACTTATAACTCTCTAGTATCACCTGATCTATTGAAAATTGGCGGAGATGGCGGAAGCGCTTTAAACACTTTGAAAGGCTATAAGGAAATTTCAGAAGGAAAAGAAACATCATTTGAAAAAACGAAAGGCTTTGAGAAAATTTCTGACAAGCAGTTTAAATTAAATTTAAGCGAGAAGGATGCTGTATCTGTAACAAACATATTGACACAACGTTTACTTCCTTACCATATTTTAAAAGACAAACCTATTAAGGACTGGCAAAACCTCGATTTTGTTCAGGCGCCAAGTGTAGTTTCAGGACCATATAAAGTGAAAAAAGTGCAAAAACCAACAACGGTCATTATGGAAGCAAATAACAATTACTATATTAGCAAGCCGCACATTAAAGAAATTGTCATCCAGGGTGTAAACGTCGATGTGGCTCCAGGATTATTTGCAAAAGGTCAATTAGACTATATGATGAAAGGATTTAATGTTGCCGACGTTCAAAACTTGAAACGAATTCAGAATGTCGATGTAATCGCGAAACCAGGTGATTTGTTTGAATATATTGGGATGAAGCTGTATAAACCTCCATTCAAAGACCAGAAAGTTCGTCAAGCATTGATGTATGCGTTGCCAAGAAAATTAATGTTGGATTCCATTTATAAAGGAAATGGTGTGTTGTTAAACGGTCCGCTGCCTGAAATAATTGGAGCTCATGCATCAGAAAAAGATGGTATAAACTCATACGACTACAATGAAGATAAAGCGAATCAGTTATTGGATGAAGCTGGTTGGAAAAAGTCATCCGATGGAAAGCGGATTGACCCGAATACGAACAAACCAGCGGATTTGAAACTCACTTATACTCAAGATTCAAAAACAAGCCAAGCAATAGCAGAATCGATTAAGAAATATTTTGGAAATGTTGGTATTCAAGTGACGCTTAATCCTCAGGATAGTACGACAAAGAATGCAAAGCTGCAAAATGATGATCCGAGTATCGATATGTGGATTGGTGCTTGGGGCGGCGGTGGAGATGACCCAAGAGGTCTTTGGGCAAGTGATGCCGCACTGAACTGGGAGCGTTGGAAGGATGCAGAAAACGATAAATTGATTAAAGACACGTATGCAAGTGATAGTGCCTTTAACGCAGATGACCGCAAACAATCACTTATTAAATGGCAGCTACATACTAACGAGCAAGTACCATTGTTATTCTTGTGGACATATTATGATGTGGCTGTGAAAAGCAAAAAATTACACATTCCGCAAGATGATTTGATTGATATCGGAAGTTTATATAATCCACAAGATTGGTGGCTTTCGGAATAATAACTGCCAAAGATCTTGATTAAGATGGCTAGTATACATTAGTGCATATGAATAACAACGGAAATAATGTTATTAGTATGCACTTTTGTTTCCATCAACACATACCTTATGTTTCATGTTAAAGATGGGGAGGTTATTCGCTATGGAGCCACTGCTTGAGATTGAGAATCTGAAAACCTATTTTTTTAGCAAGAATTCTGTTACACGTGCCGTTGATGGTGTTGACATCAAGGTGTATCCAAAGCAGATAGTATGCATTGTAGGGGAATCAGGTTCGGGAAAAAGTATGACATCATTGTCTATCATGGGATTAGTACCGAAACCAAAAGGAAAAATTGTTGAAGGAAACATTACCTTCAATGGCTCGAACCTTTTAAAGTATACATTTAAAGAAATGACCGAGATTCGCGGTAACGACATTTCGATGATCTTTCAAGAGCCCATGACTGCACTAAATCCGGTACTTAAAATTGGTGATCAGATTACAGAGGGATATCTTCGTCACAATAATACGACGAAAAAGGAAGCGCTGAATAAGGCAATTGAAATGTTGAAATTTGTCGGTGTACCAAGGGCGAGTGAAATTGTAAATGAATATCCGCATCAACTTTCAGGCGGATTGCGGCAAAGGGTAATGATTGCGATGGCAATGATCTGCCAGCCTAAGCTGCTTATTGCAGATGAGCCCACAACCGCCCTTGATGTGACCATCCAAGCGCAAGTATTAGAACTAATGAAAAAAATGCGGGACGATTTTGGAACATCTATTATGTTAGTCACCCATGATCTAGGTGTGGTAGCAGAAATATCAGACTACGTTGTTGTCATGTATGCAGGGCAAGTTGTAGAGTCTACGGATGCGGATACTCTCTTCCAAGAATCGCTACATCCATATACGAATGGATTGATGAGTGCCATTCCATCTATTACCGAAGATGTAGAGACTTTATATTCCATCCCCGGCACCGTACCTGATGCAGCGAATTTCCCCGAAGGATGCAGATTTGCCGATCGTTGCCCGATTGCACAGGAAAGCTGTAAGAAAAAAATGCCGGAATTACGGGAAATCAAACCAGGACACTATGTAAGGTGCGATATCATATAATCGATTTTGTTTTCTAAAGGGGTGATGAGTATGTCGAGTTTACTAGAGGTTAAAGACTTAAAAAAATATTTCCCCATTTCTGGCGGACTTCTAAAAAGAGCAGTAGGGCAAGTAAAAGCGGTTGATGGCATATCATTTGAAGTCGGTATCGGAGAAACGTTGGGACTTGTTGGTGAATCCGGCTGCGGTAAATCAACAACTGGCAGAATGATTGCTAGAGTAATGGAACCAACGGGTGGCAACATTAAATTCGATGGTATCGATATTTCAAAATTAAAAGGAAAAAAATTAAAGGAAATACGCTCCAATCTACAGATGGTTTTTCAAGATCCATATGCTTCCTTAAATCCGAAAATGGCGATTCAAAGCATTATAGCTGAACCGCTTGAAGTAAATGGTATTGCAAAAGGAAAGGAGTTAATCCACAGAGTTAATGAATTATTGGAGACTGTAGGATTACGGCCGGAAGATAGGCAAAAGTATCCGCATGAATTTTCTGGAGGTCAAAGGCAAAGAATTGGGATAGCAAGATCGCTTGCTTTAAATCCTAAGTTAATCGTTGCGGATGAGGTTGTTTCCGCGCTAGATGTTTCCGTGCAATCGCAAATTTTAAACTTGATGGTGGAGCTGAAAAAGAAGCGACAGCTTTCTTATATCTTTATTTCACATAATCTTTCGGTTATCCGTCATATAAGCGATCGTGTGGGAGTGATGTATCTTGGAAACCTAGTGGAAATAGCGGGAAAAAAGGATTTCTTCAACAATGCATTACATCCTTATTCACAAGCGTTGCTTTCTGCAGCACCTGAGCCAACAAGAAATAGTGGACGAGAAAGGATTTTACTGCAGGGAGAAGTTCCTAGCCCAGCAAACCCGCCAAAAGGATGCCCATTCCATACGAGATGCCCTCTTGCTATGAAGATTTGCTCACAAGAAAAACCAATTATGAAGGAAAGGGAACCAAGCCATTTCGTTGCCTGTCACTTGTATAATTGATTAATAGGTTATTGTTAATATTAACTTGCAGATGGATGTGAAAGATATGAAATTACATTTCCTGGGAACCGCAGCAGCGGAGGGTATTCCAAATCCACACTGTACTTGTAATACTTGTACAGAAGCAAGAAGACTGGGTGGACGTAATATACGTTCGCGAACGTCCGTAATCAGTTATATCCGCATGGTATCCAAGCTACATATGATGGCATGATTTTAAATATAAAGTAGATTAATGGTTTCATAACTATTGAAAATGGATTGTATACAATCGATGACAGCATTCCTTAAGAAGCATTAATTTACTTATTTAACATTTGGCTCTGTTAAATAATAGTGTTGATGCTAATATCGCCTTATGTGTATACGTTCACGTCAGTTTTCCTCCAAAAAATATTACCGGTTCCCGTGTGCACATAAGGCTATAAATCAACCATAATCACTTACATAGCCTAACATTTAAAAAAAGGAGTGTAGAAGTTGTTTAAAAGCAGTCAAGAAATATTAGATTCATTGGGTGCAAGGTTAACAACAGAAGAAATAAAACAGCAGCCCGGTTTATGGGCGGAAACGTATTCCTTTTATCAACAGAAAAGCGAGGAAATCCAAACGTTTTTGCAAAAAATAACGGATGTGCATTCACAGATTCGGGTCATTTTTACCGGTGCCGGTACATCAGCCTATGTTGGTGACACAATTCTTCCTTATTTAAAGGAAAAACTGGATGAAGGCAAATGGGATTTGCAAAGTGTTCCTACCACAACGCTGGTGTCGAATCCATATCAATATTTAAAGGCAAATATCCCGACACTCCTCGTTTCCTTTGCAAGAAGTGGGAATAGTCCCGAAAGTGTTGCAGCAGTCGAATTAGCTCAAAAAATAGTAACTAACTTTTATCAGTTAACGATCACTTGTGCACAAGATGGTGAGCTTGCAAAACGGTCGGATGGGAACGAAAATAATTATCTCCTTTTAATGCCCGAAAAAGCGAATGACCAAGGCTTTGCGATGACTGGAAGTTATTCATGTATGACTTTGGCTGCTTTATTGATCTTTGATCCATTATCCATTGAAGAAAAAATGAAGATGGTGAAAAAGTTATGTTTAATGGGTGAAAATGTCATTAGCATGGAAGAGAATATCCAAAAAATCGTTGATACGGACTTTGAACGAATTATTTATCTTGGAGCCGGCAGTTTAGAAGGATTGACAAGGGAAGCACAGTTAAAGATATTAGAGTTAACTGCGGGGCAAGTTGTCACCGCTTTTGATTCCCCATTGGGCTTTAGGCATGGTCCTAAATCATTTGTGAATGAAAGAGCATTGGTATTTGTATTTGTTTCAAACCATCCTTATACCCGTCAATATGACCTCGATATTTTAAACGAATTGAAGCAGGATGATATCGCGAACTATATTTGTGCGATTCAAGTAGAAGGGGAAACGAATTATTTCGGGGATGGATTCATGTTTGGAAGTGAAGCTCAGTCTATACCAGATGCATACCTGGCATTACCATATATTATGGTCGGTCAAACAATTGCGTTGTTATCTTCTATTAAAGTAGGCAATAAACCAGATACACCATCACCGACCGGAACGGTTAACCGTGTTGTTAAAGGTGTAACGATACATAAATATTGTGGATAATCTTTGATAGTTGAAAGAGTGAGAATCTTAACAGTCATCATGAACCCTATTGAAGCAACACCAGAGTCAGCAATAAGTTAAGTTTCCCAAAAAAGAGGTGTCAAGCACCAAGTTAGAAGTATTCTAATCTTGTGCCTGACACCATTTTTATTCCGCTTTTTTTCATTATTATAGTGTCTTAACTAGAATGCTAGCTATGATGACGGATGCGACGGTCACCGTTGTAAAGCCGGCAATTAACATTGGTGGCGATAATTCATTTAAGAGCATTTCTTTTTCTTCTTCTGTCCTTCCAACACTCCTACTAACTTCCTGACACAATATATAGTCTGCCGGAAAGCCGAACATAGAAGTCAAAGCCAGCGACATCCCCTTATATGGATGTACTTTAAATACTTTTGAAAAGATAAATCCTCCTGTTAAAATTCCAATTTGTCCAATGATAATGATTGCTAAAATTTGTGGGATAAAATGTAAAAATTGCGAAAGGCTCACAGTACTCATCGATGCAATGACAATAAAAATCGTACCAAGAATTGCAACACTCGAAGCTTTCGCCTTGTCCATAATATTTTCATTATAGAATTTCACTCTTGCACCAAGCACACCAATAATCAGGCACCAAATGGTAGAACTGACCCCGGTAAAGCTACCGATAACCGTTCCGAGTGAAGCGCCAAGAAACAATTTAAATAGGAGAACATTCGCGGTATTAAATTCAAATTTCTTTTTGGGTTTGCTTTCTTGTATGTGTGCTTCCAATGTTGCAGCAACATACTTTTTAGAATCTGGAAGTCCTATTTTGTCTCGTAAAATAAGTGCATATTTCCGAAGAAAGATAGAGGCAACTGGCATACCAAATAATTTATGAATGGCTAGGACAAGTGCTGGAATCGCAACAAGATTGGTAAAACCAAGCGCTTTTAACTCATCAGAGGTGACAATAAAGGCGACAATTCCCCCGACGATTGGCCCCATTCCAGCTACAGCTGTTTCATAACCAAAAAGCATCGTAATGATTGGAAGGACTAACGCGATAGCTACAAGCGTCCCGCCTAGTGCAATTAATACTGCTTTATACTGTCTAAACATCAGGGTTAATGGAATAAGCGTGCCCAAATGAACCACCAATGGTCCTGTCATCAAGCTGCCTATTTGACTAAAAGTTGATGTATCCACAATATTTTTAGGGAAAATTCCCGTCCAAACCAAAACTAGAAAACCAATAATTGCAATTAACAGCATAGGCACCCTAGCCCTCGTTAGAACTGAAATAATCTCCCCTACCGCAACTAATGCTAACACTAGCATTGCTGCAAAAACTGGTTCATTGATTGTCATAGTATAGCCTCCTGGAATAAAAAAGATGGAATTCATTATTACGATTATTCAGAAATTTACTAATAAAAATATCCCATTCGTAATAATAAAAACAGAATGATTACCGAATGTTAATAAAATTTACTGAAAATATTAACTTTTGAATAATAATAGTTTTGATTATAAAATATATTCTGAGAAATTTCTACACTATTTTTGAACTATTTTTAAAAATAGGGAAAGGGGAAAGTCTCTATACAAGGAATTCGACTCTCACGCACTCGCCCTTAAAAAATCATTTACCTCTACTCTTTTTCATATTAATCTAATAAAGGAAAGAATGAATCTGTGTTTGACACCTAGAATGTAGGAGATGTTTTACTTGTTAGTTAGAATGAATAAGCGGCTTGAAAAGATGATGCCCTTTATTACACCGGTAAGTGTGGTACTTGGTGTGCTGTTATCCGTGTATTTAAAGGATTATTCCTTTCTCGTTCCGTGGATATTTGCTTTTATGACCTTTGCAGGGAGTCTTGGTTCTAATTTTCAGTCACTGAAACAGGTGGTAACACATCCTTTTTCCATCATCATTGGTCTAATAATCTTACATGTTTTGATGCCGATTTGGGCTTTGGGGATCGGGCATGCCGTTTTTCATGGAGATGCTTATACGATTACGGGATTAGTCCTCGGGATGGTAATCCCAACAGGTGTGACAAGCGTTATTTGGGTTTCTATTTACAGAGGAAATATGGCGTTAACTTTATCTCTTATTTTAATAGATACCTTGCTGTCACCGTTTATTGTTCCATATACACTTTCATTAATTGTGGGACAGAAGGTTGAACTAGATACTCTTGGGATTATGAAAGGGCTATTTGAGATGGTGGTCATCCCGTCGATCCTTGCCATGATGTTAAATCAATGGACAAAAGGGAAAATCAAAGATACTTTGGGTCCTAAATTAGCCCCTTTCTCGAAAATATGCCTAGGGCTTGTTGTGATGTTGAATGGAGCGGTTATTGCACCTCATTTAAAGAATGTTTCATTGAAGTTAGTGGGAATTGGCGTAGTAGTATTCTTCATTGCTTTTACGGGTTACTTATTTTCTTTTCTGATCGGCAGAATATTGAAAAGAGATTTGGAAACGACAGTTGCCTTAACTTTTCTGGGCGGCATGAGGAATATTAGTGCCGGAGCGGTCATTGCTGTTTCCTATTTTCCTCCAGCTGTTGCCACCCCTGTTATTATTGCGATGCTCTTTCAACAAGTATTGGCATCCGTTTTTGGGTATATGATAGATAAGTATTTTCATCCATCGGTAAAGGAAAAGCGGAAGATTGCATAGAAAGGTCTCAGGCACCAGAGATTAATCTAATCTGGTGCCTGACATCATTTGTCGTATTTGGTTCAAATCCAGAACATGCATAGAATATATCATACACCCTGACAGGACTAGTATGAGTACGATATAGAGTAAAAACACTGCTAGCTTTTCTTTTTTTGTTGTTTTTTTATAAAATTGTATTTTCCCGAGTTGTTTATCGATTTTCTCTTTTTCTGCATAAATAGGTTCTTCGGCTAAATCCCCATCATATAAAGATTCCAGCTGTACGACAATGGTTCGATATGCCAGCATTCTTGTTTCATAGATCGCTTCCGAAGCAAGATCACGTTTTTCAGATAAGGCATTATTAGTGGAATGTAATATGTTTTTGTATTCGTATATCATTCTGTTAAGCCATGAAAGCTTTTCTGAACTTTCTTCCATATTTAAATAAGTACTTTTCAGTTGTTCCCATTCCCGGATTCTTTCTTCCCATTCTAAGGATTGAATGTGTAAGGCTTTTTCCTTTCTGTCTTCGCCAAACATCGCGAATACTTGAAGGATTCCAAAAATCACAAGCAGAATAAGAATTGGATTGGGGCTGAATATCGCAACGATGGCAAGCACAATCAGTCCGAAAATGGTAAATTTTTTACTTAACATTTTGGCAATGTGGCCGCCGTCTAATGGCATCATCGGAATAAGATTGAATAAATTAAGCATCGCACCTACCTGGAATAAAGCCATCCAAAACAACTCATGTGTCATAAAGTAGAGAACAAAGAAAGGAAGAATGGACAATAATCCGGCAAACGGTCCCATGTATGAAATATACACATCGTCTTTGATAGATTTCGGTTTTTCTTTCATTCCGACAGCAGCTCCAAGAAAAGGTATAAAAACAGCAGGAGTGGTTGGAATTCCTTTTTTCCGCGCTGCAACCATATGCCCCATCTCATGTATGAACAATAAATAGACAATCCCTACCCCGAACTTCCATCCATAAATAAGTGCATAAGCCCCGATACTGATAAATAAAGAAATTAATGTATGAAGCTTGGCAATTTTTAATATAACAATGACATATTTTAATTTTGATAACATGATCAATAGAACTGCGCCTATAGCTCCAAATAAGCTTTTCTTATTTTTCATAAACAACCTCCCTATGATTCTATTTTATACGATTTTCAAAGCATTTTTGATTATTTTCATCACTATTGGTCAAATTGATTGGAAAAAAATTTAATAGAAAGTACTCAGAAAAAATAATCGCACGAATTACATGTTGAATGGCCCAAAATGGGAGGTGAACAGCCCGAATTTCATGACGATCAGCCCGAAATGGACCTTCAACAGCATAAAATGGGTATAAATACCTATAGGAACTCCATTGGTGTTAATCGAATTTTAGTTAGCATATGGATACATAAATGAATTCAAAGCGACTAGTTTTACGCAAAATTTTGGGGGAGATGAATGAAATGCTTAAAGGAAAAATGCTTAAATTTGGGGATACGATTGGATTAACGGCTCCGTCAAGTCCATCTAAAGTGGAAAGGGTGCAGATGGCAATTCAAATGATCCGAGAGCTTGGCTTTAACGTAAAAGTAGGGAAAAGCTGTTATGAGGAATATGGCGGTTATTTGGCTGGGACTCCGGAAAATCGCGCAAAAGAGCTAAACGACATGTTCACTGATCCGGAGGTGGATGCGATTCTATGTTTACGCGGCGGATACGGAACACCGCAGCTACTGCCTTATTTAGACTATGAAGAGATATCGCAGCATCCAAAACTATTTATCGGATATAGTGATATTACTGCCTTACATACTGTTTTTATGCAGAAATGCGGGCTGGCAACTGTTCACGGACCGATGGCAACCTCGGATCTTTTAGATGGTGATGAGTTTACGCGTACTTCCTTACTGCGATTATTAATGAACTCAAATCCACTGGGGGCAGTTAGCAATCCGGAAGGCGAGGAGATTTTAAGTTTAGTAGATGGTGTAGCGGAAGGAGAATTGGTCGGAGGAAATCTCTGCTTAGTCGCGTCGTTAATGGGTACCCCTTATGATTTAGACACGAAAGGAAAAATTTTATTTCTGGAGGATGTCGGGGAAGAACCGTTTAAAGTGGATCGAATGTTAACTCAATTAGCTTTAGCTGGAAAGTTGACAGACGCGGCAGGAATCATTTTTGGCACATTCACAGAATGTGAATCGCCAAACTATTCTCATGGATTTGATATTGTTGATGTATTTAAAACGATCGTCGCACCGTTTGGGAAGCCAACAATCTATAATCTTCAGGCTGGTCATTGCGAGACAAAATTAACCTTGCCATTCGGAGTAAAAGCAAAGCTCGATGCAACCAATCGCAGTCTAATTATCGAGGAAAGTGTGGTTCTGTCATGATGGAAAAAGAAATCTTGCTTCAGCAAGCAGGGGGAATTTTACCATGGTTAGTGGAAGTACGCAGAGATTTTCATGCTTATCCTGAGTTTGGGATGGAGGAATTTAGAACGAAGGATAAGATTTGTGAGTATCTAGACGAGATGGGCATTCCTTATCAAGCCGGAATTGCCAATACTGGTGTGGTTGGGCTTATTCAAGGGGAGCAAGATGGAAAAACAGTTGCATTGCGAGCAGATATGGATGCTTTGCCTATTTTAGAAAAAAATGATATCCCGTATAAATCCACTGTTGACGGAAAAATGCATGCTTGCGGACATGATGCGCATATGACCGTTTTATTAGGAGCGGCCAAGCTTTTACAGGAAAACAAGCATTTACTGAAAGGCAATGTAAAGTTATTGTTTCAGCCGGCTGAGGAAACAGTCGGTGGGGCGGAGCCAATGATAAAAGAAGGGGCATTGGAAAATCCAAAGGTCGATGCGGTCTTTGGCCTTCATGTCGATCCTGCGATACCAGTTGGAAAAATTGGGGTTAAATACGGGCAAATGAATGCTTCTTCTGATACGATAACGATAACGGTAAAAGGAAAAAATGCGCATGGTGCTTATGCATATATGGGAAAAGACGCGATTGTCATTGCCGCCGGGGTTATCAGCGCATTGCAAACCATTGTTAGTCGCAGTGTCGATGCCCGTGAATCTGCTGTCATCTCCATTGGCACCATTCACGGAGGAACCCAAGGGAATATCGTAGCTGATGAAGTGAAGCTTGTCGGAACGGTTCGTACATTAACTCCTGAGATTCGCAGAGGTGTTTTACAAAAATTAGAGGAAACCGTCACTTATGTTGCAAAGGGATTAGGTGGTGAAGCAGTACTTTCTGTTGAACCTGGCTACACTTCGTTGATCAATAATGATGAAATGGTAGATATTGTGAAGGAAAGCGGCGAGGCACTAATTGGGGAAGAAAATGTGAACCTGCTTTCGAGACCCAGTCTAGGAGTAGAAGACTTTGCTTTTTTCGCCAAAGCGGTACCAGGGGCCTTTTTCCGACTTGGGGTACGAAACGATGAAAAAGGAATTGTCCATGATGTACATACACCATTTTTTAATATAGATGAAAATAGCTTAAAGATTGGTGTTGCCATGCAGGTTTGGAATGTTTTTAGTTTTTTGGAGTAAAGGGATTTGAGTTGTTTACATATTAAATCATCCTCACCTTCTTTGGGATTTGGTACAGTTTGGCAAAAGTTTAAAGATATTGTGCTGTTCCTTACAAAGACATGTTCAAGGAGAGCAAACATTATAATTAGAGGAGAATCAAATCATGAAAGCAATCGTTCATGCAGAAAAAGATGGTTTTGACGGATTATCTTTGTGCGAAGTGGAAGAAAAAACTCCAAAAGCAGGGGAGGTTAGGGTGAAGCTAAAAGCAGCAGGGTTAAACCACCGAGATTTATTTGTAGTCCTTAACCGGCACAAGCATACGGATCCGCCATTAATCGTTGGATCTGATGGAGCCGGAGTGGTCGATGCCATTGGAGAAGGAGTTACAAGCGTTAAGATTGGCGACGAAGTAATGATCAACCCAAGTTTAGGGTGGAAAGAGAAAAGTGATGCGCCGCCAGTCGGATTCGACATTCTTGGACATCCCACTGATGGTACTTTTTCAGAGAAAATTGTTGTTCCTGCAGAAAACGTGGTGACAAAGCCTGCCTATTTATCATGGGAGGAAGCCGGCGTTTTATCACTGGCTGCTTTAACTGCATACCGTGCTTTATTTACAAGAGGGAAAGTGCAATCTGGCATGAAGGTACTTATTCCGGGCATTGGAAGTGGGGTAGCAACTTTTATGCTGCAATTTGCAAAGGCAGCAGGAGCAACTGTATATGTAACCTCGCGTTCAAAGGAAAAAGCCGACAAAGCTCTTGAAATCGGTGCAAATAAAGCGATTGACAGCAACGGCGACTGGGATAAGGAGTTAAATGGGGAGAAAATGGATTTGATTATCGATTGTGTTGGGGCAGCAACGATTAATAAATCCCTAAAGCAATTGCGTCAAGGCGGGACCATCGTTACGTTCGGATCCTCAACAGGAGATATGATTCATCTAAATCTTCGTGAATTCTTCTACGGTCAATTTAACCTGCTGGGTTCCACAATGGGAAGCGGAGAAGAATACAAAGAAATGATAGCATTTATGGAAAAATATCAAATCAGACCTGTAGTGGATCAAGTATTTCCACTTGAACAATACAAGGAAGCATTTAGTCGTTTGGAAACCGGCAAACAACTGGGGAAAATCGGATTTTATATTGGTTAATGGGACGGAGGGTCAAACCCCTCGTCCCATTTTTTTGGTGCGCCCAGCATGGGTGCAGTCTATAGGGTGAAAGTCCCGAACTGTGAAGGCAGAAGTAGCAGTAGCTAAACGCAAGGGTGTCTGTGGTGACGCAGAATCTGAAGGAAGCGGGCGGCAAATCTCCGGTCTGAGGGACACGAACTTCATATAAGGCTAGGTATCATTGGATGAGTTTGCCAAACAAAACGAAGTCCTTTCTGCCAAAGATGATACAGAGTAAATGAAGCAGATAGATGGGGAGAAAGACTGTACTCTTACCTGGGGAGGTCTGGCTGAAATGCCGAGCACACTCGGTAACTTACTTTGTGAAGGGTAATTGAACAGCCAGAAGTCAGCAGAGGTCATAGTACCTGACTAGCTTAAGATGGTTAGGGAAGGACTGAACATTTAAGGAGAATATACACTAGGCGTTCATTGTTTATGATGATACAGACAATCCAATTGGACTTACTTAAAGGAGGAAGTGGTGAATTCCACAGGGGACTTTAAGAGGGTGGAATAAACAATGGCACAAATAGCACGTATATTCACGTGAAAGGATGTATCGAAATGATGGAACGAATACTGTCACGGGACAATCTACTTTCGGCATTGAAACGTGTCGAAAAGAATAAGGGTAGCCATGGAGTAGATGAAATGCCTGTAAAATCCCTACGAGCGCATATTCTACAAAATTGGCAAGAAATCCGAAATTCAATAAAGGACGGAACCTATGAGCCTATGCCAGTCAGACGAGTCGAAATCCCGAAACCAAATGGCGGCGTTCGTTTATTAGGTATTCCTACCGTGACAGACCGTTTTGTCCAACAAGCGATTGCCCAAATATTAACCCCAATCTATGACCCAACCTTTTCCGAACATAGCTATGGGTTTAGACCCAGAAGAAGGGCACATGATGCCGTTAGGGAAGCAAGGCAATATATAGAAGAGGGCTACAGATGGGTAATAGATATGGACTTAGAAAAGTTCTTCGACAAGGTAAATCACGATATGCTTATGGGACTCCTAGCAAAAAGAGTCAAGGATAAGACGATTCTAAAGTTAATTAGAAAATACTTAGAGTCGGGGATTATGATAAACGGTGTGGAAACTATCAGCGAAGAAGGTGTTCCTCAGGGTGGACCATTAAGTCCACTACTTTCCAATATCATGTTAGATGAATTAGATAAGGAACTAGAGGAAAGAGGACACAAATTTGTCCGCTACGCAGATGATTGTAATATTTACGTAAAAACCAAGAAGGCAGGTTTACGCGTCAAGAGTTCTATCACTACTTTCATTGAAAAGAAGCTTAAACTAAAAGTAAATGAAGAGAAAAGTGCGGTGGACAGACCGTGGAAACGAAAGTTTCTTGGATTCAGCTTCACATCAAACCGTAATCCAAAAATCCGTATCGCAAAAGAAAGTATAAAGAGAGCTAAAAGTAGAATAAAAGAACTAACATCAAGGTCAAAACCCATTCCATTGGAATTGCGTATTGAGAAACTAAATGAATACCTTGTTGGTTGGTGCGGATATTTTGCGCTGGCAGACACGCCAACTCCCTTTAAACAACTGGATGAACATATTCGAAGAAGACTCCGAATGTGCCTTTGGAAACAATGGAAACTACCCAAAACAAAAATTAAAAGGCTCATATCCCTTGGCGTTCCAAGAGAGAAGGCCCATGAATGGGGAAATTCTCGTAAGAAATATTGGCGCATTTCGAATAGTCCTATCTTACACACAACACTAAATCTAAAGTTTTGGAGAAATCAAAAGCTTAAAAGTCTGTTAGATAGATACAACCATTTGCGTCATACTTAAGTGAACCGCCGTATACCGAACGGTACGTACGGTGGTGTGAGAGGTCGGGGGTTAGTCACCCCCTCCTACTCGATTGGGTTAGGGGGAGAGGTAACTCATCCTATTTTTTTACAAGTTCCATCCCGTCTCCTAATTTAATATGCTTAAAAGCTGGTTCAATGAGAATGAATGATAAGCGTCCTTTTTAGTTATGATGCCTAATTTCCATAGGAGAGTAGGCTCTTTTATAGGGATCATTTTGACATTAGGATGGTTTTGTTTGTAAAAAATCGATTTCGGTAATAAGGCTATTCCCATTTTGGAAGAAACAAGTTCGACAAGTAAATCCCATTGACTGCTTTCGTAAGAAACATTCGCTTCAAAACCTACTTCATTACATGCTTTTTTTACGTAGTCATGCAATGTAAAATCCTCCGAAAAGAGAACAAATCTTTCATCTTTCAGTTCTGTTAATAAAACTTCCTTTCTATTAGAAAGTGGGTGTTCCTCGTATATAAATAAAACAAATTCGTCCGTAATATAAGGATATACTTTAAATTTTTCTTCATCAGCCGGCAAGACAATAATACCTAAATCTATTTGGGCATCCTCAACAAGCTCGGCAATCCGTTTGGCTCCCAATTCCACAAGCTGAAGCTTTACTTTTGGGTACTTCGCATGGAATTTCCTTGCAATATCAGGGAAAAAGAGAGTACCAATAAGGGGAGGGATGCCAATCTTAATTTCTCCCGTTTCCAGATCTCTTAGTTCATCCAAAAGAATATTTAATTCGTATAGCGGGGCAAGAGCTTTCCGACCTTGCTGATAAACAATTCTGCCGGCATCCGTTAATCTTAAGTGGCGAGTGGAGCGATCAAACAGTTCAACTTGAAGCTCTTCTTCGAGCTTTTTGACAATTTTACTGAGGGAGGGCTGTGATAAGTAAGAATGTTCCGCTGCTTTTGTAAAACTCATGTGGTCTGCTACTTCGATAAATAATTTTATTTCACGTAAATCCATCCATCACATTCTCCTATTTATTCCTTATTTTCATACTATTTATTCTATATATGTATTTTACTAATAAAAAAGAGGACTGTAAACTGAATGTTGAATCATTCAGAATTTTAAAAGCAATTAAAGGAGGCTATACGGGTGAAAAGTAGTAAAATTATGCATTCCTTTATGGAAGCGGTTTCAGATATTAAAGATGGAGCAACGATTATTGTGGGCGGTTTTGGACTTTCAGGGATACCTGAATTTTCTATACAGGCACTTAAAGAGCAGGGAACGAAAGATTTAACCGTTGTCAGCAATAACTGCGGAGTGGATGATTGGGGACTGGGCTTACTTCTTGCTAACAAACAAATTAAAAAAATGGTGTCCTCCTATGTGGGTGAAAATAAAATTTTCGAGACTCAGTTTTTAAGTGGTGAACTGGAAGTGGAACTCGTGCCACAAGGTACACTGGCAGAACGAATTCGCGCTGGTGGTGCAGGTATTCCGGGCTTTTATACTGCAACAGGTGTTGGAACTCCTATTGCGGAAGGAAAGGAAACAAAAGAGTTTGATGGGAAAACGTATCTTTTGGAGCACGGCATTGTTGGCGATTTCGCGCTCGTGAAGGCATGGAAAGCGGATACTCTTGGAAACCTTGTGTATCGTAAAACAGCTCGCAATTTTAATCCATTAGCAGCGATGGCTGGAAAAATAACCATTGCAGAAGTAGAGGAAATCGTTGAGCCAGGGGAACTGGACCCAGATGAAATTCATACACCGGGCATTTTTGTGCAGCGTCTGTTGCTTGGAACGAATTATCAAAAGCGGATTGAACGCCGTACCGTTGTAAAAGCTTAATATTTTCATAGAATGGAGTGTCGAAAATGAAAGATTCACATCAAAAAATAGTAAGTAGAGCAGTGAAGGAAATTAAAGATGGAATGAATGTTAATCTGGGCATCGGGATACCCACACTTGTAGCGAATGAAATCCCAGCTGACTTCAATGTTTTGCTGCAATCGGAAAACGGTTTGCTCGGGATCGGACCATATCCAGTTGAAGGACAGGAGGACCCAGATTTAATCAATGCCGGAAAGGAAACAGTTACAGCCGTTCCGGGTGCATCGTTTTTTGATAGTGCGGAGTCATTTGCGATGATTCGCGGCGGCCATATTGATCTGGCTATCCTTGGAGGTATGGAAGTATCGGAACAAGGTGACTTGGCAAATTGGATGATTCCCGGGAAAATGGTAAAAGGCATGGGCGGGGCAATGGACCTTGTGAATGGTGCAAAACGAGTGATTGTCATAATGGAACATGTAAATAAATATGGAGAATCCAAAATTAAACGAGAATGCTCATTGCCGCTCACAGGAAAAAAAGTCGTGCATCGTTTAATTACAGAATTAGCCGTTTTTGATTTTACTCCAAATGGAATGGTGCTTATTGAAACGCAAGAAAATGTAACCGTTTCCGATGTGAAAGAGAAAACAGAAGCGGAGTTCACGGTGGCCCCGGAACTTTTAGCAGCACAATAAGATTAAGCAGGATGGAGGGACGGTTCTGTTGTTTCCAAAAAGGAGACAGCTCTATTTCTTAGAATAATATCTTTGCAGTAAATGGAACTAGGTCCTGTCCCTCTGTCTAATTATTTTAAATATTGGAGGGAAAATGATGCGTGATGTTGTGATTGTCAGTGCGGTGCGTACGGCGATTGGTCGTTATATGGGTGTGTTAAGTAACACACCGGCCACGGAGTTGGGTGCAATTGTGATTAAGGAAGCTGTAGAACGTGCAGGGATAAAAGGAGAGCAAGTGGATGAAGTAATCATGGGGAACGTGCTTCAAGCTGGTCTTGGTCAAGGTCCTGCACGTCAAGCTGCGATTCAAGCCGGTATACCAGTTGAAGTGACTTCCATGACGATCAATAAACTATGCGGTTCCGGTCTAAAAGCTGTTCATCTTGCCACTCAGGCTATTCAAACAGGCGATGCAGAGATTGTCGTAGCTGGCGGCATGGAAAATATGAGTATGGCGCCATACTTGCTGATGGATGCACGTTCAGGATACCGGATGGGAGATGGGAAAATCTTCGACAGTATGCTCGTTGACGGATTGCATTGCTCCATCAACTCCTATCATATGGGGGTTACGGCAGAAAACATTGCAGAGCAATATCAATTAAGCAGAGAGGAACAAGATGAATTTGCTGCTTGGAGCCAGCAAAAAACAGAGAATGCAATCAATGCAGGGAAATTTAAAGATGAGATTGTTCCCGTCGTGATTCCGCAAAGAAAAGGTGATCCGATTATTTTTGATACGGACGAATTCCCGCGTTCAGGAGTAACAACAGAAAATCTCGCGAAATTAAAACCAGCATTTAAACAAAATGGAACAGTTACAGCTGGAAATGCTTCTGGTATCAATGATGGTGCTGCAGCATTAGTACTGATGAGCAGGGAAAAAGCGAAAGAACTGGGCATCAAACCGATGGCAGTAATCCGTGGCAATGGAACAGCAGGTGTTGATCCGAAAATCATGGGAATTGGACCTGTACCAGCAACAAAAAAGGCACTTGAAAAAGCAGGACTCACTATTGATGATATGGATCGCATTGAAGCAAATGAGGCGTTTGCCGCACAATCATTAGCGGTCGGGCGCGAACTTCAAATACCACGGGATAAACTGAATGTAAATGGCGGCGCAATTGCCCTTGGACATCCGATTGGTGCAAGCGGTGCACGAATCTTAGTAACCTTATTACATGAGATGAAACATAGTGACGCGCGCTTAGGCTTGGCTACACTTTGTATTGGCGGCGGCCAAGGTATTTCAACCATTGTGGAGATGGAGAAATAGAAGAATGGAATATCTCCTTATATGGCAGAGATCTTCACAAATTACATTAAATATTTTTAAATACGGGGGATGTATATGGTTAGTTCGATAACAAAGTTTTTTTCTAAAATAGTGGAACGGTATTTACCGGATCCACTGATTTTCGCAATGATTTTGACAATTATTGTCTTTATCCTTAGTGTGACGATTACCCCAAGCACTCCGATAGACGTTGTTCAGATGTGGGGAGATGGATTCTGGGGACTGCTTGCTTTTTCTATGCAGATGGCTTTAGTTCTTGTAACAGGACATGCCTTGGCTAGTTCGCCACTATTAAGAAGGGGAATGGGCAAAATGGCTTCACTCGCGCATACCCCTGCTCAAGGTGTCATGCTCGTTACATTTATGTCTACTTTTTGCTGTATTATTAACTGGGGCTTCGGATTAGTAGTCGGTGCTTTATTTGCTCGTGAAGTAGCTCGCCGTATTCCAAAAGTAGATTACCGATTATTAATTGCCAGTGCTTATATGGGATTTTTGGCTTGGCATGGAGGTCTGTCTGGTTCAGTGCCATTAGCGGCAGCGACGGAAGGAAACCCAGTGGAAAAACTTGCGGGACTCATTCCTATTTCTCAAACATTACTAACACCTTATAATATTTTTATTACAGTTGCTATTTTACTTACATTGCCAATCTTAACTAAGCTTATGATACGGCCGGAAAATGAAATTGTAGCAATCGATCCAAAGCTATTGAAGGAGGATCCGCCAACTTCTAGGAAATTGCCGCCTAATGCAAGTATTGCCGAAAAGCTGGAGGAAAGCAGAATTCTTGCTTATATCATTGGTCTTCTTGGAATTGTATATTTTATTTTCTATTTCTCTCATAACGGATTTAATATAAATATTAATATAGTAAATCTTATTTTCTTTATTCTTGGTATTATACTGCATGGAACACCAATGTCTTATATGCGAGCGGTTCAAAGGGCAATTGGAGGTACAGCAGGTATTTTGGTGCAGTTTCCATTTTATGCGGGTATTCAAATTATGATGGAACAATCAGGCTTAGGGGAAAGCATTACACATTTCTTTGTAGCAATCTCTAATGTACACACATTCCCGCTATTAACATTCTTAAGTTCTGGAATTGTTAACTTGGCTGTCCCTTCTGGCGGAGGACACTGGGTTGTGCAAGGTCCATATGTCATTTCAGCTGCAAAGGAAATTGGAGCTAATCTAGGAAAAGCTACCATGGCCATTGCATATGGAGAAGCTTGGATGAATATGGCTCAACCGTTTTGGGCGCTACCTGCATTAGCCATTGCAGGTCTTAAAGCAAGGGATATTATGGGATTCTGTCTCACAGCGTTAATTTATTCCGGTATTATATTTATAGTTGGTTTGTATTTCTTTTAATAGTTAGATATGTATTTTTAAAAAAGATGTCTTAAAAGGATTTCTCTCTTTTGGGACATCTTTTTCATTATTTTAATAGAGCTTCTATCTTATCCTCTGTACCAAATTCCCTATTTGCTAGTCCCGAAATTAGTTGAAAAATTCGTGCCACCTTATACTTCATTATAGTAAAGGACTAAATTCCCATTACAATAGAATCAATAATCAAAACCTTCGCAAAATATATTGATTTCAGAAAAATGTAAATATATAATACCAATAATATTCCTTTTTCCGATATTATTTTGTTAAAAATGTATCTAAAAACAGAGTGAAGTATCAAGTTAGCAACCTCTTTATAGTGCTAATTTACTATTCCAGTATCGAAAGGGGGTATTTTATGAGCGTTGAAATTGATGATTTGGATCGCGGTATCATTAAAGAATTATCGGTGGACGGCCGGATGTCTTTTAAAGAAATAGCCGGTAGGCTGAATGTAACAGAGAAAACTATTAGACTTCGCTATAAAAGTTTAATAGAAAAAGAAATTTTTGAAGTGGTAGGGGTTGTGAATCCGATCGCGTTGGGTCTAAAGTCAGGCGCAATTATTCAAATAAAGGTAAAACCGGATTCTATCCCAAGTGTAATAGAAGAATTAAAAAAAATAAAGGTGATTCGCTACATCACTCTAACATCGGGAGATTATCCGCTGCTCGTACAAATTGCCGTCTCTGATCAACAGGAAATAACTAATATTGTTTTAAAGCTCAATCAAATTCAAGATATAACAGAAACGAACAGCATTGTACAGCTTGGTGTGTATAAAAATACATTTGAGTACATATGATGTTGAGCCTTCAGTCATCAGTGAAAGAAATTGGGTGCCATCACGCATTGTTACGGGAGAGACGAAAGTACCCGAGGAAGTGCTCTATTGCTGAAACGGTCACGATGAAGAGGTGAAAGTGCCCGAAACCGTGCCCCATCGCCTAAAACGGTCACGATAAAAAGCTGAACGTACCTAAATCCATGTTTAAACTTATAAAACGAACGTGGAGGAAAATGGATTTTCGCGAAATCAAAATTTGATAAAAAGAACGGGCAATTGTCTCCTTATCCAAAAATTAAACTGTGAAAAGGAAACTGAATCTCCATCCAGCTTGTTCGATACCAATTCGACTTTAATGCGGTACCCAATTGTTTTAATAAAGAATTCAAAACTTTGATAGGAGGTGTACATGGTGTACATTTTAAAACGTTTCCTTACGATGTTTTTGACGATTTGGGTGATTGCCACCTTGACGTTTGTCATTATGAAGTGTATTCCTGGGGATCCATTTGCGTCCGATGCTAATGTGCTTCCGAAAGAAGTGCTGGAAAATATCCGGGCTAAGTACAATTTGGACAAGCCTATCCCTGTCCAGTATGCACTGTACTTAAAAAACTTAGTTACTTTTGATTTAGGGCCATCTACACAATCAGAAACCAGAACGGTAAATGACATTATAGCTACCGGTTTTCCGATATCTGCCACTTTAGGACTTCAAGCAATTGTCCTAGCTTTATTCTTTGGACTTTTATTAGGAATTATCGCAGCACTGAATCATAATAGGTTCCTTGATTACACTGCGATGGTGATCGCGATTATCGGAATATCGGTACCGAGTTTTATCCTGGCCCCATTATTAATTAAGTTTGTGGCAGTGAAGTGGAGGCTGTTGCCGGTTGCCTCATGGGGAACGTGGGATCATACGATTCTTCCATGTATCGCTCTCGCCGCAACACCGCTCGCAGTCGTTGCCCGATTCATGCGCTCCAGCATGATTGAAGTGATGAATCAAAATTACATGAAGACTGCGGACGCAAAAGGATTGTCGACTACAAAGCTAGTCATCAAGCACGGTGTCAGAAATGCAATCCTTCCAGTCGTTACGTTTATTGGTCCGTTATTTGCAGCATTGCTTACCGGTACATTTGTCATTGAAAAAATATTTGCGATACCGGGATTAGGTCGATACTTTGTCGACAGTATTTTCAATCGAGATTATCCAGTCATTATGGGTGTCACAGTATTCTATAGTGCCATTCTTGTGGTGACGTTGTTTTTAATTGATATTTCATACCGAATTATTGATCCGAGAATTAAGCTTTCGAGTAAGGGGGATTAACATGATAGAAAAAAATATAGAGCAATCCCTATTTCGGCCCGCTGATCCGAAGCGACTCATGCATGATACTATTCAGCGGCCAAGCTTAAGTGCGTGGAAGGACGCGCTCTTAAAAATTATCAAAAATAAGCTTG
This sequence comes from Margalitia sp. FSL K6-0131, assembly GCF_038008735.1. NCBI lineage: Bacteria > Bacillati > Bacillota > Bacilli > Caryophanales > Bacillaceae > Heyndrickxia > Margalitia sp. FSL K6-0131. The sequence goes on from NZ_JBBOZS010000001.1 coordinate 1,261,829, forward strand.
CTATCCTAGGATTCTCCCTTTTAGTCATCATCGTTTTTTTTGCTATTTTTGGTCCATCCATGGTCCCTTACAGCCCATCGGAGCAAAGCTTAACAAAAGCGAACTTAGCTCCGTCAGGAAGCCACTGGTTTGGAACGGATGATTTAGGGAGAGATATGTGGGCACGTACATGGTATGGTGCACGTGTTTCCTTGACCATCGGACTAGTTGCAGCACTAATTGATTTACTTATCGGAGTTGTGGTTGGAGGTATCTCTGGCTATATGGCCGGACGCGGCAAAAAAGGCGACCGCATTGATATGACGTTAATGCGGATTGTCGAAATTTTATACGGCATTCCATATTTGCTGATTGTTATTTTGTTAATGGTCATCATGGAGCCAGGGATAAAAGCAATTATTATTGCACTTTCCGTTACAGGTTGGGTTGGAATGGCACGGATTATTCGCGGTCAAATTTTACAGCTGAAATCACAGGAATATGTGTTAGCTGCGGAAAAACTTGGTACATCCCATTCAAAAATCATCCTAAAGCATTTGATACCAAATACGATGGGGATTATTATCGTAAACCTAACCTTCACTATTCCCCAGGCTATATTTGCAGAGTCATTCTTAAGCTTCCTAGGGTTAGGTGTTCAAGCCCCGTTTGCAAGCTGGGGAACAATGGCGAATGATGCATTAGGTGTAATTTTAAGCGGGCAATGGTGGAGATTATTCTTCCCGGGCTTTCTGATTTCGTTAACGATGTTTGCCTTTAACTCGTTTGGCGATGGGGTTCAGGATGCGCTTGATCCAAGAAGCAGCGATTAGGAGGTGAGAAAATGGAACACTTATTGGAGGTATCGAATTTAGAGGTTAATTTTAAAACCTACGGAGGTGAGGTCCAGGCTGTTCGAGATGTTTCCTTTCATGTTGAAAAAGGCGAAATCATGGCAATCGTTGGGGAAAGCGGCAGCGGAAAAAGCGTTACAGTTCAAACGATTATGGACCTGATTCCAACCCCACCGGGAAAAATTAAAGGTGGAAAAATTCTTTTTCAAGGAAAAGATCTGTTAAAGCTTTCAAAAAAGGAAATGCGCAAATTAAAAGGTTCGAAGATTAGTATGGTATTCCAGGATCCGATGACCTCGTTGAATCCAACGATGAAGGTCGGGAAACAAATTGAGGAGTCCATTCTCAACCATCAGCAAGTAACCAAAGGACAAGCCAGGAAAAAAGCAGTGGAAATGATCAAGCTAGTGGGAATTCCGAATCCGGAAGAACGGTATCATCAATATCCCCATGAATTTAGTGGTGGTATGCGGCAAAGAGCCATGATTGCAATCGCGTTGGCTTGTAATCCAGAACTGCTAATCGCAGATGAACCGACAACCGCGCTCGATGTGACGATCCAAGCACAGGTTCTGAATTTGATGAAGGACTTACAGGAAAAAACGAATACAGCCATCATTTTAATTACTCATGATTTAGGAGTGGTGGCAGAAACAGCGCAAAGAGTTGCCGTTATGTACGCAGGCGTCATTGTCGAAACAGGTAGTGTGGAGGATATTTTTGAATCTCCAAAGCATCCTTACACATGGGGCCTGTTAGAATCGATTCCAAATTTCGAGGCTGAGGAAAAGGAAAGGCTGATTCCGATAGAAGGTTCACCGCCGGATCTTTTTAATCCGCCAAAGGGATGTCCATTTGCCGCCCGCTGCAAGTATGCGATGGAGGTTTGCGTCGATCATATGCCGCCTGAGTTTGAAATAGAAAACGGTCATACGGCAAAATGCTGGTTAAATGATGAACGTGCACCAAAAATTCATGACTTAGTGGCAGCAGGGAGGGAGCAAAATGAGTGAAGCCTTATTGGAAGTGAAAAATCTTAAAAAATACTTTCATATTAAAAAGGATCAAACTGTTAAATCTGTAGATGATATTTCTTTTTACATTCGCAAGGGTGAGACGTTTGGACTTGTAGGAGAGAGCGGGAGCGGAAAGTCCACATTAGGGAAAACGATTGTCGGGTTACAGTCTCCCAGCTCTGGAAGTATTTTTTACAATGATCAAGATTTCGGAAAGCTAGATTCCAAGAAACGAAAAATCGTGAATAAAGAGATGCAAATAATTTTCCAAGATCCGCATGCCTCCCTTAATCCACGTATGAGAGTCGGAGATATAATAGCCGAGGGAATCGATGCTTATAAATTGGCTAAAGGTGCAGAACGTCAAAACCGAATCTATGAATTGCTTGAAAAAGTTGGATTGAGTCCCACTCATGCAAAAAGATACCCGCATGAATTCAGCGGGGGGCAAAGACAGCGGATTGGAATTGCCAGAGCACTCGCCGTCCAGCCGAAATTTATCGTCGCGGATGAGCCGATTTCTGCTCTGGATGTCTCGATTCAGGCACAAGTGATTAATTTGCTGGATGATTTGAAGGAGCAGGAAGGCTTAACCTATCTTTTTATCGCACATGATTTAGGAATGGTGAAGCATATCAGTGACCGTATTGGCGTGATGTATTTAGGGAAAATGATGGAGCTGGCTGACAGCCATGAGCTATTTGTCAATCCATTGCATCCTTATACACAAGCACTTTTGTCGGCCATTCCAGTAGCAAATCCTAAGGCAGTTAAGAGAGAACGGATTGTATTGGGAGGGGACCCACCAAGTCCCGTGAATCCACCGCAAGGGTGTCGTTTTTCTACGAGATGTCCGCATGCAATGGAAATCTGCTCTCTAACTTCACCGGAATGGAAGGAAGTCCAACCGAACCATTGGACAGCCTGTCATTTATATAAGTAATGAAGAACAAATGTGCAAGCGCCTCAGCTCTAGCGTACGGATTTCGAAGTCACAGACGAGGTTTACAAGCTAATGTTTTACCCTGTGTAGAAATCCGCTAGCCGATGGCTGCTTGCGCTAGGCGTGGACAATTTTATAAAAGAGAAAAATGGAGGGGAATTAAGATGAAAAAATGGTTAATTATGCTGGTTGCCATGCTTGCATTGTCCAGTGTTTTGGCTGGATGTGGCGGCGATAAAGCAACATCAGGAAACAGTAAAGATGTGAAGCAAGAAATGACGGTTGGGATGACTGCGGAGCCGCCAGCTCTCGATCCTGCACTTGCAACCGATACAACCTCAGGCTGGGTATTAAACCATACATTTGAAGGATTATATACGAAGGATAAAAAAGGGGAAATTGTACCTGGTTTAGCGAAGGATACAAAGGTTTCGGATGATGGAAAAACGTATACTTTTACTATTCGCGACGATGCAAAATGGTCTGATGGTACACCAGTAACAGCACAGGATTTTGAATATTCATGGAAACGAGTGCTTAATCCTGAAACAGGAAGTTCCTTTGCTTTTTATCTTTACTATATAAAAGGAGCAGAAGCATATAACAAGGGAAAAGGCTCCGCTGATCAAGTCGGAGTAAAAGCAGTTGATGATCATACATTGCAGGTAGAACTAAATGCACCGCTTGCTTACTTCAATAAATTGCTAGCTATGTATACTTTCTATCCAGTGAAAAAGGATTTAGTAGAGAAAAATAAAAATTGGGCTGCAGATGCGAAAAACTATGTAAGTAACGGTGCCTTCAAAATGACAGATTGGAAGCATAATAGTCAAGTAGTTATTGAGAAAAACGATAAGTATTATGGACAAAAAGATGTAAGCTTGAAAAAGATTACCTTTAAAATCGTGCCAGATGCGACAACTTACTACCAAATGTATAAGACAGGCGAGTTAGATTTTATCATGACATTGCCATCTGATGCACTGGAAGCAGAAAAAAATAATAAAGAATTTAAAGAAGTACCTTATTTCGGAACCTATATGATTATGTTTAATGTTAATAAAGAGCCATTCACCAATGCAAAAATCCGTCGCGCATTTGCAATGTCCATTGATCGTAAAACCCTTACGGATAACGTAACAAAAGCTGGTGAAATTCCAGCATACGGCATGGTTCCTCCTGGTGTTAAAACACCAAATGGCGGCGACTTCCGTGAAGAAGGCGGAAACTATTTCAAAGAAGATGCTGCGGAAGCTAAGAAGCTTTTACAAGAAGGAATGAAGGAAGAAGGCTGGTCTACTCTTCCAAACGTAACATTGCTATATAACACTGCAGAAAACAACAAAAAAATCGCCGAAGCTGTACAAGAAATGGTGAAGAAAAACCTTGGGGTGGACATTAAGGTAAACAATCAAGAATGGAAAACATACTTGGATACAACGCATCAGCAAAACTTCCAAATGGCACGTATGGGTTGGATCGGTTCCTTTGTAGACCCAGTAATTATGCTTGATTACTACTTAGGTGACAGCCCGAACAATCGTACAGGCTGGGTAAATAAGAAATATGATGACATAATGGCAAAATCAAAAGTGGAACAAGACGAAACAAAACGCTTTGAATTATTGCACCAAGCAGAAGATGTTTTAATGCAGGACATGCCATTTATGCCAGTTTATTTCTACACAAACACATTCTTAGTATCATCTAAATTCAGCAACATTGCCTATTACTTGGAAAGCAGCCCTTCCTTCAAGTGGGCAAAGAAAACAAGTAATTAAGGGACGGTTCTTCAGTCCTAAGTGGGAAGGGGAGATCAGTACCTTTTCCCACTTTATTCAGTTATTTAGTATCATTCATCAATCGAATCGAGATAAGAAGTTGAGGTGACAGACAGGATGAAAAAACATTTACTGCTAAGTTGTATATCGTTTTGTATTTTAATAGGATACAAGATATGGGCAGGTGGCACACTATTAACCTGGATTAATAGCACCTTTTTAGTAGGAATCATCGCGCTGGTTGCAGCAGTTACCATAAACATTTGGAAATCAGGGTTTTTAACCTTGTTAACAGATGGGTTTAACCTTTTGGGAAATATGATCACACCAAAAACGAGATCTGCTGAACGCGCCGATTACCTGATGAAAAATGATCCTGGGCTTAACCAATGGAAGAGCGATGTGACAAAGTGGTTATCCTATATGTGCACGAACCTCGCTGTTATCTCGTTAACCGTTTCGTTGATTAGTTTGTTTCGTTATTATCAATAATGCTCTAGAACAAGGAGTGTGGGACGTGGGAATAAATACCTCGTCCCATTTTTAGTTTTTGGAAAATGGAGTGGACTTTTCTTTGGAAAGTGAACCTGACCTTCTACCCCGAACTTGTATTCAAGAACACTTTAAGGGAAAATTCGAAAAAATGTCCATGTGAGGGGGACAAAGTTCGTAAATGTCCACGAATGGTGCCTGACACCATTTCAGTGGTTGCAAATGATTGATTTATTAGGGAGTACTTTGGTATATTTTTACTAAATAAATTGATTTTTGGGACATGGGAACAGACCTCTTGTCCCCTATTGTAGGTGTAGTCATGAGAGAGCAGAATAATTTGGAAGATGGTCGGCATTTGCGGTCTCTGAAGACCCGAAATAAAATTATCCAAGCGGCACAGCTTGTTTTTTTAAAAGAAGGTTTCCAAAAAACGACGGTGAAGCAAATAATGGAGGAGGCCGGAATCGGCTATGGAACTGTCTATGGGCACTTTAAAGGGAAAGATGATCTGCTCATAGTATTAATGGAAGATGTGATGAAAAGATTCTTCGAGATTGCCGATACTCCCTTTTTTCCTTCTACTAGGCAAGAGGCGGAATCCATTATTTTTAAGCAGGTACTGGAATTCTTGCAAATTGCAGAAACGGAGAGAGAAATGATGAGGGTTTTCTCCGATGGAATCGGACTTTCTGCAGCGATAAATCAAAAATGGGAGGAAATCAGGCTACGATTTATCCAAAGTATTACGAAGGATATCACCTATTCACAAGTGAAAGGTTTAGCCAGAACCGACTTAAAAGCTGAAATTGTTGCGCGCAGTTGGTTTTTTTCCAATGAGATGTACCAATGGGAGATTGTTTTTAATCAAAATGAATATCCCCTTGAGGAAGTTGCATCTACCTTAACAACAATGTATTTAGATGCGATTTATAAATAATGATAATGAAGTAAAGTCAAGTCTATCAAATAGCACTTGGCTTTTTGTTTTTTGGATACCTATCTTTTTATAAAAGCTTGGTAATTTCGGTATAAATCCGACATGGTATCACTATGTTTACAAAAGTAAACATTATAGTAATAAATATATTTCAATATACTAAGGAATACATTCAAAAAAATATTAGACATAATGTCGGATTCATATTATAATTCCATTTAAAGAAATATACTGAATATTCTTTGTAATGCTAATTTAGCAAGGAGGTATAAGAAGAATAGATAGCTATCATATTTGAAAGCGCTATCAGAAACCTTCGCCAAATCCATTTTTACATTACTAAAATACCTATTTAGGAGGAATACATCATGAGAAATTTTGAAAGTAGTTTGGAGTTTGCTAAAAAGAAAGATTTGGAAGATCCAATAAAGCATATACGCGAGCGTTTTTGTGTAAAGGAAAATGAAATTTACATGGATGGCAATTCATTAGGACTATGTTCAAAAGATGCGAAAGAGGCATTGTACCACATTGTTGATATGTGGGAAAAACATGGAATTGGGATATGGGATGTGGAGGATAGCCGATATTTTATGTATCAAAATGTTCTAGGCGAAAAGCTTGCTGAATTAATTGGTGCCGAGGCCAATGAAGTGACGGTAATGACGAATACAACCATCAATATTCATCAGGGAATCAGTACTTTTTATCAGCCGACACCAGAGCGCTACAAGATTTTAGTGGATGATCTTAATTTTCCTACAGACCGATATGCAGTAGACAGCCAGGTGAGATTAAAAGGATATGACCCTGCTGATGCTGTAAAAGTCATCTCAAGCTCAGATGGACGATATCTTTCCGAAGATGACATTATTGAAGGGATGACAGAGGATGTTGTATTAATTTTGCTTCCATCTGTATTTTATCGAAGTGCACAGTTGTTGGATATGGAACGGATCACAAATGAGGCTCATGCAAGAGGCATAATAATCGGATGGGATTTATGTCATTCAATTGGTGCCGTTCCACATGATTTTAAAAGCTTTAATCCTGATTTTGCTGTTTGGTGCAATTATAAGTATTTATCTGCTGGTCCTGGAGCCATTGCCGGTTTCTATATTAATAAAAAACATTTTCAGAAGGAACCAGGTCTTGCAGGATGGCACGGTAATAAAAATGAAACTCAATTCCAGCTGCGTCAGCAGTTTGATCATGAATTAAATGCACATGGGTGGCAAACAGGAACCCAGCCGCTTTTATCGATGGCTCCATTAGAAGGTGTTTTGAATATTTATCATGAAGTAGGAATGGAAAAAATCAGAGCCAAGTCACTGGATATTACCGCATATCTTATGTACCTCATCGATAACAGGCTAGCAAAGTACGGCTTCACTATCGGAAATCCGAGTGAGGATCATAAACGCGGCGGACATGTCAGCTTAGAGCATGACGAAGCATATCGAATTTGCAAAGCGCTAAAAAGTCATAAAGTAATCCCGGATTTCAGGGAACCAAATGTAATTAGACTTGCACCAGTTGCTCTCTACGTTTCCTATGAAGATGTATATAAACTTGTAGAAATATTAGAGGATATTGCCGTTCATCGTGAATATGAGAATTATAAGACCGAGCGTACGCTTGTCGTGTAACCTAATAGTATATTCCAAAGGGTGGGAGATGGGAAGATGGGTCAAAACGAAAATCATTTACAGGACATTATGGAAAGAGAAAAAGGATTGCAGCGTGGTTTAACAACAAGACAGCTATCAATGATTGCCATTGGAGGCGCAATTGGAACAGGATTATTTTTAGGGAGCGGTTTGGCTATATCTACGGCAGGACCGAGTGTAATCGTGAGTTATGCCATTGGTGCTCTGATTGCACTCCTTCTAATGGGATGTCTTTCGGAAATGACGGTAGCTCATCCTACATCAGGATCGTTTGGTGCTTATGCGGAAAAATATATGAATCCTTGGGCAGGTTTTACCGTTCGATATTCTTACTGGTTCAGTATTGTATGTGCGGTAGGAACAGAGGTTACTGCCGTTGCGGTATATATGAAATACTGGTTTCCTGCAGTCCCAGGCATTGTTTGGATTCTCGTTTTTTCTGCCATTCTTTTATTTGTTAATGCAACAAGTGTAAATTTATTTGGCGCAGTAGAATATTGGTTTTCCCTAATCAAAATCGTTGCTATTGTAGGGTTTATTTTATTGGCTGCATTTCTGATTTTTGGAGGCAGCAGTAATCCGGATATTGGTCTGCATAACTACACAAATGCAGGCGGATTTTTCCCGCATGGATTCGGGGGGATGTGGATAGCAGTATTTATTTCCCTTTTTAGTTATTTAAGTATTGAGATGATTGCTGTTAGTGCTGGAGAAGCAAAGGAACCGGAAAAAGCTGTTCCGCTTGCCCTGCGTTCAGCAGTTTTTCGACTTGTGCTATTCTATATCTTAACTCTTGCGCTTATGTTAATGATTGTTCCTTGGAAATCAGCTGGAATTGATAAAAGTCCATTTGTCAAAGTAATGGAGATTCTCCATATTCCTGGTGCGGGTGGAATTATGAACTTTGTGGTAATTATTGCTGCTCTTTCTGCAATGAACAGTCAGCTTTATATTTCCACTCGAATGATGTTTTCTCTATCACGAGGTGGCTTTGCACCTAAACGATTAGGAAAATTGAGTAAAAGAAAAGTTCCTGTTGGTTCATTGGCGCTTTCTGCTATTGGTATTGCGATTGCTACTATCTATACGGTCGTTTCCCCTGATACGGCCTTTACCGCAATGATTTCAGTGTCCAGTTTTGGAGCGATGTTTGCTTGGTTTATGATTTTTGTTACCCACCTATTTTTCCGCCGCAAGTGGGATAACACGGGAGGAAGAAAATTACCGGTTCGGATGATAGGTTTTCCGTATCTGACTATTTTTGGTGCCGTACTTTTAGCACTTGTAGTTCTTTCTACATGGTTTTCGAAAGACTTCCGGCCAACCTTAACGTTAGGATTTCCATGGTTAATCTTTATCACGGTTGCCTATTTTATATGGAAAACAGTAAACAGGAATAAAATAGATCGTAAAAACGATCATAAATCTGCTTAATTAACTGGACGTAAACAGATTAAAATGGAAACGATTACAAATTATTGTTGCATAGAGCGTTCTAGTTCGCTTTAATAGGATTGAATACAAATTTTTTCATCAAGACGAACCTCATCATGGTATTTTTTGAGGAGGGGAAAAGATGATTGGGTCAATCCATAAAATTTGCAAAATCTTAGATTGTTTTACTAATGATGAAGTGGCACTGGGAAATTCAGAAATAGCGGAAAAGCTAAATATGAATCCCAGTACTGTTCATCATTTGGTCAGTACCTTGTATAAGGAAGGAATACTGATAAAAGACAGTCAGAATAAATATCGGCTTGGATGGCGATTGCTTGAGTGGAGCAAAAGTGTGATGTATCAGCAGGATATATACAATGGAGCAGCTCCACTTATCGGGGAATTAGTGAAAAGCTTTAACGGAGTTGTTCATATAGGAATGCTCGATGAAAAAGGGAATTTTGTCTTTGTTTTAAAAATGTCTTCCCGTCATGCGATTGAAGTACCTACGTATATCGGTGAGCGGAAGCCAACCTATTGTTTTAGCACAGGAAAGGCGTTGCTGTCCTTTAACCCAGCCTTATTACAGACCACAATTAAAAGCGGATTGATGCAAAGAGGCCCAAATACAATTACTTCTATTGATCGTCTTCAAGCGGAGGTAGACAATATTAGAAATAAAGGGTATGCCATCAGCAATAATGAAAACGAATATGGCATTTATGGGATTGCTGCTCCCATCAAATCCTATACGGGACAAACGGTAGCGGCTCTAAATATGGTTGGTCCGATTTCTTATATGCAAGGAAGGGAGCATCCGGTTATCGTACAAAGTATTTTAAGCACGGCAAAAGAGATATCGAAGGAATTAGGATATTTAGAAATGTAAATATAGCGGAAAGTTCATGAGGTTGATCGCCCTGAGCTTTCCGCTTTTTATATGGATAGAACGGGAGATTTTTCATAAAAATTTTCGAGATTTCATATTATGAAATTTTTGAATTTTGTAAAATTGTAGTTTTCGTAAAATATAGTTACATTCTTTTAGGAATAGAAGGGGGCATCATGAAAAATGGATGTACGCGAGCTGAGAAATTGTTTTGGGCGATTTGCTACAGGAGTTACCGTGGTTACCTGGAATGGTGAAGACGGACAGCGTTATGGAATTACAGTAAATTCTTTTACGTCTGTATCCTTAGAGCCTCCGCTGGTGCTCATTTCGATTGACCGCAATGCTAAGGCGTGTAAGTCACTAAAAGGAAGGCCATTTATCATTAATATCCTCACGAAAAAACAAGAAAAGCTTGCATGGCAATTTGCGGGGAAGCCACAACAAGACTTAACAATTGATTGGGAGGAAACGCCGCTTGGCCCCAAACTAAAAGCTACTTTGGCCACCATTGAGTGTACCCATTGGCAAGAATATGAGGCTGGCGACCATATTTTATACTTAGGAAAGGTTAGTCATTCCTCCTACAACACGGGAGACGGGTTGATTTTCTACCAAGGTAAGTTTCTTCAAACAGCAGCCACATAATTAAAAAATATGTAATCGTTTTCTAAAAAATTTGATTGGAGGAAAAGAATGATGGGAATACGAACAGGGGAGCAATATATCAATGGATTAAAGTCACGTAATCCGGAAATATGGCTGGGTGGAAGACGGATTACAGATATCGTAAATGAGGAAAACTTTAAACAGCCGATACGCGAAATTGCGAGATTATACGATATGCAGCACGATCCTGAATATCGTGATAAAATTACGAGTATTTGCGAAGAAACGGGAGAGAGAGTTTCGAATGCCTTTATCGTTCCTAGAAATTATGAGGATCTAATGAAACGCAGGGCATTATATGAAGCGTGGGCAGAGGCAACATTTGGTTTGATGGGAAGAACACCGGATTTCTTAAATGTTACGGTTACATCTATGGCAAGCAGTCAAGACTTTTTTAACCAATATAACCCACAATGGGGAGAAAATATTCAAAATTACTACAAGTACATTCGGGATCATGATTTGTTTTTAACCCATGCGTTAATCAATCCGCAAAATGACCGAAGCAAGCCATCCCATCAGCAAAAGGATATATTTACACATCTAGGTGCCGTTGAGGAAACAACAGATGGTTTAGTGGTGAGAGGAGCAAAGATGCTTGCAACTCTTGCTCCGATAACAGATGAGGTCATTATCTACTCATTCCCGGGATTTAGACCTGGTGATGAGCGATATGCTTTAGCTTTTGCCATTCCGATTGATACTCCGGGATTACGTATTTTATGCCGTGAACCAGCTCAGGATGGTAAGCGTCCGGTTGTGGACCATCCGCTTGCTTCAAGATTTGAAGAGATGGATGCCGTTCTCGTATTCAATGATGTGGTTGTTCCATGGGACCGCGTATTCCTTTATAATAACTGCGAAGCTGCAAACCAGCTTTATTCCAAAACAGGATTAAGCCAAAATACGCATCAAAATGGCGTACGAGGATTGGTGAAGCTGAAATTTGCTTCCCAAGTGGCCGCTAGAATCGCTGATGCCATTGGAGTAGATGGGTTTTTAAATGTACAAACCCAGCTAGGTGAGCTCGTCCAATCCGTTGAAACGATTCGAGCTTTACTGCGGACAGCAGAGCGGGAATTTGAAGTGAATGCTCATGGTGAAGCAATTCCAGCTGGTATTCCGCTTGAAACCATCCGAGGAATTTTACCAAAAGCGTATCCGCGGGCAATTGAAATTATTCAAACGATAGGTGCAGGAGGATTGCTTTTATCCCCTACGGCTAATGACTACAGCCATCCGGATATACGTGAAGATTTCGAGAAGTACTACGGTGGAAGAGAAGGAGTGTCTGCAACGGAACGAGTCCGCTTGTTTAAGCTTGCATGGGATTTGTGCGGAGAAGCGTTTGGGCAAAGACTTGTACAATATGAACGCTATTACTCAGGTGATCCCGTTCGGAAATTAGGTATGTTCTATAGCAACTTCAAACGAAATAACACCTTTTCCATGGTGGATGATGCATTGGAAGGAGCGCTTAAAACAGAACTGGAGACTAGTAAATAAATGAATTAAATCGGCAAATGATAGAAAAAAGGTTGTGTGCAAAATATTTCACAACCTTTTTCCTTTATCTAATGATTTACTTGGATTCATAAGAATAATTACTCCGACGATAACAAAAGATGATCTAAATGATACGGGAAATCAACAGATTTTAAACGAATCCCGTCTAATTGTTTCATATCGGTAATGAAAATTTTGTTATCTATGAAGTCAATAATCCCGCTTTTTCTCCACTTGCTTAATGTTTTATTAACACTTATTCGCGAAGCGCCAATGTATTTCGCAAACTCTGTTTGATTGAGCGGGATGCTGCCATTCTCACTAACTAATTTTATAAGAAAATGTGCCATTTGTTGTTCCACAGGACTATTCATAAAAGCAATAATTTCCGCTAATGTCCTGAATTTAAAAATAAGGGAATCGGTAAATATCGTGATGGCCTCTGGGAAAGTATTACAGATTTCTTCAAATGCCTGATCCGAAAAATAATAAATGACGGAGGAAGTAATCGTACATGCTGTTGTCAAATAGGGTTCGTTATTTACTCCGTGCTCACCGAAAAGCATTCCTTCCGGTACATAATTAATGGTACGTTCTAATCCTTCGTGCGAAAGTAACGAAATTTTTATTGCTCCTTTATCCAAGTAATAAAAACCTTTTCCTTCTTCCTGTTGATTATAAAGGTAGGAACCTTTATCGAGTTCTAATTTTCGTCCGTATTTTATGTATGGCTCCCATGTATAACGCAATTTGATCATCTATTTTTCACTTCCACCTGGGAGGAATAGCCCCCAATATACTTTTGCAAAGCGGATGGATTCTTGATTAAAATGAATTTTTTCAATGGTTCTATATAGCCTTTTTCTTTCCATTCTTTTAAGACCTTATAAACGGTTATTCTTGTAAGTCCGGTACATTTTGTTATATCTGCTTGTGTTAACGGGATTTCAAATTGCTTGAATTCCAAATAGACGTTTAATAATATGTGGGCTATTTGCTGTTCAGATGAGAGTAAGTCTAAGTAGATTTTAGGTGTGAGCGTGTGCATTTTATGAATGACCGTTTGCAGCAGCAAGCGGCGGATATGGTGATTTTTGTAAATCAGTTCAGTGACAGTCTGGTAAGAAAAGAAGTACAAAACAGAATCCTTAATCGCTTCGGCAGTTGAAAAATGTACTTGCTGATCCATTGCCTGGACACCGATTAACTGGCTTGGGATAGCAATATTTATAAGTAAATCATTTCCATTAGTGGTCTTTGTTGTTACCTTCACTAATCCTTTTTCAATGTAATAAAAACCGTCTCCATATGTTCCTTGCTTGTAAATAGTTGTTTTTTCCTTAAAAAACATCCTTTTGCCATATAAAATAAAATGCCCCCAGTTGCTATTGTGATCAAAAAGAACTGTCAATGTAAAACAACTCCTTTTTCCACTAAATAATGACCTAATTTAAAACGCTTACAAAAAATACGAGCAAAATGTTAAATAGGATACAACATTCGGAAGTTTCCATATATTAAGATTAATACATGCAATTGTTATAGTCAATTTTACGAAATCGATTTTAAGTATCTGAAGGTGGTGATGGAATTTAGGAAGAATACGCCAGTTTCTAAATTTAATTGTAACCACTTGCAAATGCAGGATATTAAACGATTAATTCTAAAAATCAGGAGGATGTTTATTGATGAATACACAAACACAATCATTGAAAGCCAGATCATTGAATTTGTTAAAAGTTATCGAGGATAACAAGGATCTATTAAAACCGCCAGTTAATAATAAGGTTTTATGGGAGGATTCAGAGTTTATCGTGATGCTGATTGGTGGTCCAAATCGCCGCCGGGATTTTCATGTAGACCCATCTGATGAATTATTTTATCAAGTGAAAGGTTCTTGTTATGTCGAGTGTATTAACAAGGCTGGGGAACGTGAAGTTGTGGAGGTGAAAGAAGGGGAAATGTTTATGCTTCCTGCCGATGTTCCGCATTCTCCTCATCGTATCGCGGATACGTATGGAATTGTAGTGGAAAGAAAACGTGGAAAAGGCGAGACGGAGGATTTCGTGTGGTTTTGCGATAACTGCAATAAGGAAATGCACAAGGTAACTATTCAGCTTACCAATATTGAAGTTCAAGTAAAAGAAGCTATTGAAGCGTTTAATAGTGATGAAGGCCTTCGCACATGCGAGCATTGCGGACACATTATGTCGGAAGAGGTTAAAGAATGGCAATGCGAATAGATTTTCATACTCATATTATTCCAAGCCATTTTCCTAACTTCGAGGAAAAGTATGGTGGCGGTAAATGGCCAGTATTAGAGCAAACATGTACTTGCGGAGCCACGATTTTGGTAGGAGGAAAAAACTTTCGTGAGGTTACCGACCAGGTATGGGATCCAAAAAGACGGATTCAAGACATGGATCGGGAAGGGGTAGATATCCAAGTTCTATCCCCAATCCCTGTAACTTTCTCATACTGGGCCGACCCACAGGAAGCGCTGCAAATGGCAAAAATTCAAAATGATTTTATTGCGGAGACAGTTGCTGAATACCCAGAACGTTTTGTCGGTTTAGGAACTGTCCCCATGCAGGATGGGAAAACAGCGATTCAGGAAATGGAACGCTGCATGAATGAATTAAATCTTCATGGCATTGAAATCGGGACGAATGTAAATGGCAAAAATTTAGATGATCCTTGCTTCATAGAATTTTTCGAGATGGCGGAAAAGTGGGATGTGCCTATTTTTATTCATCCTTGGGAAACGTTAGGACGTGAGCGGATGCCGCGCCATAATTTTATGTACACCGTTGGGATGCCAAGCGAAACAGCATTAGCAGCAGCTACCTTAATATGGAGCGGGATTATGGAAAAGTTTCCAAATTTAAAGATTTGTTTTGCACATGGCGGCGGTTCATTTCCGTACATATTGCCACGCTTGGATCAAGGCTGGGAGGTATGGCCGCATCTGCGCTTAACAAATCACCCGCCAAGTTTTTATGCAAAGAAATTCTTTTTTGATTCCTTAAACTATGATCCTCTTAATCTTAAGTTTATGATGGAACGTTTCGGACACGAGAAAATATTTATGGGCTCTGATTATCCATTCTTGCTGCGGGAAATTGATCCTGGAAAAGTCATTGACGATACGGATGGATTAAACAGTGAACAAAAAGAAGCGATGCTAGGCGGAAATGCCGCGAAATTCTTGAATATTGAAAAGAAAAAAAGAGGTGCAGTATATGCTTCAACAAACACCGGAGAGTAGATTAGAAGAGTTAGGATTGTCCCTTTCACCAGTCCGACCTGCTGCAGGTAACTATGTCACTTGTGTTCGTGCAGGAAATCTATTATTCACTTCCGGGCAAGGGGTTGACCAATACCACGGGAAATTAGGAAGAGACCTGACAGTGGAGGAGGGTTACCTTGCTGCGCGGCAATCGATGTTGAATTTATTAAGTGTTGTCCATCACGAGCTTGGGGGATTAAGCAAGGTGAAGCGGGTTGTGAAAATTCTCGGATTTGTGAACAGCACAGAAGATTTTACAGAGCAGCCAAAAGTGATGAACGGAGCATCCGACCTGCTTGTTAATGTCTTTGGAGAAAAAGGAAAACATGGCCGCTCTGCAGTTGGGATGGCTCAACTGCCTAATAATACAGCGATTGAAATTGAAATGGTCCTAGAGGTAGAAGGAGAGGGTGCATGTGAGTAAGGAAGTATTAATAGAAAAAGGACATGTAAACATACAAGATGCCAAACTCTTTATTGATGGGGAATATGTAGATGCTCTTTCAGGAGAAACGTTTGATACGATTAATCCTGCGACAAATGAAAAACTAGCATCTGTTGCAAATGGAAATGAGGCAGATGCCAAAAGGGCTATTGAAGTGGCACAGCGAACCTTTGAAAGTGGTATTTGGAGTAAAATGCCTGTAGAAGAACGTTCGGATATTCTTTGTAAAATGTCGGACTTAATCATGGATAAGGTAGAAGAACTATCATATGTTGAAACAATCGATGTCGGAAAACCCATTAAAGAAAGCCTAGGCTTTGATATACCTCGTGCGGCACAAAACTTCCGCTTTTTTGCGGAAATGTCCAAGTATATGGTGCATGAGCATTACGAAAAGCATAACTTCACTTCCTATGCAAAATATGCTCCGGCTGGCGTAACAAGCTTAATCATTCCCTGGAATTTACCGTTCATGCAATTAACATGGAAAGCATCAGCCGCATTGGCATCAGGTAATACGATTGTGGTAAAACCGGCATCCTATACACCGCTCAGTGCCGTGATGCTTGGGGAGATTGCCAATGAAGCAGGATTGCCGCCCGGTGTTTTAAATATTATCACCGGACCAGGGGGAACAGTAGGTACGACTATGTCAAAACACCCATATGTTCGCCGTATTTCCTTTGTAGGTGAGAGCAATACTGGAAAAACAGTGATGAGAAATGCTTCGGAACATTTGATTCCTGTTTCTTTAGAATTAGGTGGGAAATCCGCAAACATTGTTTTTGAAGATGCAGACCTTGATGAAGCAGTAAAGGGATCCATTGAAGCTATTTACCGCAATCAAGGGGAAATTTGTTTAGCAGGATCCCGTTTATTAGTACAGGAGAGCATTTATGATCAATTTTTAGAAAAGTTCACAAATGCAGCACGTCAGATAAAAGTTGGGGATCCATTAGATAAGCAGACAGATATGGGGGCACTCGTATCGAAGGAGCATTTAGAAACGGTGGATCGCTACGTACAAATTGGAATAGAAGAAGGGGCAAAGCTTGCTTATGGCGGTAAGCGTGTCGCAGGACTTGAAAAAGGGAATTTCTATGAACCTACCGTTCTCTACGATGTCGATAATAAAATGCGAGTTGCTCAAGAAGAAATCTTCGGACCGGTCATTGTCATCATTCCATTTAAAACAGAAGAAGATGCCATTCGGATCGCAAACGATTCTATTTATGGGCTAGCCGGAGTCGTGTGGACGAATGATTTAAGACGTGCCGGGAGGATTACGTCTGAGGTAAATGCAGGACTTCTTTGGGTGAATTGCTGGTATATCCGCGATTTACGCACTCCATTTGGGGGCTCAAAAGCAAGCGGAATCGGACGTGAAGGCGGACGGCATAGCTTTGAATTTTACACAGAGGCTAAGACGGTTACGATGAAACTCTAATATGACTCTATATTGATTCATTTGACCTCGCCAATTGGCGGGGTTTCCTTGCAAAAAGAAATTTAGAACTAACTATTTTAAAGAGGAGGCTTACGATGTCAGCTTTAATAGAACAGCTAGCAGGAGAGCTATTAGAAGCGGAGCGAAAAAGGAAACCAGTAGCTCCCATTACAGAACGTTTTGATACTTTAACTGTTGTAGATTCGTATCATATCCAATTGGAGATGGTTAAAAGAAGACTGCAAGAAGGGCAAACCATCATCGGGAAAAAAGTCGGATTAACGAGCAAGGCAATGCAAAATATGTTAGGGGTCAATGAACCCGATTACGGACATCTATTCGATGATATGAAGGTTGAAAATGGAGCAACCGTTAACATTGACAGCATGATCTCTCCAAAGATTGAGGCAGAGATTGGTTTTATTCTTGGAGAAGATTTAGCGGGTCCTAATCTAACTTTTTTAGATGTTTTAATGGCAACGAAGTTTGTCGTCCCTACAATTGAAATTATCGATAGCAGAATAGAAGATTGGAAGATTAAATTGGTTGATACAGTGGCTGATAATGGATCTTCGTCAAAAGTAGTAGGAGGAGATACGTATGCAACGTTAGATCAAATTGATTTGCGGACAAATGGAATGCTTTTATATAAAAATCAAGAATTGATTGCAACAGGTGCGGGTGCTGCAGCTCTGGGACATCCAGCAAATGCAGTAGCATGGTTGGGGAATAAACTGTCGGAATTTGATATTTCCCTTAAAGCGGGAGAATTAATTTTACCGGGAGCCTTAACCGCGGCTGTCGTGGTAGAAAGCGGGGACCATATCACTGCGGAATTTGGAGCGATTGGGTCGGTATCCGTTCAATTTGAATAATGAAAGCAGGTGAACATATTGAGAAAAGTCAGGGCTGCCATTATTGGCTCAGGAAATATAGGCACAGATTTAATGTATAAGCTGAAGCGCAGTGATGTGCTGGAATTAACCGCTGTTATCGGGATAGATCCTGCATCAGATGGGTTAGAGAGAGCGAGAAAAGAGGGATATCAGACCTTTAGTAATGGAATACAAGCACTTGTTGACCAACCGGAATTGGCGGATATCGTCTTTGACGCAACATCAGCTAAGGCACATGTAAGAAATGCGGAAATATTAAAAGACCTGGGAAGAATAGCGATTGATTTGACTCCAGCAGCAGTTGGCCCATTCGTATCCCCAGCTGTTAATCTTGGTGAAAACATGGATGCTGAAAATGTCAATATGATTACATGTGGGGGGCAAGCTACGATCCCCATTATCCATGCCATCAACAAGATTGCGGATGTAGAGTATGGGGAAATCGTTGCAACCATTTCCAGCCTAAGTGCCGGGCCAGGTACAAGAGCTAATATTGATGAATTTACCACAACGACAAAAAAGGGGATTGAAGAGGTAGGCGGAGCAGACTCCGGAAAAGCCATTATTATTTTAAACCCTGCAGATCCACCGATTCTCATGCGCGATACAGTATATTGCAAAGTGAAAAAGATGGATGAAGCAGCAATTAACCAGGCGATATTGGAAATGGTTCATAGTGTGCAAGAATATGTTCCGGGTTATCAATTAAAGCAAGAACCGCTTTTTGAGGGAAACCAAGTAACGGTTTTTTTAGAAGTAACAGGAGCTGGTGATTATTTTCCTCCTTATGCAGGAAATTTAGATATCATGACTGCTGCAGCCGTAAAGGTCGGCGAAGAATATGCCGGCGTGTTTTTAGCGAAAAATTCAACTGGTAAGGAAGAGAGGGTTGGCATCTATGAAACGAAATAGTGACAAACCTATTAAAATTACAGAAGTTTGTTTAAGAGATGGAAGTCATGTTGTCAGCCATCAATTCACGGTAGATCAAGTACGAAAAGTTTCAAAAGCCTTGGATGAAGCAGGGATGCACTATATTGAAGTATCCCATGGCGATGGATTAGGGGGATCTACCTTGCAGTATGGGAAGTCGCTTGTGGATGAGATGAAACTCATCGAGGCAGCAGTTGACGAATGTAAGAACGCAATGGTTGCTGTCTTATTAATTCCCGGTATTGGTACCGTGCATGAACTGAAAAAGGCGCGGGAGCTTGGAGCAGGATTAGTGCGTGTTGCCACACATGTGACCGAAGCGGACGTATCTGCACAGCATATACAAATGGCTCGGGAACTGGGAATGGAGGCGATCGGCTTTTTAATGATGGCCCATTCGGCACCAGTAGAAAAACTGGTGGAACAGGCAAAATTAATGGAAAGCTACGGTGCGCAAGGTGTTTACATTACAGATTCTGCGGGTGCCCTTTTACCGCATGAAGTTCGCGAGCGAGTCAAAGCATTACGGGAATCGTTAGATATTGAAGTCGGTTTTCATGCCCACAATAATCTTTCATTAGCCGTTGCCAACACGCTTATTGCTATTGAGGAAGGGGCAACAAGAATTGATGGAAGTGTGCGATGCCTTGGTGCTGGCGCGGGTAATACCCAGACAGAGGTTTTACTTTCCGTATTAGATCGTATGGGACTGGATGTCGGGATAGATCTATATAAAATGATGGATTTAGCGGAGGATGTTGTTGGGCCGATTCTGCCGGGTTCACAGGAAATCCGAAAGGGCAGCCTTACAATGGGATATGCAGGCGTCTACTCGAGTTTCTTGCTTCATGCAGAAAGAGCAGGTAAACGATTTAATCTTGATCCGCGTGATATTCTCATTGAACTTGGAAAGAGAAAAGTGGTTGGGGGCCAGGAGGATATGATCCTGGATGTAGCAGCGGAATTAGCGAAAGGAAAGGTGGGGAATCAAGGATGATTGTAAAAGGAACAGATATCGAAATAATTGATTACCTTTATTCTGCTGAAAATGAGGTACGGGAAGTAGTAAAAGTCACCGATCGTTACCCTGATTTAACAGTGGAGGATGCTTACGAACTGCAAAAGCAGCTTATTGAGCGCAAAATGAGTAACGGCGCTAAACGAGCGGGGGTAAAGCTTGGTCTAACGAGCAAAGCAAAGCAAAACATGATGGGGGTTAATGAGGCCATATATGGTTATTTATTGAGCAATATGCTTGCATTTGAATGGGAACAGTTGGACAGCAAACAGTTGATCCATCCAAAAGCAGAGCCGGAAATAGCGTTTCTAATGGCGGAAGATTTGCAAGGAACAGATATAACGGCAGAAGATGTCCTTAAGGCAGTCCAATATGTCGCCCCTGCTATTGAAATTATTGATAGCCGTTATTTAAATTTTCATTTTACCTTAGTAGATGTAGTCGCAGATAATTGTTCCTCTTCCCGTTTTATTGTTGGAAGCAAGTGGGTAAAACCAGAGCAGCTTGATTTAGCAAAGATTGGCATGGTGATGTCCAAGAATGGTGAAGTGGCTACTGTTGGATCTGGAGCAGCCGTATTAGGACATCCAGCAGAAGCAGTTGCATGGGCCGTAAACAAACTTGGCCAACGACAGGAAGGTTTAAAGAAAGGGGATATCGTTTTAACCGGTGCATTATCCGAAGCGGTTGCATTTACGGAAGGAGATTCCTTTGTTGCTCAGTTTGATGGGTTAGGCAGTGTTTCTTTTACATGTAAATAGCAGAGTATCAGGTACCACTATTTTGCGGCGAGGGATTTTTTCTCTTCTACAAATGAAAGAGGGTATGAATGTTGCAAACGAAAATAAAAGACCTAAATACATTTGAACTAGAATTTCTTAATTTTATCAATAACTATATTAAACGTAACGGCGGGAAAGGACCCAGACAAACAGAGGTTAAATTTATGGGTGATACTATTGTTTACTTTATTCGCGGAATTTTAACAGAGAGAGAGAAAAAGCTAATACATGATCCCGAGGGGAAAAAAATAGTGATGGAAGCTAGAAGAATTTTTATGGAATTGGATAAAAAGCATCGAATGGAGGTGTTTGAGAATTTCATTGGATGTAAAATTATTGAAAACTATGAGTCCTGGAATTTAGAACAAGATTCTGCGGTATGTGTATTGCTACTTGAAAATAAAATTTTTTAATATTTTGTTGTTAATTTACTGAAAATTATATATAATCAAATAGATAAATAAAACGTGCAAAGGCGGCCCCTTTGGACCTTTATAGATAGCGCCCGGGTGGTCTTTTACAAAAGACAAACCACAGCTGTATGAACTGTTCTAAATGAAACGGTTTATTCAGTTGTGGTTTTTTTATTTTCTAACTTGATGAGAAAGGATGTTGGCTTTGGATTCGATAATCATTCAGAAAAATATAGTTTACGGGGAGACTGAACGTGAATACTTAACTGCTGATATTTATAAGCCATCTAATAGTGATGATGAGTTACCTATTCTTGTTCTTATTCATGGTGGAGCCTTTCAATCAGGATCAAAGGAAATGTACAAGGAATGGGGGAGAAATCTTGCTGAGGAAGGATATTTTGTCATGGCAATAAACTATCGGCTTTCTACCCTAACTTATTCCTCATATCCAGGTGCCCTTGAGGATATTGGTCAGGCATTGAATTGGTTAGTTGCAAAATCCAATCAATGGTCATTAGATGTGGAAAGAATTGGACTAATTGGAGATTCCGCAGGTGCATATTTGGCAGCTTTAACTTCTTTAAAGTATAAAGCATTCAGTTATAATATTTGCTCTGTAATAGGAGTGTATGGAATTTACGATTTAGTAGATGAGTGTTTAAATCCTATTAATGATAGGGAGGAAAATATTTATGAAAAATTCCTGGGCATTTCTTTCGAAGGAAATGAAAAGGCTTTCAAAACGGCGTCTCCAGTACATTACATAAAAGAGGCAATAGCAAATCCGACTTTTGATACTGAATTTCTTATTATCTGGGGAGAAAAAGACAAAGTTGTAAGGCCGGAACAATCTAAGAGTTTCATTGAAAAATTAAGAAAGGAGGGGATAGTTGTTGAAAGTATTCGGATTGAAGATAGCGGACATTTTTTCTTTAATCAATTGCCCTACATTGATGGTGGAACTTTAAGTCATTACCCTAATACCTTTTTATATCCTAAATTGATTGATTTTCTTAAAAGAAGCGTTTGTGAATCAAAGAGCGGAAATTTTTCGGAAAGGCAAATAATGAAACTCAGTGCAATGCAGGAACTTTCTATTATGAATGAAAGAGGGGATAATAATGGGCGAAATATCCAATAAAGCATTTGAAGTTGAAAAGATAAAACCAAACGTGAACATGTTTGCCAGGAAAATTCTTATAATGGTTACAATATTCTGCTGGTTATCGATCTTCGTTGAAGGATATGATTTAGTTGTCTATGGGGTAGTACTTCCATCTCTTATGGATCCCAATGTTTGGGGGCTTTCCTCTACTCAGGCTGGAGCAATGGGAAGTTACGCATTGTTAGGTATGTTTTTTGGTTCAGTTATTGGAGGTATTCTCTCCGATAAATTTGGAAGAAAGCTAATATTAATTGCTTTTCTTCTATTACTATCCATCATGATGGCATTAACTTCCGTTTCCAATTCACCTGAATGGTTTGGGATTTTTCGGTTTATTGCAGGTATCGGGATTGGAGGGATTGTACCGGCTGCCTCCGCTTTGACAACAGAATATTCTCCCGGAAAATACCGATCCCTTGTTTATGTTCTCATGTATACTGGTTTCGCGTTTGGGGGTGTAGCAGCATCGATATCAGGAATGCTATTTATAAACAACTTTGGTTGGAGATTTTTGTTTCTAATCGGCACCTTTCCAATTATATTAATCCCTTTCATTATAAAATTTGTGCCTGAATCTATTAAATTTTTGAAATCCAATCAGCAGGAAGATAAGGCACATAAAATTATAACAAAATACCAGATTTCTCAGGATATTTTATATGAAGAAAGTATGGAGGAAAAATCTAATTTTTTACTAGCATTTTTTCAAGAAAATATCTTAGATCAACACTTCTTTTCAGCATTATTTATATAATGGCGTTCTTACTAATCTATGGCATAAATACATGGCTTCCGCAAATGATGAAAAGTGCCGGGTATCCAATGAAATCAAGCATGTTATTTTTACTTACTTTTAACCTTGGTGCTATTATCGGAGGAATAATTGCAGGAAGGGCAGCAGATAGATTTCAACCAAAAAAAGTCATTAGTCTTACTTATCTAATAGCTGCAATTAGCATTGCTCTTTTAAGTATAAAATTTAATATTTCTTTGCTTTATTTTTTAATCGCAGTTTCAGGATTTGGGACAACAGGTTCGACGTTTGTTCTTGCTAGCTATGTGATGAAACATTATGATTCACAAAATCGCGCGACAGCTATCGGGGTATCCTCTGCTATAGGAAGATTTGGGGCTGTTATTGGTCCCATTCTAGTTGGTTTCATTATGAGTAAAAACTTAGGATTCGGAATTAATTTTTATATGTTTGCCTTCGTTGGTCTTATAGCTTCTATCATTATTTTATTAATGCCTTCTATTAAGCAGAGAGAGAACGTATAAGAAGTTTAGCTTAAATAATAAAAATCAAAACCTTGGAAAAGTATTGAATTATTGCCTTTGGGGGAGAACCTCAGAGGTTTTTTTATAGAAAAAGTTCCTGAAAAAATATCTTTCTTAAAAAAATTGTTTCCATAATGATCGAAGAATGCCACGAAAAAATGGTTGAACATCACAAAAACAATTATTCATAGCACAACTTAGGTATACTACTGCAATTGATGGTAGAACGGGACTCTTCATCTCACCTTGACGAAATGGTGTTTAAGTGGTTAACTGGTAATGACAACACTACAACAGAATTTTCTGAAAGGTGAGGTGATTGATAAAAAAGCCAGGTGGCTTATTTTTAATGATGTGCATTTGAGAAGCTTGTCTATGCCATTAAATTAAAAAAATGGAAACAACACTATATTCTATTTCAAAAGAAGTTTAAAATCTTCATTATGTACGAAAAAATGAAAAAAATAAAAAGGGTAGGGGTGGAGACATTGTTTATAAACAAAACAGAAGAACAATTAAAAGAGCTTGGTGTTTATCACACACATAAAGAAATCTCTCATCAACCCGCGCTCTGGGGGGAAACATATCAGTACATCCAACGCGAAAAGGATCGAATTCAAGCATTTTTTCACGCCATCACAGCAAAGTATGAGTCTGTCAAAGTTATTTTAACAGGGGCGGGAACATCCGCATTTGTTGGCGATACCGTTGAGCCATATTTAACAAAAGTATGTGAGAATAAAGCATTTACGATTCTCAGCATTCCGACTACCAATATTGTTTCGAATCCGAGGTATTATTTAGAGGAGAATATGCCGACGATTATGGTTTCGTTCGCAAGATCCGGAAATAGCCCTGAAAGTGTTGCTGCAGTTGAATTGGGGGAGCAAATCGTTAAGGATTTTTACTCCATCCACATTACCTGCAATCCTGACGGTTTTTTAGCGAAAAAGCCGGACACCAGAAATAGAACATTATTGCTGGTAATGCCAGAAGGCAGCAATGATGAAAGCTTTGCAATGACAAGCAGCTTTACATGCATGATGCTAAGTGTATTGCTAATTTTTCAAATGGATAGATTGAATACATTGGAAGACAATGTTAATTGGATTATGGATACAGGTAATAATGTTTTCGAACATTCGCTTCCGACTTTAAAGGAATTATCGTCCATTCCATTTACAAGTCTTATTTATTTAGGCTCTGGTACGCTTCTAGGACTGTCACATGAAGCATCTTTAAAAATGCTTGAGTTAACAGATGGGAATGTATTTACATATTTTGAATCGCCATTAGGCTTCCGTCATGGTCCGAAAACACTTTTGAATGATAAAAACCTTACAGTTGTTTTTATCAGCAGCAATCCATATACCCAGAAATATGATTTAGATATTTTAAAAGAGTTATATGCTGAAAAAAATAGATGCGGATTGAACGTGATGGCGATATCAAATCAATATATAAACGACGCAGAGGAAAACAGCGATTACTATTTAAGTATTAAAACAGAACTTGACATACCAGCTTCCCTAGATGATGTATGGCTATCCTTCCCATACATTATTTATGCGCAAATTCTTGCCGTCTATAAGTCCCTAAATTTGAAAATTACACCAGATAACCCTGTTCCGAATGGCAGTGTGAACCGTGTTGTGCAAGGAGTAACGATATATCCATTTGAATAATTGTTTTTCTTGTGAGTTATAGTTTCCCGTAAAGTAAAATCAGCGACATAGGTATACTTTAACTCACATTGTCTTTGACCTTTTTAAAAGGAGAATAATGAAATGATTATAAGTGTTACGATGAACCCATCGGTAGATATTTCGTATCGATTAGAGGAATTTAGGCTAAATGGTGTGAATCGTGTGGAAAATGTCCTGAAAACGGCGGGCGGAAAAGGACTGAATGTGGCAAGGGTGGTTCATTTGCTGAATTCGCCTGTTATGGCAACCGGTATTTTAGGCGGCACCATTGGAGACTTTATCGAAAGTCAGTTGCAGCTAGATGGAATTTCTCATGACTTTTTAAAAACCAATCAAGAATCCCGCAATTGTATTGCCATCCTTCATGACGGGAATCAGACAGAAATATTAGAAGCGGGCCCAACCTTTTCGAAACAAGAAGAGATGCAATTTTTGCAGCATTACTCCAAACTGCTGGAAAAGGGTGAAGTTGTGACGATTTCTGGTAGTCTTCCAAGAGGGCTGGAGGCGTCTTTATATTCTCAGATGATTTTATTAGCGAAGCAACAGCAAATTCCAGTGATACTAGATTGCTCTGAAAAAATTTTGAAGCAGGTTTTGGACTTTCAGGAAGCTAGACCTTTGGCTATTAAACCAAATATAGATGAGTTAAATGAATTACTAGACTTGCAGGTTTCCGCAGATGATATTAATGGGCTTAGAGAGGCGGTTTCACATTCATGCTTTAGCGGAATAGATTGGGTGCTGGTTTCTCTTGGAGCAAAAGGGGCTTTCATTAAGTATCTAGATGATTATTATTTTGCGAGAATCCCAAAAGTGCCGGTGGTGAATCCAGTTGGCTCAGGAGATTCGGTCGTTGCAGGATTGGCGGTAGCCATTTTACAAAAAAAAACGGTTGAAAATGTGATTAAAACAGCGATGACAACTGGTGTGCTGAATGCTATGGAAACACAGACAGGTTTTGTGAATTCAGAAAAGTTTGATTTTGTTTACAGCCAAATTGAGATACAAAAAATCATGTAGGGAGTGAACACCTTGTTAAAGTTAACTGAAAATAAACGAGAAGCTTTGAAGCGTCTGTCGGATGAAAATGGGATTATCGGTGCTCTGGCTATTGATCAGCGGGGCTCTTTGAAAAAAATGATAAGCAGCGCAAGTACCATTGATATTGGGGACAATGGAATTATAGACTTCAAAAAAATGGTAAGTAAAGAGCTGACAAAATATGCTTCTGCTATTCTACTAGACCCGGAATATGGACTGCCTGCAGCAGGAGTAAGGGATGTTCACGCAGGATTGCTGCTGGCTTATGAAAAAACGGGCTATGACGCAACGGTACCAGGACGATTGCCAGATTTGCTGGACGAATGGTCTGTTAAGAGATTAAAAGAAGCGGGGGCAGATGCTGTAAAATTTCTTTTATACTATGACGTGGACGAAGACGCAGCAATTAATAATATCAAACATGCATTTGTCGAGCGCTTAGGATCGGAATGTGTTGCCGAGGATATTCCATTTTTTCTTGAACTGGTTTCTTACGATGCAAAAAATGAGGATGTCAAAGGTGTTGAATATGCGAAAGTGAAGCCGCATAAGGTAAATGACATGATGCGAGAATTCTCAAAACCAAGATATCAAGTAGATGTTTTGAAGGTGGAGGTTCCTGTTAACATGAACTATGTGGAGGGTTTTTCAGCAGGAGAGGTTATTTATACAATAGAACAAGCGAAACAATACTTTAAAGAACAAAGTGATGCAACAGACTTGCCTTATATATATTTAAGTGCCGGAGTAAGCGCAGAGCTTTTCCGAGAAACGTTGGAATTCGCGGCCTCAGCTGGTGCAGAATTTAATGGTGTTCTTTGCGGTCGGGCAACATGGAAAAACGGTGTCCAACCATTCGCAGAACTAGGCGAGGAAGCAGGCTGCCACTGGATGCAATCAGAAGGCAAGAAAAACATCACCGATTTAAATGAAGTCCTAAAGAAAACCGCAAAACCTTGGTTCACCAAAGCAGAAAAATGGTGTCAGGCACCACTCATGGACAAATGAGGAATCTGTACGTAACAGGAGGACATATATTCATTGTCCATCTGTAGCGTACAAAATACCAAAATGTCCACTGAGGGTGCCTGACACCCTTATTTATAGAGGGAGCTTGGGATTTTAATTGTTGGGTTCCCTGCTGCGTAAGGTCCAACTTCGTATTCTTGAAAGATTAGATAGATGCCGCCTTTTGTAAAGTAAAATTGTGTGTTTTTGTTCACTGGTACATCACTTACTTTGTTAACAAAATAAGAGTAAGGTTCATGGCTGCTAAAGTATTTATAGGCATACTTTTGTACCTTCGCAAAGTTAGATTTAGTTTTCAATATATCACTGATTTTATATTGCTTGCCTGAAGACAGGCTGTAATTGTAGGAAGTCACTGCACTTATGCCGTGTGCACCGCCAGTGTACTGATAATCAGTATATAGAATACTAAGTTTCCCGCTTGTGTTGTATTTTACTTTGTAAAGGGATTGATATTCATAATGGCAGGAGGAAGGGAAATCTTTACAATTCTTATCGCCTTTAGCTTCCTTCTCCTGTTTTTTCACCTCTAAGTATGCTTTATAGGATTTTTTTGCCGCACCTAAAAGGGATGCGTTGATCTTCTTTTCAGCAGTTTTACTGGTCAAACCAGATACTTGTGGATATTTTAAAAACTTTACCCCTTTGTATAGGTGCTGGCTTACGTTTGCCTTTGTCGTTGCGGCATTTGCTTCCGATTGGAAAGTGGTTACACCGAAAAGTAAGCCAAAAATGAAAGCAAAAGCGATGGTTATTTTATAAAACTTCATTTTCCTCATTTTATTCCTCCTTGTTTTGAATAACAGAAACATTATATAAATAATAATTTGTCCAATACAAGAACTATTTTTCGTAACCTTTTGAAAAATAAATCAAAAACCGCACGAAAAACTTGCTGAACCGCACGAGTTTAGTGGCGAACTGCACAAAATACATGTTGAACCGCGCGAAACGAATCGGAAACTGCACGAATCGGGGAAATAGCCCCGTTTCTCCAAGCCAATTTTAAATAAAAGTGAGGATAGCTAGCATGCTATCCTCTACACCCAGTCGTTCCCTCTATCAATAATTACCTTTTTGCAATTCCTTCATTCGCTCAATTGCCTGTACAAGGCGATCATAATTGGTTACTTGTTTTCTTTCTGTAGGATGCAGCTTATTGTAAGCAACTTTGGCATCATTGACTATATGCTTATCAGCCAATGTGAGGTCTTTGACATCCGGCAGAGCCTTAATTTGGTTAATCACAGACATTACTTTTTCACTTACGTAAGCAACGCTGTATTTTAGGCTTTCTCTTGTGTCTGGATCTTGAACCGTGTAATATATTCTGCCGGCATCAGGACCAAAATCAAGGTTATCAAATGTTACCGAGCCATCTTGATCTGCTTGCTTTTCTGCTAGAACTTCCGTTGATTTTAGGGATTTATATAAGCGAACAATTTGCCCCTTTTTAACTCTATCTAAGAATACTTTATCCTGTTCACCTTTATTATTTTCCGCAGTGACGAAATGCATCATGATATTTTCTGTTCTTGGCAAACCGTCACTTTCAAACATTTGCCACTCATAAATACGGATTGCTCCCCACGGGGATGTTCCGCTATTGTAAATTTGCAGCTTAAATTCATTTGCGGTAATCGGCTGATCAAGAATCACATCGGTAACTGCTTTATCATTGCCTGTGATTCTTTTTGCGCTTACCCACTCGCCATTTTTATTTTTATATTGTAATTCAAAATCAACGGTATTCATGTTTTGGGCTTCCCCGCCATATTGAGCATGTTCCACTCTCCAGCGGCGAATGGTTTTAGGCTCACCAATGTCAATAGACATGTACCCTGACTGTTTGTTGGTTGCACACCATTTACTATTATTCGCAGCAGTGCCATCCAAAGCTTTAGATGCTGGTTCTGCATCGTTTTCAGCTGAAACACCTGTTACCTGCGCATGTAAGGCAACATTTGCAGAAGGAGGGTTTGGATCTATCTCCGTTGCATCTGTTCCCATTCCCCAATCAAAATCAACCACCGCTGCTTTTCCGCGTTCATAGTTTTGATTTACTGGCACGATATAAAGTTTTGTTATGTTATCAGCAGAAGCATTTTCAATACTTCTTGAGATATTCGGAGTATAAAAATAGTTGTTTGGTGTTGCCCCTATAAACGTTTTAACCCCATCGGCATTTTGCTGATACACCTCATATTCCAAAACATTTTCTTGCTTCGACCAATTTATACGTGCTTCCGCTGTAAAAGCATCATGCAGCATTTTTTCCGCCACTGCAGCATCACGCGGTGCAGCAAGACTAGGCTCTTTAGAATCATATACAGATAGCTGACCTAGATGAATAGAATAATCCTTTAATTCCTTTGAGTTACTGACTTTTAAACTAAGTGCATAGGCTGTTTTACCGGCATCCTCTTTTAAATCAATAACAGCGGTTTGCCAGCCGCTTTCATCTGACTTTGGAAGGACATAATATTTCATCTTATCAGCAGCATAATCCTCACCGTAAGCAACTCCAAGGGAAACATCTGCATCTGATTGATTTTGATAAACGACCTTTATTTTCGTAGATTTTGTGATAGACAGTTTAGTACTGTAAAGCATAACGTCATTAGATGAATTAGCAGCAAGCGGACCGCTGAGTTTCAGCGAATTTCCACCATTATAAGCATGATCGAAATCATAGGAAGCATTGATTCTGCTGCCTTCTCCGCGGATCCACCAACGCCATGTTGGCATAATATCCTGGATGGAACGGTTATTCCATTCCTGTGTGCTCACTACTTTTCCATCTGTAAAATATTGCTTGCCATGTCCGCTGTTAAAGTTGGTTGTAAACGGCAAGTTTTGAATAACAGATGAATCTGTGACGAAACGGGCCATTCCTTTCCACTTCGCAGAATCATCGGCTTTAGAAGGATCCCCTTGTGGTCCCGTCCAGAAATATGTTTCTTTTTCATGGAAATCAGACGGATTTCTCGCTAATCCCATGGTTGAATTCGGCGCATAAAGCGCAATGGAAACCTTAGGTTGTCCTTTTTCATCGAGGAGTGCATTTGTATTAATACTTGTGTTGTAAGAATTTTGCTGTACCTCAAAACCAGCGTATGCATCAAAAGGGTCACGGTTATGACTTTTCATCGTCGAAACCGTTGTATTAATTTGACTGACACCCCAGTTATAATTCAAGAAGAATTCGTCCACTCCATAAACTCCATCTTCCGCAGGTGTAACATACATATCATTTTTGCTGTTTACGGCATTTTGGTAGTTGATGTTTCCGTTGTTATCCTGTGCATCATACCAGCTAAAACGGATGTCTGATTTCCGTTTTGCATAACGCATCATTTCATTCATGCGGACCGCTGTTTCTTTATTGACTCCGGATGTTTCTTGGTTAAAAAAGTACCCATCGAAGCCATAGTACTTGGCGATTTCAATCATCTTGTCAGCAACTGGGAAGCTGCCATCAGATGCTTGCTGTGTAAATGCCTGGATTTCTGCAAGTGCCTCAGGTGATCCGCTGCCCCATGGGAAACCTAATGTTGCGTAGACAGGAACACCATTGCGATGGGCGGCATCCACGATATCAGGGGATGGAATCGCAAAAATCCCTTCATCGGTTCCAGCCCAATAAATATAGGAATCTAATAATTGCCAGTTATCAAATGCATAAACATTAAAGTCATTGCTGCCAACAGGGCTGGATTGGTCATGGTTGGTTAATGTAATTGCAGCAGAGGTAATTCCTGCCTTCGGATTCGCAAGCGGGTTAATCTGATGTCCTTTAAAACGTTTTTTGTTTAAAGGAACGGATGCACGGTCTAGTTCGGAGTCTGGGTCATTAGCCGGCGACCATTTCAAAAGTGTCTTAACTGAAAATGCTGGAGCAAGCGGCTGTAAACTCAATTTATCTTTATATTGTTCATTGATTTCATCGGTTCCGTCTCCATTAACGGCAGCAAATGATTTAGGCGTTATCATGGAAATAACAAGAGTTGCTAAAAGGACAAAAGAAGAAATATATTTAAAGACTTTTTTCTTTTTCAAACTCGATCCTCCTCATATTTAAAAAGTATCCTGAAGTAAGATGAAATGCTTGTCTTTCCCCCCTTTCTCTATCTAGAGTGATTTTTCCCCCCCAATCCCGCGATATATTCAGAAGGTTTTTAATCTTCCACTTTATACTACCAAAAATAATGTAAGCGCTTTATTGGATGAATCATAGATTTACTTGATTAATTTTAGATGATTATCCATATACAGGAAAATATTACTATATGAAAAATTGACTTTAGGTCTAATGTACTTAGGGCTTTTTTTAATGGATAAATTAAATGGTTTGTTGACTAATTAAATGAATGTTGGCGGAATCAAGGATATAAGCGGAGTTTAGGTTGACAATGGTTTTATTCCATTTTTAAGATGAAATAAATGCATTATGTTAGCCTATTTTTTTTGAGGTACAAAAAAATGATAGCGTTACCATATAAAAATAGATTCATATTTTTAAAGAACGATTGGAGGGGCAATTATGGAGAAAAAGAAACATATTCACATTATTTCTCACACTCACTGGGATCGGGAATGGTATTTGCCATATGAAAAGCACCATGTACTGCTGGTGAAATTAGTAGATCAGCTTTTAGAAACATTGGATCGCGATGAGCATTTTCGGAGCTTTCATTTAGATGGTCAAACGATTATTTTAGACGATTATTTACAGGTCCGTCCGGAAATGCGGGAAAAGCTTCAAAAATATATTAAGGATGGCAGAATCCAAATCGGCCCCTGGTATATTCTGCAGGATGAGTTTTTAACCAGCAGCGAGGCAAATATTCGCAATCTTCAATATGGAATGAAGGATGCGCTGCAGTGGGGCGGTATTTCTAAGGTAGGATATTTTCCTGATTCATTTGGAAATATGGGGCAAGCACCGCAAATTTTAAAGCAGGCGGGAATCGAAGCTGCTGTTTTTGGCAGAGGGGTGAAGCCAACTGGGTTTAATAATATGGTTAGTGATGTTGATATGTATGAATCTCCATATTCGGAAATGTTCTGGCGTTCCCCTGATGGTTCGGCTGTGTTAGGAGTTTTATTTGCCAATTGGTATTGCAATGGGATTGAAATTCCTGCTGATAAAGAAGAAGCAGCTGTTTATTGGGAACAAAAAATCGCTGCCTTAGAGAAATACGCTTCTACGAATCATTATTTGATGATGAATGGGTGTGATCATCAACCGATTCAAACCAATCTATCAAAAGCAATTCAAACGGCAGAACAGTTATATCCGGATATTCAGTTTGTCCACTCTAATTTTAATGACTATCTTGCTGAATTAATGACTACCCTCCCAAAGGATTTGAAATATATTGATGGGGAACTGAGAAGTCAGCAGACAGACGGATGGGGGACGCTTGTCAATACAGCATCCGCACGAATTTATTTGAAACAAATGAATCAGCGCGGTCAAGTTCTCCTTGAAAAAGTAGCAGAACCGCTTGCGACTTTTGCTTATATGACAGGGGAAGAGTATCCTCATCATCTATTTACTTATGCATGGAAAACCTTAATGCAAAATCATCCGCATGACAGTATTTGCGGCTGCAGTGTGGATGAGGTCCACCGAGAAATGGAAACCCGCTTTGAAAAAAGCAAGCATGTAGCGGAAATGATTGTGGACGAAAAACTAACACAGATTTCCGACAAAATCGATACAACAGGTTTTGCACCATTTGGAGCAGAAGCTGTACCGTTTACGGTTTTTAATACGACCGGCTGGGAACGGACCGGGGTAGTGTCTGTTACCGTAGATGTGAAAAGTGAATATTTTTCAGAAGGTGTGAATAAAGAGGCATTAAAAAGTTTTCCTCTAAACGATAGGGAATTAGTCGATCAAGATGGGAATGTCATCCCATTTACGATGGAAGATCTCGGGATTGCTTTTGACTATGATTTACCGAATGATCGTTTCCGCCAACCTTACATGGCGAGACGTGTTCAATTATCTTTTGAAGCACATGCAGTTCCGGCTCTTGGATACAAAACCTATGCCTTCGTGAAAAAAGAAACCACACTTCCCGAAACGGAATCATTAATCGTAAATGATAGAGAAGCAGAAAACGAATTTCTCCATGTAAAAATTGAAGAAAACGGTTCCTTAACCGTAACAGATAAAACAATGAATCGAATATTCACGGATCTTCTTATCTATGAAGACAGCGGGGATATCGGAAATGAATACATGTATAAACAACCGGATGGCGAAGAACCCCTTACCACGAAAAATAGTAAAGCTAAGGTTCATATCTTAAAGGACTCTCCATTTGAAGCGGCATTAGAGATTATTCATGAGTGGGAGCTGCCTAGGGGAGCAAATGAATTGCTCGCTCAAGAACAAAAAGAAGTGATTCCATTCATGAACAGAAAAGCACAGCGAGTCGAAGAGACCGTGCCTTTCAAGATAAAAACAGTCCTTACAATCGAGAAAAATAGCAAAGGGATCACAGTTTCTACAACTTTCAATAATCAGGCAAAGGATCATCGCTTACGTGCGTTGTTCCCGACAAATGTGGAAACTTCGGTTCATTATGCAGATTCTATTTTTGAAATAGCGAAAAGAAATCATGTACCAGCGGATGAATGGACCAACCCAAGCAATTGTCAACATCAACAAGCCTTTGTCAGTGTCTGCAATCAAAGTGAAGGCTTAACAATTGCAAATCTTGGCTTAAATGAATATGAAGTTCTCCAAGATGGCAGAAATACGATTGCTTTAACATTATTGCGTGCTGTCGGCGAACTGGGAGACTGGGGCTACTTCCCAACACCTGAAGCTCAATGTTTAGGAGAGCACACGGTTACCTTCCGGATTTATCCGCACACTGGGGACTGTATCGAAACAAATGCATACCAAGATGCTTATCAATTCCAAATTCCTTGGGTGGCGAAACAAACAGGAATCCATGAGGGGACACTGCCAACTATTCATTCTTTTATCGAATGGAATGCAGAACATCTTTCCCTATCTTCTGTAAAAATAGCAGAAGGTTCTGGTGACATCATGGTTCGCTGGTTCAATGCGGCAAACCAAGAGGATCAATTAACAATACATTCTGGCGGCAGGGAACAATGCTACCGTAGTAATGTGATCGAAGAAAATGTTGAAATGCTGCCTTTAAATGAAAACGGAAACTGGCAAGTACCGGTACAGCCATATGAAATCATAACCGTGGGGTTGGAAAGAAAGGAGTACCACCAATGAATACTAATTTACCTTTATCCATTAAGGAAAAAATAGATACCGTAAAATCTCATTTTTCTAATGATGAGAAAGTAATTACCTTATTTGAGCATTGTTTTTCCAATACGTATGAAACAACGATTCGCCGGAAAGAAGATGGAACCACTTTTGTCATTACGGGAGATATCCCTGCTATGTGGCTTCGTGATTCTGCAGCTCAGGTTCGTCCATATTTAATGTTAGCGGAACAAGATGATGATATGGCCGATATGATTGAAGGAGTAATTAAGCGTCAATTATCTTTTGTCTTGCATGATCCATATGCCAATGCCTTTAATGAAAACCCAAATGGAAATTGCTATCATCGTGACAAAACAAAAATGACCCCACTTTTGTGGGAAAGAAAATATGAAATTGATTCATTATGCTATCCCATTCAATTAGCGTATCTTTTCTGGAAAGGGACGGGCAGAACATCCCATTTCAATGAAACATTTATAAAAGCAGTTCAAACCATCATCGAAACATGGAAGATTGAGCAGCATCATGAAGAGCAATCAGAATACCGGTTTGAACGGGATAATTGCCCGCCATCCGATACGCTGACGCGAGAAGGAAAAGGTAGTCTTGTTACCTACACAGGAATGACATGGTCCGGTTTTCGTCCAAGTGACGATGCTTGTCAATATGGCTATCTAATTCCTTCCAATATGTTTGCAGTTGTGGTCTTAAGACAGCTTGCCGAAATTGCGGAGAATGTCTTAAAGAATCAGGAGCTAAAAGAGAGTGCCCTAAAATTAGCAGATGAAATCAACGAAGGGATTCAGAAATTTGGTAAGGTGGAACATCCCGTTTACGGAACCATCTATGCATATGAAACGGATGGACAAGGAAATTACAATTTAATGGATGATGCTAATGTTCCGAGTTTACTATCATTGCCGTATTTAGGGTA
This sequence comes from Margalitia sp. FSL K6-0131, assembly GCF_038008735.1. Taxonomy (NCBI): domain Bacteria; kingdom Bacillati; phylum Bacillota; class Bacilli; order Caryophanales; family Bacillaceae; genus Heyndrickxia; species Margalitia sp. FSL K6-0131. The sequence goes on from NZ_JBBOZS010000001.1 coordinate 1,297,660, forward strand.
TTGCAGCATCGATGACCCAATCTATTTAAATACGAGAAACTTCATCCTTAGCAATGAAAATCCTTATTACTATGAAGGAACGGCCGCAAAAGGGATTGGAAGTCCGCATACTCCGGAACATTATATTTGGCATATCGCCCTTTCCATTCAGGGAATGACATCAACTTCTGAAGAAGAAAAAATGAGAATACTGGATTTGTTTAAACATACGGATGCTGGTACGAATCTCATGCATGAAGGATTTCATGTGGATGACCCTAATCATTTTACAAGAGATTGGTTTTCGTGGGCGAATTCCATGTTCAGTGAGTTTTTATTAAGCTTATGCGGGCAATTTGTTAAGGGAAGCCCTTTGCGTAAGTAGTTTTCATTTTAACTTATATTAGTAATTAATGTTAATTTTATCCTTATGCGTACACTTGAATGGGTTTACGCATAAGGAGGTAAGAATCTCATTGAAATGGAGATGGATAGAAATGAAATTATTCCAATATGTAAGTGAATGGATTTTGCGTCTCGTATGGACGAACTTGTTATGGATTGCGTTTACCTTATCCGGCCTTGTCATTGCAGGTTTTTTTCCGGCGACAATCGCCATGTTTACTGTGATAAGAAAATGGGCCAAAAAAGAATTGGATTTTTCTATATGGCAGCTGTTTAAGGACACTTATAAAAAGGAATGGGTAAACAGCAATAAAATCGGGCTTGTCTTTGTTTGCATTGCAGCATTTCTATTCATTGACCTGCGGATTTCGTTTTATATGAAGGGATTCTTTTCTATTTTTCTCTATGTTTTCATTCTATTCTTATTGGCTATTTTACTATTAACCTTAATTTACTTTTTCCCGCTTTATGTACAATATACTTTCAGCGCAAAAGCCTATTTAAAACAAGCCTTTATCCATGCGTTTGCTGGCTTTAAAGATACATTTGTTATTTTAGTAGGGTTAGTATGTATTGGATATTTTATCTATAAATTACCCGGTCTTATTCCGTTTATGAGCGCGGTCTTGCCAAGCTATTGGGTGATGACGGTTTGCATGAAAAGGTTCCGCAGGCTGGAAAAACAAATCCTTGAAGCTTAAGGAAATTAGGTGACTATTTGGATAATCGGAAACATTGCTCAAATATTTTAATAGAACGATAGGGGTGTATATCATGTTCCTGACAGAGAGAAAATTTGAGGCACGGATCAGAGAATTAGAGGGGTATCGTTACCGTGATTGTGTGGATATAAAGGCATTTGCTGCTAAAAATGATGATGGCGAAGTAGGTGCGTATCCACCCAGTGAGTATGATCAAAATCATCAAATGAAACTTGGCGACTACTGGAAGGGAAGAGATCGCTATCTTTGGCTCCATACGACGGTGGATCATCATGTAACATTCGCAGACCGTCAAGTGGTTGGTCTTTTTTCCTTTGGAAAGACTGGCGGAGGGAATAATTCTGGTTTTGAGTCTTTATTATTTGTGAATGGGCATCCGTACCAAGGTGTTGATTCCAATCACGAAGAAGTTTTGTTTGATGAAGAAGCAGCCAGACAGCCTTTGCGATTGGATTTCCGTCTGTGGTCAGGACTGGAAGGCGGAGGTGTCCCGGTTGAGAATGAGTATAAATTAACGATGGCGAAAATCGGCTGGCTGGACAGAAAAGTGGACAATCTTTATTATACGCTGCTTGCTGCATACGAAGTTTTAATGGAAACTCAGGAGACAGATACGGCTTTTCTCACTTTGAAAACATTGATTTCCGATAGTTTGAAAATCATCAATTGGACAGAACCAGGCAGCGATTCTTTCTATGAATCCTGTTACGAGGCGGAAGCTCAATTAATGAATGCATTACAAAAAATCGATGCCTCATCAGAGCTTACGATTCATGCGGTTGGCCATACCCATATTGATGTAGCATGGCTTTGGAGATTACGAAATACTCGGGAAAAGGCTGCACGTTCGTTCTCAACCGTTTTGCATTTGATGAAGCAATATCCTGAATATGTCTTTTTACAAACACAACCGCAGCTTTACGATTACATAAAGACTGATTATCCGGAAATTTACAAGCAAATGAAAGAGCGAATTGCGGAAGGGAAATGGGAAGCGGGAGGAGCTATGTGGCTCGAAGCGGATTGTAATATCCCGAGCGGGGAATCGCTTGTCCGCCAAATTTTACATGGCAAAAACTTTTTCAAAGAAGAATTTGGCGTTAATTGTGAATACCTCTGGCTTCCGGACGTCTTTGGCTATAGCTGGGCATTGCCGCAAATATTAAAAAAATCGGGAATCAAGACGATGATGACGACCAAAATCAGCTGGAATCAATACAATCGTATGCCGCATGACACGTTTTATTGGAAGGGCATGGACGGATCCGAGATATTAACGCATTTCATTACGACACCGGAACCATGGAATGCGCCGGATTCTTGGTTCTATACGTACAATGGATATATCACCGCAAAAACCGTAAAAGGTGCATGGAAGGGCTATCAGGATAAGGAGTTATCTAAAGATCTGCTGTTATCCTATGGCTATGGGGACGGAGGCGGCGGGGTAAACCGTCACATGCTGGAAATGAGACGCAGATTTGATACTCTGCCAGGGATGCCGAATGTGAAAACGTCAACTGCAGGTGAATTTTTCGAGAAGCTTCATGAAAATGTTACGCAGTCAGATGCATATATTCATAAATGGGATGGGGAACTGTATCTCGAATATCACCGCGGAACGTATACGAGTCAGGCTTTTATGAAAAAGATGAATCGCAAACTAGAGCTTTTCTATCGCAGGGTGGAGATGCTTTCCACATGGTTATCAACTAATGAAAAACGAGATCATGAGGCGAAACAATTAAAAGAGGGCTGGAAAATTATATTAAGAAACCAGTTTCACGATATTATACCTGGATCCTCTATACATGAAGTGTATGAAGATGCAAAGCTGGAGTACGAGGATGCTTTACAAATTGCGGAACAGCTTGAATCTAATATCATAAAAGACCATCTAAAGAAAGAAGAACATACAGTAGTGGTGTTGAATACTACTCATGTAAAAGACGGAAAAAATATCCGAATCCATGAATATACAGAATATGAATGGGGTGTATGGAAAGATAGGGAGGGCAACCAGTTGAGTGCTCAAAAGGATCATGATAGCTGGCTGGTAGAAGTTGTTTCCCTACCTTCCTTTGGAGCGAAAACGTTGTATTTTGAACCAAAAACTAGGATGGAAAAGGCAGACTCTCCGTTTAAGTATACAGATTACCAATTGGAAACGCCTTTTTACATCGTGAAATGGAATGAACATGGACAGTGGACCATGCTTTATGATAAAGAAGCAGATCGTAATGTTCTAAGTGACGAACAAAGAGGAAATGTTTTACAAATATTTGAGGATAAGCCGCTTGCCCATGATGCATGGGATATTGATATATTCTATCAAGAAAAAATGGAAGAGATTCAGGATTTAATAGATTTCCAAGTGGTGGAAAATGGTTCGTTGTCATTTGGAATCAAACTTACTTATAAGTACCATCATTCCGACATTTCTCAGCATATCGTGTTTTATGCGAATGATCGTAGGATTGATTTTGACACCAAGGTAGAATGGCATGAAAAGCGAAAACTTCTGAAAGCAGCATTTCCAATTGATGTCCGTGCAACAGAAGCAACTTATGACATTCAATACGGGAATGTAAAACGGCCAACCCATTGGAATACAAGCTGGGATATGGCAAGGTTTGAAACGGTTGGTCATCAATGGGCAGACATTTCAGAAGCGGATTATGGCGTTAGTTTATTAAATAACGCTAAATACGGATATGACATTAAAGAAAATGTCTTAAGACTTACATTGTTAAAGTCGGCAACTCATCCAGATCCGGAGGCTGATCAAGGTTGCCACTCCTTTGTTTATTCTCTTTATCCGCATATGGGAGATTGGCGTGAGGCGAAAACAGTCGAAAAGGCATGGGATTTGAATGATCCTGCCCTTACTTTCCCTGGGAAATGGGACAGCGAAGAATCCTTTGTTGAAATCAATTCGGACCATGTGTGGGTAGATGCGATAAAACAAGCATATGACGGGAATGGCATCATTATTAGACTTCATGAATATGAAGGAAAAAGGGGCACGGTAACCGTAAATGTTCAACGTGATCCTGTCAGCTGGGTAGAAACGGATTTAATGGAGGAGCCTATCGGAGTAGAAACCACTTCCCCGATTGTGTTGAAGGTCAAACCATATGAAATTAAAACGATAAGAGTATGGTGATACCTTTCACAAAAAGACGCTTGGAGCATATCAGAATCCAAGCGTTTTTACGATGCAGAGAATTTTAGCGGACAGACGATTCGTTATTGGGATAAAAATCCTTGTTTTCCTTGTGTTTCCGAACATAGAATCCGTTATTTGACGATAATCAGGCAAAATTACGATTGAAAGTAGCTAATAACGGAACCCGTGTCCGCTATCTCTTTAAAAACCAGCATTTTGTCACAGATAACGGAACCCGTGTCCGTTAAGAGCTCTTCCTCTCCAGTTGAAGCAGAAAGCCTGTAATTCTTCCAGCATACTCTTATTTAATTTTTCCACTATTTCTGAAATTAGTTAACTTTGAAAGCGTTTTACCGTTTTCTATAATAAAACTATGAAAGGGGTTACAATACTGTGAGGGAGGTGGGAGAACATTGAAGAAGATATGGAAAGATCTTTATAAGAATCGAATTTGGCTTCTAATGGTGCTTCCTGGTACTATTTGGTTTTTGTTGTTTTCCTATTTGCCCATGTTTGGTACGGTCATCGCCTTCAAGGATTTCCGAATCTCACGAGACGGATTTTTCGCCAGCGTGATGGACAGTAAGTGGGTAGGATTTGATAATTTTAAATTCCTGTTTAATACAGATAGTGCTTATATTATCACAAGAAATACGGTGTTATATAATCTAGTATTTATTATTCTGGGATTAGTGCTCGGTGTTGGGGTTGCCATTGTTTTAAGTCAGCTTGCCAACAAGCGTTTATCCAAAATCTATCAAACAGGAATGTTGTTTCCACACTTTCTTTCTTGGGTTGTTGTCAGTTATTTTGCTTTTAGCTTTTTAAGTACTGATAGTGGACTTTTAAACAATCTTCTTAAAAGTTTTGGCGTAGATACCGTTTCCTGGTACAACGAACCGCGTTATTGGCCATACATATTAATCATTTCTAATACATGGAAAGGGATCGGATATGGCAGTATCTTGTATCTGGCAGCAATAGTCGGAATCGATAAAACGTATTACGAAGCTGCAATGATCGATGGTGCATCCAAATGGCAGCAAATTATGCATGTTACCCTTCCGATGCTCAGATCCTTAATGATTGTCCTTACTATCATGTCAGTTGGAAAAATCTTCAACTCTGATTTCGGGCTATTCTATCAGCTGCCGATGGATTCAGGAGCATTATACCCCGTTACAAATACCGTTGATACATTTGTTTATCGAGGATTAATGACATTAGGTGATATTGGAATGAGTACTGCGGCTGGACTATATCAGTCCTTCATTGGATTTATTCTCGTTTTGCTAACTAACTTTATTGTTAGAAAGGTAGATGAAGAGAGTGCTCTATTCTGACATCTACCAATATTATTCGAAAGGGGGCAGGGGATATGTCAAAGAGTATGATGAAAACTGCTGAAACAGAAACAACACCTCTTTCAGTCCATGATCAAAAGGTAAATGTAAAACAAAAAAAGCGGAAAAATCTATTTGGGTTTCATCCCGTTACCAATGGGTTGATGACTACTTTAATTGGTATAATTAGTATTTTGTGTGTGTTTCCATTTATATATGTCATTATTATTTCACTGTCCAGCCAGAAAAGCATCGATACAGATGGATTTCGGCTAATCCCTAAAACTTGGAGTCTTGAAGCCTATAAATACTTGTGGCATATGAAAGAACAATTACTTACCTCCTATGGGATTACCATAATTGTTACGGTAGTAGGAACGATTATCAGTGTCTTAATGATTTCCTTTTACGCTTATGCGATTTCAAGGCCGCAATTTAAATACCGAAAGTTTTTTACCTTCATCGCGCTGTTTACCATGTTATTCGGCGGCGGAATGGTTCCGTTCTATATCGTTGTTACTCAATTTCTAGGGTTGAAAAATTCTATTTGGGCATTAATTTTACCTCTTGCCATGAATGCTTTCTACATTATTGTAATGAGAACATTCTTTATGAAATCAGTCCCGGAATCCATTTTGGAATCCGCTAGAATCGATGGGGCAAGCGAATTTCGGATATTCTTCCAAATTGTATTTCCGCTCTCCTTGCCTGGACTCGCAACGATTGCATTGTTCAGTACATTAGGTTATTGGAATGACTGGTTTAATGCCTTGCTCTTTATTGATAATCCGCATCTTGTACCACTGCAGTCCTTGCTTATGAAAATTGAAAGCAATCTGGAATTTATGAGGCAAAATACGGAAATTGCCGCGAGACAATCTGATTTATTATCGGCTATACCGGAGGATTCTGCAAAGATGGCTATGGTTGTTATTGCTACCCTGCCAATCGCTGTGACGTACCCGTTTTTCCAAAAGTATTTCATCAGCGGTTTAACTATCGGGGGAGTTAAAGAATAACAAGGCTGTTTTCGCATCTATTGTTGCTTTTCGAGCTTTTGTTTTTACCCAAACAGGAAATTCAAAGATCTTCGGTTAAAATAGCAACAATGATGAAAAAAGAGCCGAAATACAATGAAAAATACAAGGGGGAACAATTATGAGAAAGAGACTTTTATCTTTACTGGTACTTGTACTGGCTATTGGTTTAGTTCTTGGCGCTTGTTCAAGTAATGAAAAAGCAAGCGGTAATGGCAAAGATAAACCGTATGAAATTATCTGGTACACCATTGGTACACCGCAAAAGGATACAGACAAGGTTTTTAAGGAAGTTAATAAATACACAAAGAAAAAGATCAATGCAGTTGTTAATTTTAAACAAATCGATTGGGGAGATTATGAGCAAAAAATGCAAGTCATTATCTCTTCTGGAGAGCCATATGATTTAGCTTTTACTAATGGAACTTCTTATGTCCAAAACGCACAAAAAGGTGCCTTCTATCCAGTAGATAAATTGTTGGACACTCACGGACAAGAGTTAAAGAAAGCACTTGATCCGGCATTTGTTGAAGGTGCGAAAGTAAATGGGAAATTATACGGAATTCCTTCCAATAAGGAAGTTGCAAGACAAACGGTCTATACATTTAATAAGAGATTGGTAGATAAATATCACTTTGATCTTTCAAAGGTAAAAACGTTGGAAGATTTAGAGCCAATGCTTAAGACGATTAAAGAAAATGAACCAAAAATTACGCCAATGGCAACATTTAAAGCATATCTTCCATTCGATTATGTTATGGATCAAAAAATACCGATGGCTTTTCCGTTAGCAGGCGACACGAGTCATGTTATTAATTGGTATGAATCAGATATTGCAATGAGCACATTTAAAACAATGCATAAGTACTATAAGGCCGGCTACCTAAAAGCGGATGCTGCGACAAGTAAAGATACATGGCCGATGGATGTGGAAAACTGGTTTGTACGTATGGGTGATTCCCAACCATATGCAGATATACTATGGAGCCGTTCAGCTAAATACGATGTGGTTTCTGTACCGGCAGAACAGCCAACAACCTTTAATGATTCTGTAACAGGTGCTATCCAAGCAATTTCTGCTAATTCGAAAAATCCGGAAAAGGTAATGGACTTCCTAAACTTATTAAACACAGATCCATACCTTCGCAACTTAGTGGATAAAGGAATTGAAGGAGTTCACTATAAAAAGAATGATGATGGTACAATCACGGATCTTCCAGCACGAATCGATAAATACAATATGCCGTCTTACTCTTTAGGAAACCATTTTATTCTTTATCTATATAACAATGATCCTAAAGACAAGTGGGAAAAATTCAAGGAATTTAATGCATCAGCTCAACCTGCACCAACCCTTGGTTTCCATTTTGATCCTAGTTCTGTTCGATCAGAAATTGCTGCCATCACCAATGTAAGTGAAGAATTCTATCCGGCACTTGCAACTGGTACGGTTAATCCTGAGGAATATTTGCCAAAAGCAAATAAGAAATTCAAAGAAGCAGGTATTGATAAAGTATTGAAAGAAATTCAAAAACAATACGATGCATGGAAAGCGAAAAATAAGTAAATAACGGAAATCAAGCTGGATGCAAATCTGGCTTGATTTTTACTTGTATATTTAGAAAAATAGATTTATAGAATACTTTTAATATTTTTGATTTTAACTCAGGAGGATTTTTCTGTTCACATTTTAGTGAAATCTCCTTTATACAACATGTGTAACACTTTTGCTCATATAGGTGCTTCCCCTTTTACACCATTTTATAAGAGAAAACAGACACGAAGGAAGAATTTAATTCTTCTTAGAATACATATTAACAGCGGATGATGGTGAGTGAGGAATGAACATGCTCAAGAACAAATATTTTAAATACAATATATTTCATAAGCTACTTTTAGCTTCTTCACTAACATTAGTCGTTACGGTGATTATTCTCATTGTAACCATTACGAATTATTACTCAGATATTATTATCCAAAGAGAAAGAGACATCGATTCCCGCACACTGGATAGAGTGGATGGATTTTTTTCCAATAAACAAGGTGATGTGGATTATTTAGTAAGAGAATTGTACGGCAGAAGTGATTTAATTTCGGATGTTTCTTTAGCACTGAATAAGGGATACGAAGATTACATGAAATCTAATCTAGATCGTTATACTAAATCCCATTCTTTTATTTCCCGAAACATCAATACGATTTTTATGGACTTTTTCAATCAGGATCCCAATATTAATGCAGTGAGCCTGCGTTCTATTGCACTTCCTGAGGTGGAGTACTTATTTATTTACAATAATGGCCGGTGGAATGATTCCATTAAAGACCAAACGGCAAATGAAATTCCCCCAAGACAAATGCAGCCTTTTTTTGAAGGACAAAGCTATCCGAAAAGACATTTAAAAGACACGATTACAAAGGAAATTCTCCTTTATAACCCGGGTACGATGGAGAAAATGGGGATTTTATCTATCTACTATTCGACGGATGGATTAGACCAAATTGTGAAAAGAAAGAATTCTGAGGTTGAGAAATCCTTCTTTTTATTAAATAAAGAGGGAAAGGTTTTATATTCTGATAATCATGGTATTCCAAAAAAACTAATTGAGAAGGTATCGAAAAAAACCGGGGAATCGATTCAAACATATCAGGGACAAACCTATTACATGGATGTCTCTGCTCAAAATAATGAATATACCTATATAGGTGTCATTCCCAAAAAGGAATTAAACAAATTAACCTTTGCCAGAGGAACGATGTGGGTATTAATTATTTTTGCGACGCTTGCAGCTATTTTAATTACATATAGGTTTACTAGTAGTTACTCTAAACGAATTGGGCAAATCGTTGCTTCTATTCGGGAAGTAGAAAAAGGAAATCTTTCTGTGAGAATTCCAGAATCGAAAAAGGCTGATGAATTATCGATTATCGGCATAAGTTTTAATTCGATGTTAGTAAAATTAAATGATTATATTGAACGATTCTTTTTATTGAATAACATGCAAAAACAAGCGGAATTAAAAGCTCTTCAAGCGCAAATTAACCCGCATTTTTTATTTAATACACTAGAAGTAATACGGATGGTTGCGGTAATGGAAGGTTCGGATACTTCCGGAGATATGATTTTCCATTTGTCGAGAATGCTGAGATATTCATTAGAAACAAAAGAAACAGTATCCTTGCAGGTCGAAATAGAGAATGTAGAGCAATATTTAAAACTGATCCAGCTTCAATATCCTAATAAGTTACAAGTAGCTATTCAAATTCCAAAAGAAATGGAGAATGTTCCGATTCAACGCTTGATTCTCCAGCCCCTTGTGGAAAATTATATTAAACATGGTTTTAAAAAGGATCGGAATGATAATAAGCTGGAAATCATCGGTCAAAAGGCGGAAGGAGATATTGAAATCAGTATCAAAGATAATGGAACAGGTATTTCTTATGATCAGCTCACATTAATCAGAGATCAAATAAATGATAAGGATGGTGTTGAAATGAAATCCATTGGATTAAGAAATGTTCATCAACGCTTGAATTTAAAATTTAACGATCCTTATGGTTTATCGATTCAAAGTGTGCCAGATCAAGAAACGATTGTAACCGTTTTAATACCGGGTGAGGTGTGAGGGATATGTTTCGTGTATTGCTTGTTGATGATGAACCGTTAATTACGAGAGGACTAAAGGCACTATTGAATTGGGAAGATTACGGATTTGAGGTTACCTGTTTTGCTGAAAATGGGGAAGAAGCTCTTGAAATATTAAAAACGGGCGATATTCAGCTTTTAATTACAGATATTTTAATGCCGAAAATGACTGGTTTAGAGCTGATCCAAAAGGCTAAAGGGCTTTGGCCGGAATTAAAATGTGTCGTATTATCCGGATACCAGGAGTTTGCTTACGTAAAAGAAGGATTGCTTTTAGGAATTGAGAATTACTTATTGAAGCCTGTTGATAAAGAGGAATTATTAAAGACGATTCAAACCATTAGTAAGAAGCTGTTTACGACATTGGATTCGAATGATCATACGAAATTCACGACGCTGAAGGAAAATATTTTATGGCGATTGCTAAATGGTGAGATTGATAAAAACAATTGGCGGGAAAGATTGTCCCTGTATGAAATGGAAGTCAATCATCCCTTTTATGGAGTATCTATCTTAGATTTTGAGAATTCCGGCGATGAAAAGGTCGTAGCTGAAATAGCGCGATATGTAGAGGATACATTTTCCGCTGACTGTCTTTATCAATTGGATCAAGAATTCATTATTGTTTTTGGCGGAGAAAGTGCAGTATACATTACGGAATGTAATCATTTACTGGTTGATTATTTAAAAAAGGAACAAGATATGGTCGGTAAATTTTATCTGTCCTTAGGAAATACCGTCAATGGAATGGACGAGATAGAGGAGAGCTATCTAAGTGCGAGAGAATGCAAACCGCTTCAAATATATATGGAACCCCATGTGCTTATTTCCAGGCAAGTCTATGAGGATAGACAAGCAATCTTAAAAAAAGAGCAGGAATGGAAAGAGAATTTTACGAAAGAGTTAGTAAAGTCAAAAGAGAATTTAAAGAAGATGATTGATCAATTCTACTGTTCTTTAATGAAAAAATCGGGCTTCTTGGCTCCTTCAGTAGCGAAAAAATATACGATTGATTTCATTTCATATATTCATCATTCCTTAAAGCCGGATGAATTTAGCTACCATACCGCCTCTATTGAAAAGATGGTTTACGCTACGAATATTCCGCAAATGAAAAGCATTTTAGAAGAATATTGCCAGGAACTGCTTTTGTCTATTAATCATCAAAATAAAATGCGCAGTCCTATCGTGCAGAATGTTCTGGAGTATATCCATGCCAACTATGATCAGGAGCTATCATTAAAAACATTCGGTCATCGCTTTCATGTAAACCCTATCTACCTCGGCCAGCTATTTCAAAAAGAGGTAGGAGTCGTATTCTCGGTCTATATTAATCATTACCGACTAAAAAAAGCTAAGGAATTGCTAAAAGCAACTAATTATCGCGCTGGCGAAATCGGCAAAAAAGTAGGCTATTCCGATACCACCTACTTCTACAAGCAATTCAAAAAAAGCGTCGGTGTTACGCCGACTGAATGGAGAAATCTTTAAGTTTTTGATTAGTAGAAAAGTAGATTGATGCTTATGTAAACAGTTTTTTGTGTGCAGTATGAAGGACAGGTTTGAAAAAAAGAATAGGCTAGTTGTCCTTCATAAACTGTATGAAAGACAAAAACGAGGAAAGAAGAAGGAAACCCGTCCTTCATGGGGGTTATGAAGGACAGGTTTGAAAAAAAGAATGGGCTAGTTGTCCTTCATAAACTGTATGAAAGACAAAAACGAGGAAAGAAAAGGGAAACCCGTCCTTCATGGGGGTTATGAAGGACAGGTTTGAAAAAAAGAATGGGCTAGTTGTCCTTCATAAACTGTATGAAAGACAAAAACGAGGAAAGAAGAGGGAAACCCGTCCTTCATGGGGGTTATGAAGGACAGGTTTGAAAAAAAGAATGGGCTAGTTGTCCTTCATAAACTGTATGAAAGACAAAAACGAGGAAAGAAAAGGGAAACCCGTCCTTCATGGGGGTTATGAAGGACAGGTTTGAAAAAAAGAATAGGCTAGTTGTCCTTCATAGACAGTATGAAGGACAAAGTCGAGGAAAGAAAAGGGAAACCCGTCCTTCATGGGGGTTATGAAGGACAGGTTTGAAAAAAAGAATGGGCTAGTTGTCCTTCATAAACTGTATGAAAGACAAAAACGAGGAAAGAAGAGGGAAACCCGTCCTTCATGGGGGTTATGAAGGACAGGTTTGTAAAAAAGGATAGGCAAGTAGTCCTTCATTGACTGTATGAAGGACAAAGTCGAGGAATGAAAAGGGAAGGGTGTCCATCATAGAGGCAATGAAGGACATTTTTGAAATAAAGAAAATGCAAGTAGCAGGGCTTTTACTTGGGATGTATAACTCAACCGAGATAAGGCAAGCAAATCTTTATGTTTTACATAACCTTTAAAGAAAGGGGATTACATTGTGAAGGATTATCTATTTCCCAAGGATTTTTGGTGGGGCTCCGCATCTTCCGCTACGCAAATGGAAGGGGCAGCAAACAAGGATGGAAAAGGAAAAAATATTTGGGATCATTGGTACGAAATAGAACCAAATCGCTTTTTTAAAAAGATAGGCCCAAGTGAGACATCACAATTTTACGCACGGTATAAAGAGGACATTGCATTAATGAAGGAGCTTGGTCATAACAGCTTCCGCTTCTCCATCTCATGGTCCAGATTAATCCCAACCGGCGAGGGAGAAGTAAATCCTAAGGCTGTTCAATTTTATAACCAAGTAATGGACGAGCTTTGGAATCAAGGGATTGAACCATTCGTGAATTTATATCATTTCGACATGCCTTTTGAACTGCAGGAAAAAGGCGGCTGGGAAAGCAGGGAAGTAGTAAAAGCATATGTGAAGTATGCAGAAACCTGTTTCGATTTATTTGGTGACCGCGTGAAAAAGTGGTTTACCCATAACGAACCGATTGTTCCCGTAGAAAATCAATATTTATACGGTCACCATTATCCAGCACTCTGTAATTTTCAGAAATGTGTTCAAGCTGGTTTTCATTCGATTTTAGCCAGTGCGATAGCGATTCGTGCATATCATAAGAGAAATTTAGGTGGGAAAATTGGGATTATCCTGAACCTAACTCCATCCTATCCAAGAAGTCAGCATCCGGCAGATGTAGAAGCTGCAAAGATTGCAGATGCCTTTTTTAACCGATCTTTTCTTGATCCATCTGTAAAAGGGACCTTTCCAAGTGAATTGGTTGATATCTTGAAGAAGGAAGGATTTATGCCTCATATTGAGGACGGAGATATAACGCTGATTAAGGAAAATACCGTCGATCTATTAGGGATTAACTATTATCAGCCTAGGAGAGTAAAGGCGAAGGAAAATTTATTTAATCCAAATGCACCGTTCATGCCGGAACGATATTTTGATTATCACGATATGCCAGGTAAGAAAATGAATCCTTACCGAGGCTGGGAAATCTATGAAAAGGGAATTTACGACATCTTAATGAATGTAAAAGAAAACTATGGAAATATCGAATGCTTTATTTCGGAAAACGGAATGGGAGTTGAAAATGAAACCCGATTTCTAAATGAAGAAGGGATGATTGAAGATGACTACCGCATTGAATTTTACGAAGAGCATTTAAAATGGGTCCACCAGGCAATCAAAGAAGGATCTAATGTAAAAGGTTTTCATGTTTGGACCTTTATCGATAACTGGTCCTGGCTTAATGCTTACAAAAACCGCTACGGCCTAGTATCCGTTGATTTGGATAAAGATTGTAAGCGAACGGTGAAAAAAAGCGGATATTGGTTTAAAAAATTAGCGGTAACAGGGTTAATTTAAGTGCAGTGGAATAGATTTATTTTAAATTGCCAGGCGAATGGCCCGAAAGTTTAAGGAAACGGACCGAAACGATGAAGAAACAGATCGATTTGGGATAAATGCCTAGTCAGGCGTCAACTGGCAGGCACCAAGAGTGGAGTACTACTCACTGTCCGCCTCTGGCGTACAAAATCGCAAAATGTCCACGGGTGGTGCCTGACACCAAAAAAGGAGGGATTTGTATGAAACTTGGAGTAAGTTCATATAGTTTTTTATCTGCCATTCAGTCGGGAGAAATGACCATTTTCGATGTGATGGATTGGATTAAGGAACATGGCGGGGAGCATATTGAAATTGTTCCTATCGGATTTACTTTGGATGACAATGAAGAATTTGCAGGTGCGATTCGCAATAAAGCAAGCTCCCTCGGCATTGATATTTCCAATTATGCTATTGGAGCAAATTTTATCGATAAAAATAAAGAGGAATACCAAGCAGAAATAGAAAGAGTAAAAAAGCAGGTGGATATTGCCCATGCACTTGGGGTGAAGAAAATGCGCCACGATGTTGCATCAAGAAATCCTAAGGAAGCAACGATCACTCAATTTCAAAAGGATTTACCTGCCATCGTAACCGCCTGTAAGGAAATTGCTGATTATGCATCCCAATACAACATCACGACAAGCATTGAAAATCACGGATTTCATGTTCAGCATGCAGACCGGGTCCATCAAATTGTCGATCTAGTGGATAAGGAAAATTTTAAAACAACCCTGGATATCGGAAACTTTTTATGTGTTGATGAGGACCCGCTATCTTCGGTAAAACGAAACATTTCCATTGCATCGATGGTTCATTTCAAGGACTTTTATGTAAGACCACATGATCGGAATCCTGGAAGCGGCTGGTTTCAATCTGCTGCGGGAAATTATTTACGCGGTGCGATTGTCGGTCAGGGTGACATCCATATTCCTCATGTCATGAAGGAAGTGAAAGAATCCGGGTATGATGGCTATCTCTCCCTTGAGTTTGAAGGAATGGAAGATTGCCGTACTGGGGTGAAAATTGGCTTAGAAAATATAAAACGAATTTGGGATGAATTGTAACAGTATAAGGAGGAATTATTGTTGAAAAAGGTAAAAATCGGGGTTATTGGTGCAGGATCTATTTCAGAAATGCATTTTAATGGATACGAAAAAAATCCTTATGCAGAAATCTTTGCGGTTTGTGATGTAAATGAAGAAAGAGCAAAAGAAAAGGCAGGGTTATATAAAGCGACGAAACACTATTCTGATTACCGTGAACTCCTACTAGATAAAGAGATTGACGCCGTAAGTATTTGTACATGGAATCATTCCCATGCGGAAATTTCCATCGCCGCCTTAAAAGCGGGAAAGCATGTTTTGGTAGAAAAACCGTTAACGACTAGCGTAGAAAAAGCTTTGGAGATTGAAAAAGCGGTTAAGGAAAGCGGAAAGCTTCTGCAGGTTGGGTTTGTGAGAAGATATGCGTCCAATACGAAGATTTTAAAATCATTTATTGATGCAGGTGATTTAGGATCCATTTATTATGCGAAAGCATCATGCTTGCGCAGGCTTGGCAATCCGGGTGGTTGGTTTTCTGATAAAAGCCGGTCAGGCGGTGGACCACTAATTGATATCGGAGTGCATGTCATCGATTTATGCTGGTATTTAATGGGGCGTCCGAAAGTGAAATCGATAACAGGAAATACTTATCGTAAATTAGGAAATCGCTCTCATATTCAAAATCTCTCCTTCTATCAAGCTGCAGACTATGATTCATCCAAAAATGATGTGGAGGATATGACAAACGCTTTAGTTCGCTTTGAAAATGGAGCATCTTTATTTGTGGACGTAAGCTTCACCCTTCATGCCAAAAAAGATGAGACACAAGTGAAATTATATGGGGATAAAGGCGGCGCTGAAATTGAGCCGGAGCTGCACATTGTTTCGGAAAAACACAATACAATCTTGAATGTTACCCCACAAGTGGATTATTTAACGTTTAATTTTACGCAAGCATTTCAATCAGAAATCGACCATTTCATCGAATGTATTACTGAAAATAAAGAAACCATCAGTCCTGTCCAGGATGGAGTAGAAATTATGAAAATTCTTTGCGGGATTTACGAATCAAGCGAAAAAGGAATGGAAGTAACTTTCTCATAGCAGTTGTTAATAAGATTTAGAACAAAGTGGGGGACATTGCATGGGTGAAAGAGAAGAACGCGTTAAATGGTTCATGGAGGATCGATTCGGCCTATTTATTCACTGGGGGCTATATTCGATTCCAGCACGCGGGGAATGGATTCGTAACAATGAACGCTTAAGTGTAGAAGATTATCAACCATATTTTGAGGAGTTCAATCCTATTTTTTATAACCCAAGGGAATGGGCTAAGGCTGCAAAAGCAGCAGGACAGAAATATGCAGTGCTGACGGCAAAGCATCATGATGGTTTCTGCTTATTTGATAGTAAGCTAACAGACTATAAAGCGACGAATACACCTGCGGGACGAGATTTAATCAAAGAATATATAGAAGCTTTTCGGGAGGAAGGTCTGAAGGTTGGACTGTATTACTCGATTATCGACTGGCATCACCCTGATTACCCCGCATATGGGGATCGTCATCATCCAATGAGGGATCATGAGGATTTTAAAAACTTCACAGGGGACTTTTCCAAATATATTTCCTATTTTCATGGACAAGTGAAAGAGTTATTAACGAATTACGGAAAAATAGATATTTTGTGGTTTGATTTTTCATACGATGATATGACCGGTGAAAAATGGCGGGCAACGGAGCTTGTTAAAATGATCCGTTCGATTCAGCCGGATGTATTGATTGATAATCGCCTTGGAGGAAATATCTTGGCAGCCGAACCGGAAATTTATGCAGGGGATTTTTATTCACCGGAGCAAATTATTCCGGTCGGCGGGATTGTAAATTCGGTTGCTAAACCGATTCCCTGGGAAGCATGTATCACGTTAATTGATCACTGGGGCTATCATTCTAAGGATGTAAACTATAAATCTCCGCAGCAGGTGATCCGCACTTTAGTAGAATGCGTCAGTAAAAATGGCAATCTACTATTAAATGTTGGACCGAATGCAAAAGGAGAGATTCCGCAGCAGTCCTTGGAGATTTTAAAGGAAGTTGGAAAATGGATGAAGCAAAATGGGGCAAGCATATACGGCTGCCATGCTTCCAAATTGCCGAAGCCTGAATGGGGAAGGTATACGCAAAAAGGAAACTATTTATACGCACATGTTTATGACCGCGGCATTGGCCCCATCTATTTTCAAGGATTAAAAGGCAAGATAAAAAAAGCAAGCCTGCTGGCTGATGGCAGTGAATTAATAGTCGAAGTTCCATGGATGGCCGAGCAGTATTCCGATGTTCAAAATGGAGCGTTTATCACTTTGCAGGGAGCAAGGCTGCCGGATGAGATGGATACGGTGATTGAGCTGGAGTTGGTGGAAGGAGGGTTTAGATAGAATCGTGCCTAAAATGGAGCTCGGGTTACCACTCTGGTCACGCAAGAAGTGGAATCGTGCCCGAAAAAGGGATTGTGCCACTGCCACGGTCACCAAAGAAGTGGCTTGATGCCCGAACATGGAATCCAATCAGGAGAACTGGCATCAACAATAAAAACAAATTTCATGTAAAGCAAATACTTTCTCAAAAGGAGGAGTTCATCCTATGAAGCTAGAACAAAAATTGTCCAACAAAATCGGTATTATTGTGGACAGTCTTCGAATGCCGATTCGGGAAGGTTTAAAGACCGCAAAGGAGCTTGGTGCCGATGGTGTGCAAATCTATGTGGTAAAAGGGGAGATGAGCCCGGAAAATTTGAGTTCTTCCGCTAGAAAAGATTTAAAGAATTATATTGATTCCTTAGGATTAGAAATTTCTGCCCTATGCGGAGATCTCGGTGGACACGGATTTCAAGATGCCCAATTGAACCCAGAGAAGATTGAAAAATCAAAAAGAATCCTGGATCTTGCTGTGGAATTGGGAACAAATATTGTTACGACACATATTGGTATCATCCCTGATGAACCATCTGACCCAATTTACGAAGAAATGCAAAAGGCATGTGATGAGTTGGGAATCTATGCAAAAAGCTTAAATGCTTATTTTGCGATTGAAACAGGTCCGGAGCCATCAGCAAGATTAAAAAGTTTCCTCGATTCCCTCAGCACAAATGGTGTATCAGTGAATTTTGACCCTGCGAATATGGTGATGGTGACAGGTGATGACCCTGCCCAAGGGGTAAAGCTTTTAAAAGACTATATAGTTCATACACATGTAAAAGACGGAGTAAGATATCGTGAAGTCGATCCTCGTGATGTCTACGGTGCACTTGGTTATGGCAGTGGGGTAGATCATGAAAAAATCGCTCAAATGGTAACTGCAGGGGAATACTTCAAGGAGCTCCCGCTTGGCCAAGGAAAGGTAGATTTCCCAGCGTATTTTGCCGCATTACAAGAAATCGGTTATGAAGGTTATTTGACGATTGAAAGAGAAGTTGGAACAAATCCGCTTCAGGATATTAGTGATGCGATAAAGTTCATAAAAACATATAAATAAAATAATAGATTAGGAGGAAGAACCATGACAGAAAAGCTAAAAGTAGCGATCATTGGTTGCGGAGGAATCGCAAACGGAAAGCATTTGCCAAGCTTAAGTAAAATCGAACAAGTCGAAATCGTGGCATTCTGTGATATTGAAATCGAAAAGGCAAAAAAAGCTGCTGAAAAATACGGTACAAGTGAGGCGGCGGTATATGGGGACTATAAACAATTATTAAAAGATCCGTCCATTGATGTTGTACATGTTTGTACCCCTAATATCTCCCATGCGGAAATTTCGATTGCGGCCTTAGAAAGCGGGAAGCATGTTATGTGTGAAAAACCAATGGCGAAAACATATGAAGAAGCGAAAGCCATGGTTGAAGCTGCTGAGCGTACAGGCAAGAAGCTGACAATCGGCTACAACAACCGCTACCGTCAAGACAGCCAGTATTTACATAAGGTATGTCAGCGCGGAGATCTTGGGGAAATTTATTATGCCAAGGCACATGCGATTCGCCGTCGTGCAGTCCCAACTTGGGGAGTATTTTTAGATGAAGAAAAACAAGGTGGCGGACCATTGATCGATATTGGTACACATGCTCTCGATTTAACTTTATGGATGATGGATAATTATAAGCCAAAATCTGTGATGGGAACCACATATCATAAATTAGGGAAAAAGAAAGACGCTGCAAATGCATGGGGACCTTGGGATCCAGAAAAATTCACCGTTGAAGATTCTGCATTCGGTTTTATTACGATGGAAAATGGAGCGACCATCGTGCTTGAATCAAGCTGGGCATTAAATACGTTGGATGTCGATGAAGCGAAATGCTCGTTAAGCGGAACAGAAGGCGGAGCGGATATGAAAGACGGCTTGCGTATTAATGGAGAGAATTTTGGGAAGCTTTATACGACCAATGTGGAATTAGGCTCAGGTGGTGTAGCCTTTTACGACGGAAAGGCAGAAAATGACTCTGATATGGAAGCGCGACTTTGGATTGAAAGCATCCTAAATGATACGGAGCCAGTTGTAAAACCTAGGGAAGCTCTAGTTGTAACGCAAATTTTAGAAGCCATCTATGAATCTGCCAAAACGGGGAAAGCAGTTTATTTTAGCTAAAAGTGACCCGTCTCCTCAATTCAAACAAACTAGTTAATATAAGGAGTGGCAAACGTGATCAATGTTGCATTATTAAGCAGATGGCATGTCCATGCGGATGACTATGCGAATCAGATTAAAAAAAATGAACAGCTATCGATTCAGCTTGTATGGGATGAAGACGCAGAACGCGGGGAAAAGTGGGCTGCGGAATTAGGTGTTCCTTTTGATGGTAATCTACAATCCGTTATATCTAATCCTTCCATTGATGCGGTGGTCGTAAATACACCTACCAATCTACATAAGGAAGTTATTCTTGCAGCTGTAAACCACGGGAAGCATGTTTTTACGGAAAAGGTGTTAGCTTTTAATGTAAAAGACTGTGAAGAAATTTTTGCTGCAGTTGAGGAGAACGGAGTTAAACTGATGGTATCCTTACCAAGGTTAACAGAAAGCCCATATCTGTATGCACAAAAGGTAGTGGACGAAGAACTGCTGGGCCAAATTACAACGATTCGCTGCCGCATGGCTCACAATGGTGCAGTTCCTCCTGAAGGAAAGACACAAGGATGGCTGCCTGCCCGCTTTTTTGATGAGGAACAATGCGGTGGAGGTTCCTTCATTGATCTTGGTGCACACCCGATTTATTTGACCAATCGACTAATGGGACCTGTTAATGCGTTACATGCACGCCTGCAGCAAACCAATCATCATGGAGTGGATGACAATGCCGTCGTTATACTAGAATACAAATCTGGTGCACTGGGCGTGATTGAAACTGGCTTTTTATCCTATGGTAGTCCATTTCAATTAGAGCTGTATGGAACAGAAGGGACTCTTCTAATCGAGGACGAGCAGATTCGCCTCAGAAGCAGCCGTCTTGGCCATCATGACTGGGAAAGTCCACAACAAGCAGTACAGCGATTACCAATGCCTATGGACCAATGGGTTGCGGAAATACAAACAGATAAAGCTCCTACCCTTACAAAAGAAGACTTTATTAACTTAACAAAGATAAATGAGGTAGCTGCTTTATCTAATAAAGAAAATCGTCGGATTGTATTGAGTGAAATTCAGTAGTGATAGATATAGAACAGAAAAAAATGAAACGCTGATTGATATAACACCATCCCCTGGCAGCAGCGAACTGTCAATAAATCGCTTTATTCATATCTGTCTTACAGGGTAACAAGGAGTAACCCTTCCGAAAATTATTAACGGGTCTATTTATACGCCAAAAAAGGAGACACAATACGTTGGAATAGGGGGACCTGTCCCTTAACTTTTTTTAAGTTATTGATAAGCCATGTGGTTTTATACCATATGGTTTTTTTCGTTTTAAAGTATAGGTTAATTTCTCTTACATGAATCAAAAATATAAATTAAAAGTGCGGAATATTCATCTTTTCTTTCCATATACATGTATCAAAATAGGTAAAGCGTTTTAGTAAAACGTTTTTGTAAGGTGATGGAATGTGCGAGTTACGATTAAGGATATTGCAAAAAAAGCGGGAGTATCCATTACAACAGTATCAAGGGTGATGAACGACAAGCTGGGGGGGATTAGTCAAGAAACGAAAGAAAGAATCTTAAAAATCGTGGAAGAGATGAATTATCAGCCGAATGCACTTGCAAGGAGTTTAGTAACAAAACAATCGTTAACATTGGGCTTGGTTTTGCCGAATATTTCTAACCCCTTCTTCCCGGAGATGGTAAGAGGAGTCGAGGACCTTGCAAATCACCACGGTTACAGTGTTTTTCTTTGTAATACCGACGATGATGAGGAAAAAGAGAAGCATTATATCCAGCTTTTAAAAGAAAAATATGTGGATGGAATCATTTTTTCAAGCAACAGCCGTTATTCTGAAGCACACTATGAAATTTTACAAAAAGCACATATTCCTTTTGTTTTAATTGACCGTGGGGAAGAGGATGGCAATAGTCCATATAATGGTGTCTTCATTGATAATGAAAAAGGGGCATACTTGGCAACTAAACATCTAATTGATCTTGGACATGAAAAAATTGCCTGTATGACTGGACCTAAAGAAGTAGGAACAGCAAGGCGGAGAATTCTTGGTTATCAAAAGGCAATGATGGAAGCGAATCTTCCTATTCTTCTGGAAACTGGTAACTTTCGAATGAAGGATGCCTACACTTCTGCAAAAAAGCTGCTTCCATCAAATGAAATTTCGGCGATTTTCGCCAGCAATGATGTAATGGCTTGCGGAATATATCAAGCTGCTTACGAACTGGGGATGAATATTCCAAAAGATTTATCGGTAGTGGGATTTGACGATATTCAACTAGTTGAGGCTTTAACACCGAAACTTACAACCATTCGGCAATCATCCTACACATTAGGAAAGACAGCGGCAGAAATGATTATTCAAGATTTAAAAAAGGCAAAAAAAGAGACAAAGGTTGTAAAATTAGACCCTGAATTGGTCATTCGTCAAAGTACAAGAAGCATAAAATAAGGGGGAATAAGCATGTCTAAACCAATTATTATTGATTGTGACCCGGGTATTGATGATGTAATGGCAATTTTGTTAGCGCTTTCTTCGGGGGATCTTGAAGTAAAACTTATATCCACAGTTGCCGGGAATCACACACAGGAAAATACGTATAGAAATGCCCTGCAATTTGTTAGTTTTCTAGAAAAATATGATGTAGAAATTGCCCGTGGCTTAGAAAAGCCCTTGATGAGAGAGTTATTTATTGCTGATGATGTACATGGAGAAACAGGACTTGGAAATGTCCAGCTTCCGCCTTCTAAAATGGCAGGAAGTGAGCGGACGGCAATTCAAGCGATTAGGGACATTGTCTTATCTTCAGAAAAGCCAGTCACAATCGTAGCGGTAGGGCCGCTTACGAATATCGCGGTTTTACTATTAACCTATCCTGAGGTAAAAGAGAACATAGAAATGATTTCGATTATGGGGGGAGCATGCAAAGGGGGAAATGTCACACCGACTGCAGAGTTTAATATTTATGTAGATCCGGAAGCTGCAGATGTTGTATTCAACGCAGGTGTCCCAATTGTAATGAGTGGTTTAGATGTGACACATCGGGCCTATTTAACGAATAAGGATACGGAAAAAATTCGAAATATCCAAAGTAAGACTTCACAAGTCATATATGATTTACTCCATTATTATACAGGGTCAACCAATCAAGATACACAAGACATACAAATTCGACTTCATGATCTGTGCTCTGTTGCCTATTTGATTCAACCTGAATTATTTAGCGGGATAGATTGCAGGGTAGAGATTGAAACGAAGGGAGAATTCACTTCTGGTACAACGGTCGTCGATGTGAAAAACCGCAGTGGAAAGCAGCCAAATGCTAAGGTTCTGTTTGATGTGAATAGGGAGGATTTTGTCGAGCTGTTTTATCAGGCAATACGAAGCTACAAATAATAAGGGGGAAACTGGTCATGAAAAGGGGTATACGTGCAGATTTCAATTTGATCTCATTGTTATTAATTCCTGTCGGTGTGGCTATTAATATGGTTGGTTTTCAAATTACGAATCTATTAAAACTGCCCATATTTTTAGACACAATTGGAACAATTCTTATCGCCGTTATAGCTGGTCCTTGGGTAGCAATATGTGCAGGGATTGTGACGAATTTGATTAATGCCATTTTTAATCCAACTTTTTTTCCATATGTCTTAACATCCATCGCAATCGGTTTGGTAGTCGGATATCTTGCTAAGTATAAGATGTTTACGAAGGCTTGGAAGGTTGTTATTTCTGGTCTCATTGTCACAATAGTTGCGATGGTAGTCTCTGCACCGATAACAGTATACGTTTTTGGCGGCGCTGGGGGCAGCGGTGCTTCCTTGCTTACTGCAACATTCTTGGCAGCAGGACAACAGCTATGGTCTGCAGTCCTATCTTCCTCTCTTATCTCTGAAATTGCCGACAAACTCATTTCCGTTTTTATCTGTTATTTTATCGTAAAAAGCATGTCAGAACGTTATCTCTCCAAGCTTAAATACGGCCACTTATACATGAAACAAAAATAAGTGGTGTCAGGCACCACTCGTGGACAAAACGGGGTTTTGTTCACCACAGAAGGACATTTAACAAAGTGTCCTTCTGTGGTGGAAATGTCGCCAAATTGTCCACGGAGGGTGCCTGACACCCAAATAAGGGGAATCAAAAATGGCGAAGCAGAACTTTATTTTATGCCTTCATCCCAATACGAAGTTAGTGTTTACCTTCTTTGTGACCATTTCTGTATTGCTGATTCCAACTTTTTGGTATGGATATGGTATTTTCATTGTTTGCGTCTTGATTGCTTTAGGAGCAAGAGTGTTAAAGGAATTTTTGAGTTTTGCCGTGAAAGCCCTGCTATTATTGCTGGTGCTTGTGTTCTTCATTCAAGCATTTTTTACCCCAGGCGGTACCGTTCTTCATACCATTGGTTTCCTGAGTATTCATGAAAATGGGGTAGAATCAGGACTAAATATGACATCCCGGATTCTTGGAATATCCTCTGTTTTCCTATTGTTTTTTCGGATTACCAGTATGAAGGACACGGTGCAAGCATTAGAAAATATGGGATTGCCATCGATGGCGTCGTTTGTGGTTTTATCCACCCTTCAAATTATTCCGGAAATGAAAAAACAAGCACAGGTTATTATGGATGCGCAGAAAACTAGAGGTGTGGAGACAGAAGGAAACATCATTACGAGGGCAAAGGCTTTTATTCCGACACTCAGCCCATTGATTCTATCTTCCTTGGCTGCTACAGAAGAAAGAGCGGTAACATTGGAAGCACGAGCTTTTTCCGTTAAAGGAAAGAAAACAAGATTATATGAGCTAAAAAAGAAGCGTATCGATGTTGTATTGCAAATCATAATGGGGATTCTGCTAATTGGTTTGATCGTTTGGAGGATTGTAGTATGAGTACAATAGTTTCTTTAAAAAATGTTAATTACCAATATCCGGTCGGAAAACAGCCAGTGCTGAAGAATATTGATTTGGAGATTCAAGAAGGAAACTTGTATGCAGTAATCGGCAGTAATGGAAGTGGAAAGACGACTCTCTGCAATATTATTCGTGGGTTTATCCCCCATTTTCATAAAGGGACCTTAGAGGGGGAGGTAACCGTTTTTGGAAAAAATATTTTAGAATATGATTTGGGCGAAATGGCCGTAAAAGTCGGATTCGTTTTTCAAAACCCTTTTATTCAAGTGAGCGGGGTTAAAGATACCGTTTTTGAGGAAATAGCATTTGGGCTTGAAAACTTAGGAGTTCCAGTTGAAGAGATTAAGAGACGTGTCGAGGATATTTTGCAATTATTAAAAATAGATTACTTACGTGATAAGCATCCGCAAGAATTATCAGGAGGCCAAAGACAAAGAGTGGCGCTTGCTTCCATTATAGTTATGGAACCGGATCTTTTAGTAATAGATGAACCAACCTCACAGTTAGATCCACAAGGTACAGAAGAAGTATTTGAGATTATCGGAATTATGAAGGAGAAAGGAAAAACAATCATTTTGGTCGAGCATAAAATGGAGTTAATTGCTGAGTATGCCGATTTCGTAATTCTTTTGCATGATGGGGAAGTGATCATGCAAGGATCGGCAAAAGAAGTTCTTTCCAACAGCATGCTGTTTGACTTTCAAATGGCCTTGCCACAATACGCAATGCTGGGGATGGCAATGAACGCAAGTGGTTTTCAATTGGAAGAAATCCCTATAACGGAAGAGGAAGCGTATAACTCTTTAATAGAATTGTTTTTAAAAGAAGGAGAGAGACGATGACGATTTTACATTTATCCAATGTTTCGTTTCACTATCCCAACGGCTATCAAGCACTAGATGATTTGAATTTGTCCATACAATCAGGAGAATCCTTGGCTATTATCGGGCAAAATGGGGCCGGAAAAACAACTGCGGTAAAATTGATGAATGGATTATTAAAACCTACAGAAGGCGATGTTCTAGTAGATGGTTTGAATACAAAGGAATACTCAACTGCAAAGCTGTCTCATCGAGTAGGATATATTTTTCAAAATCCAGATGATCAAATTTTCCATAATACTGTATACAGTGAAGTTGAGTTCGGTCCGAAAAACATCGGATTACCACTGGAAAGTGTCAAGGAGAATACAGAAAAAGCAATAGAGTTATGTGGATTAAAACCGTTCGAAAAAGAAAATCCCTATAATTTACCTTATTCTATTAGAAAATTTGTTACGATTGCCTCTGTAATCGCAATGGAACCAAAAATATTAATATTCGATGAGCCTACTGCTGGACAGGATTTAGTAGGGATGGAGCGATTGGGAGAAATCATCCGCATCCTTAGAGAGAAAGGGAAAACGATTTTGACGATTACCCATGATATGGAATTTGTCGTCCGTAATTTTGAAAGGGTTGTGGTCATGGCAAACCGTAAAATTATTGCCGACGATACGGTTCGAAAAATATTCTGGGACCAAACCATACTGGAGAAAAGTATGTTAAAACAACCATACATCAGCCGTGTGGCAAAAAGGCTGCAAATAGGAGGTAACATTCTATCCATTCAAGAAATGATTGATAGAATTTCGGGTGTCAGGCACCACTCATAGACAAATGGGCATGTTGTCCACCTAAGACGGACATCAGGAGACAAAGTCTATATATGTCCATAAAAGGTGCTTGACACCATAGAAGGTGGGAATTGAGATGAAGAGGATTGTTGTAGTTGGAAGTTTGAATATGGATCTTGTTACGACCGTTCGTTCCTTGCCGAAGCCCGGCGAAACTGTCGCGAGTACTTCTTTTGCCACTATTCCAGGCGGGAAGGGTGCCAATCAAGCGGTTTGTGCTGCCAGATTAGGTGCACAGGTGAAAATGATTGGTAAAGTGGGAAGTGATGAATATGGCAGTCAGCTAATTTCCATTTTGGAAGAATCAGGAGTGGATTCTAAAGGGGTCTACCAGAATGGAAAAACAGGGATGGCCTTTATTCAGGTGAGTGAAGATGGAGAGAATTCTATTGTATTATACCCGGGAGCAAATGGTGAAATCACGCCACAGGAAATCGAATATCAAAAACAAATTATAGAGAATGGAGACTTTATTCTTCTTCAGCTGGAAATTCCGTGTGAAGCGGTGAGCCATACATTGAAGCTGGCAAATAGTTTAGGAAAAAAAGTAATCCTTAACCCAGCCCCCGCAAGAATACTCCCGGACGAATGGTATCCTATGATTCATACTCTCACTCCTAACGAAACAGAGCTTTCCATTTTAACAAAGCAAGAGATTCAAACGAAAGAGGATGTAATAAGGTCAGCAAAAATATTAATGGATAAGGGTGCAAAACAAATTATCGTAACAATGGGCAAAAAAGGCGCATATTTCATTCGTAAAAATGTTCATACACATATTCCCGCCTATTCTGTTCCAACCGTGGATTCCACTGGTGCCGGTGATTCCTTTACAGCGGCATTTACCTTCGCGCTAGCACAGGGAAAAGAGGAAGTGGCTGCAGCCCAGTTTGCGAGCAAAGTGGCATCGATGGTGGTGCAACGGAAAGGGGCAATCCCTTCCATGCCATATGGGCATGAAGTGGAGAAATGATCATATTAAAAATTAGCATGATCGGAGCTAACAATGCTCCTTTTTTCTTTCTAAAGAATAAATCTTTTCCAAGTTGGAAAAGGGACCTGTCACCCCCGTCCCAAAATAAGGGATGACATTTATACCTAAATGCGGGATGATATAGAATATGAGAGTGGGAATTTATTGAAACAAAGATAAGGTGATTTTCTATGAAAATATTACTTGTGGAAGATGATAAAACGATTGCCTCCGGATTGGAATATTCGCTTCAGCATGATCATTTTTCTACCGAACTGTGCTATGATGCTGAATCGGCAAAAAAGGTAATAGCGAAACGTTTAGATGAATTTGATCTATGTTTGTTTGATGTCTCTTTGCCGGATGGGAGCGGCTATGAGTTATGCACATTAGTAAAAAAGCAGACAGATATTCCGGTTATTTTTCTGACCGCTATTGATGATGAAGTGAATGTGGTTATGGGGCTTGACATGGGTGCTGATGACTACATCACCAAACCATTTCGAATCCGCGAACTGATTTCCAGGATTAAAACGGTTTTAAGAAGGTATCAAAAGTATACTTCTACCAAATCTTTCATTGAAATAAACGACATTCAGGTCCATACCCTTGAAGGAAAAGTCTATAAAAATGGGCAGGAGATTTTATTGACCGCATTAGAATATCGTCTTTTATTGATTTTTGCCAACCATATTGGACAAGTCCTCTCAAGAAACCAGCTTTTAGAGCAAATTTGGGATGTTGCGGGGGATTTTGTGAATGACAATACGTTAACGGTGTATATAAAGAGGTTGAGGGAAAAGTTAGAGGATAATCCGCAAAATCCGCAAATTATTAAAACAGTGCGTGGTTTAGGCTATAAGGTTGGTGATTGAATTGCTGAGGAATAAAGAGGTGCAAGCCCACCTTTTAACAATGTGTGTGATTAGCCTAGTGGCTATTGCAGCTGCGGCATTTTTCTCCGTCGCTGCCACCTTGCTAATTACCATCGTATCTATATTACTGATTAGTATCAGCCTGTTATTTACCAAAAAGCGATATCGTGAAATCGAGAAGCTTTCCGGATATTTGCGGCAAATTCACAGTGGGGATTATACCCTTGATGTTCGTGATAATGTCGAGGGAGAGCTTAGTATTTTAAAAAATGAGATTTATAAAGTGACTATCATGTTATCGGAGCAAAGAGTGCTTCTGCAAAAGGATAAAATCCAATTGACGAATGCGATTTCCGATATCTCCCATCAACTGAAAACTCCGCTTACCTCGATGATGATGATGTCCGATTTATTAAGTACCCCCGATCTTCCGGCTGAAAAAAGAATGGAATTCACAAGAAATCTTCGTAATCAGTTAGAACGATTAGAATGGCTCGTTTCTTCGTTATTGAAACTCTCCAAAATTGATGCAGGTACAACCCAATTTAAAAACGAACCCATATTGGTGGAAAAGCTAGTACAAAAAGCGCTGGAGAATTTGCTGATTCCAATAGAGATTAAGGATCAAACCGTATCCATAAGTTGCGGGAAGTCTATAACTATTTTAGGGGATTTTCATTGGACGGCCGAAGCCTTGATCAATATTTTAAAAAACTGTGTGGAGCACACACCTGTAGGGGGAACAATCACCATTTCCTGCAACGATAATGTCCTGTTTACAGAAATCAGTATCACTGATACTGGAATCGGCATCGCGAAAGAAGACTTACCCAATATTTTCAAACGATTTTATAAAGGGAAAAATGCGAGTAAAGAAAGTGTCGGAATCGGATTGGCGATGGCCCATCGCATTATTACGAGTCAAAATGGAGATATCGAGGTGAAGAGTAAAAAAGGGGAAGGGACGAGCTTTAGAATAAAGTTTTATAAGCAAGTCATTTAAAGGTTGACTGATTCATATAAATTGAAGCTTTTAATACTAGATTAGAGTTAAGCATCTTTTCTTAAACAAGATAACGGTTATTAAGGCTATAAGATTCTTTATTTCAAATACCTTAAGTGACTAAACTGTCATTTTCCAGTCACTGCAAAGTCATAAAAGGCAGATAGAATAGACCTTAGAAAATACTTGGAGGTTTTTTACATGGAAATTCTAAAAATAGAACATCTGTCTAAACAATATGGCAAAGGTGAAACGGCAGTGAAGGCGCTCGATGATGTATCTTTTTCCGTAAAAAAGGGCGAATTTGTCGCCATAATAGGCCCTTCTGGCTCCGGCAAATCCACGCTTCTGCATCTGCTTGGCGGTGTCGACCGTCCAACCAGCGGAAAAGTTTTCGTTGACAATACGGACATATATAACCTGAATGAAACACAATTAGCCATTTTTAGACGCAGGCAAATCGGGTTAATCTATCAGTTTTACAATCTTATCCCTGTCTTAACAGTCGAAGAGAATATCACTCTGCCTCTTTTGCTTGACGGGCATAAGGTGGATAAAAAACAATTTGATGATATTGTGAAGCTACTTAATCTGGAGAATCGCTTAAACCATTTGCCGAACCAACTATCAGGCGGGCAGCAGCAAAGGGTTTCAATCGGCAGAGCATTAATTAGCAATCCAGCAATTATGCTCGCAGACGAGCCAACTGGGAACCTTGATAGCAAGAACAGCAAGGAAATCATTGACTTATTAAAAATGTTTAATAAAACATTAAATCAGACGTTACTTGTTATTACACACGATGAAGGAATCGCGCTTCAGGCGAATCGCGTCATTAGCATTGAAGATGGAAAGATTGCTAAGGATGAGGTGATTCGTCCGTGAACATTGTTAACAAACTCACAGTAAGACATATGAAATTAAATAAGCGGCGAACCCTTGTGACCATTATTGGAGTTATCATTTCTGTTGCGATGATTACGGCGGTTGCAACCTTATTTGTTTCCTTTACAGATTTAATGAAGAGGCAGGAAATGAAGGACAATGGGGAATGGCATGTTTTATATAAGGATGTAAATAAGAAACAACTCGAAGCCATTGAAAAAGATGACGCAACGAAAAAGGTTGTATTAACACGAGACGCGGGATATGCCCCTTTAAAAGGCGGGCAAAACAAAAGTAAGCCTTATTTATTTATAAAACAATATAATGCCCAAGGCTTTAAACAGTTTCCGATTGAATTGGAAAAAGGAAGGTTGCCAAAGGCAGCGAACGAGGTAGTTCTCTCTGATCGGATATCCACAGATGGAAAAGTGAATTTTAATATTGGCGATTCTATCACCCTGGATATCGGGGAGCGGGAAATGAAATTACCTGGTCAACCGATCAAGAAATTTGGACAAAACGATCCATTACAAATAGAGAATGAAAAATTAACCGAAACTTTTAAAAAGCTGACTACTAAAACATATACTGTTGTTGGTTTTATAAAACTTCCGAAATGGGAACCAACATGGGCACCAGGATATACGGTTATTGGTTATATTGATAAAAGCATGATCGGAGCATCCAATAAAGCTGATGCTGCTGTTGTATTAAAAAAGGTGAATGGATCTTTATATTCACATGCCAAGGCTCTTGCCAAGAAAGAAAATATTAAATCCGTAAAGTTTAATAATGAATTATTGCGTTATTATGGAGTAACAAGTGACCCTGGCCTAAAACGCACCCTATTTTCATTAACTGCGGTTATTATGGGGGTCATCATCATTGGCTCTGTTTCCCTCATCTATAATGCCTTTGCCATCTCTGTTTCCGAGCGTTCTCGTCATTTGGGTATGATTTCCAGTGTTGGAGCGACCAGACGACAAAAGCAAAACTCTGTATTTTTTGAAGGGTTTATCATTGGCTTGATTAGTATTCCGCTTGGAATTATTTTTGGACTTGCCGGGATTGGAGTTACTTTTCTCTTTATTAATTCGGTCATTCAAGATGCACTGGGGTTAGATGTGAATTGGAGGTTGACGGTTACACCATACTCGATTTTAATAGCGTGCGTTGTTTCAATAGTAACTATTTTCATTTCAACATATCTCCCTGCTAGAAAAGCATCGAAGATTTCTGCGATCGATGCGATTCGGCAAACAACCGATATTAAACTCACGAGTAAAAAAGTAAAAACATCTAAGTTTGTTCGCAAAGTTTTTGGCTTTGAAGCAGAGGTTGGATTGAAAAATTTAAAAAGAAATAAACGAAGATATCAGGCGACCGTTTTTTCACTCGTTATTAGTATTGTACTGTTTTTAGCCGTTTCCTTTTTTAATGCCAATTTAAAAAAATCATTGGTTCTTTCACAGGAAAATATAAATTTTGATATTCAAGTTTCTGTAAATGGTAAAATGACGAAAGCGGATGAAGAATTGTTCAAGTCCATTGCGCAGCTTGGGGATGTAACGGATGCTAGCGAAATGAGGAGTATCGAGGGTATTGCATGGATCCATAAAGATTCGATCGCGAAAGAACTAAAGACAAAAGACTATCAAGATCAAATGAAGAATGGGAAATATCCTTATAATATAATGGTGTATGAAATAGATGAGCAACATTTAAAGGCATATGCAAAATCAATTGGTGCCGACTATGCGCAGTTGATTAATCCGAAACGTGTATCTGGTATTGTGATTGACACTATTTCATATCAGGATATGCAAGCAAAAAAATATGTAGAAACGAAAGCTATTCATGCCAAAGTCGGCCAAAGTATTGATCTAAGCCTTATGGATCCTAATACGGAAAAAACGGAGAGATTTGGAGAAGTAACCTTTGCGGCATTGACTGATCAATTGCCGATGGGAGTATCTTCAAGTGGGCTAGGAAACTTAAATATCATTGTTTCCAAACAGGGCATGAATCAATTGCTTAAAAAATATACATCAGATGGTATTAGTTCTTTACTTTACTTAAAAAGTAAGGATCCTATCAAAACACAAGAAGCAATTGAAAAAATAAAACCTAGCAATATGTATGTTTACAATGTATTTCGAGGAAGGCAGCAGGAAGAACAGATGATGCTGTTAATGTCGGTATTCACGTACGGATTTATCGCACTCATGACTGCGATATCGGTGGCAAATATTTTAAATACGATTACCACTTCCATCTCGCTCAGAAAACGCGAATTTGCAATGTTGAAATCGATCGGCATGACGCCAAAAGGCTTTAATAAGATGATTCATTATGAAAGCATCTTTTATGGTATAAAGTCATTGCTGTACGGTCTTCCTGTTAGCATTGTTGTCATGTATTTGATCTATCGATCCCTAATGAACAGTTTCAGCTTTGGATTTTCCCTTCCATGGTTGGAAATTGTCTATGCTATCCTAGCCGTATTCATCATCGTCAGCATCGCCATGCTTTACTCCAGCTCCAAAGTAAAAAAAGAAAATATTATCGACTCGCTAAAGCAAGAAAGCATCTAGGTTACGAGGATTTAGTGAAAAATGTATGTAAAACCATCTCAAAAATATATATGTTTTGGGGTGGTTTTTTGTATGAAAAACATTGTATTCTTCTTTATAATAATCCATTAATTCTTGAAGTTAAACATGGTTTCCAAGGGTCTACATAATTCTAAAAATTGAAAATTTATCTTTCCACGCAAATAAGTTTAATGCTATAATACTATCAACTGGTAATGACATCATTATAATTTTTTTGAAAGGGAGGGTAATGAATTAAATTGTAAGCACTTTCAATCGTAAATGGTAATGACATCGCTATAACAGTCTGTATGGAGAATTGTACTCGAGGGGGATTTAAAATGAAGAAATGTTTTCTGTTCATTGCTATGCTGACGTTGGTTTTTGTAATAGCTGGTTGTTCAGGACAAACAGCTTCTTCCAAGGATGGAAAAGTCGTTATTCGCTATGGTCTTTGGGATAAAAAGCAAGTGCCCGCTATTGAGCAAATCATCAAAAAGTTTAATGAAACAAATCCAAATATTGAAGTAAAAATAGAACTCACTCCGTATGCATAATACTTTCAGAAACTTGAAACGGCAGCCACTGGCGGAGCATTGCCGGATGTTCTATGGATGAACGGTCCTCACATTACTCAATATGCGGAAGGGAACGTTCTTCTGCCATTAGATGATTTGATTAAAAAGGATCATTATAATATGGGAAATTATCCGGATTCGTTAGTAAGCTTATATACGGTGGATAACAAGAAATTTGGAATTCCGAAAGATTTTGATACAACCGGGTTATGGTATAACAAAAAGCTTTTTGACGAAGCTGGTGTCTCTTATCCTGATGATACTTGGGATTGGAATACATTAAAGGAAGCAGCAAAGAAATTAACCAATGAGGATAAAGGCATTTGGGGATTCGGTGCTTTAATGGGAAATCAAGGCGGATATTATGATTTAATTTGGCAGAATGGCGGCTATATCATTTCGGATGATGGTAAATCCGTGGGATTTTCACAACCTGAAGCCATTGAAGCACTTAAATACAATATCAGCTTTATTAAAGAAGGCTTATCTCCTACAGCTGCACAAATGACAGAAACAGCTCCATCAGACATGTTTCTTTCTGGAAAAATCGCCATGTTATTTGATGGCCCATGGATGGTTCCAGAATATAAAAAGAATAAGGATTTAGATGTAGCAGTAATGCCAAAAGGAAAAGAAAGAGCAGTTAGTATACATGGATTAGCAAACGTTATTGCTAAAAATACGAAGCATCAGAAGGAAGCATGGAAGTTTGTGAAATTTTTAGGTTCAAAGGAAGCAGCGGATATATTTGCGAATACAGGCACTGTTATTCCTGCTTATAACGGCACACAAGATGCTTGGATTAAATCGGTTAGCAATCTTCATCTTCAAGCATTCATTGACGGTGTACAATACTCTCATCCATTACCAAGTGTGAAAAATACAGGTGCTTTATGGGACGAAGAAACGAAAGTGCTTAAAAAAGCTTGGAGCGGCGAGGAAAGCGTTGAAGATGCGACGAAGGAATTAACAACAGAAGGTAATAAGATACTTGATAAAAATTAGTCAATATTAGAGGAAGGGTAATGCCCTTCCTCACATAATAGGAGGAGGGCTGGCATGAGTGAGCTCCCAATAGCAATGGAAACGCAAAACAAAATGAAGACCAAAAAATATTATAAAACAAAAAAGCGATCAGATTATCTATGGGCATATTTAATGATAGCTCCAACCATGATTGGTCTATTAATCTTTTATTTTTGGCCAATTATTCAAACCATTTATTATAGCTTTACAGAATGGGGAGCTTTTGGAACCCATGAATGGATAGGAACAAAAAATTATTCAGAAATGTTGTCGGATCCCGATCTGGGGAAAGCTTTTAAAAACACACTTATTTATATCCTTTTAACCGTTCCGATTGGTGTTTTTCTATCCATCATTGTGGCGGTTTTACTTAATCAAAAAATAAAAGGAAGATCGGTTTATCGGACATTATATTTCCTTCCTGTTATTACAATGCCGGCTGCGATTGCAATGGTGTGGAAATGGCTTTACAATACAGACTTTGGCTTAATTAATTACATTCTCTCATGGTTTCACCTTAAGGGACCAAGCTGGATTACCAATCCCCATATTGCCTTATACTCGGTAATCATTGTGGCAATATGGAGCGGCATCGGATACAATATGGTCATTTTTCTTTCAGGTCTGCAAGGTATTTCTAAAACCTATTATGAAGCTGCCAAAATCGATGGGGCAGGCCCAGTCACTACCTTTTTTAAAATTACCTTGCCGCTTTTATCACCTATTATTTTCTTTGTTACGATTATGTCGTTAATTAGTGCATTTCAAGTATTCGATTTGATTTTTATGATGATTCCAAATACTAGCGTAGCAATCGAAAGTACACAATCTATCGTCTACTTATTTTATCAACATGCGTTTGTGTTAAATGATAAAGGTTATGCAGCGGCTATTGCAGTAGTATTGTTATTCATTATTTTAATCGTTACCGTAATACAAATGATTTTACAGAAAAAATGGGTGCACTATGAATAAAGGAGGAAAAGACCTTGGAAAAAACGATGAAAGGTAAACATCTTTGGATACATCTTGTTTTAATCATAGGTGCAGTCATAATGGTCATTCCATTTATATGGATGATTTTGACTTCATTGAAGACATATGCAGAATCCGTTCAAGTTCCGCCTAAGATTTTCCCAAAAGTGTTTCAATGGCACAACTATAAAGAGGTTTTTGATTTACTGCCATTTTTTAAGTTTATGCTTAATACATTTATTGTTACTGTGATTCGAACTATTGGACAATTATTTCTATGTTCCATTGCAGCTTATGCGTTTGCTCGTATTTCTTTTCCGGGTAGAAATGTTCTTTTTATCCTTGTTTTATCTGTTTTGATGGTCCCAAGCCAAGTATTTTTACTGCCTCAATATATGATTATGGTGAAGTTGAATTGGTTAAATACGTTGCAGGCAGTCATTGTCCCGGGTCTCTTTAGTGCCTTTGGAACGTTTTTACTTCGTCAGTTTTTTATGGGATTGCCAAAAGAATTGGAGGAAGCGGCCAGACTTGATGGTTGTAATCATTTTCAAATTTACTGGAAGATTATGCTGCCTCTTGCGAAACCAGGTCTGATTGCACTTGGAATATTTACAGCTTTATGGTCATGGAATGAGTTAATGTGGCCACTTATTGTAAACAGTTCCTCGGAAAAGATGACACTTTCTGTAGGGCTTTCATCCTTACAAGGACAATATGTCACCAATTATCCAATTTTAATGGCAGGTTCATTTTTAGCTATTTTGCCGATGCTTATATTATTTATGTTCTTACAAAAGAGATTTATTGAAGGAATTGCCATCACGGGAGGCAAGTAATAGAAAAGGGGAAAAGTTTGTAGCTCTTCATCGAATAATCACGGGAAGACTTGTTGGATAAAGAAAAGCTATGTGCTACCATATGAATCTGTTCACCTGATCGAGAAATGATCAACCTATCATAAAGGTTTTTAAAAAAAACCTATGTCACTGAATCCGCAAGAGACGATCGAGATTAACTGGGAAATCGGTGAACTTTGCCGAATATGTTGAGCAGCTGACTATGGAAACAAAAGAAGTTGGTTAAAGTTGAGCATATTGGGGTGAGATTTTTTTGATTTTTTCGTACAATATGGATAATGATAGGATTTTTAAAGGAGAAAAGTATGATTGAAAAAGATAATCGTCTGCCCCTATATTACCAACTGATGGATATAATTCAAGGAAAAATTGAGCGTGGTGAACTGAAGGAAAACGACCGCCTTCCTTCCGAGCGGGAGTTATGTGAAATCTATCAAGTAAGTCGGACAACTGTTCGCCAAACAATGCAGGAATTAGAAAAGGAAGGATTCATTTATAAAGAA
This sequence comes from Margalitia sp. FSL K6-0131, assembly GCF_038008735.1. NCBI lineage: Bacteria > Bacillati > Bacillota > Bacilli > Caryophanales > Bacillaceae > Heyndrickxia > Margalitia sp. FSL K6-0131. Next base: position 1,334,322 of record NZ_JBBOZS010000001.1, read on the forward strand.
CATGGAAAAGGAAGTTTTGTAGCTCCAAAAGTGATTAATCAAAGTCTTGTGAAATTTTATAGTTTTACAGAAGAGATGAAAATGGTAGGGAAAATACCATCCTCTGTCGTTGTTGATTTTCAATTAGTACCTTGCGATGCTAAAGCTGCAAAGGTCTTAAATATTCCTGTTGAAGATCATGTGTATAAAATTATCAGGCTGCGCCTTGCTGATGATGAGCCGATGATGTACGAAACTTCCTATCTTCCCTTTGCAAGGTTTCCGAATCTAAGGAAGGAAGACCTTGAAAATATCCCAATGTATAACTTATTTCGTGAAAAATATAATGTAGTCATAACAAAAGCAAATGAAAGCTTTAAAGCGGTTATGGCAACAAAAGAGGAGGCAGCAAAATTAAATATAGATACGAAAGAACCTAGTCTATTAATCAGACGAGTGACTTATGAAGGTAATTCGGTTATTGAATACACCATTTCCATTGCAAGAGGAGATAAATTTACCTATTCTGTCGAGTTGAAGTAGAGTGAAATCTGCTTCTTTTTTTTTGCAATGAAAAATAGTTATAAGAAAATAACATTTCCAATTATTTATTATCAATAAGAGAAAAATCAAAATTATATAAAAATAACCTTGTATTTAGGATGAACATGTTTTATTGTTATTTCGAATAGCTAAATAATTTACAAATGGGGATGATGACATGGAAGCCGCACAACTTGTACATGTTCACAGAGGGAAAATGCTAGAAAGCGTACATAAGGGACATATTGCTGTTGTTGATTCAGACGGCAATCTTCTTTATCAGGCAGGAAATCCGCAACAAATGGTATATGCTCGTTCGTCCATGAAGCCGGTTCAGGCTATTCCGTTGATCGAAACGGGAGCGGCAGATTTTTACCATTTTGACGATGCAGATATTGCATTGTGCTGTGCATCACATAATGCTGAAAAGCAGCATACGAATCGGGTACTGTCTATTCTAAGTAGGATTGGACTGGATGTAAAAGATTTGCAATGCGGTACCCATAATCCAAGGTGGGAAGAGGTTTACCAAGAACTCATTAGAGATGGAAAGCCGGTTACAGCCTTATTCAACAACTGTTCTGGAAAACATAGCGGAATGTTGACAACCGCTCAACATATGAATGAAACGGTCGACGATTACTATAAGCTGGATCATCCTGTTCAACAAAGAATTTTAGAAGCCATTAGTAGTTTAGCAGAGTTTCCAAAGGAAAAAATAGAAATCGGCATCGATGGCTGTGGAGTTCCTGTTCATGGGATGCCTCTTAATAAATTAGCGTATTGCTATGCCCGGATGGCAAATCCAACAGGACTAAGCAATGAAAGAACAACCGCTGTTAAAAGAATCGCCCAAGCAATGATGAATGCACCGGAAATGGTTGGCGGAACGAATCGTTTTTGCACTGATTTTATGAGAGTTGCGAATGGACGGGCATTTGGAAAGGCTGGGGCAGAAGCAGTTTATTGTATCGGGGATGTAGAAACTGGTATCGGAATCGCGATTAAAGTAGAGGACGGAAATGGCAGAGGCACGGAGCCTGTAGCAGTTGAGGTATTAAAACAATTGAATCTATTAACGGATGAGCAGCTGGAGCAACTGAAAGGTTATCATTATCCACAGTTGAAAAATTGCCGTCAAGAAACGATTGGGCAATTATCACCTATTTTTCAATTAGAGACTGCAAAAAAACATATTCAATAGGTTCACAGAAAAATGCAAAGAACATTTCTTTGCATTTTTTGCAACATAATTCTTCCTATTAAACAATTAGGAATAAATTAAAAGAAGAAAGGATGGAACCATTATGAAAGTAATCGTTATTGGCGCAGGAATTGCAGGGGCAAGCACCGCATACCACTTATCCAAAAAAGGGGCAGAAGTGATCGTCGTCGACCAATTTCATGAAGGACAGGCAACAGCTGCAGGAGCCGGAATCGTTTGTCCTTGGGTTACCAGCTCGGAGGATGAGGATTGGTTTCGACTTGCGAAAGCAGGAGCATGCTATTATCCTTCCTTAGTTGAACAGCTAAAAGAAGATGGTGAAACCAATTTAGGGTATCGATTGGTAGGTGCGCTGGCTGTTAGTGAGGATGACGAAAAACTGGATTATGTCGAGCAAAGAGGAACTAAATGCCGAGCGGAAATTCCAGAGGTAGGAGAAATACGTCGTTTATCAGCAGAAGAAGCCCGTAAATTATTCCCGCCATTAAAAGAAGGATTAAAAGCCGTTTATGTGGAAGGAGCAGCGAGAGTAGACGGCAGATTGTTAAGGGATGCTTTGAAAAGAGGAGCCGAAAAGCATGGGGCAACCTTTTATACAGGAAAAGCAAGTTTGGAAATGGTAAATAGTAGTGTCACAGGTGTGCGAATAAATGAAGAATTTATAGCGGAAGATGCAGTAGTGGTTGCTGCCGGGGCATGGGCACGGGAATTATTAGCTCCGCATGGAATAGATTTAAAGGTAGAGCCACAGCGCGGGCAAATTGTTCACCTACAAGTACCGGAGCAAGATACTTCCAATTGGCCGGTCATTCTTCCACAAAGCAGCCATTATCTTGTTTCGTTCGATGATTCGAGGGTAGTAGTAGGTGCGACTAGGGAAACAGGGGCCGGATTTGATTATCGGGTCACGGCAGCCGGTTTACAAGAAGTATTGGATGAAGCATTGAAAGTAGCACCCGGACTCGCTGGCAGTACTATGCATGAAGTAAGAATTGGGTTCAGGCCAGCTGGACCTGATATTTTACCTTTGTTAGGGCCTGTTCCATCCATTCAAGGTTTAATCATTGCGAATGGACTCGGGGCTTCCGGCTTAACGATGGGACCATATTTAGGATCTTTGGCAGCACGATTAGCAATGGGGGAAGAAGTTGAATTGGATATTACTCCGTATGCACCATTAAGGTTTGCTTTACCAGTAGAATAGTTTCGTCCTTTTTGGTAGAGTAATTTGGTGAAAAAATTGTATTAAGAAGGTTTTAGTATGGAAAAAAATAAGTGGATTCCATTCCTTGTCACATTCGTCATTTCTTTCATTGGCGGAGCAGTTTTTCTTCTCATTCATATGCCGATTCCATGGCTGCTTGGCCCAATGGTGGCTGTTTTCCTAGCTGCTCGAATCGGGAAGATGAAGCTATACTGGCCAGTTCAATTAAGGAATAGCGGATTGATTATCGTTGGTTATACCATTGGGCTTTCTTTTACGAAACCAGCCCTCATTCAAATCGTGCACCAGCTTCCATCTATGTTGTTGATGACGGTATTAACGATAGCTATTAGTGCACTATTTGCTATTTTGATTTCAAAGCTGACTGGAGTTGAATATCCTACTATTTTAACAGGGAGCATCCCTGGAGGCTTGTCACAGATGATTACACTTGGGGAGGAAATCAAAGGCCTAGATTTAACGGTTGTGACGTTTTTACAAGTGACACGGTTAATGATGATTATTTTTATCGTGCCTTTGCTGATTACTAGTCCTTTGTTTGCAGTTGGGGATTTGTATGCTGTAAGCAGTAAAATTTCCGCCGAATGGAGCAATCTATTCCCCGCTATTATCATTTTCGCTGTAGGAAGTGTTGTTTTTGCTTTGCTAGGAAAAAAGGCAAAGCTGCCAACTCCTTACTTGCTTGGTCCTATTATTGGTACTGCAATTATTAATCTAGGGGTTGTGCATGGTCCCAGCTTGCCGGCAACCCTTACGAATCTTTCGCAATTTCTAATGGGGGGATATATCGGACTTTTAATGAAACCAGACCAATTAAAAAATAAAGGAAAGATCATAACGTTTTCACTGATTAGCGGATTTATTTTAATCTTGACTTCATTCGGGCTGTCTTTTCTATTAGTCACCCTTCATCATGTCACCAATATAACTTCCTTTTTAAGTGTTGCGCCAGGAGGCATGGATCAAATGGGAATTATCGCACATGCCGTCCATGCGGATCTTTCCATCGTGACCGGGTACCAGTTATTTCGGATCTTTTTTATCTTCTTTATTGTGCCGCCCTTATTGAAATGGTACTTTAAGCGGCATTATCGGAAAAGAAAACAATATAATTAAGAAACTAATCGATTAAAGGAATAATCCAAAAAAAACATGAGAACGCAATTCTTGCTATTATCATGTTTTTTTTCTATGTCTGCAGCCATTTTACGCATCACAATTGCCTATCAATGTTGAGTTTTATGCCCCTTTATTAAAAATATTTTTACTACAGACAAATTTTGAGGTTATTCACATATTAATTTTAGTATAAAGGGAGTAATAAATAGCAATTATATTAGGGATTCAACAAAAATTTTTTATTTCGTTCGTTCTTAATAATGAACATCGAAGAGGGGATTAATATGAGAACACTATTATTCTATTTAGCATTCCTTAACTTAATGGATGCATTATTGACTTTCTTTGGTTTGCATTTTTCATACATCACAGAATCAAATCCTCTCATGAATAGCCTTTATGATACTAATCCCGTTTTATTTCTGTGCTTAAAAATTACTCTTTCCATTCTATTAATGTTGTTTTGTACAAAAAATAGACTATTAAGATCGGGAATACTAAAAAAAATAACTGTTTTTGCAACGATCCTGTACACTTTTGTATTTCTGCTCCATGGTTATTGGTTATATAGTTATTTTTTATAGTTTTTGCTGGGAGTGTGTCTGACACTACTCGTGGACAATTCTAAATAATATTTCCGGCAATCAGAAAAATTGCTATCTTACTTTAATCTTGCTATTATTTAGATGTGAAATAATTAGATATCTAAATGAATTTCCAGAAATGAGGAATGTATATGAGATTAGCAAACAAGGTAGCAATTATTACTGGTGGAGCTTCTGGTATGGGAGAACGCATGGTGCAGCTTTTTAGCCAAGAAGGTGCGCAAGTCATTGCAGCAGACATCAATGAACTGGGCCTTGAAAAGGTTAGCAAACTGCCAAAAGTGACGGGAATGAAGCTGAATGTATCCTCCGAAGAAGATTGGTCTAATTTGTTAAAAGAAGTAAAAGAACGTTTCGGAAAAATGGATATCTTAGTCAATAATGCAGGGATTTCTTCCGAAAAGCCTTTAGAGGAGACGACATTTGATGATTGGAATAAAATGATGACTATTAATGGTTTTGGACCATTCCTTGGCTTGAAGCATGTATTTCCATATATGAAGGAACAGGGGAGTGGATCTATTGTGAACATTTCCTCTTATACAGCACAAATAGGTCAGGGCTTAAACCCTTACACAGCTTCAAAAGGTGCCGTCCGTGCTTTTTCAAAAGCAGCAGCCGTGCACTTTGGTTCTTATGGAATTCGAGTAAATACTTTGTTTCCAGGAATTATCGAAACACCTATGACTCAGGCACTGCAAGAATCTAAAGAATTACTTAAGCAATTAGAAGCAGGTATTCCGCTTAAACGAATTGGAAAGCCTGAGGATGTTGCAAATGCGGCATTATTCCTGGCATCCGACGAAGCATCCTTTATCACTGGGGCAGAGCTAGTCATTGATGGCGGATTTTCTGCACAGTAATAATCGTGAAATTTCCCCTTCTTGATAAGGGGATTTTCTTTTTTATGTTACTATAATACAAAGATAATTAGAAAGTAGGAAAAGCATGGATCAGAATCAAACCATTTTTGAGCTTATTCATAAAATGGAACAAATCACGAATAACATGATTATTCAATGGAATCAAATGTTTCATGAAAACCTTGGAATATCACATATTCTGGTGCTAAGTCATTTACATAAAAATGGCCGAAGCCGACCTTCCGACATCGCGAAAGGCTTAGGTCTAACACCGCCGACATTAACCCACCTTTCAGAAAAACTGATTAAAAAGGGGCTTGTGGTTCGGGAAAGGGATGAAGTGGATAGACGAGCATTATATCTTAAAATTACAGACGATGGCTGCGACATCTTATCTTCCGCTCAAGAAAAAGGGCTGCAATTACGTATGCAGCTATTTGAAAAGCTAGATATAGAAGAGCTTAATCAATTGTTGAATATTTATAGTAAATTAAATGGTTGAGGATTAGTTAAAACTAACCAAAAAACAGAGATTACTATTAAAGGGAAAGAGGGCAGCAACGGCCTTCTTTTTTTTGTCACTGTACACTGCACACGAACAAAATCCCAGAATGTCCACGAGTAGTGCCTGACACCACATCAATACTACAAAAATGATGTAAAAAGATAGTAAATAAGTGTTAAAATTATGGTAGTTTTTGTCGAAATATTAGATAAGAATATTTTTTGTTAACAAATCTGGCTTCTAGTATATATTAGGTGGATTTTTTTTGAATATAACTATTTTTGATTTTGCTATAGGAATGGAGTACGAGTAAATGTTAAAGGAACAGACCAGGTATTCTCGCCTCGCGAATTTAACAAAGCTGATCAATACAAAGCTCGAATTGCGTCAAGTGCTGGAGCATGTGGTCACCGCCATATCCGAAGAAATTGTTCAATGTGATTCTGTCGGTATTTATTTGCCTGAGGAGGAGGGAACATTCAGAGGGTATATTGGGAAACCGGAAGTGATAAACGGAATGACACTCGACATGCATGTCATTGATTTGGAAAAGGATTTACTCGCAAAGGAAGTCATTGAAACCAAAAAAACAATCTACATTCCAGATACATCAGTGGATAATAGGCCGAATCCGCTGGCAGTTGAAGGCTTTCAAATCAAATCATTATTAGGACTTCCGATTTCGTATGAAAATGAATTATATGGCCTTGTTTTTTTATTTGACTATGGCATCCCAATGAACTTAACAGAGTCAGAGATTCAAACGGTTGAGGCATATGTAAATATGGCGGCTGTTGCCATCCAAAATGCAAACAATATAACGTTTAAGGAAAATTTGATTGCAGAGAAACAGCTGTTGCTTGATGTAACGCGGGACTTATCGATGTGTTCCTCTTTGCAGGAAGCGCTGGATAAATGCTTCTCCTATGTCGGAAGGGTCCTTAATAATTATAATATTGGTGTTCACATACTAGATCCAATTGCCGAGAAAAGAATGAAACCAGCAAAATTAAGCAAGGATAGTGACTGGACCCAAGAAGACTGGATGATGGCGCATAGTAAGATCAAAATCGATCAAAATAATGACCCGGTATTTCAGGAAGTAATCAGAACCAAGAAGGCCCTTCTTATTCCAGATGTATTTGCGGATGATAGGCCGAATCATGATCTTTGCAGAGAGTTCGGAATGAAAGGGCTATTTATGCTCCCGATGGTTTCCATGGGAGAGGTATTAGGTGCTATTGCCGTTGTTAATTTAGAGGAAAAGGGACGTATTTATCCAGAAGCTGCAATTAGGATGGCGCAATCCATTGTGGACGCAACTGCCTCCACATTATCAAACCTCCTGTATATAGAAAAACAAGAGGTTATTATAGAAGAAAGAACGATGGAGATTACCGAAAAAAACAAGGAACTAAATAGAGTAGTAATGGAGCTGCAGCAGCTTAGCCGCGAAAATGAGTTAATCCTGCATTCAGCTGGTGAAGGTATATTTGGCTTAGATTTAGAGGGAAACATTACCTTCTGTAATCCTGCAGGTGAATCTTTGCTTGGCTATCATAAAAAAGGCGAGCTTATTGGAAAGCCGTCCAAGATTATTTTTAATAGAAAAGCTTCTAATAGAATGCCGTTTGATTCAAGTTCCAAGAAAGACCATTACTATACGGATGAAACGTTTATTCGAAAAGACCAATCCACCTTTCCGGTTGAATACATCATAGCTTCTATTAAAGAAGGGGAAGAAACCGTTGGATATGTTGTGACGTTCAAGGATATTACGGAAAGAAAGCAGATGGAGGAAAAAATTCGCTATCATGCCTACTTTGATATTGTCACAGATTTACCAAATAGGGTTCTATTAAACGACAGGCTTAATCAAGGGTTAACGTATGCCGGAATACATAATGAAAAAGCAGCGGTTCTGTATCTTGATTTAGACCGGTTTAAGTACATTAACGATACGATGGGGCATAGCTACGGGGATGTTTTATTGCGGGAAGTTGCCAAACGGCTAAGCGCTTGTATACCAAAAAGTGCAACGGTGTCACGCCAAGGTGGAGATGAATTTACTATCTTTTTACCTAATATAAAAGGAAAAAATGATGTCATGAAAGTGGTAAATCCGGTTATTGATTCTTTTTCGAAGCCTTTTTCGCTTAAGAATAATGAAGTTTATATGAAGACGAGTATAGGAATAAGCCTGTTCCCGGAAAACGGAGAAACAGCTGAAATACTTATCAAAAATGCAGATACAGCAATGTACAAGGCAAAAGAAATTTCCGGAAATAGCTATCATTTTTATAGTACTGGCATGAATTCAAGAACATTTGAAAATGTCGAACTTGAAAGTGCACTATATAAAGCATTGGATCAAGAAGAGCTTGTTGTTTACTACCAGCCTCAAATCAACTATCTGACCAAAAAAATCGTAGGGGTAGAAGCATTACTGAGATGGAATCACCCTGTAAAAGGATTGATACCGCCGGATAAATTTATCCCGATTGCAGAGGATACAGGCCTAATCATTCCTATTGGGGAATGGGTTCTGAAAGAGGCATGCAGCCAATTGAAAAAATGGCAGGAGCAAGGAGCTGCGGATATTAGTATGTCGGTTAATTTATCGGTTCGTCAGTTTGAACAAAATAATTTATTCGAAATGATTAAAAATACGTTAGAGGACGTCGGTCTGTCACCGGAATTTTTACATTTAGAACTTACGGAAAACCATATAGTGAAAAATACCGAAAAGACGGTAGAAACCATCAAACAATTAAAGGAAATCGGAATTAATATTGCCATTGATGATTTTGGCACCGGCTATTCTTCCTTAGGGTATTTGAAGGACTTGCCTATTAATACATTAAAAATTGATAAATCCTTTATCCAAGATATGACATGGGATAATGACAATGCAGCGATAACGAATACCATTATTACCTTGGCGCAAAACTTGAATTTAAATGTTATTGCTGAAGGTGTTGAAACAAAGGAGCATGCAGAATTTCTTACCGCCAGAAACTGCTATTTGATGCAAGGATATTTCTTCAGCCGTCCTATGCTGCCAGAAGATATTGCAAGCACCTTCTTGAAAAATAGCAGTTATCATATAAAGCTTTGATCAATATTATTGTGACGGTCATTATGGTTTTTGTTGCGAATACGTCTATTAAACAATAGCCAAATATAAAAAGAATAGGTGGGATATTTGATGAAAGCAGCACGTGCAGTACTTGAATTTTTAAAAGGGGCAGGGGTGAAACATATTTTTGGGATTCCGGCAGGCTCTGTTAATGCAATATTCGATGAGCTTACCGAAATACCGGAAATTACCCCTATCGTAACGAAGCATGAAGGGGCTGCCTCCTATATGGCAGCAGCGTATGCAAAATATACAAATCAATTGAGTGTATGTGTTGGATGCAGCGGTCCTGGAGGAACAAACCTTGTAACTGGTGCAGCAAATGCGATGCGGGAACATTTACCTGTATTATTTTTAACCGGTGCCGTTCCCGTGAACACAATTGGGTTAAATGCTTCACAAGAATTAGATGCCGAACCAATCTTTCGTCCAGTCACCAAATATAGCACTAGAGTGGACCAATCCAAGGATTTGCTTAAGGAAATTGTAAAAGCTGTTGAAATTGCGGTATCTGGAGTACCAGGTCCTGTTCATATTGCTATGCCGATTGATATTCAACACGAAGAAGTAGAATTACAAACTATTCCAGTTCCTCCGAAAAGAAAACCGATTGTTCCGAAACTAGAAATTATTAAGGAAGCAGCAGCTCAATTAGTAAAAAGGAAAAATGGTTATATCTTAGCCGGCCAAGGGGTTCGAAATTCTGTAGACCAGCTTTTGGAACTGGCGGAAATTCTGCAATGGCCAGTGATGGTTACACCTCAAGCAAAAGGTTATGTCAGGGAGAATCATCCACTTTTTGCCGGAGTTTTTGGTTTTGCCGGTCATGAATCAGCGTCCCAATTAATAAATGAAGGGGATGGACAGGCTTTATTGATTGTTGGTTCAAGCTTAGGAGAAACAGCAACCAATAATTATAACGGTAATATTACGAAAAATCGCTTTACCGTTCAAATGGATTTTGATGAAACCGTATTTAATCGAAAATATAAGATTGATATTCCCGTGTTGGGAGATATCAATTTAAGTCTTGCCTTTTTAATAGAGGAATTAAGGGAACTGGGGATTCATAAATCAAGTATGGAGATTGTTAAGAAGAATAAAGAAATAACTGGGGATAAAAATGAATATAACACGAAAAATGTCTTGTTTAATCTCCAAAAGTTTATGCCTGCATCTACCCGATATACAGTTGATATCGGCGAATTTATGTCCTATGTTATTCAATACATGAAAGTGCTGGATTCTGATTCTTATAATATCAATGTACATTTCGGGGCAATGGGAAGCGGAATTGGTTCTGCTATCGGTTCTAAACTTGCCGAACCGGAGCGCCCAGTCGTGTGTATAACTGGTGATGGCTGTTTCTTCATGCATGGAATGGAAATATTAACTGCGAAAGAATACAATTTACCAATCTTATTTGTTGTCATGAACAATGCGCGCTTAGGAATGGTCTACCATGGACATGCCCTGCAATTTCAGCGCACACATCCATCCTTTGAACAAGAAGGCATCAATATTGCCGCGATGGCTGCTGCCATGAATATTCCAAGTTATCGTGTGAATGAATTGGCGGATTTAAAGGAAGATGTCATTCAATCCTTAATGGAGGGAAATGGACCGGCTGTTTTAGAGATTGCATTAGTGGATAATAATATTCCGCCAATGGGAGATCGTGTGAAATTTCTATCTTCATTTGGGAAATAGAAGCATATAGGGACGGGCTGAATTGGCCAAGTAAGTTAAAAAAACGGGTGAGTGGGGAGAAAAAGCCTCGCTCACCCTACTTTTAAGGGATAAGAAAATATAAAATTTTTCAACATCTAAATAATTTAACAAGTTTAATCTTGTCTAGCGTAAGCAGATATCGGCTAGCGGATTTCTCCGTCTCCTCCCTACGATAAGTCAACATCAGTTGAAAATGGGAATGCGATTTTCACTTGTTCGTGAACTACCTCACTGTGTTTCCTTTATCTCGAGCCTGCGACTACGAAATCCGTACGCCGATGAGCAAGGCGCTTGCGCTTTTCTTATAATGAAAGATAGGATTTCTGAATAACTTTTATAATTGCACCCATTGTTTGCCCCTTAAAAGCATCAGGGACTGCTTTTCCAGTCGGATTGCTATAATAGTAGCCTCCTACTTTATCGTTAAAAGTGTATCCCAATTGAATTAAATCCTGTTGGAGTTCTTCCGGAAGCTCTATTTTTCCTGTGTGCTCCTTAAAATATTCCGTTGGATACACCCACGCATCAACATCATTATCTCCAGTATGGACAACAAATAAATCTTGCTCATGACGTACCATCCATTGATTTTTTGAAAACAACGATATCCGAGCTTTTTCCAAAGAAGCAATTGCGTCCAAATTGATTCCAAACATCTCATTGATCATTTTGCGGATATCTGCCCCAGTAACGTTAAATTCATGCGCTTCCATGTATGAATTGATTACCGATAACGAGCTAACAGAACTGCTTGTAGATGAGACTGTCTTAGTTTTTAAATCAAAACCGAAAAGCAGATTTATTATTTTGCAAATTCCTTCACTATCAAGGTTTCCAGCAAATGAATTCACCCACTTATCCATTGCTTCAATCTTTGACAACGATTTTAGTTGAGTATTTAACTCTTCTTCCGATTCTACTCCAAATACTTTTGTAAGTTCCTCTATTAATTCAGAGGAGCACATGTTTAGAATTGTCATTAAAAGATATCTCCAATCATGATGATGTAGTATAAATTAATTATACAATTTGGTAGTAATTTACGGATAGATAATTTTTTGCAGATCTAATCCGGATAACTCATCATTCAGTGTAAATCTGTTATTTTTTTTCACCAAACAAACATCAGTATGTAAATCTATCGAAATCAAACTGAAAACTTCCATTGATAAAATGAAAGTTAGCTATTTTCTACATAAAACATTTAGGAAAAGGGGAGATAGATGATGGATGAACATGTGAAAAAATCATTAGAAGAATGGAAGGAAGAGATTGGGGAGCTTCTACTGAAAATTGATTTAGAATACGAAGAAGTAAAACAGGAGCTGCAGGTATATTCATATAAATTCAGCATAACGAAACAAGTACTTCAATCCACCGTAAACGGCGATATTCTCCGAAATATCCGTGAATTATACCTTAGCCCCTTCGAACAGAAATTCAATCAATTGAAAGAGATCATTAAGGATCTGGAAGAAAAGAAAAAGGTCTTTCAACTGTTTATTGATAAGATTGATAAGGTGAAGGGGAATGGAGACGATAATGTGAATATAGGTACAAAGGAATATACTTCTGTATAAATATATAATTTCTTAATGAATCAAAAACAGATTACTTCACTTCATTGAAAAATGATATAAGGCTAAAAAAGAGGATTCGCTCATGTGAATCCTCTTTTTCAATATTGTACACTGTGTGTGGACAAAATACTCATTTGTCCACGAGCGGTGCCAGGCACCATTGGTAATACCAGCGGCAATATTAATTTTCAAAAAATTTAAAATGATGATTGACAGTCTACTTGAATTCCATTATTCTATGTTTATAACATATGTAACGGTTATTAACAAATGTTAAAATCAACAGAAAAATTCCACAAAATGTAACATATGTTACAGTTCCTCTAGTGAAGTATTTAAATATTTACCGAAAATGAAAGCGCTTAAAAGATTTGTTGACTTTCTAAAGATCAATAAAAAAGGAGGTGTGCATCATGAAAATCGCTATTATTGCTTGTGCGATACTTGTTGTGCAATATGCGTTTTCACTTATTCAAATTCGTTATTACCGAAGAAGCATTAATAAAATTGTAGGCGGTTACAAGGGGGATGATGGTTTTTACATGTTTTCGGGTATGGAGCGAAATAAGTTCCGACCAGGGGCCATTGCGATTCTAGTTGTTGATAAAGAATATATTGTTCACGAATGTCACATGTTAAAGGGTATTTCCGTTTTATCAAAGTTTAAAGAAATGGAACAGTACAAGGGGCAGCATGTTGGAACTATCTTAAATGATGTAAATGAAAGTTTTCCTGGTAAAGATAAGAGGAAGAAAATCCCTGCCTTCGGGAAAGCCCTTTTAAAAGCTGGGGAAAATGCGATTGTAAATATTTCAAAACAAAATATTTCGGTAGGTTCATAGAAAGGGGTATGTTGAATGGATTGGATTAAATGGTTAGGAGAGCATTTCATCGGAATGTTTGATGCAGGCGGCAAGCAATTCATGGGTCTTGTTACAGGAATCATTCCTACATTAGTGGTACTTTTAACATTTACTTACGCGATTATGAAATTTATCGGGGAGGAGCGAGTAAACCGGGCCATTCAATTCGCATCCAAATATATGCTGCTTCGTTACACCTTAATGCCAATTCTTTCCGTGTTAATTTTAACGAACCCAATGGCATATACATTCGGACGTTTTTTACCTGAAAAACAAAAGCCGGCTTTTTATGATTCTGCCGTTTCTTTTGTTCACCCGGTTACATCCTTTTTTCCATATGCGAATGCAGGTGAATTGTTCGTATATCTTGGGATAGCAAATGGAATTAAGCAAGCAGGGTATTCCATGTCGGAACTAGCAGTTCGTTACTTTATTGTCGGTATTATCGTTATTCTATTACGCGGAATTATTACGGAATTAATCACAAAATATATAGCAAAAAGAATGGAAGCGAAGTCAGAATAAGGAGGGGGAGTAAATATGAGTTATCAAGCTGTTTTTGTTTCGAAAGGTCCAGGTGGATGGGGAGTCGGTCTTCATATTGAACCACAAGGTAAAAAGACAAAAGTTGTTTCTATTACCGGAGGCGGTATCCATCCAGTTGCACAAAAAATTGCTGAGCTTACAGGTGGAGAAGCTATAGATGGTTTCAAGAATGCCGTGCCGGAAGATGAAATGATGTGTGTGGTCATCGACTGCGGTGGTACAGCGAGAATTGGTCTTTATCCAATGAAGCAAATTCCTACCATTGATATTCTCGCATCCTCCCCTTCCGGTCCGCTTGCTAAGCATATTACGGAGGATATATTTGTATCTGGTGTTACGGAAAAACAAGTTACACTTGCTGAAGGTTATACAGAATCAGCAGGAGCTCAAGAGGTTGCAGAATCAAAATATAATGTGAAAGATAAAGAAGCTTTTAAAAAAGAATATGATCAATTGAAAAAAGAAAATCAAAAAAATAAAGATAATTTCCTAACAAAATTCTCGAGAGGAATTGGAAAAGTTACTGGAACTTTTTATCAGGCCGGACGTGATTCGGTTGATATGTTAATTAAAAATATCATTCCGTTCATGGCATTTGTCAGTTTATTAATCGGAATTATCAATTATACTGGTATAGGGAATCTTATTGCACATTCATTATCTCCGCTTGCAGGATCGCTTTGGGGATTACTAATTATCGTTATTGTGTGTACGTTGCCATTTTTATCACCGGTGCTTGGACCTGGTGCCGTCATTGCACAGGTAATTGGGGTGTTAATTGGTAGTCAAATTGCGTTAGGACATATTCCTCCACAGTTTGCCTTACCAGCATTATTTGCAATCAATGGTCAAGTAGGCTGTGACTTTATCCCTGTTGGTTTATCATTAGGAGAAGCTAAACCTGAAACGGTGCAATATGGAGTACCAGCCATTTTATATAGTCGATTAATTACTGGAGTGTTGTCAGTAATTATCGCTTACTTTGCAAGCTTTGGCATGTTTTAAAAATCAAGGAACTATGCGTATGAGCTAACGAAATAGCTCATACGCATAGTTTATTCATCTTTATAAAATAGAAGAAAGGATAAGAATATGGCTCTACAAGAAAATAGAAGAATCCTGATCAAGGTTGCCCAAATGTATTATGAAGAAGGCGCTACCCAATCAGAAATTGCAGAAAAAATAGGGGTAAGCCGTTCTCTTATTTCTAAATATCTTACAACGGCGAGGGAATTAGGAATTGTAGAGATTACGATTCATGATGAACATGACCCGCAATATCGCAGATTAGAGAGGAAAATTGAAAGATTATATGGTTTAAGGGAAGTAGTATGTATTGATAGTGTTGGATTGGAATCCTCCAAAAAACAGCTTGGGGAAGCAGCAGCACATTATTTATTAAGAATGATTAAGGATGGCCAAATCATTGGGATTTCTTCGGGAACAACCTTACATGAAATGGCTAAAGCCTTAAATTCTCCACAGCCATTCCCATCGGTTACAATCGTACCTTTAGTAGGAGGAGTTGGAAATGAAAGAGTGGATATCCATGCGAATTATTTAGTTGCGAAAATGGGCGACTCCCTGCAAGCAAACTATAAACTTCTTCACGTTCCTGTAATGGTCGATTCAAAGGAGGCAAAGGATGTCTTAATACGACAGCCATCGATTCGAAAAATACTTGAACTGGCTGAAGAATCCAGTATTGCAGTGGTAGGAATTGGTGGTAGTCCGGAACATTCCACAATGGTGAAATCTTACCTTGGCTCTAATCATCAAGAAATTACTCAAGACGGAGGAATTGTCGGGGATATTTGTTATAACTTTATCAATAAATTTGGAAAATCTGTGCCAAATTCTTGGAATGAACGTGTGATTGCAATCGAGCTTGAGGCATTGAAAAAAATCCCACTTGTAATTGGAGTCGCTTCAGGCTTAGAAAAAGTAAATGCCATAAAAGCAGCATTAGAAGGTAATTTAATTCATGTGTTAGTAACAGACGAAGCAACTGGTCAAGCTTTAGTTGGATAATAATAAAAAAGCTGCAAACTAGTCTTTGCAGCTTTTTACTAGTTCTTAATAACTAAAACGATTACAGAGCAGAATTTTTAGAAAGTTCCATCTTGACAGCCCTTACATTTGTGATTAAACTGAACGTATATTAACAAATGACACAAGTTGTGACAAATGATAATATTAATTGATTTTTGCCACACTATCTATCGTTTGTTATTTTCTAAATTAATTTCTTCAATGTATTAAGAAATAGATTTGTAGCGGGAAAATGGGTGAGGAGGATTAGCAAATGTCAATTTATCAACAGCTTTTACAACGTGAAAAGGAAAATAACCCAATTAAGGTCGGGGTTATAGGTGCAGGGCAAATGGGATTTGGAATGATTGCACAAATTTCAAGAATCCCTGGAATGTGTGTAACCGGGATATGCGATATGAATCTTGAAGCTGCGGAAAGAGCGCAAAATTTCTATAACACGCAGGCTTCTAGAAAAGAAATCATGGTTGTTACAACCGACTATCGAAAAGTAATTCAATCCGAAAATGTAGAGGTTATTGTGGATGCGACAGGTGTACCGGAAGTCGGAGCGAATATTTCTCTTGAAGCATTAAGGTCGAAGAAACATCTTGTGCTATTAAATGTTGAAGTCGATATAACGATCGGATCTATTATGCATCAGTTCTTCACCAATGCTGGTTTAGTTTATACAGGTTCTGCCGGTGATGAGCCTGCTGCTACGCTAGAATTATATGAATTTGCTAAAACAATGGGGATGGAAGTTTTAGTTGCTGGCAAGGGGAAAAATAATCCATTTATTCCAACCTCAAATCCGGATATTTGTGCTGCAGAAGCTAAACAAAAGCATATGAGTGCCCATATGTTAGCCGCGTTCCAAGATGGAACTAAAACGATGGCGGAAATGAATCTTTTAAGTAATGCAACAGGATTAGTTCCAGATAAAGTGGGGATGCACGGGGTAGAAGCCACTATTGAAACAGTTGCTGACAAATTGAACCTTATTGAAAACGGCGGTGTTCTAGAAAACTTCGGAGTAGTGGAATATGTGAAAGGTTTAGCTCCGGGTGTATTTGTGATTGTAAAATCCGATTTAGAGCCTGTAGATGAAGAGCTTCGTTATTTGAAGGTTGGAAAAGGGCCACACTATGTAATCTATCGCCCATACCATCTAGCAAGCTTGGAAACACCTATTACGATTGCCAAAGCCGTTCTTCAACACGATTCTTCTATACAGCCCCTGGGAGCTCCAATTTCGGAAACGGTTGCTGTTGCAAAACGCGATATCAAGTCGGGTGAAAAAGTGGATGGCATTGGCGGATATTCCGTACGTGGTGTCTTGGAAACTAATGCTGACATGAAGAGTAATGGACATATTCCAATTGGATTAATTAGCGGGAATATTATTGCGAAGAAGGATATTAAACTTGGACAGTTTTTAACCCTTGATGATGTAGATTTAGATACATCGACGACTGTTTGGAAATTAAGAGCACTTCAGGATCAGCTGTTTCCATCATCTATTTCGAAAAGTAGTCATCTTGTAAGACTGTAAACCAATAAAGTATTCAGTGAAAAACTCGAGTGGGCGGGCAGTTTCGTGCTGTTTTTTCGAAATCATCAAACTGGTAAGAAAAGAATATACCAGCCTATTTTTTTATGAAAAATGTTTTCATGTTTGGAGGTAAAAAACAATGACACAATCAACTGTACAAGAAATTGGTGTATTAGTTCCAACTTTCCAGGAGGATAAAATTGTGATTTTATTTGGACCAAGTGCACCCGCAGAATTACGGGAAATTTCCGTAATTCATGAATTTAACGAACTTAGTGAAGAACCACTAAGAGTAGGCGGAACGTTTTATTTTGATAATGAAGCTTTTACGATTACAGCGGTAGGGTCCCTTGCTAACAAAAATTTTAAAGAGTTAGGGCATATCTCTATCTATTTTCAAGAACCTGAAGGGGAAGTTCTTCCCGGATCAATATTTGCAAGTCCATTCCGTTTTCCAACTATTAAAGAAGGAACGGTTATTTCATTTAAATAATGTCGACCATGAGAAGCTTTTAAAATCATTTAATGATTTTAAAAGCTTTTAATTTTGGACAGAAAGTATCAAAAAAAGCAAAGTACAGTCTTTTTCAATCAATATTATGAAATTATCGAAAAATTAGCACCAATACCTTGACGAATTTCTAAAATGGTATTACGATATTTACAAATGTAACTGTATAGAACAAATGTAAAAGGAGGATGTAACATGATGTTAAGCACGGTTAAAACACCGCCTCATATTACAAATGATAAGTTAGTGGATTTATATAAGGAAATGTGGCTAATCCGTTATTTTGATGAAAAAGTCGACCAATTTTTTGCCAAAGGAATGATTCATGGTACCACCCACTTATGTGTAGGTCAGGAAGCTTCCGCTGCTGGTGCCATTGCTGCACTTAAAGAGATCGACAAAATCACAAGTACACACCGAGGGCATGGCCATTGCATTTCCAAAGGGGCTGACGCTGGCCGCATGATGGCAGAGCTCTTTGGAAAAGAAACAGGTTATTGTAAAGGAAAAGGTGGCTCAATGCACATAGCAGATGTTGATAAAGGAAACCTTGGAGCGAATGGAATAGTAGGCGGCGGAATTCCGCTTGCTGTTGGGGCCGCACTTACATCCAAAATGAAGAATAAAGGCTATGTCGTTCTTTGCTATTTTGGTGATGGGGCAAGCAATGAAGGTAGCTTCCATGAAGCTCTTAATCTAGCATCTATTTGGAAGTTGCCGGTTGTTTTCCTTTGCGAGAACAATCAGTACGGGATGAGCGGCTCTGTTAAGGAAATGACGAACATCGAAAATATTGCGGATCGTGCAAGCAGTTATGGAATTCCGGGAAAAGTCGTGGATGGAACAGATATGATCGAAATTATGAATACAGTTTATGAAGCAGTTGAAAATGCACGTCAAGGAAACGGTCCATCCCTAATTGAAGCAAAAACATATCGCTGGAAAGGCCATTCAAAAAGTGATGCGAAGAAATACCGTACACGAGAAGAAGAAGCAGAATGGAGAGAAAAGGATGCAATTAAGAAATATAAAGAACTTTTAATCCAAGAAGGATTGCTGACAGAAGAAAAAGCAGCCGAGCTTCAAGAACAGGCAAAACAAGATATTGAAGATGCTGTCAGATTTGCAGAAAATAGCCCAGAACCATCCATTGATTCTTTATTAGAAGACGTTTACGCATAAGGGGGAGCCATTGGCAATGAGAGAAATCACTTATTTAGAAGCAGTCAGAGAAGCGATGAGCCAGGAGATGAGGAAAAATGAAGATGTTTTTATTCTTGGTGAAGACATCGGTGTATATGGGGGAGCTTTTGGGGTAACTCGCGGAATGATTGAAGAGTTTGGTCCAGAACGAGTACGGAATACACCTATTTCAGAAGCAGCAATTGCCGGGGGAGCAGTGGGTGCAGCTTTAACTGGGATGAGACCGATCTTGGAGCTGCAGTTTTCCGATTTTATCACGATTGCAATGGATAACCTTGTCAACCAAGCTGCGAAGCTTCGTTATATGTACGGCGGAAAAGGAAAGGTGCCAATGGTACTTAGAACACCGGCAGGTTCTGGTACTGGAGCGGCAGCACAGCATTCCCAAAGCTTAGAAGCTTGGGTAGCCCATATTCCGGGGTTAAAAGTAGTGCAGCCTTCTAACGCATATGATGCAAAAGGACTGTTAAAGGCTGCTATGGATGATGATAATCCAGTCATTTTTTATGAACATAAACTGCTTTATAAAACAAAGGGAGATGTACCAGAAGAACAGTATTCCATCCCATTAGGAAAAGCGGATATTAAGCGTCAAGGCAAGGATGTAACAATTGTTGCCACTTCCATCATGGTTCATAAAGCACTGGAAGCAGCTGCAGTTCTAGAAAGTGAAGGAATTGATGTGGAGGTAGTTGATCCACGAACGCTTGTCCCGCTTGATGAAGAAACCATTATTGAATCAGTGAAAAAAACCGGCCGAGTAATTGTTGTCCATGAAGCTGTAAAAAGAGGCGGGTTTGGAGGAGAAATTGCAAGTGTCATTGCCGAAAGTGAGGCATTCGATTACCTAGATGCGCCGATTAAACGCCTTGGCGGTCTGCCTATTCCTATTCCATATAATCCTAACCTTGAAAAAGCAGCAGTACCTCAAGTGGAAGACATCATTGCAGCAGTCAAAGAAACGGTACGATTTATATAAGGAGGGAGTATCATGGCAAAAGAAATATTCATGCCAAAGCTTAGCAGTACGATGGAAGTAGGAACCCTCCTTCAATGGTTTAAGGAAGAGGGAGATCCGGTCGCTATGGGTGATCCGCTTTTTGAAATAATGACGGACAAAATAAATATTGAAGTAGAGTCATACGAGGACGGGTTCTTATTAAAAAAATATTTTCAAGTAGACGATGAAATTCCAGTTAATCAGGTCATTGGGTATATTGGCGAAAAAAATGAACAGGTACCAAATGAATCTCCTGGTATTTCAACAGGCGATTCAACAGGGACAGAAATATCAACGGAGCCTCCAAATAAACCGCAAAACGAAGGGCAAGAACAAAGACAAAAGATCCGAGCAACACCTGCAGCAAGACGGATAGCGAGAGAAAATTATATGGAACTTTCTCTTGTAACAGGCAGCGGACCGAATGGCAGAATACAAGAAAAGGATGTTCAGCAATTACTTTTACATGATAAAAGCAAAGTAAAAATAACACCGCTTGCTAAGAAAATAGTCGGATCGAATCAGTTAGAAATCGATTCCGTTAAAGGAACAGGCATCAACGAGAAAATTGTGAAGGACGATGTTACACCATTAATTGCTGGCCGAAAAGAACAGTCGCAACCAGCTGCTAGAAAACGTAAACGGTTATCCGGAATCCGTAAAGTAATTGGGGATCGCATGCAACAGAGTGTCAACACTGCCCCACATGTTACGTTAACAAGCGAGATCGATATGTCCAAAGTAAAAGAACTGCGAACTCAGCTGTTGCCAATCATTGAAAAACAAACTGGATATCGTTTATCTTTTACGGAAGTAATTGTGAAGGCAGTTGGACTTGTTCTTTCAAGACATGAATCTGTAAATGCTTCTCTAATTAATGATGAAATTGTTTATAACGAAGAGGTCAATATTGGTTTGGCTGTAGCGGTAGAAGATGGATTATTGGTTCCTGTCTTAAAAAATGTGAATTTAAAAGGGCTGGCAGCTATCACAACGGAAGCAAAAGAAATTGGGTCACAAGCAAGGGAGTCTAAATTACAGCCTCATCAAATGAAGGGTTCGACCTTCACTATCAGCAACTTAGGAATGTATGCAATTGATGCGTTTACACCGATTATTAATCTACCAGAAACAGCGATTCTTGGTGTTGGCAGAATCCAAGATAAACCGGTTGTCATTAACCAAGCAATTGAGATCCGTCCAATGATGACGATAAGCTTGTCCTTTGATCATCGCGTCATCGATGGAGCTCCAGCAGCAGCATTTTTAACGGAGCTTAAACGAGTCCTAGAAAACCCATTTGAATTACTAGTTTAAGAGAAAAGTGTAAGCTTCTTGCATTTCATAAATAGTAGTTTGTTAACTGATAGGCAACGAAGCTATAAAAAGAGGTGAAAACATGAACAAAACATATGACATTGTAGTGATTGGTGGTGGTCCCGGGGGATATGTTTCTGCCATTCAAGGTGCTGAAAATGGAAAAAAAGTTGCCGTTATCGAAGCAAACTTCTTAGGAGGAACCTGCCTGAATCGCGGCTGTATTCCTTCTAAAACATTATTAAAACATGCTGAAATCATAGAATCCATTGAAAAAGCTAAAAGCTGGGGAATTGAAACTGGGAAGCTCTCCTTCTCACTGGAAAAAATGAAGAGACGAAAAGATGATGTAATCCAGAGATTAAGGAATGGGATTGCCTTTTTAATGAAAAAAGGAAAAATTGATGTGTATGAAGGATTTGGGATGCTGGAGGAAGGGAATCAAATAAAGATTTTACAAGAAGAAAAGGAAGAGTGGATTCAGGCACACAATGTGATTATTGCAACAGGATCTACACCAGTTGTTCCACCTATTCCCGGATTAGATGACGTTCATTTTGATACAAGCGATACTATTTTCGACCTTTCACATATCCCGGAATCTATTACGATCATCGGCGGTGGCGTAATCGGAGTTGAATTTGCCTGTATCTTCTCCAGTTTAAAATCACTAGTAACCATAGTCGAAATGTCCGATCGATTAATACCAAGTGAAGATCCCGAAGCATCTAAGCTCCTTGAAAAAGTTTTAAAGAAAAAAGGTGTCCAAGTTTTGGTGAGCACAAAAGTTGAGAAAGTAAACAAGACTGGAAACGGAACATCCATTGTTTGCACCGATAACTCGGGAAAAGAACGAACGGTCGAAACCGAATCCTTGCTAATCAGTGTCGGACGAAGACCCAATCTTTCTGCTGTCTCCAATAGACCACTAGATATGAATGGACCATATATAAAGGTAAATAACAAAATGGAAACGAATGTACAAAATGTATACGCCGTAGGTGATGTAATAGGAGGCTATCAGCTTGCCCATGTAGCAAGTGCAGAAGGCATTGTTGCTGCAAATAATGCTTCGGGAACTGCAGACCAAATTGATTACAAAGTTGTTCCAAGATGTATTTATACTTTACCTGAAATCGCCAGTGTCGGCATGACCGAAGCGCAGGCAATTCAAAAAGGTTTATCCGTAAGGTCGGAAAAATTTGACCTCATTGGAAACGGAAAAGCTTTAGCACTTGGCGAAACGGAAGGATTCACCAAATTAGTCTATGAAGAAAAATATGGAGAAATCATTGGTGTCACCATGGTTGGACCGCATGTAACGGAAATAATTTCTGAAGCTTCTGCCTTTATGTTCTTAGAAGGTACCATTGAGGAAGCAGCAAAAATGATTCACCCACATCCAACCGTTACAGAAACGTTTTTCGAGGCAGCATTGAGGGTAAGGAATGAGCAAAATA
The DNA here is from genome assembly GCF_038008735.1 of Margalitia sp. FSL K6-0131. Lineage (NCBI taxonomy): Bacteria > Bacillati > Bacillota > Bacilli > Caryophanales > Bacillaceae > Heyndrickxia > Margalitia sp. FSL K6-0131. Next base: position 1,357,322 of record NZ_JBBOZS010000001.1, read on the forward strand.
AGAGCATACAGCAGCAATTATAGAAAGCTATCTTTTAACAGTGCTAGAACAGTCATGAAGTTGTTCTAGCACTATTTTTTTGTGGAAAAGAAGGTAGGATAACAAGGACTTTTATGATAATTATATCAGCATTTAAACAATTAAATCTGGAAAATTATCTCAGTCCAATCTTGAACAAAAATGAAAGGTATAGTGGGAAAAAAGTTGGGATGAAAACGGTTACAAAACTGTCAGAATACCAACTATAATCAGAATATAAGGAGGTCTCATTTATGTTCCTTGATGATCGAAGCGTCAATTTGCTACATGAATTGATTAGAAATCCTCAAATAAAAAATAAGGAACTGGAAAATAAATTTCATTTAAGCAGAAGACAAATTACCTATTCCTTGGAAAAGATAAATCAGTGGTTATCGACAAATCAACTATGCCCTATTACCAAAAGTAAAAATGGATTTTTTATTATTGATAAAAAAGTATTTGAGCATTTTTCAGAAGGGGAGTCGGAAAATCGTCCTATTGAAGAATATTTACCAACAGAAAGGGAAAGAGCAATTTTAATTATTTTATATTTATTAGGCAAGAAAGAACCGATTTCTCTTTTTCATATTATTCATCTTCTTAATATAAGCCGAAATACCGGGATTAGTGATATTAAAATAGCAGAGGAGGTGGTTAAGAACTATTCACTTTCTATTATGTATACCCGACAAGATGGTTATGAAATTGTTGGAGATGAAATACAAATTCGAAGGCTTTTAATAGAAGTGGTAAAATCCGTCTTGAATTTTTATAAAGGCCATAGATATTTCGAGAAAATTTTACAGATGGACATTACGGAAATGAAAGAAAAGATTAAGTCTATCGAGAAATCACTGAATATTCATTTAACAGATGAAAGTTACGAAAGTCTTCCTTATATAATAGAGATTATTTTTCAGAGAATTGAACAAGGAAAACTCTTACATGCCAAGTTTAATATCGATTTAGAGGAACTTGCTGACACTGAAGAATATGTTGCATCTGAGATGTTATTAAAAGAGGAACAGGATTTGCCGTTCACAGAGAGAATCTGGTTAACGTTACAGCTGTTAACTTCAAATGTGAGGTCCGCCGACCTTTTAACCGATGAAAGAATAAAAGATTTACAATCCGTTATTAGACGGATGTTAGAGCTTTTCGAACAGAGATCCTGTATTTTCATAGCGGACAAGGAAGAAATCGTTGGGAAACTAATGCTTCATATGCGCCCGGCTTATTACAGGATAAAGTATCATTTAACATTAAAAAATCACTTTCCTGAAAAAATATTAGAAGAGTATCAAGAATTAAATGAAACGGTGGCAGCTTCTATTTCTCCACTTGAGGATTTAATTGGTGAGAAACTGCCTCCAAGTGAAATAGCTTTTATTACGATGTTTATTGCGGGGCAACTTATTAAACAAGGGGAACAATTGAATAAAAAGAAACGGGCATTGGTAGTTTGTACAAACGGGTTGACGATTTCCAAAATCATGATGCATACCCTTAGTGAATTATTTCCAGAGTTTTGCTTTGCGGAAAGTCTTTCTTTAAGGCAGTTTCAAAGTTACAGACAGGAATATGATATTGTTTTTAGCACTATTCCCGTTCAAACAGAGAAGCCTATGTTTTTAGTAAATCCTTTAATGACAGTATACGAAAAAGAATCTTTAAGAAAACAGGTTATTAATAAGATTGATAAACAAAGCTATTCTAATATCCATATTAATAGATTAGTGGATACCATTAAAGAGCACGCCATTGTAACGGATGAGGTTGCTTTATTAGCCTCCCTATCAAGGCTGTTTCAAATGGCACATGGAAAAAATAACAAGGAATTAATAAAAAATGTAAATTATGATTTAAAACAATTTTTGCCTAGTGAATTTATTCAAATGAAGGAGAGAGTGAATAACTGGCAGGAAGGAATTAGCGTTGCATGTCAGCCTTTACTGGAAAGAAATATTGTTAAATCATCTTATGTAAGAACTTTAATTGAAGAAAATGATCATCAACATCTCTATAGCTTTTTAGGGAAAAGAATGGCCATTCCCCATGCAGCTCCTGAAAAAGGAGTAATGGCAGATGCATTCGCCATGCTTATTTTAAAGGAACCCATTCCTTTTAAAAACGGACACAAGGTATCCATTATTACACCATTAGCAATATTTAATCAAAACCGCCATTTAAAGGCTCTTTCTCAGCTAGCAGAGCTTGCGGAAGATGAAAAAAGAATTTCAAGAATACTAAAAGCGCGGGATGTGTCCGAGGTCTGGTTGATGATAAATGGAGCATGCTAGGAGGAAGTAAAATGTTCTTTGATAAAAAAATTACCTTTTTTGATCTAGTAGTGAATAACCGAGATGAAGTTTTAAAAAAAATGGCTGACAAATTATATGAGGCAGAACTGGTGGATGCATCCTTTTATAACGGAATTCTAAATAGGGAAGAAGTTTTTCCAACAGGACTTTCCGCGGTTCCATGCGGAATAGCCATTCCTCATACAGATGCTGATAAAGTAATTATACCGCAAATTGCTTTTGCGTCTTTAAGAAAACCTGTCAAATTTAAACAAATGGGAAATCAGGCAGAAGATGTAGAGGTCTCCTTAATATTTATGCTTGCTTTAAAAAAGGCGGAGGAACAAATTAGTATGCTGCAAAAATTAATGGATATATTCCAAGATCAAGCATTACTTTCAGAATTTACATGCTGTAAAACACAGGAAGAGTTTGAGGTCTTATTAAGTAGAGTGGGCCTTGAATAATGTTCAATTCTGCTTACCTTTTTGGAAGAGAATACGAAATAAAGCTTAGCACTATTTAATTATTATACTTATTAAAACTAGGAGGGAAAAAGTATGTCAGTCTTACAATGGTTTGTAGACCTTGGTGCTAGTGTTATGCTGCCAATCTTGTTATTCATATTTGGAATTATATTAGGAACAAAACCTGGCAAAGCATTTAAAGCGGGATTAACAGTAGGAATTGGATTTGTTGGTTTAAATCTTGTTATTGGGTTATTGACGAGCAGTTTAGGACCAGCAGCAAAGGCAATGGTGGATCATTTTGGATTTAAACTGGGAACCATCGATGTTGGTTGGCCAGCTGCAGCTGCAATATCCTATGGTACGGCATTAGGAAGTTTAGCGATTCCATTAGGCATTGGAATCAATGTTGTTCTTCTTATTACAGGCCTTACAAGAACATTGGATGTTGATATTTGGGATTATTGGCATTGTGCTTTTACTGGCTCACTTGTCTATGCATTAACAGGAAACTTTGCGCTAGGATTATACACGATTGCTGTTCATTTAATCGTGATCTTCTTCCTTGGCGACTTAATTGCAAAGGATATTAGTAAGTTTTATGGGTTCCGGAATATTACTTTTCCACACGGTGCATCCGCGCCATCTTATCTGGTTGCAAAGCCATTAAACTGGGTATTTGATAGAATCCCAGGATTTAATAAATTGGAAGCAAATCCCGAAACTATTCAAAAGAGAATTGGAATATTCGGTGATTCTACAGTTATGGGTGTTTTAATTGGTATCATAATCGGAATATTAGCGGGTTACAATGTGAAGGAAGTTTTACAGCTGGCTGTTCAGACTGGAGCAGTTATGATGTTAATGCCAAGAATGGTGTCATTACTAATGGAAGGGCTTTCTCCAATTTCGGAAGCAGCCAGTGAGTTTGTAAGAAAAAGAATGCCTGGGCGTGACTTGTACATTGGTATGGATAGCGCATTGTCAGTTGGTCACCCAGCAGTCTTATCCGCTTCGTTAATTATTGTCCCTATTACTTTATTTTTAGCTGTTATTTTACCTGGCAACAAAGTATTGCCATTTGGTGATTTAGCCACCATTCCTTTCCTAGTTTGTTTAATGACTCCAGTGTTTAGAGGAAATATTATTCGAACCGTTGTTGCCGGAACGATTTATATGGCAATTGGTTTATTAATCGCATCCTGGGCTGCTCCGCTAATTACCCATTCTGCTTTAGCTGCCAAATTTGACATGGGCGGGAATACCAGTATTTCTGCTTTAGTCGATGGTGCAGTGTGGACGACATTTATTTTTGTCGGATTAGCAAAGGTAATCAGTTGGTTAGGTATTACCATCATTGGCGCGGTAGCTGTTGGAGGATTGGTTTACATGAATAAAATCAAGCCAAGACGCGCTGCAAAGCTAGAGAATAGTAACAGTGCAAAAATGGGGTGAAGTCCCATATCATCCCTATCAAAGATGAAAGGAGAGAGTTCATGTGTTAGAAGATTTAAAACAATTGGTTTGCAGGGCAAACAAATCTTTAAAAGAATTAAATCTCGTAAAATGGACGAGTGGAAATGTAAGCTTTCGAGATAGTAAAACTAATTTAGTCATAATAAAACCAAGTGGGGTCCATTTCAATCAATTAAAACCCGTCGACATGGTTGTGATAGATCTAGATGGTAATGTAATAGAAGGTCATTTGAAACCATCCGTTGATACAGCCAGCCATTTATACGTGTATCGAAATCGAAATGATATTCATAGTATTGTGCATACCCATTCCCCGTTCGCAACTAGTTTTGCAATTCGCGGCTTGGATATTCCTTCCTATACGACAACAGCAGCTAATATATTTAAAGATTATGTCCCATGCTCGGATTTTGCCGCTATAGGAGAAGAAGAAATAGGGAAGCAAATTATTGATTGTATTGATTTATCGCCTGCTGTACTGCTTCGTAACCATGGAGTATTCACAGTGGGAAAAGATGTAGAAGATGCACTTAAGGCTGCGGTTATATTAGAAGAAACGGCAGAATACGCCCATTATGCTACATTGCATGATCCAGACCTGCTTCCTCTAAGAAAGGAAATTATTGAACAATGTAACTATTTTTATAAGACATCATATGGGCAAACAGAAAAGAAAGATCAAATTATTTGATAAAGGGTGAAGATAATGAAAAAATTATTGATTATGTGTGGAACAGGTATTGCAACATCAACGGTTGTAACAGGCAAGGTAAAAACATGGTTAGCGGAAAATGGCCTGGAAAATCAAGTACAGCTTTATCAATCGAAAATAAGTGAGGAACTAAGTCGAATTAATGACTATGATATTGTAGTTTCTACCACTCTTGTTCCGGATAATATTAAGGACAAAGTCATCGATGGTGTTCCTTTGTTAACGGGAATTGGAAAAGAAGAGATGTTTGAAAAAATTAAAGAACAAATTCTTGCGTAAGGATTAAATGGCTTGCAGTCACTTGTTATAGGTGTCTGCAGGCTTTTTACCATTATTGGAAGGGTTAATATCATGGCTCCATTATTTTATCGAAATGATTTTTATTATTGTTATAATAGTAAGAGATAAACTCATGAGGTGAAGCCATGCTAAGCTGGGAAGAAAGAAGACAATTAGTGAAAACAGCAAATTTATATTATATAGAAGGAATGACACAGGAGCAAATTGCCAAAAAAGTAGGTGTGTCGCGACCTGTCATTTCAAAACAATTACAAAAGGCAAAGGAATATGGAATTGTTGAGGTTTTTATTAAAGATGAAAGTTTACATACAGTAGAAATTGAAAAATGGTTGGAAGACAAATTTCAATTAAAGGATGTCATCGTGGTTCCGACTGCAGGAGGATCACCGGATATAAGCAAAAAAGCAGTGGGGCAAGCAGCGGCAAATTATGTGTCAAAAAAGCTAAAGAATGTTGAAAAAATAGGGATTAGCTGGGGAACGACATTAGCTGCTTTCGTTCAGGAATATCCTTATGAAAGAAATGAAAAAATTAAAATAATACCGCTTGTCGGAGGTATGGGAAGCAAGCAAGTGGATATCCATGCCAACCAGCTAGCTTATGAACTAGCGAAAAAAATGCATTCCTCTTGTTCTTATTTATATGTTCCTGCAGTGATTGAATCGGAGGAATTGAAGGAACGATTAGTGAACATGAATGATGTCAGATCCGTACTAGAAGAGGGAAGAACTGTGGACATCGCTCTTGTAGGAATCGGGAATCCATATCAGCCTAATTCGATTCTTAAGGAAGTTGGATATCTAAAAGAAAAAGATATAAAAGAATTCCGTGAAGCAGGAGCGGTTGGAGATATCTCTTCACGTTTTATAGATCTAAATGGAAACCCAATTGAACATAACATAAATGAAAAGGTCATTGGAATAACGCTAGAGGAAATCAAAAAAATTAATCTTGTAATTGGTGTAGTGGAGGGAGTAGGCAAAAAAGATAGTATATTAGGGGCTCTTAACGGAAATTACTTAGACGTCCTGATCATTGATGAGCCAACCGCTACTGCGGTTTTAAATTTATGAAATTTTTCTGAATTGCCATTTTACTTATGGAAATCATACAAAAAATTGTGTATAATATAATAATTACAAATGTCACTTCTTATTACAAATGAAATACAGGTTGAAATAATTTCCTGTTTTACTGATATAATAAGTATATTCCTATTAATGTGTAGAATATCATTACTTGTTATTTTGAGGAGTGAAGACGATGAAAGAAACGGAAATGAAGGCAAGCCTCTTTTGTTTACAATGTAATGACGATACACCGCACTCCATTATTTATATTAACGATGAGATCACCAGTGTTCGTTGTGAGGAATGCCAACATACAGTTAGCATACAAGTCGATATTATGAAAGAATTCTACAAAGAAATATACGAACGAGTTTTTACAAAGCCATCACGAATTACACAAGAATATAGGCAAGATCTAAGTCATTTTCTATCAAGATTGCCTTTTCGTGTAGCAAGCAAACCATATCGACTAATGCGTGACCTCAACGAATCACGAAAACTTATCCAGCAATATCGCAATAAAAAAAAGAGTGTATAGGATGTTAAGCACCATAAATGGACAATTTTTATAGGTTGTAATGATGGAAAGGACAGAGCGAAATTACCACTGTCCTTTTTATATGGACAAAAGATATAACTGTCGGACGGGTGGTGCCTGACACCAAAGATAGTGTATTTATGTCAAAACCAATCAAAATTAAAGAAGGTAATTCAAATGTGCCATGCACTTTTGAATTACCTTTTTTATGATGTATTAATCCATAAAATAGGTCGTTGCAATATCTTTAATTTCCTCAGGATCCAATATAACTTGATCATTATTATTTTTAAGTACATCATCATACATTTTTTTATTTTCCCCATGAAGCTGGTGATAATGAATGGATTCTAAGTCTATATTTTTTACTGCTAATCCTAAACTAACCATATCAGAAGTAGTCATATTTGTGGCAATCAAAAAGTCTGAGATTGAATTGATTAAGGATGGCAAATGGGTAATCTTGTTGGGATTTAATGCGGATTTTGCAATTCCAACTAATGTTGCTTGCTGTAATTGTTGTCTTCCATATTCCCCGTTTTTTAATGAATGTCTCTCATGAACGAGCTCCGTTACCATTTTTCCATCAAAAGTATGGGTTCCAGCCTTAATAACCTTATTTTTATTTTCTTTGTACCATGGATGTGTCAGCGTCACATCAAACGGTACTGTTACGTCCACGTCTCCAACTGCATCTACCATAGATTTAAATCCCCAATAATTGGTTTCAACATAATAATTAATTGGTATCCCAGTGAGCTTGCCAATTGCATCTACAGTCGCTTGAACACCCTCTTTTTGCCCTTTTGTTGCTTGAATAATATATTGAACACTTGTAAGCTTTGTATAGCCATATCCATCTAAATAGACTCTTGTATCGCGAGGTATGCTCAAGGTTTGGTACTCATGTTTCTTTAAATCAACATGTACGATTATCATGGAATCAGTATGACCAATCTTTTCGTCTTTTCTTTGGTCTGAACCTAGAAGCAATATATTTAGGACGGAGTCGCTTAATTTATTTTCATCAGTACTATTGGAGGATGTATTGCCAGGAGTTATGACAGGTGCTGTTTTAAAATGTTTAGCAGGTTGTAATTGATAGTATGAAAAACCACCAATTGTTAACAGTAAAACAAAAATAACTAGAAGGGTATAAATTATAATTCTGCGCTTCTTTTTCTTGGTGCTGACGTTCTTCTTCTCTCTACTTTCCATATTTCCTCCTGGTTATTTTTTAAATAGTCGCAATTTTAACCATGAGGATATTTTACTATTAATTTCAAAACCTTTCAACTAAAACATCTTTATATCAAAGTGAATAACAATTGGTGGAATATTATGAAAAAAGTTCAAAACAGCTAAATTTATGGGAAATAAATATTAGTAAAAGAATTATTTATATTCATGTGGAAAAAAGGTATGGTAAAAAATATAAATAAAAGCGGCCACTACATCTAGGATAAAAATGGAATTCAGTAGTTCCATAATCTCACTCCCGAATGATTTATTGGGGTTACACAAGGGGAACGGTATTCTTTTTTTTAGTTTTTCCATTTTAAATTTTTACATACCACACTTTTAGTATCTTTATTTTATGTTAAGTTAAAATAAATGTCATGTAAATAATTTGTAAAATTAAAAACATAAGCAAAAGCGCCTTGCTCAACGGCGTACGGATTTCATAGTTATCGAAGAGATCAACGGATACACAGCGAGGGTATTTCACCTGATTCCTCGCAAGAAGTGGCATAGAAATCCGCTTGCCAATATTCTGCTTGAGCTAGACAGATATTTTATTTAATAAAAAATAACGTTGATTTACAAAAAAAGCCTGCCGAAATGTTTCGGCAGGTTATTCTTTGTTACGTATTATTTTAGAAATATCCGTTGAAGATTAAAAGTTATACACTGGAACTTCAAATAATAATGTGTAAATGGTTAATTGATTATACAGATTTGCTAGGGTAGTAGTTTGTTTTACAGCCCAGCCTACATCTGTTGCATATTGATGATTTGCGTACCCTTTAAGTACCATTCCTGCTGGGTTCCAACGCATTTTGTATAATGTATCTTGTCCATTATGAATATAATTATCGGAGACAAATTGCGCCCCTTCAATAATGGCTTTATCCACAGTGGTCCAACCGTGGTCATATGCATATTGCGCCCCGTTTTGGGTAGCATTGCCATCGGTGGCACCGATACCATACATGTTGTAAACTGTTACTCCGTTAATTTTTACACCTGTTGCCAATTGACTTGTACCATTTCCAGTCTCTAATAAGGAGTGACTGATTAAATATAATTCGTTAATATTGTATGTCTTGGCTGCTGTGATAAAAGCTTGGCCATGACCATCTAGTATGCCTTTTCCCTTTAAGATATTATTATTTAATTCAGATGCAGAGGTACCTGCATAACTAGACAATAGAAGGAATTGATAATATTCACTGGAATTTTGCGCAAAATTGTTCGGATTTAAATAATAGGATACTTGATCGATAGTTGCGTTAACTTTTCCAGCACCGTCAGCTTTAGGACTTGCATTCATTTGCATTGTAACAGCGTCATTAAAGGAAAGATTATAATTTGTTTCCTTTTGAATGCTTACATCGCCATTTTTGATATATCCGGTAGTCGCGACGCCATTCACATACACCGTACATTCAAACCAGTTTGATGTAAAGGTTCTATAGCTTAAAATAGTATATTTACTATAGCTTTTTAATACTTTAGAACTTGTTGAAGCTTTTGAATATATTTTTGTAACATCTTTTTGTGCTATGCCTCGCATATTTTGCTGCGGTGATACCACATTATCTACGTTACTTGCTTTGATATATCCCGTCACTTTGTTTCCTTTAATAATAACAGTGCATTCATACCAATCGGAAGTAAATGTTAGATATTGTAAAACAGTACCTTGATCATAGCTTTTCAAAACTTTCGCACTTGTAGATGCACTCGAGTAAATGTTTGTTGGACTTGATAGGCCAACCCCTTTAAGCGATTGCTGTGAGTCCACGATATTTTCCACATCATTTTTGCTGATATATCCTGTGACCGCTTTTCCGTTAACATAAACGGTACACTCATACCAATCAGCAGTGAAAGTTTTATATTTTAATATAGTTCCTTGTGCATAGGTTTTGACCGTCTTAGAATTAACAGATGCTTTTGAATAAATATTTGTAGGAGCCTTCAGGCCAATACCCCGAAATGATTTTTGTTCATCGTTTACGTTTTCGACATCCTCAGCTTTTATGTATCCATGTGTAGCAACACCGTTTATAACAACCGTACACTCATACCAATCAATTGTATTTTGATTGTATTGCAGTGTTTTCCCTTGTGCATAGCTTTTCAACACAGTAGAATCAAGGGATGGTGCCGAATAGACATTTGTAGGGCTTTGAAGTGCAGTACCAATCAGGACATATTCAGAATCATCCGTTGTTTCTACATCACTGGCATAGATATAACCTGTTGTAGGTTCACCATTAAGAATGACGGTACATTGATACCATTGTGGAATAGGAGCTTCATATTTTAATAGTGTTCCTTGTGCATAGCTCTTTAATACATTAGAATTCGTGTCTTGAACTTGGTAAACATTCGTTGGATTTTTTAATCCAATACCTTGTAATGATTGGTACCTAACATCCAAGTCAGATTTTGCGGCAAGAGGTTTTAAGGTTTTTGTTTGATCAGTACTTTTTGTTGTTTCTTTGGAATTAGTCTCGGATGTTAAAGTATTTGAAGAAACCTTATTCTCTTTTTGTGCAACAGTATCAGTACTGGAAGAATCCTTATTCTCTTTTTGTACAGCTGTATCAGTATTAGAAGAATCTTTACTTTCTCCTTGTACAGTTGTGTCTGTTGATTTTTCATCTTTTGTTTTCGTTGTTGATTGTGATGGATCTGCCAGATTCGTATTTAAAATATATCCAGTCCATACTTCTTGAGTTTTAGGATCAACATAAGTGACATGCGTATATTCAGATCCTTTATCCAGGATTGTAACCGTAGATAGTGTAGGAATTTGTGTTATTACTTCACTATTTGGGGCATTTTCCTTTAACAACTCAACGGTATCTTTCCCATCAGCCGCAATAACGTTTGTATTCATCTTATCGATTTGTTGTGCTGCCAAATCTGATGCTGCTTTACTAGAAAGCGGAGAAACGGCAAATAACAACATTAGGGCTACCAAAAAACTACCGATTTTTCGTGCTTTTTTTCTGTTTTCCCCCAATTTTTTCATTCACTCCTTATTTTTTCTATGTAAACGTTCAAAAATATTTTACCATATCCCTATTTTTTATATAAATACTAATATTCTAGTTTTATAGGAATAGTTAAATATACCCATAGAAAATTGTTGAATTGTGTCGAAAAAATGTCATTTTGTAAATAATTTATGAGCATAACAAACACAGTTCGTCGAGTTTCGAGTAGGTTTTTTTCTTGGAGACTTTTTGAATGGAAAAGAAAGTATGAAAAATTATTTCATCGATGAGGTCTCTTTCTAGTGCATTTTAAAATTGTAAAACAGTGAGGGAAGGAATGTATCTGCCTGCATTGTGCACACTACTAGGAAAAAAGCATTATTGTGCAAATTTTTGAAGTATATTGGAATGATAACGAATTCGATTGCAAAACCTATAAACCAGGCCAATACAAGAAAGTGACTTGAAGGGATTGATAAACCTATGAATGTAAAATTCACCAGTAAAATTATCATCGCATTGGCTCTTATTTTATTTCAAACTTTTTCCCTTCGTCATTTTCACGTAAATGCAGCATCCATTCAACGACCGATTGTCCATCTTCGCATACTTGAGACAACAGATGTTCACGGAAACATTTTAAACTATGATTATCAGAAGGGGACCTATGTAAATCATTTTGGGTTAGCCAGGACGGCAACCTTAATTAAGAAAGCGAGACAGGATTCGTTAAATACACTTCTATTTGATAATGGTGATTTACTTCAAGGAAATGAATTAATGGACTATGCAGCAATGAAAATGACATTGGATATGGATATCCATCCGATGATGAAAGTAATGAATACACTTGGCTACGATGCAGCGACATTAGGTAATCACGATTTCCATTATGGATTACCTTTTTTAAATAAAGCCATTCAAGGAGCAAATTTCCCATATGTAAATGCTAATATGTATTTACATACTGATTTTGACACATTTCATCTATTCAATCCGTACGTAATATTAAATAAAGAAGTAGTAGATGTAAATGGAATGAGTCATCCATTAAAGGTAGGAGTGATTGGATTTATTACTCCATATGTAATGAAATGGGAGAAGCAGGCGCTAACGGATAATATATGTGTCGATGATATTGTTGCAAGCGCAGAAAAATATATTCCAATCCTTAAAAAACAAGGTGCCGATATTATCATCGCTCTTGCGCATACAGGTATTTCCTTACTTGCAGATCCATATCAAGAAGAACAAAATGCGATTCTTCCTTTAAGTCGTGTAAAAGGAATCGATGCAATTCTGTTTGGACATACACATGTAACTTTTCCCGATCTCTCTAAATTTAAAGGGATACCGGGAATCGATAATGTGAAAGGAACAATTAATGGGGTGCCAGCAGTCCAAGGTGGAAGTTGGGGAAGTTATTTGGGGGTTATTGATCTTATTCTTGAAAGAAAAAATGAAAGGTGGAATATCCTTTCATCTCAATCAAAAGCGGTTCCTATATTTATCAAGAAAAATAATCATAAAAAGGCAGCTGTTTATTCTGATCCAATAATAAAGGAATCCGTTCAAGACATTCATCAAAAAACCATTGAATATATGAAAAAGTAGGGGAGTATCGAAATATTCGTGTTAGACACGTTATATTTAAAAACGGCAAAGGTTACGAAAAGAACCTATATAAAAAAGGACGGTAAAAATACCGCCCTTAATTATTGGAAGGATAAGCTCTCCAATTAGAAAAATTAGGATTTTCTTTGGTTACAAGGCTAGAAGGAAAGATAAATGTCCAAGGTTTCGTTGTATTTGCCTTTACTTCAAACCCATTCATTTGAAAACCGCCTTTTGCAACGACATCCCCCTCGGCATCTTCAACAGTAAGGGGTAAGGATTCAATGCTAATATTATTATCTGATCCATTGCGAATTAGTATGGTAATGTGCAAATCCCCATTTTCAGCTTGTTTTGCCTGGTAACCCATAAAATTAACCTCGCCTGTATTTGGGGGCTGAAGGGAGCCTATCAGTTGCTGAAGCTTTTCCTTATCCTCAGTGGAAAGACTTTGTTCCCAGCTGCTATCAAGGTCTAACGAATGGTCTTTTTGTAATTCAAACGCAAGCTTCCAGCCCTCTTTCGGGATGGATTCAGAATAAATTTCATCCGAAGAAAAGATAAAATACCATGGACGGCTGCTTCGCGGTGGAATTTCACCTAAGTCTGTAAAGTCAAATACCTTTCTTGCTAACCGTTCACCATTTTCTCCAATCAGAACGAGGGTAGCTGTTTCCAATCGAATAGGTTTGTTCAAACTGCTTCGAATAAATGCAGTTACAATAATATCACCATCAGAATCTTGTTCTAGCTCAATACCGGATAATGAAATCTGATTGGGCTTTAATGGCGGGCATTCATTATTTAAAAATCGATACACATATTCTTTTTCAGGTGCATCGAGCCAGTCGGGGAGAATGGAAAGTTCCGTTTTAATATCCTCATCCCCAGTTACATCTTGCTGAACATTTTCATTTAATAAATCATTGGACATGACAACACTGTCTTTGCCCTTTTTTCTATTTTTATCTTTAAATAACATTGGAAGGTTCCTCCTATGGTCAATCCATTATTTATTCCTCTATTTCAAATCCTTCTATTTCTACTATTTCATCCTCGATCATATCATTAGCCGAATCATTTCCATTTAAAACGGAGTGTATCGTCTGAACCACTAACTGGCAAATTTCTTCTTGCATTTGATAAAAAGTATAAGAGAATACTTGCAATCCTTCTTTTTGATAGGTTCTAATCGGATCTTCCTGACTGTAACCTCTTAAGCCAATTCCTTCTTTTAAACGTGTCATTGCTTCTAAATGATTTACCCAATTTTGGTCAATAACTGATAAAATGATTGATTTTAAGTTTAAAAGAATTTCAGGTTGACTTGTGTGTAATTCCTCAATAGTATCGAATGTTTCATTTATCTTAGTGGAAATAAGGTCCTTCATATTTATATCTTCTATATCTTCAGGTGTAGCTATTTCTGAAATAGAAACAGATTTTAGCTTATTCAATAATGTTGAATAGTTATTTTGGTTCGTTCCTAATTCAAAATAATGCTCTCCTAAACTTTGAAACGATTTTTTCACAAAATCTAAAGGTTCTTCCGAGATAAGTATATTTGTACGTAATTGATAAAAAATATTACGTTGATCATTGACAACATCATCTAATTTTAATGTATATTCTCTTGCAGAAAAATTACTTCCTTCACAAACTCTTTGAATTCTGTCAACAAATTCGAGAATATTTTTATTTAAAACAACACCATTTTCATCTGTTTTCAGGGATTTTTTAAGCTTTTCAAACTGCTCTCCCCCAAAACGTTTAATTATTTCATCCTCCAAAGAAATGAAGAATTGGCTTGATCCGGGGTCCCCTTGCCTTCCAGCACGACCTTTTAACTGATTATCAATTCGGCGGCTTTCATGGCGTTCCGTTCCTATCACATGGAGACCGCCTAATTCCGGAACTCCCTCGCCAAGCAAAATGTCGGTTCCTCTACCAGCCATATTCGTAGCAATGGTTATTTGCCCCTTTTGTCCAGCCATCGAAATAAGTTCAACCTCTTTTTCAACGCTTTTAGCATTTAAAAGCTGAAAAGAAAGGTTTTCCTTTTTCAAGTATTCTGAAAGAAGTTCAGATTGCTCAATGGAAGTTGTTCCAATAAGAATAGGCTGGCCTGTCTGATGGCGGAGCTTTACTTCTTTTGTAAGAGCCTTATACTTATGGTCAATAGAATCAAATACCACATCATCCATATCCATACGTATTTTTGGACGATTGGTTGGTACTTGAATGACATCCATTCCGTATATTTGTTGGAATTCCTTTTCTTCAGACTTGGCAGTACCAGTCATACCTGAAAGGATTGGATACATGCGGAAGTAGTTTTGAATCGTAATGGTTGCCTGCATCTTGTTTTCATCGGTCAACTTAAGGCCTTCTTTTGCTTCAATAGCTTGATGGAGACCATCACTAAGGCTTCTTCCTTCTAAAACCCTGCCTGTAAACATATCAATGAGTTCAATTTTTCCATCACGAATTATATAATCTACATCTTTCCGGAATACCACTTCTGCCCGAAGCATTTGAATCATGTAATGGTATAATGTTTGGTGTTCTATATCATATAAATTATCAATAGAGAAGGTCTTTTCAATCTTGGTAATCCCTTCTTCTGTAAAATTTACTGATTTCGTTTCAAGATCAAAAGTATAATCCACTTCATTTTTAAAGTGCTTAATGACTTTTGAACAGATAAAAAATAATTCGGAATTCAATGATGCTTTTCCGGCAATAATAAGAGGCGTTTTTGCTTCATCAATTAGAACGCTGTCGACCTCATCAATAATGGCATAGTGGTAAGGTCTTTGAACACGCTCGCTAGCATCTAGCACCATGTTATCGCGTAGATAGTCAAATCCAAACTCTGTTCCAATTCCGTATGTAATATCGGCCGCGTAGGCTTTTTGCTTCTCTGCGGGGGACATTTCACTAAGATTAATTCCAACAGTTAGACCAAGAAACTCATGAATTTGGCCAATTTTCTCCTTATCTCGTTTTGCTAAATATTCATTCACGGTAATGACATGAACACCTTTTCCTTCAAGTGCGCGTAAATAACTTGGAAGGGATGCTACTAATGTTTTTCCTTCCCCAGTAGGCATTTCAGGAATATTCCCATCTAAAAGGGTCAGACCGCCAATTAGTTGGACATCAAAATGCCGCATTCCCAATATTCTTTTTGCAGCTTCCCGAACAGCTGCGAAAGCCTCTGCTTTTATATCATCGATTGTACCGTTATTGTTCAAAAAAGATTTAAATTCCTTTGTTTTTTCCCTTAGTTGTTCATCTGTTAAGGATTCAAATTCAGGTTCTAATTGATTGATTTTCTCCACTATTTTGGTATATTTTTTTAACATTTTGTCTTGTTGACTCATTGTAGATTTGAGATATGTAATCATTCGTGTCTCTCCTTAAAAAACTGGTAGTAATAGTATAACATAACAAATGGATAAAGAGCTTAGTAGAATATTTATGGAGATTGGTATTTTATGTAAAATTATTAAATTCGGCCACCGAACCCCAATTTAGGAAAAAATGACCTCTGGATTTTTACAAATGTAACTAACTATATATGAATGAAACATCTTTGTAAGAAAAAGTTGCTAGTATAATGGTTTTACTTTTGGTATGTTATTAGGTAGAAAATAGTCGAAAGCACAGCAAAAGATAAAATTTGGCTTTTTGTAATTTTTAAGAGTATTTTAAGATTGACACATTAAAGTAATGTCTAAGTATTTATTTACTTAAGGAATGTTTAGACGAAGTGTTCCAATTCTAGTATACTCAAAATCATGAATGGCACTCATCTCAGGGGTGAACGATAAAGAATGAAACAAAGATTTTTCAATGTATTAGGTATTCCAATTATACACTCCAACCATCATTCGTTTATTGATTTGCTGGAGGGACAAATTAAAGAGAATAAAAAAACTTTTGTGGTAACCGCTAACCCAGAAATTGTAATGCGAGCTTTAAATGATAAAGGGTATGAAGGTTATCTTAAGAAGGCAGATTATATTACCGCTGATGGTATAGGCATTGTCATTGCCTCTAAAATATTAAACCAACCATTACCAGGAAGGGTATCCGGAACCGACATGATGCTGGATTTGTTAGAAATTGCAAATCAAAAACGGCATCGCGTTTATTTTTTAGGTGCAGCAGAGTCTGTCTTACAATTATTATTGAAGAATGTACATGAACGATATCCACAAGTAGAAATAGTTGGCTCACATAATGGTTTCTTTGATTGGAATGATAATAATATAGAAGAAGAAATTAAATCGACTGAGCCTGACCTTATCTTTGTTGCATTAGGAGTACCAAAACAAGAGCAATGGATTGCTGAACATCTCGACTCTTTTCAAAAAGGTGTATTTATGGGAGTTGGAGGCAGCTTTGACGTGATTGCCGGTGTGGTCAAACGTGCTCCAAAAACTTGGCAAAAATTAAATCTGGAGTGGCTTTATCGTTTAATAAAGCAACCATCAAGATGGCGAAGAATGCTTGTCATCCCACATTTTTTAGTCAAAGTCATATTTCAAAAGCAACGTGGATAGTAATGAAATAAATGCAAATGCATATGGTAAAAGAAAGTATTTCTCGAAACAAAAAATATTCTATAATTAATCAAAGTCATGTGATATAATTCATTTGATTACAAATTTCGACTATAAGAAACACAACATTTATTATATACGGGTTATACGACAATTATCCATTTATTATTATAATAAGGGGTCTTGTGAGTATAAGGAGGATGTAAATGTTATTATATATAACGATGTTTATATGTTTTATTAGTTCTTTAATAATAACTCCTTTCGTAAAAAGACTTGCCCTTAAATACGGTGTTACAGATCTTCCTAATAAACGAAAAGTTCATCAGAAAGCAATGCCGCTTATGGGTGGGTTAGCCATATTTATTAGTTTTATTATTGGGTTTTTAATTTTGAGACCAACTGACAGCAAAGTATCTGTTTTATCCATTATTTTAGGAAGTTTAATCATTATCATAACTGGTATTTTGGACGATAAATACGAATTAAGTCCTAAATTGAAATTAGCTGGACAAGTGGTAGCAGCAATTGTTGTTGTTTTAGGTGGGATAGAAATTGATTTCATCAATTTACCATTTGGAGGACAATTAGAATTTGGCATCTTTACCATTCCGTTAACTATTATTTGGATTGTGGGAGTTACTAATGCGATTAATTTAATTGATGGTTTAGATGGTCTTGCTGCTGGAGTTTCCAGCATCGCTTTAATTACAATATCAGGAATGGCCGTCTTAATGGGAAACTTTTTTGCTGCAACATTAGGAGCTATACTGTTGGCAAGTACACTAGGATTTTTACTTTTTAATTTTCATCCGGCGAAGATTTTCATGGGAGATACAGGAGCCCTTTATCTTGGATATATGATTTCTGTATTATCACTGCTTGGATTTAAAAATATTACTTTTATTTCCTTGGTCATACCAGTTATTATTCTTGGGGTACCTTTGTCTGATACTTTCTTTGCACTGGTTCGTCGATTTGCAAATAAACAATATATATTTGGCGCGGATAAATCCCATTTGCATCACTGCTTATTGCGTCTTGGATTTTCCCATCGACAAACAGTGTTAATTATTTATGCTATAGCTGCTATGTTTGGCTTAGCCGCAATTATTTTCTCTATGTCAACGATGTGGGGATCCATCATATTAGTGGCTGTTTTATTAATTGCTATTGAAATTTTTGTGGAAAGCATTGAACTAGTTGGTAAAAATTACAAACCATTACTGAATATAATGAAATCAACAAAGAAAACGGATCCTTAATAGATCCGTTTTACTTTAGTCTAGGAAATTATATAATTTAACCCTGTGGATAACTTTTTTGAAAAGTTGCCTACGTCTAGCTTCAGCGCCTATCGGCTAGCGGATTTCTCCGTCTCCTCCCTACGATAAGTCAACATCAGCTCGTGAACTACCTCGCTGTGTTTCCTTTATCTCAGTCGAAGACTACGAAATCCGTACGCTAGAGCTGCGGCGCTTGCGCATTTGTTTTTACATATCCTTTTCTAAATACAACACTTCACCCTCCAAAATCTCCGCTTGCCCATTCGTCATTTCAATCATCCATTCCGTAAATTTCCCAACCTGTTCCTCTTCGACAAATGTTTCTATTTCGACATTATCCACATAATGAATTTCCTTTATCTCATACACAGAGGAACGAAGCTCATTTTCTACCTTTCCAAGCCATGTATAGTCAATCTTGGTGTGCACAATTTTCATTAGTTTGCGTTCTACAACTCCAACTGCATTAATTCCTTCTGAGGTAGATTTTCCGTAAGCACGAATAAGTCCGCCAGCTCCGAGCTTGATTCCTCCAAAATAACGTGTAACGACGACAACAGTATCTTTTAAGTCTCGTTTTTTGAGGACCTCTAGGATTGGAACTCCTGCTGTGCCGCTCGGTTCACCGTCATCATTTGCTTTTTGGATTTCATTATGTTGGCCAATCATGTATGCGGAGCAATTATGGTTGGCATCCCAATGCTTCTTTCTGATTTCCTGGATAAAGTCCTGGGCGTCTTTCTCTGTTACGGCTCGGTTAACGTGGGCAATAAATCTGGATTTTTGAATGATAATTTCATGACTGCCGAATTCTTTTATTGTAAAATACTGCTTTAACATATAGATACCTCCGAAACTTTCTACATATATGGTAGCAAAAAAAGGATGCTTTCTCCAAAATGTTGCAATAATGCTAAACAAAATGTAATAAAACAAATATATTTTGAGATAATTAGTTTTGATATAATAAGTATAAATTCTTTATGAGTCTTGTAAACTTGCAGGGAAAATTAGTGAGATGCTCGAATATTATACATAGAACATAGTACTAGGTCATAAGACTTAAAAAACTTTTAGTATCATTTTCCTAATTTTATTTTACCAATGATTCCAAATAGTATATTGATTCAAATCGAGTTAAAATAATTTTATCCCAAAGGGAGATGACCCTGGAGGAATGTCAGATGTCTTTAAAAAAAATTGATACGAAGGCTCTCGATGATATTCTGGAGAAAATGATTTCGACCGTTGATAACAGTAAGTCTGAGATTTTTCAAATAGGTGAGCAGTGCCGTCAAGACTTTGACTCTATTACGAGTGAGCTGAAAGAGATTAAGATAATGGTTGGAAAGGTAATCGAGGAAGGCGATGAATTGGAAGTAAAGACACGCTATTCAAGGCGCCGACTTTCTGAAGTAAGTCTTAATTTCCGTGATTACACAGAAGAGCAAGTTCGGAATGCATACGAAGTGGCCCACAATCTCCAAATGAAGCTCTCGATGAATCGGGAGTTAGAGAAAAATCTGCGCAAAAGGCGCGATGAACTGGAAAGACGGCTGATAAATCTTCAGGAAACAATTGAGCGGGCAGACCATTTAGTCTCGCAGACAAGTGTAGTATTGAATTATTTAACCAGAGATCTGAAGCAGATTGGCAGTGCATTAGAGGATGCAAAGGAGAGGCAGGATTTCGGCTTAAAGGTAATAGAAGCACAAGAGGAAGAGCGGAAACGCCTTTCGAGAGAAATTCATGACGGTCCTGCACAAATGCTTGCCAATATGTTAATTAGATCTGATCTAATTGAAAAAATTTATCGGGAAAGAGGTGCGCAGGAAGCGATTAATGAAGTATCCGATTTAAAACGGATGGTAAGATCTTCATTATATGAAGTCCGTCGCATCATCTACGATTTACGACCAATGGCACTTGATGATTTAGGTTTAGTGCCTACCCTCAGAAAATATTTAGCTAGAACCGAAGAATATAACAATGGGGCACCTCATATTCAATTTTTTAATTTTGGTGAGGAAGTAAGGCTCCATTCGAATTACGAAGTAGCATTGTTTAGACTGGTTCAAGAATCTGTTCAAAATGCCTTAAAGCATGCGGAATGTTCTGTGATTCAAGTAAAGCTTGAAATGCAGAAAGAACGCATTGTCGTCATTATAAAAGACAACGGAAAAGGGTTCGATGTAAGAGCAAAGAAAGAAGGCTCATTCGGTATTGTCGGCATGAAGGAAAGAATTGAACTGCTCAATGGAAATATTACCATCGATTCCAAACAAGGATTAGGCACAATTGTAACAATTCAAGTACCGATAGAAGATTGATGAATGGGACAAAGGAGGCCGAGGCAAATGACAACGAAAATTGCCATAATTGATGATCACCAATTATTTCGCGAAGGTGTTAAACGTATATTAGAATTTGAAAAATCTTTCGAAATCGTTGCAGAAGGGGACGATGGAGATGCTGCTCTAAAAATTATTGAGCAGCATAAACCGGATGTAGTCCTCATGGATATAAATATGCCAAACAAAAACGGAATTGAAGCAACTAGACTATTAGTGGAAACATATCCGGATACAAAGGTAATAATATTATCCATCCACGACGACGAAAACTATGTTACACATGCTTTAAAAACAGGTGCAACAGGATATCTATTAAAAGAAATGGATTCCGATGCGCTAATTGAAGCGGTGAAGGTAGTAGCAGACGGTGGATCCTATCTACATCCAAAAATCACGCATAATTTAGTGACTGAATACCGTCGCCTAGCAAACAGACAAAATACTGGAAAAGGCTATCAACAGCCTGAGGTAGTAAGACCACTTCATTTACTAACACCACGTGAATGCGAAGTTTTACAGCTTTTAGCTGATGGAAAAAGCAATCGTGTCATCGGGGAAGCTTTGTACATAAGTGAAAAAACAGTCAAAAACCATGTATCAAATATTTTACAAAAGATGAGCGCAAACGACCGAACTCAAGCAGTAGTAACAGCGATCAAAAACGGCTGGGTCGAAGTACGCTAAGAAGGACCTTCTCCTTTTGGAGAGGGTTTTTCTTTTGTTTTGGCTCATTAATTAAAATCTCCGAGCTCTCTGAATAAAGAACTAAAAAAATTCTCTATTTTGCCGATACTATATGGGAAGACCTAAAAGTTGTACCAAAAATGAATGTTTTAAAAAACAATGCACTTTTAATCAAACTACATTCCCACATATACGTTTCTTCATTTGAAGCCTATAATATTATCTAAATTCATTATTAGCCATAAAGAGGGTATTTAAGATATGCGTTTTATCCAAATAGAAGAATATGATCATACAACGATGCAGCTTGCAAGGCCCATTTATGATCGACAAAAACGAATTTTACTCGCTGCTGGACGAACGATTCATCCGATATATTTAGAACGGATCAAGCAAATGAATATTTCCACCTTAATAGTGGAAGATGCTGAGTCCCACGGGATTTCAATGGATGAATTGGTCGATATGCCAACTTGGATGGATGCGATTGACGAAGTGAAAAAAGCTCATGATTTAGCAAAACAGAACAAACTATTGAACGTTTTTGCTTTACAAGTAGCTATCAACAAAATTATCTTTGAAGTGATTCGAAGAAAAACGATCTATTTGATTCCTTCCTCGTCTGTTACAGAAGAGTTAAAACCATATGCCCATGCTGTCAATGTAACATTACTTGCTCTGCAAACTTCTAAACAACTAGGATACACCAATTCACAGCAACGCGACCTTGCCATGGGGACGATGCTTCATGATATTGGAAAAATGGTAACAGATGATACAACGCTCCATCCCGAAAAAGGATTTGAAATCATTCGAAAAAATCGCGAAATCAGCTTACTATCTGCACATGTTGCTTATCAGCATCATGAAAGGTTTGATGGTACTGGCTATCCGCGTAAACTTTCAGGCTCTGAAATTCTGGATTTCCCACAAATT
Organism: Margalitia sp. FSL K6-0131; assembly: GCF_038008735.1. Taxonomy (NCBI): domain Bacteria; kingdom Bacillati; phylum Bacillota; class Bacilli; order Caryophanales; family Bacillaceae; genus Heyndrickxia; species Margalitia sp. FSL K6-0131. The sequence goes on from NZ_JBBOZS010000001.1 coordinate 1,379,883, forward strand.
TGTGCTGTTGCCAATCTGTATGAACATCTTATTTCAAGTGGCGAAGCATTGCCGCATGTAGCGCTAGAAATAATCATGGCGAAAAACGGAATCGATTTTAATGAAAAAATTGTACAAGCTTTTATTGATAGCATCCCTTCCTACATACCCGGAACAAGAATTCGTCTAAGCAACCGGCAAGAAGCGATTGTGACTCGAATTCAAAACAATCTTCACCGCCCGATAGTACGTGTGAAAAATACTGGTATGGAAATAGATTTAAGTGAAGAATTGTCTGTTCTAATTAGTGAGATATTGAATTGAAACTTTGTACCCTATGCGACATTGCATGGGGTGTTTTTTTTTATTATTTAAAAAAATTCATTGACACACTTGTATATACAAGATATGATTAGGGCATAAGGATCATCTTGTATATACAGGTTCGTAAATAGTTTTATAGATTCATAGTTTTTTACCAAAAATGAAAACGTCTCCATATATTAAAGGAGACTAAAAAAATACTCGTTAATGTAAACGGTATCAGAAGGATGGGGAGAATATGTCGACCAATAGAGAAGCTGCAGAGAAAATTGTACAAGCAGTTGGTGGCAAGGAAAACATCACAGCGGCTACACACTGCGTGACTCGCTTACGTTTTGCCTTAGTAGATGAGGGAAAAGTGAATAAGGAAGAATTAGAAAACATTGACCTTGTAAAAGGATCATTTTCTGCTAATGGTCAATTTCAAGTTGTGATTGGTCAAGGTACAGTAGATAAAGTTTACAATGAATTGGTGGATTTAACTGGAATCGGTCATGCAACAAAGCAGGAAATTAAAGATGCAGCCGCTAAAAAACTTAATCCATTACAACGAGCAATTAAAACACTAGCGGATATATTTATTCCTATTTTACCTGCAATTGTGACAGCTGGTTTGTTAATGGGGATCAATAATATTTTAACAGGACAAGGAATTTTCTTTGATAAAAAATCACTTGTGGACGTATATCCACAATGGGCGGATTTCGCTAGCATTATCAACTTAATTGCGAACACAGCATTTACCTTTTTACCAGCATTAATCGGTTGGTCTGCCGTAAAGAAATTTGGGGGAAACTCATTACTTGGTATTGTCCTTGGATTAATGCTTGTCCATCCGGATCTATTAAATGCTTGGGCATATGGTTCGACAGAAAAAATTCCGCAATGGAACTTATTTGGACTTCATATTGACAAAATCGGTTATCAAGGTCAAGTTTTACCAGTTCTGGTTGCTTCCTGGGTATTAGCAAAAATTGAGGTGTTTTTGAAAAAGCGCATTCCAGATGCATTCCAGCTTTTACTTGTAGCACCCATTGCTTTACTAGTTACTGGATTTTTATCCTTTATCGTAATCGGACCAGTTACATTTGCTATAGCTAATGCAATTACTCACGCAGTCGTTGCTATTTTCCATGCAGCACCTGCACTTGGCGGTTTAATCTATGGTTTACTTTACGCGCCGCTTGTTATCACAGGTATGCATCACACTTTCCTTGCAGTTGATTTGCAACTAATCGGAAGCACTGGTACAACCTTCTTATGGCCAATGGTAGCACTATCTAATATTGCGCAAGGTTCAGCTGCACTTGGGATGATGTTCGCAACACGCGATGAAAAGATAAAAGGACTATCCTTAACTTCCGCAGTTTCTGCATACCTTGGAATTACCGAGCCAGCCATGTTCGGAGTAAACTTACGATTCCGATTCGCTTTTATCTCAGCAATCATTGGGTCCGCAATCGCAGGCATGTTCATAACGATTAATCATGTTCTCGCACCTTCAGTAGGTGTCGGCGGTTTACCAGCATTTTTATCAATCAGAGCTCAAAACTGGGGACCATTCTTTATCGGGATGGCAATCGCAATTGTTGTTCCGTTCGTCTTAACATTGGTCATCGGTAAAATGAGAAAAGATAAATAATGATACAAGGGACGATACCAGGAGTGAAGAGGTATCGTGTCTTGCTTTTTGTAAAGGGGACTGCAGAAAAACGAGTAGTCCTCATCGAATTTCAAATAAACAAATAAGAAGTGGTGATATAAGATGACACAACCATGGTGGAAAAAAGCAGCAGTATATCAAATCTATCCGAAAAGTTTTTATGATACAACCGGGAACGGTTTGGGGGATATTCAAGGAGTAATAAGAAAGCTAGATTATTTAAAAAAGCTTGGGATTGATGTTATTTGGTTGACCCCAATCTATCAATCTCCACAACGTGATAATGGGTATGATATCAGTGACTATTATAAAATCTATGATGAATTTGGAACGATGGAGGATTTTGAACAGCTTTTACAAGAGGCACATCAGCGTGATATCAAAATTATCATGGATATTGTAGTGAATCATACATCGACAGAGCATGAATGGTTCAAGCAGGCCAGATCCTCTAAAGACAATCCATATCGTGATTATTATATATGGAAAGATGCGAAACCTAATGGAAGTGAGCCAACGAACTGGGAATCAAAATTTGGCGGATCAGCATGGAAGCTTGATGAACAAACTGGCCAATATTATTTGCATCTCTACGATGTATCCCAAGCTGATTTAAATTGGGAGAACGAGGAGCTGCGGAAAAAAGTCTATGATATGATGCACTTCTGGTTTCAAAAAGGTGTAGATGGCTTCCGGTTAGATGTAATTAATGTAATTTCAAAGGATCAGCGTTTCCCGGATGACCAAACAGGAGATGGGCGTAAGTTTTACACGGACGGCCCGCGAGTCCACGAATTTTTGAAAGAAATGAATCGTGAGGTTTTTTCAAAATATGATGCTATGACAGTGGGAGAAATGTCTTCCACAACAATAGACAATTGTATTAAATACACCAATCCAGAGGAAAAAGAATTAAGCATGACCTTTCATTTTCACCATTTAAAAGTGGATTATGCCAACGGTGAAAAGTGGTCGAACGCTGATTTTGACTTTCTATCCTTAAAAAGAATTTTATCAAAGTGGCAGGTAGAAATGAACAAAGGCGGAGGATGGAATGCTTTATTTTGGTGTAATCATGACCAGCCGCGAATTGTGAGCCGCTATGGAAATGACCGTGAATATTTAACGGAATCCGCAAAAATGCTCGCGACTGCCATTCACTTGATGCAAGGAACCCCTTATATTTATCAAGGGGAAGAAATTGGGATGACGAATCCGAATTTTGAATCCATCGAAGATTATCGTGATGTAGAATCACATAATATGTATCGTTTGATGCTGGAACAAGGTTTAAGCGAAGAGGAAGTACTGGAGATTTTAAGACAAAAATCCCGTGATAATTCGCGGACACCTGTTCAATGGGATTCCAGTGAAAACGCTGGTTTTACCTCAGGGACACCTTGGATAAAAGTAGCGCAAAATTACAAGACATTAAATGTTGAGAATGCCATACAGGATCAAAATTCTGTTTTTTACCATTATCAAAAACTCATCCAACTCCGTAAGGAATTTGATATTATCACAGATGGAGATTATGAATTACTTTTAGAGGATCATCCTGAAATATTTGCTTATATCCGAAATGGAGAAAATGAAAAACTGTTGGTAGTGAATAATTTTTACGGAAACGAAACAAGTTTTGAGTGTCCAAAAGATCTGTCCGGTTATTCAAGTGAGATTCTTCTTTCAAATTACGCGGATTCCGAAAATAATGTTCAAACAATAATCTTAAGACCCTATGAATCCATTGTTTTTCACTTAAAAAAATAGAGTGATTGTAGAGCCCGTAAAATATCGGTAGAATAGAGAAAACGATATTTTGAAAGGATTCTCAGCATGAGAGTAAACAAGTTCTTATCTATCTACGAGGAAATTGTAGAACAAATCCAATCAGGCAAGCTAAAGCCAAATGAGAAACTTTTATCCGAAAATGAACTAGTTGAAAAATATGATACCTCCCGCGAAACGATTCGCAAGGCGTTAAATTTACTTTCACAAAATGGTTATATTCAAAAGATCAAAGGTAAAGGATCCTTTGTTTTAGATGTTGGCCGTTTTGATTTTCCGGTTTCCGGGCTTGTAAGCTTTAAGGAAATTGCCCAGAAAACCGGGAAGCCATGGCGGACCATTGTCTATGAGTTGGAAGATATTAAACCGGACGACTACATCCAAAAGCAGTTGCATATTTCGAGTAAAGACAGTGTATGGAAGCTTGTTCGTGCCAGGGAATTGGAGCATGAACGGATTATCCTTGATAAGGATTTTATTTTGAAAAAAACAGTGCCATCCTTGACGAAAGAAATATGTGAAGGCTCCATATATGAATACATTGAGGGAGAACTCGGCCTTACCATTAGCTTCGCGAAAAAAGAAATTTCAGTCGATGAACCAACTGAGGAAGATCGGAAATACTTAGATTTAAAAAACTATGAGCATGTTGTCGTTGTTAAAAACTATGTTTATCTAGAGGATACAAGTCTTTTTCAATATACGGAATCACGCCACCGCCTCGATAAATTTAAATTTGTCGACTTCGCGCGGCGCGGACAGTAGGAAGCATTTGCCTTGCCGGGCAGGTGCTTTTTTTAGTTATAAATGACTAAATCGGTCTATTCCCAGTCCATTCGGTCCATTTAATTTTTATTCGTCAAATTGGTTTGACAAATACACAAACACTGCTCCTAAAACTTCACAATCCCTTAACAAAAAAACTAGCAAAATTCCCATTATACGTGTTTTCCATTTGTATTAAACGTCTAAAATCAATAAAATGAAGGTATTGATCCATAGGAGGTATACATACTAATGAAGTGGACTAAATTAATTGGCCTTTTCATCATAGGCGTATTTTTATTAGGGGCATGCAGTAACAATGATAGCCCAACGAACAAGAAAGCATCGGATAAACAAACGGAATCACCTAACCAAGAGGTTACCGGCAATACAACAAAACCATCTTTAAAAGAGGACCAAAACGTCCCGGAAGCAGAGAAAAAAGCGTTGCTTGCGGTCACAGATCAGTACATTAAAGCCTTTAATGAGAAAAATTTAGATGCGTACATGGCCACCATTTCAAAAAATCCAACATCCTTTAAATATGACGAGGAAAAAGCTTATACGAAAAAAGTTTTTGACACAATGGATGTCAAAATGGAGCCGACTAAAATCACCGTAATCGGGTACAAGCCCAATAGTGCAAATGTTTATATAGCATTAAAAACAACTGTTGCTTCAAAAGGGGAAAAGGTTGTAAAAACAAGCAGACAAGTGAACACTTATCATAAAGAAAACGGACAGTGGAAACTGACTTCTATTATGGTAATGCAAACAAAGTAATTAGGAAACCATACTTATAATAAAGGGAATCCTATAAGCAGCATCCGGTATATAAATGTTTACGAGGAAATTTTTTTCTTCTATAATGAAGTTATTGTGAAAAAATATTTGAAGGGTGGCAGTTACAATGCAAATCGGTATGGTTGGATTAGGGAAAATGGGATACCAGCTTTCCTTAAACCTAATGGAAAAAGGATATCAAGTATGTGCATTTGATGTAAATAAAGAGGCGGTTCAAAATATTTCTAATGAAGGTGCACAAGGTGCAGTAACTCTTAAAGAACTTGTTGCAAAGCTTGACCGTCCTCGCAAGATTTGGCTGATGGTTCCAGCGGGGGATATTACAGAACAAGTTTTTCAAGAACTTTTACCATTATTAGATGAAAAAGATATCGTTATTGACGGTGGAAATGCGCATTATAAAGATTCGCTTCGCCGCTATGATGAAAGTAAAGAAAAAGGCGTATATTTCCTTGATTGCGGAACAAGCGGCGGTGTAGAAGGTGCACGTCACGGAGCATGTACGATGATCGGTGGAGATAAGGAAGCATTTGACCAAGTGGAAAATGTTTTTAAAGATATTTCTGTTGAAAAAGGTTATCTATATACCGGAAAAGCGGGCAGCGGACATTTCTTGAAAATGGTACATAACGGAATTGAATACGGTATGATGGCAGCAATCGCAGAAGGCTTCGAAATTCTGGAAAAAAGCCCATTTGACTACGAATACGAGAAAGTTTCTACCGTATGGAACAACGGTTCCGTTATCCGTTCTTGGTTAATGGAGCTTATGGAAAATGCCTTCTCGAAAGATGCGAAGCTAGATAAAATCAAAGGTGTTATGCATTCTTCCGGTGAAGGAAAATGGACGGTTGAAGCAGCATTAGACTTCCAAACCGCAGCACCAGTTATCGCGTTATCCTTGATGATGAGATATCGTTCACTAGAGGATGATACTTTTACAGGTAAAGTCGTTGCAGCTTTACGTAATGAATTTGGCGGACATGCCGTAGTAGAAAAATAATAGAAGCAGGCGGAGATTTTCGCCTGTTTTTGTGTTTTTTTTAAGTGATTTTTCCGTTTTCATCTATTGATTTGCTAGGAAAAACCAATTATATGGACTAGACTTCATTAGAAATAATAGGATAGAATCAATTACAAGGAGGTGAATAAAAATGGAAAACGAAATAAAAGAGATAATGTCTTTATTGGGAGAGATGAACAAAAAATTTGACGTGATTGACAAAAGATTTGATGAAATGGATAAAAGATTTGATGCAATGGACAAAAGATTTGAAACCCTTGAAACGGAAGTAAAGGGCATGAAATCGGAGATGGAAACTGGCTTTAAGGACGTGCATAGAAAGCTTGATTCAATCCAATCAATTTGTCAAAGTCATAAATATGACCTAGACCTTTTTTATGAAAAGCAGCAAAAGCTTGAAAGAAAAGTAAATAAAGTCGAAAAAATTCAAGATAACCTATTTTAATATCCTCTTTGTTTTTCAATAAAATAAACTTCGCAGAAAACCTCTAGATCAATCAAAAATCCAACTTTATCTAGATTTATTGGAACAATTTTTATAAAATGGTAGCAAATACTTTTAAGGATGAGTTTAAAATGAAAACTGCCATTGTCACAGACAGTACTGCATATATCCCAAAAGAAATTCGAGAAGAACTAAACATTCATATGATTCCGCTTAGTGTCATAATGAAAGGGGAAACGTATGAGGAGGAAGTAGATTTATTTGCAGATCAATTTTATGAAGAAGTAAAGCAATTAGACAAGCTTCCAACCTCCTCTCAGCCTTCAACTGGGAAATTCATAGAACTATTTGAAAAACTAGCTAAAGACCACGATGCCATCATTAGCATTCATTTGTCGAGCGGAATCAGCGGGACCTATCAAGGTGCTGTCACTGCAGGCACAATGGTGGAGGGCGTCAAAGTCTACCCTTATGATTCCGAAATAAGCTGTATGGCACAGGGGTTCTATGCAATTGATGCGGCAAAGCTTGCATTAGAAGGAAAATCTCCCGAGGAAATTCTCCTAAGACTTAATGAGCTAAAAGCATCTACACGAGCTTATTTTATGGCCGATGATCTTTCCCACCTACAACGCGGAGGCCGTTTGTCCAGTGCCCAAGCGATGATTGGTAGCCTATTAAAAATAAAGCCACTTCTTCACTTTGTCGATAAAGTCATCGTCCCTTTTGAAAAAATCCGAACAAGGAAAAAAGCGATGAATCGAATTGCCGAATTACTAGGTGAAGATGCTGCTAAAGGAATCCCATTAAAAGCGTCTATCATTCACGCAAATCGTGAAGAAGAAGCAATGGAATGGAAGTCTGAACTTGAAAAGCTATATCCAAATGTTGATTTTTCCATCAGCTATTTTGGTCCTGTCATTGGAACCCATATCGGCGAAGGTGCGATGGGATTGACTTGGATGTTGAAATAAAATGGTAAAGCGCCATTCCAAGCAGGGAAATGGCGTCTGCTTATTTGGGCAATTATAGCCCCAAATGTGGACACAGGTTCCGTTATTTCAGTAATCAGCCTTGCTTTCAACATGTTAGAGGACAGACGTTCCGCTATTCGCAAAAAATCATAAGGAAATCCCTGCTTTTTTGCAAAATAACGGAACGTCTGTCCGCAAACCTCGGAAAAAATGCCATTTTGTCACAGATAACGGAAGCTGTGTCCTTTAATTGTTAGGAAACTAGTTTAACCGGACACAGGTTCCGTTATTTCAGTAAAAAACCATGCTTTCATCAAGTTAGAGGACAGGCGTTCCGCTATTCGCAAAAATCATAAGGAAATCCCTGCTTTTTTGCAAAATAACGGAACGTCTGTCCGCAAACTTCGGAAAAAATGCCATTTTGTCACAGATAACGGAACGGATGTCCTCCAAATGAAAAATCTAACACCCTGAATTTCATCTGATTCTTTTTTGAGTACATTCCAAAAAAACAATTCCAAAGGAGTGACCCCCATTTGTCCTCAGAATTACAAGCCTTCCTTGCAGGCCGCAAATTGCTTCAAAGTGAAATCCCTCCCGATCTGCTAGAAGAGAATAATCTCATCTCATATCAAGACGGTATCACAAAGGAAAAAAATCAATGGAAATGTACTAGATGTGGAAACACCAACCAAAATCTATTTGCCAATTATCCATGTGCACGGTGCAAACAACATTGTACTTACTGCCGAAATTGCATTATGATGGGGCGGGTTTCCACATGTACTCCTTTAATAGGCTGGAACGGGCCTGATCCAGAAATAGATCCAGAAGACAATCCTTTGCAATGGGACGGCCAGTTATCAAAAGGTCAACAACACGCCTCAGCTGCAGTTGTTAAAGCAATTCAATCTAATTCCGACATGTTGGTTTGGGCCGTCTGTGGCGCTGGAAAAACAGAGGTTCTATTTGCAGGGATCAATGAGGCACTCCGTAACGGACGACGTATCTGCATCGCCACACCAAGAACGGATGTGGTACTTGAACTTGCCCCGCGCTTCCGTAAAGTTTTCCCGGCAACTACTATCTCAGCCCTTTACGGTGGCAGTGAAGAACGCCACCAATACGCACAACTTGTCATCTCGACCACCCACCAGCTTTTCCGCTTCGAAAATGCCTTCGATGTCATCATTGTTGATGAAGTCGATGCCTTTCCCTATACATTTGATAGAACTTTGCAATGGGCAGTCGAAAAAGCAGCACGTCAACCATCTGCAAAAATTCACTTAACGGCAACTCCAAGCACTAAATGGCAAAAAGAATGCATGTCTGGCCATCGCGCACATGTCACTATACCGGCTCGTTTCCACAGGCGATCTCTTCCAGTCCCACAATTTAAATGGTGCGGAAACTGGCGAAAACCGATCGAAAAAGGCAAACTTCCAAGGATAGTGGAAAAATGGGTATCCGACCGCCTCCAAATTAACAAACAAGCTCTTGTTTTTTTACCCAATATTAAGCTTATGGAAAAAGCGGCACCTCTCTTTCAAAAGCTCCATCCAAAAATCGAATCGGTCCATGCCGAAGACCAAAATCGAAAAGAAAAGGTTATGAGAATGCGTACAAAGGAAACACCTATACTATTAACTACTACTATTCTAGAACGAGGAGTCACCTTTCCAAATATAGATGTGGCTGTTGTGGGGGCAGAGGACCGAATTTTTACCGAGGCTGCCCTTGTCCAAATTTCCGGACGAGTTGGCCGAAGCGTAGATTACCCAACTGGGAATATCACTTTTTTTCACTATGGGCAATCAAGGGAAATGCTCAAAGCGCAAAAACATATTATCCGCATGAACCAAGAGGCGAAGAAAAGGGGGCTTATTGATGGCTGATTATTGCCTGCTGTGCTCTGTTTATTTAGTTCCAAGAATTACATGGAGCTTTTTTTCTTTTCAGCATGAGGAAGCCTTTCTTTGTACTGATTGCAGGAAAAAACTTAGCAAAATATCTGGGAAAACATGTGAAAATTGTTGCCGACCTCTGGATAAGCTTTCACCTGAATTCGTACAAAATAATTTATGTTTAGACTGTGTTCGCTGGGAAGAGGATCCGGAATGGAGCGGCATTTTAGAAAAAAATGTTTCCATATATGAATACAATGATTTTTTCAAGGATCTATTATCCAGGTTCAAATTTAGAGGAGACTATGTCTTAGCAAAGGTCTTCGCACAAGATATTTATAAAATAACAAAATCCTTCAATTATGACCACATCGTCCCCATTCCGCTAAGCGAAGAACGTCTATTAGAAAGAGGCTTCAGCCAAGCAGAAGCGCTTATCGTGGAAGCTGAGCTCCAACCATACCATGCCCTTACACGAATACATACCGAAAAACAATCGAAAAAATCTCGCCATGAACGAATCCATATAGAAAATGTTTTTCAGGCAGTGAAACCTGTCAAAGGTAAAACCATTCTTCTTATCGATGACATTTATACGACCGGTTCTACCATCAGACATGCTGCCAAAACGCTAAAAATCGCAGGTGCAAAATTTGTCGTCTCTTTTACAATAGCGAGAGGATAAACAAATGAAAAATCTATCCGATATAATAAATAGAAAGAAAATGTCATTCAGGAGGAATTCAAAATGGCAGGCTTAGAAAATTGCCCTAAATGCGGTAACCTATTCGTGAAAAATAATCTTCGCGATGTATGCGAAAATTGCTATAAAGAAGAAGAGAAAAAATATGAGCTAGTATCAAAATTTTTAAGAAAACGTGAAAATAGAGCGGCTATGATCACAACTATCGTAGAAGCAACACAAGTAGAAGAAGAACTTATTTATAAATGGGTGAAAAAAGGTCGACTTCATACCACACATTTTCCAAACTTAGGTTACCCATGCAGTAAATGTGGAACTCTTATAAAAGAGGGAAAACTTTGCAAATCTTGTACCTCGGAAATAAAAAAAGATTTAAGTCACTTCGATGAAACGGAAAAACTAAAAGTCGAAAATACAAGACATCAAACCTATTTAAGCAAATAGGAAAAATAAACTATAAAACATCCGCTAAATCTTCCGATATAATAAGAAGAAGCATATACGTTCGTACGAAAGGGGCGTAGACAATGAAAATCAATAATTACGGAACATCCGGAATCAATCCCTATAAACAACAAATGAACAAACTAAATCAACAAAAAAATATAAACAAACAAAACGACAAAGTAGAAATATCTGCAACGGCCAAGGAACTCCAACAAGTTTCCAGCGTAGAAAAAGACCGCCAAAAGAAAGTAGAGCAGCTCAAAATTCAAGTGGAGAACGGACAATATAAGGTTGATCCGCAAGCTGTTGCAAAGGGCATATCAAAATTTTACTTTGGAAAATAGAAAGGAGGAACCTTCATGTCAGAACCATTAATAGAAGTCCTTGAAAAGTTGGGTAAGCTGCACGAAAGTTTATATAAACTATCCTTAGAAAAAACTACAATTATTAAGGAAAACGACATGGAGAGCCTCCAGCAAATATTAAAGGATGAGCAAACACATATCACGGCCATTAATACTTTGGAAGTCGAACGTCAAAGATTAGCCAAGGAATTTTTACATACAGAGAAGGATGTAACGATTTCTGACTGCATAGAAGCTGCACCTATCGAATTGAAAGAAAAACTATCAACCTTACAAACAAAAATCGTAAACATCATAGAAAAATTGAAAGAACAAAACGAATTAAACCAATCGCTAATCTATCTTTCATTACAATACGTCAACATGTCACTAGACATGATTCAACCAAAACCTGAAAGCTATACATACGGAAGACCAAATCAACCCAAAGCACCTCAAAAGCCTTCATTTACTGCATTTGATTCGAAGGCGTAAAAAGATCAAAACATGTTAATGGAGGTTTACACATGACTTCAACATTTTTCGGCCTTGAAACAGCCAAGCGTGGGATGAATACCCAACAAAACGCGTTATTTGTGACAGGGCAAAATATTTCGAATGCGAATACACTTGGATATACAAGACAAAGAATCAATTTTGAAGCAACGTCACCATATCCACATGGAGGGATGAGCCGTCCACAAATACCTGGACAAATGGGAACAGGAGTTAAAGCTGGCTCTATTCAACGTGTTCGAGATTCGTTTTTAGACCAGCAATATCGTGGGGAGAATAGTAAACTAGGATATTGGAGTACTCGTTCAGATGCATTATCCAAGATGGAAGATATCTTGAATGAACCAAGTGATAGTGGACTTTCCGCCGCTATGAATCAATTTTGGCAATCATTACAGGATTTAAGTACAGGTCCGGAAAACGATGGGGCAAGAGCAGTTGTGCTACAACGTGGACAAGCAGTAGCGGAAACTTTTAACTACTTGAGCAATTCTATTAAAGATAATCAACAATATATTGGAAATGAATTGGACGTATCTATTACAGATATAAACTCTATTCTAAAGCAAATAGGGGAAATTAACCAACAAATCTCAAAAGTAGAGCCTAGTGGCTACTTGCCTAATGATTTGTACGATGAACGAGATCGTTTAGTAGATCAACTTTCAAACTATTTCAATGTGCAAGTTGAGCCTAAATCTAGCGGCGGTAATTCCTCCCCGATTGCAGAAGGAGTATATGATATAAAAATTACGGACTCCAATGGTAATGATTATTACCTAGTCAAAGGCTCAAACTATGGAAATATGGGAATTACAGGAGGGACTGGAAGCAGTGGGAATTTTCCGCCTGCTGATGGTGTTACCTCGTTAAATATTACAGATGCAGATAATAATTCGCAAAATGTAAACTTCTTTGATAATGGTCAGGTAAATATTGGTCAAGGGAAACTTCGGGGGCTAATTGAAAGTTATGGTTATAAGGACAACAGTGGAAATTCCAAAGGCATTTATCCAGAAATGCTAGATCAGCTCGACCAGTTAGCCTATACATTTGGAACTGTATTTAATCAAGTACATCAAAAAGGGTATGGCAAAAATGGTGAAACCGGCAATGACTTTTTTGATTTATCCTCCCTTTCTGATTATCATGGTGCAGCTGGTGCAATTAAAATAAATTCTAGCTTGTCAAAAGACATGATTGCGGCCTCAACAGCCTTAAAATCACCAACCGAATCTGAAACAGGCAACGGGTCTAATGCTATAAATCTGGGTAACGTACTAAGCTTTGATTTGTCAAAAGGAACCATTACTCTTGAAGGATTTTCTACCCCAACGACTATAACTGTAAGTGGTTCTGGAACGATTACTTCAAACTACCAAGCTATTATAGGTAAATTAGGCGTTGATGCTCAGCAAGCAAATCGTTTAACAGCAAATAGTCAAAGCCTGACACAATCTGTAGATCAAAATCGTCAGTCAGTAAGCTCAGTATCATTAGATGAAGAAATGATAAACATGATTAAATTTCAACAGGCATACAATGCTTCAGCAAGAAATATTACGATTGTAGATGAAATGTTAGACAAAATTATAAACGGTCTTGGAACCGGCGGAAGATAGAGAGGTAAAAGTTGATGCGTGTAACTCAATCTATGCTTTCTAATAACTTTTTGAAAAATTTAAGTAATAGCTATGATAAAATGGGAAAAATCCAAGAACAAATATCATCCCAAAAGAAAATTACGCGTCCATCGGATGATCCAGTAGTAGCCATGAAAGGAATCGGATTTCGTACTGATTTGCAAGAAGTATCACAATTCAAACGAAACTTTTCTGAGGCACATAATTGGGTGGATAATACAGATGATGCATTAAGCCAAGCAAGTAAAATAATGCAGCGAATTAGTGAAATAACAAATCAAGCTTCCAATGGAACTTTAACAGATACTGAAAGATCATCTGTTGCAAAAGAAGTTACGCAACTCCGCAATCAATTAGCGGATATTGCAAATACAAAAGTTGGGGAAAAATATATTTTTAATGGCACTGATACATCTACAAAACCAGTAGATTTAACAAAGACTCCCCCTGTATCTATTAATACAAACCCAGTAAATATAGAATTATCAAAGGGTGTCTATATACAGGTGAACAGCGATGCAAGCAATGTGTTCTCCTCAGACTTATTCGACAAGTTAGATAAGTTGTCAAAGGATTTAGAATCGAATAATCCAACTAATATTGATCAATATATTGATGAAGTGAATAATCTAAATACACAAATTGTGAATGAACGTGCTACCGTGGGAGCTCGAAGTAATAGAATTGATCTTATGGAAGATCGTATTGGCCAGCAACAAGTATCGGTAACAAAGATGATGTCAAAGAATGAGGATGTTGACATGGAACAAGCCATTACCGATTTATTGACACAGGATTCTATACAACGTGCTGCACTTGGCGTAGGTGCGAAAATTATCCAGCCTACACTATTAGACTTTTTACGTTAAAAGCTATTCTATCTGGATAGCTTTTTTTACTAGAGGTGAAAATAAGTGAAACTACCGCAAATAAGACTTGAATCACAACCTGCTATGATTCAAATGAATTCAAAAATAGCTACTCAATCGATAGAGCAGCCAGCTGCTGGATTAGATATCCAACAGCCGCCTGCTGAGTTACATATTGAACGTACACCTGCTAAATTCACCGTTGATCAGTCACAGGCATGGGCGGATATGGACTTAAAACCTATTTCGAAAAGAATTAAGGAATTTGCTCAAAATGGTTATCAAGATTGGCTAGATGGGATTGCCCGCAGAGCGGAAGAAGGAGATCAATTAATGAGAGTTGAGAATGGCGGAAATCCTATAGCCTCTATCTCGAAAGAAAATAGCAAGCTTCCTACTCACGAATTTAATTTTGGGCTTGTTCCCTCTCCGCTGAGTGTAAAAACATATTTTGACCCATCGAAGCTTGATATTCAATGGGATACAAAGAAGCCTTCGATTAATGTTCGAGTCAATAAACCAATTATTGAGTATAATCCTGGAAGTGTTAACATTAGTATGAAACAATATCAAAGCTTAAAAATTGATTTTACTAATATTAATAGTATCGGATCCAATTTTGAAAATCAGATTTAGGAGTGTTTATATTGAAGCTGCAAACGAAGTATCATGGAGAGATAGTAATTAAAAAGGACGACATATTAACATTTACAAATGGTTTACCAGGATTCCCGGATGAGAGGGAATTTATATTATTACCTTTAAATGAAAATCAACTATTTTCTATCTTACAATCTCTTCAAACGAAGGAAGTTGCTTTTGTTTTAACCAGTCCATTTGAGTTTTTTTCAGAGTATGAAATTCAATTAGATAGTCAAACATTAGAACAATTAGATATCAAAAATGATAAAGACGTAAGTGTCATGGTTATATTGACCGTTCATGATCCATTTAACAAAACAACAGCTAATCTACAAGCTCCAATTGTTACGAATATCAAAAACCGTCAATCAAAACAATTGATTCTCAATGATTCCAGATACAAAACAAAGCACCCAATTATTACTCTGCAAACAGAAAACGTAAAGGGGTGACCGAATAGTGCTTGTACTAACCAGAAAAAAAGGCGAATCCATTCAAATTGGTGAAAATATTGAAATTCAAATCGTTTCTATCCAAGGTGATCAAGTAAAAATAGGTATTAACGCTCCAAAACAAATTGAAATTCATCGAAAAGAAATCTACCAGGAAATCCAATTAGAAAACACAAATGCTGCTCAAGGAATCGAAGGTTTATTAAATATTCTCTCGAAAACAAACAAAGAATAAAAAAAAATTTAAAAAACTATTAAACCTTAGCGAAACCTGTCGATATTACTATTGTAAGCGAGAAGTTGAGGGCGGCCGACCTTAGCTCATCACTTAGACTAAAACAAAATATGTTCACACGGATGTGAACTGTTAATTCAAGGAGGAATTTCCAATGATTATCAATCATAATATTTCAGCAATGAATACATCTCGTATGTTAAACACTAATGCAGATGCTGCAGCTAAATCTTCAGAAAAACTATCTTCAGGATACCGTATCAACCGTGCATCTGATGATGCAGCTGGTCTTGCAATCTCTGAAAAAATGCGTAACCAAATCCGTGGATTAGGTCAAGCACAACGTAATGCTCAAGATGGAATTTCTTTAATTCAAACAGCTGAAGGTGCATTGAACGAAACTCATGCTATGCTTCAACGTATGGCTGAATTAGCAACTCAAGGTGCAAACGAAACAATTACTGCTTCTGATGCTGCCAAAATCCAAGCTGAGATGGATCAATTATCAGATCAAATTGATAGCATTTCAAGCCAAACTCAGTTTAACACTAAAAAGTTATTGGATGGTACAGCTTCTGCTCCATTAAAATTCCAAGTAGGTGCTAATAGTGGAGAAACTATTTCTTTATCTCTAGTTGATGCAACTGCAAGTACATTAGGTGTTGCTAAAGGTACTCTTACAATTGATGCAACAAATGGTAGTGCAGCTTCTGCTCTAGATAAAATTCAAGATGCAATTAACAAGGTATCTGAATCTCGTTCAAATCTTGGTGCGGTTCAAAATCGTTTAGAACACACTATTAACAACCTAGGAACAACACAAGAAAACTTACAAGCTGCTGAATCACGTATTCGTGACGTTGATATGGCTTCTGAAATGATGAACTTTACTAAAAATAACATCCTTACACAAGCTGCACAATCTATGCTTGCACAAGCAAATCAACAGCCACAAGGTGTACTTCAATTACTTCGTTAATAATAATAAAAAAAGAATCTTCCTTATGGGAGGTTCTTTTTTTGTTATTATTAGAAGACATAAATATTGAAAAGCTAAATTAAAAGGCAGATACCTAAAAATATGTATTATTTTGTCGATATAAAAAATAGAATTAGAAAGTGAAAAGGTGAATTAGATGGAGAAACATACCATATCCTTATGCATGATTGTAAAAAATGAAGCAAAGCATTTAGGAAAATGTTTACAAAGTGTAAAAAACATTGTAGATGAAGTAATTCTTGTTGATACAGGTTCAACTGACCAAACATTAGATATTGCAAAAAAGTTTGGTGCGAAATTATTCTTTTTAAAGTGGAATAATGATTTTGCAGAGGCAAGAAACTATTCTATTCAGCAAGCAAAAATGGATTACATTCTAATTATGGACGCTGATGAATGGTTAGATGAAAAGGTTGATTTACATACGGTTTTAAAAAATGAAAAAGACTATTATATGGTTCGGATTAAGAATGAAACTTCAAGTGGAACTGCAATCATTCATTCAGCTGTTAGGCTTTTTAAAAATAATATTGGATTAAAATATTTTGGTAAAATACATGAACATTTAAATATTGAAGATGAGTCATTAAATTTAACAAGTGATACTGGAAAGATTTTATTGCATCATATTGGATACAAGGAGGAGATTTATCATGAAAAAGGAAAACATGAGAGAAACTTAAAACTCTTATTAGAAGAAGTGGAACGGAATCCTAGCGGCTACAATCTATATAATTTAGGAAATCAATACAAGATGAATAACCAGCATAGTGAAGCTTTAGAAGAATATAAAAGAGCTTTTCCATTATCAAAAAATAGAGTTCATGTAAATCATCTTCTCTATAATATGTTAGATTGTCTTCGAATTTTAGGGAAAAATGAGGAAGCACTTGATATTGTTAGTGCATCCATTGAAAGTTATCCCAACTATACTGATTTTTATTTTATACAAGGAAGAATTTATGCAGAAATGTCTTATTTAAAGGATGCTGAAAATTCATATTTAAAATGTATTGAAGTAGGCGAAGTCGAGTCTGTTCAAACATTGGAGGGAGTTGGTAGCTTTCTTGCCTATACCTGCTTAGGGGAAATTTATTTAGAATTGGGGGATAACCTAAGAGCGTTTGAAATGGCAGTAGAAGCATTAAAAGTAAATAAATATTATATGCCAGCATTAAGAGTGTATTTAGAAACTTTAATTAGAACTAAAGTACCTTGGGAAAATATAAAAGACAATTTAAAAACTGTTTTTCCTGTGACGAATTTTAATGATTTAAAACATTTAATTATTGCTTTAAGCTTTATGAGGAGTCCACTATTACAAACGTACATAGATTTATATAAACTTAGTGTATCGAATTCAGTAATGGGTATTTCAAATCTTTATTCACGGAAATATCTCAGCTCATATCAAATTTGGGAAAACGGTGACATTGAAAGTGAAGAATATCGAGATATTCTTTTGTTATCATTTATTTTGCAAAAAAGTGAACTACTACATAAATGTCAACCATTTGTTAATTTGAATAATAAAGAATGGAAATTATTTAAAAACCTTGTTCATCGTAAGGAAGTTGAAATTGCGAAAGTTAGTGAAGAGTTAGAAGATATTATTATATTTATTGCAGAACAATTAATACATTTAGGTGAAGATGATGAGTTTAATTATTTATTCAATACGATAACTAGTGGTACTGTTTCTTTGGTGATTAAATTATCAAACATATTAATAAAAAATGGCTTTACTAAAAATGCACAAGAACTTTTACTTGCTTTTTATACAGAAAATCAAACTAATAAAAAATATGTCGAATTATTAGCAGATACATGTTACAAACAAAATCAATTTTACGAAGCACTTTCATTTTATAATCGTGCAGTAGAATTAAAGAAAGAGTATATAACATTCGAAAAAATATATCGAACATATGAGAAATTAAATGATCAAAATGGATTATTCATTATAAAAAATGAAATAAGGAAATTATTTCCAATTTCATTATGGGTCAGATAGAAAAAAATGAAGAAACCAAGGCAGAGATAGTATTATTATATTTAAAACTAAGAGTATATATCTAAAACGAAATTGAAATAAAATAACTGATTTAGCTTCAAATTAATTGAAATACCTATTGAATACCTTTTATATATTGGTATTAAATAGTGTCGGGGAATTATGGGTGCTTTAGGAAAGACTGAACATTGTATTTACCTAAATGATATAGAAAATACTTATAGCTTATTCCTTGAAAAAGAAATTGAGCGAGATTTTCTCAATTTGATAAAGATATCCATAACACCATTTGGTGATTATTTATATCTATAATACTATCTCTGAATTAAGAATTCTTCTTGAGAACTTAACTGGCGCTTCAAATTTTAATAATATTTTTACTTTTTTTATATTTATTCCTATATGATATACAAATGAGTATAATTGCACATTTTGATAGAATCATGTGTGGCAATTTTAGTAGGATGTTTCCTAAATGGTTCTTTGACGGACTATAAAGCACGTAGTTGTCTTAATGCTTAATAAGTACCAATATTTTCACAATGTTAGATTTTTTATATCCTATTAAACTATCCTGGAGTGAAGCCGATAATATTACTGTTTAGTATTGCAAAATACCTATACTTTCTACAGTTGATTGGGAGATATTTATATGAACAATAATGTTTTAATTGAAATTGAAAATTATATAGAAAATAACGACTTTGAAAATGCTTTATCTCTCATATTATCTAATGAAAGAGGATATGAAAATAATGCAGATTTTTGGAATTTAAAAGGCGTACTTTGTTTTAAAGTAGACGAGATAGCTGTAGCTATATCTTGTTTCTCTAAGGCTGTTGAGTTAGATACTCATCATCAAAGTGCCAGAGAAAATCTTAAATATCTCAGAAATCTGATTATAACTACTGCAAACGAAGATTTATCCAATCTGAATGACGAGAAATTTATAACTAATATAGTTGAAATTTTGGAGAGCATGACTTCAAAAGTCGAAGCTTGCATTATAAGCCTTAATGAAGATGACTTAAATACATGTCTGCACATTCTTAAAGACATACAAAATGTTATGAATTTATGTAGTGCAGAGATTACACGACTAAAAAAAATTGTATCCTCACGTTTTATGTCAAATTTATTCGAAAATATTTTGGAATGCTTAGGAAATTGTTTCCAAGATTACAACCAAAATAGTGGAGAAAAATTAACACTGTTAGTTGAGTTTACTCTATATCCTTTGATTAAAGAGTTGCGAGAAGAGATTTACTTCTTTGGATTAATCTATCCACACCCTGACAAGTTGGATCAATACTATAAAAATGAATTTGCTTCAGCAAATGCAAATCATTATGCTAGAAAATCACTAATAACTGGGGAATATAAGTACCCAGTATCTATATTAGTACTTGCTTATAATAAACTTGAATTCACCAAGCTATGTGTTGAATCGATACTAAAATATACAACGGAAATTGATTATGAACTTATACTAGTTAATGATGGTTCAAGTGACGGTACCAGAGAGTATTTTGAAAGTGTGCCTTATAGAAATAAAAAGATTATTAGTTATAGCAAAAACAATGGTCCAATGCTTGCTTTTCTAATAGGTGCAAGGACAGCAGAAGGTCGTGTTTTGGCAACAGTTAATAACGATGCTATTGTGACAGAGAAATGGCTGGAAAATCTATTAATCTGTTTAGAATCAGATAAAAAAATAGGACTGGTTGTTCCAACCACAAATAGTATATCTAATAATCAAGCAATATCTGTACAATATGAAACATTAGAAGATATGCAAAGGTTTGCACGCGGGTATAATGAATCAAATCCGAACAAATGGTTTGAAAGAGAAAGGCTTTGTCCTTTTATAAATGTATTTCCCATGAGTATATATGGTAATGGAATTTGTCCTGACCGTATGTTTCAATATGGAGAGTTTTCTGATGACGATTTTTCGTTACAACTCCGTTTAAATGGATATAAGCTTATACTAGCGAAAGATACTTTTTGTCATCATTTTGGAAGTGTTTCTTTAGGTGAAGCACAAAGAAAAAGCAATTCACTTGAAATTAGTAGAGGAATATTCAAATTAAAAAACAAATTAGATGCTTGGCATGATTTTCAAAATAACGTCAGTCACTTATTAACTAATATTGAGCATAAGAATAACGAATCTATTAGTGTTTTATGTATTGACCCAGGGTTTGGAATGGTACCTTACCAAATACGGAATTCATATAAAGAAAATGGTAATTCAAATGTGAGATTGTATAATTTCTCAACTCATAAAAAGTTTACAAATGTTTCTAATAAACTATTTGATCATTTTATTTCAGCTGAGACTTATATGGAAGTATTAGAATTACTTAGTGGGAAGTCATTTGATTACATTTTATTTTGCAAGCCTATTGAAGAATATCCAGATGGGGAAATAATTCTAAAAAAAATAAAAACACTATTATCCAATAAAGGTGAAATCCGTTTCTTGGTAAGTAACCCACATAGTGCAAATACTATTGTTAGTTTACTTTCAATGAATAAAAATGCTTTAGGTGAAAAGGTATTTAAGAAGTTCACTTCTCTAGAGGCTATTGAGAAAATATTTTTGGATGAAGGATTTACTAGTGTCAATAAAATCGGTATTACTTCAGGCAGTAGTCCAACTGTTGTGGATGCCGTAAAAAAAATGGCTTCCATCATTAATATAGAAATTAATAGCGTTCAAGATATTCTTTATAGCTCAGATATGTTGTTATTCGTTGTTAAAGTCTGACTAGTGAAAATGACAGTTGAAATTTTGCAACCAGATTAGTTGTAGGATATCGGTTATTTTCTGTTAAATCGATTAGTAGATTTAACTAAAAATATGGTTAGGGAAAATGTTTGCTCCTTGGCAGTATAATAGTGACTTAAAAAAATTATGATCCTTTTTATACATCCATGGAAAACTCGATGAGGCAGCATGATGAGATTGAAAAGAATCTTTGAAGTCCCTTTATTTGTTTAATAACTTGAAATGGTAATAGCATTCTTAATTTAAGGGGGAGTTATTACTTCCCCTTTTTATGTTTGCTAGAACAACTTATTTATAAGTAATAATCAATTTTTTTCTTAGACAAAAAAGCACTTACTGTGCTTGTAATTTGCTTACCAATAGAGAGTTTAAATAATCCTAATATTTTTAGGATTACTTTCG
Source organism: Margalitia sp. FSL K6-0131 (assembly GCF_038008735.1). Taxonomy (NCBI): domain Bacteria; kingdom Bacillati; phylum Bacillota; class Bacilli; order Caryophanales; family Bacillaceae; genus Heyndrickxia; species Margalitia sp. FSL K6-0131. The sequence continues at coordinate 1,401,614 of NZ_JBBOZS010000001.1, forward strand.
AATTATTTTATGAAGCATAGGCTTTTAAGCCATTCGAAATCAAAAACCAAGTAGAAAAAGAAAATTGTTTGGAGGTATCCCGATGAAGGGAATTATATTAGCAGGTGGATCTGGGACCAGACTGTATCCGTTAACAATGGTAACAAGTAAACAGTTACTTCCAATATACGATAAACCTATGGTGTTCTATCCATTATCTACTCTAATGCTTGCTGGTATACGTGACATACTTATAATATCAACTCCTCATGATTTACCTGATTTTCAGAAATTACTAGGAGATGGGAGTCAATTCGGAATTACATTATCCTATAAGGAACAACAAAAGCCTGAGGGGTTAGCACAAGCGTTTTTGATAGGCGAGGATTTCATTGGAGATGATTGTTGTGCTCTAGTTTTAGGTGATAATATTTTTTATGGTGGTGGTTTGATTAACAAACTAGAGAAAGCTGTTACAAATGCACAGGAAGGAAAGGCAACAATATTTGGTTATTACGTTAACGACCCCGAGCGTTTTGGTATTATGGAGTTAGATGAGAATGGAAAGGTGATACGTGTACAGGAAAAACCAGATAATCCAAAATCCAACTATTGTATTACAGGTCTTTACTTTTATGATAAACGTGTAGTTGATTTTGCAAAAAGAATAGAGCCTTCTCTTAGGGGAGAATTAGAAATTACAGATTTGAACTGTTTATATTTAGAAGATGGGAGCCTAAATGCTCAGTTAATGGGGAGAGGGTTTGCTTGGTTTGATACTGGTACAATGGATAGCCTAATGGATGCAGCAGATTTTATTCAAACAGTAGAAAAACGTCAAGGAGTTAAAATATCTGCTCCTGAAGAAATTGCATTTAGAAATAGATGGATAACAAAAGAAAGTCTTATTAAATCAGCAGAACTTTATGGCAAATCACCATATGGATGGCACTTAAAAAAAGTTGCTGATGGAAAGTTCATCTATTAAATAGTGAGGGATATCAATGAAAAAACTTAGTACCGAGCATCCTGAAGTATTTATTATTAAACCTCATGCTTATGGAGATTATCGAGGATGGTTTATGGAAACATGGACTGAAAAAAAATTTGCTGATATAGGAATTGATACTCATTTTGCTCAAGAGAACCATAGTTTTACCGCAAAAAAAGGGACAATACGTGGACTTCATTTTCAAAAAAATCCATGGTCTCAATGTAAGTTAGTTCGATGTATTTCGGGGTCAATCCTCGACGTTGCTGTTGATATTCGTCTTGGTTCACCACATTATCTTAAATGGGTTGCTCTAGAATTAAGTGCTGAAAATAAGCGGCAATTATTTATACCCAGAGGTTTTGCCCATGGCTTTCTAACATTAACAGATAATGTAGAAGTTTTATATAAAGTTGATAATTTGTATAATAAAGAATCTGATCGTAGTATTATCTATTGTGATCCACAAATTTGTATTGATTGGGGAATTAATGAACCAATATTATCAGAAAAGGATTTAAATGCACCATTATTGGTTGAAAGTGATTGCAACTTCAAATATTAGAAATAAAATATTATTTTATAAACAAAAAATACTATTAAGTAATGAGGTTGATTTTATGGCTATTCAATTATTCGTACCGACATTCGATGTAGATGGATGTTTAGCAGAAATTAAAGAATGTCTTGAAAAAGGGTGGACAGGCTTAGGATTCAAAACTTTACAATTTGAAGAAGAGTGGAAAAGGTATACAGGATTACCTAACGCACATTTTTTAAACTCTGCAACATCAGGTCTTAATATAGCTTTTGATATTTTAAAAGAAAGATATGGTTGGAATGATGATACTGAGGTAATTACTACACCATTAACCTTTGTTTCGTCAAATCATGCGATCCTATTAGCTGGCCTTAAAGCAGTTTTTGCTGATGTTGATAATACTCTTTGTTTAGACCCTAATGATGTAGAAAAACGTATAACACCAAATACAAAAGCAATATTATATGTAGGTCTAGGTGGTAATACTGGACATTACGATGAGATTGTGTCACTTTGTGAAAAATACGATCTTAAACTTATTCTTGATGCAGCTCATATGGCGGGTACACGGTTAAATGGAGAAATCCCTGGCAAAGAAGCAGAAGTTGTTATATATTCCTTTCAGGCAGTTAAGAATCTTCCTACAGCAGATAGTGGAATGATTTGTTTTAAGAGTAGAGAACTGGATGATATAGTTAGAAAAAAAACTTGGCTTGGAATCAATAAAGATACTTTTGCTAGAATAAACACAAAAGGAAACTATAAATGGAAATATGATGTTGAATATGTTGGACAAAAGTATCATGGGAACTCAATTATGGCAGCAATTGGATTAGTACAATTGAAACATCTTGATAAAGAAAATTCATATCGAAGACAAATAGCTGAATGGTATACTAAAGGATTTGCCTCTTACAATGATAAGATTAAATTAATTGAAATACCGCAAAACTGTGAATCATCTAGGCATTTATTTCAGATAATAGTCGATGATAGAGATGGTTTAATTGAAGCACTCAATCAAGAAGAGATATTTCCAGGTGTTCACTATACGGATAACACCGAATATAGGATGTATGGATATGCAAATGGTACATGTCCAAATGCATCTTATATTAGTGATCATGTTATTTCATTACCTATGCATATGAGATTATCTTTTGATGATGTACAAACTATTATTAATACAATTTTAAAGTTTATTTCAAAATAATTATTTACTTGTAGTAGAAAATTGTAGTGTAGAGGTGAGTAATTGGAAAAAATTGTAGTGATAGGTGCGAATGAATCAATAAAGCCAGCTATTGTTAAAGCAAAAGAAATGGGTTTTGAAACCCATGTGTTTGCTTGGCCAACAGGAGATATCGGAGAAAAAATTGCTGATTATTTTTATCCTATTAGTATAGATAATAAAGAAAAAATTTTTGAAGTTTGTAAAGAAATTAAACCTGTTGGTGTTGTATCGATAACATCAGATTTTGCTGTACAAACAGTAAACTATATTGCACGTTCACTAGGCTTCAATAGTAATAGTGAAAAATCAGATTTAATTGCTAGAAATAAATTTCATATGCGTCTAGCTTTTAAAGAAGCAAAGATTGCTACACCTTGGTTTAAAAAATTGGATATGGATTATCGTACTAGTTTTGGAAACGAAAACCTTCAAGAACTTAAATATCCTCTTATTATTAAACCTACTGATAGGTGGAGTAGTAAAGGTGTAACAAGAGTGAATGGCTTTGACACTCTTTTTGCTTCAATTAATAAAGCTATTTCTGAATCACTCGAAGGAAATGCTATAATTGAAGAATTTATAGATGGCCCAGAATATAGTTGTGAATGTATCACATATGCAGGAAAACACCGATTTTTGGCTTTTACAAAAAAGTTTACAACTGGTTATCCCTCTTATATTGAAACTGGGCATGCACAACCATCAGATATTCCAAAAGAAATCCAAAAAAAGATTATTCCTGAAGTATTTAAAGCATTAGATGCGTTAAACATAGAGTATGGAGCTTCTCATACAGAGTTTAAATTATTAGAAAATGGAGAAATTCGTATTATTGAAGTTGGAGCAAGAATGGCAGGAGATTGTATCGGTACTGATTTAGTTCAAATATCTACAGGTTACGATTATGTCAAAATGGTAATAGATGTTGCAACTGGAAAGACACCGGAATTTGAAAGAACAAGTAACCCAAAAACTGCAATCATAAAATTTATATTAGATGAGAGTGATTTGGAAAAACTAAATTTAATACGAAAAAAATATCCAGATTATATATGGCGAGTTAGTAATATTGATGATCAAATTGGTTTACGCGAAGTATCTGATAGCTCAACTAGATTTGGTTATTTTATTTTAGCAATTGACATAGACAATGAAATAAAAAATTCTCTTATTGAAATCTTAAAATAATTAATAGGTGTAAAAATTATGAAGCAAAAAAAAATAATTATTTTTGGTAATACAAATTTTGCTAAGATGGTTAAATATTATATAGAAACGGATACTGACGAAAACTTTGTTGGTTTTACCGTTGACCAAAAGTTTATTGATAAAGATGATGTTAATCAAACAAATATTGTTCCTTTTGAAGAAATTGAATCTATATATCCTCAGGATGAGTACAAGATTTTACCTGTTATTGGTTATAACAAAATGAATGAAATACGAAGGAAAATACATCAAAGTATTAAATTAAAAGGATATGAAATTGCTTCTTTTGTTCACCCATCGGCAAACATAGCAAAAAATGTGGAATTAGGTGAAGGAAACATTTTCTTGGAGAATACACTTATACAGCCATTTGTTTCAATTGGAAATGGAAATATCTTTTGGAGCAATATAAATATTTCACATCATTCAATTATAGGTAATTTTAATTTTTTTGCCCCTTCTTCTTCGACCGCTGGGAATGTAATTATTCAAGATAATTGCTTTTTAGGAAACAATTGTACTGTAAAAAACGGAGTGGAGATAAAAAGTTATACTTTAATTGGAGCAGGAGCATATGTCTCAACTAATACTAAAGAAGACTCTGTGATTGTTCCTGCTAGAAGTAGTACTTTAAATAATGTGAGAAGCATGGACATAGATTTATTGTAATTTAAGTTTGTTGATTAATTAATTTTATTTATTATAATTTTCAAACTTTAAAAATTGATATACAATTATTTTCCTATTGTTTAATGCAGATAAGAAGGGATTCTAATATGAAAACTATTTTAGTAACTGGTGGAGCTGGATTTATTGGGAGTAACTTTGTTAAGTATATGTTAAATAAGTATCCCGATTATAAAATTATTAATATAGACGCTTTGACATACGCAGGGAATTTGATGAACTTAGATGATATATGGGATAATTCTAACCATATATTTATGAAAATTGACATAAAAGATAGAGAAAAGATTGAGAAGATTTTTGCTACATATAAAATAGACTTTGTTGTTAACTTTGCTGCTGAATCTCATGTAGACAGAAGCATAGAGGATCCACAGATATTTTTAAAAACTAATGTATTGGGGACTCAGGTACTGCTTGATATAGCTAAAAAGTATTGGAAGATTAACCCTTTCAATTATTATTGTAGAGATTATAAGTTAGGTGTTAAATATTTACAAGTATCTACTGATGAGGTTTACGGCTCATTAGGTGATTCAGGATTTTTTATAGAAACACTGCCCTTAAAGCCTAATAGCCCATATTCTGCATCAAAAGCAAGTGCGGACATGTTTGTTAGGGCATATCATGAGACTTTTGGTTTGCCAATTAACATAACACGTTGTAGTAATAATTATGGTCCTTACCAGTTCCCAGAAAAACTCATTCCCCTCATGATAATTAATAGTATTAACGGGAAAGAACTTCCAGTATATGGGAATGGTAAGAACATTAGAGATTGGCTTCATGTATTTGATCATTGTTCTGCTATAGATAAAGTTCTTCATCAGGGAATAGATGGAGAAATTTATAATATTGGTGGTAATAACGAAAAAGAGAATATCGAAATAGTAAAATTAATTTTAAAAACGTTGGGACGTTCTGAAGAATTGATCAATTATGTAGAAGATCGTCCCGGCCATGATAGAAGATATGCTATTAATAATACCAAAATAACTACACAGCTAGGTTGGAAACCAAAATATACTTTTGACCAGGGAATAAAAGAAACAATTAAATGGTATTTAAATAATACTAAATGGATCGATAGCATTATTTCTGGTGATTATCTAAAATACTCATGTTCGACAACTGCTTTGTTAAGTGGTGGCATTGTAAACCAAGAATCCAAAATAACTTAATACTGGATTCAATCCCACTAGATAAAGCAGATTTATCGTATTTGGAATTTGGTTAGGTGCAGATAATCTGCATCTTTCCTGAGTTGATAGCCACAGGTACGCTTTTCAATTTGTTTAAAAATCCAATTGATTTTGTGTTTTCTTGGAACTGAGATGTAAACATCAAGATGTCTAAAATGTATAACATTTAGACTATACGTTCATTGTAATTAATAATCCTGGATACCTTTCTTATAGGCAATCTTATAGGTTTTGAATTGAAATCTAATTAAACATTTGTATTCTAGGATTTTATGGGCGATCATATTTGGGTCTTGGTGAATTTTTTTCGTGTTCGGTTTCGAACTCTTCGCATCCTTGTTCAAAGAATAGGAAAAAATTGTGATCCTTTAACGGATCGAATCACAGTTTTTTTCTGTTGATTATATTTTGCGTTATAAATAATCAATCGATTTCTCTCTAGTTTTCTAGGAAGTGTTCCTTTTTTGAAATTGTGGACGTAAAATGCCAAAGTCTATACATAAACTAAATAATTTCTTCTTAATTCATGAATAGCTTGTATTTCCCATTTAATAACTTAGTTAATTTTTTATAGCCATAAGTAGACCCGTCACCTGAAATTTATTTCAGTAACCATTCTTTTATTTGTTCATTTGAAATTTTCTTTTCGTCCTCTTAAATGGCATAACCTGGTGCTCCACGTCCTTCACTTATTTGTTTTTCCTCTACACGACCATTTTTTATAATAATAAGTAGAAAGAAGAATGCCTTCTATATCTTAGTACGATTTGCTTTGCCTAGACATTAGTTATCTATTTATCGGTTACTTCAATTTTTAGATATTCTTTATTATGAGATCATACAGAATCTTAATATCTAAGTCTTTTTTACCTAATAGTTTTTTAATTTGATCTTTATCTTTAGATAACTTCTTTGTATCAGTAGATTGGTTTCTACTGCATTTTTTGTCCATTATATTTCCATTGAGCCCATATCAATCCGTGCGCCAAGATCTGAATTACTGTTTTAATGGCTTCTTTAAATATTTCTAAATTTAAGACTGAAGAATGATAAAAAAAGTATGTTTATACGATATATTTATTCTGATTAAAAGGTTAAAACAGGAGGAAATATGACGATATAAAGATTGTAAGTAATTTGCCAAAGTTTTAGGAGGAAGAATAAATGGAGAAAATCAATTCTACATTTATTCCTCAAATAAGAAAAACATCTATTGAAAATTATGCACAACAAACATTTGAGGGATCAAGACAAAATTTGAATGGAAATTCAAAAAACAATGAGGGATATGAGGTTTCTGAAACATTTTTGAAGGATACTGTTGAAACGGTTGAACACCTATTACCAGATCATTACTCAGTTAAATATAATTATCATGAGAAAACACAATCTTATTATGTTCAAGTAATTGACGATAATAATAATGAAGTTATTCGGGAAATTCCTTCTGAAAAGCTTTTAGATACATATGCTTCCATGAAAGAAATGTTAGGTATTTTGTTTGATATAAAAATATGATGAGGGAGGATTTTTAAATGGTTAATAGAATCGTGGGAACAGCCTCAGGGCTGGATATTGATAAAATAGTTAGTGATTTAATGAAATCAGAAAAAATACCGCAAGATACCATTTACCAAAAACAGCAATGGGCAACATATCAACGTGATTCATATCGAGAAATGAATCTTGCGATAGATACTTTTAGAAAAAGTGTGGACAATCTTCGTTTTCAAAGTACTTTCAATGCTTATAGCGCGATTAGTTCGAATACAAATAGTTTTACAGCTTCTTCTACATCAAATTCAGTTCCTGGAACTTATAGTGTAGTAGTAAATAGTACCGCATCAGTAGCTAATATGATCACTGCTCAGCCAATTACAAATGGTACGAATAAAGTAAAGTCCACTGACAAGATACTTAACCCTGGTGTTACTTCCCAAATAGAAATTCAAACAATAAGTGGAGTAGCTACTATCGACATTGATGAAAATACAACTTATGCTAGTTTAGCTAGCAAAATTGCTGGAGCAAGTGATGCAAGCGGAGCTTCTCTGGGAATAAGAGCTATGTTTGATGAAGCAACGTCAAGTTTTGTAATATCTTCTAAAGATTCAGGAGCGAATCAAAGTATAAAATTAACAGATAAGACTGGGAATGTAGCTAGTTTGATTTCAACTGGTGGCGATTCATCGAATGCTGGAGCAATAACTGGAGGGTTTAGTAAAACTATTCAAGGAACAGATGCTTCAGTAGATATTACAAGTGGTGGAGTAACTTCAAACGTTACAAGTTCAACCAACAATATTTCCGTATTTGGATTGAAAATTAATGTTTCAAATACTGGTTCAGGAACCATTTCAGTCAAATCAGACTCAGATGCCGTATTCAATACCATTAAGAACTTTGTAGATGCTTATAATAGCATAATTGATAAAGTAAATACTAAATTAAATGAAGATAGATATCGTGATTATCCTCCTTTAACAAAGGATCAACGAAATGCAATGAGTGAAAACGATGCTAAGCTTTGGGATGAAAAAGCGAAAAGTGGTACATTAACAAGGGATCCATTACTTAATGATGTTATGTCAACATTAAGACAGTATATGTCCGCTCCAGTAACTGGTATTGCAAGCAATGAGTTAAATTCCCTTTCAAAGATTGGAATCACTACACAGTATATGTCTCTTGATGGGAAATTACAGATTGACGAAACAAAACTAAGAAATGCCATCAATAATAATCCAGATCAAGTCATGAATTTATTTACTATATCCGATCCTAATGCAGACCCAAGTAAAAAGCCACCAGTTCCTGCTGATAAGAATAAAGAGGGAATTGGAGAACGTTTGTATGATATTTTAAATGATGCCGTAAGTAAGTTGAAAGAGAAAGCAGGCGCTCCTAATACTTCGGACAGTCTGGATACGAGTATTTTAGGGAAAAGTATCAGTGATTATGCTAATCAATATAATGATTGGACAGATAAATTACAGGATCTTGAAACTAGGTATTACAATCAGTTCAATGCAATGGATGCTGCTATCCAAAAATTAAACAGCCAAGTAAGCTATATTACTTCTGCTCTTGGTGGAGGGCGTTAATTAGCATAAAGAAGGAGTTTTAGTTAATGAATAAGACATACGAAGCCTATCAGCAGGTTTCAGTGACTACAGCTGCGCCTGGGGAATTAGTGCTAATGCTATATAATGGTTGTATTAAGTTTATTAAAATTGCAAAAAATGCAATGCTGGAAGAAAATATTGAAAAGAAACATCTCAATATTACAAAAGCACAAAACATTATTAATGAACTTATCGTAACCTTAAATATGGATTATGAAGTATCTAAAAACATGAGACAATTGTATGATTATATGAATAGAAGATTAATTGAAGCCAATATTAAAAATGATACTGCCATATTAGATGAGGTAGAACATTTTGTAGAGGAATTTAGAGATACATGGAAAGAAGTTATTAAGATTACCCGAAAAAATCAATTCAAATTGGGTGAAACTGTCTAATGTCTGCTGTCCATCAATTGTTAAGCCTCACTAAAAAGTTATATGAAGTATCTAAATCAGAGATAAATACTAATGTTGATGAGAAAATTCATGAAATTAATGATCTTTTAGAAAAGCGAGAGGCTGTGCTTTCAAATATTGATATACAATCTCTAAATGATGAAGAAAAAAAATATATAAAAGAAATAGTTGAAATGGATAGTGTTATTAAAGAACACTGTCAAACAATTTTATCAGGAATAAAGGAAAAAATAAGTAATCTCAACAAATCAAAAAATACTCAACATAAATATAGGAATCCCTATTCTCAAGTGAATCAAGCTTCAAGATTTTTTGATAAAAAAAATTAATAAAGAAATGAATACAGTTAAATGAATTTCATAAATTAAATCCCTTGTGTGTCAAGAGTTTTAAAGCACAATAAAAGGAGTACCTCCCCAAATGTCGAAATGAGTAGTTTAGTTATCACAACAAACTCAATGACTGGAGGGAGACACCCTTTATACGACTAGAAAGACTGTTTGACCTGCAAGAATTATATGATTTAAAACATCAATGAAAGATATATAAATCCATATGCCAACATGCAAACAGACGGCTTCTTTTACGACAAAAGAAATTAGAAAACTATTATTATCTAATCACCTGTTATTTCAGGTGATTTTTTTCATATATACAAATCCCTAAGCCTCTATTATAATTACATTAATTGTAAGAACATTCTCAGGGACAAGCTGGAGGAAACTTAATGGCACTCTATAATGTGATGGAAGAAATAGTACGGAACGCTTTACATGAAAATATCGAACAGTTGCATTTACCATGTAAGTGTGAACGATGCCAGGAGGATATTCTTGCCCTTTCCTTAAACAAATTGCCTGCTCAATATGTTGTCAATCAAGATAGTAGACCATATATTCGAGCAATGTATACAGCTGATCGTCAAGGTGCTACGAAAATACTTAGTACTGTTATTCAGGCAGCTGATGTGGTCGCGAAAAATAAACGATGTGGAAATTAAGACACCAAGAAAAAGGAGCATCTATGATTCGATTTATTCTAGCTTTTATTATTGCAGTACTTGCTGGAACGGTACTGACAATATTAAATGTGCCTGAAATACTAGTTTTTATCATTGCCTATATTATTGTTTTTGCAGTTTTATTATCTCCTGTTCTCTATTCATTGTATCGATCTAAAAACATGGAAAAACTAGAGAAGTTTTTAGTAAAAAGACAAAGGCATCCTTATTACCAGTTTATTTATGGGATGGCGAATAAAAACGATTCTCTAATAGAAGAGGCTTTTACTAAGCTGCAAAAGAAACCTCGAAAAAAGTCTTTTCAAGCATATATTCAAACCTTTTATGCACTCTATAAGCGAAATACAGAGGAAGCTAAGAGATTTGTTAATGAAATTCAAACGATTACTTTAAAAAATTATTACGAAGTGGCTATTGCGTTAGAGGAAAATAATCTGCAAGAGGCAAAAAATCTAATGCAGAAACCGTTAAAACCCTGGATGATACATGTGTTATTAGCAGAATTAGAGAAAAAGTATGGGAATCTGGATAAAGCGTCGGAGCATGCGAATAAAGCATTGGAATTAACAAGGGGATTACAACATTATATCATGGTAAAAGTATTTCAAAGAGAGTTCCAGAGTAACTTTTAAAAAAGGGTGGCATAGATCGAGGGCACTGAAAATCCTTCATTTTTTCAAAAGAATTAAATTGTAATATAGAAAAAGACGACATGAACATTCAAAAAGCGAATGTTGTGTCGTCTTTTTTGATTATTTTAGGGGTCTTTGCCCCATTATTTTGCATCCATTAGTTTTAGTATTCTTTTTAGATTCACAGTAAATATAGTCACGGCACCTTGTAATTCCATGCCAATTAGACCCGAGGATTCCGCAACATCGTACCCGTGTCTGTGTTTTAATTCGCTATTTTTAGCTTCTATTTTATATCGTTCTTTTGATTTTTCCTTAAAATAATCACTTTCTTGGAATTTTGCTTGTTCGGTATGATCATTTGATTTGATACTTACAGAGTAAGTCTTACTTTTCGCCCCTTCTTTATAACACCCTTCTTTGAAAGGGCATCGTTTACACTTTTCAATGTCAAAGAAGTATGTGTCCACTTGATTAGTAGCGACTCCTTTTTTTCCTCCTCGCGCTTTCCTTATAGCCATATGTCCAGCTTTACAAACATACATCCCTGCATCTTTATTGAATTCAAATTCATCTTCTTTTTTTCGAAAACCTTGTGTTACAGAAGGGTTTAACTTGGCTACTAATTTTATTTCCTTTTCTTTTGTGTATTCGATATTACCTTTTTCTGAATAGGCTGTATCACCAATAACCGTTTCAACTTTCATTCCAGCTTTGATACTTTTTTCAATCAGTGTTTCTAATTGCTTTCCATCATTCTTTTCTCCAGTCGTAACGGTTGCGGAGGTTATAATTCTTTCTTCGCACATGGCAATGTGTGTTTTATAACCAAAAAAGGATGAATCAGCGGTTTTATGACCTACTTTTGCATCTTTATCTTCGGAAATCTGTAAGTGTTCAATATCGTCGGTAACGGTTTCTTTTAAAAGGTTTAACTGCTCTTTCACCTTTGGATACTGGGTTAGGGTGTCCTCTTTTTCAATTACATCCATGAGTTTTTGACAATAGTCGATTTCATTTTCTAAGACGTCCGTTGTATTTTTAACGGGAAATTTATCTTTCATCGTTTCGTCGATGGAATAAATAGCTTTTCTTAGCTTTTTAGAGCGATCCATTAGGATTTCTCTAGGTGATTTCTGATTGTAGCGAGCTTTTGTATGGGTGGCATCCACGATAATGGATTTACTTTTGATGATTTCTTTCTCGATGGCAATTTCTACAGATTTATTAATAAGCATGTCTAATAGGTTTATATCTTTTAAACGAAGTTTTCGAAACTTCGTTAAAGAACTTGGCTCCATTACTGGCTCTTCCGGGGCCATATGAAGAAAATATTTAAAGGACATGTCGTATTTTGAACGTTCGACAACGTCAACATCAGATAAGTCATAGATGGTCTTTAATAATAAATATTTGAACATACGAATAGGGTCGATAGCGTTTCGACCATTATTATGGCAATATTTTTCCTTAAGTTCATCATAAACAAAAGAAAAATCGACCAAGTCATTTAGTCTACGTAACATATTATCCTTTGGAACAACTAAATCATAAATACCCATATAAGGACTTAGAATCATGGATTGTTGATTTTGTATCATAGTACCCACCCACTTGAAATTGATACTTATAATTATACAGCAAAAAAAGGTATAATTCCCTCAGATTATGAGGTATTATACCTTTCTCCATTAATTAGGGGGACTTTTTCAGTGCCCTCCATAGATCCGCCCTTTTATTTTTTTTACTTAAAAACGTAACTACAATAAGTCCAACGATTCGCAACCAGTGCTATTTTGTTAATCCAATCTTATATAATATTTCACAAAATCTTTTCTCCGAGCAGGTTAAAACCCAACCTATGTCAAATATATATATTTCGGCAATCTTCAGACATAGGGGGAAATTTTCATGGAACACTCAGTAGAGAAACAATTTACAAAAGAAATGATGAATAAAATATTAGCAACTTATCAACTGGACTCTAATTTTAAGAAGCTAGGTGATTTTGAGAATTATGCATTTGAGGTGTATCAAAACGGTGAAGCGAAAATTTTGAGGGTCACACATAGTTCCCATCGTTCACAGAAGGAGCTGGAATCGGAGCTTGATTGGATTCAGTATTTGCATGGCTGCGGAATCAGCATCCCGGCGGTTTTTCTATCGCCGAATGGGAAAACCGTAGAAGCTTTTGAGGCAGAGGATTCCGTTTTTTATGCATGCTTGTTTGAAAAAGCACCGGGCAATCCTGTAAAAGTTGATGATTTTAATGAAAAGCTTTTTCGTATTTGGGGAAAAGTAACCGGAAAAATGCATCGTGTTACAAAGAATTATCAACCAGGTGAAAACATTCAACCACGTTCTCATTGGAATGGGAATGATTTATTGCAATTGGAGTATTATTATCCGAAAGAGGATAAAGAAGCCTTGGCAGCTGCGCTTAAAGTAATAGAAGAAGTTGAAAAATTGCCTAGAACAAAAGATTCTTACGGGCTACTTCACACAGACATCCACAGCGGAAACTTTTTCTATGATGGAGAAACAATCCATATATTTGATTTTGATGATGCATGTTATCATTATTTTGCATCGGATATTGCTATTCCTTTATATTATTCAACTAATAGCAAGCATTTTTATGGAACGAAAGAGGAACGTAATGAATTTGCAAGAGGATTTTTAAAGGCTTTTCTTGAAGGGTATCGTGAAGAAAATACGCTTTCTCAAGATTGCTTAGAAACAATTCCGTTGTTTCTAAAGCAAAGAGATATTGAGTTATACGCTGTTTTTAGCAAAAAAGTGCCGATAGAGGATCGCAATGAAAGGATCCAGCATTGGATTGATGAAATAAAAGAGCGTATTGAAAAAAATGAAGCGATTGTGGATCTTGATTTAAGTGCTAATCTAATATAGAAAAAGAAGAGGCTCTTTCGATTGAAAAGCCTCTTCTTTGAGCTTTATTATTTTTACCAATAGTAAGGATATCCATAATAAGGGTAAGGATACGGATAACCATAAGGGCCACCAAGAGCGGTTCCTAATAAAGCGCCAGTAGCTAACCCGCCGATAAATGGCGCACCAAATCCAAATCCCCAAGGTCTCCCGAATCCGAAAGGCCTTCCAAAGCCTCCAAAGTGACCAAATCCAAAAGGTCTCCCAATAATTCTTTCATCTTGCGTGGGTTCACTATATCCATGTAAATAATCAGGATGCATTTCATTTCCTCCTCAAAAATATATTTTTATAAACATTTTCATTAAAGGATATGTTAAATAGGTGTAGGCGGTTTGGGTATATGCCTTAATATTGGAAATTAATTTTGGGATATTGTCCTAGTGAAAAAGTGACATTTTCGACAAATTTAAATATTTCCCGAGAAATTCGACAAATATCTTTTTAGGTTTAAGCAGGAATATAGACGTGTATAATAGAAATATATAATCATAGCAATAAAAATAGGTAATGTGTTCCGCAAGTCTTGTCTAGACAAGCCTATACTTACTTGGGACACAGCCAAAATAGGAGGAGTCCATATGATGAACTACAACATTCGTGGCGAAAACATTGAGGTAACTCCAGCAATAAGGGATTATGTAGAAAAGAAAGTAAGCAAGTTAGAGCGTTATTTTATTGAGGTACCCGATACCAATGTTCATGTCAATTTGAAGGTGTATCAAGGTAAAGGGTCTAAGGTAGAAGTCACCATCCCTCTTCCACAGCTTGTGTTGAGAGCAGAGGAAGTAAATGAGGACATGTATGCCGCAATTGATTTAATAACTGATAAATTGGAAAGACAAATCCGTAAACATAAAACAAAAGTAAACCGAAAACTCCGTGAAAATGGAAACCAAAGAGAGTTCTTTGCATCCAATGTCTCTACTAGTGTACAAGTAGAAGAGGATGAAAATGATTTAGAAGTTGTGAGAACAAAGCAATTTGATTTGAAACCGATGGACAGCGAGGAAGCTGTTCTGCAAATGAATCTTCTCGGCCACAGTTTCTTCGTCTACACTGATTCCGAAACGAATCAAACGAATATTGTGTACCGTCGTAAAGATGGAAAATATGGATTAATCGAAACAAAATAATGCAGAAAAAAATCCGTGACCTGGTGGTTGCGGATTTTTTGTTCGTTTAACTTAAAAAAATACTCACCGTATAGCGCAAGCAGCCATCGACTATTATATTTCTCCTTCTTCTCCCTGCAGGTAAGGGCATCAGGTGAAATTTGAAGTGCCAATTTCACTAGCTCGTGAACTATCTTACTGTGTTTCCTAAAATGCAAAAGGCACCCTAGGGAATTGTTTTGGCTGCAATATTTTGGACAGGTTACTGTATAATAATAGTAAAAAAAGATCTAATATGAGGTGCTCAAATGAAAATAGATGATATTGATCGTAAAATACTGCAGCTTTTAACAGAAAATGGACGCTTATCATATGCAGATATCGGAAAACAATTGAATTTATCTCGAGTGGCCGTTCGCGAGCGTGTCCATCAGTTGATGAATCATGGTGTAATTGAAAAATTTTCCGTCGTCATCAATTCGGAAAAAATCGGAAAACATGTATCCGCTTTTTTCGAAGTGGACTGTGAACCTGCCTATTTAGTAGAGGTTGCCCAAAAATTGGCGGACAACCCTAGTGTTGCAAGCTGCTATCAAATGACCGGACCAAGTACTTTACATATGCATGTGTTAGTGGATGATTTTTCTAGCCTAGAGCACTTTATTAACAATGAATTGTACAACTTAGAAGGCATCACAAGGGTGGAGAGTAATATTTTATTGCGGAGATTCAAGAGTCGAAATGGATTGAAGCTGTAGTTTCAGGAGACATTACAAATTTGAAGTGGATAATTGTTATGTTTTAGGTCTAAATACCTAAATCGGTCCATTGTTCCCCGTTTTCAGTCCATTCGAATGAAAATCTGTGCCGTTAACCATTTTACTGGTGCTAATTTGATAAACACTAATATTAGTTTGCAAAACCAGCCGAAATTGAAGTAAATCAAGATATCTGTTTCTAAAAGATTAAGAATTTTGTAGAAAAAAGGTAGTCATAAAGATAAATATTTACTATAATCATAGATAAAGATTACGTTTGTAAAACAAAATATCGATTTTGCTTTACAAATGTACAAAAAGGGGAGTGTAGAAACGTGAATCTTGATCACTTATATCAACCGTATCCTTCAACGAGAAATACTGTTTTTGCAAGAAATGGGATGGTTGCCACCTCACAGCCGCTTGCTGCACAGGCAGGGCTTGAAATCCTTCGCAAAGGCGGAAATGCCATTGATGCGGCGATTGCGACTGCTGCAGCTTTAACGGTTGTTGAGCCTACCTCTAATGGAATCGGTTCAGACTGTTTTGCTCTTGTTTGGACTGAAGGAAAGCTTCATGGGTTAAATGCCAGCGGACCTTCGCCAAAATCAATTTCAATAGAAGCTTTGCGCGAACGCGGGTATGAAAAAATGCCGGTTCATGGTGTGGTGCCTGTCACTGTGCCAGGTACACCATCGGGTTGGGCGGAGCTTTCCAAAAAATTTGGCCGGTTATCTTTAAAAGAAGTTCTTGAGCCTGCAATTCGTTATGCAGAAGAAGGCTATCCTTTAACACCAATTCTAGGCAAGTATTGGAAGTCTGCCTATCGTATTTACAAGCAAAACATGACTGGTGAGGAGTTCCAAGCATGGTTTGAAACCTTTGCACCGGAAGGAAGGGCACCAGAAATCGGAGAAATTTGGCGTTCACCTGGTCATGCCAGCACTTTAAGGGAGATAGCAGAAACTAATGCGGAAAGCTTTTATCGTGGGCCATTAGCAGAAAAAATCGCTGATTATGTGCAAAAACACAATGGATTTTTATCCAAAGAGGATTTAGCCGAGTATCGTGCTGAATGGGTAGAACCAATTTCTACGAATTATCGCGGTTATGATGTTTGGGAGATTCCGCCGAATGGTCAAGGATTAGTTGCTTTAATGGCGCTTAATATTGCCAGCGGTTTTGAGTTTACAGAGAAAGAAACAGTGGATACTTACCATAAACAAATTGAAGCGATGAAACTTGCGTTTACAGATGGAAAGGCGCATATTTCCGATATTCAACATATGCGAGTGGAAGTGAACCATCTTTTATCAGAGGAATATGCAGCAGAGCGTCGTGCGTTAATCGGGGAAGAAGCAATTACTCCTGATCCATATAAGCCGCCAAGCGGAGGAACCGTGTATTTGGCAGCTGCTGACGGAGAAGGTAATATGGTTTCTTTTATCCAAAGCAATTATATGGGATTTGGATCTGGAATTGTAGTGCCTGGCACCGGTATTGCTTTGCAAAATCGAGGAGCAGACTTCTCATTAGATCCCGAACATCCTAATGCGTTGAAGCCTGGTAAGAAAACGTATCATACGATTATTCCGGGATTTTTAACGAAAGGTGATCAAGCAGTTGGTCCGTTTGGGGTAATGGGCGGATACATGCAGCCGCAAGGACATTTCCAAGTCATTATGAATACCATTGATTTTCATTTGAATCCGCAAGCAGCACTGGATGCACCGCGCTGGCAGTGGACGGAAGGGAAAAAGATTCAAGTGGAACCTCATTTTCCAAACCATCTTGCGCAAGCTTTAGCACGCAAAGGCCATCAAATTCAAGTTGCCACGGATGGTGGCGGATTCGGCCGCGGCCAAGTGATTTGGCGTGACCCTGAAACAGGTGTGTTAATGGGTGGAACAGAATCCAGAACAGACGGCTCGATTGCGGTATTTTAGGAAATGTTTCCTAACAAGGTAAATACAAAAATATAAGTGAATCGTTTTTGAAACGCAGTCTCAAACTAAAACAACCAGTGGAAGACACAAAAAAGGAATGTGATAAAGTGAAATCTTGGGATATATTTGTTGCCTTTTTCCGGTCGGGAATGCTTGGATACGGAGGAGGACTTTCGGCTATTCCGCTAATGAAAAGGGAAGTCGTGGACATATATAAGTGGATGGAAGAAGAGGAATTCTCCGATATTTTAGCGTTAGCCAACACACTTCCAGGACCTATTAATACGAAAATGTCCGGTTATATTGGATGGCGCGTTGGTGGCTTCTGGGGCATGATGAGTGCATTAGTAGGTACCGTGCTTCCAACCGTCGTTTTGTTGATCATTTTTTTAACAGTATTACATGAATACAAGGATAAGCCTTGGGTGAATGGAATGTCTCGAGCAGTAATACCAATTGCAGGTGTAATGCTAGGAGTGTTGACATGGGATTTTATCAAAAAATCCAAAAACACGATGGGATGGACAATGACTGTGATTCTTCTAGTAATAAGTATTGTAGTGATGCAGGTTTTAGGAATCCATCCGGCTATTTTAATCGTAGGCTTACTTGTCTCTGCCCTCCTTTCTAAAAATAAGAAGGAAGAAAAGCAGGTGAAGGCATCATGATATACTGGCAGATTTTTTTAGCGAACTTTATGGCTAACCTTTTAGGCTATGGAGGCGGGCCAGCAACGATACCCCTTCTCGAGCATGAGGTTGTAGACCGTTATCATTGGTTTTCCGTCCATGAGTTTAGTGAGATGGTTGCACTTGGAAATGCATTACCGGGTCCAATTGCCACAAAACTTGCGGGATATATCGGATACTCACAAGGCGGCGTAATTGGTGCCATCATTGCTTTGTTCGCAAGTGTTGCTCCTTCCCTAATTTTAATAATTGCCTTGCTCGGTATTTTGATGAAATTTAAGGACACTGCCAAGGTGAAAAATATGACGAAGCTCGTTCGCCCGGCAATTGCAGTGCTATTAGGCGTTATGACGATCGACTTTTTTACCACTTCTTATAAAGGGGTTGGAATCGTTCAAACAGCGATAATCGGGATTGTTAGTTTATTGCTGTTAGAAAAATGGAAGGTTAGTCCTGTGTATGTTATCTGCGGAGCGTTAGTGTACGGAGCGATTTTTTTAGGGTGAATAAATATTTGAGGACAAGTGCTAGAGGATTAGTGCTTGTCTTTTTGTGGGAGTGCAATGATAAAATCTAGTGAAATTAAGCGGACAGGAGTAATGTTTTTTGAGTCTGACAAAACATCCCGGGAAGTTCCCCACCTTCCATAAGGTTCAGCATTTAGTAAGGACAGATCAGCAAAATATAGAAAAAATTCCGCAAAACTCCCGCAAAAAAATACTTAGCGGACACCAGATCCGTTATGTGTGACAAAACGCATTAATTTCCTATGTTAGAGGACACACGTTCCGCTATCAGCAAAAAAAGCAGTGATTTCTTGTGTTTTTTCGTAAATAACGGAACCTCAGTCCGCTTAACCACTAAATTAGGGCGATTTGTCACATATAACGGAACGTGTGTCCTCTAACCAATAAAATAGTTCAACGAGATCATATCGGAACACTATTTTCACTAGGAAACCCCATATTTTATATTTTCATCCTTTTCCCAACAATCCATTTCACCTCTTTGGTTGTCACTTCATAGGTTAAAATGTTAAAATTTAAAAAGTAGTATAATAGGTAAGTCGTGTGAGAGGATTTTTTCTACTCCGCAAAGAATGTATATAGAGACAGTTTCTGTATAGTCGTTGTTTCTCGTCAAACGGCTATAAATTCTAATATAGAATTCATTTCGGGGCATCTTTTCTTATATTCGATGGTCAAACCTAGCCCAAACAGGGATTTACAAGGTTTTCGTCATCATAAGCAATATAGTTTAAGAAAAGAGCCTTAATAGAAGGCTCTCACAGTTGATGATAAAGGAGCGTTATAGATGGTTGCTTTTTTAGAAAAAGTGTTTGATGCAAATAAACGCGAAATAAAGCGTCTTGATAAGTTAGCAAACCAAATTGAAGAGTTAGCCTCTGATATGGAGAAGCTTTCAGATGATCAGCTTCGTGACAAGACAGAGGAGTTTAAAGAACGCTATCAAAAAGGGGAAACATTAGACGATTTACTTGTAGAGGCATTTGCGGTTGTCCGTGAAGGGGCGCGCCGGGTGCTTGGATTGTATCCATATCATGTTCAGCTAATGGGTGGTATTTCCCTTCATGAAGGAAATATTTCTGAAATGAAGACAGGTGAAGGTAAAACATTAACGGCAACCATGCCTGTTTATTTGAATGCTCTATCTGGCAAAGGAGTGCACGTTGTAACAGTCAATGAATACTTGGCAAGCCGTGACGCGACTGAGATGGGCGAGCTTTATAACTTTTTAGGCCTATCTGTAGGGTTGAACCTAAACAGTATGTCTAGCGAAGAAAAACAAGAAGCGTATGCAGCAGATATTACGTATGGAACCAATAATGAATTCGGGTTCGATTACCTGCGGGACAACATGGTTTTATATAAAGAGCAGCGTGTGCAAAGACCGCTTTTTTATGCGGTTATTGACGAGGTTGACTCGATTTTAATTGATGAGGCGCGTACACCGCTAATTATTTCTGGTCAGGCGCAAAAGTCAACAAATCTTTATATTCAAGCGAATGCTTTCGTTCGTACATTGAAAAAAGAAGAAGATTATACCTATGATGAAAAAACTAAAAGCGTTCAGTTGACAGAGGAAGGTATTAGCAAAGCGGAACGTTCCTTTGGTATCGACAACTTGTTCGATATTAATCACGTAACGTTGAATCACCATATCAATCAAGCGTTAAAGGCAAATGTATCGATGCATATTGATGTGGATTATGTTGTGCAAGATGGAGAAATTGTTATCGTTGACCAGTTTACTGGCCGTTTGATGAAGGGACGCCGTTTCAGTGACGGATTGCATCAAGCAATCGAAGCGAAAGAAGCGGTAGAAATTCAGAATGAAAGTATGACAATGGCGACCATTACGTTCCAAAACTACTTCCGTATGTATGAAAAGCTTGCCGGGATGACTGGTACGGCGAAAACGGAAGAAGAGGAATTCCGTAATATTTACAATATGAGAGTAATTGTCATTCCGACAAACAAACCAATTGCACGTGATGACCGTCCGGATTTAATCTATGCATCGATGGATGGAAAATTCCGTGCGGTGGTAGAGGATATTGCAGAGCGCAATAAAAAAGGGCAGCCAGTCCTTGTAGGTACTGTTGCCATCGAAACATCGGAATTAATTTCCCAATATTTATCGAAAAAAGGTATTCGCCATAATGTCTTGAATGCGAAAAATCATGAGCGTGAAGCAGAAATTATTGCTCTTGCCGGTGAAAAAGGATCCGTAACGATTGCGACGAATATGGCTGGCCGTGGTACCGATATCAAGCTTGGTGAAGGTGTCGTTGAGCTTGGCGGTCTTGCTGTTATTGGTACAGAACGTCATGAATCACGCCGTATTGATAACCAGCTCCGCGGACGTTCTGGACGTCAAGGGGATCCTGGTATTACCCAATTTTATCTTTCTATGGAAGATGAATTGATGCGCCGCTTCGGTTCCGACAATATGAAAAACATGATGCAGCGGCTAGGAATGGATGATTCACAGCCAATTCAAAGTAAAATGGTATCCAAAGCGGTGGAATCTGCACAAAAACGTGTAGAAGGAAATAACTTTGATGCACGGAAGCAGTTATTACAATACGATGATGTACTTCGCCAACAACGTGAAATTATCTACAACCAGCGTAATGAAGTTATCGATTCCGAAAATCTGCGTGACATTGTGGAGAATATGATCAAAAGTGTTATTGAACGCGCTGTTGAACTTCATACTCCAAAACACGAAGACGAGGAAAATTGGAATCTGCAAGGACTTGTCGACTATGTTCACGGTAATCTTTTACACGAAGGTGCTGTATCCGTTAACGATTTCCTTGGCAAAGAACCAGAGGAAATGGTGGATCTGATCTTTGAAAAAGTGAAAAAGGATTATGATGAAAAAGAGGAATCATTAGGTTCTGAACAAATGCGCGAGTTTGAAAAGGTTGTCCTTCTTCGTGCTGTTGATACGAAATGGATTGATCATATTGATGCAATGGATCATTTACGTCAAGGTATCCATTTACGTGCTTACGGACAAGTTGATCCGCTTCGTGAATATCAAAGTGAAGGCTTTGCTATGTTCGAAGGCATGGTCACTGCCATTGAAGAAGATGCAGCTAAATATATCATGAAGGCTGAAATTCGCAATAATCTGCAGCGTGAAGAGGTAGCGAAAGGCCAGGCGGTAAATCCAAAAGAAGATGGGGAAACCGTTAAGAAGAAGCCTGTCCGTAAGAAACAGGATATTGGCCGAAACGCCCTTTGCCCATGCGGAAGCGGGAAAAAATATAAGCAATGCCATGGGAAAAATCTTTAAAATAAATGAACACTAGCTTTTTATTCGGAATCGTCTCTTCAGACTAACCAAGGCGATTCCGATTTCTTGCTGTTTATAGCAGGGGCTACGTTTAGCTTCAGCGCCATCAGATGTTCAAGGTGCTTACGTATTTGAAATCAACATGAGGTGAAACTATATGGAATTATTTGAAATTAGAACTGAGCTTGAAAAAACTGCTGTGAAATTAGCTGATTTTAGGGGGTCTCTTTGACCTCGAAAATAAAGAGGCACGCATTGCTGAATTAGATGAAATCATGCTGGAGCCAAATTTCTGGAATGATCAGCAAGGTGCTCAAAAGGTAATTAATGAAGCAAATGGTTTAAAGGATTTGGTGAATGAATACAAGGAACTCGTTGATACACAAGAGAACCTTGAACTTACACATGATCTAGTAAAAGAAGAAGAGGATCCAGACTTACGTGCTGAATTGGAATCTGAACTTCAGGAGTTAGTTACGCGATTAAATGAATTTGAACTTCAGCTTCTATTAAGCGAACCATACGATAAAAACAATGCTATTCTGGAGCTTCATCCAGGTGCCGGCGGAACAGAATCACAGGATTGGGGTTCTATGCTTCTTAGAATGTATACTCGTTGGGGTGAAAAGAAAGGTTTCAAAGTGGAAACACTTGATTATCTTGCCGGAGACGAAGCTGGAATTAAAAGTGTAACCTTGTTAATTAAAGGTCACAATGCATATGGTTATTTAAAAGCGGAAAAAGGGGTTCACCGTCTTGTGCGGATTTCCCCATTTGATTCATCAGGCCGCCGCCATACTTCCTTCGTATCCTGCGAAGTGATGCCGGAATTTGATGATGATATCGAAATCGAAATTCGAACGGAAGATCTTAGAATTGACACCTACCGTTCAAGTGGAGCGGGTGGACAGCATATTAACACAACAGACTCTGCGGTAAGGATTACACACATCCCAACGGGTGTCGTTGTTTCCTGTCAATCAGAACGCTCCCAAATTAAAAACCGCGAAACTGCAATGAGTATGTTAAAAGCGAAACTTTATCAACGTGAAATCGAAGAAAAAGAAAAGCAATTAGCAGAAATTCGCGGTGAGCAAAAGGAAATCGGCTGGGGAAGTCAAATCCGTTCCTACGTTTTCCATCCGTATTCAATGGTGAAGGATCACCGTACCAATACGGAAAGCGGAAATGTGCAGGCAGTGATGGATGGCGATATCGATCCATTTATCAATGCTTACCTTCGTTCCCGACTTTCGTAAGCATAATACACATAAAACTCTCATGCCATGGCACACTAGGCATGAGAGTTTTTTATTTAAAAATGTACGAATGCAAAAATAGCGCCGAAAGCGGGAGCAGCTATTCGTATACTGCAGTTTATTACCATGCAAACTTGACCATAAAATATTCAAAACTCTTTATAGACACTCCTATCACCCCCATGCTATACTCTCTGTCGGTAGTCTATACAACTTAGAAGGGAAATTAGTACATGAAGAAACGCAGAGGAGAAGCTACAGCAAATCACTTTCAATCAAAAATCTTAGAATACATATACATATTAATTGGATCTGCCATTATTGCGATAGCCTTTAATGCCTTTTTACTCCCAAATGAAGTAGCATCTGGCGGCGTCAGCGGCATAAGTACCATTTTTCATGGATTATTCGGTTGGAAGCCAGCCTATGTCCAATGGGCATTTAATATCCCGTTATTCATTGCTGGGCTTATCTTTTTAGGATTTCAATTCGGAGTCAAAACTTTAGTTGGAACCATCTTTTTGCCTTTTGTCGTATTTTTAACGGAACATATGAAGCCTTGGACAAATGATCCGTTATTAGGTGCATTATTTGGCGGAGTAGGTGTCGGTCTTGGGCTTGGCATTGTTTTTAGAGGAAAGGCTTCAACCGGCGGAACTGATTTAGCAGCTCAAATCATTCATAAGTTTACTGGTTTAACTCTTGGAACTTGTGTTGTTATTATCGATGGTCTAGTAGTATTATCAGCCGCTATCGTATTTGATATTGAAAAAGCGCTTTATGCACTGATTGGACTTTTTGTCACAAGCAAAACGATTGATTTAGTGCAGCTTGGAATTAGCCGTTCTAAGACAGCTTTAATTATTACGGACAAGCAGCAGGAAATTCGTGAAGGAATTTTGCATAAAATTGACCGTGGTGTGACAAAACTATCAGCATATGGGGGCTTTACAGAAAACGAAAAACCCGTTCTCATGTGTGTGGTCGATCAAACTGAATTCATAAAGTTGAAACAATTAGTAAAAAGTCTTGATCCGACTGCGTTTGTCATCGTTATGGATGCTTTTGAAGTGCTTGGGGAAGGTTTCAAAAAAAGTTAGAATTGCTATAATGGAAATGCGAGAAACATTTTCCATTCCTAAGGAGGAAAAAGGATGAAAAGAAAAATAATTGGAGTTATCATGATTGTTATGCTTGCATTTGCGATGGTTGCTTGTTCAAGTAAATCAAAGGATACAAGTGAAAAAACAACTAACAAAACTACCACTACTGCAAATGCGGGCGATGCTCAAAAGCTTTTTGATGCAAAATGCTCTTCATGTCATGGCAAAGATCTTGCAGGTAATGTTGGTCCAAACCTACAAAAAATCGGTTCCAAATATAGTAAAGATGAAATTTTAAACATCATTAAAAATGGTAAAGGCAACGGAGCTATGCCTGCTGGATTATACAGTGGGAAAGATGCAGATACAATTGCCACTTGGTTATCTAATAAAAAATAATAATTAAAAGAAAAGGACTTGATGTTTATCATCAGGTCTTTTTTCATAGTCAAGATTGTATTTTTTAACCTATTAGTTCTTTGTGCCTATTTTATATGAATTTCATGCCATTATACACCTACTTTTAAGTATGTTTTATAAAAAAACTGCCTAATATGACAAATTGCCCCATAATAAATATGTAGTAAAAATATCTTTACTTTAATGTAACCTCACGGATTGAAATAAAAATGTAATATGCTTACTGCTACTGGGATGTTATAATAATTCTGTGATTCATTTCGATGATTTACGATGTTTTTTGCTATTTTTTGATAGAAATACAAAATTTGACGAAAATAGTTAATCACTGAAATACAGAATTTTTTCTGCAACTTAGAAAGAAGAATACAGTAAAGATAGGTGATTAGATGATAGAAATGCAAAATGTTTATAAAAAGTATCCCAATGGGATTATCGCAGCCAATGGATTAAATGTGCATATAAAGCAAGGAGAATTTGTCTATGTCGTTGGACCTAGTGGTGCAGGTAAATCAACTTTTATTAAGATGATGTACCGGGAAGAAAAAGCGACAGACGGCTCCATTATGGTAAATGGAATTAATCTATCCAAACTGAAAAATAGTAAAATACCATACTTCCGCAGACAGATTGGCGTCGTATTTCAAGATTTTAAGTTGCTGCCAACGCTTACTGTCTTTGAAAATGTAGCGTTTGCGCTGGAAGTAATTGAAGAACAACCAAAATCCATAAAAAAACGCGTAATGGACGTTTTAAATCTTGTTGGTTTAAAACATAAAGCGCGAATGCTTCCAACCGAGCTTTCGGGTGGAGAGCAGCAACGTGTTTCCATCGCACGCTCTATTGTAAACCGTCCACGAGTGATGATAGCGGACGAGCCTACAGGAAACCTTGACCCGGAAACATCTTGGGAAATTATGAAGATCTTTGAAGAAATTAATAATCGCGGAACGACTGTCGTCATGGCAACTCATAACCGTGAGATTGTAAATGCAATCAGACATCGTGTTATTGCAATTGAAGGTGGAAAAATCGTTCGCGACGAGAATCGGGGGGAATACGGATATGAAAGCTAGAACGTTTCAGCGTCATCTCCGTGAGAGCCTGAAAAGCCTCGGACGTAACGGCTGGATGATGTTTGCCTCAGCAAGTGCTGTTACCATTACACTATTACTCGTAGGCGTCTTCTTCGTTATTATGATGAATATGAACAAGATTGCGTCAGATATTGAAAATGATGTAGAAATTCGCGTCCACATTGATTTAACTGCTAACAAGCAGGATCAAACCGTTTTGCAAAACCAAATACAAAATATCCCGCAAGTAAAATCCGTAACCTTTTCCTCGAAAGAGCATGAATTGCAGGATTTAATTAAGAAAATGGGGAAGGACTTCGAATTATTTAAGCAAGACAATCCATTATATGACGTATTTGTCGTAAAAACGAAGAAACCTACCGATACCCCTATAGTGGCCAAGCAGATAGAACACATGGATCATGTCGAATCGGCCATTTACGGTAAAGGGAAAGTAGAAAAACTTTTTAGTGTACTAAAAGTAAGTCGAAATGTTGGTTTAGTTTTAGTCATCGGCTTGTTATTTACAGCAATGTTCTTAATCTCTAACACTATTAAAATTACAATTTTTGCAAGAAGAAAAGAAATTGAGATTATGAAATTAGTAGGAGCAACAAACTGGTTTATCCGCTGGCCGTTAGTAATGGAAGGTATCTGGCTCGGAGTACTGGGCTCGATATTGCCGATTTTCATTGTTTCAGTCGGTTATTATTACGCACATAAAATCATTGCTCCAAGATTAGTTGGCCAATTTATTCAAATCTTGAACTTCAGTCCGTTTGTGTTTGAAGTGAGCGCACTTCTTTTAGTCATCGGTGTTTTCATTGGTATATGGGGAAGTACGATGTCCATTCGCCGTTATTTAAAAGTGTAAATGAGTTCGATTTAGTTTCAAATAAATAAAACATATAACATATTTCAAGTAAGACAGTCATCATGAACGGAAAGTAGGAAATAAAGAGAAGATACTTTTCGTTCTAGATATAATACATATTAGCTTGGAAAGAGTGAGAGGGGTTTATTCATTGAAGAAACGTTCGTTATTTTCTATTGTGCTAATTTTGCCTCTAGTTCTTACCTATCATTCAAATGCATTTGCTTCTAAGCTTTCCGATTTACAGAACAAACAGAAACAAGTAGAAGACAAACGCTCCAATGTAAATTCTAGTATCCAAAAGAAGGATAAGCAGATTTCGAATATTAATGGGCAACAAATGGATTTAGAAAGCCAAATGAAACAAATAGAAGCTGAGATTAATAGTACAGATCATAAGATTCAAGAAAAGCAACTACAAGTGAGCAACACTAAAGAGCAAATAGCCGAATTGAAAAAGAATATTGAATCGTTGAAAAAGAGAATTGAAGAACGTGATCAGTTATTAAAGCAACGGGCACGTGCGATGCAAACGAATGGCGGTTCTGTCAATTATATGGATGTTATTTTGGAATCAGAAAGTATAAGTGACTTGATTGATCGCCTTTCAGCTGTGACTACTCTCGTTAATGCAGATAAAGAAATCATCGATCAGCAAAAGAAAGATAAAGCGGATTTAGAGAAAAAACAAGCAGATGTTGAAAAAAAATTAAATGCTCTTCAAGGTATGGTTAATGACCTTCAACAGATGAAATCACAATTAAATCAACAGCAAGCGAAGAAGAAAGAAATAATGACAGCACTTGCTGCACAGAAAAAACATCTTGAAGAAGATAAATTCTCCCTTCAAGAAGAGCAAAAAGTATTAGCTGCGCAAAAGTCAGCTATTCAAAAAGCAATTCAATTAGAGAAAAAGCGTATCGCTGATGAAAAAAGAAGACAACAACAGCTGCAACGTCAACAGCAACAGCATCAGCAACATAATAGCGGAGGTGGAGGTTCATCCAATCTACCACCAGTTTCATCTAGCAACTTTACAAGACCAGCTGCAGGGTATATTTCATCAGAATTTGGTTACCGTTCTGGTACGTATAGTGGTTTCCATGCAGGAATCGATATAGCAAACAGCGGAAGTAATGTACCAATTGTAGCAGCTGGAGACGGTGTCGTTGCAACTGCTTATCATTCTAGCAGTTATGGAAATGTTGTAATGATTACTCATTATTTAAACGGGCAACAATACACTACCGTATATGCACATATGAAATATTTCACTGTTAGCGCTGGGCAATCCGTAAGTAAAGGACAACAAATAGGAGTAATGGGTACTACAGGAGAATCCACTGGACAGCATCTGCACTTTGAATTTTATATTGGTCCATGGACAGGTCCACCACATAATGGAGCAGTAAACCCAAGAAACTACGTGAACTTCTAGAAGAAAAATACCACATCATTATTGATGTGGTATTTTTTATGGGATAAGGGAGTGGGTCCCTTATCCCAGTTTGTTTTAATGACCTTCTTCCTGCCATACATGGTTATCACTAGTAAGTTATTACCAAATTATCCATATCCTATTGACCTCCTATTATGTAAGCGTTTAAAATTTCAGTATATAATTGGTTTCATGTTACTAGGTCATACTAGGCATGGAAAACAAATACGAGAGCATTCTCGGTTGTTTTCTGTGCCTTTTTATTTTCAAAAAGATTTTGTTGCGACTCTAATACATAGGCAAACCTAGCCGCAACGGGCTCATTGAATCGTGTGACTATTAACATAACCAAGTTAAAAAAGCCAATTATATAAAATGAAACATGCGGAGGTGTGTGGATCAGGAAAGCCTTGAAAGGAGAAAAAAATCATAAAGAAAGTAGGGATGGTAATTGAAGAAAAGATTTTGGATTCATTTAGGTATAATTTTTACGATGATATTAAGTACTGTCATTACTTTTAAAACACAAATAGTCTCTGCAAAAGAACATTCTCCAAAAGAGTATGAAATATACCCAGTACCGCACCAAGTGACCTACCACGATGGGACGATGAAATTAAACAAACCTATTCAAGTAATATACGACGACACCATAGATTCCGTAACTAAGAAAAAAGTTGAAAACGTGTTGAAACAAAATGACTACCAAGCCCCAAGAACAGGAACGAAACCTGCTAAAGATAAAATCAATCTTTTAGTTGGTACAAAGAACTCGAGCGGCCCTGTAGATACTTACGCAACCAACAATCTAAGCAGCGAAGGAATGGATTTTTCAAAGATTGATGCTTATGATTTAGACATTCAGAACAATACCATTACTATTTTAGGAAAAGACTCAGATGCAAGCTTTTACGGTGTGGTGACTCTAAACGCAATCTTGTCTCAAGCTAAAAACAAAGAAGTACGAAATCTAACCATTCAAGACTATGCAAATACCAAAATTAGAGGATTCATTGAAGGATATTATGGAATCCCATGGAGCAACGAGGATCGCATGTCATTAATGAGATTTGGCGGTAATTTTAAAATGACATCCTATATTTTTGCGCCAAAAGATGATCCATATCACAGAGAAAAATGGGATGAGTTATATCCCGCGGAAAAATTAGCAGAAATTAAAGAAATGGCACAAGTCGGGAATGAAAATAAAACTCGCTTTGTTTGGACTATTTCACCATTAGGTGAGGTTGCAAGGATTGCTCAATCAGGCGGTGACCCAATGCTGAAACTGAAGGAAAATACCGATAAGATGCTGGCAAAATTCGATCAGTTATACGATGTTGGTGTTCGCCAATTTGGTGTTTTAGGGGATGACGTCGGCAGTCTACCAACCGATTATGTTGTCAAATTGATGAACTCAGTATCTGATTGGGCTAAGGAAAAAGGAGATGTCTATGATATTTTATATTGTCCGGCAAGCTATAATTCCAGCTGGGCATGGAATCCAGCTGAGTTGAATGCCTATGAAAAAGGATTTCCTAAAAACATACAAATTTTCTGGACTGGATCCACGACCTGTGCACCAATTGAGCAGTCTACTATTGATACCTTCAAAAATCGCAGCAATGGTGGTGTGGTGAGAAGAGATCCATTGTTCTGGCTAAACTGGCCGGTCAATGATGTGGATATGTCACGTGTATTTTTAGGAAAAGGGGAAATGCTGCAGCCTGGAATTAAAAATCTTGCGGGTGCGGTAACAAACCCAATGCAGGAAGCGGAAGCATCTAAAATAGCGTTATTTGCTCTTGCGGATTATACATGGAATACAGAAACCTTCAACGCTGATAAAAGCTGGAATGACAGCTTTAAATATATTGAACCGAATGCAACAGAAGAGCTTCATACTTTAGCGAAGCATATGTCTGATGCATATCCTAACGGCCTTGCTTTATCCGAGAGTGAAGATATCAAAGGTTTATTAGATTCCATCACTTCCAAAGTGAATAATGGGGAATCGATAAAAGATGTTGCACCAGAGGCAAAAGACCAGCTCCAAAAAATTGCAAATGCTGCAAATGGATTTTTAGCTAAAACGAAAAATAAAAAGTTAAAAACAGAGCTGACACCATTTGTGAAAGCATTAAGAGATATGGTGCTTGCGGATATTGAATTTATCAAAACCGACCTTGCCATCGAATCAGGCAATAAAGCAGATACATGGAACCATTTTTCAAAAGCAACCACCTTACGTAAGCAAAGCTTAAACTATGATCGACCAATTTTAAATGGGACGATGAAAACAAAGCCTGCGAAAAAAAGGCTGCAGCCGTTCACCGATAATTTACAGAATAAAATTACGCCAAAAGTAACAAAACTTCTTGATATTAAAAAAGAAGAAACAAAGGCAAGCATTTTTACAAATGTTGCAGCTTATCAAAACCTGCAGCTTACAGAAGAAAAAACGGTCACTTCCATAAATAATGCAGCACCTATTAAGCTGAACAAAGGCCAATACCTAGGCTTAAAGTTAAACAGAGTAAAAGATATAACCAATATCGAAGCACCTTCCGCAAAAGGTTTAATATTAGAAACATCACTTAATGGCATCGAATGGAAAAAGGCAGGTAAGAAGCCTGCAGATGCCAGATATGTAAGGCTATTGAACAAGCAAGCAAAGCCAGTTCAGTTTACATTGGGAACATTAAAGGTAACATCCTACGAGGTGGAACCAAAATCCGTAAAAGAAACTAATTATACAAGTGTTGAAAATCCTCTCGCTCTCTTTGATGGTGATTATTCGACTCCAGCATGGTTTAAAAATAGTCAGATCGCTGGAAAGTATATAACTTATAATCTGGGGCAGGAAATCACCTTGCATAATTTAAAAGCCGTTATTACAAAGACGGAGCATGACTATCCTAGACACGCCGTATTAGAGGCTTCCTTAGATGGAAACCAATGGACTACGGTGATGACATTTGGAAGTCAAAGTGGTGAAAATGTGGGAGAAGTAACAGATGATGACCAAATTGATGCGATTTTTGATAAACTTGAAGATCCATATCGAGTAAAAGAGGTCAAAAATTTAAATCAAAAAATCAAGTATATAAGATTGAAAGTTACAAGAACCAAAACAGGATCAGATAAATGGGTTAGATTACAAGAGTTAGTGATTAACGACGGTCAGTACTATCCTGAACTAAACGATCCAACCATTACAACTCCTGCGGTGAATAAAGCAGGAAACACCAAGGATAATTTGATTGATGGGAATTTGGAAACGAAGTTCGAGCCTATAGGAAAAAATGCCGGCCAAATCCTTTATCATATTGGGGAAGCAGAAAAGAAAGTAACGGGAATTACGATTTTGGAAGATCCAAACAGCTTATCCAGCGGTAAAATATCGGTGCGAACAACTAAGGGCTGGAGAAAGCTCGGAACCATTTCAGCAGGTTATCACTTCTTCCAAACAAATAAACTTCCGCAAGTTTTGGATTTGAAAATAGATTGGCAAAAAGGAAAAGCTCCATCCATATATGAGATTAAAATTGATAAAAAGTAGTGAATTGGGATAGGGGGTGTAGATCCCTTATCCCAATTTATTGTGATATGAATGAGAAGAGGGATCCGTCCACCATTTCATATTTAGGTCTATAGTCCTAATTCGCGAGATTAGGAGCGAAATTGACGAGATTATAAGCAAGATTCGCGAGATTAAGTAACATATTCACGAGAATACGAGCAAGATTCACGAGATTAGAAAAAAGACTCGACTGAAGAAGCGTATCCCGTTCCCTCCACCACATTAAACGCGTTTTTCCCTCAACAATAAATATAAAAAATAAGGTGCACCAATTAAGGCAGTAACAATTCCTGCAGGGATGCCATCTGGATCGGCAAGATTTCGCCCGATTGTATCTGATATTAGTAATATCAAACCGCCCATGAGAATCACAATCGGCATATATAATTGACTTCTGGGGCCAATGAGAGATTTGGCCAAATGCGGGGCAAGAAGTCCGATAAAAGCAATTCCTCCGGTAACGGAGACGGCAGATGCTGCGAGTGCCACAGCTGTAAGCAGCAAAACAAATCTTTCCTTTTTAAGATTCAGCCCCACTCCAATTGCAGATGGTTCAGATAACGCTAAAATATTCAAACGATTGGATTTAAACAGTGTAAATGGGATAAGAACCAGGATCCAAGGCAGAATCGCCCATATAAAAGGCCAATCTGTTCCCCATATATTTCCCGATAACCATTTACTAATGAAATCCACTTTCTCTCTTTCAGCCCCGGAAATGAATACAATCATAGCACCTGAAAGCGCCATGGAAAATCCTACACCGACAAGTACTAATTTTACAGGCTGAAAACCTACCCGTTTATTATAGGAAAAAATATAGATAAAAATCGCTGTCAAAAAGGCACCGATAAATGCAACTATCGGAAGTACAAAAGCAAAGTAATGCGCCTCAACAGGAACAAATAAATAAAAAACCGCAATAGCAACTCCAGCTCCAGAATTAATCCCGATAATCCCCGGGTCTGCTAGGTCATTCCTTGTAAGACCTTGCAAAATAGCTCCAGATACTGCTAAAGCCATCCCTGATAATAAGGTAATCAAGATTCGCGGCAAGCGTATGGAAAATAGAACAAAATCTTCTTTAAAGGTTCCATCCCCGCTTAAGATAGGCAGGATTCTATTAAAAGCGATTGGAGCATAACCAGTAGTCATTCCAATCACAGTAGTAATAATAGTTAAGCAAAATAAAATAGCTAAGATAATTCGCTGCTTTCTAACAACAGAAGGATGCATCATGATAGTACTTTCCCTCCTTTATGAACAATAAATAGAAAGAAGGGAAGTCCGATAATCGATACTATGGCAGCAATCGGTGTTTCATACGGTGCATTGATCGTGCGTGCGATAGTATCAGCTAAAGACATGAAGGAAGCTCCGAAAATAGCTGACATCGGCAAAATAAAGCGATAATCCGTTCCAACGATTTGCCGAACGATATGTGGCACCATTAAGCCGATAAAAGCTAGATTTCCAACAAGGGAAACAGCTGCACCTGCAAGAAGGACAATGATAACATATAGAATAGCTTTAATTCGTGTAATATTTTGTCCCAGACCAATCGCGACATCTTCGTTTAAGCTTAAAATAGTTAACTGTTTTGACAGAAAAATAGAAATCACGATACCAACGATGATAAAAGGAATAATCAGCTCAAGCTGATTCCATGTTGTACCGAGTAAACCGCCTGATGTCCACATGGATACATCCTTTGAAATTTTAAAGTAGAGACCAATGCCGTCTGCTACCCCGTACAGAAAAGTAGAAACCGCAGCACCCGCTAAGACAATACGAAGGGGGGAAAATCCGCCTTTTCTTATTGCTCCAATTCCAAACACAGCTAAGACACCACCGGCAGCCCCAATAAAGCAGGCAATCATAATCATAAAATAATTGGCGGATGGAATCAGTGCAACGGTGAGAGCTAGAGCAGCATTTGCTCCCGCCGTTAACCCCAATAACCCCGGGTCTGCTAACGGATTCCTTGTTAATCCCTGCATAATAGCCCCGGCAACAGAAAGGGCAGCACCAACAAATATAGCACCTATTTCTCTTGGAAGACGGATTTCGCGAATCATGGTAATCGTTTCGGAGGTTTTATTCGTGGCAATTGCATGCCAAACCTCACTTAACCCTGTCTTCGCAGCACCGAACACCATCGCTGCTATAAAAGTCATAAGGAGCAAAACAATTCCCATTATAAATTTAGTAAAATCAGATTTTACACTTTTCGTTTTCATTATATGACACCTAACTTTTCTGAGAAAAAGGGCGACAAAAATGTGCCACCCTCATTCTGATAATCTATCTATTAATTGCCAAGAAACGCCTTCCTAAAGAAATCAAGTTGATAATCTAATGTTAACGGATCATTGAAATAAAATGCTTTTGCATCGACTTCAAAGACATGCTTGTTTTTCACAGCCGGAATATTTTTGTACGTTTTTGCATTTTGGAAGGACGTATCTCCATCCTTGTTTTTACTGAAAATAACATAATCGCCTGCATATTCGGGAAGTACTTCCGGTGAAATGGCGTAATAACCAGGTTTTAAAGCAGTTTCTTCCACCTTTTGAGGCATTTTCAGCCCCATTTCTTGATATAATATTTCTGTTCCTCGACCCCAGTTATTTCCGAATACGTAAAGCTGTTTATCGAAGTTTTCAATGACAGAAACCGTTGAATTAGTCCCAATTTTCGCTTTAATTTGTTCGCCAGTTTCATGTGCCCGCTTTTTGAAATCATTTACCCAGGAAGTCGCTTCTTTTTCCTTGTTTAATAGCTTGCCAATTTCTATTTGCTGTGTTAAATAGTCTACTTTTCCGTATGTAAAGACAACAGTAGGAGCGATTTTCTTCAGCTTATCTAGATTTTTTACGTTGTCGAGACCGATAATTAAGTCCGGATTCAGTTCAATAATTTTCTCTAAATTTTCATCCGAAACTTCCGCAACACCTTTTAATTTGTCTTTAAAATTAGGATTCATTTTAGACCAAGAGTCTACGCCAACGAGATGAACGCCAAGTGACATCACATTTCCGGCAAAGCTTGATAAAACGACTACTCTCTTAGGATGAGCGGGAACCTCAACGGGTCCGTTTTCAGATTGGTATGTAATGGTATCCTTTTTATTTTCTTTTTCCTCAGCGGATTTTTTACCTGTTGTACCGGAACATGCTCCTAACATGAGAACAACAATTAACAGTAAAAACGGAATAAACTTCTTTTTCATTTTGCATATTCTCCTTTTAATAAATTGTAAGTTACACAGATTGGTTTATTTGTTCTCGGGTCCAGACCAATATCAGCATCAATATGAAATACTTCTCTAAGTACTTGTTGATTAATTACTTCATCACTGGTGCCTGCTTTCACTATTTGCCCGCTCTTTAATGCAATGATGTAATCGGAAAAACGCGCAGCTTGATTAATATCGTGCAGCACCATAACAATCGTTCTTTCTTGCTCCTTATTAAGCTTTTGCAATAGCTCCAGCACTTCTAATTGGTGAGCCATATCTAAATAAGTGGTCGGTTCATCAAGAAAGATCATTTCTGTTTCCTGGGCTAATGCCATTGCAATCCAAACACGCTGACGCTGGCCGCCGGATAATGAGTCCACTTGATGAAACTTGAACTCTGTTATCCCGGTAACCTCTAATGCCCAGTTTATGACCTCCAAGTCTTTCTTCGACAAGCGGCCAAAGCCTTTCTGATAGGGGAACCTGCCGTAAGAAACTAATTCTCCAACAGTCAGTCCTGCTGCACTTTCAGGTGTTTGCGGCAAGATTGCTAGTTTACTAGCCAATTTTTTTGTATCCACATTCGTTATGCTCTTCCCGTCCAGAATAATGGAACCTGATTGATGTGGAATAATTCGCGTCATTGCTTTCAAAAGAGTTGATTTCCCGCAGCCATTTGACCCAATAATGGTGGTTATTTTTTTTACAGGGATTTCAATCGATAAATCTTTTACAATGGAACGCTCACCATAACCAATATGTACATGATCTGTATAAAGGTGGACCATGAAGATGCCTCCAATAAAAATATTTTGTTGATATTGATAATCATTATCAGTTACAATGTCACTATAAAGTGATTCAATCTTTTTGTCAATAAACTTTTTTAAAGAGAGATAAATATATTGGAGTGAAAAAAATGAGCAAACTGGAATGCTTTGATGTAACGATTTTGGGCGGAGGGCCAGCTGGACTTTATTCTGCTTTTTACAGTGGTTTGCGAGGAATGAAAACAAAGATTGTTGAATATCAATCACAGCTAGGTGGAAAAATACATATTTATCCGGAGAAAATGATATGGGATGTCGGAGGGCATACACCTCTTCCAGGAGCAAAATTAATAAATCAGCTTGTGGAACAAGGTTTAACATTTAACCCGGAGGTTGTCCTAAATGAAAAAATTGTATCTATTTCAAAGAATGAAGACGGATTATTTATTTTAAAAGCGGAATCTGGAAACGAGCATATATCAAAAGCGGTAATTGTTGCAATTGGCAGCGGGATTATCAAGCATCAAAAACTGAATATTGAAGGTGCTGAACGCTTTGAGGTTTCGAATCTGCATTATACAGTAAAATCCTTAAAGTATTTTAAAGATAAAATTGTTTTAATTTCTGGAGGAGGAAACTCGGCCATTGATTGGGCAAATGAATTGGAGCCGATTGCGAAAAAAGTGTATGTAACACATCGAAAAGCTTGCTTAACGGGTCATGAATCGCAAATAAGCCAATTACAGTGCAGTTCTGCAGAATGTCTTGCCCAAACTCGGATTGCTAAATTAATCGCCGGAAGTGGAGATCGAATTGAGCGTGTACAACTGGAACATTGTTTCACTGGGGAAGTGACAGAGGTAGAAGTCGATGAAGTTGTAGTTAATCATGGTTTCGATATCGATGCAGCTTTGTTGAATAATAGTGAGTTGAATATTGAACTAGCAGAGCAATTTTACATTGATGGTACATCGATGAGTGAATCCTAGGTACCCGGTCTTTTTGCAGCTGGTGATATTTTAAAGCATGATGGAAAATTGAATTTAATTGCCGGAGCATTTCAGGATGCAGCAAACGCTGTTAATAAAGCAAAGCAATTTATTGATCCGACGGCTGACTCCATTGCCATGGTATCTTCCCATAATGAAGTGTTTTATAAGAAGAACAGAAAGCTCGTTCAAGAAATTGTTAAATAATGTATAAATTTATGGCAGGAGTATACGGAACGGAATTGCTTAAAAACAAGAAAGTGAGATGGAAATATGTCTCTTCACATCCGTGAAGTAACGAAAGAAAATTGGCGTTCAGTTGCCGAATTAGCGGTGTCTGAACAGCAAGCGCCATTTATTGAAAGCAATGCCTATTCGCTGGCAGAGTCGCAGTATGACAAAAAATGGATTTCAGTAGGACTGTATGACGACGAAACATTAGTCGGTTATGCCATGTTGGTCATCTCCAATAAAGCAGAGTGCATGGCTGGATCGATTTATGATTGATCAGCGCTATCAAGGAAATGGATATGCAAAGCATTTTTTACCGTTATTAATTCAAAGAATGAAACAGCAATTTTCATGCCGAAAAATTTATTTAAGTCTCCATCCGGATAATTATCCTGCTCAAAAACTATATGAAAAGTTTGGATTCTATCTTAATGGGGAAGTAGATGATTCAGGACCTGTTTTTGGGGTTGTTATGGAGTTAGAAGTAAGTTAATAATGAATTTGTTCCTAAGTCAATTAATCTGATTCGCTGTTTTTATATATCAAATTTGAATTCAACAAGTCCTATGTTTCAGAACATAGGACTTTTCTTTGTGTTGCTCATACTAGTCCAATAGTTTTCTACTAAAAAATTTTCCAATGAGAAGACATACATATTCTTAATAGACTAAATTGACAGTACCAAATTTTTTAAATATAATTTTCATGAAACCGTTTTATGAAAATGTTTCATTTTTGAATTAGGAGAAATGGCTAAATGAAGATTACAATACGTGATGTCGCAAATGCGGCTAATGTTTCACCTGCTACTGTATCACGAGTAATAAATACCCCTGAGCTGGTGGGGGAAGAAACAAAGGTTAAGGTGCAGGAGACGATCGACAAATTAGGTTTCTCACCGAATGCCATCGCTCGTGGCTTAAGTGTCCAAAAAACAAATACGATTGGTTTAATTGTACCAGGAATTTCAGACTTTTTCTTCAATGAACTTTATGTAGGGATAGAAGAAGTAGCAAGAAAAAATAATATGAAAGTGTTGCTTTTTGATTCCCAGCACAGTGAATACAGAGTTCAAGAGGGTCTTACATTTTTAAAACAGCATCAGGTTGATGGGATTATTTTCACCAGTCGCCCCATAACAAGTGACTATGATGCGATCCTTTCCCGGTTAGATGTTCCAGTAGTGTTAGCATTAACACAAAGTTATGGTACATATCCATTAAAATCATTCCGTGTTGATGATTACAAGGCTGCCTATGATGCTGTGTCCTATTTAATTTCCCGCGGTCACCAAAGAATCGGAATGATTTCAGGACCGACTACAGATATTATTGCTGGAAAAACTCGTTTAACTGGTTATAAGGCAGCGTTACAGCAATCTTCTATCCCTATTTCCGATGAGGCGATTGAATATGGGGAATTTCGATTTGAAGATGGGTACCGGGCAATGGCTAGGTTGTTGGAGAAACAAAGTACTAACAAATTGACGGCTGTTTTTGCTGCAAGTGATGAGATGGCAATCGGAGCAATGAGATGCCTCCATGATAAAGGAATTCGAGTTCCAGATGATATTTCTGTCATGGGATTTGATGATTTAAGGATTTGCCAAATGAGTACTCCGACCTTAACGACAGTGGCCCAGCCCTTGAAACAAATCGGCGAATTTGCTGTATCACACTTATTAAAATGTATGGAAGATGAATCAACAAGTATAGACAACAGTATTCATTATGTATCCCATCATATTGTTGAACGGGAATCCGTACGCATTATCGTTCCTGATTAATACAAACAATTTAAAAGTGGTGTCTGCAGTATTGCAGACTTCGTATTTTGCAGAGGAGTTAATATAGTTGAAACGAACTTGGTGGAAAGAAGCAGTTGTATATCAAGTGTACTGGAGAAGTTTCTATGACTCAAATGGAGATGGTATCGGAGATTTACAAGGGGTAATAGAAAAGCTTGATTATATAAAAGACTTAGGTGTCGACGTTATCTGGTTAAATCCTTGTTACGATTCGCCAGATATTGATTACGGTTATGATATTCGTGACTATTATTCCATTATGAAGAAGGCCGGTACCGTTGAAATTTGGAATGAATTGTTAGAAAAAGTACACGCTAAAGGAATGAAATTAATGATGGATTTAGTTGTGAATCATACATCTAATCAGCATCCATGGTTTCTCGAATCATGTTCCTCCAAAAATAATCCGAAACGAGATTATTATATTTGGCGTCCCGGAAAAGATGGGAATCCGCCAAACAACTGGCGTTCGTACTTTACGCCGTCTGCTTGGGAATATGATGAAAGAACGGATGAATATTATTTTCATTCCTTTGCAACAGAACAACCGGATTTAAACTGGGAAAACCCGACATTACGGGAAGAAATATATAAAATGATGCGCTTTTGGCTAGACAAGGGGATTGATGGATTTCGATTAGATGCCATCGCCTTATTAAAAAAACAAGATGGGTTTCCAAATGCAGAAAATCCAGATGATATTCGTTACCTGACTAATAATCCAGGAATTCATATTTTTTTACAGGAATTGAATGAGAAAGTATTAAATCGCTATGATATTTTAACGGTTGGAGAAGTTGCTTTTGTCGGCCCTGATGATGGTGTGAAATATGTTGGAGAAGACCGCAATGAACTTCATAGCTTATTTCATTTTGAAGTTTGTGATGAAATGCCAGATTGGGATTTACAGAGATATAGAGATATTCAAAACAGGTGGTATGCCGGTTTATGGAAAAAAGGCTGGAATTCTCAGTTTTTAAATAATCATGATCATACTAGGCAGGTAACTAGATATGGGAATGATAATGAATTTCGAGTAGAATCTGCCAAGCTTCTTGCAACAATGATCCATACCTTGCCTGGAACCCCATATATTTATCAAGGGGAAGAAATCGGCATGACTGGTGTTGATTATCAAAATATTGAAGATTACAAGGATATTGCATTCCATAATAAATATGAAGAGGAAGTTTCAAAGGGCAGGAATCCTTCTGAGGTGTTTGAAGAATTAAAGCCTTTGGCTAGGGATAATTCACGTTCGCCTATGCAATGGTCTGATCAGAAAAATGCAGGTTTTTCAATGGGAAAACCTTGGATAAAAGTAAATCCTAATTATAAGGAAATTAATGTGGAGAATGAATCGGCCAATCAGGATTCCGTCTTAAATTATTATAAGAATCTTATTCAATTAAGAAAACAGAATCTAGTAATGATATACGGAGATTATCAAGATATATCGAATAATGATCCTCGCATATATGCTTATACAAGAAAGTTAGATTCCGAATGCTGGTTAATTTTGTTGAATCACTCTGATAAAAGCTCTATATTCGAGATTCCGGAAACATTACAGAGAGCCAAGTATGAATTGATTTTATCTAACTATTCGGGTAAAGAGGATTGGAGAAATCTAAGACCCTATGAAGCTCGAATTTATAGGCTTATCTTTTAAATTTATCGAAACAGGGGGGAATAGGAATGGCTTTCCATGTCATTAAGGAAAATGATTTATTTTACCTATCAGATGAAAACGGTAACATTCCGCAGTCTGATCAAAATTATTTTGGGTATGGTCTATATACAAAGGATACTCGGATTCTTTCGAAATTTAGCTTTGGCGTGTGTCCAAATGTTTTAGTCCCTCTAGATTCGGATGTTTCCAATAACTATCAAGGAATCTATCGCTACACGAATCGTGAATTAGCAGAGAATGGAACGATAAAAATTCCAAGAGAAGTCCTCCTTGTAACAAGGAAACAGTTTGTTGACGGGAAGACCTTTTTCGAGGAGGTGTCCATTCATAATTACTCAGGCAATCCGATTGAGCTGACATTACAATATGATACGGATGCTGATTTTCTGGACATGTTCCAAGTACGAGGATTTGCAAGTAAAGGCAAGATAAATGAACGAACCGTCATTATAGAAGGAAATTCTTTAAAGCTGTCGCATGTGGCTCAGGATGGGGTGGAAAGCAAGGTATATCTTCACGGAGAGTTGTTGAATGGGGAAAAGGACTTCTTCACTATAGAAAACCATGGTGATTCTATCAGGCTATCAAAGCAAGTCTCCATTGGCGGACATGATACTTTGAATTATATTATTGCAGTAGATTTCGCTGAGCTTACGGATCATTTATCTGCCACTCTTCAAGTAAAACAAAGTAATGTAGAAAAGTCTTATCAAATTTGGGAAGAAGGAGCACCAAGAGTAGTTGGTGATGATCGTTTCGAAACTTGGTATAACAGAGGTTTAGCAGATATCCGTATGCTATTAACGGATATTGGGTATGGTTCCTTTCCAGTCGCCGGAGTGCCGTGGTTTGCTGTACCGTTTGGCCGCGACAGTCTCATTACAGCTTTTCAGCTTCTTTCTGCCCATCCGGAAGTAGCAAAAGGAACATTAAAGACAATGGCTGCATTTCAAGGAACGAAAGTCGATTCTTGGCGTGATGAACAGCCAGGTAAAATTATGCATGAACTCCGTGCAGGAGAGGTTACAAGAACAAAAGAGCTTCCATTCGGTCCTTATTACGGAACAATCGATGCGACACCTTTGTTTTTAATACTGGCCGCAGAATATTTGCTATGGACTGGAGATATCGAATTTATTAAGGATTTGTTACCTACAGTAGAACGAGCTTTCGAATGGATTGAAAATTATGGTGATCGTGACGGAGATAGCTTTGTCGAATATTATCAGGAAGCCAGTAAAGGACTTGCTAACCAAGGATGGAAGGATTCCGGTGATTCCAACGTTCACAAAGATGGTA
Organism: Margalitia sp. FSL K6-0131; assembly: GCF_038008735.1. Taxonomy (NCBI): domain Bacteria; kingdom Bacillati; phylum Bacillota; class Bacilli; order Caryophanales; family Bacillaceae; genus Heyndrickxia; species Margalitia sp. FSL K6-0131. The sequence goes on from NZ_JBBOZS010000001.1 coordinate 1,443,728, forward strand.
CCCTTGCAACAGGTCCCATAGCGCTAAGTGAGGTCCAAGCATACACATATAGAGCTTATGAGCAATGGTCTCATATTTTTGCTTTGCTAGAAAACGATATACTTAGCAGAGATTTTGCTGAAAAGGCAAAAAACCTGCAGACTAATTTTATGAAGGAATTTTGGATGGAAGACGACCATGCCGTTGCACTTGCATTAGATGGCGAGAAAAAGAAAGTTGCGAGTATTTCTTCTAATGCCGGGCAAGTGCTTTGGGGAGGCATCCTGCCTAAAGAATATGCAGACAAATTAATAAATCGCTTACTGGAAGATGACATGTTTAATGGGTTTGGAATCCGTACCTTGTCATCTAAGGAAATTGGCTATAATCCGCTTAGTTATCACAATGGTTCTATTTGGGCTCATGATAATTCTTTAATCCTTTCTGGAATGCAGAAATATGGCCGTAAAGATGCAGTTCGTACTTTAACAGGAGGTTTATTAAAGACAGCATCCTATTTTCCTTTCATGCGCCTGCCTGAGCTGTTTACAGGGTTTGGAGAGAGTGAAACAAAGAAGCCAATTCCATATCCGGTATCCTGTTCCCCGCAAGCGTGGGCTGCAGGCACACCTATTTTGGCGTTGCAAGCGATCTTAGGTTTGGTTCCAAATGCTAATAAAGGGATTATTTCTATCAATCCTGTTTTGCCAGTTGGAATAGCGGAGCTTAAAATCGAAAATATACGTATTGCAGGCGGAACGATAAGTATCCTTTTACAGAGAACCGAACAGGACCAGACAACATTCAGTATCTTAAAAAATACTACTGGATTCGATATGCAAATAGAGGCATAAAAGGGGAATATTCATTACTACTCTCTCAAATATCTAAAAATTTGGGAGAGTGGAAATATTATTCTATTAAATAAAGTTATATATTGACTACTCAAGAGTATACGGTGTATATTGAAAAATGTAAGCGGTTTATGAAAATGTTTCAAACAATCATATACTTATTCAAAGGGGGAAAAGGTATGAAACGTAGATTACTAGGAGCAGCTACAGCAGTTGTGATGAGTGTAGGGTTAATAGCAGGATGCAGCTCGAACAGCAGCGGTAATACCGATGGTGGAAAAGTAACATTAAAACTGGGGATGTGGGCATCTAGTCCAGCAGAGAAGAAATTAGTAGATAAGCAAATCGCTGCTTTTGAAAAAGCGAACCCAAATATTAAAGTAAAAGAACAGGTCATAACAGGGGACTATTTACAAGCATTACAGCCGATGTTAGCGTCTAAAACGGCTCCAGATATTTTCTATGTGGATGCTTCTTATGCACCTACACTGGAAGATTCCGGGGTATTAGCAGAACTTGACGATTATATAAAGAAAGAAAAAGTAGATACAAGTGATTTCGCACCGGCAGCTTTGGAAGCGTTTCAATGGAAAGGCAAGACATATGGATTGCCAAAAGACTATAACACAATGGCTTTAGAATATAATAAAGATTTATTTGCAAAGGCTGGAATCTCTGAGCCACCAAAAACATGGGATGAGCTGATCAAGGATGCAGAAATCTTAAAATCCAAAGGGATTGCGCCGCTTTCCATGCCAATTGATGTCGCACGTTATTATCCTTTTATTACAGAATTTGGTGGAAGCTATTATGATAGCTCGGCAAATAAAGTAACATTGGACGATTCTTCAAACGTAGCTGGTCTTAAGTTCTTTTTAGATAATATTCATAATAAAAACATCGTTCCACCAAAGGATTTAGGTGGTGACTGGGCAGGCGTGCCGTTCTCTCAAGGGAAAGTAGCAATGGCTCTTGAAGGTGCATGGGTCCTTCCGTTTATGGCAGATTCAGCTCCTAATGTGAAGTTTGGAATTTCTGATTTCCCATCTGCTGATGGAAAAAGCGGTAATATGACGTACACTGTAAGCTACTCAATGGCAAAGTCAACGAAGCATCCAAAAGAAGCAGCAAAATTATTATTCTTTATGACAGGCAAAGAAGCGGAAAAAATGACGGCCGATTCAGGACTTGCAATTCCATCTCGTGTCAGCCAACAAAGTGCATTCTTGGATAAAAATCCAGAATATCAGGCATTTGTAAATGGGATTAAAAGTGCCACTCCATATCAATTTGGTACTTACGGACAAAACTTTGTAGATGCGATTAACAAAGCTACCGAACAAGGTGCATTAAAAGGATTATCTCCGGAAAAAGTCTTGAAACAAGCTCAGCAAACAGTTGAAAGCCAATCACAACAATAATTTGAAATTGAAACAAATGCAAACCTCAGCGGTTTGCATTTGTTTCACTCATTTCTGTTAGGAAGTGACAAATGATGAAGAAACCAAGGAATAAATTTTTTCAAAAAAATAAATTTGATCAGGCAATGACGGGGTATCTTTTTCTATTACCTGCACTAGTTGCTCTATTAGTTTTTTTAATTGGTCCTATTTTTTATGCCTTTTATATTAGCTTTTTTCGCTTTTCTTTCTTAGAACCTCAAAACGCAAAATTTATAGGATTCTCAAACTATATTCATTTATTTCAGGACAAAGAATTTTTAAGAGCGCTATGGAATACTTCCCTTTATACGATTGTAGTTGTTCCCATCCAAACTGCAATTGCTCTGTTTTTAGCATTAATTGTAAACAATATTCGTGGTAAGACCTTTTTTCGTGTTGCTTATTATTTACCGACGGTTACTTCCACCGTAGCAGTCAGTGTTATGTTTACGTTTATATTTCAACCAGATGGAATTTTAAACAAATTCTTGGAAAACTTCGGGATACATGGCCCCAATTACTTTAACAGTCCGACATTTGCCCTTCCTGCTATTATGATGATGGCTATCTGGTCCAGTGTGGGTCAATTTATGATCATTTATTTAGCAGGGCTTCAAGATATTCCCGAAGAGGTATATGAAGCAGCGGAATTAGATGGTGCACGCGGCTTTCGATTATTATGGCATGTTACCCTTCCTCTCTTAAAAAGAACCACCTTTTTGAATGTTGTCATGTCCATGATTGGAACCTTCCAAGTATTTGATCAGGCATATGTTATCTCGGGAGGAAATGGTGGTCCATTAAACTCTACCTTAACGGTCGTGTTAGATATTTTTAGAAAAGGGTTTAAAACGATGCAAATGGGATATGCATCGGCTATGGCATTTGTATTGTTTGCCATCATTCTAATTTTTACTTTAATTCAAAACTACTTCTTAGGTCGAGAAGATAAGTAAGGGGGAAGGAAAATGAAACGTAGCCGTAACCGTACAGCCCTCTACGTGGTAGCAATATTTTACTCATTTCTAACACTTATTCCGTTTTTGTGGTCGGTTTATACATCCTTGAAGCCAACAGACGAAGTGTTTCATTTTTGGACACCTTTAAGCAAATTGAATTTTCAAAGCTACTCCTATATTTTGCACAACTTTCCATTCGGGAAATGGTTATTCAATAGTATAGTTGTTGCTGTAATAGTAACAATCGGTAACCTTATTGTGAATACGTTTGCCGGATATGCATTTGCACGATTTAAGTTTCCTTTCAAAGGAATTTTGTTTTATCTATTTTTAGCTATTATGATGATACCGGGGCAAGTCCTCCTTGTTCCTATTTATATGTTATTAGCAAATCTCGGTTGGATTGATTCCTATAAAGGGTTGACGATTCCGTTTTTAATGAGTCCGTTTATGATATTCCTGGCAAGGCAATTTTTCCTTGGCATCCCAAAAGAATTGGAGGAGGCGGCCGAGATGGACGGATTGGGAAAATGGGGAATCTTTTTCAAAATATTTTTGCCACTTTCCAAGCCGTTAATTGCAACACAAATCATTTTCACTTTTCAAGGTAACTGGAACTCCTTTTTGTGGCCGGTATTATTATCACAAAGTGATGACATGTATACACTACCAGTCGGCTTAAACTCATTCTATGGTCAGTATAGTGCATACTGGAATAGCGTTCTTGCCGGTGTAATCATGCTAACCTTACCAATGATTATTATCTTCCTTATCTTTCAAAAACAATTCGTCAAAGGTATTTCAACAAGTGGAATTAAGTAATGGGATGAAGGGCTGGGGCCCTTTTCCCACAAAGCTGGGCTGAGGATTCTAAAGACTGGCTGGTGGAAGAATCTGAAAACAAAAGGTCTTTATGATGGATCAAAAGTCCAATTGGAGGAAGAATGTGAAACTAAATGGTCTTTATAAGGAATCAAAAGACCAACAAGAGGAAAAATGTGGATCTAACTGGTCTTTATAAGGCTACAAAAGACCAACAGGAGGAAGAAGCCGATTCCGAATGGTCTTTATAAAGGATCAAAAGACCAACAGGAGGAAGAATGTGAAACCAAATGGTCTTTAATAGGGGAAACGGTCCCCAATTCAATTCGAATACCGGGACGCAGGTCCAAGTCCCATTCCCATATCAAGAATTCAAAAAATCCTAAAAACGAAACAACGGGATTTCTTGAATTCTTTTTCATTTTCCCCAATTTTTTGTACACTAGGTTTAGATGAAGGATAAAGAGGAGTTAATGATACATATGACAACGATCTTAATTGTGGATGACGATCCAAATATTTTGAAGCTAGTAAGTGTCCATTTAACAGAAGTAGGGTATAAGGTATTCAAGGCAGAGAACGGAAATGAGGCCTTGGAGGTGCTGGAAAAGGAGAAATGTGATTTAGCAGTTGTGGATGTGATGATGCCTTATATGGACGGGTATTCCTTAACGAAGGAAATTCGAGAGTTATACGATATTCCAATTATTCTGTTGACGGCAAAAAATCAAATCGAGGATAAGGAACAAGGCTTTCAGTCAGGAACAGATGATTATCTTGTGAAGCCATTCGAACCAAAGGAGTTGCTGTTCCGTATAAAAGCATTATTAAGACGCTATGATAAACAACCAGCTGATTCCATCATTACCATCGGAAATACGACTTTGAACAAGAAAAGCTATGAGGTGCACATTGGCAATCGAACAATTCTATTGCCTTTAAAGGAGTTTGAACTTCTTTATTTTTTAATGTCGCAGCCGAAGCAGGTGTTTACACGCGATCATTTAATTGAACATATTTGGGGATTAGATTTTGAAGGCGACGAGCGAACAGTGGATGTCCATATCAAACGATTAAGGGAACGTTTTTCTAAATTAACGGATGATTTCCAAATTAAAACAGTGCGCGGCATTGGATACTTATTGGAGGCAGCTCAAGGATGAAATCATTATATGTAAAGTTTGTGGTCATCACCATCGGTATTATGCTTCTAAGCGGGATCCTGGCTTTTATCATCTCCAATAGCTATTACCAGCAAAAATTAAAACCGTATAATGATCAAAAAAATACGAAAATCGGATTAAGTATTGCAAATTTTGCCGATACACATCCGAATATCAATTTACACGAATATATGAAGAATCTTTCTTCCATTGGATATCAGCTATATTTGGTCGAAGATAATGGGAAGAGCAACTATTTTGGGGCTCCTTTTCGGGTAAAAAATCTTTCTCCTTCTGCAATCCATCAAGTTTTAAATGGCCATGTCTATCATGGAATTCTGCATTTCCCGCAGCAAACGTTTGTGACAGGTTTTTTTGCTAATGAATTAAATAACACAATCGGAGTTCCCCTAACTCATAACGGGAGACATTATGCTCTTTTTTTTCGGCCAGATATAAAGCTTCTTTTTAACGAAATGCATATTTTATTTGCTTGGCTGATTGCTTTAACAATTATGCTAAGTATAGTGCTTGTTCTTATTAGTACAAAATATTTAGTAAAGCCGATTTCACAATTAACAAAGGCTACGAAATCCCTTGCGGCAGGAAAGTTTGATGTGGAGCTGGATATTATTCGCCATGATGAACTGGGGGCACTTGCCAAAAGCTTTTTGCATATGTCCAAAAAATTGGAGCAGCTGGACGATATGCGGAAGGAATTTATCTCGAACATTTCCCATGATATTCAATCACCGCTATCGAATATTAAGGGATACACGAATTTATTGGAAAAAGAAACGTTAAGCCATGATGAAAAAACGCAGTATATAGCGATTATTAATGGTGAAATTAACAGGCTTTCTACTCTAACGAAACAATTGCTTTTACTTGCTTCATTGGATCGCAATGAGGATATGGTTAAGAAAAAACCATTCAATGTAGCGGAACAAATAAAAGAACTAATCCGAAATTATCAATGGACCATAAATGAAAAGGAAATAATGCTTAGCTATTCACTGCCTGACATCATAATTATGGGGGACTCTTCTTTATTAAATACCGTTTGGGATAACTTATTATCGAATGCTATTAAATATAATAAACCAAATGGATCTATTGATATATCGATCGAAAGGAAAGACTCCATGATTGCAGTATCTTTCCAAGATACCGGAATCGGATTGTCGCAAGAAGAAATCAAACGAATTTTTGACCGTTTTTACCGTGCAGATATAGCTAGAACCCGTTCGGTAGAAGGAACTGGACTGGGGCTTTCCATTGTCGAAACGATTATCCAACTGCATAATGGCCGGATCGAGGTGGAGAGTGAGAAACAGGAAGGGACTACTTTTAGGATATATCTTCCTATTTCTTTTTAAAGAAAGTGCTCTAAAAAGAAAAGGTTTGAACATATAGTGAAAAGTGAATACTTGTTGAAAATTCAAAGATATTATTCTTCATTGTGGCATAGCCTTTACAAATGGAAGTTTTCGAGCCATTTATGTTATGATACTGTTTGAACTAGATTGTAAGCGGGACTGGATTAAAGGAGAACAGAATGACAATTACGACGGTCTTATTTGCATTTTTTTTCTTATTAAATTTTGTGTTAGCCGGTGTTGTTATCTTTTTGGAGAGACGCAATGTCGGAGCAACCTGGGCATGGATGCTTGTCTTATTATTTTTGCCTATTATAGGCTTTATTATTTACTTAATATTGGGACAAAATCTGAGCAGAAGAAGAATTTTTTATTGGAAGGATCAAGAGAAAATCGGGATAAAAGAAATTACCCATCATCAAATCGATTTATTGCGCCATAATGCTTTTCCGTTTCATGATGAACGGACGGTGCAATATAAAGACTTGGTATATATGCTCCTTGTCAATGACGGAGCGGTTATGTCACATGACAATGACGTTGAAATTTTCATCGATGGGAAAGATAAATTCCACACCTTATTTAAGGATATTGAGAAAGCGAAAGATCATATCCACCTTCTTTATTATATTATCCGGAATGACAATCTAGGAAAACAGCTAATTGAATTATTAACCCTGAAGGCGAAAGAAGGAGTAAAGGTTCGAATCTTGTATGATGACATGGGATCTCGCAAATTACCGAAGAAATTCTTTAAGAAATTCGTTGAAGCCGGCGGGGAGATTGCATCTTTCTTTGCCGCAAAAATTCCTCATGTTAATTTGCGGGTCAATTTTCGAAATCACCGAAAGCTTGCTATTATTGATGGAGAGATAGGCTATATCGGTGGTTTTAATATTGGAGATGAGTATTTAGGCTTAGATGATAAGTTTGGCTACTGGAGAGATACTCATTTGAAAATTTCTGGCAAAGCTGTTTATGCAATGCAAACACGATTCATTCTTGATTGGAATCAGGCATCCTCAAAGGAAATCCGATATGAAACAAGATATTTTCCTGATATAGAATCAACAGGAGATACTGATGTCCAAATCGTTTCGAGCGGACCTGATTCGGAATGGGAGCAAATTAAAAACGGATATATTAAAATGATCAATTCTGCTAAAAAATATATTTACATGCAGACACCATATTTTATCCCGGATGATAGTTTGCTCAATGCCTTAAAAATCGCAGCCTTATCAGGTGTTGATGTGCGCTTGATGATTCCGGATAAGCCGGATCATATGTTTGTGTACTGGGCAACCTATTCGAATGTTGGAGAGCTTTTGAAAACAAATGCGAAGGTCTATATTTATGAAAATGGGTTTATTCACGCGAAAATGCTTGTGGTGGACGGAAAAATTGCAACCGTTGGAACAGCCAATATTGATAACCGCAGCTTCCGCTTAAACTTTGAAGTAAATGCCTTTTTATATAGCCAATATATCGCGAAAAAACTCGAAAACATTTACAAAGAGGATATGAAAAAATCTCGGGAACTCACCCTGGAGGATTATCGAAAACGCCCAATGTATATACGTTTTAAAGAATCCGTTTCCCGCCTACTGTCACCAATATTATAGTGGAAAAGAGCACAGGTCCCTCGTCCCGCCTTTTGGGATTAGGGACCTGTCTCTTCATCCATGTTCCACTTTTACATTCCCCCTTTTTTTAAAAAAATCCTTTGACATCAAGACATTCCAGACGTACAATCTGTTTAATTAAATAGGCAATTTTTTAAGGATTGTTGCTTTTTATGTTTTTTAGGTGTTCGCTTCGAAAGCAACAAAGTTTATGAAAAGAGCCATAACTACTAATATGCGGGGTGTGGAAATTGGATGTTTCATTCGATACGAAAGTGGTTCATAATTCATTAAAAAACACGAATTCTATCCATAGCAAAACAACACCAATCTATCAAACAACGGCTTTTACTTTCTCGTCTTTAGAAGAATTGGAGGGATTCTACCAAGGAAAATCTCCTTATCTGTACAGTCGGACGGGAAATCCGAATACGGATGAACTGGGACAAGCAGTTGCAGCTTTGGAAGGTGCACCAGCTGGAGTGGCAACCTCGTCAGGACTGTCTGCCATTCTAGCGGGAATTTTATCTGTTGCAAAAGCGGGAGATCACGTTGTGGCAGCGGAAGACCTTTATGGAGGAACCTATCATCTATTAAAAGAAGAGCTGAAACAATTCGGTATTGAAACTACCTTTGTTCCATTTGAAAATAGCGCACAAGTGAAAAACGCCATTCAAAAAAACACAACACTACTCTATACCGAAACGGTAACCAATCCATTTTTACGAGTGGAGAATATCGGAAAACTTGTCGAAATTGCAAAAGAAAAATCTATTATCACGATGGTAGACAATACTTTCGCGAGTCCTTATTTAAAGCAGCCATATCTGGAAGGAGTCGACCTTGTTGTACATAGTGCGACCAAATATTTAGGCGGCCATAGTGATGTAACCGCAGGAGTTTTAGTGGGACACACTGACATTGTGAAAAAAGCACGTGAAAAAGTAGTCAACCTCGGCGCAAATTTAAGTCCATTTGAGGCGTGGCTTGCATGCCGTGGCTTAAAAACTTTAGCACTAAGAATGGAACGTCAGGCATTAAATGCTAAAGAGTTAGCACATGCGCTACATGCAAATCCTTCTGTAAAAAAAGTTTACTATCCTGAATATGTATCGGAAAAAGGGAACGGAGCCATAGTAACAATTGAATTAGGGGAAAATTGCGATATTAGCCGATTCTTTTCATCTCTTGGCTGGGTAAAAATCGTTCCTACCTTAGCCGGCGTTGAAACAACTGTTTCCTATCCGCTTGGAACATCTCATCGGGCATTACCGCCGGAACTCCAAGATAAAATTGGAATCAATAAACAAGTGGTTCGCATCTCAATAGGAATTGAAAGTGCAAGCGATATAATTAAACAATTTGAGCAAGCCATCCAAGCTTCCCTTTAATGGCGGAATTTGCAACACATTAAAAAGCGAGTATTTAAAAAATTTTAAAAAAACTATTGACTTATGAATTATCACTCTTCTATAATGCACATTAGAAGCAATTTTAAATTTTATGAAAACTAAACGAATACTCTTATCGAGAGCGGCGGAGGGACTAGGCCCTGTGATGCCCGGCAACCATCAAACACATAAGTTTGATAAGGTGCTAATTCCTACAGATCCATGAGATCTGAAAGATAAGGGGAGGAACCTGCATAACAAGCCCTCTTCTTATGAAGAGGGCTTTTTTAATTCCTCTTTAGAACCTCACCCCTGTCTTTAAATTTCTCGATGAAAACCTAATCAAAAATTGGAGGAATGTAAAAATGACAGAACAAAAACAGCTTCGCCCAGAAACTTTATTACTTCATGGAGGTCAACAAGCAGATCCAGTCACTGGTTCTCGCGCCGTTCCCCTTTATAAAACTACTTCCTATGTTTTCAAAGATACGGATTATGCTCAAGGATTGTTTGCTTTAGAACAGGAAGGTTTCATCTATACTCGAATTGGAAATCCGACTGTAGATGTATTTGAAAAACGAGTAGCCCTTTTAGAAGGTGGCACAGCAGCAGTAGCTCTTTCATCTGGAGCAGCAGCGATTGCTTTTTCCATTTTAAACCTGGCAGGTACAGGGGATGAGATCGTAGCAGCTGGTAACCTTTATGGGGGAACTTACAATCTATTTGCAGTCACCCTTCCAAAGTATGGTATTAATGTGAAATTTGTCGATGCAGATGATCCGGAAAATTTTCGAAAAGCAATCACTCCAAAAACAAAAGCATTGTTTGCAGAAATTATTGGAAATCCAAGCTTACACGTATTAGATGTTGAAGCCGTTTCAAAAGTTGCTCATGAAAATGGCATTCCATTGATTGTAGATAATACTTTCGGTACGCCATACTTAACAAACCCGATTAAATGGGGAGCAGATGTTGTTGTACACTCAGCAACCAAATGGATTGGCGGACACGGTACAGCAATCGGCGGTGTTGTTGTCGATGGCGGAAAGTTTGATTGGAACAGCGATAAATTCCCTGGATTTAAAGATCCAGACCCAAGCTACCATGGTTTGCGTTACGGAGTAGATGTCCCACAAGCCGCTTTTGCTACAAAGCTTCGTGTCCAATTGCTTCGTGACTTTGGGCCGGCATTAAGTCCAGATAGTGCGTTTTTATTTTTACAAGGTCTTGAGACATTACATTTACGTGTTCCGAAACATAATGAAAATGCTTTAAAGGTCGCGCAATTTTTACAAAGTCACCCTGCAGTTGAATGGGTAAGCTATACAGGATTAGAAAGTCATCCATCCCATGAATTAGCGAAAAAGTATTTCAAAGATGGCTTTGGTTCCATCGTGAACTTTGGTATCAAAGGCGGAAGAGAAACAGGACGCAAAGTGATTGACAATATTCAACTATGGTCACATGTTGCCAATGTCGGTGATGCAAAATCATTGATTATTCATCCTGCATCTACTACCCATCAGCAATTAAGTGCGGAAGATTTAAAACAAACCGGTGTAACGGAAGAATTAATTCGTTTATCTGTTGGTTTAGAAGCAGCAGAAGATATCATTGCAGATCTTGAGCAAGCTATTTTAAAGGCAACGGCTGTTTCGGTCTCATGACAAAAATTCAAACCGTTAGTATCGGCAACATGAAACTGGAAAATGGCGGGGTTTTAAATATTGAACTCGCGTATGAAAGACGTGGACCTGAGGATGCGCCGGTCATCTTGGTGTGCCATGCCTTGACAGGAAACCAGTTCTCCATCGGAACGGAAAGAGAGCCCGGCTGGTGGAGCGGGCTCATTGGCAGCGGTAAGTATATTGATACGAATCATTGGCAAGTCATTACATTCAATGTTTTGGGAGGCTGTGACGGATCGACAGGACCTTTATCTATCCATCCTGATACTCAGGACACATATCGCTCAGCATTTCCGGCAATAACCATCCGCGATATGGTTAAGGCAGAACGCCTGGCACTGGATCAGCTAGGTATTGGAAAGCTGAAAGCGGTGATTGGCGGATCATTAGGCGGAATGCAGGTGTTGGAGTGGGGAGTCTTGTATCCGAATGATATGGAACAGCTTTTCGTGCTTGCGTCTACCCCATATTTGAGTGATTACGGAATTGCTTTTAACCGAATAGGAATTGCGGCAATTGAAGGAGATCCAAATTTCCAAAACGGATATTATCAATTTTCTCATGAGGTAAAAGGCTTTGAGGTTGCTAGAATGGCAGGAATGGTAACATACCGGAGTCCAAAGCTTTTTTCGCAGCGATTTCGCAGGGAAAGCCAGTCGTCTGATTTATATAGTGTAGAATCCTATTTACATTATCAAGGTGAGAAATTAGCCAAACGTTTTGACGTGAATAGCTATCTGGTTTTGTTAAAAGCGATGAATTCCCATGATATTGGACGTGGGAGAGGCGGTTGGAAAAATGCAGCATCCGCTATCAAAGCCCATGTAACAGGAATCGGTTATGAACATGATCTTATTTATCCAAGCGAAGAGATTCGGGCATTTATCCAGACAGTAGTGAAAGGTGATTTTTATAAGGTCCCAACTGACTTTGGCCATGACGGCTTTTTAGTAGAATTTGAGAAATGGGGCCACTTGATACAGCATCAGTTAGAAAAAAACTTAATCGGTGTAAGTAGTGCAAAAAAACGATAGAGTGGGTGCACCTATCCAATGTGCTAGTTATTCCAAAAAGGAAAGGTGATGAAATGACGATTATTAAGGCAGCCCTCTTAGGATACGGTACGGTTGGTCAAGGTGTGTATACAGCGTTAAAAACCCATCGTCAGCAGTTGAAAAAACTCTTAGGTGCAGAGGTGGAAATAGCAGGGGTACTGATCAAGGACCCAAATAAGAAAAGGGATATTGATCAAGATATCCTTATAACAACAGAGTTTGAGGACATTTTAAATATTCCCGGTCTGCAAGTGATATTTGAAGCGATTGTTGGGGAAGAGCCTGGCTTCACCTATTTAAATCGGGCGATTGAGAAAGGAATACAGGTGATTACGGCCAATAAAGTAATGTTTGCCCGTTACGGAAAAGTACTCCTTCAAAAGGGGCAGAAATATGGGGTTAGTGTTGGCTATGAAGCAACGACTGCTGGCGGCGTACCAATCATTCGAACACTGAAGCAATTACTGCAAGTGAATAAAATCAATAGAATACAAGGTATCGTGAACGGAACATCGAATTTTATTTTAACAGAAATGCGCAGCAGGGGGATTTCCTTTGATGAGGCATTGCAACTGGCACAGCGTAATGGCTACGCGGAAGAAGATCCAACAAGTGATATAAGCGGCAAGGATGCATTCTGCAAAACGATGATTTTAAGTGAATTAGCATTTGGTAAACAGCCCATTTGGTCGGATGTTGAATTGGAGGGAATAACCTCTATCACAGAAGAGCAGGTACAGCAAGCCTTACAGTTGAATCTAAGGTATAAACATGTTGCAGATATATATCAGGAAAATGGAACAATCAAAGCCTCGGTTAAACCGATTTTTGTAGGAGAAAGTCACCCTTTATTTTCCGTTGATGGGGTTGATAATGCCATCACTGTTGAAGCCAGTTTACTAGGAAGATTTACTTTAACTGGACCTGGTGCAGGAAAGCTGCCAACTGCGAGTGCAATGGTAGAGGATTTAGCAGATATTTTTACTGTGAAAAAACGCGAGTTGCAACCCAGTATCTAAATAGTGTTAATCAAGGACGTGTGAACTAGTACACGTTCTTTTACTATCACAGTGTTCAGATATCGTTTAGAGCAGTTCAAGTGTCATTTTAGGGGAAAATCTGTGTCCGCAAAAACGTTTGGCGGACAGACGGTCCGTTATTTTTAGAAAAACCCTTGTTTTGGCTGCATTTGTGGACACAGGATCCGTTATTTGCTGAAAATTGTGTAAAGCAACTAGCGAAAATCGCTAATAGCGGAACGTGTGTCCTCTCACATGATGAAACCATGGTTTTTTATTGAAATAACGGAACCTTTGTCCGGCTAAATAGTTTCCTAGAAATTATAGGACAGAGCTTCCGTTATCTGTGACAAAATCGCATATTTTCCGTAGTTTGCGGACAGATGTTCCGTTATTTTGCAAAAAAGCGGTGATTTCCTTAAGATTTTTGCGAATAGCGGAACGTCTGTCCGCTATTGGTCGAAAAACATGCATTTTGACACATATAACGGAACAGTTGTCCGCTAAAACTATCAGCCAGAAAAAAAGAAACCCCCAGTTAGCCTTCAGCATTTCAATTGATCCAAATCACCCATCTACTCCATCTACATAAGCTATCTTTCTTTAAACACAAACGAAGTTATCATAACCTGTCCTTTCCAATCATATATTGAAGAATAGGTTTGTGATATTTAGTCAAGCACTTCTCCCGCTAAATCTCACTTGAAAAAGTTATATTTATCCGTGATGAGGGGGACTTCGATGAAACGTAAATGGTTGGCAGTTATTATTTCTGGGTCATTAATTACTGGTGTAGGCGGAACATATACAGGGATGAAATGGTATTATCATGATTTGGAGCGAAAAGTGGAAGAGAATGGATCACCAATATCTTTAAAAGGGCAGCAAATTCAGCCCGATTTGTCCAAAATTGCCCAAGCATATGACCTTATTATGAAATCATATGTAAAAAAGGTAGAAGAGAAGCAATTGGTCGAAGGCGCAATTCAAGGAATGGTAAGTACCTTAAATGATCCCTTTTCTGTTTATATGGATGCAAAAACAGCTACGCAATTTAATAATACTTTGGATTCCTCTTTTGAGGGTATAGGGGCGGAGGTAGCCCAAAAGGACGGAAAAATTGTTATTGTGGCTCCTTATAAAGATTCCCCAGCTGAAAAAGCTGGACTTCGGCCAAAGGATGTTATCGTAAAAATTGATGGTGTTAGTACACATGGGTTGGATCTTACTGAAGCAACAACGAAAATCCGCGGTAAAAAAGGAACAACGGTCACACTTGAAATTCAGCGTGAAGGTACAAGCAATCCATTAACATTTGTGGTAAAACGGGAAAGCATTCCACTTGAAACGGTTTTTTCAGAAATAAAAAAACAAGGCGATAAATCAATCGGATACTTGGAAATTACACAGTTTTCAAAGGATACTGCCATCGACTTTAATGAGAAGCTAAAAAAATTAGAATCACAGAACATACACGGGCTTATCATTGATGTAAGAGGAAATCCGGGAGGGTATTTATCCAGCGTAGAAGATATGCTGAAAGGTCTTGTCCCAAATAATAAGCCTTATTTTCAAATTGAACAGCGAAATGGCGAAAAGCTTCCTTATTATTCAAAGCTAAAACAGAAAAAGCCATATCCAATAGCCGTTTTAGTCGATGAAGGAAGTGCTTCCGCAGCTGAGATATTAGCAAGTTCCTTGCAGGAGGCGGATGGATATGCGTTAATAGGAGAAAAAACATTTGGAAAGGGTACAGTCCAAACTGCAATCCCATTAGGGGACGGCAGCTCTATTAAATTGACCATGTACAAATGGCTTACTCCAGATGGAAATTGGATTCATCAAAAAGGTATAAATCCAACCATTGAAGTAAAACAGCCGGAGTATTTTTATGTGAATCCATTAACGTTAGATCATTCCTTAAAGCTTGATGCGAATAATGAACAAGTCAAACTTGCTCAGCAAATTCTTTCAGGCTTGGGATATGGACCGGGGCGTGAAGATGGCTATTTTGACTATCAGACGGAACGGGCTGTAAAGGCATTTCAAAATCAGGAAAAGCTGCCTGCGACCGGTGAAATCGACCCGAAAACAGCAGAGCTAATGGACACAGCCCTTACACAAGCTAGAAAAGAAGAAAAAAATGATCTTCAGCTGCAGGTGGCTTTAACATATATTGGGAATAAAAACTAGGAGTCGAGCATTGCTTGGCTCCTTTTTTATGTAAATCAAAGCTAAATACAATGTTATGACTTATAAATTCCTAGATTTTTATAGAAAAGAGAATAGGTTTTAATGCTTTCATCTGATAGAATAATAATAATAGATTCGTAAGTTTTAACTGATGTGGTCTGCGTACTTAATGCTCTAAAGCTTTCTATAAAAAATTTTTTACATAATAAAGGATGGTGAATAAAATTGGCGCAGGAATGGGGTCTCGAATTACTAAAAAGCATTGGAAGGTTTTTTATTCATCCAAGTTTATATATTGCTATTATTGCAGCAGTATTTATTGGTTATTTGCGGATAAAAAGGGAACGGGCGGATTTTCATATCAGTGTATACCCACTGCTGCATGAACTGCGGTACTTTCTATCCTCCGGTTGGATAGCCGGACTTATTTTGTCCGTCATTTCTGTAGCGGCTGGCTTCACCGTTAGCTTTGGTATTTTGACCACCTTATTTTTTACGACAACCATCTTTACATTGATTGGCGGCTTCCGCTTGTTATCCTCCGCATTTACAATAGGATTAGCCTTTCTCTCTATTTATGTGTCGAATCAATTTGACTTTCACATCCCGTGGCTTGGTCCTTTTATTGAAAAAACGAACCATACTAGTCTAGCGGGAATGGTGATATTAGCAGGATTACTACTAATAGTAGAAGGCATCCTCATGATCAGCAATGGGGCTAAGGAAAGCTCGCCGAAATATCGGAAAAGTCGCCGTGGATTAACGGTAGGTGCCTTTCAAGCAAAGCGGATGTGGTTCATTCCTATATTCTGCTTTCTGCCGACGGGACCGTTAACGGCACCATTTAGCTGGTGGCCGACATTGGATTGGGGAACACATTCTTATTCCCTTATTCTCGTACCGTTCATCATAGGGTTTCAACAGCAAATTCAAAGCAATTTGCCAGATGTTGCCGTGAAAAAGCTCGGCAAACAAATCATCGCTGCAGGAGTTGTTACAACGGCTATTGCGGCAGGCGGATTATGGATCTTCTTTTTGCCGCTTGTTGGGATGGTATTCGCGATTTTGGCAAGAGCATGGATATCCTATCAGCATCGTGTCCGCGAAGGTGCAAATCCATATTATTTTACTCAAAGAGACAATGGCCTTATTATTTTGGCTGTTATCCCAGGTTCACCGGCAGATAAATTATCTCTGAAAACAGGAGAAGTTATTCATAAATGCAATGGTCAACTTGTAAAAAATACAGATGAATTTTATCGTGCACTCCAAAAAAACCGTGCTTACTGCAAGCTTGAAGTATTGGATACAAACGAACAAATTCGTTTTGCCCAAGGGGCCTTATACGAAGGGGATCACCATGAGTTAGGCATCATCACAGTAGAAGGAAAGAAAAAGTGGGGCACAGGTGAAGCATCTTAATATGGATCATTATAAAATACACAATACATTTCCAAATACAATGTTATATTTGTTCTTCCATAACTCTCTTTTACAAATTTGTTTAAGGGAGTTTTTTATTTTTCAACTTCTTGCGATTCGGTATTCTTGGGGGTAAGTTAGAAGCTACACATAAATGCTGGGAAATACATGTGGAGATCACTCATGATAGAAATAGCGTAACAGCCTGGATTCACGAGATTCAGGCTTTTTTTTGTAAAAAACGCCTCCCTATTCTCATTTAACAATATGGAAAATATTTAAACTCATACCACTAGATGACATGGATTCCTTACATATTTTTTGAAAAAACTAACGTTATATTGAATAAATGTACGAAGCTTTCAAAATGGTGTAAATGCAAAATTTTGTAGCTGCAAGGAGACCCAATATGTACTTTTCAAAACGAATACAAGTCTTTATTTATCTTGTTTTATTTATTATTTTCTTGTCCTTATTTTTATATAATGTTTTTTATCGTCTCTCTAATTTTCCAATTTATAGCTGGGATGAAGCAAGACATGGAATAAGTGCCTATGAAATGTTGAAAAGTAGAAACTTCATTGTAAATACATATGGTTATGAGTCAGATTATTGGAATCTAAAACCTCCACTCAGTTTTTGGGCTATTATAATTGGTTATAAGATGGCAGGTTTCAATGCACTTGGACTCCGTTTAATATCTGGAATATGTGCAGGTTTAACCCTTTTATTAGTTACGTTATTTGTTTACAAAATACATGGAAAGTTTGCTTCACTTGTCACTTTATTAACATTATCAACGTGTACTCAATTTTTAATTAATCATAGTGCTAGAACTGGTGATGCAGATTCGCTGTTTCTCTTTTTATTTACATTGTCCATATTATCTTTATTCCTTTCCGAACATAATGATAGATGGTTATATGTTTCCGGATTAGCATTTTCACTTTCCTTTTTAACAAAAAGCTGGCATGCAGGGAATATTGTAATCATTATGGCAATGTATCTTTTAGTTAGTGGGAAATATAAAAGATTATCTCCTAAAAAAACGCTGATATTAGGTTTATGTATGTTTGGCCCCATTATTGTTTGGGGAGTTATTAGATTCCATTATGATGGTTTTGTGTTCTTTAGGACCATGATTGAATACGATCTGCTGAAACGATCATCCGATACAATTGAAGGTCATGTAGGCGGATTCTTTTATTATGCGGAAATATTAAAGAGATTTTTCTCCTTGTGGCTGCTGTTTTTATTCTCCCTTTTTTTAGTCATTCTTTTCAAAAGGGACTTTTCTTTTAAAAATTTTCGCCTTGAAAAGCATCCTTATTTTATAGGTTTATGTATATGGATACTTATTCCGATTATTGTCTTTACATTTTCTAAAACAAAAATAAGATGGTATATTCTACCTGTTTATCCTCCGCTATCTATAATGATTGGTATTTTAGCGAAAAAAGTTTGGATAAATGGGAACCTAATGCTTCGCAGTTTACTTCTGATATCTATGCTTGGTATATCTTTTTTTTATGAAGGTCAGATTCAATTATATTTAAACGAGCCACGAAAAAGTTTACAACAAAATTTACTGGAAAAAACACGGGGAATGGAAGGGATAAAAGGATACAGTTTGTATTTATATCATCCCACTGATTCAATTAAATGGTCACAAAGCACTTTATTAACAGCGGAACTTGTGAATGATTTTAAGACGGAATCCGGAGATTTTCAGGCATTTTTACATAATGAAAAAGCTATTCTTATGGCAAAGAAGGATTTAGTCACGGACCAATTTATTCAAGCCAATCAATTAAAAATTGTCCATTCAAATAAGTGGGGATACCTTTTGAGGAAGGAGGAGTTTTCAAGTAAATAATATGCACCGGATGAGAGGTTAAGTCAAAAAAATGTAACAAATACAAGATTGGTGCTAAAATAATACTTGACACAGTAATTATATCTAGTATCTTTTTTGCAGTCTAGGAAAAAAAGGAGGTGCGTAATATGACAAATACTTATCCAAGCACAGATATGGAAATGAATATTACCTGGGGAGATTGTGATGCTGCGGGAATTTCCTATTATGCCAGAACATTTGATTGGTTTACAAATGGACGTATGCATTTTTGGGAGAATAGCGATGTCCCTTATATGAAAACTTTCCATCAACTTGGAATAGCGATTGTATGTTTGAAGGCAGACTGTCAATATAAAAAAATGCTGCGTCCAGAAGACAAAGTTATTGTTCGGACAAGCTTGACAGAGTTTACAAGGTCACGGATGGCATTTCATTATCAAATAATAAAAGACGATGGCCAAATTGCATGTGAGGGTGTGACCACTCATACATACGTCGATAATCATGGAAACCCATTTAATTTAAAAAAACGGTTTCCTGAGCTTTGGGGAAAATTAATGAATATTTGGCCAGAATTTAATAATTAAATGATTTCTTTGAATAGTAAAAGAAAGGTTATGGCCATAATTGAGAAGACCAATGTGGCCTATTTTTAATTGAAATGGAAA
The DNA here is from genome assembly GCF_038008735.1 of Margalitia sp. FSL K6-0131. Classification (NCBI taxonomy): domain Bacteria; kingdom Bacillati; phylum Bacillota; class Bacilli; order Caryophanales; family Bacillaceae; genus Heyndrickxia; species Margalitia sp. FSL K6-0131. The sequence goes on from NZ_JBBOZS010000001.1 coordinate 1,463,245, forward strand.
GAAGGATGAATCTTGTGAATCAATATACATATGATGTTCGTATGTTCCAAGAAACATTTGAGCATGAATTTACGTATATTAATGGATTTTTGCGAAATGTCCATCGATTCGCGAACCAGCCAGCAATGACTTGTACACTTCGCAATCGGACATGGACGTATCAAGAATTAAATCGTGAGGTAAATAAATTAGCCCATGCACTTCGCGAGGATGGGGTAGGCAAGAATGAAGTAGTGATGTATCAACTGTTAAATTCTGCGGAATTTGTCTTTAGTTATTTAGCACCACAAAAAATTGGCGCGATTAACAGCCCTATCAATTTCCGGCTTTCGCCAGGGGAAACTGCCTATATTCTTGATGACAGTAAACCAGCAGTATTTATTTATGATGAAGAGATTAAGGAAACGGCTATGCAAGCTTTGGAAATGGCAAAGCATAAACCTGTAAGGGTAATTATGGTTGATATTACAGGGGAAAAAGAAGCTCCTGAAGGACATATTACGTATTCAGACTACGTACGGGACCATACAGAAGCAGAACCTGAAAAGGTAATTCGGCACATTTATGACGAAAATACACGTCTCTATACATCCGGAACTACCGGTATGCCAAAGGGTGTACCTTTAAACAACATTAACGATATTCTTTCTGCGCACGATGTTGCCATGCATTTTCCTCTCAATCCAACAGATAAAACAATGAATATGAGTCCATGGTTTCATCGCGGTGGTATACATTCAGGCGGGCCAAACCCTACCTTATATGTAGGCGGAGAAATTGTCATTCTTAGATATTTTCATCCAAAGACATGTTTAAAATATGCGGAAGAGTATAATTTAACATTTCTAATTGGAGCGCCACCAATGCTGAAAATGCTTTATAATCAGCAAAAGAAACATCCTGTTGATTTATCCAAATTGAAGGGGATTGTTACAATGGGGGCTCCTCTTGGCAGAGAGGATTGTATTAAGTTTCAGGAAACCTTATCACCAAATATTTTTAATGGATATGGTACAACAGAAGCTTTCTGGAATACGTTCCTTCGTCCTTATGATTTGCCTGCAATGGCTGGTTCTGCTGGGCGAGCGTGTACAGATGATGATGTAGCGGTCGTGAAAATTTATCCTGATCGCAAAGCAGAACCGGATGATCTTGTGGCAAAAGACAAAACAGAGGTCGGGGAAGTGATTGTCAGGGCACCTGGTAAGACTGCTTATGCATACGTTAATAATGAAAAGGAAAGTGAGAGAGTCTTTTACAAAGGATGGCTCTATATAGGAGATATGGCTACTTGGGATGAAAATGAATTTATCACCATTGTTGGCCGCAAAAATGATATGATTGTCTCTTCTGGAGAAAATATTCATCCGGTACAAGTAGAAGAAATTCTAAGTGAACATCCGAAAGTACAAGAAGCAGTAGTGGTAGGAGTTCCTGATGAACTAAGAGGAGAATCAGTAGTCGCTTATATCATTAAGGCAGATCCATCCCTGACAGCAGATGAATTAAATAAGTACTGTACAGAGCATCCCATGCTCGCAGATTATAAGAGACCGCGTTTTTACCGATTTATTGATGAATTGCCGTATACAGCCACAGGGAAAAAGAAACATTTTGAAGTAAGATCGTTAGCAATAGAGGATCAAAAACAAGGGAATTTAGAAAGAGCGTAAATAGCTATCAAATCAAGGACCAAATCGGACAAGTTTACGATTTGGTCCTTGATTTAGTTTAATACGGACACTAGTTCCTTTATCTGTGACAAAACGGGGTATTTTCATATGTTTGCGGACAGAGGTTCCGTTATTTGTAAAAAAACAGAGATTTTCATGTGCTTTTTTGCGAATAGCGTACCCTAAGTCCGCTTGTCTCTCAAATATGGGTCTTTTTATCAAAATAGAGGATTCACTGTCCGCTAAGAAGCAACTTGCTTTTTTATTTTTCTATTTATAAGGATGGAAATAATAACAATCACCACCACCACTCCAATACTGACATACAAACCTGGTCGAATTTCCTTCTCTAACATAGTGCCGCATATAGCAGCTAACAGAAGGAGGTTTCCGACAACTGACATTATTTTTTCCCACATTTTCAATTGCAAAAGTCGAAGGGCTGATATGATGATAAAAAACCAATTAAATAACAATAAAATGCCGGCTGCAGTCGTGATATACTCATATATTTTTCCTGGTAACAGTAATGCGGTGATAATGGAAACAAGCAAGCCGACTGTTGCTAATCCTAAAGACGGAAGCGGCAAGTCCTTGAATCTTTTTATCTTTTTTGCAAAAAAGGCAGGAGCATCATGCGTCTCCGCTAATGTTACTAACAGTTGTGTAACCCCAAATAAAGAGGCTGTCATCGTAGAAAATCCTGCAATGATGATCGCTCCATTAAATACATGCGGAAAAAATGGAAGGTGGTAATCTTCCATCGCTTTCACAAAAGGGCTTTCCTCTTCATTAAAGGCATGATAGGACTCCATACATACGACAAGTCCAAGGGAGAGGACATAAATAATCGTCAAAACGATTAGCATGATCGTTCCGGCTTTTGGTGCATCTTCTTTCTTTTTCAGCTGCATTGCCATCAGTCCAATTACTTCTATGCCGCCAAAAGCGTAAAAAGCATAAATAAGTGCAGCACCAAAACCCTTCCAACCCTTAGGAAAAAAGGCATCAAAAGAACGGGGCAAGCTTGGATGATTTGCATGTCCATTTATCCAACCAAACAAGGCAGCTACTGCTAATATTATAAACATGAGTATGGCTGCTGTTTTTAGAATAGCCAATATATTTTCGATTTTATCAAAGCCCTTTGTCCCTAGTAAAACCACCATAATGGAAAGAACAGCGTAGCATGCTGCGAATAGCCAAAGAGGAATTTGATGGAACCAAAAGCGTGATAGAATGGACAAACCTGTTAATTGACTTCCCATGATGAGAATATTGGAACACCAATAATTCCATCCGCATGAAAATCCTGCCCACTTCCCAAATGCCTTTTTTGCATAGTAGCAAAAGGAACCTTCCTGTGGGTCTTGCGCCGTCATTTTTGCCAGCATATTGTAAACAATATAAGTAGCGATTGCAGCACAGATAAAGGAAAATACAATCGACGGCCCTGTCGTTTTGATTCCGATGCTTGATCCTAGAAAGTACCCGGTACCAATCGTACATCCGACTCCAATAAGGGACAGCTGCCACCAATTTAATTCCCCTTGATTAGTCTGTTTACTTGTATTATTTGAGTTTTTTAACCCCAATCCAAAACCTCCTCATAGTTACTATTACTTTTTACAAAAAGAGGCTTGAATATGTAAATCATATAAAGAACTAATGTGCTGAAGCGAGACGTAGACAACTTTTCAAAAAGTTATCCAAAAGGTTCAATTTTATAAATTCCTAAGCAACTAGAATACCAATGCTTTAACGCCTTGGCTTCCAAAGTAGATTCCGAATGCAATCATAGAGATTCCGGATAAGTAGGATATGACCTTCAGAAAGTTTGTATGTAAAAATTTCCGTGATCCGCTTGATAGAATCGCCATAATAACATCCCAAAGAGTTAACCCTAGAAAAATCATACTTGTACAAATGATGGTTTCAATATGCCCATAATTTGTAGCTACTTTTGCGAGAACCGATCCGTAAATACCAATCCAAAACATAATGGATAAAGGGTTTGTAATCGACATAAAGAAACCTGTTAAATAGCAGGAAAGTAAAGAATCTTTATTTCGTGTTTGATTAATTGTGAGCTTTTTTCCACTCGTGATGCTTTCTATTCCTGTATAAATTAGTACAAATGCACCGAAAAGCCACAGAAATACCTGGATAATTGGAATATTGATAAAATGAGTAAACCCTAAATAGACAATTGCCATAAAAATTCCATCGGCGGTAACAGCACCGGCTCCGACAATCCAAGCATGTAAAAATCCATTTTTGATCCCTTTATCAATTTGGGCTGAATTAACTGGCCCAATTGGTGCCGCTAATGATAATCCTAAAAAGACATAACTAAGCAGTAACCCTCCACTTAACAAAATAATCCCCTCCGAATATGAACTTGTACATTTTATGTGCAGGGGAGGGAATATAAAACTATTTTCTGATTTGAATTAACCTCCAAACCGAAATACATCTCCGGTAAGTCTTTATGAATATTTCTTCACACGTTATAACAACTCCAAATATTGCTTCTGAAAAATACACATTCTAATCGCATTGTGATAAGTCCCATCTACGAAAAATTCATCCAGAAATTCCCCTTCTTCTTGAAATCCGGCTTTTTTATAAATATGGATGGCTTTTTCATTCGTTGAATCTACAATGAGATACAGCTTATGCATATTTAATACAGAAAATGCATAGTCCATCGCCATCCGAGTTGCAATACTTGCATAGCCGTGATTTTGATGTTTCGGATCAATAATGATTTGAAACTCTGCCCGTCTGTGAATATAGTCAATTTCCACTAATTCGACTAACCCTACCATCTCCTTATCCTTTTCCTTTTCTAAAATAAACCTCCGTTCCCCTTGATCATGGATATGTTTATCATAGAGATCCTGAAGCTCAACAAAGGCTTCATATGGCTCTTCAAACCAATATGACATGATTTTTGCATTGTTATTCAGCATATGAATGAATTCTAAATCCTCTCTCTCTAGCGGTCTTAGTTTAATGTCATTACTCATTAAAAATCCTCCATCCGATGTTTTAACATTAATATGACATAAACACGAATATCCCATTCATTTTAACCGTTAGGAAAGCACTAAACTTTTACCGAAATCTGTCGAAATAAAGGATAGTGAAAACTTTTATATTCATACAAGGAGAATTACACAACATGAAATGGTCTATCAAGAAAAAGATTTTATCTGGTTTTAGCGGGGTACTAATTTTATTATTAGTTTTAGCAGGGGGAGCTTATTATGAACTTTCCATGCTAAATAAAACGTACAGCAAGTTGATTACGGTTACCTCCAAAAAGGTTGATTTGGCAAATCGGCTTGAAAGTTTATATTATGCCCAAAGTGCCAGTGTGAGAGGCTTTCTTTTAACCGGCAGCCCTACTTACTATAATCAATATCAAGTTGCAAATGGAAGGTATCAAGACACCTTGGATGAATTAGGAAAACTAGTAAAAAGCCCGATGGGGAAACGACTGTATGCAAGCATCGAGGATATCGACCAAAAATATTTTTCAGCTGTAGAACATCAGGTTCAGCTTAAACAGGAAAATAAACAAGAAGAGCTAACATTATATACTACCAGTACTGTAAAAGACATTACATTAACGCTCCAACAAAGTATTGAAGCATTAGCCAAGCATCAGAATGATGAATTATTGAAGGCAAACACTCAAACTACTGATAATGATAAAAAAATCCAAATGATATTAATCATCTTGTCTGTGATAACATTTATCCTAGGAATTCTGATTGCCATTGTAATGGGTCAAATGATTTCAAAACCGATTAAAAAGATTTCAGAGGTGATGAAATTAGTTGCAATGGGTGACTTAAGTGTGGAACCGATAAAGGTTAAAAGTAAGGATGAGCTTGGAGAATTATCGAATTCTTTTAATAAAATGGTTCATGACCTTTCATCTGTAGTTCGTCAAGTTTCTGATTCCAGTATGCAGGTTGCGGCAAGCTCCGAGCAGCTTACTGCGAGCGCTCAGCAAAGTACTAGCGCTGCAGAGCAGGTAACACGAGTGATAACAGAAAGTGCGGAAGGCACGGAGCAGCAACTTCGGACATTTAATGAAATGTCTGCTTCCGTCAAGGAAATGGCAATAGGTATGGATCAGATTGCTGAAGCAAGTGAAGTAATGCTTCAGTCTTCCGAAGAAACCCGTACACTTGCAAGCAAGGGAGCGGATTCCATCGCAAATGTGGTTTCACAAATGAATGAGATCCATGTCTCGGTTGAAGAAGCTGCAAAATTGATTCATACATTAGGAAAGCGCTCAGATGAAATAAGAAGAATTACGGATATTATTACAGGAATCGCGGAACAAACCAATTTATTAGCATTAAATGCCGCCATCGAAGCAGCACGTGCTGGTGAACAAGGAAAGGGATTTGCTGTTGTTGCGGATGAAGTTCGAAAATTGGCAGAGGAATCGAGTAAATCCTCTGATCAAATATCTAAAATGATTGCTGTTATTCAAGAAGAAACGAAAAAGGCAGTATTGTCGATGGAATTAGGAAATGAGAAAGTGAATACCGGACTAACCTATACAGCGGAAGCAAATGAGTCCTTTACAAAAATTTCAGAATCCATTGGTAATGTAACCGGTAAAGCAGCAGATGTATCTGCTTCTGTGGAAGAGATTCAAGCTATCACTACCCAAATGGTATCTGCAGTGGTGAAAGCAAGAGAGGTTTCCGAGCAAGTTGCTGCCGGAAGTCAAGAAAATGCTGCAGCTTCTGAAGAACAATTGGCGACAATGGAGGAAATCACAAGCTCTGCCGAATCATTATCAAATTTAGCAGATGAATTGCAAGTTGTCGTTTCAAGATTTAAATTATCATAATAAAAAAGGTGCACGTAAATGTCGTTGGTTAGTTAGCGACTTTTGTGCACCTTTTTTACAAATATCTAGTTTAGAAGACTAGCCCCAGCGCTGTGCGCTTTTCTTTTCACCCCGTTAAAATATCCTCATGCGGATAACGGATGCTTGCTTGTTCCGATTTTGCAATAGAAACAGCAAGGGTTAATGGGCCTAGCTTGCCGATAAACATCATCATCACAATAATCAGTTTGCCAATCATTGTTAATTTTGTTGTCAATCCCATCGTTAGCCCAACGGTGCCGAAAGCGGAAATAACTTCAAATAATACCTTAAGAAATGGCGCTTTTTCGGTAATACATAGAACAAATACTGCCAAGAAAATAGCAAGTAAGGCGATACTAAATATCGCTAATGATTTTAATAATATCGAAGTGGCAATGGTTCGTTTTGCCAGCACAATTTCTTGTTTTCCTTTTATAAAAGTAATAACGGAAATGACGATGACAATAAAAGTCGTTAATTTTATTCCTCCGCCAGTTGATGCACTTCCTGCCCCTACAAACATTAATAATAAAAATAATAAGGCAGTAGGTTCCTTTAAATCGTTAAGGTCCATTGTTTCAAATCCTGCTGTTCTTGTTGTAACTGCTTGAAAATAAGAAGCCCATAGTTTATTCGGCGTTGATAAGTGACCTAACGTATGAGGATTATGATATTCTAGAAAAAATATGAATGCCATTGCGAGTAAATTTGTCACGATTGTGCCGATAATCATGATTTTAGAGTGAAGACTCAGTTTCCGAAAGCTTTTTTTATACCAAATATCGGACATGACCGTGAAACCAATTCCACCCAGAATAATAAGACCGGTAATTCCGATATTGACAATGGGATCGCCAACATATCTTATTAAATTGTCTGACCACAATGCAAATCCTGCGTTATTAAACGCGGAAATGGAGTGGAAGAAACTATAGAAGACACCTTTCCAAAACCCGTATTCCGGGATCCATCTAATAGATAAAAACAACATTGCGATAAATTCAATCATGAAGGAAAAAAGAAAGAGGTTGCGAACAAGCTTGATGACACCCCCTAAGGATGTTTGATTTAAGCTTTGCTGAATAAGAATCCGTTCCTTTAGTCCGATTTTTTTCCCTAACATGATAAAAATTAAGAGGGCGAAGGAAACGATGCCTAAACCGCCCAATTGGATCAAGGTAATAATGACAAATTGACCGAACAAGGTATACTCCTTTGCGGAATCAATCGTCGATAGACCTGTCACCGTCATGGCAGAAGTTGCTGTAAATAAAGCGTCTATCCAGCGGACATAATGGTAAGATGCAATGGGCAATTTTAATAGACAAGTCCCTAAAAGAATGGCTGTAAAAAACACTAAAATGAGCAGTTGGGAAGGGCTTAGGTGAATAGCTCTTGTCTTTATTTTAGACACCTTCTTCCTCAAATCTCGTTATATCTTCGTTCTTTCCGATTACAATCAATATATCCCCTTTAAAAATCTTATCCTCCGCCATAGGAGAGACGACTATATCTGTTCCTCGTTTAATGGCGACAATATTACACCCATATTTCGCGCGGACGTCCAGCTCCACTAATGTCTTTAGATGTATTTTTTCTGTTGCCATAATTTCTACAATTCCATATTCCTTAGATAGCTCAATATAATCTAATATTTTTTCGGAAACAATATGGTGGGCAATTCTCTTTGCCATATCTCTTTCCGGATTAATAATTCGATCGACTCCAATTTTATCCAATACCTTTTCGTGATAGCTGTTTTGGGCTTTTGCCCATACTTGTTTGACACCCATATCTTTTAGTAAAAGCGAGGTAAGGATACTGGCTTCAATATCATCCCCAAAAGAGACAAAAACAAGATCAAAATTACGAATTCCTAAGTTTTTTAGCGTCATTTCATCAATCGTATTGGCTTGGACAGCAGCAGTGGCATATTGGGCCATATCATTTACTTTATCGATATCCTTATCGACGGCTAATACTTCGGTTGCCAATTCGTGAAACTCCTTCACAAGGCTTCCACCAAAGCGGCCAAGTCCAAAAACAGCAAATTGCTTTTTCATAAATATCCTCTCCATTAAATAGTTAACATGTTTAATCTGTCTAGCTTTAGAGCTTGAGCTTTTCTTATAATTTTCCCTAACAGCAAGTATATATAATGTTGGAATTATTTGCTATAGTATATAAACTAAACAATATCATAAATGGATGAAATGTTGTTGCAGAAAATAAAACTTTTTGATAATATGGGTTTAAATTAAATAGAACGTGAAAATTTGGAGGAGCCTGTCATTTAGGGCTCCTTTTTGCGTTTTTTTAGGGATATTTTATTCCTTCAAGAGAATGTTTTTATTGATTAGAAAGAAAAATAAAAGAATCTAGAGAAAAGGGGATGTTTATGTCTAACGAAGCACTTTATGCTATTATTATTTTTTTCCTTACTTATGCATTAATTATTTCAGAGAAAATTCATCGAACCATCATTGCCATGATTGGTGGAGGACTTATGGTTCTATTAGGGATAGTAGATCAGGAAACTGCTATCCACCATATTGATTTCAATACTATAGGTCTACTAATTGGAATGATGATTATTGTTTCGATAACAGCGGAGACTGGTGTATTTAAATATGTTGCCATATGGTCTGCTAAGAAGGTAAAAGGGAGACCGCTTTCTATTTTAATCGTTCTCTCGATTATTACAGCAGTGGGTTCTGCCTTTCTAGATAATGTAACAACGGTACTTCTGATGGTTCCAATTACATTTAGCATCACGAGACAGCTTGGTATGAATCCAATGCCGTTTCTTATTTCCGAGATATTGATGTCTAATATTGGCGGAACAGCCACAATGATTGGAGACCCGCCAAATATCATGATTGGAAGTGCTGTTGAATCTATCACATTTATGGATTTTATCACGAATTTAGCACCTATCGTCATGGTGATCATGATTGTTACAATGATTTTACTTGCCTTTTTCTACCGTAAAGCATTACGTGTTTCTGATCAGATAAGAGAGCGAATCATGCAGCTTAATGAAAAAGACGAAATTACAGATAAAACGTTAATGATTAAGTCCTTAACAGTAATGGGATTAACGATTGTCGGTTTCTTTATCCATCAAATCATCGGGGTAGAGTCAGCAACTATTGCATTAATGGGAGCTTTTCTTTTATTGATTTTAGTAGGAGAAAGCTATCTGGAGAATGCTTTAACAAAAGTTGAATGGACCACTATTTTCTTTTTTGTCGGTCTCTTTGTATTAGTTTCAGGATTGGTGGAAACGGGGGTCATAGCAAAGGTCGCAACATACGCTATCGATTTAACGGGAGGGAATGAGACATTAACCTCTTTTCTTATTCTATGGCTGAGTGCAATTGCGTCTGCCTTTGTAGATAATATTCCATTTGTTGCAACCATGATTCCGTTAATAGAACAGATGGGATCGCTTGGAATCCATGATTTAAATCCATTATGGTGGAGTTTGTCTTTAGGAGCATGTCTAGGAGGAAATGGAACATTAATTGGTGCTAGTGCCAACTTAATTGTTGCCGGAATGGCAGGCAAAGAAGGTTATAAAATTTCCTTTATAAAATTTTCTCTTATAGGATTACCAATCATGTTAATAAGTGTAGCCATTTCTATGTTATACATTTATGTTAGATATCTATAAGAAAACCATAATTCTTAAACTAATTGCTTTTTTATCAATAACATAATAATTTATTCCGTTTAGCTTGGAAAAGAAGTTTAGGAAAAATTACTCATAACTATACTGTTTCAATATTTTACTCAAAGCGTGAAGCCCCCATTCAACATGGAGGCTTTTTTTTATAATTAAAATTTAAACTGCTGAATTAAACTATTTAAATTAGTCGCTTGCTCTTCCAACATTTTTGCACTTTTCGCGACCTCTTCCATAGAACTGCTTGACTGCTCAGTGGTAGCTGTAACTTCCTCGACACCAGCTGCAGTCTCCTCAGAAACAGAGGCAATGGTATCGATTGATTCATTGATTTCTTTTGTGTTATCCAACACATTGAACATTGCGGCGGCCATATTCTCTACTAGGTTTCCGGCATTTTCAATTGTGTCTTTAAGGTTTTTAAAGGTTGTTCCGGTAACGTTAATTTGTTTTGTTCCGTCTGCTACTAACTGATAACCATCTTCAAGAGTGTCCACTACTTGTTTGGATTCATTTTGAATATCGGTAACAATGGAGGTAATATTCGTGATCGATTGTGTAACTTGATCAGCCAATTTTCTTACCTCATCCGCAACGACTGCAAAGCCTTTTCCATGCTCGCCAGCTCGAGCCGCTTCTATTGCTGCATTTAAAGATAATAGATTCGTTTGTTCAGAAATATCTTTAATGACTTTTACTAAATCCGTAATTTGACTTGTCTTATGATCTAATCCTTTTACCATTTCTAACGATTGCTTGATCCGCTCATCGATCACATGCATTTGCTGAACAGATTGCTGCATATCCTGTCCGCCTTGTTCGGTCATTCTCAGCATTTGACCGGAGCTTTCCTTGACACTTTCACCTTGTATAGCAACTTGCATGATCGTTTCGGAGAAGTCACTCATTTTTTCTAATAGTGTAGTTGCCGAATTAGCTTGTTCTTCCGCACCATTAGAGAGTTCTTGCATCGTGGTGGCAATTTGTGTTGTACCGATTCCTACTTCATCTGCATATTGAGTCAGTTCTTCACTTTGGCTTGTAACATGATCAGAGACCTTTGTAATACTGAGAATCATGTTACGAAGTTTTTCTTTCATATAGTTCATAGAGTTCATTAATTGACCAATTTCATCTTTTCTTTTTGAATTCGTGTCATCGATTGCAAGATTTCCGCTAGCCAGCTCTCCCATTTGCAGGGTAAGCTTCTTAATTGGAGAAGCCAAATGCTTTGAAAATAAATAAGTAATAATACTGCCAGCAATTAAAGTGATAGCTAATGTAATAATTAATACATAAAGAATAGAATTCGCAGGTTTGTTGAAGTCAGTGGAATAAGTGCCTGCGGAAATGACCCATCCCCAATTTGGATCCACTTCACTATAAGTGGTTTTTTGAGCAATTTGCTTTTCATTATTTGGCAGCGGCCAGTCATAGGTAGTAAAGCCTCCGCCAGCTTTTGCCTTCTTTACTATGTCATGAATATAGTAATAACCGTTTTGATCTTTTAAATTCCAAACATTTTTTCCTTCTAGCGAAGGATGTGCCAGCTCCGTACCTTTTTCATCTAAAACAAAAAAATAACCGTTTTTTCCAAGATCTATTTTGTTTGTATTCGTTCTGGTTCCATCTGTATTTTTAGGACCGATAAGAGCGGTTTTTACTTTTTCTTGTGCCTCATCGATCGATAAATGGCCTTTTAAAACTTCATCATTTAATCCATTTATCATTTGAATGGCCATTTTTACACCATTTTTCATATTGGTTTGGCCCAATTCAGTTAGATGTTGCTTTGCTTGATTATAGCCCACAAGACCAATAATTAATGCAGGAATAGCCAACATAAGCAAAGTGGTGCTAATAATTTTTGATTTAATAGATTTCATCTGCGCGGTCCCTTCCTAGTCATTTGAAAATAGTTAATATTTAAGTTCAGTTCCTTTCTCTTTTTATATCGGCAATAAAGGATAAAATTAAATATCATTCGACAAATTTTCGACATTGCGTCATTTATGTCTGGAAAACAAAAAACCAATGAAACTTTTGCGTTTCATTGGTTTTTTTATGTAAGGCACTGTCAATTATTCATTGTGTTGATGATGAGATTGGTGGTGATGATGCATTTTACCCCAATGCATATCAGATCCGTGTTCTTTTATTTCCTGATAATGCTCATTTAATCTTTCAAGGATTTTATCGCCTTTTTCCTTTGGAAGTACACCATATTCAACATATTTCATGATAAGCTGTTTTTTCTTCGTTAATATATCAAGATGTAATTTCGTTAACTCTGCTTTTTGTTGTTTTGTTAGCTTTACAACCTGTTTATGTTGATCCGTGTTAGGCGTTGGTTCGGCATGTACAGGTAGCCCTACAAGGAGCACGAATAGAGGAACAATTAGGATTGCCTTCATTTTTTTTAACATTGCTTTCATCTCCTTTCCTAAAAGACTATTTATATACTCTGCAATTTTTAAAAAATAATACATTTTTTGTAAAGAACATGACGAATAGTTCGAAAGTTTCTGTTAAGTGTATTTTATTGGTAAAAAAATTGATAATTGTACCCATAAAGCTTATAATGAAAATAAATTAATAAAATCATAACGATATTTTGACAAAGGCAAACTTATTGAAAAGTAAGGACGCAAAGCCACGGACCTAAGGATGATCTATGGTAGCCGGGTTACCGAAAAATTAGAAAATACTTTAAGGGGTAGTTTCGTTTTCGGACTGCCTCTTTTTCTGTTTTTTAACTATAAGTGTTGATATATGGATAACTTTTTAAAACTATTATCTACGTCTAGCTACTGCACATAGCGGCTAGAGAAATTGTTTTTATTCTTAAACATTTGGGGGGAGAAACCATGCTTGGCTTCTGTTTAGGAATTCTTGGACTTATAATAGGAGTAATATATTCTGAACCTATTAAGAGAATAGTATGGAAGGGATATAATGAAAGAACGAAAAATGAAAAAAGAATTTATCAGCTTGTGGAGAGTTCGAAGGACATTATTTATTATTGTGAAATCAAACCACAGTTTAAATATCGGTATCTAAGTCCTGCAATAGATGAAATTCTGCGCCCTAATCTTTCTAAAGATAGTTTGAAAAATCCATATATCACCTTTGAAATTGTCCATCCCGATGATTATCATCTTGTAGAGAAAAAAATAGCAGGGAAAATGGATTATAATAAACCAATCATTGTGCGATGGAGAGACGTGCACGGTGATTACAAATGGTTCGAAGAATTTGCCACACCTATATATGAAAATGGCGAAATCGTTGCGTTACATGGAATCATCCGGAATATCGATGAAAAAATGATGGCACAAAAGGAGCTAGAATATAAGGTAGAACATGATCCGTTAACAGGAATATATAACCGAGCTTTTTTTGAAAAACAAAAAAAATTATATAATGAGGATCTCGATGAATCTGTTGGGATTGTACTATGTGATTTAGATGAATTGAAATGGATGAATGATAATTTTGGTCATCAGATGGGGGATAAATTGATTATTCAAACATCCAAACTGCTTAATCAGTTTTCAAATGAAAATAGTATGGTTATAAGAATAGGCGGGGATGAATTTGCTTTCCTGGTAATAAAAACAAATGAATTATCGTTACAACATTTATCCGAGCAAATAAAGAAGGAAGTTATGGAATATAATGAAAAGCATCCCCATTTTATGATGAAAATGTCGATTGGCTATGCTTTTGAAGCTTCCTCCATTGGCAAAATGGAGGAACTATTTACACTCATGCAGATCAAAAAATGTACCAAGATAAAAATAATCGGAAACCCGTTTTCGCAAGATAAAAAATGGAGAAAAGCAGCCGGTATGATTACAACTTGGGCTGCTTTTTATCATAATGATGATTCTATCAAAGGATTATTTGACTTTGTTTTCGTTCCAATCATGTATTAATTCAGTTAAGGTTTTCAGTTCCTCTTGAATCTGTTTATTATTGTTCTTCGCTAACGAATCCAGTGCACTTTCCACAAGGTATATGCGCGGCTGTTTGGATTGGAGCAGTTCGTCTTGAAGAAAATCCAATAGTTCCATCCATTTCAATTGATGTTTTTCATTTTGGTGCTCTTTCCGAATCATATTTTTTAAAAAACAAATAGACTGAACCAATCTTTTTTTAAGTAGTTTTTGTTCTTCATTTTCATACGTTGGAAACCAATCTTTAATAAGATTGGGGTTATATAATTGATCGTGATTGCAGGATACATCTTCTACAATGGTGGAAAGACGGTTTATACAATAGCGAATAACTTGATGAACGGTGAGTTCCGTTTCTTTTTGCTGGAAGAAAAAATGAAACTGATGATGAAGCATTCCTGTAAATAGGATCGTGCAATCCAATAAATATGGTTTCTTACTTTCACCATAAATATCAACGAAACGATGAAAAGTCCAACTGAGCGTGTTCAATTGGGTTTGCTTTAAATAATCCTTGAAATCTTTATCCTTTGACACAAATACTTCTTCGAATAAAGCAAATAGCTTATTTTGTTTATTCATTTTCATTTGAAGCTCTATTTGCTTAATGAAAATTTCAATATTAGAAGGGTCCTGACCAATCAATAGTTTATTTCGTTCCACCTCGAATTTTTCATGAAGAGAATGAAAAATAGCCAGCAGTAATTCATTTTTGGAAGAAAAATAATTGTAAAAGGTACCTTTTGAAATACCGCTGTAGTCTAAAATGTCTTGAATGGATGTAGCTTGGAATCCTTTTTCCATAAATATTTGATGAGCTACTTTCATAACATGCTGTTTCCGGTCATTCATATGTATCACCTAAAAATAAAAATAGACTGTCATTCTAATGACAATACTAACGCACTTTAATTGTTTATACAAATCTTTAAGTAACCATGATTTTTTTGTTGCAAAAATGGAACAATCGGTTTATTATAATCATTACGTTATAACGGCTGTATAAAAAAATAGACTATAAGTTTACTGAGAGGGGAAAATAGATGGAATCGTCCATGTTAGAAACAAAGAAACCTCCGTACGGGATTATTACAATCCTAACAATCGGAGCGTTTATTTCCATATTAAATGAAACATTACTCAATATTGCATTACCTTCCATAAAGCAAGATTTTCACGTATCGATGTCAACCGTACAATGGCTTGCAACTGGTTATATGCTTGTTAACGGGGTCATGATCCCTGCAACGGCATTTCTTATTCAAAGATATACCGTTCGCCATTTATTTCTAGTTGCAATGAGTTTGTTTACCATAGGGACCATATTAGCCGGATTTTCTCCGGAATTTTGGGTATTACTTGTCGGAAGAATTGTTCAGGCTTCAGGCTCCGCAATTATGATGCCTTTATTAATGAACGTGATGTTGACTTCCTTCCCTATTGAAAAAAGGGGAGCAGCAATGGGCTTATTCGGATTAGTAATGGTTTTCGCACCTGCAATTGGACCAACTTTATCCGGTTGGATTGTGGAGCACTACGAATGGAGAATGCTTTTCCATATTGTAATGCCAATTGCAATTGCCGTAGTAGTTATTGCCTTTTTCTTGCTTAAAGATAAAAAAGAAAAGATAAACATCAAACTGGACACGCTTTCTTTTATATTGTCTACGATAGGATTTGGTGGAATTTTATACGGATTTAGTTCCGCAGGGGACAAAGGCTGGAGTGCCCCAGCGGTATATATCACTTTAATAGTTGGCGGAATATCTTTGATTCTCTTTATTTGGCGTCAATTTGTAATCCCGACACCAATGCTGGAATTTAGGGTTTATAAGTATCCAATGTTCACTTTAGCATCTGCCATTTCAGTAGTGCTAATGATGGCAATGTTTTCAGCAATGCTGTTATTGCCGATGTATATACAGTCGATTAGAGGGATTTCTCCGCTTAAATCAGGTTTAATGCTGCTGCCAGGTGCGCTTTTAATGGGATTTATGTCACCGATAACTGGAAAGCTGTTTGATAAATTTGGCGGAAGAGTACTAGCGATTATTGGACTTACGATTACAATTGCTACCACTTATATGTTCAGTACGCTGACATTATCCACTACGTACACGGAATTAATTTTATTGTATACTGCACGTATGTTTGGTATGTCGATGGTAATGATGCCTGTAATGACAAATGGCTTAAACCAATTACCGCAGCACCTCAATCCTCATGGCACGGCAATGAATAATACTTTACAGCAAGTTTCTGGTGCGATTGGGTCTGCGCTTTTAATAACGGTTATGTCAAACCGTACAAAAACACATATTACAGATTTAACTGCTTCTGCAATGAAAAAATTGACTGGTCAACCCAATCCTGCACAACTTGCAGAAATGAAACAACATATAGGAATGCAAGCGATGGTTGATGGTATAAATGATTCGTTTAAAGTTTCTGTTTGTATTGCTCTTATTGCATTGATACTTGCCTTCTTTATGAAACGTGTAAAGCCTGCTCAAGAAGCAACACAAGAAACGAAACCAAATCAAACATTTGTAAAACAAGCAACAGAAAATTAAGAAGTACAAAACAGATCAATTTATTTGGTCTGTTTTTTTATTAAAATGACTTTCCTCTTTCTAATAATAGATAAGATTTTATTTCAAAAATAGTTAATCGGAACGTCAAACGTATATAATAAAAAAAGAAAATGATTATACGTTGGAGGAAAAAATGAGGAAAACCACATGGGTTCTTGGTTTAATAGGAATTGTTGTTATCGTTTGTATTGTTGTACTCATCTTAAAAGTTCAACATCATGATCAAACCGATAGAAAACAGAAAGAGACGGTAAAAAGTGCACAAAACATCCCAAAACCAAAACATATTGTCATTGTGGTTGGGGAGAATCATTCTTACAATCAAATAATTGGTGCAAGTGATGCCCCTTATATCAATGAACTTGCCAAAAAGGGAGTATTATTTACAAATTCTCACGGGATTGCCCACCCAAGTCAACCTAACTATCTTGCCTTATTTTCAGGAGATACACAAGGAATAACAGATGATAGCTGCCCTCATACTTTTTCATCTAATAATTTGGCAGTTGCACTACAGAAGAAAGGCAATAGCTTTGCGGGATATTCGGAAGACTTGCCCTCCGTTGGTTTTGCGGGCTGCCAGTCGCATTCCTATCATCGGAAGCATAGCCCGTGGGTGAATTTTTCAAATGTACCGTCTAGCTCCAATTTGCCATTCTCCAGTTTTCCGAAAAACTACAGCCAATTGCCAACAGTTTCCTTTGTTATCCCCAATCTTATGCATGATATGCACGATGGTACGGTAAAGCAAGCTGATACTTGGCTGAAGAAAAATCTTGACTCGTATATTCAATGGGCATTTTCAAATGATAGTTTATTCATTTTGACATGGGATGAGGATAATTTCAAAAAGCCGAATCAAATTCCAACAATCTTTGTAGGCCCAATGTTGAAACCAGGAAAATATCCTTCCTATATGGACCATTATTCGGTGTTGCGCACGATTGAAGATATGTACGGGATTGCCCCAGTGGGTAAGACAGCATCCACTTCTGCTATAAAAGGTATTTGGAAATAGTGGTTTTTAATATTTTCTATGTAACGAAGATATTTTCAAAAGGGAGACTAGTAATAGTCTTTTTTTTGTTCTTGAATTTTGAAATACAATTCGTATGAACTTTTTTTCTATAAAACTAGTCTTTTCATTGTAGGTTTATTTATAGCCCTTTTAAAAAGGAGTAATCAAAAATGAAAAAAGTACTAGTATTTCCCTTTATGAGAATGCCATCTGGACATCATCAAGTTGCAGAGGCAGTTATTCATTTATTAAATGAAAATATAGAAGATGTTGTTATCAATAAAATGGATTTTTTAACGTATACAAGCAATAAATTAGAAAGAATTATTTCAAATTCATATTTAAAATGGATTCGCTATGCCCCAGGAACGTATGAATGGGTGTATAAGCACTTATTTTACTCAGGTTCTTCTGTAAGAGTCAGATGGTACCATCAACTGTTTTTGACTAAAATGAAGCAATTATTAGAAGAAGAACAACCTGATTTAATTATTTGCACACATGGATTTCCTTCTCTTTTACTAAGTCATTTAAAACAAAAAGGCAAGCTTCAAACACCTATTGTAAATGTATACACTGATTTTTTTATCAATAATGTTTGGGGGAAAAAGGGAATTGATGCTCACTTTGTCCCTAATTCACAGATTAAGGAACGATTAATGGAGGAATATCAAATTCCGGAATCGAACGTTTTTGTTACAGGAATTCCAGTGCACGGTGATTTCAAAGAGGCGGAGTACCATTTAGAATGGCATCACCGCCGGAAAAAGATTCTCGTATCCGGTGGCAGCAGCGGCCTCGGTAATATTTTGACCATGTTAAAGGAAGTGAAAGAGTCTAATCATTTTGATTACATTGTGTTATGCGGTAAAAATCAGCGGCTTTTTCAAGAAATTTCTTCGTGGAATGCATCTCATATTCACCCAGTGTCGTACTTAACCTCAAGATTAGATATGAATGCTCTTTATGATCAAGCAGATGCGATTATTACAAAGCCTGGGGGAGTTACCGTGAGCGAGGCATTACAAAAGCGACTCCCAATTTTTATCAACTCTGCTCTTCCCGGACAAGAGGAAATTAATTTAACGTTTTTGAAACAAAAAGGTCTCGTGTTTGAGCTTAATTCTAAAGAATCATTCGAAAAGCAGTTACTCGATGTTTTAACTAATAGAAAGACTTTATCTTATTTATTTGAACAAATAGATGTGTACCTTCAAGAGATGGAATTAAATGATTCACAAAGTATTCTCAACGTTATGAAGTCTTTATTGGAGCGAAAATCATATGTGGTGGACCGCGGCACTTTTATGGAAAAGCTTTATCCTGCCATTTGGGGAAGAAGTGCTTCAGCATCAAGCTATACGAGCGGAAATTCAAATTGATTTTACCAAAATGATTGGGCAATTTTTCATCCATTTCCGGTACTTGTAATGCGTGTAACATGAATAGGCTTCACCAAACTTTTCCAAAAAGATAAGAAATAGAGAAAAAAAAATAAAAAGATGGTCATAATGGCAAATAGGAGGAATTGCGGAAAAAACGGACTAAATGACGAGCAGCCATCATTAAATATAATAAGGCTTATTTCGAACAGATTGATGCATTTCTGATAAGTGGTTAGAACTTAACAAATATGGTTGACGGGACATCTGTTCTTAGATTTTCAAGATCCATTTATCTATACATTTATTGTTAGTTTTAACAACATCATCTTTTACGAAAAGCCTTTAATAAGTTCGATTTTTGGAGGAGAAGTAACGTGACACAACAAATAAAGAAAGCAATTATTCCTGCAGCAGGTCTTGGAACGCGTTTTTTGCCGGCCACAAAGGCAATGCCAAAGGAAATGCTTCCAATAGTGGATAAGCCGACGATTCAATATATTGTGGAGGAAGCTTTCCAATCCGGTATTGAAGATATCATTATCGTTACCGGAAAAGGGAAGCGTGCTATCGAAGATCATTTCGATCATGCCGCAGAATTAGAACTTACCCTATTGAAAAGGGGAAAGCTGGATCTTTTGGAAAGTGTACAAAAACCATCGAAATTGGCTAATATCCATTATATAAGACAAATGGAGCCAAAAGGCTTAGGGCATGCCATCTGGTGCGCCAGAAAATTTATCGGAGATGAACCGTTTGCTGTTTTGCTAGGGGATGATGTGATCCAATCGGATGTTCCTTGCACAAAACAATTGATGGAAATTTACGAACAAACAGGCGCCACTGTTGTTGGTGTAAAGCAGGTTCCCAAAAACGAAACAAACAGGTATGGCATCATTGCTCCCATAAGCCAGCACGGAAAGGTGTATGATGTCGATTATTTTATAGAAAAACCATCCGTGCAGGAGGCACCTTCTAATTTAGCCATTATGGGCCGCTATATATTAACACCTGAAATTTTTCCCATTATAGAACAACAAAAAAGCGGTGTACAAGGGGAAATTCAACTAACGGATGCGATTATGGAATTGAATAATCGGCATAAAGTGTTGGCATATGCATTTGATGGAATGCGATATGATGTAGGTGAAAAGTTAGGATTTATCTTAACCAATATTGAATTCGCTTTAAAAGAAACGGATCTTAAAGAACCGCTATTGAAAAAAATGCGTGAGATCATAGAAACAGTGGCGGAACCTCTTTAATGAAAATTGATTGAATTACGATAAAAATAAGCTTGAAGAGATAAGTATAGTTATTTCATATTTATTTAAGCTTCAAATGATTGGTGTGTGGAGAAAAGAAATGAATGTAGAAACTGCTAAGTATTGGATGAAGGAAAAAAAGCTATTACTAATTGCAGCAATAATTCTGATTGTGTTTCTCGCTCCTATGTTTTTTTTAGGTGAAAACAGTCATATTCGGGTACATGATAACATGGACTCCAATATTGCCTGGTATAAAGTGATGAAAGAAAGCGGAGAACTTTTTGGACCAATTAATGCGACCATTCCACAGATTATCAATGGTCTGCCAAGAAATGCCTTCGGTACAGAATTTAGTGGAATACAATGGCTTTATGAAATGTTTCCGCCAATGGTGGCATATGGAATCAGCCAAACATTAATTCGGATTTTTGCATTTATTGGAATGTATTTATTGTTAAGAAGGCATTTTATTAAGGAAGATGATGCTTATCCGATACGGGTTTGGGTTTCCTTAGCATTTGCATTGACACCTGTTTGGCCATCTGGGATGCTAAGTACACTTGGACAGCCGCTTGCTCTTTGGGCTTTTTTAACCATTAGAGAACGAAAAGGGACGTGGAAAGAATGGCTTACTCTTACCCTATTGCCATTCTACTCTAGTTTTGTTTTGGGCTTTTTCTTTTTCCTTGTTGCAATGGGTCTGCTTTGGCTGCGTGATTTAATAGTAAAGCGGGATTGGAACTTTAAATTTTTGGGCAGTATTGCTTTTATGACATTGCTATTTCTGGGGATTGAATATCGTCTTGTATATTCGCTAGTGTTTCCAACTGAACCGACAAGCAGAGATGAATTTGTCAGCTCAACACTAGGATTCTGGCATTGCATTCGGTTAACGTTCAAAAATTATTTTCTGGGGCATACCCATGTAATGACGTTGCACACTCTAGTCATAGTCCCGCTTTCCTTTATAGTCATATGGAAGCTTTGGAAAGAAAAGATATTTAGAACAGAAAAACGATATATCCAAATTTTTATTCTTAATTTTGTTCTTTCCTTATGGTATGCATTTTGGTTTTATATAGGCTGGGAGCCATTAAAGGAAAGAATTAGTTTGTTGAATACCTTTAATTTTGCCCGCTTTCACTTTTTGCGGCCGCTTATCATCTACATGATGTTTGCAGTTGGGTCCTATATTCTCTGGAAATATGGGCGGAATTGGCGAGAATTTGTAAAGGTATGCTTAATCATGCAGATTATTATTTTATGTGCATGTAATCCGGAAATATATTATCGTGTAGCCGGATCGCCATCTTTTAAACAATTTTATGCCGTTCATGAATTTAAAGAAATCAGTGATTATATTGGAAAGCCTAAGAACTCGTATCGGGTGGCAAGCATTGGTCTTCATCCCGCTATCGCACAATATAATGGATTCTATACGATCGATACATATAATAATTTTTATCCGTTATCTTATAAGCATGAATTCCGCAAAATTATTGCAGGTGAGCTGGATAAAAGCCCTTCCTTAAAGGACTATTTTGATACTTGGGGCGGACGTTGTTATCTGTTTGTTGCTGAACTTGGAAAAAAATATGATTTTCGCAAGGATTCAAAGAAGAAAATTCACCATCTGGATTTAAATATAAATGCCTTCAAGAAGCTTGGCGGAAAATACATATTTTCTTCTGTCCCGATCCTGAATGCGGAGCAAGATGGATTACATTTTCTGAAATCATTTGATGATAAAGATGCGGCATGGAAAATATATTTATATGAAGCGAAATAAAATAGCTACAATCAGTAGGGGTTGCTGTTGGACGGCAACATATTAAGGCGGAAGTACATTTCATGTACTTCCGTTTTAATCCCAAGCATAAATCGTAGAAATAGAAAATTAGAAAGTATAAAATTGAAATGAATTCAGGAGCTTTAGGGTGTGAAAGGGGGTGAAAAGGATGAAAAAATGTGCAGTCATTATACCTGTCCTTAATCCTGCAGAAGATTTAATTCATTATGTTGCTGCTTTGTTAAGTAATGGTGTTCCGCAAATTATTGTAGTAAACGATGGGAGCAACAAAGAACTGATACCTATTTTCGAAAAGTTGGATGCGATGGAAAGGTGTACGGTTCTTACCCATGCTGTTAACCGCGGCAAAGGCAGAGCATTAAAAACAGCCTTTGCATACTTTTTAGAGCATTTTAAGGATTTGGTTGGTGTTATTACTGCGGATGCGGATGGACAGCACACGGTAAAAGATGTTTGTAGAATTGCTGATGCATTGGAAGGAAATGATGAAGGGATCATTTTAGGGGTCAGGGATTTTGATGAGGTGGATATTCCAAAACGCAGCTTGATAGGAAATAAGTTGACAAGCTTTATTTTCCGTCTGCTGTATGGATATAACATAAAAGATACACAGACAGGTTTAAGGGGAATACCGACAAATGTCCTTCCTTCCATTATAAAATTACAAGGTGAGCGTTACGAATACGAAATGAACATGCTTATACAAGCAAAAAAAATGAATTTAACTATCAGTGAGGTCCCAATTGAGACTGTGTATTTTAATAATAATGAGGGCTCACATTATAATTCTATCGTTGATTCCACCCGAATTTTTATCCGTCTCATTTCAGGGTTTTTGCAATATTTTTTTTCGACAGTCACATCTGGCATTATTGATATTTTCTTCTTTGTATTACTTAATAATTTTCTTTTAAAGGAATTGTCCCTCGAAATGCGTGTGTTTTACGCTACGTTCGTAGCCAGGGCAATTTCCTCATCCTATAATTTTTACATAAATCGAAGAATTGTCTTTAAAGGTAGTAATACATTTTTTAAGTCTGTCTTAAACTATTATATTTTGTGTCTTGCTATTATCATTACTTCATATTTACTGATTACATTTACGAATAAATTTTTAGGGATTAATGTTGTTTTAGCGAAAATATGCTTCGACATACTTATCGGAATATGCAGCTATCAAATACAGCTTCATTGGGTTTTTAAAAAAAGAAAAAGGATGTATTAAGGAGCAGTGAAACAGTTAAAGAAAAATTTCTATGGAAACTTTTTTCGAATATGCAGGTCAATTGTCCGGATTTTTTATCCAAAGTACACGGTCCAATTGCCAAACAATCCAGGCCCGGTTGTGTATATCACCCATCATCAAAATTTATTTGGCCCTTTTATCCTTTTGTTATGGTTCAGGGAATGTATCCATGCGTGGATTCTTCATGTTTTTCTTGATCGAAAAGCGTGCTACGATCAATATGTAAATTACACTTTTACAGAGAGATTTGGCTGGAATCGCAGCTGGGCAAAAATATGTGCATTTTTATTATCTTTTACCGTATCAAAGCTTCTCCGTTCCTGTAAAGGGATTCCGGTATATCGAGGGTCAAGGCAAATTGTGAATACCTTTAAACAAAGTACTGCCGCATTAGTCAAAGGAGAAAGCATTGCAATTTTTCCGGATAGAGATTACAGTGATAGTTCATCAGAAATGAAGGATATGTATGATGGTTTTCTTTCTTTAGAAAAATATTATTTCAAGACAACCGGACAGCATGTTTGCTTTGTCCCATTATACGTCAGCAAGAATAAAAGAACCATTATTGGAAATCAGGGTATATCTTTTAGGGATGGACAAATATTTAAGGAAGAAAAACAAATCGTATACAATAAAATCCAAGCTGAACTTAATCGTTTAGCGGTAGAGTGTGGAGATATTAAACAGGATGGAAGGGGTTAACGATGTCGCCATTTACAGCTAAGGTTATCGGAATAATTCGCACTATTCCACCAGGAAAAGTAATGACTTACGGACAAATCGCTTCACTTGCAGGAAGTCCTAGAGGGGCAAGACAGGTTGCCAGAATTCTTCACTCCATGAGTAAAAAGCATAAGCTCCCATGGCATCGTGTCATAAGTTCAAAGGGGGAAATTTCCTTAAAAGATGATGAACAAAAATTGGCGCTTCAATTCGAAGGTGTTAAGGTCACGAATTGGTCGATAAATTTATCACAATTTCAATATCATCCTGATAAAAATGCCTAACTATTTCAACGTAGTTAGGCATTTTTTCTATGGTCAAGTGTGATAGGAATGTTCAATAGCCTTCCTTAACAATTCCATAACATGTTCATCATCATGTGAGTAGTATATGGTCGTACCCTCTCTGCGGAATTTAACAAGTCGGACATTTTTTAAAAAACGCAGTTGGTGGGAAACGGTTGATTGAAGCAAGGAAAGGGATTCTGCTATATCGTTAACGGAATGTTCACCGGAAAATAATAGATTCAAAATTCTCAGACGTGTCGGGTCCGATAATGCTTTAAATGTCTGGGAAACCATAAATAAAGTTTCTTCATCAAGTTCATAACTTTCAATTGGCTCATTTTCCTCGTTCATGTTTTTCACCCCTGAAATTTTCTTTTTCCTAAGTATAAAAAAATCTATAGTATAAGACAATGAATTTATGAAAATTGATGTTCACTCTGCCTTATTCGTCACAAATGCTAAAGTTTAGCTATTTAAATATTTCCTGTTTACGTGTACTGACAGTGCTAAAATCAGCAAAATCACTAATATAGAAAAAATTTGAATTAATTATCGATTATTATTGACACCTTTCAAATATGTTACATATAATAAATACAAGTACATTATATGATTAGTTGTTCATATATGCATTTTTATAATAATATTTCACCATTGAATCATTCATACTATTTATAAAAAGTCTTTTAACGTTGTTATGTCAAAGTGAAATTGGCACTTCAAATTTCACCAGGTGCAGAGGAGAGATAAAAACGATGGAAGCACTTCAAAAGAAAATGATAAAAAAAGAATTTACCCTTGAGGGATTAGACTGTGCCAATTGTGCGCTGAAAATAGAAAATGGTGTAAAGGATATTTCCGGAGTTCGCTCAAGCACAGTAAATTTTGCGACAAAAACCCTTTCATTGGAAGTGGAAGAACAACAATTAGAGAACGTAATAACCGTAACGAAGGAAACCGTAAAGAGATTAGAACCGCATATTCATGCGAAAGAAAAAGGGGAACATGAACATCACAGTCATGATCATGACCATGGCAATTTCAATCAAACGATGGTAATCCGATTAGGCATTGGCGCCATTTTAACAGCAATAGGAATATTTGCTCCAGTAACAGGAATGATTGAATTCGGATTATTTATTATTGCTTATTTAGTAGTCGGTGGAGACATTGTTTTACGGGCTGTTAAAAATATTATTCGCGGTCAGGTATTTGATGAGCACTTTTTAATGGCACTTGCAACCATCGGTGCTTTTGCTGTGAAGCAGTATCCGGAAGGTGTTGCAGTGATGCTTTTTTACCAGGTTGGAGAGTTATTTCAAGGTATGGCGGTAAATCGTTCAAGAAAATCGATTAGTAAACTGATGAATATTCGACCGGAGTTTGCAAATGTAAAGATGGGCAAAACTTTATTAAAGAAATCGCCTGAGGACGTTCAAATCGGGGAAATCATTGTCATTAAACCTGGTGAAAAGGTACCTCTGGACGGTGTTGTTATAGAAGGAAGCTCGATGATTGATACATCAGCACTTACTGGAGAATCAGTTCCTCGCCAAGTGATAGCAGGCGATGAAATTCTTAGCGGTTTTATGAATCAAAATGGTCTTTTAACCGTCAAGGTAACGAAGCTATTTGGGGAATCAACCGTCTCGAAAATATTGGACCTAGTCGAAAATGCCAGCAGCCGAAAAGCACCGACAGAGAATTTTATTACGAAATTTGCAAGGTACTATACACCTGTTGTCGTAATTGTAGCATTAGCGCTTGCCTTCATTCCTCCTATGCTGATTAGCGGTGCTCACTTTTCCGACTGGATTTACCGCGCGCTTGTCTTTTTAGTTATTTCTTGTCCATGTGCCCTGGTCGTTTCTATACCTCTTGGTTTCTTTGGCGGAATTGGTGCAGCTTCTAAATCAGGTATTTTAGTTAAGGGCAGCAACTATTTAGAAGCTCTAAACGATGTAAAATATGTCGTATTTGATAAAACTGGAACACTTACAAAAGGGGTATTTCAAGTTACGAAAATTTATTCCGCGAATAATGTTTCCGAGGAAGATATCTTAAAGTATGCGGCATATGCTGAAACTCATTCGAATCACCCAATTGCAGAATCAATCAGGAAAGCATACAAGGAAGCGGTCATGGAGCAGTTGATTACGAACTATGAGGAACTTTCAGGATTTGGTGTAAAAGTAACAGTAGATGGAAAAGAAATTCTCGCGGGAAACAGAAAGCTGATGAAACAACATAATATTTCTTTTTCAGAACCGGCAGAGATTGGAACTATTGTTTATCTTGCTGTCGATAATGAGTTTGCAGGTTACATCGTTATTTCGGATGAAGTGAAAGAGGATGCAGGAAATACAATCCGTTCTTTAAAGAAATTAGGCATTAAAAAGACGGTTATGCTTACAGGAGATGTCCAAAAAGTAGGAAAAGCAATCGGACAAAAACTAGGAATCGATGAGGTGCATGCAGAATTATTGCCGCAAAATAAAGTAGAAGAGATAGAAAAATTAGATCAACAAAAGCTTCCGAAAGAAAAAATCGTTTTTGTCGGAGATGGCCTGAATGACACTCCTGTCTTGGCAAGAGCAGACGTTGGAATGGCAATGGGGGGGCTTGGCTCTGATGCAGCAATTGAAGCAGCAGATATTGTTATCATGACAGATGAACCGTCAAAAATTGTAGATGCCATCCAATTAGCGAAACGAACAAGAAACATCGTCTGGCAGAATATTCTTTTTGCCCTCGGAATTAAGGCTGTTTTTCTTCTATTGGGCGCCTTTGGCATTGCAACGATGTGGGAGGCAGTCTTTTCCGATGTTGGAGTCACTCTGCTCGCTGTTTTAAATGCGATGCGAGTATTACGCGTAAAGCCTAGTCCTGTTTCAGCATAATATTTTCATGGAAGAGGCAGCTCAAGGGCTGCCTTATTGATTCCATTCCTTCACTAATGGCTCACTTCTAAATACAAAATATTTTTGCCCGATATAGTTACATATAGTATATATACCGGTTCCGAATAGAACTGCCGCGTCTTTTCCGTATATGGAAGGCAGAAAGTTTAACTGTGTAAAAAGAAGCAAGGCAAGTTTCTCCCCAACATAATAAGAAAAGACGTAACAAATTAGAATGACAAGGATAAAGCGTATGATACTGCTGGCAAATGATTTGTCGCTTTTAAAGGTAAAGGATTTGTTTAAAAAATAGCTAACACAGCAACCAATTGTATTTCCGATAAATGTAGAAAGCCAATAGGAAAAATGAAAAAGATGCAGAAAGAGATACATGAAAGATAATCCGATAATGGTGTTAATAATTCCAACTAACAAAAAGCGAAAAAAGGAATGCTTCATCCCTTTTTCCCTCGAATCATATTAAATCGTGCACCAACTTCGCTTTTCACCATTTCATCCGTATATAAGTCTGTTTCAATTGCAAACCTTGGCCGTCCCTTCGTTTCCTCGTAAATTTTCCCAATATATTCACCGATTAACCCGACGCTCATTAATAAAAGTCCGCCTAGAAACCAAATTGAGACCATTAATGAGGTCCATCCGGTGTTAGCATGTCCCATAAATTTAATTACCAAGGCATAGATCCCTACGCAGCTGCTGATTAAAAAGGATAAAAAGCCTATAAAGGTGATGAAACGAATAGGCGCTACACTAAAGGAAGTAATCCCGTCAAAAGCAAAGGAAAGCATTTTTTTCAATGGATATTTTGATTCCCCTGCAAATCTTTCTTTACGGTCGTAATATACCTCCGTTGTTTTCAGTCCAATTAACGAGACAATTCCACGCAGAAACAAATTTTGCTCCTTGTAGCGGCTGAGTTCCTCAAGAGCTCTTTTACTCATCAATCGATAGTCAGCATGGTTATAAACGACATTAACCCCCATCTTTTGCATGAAACGATAAAAACCTTGTGCAGTTGCTCTTTTAAAGAAAGTATCCGTTTCTCTGCTTTTTCGGACACCATATACTATCTCGTATCCTTCATGAAATTTTAATATAAACTCCTTTATAACCGATATATCATCCTGTAAATCTGCATCGATTGAAATCACACAATCTGAATTTTTTCCCGCAACTTCAAGCCCTGCTAATAATGCCTTTTGATGACCGACATTATGGGCTAATTTTAACCCTGTAACAAATGGGTGTACTCCATTTAATTCTTCGATGATTGCCCAAGTCTTGTCCCGGCTACCATCATCCACATACAATATTTTGCTTTTATCCGTTATAAGATTTTCTTTTATCATTTGCGAAATTATCTCTGACAATTGTTTCGTTGTTTCATGAAGTACTTCTTCTTCATTGTAGCAAGGTACAACAATCGTAAGTACTGGTATGTTCATTTTTATAACTCCTTTAAAAATGATAGTATAGGTCTATTCTTTAATAAGTATTTTTCAAGTAAAGAGACTGAATAGAAATGAAAAAAGTTCGTAGCTTTAAAAATTAATTTGATATACATAAAACAATGTTTACCACCTATACTATTTTCTGTAAGGATGTATAAAATTATACTTTCATTAAGGATAAGAAAGTATAAAATTTTTTTATGATATAAAGCAGTAGTTAATGTGTTTGCTAAATCTTGCGTCGAAGATTACGAATTCCGTTCGAAAGAGCTGCGGCACTTGCGCTTTTTTAATAGGGAAATTTTTAAAAAAAGACGTGAACTTTTTCGAGATTTTAGATGTCTTTTAATATAACAATCCATTATTAGGACTGTAGGAAACGAATGGATGTATCGGCAATTGCTGATTGGCTTTCGCTTTTCTTTCAAGGAGTTGAAGCTGTGGACCATGAATTAACGCTATTAATAAAAGAAGCAAGGGGTGGCAGTGAAGAAGCATTTTCAGCGCTCGTCTCGAGATATAAAGGTCAAGTATTCCGGCATGCATATGCGATGATGAATGACCGCGGAGAGGCAGAGGATGTTGCACAGGAAGCCTTTGTAAAGGCGTTTTATTCTCTAAGTAAACTAGATAATGATTTTGCCTTTGTTTCTTGGTTAACAAGGATTGTATCCAATTTATGTTATGATAGGCTTAAAAAAAACAAAAAAAATAAATATGTGCAAATGGAAAATTTGGAGCAAAATTCTCTCCGCCATTCTTCTTCTCCAATCGATAGTTCAAACACAAAGCTCATCATCCAGGAAGCCATGAAAAAATTATCTTTCGAGCATCGATCAGCGCTCGTTCTTCGTGATGTACAGGGCTATTCATATGAGGAGATTAGCGGGATTTTGAAAATTCCTATTGGAACAGTAAAATCCCGAATTAATACAGCTAGAGGTATTTTAAAGAAGGAACTTTCCAGAGGTGATGAAAATGAGTGAACATGTTGATGAACTCCTCTCCGCTTATTTAGACGATGAATTGAGCGAAAAAGAAAATATAAAAGTAAAAAATCATCTAGCTTTATGCAGCAGATGTGATACTGCACTTCATGAATTACAAGAAATAAAACAGGGAATTTCTTTATTATATGGATCCATCGAGATTCCTGATTTTCAATTTGAAAATGCCGTAATGGCCAAAATCAAGGAGATAAATCCTGTCAATTCCATTTACTATAAATGGATCGTAGGGTTGCCGACTTTATTCTTGGCAATCACCATCGCTATCTGTTTATTTGCTTTTAGTGATATTTTATTTGTAGGAGTGACAGTTGTTTCTGAAATGATTAAAATTGCAGTTAGTTTGTCACATGCATTTGTTTCGGTTCTATCGTCCATTCCATTTCTATCAGAAGTTTTTGCTATAACAACGATTATCATCGTTGGATTATCCGTTTGGTCCGTTCGCTATTTGTTACGGACAAAAACAGCAGAATAAGGGGATGTACGGATGAAAGGATTTAGGGTTCTTTTAAGTTTTATGGTGATGGTTATCATTTCCGCTCTTTTGCTGACACCAGTGTTAGCGGACGAAAAAAATATTGTCAATCAAAAGGAAACGATCATTCCCAAAAATGAAAAAGTAGAAAATGTCATTGTTCTAGGTGATAATGCAACCATCAATGGGGAAGTCAGGGTAGCAGTCGTTGTGATTAATGGAAATTTACAAATTAATAAGACTGCTAATATAAAAGGTCCGGTCCTCGTCATTGGCGGTCAAATTAATCAAGAAATAGGTGCCAAGGTGACAGAGCCGATTATTTCATTGAACTTGAATGATCAAACGAAAAATAGTTTTATCCTTGGCGGCTTATTGTTTTTGGCATCGTGGATTACTCGTCTTGCACTAAG
This sequence comes from Margalitia sp. FSL K6-0131, assembly GCF_038008735.1. Taxonomy (NCBI): domain Bacteria; kingdom Bacillati; phylum Bacillota; class Bacilli; order Caryophanales; family Bacillaceae; genus Heyndrickxia; species Margalitia sp. FSL K6-0131. Next base: position 1,494,066 of record NZ_JBBOZS010000001.1, read on the forward strand.
CATTCTCCTAGTTCTTATAACGGTTATTGCTGGAATTGCAACGAAGCATAAATTTAATTCTCTTCCGGAAGGACTTACGATGAAGCCGGGAAGAATGATTATTACAGGGTTTATTTCCAGCCTTGCACTTTTTGCGATTAGTGTCTTATTAACCATTTTAATTATTGGAATCCCAATTGTCATTATCATTTTAATTGGGGTCATTATTTCTCTTATTGCCGGACTAATTTTTTTAAGCGGACAGCTGGGAAGTCAATTGAAGCTATTTGAAGGAAAACCAAAATGGTTAGTGCTTTTAGCTGGATCCTCATTCATTGTGGCTGCGATAAACTTTCCGCTATTCGGTGGGATCATTTTATTAATCATTTCATGGTTTTCATTAGGTTTAACCGTGTCATGGCTGTATTATAAATTTACTACAAAAAGAAAAAAGTCGTAGACCATTTTTAAAAAAATTTCTAAACGAAGCATAGTTGTTGATTCTCAATATAAATCTATTGACGATAATGATTGCGCACGATCCTATTGGTATAAGAAAACTTTAATCAAATCCTTAGCTAATGTTAAGGGTTTTTTTATGTTTTAGTAATAAATTTAATTATAAAATGAACTTTTAACAGAGCAGACAAGTCTATTAATAAGAATCCTTTAAATTTCAAAGGATAATACCAAAGAATATATCCTCCTTTTTATCTTTTTAAAGATTTAAAGGCAAAAGAGGAGATTTAATATGGTTATGAAAAAAAAGGAAAAAATTTTGATTTTATCTGGATCATTTGGTCAAGGACACCAACAAGTAGCAACTGCTATTAAAGAGGCTGCCGAGCTTCGTCTTCCGAACTTTGAGTCTATCGTGGTAGATTTTATGGCTTGGGCCCACCCAAATGTTTATCCGATTAGCCATTATGTATATATGAAAAGTATTCAAAAGCTACCGCAGCTTTATGGTTATTTATATAAAAAAACACATGATCGAAATGCTTTTTCATTGGGTTTAAATAATATAATGTCAGCGGGAATGGGAAAAATGTTGAAGTTATTACAACAAATCAGACCGACAGTTGTAGTAAGCACATTTCCTTTTGCTGCGGGTATTCTGTCTAAATTAAAGGAATATGGACTTACGAATGTTCCATTGGTAACTGTCATAACGGATCATTCGACACATAGCTATTGGATTCATCCGTTTACCGATCATTATATTGTTGGCTCAAATGGTGTTAGACAGGAATTAATTCAATTAGGTATCACAGGAGAACAAATCACTTGTACAGGTATACCAATTCGAACAAAATTTCTTCAACCGATGAAAAAGGAAGCATGGGTTCGAAAACATGGATTAAATCCAGAACTTCCAACCATTTTAATTATGGGTGGCGGAGATGGATTAATTGGAGAAGAACTTTTAAATGCGGATACATTGGACACCTTGCCTTTTAAAGCTCAATTTATTATTTTGTGTGGGCGAAATGAAAAATTACGGAAGCAATTAGAAGAAGGGCTTCATTCTTCCAAACATCATATACTTTTATTCGGATATATTGAGCATGTACAGGAACTAATGGCTATTTCAGATTTAATTGTAACGAAGCCTGGCGGAGTTACAACCTCAGAGGCCATTGCAATGGAACTGCCGATGATTCTGTACAAACCTCTTCCTGGCCAAGAACAGGAGAATGCTTTATTTTTAACAAAAGCAGGAGTTGCCGTAAAAGCAAAGAGTGGATCCGAAATAATTGCATCCATTTCAACCGTTTTAAAAAATCCTGCCGTAGTGTTAAGCATGAGAGACAATGCGAGAAATATTAATAGAAAAGAAGCTGCATTTGATGCGGTTGACATTATAACCGAGTATATGATGAATCAAAGACCCTTTTATGAAGCGGAATTATCGCCCATGACAAAATGGAGAACAAATCGCTTATTGAAACGAGAAGGTGCTTTTTATAGTCATATTTAATGCGAAAAGAGGAAGCGCCTGCCCATTGATGTACAAACTATAAGGCCTCGACGCATGATTTAGGAAACACAGTCAGGAGTATAGGAGCTAGTAAAATTTGAAATCTAATTTTACCTGATGTTGACTTATCATAGGGTAGAGACCCGAAGTTTGCGAGTCGATAGGCGCTGGGACTAGACATTACTAAGGAAGGGATGTAATTTCAGATGAGGGTATTGTTTCTAATCCTTGCTATTATTCTTTTATATACTGTAGTTCCCTATATCCTATCCACATGGCTTGGGATAGGTGTTCTTCGTAAGGACAAAGCAAAATGCGGGGTCGCTTTTACTTTTGATGACGGCCCAGATCCGAAATATACTGCACAGCTTCTGGACTTACTAAAAAAACATCGAATCAAAGCAACCTTTTTTGTAGTTGGTTCGAAAGCGGAAAAAAATCCAGAACTAATTTTAAGAATGCATCATGAAGGCCATTTAATTGGTATTCATAATTATGTGCATCGTTCCAATTGGCTGATGATGCCTTGGACGGTTAGACGAGATTTAGAAAAATCAGCCGCAATCATTGAAGGTATTACCGGCGAAAGGCCAATTTACTACCGTCCTCCATGGGGATTGATGAATTTCTTTGATTTTTTCTTACTTGGTAAATTTCAATTAATATTATGGTCAAAAATGTTTGGAGATTGGCGCAGTAAAGGCGGAAGTAAAAAAATTATTCACGGCATATTGAATCATGTAAAACCTGGAGATATTATTTTATTGCATGACAGCGGTGAAACTTGGGGAGCAAATGAGGACGCCCCTTCCTATACAATTGAAGGATTAAAGCATGTTTTCACTGCATTAAAAAAACAAGGCGTTCAATTCACACGAATTGATGAAATTGCAGGAAATAAGCTTCATATAAGACAATCACATATATAGACCACTTAGGAGGCTGGACATTTTTGTTCGGTCTTTTTTTATAACAAAAAGAACCCGCAGCTTTACGGGTTCTTATTTCGTAGTGGAGGATTGCTTGATTAAATTCAATAATCTCGAAAGTTCAATTAACAAAATAACTAAGCAAATCCACACGCCGCCAAACGTATATCCTGCAACAAGATCGCTCGGATGCTGATATCCTAGATAGATATGGCTTGCGGTAATAACAAGCATGATTAATATTTCTAAACTGACAATGATGGTGTTCAACAAACTGTTTTTACTATGTCTGACAACAACATACATAAAGAAAGCATATATTACTATGGTCAGCAAGGTTTCCTCACTCGGGAAATTTTTACTGACTACTTTTCCTGTTGTTATCATATTAAACAGGAAAGGCAGCCCTTTACTTAATAAAACACCACCAATAATTCCGATTACATAGTACTGATATTCCAATAATTTATTTTTCCCTTTTATTCCGATCCAAATAACAGTAAGGATGCCAACGGCTAAAAGAGATTGCCATGATGTTAATCTGCTGAAGATTTTCATTAAATGGGTCCAATTTTGGTTGAATGCATATAACACAACCGTATTTGCAATTGTATTAAACTGCTGGAACTCGTTTCCGATAAAATCATCTATTAATCCGATCATTAAACTAAATAAAGCGATAAACAAAACGGTGATAAAAAAAATAAGTAATTTTATTTTAATAAAGCTTCTAAAACGCATAAATGTATGAACAAATAGAAGAATTAAATTTTCTTTGATTTGAGTCTTGTATGTTTTGATTAGGAAATACAGTAAATAAATAATTCCGATAACCACACAACCGATAATGACATAGATCTTTGCCTGCTGGTGAAATTGCTCCCATTTAGGTCCAAAAATTTTGCCCAGGAAAATAAATGTACCTACCCATAGAAATACGCCTATATAAGCAAAAATTGCATATGATTTAAAGGAAATTCTTGTAACCCCGGAAAAAAGACTTGTTACATGGCGAACCCCCGGGATGAAGTAGGAAAATAATAATAATCTTTTTCCATATTTTCGATGCCACTTCGACATTTTTTCAATTTTGTCCGGCCCCATATGAATTTTACTGCCATATTTATTAAAGAATGGAGCTCCTAGCTTATACCCAATCCAATAGGAAATCGTTACCCCAATAATACCTCCAAGTCCACCAAACAGGATGGTTAAGAATAAATTCAGCTTTCCCTGGTATACGCGAAACCCAACGTAACTCATAAGTATTTCATTCGGGATTGGTATTATAATCAGCTCTAACATTAGCGAAAAAAACAATACGATATAACCGTACTGGTCTATTAAATGAATAAGTAAATTCATTTTTACTCCTCCATGCCTAAAAACAATTTACTATTAAAATGACGGATTATGGAACGCGAAAGTTCAAGAAAAATGTAGTTTTATTTGCTTTTATTCTGTAAAATGATATGTATTCCACTATTTAGTGTGGGTGTATTGGGCTTATCATAAACCCAATTATTAATGGGTAATTTTTACACTTTCAATATACATGAACTTTTTGTTTAATAATAGAGTCTTTATATTGTTAGACAAAAAAATTATTAAAAGAATAATGAAACATTTTAAAGAGCATTTCCGTCATAAACGGGATAAAATAAATTAGAAAGTAGGAATTAATGGAATGAATTACCAACTATTTCAATCAATCCACAATTTATCTGGTCATTCTACTATTTTAGATGACATCATGATTTTCTTCACGAATTATGCTCTTGTCCTTTATGCCATTTGTTTACTTGGAATTTGGTTTTTGGGAGGAAACAAGAGCAAAAGAAACGCGTTATATGCGCTAGGGACAGGAATTGTTGCTTTAGCGGCAAATCTTATTATTTCTAAAATTTATTATGAGCCGCGTCCATTTGTTACGCATCATGATGTCCATACATTAATTAAGCATGCGGAAGATGCATCCTTCCCAAGCGATCATGCGACAGGTTCATTTGCCATTGCCTTTGCATTATGGGCTCGTAATCGCAAAATTGGGGTGCCGATGATTATTTTAGCGATCATAACTGGTTTTTCACGCGTTTGGGTAGGGGTGCATTATCCATTCGACGTAGTCGGAAGTATTATTGTAGCGGCAATTGTTACCTTTATCATATGCAAATTAGAAAGATTCTTAAATCCTATTTTGGATGCCATTATCAAGTTTTACAATTCCTTATTTGGCCGCAAATCAAAAGGAGATTACAAAAAGTCAATCTAAGACGTGGACCACATTTTAAAAGAGTACCCACAGAGTAAAATTTTTTAAAATTCCTAAACGACAAAGAAAGGGCTGTTTATATGAACAGCCCTTTCTTTGTATGTAAAAAAATAAAACGCTCAACTATCCAGTTGAGCGAATGTCATAAGTATTATTATGAGCTAAAGTGTTGGCGTGCTTTTTCTAAGAATGGTAAATCCTCATCAAGCAATTCTTCCTCATGGAAGATTGCGTCCACTGGACAAACCGCTTGGCAAGCACCGCAGTCGATACAAATATCAGGGTCAATGTAAAATTGATCTTTTCCTTCTGCAATACAATCGACCGGACAAACCTCAACACATTCAGCCGCTTTTTCACCTGCACATGGGAATGTAATGACATAAGCCATAATGAAATAACCACCTTTTCCTTGAACCTATTTACGAAATCCGTTCTGTCTGAATTTCTAATGTAGGTAAATATTTTAAAGAGATATGTTTGAATTTGACATACCCCTAAGATTATCCTTCTATATATTATCATATTTTAAAGTAATTAAATTAATCTTAACTTATTTTTCTAGTTCATAAAATGTTTTTTTAGAAATTTTTTTCTAAGTGCCATTTGTTTCTAATTAGTATTATTGGATGAAAATGGATTATGTGGATAATTTTATACGCTTTTATCAAATCAGAAATTTCTTTCCCATTTAGTTACAACATTGTAGAATGAAATCGAATAGGTCTATCATGGAGGGGATTAAGTAGTGACGAAAATTTTAGTTGTAGATGATGAATCTTCTATTGTGACATTGTTGAAATTCAATTTGGAGCAAGCAGGTTTTACTGTAGTTACAGCTCTAAATGGAAAGGAAGGCTACACCATCGCAAGTCAGGAAGAACTGGATCTTATTGTGTTAGATTTAATGTTACCTGAAATGGATGGTATGGAAATTTGTAAGTCACTGCGTCAAGAGAAAATAAACACTCCTATCTTAATGCTGACAGCTAAAGATGACGAATTAGATAAAATCCTTGGGCTTGAGCTTGGAGCTGATGATTACTTAACTAAGCCGTTCAGTCCTCGAGAAGTTGTAGCGAGGGTAAAAGCAATCCTCCGCAGGACAAAAATAAATGAAGAAAGTGAAACCACCGTTGAAAAGGTTTTGAAAATAGGAGATTTGGAAGTTTTGCCTGATCAATATGAAGCACGCTTTAAAGGAATAAAGCTTGAATTAACTCCAAAGGAATTTGAGTTATTGTTATATTTAACACAGCATTCTGGAAAAGTACTAAGTAGAGACCAATTATTGAATGCTGTTTGGGATTATGATTATGCAGGAGATACACGAATTGTAGATGTACATATCAGTCATCTTCGCGAAAAAATTGAAGAAGACACGAAACAGCCGCAATATATCAAAACGATAAGAGGATTCGGTTATAAAATGGAAGGAATGTAAACATGAAAAAGCTTTGGCTCCGTATTTCGCTCACATTCTTAATCCTTTTGTTTTTTGTTTTACTGGCAATGGGTTTTTTTATTGCGGATATGATGAAAAAAACTTATATGGATATGACACGGCAACAATTATTGCAGGATGCCAATTTAGTGTCAAAAGTGATCGATGTATCCAATGTTACGAATGATAATCCTTCCTTACAAAAATCGGTGGAACGTTTTTATGCAAAAAATCAGCCGAGGATTACCATCATAAATACCTCCGGAAAGGTTTTAGCTGATTCAGAGGATGATCCAAGTAAAATGGAAAATCACTCCAACCGACCGGAGTTTAAAAATGTGGTGGAACAGCATAAAAAGATGGGGGAATCCGTTCGTTATAGTCATACATTGGGATTTAATATGATGTACATGGCGATCCCCATTCAGCAAAACCATAAGATTATCGGTGTTATACGCGCTGCCTATACATTAGGAAAAATCGAACAGGCTATCGTGAAGCTTTGGATTAGCCTTGGACTTGCTATGGGAGTTACGCTTATTTTGTCCAGTATCATTGGTATAAAATTAGCAAAGGGCATTTCCCGTCCTATTGAGGATATTATCCATGTTGCAAGAAAATTATCGGAAAACGACTATAGCAGCAGGGTTCGTTTAAAAACGTCGGGTGAAATAAGAGAATTGTCTCACGCAATAAATGTTTTAGCCATCAGTTTGCAAAAACAAATGAATGAAATTCGTGAAAATCAGCAACGTTTAACTGGTGTGTTGACCAATATGGTCAGCGGTGTGATGTTAATCCATCCTAACGGCAGAATTGCGCTTGTCAATCCGGCTATGGAACAAATCATTGGAGCAAAAGCATCTGATTTAACAGGAAAGCTGCATATCGAAGCGGGAAAAAGCTTTGGTTTAAGCCAATTAATCGAACGTTCTTTAAAACTGGGCATTAAAATTCATGAAGAGGTGTCTATCTATTTTCCAAAGGAAAGGATATTAGATGCACATTTTGCGCCACTTTTAGGTGTTGACGGAGATATTAATGGGGTTATTACCGTTTTGCATGATATTACAGATATAAGGCGCCTAGAAAAAATGCGAAGTGAATTCGTCGCAAATGTTTCCCACGAACTGAAAACACCTGTAACGTCAGTAAAGGGCTTTGCAGAAACCTTACTGGATGGAGCTATGTATGATGAAAAATTATGTAGGTCCTTTCTGCAGATTATTTACGATGAAAGTGATCGTTTACATCGTTTAATTGCAGATATCTTACATTTATCAAAAATCGAGCAGCACCAGCTTCCGTTACATCCGGAAATTATCAATATCGTGGATGTTATCAATGAAACAGTAGAAACACTGCAAGAAGAAGTGAGTAAGAAGGATATTGATATAAAGCTTCCTGATACTAAGGAACTATATATGGAAGCGGAAAAAGATCGCATTAGGCAAATCATTTTAAATTTAGTTGCCAATGCTATTACTTACACTCCAGAGCATGGGATGATTGAAATAAATGTGGAAGAAAAAGCTTCCGATGTAAAATTGATTGTAAAAGATACAGGCATAGGCATTGCGGAAAAGGACCTTCCAAGAATCTTCGAGCGATTTTACCGGGTGGATAAAGCACGTTCCAGAAATTCCGGTGGAACAGGACTCGGATTAGCAATTGTAAAGCATCTTGTTGAATCTCATCGCGGAGTTATTGAAGTGGAAAGTCAAGAAGGAAAAGGAACACAATTTACTATTACATTACCGAAGAAACAATCATGAGGACTAATCTATTCGATAGATGGTCCTTTTTTTGTATACACATATAGGTCTTTTGTTCTAATCCGGGCCATTCAAGGGCAATTTCTATTTCGTGCCGTTCCATACTGTTTTCGGTCTGTTCAATGAACATCACCATTATTTCAACCCGAAAAACAAGCTTTAACGCCTTTACAAACTCTTAACAATTCATTAATACCACATTAACACCCTAGTAGTATCTTAAACTTGTAAGGTTGATAATCCAAAATTACTAGGGGGCACAAACAAATGAGAAAAAGATTAGTAGCAATGCTAGGAATGTTATTAATGTTTGCTTTTATAGCAGCAGGATGTGGAAACGGTAATTCTACAAATTCTAATGCTTCCTCATCTAATAACAATAGCGATGGAAATAAAAAAGAAGCAGTGAGTGGTTCTATTACAGCAGTTGGATCTACAGCGATACAACAACTTGTAGAACAGGCTGCTAGTCAATATATGGGTGAAAATGCCGGAACTACTATTAACGTTCAAGGTGGCGGTAGTGGGACAGGTATTAGTAAAGTTTTTGAAGGTGCCGTTGACATTGGTAACTCTGACGTATTTGCTGAAGAAAAAGGTGTAGATGCAAGTAAACTTGTTGATCATAAAGTAGCTGTAGTTGGAATGGGCCCTGTTGTTAACAAGGATACTGGCGTTAAGGATATTAAAAAAGATGATTTAATTAAAATATTCACTGGAAAAATCACGAACTGGAAAGAAGTTGGCGGTAAAGATGAAAAAATCGTCATCATCAACCGTGCTGAAGGATCTGGTACAAGAGCCGTATTTGAAAAAACGGCATTAGATGGTGCAACTCCAGTGAAATCGCAAGAACAAGATTCATCAGGTACAGTACAAAAAATTGTCAGCCAAACTCCAGGTGCGATTAGTTATCTAGCATTCTCTTATTTCAATGATACTATCCAGCCATTAAAAGTAGATGGAGTAGAGCCAACGCAAGCAAATGTAGAAACAAACGATTGGAAAATTTGGGCTTATGAACATATGTATACAAATGGTGAACCAAAAGGACTTACAAAATCCTTCTTAGATTATATGTTAAGCCCTAGTGTACAAGATTCTCTTGTTCCTAATCTTGGCTATATTCCATTGACAGGAATGAAAGTAGAACGTGATGCACAAGGAAAAGTAACACAAAAATAAGCAAAACATTGGCCCCTTCACCCGAGTTTCTCGATGATTGGGGTCTGATGTTCTTTATATGTCTAGCGCAAGCAGCCATCGGCTAGCAGATTTCTAGGTTTCCTTCCTGCAGATAAAACAACAGCTTGTGAACGACCTAGTTAATTATTCATTATCTCGCATGGGACTACGAAATCCACACGCTAGAGCTGCGGCGCTTGCTCTTTTCTAATAACCTCTCATGAAAGGGGAAACCATTTTGGAAGTAAAAGAAGTTAAAATGACAGAAAAATGGAACTCAACAACAAAGATCTGGACAGAACGTCGTGGACGCATTCTTACTTTTTCATCTGTCTTTATTATGATATTGGTAGCAATTTCTATTATCTCTTTCGTGGCTACAAAGGGTCTCAGTACTTTTTTTGTGAATCACGGAAGTTTTGTTGATTTTATCACCGGCAAGAACTGGTCACCTGGAAAAGTAGATCAATTAGGAAAACCATTAATCGGTGCTCTTCCGTTAATCGTTGGTTCCTTTGCCGTTACTTTTTTAGCCGCGCTTATTTGTGCCCCGTTATCTATAGGTGCTGCTGTCTTTATGACAGAGATATCTCCGAAATTCGGCAAAAAAGTTTTGCAGCCAGTGATTGAACTTTTAGTGGGGATACCATCTGTAGTATACGGATTTGTTGGTTTATCGATAGTTGTTCCTTTCCTCAGAAATACTTTTACAGGAAGCGGGTTTGGGATTCTGGCAGGAACCATTGTGTTAGCAGTCATGATTTTACCAACGATTACAAGTCTTTCAGTCGATGCTATTGAAGGAGTCTCTAATTCTCTGCGAGAAGCATCTCTATCTTTAGGTGCAACACGCTGGCAAACCATCTTTCGTGTTATTTTAAAAACAGCGCGTCCCGGCTTGTTAACTGCTATTGTATTTGGGATGGCAAGAGCCTTTGGGGAAGCATTAGCGGTTCAAATGGTAATTGGGAATGCATCCATTCTTCCTCATTCATTGGTTGAGCCTGCATCAACCTTAACCAGTATATTAACAATGGGAATGGGAAATTCCATTATGGGTCAAGTCGAAAATAATGCACTTTGGTCCCTTGCACTAGTCTTGTTATTCATGTCTTTATTCTTTATCTTAATCGTCCGCATTATAGGCAGAAGGAGGTCCTATTAATGAACGCAAAAATAGCAGATCGTATCGCAACCGCCGTTTTTTATCTAATCGCAGCTTTCATTATTATCCTTCTGGCAGGCTTACTTGGATATATTGTTTTAAAAGGAATTGCCCATATCAATTGGCATTTTATTACCTCTCCGCCGCAAGCAGTGCAGGCTGGAGGCGGAATTGGCCCGCAATTGTTTAATTCCTTTTATCTTTTGATTTTAACAATGGTCATTAGTATCCCCCTTTCACTTGGAGCAGGGATCTATATGGCTGAGTATGCGAAGAAAAACGCTTTTACATCTATATTAAGAACAGCAATTGAGGTTCTTTCCTCACTGCCGTCCATTGTTGTAGGACTTTTTGGATTTTTGTTATTCGTTATTTACATGGGCTGGGGATTTTCCATCCTTTCTGGAGCACTTGCCTTAACAGTGTTTAATCTTCCTTTAATGGTTAGGGTTGTCGAGGATTCAATTAGAGCGATACCTGGAACCCAAAGGGAGGCAGGGTTATCTCTTGGAGTTTCTCGCTGGGAAACCATTAAGCATGTTTTGGTTCCAGCCGCTATACCAGGTATTGTCACTGGGATTGTATTAGCGTCAGGAAGAGTTTTTGGAGAGGCCGCCGCGCTAATTTATACAGCAGGTATGAGTTCGCCTATTCTGGATTTTACAAATTGGAATCCATTTAATCCTGCTTCACCGCTTAATCCATTAAGACCTGCTGAAACACTCGCCGTTCACATTTGGAAAATTAACGGGGAAGGTATTATGCCCGATGTAGCAGCCGTATCAAGCGGTGCCTCAGCACTTTTAGTAATTGTTATTTTAATCTTTAATATTGGCGCACGCTGGATTGGAAAATTACTTTACAAACGGATGACATCGGCGTAATGCCAGAAAGGAGAACGAAGCTATGGTTTCCACTGTATTAAAAAAGGAAAAAAACCCTCCCATTTATTTGGTGGAGGATACTCCAATAGAAAAGCCAAAAGAGATTGCAATCGGAACAGAAGATATTAATGTTTTCTATGGCAAGCATCAAGCAATCTATGATGTATCCATTCCTTTCTATAAAAATCAGGTTACAGCTCTAATTGGTCCATCAGGCTGCGGAAAATCTACTTTCCTGCGCAGCATCAATCGGATGAATGACGAAATTCAAGGCTGCCGGATAGAAGGAAAAATCCTTTATAACGGAATGAATTTAAATGATTCGAATGTTAATGTATTTGAAATTCGAAAAAATATTGGGATGGTTTTTCAAAGACCGAATCCATTCCCGAAATCCATATTCGAAAATGTGGCATTTGGACCAAGGCATCACGGTGAAAAGAATAAACGGGTCCTCCAAGAAATCGTGGAAAAAAGCTTGAAGAAGGCTGCACTTTGGGATGAGGTAAAGGATCGTTTACATCGTTCTGCATTAAATTTGTCTGGGGGACAACAGCAGCGCCTTTGCATTGCCAGAGCCATTGCGATGGAACCGGATGTTTTGCTGTTAGATGAACCTGCTTCTGCACTGGACCCCATTTCAACAGGAAAAATAGAAGAATTGATTACAGAGTTAAAAAATGATTATACAGTTGCCATCGTTACTCATAGCATGCACCAAGCCGCAAGGATTTCCGATCAGACTGCTTTTTTCTATATGGGAAAACTAGTTGAATTCGGTGCAACGAAGGATATGTTTACAAATCCAAAGCAAAAGCAAACAGAGGACTATATCTCAGGAAATTTTGGATAATCCATAAACAATTTTATTAAAGTAGGTGAAATAAATGACACTGACAGCTACAGCTTCTATTATTCAAACAGACTCTTTAAATGTATATTACGATGATTTTAAGGCGCTTAAAAACATTCAATTAAACATGAAAGAAAAAGCAGTTACTGCACTTATAGGGCCATCAGGCTGTGGAAAATCTACTTTTCTGCGCACATTAAACCGCATGAATGACTTAATTTCGGGATTTCGGGTGGAAGGAAATATTTTCATCAAAAATGAAAATATTTATGATACGAAAGTGGACGTCGTTGATTTACGCAAGCAAGTAGGCATGGTATTTCAACGACCTAATCCGTTTCCTATGTCTATTTACGATAATGTTGCATACGGCCCGCGCATTCATGGGATTAAAAATAAAGTTGTGTTAGATGAACTAGTAGAGAAGAGCTTAAAAGCCGCTGCACTTTGGGAAGAGGTAAAAGATCGCTTGAATACCTCTGCTATGGGGCTTTCTGGTGGACAGCAGCAACGGCTTGTTATCGCCAGGGTTTTGGCTATTCAGCCGGAAGTTATTTTAATGGATGAGCCTGCAAGCGCACTTGATCCTATTTCTACATCTAAAATTGAGCAGCTTATTTTGGATTTAAAAGAGAAATATACGATTGTTATTGTCACCCACAGTATGCAGCAAGCTGCACGCGTGTCAGACGAAACCGCCTTTTTTCTAAATGGTGAAGTAGTAGAATTCGCCGAAACGAACAAAATTTTTACCAATCCTCAGAAACAACAAACGGAGGATTATATTACCGGCCGATTCGGATAAGGAGCTAGACGTAGACAATTTATCAAAAGGATATTGAAGGGAGAAATGACGGTGGCTAGACGTATTTTTGAGGATCGACTGACAGAGCTGCATGAAAATCTATTGAAAATGGGACTTTTAGTAGAAGAAGCAATTTATAAGGCAATTAAGTCTTTAGTGGAGAAGAATAATGAACTTGCATTAGAAGTTGTTTTGGATGATCAAAATATTAATGATTTAGAATTACAGGTGGAACAAAAATGCTTTGAATTGATTGCAACACAACAGCCAGTAGGAACGGATTTACGCCGTATTGCCACAATGCTCAAAGTATCATCTGACCTCGAACGGATGGGCGACCATGCTGTAAGTATTGCCAAGGCGACCATTCGGTTAAAGGATGAAACGTATATAAAACCTTTAATTGACATTCCTAAAATGGCTGAAATGGTGAAGGAAATGGTTCATGAAGTTTTAAATTCATATGTGGAACTAGACCGCGATGCAGCCGTTGATGTTGCCAAAAAGGATGATATGATAGACAAATACTACTCAAAGATTTTCTTGGAATTAGTAGATATCATGAAAGAAAATCCAGCTTGGATTCATCAAGCCTCACATCTCCTTCTAGTGGCTCAGCATTTAGAAAGAATCGGGGATTATGTTACGAATATTTGTGAGTGGATTGTTTATTTGAAAACAGGCTCCCTTATCGACTTAAATAAATAAAAACTGCTGAACCTCATCCTGGATTTGATGAGGTTTTCTTGATGCTAAGGAATTTATAAAATTGAACCTTGTGGATAACTTTTGGAAAAGTTGTCTACGTCTAGCTTCAAGTGAAATTGGCAGTTCAAATTTCACCAGCGCCTATCGGCTAGTGGATTTCTCCGTCTCCTCCCTACGATAAGTCAACATCAGTTCGTGAACTACCTCACTGTGTTTCCTTTATCTCGAGCCTACGACTACGAAATCCATACGCCGATGGGCAAGGCGCTTGCGCATTTGTTCTTTATATTTTTGGTTTTCCTTCATTTCATGATACAATCACAAGAAATAATTAAAGAGAAGGATGATGATAATGGGTGTTCATCAATATTTTAAAAGTTTATCGGATTTGGAAAAGCTATACCGATGTCCTGGTAAATTTAAATTTCAGGAGCATTCAGTTGCAAGTCATTCTTTCAAGGTAACAAAAATCGCTCAATTTTTTGGAACGGTGGAGGAACAAGCCGGGAACAAAGTAGATTGGAAATCTTTATATGAAAAAGCCTTAAATCATGATTATAATGAGCTTTTTACAGGTGATATTAAAACCCCTGTTAAGTATGCCTCCAAAGAATTACGGGATTTATTTAGTCAAGTCGAGGAACAGATGTCAAAAAAATTTGTTTTAAGAGAGTTTCCCAAGGAATTTCAATCCATCTATTTAGAACGGTTTAAGGAAGGCAAGGATGATACATTAGAAGGAAAAATTTTATCTGTAGCAGATAAAGTTGATTTACTTTATGAATCATTTGGCGAAATTCAAAAGGGTAACCCGGAAAGCTTATTTCAGGAAATCTATGAAGAATCCTTGATGACCATATTAGAATTTAAAGAAATGGTGAGTGTTCAATACTTTTTAAAAGAAATTTTACCTGACATGCTAAATGAAAAATTCATCGAGCATAGTGAATTGAATAGCATTACAAAGAAAATCATTAAAGCAAACCTTTCCGATTAATTTTCACTTTTCCATTACCGAATTTTTGGTTATGATATAAACAGTGAAAGGTGCAAGTGAATTTAGCAATTCAAATTTCACCAGGGGGATGTGTATGATCGAAAAAATAATCGCCGCCATTTTCTTGCCGGGAATACTGGTGGTTTTTTTCGCAAGGGTTACATACAGTAAAATAATTGGACTCCTGTTAACGGTTGGTTTAATTGTTGCTTCTGTCTATAAGGGGTATACTCATACAGAATTACTGTATATTATAGATGCAGCCTCGTTAACAGCCGGATATTTCTTTGCCAATAAATTGGGTCCTAAAAAACATAAAAAACAACAAAATCACAACGCTTAATGCACATAATTATTTGCCGCATTAAGCGTTTTTT
Organism: Margalitia sp. FSL K6-0131; assembly: GCF_038008735.1. Classification (NCBI taxonomy): domain Bacteria; kingdom Bacillati; phylum Bacillota; class Bacilli; order Caryophanales; family Bacillaceae; genus Heyndrickxia; species Margalitia sp. FSL K6-0131. The sequence goes on from NZ_JBBOZS010000001.1 coordinate 1,509,420, forward strand.
CTGCTTTGATTTTACTTGCATTATATAAGGTTGAATAACAGAAAAAAACTTTGATAAATAGTAATGTTGATGTTTGTACCTCTTGTATATTGTGTGGATATATAAGGCTATAAATCAGCAATAAGAAAAACCGAAAATTTGTTCGCTTTTTAGTGGTTAAAAGTTTACTATTTGTGGTAGAATAATGATTATGATCATGTATGGAGTATGACAAAAAAGATATATTTCTAGAATGGATGGGAGGTTAAGGAAATGAACGGTCAATTCGAGCTTATTTCAAAATATCAGCCACAAGGAGATCAGCCGGGGGCAATTAAGCGAATTGTGGATGGGATTCATTCCGGTAAAAGATATCAGACATTGCTTGGAGCCACTGGAACCGGAAAAACATTTACCATTTCGAATGTAATCAAAGAAATAAACCGGCCAACATTGATTATTGCACACAATAAAACATTAGCCGGTCAATTATATAGTGAGTTTAAAGAATTTTTTCCAAATAATGCGGTTGAATATTTTGTAAGCTACTATGATTATTACCAACCAGAAGCTTATGTACCTCAAACTGATACTTATATTGAAAAAGATTCAAGTGTGAATGATGAAATTGATAAATTGCGCCATTCAGCTACATCTTCCTTATTTGAAAGAAATGATGTTGTGATTATTGCCAGCGTTTCGTGTATTTACGGTTTAGGTTCGCCTGAGGAATATCGGGAAATGGTGCTTTCCTTAAGAACTGGAATGGAAATAGAACGGAATCAATTACTTCGAAAGCTTGTAGATATTCAGTATGCAAGAAATGATATTGACTTTCAGCGCGGAACCTTCCGGGTTAGAGGAGATGTTGTAGAGATTTTTCCTGCATCCCGTGACGAACATTGCATCCGCGTAGAATTTTTCGGAGATGAAATTGATCGAATTCGGGAAGTGGATGCATTAACAGGAGAAATTATTGGAGATAGAGATCATGTTGCCATTTTCCCAGCATCCCACTTCGTGACACGTGAAGAGAAAATGCGTGTTGCCATTGAAAATATTGAAAAAGAATTGGAAGAGCGGTTAAAACAGCTGCGTGAAAACGATCGTTTGCTGGAAGCGCAAAGATTGGAGCAACGTACGAGATACGATCTTGAAATGATGAGGGAAATGGGATTTTGCTCTGGAATTGAGAACTATTCAAGGCATTTAACACTGCGCCCTCCAGGCTCGACTCCATATACTTTATTAGACTATTTTCCAAAAGATATGCTGATTGTCGTGGATGAGTCCCATGTGACCCTTCCGCAAATTCGCGGAATGTATAATGGGGACCAGGCAAGGAAACAAGTATTGGTTGACCACGGATTTCGTCTGCCATCTGCACTAGACAATCGCCCGCTTACGTTTGATGAATTTGAGGAGCATATCAGTCAAATTGTGTTTGTTTCTGCAACTCCCGGACCATATGAATTGGAGCATTCACCGGAAATGGTTGAACAAATTATCCGGCCTACTGGATTGCTTGATCCTACCATTGATGTCCGCCCAATTGAGGGACAAATTGATGACCTATTGGGAGAAATTAATGAACGTGTAAAACGTAATGAACGGGTTCTCGTTACAACGTTAACAAAGAAAATGTCCGAGGATTTAACGGATTATTTAAAGGAAGTTGGCATTAAGGTGCAATATTTGCACTCAGAAGTAAAGACGTTGGAACGAATTGAGGTCATTCGCGATCTCCGTCTCGGTAAATATGATGTATTAGTAGGAATCAACCTTCTTCGTGAAGGACTTGATATTCCTGAAGTTTCATTAGTAGCGATCCTTGATGCGGATAAAGAAGGGTTTTTACGATCCGAACGTTCCCTCATACAAACTATTGGCCGTGCTGCCCGTAATGCAAACGGTCAAGTAATTATGTATGCTGATCGCATAACAGATTCAATGGAGAAAGCGATAGAGGAAACAAAACGCAGGCGTACTGTTCAAGAAGAATACAATAAGAAGCATGGCATTACACCTACTACGATTCAAAAGGATATTCATGATATAATCCGTGCAACCCATGCTGCCGAGGAGCAAGAAGAATATGCTCCAAAGGAAAAATCGAGAAAGTTAACGAAACAAGAGAGAGAAACATTAATGGCAAATCTCGAGAAAGAAATGAAAGAGGCCGCAAAGGCGCTTGATTTCGAACGGGCAGCCCAGCTTCGTGACACACTTTTAGAATTGAAAGCGGAAGGATGATGCCTTTATGGCAAAAGATAAAATAATAGTACAGGGAGCAAGGGCCCATAATCTAAAAAATATTGATGTCGAAATACCGCGTGATCAACTTGTCGTTGTTACAGGTCTTTCCGGATCAGGAAAATCATCTCTTGCTTTCGATACGATTTATGCAGAAGGACAAAGACGATATGTAGAATCCTTATCTGCTTATGCAAGGCAGTTTTTAGGACAAATGGATAAGCCGGATGTGGATGCGATTGAAGGCTTATCTCCAGCTATTTCTATTGATCAAAAAACAACAAGCCGCAACCCTCGCTCAACAGTTGGAACCGTAACCGAAATATATGATTACTTACGCCTTTTATTTGCGCGTGTCGGCAGACCAATCTGTCCGAATCATGGGATTGAAATTACCTCTCAAACAGTGGAGCAAATGGTTGATCGTATAATGGAATATCCGGAAAGAACGAAGCTGCAAGTGTTAGCACCCATTGTATCCGGAAGAAAAGGTGCTCACGTTAAGGTATTTGAGGATATTAAAAAGCAAGGATTTGTCAGGGTTAGAGTAAACGGAGAATTACTTGATCTTGGGGAAGATATTAATCTGGAGAAAAATAAAAAACATTCCATCGAAGTGGTAATTGACCGGATTGTTGTAAAAGAGGGTGTTGAAGCCCGCTTGGCGGATTCCTTGGAAACAGCATTGCGGCTAGCGGATGGAAAAGTAATTATTGATGTTATTGGGGAAGAGGAATTGCTCTTCAGTGAACATCTTGCTTGTCCGCATTGCGGTTTTTCCATCGATAAAATGGAACCACGGATGTTTTCTTTTAATAGCCCATTCGGCGCCTGTCCTGAGTGTGATGGTTTAGGAACAAAGCTTGAGGTAGATGTGGAACTCGTTATTCCTAATTGGGATATTTCTTTAAAGGAAAATGCTATTGCTCCATGGGAACCAGTCAGTTCACAATACTATCCGCAGCTTTTAGAAGCAGTCTGCAATCATTATGGGATCGATATGGATATACCTGTAAAGGATATACCGAAGCACCAAATGGAGAAAATTTTATACGGATCAGGTGATGAATCCATTTATTTCCGATATGAGAATGATTTCGGTCAAATAAGGGAAGGAAATATTCGTTTTGAGGGTGTAATCCCAAATGTGGAACGCCGTTACAAAGAAACAAGCTCGGATTATATTCGAGAGCAGATGGAAAAATATATGGCACAACATGCGTGTCCAAAATGTAAAGGTTACAGGCTTAAGCAAGAAACGCTTGCCGTCAAAATTAATCATAAACATATCGGGGAAGTATCTGAGCTTTCCATCGAAAATGCGGATCATTTCTTTAACAGCTTGGAGCTTACAGAAAAAGAAATGAAAATCGCCAACCTAATTCTGCGTGAAATTAGGGAAAGACTAGGGTTTCTTGTTAATGTCGGTTTGGAATATTTGACGTTAAGCAGAGCAGCTGGTACTCTCTCTGGTGGAGAAGCACAAAGGATCCGTCTCGCTACCCAAATTGGTTCCCGTTTAACAGGCGTACTTTATATTCTTGATGAGCCGTCTATCGGCTTACATCAGCGTGATAATGACCGTCTAATTGGTACTTTGAAAAATATGCGTGACATAGGAAATACATTAATTGTCGTAGAACACGATGAAGATACAATGCTTGCGGCAGACTACTTAATTGATATTGGCCCTGGTGCGGGGATTCATGGTGGAGAGATCATTTCTGCAGGCACTCCTGAACAAGTAATGAATGATCCGAAATCATTAACCGGTCAATATTTATCAGGGAAAAAGTTTATTCCTCTTCCGATTGAAAGAAGAAAACCGGATGGACGCTTCATTGAAATTAAAGGAGCAAAGGAAAATAACTTAAAGAATGTAAATGTAAAATTTCCACTCGGAACGTTTATCGCTGTTACAGGTGTTTCAGGCTCCGGAAAAAGTACACTAATAAATGAGATTCTGTATAAGACATTAGCTCAAAGACTATATCGTTCGAAAAGCAAGCCTGGTGAGCATAAAGATATTAAAGGCATCGACTACCTTGAAAAGGTCATTGATATTGATCAATCACCGATCGGCAGAACTCCACGCTCGAACCCAGCAACCTATACTGGAGTATTTGATGATATACGTGATGTTTTTGCCGCCACCAATGAAGCGAAAATTCGCGGATACAAGAAAGGTCGTTTCAGTTTTAATGTTAAGGGAGGACGGTGTGAGGCATGTCGAGGAGACGGGATTATCAAAATCGAAATGCACTTTCTCCCAGATGTCTATGTACCGTGCGAAGTTTGCCATGGAAAACGATATAATCGTGAAACATTAGAAGTAAAGTACAAAGGAAAAAGTATTGCTGAAGTGTTGGATATGACCGTGGAGAATGCTCTTGAATTTTTTGAAAACATCCCAAAAATCAAAAGGAAATTACAAACGATTGCAGATGTTGGATTGGGGTATATTCAACTTGGCCAGCCCGCGACAACTTTATCAGGTGGAGAAGCACAAAGGGTGAAGCTAGCATCTGAACTTTACCGCCGCTCAACTGGCAAGTCTTTCTATATATTAGATGAACCGACAACAGGACTTCATGTAGATGATATTGCTAGACTTCTTGATGTTCTGCAACGATTAGTAGAGAACGGTGATACGGTTCTTGTTATTGAACATAATTTAGATGTCATCAAAACAGTAGATTACATTATTGATTTGGGTCCAGAAGGAGGATCTAATGGGGGAACCATTGTTGCAACAGGCACACCGGAAAAAATTGCCGAGGTTCCGGAATCCTATACGGGAAAATATTTAAAGCCTGTGCTGGACAGAGACGCTATAAGAATGGAAAAAAAGGTTCAAAACCTTGAAAAAGTCACCTCATCTATGTGAAAGCAATTTCGACTTTAAGTCGAAATTGCTTTTTTTCTATGTAAACCAATACTGCAAGATGGTCAATGACAAAGGGCTAACAATAAAATAAAATATTGGTTCAATTAATATATTTGTATAAAATTTTCATTGTTGGATGACGGATGGATAACAATATGGTAATGTAAAACACATATGAATAGAGTGTTCAGAAATTTCCGTTAAAGGAAGCTTACCGATATTTAAGATAAACTGCTAAACTCTATTCTGTGGCAAAGGGGGGAAGAGTATGAAAATCACGGTAATAATCCCAGTATTTAATACGGAGGAATTCTTGCCTGAGTGCATAGAATCCGTGATAAATCAAACATATGAAAATATAGAAATCATAATAGTAGATGATGCATCTACTGACAACTCCAATCGGATTATTAATGAATACTCTAAAATGGATGAAAGAATAAAAATAAGTTCTTTCACTGAAAGAAAAGGTGTTGGTGCTGCTCGAAATTTCGGTTTACGTCAATCAACAGGAGAGTATGTTTATTTCTTGGACAGCGATGATTTTATTGAAAGCGCTACATTACAGAAGCTTATCGAAAATATAAGAGGGTACAAGATTATTTCTGGACGGCAAAAAATAGTGAAGAAGCATAATGATATTTTCCAAAAGGAAAATAATGATAAGGGCTTACTGTTTAAGGATCGTTTTAGACATTTTGGAGGAATGTCTATTATACATCACCTTATTTCTAAAGAATTTATCTTAGCAAACAATTTAACTTTTACGGAGAATGTACATTGCTATACAGAATTACCCATCATTATTTCCTTACTAAAGGGTTTGGAGGAAATTCCGTATTTATCTGATTGTTTATATTTCAAAAGATTAAGAAATGATCCTATCTCAAATCCGGCATTAATGCAATTAGAAAGAGAACAAAGATTACATGACTTTTTAACGATTTATAATGATTTGAGGGATATGGAAAAAGGGGATTCATTCATAACAGATTATTTAGACAAACAATTTCTTAATTTATATAGAAAAGAGGTTGTAATGCTATTCGCGGACAAAGCTAAAATAGCTAATAATTTTAATCTGTTGTCATTTTCTGCTAAAAAGGTTTCTAAACGCATGTTAAAAAACACCAATATGGTGGTGAAACATGAAATTAAATTACTAGCAAAAGGAAAAGAAGAAAAGTATTCCAGATTATTAACATTTCATCACTTTGCTAGAAATTTAAAACGTGCGTTAAAAGGCAGAACAAAAATGTATTATTTTATTTATGACACTATTCTTTTAAAATTACCTATAAAAGAAAAGACCATTATTTTTGAAAGTTTTTTGGGAAAGAACTATTCAGATAGTCCAAAGTACATTTATGAACATATGGTGAAACAAAATATGGATTTTAAGTACATATGGATTTTTAATAAGAAGGTAAAAGATATTCCCGGTAAACATAAGCAAATAAAACGTTTTAGTTTTGCGTATTATTATTACTTAGCGACTGCAAAATACTGGGTCAGTAATTCAAGAATGCCTCTCCATTTAAAAAAAAGATCAGAAAATATTTATCTGCAAACATGGCATGGCACTCCATTGAAAAAACTGGTATTTGATATGAACGATGTATATTCCGCTAATCCAAATTATAAAAAACATTTTTATGAACAATCCAGAAGATGGGATTATCTTATTTCACCAAATCAGTATTCAACAGATATATTTAAAAGAGCCTTTAAATATAATAAAAAAGTTTTAGAATATGGTTATCCTAGAAATGACATTTTATATCATAAAGACCGTAATAGAATTGCCAAAAATATAAAACAAAAATTAGGCATTCCATTAAATAAGAAAGTAGTTTTGTATGCACCTACATGGAGAGATGATGAATATTATGAACCGGGTAAGTATAAATTCAATTTAAGTCTGAATCTCCAGGATATGAAAGAAAAACTTGGTGATCAATATGTTATCCTTTTGCGAATGCACTATTTTATTGCAGACGATATTGAAACAAAAGGCTTGGAGGATTTTGCGCTAAATCTTTCAAAATACAATGATATTGCCGAGCTTTATTTAATATCGGATATTTTGATAACGGATTATTCTTCTGTCTTTTTTGATTACGCAAATTTAAAAAGGCCAATATTATTTTATACGTATGATCTTGAAAAATACCGAGATACCTTAAGAGGATTTTATATTAATATAGAAACGGATGTTCCGGGGCCTCTTCTTCATACATCAGAGGAAGTGATCGATGCTATTCTAAATATCGAGAAAGTGGAAGATGAATATAAGGAACGGTATGAGAACTTCTATAAAGTATATTGCGATTGGGATAATGGGGTAGCTGCCGCAAAGATTGTAGATGAAGTTTTTTGATAATTACGAACAATATTTATAACGAAATTAAGGTTACTTTCAACTTTCCATTACTAAATAAAAGAGAAGAATGTTATTTCTATTAGTTCCTTTTTCAACAATAAAGCTAAAAGTGTCTTATATCATTTTCCTTTTTTACTGTATGAATTTGTCGCAATTTGTTATAATACAAAGATAGTTCATTTAGTGCAAATTGTTATGAGTGGTGATAATAATTGTTCAGTATAAAAAGAAAAATCGATAAAAATTTTTCTACTATAATAAAATCTTCTATACGTGAAATAATGGTAGAGAAAAATGAAAAGATACATTTTAGTGGTGATCTCTTAGTAAACAGTGTTATCGATAGAAATAACAGTGAGCTTTTTTTGGTTTTTGTAAAAGATAGGAAAAAGTTCTTGTATAAAATAGAGAGCTACGAATTAATAGATAAAAATAATTTGAAATACACTTTCAATGGAGAAATTCCCATACAATGGATACGAAAAAGCTTAAATTACGGTCTATTTGATTGTTGGTTGCAGATAAAGAAAGAAGGTAAATTAGTTGATACACAAAAACTAACGAATGAAATTGACCAACATAAACATAATCTATATTTGAGCCAAAATGTACTTTGGAAGTTGTCTAGTATGGAAGATTCCCAATTACGAGTTACCTCCATCAATGCAAAAAAGGAATCACGTAAATACCAAATCGAAAATGAATTGCTTCATTTTGAAGTAATCAATTCCACTACCGCATTGTTTACTATTTTCGCATTATTTAATGAAGAAATAAATGATAAGAAATTTCTCCGAATCGCCAGCCGAAAAACGGGGCATTTTTTCGACTTTCCTTTTGATGTTAATGAGAATAAGGAAGGTACAGTTGAAATTGACTTTCAAAAGTTGCCATCAAATGAATTTTTATATGGAATTTGGGATTTCTATTTAGTAGAACATTATTCGGGATTGGAAGTTGTCAGCCGTTTAACATTTACAAATGAAAATTGGCAGGGAGAACATTCAACACTCTTAGTTCAAAATAATAATAGATATTCTGATATTAAATTTTATCAAACTATTAAAGGTAATTTTTCCATTATTTTAGATAATGTATCGGTTCAGGGGACAATGAGTAATTTTAAAATGGATGGTTGGAAATTACACCTTTCTGCTCAATTACAGAACCGTTTCTTATCTAAAATGGATATTCATTTATTTCCTGTATGTAGATTAATCAAACGAAATACAAATGAGCAAATCGATTTTCATGCCGAAATGGTTATAGATGAAGAATCTGACATCATTCATCTAGAAACAATTATTGATTTTGAAAAGATAATACAAGAGAATTCTTCTGAAATTAAGGGCAGATGGGATTTTCAGCTTGTTAGTACCATTAATGACAAAGAAGAAACGATTTTGCTTAGTTTTCCGGAAGAACAAATCAATAGGTATCAATATATGTGGGATTTCATTCAAAATGATGAGAAACTCCAATGTTACCTGTATTCCAGTAGAACTCAAGGGTTATGTTTTACCATTAATTCATTAAGAATTATAAGAGATGTTGAAGTATTTAAAACAAACAATAAGACACTCAAGATAAAGGGGTGGGCTTTTGTTGATGGAAAAAACTCGACACAAGAAATGAAAAGAAACATTATTTTGCATAAAAGGTTTACAGAAGAAAAAATCGTTATTCCATTAAATAGTTCCAAAAGACCGGATATAACCGAACGATTTGGCAAAGAAATAATGGATTATCAATGGAGTGGTTTTGAAACAAAAATTAATTTGCAGAAAATTAATAATGGATCAATCCTTTCCAATGGAATATGGGATTTTTATATTGTTATTGAGTTTGAAGGGGAAATAATAACCAAAAAACTTGGTTTTAGAAAATTTGTTTATCGAAAAGATAGAAGTATTCGAAAAGCTTCTTTATTTGATAAGCAAATAAAGAAAATAAAAGATCACTATTTTTCGTTGACTCCAAGAGGAAATATTAAAATTGAAGTGTTATCTTTTGATTTTTACAGCAAGTTGCTCATGTTAATTCATCCGTTATTGTATATCTTTTTATATAAGAAAAAAGATATATGGATCATAGGGGAAAGACCGGATACTGCTCAAGATACGGGTTATCATTTTTTTAAATACTGCAGAGAGAAATTTCCTAACAAAGAAATATATTATGCAATTGATCCTGAATCCAATGATATTGAAAATATAAGAAATTTAGGTAATGTACTATATTTTGGAACAAGAAAGCATTTTCTTTACACGCTTTTGGCATCTACCTATATTTCTTCACACGATAATGAATATTTTCTTCCATTTAAAGGATATTCGCTTTTTAATTATCGTAAAGCACGAAAGATTTTCATTCAACATGGTGTATTAGGTAGGAAAAATGTAGAGTATCATCGTAAATATTATGATTATCCGTTTGATATGTTTTGTGTTAGTTCTGAAGGAGAGCAGGAACTTGTTGTTAATAGCATGCAATATCCTAAAAAGAATGTGAAAATAACAGGGTTGTCAAGATTTGATGCACTTCCACTCCAACAGGATCTATCGGGAAACAGAAAAATACTTTGTATTCCTACATGGAGAGAATGGTTAAATACAGAAGAAGCCTTTTTAGAATCTGTATATTTTAAGAGGTACAGCGAATTATTGCAAAGTGAAGAATTACAGAAAATACTTGAAACGTATAATCTCGAGTTTATTTTCTACCCGCATTACCGAATGCAGCCTTATATTGAACATTTTAATATCCCAGATAATCCTAGAATGAAAATAATAAAGCTCGGGGAAAAAAATGTTCAAGATTTATTAATTGAAAGCAGTATTATGATTACGGACTTTTCAAGTGTTTCATTTGACTTTTCGTATATGAGCAAGCCAGTTATCTTTTATCATTTTGACTTTGACGATTTCTTTAAAAGAGGCATACTTCGTGCACCAGAAGAGACCTTCTTAGGTAGTATTGTAAATAATGTTGAAACCATGAATAACGAATTAAAAGAGTACATTAAAAACGATTTTAAAGAAAAAGAACAAGTAAGTCAGGGAAAAGATTTAATATTCACTTATATTGATCATAAGAATTGTGAGAGAATGTATCATGAAATTACACAAATCAAAAAAAGGGGATATTATCCTGAAAAGGTAAAGCTCTTGTATAGGAAGACAATTGGAAGACTTACTTAGGAGGAAGCATTAGGAAATTTCCGCTTCTTTCAAAAGAAGAGATCAAAAAGAGTTATTTCCGTTTGGGGATTAACTCTTTTCTTTTGATATTGGTCTTGAAGTTTATAATCTTTGTACGGGGGTAATATAACATCAATACCTGTATTTTTTGCTGGTCTGGATGGCATGCAATATATTGGCAATAGAAGTAGTTAAGCCCTATTTATCAATTAATCGTTGTAAGAACAGTTTTTTCGATTTATAATAATGTTTAAGTTCGTCTATTCATGTCGAATTTTTTTCATTCGTTTATTATATGTGGAATAAAATTTAAACTGGAGAGATTGTAAATGAAAAAGGTTATTACTTATGGTACCTTTGACCTGTTGCATTGGGGACATATCAATTTATTAAAAAGAGCCAAAGAACTTGGAGATTATTTAATTGTAGCTATTTCTACGGACCATTTTAATGAAATCAAAAATAAAAAGGCTTATTACAGTTTTGATGAACGCAAAGTGATTCTAGAAGCAATTCGGTATGTCGATGAAGTTATACCTGAGGATTCTTGGGAACAAAAAATTGAGGATATTCGTAATAATGATGTTGACGTGTTTGTCATGGGGGATGACTGGAAGGGGAAATTTGATTTTCTTAAGGAGTACTGTGAAGTCGTTTATTTACCAAGAACAATTGGTATCTCAACCACGAAAATAAAAAAAGATTTGCTTACCGTTAAAAATGGTTAAAGAATTAATTATTGGATTGTATTTGCTGATTTTTAAAATACAATTCAACTTTGCTAAATTGTGGCCACTAAAAAATAAAGTAACATTTGTCCTTTCATTTAAACAAAACCCAAAATTTGTTTACGAAGAAATGAAAAGGCAAAATGTTCCTTTTGAGGTGGTCTTTTTATGTGATAATTCCTGTTACAAGGACATTAATAATACAATTAATGAAAAAGTATTCAAGATTCAAACGCTTAATTTATTTTATCAGTTTAAATATATTTTCCATCTGGCAACCTCAAAATACGTAGTAGTGGATAACTATTTTGGGTTTTTAGCAGCGACTTCTTTTAAAGCGGATGTTCAGTGCATCCAGTTATGGCATGCTGCGGGTGCTATCAAAACATTCGGTTTGAAAGATAAATTTATTACGAATAGAAAAAAATCAGCTCATAAGCGATTTTTAAAGGTATACGATAAATTTCATAAAGTCGTTGTCGGTTCCGATGTTATGGCGAATATTTTTATGGAGGCTTTTAACCTTTCTGAAGAAAATATCCTTCATACAGGTATTCCTCGAACCGATCTTTTTTATGATACACAATATCAAACGGAAGTTAAAAAAAGACTTCAGGACCGATATAATTCCTTTGAAGGAAAAAAGGTTATTTTGTATGCACCGACTTTTCGTGATGAAAGCTTGGACTCTTTCCAACTTAACCTTGATCTTGACTATATGTATGAAAAATTGAGTCACCAGTTTATATTAATTATTAAATTGCATCCAGCGATTCATAAGACTATAGACTTTGAAAAGAAATATAGTGGTTTTGTTCTTGATTTCTCCACTTATAACGATGTTAATGAAATACTTCTTGTAACCGACTATTTAATAAGTGACTATTCTTCCATCCCATTTGAATTTGCGATTTTGGAAAAACCAATGATTTTTTATCCATATGATTTGGAACAGTATATTTCAAATAAAGGGGTTTGGGGACAGTATGATAAAATAGTACCTGGTCCAGTTGTATTTACTACAGAAGATATTGTTAAACTAATTATCGATGATCAATTTGATATGGAGGAGATTCGCCAATTTTCCAGGGAATGGAATAAATATTCTACAGGCCATTCCAGTAGGAATCTCGTAGATTACCTTCTTGAAAGTGGAAAAAACTCTGAGAGGAGTATTAAAAAACTTCATGACAGTACAAACTAATAATAATTTTATGCTCACATCAATCAGTCATCAAAATGAAGAATACAAGCTTCAAATACTCAGTACCAGTAAAACGGACTTGAAATTCACTTATCTTAGATTCGTGTCCCGGCATTCAAACGATAAATTAGACATTACGTTTGAAGAATCCAAGGAAGTTCATCGCAATTTCCTTTTAAGTGCAAAAATAAGTAAAGAATATTTATCGGCAATTATAACGGAGAATCAATGTTGGGATTTATATATTGTGATAAATCATGAAGAACAATCCAATCAATTTCGCCTAAAAACTAAGGATAGCTCAGCTCCACTGCCATTATATGTTGATAGTAAAAAAGAAATGGTGCTCTTGCCATACACCACGAACAAAGGAAATTTGTCCTTTAACGTGAAAGAAATAGAATCAATGGCAATTGTGGAGAAAAGTAGTTTAACAAAAGAAGGTGCCGCTTCAATAGGCGGTTACATAATTATTCCCGATAAGGGTGAAACACCTTCAGAATTGAATATGACACTTATTATTCAAAATGAAGACCTTGGCATTGAGGAGAAAATAGTCAATTCTATTAATTACGAGTCCTCTTATTCCAAGCAGGGAAACCATGCTATATGTAAATTTCAATTTGAATTCAATGTGGAAGATTTCTTTTCATATGCTGAAAAATCATTGATATTATTGGAACCATATGTTGAAATAAGTTATATGAAAGATAATCAAGAGGTAGGTAAAAGCACTCCAAGAAACCTCTATTGGAATCAAAAAAATGAAATTTTAAGTGAAAAACTTAACTATTTACAGAACAAGAAAAAGGTTATCATTGGAAAAATAAATAATAATTATTTATATATTAGTATTAATGAGTATAGATGGAGCAAAGATATATTGATAAAAGTCAAAAATAGATTAAATAGATGGAAAAAGTCTTTTTTAACTCAAAAACTCTACAAACGGATATTTGCCTTGGTTGGAAAGCTGCCAGCCAAAAAAAATCTAGTTGTATTTGAAAGTTTTTTAGGGAAGCAATATAGTGATAACCCAAGAGCAATTTATGAATATTTGAAGGAAACACATCCAGAGTATAAACTTGTGTGGAGTGTTGATAAAAGGTTTATTCATAACTTTAAGGATAAAGATATCGATTATGTAAATCGTTTTTCAATTAAATGGCTTTTTCATATGGCGTTAGCAAAATATTGGGTAACCAACAGTCGTATGCCTTTATGGATTCCAAAGCCAAAGCACTGTACCTATCTACAAACATGGCATGGTACTCCATTAAAAAAACTGGCTGCAGATATGGATGAAGTCCATATGCCAGGTACTTCTACTCAACGCTACAAGGAAAATTTTATTAAAGAGGCAAGTAATTGGGATTTTCTTGTATCTCCTAATGAATATTCTACAAAAATATTTAGGAGAGCTTTCCAATTTAACAAAGAGATGATAGAGTCAGGGTATCCAAGAAATGACTTTTTATATAAATCCAATACGAGCGATACCATTAATATGTTAAAAGAAAGATATAAAATTCCTTTAGATAAAAAACTAATATTATATGCTCCAACATGGCGTGATAATCAGTTTTATGCGGTAGGAAAATACAAATTTGACCTTGATTTAGATTTACGTTTATTACAAGAAGAACTAGGGAATGAATATGTTATTATATTAAGGATGCATTATCTTGTTGCGGAAAATTTTGATTTAAGTCCTTATGAAGGATTTGTCTATGATTTTTCCAATCATGAAGATATTCGGGAATTATATTTGATTTCTGATCTTCTGATTACTGATTATTCCTCTGTCTTTTTTGACTATGCAAACTTAAAAAGACCGATGATTTTTTATGTTTACGATATCGATATGTATCGGGATACACTGCGGGGATTCTATTTTGATTTTGAAAATCAGGCACCAGGACCATTAGTAAAAACAACAGAACAAGTAATTGAAACAATCAAAGAAATTCAATTAAATGATTTTCGAGTATCCTCGGCTTTTAATAGTTTTTACGAGAAGTTTTGTTATTTGGAATCTGGACAATCATCTAAAAGGGTGGTTGACAAGGTATTCCGGGGAAGGAATATTACATGAAATCCGTTTTAACCATTATCAAAGAACAATTTAATAGCATATATCTTATTAGCCGTTTATCGGCCTATGAAGTAAAAAGTGCAAATAAAAGTCATTATTTAGGAATACTGTGGGAAGTTATCAATCCTATGATTCAAATTGCTGTATATTGGTTTGTTTTTGGACATATTACCACTAGAAAAGGTGAAAGTGGTGTAGATTACTTTCCATGGCTGTTGGCTGGAATTGTAATATGGTTTTTCATTAATCCTGCCATTACGCAAGGATCGAAGTCTATTTATTCACGAATTAAGATGGTTTCAAAAATGAGCTTTCCAATGAGTATTATTCCTACTTATGTGATCATTGCGAAGTTTTATCAGCATTTAATGCTATTAGTAGTTATTATGGTGATCTTGCAATTTTATGGGTTTTCCATATCCCTGCACTATTTTGAATTGGTGTACTATATGTTTGCAGCTATTGCACTAACCTTATCGGTGTCTTTAATTACTTCTACACTTTCCATGATTGTAAGAGATGTTCAAATGATAGTGCAGGCAATTATGAGAATGATGATATATTTATCACCAATATTATGGCCACCAACAGGTGGAATGGCAAAATATCAAGGAATATTAAAGATAAATCCTATTTACTACATCGTGGAGGGTTATCGAAATTCATTGCTTGGGAAAAAGTGGTATTTAGTTGCAGAATGGCATTATACAATATATTTTTGGGTAGTTATTCTTGTCCTATTTACCATTGGATCCATTATGCATTTGAAATTTAGAAATCGATTTGTTGACTTTTTATAATACGGATGTGAGAAATGTGTCGAAAACAGTAGTTCTCCATAATGTTGCCAAAAAATATAAGATGTATAATCGTACTTCTGAGAAATTGCTAGATATATTTTTGCCAAAGGGTTATGGTGAGGACTTTTATGCTTTAAGGAATATCACCTTTGAGGCAGAAAGTGGAGATGTTATAGGTATTGTTGGGGTAAATGGTTCCGGTAAATCAACATTGTCAAATATAATATCCGGAATTATCCCACCGACATCCGGAACGATTGAAATCAATGGTGAGGTTGCCTTAATTGCCATTAGTTCTGGATTAGATAATCAGCTGACAGGAAGAGAAAACATTGAATTAAAATGTTTAATGCTTGGCTTTAATAAAAAACAAATTAAAGAACTGGAACCAGAAATTATTGAATTTGCGGAGCTTGGCAAATTTATCGATCAGCCAGTAAAAAATTACTCAAGCGGTATGAAATCTCGATTAGGTTTTGCTATTTCTGTAAATATTGATCCAGACATATTAATTATTGACGAAGCTTTATCGGTCGGAGATAAAATATTTGCAGATAAATGTGAAGCAAAAATGAATGAATTTAAGGAAAAGGGAAAAACGATATTTTTTATCAGCCACTCACTAAAACAAATTAAGACATTTTGTGAGAAGGCGCTTTGGATTGAGTATGGTGAAGTAAGAGCATATGGAACAATTGAAGAGGTAGTACCAAAATACGAGAAATTTTTAAAAAGCTTTAAAGCAATGTCAGATGTAGAAAGAAAAGAATATCGAGAAAAGGTTATGAAAAAACGAAGCACTGTTTTCGAACCTTCAGAAGCTTAACAAAAAAGACGAATCGCTCCGATCTTGCAGTGATTCGTCTTTTTTACATAAGTTAAACTTATAACCCTTAAGCTAAATCAAAATAACTAAAATATTTCCAACTTAAGACGGAGGAAGAACCCCGAGGGTTATGCGAAAATAGAAATAGGTAATAATAAACAATCAATTTATGAATCCATCTATAGAATTTCTTTAACAATAAATAAGGAGGAGCTGAAAATGCATATGGAAAGAAAGCGTATTTTGGAATTAGTGAAGAATGGAAAGCTATCCACTGAGGAAGCATTAACCTTATTAGAAGCGTTAGAAAATGAAGAGAAAAATGAACCAATTCATGATATGAAACATGAAATCGACTCTGCTGCAAAAGGACATGAAAATCATAAAAAGCATCAGGATAAGGCGGAGGAAGAGGAAGAAGGATTCCAGTTCAATGCAACAAAAGATAAGATTTTAGATTTTGTTAATTCAGCTGTGAAAAAAATTAAAGAGTTTGATTTCCCATTTAATCAATCTGTTGAATTTCCGCATGTTTTTCAACAGCCTGAGGCAGAATTTACCCATATCGATATCGATGTTGCAAATGGTCATGTCGAAATAAAGCCTTGGGATCAGCCAGATACCCGTGTCGAATGCTTTGCTAAAGTATATCGAAAAGATCAACGAGATGATGCACGAAGCTTTTTTATCGAAAACAGTTATTTTTCGGTAGAAAACAAACGTCTTCGTTTTTCTACACAATCTAAATGGATGAAAGTGGATACCGTTGTATATGTTCCTAGAAGCACCTATGAGAAGGCGATTATCCGAACTTTTAATGGAAAAATTAGCGCCGAAAAAATGGATGTTCAGGACTTTAAAACAAAAACGGCAAACGGAAAAATCTCCTTGCAGGAAATGATAACAGATAAATTAGAGGCGGAAACAGCGAATGGTAAAATTACGATCCAAAATAGTAAAGCAAAAAGACTCGCTGCTGAAACGATGAACGGTCAAATCGATGTTGTAGGTTCCTATCATATGGTTGATTTACAATCTTTTAACGGCAATGTTCACTGTACATTGGAAAATCAAGCAGACACCGTTCATGTGAAAGCTGTAACAGGAAATGTTCATCTATATCTTCCAGATGGAAGTGGCGTGGAAGGGGAATGTAAATCTAATTTTGGAAATATAAAAATTGAGCTTGATGATGTAGAAACCATTCTCGAAAAGAAGGATATTGCCCAAAAGCAAATGAAATTTAAAAAGTCAGGTAACACAGATGAGATAACAAGGGTTTTTGCAGATACTAAAACTGGCTCTGTGAATATCAAGAAAGCGGAGAAAAAAGAGGCAGTTTTCTAAAAAAACGGGTTTCGTCCATGATAAATAGGTATTAATATGTATAAGTTTCGGGCATCTTTTCTTAAAAATCCATTCCAAGAAGTCTTAAGAAAAGAGCCTTTCTAGAAAGAGGTTTTGTTTTTTATGAGATGGTTAATCAGCATATTCATCAATGCAATACTTTTTGTAGCAATTGCAGGTTTTTTCCATAGCTTCGAGGTATCAAGTTTTGGAGCTGCAATAGTAGCAAGTTTTATTCTATCTATATTAAATGTGTTGGTCCGTCCTATTTTAATTATTTTAACTTTGCCAATAACCATATTGACATTAGGAATATTTTTATTAGTAATTAACGCGATCACATTACTAATAACAGATAAGCTTATGGGAGACAGTTTTGAAATTCACAGTTTTGGGATGGCTTTTCTCATGGCAATGATAATGTCGATTACGAATGTCATATTGCAAAATACGATTTTAAAGAAAAATTCAGCTAAATGAAAATGATTTTGGTTCACATTGTCTTATGCGTAGATGTTCACGTGAACGTATAAGTTTATAAATCAAATCAACAATAATGCTTAAGAAAAAATAAAAGGGATAGTCGCTTACGGACTATCCCTCATTCTACTAATATTGGATCGTATCCCTTTTCTTTTAGCTCCTTAATTAAGTCCTGCGCATTTTCTTTCTTCTCAAAGGCCCCTATTTGGACACGATATTGTTTTTTCTTAACTGGTGGATTCGTTGTTTTAACATCCTCTTTTTTTAAATGGTATTGGTCTGCAATTCCTTTAACAATTGCCTCTGCACAAGTTTTTTGATATATCTTCGACTTTAATAAGGCCACTTCCTTTTTATTTGTGTAAAAACCGCATTCACAAAGAATGGCAGTCATCGTTGTCTCACGCAACACATGAAAATCAGCAGTTTTTACGCCGCGATCGCTTAAACCAGTTCGAATTACAAGATTCTTTTGCACTTTTTTCGCTAATTCCATGGCTTCCTTCGGTTTTGTTACATACACATATGTCTCGATTCCTTCAGCGTCGTTCCAAGTTGTACCATATGCGTTAGCGTGGATAGAAACATAACAATCTACTCTTAATTTATTTGCTTTATCCGTACGTTCTTTTAAAGGAACATCCTCTTTCTTTGAATGGTCAAAATAAACAGTAACATCCTTATACTCATTCAAAAGCTCCTTCGCGAAATCTGCTACCTTACTATTGAATTCAAATTCTTTAAAATTGTCAGGACTCCTTTTACCCGGAGTATTCGGTCCGTGTCCGGCATCCAGCATTATTTTCATCCCATTCTCCTCCCATGAAAGGTAATGCACATACAGAAGGTGCTTATATTCTTATAATATGTTTAGCGGAATGATTTCGGTACCTTTGGATGACATTTGTACTTGTATCCGTCTAGCTACAGCGCCTATCGGCTAGTGGATTTCTCCGTCTCCTCCCTACGATAAGTCAACATCAGCTCGTGAACTACCTCACTGTGTTTCCTTTATCTCAGTCGAAGACTACGAAATCCATACGCCGCCGATGAGCAAGGCGCTTCCGCATTTGTTCATTTAAAGGGTAGTCTTCCGCTACAGTGTAATGCTACAATAAAGAAAGCTTTACAATATAGAAGGAGAAATCTGTTTGTTGCTTGTCTGTATACAGATACAGATTTAATGCAAGGAGGATAACAATTTGGCGAAGGTTCGTGTTGAGGATATTATAAAAAAATTTAATTTAGAATTAATTAGCGGGGAAGAAGGCATCCACCGTCCGATTACAACAAGTGATATTTCTAGGCCTGGTCTGGAAATGGCCGGATTCTTTAACTATTATCCTGCTGACCGAATTCAGCTGCTGGGGATGACCGAAATTACCTTTAGCGAGCGCTTGGATCCAGAAGAAAGAAAGCTTCGCTTGGAACAGCTCTGCAGTGATTTAACACCAGGGATTATTATTTCACGTGGCTTGGAAATACCGGAAGAATTAATCGAAGCTTCTAACGAGTATTCTGTTCCGGTTATGCGTACAAATATGAAAACAACACGGTTTTCAAGTCATTTAACGAACTATTTGGAATTTAAGTTAGCCCCAACAACGGCAGTCCATGGTGTTCTCGTTGATATTTATGGGGTTGGAGTATTAATTACCGGAAAAAGCGGTGTGGGTAAAAGTGAGGCAGCGTTGGAATTAGTGAAGAGGGGACATCGACTTGTTGCCGATGATTGTGTAGAAATTCGCCAGGAAGATACGGATTCACTAGTGGGGAATGCCCCTGACTTAATAGAACATTTATTAGAGATCCGCGGTCTTGGGATTATAAATGTCATGACACTTTTTGGTGCAGGAGCGGTTCGCAGCCATAAACGTATCACGATGGTTGTTCATTTAGAGCTTTGGGATCAAATGAAACAGTATGACCGCCTTGGGCTGGATGAGGAGAAAATAAAAATTATTGATACGGAAATACCAAAATTAACGATTCCAGTACGTCCGGGAAGAAACTTAGCCATTATTATTGAAGTTGCAGCAATGAATTATCGTTTGAAAAAAATGGGGGTCAATGCTGCTCAACAATTTACCGAGCGACTTGCTGATGTCATTGAAGATGGGGACGAAAAATGATGTCTATAAAAAGATGAATGAATAGGTGAGTTTTTCATATAAAAACATAAATGGAAAATTACTGATTGCCTACTTAAATTAGAATTTAAATATTTATTCGTCTAAAAAGGAGCAATGAATATGGATAATATCAAACCACTGAATCCAATCGCCCTGCATCTAGGGTCATTTGAAGTGCATTGGTATGGAATTATTATTGGATGCGGCATCGCCATCGGTTTATTTCTGGCGATTCGTGAAGGAGAGAAGTTAGGAATTGATAAAGATTTATTTGCAGATTTAATGATTTGGGCAATCCCTATTTCGATTATTTGTGCGCGTATTTATTATGTTCTTTTTGAGTGGAGCTATTATTCTGTCCATCCATCAGAAATTATTAAAATTTGGAATGGTGGAATCGCTATTCACGGCGGGTTAATTGGTGCAATACTGACAGCTATTATTTTTTCTAAAGCAAAAAATGTTTCATTCTGGAAGCTTGCAGATATTTGTGCTCCAAGCCTCATTTTAGGGCAGGCGATTGGACGCTGGGGTAATTTTATGAACCAAGAGGCGCATGGTCAAGAGGTTAGCCGCACATTCTTGGAACATTTGCATTTACCCGACTTTATCATTAATCAAATGTATATTAATGGTCATTATTATCATCCTACTTTCTTATATGAGTCCATTTGGGATATTGTTGGATTTATCATTCTTATATACTTAAGAAGAGTAAATTTACGTAGAGGAGAGTTATTCTTAAGCTATTTAATTTGGTATTCAATAGGAAGATTTTTCATTGAAGGTATGAGAACAGATAGCTTAATGTTAACAAGTAATTTGCGTATGGCCCAAATGATTTCTATCGCACTGGTAGTGGTTTCAATTATATTATGGGTTTTTAGAAGAAAAGCGGGCTATTCTGCCATGCATTATCGGGAAACAACTATTAAACAATCGTGAGGTAGGGGGAAATGTCCCTCATCCATCTAAATTTAAAAATTCAGAGGCTGTGCCGACACTTAAGTCTTTAGTACTGATTCACAAGCTTAAATAATAGATCTTAGTATAACAAGAACAATGGGGAGAAATGGAACATGCTGCAAACACTAAAAACAGGTTTATGGTCGGGGCTAAAAACAACATGGACATTAGGGAAAATTATTTTTCCTATTACATTAGTGATAACGATTTTGCAATTTACCCCAATATTGCCATGGATCATTAAAATAGTCACGCCTTTAATGAAGCTAATTGGTTTATCCGGAGATGCAGCTATCCCAATTGTATTAGGAAATTTTTTGAATTTGTATGCTGGTATTGCGGGAATATTATCTGTTGATTTAACACTTAAGGAAGTATTTATTATTGCGGTCATGTTAAGCTTTGCCCATAACTTATTTATTGAATCGAGTGTTGCCGTCAAAGTGGGCGTGAAAATTTGGGTGATGATTCTAGTTCGGGTTGGCTTGGCGGTTCTTTCCGCGATAATAATAAACTTATGCTGGCATGGTGGCGGACAGCAAGTTCATTTCGGCACATTTGCGCCTGAACAAGAGAAAATAATCGGCGTATGGCCGATTATCTTGAATGGAATGGAAAAGGCACTGCTCGGTGTATTAAAACTTGCCGAAATAGTAATACCCTTGATGATTGGGATTCAAATTTTGAAAGACTTACAACTACTTAAGTTATTTTCGCGTTGGATGGCTCCAGTTACAAGATTATTAGGAATGAAAGAAAATACCTCTACAACCCTTGCAGCAGGATTATTCTTTGGATTGGCTTATGGGGCTGGGGTAATGATTCAAGCAGTAAAAGAAGATGGTGTCAGCAAGAAGGATGCCACATTGGCTTTTATTTTCCTTTGCGGCTGTCATGCTGTGGTAGAAGACACGCTGATCTTTGTTCCTCTTGGTATCCCTGTAATCTACCTTTTGTTGGTTAGATTGATAACAGCCATCATATTAACATTTATTGTTGGGTTGATTTGGAACCGAATAGATTTGTCTAAAAGTACCCCATCAACCCTTGAGGGATAAAAAGGAAGCTGGTTCCAACCGGTTTCCTTTTCATTTACATCCATAACATTTATTATTAGACTAAGAATAGATATTTACAGCAGAAAGGGTAGCAAAATATGTCAAAACAAATAACAACGATTCTTTTTGATTTAGACGGAACTTTAATTGATACAAATGAATTAATCATCGCTTCTTTTTTGCATACATTAAACCACTATTATCCGCAGAAATACACAAGGGAGGATGTGCTTCCGTTCATGGGGCCTTCTCTCAAGGATACCTTCTCATCTATTAATCCGGATAATGTGGATGAAATGATAGAAAGATATCGTGCTCATAATTTAGAAAATCATGACCTTCTGGTAAAAGAATTTGATGGTGTTTATGAGACAGTGAAGGTCCTTAAAGAAAAGGGATATAAGCTTGCGATTGTTTCTACTAAGATGTCCTCAACCATAAAAAAAGGACTAAAGCTGACAAATTTGGATTCCTTTTTTGAAGTAATAATCGCCATAGATGATGTTGAGAATGTAAAGCCTGATCCTGAACCGATTGAAAAAGCTTTGAAATTGCTCGAGTCAGCACCACAGGAAGCGATTATGGTAGGAGATAACTACCACGATATATTAGGGGCAAAAAATGCTGGGACTCTGTCTGCAGGAGTTGCATGGTCTGCAAAAGGGCGAGCTTATTTAGAAAAATATGAACCTGATTTTATTCTTGATAACATGCGTGATCTACTAGAAATAGTTGGAGCGGTAAATGGATGAGAAAGACGGACCGTTTTCCCGTTTCAGGTGCAAATTCTTTATGGCATGTTTATAAAACGGTTCCTTTTTGGAAAGTGGTTAAAAATTTCCTCATAATACAATTGGCGAGATATACACCGTTTTTAGGTATAAAAAATTGGATGTATCGTGTCTTTTTAAAGATGAAAATTGGAAACCAAACATCCTTTGCCTTAATGGTAATGTTAGATGTTATGTTTCCGGAAAAAATTTCTGTAGGGAAAAATACGGTTATCGGCTACAATACAACTATTCTTGCCCACGAGTATTTAATAAAGGAATACAGGCTTGGAAATGTAAAAATTGGCAGTGAAGTAATGATAGGTGCCAATACGACTATTTTGCCCGGGGTGACAATTGGAGATGGAGCCATCGTATCAGCTGGCACACTCGTTCATAAAGATGTTCCCGCAGGATCATTTGTAGGCGGAAATCCTATGAAAGTTATTTATACAAAGGAACAGTTAGAAGAAAAAAGGGCTTCAGATCCAATATATGGAATGGAGAGCGGGAAATAGGTACCTGGGATAACAGGTACCTTATGTTGTCTTGTAGAAAGTGTTTCTACTTTTCAATTTGCTTGTTAATCATTATAACTATATATGATATACTACAGTAGTTATGGTTGTTTTCGAATGAATGATTACTCCATATCAGATAAAATGTCTTGGCATCTTTTTGTAATAGATTAAAAATATTTTTATGAAATGTAAATACAGATCATTTTAATATAGAAGAAACAAGATTATTGTGAGGGACCTTCATGGCAAAAGACTCAAAAGTAAGGCAGGAGCAGCAAGGTGTCGTCCTGTCCTTTATACCGACAGGAGAATACTATTTTAATAAAGGAATAAATGCTTATCATAGACATGATTTAAAGAAAGCGAAAAAATATTTGCAGCGTGCAATGCAGTTAGAACCATATGAACCGATGATTGCCTGTCAGCTTGGCCTTGTTTGTATGCAGCTGGATGAATTTCAGCAATCTAATGAACTTTTCACCCAAATTTTGGACGAATTAGACCCAAGTATGACAGAATGTCATTATTTTTTGGCAAATAATTATGCCGAGCTTGGTCTTTTTCATGAAGCATATAAACATGCCAATAAATATTTGGAATTGGATCCTTATGGTGAATTTGCAGAGGAAGCTGAAGATTTAATATACGTTATTAATACGGAAGAAACAGACCTGGAAGATTCCTTATATATGCAAGACGAGTTAATCATGAAACAAGAGAAGGCAAGACAGCTTCTCGAATCTGGGAATTTTCAAATGGCCATTAAAAATTTACAAGAATTGATTGAAAAATATCCGGATTTTTGGTCAGCCTACAATAACTTGGCTCTCGGTTATTTTTATTTAGGAGAAATGGAAAAAGCGGCAAATGTGTTAAAAGAGCTTTTGGATAAGAATCCCGGAAACTTACACGCTCTTTGTAATTTAGCAGTATTTTTGTATCATCAACATCGTGATGAGGAACTTCAAGAATTAATAAATGGTCTTGAAAAAATCCAGCCGCTCTTGATTGAACATCAATATAAACTAGGCGCCACATTTGCCTTGTTGGGAAATCATCAAAAGGCTTTTTATTGGTTAAATAAACTAAAAAAACATGGCTTTGAGGGAGATGCAAGCTTTTACTATTGGCTTTCACATGTTGCCTATTCTACTGGACATGAACAGACGTCCAAATCTGCTTGGAAGCAATTATTAGAATTAAGTCCGGAAAAAGAGGGGACAGAGCCTTGGAACAAAAATCAACAGGGTGATGAAGGCTTCGAAAACCATGTTACATCCATTCTAAACAAATTAAAAAGCGATTATTTAGAAGAAAGGTTATTTGGCATTTTTCTAATATCGGTTTCCAATCGCAGACAGGAAATTATCTCCCATCCCGATTTTAAAAGCCTGGATGAATTTACGATTACGGAGAAAATTTACTTGGCGAACGTATTGGATGCAGGAATGAAAGAGCAATTTGACCCAGATGGAATCATTGGAAAAGGGCATGGTGTTGCCACATTATTGTATGAACATCACCACCCGGTATATCCGCAAACGACCGGATTATTTCATATGTGGTTCTCCATTTTTATCAATGGATTAAAAGAGGGGATATCATTTGCTAACCAACCTGCATATGCAGCGGCAGTTGATTATGTATGGAATAAGATCCATCATGAGAAGATTAGCCAATCAGAGATTGCCAAACAGTATCATATTTCACCTTCGACACTCCAGAAATACATTAAAATGATACAGCAATATTCTCAGTAAGCATATATATGGACTCTGGAAGAACATTCTTTTAAGATAAGGGTAATGATTCTCGGTAAAATTGTTTTTTGAGAACTTAACAAGACTGTTTTTATACAAATTGTTACTTTTCACTCTTTGTACAAAAAGACTAAGGCAGTATTGTTTCGGGGAATCTTTTCTTAAAAACAACAAAGTTTAAGAAAAGAGCCTTAATCAAAAGCAAAATCGGGAATGATAAGATAAGGAAATAAAGATTAAAAATAGATAAAGAAAAATGGGTGTGAGTGAAATTTGCAGTGAATTTCACCTGTAAGGAGTGTTGAGATATGGAAGAAAAAATATATGATCTTATAATTATTGGTGCCGGCCCTGCTGGTATGACAGCTGCCGTGTATGCTTCGCGTGCCAATTTATCGACTTTAATGATTGAGCGCGGTGTACCTGGTGGACAAATGGCCAATACGGAGGATGTAGAAAATTACCCTGGATATGAAAGTATTCTAGGACCTGAACTTTCCAATAAAATGTTTGAGCATGCAAAGAAATTTGGTGCTGAATATGCATATGGAGATATTAAGGAAATTGTCGATGGGGAAGAATATAAAACGCTTAAAGCGGGTTCTAAGGAATACAAAACTAGAGCCATCATTATAGCAACAGGAGCTGAGTATAAAAAGATTGGAGTTCCTGGCGAAAAAGAATTAGGCGGACGCGGTGTTTCTTACTGTGCCGTTTGTGATGGAGCTTTCTTCAAAAACAAGGAATTAGTGGTTGTTGGTGGAGGAGATTCTGCAGTAGAAGAGGGCGTATATCTTACAAGATTTGCTAGTAAGGTAACGATTGTGCATCGCCGCGATCAATTAAGAGCACAAAAAATCTTGCAGGATCGGGCATTTGCAAACGAAAAAGTTGATTTTATTTGGAATCATACCGTGAAAGAAATTAACGAAAAAGATGGAAAAGTGGGCTCTGTTACTCTTGTTTCAACTGTGGATGATAGTGAAATGGAATATAAAGCGGATGGTGTTTTTATTTACATTGGACTAGTGCCTTTAACAAAACCTTTCCAAAGTCTTGGTATTGTAAATGAAACAGGCTATATCGAAACAAATGATGATATGGAAACGAAAATTCCTGGTATATTTGCAGCCGGAGATGTTCGTGAAAAGACTCTTCGTCAAATTGTAACTGCGACAGGCGACGGAAGTATAGCGGCACAAAGTGCTCAACACTATATTGAGGAATTAAAAGAAAAGCTGAATATTAAATGATTTTCAGCTATCCTTTAGCATTTTAAAGGGATATTTGATAAAAGTAATTTTGTTTTAATTTTCCTGTAATCATTGTGAAACATTAATCATGTATGATAAAGACAAATGAAATTGACCCCCTTTTTAATAAGAAACTTTCGAGCCCGGGCATTGCCTGGTGCTTTTTTTTATCGTCTAGCTTCAAGCACCTTTCAGCTCTCCGTCTCCTTCTTGAGGGTCATACAACAGTTTCTGAACGACCTCGCCGTGTTTCATAAATCTTGCTGCGAAAACCAAAAAATCCGTACACCGATGAGCAAGGCGCTTGCACATTTGTTTTTTAGTGCAAACACTCCGTTTTACGTTTGTTAGGAAGTTAGATAAATAGTATAATAAAGAGAATATAAAAGGCTATAACTCCTAAAAAAAGTGCTCTTTTCTTATACATGTTGTCTTTTACAGGAAAATTATATATTTCCTCATCTAGTCATAGAAATGATAACGACAAAACATATGAGGAATATCCTAATGCAAGAAAAGCAACATTTTATGCGAAAACAGCCTAACTAAAAGAGGTGAGAGTTGTGCAACGCGTAACGAACTGTGTTTTGGTAAAAGACAATGAAATTTTGCTATTGCAAAAGCCTCGACGTAATTGGTGGGTGGCACCCGGCGGGAAAATGGAACAAGGAGAATCGATACGTGAATCTGTTATACGAGAATACAGGGAAGAAACGGGAATCTACCTTAAGCAACCGTCATTAAAAGGTGTTTTCACCTTTGATATTATAGATAAGGAAAAAATCGTTTCGGAGTGGATGATGTTCTCCTTTGTGGCGAAAGATTATGATGGTGTGCAGCTATTGAAATCTGAGGAAGGGAACTTGGCATGGCACCCAATTGATGAAATACAAAACCTGCCAATGGCAAAGGGCGATTATCATATTCTGGATTATCTTGTTCATGGATCAGGTATCATTTACGGACAATTTACATATACACCTGACTTTGAATTAATTTCATATCGAATTGACCCAAGTTAATAGAAAATGCTTTAAACAGGCAGGTGAGTCAATCTTAGTGCCGGAGCTAGTTTTATTGCCATAGGGGTATAGGAGAACCAATTTTATTCGGGATGAATACTTATGTGAACGTTCGCAAAAAGTTAACCATATTATTGAGAAATAAAGAC
Source organism: Margalitia sp. FSL K6-0131 (assembly GCF_038008735.1). Lineage (NCBI taxonomy): Bacteria > Bacillati > Bacillota > Bacilli > Caryophanales > Bacillaceae > Heyndrickxia > Margalitia sp. FSL K6-0131. Next base: position 1,537,236 of record NZ_JBBOZS010000001.1, read on the forward strand.
TTTTTAGGCAGAATCTGAATTAACGATGCCAATGAGTGAAAACGTCTTGATAGTAGATCTATCGTCTTTAACTTCTTTAGTAGGGGCATTATTAATGGGAGGAAATGATCATGAGCACAGGTGCAAATAATGTTCAATTAGTTATCATAACAGGTATGTCTGGTGCGGGGAAAACAGTTGCCATTCAAAGCTTTGAAGATTTAGGTTTTTTTTGTGTGGATAACTTACCTCCAACTTTACTTCCTAAATTTTTGGAGCTCATGAAGGATGCTAATAATAAGATGAATAAAGTAGCGCTTGGAATGGATCTTCGTGGTAGGGAATTTTTTGATTCGTTATTCAAAGCGTTAGATGAATTAGCTGAAATTTCTTGGGTTGCACCGCAAATTCTATTTCTTGATGCGGATGACACTGTTTTAGTCAGAAGATATAAAGAGACAAGACGACTACACCCTTTATCTCCAACAGGGCTGCCGCTTGAGGGTATAGCTCAGGAAAGGACATTGTTGGAGGAACTAAAGGGACGTGCCCAAATTTTATATAATACATCAAAAATGTCCCCCAGAGAATTAAGGGAAAAAATATTAACGGAGTTCTCCCTTAATAAGCAAGCAACCTTTACGGTTAATGTTATGTCATTTGGGTTTAAGCATGGTATCCCAATTGATGCGGACTTAGTATTTGATGTGCGATTCCTCCCAAATCCATATTATGTTCAGCATATGCGGCCAAAAACTGGCTTAGATCAAGAGGTTTATGAATATGTATTAAAATGGAATGAAACCCATAAGTTTCTTGAAAAAATTACTGACTTACTTTCGTTTATGCTTCCACATTATAAACGGGAAGGGAAAAGTCAATTGGTTATCGCGATAGGTTGCACAGGCGGTCAGCATCGCTCCGTGGCGTTAACAGAATATATAGGTCATTATTTTGAAGAAGACTATCATACTTGCATTTCCCATAGGGATATAAAGCATAGAGAAGGGAAACAACTGCATGAAAACGGCAAAAAAATCTAAAATCGTTATCCTTGGCGGGGGGACCGGATTACCCGTATTATTAAGAGGGTTGAAAAAATATCCAGTCGATATTACTGCCATTGTAACGGTAGCAGATGATGGCGGCAGCTCCGGCAGAATTCGAGAAGAAATGGATATGCCGTCACCAGGAGATATAAGAAATGTGTTGGCTGCTTTATCCGATGTAGAGCCATTAGTGGAACAAATGTTTCAGCACCGCTTTAAGACAGACAATGAATTGTCTGGCCATTCCTTAGGTAATTTGATTATTGCGGCTTTAACATCTATTACAGGCAACTTTGTTCATGCAGTTCAGGAAATGAGCAAGGTACTAAATGTTCATGGCAAAGTTTTGCCTGCAGCTAACCAGAGTGTAGTACTTCATGCTGAAATGACGGATGGCACGATTGTTTCAGGAGAATCAAAAATTCCTTTTTCCGGAAAGAAAATAAAACGTGTGTTTTTAACACCAGATGTCATTTTTCCGCTTTCCGAAACGATTAGAGAGATTCGTCAAGCAGATTTAATCGTCATTGGCCCGGGAAGCTTATATACGAGTGTATTGCCTAATTTAATTGTTCCTCAGTTGGGTAAGGAAGTTTGCAAAGCTAAAGCAAAGAAAGTATATATATGCAATTTGATGACACAGGCTGGAGAAACGCTTGATTATACGGCCAGTGACCATGTCGATGCCATTTATCAGCATATGGGATGTCATTTTATTGATACTATCTTAGTAAATAATGAAGAAATTCCGCAAAATATCCAAGATCGTTACAAAGAGGAATTAGCAAAGCCTGTAGTTTACGATGTAGACAGATTAATTAATTTAGGCTTAGATGTTATTTATGATCAGATTCTTACGTATGAAGACGGATTAATCCGTCATGATACCGATAAAGTAGCAAAAATTTTATATAACCTGCTGCCAAATAGTTAGTGATTTTAAGTGAATTTTTTCTTTCACTTCATTGGAGGTTTTGGGGTTGTCATTTGCATCGGAAACGAAAAAGGAATTAACCAATCTACAAGTGAAGGATTGCTGTGCAAAGGCGGAGCTATCAGCACTTATTAGAATGAACGGTTCATTATCTTTTTCCAATAAACTATTAGTTGTTAATGTACAAACAGAAAATGCAGCAATTGCGCGCCGCATTTATATACTTATCAAAAAAATATATGATACCCCAGTCGAATTGCTTGTAAGGAAAAAAATGCGATTGAAAAAAAATAATGTTTACATTGTTCGATTAAAAAGCAGGGCAAAAGATATTCTGGAAGATTTGAAGATTTTAGGTGAAAATTTTACTTTTGATCATCATATTTCTCCAAGTTTGATTAAAAAGAAATGCTGTAAGCGCTCGTACTTAAGAGGGGCATTTCTTGCAGGAGGGTCTGTCAATAATCCTGAAACATCTTCCTATCATTTAGAAATCTTTTCTCAATATAAAGAGCATAATGAATCCCTTTGTGAGCTAATGAATTCATTTGGGTTAAATAGTAAAACACTGGAACGAAAAAAAGGCTTTATAACGTATTTAAAAGAAGCCGAAAAAATTACGGAATTCTTAAATGTCATTGGTGCTCATAATGCATTACTGCGTTTCGAGGATGTCCGAATTGTTCGCGATATGCGCAATTCTGTAAACAGGTTAGTCAATTGCGAAACGGCTAATTTAAATAAAACAATTGGAGCATCTTTGAGACAAGTTGAAAATATTCGGTATATCGAATCAACGGTGGGGCTGCAAGTTTTACCAGAAAAATTGCGTGAAATCGCTGAGCTTCGCATAGCATATCAGGATGTTACTCTGAAGGAGCTTGGAGAAATGGTATCCGGGGGCACCATTAGTAAATCAGGCATTAATCACCGACTAAGAAAAATTGATGAAATTGCGGAAAAGCTTCGTGCAGGAGATTTTTCTGTTTCCAAATAAATAAGGAGAGTAAGGGGAGTTAGTGATGGAAGAGAAACAAGTAGAAGTAAAACGGAAATCAGGACTGCAAGCACGTCCGGCAGCATTATTCGTACAGGAGGCAAATCGGTTTTCTTCCGAGGTATTCCTAGAAAAGGATGGAAAAAAAGTTAATGCCAAAAGTATCATGGGATTAATGAGCCTCGCAGCAGGTGCAGGATCCATCGTTACTTTAAGTGCCAATGGACATGATGAAAAAGAAGCGGTGGAAGAATTAAAGAAATTTATTGAGGATGAGAATTAAAAGTTTCCTTAAAAGAAGGGGATGAAGGACAAAAGCCACTAAAAAAAAGGGTCTGAGTGTCCTTCATAAGGGGAATGAAGAACAAAATTCTCCGAAGCAAAGTCCCAAGTTTCCTTCATAGAAGGGATGAAGGACAAAAGCCACTGGAAAAAGGATCTGAGTGTCCTTCATAAGGGGAATGAAGAACAAAAGTCCCCGAAGTAAAGCCCCAGTGTCCTTCATAACAACGGAACGCAGGTTCCCCAGGTATTCATAAAAAAAAGCCTTTCGAATAGAAAGGCTATTTTTGCTATTTGTTTTTGTACTAAGAAACAAACTCGTTTCAGCTTTTTATTTTTTAGAATCTAATTCATTACGAGTAATAATTTTATCCACTAATCCATATTCCAAAGCCTTTTCAGCAGTCATAAAGTTATCGCGATCTGTATCTCTGCTGATTACGTCTAACGGCTGACCAGTGCGTTCTGAAAGAATTGTATTTAGTTTTTCACGTAAAAACAGAATACGTTTCGCAGCAATTTCGATTTCCGTTGCTTGACCTTGGGCACCGCCAAGTGGTTGATGAATCATAACCTCACTATTCGGTAATGCAATCCTTTTTCCTTTTTCACCAGCAGCAAGTAGGAAAGCTCCCATCGATGCAGCCATACCAATACAAATTGTTTGTACATCTGACTTAATATATTGCATTGTATCATAAATTGCCATACCTGCTGTGATGCTTCCACCTGGGCTGTTGATATAAAGGGATATATCTTTTTCAGGATTCTCGGCATCTAAAAACAATAATTGGGCAACGATGGAGTTTGCCACTTGATCATCGATGGCACTGCCGAGCATGATGATACGATCTTTTAACAATCGGGAATAAATATCATAGGCACGTTCACCGCGATTAGTTTGTTCAATAACTGTAGGGATTAAGTTCATACTTTCTCCTCCTCACATTTTTAATAATTCAGGACTATAAGAACCCGAATGGTTTTTAAGGAAAATTCATCCTTATGTAATTAACATCATACACTAATGGTCAATAAAGGTCAAACGATTCGCTTATATTTCTCAAAAATTTATTCTTTATTCATCATTAACAAAAAGTATTCATTTTAAACCATAAAATAGCTTGCAATAAACCGATTTCTAGACTATAATTAAAAACCGTACAGTTCAATTTTGCCCTCGTGGTGCAACGGATAGCACGTAAGATTCCGGTTCTTAAAATGGGGGTTCGATTCCCTCCGAGGGCGCTATGAAATAATGGTGAGTTATATTTATGAAGATGAAAAACACTGGTAAACTAGATTATATCAACGTTTAAGAGTGTTTTTTATTTATAGTAAATGAAACGAAGAATTCGTTTGAAAACGATAGGAAAAGAAATTTTTTTACACATTTTTTACACAATCATTTGTTCAAAAGTTTTGAGTGTATTTTTTGTATCTTCTTCTCTAAGCTCCTTAATTATGTGTGCATAGTATTTTTGAGTTGTATCTATACCTGAATGACCCAATCGTTCAGAAACATAGTAAACAGAAATCTTTCTATATAGTAAAACACTTGCATGAGTATGCCTTAAACCATGAACAGTGATCGGATCGATATTAAGCTCCGTAAGTGTTTTTCGTAAAATCTTATTTGCAAATGCATTTGTTATTACTTTATTTTCATTACTTGGACTAAAAAAGACAAGATCATGAATATTGTTTGGTAATGTTTTAAATAATTTTTCAAAGCATTGCATTGTTTTAGAATCCATACTTATTATTCTGTTTGAAGGATCGTTTTTGGTTTTAGCAAATCCTTTACCTGTTTTATAGTCCCAAGTTTTATTTATCCGAATTTCATTTGTATTAAAGTCAAAATCATTCCTTGTAAGACCGACCATCTCGGCAAATCTCATACCTGATGTTAATCCAAGTAATAATAAGTAATAACCAATAGAACGATCTAGCCTATTATACAATTCTTTCATTAACCTTTTACTCTCAAAATAATTTAAATATTTTTCTTCTGGACGTTTTGCCTCGATACTTCCAGTTAAGACCGCCTCTCGAGTAAAATCTATTCTAATAATTCCTTCCTCAATCGCATTTCTAACACAAGCTCTTATATGTGTATTTAACTTCCGAGTTGATTCCTTGGCATGGTTTTTCCCGTATTCGTTTAAAAATGCTTGATACTCTCGTTTGGAAATCTCCTGAATAGGTTTACCTTCAAAATAAGTAATAATTGTTTGAAGTGTATCGTGGTATCTTTTTAAGGTAACTTCACTTATGTTGGTTTTGTAAACTTTTATCCATTCTTTGAAATATTCATCAAAAGGTTCTTTTTTTAAATGAGGTACAATACCCTTTTGTAAATTGGCTTCAACTTCTGCTGCTGCAACTTGCGCTTCTTTTTTTGTCTTAAAGCCACCTTTACGTATTGGCTTCGGTTTTGCGCTAATCGTATACTGCCATGTCTTGCCGCGTTTTTGAAAACTTGCCACTTTAAATTTCACCTCCTTCCAATAGTTTTTTAACAAACATTCAAAGGATCTAGTTCTAATCTTTTTCCATCCACAAAAGTGTATATACCGTATTTTTCTTTATATCTATCTAAAGCGTGTTGAAGAAAATCCTCTGTAACGCCTAAATACTCTGCAAGTTCAAATCTATTTTTGACCCCATCTTTTTGAGCTTGTACAATTTTTCTTAGAGGAATTAATTTTTCATAAGCCCATGATCTTGCTTTTAATTCCTGTTTTCTGTTTATGATTGTATTCTGGTCCAAGATGTCTCCACCAGATGTAAAATGATGACCAAGTTCTTCAGCAAGGATACAAGCTTTTTCAATGGTATTTTTTATCTTCTTATTTATCCAAATAACATTATCAGAATATAACCCCTTAATGGCCCCCTTTATGTACTCTTCTTGCACATATATGTCTAGGTTATTGCATTCTGAAAGAAGAGCCTCATACATATACGCTACATCCCCTTGTTGCTTCTTTTTGATTTTACAAATGCCTTAAATCTTTCTATTTCATCTAATTCTTCATCAGTCCACTCTTCTCCATCATGGTGAGCGGCTATAGTAGTTATATCTTCTTTTTCCTTTAAACCAAGTAAATAATCTAATGAAACATCGAAGAATAATGCAAGATACCTTGCATGTTCAAGTCTTGGATCTCCTAACCCATTTTCCCATTTTGAAATCATGCCTTTATTTAAGTTAGTATTGAAACGTTTATTAATGTTTTCGGCTAATTCTTCAAGTGAAAGGCTCTTATTTATTCTAAGTTCTTTAATTTTCCTTCCAATTTCAAATTCCATCGCTACCGTTTCCTCCGAACTAAATTTAGATATATCTAAACTTTAACTTATGAGTTTCAAAAATGCAACATTTTTTTAGTTTATTTGTGGAAATGTTATTGACTTTGAAACTTTAGGTGATATACTAAGATTAAGTTTCGAAAAAGAAACAATAAATAAGAAGGTGATAAACTTTGAAAGAACAAATCGAAAGAAGGCATGCACCATATTCAAAATTCAAAGCTTTCTTAGTAGAAAACAACATTAATCAGCAGGAAGTGGCTGATTTGCTGGGAAAGTCTAAATCAGCTTTAAATCAAAATTTAAATGGAACGGGTGGTGATTTTTCATTAAAAGAGCTACGTATTATTTGTAAAAAGTTTAATATAAGCGCAGATGACTATTTTTTATATCCTAATGTTTCGAAAATGAAACCCGAGATTATTAATCAAATGGAGGAGATGGGAATGTGCAACAATTTCAAGTCACAATAAATATTCCTGTACCAGAAGATTCAATTGTCATCTCTAAAATTGAGCTTGAGGAATTAAAGAGTCAATCATTAACAGGAGTCTATTGGAACATGAAAGACCTCGAAGAGAGAACTGGTAAAAAGCATGAATGGATTAAAGAAAACATCCTTTATCCAAGCAGATTCCGAAAGGTACTTGATGTAGATCAAGGTGGGTTTGTATTTTATCCGAAAACTAAAGGTCAAACTTGGGTGTTTCAGGCTAATAAAATGGCAGCATTTTTAGATAAACATTTTCACCAAATATTTTCTAGTTGAGGTGGTACCAAAATGACATTTACCGCATTCGCATTCTTCACGGCTACAGTTTTTTTAATCGGCATAATGGTTTGTGATCAATTTTTAGGAGGAGAGGAATGAAAATTGTAGTTATTGATAAAAGTATCGGAAAAATCTTCTGGACGGAGGAACACAAAACAAAAGAAGATGCTTTAAAAGCAATGCAGCAGATGAAAGAAAATCATTTTAATCCAGAATGTTTTAATTACAAATTACAAGCCTAACCAGGCTTTGCTTTTTATCCACATGGCGAAATTTGATGAGAAGTAATTGGAATATTTGAAGGAGGTGATACATACATGAATGCAGCAGAAGCAAGAATGGTTTCTAAAAGCAATGAATCTAAATTAATTGGCGAATGTACTAACGAGATTATAAGACTTACTAAAATACAAATTCAATCTGCAGCAAAGCAAGGTCATTGTTCAGTTGGTGCTAGATACGAAATACCTTGGAATATCAAAGATAAAGTTATTCCACAAGTGGTTTTATATTTTGAATGCTTAGGTTATAAAGTTGATCATAAACAGCTATCGGAATGTGATTGTTTCATACTCAAATGGTGAAAGGGAGTGAAACTTTGAGAGACATTGAACATCCTGGCATTACCAAGATTAATAGAACAGGAGAAACAAATCAAAATTCAAAGCCTGAACATTGGGGATCAGATTATTTCGGAGATGAAATATTTTTCGGTGATGAAATTGTATAAATTTATGAAGAAATTGTTCTGAAAGAGAATCTAGAACGTTTCTTGACGGAAGTGTTAGGACTCTCTTTCAAAACAGCTTTATAAAACATACTTACATACATCTTAGAACATTCAACATTAGAAAATCAATAAATTTTATGAGGAGGATTCAAATGAATCAATTACAGGTAGCTGAATTAGAAGATTTAGGTGTGGAGGTAACCACAGTTGAGGAACAAGAGGAATTAAAACAACGATTCCAAATTACCAATATTGAAAGTCTTAACTGGGCATTCAGAAAAGTTTCTGCTTTACAATCCAAGGCAAAGGAAATTGAAACATTGGCAGCCGCCGAAAAACAACGTATTGATCAGTGGGCAGTATCGGAATTAAAGCCAATCGAAAATAGTCTGGACTTTTTCAAACAATTAATTACGGAGTATCATTCCAAACAGCTTGAGGTGGATCCAAAAGCTAAAACAATCAGTACACCATATGGTAAATCAAAAACTCGAAAAACAAGTGCTCAACCTGAAAAGGCTAATGAAGAAGATATTCTCCAATATGTCTTTGAAAACAATCTTGATGAATTTGTAAAAAGCAGCGTGAAATGGGTGGACCTTAAAAAGACATTAAAAATTGTGGAAATCAGTGGTGAAAAGGTTGTAGTGGATGAGAATGGACAAATTGTTCCTGGTGTGACAGTTAAACCAGAATCAATCTCGTATAGTGTGGAGGTGTAAAAATGTTAAAAGTAAATCTTCTTTCCTTTGAAGATTTAACTGAGGAGGAAAAAGAAATCCAACCCAATAACGGTTGGGGTAAAGAGTACGCTAATTATATCAAAATTACTGATAGTGAAAATACAGTGATGATTTTATCTGATGCTTTCGAACCAGAAGATGGAACGTTTACAAGGGATTTATGTTATGTCGTTGATGCAATTAAAGAAGCATACAAAATTGGATTAAGAGACGGCATGAAGTTGAAAGGGGTGAACTAATTGGAAATTACAAACGGTTCCCAAATTACCAAAAGTAAAAAAGCTAAAATCATCATCTACTCTAAACCAGGTGATGGAAAAACAACTGTAGCCGGCAAGCTTCCAGGTAAAACATTGGTATTAGATATCGATGGTACAAGCCAAGTTCTTGAAGGATATGCAAATGTAGATGTTGCAAAAATTGATGTTAATGATCCACATGATAGTATTCTAAAATTCTATGCCCATGCCAAGGCTAACATAGCAAACTATGACAATATCTTTGTGGACAACCTTACACATTATCAGAAGTTGTGGTTGATGCATAAAGGTGAAAACACTAAAAGTGGAATGCCAGAGCTGAAAGATTATGCTCTGTACGATAATCACATTTTAAAGGTCGTTGAAACATTCAATGGATTAGATGCCAATGTCATATATACTGCCTGGGAAACTACACGCAGTATTGTCCATGATGATGGGCAGCAGTATAACCAGTTCATCCCTGATATTAGGGACAAAATCGTAAATCATGTTATGGGCATTGTACACGTCGTTGCTCGATTAGTCCGAAAAGCTGACGGTACAAGAGGATTTATCCTTGAAGGAAATCAAAGCATTTTCGCAAAAAACCATTTAGATCAACGAAAAGGCTGCGTTCAAGAAGAATTAATAGTATCATCCACAAATTAATGAAACTGGGGGAAATACAAAATGTCATTTTTTAAATTTGATGAAGAAAACGCAAGTGCAGGGTTTGAATTAGTAGCAGAAGGTAAATATGAAGCTGTCATTGTTAATGCAGAAGCAGGAAAAACACAAGCCGGTAAACCTAAATTATCAGTAGACTTCGAGATTCGTAGTGATGTACCGCAAAATCATCAAGGAGCCAAAGTGCTTTACAACACATTTACATTTGAGCATGAGATTTCAGTAAGGATTGTCAACTCATTATTAAAAGCATGTGGTTTCCCAAATGGTCATCCATTCAGCTCACCTGAAGATATGGCTAAACAACTTATCAATAAAAATCTAAAAATCACAGTTAAGCATGAAGAATATGAAAAAGTGGTTGATGGTGAAAAACAAAAACGGGTTGCTGCAAAAGCAAAATATTATGATGTTTCGGATGTGAAACCAATCATGCAGCCAGGCGGCATTACTATCAGTGATGATGAAATTCCGTTCTAAGATAACTAAATAGAGAAGTTGGTATTTTGCTAGCTTCTCTTTTTTATACCCAAATTAACGAAATACAACTTTATTGGAGGGCAAAATGAAGGAAAATCCATACAATTTCAACGAAATCCCTGCCGAATTAAAAGCCCTTCCTCAATGGATTTTGTGGAAATCGGAAAAGCGAAATAACAAGCCAACAAAGGTGCCATATCAAGTAAATGGAGAAATGGCTCAGGCGAATAATAGACGTACCTGGTCGACATTTGCAACAGCAGTCAAATTCTATTTAGAAGGTGATTATGACGGCATAGGGTTCGTATTTAGCAGACAGGATAATTACATCGGAATTGATATTGATAAGTGTGTTGTGGATGGAAGACCAAATGCCTTTGCAACTGAAATTATCGACACATTAGACAGCTATACAGAGTTTTCTCCTTCCGGAAAAGGTATCCACATCATCATAAAAGGGAACCTTCCACAATCTGTTTTAGGTACTGGGAGGAAAAACACTAAACATGGATTAGAAATTTACTCATACGGCCGATATTTCAGCTTCACAGGAAATCGTGAAAATTCCAATGATGTTTATGATCGCACAGATGAGCTGGGAGAAGTATTTGAAAAATATTTTGATGATAGTGATATCCAAGGCCGCGTGAATCTTGCTGAGTTTGAAAAAGATGAAATTAAAATTTCAAATGATGCTCTTTGGGAAAGAATGTTCCGTAGTAAAAATGGAGATGAAATTCGCTCATTATTCAACGGAAATCTAATTAATAATGACCATTCTGCAAGTGATTTAGCACTATGTAACCATCTAGCATTTTGGACAGGAAAATCTGCAACTAGAATGGACTCTATGTTTCGTGAATCAAGTCTTATGCGTGATAAATGGGATGTTATCCACTTCAGAGATACCAATGAAACTTATGGAGAACGGACTATAGCAACTGCCATTTCTTCAACCTCTACAACGATTTTGGATAACAAAGAGGAGTTTAAAGAATTCTCCTTTGATTTCCATACTGGGGATGCCGAAGAAGTTGTTGAGGAAAAGCCTAAAAAGAAATTCCGATTAACCGAGCTTGGTAATGCAGAACGAATTGCTTATGAATACGGCCATGTAATCAAATATGTATCAGATATGGGTTGGTTAATATGGGACGGCAAACGATGGAAATTAGATACCAAAAAGGAAATCGAACGAATTACAGCAAAGGTTCTCCGTAGTCTTTATAAGTCCGAAGATGAAGCAGAAACAAAATGGGCCAGAATGTGTGAAAGAAGAAATATTCGTATGAATAGCATTAAGGACCTTATGCCATTGGTTCCAGGAGAGCGCGAAGAGTTTGATCGGCATAAATATTTATTCAATGTTGAAAATGGAATCGTAGATTTAAAAACTGGTAAGCTGCAGCCGCATGATCGTGAACTAGGTATAACAAAAATCACAAACATTACATTCGATGAAAAGGCAAAATGTCCCGAATGGTTAAGTTTCTTAGAACAAATATTTCAAGGGGATAAAGAACTTATCGAATACATGCAACGATTAATCGGTTATTCTCTCACTGGAGAAATTACTGAACAAATAATGGTTTTTCTAATCGGTGGTGGATCCAATGGAAAATCAACTTTCATCAATACGATTAAGGACCTCATGGGTGAATACGGTAAACAAGCAAAATCAGATACTTTCATCAAAAAGAAAGAAACTGGAGCCAATAATGATATTGCTAGATTAGTAGGAGCGCGTTTTGTTTCCGCAATTGAAAGTGAAGATGGGGAACAATTATCAGAAGCTTTTGTAAAGCAAATAACAGGCGGTGAACCGGTTTTAGCACGATTCCTTCGCCAAGAGTATTTCGAGTTTGTGCCGGAGTTTAAAGTGTTTTTTACAACCAATCATAAGCCGGTAATAAAAGGTGTGGATGAAGGTATATGGCGTCGGATCCGTTTAATTCCGTTCAACCTTCAGCTGCCAAAAGAAAAGCGTGATAAAAAGCTTCCTGAAAAGTTATCACTTGAAATGCCTGGCATTCTGAATTGGGCCATTGAAGGTTGTTTGAAGTGGCAGCAGATGGGATTAAATGATCCGGCAATTGTGATGAAAGCAACTGGTGATTATAAAGAAGAAATGGATATCATCGGACCATTTTTATACGAATGTTGTTTTATGAACGGATCTCAAAAAATCGAAGCAAAAGAGTTATATGAAATTTATTCAAATTGGTGCTTCAAAAATGGAGAATTCGCATTAAAAAACAGAGCATTTTATAGAGCGTTAGAAACCAAAGGATTTAAACGTGAACGTGGAAATTCTAACAAATATTGGATTTATGGAATCACCTTAAAAGAAAGAGCAAATGTTACTTTTCAGATATCAAATGTTACTGAAATCGACGAAAAGTTACCGAAATCAGACCATAATTCAAGCGATTCTTCAAAAAGTAACATGTTCAAATTTACATGAGAAGTCAATGGTATCAAGGGTTTGTGTTATTTTGAATGTTATTTTTGTTATTTTTGTTACTAATAAAATATATAAATAAAAAAATAATATATATAAATATATATTAGTAGCGTTAAACACCAAATTAGGTAACAAAAATAATAAATATCATTCAAACCCTTGTGGCTCTAAGGTTTTCATGTGTTACTTTTTGAAAATCTTTAGTAACAAGGGTCTTTTTTCGCTACAAAATCGAGGTTTTTAGTAACAAATAAATGAGGTGATAGATTTGCAAGTTTTAAAAATATTGAGCTGGATTTGGAGATCTGGAGCAAATATCTATCTTGATAAAAGTGATGATCGGATTGCGATAAAAAATCAAAATTTAATACCTAAAGAAGTTATGGAAGCAGCTGAACAAAATTTTCAAGAAATCGATGCATGGTTTAAATCTTGGAAAAGTGCAAATGGTGAGAAACTCACACTTAGGAAAATTGTTCATCATTTTTGTTGCTGGGAGCGCAATGAACAAATAGAAAAATGGTTATGTGCAGAAAATGATTCATTAATGCTATTCCATGATTGGTCGGTAGTTCTTGCTAAGAATGGTTGGAAAGATATTTATGAAGATTATCGACAATTTGAAAATGATGAATCAAATAAAATGGCTCATGAATTATATATACGTGCGGTTATATTTGCGAAGAAAGGAGAATGAGGATGAGAGAAATTAAGTTTCGTGTGTGGGATAAACATGAAAAAAAGATGGGCAAAGTTACTGGAATTAAATTTAGTGATGTCCAGCACACCCTTGTGCACTATAGATATGTTGATGATCGTGGAAGGGTAATTGATGAACAATCGCATGTTGATGACAAAGGTCATGGAGTGGTTGTCCTCGTGCAATACACAGGACTTCTCGACAAAAACGGTAAAGAGATTTATGAAGGGGATATTGTATCAGGCAAAGCAACTTTAGATAACAGTGCCTTTGAGTATAAGGGTAAAGTTGTTTTTTACACACAGAACAATGTCCATGGTTGGCATGTAGAAGATGATGAAGGTGGTGCTTGGGAATTGAAACAACTGGCAACAAGAATATCTCTAGATCATATTACTGGTGAAATTATCGGTAACATTTACGAAGCTTCTTCCAAAAGAGAACAACTTCTTGAAAAAGCTCGGAATTATAAAAGAGTTCCAGGGCATGGTAAATCTCTTGAAGAAATGACGGATGAAGAATTAGAAAAATTCGTTAATATTATGGAATCTGCGTTCCGTTTGGCTTTTGATGAGGAGGAAGCTGAATGATTCATTACAGTTACACCGATACAGAGTTAAATAAGATTCTAAAAACACTCACTATAGTGATTGATACTCGGGAAAATGTAAACGGTCATATCTTAAATTATTTACACCAAAAGGAAGTACCTATAAAAATTCAAAAACTTGATACCGGTGATTATGGTTGTATGATTCCCAAAAATGAGGAACTTGGCATTTATCGTGACATCTATTTAAATAGTCGAGTTGAACGAAAAGCCCATATTGATGAAATCACAGGGAATTTACAAAAAGATACTGCAACAGCTTTTGAAAATGAATTAATTCGTTCTAAGGATATTCCTTTCACACTAATCGTCGAGGATCTACATGGCTATGAAAAAATGCTGAAAGGTGAGTATCGGTCCAAATATAATCCGTTAGCTTTACTTGGCCGACTGAATACATTTAAGGCCAAATACAATTTCGAAATTGTTTACCTGGACCAAAAATTCAGTGGGAATTGGATATACCATCATTTTTATTACCAGGCTAAACACTATCTTAAGACAGGGATATTTTAATAGAAAACATCATGATACTACATAAAGAAAAATTGAAAGGTTGATGGTATGGAACAAACACTATTGCATTTCCAAAAGCATAATGTTTCGGATAAATCCTTGGAAATATTAAAGCAAGTAATGTACAAGCAGGATGATTTCGGTGTCAATAAATACGGAGTGGCCCTAGATCATTCCCATAAATATGATTGGTTGAAAATGTTGCAAGAAGAATTAGCAGACGCTCTTAAATATCTCCAATGTGAAATGGAGAGAAAAGAATATATTATCAATCTCTTAAAAGCTGGATTACGTTCGGATGAACCAAAGACTTTCATAGAGGTTGCACTTGAATTATTAACTGTGGAGGGGACGGGAAAATGAATCTATCAAATTTATTTGAAATCCAAAGGAAATTGGATGAACACATAATGGAAGAGCATCCGGAGTTAAAGGACCAAAATAATTTAGATTGGAAAATCCTAGCTTTACAAGTCGAGCTAGGGGAATGTGCGAACGAATGGCGCGGTTTTAAGAAATGGAGTAAGGATCAGGAGCCAAGAACTACTACAAAATGTCATCATTGTTCTGGGGAAGGTATGGGATTCTTTAGCGGAAATCAATATACGGGATTTAAAGAGATTTGCATAGTTTGTGATGGGACTGGAATAAATGATAATCAAAACCCACTCCTTGAAGAATATGTTGATTGCTTGCATTTTATATTATCAATTGGGTTGGAGTTAGAAAAGAAATACAAAGAAAAAATTGTTCCATCGATTAAACTAAATGAAAACAAAAAGAGTGATATCACTAATCAATTTAATGAATTGTTCCTTAATACTACTTCTTTATTCATTTCAACAAATGATGAATACTATGATTTTGAAGATACGATTGTCATTTTTAGTGAGTTGCTCGAGTCATTTGTAAGTCTCGGTGAAATGCTCGGCTTTACATGGGAGCAAATTGAACAAGCTTATTTTGAAAAAATGGCTATTAATCATAAACGGCAGGATGAAGGGTACTAAATATGAAATGTCCAATTTGTAACAAACAAAGTAAAGTTTTTGATGTCCGCCATCCAAAGAATGAAAGTAAAAGGCGCAGCAGGATTTGTGAAAATGGACATACATTTCGTTCTTATGAATTATCGGAGGAAAGATTTCAGGAATTGCTAGATTATGAGAAATATTATTTTAAAGTGCAAGAATTATCAAGGACGTATGATAGCTGATGCCGAAAAAAGGTGTTTACGCAGTCTATAAAGGAGATACATTCATTTGTTTAGGGACCATGAAGGAATGTGCTGACTATTTAGGTGTTAGGGAAGATACAGTTAAGTTTTACCGATCCAATGCTTATAAAAGGCGCGGATCTAAACATAAAGAGCCTAATCATTTAATTGTTATTAGGATAGAGGATGATTGATGAACTTTAGAACCATGAAGTGCAGTAAAGGAGGACCGAAATTTGATTACTGCAAAAAGCTACTTTAGTGGAGCCGGCGGAATGGATTTAGGAATGTTGGAAGCTGGAATTGATGTTCTTGAATCATTTGAAATTGATAAAATCGCTTGTGAAACTTTAAGAATGAATTTTAACCATAAAATAAATGAAACGGATATTACAAAGATAACAGTTTTGGATCAGCAGGACGCAGATGTTTACATTGGAACTTTCCCTTGTACCAAATATAGCAGGATTGCAGATATTCACGGAACTAGAACAGGTGATGATTTATTCTTACATTTTTTCCGTCATGTCGCTTTAGCGCAGCCAGAAGTATATATCGTTGAAAATGTTCCAGGAATGAAGAAGTTTCAAGTTGTAATGGAATGTCTCACTAGATTACCAAATTATTATGTGCGGGTTGAATGTCCTGTAAATGCAAATATGTGGCTTCCACAAGAAAGAAAAAGATTGATCGTAATTGGTACTAAAAAACCATTTAATAATTTGCGTTATCCGGAAAGCAATCCAATAAGAATGAAGGACATTATTGATATAGGCGCAGAAGTTTACACTCCTGATTACGTTCAAAAGCGATTAAACGGAGCTTACAGGGACAAGCCAATAATAACTGATTTAGATGGAATTGCTCCAACTTGCGTTGCTCATTATGCAAAGGATAGGTCCACTAGGCTTATCAATGATGGTGTATCAATAAGGCCGTATTCAGTTAGAGAATATGCTAGATTACAAGGATTTCCTGATTGGTTTCAATTCGCTGGAACTGATAATGATGCCTATAGACAAATTGGAAATGCTGTAGCCCGTCATATGGGGCAATGGGTAGGGAATGAAATTAAGCGATATTTTGCTGCATAGTACGAAGTTAATGCTTAGTTTGGATAGTAATATTGTAGTTTTGGTTCATTAAAAATCTAATTTGGATAATAAATTGGAGGTTTTGGATAATGGAAAAAGTTTGTAATGAATGCAAGGGTGAGGGCTATTTTTCTAACGAACGAGGAACCGATTGGCAAGAATGTGAAAAGTGTTTAGGTGAAGGTACTGTTGCATAGTACGAAGATTATTTGGCACAAAGGAGTTGGATATTTTGGATAAAGATTGTTATGTAAATATAAAATCCGAATTAATCGAAGCAGAGTTTATAGGAGTTTTTCAATATTCAAATGTTATACCGCCTTCTCCAATGATAGGCGGCCATCCAGGTGGAGTAATTGCATATCCAATAGCTGTAGTAAAGTTTAACGGAAAACTAAAGGAAGTTAAGTTATCGGATATTACATTTAAAATTTAAGTGTTACTTGTCTTGAATCAAGCTTCGCAGAAGGAGGAGTAAATATTGAATGCTGGAGAACAATTAATATCGGATGTAACAGCTTATATATCAGAATTAGTGCCTATTCATATAGATAAAGTTAAGAATAAATTGTCAGCCATTCTAGCAAAATATCAGGTTAAAAAGGTGGAGCAGAATGAAGTTCATCCTGACTTAACAGAAAAAGTTGAACTCTTCCTATCTGCGAAGAAGCTTGAGGGTTTGAGCCCTATTTCACTAGATAGTTATCAAATTGAATTAAGAACTTTCTCCAATAAAATTAAAAAACGAGTAGAGGATATTACAACAGCAGACATTCGTGTTTTTCTCGGAAGTTTCGAACATTTAAAACTAAGCTCAATTTCTAAAAAGCTTTCAGTTTTAAAAAGTTTTTTCGGATGGTTAACCGCAGAAGAATTTATACAACGTGATCCAACAACAAAAATTAAACCGCCGAAAAAGGAGAAACGTCTTCCAAAAGCATTAAATATTGAAGAGTTAGAGTTGTTAAGAGAATCATGCAAGACAAATAGACAACGAGCATTTCTGGAGATTTTATATGCTACTGGCTGCCGGCTCTCAGAAGTATACGCATTAAATAAATCGGATATTAATTATCGAACAGCTAGTTGTCGTGTCATTGGTAAAGGAAATAAAGAACGTGAAGTCTATTTCAGTCCAAAAGCTATGTATCACTTGAGAAAGTACTTAATGAACAGAACTGATAATGAAGAAGCTCTTATGATAACAGAGCGTAAACCATACCGTAGATTATCAAAAAGAGGTATCCAAAGAGAAATAGGTAAGATTGCTCAACAAGCTAGTTTAGACAAGAAAATAAGTCCACATACTCTAAGACATACCTTTGCAACACTAACATTAAACAATGGTGCAGATATTGCAGCTGTACAAGCATTGCTTGGACATGAGGACCCATCAACTACTCAAATTTATGCTCAATTAACTGAAGAAAAGAAACGTGAACAGCATAAAAAATATCTAGTTATGTAAATGGGTGTCTATGGTTATTTGAAATTAAAAATATACAAAGGGAGATATAAAAATGACAACAACAAAATTAAATGTCTTATTCAAGAAAATGCAAAAGGATGATAAGAAGGAAGTTTTAATGTTTCATGTATTAAGTGATGAATTACCGCATGCTGATGAGCTTTTAAAAATGCCAGGTACTATCACAGTGTTAGAAATTGCTGAAAGTGAAATAGAACCTATTGCAGCTGAATTTGCTAACATTCAACGTGATAGTAAAAAGACGGTCCTTAAATTTAATGTAAATGCAGATAGCAAAGGCAAAATCGATAAATTTTATCCATTTGCAGGTTCTAACGTAGATTTACTTATCAAGCCTTCTCAAATGACAATTGAAGAATTTTATGAAAAACCACATGAAGGATTGGAATACAAAGTAAATAATGATGGAACCGCGGATGTAGCTCCTGGGCAACTTGAATTAGTGAAGTAATATTAATTGCCCTAAGAATTGTCTTGGGGCTCCAATTATTCCACCGTACAGGAGGGGTCGACGAGTGGGAAGACAATTAACATTTAAGCTTCCAGAGATAGATAGAAAAAAAACTCAGGAAAATGTCGAAGCCGCCATCGAGACATATCGTATGTATTTGCTTACTGTTCCTGAAGAAATTCTTCCTAAAGTAACAACATCATTTTCTCTAATTCCTCCTACTTATACAAATGCATTTCATTCATCCACTGAAGATGCTGCTATTGCTAGAGTTGATGAAGAACGCGCTCGTATAGAGTATATCGAGAATTTCCGAAAGGCTGTAAACAGGTTAAGTAAAAAAGAACGTGAAGCTTTAATTCTCAGATATTTAGGAGAGGAAGAATTATTTGATTATGAAGTGTACAACCAATTAGGCATGAGTGAGTCTTATTACCATAACAAATTCAAACCTAGAATATTTTACAAATTAGCCTTAGCTCTAAGAATTGAAGTATATAAAAAGAAGGTGGATCAGTAATGGCCTATGCGAAATCAGAGCAAGAAACAGTTTTAGTCTTTGATTATGATCAGAATGTGTGGAGGGCCTACTCAACGGTTCCTAAACATATTCGAAAATTAATGAGCATTGCTGATATGGAAATTGTAGAAACAGAGGATGATAGACCGATAGCAATTAAAGGTATATTAACTGACAAACAAGTTTCTATGAAAAAACCTAGAGTCTACACTGAAAAACAAAGAGAGGAATTGCAACAGAGGGGCAAAATACTAGCAAGTAAAAAGGTATAGTTTTCGTAAGGAAAACAGAAGGAAAATGAAAAGAATTTAGAATGAGCATTTGGTTTTAAATGTGGTAAATTTATATCATAGGAAATTTGATAAGGCGGCATTCATTACTAATGAGTAGTGGGTGTCGTTTTTTAATTACTCCATACCTGGTTATGGAATATGATAAGCCTATTCTATAACTTTGCTTCCTCCTTTACAGGCTTAGTGATCTCAGCTAATAAGGTATGGATCGGGACGGTTTGCCATTCACCGAAATAAGAATGGTTTAATAAAGGGAATTCCTTACTTTTATCGAATTTAGTAGAAGAAAGTGAGGAGATATTATGACCACAGTAATTTCTTTATCAAACGAATACTGTTCAATAATAATTACTGATAATCGAGAAAATTATGGATGTCTAGGAGAATTAGGATATGAGGATGGTAGAACAAAGTTAATTAATATCCCTGATATGGGTTGGGTTTGTGGAGCTGGCTTAGCTGATTTTCTAGACTTGTTAAAAGATACTCTATCAAAATCAAAAATTACTACAACAGATGATATTGAATCAGTTTATAAGAAGGTTATCTCGGAATATAAAAATAATAACAATGATTTTGAGGAAGATATCAAATCAAGTGTTATGATTGCTTCCTGGATAGGTTTTGATGGAGAGGATATTTTTTTTAGAACAGGAACAATGTCTGAAAAACATTTTGAAAAAAATCTTTATTGCATTGGAGAAAATTACATTAATATTGTTTATCCTGGTGATTATCTAAATGAACTTGATAAAGTAGAAGAATTAGAAAATAAATTTGAATTAAATGTTGAAGAAAAAGATTTCTTTACAATATTGAATTATTTATTAAAAATATTTAATTATATATCTAATAATTCAAATACAGTAAGCACAACTTGCGATATTGGAATTCAAATACTTCAAGCAGATGGGATATATAAATTAAAGATTAGTGGAGAAGTTGAAGAACTTATCTCATTAATAGAAACAGATAATATCGGCAGTAAAATTGAAATAATAAGCGTCATGGCATCCAGTTAATTGGGTGTCTTTTTATTTTGTCAGAAAGGTGATGAGATATATGAAATTGGCTGTTCATTTGGATAAAGATACAAGAAAGAAGTTGGAGAAAATGGGGAAGAAAAAGAAACCTCCATCTAATAAAAAGAAACCGCCTAAGAAAAAGTGTAAGGAAGAAAAGATTAATTGGCCGGATATCATGGGAATGAATCGCGACATATTTAAGCGTGGTAAAGGTGGTGCCATTAGAAGGAAATGAAAATGGATAAAGAGTTAATAAGGTCATTACTTCTTCAATTAAAAAACGGTTTATCTGTCGATTATTGTAATGATGTCGTTGCTTATCATTTTAACCTAATCCAACAAGCAGGATGGATTGATGGAGATGTGTTGTATTTAGATGGTAAACCGTATGGTCATATGAAACTGAATTGGAATGGTCATGAAGTTGCGGATTTATTAAGCAATAAAGATAAGTGGGAGCAGCTAAAGGCGAAAGGTTATCTGGAATTATCTTTTAATATTATTATCGATTTAATGAAGGACGATAGTTAAATGCCTGAATACAAAACGCAGCAACAAAAGAAAGCTTTCTATAAGTCAGCGGCATGGCAATCGTTGCGTCAAAAGGTATTAGAACGTGACAATTATGAATGCCAGGAATGTAAACGGCAAGGGAAAGTATATACAGATAATCATGATCCAGATAAGCATAAGCGTTTAGACGTGGACCATTTAAAAGAGATTGAACAATATCCTGAGCTTGCTTTGGAGATTGATAACTGTGAGGTCAAATGTGTTCGCTGTCATAACAAGAAGCACAAACGATTTTCATATAAACAAAACCGGTGGGAGCATGACGAGAGGTGGTAAAGGTATGAATGAATATGTAAAACAAATGGTTAAGGCGAGACTAGAGTTTTTGGAGATGGAAGAAAGAGAAATTGTTGATAACATCAGCCATATTAAAGACCAGTTAAATAAGCAAGAAGAAAAATTAAAAGTTCTTCGTGAAGAGAAAGCAGCATTGCAAAGTCAATAGCCCCCCCGGGTCAAAAGTTTTGAAAAAATTTTTTTCGCCTGGGAACGGGCATGGGCTCAACTGTCGAGATTTTCAGAGATAAATTTCACGTAAGGGGGGGTGGGAACAATGCCCTGTTAACATTTCAAAGCTTCAAAAACAACTAATGAGCCGGATTGATACAGATGATCTTGTGGAAGTTGAAAAGGTCGAGCGATATATCAGCTTGGTTAAATTAAATAAACAATTGGACAAGGACATAAAAAAAGAAGGAGCCACGGTTGTTACGGAAAATGGCTCACAACGATTTGTGAAAAGCCATCCAGCCGTTAATGACAAAATGAAAGTAAATGCACAACTGTTGGCTATTGAAAAATCTTTTAATTTTATTAGCGAAGGTACCACCTCATCTTCTGGTGAAAATCAATATTCGGAAGCTGACTTAATTTGAAAATTAATAAATACGTTGAAGAATATATTCATCTCTGGAAATCTGGAAAGATAAAACTAAATAAAGAACGAATCATGCTCATTGAATATTTACAAGAGCATGTATTGAGTCGTGACGATCTCTATTTTGATGACGAAATGATTGAGAACTGTATCCGGTTTGGAGAGAAGTGGTATTTTCCACTTGCTCCATTTCAAAAGTTCTTAATTGCATTCGTCTTTTTATTTTATAAGAAAAATAATCGTGTCTTTTATAGAAAACATTTGTGGATGTTAGGTCGTGGCGGTGGGAAAAATGGTTTAATCTCCGTCATTACTCATTTTTTAATCAGTCCACTTCATGGTGTGAAAGAGTATCACATTTCTATTGTTGCTAACTCTGAAGACCAGGCTAAAACATCGTTTGATGAAACTTACAATGTTATTGGTCGTTCTGGACCATTAAAAGCGATGTTTAGACGTACCAAGACGCAAATAACATCAAAGAAAACAGATGCTATTTTGAAGTTTAGAACATCAAATGGTGAAACAAAAGACGGCTTACGAGATGGAGCAGTTGTATTTGATGAAATCCACCAGTATGAATCGAATAAAGATGTTCGCGTTCATATCAGCGGTCTTGGTAAAAAGCAACCTCCACGGGAATTTTATATTGGTACAGACGGATATGTTCGAGATGGGTTCTTAGATAAAACGAAAGAGAAGGCAATGAAAGTCTTGCAAGGTGAAGCTAGACCAAATGCTATATTCCCTTTCATTTGTAAATTGGATAAAGAAAGCGAAGTTGATGACCCAGACAATTGGGAAAAATCAAATCCAATGTTAAGTAAACCACGAAGCAATTATGCTCAGGGCTTATTTGACACGATTAGTGAAGAATATGAGGATTTGGAAGACGATCCTTCCAACCGTGAAGAATTCATGACTAAACGTATGAATTTGCCAGTAACCGACCTTGAGCGTTCCGTTGCTAAATGGGAAGAAATATTGGCTACTAACCAACCAATGCCGGACTTATTATACAAGGAATGTATTGGATGTCTGGACTTTGCTAGCATCCGTGATTTTGCTGCATGTGGGCTTTTATTTAAGCATGAAGGAAAATATCCTTTTATAACTCACTCTTTCGTTCGTAAGGAGTTCGTGGACAAGTATTATGGATATTCAAAAAAAGTGGATGATGAAGTAGCAAGAAAGCAGAAATTTGCCCCTATACGTGAATGGGAAGAAAAGGGTTTTCTCACCGTTTTGGATGGGGAAACTATTCAACCTCAAAAAATAGTAGATTGGTTTGTTGAAAAACGAAAATATTACAATATCAAAAAGATTATAGGCGATAATTTCCGAATGGAAATATTAAAGCCGTTATTTGAAGCAGCAGGATTCGAGGTCGAAGTTATTCGAAATCCAAGAGCAATTCACAGTTTGTTAGCCCCACGTGTGGAAACAGGGTTTGCTAATCAGTTATTTATATTTGGCGATAATCCTCTAATGCGTTGGTATACAAATAACGTCCTTGTTGTAATCAAAAAGGATGGAAACAAAGAATATCAAAAGAAAGAGCCTGTTCGCCGTAAAACTGACGGTTTCCAGGCATTTGTGTGTGGTCTTTACCGGGTTGAGGAAATAAATGATATGAATTTTGATGATGCACTGGATGCGTTAGATGCATTGAACTTTTAGGGAGGGGGTGATTATGTAAATGGGATGGCTAAGTGATGTATTGAAAAGAAATAGCGAATTGGAATGGATGTTTGATTTAGATCTTCTTTATGAGACATCCCAACGAGCGTATTTAAAAAAGTTGGCTTTGGAAACATGTATTAACTTTATTGGCCGTACCATTAGTCAATCAGATTTTCGCTTTATGGAAAATGGCAAGCGACAGTTAAACGATTGGCATTATCTTTTGAATGTACGCCCTAACACGGATCAATCGGCAGCAGATTTTTGGCAAAAGTTTACGTATGAATTGATCTATGAAAACGAAGTCTTAGTAATTTTAACTGATACGAACGATTTATTAATTGCAGATAGTTTTACCAGGGATGAATATGCCGTTTATCCGGATGTTTTTCGCGATGTAACTGTTAAAGATTATACTTTTCAACGCACATTCAAAATGGACGAAGTTATTTATCTAACCTATAACAATGAAAAACTAACTTCCTTCATGGATGGCATGTTTGATGATTATGCAAATCTATTTAGCAGAATGATAGAAGTGAGTCTTCGGAAAAATCAAATCCGTGGAATGGTTAGTATGGATTCCACATTGGATCTTACTGAAAAAAACAGAACCAAGTTACAAAACTTTATTGATAAGTTGTTTAATTCTTTTAGAAATAATTCAGTTGCACTTGTTCCAAAACTAAAAGGCTTTGATTATGAAGAAGTTTATAGTGGAGAGAACAATGGTCAATCTGTTGATGAACTTACAAAATTAAAGAAATCTCTCATTGATGATGTGGCAAATATCTTAGGTATTCCCAACGCTTTAATTCATGGCGATTTATCAGATTATGAGACTAGCATTAAAGCATATGTAAAGTTCTGTACAGGTCCATTTGTTAAAAAGATAAAAGATGAGTTGAATAACAAAATAATTAATAAAAAGGATTACTTAAATGGATCTAAGGTTGAAGTCTATGGTGTTACAGAAAAAGATTTAATTGATAATGCTGAAGCAGTAGACAAGCTCGTTGCTTCCGGAGCCTTTACACGAAATGAGGTGAGGGAATTGTTTGGTGCGGAACGTTCGGATAATCCGGAGTTAGATAAATTTGTTATTACGAAAAATTATCAGTCTGCTAGTGCTGTTGAAGGAGGTGAGAATGGATAATGAAACGACGATTTAATTTCAAAAATCAGCAGTATAATAAGCAACTGGAAAGTATTCCTCATAATTTTTCGGTCACTCACGATAATGAAAAAGGTGAAACAAATCTCACAATTTATGGGGACATCGGTGAATCTTGGTGGTGGGAATCAACATCAGCATCTGATGTTGACAATGCTTTAAAGGAAGCCGGTTCAAACAATATCGTAGTTAACCTTAATTCACCTGGGGGAGATGCATTTGACGGAATAGCGATTTATAACCGTTTGAAAAATCATCCTGGAAAAGTCACTATTTATATTGACGGTTGGGCTTGTTCTGCAGCATCTGTTATTGCAATGGCAGGTGATGAAGTTATCATGGGCGCAGGCGCTATGATGATGATTCACGAGGCATCTAATATTGTTTGGGGAAACAAAAATGATTTCCGTAAACAAGCAGATTTACTAGAAAAATTGGAAGATGGGATTATTGATATCTATATGCAAAAAGCAAATGTTAGCCGTGAAGAAATTCGTCAAAAGGTTGACGATGAAACTTGGTTTAGTGCGAATGACGCGTTAGAAATCGGGTTTGCTACTTCAACTGCTACATCAACAACTGTGGAAGGCAGTGACGATGAGATCACCCAGCTCAAAGCACAAATGCAAGCTATGCAAAATGAATTAGAACAATTTAAAAATCAACAAACAAAAGTGCCGTCTAATGAAAAACGACGACGCTTTTTTTAATTCCTAAAACTGGAGGTAATCATAAATGACGATAAAATTAAAAGGTAAAATGGAAAATTTTGAAGCAAAAAAACAAGCTTATATGAACTTGGTGAAAGCGGAAGATACAAAAATGGAGGATCTTTCTGCTGCTTTTGATGATATGTTTAGTTCTCTTGTAGAAGACTTAACGGAAAAAATATCAGCAGAAGCCCGGAATGAAGTACATGATGCACAAATCTTAGCTGCACGTGGTCAAAATGTATTAACTTCAGAAGAACGTAAATTTTTCAATGCTGTTGTTCAGGATGGTGGATTTAAAGAAGATACTATTCTGCCTGTCACAACACAGGAACGTGTTTTTGAGGATTTAGTTTCAGAACATCCACTACTAGATGCAATTGGTCTTCAAGATTTAGGGGCAGTTACACGTTTTATCTATTCTGACCCTACTAAATCATATGCCTGGGGTGCATTGTTCGGAGAAATTAAGGGACAAATCAATGCTGCATTCCGCGAAGAACAAATTGGTCAATTAAAGCTCACAGCGTTCGCAGCTATTCCTAAGGATATGCTAGATCTTGGACCAGAATGGGTTGAGCGATATGTTCGTACATTGTTAGTTGAATCTTACTCTGTAGGTTTAGAGTACGGATTAGTAAATGGACGTGGTCCTGCTCAAAATGAACCGATTGGTTTAATGAAAAATGTTAATAAGGATACTGGTGCAGTAACAGATAAAACTTCTTCTGGAACATTAACCTTTGCTCCTTCTGAATATGGTCAAACTGTAGCTGGAGAATTACACGATGTTATTAAGTCTTTATCCACTGACGCCAAAGATAAAGCTCGCAAAGTTTTAAACAAAGTAGTAATGGTTGTTAACCCTATTGATGCAATTAGTGTTCAAGCTCGTAATACCATTCAAACTGCAAACGGACAGTGGGTTACAGCATTGCCATATAATATCCAAGTCATTGAGTCAGAGGAAATCCCAGAAAAGAAAGCCTTATTCTTTGTTAAAGGAACATACCTTGCTGCGGTTGCTGGTGGCTATAAAACAAATAAATTCGATCAGACTTTAGCCATTGAAGATGCTATGCTTTACACAATTAAACAATTTGCAAATGGTAAGCCAAAGGACAACAAAACTGCCCTTGTTTATGACTTGGATATTAGTTTTTCTGCCCAAACTCCAACTGTTTAATGAAAGGATGATTAAATATGCCATATAAAGTAATTAATAGATTTAGAGATAAAGATAATAACAATATTCTTTATCGAGAAGGTGATCAGTATCCTGTGGAAGGCTATGAGGCTTCTAATGAACGAATTCAAGAATTATCAACTGAACATCCATTGCATAAAAAAGTCTTTATTGAAAAAGTAGAAACTGAAGATGATAAAGTTACTCGAGAAGCAAAAGAGACAGAAGAAAGAGCTGCCATTAGAGCTGAATTAGAAACTATGGGTGTATCAGTTCATCCAAATACTGGACTTGAAAAGCTAAAAGAAAAGCTTGAAGAAGCTAAAGCAGAGAAAAAAACTGAGGAGTGATGTGAATGGACATCACAGATGATATTTTAAAAGAATTTAAGGAAAGGATGCACTTGGGGGATGAGGAAGACGATAACCTAAGACGCATCCTTTCTGCGTCTATTGTGGCTTTAAATAAAGCTTGTGGCGATTACAAAATCGATACTGATGAAGACTTTAAAGAGCTCGTATTCGAGCGTTCTCGCTACGTTTATAATGATGCCTTAGAATTCTTTACTACAAATTTCATAACTGAGATTAATAATCTAAGGTTAGGAAAAGCCCTTGAGGAAATTGTATTAGAGGTTGATTCTGATGCAGCCATTTAAATATAACCCCAATTTTAATTCGGGATCATTCAGACATAGGATTACTTTTCTAAAGCCGGAAACAATCGAAGATGAACTTGGACAAAAAGAAACAGAATGGGTTGAATATAAAAAAGCCTGGGCGATGATCAAAACCGTAAAAGGTTCTGAATATATTTCTTCCGGATCTGAACAAGCTACAATAATCTCTCGTTTCATCATCCACTACACAGAGGGTATAACAGTCATAATGAGGATTGATTTTAATGGTCGTATCTTTGATATTATCGAACCTCCAATAAATGATGATGAAGCTAATAAGACGCTCACTATCTTAGCAAAGGAGCGTGTATAGCATGACTACAAGTATTAACAACCTAGCAAATGAGATAGCTAGACAATTAGCCTTATATACTTCAGAGGTTGCGGAGAAAGTGGAAGCAATTAAAGAAGATGTTACTAAAGAAGCCGTAACTCTTTTAAAGGAAAAGAGTCCTAAAAACACAGGGGATTATGCGAAAAGCTGGGCGAAGAAAAAGGTTGGAAAAAATATTGTTATATATAATCGTAAATACCAACTTACACATCTCTTAGAAAAAGGTCATGTGAAGCGTGAAGGAGGAAGAGTAGCGGCAAAGATTCATATTCGTCCAGTAGAAGAAATGATTGTGGAGGAATATGTGAATAGAGTGGAAAGGGTGCTTAGACAATGAATCTAGCAGAATTTAAGAAGATTATTGATCAAATCGGTTTTCCGGTTACGTATTCCCATTTTACACCAACTACAGACAATCCGGTACCTCAACCACCTTACATCTGTTATCTTGTGGATGGAAATCCTAACTTTATTGCAGATAACAAGGTTTTTTACAAAATAACAGATGTAACAATTGAGCTCTATACATTAAAAAAGGATTTAGCTGCTGAAGCTAAAATAGAAAAAGTCCTTGATGATCATGAGATTCCTTATGTTTCATATGGGACTTTTATAGAATCTGAAAAACTATTTCAAATAATTTATGAAGTGAGGTTGATTTAGAATGGCAGAAAATAAAGTTCTATTTGGATTAACAAACGTCCATTATGCGGTCATTACTGAAGGAACAGATGGGAAAATCACTTATTCTACGCCTGTAGCAATTCCAGGAGCTGTTGAACTATCCACGGATCCTGCAGGTGAAACATCTAGCTTTTTTGCAGATAACATGGTTTATTATGAAGCTTCAGCCAATCAAGGCTATGAGGGTACGGTTAATATTGCTAAATTGCCGCAATCATTCCGAATTGACGTTTTAGGAGAAACTCTTGTCAATGGTGGACTAGCTGAATCGGCAAATGCTAAGCCAAAGAAAATTGCTTTACTCTTTGAAATTGATGGTGATAAGAAAGCTGATCGCTTTGTTTACTATAATGTATCAGTTTCTCGACCTGGAACATCTTCTAAAACAAAAGAAGATTCTACTGAAGTAAATACCACAGAACTGAGCTTTAAAGCAACACCACGAGCTGATGGATGGATTAAATGGGTTACGGGCGCTGAGACTCCACAGGATATTTACGATAATTTCTATAAATCTGTTGTGGAACCTGTTGACACACCATCGGCTTAATGGAGGGCTGACATATGAAATTAACTATTAGTGGCAAGAGCGTTCGTTTCGAAGCGAATGCTCTTTTTCCTGTTAAGTATAAAAAAGAATTTCAACGTGATATTTTTAAAGATTTAAAGTACATCGAAAGTATGCAAAATATCAACGCTAGTAATTTTGAACAGTTTGATATGGATGTTCTTTATAATATCGTGTGGACGTTAGCATGGTTTGGCGATCGTACGATACCAGAAAGAGACGAATGGCTTTTGTCTTTTAATGAATTCAACGTATATGAGGTCCTTCCACAGGTGATTGATTTATTAACGGAATCTTTAGCTACTACTAAAAAAAAGAATCATCAACCACAAAAGCGCAAAAATCAGAAACAATATCGTTCGAGGAACTAACAACAGAATTATATTTAGTATTGTGTAGATCAGCCAAATTATCACATGAGGATATGACTATGATGACAATAGGCATGTGCTTAGATTATATCGACGAATTTAATGATTTACATTACAAGGAAAGTGAAAAGCCGAAAGCACGAAGAGCAACACAAGCGGATATTGAAGCATTAAAAGGGCGTTAATCAACGCTCTTTTTTATTGTGCGCCCGGCATGGGTGTAGTCTCTAGGGTGAAAGTCCCGAACTGTGAAGGCAGAAGTAGCAGTTAGCTTAACGCAAGGGTGTCCGTGGTGACGCGGAATCTGAAGGAAGCGAGCGGCAAACTTCCGGTCTGAGGAACACGAACTTCATACAAGGCTAGGTATCATTGGATGAGTTTGCAATACAAAACAAAGTCCTTTCTGCCGAAGGTGATACAAAGTAAATGAAGCAGATAGATGGAAGGAAAGATTGCACTCTTACCCGGGGAGGTCTGGTTGATACGCCAAGTACACTTGGTAACCTATCTAGTAATGGATAGCTGAACAATCAGAAGTCAGCCGAAGTCGTAGTACTTGGTTTGCTCGAGAGAATCAAGGAAGGACTGAACCATTTTAGGAGAACAAACACTCGGCAAACGGTTCTTTATGTATGAAAGCAGAAAATTCTTACGGAACCTACCTGAAAGGAAGAAATGGTGAATTCCATGGGGGACTTCGGGAGGGCTTAGTAAAGAACCCACTTAATGAGAATGTATTGTTCACGTAGAAAGGATAAATCTCAATGTTAATGGAACGAATGCTGTCACGGGAAAATCTTTTATTGGCATTAAAGCGAGTAGAAAAGAACAAAGGAAGTCATGGAGTAGACAATATGTCCGTAAAAGACCTACGAAGACATATTCTCGAAACGTGGGATACACTTAAAACATCCTTAATGGAGGGTACTTATCAACCTTCTCCTGTCCGTCGGGTTGAAATCCCAAAACCGAACGGTGGAGTAAGGTTATTAGGTATCCCAACCGTGACAGACCGTTTCATCCAACAGGCGATTACTCAGATTTTAACCCCTATCTTCGACCCGACTTTTTCAACACAGAGCTATGGTTTTCGACCAAACAAACGAGGTCATGACGGTGTTAGACAAGCGAAGAAATATATCGAAGAGGGATACCGATGGGTAGTCGACATGGACTTGGAGAAATTCTTTGATAAAGTCAATCATGATAGATTAATGCGGACTCTATCCAAAAGGATTCAAGACAGAACGCTCCTATCACTAATTCGGAAGTATCTACAGTCTGGCATTATGATTAATGGAGTCATAACGAAATCCGAGGAGGGTACGCCCCAAGGTGGACCATTAAGTCCTTTACTCTCCAATATCGTTCTAGATGAACTAGACAAAGAGTTAGAAAAGAGAGGGCACAAGTTTGTCCGATACGCAGATGATTGTAATATCTACGTAAAATCGAGAAGAGCCGGAGAGCGAGTAATGGACTCGATTACTACTTTCATTGAATTTACTCTAAAACTAAAGGTGAATCGAGAAAAGTCAGCTGTAGACAGACCTTGGAAAAGAAAGTTTTTAGGTTTTAGCTTCACATTTCATAAGAAACCGAAGGTGCGGATGTCAAACCAAAGTATTCAACGTGTCAAGAAACGGATACGAGAATTAACTTCAAGGTCAAAACCAATTCCAATGGATTATAGAATAGAGAAGCTGAATCAATATTTGATTGGCTGGTGCGGATATTATGCATTAGCAGATACACCCACTATTTTCAAAGAATTAGACGAATGGATTAGAAGGCGTCTCAGAATGTGCCAATGGAAAGAATGGAAGAAACCAAAAACCAAAGTAAGAAAACTCATTGGATTAGGGATTCCAAAAGAGAAGGCATACGAATGGGGAAACTCTAGAAAGAAATATTGGAGAATAGCCAGAAGCCCAATCCTACAGAAAACCCTCACAAACTCCTATTGGGAGATGCGAGGGCTGAAGAGTCTTTATGTGAGATATTCTCAACTACGTCAGACATAAATGGAACCGCCGTATACGGAACCGTACGTACGGTGGTGTGAGAGGTCGGGGGTTAGTCACCTCCTCCTACTCGATTGTCTTGGTAAAGGTATGTGAGAAAATGGCAGACAGAATAAAAGGAATCACAATAGAAATTGGCTCAGATACGGTAGGATTACAAAATGCTTTAAAAGATGTCAATAAGCAAAGTAGGAAGCTTCAAACTGAACTAAAAGACGTAGAGAGACTTTTAAAATATGATCCGGGAAATGTCGAACTTCTCGCTCAAAAACAACAACTCTTAACGGAGCGTATTGAAGCGACATCCAATAAATTAAATCAGTTAAAGGAAGCGCAAAGTCAAGTTCAAGCACAATTTGAACGTGGTGAGATTGGTGCAGAACAGTATCGTGCGTTTCAACGCGAGATTACCGCAACAGAAGGAGCTCTAAACGGCCTTCGAAATCAATTATCTAACATGGAGAAAGAACAGGAACGTGTTGCAAGCTCCACTCGTCAATTAAACACGTTGTTTGAAGCTACAGGAACTAGTGTAGATCAATTTGCAGACTCCTTAGGCAATCAGCTTACAAATGCTATTCGAAACGGCACAGCTACTTCCAGACAACTTGACCAAGCAATAGAACGTATTGGTCGTGAAGCATTAGGAGCCAATGTAGATTTAGGTAGATTACGAAATGCATTATCGAGTGTGGATGACGGTGCTTCTTTAAGATCGGTAAGGCAGGATTTGAATCGTCTTTCACAGGAGGCGGATAATGCTGAAGAATCCGTCAAAGGTTTAGGTTCTGAAATTGGAGGTCTAGCTGCAGGATTAGCTGCTGGTGGTGGCATAGCAGGAGCGGTTGAAAAATCATTAAGTAATTCGGAATTAAAAACGAAAATTGATATTACTTTTGATGTTCCGAAATCATCAATAGAATCAGTTCGGCAGGCAGTTACGGCAATTGAAGCCTATGGTGTAGATGGAGAAGCAGCGCTCGAAGGTGTTCGACGACAATGGGCTCTAAATAAGACAGAAAGTGATGAAGCAAACGCTTCTATTGTAAAGGGAGCAGCTGTAATTTCTCAATCCTATTCAGGAGTTGATTTTACTGAATTAATTCAGGAAACGAATGAGTTAGCTTCTGGATTAAAAATATCTAATCAAGATGCATTAGCATTAACAAATGCTTTATTAAAAGCAGGATTCCCACCTGAACAATTGGATACTATCGCAGAATATGGAGTGCAAATGAAACAAATTGGATTTTCTACCAAGGAAATTCAAGCGATATTTGAAAAAGGTATAGATGTAAAGTCTTGGAACGTAGACAACCTAAATGATGGAGTCAAAGAAGCACGATTGCAAATGGCTGGATTTGGCGCAGGTGTTGACAAGGCCATGAATGGATTAATTAAGCAATCTGGTATATCTGTTGATAAATTCATAGGATGGGGAAAAGCAGTAGCAGAAGGTGGTAAAAAGGGTTCAAAGGCCATGAGTGAAGTGGCTACTTGGCTTGATGGTATCAAGGATAAAACATTAAAAAACCAATTGGCTACAAAGGTGTTTGGTACAAAGTGGGAAGACCAAGGACCTAATATGATTGCTGTGTTTAAAGGTATTGCGGATGCCCAGGACAAAACAAAGCAAAATCAAAAACTATTAAATGAAGCCATATCAAAATTTGATGCTAATCCTGCGGTTCAAATGAAACAGGCCATGACAGAACTAACCACTGCATTGCAACCGTTATTAACTACAATTGCTGGAGTTATTTCGAAAATAGCAGAATGGGTGTCCAATAACCCTGTTCTTACAGCAACTATTGTTGCTGTAACAACTGCAATTGGAATTTTAGTAGGAATATTTTTGACATTGAGCCCGTTAATTTCAGGAATAACCGTAGCACTCCCAATTTTAGGAACAGTTTTTACTGCACTTACAGGTCCGATTGGAATAATAATTGCAGCGATAACTGGTTTAATTGCGATTTTTGTAAGTTTATATAAAAAGAACGAGGACTTCCGAAATAAGGTAAATGAAATTTGGAGCGGTATCAAAAATGCTTTCAAAGTCTCTCTGGAATTCATTGGCAATATTGTCCATAAAGTTATGTCAGAAATCACAACTTTTTTTGATTCTCAGTTAAAGAAAATAAAGGATTTTTGGCGTCAAAATGGTGATTCAATTTCTAAAATAACGAAATCTTTTCTAAATATCTGCACATCCGTTATTAAATCTGGAATGGGAATTATAAAAGGGGTTTTTCAGGCGGTTTGGCCGATTCTTTCTGGAGTGGTCAAAATTGCATGGGGAGTTATACGCGCTGTTATAAGCACAGGTGTAAATCTTGTTTTAGGTATTATCCGCACTATGAGCAGACTTTTACAGGGAGACTGGAAAGGTGCATGGGAATCCATAAAGAAAACTGCTTCAAATATATGGAAAGACATTGTTAAAATCTTTAAATCTATTAATTTAGTACAAATCGGGAAAAATATTATCAACGGATTAATTAAAGGTATAAAATCGATGATTTCAGCTGTGAGTAGTGCAGCTAAGAGTATAGGAAAATCAGTCAAGAATGCCTTTTTAAATTTCTTCGATATTCATTCTCCATCCCGTGTAATGAGGGATGAAGTAGGCTATTGGATCACAGAAGGTCTCGCTAAAGGTATTAAAGCTAATACCAATGCTGAAAAAGCCGCAAAAGAAAAAGCCCAAGCGATTGTTAAAACGTATAAAAACAAGCTGAAAGAACTTGATACAAAATATAATGCTGGTATGATCAGCACAAAAAGCTATGTGGATAGTCTGAAAAATCTACAAAAAACTTATGGTAGTATCTCTGGGGCAACCACTACTATTCAATCTAAGATTGCTAAAGCTCAAACGAAACAAGCCGAAAAGGAGCAGAAAGAACGCCAAGAGAAACAAAGGAAACTAGCTAAATCATTTAATGATGAGATGAGTAAACTTTCCTATCAATACAATGCAGGTATTTTGTCTGATGAAGCTTATATTAAAAAGCTAAATGCTATGAAGTCCAAGTACGACAATGTGACAAATGCTACCGTAAAAATTGATGCTAAGATAGCTGACATTAAGAAAAAGCAAATAGCGGAGCGATTTAAGGACGATAAAGCATATTACACTCAAAAGTCCAAAGACGCTAATGTTTCTATGCAGCAAGAATTAGACATCTTAAACAAACTTTCTAAGGGATATAAGAAAAATAGCGATGAGCGTATTTACTTTGAGAATCTAGCGAAAGAGAAAAAGCAAGAAATTGCCGAAGCTAAAAAGAAAATCGATGAGGATTACTTATCAAAAGTACAGGAGCTTAATCAGAAGTACATCGATGAAGAGAAAAAATTAACAGAGGCTTATCAAAAAGCTGTCGATGACCGAGCAAAATCTCTATATAGTTTTGCTGGATTGTTTGACGAGATATCACTTAATGCAGAAATTAGTGGAGAACAGTTGCTTGCTAATTTGCAGGGCCAAGTGACCACATTCGAACAATGGCAAAATAATATTGCCGCCTTAGCAGCAAGAGGTGTGGATGAAGGATTAATAAAAGAACTTCAAGAAATGGGTCCTAAATCATCTGCAGAAATTGCAGCATTAAATACTTTGTCTGATGAACAATTAGCTCAATACGTAGACTTATGGAAACAGAAATCAAATCTTGCCCGTACAGAAGCCATCAGCGAATTAGAAGGTATGCGGATTGATACTGCTAATCAGATTGTGGCTCTGCAGGAGGAAACTGCTAAACAATTGGCAGCCTATCAAGCTGAGTGGAAAAGCTCAATGAAGAAGGTAGTTGGAAATGCAAAAAATATGCAAAGTCAAATGCCAAGCATTGGTGCAAATGCTGTCCAAGGTTTGATAGATGGTATTAATTCTAGAAAAGCTGCACTAGAGGCAGCAGCTGCAGAATTGGCAAAAATCGTTGCCGGAACGGTTCAATCTGATTTGGACATCCACAGTCCATCACGCGTATTTAAAGGATTTGGTATTAATGTCAATGAAGGATTTATCCAGGGCTTACAACAATCTGCAGCCCGTTTAAAAAACACCATGCAGGATGTGTATGGAAGTTTAGCCAATAGCGCTCAAAAGGTCATGCAGTCATCTTCCACAGTAACGAATAATTCTAGAACGATTGATAATTCTAAGGCTCAAAATAATAATATTGTTATTCAAACGACTGAAAGCCCAGAGCGTGCATTACGTAGGGAATTAGACCGATTAGCCTTTAAATTTTAGGAGGTGGCGACTTGATTATTAAAGAATTGAAGATTACTAATGCTAGTGGCGAGTCGATTCAATTCGGTCGTCACTTTCGTTTATATGAAGATATTGATTTATCCTCATTAAAGGCTGATGTGAATTATTCAGAATCAAGTGGTGATGGAGCAAGCTATCAGCGAACACGTCTAGATGTACGAGATTTCAATGTTCCTTTTTTTATTTATCGGGAACTAGATGGCTATGTTTGGATTGAGGAAAAACGACAAGAAGCCTATAGGGTGTTTAATCCAAAAAAGAATCCTATGAAGCTCGATTTCACCACAAAAAGCGGAGAATCCTATTATCTTAACGCTGAATTAATGGCAGCACCTGAATTTCCGTCAGATTTTGAAAATAGCAATCTGGTATGGCAAAAAACTCTTTTACAGTTTAGTTGCAGTGATCCTTATATTTATAAAGCGGACGAAAACCTAGTGGAAATCGCTACATGGATCGGGGCTTTTGAATTTGCTCTTGAGATTCCTGCTGATACCGGAATCGAGATGGGATATCGAAGTCCTTCATTGATTGCTAACGTGTTTAATGATGGTCAAGAATCCACGGGCATGATCATTAGGTTTAAAGCAAATGGGAGCCTATCAACTCCATCGTTAATCAATGTAAATACTTATGAGGAATTTAAGCTGAATTTAGACATGCTCCCAGGGGACATTGTGGAAGTCTCAACTTATAAAGGTAAAAAATATGCTAGGTTGACCCGTAACAATGTCATAACGAGTGTATTCGGCAAAGTTGATTTATCCTCCACATTCTTGCAGTTGGATACAGGGGATAATTTATTTCGATATAACGCAGTCAGCGGTTTAGATAATCTCGAAGTATCCATGTACTTTAAATCAAAATTGATAGGGGTGTAGAGGATGGATCTTTATGTATTTAATTTTTCTTTTGAAAGAATCGGAATTATAGACAACTATCAACAATTAGAAATCACAATCAATTATAAAAAGCACAGCGAACTAGACCTAATTGTGGATGCTACCTCCGAAAATATCGACTATTTCCTTAATAATAGTGACGATGTGATTTTGACAAAGGCTAATGATACTAGTAGGGGCTACATTATTGACAGTGCTAAATATGCTGATGCTTCAAAGTCCACAATCGAAGTCTTTTGCAAGTCATTAGGCTATTTATTAAATCGTAGAATCATAGACGGCCAGCAAACATATTCGGGAACCGTCGAGGATGCTTTACGTTATTTTGTAGATAAAAACGCAATAAATCCAAGCAATCCTAATCGCAAAATCCCTAATTTAATATTAGGGAATAAAAATGGTTTTACTACTTCAACAACTGAAGCTTTTAGCAATAAATATCTCGACGAATCCCTTTGGGAAACATGCGTAAAGTTTGATCTTGCTTATGATATTTTGATGGATATAGCAAATAAGAAATTTATTTTTACCGTATGGCAGGGTGTCGATCGTACCACAGAGCAAACGATAAGAGATGTGGTTGTTTTTGCTAAAGAGTTTGATAATGTGCTTAGTCAGAACTATGTGGATGACAAATCAGACTATCGAAATGTCTGCATCATCGCTGGTGAAGGTGAAGGAACAGCCCGAACATATTTAATCGTAAATGATAGCGTCACAGGTTTAGATCGTCATGAGATGTTTGTGGATGCCAGGGACTTACAAACAGAAAATGAGGATGAAACGACAATCCCACAAGATCAATATGAAGCCATGCTTAGAGAACGGGCAAATAGTAAATTAGCAGAAAATGAACGTGTCCGTACTTTTGAAACCGATGTAGATTATAATTCTCAATTTGTCTATGGGGTCGATTATATTT
The DNA here is from genome assembly GCF_038008735.1 of Margalitia sp. FSL K6-0131. Lineage (NCBI taxonomy): Bacteria > Bacillati > Bacillota > Bacilli > Caryophanales > Bacillaceae > Heyndrickxia > Margalitia sp. FSL K6-0131. Next base: position 1,574,793 of record NZ_JBBOZS010000001.1, read on the forward strand.
GTGGCGATAAAGTCACCATACGAAATGATGAGATTGGGGTTGTCATGCATACTCGCATAGTTACGGCTACCGAAAAATATACGAAGGCTGGATTTGAATTGAATATTGAGTTTGGATCAAATGTTCCAAAGCTACTCGACAAAATTAGAAAAGTGGTGAAAAACTAATGCCTATTAGAAGCGGGTTTTTTAATTCTGTTAATGGTGACAGGAGGTACCAAGCTGATTTTTTCGCAATGTTCTTTGGCACTTTAATTGGCAATGGCGTATTTCCTAATCCGTCCACAGGATTGCAGGTTTTGGCAAATCAGAATATGACAGTAACCATTAAACCAGGTAAAGGATGGATTAATGGGTATTTTTTTGTGAATGATTCTGATTACAATTTAACTATTGAAAATGCCGATGGGGTACTAAATCGTATTGATCGTATTGTGCTGCAGCTTAACTTTTTAAATCGAGAAATCGTTCCGGTTGTTAAAAAAGGTACTTTTGCATCCAGCCCGGTTGCTCCGACATTAAAGCGAGATGCTGACGCTTATGAAATTGCTTTAGCTGATATTTATGTAGGTAAGGGAGTACTATCAATCTCTCAAGCTAATATTACTGATGTAAGGCTTAACAAAGACCTTTGTGGGATTGTTAAAGGCCTCATTGATCAAGTAGATACGACAACCATATTTAATCAATATCAAGCTTGGTTTGCGAATATTACTGGAAGTACTCAAACAGAAATTGATACTTGGAAAACTCAGCAAGAACAAGATTTTGATACTTGGGAAGAAGGAAGAAAATCTGAATTTCAAACATGGTTTGACTCGATTCAATCCATATTAGATGGGGATGTTGCTGCTAATTTAGCTTCGAGAATATCTAATTTAGAAAATGATGTTGCTAGACATAAGGCGGATTATACGCAGCACCCAGGAGAAGGAGATACAGCAGGAAGTAACAATGCCTATACTTTAACCCTTAACCCTGCGCCTACTTCTTACGTTAAGAATCTAGGTGTTTTAATAACTGTTCATGCTGACTCAACTGCGGCAGCAACTTTAAATGTAAATAACCTTGGTGCGAAAAAATTATTAAGATCTAATGGAAATGCCGTTACTAATCTAAAGGCAAACGGTGTCTATCATTTTCGATATAACCCTTCGGCTGATTCAGGTAACGGGGCTTTTATGTTTGTGGGTGAAGGTGGTGAATACGGAAACGTAACCGCAAAAGACGTTAGAAATACAAAAACATTCGGAACGGAAAATGGGATTGAACAAGGAGCTTTAGATTTAACAAATTTAGTTGCTTCAAATATTAAACAAGGTGTAACTATTGATGGAGTGGTTGGAACACTTATGGATAGTAATAAAAGTGACTTAGCATTAAGGGTGTTAAGCACTTTTGACTTTTCCTATAAGGGTTCCAAATTATCCAATATTGGGGATGATGGTATTGTCTTTACTTGCTATAACAACTCGGTCGGAGGGATATATTTTTTACAAGCCGTCTGCAAAACAGAAACATGGGCAGCTTCCAACAATATGGGGTCACAGTTAACTTGTGTGGAAAGAAGTAAGGACAGTGTCTATTTCGGAACACAAAATGGAAGAGTATATAAATACTCTATCGTTAAAAATGCCGTAGGTACACAGTCATGGTATTACAGCCTTCCAAGTCAAAATATTCCTGATGATATTTCCGTTTCTCCAGATGGTTCATTAATAGCGGTAAGTGATAGAAGCTTAGCAACGTTACACATACTAAAAAGCGACGGTACTTTATTAAAGGATATCCCATTGCCCGACTATGCAAGAAAAGTTATTTTTGACCCAAACGACAATAACATTGTGTATTCTATTGCTTCTGGCGTTGCCAGAAAAATAGTTATTAGTAGTTCTAGATTGCAATGGGAAACGGGTACTGGGATTAGTTATGACATTTTTAAACCTAAAATATTCAATAATAACTTATATTTCGTAACGACAAATAGTATGGGTTATAAGTTGAATACTTCTAATGGGGCAATTATTGAATCTGGTGTTAGTGGTGTAGGAATGCCCGCGTTTGACAAATTCGGAAATGTTTTAATGGCAACTGGTCCATATATAACTTATTTAAGCAATGAAACATTAAGAGGAACGCAAACTAGACTAATGGCTATTAGTGGATCTGAGATAGCAACAAAAAACAATTATGGATATGTAAATGATGGGAATGGCGTAACTTATTTTAATATCTATTACGGCTTAAATGTAGGAGGGTAAACAATGTGGATTCTTGTTAATGAAAACAATGAAGTGGAAACAATAAATTATTTAGCCGAAAAGCCTAGTGACGAGTTTATAGAATATAACGGAGTAGTTCCTGTAATAGTTGAAGAGTTTGGGAAACGTGGATTTCACTATTATAATGGTTCTTCTATTGAAGTTCGATATGAATCGAGACCACTAACAACAGATGAAAAACTGCAACAATTTGAAGAAAACTTTGATCAAGCAGTTATGGAATTAACGATGGCAATTGCTGCACAAGGGAGCGTGTCTTAATGTTTACATCTGAAAGTGTTGTTGCAAAAACTTGGGCAAAAGCAGTATTGAAGGGAGAAAAGAAAGTTGAAGAAGTTCCTTCTCTTTTTAACTTGGTTGAAGTTGTGTCAAGGCTTGTTGAGGGAGGTGAAACAAATGTTTAATCAAGATTCAATTTGTGTAAAGGTTTGGTTTACAGCGGTTTTAGCCGGAACATACAAGTATGAAGATGTGCCAAATCTTTCAAACTTACGTGATGTAGTAGGGAAAAAATTAACCGAAATTGGATATGACATTAACAACGAAACACCTGCAGCATAAGGTGTATTTTTTATGCCTTCATTGATCTAGTTAAGCTATACTATGACTAGTAAATGGGGGGTGTAATAGTGGAAGAAATAAACCATAAAATTGAATTATCCTGGGATGAATATCAATTATTAAAATCTGATTCAAAAAAATATCATAACCTTCACAGATCATTATTAGAGTACATGGGTTATGAAGACGAATATTTGATTACTCGTGCTGGACTGAAAAAGTTAAAAAGAGATGATTTAGTCACAATTGTTCTAGAACAAAGAAATATGATAAGAAAACTAATAGATGATTTAGATCCATTAAAAAGAGATGCACATATTGATGCTTTAGACAATCTCTATATGGATAAAGGGAAGGAATAAAAGACCTTCCTTTTTATTTTGTTATTATTCCGCATACGGAAGATTATCCGCAACATACAGATAGAGAAATGCCACGTGCCGAGCGTGGCTATTTTATTTAAGGAGTGATTATTTTTGGATAAAATCTTTAAAACTATTATTACTGTATTAGGAGCACTTGTAGGCTATTTGTGGGGGTGGTCGCCGTTGTTACCGATTCTTTTAATCTTCGTTGTTCTGGACTATATAAGCGGTATGATGGCTTCTGCCACAGAAGGAAAATTATCAAGCAAAATTGGTTTTAAGTCAATTCCAAAGAAAATCATGATATTTGTTATGGTGGCAATCGCTCACTTAATAGATGGTGCATTCGGAGATAATCACATGTTCCGAGATGCAGCCATCTTTTTTTATCTTGCTAATGAGCTTTTATCAATAATAGAAAATGCGGGAAGGTTAGGCTTGCCGGTTCCAGAACAATTGATACAGGCTATTGATGTTTTAAAAGGGAAATCGAAGGGGGAGGATTGATTATGTCATTTATATCTGAAATCGCTCCACATGCTCAACGAATTCATAAAGAGTATGGCATCTTAGCTTCTTTGGTCATAGCTCAAGCTATTCTAGAAAGCAATTGGGGTAAAAGTGGACTAGCAGTCAATGGTAAGAATCTTTTTGGTATTAAAGGTTCTTATAATGGTCAATCAATCACGATGCAAACTACAGAATATAAGAAAGTAAATGGCGAAAATGTTCCTTACCCAGTAAACGCAGCATTCCGGAAATATCCATCTTGGTATGAATCATTATGCGATCTTGCTAATCTGTATAAAAACGGAGTGAGTTGGGACCGTAATAAATATAAAAATATCATTGGTGAGACTGATTATAAAAAGGCAGCGAAGGCAGTTCAATCGGCAGGATATGCTACTGATCCTAAATATGCAGAAAAGATTATATCCACAATTGAATCAAATAAATTGACTCAGTATGACAGTGTTATTATGGATAATGCTAAATCCTCAAATAAGTCTAAAGTAGAAAAAGTTAATGGCATTAAAGTCTTGGGACAAATTCAAATTGATAATGTATCAAATGCTGCATTTATTTGCGATAAACCTTCAAGTACCAAATCAAAAAATCTTGATACCGCTAAGAAAGGCAGTATTTGGCCAATTGCCGGTAGTATTCCAGGATGGTACGAAATCATTTATAAAGGTCGTCGCGCCTACGTGAATCAGAAATACGCTAAAAGAATATAATATTTTTACATCAAGACTCCACATTAAAAGCCCTTCTCATACGAGAGGGGCTTGATTATTATCAAACTACAATATAAATATGGAATATTTCGACAAAAAGAGCTACAATAGTAAAAAAGACATGTAGGAAAGATCCTGTACATGTCACAAAACATATTCTATTAATATTATATTGTACTTTCATTTTAAAATCCATAAATATAATATTTTTTTGTGCACATAGGATTTTTTCCTACCATTATGGGAGGAAATTAACATGGATCATAAGTGGGTAAAGATTTATAATTACAAATTTAACACACCTAAATTAGATGTAGAAAACAACAATTATCAGGAAGAAAGATTTGATGAGGATCACCTTATCCCATTTATTTTAAGGATTATGGACTTGCCCTTACAAAATAGAATTTACGACACAGGTGATAAGGTAATGACATTAGAAAGTTTTCAACAAAGTGATGATGCTGATTTTTATGAAGGATGTTTTACTTCTGCGAGATATGGTGCTGTAACTAACCTTGTACATAGGAGAACATTTGCAAAACGACAAAGTGATAAAACAGTGGATGAAGGCGATGAAAATAATATTTATTTTGTCATAGAAAGAGCAACTGGTCGCCTTTTTTTACAGAGTGACGGCCAACGCTTAGTTACAAGAAATTCAATTGATACTTATTTGAGGAATTTCCTCCCAATTTTTAATAATGATATGGCTCAATTAAATAGACAAATACAACCATTAATGATTACACCTGGAAACCTATTTACAATAACAACAATATATTCAGAATCATTTTTTGAAGAAATAGGTAAACTTGTAAGGATTAAAAAAGCAACAATGCAAATAAAATATAACCAAGATATTAATAGCGATGTTGTTAATGCTATAAGAGCTGGTGCAGAAGGGGTAGCTGGAGCTGACACGATTGAATATTCAATTATAAATAAAGAGAGAGGAGGCAGTATGAGAAGGATTGAACAATTCATTAGAAATCTCGAAGAGCTTGATAAGTATGAAAAAATAGTTGTGGAAGGGTCTGAAGAATCAGGGAGAACAAAAGCAATAAAAATTGAAGACCATCCAAAGGATTTTTCTGTAAAAGTAAATGTTAATCAAAATGGAATTATTAGTTTCCAGGAACTCATTGATGGGATTATAGATAAGGTGAAGAGAAGGGCTATTTAGGAGTTGAACTATTATGGCGGTGGGGAGACCCAATAGACGATCAGTTAATTATGATTTAATACAAATAATAAAGAATTACTTTAAAATGTCTTCTAAAAAGGAAATTCGCTTTGATACATTAGTACCTTTTATTATCTCATGTATTGTGGTTTTTTGTATATATATATGTAATCTGAATATGCTTAAAGTACTGCAAGACGTTAATGATGTAATAATATCTGTTATGTCAATACTAGCTGGATTCAATACTGCTAGTGTTGCGATTATTGCTTCTAGCAATCCATTGGGGATTGCTGAGTCAATGGATAGTCAGGGAAATAACCAAGAAGGACGTAGATTGTTAAATAGTTTAACTAGTTATTTTAGCTATGCAATACTATTACAATTATTTATTTTGATAGTAAGTATCATAGCATCAGTAGTTTTAAAGTTTTTTCACATAAAAATCATAGAGGACAACATATATTTTTTTATATCTTTAGCTTTAATTTTTATTCTTTGGTTTACACTTGTTTTAAATTCGCTTTTAATAACATTGAGAAATGCTTCAATACTACACAATTTCATTTTATTTTTAGCTAAGCGTAATTAATATCAAAATTGATTACTTCTTTCAACAAAAACTTAAGCCCTTCTCTTAATTGAGAGGGGCATTTTTTATTGGAAAACTTATCGATTTAGGAAGGAAAATAAAAACTTTTGTCTAATATGGTAATAAAATGGAAAGGAGTGTTTGATAAATGAGAATTGTACCTCATTGTGGGGCGTGTATGCAGCCATTAAAATCATCTCAACATGCAATTTTAGATGATGCTAATGGTTTGATTCACAAAAATTGTGCTGGTGGACGGATGATTAAAGACCAAGGAACTGTTGATGAATTGATAGACAGACATCCTAAATGGCTTGGAGATTTAAGAAAGTATTATCCAAAGCGTAATTTTAAATTGATTAAATAAACCCCTAATCTTTAGATAGGGGTATTTTTTTATATACCGAGCAAAAAAGATAATTGTTCATTAAATTTTATTTTTAGCAGGGATTTTTTACTATGTGTTGAATCAAGATTTATAAACTGTTATTAAAATTTGAGAGGAGATAAAAATGTCGAATTCAGTATGTTTAAATAACCTAGGTAAATCGAACGAATATCCCATAATATTTATTGGATCTGGAATTTCAAAAAGATATTTACATAGTTATCCGAAATGGATTGAATTATTAAAAGAATTTTGGGATATTGTGGAACCGGAAAGAAATTTTTATGCTTATTTAAATCAATTAAAAAAGAACTTAAAACAAAAAATACAAAATGAATTAGATTTAGATTTTATTACATATGTTGAAATGGGTTCTATTTTAGAAGATAAATACAACACCAAATTTTTTAACTCAGAAATAAAAATAAATGATTTTTCTCAAGAAGAAGCTTTTTTTAGTAATATTTCCCCATTTAAAAAAGCTATAGCAAATAGATTTTCCCATTATGCAATTAAAGAAGAAATGTACGATGAATTTTTATTATTTCAAAAGGTTTTAAATAAATCACAGATAATATTGACAACAAATTATGATAATTTTATTGAGGATACATTTCATGTTTTTAAAGAAAAAAACAGACTTAAAAAGTTTATCGGTCAACAAGGTTTTTTTCAAAAAACTACTGATTGGGGTGAAATATATAAAATTCATGGGTGTGTGGAAGAACCATCGTCTATAATAATAACAAGGGATGATTATACTACATTTGATAAAAATTCTGTTTTAATAAGTGCAAAAATTATTTCTTTATTAATAAATTCCCCCATAATTTTTTTGGGATATTCTTTGTCAGATAGAAATATAAGGAAAATAATAAGGGATTTCTCATCTTCACTCACTTCAAAAGAAAAAGAATTCATGAAGGATCGAATAATTATCATAAACTGGAAAGAAGATGAAGAGGAATTAATTGAATATAAAAAATCAGATGATGATTTAGATTGTACATATACAGTAATTGAAACAGACAACTATAGCTTTATATATAAAGAACTACTTATGATTAACCAAGGTGCATATCCTTCTGAAGTTCGAAAGTTCCAAGATCTAATTAAAGAATTAATTATAGATCGAGGAAAGAAAGGTGCATTAAAGTCTTTATTAATTTCACCACGTGAATTAGACGAAATATCTGAAAGAATTAGTGACGAAAATTTAGTAGTTGCACTCGGGGACACGACTTATATTTTTAAATTACCTGATGTGATGACTTATATGCAAGATTTCCTTGCGGATACAAAACATATTCATACAGATATTGCTTTAAAATTTGTATCAATACAACCACCTAATGCAAGAATTCCTTTTTTTAAATATCTAAAAGATGTTGATATAGAATATACATCTTTAAATGCGGTTGAAAAAGAAAAATTAAAGCAGAGAATACTACGATTCGGGCAAGTAAAAAACTCTATAGAGAAAATTAATAGTTCTCATCAGAAAATGTTTGATTCATTAGAAGATATTTTAGCAGAAGATTATAAGGAATTTAAGGAGATGGACGTGATTGCATATAATATTGAAAGACTTAATTTGGATGACGTTGAATGTTATTTGAAAAATAAATTAAATTTCTATAAAGAGAATGGAGTTCTTACTTTAAATTCTGCTTTTAGAAGGCTTTCTGTGGTATTGGATATTATGAAGTACAAATAAAAAGTGACTAACGCCTAACCCTTCAAGGATTGCCATTAGCCACTTCAATATCTTACGAGTATAGAATATGATTTTTCATTAATTTTGTCAATGTAATTTACGCCTATTTTCATATATCAAAAATTTTACATTAAAAGTCCGTTATGGACTTTTTTGATTGTGTAAAACAAGAACAAATGTTTGTGTAAAAAGAAAATCTAAGATACAATAAGAACTATAGTTCGTATTTTGAGGGGGTCTAATCGATGAAAGGTTTATTATTGAACGCTGTAGAAACCGGTGAAAAGCTTGAAATGATTTATCAATCCAATAAAGGTGAAATAACTCAACGTATTATCAAAGTGGAGAAAGTCGGGGAAGATTATTTCCGTGCCTATTGCTTCACGCGAAAACAGGTTCGAACATTTAGCATGAGTAACATTTTATCGATTGGACCTCTTAGAAGATATAGAAGGGGAGCTTAACATGGATTCGGATAAGATTAAAGATCGTGGTTTGATTAAGTGGCATGGCTTCTTCATGCCTGAACATGTGGAAGGACTAAAACAAATGTGGATTGATCAGAAAAAAATCCAAAAGCCTTTACTGGATGATTATCAAGTGCAGGAGTTTGAGGAACGTATCCGTTTTGCTAAAGAAAATAAATTACCAGTAACTTTTACGGTGTACGACAATGGCCTTGTAGAGACATTTACAGGTATTGTGTATTCTGTGGACCAAATAAAGCAAAGAATAAAGCTTTTACTTGACCCAACCACTGTCGAGTATATTTTGTTTAGTGAGATCATGAACGTTCAAATGAACGATTAAAACCGCCCAGAAATGGACGGTTTACTTTTTAAATACCTAATAATTCTTTTTTCTTAGCTGCAAATTCTTCCTCGGTGATAATACCATCATCTAATAATGCTTTAAATTTTCTTAGCTCTTCTGCAGTATCAATTTTTTGATTTACTTGTACTGTTCCAGAATTTTTATTAGCTAATATATTTTCTACATAAGCTTTGATTTCTTCAGCCATTAGTTGTTCTTTTTTAACGAACATCACTGTATTTTCATCTTTAGTTGCTGCAAATACTCCTCCTTTACTTTCTCTGCTGCCCATAACAAGAAATTGAATATATCCACTAGTCAAACCAGCTTTTTTTAATTGAACGCCAGTAATGTTGTTTATATCCAAAGTTTTTTCTCCATCTAACCCATGATTAGCTAAGTTCATGAATCCTTTTCTTTTAATTCTTAGAAAATTACCATCTAATGTAATAGTAGTCTTTCCTGCACCTTTAAAATCGAATTCTTTCATTTGTCTTCCCCCTCAAAATCATATAAATCATCAACTTTCTTGTTTAATAATCGAGCTAAAACATATGCTTTGTCAATGGGAATTAATGATTCACCAGTTTCATATTTTCTCAGCTGCCTAACTGACACATTGAGCTTATTTGCAATAAAATCTTTCCTTAACCCACTGGATTTTATATTTTTTTCAATATTAGGAGTTAACTTCATTTTATCATCACCAATATTTATATTCTTTAAAACTTGTCTTTTTCCTTTAAGAATTTAAAAGACAAAAAAAACTCCTTTAAAATTCATGTAGACATGCATTTTTAGTTCATACACCCATACACTGTATTAACACGAATGCTAAACAGTAGATAATGAGAATCAACATAGATTTTACTGTTTAGCTACTTCATTCCTTAAACAGATTCATAACAGTATGACTAATGCATTTATCCTAATATAAATGCTTAAATATAAACAAAAATAGAATCTGTTTAAAATGAGCGAAGCGAATAGAGGAAAGGGGGAGTGCGAGGGGGAAACCCAACAAAATATTATAAGGAGATGAAATTTATGTTGAATAAAAAAATAGAGGTTATTCCATTCAATGAATTTATGAGCCGGCCAGCCCATCCAATTGAAAGAAATTTACCTCTACAAACAAGTATATACTCATTTTTTCCACCTATTACTTTAAAAGCTTTTTTTCCATTACATGACCCAACTTTTGTACTCTTCACCTTAGCGTGTGGAACGGTAGTTGTCATTGCATTAACAGAAAAAATCCTTGCTATCAATGGATTAACTGGAATCGCAGGCAACATATCAAGTTTCTTAAAATTTGCTTTCCCTATAGGTTCTTTCGGATTAATTTTTTGGTTCTTATTTCACATTTAAGGAGGATAAACATGAGAGTCTTGGAAATGGTAGCAAAGCTACATGAGAAATCTCTATTAAAAAAAGCCTTTAAAAACGCTGGATTGATAAATAAATATAAAAGTGGTGATAAGGAAATCACCATTTATCCTAAAATCCACAGTGTTCAATTTGATTATAAAGATAAAAAGACTATTTATACCTTTTCACTTTTAAATGGAATGGATCCTAAAGAGGTAAAGAAAAAAGAATATGTTTTTCAGCAACATTTCGGTAGGAATATTGAATTAGAAGGGGACTTAAAGAAGTTTGTTCTAACGGTATTCCAAAAGTCCATGCCAAGCGAATTTACTTATAATTTTAAAGAAATACAACCCGTTATAGCTCCTTTTAAACTTGGAATCATCTGTGGGATAAACCGGAATGGTCAGTATATAGCGTTTGATTTGTTAAAACAACCTCATATTTTAATAGCCGGGGAAACAGGTTCCGGAAAGTCTACACAGCTGCGTTCCATCATAACGACTTTTATTAAAACGAAACGTCCAGAAGAAATGGAACTATACCTGGCTGATTGTAAAAAATCTGAGTTTCATATTTTTCGCAAGGTTGAACATGTTCAATGTGTATTGAGTCAGCCCAGGGATATTAGCAAGATGCTGCAACACATCAAAAAGGAGTTAGATGAACGTAGCGATTTAACAGAGATATTTGAAGTAAGCCATGTGGATGATCTTCCTCCAGAGCAAAGACGACCATATATAGTTGTATGTATTGATGAATTTGTAATGCTACGTAAAGATGAAACCATCATGGATATTCTTACTGAAATTGTAGCCATCGGAAGGACGCTTGGTGTGTTTGCTATCCTTTCCATGCAACGACCAAATGCACAAGTCCTGGATACTACTGTTCGGGCAAATCTAACTGTTAGCATGGGTTTTAAACTTAGAGATAAAGTTGAATCTCGCATTGTAAATACTCCAAATGCTGAAAAAATAGAAGTCAGTGGACGATTTATTATGAACAGTGACAAACTATATGAATTGCAAGCTCCTTATCTTGATATAGAGAAAGCGAAAAAATTATTAAATCCTTTTTATGTTTCAAAAGAATTAAAGGAAGTTAAAGAAGAACCGTCTAAACTTACTGAAAAGGATGTGTTTAATGATGTTAACCAATAGGGATAAAGCTATCATTAAGGACCTCAATAAATTTCGTGTCATGGATCGCGATTCAATAGCAGAACTTCACTTTTCAAATTTAAAAAATCCCAAATTAGCTGCTAATAATGTCTTACTTAGATTGTTTCGAGATGGAGAAATTCAAAGATCAAACGCATTTGTGCCATATGTATACTTTGGACCGAATGTAGAAATCAAAAAGAATTCGCAAAAAATAAGTCATTTTCTTGCAATATTAAACACTTACAAAGAAATTCGCCAACTTGGCAGAATAGATACTTTCTTGGTTGAACCAAAGTACAGTAAAAAGGGAAATGCTGAACCAGATATATATTTAAATTTCCGAAAAACTGGTTTTTTCATTGAAGTACAAAAAACTTTATACTCTGAAAAACAAATGCAAGAAAAGATGGAACGATATTTGGATTTCCACAGTTTAGGGATTATGGAGCCTTTCCCGCATGTATTAATCTTATCTGAGCAACGATATGCGATTGATGATAATTATCCATTTAAAGTATTTCAGGCAGAATCCTTCACAAAGTTTATGGAAGAACTAAAAGGAAATACAGTTGTACCAAAAGTAAAACAACCTAGTATAAAAAGAGTAGTTAGTTCATAAAATCATGATCAAAGAAAAGCTTATCCATCAAATTATTTACTATCCCATTAAAATACCCGTAAACGTTCTTTACTCTTTTCCCAGCTTTAATCTTCATAACCAATTCTTTGAATGCCCTTTTTCCAATAGTTATTAACTGAAGGTCGGTAAATGCTCTACTGCCATCCACATGATTGACGATAGCATTATTTTGCTTTACTACTTTCCAAAATTCTTGAATGGTTTCAGCTTTTTGATAATAATAACTTGTTAACTTGGCAAAGCTTTCTGGTACCCAATGAGCAACAAAATTGGCATGTGAAAACGACACGCTCTTACGTTTATTATTATTATTTTGTTTTAAATAACCAGAAGTTGTTTTAATGGTCGGACACTTCTCGGACTTTTTAGGAGGGATCTTGTCGGACACATCATTTTTAGCTGGAATGATCTGAATAGCATTGGCCGTTTGAAGCATATCCTTTTTACGCTTCATTGGAATCTGACGGATCATTCCTAGCTCTTCTAATTTTTTCATTAATCGTTGAACAGTTTTATAGGAAAGTTCAAGTTTTTCAGCAATGGTGTTTTTAGACATATAGCTGACACCGATTTGCTTGCAGCTATGACGTTTTAAAAGTTCCAATAATGCAATTAGTCTTGATTGTACGTCAGAACGTGATACGGTCGATTTAATGACCTCTCTGTAATTGCGAACTGTTTTATTCATATCTTCAATATCCTTAAATGTTGAAAGGTTGTGGAAAGAATCCGCATTGGCTATTACTGTAATGTGTTTCTTCATATTATTTATGTCCCCTTTTGGAAACAAAAAAGCAACGGCCTTATAAAGCAAACCGTTGCGAAGAAACCCATAGTGTAATAAACTACACCTAATGGTACAGCAAGTGTTTGCCTAGTCTAAGTAGGCGGACGGTATAAGAGTGTTGGTAGCACTACTTATACACGCTGTGCTTTTTTGTTTGATATTTTTACACATTATTTACACAACGTGTCAGGGAACTATTGATAAATCAACGTTTAAAGCTGATTTTAAACGTCCTCCGAGGGCGCTAATAAAGGTGAAAAACACTTGTAAATTTTTATAAGTGTTTTTTTTTATTATAATGATGATGAGAAAACGTTAACGTTAAGAAAAGAAATGTAAGACAAACATTTCAGCGAAGCGCATCCCTAATGTTAACACGAGTAATAATAACTTAGAGTTCCGTCTAAACTACAATACAATTCCATCATTATTCTTCTTTTACCTGCAATAATTTAGATGTTTTTCTTCAAGTGCTTGCGTATTCTTATAATTCCTTCCTCAATTGCAATTCAAACGCGAGCTCTATTATAAGTATTTTAGTTTCGTAACGATTCCTTTATATGATTCTTTCCGTATTCGTTCAAAAATAGTTGATATTCTCCTATAAAAATGAAGCGGCTCAATGAATGGATTACTAAGATATTACCAAGACCTATTATAGATTTCATTTTTTGATATTCAGGTCTTTACAGAATCTTTATCGCAAAAGATTCTATTGCATCCATATTTCTCTAGTTCCTCAATCTGTCTATCTAAATTTTGATATTTAGAACTTTAGAAACCGTACCAAACCAAAATAGAGATATTTTAAGGGAGATAATCATTCCAAAAGATACAGTTGTAAAAGCTGAATATACTTAAGAGTTTGGTTGGGTATTTGAATACCAAGGAAAGAAATGCTGGCAATATAATTATAGTATTGAAGATATTATTGAATAAGAAAATAGGGGTAATTTAAATGTCAGAATTAAAATCATGTATAATATATGGAATTAACGTTGTTAATGAGAACGGAGATTTGAGTTACGACGCTGCAAATATTATAAGCTCAATAGCAGATAAATATGATGGAGTTGAAGCAAGATGGGCTGGAAGAAACGGTCAAGAACCATCATATGTTGTAATTGGGATTGTATTAGAAGATTACACTGAAAATGATTCATGTGTAGTCTTGGAAGAGCTTCTTCAAAAAGAAAAGGTAGCAGAAAGAACTTTTCCAATTCTACCAATCCTTAGAGACGTCGAAAATCTTTATAAAGAGCATGATTGTCTTAAAAATGTGGATTATGATAATATACCTTACACAATGATAATACACACTGAAGATTAAAGTTTTAAAAATATTTTAATTTTCGTATATATTTATGGCTAATTGTGATAAGAGATACCGAATAGTATGGAACAAACACAAGAAGCAACTCTTTCCTAATTGAAGGAATAGCTTGAATAAGTGCTTACCTCAAAGAAGTAATAATCGTGGAAGTTTATCGTGATACCTTTTTAGAGTAACATCACTAATAATAGTTTTATATACTTTTATCGAACCCATGAACTAATCATCAAAGGGTTCTTTTTTTATGTGGAATAATACCCTTTTGTAAATTGGCTTCAACTTTAGTAGCAATTGCAAAAAGGTAGAAGCATCTAAAAGATGCTTCTATAGCAGTGAAAATTAATAAACATAGGAAGTTCCAACGATTATGAGCAGTATAAATAACACTACTATTAGAGCAAATCCAGCTCTGTGGTGATGATGTTCTTCGCTCATCTTTAGAACACCCCCTTGGTTATAGATATATTTAGTTTATGTTTTTTACGCAAAATTGCTTGTACTTAAGGACAAAAATGAAGAATTCATACAGGTTTTACTTTAAAGGATTATGTGTAACAGAAGTTAGTAGTGGCAATAAGATTTTTCGATTTATTTGGGGAATTTAGTGAATGATTGATGAAAATTAAAAAGGCGACTATATAGTCGCCATGTAGAAAGTTTGCGGAAAAATAGGAAATTATTCCACAAATGTTAGTTTACCATACTTTGTAATTTTTTACATTAGCTTTTTGAATATCTTAACAAAATGATTAGAAAAGGCTAGTGCGGAATAACTACCCAAGCATTAGGTAAATATCGCATACCGACAGCTGTATCCGTAGCGGGCTTTAACAGCAATTGTCCATTATGGATCATCGTTGTGGATCCTCCGCCATCCATTGCAATGGCATTAGTTACTTGATATTTCTCAAACATCTGGGCCATGTCAGACATGGACGCGCCGCGATGTGTCTTATTCCAATAAAATCGGCCATCCGTGATAATCATGATAACATCTCCGTTTTTCGCTTGGCCAATGGCAGTGCGCGGCGCCCAGCCCCACGCTCCATCAATTGCAGGAGTTACTCGATTAACTCCATTCACAATCAATTGTGGACCAAAGCTTACCGCATCACTTACGCCTAAGTTCAGTAATTGATTGACAGAATATTTACCGGTTATGAATTGACCGTCTTTTAGAAAACCTCCGACAAGCTGTGGGATATTTCGATCTCCCTTTGGTGAAGCTAGGACATTTCCCTGACTAATAACAATTCCAGTCGCTTTTCCCCCTGAGCCAGTTCCTCCGCGATCCACAAATCCTCCTCCATTAATACCAGCAATTCCTTGATTTTCAGATATCAATTCGGAAAGTGCTTGACCTTTATCAGGCAGTCTTGATTGCACTAAATGAACCGTTGTTGGATCTGAAATGACCAAAATTTTTGCCGTATAGTTTGCTGTATCAATGGTATCCTCGTGAATATTCAATTGTTTACTTCCAATGTTATTAATGCTGTCAACTGCTGTCTGGACAGTTGGAGGATGATAAAATGCTTTTTTCAACTTATCGATCTCTGATTGTGGGAGTAGAAATCCCATATATTTCACATATCGGGCATGCTGCGTTGATAATACTGACCCGACTAGCATTTTTCTAAATTGTAAACCTTGATTTGTACCATATAAAAAACCGCCTCCTATGATGAAGACAGAAACAAAAACAATTGTAAAAACTCTCCAAAAGCGTTTCCTTGCTTTTTTTCGCTTTCGTTGAATACGAGAGCTTGTATTAACCTTATTTTTTAATTCATCCATGATGATTCTCCTTATTAAGAATGAAAATAAGTCAATGTACCAGTATATTGTACCTACAAAACATCCAAACTGCCAATCTACTTTTTGGAATTGGTAATAAAAAAGTACTATATATTATTATAGGAACTTTCTCTTATAATTTCATTAAAATATAATAAGAATTATACGGTAACAATAGCCAATAAGTATATCCTTAACAAAAAAGAAATATACGAATCCACTATTCTAGTGTAAAATAAAATCTAGAAAGGGGATGTATGGATGGATTTACAAGCAGGTTTATGGCAGCAGCAAACATTAAAGCTGACCATGACACAGGAATTGAAACAAGCCATTGAAATTTTACAATATTCAGCTCAAGAATTGTCTTCTTTTTTAGAAACAAAAGCGCTGGAGAACCCCCTTATACAGTTGGAACATTCCAATATAAAATTAATGGATCCTCATTTTGATTATACAAAGAAAAGTAAATTTAGAAAGATCGAAAAAGATGACAGGGATTGGGTGCAGCAAATTGCCAAAAAGTCAGGTTCATTACAGGAATACTTATTATTTCAGGCACATTTGAAAGCGCTAACAAAGACCGAAAAAAAAGTGATATATTGCCTTATTAATAGTCTTGATGCAAACGGGTATTTGAGCATTGAAAAAGAGGAACTAATAGAGACACTCGGTGTGGATGAAGAAGCGATATCAAAAGGAATTCTTTTTCTTCAATCACTTGAACCTGCAGGGGTCGGTGCGCAAAGCTTGCAAGAGTGTTTATTGCTGCAGGCAAAAAAAGAAGAGAAATGTCCGAAGCTTGTTTTTGATATTCTTCAAAATTACTTTATGGAATTTGCAGAAAAAAAGTGGAAAATAATATCGAAGAAACTGAATGTTGAAATTCAAAAGATTCAGGAAGCAGCTGATTTTATACAAACTCTTGATCCGCGTCCTGGATCACATTTTATTACGGAAAAACCACAGTATGTTTTGCCTGATTTAATTGTAATGGGTAATCAAAATAAACTAGATGTTTATTTATTTGAAAAGCATCTACCAAATGTGCAATTTCAAAAGGAATATTATACAATGATGTCAGCCTATAAGGATGTTCAGGTGCAGCAATTTTTAAAGGATAAGAACTATGATTTTCAATGGCTAATGAAAGGCTTGGAACAGCGAAAAGAAACGCTCTTAAAAGTCGGCCGCTCGATTTTACAGAAACAAATGGATTTCTTTCATAAGGGAAAGGGATATTTAAAGCCGATGACCATGAGAGAAGTAGCGGATGACATAGGAACGCATGAATCCACGGTCAGCAGGGCGGTTCGAGAAAAATATATCCAAACCCCCTTTGGAACTTTTGAGCTTAAGCATTTTTTCTCTGCGGCTTTACATAGTGCAGATGAAACGAATGCATCAGCTGTTCAAGTAAAGGATAAAATAGTCCAATTAATTCAGCAAGAAGACAAAATCAAGCCCCTTTCCGATCAAACGATCGTCGAAGCCCTGCAACAAGAAGGCATCACTGTTTCGAGAAGAACAGTAGCGAAATACCGGGATCAATTGAATATATTGCCCTCATCTAAAAGAAGACGGTTTATATAAGAAATGCTCCAGTGGCTAGCCAATAGACATTGGAGCCAAACACAAACCATACTAGTAAAAAACTATTTGTTAAAAATGTATTCTTTCTTATCCATTAATGGAAGGAGACTTATTCGTTGCAGCAAGTTGTGTTCTATACAAGAGAGAAATGCCAGCTTTGTGAAGATGCTAAGCAAATTCTGAACCTTCTTCAGGATGATTATTTATTTGAGGTTGTAGAGAAGGATATTGAAAGCAGTGATGAATGGACGGAAAAATACGGACTAATGATACCGGTAATTGAAATCGATGGAGAAATTGTTCAATATGGGCAAATCGATCCTTTTACAGTAAGTAAACGTTTGCAACAAAAAAGTTGATGCATCATAGTTGAATTATAAAAATACCCCTGCTAAAATAAAAAATGTAGCAAGGGTATTTTTTTTCGGATAGATGGGACACAATATGTCTATACGGGACACTTTTTGACCCGGAGAATAACAGAAGGGGCCATACTAGATGTACTCATTAATTGAGGTTCAAAAAAAATTATTACCCGATTTACTTTCTATTATGCAAAAAAGATATCAAATCCTTAGGTCGATTTATTTCATGGAGCCGGTCGGCAGAAGAACGCTCGCAGGTGAGCTTGGCCATTCTGAACGAGTTCTTCGCAGTGAAGTGGAATTTTTGAAAGATCAAAAGCTGATTACCATTCAATCTTCCGGAATGAGTGTGACAAAGTTAGGATTAAAGCTTTTACAGGATATGGAAAGTATGATGAGAGAGATTTCGGGGATTAATGAAATGGAAGAACAATTGAAAAAGATATTGAACCTTCAGGAAGTTGTTATCGTCGCTGGAGACAGTGATGAGACCCCATGGGTGAAAGGTGAACTCGGAAGAGCTTGTGCCATAAGAATGAAAGAACATCTTGATGGGAAAAATATCATAGCTGTAACAGGTGGCACAACCATGGCGACGGTTGCTGATATGCTGACAACCGATTTTGCCGAGAAGGAAATTGTATTCGTACCCGCACGTGGCGGTATTGGTGAGGATGTAAAAAATCAAGCTAATACAATATGTGCCAAGATGGCTGAAAATACTGGTTCGCAGCATCGTGTTCTTTATGTGCCGGATCAAGTCAGTAAGGAAGTATATGAGTCTATAGTAAAGGAGCCAATGATAAAAGAGGTTCTAAGTCTTATAAAAAATGCCAATATGGTTCTTCACGGTATTGGTGAGGCTTATACAATGGCGAAAAGGCGCAAAACAAAAGAAGAGGACATGGAGAAAATTACCGGTGGTCACGCTGTTGGGGAAGCATTCGGATATTATTTTAATGAAGCCGGCGAAATCGTACATAAAGTGCCGACGATTGGTCTTCAATTGAAAGATTTGCCGAATGTGCAAAATGTATTTGCCGTTGCGGGCGGAGCATCCAAAGCAAAGGCAATTAAAGCATTTATGAATGCTACCACCAAATCAACCGTATTGATAACGGATGAAGGTGCGGCAAAAGAAATACTTAACTTATAGCTTTTAAAAGGGATTACCCTTTTGAAAATACATTATTTGTTTATTATCCAAAGGAGGAAATATAAATGGCAGTAAAAATTGGTATTAACGGTTTTGGTCGTATCGGTCGTAATGTTTTTCGCGCAGCATTAAAAAATCCTAATGTAGAAGTTGTTGCAGTAAACGATTTAACAGATGCAAATATGCTTGCACATCTTTTACAATATGACAGTGTTCACGGAACACTTGAAGAAAAAGTTACAGTAGACGGAGACAGCCTAGTAGTTGGCGGCCACAAAGTGAAAGTTCTTGCTGAGCGTGAACCAGCACAACTTGGCTGGGGCGATCTTGGAGTGGAAATCGTTGTTGAATCAACTGGTCGTTTCACAAAACGTGCAGATGCAGCTAAACATTTAGAAGCAGGCGCTAAAAAAGTTATCATCTCTGCACCTGCAACTGATGAAGATATCACAATCGTAATGGGTGTTAATGAAGATAAATATGATGCTGCTAATCATAATGTTATCTCAAATGCATCTTGTACAACAAACTGCCTTGCGCCATTTGCAAAGGTACTTCATGAAAAATTCGGTATCAAACGCGGTATGATGACTACAGTTCACTCATACACAAATGATCAACAAATTCTTGATTTACCGCATAAAGATTACCGTCGTGCACGTGCAGCAGCTGAAAACATTATTCCAACAACAACTGGTGCTGCTAAAGCAGTTGCACTTGTATTACCTGAACTTAAAGGAAAATTAAACGGTATGGCAATGCGTGTTCCAACTTCAAACGTTTCTGTAGTTGATTTAGTTGCTGAACTTGATAAAACAGTTACTGCAGAAGAAGTTAATGCTGCATTGAAAGAAGCTGCTGAAGGCGAATTAAAAGGTATCTTAGCATACAACGACCTTCCATTAGTGTCTAAAGACTACAATGGTGTTCCTGCTTCTTCAACTGTTGATGGATTATCTACAATGGTATTAGATAACAATATGGTTAAAGTTCTTTCTTGGTATGATAACGAAACAGGTTATTCTAACCGTGTAGTAGACTTAGCTGATTATATTGCTCAAAAAGGACTATAATATCCATTAATATGACACATTAATTCAATATATGTGTTATACTTTTTGAAAAAATGAATGGATATTTAGAATCCCTACATCTATAATAAAAAAGGGAGCATTAGGGGAGAGGGGAACATTCCCCACTCCTTTTTTTATTAAAATGCTTTGAAAATTGTTGGCTTAATGCTAACAATAATCATTAATATTTCCTTAATAAAGGAGGCAAAGTAAGTTGAATAAAAAATCAATCAAGGATATCGATTTAAAAGGAAAACGTGTATTTTGCCGTGTTGATTTCAACGTTCCGTTAGAAAATGGAAATGTTACGGATGATACACGAATTCGTGCTGCATTGCCGACGATTCAATATTTAATCGACCAAGGCGCAAAAGTAATTCTTGCCAGCCACTTAGGACGTCCAAAAGGAAAAGTAGTGGAAGAGTTAAGATTAACTCCTGTTGCAAAACGCCTTAGCGAGTTACTACAAAAAGATATTCGTAAATCAAATGAAGCTTATGGAGAAATTGCCAAGAGCGATGTTGACAAACTAGAAAATGGTGATGTTCTTCTTCTTGAAAATGTTCGCTTCTATACAGGCGAAGAAAAAAATGATCCTGAGCTTGCAAAGGCATTTGCCGAATTAGCTGATGTTTATGTAAACGATGCATTTGGTGCAGCACATCGTGCGCATGCTTCCACTGAAGGTATCGCTAAGTTCTTGCCAGCAGTTGCAGGATTCTTAATGGAAAAAGAATTAGAAGTACTTGGAAAAGCATTATCAAATCCTGAGCGTCCTTTTACAGCCATTATTGGCGGAGCGAAAGTAAAAGACAAGATCGGTGTAATCGAAAATCTTCTTGAAAAAGTCGACAACTTAATTATCGGTGGCGGTTTAGCTTACACATTTGTAAAAGCTAAAGGATATGAAATCGGTAAATCCTTATTAGAAGAGGATAAAATCGAATTAGCTAAATCGTTTATGGAGAAAGCAAAACAGAAAAATGTGAATTTCTATATGCCTGTTGATGTTATTGTAGCAGATGATTTCTCTGATTCTGCGAATAAAAAGGTTGTATCGATTGAAGAAATTCCAGCAGACTGGGAAGCTTTGGATATTGGTCCGAAAACGGTTGAATTATATAAAGATGTCATTCAAAAATCAAAGCTTGTCATCTGGAATGGACCGATGGGTGTATTTGAATTAGATTCCTTTGCAAATGGAACTAAGGGTGTGGCCCAAGCACTGGCTGATGCAAATGATACATATTCCGTTATTGGCGGTGGAGATTCTGCTGCTGCAGTTGAGAAGTTCAACTTAGCAGATAAAATGGACCATATTTCTACAGGTGGCGGTGCATCCCTTGAATTTATGGAAGGTAAAGTTTTACCGGGTGTAGCGGCATTGAATGATAAGTAATTCTCATGGGAGAAAGGAAGATGGAAGATGCGTAAGCCAATTATCGCAGGAAACTGGAAAATGTTTAAAACATTACCGGAAGCAACTTCTTTTGCTCAGGAAGTAAAAGGTCTTGTTCCAAGTAATAATGTAGTAGATTCCGTTATTTGCTCACCAGCGTTGTTCCTAGAGCGTTTAGTGGAAGCTACAAAAGATTCAGATGTAAAAATTGGTGCACAAAACATGCACTTTGAAGAAAGCGGTGCTTTCACAGGGGAAATCAGTCCTAAAGCATTAGAAGATTTAGGTGTTGATTATGTCATTCTAGGTCATTCTGAGCGCCGCGAGATGTTCAATGAAACAGATGAAGCTGTCAATAAAAAAGTTTTATCTGCTTTTAAATATCATTTAACACCAATCGTATGTGTCGGTGAAACTCTTGCACAACGTGAAAATAATGAAACAAAAGAACTTGTTGGTTCACAAGTGAAAAAAGCTTTAACAGGTCTTACAGAAGATCAAGTTAGACAAACAGTTATTGCTTATGAACCAATCTGGGCAATCGGCACAGGAAAATCTTCTACAGCTGAAGATGCAAATGAAGTTTGTGCCCATATCCGCAGCGTTGTTGCAGAAAGCTTTTCTCAGGATGCTGCTGATGCGATTCGCATCCAATATGGCGGCAGTGTGAAACCTGCAAATATTAAAGAATATATGTCACAACCGGATATTGATGGGGCATTAGTTGGCGGTGCCAGCCTAGAGCCACAATCATTTTTACAACTTTTGGAGGCGGTAAGCCATGAGTAAATCTCCAGTCGCACTCATCATTTTGGATGGGTTTGGACTTCGCAGTGAAACAAAAGGTAATGCTGTTTCACATGCTAAGAAACCGAATTTTGACCGCTATTGGAATGAATTTCCTCACAATACACTTACAGCGAGCGGTGAGGCTGTGGGGTTACCAGAAGGTCAAATGGGAAACTCAGAAGTTGGGCATCTTAATATAGGTGCTGGGCGTATTGTCTACCAAAGTTTAACAAGAGTGAATGTAGCGATCCGTGAAGGAGAGTTTGAGAAGAACCCGACTCTTGTTGAAGCGGTAGAGCATGCGAAAAAGAACGGAACAGCACTTCACCTATTTGGACTTTTATCTGATGGCGGAGTTCACAGCCACATTAATCACATGTTTGCTTTATTAAAATTAGCAGCAGATCAAGGTCTTGATAAGGTTTACGTCCATGCTTTTCTGGACGGACGTGATGTAGGTCCGAAAACAGCTGCTAAATATATTAAGGAAACCCAAGAAAAGTTTAAGGAATATGGTGTTGGAGAGTTTGCTACTATTTCAGGCCGTTATTACTCAATGGACCGTGATAAGCGTTGGGAACGTGTAGAAAAATCTTATCGCGCCATGGTATACGGGGAAGGTCCTACTTATACAGATCCATTACAGCTTGTAGAGGATTCTTATGAGCATGGTATTTTAGACGAGTTCGTCATTCCTTCTGTTATCACAAAGGAAAATGGCGAGCCGGTTGCTACGATTCAGGATAATGATGCTGTTATTTTCTATAACTTCCGTCCGGACCGTGCAATTCAAATCTCAAACACGTTTACGAATGAGGATTTCCGTTCATTTGATCGCGGGCCAAAACATCCTAAAAACTTATTTTTTGTATGTATGACCCTATTCTCTGAATCAGTGGATGGATATGTTGCTTTTAAACCAGTCAATCTTGATAATACACTTGGTGAGGTTTTATCACAAAACGGTTTAAAACAACTTCGCATTGCGGAGACAGAAAAGTATCCTCATGTTACATTCTTTATGAGCGGTGGTCGTGAAGCAGAGTTCCCTGGTGAGACAAGAATTCTGATTAATTCACCTAAAGTCGCAACGTATGATTTGAAGCCAGAGATGAGCGCATATGAGGTAACAGAGGCGCTTCTCGATCAAATTCAAAATGATAAGCAAGATGCAATTATCCTAAACTTCGCTAATCCTGATATGGTTGGACACTCAGGTATGCTAGAGCCAACTGTTAAAGCAATTGAAGCAGTCGACGAATGCTTAGGTAAAATCGTTGATTTAATTGTTGAAAAAGGCGGTACAGCGATTATTACTGCGGATCATGGAAACGCCGATGAAGTAGTAACGCTAGAAGGACAGCCAATGACTGCCCATACCACGAATCCAGTTCCTGTTATTGTCACAAAACAAGGCATTGAATTGCGTGATGGCGGAATTCTAGGTGATTTGGCACCAACAATGCTAGACTTATTAAATGTTGAAAAACCAAAAGAAATGACAGGTTCATCTTTAATTAAACATTAATTTTTTTATGAAAAGGAGATAGTTACAATGCCACATATTACAGAAGTATACGCACGTGAAGTATTAGATTCTCGCGGTAATCCAACAGTAGAAGTAGAAGTTTATACACAATCAGGAGCATTTGGCCGCGCATTAGTGCCAAGCGGTGCTTCCACTGGAGAATACGAAGCAGTAGAACTTCGCGATGGAGATAAAGACCGTTACCTTGGAAAAGGCGTTCAAAAAGCAGTTCAACACGTAAACGAAGTAATTGCTGAAGCGATTATCGGATATGACGTAACAGAACAAGTTCTTATTGATAAAGTACTTATTGAATTAGATGGCACTGAAAACAAAGGTAAATTAGGTGCTAACGCAATTCTAGGTGTTTCCATGGCAGTAGCTCGCGCAGCTGCAGATTTCCTAGGAGTAGAATTATATCAATATCTTGGCGGTTTCAATGCAAAACAATTGCCAACACCAATGATGAACATTGTAAACGGTGGAGAGCATGCGGATAACAACGTGGATATTCAAGAATTTATGATCATGCCTGTTGGTGCTCCTACATTTAAAGAAGCACTTCGTATGGGTGCAGAAGTATTCCATAACTTAAAATCAGTTCTAAAAGCAAAAGGCTTAAACACAGCTGTTGGTGATGAAGGTGGATTTGCTCCAAACCTTGGATCTAACGAAGAAGCTCTTCAAACAATCATTGAAGCAATCGAAAAAGCTGGCTACAAACCAGGCGAAGACGTTATGCTTGCAATGGATGCGGCATCTTCAGAGTTCTATAACAAAGAAGACGGAAAATACCATTTATCAGGTGAAGGTGTTGTGAAAACATCTGCAGAAATGGTTGACTGGTATGAAGAACTTGCTTCTAAATATCCAATCATCTCCATTGAAGATGGTTTAGATGAAAATGACTGGGAAGGCCATAAGCTTCTAACAGAACGTCTTGGCAAAAAAGTTCAACTAGTTGGTGACGATTTATTCGTAACAAATACGAAAAAACTTTCTGAAGGTATTAAAAACGGTGTAGGTAACTCTATCCTTATCAAAGTGAACCAAATTGGTACTTTGACAGAAACATTTGATGCAATTGAAATGGCAAAACGCGCTGGTTATACAGCAGTTGTATCTCACCGATCTGGTGAAACAGAAGATACAACTATTGCTGATATCGCAGTTGCGACAAACGCAGGCCAAATCAAAACAGGTGCACCATCTCGTACAGACCGTGTTGCGAAATACAACCAATTACTTCGCATCGAAGATCAACTTGGCGAAACTGCACAATACCTTGGTAAAAACTCATTCTATAACTTATCTAAATAATTTACTTAAACTGTCAGGTCTGTGGATCTGGCAGTTTTTTATGTGAAAATGACGTTTTATTTGCTCAACCTTATTTTTGATGCTTTCTTTGCAGAACCTTTTTTAGCGAAAAATAAAGAATCCCGCCAATATAACGGATAATCCCGCGAAATTTAAGCATTATTCCGCCAAATTGGGTAATAATTCCGCGAACTTACCATATTCAATATCTCGTCCGTTAAAATTTGATTGTATCTAATTGGCTGTTATGATACATTAAATATATCTATAGTGTTCCGGATTGCTAAATTAGATTGGACAACCGTCTAAAATCAGCATTCTGTGATTGTTTTTTCAGGAGGTGGGTCTTCATGCATACGTTATTTTTGACCTTATTAATTATTGATGCGGTTGCTTTAATTGCTGTCGTCATATTACAATCTAGTAAAAGTGCTGGTCTTTCAGGAGCTATTTCCGGTGGAGCGGAGCAACTTTTCGGGAAACAAAAAGCTCGTGGTATGGATTTAGTGCTTCACAGAATCACGATTGTCCTTGCTGTATTATTTTTCATATTTGCATTAGCAGTTACTGTTTTTGGAGAATAAGAAAAGAGTACTCAACCTGGCCGCTGGATGGTCAGGTTTGTTTTTTATTCATAAGCTGTGTTGTTATGATATTCTGTTTTAATAGGGTTGGAAGCAGCTTATCTCGAGGAATCTGCTTTACATAATTAATGCAATAAACTCATATCAAAGCGTATTTGTGGAATGTTTACATATACTCTGTTAAAAATAATATGGAACGAATCGAAATTAAAGGAGTTTGTACATCATGAAAATAGTAGCACCTAAGCCATTTACATTCGAAGGAGGAAAAAGAGCTGTATTACTGCTCCACGGTTTCACCGGCAGCTCGGCGGATGTCCGAATGCTAGGGAGATTTTTAGAGTCAAAAGGCTACACATGCCATGCCCCAATTTATAAAGGACACGGTGTACCTCCAGAAGAGTTGGTTCACACGGGACCTAATGACTGGTGGCAAGATGTCATGAAAGGCTATGAGCATCTTAAAGAAAAAGGCTATGAGGAAATTGCAGTTGCAGGTCTTTCGCTAGGTGGAGTATTTTCCCTAAAATTGGGTTACACTGTAGCAATAAAGGGAATTATCCCAATGTGTGCACCTATGTATATAAAAAGTGAAGAAACCATGTATAACGGAGTGGTGGATTACGCTCGTCAATATAAAAAATTCGAAGGAAAAAGTCCAGAACAAATTGAAACAGAAATTGAAGAATTTAAAAAAACACCAATGGGAACATTGAAAGCACTGCAAGATTTAATAGCTGATGTTCGCAAAAATGTTGACATGATCTATGCCCCGACTTTTGTTGTTCAAGCAAGACATGATGAAATGATCAATACAGACAGCGCGAATATTATTTATAATGAAGTAGAATCGGACAAAAAACAGATAAAATGGTACGAGGAATCTACTCATGTGATTACACTAGGAAAAGAAAAGGAACAGCTGCATGAGGATGTGTACGAGTTTTTAGAAACATTGAATTGGACTGTCTAAAAAACATGAACAATGTTCCCAATGACGGAGGGATAAAATTTGGAAGAAAATATACTTTCACGGGTTGACCGTATTTTACATTATATGAGAGATGAAACTTATAAACCTTTAACGGTTCAAGAACTTGAAGCCGCATTTGGGATTGAGGATTCAACGGATTTTAAAGATTTTGTAAAAACACTTGTATATATGGAAGAAAAGGGACTGGTGGTTAGAACAAGAAGCAATCGCTATGGACTCCCTGAAAAAATGAATTTGGTACGAGGAAAACTAACAGGACATGCAAAGGGCTTTGCCTTTGTTACACCCGAAGAGCCAGGGTATGACGACATTTTTATCCCTCCGCATGAAACGAATAATGCGATGCATGGGGATATTGTTCTTGTTCGTGTTTCAGCAGAAAGTTCGGGTGCAAGACGAGAAGGTACCGTTGTACGAATCTTAGAGCGCGGTATTAAAGAAATCGTCGGAACTTATACGGAAAGTAAATACTTTGGATTTGTCATTCCGGATGATAAGAAGCTTGATAGTGATGTTTTTATACCGAAAAATGCAAATGCAGGCGCAGTGGAAGGGCACAAAGTTGTCGTTCGGTTAACATCCTATCCTGAAGGAAGAAAAAATGCAGAGGGAGAAGTAATTAAAGTCCTTGGTCATAAAAATGATCCTGGAGTAGATATTCTCTCAGTAATTCATAAATACGGACTTCCACAAGGCTTTCCGGAAGAAGTATTAGATCAGGCGAATAGCGTCCCTGACACTATTGAGGAGAGTGAAATCGGCAACCGCCGTGATCTGCGCGGTGAAATGATCGTGACAATTGATGGGGCAGATGCGAAGGATTTAGATGATGCTGTAACCGTAACAAAATTAGATAATGGAAACTATAAGCTAGGTGTTCATATTGCAGATGTCAGCCATTATGTAACAGAAGGTTCTCCAATCGATAAAGAAGCATTTGAAAGAGGAACTAGTGTTTACTTAGTGGACCGTGTCATTCCAATGATACCGCATCGTTTATCGAACGGTATTTGCTCGCTTAATCCGAAAGTGAACCGTTTTACCTTATCTTGTGAAATGGAGATTAATGATCAGGGGGAAGTGGTCAGTCACGAAATTTTCGAAAGTGTCATTAAAACAACGGAAAGAATGACGTACTCCGATGTTAATAAGATTTTAGTAGAAAAAGATGAGGAACTGAGAAATCATTATAAAGAATTGGTTCCAATGTTTGAAACAATGGAAGAGCTTGCCGGGATCCTTCGAAATAAAAGAATGCATCGCGGTGCTATTGACTTTGATTTTAAAGAAGCAAAGGTTATTGTGGATGAAGATGGCAAACCTACCGATGTCGTAACTAGAGAGCGCTCTGTTGCAGAAAGATTAATTGAAGAGTTTATGCTTGCAGCTAATGAAACGGTTGCGGAACATTTTCACTGGCTTGAGGTACCTTTTATGTACCGTATTCATGAGGATCCAAAAGCTGAAAAGCTTCAACGCTTTTTTGAATTTATCACGAACTTTGGACTTATCGTCAGAGGGACGGCAAATGCCGTTCATCCAAGAGCATTGCAGGAAATTATTGAAGCGGTGCAAGGAAAACCGGAGGAAATGGTTGTTTCCACTGTCATGTTAAGGTCGATGCAGCAGGCAAAATATGATCCTGAAAGTCTTGGACATTTTGGGCTATCAACACAGTTTTATACTCACTTCACATCACCGATTCGCCGTTATCCTGATTTAATTGTGCATCGCTTGATCCGCACTTATTTAATTGAAGGAAAATTAGATGAGGCAACTCGTGCAAAATGGGATGCGGTTTTACGTGAAATTGCTGATCATACATCAAAGATGGAAAGAAGAGCGGTTGATGCGGAACGAGAAACAGATGAATTGAAAAAGGCAGAATTCATGGAAGATAAAATTGGCGAAGAATTTGATGGAATCATCAGTTCTGTCACTAATTTCGGGATGTTTGTGGAATTGCCGAACACGATTGAAGGTCTTGTCCATGTGAGCTATATGACAGATGATTATTATCGCTATGATGAGCGCCAATATGCTATGATAGGGGAAAGGACAGCAAATGTCTTCCGAATCGGCGATGAAATTACCGTTCGTGTCATCAAAGTAAATAAAGATGAACATGATATTGACTTTGAAATTGTCGGCATGAAAAATAACAGACCACGTCGCAGCGATGATAAACCGCGTATTGTTAAGGTTCGCGGTCATAAAAAAGATTCGAAGCGAAAAGGTCCAGGTAATGAAGAAAATGAGGGAGAATGGTCTAATCGTCCACCTCAAGCGAAAAAGAAGAAGAAAAAGTCATTCTCTAATAAACCAAAAAATAATCGGAACAAGAAAAGAAAATAAAAAGATAGTGCCAGGCACCGATAAGTGCCTGGCTTTCGAAACAGTTTTTAGAATGGGGGAGTCAGAATGCCAAAAGGGGAAGGCAAGGTTGTTGCCCAAAACAAAAAGGCTGGCCATGATTATTTTATTGAAGAAACATATGAAGCTGGAATTGTGCTGCAAGGAACGGAGATAAAGTCGATTCGGGCCGGAAGAGTAAATCTAAAAGATTCTTTTGCACGTATTCATAAAGGCGAAGTATTTCTTTATAATATGCATATTAGCCCTTATGAACAGGGAAATCGCTATAATCATGATCCTTTAAGAACAAGAAAGCTTTTGCTTCATCGTAAACAAATCAATAAATTGATTGGTGAAACGAAAGAGCAAGGATATGCGCTTGTACCGCTAAAGATGTACTTAAAAGATGGATTCGCAAAAGTATTAATTGGATTAGGAAAAGGGAAGAAGAACTACGATAAACGAGAAGATTTAAAGAAAAAAGAAGCAAAGCGCGAGATCGAAAAGGCATTTAAAGCAAAGCAGCAGCAATACTGATGAGAGATACAGAAATTTACAATTGAAATATACGATAAACATGTTATAATAGTACATGTAGCCAGTTAATAAGTTATTAATTTTGTAGCGCATAGCTCATAAGGATTGATCCTAAATCCCAATATATTATATATGGGGACGTTACGGATTCGACAGGGGTAGTTTGAGCTTGAGTTGCGAGCCGAGGGGTCGACCTCGTAAAAACGCAAGCCTAAATATAACTGGCAAATCTAAACAAAACCTAGCTTTAGCTGCCTAATAAGCACTGAGCTGATCCTCCCTCCATCGCCCATGTGGTAGGGTCAGGGTCTCAACTTAAGTGGGATACGCCGGACGTCCTCCGCCTGGGGACTATGGAAGAGAACAATCAGGCTAGCATCACGGACGCCTGTCGGTAGGCATATGTTGATGCGAAACCAAAATATATCGACTACGCTCGTAGAAGCTTAAGTGGCAATATTTCTGGACGTGGGTTCGATTAGTAAATTAGTCGCCTTGTATGGTAACATACAAGTGAAAATCCGGCTTTATCGGTGAAACCTAAGCTACTATTGTAGTAAGGCAATACCGAGCGGTATGTGGAGTAATCCAACAGCCGTGTATCGACTTATAGGCTGCCACCGTTTCTAGTGGTAGTACTAGGATGCGAAAATGATATCACCATTGATAAATTTTTCTTTCGCATAATACGCCGGGGGACCTGTTCATATTACAGGTTCAAGATATAGTCAGTGCCATGACGAAAGCATGGAAGAGCACGTCCCACCGTCTCCACCAAATACATAGTTGGTGGATTTTTCATTTTGTGACTTGAACCATAAAAATGTCACACTTACAATTTTATTCTTTAAAATTTAAGTGACAATTTTATGCTTTAAAGAATCATTTGAATTTTATGCTGGTTCTTGTTTATTTTTGAAAAGCTGTAGACATGTCTACAGCTCAGACTGTAGACAAACTCGATGAAGATCGAGCTTGCCTACAGTCTTTTTTGTTTTAAAATATAAATAGAAATAATACTTGGGGTGATGAAGATGCTTTCAAAACATAATTCCATTCAACGTGATCAAGTAGAAATGATCGCTTTAGACCAGTTGGTTCCCGAAAATCATTTAGTCCGAAAAATGGAGGCAGCGATTGATTTCTCTTTCATTTATGATTTAGTGGAAGAAACATATTCCGCAGTTGGACGCCCAAGTATTGATCCCGTGATCTTGATTAAACTTACCTTTATTCAATATACATTTGGCATTCGTTCGATGCGTCAAACGATTGAAGAATTAAAAACGAATATGGCCTATCGCTGGTTTCTTGGTTATGGTTTCTATGATAGAGTCCCTCATTTCTCTACCTTTGGAAAAAACTATGAGCGTCGTTTTAAAGATACCGATTTGTTTGAACAGATTTTCTATCGAATTCTAAAAACAGCAGCGGAAAAGAATTTGATAAGTGCAGAACATGTTTTTATCGACTCCACTCATGTAAAAGCGAGTGCGAATAAACGTAAATTCGAAAAAAAGGTGGTCCGAAAAGAAACACGTGCCTATCAAGAACAGCTCCAAGAAGAAATCAATCAAGACCGGGAAGATCATGGAAAAAAGCCATTTCCACCAGATAAATTTGAAAAAGAAGATACAAAAGAAATAAAAGAAAGTACCACAGATCCTGAGAGTGGTTACTATGTGAAAGACGAACGGACTAAACAGTTCGCCTATTCTTTTCATGCAGCTTCTGACCGCAAAGGATTTGTTTTAGGAAATATGGTGACACCAGGAAATACCCACGATAGCGTAATCCTAGAACCATTAGTAGAACAAGTAATGGATATTGTAGGAAAGCCCGATGCCGTTGCGGCAGATGCAGCTTATAAAACACCGGCCATCACGAAATACTTAATCGAAAACGAAATGACACCTGCTTTACCTTATACAAGACCACGTACAAAAGAAGGTTTCTTCCGAAAACACGAGTACGTATATGATGAATACTATGATTGTTACATATGCCCATCAGGGGAGATATTGAATTACTCTACCACGACAAAAGAAGGGTATCGTGAATACAAATCTTCTAAGCATATTTGCGCTAATTGTCCATTTTTATCGCAATGTACGGAGAGTAAGGATCATCAAAAAGTAGTGACTCGTCATATTTGGCAAGAGTACCTTGAGGAAGCAGATCATCTTCGTCATCACAAAGAGGTAAAAACGATATATGCGAAACGCAAAGAAACGATTGAGCGTGTATTTGCAGACGCAAAAGAAAAGCATGGTATGCGTTGGACAACGTTAAGGGGACTTAAAAAATTGTCGATGCAGGCGATGCTTACTTTCGCTGCCATGAATTTGAAGAAAATGGCCAACTGGATATGGAAAGGTCCGGAAATGGCCTAGTAGATGAGGATGAGAGAGGTCAGCATACACCCAAAAAGGTAAAAAAGTAAGAACAAAATCAAAAGGGGTTCGGAATGTGACCATTCCGAACCCCTTTTGTCTACAATCTGAGCTGTAGACATGTCTACAGCTTTTTGTTTTTTATCCTACAAAAGATATAAGAGTCGAAAATTTTAAGAAATAGCATAATTTTAGAACTAAATAAGATTTAAATTTGTGAAATATTACAGGAATAAAAAACTTTAAGGTCCCTCAATTTTTATGAGCAAGATGAGGGTTATGGTAAAAAATTCCAAATTATTTCGAGGAAGATTTTCTGTTTATTCCGCATTAAGAGACGAAAACCATATTGTTTGAATGTAAGGATTGTCAGGGAACTAGCTTGGTCTTATGTGTTTTAAACAGTGATATTTTATCGTCAAAGCTTTCGTATCGATAAGAATGTTCACTCACACATGTTAGTGCAAATTGTTCATCAAACCCAATCATTGCGCCCTCATAAGGCCTTCATTACGCTTATTATAGACAATGATTCCATAAGCTTTCATATTCAGTAGCTGTTGATAGATTAGTACATATGTTGCTTTGGAATAAAGTTTTATCAAAATATTGTTACAGCCATTGAAATGTACCACTTTTGACATTAGTTAAAATGGAGTTAGTGGAAAGAAAATTTTCTAAGGAAGGCCGAAGAGAAGTGAAATTAAAATAACTATTTAAGGTAAAAAGTTTCAAATAAATCTAGTGAAAATTCGGTATCTTATATGGCTATGCTGTTCGCATTAGATAAAATGCCCGAAGAAGATATTCAGTCTTTACTTCGTATTAGAAAGAACAATTAAATCACATAATTGAAAGTTGAATCGTTTTTAATAAATCGTGCGCATTTCTGTAGCAAAAGTGTGCTCTTCTTTAAGAATTGGCCATTTTAATGAGAAGTAAACTGAGGCACAAGTTATTTCATAAATCGGTGGTACTGTTTACTGTTTTAACTTATTAAAACTTAGACATTGAAAACAGGATCAAGCGGGTTAAAACTAGGATTGCAGTTTTATATGTAAATAGAAGAAAAAATTAACCACCCATTTAGAAAATAAACCACAAATTATATATCCAATCAATAGATGAAAATAGTTAGCACCTTTTGCAAATTGAATTTCATCAAGTTTTTCTTTTAATTTGCTTGCCACCAAAGGTTTACTTAAGAAATACCCTTGCCCCTGGTCACACAAATGCTCCTGAAGAAATAAAAGTTGTTCCTTTGTTTCTATACCTTCAGCAATCACGTTCATATTTAAACTATGTCCCATTGATATAATAGTTTTAACAATCTCCTCAACACTTGGATTGTTATAAAGATCGCGTACAAAAGACTGATCAATTTTTAATTTATCTCAGTCTAATTCTTTTTATAAGATATCTTATTTAAGTTTTTTTATACATTAGCCTCAACACACATCTCAGAACAAAGATTCATATACTACTAGGCAAATGTGGCAAAAAATACCCATTCTCTAGATCCTTGAATGGTTTTCTAAGAAGGGGGTGTCAGCCAAAACATTTATAATTGGAAAAGGAAACAAAGGATTATTTCGGTAGGACTAATCCTCCTTTACAAAGCTTAGACCCTTTCATCGAGCGCTTTTTGGCAGTGAAAGGGTCTTTGATTTTGAATTTATCCTACCTTACACCCAGGGGGAGAACGTGTCCCTAAGCATTTTTTTAATTTAAAAATACGTTTGAAACGCTTGTATTTGCTTTCAGAGGCATTTTTGTTTTTTGTGCCTGTAATGTATTTTTAATAATGGTCAATCACCCCATATATTTAAAACGAATACAATGATTGTGGCAGGATAATCACCTCCTTATTTTTGCCGAATCCAAAGCCTTTCAACTAAAAACTCTTGAAGCTCCAAAAAGCCTAAATGAAATGTTGGTGTTTTAGGCTTTTTGGTATGAAAACAAAAGGTAACTTTTCGAGAGTAAAAATGGAAAAACAAAATAAACTAAAGGACAGGAGAAAAGAGCAATTTATTCGCTCTTTTCCTCAAAATAAATCGAAATTAATTATTGGATTAGTTATTTTGCGTTGGATGGTTTTATCATTACGGTAGGTTTTAATACATTAGGATTTAAAGCATTCTATTTTTAATTGGGATGTTTGTTTCATTAATTGTTAGGCCCTCTAATTGTTAGCTGGATATTTTGGATTTACGATTTTATTAATTGGAAGGCCCCATTTTTCCATAGCTTAATTTTAAGCCTGAAACGGGCAACATTCGGTAAGTGTAAAGCCTAGATTCTTATCAAAGTTTGTCCTTATAAATGAGTATATATGTTGATTAGGCAATAGGAAATTATGTATATACTGGCCTCATTTACACTGTTTTTGACATTCTCCCTGGACACTTCTAAACAGTATATCATTTCTATTCTCTAATCTTTTCCACGTATATTCCCGACTTTATAAACAGACAATACTTGTAAGTTCAGCATTTTTAGGAGGAATAACAAAATGACTGTTGAAACTCAAGTATACCAAACACAGTAGCGGGATTAAAAAGTTCCTGGGCAAGCTTTGAACAATTTGCATTACAAACCGAAAACAAGAATGCAAAGCAACTATATCGAAAAACTCAAGCTATAATTGACAGTATCGAGCCCCGTGATTAACAAATACAACAAGAAGAGCTTCAATATAAGCAATAATGTCCAATGTTTTTGCTTGGCTTTATGGAGACCCAAATTGGGAATAAAACATTTTATTAATACAAAAATCATTGCAATTGTGTTTATTGAAATAATCATATACTCTTTCGATCATTTAAATCGTCAAGATAGAAGGTGCTTATTTTGAGTTGGATTTTCGGGCTTTATTTATTAAATACTGGTTTTATGATCATTATGATGATTCGTGAGGTACGGCGACCAGCAGTGGCATTAAATTGGATAGCCATTAGTTTTATATTCCCTGCGATTGGTTTTGTTCTCTATCTGATTACATCTAATCCCGTACGTATGAATCGCCGTAAAAAGCCGACTTCTACTTCTAACGAATCAGACACGTTACCGGATTCTTTTAGCAACTCAGCAAAAGTAATCGCACAAACATTGAAACACATGAGCGTGGGGGGATTAAGGTCTGGTCAAGTACAAGTGCTTATAAATGGGATGAAAACTTATGAAAGACTTATGAAATCTATACAGAACGCCAAAAAAACGATTGACCTGGAATATTACATATATAAAGATGACCAAATTGGGAGGCGTATTACGGATCTGCTTATCGCACGATCATTGGACGGTGTGCATATCCGCTTTATTAGGGACGGCTGGGGTAGCAGAAAATTATCCAAAACGCAGATTTCCCGGATGATGGATGCAGGGATAGAGTGCAGGACAATTTTTCCTTTACGTCCCCCTTGGGTATTTTCAACCCTGAATAACAGAGATCATTGTAAGATTGTCCTAATCGACGGTGGGGAAGCTTTTACCGGCGGGATTAATATTGGGGATGATTATGCTGGATTAAACCCAAATATAGGGTTCTGGCGTGATACTCATGTAAGAATAGCAGGTAAAGCATCATCTGATTTGAACCATATTTTCGAAGACCATTGGAATATTGCTTCGCCAGAACAAATAAAGTCAAAAACCAGAATGAAAACTAGGACAGGAAAAGATGGTTCTCCACTCAACACTACAATCAGCTTACCAAAACCATTTACCATGATGACAGAATGGAGCGCCGAGTTGGCAACTATTCAAGAAACAAACGCGAATAAAGATCCGGGCAGTGAGAAAATGAACCAAGCCTATGTACATACAGTTGAAGGGAATCCTGGGATTCCTACGCCTTTTATTAGGGAAGCCTACTTTATAGGGATAACACAAGCCACCAAAACCATTGACATCACCACACCCTATTTCGTGCCAGATCAAGATATTATTATGGGACTTAAGACAGCAGTGAAACGTGGAGTACGTGTAAGATTACTGGTTCCCCGGGAAGTCGATCAAAAAATCGTGGAACGGGCAAGCTTTACTTATTACGGAGAGTTGCTCGAAGCAGGGGTTCAAATCTTTCTATATAACAAAGGAATGTTGCACGCGAAGACGATGGTTATCGATGGGGAAGTAGCGGAAGTAGGGGCAGCAAACTATGATATGAGAAGCTTTCGCTTGAATTACGAAGTGAGTGAATTTTTTTACAGTAATGACGTGGCGATAGAACTTACACAACAATTTGAGCAGGATTTACAAGATTCTGTATCTTTGAAAGTAGAGGATATATTGCAGCGCTCTCCTTCCCAGCGTTTAATGCAGCAAGGCGCTCGTCTCCTTTTTCCGTTGCTGTAGCCATCAACATTTGAAGAAGTTTTCTACTATAAAACATATTCTAAAAGCCCTCATGTAATCTAAAACTGAGGGCTTCTTTAAACAAATATGTTAGCTGAAAGTCCGTACGAATATTCCTCCATTCACCAACAATATTCCCCTTTAATTCAATATCGGCTGCCGTATAATAAATCAGATGTTAAAAAGACTCCGGCGGGTGGCAGGGATTCACTTTTAATGGGGGATCCAATAAGGTTTGTTTCTGTTGTAGCTATCCAACTTCCATGTTCGCCAGTCTGTAAAGAGGGGGGATTCATGATAAGCTGCCCACTTAAAATCAAATGACGAATTTTAATAGTGACATCATCAAATATATATAAATGACCAGTAAATGTGGCATAGGGTGAATCAAATCTTATTTGATTGGTATTTTCATTCCAATACCCCCTAATTGGAATAGCGGTTCCACGAAAATTAATTGTTCCACTTACCCTGTTATTAGTAATAGAGTTAATGATAAGTATCCCCCAAATGATTGGTCTACCACCAATAGCAGCATGGATACCCCACCTTGATGGGAATGGGATACTTAACGGAATTTCCTGTCCTGTATTCAAAGATACTCTCTCCCTTAATGCGATTAAATGAGAAATTCACAAATTATTTTTATGTTCATTTACAATCATATGCATCGAATATCAAATTGGGTATAGATGAAAAAGCAATTATTTTTAACAAAGAAGACGCTATAACTGGCATGATTCAGTCTGTTAAGCATTTTCTAGGTGCTAAAAAGAAGTTTGAAGATAGATCTATTCGTCTAAGGAATAACGAAAATGCAGTGGTATTTTATGAATAGTTAATTGTAAAGAACGATGAAGTATTAGCAAGACTATTTACCATTAGAAATTGGAAATTTACTAATGAGAAATGGTTCAAGGACAGACTGATCAGCAATAAAATGCAACGGCAGCTAGGAAAGTAGAGGGGGCTTTAGTGGAACAAAGAGTT
Source organism: Margalitia sp. FSL K6-0131 (assembly GCF_038008735.1). NCBI lineage: Bacteria > Bacillati > Bacillota > Bacilli > Caryophanales > Bacillaceae > Heyndrickxia > Margalitia sp. FSL K6-0131. The sequence continues at coordinate 1,612,463 of NZ_JBBOZS010000001.1, forward strand.
GTGTCTGCATCTCCTTTTCTTATTGAGGGAGTTTAAGTGCATTGTTTCACAAACTAGTTTTTGAAGTTAAATGAGATACTATATCATAATATAAGAAAACTACGAATCAACTAACGTTAAATGGAATTTGCCTACTTAATTCCTTCAGTTTTTAGCACATCAATGACTTTTTTCAAAAATCTCCTAGTTTGAACTAGTTCCGCAATATTGGTGTTATCAAAGTGGCTATCAGACCATGATGTCTTGCCCACAGAACGTATGAGTAATTTTCTACCCTTAATTAAATAGTGATTCGTTTCCTTGAAATTTGCTCCAGCTTGTTGTTTTCGCAAATCCTTCATTCTTATCTAAGAGTTTTTGTACGACATCTTTCGTTAATCTCATTGTTATTATCTCCTTTAGTAGGATAACTTCAAAAAGGCGGTTAATCTTTGAACAACACATCTGTTAGTTCAAATAAGTCTTTTTAAAAAACAATATCTTTAAAACCCGAAACTAACCCGATAGAACCATAATTTCCTGGGTTGCCATAATTCCCTACATTTCCATAGTTACCATAAATACCGAAATTAACATTTTTGTAAGGAGAATAATTATTATACATTAATCGATTTTCATGAATAATTTCACCCAGATAATGTCCTCTCATATCGATAAATATATTTTCCTGTTCACGATAATGACCTATATTCTCCCCTGTAGGCGAATGAAGGTGACCATTTACAAAATTAGCAATATGATGTCCCTTACTGTTGAATAAAAATTTCACGCTAAACCTCTCCTTATAATTTAGTGCTAATATACTATTTATATAATTCGACTTTGTATCTACAAAATCCTTTTTTACTAACCTGCTGCTTTTGTTACATAAGAAAAGATCATACTATATTTTAGGAAAGCCCTCATTTGTAACAGAACGTCTTCGCTAATTGGAATTTACCTCTTCTAATTGATTTGAAAGGTGGAATCATATTTTTTCAATAACTTTGTCAACATTATTCCATTCATATATTAGTTCATTTAATACTTTTCCTCCTATTTTAATTTGAACTTTATTAACTAATTTTGCACCATAATATTCATAAAAATAACGAGTTTTATTATCCTCAAGGACTTCCACAAATACTTTTTCATAACCCAATTAATTAAAATGCCAAAATAGTTCTTTAAGCAGTTTTTTTCCGATTCCTTTTCCTTGATACTCTTCAAGCAAGTAAATCGAGGTCAAATCACCTGAATTTTCCACTACATTAGTTTCTCTTTTCCAGGCATCTGCAAAACCTATAATTTGACCTTCATTATTCTCTGCAATAGCAACGTAATTATCTTCTCTTTCCAAGTTTTTCTTTCACAATTCTGTTCGTTGTTCAACAGATAAATTATCTAAAAAGTCATTTGGGATAATGTCCTTATAAGTCGTTCGCCAACTATTAACGTGAACTTTTGCAATACCTTGTGCATCATCTAATTTTGCTCTTCTAATTTTCATTTCCACACCCCAATATGCAATTTAACGCTTCCTTAATAAGGTAATTTCAAAGCATAAATTCCTTTAAAAACTTGTTCAACAAAACTGCCCCTTTAGTCGAATAAGAAAAAGCCACCAAATTGGCAGCTGGATGATGCTAGACTAAAAAGTGGACACAGATTGTTATAATAAATATATCAATTATAATGAGGTGTGTCCGTATGGCAAAAGGTAATGGTAAACGATACGAAGAGTCTTTTAAAATTGAAACTGTAAAGTATATTAGCGAAAACCATAAATCTGTAGCTCAAGTGGCGAGAGAAGTTGGTGTAAACGAAAATACATTACATGGTTGGATGAAAAAGTATGGTCAACAACCGGAAATCAAGGCTGTACAATCTTTCTCCTCGGAAGGTGCTGCTTTAAAAGCTCTTCAGAAAGAAATGCGCGATTTAAAGGAGGAAAATGAAATCTTAAAAAAGGCGATGCACTACTTCGCGAAAAGCCCTCGGTAAAATATGAATTTATTCATAAGAATCGCTCCCAATTCCGAGTGGAGAAGATGTGCAAAGTCCTGGGAGTATCCAAGAGTGGTTACTTCAAATGGTTAAACCGACCAAAAAGTAACCGGCAGAAAAAGCACGAGAAATTAGCACAAAAAATTCTGAAGACCCATTTAGAATTTAAACAACGTTACGGCAGCGTGAAAATTACTAAAACCCTTAATAAACGTGGCATGAAGGTAAGTGAGCGTACGGTTTCCCGTATTATGACGAAGAACCAATGGAAGTCTTGTACAGTCAAGAAATACAAGGCTACGACCAATTCAAAACATAAACATCCAGTAAGTGAAAACGTCCTAGATCGACAGTTTAAAGCAAGCAAACCAAACCAATTTTGGGTAACGGATATCACTTATATACCGACCAATGAGGGCTGGTTGTATTTGGCGACCGTAATGGACTTATATTCTCGTAAAATAGTAGGTTGGGCTATGGGCAAAACTATGACAAAGGAATTGGTTATCTCTGCATTAAAAATGGCTTACAAGCGTCAAAAGCCGGGAAAAGGCGTCATTCATCACTCAGACAGAGGTGTTCAATATGCTTCCTCTGAGTATCAGAAACTATTAAAAAAGTATCATATGATTGGTAGTATGAGCCGTAAAGGAAACTGTTATGACAATGCTTGCATTGAATCGTTTCACGGGATTCTTAAACGTGAGTTAGTTTATCAAACCAAGTATAGAACAAGAGAAGAAGCGAAGAAATCATTATTTGAATACATCGAGTTCTTCTACAATTCTAAGCGGATTCATTCAACATTGGGCTACTGTACACCAAATGAATTTGAGCGAATGTATAGTAATTCTGCAGCTTGATTTTACCTTCATCAAAAAGTTTAAATCGTACTTTATTTAAACTTTTTGATGAAGGCCACCAAGCGAAAGCGCGGTAGAAAAATCTGTGTCTATTTTCTTGACGTAGTAACATTCTTCAGGAGTTTAATCACAATATTATAGTTGATGCATAATCAAAAGCGAAGCATAAAATTTTTATTCGATTTGAAAAAATTGGGTCTCAAACATATTTTTCTTTTTTAATAAATTGGAAGAATATTTACCGTTTCTACTTGTAACTTGATCATATTTTTCTAGTATCCAAAAAGCACGTTTTCTTTTTTGATTAACCCTTAAATACGGTGCTGTTTGTTTTAAGGTGTCAAAAACATCTTTTTTCTTTTTTATAGATAAAGTAAAAGAATTTTTATGTATTTCAGGTTTGTAATTTTTTTATTATTAATTGTTCCTCCGGTCAATGTTTGTAAATAAACTAATAGTTCTTTATCTGTAGAAGAGATGGTTATACAAGGACGTCGATGTTCATTTTCATGCATTCGTGTTAAGGTAATGGTTCCTTCTACATCTATGATTCCCGCAACGTAGGCTGCCTCCCAATTTTCCATAGTCTCCCTCCTATGAAACATACGTTCCGATTATAAGTTATCAGAGTTTAGGGAAATTTTCAAATCTAAAATTACTTATACTTTCAGAAACATTAGAAATTTAAAACCCACTGCATTTCAATTTAAACTTTAAAATAGTTACACCCCTCAAAATAGTTATAATCATAATTTCTTTTGGTTAAATTAAAAAAAATGCAACTAAGAGAGGATACGATTATGACTTCTACTCATATTCCAATTACATCATCAGAATTAGCTAACATATGGAACTCTTATCAAGAGAAGTCCATGATGATGAGAATGTTAGAGCATTTTATAGAGCATGCCGATGAGGAAGAAAAGCAACTTTTGCTAATGCATTATAATAGTGCGGCTAAAACAGTAGAAGTGATTAAAAGTATTTTTCAACAAGAAGGTGCAGTCATTCCAATCGGTTTTACAGAAAGTGATATACATAAAGGAGTTTCCAAGTTATATGATTATATGTTTAACATCATGTATCTGCATATGATGACGAAAGTGGAAATGAGTCTCTATTCACTGTTTGCTGGTATGTCTTATCGAAAAGATATTTTAGAATTATTTATAGAGTTAACAGCACAGTCACAAGAAATAAATAAGCAATGCACCCAATTCCTTTTAGAAAAAGGGGTTTTATCACGTCCACCTTTTGTTTCCATGCCAAAAGAGGTACATTTTATAGAAAATACTGCATTATAGAAGTGGTTTTAATCTGTTTAGTGATAAAAGGTCGCTAAATACGATTGAAGTTTCGCTTATCCATCATGCCATTGAAATGAACCTAGTTGGACTGCAATTAATTATTGGCTTTGCCCAGGTTGCACAAAATAAAGAGGTGCAAAAATACTTTGTTGAGGGCATGGAATTGTCCAAAAAAATCGAAATTGATTTAGGTGGATTTTTACGCGAAAGTTTTTAGAGCCACCCGCAACCCATGCTGGAAAAGCAACTGATTCAAAGATTGCACCATTTTCTGATAAATTGATGATGTTCAATACCAATCTGTTAACTTCATTTAGCCTAGGCAGTAATGCATTGGGTGGGGCATTTAGTCTAAGAAATGATATACCGGTTAAAATGGCTATTCTTGCAAAAGATATTTTTACTTTCTCTCAAGACGGTGGAAAGATTATGATTAAGAATGGCTGGATGGAAGAACCTCCGCAAGTGGAAATTATCATTTCATAATTTGCTCTAATCTCTTCCGTCGTAACTGGCAAAGCAGTAGTTAAATGACGAAGATAGTCGTTGTCAAAACGAAGCCAGGAGTTATAGTTCCGTTTAATAAAATACTCAGCGCTCTCATAGGCATCAAACGATTCATCTATTCTTTTCCCGTTATGTATGACTTCAAAATCATGTTCGTTTAAGGGACGAATAAAGGAGATGTCTCCTTTTCGGTTTTCGTAACATGTACCATAATGGGCACATTTGACATTGATTTCGTTTCGCTCAGGATCCGGTTTGTGTGGAGATATAGGGAACACATTCACTACAAATTTTTCAAATGTTTCCTGTGACAAATCACATCCTGAAGCTTTTGGATGGCCACCGCCACCGAAGCGGGAGGCGAATTCTGATACATCAATATGATCGTATATCGTGCGAAAACCCACCTTTTTATTTCCGGCATTTATTAAAATAATCATATCCAGATGCGGATTCAGCTTATGCAATGCATTGCCGAGTTCAGATAAATACTGCTCCGCATGGACGATTCCCACACAATATTCCTCCACGAAGGTTTGGACAAGTTGTCTGTTTTTGGAATGAATATACCTATGGATCTTTTTGTCTTCTACGTCCAATAGTAGGTTTTCCGTATCTGTTAAGGTGAAGGAATTAGGATGGTCCTTTAATCTTTTGAGCAGATCTTCCTCAAAATGCTCCCTATCCATCATATAAAATAAGTCATTTAAACGTTTAGCAGCGACATTATTATTTTCATCCCATTCCCAAGTATCATATTGACGAACTAGATCAACAAATTCGTCCAATGCAGGGGTCTTTTGAATTTTTTGATGCTCCACGAGAAAATCATAAAACAGTGATGTCGCACAGGTTTTCTTACCAGTCTTATATTCGGGATCGACCATTGCCCATTTGTATTCATTAAAATGCATGGCCGTTACATGGTGGTCAATCATTTGAATCGGATGTCCATTAGAAAACCGCTTTTCAAGCTTTTTTTCCACATGTTCATTGACTGCCAGGTCCGTAATATATGTTTCGGTGTTATTATGATCGGGGTTATCGATAAAATGCTCCACACGTTGATTTAAATTTCGATAGGAACAATAAGAAACATTTGCATCTTCACCAAATGCTAGCTTGGCGACAATTCCGCAGCCTAATCCGTCTAAATCAATATCTGTAAAAAGCTTCATCGAATGCAGGTCTCCTTCATTTTTTTCTACCATAAGGATTATTTTAACCGAGGTGCATATCTTATACTCGCACCTAAAAAATATTTGTAAAACGTCAAAAATATTTCAAAAATTCTAAACAAATAGCTGTCTTTTCGGGTAAAATCTTTATGTATATAATTTTTTAAAAGGAGAATGAAAATGGATAGAATACAATCCTTAACCGTTTTACTAGTTTCAGACATAGAAAAATCAATGGCTTTCTATCAAGATGTTTTAGGATGTGAAGTGAACGATTGGTGGGCTCTTCGGAATGATTCATTGAAACTCGGGTTTAAACTTTTACAAGCAAAAGAAAATCAAATAATATCCCCTAATAGCAGCAATAATGAGGTTATATGGGATGCCTATGCTTACGCGTATGATTTTGCAGCCTTAGATCAATTACATAATGAGTGGAAACAAAAAGGGGCGAAAATTGTTCAAGAACCCGTAGTAACAGAGTTTGATTGGGGAGCATGGAGGGAATTTGCGATTGAGGATCCGGATGGGTATGTTTTGGCGGTAGGGACAGGAAATAAAGAATAAGTTTTTGCACAAAAGGCAACTAGATAGGAGTATGACAAATGACAAAAGAATTCTTTGATATTTTTGATGCAGATATGAATCACATGGGTGTTGCGGAACGAAATGAAGTTCACCAAAAGGGATATTGGCATAAGGCATTTCATTGCTGGTTCTATCAAATCGAAAATGGGGTGCTGAATGTTCTTTTTCAAAAAAGACAGCATGACAAGGATACCCATCCTAATTTACTCGATATAACTGCAGCAGGACATTTGACTGCAGGAGAACGTCCTCACGAGGGCATAAGAGAGGTAGAAGAGGAGCTCGGAATACAAGTACAAATGGATGAACTGGAATCGATTGGGGTTATCTCGGCAAGCTATACTGGTGATACATTTATCGATAATGAATTCTGCTACACTTACTTTTACCATTATAAAGAGCATATGGAAAAAATAATACCTGACCCTGTAGAAGTTGCTGGAATTTATCGAATTCCTTTTCACCAAATGGAAGGTTTATATAATGGTTCACTTAAATCTATTAACATCTCTGGTTTTGAATATAAAAATAACCAATTAACTAGCCTTCGCACAGATGTAGAGCTAAAAGATTTTGTACCTCATCCTTCGAATTATTATAAGGTGATTTTTGATAAGCTTTCTAAAATAAATAAGGTACTATCAACATGAAACTGATAGTACCCTTTTTTTAATTTACAGTTGTTTGATTTGGAGAATTCAACCTGAATGATCATCCGGAAAATAGGAATATTTTTGTGATAATCCGACAAACCCGGTAAAAACCGCCACGCTTGATAAACCGACAATCCATTTTAATCCTTTATTTTTCGCCATTATCCTCACTCCATATGAAATAATATCTGACTCGGTTGATTTTGATTATAGGAGGGAAGATTTAAAATAAAATTAATGGAATAAAATAAATTTCACTATCAGGTCAAATATCGGTAATAACCACAACTTGACATATTCTTACTTATTAAACTATGATAATATCGGTATTAATTTAATAGTGGGAAAACTAGGTTGATTGAATTATTTCAATCATTAAAAGGGAAGTTCGGTGAAAAACCGACGCGGTCCCGCCACTGTAAATGGGAGCTCTTTACAAAGATTATCCACTGTCTTACAAGATGGGAAGGAGTTAAAGAGTGTTGATCATGAGCCAGGAGACCTGCCTATTTTTTGCACCATAAACCTACGTGGATAGGTGGTGCTGAGCTCGAGGAAAATCGAACATTTTCACCTCCTGCGACGCACAACATCTTCACATTAGGAGATGTTTTTTTATTTTTTTCAAGGGGGAAGAGAAATGAAAGGAATGCTTTTCAAAAGAAGTTCTGTCGTGTTGACGGCTATCCTACTTGTGATGCTTCAACTAACGGGATTTTTTACAAATCCGGTATCTGCTGCTGCTTTAAAAAATGCAGCAATGATTTCGGTTGTCGATGAAAATGGTAAAACCGTCCTTCCACATTCTGTGTTGGAAATAAAGGATGGAGAAACAGCTTTCGATGTATTAAAGGAAGCAACTACAAAGAAAAATATTGCATTTGACTATACTACTGATCCTAAGTATGGCGCAAATATTGTACAAATTGGGGATGCAAAGCCTGACTATGCAAAGGACAGTACATATTGGGGCTTTATTATTAACGGCAGCATGGCTCAAGTAGGAGTATCCGGATACAAAGTGAAAAATGGGGATGATTTGCTATTTAAGGTAGTAAGTTACCCGGAGAAAACTATTTCCGCAAAAGTTTCTGCAAAAGATGTAAAAGGTAATGCACTGATACCAGAAACAGATGTAAAGGTCGTGGAAGGTGCCAATGCGTACGATGCATTAATACAAGCTGCTTCACAGAAAAATCTTGCACTAAAGGTTTCGGTAGATTCAAGTTACTTTGAATTTGTTCAAAATATCGGAAATGCGAAACTGAATGAAGGGGATTATTGGAAGACCGCTTTGAATGGAAATCCTCTACAATCATCCCTGTCAACAAACATTTTAAAAAATGGAGATAGTGTTGAATTAACCATTGATAATTATATAACACCGCCGGATTCCAATGGTGATAATGGAAACGGGGGCAATAATTCAGGAACTCCAGATGGAACAAAACAACCAAATGTAACGAAGCAACAGGTTGCAGCTGCAATGAAATCTTCTGCTTCTTATGTATTGAAAAATGGTGGTAATGATGAGTTTGAAATCATCGGACTGCAAAGATCCGGTCAAAAGATTCCTGCCGTTTATTTAAATAATATTAAAAAGACATTGAAAGAAAATGATGGTACATTCCGCAATGTTACCGATTATGAAAGATTAGCAATCGGTGTTACTGCAGCTGGAGGAAATGCTGCTAATATTGATGGTTATAATTTGATTGAAAAAATTTACTCCAATGACCGCATGACAAATCAAGGAACAAATGGGGTTATATATGCATTGCTTGCATTAGATAGCAAGAAATATAAAGTTCCTGCTAATGCAAAATGGTCTAGAGAAAAACTTGTAAACTACTTATTGGATAATCAGCTTAAGTCTGGTGGATGGGCACTTGTTGGCGATAATGCGAGTGTTGACATCACTTCCATGGCATTAGCTGCACTTGCTCCATATAAGAGCAAAGAAAATGTAAAAAATGCTATCGATAATGCAGTAAACTGGCTTTCATCCGTTCAGGATAAAAATGGCGGATTTAGCAGCGATATTAATGGCGGAGATGCAAGTGAAACGACTGCTCAAGTAATCATTGGTTTATCGTCTATCGGTGTTGACCCAACTGATAAAGCATTTACAAAAACAGGCGGAAACCTTGTGCAACATTTAATGTCATTCCATCAAAAGGATGGCGGATTTGCTCACATCGCAGCAGATCATGAATCAAATTTAATTGCAACAACGCAAGGCTTATTAGGATTAACTGCGTATCAGCAATATCTAAATGGAGAGGGCTCCATTTATCAATTTACAGGAAATGATGTGACTGTTCAGCCAGGTAATGATGCAACAAACACAGAAAAGCATCCTTCTGATAACGGTCAGCCATTGCCAAATACAGCAACCAATTATTATAACGTATTATTATTAGGTGTAATCCTTTTCATCATTGGTGCAGCTATTTACTTCTATAATCGTAAACAGAAAGCGGCTTAAACATGAAGAAAATTGCATTTGTGATCATGACAGCTGGTCTCATCTGTTTAATCTATAGTGGTACAGAATTGATGAAGGGCCGACAGCTCCAAGTGTCGGCTCTTCATCAAGCTAAAGCCATGACAAAAGAAATAGACAGTCCATTGAAAGTACAAGAAAAACAGGTCCTAAACAAAACAAATAAAAATATCATTGGATTGCTGGAAATTCCTAAATTGGAAAAAGAGCTGCCAATCGTTGAAGGAACAACGCTTGATGATTTGGCAAAAGGGGTTGGCCATTATAAAACCTCTTCATTACCAGGGGGCAAGGATCAAATTGTTTTATCAGGTCATCGCGATACTGTTTTTCTACGTTTTGGTGAGTTAAAAAAGGGTGATACGGTGACGGTAAAATTAAAAAGCGGCTCCTATCAATATGTGATTGATCATATGAAAATCGTTGACGCGGATGATCGAAGCATTATTCATTCCACAAAACCAAGGGAAGAGCTTGTATTAACAACATGTTATCCATTTCATTATGTCGGTAACGCACCAAAACGCTATATCATCTATGCATATCCAAAAACAACTTAGGAGGCAGGAAATATGAAAATATTTAAAACACCTTTCATAATGCTAATTGCACTACTTGTTATTTTCATGGTTTCCGGCTGTCAAAAAGACTCTGTAAGTCCAAAACAGCAGGAAGGAACATATACCGAATCTGCTTCCGCTAACCAAAATGTAAAAGAAAATACTTCAAAACAACAATCTAAAACCGAAACTAATAATACGAAAACATCAACTTCTGAAAATAAGTCTGAAACAGCTTCGCAAAAATCGGCTGGTAAAGGCGAGAGATCGAATAGTACCCAATCAACATCAACTTCTGTAAAAAAACAAGCGCCAACAAGTGCAAAAACAAAGACAGCAACTAAACCTAACACAAACTCAACTTCAACGGCAACTTCAAAACCAAATACAAATCAGAATAACAATACAAATAAATCAAAACCAAAAACGACACCAACAGCACCCAAGCCCAAGCTAACCGTAACCATTTCGATTGTAAGTAAAGATTTGAATAAAACCATTCTTTCTCCGACGCAAGTAACCATTCAAAATGGTGATACATTTCTTTCTGCTACAAGAACAATCCTTAAACAAAAAGGAATTCCGATTAGTGTACGAGGCAGCGGTGCATCGGCATATGTAGAAGGGATTGGCGATTTATATGAATTTGACCATGGGCCTTTAAGCGGCTGGATTGCCGAAAAGAACGGTGTGAAACTTGACCGCAGTGCCGGAGTTAAAGCGGTCAAAAGCGGTGACCAGGTTCGCTGGATTTATACGACAGATTATACAAAGGACACGAAATAAATGAATAGAGGCTTTCGTTCATTTCACCCTATCGTTTGTTTCCTATATTACGTAGGAGCGGCAGCACTGGTTATGCTTAATAAGCATCCGGTGTTTTTATTTATGGGTACTATGATTCTTATTTTTTATAATATTGCTCTCGACCGCGGTATGACATTGAAAAAGTGGTGGAAGATGGTATGGATTCTATCCGTTTTTTTTCTTATATTAACCCCACTTACTAATCATCGAGGGTCACATATATTGTTCTATCTTAGAGAAAATCCTGTTACGCTTGAAGCAATCATTCAAGGGATTATTTTGGCTTTATCGCTTTTTTGTTTAATGGTTTTATTTACATCCTATAATCTTGTCATTACCGCCGATAAATTTTTGTACTTATTTTCAAAATGGCTGCCGCAGTGGGCATTACTAACGATGATTTCGCTGCGATTTGTCCCTTTACTTAGAAGAAGATTGGCGGAAATTGAAACGGTCCAGCGGAGTAAAGGTCATTCCATAAAGACTGGAACGATAAAACAACGATCCAAAAACGGAATTCAACTTGTGCAAATATTACTTACCTGGTCGCTAGAAGAGGCATTACAAACAGCCGATTCGATGGCGGCAAGAGGATATGGATTACGAAAAAGAAGTCGCTACATCCCTTTTCAAATGAAAAGGAAGGATTGGTTTGCGCTTATTTATATGCTGGCTATTGGAAGCGTAAGTATTTTCGGATGGTGGCTTGGTGATGGTGTTTTATCGATTAGCCCTGTTTTAGAACCGATTTATCTAGAAGGAAGAGAATGGTTTTATCTCGTTATTTTTATTCTATTTATAGGTTTTCCGCTTGGTATAGAAGAAAGAGAGGCATTGCAATGGCACTATTGGAAGCGAAAAATATAACATTTCATTACCCAGATCAACCAAGAAAAGCAATAGATAATATCTCCTTCCAAATAGAGCAAGGTGAATTTATCGTTCTTTGCGGCCCATCTGGAAGCGGGAAATCAACTCTTCTGAGGCTTCTAAAAAGAGAGATTGCTCCACATGGGAAATGGACAGGAGATTTATTTTTTCAGAATCAGGCTATTTCTCATTTTTCAAGTGAACAATTGGCTCAGAGTATTGGGATGGTGTTTCAGGATCCGGAAAATCAGATCGTGATGGATCAAGTAATGGAGGAGCTTGTATTCGGATTGGAAAATATCGGAACTCCTACTGATGAGATGCGTAAAAAAGTAGCGGAGATGATTCATTTTTTCGGATTAGAAAATTTATTGCATAAAAGAACACATGAATTATCTGGCGGTCAAAAGCAATTGTTGAATTTGGCATCTGTTTTATTAATGGAACCGCAAGTACTGCTTCTGGATGAACCAACTGCACAATTAGATCCAATTGCAGCAAAAGATTTTATCGGAATGCTCCATCGGATGAATGAAGAATTTGGGATTACCGTTATCATTGCAGAGCATCGATTGGAAGAATTGTTTGCGCTTGCAGATCGGGTGCTAGTATTGGAACAGGGAAAGAAAAAGCATGATGGGTCGCCGCGTAAAATTATTCGGGAAATAGGCATGAATCCATCTAATAATATGTATTCCTATCTTCCAAGCAGTGCCTTGCTATATTTGGAGCAAGCACATGCGATTAAAGAAGAAGAGATACCATTAACCATTAAGGAAGGCAAGCGTTGGGTCGGAAAATTAAAGATAGAAACTATACAACAGGATGTAGAAACCCCTTCGTTTCCGAAGCCATTGGTAACAATGAAGGGAATTGATTTTCAATATGAAAGGAATCAAAAAAAAATTCTCGATAATCTATCAATGGAGATATACGAAGGAGAATGGTTTTCGATTGTGGGAGCTAACGGAACTGGGAAATCTACCTTGCTTAGAATAATGGACGGCCTTCAAAAACCACAACGTGGGGAAATAGTGTATAAAGGTAAAAAAGTAAAAGGACCGTTACCAATCGAGATGGGGTATTTACCGCAAAATCCAAAGCTCTTCTTTTTGCAGGAAACAATCCTCGATGAATTAACAGAGATTGCCAAGAAGCAAAATCTAGCGGATCGAGAAGCAAAAATCAATCATTTACTTGAAACCTTTAATCTAACTGAATTAAAGAATCGCCATCCATATGATATTAGTGGCGGTGAAGTACAAAAGGCTGCACTTGCGGGGGTGATGCTTTCGAACCCTTCCATTTTATTAATAGATGAACCGACAAAGGGACTCGATCCGGAAACGAAGAGGAGGCTGGGAAACTTATTGAAGGCATTGCAAAAAAATGGCTTGACGATTGTAATGGTCACGCATGACATCGAGTTTGCTGCTCAATATGCAACCCGCTGTGGGATGATGTTTCAAGGAAATATAACGGTAACCGCATCTCCTGATAAGTTTTTTCGGGGGAATGCATTTTACACAACTGTGATTAATCGGATTACAAGAGGCAGTCATGTTCCGGACGTTTTAACGGTAGAGGAGGCACGGAAAGTATGGCACGTTCTCGGAATGTCCTAGGATTTCTGGTAATCCTTCTGCTGTTACTATTAGTAGCCTTTACATTAATCGCACAGCACCATTATATTTTAGTAAGTATATTGTTCATGGTTTGTACATTTCTCCCTTTTATCATCCGCTTTGAGCGGCGCAAAGTTTCCGGCAGAGAACTTGTTATGTTGGCAGTTCTTGCAGCAATCGCAGCCGTCAGCAGAATCCCTTTTTCTTCGATTCCTAATGTGCAGCCTACTACATTTGTCATCATTGTAACGGGAGCAGCGCTTGGTGCCGAAAGTGGATTTGTGGTTGGGGCACTTGCAGCTTTAGTTTCGAATCTTTTTCTCGGTCAAGGACCTTGGACACCCTGGCAAATGTACGCATGGGGAATGATTGGAATGATTGCCGGATTTTTGCGAAATACATGGTTCATGAGAACAACCATTTCTAGATGTTTGTTTGGCTTTATTGCAGGATTTTTATTTGATTGGCTGATGAATTTATCTTATGTAGTAACCATATTTCAAAACATCACCCTTGCCCAATTTATTGCATATTACGCAATAGGCTTTTACTTTGATTTAGCCCACGCCCTATCCAATGTCTTTTTCTTAGCTATTTTTTCGAATAGTTGGGTGAAAATCCTGATAAGGTTTCGGAAGAAGTATGGATTATTGGATTTATAATAAACATGAATGCACACGGGATTCATTAGGAATTCTTGTGTGCTTTTTATTATATTTTTAATTTGCTAAAGATAACCATGAAAGAATAGCTAGGAAAATGTTCCTTAGAAAAATATTGTAAGGAAAAGGCTTCATTTTACATAATCTGATTAAGCAAAAATTAAGAAATCCTCTCCATAATAGGCTTATCTCATACAAAGAGAAACATTTCCAAATGATAATCGGTGTTCCAATGTGAAAGGAGTAAAGACATTGAAAAAGTGGATTATTACTATTGTTGTTCTTGTTCTTGTAATTGGCGGTGGTTCATGGTTTTATTTCAGCAAAAAGCAAAATCAGAACCAGGTGATGGCAGTGTCCAATCCGGTGGCAACTGTTCAAAAAGGAAAATTACAGGTTCAAATAAGTGGATCAGGTTCTGTTGAGTCTGCAAGCTCTGAAGATGTAAAAGCAAGCGCTAATGGAGTGGTTGATGAAGTCTTAGTATCTGCAAATGAAACAGTCTCCAAAGGACAAGAGCTGGTGACATTTACGGATGGCAGTGACCCTATTACAGCGCCTATCAAAGGTACGGTTACTTCATTGTCTATAGAAAGCGGGGACCGATTGAATAGCGGTACCGTCGTGGCACACATCACAAACTATAAAGATCTTCAAACAACGGTTAAAATTGATGAGTTAGATATTTCCAAAATTAAAAAAGGCCAAACTGCTGAAGTAACGGCGAATGCTTTTCCAGATACAACGTTTGCAGGCAAAGTTACGGATATTGCGGAAGAAGGCGATGTATCGAATGGAGTATCTACTTTCAATGTAACTGTCCATCTGACAAGTCCTAAAAATTTTAAAGTAGGGATGACTACGGAAGCGAAGATTTTAACCGCAAGCAAGGATAATGTCCTCTATGTACCTGTTGAAGCCGTACATACGAATGGAAAACAGAAATTTGTTATGGTGAAAAGCTCAGACGGACAAATTACAAGTCAAGAAGTGAAAACAGGCATTAATAATGATAGTTATGTAGAAATTACAAGCGGCCTACAAGAGGGACAACAAGTGCAGCTTCCTGCAATTTCGAAGAGCACTACCAATAGCTCAAGCAACATGCGCGGATTTGGCGGCATGGGAGGAATGGGCGGCGGTATGAATGGTGGATTTAACCGAGTGGAACGTGGAAATTGGGGCAATAATGGTGGCGGTATGAAAAGCGGAGGAGGTAATTAATCATGACTAAACCTCTTATTTCCATACAGAACATGGTGAAATCTTATAAAATCGGTGGGGAAACGGTAACCGCTCTCCACCGGATATCTCTGGAGATTAATGAAGGTGAGTTTTTAGCGATCATTGGTCCTTCTGGTTCTGGAAAGTCAACGCTGATGAATATGATTGGATGTCTTGATAAGCCTGACTCTGGTGAATATATCCTTGGGGATAAAAAGGTTGGTAGCTTGAGTGATAATCAATTGGCTACAATAAGAAATCAAAAAATCGGGTTTATTTTTCAAAACTTTAATCTTCTATCCAAATTAACCGCTTTAGAGAATGTGGAACTTCCGCTTTTATATAAAGGCATTCCGACTCAGGAACGAAAAGAAATGGCACTTGAGTGTTTGAAAAAAGTGGGGCTTTTAGATCGTGCTGCCCATCTTCCAACACAACTTTCTGGTGGTCAGCAGCAGCGTGTCGCTATCGCTCGAGCCTTAGTATGCAATCCTTCTATTTTACTTGCCGATGAACCAACAGGTGCACTGGATAGTAAAACAAGTAAGGAAATCATGGATGTCATGAAGGAATTAAATAAAATCGGTCATACCGTCATTTTGATTACACATGATTTAGAAGTAGCAGAACAGGCAAGGAGAATTGTTCAAATGAAAGATGGGAAATTGTTTGAAAAGGGAGGGGATCTTCTTGAAGCTTCTTCCGTCTATTAAAATGGCATTACGCAATATTAAGAGTAGTAAATTACGAGCATTTTTAACCATGTTAGGCATCATCATCGGGGTATCCTCGGTTATTGTACTCGTTTCAATAGGGCAATCCTCAACGAAAACCGTTACGGATCAAATTAATAATCTTGGGACAAATCTATTAACGGTGAATGTTTTAGATTCGAGTTCAAGTGATTTTAAAGAAGCAGATGCAGAAGGCTTAAAGAAAATCACCGGAGTAAAAGATGTTGCACCCGCTGTTCAAGGCAGAATTACCGCTAAGAATGGCCGAACATCCACACAGGTAAGCATGATTGGGACAACATCTTCCTATAAAACTATTCGAAATACGCCTGTTTCAAATGGACGATTCTTAGCCGATATTGATAATGAGTTTCGCATGAAGGTAGCGGTATTAGGATCAGATACGGCACAGACTCTTTTTGGAGCGGAAAACCCAGTCGGAAAATACGTTCAAATCAATGGAACATCTTTTAAAATTGTCGGGGTATTAGCATCAAAAGGCAGTTCTATTGGAGAAAGCGGTGACAGCGTCATTATTACACCGTTGAGTACAGCTGAACGTGTGCTGGCTTCCCTAAATGTTCAAACGGTATATGTTCAAGCACAAAATGAAAATCAATTAACCTTTGTACAAAATATGCTGGAGCGTTCCTTGTTATCTATTTTCCATAGTCAGGATAGTTACAGCGTCGTGAGTCAACAAGACTTGATGGATACAATGAGCTCTGTTTCGAAAACGATGACCATGATGCTCGGAGGAATTGCAAGTATCTCCTTATTAGTTGGAGGAATCGGAATCATGAATATTATGTTTGTATCTGTAACAGAACGGACGAAGGAAACCGGCATTCGAAAAGCAATTGGCGCGAAACGAAAAGACATTTTAACACAATTTTTAATAGAATCCATTGTTCTCAGTGCCATGGGAGGCATTTTAGGAATTGTTCTTGGATTTATAGCAACCAATGTCTATGGTTCTATTACGAATTCGACCATCGCCTTTTCTTTACCGGTAACGGCAATCGCTTTTATCTTCTCTTTATTAGTGGGTGTCATTTTTGGTGTTTTTCCAGCAAACAAAGCATCCAAACTACATCCAATCCATGCCTTAAGGTTCGAATAACAAAAAACGATTGCGTAGTTCGCGCAATCGTTTTTAATGTAGGTGTTTTTGTTAAACTCCGCTAATTTGTAAATGGAATGACTAATTTCTTTAAGAAACCCACAAGCGGACACCAGATCCGTTATGTGTGACAAAACAGGCTGTTTTTTTCCGTTTTGGCACATTTCATCCTTGATTCAAACAGCTCCACTTTTGAAATTTTAAAGCAAACAGTCAAAAATATATCAAAGTTTTAGAAGATGGTCGCATCTGGTAGAATAAATAAAAATGGAGGTCGTTTATCCCGATGAAACTATTGATTGTTGAAGATAATATAGATTTATTAGAATCAATGAAAAAAATATTAAGTGATGAATTTGAAGTGGACTCCGCTACAGATGGAGAAGAAGGATTATTTCTTGCCTTTCAAAATATATATGATGCCATTATCCTTGATGTAATGCTTCCGGGCATGGATGGTTTTGAGATTTTAAAAAAACTTCGAGCAGATCGGATTATGACACCAGTTCTATTTGTAACTGCAAAGGATGCGCTCGAAGACCGTGTAAAAGGTCTTGAAATAGGCGGTGATGATTATCTTGTTAAGCCGTTCCAGGCACCAGAACTAATTGCCAGAATTCGGGCTTTATTAAGAAGAAGCGGCAGCTTAACGATTGAACATACCATTCGTTATCGCGGTATTGAGCTTTTTGGAAAAGAACAAGAAATTAAAGTTGACGGAACACCAGTTAGACTAACGATTAAGCAATATGAGCTTTTAGAATACTTAATTCAAAATCACGGAAAAATTTTAACGAGAGAGCAAATATATGATCGAATTTGGGGATTTGATTCCGATACCACCGTTGCCATTGTCGAAGTGTATATTCATCACTTGCGAAAAAAACTTGAGGCTTACGGCTATCATAAGGATATTCAAAATGTCCGCGGAGTGGGGTATATACTGAAAGAATTTAAGGAGTAGCATATGTTCAAAAAGACACGTATAAACCTTACCATTTTAAATTCAATTGTTTTTATTTTAATTATTTATATTTTAGGCAGTATGATCTATTCTTACATTCGTATTTATGTATACAGAGATGCGGATCATTCGCTGCAGGATATGGTAGGAAGAGTCGGACTGACAGGAGAAATTCCAAAATTGGGAGTGCAAGGTCGGGATCCTCGTAACAATATAATCGTTCTGATCTGGAATGAAAAAAACGAGCTTTTGAACAAAAATGCTATTCAGGATAATTATCAAGATCGTTTTATCCCACACACTTTTGACAAAATTCAAACAATCGCGGTGGAAGGTTTCTATTTTCATACAATATCCGTTCAAGCAACAATGAATAATCAGCCGGTAAAGCTGGAATTTATTCGTAATGTAGATATAGAAAGAAACATTTTACGACGTTTGTTGTTGATGATGTTGATAGGAGGAGCAATTGGGATCATTCTTGCTATTGCAGCAGGTTTATTTTTGGCAGAAAGAGCATTGCGACCAATTAAAAATGCTTGGGATAAACAACAGCAATTTGTTTCGGATGCTTCCCATGAATTGAGGACACCACTAACTGTCATTCAAACCCGTGGGGACTTATTATTACAAACACCAGAAGCAACCATACAAGATAAACTCCCAGATATATCGATAATTTTAAAAGAATGCCGGCGATTAGCGAAGCTTGTTGCGAATCTATTAACATTGGCAAGATCAGACTCCAATGAATTGGAGATTGAACGAAAGGATTTTTATCTAGATGAGTTACTAAGAGATATTGTAGAGCATTTTTCAGAAGTTGCATCCTTTCAAGGAAAGGCGATTACGTTAACTTCTGCACCTCCTATAACCTTTTTTGGTGATCGGGATAGAATTCATCAATTGATTGTCATTCTATTGGACAATGCTATGAAATATACAGGAGATAACGGAATCATCGAATTATCATGCTTTGAAACAAAGAGCCATATTGGATTAACAGTAAAAGATAATGGAATTGGGATGAAAGAAGAAAATCTCGCTCATATTTTTGACCGGTTCTATCAAGTGGATAAATCCAGAACGAAATCAGAAAGCTTGGGGCTTGGTTTATCCATTGCTCAATGGATTATCGATAAGCATGCAGGGAAAATAAGAGTGGAAAGTAAGTTAGGGAAAGGGACAAAATTTGAGATTTTGTTCTCTAAGAGGAAAAAGATTTAAAAAGAGGTGATGCAGTAAATTGCTTCACCTCTTTTCTCATTATGCGGGTTCTGCATTCTTCTTACGATTCATTCCAACTATAATGGATAGTACAAGCCCTGATCCGGAAATAATCAACATAATCAGTAAACTGATAATATTGTTTTGCAGTCTTCTTAGTGTCATCGTAAATGTATTACCTTGCCGATTAAAATTCATTTGTCCGCGATAAAAGTTGCGATTTTGTCCATTGAAAGAGGATGTCCCATTTTGTCCTGCAGAGCTGCTATTATCCGAAGAATTCGGGTTGGAATCTTGACTCTGAAAATTAGATTGCCGTTGCTGAAAAAATGCCTGTGCGTTTTGTTGCATGCTTTTTTGTTGAAAATACGTATAAATACCAAAAACAGATTGGATAAATAATAAAAGAGCTGCTAAAAATCCAACCCAATAATGAATTCTTCTCATAATCATCTCTCCTTAAAAATACATTTATTATGATTATGAGAAATATTACTTAATTTTTTCTTAAAAATGATAAGGGATAAAAGGTTAGGGGTCATAATAGAGAGGAAACGAAAATAAAAAAAAGACATATCAAAAAGTCTTTTACAAATAAAGATGGCAAACTGGATGAAACCATGATATGATAAAAGATGGTCGACATCAGTTTAAATTATAAAAATATAAATATCCTATAATAACATTACCACAAAAGAAACTGGATGTCAACTATTTTTCCTCGGAGGTGCTTTCATGGAAAATCAAAGCAGAGAATGGACTCAGGAACAGGAGAGAGTAGATTATACCGTAAAAAAAGTTAGGAGTCACATAAATACCTTAATAGCAAGTGCTGAAAATGTAAAACAGGAAGCGGAGGAAATTCGCAAAAATTTCTGGGAGGATGTCACTGTAAATTTTGATGAACCAGATGATGTTATTGAAACGATGACAAGCATCAAACAGCAGATGGAATTGCTTTCTGAGCGGGAACGAAGCTACGGTCATGTGGAAGAAAACGTAAAAACCCTGCAAAAGCTCGCTTCCTCCCCCTATTTTGCAAGAGTTGATTTTAGTGAGGAAAAGGAACCTCTGGAGCAAATCTATATTGGGATAGCTTCTTTTCTGGATGAACACGATGAATATCTTGTTTATGATTGGCGGGCTCCTATTTCAAGCATTTACTATGATGGGATTCCGGGGCCGGTATCTTATAAAACACCTGAAGGAACGCGGTATGGTGAAATGGAATTAAAAAGGCAGTTTCTCATTCGTGATGGCGTGATTCAGTCGATGTTTGATACAGGGGTAACGATTGGGGACGAAATGCTCCAAGAGATATTAGGGGCAAAAGCAAATACCCATATGAAAAGTATTGTTGCCACCATTCAAAAGGAACAGAATAAAATCATTCGCGATATTAAAAGTCAGCTTCTTTTTGTGCAAGGAGCTGCTGGAAGCGGAAAAACATCCGTTGCCTTACAACGAATTGCCTTTCTTTTGTATCATTTCAGAGAGTCACTGAATGCCGAACAAATTATATTATTTTCTCCAAATCCGTTATTTAATAGTTATATTTCAAAGGTTCTGCCTGAACTTGGTGAAAATAATATGGTGCAGACTACCTTTTATGATTATGCTCGCCATCGAATTGGTAAAGATCTTGAAGTAGAGAGCCTGTTTGAACAATTCGAAAACCGCCTTAAAGACCGTGATGAGCAATCAGATATTAGGGAAAAAGCAATCAACGTGAAAGGCAGCCTCGATTTTTACCATGCAATCCAACAATATGCAGAACAGCTTTTGGATAATGGATTGTTTTTCAGGGATATTGTTTTTCGCGGAAAGCAATTAATTTCTAAACAGGAAATCGCTGAGCTGTTTTACTCTTATGACAAATCCTATTCCTTGCCCAATCGTTTTCCGTTAGTGGCTAAACAACTGCTGAGAATGTTAGATGAAAAAGCAAGGGAGGAGGAGCAAGAAGAGTGGGTAGAGGAGCAAATGGAGCTTTTAGATAGGGACGATTTCCTAGCTGCATTTAAAAGTGTAAAATCGGGGAAGAATGATGAAGTTTTTGACTCCTTTGAACAAGAAAAGTCTTATCTTGCTAAGGAGATTGTTGGCCGGTATTTTAGAAGGCTGAAAAGAAGTGTGAAGCAATACCGCTTTTTTCATCGAAAAGCTCAATATATTCATTTTTTAGAACAGGTTCCAAAACTCATGCAATTAGATAAACTGGGTATTTCCCAATCTGAGTGGGATTCTATAAGATCGCAAACCATCAGTCGTCTCCGAAATAAGCAAATACAAATGGAGGATGTAGTTCCTTATATGTACTTATCAGACCTAATAGAGGGGAAAAAATCGCAAACCTCCATGAAATATGTTTTTATCGATGAAATCCAAGACTATACACCTATTCAGCTCGCATATTTACGTTTTTTATTTCCCTACAGTAAATTTACGATGCTCGGAGATATTAATCAATCAATTCATGGAACGGAAAGCGAATCAAAAATTCAAATTGCAGAGGAAATATTCCAGAATCAAAAAAGTGAGATTGTTTATTTAAAGAAAAGCTACAGATCCACCATGCCCATCACACGTTTTACGAAGGCCATTTTAGAGGATGGGGAGGAAGTGGAACTATTTGAACGTGATGGTGAATTGCCGACCGTACTTATAACGAAAAATAAAAATGAAATGCTGGAAAAAGTTTTTGAAAAGGCAAAATGCCTTTCCAAGGAAAGCAACACGGTTGCCATAATCGGTAAATCCTTGGAACAATGCGAAGAAGCTTTCAGATATTTGCAGATGAGAATGGATGTTACTCTTTTAGGAATGGAAACAAGGGAATTTAATGAAGGAGTTATCGTGATCCCTTCGTACCTTGCTAAAGGCTTGGAATTCGACAGTGTCATTGTTTTAAACGCATCGGATGAAGTATATAGAGACTCAGAAAGAAAATTGCTTTACACGATTTGCACTAGAGCGATGCATCGTTTAGTGATAACAAGCATTGGAACGCCAACAAGATTATTAAATTCAGTGCAAAATGACTATTATCAAATAGCCGAAATCAGAGGAGAATGAAAAGAAATTTTCATTCTCTTTTTTTGTATATTTGTATAAAGTGGTGTGAAGGTGAACAATAAAAATAAATATGGTCGTTTCATAAACAAATCACTTTTACAACAATATAATAAAAAAACGATATCAGAAAAATAAAATGATTATTTACCCCATTGTTCTTTCAAGCATTTGGGTATAAGATTAACATGAAGCATACTGTAAAGGGGTTGGTATATTTGGATTCCAATGGTCCTGAACCAAGTAATTACGAGGAAGTCAAAAATCTTACGTCGAAAAGGAATTGGTACTAACCAAGGCTCTTTTCTTAAACTTGTTGCTTTTTAAAAATGAAAACCTAATAAATTTTCTTATTCGGCTTAGAAATGGATATCCATTTTAAGAAAAGATGTCCGAAACTAAGATTAAATTAGGGTTTAAAACAAATAGCAATAATTTATATGAAAACGGCCTTAACTAAATATCCACTCTGATGAAGGTACTGATGGCTTCCTCCATACAAGAGAGGAGGTTATTTATGCTTGAAATTTACAAAACAAATATTGAATCGAGAAAACTTGAGGTAGTGGATGAAATCACAAAAGGGTGCTGGGTAAATTTAAGCTCTCCAAATGAACAGGAAATTCAAAGAGTCGCCAAAGAAGCGAATGTTCCTGTTGATTTTATCCGTGATGCACTGGATGATGAAGAAAGATCCAGAATTGAAAAAGAAGAAGGCGATGTTTTTATCATTATCGATTATCCGTATATGGTGAGGGATGAATCCGGTTATTCCGTTTATGAAACTCTTCCATTGGGAATGATTTTGACAAAAGACTGTTTTATTACGATTTCATTAAAAGATGCACCTGTTTTAATGGACTTTAAAAACAATAAAATTAAAGAATTTTATACGTATAAAAAAACCCGTTTTGCATTTCAGATTCTTTTTGTTATTTCATCTTATTACTTAAGATATCTGAAACAAATTAACAAAAAAACAGATGATGTGGAACGTGAACTCCATCATTCATCCATGACCAATAAGGAATTATATTCATTATTAGCATTAGAAAAAAGTTTGGTTTACTTTACCACTTCTTTAAAATCTAATAAAATGGTTTTAGATAAAATTCTTCGGATAAAATATTTAAAAATGTATGAGGAAGACGAAGATTTATTAGAAGATGTTATGATTGAAAATACGCAGGCTATCGAAATGGCTGCAACTTATAGTTCGATTTTAACAAGTATGATGAACGCTTTTTCGTCGATCATTTCGAATAATCTTAACGTGGTCATGAAGTTTTTAACTTCGATTACCATTATTCTCGCTTTTCCTACCATGGTAGCCAGCTTCTTAGGAATGAACGTTCCGTTGCCATTTGGTTTGGAGCATTATCCACACGGATTTTTATCGGCAATTTTAGTTTCAATATTTTTGGCTGCAACCATAGCCTTTATTTTTTGGAAAAAGAAATATTTTTAATAAAATATCCGCTAGCTGATAGTAGTTTGAGCTAGACACAGTTATATTTTTAGCTTATTTGCTACTTTCTTCTTTCTCAAAAAAGACTGGTCTTTTGATCAGTCTTTTTACATGATTACCTACAATAGTACATAACATTTCTTTTTATTTGCATACAATAAAAGGACACGATTTGAAGAACAAAGAATACGGAATGGGGGTATTTTTCATGGTAATAGGGGAGCAAGATGATTTCGTGAAAACAGATGAGCAGCTGGTCTCTCACCATTCTGAAAAAACGAAAAAAAATTTAATCACACGCTTAAATCGTATTGAAGGACAAATTCGAGGAATAAAAGGGCTAATTGAAAAGGATACTTATTGTGATGATGTTATAACACAAATATCAGCTACTCAAGCTGCTTTAAATAGCGTTGCGAAAATATTATTGGAGGGGCATATGAAGAGCTGTGTAGTAGAGCGAATTCAGCAAGGGGATATGGATGTGTTGGATGAGGTATTAACAACATTTCAAAAGCTTATGAAGAAATAAGTGAATTTTCCCTTGGTGCATCGTAACGTCCTGTTGCAATGCCTTTCTAAGCTTCTATTTAGTTACGAATATTCGGGTATTAACGGACGGTATATTGGATTCAGTTACCTAGATTTACCGTCCATTAATACGGGATCAAACCTTATATAGATAAGTTTATTAATAAAAATGGACAAGCCTATTTTCCATTTTATTATTTTCTCTTATTGACATAGGATAGGGGGGTATAGTAAATTAAAAATATGAGATGAACCAACAATTGATTGTGAATACAACTTTAGAAAAAAATAAGTGAATTTTATTTTTTTAATTTGAAATATAGGATACCTAGGTATAGTAAATAAAAAATATAAGAGGTGTTTACAGTGAAAAAATGGGCAATTATTGCAGTTCTTTACTTAGCTGTCGTAATGGGCGGATATATGGTATATGCACAGTTCTATCCAAAAAGCAGTGAAGCCAAAATGGACCATCATGAAGAAGGCATGAGCCAAATGCATGCAGATTCACATGAGAAAAGTGAAGTGAAAACAGATTTGCATTATTCGGACGGTCTAATGACCATATCCATTAAGGACTTATCTGGAAAAACAGTGAAGGATTTAGAGGTTAATCACGAAAAGCTGCTTCATTTAATCATAGTAGATGATTCTCTTCAACACTATTATCATCTGCATCCACAGCGGCTTGAAAATGGAGACTTTAGTATCCGCAAAACGCTGCCGGATGGTTCGTATAAGGCATTTATTGATATTAAACCAAAAAATTTAGCTTATCATGTTGTGCCCGTACCATTCGTTGTCGGGCAGGAAAAAGGGGCAAATGATCATGAAGCACTTGTTCCTGATAGTTCATTAACAAAAACGGTTGAGCAAAAAACTGTTTCATTAAAAATGAATACATTCCAAGCATCCAAACCAGCTACTTTAACATTCGATCTTGATCGTTCCCACTTAGAGCCTTATCTAGGCGCTGTCGGTCATGTTGTTATCCTTGATGAAAATGGCAAAAAATATTTACATGTACACCCCAAAAATGAAGAAGAACCTGTATTTGAAACGGAATTTGAAATGCCTGGAATTTATAAAATCTGGGCGGAATTTAAACAAAATGGGAAAGTAAGAATATTTCCGTTTGTCATTGAAATTAAATGAAGGAAGGGCCAATTCAGAGAATGAATTGGCCCTATTAATCTAAAATTCTGTCTACTAAAATTTCCATTGCACAAATCCAAGTTCAATGCTATGTTTTAATCTGTTGAGGCTGGAAAGCAGTCTTTTGATAAAACATTAATGGGGGATATTTACATGTTTAAAGTACATACATTGAAACGGCTTCCAATCGTTCTGTTTATAGTAGCAGTCATGTTGGTAACTGCAGCTTGTGGAAGCAATAAAACTGAAAATCAAAAACAAACAGCTTGGGATAAAATTAAGGAAAAGGGTGAGCTAACTGTTGCCACTTCCGGAACACTTTACCCTGCCTCCTATCACGATTCAAAATCCAATCAATTAACGGGATATGATGTGGAAGTAGTTCGTGAAGTAGCAAAAAGATTAGGATTAAAGGTTAAATTTATAGAAATGGGCTTCGACGGAATGCTTACTTCTGTAAATAGCGGTAAAGTAGATCTTGCTGCAAATGATATTGCGATAACAAAGGACCGTGAAAAGAAATTTGCCTTTTCAGCTCCATATAAATATTCTTTTGGTTCGGCAATTGTTCGCAAAAGCGACAGCTCCGGCATTCATTCCTTGG
This sequence comes from Margalitia sp. FSL K6-0131, assembly GCF_038008735.1. Taxonomy (NCBI): domain Bacteria; kingdom Bacillati; phylum Bacillota; class Bacilli; order Caryophanales; family Bacillaceae; genus Heyndrickxia; species Margalitia sp. FSL K6-0131. Next base: position 1,638,677 of record NZ_JBBOZS010000001.1, read on the forward strand.
ATGATTTAAAAGGAAAAAAAGCAGCTGGGGAAGCAACCACTACTTATATGAAAATCGCACGTGATCATGGTGCTAAGGAAGTTATCTATGATAATGCAACCAATGACCAATATTTACGTGATGTTTCTACGGGAAGAACAGATGTCATTTTAAATGATTATTATCTGCAAAAGCTAGCGATTGCGTATTATTCAAAATTAAACATCATGATTGAACCACATATCCGCTTTTCACCTAGCAGCGGCGGAATGATTATGAAAAAAGATAATCAGGAATTAAAAAATAAGATTGATAGTACCTTGAAAAAAATGAAGGAAGACGGCACTCTTACAAAGCTATCTAAGCAATTCTTTGCAGGTGATGATGTGTCAGTAAAACCGAATATTAAGTTTTCGAAATAAGCTCTATCAAATCACCTTATACGAATACATTCACGCTAGTTTTCATTCCGAATAAAACCGGTTCACGTATATGTATGAGGCAAAAATTTTAAACAACATTGATATTAAATCTAATTAAGAAATGAGGGAAGGACAATTGGGTGATATTCAGTGGCAATATTTATTTAATATAAAGCTCGCTATTGAGTCCTTCCCATATGTGCTACAAGGAATTGGCTACACAATGCTGCTTTCCTTCGTCAGTATGGCGTTGGGACTTGTCCTTGGCTTTTTTTTGGCATTAGCAAGAACTTCGAAGTTTCGATTACTAAGATGGTTTTCTAGGATCTACATTTCCTTCATGCGTGGTGTACCAATCCTAGTAATATTGTTTTTACTATACTATGGATTTCCAATCATCGGAATCGAATTTACCGCAGTGACGGCAGCCATTATTGGTTTTACACTAAATAGCGCGGCTTTTATGGCGGAAATTTGCCGTTCATCCATTTCCTCTGTTGGAAAAGGTCAGTGGGAGGCAGCTGCATCGCTTGGTTTTTCCTACTGGCAAACAATGAGAAGAATTATTCTTCCGCAAGCCATTAGGATTGCCATTGCTCCCTTATTCAATGTGTTTCTTGATTTAATTAAAGGAACCTCTCTGGCAGCCATGATTACGGTGCCGGAAATGTTTCAAAAGGCGAAAATTGTCGGTGGAAGAGAATTCGATTATATGACAATGTATATTTTAGTTGCCCTAATTTACTGGGCACTCTGTACCCTAATTTCCTTTATTCAGGATTACATGGAAAAAAGATATGAAATGGATATATGAAAGAGGTCACTTCATTAGAGAAGTGACCTCACAGATTGTAGACAAAAGGGGTTCGGAATGGTCACATTCCGAACCCCTTTTGATTTTGTTCTTACTTTTTTACCTTTTTGGGTGTATGCTGACCTCTCTCATCCTCATCTACTAGGCCATTTCCGGACCTTTCCATATCCAGTTGGCCATTTTCTTCAAATTCATGGCAGCGAAAGTAAGCATCGCCTGCATCGACAATTTTTTAAGTCCCCTTAACGTTGTCCAACGCATACCATGCTTTTCTTTTGCGTCTGCAAATACACGCTCAATCGTTTCTTTGCGTTTCGCATATATCGTTTTTACCTCTTTGTGATGACGAAGATGATCTGCTTCCTCAAGGTACTCTTGCCAAATATGACGAGTCACTACTTTTTGATGATCCTTACTCTCCGTACATTGCGATAAAAATGGACAATTAGCGCAAATATGCTTAGAAGATTTGTATTCACGATACCCTTCTTTTGTCGTGGTAGAGTAATTCAATATCTCCCCTGATGGGCATATGTAACAATCATAGTATTCATCATATACGTACTCGTGTTTTCGGAAGAAACCTTCTTTTGTACGTGGTCTTGTATAAGGTAAAGCAGGTGTCATTTCGTTTTCGATTAAGTATTTCGTGATGGCCGGTGTTTTATAAGCTGCATCTGCCGCAACGGCATCGGGCTTTCCTACAATATCCATTACTTGTTCTACTAATGGTTCTAGGATTACGCTATCGTGGGTATTTCCTGGTGTCACCATATTTCCTAAAACAAATCCTTTGCGGTCAGAAGCTGCATGAAAAGAATAGGCGAACTGTTTAGTCCGTTCGTCTTTCACATAGTAACCACTCTCAGGATCTGTGGTACTTTCTTTTATTTCTTTTGTATCTTCTTTTTCAAATTTATCTGGTGGAAATGGCTTTTTTCCATGATCTTCCCGGTCTTGATTGATTTCTTCTTGGAGCTGTTCTTGATAGGCACGTGTTTCTTTTCGGACCACCTTTTTTTCGAATTTACGTTTATTCGCACTCGCTTTTACATGAGTGGAGTCGATAAAAACATGTTCTGCACTTATCAAATTCTTTTCCGCTGCTGTTTTTAGAATTCGATAGAAAATCTGTTCAAACAAATCGGTATCTTTAAAACGACGCTCATAGTTTTTTCCAAAGGTAGAGAAATGAGGGACTCTATCATAGAAACCATAACCAAGAAACCAGCGATAGGCCATATTCGTTTTTAATTCTTCAATCGTTTGACGCATCGAACGAATGCCAAATGTATATTGAATAAAGGTAAGTTTAATCAAGATCACGGGATCAATACTTGGGCGTCCAACTGCGGAATATGTTTCTTCCACTAAATCATAAATGAAAGAGAAATCAATCGCTGCCTCCATTTTTCGGACTAAATGATTTTCGGGAACCAACTGGTCTAAAGCGATCATTTCTACTTGATCACGTTGAATGGAATTATGTTTTGAAAGCATCTTCATCACCCCAAGTATTATTTCTATTTATATTTTAAAACAAAAAAGACTGTAGGCAAGCTCGATCTTCATCGAGTTTGTCTACAGTCTGAGAGGTCACTTCATTAGAGAAGTGACCTCATTTTCATTTATTCTTCAACAACCTTTTTCTTCTTTTTAAACTTCATTAGAAACTCATATACTACTGGCACAATGATAAGCGTTAGTAGCGTTGAACTTGTAAGTCCGCCGATAACGGTAACTCCTAGGTCCTTCGAAATCAGACCGCTTCCTTCGAACCCGAAAGCCAGTGGCAATAACGCTCCGATAGTGGCAAGGGCAGTCATCAAAATTGGACGAATCCGCGTAGCGCCAGCTTCTAACAACGCCTCGCGAGTGGATAAACCTTCCTGCTGCTTATGAATCACACGGTCAATTAACACAATCGCATTTGTAACTACGATACCGATCAGCATGAGTGCTCCAATCATCGAAGAAATACTTAATGTTTCCCTTGTAATAAGGAGGGCGAGTAATCCTCCGATAATCGTAAACGGTAGGGAGAATAGGATTGCAAATGGTGCTAGTGCTCCGCCAAATGTAATGACGAGAACCAAATATACAATCGCAATCGCTGCGAGCATCGCAAGACCAAGTTGAGAGAAGGATTCATTTATATCTTTCGTTACACCGCCCATGGAGACCTCTACATTGTTTGGCAGCTTAATCTTATCTACCTTCTTCTTAACATCTGCGGAAACCTTTGAAACATCTTTTCCTTTGATTTCTCCGCTCACACTTGCATAAATTCTTCCGTTTTGTCTTGAAATAGAGTCAGGGGATTCCCCGGTTTGAACTTTCACAACATCATTTAAGGCAACATCGGTGCCAAGCGCTGATTTGACTTTTGTATCCGTTAGATCGTTTATATTTTTATATGATTTTTGATCTACCGTTACGTATACATTTAAATCTTTGCCATCCTTTTGGATGGTTGTCAAAACAGGATTTTCTCCTACGCGGCTTAACTCCATACCGATTTGTCCGGCAGTCAGTCCATAGCTGCTTAACTTACTTTGATCTGCAACTAAAGTATATTGTTCGTATGTTTTAGAAAGGCTTGATTCTACATTTTTTAATGTATGATTTTGTTTCATTATTTTTTCAATATCTGAAATCACAGGTTTAATTTGCTCTAAGTTATCGCCGTATACTATGATTTCAAGATTGTTGCTGCTTCCTGAAGTGCCGAAATCCTGTGATTTCCATACACCCTTATTAGTCATTGCCTGAAGATCTTTAATGACTTTCTCAGGTTCTTTATCAAAGTTTTTCGCATCTTTATTATATTCAACATAGAATAATGCTGAATTATTATCACCCGGATTCATTGGATTTCCGCTGCCGACCGAGTATTGAATATTTTTAACACCTGCACGTTTTTCAAAATAGTCTTCTGCTTTGGATGTTATTTTTTCTACATCACTTCTTGTTTGTCCAGGATCTGGCTTATAGGTTGCCATCACCATTTTTTGTTGATCAGAAGGAATGAAACTTACCCCGATCGCTGGGATTAAGAACAAACTTCCAATAAATATTAAGATAGCAATTCCAAACGTAATCAATTTATGGTTCAGGGACCAATTTAATATCTTTTTATAAAAAGTAGATATTTTTCCATGTTTTTTATCGTGTTGATGTTTTTTCTTTACCCCGCGACTAAATAGCGAACTTGCAAACATCGGTACAACGGTTATGGCAACAAGTAAAGATGCCAAAAGAGCGAAAACAATAGTCAAAGCAAAAGGTAAGAATAGCTGTCCAACCATCCCTGATACAAGTCCAAGCGGCAAGAATACAGCAATCGTCACGATAGTAGAAGACATAATTGGTCTGAACATTTCTTTTGTAGCTTCTCTAATTAAATCGTTACCCCGAAGTTTTTCGTCTGTTAAAGACATTCTTCGGTAAATATTTTCAATAACGACAATCGAATCATCGACCACCCGACCAATTGCAACGGTCATTGCACCCAATGTCATCATGTTAAGGGAAATATCCATTTGTTTTAAAGCTAAAATAGCAATTAATAACGATAATGGAATCGATATAACCGAAATAATTGTTGAACGGAAGTCCCTTAAAAATAACAAGATAATGATAACGGCAAATAATGCACCAATAATGGCTTTGTTTAACATCGTGTTCACAGAATCTTTTATCGGTGTAGCTTGGTCAAACATTTTCACTACTTTTAAGCCGTTATGGTCTTTTTTCAACTCATTGATTTTTTTCGTTACATTATTTGCAACATCCACTGTGTTTGCATCTGAAGATTTCGTTATTTGAACACCAATAGAATCAGCGCCATTTGTTTTGGAAATGGATTCATGCTTTCCAACGATTTCAACTTTTGCGATATCCGTCAGTTTTACAGTTGGTATGCCTGGAACAGTTTGTTTTGTATTTTTCATTCCTGCTTGTGGTGTGGTTTGTCCAGCACCAGTTTGAGGCATAGCACCCTGTTTAGAAATACCTGCACTTACTTGTGGCGTGTATGGTATTTTAATGTTTTTCAAATCATTGATAGAATGGATATTTCCATCGACAACAACGGTTTTTTCCTTATCCCCGAAATTAATCAGCCCAAGTGGCACAGAGACATCTGAGCCTTGTATAAGCTGTTTAACGGTATCTTCGGATAAACCGTATTTTTCCAATTTCTTCTTATCGAAGGTAATGTCTACTTCTTTTTCAAATTGTCCTGAAGCTTGAACTTGAGAAACTCCATCAATTCCTTCTAATGAAGGAGCTATATCTTCTTCAACTGTTTTGGTTAACTCTTCAAGTGATTGCTTCGTATTTGTAATGCTTAATGAAAGGATAGGGAAATCGTTAATATTTAATCTCGATACTTTTGGGGTATTTACCTTCTCCGGTAATGTGATAGATGATACCGCTTCTTTTACCTCAGACTCTGCTTTATCCATATCCTTTGAAAACTTATATTGAATTTGGATGGATGACACATTTTGTGATGAGGTGGAGTTTACTACCTCTACACCAGGTAGGTTTTTAATTCTTTGTTCGATCGGTTTCGTTACTTTTTCCGCAATATCGTCAGGTGTTGCCCCCGGATATACAGTGGAAACCATCACTACTGGAGCCGTAATATTCGGTATTGTTTCCAGCTTCATATTAACACCAGAGTACAATCCTGCCGCGACAACAATGATGGTAATTAACCATACCGCGAACTTATTTTTCATACAAAAGTTAATGATTCGATTCAAGGTATATCGCTCCTTCTTAAGGTTGACCGACTAGTCATATCAAAATATAATATAAATGACTGGTCATACATTAGCAAGTGAAAGTTCTGTTAAATAAGGCTCTTTTCTTAAATTTTTGTTGCTTTTGTAAAAGTAAATCTTATAAACTTCCTCAATCTGTTTTGAAATGGTTACCATTTAAAGAAAAGATGCCACGAAACCAAGCCTACTTAAGATTCGTAATAAATGACGGATGGGAAGGTTTAGGTACGAAAACAGACTAAATTGAAACTTTTATCCTATAAAAGGATGCATATTAAAGGAGAGTTACTATGTACGACACAAATCAATGGAAAGAGTTTATTCTTCCCTATAAGTTCGGATTAGATGATTTAAAGACAAAAATAAATATAATGGTCGAAGAAGCCTTTCTAATGGGAGAAAATAATTCCATCGAGCATATTAAAACAAGAATTAAAACACCGTCAAGTATGTTGGAAAAGTTAAAAAGAAAGAGAATCGAACCAACACTGGAAAATGCAAAGCAGCATCTCCTGGATATTGTTGGCGTAAGAATCGTCTGTTCTTTTGTTTCCGATATCTATGAAATTTATAACTTATTTTTAAAGAGAAAAGATTTAAAGGTAGTAGAAGTAAAGGATTATATTCGCAATCCGAAACCAAATGGCTATCAAAGCTTACATTTAATCGTGCAAATTCCTGTACAGCTGACACATCGGGTGGAACATGTAATGGCTGAAATTCAGTTAAGAACATTAGCAATGGATTTTTGGGCAAGTCTAGAGCACAAAATCTTCTATAAATATAATCGGGATATTCCGCAATATTTAAAGGATGAACTTAAGGAAGCTGCTGATAGTGTGAAAATGTTGGATGAAAAAATGAAGGGTATTCGTGATGAGGTAAATGCGATAGACGCGGTAAGAGATTCTATATTTTTACCGTTATAATAACAAAAGCGTAAACGCCTTGTTCATCCTCTAGCCGATAGGTGTTATGGCTAGAGGACGTGCACCAGATTGATCATGAAAGAGAAGGTATAGGTGCATCAGGTGTGGTACCAATAAGCGGTGCTTGCGCTTGACGATAAAAGAGGGGACCATGATGAAGCAAAGAAGAAAGGAACTTATCGAAACAGCTATTAAATTATTTGCTGAAAAAGGATTTCAATCCACATCTGTCCAAGATATTGTCAGCAGTTACGGGATATCTAAAGGGGCATTTTATAATTATTTCTCCTCGAAGGAAGAATTGCTGGTTGATATATTTAAATATTATAATGATAAATTTAATCTAAAGACGGATGAAATTGATGCATTAAATATATCTCCGAGAGAAAAACTGCAGAAAAGAATTTATCTCCAATTCAAATATTTTATGAGGCATAGGGATTTTATCGTCATGTATTTCCGCGAACAAAATCAATCCATTAACGAGGGATTGAGAAATCTGATGAAGGAACATACCTTAAACATGCTTCAAAAGGAAGAGAAACTTCTGGTTGCATCGTATGGTGATTCCATACAACCTTATATAAATGATTTGGTATTAATTTGTCTGGGCATCCGCAATAGTTATATGAAAATCACCGTATTTGATGGAATAAAGCTGGATCCTACTGAGATTTCCTATTTCTTGATGGAACGAATTGATGACGTCGTAGCGGGAATAAAAAGGAGCAGTCTGGATCCTCTTCTAACAAAAAGTCTTTTTAAGGAATATACTAATGGCCTGCTTAGCAATCAACAAAAGATATTGTCAAATCTATTAAGCATCAAGGAAACCTTAGAATCCTTGGAAATCACTCCGGAGAAAAAAGAAGAGCTTTATAACGTTATTCATTATTTAATAGAAGAAAATAACAAAACGGAAGTGAAAAAATATATTTTTCAGGGGATGCTTGCAAATTTTAAACCAATTAAGGAATTAGATTCCTATAGAAAAGAAATTGCGAAAGTATTGGAAATTGAACTTTTATGATGCATTAAGGTTAGGTACTTCTGTATCTTGGTGATGATTTGACAGGGTATGAGAAATAAACGGAAAAATTCCGGCTAAATTGGGAAATACCCATATTTCCCTTAAAATAAGCGGAGTTTTTCCGCTTATTTTATCCAAATCTTTGGATTTTGTCTCATTTAGAGCGGTTAACCGGAATTTCTCCGCTTATTTTCGCTTCTTAAGCTTCCCCTATTCACAATAGCCGGAAATTTTCCGACTATTTCATACCTACACAAAAACCGATACGAAGAAGGCGGAAATGGTTTCGAACTTCTTCATTCGCAATTTAGCAATTAAAAGCAAAATAGCAAGGGAATGAACCCTTGCTATTTCTAATGTTTTTTAACCTCTTTAGCCTCACAAATTGCCCTGCATTTTCCTGTGCAAATGGACGTTTTGCGATAGGGAACAGATCCACGTTAGTTGTCTGACAGCTCTTTTTTTCACCTGTTTTTTCTTCCTCGTACTAATTTCAAAATAAATAAAATTACTGCGATGATTAGCAGTAAATGGATAAGGCCGCCTGCAATATGGCCGATTATTCCTAGAACCCATAGAATTATTAAAATAATTATTATGGTCCAAAGCATATAACTAACTCCTTTCTCTTTATGGTTACATTACCCAATAGTCTCTTAAATTACACCTATATATTTGTAAAGAATTAAATCCTTATCATGTTCCAATTAAGTTGTACTTAAATAGATTTGCCCAAAGATGATTGGATGACTGTCAAAAAAGCCTAATTGGTCATAAGATAGAGGGAATAACGAAGGGAGAAATCGAAAATGAATCATCCGTTAGCATGGCATGAATCATTGGAACTCCATGAATTATTAACATTCCAGGCGAACTGTTTAATTCAATTAAAAATGTCCGTTAGAAAAGTCATTAATCACGAACTCCATGATTTATACCTCTATTCCATCAAATTAGTGGAAAAGAATTTAAAAGATTTATTGCCATATGTGGAGAACATTCCAAATGAATATAGCCGTCGTAAAAATGAGCAGAACTTTTTTGCAGGTGACTTATTAGGAGCAGCCAAAACTACGATAAAAATGTATGCAAGCGCCATAACGGAAACAACCTCATCCGAATTACGTTCTGTTTTTCACCGCCATTTAAATATTGTTATTAGCTGGTATACAAAGATTTTTGAATATATGAATAAAAATGGACTATACCCATCTTTTAATTTGCAAAAATTATTAGAGAAGGATGCTCAAAATGTTCAAAATGCTTTGCTAATGAAATACTAAGAAAATCCATTGTTGACAACTTGTCAAAATATCAATATATTAAATGTAGTTTCATATTACTCTACGTGTTCTGTTAGGTGAGGCTCCTGTATAGAGATAAGCTGCTGCCCAAAAATGTCGAGAGACGCCAATGGGTCAACAGGAAAGATCGGAATAAGGTCTTTCTTAATGTAGCTGGTACCAGATTACCTATGCTATACAGTGCTAAAGCTCAAGCGAGGGAAACGGAGGAATACCACAAGAAGCATAAGCTTCTGAGCGGTTTTTTGTTTTGCAAAACAAAGCCTTTATTTCTTTTCGCCAAGAAATGAAGGCTATTTTTTTGTTTAAAATTGGTCATTTAAACTGGAAATTCCCTCATTTGAACATACAGTACTAGTAGTTAAGCTTAAATTTTCCCCTTATTCTGGAGGTGATGTTGATGGACGAAGGCCCAGGTCAGAAACATGCAAATAAATTTACTTGTGCAATAAGGAAAGGTGATTTTAACAGTCTTTCGTTTATCGACTCACTGTATATTCCTTTCTCATTGCACCATTCTAAGAATGAGGATTGGAGGAAGGAACATGGACCAAAATAAAATTAATGAAATAAAAACACTTCTACTGGAAAATAATCAAGAATCAATTAAGGAGTTCGTGTCTCATTTTCAACCTTTCGATATTGCCGAAATGCTTGTGGAATTAGACCATGAAGAACAGTTAGTGCTTATATCCATACTTCCAATTGAATTAGGGGCAGAGATTCTTGAATATTTAGAGCCGGAGTTGCAATACAAAGTTTTACACCGAATAAAGGACAATTTTACATCTTTACTATTAAATGAAATGTCGAGTGATACGATCGTAAATTTACTTTTATCGATACATCCTCATCAAGCAAAAAAACTAATGGAGTTTTTGCCAGAAGATTATCGAAAAAAAATAGATACACTTATGAAATATGAACCAGATACAGCAGGAAGGCTAGCGACAGTAGATTATATCGCCGCCCGTATTAATTGGACAGTTGATCAAACATTACAGCATATTAGAAAAGTTGGCCAAGAGGCAGAGATTGTATCGTATATTTATGTGGTAGGAAGCCGCGGTGAATTGGTTGGAGTCGTTTCGTTAAAAGAAATCATTCTGGCGAAATCAGGTACAAAGCTAGAAGAAATAATTCAAGGTGACCCTATTTCTGTCTCTGTTGATATGGATCAGCAGGATGCGGCAGAAATTTTGTCCAAATACGATCTTGTTGCCATTCCTGTGGTAGCACAGGATCATCGAATGATTGGAATTCTTACGGTTGATGACCTTATTGATGTTATTCATGAAGAAGCAACAGAGGATTTTCAAAAGCTTGGAGGAAGTCAACCTTTAGATGAGCCGTATTTTAAAAATTCCATTTGGAACCTTTATAGAAAAAGAATTGGATGGTTATTAGTCTTATTTATTGCGGAAGCATATACAGGAACTGTATTAAGACATTACGAAGACACGCTTTCAAAGCAAATCGCATTATCCTTTTTCGTACCGCTGCTAATTGGAACGGGAGGAAATACAGGTTCACAAACCGTTACGACCTTAGTTCGGGCTTTAGCAGTCGGTGAAGTACAATTCAAGGATATGTTCAAAGTATTTCGAAAGGAAGTATCAACTGGTGTTTTTCTAGGAATATCGATGGGAATTGTTGCGATCATCCGCGCCTTTTTTCTTGGAGTGAATATCCATATCAGCTCCGTTGTTGCCATATCAGCACTGTTCATTGTCATATGGGCATCGATGGTTGCGGCTGTTCTGCCGATGATATTACACAAATTAAAAATCGACCCGGCTGTTGTTTCCGGTCCATTCATTACAACCCTAGTCGATGGAACAGGACTAATCCTTTATTTCTCTATGGCAAAATTATTGCTTCATATTTAGAATTAAAACAATACCCGCTCCTTGCTGATATGTTTTTAGTGAGGAGCGGGTATTGCTTTATACATTATTTTCCTCTAACTTTGAAAGTCGCTCTAAGCCAATTTGAACAGCTAGGCAATCATCTAAATATCCAAACGGGAATACATAATCGGGGATAATATCTGTTGATAGAATAAAATATAAAAGGACACTACCGAGGATTGTACGCTTTTCTATAGAAAGATTTTCCTCACGAAAACTCTTAAACATTTTATTTAATTCAATAATAAATGGTCCCGCACCTCTTACTTCCTCCACCTTTGTCTCAAACTCTTCAAGTATTTTCTGTTCTCCCTCTTTAGTCAGGGAGAAGTGTTCATATTTGGCCAATTCCTGATGAATTTTTTCCACCGTAAATTCATGATCAAGAAAATTGGAGGAAACAAGAATTTCCTGAATAGCATCGATAGATTGATACATATCCGATTGATCATTATTTTCAGATAGTACAAGATTATAACCTGCTGCTTGAATTAATTTGGCTGGCGGGACATCTAAATGATTGGCGAGCAGCTGTAAGTGAGAGGGCGTGGCTTTCTGTTTATTATTTGCAATTCGTGAAATAGTTGCAGTATCTATTCCCGTTAGAGCACTAAGCTTGCGCATGGAAAGCATCCTTTCCTTTAACAATGCTTTAATTAATAAGCCGAGATTATGGTCTCCATTTATTTCAGTTGACATTACCTTCCCTCCTTTCCGAATACAAAACTATATCAGCTTAAGAAAAATACTACTAATTCTAGAAAAAAGAATGAATGAATCGCGCCGAACATGATTGCACGCTTAGAATCTTTATTCATCTTGTTTCACCCTCCTTATATATATATGTAGTAATGTTGATTAACTTTACTTCAACACCATGAAATGTTTTTTATATTATATTGAAATGCCTCATAACTGTGCCTGTTTAAATGAAGATGAAGTAACAAAATGTTGTTTATTTAGAAATAAAACGTTGAAAAAATGTCAACAAAGATTCGATTCGTATAAAAGATGTGCTGAAAATTCATTTATGAACAGGAAAGTGTTGATTTTTTTTCAACAGTTTTTGATTAGACACGCACTTACACAGAGAAAGGAAAATACTATGTGTAAAAAAAAGGAGGTATAAAACAATGTCGTGGTTAATTATATTGGCGTTCGCCGCTTCATCAAGTATTGATAATTTAGGAGTTGGGATATCCTATGGTATTCGAAAAATCCGAATTGGAATTGGTGCAAACATATTGATTGCATTGATTTGTTTTCTTATGAGTATAGCGGGGATTACATTTGGAATTTGGCTTTCAAAGATTCTTCCCGGCGTCCTTCCTGTAATAATAGGAGCGTTCCTACTTTTTATTATTGGAATAAGAATTATTCTTTTGGCAGCTCCACGTAAAAAGGATAATTCTGATGTCATCATGGAGCAAAAAAAGCACTCTAAGGGTCTTAAAGGAATTTTAAAAAATCCGGAAGTAGTTGATATGGATCAGTCTGGAGAAATCGGTTGGATAGAGGCTATTATTCTAGGAGTAGCCTTATCGGCAAATGCACTTACAAATGGGCTTGGTGCTGGTTTGCTTGGATTATCGCCCTTTGCGATTTCCTTAACAGCTGCAATAGGAAGTTTCATCAGTGTTTGGGCAGGTGTGAAGCTAGGAAGCAAATTAGCAAATATTCGAATTGGCAAATTTACAGTTGGTCAATTCGGGACCCTTTTAAGTGGAGTAATAATAGTAGTGATCGCTTTTGCAGCTTTCTTTTAAGAACAAACTGTACGAAGACAGCATAGGATAAAGATTTTTAAGCCCGATATAATCTAGACTTGGTTATATCGGGCTTTACGTTGATAATTAGCATATTGGAACATTGCCTGAAATATACATACATTTAACCATTTTTCATATAGTCATAGACGCTGTTGACAAAATGTCAATATATCTGTATCTTAGTTTACTATAAGAGGTTAATAGAAAGGAAAATGAATATGTCTGAAAATGGAGATATTAATCATCTCGGACCGCTATTAAAAGCTATATTGAAGGATCAGTCATTATCTATGCGCAAATTTAGTGAACTTACTAATATTGATACCGCTACAATATCTCGGATCATTAATGGTAAAAGAAAAGCTACTCCCGCACATTTGCAAAAATTTGCTGAATGCCTTGGAATTCCTTTGGCAAAATTATTAGTTGCTGCAGGTTATCCAATTGAACAAGATGGACAAAACGATCAGTCTGATATTCAATTGTCCGTTGCAAGTATTCAAAGTTTCCTTGAGTCCTCTAATATTTATGACAGGAATTTTACGATTGATAATATAAAAAATCAATTAACGAAATACGAACAATACTCCCAAACGGAAGAGGGGAAAGAAACCATTTTGACGGGATTTGAAGAGAAGCTTCAAAAAGTCGGGAGTATTGGACCATTTATTAATCAGCTGAAGAACATGTACGATAAATTTCGATTAAGTAAAGGAACACCTCGTGAGCTTGTCATAATTGGCAGTGCTCTAATTTATTTTATTTTACCGGTAGATGTTATTCCTGATTATATTTTTCCGATTGGCTATTTAGATGATGCGACGGCTGTACAAATTGTACTGAAATTATTAATGAAGGATTAAAAGACAATTTATACTCTTGATGCTATTAAAATGAGTACACAATAGTATTTTTAGATTAATAGATAGGGGAATTTCAATGGATCAAAGAAGAAAAAAGAAGAGAAGGGTACGTAAATGGGTACGGAACCTCATGTTATTTATCCTCCTATTCATTGTGGCGGTAGCTGCATATTGTGTATATCAATACAATAAAGGCTTGTCTGAAGCGTCAGACGGTAAATATAAAAACGATGGTAAAACCTTTGAGCAATTTCAAGGTGCGGAACCTCAATTTGGCGAAATCAATATCTTATTAATAGGGAGCGATTCAAGAGGGGAAGAACACGCAAGATCCGATACGATTATGATTGCACATTATAATCAAAACACGCATCGTTTAAAGCTTGTCTCTTTGATGAGAGATATGTACGTGGATATTCCTGATCATGGGAAGCAAAAGTTAAATGCTGCGTTTGCATTTGGCGGACCCGAATTGCTCAGGAAAACAATCAAGCAAACGTTTGATATTGATATAAATTACTATACAATTGTCGATTTCCAAGGATTTTCGAAGATTGTTGATATCATTGCGCCTAAAGGGGTTGAAGTGGATATCCCATATGAAATGTCGTACGGAATTGGCATGAAACTGCATCCAGGTAAACAAGTTCTCCATGGTAAAAAACTATTAGGATATGTACGTTTTCGTCATGACCGTTTAAGTGATTTCGGGCGAGTGGAACGCCAACAAGAAGTTTTAGGGAAATTAAAGGATCAAGCGGTTTCCGTGCATAGTATCGTCAACCTTCCAAGGATTCTAGGTTTAGCCGACCCTTACATTGATACAAATGTAGATACTGGAACGATCCTAGCAATTGGAAAAGGGTTAATGATTGGGAAATCTCAAAAAACGGAGACTTTAAGATTACCGGTTAATGATTCTTATACGAATGAACGTGTAGATGTAGGGGATGTTTTAAGCATGGATATAGACAAAAACAAACAGGCGTTAAAAGAATTTCTTAGTCAATAGAATAATGATGATGTTCGATTAAAGAAGCGAATATCTTTCTAGCGGGAGTTTAACATGAAGACTGAAAATGAATTTTTGAAAAGATTGGATCCGACTATTTTATTTATCATCTTTTTATTTGCCATTCTAAGCATCGTATTTATCCATAGCAGTCAACAAACTGGACAATATGGAAATGATAATTTTGCGTTGAAGCAAGGGATTAACTATCTGATAGGTTTCTTTCTGCTGTTTTTCATGGCATATTTGGATCCGGACCAAATCCAAAAATTAGGCTGGCATCTATATATAATTGGATTTTTGTCCATTATTATTCTAGCATTGCCATTACCGGATTCCATTGCACATCCAATATTAGGGGCAAAGAGATGGTATCAGATTCCATTCCTTGGTTCCATACAACCATCTGAGTTTTTTAAAATTCCATTGTTAATTGTCACTGCCAATATTGCCGTAAAGCATAATTTAACTTATTTGAAGAGAACGATGCTTTCCGATTTAATGTTGGTTGGTAAAATTATGTTAGTAACGATTCCGCCATCTTTATTTGTTTACCAACAGCCTGATACAGGCATGGTATTCTTGTATCTTGCAAGCGTATCAAGTATCATCTTTCTTTCTGGGATAAATAAAAAATTAATTGTAACAATTATTATTGTTCCATCCATATTAGTGTCAGGTTTAGTTTATATATACTTTCAACACCCGGATATTTTGTTTAAAGACCTTATTCCAATGCTAAAACCACATCAACAAGAGCGTGTGATAGGTTGGCTTAAACCGGATCAAAATCCTAATCAAGGGTATCAGACGAAAAAGGCCATTTTAGCTGTAGGAAGCGGGGAACTGCAGGGAAAAGGAATCGGACATGGGGATGTATACATTCCTGAAAAGCACACCGATTTTATTTTTGCTACTGTTGCGGAAGAGGGAGGGTTTGTTACTGCCTCTTTAGTGATATGTTTATTTTTTCTACTCATGTATCGCTTAATTATTATTGGCGACAAAACGAGTGATCCATTTGGCACTTATTTTTGTATAGGCATTGTTGCAGAATTATCTCTGCAGATTTTTCAAAACATAGGCATGATGGTGGGCGTAATGCCTGTTAAAGGAATTTCCTTGCCGTTTTTAACGTATGGAGGAAGTTCACTGTTTTCAAATATGTTATTGTTTGGGGTTGCCTTATCCATACACAAAATGTATGGAAAGTATATGTTTGAGATGAAAAATTAACAAACGGCCAGAAAATATCTGGCCGTTTTGTCTAATTATTGAGCGTCTAAGAATTCCCGTACTTGTTCAGGGGATTTAGCATTAGCACTGTGTAAATGTGCCAGTTTTTCTCCATTTTTAAAAATTAGCAGGCTTGGAATTCCCATAACGGAATATTTTTCTGCAAGCTCAGGAAAATCGTCACGGTTAATTTCATACCATTTATATTGGCTATAATCCTTAATGACATCGTCAATAAACATATTCATTCTAGTGCAATCCGGGCACCAGCCTGCAAAAAATTTCATGATGACAGGCTCATTACCAGAGATTAATTCTTCGAATGTTTCCAGTTTCTTAATTTCCTCCAAGGTAGATCCTCCTTATGTTAAATAAAAATAGTTTACATTTTACTTCATTAGTATTGTATAGCTTCTTTTCTTTTCATACAATTTATTTGTTTTGCTTTCCTTTTGCGAAAAATGATTAGATTTTCCATTACAAACGCAACAAAGTGATGAAAAAATCTTTTGGTCAAGACAATGCCACAATTTGTGACTTTGTATCGTTGACATCAACCTGTATAATGTTATTATGACTATACTTGTTAAGTATGGAACAAGGATTTTAAGCTATAGTAGGAGACGAAACAGTATGACTTCTCAGACAACAAAATCATCTAAAATAGATTACGGGCTTGTTTTAACATTAATGCTAATGTGTATAGCCAGCCTTGTATCGGTTTATAGTGCTCAAAAATCGGGGCAGTATTCTGATAACTTTGTATTAAAACAAGCAATTTGGTATATAGTTGGAACGGTAATCATTGTGTTTACCATACGACTCGATTCTGACCAATTGAAAAAACTTTCCTGGTATTCATATGGGTTTGGAATTTTGTTGCTATTCCTTCTTGTCATTGCTCCAGCTTCCATTGCTCCCGATATTAAAGGGGCAAAAAACTGGTTTAAAGTGCCTTTCCTAGGGACTTTCCAACCTTCAGAAATTACAAAAGTATTTTTTATTCTTGCTTTATCGCGTTGTGTATTAGACCATCATCAAAAGTTTATAGTCAAAACATTAAAAACAGATTTCTGGCTTTTAGTGAAGTTAGGAATTATTACAATGATCCCTTCGGTTCTAATCATGCTAGAACCGGATCTTGGAACCGTATTGGTTTATTTAGCGATTATGCTCGGTATTATTTTCACATCCGGAATTACATGGAAACTTTTACTCCCTATATTTGGAGGGTTTTCAGCGATTGCAAGCATTGTTCTTTATTTTGTCATTTGGGCTCCACAGGTATTGAGTAAGTATTTACATGTGAAGTCTTATCAATTCGGTCGAATTTATTCCTGGTTAGACCCTTATAATTATCAAAGTGATTCTGGATATCAACTTATAAAATCACTTTTGGCTATTGGCTCTGGAGAAACATTAGGCAAAGGATTTAATCAAAGAGATGTCTATTTGCCGGAGAGCCAAACTGATTTCATTTTCAGTGTAATCGGGGAACAATATGGTTTTATTGGGGCTAGTATTGTGGTCAGTTTATTTTTTATGTTGATTTATCACATTACAAAGGCAAGTCTTGAAACGAAGAATGATTTTTATTCCTATATTTGTTCTGGTATCATTGCAATGATCACCTTTCATGTTTTCCAAAATATAGGGATGACGATTGGGCTTTTACCGATTACAGGTATTCCGTTACCATTTATCAGCTATGGTGGAAGTTCTTTAATGGGGAACATGCTTGCAATTGGTTTGGTGTTTTCCATGCGATATCATTATAAAAAATATATGTTTTCAACGGAGATTTAAAGAAATAGCCTGATAGGAAGAAAGATACTTCTCATCAGGCTATTTTTTATCTGTTTCTTTATTCAACCGTACCGCTTTCTATGATTTTTACCTTTGGTACTATTTTAAACGTAACATTTTTGTAGTCCGAGTCCCACCATTTATCCCAATCGAAATGTCTTGTAACATTCTCGGCACGTTCTCCAATCCCTACGGGGTCTATTTTATGCTTTTGAAAATCCTTCAATAACGATAATGTTTCTCTTTCAATCTTTTTTTCAAATGCCTTTTCAAATTTATTCATAATCGTATTAGAAATCTTTTTCCCGGTATATTCGCGAATGATGCCTTCTATATCTATATTAATAGTGACTTCGTAAGGATTCTTTTTATTATTTACTTTAATGTTATTACTGGAGTTAATACTTCTAACCACTACTTCCTCATTATTAATTTTCACTGCCTGGTTTCCCTGACTGTGCCGATCTACTAACAGTTTAAAGAAAAACATTTTTTTAGCGGGAAGTTCCATCACCATCTTTTTTGTATTAAATAAAGCAATCCCTGTAATCTGCAGCTCATTATTATTTACCTGCTTAATGATAGGCAAATAGGTGGTTCTTCCTTTTTCATGCAGATAGGCGCCAAATAAATGTAAATTTTGCCTTGGAACATCGAGATACTTCATATTATGGTCAAGCAGATCTTTAATATATATACCATTACCTGTGTTTCCGTATTTACCCATTAAGAGTGTGGAAGTACTGCCGTCTACAACAGCAAGATGAATCCTCGATCCAATATTAGGATCTCTTTGAAAGGAATCAATTAAATGGAAGAAACCGCGTTTCGCCAAACTCTTCCCAAATAAAGCAACCTGCAAACTTCCTGTTACTAAAGGCTGGTCAGATTTCTTTTGCAGATTCTCCAATATTTCTCGAGTAACCTTGGATTTTGCCACCAGCACATTATTGGATACACTTTTGTCTGGCATGTAGGTTGGATAAAGAATGGTTCCTTGAATTTTTCCATCCGTCCAATCAAAGCCTGCAGCCGTTTCAATATTTTGTTTATCGATGATCTGCTGCTGAACACATCCGCTTAAAATAATACTTGTGAACAGACATAGGATGAAGAGTCTTTTCATGCCTTTTTTTTCACCTTCTTTACAATGGATGCCAAAAGAAAAAGAATAGGTATATAAATGAAATTAAGGATAAATCCTGTGTTGCCAGTGATGGCATTTAACAAGTTAATTTGTAAACGATTATTAAATAAAGGACAGCAAATAAGGATGATTCCGCTTAAAATCCAAACGCCATATTTTTGTTTTATTTTCATGGTTCTCTTTAGTAAACGGGTAGCACACCACAGGGATAAACAAATATTGGGCAAAATAACCAAGCACCAATTTGCAATTCCGATATATTCGAAACGTTCCACAACCAGAAAATGGACTATTTTAAAAGTAGTTAATGTGGCCCAAATATCTTTTTGCAACTGTTCCTCCCCGTAAAATGCGAAGCAGATAATGGTCATATAAAAATAAAATAACAAAGAATAACATAATCCAAGGTGTGCCCATTTTTTTGATTTCTTTGGTTCTTTTATAAAAGGGTAATAAATCATAAGAGTTTCAAAACCCATATATGTTAGGGACATGCTTTGGGACGCTTCTAATAATTTATTAAACGAATGATTAAAAAGTGGTAAGAAATGGCGAAAATCACCAAATGGGATCGCAGCTCCAAGTACATAAATGATATACATTGGAAGAACAAACGAAAAAAAAGAAATGCCAATTACCGTTCGGATTCCTCCGAAAATAATATAAATACATAGCAATAGATAAAGCAAAGAAAACCAAAAGGTACTTAGATCGGGAAACATCCAAACTTGTATAACCTCGATATAGGAACGAAGAACGGTAATGGATAGTATAGAAAAATATAAGACAAAAAATATACTTAATATTTTCCCCAGCCATTTGCCAAATACAAATTGATGAACGTCGGTTAGATCTCCGTTTACCGTTTCCAGTTGTTTATACATGAATGACATCACCAGAAGGGATGCGACACCTGCAATAATAACAGATTGCCACGAATCATAACCTGCGATCATTGCGATAATTCTTTGGAATCCAAGAGCCCCTACCCCTATCTGCATGGATATAACGGAGTAAAAAACAAAATAGGGCGAAAATTTCCGGTTTTCCGGGATGGATTGAGGCTGCATAATATGACCTCCGCTTAATATTTCAGCTACTCATCAATATCTTTTTTCCGTTTTCCGTCCTTTGGCGGAAAGCGAACGGTATCTTTCGTTTGCAAATAAAGCGGGCGAAGTATTTGCTTATTAAAACCTAAGCGTACAATGGTATCCTTCAAATCAGGAAATCGTAAAGGATATAAAGGTTCTAAATATGGCCTTCCTAAAGAAGTTAATCGGATTAAATGGGTTAAAAGAATACAAAAACAAAATACAATTCCGAGCAATCCCCAAAGCTGAGCAAATAGTAAAAATGGGAATCGCAGGATACGAATGGTGTTACCGATTTTATAGACAGGTGTCGTAAAGGAAGCCAGAGCAGCTAAGGCAATTAAAATGAGTAGAACATTACTTGTAAAGCCGGCGTCAACAGAAGCGGTCCCGATAACGATACCGCCCACGATACCGATTGTTTGTCCGATTTTCGTTGGCAGACGTGCACCGGCCTCTCGCAAGAGCTCAATCGTGAGTTCCAGAACGAGTGCTTCTAGAATAGGTGGGAATGGCACTCCCTGACGAGAACTAATTAACGTCGCCATCAGGTTGGTAGGAATCAAATGATAATGATAGGTTAAGGCCGCTACATACAAAGGAGTTACCAATATAGAGAATAGTACGGCAAATATCCGTAAAAGTCTGAAGAAAGTGGCCATAACCCAGTTTATATAATAATCCTCGAATGAAACGAAAAACTCAACAAGCGTTGTCGGCCCAATCAAAGCATGGGGGGAACCATCTACAATGATGACCGCTTTTCCCTGGCTTAGTACACCGGCAGCCCGATCCGGCCTTTCAGTGTCCAGAAAGGATGGAAAGGGTGATGAATGATTATCAGATATAATTTGTTCAATAAAAGAACTATCACTAACCGCGTCAAAATCGATGGACTTCAGCCTTTGTCTGATGGTTTCCACATTTTCATTATTAGCTGTTCCATTAATATAAAGTAATACTACTTTCGTTTTGGAAAGCACCCCAACTTTATATTCTTCTAATATTAAATCCTCAATAGGCAATCTTTTTCTTATTAAGTTTATGTTTTGGTCAATAGACTCTATGAAAGCTTCCTTTGGTCCAATAACACTAAATTCAATTTCAGGAGCACTAACTGTCCGCGTGATTTGTTTTTGTGCGGAAATAAAAGCAAATTTACTATCTCTCTCGTGCTCTGTTCGCAGTAAAACATACCCATTATAAAGTTTTTGCTCAATTTGACTTAAATCCGTACTTAAATGGAAATCAGCTACGGGTAGAATTTTATTAAGATCTTCTACTTTTTCAAACCATTCTTCCAATAAATACGGAAGAACATCCTTTTGAATAATTTCCTCATCTGTTAAGGTGGAAATAAATTTTAAAGAAAAATGTAAATTTGTTCGGTGATTGAAATATTTTGCCTCTTTAATATCCTTGGATTTCGGTTGGTTATCCTGTGTAACTATTTGTTGCTGCTGCTGTTGATTGGTATTAGACGATTCCTGATTTTTCCTTCTTTTTTTAAAAAAGTCCATATCCGTTCCCCCGCATTGAAAATTGGATGGCCAGTAATCTGAGGGAAAATCCAGCCATCCTATCGAACATAGTCTTTACCAATAAAAGGTGTAATATGTAAAAGAAGTGAAAAGAGTAAAAAAAGCGGGACAGGGAATTAACCAAGGAGGGAAATGGGGACATATATCCAGGTACGTGAAGAAGTAAAAAGTCCTGAGCGCCGGAAGAAACAAAGGTGGGATAAAAGAGAGTTGATAAAAAAAGGGGACAAGAAATTTGTCCCCATGTCTCACTGTTTATTTAAGAAAATCTTTTCAATATCATCGAGCATTAAGTTAGCAGCGATTACACCGCCAGCAGTATTCCAAATAACATCATTTACTTTATGAACATTTCCTGCTTTCGCAACTTTTAGGTTTTTAAAGAGAGGATCATTAATATACTCTTTTTCCAGTGATGATGCGTTTCCATCACCAGTATCATAGGTGAAATAGAACAAAATGCCCCCATCCATTGCAGGAATTCGTTCTTTTGTCAAATTACGTTCAGCAAAATCATTTACATCCTGACCTTTTGGTCTTGCAAATCCAAGTTGGTCAAAGATAACACCTGCAAAGGTATCTTTATGATAAATTCGAACATCTCCGGACATAAAACGAACAAGGGAAACTTTCATTTTTGTTTTGTCTCCAAGCTCCTTCTTTATGTCAGCAATTCTTTGATCAAATTGTTGAATAACTTCTTTTCCTTTTGCCTCTTTATTAACTGCTTTAGCATAGAGGGAGAAGTTATCTTTCCAATCACCGCGCAATGTTTCAGCAAAAACAGTAGGAGCGATGGCACTTAATTGATCATATATTTTTTCTTGGCGCATTTTATTTCCGATAATTAAATCTGGGTGCAATTTTGCGATAGCCTCTACATTCACTTGATCTTCCGTACCGACAACTTTTACACCCTTCATTTTATCTTTAATATGGTCATACCATGGATGACCGGTCCAAGATTGAACTGCTCCAACAGGTTTTATACCTAATGCAAGTAGTGCTTCTGTACCTTCGTTTGTTAAAATGACAACACGTTTTGGTGTTCCTTTTATAGTGGTTTTGCCCATAGCGTGTTCAACAGTATAGCTTTTGTCCGAAGTATTATTTGTTCCTTTACCTTTTTCACTATTACTTACGCTCTTATTTCCACAAGCAGCGAGAAGAAGTAAGGATAATATAGCAATTATCGTAAATATGGATTTTAACTTCCGCATTATCTATGTACCTCCTGAATGTGATTGATAATCATTATCATTTATTCCTTCTTAATCATAAAGGGAGTGGGGAGGACTGTCAATATATAAATGAAAATGATTATCAAAATCATTGACTTCATGCCCAACTTTTCCTAGACTAGTGGTAGAGAATGATTGAAAGGTAAAAATAAAATGGTCTTAAAATATAATTGGCAGAAGTTAGTTGGAACGATTATAGCTGTCATATGTTTGGTATGCCTGATGGGGATGAGTATTATATATGGCTATACAGATACGTCTATAAAAACAGCCATTCAGTCCTTTACACATTTTAATGGATCCAATAAGCATATTATTATCACTACCGTTCGTTTACCAAGAGCATTTATTGCCGGTGCAGTGGGGGCATGTCTTGCCATGTCCGGTGTTATTATGCAAACACTAACGAAAAATCCATTAGCATCGCCGGGGATTCTTGGAATAAATGCTGGTGCGGGTTTTGCAGTTGTCATTGCAGTAACTATATTTAAAGTTACGAGTTTACAAGGATTTGCTTGGGTTTCCTTTGCAGGAGCTGCATTAGCTGCAATCATTGTTTATTTATTAGGGAATACAGGCAGAGAAGGATTAACTCCTATGAAGCTTACATTAGCAGGAGCTGCTATTGGTGCGTTATTTTCCTCCTTTACACAAGGTCTACTGACATTAAATGAATCCGCGTTAGAACAAGTATTATTTTGGCTAGCAGGTTCTGTTCAAGGAAGAAAATTAGAAATATTAACCTCCGTGCTTCCATATATGATTATTGGTTGGGGGGCAGCACTCCTCTTAGCTGGAAAAATGAATATACTGGCTATGGGAGATGATGTAGCAAAAGGGCTCGGTCTGAAAATCGGACTCGTAAAGATTGGCGCAGGTCTGATTGTTATTTTACTTGCAGGAAGTGCCGTTGCTGTTGCGGGACCAATCGGATTCATCGGAATTGTCATTCCCCATATCGCCAGAAAAATAATAGGAATAGATCATCGCTGGTTACTCCCTTTTTCGGGACTTTTAGGAGGCATATTACTGCTTGCTGCGGATATCGCCGCCAGATACGTGATTATGCCCTCAGAGGTACCAGTTGGTGTTATGACCGCCATAATCGGTGCACCATTCTTTATTTATCTGGCAAGAAAGGGGTTAACGAGACGATGAGTCAATATAAAAGTATTCGTCTTTTAAAAGGGAAAATATCATTCATCCTTGACCGTCGTGCTCTCTGGATCACAGGTACATTATTCCTTTTATTATTAATTGTATTTGTAACAAGTACTGGTTTAGGTGATATGAAAATAAATCCTTTAAGGGTTTTAAAAGTATTTTTTGGTGGAGGCAATGCTTTTGATCAATTAGTGATTACAAAATTTCGCCTTCCAAGAATTATCGTTGCATTGTTTGTTGGCATGGCCTTAGCTGTTGCTGGATCTATCTTACAGGGAATCATTCGGAATCCACTTGCATCTCCGGATATTATCGGTATTACTGGGGGAGCAAGTGCAGCTGTAGTAGGGTTTCTAGCGATATTTAGCAATGCAGATAATATACTGACAGTTAGCATAGATTGGCTGCCTGTTGCAGCCTTCCTAGGAGCAACTGTAGTCGCTTTTTTGGTGTATTTCTTAGCTTGGAAAAATGGTGTTTCGCCTATACGACTAGTGTTAATTGGTATTGGTGTATCTGCTGTTATGCAAGCCATTACGACAATGTTAATGCTAAAGGGTCCTATTTATAGAGCAAGTGAAGCGAATATTTGGATCACAGGTACAGTGAATGGATCCAATTGGAGTAATGTATATGTTATTGTTCCAACGGTGTTAGTACTTGTTATTATCTCGTTTATTTCAGCTAGAAGAATAAACATTCAGGAGTTAGGGGATGAACTTGCTACTGGTGTTGGAAGTCCCGTGCAAAAACAACGATTTCTGCTTTTAATCCTAAGTACTGCATTAGTAGGTTCGGCAGTTGCCTTTGCTGGAGGAATCGGATTTGTCGGTCTAATGGCACCACATATGGCGAGAAGGTTAGTCGGTTCGAGCTTTGGTGCACTTCTTCCGACTGCTGCATGTATTGGTGGAATTCTTGTCATGCTCGCAGATTTAATAGGACGGACAATTTTTCTGCCGCTTGAAATTCCTGCAGGTGTTTTTACTGCAGCAATTGGTGCTCCTTACTTTATCTATCTATTATTTCGGGCAAAAAATGCATAATGCAGGGTTGGATTAGTGGGATTTTTTAGAAAGGAAAGGAGAAAAAATTATGACCGGAACAATAGAAACAAAGGCTTTAACGTTAGGATATGGTGATTCTATTATCATAAATGAATTAGATATTGCCATTCCAAAAGGTGAAATTACGGTTTTTATCGGCGGGAACGGCTGTGGGAAATCAACTCTATTAAGATCTATTGCACGGCTTTTAAAACCGGAATCGGGCTCCGTACTTTTCGAAGGGAAGGATGTCGCAAAGCTTCCGACTAAAGAAGTGGCAAAAAAACTATCGATTTTGCCTCAGACTCCCGTTGCACCTGAAGGATTAACGGTTCTCCAGCTTGTAAAGCAAGGTCGTTTTCCTTATCAATCATGGCTAAAGCAATGGTCAGAAAAAGATGAAGAAATTGTCATGAATGCATTAAAAGTGACAAATATGGAGGAATATAAAGACCGACATGTAGATGAGCTTTCTGGTGGACAAAGACAGCGCGCGTGGATTGCGATGACATTAGCACAAGACACAGATGTTATACTGCTTGATGAACCAACAACCTATTTAGATATGACACATCAAATTGAAATCCTAGACTTACTTTTCGAATTAAACGAAAAAGAAAAACGTACGATTGTCATGGTACTGCATGATTTAAATTTGGCATGCAGATATGCCCATAACATCGTAGCGATAAAAGACAAACAGGTTTATGTGCAAGGAAAACCAGAAACGGTTATAAGCTGTCAAATGATAAGGGATGTTTTCGAAATGGATTGTCAGGTGACAATTGATCCACTTTTTGGAACACCGTTATGCATACCATTTGGAAAAGGCCGTTGTATCTTAAAGGATGGAGCAATCAATGCTGTCTAATTTAACGTCTTCTGAAGTGAATGCATTATCAAAGTTCCGCTTTACGGATCAAAAGCCCAGTGAAAGAAGAAATATCGCAGTTCACGAGTTATTTGATCATACTACATTACAAGACCATCTAAATAAAATCGGTAAACAAATGGGCTCACCAACACATAGAGTGACCGCTTCTTTATTGACGAAAAGAATGGCTTTCTATGCAGTTATCCATTTATATACTATGAGTGTTTTGAACAAAAGGTTAAGTGTTGATATAAAAGAAATGAGCCTAGTTGAAAAAGATGATGATTCATTGTGGTTGCCGGATTTTTATTTAGGGAATTTTATTATTAGCGAAGCATGCAAGAATCGGAATCAGTGGAGGGAAGAAATTGTAGAAAATTTGTTTGCACACTTTTTTCACCCATTGATAGAAGCACTTAGGGAAGTAACCAGATTTTCAAAAATGGTGATGTGGGAGAATATTGCTTTATATATTTTTTGGTTGTATGAATGCCTTTTGAAGGAAGAGAAAAAGATTGAAATAAAACAAAGAATAGAAGATGATTTTTGTTTTATTATACAGAAAGCAGAAGGCACATTATTTGGCCCTTATTTACAAAATCCACTGACTAGATTTGATCGTGAAAAAATATACCGGGAAGAATTCAATGAGTGGATTCGTGTACGAAAAACTTGCTGTTTATCCAATTTGTTAGATGCTAAAGATGGAAAACGATGTGCAACATGCCCGAATGGGTGCAATATGTCGCCATTTAAAAGGGAAAAAGGGACAGGTCCTACGTCCCAATATAAGGAGTAGGATCCATCCCATTAATGAAATAATGGACCTGAATCCCGATCCAAGGACGCTGCCTCGGCCAATAAATCAACAATATGGACAGCTTCCACTTTTTCTGACAAGCCTTCTCGTTCAATTCCAAGCTTCATTTGCAGCAAGCAGCCAGGATTGGCTGTGACGATGGTGGTGGCATTGGTAGCTTTCGCATTCACCATTTTGGAATCAAGAATTTTCATCGACATTTCCGATTCAACAATATTATATATTCCCGCTGAACCGCAACAGCTGTCAGCCTTGTTCATCTCTCGAAATTCTACCCCATCGATCGCCTTCAATAAGGTTCTTGGCGCATCCGAGGTTTTCATGACATTCCGCAAATGACAGGAATCCTGATAAGTCACGACACGCTCTGATAATCGTAACGGAACTTTATGATGAAACTCTAATTCTACTAAAATTTGTGTTATATCTTTTAATTTATTTTTAAAAGCAATCGCACGCTCTTTCCATTCAGGGTCGTCCTTCAGTAAATGATCATAATCGATTAAAAAGGCTCCGCATCCGCCGGCATTTGTAATAATATAATCCACATTTACCTTTTCAAAAGCTTCGATATTTCGCTTTGCCATTTCCATTGCTTTCGTTTTTTCACCACTATGACCATGCAGGGCTCCGCAACAGGCTTGTGATTTTGGAATGACAATTTCACATCCAGCAAGTTTGAGCAGCTTGATCGTTGCATTATTCGTATCCAAAAACATGGTATCCATTAGACAGCCAGCAAAGAAAGCAACTCTTTTCGCTTCTACACCGTTAGCCGGAAAATACTCGGGTCTGCTTTTTATTTCTTTTATAGTTGGCACTTTCGGCAACACTTTCTCCATGGTTGCCAAATTCTCAGGAAATAGCTTCATAAAGCCGATTTTCCTGGTCAGCTTTTGCAACCCGGAGCGCTGATAAAATCCTAATAGTCCAGTTACGGTTTGCATGCGGTTTTGATGCGGAAAAAGCCCTTCAAATACAGCATTTCGAACAGCTTGTGCTGGCATGGTGTGTTTTTTGTTTTGATGTATGATATCTCTTGCTTCTTCCAGAAGGTGGCCGTATTTCACACCGGACGGACAAACAGGCTCACAAGCTCTGCATCCCAAGCATAGGCTTAAGGAGCGTTCCACATCTTCATCCGGTTCCAGCACACCATCTTTTACTGCTTTCATTAAGGCAAT
This sequence comes from Margalitia sp. FSL K6-0131, assembly GCF_038008735.1. NCBI lineage: Bacteria > Bacillati > Bacillota > Bacilli > Caryophanales > Bacillaceae > Heyndrickxia > Margalitia sp. FSL K6-0131. The sequence goes on from NZ_JBBOZS010000001.1 coordinate 1,666,655, forward strand.
TCTACCACGCGGAGAATGGATCTCCTGAAATCCAGATTCAATATAAGTGGGACAAGAGGGAAGACAAAACCCACATCTCATACAGTTTAATAATTCATCTTCATCCATCCGTTCAGCAAATTGCTGCCTAATAGTTGTTTGTTCTTTTATTGTAGTCATCTTGTCACCACCAAACGTTTCCGGCTCTCTTTCGCAAAGACCTTTCCAGGGTTCATAATATTATTAGGATCAAAACTAGCTTTAATTGCTTTCATCGCGGCAATTCCTTCTTTCCCTAGCTTCCATTCAAGATAGGGTGCTTTCATTGCTCCCACACCATGTTCACCTGTAATAGTGCCTCCAAGTTCTATTGCTTTCGCAAATATTTCTGCAAAAGCATGTTCCACTCGCTCTATTTCATCGCGATCGCGCACATCCGTAGGGCATGTAGGATGGAGGTTTCCATCACCTGCATGACCGAAAGTTGCAATTTTCACATGATATTTATCGGCTATTTCATTGATAGCACGAACCATATTAGCAATTTCTGATCTAGGGACTGTTGCATCCTCTAAAATAGTCGTTGGTTTCAGCCTTGCCAAAGCAGAAAGGGCAGCACGTCTCGCAGCAGTTAAATTTTCCGCTTCTTCATTTGTCCCCGCTATCTGCACAGACTCAGCTAATTCCTCATGACATATTTCTGCAATTCTCTTCATATCCCTTTCCACAATTTCAGGAGCTCCATCCTGCTCAATCAAAAGAACTGCTTTTACGTTAGTTGGCAATCCGATTTTGGCAAAGTCTTCAACAGCAATTAAAGTCGGCTGGTCTAAAAACTCAAGGGTGGCAGGGATGATTCTATTCGCGATAATTCTCGAAACAGTTCTTGCAGCAGCTTCCATATCTTGATAGAGTGCCAGCATCGTTTTCTTCGTTTCAGGCATCGGTATCAATTTAAGCGTTGCCTCTGTAATAATACCAAGTGTTCCTTCCGATCCGACAAATAGCCTTGTTAAATCATATCCGGCAACATCTTTTGCAAGCTTGCCTCCAGTACGGATAATATCCCCATTTGGAAGGACAATTTCAAGACCCAAAACGTAGTCGCGAGTAACTCCATATTTAAGGCCTCTTAATCCGCCGGAGTTCTCATTTAAGTTCCCGCCAATCGTTGATATTTTCATAGAGCTGGGATCCGGGGGATAGAAGAGACCAGCAGCTTCAACCGTATTAGTCAAATCGAGCGTGATAACACCTGGCTGAACGATAACGGCAAGATTTTCTTCATCAAGCTCGAGAATTTTATTCATATGCTTGAATAAGAGCACAATCCCGCCTTCAGTAGGGCAAGTACCTGCACAAAGATTTGTTCCTGAACCGCGTGGAACAATTGGAATCTTATGTTCATTGCAAAGCTTTACAATTTCTGATACTTCCTTTGTATTACGGGGTGCTACTATCATATCCGGCATGGATTGAAATTGCGGTGTGGCATCATAGGAATATACAAGTCTGCCAGCTTTTGAATCATCTATATTTTCATGACCAACTATTGAAACTAATTTTTCCTTTAGTGTTGAGGTAATCAAGAAAACGCCTCCAATCATTTTTCTTGATATAAGTATAGAAAAAGCGAGGGAATCTCGCTATGTATGTTGAAACAAAATATATGACATTATTTCGTTTTAATTTGTATATTCATCTAAAATTTGCAGGGCAATGTAGAGGATTGCTTGATCACGAGTATGTTTTGGGTTTAAACCAGTTAATTCTTCCGTTTTTTTCAGTCTATAATGTAAGGTATTTATATGAATATGCAAATGATTAGCTGTTGCTTTAATAGAATAATCATGCTGGAAGTATGCCTTTAAAGTTTCAATCAGTTCAAAGTCCATTAATATTGGCTTTAGTGTTCGCTCAATAAATAATGCTTTCGTTTCCATTCGCACATCATCGATTATCATTTCTAAAGTGAGGTCCTCATCAAATACAATCCACTCAGTCCCCTTGACGGAACGGAGTGCACGTTCAGCCTGCAAAAATGACTTTTTTAAATCCTTTGCCGGCGTAATATTTCCAACTCCAAAAATAAGGTCATCCTTCATTATTTTTTTCCAAGTAGAAAGTTTTTGCCTTAGCTGTTTTTGGTCAAGAGGTATATCTGCATCTAACAATAATAAAAAGCGATCATGTCCCCATCTTATTAGAAGTTCATTCTTTTCTAGAGTGTTATGCCACTTTTCAATAAGCTGCTGACTTGGTTGTGGATTATTTTCCATTTTTATAAGTACTAATTGTCTAGAAACATTTATGTCAATACCTAGTCTTTCCGCACGATTGATAAAAGTGGGATCCCATTCCCTGAGTTCAAGCCAATCAAAAATAAACGTTTCCATCGCGCGTATATGACGACCTGTTTCCTCAATATATATGCTTTCTTTAATAAGTAGCTCTGTCATCCTCTTTAGTAATTCCCCATACTGGGAAACTGCTTCAGGGCTACCGGTGATGCCAATCACTCCCTGTAAATATAGGTAAATTAATTCCAGCCTTTACTCCCATCATATTTTTCTCGTCTTCAAGTGAGATAATCAGCTTTTGTTTGCTTTTACAAGTTAATAAAGCTCCCTCGTGGAATTGGCCAATTCTTGTTTGATTAGTAGCAGCAATAATAATTCCGTTCGTATCCATGACGACAATTTCTTCATTTAATAATTTTCGGACCTCTTGAACAATCTTTTTAGCGAGATTGGCATGTAACAAAATAGGCACCCCATCCTGAAGTTTACTTTACACATATTATAGTGGAATGTTGAAGAGTTCGTCATACTAAAAGTGCGATTGATAATTGATGGGCTATCTATAAGATAGAAAACATTATGAAGGACAAAATGAAGTTGGGGAAGGGGGGAATTGTCCTTTATAACGTTGATGAAGGACAAACTGAAGCAAGGGAGGGATGGGAGTGTCCTTCATAAGGTTGATGAAGGACAAAATGAAGCAAGAAAAAGAAGGAAGTGTCCTTCACAAAGGTTATGAAGGACAAAACTAGCTCGATCAACAATAAATATGTCCTTCACAATAATTATGAAGGACAAGATTCTTTCAAAAATTAATTAATGCATTTGATTCCCATAAGGAAATTGTGAAGAATACTCCTGATGATTCTGATAGGATTGCTGCATTTTTTGCTGATCTGCTTCTTCAAGCTTATACCAGCCTTTGCGAAACATAAGATTAAAAATTTCCCGCTGCTCATTTTGTGTTTCGTTAAAAATGGACAATAGATCCTGATAAAGACCTTGATGGCTAGCTTCATTTAATGCATTATTATAGGAAGCAGTCATATATTTTTCCATTGATAATAAATCAGTAGCAAAATCGCGGTCATTCATTCGCGGTGTTTTTGGAACCTGTGTTTGCGGATTTTGAATACCTTGTTGGTTTTGCATATTTAACACCTCCTTCATTACATCATTTGTTGATTTTGTTGAATCGTTTGATTTGCTTGATTTTGTTGAAAAGCTTGAGCCTGATTTTGCAAATGATGCTGAAGATGTCCAAGTATTTGACTATAGTGGCGCTGGTGCATTTCTCCGCATTTTTCACATGCAGCTTTTACTTCTTCGTCTTGACAATGTTCAGCAGCAAAATGTGCTTTTTTCATCGCAAGTAAATTCCAAGCCAGCATATCATCAATATAAGACAAATCTTTCGTAGAGATGATGCTTGGCGGCTGATTCATAGCCGTTTGCTGGTTTTGCTGTTGCATAAAAATACCTCCTTTTTATCGATTTAACCCTGTGTATAACTTTTGAAAAGTTTATCTGCAAGTTTAGCTTCAGCGCCTATCGGCTAGTGAATTTCTCTGTCTACGCACTACGATAATTCAACATTTCCTTTATCTAGAGCCTGCGATTACGAAGGTGAAATTACACTTCAAATTTCACTCATCCATACGCCGATGGGTAATGCGCTTGCGTATTTGTTTTTTAGCGTTTTTTATATTGGTTATTTTGACTATTAACTTTTCCGCCGCCATCCGCTTCCACTGTAGGGCCTGCATTTCCTTTCACACTTGCTGCACTTACACCAGCCTTGGATGGATTTTTTTTGAGCCTTGCCACAGGTAACTTCACCTCCCAAATAGATTCTAAAAGTTAGATTTCCCATTACTGACCGAAATATCATTCAAAAGCAGGATTGTAAAATTTTTGCTCACTAAAAACAGGTTGAAAGCTTCAGAAAAACTCTTAGTATCGCTCTTTATTAAAATTTATAAATTTTTCGAGAATTAATTATTGAAGGAATTTAAATATTCATTTATATTAGAAGTAGTAAAACTCATTCGTGAGATATTTTTTTGGTTATAAAATGAATGAGTATTCATTCAAAATGTCGTCGAAGGGGGAAATATCATTGGGTTACAGTATTAAAAAAGCGGCTGTTTTAGGTTCCGGTGTAATGGGCTCAGGAATCGCTGCTCATTTGGCGAATATCGGTATTCCAACATTATTGTTGGACATCGTACCGAATGAACGAACGAATGATGAAATTACAAAGGGATTAACATTAGAGGATAAAGCGGTACGAAATCGATTTGCCAATAGTGCCGTACAAAAATTATTGAAACAAAAACCAGCTCCGCTAACTACAAAAGAGAGTCTGGCGCTGATCCAAACAGGAAATATGGAAGATGATATTTCAAAGCTTTCCGAAGTGGACTGGGTTATTGAAGTAGTAGTGGAAAACTTAACTATTAAAAAGAAAGTCTTTGAACAGGTAGATAAATATCGTAAGCCAGGAAGCATTGTAAGTTCAAATACATCAGGAATTTCTGTTGAAGCAATGGCGGAAGGCCGCTCAGAGGATTTCCAGAAGCATTTCCTTGGTACACACTTTTTCAACCCACCAAGATACTTAAAGCTTTTAGAGGTGATACCAACTAAGAATACAGACCCAGCAGTTCTGGAGTTTATGAAGACATTTGGCGAAGATGTTCTGGGAAAAGGGGTTGTGTTTGCGAAGGATACTCCCAACTTTATCGGAAACAGAATAGGAACTTACGGACTTCTTATAACCGTTCAAGAAATGCTAAAAGGCGGATACAGTATCGGTGAGGTTGATTCCGTAACAGGTCCGCTTCTAGGAAGACCGAAAAGTGCAACATTCCGTACCCTTGATGTTGTAGGGTTAGATACCTTTATCCATGTTGCAAACAATGTGTATGAACAAGTGGAAGGAAAAGAAAAAGAAGTATTTGCCGTACCTGATTTTATGAAGAAAATGTTTGATAAGGGCTGGTTAGGAAGTAAATCCGGTCAAGGATTCTATTTGAAAAAGGGCAAAGAAATCTTAGAACTTAATCCGGAAACGCTTGAATATGAGGAACGCAAAAAGCTCTCGTCACCATCCTTGCAAATGGCTAATCAGCAAAAAGGAACCGCTGCAAAAATGAAAGCGCTAATATATGCGAAGGATAAAGTTGGTTCTTTGCTGTGGAATATAATGGCACCAGTTCTTGTGTATTCCGCGGAATTATTAGATGTCATTGCTGATGACATTGTATCCGTAGACAACGCGATGAAGTGGGGCTTCGGCTGGAAGTTTGGGCCATTTGAAACTTGGGATGTTATCGGAGTAGAAAAATCTGTTCAATTAATGGAAGAATCGGGATTAACCGTTCCTGCATGGGTAAAAGAAATGGTGGAAAAAGGAAATACTTCCTTCTATAAAGAGGAAGAAGGAGTCCAGTATTACTACCATAAAGGCGAATATAAACAAGTAAAACGCAATCCAAAAGTAATTGATTTAGCTCAATTGAAAAAACAGGGCAAATTGATCAAAAAGAATACAGGAGCAAGCCTTATTGACATAGGTGATGAAGTTGCACTATTAGAATTCCATTCACCGAATAACGCAATTGGTCTAGATATCATTCAAATGATCAATTTCGCCATTGATGAGGTGGAGAAAAACTACAAAGGGCTTGTTATCGGAAATCAAGGGAAAAACTTCTGCGTTGGAGCCAACTTAGCATTAATGTTAATGGAAGCACAAGATGATAATTTCTTTGAATTAGATATGGTTGTCCGTCAGTTCCAAAATGCGATGATGAAAGTGAAATACAGTCCAAAGCCTGTTGTAACAGCACCATTTGCGATGACACTAGGCGGAGGGGCAGAAGTTTGCCTTCCATCTGCACATATTCAAGCCTCTATGGAAACCTATATGGGTCTTGTAGAAGTAGGTGTTGGTCTCCTTCCTGGCGGCGGCGGAAACAAAGAGCTTTACATCAAGCATTTGAGAAATATGCCTAACGGGGTTGATTTCGACTTACAAAAAGTAGCAAATAAAGTGTTTGAAACCATTGCAATGGCAAAGGTTTCGACATCTGGCGAAGAAGCACGTTTAAATAATTTCTTAAGTAATGCGGATGGAATCAGTGTTAACGGGGACCATCAACTTTACGACGCTAAACAAGCAGTCTTAGCACTTCATGCAAAAGGCTATAAGGCACCTGCTCGCAAGAAAGTTCCAGTTGTAGGTGAAACCGGATATGCAACTCTTTTATTAGGTGCACAAGCAATGCACTTATCCGGTTATATTTCCGAGCATGACATGAAAATCGCAAAGAAAATTGCTTATGTCATCGCTGGCGGAAAAGTGCCATATGGAACAGAGGTAGATGAACAATATCTGCTTGATCTTGAAAGAGAAGCATTCCTGAGCTTGATTGCTGAAGGAAAGACGCAGCAAAGAATGCAATATATGCTGACAAAAGGAAAACCTTTAAGAAATTAAAACTCATTCTTCTTAATAGATGGCTGTTTTCGCAAAAGATTGTGGCTTTTCGTATACGTAAATAATTCTTAAAATGGATAGGATTCGCGCTCTTTTCTACATTCCGCTTTTCATTTGATTGTAGAAAATCACCGTAAAAATCCTACTGCCGATTTTTACTCATATGTAAATAGCTACAAAGTTTAAGAAAAGAGCCTAATAGATGGACATATATTCGAAAGGTGATTTTACCTATTTGATAAATCACCTGGAAAGAGGGGAAGTAAATGCGTGAAGCAGTCATTGTAGCCGGGGCCAGAACACCGGTTGGAAAAGCGAATAAAGGAACACTTGCCAATGTTCGTCCAGATGATTTAGGTGCATTAGTGGTAAAAGAAACGTTAAAAAGAGCGGGAAATTATGAAGGAAACATCGATGATTTAATTATCGGCTGCGCCATGCCGGAAGCAGAGCAAGGCTTGAATATGGCTCGTAATATCGGAGCATTAGCAGGGCTTCCAGATACAGTACCTGCAGTAACCATTAACAGATATTGTTCTTCTGGACTGCAAGCAATTGCATATGGTGCAGAAAGAATTATGCTGGGATCCTCTGATACCATCCTTGCCGGCGGTGCGGAATCTATGAGTCTTGTACCGATGATGGGGCATGTAGTCCGTCCAAATGCCACGTTAGCTGAAACGGCCCCACAGTATTATATGGGAATGGGGCATACTGCTGAACAAGTCGCAACGAAGTTCGGAGTATCACGTGAAGATCAGGATGCATTTGCCGTTCGCAGTCATCAAAAAGCAGCTAAAGCAATTGAAGAAGGGAAATTTAAGGACGAAATTGTACCAGTTGATGTTACCCTTCGTTCAGTAGATTCAAAGAATAAATTAGTAGAAAACAAGATTTTATTCACAAATGATGAAGGTGTTCGTCCAGAATCAACTGTAGAGGTTTTAGGAAAGCTTCGCCCTGCGTTCTCCGTAACAGGTAGTGTTACAGCCGGAAACTCATCACAAACAAGTGATGGAGCAGCGGCAGTCCTATTAATGGATGGTGAAAAAGCAAAATCATTGGGCTATCAGCCAATGGCCAAATTCCGTTCTTTTGCAGTTGCAGGGGTTCCGCCTGAAATTATGGGAATTGGCCCAGTAGAAGCAATTCCAAAGGCCTTAAAAATTGCTGGACTGGAATTATCGGATATTGGATTATTTGAATTAAATGAAGCCTTTGCATCTCAATCGATTCAAGTGATTCGCAAGCTTGGTTTAAATGAAGAGATTGTGAATGTAAACGGCGGAGCAATTGCTTTAGGTCATCCGCTTGGCTGTACAGGAACGAAATTAACACTTTCTCTTATTCATGAAATGAAAAGACGTAACGTACAATTTGGTGTAGTAACAATGTGTATTGGCGGCGGCATGGGAGCAGCTGGCGTATTTGAATTAATGTAAATGATTTCAAGGAGGAAATGACAATGACAAATCAAACGGAAAAATTGATTAAAGGCGGCAGCTTTTTAATTGAAGATATTTCTTATGAACGAATCTTTACACCTGAAGACTTTTCAGATGAGCAAAAAATGATTGCCAAAACGACAGAAGATTTTATTGATAACGAAGTATTGCCACAAGTTGAGTATTTAGAAAAGCATGAATTTGACCGCTCAGTAAAATTATTAAAATCAGCTGGAGAACTTGGTTTATTAGGTGCAGATGTACCAGAAGAATATGGCGGTTTGGATCTTGATAAAGTAAGTTCAGCTTTAATTGCTGAAAAAATGGCAAAATCAGGCGGATTCTCTATTTCCCATGGTGCTCACGTTGGGATTGGTTCCCTGCCGATTGTTTTATTCGGTAATGAAGAACAAAAACAAAAATATTTACCTGTACTTGCAACCGGTGAAAAAATTGCTGCTTATGCACTGACAGAGCCAAGCTCAGGATCCGATGCACTTGGTGCAAAAACAGTCGCAAAATTAAACGATGCGGGTACACATTATATTTTAAATGGTGAGAAGCAATGGATAACCAATGCAGGTTTTGCAGATGTATTTGTCGTTTATGCAAAAATCGATGGGGATAAATTCTCTGCATTTATCGTAGAACGTGAATTCCCTGGTGTATCAACAGGTGCAGAAGAAAAGAAAATGGGGATTAAAAGCTCCTCTACACGTACTTTAATTTTAGAGGATGCCGAAGTACCGGTCGAAAATCTATTAGGCGAAATTGGTAAAGGCCATAAGATAGCATTTAACATTTTAAACATCGGTCGTTATAAGCTTGGTGTAGGTACAGTTGGCGGTGCGAAAAGTGCTTTTGAAATTACGGCAAAATATGCGAACCAACGCAAGCAATTTAAAACACCAATTTCCGAGTTTAACTTAACGAAGGAAAAACTGGCAACAATGGCTTCGAAAATCTATGCATCTGAAAGCTCTGTATACCGTACAGTAGGTCTTTTCGATGAAAGAATGAGCCAATTAACTGAGGAACAATCGAAGAATGGATTAGAAGTTGCAAATTCTATTGCAGAATATGCGATTGAGTGTTCCTTAAACAAAGTATTTGGATCAGAAGTTCTTGATTATGTAGTTGATGAAGGTGTGCAAATTCATGGCGGATACGGTTTCATGGATGAGTACGAAATTTCTAGAGCATACCGTGATTCCCGAATTAACCGTATCTTTGAAGGAACAAACGAAATTAACCGTTTAATCGTACCTGGAACATTTATGAAAAAAGCACTGAAAGGCGAATTAACATTGCTTCAAAAAGCTCAAAGCTTACAGGAAGAGTTAATGATGATGATGCCCGAGGAAATTGGTGACGCTCCATTAGAACAAGAAAAATATTTAACTCGCAATGCGAAAAAGGTTGCATTAATGATCGCTGGACTTGCAGCACAAAAATTTGGTACTGCTTTAGAGCATGAGCAAGAAATTCTTGTTAATATAGCGGATATTGTTTCCTTAACATACTCTATGGAGTCAGCTCTGCTTCGTACAGAAAAAGCAATTGCAAAAGATGGTGTAGAAAAGAATCAGCAAAAACTTCTATATACACAAATCTTTTGTCAAGAATCCTTCTATGAAATTGAACAATTGGCAAAGGAATCGTTAGTAGCAATTGAAGAAGGCGACACATTAAGAATGATGCTATCTGCATTACGAAAATTAACACGCCACAATCCTATTAATGTCATTGCGAAAAAACGTGAAGCTTCTGTCAAACTTATTGAAGCAGAAAAATACGTTCTTTAATAGATATTAGCCAACAAATCATTTGATTTGTTGGTTTTATTTTTAAAAATTCATATGGTATGCTTTTTTTAATAGGGAAACCTAAAAGAGAATTCATTTCTTTTTGGGGGCTCCAATGAAATCTTCAAACTTTAATCCCATTAGAATAATGCAATCTAAATTTTATATATCCGTCTCTGTAAAGTTTTGGATTAGTCATATCCTGGCATTGTTTTGGATGCTATTCTCCATTTATTTATCCGTCCCATGGATTAAGGATCTTGGAAATCTAATTTCGATTCCGGCAGCTATTGTGGTTATTTCCGGTATTTCCTATATACCGGGTTATATGAATGCATTTCTGGTTGTAAGTTTATTGTTTGACAAACAGCCGCCTTTTAAAAAAGAATATCCAGATATTCCTGTAACGATCATTATTGCCGCTTACAATGAAGAAAATGGAATTTATAATACCTTAAAATATGTTAAAAACCAAGACTACGAAGGAGAAATATATGTCATTGTTGTAAATAATGCATCAGAAGATCAAACAGCAACGGAGGTACTTAAGGCAAAAGATGAACTACAATTAAATTTACTCTTATTAAATGAGGAAAAACCTGGGAAGTTCCATGCTTTGAACAAGGGGCTAAAATATGTCGAGACAGAGAACGTAATAACGCTCGATGCGGATACAATAATTCATAAATCTGCGGTAAGATATTTAATGGCTCGCATGATAAGTAGTCCTATTGATGTTGTGGCAGTTGCAGGCTCGGTTCTTGTCCGTAATAGCCGCCAAAATATTTGGACAAGAATACAAGAATGGGATTATTTTTTAGGCATTGCTTCCATCAAACGTTTGCAGGGCCTCTATCAGGGAACTTTAGTAGCTCAAGGGGCATTTAGCTTGTATAAAACAAAATACATTAAAGAAGTTGGTGGATGGCCGGATGCTATCGGAGAAGATATCGTATTAACTTGGAGACTATTGGAAGGTAAGAATAAAGTATTTTTCGAACCATTGGCGGTAGCCTTTACGGATGCACCAACATCAATCCTTCATTTTGTCCGTCAACGTTCACGCTGGGCAAGGGGAATGATTGAAGGGCTGCGAGAAATCAAACCATGGCAGCAGCCACAAATATATACGAAATATTTAACAGGAATCAACTTCATTATGCCTTTTTTAGACATAAGCTACACCCTATTCTGGATACCTGGTTTAGTTTTAGCATTTTTTGGTCATTTTTGGATAGTGGGGCCAATGACCTTTTTTGTTTTACCACTAACGCTTATAAGCTTTGGAATTCTTTACTTATATCAGAAGAGATTTGTTTTTAGACCGTTAAATCTTCGAATTCGAAAAAACTTTATCGGTTTTATTCTCTTTATTTTGGCCTATCAAATGATCATGTCTCCTGTTTCAACCTATGGTTATATACAAGAATTTTTTCAGCTAAAACGCAAATGGGAATAGGATAAAAATCAATAAATTTGCTATTAGCATAGAAGGTAAAATAAAATTTGTGTCGAAATAGTATTATTGCAGCATGATTGTACTATCCATGAGAAAGGAAGTGAAACGCAGATGGCATTGACGTTTTATTGGTATCCTAAATGCGGTACTTGCCGAAAAGCAAAAAAATGGTTAGAGAGTCATAAGCATGAATTGATAGAAATTCATATTGTGGACTCGCCGCCATCTAAAGAGGAATTAAAAAAGCTCTACCATTTAAGTGGATTAGATTTAAAAAAGTTCTTTAATACGAGTGGACAAAAATATCGGGAACTCGGATTAAAAGATAAAATAAAAAGTGCATCAGAAGATGAATTACTTGATATACTTGCTTCTGATGGAATGTTAATGAAGCGGCCACTAGTTACAGATGGGAAAGATGTAACAGTTGGATTCAAGGAAGAAGAATTTGCACAAAAATGGGGATAAGAATGTAGTAAATTCTTGATTTACATACAACTTTTATGTAAATATTAACTTGTTATGTATTAATATCATAAGTCGAATTTCGACTTTAAACGCAAGTTGGGTGAGTACATATTATTATGGGAATTTCACCTGTATTTTTGAACATATTGATGGAGGGATTTTTCAATGAGTTTACCAAGTGAATTACGTTATTCAGAAGAACATGAGTGGGTAAAAGATGAAGGCGGTAATGTTCGCATCGGAATTACAGATTTTGCGCAGTCTGAGCTAGGCGACATCGTTTTCGTGGAGCTTCCTGAGGTAGGAACAGAAGTGCAAGCTGACGAACCATTCGGGAGTGTGGAATCTGTTAAAACAGTATCCGAGCTTTATGCACCAATAAGCGGAAAAGTTGTGGCTGTTAACGAAGATTTAAATGACAGCCCTGAATTTGTAAATGAATCACCATATGAAAAAGCGTGGATGATCGTAGTGGAACCATCTAATAAAGAGGAAATAAGCGAATTATTGACTGCAGAACAATATCAAGAAATGATTAACGAAGATTAATCAAAAACACCTTGGTTCTTCCAAGGTGTTTTTCCATAGATAGGATGATAGAACGTGAACGATTTAACATATGAAGAAATCAGCGAAATGATGGTAATGCAAGATAAAAGTTATACCCTCTATTTATATACTCCTTTATGTGGTACATGCCAGGTTGCGGGTAAGATTCTCAGAATAACAGAAGAACTTTTACCTTCCTTACAAATGTATAAAACAGATTTAAATTACTCTCCACAACTTGCCGAAAAATTTCAAATAGAAAGTGTCCCTTGCCTACTCCTTTTTCAAAACGGAGTATTAAGGGAAAAAATTTATGCATTTCATTCTGTTCCATTCATATTCGAAAAATTAAAAACACTTTAGAACGAATATTACAAATAGGTAGTAATATATCCAAAATATCACATATTTCTTGGGAAATAAGTAGGATAACAGTCGTGATTTGATGATTGTTGTCCTTTTTTGTTTTTAAACGCGAAAATTGCAGATAAATTTTAGGAGGAGATAAGGAGATGTTTAAAGTATTTTACAGTTAAATAACGATTGAATGGGATGATTATATGGAAAGCTGCTTAACAAAATTAAAATATCATTTTTTTGCCCGGAATCACATACAGGCCTTGTTGCCAAATGAACCTCTTACTTTTTGTATATGTATAGAAAAGGAAACTTGGGTCGTTTGGTTTTCTAAAAATGAATTTTCCTTTGAAAAAACGAATCAAGTAGATGAAATAGATACGAAAATGATAATGGGAAAACCAATTGCAATGGATCTATTAAGCGGGAATATTCGATTATCACAATTAAGAAAATATAATCATGTTGTTTACGAGGGTTCATTCCGGCATTTTCTATTGTTAGAATCCGTTTTTTGGTTATGTCGAGATTATGACGAACAAGCGGAAGCGGTTTCTTTTTAGAAATGTATAATTTTCCTTTGACATGTTAATTCTTTGCGTGTTACAATCACTTTCGTAATTATATGAACTTAATTTCAATTGAATAAATGTGTGCTCTTATCAAGAGAGGTGGAGGGATGTGCCCTATGAAACCCGGCAACCATCAGTTCATAACTGAAATGGTGCCAATTCACACAAAACAATCTTGTATTGTTTTGGAAGATGAGAGAAAGGACATCATATTTGCGTGCCTTTCTGCTCATTGCAGAGAGGCATTTTTATTTGGAACATTTCGGGAAAAGAAGGTGGAAATAATTTGATTACGATTCAACAAGTGAGAAAACAATTTAAAACGAAAAATAAAGTGGTCACTGCGGTTGATAATATTGATTTGCAAATCAAGGAAGGGGAAATCTTTGGAGTAATCGGATATTCTGGTGCCGGAAAGAGTACACTTATTCGTATGTTAAATGGATTGGAGCTTCCTACCTCGGGTGTTGTTCGAGTAGCAGGGCAGGAGATTTCCAAAATAAAAGGCAAAGCATTGAGAAAAGCTAGACAAGATATTGCCATGATTTTTCAGCATTTTAATCTATTATGGTCTCGAACCGTGCGTGAAAATATTGCCTTCCCATTAGAAATTGCCCGTGTACCAAAAAAAGTACGTATGAAGAGAGTTGATGAGCTTATTAAGCTTGTCGGGCTTGAGGGTAGAGAAAATGCATATCCATCCCAATTAAGTGGAGGACAAAAGCAAAGAGTAGGGATAGCTCGTGCATTAGCTAATAATCCGAAGGTTCTTCTTTGTGATGAGGCTACTTCAGCGCTTGATCCACAAACTACAGATTCGATTTTAGATTTATTAGTAGACATCAATAAACAATTGGGATTAACCATTGTTTTAATTACACATGAAATGCACGTCATTCGCAAAATATGCCATCGGGTCGCAGTGATGGAAAATGGGAAGATAGTAGAAACAGGACCAGTTCTGGAGGTCTTTAAAAACCCGCAGCAGCAAATTACAAAACGATTTGTTCAGCAAGTATCCGAACAGGAAGATACAAAAGAAGTAGTTTCCCATTTACTGCAAAAGTATCCGGATGGACTCGTAATAAAATTAACCTTTATTGGTGGTTCAACAGAGCAGCCGATTATAACAAATTTAATTAGGGAGTTTCCATTATCCATTAATATCTTGCAAGGGAATATTTCACAAACGCAGAATGGCTCCTATGGAACCTTATTTTTACAAATTGTTGGTCACGAAAAAGAAATGGAGCAAGCAATCCATTATTTGAAAGAACAGCAAGTTGGCGTGGAGGTGATGAAGTAAAATGATGGAGAAATTTTTTCCGGATGTTGAATGGCTATCAATGAAAGAGGCTGTATGGGAAACATTATATATGTCTTTTTGGTCTGTTCTCGCCACTTTCATTTTAGGTATTATTTTAGGACTTTTACTATTTCTTACTGCTAAAGGTCAAGCATGGGAAAATCGATTTATCCATTCGATTATTTCCGCTGTCGTTAATATATTTCGGTCCATACCGTTTATTATCTTAATCGTCCTACTAATCCCTTTTACGAAATTACTTGTAGGAACAATTATTGGAGAAACAGCAGCTTTACCGGCCTTAATTATTGGGGCTGCTCCATTCTATGCTAGGCTTGTGGAAATTGGTCTTCGTGAAATAGACAAAGGTGTCATTGAAGCAGCAAAATCAATGGGTGCCTCAACAGGTACAATTATTTTTAAAGTATTATTACCAGAATCAATGCCCGCTATTGTTTCAGGTATAACGGTCACTGCTATTGCTATTGTCGGTTACACAGCGATGGCCGGAGCAATTGGCGCCGGTGGTTTAGGAAATGTTGCATATATGGACGGTTTTGAAAGAGGCCGAAATGATGTAACTGTATTTGCTACTATTCTAGTTTTAATTATCGTGTTTATCATCCAATTTCTTGGAGATTTTATAACAAAAAAAATAGATAAACGTTAAAAACATCAGGAGGGTTAAGAAATGAAAAAATGGTTAGGTATTTTCATAGCTTCTTTATTAATTGTTTCACTGGCTGCTTGCGGAACGAAAAATTCATCTAGTAATAGCGATACAAAATTAGTTGTGGGTGCATCTAATACACCACATGCTGTCATTTTAGAAAAAGCCAAGCCGATTTTGAAGAAAAAAGGAATTGATTTACAAATTGTAAAGTATTCAGATTATGTAATGCCAAATAAAGCATTAGATTCTGGAGAACTTGATGCAAACTATTTTCAGCATATTCCTTATTTAAATTTACAAATGAAAGAAAATGGATATAAGTTCGCG
Organism: Margalitia sp. FSL K6-0131; assembly: GCF_038008735.1. NCBI lineage: Bacteria > Bacillati > Bacillota > Bacilli > Caryophanales > Bacillaceae > Heyndrickxia > Margalitia sp. FSL K6-0131. The sequence continues at coordinate 1,682,399 of NZ_JBBOZS010000001.1, forward strand.
GTTGCTGGTAAGATTCATATTGAGCCAATGGGAGTTTATTCGAAAAAATATAAGTCACTGAAAGACCTTCCAAATGGAGCGAAGATTATCATGAGTAATTCTGTTTCTGACCATGGCCGAATTTTATCCTTATTTGAAGCGAATGGACTTATTAAGCTTAAAGATGGTGTTGATAAAACAAAAGCAACATTAAAAGATATTGTCGATAATCCTAAACACCTTAAATTCGAATATAATTACGATCCAGCCCTGTTAACAACATTATATAAAAATGGAGAAGGGGACGCAGTTGTTATTAACTCTAATTTCGCCATTGATGCTGGTCTAAATCCTCTAAAAGACTCTATTGCGATTGAAGGAAAGGAATCGCCATATGTAAACGTTATTGCGGTACGTAAAGGTGATGAAAATAAAAAAGCAATCAAAACGCTAGTGGATGTATTACATTCAAAAGAAATTCAGGACTTCATCTTAAAAGAATGGAAAGGTGCAGTAGTACCAGTAAAATAATATATCATCTAAGCTCCGGGGTTCCGGAGCCTTTTTGTTATACAATCCATCATATTAGAGCATTTAAAAAGATTATTAAGAATACCTTCTATATAGTATTCATTTTTAAGTAGCAGAAGAGAATAACCAAAATAATGAATGAAAATCATCTTTGTTTTATTATGTTTATCTTGTTACGATGAACAACGTAAATAAAATTGAAGGGATTGGTTCATTATTAACTCTCTTAAAATCAAGTACACGACGGACATGGAAAAAGCATTGCACAGTGCACATGGAGTAGGATATGAAGTGTACAAAAGAAAGCACAGAGTCAGGATGCAAATTGAGAAAAAAAGAGAGACGGAATATGTTAACTCCCAACGTATAGTGGCCGACATTAGTCGTAGATTAAATATTGGAATAAATTAATGAAAGAAAGGTGGCAATTGTATCGCCGCCTTTTTTTATTTTTGTATATATAACCAATTGTATCCTATATTTCATCCTTATAGGGTTTTGTTTCAGGTGTTTTTTCCTATAAGAGACCTATTCTAAAGTGGAAGGGGTAACCTAGTAAGATTATCGATTTACAAAGCAATAATGATTAAGAAAAGAGCCTTTGATTACATTAAAAATAAATGTTAAATTAGATGTTGTGAGTGCTATTTAGATATAGCTTTTTATTGTCGTTCTCGGTTGCTTATAAATTTAATTTGTTATAAGATTAGAATGAGAATAGATTGAGAATGAGATGTAGAAATTTTTATATACAACGGAGGTATAATCATGGCAGGTTCAACGTTAATTATTAAGGATCTTCATGTTGAAATTGAAGGGAAAGAAATTTTAAAAGGTGTTAATTTAGAAATTAAAGGCGGAGAAATCCATGCTATCATGGGTCCAAATGGTACTGGTAAATCCACTTTATCTTCTGCGATAATGGGTCATCCTAAATATGAAGTAACACAAGGCTCCATTACTTTAGATGGAGAGAATGTTTTGGAAATGGAAGTAGATGAGCGCGCTCGTGCCGGTCTTTTCTTAGCAATGCAGTATCCAAGCGAAATTGCAGGGGTAACTAATGCTGACTTTTTACGTTCTGCAATCAATGCGAGACGTGAGGAAGGCAATGAAATTTCATTAATGAAATTTATCCGTGAGTTGGATAAAAAAATGGAATTCCTAGAAATGGATCCAGATATGGCACAACGTTATTTAAATGAAGGATTTTCAGGCGGGGAGAAAAAACGTAATGAAATTCTTCAATTAATGATGCTTCAACCAAAACTAGCTATCTTGGATGAGATTGACTCTGGATTAGATATAGATGCATTAAAGGTCGTTTCAAAAGGTATTAACGAAATGAGAAGCAGTGAGTTCGGTTGTCTAATCATCACTCACTACCAACGTTTACTTAACTATATTACTCCTGACTTTGTTCATGTTATGATGCAAGGCCGCGTTGTGAAATCCGGTGGTCCTGAATTAGCACAACGTCTAGAAGCAGAAGGATACGATTGGATTAAGCATGAATTAGGTATTGAAGACGAAACTGTCGGCCAAGAAGCATAAGGTTAGGAGGATTAACATGACTGTAGAAACAAAACTATCCGTTAGTCAGGACTATGTTCACTCTTTCTCACAAGAAAAGGGCGAGCCAGAATGGTTTACGAAGCTTCGTGTTGATGCCTTCCAAAAGGCTGATGAGCTTCCTATGCCAAGACCTGATAAAACACGTATTACAACTTGGAATTTTACTCAATTTGCGAAGCATTCGGTTGAAAGTGAAGTATATTCTTCATTAGAAGCTTTACCAGAAACAGTTCGTTCCTTAATTGAATTGGAAAACGAAAGCAAGAATCTCTATATTCAACATAATCAAACATCTGCTTTTCTATCCATTTCAGATGATTTAAAAGCAAAGGGCGTCATATTTACTGATATTATTACTGCCATTAAAGAACATTCAGAACTAGTTCAAAAATATTTTATGCAAGAAGCAGTTAAAATAAATGAACACAAATTAACAGCACTGCATGCTGCATTAATGAATGGCGGGGTATTCCTTTACATCCCGAAAAATGTGGAAATTAGTGAGCCTGTACAAACTGTTTATGTGCATGATCATGATGATGCACCGTTGTTTAATCATGTTTTAGTAGTAGCAGATGATAATAGTTCAGTTACAATTGTTGAAAATTACGTTTCAACAAATGAGAAAGCTAATGGAATTGTGAATATTATTACGGAGCTAGTAGCAAATTCCGGTGCGAAAATCTCTTATGGTGCTGTAGATACACTTGCAGAAGGCGTTACGACATATGTAAATCGCAGAGGTTTTGCGAAACGTGATGCCCACATTGAATGGGCACTAGGTATGATGAATGATGGAAACACCATTTCTGATAATACAACCAAACTTGTTGGCGATGGTTCATTCGCACATTCTAAAACAGTAGTTGTTGGACGCGGTAAGCAAACTCAAAACTTTACAACACAAATTACCCATTTCGGTAAAAATACAGAAGGCTTTATATTAAAGCATGGTGTTATGAAAGACGCGGCTTCTTCTATTTTTAACGGGATTGGCAAAATAGAACATGGTGCTACAAAATCAAATGCTGAGCAAGAATCACGTGTTTTAATGTTAAGTGAAAAAGCTCGCGGTGATGCAAACCCTATGCTGCTTATTGATGAAGATGATGTAATGGCGGGACATGCTGCTTCCGTTGGCCGTGTGGATCCGGTACAATTATATTATTTAATGAGCCGTGGGATTTCCCGCAAAGAGGCAGAACGTTTAATTATCCATGGATTCCTAGCCCCTGTAGTAAATGAAATGCCAATCGAGGGTGTTAAAAAGCAGTTAACAGAGGTTATTGAAAGGAAAGTTAAATAATGAATGCAAACGAGATCCGTAAACTGTTTCCAATCCTCGATCAGGAAGTAAACGGACATCCGTTGGTCTATTTAGATAGTGCGGCAACATCGCAAAAACCACTTTCCGTCATTGAAGCTGTAAACCAATATTATCGTCAAGATAATTCAAATGTTCATCGTGGTGTTCACACGTTAGGAACTAGAGCAACAGATAAATATGAAGGTGCACGAGATAAGGTGCGCAAATTTATCAATGCTGCATCGAGAGAAGAAATTGTATTCACTCGCGGAACTACCGCATCGCTTAACATGATTGCAAGCAGCTTTGGAAATGATAATGTGAAAGAAGGAGATGAAATTGTGATCTCCTTTATGGAGCATCATAGTAATCTCATTCCTTGGCAGCAATTAGCGAAACGCAAGGGTGCTACTTTAAAATATGTTCCAATGCAAGAAGATGGAACCATTCTGTTGGATGATATTCGAAAAACAGTAACAGACCAAACAAAAATAGTGGCAATTGCACTCGTATCAAATGTACTAGGTACGATGAACCCAATTAAAGAAATTGCTAAAATCGCCCACGAACATCATGCCTATATGGTAGTCGATGGTGCACAAGGTGCTCCACATATGAAAGTGGATGTTCAAGATTTAGACTGTGATTTCCTAGCATTTTCAGGTCATAAAATGTGCGGACCAACAGGTATTGGTGTTATGTATGGAAAGAAAAAACTGCTTGAAGAGATGGAGCCAGTTGAATTTGGCGGAGAAATGATTGATTTTGTGGACTTATATGATTCAACATGGAAAGAACTTCCGTGGAAATTCGAAGGTGGGACCCCTATAATAGCAGGTGCTATTGGATTAGGAGCTGCAATTGATTTTCTAGAAGAAATTGGTCTCGATAATATTACGAATCATGAACATAAATTAGCAGAATATGCTATGAATAGATTGTCAGAAATAAATGGTCTTACTATTTATGGTCCGAAAGATCCGGCGAAGCGTGCAGGACTGGTAACCTTTAATATTGAGGATGTTCATCCGCATGATGTTGCAACGGTACTGGATGCTGAAGGTATTGCCGTTCGGGCTGGTCATCATTGTGCGCAACCATTAATGAAATGGTTAAATGTGTCCGCAACAGCCCGTGCAAGTTTTTATTTATATAACACCGAAGAAGATATTGACAGACTTGCCCTTGGGCTTGTTAAAACAAAGGAGTATTTTAGCGATGTCCTTTAATAATCTAGATGCATTATATCGAAGAGTTATTATGGATCATTATAAAAATCCAAGAAATAAGGGTACCTTAGAAAACGGTAATCTTACAATCGATATGAACAATCCAACCTGTGGTGACCGAATTCATTTAACCATGAATGTTGAAAATGGCATTGTAACAGATGCTAAATTTGAAGGAGAAGGCTGTTCTATTTCCATGGCATCTGCTTCAATGATGACACAAATGATTAAAGGAAAAGATGTTGAAACCGCAGAAGCCCTCTCCCATATTTTTTCCGACATGGTGCAAGGAAAAGAATATGAGGGTGACTTGGATTTAGGTGATATGGAAGCACTTCAAGGAGTTTCAAAATTTCCAGCTCGCATAAAATGTGCTACGTTGGCATGGAAGGCAATGGAAAAAGGCTTAGGCAAGGAAAAGGAGTAGCACAATTCGAAAAGCGGAGGCCCTTTGAACATCGGCGTACAGATTTCGTAGTCTTTGACTTATCGTAGGGAGGAGACGGAGAAATCCGCTAGTCGATACGCGCTGAAGCTAGACAAAGCAAGGGAGGAATGATTGGAATGGCAAAAAAAATGCCTGAAATCGGCGATTATAAATACGGCTTTCATGATAAAGACGTTTCGGTATTCCGTTCAAAACGTGGGTTAACACGTGAAATTGTCGAAGAGATATCTAAAATGAAAAATGAACCACAATGGATGTTAGACTTCCGTCTTAAATCATTGGAGCATTTTTATAATAAACCAATGCCTCAATGGGGTGGAGATTTATCCGGCTTAAACTTTGATGAAATTACTTACTATGTAAAACCATCAGAGGCGCAAGGACGTACTTGGGATGAAGTACCGGAAGAAATTAAAAATACCTTTGATAAATTAGGGATTCCTGAAGCCGAGCAAAAATATCTAGCAGGGGTTTCTGCACAATATGAATCTGAAGTAGTTTATCATAACATGAAGGAAGACCTTGAAAAAATGGGTATTATTTTCAAGGATACTGATTCCGCTTTACGTGAAAATGAAGATATCTTCCGTGAACATTGGGCTTCGGTAATTCCGCCTACTGATAATAAATTTGCTGCGTTAAACTCAGCTGTTTGGTCAGGTGGATCTTTCATCTATGTTCCTAAAGGTGTAAAGGTGGAAACTCCACTTCAAGCCTATTTCCGAATTAACTCAGAAAATATGGGACAATTTGAACGTACTTTAATTATCGTAGATGAGGGTGCTCATGTTCATTATGTAGAGGGATGTACAGCGCCTGTTTATACAACTAATTCCCTTCACAGTGCCGTAGTAGAAATTATTATTAAGAAAAATGCTTATTGCCGTTATACAACGATTCAAAACTGGGCCAATAACGTTTATAACTTAGTAACAAAACGTGCTGTATGTGAAGAAAATGCCACAATGGAATGGATTGACGGTAACATCGGTTCTAAATTAACGATGAAATATCCTGCTGTTATTTTAAAAGGAGAAGGCGCTCGCGGTATGACCCTTTCTATTGCGATAGCAGGTAAAGGACAGCATCAAGATGCAGGTGCAAAAATGATGCACTTAGCGCCTAATACGTCTTCTACAATCGTATCTAAATCCATTTCAAAGCATGGCGGTAAAGTAACGTATCGCGGGATTGTTCATTTTGGACGTAAAGCAGACGGTGCCAGAGCAAATATCGAATGTGATACATTAATTATGGATAATCAATCTACATCCGATACGATTCCATATAATGAAATATTAAATGACAATATTTCATTAGAGCACGAAGCAAAGGTATCAAAAGTATCAGAAGAACAACTCTTCTACTTAATGAGCCGCGGTGTATCTGAACAAGAAGCAACAGAAATGATTGTTATGGGCTTTATCGAGCCATTTACAAAAGAACTACCAATGGAATATGCGGTAGAAATGAACCGTCTTATCAAGTTCGAAATGGAAGGTTCAATTGGATAAGAAGAATCGAAAACTCGTATGAACAAATGTTCATGCGAGTTTTTTTTATTCATTATTATGGTAAAATGATTCGTAAGAAATGTAGGTGATTTTATGATTTACATCGGCCTTGCTGGATGGGGAGATCATGATTCCCTTTATAAAAATGGTACAGCACCAAAAAACAAATTAAGAGAATATGCTGGGCATTTTCCTATTGTTGAGGTAGATGCGTCTTTTTATGCGATTCAACCCGAAAGAAACGCCGTTAAATGGATAGAAGACACACCTAACACCTTTCAATTTATCGTAAAAGCCTATCAAGGGATGACAGGGCACGAAAGAGGTTCCATACCTTACCAGTCAAAAGAGGAAATGTTTCAAGCATTTATACAATCGCTCATTCCCTATCAACAGTCTGAAAAGTTAGCAATGGTACTTTTCCAATTTTCACCCTGGTTCCGTTGTACAAAAGAAAATGTAAATTATTTGCGCTTTTGTAAACAAAAGATGGGAGATATTCCAGTAGCGCTAGAATTTCGCCATCAATCATGGTTTACTCCGCAATTTAAAGAAGGAACTCTTACCTTTATGAAAGAGGAAGGATGGATCCATAGTATTTGTGATGAGCCACAAGCAGGGGATGGCTCTATACCTATAGTTTTAACGGCAAGCCAATCGGATAAAACGCTTATTCGTTTTCATGGAAGAAATGTGTATGGATGGAAGAGACCTAATCAAGGGGACTGGCGTGAGGTTCGCTATTTGTATCGGTATAATAAAGAAGAATTGTTGGATTGGATAGAGAAACTTCAGGTTTTAAAAAAGCAATCGAAGGATATCTATATTATTTTTAACAATAACTCTGGCGGAGATGCAGCAGATAATGCTAAGCAATTTATGGAATTATTAGGAATAGAGTACGAAGGATTGGCGCCGCGTCAATTAGATTTGTTTTAAGGAGTATCTTAATGATTGAACAAGTTCATATATATCATACAAATGATATCCATAGTCATTTTGAAAACTGGCCAAAAATAAGTTCCTTCCTGCAAAAGGGAAAATCTCTTCATCAGAATTTTTTTCTATTCGATATTGGAGACCACGTAGATCGTTGGCATCCTTATACGGAAGGGACTTTTGGAAAAGGAAACGTCCAGCTATTGAATGAATTGGATTATACTGCAGTAACAATAGGCAATAATGAGGGAATTACTTTGGCATATGATGAATTAAATACACTCTATCAGGATGCCTCATTTGATGTCCTAGTTGCTAATTTATTTGAGAAATCGGGAAATAGACCTAAGTGGGCAATGCCTTCGAAAATTTACTATACAAAAAACGGGATAAAAATCGGTGTTTTGGCAGTAACAGCTTATTTTGGGAAATTGTACGAAATACTTGGTTGGCATTTAACGGCACCTATTCCAGAGTTAGAAGCGGAACTTCAAAGCCTTAAACAAGAGGCGGATATTATTATCCTATTATCCCATTTAGGAATTCACGACGATGAAAAAATTGCAAGCCTTCATCCTGAAATAGACATTATATTAGGCGGCCATACTCATCATGTACTTCCCGAAGGAAAATATATATCCGACACATTGTTGGCAGCAGCAGGAAAACATGGATACTATGTTGGTACGGTTACTCTGGATATTGATATAGAAAGTAAAAAAGTATTGAGAAAGAAAGCATTGTTATATGAAACCAAATTTTTACCATCATTAGAAGAAGAGGAACTTATTGTTACTTCATTTCAGGAAAAAGGGAAAAGACTCTTAAATTCCTTTCTTGTTGATGTACCTAAGACACTACAGACAGAATGGTTTAAGCCTTCTCCTTTGCCGCAGATGTTGTGTGAGGCTATTAATGAATGGTGCAGATCAGATTGTGCTCTCATTAATGCTGGACTCCTGCTTGGAAACTTGGAAAAAGGACCGATAACAAGATTTGATATTCATTCCATCCTTCCGCACCCTATAAATCCATGTTTAATTGAGTTATCTGGTGCTGAACTAAAAGAGGTTATTCTGCAGACATTAAATCCAAAATGGCCTCCATTGGAATTAAAGGGTTTAGGATTTAGAGGAAAAGTCCTTGGAAATTTTATTTATCATAATATCCTGTTAGATCATCAAACTGTTTATATAAATGGCTTTAAAATGGAGGAGCAAAAAATATATAAACTTGGAACAGTTGATATGTATACATTTGGACATTTTTTTCCTGAACTTTTAGATGCTAAGAAAAAGTATTTTATGCCGGAATTTATTCGGGACGTGATGATGTGGAAATTACAAAAGATGTATAGCGAAAAATAAAATAGGCAAGCAACCATTTATTGTCCTTTACATAGAGATGTTAATAAAAGTTAAACTTATTAGATTTCATTTCAGTAAAGGAGCGGTAAAACATTGGTTACGATTACACCAGTTGAAATCGGTGGTCATACGTTTATTGCGACCACAGTAAAACTTCCTAAAACGACTCTATTAACTGTTTCAAATGATAAAGGATATATTATGTGTGGTGCATTAGATGTTTCGCTATTAAATAACAATCTTAAAGATCGGAAAATTATTGCCGGAAGAGCGGTTGGAGTGAAAACAATCGACGAATTATTAAATGCTCCACTCGAGTCCATTACATGGGAGGCAGAAAATCTCGGTATTCAGGTTGGAATGATTGGCAAAGATGCACTTCTGAAAATGATCTAAAACAATGATAATTTTATCCTCCAAACAAGCATACACATAGCTTGTAAGGGGGGATTTTTTTGGCTAAATTTCGAGCTCGTAAACCCCGGCGAGGAGGTCCTTTGCCGTTACGCTATGTGTTACTTCTGACATTTGTATTTTTTATATTATCCACTGTTTTAGGAATTTGGATTGTGAATAAAGGCCTTGCCCCGACATTAATTAAATATGCTGAGAGTCAAAATCGAAAAATTGCAGAAGAAGCTGTAAACTATGCAAAAAGGCAAATACAGGATGAAATTGACCCTGAAAAAATTGTCGTTACGAATAAGGAAAACAATTACTTTATTACTAATCCCGCGATTAGTAATAAAATCGAGCAAAAAGCTCAGGACATTATCCAATCTGTTCTGAATGGGCGTGAGGCGGGGATAACTGAGACATTATCTAAATATGGAATTACCCATGATTCAGATGGACTTATATATTCGATACCAATTGGGCGTGCAACGGATAATGCTTTATTAGGAAACTTAGGTCCCAAGATCCCCATTAAACTCCAAGTAATTGGGGATGTTCAAGCAGATTTAATTTCCCATTATACACAGGTTGGAATTAATCACATTTCGGCAAATGTATATATCCAATTAACGGTCAATGTTCAAACTATTATTCCATTTGATACAAAAGAGAGTCCATATAAACAAAAAATTACTCTTTTTAATGGAGTTATCCCTTATGATCCGCCGCAATATTATAATGGTGGTTCATCAACTCCAACCATACAATTACCACCAAAAAAATAATAAAGCTTCAGGTTCAAACCTGAAGCTTTAATTCTTTCTCTTTTTCCTGTCTGACCATTCCCATTGTCGCAAATGCGGGTAAGGATCAAAGGACCATTCACTATATCCATTATCCTTATACATTCCATAATGTAAATGAGGTGGGAATTTTCCGGATGTACCTGGTGGTCCGTAGCCTGTGCTGCCAACACTTCCGATAAGCATACCAGGCTCCACAATTTGTCCTACATGTAAATCCTTTGCATACCCATTTAGATGGGCAAAATAATGATACGTATTGTTTATATCACGTATTCCAACTCTCCATCCTCCAAATTTATTCCAGCCCTTTAATTCGACAATGCCGTAACAGGTAGAGCGAACAGGAACCCCATAACCTGCAAATATATCGGTTCCTTCATGGATTCTGCGTCCTCCCCAGCCGCGTCGATCTCCCCATGTATCTCGATAGCTGTAATTAAAACGGTGCGGAATCGGAAAAGTTTTAGCATTTAAATCTAATTTACCAAAGTGTCTGTACAATTTGGCTTTCTCCATAATTAAACCAACTGCTCTATCCCGTTTATAATAATTCCACAAGGCAATACGGAAATGATCTTCATCTATTCCATATTTTAATATATAGTTAGCAAAGGAATAAATAATATCCTCGTCATCGTTCATATTCGCTTTTCCGTCACCATTACCGTCTATCCCAAATCCATTAAAAAGTTCAATAGATGGAAGGGATGGATTGGTTTGATTGGGATTTAACCATCCAGCCCACTGAACTGGTTTTATATAAATGCCAGTAATTCCACCAGGCTTTGGAATGTCTTTCCTTACAAATCTAATACTTCTTTCATAATGATCAACAGCAGCGATGTAATACCAGGGAATTTGTGTAGTAAGCTCTACACGCTTATAAAGCTCCATTCTCTTTTGATAAGCTTCCTCCTCAGACATTTCCTTGCCAAAAGAGATGTTAGGTGAAGCAAATAACAAGAAAAATATAAGAGAACAAGTAATAATGCGCAAGCGGTTCCGCCTCCTTGTTTCAAATACTAAACATAGTTTGTGTCGGAAGTCCTTTTTCATTTGTATCAAATAATGGAAGGACATTAATAATAATGCTAATAAGATGAAGAAAGATAAAAAACTGCGCCTTATCTAGACGCAGTTAATGTTTATAAATTACCATTATCATGCTGCTCATGAAGATTATCAGTATCTTCCATCTTTCCATTATTTATATCCTTGGATTCCCCGTTTTCATTCTCCCCAGTGCTCATCTTATATCCTTGCGGTGAACTGTCTAACATCATCTTTACTGTTTGTCTAATAACCCTTTCTTTATTAGCATCACTGGATTTCATATAGGAAATATTCTCAACATATTGCTTTAATGTTGGATTATCAGTAACATAAACATGATACCATCGAGGGACTGTGGAAAACGCCGTTTTTTTCACTTGATCGGCTACATTATTTCTGTCCTTTTTTGATTTAGCATCGGTTTTGTACCAAATTAAAACCTCTTCATCTGTTACCAACGTTGCAGCATCATGTACTTTTGGGTTTGTTACAGCTAATTTACTAATGGCATCGGCTACTTTTTCCCGATTTAACGTATAAATATCTTGGTATTTAATATTTTGGCCGGGAACAGGACTTTTAACATGACGAACATAGCCGAATTCATTCTGTCTATCTGCACTTGTTTTTTCAAGCCCTTTATTATACATATCTACACGTTCATTTCTATTAACCGTGTTTCCATTTTTTTTATATACAGCGGGATTTTCCGCGACATTTTTGCCATTATTATTATTACTACAAGCAGCAAGCAGCGCCATGCTTAACATTGTTGCAGTAATGATTTTTTTGTTCAAAATAAGCACCCCCTTAATGGTTATAGTGCGCACGTTTTTTTATTTTTCTCTTAGTAATTGATGGGGAATTAGTTATAATTTAAATTAGAAAGTAAGGATGTAATGAACTTGCTCTAGCTTATAGGTAATTATTCCTCAGGGGATATAGTAAAGGATGAGGTGATCCACAATGATTTGTGTTAATAATTATTGTTATGAAGTCATAAAAGATTTTCGAAATGGCTTTAATGAAGAAGCATTTCGTGCTCGATATAGTGATATTTTGACTAAATATGATTATATTGTAGGGGATTGGGGATATGGTCAGTTGCGACTTAAGGGTTTTTTTGCTGACGATAACCCAAAGGCAACTTTTGATACAAAAATAAGCGTGCTGTCTGAATATCTGTACGAATATTGTAATTTCGGCTGTGCTTATTTTGTAGCACAAAGAGTTTGAAAAATTGCTCCAAGAATATGCGGGTTAGATTATTTATTATGCTTATGTTTTGTTCAGTCTAATCATTCAATCCGCAAATAAAGATATCCTAACATTATTATGATAAAATAATATCGAAGTGGAAAATGGAAGGGTGTTATTAGATGTATTTTGTAGATCGTGAAAAAATAGAAGAAACCTTACAATACTTCGAGGATAAAGTAAAATTGCTTCAAGCAAATGGGAATTGGAAAAATGAAATCGAGCAACTAGCATTAGAAAGATTAACACATACCATTATCGAATCGATTCTAGATGTGGGAAATGCCATGATTGATGGATTTATTATGCGCGACCCTGGAAGCTATGAAGATATTTTGGACATTCTAACAGATGAAAAAGTAATAACAGATGAAATGTCTAAAAGCTTACTAAAGGTGATTTTATATAGAAAAATACTTGTGCAGCAATATATAAACGTAAATCATAAAGAATTATTGGAAACTTTCTTAGAATGTGCGCCATCTTTAGAGGAATTTCCGAAAAGGGTAAGAGACTATTTAACAAATGAGTTAGGTCCTGTATCAGCATTCAAAAGCTAGTTAACGCTTTCATAATGAAAGCGTTTTTCTTGCTTTTACTAAAATGACGGATAACGGTTTTAAGAAGATGTCTATGTCTAGCCGCAAGTAGCCGTTGGCAAGCGGATTTCTCCTTACTGTGAGTAAGGGCATCAAGTGAAATTTGAAGTGTTAATTTCACTAGCTTTTGAACGACCTCGATGTTTTCTTTAGTCATGCCTATGACTACGAAATCCGTGCACTATAGTTTCGGCGCTTGTGCATTTACACTTGGAAAAGGAGCCGGCATAATGAAAAATTATCAAGGATATTTAATTGATTTGGATGGGACAATGTATCGGGGAACGGAAAAAATAGAGGAAGCTTCAGATTTTATTTATCGGTTACATAAAAAAGGCATACCATATTTGTTTGTAACAAATAATTCCTCAAGAACACCGGAACAGGTTGCAAAAAAACTAAATGATTTTGAAATTCCCGCCACACCAAACCAAGTATTTACGACTTCCATGGCAACTGCACAATATATTTATGAATTAAAACCGCATGCCTCTATTTATGTAATTGGGGAAGAGGGAATAAAAGATGCCTTGCAAAAGAAGGGATTTCAATTCAAAGATGAGCATCCTGATTTCGTCGTAGTAGGCATTGACCGTGAAATTAATTATGAAAAATTATCGCTCGCTTGTTTGGCGGTTAGAAGTGGAGCAACGTTTATTTCTACAAATGCGGATATCGCTCTTCCTACCGAAAGAGGATTTTTGCCCGGAAATGGATCTATAACGTCTGTCATTACAGTGTCAACCCAAACAGAGCCTGTTTTTATTGGAAAACCAGAATCAATTATAATGGAACAAGCATTGGCTTTTTTAGGAACTAAAAAAGAGGAAACCATTATGGTAGGGGATTTCTATGATACCGATATTATGGCAGGGATACGAAGTGGGATGGATACCTTGTTAGTGCATACGGGTGTAACAACTAAAGAACAACTGAAAGAGAAAGAAATTCAACCAACCTATTCAATTGAATCACTATCAGAATGGAATATTTAACAAAAACAGGCGTGTAATAAATTTACACGCCTTGTTTCTATTCATTATCAGCACGATGGGCTAGTCTACTGGAAGCGGCTGCAGCAATTGCACCCACAATATCATCTAAAAAGGTATGACAGTTCCCGCTTGAATGATCATTTAATTTTTTTAGTATTCCAGGTTTTAATTTGTCAATATAACCGTAATTTGTAAAACCAATGGAACCATATACATTGACAATCGAAAATGCGAGAATTTCATCTACTCCATAAAGACTTTCATCCACTGCTATTATGGATTGTAATGGCTCGTCTAATAATCCTTTTTCTGCTAACATATCCATTTGAATACCGGTTAATATTGCGTTTTGAACCTCGCGCTTTGAAATAACACGCTCAACATTCTCAATGCATTCCTTCAAATTTAAATCCGGATGATATTTCTTTTGTAAAAACATAACAAGCTCCGCAATATCTTCTATTTGAACTCCTCGTTTTTTTAGCCAAAGTCGTGCTGTTGTTTCAGATTCATTCATTGCTTGTTTTTTTTCCATATTGGCCACCTTTTTTCATTTTTATATTCCTCATTTTTCCCTAATCTGGTTCATTTACAAGGCAAAAAAGAAAAATTCAAAATTCATATTCCTTGTAATTTTGAACAACGTGATAATTAATGGGGTTACTTCATATATATGATTGAATATGGTTTTATGTAATCTTCCATAGATGATTTTATTATTTCTTGAAGGAGGTGTCAGAGTGTCGGTTGACTTGTTGCAGCAATATTTTCAAATCCAGCCTGAAACTTCTTTTCTTGATGGAAAATATATTAGATATTTAAAAGAAGGCAATTTATATACTCTTGTTCCTGTTACCAACATAAAGGAAGAAGTACTTGTGGAATTATATTTAATGTCCGATCATCTTTCCCGTCAAGGTGATCGAAATGTATCGACATTTTACGCTTCGAAGGATCAAAAGTTTTTAATTACCCATCATGAAGAGGATTATGTCCTCTTATTTAACTCTTATACAAAAATCCCTAAAAAAAGAAGTCTTGGCAGAAAGTTAGCAAAGTTTCATCAACGCGGGCGATCGATAGAAGCTCAAATTCAGCATACAAGCAGCATTGGACAATGGAAAATATATTGGGAAAAAAGACTAGAACAATTGGAAAAAGTATGGTATCAAGTAGTACAAGAAAATCCGAATAACGATTTTGATCATATGTTTGTTGAGACCTTTCCATACTATATGGGGATGTGTGAAAATGCGATTCAGTATTTAGTGGATACTGAATTGGATGAGGAAACCCTTGATATAGATGCTGGTACGGTTTGCCATGATCGGTTTAATAACGAGATTTGGGGAAACAGAATGTGGATTAGAAATCCATTTGATTGGGTATTTGACCACGCCAGCAGAGATATTGCGGAATGGATTCGGCAGCAATATTTTAGGAAAAGCAAATCATTTTTACCTGATGTGCAAAATTTCTTAGAAGAATATGAGGGAATCATCCCCTTATCCAATTTTTCTTGGAGATTAATTTTTGCAAGGCTTTTGTTCCCTTTACATTATTTTGAGTGTATAGAACAGTATTATTTAACAAATTCAGAAAAGCAGCATAAACAGTTAGAGGAACGGTTGCATAAATATAAGCGGGATTCTACTGAATACGAAAGCTTTTTAGGTACTTTTTATCGTTTGATGGGAAGAGATCCTGGTATATGGAATATTCCTGAAATAAATTGGTTCAATGTATCATCGTAGAAAAATGGGAAGTGCTTTGCTCACATCGGAGTAATCCTTAACGAAGGCTGCTTAGATTAGACAATAAAGTATAGGATAGAAAACTAATGATTTCTTATTTTTAAATAAAAAAAAGGCGATTCCCAAGGAATCGCTTTTTTTATTAAAATACTTGTTCTACTTCCACTACACCGGGAACTTCCTCAAATAAAGCACGTTCAATACCAGCTTTTAACGTAATGGTGGAGCTTGGACATGTTCCGCATGCACCAAGTAAGCGGAGTTTCACAATTCCATCCTCCACATCAACTAATTCACAGTCACCGCCATCACGCAATAAAAATGGACGCAATTTATCTAATACTTCTTGAACTTGTTCAATAATAGTTTCTTGAGACATTTAAAATCGACTCCTTTCCATAATCTTATTATAATAAGTTTAAATAAAAAAATCTATTATTGATTCTCAATGAATGAAGATGAATTCTTCTTCCGTTTCTGAAAATCTTGTGTAAAATAAAGAGAGAAGGGGAGAGAAAAATGAAAAAACAAGTTAAAATTGTGGTTTATGGTGCAGAACAATTATGTGCTAGCTGCGTAAATTTACCTTCCTCAAAGGAAACGTTTGAATGGCTTGGAGCGGCAATTTCCAGAAAGTATCCGGATCAGCCTTTTGATATATTGCATGTGGATATCTTTAATCCTCCTAATGAGGAAGAGCTTTCAAAGTTTGCGAAAAGAGTAGTGGAAGAGGATATGTTCTATCCGGTTGTCACTTTAGAGGGAAATGTTGTTGGAGAAGGAAATCCACGTTTAAAGGTCATATATGAAGAACTAGAAAAATATGGATATAGTTCTGAAGGATAAATAAAACGATGATGAGGATTCTTGCAAAAGTGTCCTCTTATTTTTGTTGGATTGATTACCTAAACACTGTCTCGTTGACGATAGACCTGAAATGGAGTAGGATAATCATTGGTAGAGAGGTGATTATCTTGAATCCAATAATTGAGTTTTGTGCAAGTAATCTTGCAAGTGGTTCGTATAAAGCTTTAGAAATATTGGAAGAAGACCCAAATCTGGATATTGTTGAGTACAGCTGTCTGGATTTTTGTGATATATGCGGGGAAGCTATGTTTGCATTAGTGAACGGTGAGTATGTGAAAGGAGATACTGCCGAAGAGCTAGTGGCAAATATATATAAATATTTGGAAGAAAATCCAATGTTTTAAAAAGGAACAGAGATCTGTTCCTTTTTATATACCTATTTATGCTTGATTCATTACGTTACGCATTTCATTCCATTGATCACGTGCCATTTCCACTATTGTTCTTTCCGAAGCAGAGGCTTGTTTTTCAAGCACTTTCGAAAAATAAAAAACGGCTTCTTTATACTGGCCAGTTCTTCGCAGTAATTCTGCAATTAAATATAGAATTTTCAATTCAGACATTTGCGAACCTCTGAAATCGTCATTTACATAAGAATTAATATATTCCTGAACAGCCATCTGAAGAAAGCGTTGTTCTTGCTCATCTTCGTTCATACGATAAAGCCAAGCAATTCTTAAAAATACACCAGCCAAAGTAACTTTTTTCTCCCGTTTTATCACTGCACAATAGGATGCAAGCTTGTATGCATTTATGGCTTGCTGAATGGACCGTTCGTGCCCAAAATCTTGCGTTTTCCAGTGCATACTAACCTTTTTGTTTAATTCTTCTTTTATTGCTGGAACGATATATTTCGAAAATTCATCAGAAAAAGAAAACCCACAATGCGGGCAAACATATATATTGTATAATACAGGATTTATTTCCTTTGATTTATAGTTAGGACAGAAGTCCTTATCGTAAAAATCAACTTTAACATAGCTGGATCGTATTTTTAATGATGTGAACTTGTTTTTGCATAGTAGACATTCAAAATTCTTTTCATAGAAAGGTGATAAATGTCCCATTAGTATCAACACCTTATATAGATTTCTGTGACATTTGGAGTGTGTCTATATACTTATTATAAATAGAAAACGGAAAAATGGAATAATAAACTATATTGTTTGTTCAAGTTCGAATGGTTGAGAGATGTGATTAAAGGGTATATAATAAAGAAAAAGTTAGTAATGGAACAAGTACACGACTATTTTATTATTATATATAGGTAGTATTAATGGTAAAAAAATCGGAGGTGTAACAAGTTGGGTGAAATTATCACTTTATCTCAATCGGCTGCAAATCAAGTAAAAGATATGATGAAACACAATGAGGAAGAGGGAGCCTATTTACGTGTATCCATTAATGGTGGAGGCTGCAGCGGTCTTTCTTACGGAATGGGATTTGACCATGAAAAAAAAGACGGCGACCATGAAGATGAGCAATTTGGGATTGCCATCTTGGTTGATCATGAAAGCGCCCCATTATTAAAAGGAACGAAAATTGATTATAAAAATTCGTTAATGGGCGGCGGATTTACAATAGATAATCCTAATGCACTTGTAACTTGCGGCTGCGGATCTTCATTTAAGACTGCTACTAACGCTGGAACTCCAGAAACCTGTTAATAAAAAAGCTGTTGATTATTGAAATCAACAGCTTTTTATTATGATAATTTTAGAATTTATAAGTTTTTTTTCTGTCTAAGGTCTAAGTGGTACTCCGGAGCATATCGGCTAGCGAATTTCTTGATCTTATCCTTATGATAAGCCATCATCGACTCGTTCCTCGCTGCCTTCAAATTTCAATAATCATTATGATGGAAACAAGGATGTACTATGCATTGGCTGCAGACGCGATTTTGGATCTATGTAGGCCTTCGCATTGCTGACTGCAGTTGGAGCTTCCCCAAAGCCTGTAGCAATTAATTTAATCTTGCCATCAAAGGTGCAAATATCGCCGGCTGCATAAATACCAGGGATATTAGTCTCCATTTTCGAATTAACAACAATGGAGTTTTTCTCTATTTCTAATCCCCAATTTTTAATAGGTCCTAGTGATGAAATAAATCCATAGTTAACAATTAGAGCATCAAAATCAACTGTATCTTTTTTATCTCCTTTTACTTCTTCTAATACTAGTTGTTTTGCCTCATTTTCATCACCTATTAATTCTACGGGTACAAAAGGAGTTTTTATTTCTACCTTTGATGCTTCAAGCGTTGCAACACTATGTTCATGAGCACGGAATTTGTCTCTGCGATGGATAAGTGTAACTTTCTCAGCAATAGGCTCTAACATTAGTGCCCAGTCAACCGCAGAATCGCCACCGCCAAGGATTGCCACTTTCTTACCTGCAAATTGATTCATATCATTTACAAAATAATGAAGGTTTTTTCCTTCATATTGAGAAGCGTTATCCAATTCTAAGCGGCGGGGCTGGAACGCACCAACTCCAGCTGTAATAATAATGGTCTTGGAATAATGAATTTCTTTGTCTGTTATAAGCTTAAAAGATCCGTCTTCTAGCTTTTCCACCTCGTTAACAGCTTGGTCTAAACAAATAGTTGGAGAAAACATAGATATCTGCTCTGTTAGATTATTAACTAAATCTTGAGCTTTCACCTTTGGGAAACCTGCAACATCATAAATATATTTTTCGGGATAGAGGGTGGATAGTTGTCCGCCTAATTGTGGTAGGCTCTCAATAATTTTAACGCTAGTTTGGCGCATACCACCGTAAAAGGCTGTAAATAATCCAGTTGGTCCTCCTCCGATAATGGTTATATCATAAACTTTTTGATCCTCTTTCAAAAGAACCCCTCCATTAGTACAATTATTCCTATATATAATATCACATCCCTGCTATCACCATGTAATCTAATACATACAGAACAAAACCGAACATAACTTTTTTGAATCTTCATAAGTTTTCATATTCCTAAATATATATTGAAAAACAGGGATAAAAGGCATATCATGTAATAGGGAATTATGTTCATTTTTTTTTGACAAATTTTTTTTGTCTTTTTTTATGGCTCTTTTCTAAATATGCAATTTTTATATTCGAAAACAGCCTTTATTATGGATATGAACGGATTAGTGAAAAAAATCACATACTAAAAATGTTAATAAGCGTACAATTGTGGTGGAAATAATATAGCCATCATTAATTAAAAATAAAAGGTGGAAGTGATACAAGTGAGAAAGCCCAAAATTGTTGTTTTAGGTGCTGGATATGGTGGATTAATGACGGTAACGCGTCTTCAAAAGCTTATTGGAAGCAATGAAGCGGAAATTATTCTTGTGAATAAAAATGAGTATCATTATGAAACAACATGGCTGCATGCTGCATCTGCAGGAACTTTACATCATGATAGAGTTCGCTATGATATAAAAAAAGTGATTAATGGGAGTAAAGTACAATTTGTTCAAGCTACAGCCGAAGCGATTAGAATGGATGAGAAAAAGGTTATTTTAGATAATGGGGAAGTCGAATTTGACTATCTAGTCATCGCATTAGGTTCGGATTCTGAAACATTTGGTATTAAGGGTCTTGATAAGTATGCATATGCCATTACAAATGTAAATGCAGCACGTCAAATTCGTGAACATATTGAATATCAATTTGCCACTTATCATAATGAAGATGAAAAAAAAGATGATCGATTAACGATTGTTGTTGCTGGTGCTGGATTTACAGGAATTGAATTTTTGGGAGAAATTACAAATCGTATTCCAGAACTTTGCAAAGAATATGATGTTGATCGTTCGAAAGTTCGGATTGTTTGTGTCGATGCCGCTCCAATGGCATTGCCGCAATTTGATCGTGATTTAGTAGATTATGCCATATCTTTGCTTGAAAGCAAAGGTGTTGAATTCCACTCTGGTACAACGGTTCAAGAAGTGAGAGAAGATAGTGTTCTGATTTGTAAAAAAGGAGAAGAACCTCAAGAAATCAAATGTGGAACGGTTATATGGTCTGCTGGTGTTCGCGGTAATTGCATTATAGAAAAATCAGGAATTGAAAATATGCGCGGCCGTGTCAAAGTAAATCTTGATTTACGTATCCCTGATAAAGACAATATTTTTGTTATTGGCGATTGCTCCCTTATTATTAATGAAGATTGTAATCGTCCATATCCGCCGACTGCACAAATTGCTATGCAGCAAGGTGAGGTATGTGCCCGAAATCTTGCTAAGCTAATCCATCATCAAGACAATTTAGAACCATTTGTTTTTGATGATAAAGG
The DNA here is from genome assembly GCF_038008735.1 of Margalitia sp. FSL K6-0131. Taxonomy (NCBI): domain Bacteria; kingdom Bacillati; phylum Bacillota; class Bacilli; order Caryophanales; family Bacillaceae; genus Heyndrickxia; species Margalitia sp. FSL K6-0131. The sequence continues at coordinate 1,703,305 of NZ_JBBOZS010000001.1, forward strand.
AACTGTATGCTCCCTTGGAGAAGATGATGCAATAGGTGTCGTATTTGGCAAGAAAATCAAAGGATCTAGTGCATCCTTTATGAAGAAGGTTGTCGATAACCGTGCGTTGTTTATGGTTGGCGGAACTTCACTTGTATTGAAAAAGGGTAAATTTAAATTATTTTAAAAAGAAAGCCGGTGGCAGTAGCCACTGGCTTTCTTTAGTTAACTTTTTAAAATATTTCGAAATTTGGAGTTTGAAAGGGTATGAGTGAATAAAGAGTATTTGTATTCGCTTACATTAAAGAAATAAGGTATTTACTGTTTAGGTAAAAGATGATATATTATCAGAAAATTTTTAAAAAAGGAGTGGTTAGACAAATGAAAAGGAAAACGTCAGCTCCAGATACAAATAATTGTACCTATTGTTCAGGAAAAGGTTATTTTCAGCTTTTACTAGGCGGTTCCGAAACATGCCCATGCTGCAGCGGCACAGGCAAAAAAAATAATTAAATATGCCCTTATATGGTAGTGTAAGAGTGTCATGCCGGTGACACTCTTTTTTGTTGCAAAATAGCAAACAAATTATTTTTCAAGTTAAATCCTTGTCTATTTTCAGCGCATATCAACTAGCGGATTCCGTTTCCTCCCTGAGGGTAAAACATCAGGTGAAAATGGAAGTACTATATTCACTTGATAAAATTTCAAATTTTACTCGAAGAAATGGAAATGCTATTTTCACTCATCCGTACGCCGATGGGCAAGTGCTAACACTTTTCTATTAAATTGTTCAAATCTTCTTCATTGACGCATAATACATCTATTTAGTACACTTTATTTTAGTGTGCATCGTAGTAGGAGGTGTTATAGATGCAGCAAATGTCCATCCCAGTAATGATTATTTCAATGCTATTGTTTTTTGTATTATTTTTTGGAATTGGCTTTATTTTAAACATGTTATTGCGAATGACTTGGTTAATGGCGATTTTGTATCCGATCATCGCCATCTTAATTATTGATGATGTTCGATTTATTGATTATTTTACGGATACTGGCAATGCTTTTCATAAATTAGGTGTTAAATTAACTGCTCTTCACCCTTCCGACATTATTATATTAATTAGTGGATTGATTGGTGCCATTGTTGCTGGTATTACAATGAAAACATTGAGAAAAAAAGGATATCGAATGTTTTAAAGCCTTTACTATGTAATGGCTTTTAATTTTGTCTGATATTGATGCACTATTCTAATTGGTTAGAATTTTAAGTTTTTTTCACTTCTGATGAATATTTTAAATGAGATTGGGAAAGTAATAGATTTGGGAGGAGTGAAAAAAACATGATAATGAATAAAACAATAAAACGAATATTAATGAGTGTGCTTTTTTGTATAGCAGTTTTTACGACCTTTCAAACACTTTCCGGAATTAAGGTGAAAGCAGCAACAGTAGATGTAGAAATAGAAAATTCCTATAATGGACAAGCTGGAGCGGATGACAACAGAACTTATCACAATAATAGCTATAAATCGTTAGACATTTCTTTAAAATCATTAAATCACATTGATACCATTGCAACCAAAATTTCTTCAAGTAATCCGGTAAAAGGAAATCCGCCAAAATTGGAGGATGCTTTTAACTGGTCGGAATACCCTAAGGTTACGGTAACGGCTACAGGTTATACGGCTGGAGTAGAGTCAACGGGAAAATATGCGAATGACCCTGAATATGGGATAACCTTTTCGGGGGTAAAAGTAAAGAGGGATTTGTATTCTACTATTGCAGCTGATCTAAATGTATTTCCAATTGGTACAATCCTATTTATTCCGGGTTATGGATATGGGGTAGTGGCAGATAAGGGTGGCGCTATTCAAGGGAATAGGTTGGATTTATATTATGAGACAGTGGATGATGTTTATCAGCAATGGGGGAAAAAAACTCTCGATGTGTATGTTGTTCAAAAGGGAGAGGGAAAACTAACTGAAAAGGAACTGTCCGAATTAAATGATAATAAAAAAATGCAGGTATTTAGACAGCAATATGTCAAAATGAAAAAAGAATAAGCGCAGGGTGTCCCTGCGTTTATTTTATAGGGCTTCTAACATTTTTCATTCTAATTGATAAATCAGGTCCTAAACACGGCACGTTTAAATTCGGGCAACACCAGAATTATTACCTACTCAGCCAAGAATAGAGGAGTCTAAATAGGTTAATAATTAGGTATATCTGGGACAAATAGAATTAATCCTCATACTAGCACCTCAAAATGTACTAAGTTATGTCCATTTCCCCGTTCTTTAAATTCTGACAAAAGGAATTTAATATTCGAAATAACCTATGCATTCCTTTATAATGAAATGGGGGTGATTAAGGATGTTTCAATATGAAAACAAAAATCCTTTTGAAAATGAACAAGAATGTATTATTGTTGGGCTGAAGGACCAGCCGGAAAAATTCTCTGGAATATTGGAAGAATTAGATCTTAAATTTGACCGTCAATTAACAGAGCTTGTAAAATCAGGCGATATTTCTGCTAAGCTTAAAGAAGTATCAAAAGTACATACACTTGGAAAAATCGCAGCAAAACGCGTATTCTTTGTTGGACTAGGAAAAGAGAAAAAATTAAGCTTTGATGATTTGAAGCAAGCATTTGGGAAAACGTTCAAAGAGGTAAATAAATTAGGTATAAAGCAGGCAGCTATTGCACTCGATACTTTTATTACGGAAGAAATCTCCCATGAAGATGCATCCCACGCTCTAAGTGAAGCATTTGCACTTGCAACTTATAAGTTTGAAGGATACAAGCAAAAATCAAATGCACCTGAAAAAAATATAGAAAAATTAAGTATTTATAGTGAGTATGACAAAGGGGAAATCGAATCCTCCTTAACAGTCGGTTTTGCGTATGGTAATGCTACTAATTCTGCGCGCACATTAGTGAATTTACCTGGAAATATGCTGACTGCAACCGATTTAGCTAATTATGCAGTGGAACTTGCTAAAAAATATGAATTCGATGTAGAAATTCTTGAAAAAGAGGATATGGAAAAACTCGGTATGGGTGCACTTTTAGCCGTTAATAAAGGTTCTGTGGAACCGCCGAAAATGATTGTTCTCAAATATCAAGGAAAAGAAGAATGGAAGGATGTAATCGGACTTGTTGGAAAAGGGATTACCTTTGATACGGGTGGTTATTCCTTAAAGACAAAAGCTGGAATTGTCGGGATGAAAACGGATATGGGTGGTGCCGCAGCTGTTTTAGGTGCGATGGAAGTCATTGGTGAATTGCGTCCAGAACAAAATGTGGTCGCTGTCATTCCATCAACAGACAATATGATTAGCGGATCCGCCTTCAAACCTGATGATGTTATTACTTCCATGAATGGAAAAACAATTGAAGTATTAAATACGGATGCTGAGGGACGCTTAGCATTAGCGGATGCAGTTACATATGCAAAGCACCATGGAGCAGGCTATATAGTGGATGTTGCCACATTAACCGGCGGTGTTATTACAGCCCTTGGACTGGATAAAACAGGTGCAATGACAAACAATGAAGCATTTTATGAGCAAGTATTAGAAGCGTCATTTGAAGCAGGGGAATTCATTTGGCTACTTCCATATACAGAAAATGACAAAAAACGGATTCGGAACAGTAAAATTGCCGACTTAAATAATTCACCAGGCAGTGAAGGACATGCGATTATGGGTGGTGGCTTTGTCGGTGAATTCGCAGAGGATACTCCGTGGGTACATCTTGATATCGCAGGAACAGCCACAACCAATCAGGAGCATGAATTAGGACCTGCTGGTGCAACAGGTGTAATGGTTCGTACTCTCGCCTTGTTAGTGGAACGATTTGAAATGATTTAATATTCAAAGGAAGCCAATGAAACATCAGGCTTCCTTTTTTAATCGCCTCCGTCTCCTCTTTGCGGGTAAAACATCAGGTGAAATTTCAATTGCCAATTTCACTAGGTGATGTTTGAAGTGCTAATTTCAGTCATCCGTATACTAGAGCTGCGGCGCTTGAGCGTTTTGTTCATATCGAGCACGGGCTTGTGCCCAGTCCAATTTTGTGCGTATGCATATAGTATAGATGATAGGAGAAAAAAGGAGGTAACCTAAATTGAATTATTATCATCATGGACCTGACCCTTATCAGCAAAGACAATTCCCGTTATTTTTCGGTGCACCGCTTCTTGGCGGATTTGTTGGAGGTTTAATCGGAAGTGCATTATTTAGACCGCGTCCTCCATTTTATGGAGGATACCCATACCCTGGAGGAGGCTATCCTTATCCACCGTATGGAGGCTATGGACCATATTATTAAAAGGTGGGCAAGTATTAATCAGAGTAAGGATATACTCTGATTGATACTTGCTTTTTAATTACATCCACCTAACACGTAATTCCACATGACAGCAATCTAATGGGTCATTTTTTCTGGATAGAATAAGGATGAGTCCGCTTGGATTAAAGCGAATGTCAGCTTTGCTTTTAATCCCTGTTTGAGCAATCATCTGGTTAACCTCATTTAAATTTGATTGTTGAGCAGCATTCATTAATTTTTTTGCAAATGCTTCTGTACTGGATATATGCCTCATTAACACCTCAGCATCCTTTAAGAGCGGGTCCATTTTTTTAGCGGAGTCCATAAACATTTTTGGATTTACTGGAAGGAATTGACGATGTGGAAACGTATATTTAGGAATTAAGGGATATACATGATAATAATGAAACGGATACCTATTCATCCTTTCATCCCTTCCCTGTTATCATTCATCTTTTATACATATGATGAAAATCATGAAATATGAAAAGGGTTTTTTAGCGATATCCTTGAATACATTAAAAGAATACATAAAAATATACTCAGAAGGAGGCAGTAATGATGGAAATGAAAAATACGTTAATGGAAGCTCTTGGTATTGATATTATTGAAATAGTCGGAGGTAAAGTTGTCGCAACTATGCCAGTCAATGATCATACACGTCAGCCTTTTGGCTATTTGCATGGAGGGGCGTCTGTTGCCTTAGCAGAAACGGTTGCAAGCGTTGGCGCTGCGAATTTAATAGATTTAGAAAATGAAATTTGTTTTGGGCTGGAGATTAATGCGAATCATATCCGATCAAAACGAGATGGAGTAGTAACCGCAACAGCGGAGGTTGTACATAAAGGGAAAAGCACACAGGTTTGGCAAATTCAAATTAAAGACGAAGAAGAAAATTTAATTTGCATCTCAAGATGCACTATGGCTGTTGTTCCAAAGAAAAAGTAAAAGAAAAGACAACCATTTTTCGAATGGACGAAAATAGGTTGTCTTTTTTCATATGCAAATGCTTGCTTTTCGTGTTTCAACGTTTGATGGAGTACATTGTTTCGTATTCTTTTAAAATGTTTTCCAAACACTCGATACTTTTTAGACTAAAAGGGGTATTAGCTGACATTAATTCATCGTAAAGCTTATTAAAAGCGTCTTGTAAGGATTTACTATAATCCGGAACTTCGCCATCGAAAGGCTTTACCATTTTTAATGGAATATTCGTTTGCTCTCGGAATGCTAATGCTTTTCTCTCATGGAAAAAAGGCACGTCTGTTTCTTTTGGATGATGTAAATCACCTTGCATCGGATGCTTTAAGACTGCTAACGTTTTTACTAAGTAGCGATCCGGGTGACATGCAGTGATTTCACCAACATATTTCCCTGTTTTATTAAAAAAAGTTACAATTTCACCGGTCTGCATCATAAATCTCCTCCGCTTAATTCAAGTGGAACTATATTAATATTATGAAAGGAAATTTCAAAAAAAGCAAAGAAATGGTATGGAGACTTGGCTTAAGGACAAAATTCTAGTAAAGTAGGGGAAGAAAGTACGACATACATTAAAGGAGAGTTTGAAAATGACAGAACAAAATACATATCCTCAATTAACAAAGGAAGTACTACAAAACGAAAAGCTCGTTGAAATGAAGACAAATATGGGAAGTATTAAAATAAAATTGTTTCCTGATCTGGCACCGAAGACAGTTGAAAATTTCCTAACTCATAGTGAAAATGGCTATTATGAAGGAATTATCTTCCACCGTGTTATTGATGGCTTTATGATTCAAGGCGGGGATCCGTCTGGAAATGGAACAGGCGGACAAAGTATTTACGGTGAGACATTTGAAGACGAGTTTTCTGAGAAGCTATTTAATTTACGCGGAGCATTGTCAATGGCAAATGCCGGGCCAAATACAAATGGAAGTCAATTTTTTATCGTACAAAGTAAACAAACGGATTCAAGGATGCAAGGACAATTAGAACAAGCAGGATATCCGGAAGTAATTATAAATGCATACATGGAAAATGGCGGCACCCCTTGGCTAGATTTCCGTCACACTGTGTTTGGCCACGTTGTAGAAGGAATGGATGTAGTCGATAAGATTGCTTCGGTTAAAACAAATATGCGTGATAAACCAGAAGAAGATGTTGTAATTGAAAAAATTACTGTTTTAAAATAAGGTAAAAGGCTGTCATTTTGGCAGCTTTTTTTGTACAAAAAATATATTGCCAGTCAACCTGCTTGAACAAGCCTTTATGAGGGTGAATCTGATCGGAAAAAGATTAGGTTGGCGTACATTTACATGTCGTGCCAGCAAACTATTGCACTGATATTTTTTAATAAAGTTGTCAAATCCCGGCTATTGGTTTTCAATATAAGAAGTTGATATAATAGATAAAGGCTATTATGATGATATTATTTTTAATCGAAAGGGAGTTAGGAAATGTTTAACCCTTTACATGCAATGGTATTAAACCTATTCTTATATTTTCCGGAGGATAAGAGAGAATATATTCCGGCTTTTATTTCCTTATCCATTTTCGCTATTCTTGCAGTCATTACGTTTATCATTATTTTAAAGGTAAATAAAAAACAGTTAACAAAAGCGCAGCAAATAGAAGAAAAGATTAGAAAAGATATGGGAAATAAGTGACGCTAATGGACCGACAGCATGTTGGTCCATTTGTCTGGAGAACGGACAGTTCAGAGAAGAAATTTATGCAAAAAAAAGGACGAGGCAAATTTGTCTCGTCAAAAAATAAAAATAAAAAGGGGGAATACTAGTGTAGTTTTAGCCCAATGTTACCTGAGCCTCCACTAACAGAAAGCCTTGTAGTATAAGCATATCCAAATACTGCTAATGTTAAACTAGGTAATGAAAAAAATTATTCCAAAATTAAATTATGATTGGCCTTCTCCTGAGAGGGATGATGCTGGAACATCTAAAATGGTGGAAAGCTTGAAGATTGTTTCTGTATTTGGAACTTGATCACCAGATTCATATTTTTCTATCACAGCCGTACCTAATCTCGCCTTTAAAGCTAATTCTTCTTGTGTCATATTTCTTTGTTCACGGTAAAATTTTAGATTTTCTGCAAATGAAGCCAAAGTACATTCCTCCAAATCTAAACCTTTTCTTTATATTGTACCACAATCATTTCATTGTCATTTATTTAGAATCTTGAACTTTTTGTTCCAAATGTTCCGTTTAATTTGAAAAAAGGTTCATAAACAGAATATTTTACTATTGTAGTCTTTGACTGACCACAACGCCTATCGGTAAGTGCATTTTTATGTATTTTCCTTGCACTTCATGGCATCGACTCGTCCTTCTGATTCCTAAGAATTATATCGAAGACTACGAAAGTTACATTGGCACTCGAATTTCACTTATTCGGTTGCCAATGATTAAGGTACTTGCACTTTTGATAATAAGGGCTTATTTTTGCGTCATATAAACTGTTATGATATAATTTTTTATTGCGTATATACAGGAGAAATAAATAAGAAAATAGGAGTGATTCCATGACAACAAATTATGAAATTGGATCAGTATTAACTGGAAAAGTAGCAGGTATTCAACCATATGGCGCATTTATTGCACTAGATGAAAATACTCAAGGTTTAGTTCATATCTCTGAAATTAAGCACGGATTTGTAAAAGATATTAACGATCATTTAAGCGTTGGAGATGAAGTTAAAGTAAAGGTACTTTCTGTTGATGAAGAGAGCGGAAAAATAAGCTTGTCTATTCGTGCAACAGAAGAAGCGCCAAAAGCTGCACAGGCACCTTCTAAACCACGTCGTCGTCAAGCGAGTGTAAAAACAGAGGAACCTACAGAAGGTTTTAATACTTTAAAAGAAAAATTACAAGAGTGGATTTCACAATCTGAACGTGAAGATTTAATTAAGAAATAATAGAACAAAAGCGTAAGCGCCTTGCTCATCATCCGTTAGCAGGCACTGGTGCTTATTTAAACGAAAATAAAATCCAGGCTTCATGCCTGGATTTATTTTTTCACAATCCCATGCTTTCTTAAGCGATATTGCAAATTTTGCCTGCTCATATGCAGAGCGCTGGCAGTCTTGGTGATATTGTAATCATGAAATTGTAATGCTTTTTGAATATAGTAAGTTTCGGCCTCCTGTAAATATTCCTCGAGAGGTTTTATCTCCCTATCTTTTTGAAATAAGAACTCATTTTCCTCTGCTGTTTTGTGAGTGAAATTAGTCGGCAAATGGTGGATTTCGATCATTTCTTCATCCTTCATTAACTTCATAGTGCTTTCTATAACATGTTCTAATTCCTTAATATTACCTGGCCAATCAAATTCAATAAATTCATTCAGCACTTTTTTTGAAATGGTGTTTACATTCATTTGGAATCTGTCGTTATATTTTTTGATAAAAGAGTTCACCAGTTCAGGAATGTCGTTTTTCCGATCTCGTAATGGAGGAATAACAATGGATGACTGACTTAGAAAATAATAAAGATCTTTTAACAATTTTCCTTCTGCAATTGTCTTAATGGGGTCATCGCTTATACTGCCAATAATTCTTACATGAAAAGATCTTTCCTCTTTCTCACCAAGCCGCCTTACTCTTTGATTTTTTAATGAACTAAGTAACGTAGATTGGATATCTAGAGGCAATAAATGAATTTCCTCTAGTAACAGAGTACCCCCGTCAGCCATTTCAAGAATCCCGGCTAGTTCTTTTTCACCAAATAATAATTTTTCTATAAAAGCACCGGTAAGTTCCGTACAATTTTGGGAATAAAATTTCCCTTGCACGGAACTATGATAATGAATGCTTTGAGAAATAATATTTTTGTATGTTCCATGTTCGCCGATAATAAACAGCGGCGAAGACATCGAAGAAGCCAGTTTAGCAATTTGAATAACTTCTTTTGGAAACCATTTATTAAATTCCAATTGGTCAAAGGTATATGCGCCAAATTCATTTTTTAGAAGCTTACTGCCAAGGATTCTTTCTAGTTTAGTAACATCACGAACAATTTCGACTGCCCCTATTGTTACATTGTCCTTTTTTATAGGATACGTACTATGGACAGTATTTATTTCCATTCCTTTATTGTTAAAATACGTTTGTTTGTTATTAAAAATAGGTTCTCCGGACTTTAATATTTGTAATAAAATACTTCCTTCCCCTTGGAAAAATTGAAAAACATCGAGTATGTTTTTATCCAGGACATCCTCAATGTCCATTCCTTCTATTTCCATCATTTTATTATTATAAATAACTGTTTTGCCGTCTTGATCAATCGCATGAACTCCTACATCTAAGTAATCTATAACATTCTTATAGATTGTTAATAAGGTTTCATTATCCATCTGAATCCCCCTAAAATTTTTTTATTGAAAAAGACTTGAAAAATGCAATATATTTTTGCATTATTATATTGTAAGGGTTTTCTTAATGCAAATATTTTTTGCGGATAAGATTGAAAAAGCAAAAAATAAGCCTATAAAAGGAGGAAGATGAATGATTCCATACAAAACCGAACCACTTACAGATTTTAATAATGAAGAAAATAAAAAGTCATTTCAAGAAGCATTAAGCATAGTGGAAAGCTATTTAGGTCAAGACTATCCACTCGTTATAGGCGGAGAAAGAATCACAACGGATGATAAAATTGTATCTGTTAACCCTGCTGATAAGGAAGAAGTAATTGGACGCGTGTCCAAAGCAAATAAAGATCTTGCTGAAAAAGCAATGACAACAGCATATGAAACATTCCAAACTTGGAGAAAAGTAAAACCGGAAGTACGAGCAGATATTTTATTCAAGGCTGCGGCAATCGTTCGCCGTCGTAAGCATGAATTTTCTGCATTAATGGTGAAAGAAGCAGGTAAACCATGGAAAGAAGCAGATGCAGATACAGCTGAAGGTATTGATTTCTTGGAATATTATGGTCGTCAAATGTTAAGTTTAAAAGACGGTATTCCTGTTCAAAGCCGTCCAGGTGAATATAATCGTTTCGGTTATATCCCTCTTGGTGTTGGTATTGTCATTTCACCATGGAACTTCCCATTTGCAATCATGGCAGGTACAACTGTGGCCGCACTTGTAACAGGGAATACAGTTCTTTTAAAACCAGCTTCAACAACACCTATTATTGCAGCTAAATTTGTAGAAGTTTTAGAAGAAGCAGGCCTTCCAAAAGGTGTACTAAACTTTGTACCAGGAAGCGGTGCAGAAGTTGGAGATTATTTAGTGGATCATCCGAAAACAAGATTCGTAAGCTTTACAGGATCTCGTGATGTAGGTATTAGAATTTACGAACGTGCATCAAAAGTAAACGAAGGACAAATTTGGTTGAAACGAGTAATTGCTGAGATGGGCGGAAAAGATACGATTGTTGTAGATAAAGAAGCTGATCTTGAGCTTGCAGCACAATCGATTGTTGCATCTGCATTTGGCTTTTCTGGACAAAAATGTTCCGCATGCTCCCGTGCTGTAATAGTGGAGGATGTATATGATCAAGTTCTAAACCGAGCAGTTGAATTAACAAAAGAATTAACAGTAGGCAACCCGACAAATGATAAAAACTTCATGGGACCTGTTATTGACCAAGCTGCATATAATAAAATACTAAGCTATATTGAAATTGGCAAACAAGAAGGCAGATTGCTTGCAGGCGGAGAAGGTGATGATTCAAAAGGTTTCTTCATTCAGCCAACGATTTTCGCTGACCTCGATGCTAATGCGCGTTTAATGCAAGAAGAAATCTTCGGTCCTGTTGTTGCATTTTCTAAAGCAAAAGACTTCTCTCATGCTCTTGAAATTGCCAACAACACAGAATATGGTTTAACAGGAGCTGTTATCTCTAATAATAGAGAACATATCGAACAAGCTCGCGAAGACTTTCAGGTTGGTAATCTGTACTTTAACCGCGGTTGTACAGGTGCAATTGTAGGCTACCAGCCATTCGGAGGTTTCAACATGTCAGGTACGGATTCAAAAGCTGGAGGACCAGATTATTTAGTACTTCATATGCAAGGTAAAACTACATCTGAAATGCTTTAATCATGCGCGGGCACTACGGATTTCGCACTCTTTACTTATCAAGAGGGGAGAACAATATATCCGATAGCCTATAGACGCTGAAGCTAGACGCAGACTATTTTTTTAAAGTAATCCACAAGGTTAAATTTTATAATTTCCTGGTGTATGAAAATAGGAACCTTCTTATTAGAGAGGCTCCACTTATATAACGAATGGGGGATACTAATTTGAAAACTCTAACAAAATCACAACAACTAATTGAACAAACAGAAAACTTTGGTGCCCATAATTATCATCCGCTGCCAGTTGTTATTTCAGAAGCAGAAGGCGTTTGGGTCAAGGATCCTGAGGGAAATAGATATATGGATATGTTAAGTGCATACTCCGCCGTTAATCAAGGACACCGTCATCCGAAAATTATTGATGCGTTGAAAAAGCAAGCGGACCGTGTAACCTTAACTTCTCGTGCATTTCATAGTGACCAGCTTGGACCATGGTATGAAAAAGTGTCCCAGTTAACAAATAAAGACATGGTATTACCGATGAATACAGGCGCTGAAGCAGTGGAAACGGCTGTTAAAGCGGCACGCCGCTGGGCATACGATGTAAAAGGTGTAGCTCCGGATCAGGCTGAAATCATTGGATGCGAAGGTAATTTTCATGGCCGAACGATGACGGCGGTTTCTTTATCATCAGATGAGGAATACAAAAGAGGCTTTGGTCCAATGCTTCCCGGAATCAAATTAATTCCTTACGGGGATATTGATGCATTGAAAAAAGCTATTACTCCAAACACTGCAGCATTTCTAATTGAACCAATCCAGGGGGAAGCTGGTATTGTTATTCCGCCAGCAGGATTCCTACAAGCGGCATATGAATTATGTAAGGAAAATAACGTATTATTTATTGCCGATGAAATTCAATCAGGATTATGCCGTTCAGGAAAATTATTTGCTTGTGATTGGGAAGAGGTAACACCAGATGTGTATATCTTGGGCAAGGCTTTGGGTGGCGGTGTATTTCCTATTTCATGTGTGGTAGCGAATAAAGACATTTTAGGTGTATTTAATCCTGGTTCCCACGGCTCTACTTTCGGTGGAAATCCACTAGCGTGTGCAGTGTCCATTGCAGCACTCGACGTTTTAATGGATGAAAATCTTGCTGATCGTTCTTTAGAGCTTGGTGAATATTTTATGGCAAAACTGAAAGAAATTCAAAATCCAATGATTAAAGAGGTTCGCGGAAAAGGGCTATTTATTGGAGTAGTGTTAGACGAACCTGCTCGTAAATATTGTGAAGCACTAAAGGCTGAAGGGCTGTTATGTAAAGAAACGCATGAAAATGTAATCCGATTTGCCCCTCCACTAGTCATTTCTAAGGAAGATTTAGATTGGGCAATTGAACGGATTAAAAAAGTATTATCTTAATGGTAGACTGTTTTTATTAATAGTTGTTTTTCGTCATCCGAAATAGGATGGTTTCGGGGCATCTTTTCTTATAAAGTTTATTCATTTTTTAACCCAAATTGGTTGTAACAAAGAGTCTTTGTATACAACCGCAACAAAATATAAGAAAAGAGCCTAAATGGTACAATACAAGCGTCACACGATTATTTACTATAAAGAGGCGAAATCGATGGAAGAGAATCTGAATTTATTTACATCAACACAGGAAATTATAAAAGAGGCACTAGTAAAATTAGGCTTTAATGATGAAATGTATGAGCTTTTAAAAGAACCATTACGTGTTTTGATGGTAAGAATTCCTGTAAGAATGGACGATGGTACAGTCAAAGTATTTCAAGGATATCGTTCTCAACACAATGATTCAGTAGGCCCTACAAAAGGCGGGGTGCGTTTTCATCCTGAAGTAAATGAGGATGAAGTGAAGGCTCTCTCTATGTGGATGACCTTGAAATGCGGAATTGTTGGCCTTCCTTATGGCGGTGGTAAAGGTGGAATTGTGTGTGATCCAAGAACGATGTCTATGAGTGAGATTGAACGGCTTAGCCGCGGGTATGTAAGGGCAATTAGCCAAATTGTTGGCCCTACAAAAGACATTCCTGCTCCAGATGTTTATACAAACTCACAAATTATGGCATGGATGATGGATGAATACAGCCGCTTACGTGAGAATGACTCTCCTGGGTTTATTACAGGAAAACCATTAGTTTTAGGTGGATCAGAAGGACGTGAAAAGGCAACGGCTCAAGGTGTAACCATTTGTATTGAGGAGGCTGCTAAAAAAAGAGGCATCAATTTAAAAGATGCCCGGGTAGTTATTCAAGGGTTCGGTAATGCGGGAAGCTTCTTGGCAAAATTCCTGCATGATTATGGAGCAAAAGTAATTGGAATTTCTGATGCATATGGTGCTTTGCATGATCCTGATGGTTTAGATATCGATTATTTGCTTGATCGTCGTGATAGCTTTGGTACAGTAACAACTCTATTTGAAAATACCATTACAAATAAAGAGCTTTTAGAGCTTGATTGTGACATTCTTGTTCCAGCAGCCATTTCTAATCAAATCACCGCCGAAAATGCACATAATATAAAAGCATCTATTATTGTAGAGGCAGCTAACGGCCCTACCACGATGGAAGCAACCAAAATTTTAAGTGATAATGGTGTATTGCTAGTACCTGATGTACTTGCGAGTGCAGGTGGTGTAACGGTTTCTTATTTCGAATGGGTGCAAAATAATCAAGGATATTACTGGTCAGAAGAAGAAGTAAATGAGAAGCTTCGGAAAAAGCTTGTTGAATCATTTAACAACGTGTATAACACAGCAGAAACACGCCGCATTAATATGCGCTTGGCAGCCTACATGGTTGGCCTTCGTAATGCGGCAGAGGCCTCTAAATTTAGAGGATGGGTCTAAGAATACGATATTTTTTATAAAAATTAGAAAAGCAACTCCTATATTGCAGGAGTTGCTTTTCTAATTTTACCTTGTTGGTGTCCTAGCTTCCGAGCGCTCAATCTCTGGATTAGGCTTAAATAATAAACCAAGATTGATGAGTCCGGCGATTCCAACAATACCATATATAATCCTCGTTAAGGCACTTGCATGCCCAAAAATTGCAGCTACTAAATCAAATTGAAAAAAACCGATGAGACCCCAGTTAATAGCGCCAATAATGGTAAATACTAATGCGATTCTTTGAACGGCACTCATCCTTTTTCCTCCTTTTTATAATGATTCACTAATAGGATGCATTACTTCATAAATTTTATTCATACTAAGACTTAAGTTTAAGGATGAAAATATAGTATATGATTCTTGAAATACAAGCTTTCTTTCGATAAAGTGAAACAGTGAGAGTTGAAAAGGAGGAATTAAATATGACACACATTCGCTTTGACTATTCAAAGGCACTAACTTTTTTTGGAGAACATGAGCTTACATACTTAAAAGATGCAGTAAAAACAGCCCATCATTCTTTGCATGATAAAACTGGTGCAGGAAATGACTTTTTAGGATGGATTGATTTACCAGTAAACTATGATAAAGATGAATTTACTCGTATTCAGAAGGCTGCTGAGAAAATCCAAAATGACTCAGATGTTTTGCTTGTCATTGGCATTGGCGGATCTTATTTAGGAGCAAGAGCAGCAATAGAAATGCTAAATCACAGCTTCTATAATGCTCTTCCGAAAGAAAAACGCCAGTCACCACAAATCATCTTTTTAGGAAATAATATAAGCTCAACTTATATGAAAGATGTGATGGATCTTTTAGAGGATAAAAATTTCTCTATCAATGTGATTTCTAAGTCTGGAACAACAACGGAACCAGCCATTGCATTTAGGGTATTCAAAAAACTACTCCAAGAAAAATATGGAGAAGAAAATGCAAAGAAACGCATATACGCAACAACGGACAAGGCAAGAGGAGCTTTAAAAACACTTGCGAATGAGGAAGGGTATGAATCCTTTGTTATTCCTGATGATGTAGGTGGCAGATACTCCGTTTTAACCGCTGTCGGTTTACTTCCAATTGCAGTAAGTGGTGCGAACATCGAAGAGATGATGAATGGTGCAGCACAAGCAAGAAATGATTTCGGAGCAGAGGAGCTTGAAAATAACCTTGCTTATCAATACGCTGCAGTTAGGAATATCCTATACAATAAAGGGAAAACAATCGAGATGCTCATTAATTATGAGCCTGGATTACAATATTTCTCCGAATGGTGGAAGCAATTATTTGGCGAGAGTGAAGGAAAGGATCAAAAGGGTATATTCCCATCCTCTGCAAACTTTTCAACAGACTTGCATTCATTAGGACAATACATTCAAGAAGGCCGTCGTGATTTATTTGAGACTGTCATTAAGGTTTCTAAGCCACGTCATGAGCTCACGATTGAAAAGGAACAAAATGATCTTGATGGACTAAACTACCTTGCTGGGCAAACAGTCGACTTTGTAAATAACAAAGCATTTGAAGGAACGCTTTTAGCCCATACAGATGGCGGGGTTCCGAACTTAGTTGTGGAAATTCCGGAAATGAATGCCTATACTTTCGGCTATCTTGTGTATTTCTTTGAAAAGGCTTGTGCTATCAGCGGATATTTATTAGGTGTCAATCCATTTGATCAGCCGGGAGTAGAAGCTTATAAAGTAAATATGTTTGCTTTACTCGGTAAACCAGGTTTTGAGGAAAAGAAAAGTGAATTGGAAAAAAGATTGAAGTAAATAATGATGGTTTGTAACACTAAACAGTTCTATTTATTTTAACAAGGAATATATAGCCGCCCCTTTGGAAAACTATAAAAAACAAAGGAGTGGCTATTTTATGTATAGAATTCCATCAAAAATAGAAGGGAAGCAATTCGAATTATATAAGCTGGAACAAGAGTTAAAACCAATTGGTTATTCGATTGGCGGCGGATGGGATTATGATCAGGGTTATTTTGATTTTAAAATGGCAGATGATGATGGATATCAGTTTTTAAGGGTACCGTTTAGACCAATCGAAGGTGCGTTAGATTCTGACGGTGCTATTGTAGAATTGGGAACACCGTTTATCTTAACACATGTATATCAAAATGATCTTGATGATTATACCGGTTCAGGAAACGTATCTGCATCCTTTAATCAATTTGCTGAACCAAAGGATGAGGATGCAGATACTCCCAAAAAATATATTGACTTTGGAAAAGAGCTTGTCCGCGAGTTAGAAAATATTTTACATTAGAATTAATTTGAAATAACAAGTAATTGATCAGTAGATAAGATATGGAAATGCATAGGGGGATTAATGATGGTTTCGCCCCCTCTTTTTAGGCCAATAAGGAGTTTTCTTTCTTCCTTTAACATAGAGCTAATATCTTCAAAATGCTTCCCGTTCCACTCCTCCATAATCGGAATATACTTTAAATGGTTTCCTTTAATGTGGTCTAACATCATTAAAATTGTATCTGACATACCATGGGATAATAATGAATTCATCATTACATAACTTGACTGTGCATTTGTTTGAATCACCTCATCTGCACCAGCACGTTTTGCATTAATCACATTTTCATTCATCAAAATTTCCACCACACAGTATATATCAGGATGGAATCCTTTTACAGCAAGTAAAATTAAAATGGATCCCATATCGGCGTGAGATTCATTTTCATTTTGATCAGAAGTAATTAATATGTATTTGGCCTTTTTTAAACAGGCTCTTTGCAGTGTTTCATCAACAGAAGCCTTTCCTTTTATAAAATGCACCTGATGAGTAGGATATGGATTAACATCCAATGTATCATCGATTAAAACAATAGACTGGCGCTTGTCTAAGCTGAGCCATTGGTCAATGACATTTTTGGAGCGTCCATTCCACCCTACAATAATAATATGATCTTTTCCTGTAAACATTTTTGTTCCTTTCATTGCCGCATTTTGAATTCGAATGGTCGTTGCTGCAATAGAGGCAAAATAAGCTGATACAACTCCTGCACCGGTAAGGACTAGAAGAATTCCTAAAATCCTCCCCTTTACTGTTACGGGGTAAACATCCCCATATCCAACCGTTGCAGTTGTAATGACCGCCCACCAGATACCGGTAAAAATGGTCGGAAATTGCTTAGGCTCCACGTAATGAACGGCAATCCCAAACGAAATAATTAATCCGAATATTAGAAGAAGTAGTTTCATAATCAAAGGCCAACGAAGAAAACGAAAATAAATATGCTGAACCATTTCATCAGCTCCTTGGATTTTCATTATTTCCTCATTTGGAAGAGTGTATAACTCTTTCGTAAAAATACACTTGAAGTTTTTACAAAAACTACTATAATTTTAAATATAGTGATATAAGGGGCATTAGCTCAGCTGGGAGAGTGCTTGCATGGCATGCAAGAGGTCAGGGGTTCGATCCCCCTATGCTCCATTTATTTTTATTACGACATTATTTCTCGTAAAAACGAGGAAGGATGTCGTTTTTTTAATCTAGGGTTACTACTCTCTAAATCGGACAGAGGTTCCGTTATTAGTGACAAAAGGCGTAAAATTGGAGTTTAGCGGACACAAGATCCGTTATTGTGTGAAAAAGCAAATCGTTTACGGTGATTTGCATGCAATAACGGAATGAGAGTCCGTTAACATTATGAAAATACAGTATTTCAAGGGAATAGCGGAACGTGTGTCCGGAAAATAGGGAGAATACTTTCCAATCGGACAGAGGTTCCGTTATTTGTGACAAAAGGGGTAGAATCCGGGTATTAGCGGACACAAGATCCGTTATTGTGTATAAACGCGAATCTTTTACGGTGATTTGCATACAATAACGGAATGAGAGTCCGTTAACATTATGAAAATACAGTATTTCAAGGGAATAGCGGAACGTGTGTCCGCATATAATGCAGTCAACATTGTGGTAAATTTATTGTAGGTAAAACGAGGCTATAAGTCCGGGCTCGCTTTTTTCCGCTTGCAACAGCAAGAATTTGTAAATCAACAAGTTTACGCAAAATTCTTCTGGTATGGCGATCACTAATTCTAAGATGATTAGCAACTTCAATAGGAGTGAACGGACGCAGCAAACGATGAGCAAATCGCACCGTTTCTGCTTCGAGCCAAGACAATTGAGATGGTACATCTATAGAGGTGAATTTCCCAATGAAAGATAATATAAGTTGTTGGCATCTCTTTGGTTCATCTTGAATAGATAAATAAGCAATAGGTAGGAATGTCCAGCCATCAAGCGCTAACAATGAATGTCGCCAACATAAATCTTTAAAGCGTCTTACATCAAGGTCCCTAGCATGAGGGCCATATCCTTGAATTTCAATTCCTCCTTTCGCTTGTCCAGGCATATAGGCAAGATCGAGGTAACGATATCCATTATTGAAATCCTGTACCTCCCATTCAGGGTGCAAGTGATCGAAATTTCCAACAACAGGGAACCAAACCAATCGAAGGAATTCCATTGTCCCATGCCCCAACCCTTTTTCTAAAATTTCACGCCTTCTATGATTTTTTTCATTTGTAATATTATCCTGGTGCCATTTTTTAAACTTTTCTTCAAACTGTGACATCTATACCCTCCTTATTATTATTTTAGTAAGTCAAATAAAAATGCCGCTTAAATACAATACCTAATGCCAGAAGCATTTTGTAAATGTATTGAAGCGGCCATTATAATGACTGACTATTATTTTTAGTTTAGCTTGAAACTACTTTTGCTGCAATAACATTGTTCGAATATTTTTGAGGAGACTTACAAGCGCTACAGTCAATATTGATCCCATTTGTTTTCATACACGTATATGATATGTTCTCTTTTTTGTTCGTCATATTTATTTACCTTTTCCCATATGATGAATTATCTAGTATAAATGGAGGAAAGGGAATGAGTAAACAATTCGACCAACTTATAACAGAAGAAATGGTGACTCAATACTTTGAATGGAGCCAGCAGAAAAAGGAAATAGAAAGTAAAATGGAAGAATATAAAAAAGCTTTCCATCTTTATTTTGATCAAAATATCGGTCTCCATTCAAAAGGACAAATCAAAATTGGAAACTATAAATTACAAAGGCTGATTAGAAAAACGGAAAAGTATGATGAAATAGAAACGGTGCAAAGATTAGAAGAACTTAACTTTAATGATTTGATACAAATTGTGAAACGTCCTGATGAGGAAAAAATTAAATCAGCTATTCATTTAGGGTTATTAAAAGAGAAAGATTTGGAAGGATGCTTGAAAGTGTATTCTTCTCCGGCAATCTCCGTAAAACTTGATAAATAATATAAAAAAGGACCGTTTAGTTTGGTCCTTTTTTATTGTGTGGTCGTATAAATACTATGATAACTACTTGACTCCGTTTACTTATTAATATAAAGTAACTAACATAAAGTTACTTAAACGGATGTGGAGATTTTACGAAAAACGAAAAGGAATTACACTTTTGCTATGAAATTATAGTATGATTTAATAGAAATGGTTTATTTAAGAAGAAGTCTTCTAATAAAATTACAAGAATAACAACCTATATCCAGAAATATATCTATGAGGTGAAATAATGGCAAAACAAATGAGCAAACCGAAAAATGCAAATCATTCATCGAGAACTTTTTTTTATTGGGTAATTGGCCTCGTGGTGATTTGTATCATTGGATTGATCTTATTAAGTAAATTAACTGGAAAAAACGATGCTGAATTTGATTTCAACTATAAAAATCAGCCGTACCTTGGTAAAAGTGACGCTCCAGTAAATATTGTTGAATTTGGCGATTATAAATGCCCTGTCTGTAAAAACTTTACGGAAAATGTTTATCCAGCAACAATAAAAAAACTAGTGGATAATGGAAAAGTGAAATTCTACTTTATGAATTATCCTTTTATTAATAAAGATTCCACAACGGCAGCGTTGTTTTCAGAAGCAGTATATGGTGAATTAGGAAATGATGTGTTTTGGAAGTTTCATGATTTGCTTTATAAAAAACAACCGGAAGATGAAAAATATGAACGTATAGACTTGTATACTGATTCTTTTTTACAAAATACTTTAAGGGAAATTGTTAATGAAGACGATGTTAAAAAGGTAGAAAGTGCAGTTAAGGAAAACCGTTATAAAGGTGCTTTGGATAAGGACACTTCATATGTGAAAAAACTTAAGATCAATTCAACCCCGACATTCTTTATTAATGGAAAAGAATTTAATGGCAAAACATATGAGGATCTAATAAAAATGATTAACGATGCGGCAAAGGGGAAATAGATGATGAATAAAGCTTTAGGTTTCGCATGGGTAACAGCTATTATTGCAATGTTAGGAAGCCTATACTTTAGTGAGATAATGAAGTTTATACCTTGTACTCTTTGCTGGTATCAACGGATCCTTATGTACCCGTTAGTGGTTATCCTTGGGGTGGCGGTTTTTAATCATGATAAGAATATATATAAATATGTTATGCCATTGTCTATTATTGGAATGATAATATCTATCTATCATTACAGCATACAAAAGGTGCCATTTATGAAAGAAGTTCAAGTTTGTACTAGCGGTGTTCCATGCTCTGGTCAATACATTAACTGGCTTGGTTTCATCACTATTCCGCTGCTTGCATTTATCGCATTTACGCTTATTACTGTCGCAATGTTTAAAGTCAAAAAAAATTAAGAAAGAATAAAAAGCGAAGCTCTTTATTACGAAGCTTCGCTTTTTTATTGGACATGAACCGATTTCTTCCATAATTTTTAGCAATATAAAGTACTTTGTCAGCAAAATCCATGTTTTCTTCTGCTTTATTCGTGTTTCCAGGTATATATGATTTCACTCCATTTGATTGGTTCACCAAATTTATTCTAAATGAAAAGTAAAGTTTTTAGAGGCTATAAAAAGTCAGTAACTCACTAAATTTCGATATCAGTGCTCGTTACTTCCTTCAAGTTAGATATTTCATTATAAATTTCCGAAATTGGCTTTTGAAAACCAACCAAAGCCTTTAACTCTATTAAATGACCTTTTTCTTGTAAATCTCTTATTCTTATACCCTCCAAGACAATCTGCATTGCTTCTAGGTTTACTATAACCCTATCAATACTTTCCTTCTCTTGAACAATAATCTTGATTTGAATATCCTTTTGTCTTAATTGTTTAATACCGATTATTCTAAGGATGGAAGGTAATATTTCGACGCTTATCATTAATAATATAACACCGGCAATGGCTTCGAAATAAAAACCTGCACCAACAGCAATGCCAATTCCTCCTGCACCCCAAATCATTGCAGAAGTTGTTAAACCAGTAATATTATCATTTCCTTTTTTTAATATTACCCCTGCGCCAAGAAAACCAATTCCGGAAACGATTTGTGCTGCAAGCCGAAGCGGATCCATGCCTATCGGAACTTGATGGGATTTTGGGAAAGAATAGGCAGATTGAATAGAGACAATCGTAAGTAAGCAACTGGTAATAGAAATGACAAGACTGGTTTTTAACCCGAGTGGCTTTCTTTTAAGTTCTCTCTCTAATCCGATAATTAATCCCAAAATAGCGGAGATTCCGAGCTTTAATAGTATCTCATTATCTATCATTTCCACTGAAGTAAACCCCTTTCTAAATAAAAGGCCCTATTATTAAAGTAAGGATTATAAAACGATCAAATCATATTTCCGCTTATGGCCCTGATTCAACAGCAAATAGTTGTTTAACTAAAGTAAAATTATTGGATGGCAATTGATGTGAAAAGGGTTTAAAATGGTGTATGTCATTTTATCACATACACCATTGTTATAGAAGGAGAAAAATATGAAAACTCCGAAAATAAATCCGTATTTCGCACTAATAGTTGGAGTGATTGCTGTATCTACTTCTGCTATTCTAGTAAAATTGTCATCTGCTGATTCCGGGGTTATTGCATTTTATCGTTTATTTTTTACTGTTTTATTAATGCTCCCCTTTTTTTTAATGAAGAATGTAAGAGAACTCCGCACTATTACGATTGGAGACTGGGTAAAGTCTATTATTGCGGGAGTTTTTTTAGCATTTCATTTTATACTATGGTTTGAATCGTTAAATCTGACATCAGTCGCAAGTTCAACCGTTCTGGTTACCTTACAGCCTCTTTTTGCGTTTGTCGGCACTTTCTTGATTTTCAAAGAATCTTTTTCGGCAAAAGCTATTACTAGTGGAGTAATTGCAGTATTAGGAAGTTTTATAATAAGCTGGGGCGATTTTGCGATTAATGGCAAAGCGCTTATTGGTGATTTAATTGCTCTTGCTGCATGTGCACTTGTAACAGGTTATTTACTTATAGGACAAAATATCCGAAAAAGGCTTTCATTAATGACTTATACTTTCATTGTTTATGCAATAAGCTCTATTGTTTTATTTCTATATATATTAATAAAGAAAGAACCATTCTACCATTTACAAATTCAAGATTGGATTTACTTTTTGCTGCTAGCCATTTTCCCAACTTTATTAGGACACACCATTTTTAATTGGTGTATAAAGTGGATAAGTACCGCTACGATTTCGATGGCTATTCTTTTTGAACCTATCGGAGCGGCTATATTAGCTTATTATATATTTAATGAAAAAATCGTTATGACCCAGGTTGTTGGAGGAATTATCATTATCGTAAGTGTGCTGTTTTTTGTTTTTGATGGCATACCTGTTAAGACTGTTAAAAGAAGATCTAATCATTAAATGAATATATAAGCTAATCCTGAGAATACAAAAGCCATAATAATTACTAAAATCATATGAAGTGAAAAGATGCTTTTGTTTTCTCGCTTCATATCCATAATTGCACAACAAAAGAGATACAATGTCATGAGAATGGATAAACCAAGTGCGAAATTACCTGCCATATGAAATTACACCTTTCATTTATTATTGCTTTTTGCTAATATATTTATATAAAGGACAAAGTATGTTCAATAAACTTTTTGCTTAAAAATTCATGAAAAAATGGTATTGCATTGATTAGTAATTCATGTTATATTATTATTCGTCCGATAGAGTTCAAGGTATTCACCATAAAAACTCAATAAAAATTCTATTAAAAAAGAATTGACAAAGCATCGGAGAAAATGATATGATATAAAAGTCGCTTATAAAAGAAAGTGACATTGATCTTTGAAAACTGAACAGAACAAAACGTCAATGTTTTTGAAAATAATGAGCTATATCAAACGCTTTTTTGGAGAGTTTGATCCTGGCTCAGGACGAACGCTGGCGGCGTGCCTAATACATGCAAGTCGAGCGGACTTTTAAAAGCTTGCTTTTAAAAGTTAGCGGCGGACGGGTGAGTAACACGTGGGTAACCTGCCTGTAAGACTGGGATAACTCCGGGAAACCGGGGCTAATACCGGATAACTTCTTTCCTCGCATGAGGAAAGATTGAAAGATGGCTTCGGCTATCACTTACAGATGGACCCGCGGCGCATTAGCTAGTTGGTGAGGTAACGGCTCACCAAGGCGACGATGCGTAGCCGACCTGAGAGGGTGATCGGCCACACTGGGACTGAGACACGGCCCAGACTCCTACGGGAGGCAGCAGTAGGGAATCTTCCGCAATGGACGAAAGTCTGACGGAGCAACGCCGCGTGAGTGATGAAGGTTTTCGGATCGTAAAACTCTGTTGTTAGGGAAGAACAAGTATCGTTCGAATAGGGCGGTACCTTGACGGTACCTAACCAGAAAGCCACGGCTAACTACGTGCCAGCAGCCGCGGTAATACGTAGGTGGCAAGCGTTGTCCGGAATTATTGGGCGTAAAGCGCGCGCAGGCGGTTTCTTAAGTCTGATGTGAAAGCCCACGGCTCAACCGTGGAGGGTCATTGGAAACTGGGAGACTTGAGTGCAGAAGAGGAGAGTGGAATTCCACGTGTAGCGGTGAAATGCGTAGAGATGTGGAGGAACACCAGTGGCGAAGGCGACTCTCTGGTCTGTAACTGACGCTGAGGCGCGAAAGCGTGGGGAGCGAACAGGATTAGATACCCTGGTAGTCCACGCCGTAAACGATGAGTGCTAAGTGTTAGAGGGTTTCCGCCCTTTAGTGCTGCAGCTAACGCATTAAGCACTCCGCCTGGGGAGTACGGCCGCAAGGCTGAAACTCAAAGGAATTGACGGGGGCCCGCACAAGCGGTGGAGCATGTGGTTTAATTCGAAGCAACGCGAAGAACCTTACCAGGTCTTGACATCCTCTGACAACCCTAGAGATAGGGCGTTCCCCTTCGGGGGACAGAGTGACAGGTGGTGCATGGTTGTCGTCAGCTCGTGTCGTGAGATGTTGGGTTAAGTCCCGCAACGAGCGCAACCCTTGACCTTAGTTGCCAGCATTCAGTTGGGCACTCTAAGGTGACTGCCGGTGACAAACCGGAGGAAGGTGGGGATGACGTCAAATCATCATGCCCCTTATGACCTGGGCTACACACGTGCTACAATGGATGGTACAAAGGGCTGCGAGACCGCGAGGTTAAGCCAATCCCATAAAACCATTCTCAGTTCGGATTGCAGGCTGCAACTCGCCTGCATGAAGCCGGAATCGCTAGTAATCGCGGATCAGCATGCCGCGGTGAATACGTTCCCGGGCCTTGTACACACCGCCCGTCACACCACGAGAGTTTGTAACACCCGAAGTCGGTGAGGTAACCTTTTGGAGCCAGCCGCCGAAGGTGGGACAGATGATTGGGGTGAAGTCGTAACAAGGTAGCCGTATCGGAAGGTGCGGCTGGATCACCTCCTTTCTAAGGATAATGGAAAACCACTTACGTGGTTATAAGAAGACGTTTTTAAGTTCTGTTCAGTTTTGAAAGGTCAATCCTTTCAAATATATTGTTATAAATTAGAAACTATTAAGAAAATATTTCTAATTCTAACAAAGTTTTTTGCTCCTGCGGCAAAGCATATTCGAGGATGATTAGGTTCACCTCGGAGCAAGGCAGCATGTAGCAAATTCTCTGACGTTTAATCATGATGTGATTGAAGTCAGTAGCCTTGTTCCTTGAAAACTAGATACTGATAGAAGAAACCAAGTAAAACCGAGAATCGCCACTTTATGGATTTAATCCAATTTAAAGTAGTAATAACCTTATAGGTTAAGTTAGTAAGGGCGCACGGTGGATGCCTTGGCACTAGGAGCCGATGAAGGACGGGACTAACACCGATATGCTTCGGGGAGCTGTAAGCAAGCTTTGATCCGGAGATTTCCGAATGGGGGAACCCACTGCTCGTAATGGAGCAGTATCTTTACCTGAATACATAGGGTAATGAAGGCAGACCCGGGGAACTGAAACATCTAAGTACCCGGAGGAAGAGAAAGCAAACGCGATTTCCTGAGTAGCGGCGAGCGAAACGGAAGAAGCCCAAACCAAGAGGCTTGCCTCTTGGGGTTGTAGGACACTCTATACGGAGTTACAAAGGAACGGAGTAGATGAAGAGGTCTGGAAAGGCCCGTCAAAGAAGGTAACAACCCTGTAGTTGAAACTTCGTTCCCTCCAGAGTGGATCCTGAGTACGGCGGGACACGTGAAATCCCGTCGGAAGCAGGGAGGACCATCTCCCAAGGCTAAATACTCCCTAGTGACCGATAGTGAACCAGTACCGTGAGGGAAAGGTGAAAAGCACCCCGGGAGGGGAGTGAAAGAGAACCTGAAACCGTGTGCCTACAAGTAGTTAGAGCCCGTTAATGGGTGATAGCGTGCCTTTTGTAGAATGAACCGGCGAGTTACGATTTCATGCAAGGTTAAGCTGATGAAGCGGAGCCGCAGCGAAAGCGAGTCTGAATAGGGCGAATAAGTATGAGGTCGTAGACCCGAAACCAGGTGATCTACCCATGTCCAGGGTGAAGGTAAGGTAACACTTACTGGAGGCCCGAACCCACGCACGTTGAAAAGTGCGGGGATGAGGTGTGGGTAGCGGAGAAATTCCAATCGAACTTGGAGATAGCTGGTTCTCTCCGAAATAGCTTTAGGGCTAGCCTCAAGATGAAGAGTATTGGAGGTAGAGCACTGTTTGGACTAGGGGCCCTCATCGGGTTACCGAATTCAGACAAACTCCGAATGCCAAATACTTATGCTTGGGAGTCAGACTGCGAGTGATAAGATCCGTAGTCAAAAGGGAAACAGCCCAGACCACCAGCTAAGGTCCCAAAGTATACGTTAAGTGGAAAAGGATGTGGAGTTGCTTAGACAACCAGGATGTTGGCTTAGAAGCAGCCACCATTTAAAGAGTGCGTAATAGCTCACTGGTCGAGTGACTCTGCGCCGAAAATGTACCGGGGCTAAACGTATCACCGAAGCTGTGGATGGACACCTGACAGGTGTCCGTGGTAGGAGAGCGTTCTAAGGGCGGTGAAGCTAGACCGGAAGGACTAGTGGAGCGCTTAGAAGTGAGAATGCCGGTATGAGTAGCGAAAGAAGGGTGAGAATCCCTTCCACCGAATGCCTAAGGTTTCCTGAGGAAGGCTCGTCCGCTCAGGGTTAGTCGGGACCTAAGCCGAGGCCGAAAGGCGTAGGCGATGGACAACAGGTTGATATTCCTGTACCACCTCTTCACCGTTTGAACGATGGGGGGACGCAGGAGGATAGGGTAAGCGCACTGCTGGTTATGTGCGTCTAAGCAGTTAGGCTGGTTACGAGGCAAATCCCGTAACCGTGAAGGCGGAGCTGTGATAGCGAGGGAAATATAGTACCGAAGTTCCTGATTCCACACTGCCAAGAAAATCCTCTAGTGAGGTGAAAGGTGCCCGTACCGCAAACCGACACAGGTAGGCGAGGAGAGAATCCTAAGGTGAGCGAGAGAACTCTCGTTAAGGAACTCGGCAAAATGACCCCGTAACTTCGGGAGAAGGGGTGCTCTGGTAGGGTGCAAGCCCGAGAGAGCCGCAGTGAATAGGCCCAGGCGACTGTTTAGCAAAAACACAGGTCTCTGCGAAGCCGCAAGGCGAAGTATAGGGGCTGACGCCTGCCCGGTGCTGGAAGGTTAAGAGGAGGGGTTAGCGTAAGCGAAGCTCTGAATTGAAGCCCCAGTAAACGGCGGCCGTAACTATAACGGTCCTAAGGTAGCGAAATTCCTTGTCAGGTAAGTTCTGACCCGCACGAAAGGCGTAACGATCTGGGCACTGTCTCAACGAGAGACTCGGTGAAATTATAGTACCTGTGAAGATGCAGGTTACCCGCGACAGGACGGAAAGACCCCGTGGAGCTTTACTGCAGCCTGATATTGAATTTTGGTACAGCTTGTACAGGATAGGTAGGAGCCTTTGAAGCCGGAGCGCCAGCTTCGGTGGAGGCGTCGGTGGGATACTACCCTGGCTGTATTGAAATTCTAACCCGCACCCCTGATCGGGGTGGGAGACAGTGTCAGGCAGGCAGTTTGACTGGGGCGGTCGCCTCCTAAAGAGTAACGGAGGCGCCCAAAGGTTCCCTCAGAATGGTTGGAAATCATTCGTAGAGTGTAAAGGCACAAGGGAGCTTGACTGCGAGACCTACAAGTCGAGCAGGGACGAAAGTCGGGCTTAGTGATCCGGTGGTTCCGCATGGAAGGGCCATCGCTCAACGGATAAAAGCTACCCCGGGGATAACAGGCTTATCTCCCCCAAGAGTCCACATCGACGGGGAGGTTTGGCACCTCGATGTCGGCTCATCGCATCCTGGGGCTGTAGTCGGTCCCAAGGGTTGGGCTGTTCGCCCATTAAAGCGGTACGCGAGCTGGGTTCAGAACGTCGTGAGACAGTTCGGTCCCTATCCGTCGTGGGCGTAGGAAATTTGAGAGGAGCTGTCCTTAGTACGAGAGGACCGGGATGGACGCACCGCTGGTGTACCAGTTGTCTTGCCAAAGGCATCGCTGGGTAGCTATGTGCGGAAGGGATAAGTGCTGAAAGCATCTAAGCATGAAGCCCCCCTCAAGATGAGATTTCCCATAGCGCAAGCTAGTAAGATCCCTGAAAGATGATCAGGTTGATAGGTTCGAGGTGGAAGTGTGGCGACACATGGAGCTGACGAATACTAATCGATCGAGGACTTAACCAAAATATAAAGCGGAAGCGCCTTGCTCATCGGCGTATGAATTTCGTAGTCTTCGACTGAGATAAAGGAAACACAGTGAGGTAGTTCACGAACTGATGTTGACTTATCGTAGGGAGGAGACGGAGAAATTCACTAGCCGATAGGCGCTGGAGCTGGATTGAAAAAAGCGAAACTCAGTTTTACTTCTTCTTCTGCAGTATTTAGTTTTGAGGGAACAAACCTCATATAGTCTGGTAATTATGGCGAGAAGGTCACACCCGTTCCCATCCCGAACACGGAAGTTAAGCTTCTCAGCGCCGATGGTAGTTGGGGGCTCTCCCCCTGCAAGAGTAGGACGTTGCCAGGCTTACATAATGGAGGATTAGCTCAGCTGGGAGAGCACCTGCCTTACAAGCAGGGGGTCGGCGGTTCGATCCCGTCATCCTCCACCATATTATTGATGATAAAAGATTTCAGATAAAGCCGGCCCGGCTACAATAATGAAAGTTAACTGCTTTGATTATTTAGTTGGACCAGATATTTTAAGTCATTTAATTGCAAAATGAATGCTTGAAATGCCGGCCTAGCTCAATTGGTAGAGCAACTGAATCGTAATCAGTAGGTTGGGGGTTCAAGTCCTCTGGCCGGCACCATTTAATACGAGCCATTAGCTCAGTCGGTAGAGCATCTGACTTTTAATCAGAGGGTCGAAGGTTCGAGTCCTTCATGGCTCACCATTTTAAAGTAAATAAATTTTCATAACGCGGGTGTGGCGGAATTGGCAGACGCACCAGACTTAGGATCTGGCGCCGCAAGGCGTGGGGGTTCGACTCCCTTCACCCGCATTGATAAAAATTTCTGCGCGGAAGTAGTTCAGTGGTAGAACACCACCTTGCCAAGGTGGGGGTCGCGGGTTCGAATCCCGTCTTCCGCTCCAAATACCCTTTGCCGGGGTGGCGGAACTGGCAGACGCACAGGACTTAAAATCCTGCGGTAGGTGACTACCGTACCGGTTCGATTCCGGTCCTCGGCACCAAGTTTTTTTGCAAAGCAAAATAAACTACCATAATATGCGCCCATAGCTCAATTGGATAGAGCGTTTGACTACGGATCAAAAGGTTAGGGGTTCGACTCCTCTTGGGCGCGCCATTATCAATACAAACGGGAAGTAGCTCAGCTTGGTAGAGCACATGGTTTGGGACCATGGGGTCGCAGGTTCGAATCCTGTCTTCCCGACCACTTAAAAAAATGGGGCCTTAGCTCAGCTGGGAGAGCGCCTGCTTTGCACGCAGGAGGTCAGCGGTTCGATCCCGCTAGGCTCCACCAATAATATAGTATTTTATGGCGGCGTAGCTCAGCTGGCTAGAGCGTACGGTTCATACCCGTGAGGTCGTGGGTTCGATCCCCTCCGCCGCTACCATAAAATGGACCTTTAGCTCAGCTGGTTAGAGCAGACGGCTCATAACCGTCCGGTCGTAGGTTCGAGTCCTACAAGGTCCACCATAATCATTCGGAGGAATACCCAAGTCTGGCTGAAGGGATCGGTCTTGAAAACCGACAGGCGGGTTAAACCGCGCGGGGGTTCGAATCCCTCTTCCTCCGCCATAATTAAATAAAATGGTTTTATAATATCGTCGCGGGGTGGAGCAGTCCGGTAGCTCGTCGGGCTCATAACCCGAAGGTCGCAGGTTCAAATCCTGCCCCCGCAATTAAGGTAAGTTATTTTCAAGGAAGATTATAAGAAAGTTTATTTTCAATTCTTGAAAAAACCTGGTCCGGTAGTTCAGCTGGTTAGAATGCCTGCCTGTCACGCAGGAGGTCGCGGGTTCGAGTCCCGTCCGGACCGCCATTTATTTTAAAAATAAGTAATTATGGCTCGGTAGCTCAGTCGGTAGAGCACGATGAATGATCTTCGTAGCGTTACTACCAGCGTACCAATCGAGCTGCTACTTGCAAAGCTTTCTGAGATTGGGACGAAGCGACTGCAAATTATTTTTAGGAATTTTATACAATTATGGCTCGGTAGCTCAGTCGGTAGAGCAAAGGACTGAAAATCCTTGTGTCGGCGGTTCGATTCCGTCCCGAGCCACCATCCATCTTTTAATAATATTTATTTGTAATGGCGGCTATGGCGAAGTGGTTAACGCATCGGATTGTGGCTCCGACATTCGTGGGTTCGATTCCCACTAGTCGCCCCATATTTTACGCGGGTGTAGTTTAGTGGTAAAACTACAGCCTTCCAAGCTGTTGTCGTGGGTTCGATTCCCATCACCCGCTCCATAGTAAATGGGCCTATAGCTCAGCTGGTTAGAGCGCACGCCTGATAAGCGTGAGGTCGATGGTTCAAGTCCATTTAGGCCCACCAGAATTTTTTGCAATAGCAAAATAACTTTCAATTATTGTTCCGCAGTAGCTCAGTGGTAGAGCTATCGGCTGTTAACCGATCGGTCGTAGGTTCGAATCCTACCTGCGGAGCCATTTTTTTTGGGGAAGTACTCAAGTGGCTGAAGAGGCGCCCCTGCTAAGGGTGTAGGTCGCGTAAGCGGCGCGAGGGTTCAAATCCCTCCTTCTCCGCCATATTTTCACCTTGGCCCGTTGGTCAAGCGGTTAAGACACCGCCCTTTCACGGCGGTAACACGGGTTCGAATCCCGTACGGGTCATAGTTTAATAGAGTGAAAAAAGAGGCTGGGACATAACTAGCTTCAAATAGTGAGAAAGGTGAATTTGAGGGAACTCAAATTCACCTTTCTCTATTTTTGCGTTTAAATTTTCTATTACCTTAGTTGTTGGTAGTGAATTTTCTTAAATTCACTGCCA
Source organism: Margalitia sp. FSL K6-0131 (assembly GCF_038008735.1). Classification (NCBI taxonomy): domain Bacteria; kingdom Bacillati; phylum Bacillota; class Bacilli; order Caryophanales; family Bacillaceae; genus Heyndrickxia; species Margalitia sp. FSL K6-0131. Next base: position 1,734,413 of record NZ_JBBOZS010000001.1, read on the forward strand.
TTAACGCGAGGCCCATTTCGTTTTCTACCTTCGATTTTCCTCGTACAGAAAATCGAGTGAAACGCAAATTAGCCTTCAAGAATCCAAAAACTGGTTCCACATCGATTTTGCGTTTTCGATAGATGGCACTCGTTTTCTCTTCTGAAAGCTTCGCTCTTACATATTCTTTTTGCTGTTCCCATTTTTCATTCACCATTAGTTTTCGATTGTTGCCTTCTTTTGCTTTGGTACAGGATGAACGGAATGGGCATCCCGAACAGTCTTCGCACTCGTAGATTTTGAACTTCCGTTGGAAACCTGTACGGTCATTACGGACTGAATAATATTGATATTCAAGACGTTTCTGATTAGGGCATGTATAGGTATCTGTTTCTTGATCATACTTCCAGTTGTCGGGATTAAAAGTGTTTTGTTTGTACTTTTTCTTTTGTTCCTTCAAATACATATTATACGTAATAAGTGCTTCTCGTTTTCTGTTTAAAAGGATATCATTAAAGTTTTGTTCACTACCGTAACCTGCATCTGCGACAATGTGCTTCGGTAACTCGAAATAATGCTGCTCGATCTCATCTAAAAATGGAATTAACGTACGCGTATCTGTTGGGTTTGAAAATAAACTATAGGCAAGCGCGTATTGGCCCTCCGTTGCGATTTGTACATTGTAACCAGCTTTCAATTGGCCGTTTTGCATATAATCATCTTTCATTCGCATAAATGTCGCATCTGGATCTGTTTTAGAATAGCTATTACGCGTGCCAAAGATTTCAAAGTCTTGTTGGTATTTCTGTTTTCGCAGGACAAAATCAATCAACTGTTTTCGCACTTGTTTTGGGTATTTGCGTTCATTTCTTAAAGCTTTTCGTTCTGGAACGTCTGATGATGCTTCTATTTGTTTATCATACTCAGTTACCACATCGTCCACTTTTTGAACCAATTGAGAGAGTTCTTCCAATGACAACTGTTCATCGCTTTCACGTTCTATTTCAGGTATAATTTCGTTTTCAAGTAGTTCATTGTATAGCTGGTTTGACTTTTCAATTAAACTTTGATGATATTTCTCCATCGATTTCTTCCAGACAAACGTAAATTTATTCGCATTCGCTTCAATCTTTGTACCATCGATAAAAACCGCTTCTTGATCGATAAGTTTTTCTTCGATCAATTGGCAACGAAATTGGACGAAACATTGGCGAATTAAATCTTTCACTTCCGATTGAACACGGAATCGGTTGATGGTGCGGTAGCTTGGTTCATATCCTTGAGCTAACCACATCATACGGATACTATCTTTTAATAGGGCTTCTATTTTGCGTCCTGAAAAGATAGATTGCGTATAGGCACATAAGATAATTTTAAGCATCATGCGTGGATGGTAGGCAGGGCAACCATTATTTCGCAGAAATGGTTCGAACGCTTCAAGAGGGATACTTTCAACTAAATGATGGATATGGAAGGCAATATCATTTTTTTGTAATTTTACTTCTAAATCTAAAGGCAAAACTAATTGATTCATGGTATAATTTTTAAACATAAGGATCCTTCTTTCTGTATAATTTTGTTGTGGTGACTTAATTTTATCAGAAGTGGTCCTTATTTTTATTCAAAAAATAATCAAAGCCGGTGAAATTTTACTTATCGTGAAATTTCACCGGCTTTTTCATCTCAGAGGCGGGTTTTGTCCCAGCCTCTTTTTTCTTTTATAACAAAATTAGGCAGAAAGTCCTAATTCGCGAGATTAAGTATAAAAATGATGAGATTATTTGCTACTTTCACGAGATTAAATATAAAATTACAAAGATTAGCTGTCATCTTCCTGGGATTAGTATAGAAAACTACAAAAAAATACTTTAGAATAACGATATTTATGAAATCCGTACAAAACTAGAATAAAATCTACATACGATACAAATGGGTTACCAAAGCTGAGAAACAAGATAGCAGATCTATTTCCTCCAAATAAGAAAACAAAAAGACTTCATTCCAAACGGAATGAAGTCTTTTTGCAGATTAAAAGAAATGTGCAATTACTAAACCAATTGACAGCAATAGTCCAAAAAATGTATTGGTCTGAGCTGTAGCCTTCATAGCAGGCAGCATTTGGATTGGCTCTGTTTTACCGATAAAACCCTTAACAGCCGTAATAGGTTTAGGAATACTTATCAATATCAATAGAAGCCAAGGCGTTGCGCCTCCAAAAAGAATTAAGGCAATAATCCATACATACGAAACAGTAAACATGGCGGCTAATAAATTTATTGCTTTTTTACGCCCGATTAAAATCGCTACCGTTCTTCGACCGTTCTCTTTATCACCATCAAGGTCACGAATGTTATTGGATAGCATAATAGCTCCAATAAGAATCATTATTGGTATAGAAATTAATACACTGTCTGCGGTGATTTCTCTTACTTGAATGTAAAAAGAAATTAGAACAATAATGACTCCCATAAAGAATCCTGATAAGAATTCTCCAAATGGTGTATAGGCGATCGGATAAGGTCCACCTGTATAAAAATAAGCAATCAGCATACATACAGTCCCAATTACGGCAATCCACCATGTAGTATTCATACAAATATAAACGCCTAACAGAATGGCAATGCCAAAAAAAGTGAATGCAAGTCTTAACACAGTTTTAGGATGTACACCATTTCTTACAATGGCTCCGCCTATCCCTACAGACTTTTCATTATCCAGGCCTCTTTTATAGTCATAATACTCATTGAACATATTTGTTGCAGCCTGTATTAATAGGGAAGCAATCAGCATTGCGATAAATAATGAAATATTTAGATGTGTGTAATGCAATGCTAGTGCAGTTCCCAGAAAAACGGGCACAAAGCCAGCTGTTAGTGTATGAGGTCTAGTTAATTGCCACCATATTCGCCAACCATGATCTCGTTCTATTGGTGGTGAAGATTGTTTGCTCATTATAAGTCTCTCCCTTATATTGGTTCAAGGTTTAATGAATAAAGACAAAACATTACAATCTAAAGTGTAGGTAAAGGAGAAGGTGGTGTCAATGAATTTTTATATGTATTGTAGAGAAATTATTCCTTTTTAGCTATATAGGACACGTTATAGCTGATTTATCTGCTCAAAATAATTATAATAGGTAAGGGAAAGTGCAAAACTTGTCGAACATTGACTCGAAACTTTTTGAGGTGTATCTTAAAGGATGGATGAATTCTTCATTATTCAAATACAAATAAAGCACCATTTATTTTTTATTGTTGATAAAATAGTTAAGATGTTATGGCCCTGGGGGAGATTTAATTGAAACCAATAGATGAACAATTTGAATTATCCATAAAAAATGCGAAGGAAAATAATAAAGAGATATTATTCAGTTACACAGAACAGATTGCTCTTCCATATCCTCACCAATTATATTCATCTGTTATCCGCAATAGTGAAGATCATTTTTATTGGAAAGATCCTCAGAATGAGACCATTATAATTGGATTAGGCAATGTACTTCCGATTATTTCTGAACTGATAGATGAGAGATTTCGCAATGTAGAAGAAAAATGGGAGAATATTTTAGAAAACGCTTCCATATACAATTCAGCTGATCAGCCTGGAACAGGTCCTTTATTATTTGGTGGCTTTACTTTCGACCCTTATAATAGGAAAGAATACGAATGGGGAGCATTTTCAAATGCAACTTTTTATGTTCCGGAAATCATGCTTACAATAACAGAAAAGAATAGTTTTCTGACGGTAAATTCCATTGTAAAGCCTGAAAGTGATGTATCCCAATTAATGTATTTGGAAAATCAAAAGAAGAAAATATTAAACATTCAAGAGTTCTCAAATAATTTCATCTCAGAAGTGATGAAAAAGGAAGAAATAAATCCGGAAGAATGGAAAGAGTCCGTTGCAAGGGTTATTTCTCTTTTAAAAGACGGTCATTTGGATAAAGTAGTTTTGGCAAGAAAAATGAGAGTTGAATACCAGCAAGATATATTGCCTGAAAATATTTTGAATCACTTATTGGACCAGCAACAGACAAGCTTCGTATTTTCATTTGGGTTCCAGAATCATTGCTTTGCTGGTGCTTCGCCCGAAAGATTAGTGAAGAAAACAGGGGAGAATATTTTATCCACTTGTTTAGCAGGTTCAATGAAAAGAAGCAATGATGAGAAGCATGATGAAACTTTAGGTAAAATGTTATTAGAGGATAAAAAAAATAGACATGAGCATCAGCTAGTAGTATCTATGATTGCAGATGTATTCCGGAAGCATTGTTGGGAGGTTAATATTCCAGATGAACCAACCTTAATGAAAACACCGGATATTCAACATTTATATACACCGGTAAAAGGGAAAGTTAAGGAAAACACATCTATTCTTCAATTGGTCGAATCTTTGCATCCGACACCAGCACTTGGCGGTACTCCAAAACAAGATGCGATGAGAGTCATAAGGGATGTTGAAAATATGGATAGAGGCTTATATGCGGGACCAATCGGATGGATGGATTATCGCGGTAATGGTGAATTTATCGTTGGTATCAGATCAGGTTTATTAAAAGGAAATGAAGCATTTATATATGCTGGGTGTGGAATTGTTGCAGATTCAAACCCAGAGGATGAATATTTAGAAACGAAAATTAAATTTCGTCCTATGCTTCGTGCATTGGGAGGAAAAGAAGATGAATGAACAAGAAATACTAACAAGTTTTTTAGCAGATTTTATTCAGGAGTTGGTCTTTAATGGAGTTAAAGATGTTGTTATTAGTCCTGGATCAAGATCAACCCCTTTAGCGATGATGATTGCTGAGCATCCAGATCTTGCTTACCATATCAATATTGATGAGCGATCTGCTGCTTTCTTTGCGCTTGGAATGGCAAAACAGACGAGAAAACCAGTTGCCCTACTATGTACATCTGGAACGGCTGCAGCCAATTACTATCCGGCAATCGTTGAAGCAAAAATTTCAAGGGTACCATTGATTGTGCTAACTGCAGATCGCCCTCATGAGTTAAGAGATATTGGAGCGCCACAATCAATTGATCAGATCAACTTATATGGAAAACATGTAAAATGGTTTGTAGAAATGTCCATTCCGGATCCAAATGAAGAACTGCACTATTTTGTAAGAACTACTGCTGCAAGAGCGGTTAATCTATCCCTACAAGCACCTGCAGGACCAGTTCATTTAAATTTTCCATTTAGAGAGCCTTTAATACCAAGACTCGAACCATCACCATTTGAAGAAACAAAGCAATCTGTGAAAAGTTCGCAAGGTAAGTTAATTCTTTCTAATGGTGAATTGGAAAGGATTTGTATGGATCTCGAAACACAACCAAAAGGGTTAATCATTTGTGGAGTTATAGATGAACCAGATTTTGCTCAGGCGGTCCTTACTCTTTCCGAACGGCTTGGATATCCTATTATAGCGGATCCGTTGTCACAGTTAAGAAGTGGATTACATAGTAGTGAGGCAATTATAGATAACTATGATTCATTTTTAAAAGACGGTAAGTATGAGGAGAAGCTCTCTCCGGAAGTCATTATTCGCTTTGGTGCCATGCCTGTATCAAAACCATTAACATTATTCCTTAAAAAGCTTAAAAAAGTGGACCATTATATTATAGATAGTGGAAGCGGCTGGAGAGATCCTATAAAAATGGGCACACAAATGATTCATGCAGATGAAATATTATTTTGTGAGGGTATATCTTCTCGGATAAAAAATGAACCAAATAATAAATGGCTTCAAATCTGGCAGCAATTAAATAGGAACACAAGAAAGATTGTCACCAAAACGATAGAGGATGTTCAAGAATTAGATGAGGGTAGAGTCGTTTTGGAACTAACTAAGCTATTGCCAAATAACAGTACTTTATTTGTTGGAAATAGTATGCCAATCAGAGATGTGGATACTTTCTTTCATAATAATCAAAAAAACATTCGAGTGATGGCTAATCGTGGAGCTAATGGTATAGATGGTGTTGTATCCAGTGCAATAGGAGCAAGCGTCTATGGAGAAAACTTATTTCTGATCATTGGTGATCTCTCCTTTTTCCATGATTTAAACGGGCTTTTAGCAGCCAAAATGCATCATTTAAATATTACGATTATTGTTATTAACAATAATGGCGGGGGGATCTTTTCGTTTCTTCCGCAAGCAAGCTCTTCCAAGAATTTTGAAAATTTATTTGGCACACCAATTGATGTAGAGTTTGAATATGCTGTAAAAATGTATGGCGGAAATTATAAGAAAGTCACAAACTGGAATGAGTTTCAATCTTCAATCAATCGGGCTATTGAAACATCCGGTTTAAATGTTATTGAAGTACCGACCAATCGTGAAAAAAATGTCCAAACCCACCGAAATATGTGGAATCATGTTTCGCAGGAAAAGAGCAAATTATTAACTGGTGATACATTATGTTAATGAAAGTTCATGATGCCCAGTACCATGTTGAGGTTTTAGGAGAAGGCGATCCGGTAATATTATTGCACGGGTTTACTGGTGATACTTCTACATGGAACTTCTTGGCTGAGTATCTTAAAAAACAATTTAAGGTTGTTCTTGTGGATATCTTAGGTCATGGATTGACTGACAGCCCTAAAAATCCAGCTCGTTATGATATTGAACTAGTTGCTGATGATATAAAAGAAATCATTGATAGATTAGCTTTCAAAGATGTTAGTATCATTGGTTATTCGATGGGCGGCAGATTAGCAATAACCTTTGCCCAAAAATATCCTGAGAGAACGAAACATCTTATATTAGAAAGTGCATCTCCAGGGTTAGCAAGTGAAAATGATAGAATAGCAAGAAGAAAGCAAGACAAAATATTAGCAGATAAAATAACGGCAGAGGGGATCGAGTCTTTTGTAGATTATTGGACAAATATTGCTTTGTTCCAAACACAGAAATCTCTTGATCCCTCCATCCAAAACAGTATTAGGATGCAAAGGCTATCCAATAATCCTACTGGGCTGGCAAATAGCCTTTTAGGAATGGGAACAGGAAGCCAGCCGTCTTGGTGGGATTCTCTTACAAACTTAACAATGCCCATTCTTTTAATAACAGGTGCACTTGATCAGAAGTTTTGTAATATTGCAGTCGAGATGAAAAACAGACTCCAACACGCAGAATGGATAACTATTCCGAATGCCGGACATGCAATTCATGTGGAAAGTCCAAAAAAGTTTGGTACAATAGTAATGGAGTTTTTGACGAAAACAGATAAATAATGCTTTTTTTCGTTAAATTTTGCAGCGCTTTGTTATCCTGCAAAATGATTTGCTTACCGACAAAAAAATCGGAAAGGAACATCGACTCCCATCGTTTTAACTTGACAAAAAAGGAGGAATATTAATGGCAGTTGAATGGATTGCTGAACGTAAATATGATGAAATTTTATATGAAACGTATAATGGAATTGCGAAAATAACCATAAACCGTCCTCATGTACATAATGCATTTACTCCTAAAACAGTAAATGAAATGATTGATGCATTTTCTTATGCACGTGATGATAGCAAAATCGGTGTTATTGTATTAGCTGGTGCAGGGGATAAAGCATTTTGCTCCGGCGGTGACCAAAAAGTTCGCGGACATGGTGGTTATGTTGGAGATGACAATATTCCACGTTTGAACGTTCTTGATTTACAAAGATTAATTCGCTTTACACCAAAACCAGTAATTGCGATGGTTGCCGGTTATGCAATCGGTGGTGGACATGTACTACATATTGTCTGTGATTTAACCATTGCAGCTGATAATGCTATTTTTGGTCAAACTGGACCAAAAGTAGGTTCTTTTGATGCAGGTTATGGTGCTGGTTACCTAGCACGTATAGTTGGCCACAAAAAGGCACGTGAAATTTGGTACCTATGCCGTCAATACAATGCACAAGAGGCATTGGATATGGGTCTGGTCAATACAGTTGTTCCATTAGAGCAATTAGAAGAAGAAACAATCAAATGGTGTAATGAAATTCTTGAGAAAAGCCCTACTGCACTTCGCTTCTTAAAAGCATCGTTCAATGCAGATACAGATGGGCTAGCTGGTTTACAGCAAATGGGTGGAGATGCGACGCTTCTATATTACACAACAGATGAAGCAAAAGAAGGTCGTGATGCGTTTAAAGAAAAACGCAAACCAGACTTCGGACAATTCCCTCGTTTTCCATGATGAAATAAAAAGCTTGGTGGAATACCATCAAGCTTTTTTCTTAGCTGTTTAGGAAAATTATAGAGTTTAAACCAGTAGAAAGCTTTTTTGAAAAATGGTCTACGTCTAGCTTCAGCGTCAATCGGCTTACGGATTTGTTCCTAAAATTTATGTAAAAAATGAAGGTGATCTCTTTGGAAACAATCATTCCAAATTTTTTAAAGCAGCGTGCGTTTTTAACACCTAATCGGAATGCACTTGTTTTTGAAAATAAAACGTGGAGCTTTGCTCAGCTTTTTGAGAAGGCGAAAGATTATGCCCAAACAATATCCTCTTTAGGTATAAAACAAGAAGATACAGTTGCCCTATTAATGAAAAATCGTCCCTCTACTGTGTTTATAATCCATGCATTACAACAATTGCGTGTAAAAGCTGTATTTTTAAATCACCGCTTAACCCCATCCGAAATGACATTCCAGCTGAAGGACAGTCAAGCAAAACTATTAATTAGTGATGACGATTTTAAACATATATTGAACGAAATACATCCGCTATATGATTCACTTCCGCTTCTCACCTTTAAAGAGCTAGAGAGTTTGCCGAAGAAAGATATCGAGGTTGTGAAGGAATATATGCTAAGCGATATTTGTTCCATTATGTATACCTCCGGAACGACAGGAAATCCAAAAGGGGTTTTACAAACATTTGGAAACCATTGGTGGAGTGCTGTTGGATCCGCTCTTAATCTTGGAATTAGAGATGATGATGCATGGCTTTGTACGGTTCCTATATTTCACATTAGCGGATTATCTATTTTGATGAGAAGTGTAATCTATGGGATTCCTGTATATTTAATGGAGCAATTTAACGAAACAAAAGTGAATACATTACTGCAGACAGGGGACATAACCATTATGTCTGTAGTAGGAGCCATGCTGCAAAGAATGGTTTCTTCACTAAATGAACAAGGATATCATTCCAAATTCCGATGCATGCTACTTGGTGGAGGACCTGCTCCACGTCCATTGCTGGAAGCATGTGCGGAGAAAGGAATTCCAGTCTTTCAGTCCTATGGAATGACAGAAACCTCTTCACAAATTGTTACATTAGCACCGGAAGATAGTTTGAAAAAACTTGGTTCAGCAGGGAAACCGTTATTTCCATCTGAGTTAAAAATTATGTCAGAAGGAAAAGTGAACAAACCATTTGAGCCAGGGGAAATTGTCGTAAAGGGACCAAATGTTACAATTGGCTATCTGAATCGGCCGGAAGCTAATCAAAATAGCTTCTGTGAGGGCTGGCTTAAAACAGGAGATATCGGATATGTGGACGAAGAAGGTTATCTCTTTGTCATGGATAGGCGCTCAGACCTTATTATTTCAGGCGGTGAAAATATATATCCAGCCGAAATTGAAGAGGTGTTATTAGCTCATCCTAATGTCGAAGAAGCGGGGGTAACTGGAATAAAAGATGAGGTATGGGGTCAAGTTCCAATTGGATTTGTAGTATTAAATCATTCCGTATCAGAGGAAGAATTAATCTCATTTTGTAGGAAAAAATTAGCAAAATATAAAATACCGAAAAAGTTATATAAGGTTGAATCTTTGCCAAGAAATGCTTCCAATAAGCTTTTGCGCAGAAGGTTAATCGAAATAATTCCAAAGGATATGGAAATATGAAGATAACGGAAGCTTGGATATATGTTATTAAAATGCCATTAAAATCTCCTTTTTCCACTTCTCTAAGCAAAGTGACGGAAAGAGAAGGAATAATCATCAAGGTAAGAGATGAGGAAGGAACGATTGGATTAGGGGAGGCAGTTGCTTTTTCAACGCCATGGTACACAGAGGAAACCGTTAAGACAGTTTTCCACATGTTAAAGGATATTTTACTTCCTTTAATTCTGCATCAGCCTATTAATGATCCAAGTGAAGTGTCCAAACGCTTTGATATGATTCGTGGTAATCAAATGGCTAAAGCAGGTATAGAAACAGCTATATGGGACTTATATGCTAAACAACAAAAGAAGCCTTTATGGGACCTTATCGGCGGAGTAAGGGAACATGTGCCTGCAGGTGTTGTAGTTGGCTCACAAGATCCTATAGAGGCTATTGAAAACATATCTATGTATCTGCAGGAGGGCTACAAAAGAGTAAAAGTAAAAATTAAACCGGAGAATGACTATTATCTCTTAAAAGAAATACGAAAGCATTATCCTGAACTCGATTTAATGGCTGACGCTAACTCTGCCTATTCCTTAAAAGATGTCGAGATCCTTAAGTCTTTGGATGAATTTAATTTGCTGATGATTGAACAGCCACTTGGTATAGATGATATTGTGGAACATTCCATTCTTCAAAAAGAGATAAAGACGCCTATTTGTTTAGATGAGAGTATTGTTTCTCTCCAGGATGCGAAAAGCGCCATTTACTTAAAAAGCTGCGGTGTCATCAATATAAAAATCGGTCGAGTTGGCGGCTTATGGAACGCTATTCAAATGCATGATTTATGTGTAGAAAACAATATTAAAGTATGGTGCGGGGGAATGATTGAGTTCGGTATTTCAAAGGCACATAATATTGCCTTGGCAACCAAAAGCGGTTTTACTATACCTGGTGATATTTCTTCGTCTAGCAGGTATTGGGAAGAAGATATTATTACGCCGGAAATTAAAGTGCATAATGGTGGAATAAAAGCTCCTTCCGATTATGGTATCGGATACGAATTAAATCAAAGACGTTTAAAGGAAGTTACAATATTTGAGGAAAAATATGATTAAAAAAGAAATCGGCTAATTTGCCGATTTCTTTTTGTCTTATCTCTATTTTACCAATTACCCTCAGGCTTAAAAGTTTTACAATCTGTTTCTGCTTGATTTTTAGCTTCATGCCCTTTATGGCTTACAACGTATATTTGATCAGCAGAGCATTTATTTCCGTCTTTCCAATAATGACAGTTGTTTACTTCGCATAAAACATCCTTTGCCATCTTCATACCACCTCATTTTATAAAATTGATGATACATCTTTTATTGTTTGCGGGCACCATGAAAATATAACGGAAATCAAAGGAAGATAAGTTTAAGGCAGTTAAGTGACTGAATATTTTTTTGCATTAGTAAAAAATAATCCTCGTTTTTCCCTTAAAACAGCAAGATTGTGTAAATAAAGGACCTTTGTTCTGTTTTCTTATTTTACAACCTTTGCCAGTTTAGATTAGACATTATTTAGAAAATAGAATGATTCCGATTTAAGAAACGAAATTTTAATACTAGATTGCTAGCGGTAAAGCAATGATTATTTTTGCTTCTTCCTTGAGGGCCATTCTGTTGGAACCGGGTCTACTCCGCCTGGATGAAAAGGATGACATTTTAAAATCCGTTTGATGGCTAGATATCCGCCACGTAGAGCGCCGAATCGTTTAATGGATTCAAGTCCGTAATGGGAACAAGTTGGATAAAAACGACATGTTGGTGGTTTTAAAGGGGAAATGACAAGTTGATAAAAACGAATGATTAAGATAAATAGATATTTTAGCATGAATCATTACTTCCTTATTTTTTCTTTAGGTTATTCCATAACAGAAAAAAAGTCAAAAGAACCATCCTTAAATATCGGACGGTTCTTTTCCATCTGTTTTAATATTTGGGTTATTTTCAATCGGATCGATTGTATGCTTATGTGAATATGCTTTTGATGTAGTAATGACAGCAGCTGACATAATCACGATAATAATAATAATCGATACTATTGCAGTCAAAATCAGCATTCCAATACCCCTCTTAATTTAATACATAAATATATTTTAACATGTATTTCTGCAATTTTTGCACTGAAATTGACTAGGAAATGAACATCCAGTGAAGGAAGAAAGTACTATTTTAATGAAGATACTTTGAATGGTGGCTATAATCAATATTACCCGAATGGCTTGCAAATTTTTCCTTTAGTGTTTCTGTTAAATACATGCTTATGAAATAGTGCAATTCATAATCGTTCATTTCTTTGACGATGTTTAAAAGTTCTTGACGACTGTTGTTTTCTACAACCGCTAAAGCGATAATGTCTAAATCCTCTTCATCACCCGTTAATCTATCGCGATATATTTGAAAGAGTTCGTCCACTAATCTCAATTAGAACACTCCTTTTTTAAATTTGTTCACGTCTAGCTAACAGCGCCTATCGGCTAGCGGATTTCTCCGTCTCCTCCCTACGATAAGTCAACATCAGCTCGTGAACTACCTCACTGTGTTTCCTTTATCTCAGTCGAAGACTACGAAATCCGTACGCCGATGACCAAGGCGCTTACGCTTTTGTTATTGAATAGGAATATTTTGAGTAGTTTTGTGGGAAACGATACATAAAGATTTCTAAACGTATCTGAAAATAATTAGAGGTGAAACAAACATGGAAGAAGTTAAGCACACATATTATGTTGATCTGGGAAGCGGGGAAATTTCTAGAAGCAAAGATGCATCAGTATGGAATTATAAAATAGAGGCAACAGATGAAGAAATCACACGTCTGAGACAAATTTTTGATTCCAATTATGATGCGGATGTATTAGGATTTTGGCGGGCTCATGTTCCTGTTGTAGAATATCATCATGATCGTCCTAATGATATTTCGGATGAAAATTTACTGCGTGCTTATCAAATGTTGTATGATTTAGGGGATGAAGAGGCAAAAAAACATATTGACAGTATTGGAATTTTAAAGGATTTTACTTCAAAGTAGAGAATAAATAGTGGGGTGCTATCTTAAATAGCCCCCTTTAATTATTTGAGTCTTTAATAAGCTTTTTTTCTAATAAATCTACCAATTGATACATAATGGTTGCTATTATCGCTACAATAATGAGTGATAACATAACAAGGGTAAAATTAAAAACCTGGAATCCATATATAATTAAATATCCTAATCCTTTTGATGCGACTAAGTACTCTCCAACAATAACTCCGACCCAAGATAAACCGACATTTACCTTTAAAGTGGAAATAATTGTTGGAAACGATGCAGGCAAAATGGCTTCCTTGAACATTTGGGACCTTGTTGCTCCAAATGTTTGCAGCACCTTCAAATAGTTAGAATCCACGTCTCGAAAGGCTGTATAGATGACGATGGTGGTTATAATGACGGATATTATAATTCCCATCGCGATACTGGATGATACTCCAGGTCCAAAGATAACAATTAAGATTGGTCCTAGGGCAACCTTTGGCATTGCATTAAAGATAACTAGGTAGGGGTCCAATATTTTCGATAGCTTTGGAGATGCCCAAAGAATGGCTGCCAAAAGTGCTCCAAGAAAAGTACCAAGGACAAATCCCATAATGGTTTCAAATACTGTTACGCCAATATGGCTAAAAATAGTGCCATCTTGGATCTTATGAACTAATAATACCCATATTTTTGATGGAGAACTAAATATAAGGGGATTTACCCAATGAAGCCTGCTAGCTGTTTCCCAAAGAGAAAAAAATACGATTAAAATAATCAACTGATAAAATCGAACCCATCTTTTTTCGATTTTAAGCTTATTTAAATATTGGTGATAAAGGAAATTTGGTTTATTCGTGGTTTTCAAGGGACTCCAACTCCTTCCAAATTTCCTGAAATAACACAGAATATGCTTCTTTACTTCTTACATCAAAAGGCCTAATAGCTCTTAATTCTTCAGGGACAAGAAAGGTTTTATATAAACGCCCAGGTTTAGCAGCAAATAATAAAATGCGATCACTCATAGAAATGGCTTCTCCTATATCATGTGTGACTAATACGGCAGTTTTTTTGTATGATTTTAATGTTTCAAATACGAGATCCTCTAATTTTAGTTTTGTTTGATAATCAAGTGCTGAAAATGGTTCATCTAAAAATAAAATTTTTGGATTGATGGCCAATGTTCTTACTAAAGCAGCTCTTTGCCTCATTCCGCCGGAAAGCTGCCTCGGATATTGTTTTTCAACACCTGCTAAACCTATTTCTTTTAGTAAATTTAATGCTGTTTCCCGTGATTTAGCTGTTAATTGTTTATTAAGTTTCAGTCCAAGTAAAACATTTTCCTCGATGGTTTTCCATGGAAATAAATAATCTTGTTGCAGCATGTAGCCGATGGAGGATGTTAACGAACTAGGTACTGCTCCATCGATTAAAACACTTCCTTCTGTTGGTTGAATCAAACCTGAAAGAATGGATAGCATCGTTGTTTTTCCACAACCACTAGGACCAAGCAAAGAAATAAATTCTCCTTCTTGAATCTCAAAGTTTATGTCTTTTAAAGCATTTGTAGCTGATTTTGGTGTAAAGTAGCTATGGTGGACATTATCTACAGATAGGAAGCTCATATAATATTTAACCTCCTTATTTATTAATAACGTTTTTTGTAATGGACGTATTTACAAGCGTTTTATAATCAACTCGCTTTGGTAATTCTCCTGCTTCACTCATAATATTTTGAAGGTTATTCCAACCATCCTCATTTAGGACTAAATCAGTTCCAAATGAACCTTGATTACGGTAGCGCTCAATGGAAGAAGCTAAAATATCAATATCCGTATCTTCGAAGAATGGTTGGACTACTTTCGCTACTTGCTTGGAATCATGATCCTTCACCCATTTTTCCGCTTTATATAAAGCGCGGACAAATTTTTCTATTGTATCCTTATGTTCTTTAATATAGCTTTGCTTTGCCATATAATCGGTATATGGGACATTACCGGATTCTTTCCCGAAAGAAGCGACGATATATCCTTTTCCCTCTTTTTCAAAAACAGATGCGGTCGGTTCAAATAATTGGACAAAATCACCTGTTCCAGAGGCAAAGGCATTAGCAATATTGGCATAATCAATATTTTGAATAAGCTTTAAATCCTTATGTGGGTCAATGCCATGTTTTTTTAGAACAAATTCTCCAACCATTTGCGGCATCCCGCCTTTTCTTTGACCAAGAAAAGTGGAGCCTTTTAATTGGTCCCAGGAAAAGTTATCAATTTTTTTTCGAGAGACAAGGAAGGTTCCGTCCGTTCTAGTCAGTTGGGCGAAATTAATAACTGGATCATCACTGCCTTGAGCATGGACGTAAATGGAGGTTTCAGAACCTACAAGGGCAATATCCGCTCCATCAGACAATAATGTTGTCATCGTTTTGTCGCCGCCAGCAGTTGTTTTTAAGTCGATTTTTAAGCCTTCGTCCTTAAAGAATCCTTTCTGGATTGCTACATACTGCGGTGTATAGAAAACGGAACGGGTAACCTCTGCAACGCGAACTGTTTTCAAGCCTTCCTTTTTTGAGCATGCTCCTAAAGAAAACAGCAGAATGAATGGTACCAAAAGTGAAAAGCTAACTCTAAGCCATCTTTTCATATTTAAACCTCCTTATAGGCATTCGTTTATTTCTGATTTGTTACCTATCGTATGATTGTAAAAAAAATGTGTGAATGCCTAGAAGACATGGATATAAAGAAGCTGGAAGGAGGTATTTACATGAATATTATGGAAAAATTTCGATTTCCGTCGCCCAATCCACAGGTAAATATGTACATAATAACTTATATGTCTGGTTCCTATAAGGTAAAGGGATTATTAGCAGAACCAAAGGATGACCTTGTGTATGATGGATTTTTATACTTAAGGGGTGGAATTAAAAGTGTAGGGATGGTGAGACCTGCTAGAATCGGACAATTTGCCAGTGAGGGCTTTGTTGTCTTTGCTCCTTTCTATCGAGGAAACAGAGGAGGGGAAGGAGATGAAGATTTTGCAGGGGAGGATCGAATGGATGCCTATTCTGCTTTCGATCTTTTGAAACAGTATCCCCGGGTAGCTAAAAACCGCATCCATGTGTTTGGTTTTTCAAGAGGAGGGGTAATGGCTCTACATACGGCTATCCATCGAAAGGAGGCAGCATCCGTTGTAACATGGGGAGGGGTCTCCGATATGGAATTAACTTATGGAGAGAGAAAGGATTTACGGAGAATGATGAAACGGGTAATTGGAGGCACTCCTGCAAAATATCCGGATCGATACAAAGAGCGAACCCCGCTGTATTTTCTGGAGAAAATAGAATCACCTGTATTAATTATACATGGGGAACATGATCAAAATGTATCCTTTGAGCATGCAAAAAGACTGGAGGAAAGATTGAAACTGCTAAAAAAACCAGTCGAAACATGGTATTTTCCAAATTACACACATTATTTTCCGCCTATAATAAATCGGCAAATTGTTTCGGATTTATGTTCATGGATGAAAAAACAGGCACTGACATGATAAAATAGTTGTAAGAATGCAGATAAGGTAAAGGAGAAAAATAAATGGGAATGCCTTTAGAACTTAATACGATGATTGTGACAAAAGGAAATGAAAAACGATTAGACGATAATTTATTTATATTAGAAAAAGCGGGGTATCGCCTATATCCAATCGATATACCAATTGATGTCAAGCGGACGTTGGAAAGTGATTCAAGCGGAACAGCTGTTATTCAAAAGGTAGAATGGGAAAAAGAGAAAACAACGATTTTTTATCAGTTAATTTCCTTGAATTCTACAAATTAAAAGGGTGACCAAATTGGTCACCCTTTCTATTATAATTTCTTTGGACCTCCTAATTCCACAATTTCCTTGTCAACATTTTTGAACTTTTGGAAATTCAATTGGAATTTTTCAGAGAGTTCCTTTGCTTTTATAATATACTCATCTTGGCTAGCCCAAGTTTTATTTGGTAATAGTACTTCATCTGGAACACCTGGAACATGTAATGGAATATTTAAGCCAAAGATTTCATCCTTTACTGTTTCAGCATGGTGCAATTCTCCTTCTAAAGCAGCTTGAACCATGGCGCGTGTATAGCTTAATTTCATACGTGATCCTACGCCGTATTCTCCGCCAGTCCATCCTGTATTTACAAGGAAGACATCGACTCCGTATTCATCAATTTTTTTACCGAGCATTTCCGCATAGACCGTGGCAGGAAGCGGAAGGAATGGTGCTCCAAAGCATGTCGAGAATGTTGCTTCTGGAGAAGTAACCCCGCGCTCTGTTCCTGCAAGCTTCGATGTATATCCACTTAAGAAGTGATACATTGCCTGCTCTTTTGTTAATTTACTGATCGGAGGCAAGACACCAAATGCATCGGCTGTTAAGAAAACGATTGTTTGTGGATGACCTGCTACACTTGGTTCAACAATATTATCGATGGATTGAATCGGATAAGCGGCACGTGTATTTTCTGTCAATGTATTGTCATCATACATTGCTTCATGTGTATCAGGATTTACCATTACATTTTCCAAAACAGATCCAAACGTAATGGCATCATAAATTTGCGGCTCTTTTTCACGGGTTAAACCAATACATTTTGCGTAGCAGCCGCCTTCTATATTAAATACCCCATTTGCTGACCAACCATGCTCATCATCCCCAATAAGCTTGCGATTTGGATCTGCGGATAACGTAGTTTTTCCTGTACCGGACAGGCCGAAGAATAATGCTACATCGCCTTCCGGACCTACATTTGCGGAACAGTGCATAGGTAATATTCCTGCTTCAGGCAATAAATAATTCATTATGGAGAAAATGGATTTTTTCATCTCTCCAGCATATTCCGTTCCGCCAATTAAAATAATTCGGCGTTCAAAGGACACAATGATAAATGTTTCCGACTTAGTGCCATCTACTTGTGGGTCTGCTTTAAAATTTGGAGCAGATAGAATCGTAAATTGTGCCTTATGATCCGCTAATTCTTCTTCTGATGGGCGGATAAACAATTGATGTGCGAATAAATTATGCCAAGCATATTCATTCACAACCTGTATAGGAAGACGGCTTTTTTTGTCTGCACCGGCAAATCCTTTAAATACAAATAATTCATTTTGATTTTCTAAATATTGAATTACCTTATGATACAGTTTGTCAAAGACTTCTACAGAAATTGGTTGATTGACAGAACCCCAATCAATTTTGTCTTTTACAGAAGGTTCTTCAACAATAAATTTATCTTTAGGGGAACGCCCAGTATATTTTCCAGTTTCAGCCTGAACTGCTCCAGTTGAGGTTAAGATTCCTTCTTTACGCGCTAATATTTTTTCCACTAAACGTGGAACGGATAATTGAGTATAAACATTATTTCCATTTAGTAATTCACTTAATTCAGTAGATAAACTTATTGAATTCATGAATGCGTTACCATCCTTTATGAAAGAATAAAAAATTTTTAATCGCTTATGTCAATTAGTATAACACAATTAAATAATTAGTCTATACTATATATGCTTATTTTTTAAAAAACACAAAGTTTTAACATTTCGATTTCTTTCCTTATTTAAGCCATAACATTAGTATTTTTGACTGAAGGAACATTATTCCGATTTTTAAAAATGGGCTTTATATAAGGCTGTTTTCGAATAGATTGTTAAAAACCCAAAAGCCGAATTTAATCTGTTCCTTTTCGTCACTTTTTCCTAAAACCTGAGTAGATTGGTTTCGAGGCATCTTTTCTATAAAGTATCATTCATATTTAACCTTAATAAGGTTGTTATACAAAAGCAACTAAGTTTAAGAAAAGCCTTAAATAATATTGAAAAAATGCATGAAGTAGTTGACACGGTGCGACAAATTGCGTATGATTTTACCTTGAACGGATACTCTTATCCCGAGATGGCGGAGGGACAGGCCCGATGAAGCCCAGCAACCAGCTTTTTAGGTGCATATAATAAAAATGAAAGCTTAGTAGATAAGTTGAAGAGTCATTTTTATAAGCATGCTAAAATGAAAAGGTGCTAACCTGTAGCAAGGTAATTCCTTGAACGATAAGAGTGAAAGGCGTAAAAACGAATGTGAACCTTTCCTCAAAATATAAATAGGAAAGGTTTTATTTAGTTATTCGCCCCAGCCTAAGTAAATGCAAAATGCGAATGAATGCAAATAGCATCTTGAAAGAATCGAGGATAAATTCTCCTGATTATTTCATACTATTAGGGAAATGAGTACCGTGAGGCGTAAATATAGAGTTTTTGATTTATCTCTAAGGGAGGAAAAAAGATGACAAACAAACGTCGTTTATTCACATCCGAATCCGTGACGGAAGGTCATCCGGATAAAATATGTGACCAAATTTCGGATGCCATTTTGGATGCGATTTTAGCAAAGGACCCTAACGCACGTGTGGCTTGTGAAACATCTGTGACAACAGGTCTTGTACTTGTTGCAGGAGAAATTACTACCAGCACATATGTGGATATTCCAAAAATTGTTCGTGAAACCATTAAAGATATTGGATATACTCGTGCAAAATATGGCTTTGATGCTGAAACATGTGCGGTTCTTACATCTATAGATGAGCAATCTGCCGATATCGCAATGGGTGTTGATAAAGCATTAGAAGCACGTGAAGGACAAATGTCTGAAGAAGAAATTGAAGCAATTGGTGCAGGGGACCAAGGATTAATGTTTGGTTTTGCATGTAATGAGACAAAGGAGTTAATGCCTTTGCCAATTTCCCTATCACATAAGCTTGCACGCAGATTATCAGAAGTGCGTAAAGAAGAGATTCTTCCATATTTACGCCCGGATGCTAAAACACAGGTAACGGTTGAATATGATGAAAATGGCAAACCAGCAAGAATTGACACGATCGTTATTTCTACACAGCACCATCCAGAAATCAGCTTAGAGCAAATTCAACGCAATGTGAAAGAATATGTTATTGGTCCAGTTGTTCCTAAAGAATTAATCGACGAAAACACAAAATATTTCATTAATCCAACTGGTCGATTTGTTATCGGTGGACCACAAGGGGATGCTGGATTAACAGGTCGTAAAATTATCGTTGATACGTATGGTGGTTATGCACGCCATGGCGGTGGTGCATTCTCAGGTAAGGATCCTACAAAAGTGGACCGTTCCGCAGCATATGCTGCACGTTATGTTGCTAAAAATATTGTAGCTGCTGGCCTTGCAGATAAATGTGAAGTACAGCTTGCTTATGCAATTGGTGTAGCAAAGCCGGTATCCATCTCCATTGATACTTTTGGTACAGGAAAGGTTTCAGAAGAGGAATTGATTGAAGCGGTTCGTGAAAACTTCGACCTTCGTCCTGCTGGTATCATTAAAATGTTAGATTTAAGACGTCCTATTTATAAGCAAACGGCTGCTTACGGACATTTTGGACGCAATGATTTAGATTTACCTTGGGAAAGAACAGACAAAGCGGAAGTTTTAAGTCAACTTGCAAAATAGTGGTTGAAAGAAAATGGAGGGGTTACAGAACGATATTGTAACTCCTCTTTGTTTTTTATCGAAGAGGTAAATTAGTGATTATTATTGAATTAAATGTATGCTTAAACGTGAACGGGTGCGCATAAGTCGGTACTAAACGCCAACGAATTATTTAACAGAGCTATTCGTAAGAACATTTTGGAAAAAAATATTTGTCGGGATAAGTAAAATGGCTACTGCAAAAACGAAATAAAAAATGATAGTATAAGGTAGTATGAATTTTTTAATGACTTTTTTCTTGTACTATTGCTTTTGTAAAAGAAAAATCTTATAACCATCTTCATCGGATAAGATTGCCCGAAACAAAGTCTAAGATTTAAAACAATGATGAAAAGCAATAATTTATAAGAAAAATAGCATTGTTCAAAAGAAGCTTAAAAAAATGGAGTAGGTGAACTACATAATGTGTGGATTTATAGGTTGTGTACACGACCGTTCAATTGAACTTCGTGATGAAGATAAACAACTATTTAAAAATATGAATGACATTATTACCCATCGTGGACCCGATGACGATGGTTTTTATGAAGACGAACATATTCAATTTGGTTTCCGTCGTCTGAGCATTATTGACTTAGAAAGCGGACACCAGCCATTAACATATGAAAACGATCGATATTGGATTATCTTTAATGGAGAAATTTATAATTACGTGGAATTACGTAATGAATTAATAGAAGCAGGCTTAACGTTCGCGACTTCATCAGATACTGAGGTTATTTTAGCATTGTACAGCCATTATAAGGAAAAGGCTGTTGAAAAACTGCGCGGAATGTTTTCGTTTGTTATTTGGGATAAACAAGAACAATCCTTGCTTGGTGCTCGTGATCCTTTTGGAATTAAACCTTTTTTCTATTTAGAAGAAGAAAATCGGACATTTTTTGCATCTGAAAAGAAAAGTATATTATTGGCAATGGAAAATGATGTATTAAACTATGATGCTGTTCAGCATTATATGACATACCAATTTGTTCCTGAGCCTGAAACGATGACTGCTGGAATTAAAAAATTAGAGCCTGGCCATTATTTTGTGAAAAGATTAGGACAACCGTTAGATATTAAACGCTATTGGAAAGCTGCGTTTAAACCGATTCATAAGTCCGAAGATGAATTTATAAAAGAAATCAAAGATGTTCTTTTCGATTCTGTAAATGTTCATATGCGCAGTGATGTTCCGGTTGGATCATTCTTATCTGGCGGAATTGATTCCTCTATTATTGCTTCCATTGCGAAACAATACAATCCCAAAATTCAAACCTTTTCCGTGGGTTTTGAACGCAATGGTTTTAGCGAAATTGATGTAGCGAAGGAAACCGCGGAAAAGCTTGGTGTAGAAAATATCAGCTATGTGATTACTCCGGAGGAATACATGAAGGAACTTCCGAAAATCATGTGGCATCTTGATGATCCATTGGCTGACCCTGCATGCGTTCCTTTATACTTTGTTGCAAGAGAAGCAAGAAAACATGTTACAGTTGTATTGTCAGGGGAAGGGGCAGATGAGCTGTTCGGAGGCTATAATATTTATCGAGAGCCCCAATCTTTAGAGGTATTTAATAAGATTCCTGCAGTTGGAAAATCGCTTCTTAAGGCATTGGCTAAAATGATGCCGGAAGGTGTCAAAGGAAAGAGCTTTATAGAACGCGGTGTTACTCCAATGGAAGAGCGTTATATCGGAAATGCAAAAATGTATACGGAAAAAGAAAAGAAAGAACTTTTAGCCAGGTACAAACAAGGATTGGACTATACAGAGATTACGAAAGGCCTTTACGCAGAGACAGCTGGGTATGATCCTGTAGATCGCATGCAATACATTGATATTCATACATGGATGCGCGGGGATATATTATTAAAGGCGGATAAAATGACAATGGCACACTCCCTCGAGTTGCGTGTTCCATTTTTGGATAAAGAGGTATTTAAAGTTGCGTCACAAATTCCGACCAGTCTAAAGACCGCTAATGATACGACGAAGTATATTCTTCGCAAGGCTGCGGAGGGAGTAGTTCCTGATCATGTTTTAAATCGAAAAAAACTAGGTTTTCCAGTTCCGATTAGACATTGGCTAAAAGATGAAATGCATGACTGGGCAATCAACATTATCAAGGGTAGCCCGACTGATCATATCATAAATAAAAATTATGTATTAAATCTTCTGGAAGAACATTGCCAAGGAAAATTAGATCATAGTCGTAAAATATGGACTGTTTTAGTCTTCATGATTTGGCATGCAGTTTATTTAGAAGAAAAATATGACTTTCAAAAACAATATAAATTAAACGCTGAGCAGGCAACTGTTTAAATTTCGGCTGAACAAATGCTCCTCGAAAGCAATTGAAAATCATCATGTTTCAAATAAAAATTAAGCCAAGCTATTTTTCGTAAGTGATAGCTTGGCTGCCCATTTGCACCCACGCTTCCATAAAGGAATTAGCGGGTGCTTTATTTTTTTGTCCAGTAAGTGGGTCATTAAAATAAATATATTTTTTATCATATCCTGTAATAAGCACAGAATGTTCTTTATAAGTGATGTGGATTTTTCCGTTTTTTGTATACCAAGATTGAAAGTATGCGGAAGGTAGTTTTTTATATTCTGTATTAATGATTACCCATATTGGCCGATCATCAGATAGATATATTTTTAAATCTTCAAAGGAATGCCCTGTTAAATTAATTAACTTTCCTGGCAGAAATTTATTTCCTAATTCATAAATTGGCTTATTGTAAACACCGTACCCGGGTTTATGATAGGTATAAATATTACCGACGAATCCCTCGTTTGGATCTCCATAATAGATTTTTCCATTTTTAATCGTTCGTGGTGTAGGATTTTTCTTAATCTCCTTAGCCAAAGTTAATTTATCTACTTGAACACCAGCAGACTGCAAAAGCATTGCAAGGCTCGTTACCTCACAACCTCTATCCAGTTCAGGATGCTGGTTTATAGAGGGAACATTAATGGATACCGCATCCTTTATCTTAATAACAGCATATTGTTCATGATCGCTATTTACTAGTGCATCGTGTGTATATGATTCAGATTCCTTTGAATCACATATTCCATAAACAATAATCCCTGTTCCAATTAGAAAAAATAAACATAATAAACCTGATATAAACTGCTTCATTCCTACCACCTAAATAAGAAGATTCTATGTATTACATCGTCAAACTTTCGAAAAAGTTAATGCCAATTTGTGAAAAGATATATAATAAAGAGAGGAGTTAGCATATTTAGGGTAAAATAGAGTATTCCTACAAAGGCTCTTTTCTTAAATTTTGTTGCTTTGTCATACGAAAACACTTGGTACAACCTTAATAGGGGTTAAAAACGAATAAATTTTGTAAGAAAAGATGCCCCGACTCCAAGCTTGCTTGAAATTTGTAACAAATGACGTGAAGCAACAATTGATACGAAAACGGCCAACAACAAGAGAAAAGGGAGGCAGAAGCTATGTGGAAATGGGAAGCGGATGAAGCTCCTAAAGCGGTCATTGTCATGGTTCATGGGGCAATGGAGCACCACGGACGTTACAGCTGGTTAATTGAAATGTGGCGCTCCTCCGGTTACCATGTTATTATGGGAGATTTACCCGGACAAGGGATGACTACAAGATCAAATAGAGGTCATATTGATTCCTTTGACGAATATATATTTGAAATAAAAGATTGGGTACAAACAGCTTATCAATTTAATGTTCCTATTTTTCTATTAGGACATAGTATGGGAGGACTCGCTGTAATTCGTACACTTCAAGAAATAAAGCTAAAAATTGCAGGAGTAATATTATCGTCCCCGTGCCTTGGGCTTGTAGATTATCCATCAAAAATTTTAAGCGGACTTTCTGTCGGGTTAAATAAGATCGCGCCCGGAGTACGGTTTAAAAGCCCTTTAACCATTCAAATGTCTACAAGAAATGAGGAAATAATGGAATCAGCTGTTAATGATTCCTTGTATATTACAAAAATTTCCGTTCGATGGTATCGAGAGTTAGTAAAAGGAATGAAACTTGCTTTCACAAATATTTCAAAATTTCCGGATGTGCCACTTTTGGTTCTTCAAGGCGGAGATGATAAAATTGTGAATAAGACTTCAGTTAGCGACTGGTTTAATCAGGTGAAATTATCTGAGAAAAATTATAAAGAATGGCCTAAGTGTTATCACGAGATTTTTAATGAACCCGAACGGGAAGACATATTTCTTTATGCGAAAAATTTCGTAGAAAATCGTTTGCGTTTAATTGGATATATTGTTGATTGAGGTGAATATATAAATGACAGTACCCTCTCATCCATTTTCACTTATGAACCAGGTCTATCGAAAGGTAATGCCCAATGTTCATCGTGAGCTATTTTATTGGAAAGATGCGGCGAAGATGATTCCGAATGCGGAATTAAGAAACCAGGCCCTTGCCAGCATTGAACATAAAACCTTTCATTGCGAAGGTGGATCTATTCTCGCATTATTAAGCTTGGATAGAAAAGAAGAAGCGATTAAGTTTATTGTGGCATATCAAACGATCAGCGATTATTTAGATAATCTTTGTGATCGGAGTACTTCGTTAGATCCTGTAGATTTTGCTGCATTGCATGAATCGATGAAGGATGCTTTGACAGTAGGAGCGGAACCAAAAAATTATTATCGTTTTCGGGAAGATCAAAATGATAATGAATACTTACATAAACTGGTGAAAACATGTCAATCTGTATTGGCAAAAATAGACCATTATGAAGTGATAAAACCTTTTTTAATTGAGTTATGCCAATATTATTGTGATTTGCAAATTCATAAGCATGTATGTGTGGAAGAAAGGGTAGAGAGATTGCAAGGCATGTTCAATCAATATAAAGATGGTCTGCCTGAAATGGAATGGCATGAGTTTTCGGCATGTTCCGGCTCTACGCTAGGAATTTTTTGTCTGGTTTCGTACGCAATGCGAAAGGATTTTAAAAAAGAATATGCTCAAATTATAAGAGAGGGTTATTTTCCTTATATTCAAGGCTTACATATATTACTGGACTATTTTATTGATCAGGATGAGGATAGAGAAGGCGGAGATTTGAATTTTTGTTTTTATTATGAAAGTGAAAAGCAATTGTTTGAGAGGCTGATTCACTTTTTAAAAGAAGCGGACAAGCATACAAATAAACTACCTGATCAAAAATTCCATAAATTAATCAACCGAGGGTTATTAGGCGTGTATTTATCGGATGAAAAAGTAAACAAACAAAGAGATGTGCAAAAACTCTCGAGGAAATTGATGAAATATGCTGGCTCCATCAGTTATTTCTTTTATTGGAATGGCAGAGCATACAGAGGGTTGCAAAATGTCATTCCGACCAGTTTATTAAAGGTATTGCTGAATAATCGTGAAAAAAATGAAAAGAATGTGGTATAAAAAAAACGATAAGAGCTTTTAATCTCTTATCGTTTTTCAATGGCAATGATGAATGGCGGATTGTTTATTTGATTAATGAATTCATATTTTAATACATGCGCTTTTTTCTGATCCAGCTTTGTTACATATTGTAATAATTCATCGCGTTCTACTGCACCTTCTGGATGACCATGATAGACCACTAATATAATTATACCCTCTTTTGGCATGATTTCTAATAACTGTTCGATTGCTGAGATTGTTGTATTGCCGTGGGTAACAATGTTTTTACTCCCGCCTGGCAAATACCCGAGATTAAAGATAGCTGCAGTAATAAATGGGTGAAATTTGTCTGGAATTGATTCCTTTAAGGTTTCATGTCCTTTAGCAAAAAGTGTAACTCGGCTGTTTAGCTTATGGTCAGCTAAACGAACTTGAGTATTGGCTATTGCCTCTTCTTGAATATCAAATCCAAAAACATGTCCAGAATCTCCTACTAATTTGGCCAACATTTCTGTATCATGTCCATTTCCTACGGTTGCATCCACAACAATATCACCATTGGAAACAGCGGATTGAAGCAGGGAGTGAGCAAAGTTTAAGATTCGTTGCAGCTTCATAAACTCATCTCCACTGTATAATATTTTCCTTGCCAGCTATTTCTTCTTTTTAATTCTGCATCGATTGCATTCATAACTGCCCATTTATTTGCACTCCACATAGGTCCGATCATTAAATCAAGAGGCCCATCTCCAGTAATACGATGAATAATCATCTCGGGCGGTATAATTTCTAATTGATCACATACTAGGTTTACATAGTCATCAAAAGAAAGGAACTGAAGTAACCCTTTCTCAAATTGTTTCACCATTGGGGTACCTTTAAGGAGATGAAGGAGATGTATTTTAATTCCCTGTACATCTAATTTTGCTACTTCTTTAGCTGTTTCTAACATCATTTCCTTATTTTCAAGCGGCAGTCCATTAATAATATGGGTACAAATTCGAATTCCATGTTTACGTAGCTTAGCAACGCCATCTACATAGCATTGATAATCGTGAGCACGATTAATGAGTAAGGAGGTTCTTTCGTGAACGGTTTGGAGTCCAAGCTCTACCCATAAATAAGTACGCTCATTTAGCTCTGCTAAATATTCGACAACTTCGTCCGGTAAGCAATCTGGACGGGTAGCTATCGAAATTCCAACTACTCCTTCTTGTTTTAAAACGGGCTCGAATTTGCTCCGTAATACCTCGATTGGTGCATGGGTGTTTGTGTATGCCTGAAAATAAGCCATATATTTAGCGTCTTTCCATTTTTTGTGCATATTTGCTTTAACTTCGTGAAATTGTGTTACGAGATCTTTAGCACGGTCACCGGCAAAATCTCCCGACCCTGCAGCACTGCAGAATGTACATCCTCCATGTGCCACTGTACCATCGCGATTAGGACAATCAAATCCTCCGTCTAAGGAAACCTTAAAAACTTTATAGCCAAAATGTTCTCTTAAATGATAATTCCATGTTAAGTATCTTTTATGATCTGTTGCATATGGAAATGGATTATCCTGTGTCAAAAATCTTCCTCCTAATAGTTGAACAGCTTTAGTAAGGGCTGCTTCCGCATAAATGGTTGTTTTTCGTCATTTGTTATATTTCCTAATATGACTTGGATTCGGGGCATCTTTTCTTACTAGTTTATCATTTTTAACCCAAATAAAGTTTTTACTGGAAATGTAACAGCGTTTAAGAAAAGATCCTTAGAAAATAGTATCAAAAACCTTGTCTTGAAGCTATAACCAGTTTACCTTGGATTTCCTACATAGTCATTCCATTAGTGAACAAACTAAAAGTGAAGCATTTTGCGATGCTTCCACTAGCTGAATAAGGAGAGGATTCATAAGTGGCCACTAGAAAATCAATTGACGAATGCCTCCAAAGATGTGATAACGCGATTCAACAAGCACAGGAACAATATACAGAAGGACTGCGCCAGGAGCATTATCATGATTATGATTATACGAACGCATTGCAACAATTAGAAGCATCTTATAATGAAGTATGTCAATTAGCAAATAGCTCCAATTCCCAGCAAAGAGAAATATTACATCGCAAGAGATTGCAACTGCAGCAATTACAAAACCAAATGATCCTTCTCAATCATGACAGGCCAATATAATTAAATATTTAATGTCGGAGGAAACAATGAAAAAACGATCTAAGCAAAATAATCCAGAGCAAAAAACTCGCAATGGTGTAAATAATCAGGACATGGAGCTCGGTAAGGAATATGATCCTGTAAAACAGTTAAAGAAAAACAATGCTAAAAAAAGCCAGCCAATTCGTTCGAAACAGCATATTGAAAACCCGGATTAACTAGATAAAGTAAAGAAGGAGTGCATCTTCAGCACTCCTTCTTTTTCTGAAAACATAGTTATCTCTTTTACCCCTTGTCGCTATAATTTAAAAAGAATACAATGGTGATTGATATAAAATATATACTGGGGGAAGGGAGCGTTTCTCATGCCTAAATCCTTGTGGCTTTTAGTAATCGGGATGGTGGTGAATACAACAGGCTCTTCTTTTTTATGGCCTTTAAACACCATTTACATCCATGATCACCTCGGAAAGTCATTATCTATTGCAGGAATTGTTTTAATGTTAAATTCGGCTGCAAGCGTTATAGGTAACTTACTCGGGGGAACTCTTTTTGATAAACTTGGGGGGTACCGGACCGTTTTATTCGGAATCATCCTTACTATATTGGCAGCACTTGGTCTTACTCTTTGGCATGATTGGCCAAACTATGTCATTTTTCTGACCATAACTGGTTTTGGTTCAGGAATTATTTTTCCTTGTGTATTTGCAATGGCAGGTTCCGTTTGGAAAGAAGGAGGAAGAAGAGCTTTTAATGCTATTTATGTTGCGCAGAACGTTGGGGTTGCAGTTGGTTCTGCCTTAGGTGGTTTTGTAGCATCTTTTTCCTTTAACTATATCTTTTTAGCTAATTTACTTATGTTTATTGTCTTTTTATTGATTGCCTTCTTCGGGTATAAAAATTTGTCTGCCCAGCAAGGAAAGCAAACATCGGTTATTCAAGAACATGGAGCTATTAGAAATAAACAAATTTTTAAGGCTTTGGTTATTTTATGTTCGGCCTACTTGCTATGCTGGGTAGGGTATGTTCAGTGGCAAGCGACCATTTCAAGCTATACTCAAGAAATTGGGATCACTTTAAGACAATATGGCCTTTTATGGACGATTAACGGTGCATTAATCGTAATTGGCCAGCCGATCATGACACCACTGATCAAGAAGTTCTGTTCAAGCTTAAAAGGACAAATCATAATGGGAATTGTCATTTTTATCATTTCTTTTGGGGTTGTAAGTGTCGCACATAGCTTGAGTGCTTTTGTTGCAGCTATGGTTATTCTTACGATAGGAGAAATGCTTGTATGGCCAGCTATTCCAACTATTGCGAGTCAGCTGTCTCCAAAAGGAAAAGAAGGGCTTTTTCAAGGTATCGTCAATAGTACAGCAACGGGCGGTCGTATGGTCGGACCTTTAGTCGGTGGAATTGTCGTAGATTTATACGGAATGTCCACGTTATTTATTTCGCTGATGGTATTATTTGTTATATCCATTGGATTATCCATTTTCTTTGATAAACCGTTAAAATCATCCTCCAATCAGGAACAAACTTTAAGCATGTAACATGAATGAAAAAAAGGCTTGCAACAACGATTAAAATTGGCTAAAATGGTAAATAATTTAATCCATATGAAACGTTTGAGTAGGAATAGTAGTGATGTTCATCTGAACAAGAGAATTGGCGGTAGGTGCAAGCCAATCGGATCCATCATGAACTCGCCTATTAGTTGCAAATGTGAACGGGAACACCCAAGTAATCTTTGCCGTTTTCCGCGTTAAGGATGAATGAAGCGAGTGCATGCACTAATTTGGGTGGTACCGCGGGAGTATAAGTTAACCTCTCGTCCCTATTTTGATAGGGATGAGAGGTTTTTTGCTGTTATAAAAAGATAAGGAGGCAATTTCATGAGTTACAATCATATTGAGATTGAAAAAAAGTGGCAAAAATATTGGAAAGACCATGATAGCTTTAAAACAACAGAGGATAAATCAAAAGAAAACTATTATGCGTTGGATATGTTCCCATACCCTTCTGGAGTAGGACTTCATGTCGGGCATCCAAAAGGATATATTTCCACCGATATTCTGGCAAGATGGAAAAGAATGCAGGGCTATAATGTGCTTCATCCAATGGGATGGGACGCATTTGGACTGCCTGCAGAACAATATGCGATTGACACCGGCAATGATCCGGCTGAATTTACGAAACACAATATCGAGACGTTTAGACGTCAATTGAACTCACTTGGCTTTTCCTTTGATTGGGATCGTGAAGTAAATACAACGGATCCGGAATATTATAAATGGACACAATGGATTTTCTTGAAGCTTTATGAAAAAGGTCTTGCATATGTCGACGAGGTACCGGTTAACTGGTGTCCGGCACTTGGCACAGTACTTGCTAATGAAGAAGTTATCGATGGAAAAAGTGAACGCGGTGGTCATCCGGTTGAAAGACGTCCGATGAGACAATGGATTCTAAGAATCACTGCTTATGCGGACAAACTGCTTGAAGATCTGGATGATCTTGATTGGCCAGAAAGTCTTAAAGATATGCAAAGAAATTGGATTGGCAGATCTGAGGGTGCAGAGGTAACTTTCAATATTAATGGTACAGATGAAACATTTACTGTTTTCACAACTCGTCCTGATACTCTATTCGGTGCAACATATGCCGTTTTGGCACCAGAGCATCCGCTAGTAGAAAAAATTACAACTGCCGATCAGCGTGCAGCAGTTGATGCATATCTTGATCAAATTAAATCGAAAAGCGATCTTGAGCGTACAGATCTTGCCAAAGACAAAACAGGTGTATTTACGGGAGCTTATGCTATCAACCCTGTAAATGATGAAAAAATGCCAATCTGGATTGCCGACTATGTTCTAATGAGCTATGGAACCGGTGCAATTATGGCTGTTCCAGCACATGATGAGCGCGACTATGAATTTGCTAAAAAATTCGGATTAACTATAAAAGAAGTTGTAGCAGGCGGAAATGTTGCGGAAGAAGCCTATACAGGTGATGGGGAGCACGTAAATTCGGATTTCCTAAATGGTCTAAATAAAGAAGATGGCATTAAGCAAATGATTGCTTGGCTTGAGGATAAAGGAATAGGCGAAAAGAAAGTAACCTACCGCCTTCGTGATTGGCTATTTAGCCGCCAACGTTATTGGGGTGAACCAATCCCGATTATTCATTGGGAAGATGGTACAATGACAGCTGTTCCGGAAGAAGAGCTTCCGCTTACTCTTCCAAAAACAACGGACATTAAACCATCCGGTACTGGGGAGTCTCCTCTTGCCAATATCGAAGAATGGATAAATGTTGTGGATCCTGTAACAGGAAAAAAAGGCCGTCGTGAAACGAATACGATGCCGCAATGGGCAGGAAGCTGCTGGTACTTTATTCGCTACATTGATCCTCATAATAGTGAGGCGCTTGCGGATCCAGAAAAACTAAAAGAATGGCTTCCAGTTGATACGTATATTGGCGGGGCAGAGCATGCCGTGCTTCATCTGCTATATGCCCGCTTCTGGTATAAGTTCTTGTATGATATTGGGGTTGTTCCAACAAAAGAGCCTTTCCAAAGATTGCTTAACCAAGGGATGATTCTTGGTGAAAACAATGAAAAAATGAGTAAATCAAAAGGAAACGTGGTTAACCCTGATCAAATCGTCTCTAGCCATGGTGCTGATACGCTTCGTCTATATGAAATGTTCATGGGACCACTAACAGCATCTATTGCCTGGACAACAAATGGTCTTGATGGAGCAAGACGATTCCTTGACCGTGTATGGCGTTTGCTTGTGGATGATAATGGTGAGCTTTCAAGCAAAGTTCAGAATGGAAATAAAGATGTCCTTGAAAAGGTATATCATCAAACCGTGAAAAAAGTAACGGAAGACTTCGAAAATCTTGGCTATAACACTGCTATTTCTCAGCTAATGGTATTCGTTAATGAAGCTTACAAAGCAGACGTTCTTCCAAAAGAATATATGGAGGGCTTTGTGAAAATGCTAGCTCCAATTGCTCCGCATATCTGTGAAGAGCTTTGGGAAAAACTTGGCCATGAAGGTACGATTTCTTATGAAGCTTGGCCAACTTATGATGAAGCTAAGCTTGTTGATAATGAGGTTGAAATCGTTATCCAAGTAAATGGAAAAGTTCGAAGCAAAATGACTGTTTCCCGTGAGGCATCTGCTAAAGAATTAGAAGAGATAGCACAAAATGATGATACAGTAAAGGGTTTTATTGAAGGAAAAACCGTTCGTAAAATAATTGCAGTTCCAGGTAAGCTAGTGAATATTGTTGCAAATTAAGGGAGGGGTTATTTAAACCCCTTTCTTTGTTTTTACATAAACGTATTTGATATAATCGAAAAGAAAATACTCGAAAGGAATGACAGGATTGGAAATAAAACAAATTACTCCAGAAGAAGTGGAAAAGAAATTAAAAAATGATGAGACATTATATATAATTGATGTGCGCGAAGATGATGAGGTTGCGGAAGGAATGATTCCTGAAGCAGTACATATACGAATGGGGGATATCCCTGATTCCTTGGATAAATTAGATAAAAACGAAGAATATATCATTGCTTGCCATGCAGGGGGACGAAGCATGAAAGTATGTCAATTTCTTCAAGACCAAGGGTTTCATGTTATTAATATGACAGGCGGAATGTCACATTGGACAGGGGAAACAAAGCCTAAAAAGTAATAAAAACTAACCGGGCAATTTGCCTGGTTTTTTATGTAAAAATAATGAATTAAATTGATATTTCATCGCATAAAAGATAATTCGTACCCGCTTGTGAGGAAATGTCAGCAGTTATGCAGTAATATCAACTTGATACTAATGGAGGATGTATAAAGCCAAAATTCATTATGTTTGAATGTTTTAAAAATTTCATCTCCTGGAAACAATAGTAATAAAAAACGGGAGAGGAAATCGTATGATCCAAGTAAAGGTATTCGATTATGAACATGAAAAGGATTTAGAAGAAGATGTGAATCAATTTTTGAAAACCATTGATGATAATAAACTGTTAGATATAAAATATCATGTGGCAGTTATGCCCGAAGACGAAGACGACCAAATTTATTGTTTTAGTGCGATGATTTTATATAAAAAATAAAGTAGTTCCGCCTATGTGGTAAAACGGACATACATTTCGTTATTTGTGACAAAAATGGGGATTTCAAGATATTATAGGACATACGTTCCGCTATTTAGCCAAAAAAGGGTTATTTTAGCGTGATTTTTGGCAAATAGCGGACTCAGTGTCCGGAAACAATAAAAAAATATCATTATCTATGAAAATAACGGACTCAGTGTCCGCAATACGAGCAACGCATGGAAAAAATCCATGCGTTATTGTGTATTAATGACAATCCGTAGAATAGATAGCTGCATTCATCCCAGCTAATCTACCTGTTACAAGTGCGGATGTTATATTATAGCCTCCAGTATAACCGTATATATCTAAAATTTCTCCACAAAAATATAAACCGGGCATTAATTTGGAAGCCATCGTTTTTGGTTCAATTTCTTTAACAGAAACACCGCCTCCTGTCACAAATGCTTTTTCCAATGGGAGTGTTCCATTAACGGTAAATTGAAATTGTTTACATCCCTTTGTAAAAGAACGGATTTTTTCTACAGAAACATTGGAGGCTTGCGTGTTTTCATCGATTCCGCTCATATGGAGTAAAAATAATAAATAACGTTCTGGCAAAAGTCCTTTCAAACTATTTTTTACAGCCTTTTTCGGTTCGTCTTTTAATATTTTCATAATATGCTGAAAAAGCTGTTCTTCGTTAAAATCAGGTAAAGCGTCTATGCTCATTGTGACATGCTGTAAATTCCACTTTTTCATTGCCTTTACGACAAATTGGCTGCATCTTAAGACGGCTGGGCCCGAAATGCCAAAATGAGTGAAAATCATATCCATTTTATGGGTAATAATTGGTTTTCCTTTTGGATTCAAAACACTAATAGCCACGTCACGAAGGGAAAGCCCCTGTAATGTTTTTTCTTTTATAAAAAATTCATCTGATGTTACAGGTACTTCTGTGGGGAAAAGCTCCGATATAGAATGTCCTGCTTTTTCTGCCCATGGAAATCCGTCTCCGGTTGAACCTGTTTGCGGAACAGATTTCCCCCCAACTGCCACCACAACGGAATCACTATGAATCACTTCGCCATTTTGAAGCATAACACCTGTTACTTGTTGATGATCATACAATACCTCTTTTACAGGAGTATTTGTTTTAATGGTTACATTTAATTCAGACAGCCTTTTTAAAAGGGCATCCACGACTGATTGTGCTTTATTTGTCACGGGAAACATTCTTCCGTGGTCCTCTTCCTTGAGCTTAATTCCGAGATTTTCAAAAAACTGAATAATATCTTCATTATTAAAAATAGAAAAGGCACTATATAGAAAGCGGCCATTTCCCGGGATATGTTTTACAATTTCCTCAATTGGAAGACGGTTCGTGACATTACATCGGCCCCCGCCTGAAATGGCAAGCTTTCTCCCTAGCTTGTCTCCTTTGTCTATTAACATTACTTTGGCGTTTTTTTCCCCAGCTGCAATCGCAGCCATCAAACCGGAGGGGCCGCCTCCAACAACAATTACATCAAACTTCATTCGTTCCACACCTTTGTATATATTCGTTTCATTTTAGAATGACTTGACTATTAAATCAAGAGAGCAACAATTTTTATCCCCCTTAAGGAAGCAAAAGGAATAAAAAGATTTTTCGAATAAATTGTCAATTGACTTGGTTAGTTGTACACTACTAATTAGTGAATTTCAATTATGAATCATGATTAAAGTAGGGATTATATGTCTTCAAAACTTATCCGTGGTACATTTATTTTAACGTTAGGAACATTTATTTCCAAATTTATCGGGTTATTTTATGTCATTCCGTTTCACGCTATTATTGGAGGCTCGGAGCCGGAAGCTCTATATCAATTTGGTTATGTTCCATATACATTATTTATTAGCATTGCAACAGCTGGAGTTCCGCTTGCTGTTTCAAAATATATAGCAAAGTACAATGCATTAGAAGAATATGCAGTTGGCAGAAAGCTTTTTAAATCCGGGATGATATTAATGTTGATGACCGGTATCGTTTGTTTTCTCATTATGTATATTTTTGCACCAACATTTGCGGAATTGAGTATGTCAGGGGTAGAGTCTAAAAAATATTCCATTGATAATGTAACGACAATTATCCGGGCTGTAAGCTTTGCACTTATTATTATTCCAATAATGAGCTTAATTCGCGGATATTTTCAAGGTCATCAATCTATGGGACCTTCTGCGGTTTCGCAGGTGATTGAGCAAATTGTCAGAATCGTATTTCTTCTGTTGGGAGCTTATTTAGTACTGCATGTATTTAATGGAAGTATGGTAACAGCTATTAGTGTTGCGACATTTGCAGCATTTGTTGGAGGAATTGCGAGTTTAATTGTTTTATTTTGGTATTGGAAAATAAGAAAGCATCATTTTGATGAGCTGCTGGAACACGATAAAGGCACCTTGAATGTTTCGCTGAGGGAAATGTACAAGGAAATTTTTATCTACGCCTTGCCATTTGTATTTGTAGGTGTAGCTAACTCCCTTTTCCAATATGTGGATCAATTAACCTTTACAAGAGGTATGGCAGCTATAAATAAGGGAAAAGAAGCACTTGAGGCTATTGGGGTACTTAATTTCGATTCTCATAAGCTTGTAATAATACCAGTTTCACTGGCCACATCGTTTTCTTTAACGCTTGTTCCGCTTATAACGGAATCATTCGCCAAAGGAAATCGCCAGTCCATGATTCGTCAAGTGGATCAAACCTTTCAACTCTTACTGTTTTTAACGGTACCTGCGGCAATGGGGTTATCATTGCTTGCAGACCCTATTTTTACCGTGTTTTATCAGCATAGTAAATTAGGTGCGGATGTTCTGGGACATTATGCGCCGGTTGCTATTCTTTTCGCCTTGTATTCCGTTACCGCCGCCATTTTACAAGGAATTAATGAACAGCGGTTTACGATACTGAGCTTGTTAACTGGTTTGTTGGTTAAGTTAGCCTTTAATATACCGTTGATAAAATTATTCGAAACGGATGGAGCAGTATATGCTACGGCTTTGGGCTACTCTGTTTCTATCATCATCAACTTGGTTGTCATTAAGATTTTTGCAAACTATCCATTCAAAACAGTATTGCGAAGAAGTATATTAATTTTGTTAATGAATGCAATTATGGTTGGGGTTGTTATCGCTTTTTACAAAATTACCACTCTATTTCTTTCGCCAGCATCTAAATGGCAGTCATTGTTGATTGTGATTATATGTGGAGGAATTGGGGCTGCAATTTATGGCTATATAGGATTAAGATCTGGTCTTGCTGATAAGCTATTTGGACAAAGGCTGCAAAGCATTAAGAGAAGGCTTCATATCGGATAATAGGAAAGGAGGTCAACTGAAAAAGTTGACCTCTTATATAAAAAGTCTTGTCCTTGTAAAGTTTTAGCGCCTATCGACTATAGGTCTTCCAATCTCCTCCTTTCGATATGTCAACATCAACTCGTCCTTAGACTCGCTATGTTTTATGAGTCATGAGTCGGAGTCTATACATTCTGTTCGTTTGCTGCGCACTTTCCGCTTTATTAGTGATGACCCATTTGTCCCCAATATTGCATTTGGCGTTCGATTTGAGTAATCCTGCGATTCATTCGTTCTACTTGTCTTTCAAGACGTTCCATTCGCCTTTCCAATTGGCTCTGCCCGCCTCCTGGAAAGGTGGTAGTACCTGGAGGCATATGCCCGCCTCCCTGATGCTGCATAGATGGTGGGAAATTTGCATATTGCTGGCCGGGCATTTGGGGATACATTTGTTGTCTATAATCCATTTCGTTTTCACCTCATCATGATAATTAAGCAATTCGATTATTAGTTGTATTGAACATGCAGGTTATTTTTTTGATTCTATCGATTTCTACATAATTACTTTGCAGAAAACAACTAATAAATCTTCTTGCCATTCCCTAATAGCCTATGTAGGTAAACGCTTTAGGTATGGGTAGCTGCCCAAAAAACAATAAATATTCTTATGATTTAAATGAATATAATGTTTTTATCCTTTCTTTTGTGAAATCGAAATAAGGTGTAATTTTTTTGAGGAATAATAAAGTCTGAGAAAAAGGCCATTCTTAAAATGATAAAAGGAGCACGAAATGAGACTTGATAAATTGCTTGCAAATGTCGGATATGGTAGCCGAAAAGAGGTGAAAAAGCTTTTAAAAGACGGCGTTGTAAAAGTTAATGAGAATGTCGCGAAGGATGGAAAATTACATGTAAATCCTATTGAAGATATTATTACGATACACGGGGATCAGGTTTATTATAAAGAATTCATTTATTTAATGATGAATAAACCACCAGGAGTTATCTCGGCAACCGAGGACTATCATGAAAAAACGGTCATAGATTTATTAGATATGGAAGATTCTGTCCTGAACCCGTTTCCGGTAGGAAGACTTGATAAGGATACGGAAGGACTTCTCCTAATTACAAATGATGGAGGGCTGGCGCATAAGCTGCTATCTCCGAAAAAGCATGTTCCCAAAACCTATTTTGCAGTCATCGATGGAGTAGTTTCTGAATCAGATATCGATGCCTTTAAAAAAGGTGTTTTATTAGATGATGGATACCTTACAAAGCCCGGGGAGCTAAAAATCCTTAAATCCGGAATTCGCTCCGATATCGAATTAACGATTACGGAAGGAAAGTTCCACCAAGTAAAAAGAATGTTTGAAGCGGTTGGAAAAAAGGTTGTCTATTTAAAGCGTATTTCTATGGGGCCAATCCAACTTGATGAAAACTTAATGCTTGGAGAATATCGTGAACTGTCGGAAGAGGAAGTAGAACAATTAAGGAATTTCCCTGTATAGAGGAATCGAAATGAAAGGTACATGAAAAGGAGCTGTTAAAATCCAGCTCCTTTTATATTTCTAGTATTATATTCTATTACGATGACATTTTTACCCTTTTCTTCGTTGTTGTCCAAGTCCCGCGGTGGGGGCTTTTAATCAAGTCATTATAAGCCAATACATTCAAATCTCTTTGAATTGTACGCGGAGTTATTCCGAACTCATCGACAAGTTCCTGTGTGGTTACCGTGCCATTTTCCTTAATAAACACATAGATTGATTTAATTCGGGTTAACATCCTGTTTGTTGAAGGTTTCAAAAAACCACTCCCTCATCCTTTTTCCTAAGACTTAAGACTACGGACGACTTATTGGTTTTGAAGAAAATCTCTTCAAGCTTTACAGACCTTTCTTTGCCAGACAACTCCTTCTTTCATGTCGAATTTTATACCCCAGATGTCAGACAATTACATTTTACACCCATTGTTTTTAAATTTCCAGTCTATAGTGGGAATTTACAAATATTTTAGGTAATTACTTTACTTTATAATATGTTTCTCATCCATTTTTAGTATTAATATAGTAAAATAACTTAAAGTATAAATGCTGAAGCTAGACGCAGATATTTTATAAAAGGGTCCACAGAGGTAAATTTTATATTGTATTGTGGATGTTTTATTGAAGCTTAAAAAGGAGTAAAATAATCTGGAATCACAAAGTATTGTAAATTTAAAAGCTGTTTTCGCAATAATTGTTGCTTAGCTTCATTTGTTATAAATCCTAATCTGGCCAGGTTTAGGGTATAACCAAGGACTTCCGTATACAAAAGCAACAAAGTGAAGAAAAGAGCCATTATTAAAGGAGTTATGACGATGACAATTCAATGGATGGACGAAGTGCTAAAAAGAAAAGAGGATCTTATAAAAGATTTGCAGGGAATTTTGCAAATTAGAAGTGTTTTAGATGAGGAAAATGCAACTGAGGATGCACCTTTAGGAGTTGGTGTAAAGGAAGCTTTGCAATATTTATTGGATTTGGGTGAAAAGGATGGCTTCATTCCTAAAAATGTTGGAAATCTTGCAGGACATCTGGAAATGGGAACTGGCGATGAATTAGTCGGAATCCTTTGTCATGTGGATGTTGTTCCTGAAGGGGACGGATGGTCGGTTGATCCATACGGTGGTATTGTAAAAGATGACAAAATTTATGCCCGTGGATCTAGTGATGATAAAGGCCCTACAATGGCCGCATACTATGCGATGAAAATTGTAAAAGAACTAGGAATTCCGTTGAAAAAGCGTGTTCGCATGATTATTGGCACGGACGAGGAAAGTGAATGGCGTTGTGTGGACCATTATTTTAAACATGAAGAAATGCCGGATATGGGATTTGCCCCAGATGCGGATTTTCCAATTATCTACGCGGAAAAGGGAATTGCAGATTATGATATCGTCCAAAAAGTGGAAGAAAGCGGTCATAGTAATAAGAATGAGCCAATTCAACTAGTCTCCTTCCATTCAGGAAGAAGATATAACATGGTTCCTGATTTTGCACAGGCAAAGCTTTTTATGCAAAAAGAACAAACGGAGATTTTACAAAAATATAATGATTTCCTTCAGCAAGTAAATTTAAAAGGAAAATATTATGTTGAATCCGGAGAGCTAGTGTTGGAATTAGAAGGGATATCCGCTCATGGAATGGAGCCTAGAAATGGAAAGAATGCAGGTCTTATTTTGGCTTCTTTCTTAGCAGATATTTCACTCGACAAACAAGGGGATCAATTTATTAAGTTCGCCGCAAATTATTTGTTTGAAAAGTCCCGCGGAGAAGGTTTTGGCATTCAATATGCGGATGACATAACAGGCGATCTTACTATCAATGTCGGAAAAATGGATTATGAACAGGCAGATGGAGGCAGGTTCGGACTAAATATGAGATATCCTGTTACCTTTGATATGGAGCAAGGGAAGAGCAGCATTGAAAAACATGTGAAACAAGAAGGATTTTCCATAGAGAATTTTTCTGATTCGAAGCCTCACCATGTAGACGAAAATGACGAATTAGTACAAGTCTTAAAGAAAGTATATGAAGAACAAACTGGCGAAAAAGCTGAATTGCTTGCCATTGGCGGTGGTACATATGCACGTTCTTTAAAATCAGGTGTTGCTTTTGGTGCACTGTTTCCAGGAAGACCGGATGTTATGCACCAAAAAGACGAGTATATGTTTATAGAAGATTTAGTAAAGGCAACGGCCATTTATGCACAAGCGATATATGAGCTTGCGGGCAAAAAGGAAAAATAAATCGGAGAGGAAGAGGCAATGATGGGAAAAGTGATTTTTAACGGGGAACTAGTTGAAAGAGAAAATGTTAAAGTAGATATTGAAGACCGTGGATATCAATTTGGTGACGGAATATATGAAGTCATTCGTGTATATAATGGGGAACTTTTTACAAAAAAGGAGCATGTTCAGCGTTTATATGAAAGTGGTGAAAAAATAGGAATAAAGATTCCTTATGAAAAGGATGTTCTTTGTAAGAAGCTTGAGGAATTGGTGCAAGAAAATCACTTAGAGACAGGTATAATTTATTTGCAAATTTCCAGAGGTGTGTCGCCAAGACAGCATGGATACCCAACACCTGAAATTGAACCTACATTTGTCGCTTATACAAAACCAATGGATCGCCCGGAAGATTTAATGAAGTCTGGTGCGAAGGGATTGCTTGTTGAAGATATTCGCTGGTTAAGATGTGACATTAAAAGCTTAAATTTATTGGGAAACATTATGGCAAAACAAAAAGCGGCGGAATCAGGCTGCTTTGAGGCAATTCAACATCGTGGAGAAACCGTTACAGAAGGTTCTTCATCTAATGTGTTTATTGTAAAGGATGGGATATTAAAAACACATCCAGCAGTAAATCTTATTTTAAACGGGATTACAAGGCAAGTGATTTTAAGGATTTGTAAACATAATCAAATTCCAGTTAAGGAAGAATCTTTTACTGTGGATGATATTAAAACAGCAGATGAAATTTTTATCTCAAGTACAACATCTGAAATTATGCCGATTATTCAACTGGACGGAAGTGTTATCGGCAATGGAGAGCCAGGAGAAATCACAAAGAAATTACAAAAGTTGTTCGTAGAAGAAATTCAAAAGGAATGTAAAAATGTAGTGTTGCAATAATATGTCTGAAACCCGTCATAGACGGGTTTCTTTTTAAATTGCGCTGTTCCAATTTATCTCATCAAGCTCCGTTTGAGGAACTAATTGAATAGATAATCTATATGGTCGTTTTATTTCACAGTATCCGCTGTCATACATATAAATAATTTCACATTTTTCCCCTTTATAACTAACAAAATCACCAATTTTCATGGAATTGCTCTCCCTTTTACATGATTTCGTATGAATGAAATACAATAATTATCAAACCTGAAATCAATATATGTAAATAAAAAGGGAAATATGTCTTATAGATAGAAATTTGTTACAATATATTTGTAAATAAAATTAAACGAAAGAGGTATATGAAGTGGAAGGACATCATTATTTTTTTGCATTGCTATTGCCGCAGCATATTAAATCATATCTTCAAGAGAAATGTGAACAAATAAAGATGGATTTTCCTTTTAAAAGATGGGTTCATCATGAAGATTACCATATTACTTTAGCTTTTTTAGGTCATGCATCAGAAGAGCAGCTTGAAAAAGCGGATTATTACATAAAAGATGTCTTACGTCATAAAGAAGGGTTTGAGTTAACTCTCGATCAGTTTGGGGGATTTGGGCGTCCAGATTCTCCTAGAATCTTCTGGGCTAATACGAAGAGTTCGCAATTCTTAAATACGATTAGAGAGTTAGTGTATGATTCCTGCACTATGGCAGGATTTCAGCTAGACCCAAGACCATTTAAACCCCATATAACACTGGCAAGAAATTGGTTAGGAGATAATCAGTTTTCTCTGGAATCTTTGAAGCGTTTTGCACTGGAAGATAAAAAATTTATGGCAAATCATGTTGTGTTATATGAAACCCATTTAAATAAGAATCCTAAATATGTGATAAAGAAAACATACACACTGTCGTAAGTTTTAGACTTTCAGGAAGGAGTGAGCTTATTTGGCGCAGTTAATTAAGCTCCAAGATTATGTGTCTCGCTATGAGCAGGATGTTTACCGATATCCTACCCAATATATACGATTAAAAAAACAACAGTGGGATAAATTGAAAGAAGCATGGATAACTGATTCTCTCGAAATGTCTCCGATAGAGTGGAAGGATACAGAGGATAAAAAATCTAGCATTTTAAATAAAATGACAAAAATGTTTAAAAAAGAAGAAAAAAGTGAAATTAAGGATGAATCAGATACTAGGACTGTTACATCTCTCCAATTTGCTCCTATCCTATCCTTTCGACCTGATACAGAAGTGGAATTAAAGCAATTATTTTTAGACCAGCTCTTTAGCTTTCAATTAAAATGGGCAAGCTCAACCATTTATGAAAAATCAGATGCTCATCCAAAATACTATTATGATGACAAACTCCGCACTTTTTTGCAGCGATTTCCAGATAATTGTCTTCTTCTGTATGAGCCTGTTTTATTATTAAAGAAGGCACCAATTGAAATGGAGATTATTTTCATTACCCCAATGGAGGTATGGTGCATTACATTTTTGGAAGAAGAAAAGGATGCTGTATTTCTTGGCTCAAACGATCGATTTTGGCTGAAGAGAACAAACAAACA
Source organism: Margalitia sp. FSL K6-0131 (assembly GCF_038008735.1). Lineage (NCBI taxonomy): Bacteria > Bacillati > Bacillota > Bacilli > Caryophanales > Bacillaceae > Heyndrickxia > Margalitia sp. FSL K6-0131. The sequence goes on from NZ_JBBOZS010000001.1 coordinate 1,777,037, forward strand.
GGAAAAGAAACTGTTAAATCCGATGATATCATTAAATAGAATGTCAAAAATTGTGGGTCAAATTTTTTCGTATTACAATGTGGATCTTCCGATTAAAAAAGCGATTATTTCCAGAAATGGATACATCGATTTTATGGAAAAGCCATATGACCTTTCCTTATTAGAAAAAAGAGAGTATCCTAAATGGTTTGAGCAGATGAGACAAACTCGTGCTCCATTAAAGCATATGCAATTAAAAGCAGCCAAAATTCTTTTGGATTATTGTCAGACTGTAAGTTTCAAAAGGATAGAATGGGAGGAAGAAAATACCGACCCTTTTGAAGAGGAAAGTTTGAAGTGAAAATCATGGTTTCGTGATTAGTGTTTTTCTTATATTTTTAGTAATCCTAATGCAGTTATAGTTATGGGCATCTTTTTTTATAAAGGTTATTCATTCTTTGTACAGATAAGGGTGTTCATAAGGTTTTCTACTAAGCCAACTAACTTTGATAAAGAAAACAGCCAAAAAAAGATGAAAAATACAGGAAATGATAAAATTCACCTTGACGAAAAATGTCAAAAAGCGATAAAATTTATTAAAAGATGGCTATTGTTGTCTACTCTAGTTTCCAATAGCTGTCTTTTTTTCTTTGTATATTATGATTATATCAATTGCTGCTGTTTGATAAACTATATAGACTGGTCATTAAGAGGAAGTCTATGTAGGTTTTTTCATCATTTTAGTATATAATATAGATTTAGATGAGTCGTATGCACGAAACATGCGCGTGAAACTGAAGGTGAATGAAGTTGGAACACATACTTGGTCAAGGCTGGGAGATACATCCGGCTGGGGGGGCAACAGGAGAAGCATTCTTTGCCAAATATCAGGAACAAAAATTATTTTTAAAAAGAAACTCATCTCCCTTTTTAGCAGTTCTATCAGCTGAAGGAATTGTTCCAAAGCTTGTTTGGACAAAAAGGATGGAAAACGGAGATGTCATCACAGCACAACAATGGCTGAACGGCAGAGAGCTAAAGCCTGAGGAAATGGGCCAAGAACGTGTTGCAAAGCTTTTGAAAAAAATACATGATTCTGCTCCATTAGTTTCAATGCTTGAGCGATTGGGAAAAGCTTCGTTTAAACCTGAAAAAATGCTGGCAGAATTAGAAAAAAGTATAGATAATGATTTGTTACAAATGCCAAGTGTCAGGTCCGCTATTACCTTTCTTAAAGCTGAAATAAAAAATATTCAGAACGGTGAATTTGTTGTTTGTCATAGCGATATAAACCATAATAATTGGATGCTTTCGGAAGATAATGAATTATATTTAATAGATTGGGACGGCCCGGTTATAGCCGACCCGGCATTGGATATCGGAATGCTTTTATATTTATATATTCCCCGCGAAAATTGGCCCACTTGGCTTAACCAATATGGTGTAATACTAACTGATCATCTATTGCTTAGGATGAAATGGTATGTGGTAAGGCAAACATTAATTGATATTCAATGGCATAAAGATAAACAACGTTATCAGGAAATGAACCATTGGACTCGATTTTTACAGGAAGTAAATGAAAGCTATGAATAGGAATTCATATCCTGAACCCATTGTGAAAGATTGCTTTGGTTGGACAAAATATGATCGTCTAAGTTTTGCGTATTAATTCCATTTTGGCTGTAAGAATATACTTGTTCTAATATTGGTCTAATATTATTATTTATACTAGGATTTACTAAAAGCGATTTAACCAATCTTTCTAATTGTTCGCATTCTGCGACGGATCCGCAGCAGTCGGTTTGATGGTTACTTAAAATATCTTTTAACAAGGTTATTTGGTCATGATGGCTCAGCGGCATGTTTTATGTACATTCCTTTCGTGAATATGGTAAATAAATAAATGAAACGAAACTGGCGTTTTGGCCAGTTTCTTTAATGTCGTATCATTAGTTTGCTTTTTTCTATTAACTTTATGCAATACTATTACAACTATGAAATGAACGAGGTGTGAATTTTGCGTCTAAGACATAAACCATGGGCAAAGGATAAGCTTTTGCAATACCCACAATATGTAGTTCAAAATCCTGAAACTATTAAAGGCAAATGGAATGAAGAGTTTCAAAATGACCATCCGCTCCATATTGAGGTTGGAACAGGAAAAGGGCAATTTATATATGGAATGGCAAAGGCAAATCCGGAAATCAATTATATTGGCATTGAAATGCAGGACAGCGTAATTGTTTCTGCCTTAGATAAAATCATAGAAGATCCGTTACCTAACTTAAAACTTCTTAATATTGACGGAACCAATTTACAAGAATATTTTGCAAAAGACGATGTGGAAAGAGTGTATTTAAATTTCTCTGATCCATGGCCAAAAAAACGTCATGAAAAGCGTCGGTTAACGTATAAAACCTTTTTGAAATTATATGAGGACATTTTGGTTGATAATGGAGAAATTCATTTCAAAACAGATAATCAAGGATTATTTGAATATTCATTAAGAAGCTTTTCTGAATATGGACTTTTATTAAAATTTGTAAGCCTTGATTTACACAATAGTGACTTTGAAAATAATATTATGACAGAATATGAGGAAAAGTTTTCTTCACGCGGGCAACGCATTTATCGCTGTGAGGTACAGTATCAAACTAAATAAGGTAATGGGAAGAAATACTCTCCGCCTTAATTGATTTTGGCAGAGGGTATTTTTTTTATGATAAAATAAAGAGGACATAAGGAGAGGGAGGAAAAACACAAAATGCAAACGCTAACAATCGGAGATATAACGTTAAAATGGTTGAATGGCGGTATAACCCATTTAGATGGAGGGGCAATGTTCGGAGTCGTACCAAAGCCGTTATGGTCGAAAAAATATCCAGTCAATGAAAAAAATCAAATACCCTTATTGACCGATCCAATATTTTTGCAGGTAAATGGAAAAAATATTTTAATAGAATCTGGAATTGGATTTGGGAAATTATCAGAGAAACAAAAACGAAATTTTGGAGTTACAGAAGAATCAAAATTAGAGGAATCATTATTGGAATTAGGAATTACTCCAGAAGATATCGATATTATATGCATGACGCATTTGCATTTCGATCATGCTTGTGGGTTAACTAAGCCAGTTAATGATGGATTTGTTTCCGTCTTCCCAAATGCCGTTATCTATTCTTCCCAAATAGAATGGGATGAAATGAGAAATCCAAATATACGTTCAAAAAGTACATATTGGAAAGAAAACTGGGAAGCTATCGAATCACAAGTTGTTACTTTTGAGAAAGAACTGTTAATTGAAGGAGCACTTCGAATGGTCCATACTGGAGGACATAGCGATGGCCATTCCATTATATTAATAGAAAGTAAAGGCGAAAAAGCCATTCATATGGCGGATATCATGCCGACACATGCACATCAGAATCCACTATGGGTTTTAGCATATGATGATTATCCAATGACTTCTATTTTTGCAAAAGAAAAATGGATTGCACAAGCGATTGAGGACGGGGCTTGGTTTATTTTTTATCATGATGCTGTTTACCGCGCATTAAAGTGGGACGGAGAAGGAAAGCTTATAGATGCTGTAAAATGTGAACGTTAAGCAAAAGGAAAGGAGTGTCCGAATAAAATTACTTACAAAGACACTCCTTCATTATTAATATGTATTTTTTACGAAATAGGATATACATCTAAGACACTGCCTGTAGATGCATCGGCAATAAATTCATATTGCTTTCTTTCCCCATTTTGACTTGTTGTGATTCCGCCTCGGTATACTTTTGTCTTAACGGCATATTTAGTATAATCTTCCTTGGTCATTTGTATCCAGGAACCATTAATTGGTCCTTCTTCTTTAAAAGCTTTTTTCACATTTGCTAGAACGGTTTCACTAGATAGAGAAGTGTTCTTTTTTACTGCTTCATTTAATAAGTATCCACTAATTGCTCCTACAAGCGCTCCGGCAATAAAGGACTTCCAGGTCATGAATTTAAACCTCCTGTCTTATCGAAGGCTCTTTTCTTAAACCTTGTTGCTTATGTATATGAAATTCTAAGTAACAACCTTATTGAGGTTAAAATGAATAAACTTGGTAAGGAAAGATGCCCCAAAACAAAGTCTACTTAGGATTTTTAACCATTGACGTAAAGCAACAATTATTGCGAAAACAACCTATCTTAATTTAAGTATAACATGTTTAACAAATCGTAACATTTAAAAAATAAAATGATTTTTCTTGTAATATATTGCCCAATTTTTTACTATAGAGAAAGCGGGGTGAGGATACGGTATGAAAAAGTGGAATGAGTTTGTTTTTTATATTATTGCAGTTGCATTTTTAACCATCAAAACAATACTTGTTTATTTTTGCGAATTTGATTTGCGCGGCAAGTCTATGATGGAAATGCTGTTGTTGTTTTTAAATCCTATCGGCTCCGTTGCGTTATTCTTAGGAATCAGCTTTTTCTTTTCGAAAAAAATAAGAATCGTTTGTATGCTAATCGTATACACAGTATTAACAGGCATCCTTTTTGGAAACATTCTTTATTATCGATTTTACATAGATTATGTAACAGTGCCTGTTCTCTTTCAATTTCAAAATGTTGGTGGATTAAGTCAAAGCACTGTTGAATTGTTAAGATGGACGGACCCGTTACTGGTTGTTGATATAATATTTCTTATTTTTGCAGCAATAAAATTGGTTGATAAATCGAAATTCGTATCAAAAAAACAACATCGTGCTTCACTTGCTATTAGCATTATGTTGATTCTGGCAGTATTAGTCGGCGGGGAGGTTGAAGATCCAAACCTTTTTAAGAAAACATATGACAGGGAATTGCTTGTCAAAACAATCGGAACTTTCAACTACCATGTATATGATATTCTCTTTAATTCAAAAATGCTAGTACAATCAGCATTTGCTGAAAGCAACGATATTCATAAGGTAGAAAGCTATCTAAAAAAAGAAAATGCCCCAAGTCTTTCTAAATCTAGCTACCATGGACAGGCACAAGGAAAAAATTTAATTTTAATATCATTAGAATCAACTCAGCAGTTCGTCCTTAATCGGAAAATAAACGGGGAAGAAATTACACCATTTCTAAATAAATTAATAAAAGAAAGTTATTATTTTCCAAACTTCTACCATCAAACAGCTCAAGGCAAAACATCAGATGCTGAATTTATGATAGACAATGGGCTGTATCCATTATCCGGAGGCTCTGTTTTTGTAAGAAGGCCGCATAATGATTACTATGCACTCCCCGCAATTTTAAAGGAGCAAGGCTATATTAGTACCGTATTTCATAGTAATGATGAATCGTTTTGGAATAGGGGAAATATGTATCAAACATTAGGTTATGATCGTTTTTTTTCCAAAAAGGATTACCAGGTTACGGAAGAAAACTCAGTAAATTACGGATTGAAAGATATTCCGTTTTTTAAGCAGTCTATCCCATATTTAAAAAAACTGCCACAGCCGTTTTATGCAAAGTTTTTAACGTTAACAAATCATTTTCCTTTTTTGCTTCATAATGAAGATGATCGTTTCTTAAATATTGATGAAAATAATGCAGATTTGGTTCATCGCTATTTTGCTACCGTCCGGTATGAGGATGAAGCAATAAAACAATTTTTCGATTTACTAAAAAAAGAAGGCATATATAATAATTCCGTTATTGTTTTATATGGCGATCATTATGGCATATCGAGAAGCTACGATAAGGAACTTGAAGAGGTATTAGGAAAGAAAATTTCGCTTACGGATCAATTAGATCTTCAAAAAGTACCATTCATTATTCATATCCCAGGAGTAAAAGGGAAACAAATAAATACATTAGGCGGAGAAATCGATATAAGGCAAACGATTCTTGATATTATGGGAATTGTGCCAAAGAAAGAGGAAGTAGACTTTGGCAGAAGCTTGTTCTCATCTGATAGGAAAAATCTTGTTGTTTTCCGTGATGGCAGCTTCGTAACAAATAAATTTGCCTATTTGGATGATGGTTGCTATGATAAATCGGTAGGTAATAAGGTTAAAAGAAATCTTTGTACCCCATATTTAGACAAAGTGCAGAATGAATTAATGTATTCCGATAATGTTATCTTTGGAGATTTACTCCGTTTTTTGGAAAGTGACGGAATTATTATTAAAAACCCTTCATCAAAAGAATAATAAGTTCAGACACTAAACTGGCGATCAGTAAGAAAGTTCTGTAAAATGAAGGGGGTACATATTAGTTTTTTTTGTAAAGGGGTATGAACAATGGAAAATGAGACGCTGGAACTTTTTAGAACCTTGACAGAATTACCTGGGGCACCAGGAAATGAACATCAGGTAAGAAAATTTATGCGTGAACAATTATCCAAATATGCGGAAGAGGTTGTGCAAGATGGCCTTGGCGGTATTTTTGGGGTGAAACGCGGTAGTCAAAATGGACCTACTGTTATGGTTGCTGGTCATATGGATGAAGTAGGCTTTATGGTTACTTCGATCACGGATAATGGAATGATTCGTTTTCAAACCCTTGGTGGCTGGTGGAGTCAAGTATTACTTGCCCAACGTGTCCAAATTATTACAGATAATGGTCCAATTATTGGGGTTATTGGTTCTATCCCTCCACATCTACTTGATGATAGCCAACGCAATAAACCAATGGATATCAAAAATATGCTAATTGATATCGGTGCAGATGACCGCGAGGATGCTAAAAGAATTGGGATCAAACCAGGTCAGCAGATTGTCCCAATCTGCCCGTTTACTGTTATGGCAAATGAAAAGAAAATATTAGCAAAAGCATGGGATAATCGTTACGGATGCGGATTATCCATTGAATTATTAAAGGAACTCCAAGGAGAATCTATTCCGAATATTCTTTATTCCGGAGCTAACGTTCAAGAAGAAGTTGGTCTTCGTGGAGCACAGGCTGCGGCAAATATGATTAAACCTGATATCTTCTTTGCTCTAGATGCGAGCCCTGCCAATGATATGTCTGGCGATAAAAATGAATTTGGTCAGCTTGGGAAAGGAACTTTATTACGCATATTCGACCGTTCGATGGTAACCCATAAAGGAATGCGTGAATTTGTTCTTGATACAGCGGAAAGCAATAACATCCCTTACCAATATTTTGTATCGCAAGGCGGGACAGATGCAGGACGAGTTCATACTTCCAATGAAGGAGTGCCTAGTGCCGTTGTCGGAATTTGTTCTCGTTATATCCATACACATGCATCTATTATCCATGTTGATGATTATGCAGCTGCAAAGGCGCTGCTCGTGAAGCTTGTAAAAGCATGTGATAAGTCTACGGTTGAAGCAATTCGGGCAAAATAGGATAAACTGATGAGGGGCATAGAGCTCCTCTCTTTTTTATACTTGTCATAAAAAGACTCAACATTCAAGGAAATCATCAAAGACTGTAAGGAGAGATCATATGTTAGTTGCAATTGGCTCAAAAAATCCTGCGAAAATACATGCGGTCGAACTTGCTTTCAAAGAAATGAATATCGAAGTGGAAGTTCAACCAATGGATGTTCCTTCGGGAGTTAGTGAACAGCCTTTTTCAGACGAAGAAACCATAAAAGGTGCCGTACAGAGGGCAGAAAACTGTTTAAATAAGAAGGAGATTGATATCGCTATCGGACTTGAGGGCGGCGTTGCCGAATCTGAATTCGGGTTAAGTGTCTGCAATTGGGGAGCTTTAGTGGAAAAAGGTAAATCTCCTATTATTGCAGGTGGGGCAAGAATCATCCTTCCCAATGAAATAACATCCCGTTTACGCTCCGGGGAGGAGCTAGGTCCAGTAATGGATGATTATGCTAATAAGAAAAACATCCGCAAAAAAGAAGGAGCCATCGGAGTATTTACGAATGGATTAGTTACGCGAGAAGAGATGTTCATACATGTAATGAAATTATTGATTGGTCAATATCAATACAGAGCTTTAATGGAGAGTTAAAAATCTTCTCCCTTGTAAAGTTTTATTTAAAAAAGTTAAAATAGTAATAGATACTCGGGTAGTATAGGGGGAACATACTATTTTACGGAAAATAACGATGGGAATGCTTTTGGTTTTCGTAATTGCCCTAATTTCAGGATGCAGCACCTCCATAAAGGAACAACAAAAGGAAGCAGTTAAAAATGTAAATGAAGCTTTTTCAAATCAACCGAAAGCAGCCAAAAAATCAACAAAACATTTAAAGCTATATCTTCCTTTTGGAATGGCGATTCAAAAAGATTCTCCAAATAATGTGATTATGAAAAGAGGTAATCAAAACTATCTTTTATTTTATAATCAAAAGGTGGATAAAAAAGGCAAGGAAGTGTACAAAATTTCTAAGCCTAATAAAGGAATTCTTCTGGATAAGAATTTCACCTCAAAGGAGAAATTTGGATATTTATTTGTTTCTAAAGTTAAAAAAAATCTTTATGAGGTGACTGTTGGAATTGGCGGCATAAAAATGACCACGGAAACAGATATGAAAAATATAGCAAGCGACGCAGAAAAAATGATGAAAATCGTTTCTTCAGTGAAATATAGAAAATAAAAGTTAAGGAGGAAATACTATGGAAAAATTAACATCTGTTGAGCAATTTCATGAACTAACAAAGAAAGGAAAACATATATTTATGTTTTCAGCGGATTGGTGCCCGGATTGCCGTTTTATAGAACCAGTGTTACCTGAGTTGGAAGAAGAATTTTCTGATTATACTTTTGTTTATGTTGATCGTGATCAATTCATTGATCTCTGCGGGGAATTAAGCATATTTGGAATCCCAAGCTTTCTTGCTTACCAAGATGGCAAAGAGCTAGGACGTTTTGTAAGTAAAGACCGTAAAACAAAAGAAGAAATCGAAAATTTCATTAACGGTCTTAAATAATGTAAAATAAGCCTCTGTCTTTTAGATAGAGGTTTTTTCATGTAAAATGAGTTAATAAAATGTTTACCCAAAAGGATGATAGATCGTGAAGATGGATACGAAAAAAATGAAAAAAGAACTGGAAAAAAGATTACAAAAAGATAATCGTAGTATTCACTATGATCGTGAAAAAGAAACGATTCGGTTTGAAAATAAAGAAACTGGCAAGGGCATTACGGTATCCTTATCGAGTGCTGTATCAAAATGGCATGAGGAAAAGGAAAAGGCAATAGATGAAGTTGTCTATTATGTAGAAGAAGCATTGGGAGTAATGGGAACGGAACAAAAAATTTCTGGTAATGAAAAGAAAATATTTCCGGTTATTCGTTCTACCTCTTTTCCACAAGAATCATCAGATGGAAATACGTTTATAACAGATGACCATACAGCTGAAACCCGTATTTATTATGCATTAGATTTAGGCAATACATATAGGCTTGTGGATGAAGAATTATTAAAAAAAGAAGGCTGGGATCAAGAGAAAATTCGCGAAATGGCCCAATTTAATCTTCGATCATTATCAACAGAAATGAAAAAAGATACAGTAGCAGGAAATGATTATTATTTCTTAAATACAAATGATGGTTATGATGCAAGCAGAATTTTAAATGAAAAATTTTTAAAGGAAATGTCGGAGAAGATAGAAGGAGATATGGCAGTTTCTGTTCCCCATCAGGATGTCCTTATCATTTGTGATCTCCGCAATGAGACTGGATATGATATTTTAGCACAAATGTCAATGAGCTTCTTTACGAATGGACATGTTCCCATTACAGCATTGTCATTTATTTATGAAAATGGAGAATTGGAGCCAATTTTTATTATGGCAAAAAATCGGAAAAAATAAAAAGGCCAGCTAATGCTGGCCTTACCTTTAACGATTATTTGGGAAAACTCTATTTACCGCACTGCTGATTTGGTCATATAATCCTTTAACAGGATGTCCTTTTCTTAGCTCATTACCAAAATCAGTTACTCGGTTGTAAAAATCTGGGTTTGTTGTTACATATACATTATCAATGGTGTTGTCCGCTTTTTTGACCTCACGGGCTATTTTATTTTCAAATGTTTTTGGCAGTTCACCTCTGGAACGGTTGTTCAGCATTACTGCCACATATGCATTATTTCCCGTAACAAGAACATTGGCTCTGCGAACTTCTTTTAAATTAGATACACGGTCTGCCGCTTCTTTTGCAATTCTGTAGTTGCTACGGTTGTTGTAATTTCTGTTATAGTTAACATCTGTTCCAAGATTGTTATCTCGGTTAACTCCAAAAGTATTATCTCGGTTAACATCAAGATTATTATCGCGGTCACGGTAGTTAACATTTGCCCCAGGACCTAGGTTATCTGTATAACTTACTCGGTCCATGTTGTTAGTGTTTGGATTATAACGAACCGGGCTTACATTACTTTTTCCCCTATCGGCATTATTATTGGCACATCCCAATAATAATCCTGAAGCAAGACCAAGTGTTAGTACTGTCTTAACGATTTTCAACGTTATCGCCTCCTTATTTCGTTAATCCCTATTAATTTTCCATACACTATTGAATTTCATTCTGCTAATTATTGTTAGCCGAGACAGGCTTATGTACTTATTTTGCCATTAACAAAGAAAATCCCTCGAAATTTCAACATATCCTTGTATAATGAATAATATAGGAATTTTAATTGCTTAAATTTCCTCTGTACTCGTTTTAGGAAATGATAAAAAATTTAACCCTGTGGATAACTTTTCAAAAAAATAGTCTGCGTCTAGCCAAAGCAGCCGTCGGCTAGCGGATTTCTCCGTCTCCTTCCTACGATAAGTCAACATTATTTTGTGAACTTCCTCACTGTGTTCCTTTATCTCAATCGAACACTACGAAATCCGTGCGTTGGAGCTGGGGAGTTTGTGCCTTTGTTTTGAAACAGGTTGAACAATAGAAAGAGTGATAAAATGAGTTGGATAAAAAATCTAATGAAAATATTTGGATCAAATGAAAGTGAAGAATATGACGAATTTGAAAATCAAGAATTAAAACGACATGAACATATAAACGGACAAATGGAAACAAAGGTTACATATCAATATCCAAAAGGAAATTTCCGATTTCCGTTACAGGTAGAAGATAAAAGGAACGCATCTATTAGGACAAGCACTTCAAAAATAAATAATAAAGATCAGTATCAAGATCAAGATCAAAAACAACATCAAAAACCAATTTCGAAAAGTCGTCCATTTACGGGGAAAACAACGGAGAATAAATATAACAGCTCTGTGGAAACTTCCGTATCTTCTGACCAACGTGAAAGGATTCAGACTAAAATCAAGCCGAAAATAAAGCAGCCATTTCGGCCAACAGAAATTCCTTCGCCCGTATATGGATTTAATCGACCACCAAAAAGAAACAAAGAAAAAAACAGTAATCTGTTTAACGATTTAAACAATGAGGAAAGTAAAGATATACAATCTTATAAGGATTTCGAAAATGAAACGATGCGACCAACGGCGGTTATGGAAGTATCGGAAAATAATATGGTGAAACAGGATAACGTTAATGATCATCAGTTAAAAAGAGACGAACAGCAAAAGTTGCAAAATTGGTTAGAAACAGAAGCTCCACTCCAAGCAGAGCAACAGAAACTGGAAGAAGAAAAACTGTCAATTTCTAATCAAAATGAATTGGCAGAGAAAGATCAATTGTTTCAACAGGAGCAAGAATCGGAAGAAGTAGCATTAAACTCAGATGCAAATGAACCGGAAGTGGAAGAACCGCTACAAGAGGAGCAAGAATCAGAAGAAGTAGCATTAAATTCTGATGCAAATGAACCGGAAGTGGAAGAACCGCTACAAGAGGAGCAAGAATCAGAAGAAGTAGCATTACATTCAGATGCAAATGAACCGGAAGTGGAAGAACCGCTACAAGAGGAGCAAGAATCGGAAGAAGTAGTAGCATTAAATTCTGATGCAAATCAACTAGAAGTAGAAGAACAATCACTGCAAGAGGAGCAAGAGTCGGAAGAAGAAATAGTATTACATTCAGATTCAAATGAATCTAAGGTAGAAGAACAATCACTGCAAGAGGAGCAAGAGTCGGAAGAAGAAGTAGTATTACATTCAGATGCAAATGAATCTGAGGTAGAAGAACAATCACTGCAAGAGGAGCAAGAATCGGAAGAAGAAGTAGCATTAAATTCTGATGCAAATCAACTAGAAGTAGAAGAACAATCACTGCAAGAGGAGCAAGAATCGGAAGAAGTAGCATTAAATTCAGATGCAAAAGAACCGGAAGTGGAAGAACCTCTGCAAGAGGAGCAAGAATTGGAAGAAGAAGTAGCATTAAATTCTGATGCAAATCAACCAGAAGTAGAAGAACAATCACTGCAAGAGGAGCAAGAGTCGGAAGAAGAAGTAGCATTATATCCTGATGCAGATGAATCAGACGTGGAAGAAACAAATCCTGAATTAAATGAAGAGCCAGTTCGCTCTCATATACCATTTAACGTTATCATGCTGAAAAAAGACCGCGAAAATTTAGCTAAAAAGCAAATGGCAGTCGAAATTCCGATGGCAAATCCTGAAATTGCAGCTGCCGTAGACACGGAAGTATATGAAACCGAAGAATATATAGAAGAGGATTATGTTTTTCCATCCCTGCAGTTGTTAAATCCCCCTATCCAGCAAGATATGGATAAGGAGTGGCTTAAAAGTCAAAGTGAACTACTGGATGAGACATTATTGAGTTTTAATGTTCGGGCAAAAGTTGTAAATGTAAGTCAAGGTCCATCCGTAACAAGGTTTGAGGTTCAGCCTGAACCCGGAGTTAAGGTAAATAAAATAACCAATTTAAGTGACGATATTAAACTAAGTCTTGCTGCAAGAGATATTCGAATGGAAGCGCCTATTCCAGGTAAACATACGATTGGAATTGAACTTCCTAATGCGAAAAGCAGACCAGTATATATTAGTGAAATTATTTCCAGCGAAATATTTCAACAAAGTGAGTCACCTCTCACTGCTGCACTTGGATTAGATATTTCAGGAAACCCGGTTATAACTGATTTAAGAAAAATGCCGCACGGTTTAATTGCAGGAGCAACAGGATCAGGAAAAAGTGTTTGTATCAATTCTATTCTTGTCAGTCTGTTGTATAAATCAACTCCTGATGAATTAAAGTTGTTAATGATAGATCCGAAAATGGTGGAGCTTGCGCCATATAATTATATTCCGCATTTAGTGAGTCCAGTTATAACAGATGTCAAAGCAGCAACCGCAGCACTTAAATGGGCTGTAGAAGAGATGGAGAGAAGATATGAACTATTTGCGCATACAGGTGTCAGGGAAATCGGGCGGTATAATGAGATGGCCGAAGAAAATAGGCAATTTAATCAAAAGCTGCCTTTTATCGTCATTGTTATTGATGAATTAGCGGATTTAATGATGATGGCTCCTGCTGACGTGGAGGAAGCTATCTGCCGTATTGCCCAGAAAGCTAGGGCATGTGGCATTCACTTGATCATTGCAACCCAACGTCCATCTGTTGATGTCATAACTGGATTAATCAAAGCCAATGTTCCAACCAGAATCGCCTTTTCTGTATCCTCACAAGTCGATTCCAGAACGATTATCGACATAAGTGGTGCAGAGAAGCTGTTGGGAAGGGGTGATATGCTCTTTTTAGGTAATGGCACTTCCAAGCCTGTACGCCTTCAAGGAACATATGTCTCAGATGAGGAAATTGATCAGGTGGTGGCACATGTACGTGCAGAAAGGAAACCGGATTATTTATTTGAACAGGAAGAACTTCTTAAAAAAGCCATCATCCAAGAGGAAGAAGATGAAATCTTTCAAGATGTATGTGAATTTGTAATGGAACAAGGAGCAGCATCTACATCCCTTATTCAAAGGAACTTTAGAATTGGCTATAATCGTGCGGCACGTTTAATTGAAATGATGGAGCAGCAAGGAATTATATCGGAGGCAAAAGGCAGCAAACCTAGGGATATATTAGTTTCACGTGAAGAATTAAATATTCTCATTGGAACAGAAGATACAAATTAAAAGTAGTTTTAGGAGGAGCTTATTATAAAGGATAAGCTCCCATACTTTTTATGTAGATGAATGAAAAATTTGGATTATAAGATAATATCTTCATAAAATTGGGAAAGATATCTTATATAACTCCTCCTAAGATACCATAGTCACCCATAATAAAAAGTGCTATAATTATTAAGTATGTTTTTTGATGAACAAGGACATTACGATTCATTTTGAATTACATAACCGTTAGAAAATTGCAAGTTTTTTCTTCGCAAAAAATAGTCTTTGTCATATACTGCATACATATAGACATTGTTGGAGGTTCTATTATGACTGTATACCATTTCGTAGGCATCAAGGGTTCCGGAATGAGTTCTTTAGCACAAATACTTCACGATATGGGTTATGAAGTGCAAGGATCAGATGTTGAAAAATATTTTTTTACCCAGAAAGCCTTAGAAGACTCAGGTATAAAAATATTGCCCTTCCAGCGTGAAAATATTCAACCTGGTATGACGGTAATAGCAGGTAATGCTTTTCCTGATACACATGAAGAAATTGAAGAAGCCTTTAATAAGGGTATTCCAGTTATTCGCTACCATAAATTTTTAGGGGAATTTATGCAGCGATTTACGAGTATAGCCGTTACTGGTGCGCATGGAAAAACGGGGACGACTGGCTTATTGGCACATGTCATGAAAAATGTAAGGCCAACTTCCTATCTGATCGGCGACGGTACAGGTAGTGGTGTAAAGAATGCAGAGTACTTTGTATTTGAAGCCTGTGAATATAGAAGACATTTTCTATCCTACTTTCCTGATTATGCCATTATGACCAATATTGATTTTGATCATCCTGATTATTTTGCTAATATTGATGATGTATTTTCAGCATTTCAGGAGTTAGCATTACAAGTCAAAAAAGGAATATTTGCGTATGGGGATGATGAACAGCTGCAAAAAATTCAGGCAAAAGTTCCTGTCCTTTTTTACGGATTTGAAGAAGAGAATGATTTTCAAGCAAGAAATATTGTAAAAGAAACAACTGGGACAAAGTTTGATGTTCATGTAAGAAATAATTACTATGCAACATTCGAAATTCCTTTCTTTGGTGATCATAATGTGTTGAACGCCTTATCCGTCATTGCAATATGCCATTATGAAGGAATTGAAACAGAAGCTATTCAAAAGCATATTAAGTCTTTCCAAGGAGTAAAACGTCGCTTTACGGAAAAACAGATTGGATCGCAGATAATTATTGATGACTATGCTCATCATCCAACCGAGATAAGAGCGACTGTTGATGCAGCACGACAAAAATATCCCGATCGTAATATTGTTGCTGTATTTCAACCACATACCTTTACCAGAACACAAACATTTTTAAATGAATTTGCGGAAAGCTTAAGCCAAGCGGATGATGTTTTCTTATGTGAGATTTTTGGATCTGCAAGAGAAAATCATGGTAAATTATCAATTAAAGATTTACAAGAAAAAATTGACAGATCTGAAATCCTTTCAGAAGAAGATACTTCACCATTATTACATCTCGACAATAGTGTTATTCTATTTATGGGTGCCGGAGATATTCAAAAGTTCCAAAAAGCATATGAGAATTTATTGCAATCTAAATAATTTCTTGAAAAAGGACTGCTTGAGATAGCAGTCCTTTTTCTTATCATTATTTTAGATTTTCAGGATTCAAGCATTCCAATTCTGGTATTACAAATAGTCCGTCTTTTCGAATCATCACATCATCAAAATAAATTTCCCCGCCGCCATATTCTGGTCGTTGGATTAGAACCATATCCCAATGAATATTAGAGTTATTTCCATTTGGTGCTACATCATAGCATTGACCTGGAGTGAAGTGAATACTGCCGGCGATTTTTTCATCGAACAATATGTCTTGCATAGGGTGAAGGATATATGGATTAACACCGATTGCAAACTCACCAACATATCTAGCACCTTCATCCGTATCGAAAATCTTGTTAATTCTTTCAGTATCATTGGACGAGGCTTCAACAATTTTTCCATCTTTAAATGTTAGCTTCACGTTTTCGAAAGTAAAACCTTGGTAAGGGGATGGAGTATTGTAGGTAAGAGTCCCGTTAACGGAATTTCGTACCGGAGCTGTGTAAACCTCTCCATCTGGTATGTTAAGGTGGCCGGCACACTTAATTGCCGGAATATCCTTAATGGAAAAAGTTAAATCTGTACCCGGACTTACCAGTCTTACTTTATCCGTTTTGTTCATTAATTCCACTAATGAATCCATTGCTTTGTCCATCTTACTGTAATCCAAATTACATACATCGAAATAAAAGTCTTCGAAGCTTTCCGTACTCATTTTTGCCAGCTGTGCCATTGAAGAGTTTGGATAACGAAGAACGACCCATTTTGTATTCGGCACCCGAATTTCTCTATGTACTTTTTTACCAACCGTATTTCCTTCGATTTTCATTTTCTCATCAGGTACATCTGCGTGTTCATTGATGTTATCACCAGAACGAAGGCCAATATATGCATCCATGTTCTGCATAACATTTGCTTCAAATTCAGCCTTCATCTCAAATTGTTCTTGTACTGCTCCCATTAAAAGGGCACGATCAACCTGTTGATCCTTTAATGAAACAAAAGGATAGCCACCTGCTGCATAAGCCTCTTTTACAAGTGCTACTACTAATTCACGCTGTAATCCGAAATTCTCAATTAACACTTTTTCTCCGGGCTGTAATTGAACGGAATAATTAATTAGATTTTTAGCCAGTTTTTCAATACGTGGATCTTTCATGTTGTATTCCTCCAGTAAAAAGTTTACGTACTATTATATTGTAACCCAAATGAATAGATCCTGTTTAATAAAAAAGTCTAAATAATTTAATATTTGGCGAAAGAACACGAATATGAGAAAATAAAAGAAAAAAGACATCTCAAATTAGGACGTATGTTAAAGAAAAAAAGAAACGAGATGAAAGTTTAGGTAGTCCATAATTGGGGAATTGTTTAGTTAACTGGAGGTTTGCAGATGATTATTATTCTTTATTTAAGTGTTGCATTAATAGCGGTGGCATTTTTAGTTCTTGTCATCAGTCTTACAAAAACCTTAAAATCCATGAAAATAACATTGGATAGGGTCTCTAAGACAATGGAAGACTTGGAAGGTCAAATGCAAGGAATAACAACGGAATCTACATTATTATTACATAAGACGAATGAATTAGCTGAAGACATTCAGAGAAAATCGGAAAAATTAAATAGTGTTGTAAATGCTGTTCAAGATATTGGATCCACTATTAAGGAATTCAACGGATCTATTAGAAAAGTATCATCAAGTCTTTCTACACAAGTTGTCAATAATCAGGATAAAATCGCACAGGTTTTACAATGGGGCTCGGTAATAAAAGAATTAAGAGATAAATGGATGGAAAGAAAAGAAAGCAAAAAAGAGCCGGTTACTTTTGATGAACAAGCAGATGTAGAACTTAGAGAGGTTAAAAGAGTAAGAAGCGAATAGGAGGAATAGTAATGGAGAAAACAGAAATGAATCGAAGCGACGCTCGTGAAAAATTAGATACAAAGACTTTTATAGTAGGTGCAATTATTGGAGGTGTAGTTGGTGCTGCTACCGCATTATTACTTACTCCAAAATCAGGAAAAGAAATTCGCAGTGATTTAACAGGACAAGTGGATACCTTGAAAAATAAAAGTAATCAGCTTAAAACGATTGCCTCTGAAAAAAGCACTGAACTTATCGCCGCAACTAAGGAAAAGTCCGCTCGATTGCGTGATTTAACGATGGAAAAAGGAAGTAATTTAGCAGAAACAGTGAAAGAAAAGTCCAAAATTATAACAGAAAACGTAACGAAGAAGTAGAGGCTTTTTAATAGAAAAGAAACCAGCAGAGCGGATGCTTCTGCTGGTTTTTATTTCAGCGAAATACTGGGTCCCATACAATTTCTAATTTATCTCCGTCTATGACAGTTTCGTAGAAAGTCGTTTCTTCTCCATTTTTTAATAGATGAAATTTCCCTGAGCTCTCCTTCGGTATATCGATTTCTACATATCGGAATAAATCTTGGAATATAAAAGGTTCCATCTCCATTTCTTTCATTTCAATCACATCACCGTGTGAAAGTATATCTGATTCAGATAGTTTTACTTCATTTCTATACCATTCTATTCTTGATTTCTTCATCGTAATTTTTTTACCATTAAAGAAAACATTTATTTGATAGTAGAGTGGTATGTTTTTTATGTCTGCAAGATGTTTAATCGTGCTAAGTTTACTGGAAACTACTTGAACATGATCGTTATCATGAAATGACTGTGAAAGCTTTGCAGGGTTATCATTTAATAATAATTTACTTGAAAAAGCAAGCAAGAATGTTTCCTTGCCATTTAACCGAATTCTAAATGGCTGTAAATCAGTAAGCAGCTTATCCTGCTTCGTTGTCTTCAGCAGCTCCTCAATTGTATTAGGAAAATGAATCTCTAGTTCATCTCGATCTTTCAGTAATGTATCCGTAGTCACGATTTCACCATTCATTTTAATTAAGGTTGTTATTTCATATTTTTTCCCGTTAATAAATGTAACTTTAGATGGGATATCGTCCAGCATCTGACCGATCGTGATTTGTGGTGATTGCCCATCCATTCCTTTTACAGCAATTATTTCGTCACCATTTTGCACAGGCTCATCCAACCCGCATTCCACACCATTTTTTTTAATAATGGGTGGAAGTCCATGATCACCAGGTAATGTAATTTGTTGACCATTTATTTGAACAATAATGGCCATGCCAGGCTTTCCATGTAATGAACTCACTTTTGTGCCAGATGCTAATAAACAGTCCCCAATGGTAAGCTGCTTTACCTCGAATAAACGGACAGGCTGATCGTTCACGTAGACGGTAACATAATGAACGGGAGTAAGATCCGCTGCTATGGCAATTCCAATTGGTGTAATAAATTCCGGTCCCATTGGGATTTTCTCAGAAAAGCGCAAGCCCTGAATGGCGCTAGAATCACGAATCGCAACACGATTTTCAGGAAGTTGCAGGCATTCGGCTATTTTTTTCGGCAAATCAGGGGTAAGGCTTCCCCCTCCCACAAGCATGACAGCTTTTGGCGATTTTCCGTTATTTAATTGCAAAATTTCGGTCGAGATTGCATCTGCCAGGCGATCGATCGCGTATTCTATTTGTTTTACGACATTAGCTTTATCCATTGCTGTTTCAAATCCTAATATATCTTGCACAATAATGGATTCATTTTCTAAGAGGTCCCTTTTTGCTTTTTCGGCAAGAGGAAAATCAAGAAGTAATTGATCGCTAATTGCTTCTGTAATTTCGTCCCCAGCTATTGGCACCATACCGTATGCGGTAACCGTTCCTAATTCCGTTAAAGCAATATCGGAAGTACCTGCGCCAATATCTACCAACGCGACATTTAGTCGCCTCATAGATGATGGAATGAGTACATTAATAGCTGCAATTGGTTCCAGAGTCAGTGCATCCATTTCCAGTTCTGCACGATGAAGGGCAGCTATCAAAGACTCTACGACAACCCTTGGAAGGAAAGTAGCGATAATTTCAACAGAAGCTTCATCACCTTGCTGGTCTATAAGATTACCAATCTCTTCGCCATCTAATTGGTACTGGAAAACAGAATAGCCAACACAATAATAATTTTTGCTTTTTTCTATTGAATTTTTTTCTGCAGCTATTGCTTGTGCATGTTGTACGGCACTTAATTCAAGATGCAAAACATCTTCCTTTGTTATTACCCGCTTTCCTTTAATTGATACAGACACACTTGCCTTTTCTGTTTTTAAAGCACGGCCGGCAGCAGCTACACAAACTTTTGTTAAAGGTCCGTGTTTTTTTTCCATTTCTTCTTTAACTTCTTTAATGATTTTGGAAACGGCTACGACATCATGAATTTGTCCGTCTAACATAGCCCTTTCAACATGTTCTTTTACAAATATATCGGAGACATTGTATTGTTTGTTTTCTTCTTCTAAAATAATTCCAACCACTGAACGTGTACCAATGTCTAATGCAAATATCTTCTTTTTTTCGTCCAAGATGATACACCTTCTTATATAGAATTCAAAAAGCACTTTAATACTTAAAAGCGTTTAATTGTTAAAGAAATTTTTAGTGACATTTTTACAACAATGGATTATAATGATTCCTAATATATGTTTATGGTTAATGTTTTTTCTATCTAAAATGTAACATATAGACCGAATTTTTTAAACAAAATTGAAAATTGTCTCGATGTGACATTTTAGATACAAACAAAAGGGGAGGGGTTACAAGATCTCCTAGCAAAATGACAATTGTAAAAAGCTTCACAAGGCAATTTTCTATATGAATTTGCTAATATCGTGTGATGAAAAGAAAGGGTGTAGGAAGTGGGAAATCAAGAGCTTAATGATTTACGTAAACAGGTGGAAGATGTAAATTTAAGACTATTAGAGTTAATTAATGAAAGAGGACGATTAGTTCAGGAAATTGGACGAGTTAAAGAAACTCAAGGTGTAAATCGCTTCGATCCGGTTCGTGAACGAGATATGTTGAATATTATTAAAGAATATAATGATGGTCCATTTGAAAATGCGACCGTTGAACATATTTTTAAAGAAATTTTTAAAGCCGGATTAGATCTTCAACAAGAGAATCATCAAAAAGCATTGTTGGTTTCACGTAAAAAACAGCCAGAAAATACAATTGTTACATTAAAGGGAGAAACGATTGGGGACGGAAAGCCGCATTTTGTTTTTGGCCCGTGTGCGGTTGAATCTTATGAGCAAGTTGCCGAAGTGGCGAAAGCGGTTAGGGCAAAAGGTCTTAAGCTATTAAGGGGAGGGGCATATAAACCACGTACTTCACCATATGATTTCCAAGGTTTAGGACTTGAAGGGTTAAAAATTTTAAAGCAAATAGCAGATGAATTTGATTTGGCTGTGATCAGTGAAATCGTAACCCCAACAGATATCGAAAAGGCTGTGGAATACATTGATGTGATCCAAATAGGGGCTCGAAACATGCAAAATTTCGAATTGCTTAAAGCTGCAGGTGCAATCAATAAACCAGTATTATTAAAAAGAGGACTTGCTGCAACCATAGATGAGTTTATCAATGCAGCTGAATATATTATGTCGCAAGGGAACGGGCAAATTATTCTTTGCGAACGCGGTATACGTACTTATGAAAGAGCAACACGAAATACATTAGACATAACAGCAGTGCCGATTTTAAAACAAGAAACACATCTGCCTGTTTTTGTTGATGTGACTCATTCTACCGGAAGAAGAGATTTGCTTCTGCCGGCGGCAAAAGCAGCGTTGGCAATTGGAGCGGATGGTGTAATGGCAGAGGTTCATCCTGATCCAGCGGTTGCCCTTTCTGATGCGGCACAGCAAATGGACATACAACAATTTGATAAATTTTATCAAGAGTTGCTAGCTTCACAACCAGTAAGAGTATAACCCCCGGATATCCGAGGGTTTTTCCTTTTTAAAAAATTATAAATACTAGCTTGAGTTTGTCAAAATTGTGTAATTCGTTGCAGTATAGGCACTTGTGTCGTATGATTATTCTAAGCTTAGTTTTTTCATACATACTTTTTTGGTAAAAATAAGAGAAATGGAAAATACTAATAAAAATAGAATATAGAAGTTGTAAAATTGGAGTGAAGAAAAAAATGAATATTACGATATACGATGTTGCAAGAGAAGCAAATGTTTCAATGGCAACCGTTTCAAGGGTTGTGAATGGAAATCCTAACGTAAAACCGGCAACTAGAAAAAAAGTAATGGAAGTAATCGAAAGACTTGGATACCGTCCTAACGCGGTAGCCCGTGGATTAGCAAGTAAGAAAACAACAACAGTTGGAGTTATTATACCGGATATATCTAATATCTTTTTTGCAGAACTGGCTCGGGGTATAGAAGATATTGCAACCATGTATAAATATAATATTATCTTAAGCAACTCCGATCAAAATAAAGAAAAGGAACTGCATTTACTCAATACGATGCTTGGAAAACAAGTAGACGGTATCGTGTTTATGGGCGGAAATATAACAGAAGAACATGTTGTGGAATTTGAACGCTCACCTGTCCCAATTGTATTGGCAGGTTCCATTGAACCGTTCAATAAGATTCCATCTGTAAATATTGATTATAAGCAGTCTGCGTATGATGCCATTACTGAATTTATTAATAGAGGGCATAAAAACATAGCTCTTTTAATAGGTCCATTACATGATCCTATTAACAAGGAATTAAAGCTTGAGGGGTATAAAGAGGCACTTCAAAATGCAGGCATTCCTTATAATGAAGAACTTGTTATTGAAGGTGATTATACCTATGATTCCGGTATTGAAGCATGGCAAAAATTAAGTGAACAACAATCAAAGCCAACAGCTATTTTTGCCGGAAATGACGAAATGGCACTCGGAGTTGTACATGGGGCGCAGGATGATGGTATCGTCATCCCTGAGCAGTTGGAGGTTATCACTTCCGATAATACCAGATTAGCTTTAATGGTTCGTCCACAGCTTACATCAGTAGTTCAGCCATTGTATGATATTGGAGCAGTTGCAATGAGACTTTTAACAAAATATATGAACAAAGAGAAAGTAACCGAAAATATTGTTATTTTGCCACATAGAATTGAACATCGCAGTTCAACAAAAGAATAAGAAAGCGTCTGTACTTGATAATTAATTTTTGTTATAAAAAATCAATACTTTCTTATCTCTAAAGAAAGGGTTCCCAGAAGTAATTACATTCTACCGCTTCTGGAAAACCCTTTTATTTTCTATTGAAATAAAAATTGTTATGGAACTAGAAAATACATGCATTAACTAGTTTAACAACAACAAGTAAAAAAAAGAATCATACTTATTGTTTTTTTACCATTTGATACATATACATATTTCTGTTAACCTGTTATTATATGAGTAAATTCACGTATATATAGTTGTAAGTATATTACTTTTTGATGTTTGCATGAATTCTAAAAGGATGGTAATTAAATGGAAAAAAACACAAAAAAGGAAGTATATTCATGGATTAAATCAATATTATTTGCAGCAATCATTGTTTTTGTTTGCAGATATTTTATTTTTGTGCCATCCGTCGTGGTGGGACAATCCATGATGCCGAATCTTCAAGATGGTAATAGAATTATTGTTAGTAAATTAAGTAAAATTGAGCGATTTGATGAGATTGTCTTTCATGCTCCAGATGCAGATGAGGATTATGTGAAAAGAGTTATCGGACTGCCTGGAGACAAGGTAGAAATGAAGAATGATGAACTGTATATCAACGGAAAAAAATACGATGAACCATATTTGAAACAATATAAATCTGCTTTACCGCCAATGCAAAAGCTGACGGGAGATTTTTCTTTGCAAGACCCGCCGACGAACGCAAAAGTAGTTCCAAAAGGTTATTTATTCGTGCTAGGGGATAACAGAAAAATAAGTAAGGATAGTCGGATATTTGGATTTGTTCCTATGAAATCGGTAGTGGGAAAAGTGAAGATTCGTTTTTGGCCATTAAACGAGATTAATGTATTTAAATAAACCGTTAAAACAAGACCTAAAAGGTCTTGTTTTTTATTGGTGCGCCCAGCATGGGTGCAGTCTATAGGGTGAAAGTCCCGAACTGTGAAGGCAGAAGTAGCAGTAGCTAAACGCAAGGGTGTCTGTGGTGACGCAGAATCTGAAGGAAGCGGGCGGCAAATCTCCGGTCTGAGGGACACGAACTTCATATAAGGCTAGGTATCATTGGATGAGTTTGCCAAACAAAACGAAGTCCTTTCTGCCAAAGATGATACAGAGTAAATGAAGCAGATAGATGGGGAGAAAGACTGTACTCTTACCTGGGGAGGTCTGGCTGAAATGCCGAGCACACTCGGTAACTTACTTTGTGAAGGGTAATTGAACAGCCAGAAGTCAGCAGAGGTCATAGTACCTGACTAGCTTAAGATGGTTAGGGAAGGACTGAACATTTAAGGAGAATATACACTAGGCGTTCATTGTTTATGATGATACAGACAATCCAATTGGACTTACTTAAAGGAGGAAGTGGTGAATTCCACAGGGGACTTTAAGAGGGTGGAATAAACAATGGCACAAATAGCACGTATATTCACGTGAAAGGATGTATCGAAATGATGGAACGAATACTGTCACGGGACAATCTACTTTCGGCATTGAAACGTGTCGAAAAGAATAAGGGTAGCCATGGAGTAGATGAAATGCCTGTAAAATCCCTACGAGCGCATATTCTACAAAATTGGCAAGAAATCCGAAATTCAATAAAGGACGGAACCTATGAGCCTATGCCAGTCAGACGAGTCGAAATCCCGAAACCAAATGGCGGCGTTCGTTTATTAGGTATTCCTACCGTGACAGACCGTTTTGTCCAACAAGCGATTGCCCAAATATTAACCCCAATCTATGACCCAACCTTTTCCGAACATAGCTATGGGTTTAGACCCAGAAGAAGGGCACATGATGCCGTTAGGGAAGCAAGGCAATATATAGAAGAGGGCTACAGATGGGTAATAGATATGGACTTAGAAAAGTTCTTCGACAAGGTAAATCACGATATGCTTATGGGACTCCTAGCAAAAAGAGTCAAGGATAAGACGATTCTAAAGTTAATTAGAAAATACTTAGAGTCGGGGATTATGATAAACGGTGTGGAAACTATCAGCGAAGAAGGTGTTCCTCAGGGTGGACCATTAAGTCCACTACTTTCCAATATCATGTTAGATGAATTAGATAAGGAACTAGAGGAAAGAGGACACAAATTTGTCCGCTACGCAGATGATTGTAATATTTACGTAAAAACCAAGAAGGCAGGTTTACGTGTCAAGAGTTCTATCACTACTTTCATTGAAAAGAAGCTTAAACTAAAAGTAAATGAAGAGAAAAGTGCGGTGGACAGACCGTGGAAACGAAAGTTTCTTGGATTCAGCTTCACATCAAACCGTAATCCAAAAATCCGTATCGCAAAAGAAAGTATAAAGAGAGCTAAAAGTAGAATAAAAGAACTAACATCAAGGTCAAAACCCATTCCATTGGAATTGCGTATTGAGAAACTAAATGAATACCTTGTTGGTTGGTGCGGATATTTTGCGCTGGCAGACACGCCAACTCCCTTTAAACAACTGGATGAACATATTCGAAGAAGACTCCGAATGTGCCTTTGGAAACAATGGAAACTACCCAAAACAAAAATTAAAAGGCTCATATCCCTTGGCGTTCCAAGAGAGAAGGCCCATGAATGGGGAAATTCTCGTAAGAAATATTGGCGCATTTCGAATAGTCCTATCTTACACACAACACTAAATCTAAAGTTTTGGAGAAATCAAAAGCTTAAAAGTCTGTTAGATAGATACAACCATTTGCGTCATACTTAAGTGAACCGCCGTATACCGAACGGTACGTACGGTGGTGTGAGAGGTCGGGGGTTAGTCACCCCCTCCTACTCGATTGCGCCCGGCATGGGTGTAGTCTCTAGGGTGAAAGTCCCGAACTGTGAAGGCAGAAGTAGCAGTTAGCTTAACGCAAGGGTGTCCGTGGTGACGCGGAATCTGAAGGAAGCGAGCGGCAAACTTCCGGTCTGAGGAACACGAACTTCATACAAGGCTAGGTATCATTGGATGAGTTTGCAATACAAAACAAAGTCCTTTCTGCCGAAGGTGATACAAAGTAAATGAAGCAGATAGATGGAAGGAAAGATTGCACTCTTACCCGGGGAGGTCTGGTTGATACGCCAAGTACACTTGGTAACCTATCTAGTAATGGATAGCTGAACAATCAGAAGTCAGCCGAAGTCGTAGTACTTGGTTTGCTCGAGAGAATCAAGGAAGGACTGAACCATTTTAGGAGAACAAACACTCGGCAAACGGTTCTTTATGTATGAAAGCAGAAAATTCTTACGGAACCTACCTGAAAGGAAGAAATGGTGAATTCCATGGGGGACTTCGGGAGGGCTTAGTAAAGAACCCACTTAATGAGAATGTATTGTTCACGTAGAAAGGATAAATCTCAATGTTAATGGAACGAATGTTGTCACGGGAAAATCTTTTATTGGCATTAAAGCGAGTAGAAAAGAACAAAGGAAGTCATGGAGTAGACAATATGTCCGTAAAAGACCTACGAAGACATATTCTCGAAACGTGGGATACACTTAAAACATCCTTAATGGAGGGTACTTATCAACCTTCTCCTGTCCGTCGGGTTGAAATCCCAAAACCGAACGGTGGAGTAAGGTTATTAGGTATCCCAACCGTGACAGACCGTTTCATCCAACAGGCGATTACTCAGATTTTAACCCCTATCTTCGACCCGACTTTTTCAACACAGAGCTATGGTTTTCGACCAAACAAACGAGGTCATGACGGTGTTAGACAAGCGAAGAAATATATCGAAGAGGGATACCGATGGGTAGTCGACATGGACTTGGAGAAATTCTTTGATAAAGTCAATCATGATAGATTAATGCGGACTCTATCCAAAAGGATTCAAGACAGAACGCTCCTATCACTAATTCGGAAGTATCTACAGTCTGGCATTATGATTAATGGAGTCATAACGAAATCCGAGGAGGGTACGCCCCAAGGTGGACCATTAAGTCCTTTACTCTCCAATATCGTTCTAGATGAACTAGACAAAGAGTTAGAAAAGAGAGGGCACAAGTTTGTCCGATACGCAGATGATTGTAATATCTACGTAAAATCGAGAAGAGCCGGAGAGCGAGTAATGGACTCGATTACTACTTTCATTGAATTTACTCTAAAACTAAAGGTGAATCGAGAAAAGTCAGCTGTAGACAGACCTTGGAAAAGAAAGTTTTTAGGTTTTAGCTTCACATTTCATAAGAAACCGAAGGTGCGGATGTCAAACCAAAGTATTCAACGTGTCAAGAAACGGATACGAGAATTAACTTCAAGGTCAAAACCAATTCCAATGGATTATAGAATAGAGAAGCTGAATCAATATTTGATTGGCTGGTGCGGATATTATGCATTAGCAGATACACCCACTATTTTCAAAGAATTAGACGAATGGATTAGAAGGCGTCTCAGAATGTGCCAATGGAAAGAATGGAAGAAACCAAAAACCAAAGTAAGAAAACTCATTGGATTAGGGATTCCAAAAGAGAAGGCATACGAATGGGGAAACTCTAGAAAGAAATATTGGAGAATAGCCAGAAGCCCAATCCTACAGAAAACCCTCACAAACTCCTATTGGGAGATGCGAGGGCTGAAGAGTCTTTATGTGAGATATTCTCAACTACGTCAGACATAAATGGAACCGCCGTATACGGAACCGTACGTACGGTGGTGTGAGAGGTCGGGGGTTAGTCACCTCCTCCTACTCGATTCGTTTTCAGCATATGCAGTGCTTTTTCAAGTGTTTGTCTATTTTTTTCAGTAATTTCTTTTTTTCTAGGAATTGGTTCATACATGTTTTCAGGATCATCCCATGTTGACACTAATGAAACGCGTGCTTTTGGCTGCCACTTTTCTAACCAAGCTTTTGGAAGTGTACGTCCGATGTTCGTGTTATTTGTCATTTCAAGCCATAAAAGAGACCAGGCTCTTGGAACGACCCGCCAGATGTCGTAACCGCCTCCTCCGACTGCAATCCATTTACCACTGCAATACTTATGTGCAAGCTCATGCGCAAGCTTCGGTATTTCACGATATATATTCATCGTTGCGGATAAATGGGTTAGTGGATCGAAATAATGAGCATCTGCTCCATTTTGAGTTAAGATAATATCTGGCTTAAAATACTCGGCAATTTCTTTTACTGCAGCAATATAGCACTCTAACCAGGACTCATCTTCCGTAAAAGCATCGAGCGGGATATTAAAGGAATATCCATATCCCTTTCCTGTTCCCCATTCGTTCACGTTACCGGTACCTGGAAATAAGTACCGGCCAGTTTCATGGATGGAGATGGTGCAAATATTCTCATCGTCATAAAACGACCATTGGACACCGTCCCCGTGATGGGCATCTGTATCTATATATAAGACTCTAGCATTATATTTTTCTTGTAAGTATTTAAGTGCAACAGAACAATCGTTATAGACACAAAATCCTGACGCCTTCCCGCGAAATCCATGATGGAGTCCGCCTCCTAAATGAAGGGCGTGTAAATAATTGCCAGACATTACCTCATCAACAGCAGTTAAAGTTCCCCCTACTGATAAAGCGCTAGCGTGATGCATATTGGCAAATATAGGGGTATCCTCTGTCCCTAACCCAAAGCTTTCGGCCAGTTCAAGCGTTAATTGATTATTTCCGGCATTTTTTACAGCATTTATGTAGGACGGCTCATGATTTAAAGAAAGTTCTTCATCGGTAGCGACTCGTGGTGCCACAATATCCGTACTGGTAATCGCCTTCATTTCTTTTAATAAATCTAATGTTAATTTGATGCGCATCTGGTTGAAAGGATGGTTATTAGAAAAACGATAAGAAAGAAGTTCATTTGAATAAATAAATACAGCATCTTTAGTCATCATTAAACTCCCGGATAGTTTTTAGTTATACTATTAATACATGAATCTATTCTTAAATCTAATACGGTCAAATTGCTGAATGGAATCTTGGTCAACGTTTCTACCTATTTTCACCATTAAACAATTAGCAGGATGTGAGCATATTTCCGGATCATCTGTTGCAAACCATTCTAACCCGCCTGTTTTCATCATTTTTTCCATTACCTTTCGATATTCCCAAACATTGAGTCCTGTTCCTTTTAAATCCCAATGCCAATAGTACTCGGTTGTGATAATAATATAATTTTCCATATAATCGTCCATCATCGAAACTTTTAATAAGCTTTTTCCAACGGATGCCCCTCTATACTTAGGAATTACTTCAATTGCCCCTAATTCTATTAAATTACTCATATTTCCCTCGGACCAACGTTCTAATGGGTCAGGATGAAGATAAGTAACATAGCCGACAATGGTTTCGTGATCCTTAGCAATAATAATTCTGCCTTCAGGCAAATCGGCAATTTCAATTAGCGCTTTGTGCTGCAGGGCAGGGGGGCGAAAAGCGACTAAATCTTTATGGAATTCCAAGCTAGCAAGCTGTTTGGAAGGAATCGGCCCTTCAATGATTAGATTTCCGTGTGCTGTTTTCAGTTCCATCGCATTATACGTTTTTCTGTGCTCCATCCAGTTCTCCACCTGTCACATAGATATTAATATTATACATAATTATCTTAATTATATAAAAAATAAACCAACATTTTCTTGAAGTTAAGCGTTTTCATTCTGGTAAACCGTTTCTATTATACCATGTTAACAGTGGCCGAAAACCCTAAAAAAATTGAGATTTTAAAAACTTTATATTATAATAATTGTGTGAAAATTATTTAAAGAATGTTCAAGGGAAATGGTTAACATAATATAATTTAATGATAAAGCCTTGAATATTGAACTTTCTTATCTTGGTAAAGGGGTTGTAATCATGAAAGTGGAAACGTTACCAGCAATTAAAGGAAACTATAATCTTCAAGACTATGAAGAAACTTACAAAACCTTTGATTGGAAGGAAACAGAGAAGTCTTTTTCATGGTCTGAGACAGGTAAGGTAAATATGGCTTATGAAGCGATAGACCGTCATGCCGAATCGTTTCGCAAAAATAAAATAGCACTATATTACCGCAATGATTCAAGAAAAGAAAAGTATACATTCAAGGAATTAAAAGAATTAACAAATAAGGCAGGAAACGTTTTAAAATCATATGGGGATGTTGAAAAAGGTGATAGAGTATTTATTTTTATGCCTAGATCACCTGAATTTTATTTTGCAGCACTAGGTGCTATTAAACTAGGCGCTATTGTTGGTCCGTTGTTTGAAGCATTTATGGAGGGTGCTGTTAAAGACCGTTTAGAAGATAGTGAGGCAAAGGTACTAGTTACCACACCAGATTTATTATACCGTGTTCCTGTTGACCAATTGCCGGCTTTAAAAACCATCTTTATCGTCGGAACAGATGTAGAGGAAGATGGAAAATATGTAGACTTTCTAAAACATTTGGAAGATGCACCGTCAAGTTTAGATATTGAATGGGTTGACAGAAATGATGGTTTAATTCTTCACTATACTTCCGGTTCTACTGGTAAACCAAAAGGCGTCCTTCATGTCCATAATGCAATGATCCAACACTATCAAACTGCTAAATGGGTGTTAGATTTACAAGAAGAGGATATCTATTGGTGTACAGCAGATCCAGGCTGGGTAACGGGAACCTCATATGGAATGTTTGGCCCATGGTTAACAGGTACATCCAATGTAATTATCGGAGGCCGTTTTAGTCCTGATGCATGGTATAAAACAATTGAAGAATTTGGTGTAACTGTTTGGTACAGTGCGCCTACTTCCTTCCGAATGTTAATGGGTGCAGGAGATGAAGTTATTAAGAAATATAATCTTTCCACTCTGCGTCATATTTTAAGTGTAGGTGAACCGCTTAATCCGGAAGTAATTCGCTGGGGACGTAAGGTGTTTAATCATCGAATCCATGATACATGGTGGATGACAGAAACAGGAGCACATTTAATTTGCAACTACCCAAGCATGGAAATTAAACCAGGTTCCATGGGAAAACCGATTCCAGGTGTGGAAGCCGCGATTGTGGATGATCAAGGAAATGTTCTTCCTCCGAATCGAATGGGGAATCTAGCTATTAAACGCGGCTGGCCATCTATGATGCATACTATTTGGAACAATCAAGCAAAATATGATTCCTATTTCTTCCCTAATGGCTGGTATGTATCAGGAGATTCCGCCTATATGGATGAGGATGGATACTTCTGGTTCCAAGGCCGTGTGGATGATGTTATTATGACTGCAGGTGAACGAGTAGGTCCATTTGAAGTGGAAAGTAAATTATTAGAGCATCCAGCTGTTGCAGAGGCAGGAGTCATCGGTAAACCTGACCCTGTGCGTGGTGAAATCATCAAAGCTTTCGTAGCATTAATGGATGGCTATGAAGAATCAGATGAACTAAAAGAAGATATTCGCCAATTTGTTAAAAAAGGCTTTGCTGCCCATGCAGCACCAAGAGAAATAGAGTTCCGTGACAAACTTCCGAAAACAAGAAGCGGTAAAATAATGCGCCGTGTATTGAAAGCTTGGGAACTTGATTTACCTGTTGGTGATTTGTCAACAATGGAAGACTAATTAAATGAAAGAAAGCCCGCACCATTTCGGTGTGGGCTTTCTTTTTGAAAACATAATATATTATCAAATAAATTATGCAAGGAAAACGGTAACGATAAGGAGAGAATCGTGCCCGAAATGAAGGAAAGGCAAGGGAAATGGTAACAATAGGGAGAGAATCGTGCCCGAAATCAAAGTAAGGCAAGGAAAACGGTAACGATAAGGAGAGAATCGTGCCCGAAATGAAGGAAAGGCAAGGGAAATGGTAACAATAGGGAGAGAATCGTGCCCGAAATCAAAGTAAGGCAAGGAAAACGGTAACGATAAGGAGAGAATCGAGTCAAGTCCATTTAATTGTGTAAAAGTGTTAACAATATTTTCGAGTTAATTCAACTTGTGTAATGAACTATATTATTTCGAATTTACTTTGAGGGGTGGGCATGATAGCCTGGAGGGTAAACCAGGTGTTGTAAACTCCTGGCTTCCTGGCTTTTTATCATGCCTACTGGAGGCTCAAAGTCAATTCGAAATTAGGCTTTTACACTCTGTATGATAGAGTTAATTATCTTTTGATTTTTTTAAATATGGGTAATCCTTTGACGTCCATTCTTCATTAATATCCATCAATACTGAGCCAATAATCCTTATGGCAGACTGATCATTGGTAAAAATACGAATGACTCTTTCTCTTCTACGGACCTCTTGGTTTAATCGTTCTAGCATGTTGGTTGTACGTAAACTTATATGATACTCAACCGGGTGTGCAAGAAACTGGATTGCATCTTCAAAACCACTGTCTAAGATGTCTATGGTTTTGGAAAAGCCTTTGGTATCTTGATATTTTTCTACAAAACGATTTTTCAAATCTCTCACAACATCCATATCTGAGTTTTTAAATAAACATTTTAGTTCTTGCCTAGCTTCAGCTGTTCCTTTTTTAGGTAGCGAATTCAGGAGGTTTCTTATGAAATGGACCGTACAGCGTTGCCATGAAGTACCTAAAAATGTCTCTTTAATAGATGAAACTAAGCCACTATGAGCATCTGAAATAACCATTTTAGGAGATTGAAGTCCTCTGGATTTTAAATACTCAAAGAAGAAAGACCAGCTTTCTGTGAACTCCGTATGGTTAATTTTTAGGCCAATGATTTCTCTATGGCCACCTTCGGTCACTCCAACAGCAATGTGGACACTCTTTGAAACGACTTGTTTGTTTTCGCGAACCTTAATGTACATGGCATCAACGTAAATATATGGGTAATAACTTACGTTTAGTGGTCGGTTTCTCCATTCATTAATTGCAGGGTCCAATGTTTTAATTAGGTTAGAAACAAGTGATTTAGACACACTTTTCCCACATAATTCTTCTACAATTTTAGTCACTTTACGTGTGGAAACACCATTTACTACCATTTCAATCATGGATAGAATTAATGCTTGATCGCAGCGTTTAAACTTTTCAAAGATAGTCGTAGAAAATTCACCGTCTCTAGTTCGAGGAACTTTTAACGTAAGTGAGCCCGCACCAGTCATTAATTCACGCTCATAATAACCATTTCGATACCCTCTACGTTCTTCTGTTCTTTCATGGGAAAGAGCATTGATATATTCGTCTCTTTCTTTCTCCATCAAAGAATTTAAAATTAATGTCAAAGAGGCTTTTACGGGTGATTCAAGTGAGCTTTTTTCAATTTTTTCTTTGAGATCTTCTAAATTTATAGTAATATTTATTTGGGTCATCATCATGTCCTCCGTAAATGGTTTCTTGGTCGAAAACATTGTAACACGGGTCATGATGATGACCTATTCTTTTTACACAATTATATGGACTTAATCGAGAATCGTGCTCGAAATCAGGTTAAGGAAAGGAAAACGGTAACGATAAGGAGAGAATCGTGCCCGAAATCAAAGTAATGCAAGAAAAACGGTAACGCAAAGATGAAGCTTGTTCAAAAACTTGGATTAAAGCATAAAGTCAGAAACGGATGTCCTCAAACAAAAAAGGACCGGGCGGTTTTTGCCCGGTTTTTTCTATGATTAATGATTTAGTCCATTAATGATGTCAATGTTCTCATCGTCATTATTGTTTTCATCTGGTTTTTGATTATCATTAGGAGGTTCAATCCCAATCTGAATTACATTGGAATGAATGGACTCATTTCCTGCAACATCCACAGCCACTACAAATACCTTCTCATTATTTGAATAATAGGATAGGGTTGATCCGCTTTTGATAGATGTAAGTTTTTTACCATCTTTACTATATACGCGGTACCCTACAACATCAGAACTTGGCGACTCCGTCCATTTAATATGTTTTCCTTCTGTTGTTACTTTTACAGGTAATGGAGGTTTTCCATCATCCGTTATTTTATCATCCGGAATTAGAATTTTACTCCAAAGCGGATTATTTGGGATCAACTTTCGCAAATCTTTACTTTGATCTGCACCAATTTCTTTTATAAAGTCTGGATTTAATATAAATCCAGATCTAGCAAATTCGAATGGGGTAGATTCTAATGCTACGTAATTTTTGCCTTTAATGGTCACGTATTTTCCTTCGATCAAGCTATTATCCACTTTTGTTGGAGCAAATTTTACATTAAACAAATCAGATTTAACAAGTCCTGCATCTGAGCATGCTTTGGACGGAAGATTACCCGATATGGCACAATAGGATTTTCTTTCAATACCGCTAGGCATGCTAAAATGTTCTTTCGGAGCAACTAAATTTGGTTTGGCATCATATGCAGCATTCATGAGCTTACTCCATATTTGCAGATTTCTGATACTGTAGTTAGGGTAATTGGAAGATCTTAAATCACTTGGTGTATCATAGCCAATCCATGTACCAAAGGTAACATTAGGATTAGTAGCAACAAACCATGCATCCTTCCAGTCTTGAGTGGTCCCCGTTTTTCCAGCCCAATCAGCTGAAAATTTAAGCATACCTTTAGCTGATGCCGCTGTTCCATAACCTAATACATCTCGCATCATATCAATAGCCAAATAAGACGTTTGCTTGCTAAAAACTTGGACTGGCTTTGCCTGATGCTGATAGATGGTTTTTCCATTTTTATCGACAATTTTATCGATTAGATAAGCATCGACAAATTTACCTCCGTTTGCAAATGTTGCATATGCATTGACATTTTCCTCAACTGTAACACCATTGGTAATTCCGCCAAGTGACAAAGCAGGATTATAATAGTCTCCCTCGGTTAAAGATGTAAAGCCCATTTGTTTTAAATAATTTGCGGGCCGCCCGTTGATTATGTTTAAATACGTTTTGGCAGCGGAAATATTATAAGAATATGCGAGTGCTTGTCTTGCTGTAACGAGCCCATATTCTTTTCCTATTGTATAGTTTTCTGGACTCCATTCCTTCCCACCAGATGTGATAGAAAACTTCGTATCCGCGATCATACTGCCGGGAGAAATTTTTCCTTGTTCAAGGGAGGGACCATATACTAATAATGGTTTCATTGTTGACCCATTTGGGCGTTTTCCTTGTGTTGCGTGATTTAATTGTTCAAGCTTAAAATCACGTCCTCCTACAAAACTTAAAATTTTTCCAGTACTATTCTCAATGAGCATCGCACCAATTTGTACCGGTTCAATCCTGTTCTTTACCCTTCCCGTATTAGGATCTGTATAGGTAACTGTATTGATAGGCCCGTACCCACGAAATTCATTTTTCGCTTTTTGCATTTTATCGTAAATCTGTTTAATGACAGTAGTATGAATTTTATATCCATTTTGACGGATATTACGATTTGCCAGTGTCTCATATTTTTGATTTAAGGTTTTATCTTTTTGTAAGTCTGTATCAGAATAGCCGTCCTTCTTTGCTAAAATCGTAGCGATGATATCTGTTGCCCTTCTCTCAATTTCGTCGACAAGCCAAGGGTACTGTTCCCGCGGGCTTGTCTGAGAGGAAATAAAGTCCTTTTTAATATCGTATTGAAGTGCATCCTTGTATTCTTTATCACTTATATATCCATTATCATGCATCCTTTTTAATACAGTTTTCATACGGTTAATACCAGGTTGCAAGTTTTTCTTTAATGTTCCTTGATTGGTAAACGGGGTATAACCAAATGGGCTTTGGGGCAATCCCGCTATAAAGGCCGATTGCGGAAGGTTCAAATCCTTTGCATTTACTCCAAATATTCCTTTGGCTGCTGTTTGCACGCCAGCGATATTCCTTCCGGATGAATTACGTCCAAAAGTTGTGTCATTCAAATAGGCGTCTAGGATTTGATCCTTTGAAAAAAACTTTTCTAAACGAAGGGCAAGTAATACCTCCTTTGCTTTTCGGTCAAAGGAAACCTCATTCGTCAAAATTTGATTTTTAATAACCTGTTGTGTCAAAGTGCTTCCGCCGGTTTGACTAGAAGAGTTAGTCAGTTCTTGAAAGATGGCCCGAAATAATGCTTTCGGTACAATCCCATGATGCTCATAAAAATATTCATCTTCCGTTGCAATGAGTCCGTTTTTTACATATTTTGAAACCTGGTCAATGGATACTTCTTCACGTTCTAAATCTGTTCGCATTTTACCTAGGTATACATTGTTTGCAAAATATAGTTTCGTTGTTTGATTCTCATCATTGATATCTTTCTTCATCTCAGCATAAGTGCGGATAGGCTCGTCCTTTACTAAGGATGCAAAATAACCAGCACCGATCCCCCCAGCAAAAGCAAAACCAATAACACCGACAATAAAAAAAATAAGAAGTAGATTCCAAAAAACCCCATAAGTAATTCTAGTTCGTTTTTGCAGTTTTTCATTTTGAAAAAACAATAAAATTTTATCGAAAAATATTTTTATCTTATGTATTCTTTCTCTCATCATATCCCCCCAAAATCACCCTCATTATAGCATAAGTATGGGTGGGAATTAGCAGATTTTTCGTAAATTATTTGTTATGTATAGAATTACCCCTAAGAAAAGAAGCATACTATTTATTTGATTGAAAAGGGTATTTTAAGTAAAAAAATTAAATAGGTTAGGTTCATTCCTTTACCTTTACCTGTTCAACGTTGTAAGAGCGTCAATCAGATGCATTTTAATCTTATGGCTATAAAAATACGCAAGAATTTTATTAAAGGATTTGACATTATTTCATGAGTATGTTTAAAATGTATTAAGATTTTATTACAAATTTATATGAAATGCATTGAAGGAATAAAGTAGTCTTTCTATCCCTGTTCTAAGAGAGCCGGTGGGTGGTGTAAATCGGTATATATAGAAAAGATGAATTACATTCTGGAGCTTTTGCTGTGAAGGTTAGTAGCAGCAAACGGTTGAATTCCGTTAAAGTTTTTGAGTGGAGAATTTTTTTCTCAAGTTGGGTGGTACCACGATAATTTCGTCCCTTCGTTATGTAACGAAGGGGCTTTTTATTTTTCAAAGGAGTGATTATGAGGATGAACTTATTAGAAGATTTACAGTGGCGGGGTATTGTTTATCAGCAAACAGATGAAGAAGGCTTACAAAAAACGTTAGATGAAAATAAAATCTCCCTATACTGCGGAATCGATCCGACGGCAGATAGTATGCATATCGGACACTTGCTTCCTTATTTAACATTACGTCGATTTCAGCAGGCTGGTCACCGTCCAATTATTTTAGTTGGTGGTGCAACAGGGTTAATAGGAGATCCGAGTGGAAAGAAGGAAGAAAGAAAGCTGCTAACTATTGAAAATGTACAAGAAAATGTAAATGGTCTTAAGAAACAGCTTAAGCAAATTTTTAACTTTGAAGGCGAAAATGCTGCTGTAATGACCAATAACTATGATTGGGCAGGCACCATGAATCTTGTTTCCTTCCTACGTGACTATGGAAAATACATTGGTGTTAATTACATGCTTGCGAAGGATACTATTTCATCCAGATTAGAAACGGGAATATCCTATACAGAATTCACTTATACCATTCTGCAGGCTATTGACTTTTTACATTTATATCAAAACTATGATTGTAAACTACAAATTGGCGGAAGCGATCAGTGGGGAAATATCACAACTGGTTTAGAGCTTATCCGCAAAGTGGAAGAAGAGGGAGCGAAAGCATACGGTTTAACGATTCCGCTAGTAACAAAAGCAGATGGAACAAAATTCGGTAAGACGGAAAGCGGAACTGTGTGGCTAAATCCTGATAAAACAAGTCCATATGAATTCTACCAATTCTGGATTAATACAGCAGATGCTGATGTGGTGAAATACTTAAAATACTTTACATTCTTATCTCATGAAGAAATTGAGGCATTAGCAAAATCTGTGGAAGAGGAACCGCATTTGCGTAAAGCTCAAAAAGCTCTTGCGGAGGAAATGACACGACTAATTCACGGTGAAGCTTCATTGCAGCAAGCATTAAAAATCACGGATGCACTTTTCAGCGGAGATATCAAAAACTTAACTGCAACTGAAGTCAAGCAAGGCTTTAAAGATGTTCCTTCTTTTGATCTTCCAAAGGATAGTGATTTAAATCTTGTTGATATATTAGTGGAAGCAAAAATTGTACCTTCTAAGCGTCAAGCACGGGAAGACATTCAAAATGGAGCCATCTATATCAATGGTGAAAGAAATAATGATGTAGGCTATATATTATCGGAAAGTGACCGTATTGAAGGGGAATTTACCGTTATTCGTAAAGGGAAGAAAAAATATTTCCTCATCAAGTTTATTTAATTGAAAAAACCAGCAGAATAAAAAATCTGCTGGTTTTTATGTGGAATGAAATAATTTGTATTTTATAGCATAAGGATATTTGTTCGTAAGTGTATAGAGTTGAGGATAAATGATTGATTCCTCAACCAACTTTTTACTCTTAAAATGTATCGATTTTGGCATACTATACACATCCTTCAGAAAAAGGAGCAGTAGTATGAGCGGAAATACTAATGTATCAAATAAAAATACAGCATCTCCAAGTGAATTATTAGCTATGGAAAGAACAAAACTAGCCAATATTCGGACCCTGTTAGCCTATATTCGTACATCTTTAACATTCTTTGCAGGTTCAGCAGCGTTAATAGAGTTTTTTGATAAGAACATAAAGTTCGAAATTACAGCGTACATATCCATTACACTAGGAGTAATTCTTCTTTTGATTGGTTTTTTTAATTATTACCGTTCAAAAAAGATGATCAAGGAAGTGCAATTGAATAAATAATAAGTATTTCATTATACACTCATGAATTTAGCTTTTTAAACAGGGAAAATAATTAATAATTTCACCCAAATATGTGTCCGATATTCCCACAAAATCCTTTTAACTAATTATCAGAGAATAAAATAGAAAAACAAAAAACCTAGAAATGTTGATATAACAACATTTCTAGGTTTTTTAGCATTGCTATTGAATAAGCAATTTAATTAACGAGAGTAGAACTCTACGATGAATGATTCGTTAATTTCAGCTGGTAATTCAGAACGTTCTGGTAAACGAGAGAAAGTACCTTCAAGCTTATCAGCATCAAAAGTAACATAATCAGGAACATAGTTTGTTACTTCAATTGCTTCTTTAATGATAGATAAGTTGCGTGATTTTTCACGAACGCTGATTGTTTGTCCTGGTAATACGCGGTAAGATGGAATATCAACGCGTTTGCCATTCACAAGAATGTGGCCGTGGTTAACAAGCTGACGAGCTTGACGGCGAGTACGAGCTAAACCAAGGCGATAAACAAGGTTGTCTAAACGAGACTCAAGAAGAATCATGAAGTTTTCACCATGCTTACCTGGCATTTTACCAGCTCTTACGAATGTGTTATGGAATTGACGTTCGTTAACTCCATACATATGGCGAAGCTTTTGCTTTTCTTGCAATTGCAAACCATATTCAGATAATTTCTTACGTTGGTTAGGACCGTGTTGTCCTGGCGCGTAAGGACGCTTTTCTAATTCTTTACCAGTACCGCTTAGTGAAATACCAAGACGGCGTGATAATTTCCAACTTGGACCAGTATAGCGAGCCATGAATGACTCCTCCTCTTTGTTTTTATTTTGTTGTAAAATAAAAACAGATGTGAACATCCATTATGTGTATGATGTTTTCATGTACCATCGCCCTAGCAGCTAAGGGTTACACGATACACCACATTCTAGAGTTTGCGATTAGAAAACTCCTAGAACGGGAACAAAATACGCTCATAAAGTTGTCCGCACAGGCTGCATTATTTTACACAAATTTCATTATATGTTTCTAATACAATAAAGTCAAGGCGAATTAAAAGAAATTATGTATTCTGAAGCGATTTTATTTATGGGAAAATTTCCTTAAACTTTTATTCAGTTCTGTGCAAATCGAAATCATTAATAGTATAATAGTACTATGAAAAGTGTTAATTTTTCTTTAACAATAAAAGGATTAGATATATAGGTGATTGTAGATGGACATGAATAATGAAAGTTTATATAAGGAATTATTTAGAGTAACAGAAAAATTCCATTCATCTATGGATGTAGAGAATGTTCTCTCTGAAATTATTTATACTCTTAGACGTGTATTTCCAAAATTCGAGTATAGTTTGATGATATCTAATGATAATGACTACAATCAAGATTTACCTGTTAAACCATTGCAATATGAAAGTTTGGATGATAGGGCCATGCAGGCATTTGTAAATGGTTCCATTCAAATTGATACAACATGTGATACCCATTTGACAAGATTATATTCACCGTTGCACGGGAAACAGGGAGTATATGGCGTCCTTGAGGTTATAACATACGCCTCATTTATGTTTAAGCCAAACGAGATTGAATTTATCCGCCTGCTTGCCAATACTGCCGGCAGTGCAATCGAAAATGCAAAACTATATCAGCAATCCAGAAGTTTAATAGAGGATTTACGATTAATTAATGAAACATCCCATGTCTTAAATGGCAGTTCCAGCTTAAATGAGACCACCCAATTTTTAATAGCTCAAATTTCCAAATCTTTTCATGCAAATACAATTGCTTTTATATTTGTTAACGAGGATAACACAAGTTTAATACTTGAGGGAAGCAGCCAATTTTTTTCATCTTCAAAAGGCAAAGATTATATTCAATTTGTCTTTGATTCCTTAAATAAACAGAAAGATTCTATTCTCATAAGTGATATGAATGGGAGAATATTGGGTCAGCCTTTATCCTACTTATCGATGATGGCAGTTCCGATGTTGGAAGGTAATTCGTTAAAAGGTTTCTGTATCGTTTTACATGAGCAGCCATATTTTTTTACATTTGATAAATTTAAATTATTCCAATCCCTAATCCACCATTCTACTATGGCAATTTCAAATTCCATTTTGCGAGAAAAATTAGAGAAGATGGTGATTACGGATCAATTGACGCAATTGTTTGTGAAAAGCTATTTGAATAATCAAATAAAAAAATCTATGACGAGTGATAATGAAGGCACCTTTATTTTATTGGATATTGATAATTTTAAGGAAGTAAACGATACGTATGGTCATCAAGTAGGGGATGATGTGCTTGTTCAAGTAGCTAATTTAATCTTAGAAAATATTCGATTAACGGATATTGGTGCAAGATGGGGAGGAGAAGAATTAGCGATCTATCTTCCTGGTGTCTCTTTAAAAGCTGGAGCACAAATTGCTAAACGATTAGTAAAGGCAGTACAAGAAAAAACAAATCCACAAATTACGGTTTCATGCGGCGTTTCTTATTGGAACAAAAAAAGGCAAGATGAAGCAAAAAATTTGTTTAATCGAGCAGATATTGGCCTATATGATGCCAAAAATCTTGGAAAAAACCAAGTAGTCATAAAAGAAGAATATCAAATTATGTAAAAAGCCATCATTTTGATGGCTTTTACTTAATTTTAAAGATATTTAACCAATACTTCTACAAACCTGCCTAATTGGATTTCGTCCACCTCGTCGAAGCGATTGGTAATAGGACTATCGATATCAAGAACACCTATCAATTCTTCATTTTTAATAATGGGAACCACAATCTCTGATTGGGATGCTGAATCACATGCAATATGGCCAGGGAATTGGTTAACATCTTCTACTCTTATTGTCTTTCTTTCTGCAATAGCAGTGCCGCAAACCCCTTTACCAAAAGGAATTCTAACACAGGCAGGCAGTCCTTGGAACGGC
Source organism: Margalitia sp. FSL K6-0131 (assembly GCF_038008735.1). Taxonomy (NCBI): domain Bacteria; kingdom Bacillati; phylum Bacillota; class Bacilli; order Caryophanales; family Bacillaceae; genus Heyndrickxia; species Margalitia sp. FSL K6-0131. The sequence goes on from NZ_JBBOZS010000001.1 coordinate 1,818,321, forward strand.
CCGAGCACTAATTGATCATTCTCCACTAAATAAAAGCCAACCCAATTAATTGTCTCTAAAAATTGATTTAAAAGAGCGGAGGCATTGCTTAGGTTTGCAATTCGATTTGGCTCATCTTCAATCAGAGCCTCTAATTGCTTTATGACAAGCTGGTATTTCTCTTCTTTTGTACCTTGATATGCACTTGCATGAAACATGATATTCACCCTATTCTTTAGCAAAATATTTTAAAACTCAGCATTTCTCGTCAATATCAATGAAAAGTGTCGATATTTATTTATAGGAAAAATGCATATTAGCTAGAAGTGTATAAATAATAAATATTTTTTGAACTGCTTCTTTTTAGGAATAGCATATTTCAAGTAAATGTACAAGGAAAAAGTATGAAATGAGGGATTCCGTGATGAAATCAGCTCTGTCGACAAAGGAGACAATTTTGAATTCAGCAATTTTATTATTTAATACAAAAGGATACGATGGAACTTCGATTCGAGATATATCAAACAAGGCAAATGTAAATCCTGCAAATATTTCTTACTATTTTCATAATAAACAAGGTTTGCTTGAAGCATGTCTTGTGTACTTTTTTGAACATTATTTAAACTTTTTGGAAGAAGAAGTGAATTTGATCGCGTTGGAGAACCGTAAAGAATGTTTAAACAGAGCTATTTATAAGATATTAGAATTTCAAGGAAAAAATCACTTTTTAACAAGATTTGTTTGGAGAGAAATATCGATTGACTCACAAGTTATTAGGGAAATTACTTCATCCTATCTAATGAAGGAACGCTACTTATTTAAGCGTCTATTAGAGGAAGGAGAAGGAAACAATGCTTCCATCTATATGAAAATAATTCAATTGAAGAGCATGCTTACAATGCCATTTTTAAACAGTCAATATTTAAGGGAAGTTCTGCATATATTCCCTCAGGAAAAATATTTTATTGAAAAATATTATCTTGTTCTAAAGGAATGGATTGATCAAATAACTGTAGAAAAAAAGGAAACGGCAAACCAGCCAATACCAACACCGTGATTTAAGCGGTGTTTTTTTGACCATATTTAATGCGATATTCGAACTCTTTTTTGTAAAGGGCGAAAATTTTGTGTAAAAATCCTTCTCTTTTTGCAAAAATTAGCGAATTTAATAGTCAAAAATTGTCGTTACATGGTATCATAAATACATCATACATAAAATAACAAAATCGTTAAAATAGATGTATTTCGGATAAACAGGAGGCTTATGGTCATATGATGTACGGCATCATCAGTATAATTGTACTTGTACTTATTTTATTAGTGATCGGTTTTATTATACGGAAAAAGTATTATAAAGAAATTGACAAGCTGGAGGCTTGGAAAATTGACATTATGAATCGCCCAGTATTAGATGAACTGGGAAAAGTAAAGCAATTAAACATGACTGGACAAACAGAGGAAAAGTTTGAACGTTGGAGAAAGTCATGGGATGAGATTGTCGCCGTGCGGCTTCCTGATGTGGAGGATTATTTATTCGATATTGAGGAGTATACAGATCGATATCGTTTCAAAAAAGCAAAAAGTGAGCAAGCAAAGATTGAAAAGGTTTTACAGGATATTGAAGAAAATATAGAGACGATACTTTCCGAATTAAGCGAACTAATTGGCAGTGAGGAAAAAAACAAAGTTGAAATAGAGGAACTGCAGCAAAAATATAAATCAATAAAAAAACACTTGCTCATTCATAGGCATACATATGGAAAGTCTATTAAACAATTGGAAAATAAACTTGAGGAGATAGCAGAGGGCCTTCAAAAGTTTGAAGAATTAACGACGAACGGAGATTATCTGGAAGCTCGCGAGCTGGTAATTGGCTTAACTTCCGGGATGGAGGAATTTGAAGAAAAAGTTGAAAAACTACCAGATTTATTAACAGAAATAGAAACCGTTTTGCCATCTCAAGTGAATGAAATCGAAGAAGGCTATAAGGAGATGTCTGAACAAGGATTTATTTTGGAACATCTGCAGCTTGAAAAAGAGATAGAACAACTAAGAAAAACTTTAGTAACTTATAGCAGCTTTTTAGAGAAAACAGAGATTGCAGAAGTTGAAAAAGGCGTACAAGAGATAAAAGAAAAGATCGAGATCTTATATGATCTTCTCGAAAAGGAAGTACATGCAAAGCATTATATTCATCAGCACCAAAATAGCATTATAAACATATTCGACAAATTAAAAGAAGCAAATCAAAAAATAAAAGCGGAGACCGAAATTGTTCAGGAAAGCTATCAGTTATTGGAAGGGGAACAGCAAATTCCGGTTAATTTTGAAAAGGAATTATCTCAGCTAATGAAGAGATATGAAATGCTCGAAGCAAGATTAAGGGATGAGAATTCCGCTTATACACTTCTTAGTGAAGACCTAAAGGAAATCAAAGATTTAATGGAGAAAATTGAGAAAGAGCAACAAGAATTTACGGAGCACCTGCAAACTCTAAGGAAAGATGAACTGGAAGCACGTGAAAAGGTGCAAGATTTAAAGAGAAAAATAACAGAAATGAAGAGAAATATTTCCAAAAGTAATGTCCCGGGGCTGCCTAACGATTATCAATCAGTTTTGGAACAAGCAATGGAACACATACAGGATGTGTTTGCGAGCCTAAATGAAAAACCTTTAAATATAATCTCAGTACAGCAGCACTTAAATAATGCAGTAGATACAGTAGATCATTTAAGTGGAAAAACAGAAGATTTGATTGAAAGTGTTGTTTTAGCGGAAAAAGTAATTCAATATGGAAATCGTTATCGTGCCCGTTATCCAAAGGTTGCAATTGGTTTACAACATGCGGAAGAAGCTTTTAGAAGCTTTGATTACCGGGCAGCTCTTGAAGAAGCTGCAACTGCAGTAGAAGAAGTGGAGCCTGGCGCATTAAAACATATTGAAAGTTTATTAAACGAAGAATAATAAGGACAAAAGCGGAGTGCTGCTTTTGTCTTTATTTTTTTATGCATAAAATGCAATGGATGTCATACGCACATTCCAATAGGAAAATAAATCTACTTCATTTTCAATAGTCGTAATTTATGATAAGATTTATTTTTGTTAACGTTTTTCCTATTAGGACTTTTCATATTAAATAAATGAAGGTGTATTTCATGATATATTTCGATAATAGTGCTACAACAAAGCCATATGACGAGGTAATCAATGCTTTTGTAAAAATATCAACTCAGTTTTTTGCAAACCCGTCTTCCTTACATGACTTAGGTGGTCAGGTAGAAGAGCTTTTAAAACAGGCCAGATTGCAAATAGCTAGTCTATTACAGGTAAAGTCAAACGAAATTTTCTTTACTTCAGGTGGAACGGAAGGGAATAATTTAGCAATTAAAGGAACCGCATTGCAGTATGCTTCCCGTGGGAAACATATTATTATTTCAGGAATTGAGCATGCTTCTGTTTATGAAACTTGTGAGCAATTAAAATCATTGGGATATAAGATAACTTATTTATCTGTTGATTCAAATGGACAAGTAAATGTTGAGGATCTGGAGTCCGCGATAACAGAAGAAACGATACTTGTTTCCATCATGCATGTAAATAATGAAATTGGGGCTATTCAACCAATTGAGGAAATTGGAAGCATCCTGAAAAACTATCCAAAAGTATTATTCCATGTAGACCATGTACAAGGATTTGGAAAGGTTCCACTAGACCTGTATAAGGCAAATATTGATTTATGTACGATTTCAGCACATAAATTTCATGGACTGAAAGGAAATGGTCTTTTATTTAAACGTGAGGGGATAAGAATTTCTCCCCTTTTAACCGGTGGCAGCCAAGAAGGGAAATTGCGTAGCGGTACCGAGAATACAGGTGGGATTGTAACCATGGCAAAAGCCATGCGGATGATAGAAGATAAGAGGAAAGAAAAAGGTGCAGAGCTTCTGCAGATCCGCGATTATTTAGTGGAACAGCTCGGCCAAATACCGCAAGTTCAATTAAATACAAAACCATCTGTTTCCGCACCACATATTATTAATTTCTCTGTCGTTGGTTTACGTGGAGAAGTTATTGTTCATGCACTTGAAAAGGAAAAGGTATATGTTTCTACTACAAGCGCTTGCTCATCAAAGCAGAGAAAACTCAGCAGAACATTATTATCGACAGGAGTTCCAGATAGCCTAGCAGAAGGTGCAGTAAGAATCAGCCTGTCATATGAGAATACAATGGATGAAGCGAAGGTCTTTATCCAAACCCTACAACAAATTTTAGAAAAATTAAATATGGTAATGAGGGATTCAAAATGAAATATGACCGTATATTAATCCGTTATGGAGAATTATCCACAAAGGGTAGAAATCGTAAGCATTTTATTACCCATTTGAAAAGAAACATCCGTGAAGTATTAAAGGATTTTAAAAATATTCATATTCAAGGTGGACATGATCGTATGTACATCTTATTAAATGGTGAGGATAGTGATCCAATTATGGAGAAACTAACCTCAGTCTTTGGTATCCAATCCTTTAGCTTAGCTGTTCGTACAGAAAGAAATATTCAAGATATTCAGCGAGTAGGATTGTCTTTAGTCGAACAAATTTTCGAATCGGGAAAAACATTTAAAGTATCAACAAGACGCGGCGACAAATCGTTTGAATACGATACGAATGACATTAATCATGCGGTTGGAGGGCATATATTACAAAATATAGAAAATATTAAAGTGGATGTGAAAAATCCGGATATTAATCTTCTTGTTGATGTCAGACCTGATGCTATTTACTTATCATGCGAGGTCATTCAAGGCGCAGGAGGACTTCCAGTTGGATCATCCGGTAAAGCGATGCTCATGTTATCCGGCGGAATCGACAGCCCTGTAGCCGGGTATTTAACAATGAAGCGAGGGGTTCAAATAGAGGCAGTTCATTTCCAAAGCCCTCCTTTCACAAGTGAACGGGCAAAACAAAAAACGATAGATTTAGCAAAGAAAATCTCTGCATTTAGCGGCTATGTAAAAATGCATTTTGTTCCGTTTACAAAAATACAAGAAACCATTCACAAGCATATCCCTGAAGGATACTCGATGACAGCGACCAGAAGAATGATGCTTAGAATTACAGATGAAATAAGAAGAAAAAATGATGGATTAGCGATTGTTACAGGAGAAAGTTTAGGACAGGTAGCAAGCCAAACGCTTGAAAGTATGATAGCGATAAACGATGTAACGGCAACACCAATTTTAAGGCCGTTAATCTCAATGGATAAACTGGAAATTATTGATATCGCAAAAAAAATCGATACATTTGATATTTCAAGTTTGCCCTATGAAGACTGTTGCACAATCTTTACCCCGCCTTCTCCTAAAACAAGGCCGAAACTTTCTAAAATTCAATATTATGAAAGTGATATTGACTTCGACACATTAATAGAAGAAGCTGTGAATAATGTAGAAACAATTATTGTTAGCAGTGAAGACCCTATTAAAAGCGAACAGTTTTCTGATTTATTGTAAATAGAAATTATAGTAAAAATTAATTATACAAGGAACAATTACCATACGTTTCGTTGTATGAAGGCATGTGTTTTTGCAAAATCTATACTCACAAGGAGGTGAAAACACATGCCAAACAATAATCAATTATTAGTAAATGGTGCTGAGCAAGCACTTGACCAAATGAAATATGAAATTGCAAACGAATTTGGTGTAAACCTTGGAGCAGATACAACTTCACGTGCTAACGGTTCTGTTGGTGGTGAAATCACAAAACGCCTTGTTTCTATGGCTGAGCAACAACTAGGTGGACGTATTCAATAATTAAATAAAGTATGGATAAAGGAGTGGGCAATGCCCGCTCCTTTTTGCTCTTCTTCGATTTAATAATTTCAAATTTTTAAATTATTATGTATAATGATATAGAAGAATAATGTTTAGGGGGAGTTTGGATGAGGCGTGAGGATTTATTAGCACCGGAAAAGTACAATATAGTAGAGGAAGTTGAAAGGTTTGCAAAAGATCCTTCCAGAATAGCAATCAAATGGGAAAATGAACAAGGAGAAACAAGAGAAATTACCTATTCCAATTTAATGAAAAATGTGAATAAGATTGGAAACATTTTCTTGAAGTCCGGACTTCAAAAGGGCGACGTTATTTTAGTAATGGTTCCAAGATTAATTGAAGCATATGAGATATACCTTGCCGCCTTGAAAACCGGAATTGTGGTAATTCCAAGCTCCGAAATGTTAAAAGCAAAAGATTTACAATATCGCATTCAACATGCAGAGGTAAAAGGTATTGTAGCCTATTATCCATATATCGAGCAGTTTAATGATATCGAAGATTTAAAGGATATATTAAAATTTGTCGTTGGGAATAAAACAAATGATTGGAATTCCTTATATGACTTAATGGAGACTTCCTCGGAACATTTAGAAATTGGTGATACATCGAAAGACGATATGGCATTTTTATCCTATACTTCCGGAACTACCGGTAATCCAAAAGGTGTCGTACATACCCATGGATGGGGATACGCTCATTTACGCACGGCAGCTCCGAATTGGTTGTGCATCGAAGAAGATGATGTAGTATGGGCGACAGCAGGGCCAGGATGGCAAAAATGGATTTGGAGCCCGTTTTTATCAGTCTTAGGTTCAGGGGCAACAGGCTTTGTTTATAATGGGAAATTTGAACCGAAAACATATTTAAATCTTTTAGAAAAATATAAAGTAAATGTGTTATGCTGTACACCAACAGAATATCGTTTAATGGCGAAGGTAGACAATTTGAATGAATATCAATTGTCAAATTTACATAGTGCAGTATCTGCCGGTGAACCATTAAACAGAGAAGTGATTGAGACTTTTATGAGATATTTTAATATAACTGTAAGAGACGGATACGGCCAAACGGAAAATACCTTGCTTGTTGGGATTACGAAGGAAATGGATGTCAAACCGGGTTCAATGGGAAAACCAACACCCGGGAATACTGTTGAAATAATTGATGATAACGGAAATCCGTGTGAAGTAGGGGAAGTTGGAGATATTGCAGTTCATATTGAAACACCTGCATTATTTAAAAATTATTATAAAGATCCTGAACGAACTGCAAAGCAATTTAGAGGGGAATACTATATTACCGGTGACAGGGCAAAGAAAGATGAGGATGGTTATTTTTGGTTTGAAGGTAGATCTGACGACATTATCATCAGCTCAGGATATACAATCGGACCATTTGAAGTGGAAGATGCTCTTGTCAAACATCCATTTGTAAAGGAATGTGCTGTTGTCGCAAGCCCCGATGAAATTAGAGGAAATATCGTGAAAGCCTTTATAGTCCTTCAGGATGGTATGGATCCAGAGCATCCTAATTTAATCAAAACATTACAGGATCATGTAAAAGCATTAACTGCACCTTATAAATATCCGCGCCAAATTGAATTTATTAACGAATTGCCGAAAACAACATCAGGAAAAATTCGTCGCATTGAATTACGTCAACAGGAAATGGAAAAGGTGAAATAAATTTTTGATAAAAAGGTGGACGGTTTATATACTGTCTGCCTTTCTTTCATTTATAATATTAGAGTTGAGAAACGAGTATATATTACATCATCGACTCAGAACTAGAAAAGAGGAGAAGAGAAATGATGCAGAATGAAAAAAAGGGAGTTTTTTATGCCGCTTTTTCCTATATCTTTTGGGGAGTATTACCTGTATATTGGAAATGGCTGCAGCATGTATCAGCAGATGAAATATTAGCGAATCGAATTTTTTGGTCTTTTGCTTTTATGGTCATTTTACTAATAGTGACAAAAAAGTGGAAAAAGTTCGTAGAAACAATAAAAAATTTAAAGACCAATCGAAAAACTGGTTTATCTCTTATAGTCGCTTCCATTCTCATTACAATGAATTGGTTCATTTATATTTGGGCCGTGAATGCTGATCATATTGTAGAAGCAAGTCTGGGGTATTATATTAATCCATTAATTAGTATTTTATTAGGTGTTTTTGTTTTAAAAGAAAGGCTTAATTATGTGCAAATTATTTCCTTTCTTCTTGCAGCGATTGGGGTAATAATTCTCACTTTGTCATATGGTCATTTTCCTTGGGTTGCCTTTAGTTTAGCATTGACATTTGGTTTATATGGGTTAGTGAAAAAGGTTATTAAAGTTGATTCTTCAATTGGTTTAACTTTAGAAACAATGACAGTAACTCCTTTTGCAATTATTTTTCTCATTTATCTTTCTTTAAAGGGGAACCTGTCGATATTTTCAGGATCTTTAGGAACGGATCTTTTACTAATGGGAGGGGGGATTGTAACTGCCACTCCATTATTGTTTTTCGCAAAAGGTGCACAAGTAATACCAATGTATTTGTTAGGCTTTTTACAATATATTGCTCCAACCATCATGCTCATCCTAGGTGTATTTTTTTATAATGAACATTTTACAAAAGCACATATGTGGGCTTTTGTATGTATTTGGGCAGCCATTATTATTCTATCTGCATCCAATGTATATAAAAGCAGTAAATGGAAGAAGCCTAACAGCATTAGCGCATGAATCTGGTAATTATTTTAGAATTAGACGAAACCTTCCATCCGGTTATTCCGTATAAAAAGCAATCGGAAATATACCCGATTGCTTTTTATACATAATTACAAGAAAGTTCTCCTGACTTTCTCCCAAAAGGAATTGTCTTTTAGTTTTACTGTTTTTATTTTTTTGTCACTTAGCTTGATTTCTACTTTATCGACATGGCGAATACTTAGAGCTTCATTGTCCATTCCCATTAAGGGATATTCGTTTCCGTCTCCGGTAATCTTTAAGGTAAGTTTGCGACTGCCATCGAGAATGAAGGAGGAGCCTAAAGTTCTATATCTGTTATTATTTAACGATGCTATTTCACTTACTTGAAGACACGGTAGCATTGGGTCAACAACAGCTCCATTCACAGACTTATTATAAGCAGTGCTTCCAGTAGGAGTCGCAATTAGCATCCCATCGCCGCGGAACGTTTCAAAATGAAGATCATCAATGAATACATCCATTACAAATGTTTTGATAATCCCGGAACGGATGCTGAATTCGTTTAAACAATAAAAGGATCCTTGATCATCAATATTAGCGATGAGAACGGGATACCTTCGAACTTCGATTTTTTCTTGGGTAATGGCGTCAATCATGTCGGAAACATGTTCAAGCTGAAAATCACAATATAATCCAAGCTCATTTTTTGTAGTTATTCCCGCATAAAGACAATCCTGACGGAAATTCGTTTTTCTTACTGCTTGAAGAAAGGTTCCATCTCCTCCGATGCTTATTATGATGTTTGCATCGTTTGGATTTTGAACAATTTGAAAGCCATACCTTTCGGCTAGTTCAAATAAAGCAAATATTTTTGCATCAGATCGTTCTTTATGAAAAAAATAAATGTGATTACGTTCCGTCATAATTTTACCTCATTTCACAAGTCTAAATTAATAGTAATATTAGTGTAACAAATTATATTTAAAAAATCATTTCATCATACATATGGTATAAAGCTAGAAGGAGGATGAAGAATGAATAAAAAAAGATGGGCGGCACTAGGAATTGCTGCTGCTTTATTTGTAGTATCAATTATTGTTAATTTTGCTATTACTGCCTTTACAACTGATTTTTCCAGCCTTTTTGATAAGGCTTTTACAACCCCGGAACAAAATTTCACGGAGGATGTTATGAAGGATGGAAAAAGCACTAAAAAAATCGCTGTTTTAAATGTCAATGGTGTGATTCAAGATTCCGGAGGTGCAAGTTCCTTATTAAATAACGGAAGCTTTAATTTTCAAGATTTTATGGATCAATTAAACTATGCAAAAGATGATAATAATGTAAAAGGCATTATCATTCGTGTGAACTCACCTGGCGGAGGGGTAGTAGAGTCGGCGGAAATTCACGACAAAATTGTTCAAATCCAAAAAACAACGAAAAAACCCGTTTATGTTTCAATGGGTGCTACAGCAGCATCTGGCGGTTATTACATATCTACCCCAGCGAAAAAAATATTTGCAAGCCCTGAGACACTTACAGGTTCACTTGGTGTTATTATGGAAGGGGTAAACTATGGAGAGCTTGCAAAAAAATACGGAATTAACTTTATGACCATAAAAAGCGGACCATATAAGGATATCATGAGTCCATCACGTCCTATGACAGATAGCGAGAAAAAAATCCTCCAAAATATGGTCAATGATTCTTATGCCGGGTTTGTAAAGGTTATATCAGAAGGGCGAAATATTCCGGAAAAACGAGTACGTGAATTAGCAGATGGGCGAGTTTATGATGGAAGACAAGCGAAAAAACTAAATTTAATAGATGACTTTGGTTATTTGGATGATGTTATCAATAATATGGAAAAGGATTATCATATACAAGGAGCACAAGTAGTTCAATATAGTTCAAATTTTGGATTAAGCTCCTTGTTATCCATGACAGCACAAAAAATGGCTGGCAAAGATGCAGAATTGTCGGGATTGATGCATTTACTAGCCCAACCAAATGCGCCAAGATTAATGTATCTTTATTCGAAATAAGGAGGTGGGCAGAAAATGAGTGGAATAAATAACGATGATCAATATCTTCTAGATCCGGCTGAAGCAGATAAATTGCTTACTAATAATCGCGAATCAAAGGAAAATAATTATTATCTTGCCGGCTTTTGGATGAGGTTTTGGGCATACTTAGTAGATTTAATTGTGATCGGAAGCATTGATCGTTTGCTTGTTAAATCAATTTTCCGCCTGCTTGGTATTTCTTTGGAAAACACAGGAATGTTCTCGCCTATTGCCATTACCACAGCTCTTGTCTTTTATGGATATTTTGTGTTAATGACGAAATTCACAGGGCAGACGATTGGGAAGATGGTATTCGGATTGAAAGTGATTTCGTTGAAAGAAGCTAAACGAACCTGGGGAATGATATTGATTCGGGAATTAATTGGACGTTATATATCTACAACTATCTCGATATTGTATGTAATCATTGCATTTACTTCAAAAAAACAAGGATTACATGATTTGTTTGCTGATACAACTGTCGTACGGGAAGAAAATAAAAAACAATTATTACAGCCTGCTCTTTAAGAGCAGGTTTATTTTTTTATGAACTGGAGAAAATGGTAGGCTGAAAGGTTGTGTGTCCTGATGATCGTAGCCTCTATTATAATTGGAATTCTTATACTAATTTTTTTCATTATTTGGTTTACGACTGTCACCATCATACTGGATTATTCTCATCAACAAGATGATGATCATTTTAAAATTAAACTTCAGGTTTGGAAAATTATTCGTTATACCATAGAGGTGCCCGTTGTAAAAATTGATAAGGATGAACCACATCTTATTTATAAAACGAAAAATACGGATGGGGATCATGATACGAACAAAATAACTCCTCATGAAATTAGTGACCGCCTTTCCGATTATAAGGAACTATTACAACATGTTTTTGGCTTAAATATGGTATTTCGGAAATTTTTTAAAACGATAAAGGTTAAACAGTTGGAATGGCACTCTGTCATCGGAGTAAAGGATGCTGCTTTAACCGGGGTTTTAACAGGGACCGCTTGGGCGTTTAAGGGAGGCATAGTGGGGCTGCTGAGTAAATATATGAAACTTATGGTGTATCCCGAAATCTCTATTCATCCTTCCTTCCAAATTCCCTTATCCCAAACAAAGATAAAATGTATGTTTAAAATTCGAATCGGGAATGCTATTTTAGCAGGAATAAAAATATTGAAGTTTTGGAGAGGTGGTAAAGGCTCATTTAAAACAAAGCCTTTATCTACGGTCTCAGAAGATGAAAATAATCATTCCATTTAATGAGGAGGAGTCGAAATGAGTGACCATCCAATTGAGGGCTTAATGACAGCTGCCATGGAAAATTTAAAGGAAATGATAGATGTAAATACCATTATTGGTGATCCTGTGGAAACACCGGATGGAAGTGTGATCTTAACTGTTTCCAAGGTTGGATTTGGATTTGCTGCCGGTGGTAGCCAATTTAATGCTAATGGAAAATCGCATGCATCAGAGCAAAGTCAAGGACAGCAAGGTGGCGGGTCCGGGCTTCCATTTGGCGGAGGAAGCGGTGGCGGGGTTTCGATTACACCAATTGCTTTCTTAATCGTTAATTCGTCCGGAGTTAAAATGCTGCACCTCGATGAGAGTACCCATCTTCTTGAAAAAATCTTAGATGTTGCACCTAGTGTCGTAGATAAAATTCAGTCAATGATAAAGAAGAATAGCCAAAATAACCAAAATAATCAAAATTCAAATGGATGGAAGACACACCAGCCTACGCAGCAAAAACAAGATTTTGATTTTTAATACAGTTTTATTCTTAGACTATGTTGCCTAAGTAGATGAAAAGCTAAGTTAAGCAGGAACTTATTTAGAAAAGATAACCTGAAATGAAATCTGTATTTGAAATTGTAAAAAAAATACGGGAAGCAACAAGTTTAAATGGACCTTTGATTTTAACAATCTATACGAAACCAGCAATTAACAACTCTCGCCGTTTTCGGCGAGGTTTTTAATTGGAAAAATAGCGAATTCTTCAGTATGATAGGAATAGATATAGAAATAAATTACCTAAGGAGGAAATGAATAAATGGCATCCGTAACATTTAAAGGCACAAATATGACTTTAGTCGGCAATGAAGTAAAGGTTGGCGATAAAGCTCCTAATTTCACGGTATTAGCAAATGATTTATCAGAAGTAACACTTGACGATACAAAAGGTTCTGTGCGTATCATTAGTGTTGTTCCTTCCATTGATACTGGTGTTTGCGATGCACAAACTCGCCGCTTCAATGAAGAAGCATCAAAACTTGATAATGTTAAAGTCCTTACAATTTCAGTTGATTTACCTTTTGCGCAAGCACGCTGGTGTGCAGCGAGCGGTCTTGACAATGTGGTAACATTATCTGACCATCGTGATTTATCATTTGGCGAAGCATATGGTGTTGTAATGAAAGAATTAAGATTATTAGCAAGATCTGTTTTTGTCGTTGATAGCAATGATATGGTTACATATGTAGAATACGTAAGTGAAGGTACTAATCATCCTGATTACGATAAAGCAATTGCGGCAGCAAAAGAAGCAAAATAACGCTAATTTAACCCCGATATTAAATCGGGGTCTATTATTGTCACTGATTTCTTATAGGATATTGCAGGAGGAATTTTGTTAATGAAGTTGGAAAGTATCGAAAAGATTTTTAATGTATTGAATGAAACGGCGGAGATTTTGCAAGCGGAACTTTCGTGCACTTATTTAGAAGCTCTAGCAGAAACAGGGGAAAATATTTTCCACGAAGATATTATGCAGGAGGAATTAAGCGAAATAATAAGAAAAAGATTAGAGAAAATATATAGTGAACTATCTTGGAATCAATTTTCAAATGAACAAATCCGTAAAGCCTATCAATTGGCAATTTTAAAAGGGATGAAGGACAGTGTTCAACCTAACCATCAAATGACACCAGATTCCATAGGACTATTCATGGGTTATTTAATCAATAAATTTTTTGAAAACTCCCAGTCCTTTTCATTGCTTGATCCAGCGGTAGGATCCGGAAATCTATTAACGACAATTTTGAATCATTTAAGACCAAAAGAAATAAATGCCGTTGCCGTAGATGTGGATGATCTTCTGCTTAAGCTAGCTTATATTGGAGCGAATTTACAAAGACATCCTATTCAATTTTTTCATCAGGATGCATTGCAATCCTTATTCGTTGATCCGGTTGATGCAATTGTTTGTGATCTTCCTGTCGGTTATTATCCGAATGATGAAGGTGCACAAAAATACCAATTAAAAGCAGAAGAAGGTCATTCTTATGCTCATCATTTATTTATAGAACAAAGTTTAAATCATATTAAACCAGGGGGATACTTATTCTTCCTCATTCCAAATGATTTATTTGAATCGAAGGAGGCTCCTAAACTCCATACATATATACAAGAGCATGCACATATTCAAGGTGTGCTGCAGCTTCCGTTATCTATGTTTAAAAATCCGCGTGCAGCAAAAAGTATTTTTATTTTACAAAAAAAATCAGAAGAAATTTCTGCGCCTAAACAAGTGCTTATTGCATCACTGCCTACACTATCTAATCAACAGGCAATGGGAAGTATTCTTCAAAAAATTGAAAAGTGGTTTGCAGAAAATAAGTATTGATGCCGGTGTATGACACCGGCTTAATTTTTTGTAAAGATTTGAATATATTTATTTTGAATTGGAACCGATTGCAATTAGGTCTTAAGCTTGATAAACATTTTTTAACATGTTTAAATGAATCGTATGGATACAAAACATATGATATAAATTGACTTAAGAATAGAAGGGACGGTATCAATGTCAAAAATAATTGCAATAAATGCCGGAAGTTCTTCCTTAAAGTTTCAATTATTTGAAATGCCCGAGGAAAAGGTAATTACAAAAGGACTTATTGAGCGAATCGGTTTAAACGATTCTATTTTTAATATAACGGTAAACGATGAAAAACAAACGGAAATTCTTGATATTCCTAATCATGAAGTAGCAGTTAAATTACTGTTAGAAAAGCTTACATCATTAGAAATTATTAAATCTCTATCCGAAATTAACGGTGTTGGGCACAGGGTTGTCCATGGAGGGGAAGTTTTCCATGATTCTGTTTTAATAAATGATGAGGTGGTTCAGCAACTAGAGGATTTGTCAGAATTAGCACCTCTTCATAATCCTGCGAATATTACAGGAATAAAAGCTTTTAAAAATGCATTGCCTAATGTTCCAGCAGTCGCAGTATTTGATACCGCATTTCATCAGACGATGCCCGAAAGCTCCTTTTTATATAGCTTACCGTATGAATATTATAAAAAGTACGGGATTCGAAAATATGGATTTCACGGCACTTCCCATAAATATGTGTCAGAACGTGCGGCCGAATTGCTAGGACGCCCATCAGAACAACTAAGATTAATCTCCTGTCATCTTGGAAACGGGGCAAGTATAGCTGCTATTGAAAGTGGAAAATCCATCGATACTTCGATGGGATTTACCCCTTTAGCAGGTGTTGCCATGGGGACACGATCAGGAAATCTTGACCCTGCTCTCATTCCATTTATCATGGAGAAAACAGGGAAAACGGTTGATGAAGTATTACAAGTGCTCAATAAAGAATCAGGATTACTTGGTATCTCTGGTTTATCAAGCGACCTTCGTGATATTGAATCACAGGCATCAGAAGGTAACGAGCGTGCTGATTTAGCTTTAGAAATATTTGCAAATCGTATTCATAAATACATTGGAACTTATGCAGCTAAAATGTCTGGGGTAGATGCGATTATTTTCACAGCGGGAATTGGCGAAAACAGTGATATTATTAGAGGGAAGGTATTGCGCGGACTTGAATTTATGGGAGTCTACTGGGACCCTCAGTTAAATAAAATCCGCGGGAAAGAGGCTTTCATCAGTTATCCCCATTCGCCTGTAAAGGTAATGGTAATCCCGACGAATGAAGAGGTAATGATTGCACGAGATGTACTGCGAATTGCAGCCTTATAAAATTATAAGTACAACCTTCTAAATACCTGAGGGTTGTACTTTTTTTGGTGCGCCCAGCATGGGTGCAGTCTATAGGGTGAAAGTCCCGAACTGTGAAGGCAGAAGTAGCAGTAGCTAAACGCAAGGGTGTCTGTGGTGACGCAGAATCTGAAGGAAGCGGGCGGCAAATCTCCGGTCTGAGGGACACGAACTTCATATAAGGCTAGGTATCATTGGATGAGTTTGCCAAACAAAACGAAGTCCTTTCTGCCAAAGATGATACAGAGTAAATGAAGCAGATAGATGGGGAGAAAGACTGTACTCTTACCTGGGGAGGTCTGGCTGAAATGCCGAGCACACTCGGTAACTTACTTTGTGAAGGGTAATTGAACAGCCAGAAGTCAGCAGAGGTCATAGTACCTGACTAGCTTAAGATGGTTAGGGAAGGACTGAACATTTAAGGAGAATATACACTAGGCGTTCATTGTTTATGATGATACAGACAATCCAATTGGACTTACTTAAAGGAGGAAGTGGTGAATTCCACAGGGGACTTTAAGAGGGTGGAATAAACAATGGCACAAATAGCACGTATATTCACGTGAAAGGATGTATCGAAATGATGGAACGAATACTGTCACGGGACAATCTACTTTCGGCATTGAAACGTGTCGAAAAGAATAAGGGTAGCCATGGAGTAGATGAAATGCCTGTAAAATCCCTACGAGCGCATATTCTACAAAATTGGCAAGAAATCCGAAATTCAATAAAGGACGGAACCTATGAGCCTATGCCAGTCAGACGAGTCGAAATCCCGAAACCAAATGGCGGCGTTCGTTTATTAGGTATTCCTACCGTGACAGACCGTTTTGTCCAACAAGCGATTGCCCAAATATTAACCCCAATCTATGACCCAACCTTTTCCGAACATAGCTATGGGTTTAGACCCAGAAGAAGGGCACATGATGCCGTTAGGGAAGCAAGGCAATATATAGAAGAGGGCTACAGATGGGTAATAGATATGGACTTAGAAAAGTTCTTCGACAAGGTAAATCACGATATGCTTATGGGACTCCTAGCAAAAAGAGTCAAGGATAAGACGATTCTAAAGTTAATTAGAAAATACTTAGAGTCGGGGATTATGATAAACGGTGTGGAAACTATCAGCGAAGAAGGTGTTCCTCAGGGTGGACCATTAAGTCCACTACTTTCCAATATCATGTTAGATGAATTAGATAAGGAACTAGAGGAAAGAGGACACAAATTTGTCCGCTACGCAGATGATTGTAATATTTACGTAAAAACCAAGAAGGCAGGTTTACGTGTCAAGAGTTCTATCACTACTTTCATTGAAAAGAAGCTTAAACTAAAAGTAAATGAAGAGAAAAGTGCGGTGGACAGACCGTGGAAACGAAAGTTTCTTGGATTCAGCTTCACATCAAACCGTAATCCAAAAATCCGTATCGCAAAAGAAAGTATAAAGAGAGCTAAAAGTAGAATAAAAGAACTAACATCAAGGTCAAAACCCATTCCATTGGAATTGCGTATTGAGAAACTAAATGAATACCTTGTTGGTTGGTGCGGATATTTTGCGCTGGCAGACACGCCAACTCCCTTTAAACAACTGGATGAACATATTCGAAGAAGACTCCGAATGTGCCTTTGGAAACAATGGAAACTACCCAAAACAAAAATTAAAAGGCTCATATCCCTTGGCGTTCCAAGAGAGAAGGCCCATGAATGGGGAAATTCTCGTAAGAAATATTGGCGCATTTCGAATAGTCCTATCTTACACACAACACTAAATCTAAAGTTTTGGAGAAATCAAAAGCTTAAAAGTCTGTTAGATAGATACAACCATTTGCGTCATACTTAAGTGAACCGCCGTATACCGAACGGTACGTACGGTGGTGTGAGAGGTCGGGGGTTAGTCACCCCCTCCTACTCGATTTCTCTTTCCTTCCTTTTTGATATACTTCTAATAGTAGAAAAATATTCCTTGGAATGAGGTGGCTACAAGATGACATGGACGAAAAACGAACAAAAGGTGTGGGAGGATATTGAAGAATATGTTCAATCCTTTCAATCATATGAAGGAAATGATTTTCAGAATCTTTATGGAAAATGGGTTGAAAAGGCATTTACATCAATTCCAGAAAGTTTGACTGAACCGTTTTTTGAAAAGCTGGATACATGGTTATTTCATCTTCATTCCCTTCTTCAAGGTTTGCATATCCAGGACGAAGCGAGAGAGAGAATCCTAAAATCAGCAAAAGTTTTTGACGAATCCATTTTTTTAATTGAGGATATGAAAAAGCTATCCATTGATCAGCTTTCATACATAGCTGACCAGCATGTTTCACGACATAAAATATATTCCTTGCTGCAGGGAGGAATGACAGCAACAGCACAGCCTATTTTTTTGAGCTCCGATTTTTTAGCTTTAATCTTGATTAATTTACGGTCCGTACAATTAACAGCTATCACCTATGGATATGATGTCCGACAGCCATTTGAAATGATGACATCTTTGAAAGTTTTTCATACTGCATCTCTTCCAAATCGGTTAAAAGGGATGGGGTGGAAAGAGTTAACGGATGAATTAGAGGAGCATCACTCCTTGTATTTTTATGAAGGCATGGAAAAAATAATCGATTATAGGTGGTTGGAGGAGCCGTTTAAACAATTGCTAAAAGTATTTTTTATTTCACTTTTTAATAAAAATTCTTCTTCAAAATCTTCTTTTGTTTCACTGGCTATTGGGGCAGGCGCAAATTATCAATTCTCGCGAAAAGTGAATCAATTTGCAGAAAAGTATTATCAATATCGATTTTTACTTGATAAACAAAGGGAAGAATATTGATGAGTGTGGAAGAACATAAACGAAACGCTGAGGGCTATGTGACTTGTGCCGTCATTACCATTAGTGATACAAGAAATGTTGAAAATGATAAGAGCGGAAAGTTAATGAAAGATCTTTTAATTGGAAACGGACATCAAGTGGAATATTACAAAATTATTAAGGATGACAGGGATGAAATAATAAATTCTATTCATGAAGTTCTGGAAAATAGCAATATCAAAGCAATTCTTCTAAATGGAGGAACTGGTATTGCAAAGCGGGATGTTACCATAGAAACAGTTACCAATCTTTTCGAAAAGGAAATAATTGGATTTGGTGAGCTATTTCGAATGCTAAGTTATACGGTAGATATCGGTCCTGCTGCTATGCTGTCCAGGGCGACAGCTGGAATTTACCGAAACCGTGTTATTTTTTCAACTCCCGGCTCTACAGGTGCAGTACGATTAGCGATGGAGAAGCTTATCGTACCTGAGCTTAATCATGTCGTTCATGAAATAGAAAAGGATCTATAAGGCTTTAATATGACTTTTACTGATTAACTCTTCAATTTATTTCCTCCATATTTTTCGGATAATTTATTCCTCGTAACCGAAAAATAATAGAGTATTTAAAACTTGAAGGGGTGTATGTATGAAAAAGCAGGAACCTAGCAAAGACCTTACTTATGATGAACAGGCAATTGAAGAAACGACAAATCAAATTATGGATGCCTATGCCAGCGGAGTTGTCGATCAGCCAGATGGACAATTTCATATCTATGATCAAAATGATGAACAATAGGTTATTATCTAGCCACCTTTAGGGTGGCTATTCTATTATTTTTTATAAGTAAGAGAAAAATTAATAGGAATATACGATTATATTTGATAAAATGAAAGTGCTTTCTAAAATTACTTTTTTAATATATTTTGTTCATGGATGATATAAAGGAGGTTTATCTTATGCGTATTGGGGTACCAAAGGAAATTAAAAATAACGAAAATCGTGTAGCTATGACTCCAGCAGGTGTTGTAACGTTAACAAAAGCTGGACATGAGGTTTTTATTGAAACTGGAGCGGGATTAGGTTCCGGATTCATCGATGGAGATTATGCTCAAGCTGGAGCAAAGATTGTCCAAACAGCTGAAGAAGCATGGTCCATGGAAATGGTCATGAAGGTTAAAGAACCTTTACAAAGTGAATATAAGTATTTCAGAGAAGGTTTAATTCTATTTACATATTTACATCTTGCAGCTGAACCAGAATTAACAAAAGCATTATTAGAAAGCAAAGTAATCGGTATTGCATACGAAACAGTACAGCTTCCAAATCGTTCTTTACCACTATTAACTCCAATGAGTGAAGTGGCAGGAAGAATGGCTCCGCAAATTGGTGCTCAATTCCTTGAGAAAAATCATGGAGGTAAAGGAATTCTGTTATCAGGTGTTCCTGGTGTACAAAGAGGAAAAGTTACCATCATTGGCGGTGGTATGGCTGGAACGCACGCTGCGAAAATGGCAGTTGGTCTAGGTGCTGAAGTAACTGTGATTGACTTAAACCCTGATCGTTTACGTCAGCTTGACGATATTTTCGGAAGCGATATTTCCACTCTAATGTCAAATCCATATAATATTGCTGAATCTGTGAAAGATGCTGATTTAGTAATCGGAGCTGTTCTTATCCCTGGTGCAAAAGCACCGAAATTAGTGACAGAGGAAATGATTTCGTCTATGAAGCCAGGTTCTGTTGTAGTGGATATTGCTATTGACCAAGGTGGAATTTTCGAAACAAGCGATCGCATTACAACTCATGATAACCCAACTTATGAAAAACATGGTGTTGTTCACTATGCCGTTGCTAACATGCCTGGAGCTGTTCCACGTACATCAACGATTGCGTTAACAAATGTAACGGTTCCATACGCATTGCAAATCGCGAACAAAGGATACAAACAAGCGTGTCTTGATAATGAACCATTATTTAAAGGTATTAATACACTAAATGGTCGTTGTACGTATCAAGCGGTTGCAGACTCTCTTCAACTTGAATATGTTGATGCGAAGACACTGCTTCAATAATGGTGAAAAAAATCCACCCAAAATGGGTGGATTTTTAGCTTACTTTATTATTTGTAAAGTTTTATCAAACGATGTTAAAACATCTACTCCATTTTTCGTAACAAAAACATCATCCTCAATACGAACCCCGGCAATACCTGGTACGTAAATTCCAGGTTCAATCGTAAATACCATACCTTCCTTTAAAACAAGTTCATTCGTATTGGTAACGGAAGGAAACTCGTGGACACCAATTCCCAAACCATGGCCTAATCGATGGGTGAAATATTCACCATAACCTGCGTCTGTAATAATATCTCTTGCAAGTTGATCTAGTTCTTTTGCTTTGATCCCTGGTTTTACTGCCTTAACAGCTTCTTCCTCAGCTTTAAGTACTGTATGATAGATTTTATGCTGTTCATCATTGATATGGTCATAAGCAACCGTTCTAGTAATATCAGAGCAGTAGCCTTCATAAATGACGCCCAAATCAAACAACACAAGATCGCCTTTTTTAATTTTTGTTAATCCAGGATTTCCATGTGGTGAAGCGGCATTATTACCTGTCAACACCATCGTTTCAAATGACATTTGGGAGATTCCTTTTTTCTTTAGTTCGTATTCAATCGCTGCAATGATATCAAGTTCTGTCTTTCCCTCAGCGATTTCGTTAATACCAACTTGCACGGCAAAATCAGCATATTCAGCTGCTTTTTTTAAGATTTGTTTTTCGTTTTCATCTTTCACAAGGCGAAGTTCACGCAGCTTTTCTTCTGCAGCAACAAAGGAAGCGCCTGCAAATCTCTTCAGTATTTCTTCATAGCGTTCAAGATTGATATGCTCTTTTTCTAGAGCCATTTTTGCAACTTTCTCCACTCGGGATTTCATATTTTGGGCAACAATATCCCAAGCATTATCTGTATCGGAACAGCCGATAATCTCATATTCCCAACCTGATTGCTTTGCATCATGGGCATCTAAAGCGGGACAAATTAAAAAAGGCTCTTTATCTTGAAATACAGCAATACCAAGTAATCGCTCATGGGGATCGCTATAAAAACCGCTTAAGTAAAATACATTTTCGGAAGAAGTGATGAATGCTGCATCAATGTTTTCCGTTTTTAACCATTCCGTTAAACTTTGTAATCGTTGGTTCACTACCGTCATCTCCTTAAATAGGTTCCTCTTAAGAATAGCAAAATTTCAGAAGTTATTCTATTATTTAAGGTAGAGTGGCGGAAGGAAATAAAGCTATTTTTCCCGAAGTACATAAAGAATAAAAATAAGAGGAGTGAAGAAATTGAAAGTATCTTATCATGGACATTCAGTTGTGAAAGTTGAAACAAATGGGAAAACGATTTTATTTGATCCTTTTATTAATGGAAACTCACAAACAGATTTAAAAGCAGAAAATGAAAACCCGGATGTCATTATTTTAACGCACGGTCATAATGACCATGTTGGAGATACCGTTGAAATTGCTAAAAGAAGCGGTGCTCTAATCATTGGAAATGATGAAATTGCCACTTATATGGAATGGCAAGGATTAAAAACACATCCTCTCCATATTGGCGGTTCTTGTGAATTTGACTTTGGAAAGGTTAAATTAACACAGGCATTTCATGGCTCATCCTATTATACAGAAGATAAACAAATCATTTATTTAGGAGAACCTGCTGGTGTTCTGTTAATGGCAGAGGGAAAAACAATCTATCATGCTGGTGATACTGCGCTATTTTCAGATATGAAGCTTATCGGGGAAAGACATCCTATTGATTTAGCGTTCCTGCCAATTGGAGATAATTTTACGATGGGGCCGGATGATGCGGCTTATGCTGCAAGCCTTTTGAAAGCAAAAACAGTAGTGCCTATTCACTACAATACATTTCCTCCTATTAAACAAGATCCTGCTAAATTTATTGAACTATTAGAAGGGCAGCATGGGAAAATCATGCATGCTGGAGATACGATTGAACTATGATAACGGCCTAATTTTAGGTCGTTTTTTTTGTGCACTTTTAATGAATAAACGCATAAAATAATACAAGCCTTAAAAAATGGAGGTATTGTGATGAAAAGAAATAGATATTTACTTTGTTTTCTGCTCGCAGCAGCCCTGATTTATTATGCCATTCCACAGCTGCCATTTACAGCATCTGGGTCAGGCGGATTATTTGCATCTGTTTGGCTTGGATTTGCTCTATTGGTGATTGCAGGGAACCTTTCAGCACTTCTTTATTCACCAAAGAAAAAATCCTACAATAAGAGAGAAATTCAGGCGAGGAAACGAATTAGATCACATTAAAAAACTCTTTCATTGCTACTTAGAAAATTAATTGGCACCCCTGTTTCAGGGGTTTTTTGCTTGTGGCAGAATTATTTGCAGTTCCGCCTGAATTAATCCCGGTAGTGCCTGAATTATTTTTCGAAACGCCTGAATTATCTATTTAAAATGCGGAATTCCTACATTAATTAGCTTTAACTTTAAGGTATGCTTTTCTTATTAATTGAATTACCAAGCTTTTCACTTTATAATGAAGCTTAAATATTGCGGCGGAAAAAAGGGTGAAAAGCTTGGCAACTAAACATGAACAAATCTTGCAATACATAGATACCTTGCCTATTGGTGAGAAGATTTCGGTTAGGCAAATTGCGAAGGCTTTGAATGTAAGTGAAGGAACTGCGTATAGAGCCATTAAAGATGCTGAAAATAAGGGTTATGTCAGCACTATTGAACGTGTTGGCACGATTCGAATCGAAAGAAAGAAAAAGGAAAATATTGAAAAGCTTACTTTTGCTGAAGTTGTAAATATCATAGATGGACAAGTTTTGGGTGGGAAATCAGGACTTCATAAAACATTAAATAAATTTGTCATTGGTGCCATGAAATTAGAAGCAATGATGAAGTATACGGATGCAGGCAGCTTGCTAATTGTCGGTAATCGAACCAATGCCCATGAACTGGCATTGCGCGCTGGTGCGGCAGTTCTCATTACAGGCGGCTTTGATACCGAAGAACGTGTCAAAAAACTTGCCGATCAATTAGAACTCCCGATTTTATCTACCAGTTTTGATACTTTTACAGTTGCAACCATGATAAATCGTGCTATTTACGATCAGCTGATTAAAAAAGAGATTATACTAGTAGAAGATATCCTAACACCTTTAGCCGAAACAATTTATTTAAAAATCGATGAAAAAGTAGAAAATTGGTATGAAAAAAAGCGCCATACTACTCATAGTCGATTTCCGGTAGTAGATTCCCATATGAAGGTTCAGGGGATGGTTACAGCTAAAGATATCATTGAGCAGGAAGCTTTCGTACCTATTGAAAAGGTAATGACGAAAAATCCTATTACGGTTAGTCCAAAAACAAGTCTAACTTCTGCCAGCCACATGATGATTTGGGAAGGAATTGAAATGATCCCGGTTGTGGATGATTATCAGCGCCTACAAGGAATTATTAGCAGACAGGATATTTTAAAAGCGTTGCAAATGACACAGCGCCAGCCTCAGGTTGGGGAAACGATAGACGATATCATAACAACACGGCTAGATTCTACCTCTATAAAAAATCAAGATGAAGAAAGTTATTTTTTTGAGGTTTCTCCGCAAATGACGAATCCGCTCGGAACCATTTCCTATGGTGTATTCACCACACTTCTATATGAAGCAGCTAACCGGAAATTGCGTCAGCAAAAAAAAGAAGATATTATTATCGAAAACATGACCGTCTATTTTATTAAGCCAGTACAAATTGAGAGTACGATAGAAATTATTCCGAAAGTTCTAGAAGTAGGACGAAAATTTGGAAAAGTAGATGTCGAGGTTTACCATGAAGGGATTCTGGTGGGAAAGGCATTATTAACCTGTCAGCTAATTGACCGATAGAAGAGAAAAGCCGCTTTACATAAGAAGCGGCATCTGTTAACTATTCAATTCCTCGATTTCTTTCAGGGCAAATGGCCTATAATATTTAAAAGCTTTAAAACCAGTCCAGGCACTTAGAAAACCTATGATAATAAAAACAGCTGCTACTATATAGGTCGTTATCGTATGATAGAGAAACAATTGATTGATTCCGAAAAAAGCGACAAATAATCCAAGTGCAATACTGGATTTTCCGGATAAATATTTTCTTTCCATTTGTAATCTGCTGCGTACATATTTAATTTTATAATAAACATAAAAGGAAAGAGAAATAACAATAAGAAACACTAAAATAATCATTTTTTATCCTCCAAAAGACAATAATCTAGGCTATATACAAACAATATTGTAACGATAATTACTAGAAATATCTACAAAGTATCTATGAATTCCATGACAAATTAACGAAGGTGATTAAATGAAACAGGAGATATTTGAAACAATAAAGCAATACGAAACTATTATTATACATCGTCATGTTCGCCCTGACCCTGATGCGTATGGCTCCCAAGGAGGACTTGCTGAAATTTTAAAAGCATCCTATCCTGAAAAAAATATTTATACTGTCGGTAAACCCGAACCAACATTAGAATTTTTGAGGACCCTTGATGTTATTCCGGATGAGGCATACAATGGTGCTTTAGTAATTGTCTGTGATACAGCCAACAAAGAGAGAATTTGCGACGATCGATATACATTAGGGGACATGCTAATTAAAATTGATCATCATCCAAATGAGGACCCATATGGGGATTTATTATGGGTAGATACAGATGCATCTTCCGTCAGTGAAATGATCTATGAATTTTATTTATTTGGTAGAGACAAAGGTTTAAAAATGTCGGATGAGGCTGCAAGACTAATTTACGGTGGAATAGTTGGCGATACCGGGCGTTTTTTATATCCAAGCACAACACAACGAACATTTGATTATGCAGGAGAACTAATTCGTTATTCATTTGACAGAAATAGTCTCTACAATAAAATGTATGAATTGGATCCTAAGGTGGTAAAGCTGCAAGGTTATGTCTTGCAAAATTTTGAGGTTTTAGATGAAGGAGCAGCGGTTGTCATTTTGAAAAAAGAGATGCTGCGCGAATTTAATGTAGTACCATCGGAAGCATCACAGCTTGTAAGTCAGTTAGGAAATATAAAAGGTATTAAGGCTTGGTGTTTCTTCATTGAAGAAGAGGACCAAATTAGGGTAAGACTTCGTTCAAAAGGGCCTATTATTAATCAGATTGCCCGTAATTATAACGGCGGCGGCCACCCGCTTGCTGCGGGTGCTTCGATTTATTCATGGGACGAAGCACAAAACGTCATGAAAGACTTGGTGGAAGTATGTAAAGACAGTAAAGCCTCTATTTGAGGCTTTACTAGTCCGCTAACTTTAGTTCCAAATAAATATTGATGGTTGAATAGAATAATATGTCCTTAATTACTAGCTTATAACGGCGATTATTTATTTTAAGCGTCTTATTTTCAATGGTTTTAAAGATTAAATCCTTGTTTTGGTAGACTTCACTAATGTCTTTCGCAATCAAGGATCGTAAGTCTTCTTTTATCTCTTCTTCCTTTTCAAAAATGCTATGAGAATCCTTTATTCCGTATTTTTCATACCTATTAATTTTCACACTTACATTTTGGACAATCAACATTTCTGCATTTTTCTTTGTCAGCTTATCCCACTCATCCTGCCATATTTTTTTTTCATCTCTAAGGTCTTTAATAATGGAGTTCTGTCTTTTAATAACTATGGATTGTTTTTCCTGCAGGGTGCCATACATGAAAAGAAAGATCATCCAGCTAATACAGCCGCCAATGACAACCCCTGCAAAAAATCTTTGCCAGACCGGTTTTCGATGTAAGGTTGGAACTCTCATTGGACATGCTCCTGTGTAAGCCAAGATATGATAATGGAAGCGGTATTTGCGCCGCCCATAGCAGATAGGATAAGCAAAAGTTGCTTTACAATGTCCTTTGTCCCTCCGTCTAAAAATCCTTTTTCAAAACTATATACAGTGTCAAAGGTGCCGCCTATTGCAGCGATAATCGCCCATATTCGCAAATTGCTGGATATTCTTGTAATTTCCGTGAGTAGTGGTTGTCCAGTAATAAATGATGCGAGTCCACCAATTAAAGTTCCCCCAATCATGACACCAAAACCGATAAAAAAACTATTAAAAAAGGCCGGAAAAAATGCTTCATTCACTAGAGACCATCCCCTGAAATCGATTGTCCTTCCCTACACTATATGGGACAACACACCGGTATATGAAATGAAATAAAAAAACTTATCAGAAATAAATAAAGTCCCTGTAAATCAAATAAGAAAAAACATAGTATAAAAATGAGAACATATTTTCTTTTTTGTTTTTATCGATTTATAATAAAAGAAAGAAGTAAAAAGGTGGGAGTAGGATTGTCATTTATACACCTTCAAATATCAACAGCTTATAGTCTGCTATCTAGTACTGTTTCCATAAAAAGTTTAATTGAGCAAGCGAAAAAGTTAAATTATCAAACACTTGCTATTACAGACCGGAATGTTTTATATGGAGTTATCCCTTTTTATAAAGAATGTATAAAGAATGGAATCAAACCAATTATTGGAATTACTGTAGATGTTTTAAGCGAAACACAGGAAAATAAATCATATCCTCTTGTTTTATTGGCTAAAAATGAAAAAGGCTTTGAAAACCTAATAAAAATTTCAAGTACTATTCAAACCGTGTCCCCGGCAGGTATACCAACAAAATGGTTAAAAGGATACAGGCAAGGTTTATTTGCATTTTCACCAGGGATAGAGGGTGAAATTGAAGATCTATTACTTCGAAATGAAACGGAAAATGCAATCCGTACAGCGAAGTTTTATCAACAGTTATTCGAGAGTGATTCCTTTTTTTTATCTCTGCAAAATCATCTGCTTCCTGATGAGCAAAGAATCAATCAAAAATTAAAAGATATCGCAAAAAATAATGGGATAAACACTATAGTGACTAATGATGTAAGATATGTTGAAAAAGAGGATGCTTTTAGTCAAGAATGCTTGCTAGCCATCGGCCAAGGTTTAAAATTAAGTGACGAAACACGTTTTACACTGAAATCGGAAGAATATTATTTAAAATCGAAGGAAGAAATTGTACAGTTATTTGCTGATGAAGTAGATGCGTTGGAAAACACGATTCGATTGGCAAATTCGTGCAATTTAGAAATAAAGATGAATCAAAGGCTATTGCCAAAATTCCCAATAGAAGGAAATCAGACGACAAAGGATTTGCTGCGGGAATTATGTTTACATGGCTTAAATGAGCGAATTGATCATGTGGCTCCCATTTACATAGAAAGATTAGATTATGAATTAAATATAATCAATAAGATGCAATTCAATGACTATTTTCTGATAGTATGGGATTTTATGAAATATGCCCGTGATAATGGAATCTTAACTGGACCGGGACGCGGGTCTGCAGCGGGTTCCCTAGTTGCCTATACTTTAAATATTACAGATGTGGATCCCATTCAGTACGAACTACTATTTGAACGATTTTTGAATCCGGAAAGAATTACGATGCCTGATATAGATATTGATTTTCCTGACCATCGCCGTGATGAAGTAATTCAATATGTTGCAGAAAAGTATGGAAAGCTGCATGTTGCCCAAATTATCACATTTGGAACTCTGGCAGCAAAAGCTGCGATCAGAGATGTTGCACGTGTTTTTGGATTTAATACAAAAGAATTAGAGCAGCTTTCCAGACTTATTCCATCCAGACCGGGAACAACACTGAATAAGGCATATGAACAGTCAGAAAAGCTGAGAAGCTTTGTACAGCAATCAGAACTGCATAAGAAGCTTTTTGTCACTGCATTAAAGCTGGAGGGGTTACCGAGACACACCTCTACGCATGCTGCAGGAGTCATTATAAGTGATAAACCTTTAAGTAATATTATTCCTATCCAAGATGGACATGATGGTGTCTATTTGACACAGTATCCGATGGATATTTTAGAGGAAATCGGTTTATTGAAAATGGACTTTCTGGGTCTGCGAAACTTATCCCTTATAGAAAGAATTGTTGCTAGTATTCAAAAAGGTCTGGGAAGAAAGATAAACATAAAAAGTTTGCCGCTGTCTGATGAAAAAACATTTAAATTATTAAGCGATGGTATTACCACAGGCATATTTCAGCTTGAATCAGATGGTATGAGAAATGTGCTGGAAAAGCTTAAACCATCAGATTTTGAAGATATTGTTGCAGTGAATGCCTTGTACAGACCCGGCCCAATGGAGAACATTCCAACCTATATAAGACGAAAACATGGACAGGAACCGATCCGATATCCACATCCTGATTTAGAGCCAATTTTGAAAAAAACATATGGCGTTATTGTTTATCAGGAGCAAATAATGCAAATAGCTTCCATAATGGCGGGCTTTACACTTGGGGAGGCAGATTTATTAAGAAGAGCGGTTGCAAAAAAGAAAAAAGAAGTATTGGATGAAGAAAGAGAACATTTTGTTAAAGGTGCTGCAGAAAAGGGTTATGATAGCCAAACTGCAAATGATATTTACGATTTAATTGTCCGATTTGCCAATTATGGTTTTAATCGCAGTCATGCAGTGGCATACAGCTTTATAGCATATCAGCTCGCCTTTTTAAAGGCACATTATCCCCTGTATTTTATGGCGGCGCTTTTAACATCTGCGATAGGAAATGAGGATAAAATTTCACAATATATAAGAGAAGCTAGACTAATGGGAATAAAGATTCTTCCTCCTTCTATCAATCATAGTTTTTACCCATTTAGTGTGGAAAAAGGCTCAATTCGATATAGTCTTGCTGCAATAAAAGGGGTTGGCATGGCTACCTTGAAGGAAATAATGGGAGCAAGACAAACAAAACCGTTTAGCGATTTATTTGATTTATGTATAAGGGTTTCCGGGAAGGCTTTAAATCGAAATGTACTAGAATCGCTTGTATTTTCCGGGGCAATGGATGATTTTAATCATGACCGTGCGACATTACTTGCAAGTCTGGATATCGCAATAGAACATGCTGCACTAGTCAGACCGGAAAATCAGGAATATGATTTATTTTCAGAAGATGACGTTTTCCAGCTTAAACCCAAATATATGGAAGTTGAAAAGATGCAAAATATGGATAAGCTATTATTCGAAAAACAAGTATTAGGACTCTATTTATCTGATCATCCTGTAAGTTCATATAAAAAAATGCTGGAGCAACTTTCGATAACCTTAGTAGTAGATATAAAAAAAGGACAGAAGCACTGTAAACTAGGCATATATATAAATGAATTTAAAACGATTCGTACTAAAAAAGGGGAAGTCATGGGCTTTTTGAAAATTAGTGATGCCACAGGAGAAATGGAAGCTGTGATTTTTCCAAACGTTTACCGACAATTTAGCAGTGTTTGTAATCAAGGGCAGCTTGCGGTCATGGAAGGAGCAGTGGAAGAGAGAAATGGAAAGCTTCAATTCATTGTCCAAAAAATAACTAAAATGGATGAAGCAGCAGAGAACTCTAAAATGGACAATAAAAAACTGTATATTAAAGTAACAAAACAGATTGAAGATTCTATCGGCATAGAGAAAATGAAAATAAAATTAAGAAAATTTACTGGAGATATCCCTGTCATTTTATATTATGAAAGCAGCAAGCGAACAGTACAGCTATCACGAAATGACTGGGTCGATGGTTCTGATGAATGTTTAAAGGCATGTAAGGATTTATTAGGACAAGAAAACGTGATTTTACAATAATATTTTTCACTTGTAAGATAAATGTGGTATATTATTTAATAGACATGTGTGGTCAGACCACTTAACGAAGGAGTGAAATCATGTCTTTACGAGAAGAAGCATTACATATGCACCGCATAAACAGAGGAAAATTAGAGTCCAAGTCTAAAGTAGTCGTAAAAAATGCAAAGGATCTAAGTCTTGCTTATTCACCTGGGGTGGCTGAACCATGCAAAATGATTTACGATAAACCGGAAACGGTGTATGAATACACCATGAAAGGGAATATGGTTGCTGTTGTAACAGATGGAACAGCAGTATTAGGCTTAGGGAATATTGGACCTGAGGCTGCACTTCCTGTTATGGAAGGAAAAGCAGTATTATTTAAAAGTTTTGCAGGTGTAGATGCTTTTCCAATTTGTTTAAATTCTACAGAGGTAGATAAAATCGTAGAAACAGTGAAACTATTGGAGCCAACATTTGGCGGTGTGAATTTAGAGGATATTTCCGCACCTCATTGTTTTGAAGTGGAAGAAAGATTAAAGAAAGAAGTTAATATTCCTGTTTTTCATGATGACCAGCATGGAACAGCAATTGTAACGGTTGCAGGATTAGTAAATGCATTAAAAATTGTCGGCAAGAAAATGTCTGAAATTAAAGTTGTCGCAAGCGGCGCAGGGGCTGCTGGAATTGCTATTATAAAATTATTATATCATTACGGTGTTCGTGACATTATTATGTGTGATTCAAAAGGGGCTATTTTTGAAGGCCGTACTTTTGGGATGAACAGTGTTAAATCAGAAGTTGCAAAATATACGAATAGAAATAAAGAAGAAGGTAAACTTTCAGATGTCATTAAAGGTGCAGATGTCTTTATTGGGGTCTCTGTAGCAGGGGCACTTTCAAAAGCAATGGTCGAATCAATGAATCCGGATTCTATTATTTTTGCAATGGCTAATCCTGATCCGGAAATTATGCCGGAGGATGCGAAATCAGCAGGGGCTGCAGTGATTGGTACCGGTAGATCTGATTTCCCAAATCAGGTTAATAATGTGTTGGCGTTTCCAGGAATTTTCCGTGGTGCATTAGATGTTCGTGCCACACATATTAATGAAAAAATGAAGCAAGCCGCAGTGGAGGCTATTGCAAGCTTAATAGAAGAAAGTGAGCTAAACTCAGATTATGTCATCCCAAGACCATTTGATCCAAGAGTTGCTCCAGCCGTTGCCGCTGCAGTTGCTAAAGCTGCAATGGAAACAGGAGTAGCACGTTTAAAAGTCGATCCTGAAGAAGTTAGAGCTAGAACAATGCGACTGTCTGCAATTGGAAAAAGT
This sequence comes from Margalitia sp. FSL K6-0131, assembly GCF_038008735.1. Lineage (NCBI taxonomy): Bacteria > Bacillati > Bacillota > Bacilli > Caryophanales > Bacillaceae > Heyndrickxia > Margalitia sp. FSL K6-0131. Next base: position 1,849,799 of record NZ_JBBOZS010000001.1, read on the forward strand.
GAGTGATTTGATTAGTGAGTTCAAATCAAAGCAAAACAAAGCTATATCTTGAGATTGTACATCAAATTCGAGAAATGATAACAGAGGACCAATTATTGCCTGGCGATAAGCTTCCTTCAGAACGGGAACTTTCAGAGCGTCTTAATGTAGGGCGCTCTTCTGTTCGAGAAGCTTTTAGGGCATTAGAACTGCTTGGGTTGATTGAAACTCGGAGGGGTGAAGGTACATATCTTCGCGATTTTACTAATCATCAATTAGTAGAGCTTCTAAGTACCTTTATTTTACAAGATTCACAGGTTAGGCAAGATGTATTGGAAACGAAGGCTCTAATTGAAAAGGATGTAATTAGGCTTGTTTCCAAGGAGCAATATGTTCAGAAACTACATGTCTTGAAAGAACAGCTGGAAAGCGAAGAAATCAATACGGAAGATAGATTTTATCATCAGCTTATTGCCATTACGGAAAATCGGCTGCTATTAAAAATATGGCAAATAATAAATGAATATTCGTCACAATTAATTTCCAATAAGGGAAATTTCATCCATAGAGATAAATATCTTCTCTTATTAGACAGCATCATAAAAAGGAATTCAGAACATGCTATTGAAATTTATGATACAATGTGAAAAGTGTCGAAAAAACATCGACGAATTCCAACATTATTTTTTACGAAAGTACGATAAATTGTAAAAGATATAGAACAAGCTGCTTCCCAGTTGTTTTTAAAGGAGGATTAATTTTGCTGAAAGATTTTTTTACGAAACCTAAAAAGAAAAAATATGCAACCATTCCTTCAGAAGCGGCAAAACATGATGTACCTGAAGGGTTAATGACCAAATGCCCAAATTGTCGTAAAATCTTATATTCGAAGGATCTAGAGAAAAACTTAAAAGTGTGCTTACACTGTGGATACCATCTGAAAATGAATGCATATGAACGTGTGGAGAGCTTTATTGATGAAGGCACATTCCAAGAAATGGACGGCCAGCTGATCTCTGAAAATCCGCTTGGTTTTCCTGGCTATCTAGAAAAACTGGAACAAGTTCGCGAGAAAGCAAAGATGAATGAAGCAGTCTTAACTGGAACTGGGAAGGTTAACGGACGCGAAATTGTATTAGCGATTATGGATTCAACTTTTATCATGGGAAGTATGGGATCTGTCGTTGGAGAAAAAATTACCCGTGCTATTGAAGAGGCTGATAAACGAAGGCTTCCATTTATTATTTTTACTGCTTCGGGCGGTGCAAGGATGCAGGAAGGTGTTCTTTCCCTAATGCAAATGGCAAAAACAAGCGCTGCATTGAAAAAATTTAGTGATAACGGCGGATTGTTCATTACCATTATGACCCACCCAACTACCGGCGGCGTAACTGCGAGTTTTGCGTCATTAGGTGATTATAATTTTTCAGAGCCTGGCGCGTTAATCGGTTTTGCAGGCAGAAGAATTATTGAACAAACAATCCGTGAAGAATTACCTGCAGAGTTTCAAACCGCAGAATTCTTATTAAAACATGGTCAACTTGATGCTGTTATCGAAAGACAAGAATTAAAAGAAACGATAACAACCGTTCTTGAAATTCATGGGCAAGTAGGTGAATTACAGTGGTAAATGAACTCGAGTTTGAGAAGCCGCTAATAGAATTGCGAAAAAAAATTAAAGAACTAAAAGAGTTTACTCAAAGCTCTGATGTAGATTTATCATCTGAAATTGAGAAACTAGAATCACGTTTAAGTAAACTTGAAACAGATATTTACGAAAATATGAAGCCGTGGGATCGGGTTCAAGTTGCCCGCCATCCTAATAGACCAACCACATTAGACTATATTCCGCATCTGTTCACTGATTTTATCGAAATACATGGTGACAGACTTTTTGGTGATGATGAAGCTATTGTTGGTGGAATTGCTAAATACAAAGGTCTGCCAGTTACTATCATTGGACAGCAACGTGGTAAGGATACAAAAGAAAATATCCGGCGAAATTTCGGGATGCCGCATCCAGAAGGATATCGCAAGGCATTAAGATTAATGAAACAGGCAGATAAGTTTAAACGTCCTATTATTACATTTATTGATACTAAAGGTGCATATCCTGGAAAAGCTGCCGAGGAACGCGGCATAGCGGAATCCATCGCCCGCAATTTGTTCGAAATGGCTGGTTTTCGCGTCCCGATTATTTGCATTGTTATCGGTGAAGGTGCAAGCGGTGGCGCTTTAGGAATTGGAGTAGGAAATCATATTCATATTTTAGAGAACTCTTGGTTCTCCGTTATTGCACCTGAAAGTGCTGCAGCATTGCTGTGGAAGGATGCAGGACAAGCTCAAAAAGCTGCAAATATCATGAAGATTACTGCACCTGATTTAAAGAAACTTGGGGTCATTGATGAGCTAATACCTGAAGTTAAGGGTGGGGCTCATAAAGATATTACTACCCAAGCTGCTGCCATCGATAAGGTATTAGAAAATTCGTTGAAACAATTGCTTGCATTAAGTGCTGATGAGCTTATTCAAGATCGATTTGATAAGTTTAGGAAAATGGGTAAATTCACGGAAGTTAAGGAATTCGTCAACTCTAAATAGTGAAATAATCATTTACTACTAGAAATAGATTTTTTGTGAAGCAATCGGTTTATAGATCCGATTGCTTCTATATTTGTCTAGCTACAGCTTCTATTGGCAAGCGGATTTCTAGGTCTTAGTCCTACGATAAGTCAACATCGGCTCGTGGAAAATCTCGCCTTGTTTCCTTTATCTCGAGCCTGCGACTCCGAAATCCGTACGCTGATGAGCAAGGCGCTTACGCTTTTCTAATTAAATCGCTTTCAATTTTGTTATTATTTTGGCTTTCTATTTTCTGTATCAAATCCATTGTGAAGTAGGATAAATAGTGGTATTTTATAAATATTCATTGATTGTATAAGAGAAGATACTTGGATAGAAAGTATTTGCTTTAAACAAGCTAAAAAGGATTATTACATATTAACCTATTTACAAGAGGTGTTTTCTATGAAAAGAATTGGAGTGTTAACAAGCGGCGGAGACGCACCAGGGATGAATGCTGCTATACGTGCAGTAGTCAGAAAAGGAATTTATCATAATCTTGAAGTGATGGGCATCTACAATGGATATAGCGGTCTAATAAACGGAAAGATAGAGAAATTAGAGTTAGGTTCTGTAGGAGATATTATACATCGTGGCGGAACCATGCTTCACTCGGCACGCTGTGAAGAGTTTAAAACAAAAGAAGGCCAGCAAAAAGGAATTGAACAGCTCAAAAAGCATGGAATTGAGGGTCTTGTTGTAATTGGTGGAGATGGATCCTATCAAGGTGCAAAAGCATTGACAGTGCAAGGCTTTCCATGTGTTGGAGTACCTGGAACCATCGATAATGATATCCCGGGAACAGAATTTACAATCGGTTTTGATACTGCATTAAATACCGTACTGGATGCAATTGATAAAATACGTGATACTGCTTCCTCACATGAACGAACTTTTATCATTGAAGTAATGGGAAGAGATGCCGGAGATATTGCCCTTTGGTCTGGTCTTGCAGGCGGTGCGGAAACCATTTTAATTCCTGAAGAAAACTATGATATGAACGATATCGTAGAACGTTTAAATAAAGGAAATGAGCGTGGTAAAAAGCATAGTATTATTATTGTGGCAGAAGGTGTTACATCTGGGAATAAGTTCGCAGAAGAACTAAAGGAAGCTTCCAATATTGAAACACGTGTATCTGTGCTTGGCCATATTCAGCGTGGTGGATCTCCGACTGCTTCTGATAGAGTTTTGGCAAGCAGACTTGGAGCAAGAGCCGTGGAACTTTTAATGGAAGGAAAAGGCGGCAGAGCTGTAGGCATCGAAAAAAATCAACTTGTGGACTATGATATTATTGAAGCTTTAAGCAGAAAACATGAGCTTAATTTCGATATGTATAAACTTTCAAAAGAATTATCTATATAAATTGCGGAGGTAAGACAATGAAGAAAACAAAAATTGTGTGTACGATCGGTCCAGCGAGCGAAAGCGTTGAAATGCTGGAAAAATTGATTGATGCAGGGATGAATGTAGCGCGATTAAATTTTTCACATGGTGATCATGAAGAGCATGGCAGACGAATTAATAATATCCGCACTGCATCTGCAAATACAAAGAAAACTGTAGCAATTTTATTAGATACAAAAGGACCTGAAATTCGAACACATGATATGGAAAATGGCTCCATCGAATTAAAAGAGGGAACACAAACAATTATTTCGATGTCACAAGTCCTAGGAACACCAGAAAAGTTTTCTATCTCTTACACAGGATTAATTGATGATGTACATGTTGGATCAAAAATTTTATTGGATGATGGTTTAATCGAATTAGAAGTTACGGAAATAGATCATGACAAAAAAGAACTAAAAACAAATGTACTAAACAGCGGTACATTAAAAAATAAAAAAGGGGTAAATGTACCGGGGGTTTCGGTGAATTTACCAGGTATCACTGAAAAAGATGCAAAGGACATCCTGTTCGGAATTGAACAAGGTATTGACTTTATCGCAGCATCTTTTGTTCGTCGTGCATCCGATGTATTAGAGATTAGGAAATTATTAGAAGAAAACAATGCTGAATATATTCAAATTATCCCTAAAATAGAGAATCAAGAAGGTGTTGACAACATCGATGAGATTTTAGATGTTTCGGATGGTTTAATGGTAGCGCGCGGTGATTTAGGGGTAGAAATTCCAACTGAAGCAGTTCCTTTGGTTCAAAAAGAATTAATTAAGAAGTGCAATGAGCTTGGAAAACCTGTTATAACAGCCACACAAATGCTGGATTCTATGCAGAGAAATCCAAGGCCAACAAGGGCTGAAGCTAGTGACGTTGCCAATGCGATTTTTGATGGTACAGATGCAATTATGCTTTCAGGAGAAACGGCTGCAGGGTTATATCCAGTTGAAGCAGTGAAAACAATGTATAAAATCGCGATACATGCTGAAGAAGCTTTAGACCATCGTGACATTTTATCTTACCGGAGTAAAAACAGCGACCATAACATGACAGATGCTATTTGCCAGTCTGTTGCCCATACAGCGCTTAATTTAGAATTGAAAGCCATTATAACTCCAACAGAGAGTGGATATACTGCCAAGATGATCTCTAAATACCGCCCTAAGGCACCAATTGTGGCAGTGACTTCCAATGATTATGTCGTACGCAGATTATCATTAGTATGGGGAGTGTACCCTCAAGTTGGCAAGAAAGTAAATTCTACTGATGAAATGCTTGAACTAGCAGTACAAGAAAGTTTAAATACTAATTTAGTGAAGCATGGCGATTTAGTTGTGATCACTGCAGGAGTTCCAGTTGGAGAAGCAGGAACAACCAATCTAATGAAAGTTCATGTAGTTGGTGATATTGTAGCGAAGGGTCAAGGAATTGGCAGAAAGTCAGGATACGGGAAAGCGGTTATAGCTAAAAATGCAAAAGAAGCGAAGGAAAAAGTAAAAGAAGGATCCGTATTAGTCGCCATCGGTACTGATCGGGAAATGGTTTCTGTACTTGAGAAATGTAGTGCTCTAATCGTTGAAGAAGGCGGCTTGACAAGTCATGCGGCAGTTGTAGGAATAAATCTCGGTATTCCAGTTATTGTAGGAGTGGAAAATGCTACTTCTAAAATAGTAGATGGTCAAGAGATTACAGTGGACGCACATAGAGGCGTTATATATAACGGCCATGCAAGTGTATTATAATAAATAAAAAAAAAACCAAGGGGCTGCCCCTTGGTTTTATTCTTTTATATCAGTATTTGGTTTGCCAATGATAAAATTCCATACATCGCGAAAAACATTTGCTCTATTTAGCGTAGTTATAATGACTAATGTGACCGGTCCAAGAATTAAGCCTAAAAAGCCAACTAATTTAAATCCGACAAATAATGCAACTAGTGTGGCTAAAGGATTTAATCCAATACTGGATGAAAGAATTTTTGGCTCCATAAATTGTCTCTGTACAATGACAACTGTATATAAAACTCCAAGACCGACCGCAAGAGTAATATTTCCCGTAATCGCCTCATATACGATCCAAGGTATAAAAACCACACCAGTTCCTAAATATGGCAATAAATCGACTATTCCGCTTACCAATGCAATCGTAATCGCATAGTCTACTCTTAAAATGAGAAGGCCGATTAGAACAATCACTAAAGTAATGGATATTAAAGTAAGCTGTGCCCGAATGAATCCAACAAGCGCTTTCTTTAAATCATTAAATACTGTTTGCCCGCTTTTTTGTGCTTTTTCTGGCAAAAATTTTCTCCCGTATTTTGTCAATCGGTACCAATCTTTGCTGATGAAAAACGTAGCCAACAATGAAAAAATCATAACAGTAGCTGCATTTGGAATCCAAGAAATTAAGCTTGGCAATTTTTGAAAAAAGTTTTGAAGAAAATTACCTGCACTAGAAGCGATTTTTTGTCCGGCAGATTGGATATTTTGCATGATTGTATCTTGTTGTCCAGCATTTAGGCTTTTAAACAAACTTGTAGCTTGGTCATAGAGAGGAATTACCTGGGAAGCTATAAAATCTTCAATATAGTTGACTAATGTTTGCACATGATCCGGTAATACGTCCGCCAGATAATTTGCACCAGCAACTATTTCAGTAATTAATAAAGTAATTAATCCAATAAACACACTTATGATGAAGATAATGGATATAATAACCGCAACTGCCCTTGGGAGTCTGATTTTTTTTTCAAGGAAATTTACAAGAGGGTTAATAAAAAGAGCAATGACGATTCCAATGAGGAATGGATACGTTACCTTCGAAATCAAGACAAACAGTGTAACTGTCCCGACAACAACAGCGATTACGATAAAAAAACGTATTGTTCTATATATATATTCAGGATTCAAACTTAGCCCTCCTCAGGTAGGTATTACTATTATTTTACATGCTGATATTGGTAAAAAAAAGAGATATATGAAAATCTATGAAATTCTGAAAAACGTTGAATAAAGATGAATGAATATCATGAATAGAGCAATCATAACAAATAGTTGTTTTCTCATTAATTATAGCTTTACTTCATTGTTATAAATCCAAATAAAAAGTGGCTTCGAGGCATCTTTTCTTAGCAAATTTGTTTATTTTTAATCCGAAAAAGGTTGTTACTAAGTGTTTTCGTATATAAAAGCAATAAAGTATAAGAAAAGAGCCTAACAAACAGAATCCTTTTCATTTTTCTAAAAAAACATTCTTTACCAGATTGAATCCAATACCATTCACAAAAGTTTGATAAGTGTTTATAATATGGGATGTAACGAATAAATTTGAGCCTATAAATAGACAAGATTTGAAATTATATTATAATAGGTATGTGACCGCTTGCACATTTATAAAGGCTGTTTTCGTATAAATTGTTGCTTCGTACATTGGTATAAATTCCAATGTAGACATAGACTTGGGACATCTTTTCTTAAAAAGTTATTTATTTTTAACTAATACAAGGATGTTTTATGAGAGTTCCGTATACATAGCAGCATAGTTGAAGAAAAGAGCCTTACATATATTAAGCGATTGCTTGGTGGCCGGAATAACCGGGTACAATAATTTACTTTATTTTATTTTATTTTTATAGCTCAAATATATTAAAAAATGATAAAAGGAGAGAAAGTCATGACAACTACTCGTGGACTTGAAGGTGTTGTAGCAGCAACAACTTCCATCAGCTCTATCATTGATGACACCCTTACATATGTTGGTTATAACATTGATGATCTTGCTGAAAACGCAAGCTTTGAAGAAGTAATTTACTTACTATGGCATCTTAAACTTCCTAACAAAGCGGAATTAGCCGAATTAAAACAAGAACTTGCTGATAATATGGAACTACCTAAAGAGGTAATTGCAAGCTTTAAAACATATCCTATTCAATCGGTTCATCCAATGGCAGCATTACGCACGGCTGTTTCATCATTGGGATTATATGATGAAGAGGCGGATGTAATGGAAGAGGCAGCTAATTACCGTAAAGCAATTCGTCTGCAAGCAAAAATGCCTGCATTAGTAGCTGCATTTGCTCGTGTGCGCAAAGGATTAGAGCCTGTAGCACCACGTAAAGACTTAGGATTTGCAGCTAATTTCCTTTATATGTTAACTGGCAATGAACCGGAAGAAATCGCTGTTGAAGCATTTAATAAAGCTTTAGTATTACATGCTGACCATGAATTGAATGCATCTACATTTACTGCACGAGTTTGTGTTGCAACACTATCTGATGTTTATTCTGGAGTAACTGCAGCAATTGGTGCGTTAAAAGGACCTCTTCATGGTGGAGCGAATGAGCAAGTAATGAAAATGTTAACTGAAATTGGCTCCGTTGAAAATGTTGATTCTTATATCCACGAAAAACTTGCTAATAAAGAAAAAATTATGGGCTTTGGCCATCGTGTATACCGTCAAGGCGACCCACGTGCGAAACATTTGAAAGCAATGTCTGAAAAGTTAACAAAGCTTACAGGTGAACCACAATATTATGAAATGTCTACAAAAATTGAAGACATTGTTACATCAGAAAAACACTTACCGCCAAATGTTGATTTCTACTCTGCTTCTGTATACCACAGCTTAGGAATTGATCATGACTTATTTACTCCAATCTTTGCAGTGAGTCGTGTTTCAGGATGGTTAGCACATATTTTAGAACAATATTCTGATAACCGTTTAATCCGTCCTCGTGCAGAATATACAGGACCTGGTATGCAAACCTACGTACCAATTGAAAATCGCTAATCCGTTCACGTGGATTAGTTCTCTAGTTTTTTCATACTTTGTTTTAAACTTTCAATGATTTCGTTTTTGCAAGTGGGGAATGAAAATTTCCAATAAAAAACAAAGTGTAAGAAAAGAGCCATATATATTTACAAACAGATGAAAAATTGGTTCAATTAACATTGAAGATAATGGGTTAGAAGCATAGACTTCTAACCTTTGATACTGAATTGGAGGGAAAGACATGTCACAAGGTGAAAAAATCACAGTAGAAAATGGTGTACTTAAAACACCTAATAATCCAATTATCCCATTTATCGAAGGAGACGGTACAGGTCCGGATATTTGGGCAGCATCCCAAAGAGTATTGGATGCAGCAGTGGAAAAAGCTTATAAAGGTGAACGCAAAATTGAGTGGAAAGAAGTTTATGCTGGGGAAAAGGCATTTAATAAAACCGGCGAATGGTTACCATCTGAAACACTTGATGTGATTAACGAATATTTAATTGCAATCAAAGGTCCTCTTACAACACCAGTAGGCGGCGGTATTCGTTCTTTAAACGTTGCGTTGCGCCAAGAATTAGATCTTTTTGTATGTTTACGTCCAGTACGTTATTTCGAAGGTGTTCCTTCTCCAGTAAAACGTCCTGAAGATACAGATATGGTAATCTTCCGTGAAAATACAGAAGATATCTATGCTGGTATTGAGTACAAAGAAGGCACTCCTGAAGTAAAGAAAGTAATTGAATTCTTAAAAAATGAAATGGGAGTTAATAAAATCCGTTTCCCTGAAACTTCAGGTATCGGAATCAAGCCTGTTTCTAAAGAAGGAACAACTCGCCTAGTACGTGCTGCAATTAATTATGCGATTAAAGAAGGCCGTAAATCTGTAACACTTGTACATAAAGGTAATATCATGAAGTTTACAGAAGGAGCTTTCAAAAATTGGGGCTATGAACTAGCTGAAAAAGAATTCGGTGATAAAGTATTTACTTGGGCACAATATGACCGAATTAAAGAAGAGCAAGGCACAGACGCTGCAAACAAAGCTCAAGATGAAGCATTAGCTGCAGGCAAAATCCTTGTAAAAGATTCTATTGCAGATATCTTCTTACAACAAATCTTAACTCGTCCTCGTGAGTTTGATGTAGTTGCAACTATGAACTTAAATGGTGACTATATTTCTGATGCACTTGCTGCACAAGTTGGCGGTATCGGTATTGCACCTGGAGCTAATATCAACTACGAAACAGGACATGCTATTTTTGAAGCTACACATGGTACAGCTCCTAAATATGCAGGGTTAGATAAAGTGAATCCATCTTCTGTTATTCTTTCTGGTGTTCTTATGCTTGAACATTTAGGATGGAATGAAGCAGCAAACCTAATTACAAAGTCTATGGAAAAAACAATTGCTTCTAAAGTTGTAACATATGACTTTGCACGCCTAATGGATGGTGCTACAGAAGTTAAATGTTCTGAATTTGGAACTGAATTAATCAAAAATATGGACTGATTTTCATAAGCCAAACAGATAGGTTCGGCATGATCACAGGCAACAAGAAAATTGCCGGCTAGTAGGATATATTCTTAAAAGCCGGCAATTTTTTCATTACATTGATAAAGGAGATTTTTAATATGACAATGAAAAGAAAGAAAATTTCCGTAATTGGTGCTGGTTTTACCGGAGCTACTACTGCATTCTTATTAGCGCAAAAAGAACTTGGTGATATTGTACTGGTTGACATTCCTCAAGCTGAAAATCCAACAAAAGGGAAAGCGCTTGATATGTTGGAAGCTGCTCCCGTTCAAGGATTTGATGCAAACATTATCGGTACTTCTGATTATGTAGACACAAAAGATTCTGACGTGGTAGTTATTACAGCTGGTATTGCACGTAAACCTGGCATGAGCCGTGATGACCTAGTACAAACAAATCAAAAAGTAATGAAAAGTGTTACAAAGGAAATAGTAAAATATTCTCCAAACTGCTACATCATTGTCTTAACCAATCCTGTAGATGCAATGACATATACTGTGTTTAAAGAATCTGGTTTCCCTAAAAATCGTGTAATTGGTCAGTCGGGTGTGCTTGATACTGCTCGCTTCCGTACATTTGTTGCACAAGAATTGAACCTATCTGTTAAAGATGTAACCGGCTTCGTATTAGGTGGTCATGGTGATGACATGGTTCCTTTAGTTCGCTACTCTTATGCAGGAGGAATTCCTTTGGAAACATTAATTCCGAAGGATCGGTTAGAGAAAATTGTTGAACGCACTCGTAAAGGCGGAGGCGAAATCGTTAATCTATTAGGAAATGGCAGTGCATATTACGCACCTGCAGCATCCTTAGTAGAAATGGTAGAGGCTCTTGTGAAGGATCAACGCCGTGTATTACCATCCATCGCATATCTCGAAGGTGAGTATGGATATGATGGAATCTACTTAGGTGTGCCAACCATTCTTGGTGGAAACGGAATTGAAAAAGTAATCGAATTAGAATTAACTGCAGATGAAAAAGCTGCGTTAGATAAATCAGCTGAATCTGTTCGCAATGTAATGAATGTTTTAGCTTAATGAACATTTTTAATAAGAGGTAGATTAAAAGGGTCAAACAATTAAACGGTTTGACCCTTTTTATATTAAATGGTACTATAAACAAATACAGATAATAGTGATTTTTCAATCTTTTATAAATAACAAAATGAAACCGTTTACAGTAATTGGAGGCGCTATTTATGTTATTAGGGAAGAAAAGAAAGCTTGGCAGAAAAATAGATGAAATTTCGGTTGGAGAAAAATTAACGCTAACTGAAAAAATAGAGGATAAAGATCTTCTGCTATATTTAGGCTTGACTGATGACGCAAACCCATTATTTATACAGCATGACTATGCTTCTCAGACACCATTTGAAAAGCCAATTGTACCAGCTATCATGCTGACAGGAATGATTACTTCTGCTATTTCGAAATATTTACCGGGACCAGGTTCACACATACTCTCGCAAAATATCGAATTTAAAAAGCCAGTATATCATTATGCCTCGGTTCATTTTTTATTCGAAATTATTATCGTCAACCAAAAGCAACATATGATTACTATTAAAGTGACAGCAACAAATGAAGAGAATGAAACGGTGATTACCGGTAAAATAGATGTTTGTCCGCCGCATCGGTTGGAAATGTTTAATGGTAGTGCGTTGGAGAATTTTTAATGATACATAGTACAGTCAGCATCTATGCTGGCTTATTTTGTTTTCTAAGAAAATCGTTGATATTTTCCCTTTAGAGTTGACCATGTTAGAATAAGCATAGAGAATACAGTGTTATTATATTTGAGGAGGTATTATTTTGACCAAGAAAGTGATTCTGATTGATGGCAATAGTATTGCATACCGTGCTTTTTTTGCATTGCCGCTTTTAAATAATGAAAAGGGAATACATACAAATGCTGTATATGGGTTTACAACGATGCTGATGAAGATTTTAGAAGAAGAAAATCCTACACATATCTTAGTAGCATTTGATGCGGGTAAAACAACCTTCAGACATAATACCTTTAAAGAATATAAAGGGACTCGTCAAAAAACTCCTCCTGAATTGTCAGAGCAATTTCCGTTTATTCGAGAACTTTTGGATGCTTATGGGATAAAAAGATATGAATTGGAAAACTATGAAGCAGACGATATCATCGGTACACTATCCAAACAAGCTGAACAAGAAGGCTTTGAAGTAAAAGTAATTTCCGGTGATAAGGACTTAACACAATTAAGCTCTGAAAAAACTACGGTTTGTATTACGAAAAAGGGAATTTCTGAAATCGAAGCATACACACCGGATCATATTCAAGAAAAATACGGATTATCCCCTTTACAGATAATTGATATGAAGGGTCTAATGGGAGATACATCTGATAATATTCCGGGTGTTCCCGGTGTTGGGGAAAAAACCGCTATCAAATTATTGAAGGAATTTAACACACTAGAAAACTTACTTGAATCTATTGATCAAGTAAGTGGGAATAAACTAAAGGAAAAGCTTGAAACAAATAAAGAACAAGCACTTATGAGTAAAGAACTCGCTACGATTTTCAGGGAAGCTCCTGTTACTGTTTCCTTACAGGATACAGAGTACCGCCAAGGAGAAACAGAGAAATTAGTCGGCCTATTTAAAGAGCTTGGATTTAATTCTCTATTAGAAAAAATGGATGCAAGTGTTATCAGTGATTTGTCTGAACCTATGGAGGAAATTAAGTTTACCAAAGTCGATAGCATTACAGAAGATATTTTTTCCGAAGAAAATTCATTATATCTAGAGATGCTGGACGAAAATTATCATACTGGGGACATAATCGGATTCGGTTTAAGCAATGATAAAGGTCTTTACTATTTGCCCGCTTCCATCGCCTTAACGTCTGCAGTGTTCAAGAAATGGGCAGAAGATGAAACAAAAATAAAGAACGTATATGACGGTAAAAAATTAATTGTTGCATTGAAGAAGCATGGAATAGATCTGAAGGGAATAGAATTTGATTTATTAATTGTTTCCTACCTTTTGAATCCATCAGAAAATGCCGATGATTTTACTTCCGTTGCAAAATTACATGGATATACAAATGTACAAACGGATGAAGAAGTATACGGGAAGGGTGCAAAACGAAAAATACCTGAAGAAGAGTTAGTTGCAGATCATGTAGTACGAAAGGTATTGGGAATATCCAAATTAGTTGATTCATGTATGAAAGAGCTTGAAAAAAATGAACAACTTTCCTTATATGAAAATCTGGAGCTGCCACTGTCCTTCATTTTAGCTGAGATGGAATCAACCGGAATTAAGGTTGACAAGAATCGACTTGAAGAAATGGGCAAGGAAATTGCGGAGCGCCTAAATGAAATAGAAAAAAATATTCATGATTTAGCAGGTGAACAATTTAATATTAATTCACCAAAACAATTAGGGGTTATTTTATTTGAAAAGCTTGGATTACCTGCTTTAAAAAAGACAAAAACGGGTTATTCCACATCTGCGGATGTATTGGAAAAACTTGAGTCTGAGCATGAGATTGTAAAAGAAATTCTTCAGTATCGCCAACTGGGGAAATTACAATCGACCTATATTGAAGGATTATTGAAAGTAATCAATGGACAAGACGGAAAGGTCCATACTCGTTTTAATCAAGTACTCGCACAGACAGGGCGTTTGAGTTCAATTGACCCGAACTTGCAAAATATTCCGATTCGTCTTGAAGAAGGAAGAAAGATTAGACAGGCATTTGTACCTTCAGAAGAAGGCTGGTTTATCTTTTCAGCGGATTATTCACAGGTGGAGCTGCGCGTCTTAGCGCATATTGCTGGTGATGAAAAGCTAATCCAAGCATTTAATGAGGACATGGATATTCATACTAAAACGGCAATGGATGTATTTCATGTTTCCGCAGATGAAGTAACCTCTAACATGAGAAGACAAGCAAAGGCTGTTAATTTTGGAATTGTATATGGCATAAGTGACTATGGTCTTTCACAAAATCTAGGAATTACTAGAAAAGAAGCAGCCGGGTTTATTGAACGTTATTTTAAGAGCTATCCAGGTGTAAAAAATTATATGGAAGATATCGTGCAAGATGCAAAACAAAAAGGATTTGTCACCACTTTATTAAATAGAAGACGATATATTCCTGAGATTACAAGCCGTAATTTTAATATTCGAAGCTTTGCAGAACGTACTGCTATGAACACTCCTATTCAAGGAAGTGCGGCGGATATTATCAAAAAAGCGATGATTGATATGGCTGCTAGATTAAAAAAGGAAAATTTAAAATCACGTTTATTGATACAGGTTCACGATGAATTGATTTTTGAAGCGCCCCAAGAAGAACTGGAGATTCTAGAACGAATCGTACCGGAAGTCATGGAAAATGCACTTTCCCTCGATGTCCCGTTAAAGGTTGATTATTCATATGGGGCAACATGGTTTGATGCAAAATAGACAGCGTGGAAATATGAGGTGAAATTAAGTGCCAGAATTACCTGAAGTTGAAACAATCAGAAGGACGCTAAAAGAATTAGTTATCGGAAAAACAATTGAAAATGTGATTGTTCATTGGCCGAAAATCATAAAAAAACCTGAAGAAAAAGAACAATTTATGGATGCTTTAAAAGGGCAAACATTTAAAAGTATTGACCGCAAAGGAAAGTTTTTAATCTTTTATACGAATGATTTTGCCCTTGTCTCCCATTTGCGTATGGAAGGCCGCTACGGTATGTTTCAAAAAGCGGAACCAGTCGATAAACATACACATGTTATTTTTCAATTCACAGACGGAACAGAACTACGCTATACGGATGTCCGTAAATTCGGCACGATGCATTTATTTAAAAAAGGGGAGGAATTTTCTTCCCTTCCATTATCACAGCTAGGTCCTGAGCCATTTTCGGATGAGTTTACAAGCAGTTATTTAAGGAAAAGATTAAGTAAAACAGAACGAAATATTAAATCGGTTCTTTTAGATCAAACCGTTTTGACCGGATTAGGAAATATATATGTGGACGAAGCCTTATTTCGTTCAGGGATACATCCTGAGCGAAAAGCACCGTCCTTAACAACAAAGGAGATAGACAAGCTTCATCAAGAAATTATTGCCACATTAAAGGAAGCAGTTGAAAAAGGTGGCAGTACCGTTAGAACGTATGTCAATACACAAGGGCAAATTGGCATGTTTCAGCTCCAGCACTTTGTCTATGGGAGAAAAGGAGAACCATGTAAAAAATGCGGGACTCCTATCGAAAAGCAAGTAACTGCTGGAAGAGGAACTCATATCTGTCCTAAATGTCAACGATTAAAAAAGAAATAAGCAACCTTATGTCGAATATTATCAAGTTTGATCTACCGGATCACATATGAACCTTGGGCATGCCCCTTCCATATACTATCTTTAGTGATGTGACAACAGGAAGGGGCATAAAAATGGGCTTTCAGTTATCACTATTTTTATTGGCATTTGCCGTCAGTCTAGATAACTTCAGTACAGGATTCACATACGGATTAAGAAAATTGCGCATCCCCAATAAATCTATTCTCATTATTGCCCTATGTTCCGGGTTATCATTGTTTATTGCAATGCTGTTTGGGAATATTCTTCAAAAATTCATGTCACCAGAATTTGGGAATCGATTTGGTGGTATCATCTTAATTGCTATTGGAGGATGGGTGTTATTTCAATTTTTTCGATCAGAAAAAGAGGTAAGTGAACCACAAGAAAAGGTAGTGCTAAAACTTGAAATTCGCTCTTTAGGATTTGTCATCCAAATTTTGAAGAAACCAACTAGTGCCGATTTTGATCAATCAGGAACCATTACAGGAATTGAGGCGTTTATGCTTGGGGTAGCCCTGTCTCTGGACGCATTTGGTGCGGGAATAGGTGCAGCCATGTTGGGTTACTCTCCAATTAGCTTAAGCTTAATCGTTGCCATGATGAGTTTGATACTAGTTTCTGTCGGAATTCGGTTAGGTAAAGTGTTTTCACATTTAAATTGGATGCAAAAGGTTTCCTTTTTACCCGGGATATTACTCATATTGATAGGAATTTTGAAATTTTGAAAGGAACAATTATCATGGCTAGGATCATTGGATTAACGGGTGGAATTGCAAGCGGAAAAAGTACGATATCGAATATGTTAAGAGAAAAAGGTTTCACAATCATTGATGCGGATATTGCAGCTAGAGAAGTCGTTAATATTGGAGAAGAAGCATATCTTGCAATCGTAAAAGAATTTGGAGAAGAAATCCTTCAGGAGGATTTAACCATTAATAGAGGGAAGTTAGGGGCCATTGTATTTAACCAGGAAGAAAAAAGATTACTACTTAATAGCATTGTACATCCAGCCGTTAGAAAGTATATGAATGCTAAAAAGGAAGAAGCGCTTTTATCTGGGAAGAATACAGTGATTCTAGATATTCCGCTACTGTTTGAAAGCAAGTTAACCTACATGGTGGAGAAAACCATACTTGTTTATGTAGATGAACAGATTCAGTTAAAAAGATTAATGGAACGAAATCACTTTTCAGAAGCGGAGGCAAAAGCAAGGATTTCCGCTCAGATGCCTCTTAAAGATAAAATTCCATTAGCAGATGCTGTTATTGATAATAATGGAAATATTACAGAAACAGAAAAACAGTTAAATAGGTTAATAAATAGCTGGGAAATGACTCCTTAAACCATCATATTTCTAAATATGGTGGTTTTTTGTTTCTTTTCTTAAACTTTATTGCTTTTGTATACGAAAACCTAATTCGGGATAAGAATGAATAGCCTTTTTAAGAATAGATACCCCGGAACGAAGCCTATATTAGGATTTAAAAACAACAATCCGTTCGAAAACTGCCATTTTTATTAAAAAAAGTATCGCATAATCGAATTAATATGTTATACTAATTGTAAATCGAGTATAACATTTATTCAGGGGGACATCATTTATGAACGCAAAAGTAGCAATTAACGGCTTTGGACGTATAGGACGTATGGTATTTAGAAAAGCAATTTTAGATAAAAATATCGATATTATAGCCATTAATGCTAGTTATCCAGCGGAAACATTAGCACATTTAATAAAGTATGACACAAATCATGGCAAATTTGATGCAGAAGTATTTGCAGAAGATCAAGCAATCGTCGTAAATGGACGTCGTGTACAATTATTAAATAATCGTAATCCTGAGGAGCTTCCGTGGAAGGAGCTTAATATAGATATCGTAATTGAAGCTACAGGAAAATTTAATTCTCGTGAAAAAGCAGCTTTGCATCTTCAAGCTGGAGCAAAAAAAGTAATTTTAACAGCTCCAGGAAAAAATGAAGATGTGACAATTGTGATGGGGGTAAATGAAAGCGCATTAGATATTCGTAAGCATGATATTATTTCTAATGCTTCCTGTACTACAAATTGTTTAGCTCCAGTGGTAAAGGTTTTAGATGAGAAGTTCGGGATTGAGAATGGCTTAATGACAACGGTACATGCATACACAAATGATCAGAAAAACATTGATAATCCACATAAGGATTTACGTCGCGCAAGGGCTTGCGGACAATCCATTATCCCGACTACAACTGGTGCGGCAAAGGCACTTGCTCTAGTGCTCCCGCATTTAAAAGGAAAATTACACGGGATGGCGCTTAGAGTTCCAACTCCGAATGTTTCATTAGTCGATTTAGTAGTAGATTTAAAGAAAGATGTGACAGCGGAGGAAGTAAATGCTGCATTTATTTCAGCTGCTTCCAAAGAATTAAACGGAATTTTAGATTTTACAGAGGAGCCGCTTGTTTCCGTTGACTTTAATACAAATAGTCATTCCGCTATTGTGGATGGTTTATCTACGATTGTAATGGGCGGCAATAAAGTGAAAGTTTTGGCATGGTATGATAATGAGTGGGGGTACTCTTGCCGGGTAGTCGATTTATTGAAACATGTTGCAAATGAATTAATAAAGCCTTTGGAAGTAAAGGTTGGATGAGGTAACTGGCCTGCTGGTATTAAAATCAGCAGGCTTTTTATTTATTTATGAAGGTATTTAATAGATTAGTAGACCCAAGTAAAATAGCAGCCTGAAATTTTAAATTTTATATTGCAAAATTGACGTAAACAAAGTATACTATCAATCGTGAACTTCTTTGAAAATCATGTTTTTTTCATATTAAAAAAAATGAATAATTTGTAGCTACTTAAAGGGTTAGGACCTCTTTGGACTAACTTTCCCCCGTGGTAGTTGCTAAGGAGAAAATTCATTTGAATTTTTCTTTGATCGTAAAAATAATTCTTTAAAGGGGGAAACGATCGATGGAAACAATGGGTCGTCATGTAATTTCTGAATTATGGGGCTGTGATTTTGAAAAACTCAATAACATGGAGTTTATTGAAAGAACATTCGTAGATGCAGCATTGAAATCAGGTGCTGAAATTCGTGAGGTAGCATTTCATAAATTTGCTCCACAAGGAGTAAGCGGAGTAGTTATTATTTCTGAATCTCATTTAACTATTCATAGCTTTCCAGAGCATGGATATGCAAGTATTGATGTGTACACATGCGGTAATTTAAATCCAAACATTGCCGCTGACTATATTGCCGAATCACTTGGCGCTGAGACACGTGAAACAATCGAATTACCTCGTGGAATGGGTCCTGTCCAAGTTAAACAATCAAAAGTAACTGCTCTTTAAAAATCGATAAAAAAGTTAAAACGAGGTGTATGCTACATCTCGTTTTTTATTATTTTTCTTGTGAATTTATCATCTTTTTTATATGATGAAAGTAATCATGTACTTATAAACGGAGCTGATATAATGAAATGTCCGTCTTGTCAAAATAATGGGACACGCGTGATTGATTCTCGCCCCGTTGATGAAGGACGTGCAATAAGAAGAAGGCGTGAATGTGAGGAATGCTTGTATCGGTTTACGACCTTTGAAAAAGTGGAAGAAACCCCTTTAATTGTAGTAAAAAAGGAAGGCATTCGTGAGGAATTCAGCCGTGAAAAAATATTGCGCGGACTTATAAAAGCGTGTGAGAAAAGACCAGTTTCACTAGCGGAATTAGAAAAAATTTCATTAGAAATTGAAAAGTCGCTTCGAAATCTTGGATACTCTGAAGTAAACTCGGAAAAAATCGGCGAACTGGTTATGGACAAATTAGCAGCTGTAGATGAAGTAGCATATGTTCGATTTGCATCTGTCTATCGACAATTTAAAGATTTAAACGTTTTTTTAGAAGAATTAAAGGAATTAATCAAAAAGGAACAATAAAAAGGCTAGAGTTTCTTCGTTCTAGTCTTTTTCATTATTTTCCTCATCCTTTTTGAGCTTTTATTATTAATAACAAGGATGTGGCTTTTATGAAACAATTATGGAATGAGATACAGCCTGTGGATCGTTATCAAGTTTCCTCTAATGGAATGCTTCATGAATATGACGGCAAAGTGATCTCATTACTTTATCAGCCACTGATTGGGGTTAATTGTTATAGTTTATATATGACCTTATGGAATGAAATTGAAGTGAGCCGAGTATGGTCTGAAGAATGGACACATTACCATTTAATGAACTTTTTATCGTTAAATTTACGGGATATTTATGATGCCCGCTTAAAATTAGAGGGTATCGGTTTGTTAAAAACATATGTGAAAAATATGAATGAGGATAGATTATTTATATATGAACTGCAACCACCGTTGTCCCCAGAACAATTTTTCACAGATGGAATACTTAATGTTTTTTTATTTAAACAATTAGGCAGGCAACATTTTTTAAGATTAAAGAATATGTTTACTGATCCTGCTTTAAAAAAAGCGGAGTATCAAAATATTACTCGTTCCTTTCAAGAAGTATTTATGTCAGGAAGTGAAGATCATTTTTTACATGACATAGAGGCACATGAGGGAAGTAAGATAAATGAAAATCTGCAATTTCAAACTAGAACAAGTCCAAATGAAATTAAGATAGAAGAAGTTGATTTTGATTTCGACTTGTTTTTATCAGGTTTGAAAGGTTTGATCCTTCCACAAAAAGTAATGACGGCACAAGTAAGAGATGCAATTTATAAGCTTTCGTTTTTATATCACATTAACGCAATTGATATGCAAAATATTTTTCTAAGTGCACTGAATGCTGAGCAAAATATTGACATTGATGACCTTAGGAAGGCAGCTCGGGACTGGTACCAACTGGAGCATGCGAATGATTTACCGAAGCTAGTGGATCGTATTCAGCCATTAAAGGACCGGACTAGCAGTGAATTAGGGGATACACGTGAGGAAAAGCTTATTCATTATCTTGAAACGACATCTCCCCGACAGCTGCTGATTGATATTTCGGATGGAGCGGAACCTTCTAAAGCGGACCTTCAGGCTGTGGAAGACATAATGTTTCAACAACAGCTCTCAGCAGGCGTTGTCAATGTATTAATTCAATATGTTTTATTAAAAACAGATATGAAACTCACGAAAAATTATATGGAAAAGATTGCTTCTCATTGGACAAGGAAAAAGGTGAAAACAGTAAAAGAAGCGATGGAATTAGCAAAAAATGAGCACCGTCAATATCAGCAATGGGCTGATACTAAAAGCGAGCAAAAGAATGCGCGTAAAAAGCCAATTCGTACGGAAAAGCTTCCAGAATGGTTTGTGGAAAAAGATGAAACACAACCTAAAAATAATAAATCAAATCAAACAGCAGAATCTGTAGAGGAAAAACGTCGCAGACTTGAATCCATTCAACAAAAATATAAAAAATAGGAGGTGAATGGAATGGAGAATATTAATGAAACATTAAGAAGATTATCTAATAACAGCAACTTTCAACGAACTTACAGTGAGATGAAGCAAGAAATCCTAAACCATCCTGCTGTTCGAGAATTTTTGCTTCAACATACAGGTGAGATTACAACATCCATGGTCGAAAAAAGTTTAATGAAGTTATATGAATTCATTTCGCAAACGAGGGATTGTCAAAAATGTTCTAGCCTTGAGAGTTGTGTGAACATGATGCAAGGATATGAACCAGAGCTTGTTTTAGGGAGGAACGGCATAGATATCAAATACCGTCCTTGTCTGAAAAAAAGAATGTTTGATGAACGGAAGAAGAATGAAAAATTAATTCAGAGCCTTTATGTTCCAAAGGATATTTTACATGCGTCTTTTGGTGAATTCTCTTTGGAATCAGCAGGACGACTAAATGCGTATGAATTTGCAGAACGTTTTGTCGTGGAGTATGAGGCTGGTAAAAAAATGAAAGGGTTATTTCTTTATGGCAGCTTTGGAGTTGGAAAGTCCTATTTATTAGGTGCTATTGCTAACCATTTGGCGGAAAATAAACAGGTCTCCTCTCTCCTTGTTTATGTTCCGGAATTTTTCAGGGAAATGAAGCAATCATTAGGGGATCATACGTTAAATGAAAAGTTGGAAATGGTTAAGAAAGCTCCGGTGTTAATGCTGGATGATATTGGAGCGGAAGCTATGACGAGCTGGACACGTGATGAAATTCTAGGATCCATTTTACAGTTTAGAATGCAGGAAAATCTGCCAACCTTTTTCACTTCTAATTTCGATTATTCCGGTCTTGAACATCATCTTACCTATTCACAACGAGGGGAAGAGGAAAAGATGAAGGCGGCAAGGATTATGGAAAGGATAAAGTATCTTTCAACCCCAATTTTAGTGGAGGGACCTAATTTAAGAATATAGAAGGCCATAGCAATAAGCTTGGCCTTCTTTTTTTATCCTCGACTTCTAAAATAACCATGCTCCCCATATACATATAACATGGAATTTTCCATAGCAAGGGGGGCTAAAGTTGGATTTTATTTTCAAGTATTTAGATGATGCAGTATGGCTGCATGAATATTTTATTAAAAACGATAAGGAAATATGGTTCCATGAAACAATCTTTCAAAATCAAAAACAATATTTTTTAACTATAGATCTCTCCACGATTTCATTAGAAAATATTCAAGATGGATTTATACAATTTATTATTCAAAAGAAAAGAAACGATTGGGTGAAAGATATCTTAAGAGAGTATTTCTTCTATAAAGAAGAAGAGGAGCAAAACAATATTTTAGAAATTGTAATCGACATGTTTAATGGAGATAGACCAGAACTAACTTCTATAATTGGCGGAATAAATGAAACAGAAATGATTCGTCAAGCCATCTCCGCTTTGTTAGAGCAACATGATACCGTTTCATTTGATTCTCTTACGAAATTCAGGTTGAAGGAATACTATGAACAAATTATTGTATATGTCGAACTAGCTATTGATGAATATAAGATGGAGCAAGAATACCAAGTATTTATCCAGACTCTCCGTGATTATCTACAAAATCGCGATGCAAAATTGGATGTAGTAAGAATTTATTTTGATCAATACAGTATTTTTTATAATGAACAATATCAAGAAATGACCAAAAGTGAAATTTCGAATTTGATGGATCGCAGATTATTAACCAATCATCCAATCTACATTGATTCAGTAACAATTGCTCCTTTATTATCTATTGCTCCGAAAAAAATTTATCTTTATGCTGATTCATTTGATAATGGTTTAATTCGGACGCTTCAAAACATTTTTGAAGAGAGGATCTTTCTCGCAAAAAAAGACCAGTTTTGGCAAGAAAAAAATGCCTTTTTGGGAAAGGCAGCTAATAGGTAAGGAAAAATAATTTTCATACTCTTGATTTTCCGTAAAGAAACTTCTATAATTACGTACATACGAATTAAAGCATATGAAAAGTAATGATGAGGACAAGGGTATTCCTTTACGGTTTCCAGAGAGGAAAGGCATGGTGAAAACTTTCCATCACGAAATGAATACTTACCACCTCTAAACTTCAGCTGTGAACGTTAAATGTTTAACTAGTAATAGTTGACGGGTACATTCCGTTAAAAATTTCCTAAGTCATTTTTGTTTTTTTGGAAATGAAAAATAGGGTGGAACCACGTGTAAATAATACTCGTCCCTTTCCGTAGGGACGAGTTTTTTTATTTTTTATACATATAAAGGAGTGGACATATATGTCAGATATTAAAATTACGTTTCCAGATGGCGCAGTTAAGGAATTTGCCGGCGGAACAACAACAGAAGACATCGCAGCATCCATTAGCCCTGGCTTAAAGAAAAAAGCATTAGCTGGAAAACTAAATGACAAGTTGATTGATTTGCGCACACCTATCCATGAGGATGGAACAATCGCGATTATTACACCAGATCAACCGGAAGCACTCGAAATCCTCCGTCACAGTACAGCACACTTAATGGCTCAAGCAGTTAAACGTCTGTTTGATAATGTGAAACTTGGAGTTGGACCAGTTATCGAAGGCGGCTTCTATTATGATATGGATATCGATGTTTCGATTACACCAGAAGATCTTCCGAAAATCGAAAAAGAAATGAAGAAAATTGTAAACGAAAACTTAGAAATTATTCGAAAAGAAGTTACACGTGACGAAGCGAAAGAAATTTTTGCAGGTGATGAGTATAAACAAGAATTACTTGATGCCATTCCTGCTGATGAAAAAGTAACCGTGTATGAACAAGGTGAATTCATTGATCTTTGCCGCGGGGTACATGTTCCTTCAACTGGAAAGATAAAAGAATTTAAACTACTAAGTATCGCCGGGGCATATTGGCGCGGAAATAGCGACAATAAAATGCTTCAACGTATTTACGGAACTGCCTTTTTCAAAAAAGAAGAACTGGATGAACACCTTCGTTTATTAGAAGAAGCTAAAGAAAGAGATCACCGTAAAATCGGGAAAGAATTAAGTTTATTTATGACATCTCAAAAAGTTGGACAAGGCTTGCCATTATGGCTGCCAAAAGGTGCAACCATTAGACGTGTTGTGGAACGCTATATCGTCGATAAGGAAGTAAGTCTAGGATACGACCACGTCTATACACCAAT
This sequence comes from Margalitia sp. FSL K6-0131, assembly GCF_038008735.1. Classification (NCBI taxonomy): domain Bacteria; kingdom Bacillati; phylum Bacillota; class Bacilli; order Caryophanales; family Bacillaceae; genus Heyndrickxia; species Margalitia sp. FSL K6-0131. The sequence goes on from NZ_JBBOZS010000001.1 coordinate 1,874,012, forward strand.
TATGGGTAGCGTGGACCTTTATAAAACTAGCGGACATTGGGATCATTATCACGAGGATATGTTCCCCGTAATGGAAATGGATAATGAAGAGCTTGTTCTTCGCCCGATGAACTGTCCTCATCATATGATGGTATTCAAAAATGGCATCCACAGCTATCGTGAATTGCCAATCAGAATTGCAGAGCTAGGAACGATGCATCGCTATGAAATGTCTGGTGCTTTATCAGGGCTTCAAAGGGTACGCGGGATGACTTTAAATGATGCCCATATATTTGTTCGTCCAGATCAAATTCGCGATGAATTTAAACGAGTAGTGGAATTAATTATTGAAGTATACAAAGACTTTAATATTACTGATTATTCCTTCCGACTTTCTTATCGTGATCCGGAAGATAAGGAAAAATATTTTGATGATGATGAAATGTGGAACAAAGCACAATCTATGTTAAAGGATGCAATGGACGATTTAGGCCTAGATTATTTTGAAGCAGAAGGAGAAGCTGCCTTCTATGGTCCGAAGCTAGATGTGCAAGTTCGTACTGCATTAGGAAAAGATGAAACATTATCAACAGTGCAGCTTGATTTCTTACTTCCTGAAAGATTTGATTTAAACTATATAGGTGAAGATGGTAAGCCTCATCGCCCTGTTGTTATCCACCGTGGTGTTGTATCTACAATGGAACGCTTTGTTGCTTATCTAATTGAGGAATATAAAGGAGCGTTCCCAACTTGGTTGGCTCCAGTTCAAGCAACTGTCATCCCTGTTTCACCTGATGTACATCTTGATTACGCTAAACAAGTTAAAGAACAACTTAAAGCAGCTGGATTTAGGGTTGAATTAGATTTGCGCGATGAGAAAATGGGTTATAAAATCCGTGAAGCACAAATGCAAAAAATCCCATACATGCTTGTCGTAGGGGATAATGAAGTAAAAGACAATGCTGTTAATGTTCGTAAATATGGGGAACAAAAATCAGAAACAATCCCATTTGCACAATTTATGGAAAACTTAAAAGCAGAAGTTCAAGAGAAAAAATAAAAATTTCATTGCACCATAATTAAAACTTTGATAATATAAATGATGTTGTTTTAAATATAATAAAAATAGCAACAAGCCATTTGACATCGATTATAATTATATGATATATTATCTAAGGTAAATTGAATATTAGTTTGAGGAAAAGAAGGAGCACCCGCTTCTCGCCTGATTGACGCTTATATTGCAGTTGGCAGGTTTCGAAATTCATCACATTCAAAAACTATTCATACGTGAATGTAAGTGCGGGTCGTCTTTCCCGCACTTTTTATTTTGTTATGAAACCTAGCATTATAAAGTTCCAATGACGGCGAAATTCTTAACCCAAACCATTTATTCTAAGCTTGCCTTGGCTTCCAGGAAGCAAAAGACGAGCTATAGTTACTCTTTTGTAATCATAGATTTCTGATTGCTCGATTAAACCTTGGAGGTGGCTAACTATTAGCAAAGATATGATGGTTAATGATGGCATTCGTGCACGTGAAGTGCGTCTAATTGGTCAAAACGGAGAACAGCTAGGTGTTAAGTCCCGTAATGAGGCAATTGAAATTGCTTCGAGGGTAAACCTTGACCTTGTTCTAGTTGCGCCAAATGCAAAACCGCCAGTAGCTCGTATTATGGACTACGGTAAATATCGTTTTGAACAGCAAAAGAAAGAAAAAGAAGCACGTAAAAATCAAAAAGTCATCAGTATTAAAGAGGTTCGTTTGAGCCCTACCATTGAAGAACATGATTTTAATACAAAGCTTCGCAATGCCCTTAAGTTTCTTGAAAAGGGAGATAAAGTAAAAGCAAGCATTCGTTTCAAAGGCCGTGCGATTACACATAAAGAAATTGGTCAGCGAGTTCTTGATCGTTTCGCCGAAGCTTGTGCTGAGGTAAGTACAGTGGAATCAAAGCCAAAAATGGACGGACGCAGTATGTTTTTAGTTCTTGCACCAAAAACTGAAAAGTAATGTTATGAGGAGGAAAATCCTATGCCAAAAATGAAAACTCACCGTGGCTCAGCAAAGCGTTTTAAGAGAACAGGTTCTGGCAAACTTAAACGTTCTCATGCTTACAGAAGCCATATGTTTGCCAATAAAACAGTAAAACAAAAACGTAAGCTACGTAAATCAACTGTAGTTTCTAAAGGTGATTTCAGACGCATTCGTCACATGCTTTCTAATATTTAATCGTTCGTAATTGAAATAGGAGGGAAATATTATGCCACGTGTAAAAGGCGGAACAGTTACCCGCAGACGTCGTAAAAAAGTTCTTAAACTAGCAAAAGGTTATTTCGGTTCAAAACATACATTATTTAAAGTTGCAAACCAACAAGTAATGAAATCCTATATGTATGCTTATCGTGACCGTCGTCAGAAAAAACGCGACTTCCGTAAGCTATGGATTACTCGTATCAATGCAGCTGCACGTATTAACGGTCTTTCTTACAGCCGTTTAATGCACGGACTTAAGCTTGCTGGTATCGAAGTAAACCGCAAAATGCTTTCTGATCTTGCTATCCATGATGAAAAAGCATTTGCAGAACTTGCAAACCAAGCTAAAGCTCAATTTTCTAAATAAGAAAATTTATAAAGCCATTCTCGAAGAATTTTGAGAATGGCTTTTTACATAATAGGAGGTAGAAGGTTGTTAAGTAAATTTATCATTGGTTATTTTATAATCATCAATTTAGTTGGGATTATTATCATGGGAGTAGATAAAAATTATGCAAGAAAACATAAATGGAGAATCCCGGAAAGAACGCTTTGGAAAATTGCCATTATTGGGGGAGCATGTGGAACGACCATAGGAATGAAGATATTTCACCATAAAACGCAGCATCCAAATTTTAAAGTGGGATTTCCGATTTTAGCACTGCTGGATCTAGTCCTTTTCTACTTCATTTTGCATATTTGAGTAATAACCATCCGGTTTGTTCAATATGTATAAGTATGATTCTTCATCATAGACAAAACATCAAAGGCGGGTGAGAATGTGAATGATCAACTATTGATCTTATTTTCATTTGTTGAAAGTAGTGCCATTTTAGCCCCATTCCTCTTTATCTTATTTCACTTACTAAGGCAATTTTTGTTTATACCAGTAGCGGTTGTGTGCATGGCAGGAGGAATACTGTTTGGAAGCTTACTCGGAATTATCTATTCTTTAATTGGGTTACTGTTGCTGTCTGTTATCAGTTATTTTTGGATTAAAAAAATGCCGCGCACCTATGAAAAATTTGTGAGAATTAAACAAAAATGGTTCGGGCAGCGTGCAAAGTTAACGGTTGGCCAAATCGCTATCTTAAGACTCATACCATTTATCCACTATCAGCTTTTAACGATTTGTTTAATAGAAAGAAGCACGAATTTTCGAGAGTACATGAGAGGCTCCATTATAACAAATCTTCCTTTAGTCTTTTTCTACACAGTATTCGGGCAATTTATTTCCCGTTTTACACCAGGTATGATTATCATGATTTTGCTTGCTCTTTCGATATTGTTTTATATTTTAAGAGAAAAAGTGGTTGTCATGAAGTGGCGTGAATTTTTTAACGGTACATCATGATAACATAAAAATAGCCCATTAAAGGGCATTTTTTATTTTTGGCTACATATGCGGATTTTTTGAATTATGATTAATGTCGTGTAACAATCTAATGATTTGTTCATTTTGTTCCACTTGTCTTCCGGAATTAATTTTAATTTCATGTACCCAAATAAGTAAAATAATGATAATAACTAGCGGTATTAAACTATACAATAAAAATGGAAATAAGCCAAGTAAGGTCATGTATATTATCCCCCTATTCTTTTAATGATATCTATTACATTACGATTTATAATGAGATTTGTTTCGTTTTTATCCCAATCTCGGAGCAAAATTCCTGTAAAAGGTACATTATTTTAGAAGGATTTGCAGACGGAGTGCATTTTATTTTATCAATCAGGATTGAATTAAATTACATTACATGTATATGACCTAGCCGGTAAGCTAAAAATAACGAAATTAGAAGCAATTTTTTGTAATTAGGGATGAATCTCATATTTAACATGGTAGAAGTCCAACAAGCCTATATAGCAAAAAATTAGGTGAATGAAGGAAGGGTATTAATAGCAGAATTTTTGTACATTTTCGCTTTTTCTATTATAATGGAATAGGTACATATTATTAATTCGGAGGTCATAATATTGGCTAAATTAGATGAAACATTAACGATGCTGAAGGACCTGACAGATGCAAAAGGGATTCCAGGAAATGAACGTGAAGTTCACGATGTAATGAAAAAATACATAGAACCATTTGCTGATGAAGTGACATCTGATGGTTTAGGCAGTTTAATTGCGAAAAAAGTAGGCGACGAAAATGGTCCTAAGATCATGGTAGCTGGCCATTTAGATGAGGTAGGCTTCATGGTGACAAAAATTGATGACAAAGGCTTTATTCGTTTTCAAACGGTTGGCGGTTGGTGGTCACAAGTCATGCTTGCTCAACGAGTAACGATTGTCACAAGAAAAGGCGATATTACAGGTATTATCGGCTCTAAACCGCCACATGTATTATCACCTGAAGTCCGTAAAAAGCCATATGAAATCAAAGATATGTTCATTGATATTGGCGCATCCAGCAAAGAAGAAGCACTTGAGTGGGGCGTTTTGCCAGGGGACATGGTCGTTCCGTATTTCGAATTTACTGTCATGAACAATGAAAAAATGCTATTAGCAAAAGCATGGGATAACCGCATCGGCTGTGCCATTGCCATCGATGTTCTTAAAAACTTGAAAAATGAAAATCATCCAAACGTAGTTTATGGAGTAGGAAATGTTCAAGAAGAAGTAGGACTTCGCGGAGCTAAGACAGCTGCAAATGTAATTAAGCCGGATATCGGTTTTGGTGTAGACGTAGGTATCGCTGGTGATACACCGGGACTTTCTGAAAAAGAAGCAATGAGTAAAATGGGGGAAGGTCCGCAAATCATCCTTTATGATGCGTCAATGGTATCCCATAAAGGCCTACGTGACTTTGTGGTTGGTGTTGCGGATGAATTAAATATTCCATATCAATATGAATCCATCCCTGGTGGAGGAACGGATGCAGGTTCCATTCATTTGACAGCAAATGGTGTACCTTCCTTAGCGATTACCATTGCAACTCGATATATACATTCACATGCTGCGATGCTTCATCGTGATGATTATGAAAATGCCGTGAAGTTGATTACCGAAGTGATCAAGCGCTTAGATAGAGATGCAGTAAATAAAATTACTTTCGAGTAAATACACAAAGAAACGCATGGAATCCATGCGTTTTTGCATTATGCGGACACTGATTCCGTTATTCACATAAAAAGTGCTATTTTGGAGATGTTTGCGGACACACGTTCCGTTATTTACTGTAATACACTCCAAAATAGCTCTTTTTTCGCTTGATAGCGGAACCCGTGTCCGATAAAAAACTGAAATCACCATATTATTCACAAATAACGGAACGTATGTCCGCTTACATTCAACATGTTTTGCTTACTGTTTTAACCCTTGTTCTAACGTTTCCAGCATCATGTCTTGTTCCTTTTGATCCGCATGATTCCAGATTACTTCAAACAAAACACCTAAACCTGGAAGCAGTTTTTCTTCGCCTCTTTGTATAGCATCTACAATCGTATCCTTCAATTGATCTTGTGTATTACCAGAAACATTGTGAATAATTGCATTTCGCAGGTTCAAATTCATGAAGACACACTCCTTTTTATTCTTTTCTCTCTTATCATTACACTAAGTAAATTTTCTATGTACGAAAAATACGTTATAATGGTAGACAAGCTATTATAAGGAGAATTGTCTTGTGAAATATATTCAATCTATACAAAATCCGCAAATAAAACAATGGAAAAAGCTATTAACCAAAAAAGAACGCGAAAAAACAAATACCTATATTCTTGAAGGCTTTCATTTAGTGGAGGAAGCTTTACATTATAGAGATGATATAATCGAAATCATTGTTAGTGAAGAAGCGGATTTACCTGCATACTGGGACGTAAGTGATATATCAATAACGAGAGTTACACCGGAAATAAGCAGAATCATATCTGATACCGAAACAACTCAAGGGATTTTTGCGATATGTCAAATAAGAAATGCAACAACCAAGGACTTAACAGGGAAATCTTATTTACTCCTTGATGGTGTGCAAGATCCAGGAAATCTAGGTACGATGATTCGAACAGCAGATGCTGCAGGAATTGATATGATTCTTTTAGGAAAAGGTACTGCAGATATATATAATCCAAAGGTTCTACGCTCCGCTCAAGGAAGCCATTTCCATGTAGAGTTTTTGTCTGGAAATTTACAGGAATGGATTCCGAAACTGAAAGCAGCAAATGTTCCAATCTACGGTACTGCTCTAGAAAATGGAATTCCTTATAAAGAAGTGCAGCCGGAACCGTCCTTTGCCCTTATTCTGGGTAATGAAGGAAATGGTGTATCGAAAGAAGTGTTATCTCTAACAGATAAAAATCTGTACATCCCAATCTTCGGGAAGAGTGAATCCCTTAATGTTGCAGTTGCTGCTGGCATTTTAATGTATTATTTTAAAAATTAGAGCTCACTTAACTTAAAAAATGACATAATATATCAAAATCCATTTGAAAATCATTTCACAAAATACTATAATAGAAACAATTGAATGAAGTTGAAAGACAATGATAGGGAAAAGTAGCTTATGACATTCATGCAGGGAGAAAATGCCAAAGACTGAAAGCATTTTTATGAAAAATTAAGTGAAGTTCACCCCTGGAGTCAGCATCGGGACCGTTTATTGAAACGTAAAGATGCATCGGTGAAAAACCGTTATCAAAGTTAAGTGAACATAAGAAAAATGATTATGTTAATTAGGGTGGTACCGCGATGATAACCTCGTCCCTTTTGTGGAGACGGGGTTTTTTTATTTTTTCAAAGGAGGAAAAAAATATGGAGCAAAAATTAAAGGAGCTTCAAGCAGAGGCTTTACAAAAAATCGAGCAAGCAGAAGAATTAAAAGCACTTAATGATATTCGTGTTGCGTTTCTAGGAAAAAAAGGACCAATCACCGAAGTATTAAGAGGAATGGGGCAATTATCTGCTGAAGAACGGCCTAAAATGGGTGCTCTTGCAAATGAAGTGAGAGAAGCCATCAGTGAAAAAATCGAAACGAAGCAAAAAGCATTAGAAGCGGCAGCAGTTGAGAAACAATTAGCTTCCGAAACAATTGACATCACCCTCCCTGGCCGTCCGGTGAAAGTTGGAAACCATCATCCATTAACAAAGGTAATTGAGGAAATTGAAGATCTGTTTATCGGGATGGGCTATAAAGTGGCGGAAGGACCAGAGGTAGAAAAGGATTACTACAACTTCGAGGCATTAAATCTGCCAAAAGGCCACCCTGCACGTGATATGCAGGATTCCTTCTATATTACAGAAGAACTGCTGCTTCGTACTCATACATCACCTGTGCAAGCAAGAACTATGGAAAAGCATGAAGGCAAAGGACCAGTGAAAATTATTTGCCCTGGTAAAGTATATCGCCGTGATAATGATGATGCCACACACTCTCATCAATTCATGCAAATCGAAGGATTAGTGGTGGATGAAAACATCACAATGGGAGATTTAAAAGGTACGTTACAAGTGTTTGCTAAGAAAATGTTCGGAGAAGATCGTGAAATTCGCCTTCGCCCTAGCTTCTTCCCATTCACAGAGCCATCAGTTGAAATGGATATCACCTGCAAGATTTGCGGTGGAGAAGGTTGTAATGTATGTAAAGGTACTGGTTGGATTGAAATTTTAGGAGCAGGAATGGTTCATCCCAATGTTCTTGAAATGGCTGGATTTGACTCGAAAAAATATACAGGATTTGCTTTTGGAATGGGACCCGAACGTATCGCGATGTTAAAGTACGGAATTGATGATATTCGTCATTTCTACACAAATGATATTCGTTTCTTAAAGCAATTTGCTGTAACTGAGTAAAAGTTGGAGGGATATAAATGTTAGTTTCTTATAAATGGCTGCAAGAATATGTAGATTTAACAGGAGTTGAAGCACACGACCTTGCGGAAAAAATTACACGCAGCGGTATTGAGGTTGAAGGTGTGGAACAAAAGAGCAAGGGTGTAAGCGGTGTTGTGGTAGGGCATGTTCTTGAATGTGAAAGGCACCCAAATGCCGATAAATTAAATGTCTGCCAGGTTGATTTAGGGGAAGGCGAACCGGTTCAAATCGTTTGCGGTGCACCGAATGTCGGAAAAGGTCAAAAAGTAGCCGTTGCAAAAGCGGGTGCCGTCTTACCGGGAAATTTTAAAATTAAACGTTCTAAATTACGCGGGGAAGAATCAAATGGAATGATTTGTTCCTTAAAAGAACTTGGAATCGACGGAAAGCTTGCTCCAAAGGAATATGCGGAAGGAATTTTTGTTTTCCCAAATGATGTGGAAGTTGGCTCAGATGCCCTTGCATTATTAAATTTGGATGATGAAGTGCTAGAGCTAGGCTTAACACCAAACCGTTCTGATTGTTTAAGCATGCTTGGTGTTGCTTATGAAACAGGTGCTATTTTAGGGAAAGAAGTAAAACTTCCAAGCGTTAATCATGAGCGTTCTTCTGAAAAAGCGTCCGATTATATTTCTGTTAAAGTAGAAGCGAAAGAAGCAAATCCGCTTTATACAGCAAAAGTGATTAAAAATGTAAAAATTGGTCCATCCCCTTTATGGATGCAGACGAGATTAATGTCTGCCGGCATTCGTCCGCATAACAATGTAGTAGACATTACAAACTATATTCTTTTAGAGTATGGTCAGCCATTACATGCATTTGACTATGAACAGCTTGGTTCTAAAGAAATCGTTGTTCGCTTAGCACATGAAGGAGAAAAAATCGTTACCCTTGATGATGCGGAAAGAACATTGAAAGCAAATCATCTTGTCATTACTAACGGAAAAGAACCTGTAGCGATGGCAGGTGTAATGGGTGGAGCAAATTCAGAGGTAACTTCTGATACAACAACAGTCTTGCTTGAATCAGCTTACTTTGATGCACAAACAATCAGAAATGCATCAAAAGATCATGGCTTACGAAGTGAAGCAAGTGCACGCTATGAAAAAGGCATTGATCCAAATCGTGTGCATGAAGCAGCAGAGAGAGCAGCCCAATTAATGGCTAAATATGCTGGTGGTGAAGTTCTTGATGGTACAGTTGAAGTTAATTCTTTAACAGTGGAACCTGCTGTTGTTTCCATTACACTTGAAAAAATTAATTCTTTCTTAGGTACTTTCATAACAAAACAAGAAGTGAAGGAAATTTTCGATCGCTTGCAATTTGGCGTCGAGGTTGACAATGACACCTTTACCATTACAGTTCCAACACGTCGTGGCGATATTACAATCCAAGAAGATTTAATCGAAGAAGTTGCAAGACTTTACGGATATGATAATTTACCAATAACGTTACCAACCGGTGCTGCAACTCCTGGTGGGTTAAGCGATATTCAAAGAAAACGCCGCACGACAAAAAGATTTTTAGAGGGTGCAGGACTAAACCAAGCGGTTACGTATTCATTGACAAGCTTAGAGAAATCTTCTCAATTTGCTTTAGAAAAGCGTGATCCAATCCGCCTTGCGATGCCGATGAGTGAAGAAAGAAGCTATTTACGCTTAAGCATTGTTCCACAGCTACTGGAAGTAGTGTCATATAATAATGCTCGTAAAAACGAGTCTATTGCATTATACGAAATTGGATCTGTCTTTCTAAAAACTACAGATAATGAACAGCCTGAAGAGCATGAACATTTAGCCGGAGCCATCACAGGCCTTTGGTTAAATCATCCATGGCAAGGCGAGAAAAAGCCAGTTGATTTTTACGTGGCAAAGGGTGTTATTGAAGGCTTGTTTGAAGAGCTTGGTGTTAGTGATTCCATTACTTATCAAGCAGCAGCTGTGGAAGGGATGCATCCTGGAAGAACAGCTGAGATTGTTCTTGACGGTAAGGGAATTGGCTATGTTGGCCAAGTACATCCACAAGTTCAAAAAGACTTGGATTTAAAAGAAACGTATGTATTCGAAATCAATATGAAACCAGTTTTTGATCATCCAGTTCCAGCTCTTCAATACAATGCTATTCCTCGCTTCCCAGCGATTACACGTGATATCGCTTTAGTGGTAGATCGTAAGGTGAATGCTGGTGAAGTAAAAGAAATTATCGAGAATGCAGGCGGAAAATTATTGAAGAACGTATCCATTTTCGACTTGTACGAAGGGGAACATATGGAACCAGGCAAAAAATCCATCGCCTTCTCTTTAACTTATATGGATCCAGAAAGAACTTTAACGGATGAAGAGGTTGTAAAAGCACATAATAAAGTACTTGCAGCGGTGAAAGATAAAGCAGGTGCAGAGTTAAGAGGATAAAATAAAAACGCAGAACCTTGAATTGGTTCTGCGTTTTGTCTATTAATCCCTGCTAATAAACCCAATTAACCTTAGCAACTCTAAGAACAAATTAATAAAGTCTAAGAATAAGTTAAGTGCAAGTAACGGAACTGCTTCTTCTGTAAATTCCATGCGCTTCATGCGATTAAAGTCGAACATAATGTAAAGAGAGAAGACAACTGTTCCGATTATAGATGCAACAAAGAGTGCAGTAGAGGAAAACGGTGAAAAGATATTAATCAAGCCTATTACCACTAATGCGAGTAGAGCTGTAAATAAAATCCCGCTTAAGAACGATAAATCTTTTTTCGTTTTCGTGCCAACAAAACTCATTACTGCAAATATAACAAGAGTTGCGGTGAACGCAGATAAAACAACTTTAGCTCCTGAAGTTGCTAAGTAATGGGCAACTATCGGATAAGTTGTAATCCCTGAAATGAACGCAAAGGCAAATAAAAATCCATATCCAACGCTTTTTTTCTTTCTTAAAAGAAAAGCGGATAAAATCATGATGAACTCAACGACCATTAATGGCATAAACAATGCCGGTGGTACCATGGTTCCGATCAGCATTCCGATGACAGCCAAGCATAGTGAAAGGGCGAATGCTTTTAATACTGAACCCATGAGATCCCGCTTATTTACTGAGGTATAAACATCGTACATTTTTACTCATCTCCTTTATAACCATTTTATTCATTTTACCATATAAATTATACAAGCTAAATCTACAAATTATTGGGACGGGCAACAATGAGATTATTGTTTAATCGAGTGTATCCCTATCCTTGTTGCAATTTACTGAAAATTTGCTATTCTAATAGAAACTATTAACGTAATATAAAGTAGGGGAAAACATGGATAACAGAGTAAGGAACAGTATGCCAATGATTAAATACGATGGAAATGCCTTTGTTGATATGGAGGACGAAGTGGCCATTGAATATCCTCTAACTATTTTTATCGATAATGAGGAGTTTGCCACAATGGTCTGTTCACCAACCAATTTAGAGGAGCTGGTAATTGGCTTCTTAGCTTCAGAAGGGATGGTACGTACTTTCGAAGATATAGAATCTATGGTAATCGACGAGGGAAAGGGGCTAGTTTATGTTAGCTTGAAGGTCAAGCAATCCATTAATAAGGAATTTTATTCAAAGCGATTTATCGGTTCTTGTTGCGGGAAAAGCAGGCAATTTTATTTTCATAATGATGCAAGAACAGCGAGAACTGTTTTAAGCAAAATACAGATCACAATTGAGCAATGCTTTCGTCTAATGAAGCTTATGCAAGAGCAATCCGTTGATTTCCAGCAAACCGGCGGAGTTCATAATGCCGCGCTATGCACTGCTGACCAACTTCTTTATATTCAAACCGATATTGGTCGTCACAATGCACTTGATAAGCTTTACGGTATTTGTCTAAAGGGAAAATTGCCGCGAAACGATAAAATCATTTCTTTTAGTGGTAGGGTTTCATCGGAAGTTTTATTAAAAGTTGCAAAAATGGGAATTGGTATTGTTCTTTCAAAATCGGCACCAACTACATTGGCCATTGAACTGGCGAATGATCTAGGTATTACAGTCGTGGGCTTTATTAGGAACCATCAATTTAATATTTATTCTCATTCTGAAAGAATAATAGAAGGTAAGAAAGGGGAGTAATAAATAATAACGTTTAGATAGCATATTATTTGTATATTTTTTGCGGACAGAGAATCCTTTATTTTTATAAAATGACCATTATTTAAGCGTTTAGCGGACACAGGTTCCGCTGATATGACGAAAAACATATGAAAATCATCGCATTTTAGCTAAATAACGGAACGTGTGTCCGCAAAAGTAAGGAATCCGGCCGTTTTGTCACAGATAAGGGAACTAGTGTCCTTTAATGGCTGAAAACCCGTTTTACCGGACATAGGTTCCGTTATTCCCATGAAAAAGCTTTCTTTCATCTTGTTAGAGGACACACATTCCGTTATTTCATGAAATATTATTAAAACCAGGTGCTTTTTGTTGTAATAACGGAACGTGTGTCCGCAAAAGTAAGGAGTCCGACCGTTTTGTCACAGATAAGGGAATCTGTGTCCTCAAAACTTTGAAAGGGAACACTGACTCACAAACATTTACACAAGTTTTTTCGCCTTTTCCGTATTGGCAAAATGCATTTTTGTAAAATGATGTAAGGAAGCTTCCCCTTTTAACTTAATTAGTTTTGCAGCAGCCTGATCGACTTGCTGACCTGCTCCTTTTGGAAGGGTAAATCCGGCTTCGGCACTTAAATCATCCATCGCCTTCACAAATGCATATCTGGCTAAAATAGAAGCAGCGGCAACAGCAATATGGATGCTTTCCCCTTTTGTACTGAAATACACATTCTTTTTGCATATTTCCTTTTGACCTTGAATATGGCGGAAATAGGTATTTGCCTCTACAAACTGGTCAATAAGAATGCCTTCTGGCTCTTCAGGTGATATTTTTTTTAATAAATGAATCAATGCCTGGTTATGTAAAATCGCCTTCATTTTCCCCTGAGACATTCCTGATGCCTGCAATCGATTATACTTTTCATTTTGCAGCTTTAATAAACTATAAGGAATGACTGTAAGTAGATCCTTTGCAATTTTCATTATTTGCGGGTCCGTTAAATCCTTTGAATCCTTAACCCCAAGCTCTTTCAGTAATGGAATTTGCTCTTTTCTTACATATGCACTTACAACGGTAATCGGGCCAAAGTAATCCCCTGTTCCAACCTCATCGGAGCCGATAAAAGACATGTTTGCGATATTTGCTGGAAGGTCAGCGCCAGATGTTTTTGCCTTTGAAGCAATAGATGGTTTCGCGGGTTCAACATTTCCCCACTTAGCTGCCTCCTCCTCATTATTTTTTCCTTGAAACATGACCTTTCCTGAACGGTATGCGGTAATAGTGCAGTTATTCGTTTTTGCTACGAAAATTCCGCCTTGTGGAATTTTATCCATAAGTGATGGCTGATAATGTACTTTCATTTTCTCTAATAATGATGGTGCCGCTTGAATAATGATATTAGACATTTTGTTCCTCCATATAAATAATTCTTCCCTTATCGACACAGGTGGACAATTCTTCCCAAATTTACTTGGTTCATGTTATGATATTATTTAGTATTTTAGTATACGGCAAAATCCTTTTGCCATAATCAATTAAAACGAAAGTTTATCTGAATTTGAATACACTAAAGGAATGAAACTGACATGGTTGATATTGTAATCCTATTAATCTTTGTGATTGGTTTTTTTAACGGATTAAGAAGAGGCTTTATCCTCCAATTAATTCACGTGACAGGCTTTATCTTTGCCTTTATCGTTGCGTATATGTACTATGCTGATTTTGCAGACAAATTAAAGCTTTGGATCCCGTATCCTACCTTGAATGAGAATGCTTCCTTTAAAATGATTTTTGACGGAATGAATCTTGAACAAGCTTATTATAAAGTGATTGCCTTTGCCATTATCTTTTTTGCCGTAAAAATTATTTTACATATTATTGGTTCCATGCTCGACTTTGTAGCTAAATTTCCGGTCATTAGGCAATTAAATGTCTGGGCAGGCGGTATTCTAGGCTTTATTGAAGTTTACTTATTTGTCTTTATTGTATTATACATCGGGGCATTAGTTCCAATTGAAATGATCCAGCATTGGATTGACAAATCATTTTTAGCCGAAGGAATCATTAAAAACACACCTATTTTGTCCAATCAAGTTAAACAATGGTGGTTCGATTATGTGGGCTAAAACTTCTCTTTAAGAGGAGTTTTTTCTTTTTATACTGCTATTTGCTAGTATATAGTATAGATAGGTAACCGGTATTTAGAATGGGGATGGTGTTAATTCATGAATGTAGATAAAAAGGATGTCATTCGACTGCTTGAACAAATCGCTATTTATTTAGAATTAAAAGGAGAAAATTCCTTTAAAATATCCGCTTTTCGGAAAGCGGCGGCTTCTTTAACAGCTGAACCGAGGGTTTTAACGGAAATTGAAGATTTTACTGCTCTAAACGGAATAGGGAAAGGCACAGCCTCTGTAATAGAGGAATTTATCTCAACTGGTACCTCCACCGTGTTAAAGGAGCTTCAAGAAGAAGTTCCCAAAGGGCTTATTCCACTATTACAATTGCAAGGGCTTGGCGGGAAAAAAATAGCTCGTCTGTATCAAGAATTAGGTGTTACAGATGTGGAATCGTTAAGAGATGCATGTGAATCTGGGGAAGTTCAAGCTTTAAAAGGGTTTGGCAAAAAAACAGAAGAAAAAATATTGGAAGCAATAAGTTCCATTGGCTCAAAGCCAGATCGTTTCCCTCTTGCTTTTATGCTGAAATATATTGATATGATTGAGGCAGCCCTTCAGGAGATGATTGGGATTGAAAGATATTCGAAAGCTGGCAGTCTCAGAAGGTTACAGGAAACATTAAAAGATTTAGATTATGTAATTGCTACAAAAGATCCAAAGCTGGTAAAGGAACAGCTGCTTCGATTAAATGAAGCATCAGAAGCAATTGCAAGCGGAGATACAAAAGTATCGATTACCATTTCGGATACGTATGATATCAACATTGACTTTCGTCTTGTGACACCTGAACAGTTTGCCACTGCATTGCATCACTTTACAGGTTCAAAAAATCATAATGTGAAAATGCGTCAGCTTGCAAAGGAACGTGGAGAAAAAATAAGTGAATATGGTGTGGAGAATCAGGAAACAGGGGAGATGTTAACGTTTGATTCAGAGGAGGAATTTTTCCATCACTTTGGACTTCCTTTTATCCCTCCTGAAATCCGCGAAGATGGAAAAGAAGTTACGGAGTTTCATTCCAATATCGAGCTGGTTACGTTACAGGATATTAAAGGCGATCTTCATATGCATACAACTTGGTCCGATGGTACAGCTTCCATTGAGGAAATGATTGAAGCTTGCCGTAAAAAAGGTTATAAATATATGGCAATAACAGACCATTCACAATATTTAAAAGTAGCAAATGGTCTTACGGTTGAAAGACTTCGTGAGCAGAAAGAAGAAATTAGGCGTTTAAATGAAAAATATGATGATATTTTAATTTTATCAGGGATTGAAATGGATATTTTGCCGGATGGAACACTTGATTTTGATGATGAAATTTTAGCGGAGATGGATATCGTCATTGCTTCGATTCATTCAAGTTTCACCCAGTCCAAAACAAAAATTATGGAACGCTTGAAAACTGCTTTAATGAATCCGCATGTTGATATTATTGCTCATCCTACAGGCCGTAAAATTGGCAGGCGATTAGGATATGATGTGGATATTGATTTATTAATTGAACTGGCAAAGGAAACGAATACAGTCCTGGAGTTAAATGCAAACCCTAACAGGCTTGACTTAATGCCCGTGTATGTTAGAAAAGCACAAGAACAGGGTGTAAAAATAGTCATTAATACAGATGCACATTATATAGAAAATTTAAATTATATGGATATAGGTGTTGGAACTGCTCGAAAAGGCTGGATAGAAAAAAATACAGTATTAAACACATTAGAGCCGGAAGAACTCATCGCATTTCTAAATCGCGATCACAGCTAAGACAGGAGGCTGAATGAATGCAAGAAAAAATATTAAAGACATTAGAATTCAATAAAATTAAGGAATTACTTGGGGAACATGCTTCCTCTACATTGGGGGCTGAGAGGATTCAAGCTTTAAAACCATCCTCTTCCTATGAAGAAGTTTTACAATTACAGGCGGAAACAGATGAGGCCGCTAATGCATTGCGCTTAAGAGGACATGCACCGTTAAGCGGAATATATGACATTCGAGCGCATGTAAAAAGGGCAGTCATTGGCGGCGTTTTGAATCCTATTGAATTAATGCAGACCGCTAGTACTATTTATGCATCGCGTAATATGAAACGATTTATCGAGGGTCTGTTAGAAAATGAAGTAGACATTCCTATTTTGGGGGAAAAAGCGGCTCAAATTGAAATTTTGACACCCCTCGAACATAGAATTAAACAAGCAATTGATGAAAATGGAGATATTTTAGATTCAGCAAGTGAAACATTAAGGCATATACGCCAGCAGCTGCGCTCAAATGAAAGCCGAATTCGTGAAAAGCTTGAAAGTTTAATTCGATCCAGAAATGCAGCAAAAATGTTATCTGATGCCATTGTTACGATTCGTAATGATCGCTATGTAATACCGGTTAAACAAGAATACCGAGCGAATTATGGCGGGATTGTTCATGATCAGTCATCATCTGGACAAACATTATTTATTGAACCCCAATCCGTTGTGGAATTAAATAATCAACTAAGAGAAATTCATATGAAGGAGAGTCAGGAAATTGAACGAATCTTAATGGAGTTATCAGCTGAAGTGGCAGAAGCAGCTAATGACTTAACTCTCATCGTGGATATTTTAGGGGATCTTGATTTTATTTTTGCAAAAGCACGGTACGGAAAAACAATTAAAGCGACAAAACCAAAAGTAAACAATAACGGTGTAATCCACTTGTATAAAGCGAGACATCCATTACTCCCAATTGATGAGGCTGTCGCTAATGACATTACTTTAGGGAAAGATTACTCCACAATGGTCATTACAGGTCCAAATACAGGTGGTAAAACCATTACTTTAAAAACGATTGGTATTTGTACTTTAATGGCACAGTCAGGATTGCAGATACCTGCACTCGATGGTTCTGAAGTTGCCGTTTTTCAAGAGGTTTTTGCCGATATTGGGGACGAACAATCGATAGAACAAAGCTTAAGTACGTTTTCCTCCCATATGGTGAATATTGTTGATATTTTAAAATATGTCGATCATGAATCACTTGTATTATTTGATGAACTTGGTGCAGGAACGGACCCGCAGGAGGGGGCGGCATTAGCCATCTCCATTTTGGATGAAGTGTACCAAAGGGGAGCAAAAGTTGTAGCTACTACCCATTACCCAGAATTAAAAGCATATGGCTACAATCGTGAAGGTGTCATTAATGCCAGTGTCGAGTTTGATGTGGAAACATTAAGCCCAACGTATAAATTATTAATTGGTGTTCCCGGACGAAGCAACGCATTTGAAATCTCTAAACGCCTTGGATTAACGGAAAATATCATTAAATCTGCTCGTGCCCATATTGGTGCTGATAGCAATGAAGTGGAAAATATGATCGCTGCCTTGGAAAAAAGCAAAAGAGAAGCAGAACGTGAACTTGCAGAAGCGCAGGATTTCTTAAAGCAATCGGAAAAGCTTCATAAGGATTTACAGAAAGAAATGATTGAGTTTTATGAAAATCGAGATACATTATTTGAAAAGGCTGAATTAAAAGCAGCGAAGATTGTAGAAAAAGCCAAAGAAGAAGCAGAGGATGTTATTCGTGATTTACGTAAAATGCGTTTAAATCATCATGCTGACATAAAAGAACATGAACTAATAGAAGCCCGTAAGAAGTTGGAACAAGCTGTTCCGTCTATTGAGAAATCAGCGATTGCAAAGCCTGCAAAGAATAAGCGTACATTAGTCCCAGGAGACGAGGTAAAAGTTCTAAGCTTTAACCAGAAGGGGCAGCTCCTTGAAAAAATAGGGAATGATGAATGGCAAGTTCAAATGGGAATTATGAAGATGAAAGTAAAAGAATCGGATATGGAATTTGTTCAATCTGAAAAGAAAGTGAATCCGAAGCCACTCGCAACAGTGAAGGGAAAAGATTATCATGTTGGTCTTGAGCTGGATCTCCGCGGTGAAAGATATGAAAATGCATTATTAAAGGTAGAAAAGTATATTGATGATGCACTTTTAGCCGGCTACCCAAGGGTTTCTATCATTCATGGAAAAGGTACTGGGGCACTCAGATCAGGCGTACAAGAATATTTGAAACAACATCGCTCTGTAAAACGTATAAGATTAGGTGAGGCAGGGGAAGGCGGCAGCGGGATTACAGTTGTAGAATTTAAATAAGAAAAGCCTAAATGCCGCAGCTCTAGCATACGGATTTCGTAGTCGCAGGAGAAACCAACAGACACCGTGTTGATGTCCTTACCCACAGGGAGAAGATGCAGAAATCCGCTAGCCTATAGGCGCTGCTGCTGGACAATAAAGGAGCAAGTCAAAGACTTGCTTGTCTCTCCTTGTTCATTCCTCCTCTAAATCTTGATATGAAGGAGCATTTAGTTTACATGAATCATTTTTGGGAAAATCATTTTGTTCAAACGGCTGGTTATTATAGTGTTGTTATTTTATGTATGATTGTATTTTTGACCATCTTTGAAATCGTAACGAAATATAAAAATTGGGAAGAAATCAAAAAAGGAAACATTGCAGTGGCAATGGCTACAGGCGGAAAAATTTTTGGTATCGCAAATATTTTCAGGTATTCGATTCTCGTTCATGATTCATTATTTATGATGGTTGGATGGGGAGTATACGGATTTGTTTTATTATTAATCGGGTATTTTATTTATGAATTTTTGACGCCTAAATTCAAAATTGACGTGGAAATTGAAAATGACAATCGTGCAGTCGGATTCATATCCATGGTGATATCGATTGGACTCTCCTTTGTGATTGGAGCCAGTATTTCGTAAGAGGAGTTTTTATAATGGAGAAATTAGCAAAAATTCTATTCGTTTTATGTGGGTGTTTTATCCTTTTTGGAATTATTTATTTAATTATTAAGTAAGGGTTGCCGATGGCAATCCTTTTTTTATCGTTATTTATTTGTTCTGGATTACTATGAAATTTAAAATGTGAACTTATGAGTCTTTTTCCGAAAGTGGGAATATCCTTTATACGATTTAAAAGACAACTAGATGAAGAGACCAAGTCCCACTGGTCTTTATAAAGATTCAAAAGAAGATTGCCAGTAATAACTCATCTAATATGCCATAAAGAGCAAAAAGGTTCAAAAAGCAACATTATCAATCTTTGGCTGAAATAATGATTTTTTAGTATTTTTACATCTTTGGCCTTATGCGTACAGGTTTTATTTAGAGTGAACCTGTACACATAAGGCGGCATACCCCACAAATAAATAAGAATGAATATTCATTCACTTTTTCGATTTTCAAATTGTATCTCCTACCGCAATAGACTATAATAATAAGAGTAGTTTAAATTTTTTGACGTCTAGTTTGCCTTTAGGAGGGGTTAAATGGAAAATAAACCTTGGTTGTCTCATTATCCTGAAGAAATCCCTAAGACATTACAACTAGAAGAAAAACCAGTGCATGCTTATTTAACAAAAGCAGCAGAAAATTATTCAGACAAAATTGCCATACATTTTATGGGGAAGGAACTGACATACAAAGAGGTATATGAATCATCTGTAAAATTAGCTAGCTATTTGCGAACGTTAGGAATTAAAAAAGGTGATAAGGTGGCAATTATGCTGCCAAATGGTCCACAATCAGTCATCAGCTACTTTGGTGTGCTTTATGCAGGAGGTGTTGTTGTTCAAACTAATCCTCTATATACTGAAAGAGAGCTTGCATATCAAATGGAGGATTCAGAAGCAAAAGCGATTATTACGTTGGATATCCTTTTTCCAAGAGTTACAAAAATAATGGGAAAGACTAGTATAAACGACATTATTGTAACCGCTGTCAAAGATTATTTGCCATTTCCAAAAAATATCGTATATCCATTCATACAGAAGAAACAAACAGGAATGGTTGTAAAAATTGAACATAGTGGACATCAACATTTGCTCAAAAGAATAATAGCTGAAACACCCGCAGAAGATCCGCAAGCTGACCCTGAATTTGATTTTGAAAATGATCTCGCATTACTCCAGTATACTGGTGGAACAACCGGGTTCCCAAAAGGCGTGATGCTGACACATAAAAATTTAGTAGCTAATGCGACCATGTGTGATGCATGGATTTATAAAGCGAAGAAAGGCGAAGAAGTTGTTTTAGGATTGCTCCCATTTTTCCATGTATATGGTATGACTGCAGTTCTTATTTTATCCATTATGCAAGGATATAAAATGGTGCTTTTGCCGAAATTCGATGCGGAAACCACTTTAAAAACGATACAAAAACAACGTCCAACACTATTCCCTGGTGCACCAACTATTTATATAGGATTATTAAATCATCCGGATATAAAAAAATATGATTTATCCTCGATTGATTCATGTATAAGTGGCTCTGCCCCTTTACCGATAGATGTTCAGGAGCGGTTTGAAGAAGTCACAGGGGGGAAGCTTGTTGAGGGTTACGGTTTGACAGAATCTTCACCCGTCACACATGCTAATTTTGTTTGGGATAAAAAAAGAGTGAAGGGTAGTATCGGCGTCCCATGGCCTGATACGGATTCTGCTATATTCTCATTAGAGACAGGTGAAATATTGCCTCCTGGAGAAATTGGTGAAATTGCGGTAAAAGGACCACAGGTCATGAAAGGATATTGGAACCGACCGGAAGAAACGGAACAAGTATTAAAGAACGGCTGGTTATTTACGGGTGATTTAGGCTATATGGATGAAGAAGGGTATTTTTATGTAGTGGACCGGAAAAAGGATATGATCATTGCTGGAGGTTATAATATATATCCCCGTGAAGTGGAAGAAGTGCTATATGAGCATCCTGATATTCAAGAAGCAGTAGTTGCCGGGATACCTGATCCTTATCGTGGTGAAACAGTTAAAGCATATATTGTTTTGAAAGAAAATGCAAATGTAACAGAATCTGATCTGAATGCTTTTACAAGAAAACATTTAGCAGCTTATAAGATTCCGAGAATTTATGAATTCAGAAAAGAATTGCCGAAAACTGCAGTTGGGAAAATTTTACGAAGAACTTTAATTGACGAGGAAAGAAAAAAGCAGCAAGATCAAGAAGAAATAGGGTAGAATAAAATTTCAGAGCCCATTAAAAGGCTCTTCGTTTTTGTGTGGAATATTCTTGACATTATAATGAATTCAAATTAAGATAAGATTATGAATGAATAGTCATTCATTTTTGAAAAGAATATATATTCATTATACCTAAGTTGAATGGAAATGACAGGGTATACTTAGTTTTTCCATCCAACATCTAACCCCTCACCTAGAATGGAGGAAACCATACGTTTTGAAAAGTAATAAACCTAAATACAAACAAATAATAGATGCTGCTGTCATTGTAATAGCGGAAAATGGGTACCACCAAGCCCAAGTATCGAAAATTGCAAAGCAAGCTGGTGTTGCGGATGGGACCATTTATCTTTATTTCAAAAATAAAGAAGATATATTAATATCATTGTTTCAGGAAAAGATGGGGTCCTTTATTGAAAAGATAAGAAAAGGAATAACAGGGAAAGAGACCGCAGCTGAGAAACTGTTAGTAATGGTCGAAAGTCATTTTAACATATTATCCGAAGACCATAATATGGCTGTCGTTACCCAGTTAGAATTACGCCAATCAAATAAAGAATTGCGTCTAAAGATTAATGATGTTTTAAAAGGATATTTTCAATTAGTCGATGAAATTCTCCACTTTGGAATGGAAACGGGTGAATTCGATCCGAACTTGGATATCAGGGTTTCGAGACAAATGATTTTTGGCACTGTTGATGAAATTGTTACGACATGGATAATGAATGAAGAGAAATTCGACTTGGTAGCATTAGCGCCGTCTGTTCATCAATTATTAATTAAAGCTGTTTCCATCTAAGGAAGGGCAAAAGCCTGTGATTAAATTGTACGAAAATAGAAAAACCTTTAATAGAATTGGTGGACAGAATGAAACAAATATGGCTTACTTTTAGTAGGGGAATTTCTTTCCCCTTGCTAATCACGAAGGTCAACAAAGAGGGAGGAGAAAGCGTTTGGAATTTTTAACATTAACCAGTGAGAATCATCTAGCTTATGTAACCATCCATAGACCACCAGCAAACGCTCTTGCGTCTGGACTTTTGGAAGAGCTTTCACAAGTGTTGGATGAGATTGAGTCAAATAAAGAAATACGAGTCGTCTTACTGCATGGTGAAGGGCGCTTTTTCTCAGCAGGGGCTGATATAAAAGAGTTTACCACTATTAAAACAGAAGAAGACTTCGGTAAGCTTGGTAAAAAGGGGCAAGACTTGTTTGAAAGAATGGAAAGATTTCCAAAACCAATTATTGCTGCCATTCATGGTGCTGCACTCGGCGGTGGATTAGAACTCGCGATGGCCTGCCATATCAGACTTGTAACCGAATCGGCAAAGCTAGGATTACCTGAACTACAATTAGGACTAGTTCCCGGATTTGCAGGTACACAGAGGTTGCCGCGGTATGTAGGCATGGCAAAAGCAATGGAGATGTTATTTACAAGTGAACCCATCAGCGGAGCAGAGGCAGTGAAATGGGGACTTGCCAATCATGCATATTCCGATGAGGACTTAATGCCAAAGGCAAAAGAACTAGCATTGAAAATTGCGAAGAAGAGTCCGGTATCTGTTGGTGCCGCTATTGAACTATTAAACTATGGGAAAACAGAAAATTTCTACAATGGTGTCGCACGCGAATCAGAACTATTTGGGCGTGTTTTTAAATCAAAGGACGGGCAAGAAGGAATTGCCGCATTTATTGAAAAGCGGGAACCAAACTTTACCGGAGAATAGCGTTTAGTGGCCCTTTAGATGCCAAATTATATAAGAAATTATCCCAATCTTTAAAACTAACAAAATGTTTATGAAAGCTCTTTTCTTAAAATAGGATAATTTTGAAAAGGAAAATCTTATTATATGAAAGCAGCTTATTAAATCTAGGAGGGTTTAGGATGAATATTTTTGTACTCTTAAAAAGAACATTCGATACAGAGGAAAAAATTACTCTTTCGGGTGGACAAATTAATGAAGATGGTGCTGAATTTATTATTAACCCATATGATGAATATGCAGTGGAGGAAGCAATTCAAGTTCGCGATGCACATGGCGGCGAAGTGACCGTTGTTACTGTAGGAAATGAAGAAGCGGAAAAACAGTTGCGTACTGCATTGGCAATGGGTGCTGACAAAGCTGTCCTTATTAATATAGAGGATGATATAGACTACGCTGACCAATTTACGACTGCTAAGATTTTAGCTGAGTTTTTAAAGGATAAAGAAGCAGATTTGATTATTGGCGGAAATGTAGCGATTGATAATAGTTCAGGTCAAGTTGGCCCACGGGTTGCTGACCTATTAAATATTCCATATGTAACCACAATTACAAAATTGACGATCGATGGTGACAAAGTAACGGTTGTTCGTGATGTAGAAGGCGACTCTGAAGTCATAGAAACATCATTACCATTGTTGGTTACGGCTCAACAAGGCCTAAATGAGCCACGTTACCCATCTTTGCCTGGAATTATGAAAGCAAAGAAAAAGCCTTTAGAAGAGCTTGAAATTGATGATTTAGATTTAGAAGAAGATGACGTGGAAGCGAAAACAAAAACAATTGAAGTCTATTTACCGCCTAAAAAGGAAGCTGGAAAAATCTTAGAAGGCGATTTAGATGCTCAAGTGAAAGAGCTAGTTAACTTGCTTCATAAGGAAGCTAAAGTAGTTTGATTTAGATACATTTACTAGAAAAATTGGACGATATATTACTAAGGATTCTTTTCTAATAAGTTGATGTTTTTCGTATTCTTTAAAAATCCTAACATGTATTAGATTTGGGGCATCTTTTCTTTGGATACCTGTTCTAATGCTGAATTAGGAAGTTTTGAATATTTTTAAATACAAAAAGCATAACGATTAAGAAAAGAGCCGTACTGAACATACAGGGAGGTTTTTTCTAATGGCAAGAAAAGTTCTAGTATTAGGTGAGGTTCGTGACGGATCACTTCGTAATGTTTCATTTGAAGCCATTGCAGCTGGAAAGACAGTTGCTGAAGGCGGAGAGGTTGTCGGTGTACTAGTTGGTGAAGCGGTATCAAGCTTGGCTAATGAATTAATTCAATATGGTGCGGACAGAGTAGTGGTGGTAGAGGATGAAAAATTAAAGCAGTACTCCTCTGACGGATACTCACAAGCATTTTTGACGGTCGTAAATAATGAAAATCCGGAAGGCATTGTATTTGGGCATACTGCACTTGGAAAAGATTTATCACCAAAAATCGCGAGTAAGCTTAACACTGGCTTAATCTCCGATGCTACTAGTGTTGAGGTAGTAGGAGGTAATCTAGTATTTACACGCCCAATTTACTCTGGTAAGGCTTTCGAAAAGAAAATTGTAACAGACGGAATCATTTTTGCTACCATTCGTCCAAATAATATTAGTCCATTACAAAAGGATGAAGGAAAAACAGGGGATGTAAGCTCTGTTTCTGCCGAAATTAAGGATCTTCGTACCATCATTAAAGAAGTAGTTCGCAAAGCAAGCGAAGGTGTGGATCTTTCTGAAGCAAAAGTAGTCATCGCCGGTGGACGCGGTGTGAAAAGTGCGGAGGGCTTTCAGCCGCTTAAAGAGCTTGCGGATGTACTTGGTGGTGCTGTAGGTGCTTCCCGTGGTGCTTGTGATGCCGATTATTGTGATTATTCCTTACAAATAGGCCAAACAGGTAAAGTAGTTACTCCAGATCTATATATTGCTTGCGGAATTTCAGGTGCGATTCAGCATTTAGCTGGAATGAGTAATTCAAAGGTAATCGTTGCTATTAATAAAGATCCTGAGGCAAATATCTTTAAAGTGGCAGATTACGGAATTGTTGGCGATTTGTTCGAAGTCGTTCCAATGCTTACAGAAGAATTTAAAAAGTTAAAAGTTGCTCAATCATAATTTAAATATAGGAGACCGGAGTGTAGGGATATATCCTACACTTTTTTTGTTGCTTAGGAATTTATAAAATTGAACCTTGTGGATAACTTTTTGAAAAGTTGTCTACGTCTAGCGCAAGCAGATATCGGCTAGTGGATTTCTCCGTCTCCTCCCTACGATAAGTCAACATCAGGTAAAATTACATTTCAAATTTTACTCGTTGAAAATGTAAGTTCACTTGTTCGTGAACGATCTCACTGTGTTTCCTTTACCTCGAGGTGAGCGACTACGAAATCCATACGCAGATGAGCAAGGCGCTTTTCGCAACACACCAGTTCTAGCTGAAAAAAGTTTCTAATAAACTTATTAGTAATAATGATCAGGTAGAAGCTGGTGATAAAAATGATAGAAACAATCCATCTAAATATCGATGGAATGTATTGTAGCGCTTGTTCTGGAAGAATTGAAAAGTCAGTTTTGAAATTGGAAGGAATTTTTGATGTAAATATTAACTTAGCAACAGAAAAAGGGAGGGTTGTATATGATTCGGCTTATATTTCAAATGAAACCATCCTAGAAAGGATAAAAAAATTAGGATATATTCCAACCCTAATAAATCAAAAAGACGAACAAGTTAATAAGGAGAATAATAAAGAAATTACTTCCTTGACTTGGAAGGTAATTGTATCGATTATGTTTTCCTTACCGTTAGTATTAACAATGTTTGTTCAATCTAACTGGATAAATATTGAATTGCCCCAAATGTTTTTTAGTCCATGGTTTCAGCTAATGCTTGCAACCCCTGTTCAGTTTATCATTGCCTTTCCTTTCTACGAGGGTGCTTGGAATGCCATTAAAAATCGTGGAGCAACAATGGATGTACTAGTTGTGATAAGTACAACATCCGCCTATTTTTATAGCCATTATCTTACAGTTCTTTCATTTAAGATGGATCATGATCTTCCTCCTATCCATCTTCATTATGAAACAAGTGTTTTGATTATTACATTTGTCTTGATTGGTAAATTAATCGAGGTAAAGACAAAGAGAAAAACAATGGATGCCATTCATTCATTAAATAAGTTAAAAGCAAATTCAGCAACTATTATTTTAAACGGCAAAGAGATAAAAAAATCTATAGGGGATATTAATCCAGGTGATGTTGTAATAGTAAAGGCCGGTGAAAAAATCCCTATTGATGGACAAGTTATGAGTGGTTTAACAACCGTAAATGAATCCATGTTAACTGGAGAAAGTATTCCGATTGAGAAGAAAAAAGGAAAAATTGTTTATGCAGGAACCATTAATTTATCAAATGTAATCACATTGAAAGCTACAAAAAAACATTCCGAGACCCTGTTATCAAAAATCATTGACATTGTAGAAGAAGCACAGCTTTCCAAACCTCCTATACAAAATATTGCAGACCGGTTTACAGCTTTTTTTGTCCCTGTTGTCCTTATTCTGGGCATGGTGACATTTCTTCTTTGGTATTTTATTTTAGCTCCCGGAGTAATGAGTGAAGCAATGGAGAAAATGATTGCAGTTTTAATTATTTCCTGTCCCTGTGCGTTGGGTTTAGCAACGCCATTGTCTATTATGGTCGGAAGTGGACGGGCTGCCAAGCTTGGAATTCTTTTTAAAGAAGGAAAAATGATTGAACTCCTAGGTAAAAATAATATTGTCGTTCTGGATAAGACGGGTACGATTACGGAGGGAAAGCTGCAATTAACAGATATCCTGGTTAGAGATATGGAGCAAAATTTATTTCTGCAGCTTGTCGGCTCTGTCGAAAAGGGAGTAAATCATCCAATAGGTAATTCTATAGTAGATGCAATAGAAAAAAAGATCAACGATATTCCTACAGCTGCAAGCTCAGAAGTAATGATTGGATATGGTGTAAAAGGAATTGTAATGGATAGAAAAATAAAGGTTGCCAGTGTCCATTATTTTGAAAAGCATCAAAAGACGCAGCTTAATCCAGTATATAAGCACCTCAAAAAAATGGAGGGAGAAGGGAAAACAGTCATGCTGGTTTCCATAGATAATCGTATTCATGGGATTATAGCTGTTAGAGATGAAATCAAAAAAACAGCAAAGAAGGCAATTACCAGTTTAAAAGGGATGGGCTTAAAGATTGTTATGTTATCCGGTGACAATCCGATAACGACAAAGAGTATTGCAAATATTACCGGTATTAAGCATTATAAATCAGAGGTTTCTCCACAAGGTAAGGCAAATTGGATAAAAGATTATCAAAAGGCAGGAAATCGAATTATTATGGTCGGAGATGGAATTAATGATGCACCGGCATTGTCCGTTGCGAATGTTGGGGTGGGGTTAGGGACCGGCACCGATATTGCTATTGAAGCGGGCGATATTACAATCATGAACGGTGATTTAAATAGGGTAGCGGATGCTATTAGCATCAGTAAAAAAACCATGATCAATATTAAGCAAAATTTTGCATGGGCATTTATGTACAATTTAATTTGTATTCCACTAGCCATGATGGGGATATTACCTCCTTGGTTTGCAAGCGCAGCTATGGCATTTAGCTCTGTCTCTGTTGTATTAAACTCCTTACGCTTGAAAAATATTTAAGTTCTGCATGTGAATAAGGGTGTGAATCAAGGGAAATTTATTAATTGAAACTTTTCATTAGCATGATTATCATTAGGATGATATACTTTCATTAACGTTAAAATTAGGAGGCAAGTGATTATGGCAATTTCACATGTAACAGATGCAAACTTTGCTGCTGAAACCAGCGAAGGTTTAGTATTAGTAGATTTTTGGGCAACTTGGTGCGGACCTTGTAAAATGATTGCACCTGTATTGGAAGAAGTGGATGCAGAACTTGGTGATAAAGTAAAAATCGCCAAATTAGATGTTGATGAAAATCAAGAAACTGCAAGTAAATATGGTGTAATGAGCATTCCGACTCTCATTCTTATGAAGGACGGACAAGAAGTAGATAAAGTAATCGGTTATCAACCGAAAGAAGCATTAGTTGAGTTTATCAATAAACATGCTTGATGAAAGAAAAGCGAAAGTGCCTTGCCGTATCCGCTAGCTGATAGGCGCTGTAGCTAGACAATGACTAAATTTAAGAATTATGTTATATGTTAAAAAACATATACTTTCTTATTATTTAAAAGGAAATCCGAGTCTTGTGACTCGGATTTTTTGAAAGGTGAAAGAAATGAATGAAATGATTAAAAATAAACTTGCCCTCCTTCCTGATCAGCCAGGCTGCTATTTAATGAAAGATCGACAAGGAACCATTATTTATGTCGGAAAAGCTAAAATCCTAAAAAATCGGGTAAGATCTTACTTTACGGGATCGCACGATGGAAAAACGCAAAGACTAGTAAATGAAATTGAGGATTTTGAATATATTGTTACCTCTTCGAATATAGAAGCATTATTACTTGAAATAAATCTTATCAAAAAACATGATCCAAAATATAATGTCATGTTAAAAGATGATAAAAGTTATCCATACATTAAATTAACCAATGAACGACATCCCCGTTTAATTACTACCAGGAAAGTAAAAAAGGATAAGGGAAAATATTTTGGCCCATATCCAAATGTACAGGCAGCCAATGAAACGAAAAAATTATTGGACAGAATTTATCCATTACGAAAATGCACCACACTTCCGGACCGTGTTTGCTTATATTACCATTTGGGGCAGTGTCTGGCACCATGTGTAAATGAAGTGAAGGAAGAAACCTATCAAAAAATGGTCGATGATATTAGTAGATTTCTAAACGGCGGATATCGGGAAATAAAAGTGGAATTAACGAAAAAAATGGAGCAGGCCGCCGAAAATCTAGAATTTGAAAGAGCGAAAGAGTATCGTGATCAAATTACCCATATAGAAACAACCATGGAAAAACAAAAAATAACGATGACCGATTTTACAGATAGAGATGTATTTGGTTATTCAGTAGATAAAGGCTGGATGTGTGTTCAGGTCTTTTTTATCAGGCAAGGGAAACTAATTGAAAGGGATGTTTCGCTGTTTCCAACCTATGATGAGCCAGAAGAAGAATTTTTAACATTTATCGGACAGTTTTATCTACTTCCGAATCATTTTAAACCGAAGGAAATTTTAATTCCTAAAGAAGTGGATAAAGAGCTTGCAGAGCAATTGCTAGAGGTGAAAACGATACAGCCAAAAATTGGGCCGAAAAAAGATTTAGTAAAATTAGCAGAAAAAAATGCGGCTATTGCCTTAAAAGAGAAATTTGCCTTGATAGAAAAAGATGAAGATAGAACCATTAAGGCAGTCGAGTCATTAGGGAGAGAAATGGGTATTTATACACCTCATCGCATCGAGGCATTTGATAATTCCAATATACAAGGGACAGATCCTGTATCAGCAATGATTGTCTTTATTGATGGCAAACCGGAAAAGAAAGAGTATCGAAAGTATAAAATTAAAACCGTTAAAGGACCTGATGATTATGAGTCTATGCGTGAAGTAATTAGAAGAAGATATACCAGAGTTTTAAAGGAAGGCCTGCCTTTAGCTGATTTAATTATTATTGATGGAGGAAAAGGACAAATAGATGCAGCAAAGGATATTTTAGAAAATGAACTGGGTCTTGATATACCTGTTGCTGGCTTAGCAAAGGATGAAAAGCATCGAACCTCACAGCTGTTGTACGGAAACCCGCTGGAAATCGTGCCATTAGGAAGAAACAGCCAAGAATTTTACTTGCTGCAAAGAATTCAGGATGAAGTCCATAGATTTGCTCTTACCTTCCACCGTCAGCTAAGAGGGAAATCTGCTTTTCAATCATCACTGGATGATATCCCTGGAATCGGGGAAAAACGAAAAAAATTGCTGCTTCGCCATTTTGGGTCTATTAAGAAAATGAAGGAAGCTCCTTTGGAAGAATTTATTGAACTTGGAATTCCACATAATGTAGCGGAAATTTTGAAAGAAAGACTAGAAAGTTAGTATAGTCAAAAAATAATGGTTGTGATATAATTTTAAAAAATTAAATCATTTATCACCTTCATAATAAAAGTGATAGAGGAGCAAAACTTATTAGTAAGAGCTTGGAGAAGAATGAGTTTCAATGAAAAGCTATGAAAGGAAGTTTTGCCGAAGTGGAAATTGGCTCATTTCAGTTTCTGCTGGTTCTGCATTGAATAAATGCAGGATTGTCAAGATGTGTGAGCATCTTGGAGAGCTATCTCGCGGTTGTGATTGTCGTATTATTTTTTACGTATTCACTAGAGCAATGAGATATCTTTCTCATTGCTCTTTTTTAGTTCTGCGAAGAAAGCAATTAGAATGGCACAGATAATAATTGGAAAGCGGGCGAAAAGATTGGGGCTAGTTGTACAAAAATTTGGCGGAACATCTGTCGGAACGATTGAAAGAATTAAAAATACGGCAAAAAGAGTTATAGCAGAAAAAAAGAAAGGAAATGATGTGGTTGTCGTTGTATCAGCAATGGGAAAAACAACGGATCAGCTTGTTTCACTTGCTAAGGAACTCTCTCCTTACCCAAGCAAGCGTGAAATGGATATGCTTTTATCAACTGGAGAGCAAGTAACCATTTCATTATTATCTATAGCGTTAGCGGAAGCGGGGTTTGAAGCTGTTTCATTGACCGGATGGCAGGCTGGAATACTAACGGAAAATGTACATAGTAACGCAAGGATATTAAACATTGATCAAACAAATATTAGGCACCACCTGATTGCAAATCGCATCATTGTTGTAGCAGGTTTTCAAGGGGTTAGTGAAAATAACGAAATTACCACACTTGGCAGGGGTGGATCTGATACAACTGCGGTAGCATTAGCAGCTGCACTTCATGCTGATAAATGTATGATTTACACCGATGTGACGGGTGTTTTTACTTCTGACCCTCGTTATATTCCTACTGCAAGAAAGCTTGGTGCTATTTCGTACGATGAAATGTTGGAACTCTCCAATTTGGGAGCAGGTGTGCTACATTCCAGGGCAGTAGAGTTTGCTAAAAATTACAATGTGCCATTGGAAGTGTGTTCAAGCATGGTTAATGAAGATGGAACGTTTATTGAGGAGGAAGTTCAGGTGGAAAAAAGCTTAATTGTACGCGGAGTTGCTTTTGAAGATGAAATCACAAGAATAACAGTTTTCGGTTTGAAAGATAAATTAACAAATCTATCTGGTATTTTTACGACACTCGCAAACAACAATATTAATGTAGATATTATTATTCAAAACCAAACAGATGGAGAAAATCCATATCTGTCTTTCACAATCAAGCACGAAGATTTACGGGATACTATTCAATTATTAGAGTCGAAACAAGACGAACTATGCTTTGATCATTTTGAATATGAATCCGGACTTGCAAAGGTTTCGATTGTGGGCTCGGGGATGATTTCAAATCCAGGTGTTGCAGCAAAAATGTTTGATTGTTTAACAAAGAATGAAATTCAAATAAGAATGGTGAGTACATCTGAAATTAAAGTTTCTACTGTTTTGGAAGAATCTTATATGGTAAGAGCAGCTCAACTTCTTCATACAGCATTTGGATTAGATGTGGTGGAGCAACAAGTATAATAAAAAAATTGCCCAGAAAAAAAAGCCTATATCAGGCTTTTTTTTTTGAATTCGAAATTACCCATTCATAATAGTATCCTTTATATCCCAACGAAGAATTATACGAATGACCTGCGTTTTTTTCATGACCTCTTCATAAGCTTCTGTTCTTACTTTTTTTTGTGCTTGAATTTGTTCCGCTAAAAACCCGGCTTCAAGTTTATAACATCCGTCTGTTTTTAATTTCAATTGTCTTGTAATAAGCGGGCTTGTGATTTCTAATTCCATGCCATGCTTATCTTGTTTCAGGATTTGTAAATAACCCCAACCTGCTTCTTCGAAAAAAGAAATAACTTCATCCATTGATACTAAAGGAAACTTTCTTGCAAGATGCTTTCCTGCCCAATATAAGATTTCAGGTGTTTCCTTTCCAAGTAATTCAGGTATTAACACTTCTCTGATTAGTTCATAGCCAAAGGCAGGGATTGTAAGCTGTTCGGTATTCTCCATGCTATCTTCTTCAATTTGTAATGACGCTCTCAAGTTATTCCCCTCTTTCTATAAGGCTCTTTTCTTAAACTTTGTTGCTTTTGTATACGAAAGGTCTTGGTTACAACCGTAATTAAGTTAAAAAATGGAAAAATCTATAAGAAAAGACGCCCCGACACCAAGCCATGTTACGATTTATAAATAATGACGAAAGCAACAATTAATGCAAAAACGTTTTACCATAAGGATATTATATACAAAAATAGAGGTCAGTTTGATAAAAAAATTTTACAAAATCGTAACCAAATATTGCATTTTGTTATTCAGATTTAATGAAACATTCATAAAATTATATGTGCAAAAAGGTCAAACATTATGGACATCTTTCGACTATTTTCTGTATACGTTTCCTTGACGCTTAATCTAAGGGGGAGTAAAATGGGTATGTCACATAAAAGCATAAAATTTGATGCATAGTAAGGAAAAATAAAAATGCTATATTTTAATTAGCATGTTTTGCTATGCACGCTCTAATCTAAGGGGGGTAAATTGTGGCCGGAAATCGTGAATTTTTAAACCGCAGATTACATTCATTGCTTGGTGTCATTCCAATTGGTGCCTTCTTGGTTGTCCACTTAGTAGTGAACCATTTTGCAACACATGGTCAAGCATCATTTAACCATGCAGTTTCATTTATGGAAAGTCTGCCATTCCTAATTTTCCTTGAAATTTTTCTAATTTATTTACCACTGCTGTTTCACGCAATTTATGGTTTTTATATTGCATTTACAGCAAAAAATAATGTGAGCAGACTAGGATTTTTCCGAAACTGGATGTTTCTTTTGCAACGAATTTCAGGTATCATCGTGTTTATTTTTCTTGTATGGCACGTGTATGAAACTCGAATTAAAGTTGCATTAGGTCAAGAAACACTTGATTTCCAATTAATGGAAAACATCTTGTCAAATCCAGCTATGTTTATTTGGTACATAATCGGAGTAGTTGCAACAATTTTCCATTTCTCAAATGGATTATGGTCATTCTGTGTAAGCTGGGGAATTACTCAATCACCACGTTCACAACAAATTTCGTCATATGTAATGTTAGTAGTGTTTGTGGTATTGACTATCATCGGTTTACGTGCATTATTCGCTTTTGCATATCCAGGATGGTTTGCTTAAGGAAAAAAGGAACGGAGCCACAAATTTGTTAGGATGTTTTCGTGTCTAACAAATAATTTTTAAGTTTTCATGAATGCGGATCTCCCTGTGATCTTCTGATGTACAGAATTCCAGCGGGGATCTCAATATTGGTTTTGTAGTTTTAAAAAGGAGTGAGTCACGATGAGTAAGGGAAAAATCATCGTAGTCGGCGGCGGGTTAGCCGGCTTGATGTCAACTATTAAAATAGCGGAAGCAGGAAAAAAAGTAGATTTGTTTTCTGTCGTACCAGTGAAACGTTCTCACTCTGTGTGTGCACAAGGTGGAATAAATGGTGCGGTTAATACTAAAGGTGAAGGAGATTCGCCTTGGATCCATTTTGATGACACCGTGTACGGAGGAGACTTTTTAGCAAATCAACCTCCTGTTAAAGCAATGTGTGATGCAGCACCAGGAATCATCCATTTATTTGACCGTATGGG
Source organism: Margalitia sp. FSL K6-0131 (assembly GCF_038008735.1). Lineage (NCBI taxonomy): Bacteria > Bacillati > Bacillota > Bacilli > Caryophanales > Bacillaceae > Heyndrickxia > Margalitia sp. FSL K6-0131. The sequence goes on from NZ_JBBOZS010000001.1 coordinate 1,907,892, forward strand.
AGTTATGTTTAACCGTACACCAGAAGGTTTATTGGATTTCAGACGTTTTGGGGGTACTCAGCATCACCGTACTGCATTTGCGGGTGCTACAACTGGTCAACAGCTATTATATGCACTTGACGAACAAGTACGTCGCCATGAGGTTGCGGGACTTGTAAATAAGTTTGAAGGCTGGGAATTCCTTGGAATTATCAGAGATGATGCAGGAGTTTGCCGCGGTATTGTAGCGCAAAACTTAACTTCGATGGAAATTCGAGCATTTGAAGCAGATGCTGTAATTATGGCTTCTGGTGGACCTGGTATTATTTTCGGAAAATCTACAAACTCTATTATTAATACTGGTTCTGCTGCATCGATTGTTTATCAACAAGGTGCAACTTATGCAAATGGTGAATTTATTCAAATTCATCCAACTGCAATTCCTGGTGATGATAAACTTCGCCTTATGAGTGAATCAGCACGCGGTGAAGGCGGACGTATTTGGACATATAAAGACGGTAAGCCTTGGTACTTCCTTGAAGAAAAATATCCTGCATACGGAAATCTTGTTCCACGTGATATTGCAACACGTGAAATTTTTAATGTGTGTGTTGATATGAAGCTTGGAATTAATGGTGAAAATATGGTTTATCTTGATCTTTCCCATAAAGATCCGCATGAATTAGACGTAAAACTTGGTGGTATCATTGAAATTTATGAAAAATTTGTTGGAGAAGATCCACATAAAGTACCAATGAAAATATTCCCAGCAGTTCATTATTCTATGGGTGGATTATGGGTTGATTACAAACAGCATACTAATATTGAAGGTTTATTTGCTTGCGGAGAGTGTGACTACTCACAACATGGTGCCAACCGCTTAGGTGCTAACTCTTTATTATCAGCTATTTATGGTGGTATGGTGGCAGGTCCAGAAGCAGTTAATTATATAGAAGGTTTAGAAACTAGCACAGATGGCTTGTCTTCTTCAATCTTTGATAATGCAGTAAAAGAACAAGAAGAAAAATGGAATAATATTCTATCCTTGAATGGTACTGAAAATGCGTATGTTCTTCATAAAGAGCTTGGCGAATGGATGACGGACAATGTTACGGTTGTACGCTACAATGATAGATTGAAAAAGACGGATGACAAAATTCTTGAATTGATGGAACGCTATAAAAACATCAATGTTAATGATACTGCAAAATGGAGTAATCAAGCTGCAGCGTTTACACGTCAATTACAAAATATGTTACAGCTTGCACGTGTTATTACGATTGGTGCATTAAACCGTAACGAAAGCCGCGGTGCGCATTATAAGCCAGACTTCCCAAAACGCGATGATGAAAATTGGTTAAAAACAACATTAGCTAAATATGATGCAGCGAACAATGCACCTACATTTAGCTATGAGGATGTTGATGTATCATTAATTAAACCTCGCGAACGTGACTATACAAAAAAACATTAATATCCATAAAAGGTAGTTCCTGCGGATATTAATGTATCCCTTATACAGCCTCGTGAACGCGACAATACTTAAAAGAAAGAGGAGAAATAAGGATGAGTGAACAAAAAACGGTACGTTTTATCATAACACGTCAAGATAATCCGGATTCAGCGCCTTATGAGGAGGAATTTGTACTTCCGTATCGTCCAAATATGAACGTTATTTCATCATTGATGGAAATTCGCCGAAATCCGGTCAATGCAAAAGGTGAAAAAACAACTCCAGTAACTTGGGATATGAACTGTTTGGAAGAGGTTTGCGGTGCATGCTCAATGGTAATTAACGGTAAACCAAGACAATCCTGTTCAGCTCTTGTTGATAAGCTAGAACAACCGATTCGTCTTGCACCAATGCGTACTTTCCCTGTTGTTCGTGATCTTCAGGTTGATCGTAGCCGTATGTTTGATTCTTTGAAAAAGGTTAAAGCATGGATTCCAATCGATGGCACATATGACCTTGGGGAAGGTCCTCGTATGCCAGAGAAAAAACGCCAATGGGCTTACGAGTTATCTAAATGTATGACTTGCGGTGTTTGTCTAGAAGCTTGTCCAAATGTAAACAGCAAATCTAGTTTTATTGGACCTGCTCCATTATCACAAGTACGTCTGTTCAATGCCCATCCAACTGGTGCAATGAATAAAGACGAGCGTTTAGAAGCAATTATGGGAGATGGAGGACTTGCAAATTGCGGTAACTCACAAAACTGCGTACAGTCTTGTCCTAAAGGTATTCCTTTAACAACTTCCATTGCCGCACTAAACCGTGCAACGACTTTCCAAATGTTTAAAAACTTCTTCGGAAGCGACAATATGGTTGATTAATAAGACAGAGGGTCTTCAGTCTCAGACTGAAGACCTTTTTTGGTGCGCCCAGCATGGGTGCAGTCTATAGGGTGAAAGTCCCGAACTGTGAAGGCAGAAGTAGCAGTAGCTAAACGCAAGGGTGTCTGTGGTGACGCAGAATCTGAAGGAAGCGGGCGGCAAATCTCCGGTCTGAGGGACACGAACTTCATATAAGGCTAGGTATCATTGGATGAGTTTGCCAAACAAAACGAAGTCCTTTCTGCCAAAGATGATACAGAGTAAATGAAGCAGATAGATGGGGAGAAAGACTGTACTCTTACCTGGGGAGGTCTGGCTGAAATGCCGAGCACACTCGGTAACTTACTTTGTGAAGGGTAATTGAACAGCCAGAAGTCAGCAGAGGTCATAGTACCTGACTAGCTTAAGATGGTTAGGGAAGGACTGAACATTTAAGGAGAATATACACTAGGCGTTCATTGTTTATGATGATACAGACAATCCAATTGGACTTACTTAAAGGAGGAAGTGGTGAATTCCACAGGGGACTTTAAGAGGGTGGAATAAACAATGGCACAAATAGCACGTATATTCACGTGAAAGGATGTATCGAAATGATGGAACGAATACTGTCACGGGACAATCTACTTTCGGCATTGAAACGTGTCGAAAAGAATAAGGGTAGCCATGGAGTAGATGAAATGCCTGTAAAATCCCTACGAGCGCATATTCTACAAAATTGGCAAGAAATCCGAAATTCAATAAAGGACGGAACCTATGAGCCTATGCCAGTCAGACGAGTCGAAATCCCGAAACCAAATGGCGGCGTTCGTTTATTAGGTATTCCTACCGTGACAGACCGTTTTGTCCAACAAGCGATTGCCCAAATATTAACCCCAATCTATGACCCAACCTTTTCCGAACATAGCTATGGGTTTAGACCCAGAAGAAGGGCACATGATGCCGTTAGGGAAGCAAGGCAATATATAGAAGAGGGCTACAGATGGGTAATAGATATGGACTTAGAAAAGTTCTTCGACAAGGTAAATCACGATATGCTTATGGGACTCCTAGCAAAAAGAGTCAAGGATAAGACGATTCTAAAGTTAATTAGAAAATACTTAGAGTCGGGGATTATGATAAACGGTGTGGAAACTATCAGCGAAGAAGGTGTTCCTCAGGGTGGACCATTAAGTCCACTACTTTCCAATATCATGTTAGATGAATTAGATAAGGAACTAGAGGAAAGAGGACACAAATTTGTCCGCTACGCAGATGATTGTAATATTTACGTAAAAACCAAGAAGGCAGGTTTACGCGTCAAGAGTTCTATCACTACTTTCATTGAAAAGAAGCTTAAACTAAAAGTAAATGAAGAGAAAAGTGCGGTGGACAGACCGTGGAAACGAAAGTTTCTTGGATTCAGCTTCACATCAAACCGTAATCCAAAAATCCGTATCGCAAAAGAAAGTATAAAGAGAGCTAAAAGTAGAATAAAAGAACTAACATCAAGGTCAAAACCCATTCCATTGGAATTGCGTATTGAGAAACTAAATGAATACCTTGTTGGTTGGTGCGGATATTTTGCGCTGGCAGACACGCCAACTCCCTTTAAACAACTGGATGAACATATTCGAAGAAGACTCCGAATGTGCCTTTGGAAACAATGGAAACTACCCAAAACAAAAATTAAAAGGCTCATATCCCTTGGCGTTCCAAGAGAGAAGGCCCATGAATGGGGAAATTCTCGTAAGAAATATTGGCGCATTTCGAATAGTCCTATCTTACACACAACACTAAATCTAAAGTTTTGGAGAAATCAAAAGCTTAAAAGTCTGTTAGATAGATACAACCATTTGCGTCATACTTAAGTGAACCGCCGTATACCGAACGGTACGTACGGTGGTGTGAGAGGTCGGGGGTTAGTCACCCCCTCCTACTCGATTATTGAACAAAGGATAAAGATATTTTTGAAAATTTCTTTCTCATTTTGATAGTCCCAGTTATAATTAAAGAATGAATATTCATTCATTTTTTTGAGGAGGAATAACCAAAATGAAAAACATTTTATACATTGAAGACTTTGCAGCATGGAAGCAGGAATTTTCATTTTTTCATCCTATTTCCGTTCGATTTTCCGAAACAGATATGTTTGGCCATTTAAATAATACAGTTGCTTTTACATATTTTGAGGAAGCAAGAATTGAATTTTTGAAAGATAAGGGATTTATGGGTGACTGGCTTTCGAATAAAAACAATGCCATCCCCGTAGTAGCTGATCTGCAATGTGATTATTTAAAGCCAATATTTTTCGGGGATAAACTAAAGCTTTTTGTAAAGGCAAATAAGGTTGGGAACTCTTCTGTCGATATTCATTATATGGCAATCAATCAAAAGGACGAAGTATGCTTAGTTGGGAGAGGCTCTATGGTTCAAATGTCCACTGTAACTGGAAAAGGAGTACCATGGGAAGAAGATGAAAAAATAAAATTAATGGTACCATAAAATAAGTTTTATAATGAAATGTATTTTATTTGGTAAACCAAGAAAATAGCACATTTTTCTTTTTTTCGTTTTTTCGTTGTCTTCAGATGTCACTCTCATTATTTCTTTCACATATGATATTCTGACAATCAAAATACCCATCCCCGCGGTTTAAAGCTGGCGAAGGCAAGGAGGGTTACAATAGTTGAAGGACAACGAATTCACACACAAACCGCTGCTTACAAAAAGAGAAAGAGAAGTGTTCGAACTGCTAGTCCAAGACAAAACAACGAAAGAAATTGCAAGCGAATTGTTTATAAGTGAGAAAACAGTTCGAAATCATATTTCCAATGCCATGCAAAAGCTTGGGGTCAAGGGGCGTTCTCAAGCTGTGGTAGAACTTCTTCGCATGGGAGAGCTTAAGCTTTAAACAAAGCCGACTGCTGATGGCAGTCGGTTTTGTTTATGAAGAATAATCCAGAATGCCCAAATAACGTGGTATGGAATGAAAAGTGTAATACAGGTATTAGTATACCCTTCTAAATGTATGTAAATAAATCTTTCTTGAAATTTCAATTAAAAAAGGTGACAATAGTTGTAGCTGCTTATTTGTTTTGATTGGAGGTACGCTATAAAATGATTAACGAGAGTGAATTAATGCAACATGATTTAGATATTGTTGCTAGAATAGAAAAAGATCTTCGATATATTGCTGCTATTATTAAACAAAAGGGTCGTGAACTCCTAAGTAATTATACAATTACACCACCTCAATTTGTGGCTTTGCAATGGTTATTTGAAGAAGGGGATATGACAATAGGTGAATTGTCTAATAAAATGTACTTAGCATTCAGCACAACAACTGATTTAATTGATCGAATGGAAAAAAATGAATTAGTTGTCAGAGTGAAAGATGCTCACGATCGACGCGTAGTTAGAATTCACTTGCTTGATAAAGGAAAAAGCATGATAGATGAAGTGATTAAAAAAAGACAAGTATATTTACAGGATATATTAAAAAACTTCTCGTCTGATGAAGTTCTACTATTAAAAGACAATCTTATAAAATTACATCATGAAATGAAGACAGAATGAGGCGAGATGCTTGAGACAACCAATTGGCATTATTGATTCGGGGGTCGGTGGACTGACCGTTGTAAAAGAGGTTATGCGGCAGCTGCCTAATGAAACTATTTATTATGTTGGCGATACTGCACGGTGCCCTTATGGTCCACGTCCAGTAGAAGAGGTAAAGGCTTTTACCTGGGAAATGACCAATTTCTTACTAAACCATAATATAAAAATGCTTGTTATTGCTTGTAATACTGCAACTGCGGTAGTGTTAGATGAAATAAGATCCGTCGTTAAAATACCGGTGCTTGGGGTTATCTATCCAGGTGCCAGGGCAGCATTAAAAATTACCAAAAGCTTTAAAATCGGTGTTCTTGGAACGGTTGGAACCATCAAAAGCAGTGCTTATGAAAAAGCATTAAAATCCATCAATCGGAGAGTACAGGTTACATCCTTAGCATGTCCAAAATTTGTTCCTTTAGTAGAAAGTGGAGAATTCCATGGAACTATAGCTGAAAAAATGGTCTTTGAATCACTTGAGCCTATTCAGAACGCCGATATGGATGTCCTTATTTTGGGCTGTACACATTATCCGCTCTTGGAAAAGCTTATAAAAAAAGCAATGGGGGAACATATTCAGATTATTAGCTCTGGGGAAGAAACAGCCAGAGAAGTCAGTACAATTCTTTATTTTCATGATATATTTACTGATGTCTGCACCCCTCCGAAACATAGATTTTTTACTACTGGTTCAAATAAAATATTTTCTGATATCGCTTCGGATTGGTTAGAACAACAAATTGACAATGTTGAGACCATCTATTTAGGAGAAACCATTTTTTAATCGATGGTTTCTTTTTTTATTTTATCGGGTCTAATTCATTCAGATAGCTCGTATAGATAATAGTACAAACTGTCCTTAGGAGGGAATCAAGGTGTCTAAAAAAGTAAAAAATACCATTGCTGTAACAGTACTGGCTTCAAGTATGTACTTAACTGGGTGCGGATTGTTCAATAGTGATAAAAAAGAACAAATTGATCCGCCTCAAAAAGTTTCCTATGATCAGAAATCTGGGGTAAAAACTAATAACAAGGTTAGTAAAAACGCCATAATGACGGAACTCTATTTAATAGATAAAAATGGATATGTCGTGGCACAAACGCTTCCGTTACCGAAAAGCAACAGTGTAGCTAAACAAGCACTTCAATATTTAGTAAAAGGCGGACCTGTTGAAGAATTGCTTCCTAATGGTTTTCAAGCGGTGTTACCTGCTAATACGGAAGTAGATGTTGATATTAAGAATGGGACAGCTCTTGTTGATTTTTCAAATGATTTTAAAAAGTACAAAGCAGAAGAGGAACAAAAAATTCTTCAGTCCATTACATGGACGTTGACCCAATTTAATACCGTTAAAAAAGTAGAAATTGAAGTAAATGGCCATAAGCTTTCACAAATGCCCGTTAACGGAACAGCTATTAATCCTAACGGTTTGACAAGAAAAGATGGAATTAATGTGGATACATCTGGAGTGGTAGATATTACGAATACACATCCTGTAACAGTATATTATCCTGCTGAGAACAACGCAGATGAAGTCTATTATGTTCCTGTAACAAAACGTATATCCAATTCTGAAAACAACGATATTAAAGCAATTGTAAAGGCATTGGCACAAGGCCCAAAGCAAAGTTCCAATCTACTGTCGGCGTTTAATTCAGATGTGCAATTATTATCCGACCCAAAAGTGGAGAAAGGAAATGTGACGCTTAATTTCAATGAAGAAATAATTAGCAGCTTTGAGAGTAAACAAATTTCTGAAGATGTGATAGATCCACTTGTTCTTTCCCTTACAGAATTACCAGATATTCAAAAGGTATCCATTGAGGTCAACGGAAGTACGAAATTGGTAGATGGACAAGGAAAATCTTTGACAAAACCGGTAACAAGACCGGAAAAAGTAAACACGGGTAGTTTTTAATAGCAAATATTTGATATACTATAGAATGTAACGAAAGGGGTCGGCTATTGCCGCCTCTTCTTTCATGTAGGCTCTTTTCTTAATCTCTGTTGCTTTTTTATCAAAAACATCAAAATTCGCAGTTGATTTTTTTAATGGATGCTTCAAAACAAAACTGATTTAATACTTTTCACAAAAGTAAAAGCAATAATTTATACGGAAGTACCTTTAGTATACAAGGAGGTAAAATAATTGAGAGCAGATGGCAGGGAAACATTTCAATTAAGGCCAATACATATAGAAACAAATTATTTAAAACACCCAGAAGGATCTGTACTTATTACTGTAGGTGATACAAAAGTTATTTGTAATGCAAGTATTGAAGACAGGGTTCCTCCTTTTATGAGAGGCAGCGGAAAAGGTTGGATTACTGCAGAATATTCCATGCTTCCTCGTGCAACGGAACAAAGAAATATTCGTGAATCCTCAAAAGGAAAAGTCACAGGCAGAACAATGGAGATTCAACGCTTAATAGGCCGTGCTTTACGGGCCGTTGTGGATTTGGAACAAATTGGCGAGAAAACGGTCTGGATTGACTGCGATGTCATTCAAGCAGATGGAGGAACAAGAACAGCCTCTATTACAGGTGCTTTTGTAGCTATGTCATTAGCACTAAACAGCCTGTATGAGACAAAAGCGATTAAAAAATTTCCTATAACGGATTTTTTAGCCGCAACAAGTGTCGGAATTCTTCAGGAAATCGGAGTGGTATTAGATCTGAATTATGCTGAAGATAGCTCTGCCCAGGTTGATATGAATGTAGTTATGACTGGAAAAGGGGAATTTGTTGAGCTGCAAGGAACTGGTGAAGAAGCAACATTTTCCGTTCAAGAGCTTCAGCAATTATTAGAAGCTGCTCAAAAAGGGATAAAGGAACTATTCGACATTCAAAAACAAGCGCTCGGTGATATTTCTTTAAAAATAGAGGGAAATGTAAATGAAAATAAGTAAAAGGGAGAATAAACAGGTCATTATCGCAACGAAAAATAAAGGAAAAGCGAAAGAATTTGAAAAGCTGTTTTCCCCATATGATATTAAAGTTCAAACCTTACTTGACTTTCCTGATGTTTCCGATATTGAAGAGACAGGAAGTACCTTTGAAGAAAATGCTATATTAAAAGCAGAAACGATATCAAAGCGGTTTAACAGGATGGTTATTTCAGATGATAGCGGCTTAATTGTCGATGCGCTGAATGGCAGACCGGGTGTATATTCTGCAAGGTTTGCAGGTGAAGAAAAGAATGATGATGCAAATATTAGAAAGGTACTTGCTGAATTGGAAAACGTACCGAAGGAAGATAGGACAGCAAGATTTTATTGTGCTATTGCTTTAGCGATTCCGGGTGAAGAAACGCGAACCGTTTCCGGTACTTGTGAAGGGGAAATTTTAAAAGAAAAACGTGGGACACATGGTTTTGGGTATGACCCCATATTTTTTATAAAGGATAAAGGCAAGTCGATGGCCGAGATATCCTCCGAAGAAAAAAATCTAATTAGTCACCGTGCCAAGGCAATTCAAAAGCTTATTTCTTTGCTTGAAGATATAATAATTTGATTAGGATGATGGGGAATGAAGTTGCTAGTGGTGAGCGACAGTCATGGATTAACAAGTGAATTAGTCGATATAAAAAAGGAATATCAACATAAAGTTGACGCTATGATCCACTGCGGGGATTCTGAATTACCCGCCGACAGTGAAGAAATGCAGGGATTTATAGGTGTAAGAGGAAATTGTGATTACGATCGTTCGTATCCGTTGGATATGACAGAAATGATTAAAGGGAATACTATTTTTGTTACACATGGACACCATTATAATGTTAAAATGACATTAATGAATCTTTCTTATAAAGCGAAGGAAGTAGGTGCTGATTTTGTTTTTTTCGGTCATTCCCATGCATTAGGCGCAGAAATAATAGATGGAACATTATTTTTAAACCCAGGCAGTATCTTTATGCCGCGGGGACGTCTAGAAAAAACTTATGCCATTATTGAAAAAGACCAAAATCAAATAACCACTAAATTTTTCACAAGCAATCATCAAGAACTACTTCCATTAAGACATCAATTTGTATTATAATATAATCCTATTGCAGTAAATATTTACTGCAATAGGGAATTTTTAATTATATTTCACTTGAAAGTTATTGACATTAGTATGATATACAAATATAATTAATAATGTCTTAATGATGAAATGATTAAAAATATGTCCCAGTAGCTCAGCTGGATAGAGCACGACCGAATACGCTTCGAAGCGTTTCATCAGCGTACCGATTGAGCTGCATCTTGAATAGGCTTTCTGAAATCGGGACGACAATTACTTTGATTTCACTTCAAACTTGATTAATTAATATTTATAATGTCCCAGTAGCTCAGCTGGATAGAGCAACAGCCTTCTAAGCTGTGGGTCGGGGGTTCGAATCCCTCCTGGGACGCTAATTAAAAGAAAAACCTGACAAAGTTAGGTTTTTCTTTTTTATTGTGCGCCCGGCATGGGTATAATCTCTAGGGTGAAAGTCCCGAACTGTGAAGGCAGAAGTAGCAGTTAGCTTAACGCAAGGGTGTCCGTGGTGACGCGGAATCTGAAGGAAGCGAGCGGCAAACTTCCGGTCTGAGGAACACGAACTTCATACAAGGCTAGGTATCATTGGATGAGTTTGCAATACAAAACAAAGTCCTTTCTGCCGAAGGTGATACAAAGTAAATGAAGCAGATAGATGGAAGGAAAGATTGCACTCTTACCCGGGGAGGTCTGGTTGATACGCCAAGTACACTTGGTAACCTATCTAGTAATGGATAGCTGAACAATCAGAAGTCAGCCGAAGTCGTAGTACTTGGTTTGCTCGAGAGAATCAAGGAAGGACTGAACCATTTTAGGAGAACAAACACTCGGCAAACGGTTCTTTATGTATGAAAGCAGAAAATTCTTACGGAACCTACCTGAAAGGAAGAAATGGTGAATTCCATGGGGGACTTCGGGAGGGCTTAGTAAAGAACCCACTTAATGAGAATGTATTGTTCACGTAGAAAGGATAAATCTCAATGTTAATGGAACGAATGCTGTCACGGGAAAATCTTTTATTGGCATTAAAGCGAGTAGAAAAGAACAAAGGAAGTCATGGAGTAGACAATATGTCCGTAAAAGACCTACGAAGACATATTCTCGAAACGTGGGATACACTTAAAACATCCTTAATGGAGGGTACTTATCAACCTTCTCCTGTCCGTCGGGTTGAAATCCCAAAACCGAACGGTGGAGTAAGGTTATTAGGTATCCCAACCGTGACAGACCGTTTCATCCAACAGGCGATTACTCAGATTTTAACCCCTATCTTCGACCCGACTTTTTCAACACAGAGCTATGGTTTTCGACCAAACAAACGAGGTCATGACGGTGTTAGACAAGCGAAGAAATATATCGAAGAGGGATACCGATGGGTAGTCGACATGGACTTGGAGAAATTCTTTGATAAAGTCAATCATGATAGATTAATGCGGACTCTATCCAAAAGGATTCAAGACAGAACGCTCCTATCACTAATTCGGAAGTATCTACAGTCTGGCATTATGATTAATGGAGTCATAACGAAATCCGAGGAGGGTACGCCCCAAGGTGGACCATTAAGTCCTTTACTCTCCAATATCGTTCTAGATGAACTAGACAAAGAGTTAGAAAAGAGAGGGCACAAGTTTGTCCGATACGCAGATGATTGTAATATCTACGTAAAATCGAGAAGAGCCGGAGAGCGAGTAATGGACTCGATTACTACTTTCATTGAATTTACTCTAAAACTAAAGGTGAATCGAGAAAAGTCAGCTGTAGACAGACCTTGGAAAAGAAAGTTTTTAGGTTTTAGCTTCACATTTCATAAGAAACCGAAGGTGCGGATGTCAAACCAAAGTATTCAACGTGTCAAGAAACGGATACGAGAATTAACTTCAAGGTCAAAACCAATTCCAATGGATTATAGAATAGAGAAGCTGAATCAATATTTGATTGGCTGGTGCGGATATTATGCATTAGCAGATACACCCACTATTTTCAAAGAATTAGACGAATGGATTAGAAGGCGTCTCAGAATGTGCCAATGGAAAGAATGGAAGAAACCAAAAACCAAAGTAAGAAAACTCATTGGATTAGGGATTCCAAAAGAGAAGGCATACGAATGGGGAAACTCTAGAAAGAAATATTGGAGAATAGCCAGAAGCCCAATCCTACAGAAAACCCTCACAAACTCCTATTGGGAGATGCGAGGGCTGAAGAGTCTTTATGTGAGATATTCTCAACTACGTCAGACATAAATGGAACCGCCGTATACGGAACCGTACGTACGGTGGTGTGAGAGGTCGGGGGTTAGTCACCTCCTCCTACTCGATTATGTATCATTTTAATTGGTAATGCTTTTGATTATTTTATAAAGTAAGTATTATGTGAAGGTTATTATGTTTTTATGTTTCAGTATAAATCAGGAGGGTTTTATTTGTCTGAAAATGTTTTGATAGAAGCGGAAAAATTTATCCGTTCTTGTTATAAGGAATTAAACAAGACTGAAAAAGAAATAGAAGAGAGACTACATCAAATACAGCAACAAATTACCGAATTCGGTTATTATGAACACACAAAATTAGAATTGGAATATGGAGCGAAGTTGGCATGGCGAAATAGTAATCGTTGTATCGGTAGACTATTTTGGAATCAATTAGAGGTAATAGATAAAAGACATGTAGAAACCGAAGAGGAGGTATTTGAAGCATTATGCGATCATATAAAAAATGCTACAAATAATGGTCGAATTAAACCTTTAATTACGGTTTTCTTACAAAAGCATTTGAATAAATCTATTCGAATATGGAACCATCAATTATTTCGCTATGCAGGGTACGAAACTACAGAAGGGATTATAGGAGATCCTGATTCTACAGAGCTTACTAATTATTGTATTAATCAAGGCTGGCTGCCAAAATACGGTAGATTTGATTTATTACCTTTAGTTATCCAGATTAATAATAATAAACCAAAGCTTTTTGATATCCCTAAAGAACTTATATATGAAGTGCCTATTTATCATCCTGATTATAGTTGGTTCGCTGACTTGCAACTTAAATGGTATGCGGTTCCAATAATTTCGAATATGACGCTGGAAATTGGCGGGATTTCTTATACTGCTGCCCCTTTTAATGGGTGGTATATGGGGACAGAAATAGGTGCTCGTAATTTTGCAGATGAAAAACGTTATAATATGCTTCCTCAAATTGGATCGTTAATGGGATTAGATACTAATTCTAATCAATCACTTTGGAAAGATAAGGCGTTAGTTGAATTAAATATTGCTGTTTTAAGCTCTTATAAGAGCAGTGGTGTGACAATTGTTGATCATCATACTGCTGCCAATCAATTTAAAAAATTTGAAGAAAAAGAAATGAAAATAGGAAGAAAGGTAACAGGTAATTGGACTTGGCTTATTCCTCCTGTTTCACCTGCAACAACACATATCTTTCATAAACCCTATAATAACGTAACGGAAAAGCCAAATTATTTTTATCAAAAAAGGCCATTCTAATTTAAGGTTATAGGTTTTATATAATAATTAAAACGTAATCGATGCTACGTGGAATCACCACGATTGTTTTGTAAATTTTGTTTTATCATGCTACACTATTCCCGATTATGGTAAAGGCGGTAACATATATGAAAAAAGATAAAAATATTAAAAAGAATGAAAATGTCATATATTTTCCAGGGTTACCCCAACGTTTACTTGCTATGGGAATAGAGCAATTGGAATCGAAACAATTTGAGAAGGCTGCCGATTTTCTCTCCCAAGCCAAAGAGCTTGAGCCTGATAGTGCTGAAATAGAAACTGCCTTGCTCGTTGCTTTCTTTGAAATGGGAAACTATTCGGATGCAAGAAGCTTATGTGAAAATATGTTAAAAAGAGGAATTGGCGATTATTTTGAAATAATTGATATCTACCTCATGGTATTAATCCAACTTAAAGAATATAAAAAAGCGGCAGAAACGATAAATGTTCTAATTGAAGAAAAGGAAGTTCCGCTTGATAAACAGGAGCACTATGAAAAACTTCTTCAATTTAGTGAAAAAAGGTCTGGAATCGAAATAGAGGATTTTGTAACCAAAAATGAAAACAAAGCTATTCTTACTTCAAATGATATACAAGAACAAATAATGGAAATTGCAGCGTTAATGAATGTGAACATTCAACCATATAGGAATGAATTAACAAGGTATCTTAATGATTCTAAGCAGCATCCATTTGTTCAAACCATGATTCTTAATCTCTTCAAAGAACATGGAATAGAGAAAAAAGTAACGATTGAAAAGTTTCATTATAAAGAAACGGTAATACCTACTCAGCTAGATCCACTGTTTGAAACGCCATTTTATATGGAAATAATAGACGAGTTGCAAAAAAATATGGCACAGAAAAATCCATCACTCTATGAACAAATCAAATCAATATTGGATAAGCACTTTTTTTTGTTATATCCTTTTGAACTAGAACCCCCTTATGTCAAATTGTGGATGGCTGGGTATCACTTATTAGGGCAGGAGCTATATGGAGAATCGATCAAAATTGATAAGATATGTGAGTATTATCAAATTAACAAGGCAGATTTAAATAACTGTCTGGAATTTCTTCATCAACTTGAAGAAATTTCTTTACCTATTCTATAGGTCTATATTGAAACAACTGAAACCTATGTTATAATGTAATGGTTGTATTGTATATTATTCAACATCTTTCTTTTTTCTATTTTAAAAAAATGGATAGGGTTAACCTGCGAAAGTAGCTTATCTATTGAAACCAATTATTTTATCAAATATAGATTGTTGGAGGGAAAGGTATGTCAGCAAAATGGGAAAAGCAAGAAGGGAATCAAGGAATTCTTACTATTGAAGTTGATGTAGAAACAGTAAATAAAGGATTAGATGCTGCATTCAAAAAAGTAGTAAAACAAGTGAATATTCCAGGATTCCGTAAAGGAAAAATGCCACGCAGTTTATTTGAAAAACGTTTCGGTGTAGAATCACTATACCAAGATGCTCTTGATATTATTCTTCCAGATGCATATGCGAATGCAATTGAAGAAACAGGAATTTTCCCTGTTGATCGCCCTGAGATTGATATTGAGCAAATGGAAAAAGGAAAAGAATTAATTATTAAGGCTACTGTTACTGTAAAACCAGAAGTTAAGCTTGGCGAATACAAAGGCTTAGAAGTTGAAAAACAAGATACAGAAGTAACAGATGAAGATGTTGAAAATGAATTAAAAACTCTTCAAGAACGTCAAGCTGAATTAGTTATTAAAGAAGATGGAACTGCAGAAAACGGTGATACAGTTGTTATCGATTTCGAAGGTTTCGTAGACGGTGAAGCATTTGAAGGCGGAAAAGCTGAAAATTACTCATTAGAACTTGGTTCAGGAAGCTTCATTCCAGGATTTGAAGAACAATTAGTAGGTACAAAAGCTGGAGAAGAAAAAGACGTAGAAGTAACGTTCCCTGAAGAATATCATGCAGCAGAATTGGCTGGAAAGCCTGCTACATTTAAAGTGACTGTTCATGAAATTAAAGGGAAAGAACTTCCTGCTTTAGATGATGAATTTGCAAAAGATGTAGACGATGAAGTAGAAACATTAGCTGATCTTAAAGAAAAAACAAAGAAAAGATTAGTTGAATCTAAAGAGCATCAAGCAAAACATGCTTTAGAAGATGCTGTCGTTGAAAAAGCTGCTGCCAACGCAGAAATCGATATACCTGAAGCAATGATTAACACGGAAGTAGATCGCATGGTTCAAGAGTTTGGACAACGTCTACAAATGCAAGGAATGAATCTTGAATTATACTTCCAATTCTCTGGACAAGATGAAGATCAACTCCGTGCTCAAATGAAAGAAGATGCAGAAAAACGTGTTAGAATTAATTTAACCCTTGAAGCAATCGCTGATGCAGAGAATATCGAAGTTTCTGATGAAGAAGCAGAAGAAGAAATTAACAAAATGACAGAAATGTATAATATGTCTGCAGAAGCTATTAAAAATGCAATTGGCGGGTTAGATACAGTGAAAAACGATGTAAGAATTCGTAAAGCTGTTGAGTTTCTTGTCGAAAATGCAAAAACTGCTGCATAAAATTGGTCCATAAAAAATAAAAATAAAGTACCATAGGTAATATAAAAAACAAGGCGCGAAATCACTCGTGCCTTGTTTTATACAAACCAATATAGTATATAACATAAGAAATACAGATAAAAATATTTACATAACCGAATATAAAGTATTATTTCAGGAAAATCTGGAGTAAGTAGGATTTTTGCTTCTTGGTGGCGAATAATAATTAAATAAGATTTATCATTTCCTGTCTTACATAAAAATATGATACAATGCAATACATAACTATTTTGCCTTCAAGTGAAGCGCAAAACAAAAACGTTACATATTTGAGCGTGAATATTGGTTAAGCTGTTTGCTAAGATTTTAAGAAATAGGAAATATGTGTAGTCCAATCATTTTCTCATTGCAAGGAAATACTAAGCAATACGCATATTATAACTTACTGCGATAAATTAAGGGGTGAAAATCATTGTTCAAATTCAACGATGAAAAGCAACAATTAAAATGTTCTTTCTGTGGTAAAACACAAGATCAGGTCCGTAAATTAGTTGCTGGACCAGGAGTATATATTTGTGACGAATGTATTGAGCTATGTACAGAAATCGTGGAAGAAGAGCTTGGTACAGAAGAAGAAGTAGAATACAAAGATATTCCGAAACCAATGGAAATAAGAGAAATATTGAAGGAATATGTTATAGGACAGGATAAAGCAAAAAAATCTCTTGCAGTAGCTGTTTATAATCATTACAAACGCATTAATTCTAATAGTAAAATTGATGATGTTGAAATTGCCAAAAGTAATATTTGTTTAATTGGGCCTACCGGAAGCGGAAAAACATTGCTCGCACAAACATTGGCTAGAATTCTTAATGTGCCATTTGCCATCGCAGATGCGACATCTCTTACTGAGGCTGGATATGTTGGAGAAGATGTAGAAAACATTCTTTTAAAATTAATTCAAGCTGCAGACTATGATGTTGAAAAGGCGGAAAAAGGCATTATTTATATTGATGAAATTGATAAAATTGCTCGTAAATCTGAAAACCCGTCTATTACGAGAGATGTTTCAGGTGAGGGTGTTCAACAGGCATTGTTGAAAATTTTGGAAGGAACTGTTGCAAGTGTGCCGCCTCAAGGTGGAAGAAAGCATCCTCATCAAGAGTTTATTCAAATTGATACGACAAATATCTTATTTATTTGTGGTGGTGCTTTTGATGGCATTGAACAAATTATTAAGCGACGTCTTGGGCAAAAGGTTATTGGTTTTGGCGGTGAAACAAAACAGCAGGATATTGAAGAAAAAGCATTATTATCAAAGGTTTTACCAGAAGATTTACTTCGCTTTGGCTTAATTCCTGAATTTATCGGCCGTTTGCCAATTATTGCAAGCTTGGAGCCGTTAGACGAAGAAGCATTAATTGATATTTTAACAAAACCAAAAAATGCATTAGTCAAGCAATACAAAAAAATGCTTGAACTTGACAATGTTGAGCTTGAATTCGATGAAGAAGCATTAGTTGAGATTGCCAAAAAAGCAATTGAGAGAAAGACCGGTGCACGTGGACTTCGTTCCATTATTGAAACAATCATGCTTGATGTCATGTTTGATCTACCATCAAGAGAAGACATTAAAAAATGTATTATTACAAAGGAAGCAGTTCTTAACAATGAACCTCCAAAGGTTGTCTTAGAAGATGGTACTGTTATGTTAGGAAATGAAAAATCTGCATAAATAAGTGGAAGCGCCTTGCCCATCACTGGCCGATAGGCGCTGGAACTAGACAGAAAAACTAGTCGAGATACATATCTTGACTAGTTTTTTTTATTCTTATGACAAAATTTAGCGAACAAAAAATGGTTTATTCCCTTAAAGTCACGGAGATACTAGCATATATAATATTTCTTTAAGCAATTTATAGAAATTTGTGTCTTGGAGGGAATACAATGAGCTGGACTGGGATAGCATTATTAATTCAATTATTTTTTGGGATTATTATAGGACTTTATTTCTGGAACCTATTGAAAAGTCAAAAGACCCAAAAGATATCCATTGATAGAGAATCTAGAAAAGAAATGGACCAGCTTCGTAAAATGCGGGCTGTTTCTTTAACAGAACCGCTGGCAGAACGGGTACGGCCATCAACCTTTGATGATATTGTGGGACAAGAGGATGGCATTAAAGCACTTAAAGCAGCATTATGCGGTCCAAATCCCCAACATGTTATTATTTACGGTCCGCCTGGAGTTGGCAAAACTGCTGCAGCTCGTCTCGTTTTACAAGAGGCAAAGAAAAATGAAAAATCACCTTTTAAGCAAAGCGCAGTCTTTGTTGAATTAGATGCAACTACTGCACGATTTGATGAACGCGGAATTGCCGATCCGTTAATTGGATCTGTCCATGACCCAATTTATCAGGGGGCGGGTGCAATGGGGCAAGCAGGTATTCCACAGCCAAAACAAGGGGCAGTAACAAATGCCCATGGCGGCGTTTTATTTATTGATGAAATTGGCGAATTACATCCCATACAAATGAATAAATTACTAAAGGTATTAGAGGATAGAAAAGTATTTCTTGACAGCGCCTATTATAGTGCAGAAAATACACAAATTCCTTCCCATATTCATGATATTTTCCAAAATGGATTACCTGCCGATTTTCGTTTAATTGGAGCAACTACCAGGACTCCTAATGAAATACCACCAGCAATCCGATCACGATGTATGGAGGTTTTTTTTAGGGAACTGGATCAGGATGAAATCATTACGGTAGCCAATAAAGCTGCAAAAAAGGTGAATATTTCTATTTCAGAAAATGGTCTTGGAATATTATCATCTTATGCAAGAAATGGCCGGGAAGCTGTAAATATGGTGCAAATTGCAGCTGGAATCGCAATTCAAGAAGATAGATTGCATATTTTAGATGAGGATATTGAATGGGTAATTCAGTCTAGTCAACTTACACCGAGATTAGAAAAAAGAATCAGCGATCTATCAAAAGTTGGTTTAGTTAATGGTTTAGCCGTAACCGGGCCAAATAGCGGTATTCTTCTTGAAATAGAAGTTACGGTAATCCCAGCAAAAGATAAAGGTAGCACTAATATAACTGGGATAGTGGAAGAAGAAAGTATTGGCGGACAAGGAAAACAAGTAAGAAGAAAAAGTATGGCAAGAGGTTCCATTGAAAATGTTATTACGGTTTTGAAAACAATGGGAGTTCCTGCGGATCAATATGATATTCATGTTAATTTTCCTGGAGGGATTCCCATTGATGGGCCGTCTGCGGGAATTGCTATGGCAACTGGCATATACTCTGCCATCTATAAAATTCCCGTCAATAACTCCATCGCTATGACTGGTGAAATCTCCATTCATGGGAATGTAAAGCCAATTGGTGGGGTAGTGGCAAAGGTTAAGGCAGCAAGACAGTCAGGTGCCAGTACCGTCATTATTCCTGCGGAAAACATGCAATCGATATTTCATGATATGGAAGGGATAACGGTTATTCCGGTTACAAAGTTAGAGGAAGTTTTAAACTTGGCATTAATAGACCGATTCGAAAAAGAAGCACAGTTCCCACCCTCTTTGGAACAAATGGGTAAAAAAAGCGTATAATTTTTAAATGAACGTGACTGTAGAGCATTGTGATTCATATAATGAAATGTTAAGGAAAATCGGCCTTAGATGCCGATTTTTTTCATAAATTCCGTAATATATTTAATACTAGTAAAGGGAAACACATTATTGGAATCTGGATCAAATGAAAAATGAAAAAATGTTCGTTTTTAAGTATTCTCGTAAATGGACACTTTCAGGCAAATACGATAGAATTGTTAAAAGATTCATCAGGAAATGACACTAATACTCCTGATAATAGTTACTTTTTTGGAGGTGCACAATTTGACAAAGAAAAAAGAACACACGGTTCCTCTGCTTCCATTAAGAGGATTGCTAGTGTACCCAACGATGGTTCTTCATTTGGATGTCGGACGTGATCATTCGGTTCAGGCATTAGAAGAAGCCATGATGAATGACCATTTAATTTTCTTGACTACTCAAAAAGATGAAACGATAGATGAACCGGTTGAAGACGATCTTTTCCAAGTAGGGACTTTAACGAAAGTGAAACAAATGTTGAAGTTACCTAATGGGACGATTCGTGTTTTAGTCGAGGGTCTTGATCGTGCCAAAATAGACAAATTTTATGATATGGACCGTTACTATGCAGTAGCATTGCAAATCTTACAGCAGTCTGAAGAAAAAGATGCTGAAACAGAAGCCTTAACAAGAACTCTCCTAGATTATTTCGAACAATACATAAAATTATCGAAAAAAATATCTGCTGAAACATTTGCGACTGTGTCGGATATTGAGGAACCCGGAAGAATGGCTGACATAATTGCTTCTCATTTGCCATTAAAGCTTTCGCAGAAACAATCCATTTTGGAAACAATCGATATTAAGGAAAGATTAAATATCGTCATCCAAATTATTAATAATGAGAAGGAAGTCCTTAACCTTGAAAAACGAATTGGACAAAGAGTTAAAAAGTCCATGGAACGTACACAAAAAGAATATTATTTGAGGGAACAAATGAAGGCAATCCAAAAGGAACTTGGAGATAAAGAAGGTAAAACTGGTGAGATTGCCGATTTAACGGAAAGAATAGAAGAAGCGGGAATGCCTGAACATGTCAAAAAAACGGCATTAAAAGAATTGGATAGGTATGAAAAGGTGCCATCCAGTTCCGCAGAAAGTTCTGTCATTCGAAATTATGTTGAATGGCTAATCGCATTGCCATGGACAAACGCAACAGAAGATGATCTTAATATTACAAAAGCAGAACAAATTTTAGACCGTGAGCATTATGGATTAGAGAAAGTAAAGGAAAGAGTATTAGAATATCTCGCTGTTCAGAAACTTACAGAGTCATTACGTGGTCCTATCCTTTGTTTAGCAGGTCCTCCTGGAGTAGGAAAGACAAGTTTGGCAAGATCTATAGCGGAATCTCTAGGAAGAAATTTTGTACGTGTTTCACTTGGCGGTGTAAGAGATGAATCGGAAATCAGGGGTCATAGAAGAACTTATGTAGGAGCTATGCCTGGAAGAATCATTCAAGGAATGAAAAAAGCAGGTACGATTAATCCGGTCTTTTTATTGGATGAAATTGATAAAATGTCTAATGACTTCCGTGGTGATCCATCTGCAGCAATGCTCGAAGTATTGGATCCTGAGCAAAATCATAGCTTTAGCGATCACTATATTGAAGAAACTTATGACTTATCGAAGGTTATGTTTATTACGACAGCGAATGATCTAGGTTCCATCCCTGGCCCATTACGAGATCGTATGGAGATTATTTCAATTGCTGGTTACACAGAATTAGAAAAAATCCATATTGCCAAGGACCATCTGCTTCCGAAACAGATGAAGGAACATGGTCTAACGAAGGGGCAATTACAAATTCGTGATGAGAGTATCCAGACAATTGTTCGTTATTATACTAGGGAAGCAGGGGTTCGCAGCCTTGAAAGAGAACTAGCAACTATTTGCAGAAAAACGGCAAAAATTATTGTCTCTTCCGATCGAAAACGAGTCATTGTTACAGATAAAAATTTAGAAGAATTTTTAGGAAAGAAAAGGTTCCGGTATGGGCAAGCAGAGCTTGAAGATCAAGTCGGGGTTGCTACTGGTCTGGCATATACAACTGTCGGAGGAGATACGTTGCAAATCGAAGTCTCCCTATCCCCTGGCAAAGGCAAACTTGTCTTAACAGGAAAATTAGGGGATGTCATGAAAGAATCCGCCCAAACAGCTTTTAGCTTTGTAAGGTCCAAGGCGAAGGATTTGGAGCTCGAGGAGGATTTTCATGAACATTATGATATTCATATCCATGTTCCAGAGGGAGCAGTACCAAAGGATGGGCCTTCTGCAGGGATTACAATAGCCACTGCGTTAGTCTCCGCCTTAACTGGGAAAGCTGTACGAAAGGAAGTTGGAATGACTGGAGAAATAACATTACGTGGACGTGTTCTGCCAATCGGTGGTCTTAAAGAAAAATCATTAGGTGCACATCGGGCAGGATTGACCAAAATTATTATTCCAAAGGACAACGAGAAAGATCTAGATGATATTCCGGAAAGTGTGCGCAATGATTTGGAATTCTTCCCTGTTATTCATGCAGACGAAGTACTTAATATCGCATTAGCAGGTGATGGTAAATGAAAGTAAATAATGCCGAAATTGTAATTAGCGCTGTAAAACCGGAACAATATCCAGATAGTTCGTTACCTGAGTTTGCCCTTGCAGGAAGATCAAATGTCGGAAAATCATCTTTTATCAATAAAATGCTGAACAGAAAAGCATTGGCAAGGATATCGTCAAAGCCAGGTAAAACGCAAACTTTAAATTTTTATATCATTGAGGATTCCCTTTATTTTGTTGATGTTCCCGGCTATGGATATGCTAAAGTATCGAAGACGGAACGTGCTGCGTGGGGGAAAATGATTGAAACATATATTACAACAAGGAAGCAATTAAAAGCCGTTATTCTAATCGTAGACTTGCGACATCCTCCATCTGCTGATGATAGAATGATGTATGACTTTTTAAAGCATTATCAAATTCCTTGTATTGTTATCGCCACGAAAGCAGATAAAATTCCAAAAGGAAAATGGCAAAAACATTTGAAAATAACGAAGGAAACCCTTGAATTTGATCCACATGATGAAATCATCATTTTTTCATCTGAAACGGGTGAAGGAAAAGATGCCGCATGGCAGGCCATTAGCAGGAAAATGTAAAAAACCCAGCAAACGCTGGGTTTTACTTTTTCTTAAACAGTAAGATTACCCCTATTACAATTAAGGCAACAGGGCTATACTTCCAGATGGTATTAACGCGATTTTGCAATAGTCCAAGCGTCCCGATTACTTTATCATAGAAAAGAAGAATGATAGAGATAATAAGAAATAGCATGCCTTGAAAAAGACCATTTCGCGTTTTTTGGTACTGTAATAAAAAACCAAGTGAAATAATTAAGAGAAATATTCCCATATTATTTGGCCAAATAGAAAGTTTATGCACAACATGAAAATGTAAACCAAAACCAGTGAAAATCACACCAGGCAAGATAGCCTCATAATTTTTCCCACTGTAGCCTTGAACTAAAAATGCAATTCCAACGATTATGAAAAGAGAGGGCCATGTAATATATTCTTTAAATAATTCAAGGTGATTTTGGGAAAGATAAAAATAGAAACCAAAACCTAATAAAATTATTCCAGCAAATACTTTTTGATTTTTCATATATATCCTACTTTCAACCACTTTGCTTGATTATCATTATTATTTTTGATACGGTACATAAGGAATCTTATTTTGAAATGTAAATTTATCATATCACAGTATTCATTTTCTTTTCACATTTTTTAAAGGCAACAAATTTGGTACATGTTATAATAGTAATGGTATTTATATATGAATCGAATTACTTATTTTAAATAATTTGTATGCTGGATGTAACGGGGGGTCTCAAATTATGTACATCATAGCGGTTGGTTTAAATTATAAAACAGCCCCTGTGGAAATTCGCGAACGACTTTCCTTTAATGAGGAAGAATTACAATCAGCAATGACAGCTTTAAAAGAGAAAAAAAGTATTTTAGAGAATGTCATTGTTTCTACATGTAATCGAACGGAAGTATATGCTGTTGTCGACCAGCTTCATACAGGGCGCTATTATATTAAAGATTTCTTAGCTGAATGGTTTCAAATGGAAAAGGATGAGTTTTCTCCGTATTTATTTATTTATGAACAGGATGCGGCCGTGGAACATTTATTCAAAGTGATTTGCGGTTTAAACTCAATGGTATTAGGTGAAACACAAATCCTTGGACAAGTGAGAAACAGCTTTTTAACAGGACAACAAGCAGGATCGACTGGGACAATTTTTAATCACTTATTTAAAGAAGCAATTACCATTGCCAAAAAAGGACATTCAGAAACGGAAATTGGATCTAATGCAGTTTCTGTTAGTTATGCGGCAGTCGAACTTGCGAAGAAGATATTTGGGAATTTAAAAGACAAGCATGTACTTATTATCGGAGCAGGTAAAATGGGAGAGCTTGCAATTGAAAATCTCCATGGAAGCGGTGCAACGAACATAACGGTAATTAATCGAACGTTTGAAAAAGCCAAGAATCTTGCAGATCGATTCCAGGGAAATGCGAAGACATTGCAAGAAATGCAGTGTGCTTTAGTAGATGCTGATATTTTAATAAGCTCTACAGGGTCAAAAGACTATGTCATTACAAAAGAAATGATGGATTCTGTTAATAAAATGCGCAAAAACAGACCGCTATTCATGGTGGATATTGCTGTGCCCCGCGATCTTGATCCACAAATTTCTGAAACGGAAAATATCTTCTTATATGATATTGATGATTTAGAAGGAATCGTAGAAGCAAATCTTGCGGAACGGAAAAAAGCAGCAGATAAGATTATGATGATGATCGAAGAGGCAATCGTTCACTTTAATGAATGGGTTAATATGCTTGGGGTAGTGCCAGTCATTACCGCTTTAAGGGAAAAAGCATTAGCAATACAAGCAGAAACGATGAAAAGTATTGAAAGAAAAATGCCTAATTTAACGGAACGTGAGAAAAAAATATTGAGCAAACATACGAAAAGTATTGTTAATCAGCTGTTAAAAGATCCGGTTAGCCAAGCAAAGGAAATCGCTGCTGAACCAAATGCCGAGTTGCATCTCGCTTTATTCAAAAGAATATTTAATATCCAAGAAACGGCAGAGGAAACTGAAAATACTTTACTAGTTGAGAAGACATCCTTTAAGGTAAACCATCATCCTTCCTTGCAACCATAGAAAGGTGAAAGCTATGTTTGATATAATGATGTCCAGATTGCATGAAGGAATGATTATTCTTTACGCCGTAAGTATCTTACTGTACTTTATTGATTTTCTACAACAAAATCAGAAGGCAAATCGGTTTGCCTTCTGGTTACTTTCAATTGTTTGGGTACTTCAAACAATTTTTTTGTTTCTGTATATGATTCATACTAAACGCTTCCCGGTCCTCACGATATTTGAAGGACTTTATTTCTATGCATGGGTTCTATTAACCTTGTCACTTGTTATTAATCGTTTATTACGAGTAGATTTTACTGTTTTTTTTCTCAACATCATTGGATTTATAATAATGGCCATTCATACCTTTGCACCAATTCAAATGCCAACTGAAACAATGAGTGAAAGGCTAATTTCTGAATTATTGTTTATACATATTACAATGGCGATTCTATCTTATGTTGCTTTTTCTCTTTCATTTGTCTTTTCGGCATTATATTTACTCCAATACAAGCTTTTGAAAGAGAAGAAGTGGGGACACAGGTTATGGCGTTTAAATGATCTGGCGAAACTAGAGAAAATGTCCTATGTATTAAATTTAATTGGAGTTCCGATGTTATTATTAAGTTTAATATTGGGGCTGCAATGGGCCTTAATAAAATTAAATCATTTTCATTGGTATGATTCAAAAATTATCGGGTCCTTTATTCTATTAATCATTTACGGCATGATTATCTATTTTCACGAAAGAAAAAATATGTTTGGCAAAAATTTGGCCTATTTAAATATTGCTGCTTTTCTAATAGTATTAATCAATTTTTTCTTAATTAGCAGATTATCAGCTTTTCATTTTTGGTATTCATAGGAGGAACTATCGTGAGAAAAATTATTATTGGTTCAAGGCGAAGCAAACTTGCACTAACGCAAACAAATTGGGTTGCAGATCAGTTGAAAAAACTAGGGGTTCCTTTTGAATTTGAAATAAAGGAGATCGTCACGAAGGGGGACCAAATACTGGATGTCACTTTATCTAAGGTCGGAGGTAAAGGGCTTTTTGTAAAAGAAATTGAGCAAGCAATGTTAAATAAGGATATCGACATGGCTGTACATAGTATGAAGGATATGCCGGCAATACTTCCTGATGGTCTAACAATAGGCTGTATTCCGGAGCGGGAGGATCATCGCGATGCTCTTATTTCGAAAGGCTATATGACTTTAAGGGATTTACCAAAAGGTGCGGTAATTGGCACAAGCAGCTTACGAAGAGGAGCGCAATTATTAGCGGAGCGGCCAGACCTCGAAATTAAGTGGATACGCGGGAATATTGATACACGTTTAGAAAAGCTGAAAACAGATGATTATGATGCAATTATTTTAGCAGCAGCGGGCTTGTCAAGGATGGGATGGAGCGCCGATGTGGTTACGGAATACTTGGAGCCGGAAGTTTGCTTACCGGCAGTTGGGCAAGGTGCACTTTCCATCGAATGCCGCGCAGATGATTATGAGCTGCTAGAACAATTAGCAAAATTAAATTCGCAAGAAACTACTGTGACTGTAACTGCTGAACGTGCCTTTCTCCATAAAATGGAAGGAGGCTGCCAGGTTCCTGTTGCGGGATTTGCGAAGCTTAGCGATCAACAAATTTCCTTAACTGGATTAGTTGCTTCACCCGATGGCAAAACAATCTATAAAGAAACGGCTACCGGAAAGGATCCTATCAAGTTAGGTGAACAAGTAGCAGAAATGTTAATTGACCAAGGTGCGAAATTGTTGATTGATCAGGTAAAACAGGAGCTTGATCAATCATGATCACTTTACCGCTAAAGGGTAAAACAGTTTTTATACCCCGAAGCGGTAAACAAGGGAAGGAATTAAGCAAAAGGATTGTCCAATTAGGAGGAGAGCCTTACTGCATTCCTCTCATAGAATTTAGAGAAGGCAAGGATCCGAATGGACTTCAATACTTAAAAAGTTTAAACCAATATGATTGGGTTATTTTTACCAGTCAGAATGGTGTAAAATTCTTTTTTCAGCAGCTCGGTAAAAATAATATTACCCTTTCTCCTCAAACGAAAATAGCAGCAGTGGGAGAAAAGACGAAGGACGCTTTACAGAAACATCAATTCCAAGTATCTTTTGTTCCTACTTTATTTTCTGCAGATGATTTTGCTAAAGAATTTGACGATGATGGCATGCGTCCAAAGAAAGTCTTAATTCCTAAAGGAAATCTTGCCAGGGATATTATTGCTAAATCTTTAATATCAAAAGGCTGGACAGTTGATGAATGGATTATATATGATACTATTTTTCCTATAGATAGTAAGGAAAAATTAGCATCTTTACTTGAACATGTCAGGCTCGATTATGCATTATTTACGAGTCCTTCAACCGTTCATCATTTTATGGAGATAGCAAAAGAGCCAATGCTTGAAAAAAAGGCTAAAATGATAGATTTCATTAGTATCGGCCCAGTAACAAAGAAAGCTATAGAAGGTTACGGCTGGAAAGTTACAGCGAGTCCGCAGAAATATACGGTTGATGCTATGCTTGATTGTTTGTGCAAATTAATGACAAAACGGGAGGAATTAGAATGAAAGACTTGCAGTTTAAACGACATAGAAGACTTCGCAGCTCAGCAAATATGAGGGCACTTGTTCGCGAAACACATTTACATGTAGATGATTTTATTTATCCTATCTTTGTAGTGGAAGGAGAAAATATTAAGAAGGAAGTACCTTCCATGCCAGGTGTGGATCAAATTTCTTTGGATCATTTGAAAGCGGAAATGGACGAGGTCGTATCCCTTGGCATTAAATCTGTTTTATTGTTTGGTGTGCCTGTGGAAAAGGACGAAGTGGGAACACAAGCTTTTCATGATCACGGTATTGTACAAGAGGCTACCCGTTTTATCAAAGAACATTATCCAGAGATAATCATTGTTGCGGACACATGCTTATGTGAGTACACAGACCATGGTCATTGCGGTGTGATTGAAGGCGGAAAAATTTTAAATGATCCGAGCCTGGATTTACTTGCAAAAACGGCAGTAAGTCAAGCACAAGCTGGTGCTGATATTATTGCTCCATCTAATATGATGGATGGATTTGTAGCTGCTATTAGAAAAGGCTTAGATGAAGCTGGCTTCGAAGATGTGCCAATCATGTCCTATGCAGTAAAATATGCATCCGCATTCTATGGCCCATTCCGCGATGCGGCTGGGAGTGCACCGCAATTTGGTGATAGAAAAACCTATCAAATGGATCCTGCCAACCGCTTAGAGGCATTAAGAGAAGCACACTCTGATGTGGAGGAAGGCGCTGATTTTCTTATTGTCAAGCCAACATTATCTTATTTAGATATTGTACGTGATGTGAGAAACGAATTTAACTTGCCTGTCGTTGGCTATAATGTTAGTGGAGAGTATTCAATGGTTAAAGGGGCAGCACTGAATGGCTGGATTGACGAAAAAACAATTGTACTAGAAATGCTAACTAGTATGAAACGTGCAGGCTGTGATTTGATTATTACTTATTTTGCAAAAGATGCCGCACGTTGGCTTGCAGAATAAGGATGAAAGGGTGAGTGGAAAATGCGTTCATTTGAAAACTCTAAAAAAGCATATAAAGAAGCAGTTACGCTAATGCCTGGCGGTGTAAACAGTCCTGTTCGTGCATTTAAATCAGTAAAAATGGATCCAATTTTTATGGAACGAGGCAAGGGCTCTAAAATTTACGATATTGACGGCAATGAATATATTGATTATGTATTATCATGGGGCCCATTAATTTTAGGACATGCTAATGATCAGGTTGTATCAGCTCTTAAAAAGGCAACAGAAAATGGTACTAGTTTTGGTGCACCTACCTTATTAGAAAATAAGCTGGCGAAACTAGTTCAAGAACGAGTACCTTCTATAGAAATTGTCAGAATGGTTTCGTCTGGTACTGAGGCAACGATGAGTGCATTGAGACTTGCCCGCGGGTATACAGGGCGAAATAAAATTATAAAATTCGAGGGATCTTATCATGGACATGGTGATTCCTTATTGATTAAAGCAGGTTCAGGTGTAGCTACACTTGGATTACCGGATAGCCCTGGTGTACCAGAAGGAATTGCGAGCAATACAATTGCAGTTCCTTATAATGATTTGGAAGCAGTTCGTGCTGCTTTTGAGCAATTCGGAGAAGATATTGCTTGTATTATTGTAGAACCAGTAGCAGGAAATATGGGAGTAGTGCCTCCTCAGCCAGGATTCTTAGAAGGATTACGGGAAGTAACGAATCGATATGGTGCTTTATTAATTTTTGATGAAGTAATGACAGGCTTCCGAGTTGATTACCATTGTGCACAAGGATACTTTGGAGTAACACCTGACTTAACTTGTCTAGGAAAGGTTATTGGTGGAGGACTTCCGGTAGGTGCCTTTGGAGGCAAGGCTGAAATTATGGAAAAAATAGCACCAAGCGGCCCTATCTATCAGGCTGGAACCTTATCGGGAAATCCACTGGCTATGACAGCCGGCTATGAAACCTTAATTCAATTAACACCTGATTCCTATAAAGATTTTATTAGAAAAGCAGATAAGCTTGAAGAAGGTTTACATCAGGCGGCATTAAAATACGACATACCTCATACGATTAACCGTGCGGGGTCGATGATTGGAATCTTTTTAACCAACGAGAATGTAATCAATTACGATACAGCTAAAACATCGGATTTAGAGTTATTTGCTGCCTATTATAGAGAAATGGCTCAAAATGGTGTGTTTCTACCGCCATCACAATTTGAAGGTTTATTTCTTTCAACTTCACATACAGATGAAGATATTGAAAAAACGATTGCTGCAGCAGAAAAAACCTTTAATATTATACGAGGATAACACAAAAAACCACAACGGAATGTTGTGGCAGACTGTAGACAAACTCGATGAAGATCGAGCTTGCCTACAGTCTTTTTTGTTTTAAAATATAAATAGAAATAATACTTGGGGTGATGAAGATGCTTTCAAAACATAATTCCATTCAACGTGATCAAGTAGAAATGATCGCTTTAGACCAGTTGGTTCCCGAAAATCATTTAGTCCGAAAAATGGAGGCAGCGATTGATTTCTCTTTCATTTATGATTTAGTGGAAGAAACATATTCCGCAGTTGGACGCCCAAGTATTGATCCCGTGATCTTGATTAAACTTACCTTTATTCAATATACATTTGGCATTCGTTCGATGCGTCAAACGATTGAAGAATTAAAAACGAATATGGCCTATCGCTGGTTTCTTGGTTATGGTTTCTATGATAGAGTCCCTCATTTCTCTACCTTTGGAAAAAACTATGAGCGTCGTTTTAAAGATACCGATTTGTTTGAACAGATTTTCTATCGAATTCTAAAAACAGCAGCGGAAAAGAATTTGATAAGTGCAGAACATGTTTTTATCGACTCCACTCATGTAAAAGCGAGTGCGAATAAACGTAAATTCGAAAAAAAGGTGGTCCGAAAAGAAACACGTGCCTATCAAGAACAGCTCCAAGAAGAAATCAATCAAGACCGGGAAGATCATGGAAAAAAGCCATTTCCACCAGATAAATTTGAAAAAGAAGATACAAAAGAAATAAAAGAAAGTACCACAGATCCTGAGAGTGGTTACTATGTGAAAGACGAACGGACTAAACAGTTCGCCTATTCTTTTCATGCAGCTTCTGACCGCAAAGGATTTGTTTTAGGAAATATGGTGACACCAGGAAATACCCACGATAGCGTAATCCTAGAACCATTAGTAGAACAAGTAATGGATATTGTAGGAAAGCCCGATGCCGTTGCGGCAGATGCAGCTTATAAAACACCGGCCATCACGAAATACTTAATCGAAAACGAAATGACACCTGCTTTACCTTATACAAGACCACGTACAAAAGAAGGTTTCTTCCGAAAACACGAGTACGTATATGATGAATACTATGATTGTTACATATGCCCATCAGGGGAGATATTGAATTACTCTACCACGACAAAAGAAGGGTATCGTGAATACAAATCTTCTAAGCATATTTGCGCTAATTGTCCATTTTTATCGCAATGTACGGAGAGTAAGGATCATCAAAAAGTAGTGACTCGTCATATTTGGCAAGAGTACCTTGAGGAAGCAGATCATCTTCGTCATCACAAAGAGGTAAAAACGATATATGCGAAACGCAAAGAAACGATTGAGCGTGTATTTGCAGACGCAAAAGAAAAGCATGGTATGCGTTGGACAACGTTAAGGGGACTTAAAAAATTGTCGATGCAGGCGATGCTTACTTTCGCTGCCATGAATTTGAAGAAAATGGCCAACTGGATATGGAAAGGTCCGGAAATGGCCTAGTAGATGAGGATGAGAGAGGTCAGCATACACCCAAAAAGGTAAAAAAGTAAGAACAAAATCAAAAGGGGTTCGGAATGTGACCATTCCGAACCCCTTTTGTCTACAATCTGCCACAACGGAATGTTGTGGTTTTTTTTGATAGTAATAAACTTAATAATTCATGAATATGTTTGTTATAAAGTTAATTGGTAGGCTGTTTCCGTATAAATTATTGCTTTTTCGTCATTTGTTTTAAATCCTAATCTAGACTCAGATTCGGGGCATCTTTTCTTAAAAAAAGACACTTTTCTTTAACGTGAATGTTAAGAAAAAACGGTTTTCCTATTTAAAAGCAACAAAGTTTAAGAAAAGAGCCTTTGCTAAGATTCATATTTTGTTTGCTTTTATCATAGAGTGTTAATGACATTATGACTTACTTTTTGTATAGGAATTGAAGGGAGGAAGCCGCTTTGTCCGAAAATCAATCGTCTTTACGATTTTCATTAGAGGAATCTGTTTGGTTTAAAAGGGGACAGGAAGTTGAAGAGCTCTTATCCATATCTTTGGATCCTCATATTACAATCCAGGAACAGGAACAATATATTATTATTCAGGGGAAATTATTTTTAAGTGGTGAGTTTAGAAATAATGCAGAAGTTGTGGATGAAGAAGAAGTATCATGGCAAAAAAAATATGTTCATACATTAGAATATCGTGAAGAAGAAGGATTGTATGAGTTTAATCATCAATTCCCTGTTGACATAACTATTCCAAAAGAAAAGGTAGAAAATGTATCTAATTTGGATGTAACAGTCGACTCTTTTGACTACGATCTGCTTGATAACCTTTGTTTAAAGCTTAATGCGGACTTAACCATCTCAGGATTACGAAATGAAGAGGAGGATAATTCAGTAGAAGAATTGCAGCAGGTTTCTTCATACCGTAATCAAGTTGATACAGATCAGGATGATGAAAATGGTGAATTGGAATATGACTCGTCAAATCAAGTTGATTTAGAGGAACAATATCATGAAGACGAAGAACTAATTCCCATCTATAATCTTTCTCGAAACGATAATGCCGACTACGATGATGAGGAAGTGGAAGAGGAAGAGGAGGAAGAATTATATCAACCATTTAACGTAGAGGTCAGAAAAGACCCTAATGAAGATGTATACGATTCAGATGAACAAGGGCCATCCGTAGCATTTGATGTTCACCATACAAATCCGCAAAATCAGAATCCCTATAATGTTTATCCATTTTCACAATCGCCATTGGATGAATCATTGGAACGTAAAAAGAAGAAGGTAATCGAAAAGGATGAAGAATCTTCATCGTTTACTGAGATAGAATTGGTGCATGATGAATCTCCTAATAAACATTACGAAGAACTTACTTTTGAGGAAAAAGATATTGTAGAAGAAGTGGAAGTAACAGATGAAAGTAAGAAGAAAAAGAAAAAAACCAAGTATGAATCCATATCTCTTACAGATTTTTTTGCGCGCAAACAAGAAGAAAAAGCTGCAAAGTTAAGGATGTGTATTGTCCAATCAGGAGAGACATTAGATTTTCTGGCGGAAAAATACAATATCAGTGTTCAGCAAATTTTAAGAATGAACCATATGGAAACAAATCAAAGTGTTTCGGAGGGTCAAGTTTTATATATTCCTTCATACGCGGGTAAAAAATAATAAGCGAGTTGTATATATAAAGAAGGTGAGTATAGGCTGAAATTTTTTCTCACCTTCTAGCCTACGATAAAAGAGGAATAGTTTTACGTATCGAAGTCCCACCTCCAAAAGTAGGATGTATTTGCATAAATGAATTCGCTGTTCTTGGATAGCAGGTGGTGGAATGAAAGATTCATCCTTTGATGAAATGACAGCAATTGTTAACCAATATGGAATAAGAGTAAAATATGCCGAGCAGTACGGAAAGACGTGGAAGGTTTATTCCGACAACGGCATTTATGCATTAAAGAAAATACTTCCGCAAAGCGGTATTGATTTCGTCCGAAATGTTCAAGCCTTATATCAACGAGGCTATAATCGTATAGTTCCAATCTATCCAACGATGGATGGAAGGTATGCAATTTTGGAGCAAAATTATTTGTTCTATTTGATGCCTTGGCTTTCCAATGAAGAAAAAGAGGATCGAAATGAAAAACACCAAAAAATGTTCAGAGAGCTTGCCAGACTTCATACTCTATCAATGAAAAACATACCGATAGAGGCGGAAGAAAGAAAAGCACATTTTGAAAATACTCTGGACGGGTGGGAACGGGAAGAAGAATTTTTAACGGAGTTTCTTGAATCTAGTGAAAAGAAATGGTATATGTCACCTTTTGAATTACTATTTTGCATGTTTTACAATGACATTAGAAGAGCACTTGATTTTTCAAAAAAGAAGCTTGAGGAATGGTATGAAAATTCTAAAGAGGTAAAAACAGGCAGAACCGTCATAACACATGGAAAAATATCGACAGAGCATTTTTTATACGATGATAGAGGTTACGGTTATTTTACTAATTTTGAAAACTCAAAAATTGCTTCTCCAATTCAAGATCTATTACCGTTTTTATCAAGAACTCTGCAAACATATCCTAAACGATTTGATGAATGTATCGATTGGATTTACACTTATTTTGGACATTTCCCATTTAAAGAAGATGAGAAATTATTATTTTTAAGTTATTTAGCACATCCTGGCCCAATTTCCAGAACAGTTCAAGAATATCGTCTGCAAAGGTCCAAAAAAGCGGAGATTAAATTTGTGAAGGAATTGCAAAGTCATTATTGGCTGCTTAAAAACACAGAATATGTTGTCGTTAGAATGAATGAAATGGAAAATAGAGTGCAAATGGCAGAAACGGAACCCAAACCTAAGGATTAAGAAGGTTTGGGTTATTTTATTGTATCGACTGTCTAGCGTAAGCAGATATCGGCTAGCGGATTTCTCCCTCTCCTCCCTACGATAAGTCAACATCAGCTCGTGAACTGCCTCACTGTGTTTCCTTTATCTCGAGGTGAGCGACTACGAAATCCGTACGGCGATGGGCAAGCCTTCCACATTTCTTAAAACCATTCAAAATAAAAAGCAAGGGCAATTAATATAAAGATTGCTAATAGTAATACATCAAAGGTTGTAGGAATGAGTATGGTGCGAATACCTTGGAATATGGCAAATGGAATAATTAATTGTTTACATATTCCTTTAATTGTTTTCATCCACGATTGAAATGTGTATTGATTAAACTTTTTTTTCATCTCCTCACCTTCCACAGCTTGATACCATATAAAATATGACAGAAAGATAATTTGGTGAATCCGCCTAAGAGTAATCATCGCTTTTCCATGTTTTCTGACCGTATAAGACAAAAGATGTGCAATTTAAAGTAGTGAACAAGAATATTTTTTAAAAAAATAGGGAAAAATAATTGACTATAGTCACTGAAATTCGATACTATATAGAAAAAAATAAAATAAAAAGCATTGATTGGGAAGAGTACGATTGTAGTCAACTTCAAGAGAGGGAAATTGTTTGCTGAAATATTTCCTAAGTTTGACAGATTGGAAGGTCGCCCATGAGCAGCTTCAGTGAAACATTGTAGTAATTGAAGCCGGTGAAAAGCCGTTATTCGTTTTAAGTGCCAGACATTTATTTTTTTATGAATGTCTGTGAAAAAAGGTGGTACCGCGAATCCGCTCCCTTCGTCCTTTTGACGTAGGGAGCTTTTTATTTTTCAGAAGGTACTATGAAGAAAGTGAGGAACGAAGATGGAAGAAAATGAATTAAAGATGTCGACGAAGTATGAACCGAAAGCTGTTGAAGACGGTCGATATGAATGGTGGATTAATGGAAAGTTTTTTGAAGCCAAGGATAACCCAGAGAAAAAGCCTTATACAATTGTTATTCCGCCGCCAAATGTAACAGGAAAACTTCATTTAGGCCATGCTTGGGATACCACCCTGCAAGATATTTTAACGAGAATGAAAAGAATGCAAGGTTACGATGTATTGTGGCTCCCTGGAATGGATCATGCAGGTATTGCCACTCAAGCAAAAGTAGAAGGAAAACTTCGTGAAGAAGGTAAAAGCCGTTACGATCTTGGCCGTGAGAAATTTCTTGAGGAAGCCTGGAAATGGAAAGAAGAGTATGCTGCATTTATTCGTAAGCAATGGGCAAAACTGGGACTTGGCTTAGACTATTCCCGAGAACGCTTTACCCTTGATGAGGGATTATCAGAAGCAGTTAAAAAAGTATTTGTAACTTTGTATAAAAAGGGACTAATTTATCGCGGTGAATATATCATTAACTGGGATCCAGCAACGAAAACAGCCCTTTCCGATATAGAAGTTATTTATAAAGATATTCAAGGTGCCTTTTACCATATGAATTATCCGCTATCTGATGGTTCAGGTAGTATCGAAATAGCCACAACAAGACCAGAGACAATGCTTGGTGACACTGCAGTTGCTGTTCACCCTGATGATGACCGCTATAAACATTTAATTGGAAAGACGGTTATCTTACCGATTACAGGACGTGAAATTCCGATTGTTGGCGATGATTATGTTGACATGGAATTTGGTTCTGGTGCAGTTAAAATTACCCCTGCACATGATCCGAATGACTTTGAAATCGGCAATCGCCACAATCTTGCTCGTATTTTAGTTATGAATGAAGACGGTACAATGAATGAAAATGCCGGTAAATATGAGGGATTGGATCGTTTTGAGTGCCGTAAACAGATTGTAAAAGACCTTCAAGAGCAAGGTGTATTATTTAAAATTGAAGAGCATATGCACTCAGTTGGTCACTCTGAACGTAGTGATGCTGTTGTAGAACCATACCTATCAACACAATGGTTTGTAAAAATGGGTCCGCTTGCCAAAACGGCTATTGAATTGCAACAGCAAGAGGATAAGGTTCATTTTGTACCGGAACGCTTTGAGAATAATTATTTACGCTGGATGGAAAATATCCACGATTGGTGTATATCAAGACAATTATGGTGGGGACACCGAATTCCTGCTTGGTATCATAAACAAACAGGAGAAATCTATGTTGATGTAGAGCCTCCTCAAGACATCGAAAATTGGGAACAGGATAATGATGTTCTTGATACTTGGTTCAGTTCAGCATTGTGGCCATTTTCGACGATGGGCTGGCCGAATGAAGAAGCTACTGATTACAAACGTTATTATCCGACAGATGCATTAGTTACAGGCTATGACATTCTTACATTCTGGGTTTCAAGAATGATTTTCCAAGGCTTAGAATTTACAGGAAAAAGACCGTTTAAGGATGTATTAATTCATGGTCTTGTTCGAGACGATCAAGGAAGAAAAATGAGTAAATCATTAGGCAACGGTGTTGACCCAATGGATGTTATAGATCAATATGGAGCAGACGCTTTACGCTATTTCCTTGCTACCGGAAGTTCACCAGGTCAAGATTTACGCTTCAGCATTGAAAAAGTGGAGTCTGTATGGAATTTCGCGAATAAGATTTGGAATGCATCTCGTTTTGCCTTAATGAATATGGAAGGCTTAAAGTATGATGAAATTGATTTAACAGGCGAAAAATCTGTAGCAGATAAATGGATTCTTACCCGCCTTAATGAAACGATTGAAACAGTTACAAAGCTTGCTGAAAAGTATGAGTTTGGTGAAGTTGGCCGTGCCCTTTACAACTTCATCTGGGATGATTTCTGTGATTGGTATATTGAAATGGCAAAGCTTCCTTTATATGGGGAAGATGAAGCTGCTAAAAAGACAACAAGATCAATCTTGGCATATGTTCTCGACAATACGATGAGATTGCTTCATCCATTCATGCCATTCATTACCGAGGAAATTTGGCAAAACCTTCCTCATAGTGGCGAATCTATTACAACTGCGAGCTGGCCGCAAGTAAATCTCGATTTCCATGATGAAAAAGCGGCAAATGATATGAAACTCTTAGTTGAAATTATTCGTTCCGTACGTAATATTCGTTCCGAGGTTAATACACCGCTAAGCAAAAAGATTAAAATCTTTATCAAAGCGAAAGATGAAACCATACAAGAAACACTTAATAATAATACAGCTTATATCGAACGTTTCTGCAACCCTGAGGAATTAGTGATCGGAATCGATATCAGTGCTCCGGATAAAGCGATGACAGCAGTTGTAACAGGAGCTGAAATTTTCCTTCCGCTTGAAGGATTGATTAATATTGAAGAAGAACTCGCAAGACTACAAAAAGAATTAGAAAAATGGAATCAAGAAGTAGAGCGTGTTCAAAAGAAACTAAGTAATGAAAAGTTCGTAAGTAAAGCACCGCAAAAGGTAGTAGAGGAAGAGCGTGCAAAGGAAAAAGATTATCTGGATAAACAAGCGGCAGTTAGTGCCAGAATTTCCGAATTAAAAGGAGAATAATAACGTAATAATGGAAGGCGAATCACTTAAGGGATTCGTCTTCCATCTATTTAAAAAGAAGGTGCAAAAACTAATGACTACATACGATGAAGCGTTAGAATGGATATTATCGAGATTGCAATTTGGTATTAAACCTGGGCTAGATAGAATGAAATGGATATTGGAGAGACTGGGTTCACCTGAAAAGGATTTAAAGGTTATCCATGTAGGCGGAACAAATGGAAAAGGATCAACTGTCACTTTTATCCGATCCATTCTAAATGAAGCCGGTTACAAAGTTGGTACTTTTACATCTCCATCCATTGAAACATTTAATGAACGTATCAGCATTAATGGTGTTCCCATCTCCGATAATGAAATGGTAGAGTTAGTTCGTATTATAAAGCCTTTGACAGAGGAATTAGAAACAACTGATCTCGGGAGCCTGACAGAGTTTGAGGTAATTACAACCATGGCTATTTATTATTTCGCAAGGATAAATCCAATGGACTTTTGCGTTTTCGAAGTTGGCCTTGGAGGTAGATTGGATAGCACTAACATCTTAGAACCAATTCTAACCATCATTACAACTATTGGATTTGATCACATGAATATTTTAGGTGATACCATCGAAAAAATAGCATTTGAAAAAGCAGGAATTATAAAAAGCGGAATCCCATTAATAACTGGAGTAGAACAAAATAGCGCACTTTCCGTCATTACTGAAAAGGCAGAGAAAATGAAAGCGGATGTAAAAATCCTTAACAAAGATTTTTATGAATCTAATCGGCTTTCCGTAAATACGGGAGAAAGGTTCACTTTTTCCGTGGACGAAGTAACTCTTAAAAATCTTGAAATTAAAATGTTAGGTGAACACCAGGTTAAAAATGCAGCATTGGCCACTATGGCAGCTCTTCTATTAAATATTCAGGAGCAGCATATTAGGAATGGATTATTAAAAGCAT
Source organism: Margalitia sp. FSL K6-0131 (assembly GCF_038008735.1). Lineage (NCBI taxonomy): Bacteria > Bacillati > Bacillota > Bacilli > Caryophanales > Bacillaceae > Heyndrickxia > Margalitia sp. FSL K6-0131. The sequence continues at coordinate 1,946,464 of NZ_JBBOZS010000001.1, forward strand.
TCTGGCCGGGAAGGTTAGAGATTGTTCAAGAAAATCCCCTTATATTAATAGATGGTGCACATAATCCTGAAGGTGTTGAAGTGTTGGTTAAGGCGGTAAAGGAACGTTATCAAGACAAAAAGAAAAAGGTATTGTTTGCGGCATTGCGAGATAAGGACTTAACCAAAATGTTTAAGGAACTTCGGAAAATAAAGGGAGAATTTTATTTTACACAATTTAACTCACCAAGAATAGAAACTGCCCAAAATTTAGCGAAAATAAGTTTAATAGAAAATGGGAAAGCATATGAAGAATGGCAACCAATTCTTGCAGATTTAATGAAGAGTTTGGGTGACGATGAAATGCTTATCATTTGTGGCTCTTTATACTTTTTAGCAGAGATAAAGCCCTACTTAAAAACTTATTTAGAATAAGGTTATCACCTGTTTGATAGTGACATTCTTATAGCTATTTGGTAAAATATTTTAGAACATTATGACTAATTAACCAGGAGAAAAGGAGGGAGAAAAATGAAATTAAATAATAAATTGTCGATTATCCTATTACTTTGGTTTTTAATAGTGCCAATCGGCGTATTTTATACCTTTCAATTTTTCCCTCCAAAACCTGTAGATGTACCTGTGATTATCGCTTTTTGTGTATTGGCAGGTATTGTTTCCTATTTTCCGATTCATATTAATTCAAGCCCAATATACATTTTTCAATGGGTTAATATGGCGGGCTTTATATCCTATGGATTGTTTTTTGAATTAATTCTTACTCAGTTTTCCATAATAGTAGTTTTAATGTCGCTGAAGGTAAAAAAGGAAGAAGCATATCGATATCCTTATAATTCAATTATGTTTTTTGGAATATCTCTTCTTAGCGGCATTCTTTATTTTGCTATTGGAGGAAGAATAGGATTTACATCCCTTCAAGACAATATTCTTCCGATTATTATATACGCGATAGCGAATGTCCTTATTAATCATTTTTTCTTATATATATCGAATCCGTTTGTAGGAAAACGGATCAGCCTTTTCGAGCTAGATGTATTATGGGAATTATTGATTATCTGTATCGTAGTGCCGCTAAGTATTATTTTGTATTATTTAAATGAGCAGTTTTCGTATATTGCTTTCCTTTTAATTGGTCTCCCTTTTATGGGTTTTGGTTATGTAGTGAGGTTATATAATTCTTCCGAAAGATTTAATGATTATTTGCATAAAGCTGCGGAAATTGGCCATCAATTGAATGAAACCTTGGAGGTTGATGAGATTTTTGATCTTTTTATCCAGAAGGTTTCACAAACATTAACGGTCGATTATGCCTACATATTGGACGTACAAGGTGATGAAATGGTCCTTCTGCGCGGTATGGAAAATGGGCTTCAAATGCCAAATATTATTCCTCCAATTAAGAAGTATGAGGGGATAAGCGGACATGTATGGGCAACGGAAAAACCTGTTTTCTACAATAATAAAGGGGAATGGGAAAATATTGCCGACGGTTATATGCCTGAAAATATAGAGAGTATTTTATGTGTTCCTATTTTTAAAAATAAGAAGGTGGAAGGGGTTCTCTTTTTGGCTTCCACTAAGAGGGGGCAGTACGAAAAATATCAGCTGCCAATATTAGATATTCTTTGCTCTTATTTTGTCGTGGCTATCTCGAATGCAAGGCATTACGAGCAAACGAAGATGAATAGCGAGCATTGCCCTTTAACACAACTATATAATTATCGCTATTTTGATAATTTGCTAACCAATGAATTTTTGCTGCTAAATAAGGGGATCCGAAAAGAATTGTCTTTGATTATGCTGGATATTGATTCCTTTAAAATGATTAATGACACATTTGGACATCAAAGTGGAAATGATATCCTTGTCATGTTGGCAAAGCGAATAACAGGCTTGATTGGTAATCGCGGCATCGTTGCCCGTTATGGCGGAGAAGAATTTGTCATCCTTCTTAAGGATACAAGTAAAGCTGCGGCATTAAACTTAGCCGAATTGGTTCGTTTGACGATTGCTAATCGTCCATTTCTGTTTGAGAATTCATTAGATGAAAATATGGGAGAAGTCGAGGTACAAATTACCGTTAGTATAGGTGTTGCAACTGCACCTTATGACGCAGACGAGGCCATAGCTCTAATTCGCCATGCTGATCGTGCATTATATATTGGTGCGAAAAGAGCAGGAAAAAACCGGGTGGCGGAGTATGTGAAATAATACCATCTCTTTTTTAGGGGATGGTATTTATAATTTTATCTATCTTACAAGTAGATACCTAGTATAATAGTATTAGTAAACTATTATTTGTAATAGAAAATTTAAAGCATTACATAGAGGTGAAGAATGAATTTATTGATATCGCAAGTTGTATCTATAGTCATTTTTTCAATTGTTTTTTTAGCAATACCCATGAAAATAAAGGTTCGAAAAAAATTAATATTGATTCTCCTATCCATTTCTTGCTTTGGAATTGAAGAAATTACTTGGTATTTATTTGTTTGGTGGTTATCCGTATTAGTTGTTCTATTATTTATCCTTTGTATAACAATATTAATCGGTGTAAAAATCAACTGGATCGAAACGGATCAAATGAATCAGGATATCACTGCTGATAACCAAAATATACTGCCAACACCGATGTTTTCTTATCACCATTTATTAGAAAGATCTGCAGCTGCAGAAAACTTGGATTTTTCCAATAATGTATATCTGAAACCTGCTGAAATAGTGACGGAAGATGAAAGTAAATCTTTGCTGAGGGAGATTGCAGTGGCAACAGAAATACCGTATGAAGATAACGCCTTAAAAATACATAACGTTTCGAATACTGATGTTAATAGTGATTTAAAAGTTACATACAAAGAAAGCCAAGCAAATACAAATGATGATGACTTAAAGCTAATTTTTAGGAATCGCCAAAATTTATTAATGGAAAATGAAAAGCTGGATAATTTCGATATCATCGTAAATCAACATTCAGATACTATAGATCAATCCAATGTGTTAGAAAATATTCTTCAAGACAATAGCAAAAATCCTGTTAATGACGATTTGCAGCTTTTATACGACAGAATCAGGGAGGATAAGGAAAGGAGTTAAGTATGGCAAAGAAAAACATCGTTGTTTTTATAAGTATCATTCTATGTTCTACTATTTTTTTAATTATTCTTTCCCAATTAACTGTAGTCCCTCTATCATCTGTCCTTAGTAATGAAAAAGATTATTTAAAGAATACAAAAGTTGGATCCGTAAATATTAGTTCTTTGAATAGTACTAATGCCGAAGAAAAAGTGAACGCTCAAATTAATAATTGGAAAGCGAAAAAGAAAATACAATTATCTTTTTTAAATAAGAGAGTAGAACTACCTGATAATGTATTTATGTTTATGGTCTCTGATACGTTTAAATCCATCCAAAATGGAAAGGAAAATCCCTTATCGGTAGAAATTAATAATAATGAACTGGTCAGCTTATTTCGTCAGCTTGGAATGGTATCCATAATAGATGAAATAGATTTATCAAAATTGAAAGCGTTTCTGAAACAGGATGCTGCTAATTTAACCCTAACAGACCTGGATATAAATATGGAGAAATATCTAACTGGATATGATGAAATGAAACAAACAGTAATTTCTTCAAATGAGGTAGTAATATATAAGCCGAATTTTATTAATAATTGGCTGAAAGAACATAAAACGATTATATTGAAACCAAATAAGCTTTTTTCTTTTCAAAATACGGTAAAAGGTTTAACCGATGCTGACTCCTTGGGAAGACTATCCTCTGCATTATATAAGGCAATATTACAATCAAATATTCAGGTGGTGGAAAGAAACATTAGTCAGACAAAGCCTGATAATATACCTTTAGGATTCGAGGCAAATGTACAAGAGGATTTGGACTTGAAACTTTATAATCCTAATAGTGATGAAATAAAAATTATAAGTAAAAAAACAGCTTTTAATAAAATGAACATATCAATAATTGGACCAATGAGTCCATTGAAATATGTTATTTCTGAAGAGGATGAGCAAGTATATCCGCAACGGAAAATATTAGAATACGTGCCGACAAAAAATTTGGAGAGAACTATAAAAGGAAAAAATGGATACTCCATAGAGGTGTATAAGGAAGTATATTATCAACATCAATTATTAGAACGAGTGCTTGTTTCAAATGATTTTTATTTGCCGAAGGATGATGTTGAATATAAGTGTATATCAAGTAGTGGAAATAGTCTTGAAATGGATAATAATCAATTGGCAGGGGATGGTAATGAGGTAACGGAAGATAATTCAAAAAGCGAAAATAATGTTAAAACTGAAGAAGATAAGTAAATAAGATCAAAATTGTCCGTGTCATGGTAAAAACCTTCATACTAGATGTCTAGAATGAAGGTTTTTATTGTATTATTGGTATTTGACTGGTAAAGAATCAATATTTATATTAAGGTCACCTGTGTTATCATTTGATTGAATTGGCTTATTTAAAATATAGATTGTAGCAGGTGCATTTCCACAACTGCCAACATTACGAATTATTTGTGCGTTGGTTGTTGATCCGCCATTTTCACCAACATCACTGCTGCCATAAACACAGATTGTGCCATTTACCGTAATATATTTGCTAGGACTATAAAAGTTACCGTTGATTGTAATAGATGAACCGTTATCCACGTTAATATCACCTGTAAAATCTGCACTACCATAAATTTTAATAGTTGAATTTGTTGATAATCTAACATTTTTAGAAAAATATACATTTTTTCCAAGTGTCAAATTTGATTCATTAAGCTCTAAGGAATTGCCGAAAGTAGTATTTCCTAATAATGTTAATTGAGATCCTTGAGGTAGAACTGCTTTATTGAACTTCGAATCACCACTTATGGTAAGTTTAGGACCAGTTGCTTTAAAACCTAAACTCTCATTAAAAAGTGCATTTCCACCGATATTTATTTCCGAATCCGGATTAAAAAAGACGGCTTTGGTGAATATAGCATCTTTTGAAATTGTAATCTTTGAGTTATTATTCATTGTTACATCATTAAATTGTGCATTTCCATTCACGGTATAATTTCCAGTTAAAGAAAGACTTTGATTAAAATATACATCAGTGTTTAGATTACAATTAGATAAATTTGAAGTACACTGATTTGGTATTTTTCCACTTAGTACTGGAGACAACGAGGGAAAGTTTCTATTACTATCACTAATTGAATCAAATTGACTTTTGCTTGTAAAGATTCCTTCTGAATTCCCACCAGATTCTCCTGTCCCATTTGGCACCGTCAATTTATACGTTTTATTCAATGTCTTAACAGAGTCTTTAAATATTCCCTGTGTCGATACAACTAATGTGATAATTGTATTCTTTTGAGAATCTAGGGTACTTGAAATATCAATCTTATTAATATTGTAGGAAAGATTATTATCTATCGTTCTAGATTTAATTAATGGATTTAATTGATCCTTTAATTGTTGCAGCAATTCATTTACATTTTTATAGTTCTTAGTTTGAATTACCTTTAGCAAGTATTTTTCAAACAAGTTGATTCCCATTTCGGCAGCGTTTGTTTTCTGCATTTCTATATCCGAAATATTTATCTGCTTTCGAGTATTAACAGAGAGACTGAATAGAGCAGTAATCAAAATAAAGGAAATTGTAAATATTAACAATACTATGATGAGCACATGGCCTTGATTTTTCTTAAGCAAAGATCTTCCTCCCTATAGTCGTCTTAATATCGTTGACAGTTGTACTTGAATTTTAGGGTTGGTATTATCGGTTATAGTAATATCAATAGCTGCGGGCTTATTTGTCATAATGGTATAGGAAGAACCTGGGTTAATGGCAGTACCGTCTATTCTAATGGAATATTTATAATTTTTTTCGAATGTATACATCTGATTTTGCGGAGAAGTTGATAGACTTAATTTATTATCATTTGTAATATTAATCGTATATTTATCGTTCTGTTGAAATAAGGTAGTCATGGTAGTTACGATAATATTTTCTTCTTGTTCTAAATTGGACTTTACCATATTATTTTTATAAAAATTTAATGCCATGTTCAAAGTGCTAAATGCAATAATAAGTACAATGGTTCCAATCGTAATGGCGGCAAGTAATTCAATGATTGTTAAACCCATTTGGTTCTTGTAAATCTTTTTAAAATAACCCATCATTGTACCCCTTCTAAATAACCAAAAGTATGAGAAAGTAGCTTATCCTTATTCTTAGAATTGTAAATCTTTATTTCTACTCTATATAAATTTACAAGTTTTTCTTCATTGTTTTGTGTAAAAGTAGCAAAAGGATATAAATGATCATTTGTGAGATTATAGTTTGATAAGTCTACATCGGCATCTGGGGCTGAGACCTTAATTTTATTCGACTCAAGATATGCCAATGTTTTTCTAGCGAGGTTTGTTGCTTTTAAATTTATCTCATTGTGGGCAGTAAACGAATAAGATTGACCAAATATTCCGAAAGTGCATATAAGGACTATTGTCAGTAATGTGATTGCAGCAAGAACTTCGACTAGTGTAAATCCTTTTTCATTGTTTAAATGATTCTTCATTATATTAATACCTCGCAAAAAGATTTTGCTTTACCTGATACAATTTTCCATATTTCTATTTTATAATGTATTGGTATAAATGTACTACTATTTTTTGAGAGTAGGGATTACATGGTTAGAAAACGATTAGGAGATTTACTTGTTGATGTTGGTGAAATTACAAGAGACCAGCTATCAGAAGCATTAAATGCTAAAAAAGACGGGCAAAAACTTGGGGATGTATTGGTAGAAAGAGGTTTTATAAATGAACAGCAATTAATTGAAGTGCTGGAATTTCAGCTAGGTGTTCCACATGTCGTTTTACATCGATATCCAATTGATACAAGTTTAATAAAACTAGTTCCTATTGAATTTGCAATCAGAAATGTTGTTATTCCAATTGAGAAAAATCAACAGGAATTAACGGTAGCAATGAATGATCCGATGGATTATTTTGTGATTGATGATCTACGATTATCAACCGGGTTTCAAATCAAGCCGGTCATAGCTACAAAAGAAGAAATTATTGGGGCAATTCATAAATATTATCATTTTAATGAACATTTTGAAGAAGAGGAACTATCAAGTATCGTACCATTGAATCCGGAAGAAGCTCCTGCTGTCAAACTTGTCAATCAGCTATTTGCAACGGGTGTACAAATGAAAGCCAGTGACATACATATTGATCCTCAAGAGACAAAAGTAATCATTCGATATAGAGTTGATGGTGTATTAAAAACAGAAAGAATTCTTTCTAAGTCTATTTATCCTTCATTAATAGCTAGAATAAAAGTAATAGGAAATTTAAGAATTACAGAAAACCGTTTGCCACAAGACGGCCGTGTAAAATTAACAGTGCAACAAAGGCAAGTTGATTTAAGAATATCCATTCTTCCAACGATTAATGGTGAAAAAGTAGTTATTCGTATATTAGATTTACAAAATGTAAAAAAGAATATATCAGAAATTGGATTTAATAGAATGAATCTTCAATCCTTTGTTAAATTAATCGAGAAACCCTCAGGTCTTCTCCTGATTACAGGTCCAACAGGGTCCGGAAAAACTTCCACTCTGTATGCTGGACTGCATCATTTAAATTCTGAAGCGGTAAACATCGTAACGATAGAAGATCCTGTTGAATATCAACTAGAGGGAATAAATCAAGTACAAGTAAACCCGCAAATCGGACTCGATTTTTCAAAGGGATTACGTGCACTGCTGCGTCAGGATCCAAATATCATCATGATTGGGGAAATAAGAGACAGTGAAACAGTGGAAATTGCAGTAAGATCGGCATTGACTGGCCATTTAGTCCTTAGCACGATGCATACAAATGATTCTATTTCTACTATTCCGAGACTATTAGATATGAATGTTGAGCCTTATTTAGTTGTTTCGGCACTATCTGGTGTAGTTGCTCAAAGACTAGTACGAAAATTATGTAAAGATTGTACAGAACCATATGAGCCTACAATGATGGAAAAACAATTATTTGAGAAAAGAGGCTTGCAAGTTCAGACTCTCTATCGCGGCAAGGGCTGCTCCTCTTGCCGGCAAACTGGTTATAAAGGGCGATTGGCGATACATGAGCTTTTTATAATAGACGATGATATTCGTCATTTACTATATAATAATCAGAATATGGAAGAGATTAAGCTTGCAGCATTAAAAAAAGGAATGCTTTTCTTAATAGATGACGGATTGTTAAAAGCTAAGTCTGGGTTAACAACGGTTGATGAAATACTTAGAGTAACTTTACCGGACTAGGGGGATATACATGAAAGAAAAACTAGATGCAATATTGACCGCTGCATTTGAAATTGGCACTTCAGATATCCATTTAACGGTTGGAGTGCCGCCAATGATGAGGTTAAATGGAGAATTAAAAAAATTTGGACAAGAGCCGCTCAAGCCTAGTGATACAGAAGAAATGGCAAAAGCGATTATTCCTGATTCCATGTGGAAGCAATTTAAAGAAACAGGGGAACTTGATTTTTCCTATGGAATAGAAGGGGTTTCACGTTTTCGAGTGAATGCATTTCACCAACGTTCATGTATCAGTTTAGCTATTAGGGTTATTCCTACTAGAATCCCTACATTTGACGAATTAGGATTGCCATCGGTTCTTAGCGACCTTGCTATACAGCCCCAAGGTCTGATATTAGTGACAGGGCCAACCGGAAGTGGAAAGTCGACTACTTTAGCAGCGATGCTAGATAAGATGAATCGTACCGTTAAAAAACATATTATTACACTAGAAGACCCTATTGAATATTTACATAAACACGGGACATGTATCATTGACCAGCGAGAAATAGGGTTTGATACAAAATCATTCTCCAATGCCTTAAGAGCATGTTTAAGACAAGATCCCGATGTTATCCTCGTGGGTGAGATGAGGGATTTAGAAACAATATCAACGGCGATAACTGCTGCAGAAACAGGACACTTGGTACTAGCTACCTTGCATACAACGGACGCACCGACAACTATTGATCGAATCATTGATGTATTTCCATCAGAACAACAAGCACAAGTTAGAATTCAATTGGCTTCCGTATTACGGGCTATCATTTCGCAAAGATTATTTCAACATAAGCAACAAAATAGCAGAATTGGTGCCTTTGAGATTTTAATTAATAATCCTGCAATCCGAAATTTAATTCGCAATGAAAAAATCCATCAAATTCAAAGCGTTATGCAAACAAGTAAAGCAGCGGGAATGCAAACGATGCAAATGGCGATTCAAGCTTTAGTGGAACAAGAAAAAATTTCAGCAAATGACGCTAGACCATATTTATTGGATGGTGTTCTTTAATGGCAGTCTTTCAATATATCGGAAGGAATCGAAAAGGTGAAAGGGTAAAAGGCAAACTGAAGGCGGCAAATTATAATGAAGCCGTTTTAAAGATGAAAGAAAAAGGTATTGCGATCCGTTCTTTAACAGAATTAAAGGGAATATTGTATCGGGAAATTAATGTTATAAAGCCAAATATAAAGCATAAAGATTTAGTCATTTATATTCGTCAATTCAGTACATTGATTAAGGCGGGAATTAGCGTTGTTGATTCAACAAAAATTTTAGCGGAGCAAACAGTAAATCGTGTTTTAAAACAAACCCTTTACAATATATATGAGGATATTCAAACAGGAAAATCTTATACCGAAGCGGCTGAAAAATTTCCAACTATTTTTCCCTCCATGTTTATCAATATGATGAAAGCTGGGGAGGCTAGCGGTCAAATAGAGGAGATTTTGGAAAGAATGGCTGTTTATTTTGAAAAGCAGCATCAAACTCGGCAGAAAATTAAGGCGGCAATGTCCTATCCAATCATATTGGCAATTATATCAATAGCGGTAGTTATCTTTATGCTAGCTGTGATTGTTCCCAAATTTGCTGGCATGTTTGCTTCATTTAATGCAAAATTGCCAGCTTTAACATTGTGGCTGCTAAATTCTAGTCAATTTGTTGTGCATTATTTTTGGTTATTTATACTTTTTCTGCTGTTGTTGTTATTAGGATATTATTTATTGGTAAGGTCGAAAAATGGCAGCTTTTATTTGGACATGATAAAACTTAAAATTCCAGTATTCGGAAAAATTATCCAAAAAGCAGCTTTAGCAAGGATGACTAGAACTCTTAGCACATTATTTGCTTCTTCCGTTCCGATATTGCATGCAATCAGCATTGTGGAAAATGTCGTTGGAAATCAAGTGATTGCCAAAATCCTTGGCGAATCAAAGAATTATATAGAAGAGGGAAAGTCAATTGCAGAACCCATGAAGGATCATTGGGCTATTCCCCCTCTAGTTTCACAAATGATGATCATAGGCGAACAATCAGGAACAATAGACTATATGTTAGAAAAAGTTGCGGAATTTTATGAATCTGAGGTTGATCAGGCAACAGAGCAATTGAAATCTCTTTTAGAGCCTATGATGATTGTTTTTCTCGCCGGAGTTGTAGGAACGATTGTTGCGGCCATCACCATCCCAATGTATAGCGTGTTTCAAAATATCCAATAAATCGACTATCACTATAAAAATTATGTATAGATTAGTAAAAATATGTTGTAATAGCGATATTTGGAATAGTATAATGAGCTTAGATTTAAGATAGAAATTGGAAGCGAAGAAGAGTCATTTGTATATGGGCACTTGAATGGCTCGGAGCTTGTAGTGCAACCCGCCAATTTTATGTTTATTAACCTATTAACATCCTAGATTAATAAATATGAAGTTGGCTTTTTTATTACATATTTAAAGAAGGAGAAGAGAAAATGAGAAGCAGATTCCAAAAGGTAATGAAGAATCAAAAAGGGATGACTCTTGTTGAATTGCTTGCTGTAATTGTTATTCTTGCGATTGTAACCGCTATTGCAGTGCCTAGTGTAGGGGGACTTATCAACAAATCACGGACAGATGCACACATTTCAAACGGGTTAATGATTATTAATGCTGCGAAGATAGGTGTGGCTGCGCAAGATGATAAAATTCTCCCAAGTTCAACAGGAACTAGGGATTTAAAATTAAGTGAATTAGTGAGTGCTGGTTATCTAGATAATATTCCACAGGACCCTTCTAAAAAGGGAGATAAATATAATGATGAAAAAAGTAAAGTAACCATTACAAAAGATAGTAATGGAAAATATAACTATACAATCGTTCTAGTATCTTCTGGTGGAACTGAGGTTGTAAATGCAGATGAATCAAAATTAAATGCAGGAAACGCAAAATAAACTGATATCTTTATAATCAAAAAAAGGGGCATCCAATGCTCCTTTTTTTATAACATATATTTCTATCATATGATAATATACAAATAATGAAAGTGTCATAAATTGAAAAGGAGCACAAACTCTCAACCAATGAATATATTTTGGACAATCTATTTTGCAGTAGTAGGTTTGATTCTTGGATCTTTCTTTAACGTAGTGGGCTTACGTATCCCTGAAAAAAAATCACTTATTTATCCAGGATCACAGTGTCCGCACTGTAAGCATAAATTGCGCTGGTTTGAATTAATCCCCGTATTTTCTTTTATTTTTCAATTAGGAAAATGCCGTTCCTGTAAAACATCTATTTCTTATATCTATCCTGTTATGGAGGCAATTACAGGGTGCTTATTTGCATTCGCATATGCTAAATCAGGCTGGGGAATTGAGCTGCTATTTGCTTTATTGCTTTTATCATTAATAGTGATTATTACAGTATCAGATCTTATTTATATGATTATTCCAGATAAAATTCTATTAATTTTTACCGTAATATTTATTATCTTAAAGATTATGTTTCCTTCCGAACCTTGGTGGGACCCTATAGTCGGGGCTGTTTTTGGATTTGCCCTATTATTTCTAATAGCTATATTAAGTAAAGGTGCAATGGGCGGTGGAGATATTAAATTATTTTTTGTCCTTGGCATAATACTAGGGCTAAAATATACTTTTTTAACGTTCCTAATTGCTACTTTCCTTGGTGCAGTCTTTGGTATTTTAATGATGATTGCACGAAAATATAAAAAGAGAAAACCTATACCATTCGGCCCTTTCATTGGTGCAGGTGCAATTCTATCATTTTTTTTCGGAGATAATATTATTTCATGGTATGTAAGCATGTTTATGTAATGGGGAGTGAAGTAAATGGACCTACAACTATTTTCTAGACAGCATCGTTTACATTTAATGTTTACGGACCATTACGTTCGTTTTATCGTAACCGGTAAAAATAATGTTATCCTTAAATTTGGTCAAAAATGCTTACCTAAAGGAGTTCTCCGTGGTGGACTAATTGAAGATGCTCCCACATTAAGGACTTTACTGGAGCAATTTCTCTACGAAAATAAAATTAGAAGAATGCCTACATATTTGTGTCTATCGGATGGACATACCATTGTAAGAAAGGTGCTTGTTCCAGAGGAGGTTCCTACAGAAGAAATTAAAGGCTATCTTTACATGTCTGTCGGGGAGAGCCTGCATTTGCCATTTGAAGATCCGCTTATTGAAGCAGTAGAATGGAAGGCAGGTCAAGATCATCGTGAGGTTTTAATGATTTCTTCACGTGAATCGGTTGTCCAGCAATATGTAAATCTTTTAAAAAAAATAAAATTAAAACCGGTTGTGATGGATTTATCCATTCTGTCTTTATATCGTTTATATTATCATTTGGATCTTGCCAGCCGAGATGAGCATCTTTTAGTTGTTCAAATTCAATTAGCATACATCCAATTATCGATATTCTACGAACATAAACCATTATATGTTCATCAAATTCATTTTACTGATCAATTCGAATTAGAATTTCAATCCTCAAGATATACTTATGAAAATTGGGCAATGAAAGAGGATTCTCAAGTGAAAACAGGACAAATTCAACAAATAGAACGGGAAATCGATCGAATTCGAAACTTCTATCAATTTAATTTAACAAATGGTCAATATGAAATAAATAAATTATTAATAGCTGGAGAGCATCCATATATTAGCCAGTACGTGGAACAATTAAAAGAGCATAGTACTATTAAGGTTCAACCCCTTACAGACTCATTATTCCAGACAAAAAAGAATATTAACATCCCACCCGTTTTTTCGGAATGCATCGGTTTAACATTAAAGTAGGTGTAAATGCATGCTAGTAGACATTAATCTTATAGAAAAAAAACACCGTCCCAATTTATTTTGGTTTGTCCTATCAGGGATTCTGATTATTTTGGCAGTCTCCCTAGCTATTTTTTATTCCTATTATACGTCTATAAAACAGCAAGAGGCAGTATTGAATAGCCAATTAATCTATGAAAAACAATTAAATAAAGTAAAACAAAATATTCCGATTGATAAAAAGCAGCAGGCTATCCTTGATTTAAAGAAGGCAATACAGTGGGCAAATGATTACCCCATTTCAACTGTAAGCATGTTAAAGGAAATCATTACGCTATTGCCAGAAAGGGGATTTATTACAAATTTTTCTTTACGGGATGACCGCACAGTCCAATTAACGGTGCAATTTGATACTAGTAATGATGCAGCATATTATATGAGACACTTAAATCAAGCTAAATTTGTTCGGGATGTGAAAATCGAAAATATAACTACTGCTGATATGAATGCATCCGATCAAAATATTTTGCCTAGATACTTTGCCCAATATACGATAATACTTAATGAATCTTATTTGAAAAATAAGAATGGAAAGGAAGAATAAAAGGTGGTCGGGAAAAATCTTAAAGTATTTATAACAATCATCATCTTCCTTTTATTTTTTATTACATCGACTCTTTTGTACATACAAAAAATAATCCCAACTAAAAGAAACATACAATATATAAATTCAGAACTGCGAGATGAAAAGCTTAAATCTTTCCCGAAGGAAAAAACAGATCCTGCGCTCATAACAGATGCAACGAACTTGCAAACACAGCTTCCGGTTGTTTTGAATATGGACAGTTTTATATTAGAACTTGGAAAAGCGGAAGTCGCATCAGGGATTACGATTAAAAATATTATATTTGGGGATAACCAAAACCAAAAGGTTGGCGATTCGGATGTATCAGCATCCTTACCCAACTTCAATCAAAATTCTGAAGAGGAAAAAAAGAAAAGCAATGAAGATAATACTTTGCCTGATGGAGTAAAGAAAGAGCCTATTGAAATTATTCTAAAAGCGCCAACTTATTTTCATCTCTATCATTTTTTGGGGGAAATCGAATCACTTCCAAGAATTACAAGTGTTGATACCATTGATTTTCAAGGTCCAGCAGAAACCAGTACATCCATACAGGATAATTCCAATTCGATCGAATGTAATGTTACTGTCAGCATTTTTTATGACCCGGGATTGGAATCTATCTTAAAATCTGCACTTCCTAAGCTGGAAGTTCCTCCACCGAGCAATAAAGAGGATCCATTGGTTTCTCGGGTTCAACCGGAAAAGTCAACATCTAACGAAGTAGATGAATCATTAATTCAAGAGGATAAGACGATGGATGGGGCTAAAAACACTAAACAATTCAAGGTAATTAAGCACGTTGTCCAACCTGGGGAAACCTTATTTACTATTGCAATGAAATACTATCATTCAAGAGATGGGGAAGAAATTATTCAGAAATATAACCACTTAACTAATACCACTGTATATTTCGGTACGACATTGCAAATCCCACTTCAAACAAAATAAAAATTTTGACGAAAACCTTCTTGAACAAGACGACAAAAGTCTTGTTCTTTTTTATTCGGTGTATGTTAGCATTGAACAAATACGTGTGCGGGAGGGAAAAAAATGGACAAGCAACCTGCTAATCAAATAAAAATTAAAATTAATGGTGATGAACGTCCATTTAAAGAGGAGGTTGCTATACATAAATGGAACGCAAATGAGATGGAGTCGGCAGCAGCCACTGAAAAGACTGCTGAGGAAGATCAATTTGATTGGGTACTGCCTGAGGTAGAGGATAAACCTATTCCGGAGTTCAAAAAAATTTACTATGAACCCTCAATAGAGAAGGAAAAACCAAATAAAATATTCAAGAAAAACTCCGGTTCCCATTTACTGACGATCTTCATTTCTGCGGCAACGGCGATTTCAATTGGAATATTATTTGGCTTTATTATGCTTAAGGTGATTGCATACCAGACGGAGGGTGTTTCGCAAAAATCTATCGGAAATAAACAAAATGCTCTTCCTGCTGGAGCATCTGTCGGGCAAAATAGTTCGGTTGTACTTCCTGCCATAACAACCTCTATCATCCAAGGCGGGGTTTTTGATGATGCAACTGCACCTGCAAACGACATTAAGGGAAAAGGCCTACCTGCTGTCATCATAACACTTGAAAATAAGCAATATATTTTGATGGGGGTTTCCAATAATTTAGCTGAAGCGAAACAGTTAGCGGAAGAGCAAAAAAAACAGGATGTAGAAGTGTATGCTAAACAATTAACCTTCCAGGAAAAAAAAATCGGGGTATCCACCCAGGATGAAAAAACGTTTGCTGAACATACGGGTGAACTTTTTCGCCTTTTGACCAGTGTATCTTCCAATGCCTATTTAACAGGAAAACTAGAAGCTGATAGTTTATCAAACATTGAGCAGCAATATAAGCAAGTAGAAGGATTAAAAAATTGGAAAGATACAAATTTGAAAAAATTATATAGTTCACAAAAAGAATGCTATCAACATCTTTTGAATTTCCAAAAAAATGCGGATCAACATGAAATTATAAGTGCGGAACAAGCTTTATTATCGTATTTAAAGCAATATAACGAACTTTAAACACCGCGAGGGTAGAAATATTCTATCCTCTAATTTTTATGGGGAAACTCCCATTGTGGACATGTTGTTTTTTTGATAGGATAAAAATGGATGTATCTCCAAAATGAAATAGAAGGGAAAAATGTCATGCCGAAACTTATTTTAGCCTCGCATTCACCTCGTAGAAAGGAACTTCTCCAAAAACTGCAAATCCCTTTTGATTCGATCTCTAGTAATGTGGACGAACAACTTGCCGATAACCTTTCTCCAGAAGATGCAGTAATTGAGCTAGCAACTAGAAAGGCCAGTATCATTGCTGAGCAATATAAGGAAGCGATAGTAATTGGAGCGGATACAATTGTCGTGCATAACGGAACTATTTTAGGAAAACCGAAAGACAGGGCGATGGCTAAGGAAACGCTCGAAAGTTTATCCGGAAACGAACATTCAGTTTTTACAGGTGTAACAGTTATCTATCAAGGAAAACATCAATCTTTTTATGAAAAAACAGATGTAACGTTTTGGGAGTTAACTTCTAAGGAAATCGAGCAGTATTTAGATAGCGATGAACCATACGACAAAGCTGGGGCATATGGAATTCAAGGTCTGGGATCCCTTTTTGTTAAAATGATAAACGGAGATTATTATAATGTTGTTGGATTACCTATTTCAAGATTGAATCGTTTTTTAAAAGAAAAGAAATTAATTTGAAACTTAACTGTAATAACGTTCGTCTAAAAGGAGGTAAATATTCGTTTGGAAAAAATAATGATACGGGATTTTCCACAAGATGAGAGGCCACGAGAGCGATTAATACAGAACGGTGCCAGCAGTTTATCCAATCAAGAGTTACTTGCTATTTTGCTTCGAACTGGTACAAAGCAAGAATCCGTTATCCAAATGGCAAATCGTTTGTTAAAGAAATTCGAAGGCTTGCATCTGCTCAAAGATGCATCTCTTGAGGAAATCATGAACATTAGAGGCATTGGACTGGCAAAGGCAGTTCAGATTTTGGCTGCATTAGAGTTAGGAAGACGCATTGCTAACCTGTCATATGAGGATCGGTATGTCATAAGGAGCCCTGAAGATGGGGCGAATTTTGTGATGAATGATATGAGATTTTTATCTCAGGAGCATTTCGTTTGCCTATATTTAAACACCAAGAATCAAGTCCTCCATCGTCAAACCGTTTTTATCGGGAGTTTAAATGCCTCCATCGTACATCCCCGCGAAGTATTCAAAGAAGCATTTCGGCGATCGGCCGCATCCATTATTTGTATCCATAACCATCCATCTGGTGACCCAGCTCCTTCGAGAGAAGATATAGAGGTTACCAAAAGACTTGTAGAATGCGGAAAAATCATTGGAATTGAAATTTTAGATCATCTAATTATTGGTGATAAAAAATATGTGAGTTTAAAAGAAAAAGGGTATTTGTAAAGGTTTTTTTCTATGTAATGGTTGCTTATTTAAATACTAAACTAATTTATAGAATAAACAAAAAATCAGATATTTTAACTTAGAAAAAACTTCCTGAAAAGATTTTGTTTATTAATAGAATGATAAGCAACAAATTTATACAAAAACAGCATTGGAGTACTATGAATTTTTTTGTCGATACGCTATAATATTGTTTATGGTTTTTGACGAAACCTCCTAATTGCAAAATATTTTTGGGCAAAATACACAAGCTAAAAGAGGAGATTTATACCTTTTAAATACACATAAATGAAATGACTTTGATTTTTCCTAATGAAGTATTTTTAGTTTAGAAAGGGAGATACATCCATGTTTGGTAGTAGAGATCTTGGAATTGATCTGGGAACAGCTAATACATTAGTGTTTATTAAAGGGAAAGGAATAGTAGTCCGAGAACCATCTGTTGTTGCGATTGAAACGGATACAAAGCAAATTAGAGCTGTAGGTAATGATGCAAAAAATATGATAGGCCGTACTCCAGGGAATATAGTTGCATTAAGACCTATGAAAGACGGAGTTATTGCCGATTATGAAACTACAGCGACAATGATGAAATATTATATTAGACAAGCTTCAAAAAAAGGAGCATTTGCACGCAAACCTTATGTCATGATATGTGTGCCTTCTGGAATTACGGCTGTAGAAGAGCGTGCGGTTATTGATGCTACACGTCAAGCAGGTGCTCGGGATGCCTATACAATCGAAGAGCCATTTGCAGCGGCGATTGGGGCGAATTTGCCAGTTTGGGAACCTACAGGAAGCATGGTAGTCGATATAGGTGGAGGAACTACTGAAGTGGCGATTATCTCACTAGGGGGGATTGTTACCAGTCAATCCATTCGCATTGCGGGAGATGAAATGGACGACTCCATTATCAGTTATATAAGAAAAACATATAATCTTCTAATTGGAGACCGCACTGCAGAAACGATAAAGATGGAAATCGGATCAGCTGGTGATCCAATTGGAATAGAGCCTATGGAAATTCGCGGACGCGATTTGCTTACAGGTCTACCGAAAACGATTGAAATTACTGCCGAAGAAATCGCGCAAGCCCTGCATGATACTGTATTTGCAATCGTTGATGCAGTGAAGAGCACTTTGGAACAAACACCGCCTGAACTCGCCGCAGATATTATGGATCGTGGGATTGTATTAACTGGCGGAGGTGCCATGCTTCGAAATCTAGATAAAGTGATTAGTAAAGAAACAAGTATGCCTGTGATAATCGCTGAGAATCCCCTTGATTGCGTTGCAATCGGTACCGGAAATGCTTTAGAACATATTCATTTATTTAAAAACAAAGCAAAGGATTCAAGATAAGTAGAAAAGTGAAGGCGTCTTACTAGAAAACGGCCGATATGACGTAAAAGTCTACCGGCCAATTTTTTCTTTCACATCTTTAACAAAAAAATCTATGTTATAATGAACTTGTGAAAAATGTCGTATGGTAATTTTTGTACGATCTGGATTACTATTAAGGCTGTTTTCACATGGATTGTTGCTTTTCGTCATTTGTTATAAATTCTATGTATGGCTTGGTTTCGGGGCATCTTTTTCTTATAAGGTTTATTTAGTTTTAACCCAAATAAGGTTGTTACCTAGAGTTTTCGTTACAAAAGCAACAAAGTTTAAGAAAAGAGCCATTACTAATGAGGTGTACACAGCATGCCACAATTTTTTTTGAATAAACGACTGATTATTTTGCTCATCAGCATCATCTTACTAGTGGCATTGATAGGATATTCTCTTCGTGAACGAGGTCATCTTTCGAAGCCAGAGCAATTTTTAAAAGATGTCGTCGGTTTTGGACAAACAATCATTGCCGTTCCTGCAAATAGTGTGAAAGATTTCTTTGGAAGTATTAGTGATATTCAAAATACATATACCGAGAATAAGAAGTTGAAATCACGATTAGATCAATTATCCCAGCTTAGTTCCGAAGTAAGTATTTTAAAAGATGATAATGATAAATTAAGAAAAATATTAGGCAAAAAAGATGATTTAAGTGCCTACACTACAACACAAGCCACTGTTATTGCCCGAAATCCTGATCAATGGTATGAGCATATTATTATTAATAAAGGAAAGACGAGCGGTATTAAGGAGAACATGGCCGTTATTACTTCAGAAGGATTTATTGGCAAGGTTAAGAGTGTATCAGCATTATATTCGACGGTTGAATTACTTAGTGCGGTAAATCCAAAAAACAGAATCTCAGCGGAATTATTGGGCGATAATGATAAAGCCGTTTATGGAACGATTGAAGGATATGATCAAACAGAAAGAGTCTTACTTTTAAAAGGTATTCCTTATGATCTTAAGATTAAAAAAGGTACAAGTGTTTATACATCTGGACTTGCAGATATTTTTCCAAAAGGGCTTCCGATCGGTACTGTCGAAAAACTTGTACCAGATGAAAATGGCCTAACGCAAACCGCTTATGTTAAACCGGCAGCAGATTTCTATGATATTGAACATGTTATGGTTGTAAAGAGCTCTGTAGATAAAGCTGGACTGACAGATCTTAATGGGGGGGGACAATAATGAAACGTATTGTTCTTCCTCTTATTTTAAGTATTTGTTTTATTTTGGAAAGCTTGTATGTTGAATTTTTTCCAAGCGGGATTTTTGGGATAAATAAAATATTTGTTCCTCATTTTCTCCTGATTGTCCTTATTGTAATGGGAATATATTACGTCCGTAATCGCACTATTCTTTATGCTTTTATTTTCGGGTTATTGTTTGATGCATTTTATACTGGAATTTTAGGCGTTTATTTATTTGTCTTTCCTTTGATTGTCTATATTACTTCATCCTTAATGAAAGTTTTGCAGGCAAACCTATTCGTTGCTGCTATCGTTATGCTAGTGGATGTAGCGATTGCTGAATTTATTGTATACGGGCTCAATATTTTAATTTTAAAAACAACGATGTCAGCGATAGATTTTATTAATGTGAGATTGATACCAACATTAATCCTAAATTTAGTTTTTTATATCATTATTTTTTATCCACTGCGGAAATGTCTTGTACGTTTAAAGAAGGAAGTATTAGATGAATAAAAAAGGCGGAAGCGCAGATATTTTCTTGTGCTAAACAATACCAAACCCGTCAAGTAATATATGTGATACACAACTTATAAATTCATATATCTAAAAAATACTCATTAAATAAATCACAAGTATTTATGCCAAAAGAGGAATTTCGTTACTATTTGTCGAATTTATAAGCCACTGAGGTGAGCATTTTGCGATGAAGAAGACACATAATGTAATGATTAAAGGAACAAAGGATGGTTTAACACTGCACTTAAACGATCAATGTTCCTATTTGGACTTAAAGGAAGAAT
Organism: Margalitia sp. FSL K6-0131; assembly: GCF_038008735.1. Taxonomy (NCBI): domain Bacteria; kingdom Bacillati; phylum Bacillota; class Bacilli; order Caryophanales; family Bacillaceae; genus Heyndrickxia; species Margalitia sp. FSL K6-0131. The sequence continues at coordinate 1,967,087 of NZ_JBBOZS010000001.1, forward strand.
TAGAAGACAAGCTTTCCATTCATCATACTGAAGAAGAGGAAAGTCCGTTGATTTCTGTTAGAATACAGTTAGGGAATCGCTATTTAACGGATGAACAAGAAGAGGAACTAAAGGAACTAGTTAGAAATAAACGGAACTTAGTAGTTGGAGATATTACCAGTAATGTAATCTCGAAAGCTGAGGCCCAAAAAATACATGATGACAATGATATTGTTTCTATTACATCCATCGTTAGATCCGGACAAATCCTGCAGGTTCCAGGGGATTTATTGCTTGTTGGCGATGTAAACCCTGGTGGGACTGTATTAGCGGGCGGTAATATTTTTATTATGGGTGCTCTGAAAGGGATTGCCCATGCCGGTGTTAACGGTATGAAAGAAGCTGTCATCGCAGCAAGTGTTATGATGCCAACACAGCTAAGGATTGCTGATTGCTTGAACAGAGCCCCTGACCATTATGATAATGAGGACCAGCATGAAATGGAGTGCGCTTACATAGACGAGACAAATCATATTGTCATTGACCGACTGCAGGTATTAAAGCATCTAAGACCAAATATTAATAGATTAAAAGGGGGATACTAATCATGGGTGAGGCGATTGTCATAACCTCTGGAAAAGGAGGAGTTGGAAAAACGACCACATCAGCGAATCTAGGTACAGCTCTTGCATTGCAAGGGAAGAAAGTTTGTCTTATAGATACTGATATTGGACTTAGAAACTTGGACGTTGTATTAGGTCTTGAAAATCGTATCATATATGATTTAGTAGACGTAGTAGAAGGAAGATGTAAGATCCATCAAGCATTAGTAAAAGATAAACGCTTTGATGATAAACTATTTCTTCTCCCTGCTGCACAAACGAGTGATAAATCAGCGGTAAATCCGGAACAAATGAAGCAACTGGTTAGTGAACTGAAACAGGAGTATGATTATATCATTATCGATTGTCCTGCTGGAATTGAGCAAGGATACAAAAACGCGGTTGCTGGGGCGGAGAAAGCTATTGTTGTTACAACCCCGGAAGTTTCAGCAGTTCGCGATGCTGATAGAATTATTGGATTACTAGAAAAAGAGGAGCATATAGATCCTCCTAAATTAGTCATTAATCGAATTCGGAACCATATGATGTCAAATGGCGATATGTTGGATATTGATGAAATAACCACACATTTATCAATTGATTTAATTGGAATTGTGATGGATGACGATGAGGTAATCCGTTCGTCTAATCAAGGTGAACCAATTGCATTAAATCCGAATAGCAAGGCCTCCATTGCCTATCGGAATATTGCCAGAAGGATCTTAGGAGAATCGGTTCCGCTTCAACCAATTGGAGATAGCAAAACAGGTGTATTTTCTAAAATCAAAAAGCTTTTCGGAGTTAAATAATTTAAAAAGAAATTGACTTATTGTCAGTTTCTTTTTTTTGGTGCGCCCAGCATGGGTGCAGTCTATAGGGTGAAAGTCCCGAACTGTGAAGGCAGAAGTAGCAGTAGCTAAACGCAAGGGTGTCTGTGGTGACGCAGAATCTGAAGGAAGCGGGCGGCAAATCTCCGGTCTGAGGGACACGAACTTCATATAAGGCTAGGTATCATTGGATGAGTTTGCCAAACAAAACGAAGTCCTTTCTGCCAAAGATGATACAGAGTAAATGAAGCAGATAGATGGGGAGAAAGACTGTACTCTTACCTGGGGAGGTCTGGCTGAAATGCCGAGCACACTCGGTAACTTACTTTGTGAAGGGTAATTGAACAGCCAGAAGTCAGCAGAGGTCATAGTACCTGACTAGCTTAAGATGGTTAGGGAAGGACTGAACATTTAAGGAGAATATACACTAGGCGTTCATTGTTTATGATGATACAGACAATCCAATTGGACTTACTTAAAGGAGGAAGTGGTGAATTCCACAGGGGACTTTAAGAGGGTGGAATAAACAATGGCACAAATAGCACGTATATTCACGTGAAAGGATGTATCGAAATGATGGAACGAATACTGTCACGGGACAATCTACTTTCGGCATTGAAACGTGTCGAAAAGAATAAGGGTAGCCATGGAGTAGATGAAATGCCTGTAAAATCCCTACGAGCGCATATTCTACAAAATTGGCAAGAAATCCGAAATTCAATAAAGGACGGAACCTATGAGCCTATGCCAGTCAGACGAGTCGAAATCCCGAAACCAAATGGCGGCGTTCGTTTATTAGGTATTCCTACCGTGACAGACCGTTTTGTCCAACAAGCGATTGCCCAAATATTAACCCCAATCTATGACCCAACCTTTTCCGAACATAGCTATGGGTTTAGACCCAGAAGAAGGGCACATGATGCCGTTAGGGAAGCAAGGCAATATATAGAAGAGGGCTACAGATGGGTAATAGATATGGACTTAGAAAAGTTCTTCGACAAGGTAAATCACGATATGCTTATGGGACTCCTAGCAAAAAGAGTCAAGGATAAGACGATTCTAAAGTTAATTAGAAAATACTTAGAGTCGGGGATTATGATAAACGGTGTGGAAACTATCAGCGAAGAAGGTGTTCCTCAGGGTGGACCATTAAGTCCACTACTTTCCAATATCATGTTAGATGAATTAGATAAGGAACTAGAGGAAAGAGGACACAAATTTGTCCGCTACGCAGATGATTGTAATATTTACGTAAAAACCAAGAAGGCAGGTTTACGCGTCAAGAGTTCTATCACTACTTTCATTGAAAAGAAGCTTAAACTAAAAGTAAATGAAGAGAAAAGTGCGGTGGACAGACCGTGGAAACGAAAGTTTCTTGGATTCAGCTTCACATCAAACCGTAATCCAAAAATCCGTATCGCAAAAGAAAGTATAAAGAGAGCTAAAAGTAGAATAAAAGAACTAACATCAAGGTCAAAACCCATTCCATTGGAATTGCGTATTGAGAAACTAAATGAATACCTTGTTGGTTGGTGCGGATATTTTGCGCTGGCAGACACGCCAACTCCCTTTAAACAACTGGATGAACATATTCGAAGAAGACTCCGAATGTGCCTTTGGAAACAATGGAAACTACCCAAAACAAAAATTAAAAGGCTCATATCCCTTGGCGTTCCAAGAGAGAAGGCCCATGAATGGGGAAATTCTCGTAAGAAATATTGGCGCATTTCGAATAGTCCTATCTTACACACAACACTAAATCTAAAGTTTTGGAGAAATCAAAAGCTTAAAAGTCTGTTAGATAGATACAACCATTTGCGTCATACTTAAGTGAACCGCCGTATACCGAACGGTACGTACGGTGGTGTGAGAGGTCGGGGGTTAGTCACCCCCTCCTACTCGATTGCGCCCGGCATGGGTGTAGTCTCTAGGGTGAAAGTCCCGAACTGTGAAGGCAGAAGTAGCAGTTAGCTTAACGCAAGGGTGTCCGTGGTGACGCGGAATCTGAAGGAAGCGAGCGGCAAACTTCCGGTCTGAGGAACACGAACTTCATACAAGGCTAGGTATCATTGGATGAGTTTGCAATACAAAACAAAGTCCTTTCTGCCGAAGGTGATACAAAGTAAATGAAGCAGATAGATGGAAGGAAAGATTGCACTCTTACCCGGGGAGGTCTGGTTGATACGCCAAGTACACTTGGTAACCTATCTAGTAATGGATAGCTGAACAATCAGAAGTCAGCCGAAGTCGTAGTACTTGGTTTGCTCGAGAGAATCAAGGAAGGACTGAACCATTTTAGGAGAACAAACACTCGGCAAACGGTTCTTTATGTATGAAAGCAGAAAATTCTTACGGAACCTACCTGAAAGGAAGAAATGGTGAATTCCATGGGGGACTTCGGGAGGGCTTAGTAAAGAACCCACTTAATGAGAATGTATTGTTCACGTAGAAAGGATAAATCTCAATGTTAATGGAACGAATGCTGTCACGGGAAAATCTTTTATTGGCATTAAAGCGAGTAGAAAAGAACAAAGGAAGTCATGGAGTAGACAATATGTCCGTAAAAGACCTACGAAGACATATTCTCGAAACGTGGGATACACTTAAAACATCCTTAATGGAGGGTACTTATCAACCTTCTCCTGTCCGTCGGGTTGAAATCCCAAAACCGAACGGTGGAGTAAGGTTATTAGGTATCCCAACCGTGACAGACCGTTTCATCCAACAGGCGATTACTCAGATTTTAACCCCTATCTTCGACCCGACTTTTTCAACACAGAGCTATGGTTTTCGACCAAACAAACGAGGTCATGACGGTGTTAGACAAGCGAAGAAATATATCGAAGAGGGATACCGATGGGTAGTCGACATGGACTTGGAGAAATTCTTTGATAAAGTCAATCATGATAGATTAATGCGGACTCTATCCAAAAGGATTCAAGACAGAACGCTCCTATCACTAATTCGGAAGTATCTACAGTCTGGCATTATGATTAATGGAGTCATAACGAAATCCGAGGAGGGTACGCCCCAAGGTGGACCATTAAGTCCTTTACTCTCCAATATCGTTCTAGATGAACTAGACAAAGAGTTAGAAAAGAGAGGGCACAAGTTTGTCCGATACGCAGATGATTGTAATATCTACGTAAAATCGAGAAGAGCCGGAGAGCGAGTAATGGACTCGATTACTACTTTCATTGAATTTACTCTAAAACTAAAGGTGAATCGAGAAAAGTCAGCTGTAGACAGACCTTGGAAAAGAAAGTTTTTAGGTTTTAGCTTCACATTTCATAAGAAACCGAAGGTGCGGATGTCAAACCAAAGTATTCAACGTGTCAAGAAACGGATACGAGAATTAACTTCAAGGTCAAAACCAATTCCAATGGATTATAGAATAGAGAAGCTGAATCAATATTTGATTGGCTGGTGCGGATATTATGCATTAGCAGATACACCCACTATTTTCAAAGAATTAGACGAATGGATTAGAAGGCGTCTCAGAATGTGCCAATGGAAAGAATGGAAGAAACCAAAAACCAAAGTAAGAAAACTCATTGGATTAGGGATTCCAAAAGAGAAGGCATACGAATGGGGAAACTCTAGAAAGAAATATTGGAGAATAGCCAGAAGCCCAATCCTACAGAAAACCCTCACAAACTCCTATTGGGAGATGCGAGGGCTGAAGAGTCTTTATGTGAGATATTCTCAACTACGTCAGACATAAATGGAACCGCCGTATACGGAACCGTACGTACGGTGGTGTGAGAGGTCGGGGGTTAGTCACCTCCTCCTACTCGATTGTCTAGTTAAAAAAATGTTTACTTCTAGCGTAATCAGCAGATTTCTATGTCACCTCCTGAGGGGAAAATCATGAACACTGTGTTGCTTTTATCTCTAGACTGCGTCTACGAAATCATACGCCGTTGAGCATGGCACATCCTCTCTTGTTTTTGTCATATGAAAGTTGGACAACTCATACATTAGTACAAAATGAAAAAAGGAATAAGGTGATCGGATGGGAAATCGTGCGGATGATATTAGGAAACAAATCGAGAGACGCAAAAAGGAAAAGCCAAAATCAGTAAAAAAACAAACAGGTCCATTGTCCTTGAACCAAAATGAATGGGATGATCATGGGGAAATGATGATATACGAAACGGATCCCCCTACGCAGAAAATTCATCCGCTCTGGAATAAAGAAACATTTTTATTTAAAATTCTTGCATCTGCCCTATTGGTTTTAGCGGTTGCGATTATGTTTAAATCACATGCACCTATTTTTCAGGATGCGAGAAATATTGTAAAACAGGTAATGGAAAAGGAATTTCAATTTGCCACTGTATCGAATTGGTATGAGAAAAAGTTTGGGAAGCCTTTAGCATTTCTGCCTATTCAAAATAACGAAAAACACAAAAACGTCTCTAAGCAGGCATACGACCTTGCCGTTTCTGGACGAGTATTGATTAATTTCTCCTCAGACGGCAGAGGGGTTATGATCGAAACGAAAAATAATGAAGCCGTCAAAGCGATGGATAGTGGAACCATTGTATTTGCCGGAAAAAAAGATGGCTTAGGAAATACGGTTATCGTTCAACACGCCGATAAAACATACACATGGTATGGTAATTTGAAAACAATAAACGTTCGTTCTTATGAACAAGTTGATACCGGAACAAAATTAGGGACAGTTTCAAGTATACAAGATGGTTCGAAGGGTGAGTTTTATTTTGCTATAAAAAAAGGTGACACATTTATTGATCCAATACAGGTGATAAAATTTGAATAATGTGCTCGGATTCATTCAAAAAATTCATATTCATCCACTATTTTGGATTGTGATGGGTGTAGCGGTACTAACAGCAAGATTCAACGAACTGTTAACCCTCTTATTCATTATTTTCATCCATGAAATGGGTCATGGAATGGTGGCATATTTTTTTTCATGGAGAATTAAAAAAATTTCTATCCTTCCTTTCGGGGGAGTAGCGGAAATGGATGAACACGGAAATCGGCCATTGAAAGAAGAATTTTTTGTCATTGCAGCTGGACCGTTGCAACATGTTTGGCTATCCATTGTATTTCTCATTTTATGGAGACAAGGAGTGATATCTAATCATTATTTCCACATGTTTATGGAATTTAATTTGATGATTCTTCTATTTAATCTATTACCTATTTGGCCTTTAGATGGGGGAAAGCTAATGCACTTGGCTATTTCTAGATATATACCATATCTTCATGCCTTTCGATTGAGCATCATAAGTTCCTTTGTATTTTTAATAATATTTCACTTTATTTCTCTTTTACTTTCTCCTTTTAATCTAAATATATGGGTAATTGCGATTTATCTCTATGTATCATTGTGGTTTGAATGGAAACAGTTGCGTTTTGTATTTATACGATTTCTTCTGGAAAGATACTACGGAAAGAAGAATGGAATTAAGGGATTAAAACCTATTATTGTAGATAGTAATGCCTATTTGTATGAAGTGCTGGAACTATTTCAGCGCGGAAGTAAACATCCTTTAGTTGTTACGAAAGAGGGACAGGAACTTGGCAAATTAGATGAAAACGAGATTCTGCATGCTTATTTTGCGGAAAAGCAGGTTACCGCAAGGATTAAGGACATCATGTATATTTATTGAATGGTCTTTAAATAGTGTATAATGTTGAAGAAAACAGTTATATTGAATGGCAAAATTTACGTTTTCTTGGCAGGTGCAAGTAATTGAATGAAATAGTAATTGATTATTTATCTAGAGAGAAGCGTTTTTCAGTAATTGAAAACAATAAGGTTACAAAAATTAGTATCCAACAACCGACTGATCAATCAAAGGTAGGAAATATTTATATAGGAAGAGTTGTGGATGTTAAGGTTGGAATGAATGCTGCTTTTATTGACATCGGCGAGGGGAAAAATGGATATCTTCATAGAGATCAGCTCCCTGCGTATATTCATAGTCATGAAGCGAACAAGGAAAAATTACCGATCTCAAAATATATCCAAGAAGGCAATAAAATTTTGGTACAAGTCAAAAAAGATGAAACGGATATAAAAGGTCCTCTGCTAACAGCAATCATTGAACTTTCTGGTGAACTAATGATCTACATTCCTGATGGCAATTATATTGCAGTATCTAAAAAGGTTGATCAAGCTACAAGAGAAAAATGGCAAACCATTGCGGATACGCATAAAAAAGAACATGAAGGCTTTATTATACGTACAGAAGCTGTTAAGGGCAATGAAAAGGAATGGTCTGGAGAGCTTCAGCTTCTTCGGGAGAGCTATCAAGAAATCGTTCAGGAATCAAAAAATGTTTCCCATCCATCAATTATTTGGAAAAAACCGCTCTTCTTTGAAGAGGTTCTTCATGAACTGGTAAGACTTAAAACAGGAACCGTGAAAGCGGATGATTACGAAATGTTAAATGATTTGCAAGAAAGAGCAAAAAAAATCCCAGGTATAAGGTGGGAATATGTCTTACACCAGCAAAAGCAAAATATTTTTTCCGTCTACCATATCGATGAAGAAGTAGAAAGTGCTTTAAAGAAAATTGTCTGGTTACATAATGGTTCGTATATCATTATTGAAGAAACAGAGGCAATGGTAGTGATTGATGTAAATACGGGAAAATTTACAGGGAGTCAAAATTTACAGGATACTGTATTTAAAACGAATCTATTAGCAGCAGAGGAAATTGGCAGACAAATTTCGCTTAGAAACTACGGTGGGATTATTTTAGTTGATTTTATTGATATGAAAAATAAACATCACCAACAAAAAGTAATCGACGTACTGCAGAAACAATTAAATAAAGATACTAAGTATTCGCGAATTGTTGGGTTTACGGAACTTGGAATATTGCAAATAACCAGGAAAAAAACGAAAAAGTCTTTACCTGAAACTATTCAGATGGCATGTCCGGTTTGTCATGGCAAAGGAAAGGTTCATAGTGCGGAGACCATGGCATTCCGCTTAGAACGGGAGTTATGGGAAAGACCATTCCAAGATCATGAAGCAGTTCTAATCGAAATAACAGAAAATGTTAAAGATATTTTTTGTGGAAAGAAAAATGTTCATTTGGAAAGATTAGAACAAATATTGCATATTAAAATCAACTTTAAAATCATTGATAACCCGACCCCTGTTTATTATATTCGCCAATTTGGCACGAAAGAAGAAATCTTTGCAGGCGAGATAAGCTGTTGACAGGAATCTATCATTATGTTAGGATTTTAATGTTATGTTTGTAGCACCCGTGCTACAACCGCACGATTCAGGTGTTAAGTTTTTGCCATGGTCGCAAAACCCCTGCAATTGGCGAGTCTGAGTAAAGTCGAGGAGGTGCAGGTATGTACGCAATTATTGAAACTGGCGGAAAACAAATCAAAGTTGAAGAAGGCCAAGCGATTTATGTAGAAAAATTGGCTGCTTCTGAAGGTGATTCAGTTACATTTGACAAAGTTCTTTTCGTAGGCGGAGAAAATGTAAAAGTAGGAAGCCCACTTGTTGCTGGCGCTACTGTTACAGCTAAAGTTGAAAAACAAGGACGTCAAAAGAAACTAGTTGTTTTCAAATACAAAGCTAAGAAAAACTATCATAAAAAACAAGGTCACCGTCAACCATACACAAAAGTTGTCATTGAAAAAATCAATGCATAAGGGTGACTGAACATGATTCATGTTCAAATTAAGCGAAATTCTGAGGGATACATTACATCTTTTAAGATGAGTGGTCATGCAGATTTTGCAAATAAAGGCCAAGATATCGTTTGTGCTGGTGCATCGGCAGTATCTTTTGGCTCTATTAATGCGATTATGGAATTAACCGGTGTTAAACCTGTGATTAAACAATCGAATGGTGGATACCTGGAGTGTAAAATTCCAGAAACATTACCTAGTATGACAGCTGAAAAGGTACAGTTATTATTACAAGGTATGGTCGTTTCTTTACAAACGATTCAACAAGATTATGGGAAATATATTAAAATAACCTTCGGGTAGGAGGTGGAACGAATGCTAAGATTAGATCTTCAATTTTTCGCTTCTAAAAAGGGAGTAGGTTCTACTAAGAACGGTCGTGACTCTATCGCGAAACGCCTTGGTGCAAAGCGTGCTGACGGTCAATTTGTTACTGGTGGTTCTATTTTATACCGTCAACGCGGTACAAAAATTTATCCAGGTGAAAACGTTGGACGTGGTGGAGACGATACACTTTTTGCTAAAGTTGACGGTGTAGTACGTTTCGAGCGTATGGGCCGTGACAAGAAAAAAGTGAGCGTTTATCCAGTTGCGAAAGAAGCATAATAAACGTCTTAAAACCCTAATCGTTAAGTCGGTTAGGGTTTTTTATTAGGGTAATAATGAGCAAATTGGCATTTTCGCCTATTGATCCAAATCTCACATCTAATATCTCTCACCTCCCATCTGAAGACAATGCATAACTTCTCCATTTTTGGTATACTAGCAAGAAGTAAAGATATGAAGTAACAAGGGGAGCACTGAAAATGAATAATTGGACGGTTGTTGAAGTGCTGCGTCATGCACGTCATGATTGGATGAACAAATTACAATTAATAAAAGGAAATCTTGCCTTAAATAAAATTGAACATGTGGAACGGTTAATGGAAGAAATGGTATTGGATGCTCGTCAAGAAACGCGCCTCTCTAATTTAAAACTTCCAAAATTTGCGGAAATCCTATTAACTTTTAATTGGGAGAAACATCCCTTTCAAATTGAATATGAAATAATGGATGAATATTGTTCATGGCCGATGGATGATGAAAAGATTTCAAAATGGATTCTAGCTTTTTTTGAAGCTATGGAAAATAGTGTGGAACCATTTGGTGAAAATCATTTGTCAATATCAATTGAGTTAAATGAAAAAAATGTACGATTCTATTTTGATTTTAGCGGAACAATAAAAGATATACATTACATAAACAATTGGCTTTCCGAGCAAAAGGCATTATTAAAAGAGATATTAGTAAAAGAAATTAGCGCTGGGAAATTTATAGCTGAAATAATCGTTTAAGCTTACGCTATGTTATTTGGTGTTAAAACCGCCCCATGTATACCTGTTCACGTATACATAAAAGGCAAAACTAATTGAAAATGTAATAAGTACATAAAAAGGAAGAAAAGGTGGTGCATCTATGTTTGTCGATCAGGTCAAGATTTATGTGAAAGGCGGAGATGGAGGGAACGGAATGGTTGCCTTCCGTCGTGAAAAGTATGTTCCTAAGGGAGGTCCTGCCGGAGGTGACGGAGGCAGAGGCGCTAATGTTATTTTTCAAGTAGAAGAAGGTTTAAGAACATTAATTGATTTTCGTTACCAACGACATTTTAAGGCGAAGCGCGGAGAACATGGTATGTCAAAGGGCCAACATGGCCGCGGTGCAGAAGACATGATAGTAAAGGTTCCGCCGGGCACAGTGGTAATTGATGATGATACGAAGGAAATTATCGCAGACTTAACAGAACATGGACAGCAGGTGATTGTTGCCAAAGGAGGCAGAGGCGGACGCGGAAATACTAGATTCGCAACTCCTGCAAACCCTGCACCGGAAATTGCGGAAAATGGTGAGCCTGGACAGGAAAGATATATTGTATTGGAATTGAAAGTGCTTGCTGATGTTGGATTAGTCGGATTTCCCAGCGTAGGAAAATCAACATTACTATCGATTGTATCAGCGGCAAAGCCAAAAATCGCAGAGTATCATTTTACGACTATAGTACCTAATTTGGGAGTTGTTGAAACGGAAGACGGAAGAAGCTTTGTAATGGCTGATTTGCCAGGTCTCATTGAAGGTGCTCACCAGGGTGTTGGTCTCGGACATCAATTCCTAAGGCATATAGAAAGAACAAGGGTAATTGTTCATGTCATCGATATGTCCGGATTGGAAGGGAGGGACCCATATCAGGATTACCTCACAATTAATCAAGAACTGAAAGAATATAATTTAAGGCTAACCGAAAGACCGCAAATCATTGTAGCAAATAAAATGGATATGCCCGAAGCAGAAGAAAATTTAAAGCAATTTAAAGAGCAGCTTCAAGAAGATTATCCGATATTTCCAATTTCAGCGATAACTCGTCAAGGACTTAGAGATTTGTTATATGCGATCGCGGATTTATTAGAAAATACACCGGAGTTCCCGCTTCATGAAATTCAAGAGGCGGAAGAAGCAGGAGTTCATCGTGTTGTTTACAAACATGAAAAGCAGGAAGATGAGTTTAGGATCACTAGGGATCCTGACGGAGGCTATGTCGTTTCAGGTGAAAAATTAGAAAAGCTATTCAAGATGACGAATTTTAATCATGATGAGTCTGTTAGACGTTTTGCGCGTCAAATGCGATCTATGGGAATTGATGACGCATTAAGAGAACGTGGAGCGGTTAATGGTGATATAGTTCGAATCCTTGATTATGAATTTGAATTTGTTGAGTAAGAACAAATGCGCAAGCGCCTTACTCATCCACTAGCCAATAGGCGTTGGAGCTAGACATAGAAAAAAGGGGTAAAAATACTTATTTTACCCTTGATATAATTCTTCTTCAGGGGGAACTTGTAATGGAGAAAAAAGAGGATTATCAATTTTTTTTAGTTCGAGAAGATGTACTGCCAGAGGCAATGAAAAAAACATTAGATGTAAAGGAACTTCTCGAACGCGGAAAGGTAACTTCTGTCTGGAAAGCTGCACAGGAAGCTGGTTTAAGCAGAAGTGCATTCTATAAATACAAAGATACTGTTTTTCCTTTTCATACAATTGTAAAAGAGAAAATAATCTCATTATTCTTGTATTTAGAAGACCGAAAAGGAACACTCTCAGAGCTATTAGGCATCATTTCTTCACATTCTTGCAATGTCCTGACTATTCACCAAACTATTCCGCTTCAGGGCAGAGCAAATGTCACAATTTCTTTGAATGTTACAGAAATATCAACCAGTTTGGACGAGTTATTAACGAAGCTCAGACGACTAGAATTTGTAGATAAAGTAGAAATCCTCGGTTCTGGCGCATAAGAGGGGATACAAGGGAGAGGGAATGAGATGAAGGTTGGTTATTTAGGTCCAAGAGGCACATTTACAGATTTAGCAGTCAGGTCCGCTTTCCCTGATCTTGAAGGAATTGCATATACAACCATACCGGAATGTATAGAGGCGGTAAAAAAAGAGGAAGTTGAAATAGCTGTGGTTCCTTTTGAAAATGCTCTTGAAGGATCCGTAAATTTAACAATTGATTATTTATTTCATGAAGAAACCGTTCCAATCAAGGCTGAACTTATCGTTCCTATCCAACAGCATTTAATGGTTCATCCTTCTCAGCAAAAAAATTGGAGAGAGGTTGAAAAAATCCTTTCACATCCGCAAGCCATTGCACAAAGCCATAAATTTTTATACCATCATTTTAGAGGTGTAACAATTGAACAGATGACTTCTACTGCAGCGGCAGCAAAATATATTAGTGAGCATCCGGAATTAAAAATGGCTGCCATCGCAAATAAAATAGCAGCAGAAAAATATAAGCTTACTATTGTAAAAGAAAACATCCATGATTACGCCTTTAATCACACTAGATTTATTGTGTTAAGCAGGCATAACGAGGAAAACCTTTCCATTCAATTAAAAAGTACTTCTGTTGTGAAGACAACGATCATGGTGACCATTCCTACGGATCGAGCCGGCGGTCTGCATCAAGTATTATCTGCTTTTGCTTGGAGACAAATCAACTTAAGCAAAATAGAGTCGCGACCTTTAAAGACAGGTTTAGGAAATTACTTCTTCATGATTGATATTAACCAAAGCTTTGATGATATCTTGGTGAAAAATGCCATTGAGGAAATTGAAGCACTAGAATGCACTGTTAAATATCTAGGCAGTTATCAAACGTATAAAGTAGAAGAAATATAAAAAAGGGTGCCGCAATTTTATTGCGGTGCCCTTAATCATTTTCACCAAAAAGAAATCCTGCCTCTTTTAAGGAATGAATAGCTTCCTGCAGTGTGTCTTCACTTGAGGCTGCAATTGTATGTAAATGAATTCCGCCAGTTAAAACAGATAAATAAGAAGCCTGTGTACTTTTTATTTTATCAATAAATTGTTTTACTTCTTTTCGATTGGATACCATAATGGATGCTGTTAAGTCCCCATATACAGGATGCTCCACCTTTACGTCTTTTACTGTGACACCGTGATCTACTAATAGATTAAGTTCTTTTTCTGTTTCTTCAGGACGATGAACACAAGCTATTATTTTTTCCGGCAAAGCTTTTTCAGCGTGTGTTTCCATATAGATATAGCCTTGACTTGTTGCAATAATCGGTTCCTTTTTTGCCTTTAAGAGAGTAATATCGTTTACAATAACTTGTCTGCTGACATTTGTCTCTTTTGCGAGGTCACCACCAGTAATAGGAGATTTACTTTCTTGAAGTAGTTTCAACAAGTATGCACGGCGATCGTCTCCAAGAAGTTTTTTATCTGACAAAGATCTCCCCTCCAATTCATTCATATAGTTGAATATTATCACATGTATGATACTGGGCAAAATAATAGATTTTATCTTCGTGTAGGAAAATATGAAATTTAACCCTATGGATAACTTTTCAAAAAAATGTCAACGTCTAGCGGATTTCTCCGTTTCCTCCTTGCGGGTAAGGATATCAGGTGAATTTTGAAATGCTCATTTCACTCATCTGTACGCCGATGCCTAAGGCAGCTTGCGATCTGCTCATTTAATCAAATCCTTTTCGTTTCCTCTTTGTAACGAAAGTTGAATAAGAAAATCTGCGAACTCCTTCACATGATGTTCTTCTGTATCTTTTCCGAAAGTAATTCGAATAAATTCATTTGCTTTCCCTGTACGAATACCTAGTGCTTTCATGGTTGCTGAAGGTTCTTGATGGCCGACCTGACAGGCACTGCCAGTTGAAATAGCATAACCATTGCGGTTACTCTCCAACATCGTCCATTGTCCCTCTAATCCGTTCACCCTCATTCCAATAATTTGCGGAAGTTGCATCTTATTATTTGTGGATTGATATATTTTAAAGTGCTCCTGGAAAAGGTTCAATTTATTCATAAATATTTCTCGGAATTGACTATAGATATTTTGCCGATTTTGCTCATGTATTTTTTTTGCTGCATAAACAAATGCCGCAATTCCAGGTACATTTACGGTTCCTCCTCTAAAACTATTTTCATGATGAAAGCCTGGAAATACAGGGCTAATGTGGTGTATTGGATTTATATAAACAGCTCCAACTCCTTTTGGTCCGTAAATCTTGTGACTGGAAAGGCTTAAGCCGTCGAGATAAGGCGTTATTTCCTTTAGTTCCGTTTTTCCAAAGGATTGGACACAATCACTATGGAAAAGGATATCTCTTTCTCGTAAACAATCGGAAATATCACGTATAGGCTGAATGGTGCCAATTTCAGAATTAACATGCTGAATGCTAACTAGGATAGTATCTTTTCTTATTGCCCTTTTTAAAGCATCTAAATCTACTATCCCATCTGTGGTAAAGGGAAGATAGGTAACTTCAAAGCCATCCTTCTTTAAATATTCCATCGCTGAATGTACAGATGCATGCTCAGCCATGGACGTAATGATATGCTTACCATTGTAGAATTTAGTTTTAGCCAGCGAAATGATCGATAATAAATTACTCTCTGTTCCTCCAGAAGTAAAATAAATTCCTTTCTTATGAACATTAAGTATTTCTGCTAATTCTTCTCTGCAGTAGCTCAAAATTTGATCAGCACGTGACCCGATGTCGTGAAGACTGCTTGAATTTCCATAATTGTGTTTTGCTATGTTTGCATACAGTTCGACAGCTTCATCATCCATCGGTGTAGTTGCAGCATAATCAAAATAAATCAAACTTTATTCCTCCCCCAAAAAATCTCTTGCTTTCAGTTTAATAATATGTAAATATATGTGTCAAGACACCTGTTAAAACAGGAGGTAGTATTTATGGAAAAAATAGATATTATTATCGTAGGAAGCGGCATTGCCGCTATGCAATTAGTCCAACATTTATCTCAGCAATTTCATGTGATGGTTCTCACAAAGTCATCCAAATATAATAGCAATTCTTACTTAGCACAAGGAGGCATTGCAGCAGCACTATCTAACAATGATGATTATAGGCTGCATTACGAGGATACATTAGAAGCAGGCTGTCATTTTCACAATAATAAAGAAGTGTTGGAACTGGTAAAATCCGCTCCTGATCTTATTCAAGAACTTAAAAAATCTGGTGTCACTTTCGATTTGAATAACAAAGGCGAAATTCTTTTAGGAAAAGAAGGTGCACATTGCAGAAATAGGATTGTCCATATTAGGGGTGATGCTACGGGAAAGTATATAATGGAATACTTTCTGAACAATATGCCAGGGAATGTTGAAATCAAAGAGCATGAATTTGTATATGAGATCATCATCGATCACCAATCAAATAGGTGTATTGGAGTCAAAACAAAAAATGCCGAAAATCAAATTCAACAATATTTTGCTCCTCATGTTGTGGTAGCAGTTGGAGGAATTGGAGGATTATATCCTTATTCATCCAATGCATCTTCGATTACCGGCGATGGTGTTGCTCTAGCCTACCGTGCAGGAGCAGAATTGACAGACATGGAATTCATTCAATTCCATCCAACACTTTTGTATGTAAATGGTACCACACATGGACTTATTTCCGAGGCAGTTAGAGGAGAAGGAGCAATATTAGTCAATGAAGATAAGGAAAGAATTATGCTGGGAAAACATCCATACTTGGAACTTGCTCCAAGACATGTAGTAGCAGAGCAAATATATGACCAATTACAAAAAGGAAAAAATGTTTATCTGGATATTTCGATGATTGAGCATTTTATGGAAAAATTCCCCACGATATCAGCGTTATGTGAAAAAAATGGTGTTTCCATTGCGAAAGGGATGATTCCGGTAGCTCCGGGCTGCCATTTTCTAATGGGAGGAATTGTCATTGATTCCGTTGGGAAGACAACCATAAATGGTCTCTATGCAATTGGGGAAGCTGCCTGTAGCGGTGTACATGGGGCAAATCGATTGGCAAGCAATTCTTTATTGGAAGGTTTATTTTTTGGTAGAAAACTAGCTTACTATTTAAATGAAACTTTCCATCCTTTCCAGGAAATTAGCTTTGATCAAGTAAAGGTAAACATGGAACAGCAAGTACTCGAATTGCCATCAAAAAAAGAAATACAAACAAGAATGATGGAATATGCAGGTATTATCCGAACAAAGGAAAAACTTACAGCATTTTTACGTTGGCTTGAGCAATTTAAAATTAATAGCATTAGCCTTGATGCCGTTTCAATTACACAAATAGAAATTATTTTTATGCTTCTTACTGCAAAGCAAATTGTTAAATCAGCATTATTAAGAACAGAAAGCCGAGGAGGTCATATACGTAAAGACTTTCCAAATGAAGACGAAACATGGAAGAGACAACATATTATCCAAACGAAAAATAAAACTTTTGTAAGGGGATATCCAAATGAATTTACTCAAATTACGGTCCATGCTTAATGATTTTTATATCGAGGATATTGGAGATCGAGATTTAACAAGTGAAATGATCTTTACACCTGATAAAGATGGAGAATTGACTTTCCTTGCAAAACAATCTGGTGTATTTTGCGGTGAAATCGTTATTAATGAAGGATTTAAAGTACTCGATCAGAATATTGTCGTTCAAATACAAGTTCATGATGGAGAGCGTATCGAAAAGGGAAATGTTATTGCACGGGCGAAAGGATCTGTTCAAGCATTATTAAAAGGAGAACGAGTCATTCTGAATTTAATTCAAAGAATGAGTGGCATTGCTACAAAAACCGCTAATATCGTGCAGATATTGGAAGGAACTAACTCGAAAATATGTGATACAAGAAAAACGATTCCAGGACTGAGAATGCTTGATAAATATGCTGTTAGAGTCGGCGGTGGAGTTAATCATCGTAATGGGTTATATGATGCGGTATTAATAAAAGACAATCATATTTCCTTTGCGGGGTCCATTACTAGTGCCGTTTCTAAAGTTAGATCTGGATTAGGGCATACGGTGAAAGTGGAGGTAGAAATTGAAACAAAGGATCAGCTTCTTGAAGCAATTGAAGCGGGAGCGGATATCATTATGTTTGATAATAGGAATCCCTCTGAAATTACCGAATGGTTAAATGTTGTTCCAGATTGGATCGTAACCGAGGCTTCTGGCAATATAACATTGCAAAATGTGAAGGAATATGCAAATACCGGAGTCCAGTTCATTTCATTAGGAAGTTTAACTCATTCAGTAGAAGCCTTTGATATAAGTGCAAAAGTAATAGTGGAGAACGGAATAGAGGGGGGAATATCTCGATGAGCATCGTGAATTTTCTAGAACAAAATAAAAATATAATGATCCCTGAGCAATATCTTAAAATGGATCAGCAAGAAATGGAAACGAGAGTATGGGAAATTAAGCAGCAATTAGGAAAAGAGCTTTTTTTACCCGTTCATCACTATCAAAAGGACGAGGTTGTCCAGTTTGCTGATATAATGGGTGATTCCTTGCAGCTCGCTCAAGTCTCCGCCAAAAATAAAGATGCAAAATACATCGTCTTTTGCGGGGTACATTTTATGGCAGAGACGGCAGATATTTTAACGGATGACAATCAAAAGGTATTTTTGCCTGATATGAGAGCTGGCTGTTCCATGGCGGATATGGCGGATATCTTTCAAACTGAGAGAGCATGGAAAAAACTTCAATCACTCTTTGGAGACACCATTGTACCTTTAACATATGTGAATTCTACAGCTGCTATTAAAGCATTTGTTGGAAAAAATGGCGGAGCAACCGTAACAAGTTCAAATGCTCATTCTATGATTAAATGGGCTTTTGAACAAAAGGAAAGAATTCTATTCTTACCAGATCAGCATTTAGGCAGAAATACTGCTTATGATATTGGCATTCCCCTTCAGCATATGGGAGTTTGGGATCCGCAGAAGGATGAATTAGTATTCAAAGGGAATATCGATGATATAAAGGTGATCTTATGGAAAGGGCATTGCTCCGTTCATGAAAAATTTACGGTGCAAAATATCCAATATGTCCGTGAACATTATCCAAATATGAATATTATTGTACATCCTGAATGCAGTCGTGAAGTAGTCCAACTATCGGATTATAATGGCTCGACAAAATATATTATCGACGTGATTAGTCAGGCTGATTCGAAATCAGAATGGGCGATAGGCACTGAAATGAATTTGGTGAATCGATTAATTAATACGAACAAAGATAAACATATTATTTCACTAAATCCTAATATGTGCCCATGTTTAACAATGAATAGAATCGATTTGCCTCATTTGCTTTGGAACTTGGAAAGTATCGTGAGCGGTAAACCAATCAATCAAATCGTTGTGGATGAAGAAACGTCTTCCTTAGCAAATCTAGCTTTGAATCGTATGTTAAATAGATAATGTCTCATATACTTTAAACTAATGCCTTCTTTTATGGGAAGGCATATTTTCTTGAAACTCATCATAAATTTTTGTGAAGATTATTAGCATTTTGCCTATTTTCACATACGATATATGGACTTATGCCTGAGGAGGGGAAATGAGTGAAGATCCATATAGTACAAAAAGGAGATACTCTTTGGAAAATTGCCAAAAAATACGGCGTAGATTTTGAAGAGTTAAAGAAAATGAATTCTCAGCTTTCGAATCCGGATATGATCATGCCGGGAATGAAAGTAAAAGTACCAACTGCAGGAGGATCGGTAGTAAAACATGTAGGAAATCCGGGGAATCCAGGAAATGTGAAAAAAGAAGTTCCACAAGCAGTTCATCCATTTGCGCAACAGCAACCTCCGACACTGCCGGTTCAAAAGGAAATTATCAAGGAAGTGCCAAAAAAAGAAACCATCGTGCATAAAGAAATATACACTCCAAAAATGCCTCAACCAGTTGTTCCCGAAATCGATATAAATAATTACTATATGACGAATATGGCGCAAATACAAACTCAGCAGTCTGTCCCGCCAGCTCAGCCTGTTATGATGGAACAAGAACCAGAATGCCCACCAATTATGCCTGTACAAGAGGAGTGTTATGAAATGTATCCAAATTATATGATGCCATATCCTGATTGCGGATGCGGTCCAAATCCATATGCATATCAAAATCCGTATATGCAACAAATGCCTGCCTACAATATGCCCGTTGCAGGTCCAGAAATGATGATGCCTGTAATGCCGCATGGCGAGCATTGGGGGCATTATGATGATGAATCCTCTTCTTCCATGCCAATGTATGCGCAACCTGGATTCCACGGAGAAGGGTATGTACCTTATCAAGGATATCAACCGCAACATACAACCAATGTGATTCAGCAAAGTTTTGAAATTCCTGGTAGACAAAATATTCCAGGACAATTATCTGTACAAGGACAAAACCCTAGCGGATATTCTCAAACCGGTCAATATATGGGCGGACAATATGCGGTGCCGCATTATCAAACGGGACAATATCCAGGGATGCAACATCCTGGTAGCCAATATATGGGTGGTCACTATCCATATGGCCACTACCCACATAGCCAGTATCCAAGCAGCCAGATGGGAGGAGGAATGCCGTATGGTCACCAATATGGATATCATCAGCCATATTCACCATATGGATCTCCTTATGGAATGCAAGGCGGACAATTCCCTTATGGCATGGGATTCCCTGGTATGCAAGGCGGTTATCCTTCACCAAGACAAGATGATGATGATTGTGAAGACTGTTAAAAATGGTAAAGAAGGAGACGAAAGAGAACGTCTCCTTCTTTATTTATCAGATGTCACTGAGGAGAACTTTATAAGCATTAGGTCGATAAAAGATGGAGTCTGGTTATGTAAGACGGATACTTCGAAATGGATATTAAAGGAATTTTCCAGTTCATCTCAGCTAAAAATGCAAATAAAACTTACTGAATTACTGCTTTCTAATCATTTTCCTCAAACGTATCATTTTCATTCTATTCATTCCAGAAAGGAAATTTCTTTTAATCATAGGATATATGGGTTGATCGAATATATTGAAAGTAACCTTGATGGAAAAAGATTTTCGTATAGTACTCATGAAAATCGAAAACAAGCATTGCAGCTGTTAAAAAAATTCCACCACGTTTCCGAAACGTTCGCGAAGGATTTTGAAAAGGACTTAAATGTATTCGATCAAATTAAAAAATGGCAAAAAAGGCTTCAAGAATTTAAAGCAAATGAAAAATATCTTGAGAGATGGCTTCCCAAAAAATATTATCTTTCCTATTTATTTTGGTCAGAATGGTCACTTGATTACATGATAAAAAATAAAGAGTATTTTCTAAAGAAACCATATTGTATTATTCACGGAGATGTTGCTCATCATAATTTTATATTAGGGAATGATGGCTTGTATTTAATCGATTTTGATTTAGCGAAAATGGCGCCGGATATTATTGATGACTTACAATTTTGCAATAGAATATTACCCCATTTAGATTGGTCTTTGAAAAAATTGTCCATGTACAAACCGTTAGAAAAGCATTTGAAGGAGAAGTCATTTTTAAGCGCATTAATTTATCCATCAGATCTTTTAAGAGAATGGAACTATTTCCTTAAATATGAGGAAGGAAGAGGAAGATTATCGTCATTCATGACGGAAATAACCTTTAGAGAATTTGACAAAAGAGAAAAGTTTGTAAAAGATGTCATCAATGAAATAAAACGCCTCTAACATGGTAAGAATTCCAGAATTTCTGTGTAATGATTATAGCTCCCCACTCACAAACTAATTTTGAGCATAAATATGCTCTACCTAAAATTTAGGGGGAGTTCTGGTTTGCGAAAAAAATTATTAGTTGCGCCAATATCAGCATTACTAATAAGTGGATTAGCCGCCTGTGCTCAGGATAAAAATGCAGTAAATGATCGAAACGTGAACAGATTCCAGCCAGTAGGATATTCAACAAACGACCGTAACAGTATGGTGGATCATGATGGACCATTAACCGAGTTAATGGATTATTCCACAGGAAATGTCGATCATGTAAAAAATAATAATCGCTTTCTTCCATCGGGATACCCGGATGATTATGGACCACATCTGAAATCGCCAATGACTCAATATGACACAAATAATACTACGGTTAATCGAGAAAGACATTTGCGAGATATTAACTATCATGGTCAATTTAATAGCCGGAACAGTAAAGCACGTTCATCCTATTATAACGGTTATGAAGGAAAGTTATCGGAAGATATTTCAAATACTGCTGCTTCCGTTTCGAATGTTTCAGATGCTCGAACCATTATTGACGGAAAAAGAGTATTGGTTGCGGTTGCTGTAAAAGATGAAAAAAAAGCCAAAGCAACAAAAAAATCGGTTGAAAAAGCTGTTCTGCCATATTTAAAAGGGCGAAAATATGTTGTTACCACAGATATTGGTACCTATTATCGAGTAAGACAACTAGATAATGATTTACGTAACGGCGGACCGAAAGATATGATTGATCTTGACACAGATAAAATGTTTGAAGGATTTAATGAAAAATCTGCAAAATAAGAATTCTTTAGGAATAGAAAATGCAATTCTTTCTATTCCTTTTTTATCGTTTACCAAATTGTAGTCTACGCATCCTCCCTAAACTACCTCACTGTGTTTACGTTTGTCCCGCATGCGACTAAGAAGGTGAAATTTTTCAGAGCTAATTTCACATATCTGTACACTAGAGCTGCATCATTTGCACATTTGTTCCAAATTTTTTATAAAAAAGGATATTAATCTAAAAAAAGGTCACACTATGAATACGAATATAGAAAAGTATATTTGGATTGTAGAGGTGACAACGATGGCTTTTGTTGTTCGGACGTTTATTTTAATTGCATTTCTTTTTGGGATAAATTTTTATGCTGTGACACCATCAGAAAAAGAACATTTAAAAGGAAATAAAACAAAGGGCCAGCCTTCCGTAGAGGTACTATCAAAAGGGAAAAAAACAATTATTTTAGAAAGAGTTTTTGTTGATGGAGAAGTAAGTGAAGAAATTCTTCACGTGCCGTATTTATCGACTAAAGAATATATAAAAAAATTCAAAAACTGGCAATTGGTTGAAATGGATGAAGACCAACTTGTTTTTCAAACGCAAGTGGATGACATATCCCCATTACTTAAATCAAATGGGTATTTTGGAATATCAAGCGATGGAACATTAAGTATTTTTAACGGGAAGCCAAATAAAGCGGATATCATTCAGTCGTTTTTTCAATTAGATATGAAAAAGTTGGAAGGGAAAAAGCAAGAGGAATTATTAAAAGGAATTCCGATAAAATCAAAAGAGGATTATACGAATGTATTAGAAACGTTAAAGCGATACTCGATTCCAAAAAAGGAACAGTGAAAACCGGCGAAAAGCCGGTTTTTCTAATATATTCGTATACTACCAATTAATCGAAAGGATATGTTACAATGAAGATTAGTGATAAATAAATACTTTACTTCGGGTTAATGGATTAGAGGAGAGAAAGAGATTGTATGAATTTATAAAAGGAACGATTGAGTATGTTTGTCCGGAGTATGTTGTCGTTGAAAATGGCGGGATTGGTTATCAAATTTCGACCCCAAATCCATTTACCTTTTCAAAACTTCATGGGCAAACAGCGAAAATCTATACATATCATCATGTTAGGGAAGATTTAATAGCATTATACGGCTTCCAGCAACGAGAAGAACGGACATTATTTAAAAAATTACTAGGTGTTTCCGGAATTGGTCCAAAAGGGGCTTTGGCAATTCTTGCTTATGGAGAACCAACTCAGGTGATTCAAGCAATTGAAAATGAAAATGAAGCATTTTTAACGAAATTCCCTGGTGTAGGAAAGAAAACAGCTCGGCAAATGATCCTGGATTTAAAGGGTAAGCTCCAGGATATAGTTCCAGACTATTTTCCTAATCTTTTTAATGAACATAGTATGGAAGAGCAGGAAGACTTTCAATCGTTTGATGAAGCTATTCTTGCACTTAAAGCACTAGGATATTCAGATAAAGAAATTAAGAAGGTCTCGAAAGAATTGCAAAAAGAAAAATTATCGACAGACCAGTATATAAAATTAGCCTTGAAAAAATTAATGAAATAGAATAGATCGGAAGGAGGGAGTGAGTTGGAAGAAAGGGTAGTTTCAGGTGATGCAAATAGTCATGATCTTTCATTTGAACAAAGCTTGCGACCTCAAGTATTATCACAATATATTGGCCAGGATAAAGTAAAAGGCAATTTAGCAATTTTCATTGAAGCGGCAAAGCAAAGGAAAGAAACGTTGGATCATGTCTTACTTTATGGTCCTCCTGGACTTGGTAAAACAACTCTAGCTGCAGTAATTGCTAATGAAATGGGTGTAAATATAAGGACCACTTCCGGCCCTGCCATTGAACGTCCTGGTGATTTGGCGGCAATTTTAACAGCATTAGAGCCTGGAGAAGTTTTGTTCATTGATGAAATTCATCGTTTACCAAGGGCGATTGAGGAAATTCTATATCCGGCCATGGAAGATTTTTGTTTGGACATTGTAATTGGAAAAGGGCCGAGTGCCAGATCCGTTCGATTAGATCTACCTCCATTTACTCTCGTTGGCGCTACTACCAGACAAGGTGCTATTTCCGCACCGCTTCGAGACCGTTTTGGAGTTCTGTGCCGTCTTGAATATTATTCTGAAAAACAACTAACCAATATTGTTTTAAGAACGGCAGAAATTCTCCATACTGATATTGATAGGGAAGGTGCAGTCGAAATTGCCCGCAGATCGAGAGGAACTCCAAGAATTACGAATCGACTTTTAAGAAGGGTTCGTGATTATGCACAAGTGCAGGGGAATGGTAAAATCACTATTGAGCTTGCAGAAACTGCTCTTGAAAAGTTACAGGTAGACCGTTTAGGATTAGATCATATTGATCATAAGCTATTAAAAGGGATAATCGAGAAGTTTAAAGGTGGCCCTGTCGGTTTGGAAACCATTGCGGCAAGTATAGGGGAAGAACCCGATACCATTGAGGATGTATATGAACCGTATTTGCTCCAAATAGGATTTCTGCAAAGAACACCGAGGGGAAGAATGGTAACACGGCTAGTTTATGATCATTTCGATATAGAAATACCAACGATGTGATATAAAAATATTATTACAAAAAACAAACATGAAGGTGACAACAGTGAAAGTAGATATTTTTGATTTTCATTTACCAGAAGAATTAATTGCACAAACACCTTTGAAAAACCGTTCAGACAGCCGGCTAATGGTGCTTAACAAGGAAAATGGTGAGATAGAACATACTGTTTTTAAAAATATTACCAAATATTTACGGAAAGGCGATTGCCTTGTATTAAACGATACAAAGGTACTGCCTGCAAGATTGTTCGGTGTAAAAGAAGATACTGGTGCACATATCGAGGTTTTATTATTAAAACAGCTTGAGGAAGACAATTGGGAAACTCTTGTTAAACCTGCAAAAAGGGTAAAAGTGGGTACAAAATTAACTTTTGGAGACGGTCAGCTTGTTGCACACTGCGTCAAGGAAGAAGAACATGGCGGAAGGGTGCTCAAGTTTGAATATAATGGTATTTTTTACGAAGTATTAGAAGCCTTAGGTGAAATGCCTTTACCACCATATATTAAAGAAAAATTAGATGACCGTGATCGCTATCAAACGGTATATGCAAAAGAAGAAGGTTCTGCAGCAGCACCGACAGCTGGATTACATTTTACACATGAGCTTTTAGAAGAAATTAAAAATATGGGGGTACATATTACGTTCCTAACATTACATGTCGGACTCGGAACTTTCCGCCCTGTAAGTGTTGAAAATATAGAGAAGCATGATATGCATTCGGAATACTATCAAGTTTCCAAAGAAACAGCTGACTTAATTAATAATGTAAAAAAACAAGGCGGTAGAGTTATTGCTGTTGGTACAACCTCTACAAGAACATTAGAAACTATTGCTTCAGAGCATAATGGTGAAATTGTGGCACAAAACGGATGGACGGATATATTCATTTATCCAGGGTATGAATTTAAAGGAATAGATGGAATGATTACGAACTTCCATTTACCTAAATCCACGTTAATTATGCTTGTAAGTGCATTAGCGGGCAGAGAACATATTCTTCATGCTTATGAAACGGCTGTTCAAGAAAAATATAGATTTTTTAGTTTTGGAGATGCAATGCTCATTATTTAGATGAGTAATGTGGAAGGAGCTCATTATTTTGACTGCAATTAAATACGAATTAATAAAGACGTGCAAACAAACAGGTGCCCGTCTTGGGAAAATTCATACACCGCACGGTTCTTATGATACGCCAATGTTTATGCCAGTAGGTACATTAGCGACTGTTAAAACGATGTCACCAGAAGAATTAAAGGAAATAGGTAGCGGAGTGATTTTAAGCAATACATATCATTTATGGCTACGTCCCGGTCATGAAATTGTACGCGAAGCGGGTGGACTGCATCAATTTATGAATTGGGATCAAGCAATTCTAACGGATTCAGGTGGTTTCCAGGTTTTCAGTTTAAGTGATTTTCGCAAGATTGAAGAAGAAGTTCATTTTCGAAACCATTTAAATGGGGATAAACTATTCTTATCTCCTGAAAAGTCAATGGAAATCCAAAATGCTTTAGGGTCCGATATTATGATGGCATTTGATGAATGCCCTCCTTTCCCTGCTACACATGAATATATGAAAAAGTCTGTGGAAAGAACCTCCAGATGGGCTGAAAGATGCCTGAAATCACATAATCGTCCAAGTGATCAAGGATTATTCGGTATTGTTCAAGGCGGAGAATATGAGGATTTACGTCGCTTAAGTGCTGCTGACCTTACCTCCCTCGATTTCCCTGGTTATGCGGTAGGGGGATTATCTGTTGGGGAACCAAAGGATGTTATGAATAGAGTGTTAGAATTTACGACACCATTGCTTCCGGCCAATAAGCCGAGATATTTAATGGGTGTTGGTTCTCCAGATTCTCTAATTGATGGTGCCATAAGAGGAATTGATATGTTTGATTGTGTACTTCCAACAAGGATTGCAAGAAATGGCACTGTTATGACGAGTGAGGGAAGATTAGTAGTTAAAAATGCAAAATATGCGAGAGATTTTAGTCCGCTTGATAAAAATTGTGATTGTTATGCGTGTCGAAATTACACACGCGCTTATATTCGCCATTTAATAAAATGTGATGAAACTTTTGGAATTAGACTTACTTCTTACCATAATCTCTATTTTCTGTTACAATTAATGAAAGAGGTAAGACAAGCTATTAAGGAAGATAGGCTTGGTGATTTCCGGGAAGAATTTTTTGAGCAGTACGGATTTAATCGTCCAGATGCGAAAAACTTCTAAATAGATATTCTGCAGAAAGGAGGAATAGGAATGGCAATTGCACAAATTTTACCTATTGTTGCGATGATTGTCTTGTTCTATTTCTTATTGATCAGACCTAATCAAAAGCGACAAAGAAAGATTCAAGATATGCAAAACAGTCTTTCAAAAGGCGATAAAATCGTTACAATTGGAGGACTGCATGGGATTATTGACTCCCTGGACGATACTAAAATCGTTATCAAATGTGGAGATGGAAGCCGTCTTACATATGACCGCTCCGCTATTCGAGAAGTGGTTGAACAAGCGAAAAGGCCAGAACCAATTTCCACTTTGGAAAATGAAAAGAAGCAATCTTGAGTTGCTTCTTTTTTTTATAAAGGAAATTTGGTTAAACATATTTTGATTTACCAGATAACATATTTACTCCTAATACTCCCCCCATCATCGCTGTTAGAATATAACATATGTGATAGATGGTTTGCTCCATAGTGAATATATTTCCATATCCTAAGTATTGAGATAAGAAAATAATAAATGTGTAGAGGATACCAGTTAAGCTTCCAAGCAACCATCCTTTTTCCTTTCCTTTACTTCCGCAAACAAATCCGCCGGTAAATAAAGCGATAAAGGAAATAATCGTTACGATTAGCCTAATGGAATGCTCTTGTATATTGGTGAATCGCAAAATAAAAGAAAAAATGAGACTAGATATTGTGATTAAGATAAATATAACTAATACACCATATAAGACGCTTGTTCCGATTTTTTTCGTTTCGATTTTTGTTCTCCCCCTCCGTAATGTGCCTTTCTTCATCTAGTACAAGCATATTCTTCAGTTGGGATTTTAGAATCAAAATTTTTGAAAGTATGAAAAAGATATGGTTCCAACTGTCTAGTGCATGCAGCTTCGCTCTTTTTTATAACAACTATTTCCAACTCGTTTTCCAATATAAATGTACATACTAACTATTAAAGTGTCGTAGGAGGGAAATAGGATGCCAGTCTATATGATGATTGTTTTACGTACCTTACTGTTGTACGCCAGTATCCTTATAATTTTTCGTTTAATGGGGAAAAGGGAAATTGGCGAATTAAGCGTTTTAGACCTAGTTGTCTTCATCATGATGGGTGAGATGGCTGCGATTGCAATCGAGAACCACAAATCTCCTATTTGGTATGTTCTTTTGCCAATGCTTATTTTGTTGGTTATACAGACCGCGCTCGCTTTTATATCGCTGAAAAGTTCAAGGTTTAGAAAAATAGTAGATGGTACTCCAACCATTGTCATAAATAAAGGAAAAATTGATGAACATGCAATGCGTAAAATTCGTTATAATTTTGACGATCTTCTCATGCAGTTAAGGGCGAAGGATATTAATAATATTGCGGATGTTGAGTTCGCAATATTGGAAACATCTGGTGAAATATCGGTAATAAAAAAAGATAAAAAGAAGAAAAAAACAAATACGTTTACAATGCCGCTTATAATGGATGGGCAAATTATCCAGGCAAACTTACAAAGAACAGAAAAAAGTGAAATGTGGCTTAGAAGAGAGTTAAGAAAACGCGGATATCCCAATATTAAAGATATTTCATTATGCAGCTTTCAAGACGGGCAATTCTATATCGATTTAATCGATGAGAAAAGATAATGAGTGGCCAAGAAATCGGCCACTCTTATTTTATTAATTTGTTGAGAATTGGTATTAAGCGTAAATCAGATTGTTTCAAAAGCTTTGTACCGATTAGTAAAAATACGTACAGAAGGCTAGTAGATATAATACTAATAAGCAAGTGTATCACTGGCATTTGATTGATAAAAAAATGTTCATATATCCAAAATCCAAAGGCGCCGGCTAAAGTAGTAACAACTGCAAATTTTACATATTCAGAAACATAAATAGTGAACGGAATGTTCTTAAGTATGGTGGCAAAATGGAGCAACGTAACTAAGACCATGCTAGTAACGATTCCTAGTGCAGCACCATTTATCCCAAACTCTGGACGAGAAGCAAGAACAAAAATCACGGCGAGCTTTACAATAGCGCCAATTAAACTATTGATCATGGCAGCTCTGGCCAAATCTAATGCTTGAAGGGTTGCTTGTAATGGACCTTGATAATACTGCAAAAGAAAAAATGGCGCCATTAATTTTATAAATTGTGATCCGCTGGTGGAACCATACATCATCTTCATAAGAGGATCTGCAAAAACGTATAAAATAATAACGGATAAACCTCCGGCTAATAAAGAAAATCTCAATGCCTGCTGCAGCCGATGCTCCACCAGCAAACTGTTCCTTTTTGTATTTGCTTCACTGATGGCAGGAACGAGTGCTGTTGATAAGGAAGAGGTTACAAATGATGGAAGCATCATTAATGGCAGCGCAAAACCGGTCAAGAGTCCGTATTGTTTTGTTGCTATACTTGCGGTTATACCGGCAATAGCCAAACTATTAGCGACAATGATTGGCTCCAAAAACCAAGAAATATTTCCAATCAAACGGCTACCTAGAGAAGGAAGCGCCACTCTCATTAACTCGTTTAAGGCATCCCTTCCTGTTTTCACCACTTGAAAGAAATTTCTGCGAACCTTGAATTTCTTTTTCAGCTTAAACATGGTAAACATGTAAAGCAATGAAATTAATTCTCCCAAAATCGATGCAAACATCACTCCTGCTGCCGCATATTCAATGCCAAATGGTAAAAAGGCACTTGCTAAAACAGCTATTAAAAAGATTCTTACTACTTGCTCAATCATTTGTGAAATAGCAAACGGCTTCATATTTTGTTTACCCTGGAAATAACCTCTCAACACAGCCGATACGGCGACAATCGGAATAATTGGTGTTATCGCTACCAGCGGATAATAAATCCTTTGATCCGTAAATAATACTTTCGTGAGATATGGAGCTAATAATATTAAACCTGGTGTAAAGATTAAGGATAAGAGAAGTGTGATAGTTAATGAAACAACTAATATTTTTTTGATTTTTTGACGGTCACCTATTGCGTCTGCTTCTGCGACACATTTTGAAATGGCAACAGGTAGACCAAGCTGCGTAATCGTAATAACGAGCATAAGAGTAGGAAAAGCCATCATATATAAGCCTACTCCTTCTTCACCAATAAAGCGTGCAATTACAATCCGATTTATAAAACCTAAGACCCTTGTAAAAAGTCCAGCTGCTAATAAAATCATCGTCCCCTTGAGAAACTTTGACATCTTTTTAACCTACCTTCTCAAAATCGGTAATTTCATATACAATTAAATGTATATGCTGCATGATGGACAAAGCATGACAAGTTCATTATCAAGGGGGAAAAGGGGTTGGATAAAATACATCCATACGATGAATATTTTGAAGTACTTCAACCTGCGCTAAAAAGCAAAGTCGAGGAATTTTTGCTTATTGGCTATGGAAAAGTGGAAGTAAGGGAATTATGGGATTACCTGACCAAGAAAAAATGGAAAAAAACACAAAATGAAATAAGAGTACATGAACTGGTTTCTGATGTCCTATCGGTTAAAGCAGGGGACTATATGAATTATGCAACGATAGAGGCTTTTAAATCTCCTAATTGGTTTGTTGAATTGGACGGAGAAGAATTACAAGAGCTATTAAAACCTAATGACAAATAACAAATAGATAAAAAACAAAAATTGACACTTTTTTTTTTCTACTTCATAATATTAATAACTGTACATAATTGCACTTATAAATAAAAAGTAGATTTAAAAGCTTTTTTATTTTTGCTGGGAGGATTTACATAATGGTAAAAAGAAGTCGTATTATTGCCTTTTTTCTGATTGTCCTTTTGTTTGCCGGACTCATGGGAGGCACTACGGATAGTATTGTTAAAAAAATTAACTTAGGTCTCGATTTGCAAGGCGGATTTGAAGTTTTGTACAAAGTTGAGCCGGCAATTAAGGGTCAGAAAATTACAAAAGACGTTTTGAATAGTACGGTACAGGCACTTGATAAACGTGTAAATGCGTTAGGTGTTAACGAACCTAATATTCAAATTGAAGGCAAGGACAGAATTCGTGTTCAGCTTGCAGGGGTAAAGAATCAAGATGAAGCACGAAAAATGCTGTCTACCGAAGCAAATATATCATTTCGTGATGTAAATGATAAAAAGATGATGGATGGAACGGATTTAGTACAAGGATCTGCGAAGCAATCCTTTGACGAATCTGGAAATCCAGATGTAGTTTTGAAATTAAAAGATCGCAATAAGTTTAAAAATGTTACAAAAAAAATTCTTGATATGTCACCAAATAATCAATTAATTATTTGGATGGATTTTCAAGAAGGGAAAGATTCTTATAAAAAAGAACTTAGCAAAAAAAATCCAAAATTCCTTTCTAATCCAAGTGTATCTCAAGTATTAAATACAGATAGTGTACAAATAACGGGACATTTCACCGTGGAAGAGGCACAAAATCTAGCATCTCTATTAAAAGCAGGTGCACTGCCGGTTAAAATGAAAGAAGAATACTCCACATCTGTTGGTGCGAAGTTCGGTCAACACTCTCTAAATACAACTGTTACAGCAGGTGTTATAGGTGTTCTAGTTATTTTCTTATTTATGATTGGTTATTATCGTTTGCCAGGAATTATTGCAACGGTTACATTGTTCATTTATATTTATTTAACGCTTTTAATCTTCTATTTAATACATGGTGTTTTAACATTGCCGGGAATTGCGGCTTTAGTTCTCGGGGTCGGTATGGCAGTAGATGCCAATATCATTACCTATGAGCGGATCAAGGAAGAAATTCGGGTTGGAAGGACGATAAAAGCTGCCTTTCATGCCGGAAATAAATCATCCTTTATCGCGATTTTTGATGCCAATATCACTACGATATTAGCTGCCGCCGTATTATTTGTTTATGGGAACAGCTCTGTAAAAGGGTTTGCAACCATGTTAATTATCAGTATCCTATTAAGTTTCCTTACAGCCGTTTACGGGGCTCGAATTTTCTTGGGATTCTGGGTTAACAGTAATCTGCTGAAAAATAGACCAGGTTGGTTTGGGGTTAATCGAAAATCTATCCATAATCTAGCGGAAAATGTTGATACACATGATTTATCAACACGTTTCGATAAATTTGATTTTGTAAAGCATCGCAAAATATTTTATACAATTTCCATTGCTCTTACCGTTCTAGGGATTATTTTCCTTGCGATTTTCCGCTTGAATTTAAGTATTGATTTTTCCAAAGGTACTCGTTTGCAAATAATGGCAAAACAACCGTTGACGGAGCAACAAATCCGATCTGATATACAATCGCTTCATCTGACTTCAGAAGATATAGTATTAGGCGGAAATAAAAATCAAGTTGGTGTTGTCCGATTTAAGGACGACTTTTCAAAACAGAAAGAGGAACAAGTAAAATCCTATTTTGACAAAAAATATGGACATAACACAACTAGTTTGAGCAAAGTATCTCCTACTGTTGGGAAAGAACTTGCGAAGAATGCGATTATTTCGCTCATTATCGCTGCAATAGGAATCATTATCTACGTTTCCCTTCGATTTGAATGGAGGATGGGGCTTGCGGCAATTGTTTCGCTCTTACATGATGCCTTTTTGATTGTAGCTTTCTTCAGTATTACAAGACTGGAAGTAGATTTAACCTTTATTGCGGCTGTTTTAACAATCGTTGGTTATTCCATTAATGATACGATTGTTACCTTCGACCGAATCCGTGATAACATGAAGTCGAAAGGAAGGGTTAAAACGACAGAGGAACTTGCGAACATTGTAAATGCAGGTATTCGCCAAACATTGACCCGTTCTATTAACACTGTGCTAACCGTTGTTATTACAGCTTTAGCATTGTTAATATTCGGAAGCGAGTCTATTAGAAACTTCTCTATCGCCTTGTTAGTCGGATTGGTTATGGGTTGTTATTCTTCCATTTTCATCGCGGCACAGCTTTGGTTTGATCTAA
This sequence comes from Margalitia sp. FSL K6-0131, assembly GCF_038008735.1. Taxonomy (NCBI): domain Bacteria; kingdom Bacillati; phylum Bacillota; class Bacilli; order Caryophanales; family Bacillaceae; genus Heyndrickxia; species Margalitia sp. FSL K6-0131. The sequence continues at coordinate 1,999,876 of NZ_JBBOZS010000001.1, forward strand.
AGAAACGCGAATTGAAGAAAAAAGGGCCTCTAAAAACAGTAAAAGAAAAACGTAAATGGTCGGATGAACCACAAGTATAACAATACAAAAGGTACCTGATATAACAGGTGCCTTTTTTATCTATTGGTATAATTTTGAAAGAATCAATTTTTTTATCACCTCTAAATTGATAGGATGACAGGTAGGAAGGATTAATTGTATAATTAGAATGTTAAGAGGTGAACCTATGTTAAAGTCAAAAACGCGCTGGGTTGTCAAAGAGACAGTATCTTCAGCTGCTCGAAAACTAGTAGAACAATTAAACATTACCCCGCTAGTTTCTATTCTTTTAGTGAATCGTGGAATTGTAGAAACGGAAGAAGCGAGGTCTTTTTTATTTATGGAGGATACATCTTTTCATGATCCTTATCTTTTACCAGATATGGATATTGCCGTTCAAAGAATTAACGAAAGCATTGCAAACGGAGAGAAAATTCTCGTATTTGGGGATTATGATGCGGACGGTGTCAGCAGTACAACAGTGCTCATGACGGTTTTAAAGGATTTAGGTGCGAGTGTTGATTTTTATATTCCTAATCGTTTCACGGAAGGCTATGGCCCCAACGAAAAGGCTTTTCGCTGGGCGGCTGACAATGGGTATAAATTAATTATTACAGTCGATACAGGCATAGCTGCAATTAATGAGGCATTGCTAGCAAAAGAATTAGGAATGGACTTGATTATTACCGATCATCATGAACCTGGTCCAGAACTTCCGGAAGCACTTGCTATTGTCCATCCAAAACATCCAGAGAGTAAATATCCATTTAAGGAACTAGCTGGTGTTGGAGTAGCATTTAAATTGGCTCATGCTTTGTATGGCAGAGTGCCAGAGGAATTGTTAGATGTTGTAACGATCGGTACTGTGGCCGATCTAGTTCCTTTACATGGAGAAAATCGTCTTATTGTAAAAAAAGGCTTAAAGAAATTGGGGATTACGGAGCGTCCTGGAATCCGTGCATTATACGCGTTATCTAATTCATCACCGGAAGATATTAATGAAGAAACGGTGGGATTCATGCTTGCACCCCGATTAAACGCTCCAGGTCGTTTGGATCATGCGGCTCCTGCTGTTGAATTGCTATTAACAGATGATTTCGAAGCAGCAAACGAGATTGCTAAAGAGATTGACGGCATAAATAAAGAAAGGCAGTCAATAGTTAATGACATAACAAAAGATGCTATTTCCATGATTGAAGCGGAATTCGACCTTCAGGAAAATAAAGTAATCGTTATCGGAAAAGAGGGATGGAATCCCGGTGTCATAGGAATCGTCGCTTCGAGGCTTGTTGAACGCTATTACCGACCGACCATTGTTTTAAGCTTTGATACGGAAAAGAAATTAGCAAAAGGTTCTGCAAGAAGTATAGTCGGTTTTGACCTCTTTCAAAATTTATCTACTTGCCGTGATATACTCCCTCATTTTGGTGGACATACAATGGCAGCAGGGATGACATTGTCATTGGATGATGTATCGGAATTACGAACTCGGTTAAATCATTTAGCAAATACAAGCTTATCCAGTGAAGATTTTATTCCGATTACAGAAATAGATGCCAATATTCCAATTGAAGAAGTAAATTTAGAATCTATTCAGGAATTAAACTTACTAGCGCCATATGGAACTGGCAATCCAAAACCGAAAATAATGATCGAAAAATTATCCATTAGTCAATTGAGACAAATTGGCGCAGACAATAAGCATTTAAAAGTAGTGCTTGAAAAAGAAGGCTCTATATTGGATGGAGTCGGATTTGGTATGGGGGATTATTTTCATCAAGTTTCGCCTTTAGCAAGTGTTTCGGTATTGGGAGAATTAGCAATAAATGAGTGGAATAATGTTCGTAAGCCCCAAATCTTTTTGAGGGATATGAAAATAGAAGAATGGCAGCTCTTTGACTTTCGAGGGGTTAAACAATGGAACAAATGGATACCATTTATTCCAAAGAATGAGAGTCTTTTTATTGTCTTTCAACATCAAACGTTAGAAAAGCTGGCGCTTGATTCTTTACAATTCGATATTGTTGAAATGAAAGATGAAAGGCAATGCTTGGAAATGCAAATTGATGATCGAAATATCGTCCTATTAGATCTCCCGACGTCCATGACAAAATTAGAAATGCTTATAAAAGACAAGAAGCCTAGTCGTATTTATTGTCATTTTTTTCACGAACAGGATCATTATTTCAGCACCATTCCAACAAGGGAGCATTTTAAATGGTTCTATGGCTTCCTAATAAAGCAAAAGACATTTAATGTAATGAGACAAGGAGATCAGCTTGCAGCGTTTAAAGGTTGGTCACGTAAAACAATTGATTTCATGTCACAGGTGTTTTTTGATCTGGAATTTGTTACAATAGAGGATGGGCTAATTTCCTTAAAACCTGTAAAAGTAAAAAGAGATTTAGTCGAATCAAAAACATATCAAGAAAAACAACAACAAATAACTCTTGAAAATGAACTTCTATATTCATCATATAAAGAGTTGAAATCATGGTTTGATGAAAGAGTTTCACGAACAGTGGAACATGAGGAGGAAATGACGAAATGGATTTAAAGCAGTATGTAACAATTGTCCCAGATTGGCCAAAGCAAGGTATTGTATTTAAGGATATTACGACATTAATGGATAATGGCGAGGCATATAAATTTGCGACAGATGAAATAGTTAAATATGCAAAGGAAAAAGAAATTGATCTTGTTGTTGGTCCGGAAGCACGCGGATTTATTATTGGCTGCCCAGTTGCGTATGCTCTTGGAGTTGGCTTTGCGCCGGTAAGAAAACCTGGAAAACTTCCTAGAGAAACGATTCAAGTTGAATACGGCTTGGAATATGGCAAGGATGCCTTAACCATTCACAAAGATGCAATAAAACCAGGTCAACGAGTTCTTATTACAGATGATTTGCTTGCTACAGGAGGAACAATTGAAGCAACAATCAAACTTGTTGAGGAGCTTGGAGGAGTTGTGGCTGGAATCGCTTTCTTAATTGAACTATCTTATTTAGAAGGTCGCAAAAAATTAGACGGTTACGATATACTTACATTAATGGAATATTAAAAGGCACTCAAGTGAGTGCTTTTTTTAGTAACTATTTACGTAATAGATTGTAGCTTTTTGTAAATCGTAAAAAAACAATATCATCTTCATTTCGGGGCACTTTAAAAAGTTCGCTAATTACCGAAATAAGGATATTTATTAGCTTTTATCTACAAAAACAACAAAGATTACGAAAAGAGCATATAGTAATATTGTTTTATGTGTGAAGATTCGACAAATATATATTAATTTCCATAAAAAAACGTCATGAATTACTTTACAATATTCGTTTTTTTTTCGATAATAAATACAATCATTCAAAAATTCATTTAAAGGTGATCTTATACTATGGCGAAAGATCAAATTTTATCCGCCGATGATGTGATAAATAGAACAAAAGAATATTTAAACGAAGAACATGTTGCATTAGTGCTTAAAGCATATGAATTTGCAAATGAAGCTCATAAGGAACAGTTCCGCAAATCAGGAGAACCATACATTATCCATCCCATCCAGGTAGCTGGGATATTAGCGGATTTGGAAATGGATCCTTCCACAGTGGCAGCGGGCTTTCTTCATGATGTCGTAGAGGATACGAGTGTCACACTTGAAGAAATCTGTGATGAATTTAATGAAGAAGTAGCCATGTTAGTCGACGGTGTCACAAAGTTAGGAAAAATTAAATATAAATCCCATGAGGAACAACAAGCGGAAAATCACAGAAAAATGTTTGTGGCGATGGCACAGGATATACGTGTGATTTTAATAAAGCTAGCCGACCGTCTTCATAATATGAGAACCTTAAAGCATTTGCCAATCGAAAAACAGAGAAGAATCGCAAATGAAACTTTGGAAATTTTCGCCCCACTTGCACATCGACTCGGGATTTCCAAAATAAAATGGGAGCTCGAGGATACGGCCCTCAGGTACTTAAATCCCCAACAATATTATCGAATTGTCAATTTAATGAAACGGAAGCGTGCTGAAAGGGAGCAGTATTTGGATGATGTTATTGATGAGGTAAAAGAACGATTAAATGATGTATCAATAAAAGCTGATATTTCTGGGAGACCAAAGCATATTTATTCCATCTATCGAAAAATGGTTCTCCAGCATAAGCAATTTAATGAAATTTATGATTTATTAGCTGTGCGAATTGTTGTTAACAGTATAAAGGATTGCTACGCTGTGCTCGGAATTATTCATACTTGCTGGAAACCGATGCCGGGCCGTTTTAAAGATTATATCGCCATGCCTAAACCAAACATGTATCAATCCTTGCATACAACGGTAATTGGTCCCAAGGGAGATCCATTGGAAGTTCAGATTAGAACATTTGAGATGCATCGAATCTCAGAATTTGGGGTTGCCGCACACTGGGCGTATAAAGAAGGCAAGTCCGTTAATAACCAAACATCATTTGAGAAAAAACTGTCCTGGTTTAGGGAAATATTAGAATTTCAAAATGAATCCGCTAATGCGGAAGAGTTTATGGAGTCGCTAAAAATTGACCTGTTCTCTGACATGGTATTTGTTTTTACCCCAAAGGGTGATGTCATTGAACTTCCGTCTGGTTCCGTCCCAATAGACTTTGCTTATCGAATTCATTCTGAGATTGGTAATAAAACAATTGGTGCCAAGATAAATGGCAAGATGGTAACACTGGATTATAAGTTAAAAACGGGTGACATTATTGAAATCTTAACTTCCAAACATTCCTATGGTCCAAGCAGGGATTGGATAAAGTTAGCCCAAACATCCCAAGCAAAAAATAAAATACGGCAATTCTTTAAAAAACAGCAAAAAGAAGAAAACATTATTAAAGGTAAAGAATTAGTCGAAAAAGAAATCAAAAATATGGACTTTGATTTAAAGGAAATCTTAACGACGGATAATGTTAAGAAAGTTGCAGAGAAGTTCAATTTTGTTCAAGAAGATGATATGTACGCAGCAGTTGGATATAACGGGATTACTGCTTTGCAGATTGCCAATCGTTTAACAGAAAAATGGCGCAAAAAACGCGATCAAGAAGAAGCTGTTCAAGAAGTGATGACAGAGCTTAAAGCTCCTCCAAAGAAGAAAAAACACGAGACTGGTGTAGTAGTTAAAGGAATTGATAATCTATTAATTCGTTTATCACGTTGTTGTAATCCGGTTCCTGGTGATGAAATTGTAGGTTTCATTACTAAAGGCAGAGGGGTTTCTGTACACAGAGCAGATTGTCCAAATGTCACCGATGAAGAGTTGCAAAATCGCCTTATTGCGGTTGAATGGGAATCAGATTCTACCAATCGTAAGGAATATAATGTCGACATTGAAATATCTGGTTACGATCGTCGGGGGTTATTAAACGAGGTATTGCAGGCGGTTAATGAAACAAAAACAAACATTACAGCTGTAAGCGGTCGATCTGACCGGAATAAAATGGCTACTATCACGATGTCTATTTCTATTGTAAATATTAGCCATCTTCATAAAGTAGTGGAAAGAATTAAACAAATTCCTGATATTTATTCTGTTCGCCGCATTATGAGCTAAAGATGTTTTTTTAAAGGAGTATACTGATTCATGCGTGTAGTATTACAAAGAAGTAAGGAAGCAAGTGTAGAAGTAAACGGCAAAATCGTCGGGCAAATTTCCGCTGGATTTGTCCTCCTTGTAGGAATCACTCATTCAGATACGTTGGAAGATGCGAAATATGTGGCAGATAAGATTGTCCATCTTCGAGTCTTTGAAGATGAAAATGAAAAGATGAATTATTCTTTACTGGATGTAGGAGGGCAAATCCTGTCTATATCTCAATTCACATTATATGGTGATTGTCGAAAAGGCAGAAGACCAAATTTTATGGATGCAGCAAGGCCAGAGCATGCGTTATCCATTTATGAATATTTTAATGAATGTCTAAGAAAAGCAGACATCCATGTTGAGACTGGAGAGTTTGGTGCAATGATGGATGTAAAGCTAATTAACGATGGTCCTGTAACACTTATTGTGGAAAGCAAAGAGAGAATCTGACATATAATCAGATTCTCTCTTTTTTTTGTGGATAAGCGACATGTACCATAACCCATTTTGTTTCTGGTACTATTTGAAATATTCCACTAATCCATTATAGATACCTGTAGAAACAAGCTCTTGGTATTGCTGGGTATTAATGAGGAGCTCTTCATTAGGATTACTTAAATATCCTAATTCCGTCAAAACAGCAGGACCGCTGTTTTCCCGAATAACATGAAAATCCCCGAATCGAACTCCTCTGTCTTTTACAGAAACGGAAGCTGAAATGCCCTGGTCAATATCATTCGCCAATTCTTTTTGATTCTCGTGATAGTAGTAAGTAGTATGCCCAGTAACACTTTGGTCTTCTTTTAAACTATCAAAATGAATGCTTATAAAGGCGTCCGCATGATTGTTTTGTGCTATTCCCACACGAGCAGGCAATGAAATATAATGATCATCACTTCTCGTTAAAATAACATTGGCACCAGCATTTTTTAATTTTTGATATAGCTTCATAGCAGTACTCAATGTAATATTCTTTTCAAATGTCCCTCTATATCCGCTAGTACCTTTGTCCTGACCGCCATGGCCGGGGTCAATTACGATGATTTTTCCCTTAAGACCACCAGTAGTACTAGGAGGTGTATTCATCTCAGATGATTTAGACTTAGTTTCACTGGATGAAACCAACCAAGAAGCAACATAAGCAATTCCGCCATTTTTTAGCTGAATTTTATACCAATCGTTCACAGTATCCAGAATATTAAAGGAATCTCCGGCATTTGCTCTTGAAAGAATGCTGGAGTTAGTCGTGGCGTTGCCTCTTAAATTGGTCCCATTGTAAAGAATCGTAACGCTGCCTTTTTGACTTCCTTTCTGGGGAGCTGTAACGGTGGATTGAGTGGATTTATTGACATACCAGCCAGCAATCCATCCAATCTGGTTATTAAGCTTAATTTCAATCCAATTGTTTTCTTCCTTTTCGATTTCAAAGCTTTGGCCACTTGTTATAGATCCAATGATTTTTCCATCTAATGAAGGTTTACTGCGAACATTAATGGAGTTAACATTTACAGTTCCTGTCATCTTTTGATTGGAATTTTTCGACTGAGTATTCTGGTTCCCTTCATTTCCGCTTACCTTTTGAACATACTGGCTGCTGACCCAGCCTTCCAGTGCACCCATGGTAAAATGAACCCAACCGTTTTGCTCTTCCAATATATTAAGTTCATTGCCGGTGTTTAAAGAACCAATTACACTGCTCGAAATAGTTGGAGAGGTTCGGATATTAAGATTATCCACTGTCACTATTCCTTTACTGCTGGAAGACTGAATAGACACCTTTTCCTTTGAAGAAAGAAAGTCTTTTGATATCCACCCATTCCCTCCATCTACCGTGACCCTTACCCAATTTCCATTTTGCGATTGAATGGTTACAACCTGATCTTTTTGAAGTACTCGCAAAATAGAAGAGTCTGAACTTGGACCGCTTCTTAAACGCACTCCATCTACCGTTACAGTACCTGTTCCGCCACCAACTGTATTGGACTCGTTTAATGAAACAAGCCAACTAGCTGCCCAACCTGTATCCCCGGAAGGCATTTTAATTTCATACCAATCATTTTTTTTCTGTAAAACAGTAAATTGATCTCCTTTTTGCACCTGCTTCAAAATCGGATACGATAATCCAGGGCCTTTTCGAATATTCAGCACGGATGCATTAACGGTTACTTTGCTTGTTTCCGCCTGAACCTTTTTCACTGGCTGATTAAATCCAGTGCACGTAAGTAATAATATCAGCAAAATAAATGTTAATTTTCTACCCAATAGGGTGATGCACCTCCTTATCTTTTTTCGCGAGCTTAAGGGATTTCCCTATTTTAGTGCCACATGTATGTATTCTTTATAAAATAAAAATCTCCTGTTTAATGAAAGAAAAGAATTATCGTGGGAAAGAATAATAATATGACAATTTTTGAATCCAATACGAAATAAATAGGGAAAAGGAGACACTACATGAGAATAAATGACAAAAATCAAATAAGCAATGCAGGAAGCAGTCAAATTTTTCATACAGACTTTCATCACTTTATGGAAAGAGAAAATCAAGCGCATTCCATAGAGCTTGCATCGGAATTTGGTTTATCTTTAGGAGAAGTAAAATTACTAAAAAAGAAATTGGAACGTTCTTAGATTTATTCATAAAGAATGATAATATCATGAAAAAGATTCTACAAAAAATAGCAGTATGATCTTTTATGATGTGAATGATTGTTCCCTAATCAGCATCATAGAGGACCATACTTTTTTTATACATTATTCTACATAAGTGTTAAAAATAAACTTAATGAAGTAAATGAGAATTAATAGGGATTATAATCATAGTGCTATTTACTCATTTTTTAAAATAGGGTGAAAATTGGCGAAAATTGGTTGAGGTTCTTTTCCCATTTTGTTACCATAAAATTGTAATCGGTTACAAAATAAAAAAATTGTTGGGGAGGAGAATTGAATGAAAATCTAAAAAATATTTTATGCATGTGTTATTGCGATAGCTGGGTTATTATCGGTTGGTTCTATTTCTAGTTTTGCGAATAACAGTGGTAATACACAATATACCTTTAATTTTCCTAGTGGAACAAATGTGGACTATACAGACCCACGTCCTAAATATGATAGTACTTCGGCATGGATGAAGTTAAAAGATTTATCTGGATTTGCCACCAATCCTTCTTATACCGCTTCTGTGGTCAAGGAGAACTATTCTAATTTTTCAAAGACTTGGTATTACACTTTTTCTAAGTCAAATATTAATCAAGGAGTATACTTATCCAATCATGCATATGAAGATAATGGATATGGAGTAAAAGTTCGTATTAAAGCAGTTGGTGACGGTAATAATTCATTTTACGGATCAGGTGATTGGAGTCCAGATTCTATTTAATTTTATTGATGAGGCAATGATGGATAGTTTAAATTATCCATCATTGCTTCAACGTAAGATAATTTTTGGTGGTGGACTAAATTTATGATAAAAAAATTGCTGCCCGTTGTATTAGTTACATTGTTAGGTTTAACTTTAGTAGGTATTAAAGTTTATCCTGATATTAAAGCCTTAATTGCGAGTAAAAAAATTGAGGAAGCGACTAATAAACAAAAACCCAATAATTTGAATGGAAAACATCCAGTAAAGGAAGAAAAATTTCCTTTTAGACTTCCTGCTGAAGAAGAATATGCAAAAAAATACCCTAATCAATTTAAAATTGTGAAAAAAATGTATTTCTCCATGAACTATATAAAAAATGCCGAAGGAGAATATGAAGAAAATCACCACGATAAAGATGGTATTAGTCATATGCAATTTTATACTGATTTTGATCAACGCAAAAATCGTGCTAACTTTGAAAAAATTATTAATGGTAAAATTGTAGAAACAATTCAAGTTTTACTAAAGGACGGTATTGTTCTTCGGCAAAGACCAAATAAACACATTTTTACTAGACAACGAGAAGAGAAAAATGACAATCATTTTATTGGTTTATTTAACAACGTGACTAATAGCGAATGGTGGGCTCTAATATATAATAATTACCCAGATTGGTCTTACAAAGAAGGAAAGAAATTCGGTATGCCAGTTTATAAAATAAAAGGGAATATTACCGACAAAGTATCCGAGAGTTTGCAGGGACCTTTTACAATGGTTGTATCAAAAGAAACGGGTGCGCTACTAGATTTAAAATGTTACGGTCATGAAAGTAAAGAAATACTTTCTATTACTGTACGGAAAATTAAGATCAACCAGGGAATTTCAAATGATGTTTTTCATCTAGACATTTCTGGCAGCAAGAAAATTTCAAATATGGAATTTAACATTAGTGATATAGAGAATTACGAAGAAAAAACAGGCGGGACGGATACAAGTAAATGAGTGAGATTAAATTTATTCCCAAGAAAATGCTCTTATTATTAATTATTTACTTCATAGTGATAGATGTTGTAAGTATTCTTAGTGTCGACAAAGTTTTCAGCAACTCTCTATTTGATTATATAGTCAATCTTAGATGGGGCGGCAGTGCGGGTATGATGCCGATTATATTAGGTGTACTGCCGGTATTAGCAATTTTATTCCCATTATTGATTGATAAAATGGAAATGGATATGTATGTTTTAAGAATCGAAAATAAACGAAAGCTATTCTACAATCATTTGATCTTTGCTATTATGGCGAGTGCCTTCTTTACCTTATTTATGGTTTTAAGTGGAATCATAGCTTCGTTTATCGCTACGGGAAATGTTCATAATTTGTGGGGGACAAAGGATGGGATGGTTTACTTCCTTTTAGATAATAAAGATTACTTTTCTATTTATCTTCCACATGTTACAAGTATGAAAGTATGGTTATACATTATTAGTTCAAGATTTCTCGCAATTCTATGTATAACCTTATTTATTATTCTTCTAAAATCCTTTCTTAAGAAGAATATATATGTTTTTTTTGTTTCTTGGATTTTTCTTGGGATTGATGGTTTTTTTTCAAATCAATTCACCTTGTTTTTAGGGAGGGCAAGCATTACATTAGAGACTTGGATATCTCCAAGTGATCAGTTGTTTAATCTAGTTTATTTTATGCTAGGAATTGTTATATTCTATTATATTTGTATAAAGCTCTATGATAAGAAAGAATTCTTCGATTGATTGGCAGGGTGATAAATATGTTCAAATTAGAAGTTAGTCGAATTAAGAAGAATCCTATTTTCTGGTTAGTAATTATTCTAGGTTTCATTCTAGCGGTCATACCGGTCATTGATTTATGGCCGCATGGCGTTACAAAAGATTATTATGTTGATTATCCGATGAGTGCGTATATTAGTTGGATGTTTTTTACTGGGAATACCTATCATATTTATAGTTTGATTTTTCCCCTTCTTGCAACCCTAGCATATTCGGATGCTTATGCGGAGGATTTTAATTCTGGGTTTATCAAAAATATTTTGACAAAAGTGAACAAGAACAAATATTTACGGGTCCGTTTCATAGTGAATTTTCTTGTTGGGGGATCTGTATCTACCTTTCCACTTATTGTAAATTTTTTAGGTGAAATGACTGCATTTCCTTTAATTGAAAATAATCAATATTTTGGTATGCCTATAGTGATAGAAGATTCTTTTTGGCCACAATTATTCTATAGTCATCCATTCCTATATGTGATGTTACGAATGCTTATTATCTTTTTATTTGGTGGGATGTTAGCTTCTTTAGGACTTGCCTTTTCCACAATAATAAAAAATCGATATATTGTCTTAATTTTTCCTTTCTTAATCGTCTTAATTATTGATATTTTGCTTACTTCATTAAGAATGAATTCTTTATCTGATATATTTTTATGGAATGTAAAGGCTTCAATAGAAATTCCATCTTTTTTAATTGTAGGATTGGCTGGAACTTTTATTTGGTATTATGTGTTAGGTGATAAGCATGAAACGATTTAAACTATTTCGTCTTTCATTAAGAGAGATTTTATCAATGAAAAAAGCTTGGTTAATTGCTGCAGTTTACTGCCTATTAATACTCACGATTTTAACAATTATAGCTAATGAGGGACCTAGTAAGAAAGGAATTTTCGATTTAATTGCGGATATAGGGGGCACCAAAGGAAGTACGAACCACCTTATGATATACACCGTAGCAATACCTGTTATTGTGACATTTTTCAATCAGGTAACTGAAAAGTTTGAAAGTCCATTATATGTAACCACCTTTGGTTCACGTTTTCGAACATGGCATGCCCATGTTATATGTGCGTTTCTTCTATCATTCATTTTAACCTGTCTAATAATGCTCATCTCTTTCCTTATTGGAGGAACGCTGGTGGGAATGAACAATACATGGCTTAATTACTCAGGTTCCATCGCACAACTATTACATAATAAGGAAACGTTCCAATCAATTGTACCGAATGTATCTGTTGAACATATAATTATATCTCTACTCGTTACAAAGTTTTTAGGTTTTTTAATGATCTGTTTTTCCGTACTGTTTCTAAAACAGCTTACCAATAATAGTGCAATTATCATGATTATATTAATTGGCTTAGCAGCCTTGGACCAAACTGGGGTCTTTAGAACGCCGTTTTATACATTGACAACTACATTGTCCATAAGAAACTGGCTAGATCCAATGATCACCATCTATCATTGTATATATTTATTTGTTATTACTCTTTTATTATATGGGACTGCAGGTATGCTATATGAAAGGAAGGATTTTCTTTCATGAAGAAACAATCAATGTTTAAACTCATTTTAAGAGATATATCTTATAACTTATCTTATGGGAAATTTAAATTGATCATTTTTTTAAGCATAATAGCTGTTCTTACGATAATAATCAGTGTCCGATTAAAAACTTTTGGAAGTGATAATGTAGGAATATTTTATTTCCTGATGAAAGATAATGGTTATGTTCATCAGTTATCAGATTACAAGCCTCCGATTTACTGGTTTTTTATTCAGTTCTTTGTACTATTTTTAATTAGCGATTATTTCTCTCAAGATATAAGTAATAATCGTACCTATTTATTATTACGTATTCATTCGAAGGGCAAATATATCTTTTCTAAATTTTGTTGGATTGTCACTCAAACAACCTTTATTTACGTGATGATTTTCTTAATTATTTATTTTTTTTCAAGCCTTGTTACAGGAAGTTTTTCCATTGGAGGATCAGAATACTTTAACCGTTTTATTGCTTCTAGCATGGAAATATTAGTTTCACCAGGACAATTAATTTTTCGGATTTTTCTAGGATTTTTTCTGACAACGATTGTATTATCGGTAATGTACCTTCTTTTTGTTCAATTCATTCCACCGATTGTAACATTTCTAGGTGTGATATTGTTGAGTGGTATTTCAACTATTTCCGATATTATATGGCTGCCTGCTATTCATTCCATGATTATGAAACAAGCTATTTTTGATGGAGAGCACCATCTTACGTTAATGTTTTCTATCATTTATTCCGTAGTTTTATTTATATTTTTAGCAATCATAACATTCATTGTATTTAGGAAAAAAGATATGCTTTAGGGGGCTAAAAAAATGACAGAAACTGTTTATGTAAAGGCGGAACACTTGTCAAAGGAAATAAAAAAACAATTAATTTTAAAAGATATTAATTTATCTTTAAAAAAGGGATTTATATATGGATTTAGAGGGAAGAATGGTTCCGGCAAAACAATGTTATTTAGAGCACTTTGTGGTTTAATCAGACCAACAGAAGGCACCGTGACAGTTGGGGGAGCCACTTTAGGTAAGGAAATGTCATTTCCTCCAAGCGTAGGCGTATTAATTGAATATCCTGGATTTCTAAACGGATATACTGGATTTGAAAATTTGAAAATGCTCGCTAGATTAAAAGACCAAATTGATGATGAACGAATTAAAGAGTCAATTCGATTAGTCGGCTTAGATCCTGATGATAAACGCAAATACCGTAAATATTCATTAGGAATGAAGCAACGTTTGGGGATTGCACAAGCAATTATGGAAGAGCCGGAACTGATTATATTAGATGAACCGACTAATGCACTTGATACAGATGGGATAGAAGAATTGAAGAAATTGCTGCTTGATTTAAAGAAGGAAAATAAATGTATTTTAATAGCTAGTCATGACAAAGAGGAGCTCAACTATCTTTCCGATGAAATTTTCATGATGGAAAATGGTAAAATTATTGATCACTACGATATTCAAGGGGCAAAATAATGAAAAGAAAAACCATGATATTGCTAATAGTTGTAATCCTAGCGTTCATTGGATGGGGAATAAGAGTTTACTTTGTCAATGATGGCATTGCTAAAAAATATGAAATAAAAACCTATAAGGCAGGGGAAATAGTTCCCTTTGATAAAGCGACCTTTCAAGTTAACAACGTCCAATACGGCAAAGCGGAAAATAATAATGGTTATAAATCCATTCCCGTTTCTATTGATATGGAAGTAAAAAACACATCGGATAAAAATGTGTCACTTATTAATATTATCGAAACGAAGCTCACATACGGGGGGAATTATCTGCAAACCAATGAAGGTAATTTTGACGCCGAAGAATTACAGGATTTACCACCGAATTCAACGGTAAATTTTACATTACTCTATCATGTCCCACTACAATATAAAGGGAAGAAAGGAAAGCTTTATATCGACCAGAGTTTTTATAGAAAACAAGTGGATGCTAAGTATAAAAAAGGAAAAAGATATGGGATTTCGATTGCATTATAAATTTTTTTCATATCCACTTGACAATACGTTTTTCCACTCGTATTATTATATAAATATTAAACGTTCATATTCAAACAAAAACCGTCGATAAAGCATAGTAGTTAGGACACACATGGAAAGAGAAGAGTTGCCTAGGCTGGAAGCACTCTGCATGATGACTTAGCGAATGAACACTTTGTAGGTTTCTTCCTGAAAAAGTCGCAATAACGATATTTAGTAGGGTAGAACGTATAACAGGCGTTAACTGTTCTTAAGTGGAAGTGTAAACTTCAATTAGGGTGGCACCACGGGAAACAAAACTCTCGTCCCTTGTTTTTTAACAAGGGATCGAGGGTTTTTTTATTTTTTTTCGATTCCCGCACAAATAGTACATATGGAAAAAAATTAAAGGAGGAAAAACAGTGGCAATTCAGATTCCAAGAGGAACACAGGATATTTTACCCAGCCAAGTTGGAACATGGGAACTCATTGAAAACAAAGCGAAAGAAATTTGCCATAAATATCAATATAAAGAAATTCGAACTCCAATATTCGAACACACGGAATTATTTCATAAGAGCGGAGAAACGACAGATATCGTTCAAAAGGAAATGTATTCGTTTAAGGACCGCGGCGATCGGGATTTAACGCTGCGACCCGAAGGAACTCCGGCAGTTGTTCGTTCCTATGTGGAAAATAAAATGTACGGTGATCCTAACCAACCTGTTAAATTATTTTATAATGGCCCAATGTTTCGATATGAAAGACCACAGGCGGGCAGATACCGTCAGTTTGTGCAATTCGGGGTCGAAGCGTTAGGCAGTCAAGATCCTGCCATTGATGCAGAAGTAATTTCACTTGCGATGGAGGTTTATCAAAGCCTGGGCTTGAAACATTTGAAATTGGTTATAAACAGCCTTGGGGATAAGGAAAGCAGAATCGCACACCGTGAAGCTTTAATTAAACATTTTAAACCAAGAATTCATGAGTTTTGTGCAGATTGCCAAAATCGTTTAGAAAAAAATCCATTACGTATTTTGGATTGTAAAAAAGATCGGGATCATGAGTTAATGAAATCTGCACCGCCTATATTTGAATTTTTCAACGAAGAATCAAAGCAATACTTTGATCAAGTTCTTGCTTATTTAGATGCTCTAGGCATCGCGTACGAAGTAGATCCTACCTTAGTGAGAGGGCTGGATTACTATAATCACACAGCATTTGAAATTATGAGTAATGCTGAAGGATTCGGTGCCATTACTACGTTATGCGGAGGCGGTCGTTATAATGGACTTGTTCAGGAGATGGGCGGACCGGAAACTCCGGGAATGGGATTTGCACTTAGTATTGAACGTTTAATTGCTGCATTGGACGCCGAAGGTATTACCTTGCAAACGGAAGCAAAAGTGGACTGCTATGTAGTTGCTTTAGGAGACGAAGCAAAAATTCCAGCCATGGTTTTATTGCAACAGCTAAGAAAAGCAGGGTATTCGGCTGATAAGGATTATCTAGACCGAAAAATGAAAGCACAGCTTAAGGCGGCAGACAGAATGAAAGCGAAATTTGTTGCCATTTTGGGTGAAGATGAAATAAAAATGAACAAAGTAGTGGTGAAGAATATGGAGAATGGAGAGCAAGTAGAACTTTCTATCTCAAACTTCATATCTGAATTTGAAAGATTAGGTCGATAAGGGAGGCAATGTTATGTTTGGAAGAACCTATTATTGTGGAGAAATTACGGAAAAAAATATTGGAGAAACAGTTACTTTAAAAGGCTGGGTTCAAAAAAGAAGGGATCTTGGAGGGCTAATCTTTATTGATTTACGTGACCGTACCGGTATTGTACAAATTGTCTTCAATCCTGCTAATTCAACAGAAGCATTAGCAATAGCAGAAAAGGTACGAAATGAATATGTTTTGGATGTCCAAGGGGAAGTTGTTGGCAGAAGTGAAGGAACTATTAATGAAAACATTAAGACAGGTAAAATAGAAATAAAGGTAGAAAAAGTATCAATTATAAATGAAGCTAAAACTCCTCCATTTATGATTGAAAATAATACGGATGTTTCAGAAGATCTACGATTAAAATATCGTTATTTAGACCTTCGCAGACCTGTTTTATTTGAGACTTTTAAAATGCGTCATAACGTCACAAAATCTTTTCGCAACTTTTTAGATGAAGAAGGCTTTTTAGATGTGGAGACACCGATTTTAACGAAGAGTACTCCTGAGGGGGCACGTGATTATTTGGTGCCAAGCCGGGTTCATCCAGGAGATTTTTATGCACTTCCGCAATCTCCGCAAATCTTTAAGCAATTATTAATGGTTGCTGGTTTCGATAAATATTATCAAATTGCAAGATGTTTTAGGGATGAGGATTTACGTGCTGACCGTCAGCCTGAATTTACCCAAATCGATATTGAAACAAGCTTCTACAGTCAAGAAGATATAATGGCAATGACGGAAAGAATGATGAGCCGTTTGATGAAGGAAGTGAAAGGAATAGACATCGTTACTCCACTTCCAAGATTAACGTATGATGAAGCGATGAGCCGTTATGGTTCTGATAAGCCGGATACACGTTTTGGTCTGGAATTGGTAGATGTTTCTGAGCTAGTGAAGGAT
Organism: Margalitia sp. FSL K6-0131; assembly: GCF_038008735.1. NCBI lineage: Bacteria > Bacillati > Bacillota > Bacilli > Caryophanales > Bacillaceae > Heyndrickxia > Margalitia sp. FSL K6-0131. Next base: position 2,016,839 of record NZ_JBBOZS010000001.1, read on the forward strand.
TCTGGTTTTAAAGTATTTTCAGGAGCAGTTTCTTCTGGTGGCCAAGTAAAAGCCATAAATGTAAAAGGTGCCGCAGACAAATATTCCAGAAAAGATATTGATGGTTTAACAGAGTTTGTTTCAGTATATGGCGCTAAAGGCTTAGCTTGGTTGAAAGTGGAAGAAGAGGGCTTAAAAGGACCAATCTCGAAATTCTTTTCCGAAGAAGAACAAAGTCAGCTAAGTCAATTACTTGAAACTGAAACAGGAGATTTACTATTATTCGTAGCAGATAAAAAATCTGTTGTTGCAGATGCACTTGGAGCATTACGATTAAAACTGGGGAAAGATCTTCAGTTGATTGACCAAAGTAAATTTAATTTCTTATGGGTAACAGACTGGCCGTTATTTGAATATGACGAAGAAGAAGGTCGTTATTATGCAGCCCACCATCCATTTACAATGCCAGTCAGAGAAGAAATCGATAAATTAGAAAGTGATCCTGCAAGTGTTAAAGCGCAAGCTTACGATTTGGTGCTTAATGGCTATGAACTTGGCGGTGGATCTTTACGTATTTTTGAACGTGATGTTCAAGAAAAAATGTTTAAGACACTTGGATTTACAAAAGAACAAGCTACAGAACAATTTGGATTCTTGCTTGAAGCTTTTGATTATGGCACACCTCCACATGGCGGAATTGCCCTTGGTTTAGACCGAATTGTCATGCTTCTTGCCGGAAGAACAAACCTTCGTGATACCATTGCATTTCCGAAAACAGCAAGTGCAAGCTGTCTGTTAACGGAAGCACCTGGTGAAGTAAGCCAACAACAATTGGATGAACTAAGTTTATCGCTAAACTTGAAGAAGAAAACAGAATAATTTTGTCGAATATAGTCAATCATTTCCACCTTTAGTCACATTGAAATATAAAAAAAACCGTGATATTCTATTTACAAGCAGATGAGTCCTGATGTGTACGTTGTGACACCTTATCGTTTTGACCGAACATATCTACCTTCGGGAGTTCGGAGTTTCCAACTGGCATACATGCCTTTATGGAAGGACGTATAAAAGCTGGGGCAGAACACCCACCTGCGAAAGAGCGGGTTCAAGACAAAAGGATTTTTGTTGACGGCATGATTGGGGCTCATCATCAATAATGGAAATCTTAACTCTCTAGTGATAGAGGGTTTTTTATTTGGATTAAAAATAAATCTATATTGCAATTCAACTATGAATTGTTTATTCTTATTCAAGTAAGAAAAAGATGTTTTTGGAAAGGTCTTTTCTTAATAAATGTTGGTTTTAAAGATAGAAACATTATAAACTCTTATTTTGGGGTAAAAATAATTAACTTTTTTAAGAAAAGATGCCCCAAAACTAAGTCCACTTTAGAACTTATTACCATGTACGAAAACAACAATCTATACGAAAACTAGCTTTGGAGATGATACAATTGCTTCATCAATTTTCACGTAATGAACTTGCTATTGGTGTAGAAGGCCTAGAAAAATTAAAAAATAGTACTGTAGCGATACTTGGGATTGGCGGAGTAGGTTCCTTTGCAACAGAGGCTCTTGCCAGAAGCGGAGTAGGTAAACTAATTTTAGTTGATAAAGATAATGTAGATATTACCAATATAAACCGACAACTTCCGGCACTTCTTTCCACCATTGGGAAACCGAAAGCAGACTTAATGAAAGAAAGAATAAAGGATATTAATCCTGAATGTGAAGTTATTGCATTAAGTATGTTTTATACAGAAGAAACATATGAAGATTTTTTTAGCTACGATTTGGATTTTGTCGTTGATGCTTCCGATACCATTATTTATAAAATTCACTTAATGAAGGAATGTTTAAAGAGAAATATTCCAATTATTTCAAGCATGGGTGCTGCTAATAAAACGGATCCAACTCGCTTACGAATAGAGGATATTTCAAAAACGCATACAGATCCAATTGCTAAAGTAATCCGAGCGAAACTTCGGAAGGAAGGAATCCGCAAAGGAATTCCGGTAGTTTTTTCAGATGAAAGTCCAATTGTGATTCGTGAGGACATCCGAAAAGTGGTAGGAAAAGATGATGCGAAGATTCGCAAGGCGAAAATGCCACCGTCATCCAATGCATTTGTTCCTTCGACTGTCGGTTTGTTTATGGCGAGCTATGTAGTGAATTCCATACTAAAGGATATTGAAATTAAACGGGTTAAAGATAAATAATACGGTTAAATGAGCTGCTAATTTAAGCAGCTTATTTTTTTTGCCATAAAATATTGACTTGTATTCACGTATTAGTGTACTATTTAAATAGAACACTAATACAAAAGGTTGGGATACTGGATGATTCCTTTCAAAGGATTGTTAAAAAAAGAATTTTACATTACAAGACTTTGGTTTCTTACTTGGATCATAATCATGCTTATTAGTATTATTGCTTCCTATATCATCGCTTATCGAATTCATGAGCCGATGGTACCGGTTGGATTCAATATAGGTATAGCGGTTTTACATTTCGGATTCATGCCTATGATGTTCTTATCATCTTTGAAGCTGGAAGGGAAAACACAACTATGGCTATACAATCCGCAAAGCAGCAAAACTTTAATATTAGCTAAAATAACAGTTATATTTATCTATCAGGTTATTTCTCAACTTATTCTGACTATTTCTGGCTATATTGTTTACGAATATGTCTTGAGTCATGGGATGAAGATCGAATCGTTTCCTTTTCTAACATATGTGACACTATTTCTCTTTTTATTATTAACAGGCTTGTATTTTTCGTGCTGGATTTTATTTTATTGGTGTTTTTTTCACTCGCTCGGAAAATATCCGAGTATCAAGAAAATAAGATGGTTATTCGTACTTATACTATTTTTCATCTTAAATGCCATTGAAACTGCCTTAATGCAAATAGATTCTCTTAGAGATATTGTTACGAAATGGAAACTGCCAATGTATATATATCCAAGATTTCATTATGTAGTAACGTCACATAAATGGAATTTGCAATTTGATATGCAACAGGTGTCTATCATTCCAATCTTTATATATGCCATTATCGCAATTGCTCTTTATTTTATTTCCAGCAGGTTTCTGGATAAAAAAGTTGAGGTGTAGGGTATGACACAAGAATTTCAAACATCCAAACCGATATATATGCAAATTGCCGAACGAATTTTTCAACAAATTGTCAGAGGCGAAATGGCATCCGGTGAAAAGTTAGCCTCAGTAAGGGAAATGGCAATTCAAACCGGAGTAAATCCAAACACAATCCAAAGGACATATAGCGAGATGGAGAGGATGGGTATTGTGGAAACAAGAAGGGGTCAGGGGACTTTTATAACGGAAAATAAGGTCATATTAACTGAATTAAAGATTCGCTTGCAAACGGATATTATTCAGTCGTTTGTCAAGAGCATGAAAGATATTGGTTTTTCCAAAGAAGAAATTGTCCAGGGATTACAGGATTATTTAAACGGGTGTGATGAACATGATTGAGTTAAGAAATGTATCTAAAAAATATGGAAGGGATTTTTCATTAAAGGACGTTTCGATAACATTTAAACCAGGTAAGATTTATGGCTTGCTTGGTCCAAACGGCAGCGGAAAATCAACAACCCTTAAAATGATAAGCGGGCTAGTCTATCCGAATAAAGGAGAAATATTCGTGGATGGAGAGCTGGTAAATCGGAAAATTTCGAGAAAAGTTGCTTACTTAACAGAACTGGATATGTTTTATGATCCATTTACCGTTCAACATATGATTGATTTCTATGCTACCCAATTTCCGGACTTTGAGATGGAAAAAGCAAATACGCTTGTAAATGATTTAAAACTGGATCGTTCAAAAAAGATAAAACAATTATCAAAGGGAAATCGCGGCCGCTTGAAGCTAGTTCTTGCACTTTCGAGGAGCGCCCCGATCCTGCTTTTGGATGAACCATTTTCCGGACTGGATCCAATGGTGAGGGAGTCTATTGTAAAAAGTCTATTAAGCTATATTGATTTTGAGGAACAAACGGTCATCATCGCTACCCATGAAATTGATGAAATTGAACCACTGTTAGACGAAGTGCTAGCTATATTTAATGGGAACCTAATAGGTATACAAAACGTAGAAACACTTCGGGAGGAAATAGGAGTATCTGTATTGCAATGGTTTAAAAAGATTATGGAAGAAAATGGAGTTTACGGAGGAGAAAAGTAATGAAACCTGCAGTTGAATTAAAGAATGTCACTAAGGTCATTAAAGGTAAAAAGATTATTGATAATCTCAGTTTTACAATTAATGAAGGAGAAGTGTTTGGTTTTTTAGGGCCTAATGGTGCCGGAAAAACTACCACTATCAGAATGATTGTCGGATTAATGGGGATTACTTCAGGTGAAATTCTCATTTGCGGCAACAGTATTACAAAAAATCATGATAAAGCATTGCGAAATGTCGGGGGAATCGTTGAAAACCCAGAAATGTATAAATTTTTAACAGGGTATCAAAACTTAATGCAATATGCACGAATGATCAAAGGTATCACAAAGGAAAAAATAGATGAAGTGGTGCAACTGGTGGGACTAACAGACCGCATACATGATAAGGTGAAAACTTATTCCCTTGGAATGCGCCAGCGTCTAGGATTGGCACAAAGTTTGCTGCATGACCCAAAAGTTATGATATTAGACGAGCCGACAAATGGTTTAGACCCTGCCGGAATAAGAGAAATTCGCGACCACTTACGCATCCTTTCAAAAGAAAGAGGAATGGCGGTTATCGTTTCCAGTCACCTTTTATCGGAGATGGAAATGATGTGTGACCGAATTGCCATTATTCAAAAAGGGAAGCTGATTGATGTTCAGCAAGTCCATGATTTTGTTAATGATGATGTTCATAAATATTTTATAGAGTTGGACGTTACAAATATAAATTCTGTTCAAAATCTCGCGAATCTATCATTTGTTCAACAGGAAAATGGTATAGAGATTGAAGTAGAAAAAGATCAAATTCCGGATATCATAAAACAACTTGTGGAAAGCGGCGTTCGCATTTACGAAGTGAAGGCAGTTTCGAAATCTCTTGAAGAGCGTTTCTTAGAAGTTACTGGCAAGGAGGAAGTTGCACATGCTTAATCTTATAACTAATGAATGGTTGAAAATTTTCAAACGCACCGGAACTTATGTGATGATTGCACTCATTATTATTGGGCTTATTGGAATGGGAGCAATCCAGAAAATATATTTAGATAAAGGCAAGCAAAATGCAAATTGGAAAACGGAACTAAGTGCGCAAGTTCAAAATGATGAAAAATCACTGAAAGGTATGCCTAAAATTGCAAGAAGTGAAATCCAGAAAAAAATTGATATTAATAAATATCGAATCGAACATAATATACCACCACAAACTAAGAAAACGATGTATTCTTTTATTAATGAAAGCTCAGCTTTGATCACTTTTGCAGGCTTATTTACCATTATCATTGCTGCGGGGATAGTTGCAAGTGAATTTGGATGGGGAACAATTAAGTTATTGCTGATTAGACCGATAAAGCGGTCCAAGATTTTATTATCTAAATACTTCACAGTCCTATTATTTGGTATTTTAATGACTGCCGTACTTTTTGTTGGAGCAGCTTTAATCGGTTTAATCTTATTTGGTACCGGTGCTGGTAGTAATATTCATTTAGCCTATGCAAACAATCATGTTGTGGAACAAAGTATGCTGTGGTTTTTAGTGAAGAAGTTCTTACTTTCATCTATTGATGTACTGATGCTTGCAACGATGGCATTTATGATATCTGCGGTATTCCGTAACAGTTCTCTAGCTATTGGAATCTCTATTTTTCTATTAGTTATGGGTTCAAATGTAACGATGCTTCTTTCAATGAAATTTGATTGGGCAAAATATATCTTGTTCGCAAATACAGACTTAATGCAATATGTTGATGGGACTCCAATGGTAAAAGGGATGACTCTCGGATTTTCGATTACAATGTTAATTATTTATTTTGTAATTTTCCAGTTACTTGCTTTCGGTGTATTTACAAAGCGGGATGTAGCGGCATAAATAAAGAGAAAAAAAGGAACGTTGATTTAATCCGTTCCTTTTTTCGTATTTCTTAATAGTTTTTCATAAACTCCAGCGAGAGCTTGTTCAAATTTACCAGTCTGCTTTGGTTTGTAATATGTCTTTCCTTTCAGAGTGTTCGGCAGATATTGTTGATTCACCCAACCATTATCATAATCATGCGGGTATTTATAATCAAGACCTCTGCCAAGCTGTTTTGCGCCTTGATAATGAGCATCCTTCAAATGCAATGGTACATCCCCGCTTTTTCCGGCTCGAATATCGGCAATTGCTTCATCAATCGCTAAAATGGCAGAATTTGATTTAGGCGATAAACAAAGCTCGATTACAGCATTTGCAAGCGGAATCCGGGCCTCGGGAAAACCGATTTTTTCAGCAGTTTGAATGGCAGCGAGTGTTCTGGCACCTGCTTGCGGGCTGGCAAGTCCGATGTCTTCATAGGCGATAACAAGTAAACGGCGGCTGATACTTGGAAGATCTCCTGCTTCTATCAGTCTTCCTAAATAATGCAGGGCAGCATTCACATCACTTCCGCGTATTGATTTTTGAAAAGCACTTAGCACGTCATAATGGCCATCTCCATCTTTATCGTGCGCAAAAGCTTTCTTTTGCAAGCACTCTTCTGCAATCCCGACTGTAATATGAATAATACCATTCTCATCAGGAGCTGTTGATAATGCTGCTAATTCTAATGCATTAAGTGCGCTCCGAACATCTCCATTACTTGCTGTAGCAAAATGAAGAAAGGCATTTTCGTCAATTTCGATTTGACTGGCACCTAATCCTCGGACATCATCATTTAGGGCATTTTTTAACACTTTCTTCATTTCCTCTGAAGTAGGCGGGAACAATTCAAAAATTTGACATCTGCTTCTTATGGCAGGATTGATTGCATGGTAAGGGTTGCTTGTTGTCGCACCAATCAAAACAATCATGCCGTTTTCCAGGTATGGCAGAAGAAAATCCTGTTTTGTTTTATCCAGCCGATGAACCTCATCAAGCAGCAATATAACCTTCCCGGACATTTTTGCTTCGGCAGCGACTATTTCCATATCTTTTTTATTATTTGTGACGGCGTTTAATTTTCGAAAAGCATATTTTGTACTGCCTGCTATAGCGCTGGCAATCGATGTTTTTCCAATCCCGGGGGGACCGTATAAAATCATCGAAGATAATTGCTTTGCCGAAACCATGCGGTAGATGATTTTTCCTTCCCCGACAAGATGCTGTTGTCCTGCAACCTCATCAAGTGTCCTTGGCCGCATGCGATAAGCTAATGGTTGATCATTCATTATTTCTCTCTCCATAGGTAATAGATTCGATTTTTTATAATAAAAGTATATCATTTCAAAAGTCTTAAAACGAAATAACAAGCATTTCTTGTTGTTCTAACTTTCTTGGCCGATGCTTTCCAAAATGTCAACATAATGCAAATTAATCTTTGTGTGTGCTATAATGTCATAAGCAAAGGCTTTTTTCTTGGGCTTTGTTATTTTTCATATAAAGCCTATTATATTGCACATTCATATTGGGATGAATATTTTATAGATGAAAAGACGCCTTAAAAATAAACTGTTTTAAGATTTTTATATTTATTCTAATGCAACGTAGCTAAGATACTTTTACCACATGAATCGAGGAGTACAAATGGGGAATAATGGCATATTAATAGTTCGATTTCTTATTTTTGTGATCGGATTACTTATTATGGCGTTTGGGTTGGATCTGATGATTGTAGCACATTTTGGGGCAACACCATGGGATGTTTTGCATGTGGGACTATTTCAGCATTTTGGTTTGTCCATTGGCACATGGTCGATTATAATCGGCTTTTTTGTTTTAGGAATATCTGCTATATTCATGCACCAATGGCCAAAGCTAGGTGCTTACTTAAATATGCTTTTAGTTGGAATTTTCATGGATATATTATTACACTTGCCTTTTATGATTACACCTGGATTCATTATTTGGAAAATCCTCATGTTTGTAGCAGGAGTAATTATTAATGGGATTGGAATGGGAGTCTATATCTCTGCCCAGTTAGGTGCGGGTCCAAGAGACAGCTTCATGCTTGTCATTACTAAATTAACAGGTTGGAAAATATCACATGTAAGACGTTTGATGGAAGTGCTAGTTTTACTAATTGGTTGGTTATTAGGCGGCCCGATTTTTTGGGGAACGATTATTTTTTGCGTTACCATAGGAACTATCGTTGGAATTGCGTTGCCGAAATGTCAATTTTTGACGGATGCCATTTTAGAAAGGCTGCGAAATAAAAAATGGAATAAAGATATAGATAGAGGTGCTAGTGTATGAAAATATCTACAAAAGGTCGATACGGATTAACTATTATGATTGAATTGGCAAAAAGATACGGGGAGGGTCCCATATCTTTAAAGACAATTGCACAGATTAATGATTTATCAGAGCATTATTTGGAACAATTAATTTCACCACTGCGAAATGCAGGGTTGGTGAAAAGTATAAGAGGTGCTTATGGAGGGTATATCTTAGCTGATGAACCATCTAAAATAACTGCAGGTGATATCATTAGAGTTTTAGAAGGCCCTATTAGCCCTGTTGAAGGAATTGAAGAGGAAGAACCGGTCAAGCGTAGTTTATGGATCCGGATTCGTGATGCTGTTAAGGATGTGCTTGATAACACAACGATAGAAGATTTAGCAAACTACAAAGATGAGGGAGAAACGGATTCTTACATGTTTTATATATAAATTCATAGGCAAAATATTTGAGGTGACAGTAATGGAACGTATATATTTAGATCACGCAGCTACTTCAGCAGTCCATCCGAAAGTAGTGGAAAAAATGATGGGGGTACTTACCGATTCTTTCGGAAATCCTTCCAGTATCCATTCATTTGGTCGAGAGGCAAGACACCTCCTGGATGAAGCAAGAACATTGATTGCGAGTAGTATTGGTGCACATTTTAATGAAATTATTTTTACCAGCGGCGGAACAGAAGCGGACAACTTTGCCATTATCGGAACGGCGGAAGCAAGAAAAGAACAAGGAAAACATATTATTACTACTAAAATTGAGCACCATGCCGTTCTTCATGCTTGCCAGTATTTAGAGAAAAAAGGATTTGAAGTAACGTATTTAGACGTTGACCAAGACGGCAGAGTAAATCTTGAAGATGTGAAGAGCGCCCTTCGTGACGATACTATACTTGTAACTATCATGTATGGAAACAATGAAGTAGGGAGTATCCAACCAATCGAGGAAATTGGTGAAATTCTAAAAGACCATATTGCTTATTTTCATACGGATGCTGTCCAGGCATATGGTGTTGTCAAATTAAATGTTGAGGATCTAAAAGTTGATATGCTGTCTGTTTCGGCCCATAAAATTAATGGACCAAAAGGAATTGGATTTCTATACATTCGGAATGGGATAAAAATCGTCCCTCGTTCCCATGGTGGCGAGCAGGAGTTAAAAAGACGGGCGGGCACTGAAAATATCAGCTCGATTGCAGGATTTGCTGAGGCAGTGAAAATTGCACAAGAAACAATGGAAGAAAAGCAGGCATTGTACAAAAAATATAAAGAAACTTTTATGGAAATATTGACAAAAAATCAGGTGGAGTTTTCGTTAAATAGTACAATTGAAAAATCACTCCCACATGTTTTAAATATAAGCTTTCCTGGTACGGACGTAGAATCGTTGTTAGTGAATTTAGATATAGCCGGTATAGCGGCGTCAAGTGGGTCTGCTTGTACAGCTGGCTCCATAGAACCGTCACATGTATTAGTGGCAATGTATGGGAAGGATTCAGAACAACTCAGAAATTCAATTCGTTTCAGCTTCGGCATCACTAATACGATGGAAGAGATAAAAGAGGCTGCAGAAAAAGTTTCTGGTATTGTACGTCGTTTCCAGGCAGACTAGAAAGAAGGATCGAAAAATGAATAAATCACCAAAGGATACAAGAGTGGTTGTTGGGATGTCAGGTGGAGTAGATTCATCTGTTGCCGCATTGCTCTTAAAAGAACAAGGTTATGATGTGATCGGGATATTCATGAAAAATTGGGATGATACCGATGAGTTTGGCGTCTGCACAGCAACAGAAGATTATAATGATGTCATTAGAGTATGCAATCAAATCGGAATCCCTTATTATGCTGTTAATTTTGAAAAACAATATTGGGATAAAGTATTCACTTATTTCTTAGATGAATACAAAGCAGGAAGAACACCAAATCCAGATGTAATGTGTAATAAAGAAATCAAATTTAAAGCTTTTCTTGAACATGCCATGAATCTTGGTGCGGACTATTTAGCGACAGGCCACTATGCACAAGTAGCATTTCAAGATGGCGAATATAAAATGCTGAGAGGTTTAGACGAAAATAAGGATCAAACGTATTTCCTAAACCAATTGAATCAACATCAATTAGAAAAAGTAATGTTCCCTATTGGAAATATTAATAAAAAACGAGTGCGTGAAATAGCTGCTGAAGCAGGGCTCGCTACTGCAACGAAGAAAGACAGTACAGGAATTTGCTTTATTGGAGAAAGAAACTTTAAAGAATTTTTAAGCAACTATTTACCTGCTCAAAAAGGGAAAATGAAGACTTTAGATGGAAAAGTAATGGGTACACATGATGGATTAATGTACTATACTATTGGACAAAGACATGGACTTGGAATTGGAGGCTCAGGTGATCCTTGGTTTGTAGTCGGCAAGGATTTAAAGGAAAATGTTCTTTTCGTGGAACAAGGATTTGATCATGAGTCATTGTATTCCGATTCGATTACTGCGGTTGACGTAAGCTGGGTATCTGATCATAAAAAGCCGGAAACCTTTGAATGTACCGCTAAATTCCGTTATCGTCAACCGGACCATAAGGTAACGGTTCATCTATTGCCTAATGATGAGGTAAAGGTTGTTTTTGATGAACCAGTTCGTGCTGTTACCCCTGGACAAGCAGTCGTATTTTATGACGGTGAGGAATGTCTCGGCGGTGGAACAATCGATAAAATTTATAAAAAAGAACAACAATTGCTATATGTAGGTTAGGTCTTTGTGCCTGATTCGTGAGAAAAAAGTGGAGATTCGCGAGAAAACTTCCGAATCCTCATTTGTAAAAAATGGCCGCTGTACTCTTATTGAGTTTGGCGGCCATTTTTTAAACTTTCGTGTTATAATTTGGATATAAACTGTATACGTGCGGAGTGTGAAAGATGGATAAGAATAAACAAGGTATTGAAAGCTTACAAGCGGGAAAATATGAGGATGCAATTAAATTTTTTAGTGAAGCGATTGAAGAGAATCCGAAAGATCCAGTGGCATATATTAATTTTGGAAATGTCCTAACGGCTGTGGGAGAAAATGATCGTGCTATAAACTTTTATCAAAAAGCCATTGAGCTGGATGAAAAAGCATCAGCTGCTTATTATTGTTTAGGAAATTTGTACTTTAATCTAAATCAATTCTCGGAGGCAGCGGGGCAATTTGAAAAGGCAATCAAATATGGTCTTCAAACAAATGATGTTTATTATATGCTTGGCATGTGTTTTATTAACCTTGAAAATGTACGCCTTGCTATTCCATATTTACAAAGAAGTGTTGAATTAAATGAAGACGATGTGGAAGCTCGCTTTCAATATGGACTTGCTTTAGCCAAGTGTGAAATCTACGATGAGGCAACGAAACAATTTGAAAAGGTTGTCGCAAGTGACCCGAACCATGCGGATGCCTATTATAATTTAGGGGTTGCCTATTTAGGAATTTATGATAAGCCAAATCAAGCATTGGATTATTTCACAAAAGCATTAGAAATTCAACCTGATCATATGCTTGCAGGTTACGGTTTGAAAATGATAGAAAAAATGAAAGACCCGCATTAAGGGGGATTTTACTTGGAACGGCAAAATTCAATGAATTTATTTGAAGATGAGGAGAAGTTCATAAAAGGCAGACATCTGGTGACCATTTTTCATAACGAGCAAAACCTGTATTCAGTCATTCGCATCAAGGTGGATGAAACAAATGAGGATAGTGCTGATAAAGAAGCTATTATCACCGGATATTTCCCTAAAATGCATGAACAAGAAACATATATTTTCTACGGTGCTTTTCAAGAGCATCCGAAATTTGGTCTTCAATATAATGCAAAGCACTTTAAAAAAGAAATTCCACATACAAAACAGGGAATTGTCGGATATCTTTCCAGTGAGCTTTTTAACGGAATTGGCAAAAAAACAGCAGAGCGTATCGTGGATGAACTAGGTGAAAATGCTATAACAAAAATATTAGAACAACCATCATTACTCGATAAAGTGCCTAAGCTTCCCCCCGAAAAAGCAAAACTGCTTTATGATAAATTAATGGAGCACCAAGGCTTGGAACAGGTAATGATTGGACTTAATCAATACGGCTTTGGCCCGCAAATCTCCATGAAAATTTATCAGGTATATAAGGAGCAGACTTTAGAAATTATTCGGCAAAATCCATACCGATTAGTGGAGGATATTGAAGGAGTTGGTTTTGGGAGAGCAGATGAGCTTGGAAAAGCACTTGGAATTACTGGCAATCATCCTGACCGAATTAAAGCCGGTATTAAATACACGGTAGAAATAGAATGTCTGCAAAATGGAAATGTTTATGTTGATGCAGAAGAATTATTGCCTAAAGTGAAAAAACTGCTTGAATATCATCAAGCTTGTGAAATTGAATTTACAGAAATCTCAACGGAATTGATTAAAATGGAGGAAGAAAGCAAATTAGTAATTGATCAGAAAAGAATTTATCTTCCTTCCCTTTATTTCTCCGAAAAAGGGATTGTTACAAACATCCAACGAATTTTAGCGCAGGAAGAATATAAGGATCAATTTCCGGAATCTGAATTTCTGCTGGCCCTTGGAAAATTAGAAGAACGCATTAATGTGCAATATGCTCCATCACAAAAAGAGGCTATTCAAACAGCATTAATGTCGCCAATGATGATTTTGACAGGAGGACCTGGCACAGGAAAAACGACAGTAATTAAAGGAATCGTCGAGCTATACTCAGAATTGCACGGATGTTCTTTAAATCCTAAGGACTATAGTAAGGATAATCCATTCCCTATCCTTTTAGCAGCACCAACTGGAAGAGCAGCCAAGCGAATGTCAGAATCCACGGGGCTTCCTGCAATGACCATCCATCGCCTGTTAGGGATGACAGGGCAAGAGGGGATGGATGTTGACGATGATCGAAAAGTAGATGGTAAATTCCTTATAATAGATGAAATGTCGATGGTAGATACATGGCTCGCCCATCAATTGTTAAAGGCACTGCCAGACCATATTCAAGTAATATTTGTTGGTGACGAAGATCAGCTTCCGTCTGTCGGACCAGGGGTTGTACTTAAAGACCTATTGCGTTCTGAAGTAATTCCTACCGTAAGATTGACGGATATATATAGACAAGCAGACGGTTCATCCATTATTGAATTAGCACACGAAATCAAAAACGGACGAATGCCGCAGAACCTTTCGAAGCAGTATAATGATCGCTCCTTCATAAGATGTACTACACAACAAATCCCAGAAGTAGTGGAAAAAGTTGTTTTAAGTGCAAAAAGAAAAGGATATTTAGCGAAGGATATTCAAATTTTAGCACCGATGTATCGAGGACCTGCAGGAATTGATCGGCTAAATGAAATGCTTCAAGAAATTTTAAATCCTAATGAGAATAAAAATCGGAAAGAGCTTACTTTTGGGGATGTGAAATACCGAATCGGAGATAAGGTGCTTCAACTTGTTAATCAGCCGGAACAACATGTGTTTAACGGAGACATCGGAGAAATTATTTCTATTTTTTACGCGAAGGAAAATACAGAAAAACAAGACATGATTATTATTTCCTTTGATGGAACAGAGGTTACGTATACCAGACAGGATTTTAATCAATTTACTCATGCTTTTTGTTGTTCCATTCATAAATCGCAAGGCAGTGAATTTCCAATCGTTATTTTACCTGTTGTCAAAAGCTATTACCGGATGCTGCGCAGGAATTTATTATACACAGCGATTACAAGAAGTAAGCAATTTCTGATTTTATGCGGTGAAGAAGAAGCATTTCGTCTTGGAGTGGAACGGGAGGATGACGGGCAGAGAAAGACAACTCTGTATGAAAAATTACGTTTGCTCCATGATTATTCCACCCAAGACCCTTCACAAAAGTCTGATCAATTTATTTTAACGGAGGATACGCTTCTAACTATCGACCCAATGATTGGCATGGAAAACGTTACACCTTATGATTTTATGGTTTAAGTCGTAAAATATAAATGTTCGAAAAGGTAGGGGATGCTTTTTGCGAACATATTCTCTTCTGAAGAACATGTCGGTTTATGACTGTGATGGGAGCTGCGTCGGGGAAGTATGTGATATCTGTATAACGGATGAAGGAAAAGTAAAATCCTTGATTGTAAAAGGGAAAGGTTTTTTTCATAATCTGTACAGTGTACCAATGGATCAGGTTCAAGCATATGGGCCGCATGTTATTGTACTTCAGAAAGATGGGCAATTGAGGAAATACAAAGAGGCACATAATGAGTATTCCATGTGCCATTTCCAACCAATTGCACTTAAATTTATGATTTCAGGCAATGGTGAGGAGCTAGGATTATTAGAGGACGTATATTTTCAAGAGGAAGTGGGCACAATCATAGGATACGAGCTAACGGATGGCTTTTTTTCCGATATGTTGGAAGGTAAGCGATTTATTCATTCAGCTCATCCTCCGAAATTTGGGAAGGATGCCATCATCGTGACTGAAAAACCATTACGAGGTGGAGATATTACCTATGATGAAGTGCCCCAATTGCCAAAGTAAAGATCTTGGAAAAATTGGTATCAACCAATACTATTGCTGGAATTGCTTTATTGAATTATCTGTTAACAAAGAGATGATATATACCCATCAGGTGGAAGAAGATGGATCATTAAGTTCTTTAGATGATTTATTCGATGAGGATTCAAGAAAACTAAGCTAATGGAAAGGGTGCATAGTTTTGAACAAAACGATTGTTTCCTTGCTAGGCTTTGGAGCAGGTATTGCAGCTGCAGCTTATTCGCAGCGTCAAGGATTTAACGGAAAACAAATGCGAAAAATGACAAAACGCTTGCGAAAAGCGTTTAGATAACGGTTGAAGCTGTCTCAGTATGAGGCAGCTTTTTCTAATGGATAAATTCACTTCTTTTACAAATACTAGTAAAAGGAGTGATAGATGTGAAACTATCCAGTGGGAATTGGTTTTATAAACTTGGTATCATCTTACTGATTTTTATCATTTTATATGTATTATTATTGTTAAAACCTCTTTGGTCCTCGATACTGAAGGTCTTGTTCATGTCTCTAATTCCTTTTTTAATAGGGGGATTTATAACTTATCTGCTTCATCCAGTAGTGGAATGGCTTCATGATAAAGGAATGCATAGAGCTCTTGCTATTTCCATCATTTATATCATTTTTTTTGGAGGCATTTGTTACGGAATCTATTTAGGTGTACCATTATTAATTGAACAAATCAAGGATTTATCGGATCATTTACCAGAGTTTGCAAATCAATACCGCAATTGGATCCAACAAGTGCATGATTCCACTTCGAGGTGGCCAGATGGAATTCAAAATCAAATAGATAAGCGTATTGATCACTTTGAGTTATGGCTGAATCAATATTTGATAAAAGTAATGAATACGATAATGAAATTAGTGAATTTTATATTTGTACTTGCGATTATTCCGTTTATTTCTTTCTATTTTTTGAAGGATATTGAATCAGTTAAAAGATCAGCATGGTATATCACTCCTAGTAAATGGAGAAAACAGGCCGTTTCATTTTTGAAAGATGTTGACAAATCTATTGGTGGTTATATTCGTGGACAGTTATTGGTTTGTTTTTTTATTGGATCCATATCGACTATAGCTTTCTGGTTATTGGGGATTCATTACCCAGTATTATTAGGCTTGATTATTGGATTAACCAATATAATTCCTTATTTCGGACCGATTATTGGGGCGATTCCCGCGGCTATTATTGCTATGACCATTTCAACTAAACATTTAATTTATGTGGTTATCATCATGTTTGTTTTACAATTTCTTGAAGGGAATGTTCTGTCTCCCCTCATTGTTGGAAAATCCTTGCATTTGCATCCGCTTTTCATCATTTTAGCATTAATTGTAGGTGAGGAAATAGGCGGCATTCTTGGCTTAATTTTAGCAGTTCCTGTCTTAGCTATCATTAAAGTAGCGATTATTCATGCAAAATATCATTTTGTAACAAAATCATCACATGAATAATTGACAAATGGCCTGTAACTTTTTATAATTCGACTATATATACTATTTATATGTAAAAATCATTGAAAGATCGAGTATGTTATAGTCCATCTAAGAAGAGAGGAATTTCCGAGGCTGAGAGAAATTCCAGATGAAGGATAACAGAAGGCTAATCTGGAGTGCAGCTAAAATACTGCCGTCTTGCCACGTTACAGGCACCCAAGAGTTAGATTGTCTTTTTGATTGTCTAAAATCAGGGTGGTACCGCGAGTAAATCTCTCGTCCCTGCATACCAGGGATGGGGGATTTTTTTATTTTTTAAGGAGGTATTAATATGAAAAAACTAACAGGTGCTCAAATTCGTCAAATGTTTTTAGACTTTTTTCAAGAAAAAGGTCATAAGGTTGAGCCAAGTGCATCGCTTATTCCACATGAAGATCCTTCATTGCTTTGGATAAATAGTGGTGTCGCAACATTAAAGAAATATTTTGATGGTCGTGTGATTCCGGAAAATCCAAGAATCGTAAATGCACAAAAAGCGATTCGTACGAATGACATTGAAAATGTTGGAAAAACTGCTCGCCACCATACATTTTTCGAAATGATGGGGAATTTCTCTATTGGGGATTATTTTAAGGAAGAGGCTATTACCTGGGCTTGGGAGTTTTTAACCAGTCCTGAATGGATTGGCTTTGAGCCAGAAAAATTATCCGTAACGATTCATCCTGAGGATGATGAAGCATTTGAATTATGGAATAAAAAAATCGGTATACCGGAGGGAAGAATTATCCGTTTAGAGGAGAACTTCTGGGATATCGGCGAAGGACCAAGCGGACCAAATACAGAAATATTCTATGATCGCGGTCCTGAATATGGCGACGATGAAAATGATCCAGAATTATATCCAGGTGGAGAAAATGAAAGGTATTTAGAGGTTTGGAATCTTGTGTTTTCTCAATTTAATCATAATCCAGACGGTACTTATACACCTCTCCCTAAGAAAAACATTGATACAGGTATGGGCTTAGAAAGAATGGCATCTGTTGTTCAGGATGTTCCTACTAATTTTGATACAGACCTCTTTATGCCGATTATCAAAGAAACTGAAAAAATTTCCGGAGAAACATATGGAAAAGATAAAACATTAGATACTGCTTTTAAGGTTATTGCTGATCACATTCGAACGGTTGCATTTGCTGTTAGTGATGGTGCGCTTCCTTCAAATGAAGGCCGTGGCTATGTTTTAAGACGTTTGCTTCGCAGAGCAGTGAGATATGCAAAAACCATCAATATCGGGGAACCATTTATGTATAAATTAGTTCCTGTAGTAGCAGAAATAATGGTTGATTATTACCCTCAAGTAAAGGAAAAAACGGAGTTTATTCAAAAAGTAATCAAAAATGAGGAAGAGCGTTTCCATGAAACACTGCATGAAGGTTTGTCTATTTTGTCTTCCGTTATGAAAAAAGCAAAAGATGAAGGCAAAGATACGATTTCGGGTGCGGATGTTTTCCGCTTATATGACACATATGGATTCCCAGTCGAGCTTACCGAAGAATATGCAGAAGAAGAAGGCATGAAGGTGGATCACGAAGGCTTTGAAGCGGAAATGGAAAATCAAAGAGAGCGTGCTCGTAAAGCTCGTCAAGATGTTGGTTCCATGCAGGTTCAAGGCGGTATTTTAGGAGAAATTAAAGTCGATAGTGAATTCGTGGGTTATCAAACCTTAGAAACAAATGCTAAAGTAGTAGCAATTGTAAAAGACGGCGAACTAGTTACTGAAGCGAAATCCGGAGACGAAATCCAATTTATATTGGATCAAACCCCATTCTATGCAGAAAGTGGAGGTCAAGTAGCGGACGGAGGAACTTTAACAGCCGAAGGATTAAGCGTAATAGTCAAGGATGTTCAAAAAGCTCCAAACGGTCAGAATTTACATCGTGCTATTGTAGAACAAGGCAGCTTAACATTGGATCAAGAGGTTTTTGCAGAAGTAAATCGTATAAACCGAAATAAAATTATTAAGAATCACTCCGCAACCCATTTATTGCATCAGGCATTAAAGGATGTCCTTGGTACACATGTTAATCAGGCTGGATCTTTGGTAGAACCAAGCCGACTTCGCTTTGACTTTTCTCATTTCGGACAAATTACGCCAGATGAACTTGTAAAAATTGAGGAAATAGTCAATGAAAAAATCTGGGCAAGCCTGCCGGTAAACATTGACTTGAAAAACATCAATGAAGCAAAAGCAATGGGGGCTATGGCATTATTTGGCGAAAAGTATGGTGATATTGTTCGAGTAGTTTCGATGGGTGATTACAGCTTAGAACTTTGCGGTGGCTGCCATGTTCCGAATACATCCACAATTGGTATATTTAAAATTGTTTCGGAAAGCGGTATTGGTGCAGGAACACGACGAATCGAAGCGGTGACAGGTGAAGCAGCATACCATTTAATGAATGAGCAAATTCTACGATTGAATCAAGCTGCTGAAATACTCAAAACTAATTCAAAGGATATTTTAACTAGAATTGAAAATGTCCAAACGGAAATAAAAGAATTACAAAGAGAAAATGAATCTCTTTCAGCTAAGCTTTCCAATATTGAGGCTGGAAATCTTTCAGAATCAGCAATCGAAATAGATGGTATTAAGCTTATTGCAAGTAAAGTTCAAGCTCAGGATGCAAATAATCTGCGAAATATGGTCGATGAGTTGAAAGAAAAACTAGGTTCAGGTATTGTTGTACTTGGAACTGTGCAAGATGATAAAGTAAATATCATTGCAGGTGTCACAAAGGATTTAGTAGAAAAAGGATTTCATGCAGGTAAGCTAGTCAAAGAGGTTGCTGTACGCTGTGGCGGCGGTGGCGGCGGTCGTCCAGATTTAGCACAAGCTGGTGGAAAAGATCCTGAAAAACTCGATTCTGCACTTCAATATGTGGAAGAATGGATAAAATCCATTTGAATCGTATAAAAAGTGGTGTACAATGGAAATAAAGTTTGAATAAGGATTTTGTTTAGAATGGCTCTTTTCTTAAACTTTGTTGCTTATGTAAAAGAAAATCCTATAAACGTCTTCATTCGCCTTAAGAATAGGTATCCTTTTTAAGAAAAGATGCCCAGGGGCAAAGTCTAATTAGGATTTAAAACAAATTACGAAAAACACAAATTTATACGAGAATAGCCAAAGAAATAGACAAGCCTTAAAGTGAGGTGCTGTATAATGAGCTCTTTTGACAAAACCATGCGATTTAACTTTTCGGAGGAACCTTTTGAACATGATGTGAAGGAAGTGCTGTTGCAAGTATATGAGGCGCTTCAAGAAAAAGGGTATAATCCGATTAATCAAATTGTCGGTTACTTGCTTTCCGGAGATCCTGCATACATTCCAAGACATTATGATGCTAGAAACATTATTCGCAAGCTTGAACGAGATGAAATCATCGAAGAATTAGTTAAATCGTATTTAAAACAGCATCGTGAGGGATATTAATTGAGAATAATGGGTCTGGACGTTGGATCCAAAACAGTTGGTGTTGCAATAAGTGATGAACTGGGTTGGACAGCACAAGGCATTGAAACGATTTCCATTGATGAAGATAAAGGGAAATTTGGTTTCGAACGAGTAAAAGAACTGGCGGGCAAATACAAAATTGAAAAAATTGTTGTCGGTTTTCCGAAAAACATGAATAATACGGTAGGACCAAGAGGAGAAGCATCCTTGTCTTATGCAGAAAAATTAAAAGAACTTCTTGGTCTGCCTGTTATTATGTGGGATGAACGAATGAGTACGATGGCCGCTGAACGAGTTTTATTGGAAGCTGATGTTAGTAGGAAAAAACGGAAAAAAGTAATTGATAAAATGGCTGCAGTCATGATTTTGCAAGGGTTTCTTGACAGCCAATTATAATGAGGTGAAAAAATGGCACATGAACATGAAGAACATCAACATATTACAGTAGTAGATGAAAACGGAAATGAACAATTATTTGAAGTATTATTTACATTCGATTCTGAGGACTTTGGAAAATCATATGTCCTATATTATCCAGTAGGTGCTGAAGAAGACGATAACGAAGAAATTGAAATCCATGCTTCTTCTTATGTACAACACGAAGATGGTACAGAAGGAGATCTTCAACCAATTGAAACGGATGAAGAATGGGATATGATTGAAGAAATGTTGAATACATTTCTTGATGAAGAAGAGGAAGAATAATAAATAAATGGGAAGCCGACCTGGTATTATTGCTGGGTCGGTTTTTTCATGACTTTTTTCAGCAAAAGATTTTGTTTTTCTGTCATTTTTATAAAATAAATCGAATTTGCCGAAATATGTAGTATAATGTACAGGAAAAATAACTATTAGGAATGGTTATGAAATGTGGGAAAAATAATAAATAATAAATTATTCATACGCATCAATGGAATGCTTTAAATGTAAAGGAGTGCAAGTTATTTGACGGATAATCAGCATAATGGAAAATCTTCCAATGATTCGATGCAAAAGCTATTAGCTCGACAATCGGAAGCAAAAACGATTAGAAAGATTGTAGGGATCATCAGTCTTTCTATTATTATCATCATTGGGTGCCTAGTATTGGCGGGTTATTTATATGTTCAATCTGCTTTAAAACCCGCCAATCCCAAAAATCATCAATTAAAAAAAGTTGAGATACCGATTGGCTCCAGTGTTTCATCCATTGGAAGCCTTTTAGAGGATAAAGGCATTATAAAAAATGGCTTTATTTTTAAATATTATGTAAAGTTTAATAATGAAACAGGATTCCAAGCTGGTACATACGGGTTATCTCCCTCTATGACCTTAGATCAAATCATTAAATACTTAAAGACAGGGAAGGTAGCTAAGAACGCAGAAGTAAAAATAACAGTACCGGAAGGAATACAATTAACGGAAATTGCGACAATCATTGCCAAAAATACTCCGTATAAAAATGTTGAAATAATGAAGCATTTGGATGATAAAAAATTCGTAACGAAACTGATGAAACAATACCCGAAAATGTTATCGAAGGATATACTAACTCCAGAAGTGAAGCATCCATTAGAAGGATACTTATTTCCGGCCACTTATTATTTTTATGAAAAGAAGCCATCCCTTGATTCCATCATCATGAAAATGTTGGATAAAACAAATATCGAAATTAAAAAGTATCAGGACGATTTGAGTAAGCAGAATTTAACCCCTCAAAAAATGCTGATAATGGCTTCATTAATTGAAGAGGAGGCGACAAGCAAGGCGGACAGGCATAAAATTTCAAGTGTGTTTTATAATCGCTTAAAGGTTGGAATGCCGCTGCAAACAGACCCAACTGTCCTTTATTCTTTAAATAAGCATAAGGATAGAGTTACTTATAAGGATTTAGAAGTAAATTCACCGTACAATACTTATAAAATTAAAGGGCTGCCGCCGAGCCCGATATCCAATGCAGGGGAATTATCGATTGAAGCTGCAATCCATCCTGCGAAAACCAATTATTTATATTTCTTGGCTGCTTCCAAAACAGGAAAAGTGTATTTCTCCGCTACTTTAGCAGAACATAATCAATTAAAGGCTAAATATATTACTAGCCAAAAATAAGAGACAAAAATTCGCTTTCCATTTGAAAATATGCTAATATAATAAACGGTTATTAAATGGGCGATATTCGTGCTTTAGTAGAAAGCTAAGTCACTTAGCTTTCTACTTTCTTTGTAATGGAGGCATAATATGCAAGATAGAATACATACCTATATTGAATCTTTAATTAAAAAGAGAGAGCCGATATTTGCAGAAATGGAGCAATATGCATTAGAACATGATGTTCCTATTATGGAACTTTCAGGAATTGAAGCATTGCTGCAAATGTTAAGAATCCAGGGTCCTGCAAAAATTCTTGAAATTGGAACTGCGATAGGTTATTCTGCAATGAGGATGGCAGATGCATTGCCTAATACAACTATTGTGACGATTGAGAGAGACACAGAGCGCTTTAATGAAGCAATTCATAATATTAGCCGTTCTGGTTTGGACCGACAAATTAAAGTTATCCATGCTGATGCATTAGAAATAAGTGACAAAATGAAGGATTATGGTCCATTCGATGCATTATTTATTGATGCAGCAAAGGGTCAGTATCTTAAATTTTTTGAAATGTACACACCATATCTATCTGAAAACGGAATTATATTTACGGATAATGTGTTATTTAAAGGCCTTGTTGTAGAAGAATATATTGAAAGTAAAAGAACAAGAAATTTAGTCAATAAAATAAAAAATTATAATGAATGGCTAATGAACCATAATGAGTACATTACATCGATTATTCCAGTCGGTGATGGACTTGCAATCAGCAAAAAGAGGTAAATTAGTAAATGAAATTTTAGTGGTTAGACAGATTGAAGGGAGTTCTATTTAGATGGTACGCAAGCCAGCAGTTATCGGGGTAGCAGGTGGCTCAGGATCGGGAAAAACAAGCGTAACAAACGCGATATATGATCAGTTTAAAGGTCATTCCATTTTAGTTTTAGAACAAGACTATTATTATAAAGACCAAAGTCACTTGCCTTTTGAAGACCGATTGAAGACAAATTATGATCATCCACTTGCTTTTGATAACGACTTATTAATCGAACATATACAAAAACTGTTGAATTATGAATCCATTGAAAAACCAGTGTATGATTATACAAGGCATACACGTTCTGATAAAAAGATTCATGTGGAGGCAAAGGATGTCATCATTTTAGAAGGAATTTTAGTATTAGAAGATGAAAGATTGCGCAATTTAATGGATATAAAACTTTTTGTTGATACAGATGCTGATTTACGAATTATCAGGCGTCTGCTCCGAGACATTGAGGATCGCGGGAGAACAATGGACTCTGTTATTGATCAATATATAAATGTAGTAAGACCGATGCATAATCAATTTATCGAGCCGACAAAACGATATGCTGATGTCATCATTCCTGAAGGCGGGCAAAACGTCGTTGCCATTGATTTGGTAAATACTAAAATTCAAACAATTCTTGAACAAAAGTCATTTTTGTAATACGATTATTTATAAAATAATTATATACTCAGTTAGGCGCGACATTTCTAAAGGTCGCGCTATGATGTATTATATTTAATTACTGATGGTGAATTGATGAAACACCATCTGGTGTGTAGAAATTTCCACCTTTATCAGAGATGTACTATTTAATCTCTAGATTTTTTCTACATAAAACAACAAATAGAATTAATAGGAGTGAAGGGATATGGCTACAGAAAAAGTATTTCCAATGACCCAAGCTGGAAAAGAAAAATTAGAACAAGAACTTGAATATTTGAAAACGGTTAAACGAAAAGAAGTTGTTGAACGTATAAAAATCGCTAGAAGTTTCGGTGACCTTTCCGAAAACTCAGAATACGATTCCGCAAAAGAAGAACAGGCTTTTGTTGAAGGTCGAATTACAACGTTAGAAAATATGATTCGTAACGCGAAGATTATTGAAGATGACGGAAGTAATTCAGATACTGTCACACTTGGGAAAACAGTAACCTTTATTGAATTACCTGATGGTGATGAAGAAACTTATTCCATTGTTGGTAGTGCGGAAGCGGATCCGTTTGAAGGGAAAATCTCCAATGATTCTCCAATTGCAAAAAGCTTATTAGGAAAAAAAGTAGACGAGGAAGTAACGGTCCAAACTCCAGGCGGAGAAATGAAGGTAAGAATCATTTCTGTAAAATAATGCTTAAATGAAAACATCGATGTTCACTTCATGTGAATATCGATGTTTTTTTGAATTTAGAATGTATAAGTTTTTTATCATATAAATTATCTAACAGTTAAGTTTCGGTCTAGCGCAAGCTTTCTTATGTATTTTAAACATCAAAACTGGCCAATAATGGTAGGGATAGCGGAAGTAATGAAATCGCTTATAAAGTTGGTGTTAAAATGCGGATTAAACGTTATTATTTTTTAGCAACACTTATCCTCCTAATGATTTCAACTTTAATTGCAAGACTTGTACAAATTCAATTATTAAATACAGAATCCTACTCAAATCATCATATTAATTTACTAAAAGAAAGTGTAGCTCAAAGAACACAGGAAATTGTTATTGATGATGGAAGAGGGCAGTTTCTTGACCGCTCCGGAAAGCCTTTAACTTATTTGGAAAAACCAGTTCTAATTTTATTTCCATTTTTAAAGAATTCAAAATGGAATGAAAGTAAATTAGCGGACATATTAAATATTCCTATCAACCGTTTGCAAACAGAAATCGAAAACGCAAAAGAACCTTTTGTTTTTGGAGGAAAAGAACCCTATATCTTAAATGAGGAACAAATGAAATCAATCAATAACTTGAAAATTCCCGGTGTCTTTGCTGTTAATAAACGATCACCAAATAATAACAATTCAGCTGCACAGCTCATTGGAATCGTAGGAGAACAGGCAGAAACCTTTTTAAAAAGATATCCTGATAAAAAGGGAATGCAAAACGTAAAAATAGGGATAACAGGCTTGCAAAAGCAATTCGATGAGTTCTTGTTGCCGGAAGGCGAGTCAAAGCTTATTTATCATGTTGATGCATTGGGTGAGCCGCTTTTTGGGGTTGATGTTAAGTATTCTGGATCTGGAAATCCTTACTACCCAGTAAATGTCCAAACTACGATTGATAAAAATTTACAAGCGAAAATAGAACATTTGGTGGACAAATATTACATTAAAAAAGGCGGAGTTATTCTTTTGGATATAAAGAATAATTCAGTTCTAGCAAGTGTATCGAGACCCGCTATGGACCCAAGCCATCCGTTTGCAAATGATGCTGCAACAAACATGATGACAACTGCTCACATTCCAGGGTCCGTTTTTAAGGCGGTTACAGCTGCTGCTACCATTGAGAATGATGCTGTGCGCGATGATGAGCTATTTCATTGCAGTGAAAATATGTACGGGAAACCTGATAAACGCAAGCTAGGTGAATTAAATTTTGATGAAAGCTTTTCACAAAGTTGTAATCGCACCTTTGGTGATTTAGCAAAAAGGCTTAAAGATAAAAACCCTAGTCTTTTAGAAGAATACGCAAAAAGATTAGGTTTAACTGGCCAAATTAGCTGGCATGGCGATGTATACCATCTTGAAGACTTTCATCAGCTGCAAGAGGATAAAGGTAGGGTATTTGCCGATTCAGAGAGTAAAAAGGATGGTAATTTAGTTGCACAAACAGGAATTGGCCAACAAGAAGTAAGAGTAACTCCATTAGGCGTTGCAAATATGATGGCAACGATAGCAAGAGGTGGCCAAAAAGAGATGGTCAGGGCAGTTTCTGCATTGAAATATAGGGATGGAACTACTCTTGTTCACTTTCCGCAAAAGAAATTGGAAGGTGAAATTATATCAAGAGTAACTGCTTTAAAGCTTCAGAAAATGTTAAGGCATGTTGTTACAAGCGAAAATGGTACTGGTAGATGGTTCGGAAATCTTCCTTATGAAGTTGCAGGTAAATCCGGTACTGCTGAAACCGGAATATTTAAAGGGGATCAACAGCTTCATAATAAATGGTTTGCAGGATATTTTCCTTTTCAGCAACCGAAGTATTCATTAGTGACGGTTAATTTAGGTGTTCCAGAAAATGAGGGGGGTGTCAATTCTCTTTTTGCAGATATAGTAAGTTTATTATATGAGGAAGATCATAAGTAAACCTTCATAGGTAGAATGGGGGAGCAAGCATCTTTCGTGTGATATAACCTTTTCTCAATGTTAAACTCATGTTATGATAATGTCATTGAAGGCTCTTTTCTATAACTTTGTTGTTTTTCTAATCGTAAATCTCATAAATTTTTTTATTCCTTTAGAATGGGTAGTCCTTGTTAAGAAAAGATGCCCCGAAGCTATGCCTTATGAGAAGTTTATCTAAGCACGAAAGCAACAATTTATACGAAAACAGCCTCTTTGGAAAAGGGAGGGTTGAAAGATGGCAAATGATTATAATCATCCAAACCGATCTCGCTCATTACAAAGAGCAAAACGCCGAAAAACAAATATCATTTTAAATTCATTAATTGTCATCGTAATATTGTTAATCGTCATTGTGGCGTGTACGATTTTTTTAGGCGGTGGAAAAAATGACAATAAAAACACTGCACCTGCAAATACGACACATACACAAGACAAAACAAAAAATACATCGAAAAATGAAAAAGATAATCAAAATAATGGCAATAACGACAACAGTACAGGTACAGTCAACGATAACAATGACCAGTCAGGAAATGCAACCGATGATAATCAATCGGATAATTCTTCTACTAATGAAAATGGCGATACCAGTTTAAATAATTCCGATGTTGTTGCAAATGAAGGCAATGACGGAAATGTGAAA
Organism: Margalitia sp. FSL K6-0131; assembly: GCF_038008735.1. Lineage (NCBI taxonomy): Bacteria > Bacillati > Bacillota > Bacilli > Caryophanales > Bacillaceae > Heyndrickxia > Margalitia sp. FSL K6-0131. Next base: position 2,043,572 of record NZ_JBBOZS010000001.1, read on the forward strand.
AAAACATATGTTAATCCTAACTGGAAACCTGTTGGGACAAGTCAAACAGGAGGACATCAGTATTCATCTGATTCCAATTCTACTGATTGGAAGGAAAAAGAAAAAGCATTATCTTATGCAACTGGAATACCAACTGATCAAATAACAATCTGGTATATGTCACGTAGTGGTTCTGACTCTTCGGTGATCGGAACAATTACTTCTAAGAAAAACAAAAAAGCTTATCGTGTATATCTTGAATGGGTAGATGGCCAAGGCTGGAAACCTTCTAAAGTGGAAGAATTAGAACATAATGATAGGCAATAAGAAAAAAGGATATTAATTCTCTGAATTAATATCCTTTTTTTAGCTTAAAATGAACTACTGCAGAATAAAATCTTCTTCCGGATCCATCCACATGCATTTGATGAGAAACAGAGGCAACTTCAAGCATAATGGCTTTATTTTGATCAATTTTTTCATTTATTTGCTTTTCTATCGTATCCAAATTAGTTCCTTCAAAAAATTCAATTTTATCTTCTATCATATCTAATTGAAAGTTCATACTAATCCCTCCAAAGATATTTTAGCTTTCCTAAAGAAACGATTCAAGGATTCACAGTATGTTTTCCCCTCTATTTGTTTTATAATAATGAAAGTATTGATTTTTGATAAGAAAGAGGTAATGAAATGAAAGCAGCTATAATTGGAGCAATGGAAGAAGAAGTAGCATTATTAAGGGAGAATATTGAGAACCCTAAGCTTCAAACGATTGCGGGATATGAATTTATTTCCGGTACAATGAAAGATAAGGATGTTGTCCTTCTTCGATCAGGAATTGGGAAGGTAAATGCCGCAATGTCTACTTCGATTCTCTTACAGGAATATCAACCAAATGTCGTGATCAATACAGGGTCTGCCGGTGGATTTGATCCTAATCTTCATGTAGGAGATATTGTGATTTCCAGCGAAGTTCGTCATCATGATGTAGATGTTACAGCTTTTGGATATGAGTATGGACAAGTTCCGCAAATGCCCCCTGCTTTTATTGCAGACGAAAAATTGATAAAAATTGCAGAGGATTGTGCAAATAGAATAAATGATATTCAAGTCGTAAAAGGACTTATTGCTACAGGAGATTCCTTTATGAGCGACCCCGCAAGAGTAGAATCTATTCGTCATAAATTTCAAGACTTGCAAGCGGTAGAAATGGAAGCCGCTGCTATTGCGCAGGTTGCCTATCAATTTAACATACCTTTTGTCATAATCCGTGCATTATCTGATATTGCAGGACAAGAATCAAATATTTCATTTGACCAATTCCTTGAAAAAGCTGCCCTGCATTCGGCAAACATGGTAATGGATATTGTTTCAAAACTTTAAGAAGAAATTGTAAGATGTCTGGAAAAGTGCCTTTTTACACCATTTTTCCACTCATCCCTTTATTTACATACAATTTCCCTTACTATTCTATGTTAAAGTAGAGATATAGATTCATAGGGAAAGTAAGGTGTGTAAATGTGAATAAAGAAAAAAATTTATTTGAAAAGATGAATGATTTTAAAAGATTTGGTTTTACTTTATTGGCATTAACAGCCTTTTTATATTTAGGTGCGGTCATGCCGATAGCTGGAAAAACATTAGTGAAAACTTATTCGTTAATAGGTGGAACCTTAGTACTGATCATTCTTTCTGCTTTATGCTTTTTATACTCAAATAAATGTCGAAATATATTGTTGGAATCGGAAGAGGGACAAGAATATCTGCAAAAAAAATAACGTTGTCAAAACGTTATTTTTTTTGTCTAAAATGCTTGAAACATGAAGACGCTTTTATTTTTTTCATATAATAGTTTCTTCTTGACATACTAATAGAAGAGTATGTTATTATATATTTCGTTAACTTAATTCGCATGCGAAATATTTGGATAAGAACGAACTGGGTGAGGAGGGGGGAAATGAAGCTTCTTAATAATGAAGTCATCGAATCATTTACAAAAATAAATAAAGCTATTTATAGACTTTTAAAAAAAGATGCTGAATCGATAGGGGTCACAGATGTTCAGTTAAAGACATTATATAAAATCCAAAATCATCCCAACATTGGATTGAGAGAATTAGCTGAAAATATGCGGCTCACGAATAGTACTGTAAGTGGTGTAATTGACCGACTGGTGAATCAAAAACTGGTCGATAGGGTAACATCTTCACATGACCGTAGAGCTGTAACTTTGCAACTTACCCCAGAAGGTGAAGAGAAAATTACTAAGTTGTTTGAATCTGATTCTATTTTGATTGAAAAGTTAAATCAAATTCAACAATTTCCGCAGGATGAGATTCAAAAATTACTTCAATTACATGAGCGGATTTTAGAAACATTGACTATTAAGGAGGAATAATTCATCTATGAATGCAAGACGTATGATTTTAATTAATGTGATCTTACTCATTATCCTTGTCGGAGGAGGATTTACAGGTTACTACTTCTATAATAAATCTGTTACCTATTTATCGACAGATAATGCACAAATTGCTGGTCAGCAAGTATCTATTGCATCACCTGCAGCAGGTAAATTAGTAAGTTGGGGTGGAAAAGTTGGAGACACCTTTAATAAAGGCGATAAAATGGGTTCCGTTGATGTTGTAAGTGATAAAGGTGTTACAAAAGTAGATATTACTGCTCCTGCAGACGGAACTGTTGTTCAATCTACAGCTGTGAAAAATACTTATGTTGGTGCAGGAGTTCCAATTGCCCAAAGCTATGACTTATCCAATTTATGGGTAACAGCAAATATTAAGGAAACAAATATAAATGATGTGAAAATTGGCCAAGATGTCGACATCTATGTAGATGCATATCCAAATACGACTTTAAGCGGTAAAGTTCAAAGCATCGGTTTAGCAACAGCAGGCACTTTTTCTTTACTACCAAGCAATAATGCGACAGGTAACTATACAAAAGAGGTGCAAGTCATTCCTGTAAAAGTTTCTATTGAAAATTATGGTGGTCTTGATTTAGTTCCTGGTATGAATGTGACTGTGCGAATTCATAAGTAGGTGATATCATGACAATATATATCGCTAGTTATGTTCTTATATCGGTTATACTTCTTCTTATAATCAATTTTGCATTAAGGAGAGGGAAAAATAACCGTAAAAATTTAAAAGATACGGTACCTTCGAATCTGGAGACTGGAAAAGAAGATGTACATGTAAGGTCAGTAGAAACAGATGATCAGGAAATAAAACAAGAAATAAAAAAAGAAGCGGCAGAAGAGCCTTTAATCGTTCATCATGAGGAAAAGACAGATTCAATTGAAGAACATCCTACACCTGATTTGGAAAAGGATGAAACAGTCGAAGATGACGCGACTGTTGCTGATAATTTAATCCGTGAAACTCTAAAGGACTCTGCTATTACGGAGCCTGCCTTAGAATATGTGAATGAAGAAGCAGGCAAAACAGAGGAGCCAAAGGAAAAAACAAAGAAAGCAACAGGTCCTAATATTTCACCTGATATTTCAAAACATCGTGGAAAAATCATTGCTGCGATGATGCTCGGAGCCTTCGTTGCGATATTAAACCAAACTTTGTTAAATGTGGCATTGCCTCATATAATGAATGATTTAGGGATTACAACGAGTACAGTGCAATGGCTGTCAACAGGATACATGTTAACAAATGGTATCTTTATTCCGATTACTGCTTTCTTAATTGCAAGACTGGGGACAAGAAAATTGTTCATTTCCGCAATCTTTGCATTTACGATTGGATCTGTCATTTGTTCCGTTTCAGCAAACTTTTCGATGCTGATGGTCGGAAGGGTTGTTCAAGCGGCGGGTGCAGGGGTAATAATGCCGTTATTAATGACCGTGTTTATGACAATCTTCCCACCTGAAAAACGTGGTGGTGCAATGGGATTAATGGGGGTTGCAATGATATTTGCTCCTGCCATCGGACCAACACTATCCGGATGGTTAATCGGTCATTTTTCTTGGAGATTATTATTTGATATCGTTATTCCATTTGGTATCTTGGACTTGATTTTAGCTATTATCTGGATGAAGGATGTAACAAAAATTACAAAACCAAAATTTGATACATGGGGATTCATTTTTTCAACCATTGGTTTTGGATTTTTGCTCTATGGATTTAGTGAAGCAGGTAATGACGGTTGGACGAGTGCAACCGTAATGATTTCCTTGATCGTTGGAATCATTTCGCTAATTGCATTTGTAATACGTGAATTTTCAACAGATTCTCCAATGCTCGATTTACATGTATTTAAATATGATATTTTTGCATTAACAACCGTTGTTAGTATGGTCGTTAATATGGCGATGTTTGCCGCGATGATATTACTTCCGGTTTATCTGCAAAACTTACGCGGTTTTACTGCATTACAATCAGGTTTAATGATGTTGCCTGGTGCGATTATAATGGGGATTATGTCTCCGATTTCAGGTAAGCTATTTGATAAGATGGGTGCAAGGCCACTGGCCATCATTGGGCTAATTATTACGGTAGTTACTACATGGGAATTTACGCGTTTAACAATGCAAACAACGTTGACACATATAATGATTCTCTATATTTTCCGTATGTTCGGAATGTCCTTTATCATGATGACAGTTATGACAGAAGGTATGAATCAATTGCCGCTTCGTCTTACTAGTCATGGGACAGCCGCATCCAATACGGCAAGAACGGTCGCAGGGAGTATCGGAACTGCCTTTCTTGTTACTGTAATGTCAACAAGATCCAGTTTTCATACTGCAAATTACTCAAATGTAATCACAAGTTCAAACCCTTATATTTCTGATAAGCTTTCACAGCTTGGTCAGGGGATTGCACAAATGGCTGGATTGCCTGCGCAGGCTGGTCAAACTTTAGCGACATCCACTATATATGGAAAAGTTGTACAGCAATCAACAGTGGATGGAATTAATGATGCATTTGTAGTTGCAACCGGTATAGCGGCAGTTGCCTTGATTCTATCCTTCTTTATTAAACGATCTAGACCTGCAGAAATAAAAAAATAAATTTTTTTAGCCAAAGAGAGGAAACTTTCTTTGGCTTTTTGCATATAGTAGAGGGTCGGCTTTTTTTGGAGATAGATCCCCAGGCAATCAGACCTTTAATAGGACATATATATTTTTTAAAAACATTTTTAAAATTTATGTTTACTTTTGTATAGTAGTTGGTTATAATTACCTCTGTAAGCAAAATAATCTTAAGGAGGTCGTTTGAAAAATGAAAAAGTTATACGCTAATGTTTCTTCCTTAATTTCATATTATTCACATTCGACCTTGGATGGATTGAATTTGCTTTAAATTTATATAAGTAAATCCAGCCGTAGGAAGAATGTCTGTCTTCATGCGGCTTTTTTGCGCCTTTTACAGGTATGCGCTTTTTAAGCCGCAAGAAGATACAGTATCTTCCTGCGGCTTTTTTATGTTTAGGTGGTGATAATTATGACACTCGGTCTTATCTTAACAAAAATGAATGTGAAAAAGAGAAATAAAACAATAAGCAAATACAAACGTGAACAAAATATCGCAGAAATTATGGAGCAAAACAAATTAAAGCATAATGAGATGATGTTAAGACATTATTATTAATTGGCAAAGATCAAATAATAGGAGGTGATAAAATATGGTACTCAATCTAATCTTTACAAAATTAAATTTAAAGAAACGAGTAAAAACTGCGGAACAATATCAAAAAGAACAAATAAGTGCAGATATTTTTGAACAAACCAAACGTAAGTATGTGGAAGTAGTAATGAGACAGTTGTATTAACAGTAAACAGTCTTTTTAATTGATGAACATAGGGAGGTGATCATATGACACTGAATTTAATTTTTGTTACGATTACAATTAAAAAACGTAAGAAAACAACCGAGGAATATTTACACGAAGAAAATATCTCAAGGATTTTCGAAGAAAATAAATTAAAGCATAGTGAAATTCTATTAAGAAATTATTATTAAAAAAATTAAATGGAAAGGAGAGGTTAAAGATGTTTTGTGTATTTCAAATCAAAAGACTAAATTTCTTATGGGTGGAGAAAGATTCCGCCTAACTACCTTGAGCTAGGGGGAAAATGAATGTTTTTACACATTTTAGTATTAACGGTGATGTTAAAGAAAAGATCAAAAAACAGCTGACAATTTTTCTGTCAGCTGTTTTTTTATTATTTTTGTATGTTAGTTATACATTGCATAATTTATTTCGAGTTTGGTAATCTAACCCAGCCCTACTAATCTCCATCGAGTCCTGAAGTAGCTCGCCATGTTTCCAAATTCTTGCGTCGAAGGATTTAAATTCTGTACGATAGCACTTTTCTTATATAGGTATAAAATACTGAATATTAATATAAGTCAGAAATATCATAGATAACTGATTGCTAAATGGAGTAAAATAGAATTTAATATATGAAAGGAGATGTGACAAATGGACAAGCATATTCAAATTTCAGGCAGTGAACGAGAGATTCTTCCTAATGCACGAAAAGTGGACCAAGCAAATCCTAATGAAAAGATTTCAGTGATGGTTATTATGCGTCGCCATAGTGTTGAGCAGGATACTTTCGCAGAAATGAATGAACGTCAATTCTCCAAAGCACATTATACTCGGCAGTCATTTGCCAATAATTATTTTATTCATCCCGATGATATGAAAATTCTTCAAGATTTTGCTGATGATTATGAGCTTACTATAAAGGAGACCATCTCATTTGCAGGCATGGTTACTCTTACCGGTACAATTGAAAATCTAAACAAGGCTTTTTCTGTAGAAATAGCGGAATATGAACACCCCCATTTCCGATATCGCGGAAGAAATGGATATGTTCACATACCTGAAAGGCTATCTGAAATTGTACAAGCAGTACTTGGATTGGACAACCGCCCGCAATCGAAAGCACACTTTCGGCTATTGCAAAGTGGAAAAATGTTTATGAGAAATAATAGAAAGCCGGCTTCTTTTACACCTATAGAAGTGGCAAGGCTGTATAACTTTCCAGAGAATATAGATTGCAGTAATCAATGCATTGGTATTATTGAGTTAGGCGGGGGATACCGCCCTGAAGATATGGAACAATATTTTTCAAAGCTTGGGGTTCCTGCTCCTGAAATTGTTGATATTGAAATAGATGGTGCAACAAATTCGCCAACTGGTGATCCAAATGGCCCTGATGGGGAGGTTGCATTAGATATTGAAATTGCTGCGGCTGTAGCACCTAATGCTAAAATTGCCGTATATTTTGCGCCAAATTCAGACTCAGGTTTTTTAAAAGCAATTACTACCGCCATCCATGATAATGTAAATAAACCATCGGTTATTTCTATAAGCTGGGGTGCTCCTGAAAGCAACTGGACGAAACAAGCGATGAAAGCTATGAATAAAGCATTTAAAGATGCAGCATCACTCGGAATTACAGTTTGTTGTGCATCTGGTGATAATGGCTCCTCCGATGGGGTAGAGGATGGTTCTGTCCATGTTGATTTCCCAGCGTCTAGCCCATTTGTAATGGGATGCGGCGGAACTCAATTGGAAGGTACAAATGGATCTATTACTCGTGAAATCGTATGGAATGAAGTAAATAATGGGGCTACAGGCGGCGGAATTAGTTCCTTTTTCAAGACTCCCGAATGGCAAAAAAATATTGACTTTCCTAATGGAAGTATCCAGGATGGAAGAGGTGTTCCTGATGTTGCAGGTAATGCGGATCCATTAACAGGATATCAAATCTTAGTTGGCGGACAGGAATATATATTTGGGGGTACTAGTGCAGTGGCACCATTATATGCTGGTTTAGTTGCAATCCTAAATCAGCAGCTAGGCAGATCCATTGGCTTTATAAATCCCATTTTGTATCAGTTCTCTTCAGAGGATAATAGCTTTCGAGATATTACAGACGGTAACAATGATACGGTTGGAAATGGATCTTACGCAGCAGGAGTTGGTTGGGATGCATGTACTGGCCTAGGGAGTATAGATGGAAAGAAACTATTGAGTGCTCTTACAACTTATTATTCTACTAATATGATATTAAATTAGACAGAAGGGAAATCCCTTCTGTTTTTTCATGTGGTTGTTATTCCATTAAAATGTCCGCTATCATAATTGGAATTTTATATTCTTGAAAAATAAAAATTATTTAAAATAGTCCATGTATGAAGTGAAAAAGTATGTTATGATTGCACTTGGAAATATTTCGATACACTAAACAATTAATCGGGGGAACTTAAGGAGAGAAGTCATCATGTTGTATTGGAAGCGTAATTTATGGATACTTTGGATTGGCGCGTTTTTTACCTCAGCAAGCTACTCAATGGTAATTCCTTTTTTGCCATTATTTCTACTTCAAATTGGAGTAAATCAACATACGGAAATGTGGTCAGGTATATTATTTAGTGCTGCTTTCTTTGCAGGTGCTATTGCATCACCGTATTGGGGAATGTTGTCTGACCGATATGGTCGAAAGCCAATGATTATAAGGGCGGGAATAGCATTATTTGTAATCTATACACTTACAGCCTTTGTAACGAATCCCTACGAATTACTTATTTTAAGAATATTGCAAGGTCTTTTATCAGGATACATTCCCGGAGCAATAGCATTGATTGGAACCAATACTCCAAATGACAGGGTTGGATATGCGCTTGCTATGATTTCAACCGCTACTGCCTCTGGAGGTGTTGTCGGTCCATTATTAGGCGGAGGTATTGCGGAATTAGCAGGTAATCGTTTTGCTTTCGCAAGTGCTGGAATTCTTGTCTTTCTATCTACATTATTAGTGATTTTTTGGGTTAAAGAGAAAAATTTCACACCAAGCAAATCAAAAGGCTCTGTTTTCATGGATATAAAGGAGGCGGCAGCCAATCGTACTTTTATGATTGTAATGGTATTGACAGTGATAACATCGTGTTCTTTAATGACTATTGAACCAGTACTTCCATTATATATTGTGAAACTTGGCGGAGCGACGAAAAATGCGTCCTTTATAGCGGGAATCGTATTTTCCTTGCCAGGTATTGCTAGTGTCATTTTTGGTCCATTTTGGGGGAAATTTGCCGATAAAGTAGGCTTCCGCAAGGTTTTGATGATTGGCCTTCTTGGTGGAGGAATAGGTACATTCGCTCAGATGATATTTGGTCATATTTGGGGATTTTCCATTGTCCGTTTTATGTTTGGAATTTTCTTTTGTGCTGTATTTCCTGCAATCAATGGGCTTGTTGTCCGTTCAACTCGGGAAGATTTCAGAGGACGTGCATTTGGGTTAAATCAAACTGCTAACCAAATTGGTGGCATGATTGGTCCAATGATTGGTGGATTTATAGGGGGAATCTTTCCAATTCAAACCGTATTTCTTGTAACAGGCATACTTCTAATCGCAGCTATGAGCATGGCATATCTAACAAAAGAAAAACAAATAAAAAAAATGTCCACCATATAAGGTGTCAGGCACTTCTTATGGACATTTTGGGATTTTGTCCGCTTCACACGGACAGTTTTAAGTGCAGATTTGTTGAAAGCGCAAGAGTGAAAGGAAAAGGGGTAATTTTCCATATAAATTTATCTTCCGGACAGACACAAATAACCTTCGTTTAACATAAGCATTACTATAGGCAAAAGCCTAACGGAGGTGAAAAAATGTCCGGTATCTTAACTGCTATAGGTTATTTATTTAAAGAACTTGTTTTTTTGGTTTCTTATGTAAAGAATAATGCTTTTCCACAGCCGCTTTCAGCCGGTGAGGAACGGAAATTTTTACGAAAAATGGCGGAAGGCGATGAAGAAGCCCGGAACATTTTAATCGAGCATAATTTACGATTAGTGGCCCATATAGTAAAAAAATTCGAAAATACCGGCGAGGATGTTGAAGATCTAATCTCGATTGGGACGATAGGATTAATTAAAGCCATTGAAAGTTATTCGGAAGGAAAAGGCACGAAGCTGGCCACATATGCTGCGAGATGTATAGAGAACGAAATTCTGATGCATCTGCGTGCTTTAAAGAAAACAAAAAAAGATATTTCATTACATGATCCTATTGGCCAAGATAAAGAAGGAAATGAAATATCGTTAATAGATGTATTAAAATCCGATGCCGAAGATGTTTTTGACACTATACAGCTAAGCATGGAATTAGAAAAAGTAAAAGAATATATCCGGGTCCTGGATGACCGTGAAAAAGAAGTAATCATCGGAAGGTTTGGTTTAGATCTTCAAAAAGAGAAAACGCAAAGAGAAATCGCCAAAGAGCTGGGTATTTCCAGAAGCTATGTGTCACGAATTGAAAAGCGTGCATTAATGAAGATGTTTCATGAATTTTATCGTGCAGAAAAAGAAAAGCTGAAAAGAAACCAACAAGAATAAAAATTCGGGCCTATGTCTGTCCGAATTTTTTTATGGTATTGGAAATATTAAAATTTTACCATTTGGATAATTTTTTAAACAAGTGTCTACGTCTAGCTCCAGCGCCTATCGGCTAGCGGATTTCTCCGTCTCCTCCCTACGATAACACATCAGTTCGTGAACTACCTCACTGTGTTCCCTTTATCTCGAGCCTGTAACTCCGAAATCCGTACGCCGATGTGCAAGGCGCTTGCGCATTTGTATATTTATTTCGGATTTATTGGTGTTTTAAATATTAGAAAAATTAATGAAACTAGTATATAATTAGTCCGTACCAAACCAAGAAGGGGGATTATCATGACAACTAGTACATATTCGTTAACATGGGATTTGGATGTTTTTTTTCAAGGCGGCAGTAATTCAACTGAATTTCAAACCTTTTTAGGGGAGTTGAAAGAAACGTTAAAGAGCTTCGATCAACAAGTAAGTACTTGGAGTGTTGAAAACATATTAGATGACACTTCCAGTTTTGTATCTATCCTTGAAAGTTTGCAAAATAGTACTCAAAAGCTTGGACAAGCTGGTGCTTTTGTAAGCTGTCTTCAAGCGCAAAACACGGAGGATGCAAAAGCAAATGAATTAAGAGGTGCGGTTGCTACTTTAAGAGCACAATTGAATACAATTTTGACGAACTTTGATGATAAGTTAACCAATATTAAGGATGAGGATTGGAACAATCTTTTAAAGGCGGATGGAATAAACGAATTAGAATTTGTTTTAAATGAGCGCCGCCAAAAAGCGAAAGAGAAGCTTTCCAAGGATCAAGAGGCGCTTTTAAATGCATTAAGTGTTGATGGATATCATGGCTGGGGAGAAATGTATGATTCTTTAGTAAGCAAGGTAAAGATCCCCTTTGAAGAAAACGGAGAGATAAAGAAACTGTCTGTCGGACAGGCCCATAACAAATTTTCAGACCCAGATCGTGAAATTAGAAAAGATGTTTTCCGTAAATGGGAGGAAGCATGGGATGATAAGGCAGATTTATTTGCTGCTACTTTAAACCATTTAGCAGGATTCCGCTTAACCATTTACGAACAAAGAGGTTGGGATAAAGTTTTAAAAGAACCATTAAGCTACAATAGAATGAAAAAAGAAACCCTTGATATGATGTGGCAGGTAATTAGCGATTACAAACAACCGTTTGTGGAGTATTTAAATCGCAAGGCAGAAATGTTAGGAGTTGAAAAATTAAGCTGGTATGATTTGGATGCACCAGTAGGGGATGTAAACAGCCTTTTTAGTTTTGATGAGGGCGCTGAATTTATCATTAACCATTTCGGAGAATTTGGAGAAAATCTTGCTAACTTTACCAAAAAGGCATTTGAGGATAGCTGGATTGAAGCAGAGGACCGTGCAGGAAAACGTCCTGGAGGTTTTTGTACAGGATTTCCATTAAGCAGTCAATCAAGAATATTTATGACCTATTCAGGTACTCCGTCCAATGTTTCAACACTTGCACATGAATTAGGGCATGCTTTCCATTCCTATGCATTAAGGGATGTTCACCCTTTAAAACGGGGATATGCCATGAATGTTGCAGAAACAGCCTCTACCTTCGCGGAAATGATTGTAGCTGACGCGTCAGTAAAAAATGCTAAAGACGATAAAGAAAGATTAACTTTACTTGAGGATAAGGTTCAAAGGTCCGTAGCTCTTCTAATGAACATTCATGCACGTTTCTTATTTGAAACAAGATTTTATGAAGAACGCAAAAATGGATTAGTTAGTAAAAATCGATTAAATGAGCTCATGATGGAAGCACAAAAAGAAGCCTATGGCAACGGACTTGAGGAATACCATCCTTTATTCTGGGCTTCAAAATTGCACTTCTTTATTACAGGAGTTCCTTTTTATAACTTCCCATATACCTTCGGATATTTATTTTCACTAGGTATTTATGCTCAAGCTCTGAAAGAAGGCAAGGGTTATGAGGAAAAATATATGGCCCTTTTAAGAGATACTGGTTCTATGAATGTGGAAGAATTAGCATTAAAACATTTGAATGTTGATCTTACACAAAGAGATTTCTGGGAAGCTGGAGTAAAGCTTTGTGTAAAAGATGTAGAAGAATTTTTGGAAATGACAAAATAAAAACATATGCGAAAGCACCGCAGCTCTAGCGGATGGATTTCGGAGTCGCAGAATGTAAAAAATCCGGCAGATGCCGGATTTTTTTTTATATCTTTTTGAGTTTAAACGAAGAAATCATTAAGATGGACAAAATGATAATAATAAATAAATATGAATGCGGTGGGAGATACGGAATGCCTAAATAACTTAAAGTGAGTAAACAACCTGCTGCAGTAATTGGCATACCCGTAAAATATCCGTTACTTTCTGTAATGTTAAAACGTGCAAGGCGGTAAGCTCCACATCCAATGTACAAAATGGTAAAAAATAATCCCGGAAATCCAAACAAATTTAATATTCCTTGGTATAATAATAAAGCTGGAGCGACACCAAATGATATAATATCACTCATAGAATCAAGCTGTTTCCCAAGATCCGATTCGATATTTAGCTTTCTTGCAATTAAACCATCAAATCGGTCCGCGAGGGCGGCCAGAAAAATTAACAATAAACTTAAGCTTAGCTGTCCACGGACTGCTATCAAAATGGCAAATCCTCCTAAACTTAAATTCGTTAAAGTCATTAAATTAGCCGTTTGTGCTCTAAGTTTTTTAACAGTTTGATCAAAAACGCCAGACCAAAACAAATAAGATCACCTCCTGTAAGAAGGATTTAAATTCACATATTTATCTATATTATATTATTATATGCCTAAATGACATTAAAGTTAAGAAGAATTTTTTTGAATATGGAGGTTTTACATTGAAGACCTGGTTTTACCGATTGTTGATCGAATTAACAAATCATAAATTCACATCCCAATTATTGAAAAATTTTGCGGAGTCCAAATGGAGTAAAGTATTAATACCATCTTATGCAAAAATTTATCATATTAATCAAACTGAAATGCAACATGATATTCATTCATATGATAATCTTCATGAATTTTTTACAAGAAAGTTAAAGCCGGGTGCACGTCAGTTTATAAATGATCGTAATATCATTACGAGCCCAGTTGACGGTGTATTAGAAGATAGTGGAATTATTGAAGCTGATAAGAGGATTACTGTAAAAGGGAAACAGTATTCAATAAAAGAAATGATTGGGGATGACGACCGAATAAAAAAATATATTGGAGGGAAATTCCTTATCTTATATTTAAGCCCGAGCCATTATCATCGAATACATAGCCCTATTGATGGAGAGGTCATTACACAATATGCTTTAGGAACAAAGTCTTATCCTGTAAATCGGTATGGTTTAAAATACGGGAAATCCCCTTTATCTAAAAACTATCGGGTAATAACTGAATTAAAAACAGGGAGCAGTCATTTATTATTTGTCAAAGTTGGTGCAATGTTCATTAATTCCATTGAATGCATTGCAAAACATCATAATTGGCGTAAAGGAGAAGAAGTTGCTTATTTTTCATTTGGCTCCACCGTTGTTCTTTTGTTCGAAAAGGATTCCTTCGAGATTCACGAATATATACAGGTGCCATTTGATATTAAAGTTGGCGAACCATTAGGGCAAATTAATCATTAGAAAAGAAATATCCCTGCTAAAACCGCAGGGATATAATATCAAGATGAAATTTTAATTTTATGTGTTAATGAACGACGGTGAATTTCTAACTCAATGAGGCGTATAAAATCCTGGCTTAAATGTAATTCCTTAGCTTTAAAGTAGGATTCAATTAGTAATTCATTTGATAATTTTCTCATAAGCCATCACCTCCACTTTGACGTTCTAAAAAAAGATTTACTGAATATAATGTAGGTTGTCATGTTGTAATTTAACTCTATCAAACAATAAGTGATAGAACAAGCGTTCCAACTATCCACAAAGAACCGTGGATAACCTGTTATTAACTTGTTTATAATTGGAAGAAGAGTGTATAAATCAATGTGTAAAATGTGTATAAAATTATCCACAAGTGTAGGGAAAAGGTGGATTTTGTCGAATTTTCTTTAGAAAATTCTTTTACTTCCACTCATCTTTTTATTTTTCCTTCTGTACAATGGGCACACAAATAGTTTTTCTTCTTTGATTATGAAAAAATAATTGATATGATTAAACGGTAAAAATAGAATGGAGTGTACATGATTTTGCTATTAAATAATTTTTTGCCTAACGAACATGTTAAGGATGTTTTTCAAATAGACCCGCAAAGCTTGAAGGCTAGAGGGGTGAAAGCTATCATTACAGATTTGGATAATACATTAGTAGAGTGGGATCGTCCGAATGCAACACCAAATTTAATAAAATGGTTTGCCAATATGAAAGAACATAATATCCTTGTTACCATCGTTTCTAATAATCAAGAAAAAAGGGTAAAAGCATTTGCTGACCCACTTGGTATCCCGTTTATTTACGAAGCAAGAAAACCGCTCGTTAAGGCATTTAACAAAGCAGTAGCAATGATGGGAGTTAAAAAAGAAGAAACAGTAGTGATTGGTGACCAATTGCTAACAGATGTGCTTGGCGGGAATAGGAGTGGCTTTTATACCATTTTAGTTGTTCCTGTTGCGCAATCGGACGGATTCGCGACCCGTTTCAATCGGATGATTGAACGAAGAATTATGGCTTGGTTTAAGAGAAAAGGATTATTACAATGGGAGGATAAAATGTGAATAGATCAGAAATAACATGCATCGGCTGCGGGGTTACGATTCAAACCGATGACCCAAAACAAATAGGATACGCTCCACCTTCCTCGTTGGGGAAGGAATCTGTTATTTGTCAGCGTTGCTTTCGACTTAAGCATTATAATGAAGTGCAAGATGTTTCATTAACTGATGATGACTTTTTGAAAATATTAAATGGGTTATCAGAAGTCGATGGACTAATTGTAAAAATAGTAGACATTTTTGACTTTAATGGCAGCTGGCTGCCGGGATTACACCGCTTTGTAGGGAAAAATCCTATATTACTGATTGGTAATAAAGAAGATTTACTTCCTAAATCAGTGAAAAGATCAAAGCTTATTCAGTGGATGAAGCATGAGGCAAAACAATTAGGGTTACAGCCAATCGATGTCTTATTAGTAAGTGCTACAAAAGGAAGCTCCATTGACGAAGCAATTGATGCAATCGACCATTATCGAAATGGTAAGGATGTTTATGTTGTCGGATGTACGAATGTAGGTAAGTCTACATTTATTAATCGGATCATCAAAAATGTAGCTGGGGAAGATGATGTTATCACTACTTCCCATTTTCCAGGGACAACCCTTGATATGATTGAAATTCCTTTAGATGATGGAAGTGCCTTAGTAGACACTCCTGGAATCATCAATCATCATCAAATGGCCCATTTCGTTGATAAAAAGGATTTAAAACTCATAACACCGAAAAAAGAAATAAAGCCAATGGTTTTTCAGCTTAATGAGGGCCAAACGTTATTTTTCGGAGGCTTAGCTCGCCTTGATTATATGAGTGGCGGAAGACGCTCCCTTATTTGCCATGTTTCAAATGAGCTGAAGATTCATCGAACGAAGATGGAAAATGCTGAATCACTATATAAAAAACATGTCGGAGAGCTTCTCCAACCGCCAAGGAAAAATGATTTGGAAGAATTTCCACCTTTAGTTCGTCATGAATTTTCTCTAAAACAGGGAAAAACAGATATTGTCTTTTCAGGACTTGGCTGGGTAACCATTAATGATCCTGGAGCTGTTGTCGCAGCGTATGTTCCAAAAGGGGTTAGTGTGTTAACTCGTCCATCTTTAATATAAGGCATATAGTTTTTGTCTAGCTAAAGCGCCTATCGGCTAGTGGATTTCTCCGTCTCCCTATGATAAGTCAACATCAGCTCGGTTTTCTTTATCTCAGTCGAAGACTACGAAATCCATACGCCGCTGGGCAAGGCGCTTGCGCATTTCTATTTTAGGGGGAATTTTTATGAAAAGGCTATTTGGAGTTATCGGAGATCCAATTTCACATTCCATGTCCCCGATGATGCATAATGATGCATTTAAAAATCTAAAAATAGACGGATATTATCAACCATTTAGAATTACTCCTGAGGATCTGGCGACTGCTATAAAGGGAATGAAAGTGATAGGGATTGAGGGATTTAATGTTACGATTCCCCATAAAACATCCATTCTACCATTGGTGGATCGATTAGACCCGCTTGCAAAGGCAATTGGAGCTGTTAATACAGTGGTTCGTGACGGAAACGACTATGTGGGCTATAATTCAGATGGATTAGGTTTTATTTGTTCCTTGCAGGAAAGATGGAAAAAGGATTTTAAAAATGAGAAAACGCTTATTATTGGTGCTGGTGGAGCTGCAAAGGCAATTTATTATTCTCTTGCTTCCGTTGGCGTGAAGAAAATAGATATAAGTAATCGCACAACAGCAAGAGCTCAAGGACTAGTGGATCATTGTCCTTTCAAATGTGAAACAAATATTTTGGACTTTCCCCAAGCTAGACAAAATTTAGGCGCATATACTTTAGTGATTCAAACGACATCGATTGGAATGAGTCCTAATATTAATGAAATTCCTTTCAGTTTAGAAAATATGCTGCCAAACACACATGCAGTAGATATAATTTATAACCCATTAGAAACAAAATTTTTAACAGAGGCAAGGCAAAAAGGTGCCACGACTCAAAATGGAATAGGAATGTTTGTTCATCAAGGTGCAATTGCTTTTGAAAAATGGACAGGTATTAAACCTGATATTATTCGTATGGAAAACATCGTTATGCAACATTTAGGAGGTTAAGGTATATGTTAACTGGAAAACAAAAACGTTTTTTACGTTCACAAGCTCATCATTTAAATCCTATTTTCCAAGTTGGAAAAGGAGGAGTAAATGAAAATATGATAAAACAAATAAGCGATGCACTTGAAGCACGTGAGCTTTTTAAAGTCAGTGTTCTGCAAAACTGTGATGTGGACAGGGATACAGTGGCAGAACAACTTGCTAAAGGAGCGAAAGCGGAAGTTGTGCAAATAATTGGAAATACTATTGTTCTATACAAGGAATCAAAAGAAAATAAACAAATTCAGCTTCCATAGAGGCTCTTTTCGTAAAATTTGTTACTTTTAAAGACGCAAGTCTTGTAAACATCGTTAATAAGGTTATGAATGAATGGCCCTTATAAGCAAAGATGCCACGAAACTAAGTCCGTATTAGGATTTATAGCCTTTTACGAAAAGCAACCCTATACGAAAACATTCTCCATAGAAGGTGGAAAATATGAAGAGACGAGTTGGCATTTTAGGAGGGACCTTTGACCCTCCGCATCTCGGTCATTTAATTATTGCGAATGAAGTTTTGCAGGCGCTTCAACTTGATGAAATTCGATTTATGCCAAATCAGGAGCCGCCGCACAAACAAAAGGACAAATGGATTTCGAATGATGATCGTATTAATATGCTAACATTATCGATTGCAGACCATCCGTGTTTTGCGATTGAAAAAATTGAATTGGAAAGAAAAGGTCGATCTTATACATATGATACCGTTTTGTTGCTGCGTGAAAGAGAGCCGGAAATTGAATTTTATTTTATTATTGGTGCTGATATGATTGAATACCTGCCAAAATGGTATAAAATTGATCAATTACTCAAACTGATTCAATTCGTTGGTGTAAATCGCCCCAATCATTCGCAAAAAACGGAGTACCCTATCCTGCATGTTACTATTCCGGATATAAATATTTCTTCCACTTTGATAAGGACAAGAATATCTGAAAATAAATCCGTAAAATATTTAATTTCGGATAATGTTTGGAATTATATTAAGGAGCATCAATTATATGGATCGAACTAAGGCATTAAGTATTGTAAAAGAACAGATTACAGAAAAACGCTATATTCATACTATAGGTGTTATGGAAACAGCCATCCAGTTAGCGAAGGAATATGGTGCTGATCAAAAGAAAGCGGAAACGTCCGCTATTTTTCATGACTATGCAAAGTTTCGTCCGCTTGATGAAATGAAAAGGATCATTGTAGAACAAAAATTTGATGCGCGGCTTTTACAATTTAATCCTGAGCTATGGCATGCCCCTGTTGGCGCATATTTAGTTGAAAAAGAAGTCGGAATAAAAGATGCAGAAATACTAAATGCAATACATTATCATACTTCTGGCAGAATTGGCATGACATTATTAGACAAAATAATATATCTTGCCGATTATATTGAGCCCGGCCGTAATTTTCCGGGTGTAGAGGAAGCTAGGGAATTAGCTCATGTAAATCTGAACAAGGCATTAATTTATTCTGTTCGGAATACAATTCAATATTTATTAAATCGAAATCAGACTGTGTATCCAGATACGGTTGACTTTTACAATGATCTTGTAATGAAAGGCGAGGATGTTGGGTAATGAGAAATCAGGAGTTATTAAATCTAACGGTTAAAGCAGCGGATGATAAAAGAGCGGAGGACATTGTTGTCCTAGATATGAATGGAATTTCCCTTATTGCGGATTATTTTTTAATTTGCCATGGAAATTCTGATAAACAGGTACAAGCAATTGCGAGAGAAATAAAAGAAAAAGCGGAAGAATTGGGTTATCTTGTTAGAAAAATGGAAGGATTTGATGAAGGGAAATGGGTATTAATCGATTTAGGAGATGTTATTGCCCATGTTTTTCATCGAGATGAAAGAACCTATTATAATCTAGAAAGACTGTGGGGAGATGCTCCGACAGTTAATGTTTATAGTGAGTGATGAATGTGGCATATGAGGGATTTGCTTACGTTTATGATTATCTGATGCAGGATGTACCGTATGATGAATGGGTGAATTTTTTAAAAACAAAACTTCAACAAAATCCTGCTCCCGGGAATCAAATACTTGAAATAGCCTGTGGTACAGGGGAATTGTCAGTAAGGCTTGCTAAAACAGGATTTAAGCTAACAGGTGTTGATTTATCAGAAGATATGCTTACCGTTGCAAATCAAAAGGCGGTGCAGAATCAGGTAAATATTTCTTTGTTCCAGCAAAATATGTGCGAGCTTGATGGTCTTGGCAGTTTTGATATTGCAACTATTTTCTGCGATTCTTTAAACTATTTACACAGCCCTGAAGAAGTTCAAGAAACATTTCGCAGAGTGTATTCCCATTTAAAAAAAGATGGACTATTTATGTTTGATGTTCATTCCATTCATAAAATAGAAAATATATTCATTAACCAAACCTTTGCAGATAATGATGATAATGTCTCATTTATATGGAACTGTTTTGAAGGAGAATATCCGTATTCTGTTGAACACGAGCTCACTTTTTTTCTATATGATGAGGAAACAGAAAAATATAGCCGTATTGATGAATTGCATGTACAACGTACATTTACGGAAAACGATTATTCGCAGTGGTTAAAATCAGCAGGCTTTCAAATATTGGATATAAATGCTGATTTTCAACATAACAGTCCGGATAATGCTTCAGAAAGAATCTTTTTTACATGTAAAAAATAGTGGGGGCTGATATCAGCCCCCATTCATTTTATTTAAAAATTTTCATATGTTTTGAAGGGAATTTGGAAAAAATGTAGAATAATTTGTAATAGCTAAACCCCAAATTGTTTTTTTACAGCTTCAACATCCTCGTTAAACTTCTCATGAGTAGCGATAAAAATGTTTTCGAAAACATCACCAAGCTCGTTTTCCAAGACTTTTATTCCTTCTCCCGTAATACCACCTTTTACACAAACCTTTTCCTGTAATGTAGGAAGAGTATAGAATCCTTTTTTCAATAAGTCACCTAACCCTACGAGCATTTCTCCCGCTAAAATAGTTGCAGTAGATGTATCAATATTTGTCTTTTTTACCGCTGCATCGATGAATGCCTGTGTTAAATAACTAAAAAAAGCAGGGCCGCAGCTAACGATATCTGAGGAAACACGTGTAATATTCTGATCTATTTCAAGGGGAATAGAAATATATGCTAGTAATTCTTTAATGGTTCTTTTCCAGTATTCGTCACAAGTCGGTGAAAACGTTAATAAGGAAACCCCTGCTAGTGCCCTATTTGTTATGCTTGGGATAGCTCTTGCACATGAACACTGAGTGACGGATGAGAGTTGTTCAACAGAAACGGAACTTGTAATGGAAACTAAACATTTATCTTTCGAAAATAAATCTTTGTATTTTGTTAATAACGGATGCATTTCTAATGGTTTTACACACAAGAAGATTAAGTCGCATGTATGAATTATCTCAGGAATATCGTTGCAAATATGGATTAAGGGATATTTGTTCTGCAGTTTTTTAGCTTTTGCTGACGTTCTATTTATAATATAAAGATTGGAAGGAGAAATTGCCTTACTGTCTACGAAGGATTCCACCAAGATAGTCCCCATATTTCCAGTTCCAATGATACCTATTTTCATTTTTTCTCTCCTCCTTTACGAAAGGCTCTTTTCTTATACTTTTTGCTTTTACAAAAAGAAAATCTTATTAACTTTCTCGTTTGGTGTAGAATGGATATTCTTTTTAATAAGTTTAATTTTGGATTTTGAAAATATTGTGAAAACACACCTTGCGAGAAAATTATAGTTGATATTAACCTTTATTTTGTCGTTAGTAATCCTTCATAAAACTCTATGTCATTTTCAATGTGAATATTCATCACAACATTATACTACTCTGTGAAAAGGTGGTTCATATGAAAGAACTATTATTAAAAAAGAAAATCATTATTTTAGGAATTGCTGTCATTGGAATAGCAATAAGCGTTTATTTTTATCAACAAAAATCAAATGAAGAGGGGGATACCAATTTTTCATTCTCTCCAATTGATGAAGTGAAAAAGGATGAAAATAATCAACAGGAAAAGGCTGCAAATGGAAAAATGTTTATTGATGTGAAAGGAGCTGTATTGCATCCGGGAGTTTATGATGCAGAGGAAGATGACAGGGTCTTAGATATAATTCAAAAGGCTGGAGGATTTCTGAAGAAGGCAGATCAAAGGAAAGTAAATTTGGCAGAGAAGGTTCATGATGAAATGGTAATATATGTACCGAAGAAAGGTGAATCCCCTGACCCTGATATAAATATTACGACAATGTCTCCAAATCAAGATAATGGCAAAGTCAATTTAAATACCGCAAGCTTAGAGCAATTACAAACCTTAACGGGTATTGGGCCATCAAAAGCAGCAGCAATTGTAGAGTATCGAGAAAAGAATGGAGGTTTTAAAAAAGTGGAGGAGCTTACAAATGTGACTGGGATTGGAGATAAAACATTTGAGAAATTAAAGGATTCTATTACAGTACAATAATGTTACACTAATAGAGACAAGCTTTGATTACGGAAAGGAAGAAAAGTAAATGGAGAGAATTTCATGGAATCAGTACTTTATGGCGCAGAGCTTTTTATTGTCTTCACGCAGTACGTGTACACGGTTAACAGTTGGCGCTACGATTGTTCGTGATAAAAGAATTATTGCAGGTGGATATAATGGTTCCATTGCAGGCGGAGAGCATTGCATTGATGAAGGTTGCTACGTCATTGATCATCATTGTGTTCGAACAATTCATGCAGAGATGAACGCGATTCTTCAATGTGCGAAATTTGGGGTCCCGACAAATGGTGCTGAAATATATGTTACTCATTTCCCATGCTTACAATGCTGTAAAGCAGTCATTCAGGCTGGTATTAAGGCGGTTTATTATGCGGAGGATTACAAAAATCATCCATATGCAATTGAACTCTTCCAAAAGGCGGGAGTACACGTAGAGCAAGTCCCATTTGATCAAAATTCATTAGATCTAGCTGCCAACGAAAAAGCGGATTTTGTACATTCTATATTAAAATTGCTAGAGGAAAATGGAGTGGAGGGAAGGGAACTGGCTTCTCTGCAAAATCAAGCGGAAAAATTGTTTAAATAAATTGCAGGTGGGGCTAAGTGTCTCCACCTGGTATGCAAAGGAGAGAATATGCAAGGGTATTGGTTTTATTTGGCGATTGCTGCCTTAAGTGCGACATCGTTTGCATTACATGTTCATTGGGGTTTAATCATTATTTTTCATTTATTTTGTCTTCGGAGTATCCTCACTAAAAAAAGAAATCTCATCATAATGACCGTATTAACCTATTTTCTCTTTTTTACAATAAGTTTTATTCATAATGCGGCCCATAAAAAGACCCATTTTCATTTAAATCAAAGTGAATTTTATATTACCTTTCCAAATAAACCGTCTATAGATGGAAACAAATTAAGTTCGACTGTCCAAACAGATAGAAAAGAGAATCTGGTACTTGGTTATACAATAGTAAGTGAAACAGAAAAAGAATCTTTAGAGCAAAATGTTAAATCAGGTGTTTCGTGCCATGTACTTGGTAATTTATCCATTCCTGAAAAAAATAGAAATGAAAATTTATTTAATTATAAACAATATTTATTTAGGCAAAATATTCATTGGGTCTTAAAAGTAAATGAATTCAAAAAATGCACGGATGATGGAAAGGGAATATTGTATAAAATAAAACGGATGCGTGAAGCTTCGTTGAGGAAAATTGAACAACAATATCCTCCAGAAATTATTCCATATGCAAAAGCTCTTCTTTTTGGAGACCGAATGGATTTTGAGGATGATGAATATTCCCGTTATCAACGCTTAGGAATAGTCCATTTATTAGCTATATCTGGGCTTCATGTATCTTTAATATACGTAGGATTTTATTATTTTCTTATCCGGATAGGTTTGACAAGAGAAACTAGTTCTTGGGTTATTATTTTGTTCTTGCCCCTTTATACTATTTTATGTGGGGCAAATCCACCTGTGATCCGTGCTTCCATCATGTTAATCATCATCCTCTTATCTTCTCATTCCAAATTGTCCTTGACTTCAGTTGATGGACTATCTATTAGTTTTTTACTCTTCTTAATGAAAGATCCTTTTATCATTTTTAACGTTGGGTTCCAGCTTTCCTTCATTGTTAGTCTATCCATTCTTTTATCAACTCCAAATATCATGGTGAAGTATAAAAATAGTATTTTGCAATTGATGGCAATCTCCTTTATCTCTCAAATTTCTGCTCTTCCTGTTATGATTTACCAATTTTATCAAATTTCCATCATCAGTATTTTTAGTAATCTTTTCTATGTTCCCCTCTACAGCTTTGTTATTTTACCGATGTTAATTTTTACCTTTTTAATGTTATTTTTATTGCCGTTTGCTTTTAATCTAATAAATAAATGCCTGCTGGTCATTCTTTATTTTGCAGAAAAGATCGCACAATTTCTTGATTTTAAATGGGCGGTTTTAATTATCGGAAGACCGGGTATATGGGTATTGATTTTCATTATCATGGCAATTTTATATTTGTTTTATAAGTGGGAAAAAGGCAAAAAAATTTATGTTGCAGCAATGCCACTTTGTATTTTTATTCCTTTTTATATGGCGGCAAAATGTTTGAATCCATATGGTGAAGTTAATTTTATTGATATTGGTCAGGGCGACAGCATTATGATTCGGCTTCCATACAATCGGGGAACATATTTAATCGATACTGGAGGGACTATTCAGTTTGATGTACCTGATTGGACACAGAAAAAGCATCCATTTTCAGTAGGAAAAGATATTTTAGTTCCTTTTTTAAAAGGAAAGGGGATAAGCAAAATTGATAAATTAATTTTAACGCATAGTGATGCGGATCATATAGGTGCTGCGAAAGAACTGGCGGGAAATATTAAAGTAAATCACATTTATATATCTCCAAATTCTTGGAAGAAACCATTAATGTATGAAATATTAAAAGCCTTTCAAAAGGAAAACACACCAATTACGGAGGTGAAAGATGGATTTGGCTGGAAAATGAAGGATGGTAGTTTTCGGATTGTTTCTCCATTTGATCTCCATTATGAAGGGAATAACGATTCATTAGTGATGTTTGCAATATTTGGCGGGAAAAGCTGGTTATTTACTGGAGATTTGGAGCAAGAAGGAGAACAGGAGCTAATCAAATCTCATCATTTTCATGCTGATGTTCTAAAGGTTGGTCATCATGGCAGCAAAACATCTACTTCTCTGCCTTTTCTGGGAAGCATTCATCCTAAGGTTGCGATTATATCAGTAGGAAAGAACAATCGTTATGGTCACCCGAATAAGGAAGTGCTGGAACGTTTAGAAGAAAATAATATAACCATATTTAGAACGGATTTAGAAGGTGAAGTGATATATAAATTTAAAGAAAATAATGGAACGATTCATACGGTACTTCCATAAAATAATGTATGATTTATTTGTTGGGAAAAAAGGAGTTTGCATGCAGCAAACTCCTTCGCAAACTCATTGTTCTTAACCAACGAGCTTAATGACAGTTGCGATAATGAACATAATTGCAAAGAAAGCAAAAGACACTCCAAATCCAATACCTGAATCAATTGCGTCATTTCCCTTATACTGTACATCCTTTTCAAATTGGTTCACTCTCAACCCCTCCTATTTCCACTTTAGTATAGACGATTCGTTTTGAAAAAGCTATAGTAACCGTCCAATTTCCTTCGTTGACAAGAGTTAACACAAATACTTTTTAACCTGTAGGTGAAAATATTAGTACACCCGAGTTATTCCGTTAATGAAAAAGTATCCTAGGCCTTTTTCATTAGCGTTTATAATAGATAATGGAGATTGACTCTTCTTCGGGAGTTAATCTCCACTTGTCAAATTCATCATCCTTTTTTACGATAGAGATAAGATTTTAAAAAATGGAGAGAAGGCTACTGATGATTGACATTTGGAAAAATATAGAACGCAAGCAATTTTCGCCGATATATCTATTATATGGAATGGAAAGCTTTTTAATCAATGAGACAAAGCAAAAATTATTGAAAAATATGTTAACGGAAGAGGAATTAGACTTTAATTTTGCTTCTTATGACTTGGAAGAAGTTCCTATAGAAGTAGCAATCGAGGATGCAGAAACACTTCCTTTTATGGGTGAGAAAAGATTGATATTCTTACATAATCCATTTTTTTTAACCTCTGAAAAATCAAAGTCAAAGGTAGAGCATGATATTTCAAAATTAGAGGCTTATCTGCAAGAACCTGTTCCGTACAGTACCATTGTCTTTGTTGCACCTTATGAAAAATTAGACGAACGAAAAAAAATTACAAAACTGCTAAAGCGATCTGCAGAAGTTTTTGAGGCAAAAAAATTAAGTGAACAGGAAATAAAAACTTGGATTCGCCATCGGGCAGGTGCAAACCAAGTCGAAATTAACGACGATGCTATGGAAATGTTATTAACTCTTTCCGGCACAAATTTAATGATGCTGGCAAGTGAAATAGATAAATTGTCGCTATATTCCGAGGATGTAATAGATAAGCATACAGTTGAGATATTAGCTTCCAAATCATTGGAACAAAATATTTTTTCACTTGTCGATAAAGTAATTAATCGAAATATGGAGGAAGCATTACGAATCTATTATGACCTTTTAAAGCAAAATGAAGAACCGATAAAAATTCTTTCCATTTTGGCAGGTCAATTCCGGTTATTATATCAAACAAATGAATTAATGAGACGAGGATACGGTCAGCAACAGATTGCTAATTTTCTTAAAATCCATCCTTTTAGAATAAAACTTGCTGCGGGACAAGCAAAAATGTTTTCGGAAGAAGAACTAAATAAGATTATGATGTGGCTTGCTGATGCGGATTATCAAATGAAGACAAGCGCTTTAACAAAATCCATGATTATTGAAATGTTGCTATTTAAGATTCATGGCAGTTAATAAATAATGAATAAAGAAAAAACGATCCATAATTGGATCGTTTTTATTATGCATTAGCAGCATTTAATTTTTTCATTAAGCGTGCTTTTTGGCGATTTGCAGCGTTTTTATGAATAAGACCGTTAGATGCAGCTTTATCAAGTTGCTTAACAGCAGTAGCTAATAATGTTTTAGCGTTATCATCGTTATTTACAACTGCAGCTTCGAATTTCTTTACAGCCGTACGCATTGTTGATTTTTGAGCTGAGTTTTTAGCGTTGCGCTCTTCACTTGTTTTAACGCGTTTAATTGCAGATTTAATATTTGGCATTTATTTCACCTCCTACGAGTAATAAACATTCACTACTCGACTATCACAGTAAGAACAAGTGATATTTTATCAAACGAGCGGTGATAATGCAATACTATTAGACAAAAACAGAATTAATCTGCACGTAGGATTTTCTTCAACCTTTTTTTTGAAATGGTGAATTCTTTCTATGATGAATGATTTTTTTCTGGAAAGGAAATCATGTAAATTATGTATAAAATTCTTCTAAAAGTATAAGGAGGAATAAGATTGAAAAGAGAAAACCAGCTTGACTTAAGTGTTTATTCAGTAAGAACCGATTTAGCCCTCGAAGCGCACGATATGGCAGTTGAGGAACGGAAAAATAAATCAAATGAAGATGTTACAGAGATTGAAGGAGTAATTGTCAAAGATCGAAAAGTTGATGATATTAAAATATCCTCAGTGGAAATAACAAAAGAGGGAGAAAAGGTGATTGGAAAAAAAGCCGGTTATTATTTAACACTTGAAGTTCAAGGTATTCGGCAACATGATACCGTCTTACAACAAAAAGTGGGAGAGGTTTTTGCAAACGAATTTAGTGAATTTCTTAAGCAATTAAATATCCCAAAAGATGCAAGCTGCTTAATTGTTGGTCTGGGGAACTGGAATGTAACGCCAGATGCTCTTGGTCCAATGGTTTGCGAAAATATCATTGTAACACGTCATTTATTTCAGCTTCAGCCTGAAAATGTTGAGGAAGGCTACCGACCTGTAAGTGCCATAGCACCGGGTGTCATGGGATTAACCGGAATTGAAACAAGCGATATTATTTTTGGAGTTGCGGAAAAATCAAAGCCTGATTTTATTATTGCAATTGATGCTTTAGCTTCCCGCTCTATTGAAAGAGTTAATGCTACTATTCAAATATCCGATACAGGTATTCATCCGGGATCTGGAGTAGGGAACAAAAGAAAGGAACTAAGCAAAGAAACCCTTGGTGTGCCTGTTATCGCTATTGGAGTGCCAACAGTTGTTGATGCTGTTTCTATAACCAGCGACACTATCGATTATCTTTTAAAACATTTTGGAAGAGAAATGCGGGAAGAAAAACGGCCATCCAGTTCACTGGCTCCATCGGGAATGACATTTGGAGAAAAACGAGTGTTAACAGAAGAGGATTTACCTGGTGAGGAGCACAGAAAGATGTTTATGGGGATGATTGGAGCACTTGAAGAAGACGAAAAACGCCGACTTATCCATGAAGTGTTAGCACCGTTAGGACATAATTTAATGGTTACGCCAAAGGAAGTAGATTTGTTTATAGAAGATATGTCCAATTTAATAGCAAGTGGGTTAAATGCAGCTCTGCATGAATCAGTTGATCAAACAGACAGTGGTTTTAAAACTAGATAAGTGATGGCCTTTTTCGTATAGATCGTAGTTATTTTGTAAAATTTAAACTTTATTTCTTAAAAAATCTTCATTCGTATTCAAATAAGGATACTTAAAAGGTTTACGCTAATAAAAGCAACATAGTTTAAGAAAAGAACTTAAGTGAAATCTAGTTTAATTTGTTCTACTTTCTCTAGTAATTTCATACATTGTACTAGATTAGAAAGAGAGGGTGGAACAAATGAAACCATATAAAAATCAAAGCATTGTTATTTCATTACAGTTGTCCAGTATTCTAAAATTCTCTGGAGCGATTGTTCTAACCCTAATACTTATTTTTTCATTAACAGGAATTTTAACCACGGTTAAGTCTGGATATAGAATGAATTCAAACCTAGTAACGGATGCAAGTCAACATATTTCCGGAAAAGTTCTTTATCATCTTATCGCATCGGAAAATCATGTTTTGGGTTCCAGCCTAGAGGACAGTTCGAATTCCATCCCTATCGGAAATATACTTTTTAATCTGGTGACAAACATTAGTTTCAAGGACCCTAGGAGCTTTATTGGACGTGAACTTCCCGGATTTTATATGTTTGACAGCAAAATTCTCGTAGCCGGTGAAGGTACAGATTATACAAACCTTCCGATAGAATCTGTTCCGCCGGAGAAAATATTTAAGTCGAATAAAGATCCGGATTTAAAGAATACAGAAAACATTACAGGTACACAAAAAAGAGATAATAAGGAAAAAAAACAAGATACAGCGTTAACAACAGGTAACAGGAAGGTTGTATTCCTATATTTTACCCATACACGTGAATCATACTTGCCATATTTAAAAGGAATAAAAGACCCAAATGCTGCAAGTCATTCGAAAATTAATGTCACAATGGTTGGAGAAAAGCTTAAAGAAGAATTAGAAGATCGTGGTATCGGAACAACGATTGATAAAACGGATGTTCAAAACCTTCTGTTAAAAAAGGGCTGGAAATATGGCCAATCCTATCTTGAATCAAGAGAACTTGTTCAAACGGCAATGGCACAAGATAGAGATCTTAATTATTTTATCGATATTCATCGTGATTCCGAGCGAAAGAAAAAAACTACCGCAATCATCAATGGTCAATCGTACGCCAAAATTTCCTTTATTATTGGCGGAGAAAACCCTAATCACGAAAAGAATGTCCAGCTTGCTAAAGAATTACATTCGCGTCTTGAAAGAAAATATAAAGGTTTAAGCAAAGGAATTATTCAAAAAGCAGGAGCCTCTACGAATGGTAAATTTAATCAAGACCTATCGTCTAATTCTTTTTTAATAGAGGTTGGTGGGGTCGATAATACGTTTGAAGAAATGTATCGAACTGTCACTGCCCTTGCTGATGTATTCAGTGATTATTATTGGCAGGCAGAAAAAGTAGATGGGAAACAGCCACCTGCAAAAAATTAAGAATACAAGGTATTTTATTTAACAAGTTTCATTCTGTCTTGCGAAAATAACTATCGACTTAGGCATTTCTAATAAAGGATTGATTAAAATGACAAGGTTTTTTATTAAATGTTCTTTTCTTATCGCCTTATTATTTGTAGGTGTTTTAATAGGAATGAAAAAAGCTAATGAGGGAATGGTTTACATGAAAGGATATAATGATCCAACATTACAATCCCCCGTTAAAATTCATGGAAAAAGCGTTGGGAATATAGAAAGCTCCGTTTCAGGGGAAAATAGAACGTCCCATAATTTGGATGAAAAAAAAGAACATTTACAAAATATTAAAGCCTTTAATCTATTTTCTTCTTTAGGAAAAGTCCTATCAAACATTGTTTCTTCCCTCACGGAAAAAATCATTGATTTTGCTTCTTCCTTTATATAATCTATTAAAGCATCCAATCTTGAGATGGATGCTTTTCTTTATGTCTAGGGCAATCAGCCAGCGGCTAGCGGATTTCTGCGTCTTTTTCGCTGTGGATGAAACATCAGCTTCTTGAACGACCTCGCTATGTTTCCTTTAACTCGCACAAGACGCGATGGTGAAATTGGCACTTCAATTTTACAGATTCGTGCGCTAGAAGCTACAGGCGCCCGCGCTTTTCTTATTGAATCTTAAAAAGCCTGCTGATATAATCAGAAATAGTGTATATGTGTCGATTAACAGGAGTGAAACATGATGAACCTTGAAGAAAAACTACAACGACAAGCAAAAATTCGAAACTTTTCTATTATTGCACATATCGATCACGGAAAATCGACTTTGGCAGATCGAATATTAGAAAAAACGAATGCGTTATCGTCTCGCGAAATGAAGGCTCAGTTGCTAGACTCGATGGACCTTGAACGCGAACGCGGGATTACAATAAAATTGAACGCTGTCCAATTAAAATATAAGGCAAAAGACGGAGAAGATTACATTCTACATTTAATCGATACTCCTGGGCATGTCGATTTTACTTATGAAGTATCAAGAAGCTTGGCTGCATGTGAAGGAGCAATCCTAGTTGTGGATGCCGCACAAGGTATTGAAGCTCAAACATTAGCAAATGTCTATTTAGCACTTGATAATAATTTGGAAATATTACCAGTTATTAATAAAATTGATTTGCCGGCTGCTGATCCAGAGAGAGTTAGACAAGAAATCGAGGATGTTATCGGTTTGGATGCATCAGAAGCGGTCCTTGCTTCAGCAAAGGCTGGAATCGGTATTGAAGAAATTCTAGAAGAAATCGTTGAAAAAGTACCAGCCCCTACAGGTGATCCTGAAGCACCGTTAAAAGCGCTGATTTTTGACTCTTTATATGATGCTTACCGTGGTGTCATCGCTTATATTAGAGTTGTCGAAGGATCTGTAAAAGTAGGAGATAAAATTAAAATGATGGCAACCGGCAAGGAATTTGAGGTCACAGAAGTTGGAGTCCATACTCCGAAACAGGTACTATGTGATGAACTTACGGTTGGGGATGTAGGGTTTTTAACTGCTGCCATTAAAAATGTTGGAGATACACGAGTTGGGGATACGATAACCAGTGCGAAAAATCCCGCAACGGAGCCGCTGCCTGGTTACAGAAAATTAAATCCGATGGTATACTGCGGACTTTATCCTATCGACTCTGCAAAGTTTAATGATTTGCGAGAGGCTTTAGAAAAACTCGAATTAAACGACTCCTCCCTTCAATTTGAACCAGAAACATCCCAAGCACTTGGCTTTGGGTTCCGATGCGGCTTCCTTGGACTATTGCACATGGAAATTATTCAGGAACGTATTGAACGGGAATTTAAAATTGATTTAATTACAACAGCTCCAAGTGTTATTTATACAGTTCATTTAACAGATGGAACGGAAATAAATGTGGATAACCCATCGAATATGCCGGACCCTCAAAAAATTGACAGAGTAGAAGAGCCTTATGTAAAAGCGTCTATTATGGTTCCAAATGATTATGTGGGAGCGGTAATGGAACTTTCTCAGGCTAAGCGTGGTAATTTTATCGATATGAAGTATTTGGATGATGTACGTGTTAACGTCATCTATGAAATTCCGCTTTCGGAAATAGTATATGATTTCTTTGATCAATTAAAATCAAGTACAAAAGGATATGCTTCCTTTGATTATGAATTAATCGGATATAAACCTTCGAAGCTCGTGAAAATGGATATTCTTTTGAACGCGGAAAAAGTGGATGCTCTAAGCTTCATAGTTCACAAGGATTTTGCTTATGAACGTGGAAAGGTAATAGTGGAAAAGCTAAAAGAAATTATTCCGCGCCAGCAGTTTGAGGTGCCAGTTCAAGCGGCAGTGGGTCAAAAAATCATTGCTCGCTCTACCATTAAAGCAATGCGTAAAAACGTACTTGCAAAATGCTACGGTGGGGACATTTCACGTAAAAGAAAACTTCTTGAAAAACAAAAAGAAGGGAAAAAGCGCATGAAGCAAGTAGGTTCTGTTGAGGTACCTCAAGAAGCATTTATGGCTATTCTTAAGATGGATGATAATAATCCGAAATAAAAATTTATGGGGGAGAAATCTAGCAGCAACTAGTGCTCCCTCTTTTCTATTTTACTAATTAGGTTGTGATGAAATGAAAGCAGCATATATTCATATTCCTTTTTGTGAGCATATATGTTATTACTGTGACTTTAATAAAGTGTTTTTAAAGGGTCAGCCAGTGGACGAATATATTGATGCATTATTAAAAGAAATGAGACTGCAATTGGAAATGACTCCTGTTAACCAATTGGAAACTATCTTTGTCGGCGGAGGAACTCCAACAGTCTTAAATGAAACCCAATTAGATAGGCTTTGTAATGGAGTACGCGCTATTCTTCCGTTTCATAATGGGGAGTTTACATTTGAAGCAAATCCGGGAGACTTATCGGAAGAAAAATTAAGAATTCTGCATGAATATGGAGTAAATCGGTTAAGCTTCGGGGTTCAATCCTTTAATAATGAATTATTAAAAAAGATAGGCAGAACTCATACTTCTGATGATGTATTTGAAACATTAACGAAAGCGAAAAAAGCAGGATTTGAAAATATCAGCATTGATTTAATGTATGCACTTCCTGGGCAAACAGAGGATGACTTTCGTTCGAGTTTAAGGACGGCATTGGAACTTAATCTTCCACATTATTCAAGCTATTCCTTAATTGTTGAACCAAAGACCGTTTTTTATAACTTAATGAGAAAAGGCAAGTTGCATCTTCCATCAGAAGATGCTGAAGCAAGGATGTATGAAATCCTCATGACGGAAATGGAAAAGCATGGATTACATCAGTACGAAATTAGTAATTTTGCCAAACCAGGCTTTGAAAGTAAGCACAATCTTGTTTATTGGAATAATGAAGAATATTTTGGCTTCGGCGCAGGGGCGCATAGCTATGTCGAACAAGTTAGAAGATCCAACAGTGGACCCGTGAAAAAATATCTTACACGATTAGAAAAAGGTGAGTTGCCTATTTTCGACCAGCATAAACTAACCAAGCAAGAAATGATGGAAGAGGAAATGTTTTTAGGGTTACGAAAAAATGAAGGGGTAAGTTTAGTGCATTTTAAGGAAAAATATAATGAAAATGTTTTAAATGTTTTTGGAAATGCTATTTCTGAAATGGTGGAGAGAAAGCTTCTGGAGGTTACTGATAATAGGATTCAATTGACCAAGGAAGGTAGATTCATCGGGAATGAAGTATTTCAGGCTTTTCTTATGTAAGAAGGGTTCTCGGTACGCAAATATGTTGACATTATCCACCTGTTTTGATAATTTATTATTAGAATTAGCACTCATCCTTTAAGAGTGCTAACAGAGGTGATAGAAGTTGTTAACAGATCGTCAACTCCTTATATTACAAGTTATTATTGATGATTTTATTCGGTCTGCACAACCAGTTGGCTCAAGAACTCTTTCAAAAAAAGAAGAGATTTCATTTAGTTCGGCGACGATTCGTAATGAGATGGCTGATCTGGAAGAATTGGGTTTTATTGAAAAAACCCATACCTCTTCAGGGAGAATTCCTTCCGAAAAAGGGTATCGCTATTATGTAGATCATATTCTGTCACCGCAAAAGCTTAATTCAAAGGATATTTCATTGATACATTCAATATTTGCCGAAAGAATCTACGAGCTTGAAAATATTGTACAAAAATCGGCGAAAATCCTATCTGAATTAACGAACTATACGGCCATCCTCTTGGGACCGGCTGTAAAGGAAACAAAATTGAAACATCTGCAAATTGTTCCTTTAAATAATGATACTGCAGTTGCGATTATTATTAAGGATACAGGTCATGTAGAAAACAGATTGTTTACGTTTCCGAAAGGATTTAATGTCGGTGAACTGGAACGAATGGTGAATATACTTAATGAGCGATTGGTTAATGTTCCTATACATCATCTAACAGATAAGATTTACAAGGAAGT
This sequence comes from Margalitia sp. FSL K6-0131, assembly GCF_038008735.1. NCBI lineage: Bacteria > Bacillati > Bacillota > Bacilli > Caryophanales > Bacillaceae > Heyndrickxia > Margalitia sp. FSL K6-0131. Next base: position 2,077,328 of record NZ_JBBOZS010000001.1, read on the forward strand.
TGCCAATATTTTAAAGCAGCATATTCATAATTATGATTCCATGTTATATACCATTTCCGAAACATTGAAAATACCTGATCACGAGAAAATCTTCTTTGGCGGGAAAGCAAATATGCTTAACCAGCCTGAGTTTCATGATATTCAAAAGATCCGTTCTTTAATGGATATGATTGAACGTGAGCAAGGATTTTATGATTTATTTAGGCATATTCCAGAGGGTATTCATGTGAAAATCGGGAAAGAAAATAAGTTAACGGAAATGGAGAATTGCAGCCTGATAACTGCAACCTATTCTGTTGGAAATGAACCAGTTGGAACCATTGCTATTTTAGGTCCGACAAGAATGGAATATTCAAGAGTCATTAGTTTGTTAGATTTTTTAAGCAACGATATGTCTAGGGCACTTACAAAATTGTATCAATCATAATGTAGCTGGATATATTGAGTATAGCTGGAGATTAGCATATTACGCTAATTTCTAGTTATTTTCATTGTTTATTGAACCTAAAAGACATATTTCTGTTTATTTTTTGAGGGAGGTGAATGCAGGTGGCAGATGAAAAAAAGATTGCAGAAGAAATCGAACAATCAGAAGTAGAACAAAATGAAAATGTTGAAGCTGTTTTTGATGAAGAGTCAGCAGCAGATCCTTCTTCTGATAATAATAATGTGAATGATGAAGCAGCATTGCTTCAGGATAAAATTCAAGAACTGGAAGAAAAATTAGCGGAATCAGAAAACCGTTACCTGAGGTTGCGTGCAGATTTTGATAATTTTCGCAGACGTGTTCAACTTGACCGTGAGTCAAGTGAAAAATATAGAGCGCAAAACATTATCACTAATTTATTGCCAGCAATCGATAATTTCGAACGTGCAATGCAAATGACGCCTGATAATGAGCAAGCTGCTCAGCTTATGCAAGGCATGGAAATGGTATATAGAAGCATTTTAGAAGCATTAAAACAAGAGGGTGCGGTGCCAATCGAATCCGTAGGAAAGGAATTTGATCCGCAATATCATCAAGCAATTATGCAAGCAGAAGATGAAAACTACGGATCAAATATCGTAGTCGAAGAATTTCAAAAAGGCTATATCTTAAATGATCGCGTCATTCGCCCATCTATGGTGAAAGTAAATCAGTAATCGATACATATAAAAAGAGTAGGAGGAATTAACATGAGCAAAATTATTGGTATTGACTTAGGAACTACAAACTCATGTGTTTCAGTCCTTGAGGGCGGGGAACCAAAAGTAATTCCAAATCCAGAAGGCAATCGTACAACACCTTCAGTTGTTGCATTCAAAAATGGTGAACGTCAAGTAGGTGAGGTAGCTAAACGTCAAGCTATAACGAATCCTAATACGATTATTTCGATTAAACGACACATGGGAACAAGCCATAAAGAAACAATCGAAGGAAAAGAATACTCTCCGCAAGAAATCTCAGCAATGATTTTACAATATTTGAAATCCTATGCTGAAGAGTATTTAGGTGAAAAAGTAGACAAGGCGGTTATTACAGTTCCTGCATATTTCAATGATGCAGAACGTCAAGCAACTAAAGATGCTGGAAAAATTGCCGGCTTAGAAGTAGAGCGTATTATAAACGAGCCTACTGCAGCGGCATTAGCATATGGATTGGACAAAATGGATGAAGACCAAACTATTTTAGTCTATGACCTAGGCGGTGGTACATTTGACGTTTCCATCCTTGAATTAGGAGATGGCGTTTTCGAGGTTCGTGCTACAGCTGGTGATAATAGACTTGGTGGAGACGATTTTGACCAAGTAATTATCGATTATTTAGTAGCTGAATTTAAGAAAGAGAATGGAATTGATCTTTCTAAAGATAAAATGGCATTACAACGTTTAAAAGATGCGGCTGAAAAAGCGAAAAAAGACTTATCCGGAGTTGCATCAACACAAATCTCATTACCGTTCATTACAGCTGGGGAAGCTGGTCCATTGCATTTAGAGCTTACATTAACTCGTGCAAAATTCGATGAAATATCTGCTGGATTAGTAGAGCGCACAATGGGACCAACTCGTCAAGCACTTAAGGATGCTGGCTTAACACCATCTGATATTGATAAAGTTATTCTTGTAGGTGGATCTACACGTATTCCAGCGGTACAAGAAGCAATCCGTAAAGAAATTGGAAAAGATCCTCATAAAGGGGTAAATCCAGATGAAGTTGTGGCAATGGGTGCTGCGATTCAAGGTGGTGTCTTAACAGGTGATGTTAAGGATGTTGTTCTACTAGATGTAACACCACTTTCTTTAGGAATTGAAACAATGGGTGGAGTATTTACGAAACTAATTGATCGAAATACTACAATCCCAACTTCTAAATCACAAGTATTCTCAACAGCTGCGGATAACCAAACAGCTGTGGACATTCACGTATTGCAAGGTGAGCGTCCGATGGCAGCTGATAACAAAACACTTGGTCGCTTCCAATTATCTGATATTCCGCCAGCACCAAGAGGTATCCCGCAAATCGAAGTTACATTTGATATCGATAAAAACGGTATAGTAAATGTAAGTGCGAAAGATTTAGGAACTGGTAAACAACAAAACATCACGATTAAATCATCTACAGGACTTTCTGATGATGAAATTGAACGTATGGTTAAGGAAGCAGAAGAAAATGCTGAAGCAGATAAAAAACGTAAAGAGGAAGTTGAATTACGTAATGAGGCTGACCAGCTCGTCTTTACAACTGAAAAAACATTAAAAGAGCTGGAAGGCAAAGTAGATCAAGCAGAAGTGAAAAAAGCGGAAGAAGCAAAAGATGCTTTAAAAGCAGCAATTGAGAAAAATGATTTAGATGAAATTCGTTCTGCTAAAGATGCTCTTCAAGAAATTGTTCAAAACCTATCTGTGAAGCTATATGAAGAAGCAGCTAAACAAGCACAGGCTTCTCAAGATGCCGGCGGCCAAGATGGGGCTAAAAAAGACGATAATGTTGTAGATGCTGAATTTGAAGAAGTAAAAGACGATAAATAGAAAAGCGAAGGCGACTGTTCATCGACGTACTCCTTTCGGGCTTCGACTGAGATAAAGGAAACACAGTGAGGTTTTTCAGGAGCTATTGAAAATTGAACTACCATTTCCACCTGATGTTATCTTATCGTAGGAGGAGGCCGAAAGTTTGCTAGTCGATAGGAGCCGTAGCTAGACAATAAAATGGAAGTATATCACGGTTAGAAAGAATAAAAGTCAAAGTCAGGTCCATCTTGGCTTTGACTTTTCTTATGATATAACCACCAACTTATTCTTTTATTGATTGTTATAACTGTCAATGTTAAAATTACCTTTATGCTGATTGTTTCGGGAGTGTGTTTGTTATGAGTAAAAGGGATTATTATGAAGTTTTAGGACTAGAGAAAAATGCTTCTAAAGATGAAATTAAGAAGGCCTATAGAAAACTATCAAAGCAATATCATCCTGATATAAATAAAGCCCCAGATGCAGCTGATAAATTCAAAGAAGTTAAAGAAGCATATGAAGTTTTAAGTGATGATAATAAACGTGCACATTATGACCAATTTGGACATACGGATCCGAATCAAGGTTTTGGTGGCTTCGGTGGTGCAAGTGATTTTGGTGGCTTTGGTGGTTTTGAGGATATTTTTAGTACCTTTTTTGGCGGCGGAGGCAGACGACGTGACCCTAATGCGCCAAGACAAGGGGCAGATCTTCAATATACAATGACATTATCTTTTGAAGATGCCGTTTTTGGAAAAGAAACAGAAATTGAAATACCAAGAGAAGAAGAATGTGATACTTGTCATGGATCTGGAGCCAAACCCGGAACAATACCGGAAACTTGTCCGCATTGCCATGGAAGCGGTCAATTAAATACAGAACAAAATACACCATTTGGTAAAATAGTGAATAGACGTGTATGTAATTATTGTAATGGTACTGGGCAATTGATAAAGGATAAATGTAGAACCTGTGGAGGAAGCGGAAAGGTTAAAAAACGCAGAAAAATCAATGTTAAAATACCTGCAGGGATTGATGATGGACAGCAATTACGTGTATCTGGTCAAGGAGAACCAGGTATAAATGGAGGTCCTTCAGGGGATCTATACGTAGTTTTCCATGTAAGAGATCATGAGTTTTTCGAACGTGACGGAGATGATATTTACTGTGAAGTTCCGATTACGTTTACACAGGCAGCTCTTGGAGATGAAATAGAAGTTCCAACTTTACATGGAAAAGTGAAACTAAAAGTACCGGCTGGAACTCAAACAGGTACGAAATTCCGCTTACGAGGAAAAGGTGTGCCAAATGTTAGAGGCTATGGGGTCGGCGATCAAAATATTCACGTGAAAGTAGTTACTCCAACAAAATTAACGGATAAACAAAAGCAATTACTTCGGGAATTCGGTGAAATTAGCGGAAGTATTCCTGACGAGCACAACGAGTCTTTTTTCGATAAGATGAAGAAAGCTTTTAAAGGGGAATAATGGATGAATGGAGTTGTCAGGTATTGAAATGGTCTGAGATTATGATTCACACAACAAACGAAGCTGTTGAACCAATCTCCAATATTTTGCATGAAGCGGGTGCGAGTGGTGTTGTCATCGAGGATCCTTTTGAGCTTATTAAAGATCGGGAAGATCAATTTGGAGAGATCTATCAGCTAGATCCAGAGGATTATCCTGAAGAAGGTGTTATTGTAAAGGCATATTTGCCTGTTAATAGTTTTTTAGGAGAAACGGTGGAAGAAATAAAGCAATCCATAACAAACTTAACCTTATTTAATATCGATATTGGTAAGAATGATGTCTCCATTAGTGAAGTCAACGAAGAAGAATGGGCAACTGCTTGGAAGAAATATTATAATCCAGTTAAAATATCATCAAAGTTTACGATAGTACCTACGTGGGAACAATATGAACCTGTTAATAGTGATGAGTTAATTATTGAATTAGACCCAGGTATGGCATTTGGAACAGGTACACATCCAACAACTGTAATGTGTATTCAAGCATTGGAACGTACAGTACAACAAAATGATCATGTCATCGATGTAGGTACGGGTTCTGGAGTTTTGAGTATTGCTGCTGCATTACTCGGTGCCGGTAAAGTGACGGCATTAGATCTTGATGAAGTTGCCGTTCAATCTGCCAAGCTAAATATAAAATTAAACAAAGTTCAGGATATTGTTTCTGTTTCAAAGAATGATCTTTTAAATGGTGTTGACAGTCAGGCTGATGTAGTGGTTGCTAACATTTTAGCAGAAGTAATCATGCGTTTTACGGATGATGTAGCAACAGCTGTTAAAAAAGACGGATACTTTATTGCTTCTGGTATTATTCAACCAAAGAAGAATGAGGTAAAAGAAGCGATTATTCAATCAGGATTTATCATTGAAGAAACCATAGTAATGGAAGATTGGATAGCATTTATTGCGAAGCGCAGGTGAAGGAATTGCAACGTTATTTTCTAGATAAGCCTTTTTCCGGAGAAAAAGAGGTAATATTAAAAGATGATCATTTTCATCATATTGCGCGAGTGATGAGAATGTCTCCGGAAGATGAGTTTTATGTTGTTTTTCAAGATAAAAAGGCATGTATTGCCAAAATAACGGATATTACCAATGAAGCAGTTATGGCTTCTATTGTAAAATGGGAAGAAATGAATAAAGAAATGCCTGTTCCTATTACCATTGCGAGCGGACTGCCTAAAGGGGATAAGTTGGAATGGATTATCCAAAAGGGAACAGAATTAGGTGCATATGAATTTATCCCTTTTATTGCGGATCGCTCGATTGTGAAATGGGATGTAAAAAAGGAACAGAAAAAGCATACAAGGTGGTTGAAAATTGCAGAGGAGGCTGCAGAGCAATCACATCGTCAACATAAACCGAACATTTTACCTCCAATTACTTTTAAAGAATTACTTCATATAAGCTCCAATTATACACATAAAATTGTCGCTTATGAAGAAAACGCCAAACAAGGTGAGAGCACGAATTTTCCTAAAATGTTGAAAAACTTTAAGCAGGATGATACGGTATTAATTGTATTTGGACCTGAAGGCGGAATATCCAATACGGAAATTGAACAGCTAGAGAATAATGGGTTTGTACCATGTGGTTTCGGACCGAGAATTCTTCGGACAGAAACTGCTCCATTATACGCATTATCAGCAATTTCCTATCATTTAGAATTAATGAGGTGATCAACATGTCCTCTGTAGCATTTCATACATTAGGTTGTAAAGTAAACCACTATGAAACAGAAGCGATATGGCAATTATTTAAAAGCGAAGGCTATGAACGAGTTGATTTTGAATCAACATCCGATGTATATGTCATTAATACTTGTACAGTAACTAATACTGGTGATAAAAAAAGCCGTCAAGTGATTAGACGAGCTGTGCGCAAAAATCCCGACGCAGTTATCTGTGTAACTGGATGTTATGCGCAAACATCCCCAGCGGAAATCATGGCAATCCCTGGTGTGGATATTGTTGTAGGTACACAAGATCGTACGAAAATGCTTGAGTATATTGAACAATTTAAAAATGAACGCCAACCGATTAATGGTGTTAAAAATATCATGAAAAATCGTGTTTATGAAGAATTAGACGTACCTGCCTTTACTGACCGTACACGTGCGTCTTTAAAAATTCAAGAAGGATGTAATAACTTCTGTACTTTCTGTATTATTCCTTGGGCAAGAGGCTTAATGCGGTCAAGAGATCCAAAAGAAGTTATTCGCCAAGCTCAGCAATTAGTCGATGCCGGATATAAAGAAATCGTTTTAACAGGTATTCATACTGGCGGATACGGTCAAGATTTGAAAGATTATAACTTAGCAATGCTTCTTCGTGATTTAGAAGCGGAAGTAAATGGTTTAAAACGAATTCGAATCTCATCTATCGAGGCTAGCCAATTAACAGATGAGGTTATTGAAGTAATTGAGAAGTCTAAAATTATCGTTCGACATATGCATATTCCTTTGCAGTCCGGATCGGATACAGTATTAAAGAGAATGAGACGTAAATATACGATGGCTGAGTATGCCGAAAGACTTGTAAAATTAAAGAAAGCTTTACCAGGTCTTGCAGTTACATCTGATGTTATTGTTGGTTTTCCAGGCGAAACGGAAGAAGAATTCATGGAAACATACAACTTCATAAAAGATCATCAGTTTTCAGAACTTCATGTATTCCCATATTCCAAACGCACTGGTACACCTGCGGCTAGGATGACGGATCAAATTGATGAAGAGATAAAAAATGAACGCGTACATCGATTAATCGCACTTTCTGACCAACTTGCAAAAGAATATTCATCAAAATTTGAAAACGAAGTATTAGAAGTAATTCCTGAAGAAAAATATAAGGAAGACCCAGATAGCGGATTGTATGAAGGATATACGGACAATTATTTGAAAGTAGTATTTCCTGCAACAGAAGATATGGTTGGAAAGCTTGTAAGAGTAAAAATAACGAAAGCAGGATATCCATATAATGAAGGACAATTTGTTCGTGTATTAGAGGATACAGTTGAAAAGGAAGAACTCAAAGCAATATAAACTGCAGATTTCTGCGGTTTTTTTTTTTTGGAAATTTTTTAGATATGAATTTATTTGCTTTTTGGGCAAAACTTATAGTGCTCGAATACATGAAAAGATAATGGTATAGTAAAATTTGTAATGAACAAAACGGTTTGGAGGAAACTTTAATGAATAATATTGCAAAAATGATTGATCATACATTATTAAAGGCAGATGCAACAAAAGAACAAATACATACTCTATGTCTTGAAGCAAAAGAATATTCCTTTGCTTCCGTTTGTGTTAACCCGACATGGGTAAAGTATTGTGCGGAAATACTGAAAGACTCGAATGTGTTGGTTTGTACCGTAATTGGCTTTCCGCTGGGTTCCAATACACCTGAGACTAAAGCATTTGAAACAAAGAATGCCATTGAAAATGGCGCAGGTGAAGTAGACATGGTCATTAATATTAGTGCGTTAAAAAGCGGTGATTATGAGTTAGTAGAAAAGGATATTAAAGCGGTGACAGATGCTGCAAAAGGAAAAGCCTTAACAAAGGTAATTATCGAAACATGCTTATTAACAAATGATGAAAAAGTTCATGCTTGCGAAATTGCCGTTAAAGCGGGAGCAGATTTTGTAAAAACCTCAACCGGATTTTCTACGGGAGGAGCGACTCCGGAAGATATTGCATTAATGAGAAAAACAGTTGGACCAGATATCGGAGTAAAGGCTTCAGGCGGCGTAAGAAGTGCACAAGATGCGGAAGCATTGATTAAAGCGGGAGCGACTAGAATAGGTGCTAGTTCGGGAGTGAAAATTGTAAAAGGTTTATCGAGTGAATCTGACTATTAATTAAAAAACGAGGCTTTTCGCCTCGATTTTTAATTCCATATCGTTTTTTTTCCGTGTACTTTCACGATAAACTGTCCGAATTTAGTAGCAATCGGCAATACAAGAATCGATGAAAATAAATTAAAAATAACACTCGCATGGGCAAGCTGTGTTTCCGGATTGGAAGAAAGTTCTTTACAAATAAACGATAGTTGACTTAAAAATGGCAAGCAGAGAAATGCACCGCCAACATTAAGCCAAATATGTGCGTAAGCCGTCAATCTAGCTTCTTCACCAGCTCCGACACTTGCTAGAAGACCGGTAATACACGTGCCAATATTTGCTCCAAGCATAATCGCAATTCCCGTTTCGAGTGTGAAAATATGGGCACTTAAAAAGCTCATCGCAATCCCCGTCATAACAGTGCTGGATTGGATACATGCTGTCAGGATTATTCCTACTATAAAGGCATAAAGGAAATGATCGCTTAATAACATCAATAATTTTTGTGTAGAAGGTAATTGAGTAAATGGGATAGCCAATCGTTCAAAAGCCCTCATTGCGGAAAATATGAACGCGAAACCAATGAATACATAACTTAAGCTTTTCCATTTTGTTCTCCTGAAAAACAAACACATAATTCCAAGAATGAAAAATGGAATAACTAGAACGGATAGATTAAATGATAGAAATTCTAATGTAAAGGTGGTACCAATGTTTGTCCCTAAAATAATTCCAATCGTTTGTGGAAATGCCAGTACTCGGGCAGAAACTAATCCTACTGTAATAACCATCACAGCCCCGCTGCTTTGAAGAATTGGTGTCATAATGATTCCAACAAGCATACCTTTAAAAGGAGTATTTGTTACTTTTTTCAGCCATTGCTCCATCGCTTTGCCTGATAAGTTAAATAACCCTATCCGTAGCCAAGTAATGCCAAGGATGAAGACACCAACCAGACATATAAATAAGATAAGATATAACATGTCCACTCACCTCTAAATAATGATATGCAGGCAAAAAAAAGAGATGATTACAAGTTGAAAAGAATAGAAAAACTTTTTAATTTTTCCATGGTATCTCTTATAGTTTGCATGAAGAATGTTGACCTAATAGGAAGGTTATATTATAATTGCAAGGTACATGGTTTTTTACATGCGTTAACATGTAACCGTAGTGTGTTCGGAGGGAGGGAAAGAGAGATGTCAAAAACAGTTGTTCGTAAAAACGAATCGCTTGAAGATGCTCTTCGCCGCTTCAAACGCTCAGTTTCTAAAACGGGAACTTTGCAAGAATATAGAAAGCGCGAATTTTATGAAAAACCAAGCGTAAGACGTAAGAAAAAGTCTGAAGCTGCTAGAAAACGTAAGTTCTAATAGAGGGTGAAAATATGGGTCTTCTCGAGCGTTTAAATGAAGATATGAAACAAGCTATGAAAAACAAAGAAAAAGAAAAACTCTCTGTCATTCGTATGCTTAAAGCTTCATTACAAAACGAAGCAATTAAGCTTAAAAAGGAAAATTTAACCGAAGAAGAAGAGTTGACAATCCTTTCTCGCGAAGTAAAACAACGTAAAGACTCCCTCCAGGAATTTAAAGATGCAGGTCGTGAAGATCTAGTTGAAAAAATTCAAACGGAATTGACTTTTGTGAATATATATATGCCAAAACAGCTAACGGATGAGGAATTAACTTCCATTGTGGAAGAAACAATTCGAGAAGTAAATGCAACTTCAAAAGCTGACATTGGTAAAGTCATGAGTGCCATTATGCCTAAAGTAAAAGGTAAGGCAGATGGATCAGCCGTAAACAAAAAAGTACAGCAGCAATTATCTTAAATGATAAAAAAGGTCGAGAAGGATACTTTTCGGCCTTTTTTATTTAGGGATAAAAAGAAGGTATAAAAATGTTTTTAAATAATGGATTTAACTAATGTAGTCTCTAGAAAGCGCATGCGGATTACCGGCTAGCGGATAAGCTGCTTGCGCTTTTCTTCATAGTTCTGCAGTAACAAAAATTTAATTTTTCTTGAAACCTTCTTAGTCATTTATTCGTAAATTAAATAAAATGGGGGGGTGATTACTTGGGAAAAAAATTTTTGGTGTTTATCGGTTTTTGGAGCATAATGTTGATTTTGAATTTTCCTGTTCATGCTGCAATGAATCAAGGAATAATTGCTGCTCCAAATAGTCCAATAGAAAATTTCGCCAACTTCTTAACCAATCCAATTGTGGTAACTATTTTATTATGCTTGGCAAGTTTAGGATTCGTAATGGAATTGTATACACCTAAATTTGGATTGTATGGAATTGTTGGAATTATAGCACTTGTTCTATTTTATTTTAGCCATATTGTAACAGGTGATGCTAGTTTTAATTCTCTCATTTTATTTGTCTTGGGAGTTGTATTAATTATTGCAGAACTATTTTTACCAGGGGCAATTGCGGGATTTTTAGGAGTTTTAGCAATTATAGGTTCCTTGTTAATGGCAGGTGGAAATCTTCTTTATACAGGGATTTCGATTATGATTGCACTGCTTATCACCATTATTGCCATGATAATTATGATAAAGGTGTTTGGACGAAGAATGAAATTATTTAAAAAAATTGTTTTGTCAGATGCTGTCAGCACAGAGAAAGGATATGTATCCAATATTAATAGAACCGATTTACTCGGTAAAATTGGTAAAACGATCACTCCACTAAGACCTGCTGGGACTATTGAAATTAATGGAGAGCGATTAGATGTGGTGACAGAAGGAGGCTTTATTTCCTCAGGCACTGATGTCAAGGTAATAAAGGTTGAGGGTGTTAGAATTATTGTCAGATTAAATCAGAATGAAATGATAGAATAGAAGAGGAGGAATTAGATTGGTATTAGAAGCTGGAACAGTTTTATTAATAGTTGGAATTATTGCAGCGGTAATTATTATCGGAATTTTATTAACATTTGTGCCTGTAATGCTTTGGATTTCGGCACTTGCAGCAGGAGTTCGAATTGGTATCTTCACCTTAGTTGGAATGAGGCTGCGAAGAGTTATTCCCAGCAGGGTTATTAATCCGCTTATCAAAGCAAGAAAAGCAGGTATTGAAGTTGGCATAAATCAATTAGAAAGCCATTATCTTGCTGGAGGTAATGTTGATAGGGTCGTAAACGCATTAATTGCAGCTCATAGGGCAAATATAGAATTATCTTTTGAACGTTGTGCCGCTATTGATTTAGCTGGACGTAATGTATTAGAAGCAGTACAAATGAGTGTTAATCCCAAAGTTATTGAAACTCCATTTATTGCTGGTGTTGCTATGAATGGTATTGAAGTGAAAGCGAAAGCCAGAATAACGGTTCGTGCAAATATTGAAAGGCTAGTCGGGGGAGCGGGAGAAGAAACGGTTATCGCCCGTGTTGGAGAAGGTATTGTAAGTACAATTGGTTCTTCTGAAGATCATAAAAAGGTACTCGAAAATCCGGACTTAATTTCACAAACTGTCTTAACTAAGGGGCTTGATGCTGGGACAGCATTTGAAATTCTTTCCATTGATATAGCGGATGTGGATATCGGTAAAAACATCGGTGCTGAGCTTCAAACAGAACAAGCAGAGGCTGATAAAAAGATCGCACAAGCAAAAGCGGAAGAACGCCGTGCAATGGCTGTCGCATCCGAACAAGAAATGAAAGCTAAAGTGCAAGAAATGCGGGCTAAAGTGGTAGAAGCGGAAGCCGAGGTTCCATTAGCGATGGCCGAGGCATTAAGATCAGGGAATATTGGTGTAATGGACTATATGAACTTTAAAAATATCGAGTCAGATACAGATATGAGAGGATCCATTGGAAAAATGACTGGTGAAAAGAAAGATCCAAATAAGCCTGAATAAAGGATCGCAGGAAGGTGGTATTTCCTTTGGAAGCGATTATTATAGCCATAATCGTTGGTATTATTGGAGCAATGGCCAATAAAAAGAAGCTTGAAAAATCTAAAAGCAATAAACCAATTCCGAACCCAAGATCTCTTTTTGGAGAGATGCAAAAAACAATTGAAGAAAATATAAAAAAACTTTCACCCGAAATGGTTTCTGATCCTGCTCCAAAAATGAATAACGATGATTTCGTATATCGGGATGAAGAACTGGATGCTGAAATTCAAGCCGACCGTTTGAAGATTCAGGAAGAGTATTATGAAAAAAAGCTTGAACAAATAAATCATCAAGTCGACAATATTAAAAAAAGGGAGCACCTGTCATTGATAAGTGACGGTGATGATTTAGTAAAAGGAATCATTTTAGCAGAGATACTCGGTCCACCGCGTGCAAAAAAACCATATAAAAGAAACTGAAAAAAATCCGTGCCATTGTATGATGGTACGGATTTTTTTGCAAAGAAAGTACATTGCGGATAAGTGCAATAGCTCGTAAATTACCTCGCTGTATTCCCTTTTTCTCACCTCTGACTACTAAATCTGTATCCAAGTACTGCGGTGCCTCCGCTTTTCTAAATAAATACGAAAAAAGGTGCTGAATCCTTATTTATTTTCATAAATATGATATGAAAGGGGGTTCTTTTCTATGGCAAAAAAATGGAGCCGACTTCTGCAAAATCTGATGACTAACACCATGCAGCTTCCGCAAGATGTCATGATGGACCTGCCGCGAATTACCATGATTGGCCAAATTCATATTTACATAGAAAATCACCGCGGACTTCTTACCTTCTCTGATCAGGAAGTAAGGCTGCTTCTCAAACAAGGTCAATTGCTTATTAAGGGAAAATCGTTTGTTATTAAGACCATTTTACCGGAAGAAATTTTGCTGGAAGGAAAAATAGATGCTGTCAGTTATTTGAAAGAATAGGAGTGACAAAGTTGAAAAATCATTGGGTTACATTTCTAGGTGGGACAATTCATGTAAAGGTGGAGGGGAAAGGGGTAGAGCGGTTTATTAATCAGCTCACCCGCGCCCGTCTAATGATATGGAATGTAAAGCGACAAGGAACAAATGCGATTACTTTTTATATTCGGCTGCAGGATCTTCATAAGCTCAGACATCAGGCAAGAAAAAATGATTGCCGTATATCTTTTTTAAGTGGACAAGGTATGCCTTTTCTCTGGAAACGAACATTAAAAAATGCTGGTTTCTTAATAGGACTTATTTTGTTTTTTATCGTTATCACGCTGCTTTCGAATGTTGTCTGGGGAATACAAATAAAAGGCGCTAGCCCGCAAACCGAGCACCAAATCAAAAAAGAGTTAAATAAAATGGGAATTCAGGTTGGGAAATTACAATTTAATATGGATAGCCTTGAATCCATCCAACATGAGTTGACGAATAAAGTTCCAAACATTACATGGGTTGGCGTGGATTTACATGGGACAACCTTCCATCTGCAAGTAGTGGAAAAAAACACACCTAAGACAAAAAAACCTTTGAGTCCAAGACATTTGGTAGCTAATCAAAAAGCTGTTATTGTGGATATGTTTGTTGAAGCAGGTATTCCCGTTGTGAAAGTAAATCAGTTTGTCAATAAAGGGCAATTGCTTGTATCTGGTTTAATCGGGAGAGAGGAAGATCAGAAACCTGTAGCAGCTATAGGCAAGGTTTATGGAAAAACATGGTACAAAACGGATGTCGAGCTTCCGTTACAATCGGAATTTCAAGTATTTACAGGTCTTGAGCAAAAAAAATATTCTTTAAAAATTGGCTCTTTTAGTATTCCTTTTTGGGGATTTGGCAAGATAAAATATAAAGCATATGAAACAGAAAAGAATGTACATCCTATTAAGTTTTTGAAATGGCGGCTTCCTATTGATTATGTACAAAAAACAGTACGTGAAAAGGAATTGGCACAAAGAGATTATACAAAAGCGCAAGCAATAAGTGCAGCAAAGGAACTTGCGGTAAATGATTTAAAAACAAAAATTCCAAATGATGCAAAAATCGTGGATGAATATGTTTTGCATGAACAAGTGGAGAATGGTAAAGTAAAATTATCAATCTATTTCCAAGTTATTGAAGACATAGCGGAGGCAAAACCAATCGTTCAAGGAGACTGAGAATGTCAATAGAAATCATTACAGCGAAGATACAATTACAAAACCCAAATGAAGCCATTTCTTTATTTGGAATATCTGATAAACATTTAAAATTATTGGAGGATTCCTATAAGGTATCTATTATTACAAGAGGTGAATCTGTCCATATCTCTGGTAATACAGAGGATGTTGAACGGGTAAATAAAATATTAGAACGTTTACTATATATCATTAGAAAAGGGATAAATATTAGTTCCAGAGATGTTTTATATGCTATTCAAATGGAAAACCAGGGAACATTAGAATTTTTTGAAGAAATATATGATGAAGAAATAACGAAAAATGCTAGGGGTAAATCAATCCGTATTAAAACCTTAGGACAAAAACAATATATTACTGCAATTAAAAAACATGATTTAGTTTTCGGGATTGGACCAGCAGGAACAGGAAAAACATACTTAGCAGTTGTAATGGCTGTTCATGCATTGAAGAATGGAATGGTGAAAAAAATTATTTTAACTAGACCTGCAGTTGAAGCTGGGGAAAGCCTAGGTTTTTTACCAGGTGATTTAAAAGAAAAAGTAGACCCTTATTTACGCCCCTTATACGATGCTTTACACGACGTTTTAGGGAGTGAGCATACGGGACGTCTAATAGAAAGGGAGACAATTGAAATTGCCCCTCTTGCGTACATGAGAGGCAGAACCTTAGATGATGCATTTGTTATATTAGACGAAGCGCAAAATACGACACACGCTCAAATGAAAATGTTCCTAACCAGACTCGGATTTAATTCTAAAATGGTCATAACCGGCGATAGAACTCAAGTTGATTTACCGAAAGGTGCACAATCAGGATTAGTGGAGGCGGAAAAAATTTTAAAAAGCATTCCAAAAATCTCGTTTGTTTATCTTGAACAAAGTGATATTGTTCGCCACCCGCTTGTGGCAAAGATCATTGAAGCATACGATCAACATTCTTCTTAACCTGAACAATCTGTTCAGGTTTTTTTATAAAATAAAGTGCATTTCCGTACAAAAACTGATATCATTTTACATAATTAGGGAAGTTATCTCTTTAAAAAAGATATTTCTTTAGGAAGACTTTAATCTGTCGTTATTGTCATGTTTTATGCTATTTGAAGGTGGTGGGAGAACTAGGTGAATATTCAAGACTACATTGGAAAAATTCGTACTCTACTAAGTTATAAAGTATTTACAATCATTACTTTACTGATTTTATCTATATTGATTTATGGAGTCCTTTACTACAATGTGAAGCCTCAAACGTATAATATGGAGTTATTTTCCATTGCCGATAAAACAGTTCGTTCTCCTAAAACGATAGAAGATGAAGCGAAAACCAATGAAGAACGGCAAAAGGCTGCAGACGAGGTTGGAAGGGTTTATACATTTAAAAAAGAAACTTTACAAAACAGGGTATCACTGATAAACTCCATTTTTGACTTTGTTAATGATGTAAATTATCAACCGGAACTTCAAGACAAATCAAAGGATAAACCCGCAAAAAAATCCGATGCAGAAAAATTACAAATATTAAAATCGGATTTATCGAAAAATGTGAATGAAGACGTAACAAAGAGAATTCCAGATGATATTTTTTACACTTTACTTAAAACAAATCACTTTGATTTGGAGCAGGCTAGAGATATTGTTATCCAACAAGTAGAAACAATGATGGATGAAAAAATAAGAGATGATCAGGTATCCCAAGTAAGGTTAAAAATAGCAGATAAAATTAACCAATCCAATTTAAACAGAGATTTGCGTGAAGCAGCTGTGGAGCTTGGCAAATATGCTATTGTTCCGAATGATATTTATGATCCTCAGTTAACCGAGGCAAGACAAAAACAGGCGATGGAAAATGTTGAGCCAGTAAAAATTTTACAGGGGCAAATTATTGTTCAAGAAGGACATCTTATCGACAGGGATATCTACCATCAGCTACAAATACTTGGTTTATTGAAAAGTAATCCAACAGTTAAGCCCTTTTACGGATTAGCACTGTTTGTCTTATTAATGATTGCGCCAATTTATCTTTATATACACAATACTTCGTATCCTGAAGATAAGAAACAGATATATTTAATCCTTGTAAGTTTCGTTTTTTTTATATCCCTATTATTAATGAGAATTGTGGGGTTTATTGATAGTACAGATTTACCTAATTTAGGTTATATTTATCCGGCAGCCTTGGCACCAATGTTAATTCGAATCATGTTAAATGAACGGTTTGCATTTATTGTAACGATTTTGTTAGCTGCATGTGGAAGTATTATATTTAGAGACGAACTGGCAGGGACGATTAATATTGAAATAGCTGTTTATATTTTGTTTAGTGGTACTGCAGGTATTTTATTTTTATCCAATCGAAACCGCCGCTCCAATATTTTACAAGCTGGATTATTTGTTTCCGTTATCAACCTGATGATGATATTTGCATTAATCCTATTAGGAAATGGACAGTATTCAAAAATGGAATACATTTATTTTGTGGTGTTTTCTATTGCTTCAGGATTACTGTCTGCAGTATTTACCATTGGGCTCGTGCCATTTTTCGAGGCAGGTTTTGGCATACTGTCGACGATTAAATTAATTGAACTATCAAATCCGAACCACCCTTTATTAAAGAAAATTTTAACGGAGGCACCTGGTACATATCATCATAGTGTGATGGTGGCGAATTTAGCGGAAGCAGCATGTGAAGCTGTCGGGGCAAATGGCTTGCTGGCAAGAGTCGGATGCTATTATCATGATATTGGCAAAACCAAACGCCCGCAATTTTTTATTGAAAATCAAATTAACATGGAAAATCCCCACAATCACTTGTCTCCGGAAGTGAGCAGGGATATCATTATTGCGCACGCAATTGACGGAGGAAAAATGCTAAGAAAGCATAAATTTCCTAAGGAAATTATTGATATTGCGGAACAACATCATGGTACAACTTTGCTGAAATATTTTTATGTAAAGGCAAAAGAAGAAAATCAAAATGTGGATAAAGAATCGTTTCGATATCCTGGGCCGAAGCCTCAGACGAAAGAAATTGCTATCATCAGCATAGCGGATAGTGTAGAAGCTGCCGTTCGTTCCATGGCACACCCATCACCAGAACAAATAAAAGAGTTAATTCATAACATTGTTCAGGACCGCTTACAAGATGGTCAGCTTAATGAATGTGATATTACCTTAAAAGAGCTTGAAGTAATAAAGAAAACATTTTGTGAAACATTAAATGGTATATTTCACTCCCGAATTGAGTATCCCGAATAAGAAAAGCTGAAAACTCTTGCTTAGGCAGTGTAGGATATAGAGAATTCACAGGCGAGATAAATGAAACACGGCGAGAGACGAGTCGATACTTTCGCAAGGAGCAGCGGTAGAAATCCATTAGCTGAAAGTGCCTTGTACTATATAAAGTTTAAACTTGTAAAATAACTTATTTGTTAATTTTTTTACATAATAAATAAAAGGGAGCCCTTTTTGGGTGGTATTTTTAATTAATAAAATTGAATATTTAGAGGTGGATATTATGTCTTTATCCATTGACTTTATGGATGAAACAAATGAATTAAAAAAAGAAGATTTTGATTTAGTAGAAAGCCTTTTAAACTTTGCAGCAAATAAATTAGAAATTGAAAATGAAAGTGAAGTTTCGATTACCTTTGTATCGAACGAGAGAATCCAAGAAATAAATAGGGAGTATCGGGAAAAGGATCTGCCCACTGATGTTATTTCTTTTGCGATGGAAGAGTTGGGAGAAGGGGAAATAGAAATTAGTGGTGTCGAAATGCCTAGGGTACTTGGGGATATTATTATTTCTGTTTCTAAAGCACATGAACAAGCAAATGACTATGGTCATGCTTTTACGCGTGAATTAGGATTTTTGGCCCTTCATGGATTTTTGCATCTGCTTGGATATGATCATATGACACCAGAAGATGAGAAAGAAATGTTTGGACTTCAAAAGGACATATTAGATGAATATGGACTTAAACGATAAAAATAAGTCTCCTTTGTCAAAAACATTTTCCTATGCTTTCAGTGGAATTGTCCATGGTTTGGGACAAGAAAGAAACTTTAGGATACATACGGTAGCGGCGATTTTAGTAACAGTATTAAGTATCCTAATGCGAATTTCCTCGGTGGAATGGCTATTTGTTATTCTTTCTATTTTCGGTGTTTTTACATTAGAGTTAATTAATTCGGCAATAGAAAGGGTAGTGGATTTAACAACATCGGAATATCACCCTTTGGCAAAACAGGCAAAGGATTTAGCGGCAGGAGCAGTTTTAGTCTATTCCATTATGTCTGTTATTATTGCGTGCATCATTTTCATACCGAAACTTGCACATTTATATAAAATGCTCATACAGTAATAATAACAGGTGAATGTAACAGTTTTTACCATAGCAGAATTTGAATCCGATTTTTATTTGAGTTAAAATAAGTTTATCCAACATTTTGGTGGGTAAACTTATTTTAGTCAGATTTTTTGATATTTTCAATCAAATCAAAAATATTCTATAATTCATGACATTTTTGTGGTAAAATAAGATTTGAAGGGGAAGTAATATGAATTTAGAGCATTTAATTGAGGAAGCAAAGCAAGCAAGGGATAAAGCATATGTGCCATATTCAAAGTTTGCTGTGGGTGCAGCGTTGCTCACGAACGACGGAAAGGTTTATCAAGGATGCAATATTGAGAATGCAGCGTATAGTGTTGCCAATTGTGCTGAAAGAACAGCCCTGTTTAAAGCCTATTCAGAAGGCGATACATCCTTTGCTGCATTAGTTGTAACAGCAGATACTAACCGGCCAGTACCACCATGTGGAGCTTGTCGCCAAGTTATCTCAGAGCTTTGTCCTAAAGACATGAAGGTTATCCTTACCAATTTAAAAGGTGATAGGAAAGAGTTGACAGTAGAAGAATTATTGCCTGGTGCATTTTCTCCGGAGGATTTAAATGAGTAATAAACAAATTGCAGAAAACGAATTCAAATCAGGCTTTATCTCCATAATTGGACGCCCTAATGTTGGAAAGTCTACGTTTTTAAATAGGGTAATTGGGCAGAAAATTGCCATTATGAGTGATAAGCCTCAAACAACTAGAAATAAAGTCCAAGGTGTTTATACTACAGATGATTCTCAAATGATCTTTATAGATACTCCAGGCATTCATAAACCGAAACATAAACTTGGCGATTTTATGATGAAGGTTGCGACCAATACATTAAGAGAAGTCGACCTTATATTATTTATGATAAATGCAGTCGAAGGCTTAGGACGTGGTGATGAATTTATCATAGAAAAATTAAAAGAAGTTAAGACACCGGTATTCCTTGTCATTAATAAAATTGACCAGATTCATCCTGAAGAATTATTATCAATTATTGAACAGTATAAGGACCTTTTTGATTTTAAGGAAGTAATACCGATTTCTGCATTGCAAGGTAATAATACGGAAAAATTACTGGCGGAAATAAAAAAGTACTTACCTGCAGGCCCGCAATATTATCCAGCAGACCAGATTACAGACCACCCAGAAAGATTTATTGTTTCTGAGTTAATACGGGAAAAGGTATTGCATTTAACTAGAGAAGAGGTTCCGCATTCCATTGCAGTTGTTATGGATAAAATGGAAAAAAAATCAGATTCCGATGTTGTTCATATTATGGCTACCATTGTAGTAGAACGATCTTCTCAAAAAGGGATTATTATAGGGAAACAGGGCAGTATGCTGAAAGAAGTGGGAAAACGAGCTCGAGTTGATATTGAACATTTACTTGGATCGAAGGTTTTTCTCGAACTATGGGTAAAGGTTCAAAAAGATTGGAGAAATAAAATTAATCAACTGCGGGATTTTGGCTTTAGGGAAGATGAATATTAAGGTTAGCCTTAAGTTGTGTTAGAGTGATGAATTATGCATCCAAATTTGTTAGCAATTTTTACGTCACATGATTTCAGGAAATCTCGGTGAAGCTAAATATATGCTTTACAAAAATGATTTCATGAGTTTTCACAACATGAAAGGCGGGGGTTATATGCTAGAGTTTACATGGAAATTTTTTACCGAAACTGGTAGTATTGATACCTATTTGCTTTTTAAGGAACTGGAAAAAGAAGGACAAGATGAACCTATGAAAACAGATCATGAAATCTCAGGAATTGATTATAATCCAATCTCCTGAAAATATTTCTTTTCTGTTATCACCTGAATGAAGCAAAAAGATTGCTTTGGAAGGTGGATATAATGCTTCAAAAATGTGAAGGTATAGTAATAAGAACACATGATTATGGTGAATCGAATAAAATTATAAATGTATATACACGTGAATTTGGGAAACTTGGGATGATGGCAAGAGGTGCAAAAAAGCCGAACAGTCGCCTCTCTGCTGTTTCCCAACTTTTTACTTATGGATATTTTCTCGTTCAAACAGGTAATGGACTTGGGACGCTTCAACAAGGAGAAATGATTTCTTCGATGAGGTCAATACGAGAAGATATTTTTCAAACCGCATATGCTTCGTATATTGTCGATCTTTTAGACAAAAGTGTTGAAGAAAGACAGAAAAATCCATTTTTGTTTGAGCTTTTATATCAAACATTAAATTACATAAACGAAGATGTGGACATAGATATTATTACAAATATATTCGAAATGAAAATGCTAAATGTCTTAGGATTATATCCTGTGATGAATCAGTGTGCGATTTGCGGCAGTAAAAATGGTAATTTTGCTTTTTCTATTCGGGAAAACGGTCTCATTTGTCATCGATGTTTTGAAAAGGATCCATATCTCTTGCCTGTTTCACAAAGCAGTATTAGACTTTTAAGACTTTTTTATTATATTGATATTAACAGATTAGGTTCCATTTCTGTGAAGCCAGAAACAAAAAAGGAGCTTCGGAGAACGATAACGATGTATTACGATGAATACTCCGGTTTGCAGTTAAAATCAAAAAAATTTTTAGATCAAATCGATAAATTTAAAGACATTCTTTAATGATGCAAGCAAAAATAATGGTTCTTTATTTCGTTTTGAAATAGAGAGCCTTTATTTTTGTCTGGCGCATTTAACAGTATAAATAAATTTTAAAAAAAATGTTCGTCTTTCTGCTTACGTATTTGCCCTTGCAATTTTCTTTTCATATTTTAAAATTAGTATATAATAATTGTTATAAAAGTATAACACATCTAAATGCTTTTTTGAATTGGGGGTGTAAACAATAGAACTTAATAAAAGGCAACAACAAATATTACAAATTGTAAAGGACAATGGCCCGATAACAGGGGAGCATATAGCAGATCGGCTAAAGTTAACAAGAGCGACATTAAGACCTGATTTAGCTATTTTGACCATGGCTGGCTATTTGGATGCTCGTCCCAGAGTGGGATATTTTTATACAGGAAAAACAGGGGCGCAGCTTTTGACTGAAAATTTAAATAAAATTTTTGTCCGAGATTATCAATCCTTGCCTGTAGTGGTAAATGAAAATATTTCTGTTTACGATGCTATCGTTTCCGTATTTTTGGAGGATGTAGGTACTTTATATGTGGTAGATGAAAATTCTCATTTAGTTGGGGTCCTTTCCAGGAAAGATTTGCTTAGAGCGAGTATAGGAAAACAAGAACTTTCCGCATTGCCAGTGAATATTATAATGACCCGAATGCCAAATATAACATACTGTGAAAAAGATGATATGCTGATCGATGTAGCAAAAAAGTTGATAGATAAGCAAATTGATTCTTTGCCGGTTGTAAAAGTAACCGACCAAGGCTTAGAAGTTACTGGCCGTATAACCAAAACCAATATAACGAAAGCATTTGTAGCTCTCGTAGATGGAGATTTATAAGTAAGGCATTTTCGTAAATTTGTTGTTATTTACTATAAGTAAAATTTATAATTATCAATTGTAAGTACGAAAAGAAGTTTTTTTGTACGAAAAACAACAATTAATTCGGAAAAAGCTTTATTATTAAAAAGGAGTTTGGTGAAATAAATGATAAAACCAACCATTTATATTATATCTGATTCGGTGGGAGAAACGGCAGAATTAGTAACGAAAGCAGCTATAAGTCAATTTAATGGAAATGATGCAGAAATAAAAAGGTTTCCTTACGTGGAAGATTTTCAGCATATAGAGGAAGTACTTTCACTTGCAAAAATGAATCATGGCATTATTGTATATACATTAGTTAAACCGGAAATGCGACAATATATAAAAGAAAAATCCGAACAGGATCGGATTTATACCATAGATATCATTGGTCCATTACTTGATAAACTAGAAGACCTTTACGGAAAAAAACCATTATGCGAACCAGGGCTGGTACGAAAATTAGATGAACAGTATTTCAAAAAAGTGGAAGCAATCGAGTTCGCAGTAAAATATGATGATGGCCGTGATCCTAGGGGAATTCTTCGCGCTGACATCGTACTTATTGGTGTTTCCCGCACCTCTAAAACACCACTATCTCAGTATTTGGCACATAAAAGGTTTAAAGTAGCAAACGTTCCTTTGGTACCAGAAGTGGATCCGCCTGAGGAATTATTTCAAGTGCCACCGGAAAAATGTATCGGTTTAAAAATTAGTCCGGATAAATTAAATCATATTCGAAAAGAACGGTTAATATCCCTTGGTCTCAATGATCAAGCAAGCTATGCAAATATTGATCGAATTAAATCAGAAATTGATTATTTTGATCAAATAGCTTCAAAAATCGGTTGTAAAGTTATTGATGTTACAAATAAAGCGGTCGAAGAAACCGCCAATATCATCATGAATTACATTCGAGGTACGGAATAACACATGATCTTAAGGATGATGTGTTTTTCATTTTTTTTATTTTTTTACCACCATGAAAATAAAAATATATGGTCAAATGCATAAAAATATACTATAATAAAAAATTGTGATAAAAATGTATTTAAAATAGGTTTAGAGTCACGAAATAAGGAATAAACTAACTATTGAGATATGTCAAGATTATTTTCTTAAAGTTATTCGACAAGGTCCGTAAAATTCTTAAAAATGATTAGTTAAAGAAAGAAGGATTCTGTGGAGCGATGTAGAATAGATACTAATAACGAAGAAAGTAATCCGATGATTTGGTATTTAAGCGTTCAAAGTCTACTCCTAAGTGTTTAAGTCTCTAAACTGACTGCTCTTTACTTCTACATTTGTGCGAATTTTGTCGAAAAATGTAAATGAAGAGATAAAAAAATAAAGGCAATTGGGGATGTTTTCGTGACGGGAATAATTCCTGAGGAAAAAATTAATGAAATTCGCGGGTCCATAGACATAGTAGATGTGATTGGTGAATATGTTCATTTGAAAAAGCAAGGGAGAAACTACTTCGGTTTATGTCCTTTTCATGGCGAGAATACTCCATCTTTCTCTGTCTCATCTGACAAACAAATATTTCATTGTTTTGGGTGTGGGGCTGGTGGTAATGTTTTCACTTTTATCATGGATATTGATGGGATAGGTTTCCAAGAGGCAGTTATTAAATTAGCTCAAAAAGCGAACATTGAATTAAGTATTGACCCGAAAATTGATCAGCGTTCTGAAGGGAACCACACTAGCGACCATCAGAAAATGCTGGAAGCTCATGCTTTGTTACAAAAATTTTATCATCATTTATTGGTAAATACAAAAGAGGGTCAAGAAGCATTTGAATATCTTATTCAAAGAGGCTTTACAAGGGAAAGTATGGAGAAATTTCAAATAGGCTATGCTTTGCCAAGCTGGGATTTCACCGTAAAACTATTTCAAAAAAGGGGTTTCCCATTACCCCTTATGGAAAAAGCTGGTTTGATCATAAAAAAAGAAAGTGACGATACTTATTTTGACCGATTTCGAAACAGAATTATGTTTCCGATAATGAATTCTAAAGGTCAAACGATCGCATTTTCAGGCAGGGTTTTAGATAAAGAAGAGCAGCCGAAGTATTTAAACAGCCCTGAAACGGAACTCTTTAATAAAAGCTCTGTTTTATATAATCTTCATCAAGCGAGAAGCTTTATAAAGAAGCAGCAACAAGCTATTTTATTTGAGGGATTTGCCGATTGCATTTCAGCGGATAGGGCATCTATTTATAATGGGATAGCCACAATGGGAACTGCTTTAACAGAGCAGCATGTTCAGCAAATACGGAGATTAACAGATAATATTATTATTTGCTACGATTCCGATTCCGCTGGAACGGAGGCTGCATACAAAGCAGGGCAAATGCTCGTTGAACATCATTTTAATATTCGTATTGCAAGAATGCCAGACGGTTTAGACCCTGATGACTACATCCAAAAAAACAGTGCGGAAAAATTTCGTCAAGATGTAATAGGGGCAAGCATGACGTTTATGGCGTTCAAAATGCAATATCATCGCATCGGAAAAAAGCTTCAAAATGAAGGAGAAAAGCTCAAGTATATAGAAATAATAATAAATGAGATTTCAAAGCTTGAAAACGCGGTTGAAAGAGATCATTATTTACGCCAATTAGCGGAAGAATTTTCGATTTCAATGGATGCGTTAAAGCAGCAACAACTTCATGCATTTTATGCAAATAAGAAAAAAAATTCATTCATGGGGCAAAGCACTAATCATAAAGTATTAGTAAAGCAAGAAAAAAAAATATTACCCGCACATCAAACAGCAGAAAGACGACTTCTTAGTCATATGTTAAGGGATGTGGAAATAGCATATAAAGTCAGAGATTTATTAGCTAATCATACCTTTAATATAGATGAGCATCAGGCTATTCTCACCTATCTTCTTGGCTTTTATGAAGAAGGGAATGAACCGGATACAAGTTCGTTTTTGCTTTATTTACCGGATCAACAGCTCCGCAGGGTTGTTGCGGATATCGAAATGATGCCATTGAATAGTGAAGTATCTAATCAGGAAATTGAAGATTATATAATTCAAGTGTTGAAACATCAAAAGATGTTAAAAATAAATGAAAAAGTAAAAGAACAAAAAAAAGCTGAATTAGAAAATGATCTGCAAAAGGCTTTATCCATTGCAAATGAAATTATACAGCTTCGCAAGTCATTATGATAATTTAATGGATAATATCAAAATGAATAACATAACCATTATATTCGTTTTGTTTAAATAGTTGGAAGGAGGGGAACAAATGGCTGAAAAATCAGCTCGTTCCAAAGAATTAGAACCTGAATTGACTCTTGATCAAGCAAAAGAACAATTAATTGAACGCGGTAAAAAACGCAGATTTTTAACATATGAAATGATTTCAGGAAAGCTTAGCCATTTTGAATTAGATTCCGAACAAATGGATGAATTTTATGAAACTTTAGGTGAACAAGGAATCGAGATTCTGGAAGATAATGAAGATGATGACGAAGAATCTCCAGATATCCATGAGTTAGAAAAAGATGAAGAGGATGAATTTGATTTAAATGATCTAAGTGTCCCTCCAGGTGTAAAAATCAATGACCCAGTTAGAATGTATTTAAAAGAGATTGGGCGTGTTGATCTCCTTTCCGCTGATGAAGAAATTGAACTTGCAAAACGAATTGAGCAAGGCGACGAAGAAGCGAAAAGAAGATTGGCAGAAGCAAATTTACGTTTGGTTGTAAGTATTGCAAAGCGTTACGTTGGCCGTGGCATGCTTTTCTTGGATTTAATTCAAGAAGGCAATATGGGACTTATTAAAGCGGTAGAAAAGTTTGACTATGACAAAGGCTTTAAATTCAGTACCTATGCTACATGGTGGATTCGACAAGCCATCACACGTGCAATTGCCGATCAGGCCAGAACCATTCGAATTCCTGTCCATATGGTAGAGACAATAAATAAACTGATTCGAGTGCAACGTCAATTACTGCAAGATTTAGGCCGTGAACCTTCACCTGAAGAAATTGCAGAGGAAATGGACTTAACACCTGAAAAGGTTCGGGAAATTTTAAAAATTGCTCAAGAACCAGTTTCATTAGAAACACCAATTGGGGAAGAAGATGATTCCCATTTAGGTGATTTCATTGAAGACCAGGATGCTACATCACCATCTGAACATGCCGCCTATGAATTGTTGAAAGAACAATTAGAAGACGTATTGGATACATTAACAGATCGTGAAGAAAATGTTCTAAGATTACGTTTCGGCTTGGACGATGGCAGAACAAGAACCTTAGAAGAAGTTGGAAAAGTATTTGGCGTTACCCGTGAACGTATTCGCCAAATAGAAGCGAAAGCACTTAGAAAGCTGCGCCATCCAAGCCGAAGCAAAAGGCTAAAAGATTTTCTTGAATAATATTTAGTTATTAGTTTACCTTTACCGGGTAAACTAATTTTTTTGTTTAATTTTACATATAAAAAAGGAATTTTGCCACTTAATCTCGAATCATTGAATGACAGGATGTGTTGCAAATGAATTCTTCAAGAAAAGAAATAATTATTAACGAAATTACATATTGGAAACAGCATCAAATGTTACCCGAACATTATTGTGATTTTTTACTCGCTTTATATACAGAAGGGGAAACATCGTCGGCTAAAAAAAGTCGGGATAAAGCATTTTGGAAAAATAGTTTTATTATTTTTCTTATATTAGCCACTTTAGGTTTATCAGTATTTGTCATTTATTTTACTGAATTCAATTTTGTTTTGCAAACGATGATTTTGACAAGTTTTGTCGTTTTATTGCTATTATTCGGAATTTATTATTCTAAAAAAAAATATTGGTATACATTTTTTTATATTGGTGCCAGCTTGCATTTACTTTTTCTGTCCGTTTTATTGAATGATAAATTATTTCATAATGGAGCTTTATCATTAAGTATTATTATCATTGTGAACTGCCTGCTCTGGATATTTACGGGATGGAAATTAAAATTGTATTATTTTATTATTTCCGGAATAATTGGGATTTCTGTGCTTTTAATTTATATTTTAGTATAATGATTAAATAATGAAAAACTTTTAAAAGTTGAGAAAATTAGTCCACCTCTATTATAATATTTAATGTAAGCGGATACAAGATGTGAGGGGGATGGAAATGAACTTTGAGCTTACGGAAGAACAAAAAATGATCTTGCGCACTATACGTGAATTTTCTGATGCAGAGGTGGCTCCTGGTGCATTGGAACGTGACCGGAATAAACAGTTTCCAACAGAAATTTTCAAGAAATTAAGTGAACTAGGGATGATGGGGCTTCCATTTCCGGAGGAATATGGAGGGGCTGGTGCCGATACAATTAGTTTTGCGATTGTTGTGGAAGAATTAAGTCGCGCTTGCGGATCAACTGGGATTACATATTCTGCCCATATTTCCCTTGGCGGGGCACCAATTAATATGTTTGGAACAAAGGAACAAAAAGAAAAATTTCTGACTCCGATTTGTACGGGTGAATCTTTAGGGGCATTTGGCTTAACTGAACCTAATGCAGGCTCAGATGCAGGCGGGACGAAAACGACCGCAGTTGTTGACGGAAATGACTTTGTAATTAACGGCAATAAATGTTTCATAACAAATGCTAGTTACGCAAAACATTTAGCACTGACAGCGATTTCGGGTGAATTAGAGGGCAACAAGGAGATAAGTGCAATCATTGTCCCAACGAATACAAAGGGCTTTAGTGTCATTGATAATTACGAAAAGCTAGGTCTGCATTCCTCAAATACTACGGAATTAGTGTTAGAGGACGTAAGAGTCCCACAAGAGAATTTGCTGGGTGAACGTGGCAAGGGGTTTAAGCAGTTTCTTGTCACGTTAGATGGGGGAAGAATTGGTATTGGTGCGATGGCAGTAGGGATTGCCCAGGCTGCATTTGAGAAAGCTTTAGAATATGCAAAAGAAAGAAAGCAATTTGGCCGTTCTTTATCTGAATTTCAAGTTACCCAATTTAAAATTGCCGATATGGCGATGAAAATTGAGTTGGCAAGAAATATGGTGTATAAAGCGGCATGGTTAAAAGATCAAGGTCGACCATTTACAAAGGAAGCGGCAATGTGTAAATTATACGCTTCAGAAATTTGTATGGAGATTACGAATCAAGCCGTTCAAATTCATGGTGGAAATGGCTATATGAGGGATTACCATGTAGAAAGATTTATGCGAGATGCTAAATTGCTTGAAATTGGTGAAGGCACATCAGAAGTTCAACGTATGGTGATTTCCAGAGAAGTTGGATGTAATTAATTTATAAAAATGGTACAAACTAAATATCGAAAGCCGAAAACTTCATCTATTTATGGATGAAGTTTTTGTCTAAATTCCGAAAATATGATGAATCTTGCTAATTAGGGGTTTTCCTTCCATTGTTTTTCGAGTAAAATAAAATTGTTTGCACCAATAGGTATTTTTTTGTTTCTTACATAAGGGAGGTTATTTTGTGAAACGTAATCCTGCTATACCTTACATTTTTATTATGTTGCTAGGAATTGTACTTGTATTCTTTCTCTCTGTTAAGGGGCTTGGCGATGCAAAAGAGATTGCCAAAGATAATAAAAAGGGAGATGCGAAAACAGAAGCTCCAGCCGGTCAAACTGGAGGAAAATTTGATCCGGAAAGCTTTGCAAAAACAACATGTATATCATGTCACGGTAACAATTTAGAGGGAAATGTTGGGCCTAATTTACACGGAATTGGTAAAAAGATTTCAAAAGATGAAATTAAAAATGTCTTGAAAAATGGTAAAAATGGCGGAATGCCTGCAGGTTTAGTTCCTGCCGAAAATATTGATGCAATGGCTGATTGGCTTTCGAAGTTGAAGTAAAATTTAGGTCAAAAAAGTTCTCGCAAATGTGCGAAGAACTTTTTTTTGCTTTTAAAAACGTCTAAAATAAAAAAGAAGACTAAAAAAGTGGTGAAAAAATGAACATAGAAAAATTATCAAAAAGATTAGAGGCAGTTAGTGAATACATACCTATAGGATCAAAAGTCGCGGATATTGGTTCAGACCATGCCTATTTGCCTTGTTATGCCGTGAAAAATGGTATAGCGGAATTTGCCATAGCTGGGGAAGTTGTAGAGGGACCATATCAATCTGCGTTACAGCAAGTAAATAATTCGAGTTTAAGCCATGCTATTTCAGTCAGAAAAGGTGACGGTCTCGAAGTAATTGAAAAAGGGGAAGTCGATTGTATAACAATTGCAGGAATGGGTGGAGCGCTGATTACGTCGATTTTAAATCAGGGAATAGAGAAACTAAGCGGTGTTCAAAGATTGATCCTTCAACCTAATATCGCAGCTATTTCGATACGTACTTGGTGTATAGAACACGGTTGGAAGATTATTGCAGAACAGATACTTGAAGAAGATCAAAAAATTTACGAGATTCTCGTATTAGAACCTATAAATGATAATGGACCTTATACGTTATCAGATGAAGAGCTTTTGATGGGGCCAATGTTAATAAAAGAAAAAAATAACGTTTTCCAAAAAAAATGGCATCAAGAAGTGGAACAATGGAAACGCATTATAAAATCCTTAGACCAAGCAGTAGAAACAGTGGAGACAACGGAAAAGAAAAATCAGCTTCAAAAAAATATTAGGATGGTAGAGGAGGTAATCTCTTGAAAAAAGCGAATGGACATGAGATCATTCAGCTATTTGAAAGCTTTTCGCCAAAGCAATATGCTATGGATGGAGACCCTATTGGATTACAGGTTGGTAAGCTGAATCAGCCCGTAACAAAAGTGCTGGTTGCACTTGATGTTTTAGAAGAAGTAGTGGATGAAGCAATCGAAAATAATGTTCAGTTGATTATTGCCCATCATCCACCAATTTTTCGCCCCTTAAAAAAAATAACAACGGACACCCCTTCTGGCAGACTGATAGAAAAACTAATAAAACATGATATAGCTGTTTATGCTGCCCATACAAATTTAGATGTGGCAACTGGTGGAGTTAACGATTTACTAGCAAGCGCATTACAATTAGAAAATGTCGATATACTTGTTCCAACATTCGAACAAAAACTAAAGAAACTTGCTGTCTATGTGCCGATCGAGAGTGAAAACGATGTAAGGTCAGCATTAGGCAAGGTCGGAGCCGGAGCAATTGGGCAATATAGCCATTGTTCTTTTACTTCTGAGGGAACAGGAAGATTTCTACCAGGTGAAAATACCAATCCTTTTATAGGGGAAGTAGGAAAATTAGAGGCAACAAAAGAAGTGAAAATTGAAACTATCTTTCCGGATTATTTAGAGAAAAAAGTTTTATCCGCAATGATAAAAGCACATCCATATGAAGAAGTGGCATATGATATATATCCGCTTGAAAACAAAGGTCCTAGTTTAGGGCTTGGCAGGATTGGAGTGCTGCCAGAATCCATGACCTTAGAACAATTTGCGCAGCATGTGAAAACTACCTTAGATGTAAAAACAGTTCGTGTAGTAGGTAACCTGAACGATATAATCAAAAAAGTAGCTGTTCTAGGGGGAGACGGAAACAAATATTATCAACATGCAAAATTTAAAGGGGCAGATGTGTACGTAACAGGTGATGTATATTACCATACTGCTCACGATATGATGAATGCCGGCTTAAATGTAGTAGACCCAGGACATAATGTCGAAAAGGTAATGAAAAACGGAGTAGCGCAAATGTTAACAAAAATGTGTGAAGAAAAAGGGTTTGAAGTCTCGTTTATCGCTTCAGACATTCATACTGATCCATTTACCTTCCTATAAAAAAAATCGGCCAAAGCCGATTTTTTATTTTAAAGTTTGTTCACTCAGTTTTTTAACTTTCGGAAGTATTTTATTTAAAGGTACTTCCTTCTTTCTCGCCCAAGTCGTCTCGTCCATTGGATCATATTGTTCTAGAAATTGAATGACTTCCCGAACAATTGGAGTTGGGGTAGAAGCACCAGCTGTAACAGCTACTTTCTTCGCATCTTTTATCCAATCAAGTTGAATTTCTGAAATATCCGCTATTCTATAAGCCTTTGTACTTGCAATTTCCTCCGACACTTGTGCAAGTCTGTTGGAGTTGTTGCTTTTCGGGTCGCCAACTACTATTAGAACGTCAGCTTGACCTGCCTGATTTGCTACTGCTTCTTGTCTTACTTGCGTAGCTAAACAAATTTCTTTATGAATCTCCACATTAGGGTATTTTTCTTTTACTTTTTCCATAATGTGTTGAACATCCCATTGGCTCATCGTCGTTTGGTTTGTTACGATAATCTTTTCATTTTGGATGTTCAATTGATTAACATCCTCCAATGTTTCAACTAAATGAACAATGTCAGGTGCTACTCCAACAGCACCCTCTGGCTCTGGATGTCCTTTTTTTCCTATATAAATAACATCAAATCCCTGATCTTTTTTTTCTAAAATAAGATTATGTGTTTTTGTAACATCAGGGCAGGTTGCATCAATTGTAACAAGACCTTTTTGCTTTGCTAGTTCCCGCACTTCCGGTGAAACACCATGTGCAGTAAAGATAACGGTTCCCTCATGTACTTTTTCAAGTATCTCTTTCCGGTTTTTTCCGTCAAGAGTAATAATACCTTCTTCAGCAAATGCATCTGTAACATGCTTATTATGAACAATCATGCCCAATATATAGATTGGACGAGGTAATGATTTATCTAAAGCTGCATTACGTGCAACGACCATCGCATCAACGACGCCATAGCAATAACCGC
Organism: Margalitia sp. FSL K6-0131; assembly: GCF_038008735.1. Classification (NCBI taxonomy): domain Bacteria; kingdom Bacillati; phylum Bacillota; class Bacilli; order Caryophanales; family Bacillaceae; genus Heyndrickxia; species Margalitia sp. FSL K6-0131. The sequence goes on from NZ_JBBOZS010000001.1 coordinate 2,109,345, forward strand.
GTGGGGATATTTTAATAACCTCCATGAAAAATCCTCCTTGAGAATAAAAATATCCTCTTTAATCTATTACACATCAAAAATATTATATAAAAAAAGTGCATATATTACAAAGAAAAGATCAAATGTGTAATTGCCTGATTATCGATAGTAATGCTAAAAAAGTGAGATATTGTAAAACTCCTCCATTTAAAAAACGCTATGCGAAAAAAACACATAACGCCTATACATTTTAAATATATAATTTTGGAACGGATGCACCCTTCTTATTTGAATTTAGGGTAACTCCTTTTCGGAAATCCTTTCCCGTGATTTTCTCATTGTCTTCCTTTTTAGCAGTAGAAGATCTTTTTGTCGTTTTCCTAGTTGTCTTCTTTTTTCCTTTATTGCTAGAGGAGGTTCTTTTTACTTGTTTCTTTCTCGAGGTGCTTTTCTCTTCAATTGCTGAAGATTCTTTTTCATTTTCGTTATTATCATCAGACGATTCATCGGTATTTGAACTATTTAAGCTTCTATACATTTTAATCATCCCAGGCAGATTTCTAACTAACGGTCCATATTGCCTAACCATTGGTCCAACTTGACCAGCAGCTCGTAAAACTCCTTGTGTATTATTTAGGAATGTACTAATGGAACCGGGATTTGCTAAACTTCGTAAAAGACCTCCTCCACCACCGGTTGCTGCCCTGCTGAAACCCGCTGCTGCATTTGCAACATTACCAGCCCCTCCACCGCCTGCACCGCCTAAACCGGCCCCTGCACGTGAAAAAAGTCTGGAAAGAAGACCTCCACCTCCGCCTCCTGCATTCATTCCGCCGGCACCCATTGGCATTCGACCTCCGAGACCAGCCATTCTGCCCATCATTTGCATTGGATTCTGGGCCATACCTCCACCTAACATATTTCCCGGTGATCTTCCAAGACCGCCTAATAGGTTAAATGGCGCTCTCGTCATTCCACCCATCTGCATATGGACCCTCGCCATATTTCCAAGGAATGGTGGAAAACCTCCTGGTGGCATATTCATACCTCACGCCTCCTTTCTAGAAAACGAAATGCTCTATATTACAATATGCATAAAAGAAAAAAACGTCTTGTATTTCCATTGAATTATTATTCGCAATATAAATGACCTTCCTTCTTTTCTATAAAACCTCGGTCAGGGTGGAAGTTTTCTTGAATGTCGATTATAATAACAAAATGGACTTTTCATTTAACACGCCTATTTTTCATTGTAAATAAAAGAAATTCCTTCACAAGGAGAGTGATATTTTGAGTGAAAATCGTTTTTCTATTTTCCACTTTAAACCATTCATTGAAAAAGCAATAAATGATCTTGGTTTTTATGAACCAACAGAAATTCAAAAGAAAATGATTCCAAATATTATGCGTGGAGAGAGTGCAATTGGACAATCCCAAACTGGTACGGGAAAAACTCATGCCTATTTATTACCAATTATTCACTCCATTGATCCAGGCAAAGATGAGGTACAAGCTGTAATTACAGCTCCGACTCGGGAATTAGCCAGCCAAATTTACCAGGAAATCCAAAAGATAACGAAAGCAAATGAAGATTCCCAAAGTATCATTCATTCGCGCTTATTTATTGGAGGCACGGATAAACAGCGAACGATCGAAAAGCTGAAGAAACAACCGCACATTGTTGTTGGAACTCCGGGAAGAATTAATGATTTAATAAGGGAACATGCTTTATTTGTTTATACAGCTAAAACACTTGTGGTGGATGAAGCTGACTTAATGCTGGATATGGGCTTTTTATTTGACGTGGATCAAATTGCTGGACGAATGCCAGAGGAATTGCAAATGTTGGTGTTTTCAGCAACGATTCCGGAAAAAATGAAGCCTTTCTTAAAGAAATATATGGAAAATCCAACATACGAGCATGTACAGCCAAAACATATATCCGCCGAAAATATTGAACATATTCTCGTTCCGTTAAAAAGTCGTGAAAAGATTGGACTACTATATGAAATTCTAGGGATGATTAATCCATATCTTGCCATTGTCTTTACGAATACAAAAGCAATGGCAGATCAAGTAGCGGATCAACTTATTGATAAAGGGATAAAGGTTGGGAAACTCCATGGAGATTTAACCCCACGGGAGCGTACAAAGGTAATGAAGCAAATTCGCAACCTTGATTTTCAATATATTATTGCTACTGATCTTGCTGCACGTGGAATTGATATAGAAGGCGTCAGTCATGTAATTAATTATGAGCTTCCACAAGATTTGGACTTTTATATCCATCGCGCAGGAAGAACAGCTCGGGCTGGTGCTTCCGGAATCGCCTTAACCATATACGAGACATCTGATGAAGATGCATTAAATCGTTTGGAGAAAATGGGAATTCATTTTCTATATCAGGATATTAACAAGGGAGAATGGATTCAGCTTGAAGATCGAAACAAACGAAGTAAGAGAAAGAAAACGCAAGATGAAATCGAAGAAAAAGCGAGAAACTTGGTGAAAAAGCCGAAAAAGGTAAAACCGGGTTATAAGAAGAAAATAAATAGACAAGTAGAACAAATCAAGAAAAGGGAACGAAGACTTCAAAAACGCAAATAGAAATTTGAAGAGAGTGTTTTCGCTATTGTCGCTTGCAGTCTTTAGAAGTAAATCCGAAGTATGCTTGGCTTTGGGGAATCTTTTCTTGCCAAGTTTATTCATTTTTTAACCATTTAAGGTTGTTATCTAGATTTCATATACAAAAGAAATAAAATTTAAGAAAAGAGCCTTTGAAAGGGAGTTGTGAGAAATGGTTAAATTGGGATCACATGTTTCCATGAGTGGAAAAAAGATGCTACTTGCAGCTAGTGAAGAAGCGGTATCGTATGGTGCTAATACATTCATGATCTATACTGGTGCACCTCAAAATACAAGACGGAAAAAAATTGAAGACTTGAATATTGAGGCTGGACAGGCACACATGAAAGAGCATGGTATTGATGAAATTATTGTTCATGCACCATATATTATTAATATTGGAAATGCAGTAAATCCGAATACTTTTGAACTTGGAGTAAATTTTCTTCGATCCGAAATCGAACGGACAGAAGCCATCGGTGCAAAACAAATCGTTTTACATCCTGGAGCACATGTAGGCGAAGGCACAGAAATAGGAATTAAGAAAATTATTGAAGGTTTAAATGAAGTTTTAACTGGTAATGAAAAAGTCCAAATCGCCTTAGAGACTATGGCAGGTAAAGGATCTGAATGCGGACGTTCCTTTGAAGAGCTTGCTCAGATTTTTGATGGTGTAAAACATAATGATCGATTATCAGTTTGTTTTGATACATGTCATACTCATGATGCTGGATATGATGTTGTCCATAATTTCGATGGCGTATTAGATGAATTTGATAAAATTCTTGGGATTGATAAAATGAAAGTACTGCACATCAATGACAGCAAGAACATATGCGGAGCAAGTAAGGATCGTCATGAAAATATTGGTTTTGGTCATATTGGCTTTGATGCTTTAAGTTATATTGTTCACCACGATCAGTTGAAGGACATTCCGAAAATACTTGAAACGCCATATGTAGGGGAAGACAAAAACAATAAAAAAGCGCCTTATAAGCATGAAATTGCGATGTTAAGGAATAAAAAATTTGAGGAAAATTTATTAGAAACCATCATGAATGATTAATAAGAAGATCGGATTAGCCTCCGATCTTCTTATTTTTATTACTTGGTAAATTGCACTAGAACCTTATTTATTTCTTTAGCTATTTCAGGACTCGTAAGCTTTGCTACATCTTTAACAGCCTTTGCTCTGTCACTGTCACTAAAAATATTGAGATTTTTACCTCGTAAGTAGGCTGCAATTTTACTGGCATCCGCTTTCGTTAATTTAACATTAAATTGTTTTGCATACTTAAGTAATTCATCACCTGTGATTATGTTGATTTTGTAATTAATCACATTTTGTAATAATTTCATCGCACATCACTCCCTCCTTGAAACATATGAAGGGGACACAAAAAATGTTCCTATTTTTATAGGCAATTTCCCAAACGAAAACAATATTTTGCAAGGAAAAAATTTTACAGACTGCTTGATTTGAGGTATACTCATAAATGTTCTAAATCGGAATGATTATTATCGAAAGGGAGAACATTCTTTGGAAAATCCGATTATTAATGTAAAAAATATCAGCTTTCGATACGAACGTGAAAATATTATTGAAAATATAAACCTATCTGTACTATGTGGAGCTTTTTTTAACGCTTGTTGGTCCAAATGGATCAGGTAATTCCACTTTGTTAAGTAGCCGCAAGTATGAGATTTTTGTGAAGGGGTTTAAACAAACGATTTAAATTCCATTATTCTTTGAGAGATATCTGTTATCAATGGATTAATAAACGGATTTTATTTAATTTGGCTCACAAGTGGAACCATTGTGATGATTTCCATTATATTATTACTAATTTCTTTTCTCATAAAACGCACTGGAAACCATTTATTAACGACAAGGGAAGAAGAGGTGTAATGTGGCATGCACTTAGCAGAAGCTATGCAAACACTTAAGGAAAAAGGGTATAAGCATACGGGGAAACGAGAACAAATGCTAGAGCTATTTGCTTCCAATAATAAGTATTTAACTGCAAAAGATGTTCTAGAATATATGAAAGAGGATTATCCGGGTTTAAGCTTTGATACAATATATCGCAATCTGTCCTTATTCGCTGAGTTAGAAATCCTAGAAGCCACGGAGTTATCTGGGGAAAAGCACTTTCGATTCAGTTGTTCGACGAATAATCACCATCATCATTTTATTTGTTTGGATTGCGGAAAAACGAAAGAAATTGAAATTTGTCCGATGAATCATATTGAGGAAGATATGAAAGGATATGAAGTATCAGGACATAAATTTGAAATTTATGGCAAATGCCCTGATTGTATAACCCATCATCAAATGTAAAAAATCATAAGGAGTATGTTTCCTTATGATTTTATTTTAACCCAATTATTTATCCAAGCATCTGCCTCGCTCCAATTTTTTACTCTAATAACACCTTCAGGAATGGGATCTCGGTTATATGGGGTATCAAACAAAATAACTGGAATGCCTAATTCTTCATGAATCATGACAGCATTATCATGTTTATCCTCGAAGAATACATCTACATTATATTTTTTTGCCGTTTCCACTTTATGATGGGATCCAATTAATTCAATATGGTGATATTTAATATCATTTTGATTAAACCAAGTATTTGTTACTTCAAGAAGATTCGAACTCCTTGCACTGATAAAATATAATTCAAATTCTTCTTTCCATTTATTTAAAACCTCTTTTGCTCCCACTGCAAGCGGTGACTGTGCGTAAATGACCGGTTCTGTTTTAATGAACCATTCATAAAATTCATCAGCAGGGATATCAATAACATTTGTTAGTTCATACTCTGTGATATCATCCAACGTTAAATTTAATTGATATTCTTTGTTGATGAATGGCAATAGTGCATCTGGACTTGTAACCGTGCCGTCTATGTCAATGCCAAATCTCTTTTTCATAAAGATGATACTCCTTAAGCGTAATTTTTAAATAAGCTAAAAATGCTACTAACAAAGTTTAACATATAATGTATAAACCTGCGAAAAATATTGTATTTTTCCTTTAAATAGTTGCGTAATAACTCAACGGTATAAATAGGCTTTGAAAAGCACATATTATAAATGCTCCTGCTCTTACTCTAGAAAGTGAGGGGATAGCATTGAAAGAAGATACACGTTATGACAAGCTTGATAATGAAGTACTTGATGTCGAAGATGATCACGATATACATGATGCAGAAGATTTAGATAACATGTATGGAGCTCGAAAAGTCGACGATAATCATCATGATTTTGATGAAGAAGCAGCTGCAGAAATTGCAACACCTGTTCAAATGAATCGGTATGAACGATATGAGGATAGGGAAGATAATGACAGGAATGATGTGGATACTGGTGGTCGGGCAATTGGCTGGGCCGCTTTAGCATTATCGATCATATCATTATTTGTGTTACCGGTAATATTAGGTGCAGCAGCAGTTGTTCTTGGTTTTGTAGCCCGTCATAAGGGTGCTGGAACCTTAGGGGCATGGAGTATTGGTATTGGGGTCGTTTCCATCATCATAGGGATATTTGTTCTTCCATTTTTTTAAATGGAGTTCCATTTGTATCGTAGGAGCTAAAAAAAAGAGCGTGCCAATTGGCCACGCTCTTTTCTTACTGATTTAGTTCTGCTGCTTGTTTTTTAAAGTACTCTTCAGCTACAATATCGATTTCTTTCTTCAATTCCTCTACCATTGTTTCTTCAGGAACCTTTCGAACAATTTGCCCTTTACGGAACAATAATCCTTCTCCTCTTGCCCCGGCAATTCCAATGTCTGCTTCTCTTGCTTCACCAGGTCCGTTTACCGCACAACCAAGCACGGATACTTTAATTGGAGCTTTTATTTTTGAAATATATTCCTCTACTTCATTTGCAATACTTATTAGGTCGATTTCAATTCTTCCGCATGTTGGACAGGAAATTAATGTTGCCGCATTTGAGGAAAGTCCAAATACCTTTAATAACTCTCTGGCAACTTTTACCTCTTCAACAGGGTCGGCACTTAAGGAAATACGCAGTGTATTACCGATGCCTTTATTTAAGATTGCACCAAGTCCCGCTGCACTTTTTACTGTTCCGGAGAATAACGTTCCTGATTCAGTAATACCAAGATGAAGTGGGTAGTCAAATGCTCTTGCAGCTTTATCATATGCTTCAATTGCAAGATTAACATCTGAAGCTTTCATAGATACAATAATATCGTGGAAGTCGAGATCTTCCAGGATTTTAATATGATGTAAGGCACTCTCTACCATGCCATCAGCAGTAGGGTATCCATATTTTTGTAAGATATGTCTCTCTAAGCTTCCTGCATTAACTCCAATACGAATCGGAATACCGCGTTCCTTCGCAGCTTTTACAACTTCTTCAACTTTTTCCCTTTTTCCAATATTACCAGGATTTATTCTGATTTTATCTACTCCGCCTTCAATTGCTTTTAAAGCTAAACGATAGTCAAAATGAATATCCGCAACTAAAGGAATATTGATTCGTTTTTTTATTTCTGGAATTGCATTTGCTGCACGTTCATCCGGGCATGCAACCCTAACAATTTGACATCCTGCTTCTTCTAAGCGTTCAATTTGACGTACAGTTGCATCCACATCATGTGTTTTGGTTGTTGTCATACTTTGAATAAAAAGTTCATTACTGCCGCCGATCGTCAAATTTCCGACTTTTACGGGGCGTGTTTTTGAACGATGTATAAGTTCACCCAAGGGTTTTCTCTCCTTTATATTTAACAACTCATATGATAATTAAATTAATATACACATAAGTATTTTATCACTTCTATTCAAATTGACAAGAAATACCCACTCACCTTTTTTTGTAAACGGGAAATTTATATTCCTGCCCAATCTGAATCTCCTCGGGTTTAATACCATTATTTAATTTTTGAAAATCATGGATAACTTTATTAATTGGTACAGAAAGCGGTCCTTTTTCTAATTGCTCGACTATTGTTAGAACAGTCTCACCAGGCTCGACTTCTTTTAGTTGAAATGGAACGGTCGGTTTAGCGGTTGTTTCTTGGGGAGTTTTTACCTCTGAAGCATGTGTTGCGGCGGGAATCGTTCCAATTTTTAAATCATAATAGACACTATATAGGACAATGATTGCTACAATTAAGGCTACGAATTTTTTCAAAGTGAATGCCCCCTATGGATTGGATATATCATGTATATATGCTTGTCCAAGGGGAGATATGACTGTAAAACGAAAAAAATTTTCTAATGATGAATAAATCCGCTAGCATATAAGCGTTAAAAATAGAATATTTTACAAAAAAATTACCGAAAATCATTTTCAAAATGAAAAAAACTGGCGTCTGCCAGTTTTTTTAAGGGATAAGAAAGTATAAAATTTTTCAACATCTAAATAATTTAACAAGTTTAATCTTGTCTAGCTACAGCGCCTATCGGCTAGCGGATTTCTCCGTCTCCTCCCTACGATAAGTCAACATCAATTGAAAATGGAAGTGCTATTTTCACTTGTTCGTGAACTACCTCACTGTGTTTCCTTTATCTCGAGCCTGCGACTACGAAATCCGTACACCGATGAGCAAGGCACTTGCGCTTTTCTTATGCATCTATCTTTGGTTTCGGTATTTCACGAATAGTTAAATAAAGGAATAGAAGAGAAACGAACCAATCAATGAACATGCCACCTGGTACGCCAGTATTTAATAAGTCCATTAGCATAAAAAAGATGGTTGATAATGTAATACTGTGTGCAGATAGCCGCCATCCTTGACGATAACTTAGTTTTCTTCCGAGTGTCTGGGCGAATAATGCTCCAATGCCTGCAAATATAGAAATTTTGATAAACCCTAATGCTGAGACAAACAAATAGTAGAAAAGAAAAATGATTGGTATGGCAATCCACATAACACCCTTTAATGAATTGATAAAGCTGTCAATATCTTTATTCGTCACCTTCATATTCTCGAGAGCAGTATAAGGGAAGGTTTGGACTTGTCCATTAGCTACAATGACAAACTCGTGTTTTAATAGCCCAACAGAATTACCTTTTTCTTGGACATCATTGGTACTTAAGTCACCAGTCGGATCAAATACGATAGTAACATTATTTTTGGGGATAATTATCGGACTGCTTTGTTTAGAAATTAGGTCTCCGTTTGATATGGTAAAAGACGGAAGGTCCTCTAAGAAAACTTGTTTCCCTTCTTCTAAAGCAGTTGCTGCCATTTTTGAAAAATGATAGATGCCTGGTAAAATGGATATAAACATGATTATAAATACATAAAAAATCGTTTTACCGATACCAAGAAATCGATACTTTGCAACTTCTTTTGGGGAATATAGACTCTTAACGAATCTGGTAAATATGTTCACACATTTCACTTCCTTTATATTTTAAGCTGATTATGTATATTGTTGATTTATAGCCTTATGCGTTCACGTTAACGGGTTTAGTAACTTTAGAACGAAAACTATCGTAAATGTGGACGCTTAAAGCGGTAAGAACATCAGCAATATTATTCAAGAGTAGTTTTAAACTCCGCTATTTTCCATTGTAATAATAAAAGTTCATTATGTTAAGTATTGTTTTCTACTTTCCGTGAAAAAGGATGATGAAAAATGGAAGTTCTATACTGGATCATTATCACCGTAGTTTTTGTTATTGCTTTTATAGGTTTGGTTTATCCTATTATTCCTAGTGCGATATTTATGCTTGGAGGATTCCTGCTTTATGGCTTATTCTTTACATTCAGCCCATTAAATTGGTTATTTTGGAGCATCGAGGTATTATTCATTATTTTGTTATTTAGTGCCGACTATGTATCTAATTTAATTGGAGTAAAAAAGTTTGGCGGCTCCAAAGCGGGAGTGTGGGGAAGTACAATCGGATTAATTGCAGGCCCATTTATTATTCCGGTTGTCGGAATACTTATTGGACCGTTTCTTGGAGCGGTTTTAGGAGAGTTACTTGTGAACCGTAAACCGATTAAATCAGCCATTAAGATAGGGATTGGTTCACTTCTTGGATTTATAAGCAGTGTTATTACAAAAGGTTTTATTCAGATTTTAATGGTTGGATATTTTCTATTTGTTGTGCTGTAAAAATTCTAAAATTTTTATCAAAAATATAGTGCAACATATTTGATTGCTTTGCATAAATTTGTTAATCTTAAGTGGAAGAAAATTTGAATCATTTAGGTTCAAAATTGATACATAAGGAGGAGTATTAAAATGGCATTTGAATTACCGCAATTACCATACGCATATGATGCTCTTGAGCCTCATATTGACAAGGAAACAATGAATATTCACCACACAAAGCATCACAATACTTATGTAACTAACTTGAACAATGCACTTCAAGGTCAAGATGAATTATTAAACAAATCTGTAGAGGATTTAATTTCTAATTTAGACGCTGTTCCAGAAGCAGCTCGTACTGCTGTACGCAATAATGGTGGCGGACATGCAAACCACTCTCTATTCTGGAAGCTTCTTTCTCCAAATGGAGGCGGTGAGCCAACAGGAGCATTAGCAGACGCAATCAATAGCAAGTTTGGCAGCTTTGATAAATTCAAAGAAGATTTTGCTGCTGCTGCAGCTGGACGTTTCGGTTCAGGCTGGGCTTGGCTAGTTCTAAACAATGGTGAATTAGAAGTTACTAGTACACCAAATCAAGATAATCCGTTAATGGAAGGAAAAACTCCATTATTAGGATTAGATGTTTGGGAACATGCATATTACTTGAATTATCAAAACCGTCGTCCTGACTACATTAAAGCATTCTGGAATGTAGTGAACTGGGACGAAGTTTCTAAGCTTTACGAAGCAGGAAAATAATGAAAAAAAGCATCGGACCATTGGTTCGATGCTTTTTTGTATTTATACATTACTTCTTTTATAGCCAACTTATAACTTCTAACATTCTTATGTATAATGTCACCCCTTTTTCTAAAAAATATAAAGGATGAAAAAGGGGAGTTTTAAATGAGTAAATTACAAAAGCTGTTAGGTGAGGTTGAATTAACAAGGGATTTGACCTTGTTACTGCTTATTGGTGGCTTGTATTCGATCAGTATTTCTTTATCCAATACGTTCGTCAATATTTATTTATGGAAGCAATCCGGAAAATTTTTGGATTTGGCAATTTATAATTTATCTGTTGTTGTTTTACAGCCGCTTACATTTATATTGGCAGGCAGATGGGCGAAAAAAATTGACAGGGTGATTGTGCTAAGGATTGGTGTTACTTTTTTAGCACTTTTTTATTTATCTGTTCTCTTTTTTGGGAGTAACGCATCCCATTTTATTATCATTTTAGGCGGTTTATTAGGAATAGGCTATGGCTTTTATTGGTTGGCGTTTAATGTTTTAACGTTTGAGATAACGGAACCGGAAACAAGAGATTTTTTTAATGGATTTTTAGGGACATTAAATTCGGCGGGGGGGATGATTGGACCAATATTAGCTGGATTCATCATTTCTAGACTTACCTCCAACATTGGTTATACCATTGTATTCGGTCTTTCTTTATTACTGTTCGGTGTAGCAGTAGTAACGAGCTTTTTTTTAAAGCGCAGACCAGCCCACGGCAGTTATTTATTTAAAAGGATTTTGCAAGAAAGAAAAAATAATCAAAATTGGCGTTTAATCACAAATGCCCATTTTGTTCAAGGATTACGAGATGGAACCTTTGTATTTGTTATTTCGGTATTTGTTTTTATATCAACAGGAAGCGAATTTGCACTTGGAACGTTTGGCCTTATTAACTCTGGAATATCCTTTATTGGCTATTCTCTTGCTTCAAGGTTGATTAAAACCAAATACCGCAAAAAGTCGATATTATTAGGAGGCTTGTTTCTATATTTAGCTATTTATGTCATCGTGTTCGAAGTCACATTTCCGCGGTTATTAATTTATGGAGCCATTATTGCTCTTGCGTACCCAATGATATTAGTTCCATATATTTCGATGACATATGATGTAATCGGTAAAGGTTGGAAAGCAGCTGAAGCAAGGATAGAATATATTGTTGTCAGGGAGCTTTTTCTTAATTGTGGTCGTGTCGTCTCCATCCTATGTTTTATTTTTGCTATCTCCTTCTTTAATGAGCAAAAAAGCATTCCAATTTTACTAATGATTATCGGTGCTGGTCATTTATGCATATCCCTTTTTATCAGACGAGTAAAAATTCAATCATCGGGTTAATAACAAGACAGTCGACTTTAGTCGATTGTCTTTGAATATTTTTTGACAATAGGTAATCCATTCGTACTTTTCTTGATTCTACCTGTAGAATAATAAGGCTTGTTCCTTTACAATATAAGAATGAATAATTAAATGCAGGAAGGACCCGAGAACATTGAAGAAAACGAAAAAAAAGAAAAGGACACATGTTCCATTAAGGCTGAATATGTTGTTTTTTGTTGTTTTTGTGCTATTTTCCTGTTTAATTCTTCGGCTGGGAATTGTTCAAATTGTACATGGTCAAGATTATAAACGAGAGATTGCACGCACGGAAGATGTAACAGTAGATACATCCGTTCCGAGAGGGAAAATTTATGATCGAAATCATAAATTGATTGTTGGAAACAAACCGTTGAATGCAATAACGTACACTAGATCAAAAACAACATCACAAGAAGAAATGCTCAATGAGGCAAGAAAATTAGCAACATTAATAAAGAAAGACTCACCTGATGATTTAAAATCCATTACGGTAAGAGATCGTAAAGATTATTGGATTATGCTTAATCCAGATAAAGCGAAAGCTAAAATTACAGATGCAGAATGGAAGAAGTTAAAAGACGGTAAATTAAGTGACAGCGATATTTATCAAATGCAATTAGATCGAATTACAGATAAAGAAATCAATTCATTTTCTAAACAACAGCTTGCAGTTCTAGCTATTTATCGGGAAATGTCCAGTGGTTATGCACTTTCTCCGCAAATTATTAAAAATAAGAGTGTTACTCCAAAGGAATTTGCGGTGGTTAATGAAAACTTGAGCTCACTGCCAGGGGTAGATACTACTACCGATTGGGAACGCTACAACGTATTTAAAACTGATACGGGTGATGCTGTTCTTGGTTCCGTTCTTGGAAATGTGTCTTCGTCCAAGGAAGGTTTACCAAAAGAGCTAGTCGATTATTATCTATCACGCGGCTACAGTCGTAATGACCGCGTTGGTAAAAGTTATCTGGAGTATCAATATGAAGATGTTCTTCAGGGACAAAAAGAAAAAGTTAAAAATAAAACGGATAAATCAGGGAATGTTCTTGAATCTGAGGTTGTCAGCAAGGGAAAAAGAGGAGACGATTTAGTCTTATCTATTGATATTGACCTTCAGCAGCAAGTGGAGAAAATTATCGAAAAAGAGTTGGCTAAAAATAGGCCAGGGCATCGATTTTCAGATAGGGCCTTTGTCTCTGTTATGGATCCAAATACGGGTGACCTTTTAACAATGGCGGGAAAACAATATGTCACTGATCCAAAAACAGGCAAGACCGTGTTAGCTGATTATGCATTAGGAAATATGACTACTTCTTATTCACCGGGATCTGTTGTAAAAGCAGCAACCGTATTAACTGGCTATCAAACGGGAGTTATTCATCCTGGTGAGGTGCAAGTTGATCAACCTTTACAATTTGCAGGTACAAAGGTAAAGAAATCCTGGACACCATATCCGATGGGGCCAATAAGTGACTTAACTGCTTTAAAACGGTCATCCAATGTTTACATGATGTTAATCGCCATGAAAATTGGCGGACAATATCATTATGTACCGAATGGCCCATTAAGTATAGATAAATTAGATGCAATAAAAAAACTTCGATATAATTTTAATCAATTTGGTTTAGGAGTCAAAACTGGAATTGATTTACCAGGTGAATCATCTGGGTTCGGAGGCGGAATTCCAAAAGAATCTGGTAATGTATTAGACTTTGCGTTCGGACAATATGATACTTATACTCCATTACAGCTTGTACAATATATTTCGACTATTGCTAATGGTGGGTATCGAATTCAACCTCACATTGTCAAGGAAATTCGTGAACCAAGTGATAAATCAGATGAATTAGGCCCAATTATCGATGAGATTAAACCCAATGTACTAAATACTTTATCCATGAAAACATCATGGATTGATCATGTCAAAAAAGGATTATGGGAAGTAGTGAATGAGCAAGGCGGTACAGCTCATGGTTATATCGATAGTAAGTATAAGGTAGCAGCGAAAACAGGAACTGCTCAAGGGTTATATGATGGTCCAAAAGCTAATGAATATTGGAAAAAGAATGAATTACCACCGATGACGTGGAATCTAACCTTTGTCGGTTATGCACCATATGATCACCCGGAAGTTGCAATTTCTGTTGTTGTACCTTGGGCATATGAAGGAATACAAAAGGATCCACATATCAATTTAGAAATTGCAAACCAAGTATTTAAAGCCTATTTCGACTTAAAAGAAAAACGATCAAAAGAAGGACTTGATCAATCTGACTCAACTCAAAAGGTTGAAAATGCTAATGATGCAAAAATTACAAACAAAGATATGTTAAAGAATTCAGGTTCTGCATATTAACAGACTTTAAACCGCAATGTTAAATGATTAACGCCTCCTGAAAATTGTTATACACAATAAGGGGGCATTTTTTTGTTACATCTACTTAATAAGATAAATTAACTGCTGTACACCGTAATTTAGAAGAAAGAGGAAGTTCTGTTTCGATTGTGATACCATTGAGGTACATCAATAAGAAAGGTATAACCTAGGGAATGCATTATCAAATCAAGCTGCAAAAGGAATATAATAAAATCATCTGCATGTTAGCATCGCATGATACCGTTTTTCCCAAAAAAGCTGTCATTTCAACTGCGAAAGAAAACATGACCGAAACCAACTAGAATTTCTAGTGGATGATAAAATAGCCACGTATGTTTTTGATCGTTCTTATGTAGACTACGAACGTTTTGATTAGATATCAGATGTGGCTACCTCTTCGTTTCAAGATTGAAGAAATATGCACTCATTCGTGAAGGTGATTCTTTTTCACTTCACTATGGTAGTACCATTCAATCTGACAAAATGGTTTACATTAGCACCACACAAAATCGGACTGAAAATGTCTTTCGTCTTCTAGAAGTCATGGATACAAAGGGAAATCTGCTTCGATTTATTACGAATCGTTTTGATTTGAAGCCGAAAAAATCAGTGGAATTTTGCGATCTCACTGGGCTATAAAAATATGTTTCAATTGGCAAAACAACTCGTTTAAATTAAGCATTATTATGGAATGAGCGAAACAGTTATACAAAATCAAATTTTCCTAGCACTTATCACTTTAATCTACTCGTTCAATTAGAGATGAAAAGCAAATTATCACAACTGCGAATCACCCGCTGGTTAAAAGGAGCTTTTTATAAACCCTATGTTTGGATAAGAAAGCTTGATGGGCATTCAAGTTAGTAAATAAGCTTATTGTCCTTGTTACTTAGGTTTAACTCTATATTTTCACCAAATGAACAGTGCCATCTTTCTTTAGGTTTTTACTTTTGGCTCACAATTGGAGAAAGATAATTACAGAAAATTGAACTACATTTATGAAAACGTTAGTGAATCTATAACAAAATAAAATTATTAAAAATAAAATTATTAAAAATAAAATAATGATTAAACTAGGTAATAACCTATTTAACATACTTATCTCCAATTATTAAATATTAATATTCTATACATCCAGAAACTCGTATTCTTATTGTTTTTTTAAATTTCAAAGTTATATTGATCCTTAGTTAAAAATATAAAATCTTTATATTGTGAACCTGCCGAGGATTTGCTAAATTCCATTCTACCAACATAAGGTAAGGGAAACAAATTTTGTTCATAAACACGGATAGCAAGGAAGTTATCTCCTCCTCAATGTGTCATGTTAACAGTATCAGTAGCTTTATCTTTAGTCATAATTAAGTACCGATTGTTAACTAATGTGTCATACCAAAAGTAAAATTCTTAGTAGATGCAAACGCTGAAATATATTTAAAGGACATCTGTCTAACCTCATTTGCTTTTTATGTTGGAAGTCATAGCATAACAGGTTAGCGGCGATGGTTTCAATTAATTAGCATTGTTAACCATATTTATCCACATAATGTAAACCATTGATTTTGATGTTGAGCACTAAGTTTATATATTTTTTTGATATATAAAAATAATATTAAATTTCATATACTTTCAAGATAACAAAATGAAAACTTTTAAAGAAGTATCAATTAGTAGTTGAATGAAGCTGGTAAGAGAATTAAATTAAAATTCTTTAATTGAAAAATTTATTGAAATAAGGTTTTTTGTTATGTTAGTATTTAATTGTTAAATATTATTAAAGGAGATTATGGAAGATGAAAAAAATATTTCTATTGATTCCAATTTTCACCGTTTTTATTTCTAGCATTTTTCTTATCGCACCGCAAAACAAGTCGGAGGCGGCAACATCCTCATGGCAGTCGATTAAAGGTGTTTCTGGATGTCAAGTTAGAGTATGGACTGACTATACTACATATACTTCAAATGCTACTACAATCGATTCATATCTTGAAAGCAATGGTCAATGTGGAAAACTCGATTATGAAGGTATGGTAGCTCAACAAAATGGAACTGAAAACTTTCACAGTAAAACAATGTACTCAGGATATTTTTCAAATAAGACTCCCGTAAAAACTTTTAATTTAGATCAATTTACTGGTAAATTCGACGAAACTGTTAAAGATATCTATGTTTATGCTCTTGTTTGGGCGGATGGTAAAAAATCAACTACCGCAACTTCAGTTCAATCACTTCCTTTAACTGTTAATAAAAGATAATATAGAACCTTAAGAAATTGTTATTCTAGCTTTAGTTTGATTTATATCGGACTAAAGCTTTTTTAATTTTCCCTATTTGAAATTCCATACAATTTTTTGCTATGAAATGGAAAACGGTGTATTAAAAGTGGATGAGATATTTATTTTTTAAGTTTATACTGTTCAATACAAAGAATTGAATATCTAGAATCAAATATAAATATCAAAACCATGGAAACGATTTTTTAGAAATTCAAAGAAATATTTTTTACTTCATCACATAATTCGTAAAATAGACCGCATATTGTACGCTAATTAGTATTACAACTATTTTGCCACGATAGAACGATAAAGCTCGCAAACAGAATTGTCGTGTGTTTATAATAAGTGCATCATATGAACGACATTGAAACACTTTTTCGAGTTAAATAAGGGATTTGGTAGTTTTGAAGAAGGCCTCAATATCACAGCGCAATCCGCAAATTCGGATAATTTCCTATTCTGACAGGATGCGGTAAGTACTAAGAATGGCAAGCCATTGATAGATGACATGAATTGAGTATAACCAATGGCTAGTGCTTATTTTATTACTTATAAAGTTGAGGTTAAATTAAATAAAGGTATATTGTCTTTAAACAAAGGATCATCGAGCCATTGACGGTATTCCCGGTGTAAATAGATATCTCCTAAGAATATGAACCGAATCTTTTTTTATAGTAATTAATAATATTATTGCGAATTATAGAAAATATATGACACATTATCCATAACTAATTCTAAAAAATAGAGATAAACGAAACATAATAGATTTAAAATTGATGATTTTTGAAAGATGGCTAGTGAATTACAGATAAGGAATAATTTTTTTTGAAATAAAAAGAGTTTAGCCTATTGAAAATAATCGGTATGTATTTAATTGAATTGATGTAAGGTTAACTTTATTTCTACAAAAATATCAAAAAAAGTGACTAATCCTCAAAGGTAAATTATAAGATTTCTTTGAGTTAGCCATTTTTAATTTCTAATTTAAAGAATAAAAATAATCAACTAGTACTAACAAAATTTATCTTTTATAGACAATAACAGGTAATGAAGAAATTAATGTAGTTTTTGATGGATCGCTGGCTTTATAAACTAATAAAGATACATAGACTGAATCCAAAGTCATATCTATAGGAGTATTCCACTTATTTAAATTAAATGATTTAATCGGTGTCCGCTCTGAAAAATACCCACTATAACTCTCACTACTATAACTAGAAAAAGATTCAGATTGTTGAGCTCTAAATGCTTTATATTCTAAACGGCCACATTGACCATTTGTTTCCGCATACGCATCAATTGTTGTAGCACTTGAAGTATATGCGGAATAATCTGTCCATACTCTTACTTTGCAACCTGAAACCCCATATACAGATTGCCATCCAGATGTAGCGGCTTCGGCTTTTTCATTAGAAAAAGCAATTAATCCACCTGAAATAACTAATAAAAATCCGAAAAATAACTTGATAGATTTCCTCATATTTTAAACTCCTCTCTTTTATTTTCAAAATAAACAATAACAAACTAGTGGTTGGATATCAATGGGAAAATGTGAATTTTTATGAAATTTTAGATAAAATAGTTAATTGGATATAAAACTAAAGACACGGTTTATATTGAATTCTGAAGATTATAACAAATTGCACACAAGAAGTTACCCGGAAAATGGATTTATAAAAATTTTAATAATTTTGGATATTATTATATAATATTAATAATTTATCATATACAATAATAGAAAGGAAAAAATATGCAAAGGACGTGGGGAAATGGAAACGGTGAAAAAGAAAAAAAATCAATTTGTATTATTAAGAATGAACCTGTTATTTTTAATTGTCTTTTTACTGTTTTCCGTTCTTATTTTGCGATTAGGGATTGTTCAAATCGTTCATGGTGAAGATTACAAAAAGGAAATAAATAAAACAAATGATGTGGCAGTCTATAATCCTGTACCAAGAGGGCTAATTTTTGACCGCAATGGAAAGCTGATTGTAGGAAATAAACCGCTAAATGCCATTACATATACGATTCCTCAATCGGCAAAACCTGAATTGAAGCTGGAAGTGGCTCGCAAGCTGGCAAAACTAATAAATAAAGACTCTAAAGATGATTTTAAAGCGATAACAGAAAGGGATCGGAAAGATTTCTGGATTCTTACTCATCCTGATGAAGCAAAAGCTCTAATTACCGATCAAGATTTAGCAGCATTTAAAAAGGCTAATCTTGATCAAAAAGAAATTAATGCAAAAAGTTACCAGATTCAACTTAATCGAATTACCAATAAAGATATTCAGTCTTTTACAAAACAGGAATTAGAAGTATTAGCCATTTATCGTGAAATGAATGGATACGCCTTAACTACCCAAATCATTAAAAGAGATGTTACACCAAGAGAGTTTGCCGTAGTAAGTGAAAATTTAGATAAGCTTCCAGGTGTGGACACAACGATTGATTGGGACCGATTTACTGTCTTTAAAAATGAATCCGGAGATACCGTTCTTGGTTCAGTCCTTGGGAAAGTTACCTCTTCAAAAGAAGGATTGCCTAAAGAAAAAGCACAGTATTATACAGCACTCGGGTACAGTCGGAATGACCGTGTCGGAAAAAGCTATCTTGAATATCAGTATGAGGACGTACTTAAAGGGGAAAAAGAGAAAGTCCAAAATAAAACGGATAAAGAGGGAAATGTTTTAGAATTAAAAATGATTCGAAAAGGAAAAAGAGGCGATGATCTCGTTTTATCCATTGATATTGATCTTCAAAAAGCTGTAGAGAAAATTATCCAGGATAAACTTGGAAAAGCACATATTGGTCAGCCATACTTGGACCGAACGTTTGTATCCATTATGAACCCAAAAACGGGTGAGGTTTTAGCGATGGCTGGTAAACAATATGTGAAAGATAAAGAATCAGGAAAAACAGAGATTAATGATTATGCACTTGGAAATATAAATTCATCCTATTCGATGGGGTCCGCTGTAAAAGGGGCAACAGTATTGACAGGGTATCAAACAGGAGCTATTAAACCATATGATATTATTAGGGATGAGCCAATTTATTTAAAAGGAACAAATGTAAAGAAATCTTGGAATGGCAGGGGTTTTGGGGATATTAATGATCTAACCGCTTTAAAGATATCTTCCAACGTGTATATGTTCAAAACAGCTATGAAAGTTGGTGGGCAACAAACATATATTCCTAATGGTCCATTAACCATTGATAAAATGGAGGCAATTAGAAAGTTCCGCAATAACTTTGCCCAATTTGGTCTTGGGGTGAAAACAGGGATAGATTTGCCTGGTGAATCAGCAGGGTATGGTGGAGGGGTACCGCAAGAAAGTGGTAAAGTGTTGGACTTTGCAATAGGGCAATTCGATACGTATACTCCACTGCAGCTTGTACAATATATCTCTACAATTGCAAATGGCGGTTATCGAATACAACCCCATATTGTAAAAGAAATACGTGAGCCAAATGTTAAATCCGATGAGCTTGGACCCATTGTCCAAGACGTTCAACCTAAAATCTTAAATAAAATCGATATGAAAAGTGATTGGGTGAAACATGTACAACAAGGGTTAAAGATGGTAGTTAATGAACCTGGAGGAACGGGTTATTCTTATATCTATAATAAACAGTACAAAATTGCAGGGAAAACTGGTACTGCCCAAGCCGTTTATGACGGCCCTAATCGAAAGCCAAATGAATTGATTTGGACATGGAATGTAACATTTGCTGGATACGCTCCTTATGACAACCCTGAAATTGCGTTATCTGTAGTTGTTCCTTATTCCCTTACGGATAAAACACATGTCAACCTTGAAATTGCGGATGCAGTGTTTAAAGCATATTTCGATTTAAAGGAGAAAAGGGCAAAAGAAGGGTTAAGTAATGCAGAATCAACCCAAAAGGTTGAAAATATTGAGGACGCCAAGAAGGTAGAGGCTAATACAGATACTAATGAGAATGAATAAAAAGGAAGATAATCGGCAACATGCTTTGTTGCCGATTATCTTCCTTTTGTAATGGTTTTTGCAATTTCTGCAAAACTCATATTATTATTCAGTTCGTATTCTCCAATTTGAATTTTACTATGATATTGATGATCGATTAAATACTGTACAAATTTCTTGCCATCCTTTACAATTCCACCTGTTTTAAGTCTTGCCCCAATCTTATCAGGTGTCATTCCGCTTGTTATAGATAAATGATATTTAACAATTGTTTGTTTTGGATTTTCCTTTGACTGTACTTCCTTTGCCTCTTCTTTTTTGAGCTGGTTATATTTTTGTTTCCAAGTAGTTACTTCACTTTGGAGACTGTTGAGCTCGCTAATTTTAACCGATTTATACCCTTCTTTTATAGAATTTGAGTCCTTACTACTGTAAAAATGCTGATATCCCATTAATAATAAGGATGTTAATAAAAGGCCAGAAGCAAATGCTCTCGTAGTTCTTCTATCCATTATTATCTCCTCTCACATTCCTTGCATTAGCTTAGCTGTAAAATAATTTTTTGCACATCCGTTATGGGTAAAGCAGACTGCTTGGAAATTTGTTCTACATTTAAACCTTGTTTATGTAATGCAATAACCTGATTTTTTAAAATCGCATTTATTTCATTTCGCGGCGGTGAAAAAGATTGATTCTGAGATCCATTCCCGTCCATTAAAAGTTCTTCCTCCAAAACCTTCATTCGTTTTTTTAATTGATATGTTTCCTGATAAAGATTCAAAGAAAGCTCTTCCACCTCTTTTTCAACGCTAGATGTTCGGTCTTTTTGAAAAAAGGAAATAATGAATAAAAGGATGGACAGTATTAATAATAAAAAGATTAAAGAGTTCAAAATCCCACTCCTCCTCATGTACTATTTAAAGTTATATCATAAACAAATTTTCATATCTAGCATAATTAGTAGAACATATGCATAATGAAGGTGAAAAACGGACTAGCATTTCCTTAAAAAAAATGATATTATAGAAAAGTCGTATGAATAGTTGAGAATGCAATGAAGTTTGGAGGGAAAAACATGCGTGTAAATATAACATTAGCTTGCACTGAGTGCGGTGAGCGTAACTATATTTCAACAAAAAATAAACGTAATAATCCAGACCGTATTGAACTTAAAAAATACTGTCCAAGAGAAAAACGTACAACAACACACCGTGAAACAAAGTAAGCAGTAGGATATTTCCTGCTGCTTTTTTCATATAAGCAAAAAGGCGGGGGATGGGATGGAAAAGAAAGAGATTCGGAAGAAAATAGTAAGTGAGCTAAAAAAGTTAGATAAAAGCACATATGAACAACATTCTTTTGAAATTGCCAAAAAGCTTTATCAATTACCTGTTTGGAAAAAGGCAAATACCGTCGCCTTAACGATATCACGTCCGCCTGAGGTTGATACATGGCAAATCATTCGAAGTGGATGGCTGGAAGGAAAGAGAATGGTTGTTCCAAAATGCCATCCTGAAACAAAACAAATGGCGTTCAGACAAATTACTTCCTTTACACAGTTAGAATCCGTCTATTTTGGGTTATATGAACCAAAAGAAGATGAAACAGATGAAGTAAGACAACAAGAACTGGACTTAATCATCGTGCCGGGGGTAGCTTTTAATTTTTATGGTTACAGAATAGGTTTTGGTGGCGGCTACTACGATCGTTATTTACAGCATTTTAATGGAGAAACAATGTCCTTAGCATTTTCTTTACAATTATGTCAAGTGCTTCCGGTGGAAAAACATGATATCCCAGTGAAAGCTATTATGACAGAGAAGGATTATTTTAGTTTCTAGTATTAAATCATTGGATAAATCCAGATCCACTCCACATACTAAAATAAAAAGCAATGGAGGGAAAATGATTGGGTACTATCATGAAATGGATTGTTCCTTTTGTCTTAATAGCTGGTATTATAAAATACAGATATAAAATATTAAATATTGTATTTGGAAGCTACTGGATTCGGAAAGTAGCCATTCGAGCAGTAATGAGCATTCCAGGAATTCGCAACAAGTTCATGGAAAATACGTTTCGGTAAAAATATATGAAAAAATAAGATCACCTGTTGAAGCGCATATGTATTGCTTTACAGGTGGTCTATTTTTTCGTTATAGTAAATATTAATCAAATAATATAAATAAATTTCTATACTTAAAGGCGGGGAAAAGATTGAGCGGTACGCAGGACTTTTTGTTTTGGAGGCTAGCTTATTTTTTTATTGTAGAAAAAAAGTATCGTCTCATTCAAATTAGTGAAGATTACCGAGAAATTTGGTTGGAGGACACATCCAATAAAAATGCCCAAATAATAAGAATGCTTAGGTATGATCTTGATTGGGGAAATTGGTTAAAAAGGGATGCTGAGCATACATGTATCCAAGCAGAAAAGCTACGTAAACACTTCATGAAAAGAAGTCTGAACGTTTTAAACATTTATGTAAGTACATATCCACCGGTGGATGACTATCAATCAGTCCTGAAATCTCCATTGGCGATCAATAAAGGAAAGACGATTGTATATAATAGGTTAATTGAAAGCACTGATGTGGAAAATGGGATTCAACAAATCAGCAACTTTGTCCAACAGCATATTTCTATTTCACTTAAAGATCATTATGAAGAAGAGGATGTGCAGTATCTTAGGGATACTGTCTTAACAAATGCAGTTTCACGAACACAGGAAGAACAACGGCTATTTGATAATGGGAAACCGCTTTTTACATACATACTCCTCGGTATTCAAATAATTGTCTTTTTATTGCTGGAAATAACGGGTGGAAGCTCCAATATACAAAACTTAATTCGCTTTGGTGCCAAGTATAATCCATTCATTATCGAAGGACAGTGGTGGCGTTTTATTACCCCAATTTTTCTTCATATTGGCATTATCCATCTATTAATGAATTCATTAGCCCTCTATTATTTAGGCCCTACTATAGAGCGGATTTATGGACGAATACGTTTTTTGATTATATATTTAATTGCTGGGTTTACTGGAACGCTTGCGAGTTTTCTTTTTAGTAGCAGTGTTTCTGCCGGTGCAAGCGGAGCTATTTTTGGATGCTTTGGAGCATTGCTGTATTTAGGAGCCATCTATCCGAAACTTTTTTTCAGGACAATGGGTACAAATGTAATCGTGGTCATTATCATAAATTTAGTTTTTGGATACTCCGTCTCCGGTATCGATAATTTTGGCCATATCGGAGGATTGGTAGGAGGCTTTTTGGCGGCTGCAATTGTACACTTTCCTAAGAAAAAAAGACTTACTATTCAAGTGGGGGCATTCATATTAACATTAGCCATTTCTATTGGAGGATTATTCATTGGATATCACGGCGGCAATTATTCACCTCCGGATGTAGTGAATTCAGTGGCACAAAAACAAATAAATGAAGGCAATTATGATGCAGCATACGAGCTGCTTAACGAATATGTGTCAAAAAGAAAAGGGAATGCTGATACATATTTTCAGCTTTCCTATGTGGAAATTCAATTAAAGAAATATTCCGAAGCGAAGGAGCATCTAATTCAAACAATAAAAATGGAGCCGAACTTACCTAACGCACATTTTAATTTAGCTTTAGTTTATTTATATGAAGGAAATAAATCGGCGGCAAAAAAAGAAGCAGAGAAAGCTGTAAAACTTACAGATGATAAAAAATATAAGGATTTACTTAATCGAATCAACCAAATTCCGTAAAGAGTTTAAGTGATAAGCAAGAAAGCCGGTGTTCTAGGTGAAAACAGTATACGATGTTCAACAACTATTGAAACGATTTGGAATTATTATCTACGTTGGGGAAAGGGTTTTGGACCTTGAACTAATGGCAACAGAGATAAAAGAATTATATAAAATGGGGCTTATTCAAAAGGATGAATTTCAAAATGCTCTATTGATATTAAGAATGGAAATAGAGAAAGAAAAAAATCATGGGAAAGGGTGAGATGGTTGGAAGGCAAATGGATTGTAGGAGTAGATTTAGGGGGAACGAGTGTTAAGCTAGCATTTATTCAAGAGGATGGAGAGATTCTTCATAAATGGGAAATACCAACGGATAAGTCGGAGCAAGGGAAAAATATTTTACCTGATATTGCGGAGTCCATTCAAAGAAAAATGGTTGAGCTTGGAGGAACGAAAGAAAGATTAATAGGGATTGGCATGGGAGCACCGGGAGCCGTGGATAAAGAAAAAGGAATTATTTATGAAGCGGTAAACCTCGGTTGGCCGAAGAATTATCCAATTGTAAAATTGCTTAGTGATTTAAGTGGTTTGCCAGTTGAAATTGATAATGATGCAAATTGTGCAGCATTAGGGGAAATGTGGAAAGGGGCAGGGAATGGAGCAAAAAACATCGCCTGCGTAACTTTAGGAACAGGTGTAGGGGGAGGAATAATCGTTAATGGCGACATTGTCCAAGGAGTAAAAGGGGCAGCGGGTGAAATTGGCCATATTACGATTATTCCAGAAGGCGGAGCTCCTTGTAACTGCGGAAAAACGGGTTGTCTTGAAACGGTTGCTTCTGCTACAGGTATTGTCAGGGTTGCAAAAGATACTATCATCCAATATGAAGGGGAATCTTCTTTGAAGGATCTTTACATAAGTAAGGGTTCAATTGAAGCGAAAGATGTTTTTGATTGTATGAATCAAGGGGATACCTTATCCGCATCCATCATTGAACAGATTATGCTTCACTTAGGACTAGTTCTCGCAAACATCGGAAATGTGCTCAATCCTGAAAAAATTGTCATCGGTGGTGGAGTATCAAAAGCGGGAGATTTATTATTAAATCCATTACAAAAATACTTCAATCAGTTTGCTTATTCCGCTGTTTCTGCGTCAACAGAACTTGCGATTGCAACACTTGGAAATGATGCAGGCATTCTAGGAGCAGCATGGTTAGCAAAAAATAAACATTAAAGCAGTTAAGCATTTAAATAAAATGGTTGCAAGACTGGTATGAAATGTATATAAATGCCCACTATATTAATATTACAACCAGAAATAAATTCCATTGTAAGATGGAGGTTTCGATATTAATGTTTCGTAATAGCAGGGCAGGCATTTTCTTACCGGTCATTGCAACCTTTTTGCTTTGGGTAAAAACATATATAGTTTACTTGACATGCTTTCATTTCAAGCCTGCCAATATCATACAGGGGATCATATTACTTATTAATCCCATCGGTTTTTTAATGTTACTTTTTGGAGCATGTCTTTTTTTAAAAACAGTAAAAAGCCAGTTTCGTTTTATCATTTTATCGAGTTTATTTTTGTCTGTTATTTTGTATGCAAATATTGTTTTTTACCGTTTTTTTAATGACTTTATTACGATTCCCATTCTTTTTCAAACGAGTAATTTTGGGGAACTCGGGGATAGTGTTTTTGCAGAAATTAAATGGTGGGATATTCTTTTTTTCGCAGACACTTTAATGTTATTACTATTTTCAAAAAAAAGCTTATTATTTGAAAGCATTTCTCCCTTAAGAACAATAATACACCGACGCTTATATTTTTCGATTGCCTGTATTGTATTGTTTTTAAACCTTATTTTTTCGGAACTAGTAAGACCGCAGCTTTTAACAAGAACTTTTGACCGAAAGCTGCTTGTCAAAAACCTAGGTACTTATAACTATCAATTATATGATTTAATCCTCCAGTCAAAATCATCTGCTCAGAAGGCATTTGCAGATGGTACGAAATTGATAGATACGCAAAATTATATTCGAGCAAATTATGCACCTCCGAATAAAGAATTTTTTGGATTAGCAAAAGGGCGGAACTTAATCCTTGTTTCCTTGGAATCTACACAAGACTTTGTCATTCATTCGAAAATGAATGGAAAGGAAATTACACCGTTTTTAAACCAATTTATGAAAGAAAGTTATTATTTTTCTAACCTGTATCATCAAACAGGACAAGGAAAAACCTCTGATGCTGAATTTTTAGTGGAAAATTCCCTATATCCATTAAATCGAGGAGCAGTATTTTTTACACATAGCAGCAACACGTATCATTCCTTGGCTAAAAGCCTGCAAGATCATGGGTATTATACCGCTGCAATGCATGCTAATAACAAAAGCTTTTGGAATCGTAATATCATGTACAAGGCAATTGGATATCAGAAATTCTTTTCTTCCACTTCTTATACTATAACAACGGATAATTCGGTCGGATGGGGATTGAAGGATATTCCATTTTTTGAACAGTCTATAGATATAATAAAGAAACTTCCGAAGCCGTTTTATGTGAAAATGATTACACTTACCAATCACCATCCTTTTAGATTAAACGTAGAGGATAGGCTCATAGAAGAATATGATTCCAATGACTCCGTGGTAAATCGCTATTTTACGACGGTAAGATATGAAGATGAAGCGATAAAGAAATTTATTCAAAAGCTGAAGGATGAAAAACTTTATGATAAATCCATTATTGTTTTGTATGGCGATCATCATGGAATATCAGAAAATCATCAAGCTGCTATGAGTCAATATTTCGAAAAGGAAATCACCCCTTACGATACGTTTAATTTGCAAAAGATACCGCTTATCATTCATATTCCAGGAATAACAGACCATGGTAGAGGTATAACTTTTTCTAAAGTCGGAGGTCAGATTGATATAAGACCTACTTTACTACATCTAATGGGGATAAATACAAGAAATGATGTACAATTTGGCCATGACTTGCTTTCACCGTCATATAAACAACACGTCATTTTTAGAGACGGCAGATTTGTCACGGATCAATATCTTTGGACAGCAAATAGATGTTATTTGCGGAAGACTGGAACAGAAGTAGACGTAAGGCGATGCAAACCTTTTATTGGAGAAGAATCAAGAGTATTCATGTATTCAGATAAAATTATATATGGCGATCTCCTGAGATTTTACAAAGCCCGCAAATAAAGCGGGTCCTCGTTTTTATAAGGGGGGTTTGAATAATTGTCATAGTATTATAATGTTTATGAAACAATTTTAATATTTTACTTTGCTTATAATATAATGAAAATAGAAATTCGAAAAACATGTTAGCGTAGGGGGATGGAGAAATAGTGAGAAAAGATAAAAGTCTTTATTGGAAGATTCTACAATTCATCCTCCTTGTTATGTTCATGTTTTCACTTTCCGCATGTCATCATCGTGAAAATAAAATAACAACAACACACAAACAATCCACGAAATCACCCTACGATAAAGTAAAACCACTTATTATAGAAGAGGATTCCTTTCAAAAAATCGTCGGATGGTTGAATAATAATACAGTGGTATATGTAGCGGAAGATAAAAACAATACGAATATTTATCGTTATAATTTGTTGGATGGACAAAAGCATATTTTATATACTTCAGATAACCCAGTCAAAAATGTAGTAATTGCTCCAGATAAAAAGAAGCTGTTAATCCATTCTGCATCATTAACTTACATGGCAGAGATTAATGTGATAAATCTTAATGGAAAAGTTCTTTTTACAAGAAAAGTACCTTCCTATGATTTAAGCTTTGATTGGAATAATAATAATCCCGATTTGATCTTAACAACGGTCTTTTTTGAAGATTGGAGTTATCAAGTACATGTATTGGATGTTAAAAATCGCACGTTTAAAAAATATCCGGCAGCAGATCCATTTGTGAAATGGTTTAATGGAGACGGAATTCTATTTCAAGACTGGAAAGATAATGAGATGCATTTTTTTGCTCCATTACGTTCTGTTTCCTTATCCGGTTCCGATTTGGCAAAAACATTATTTCCAAGAATTTATAAGTTTGCAGCATATTCACCGTACTTAATGACGATCACTATACCAGAAAATCATAAGGACCAGGCTGTGTATCATTTTTATAATCAGGAATTAAATGAATTGTTTACTTTTGAGGTTCCACATCTTAATCAGTATGATAATTGGCTTGTGCCAAATTATGATTTCCTTCGAAATCAATTTTTGACCTTTGTTCCTAGTGAGGGTGGTTCTATCGATGAGTATAGCGGGAAGTTCCAGTTGATCCAATTTGATATTCAGAGGAAGGAGAAAAAAATGATAACGGATGAGCTGAAAAATCAACCTATCTCCCTTTCTCCAGATGGAACAATGTGTTTATACGGTAATCAATTGAATCAACTTATCAACTTGAATAATGGAAAAATAAAATCAATTGTTGAATATGAAAAAAAGGGCCCTTAAAATGAGGGCACTGAAAATCCTTCATTTTTTCAAAAGAATTAAATTGTAATATAGAAAAAGACGACATGAACATTCAAAAAGCGAATGTTGTGTCGTCTTTTTTGATTATTTTAGGGGTCTTTGCCCCATTATTTTGCATCCATTAGTTTTAGTATTCTTTTTAGATTCACAGTAAATATAGTCACGGCACCTTGTAATTCCATGCCAATTAGACCCGAGGATTCCGCAACATCGTACCCGTGTCTGTGTTTTAATTCGCTATTTTTAGCTTCTATTTTATATCGTTCTTTTGATTTTTCCTTAAAATAATCACTTTCTTGGAATTTTGCTTGTTCGGTATGATCATTTGATTTGATACTTACAGAGTAAGTCTTACTTTTCGCCCCTTCTTTATAACACCCTTCTTTGAAAGGGCATCGTTTACACTTTTCAATGTCAAAGAAGTATGTGTCCACTTGATTAGTAGCGACTCCTTTTTTTCCTCCTCGCGCTTTCCTTATAGCCATATGTCCAGCTTTACAAACATACATCCCTGCATCTTTATTGAATTCAAATTCATCTTCTTTTTTTCGAAAACCTTGTGTTACAGAAGGGTTTAACTTGGCTACTAATTTTATTTCCTTTTCTTTTGTGTATTCGATATTACCTTTTTCTGAATAGGCTGTATCACCAATAACCGTTTCAACTTTCATTCCAGCTTTGATACTTTTTTCAATCAGTGTTTCTAATTGCTTTCCATCATTCTTTTCTCCAGTCGTAACGGTTGCGGAGGTTATAATTCTTTCTTCGCACATGGCAATGTGTGTTTTATAACCAAAAAAGGATGAATCAGCGGTTTTATGACCTACTTTTGCATCTTTATCTTCGGAAATCTGTAAGTGTTCAATATCGTCGGTAACGGTTTCTTTTAAAAGGTTTAACTGCTCTTTCACCTTTGGATACTGGGTTAGGGTGTCCTCTTTTTCAATTACATCCATGAGTTTTTGACAATAGTCGATTTCATTTTCTAAGACGTCCGTTGTATTTTTAACGGGAAATTTATCTTTCATCGTTTCGTCGATGGAATAAATAGCTTTTCTTAGCTTTTTAGAGCGATCCATTAGGATTTCTCTAGGTGATTTCTGATTGTAGCGAGCTTTTGTATGGGTGGCATCCACGATAATGGATTTACTTTTGATGATTTCTTTCTCGATGGCAATTTCTACAGATTTATTAATAAGCATGTCTAATAGGTTTATATCTTTTAAACGAAGTTTTCGAAACTTCGTTAAAGAACTTGGCTCCATTACTGGCTCTTCCGGGGCCATATGAAGAAAATATTTAAAGGACATGTCGTATTTTGAACGTTCGACAACGTCAACATCAGATAAGTCATAGATGGTCTTTAATAATAAATATTTGAACATACGAATAGGGTCGATAGCGTTTCGACCATTATTATGGCAATATTTTTCCTTAAGTTCATCATAAACAAAAGAAAAATCGACCAAGTCATTTAGTCTACGTAACATATTATCCTTTGGAACAACTAAATCATAAATACCCATATAAGGACTTAGAATCATGGATTGTTGATTTTGTATCATAGTACCCACCCACTTGAAATTGATACTTATAATTATACAGCAAAAAAAGGTATAATTCCCTCAGATTATGAGGTATTATACCTTTCTCCATTAATTAGGGGGACTTTTTCAGTGCCCTCCTTAAAATTGGCCCTTTTTTTATACAGTTGCCGGATATCCAGAATTAATAACGGTCATGACTGTAAAGAATCCAAAAACCAACACTGAAAGAATTGCCCAAATAAATCCAAGCGGATTTCTATTTTTGATCGTTTTAAATACTGCGAATAAAGCTAGTAGTGTTACAAGAGCAAAGATAATTACAGTACCCATGTCTCACAAACCCCTTTCCTTTGTATGAATCTTATGTAAATAATGGCACTCTATATTATATTACATTTTCTCATAAATTTTGTCGAGTTGAAAAAGTGAAAGTTGTTTGTCATAGTTTACCCTTACATGTAAATTTCATGAATAAATTTTTCAGTCTTTTTTATTTCTCATCCTCTCATGATAGAATGGATGAAGAAGTGGAGGTTGATTTGAAATGGAATGGAAGCAAATTCCTCTTGGTCTTTTACAAACAAATTGTTATGTGCTTTACAATCAACAAAAGGATTGTATTATTATTGATCCAGGTTCGGAAGGAGACAAATTAATCACATACTTAGCAAAGGAAGAGCTACAGCCAAAGGCGATATTATTAACACATGCTCATTTTGATCATATTGGGGCAGTAGAGGTGATTCGAAAGGCTTTCAAGATTCCTGTTTATGTCCATGAAAAAGAAGCAAGTTGGTTAACTGATCCTTCTCTAAATGGGTCCCAATTATTTTTAAATGGAAGATCCATTATTGCTTCACCTGCAGATAAATTGTTAAAAGTGGAAGGTAAATTGACTATCGACGAATTTACTTTTGAAATATTTGAGACACCAGGTCATTCACCAGGTAGCGTGTCTTTTTATGTAAAAGACATAAATACTGTTTTTGCGGGTGATACCTTATTTCAAGGAAGCATTGGCAGAACTGATTTACCTGGGGGAAGTCATGAGCAATTACTAAATAGCATCGAAGAAAAATTATTGATATTGCCGGCAGAAACAAAGGTTCTTCCAGGACATGGCCCGACTACAACCATTGAAAAAGAAATTAACTTGAATCCGTTTTTAAACGGATATTAAAAAAAGACTCCATAAAAGAGTCTTTTTTTATAATTGTGCGCCCGGCATGGGTGTAGTCTCTAGGGTGAAAGTCCCGAACTGTGAAGGCAGAAGTAGCAGTTAGCTTAACGCAAGGGTGTCCGTGGTGACGCGGAATCTGAAGGAAGCGAGCGGCAAACTTCCGGTCTGAGGAACACGAACTTCATACAAGGCTAGGTATCATTGGATGAGTTTGCAATACAAAACAAAGTCCTTTCTGCCGAAGGTGATACAAAGTAAATGAAGCAGATAGATGGAAGGAAAGATTGCACTCTTACCCGGGGAGGTCTGGTTGATACGCCAAGTACACTTGGTAACCTATCTAGTAATGGATAGCTGAACAATCAGAAGTCAGCCGAAGTCGTAGTACTTGGTTTGCTCGAGAGAATCAAGGAAGGACTGAACCATTTTAGGAGAACAAACACTCGGCAAACGGTTCTTTATGTATGAAAGCAGAAAATTCTTACGGAACCTACCTGAAAGGAAGAAATGGTGAATTCCATGGGGGACTTCGGGAGGGCTTAGTAAAGAACCCACTTAATGAGAATGTATTGTTCACGTAGAAAGGATAAATCTCAATGTTAATGGA
Organism: Margalitia sp. FSL K6-0131; assembly: GCF_038008735.1. Classification (NCBI taxonomy): domain Bacteria; kingdom Bacillati; phylum Bacillota; class Bacilli; order Caryophanales; family Bacillaceae; genus Heyndrickxia; species Margalitia sp. FSL K6-0131. The sequence goes on from NZ_JBBOZS010000001.1 coordinate 2,141,374, forward strand.
ACGAATGTTGTCACGGGAAAATCTTTTATTGGCATTAAAGCGAGTAGAAAAGAACAAAGGAAGTCATGGAGTAGACAATATGTCCGTAAAAGACCTACGAAGACATATTCTCGAAACGTGGGATACACTTAAAACATCCTTAATGGAGGGTACTTATCAACCTTCTCCTGTCCGTCGGGTTGAAATCCCAAAACCGAACGGTGGAGTAAGGTTATTAGGTATCCCAACCGTGACAGACCGTTTCATCCAACAGGCGATTACTCAGATTTTAACCCCTATCTTCGACCCGACTTTTTCAACACAGAGCTATGGTTTTCGACCAAACAAACGAGGTCATGACGGTGTTAGACAAGCGAAGAAATATATCGAAGAGGGATACCGATGGGTAGTCGACATGGACTTGGAGAAATTCTTTGATAAAGTCAATCATGATAGATTAATGCGGACTCTATCCAAAAGGATTCAAGACAGAACGCTCCTATCACTAATTCGGAAGTATCTACAGTCTGGCATTATGATTAATGGAGTCATAACGAAATCCGAGGAGGGTACGCCCCAAGGTGGACCATTAAGTCCTTTACTCTCCAATATCGTTCTAGATGAACTAGACAAAGAGTTAGAAAAGAGAGGGCACAAGTTTGTCCGATACGCAGATGATTGTAATATCTACGTAAAATCGAGAAGAGCCGGAGAGCGAGTAATGGACTCGATTACTACTTTCATTGAATTTACTCTAAAACTAAAGGTGAATCGAGAAAAGTCAGCTGTAGACAGACCTTGGAAAAGAAAGTTTTTAGGTTTTAGCTTCACATTTCATAAGAAACCGAAGGTGCGGATGTCAAACCAAAGTATTCAACGTGTCAAGAAACGGATACGAGAATTAACTTCAAGGTCAAAACCAATTCCAATGGATTATAGAATAGAGAAGCTGAATCAATATTTGATTGGCTGGTGCGGATATTATGCATTAGCAGATACACCCACTATTTTCAAAGAATTAGACGAATGGATTAGAAGGCGTCTCAGAATGTGCCAATGGAAAGAATGGAAGAAACCAAAAACCAAAGTAAGAAAACTCATTGGATTAGGGATTCCAAAAGAGAAGGCATACGAATGGGGAAACTCTAGAAAGAAATATTGGAGAATAGCCAGAAGCCCAATCCTACAGAAAACCCTCACAAACTCCTATTGGGAGATGCGAGGGCTGAAGAGTCTTTATGTGAGATATTCTCAACTACGTCAGACATAAATGGAACCGCCGTATACGGAACCGTACGTACGGTGGTGTGAGAGGTCGGGGGTTAGTCACCTCCTCCTACTCGATTCACACTGTAGAAAACCTCTTTATAAAAGTTATCTACGTCTAGCTACAGCGCCTATCGGCTAGTGGATTTCTCCGTCTCCTCCCTACGATAAGTCAACATCAGTTCGTGAACTACCTCACTGTGTTTCCTTTATCTCAGTCGAAGACTACGAAATCCATACGCCAGAGCTGCGGCGCTTTCGCATTTGTTCATTATTCTGCACCTGGTACCATTAAGAAAGTTGTATAGTATGTAAATCCTGCGAAAAACACGGTTAAATATGCACCAAAAATATACATATACATACGTTCTGATAATTTTAAATAACTTAGTAATACAAAAAATCCTGTTTGTCCAAGGAATAATAAAGCCGTTTTATCTAATCCCAATAGATAAAACATTACAGTAAACATAGCAGTCCAAAATCCTAATACTCTGTACATGCGATCCATATGTATCCCTCCTTTGTACCATGTGTATCCATCAATTTATAATTATAAAGGAAAAATGTGCATATTGTAAATACACCAATACTGTAGTTTGTGACATTTGCGTGATAATACTCATTTTTTAATATTTATTTGCGGGTCCAATTTTATTATTAATTTGTGTTGATACAACCGTTTTATACGTGTATTTTTTACAAACTTTCCTTTTTTTCTGAGGGCTCCATAAAATACAAATTTTTTTCCGGTTTAAAAATAAGAAAGGTTATTATTAATGCGATGAAAAAGTTAAAAATAGATAAAATTACAATGATGCTCCGTAGTGAAAATATGTCTCCAAGAAAGCCGATAAATAATAGGAAAATAACTTGAGCAGCATTCTGGAATACACCTAAAATACTGGAAATCCTCCCCATCATTTCAATTGGGATATTATTTTGATAAAACGTAGTAAACCCTGTGCTGGAAAAGGCGTTAAATATCCCCAGTATGGTAAAACCAATTACTGCGGTTGTGAAATGGTGGGAAAGAGAATAGATAATATATCCAGCGGACATAAGCATTATTCCTATTCCAATTAATTGTTTAATGCTAAGATGATGTGACATAAATGAAACAAATATGGATCCGAGTAAGTATCCTATTCCTGTAATACTAACAAGCAAGCTAAATTCCGTTTCACTAAGTCCAATAACCTTTTGGGTGAAGACAACCTCTTGCGCGTCCATAGCAAAAGTAAAGATAATCGTGCCAAGATATAAACTGTAGACTAGAAAAACAAAAGCTTGTTTCTTATATGCCCCGATTACATCCTTCCAATCATTCAGAAGTATTTTATATGTCCTAGTTTTTTGGGAATCAGAAATTTTCAACTTTTCATCCAGATTAGGCATTAAGAATAAAATACATGCTGAAAAAGCAAAACTAAATGCATTTATATAAATGGCAATGTCAACGGAGCTAAATAGAAATAAGGCACCTGCGATTGAAGGACCAACAATAAATGCACCAGATCTTACAAGGCTATTAATGGAATTAAACCGTTTCCGTTGCTGAGAAGGAATCAATTTCGTAATATAGGTAGTTGAGGCTGGGGTAAAGAATGCTTTTGCAAGACTTATGATAATAAGCATGAGATAAATGGACCAAATAGAAGATAGTAATGGAATGATGGATACTGAAATGGCCCGGACAAAATCTGTAATGATTAATATTTTTCGTTTATTCCCTCGATCAATAAAGCCGCCTGACCAAAAATTTGTCAGTATCGCAATGATTGGACCGATAATCCATAGCCCGGCTACAGCTGCAGCAGAATGGGTCATCTTTAAAATAAGCAAATTAATGGCAATAAGATAAACATAATCACCTAAACCTGAAATTCCTATCCCAAACAAAAGTAATATGGGAAGCTTCCAACTCCCAATTAGGCTTTTTTCCGTTTGTACCAATACGCATCACCATCTCCAATATGAAAAATTTTGGTTAATTATTAGAATTTTCCGCATGAAAATTATACCATATATATTTTTCCATAATGATGATAATCATGAAGAAGCTGTGACAGTACCTAGTGAAGGAATAGAACTTTCCTACGAAGGAATTTCCCATTTTAAGGCGAATAACATATGTAAAATTAACATGCTAAAATAAGAGTGTGTTCAAAATGGAGGTGTTTTGAGATGGATATCGAAAAAATAAAGACAAACTTAGAAAATCGAATACCGTCTATTATGGGGGCACAACATTTTACTAAATATGCTGTTCTGCTGCCATTATTAAAAGTGGATGATGAAATTCATTTATTGCTAGAAGTACGCGCACTAAGTCTTAGAAGACAGCCTGGCGAAATTTGTTTCCCTGGAGGAAAGATGGATAAGGGAGATAAAAATGAACAATATACAGCCATTCGAGAAACCTCAGAGGAACTAGGGATTCCAAATGAATGCATCTCTATTATTGCTCCATTGGATTATACAATTTCACCGTTCGGCACTATCATATACCCTTTTGTTGGATATATATCAAAACACGAGATCTTGAATCCTAATCCATCAGAAGTAGATAAAGTGTTTACGGTTCCCTTGACCCATTTTATTTCCAATCCACCTGATTGTTTTAAAGTTCATTTCAAAGCAGCACCTGAAGATGGGTTTCCTTACGAGCATATTCGCGGAGGGCAAAAATATAAATGGCAGACAAGACATTTGGATGAGTATTTTTACTACTACGAAGATTATGTGATATGGGGATTAACAGCGGGTATTATTAAACAGTTTGTAGAACTATTAAAAAACGAAACACCTCTGAATAATGAATGAGGTGTTTCATACACAAAATTTATTAAAATGGATTAACCGATTTGGTTTTCCATCAAGCAAATTGTTTCATAGAACATTTTCATCGCTTCTTCTCGATAGTTTACATAATCGAATTGTTTCTCAAAAAGCTCTTCTCCGTTTATAAAATGTTCCATTCCATCTATTAATCCTTTAATGGAATTTTCAACAATTAAACCATGACCGCCTTCAACAACACTTCTCGAACCAGGAATATCCGTAACAATTACAGGTTTTCCAAGGGTTAGGGCTTCTAGGAGCACCATGGGCTGCCCCTCATGATTAGAGGAAAGGATAAAGCAATCACATTTGTTTAATAGGGCATATGGATTGCTGATTTGTCCTGTAAAGATGACTTTTTCCTCCAACTTTAGTTTTTTTACCAACTCCAGTAAAGATTTTTTTAAATCTCCATCTCCTACGATAAATAACTTCGTATTGGGATGTCTTGCTGCAATATGGGAAAAGGCTGCAATTAATTTTTCATGATCTTTTTCCGGGCTGAGCCTGCCAATATTGATAAAATTAATATCCTTTTCATCAGGTATCCGGTACCCTGTTAATTCCAGATGATTGTGATGATCATTAGATATTGACAGCATATAATGTTTGTTCTTGAAGTTTATAACCAATTCTTCGGAAAATTCCTCTCGCCCTGCAAGGATTTTTTCATAATCAATATTATTGATGACATATTTCATACGCCTGTCCATATTTTTTACTACTTTATTCAAGCTTTTTTTATTTTGTTCATTTGTCAGCTTGGATACAGACACAACATTATCAAAATAGTTATATAACGAAAAAATAACTTTAAGGTTTTGACGATGAGGATATTTATTATTTACTTTTTTATTCATTTCCTGGCCCATATCATTATGTAAATAGATGCTTTTCTTTTTAAAATCCCCAAAAGCAATTAGAGAAGCCCAGAACGGACTGTACCCGCTAAAGTCAATACCAATATCGTATGGAGTATTACCGATTATTCGCTCAAGCTCTCTTCTGTACATTTTTTTAGGAAGTAGTTTTTTCATAGAGGAAGAGTAGGCACCTCTTTGTAACAGTAAGGCGTGACGGTACCATTCGGATAGAGTGGCATTCCATGTTCCAACTCTATGGATAAATCGAACATTTTTATTTAATTTTTCGACGTTATTCCATTTTTCTTGTTTATCGTTATCACCATAATCGAGAACAGTTACGTCATATTTGTCATAATCAATGGCGTTAAGTAAGTTTGTTACAGAAGTAGTAATCCCATTATTTAAAAATCCTCCGCAATAAATAAGGATTTTTGTTTTATTAGAGAGTGTTTGAAAGAGTTTATCCGATACTTTTCCTTCGAAAACCGTCTCGACAAAGCGAGAGGTTGCATTTCCATCGTCATGGTAGCAAAACTCGTCTAAAAATTTCTTATATCTGTCTCGATAATTATCCATTATAGTCATAGAATTGTTGATTGCACTTATCACCTCGTCTAAAAGGTGACATAATGGGCCAGGCAATTGGTCCATTGGAATATAAGTGCCTCGTTCTTTTTGATATTCCTCTTCATCATGTGCATAAAAGATAACCGGATTTTTCGAGGGTAAAAAATCAAAAAAAATACTGGAGTAGTCCGTAATTAAAATATCGACAATCGACAACACTTCATTCGTGTCTATCATGTTTGGAACACATAAATGGGCTAAACCTTGTTCTTCGAAAAATTTATGAGCATAATAATGGGACTTTAATAGTACAGTGTATTCACTGCTGATTTGTTCTTTTAGGTATTGTATATCCTTTAATAGCTTTTCACTTTCATCTTTTTCGTTGCCTAACGTTCCTCTCCATGTTGGAGCATATAGAATTACCTTCTTATCGGGTGGAACGGATAATTTTTTCTTTATATCTTCTTTATTCGCTTGAAACATTAGATCAACACGGGGATAACCGGAATCTAATACTTTCCCGTTAAATATACTGTATGCGTCATGAGAATGCAGAAGCTTTTCGGCAGTAAATTTATTTGGACTCACCATATAATCGGTAAAAAGAAAATTTCGCTGAATATTTTTATGATCTGTTTTCCCCCGATTTTTAATATCGATTCCCATTGTTTTAAGAGGGGTACCATGCCAAATATTTGCATAAATTTGATCTTTTCTTTTTTGAAAGTAGTAAGGGAAAGTAGTATCGTTTATTAAATATTTTGCAGTAGCAAGGTAACTAATATATTTGCTGCTTTCCTTTTGAACAAACCTTACATTACGCAATTGTTTATATTCGTCATGGATGACTGAATAATCTTGAACAACCCAAACATGCTGGAAGTCTTTATAATTTGGATGATGTATCAAATATTTAAATACTGCATATGGATTTCCAGTCATACTTTGCCCATGATAGGATTCATATAAAATAGTTTTTTCCCTTAATGGCTTTTTCTCTAAATACTTCGTATATAAAACTCTACCCCTGAAACCTCCGTCGAGAACATATTTCTTCATGGGACTTAGAACAAATTTTACTTTCTTCATCAGTACTGCCTTTTTCACTATTACTTCTCCTCCATATTTCTTTACTTCAAGTAGTGGAAAAATCAGAAAACGTTTGTCTGAAAGCTTGGCAATATTAGTATGTCCGTTTACAATAAAAGTAAAATGAATTTTTGGGAAAAGATGCTAACATTAGTGAATTTGTATAAAAGCTGTAAACTTTAGGAGGGAAATGATTGATATTACATACAAAGATTTTGGGGGAAGGAGAAGCTATACTTTTTCTTCATACAGGATTGCAAACAGGAGAAACTGATTTTCAATATCAGGCGGAGTTTTTTAGCAAACATTACAAAATTGTTTTGCCTGATTTACGTGGTCATGGAAAGTCTACCTGTTCCAAAATAGACAACTTCTTTTATGATTCCGTAGAGGATTTATATGAAACCATAGATTTTTTAAATATTCAAAAGTGCCATATAGTTGGTTGCTCCTTGGGGGCAATAGTGGGATTAATGTTTGCCAAAAAATATCCTAATCGTGTTTACACATTGTCGATATCGGGAGTTATCCCATTAAAACCGGACAACTGGGAAGAATTACAGAAGGCAGATATAGAGCAACAGGATCAGCTTCTGAATGATAATAATGCAAGGGCATATTATGATGCTTTACATGAGAATAATAACTGGACTAAATTTCTTTCACTAGCCAAAAAAGAGGATTGGTATCCGTTTCACGAAACAGGGAAGGTAGAGAATCTAAGGATTCCCGTTTTGTATATCGTAGGAGAAGAAAAAGATCATGAAGTCTGTGGAGTGGGAACTTACAAGAAAATGATTTCGGATATACATATTGCCGTTGTTCCATTTGCATCTCATCTTGTCCATGATGCACAGCCGGAAGTCTATACAAACATTCTAGATTTGTTTTTGCAAAATAATAAAATAGTTTAATAGATTTAGATTTGAAGAAACTTTTTTGGGGGTATTCTTATTAGAAATAGAGGATCTGTTGTGCTAGTAGATAAGGAGAATCAGAAAATCGGACTAATAAAACGAACAAGGGAAGGAACTGTATATTATGTGTTTCCTGGCGGAGGGATTAAGGAAGGGGAAACACCGGAAGAAGCCACAATTAGAGAAGCTTATGAAGAGCTAGGAGTTAAAGTTGCTATCAGGGAGTTAATCGGAAAACTTGAGTACAATGGAACACAATATTTTTATCTTGCGGAGATGATAGAAGGTGAATTTGGAACAGGGGCAGGAGAAGAATTCACTGATCTAAAACGGAATAGAGGGACATATGAGCCGGTATGGGTGTTTATCGAGGAATGCGCTTTTATTGATATTAGACCGAGAGAAGTAATAGATATTATTCAAAGGTTCGTATGTATCTAAAGATATTCCAAGAAATTGTGTCGATAATCCATCATGATATTTCCAGTTGTGAAGATAAGAAAAGAATATACTGGAAAAATAAAAAATGGTAATGAGGGTATGGAATGAATTTAAAAGAACAACTACTAATAATAAAAAACATGAAAGATGAAGAGATTTCTTTATTAAATCAAGACAAACTAATCGATATGATGTTGAAATATATTGGAGATACGGATTCTGTATTAAGGGATGACCTGATTCATTTAACTTTTTGCCGGTTAGTAGAAAATAGCTTAATTGGTTTTAGTCTAATGGAAAGAATATTGGAAACCAGCATAGGAGCAAATTATTTATTCTTCCAGATCGGGGAAGTAAATTCAGATTCGGTATTTAAACGTACTTTTTCTGCTCTTGCTGCTCAGTTGATTTTAAATCAAGATATTGAAGAAAGATTTCTTTCCAAAGAGCTTGTAGAAAAAAGTATTCAAAGCAGTTTTCTTTATTTACAGAAAGAAAATGATGTTCGCGGATTTGTGGAGGAAAAAGGATGGGCACACAGTATTGCGCATGGAGCAGACCTGTTAACGACAGCTATTTCCCATCCCGTTTTTTATCCATCACAAATACCGGATGCATTAGAAACTATTCGTTCTTGTTTATTTAAGAATGGGAGTTATATAGATGATGAGGATGAAAGATTGTTATTTGCAATCGATGCACTTCTGGATAAAGGATTGAGCGATGAGTTGTTAGGAGATTGGCTCCAAACAATCAGTAGTTCTTTGGACGAAATATTTAAGGTGGAACGTTATTCATTTCATTTTTATAGAACAAGAACGAATATAATGAATTTCCTAAAATCATTATATTTCGATTGGGATTTATGGACAGAGGACAAGAATCTAGGGTGCAAATATCTCATATTATAAAGAGATGGCATGATGTTGTTTATAAAAGGTAAGTGTTTTGGAATCGAATGATAAGTTTTTCTATGTCCAGACTTAATCTTTTCTAGCTTATGAAACCATCTCTTCAACTGTACGTAAATAAATAAGAGAGGTGAGATGGTTTATGCAATTGCAAAAGCGTCCTAAGTTAAACATCCCTAGGTCAAAGATGGAAACCTTACTAGATATCATTTGTTTGCTAATAATAATTGGAAACGTGATATATATCATAAAAATGTACCCAAGTTTACCAAATAGGATCCCAATTCATTTTAATGGAAATGATGTTGCAGATGGATGGGGAAATAAAGCTTTTGTTTGGATCCTTCCATTAATTACACTTATTATATGGGGTGGCATGACTATTCTGGAGAAATTTCCTCATTTATATAATTATTCTAACTTAACGGAAAGAAATATAGAGGGCCAATATAAAAATGCAAGACTAATGGTTCATATTATTAAGGCTGAGATCACTATTTTCCTTGCATATAATAGTTGGAGTTGGATTTATTCAATTTTAGGTACCAGGGTAGGGTTTGGCATTTGGGAATTGCTCATTTTTATAATCATAATGATTGGGACCATTGTATTTATGGCTTTACGTTCTGCTAGGATCAAATAATTGTTGAAAATACATTCAGAGAAGGTGCCGTTTAGATGAAATTGATAGAAATTTCAAAACTCCTAACGATAAAACGAACAATAGGTAACATGAATGTTGAAATTACAGGCATTCAAATGGACTCACGTAAAATCGAAAAAGGCAATTTATTCATTTGTACTCCTGGGATCACAGGATTTTTAGAGGACAGACATCATTATGCAAATGATGCAATAAAAAATGGAGCTATTGCATTAGTTACGGAAAAAGATTTAGGAATAGACGTTCCAACAATCATTGTGAATGATGCAAGATATGCAATGGCAATTATTTCAACCCATTTTTATGGTTATCCGTCATTAGACATGAAATTAATTGGAATTACAGGAACAAACGGGAAAACAACAACCTCATACATAATCGATAAGATTCTTTCAGACTACGGATATAAAACAGGCCTAATGGGGAATAACGGGGTTAAAATTAATCACAATGTTTACCCTACCGATATCAATACGCAAGAACCTCCAATCCTTCAGCGACACTTGCGGAAAATGGCAGAAGTTAATACCGAATACTGTGTAATGGAAGTGTCATCTCAGGGGCTGGATATGCGAAGGGTGCTCGGGTGTCATTTTCAGACTGCTATCTTTACAAATTTAACCCAAGATCATTTAGATTATCATGGTACTTTTGAGGCGTATAGGGATGCGAAAGCTTCCTTTTTTTCAAGGTTAGGAAATGCTTTCACACCAAAAAATAATAAATATGCTGTCTTGAATGCAGATGATCCCTCATATGAATTCTTTCGAAGAATAACACCAGCAGAAGTAATTACATATGGCATAAGCAAAAAAGCAGATGTTACAGCACATAATATATTGCTAACTTCTAAAGGGACTAGGTTTATTCTTAAATGTTTTGCTGGAGAAATAGATATTGATCTTAACTTAGTAGGAAGGTTTAATGTTTATAATGCTTTGGCTGGAATCACAGCTACTTTACTTGAAGGAGTTTCCTTATCGGATATTAAAAAAAGTTTAAGTGAATTAAGTAGTGTGGATGGCAGGATGGAAATTGTAAACGTTGGTCAGGAATTCCTCGTGATAGTAGATTACGCCCATACTCCAGATGCATTGGAAAATGCTTTATCTACGATTAAAGAATTTGCAAAAGGAAAAATTATTACGGTATTTGGTTGTGGGGGAAACAGAGACAAAACAAAAAGACCAGTTATGGGGAAAATAGCAAACCAATATAGCGATACTGTTATCATCACTTCGGATAATCCCCGAACCGAAGATCCAGTTAGCATTATAGAAGATATTCGTAACGGAATGGTAAATCCAAATAATTGTCTGTCCATTGTAAACCGTGATGAGGCTATCGTAAAAGCGATTAATATTGCTACTAAGGATGACATTATATTAATTGCGGGAAAAGGACATGAAAAGTATCAAATTCTAGAAAACAAAACGATTCAATTTGATGATAAAGAGATTGCAAAAAAGGCATTGTCGGAACTTTTGAAGAAGTAATTTTTAATTTTTTATAAAGGGAGAGTAATCCGATTGAATTATCAAATCATATTCAATGAAATAATTATGTAATGGGAAAATGCAACATCAAAATTATTTTTTAAAATCAATATTAACCAAGCAGCGACATTCCTTGAACTAGGAATGTTTTTTTTATTTTCTTCTTTCAAAAATGATGTGTAAAAAGTCTTGTGAAATGTAAGTTCATATTATTTTTAAAGCATTGTAATCTGAGTGAAATAAAGTTATGTCATATTATTAATAGCTTGTTTATTCGACAAAAAATGAAAAAAGATTCGCGTACATACTTTACAAGGAGAGAAAAATGAAGAAAAAAAAGAGAAGAAGTCGTGTAAGATGGGGACGTGTAATATTCGTTTTATTAGTTTTTATTACTTTTGGTGTAGGTATTTATGCAATTATTGAATATATACAAGGTGTCCAAATAGCAAAGGCAGGAAATTTTAAAGACGATAACAAAAATGTAATATCATTTAAAGGTCAAGAAGTTAAATTTGGAAAAATAAATGTTCTTTTATTAGGTAGTGACTCACGTGGAGAAGGACCTGCTCGAACGGATTCTATAATGGTTGCACATTATGATCAGAATACTCATCAAGCAAAATTAATTTCGATAATGAGGGATAGTTTTGTTGATATTCCTGGACATGGAAGACAAAAAATTAATGCAGCGTATGCTATCGGTGGAACAGAGCTCTTAAGACAAACGATTCAAGAAAACTTTGGAATCGATATTAATTACTACGCGGTTGTTGATTTCAAAGGATTTGAAAAAGTAGTGGATGTCATTGCCCCTGAAGGGATTGAAGTGGATGTTCCGTCTAAAATGTCTTATGGAATCGGGATGACGCTACAACCGGGGAAGCAAGTGCTCCATGGAAAGAAATTATTAGGTTATGTCCGTTTTAGACATGATAATCTAAGTGATTTCGGTAGAGTTCAAAGGCAGCAGGAAGTGATTGGCAAACTGAAGGATCAAGCTTACAGTATGACAAGCCTTTTGAAACTTCCTAAAATAATGGGGGTAATTGAACCATATGTGGATACGAACATAGATACACCTACCCTTTTGTCATTGGGAAAAGACTTGCTCACAAGCAAGTCCAGCAAAATACAGACCATGCGAATTCCTGTTAATGGATCCTTTACAAATGAACGATATGACCATTTAGGGGAGGTATTAAGTATCGATTTAGCTCAAAACAAAAAAGCTTTAGATGAATTTTTATCATCAAATAGTTAAGTACCTATTAAAAAGGTGTTAATAGCCAAAGTATGGAGTTTTCCATTTGACTCCCTGCTTTGGTTCTTTTTTATTTAATTTAAGCTAGAAATTAGAAAAAAACAGTGTAAGTAACTGCTCAGGCATATATTTTTTTAATCGTACCACATGGAAATTTTTTATGAAAAATTTTAAAATCTTGCAGGAAAATCCATCTTTTTGTCGAAATAAGTCTTTACGAAAATAAAAGGTGGTGTATTATTCTATATGTCCATTGAAAAAGTAGCAGATTTGCTATTAGAACAGGCGATAAAATTGAATGCGACTGACATTCATATTATCCCTAGACAAGATGATTATCTTACACAATTTCGACTTTACGGCAGATTAACTCCGCATCGGCCCCTACCCGTTACAATAGGGGAAAGACTTGTATCCCATTTCAAGTTTATGGCCTCGTTAGACATTGGTGAAAAAAGAAAACCTCAAAGTGGTTCCTTTCAACTGAGTATTCCACATCATAATACGTCTTTAAGAATTTCCACTCTCCCAACTGCAAATTCCAGAGAAAGCCTAGTTATTCGAATCCTCTCAGATAAAAAAACATTTTCCGTTGATCAAATATCACTTTTTCCTAACAGTGCTAAAAAACTCATGTCTTTATTAATGCACTCACATGGGCTTTTGCTGTTTACAGGTCCGACTGGCAGTGGGAAATCTACAACCATGTACACATTAGTCGAGAAATGCGCAAATAAAGATATACGAAATGTTATTACTTTAGAAGATCCTGTCGAGATAAAAAATGAACATTTTTTACAGGTACAGGTAAATGAAAAAGCGGGGATAACATATAGCACAGGCTTAAAGGCGATTTTACGTCATGACCCCGATATTATTATCGTGGGAGAGATTCGGGATCATGAAACTGCAGAAATAGCTGTTCGAGCAGCTTTAACAGGTCATTTAGTACTTAGCACATTGCATACAAGAGATGCAAAGGGAGCGATCTATCGCTTATTAGAATTTGGGATAAAACTAAATGAAATTGAACAAACAATAATCGGGATTACAGCTCAACGTCTTGTTACGCTCATTTGTCCGTTTTGCGGAGATCAATGTTCCAAATATTGTCCGCATTATCATGAAAAAAGAAGAGCGGCCGTTTATGAGCTTTTGTATGGGAAATCATTGCAGCATGTATTAAATGAAGCTAGTGGTGAAAATGTTCCATATCAATATTTCACATTAAAAGAATCGTTACGAAAGGGGATTGCACTTGGATATATTTCTAAAAAAGAATATGATCGCTGGGTTTTTGAAACGGAAGAAGCAAACCTTGAAAGAGCAGGGTATGTTTTTAAATAGACTCGGCGATATGCTGCAAAATGGTTTTTCCATGGGAGATGCCATCGGTTTTTTAGGAAGAATGGATCAAAGGGGCAGCAGTTTTACACAGGCGATGTTAAAGAAATTACAAGAAGGAATACCAATTCATGAGATTCTCAGTGAAGAACAATTTGATAAAAAAGCCTGTGCACAAATATTTTTTGCTGATAAACACGGTAACATAGCAATAGCATTAAAGGAGGCTGGAATGTATTTAATTAAAAGAGATAATGAGCGAAAAATGATGATGAAATTATTACAGTATCCGCTGGTTTTGATAGGGATTCTCATCCTTATTCTGTTTCTGCTGAAAAACCTATTACTTTCACAATTTACAGACCTCTATTCCTCAATGGACTATCATCCTTCACCACTGATTCGATTTTTTACCCAGCTAATGGAAAAAGGACCCTTATTACTTTCTATATTTTGTGTAATTGTATTTTTGGTATTCCTTTTCTCCTGTTTGTATTTTTCAAAAAATACACCAGTTAAAAACGCGGAATGGATAGCACGGATTCCTGCAGTCCGTTTCTATTTTCGATTGTTTAATAGTCAATTTTTGGCTCGAGAATGCTCATTTTTACTGCAGAGCGGTTTTTCTATTAATGAGGTTTTAGCCTGCATAGCATCACAACATTACCGACCATTAGTTAAAAACACAGCAGAGTTGATTCGTAAAGATCTGACATTAGGTTATTCCTTTTCCAATTCCCTTTCTAAGTTTTCCTTCTATGATCCTCAGTTAATTATGGTAATCCAACATGGTGAAAAAAATGGAAGATTGGATCAAGAGTTACAGTTTTATAGCCGTTTTTGTCTTGGACAAATCGAAGAAAAGATGGAAAAGGTATTTAAAATAATTCAACCTGTCATGTTTTTCATTATTGGATTATTAGTACTCGCCGTCTATTTGTCCATAATGCTGCCGATGTTTGACATGATGGATTCTATTTAAGGAGGTTTTACATTTGAAATTAGTGAAAAGTGAAAAAGGGTTCACATTGATTGAAATGTTGGTCGTTTTATTGATCATAACCATTTTAATTTTTGTTGCTATTCCTAATATCACAAAGCATAGTAAAAACATTAATAATAAAGGATGCGAAGCTTTTGTCAATATGGTGCAAGGACAAGTGGAAGCTTATGAAATGGAATTTAATAAATATCCTACGGATGTATCTGAACTTATCAAAGAAAAGTACCTGAAGGAAGATAGGAAGACTTGCCCTAACGGAAATTCTGTACGCATTGACTCGGATGGAAAAGTTACAGAGTCAAAAGGGAGCAACTCTTGAAAGCTTATCTTGGAAACAAAGGCTTTACACTAATCGAAGTCTTAATCGTATTATTGATTCTCACCATTTTCCTCTCTCTAAGTATTGCAAGTCTCAAGCCTCTAAAAAGCACACTAGAAAAGAAGATGGTTATTTCGCAATTAGAAGCAGACCTGTACTATGCCCAAACCTATACGATCAGCAGGCAAGAGTTAGTAACAGTTCAATTTTACCCGGCTTATAACCGCTATATGATGAAGACTGCTAAAGGAACAGTAATTGTGAATAGGTCTATGACTTCGTCTGTAAAACTATTAAATGGTTCTTTCAACTCCTTCAATATTCTGCGGGATGGCAATATTAGCAGATTTGGAACACTTGCATTTGAAATAAACGGACAGACGTTTAAATTGATTTTTAATATTGGAAGGGGAAGATTCCGTGTGCAGGAATGAAAAAGGTTTTACCATAGCAGAAGGATTAGTTTCATTTGGTGCAATCCTTTTTGTTGCAACTGTTCTATTTCCCCTTATGTTTCAGATGATCATGAAATTAAATGATGAAAAGGAACAATTAATGGCGTATCGAGTTTTATATGAATCAATAGAACATTTTACGATTAACGATACAGTACCGGTAAGCAGCCAATCCATTGAAGGGAAGATGTATGAGGTTCAATTAACGTCTAACAACGGGATGTGGAAAGCATGTGTTTTCTATGAAAACGGGCAAAAATGTGTTACAGAATTGGAAAAGTGAAAAAGGTTTTACATTAGCAGAAAGTATTATCTCTTTAATGATCGCAGTGACAATATTAAGTCTTATTCCCTTAGTAATAAAAGGATTTAATCATATCAATCATTCATTATCCACAGAGGACGCGTATGAATGGAACATCTTTCTGATACAGTTAAGAAGGGAAATAAGGAATAGCAGTTCGGTAGATATTACGGGAAACAAACTAATTTTACAAGTAAATGGAGAGAAGGTTACCTATGAGTCATTTGGTTTATTGCTGCGCAGACGTGTACATGATACTGGACATGAGGTAGTATTGCAAAAAGTAAGAAATGCGGAGTTTACGATGAAAGCAAATCATATTAATCTTGTGATTCAATTTACAAACAATCGTCAAGAAATTGCTGGATTTACAATTTTTAAACCGGTTATGAAGGAAGAACACGAGGTAGGGGGAGAGATAATTGAAAAGTGAGAAAGGATTTATGTTGCCATATACTCTGATGGTCACCTTTGTTGTTTTCTTTGTTATTCTTTCCTCCGTCCAAATTTATTTATCGGAATCACGCTATCTTCATGAAACAAAAAGTTACTATATAAGGAACAGTATGATTTCCTTAACAATGAAAACCTTAATAGAACGTATCGAAAATCAAAAAATGAAGATGCAAGGAGTGATATCATATGATGAAGGAAAGGTAAGTTATCAAATTGAATTAATGGATGATGGTAGATATCGAATCATCCTTGTAACATATCTATCATATGGACAGGTAACGAAAAATGAACTAATTTATGATCAGGAAGATAAGCGAATTTCTAAATGGATCGAAATTTGAGAGGAGAAGCTCTAACAAATGCTGCCACTTTATATTATCGGCTTTATGGGTGCAGGAAAAACAACAATTGGACAAAAATTATCTCAGGATCTTCATATACCTGTGTTTGATACGGATCATTTAGTAGAACAAACAGAAGGGAAAAAAATATCTCAAATATTTGCTGAAAAAGGAGAACCTTATTTCCGGGACAAAGAATCGGAAATACTCCTAAGTACCAAAAACATCAATGGTATTATTACGACAGGCGGCGGGATTATTCTGCGTAAAGAAAATAGAGATTTTATCCAAACAACTGGATCATCTGTTTTTCTTAAATGTAGAATAGAAAAAATTATGGAAAGAATCGAGTATGATACTTCCAGGCCTCTCTTCGTAAATAAAACCTTGGACGAAGTGCAAGCGTTATATGAATCAAGACTATGTTTCTATGAAAATACGGCAAAATTTATTATCGATTCAACTCATTTAAGTATCGATGAAACATCATATGAAATAATAAAAAGAATAAAATAGACACTTAATGGGCACACTGCAATAAATAAAGGAGGAGTGCCTGTAGTGTCAACAAATGATTATATTAAGTATATAACTCAAACCTTTGTTAAACATTTCGATACACCGAAAACAGCTAGAAAAGAAATTCGGCTGCAAAGAAAATTAGAAAAATCTCCATTTTTATACAGATGGTTTGGGATGATACCATTTGCCATTTTGATGATTTTTAAAAGGAAATAGAAGAGTCAATTTTAAAAAGTCTCTTCTATTTTCTTTCTTTTTTTAAAGTTAAAAAATATGTGAATCATCATATGCTGTATTCTTATATTGCCTATTGGCCTGCTAATGTGCAAGGAGCTTGCGATTTTCTTAATTTACCGTTGGCTGTGTTAAATAGAAAAGTCCCCCATTAATAATTTCTATTCTAATGCTCGGTTCGTATTGCTCACGTAAAGCTTCCTTTTCTATTTGATAGCTTTCCGGTTTTTCCTCCATGTCTTCATAAAAATGATCTAATAATGCTAAATCCTCATCCCATCTTTGTCTAGCTTGTACGGCCCATTCATGATCTTCCATTAATATTTCTTGCTTTAAAAATGCTTCGATCCTATTTATTCCGCTTTTTGGCATAATGATAGGGGATAGCGTAAAACATAAATCGGGTATCTTTGGTGTAAGCTTTTTTGTTTGTAAATAGTCTTGAAAATTTTCCACTAATCCGCCATTAATCATGTTAAGACCAAAAGATCGAAAAATATCCCGCTTGCGATCACATTGATAGGAGATTTTTATATTTACACCTAACCAAGGATACAAAGGTCGTTGTTGATTATGTAAAACCTTTGTCTCTTCAAATAATCGAATAAACCCAGCGAGTTTTTTCGTCGATTGAAATATTTGATGAAGCCGAGGTGCTCCGAAATGAATCATTTCGCCTTTGACTTCATCAGGAGTTTTACTTTTATCTGTAATAATAGTTAGCTTTGCAGGATTAGGAATACCACCTGTTTTCTCTAAATAATGCCAATAAAAAGGGCGATTCATAAGTTCTTTATCCATATCAATAGTAAGTTGTACGGTTAAATAACCATTTTGGTTCTCCAAAATTTCGCATTCATTAGCCAAGAAGTAACGTTCAAGATATTGATGAATTTCCTCCTGCTGCATGCAGCGTTTCCTCCTCTCGATTTTTCATCGTTTCTGCAAATTGAATCATTTCTGTTAGGTTCTCCATTTTTATTTTCATTTCCCCTTCAGATTTAGAATTCTGAAAGATATCTTTTAAATGGTTCTCCAATTTACCGAATTCCAGTCTTGTCAATATGTCATCCAGCTCTCCAATAACCCGCTCAAATAAATTAATTTTTTCGTACAGCAGCTTTAAAATATGATCTTCTACTGTGTTTTTTGTAGCAAAATTATAAATATGCACATCCTCTTCCTGACCAAGACGATGTACACGTCCAATCCTTTGCTCCAATCTCATCGGATTCCATGGCAAATCAAAGTTAATCATATGGTGACAAAATTGTAGATTAATTCCCTCCCCGCCAGCTTCAGTTGCAATCAGAACTTGGATATGTTTTTGGAACAGTTCTTTCATCCAGTCTTTTTTTCCTCGTTTAAATCCGCCGCGAAACGGAACAGAAGTGATTCCATGCTGTTTTAAAAACCATTGCAAATAAAGTTGGGTTGCACGGTATTCTGTAAAAATGATAACTTTATCATTTATTTGCTTTATAAGCTCCAGTGTTTTTTCCGCTTTTGAATTTTGTTTAACCGCTTCAATTTTTTTTATGAGGAAGTGTATTTTTTCCTCAAATTCAGGTGTTGGATTTTCTCTTTTTTTAAGCATATTTTTTAATGTATAATATACAGCCTCTCTGCTGCTGCATGCTTCTCTTTGCAGTGTCATAATGGTAAATCCGGCATTTGCGACATAATCATGATTTCCTTTTAAAACATCAATTGCATTATAAAGTTCTCTTTCTTCGTTATTAAATTCTATTAATACAGTTTTTACATGGCGTTTCGTCCATTCAATTCCTGTATCTACACGGCGATTGCGGATCATAACCTTATTAACTAAATCATTAAGATGTTTATCATCTTTTATATTACGATCCCCATTTTTATATTTCTCAAGAAACCCTGTTTGGTTGCCTAGATGTCCGGGCTTTAATAAAGACACGAGATGAAAGATTTCGTCAATCCGGTTTTGGATAGGGGTCGCCGTCAATAATAAACAAAATTTCTTTTTAAGATTTTGAACAAATTCATAGTTTTTGGTTTTATGATTTTTTAGTTTGTGCGCTTCATCGATTATCACTAAATCATAATTTTGTTCGTATATTTTTTCTCTGTGCGGACTTCTTTTCGCTGTATCGATAGATGAAACAACACAATCGCATTGATCCCATACATAGCTTTTCTTTTGTGCAACAGCAGGAATATGAAATTTCGTATTTAACTCGAAAGCCCATTGAGAAACTAATGAGGCAGGTACTAAAATCAAAACTTTTTTCACCAGTTTTCGAATCATATATTCTTTTAAGATTAAGCCGGCTTCAATTGTTTTCCCGAGCCCTACTTCATCTGCAAGAATCGCTTTTCCGTTCATCTTTTCGACTACTTGTCTCGCAACCTCTAATTGATGTGGCAAAGGTTTAAGATTTGCTAAATGCTTTGGAGCTTGTAATCCTTCAAATTCAGGGATAATGAAATGTTTTTCCATTTCAATTGCTAGCTTATAAAGCTCCCAATTTCCCCATGGACCATCCTTCCCGAAACGCTCTGATAATTCCTCTCCCCAAACTTGATCAAATTCAATATGGATCGTCATTTATGCCACTCCTTATTCTGTGATCCAAGGACTGTAAAATAGAATAAAATATGTCCTAATTCTGTACTAAAAATGATTGCTGAAAAATGTGTTTAATGTTAGGATGAAAATAGCTTGAACATAAAGTAAAGCATGACATTTTCGTTATTTCTTAGTATGCCCACTTTTTAATTTAATATAGGCGAATGAGAACAGGGGGAGAGACTGCCGCGTAGTTGGCAGCGCCGAAGGAGCAAATAGCGAAAGTTGTGAATCTCTCAGGCAAAAAGACTCTTGTTTGACGCAGCTCTGGAGAGTGCTTATTATAAGCCACCCAAGAGGAAAACCATTATGACGGTAAACTTTCAGGTTACAGGACAGAGAAACTCAGGCTTTAATATGCAGAGTTTTTCTGTCCTTTTTTATGCCTTTCTGCCTAAAAAAGAGCATAGTAAGAATTCTACTATCAAATGAGGGGGAAAAAGAATGTCATTAAAAAGAACACCATTGTTTGATGTTTATAAAGAATATGGTGGGAAAACAATTGATTTTGGCGGATGGGAGCTTCCGGTGCAATTCTCTAGCATTAAGGAAGAGCATGAGGCCGTGAGAACAAAAGCTGGATTATTTGATGTTTCTCATATGGGAGAATTCACGGTAAAAGGTAAAGACAGTTTAGCGTTTTTACAAAAAATGATGACAAATGATATTGCGAAAATTGCAGATAACGGTGCCCAGTACACTGCAATGTGTTATGAAAATGGCGGCACCGTTGATGACTTATTGGTCTATAGAAATTCAGAGGAAGATTTCTTACTCGTTGTAAACGCAGCAAATATTGAAAAGGATTTTGCATGGTTAGAGAAGCATGTATTCGGTGATGTGGAGCTTGAAAATATTTCTGATAGCATTGCACAGCTTGCCATTCAAGGACCGAAAGCGCAAGAAATTCTACAAAAACTAGCAACAAACAAGGAATTGTCGGAGATTAAGTTTTTTAAATTTTCTTCCAACGTTGACTTATCTGTAGCTTCTGCACTGGTTTCAAGAACTGGATATACTGGGGAAGATGGTTTTGAAATTTATTGCAAAAAAGAAGATGCAGCAAGCTTATGGAAAGCTATATTAGAGACCGGCAAAGAAGATGGAGTATTACCTTGTGGACTAGGTGCAAGGGATACACTTCGTTTTGAAGCTACCCTTCCTTTATACGGACAAGAGCTTTCTGCAGATATTTCCCCATTGGAAGCGGGAATTGGCTTTGCCGTGAAAGTAGGGAAAGAAGCTGATTTTATCGGTAAAAATGCTTTAGCCTCTCAAAAAGAAAATGGCTTAAAGCGTAAGTTAGTTGGAATTGAAATGATTGATCGAGGCATTCCAAGACATGGCTACAAAGTATTCGCAAGTGATGTTGAAATTGGTGAAGTAACTTCAGGTACACAATCTCCAACATTCAAAACGAACATTGGACTTGCACTAGTCAATATCGAAAATAGTGAAATTGGCCAAGAAGTAAACGTAGAAATACGTGGGAAATTATTAAAGGCTAAAGTTGTGCCAACACCATTTTATAAAAGGGTAAAAAAATAGGATGGGAGAGAACCGAAACATGACAACGCATCGTTATTTGCCGATGACAGAACAAGATCAAAAAGAGATGCTGGCAGCAATAGGGGTAGACTCAGTTGATGAATTGTTCCAAGACATTCCGGAAAAAGTTCGTTTTAAAGGTCAATATAATATTAAAAAAGCAAAATCGGAAACAGCTTTATTAAAAGAATTATCAAGATTAGCTTCCAAGAATGCAGACTTAAAACAATATGTTTCCTTCTTAGGAGCGGGAGTATATGACCATTACATTCCGACAATTGTCGATCATGTCATTTCAAGATCAGAATTCTATACTGCATATACACCATATCAGCCTGAAATTTCTCAAGGTGAATTACAGGCAATCTTTGAATTTCAAACGATGATTTGTGAATTAACAGGTATGGATGTAGCAAATTCATCTATGTATGATGGGGGAACTGCTCTTGCAGAAGCTGCAATGCTTTCTTGCGGTCAAACAAAACGGAAAAAAGTTCTTATTTCGGAAGCGGTCCATCCTGAATCCCGTGAAGTATTAAAAACTTATGCAAAAGGCCAATACATTGAAGTGGTGGAAATTCCTCATGAAAATGGTGTTACAAACCTTGACGCATTAAAAGCGGAAATAGATGATCAGGTTGCCGCAGTAATTGTTCAATATCCAAACTTTTTTGGACAAATTGAACCTCTAAAGGAGATTGAACCTATTGCTCATCAATTTAAAGGGCTGTTTGTTGTTTCAAGTAATCCGCTAGCATTGGGAGTTTTAACCCCTCCTGGTTCATTTGGAGCTGATATTGTTGTCGGGGATGCGCAAACTTTTGGAATCCCATCTGCATTTGGTGGCCCCCATTGCGGATATTTCGCTGTAACAAATAAATTAATGAGAAAAGTTCCTGGTCGATTAGTGGGACAAACGACAGATGAGAATGGTCTAAGGGGATTTGTATTAACCCTACAAGCACGTGAACAACATATTAGACGTGACAAAGCTACATCTAATATATGTTCAAACCAAGCATTAAATGCACTTGCAGCATCTGTAGCCATGACAGCTTTAGGGAAAAAAGGCGTAAAGGAAATGGCTTCACAAAATATTCATAAGACCCAATATGCTCAGCGTGTTTTCAAAGATAATGGGTTTGACATTGCTTTTACAGGACCAAGCTTTAATGAATTTGTTGTTAAGCTCGCTAAACCTGTTAAAGAAGTTAATCAGAAATTATTAGAGAGTGGCATCATTGGCGGCTATGATTTAGGCAGAGATTATCCAGGATTAGAGAATCATATGCTTATAGCTGTAACGGAACTTCGCACGAAAGAAGAAATTGATAACTTCGTAGAGGAATTGGGGGATAGCCATGAATAATGCAAATCAACCACTCATTTTTGAGATAACGAAACAAGGTCGTGTTGGATATAGCTTACCTGAATTAGATGTACCCGAAACAAATCTTGGAGAATATCTTCCTACAGATTATCTTCGAGTAGAGGAACCAAATCTTCCAGAGGTAGCCGAGCTAGATATTATGCGTCACTATACCGCGTTGTCAAAGCGCAACCACGGTGTTGATTCCGGATTTTATCCACTAGGTTCCTGTACGATGAAATATAATCCAAAAATTAATGAGGTTGTTGCTCGTTACCCTGGTTTTGCCCATATTCATCCATTACAAGATGAAAGCTCTGTCCAAGGTGCTTTAGGATTATTGTACGATTTACAAGAGCATTTAATTGAAATTACTGGAATGGACGAAGTAACCCTTCAACCTGCAGCTGGAGCCCATGGAGAGTGGACTGGATTAATGATGATTCGTGCATATCATGAAGCAAACGGGGACACACAGAGAACAAAAGTAATTGTTCCTGATTCTGCTCACGGTACGAATCCTGCATCTGCTACTGTAGCTGGTCTTGAAACGATTACGGTTAAGTCAAATGAAAATGGCTTGGTAGATTTAGATGATTTAAGAAGCTTAGTTGGACCTGATACGGCTGCTTTAATGCTGACTAACCCAAATACTCTTGGTCTTTTTGAAGAAAATATTCTTGAAATGGCGGAGATTGTTCATAGCGCCGGTGGTAAATTGTATTATGATGGTGCAAACCTTAATGCTGTATTATCGAAAGCACGCCCAGGAGATATGGGATTTGATGTCGTGCATTTAAACCTTCATAAAACATTTACTGGACCTCATGGTGGTGGTGGACCTGGCTCTGGACCTGTTGGAGTGAAAAAAGAATTAATTCCTTTCTTACCGAAACCAGTTATCGTGAAAAAAGGGGACGAATTTGCCTTTGATTATGATCGTCCACAATCCATTGGCCGTGTAAAACCATATTACGGAAACTTTGGTATTAATGTCAGAGCCTATACGTATATCCGGACAATGGGTCCTGACGGATTACAAGCGGTAACAGAAAATGCAGTATTAAATGCGAATTATATGATGAGAAGATTAGCAGAATATTATGATCTTCCGTATGATCGTCATTGTAAGCATGAATTTGTATTAAGCGGCAAACGTCAAAAGAAACTTGGTGTACGTACATTGGATATCGCAAAACGACTGTTAGACTTTGGATACCATCCGCCTACTATTTACTTCCCGCTTAATGTGGAAGAGTGTATGATGATTGAGCCTACGGAAACAGAATCAAAGGAAACGCTTGATGCCTTTATCGATGCAATGATTCAAATTGCAAAAGAAACGGAAGAGAATCCTGAGATTGTGCAAGAAGCTCCGCATAACACTGTCATTAAACGTCTTGATGAAACACAAGCGGCACGAAAACCGATTTTAAGATATCAAGTATAATAATTAAGGCCTCTTTTTGGGAAGAGGTCTTTTTCTATAGATATTTTAGAAAGCGCTGCGGTGCTTCTAAAAATTGTTTTGTAATCTGAACATGCTCCGTCTCCTCAAAGTCTATTTTTGCAGGAGGATGAGAATCAAAAGTATATAAATCTGCATCAGGAATCCCCATTAATATTGGAGAATGAGTGACAATGATAAATTGGGATCCGCTTTGAACTGCTTCGAGAATAATACTGATTAATGTAAGTTGCCGCATAGGAGATAAAGGAGCTTCTGGCTCATCGAGTAAATATAGCCCATTTGGCTTGATTCTTGCTTGAAAGAAATCTAAAAAGCTTTCACCGTGGGATCTAGTTTCCAAACCATTTTGATAGAGGTGATTTAGTTCATATAATGTTCGTTTGTGTGGCAAAGATGCTAGGGATTTTGCATGAGCTGACTTATGTCTGTATTCTTCTTCTATTAAATTCAATTGATGTTCCGCTTCTAATCTCATCTGTTTGACTCGTTTTGTGAATGATATAAAATCCTCCGCTCTAAGAAAGAAACCTGTTCTTGTCTTTTCCCGCCATTTTATAAAGAAAGAATCAGCTAGCGCCTTTGCGTGCCGTAAATCAGGGTCATCATTTACTTCTGCACCACCCGCAGTCGGAAGCTGACAGGCTGCTGCTAAACCTTCCAGAAACGTTGATTTTCCACTCCCGTTTTCCCCTATGAAAATAGTAATTGGATGAAGTAAGTGAATGGACTGAAAATCTTCAAAGATCGGCAAAGAAAAAGGATAATTACGGTTGGAGGTTATATCCTTCCATTGTATCGACTGTAAAAACATAACTTTTTCACCTATCTTTCTTTTTTTATATAAAGGCCCTGTAATAACTGAATATTGATTTTACCTGTTTGAAAAATAAACGGAAAATTTCCGTTTAAATTTGGAAATACTCCTATTTCCCTAAAAATAAGGGGAGGTTTTCCGGTTATCTTATCCAAATCCTTAGATTTTGTCCTATTTAGAGCAGTTAATCGGAATATCTCCGCTTATATCTACTACTTATGCCTCCATTATATACATTAGCCGGAAATGCTCCGCCTATGAATTCTCATACGTGAACGAAAAATAATAGAGCCTATATAAAAAACCGCAGTCAATCTGCGGTTTTCATTATTTTGCTTTAATACGGCCAGTCCACTTCTTAAAGCCGCCTTGTAGCTGATATAAGTCCTTATAGCCTTTTCGGTATAACATCTGAGCGACACGTGCACTTCTCATCCCGCTTTGGCAATATAGATAAACAGGTTTATCCGGGCGAATTTCTTTCATTCTCATTTTCATTTGAGATAGAGGAATATTCCGGGCTCCAAGGATGTGACCGTTCTCAAATTCATTTACCTCACGAACATCAATAAGCTGAGCCTTTCGATATCCGGCTTTGAATTCTTCTTCTGTTAATGTTTTAACGATTCTTTTTTGCGCAAAATAATTATAAAGAGTATAAGCAAGAATCGCTACAACTACGATGATAAAAAAATACCATTGTGACAATTTTTTTTGCTCCTTTCTGCGAGTAACACTATATCTATTATATTCGTCAAAGCTTCATGAATCAAAACATTTTAACAAAACTGTATAAGATTAAAAAAATCACCTTCTAATATAAAAAAATAAAAATTTCAACAAAAATATTTATTTTTTTTATAAATTGCTATTGCGTAGAATTCCCTTTTAATGCGGGGTTTAATTTTTAATTGTTTCTATTGCAACGTGGGAATTCATCTGTTTTTAAGGATAATTCCTATTGAATCTTAGAATATCTCTTCTAATCTCCTAATTTTGCTTTATTCAACATTTGACAAAAACAGACAAAAGTCACCTAAAAACTATATATAGTATATAATTCTGTTTTTTAAATACTATATGTTGATATTGAGGTGGGATTTATGATAATTTATTATAAGTAAATACATCTCAGAGTTTAACTTGCTAGAGTTAGAAATTGATAGATATATAAAGGAGTTGTCAAAATGTCTGTTGCGTTTACCACAAAAATGAATATTGATAAGGAGAGGTTAAACAAGGATATTAGTCTTTTTCCTCAAGTTCACCCTATTTCTTCTGACATGCACATCACGCATAAAGGGGTATCCCGTCTTGTCATGATTGACCGCTATGCATTCAAGGATACAGAAAAGATTACTCTTACAGCTGGTGACTTTGTCGTTTTAACCATCAAAGAAGACCCTAAATTTCCTGCTCGCGGATTAGGATTTATACAAGAGATAGATTGGGAAAGAAATGTTGCAAAGGTTTTGATTGAGGAGGAGTACAGAAGTGCACTTGATGATCAAAACGAAATAGAAACAGGCTTAATTGTTCGATCTATTGACATAATTGAAAAGCCTTTAGAAGTTTATTATGAGCAAATTGCGAAACGCAACGCAACAGGCCTTGCTGCAGTTGAAAAAACAGAGGAAAAACGTAAAGAATGGTTTGAAAAATTCTATCAAGAATTAGTAAACCTAAATTTTGTTCCAGCCGGTAGGGTATTATACGGCGCTGGAGCTGATACAGATGTAACGTATTTTAATTGCTATGTGATGCCGTTTGTTCCTGATTCCCGCGAAGGTATTTCCGAACACAGGAAGCAAGTAATGGAAATCATGAGCCGAGGCGGCGGAGTCGGAACTAACGGTTCAACACTTCGTCCAAGAAATACATTAGCAAAAGGGGTAAACGGAAAATCATCCGGATCAGTTTCATGGTTGGATGATATTGCGAAACTCACACATCTTGTAGAACAAGGTGGATCAAGACGTGGGGCACAAATGATAATGCTTTCTTCATGGCACCCGGATATAGTGGAATTTATTATTTCAAAAATGCAAAATCCTCGTATATTAAGATTTTTACTTGAGACGACAGAAGACGAGACAATTAAAAAGCACGCGAAAGAAAAGCTCAAATTTACACCGCTGACTGAACAAGAAAAAGCGATGTATCAGGGAATATTAAATTATAAATCGATTCCTGGCCAAGGTGGTTTTAGCGAAGGTATTTTAAATGATGCTCAGGAAAAGTTGACTGCTGGTGGTACCTATACCGTTCATAATCCAGAATTCTTAACAGGTGCCAATATTTCTGTATGTTTAACAAAAGATTTCATGGATGCAGTTGAACAAGATGCTGTATATGAACTTCGTTTCCCAGATGTTGAAAATTATAGCGAGGAAGAAATGAAGATTTATAATGAAGAATGGCATAAAGTCGGAGACGTTCGTGAATGGGAAAAGCTCGGACATAAAGTCAAAACATACCGCAAAATAAAAGCAAAAGAATTGTGGAATTTAATTAATATTTGTGCAACTTATTCTGCAGAACCTGGTATTTTCTTTATTGATAATGCAAACGACATGACTAATGCAAAGGCATATGGACAAAAAGTCGTTGCGACAAACCCATGTGGTGAACAACCCCTCGCACCATTCAGTGTCTGCAACTTAGCAGCGGTGAATTTAGCACAAATGGCAGATAAAGAAAATAAAACGGTTAATTTCGAAAAGCTAAAACAAACGGTTGAAATTGGCGTTAGAATGCAAGATAACGTTATTGATGCTACTCCATATTTCCTTGAAGAAAACAAAAAGCAAGCACTTGGTGAACGTCGTGTAGGTTTAGGTGTGATGGGACTTGCCGATTTATTGATTTACTGTGAAAAAGAATATGGCTCTGAAGAAGGAAATATTCTTGTAGATAAAGTGTTTGAAACGATTGCAACTACAGCATATCGTGCTTCTATTGAGCTTGCGAAAGAAAAAGGAAGCTTCCCATTCTTAGTAGGAGAAACAGACGAGGAAACTAACAGATTACACAAAGCATTCATCGAAACGGGATATATGAGCAAAATGCCTGAAGACATAAGACAATCCATTCTTGCGGATGGAATTCGCAATTCGCATCTTCTTACAGTTGCTCCGACAGGATCAACCGGAACAATGATTGGCTGTTCAACAGGCTTAGAACCATATTTCTCCTTTACTTATTACCGCAGCGGACGTTTAGGTAAATTTATTGAAGTAAAAGCGGAAATCGTTCAAGAATATCTAGACAAACATCCAGAAGCAGACCCAAATCAACTTCCATTTTGGTTCACAACAGCGATGGAGCTTGCGCCGGAAGCACATGCAGATGTACAATGTGTCATTCAAAGATGGATTGATAGCTCTATTTCCAAAACGGTAAATGCACCGCGCGGATATTCCGTGGAACAAGTTCAAAAGGTTTATGAGCGACTTTATAAAGGCGGAGCAAAGGGCGGCACAGTTTATGTTGACGGCAGCCGTGATTCGCAAGTTTTAACATTGAAGGCGGAAGAAAATCAATTTGATGAAGATGTTAATGCAAATCAACCGGAAAAACCAGCGGTCGTATTAGTGGATACCATCCAGGATTTACGTTCCACAAGTGTGACAATTGGATCAGAAATAGGTAATACATGTCCAGTATGTCGTAAAGGAACGGTAAAAGAAATTGGTGGATGCAATACTTGTGACAATTGCAATGCCCAATTAAAATGTGGATTGTAAAGCAAAAAAAAGAGGAGTTAAGCATTGGGCTTAGCTCCTTTTCTATTTAAAACATAATTTTTGTTTAAGCTAATAAGTTCTATTTTCCTTTCCCCATTCTTAAAAATATATAAATACTACCTGAAGGGGATGGAGATTATGGAGATTGATGGTGTGTTTTCTGGAGGTGGGATAAAAGGATTAGCATTAATTGGTGCATATGAGGAGCTTGAATCAAGAGGATATACATTTAAACGGATTGCCGGGACAAGTGCCGGATCCATTATTGCAGCACTTGTTGCAGCCGGATATACTAGTCAAGAATTAAGGCAGTTAGCTGCGGAAGTGGATCTTTCTCAATTTCTGGATACACGAAAGACGTTGCTTCCTTTGCCATTCACAAAATGGCTATTTTTATACTGGAGATTAGGTTTATATCGAGGCAAGGCTTTCGAAGAATGGCTATCAATGAAATTAGCGGAAAAGGGAGTATATACCTTTGCAGATATGCCGAAAGAAAAACTAAGAGTTGTAGCTTCTGATTTAACAAATGGGAGATTATTAGTTCTACCTGATAATTTAGTGGACCTTGGCGTTCCAATCGACAGTTTTCCGGTTGCAAAAGCGATAAGAATGAGCTGTAGCATCCCTTATTTTTTTGAACCAGTCAAACTAAAATCCTTAGATGGTACAAACTTTATCGTAGATGGTGCAGTATTAAGTAATTTCCCAATGTGGCTATTTGTAGAAGAAGGCACAAAAAAAATACGGCCAGTAATTGGTATTTCTTTAAGCACCAAGCTAAAGGATCATCGAAAACATGTAATAAAAAATGGCTTTCAATTATTTGGAGCATTGTTTGACACAATGAAGGACGCTCATGATATGAAATATATTTCGCGGCAAATGGAAAAGGATATTATCTTTATTCCGACAGATAACTTTACATCGATTGAATTTGATTTAATAAAGGAAAAAAAAGACGCCCTCATTGATTTAGGACGTTTGCGAACCAAAGAATTTTTAAAAAAATGGTCATATTAAGATTTAGAAGATTGCACGATTTTTCTTTTTTCCTTTTTTTCCTTCGATTACGGTAAGCTGAACGTCTGATTTTTTTCGAATCGGTTTTTTACGGGCTTGTAAGGTTTGCTTACCGGATGATTGCCGTTTTTTTAGACGCCTTTTTGATTTTCGGGCTGCTTTGATAAAATTTCTTTGTTCTTTTGCATTAGATTTTTTGCCAATCCATATTCGATAAATGAAAAAGATAGCCGCTATTACAAGAACAGAAAACAATATTTGCCTAAAAAGGGAAGCTGGATTTATAAATAATTTTGTACCAAAGCCAATGACTGCTAGGAGAAAGATAACACCAATTAGACTATTTCTTATGTGCAAAAAAGCCACCTCCATTTGAGCATCATAAGCATTGTTTCCTCAAAATCAACCTTTTATACCAATTTTCAATTCAATTTGGAATGAGTTTCATTTCAAGTATAAATCTCCATTCTTTTTTCGTTCTGAAAAAAACAAATCGGTATGCGGCCGATATTGCCTATAATAAGTTTTTAAAAGGAATATAACTTTCTCAGAGAAAGCAATTCGGACCGCAGACCCATTTATCAGTTTGGTAAACAATCTATTTTATAGGGACATATTCGGTGTTTCCGCGGAAATGTCTTTTTTCTCGTTTTCCACCCGTAGCAATTCTTTAAATGATGCAATTGCAACTTCTACCTGATCATCTGTTGGTTCCTTTGTTGTTAGGAGTTGTAGCCATAATCCGGGATATCCAAGGTATCTTAGAACAGGGATTTCCCGTAATTTATTTGTAAATTGCAAAACCTCAAATGAGACTCCAAGTACAACAGGAATAAGAGCAATTCGATCCACAATCCTTAACCATAATGGACTTGTCGGAACGAATAAATATATGATGACGCCGATGAAAACTGTAAATAGAATAAAACTGCTTCCGCAACGATAATGCAATCGTGACTGTGATTGCACATTTTCTACTGTAAGCTCTAAATTATTTTCAAAGGTATTGATTACCTTGTGTTCTGCCCCATGATATTGAAAAACACGCTTAATAAGAGGTGTTAAGGATACAAAATAAATATATCCCAACAATAGAAGAAGCTTAAAAAATCCCTCAAGTAATACTTGTGCGACATCATTTGATAGGATGGGTTTAAACAAAGCTGCAAGAAATATAGGGACAAGTGTAAAAACAAACTTACCAAATAAAAAAGAAAGTACGCCAAGGGTTGCAACACCTATGACCATGGTTGTTTTGGAAACCTTTTCATCCTTTATTTTTTCATCGTCATTAGGATCTACTTCAAATTTCTCGCTTGAAAAGCTTAAATGCTGGGATCCGTTCGCGCTTGCTTCTATTATCGCAATAATCCCTCTAAGAAATGGTATCTTTTTTAGCATTTGTAACACAGGCCTTGTTTTACGAGGTAAATAAAAATATTCGATGGAAGAATCCTTTCGTCGTACCGCCGTAACGGTTTGATATTTTCCACCAAACATTACTCCCTCTATAACTGCTTGCCCACCGTAAGAAGGGGCTTTTTGATTATCCATGAAAGTCACCAGCCTATTTTCTAATAAAGAATCGAATTTTCGATATCTCCCTCTCGTATAGAGTTATATTCATTTTACTAAAAAAAACGTTATACGACTAGCTGGAATAGATATGGTTATTCTACTAATAAGGACTTTGAAACAATTGTGTCAAAAGCTCCTTAATTTTTGGAGGTGAATTACATGGATTCGAAACATGAAGAAGCTGGATTCAATGAAGCGGGTTCTTTTGCTAAGATGGTTTTTATCACCGGATTCTTCGGAGGACTTTTGTGGAGTGCAGTAGGATATTTTACTTATTATTTAAACTTTATTAAAGTGGAACCTAACATTATTTTAGAGCCGTTTACTGTTGGTTCTTGGAGAGAAAGCTGGATTGGGATAGTCAGTTCCATTATCGCATATGGCATTATTTCCATTCCCGTTTCATTTATATATTACGCAATTTTAAAAAAATTTAAAACAATATGGGTTGGGGCCATTTACGGCATTGTATTATTTTTAATAGTGTTTATCATATTAAATCCGATTTTTCCAGGTATGAAGCCGTTTCTAAAACTGGATTTAAATACGATTATCACATGTGCGTGTTTATATATTCTGTACGGAGTTTTCATAGGGTACTCTATATCTTATGAACAAAATGAAAGAACACATTATCAGGATAAAAATAAAGAAAAAAATAAGGATATGAAAAGTTAATTTGCTTTTTATCGCATGGCTAGTTTCGTTTTCATTTTTTATGATAGAATGAATATGTTGAACATTCTTACATAAAAAGGTGTAAAAAAATGAAAAAAATCTTAGTTCTAAATGGTCCAAATTTAAATTTGCTTGGGAAAAGAGAACCTACAATTTATGGCAACAATACACTCGATTATTTAATTGAAGATCTAAAAAAAACAGCTGCTTCCTATGGTGCTGTCACGGAAGCCTTTCAGTCCAACCACGAAGGCGACTTAATTGACCAAATACATCATGCAGAAGAGGAAAACTATACAGGGATTATTTTAAACCCAGGGGCTTTTACACATTATAGTTATGCTATTCGTGATGCGATAGCTTCAGTCAATGTTCCTGTTGTTGAAGTGCATATTTCAAATGTACATGCAAGGGAATCTTTTAGAAGAGAATCTGTCACTGCGCCAGTTACAGTTGGCCAAATTGTTGGTTTTGGTTTTTTTGGTTATGAATTAGCTTTAAAAGCATTGCTTGAATACATAAAAAGGGGAGAATGAAATGAAAAAACTGGATAAATTACGTGAGGCATTTCGGGGAAATGGAATAGATGGAATTTTAATTACTAGTGATTATAATCGCCGATATATTTCCAATTTTACCGGAACAGCGGGAGTAGTCCTTATAAGCGAAGATAAAGCATTGTTTATTACTGATTTCCGTTATGTAGAACAAGCTTCTAAACAGGCTGAAGGCTTTACAATTGTTCAACACAAAGGCCTTATCCATGAGGAAATAGCGAGTCAGGTTAAACAGCTTGGCATAAAAAAACTAGGATTTGAACAAGACTATGTAACATATTCTTCTTTCCAAACATATCAAAAGGAAATCCAAGCAGAATTAGTGCCAGTCACAAACCTTATTGAAAATTTACGCTTGATAAAGACTGAATCAGAGATTAAGATATTAAAGGAAGCTGCCGACATAGCGGATGCGGCATTCAAACATATTATAGATTATATTAAACCGGGATTGACAGAGCTTGAAGTTTCGAATGAGCTTGAGTTTTTTATGAGAAAATGTGGAGCGACCTCTTCTTCTTTCAACACTATCGTAGCATCTGGAACTCGTTCCGCTCTTCCACATGGAGTGGCAAGTGACAAAGTTATCGAAAAAGGCGACTTTGTTACTTTAGATTACGGAGCTCTTTATAAAGGCTATGTGTCCGATATTACGCGAACAGTAGCGGTTGGTGAACCACCTGCAAAGCTAAAAGAAATTTATAATATTGTATTAGAATCTCAATTACTTTCCATTGAAAAAATCAAACCTGGAATGACAGGAATTGAAGCCGATTCTATTGCTCGTGATTATATAGCAAACCATGGTTATGGGGAATATTTCGGCCATTCCTTAGGGCATGGAATTGGTCTTGAGGTTCATGAAGGACCATCCTTATCCGTCCGTTCGGATATCGTTCTGAAACCAGGAATGGTTGTTACAGTGGAGCCGGGAATTTATGTTCCGGGACTGGGCGGCGTAAGAATAGAAGATGATACATTAATCACAGATAACTCAAACGAAACCATCACACATTCCACAAAGGATTTAATAATACTGTAGAATGGATGCACGGGTGAAATTTCAGCACCATAGGATTGTCATATAAACGAGGAGGAAAAGAAAAGCATGATTTCTGTAAATGATTTTCGTACAGGTCTAACAATCGAAGTGGACGGAGGAATTTGGCGTGTAATGGATTTCCAACACGTAAAACCAGGAAAAGGTGCAGCTTTTGTCCGTTCAAAACTACGTAACCTAAGAACTGGCGCAATTCAAGAGAAAACTTTTCGCGCCGGCGAAAAGGTAGAAAAGGCTCAAATTGATAACCGCAGAATGCAATACTTATATGCAAACGGTGATTCTCATGTGTTTATGGATAATGAAACTTATGAACAAATTGAATTGCCTACATCTTCTATTGAATATGAATTAAAATTTTTAAAAGAAAATATGGAAGTAAACATTATGATGTTCCAAACAGAAACACTAGGAGTAGAGCTTCCTAATACAGTTGAGTTAACTGTTACAGAAACGGAACCAGGTATTAAAGGAGATACTGCTTCTGGCGGTTCTAAGCCAGCTACAGTGGAAACTGGTTTAGTTGTTCAAGTTCCTTTCTTTGTAAATGAAGGCGACAGGCTAATTATCAATACTAGTGATGGTTCTTACGTTTCAAGAGCCTAAATAAATGAAAAATGAAAGTCGAAGAAATCGAAAGCAATTTCGATTTCTTTTTTTATGCCTATTTTTCCAAGTCATAATTTTGATAGAATCGAATACATTTAGTATCGGGAGGGCTGTACAAAAGGAGGAATCAGTGATGGAAAACATATTAGCCTTATTGCCAAAAACAATTTCCGGAAAAATACAAGAATTACCGACTCCCATCCAAGATTCGTTAGAAGAAATTCGCATCCGAATTAGTCGACCTTTAGAGGTAATAGCGAGGAATGAACCATTATTCCTCCCCTATATAGTAAAGGAAGAGGATGCTGAGCAATTCATGAATCGAATTGCCAATCATTCCTTCTATACTTTAGATGAAGAATTAAAAAAAGGCTATATTACCGTTGATGGAGGGCACAGGGTTGGCCTTGCGGGTAAAGTAATCCTAGAAAATGGTTATGTAAAAGCAATTAGAAATTTATCCTCCTTCAATATAAGGATTGCAAAGGAAAAGATAGGGGTTGCGGAAAACTTTATTCCGTACCTATATCAAAATAGATGGCATCATACAATGATAATCGGTCCTCCACAAACGGGGAAGACCACTTATTTACGGGATATTGCCAGACTCATTTCAACTGGCTTAAAGGACAAGCACATTCCACCAATGAAAGTAGGAATTGTCGATGAGAGATCGGAAATCGCGGGCTGTGTGCGAGGTGTTCCCCAATTACAATTCGGTCCTAGAGTGGATATACTGGATGCTTGTCCGAAGGCTGAAGGTATGATGATGATGATTCGCTCTATGAGCCCTGATGTATTAATAGTAGATGAAATTGGACGAGAGGAAGACAGCACAGCAATTATGGAAGCTATTAATGCGGGAATCATTTTAGTGATGACCACTCACGGAAATTCCCTCGAAGAAATTCAAAAAAGACCTATTTTAAAAGAAATTTTGCAGTTAGAAGTTTTTGAGAGGTATATAGAGTTATCACGCATGAACGGACCTGGAACGATAAAAAAAATTAGAGATGGCCGCGGTAAAGAATTGACATTTAAAGCAGGTGTTTCAACTTGATAAAAATTATTGGTGCCATTTTTATTATATTTTCAACCACTTGGGCAGGATTTGAAATATCTAAACATTTAACAGAGCGACCTAAACAATTACGATGGTTTAAATCAGCATTGCAATCACTTGAAGCAGAAATTATGTACGGCCATACTCCATTGCATGAAGCAGCAAGAAAGCTTTCAACTCAATTTCCGAAGCCACTTTCCATTTTTTTTTCATCCTTCTCTGCCAAACTTCTTACCGTCGAAACGACTGTAAAAAATGCATGGGAATCAAGCTTGCAAGAAATTTGGAAGATGACATCCCTAAAACAAAATGAGTACGAGATATTAACTCAATTTGGAGAAAACTTAGGAAAGCATGATCGCCTTACTGAGCAAAAAAATATTAATCTTACCATTACGCATTTGGAAAGGGAAGAAGCGGATGCGCATGAAAGGCAGCAGCGTTATGAAAAAATGGTGAAGAGTATGGGGTTTTTATCAGGTCTATTAATTGTCATTTTATTGATGTAGTGAGTAGGGAGGAGAAATAGTGGGGATTGATGTTGATATCATATTTAAAATCGCAGGAGTCGGAATTGTTGTCGCATTTCTGCATACCATTTTGGATCAAGTTGGCAAAAAAGAGTATGCCCAATGGGTAACGCTATTCGGCTTTATATATATCTTGTTTATGGTTGCCTCTATCGTTGGTGATTTATTCGGAAAGATAAAATCTGTATTTCTATTTCAATAGAACATCGTAAGATTTTTATTTTATATGAAAAAGGGAGGGCTTAAGAATTGAAATTATACAGATAGTGGGAATATCTCTCATCACAACCTTTTTAGCCTTGATTATTAAGGAACAAAAGCCTAATTTTGCTTTTCTATTAGTATTATTTGTAGGTTGTGCTATATTTCTATTCCTTGTAGACCAATTGAGAGAAATCATTCATATGGTACAAAAAATTGCTTCAAATGCAAATGTAAATACTATCTATGTCGAAACTATTTTAAAAATTATCGGAGTAGCTTATATTGCAGAATTTGCCTCCCATATCTCTAAGGATGCTGGTCAAGGTGCAATGGCAGCGAAAGTAGAATTAGCAGGAAAAATAATTATTTTAGCAATGTCTATACCAATATTAAGTGTACTTATTGAGACTGTCATCAATCTTATTCCAAGCGGATAAGACGGACAAGCAATAAAGAGGTGAAACGAATTGCGGCAATGGATGCAGTTATTAATAGTATTATTCCTATTTTTTATTGGACAAAACACGGTATTGGCAGCTACTGATGAAAATAAAGGAGAAGCTTTACAAGACGAGCTCGTGAATAAACAAATGGATGATTTAGGAATAAACGATCTAACAGGATATTGGCAAAAGATTGTGGATGAGTACGGAGGTTTTCTACCAGACAGTCAAAAAGGCAGCCTAGTTGATTTTATTAAAGGAGACAAAAGCTTTTCCTTAAATCAATGGTTTCATGGAATTCTTAAGTTTATGTTTCAGGAAATTGTGATGAATGGGAAGTTGCTGGGGTCCTTGATTATTTTAACCATATTTAGCTTATTTCTTCAATCCTTGCACAATGCATTTGAACAAGGGACTATAAGCAAAGTAGCTTATTCGATTGTTTTTATGGTATTGATAATTATTGCTCTCAATAGCTTTCATGTTGCAATTAATTATACAAAAGATGCGGTTAGTATGATGATAAATTTTATACTGGCGCTAATACCATTACTTTTAGCTCTAATTTCTACTTCTGGAGGGATAGCATCTGCTGCATTTTTCCATCCTGTGATTATTTTCCTCATGAATACAAGCGGCATTCTCGTCCAATATGTTGTTCTGCCACTTCTTTTATTATCAACCTTGTTAAGCATTGTCAGCACGCTTTCAGAACAATATAAAGCAACCCAATTAGCACAACTATTAAGAAATTGCTCTATCGGTTTATTAGGAATATTTATGACGATTTTTTTAGGGGTAATTTCCGTGCAAGGAACTGCAACGGCGGTAACGGATGGTATTTCCATCCGAACAGCAAAATTTGTAACCGGAAATTTCATCCCTGTCATTGGAAGGATGTTTACCGATGCTGCGGATACAGTTATAAGTGCCTCTGTTCTATTGAAAAATACATTGGGGCTAGCGGGTGTAGCAATTGTCTTAATTATTGCGGCATTTCCTGCCATAAAAATTCTCACGTTAGCCTTTATGTTTAAATTTACAGCCGCAATCCTTCAGCCAGTTGGAAATGGTCCTGTCATAGCATGCTTAGATACAATCAGCAAAAATATGATCTATGTATTTGCGGCACTAGCCATTGTAGCGATTATGTTTTTTCTTAGTCTTACCATCATCATAACGGCTGGAAATATAACGATGATGATGCGATAAGACATGAATAAATTTAACAGAATGGAGGGAACTCCATGCATTTTTTAACGGAATGGATCATGAACATTATTGTGTTTATCCTTTTAGCCATGATTGTGGACATGCTGCTCCCAAGCTCTTCGATGAAAAAATATACAAAACTAGTCACCGGATTATTATTAATCGCTATTATCCTGACGCCAGTTTTGAAAATTTTTTCGCAGGATTTTGATAGTCTTATGGCACAAGTATCCGCCAAATCGTTTGTAAACAAAAATCAAGTAGAAAATTCAATAGAAATGAAAAAAAAAGAAATACAAGCCTCCCAAGATGCATATAAATTAAAACAAGTGGCTGTCCAAATGAAAAAAGATGTAAATAAGGAGTTGATAGACCGTTTTGGAAAAAGCATAGATGGTGATATCTCCATTACGATGAAAGATTATAGCAAAGTATCTGTAGACAATATCGATAAAATTATCCTTTATTTGAAGGATGTAAAGGATGAAACGGCAATAGCAACCATTGAACCTATCAAAATTGATACGCAAAAACCAGTTGATAATCAAAATTCCGCAGAAACGCAAAGTATTAGTACATTCTTAACTAAACAGTGGAACTTAACGAACCAATCGATAGAGCTACATTTTGAAAGGGGGAACAGGTAGCTACATGAGCGAAAATAAAGGGCCCTTCGACTGGATAAAAGAAAAGCTTTTTTCATCAAAAGAGAACCAAGGAAGCGGGAAAAAAAATAATAGGCTTCAATATTTCTTAATTCTTCTGCTCTTTGGGATTGCTATCATGCTAATCAGCAACATCTGGAATAAAAGCCAAAACGATAATTCCACACCTGTCTTTAACCAGCCAAGTAATCAAAAAGATGTTGCAACTTTTGGAACTGGTTCATCGAAGAAACAAGCTAAATCGATGAAAGACTACGAGGAACAGTACGAAAGTGAATTAAAAGATGCTTTGGAACAAATAGACGGTGTCGGCAAGGTAAAAGTAGTTGTGAATGTTGGATCAACGGAAAGCAAAGTGTATGAAAAAAACACCACCACTCAAAATCAAACAACAACGGAAACAGACCGAAATGGCGGTGAACGAAAGGTAGAAGATCTTTCTCAGGATGAAAAGCTAGTAATCATCCGAAATGGAGAAAATGAGACTCCTATTGTTACAGAAACAAAGAAACCAAATATCGCTGGTGTCCTTGTCGTAGCAGAAGGGGCAAAAAATATAACTATTCAAAGATGGGTGAAAGAAGCAGTAGCTAGAACATTTGATGTTCCAGATTATAAGGTAACGGTTTTACCGAAAAAAAATTAAGGGGGATTTAAAATGTTACTTAAAAAACAAACAGTTTGGTTATTAACAATGCTTAGTCTAGTCGTAGTTCTATCAGTCTACTATGTTACTTCTGATCCAAAAACAAATAATGATTTGGCGATGGTAGATAAAAACGGAAAAAATACTAGTGATAAAGCCAATTCTACAACATCTAAAAAAGATGGAAAAGTAAATATTTCAACACAAGTTGCAGGGGATCAGGCATTTGAAGCAATGCGCATTTCAAGAGATGATGAAAGAAGTAAATTACAAGAACAATTAACAAATAAATTGGCCACTACAAATTTATCCGCAGATGATAAAAATAAAATATATGATGAAATGCAAAAACTTAAAGACACAGCACAGCAGGAACAAGCATTAGAGACATTAATAAAATCACATGGTTATAAAGATGCTTTGGTTGAATCTGACGGCACAAATATTAATATTACAGTAAAATCCAAAGAACAGAGCACAGCTGCGGCAAACGATATTATAAAACTTGTTGAACAGCAAATTGGAAGTTCTCCACAAGTAGCTGTTGAGTTTCAAAAATAAGGGAAAATAAATTTCCCTTTTTTTGTTTTTTTATTAATTTATATTACACTTTTTCCAGACGGTTGAATTTTTAATCTATGTTATCGTATGATATTAATAGTTAGTCCTAATATTTGTTACCCTATTTTTTTTAAAGAAAGTTTATTATTATATAAATCTGGGTAACAGCTACCTTAAAATCAGCATGGAAATACTATTCGTATCGTTCCATAAATTTTAGAAGAGGTGTAATATGTTTAAAATTCAAGAAATACGCGAAATTATTAAACTTGTTGATCAGTCAAGCATTGATGAATTTGAATTTGAAGGCGAAGGTGCTTCAATAAAAATGAAAAAACGTTCTGATGTAGCTGTAGTTGAAACGCAAGTCGTTGCTCAACCAGTTCAGCAACAAGTAGTACAAAGTGTACCGCAGGTTCAGGCAGCTGCACCAGTTGAAAATGCAATGACAAATCGTGTTGATGGAAAGGTAGAGCAAGCTCCTGCACAAGATGCAAACTTACATAAAATTGTTTCTCCAATGGTAGGTACTTTCTATCAATCACCATCACCTGATAAAGATGCCTATGTAAAAGTAGGATCACAAGTAAAAAGCGACTCTATTGTATGTATTGTGGAAGCGATGAAGCTTTTCAATGAGATTGAAGCAGAGGTTGAAGGAGAAATTGTGGAAATCCTAGTAAAAGATGGACAACTTGTTGAATATGGACAACCACTATTCTTGGTAAAGACGAAGTAAGGAGCGATCATCAGTGATAAAGAAAATCTTAATTGCTAATCGAGGAGAGATTGCTGTCCGGATAATTCGTGCATGCCGTGATTTAGGAATAGAGGCAGTATCTGTTTATTCTGAAGCAGATAAAGAAGCTCTTCATGTTCAGATGGCAGATGAAGCTTATTGTATTGGTCCAAAAGCTTCAAAGGATAGTTATTTAAATTTTACAAATATTATCAGCATAGCAAAATTAACCGGTTGTGATGCAATACATCCAGGTTATGGGTTCCTAGCTGAAAATGCAGATTTTGCAGAGCTGTGCAGAGCTTGCAACATTATCTTTATTGGTCCAAGCCCAGAGGCAATCTCTAAAATGGGTACGAAGGATGTTGCCAGAGAAACAATGAAAGCTGCTGGAGTACCAATCGTACCTGGATCACAAGGAATTATTGAGAGTATTGAAGAAGCAATTGAATTAGCAAACAAAATAGAATATCCAGTTATTATCAAAGCCACAGCAGGCGGTGGTGGAAAAGGAATTCGTGTTGCTAGAACAGAAGAAGATCTTATTAAAGGAATCAATATTACTCAGCAAGAAGCGGCAACAGCATTTGGTAATCCAGGTGTTTATATTGAAAAATACATCGAGGATTTCCGCCATGTTGAGATTCAAATTATGGCAGACCAACATGGGAATGTTATTCACTTAGGGGAGAGAGATTGCTCTATTCAAAGACGATTACAAAAATTGCTTGAAGAAACACCGTCTCCTGCATTAACAAGTGAAATTCGTGAGAAAATGGGTGAAGCTGCTGTTAAAGCTGCCAAAGCGGTTGATTATTCCGGCGCAGGTACAGTAGAATTTATATATGATTACAATCATCAAAAGTTTTACTTTATGGAAATGAATACTCGTATTCAAGTAGAACATCCGGTAACAGAGCTTGTAACTGGAGTGGATTTAATTAAAGAAATGATATTTGTTGCCTCTGGTAAACCGCTATCTTTAAAACAAGAAGATGTGACGTTTAATGGATGGGCAATTGAATGCCGTATTAATGCGGAAAATCCCGAGAAAAACTTTATGCCTTCAGCAGGAAAAATTAATATGTACTTACCGCCTGGTGGTTTAGGCATTCGTGTGGATTCCGCAGCATATCCTGGATATACAATACCACCTTATTACGATTCCATGATTGCAAAGGTTATTTCTTATGGAGCTACTAGAGAAGAAGCGATTGCCCGAATGAAACGTGCTTTGAGTGAATTTGCTGTTGAAGGCGTTCACACAACCATTCCGTTTCATTTGAAATTGTTGGAAAATGAGGTATTCGTATCCGGGGACTTTAATACGAAGTTTTTAGAAAAATATGATGTAATGAAATAATGCTCTATGGAGGTGTTTGATCATGGTAGAAACAAATCCAATGCTAGAGATGGAGACAGTAAATAATGATCTTGGAAAAGTGGAAATTGCTCCTGAGGTCATAGAGGTTATTGCGGGCATTGCAGCATCTGAAGTAGAAGGTGTTGCTTCAATGCGAGGAAATTTTGCAACTGGTGTGGCAGAGCGTTTAGGCCGGAAAAATCATGGCAAAGGTGTAAAAGTCGATTTAGCTGATGATGGTATTAAAGTGGACGTGTACTGTATTATGAATTTTGGAGTATCGATTCCGACTGTTGCTGGGAAAATTCAAGATAATATTCGTCAGGCTTTAATTAATATGACAGCTTTAGTTGCCGATGAAGTTAATATTCATATTGTAGGGATACAATTTGAAAATCAAAAGCATGAAAGTGAAATAGATGAACTTTCATAATTAAATGAGGTTATCATTTAAGTGTCTGTCACCATGGTTACTTCAATATGTAGGATGAAACATTCTATTTATTGATGATGGTGTCAGGCACTCTTTTATTTTTCTGAAAACTATATTTGCTTTATAGATTTTTATAAACCATTCGGAGTTTCTCCTTTTTATGAGGCAGTTTTCGTATTAATTTTGGTTTTTCCTCATTTGTTATAAATCCTAATTAGTCCTTGTTTTGGGGTATCTTTTCTTACCATGTTTCTTCATGTTTAACTAAATAAGATGTTACCTAGAATTTTTCGAATACAAAAGCAACAGTATAAGAAAAGAGCCTTTTATGATATTATCTTTTATGGTAACACTTTGAATGTAATACAATAAATTTAAAGCATAAAAAGATATACCTCACATTATTTCAATTAAAAGGAGAAATACATAATGATGAAAAGAAGAACGGCTCGTGAAAAAGCTCTTCAGGCATTGTTTCAAATAGATATGAATGAAGCGAATCCAG
Source organism: Margalitia sp. FSL K6-0131 (assembly GCF_038008735.1). NCBI lineage: Bacteria > Bacillati > Bacillota > Bacilli > Caryophanales > Bacillaceae > Heyndrickxia > Margalitia sp. FSL K6-0131. The sequence continues at coordinate 2,184,081 of NZ_JBBOZS010000001.1, forward strand.
AAGAAGCCATGGAAAATATCCTTCAGGGTGCACCTGTAGATCCTTATCTTTCCGAGCTGGTACATGGAACTTCAAAAAAAATAAAGGAAATTGATGAAATCATTTCCAATCATCTTGAAAACTGGTCTGTTAATCGTCTTGCAAAAGTAGAATTAAATATTTTACGGTTAGCGGTGTATGAATTGAATTATGTTGAAGATGTCCCGTCAAATGTGGTAATTAATGAAGCTTTGGAAATTTCTAAACGATTTGGGGATGAAAGGTCCAGTAAATTTATTAACGGTGTCCTATCAAAAATTAAAGAAAATATTAATAAGTAGTATTTTACTTCTCTGTTTAGTCGCTTAAAGAAAGACATCAGAAGAAAAATGCAAACGCTGCAGCACTGGCGTACGGAAATTTTCGTCTTCGATGCAAGATGTAGGAAACACGATCGTGGACGATTCGATGCTGGCTTATCCTAGGGAGAGGACGTACAAGTCCCTAGCTGCTTGCGCTAGACAAAGAATCTCATGAAATAATTTATATGGTAAAAAACATAAAATGAATTATTATTTCAAATAAGGGGATGGATCGATTGTCAGCGAAAATCATTGATGGTAAAAAAATTGCTGAAGATATTCGTCAGGAAATAAAGAGTGAAGTGGAAGTATTAACGAAAAGAGGAATTATTCCCGGTCTTGCAGTCATTTTAGTCGGAAATAATCCTGCTTCCAGGACGTACGTAACGAATAAGCAAAAAAGCTGTCATGCATTAGGGATGAAATCGGTGTTAATAGAACTAAGCGAAGAAGTCACAGAGAATGAATTACTTGAAAAAATTAAAGAACTAAATACAGACAGTTCTATTCATGGTATCTTAGTGCAGTTACCCTTACCGCCCCAGATTAATGAGAAGAGGGTTATTGAAACGATTATTCCGAAAAAAGATGTCGATGGATTTCATCCAATTAATATTGGGAAAATGATGACAGGGCAAGATACATTCTTGCCATGTACACCATTTGGCATTATGGAAATGATCAAACACGAAGGAATTTCTATTGAAGGAAAACATGTTGTCGTTATAGGTAGAAGTAATATCGTTGGCAAACCAGCAGGTCAATTATTTTTGAATGAAAATGCAACTGTTACCTATTGTCATTCAAGAACAAATAACTTATCCTACTACACCAAGCAGGCAGATATTCTTGTTGCAGCTATTGGAAAAGCGAAATTTGTGACAGAAGACATGGTAAAAGAAGACGCTGTTGTCATTGATGTAGGGATGAACAGGGATGAATATGGAAAGTTATGCGGGGATGTGGATTTTGAGCATGTTAAAACGAAAGCTTCTTACATAACACCTGTTCCAGGTGGAGTCGGACCGATGACTATAACCATGCTGCTTTCTAACACATTGAAATCCGCACAGAACGATTTTCATCATCGCCAACAAAGGTAAAAAAGTGTATAATAATAAGAAAAAGCTGTCTTCCAAAAAAATGCAGGAAGCAGCTTTTCTTCAAATAATAAGAAAGTTTGTTATTTTTAATTTAAATTATTTAACGAGTTAATCTTTGTCTAGCGCAAGCAGCTCTGCGCTTTACATAATTGAAGGTGTTATAATGTCAAATCCAAATTATTTAAGCGTTCAAGCATTAACAAAGTATATAAAAAGAAAATTTGATGCTGACCCTTATTTAACAGATATCTATGTTAAGGGAGAAATTTCAAATCTTAAACGGCATTCAAGCGGACACATCTATTTTACATTGAAAGATGCAAAAGCACGTATTCTATCTGTTATGTTTTCTTCAGCAGCTAAAGAATTAAAATTTGAACCGGAAAATGGGATGAATGTATTAATCAGGGGCTCGATTTCCGTTTATGAAGCAAGTGGTCAGTATCAAATTTATGTGAAAGAAATGCAGCCTGATGGAATTGGCGGGCTTTTTTTAGCTTATGAGCAGCTCAAGGAAAAACTAGAAAATGAGGGACTTTTTTCTTTGGAAAGAAAACGTAAAATTCCTCCATACCCGAAAGTAATCGGGGTTATTACTTCACCGACTGGAGCTGCTGTCAGGGATATAATTACGACCATTAGAAGAAGGTATCCGATTGGAGCCATTAATTTACATCCTGCACTTGTTCAAGGGGAAAATGCCGCTAAATCGATTGTTCAAGCAATTCAAAAAGCAAACGAATTAAAGCAGGCAGATGTGCTAATTATCGGACGCGGTGGCGGATCAATAGAAGAATTATGGGCTTTCAATGAAGAAATTGTTGCCAGAGCTATTTTTTCATCGAATATTCCGGTCATCTCAGCGGTTGGACACGAGACAGATTTTACGATTGCTGATTTTGTTGCTGATCTAAGGGCACCGACGCCAACTGGTGCTGCTGAACTTGCTGTTCCGCATATTGAAGAATTAATGGAACGATTATTGAATAAAAAATCCCGTTTGATAAGAGGAATATCAGATATTTATCGTCATGAAAAGAAACGTCTTGACTTTATTAAACGTTCTTATATTTTTAAAAACCCTCAGTTACTATATCAACAAAAAATGGAACATATTGATCGTTTAACGGAAAAATTAACGCGAGAAAATCATTTATTATATGAGCGGGCAAAATCGGAGCTGCAGTTTTTGAAACAACGGCTTTATCGAAATCGGCCTTCTGAACAATTAAAACGGGAAAAGGACTCCTGCACACGATTAACAAAGGGTCTTCAAAAAAACTTAAATCTCATTTTACAATATAAACAGAAGGATTTTTCCCAAATGGTAAGCACTTTACAAGCGTTAAGTCCTCTGAAAATAATGGATAGAGGGTATAGTGTAACCTATACAGAGAATAAGACTTTACTTAAAAGTATTTCTCAAGCGAACAGAGGCGATTCCATTTTAGTGAGAGTTTCAGATGGTACGTTAAATTGTACCGTTAAGGAGATAGAAGGGAGTTTAAACGATGAGTGAAAATATTACATTTGAAGAAGCTATGGAAAAATTAGAAGTCATTGTACAACGATTAGAAGAAGGGGATGTACCTTTAGAAGAAGCATTAAATATTTACAAGCAAGGGATGGAACTGTCCAAGCTTTGCCACGATAAATTGAAAAATGTTGAAGAGCAATTAGCAAAGGTAATTACAGATGATGGGGAAGAGGAGTTTATCATCAAGGAGGACGAGTAAATTGAGTGCAACTGAGCTGAATGTATTTATGAAGCAATACATTGTTCAAATTGAAAAGGAACTATCAAAGTATATTGCAGTATTAAATGCTCCGTCTATCATTAAAGAAGCTATGGATTATTCTTTACAAGCAGGAGGAAAAAGAATCCGCCCCATATTACTTTTATCCACTTTGCATGCTTTAAAACAAGATATTAATAAAGGCTTGGCGTGCGCATGTGCAGTAGAGATGATCCATACCTATTCGCTTATTCACGATGATCTTCCTGCGATGGATAATGATGATTTGCGAAGAGGAAAGCCTACCAATCATAAGGTTTACGGCGAGGCAATTGCAATTCTTGCCGGAGACGGATTGTTAACGTATAGCTTTCAACTAATCGCAGAAGATCAACAACTTACTCCAACTGCTAAATTAGAACTAATGAAACTGTTGTCCATTGCCGCAGGTGCGGAAGGAATGGTGGGCGGACAGGTTGCAGATATGCAAGGTGAAAATACTACATTGTCCATCGATCAATTAGAATATATTCACGCAAATAAAACAGGAAAACTAATTAGCTTTTCTGTAATGGCAGGGGCATTGATCGGTGGTGCGACCCAGAAACAGCAGGAACTCTTTGAAAAATATGCTAATCATATTGGGATAGCCTTTCAAATTAGAGATGATGTTTTAGATATTGAAGGAAATCAAGATGTTGTCGGAAAAACTATTGGAAGTGATGTTACAAACCATAAAAGTACATACCCATCACTTCTTTCGCTAGAAGGAGCTAAGGAACGTCTACAATATCATATTGAGCAAGCGAAGGGAATTTTAAGACAAACAGGATTACAAACAGATCTTCTTTCCCAGATGACAGATCTGATTGCTGTTAGAGATCATTAAGACTCCTTGTTGGGTCAATTGAGTAAAAATGGATGTTATGATATACTATCCATACATTGCTCTATACATATTTTAATGCTGAATCATGATTTATGTCGAATGTGTTGCCGTTATCACATTAGTGTTAGCGGCACTTTTTCCATTAAAATAAATAATATAGGCTATTATTGTAGAAAATGAAATTATTAATGGCTCTTTTCATAAACTTTGTTGTTTATGTAATAGAAGATCTTATAACCGTAGTTTTTATGAAAAGATACCCCCGAAACTAAGACTAGTTTAGGATTTAAAACAATTTACGAAAACAGCTATAATATAATCATTTATAAAGGAATTAATTATGAAAGTGAGTGATCCATCATGGATCTATTATCAATTAAGGACCCATCCTTTTTAAAGAATATGAATATAGAGCAATTAAAAGACCTTAGTGAGGAAATCCGTCATTTTTTAATTGAGAAAATTTCCAAAACAGGCGGACATATCGGCCCGAACCTGGGTGTTGTAGAATTAACCCTTGCTTTGCATAAATGCTTTGATAGTCCCAATGACAAAATATTATGGGATGTAGGGCATCAATCATATGTTCATAAAATATTAACGGGCCGTGCAGATCAATTTGATACATTAAGACAATATAAAGGACTCAGCGGATTTCCGAAAATGGCTGAAAGTGAACATGATGTATGGGAAACCGGACATAGTTCTACTTCCTTATCTGCTGCAATGGGAATGGCAATAGCAAGGGATATCAAAGGGGAAAAATCTTTTATTGTCCCTGTTATCGGTGACGGTGCTTTAACAGGCGGAATGGCACTTGAAGCTTTGAATCATATTGGCCATGAACAAAAAGATTTAATTGTGGTATTAAATGATAATGAAATGTCAATTGCACCTAATGTTGGTGCTCTTCATAATGTGTTGGGAAGATTGCGGACAGCAGGAAAATACCGCTGGGCGAAGGATGAACTAGAAAATCTCCTTAAAAAAATTCCTGCAGTAGGCGGAAAACTGGCAGCAACCGCTGAAAGAATTAAAGACAGTCTAAAATATCTGGTTGTGTCCGGCATCTTTTTTGAGGAATTAGGATTTACTTATTTAGGTCCTGTCGATGGTCATAACTTTGAAGCTTTATTTGAGAATTTTCAATATGCCAAAAAAACAAAAGGTCCAGTTCTTTTGCATGTCATTACCAAAAAGGGGAAAGGGTATAAACCTGCGGAGAATGATACGATTGGAACATGGCACGGAACAGGTCAATATAAAATTGAAACTGGCGATTTAATTAAGCCTGTGAATGCGCCTCCAGCATGGAGCAAATTAGTTAGTGATACTGTATTAAAACTTGCTAAAAAAGATAAACGTATTGTGGCCATTACTCCCGCAATGCCTGTTGGTTCCAAGCTCGAAAAATTTGCGGAACAGCTTCCCGATCGGATGTATGATGTAGGAATTGCCGAGCAGCATGCTGCAACAGTAGCTGCAGGATTGGCTACTCAAAAAATGAAGCCTTTCCTTGCCATTTACTCAACATTTCTGCAACGTGCATATGATCAGGTTGTTCATGATATTTGCCGTCAGAACTTAAATGTTTTTATTGGTATTGACCGGGCAGGGTTAGTAGGAGCAGATGGGGAAACACATCAAGGTGTTTTCGATATTGCCTTTTTGCGTCATATTCCGAATATGGTGATTATGATGCCGAAAGATGAAAACGAAGGCCAGCATATGGTGAATACCGCAATTAAATATGATAATGGACCAATTGCCATGAGATATCCCCGCGGAAATGGGGTTGGAGTTCCGATGGATGAAGATCTTAGACAAATTCCAATTGGCACTTGGGAAATATTACGAGAAGGTACTGAAGCAGCTATATTAACATTTGGAACTTCCATACCAATGGCAATGGAGGCAGCGGATCATTTATTAAAGAAAGGATATTCTGTTAAAGTGGTCAATGCCAGGTTCATTAAACCATTGGATGAAAAAATGCTAAGAAGTATTTTAGATCAAAATATACCGATTTTAACAATTGAAGAAGCCGTCCTTCAAGGCGGATTCGGAAGCTCTGTAATAGAATTTGCACATGACAATGGGTATTATCACAATGTTATTGACAGAATGGGAATTCCAGATCAATTTATAGAGCACGGAAATGTAGATAAATTATTAGAGGAAATTGGGTTTACAGCAGAAAATGCCGTTAAAAAAATTATCTCGATTTCTCCCAAAAAACAAAAAAGGGCATAATGATGAAGATGAAAAAGCAGCGATTAGATATACTTCTTGTGGAAAGAGGCCTTATAGAAACAAGGGAAAAAGCGAAGCGGGCGATTATGGCTGGCCTCGTTTTTTCCAACGAAAATCGTTTAGATAAACCTGGGGAAAAAGTGAATGAAGATATCCCTTTAATGATAAAAGGGAATGCACTTCCTTATGTTAGTCGAGGCGGATTAAAGCTTGAAAAGGCATTAAAGGTTTTTAATGTTAATATTCAGGATAAAATTTTATTGGATATTGGGGCATCGACAGGCGGTTTTACGGACTGTGCATTGCAAAATGGAGCAAAAATGTCTTATGCACTGGATGTTGGATATAATCAACTCGCATGGAAGCTTCGGCAAGATGAACGGGTTATCGTTATGGAAAGAACTAATTTTAGGTATGTAACCCCTGCGGATCTAGCGGGTGAAATGCCTAATTTCGCAACCATTGATGTATCCTTTATTTCACTTTCCTTAATTTTTCCTGTTTTAAAAACATTATTAGTTCCTGACAGTGACATTATTGCGCTTATTAAACCCCAATTTGAAGCTGGAAAAGAGCAAGTGGGAAAGAAAGGGATTGTACGCGACAAGAAAGTACATGAACAAGTAATTGATAAGATAATTGGATTGGCGCTTGAATTAGGTTATAACACCGAAAATATTTCGTATTCCCCTATAACAGGCGGAGAAGGAAATATAGAGTTTTTAATCCATTTAAAATGGTGTGGAGAGTCTCAGGAAAAAGGAAATAATCTAATACCTGTTGGAATTAAACAACTTGTGGAAGAAGCACATATGGAATTATCAAAAGGAGCATCTCACTGATTGCTTCTTTTTTATGATATAAGAATGAATAAATTTTGTAACTAGCTCCATGTGGCTAGGCAGATGAGCAAGGTGCTTTTCTTATCTGTGTACATTTATTTTAAAATAAGCTAACATGTTGATAAATAGAGAAATTATTTATGATTCGTGTATGAGGTGGTTTTTGGATGAGTAAGGGTCAACGTCTAATTAAAATAAGAGAATTAATAACCACATATGATATTGAAACCCAAGATGAATTAGTAGACCGATTGAAGAATGCGGGATTTAATGTAACGCAAGCGACAATTTCACGAGATATTAAGGAGCTTCATTTAGTAAAAATTCCTTTAAATGATGGGCGATACAAATATAGTCTGCCTGCTGATCAAAGATTTAATCCTTTACAAAAATTAAAAAGAAATTTAACAGATGCTTTTATTAGCATCGATCATGCTGGGCATTTAATTGTTTTAAAAACCTTGCCGGGAAATGCTCATTCTATCGGCGCATTGATTGATATTCTTGATTGGGAAGAAATAGTAGGTACTCTATGTGGAGATGATACATGCCTTATTATATGCAGGGATCAGGAAAAATCAAAGAAAATTTCTGAAAAAATATTAGACATGCTTTAATAAAGGCTCTTTTCTTTAAGTTTTTTTGCTTGTTTAATCAATATTTCTTAAATTTCTATGCTTATAAAATGGCTTCTGTTTAAGAAAAGCCCTGAAACTAATACAATTTTAGTTTTTTTGTGCAAAGAGCGAAAAGCAATAATATATACGAAAACAGCCCTAATAATATTGAGGTGACAATGTCTTGTTACAAGAATTAACCATTAGAAACTTTGCGATTATTGATGAGTTAAACTTATCGTTTGATAAAGGATTAACAACGATAACCGGAGAAACCGGTGCAGGTAAATCCATAATTATCGATGCCATTCATTTACTTGTCGGCGGAAGAGGATCTGTAGAATTTATCCGTCATGGGGAAAAAAAAGCCGAAATCGAAGGACTTTTTACCATTCAAAGCAATGAACATCCATGTATAGAGCGAGCGCGTGAATTTGGCATCGAAATAGAAGAAGGGATGATGGTTCTTCATCGTAATATTTCCACTAACGGAAAAAATGTTTGCAGAATTAATGGTAAGCTCGTTACTATTTCTGTATTGCGGGAAATAGGGAGCACATTAGTGGATATTCACGGTCAGCACGAGCACCAGGAATTAATGAATGAATCGTTGCATTTACATCTGCTTGACCAGTATGGGAAAGCGGACATTGAAAAAGCTATAGCTAATTACAGTGAAGTTTATAAAAATTATGAACAAACATTATCTCGTTTAAAAAAGCTAAGTGAGAACGAACAACAAATGGCTCATCGGTTAGATCTAATTCAATTTCAGCTGAAAGAAATACATAATGCAGATCTTCGGTTAAATGAAGATGAAGAACTTTTGGATGAAAAAAGAAAGCTGATGAATTTTGAAAGATTATTTGATGCGTTAAAAACAAGTTTCGACGCGTTGCAAGGAGAACAGCGGGGACTTGACTGGGTGAGTTTGTTAATGAGTCAAATGGAAACTGCAGCCGAACTAAATAAGGAATACGAGCCGATGCTTGAAGCGGTATCAAACTGCTTTTATACACTTGAAGATATTACAAGAAATTTAAGTGATGAGCTGGACAAACTAGAATTCCAACCTGATCGCTTAAACGATATTGAAAGCCGTTTAAATGAAATAAATCAATTGAAACGCAAATATGGACAATCCATACAAGGAATATTAGAGTATGGTGCGAGAATAGAAGAGGAAATTGAAACGATTACCAATCGTGAAAGTCACATCCAAAAATTACAAAAAAGTTTATCCACAATGCAAAAGGATTTGTTCCTCGAAGGCAAACAGTTAAGTGATTTACGGCATATTTGGGCAAAAAGACTGACGGAAGCTATTTCAAACGAATTAAAGCAGCTTTACATGGATAAAACTATTTTTGAAGTTAGATTCCATCAAAGCGCAGAGAATTTCTTGGACATGCAAGATATTCCTTTCAGAAAAGATGGTTTAGATATAATTGAGTTTTATATTTCAACAAACCCTGGAGAACCTTTGAAACCACTTGCAAAGGTAGCCTCTGGCGGAGAACTTTCCAGAATGATGCTGGCATTAAAAACGATATTTTCTAAACATCAAGGAATTACTTCCATCATTTTTGATGAAGTGGATACTGGTGTAAGCGGTCGTGTTGCCCAGGCTATCGCAGAAAAAATACATCAAATTTCTACGAATTCACAGGTATTTTGTATTTCACATCTTCCTCAAGTAGCGGCTATGGCTGATACCCATTTATTTATTCGCAAGGAAATGGCAGACGGAAGAACAAGAACAAGTGTAAAGCTATTATCACATGATGAAAAAATCACAGAAATTGGCCGTATGATTTCCGGAGTGGAAATTACCGATGTAACGAAGGAACACGCCAAAGAATTAATTGAACTAGCCTATGCAACTAAAGCGACTAATTAATAATAATAAACAAAAGCCATGAAACTTATTTCTAATAGATTTCATGGCTTTTTCCATTCTTGAAAAAATTTTCTAACTTATATAAATTTTTACAATTATAAGCAGGTTATTTAAAGAAAATGTAGAATATTGTTAATAATTAATTTTAAAGGGGGTGTTCTGCATGAAAAAGGTAGTTGGTTCTGCTGCTGGTGCTTTTTTAATTTTAAGTTTATTGTTTTCTTCGACTGCAAGTGCCAGTCCGCCTAACTATGATCGTGATCATGATGGAGGCGGCGGAAATCCAAATTGCAATAAGTATGGCCAATGTATAGCGCCATAATTTATTTATTTCAGAAAAGTACCTTGAATTAGAGGTACTTTTTCTTTATTTATTAAGTGAAATACGAAAAAATAAATAAATATCAATCATCCGTTGTTTCTTATGGTTATTCAATTGTTATTACTATCCATAAAGGGTAGCTTTTTTTCATCAGCTTGTGTTATATTTCGAGCGTTTCAAGGCTAAATTAAAACTGTAGCAATTAAAAAGAAAAAGGCTTATTTCTGCTACAAAAGATAAATAAAAAGATGAAATAAGTGTGGACTAGAAGCGAGGAGAGTGAAAAGTTTGAAATGGGAACTTCTTAGAAAATTGTTAGGTGGATTTCTCCTTGTTTCACTATGTTTTATAGGGTTTTCAAAACCTTTTCAAGACTATCTCCACATTCCAAAAAGTGTCACCCTCATTCAGGGTGATGAAATAAATTTCTCAAAAGCTGCTGAAGTTTCGGCGAATATTAATCCTTCCACGGAACATGTGAATGTACATGAAGAAAAAAATTCTCTTGCGATAAAAGGGAAAAAAGCCGGGCGAGATGAAATACTGTTAGAATTAGCAGGTTTGCCGATAAAAAAAGTTGACGTCAAAGTATTAAAAAATTTTCGAGTCATTCCTGGTGGACAATCAATTGGAGTTAAATTAAATTCAAAGGGTGTGCTAGTGGTCGGGCATCATTTGGTTGATACCAAAAATGGCAAAGTATCACCCGGGGATCAAGCAGGTATCAAAGTAGGGGACATCATCACAAAATTAAATGGTCATACCATTGAAAAAATGTCAGATGTAGCTCCATTTGTTCAGCAAGCTGGGGAAAATGGAACTGCCCTGAAGGTAACTATTCAACGCGATTCTGGAAAATTTAATACAGAAATTGAGCCACAAAAAGATGAAATGGAAAAAATTTATAAATTAGGATTGTATATCAGAGATTCTGCTGCCGGAATCGGTACCATGACATTCATTGATCCGAAATCAAAAAAATATGGAGCATTAGGACATGTTATTTCGGATATGGATACAAAAAAACCAATTGTAGTAGAAAATGGCCAAATTGTAAAATCAACTGTCACATCCATTGAAAAAGGTAGCAATGGTAATCCTGGTGAAAAACTGGCTCGATTTTCATCTGACCGAGAAGTAATTGGTGATATCAAACAAAATAGTCCATTTGGGATATTTGGTAATTTACACAAAGTAATCAAAAATGGTAATTATGATAAACCTTTACCTATTGCCTTATCTGATCAGGTAAAAGAAGGTCCGGCAAAAATATTAACCGTTGTAAATGGTGATAAGGTCGAGGAATTTGACATAGAAGTAGTCAGTACTATTCCTCAAAAGTTTCCTGCAACTAAAGGAATGATCATTAAAGTAACGGATCCTAAACTCCTTGCTAAAACGGGAGGAATAGTGCAAGGGATGAGCGGAAGCCCCATTATCCAGGATGGAAAATTAATAGGTGCTGTCACTCATGTTTTTGTCAATGATCCAACTTCCGGGTACGGAGTTCATATTGAATGGATGTTAAACAAGGCCGGGATAAACATTTATAATGAGAAAGAAAAAGCAAGCTGACAGAGCCATCTCTTCAGCTTGCTTTTTTTTAATTCCATTTTCATATTTAAAATGCTTAACGCCATAGTTAATTTTTTGTAAAATATGTTATGATAAAAATAAAGATTTTTCGACAAAATTAACATATTGTATCGAAAACGGTCGAAAACGAGAGAAATTTAAAGAAAACAAAAGAAAAACTTATTTTTTTGGGAAATTTTCAATAAATAGAAGGATTTTAAATGGAATTGTCGAAAATGTTTATAGTACAAAATTGAAAAGGGATTAAAACTGAGGAGGAAACTGCTAGTGAAGAAAATTAAAGTATTTGTAGTGGATGATAACCGAGAGTTAGTTTCATTATTAGAGGAATTTATTTCTTCTCAAGATGATATGGAGATAACTGGTGCAGCCTATAATGGCCAAGAATGTTTAGAATTAATTGAGGATGCTGCTCCAGATGTACTTATACTAGATATTATCATGCCTCATTTAGATGGACTAGGCGTATTGGAAAAAATCAAAGAATTAAATCTATCCTCTTTGCCTAACGTGATTATGCTGACTGCCTTTGGACAAGAGGATGTAACGAAAAAGGCTGTTGAACTTGGTGCATCGTATTTTATTTTAAAGCCATTTGACATGGAGAATTTAGCAAATCAGATACGTCAAGTAAGTGGAAAAGGAAGCTCTGTTATAAAAAGAACATCATCATCCATTAGAACTTCCGGTGAAACAAAAACGAAAAATTTAGATGCAAGTATCACAAGTATTATTCATGAAATTGGTGTGCCTGCCCATATCAAAGGCTATCTATATTTACGGGAGGCTATCTCCATGGTATATAACGACATTGAGTTATTGGGATCTATTACAAAGGTACTTTATCCAGATATCGCGAAAAAATACAACACTACTGCCAGTCGTGTGGAAAGGGCTATTCGCCATGCAATAGAAGTTGCTTGGAGCCGTGGCAATATCGATTCCATTTCCTCCTTATTTGGATATACTGTTAGCATGTCTAAAGCAAAACCAACAAATTCAGAATTTATCGCAATGGTTGCGGATAAGTTACGGTTAGAGCATAAGGCAAGTTAGGAATAAACAAAAAACAGACTCGAAAAGAGTCTGTTTTTTTGTTTTTGGAAATTAGTTTTTTTGAACGTTAGCAGCTTGAGGTCCGCGTGCTCCTTGTTCAATGTCAAAAGTTACTTTTTGGCCTTCATCAAGTGTTTTATAACCTTCGCCTTGAATCGCTGAGAAGTGAACGAATACATCGTCTCCGCCTTCAACTTCGATGAAGCCGAAACCTTTTTCGCTGTTAAACCATTTTACTGTACCTTGTGTCATTTTATTTCCTCCTAGTGTGTAAACACACAATGTATTACTATCCTTGCTCAAGTGATATTAGGCGATAAGTTATAACACTTTCTCTTTCCTTACATACCGAACAAAAATAATTCCCTTTAAGAATATCAGTTTATGCAAAAATAAGCAAGTATGACGTAGTTACTATGACTTGAATTTTAACAAATGAAAGTATATATTTTTTAAAACAATAATTTGGAATTTCTTCATGTTCATTATTCAAACCATATAATAAAATGTAGGAAAGAAAAAATGTTAAGGATGTGACAGCATGACTCTTATTTTTGCTCACCGTGGTGCAGCCGGTACATATCCAGAAAATACAATGGATGCATTTATCGCAGCAGAAAAAAGTAATGCCGATGGGATTGAACTAGATGTTCAACTTTCAAAAGACGGTGAGATTGTAGTCATCCATGATGAAACGGTTAATCGAACCACGAATGGAAAAGGATTTGTTAAAGATTATCTTTTAAAAGATTTGCAAAAGTTAAATGCCAGTTACCAGTCAAAAAGTCTTAAAACTTTATTTAAGGCACCACATATTCCTTCATTAAGGGAAGTTTTCGAATGGATGAAAACAAATAACCTCTTATGCAATATTGAATTAAAAACAGGGAAAATCGAATATCCCTTAATAGAGGAAAAAGTCATTCAATTAATTCGGGAGTATCATTATGAAGAAAGGATTATTATTTCTTCCTTTAATCATTATTCGATTATCCATTGTTACCGTTTGGCACCTGAAGTCGAAATCGCGCCATTATATTCAGATGGGCTGTTCATGCCTTGGATATACGCTTCCTCTATTCATGCTAAAGCAATCCATCCGAATTATAAAATTGCACCGGATGATATCATTACTTCTGCAATGGAATATGGAATTCAGGTTCGTCCCTATACGGTAAACAAAGAAAAGGATATCAATAGGCTTTTAAAGCTGTCCTGTTCTGCTATTATTACAGATTTTCCAGAAGAAGCAATTCAACTAAGAAACGCTTATACAAAATAAAAAAATCTGCATATCTAAAATGCAGATTTTTTTGTATAAGCGCAAGCAGCCATCGGCTAGCGGCGCTTCCTTTTTTTTTATTACACTTTTTTACTGAAACGTTTTTGTACTTTATTACGCTTCCGATCACGATGGAAAATGAAACCGGCAATAAAACCAAGCCCACCGACAAAGAAAATAAGGCCCACTAAAAACTGTAGCCATAAATATGGAAATGGATGTTGTAATATTCCGAACAGCATATCCCTCATTAATTTTATACCGATTGCTGCGAAAATGCCGGGTATTACTAAAATAAGCAGCGCAATTAATCGAATCATCCTAAAAACTCCTTATTATTCACCTGGGTTGTTTTTGTATAGATTATAGTTTTTTGTAATTTGTTTTAAATCTTAAATTAGCCTTAGTTTCGGGCATTTTTTCTTAAAAGGCTGCCCTGCTTAAGTCGACTACGGAAGGCTAGAAGATTTTCTCACAAAAACAACGAAGTTTAAGAAAAGAGCCTTACCTAAGAAAATGATATATTACTGATTAAATTTGTCAAGTGAACACTTTTTTCTTACAATAGAAATATGAAAAATATTGCAATTTTAGGAGGAAAAAAATTGCAAAACGTGTTAGTGGTAGGTGGCGGTAAGGGTGGAACTGCTATTTTAAAAATATTTAAAAATAGTCATGATTTTAAGGTAGTTGCGATTACAGATCCAAATGAAAATGCTATTGGAATTAAACTTGCAAAAGAATATGGAATTACAGTCGGAAAGGACTGGAGAACTTTTATTAACAATCCCATTGATCTCATTGTAGAAGTAACTGGAGAGGAAAGAGTCTATCGGGAAATTCATGAAAAATGTAAAAAGGATACTATACTCATTCCGGGAAGTATTGCATTTCTCATTGCAAAATTACTAGATGAAAAAGAGGACTTAATCAAAAAATTAAAGGATGAATCCTATAAACATCAACTAATTTTAAATTCTACAGATGAAGCAATGGTTGTGATCGATAACGAGGGGACTATTATCTTCTTTAATCGCAGTGCAGAGCGAATGACAGATGCGACTATGTCAGAGGCAGTGGGCAGCCATATATTGGAGATTATCCCAAACAGCCAGCTATTAAGGGTCATTCAAACGAGAAGAATCGAAGCAAACCAAGAAACGGAATTAAAGAATGGAAAAAAAATTATTACAACTCGTATTCCAATGATAACGGATAACAATGAGATAATTGGAGCGATTGCTGTTTTTAAAGATGTTTCGGAAGTTGTTTCTCTTGCTGAAGAAATTACGAATCTAAAAGAAATTCAAACCATGCTGGAAGCTATTATACAATCGAGTGACGATGCCATCTCTGTAGTGGATGAATACGGGCGGGGGATATTAATTAATCCTGCATACACACGTATTACTGGATTAACGGAAGAACAGGTCATCGGTCAGCCTGCAACAGCAGATATCTCTGAGGGAGAAAGCATGCATTTTAAGGTTCTCCAAACAAGAAGACCAGTGCGTGGTGCAAAAATGCGGGTAGGCCCTATGAAAAAAGAAGTAATAGTAAATGTGGCACCTATTATTGTAAATGGAAAACTAAAGGGGAGTGTAGGTGTTATTCACGATGTCACGGAAATCCAATCTCTTACAAAAGAGCTTCATCTTGCAAGACAAATCATTCGAACACTGGAAGCAAAATATACATTTGCCGATATCATCAGCCATTCAGAAGAAATGAATATTTCCGTAGAACAAGCAAAACTGGCAGCAAAAACACCTGTAACGATTCTATTAAGAGGAGAATCTGGAACGGGGAAAGAATTGTTTGCTCACGCTATACATAATGCAAGTGATAGAAGATACAATAAGTTTGTTCGCGTAAATTGTGCAGCGATTTCTGAATCGTTGTTGGAAAGTGAATTATTTGGATATGAGGAAGGTGCTTTTTCTGGAGCTAAAAGAGGCGGCAAGAAGGGTTTGTTTGAGGAAGCAAATAATGGCAGCATTTTTCTTGATGAAATAGGCGAATTAAGTATCAATACCCAAGCAAAATTGTTACGTGTTCTCCAAGAAAATGAGATAATACGCGTTGGTGGTACAAAACCTATTCCAATTAATGTTCGAGTCATTGCTGCGACACATGTTAATTTAGAAAAAGCTATTGCAAACGGGTCCTTCAGGGAAGATTTATATTATCGGTTAAATCGGATGCCCATTCAAATACCGCCATTACGAAATAGAAAAAAGGAAATTCCGTTTTTATGCGATCGTCTTATTCAAAAAATTAATCGTGATTATGGAAGAAATGTAGAAGGAGTAACACCAAAGGCCATGAATGTTTTAATGGACTACGACTGGCCTGGCAATGTCCGAGAGCTTGAGAATATTTTAGGTCGTGCTATTATTTTCATGGATTACAGTGAAATTAATATAGATGTTAAACATTTAGTTTTTTTATCATCCGATAAAAACCTACATACTGCTTCATCTAATATTCATGTGAAAAATAAGGAATTAACACGGATGGTTGAGGATTTTGAGAGTCAAGTTATAAAAGAAACATTGGAAAACAATAATGGAAATAAGACTGCTACAGCAAAACAATTAGGAATTTCATTAAGAAATCTTTATTACAAATTAGAAAAATACAATCTTGCAAACAATGACATGCAATAATTTTCATGGTATGAATTTTTTTGCGCATTCTATAAGAAGTTTTTGGCAAAAAACTTTACCAAGAAGTTTTCACGAGAATTAGATGTTTTAGGGGTTTTTATCAATTTCGACAATGATAAATGAATGTTGGTACGATAATTGCATATTAAAAAAATGTCGTAAAAAATGATGCAAAAGGGGTTGAAGCAGCAGGAATGGATTTAGACCAATTAGTAAATAAAGCAACCCAAAACGAAGAGGCTATTGTGGCTGTAGCGGTCGCCGAAGATATTGAAGTACTCGAAGCAGTTTCTTTAGCCATTCAAAAGAAAATAGCAAAATTTATCTTGTTTGGTGATTCTAATCAAATTCATTTATTATTAAAGAAGCATGCACCACATCTTCTTGAGTTAGATGATATTAATATTAAACATGTAGATTCACCTCAAGAGGCATGTACAAAAGCTGTCATGGCAGTCAAGAACCATGAAGCTAATGTTCTAATGAAAGGGAATGTTGCGACATCCACTATTTTAAAGGAAGTTTTAAATAGGGATTATGGATTAAGGACTAGTAATGTTCTATCACATATTGCTGTTTTTGAAATCCCAAGCTATGATCGTTTCATCCTTTTAACCGATGCCGCCATGAATATTGCTCCTAATCTCGATCAGAAAGAACAAATAGTGCAAAATGCTGTAAAGCTTGCTCATGCTATTGGAATCGATAATCCGAAGGTTGCTGCTTTAGCTGCAGTAGAAGTGGTTAATCCGAGCATGCAAGCAACAATTGATGCAGCTGCATTAAGGGAAAGGAATATAAATGGATCCTTAAGCGGCTGTCGTATCGAAGGGCCATTAGCACTCGATATTGCTGTTTCTAAAGAAGCAGCAATGCATAAAGGGATTGAAAATGATGTGGCAGGTGCTGCGGATATTCTGCTTGTTCCAAATATTGAAACAGGTAATGCACTTTATAAATCATTGATTTATTTTGCTAATGCACAAGTCGGTGCTATGATTGCTGGAGCTGCAGCACCAATTGTTTTAACATCACGATCTGATAGTGCAATAAGCAAGCTCAGATCTCTTGCTTTAGCAATCTGTTCAACTAAAAAATGATAAAAGGGGAATGAACAATGAAAATTTTTGAATACATGGGAAAATATGATTATGAACAACTTTTATTTTGTCAAGACGAACAATCAGGATTAAAAGCAATTATCGCTATTCATGATACGACTCTTGGGCCAGCATTAGGTGGGACAAGAATGTGGACATATGAATCTGAAGAGGCGGCAATTGAAGACGCACTCCGTTTAGCTCGCGGTATGACTTATAAGAATGCTGCTGCAGGGTTAAACCTCGGTGGAGGAAAAACGGTTATAATAGGTGATCCAAGAAAAGATAAAAACGAAGAAATGTTTCGTGCTTTCGGACGGTTTATTCAAGGTTTGAACGGACGGTATATTACAGCGGAAGATGTTGGTACAACCGTTGCTGATATGGACCTTATTCATGAAGAAACAAATTTCGTAACAGGTATATCACCAGCATTTGGTTCTTCGGGAAATCCATCTCCAGTTACTGCTTATGGTTGCTATGTCGGGATGAAGGCTGCAGCAAAAGAAGCATTTGGAACTGATTCATTAGAAGGTCTTACTGTTGCAGTACAAGGTGTTGGTAACGTTGCTTTTGAAATGTGCCGTTATTTACATGAAGAAGGTGCAAAATTAATCGTAACGGACATTAATAAAGAAGCGGTAGGACGTGCGGTAGAACAATTTGGCGCAAAAGCAGTAGATCCAAATGAAATTTATGGTGTAGATTGTGATATTTTTGCACCATGTGCACTTGGAGCAATCATAAATGATGATACGATACCGCAAATAAAAGCAAAAGTTATTGCAGGTTCTGCCAATAATCAATTAAAGGAAACTCGTCACGGTGATCAAATCCATGAAATGGGCATCGTATATGCACCAGATTTTGTTATTAATGCCGGTGGAGTAATCAATGTTGCTGACGAGCTTTATGGATATAATCGTGACCGTGCAATGAAAAAGGTTGAAGGTATTTATAATAGCATTGAAAAAATTATTGAAATTTCAAAACGCGATGGAATTCCAACATATGTAGCGGCAGATCGAATGGCAGAGGAAAGAATTGCGAAAGTTTCTAAGTCAAGAAGCCAGTTCTTATTGAACAGCCGCCATATCTTAAGCAACCGTGCATAATTTGTAGAAACTACGCCTCACTTCTAGCTTCTCTTCTGTGGTATAGGCAGATGCCTTAAGCCCGTTAAATGGCTAAAAGTGTGGCGTTTCTTGCCTAATATAAAGCAACTTAATCTGAAGTCCAATGGAATTTTAAGAATATAGAAAACGGCTGCGTTGCCTATTTCTTTAAACCCAACCTCTAACTTCTAATTTGTAGAAGGACGCGAGAGCGCTTTTATAGAACATCAAATGGAGGTAACATTTTTGTCTTTATCAGGTGCTAATTTCAGAATACTTGTTATTAATCCTGGATCAACTTCTACTAAAATCGGTATTTTTGATAATGAACATTCTATTTTAGAAAAAACAATTCGCCACAAAACAGAGGAGATCCAACAGTTTGAAAATGTAATCGATCAATATGAATTTCGCAAACAAACTATATTGGAAACTTTAGATGAAGAAGGCATTAATATATCCAAACTAAATGCTGTGTGCGGAAGAGGCGGACTACTCCGACCTATTGAAGGTGGTACCTATTCTGTTAATGAAGCGATGCTCGAAGATTTACGAATTGGTTATTCCGGACAGCATGCCTCTAATCTTGGTGGAATTATTGCCTATGAAATCGCTAAAGGATTAAATATACCATCTTTTATTGTAGATCCTGTCGTTGTAGATGAATTAGAACCACTTGCAAGAATATCAGGGTTTTCTCTTATCGAAAGAAAAAGTATTTTTCATGCATTAAATCAAAAGTCTGTTGCTAGAAAAGTAGCAAAACAATTGGGGAAAAATTATGATCAACTTAATTTAATCGTCGTTCATATGGGTGGCGGGATTACAGTAGGAGCCCATAGAAACGGAAGAGTGATAGATGTTAATAATGGTCTTCATGGGGAAGGTCCATTCAGTCCCGAAAGAGCAGGTACAGTTCCTGCAGGCGATCTTATTGACCTTTGTTTTTCCGGCGAGTATTATCGAAATGAGTTGACAAAGAAATTAGTAGGCGGCGGCGGTCTTGTAGGCTATTTAGCTACAAATGATGCTGTGAAAGTGGAACAAATGATTGCTGATGGAGATGAGTATGCTAAGCTCATTTATGATGCAATGGCCTATCAGGTAGCGAAAGAAATTGGCGCTGCAAGTGCTGTATTAATGGGAAAAGTCGATGGGATTGTTTTAACTGGAGGTTTAGCATATGGCAAATCTTTTGTACAATCTATAAGTGAATATGTCAGCTGGATTGCCGATGTCATTATTTATCCAGGAGAAAACGAGCTCCAAGCATTAGCTGAAGGTGCCTATAGAGTACTAAATGGCGAAGAAACTGCAAAAGATTACCCAGGAGTTATGGAAAAAGCATTATAAAAGGAGGAGCACCATTTTGGCAAAAGAATATGATTTAGTCATCTTGGGAGGCGGAACCGGCGGTTATGTAGCGGCTATTCGTGCCTCACAATTAGGTTTGAAAACAGCGATTGTAGAAAAAGGAAAACTTGGCGGTACATGTCTTCATCGCGGGTGTATTCCAAGTAAAGCATTACTCAGAAGTGCTGAAGTGTATAAAACAGCGAAACGCGGTGAAGAATTCGGGGTTGTAGCACGTGAAGTTTCTCTTAACTTTGATCGTGTGCAAGAAAGAAAAAATGGGATAGTAGAAACTCTCCATAAGGGTGTCCAGCATTTAATGAAGCAAGGAAAGATAGATGTCTACGAGGGTACTGGTACAATATTAGGACCTTCGATCTTTTCGCCTATGCCTGGAACAATTTCAGTAGAAATGAAATCCGGTGAGGAAAATGAAATGCTAATTCCGAAGAATGTTATAATTGCCACAGGATCCAGACCGAGATCTCTTCCTGGATTAGATATAGATGGAGAGTTGGTTATATCCTCTGATGAGGCATTAGAACTTAAAGCTTTGCCAAATTCTATTATTATAGTTGGCGGAGGAGTTATTGGGATTGAATGGGCTTCCATGCTTTCCGATTTCGGTGTAGAGGTAACTGTCATTGAATATGCGGACCGCATAGTGCCAACAGAAGATAAGGATATTTCAAAGGAAATTCAGCGATTAATGAAGAAAAAAGGAGTTAACATTGTTACGGGAGCGAAGGTTCTTTCCGAGACATTGCAAAAAGGAAATAGTTCGGTAACCATTAGTGCTGAATGGAATGGGGAAAAGAAAGAATTTACTGCTGAAAAACTTCTGGTATCTGTAGGACGTGCTGCTAACACAGAAAATATCGGATTACACAATACCGAAATCGTTGTAGAAAAAGGATTCATTCAAGTAAATGAATTTTATCAAACAAAAGAATCCCATATTTATGCAATTGGTGATGTTATTGGTGGATTACAGCTTGCACATGTTGCATCCCATGAAGGCATTGTTGCGGTAGAGCATATCGCTGGAGAAAATCCATCTCCAATTGATTATACACTCATCTCAAAATGTATTTACAGTAACCCGGAAATGGCTAGTGTAGGCTTAACAGAAGATGAAGCAAATCAAAAAGGATATAATGTAAAGGTCGGGAAATTTTCCTTTAGGGCAATTGGAAAAGCTCTTGTCTACGGTGAAGCGGATGGTTTCGTGAAAATTATTGCAGATAAGGATACAAATGATGTATTAGGTGTACATATGATTGGCCCACATGTTACAGATATGATTTCCGAGGCAGGTCTGGCACGTGTTCTCGATGCAACTCCATGGGAGATTGCGCATACCATCCATCCACATCCAACATTAAGTGAGGCAATTGGAGAAGCTGCTTTAGCGGTTGATGGAAAAGCAATACATGGATAAGAAAAGCGGAAGTGCCTTGCTCATCGGCGTACGGATTTCGTAGTCGCAGGCTCGAGATAAAGGAAACACAGTGAGGTAGTTCACGAACTGATGTTGACTTATCGTAGGGAGGAGACGGAGAAATCCGCTAGCCGATATCTGCTAACGCTAGACAAAGATTAAACTTTTTTAAATAGGAGGTAGTAAAATGGCTGAAAATCGTCATCAAGCTCTAGGGTTAAGTGATGAAACTGTTTTAAAAATGTATGAAACAATGCTAATGGCAAGACGTATTGATGAACGTATGTGGTTATTAAATCGATCCGGAAAAATTCCCTTTGTCATTTCATGTCAAGGACAAGAAGCGGCACAAGTTGGAGCAGCTTTCGCATTAGATCGTGACAAGGATTATGTTTTACCTTATTATCGTGATCTTGGTGTTGTTCTAACATTTGGTATGACTCCAACGGAAGTAATGCTTTCCGGTTTTGCGAAAGCGGAAGATCCGAATTCAGGTGGAAGACAAATGCCTGGTCATTTTGGTCAAAAGAAAAATCGTATCGTAACAGGATCTTCACCAGTAACAACACAAGTACCACATGCGGTAGGGATTGCATTAGCCGGTAAAATGGAAAACAAAGATCTCGTTACCTTTGTAACATTTGGTGAGGGATCATCCAATCAAGGAGATTTTCATGAAGGTGCTAACTTTGCAGGGGTTCACAAATTACCAGTCATATTCATGTGTGAAAATAATAAATATGCAATCTCAGTCCCGATAGAAAAGCAATTAGCATGTGAAAAAGTGTCCGATCGTGCAATCGGCTATGGAATGCCAGGAGTAACAGTTGATGGAAACGATCCTCTTGCAGTTTACCAAGCAGTAAAAGAAGCGGCAGATAGAGGTAGACGCGGAGAAGGTCCTACTTTAGTTGAAACAGTATCTTATCGTTTAACAGCGCATTCTTCTGACGATGATGATCGTACATATCGTTCTAAAGAAGAAGTCGATGCTGCAAAAGAAAAAGATTCTATTTTCACCTTTGCAAACTATTTAAAAGAAGTCGGCGTTATGAGTGACGAATTAGAAAAAGAAATCAATGATCGTGTCATGAAAATCGTAAATGAAGCAACAGACTATGCGGAAAATGCACCATATGCAGATCCGGAAGCTGCTTTAACTTATGTTTATGCACAAGAGAAATAAGTTCTAGAATAGGAGGGAAAAATAATGCCGGTTATTTCATATATAGATGCTGTAACAATGGCTATTCGTGAAGAAATGGAACGTGATCCTAAAGTTTTTGTTTTAGGGGAAGATGTAGGAAAAAAAGGTGGGGTATTCAAAGCAACCCACGGTTTATATGAACAATTTGGAGAAGATCGTGTGCTGGATACACCTTTAGCAGAATCGGCCATTGCAGGAGTTGGAATTGGTGCTGCAATGTACGGGATGAGACCAATTGCTGAAATGCAGTTTGCTGATTTTATTATGCCAGCTGTAAACCAGATTATTTCAGAAGCAGCAAAAATCCGTTATCGTTCTAATAACGATTGGAACTGTCCTATTGTTATTCGTGCTCCATATGGTGGCGGTGTCCATGGTGCTCTCTATCATTCACAATCTGTTGAAGCTGTATTTGCCAACCAACCAGGATTGAAAATTGTGATGCCTTCTACACCTTATGATGTCAAAGGCTTATTAAAGGCTGCTATTCGCGATGAGGATCCGGTTCTATTCTTTGAACATAAAAGGGCATATCGTCTTATAAAAGGAGAGGTTCCTGAGGATGATTATGTTCTACCAATCGGCAAAGCAGATGTAAAGCGTAAAGGCGAGGATATAACGGTAATTACATATGGACTTTGCGTCCACTTTGCATTGCAAGCAGCTGAACGATTGGCTCAGGATGGTATTGAAGCACATATCTTAGATTTACGCACTGTTTATCCACTTGACAAAGAAGCTATTATTGAAGCTGCATCCAAAACTGGAAAAGTCCTTCTTCTAACAGAAGACACGAAAGAAGGAAGCATTATGAGTGAGGTTTCTGCAATTATTGCTGAAAATTGTCTGTTTGACCTTGATGCACCGATTATGCGTCTTGCTGGTCCAGACGTTCCTGCAATGCCATATGCTCCAACAATGGAGAAATACTTCATGGTAAATCCTGATAAGGTTGAAAAAGCAATGCGTGAGCTTGCAGAATTTTAATAGAAGGAGGTCAACTATATGGCAATCGAAAACATTACAATGCCTCAATTAGGGGAAAGTGTAACAGAAGGTACCATAAGCAAGTGGCTTGTTTCTCCTGGAGATAAAGTAAATAAATATGACCCGCTAGCAGAGGTAATGACGGATAAAGTAAATGCTGAAGTTCCTTCTTCTTTTACTGGTGTAATAAAAGAACTTATTGCTGCCGAAGGGGATACATTAGCTGTAGGAGAAATTATTTGTACCATCGAAGTCGAAGGTGGAGAAAGTGCAAGTACTTCAGCGGCTGAGGCTCCAAAAAATGAAGAGGCAGCTGCACCTGTAGCGGAAGCCCCGGCAAACCTTGCCGGAAAGGTAAGATATTCTCCGGCCGTTTTAAAATTATCACAGGAGCATAATATTGACCTTTCCCAAGTCAAAGGAACTGGCAAGGAAGGCCGTATTACTAGGAAGGATTTATTGAAAATCATTGAATCGGGAACGATTCCGGCACCACAAGAGCAAAAAGTGGTAGAACCAGCAGCTGTCAATGAGGCACCAGCAGTACAAGCAGCAAAACCTGCTGCACAAGCGCAAGCTCCAAATATTCCTGTTATTCCAGGAGATATTGAGATTCCTGTAACAGGTGTCAGAAAAGCAATTGCAGCGAATATGCTTCGCAGCAAGCATGAAGCACCGCACGCATGGACAATGATGGAAGTGGACGTAACAAGTCTCGTGGAATATCGCGATTCCATTAAGAACGAATTCAAAAAGCGCGAAGGCTTTAATATCACTTATTTTGCTTTCTTTGTAAAAGCGGTAGCACAAGCTCTAAAAGAATACCCGCAAATCAATTCGATGTGGGCTGGGGATAAAATTATTCAAAAGAAAGATATTAATATTTCTATCGCAGTTGCAACTGATGATGCCTTGTTCGTTCCGGTTATTAAAAATGCAGATGATAAGTCTATCAAAGGCATTGCACGCGAAATATTTGATTTAGCAAATAAAGTTCGTACTGGTACTTTAAAATCAGATGATATGCAAGGCGGAACATTTACTGTAAATAACACTGGTTCTTTTGGCTCTGTCCAATCAATGGGAATCATTAATTATCCGCAAGCGGCAATTCTCCAAGTGGAGTCCATTGTGAAACGTCCTGTTGTCATGAATAATGGGATGATTGCTGTTCGTGATATGGTAAACCTTTGTATGTCACTAGACCATCGTGTGTTGGACGGATTAGTATGTGGCCGATTCCTTCAAAGGGTAAAAGCCATTTTAGAAAACATATCAAAAGAAAATACATCTGTATATTAATGAAAAACCGCTGTCGAACAGCGGTTTTTTTGTTGCGAGAAATTCTATATTAGGACAGAGAATCCGTTATCTGTGACAAAAGTGGTGCTTTTTTGAGTTTAGCGGACACTCGATCCGTTATTGGGGCAAAAGGCAGTTCTTTTTGAGTGATTTTCATCCATTAGCGGAATGTGTGTCCGCCAATATGATGAAAAGAGGGTTTTTCATGTGAATAACGGAACGTGTGTCCGGTAAAGTCGATTCATAGGGAAGATCATGGTTTGAAGACTTGAAAAAATCCGCGTTCACCCATTTCCTCGTGTAACAACGTGAATTTATTAATTGAATCAGTTTTGCAATATTCCCCTAGTACAATAATGAAGCTTTTCATCTATTTATAACCATTATTCGAAGGTTTCGATCGCCTATATTTTATGAAAATATGGAATCTATTTCATTTTTATACTAAAATAATATTAGGTAAATTCCAATTCCATTTTATTTTCAGGTAATTGCAATCGGTTACATACCCTGATGAAGGAGGTATTACAGCGTGACAATTAACCATAAAGATTTAAAATACCAATCATTTCCATCATATACAGTGGATGATTGGGTGACTTCGGTAAAAAATTCATTGAAAAACAATACAATTGATTCACTGTATAGTGAAACATATGAAAATATTCGGTTAAAACCCTTATATTCCAATGAGGATTTGGAATTCACAATGGTGGAACAAATTCCCGGTGCAAACCTGCGAATACGTGGTTTTGATTCAATAGGGGGGCAGCAACCATCATGGAAAGTCTCGCAAAGAATCATGAATCGAAATTGGGATGAAGTGAAAACATTATTGACACGAGCACTTGCAAATGGACAGGATTCACTTTCCTTTGATGTTGATTACTTAAGTAATATGGAAGAAATTGATTTCTCTGAGTTGGATACTCAAAATATTCCCCTATTCTTATTAACAAAAAAGAATTTTCAGTTGCTTTTGGAAAAAGCATTAAAAATAAAAACATTGGCACCCGATGGAGTTATTGCTACAGATCCAATTTCATGTAATCTTCATCAAGGGGAATTGGATGCAGATAATCCTTCCATTTTAGAAAAATGGGGTTCGCAAATCTTACTTGCAAACCAAACCTTACCAAGTATTAAAACTATATTAATAGATACAACTCCTTATCATAACGGTGGTGCAAATGCCGTCCAAGAATTAGCAATTGCCTTATCAGAGGCTGTTTTTTATATCGAGCACATGAAACATTACGGATGGCAGCCAAGTCAAACGGTTAAAAAGCTCGTTTATCATTTTGCTATTGGCGGTAACTTTTTCATGGAAATTGCGAAACTGAGGGCTTTTCGAGCGCTTTGGACGACAATAGAAAAAGCATATGGATTATCTTCATCCGAGGATCGCGTAGCAGTTAGTGCTGAAACTTCAACATTTACAAAAACCGTTTTAGATCCTTATGTGAATATGCTGCGGGCAGGAAATGAGGCATTCGCTGCTATTCTAGGGGGAATCGATTATTTACATGTTTCTCCATATGATGAGGCTTTCCGGGAAAATGGAGAGTTTTCTGCTAGGATTGCAAGAAATACGCAATTTATATTAAAAGAGGAGGCATATTTAAACAAAATCTCAGATCCAGCAGGTGGCTCTTATTATATTGAGTCTTTGACAAATGAATTAATAGAAAAAGCATGGGAGCTTTTCCAAAAAATTGATGCATTAGGTGGAATAGTAGAAGGGTTAAAATCAGGATGGATTCAAAATGAAATCAATCAAGTATTAAATAACAGACTTTTAGATGTAGAAAAAAGGCAACAATCTGTTATTGGAGCCAATGTATATGCAAATCCAACTGAACAAATTTCGTTCATCCATGGTACACCAGAAAAAGGAGACTGCAATATTATCCCTATTTATCCAGTGAGAATAGCACAGGCTTTGGAAAAACTGCGAGAACGAGCCGATGATTTAGTTTCAAATGGAAAAAGCTTGAATGCCGGACTTATATGTTTAGGTTCCTTAAAAGACTATAAACCGAGAGCAGATTTTGTAACAGGCGTGTTGGCTACTGGTGGTATCAAAACGGATTGGGGGCACGAATGCACTACACTGGAGGATGTAAAAAAATATATAGAAGAAACAAAGTTACCTTACTATTGTATTTGCGGAACGGATGATATGTACAAAGAATATGGGAAGAGAATAGGAGAATGGATACATGCAAATTATCCATCTATTCATGTAGAGATAGCTGGCAGATTTTCAGCGGAGGAAATGGAAAGCTACCGTTCGAGTGGGATAGCTGGCTCCATCTATTTACATCAAAACATAGTGGAAAAAATAACTTCATTATTGAATTTGTGGGAGGTGTAATCGAAAGATGAAACCGAATTTTCAAAATATCCATCCTATCTATGATATAAAAGATGTACCTGCTGCTGAAAGTAAACAAAATAATGGTCAACCGGCTGGGTATATGACAAATGAAAAAATAAAAATTAAACCTTTCTATACAAAAGAAGATATAAAAGGATTCTCACATCTTCAGGATTTCCCAGGGCTTGAACCTTTCACAAGGGGTCCTTACCCAACTATGTATATAAATCGGCCATGGACAGTAAGACAATATGCAGGTTTTTCTACAGCGGAGGAAAGTAATGCTTTTTATCGCAGAAACCTGGCAATGGGCCAAAAGGGCTTATCGGTTGCCTTCGATTTGGCAACACACCGCGGATATGATTCCGATCATCCACGCGTAACCGGGGATGTAGGAAAAGCCGGTGTTGCAATTGATTCGATAGAAGATATGAAAATATTATTTGATGGTATTCCATTAGAGCAAATGTCTGTTTCTATGACCATGAATGGTGCTGTCCTGCCGATAATGGCCTTTTATATCGTTACTGCAGAGGAACAAGGCGTAAATCCGGAAAAGCTTTCCGGGACGATTCAAAACGATATTTTAAAAGAATACATGGTTCGCAATACGTATATATATCCTCCTGAAATGTCGATGAGAATTATCGCAGATATTTTTGAGTACACCTCAAAAAGAATGCCGAAATTTAATAGCATCTCTATTTCTGGATATCACATGCAAGAAGCAGGTGCTCCTGCGGATATTGAATTGGCATATACACTTGCAGATGGTCTCGAATATGTTCGAACAGGACTGAAAGCAGGCATTGATATTGATTCCTTTGCACCAAGACTATCCTTTTTCTGGGCAATTGGAATGAACTACTTTATGGAAGTGGCAAAAATGAGAGCCGCGCGACGGATTTGGGCACAATTAATGAAACAATTTACACCGAAAAATCCGAAATCACTAGCTTTAAGAACTCATTGTCAAACATCTGGGTGGAGTCTTACTGAGCAAGATCCGTATAACAATGTCATTCGGACGTTAATAGAGGCACATGCTGCCGCAATGGGGCATACACAGTCTCTACATACGAATGCTTTGGATGAAGCGATCGCCCTGCCTACTGATTTTTCTGCACGCATTGCGAGAAATACGCAGCTTTATTTGCAAGAAGAAACCGGAATTACGAAGGTAATTGATCCTTGGGGAGGTTCTTATTATGTGGAATCTCTTACAGATGAATTAATGAAGAAAGCATGGCAGCATATTGAAGAAATCGAAGGCTTAGGCGGGATGACAAAGGCAATTGAAACAGGTCTTCCGAAAATGAAAATCGAGGAAGCAGCCGCAAGAAGGCAAGCTTTTATTGATTCGAAAAAAGAGGCCATCATCGGTGTGAATCGTTTCCGTTTAGAGCGGGAAGAACCAATTGATATTCTCAATATCGACAATGCCGTTGTACGTCAGAAGCAAATGGAGAGGCTGGAAAGTTTAAAAGCCTCCCGTAATGAGATGGAGGTTCAAAAAACATTACAAGACTTAACGGAAGCAGCAAGAACGGGAGAAGGTAATTTATTGGAGAAAGCAGTTGCTGCTGCAAGGGTGCGGGCAACCCTCGGAGAAATTTCCGATGCGATTGAAAAGGTTTCGGGCAGACACAAAGCAGTTATCCGTTCCATTTCAGGAGTGTATGGATCTAATTATTCCAATGAAGAGGAAATTGCGGAAGTAGTAGAAATGACGAGTCAGTTCATGGAGAATGAGGGAAGAAGACCGCGAATTCTAATTGCAAAAATGGGGCAGGATGGTCATGACCGAGGGGCAAAAATAATCGCCACTGCATTTGCAGATTTGGGATTCGATGTTGATATCGGTCCATTATTTCAAACTCCTAAGGAAACAGCGAGACAGGCTGCAGAAAATGATGTACATGTTATAGGGGTAAGCTCTTTAGCAGCAGGTCATAAAACACTGTTGCCAGAGCTGGTGAAGGAGCTAAAGGCAATCGGCAGGGAGGATATTATTGTTGTCATTGGCGGAGTAATACCGGCACAAGATTATCCATTTTTAAGAGAAAACGGCGCGGTAGCAATTTTTGGACCGGGAACCGTCATCCCTGTAGCCGCACAAAAAGTCATTGAAGAAATTTATCGTCGTTTAGGCTATGAGGAAGTGATGGAATAGATGGGAGACCAAAAAAGTCCGGAATGGTCAGTTGGGAACAAGTCGTTTTCTTCAACGTATATGCCGGGAGTCGAATCTACACATGATGGTCTTCAGTCTTCCGGGAAAAAGAAATTTCAAAAAGCGAAAGATTCAAGTCTATCGATTGAGGCGTTGGCTCAAAAGGTAATGGGTGGCGACAGGATCATGCTTTCAAAAGCCATTACATTAATTGAGAGCAATGCAAAACATCATTATCAGAAAGCTCAAGACTTATTGAACCTCCTATTGCCAAATGCATACCCTTCCATAAGAATTGGAATTACAGGGGTGCCTGGTGCTGGAAAAAGCACGTTTATTGAGGAATTTGGGTATTCATTATGTGAAAAAGGGCATAAAGTAGCTGTTCTTGCGATAGATCCAAGTTCTACTGTAAGCGGTGGGAGTATTTTAGGTGATAAAACACGCATGGAAAGACTAGCGAAACATCCTAATGCCTTTATTAGACCATCACCGTCAACAGGGACACTTGGCGGTGTTCATCGGAAAACTCGGGAAAGCATGATTGCATGTGAGGCAGCTGGTTACGATATTATCATTGTGGAAACGGTTGGAGTAGGGCAAAGTGAAGTGATTGTTCGAGGCATGGTTGATTTCTTTTTGCTCCTCTCCATCACAGGCGCAGGTGACGAGCTGCAAGGAATGAAAAAGGGTATTATGGAGCTGGCAGATGCTATAGTTGTAAATAAAGCGGACGGTGAAAATAAAAAATTAGCGGAGAAAACAAAGCGGGAATATAATCAAATTCTGCATTTTTTAATGCCGGCAACGAAGGGATGGGAAACAAAGGCGTATACTTGTTCCGCGTTACATGGCGATGGTATTCAAGAATTATGGGATACCATTAAACTATTTATAGAAAAAACGAAAAATAGTGGGACTTTTACGGAACGGCGCCAATCACAAATAAAAGAATGGTTGTTTGCTATGATACGTGAGAGGTTGGAGAATTCCTTTTTTCAGCATGAAGAAATAAAGCAGTATTTGCCTTTTATCCAGAACGCGGTGATGGAAGAAACGATAACGGTATCGAATGCAGTCGATACACTGTTTCAAAAATATCAGTCAAGCTTAAAAAATGGTTAGAAATATGTAATGAAAGAAGAACAAAAAGGGATAGCGTTTATTTACGCTATCCAAAAAACATCTAGGGAGTTTAGGGGTATGGATCTAGATGTATTATTAGCATACCCCGATTAGGGAAACTTAAACATTTGTAATGGCTCTTTTCTTAGATTTGGATATTATTTTTTTAGGATGGATCCATCTATACTAAAAGATTTTCAGAAACATATTTATTTACATAAAGAGTGAAAAAATATTTTGTACTCAAACAGGTTTTTTTAAATGAAAAAATAAGCTAGAACATTTGATAATCCGATGAAAAACCTGTTATTATTAATTTGAGTTATGATAGGAAAGGAAGCGAAAATGTTGAGCATGGATTTTAATATTTTTATGAATGATGTTGTACGTCAAGCACGCGACGAAGCAGTCAGTGCAGGTTATAAAGAATTAAAAACAGCAGATGAAGTAGAAGAAGCATTAAATCAAAAAGGTACAACACTTGTTTTAGTAAATTCAGTT
This sequence comes from Margalitia sp. FSL K6-0131, assembly GCF_038008735.1. Classification (NCBI taxonomy): domain Bacteria; kingdom Bacillati; phylum Bacillota; class Bacilli; order Caryophanales; family Bacillaceae; genus Heyndrickxia; species Margalitia sp. FSL K6-0131. The sequence goes on from NZ_JBBOZS010000001.1 coordinate 2,215,371, forward strand.
TGTGGATGTGCAGGTGGAATTGCACGCCCAGCAGCAGCACATGCTGTACATTACGATAAACGCCCTGATCATCTTGTAACGGTGTTTGCAGGTCAAGATAAGGAAGCTACAGAGAAGGCACGCAGTTACTTTGTTGGATATCCCCCATCCTCACCATCCTTCGCACTACTAAAAGACGGCAAACTTTGTACTATGGTGGAAAGACATGAAATTGAGGGTCATGACCCAATGTCTGTTGTAAATAAATTACAAGATACATTTGAAAAATATTGTGAAGAAGTATAAAAACCCCGGAATTTCCGGGTTTTTTTATACAAAAAAGACCCATGTTTGGACATGAGTCTTTAATAATAACTAAAGAAGATAAGCTAATCCTGCTAAGAGCGTGGAGGCAATCATGGCAATTAGCATCAAATAGACCACAAACTTCTGTGTCTTTTTTGACATTTCTATTCACTCCTTGATTATCCTGTACTTATGTATATTGTAGTGATGAAATGAACGACTGACAAGCACTATTCGGTACGAATTACGGCAGTTTTATGAAAATCTAGTGATAAGCAGGATTTTCGACAATAGCTGTATAAGTATAATATAGTAGGTTGTTACAGCAAGGGGGCAAAAAAATGAAAAATGTAGATCATATTGGCATAGCTGTTACCTCTATAGAGGAAGTGTTGCCTTTTTATACGGAAACGCTTTCTTTAAAATGCATCGGAATAGAGGATGTTGAATCTGAAAATGTAAAGGTAGCATTTATTGATGCAGGAAATGTACGATTAGAATTGCTAGAACCTTTGAATGAATCAAGTGCCATCGCGAAATTCTTAGAATCTCGCGGTCAGGGAATTCACCATATCGCATTTGATGTAAATAATATTGAAGAACGCATAAAGGAATTAAAGGAAAAGGGTATCCGTATGATTCAAGACGTTCCAAAGCCTGGTGCACATGGAGCGCAGGTTGCATTCCTGCACCCAAAAGCAGGGCATGGAGTTTTATATGAACTTTGTGATAAGGGATAATAGGAATATCGATACACATCAAGGGGGAAAAACGATGACGGATATATATGAGAAAATTAATGAACTATATGATCGAAAAAGGGAGATAGAACTAGGCGGTGGCGATGATAAAATTGAAAAACAGCATCAAAAAGGGAAATTAACGGCCAGAGAAAGAATTGAGTTATTAGTAGACCCTGGCTCGTTTGTGGAACTGAATGCCTTTATTGAGCATAGAGGGCATGATTTTGGACTTGAAAATGCAAAGGGACCTGGGGATGGTGTTGTAACTGGCTATGCAAAAGTAAATGGCCGTCCTATCTATTTGTTTTCACAAGACTTTACCGTCTTCGGCGGAGCTTTAGGGGAAATGCATGCCAAGAAAATTGCGAATGTTATGGATTTGACAGCTCAAAATGGAGCTCCATTTATTGGTCTTAACGACTCAGGTGGTGCACGCATCCAGGAAGGTGTTGTATCGCTGGATGGCTACGGACATGTTTTTTATCGAAATGCTATTTATTCCGGAGTAATTCCGCAAATCTCCGTTATTATGGGGCCGTGTGCAGGAGGAGCTGTTTATTCTCCGGCTATTACAGATTTTGTTTTTATGGTGGATGAAACGAGTCAAATGTTCATTACAGGTCCAAAGGTTATTGAAACAGTAACTGGTGAAAAAATTTCATCCGAGGATCTAGGGGGTTCAAAAGTACATAACACCATTAGCGGAAATGCTCATTTTCGTGCGGGGTCGGAAGAAGAAGTGCTGCAAATGGTAAGAAAACTTATTAGTTACTTACCCCAAAATAGTAAAGAAAAGGCGATAAAGAATTCCTGGGATGGGGATGATTATCGTCCAGATCTAACGGATATTGTACCTTTTGATGCTGTTCGTCCGTATGATGTACGCTTAGTAATTGAGCAAGTAGTGGACGCGGACTCCTTCTTTGAAGTGCAAAGGGAATTTGCTAAAAACATTGTAGTAGGATTTGCAAGAATCCGTGGAGAAGTAGTCGGTTTAGTTTGCAATCAACCGAAATTTATGGCCGGCGGCCTGGATATTGATTCATCTGATAAAGCATCACGATTTATTCGATTCTGTGATTCGTTTAATATTCCAATTGTTACATTTGAGGATGTGACTGGATTTTTTCCGGGGATTAAACAAGAACATGGAGGAATTATCCGTCACGGTGCGAAAATTCTATATGCTTACTCAGAAGCGACAGTTCCAAAAATTACTGTTATTTTAAGAAAAGCTTATGGTGGTGCCTATGTTGCACTTAACAGTAAATCGATAGGGGCAGATATTGTATATGCATGGCCAAATGCAGAGATTGCAGTGATGGGACCAGAGGGTGCAGCAAATATTATTTTCGCGAAAGAAATCGCGGCGAGTGTTAATCCGGAAGAAACAAGAAAACAGAAGATTGCTGAGTACCGTGAAAAATTTGCTAATCCATATATAGCAGCTTCACAAGGAATGGTGGATGATATTATAGATCCACGCGAAACGCGAATGAAAATTGTTCAAGCATTAGAAATGCTTGGGAATAAACAAGAGGAAAGACCATATAAAAAACATGGGAATATCCCTCTTTAACATGAATAAAAGCAAAAGTAACGATTGTAGGAATACCGAAAAAGTTTATTTGTCCACATGAAGAAATAGCGATATACTAATGTAGTAATTAACATAAGATTCTACATTAAATCGAGATTCTATTACATAGCAGGAGGTACTACAATGGTTAATCAAGAGCGTTTATTAAATGAATTTTTGGAATTAGTTCAAATTGATTCCGAAACAAAACATGAAACTAAAATTGCAAAGGTTTTGAAAAAGAAATTTGAAGAGCTTGGGGTAGAAGTTTTCGAAGACGATACTACTTCTCAGACAGGACATGGAGCAGGAAATTTAATTTGTACTTTAAAAGGTTCAAAAGCATCTGCTGATGTGATTTATTTCACTTCCCATATGGATACGGTTGTACCTGGTAATGGAGTAAAACCTTCCATTAAAGATGGTTATGTAGTAACAGACGGTACAACGATTTTAGGTGCTGATGATAAAGCAGGTCTTGCTGCAATGTTTGAATCCATCCGTGTCTTAAAAGAACAAAATATTGAACATGGTACGATTCAATTTATTATTACAGTAGGCGAGGAATCTGGCTTAGTAGGGGCAAAAGTGCTAGACCCATCTTTATTGAAAGCAAAATATGGCTTTGCGCTTGATAGTGACGGAAAAGTTGGGAATGTTGTAGTAGCAGCACCAACTCAAGCGAAAATTAAAGCCGTGTTATATGGAAAAACAGCTCATGCAGGGGTTGCGCCTGAAAAAGGAATTTCTGCCATTTCCATCGCTGCAAAAGCAGTATCTAGAATGCCTTTAGGCAGAATTGATGAAGAAACAACTGCGAATATCGGACGTTTTGAAGGCGGACAAGCAACGAATATTGTATGTGACCGCGTTGATATTCTTGCAGAAGCACGTTCTTTAGTTCCTGAGAAAATGGAAGCTCAAGTTGCAAAAATGAAAGAGGCATTTGAAGAAGCTGCTAAGGAAATGGGCGGTAAAGCAGATGTAGAAGTTCAAGTAATGTATCCAGGCTTTAAATTTGCAGATGGAGACCAAGTGGTGGAAGTGGCAAAGAAAGCAGCTGCTAAAATTGGCCGTGAATGTAAATTGGAACAAAGCGGCGGAGGCAGTGATGCGAATGTGATTGCCGGATTTGGAATTCCAACCGTAAATCTTGCCGTTGGATACGAGGAAATTCATACAACAAATGAAAGAATGCCAATTGAAGAACTTGTTAAGCTTTCTGAGATGGTTGTTGCCATCGTTCAAGAGGTAGCAGGAGAGTAGAAAAGCAGAAGCGCCGTTAGCTCTAGCATACGGATTTCGTAGTCGCTCACCTCGAGATAAAGGAAACACAACACAGTGAGGTAGTTCACGAACAAGTGAAAATAGCACTTCCATTTTCAATTGATGTTGACTTATCGTAGGGAGGAGACGGAGAAATCCGCTAGCCGATATCTGCTTACGCTAGACAGTAACCTAGACTATTTTAGCTTTATATAAAAAAAGTAAATATACTTTCCGAAAAATTGAAAAACTTGAGCAGACTTTTAAAAGTCTGCTCTTTTAGGAGGAATACTTTTTGTCACTCAGCAGTAAAGCAGTCATTTTTTTAGTTGGAAATGAAGAATATGGAATACCAGTGGAATTTGTTGTTTCAATAGAGAAAAATGAAGGAGTAACAACTATTCCGCAATTACCAACATTCGTAAAGGGGATTGTAAAGTCTCGTGGAGAACTGATTCCTGTGATTGATTTTGAAATGGTTCTTTATCAAAGACCGATGGAAGAAAATGATGATGTAAGAATGATTGTGTTAAACACCGATGAGTTATCAATTGGATTACTTGTGAAGGAAGCAAAGGAGATTCTTGACATTGCTAACGAATCATTGCAGCAAATAGGATTACTTGCATATTCAAAAACCGCTTATTTTACGAGTGTTGCCAATCTTGAAGAACGTCTTATCACGATGATTGATCCAAATATACTTCTTTCTTCCCTAGAAGGTATAAAGGAAATTAAAGAATATATGAAGGAATATTCACAAGAAGTAAATTGAGAATTAAGTAGTCTTGCTTTAGGAAGTGTCTAAGTATGAACCAATATTATCCTAAAAATGGTAGAGTCATTCTTCATGTTGATATGAATAGTTTTTTTGCAGCGGTTGAAATGGCCCATGATTCTTCCTTAAAGGGGAAACCGCTAGCTATTGCAGGGAATCCCGAGGAGAGAAAAGGAATTGTCGTTACATGCAGCTACGAGGCAAGAAAATTCGGTGTAAAAACGACAATGACTGTATGGGAAGCTAAAAAACTATGCCCGCAATTAATTATTTTGCGGCCAAATTTTCACCGGTATCGTGAAGCCTCATCTGCCATGTTTTCTATTTTACGGCAATATTCCAATCTGGTGGAGCCGGTATCTATTGATGAAGGATATATTGATATTACAGATAGCAGTGAATACGGCACTCCAATAGAGATTGCAGAAAAAATTCAAAAACAGTTAATACAGGAATTAGACTTGCCATGCAGTATTGGAATTGCACCAAATAAGTTTTTAGCAAAGATGGCCTCAGATATGAAAAAGCCGCTTGGAATAACCATTTTGCGAAAAAGGGATGTTCCGGAAAAACTTTGGCCCTTGCCATTGATTGAAATGCATGGAATTGGAAAAAAAACAGCAGAAAAATTATCGTCCGAAGGCATTGAAAAAATACATGATTTAGCAAAGGCGAACGATATTAGGTTACGCCATCTACTAGGTATAAGAGGATTGCAATTAAAGGAAAGGGCTAATGGCGAAGATAAGAGAAAGGTTGATCCTGAATCCGCTAATGATTATAAAAGTGTGGGAAGCTCGTTAACATTGCCTAAAGATATTGCTAACCAGAACGAGTTGTTAGCATATTTAAAAAAATTATCGGAAGAGACTTCAAATAGATTAAAAAAGAAAGAATATTATGCGACAAATGTTTCTATTTCCATTCGCTATAAAAATCGGCAAACGATAACTCGCAGTAGAAAATTACAAAATCCAATCAATAAAGCAGAGGATGTTTATGCAGCTGCTAAGGATTTGTTTTTAAAGCATTGGAATGGAAACCCTGTAAGACTATTAGGGGTGACTGGACAGGATTTAGTAGAACAGCATCAAGCTGTGGAACAATTAGATTTATTTTCTTATGAAAAGGAAGCAAAGAAGGAACCCCTTTATAATGCGATGGAAATGCTTCGTGAAAAGTTTGGGGAACATGCCGTAACGAAAGGGGTTTCCCTGAAAGGGAGAACACATCAACCTTCTTCCAAAAATGATAACGAACCAACTTAGCTTTTTTTCTTAAATTTACTTTTTAGGGAGGACCACAAACCTTCCTTTTTTTTGTTTTCGACCTCTGAGGTGATTTTCGTTTTTTGGATAAAAATATCTTCTTTATCAATAGCATAATCATATGCTAATACTAAGCCAATATTTGTTGAGCTTGTATGATTGGTAACGATGGAAAATGACATTCCGTTTGATTTAGCGATTTGAATGTATTTGGAAATGGCGGAATAATTCAAGTCTCCATTTACCAATAAAGTCGCTGTCGGATGCTGTTTGATAAAATGATCTACTTCGGGATAGACATCCTTTTCCATTACCTGGCTTTTCGTTAGAGCTACAACAATCCTCTCTCTAAATGTTCCTAAAAACTTCTTTTTTTCTGCAGGCTTTATCTGTTTTTCACCGTACAAGCCTTTTTCCAAATAATCTTCAAGGCTAGGGTTTCTCAAGAGAATGTACCTCCTAAATTTTTGTTCCTTACTCTATACAAAATAAGCTTTAAAGGAAAAATTGGTTCCTAATTTGCTAAAAAAGACCCCATCAACAGAGGGCACTGAAAAAGTCCCCCTAATTAATGGAGAAAGGTATAATACCTCATAATCTGAGGGAATTATACCTTTTTTTGCTGTATAATTATAAGTATCAATTTCAAGTGGGTGGGTACTATGATACAAAATCAACAATCCATGATTCTAAGTCCTTATATGGGTATTTATGATTTAGTTGTTCCAAAGGATAATATGTTACGTAGACTAAATGACTTGGTCGATTTTTCTTTTGTTTATGATGAACTTAAGGAAAAATATTGCCATAATAATGGTCGAAACGCTATCGACCCTATTCGTATGTTCAAATATTTATTATTAAAGACCATCTATGACTTATCTGATGTTGACGTTGTCGAACGTTCAAAATACGACATGTCCTTTAAATATTTTCTTCATATGGCCCCGGAAGAGCCAGTAATGGAGCCAAGTTCTTTAACGAAGTTTCGAAAACTTCGTTTAAAAGATATAAACCTATTAGACATGCTTATTAATAAATCTGTAGAAATTGCCATCGAGAAAGAAATCATCAAAAGTAAATCCATTATCGTGGATGCCACCCATACAAAAGCTCGCTACAATCAGAAATCACCTAGAGAAATCCTAATGGATCGCTCTAAAAAGCTAAGAAAAGCTATTTATTCCATCGACGAAACGATGAAAGATAAATTTCCCGTTAAAAATACAACGGACGTCTTAGAAAATGAAATCGACTATTGTCAAAAACTCATGGATGTAATTGAAAAAGAGGACACCCTAACCCAGTATCCAAAGGTGAAAGAGCAGTTAAACCTTTTAAAAGAAACCGTTACCGACGATATTGAACACTTACAGATTTCCGAAGATAAAGATGCAAAAGTAGGTCATAAAACCGCTGATTCATCCTTTTTTGGTTATAAAACACACATTGCCATGTGCGAAGAAAGAATTATAACCTCCGCAACCGTTACGACTGGAGAAAAGAATGATGGAAAGCAATTAGAAACACTGATTGAAAAAAGTATCAAAGCTGGAATGAAAGTTGAAACGGTTATTGGTGATACAGCCTATTCAGAAAAAGGTAATATCGAATACACAAAAGAAAAGGAAATAAAATTAGTAGCCAAGTTAAACCCTTCTGTAACACAAGGTTTTCGAAAAAAAGAAGATGAATTTGAATTCAATAAAGATGCAGGGATGTATGTTTGTAAAGCTGGACATATGGCTATAAGGAAAGCGCGAGGAGGAAAAAAAGGAGTCGCTACTAATCAAGTGGACACATACTTCTTTGACATTGAAAAGTGTAAACGATGCCCTTTCAAAGAAGGGTGTTATAAAGAAGGGGCGAAAAGTAAGACTTACTCTGTAAGTATCAAATCAAATGATCATACCGAACAAGCAAAATTCCAAGAAAGTGATTATTTTAAGGAAAAATCAAAAGAACGATATAAAATAGAAGCTAAAAATAGCGAATTAAAACACAGACACGGGTACGATGTTGCGGAATCCTCGGGTCTAATTGGCATGGAATTACAAGGTGCCGTGACTATATTTACTGTGAATCTAAAAAGAATACTAAAACTAATGGATGCAAAATAATGGGGCAAAGACCCCTAAAATAATCAAAAAAGACGACACAACATTCGCTTTTTGAATGTTCATGTCGTCTTTTTCTATATTACAATTTAATTCTTTTGAAAAAATGAAGGATTTTCAGTGCCCTCATCAACATGAGGTCTTTTTTTTAGCACACATTAACAATTATCAATATCTAAATTTGATACCGGCCACCAGAAATAACCGTCATTTTCAAGAAGCTCATCTGCTTCTTTTGGTCCCATTGTACCGGATGCATAATTAGGAAATTCTGTTTGCTCTTTACTTTCCCAAACCTCGGAAATTTTATCAACGAAATTCCATGATAAGGCCACTTCATCCCAATGGGCAAAGTTTGTTGCATCGCCGCGCAGGCAATCATCCAAAAGCTTTTCATATGCTTCCGGCGTATTAATGCCGTGTGTACTTGTATTGGAAAAGTTTAATTTAACAGGGGTTGTTTCCATATGCTGTCCTGATTTTTTGGCATTAAGATGCAGTGTAATGCCTTCTTCTGGCTGAATATGAATAACCAACAGATTTGGTGCCAACTGCTGCTGCTGCTCTGTATTGTAATACAAATTCATCGGTATATCTTTAAATTGAATCACAATTTTAGTAGATTTTGTTTCCATTCTCTTTCCTGTTCGTATATAGAATGGAACTCCTGCCCATCTGAAATTATCGATCATTAATTTTCCTGCAACAAATGTTTCTGTATTGGAAGCTGGGTCAACATTTAATTCATCCCGGTAAGCCGGTACATCTTGACCATCAATTTGCCCAGCGCCGTATTGGCCGCGAACAAAATATTCCTTTACATGTTCGCCTTCTATTGGACGGAGCGCACGAAATACTCGGACCTTTTCACTGCGAATTTCATCTGTGGATAATTTAATCGGCGGTTCCATTGCAAGTAGTGCCACCATCTGCAGCATATGGTTTTGAACCATATCACGCAGTGCACCGCTTTTTTCATAATATCTTGCCCGTTCTTCTACACCGAGAATCTCACTGGATGTGATTTGAATATTGGAGATATAACGATTATTCCATAGCGGCTCAAATAAAGCATTCGCAAAACGAATTACTTCTATATTTTGCACCATTGCTTTCCCTAAATAATGATCGATACGATAGATTTCTTCCTCATTAAAAGCCTTTCTAATTTGGGTATTTAGAGCTTTTGCAGACTCTAAATCATGTCCAAAAGGTTTTTCAATGACTAATCGTTTGAATCCAGATGTATCATTTAAACCATCTGTTTGTAAATGTTCGGCAATCGTACCGAAAAATTCAGGTGCCATTGCTAAATAAAAAATTCGATTTCCATTTAATGAATATTGCTCATCAAGCTGATTAGCTAATTGTTTTAATTCTATGTATGATTCTGTATTTGTTACATCATGTGCCTGATAGTAGAAATGTGAAACAAACTCATCAATATTTTCGCAATTACCGATAGACGTTAGAACAGAATCCTTCACATTTTCTTTTAATTCTTCGTGTGTCCATGGACGCCTTGCTGTTCCAATTACAGCAAAATTATTGCCTAATCTCCCTTTTTGGTATAAATGGTAAAGGGATGGGAAAAGTTTACGTTTAGCTAAATCGCCGGTTGCACCAAAAATCATGATTAATGACGATGGAGTTTCATTTGATTTCATAATGGTAATACCTCTCCTTTTCATGTTTCTACTCTATAGGATGCCAAAAATTCGCATTTATACTAAATAAAAAAGTCCCTACAAGTTCATAATTCTATCGCTAGCACGCATGAATAGCAATATATTTGCTACTCAACTTTAAAAATAGGAATTGCTTCTATTATTATGGTATTATTTAGAAAAGCTATGTAGCTTTCGTAGACGAAACCCTTATAAACATCAGGGTTTTAAATGTATAGCTTTTTTAAGAAAGGAATGAAACTAAGTCTATTTAAGGTTATAACACGATTTACAAATAGCAACAAACGATACGAAAACAGTCTATAGAAAAGAAGTGATGGGAGGGCTAATGTTTGGAATTATTGTTTTTAGGGACTGGTGCTGGAATCCCTGCTAAACTCAGAAATGTTACTTCCATTGCCTTGAAATTATTGGAAGAGCGAAAAACTGTATGGTTATTCGATTGCGGGGAAGCAACCCAACACCAAATTTTACATACAGCTTTAAAACCTCGAAGGATTGAAAAAATTTTTATTACCCATTTACATGGAGACCATATTTTTGGCCTGCCGGGATTACTGGGGAGCCGTTCATTTCAAAGCGGAGACACAGAATTAACCATTTATGGTCCTAAAGGATTGCGTCAATTTATTGTTGTATCCTTGCAAATTAGCGATACACATCTGCAATACCCTCTTAAAATTGTCGAGATAGAAGATGGTGTTATTTTTGAAGATGATCAATTTATAGTAGAGGCTGCAAAACTGGATCATGCAGTAGAATCATTTGGTTATCGTATTATTGAGAAGGACAAGCCTGGTACTTTAAATGCTAAGAAGCTGCAAGAAGAGGGGGTACCACCTGGACCTATTTATGCAAAATTGAAAAAAGGTGAATCGGTTGAATTGGAAAACAATAAGATTATTCATGGAGGTGATTACCTCGGTCCAACAATCAAAGGAAGAATAATAACTATTTTAGGGGATACTCGAACATGTGAAAATGCAGTAAAACTAGCTTCTAATGCAGATATTCTTGTACATGAATCTACCTTTTCAGCAGATAGCGAGGAAATGGCGTATGAATATTTTCATTCTACTACATCACAAGCTGCCAAAACGGCAAAACGGGCGGATGTAAATGTCTTGTGTTTAACACATATTAGCTCTAGATATGGCTTGGAAGATTCAAAACAACTTGTCGAAGAAGCAAAGAGTATTTTCCCAAACACATATATTGCCCATGATTTTTTTGAAATAGAGATTCCCACTCGTAAGTAGAGTAGGTAGTTATCAAAAGACCTTTGCATAAGCAAAGGTCTTTTGTGATTATTATATATTCCAGCCTCGTTCGTATTGTACGGGAGCTTTGATTTCCACTCCAAGTTCTTTTGCTGCAGTTCGCGGCCAATATGGATCTCTTAATAATTCGCGCGCAATAATGATTAAATCAGCACGTTCATTTTGTAAAATTTCTTCCGCATGCTTTGCAGATGTAATAAGGCCTACTGCACCCGTATCAATATTGGATTCATGCTTAATAGCTTCTGCATATTTTACTTGGTAACCAGGATAAACATTGATTCTGGCAGGTACAAGTGCCCCAGAGCTTACATCAATTAAATCAACATCCTGTTCCTTCATCCACCCGCACATTTGTACATAATCGTCAATGTTAAGTCCTTCTGGATGATAGTCATTTGCAGATACACGAACCAATAATGGACCATCCCATACCGTTTTCACTGCATCGATTACCTCTTTTAAGAAACGGTAGCGATTTTCCAAGGATCCGCCATATTCATCATTACGATGATTGGAAAGCGGAGAGAGAAACTCGTTAATTAGATAACCATGTGCACCATGAAGCTCGATAACGTCAAAGCCAGCTTTTTTCGCACGCACAGCAGCTTGTTTAAATGCTTCGATTGTATCTTTAATATCCGCCAAGGTCATTTCCTTAGGGGTTTTCATTTTTTCATTGAAAGCAATTGCGGAAGGTGCGATGATTTCCTGATCAAGCTCAGCTTTTCTTCCCGCATGTGCGATCTGAATTCCCGCTGCAGCCCCATGCTCTTTTAGCATTCCTACTAAATTCGTAAGTCCCTCAATATGATCATCACTCCAAATTCCTAAATCCTGCGGTGAAATTCTGCCTTGCGGAGTGACGGCTGTTGCTTCTAGGATGATTAAGCCAACCTGACCGACTGCACGAGCTGTATAATGTGTATAATGCCAATCTGTTACTTTTCCGTCTTCTTTATAACAAGAATACATGCACATTGGAGACATGACGATTCGATTTTTAAGTGTCACATTTTTCAGTTTATATGGTTCAAATAATTTTACTGTCAATAAAATATACCTCCTTTTTTTTGAATATGTTTATTATATCAACCCTCCCTTTTGTATAAAAGAAACTTGCTTACAATTCTTTAGCTGCTTTGTTGCTTCGAAAGGCGTTTTGATTGCAATGTAGCTTCTTTAATACAGTTCACAAGGGCATCCTTTACTTTGTGTTGATCCAGAACACGGATTCCCGCCTCTGTGGTTCCGCCAGGACTTGTGACAGCGATTCTTAATTTCTCCGCCTTCTCTTTAGAATGATTTAGCATTTCCGCTGCACCTAAAAGGGTTTGAACAATGAGCTTCTTTGCTAATTCAGATTCTAAACCAATTTCCTTTGCACTGTTTTCCATTGCTTCAACGATGTAGTATATGTAAGCTGGTCCGCTTCCGGACAACCCGGTAACCGCATCGAGTTTTTCTTCTTCTACTATCATCGTCATTCCAATAGCCGATAATAGGGAAAGTGTTAATTCTAAGTGGTCGTTGTTAACCAACGAATTTTTTGCGATAGCGGTTGCTGACTGACCAATCGCCGCGGATGTATTTGGCATTGCTCTAATAATAGGTGCATGTATGTTTAATATGTTCTCGATGGTTGCAATTGATACTCCTGCAATAACAGAAATAATGAGAGTTTCTGGTTGCATGAAGAGGCTTATTTTCTGCAGGACTTCTTTTGCATCCTTCGGCTTTACAGCTAACACAACTATATTTGTTTGATGGAATAGATCTCTCAGATCGTAAGTTGTTTGCACACCATATTTTTGCTGCAAATGATGGAGCTTTGTATTTTCGGAGCGATTCGTGACGTAAATTTGACCGCTTTCTACAACATTATTGCTTATCAATCCGCTAATCATTGCTTCAGCCATGGATCCTGCACCTATAAAAGATATTTTCATCACTCATTCCTCCCGAAGATTTTTCTAAAGACAAAAAACCCTTCATCCAAAGGACGAAGGGTAAATTTTTTCGCGGTACCACCTTAATTTGAATGCACTTGGCATTCATCTTTGGGTCGTTAACGCCGAGATACGTATTGGTTTTCCAATCAGCTCGCAAGGTAGGTTCGAGTGAAAAAGGGGATGATGAAGTCTTCCAGCCAATGAACTTCATTCTCTTTCATCATTTTTCATCTAATAGCCTTGGTCACAGCTAGTTTTAAAGATTAAATTATTATAGATTATGCTAAAGAAACTGCTTGTCTGTCAATACCTTTTTTAAAATTTTCTGGCTATTCTATATTGATATAATGACAATCCATGATGAAAAGACTACAATATAAATATTAATTCCTTAAATAATAGGTCACTGATTATATAAATATGATGAGGGTTGGAGGGAACCATATGGTATCGTGGGATAAGAATATTTCGAAAATAACTGTACCTACACCTTTTCCGGTGGGAGACGTGAATATGTATCTAATCAAAGGGGATGCTTTAACATTAATAGATGCAGGGGTGAAAACAAAGGAAGCATGGGACAGCTTTATCTTTCAGCTTTCTCAATTAGGCTATACACCTGAGGATATTGAGCAAGTTGTTTTAACCCATCATCATCCAGATCATGTCGGCTTCTTAGATTGGCTGCCGGAGGATATAAAAATATTCGGACATCCATATTGTGTTCCTTGGTTAAAGGAAGATGAGCAATTCTTTGCTGATCATGACCAGTTTTATTTTCAACTTTTTCAGGAATTTGGTATTGAAGGTGATTTTCCGGTTCTTTTGAAAAAATGGAAAGCGCCATTAAAATTTGGAGCATATCGCCCTGTTACAGACACTATTCAGGAGAATTATCGAATCCCTGGACTTACGGATTGGACTGTACTGGAGACACCAGGTCATGCACAAAGTCATTTGTCTTTTTATCAGGAAAAGGATGGCATCTTAATTGCGGGGGACCATGTGTTGGCAACGATTTCTTCGAATCCTTTATTGGAACCTCCATTGGTTGCTGGTGAAGAGCGTCCGAAGCCACAATTACAATATAATGCATCGTTAAAAAAATTATTAGAGTACAATATTACGGCGACTTATACTGGTCATGGAGCGGATGTAGCAAAAGTTCATCCGCTAATTGAACGCCGAATACAAAGACAGTATGATCGTGCAATGCAAGTAAAAGAAATGTTAAAGGAAAGTCCTTTGTCTACATATGAAATTTGTAAGAAGCTATTTCCTGCTGTCTACCAAAAAGAACTTGGATTGACATTATCTGAAACAACTGCTCAGCTTGACTTTCTATTATCTATTGATGAAATTCAAAAAAGGATAGATGAAAAAGGAGTTGCCTATTTTTCAATACGTTAACGGGTCATGTCGCCTTGTGCTTCATGTTCAGGATAGTCTTCGTTACGAATAAAACCCGTTTGCTAGTACTGATAATGCTGTATAATCTACTAATTAGGGAAAACAATTAAGGAAAATGCGAAAGGAAATCTCTTTTAGGAGTCCGTCTATAATAATTGGAGGTAAATATGTTTAATGAAAGATTAAAAGGGAAGACCGTTGTCATCACAGGGGCATCCGGCGGTCTTGGTGAGCAAATAGCGTTTGCAGCTGCAAAAAACGGTGCCAATGTCGTGTTGCTTGCCCGGAATCTCGAAAAACTGGAAACTATTAAGAAAACCATTGAAACAACGTCTTCTATAAAATGTATTATTGAAAAGCTTGATGTCTCATTTGTGGAAGATATCCCGAGCGTTTTCAAAAAAATATATGATGAAGTTGGTCCCATAGATGTACTAATTAACAATGCAGGGTACGGTATTTTTGATGAAGCACATGAAGCAACTCTTAAGGATATTCAAGGAATGTTTAACGTAAACGTAATCGGATTAATAGCTTGTACGAAAGAAGTCCTCACCTTTATGAGAAATAGACAATCCGGTCACATTATCAATATCGCCTCTCAAGCTGGAAAACTGGCAACACCAAAATCCAGTGCATATGCTGCAACAAAACATGCCGTTATTGGATTTTCCAACAGTCTGCGCATGGAATTAGCGCCATACAATGTATTTGTTACAACCGTTAATCCTGGACCAATAGCAACCGGTTTTTTTGATATAGCAGACAAATCAGGATCATACATTAAAAATATTGAACGGTATATGCTGAACCCGGAAAAATTAGCGAATATTATTGTGCAAAGCATTTATACAAAAAGAAGAGAAATCAATTTGCCGCGTTGGATGAACGCAGGCAGTATTCTTTATTCATTATTTCCACGTCTTGTTGAAAAGGTAGGGGGAAAAGCATTTTATAAAAAGTAAGGGTGAAGTTGTCTGAACCGATTGTTTTCGGTTCTTTTTTCATTTAAGGAAGGGGAATTGTGAACGATTGATAAAAATTCTCATTTCCAATGCATTTTTTTATTCCTTATTGCCTAGGTTCGTGATAAAATAAATTTAGTAAATGAGAAGATTTATCATTCTCAATTAATATTAGAACGGAGAAATGATCATGGCGACTTTATTAGAATTACTTGAAGGCAAAGCAGGAAGTATTTCTGATCTTTCTCAAGTTGATGAGACATTAAAGCACCGTTTACTCCATGTAGGCGTTTTTGAAGGTTGTCCAATAAAATTAAAATGTTTAATGCCTTTTGGTGGACCTTGTATGGTGGAATGCCAAGGCCAATTAATTGGGATTCGTCGAGACGATGCGAAAAAAATTAAGGTTGAGTGTGAATCATGATTACTGCACTAGTTGGAAATCCGAACACCGGAAAAACATCTTTATTTAATCATTTAACTGGTTCCTATGAGTACGTGGGAAACTGGAGCGGTGTTACGGTTGAGAAAAAAGTAGGAAGATTGAAGGAAATAAAAGGCGATCTTATTGATTTGCCAGGTGTTTATTCTCTCTATCCATTTTCAAAAGACGAATCTGTTGTTATTCAATTTTTCCTAAACGAACAATTTGAAAATATTATTAATATTGTCGATGCATCACAGCTTGAAAGAAATTTACAACTTACTATTCAGCTCCTTGAATTTGGGAGTCCCGTTATTATCGGTTTGAATATGATCGATGTCGCTGAAAGAAGGGGCATTCACATTGATGCGGCAACGCTTTCTAGAAAGCTGGGTATCCCCGTTGTCCCGATTACTGCAAGAAGCGGGAAAGGTTGTCATGAGCTCACACTGCAGCTTACAGCCATTAATGATGTAAAAAGTAACATTCCAAATATACAATATGGTGATGCAATCGAAACTGGAGTTACGAAAATCACCAATATATTAAAAGATAAAGAGTTGCATCTTCCCGCTCGTTGGCTTGCCCTCCAGGTTCTGGAAGGGAATCCCGATGCTCGCACATACATAGAGCGGTGGGTGTCTAAAGAGATTTTAACCCAGATTATCGATTCGGTGGAAGGTGAAGTTAAGGAAACGACTTCCTTCTCATCCGCTTCAAGACTGATCTTTGAAAAACGTCGAACCTGGATTGAACAAGTTATTCAAGATAGTATCAATACACAGGTCGAACAGAAAAAGAATTGGACGGATCGTATCGATAAAATTGTTACGAATCGCTGGTTAGGAATCCCAATCTTTTTAGCCTTTATGTTTCTTATGTTTACGGTTACTTTTGATTGGATTGGGACGCCATTATCCGATTTGCTGGATTCCTTTATTTCAGGTTCGTTAAGCAATTGGATTGATGCAGGATTAAAGGCCGTTGGTGCCAGTTCATTTATTCAAGCTCTTGTTCTCGATGGAATCGTAGCAGGAGTTGGCGGTGTTCTTGTTTTCGTTCCGCAAATCTTTGTGTTGTTTCTGTTTATTTCACTCCTCGAGGATTCGGGTTATATGGCTAGAGCGGCGCTTGTCATGGACCGTGTGTTAGAAAAGGTAGGATTGAATGGAAAAGCATTTATTCCTATGGTAATCGGTTTTGGATGTAATGTTCCCGGTGTTATGGCTGCGAGAACGATTGAACAGCCGAAAGAGCGATTATTAACGGTTCTATTAACTCCATTAATGTCTTGTTCAGCAAGATTATCGATCTATGCTTTGTTTGTTGGTGCCTTTTTCCAAAAACATCAAGCTATTATCGTCTTTTCATTATATGTTTTAGGTATTGTCGTGGCGCTTGTACTAGCGAAGCTTTTTTCAAAAGTGCTAATGAAAAATGAACCTTCCATGTTTGTCATTGAGCTGCCTCCTTACCGTGTTCCACATGCTTTAACATTATGGAGAAGCACATGGGATAAAGGAAAAGGCTTTGTTCGAAAGGCAGGTACCTTTATCTTTGGCGGGTCTGTTGTGATTTGGCTTTTATCGTATTTTGGACCGGGAGGCATGGGAGTAGATTTGGACCATAGCTTTTTAGCAATCGTTGGCGGTTGGTTTGCTCCACTATTAGCTCCCCTTGGATTCGGAATTTGGCAGGCAGGTGCTGCTTTAATTACAGGATTTTTAGCAAAAGAAGTGGTTGTTTCGACGATGGGGATTATTTACCATACGCCAGACTCAACAGCTCTTCAAGGGTTATTGTCGCATTATTTCACACCTTTATCAGCTTACAGCTTCTTAGTTTTTGTTTTGCTTTATATTCCATGTGTAGCGACGGTGGCAGCGATTCGAAATGAATCCTCTTCATGGAAATGGACGCTGTTTAGCATTGGTTATGCGCTTGTTATTGCATATGCACTATCGTTGATTATTTACCATGGCGGAAAGCTCATTCTCGGAATATAAGGAGTGATACGAATGTTGGCAAGTATTATTATTGGGGTACTTATTTTCGGATATGCTGCCTTTACATTGTATAAATTTATGAAGAAGAGTAAGCAAGGTGCCTGTGCCCATTGCTCTTTAAAAAATAACTGTCAATCAGCCTGTAACACGGTGTTAAAAGATAAAAAAGTAAACCCCTTTTCAATTAAATAGTTTTGCTTAGTGGAGAATTCAGCCTAAATCGCATTGCGATTTAGGCTTTTTAGCATAATGTGAAAATGAGCGGACATACGTTCCGTTATTTAGCTGAAAGGTGGCTAATTTAGTGCGCTTTTTAGCAAATAACGGAATCAGTGTCCGCAAACGACTCCCAAATAGCGTTATTATTGAAAATAGCGGAATCAGGGTCCGCAAAAAAAGTGAACCCTCATTAGTATTCATGTTTTTCAACCCATCCAATAACTTGTTTCCAAAAAATATAAATTGAAATCGAACGTATATTCGAATACAATATAGAATATAATAAGAACATAAGTTCGTTAATGCGAAATAAATAAAACCTAATGAAGGTGAAGAAAGTGACCGTTGATTACAGCAAACTCCCGCATCATAAGATTTTATGCATCGATATGAAGAGTTTCTATGCAAGTTGCAGTGCTGTTATACGTGGGCTAGATCCGATGGAATGCTATCTAGCTGTGGTTGGAAACAAAGAGCAGCCAGGAAGTATTGTGCTCGCCGCTTCTCCGAAATTAAAAAAGGACTTTGGCATTAAATCAGCATCTTCCCGGTTGTTTAATATTCCTAATGACAGCAGGATTCAAATTGTTGAAGCGCAAATGTCGACTTACTTACAAATCTCCACAGAATTAATAAAAATTTTTAATAAGTATGCACCTATGGAAGATATTCATGTCTACAGTGTGGATGAATCGTTTATTAAAGTGGATGGCCTGAAAAATATATTTGGTGACACAAAAACAATCGCGCATATGATCAAAAATGAGATTTTTGAAAACTTTGGACTGCCTTGCACGATTGGCATTGGCCCCAATATGCTGATGGCAAAATTGGCATTAGATTTGGAATCGAAAAAAGCAAAGAATGGAATAGCGGAATGGACCTATGAGGATGTCCCAACCAAACTATGGTCCGTATCTCCATTACGGGAAATGTGGGGGATAGGAAGAAGGCTGGAAAAAAGGCTAAACGGAATGGGGATTTTCTCTGTAGGTACTTTGGCAAAATATGACCTGAAATTATTGGAAAAAGAATTTGGTATTATGGGAAACCAACTTTACCATCATGCTTGGGGTGTAGATTTATCCGAGTTGGGAGCTCCTATTATAGATGGGCAAATTAGCTTTGGAAAAGGCCAAATATTACTGCGTGATTATAAAGAAGAGCATGAAATCAAAGTAGTCATATTAGAAATGTGTGAGGAAGTAGCACGCAGAGCCCGTGCATCAAAAAAATCGGGAAGAACGATTAGTTTAGGAATTGGATACAGTGATTCTGATTTTGGAGGAGGCTTTCATCGCTCCTATACAATGGAAGAGGCGACCAATGTAACCATGACCATTTATCAAGTGTGTTTGAAGTTATTTGATAAGTTTTATACAGGCAAAAATGTTCGTCAAATAACCATCACTCTCTCCAATATTGTGAATGATAGAAGCATGCAGCTGAATTTATTTGAGCCTAATAAAGCAAAATTACATGATTTAGGATATGTGGTAGATAAAATTAGAGATAAGTTTGGTTCTGCATCGATATTGAGAGCTGTTTCTTTTACTGAAGCTGGGACATCTTTAAAACGCTCCGCACTTGTGGGAGGGCATAAAGCATGATCCGTGATAGAGGAAATAAAAAATGGGTCTCCTTAATGCTGCCAGAGCATGTAAAAATGTTAAGGGATATGTCGGTAGATTTAAAACGGCAAAACAAACCAGTGCTGGATGAATATCAAATTCAGGAGTTTGAAGAGAGGATAAAGTACGCACAGGAATTTAAGCTGCCTTTAGAATTTTCTATTTTTGAAAATGGATTTATAAAGAATATGGTTGGCAGCGTAATGAAAATGGACCCTTTAGAAAAAAAAATGAAAGTCAAAACGATGAATGATAACATAGAATTCGTACATTTCCACGAAATAATAAATGTACAAATAAAAGATTAAACCGCCCATTTGGACGGTTATTTTTTCGCGATGAACCTATTCTACTTCCTTTTTCTCTGCGCGAACACATGATTCAAAATTCCCTTTATGTGAACCGTCACAGAACGGTTTATTTTTGGATAATCCGCAGCGGCATAATGAAAACGATGGCTTTGTTTCGAAAACATTTCCTTCTGCATCAATAAGTTCGACGTCACCGGATACACGGTAAGACCCATTATCATTCACCTTAATTTGCACTTTTGCCATATGTAACCACCCTTTCTAAAATTATCATGTCTTCTTAGATGGTATAAAGAAAATGAAAAAAATGCAACCTTTTCTAAAGTTAGATCACTTCTTCACTCAAATACAAACTAAAAAATTCATCAATTGCTTGCTCGTATTCTTCCTTATTCTCATTGAAAGATTGTGCATGCCCTCCGATAGTAGCCATGAATAACATTTTTTGATCTTTCTTCCTGTTGTATAACGTCTTTGTCATTTCCGGCAAGATGTAATCATCTTTTTGGCTATGTATAAATAGAACGGGTTTTTTTATGTTGTCTATAACCTGGATAGGGGAAATAGTTTTCAGGCTATAACCGCCTCGAATACGCACAAAGAAGTCAGCAAGAGGCAGAAACCATTTTCCAGGGAGTTTCATCTCTTTTGAAAACAGGTAGGCCAGCTGTTCACGAAAGTCGGAAAAAGGGCAGTCAACGATATAAAAATCAGCTCGGTCTTCTAAGCTGCCGGCATATAAAAGGGCTGTAGCAGCACCCATCGACTCCCCGTGAATCCCAAAAAAGACATCTTCTCCTTCGGTTGAGATTAAATAATCGACAACCGCTTTTAAATCGTATTTTTCATAGTATCCATAGCTTGTTGTTTTACCTTCTGATTCCCCGTGCCGGCGATGATCGTAAATAATCGCATTAAAGCCTCTTTTTAGAAAAATGTTCATGTATTTGATGGAATTCGTTTTGTTTTCCGTTACACCATGTGAAAAAATCATGTATTTTTTTCTATCGGGATAGGGTCGTATCACAATTGCTTTAATTAAATAGCCGAAAGGAGAGTCGATCCAAACTTCTTGTTTTGGTAAATCTTCATAGTGGATAGGATCGATTCTTTCTGCCTTAACTTCACGATCATAAATAAGTTTTTCATCCTTTTTCATCATATAGATGATGCGTTGTGACATATAGAAACCCAAACCTGCCGCAAGTAAAGTAGCTCCTCCAAGAATAGAAAGAACTTTCTTCAATGATAGCCACCTCCAAAATACCATTTTCTTCATTTTACCATATGAAAAGGATGACATAAAAAATGAAGGCATCACAATAATGAAGGACAAGTTACACACAAGATAAAAAGCAAACTGTCTTTCAACGAAGGAATGAAGGAGAAGTAACGCCAAGGCAAAAAGCAAAACGTCCTTCATCAAGAGGATGAAGGACAAGTTACACCAAGACAAAAAGCAAAACGTCCTTCATCAAAAGGATGAAGGACAAGTTACACCAAGACAAAAAGCAAAATGTCCTTCATCAAGAGGATGAAGGACAAGTAACGCCAAGACAAAAAGGAAAACGTCCTTCATCAAGAGGATGAAGGACAAGTAACGCCAGGGCAAAAAGCAAAACGTCCTTCATCAAGTGGATGAAGGACAAGTTACACCAAGACAAAGAGGAAAATGTCCTTCATCAAGAGTATGAAGGACAAGTAACGCTAGGGCAAAAAGCAAAATGTCCTTCATCAAGTGGATGAAGGACAAGGCCTATCGAGGTAAGTGGAATTATTGCTCAGAATTTTGTCTCTTAGTCGGATGAATCGCTTTATTCAGTTCTTCAGCAGCTAACACATTTTTGGTTGTGTCAGCAGTTGGTTTGCCTTTTTGACTATAGCCTTTTTCACGCTGCTTTGTCATAGTTGCATGATACCTCCTTAAAATAGACGATATCATTAAATTGAGCATTATCAATAAAAACTATACCATTTTACTTTGCTTTCGCTAATTGATAATATCCGGTTTCAATTTTTCGAGAAATGGATGGGGCAATAATGTCAATGGCTTTGACGAGCTCATCTAAATGAATGCCGGTTTCAATCCCCATCCTCTCCAGCATATAAACAACATCCTCCGTCGCCACATTTCCGGTTGCTCCCGGAGCAAATGGGCAGCCTCCAAGACCGCCTGCCGATGTATCGAAACGATCAATGCCTGCCTCGAGTGCAGCATAAATATTGGCGAGTGCCATTTTTCTTGTATCATGAAAATGAGCGGTTAGCAAAATCTCGGGAAGTTGTTGCCTTAATTGAGAGAAGAGGGAATACGATTCAGTAGGGACAGCCATTCCGATAGTGTCCGCAACACTTAATTCATCGACCCCTGATTCCGCAAACTCTTTACAAAGTGCAATGGTATCTTCTTCTGCTATTTTCCCTTCAAATGGGCAATAAAACGAAGTGGAAATGCATGCCCGAACAAAAACATTAGTGGCCTTTAGTTCAGCAATAATTGGTTTAAGCTCCTCCATACTTTCTCTAGTCGTTTTATTTATATTTTTTTTATTAAAGCTATTGCTGACTCCGACAAATACAGCAATGGCTTTGCAGCCTGTTTCTAAAGCGCGTTCAACTCCTTTTCGGTTAGGAGCAAGTATAATATTTCGATAGGTATCCGAGGAATTAACCAAAACAATCTCTGCAGCATCTTGCATTTGCGGAACCCATTTAGGCGAAACAAATGAAGTTAATTCCATCTCTGTTACCCCGGAAGACTTTAACTGCTCAATAAATTTATTTTTGATATCCGTTGGAACAAAGCTTTTTTCATTTTGCAATCCATCACGAGGCCCGACCTCGATAATAACAGCCTTTGTTGGTAATACCATGATTTCTCCCCCTTTGTTATAAGTCTATTGTAAAAAGAGGAGAGATGGAATTGCAATAATAATATGATTTTTCATAAAAAAAGAGCAATGCCATAGAATTAGACATTGCTTTTAGCTTTATGATTTTAAATTTAACAGCTTTTGCTTCAATTCATTCTCCATCGTGATCAGCTCTTGTTCAGCCTGATAGCGTTTTGCACGGCCCTCTTGTTGAATGCGAAGCGTTTCTTCCAATGTCGAAACAAGATTTTCTTGTGTTTTCTTTAATGTTTCGATATCAACAAGTCCGCGTTCATTTTCTTTCGCGGATTCGATTGTATTTGATTTGAGCATTTCCGCATTCTTAAGGAGTAAATCATTGGTTGTTTTCGATACTTGTTTTTGTGCTTCAACAGCACTACGTTGCCGAATAAGTGTTAACGCAATCGCAATTTGATTCTTCCAAAGCGGAATGGCAGTCATTATCGAAGACTGAATTTTTTCCGCCAATGCTTGATTTGTATTTTGAATTAACCTGATTTGTGGTGCACTTTGAATCGTAATCTGCCTGCTTAGCTTTAAATCATGTAATCGTTTCTCTAAGCGATCTGCAAATTGTATCATATCATTAACATCCTGAAAGGCCATTTGGTCGCCGGTTTCTGCCGCTTTTTTCTTTAATTCTGGAATGGTTTTTGTGTATAATTCTTCAACTTTTAATTCACCTGCAGCAATATAAATGTTTAGGGCATGGAAATAATCTTTATTTTTTTCATATAGTTGTTCGAGCATATTGATATCGGATAAAAGTGTTTTTTTCGAAAGCTCCAATTTAACACTAATTCTATCGATTTGCGCACCAGTCTTTTGATACTTTGATAATACCTCTTGAACAGAACTGGAGATTTTTCCAAACATTCTCGAAAATAGCCCTTTCTTTTCAGGAGCTAATTCTTCGGGGTTAACCTGTTCCAATTTCTTCATTAAATCGCCTAATATTTCTCCAATTTCTCCAATATCCTTTTTTTGGACATGGTCAAGCATGGAATGGGAGAAATTTAGCAGCTTTGATTGAGCTTGGGTTCCGTACATAATAATTGCCTGATGATTTTTTGGATCAATTTGCTCAGCCAACTGTCTTGCTTTTTCACGGTTCTGTTCTGGTAAAACATCAATTAGCCTTTGCGGCTTTTCCGCCTGGGCTGTTGCAGGAGCATCATGAATTACAAGCTCCTTTTCTCCAAATGGATTGGTTAGTAAATCATCCAATCCTTCACTTATATCTTCTTGCCATAGGCTTTCCTTTGACTCACTCATTTTGTTGATCTCCTTTCGTCATCTAAAGAAGTGTCTATTGGTGGTTTTAAAGAATGCTTTGCTACATTCAGTTCAAACTCAAGATGATCAATGTCTTTCGATAACACTTCATATAAATCATTCTCTATCGTCCTTTTTAACTCCTTTAAAGTATTGCGGGTATCCTTTAAAGAAAAATATAATTCATTATTTTTTACCGGTTGTGCAGCTAAAAACGCGTATTTTTCAGATAATTCCACAATAGAATCTAAATGATAGAAAAAGAATTTTTCTGCTTGATAAAATCTTCTTGGTTCTCTTCTGATAATCGCGTAGATCCTTTTTACAAGACGGATAAGATCAAGCATTTGCTTAAATGCGCCAATGTTTCGCACGTTAAAGAATACCTTTTGCAAACGGTGAATTTTCTTCTTAGCTTCCTTAAGGTTTTGGACAATATAAGCAAATTCTTTTCGAGAAAGCTGATGTATTTTCAAAAATTTTCTTTTGGTGATCCATTTTATCACAATATATATGATTGCGCCTCCGAGTATTGCGGAACCGGATGAATATAAAAGGGTTTGCTCAAAACCAAAATAACTAATCAGCCATACGAGTGCCGCAACAGGTATTGCAACAAATATACGGGTAATGAAGGAAAAAAATGTTTTCATTATTAATCGACTCTCCAATCTAGAGCAGCTACAACTCAAATACGAATGATGAATAAAAAGGTTTCATTAACTTTTATTATAAAAAAAATCAGCTATGAAAGAAATACATCTCTAGTAGTATTGTACTATACATCTTAAGTACTCAAACGATAAGAATCAACTTCCTGCTTCAGCAGGAAAAATCAATTTTTTATCGAAAATAGACAAAGAAGAGAAAATGTTAGCGGTTTCAAGCTGACTTTTATATAAGAGGAGGACCAAAGGATGGAAAAACAAGAAGTTGTGATTGTGAGTGCAGTTAGAACGGCTATTGGAAGCTTCAATGGATCATTGAAAAATATACCAGCTCCAGAGCTTGGTGGAATCGTAATCAAACGTGCAATAGAACGAGCCGGGATACAAGGGGACCAAATTGATGAGGTTATTATGGGAAATGTTTTGCAGGCTGGGCTGGGACAAAATCCAGCGCGGCAAGCAGCTATAAAGGCTGGGGTTCCGGAAAGTGTTTCCTCAATGACGATTAATAAAGTTTGTGGATCGGGACTAAAGGCTGTTCATCTTGCCACACAAGCAATCTTAGCAGGAGATGCAGATATAATTGTTGCCGGTGGGATGGAAAACATGAGTCAGGCGCCATATCTATTAAAAGGTGCAAGGGACGGCTTTAAGATGGGAGATCAAAAGCTAGTTGATAGTATGATTCAAGACGGATTATGGTGTGCCTTTAATGATTATCATATGGGAATAACAGCAGAAAATCTTTGTGACCGCTATGAAATTTCCCGTGAGGAACAGGACCAATTCTCTGCGGAGAGTCAAAGCAAAGCTGCAAAAGCAATCGAAGAAGGCAAGTTCAAGGACGAGATTGTAGCTGTTGAAATTCCGCAAAGAAAAGGGGATGCCATCATTTTCGAAACAGATGAATATCCTAAAAAAGGCACAACGGTGGAGAAATTAAGTTCATTAAGACCTGCTTTTAGGAAAGATGGTTCGGTTACAGCAGGAAACGCGTCCGGAATAAATGACGGAGCGGCAGCATTAGTCATAATGTCTAGGAAAAAAGCAAATGAATTGGGGATTAAACCACTTGTAACGATAAAAGCAAATGCCAATGCCGGGGTGGATCCAAGTGTAATGGGGATTGGTCCTGTAACAGCGGTCAAGAAAGCGCTGGAAAAGGCAAATATGTCGTTAGAGGATATGGACCTTATAGAAGCAAATGAAGCATTTGCTGCACAATCCCTAGCAGTTGATAGGGAATTGAAGTTTAATAAAGAAATCTTGAATGTAAACGGCGGGGCGATTGCTCTTGGCCATCCGATTGGAGCAAGTGGGGCAAGAATCCTTGTCACCCTTATTCACGAAATGCAAAGAAGACAAGTGAAAAACGGATTAGCTACCCTTTGTATTGGCGGGGGGCAAGGGGTAGCCACGATTGTTGAATTAGCTTAAAAGCGGTTAATTACTGATTGGTACCTCGATTGCGTACACGTGAACGTTTACGCATAAGGCGGTTTGATCATCAATAATATATTTTTACGAAACCAGAGGGGAGAGAGAATAATTGAAGCAAGTATATACATCCTTCCAGGAAGCGGTAGCAGATATTCAAGACGGTGCGACAATAATGGTTGGCGGTTTCGGTCTTTGCGGAATTCCTGAAAATTTAATTCTTGCACTTGTCGAAAAAGGGGTAAAGGATTTAACGGTTATTTCTAATAACTGCGGGATAGATGATTGGGGATTAGGACCGCTTTTGCAAAATAAACAGATTAAGAAAATGATAGGGTCATATGTTGGGGAAAATAAAGAATTCGAACGCCAGGTGTTAGCTGGCGAATTAGAAGTGGAATTAACCCCGCAAGGCACCTTGGCAGAAAAAATACGAGCAGGAGGAGCGGGAATTCCTGCATTTTATACTCCCGCAGGTGTGGGAACACCAATTGCAGAAGGGAAAGAAACGAGGACGTTTAATGGGAAAGAATATGTTTTGGAGGAAGCATTAACGGCAGATTTTAGTTTAATTCGTGCTTGGAAAGGTGATAAAATGGGGAATTTAGTATACAACAAAACAGCTCGTAATTTTAACCCGATGATCGCGGCTGCAGGAAAGGTAACGATTGCAGAGGTAGAGGTGCTCTATGAAGTCGGGGAGCTGGATGCTAATTTTATTCATACTCCAAGCATTTATGTGCAAAGGATTATTCAAGGGGATCAAGAAAAACGTATTGAAAGAAGAACCATTAGAAAATAATTTGCACATTAAGGAAGGGAGAGAAGAATATGTCAGCTGATAAAGGTTCAATAAGGGAAAAGATTGCTAGAAGAGCGGAAAAGGAAATTAAAGATGGCCATTATGTAAATCTGGGAATTGGAATGCCAACATTAGTTGCCAATTACATTTCCGATAATAAACAAGTTGTTTTACAGTCGGAAAACGGCTTGCTTGGAATTGGCCCATATCCTAATGAGGAGGAGATTGATGCAGATTTAATCAATGCCGGAAAAGAAACGGTGACGGCAATTCCGGGTGCAGCTTATTTTGATAGTGCAGAATCGTTTGCGATGATTCGGGGCGGTCATATAAATATAGCAATTTTGGGCGGAATGGAAGTATCGGCCTCAGGTGATTTAGCTAATTGGATGATCCCGGGGAAAATGATCAAGGGCATGGGGGGAGCGATGGATTTAGTTCATGGTGCCCAAAAAATCATTGTTATTATGGACCATGTGAATAAAAATGGTGAGCCTAAAATTCTCAAAGAATGCAGTCTTCCTTTAACAGGGAAAGGCGTTGTTAACCGAATTATTACGGATAGAGCTGTTATCGATGTATCCAATAAAGGACTTATTTTAAGGGAAGTGGCAAAAGGATACACAGTGGAGGAAGTACTTGCTTCGACGGAGCCAACTGTAATGGTAGCTGAAGATGTAAGACTAGAAGCTTATTAGTCACTGTAGTAAAATGATGGGAGTGTAGGTTACATGATACCTATTCTTTTTCTTCATTTTTAAACTTAAGGGAGAAATCAAAATGGCAAAAACAAAAAAACAGCAAAAGTATCAACCTAAAAAGGAAAAGCAGGATGAAAAGCTTACATTGAAGGATTCTTTAAATCAAGATATATTATTAAAATTAAAACAAGCACAGCATGATTTAGTGCAGAAGGAAGAAAATGAAAAGCTTCAAGAGGAAGAAAGAAAGAGAGAAGAAAGAAGAAGAAAGGAAAAGAATAAATCCTTTGAAGAATTATTAAATGAAAATCCAATGGACTGGAAGAAATTTAAATAGGGTTTGGAAAAAGGAAAAATAAAAAGCGTTCAAATCATCATAACGAACGCTTTATTTATTATTCCTTTTCCATTTATTAAATTCGAGAAATTCTCGAAACTCATTTTTAGAGACACCAGAATTCATCGCTTCACGTACTAACAGTTCCCATTCAGAGTCAAGTTCTGCGTGGTCAAATCCTTCTTCCCCCTCATCATGGAGTAATGCATTTACAGATACTCCTAAAACAGCTGATACTTTTTCCAGAAACTGAACAGAAGGATTTGATTGAATATTACGTTCAATGGAACTTAGATAAGATTTTGCGACACCTGCTCTTTCGGCAAGCTCTGATAATGATAGTTGCCTTTGTAATCGGAAATTTTTTATGCGTTGTCCAATCATAAGTATGTCACCTTCCTTCGATTCATTATAACATATAACGAAATTCGGGTTCCATATTTAGAACGGATTTGCAAAAAAATTATAATAATTGCAATAAATATTTTAAGATGTGAATAATAGTATGTATAGTAGAATGTTAGGAAAATTTTTTACATTACATCTAATCCAGAGGTTTTTTTATGAAAGAAGTCTTTTATTTCTTGAACAGAAATTCCCATATCGAGTGCTGCTAAAATTAAATCAATCCATTCCTGATCCAGTGTTTGTGTACTTGCCATTAATTTTTTCTCCATTTTTACCTCCTAAAATACCATGTATTTCAGGTAGCCCAGCCGTCATCGTATTAAACCTTAGACCTGTGACTTTGCGTCCTTATTTTTCAATAAGTTTGCCTTTTTCTGATAATAATTCATTCTTATTATCTACTACTTTTTGTCTACATTTTTGAGTATAACGAAAATGATTTAGCCATACTCGAAAATTATGTCGATGTCGAATAATTGAAATAATGCCACAAAATGAATAAAACGAGAAATGAATTATCATACTATTTAAATGATTTTGTCGTTATATGGTAAAAAAAGTTTTTATGACATCGCAACTTTTTATTTCTTCTAAAATATAATTTGAAAAAACGAATACTTATTTGTAAAAAAAGAAAAGAATTTGTTGAAAACTTTTTGAATAGTTACCCCCAAAAATCATAAAAGTGGAAATGCCTTGTTCATATTGAAATGGAAGTGCAAATTTTACCTGTAGGGGCATTGACTGAGGTAAAGGAAACACTGCAAAGTATTTTAGGAGCTGATGTTAACTTATCGTTGAGAGGAGACCCGGAGATTCACTTATCGATTGGCATTATGCTAGACAACCAAAAGAAAGGTCCGGCAATCCAGACCTTTTCTTTTATCGATGTTCCTTATAGATATTTTCCTTTGTTAACGTAAGAAGAATCTTTCGTTCATCCTCGTTTAAAGAATCAGACCTAGTGGCTTGTGCATTTATGCGAACTTGTTTGACTGAACTCGCTCCAGCAATTATAGAAGCTACAGTATCATTCGCTAAATTAAACTGAAGGGCTAATTCCGTCATGGATCTATTCTCAGAAACCAATTTATTTTGAATACTAGAAAGTAAGTCGTGAAGCTCCTGATGGGAATATTCCAAATAGCCTTTTTCAGATAGCTTGCTAGTCCATTTCTCGCTTAATAATCCTTTAGCAAGCGGTCCTCTTGTCACAACACTTACTGAGTGTTCTTTAATAAATGGAAAAATTTCCTCAGGTCGTCTATCCAGAAGACTATATTGCATCATAATGCTAATAATGGAGGATTTCTCAATATATTCACGAATCACGTTAGGACGAATAGAGGAAATTCCATAATACCGAATAATTCCTTCCGATTTTAATTCTTCAAAGGCTTCAATTGTATCCTCGATATTATCCTCGATCGTTCCCCCATGCAATTGATATAAATCAATATAATCTGTTTGTAATCTTTTAAGACTCTCCTTTACAGCTTCCTTTATATATTTTTTAGAAGGATCCCAGCTCCACCCGGAATGATTCTTGTTCCAGCGGTTTCCTACTTTTGTGGCAATAATGACTTGGTCACGGACATCCTTTAATGCCTTCCCGACAATCTCCTCATTTGCTCCAACATCATATAGGTCCGCCGTATCAAAATAATTAATACCTTCCTCTAATGCAGCGTATATAATTTCTTGTGCATGTTTTTCATCTGTTCCAAGAGACATGCATCCTAATCCAAGTGCAGAAACGTATAAATCTGAGTTTCCTAGTCTATTTTTTTTCATGACAGGTTTCCTTTCACTTTGTTTCCTACTATTGTAGCGAAAAACAGTTTACTTTAACAAAATATTTGCTAACGATTGATTAACTTTACCCAATCAAGCACATAGTAATACTGTTTTCTATATGATTTTAATTGCTCTCTTATTTCCCATGCCTTGCCGCTCATTGTAATTCCTTTCGAATGTACAAATATTTTCACGGGTATGTCACCTTCTTTTTAGCGGGCTTCCTATTAGCCTCCGCTTTTTAAAATTTGTTAAGCTATAATAGTGTTTAGTTATACGCATACACATGTGCGGGTTTTACTAGGGAACATTAACGGTAGGGAACATGTACACATAAGACGATAAGACGTCAACACTATTATTTAACAGAGCCGTTTGTTAAAATGTATGAATAGTAGTCTATGGAATAGAACAAGGAGAGTTTATGATGCATAAATTTGAAGAGAAAACAATCAGGTCAGAGAAAATTTTTGAGGGCAGGGTTGTCCGTCTGCAAATAGATGAAGTAGAACTGCCAAATGGTAAAACGGCAAAGAGGGAAATTATTAAACATCCAGGGGCAGTTGCCATATTAGCTATTACTCCAGATGATAAAATTATTTTGGTGGATCAATATCGAAAACCAATGGATAGGGCATTAGTTGAAATTCCTGCAGGTAAATTAGAACCAGGAGAAAAGCCAGATGTAACGGCTATAAGGGAGCTAGAAGAGGAAACTGGCTACTCATGTGAAAAACTAGAACTTATTTGTTCATTCTATACATCACCAGGCTTCGCTGATGAACTTATTCATTTATACTTAGCAAAAGGCTTGCAGAAAGTAGAAAATCCAAAAAGTGCTGATGAAGACGAATTTGTGGAATTATTAGAGGTTACACTGGAAGAAGCACTTCAATTAATTCAGGAAAAGAAAATCTATGATGCCAAAACACTGTACGCAATTCAATATCTACAATTAAAAGAGGCGTTGAATAAGAGTGAATAATTATTTTGTCGACCTCCATATTCATATCGGGAGGACGAAAAACGGAAAACCAGTAAAAATTACTGCATCGAAATCATTAACGCTTACCAATATCTTAAATACGGCAAAGTCCCCTAAAGGTTTAGATATGGTAGGCATCATTGACTGTCATTCTCCGGAAGTCATTGCTGAAATAGAAGACTTGATTTATCGTGGAGACCTAAGGGGAATGGCAGAGGGGGGATTCCGTTTTCAAGAAACGGTTACACTCATTCCCGGAGTAGAAATTGAAGTAAATGACGAGAATTGTAAAGGTCCAATTCATGTCCTTGGCTATTTTCCTACTTTAGAGGCTTTAAAGAATTTTTCGATGTGGTATCAAACAAAGGTCAAAAATGTCCAATTAAGCACACAAAGGATACATGAAAGTGCTGTACCGTTACAAAAGAAAATAAAATCATTAGGCGGAATTTTTATTCCTGCACATGTTTTCACCCCATTCAAAAGTTTGTATGGAAAGGGTGTAGAAAAATCAATATCCGAAATTCTGGATCCCGATTTAATTGACGGGATTGAATTAGGGTTGAGCTCTAACACAGAAATGGCGGACCGAATTAAAGAATTGCATCACTTTACATTTGTCAGTGATTCCGATGCGCATTCTTTAGGGAAAATTGCCCGTGAATATCAGATAATGAAGCTCGAATCTCCGACATTTGCTGCATTAGAAAAAGCCTTACATGGTAAAGACGGTAATGGAATTGTCGCAAATTACGGATTGAATCCATATCTTGGCAAGTACTATCGAACAACCTGTTCGAAATGCTTTGAGCCAAAAGTGGCTGACATTTGCCCTCACTGTGGATCCACTCATTTCACAAAGGGAGTGTCTGAACGAATAAAAGAACTGGCAACAGATCAAGTAAGCCCAAAGCGACCTCCTTATGTACATCAAGTCCCGCTTGATTTCCTACCAGGATTAGGTCCGAAAACATTGCACAAATTATTAGATTACTTTGATACGGAAATGAATATTTTACACAATGTACCGATTGAAGAATTGAAAAAAGTGGTGAAAGCGGATTTAGCTGATATGATAATGCAAGCAAGACAAGGAACGCTTCAGCTTATGGCTGGAGGAGGCGGTCAATATGGAAAAGTGGATAATACTAAATAATATGGTGGAGAAAAATGAACTACATTGAATTATTAACTGAGTTAACCAAGAGATTGGATGAAGAAGGGATTCCATATCAATTTGTGAAAACGACTTCCCTTAGGATACAAGGAGTAGAAATAGACCATTCAAATGAAGTGTTTTTAGAGATTCAATGGGATGTATTTGAAAAAGCCTATTCGCTTTTTCCACCTTCCACCCTATCTGAGATCAATAAGAACCAAGTAAATGCATCCTTTCAAGTACAATATGAAGGATATACGATATTTATCGAATGTTTTTTTAATACTACCATTCGTACAAATCCTTATCGTGTAGAATTGAAAAAGGATGGCATTTCATTTTGGTGTATCTCTCTCTACCAATATCTCTATTATCGAAATAGTGATGTAGAAATTGAGTTGATACATGCCTTTCTAAATAAACAGCAGCAGATAGTGACGAATCAAAATGAGGAAGCATGGAATCAGCATAATTATGAAGCACTATTAAACCGTCATGGAGACCCTGCAGTTGTAGCAGAAAAAATAAAACAAAATCCAAATTGGCGACTCTATCCTTTTAATAAATATTTTGACAATCTGTCAGGTAAAAAAGTCATTCATTTAATGGGATCTAACGGGATTAAAGGAGTAGCACTGTCTTTACTGGGAGCTCAGGTAACTATTGTTGATTTTTCAAAGGAAAATCAAGCATATGCCAAGGAGATAGCAAGTGCAGCCGAAGTACCATTGGAATATGTAGTTTCCGATATTTTATCGATCCCTATAGAAGAGCATAGAGGGCAATATGACTATGTTTTAATGGAGCTTGGTGTCCTCCACTATTTTATAGATTTATTTCCATTAGTAAAGATTGTATCAAGTCTCCTTCGGCCAAATGGTAAATTTATCTTACATGAATTTCACCCTGTTTCCACAAAACTAATTACCTCTTCAGGTAAAAAACATAAGGTAACAGGTAATTACTTTGACCCAGCAATCTCCAAACGGGAAGTGGCATTTAGCAAGCATATGCCACAAGAAAAAAGAGAAGATACGGAAGAGGTCTTACAAAGAAAATGGACATTAGGTGAATTGATTACGACAGTCGGCCAGAGTGAGATGCTTATTGAAGTCCTTGAAGAGGAACCAAATCATAAAATTCATGATATCGGATTGCCGAAAACTTTTACATTAGTCGCTAGAAAGATATAATTTATGAATGGTCGCCGTTTTAATGGCGGCCATACTATTTTCTCTCCTTCTTTTTAAGTATTTTTGCTCCTTATCACGCAGGAAAGGAATAACCTAGTAAATGAGTGCATAAAGTTTAATAGATATCTTGAATGGCGAAAGGCTAGCAGGGTTTCTATTAAATGTAAAGCAGGAGGATAGAAAATGCGGAAAAAAAAGTTGCAGTCTAATCCTATCATAACTCATGTCCAAGAATACTCCTCGATCTATTTATTTGTTATCGTCCTATTTTTAATGGGTATTGTTTTTGGAGCGATTATTGTCAATAGTCTTTCTCCCTCTCAAAAGGATGATTTATATTATTATTTAAATCAATTTTTTGGAGTAGTTTCTAATGATAAAGTTGCCGATTCTTCTGATTTATTTAGGCTAAGCTTCCTTCATAATATAAAATTTTTGGGATTTATGTGGCTGTTAGGGATCTCTATTATTGGGCTTCCGCTCATTCTTATTTTGTTGTTTTTAAAAGGCGTAGTAGTAGGCTTCTCAGTTGGTTTTTTAGTTAATCAGATGGGCTGGAGTGGTTTTTTGTTATCTTTTGCAACAGTATTGCCGCAAAACCTTTTTATCATCCCGATGTTTATTTTTATCGCTGTAGTCTCTGTTTGTTTTTCATTACAGCTAATACGAAAAATATTTGTTAAACAAACAATGGCTTTTCCTTTAATTCCGCTCTTTTCGAGTTATGTTGTTTTCATACTGATAGCAGCAGGGGCAATTGCCGCTGCTGCCGGAATTGAGGCATATATATCCCCAGCATTAATGAAATCAGTAGTCACGTATATTCAGAAATAATTATTATTAATTAATAAGAAGTACACTTTCCAGATGAGAATAATTTTATTTTGAAAAATGAAATCCTTCTGCTATAATTAGTGTGATAGTGGGCAAGGGAGGATACTTTAGATGGAAAGTCGTATCGAGAGGATAAAAAAGCAATTACACTCAGCAAGCTATAAGCTAACTCCACAGCGCGAAGCGACCGTACGTGTGTTGCTTGAAAATGAAGAAGACCATTTAAGTGCTGAAGATGTTTACCTCCTTGTAAAAGAAAAATCACCAGAAATTGGGTTAGCTACTGTTTATCGTACCTTAGAGTTGCTAACGGAATTAAAGGTTGTCGATAAAATTAATTTCGGTGACGGAGTTTCTCGCTATGATTTACGCCAGGAAGG
This sequence comes from Margalitia sp. FSL K6-0131, assembly GCF_038008735.1. Classification (NCBI taxonomy): domain Bacteria; kingdom Bacillati; phylum Bacillota; class Bacilli; order Caryophanales; family Bacillaceae; genus Heyndrickxia; species Margalitia sp. FSL K6-0131. Next base: position 2,250,163 of record NZ_JBBOZS010000001.1, read on the forward strand.
CGCAGCCCATTTTCATCACCACTTAGTATGTATTGAATGTGGTGCAGTGGATGAAATACAAGAAGATTTGCTTGAAGATGTTGAGGCAATTGTTGAAAAACGCTGGAATTTTAAAATTAAGGATCATCGTCTAACATTTCACGGAATTTGCTGGCGATGCCATGATAAAGTAGAGAATAAAGAAGAAGAGACTGACTCAGAATAATAGGAGTCAGTCTTTTTTATATTGAAGGAAATGATAAAACTTAACCTTGTGAATAACTTTTAAAAAATTGTCCATGTCTGGCTCCAGCGCTTTCGCATTTGTTCTAATATTTCATAGATTCAGGTATAAAATCCCTCAGATCTGTCATAGCTTGTATTAAGCATAATGAAAATGTTTGAGGGAAGGACGAAGGAAGAATGTCTGGAATAAGGCTGTTTTTTAAAACATTGAAGGTGTTTATCTTATTTACCGGGTGCACATTACTCTTCTATTATGGTATTATGTGGGTAAATCAAGAATACGAGAATTATCATCATTATGATGAGCCAAAAGGGACAGCGATTAAAGTGAATTCTACTAATAAAAAGGATTCTAATTGGGTAGATCGACTGTTACTTTTTTATTTGGATGGGGAGTAATGCTTAATGGAAGACCGGTTACAGGATTTTATCCACTTTATGGTGGTGGAAAAAGGGTTATCTAAAAATACGATTCTGTCCTATGAACGGGATTTAAAAAATTATCTTTTATATATTCAAAAAGTAGAACAAATTACCTCTTTAAATGATATAACAAGGGTACATATTGTTCACTTTCTGCATCATTTAAAGAAGCAGGGGAAATCAGCTAAAACATTGGCTAGACATGTAGCTTCTGTCAGATCCTTTCATCAATTCTTATTACGGGAAAAAGCTACGGAGCATGATCCTTCTGTGCATATTGAATCGCCGCAAATTGAAAAGACCCTTCCAAAGGTTTTGAACTTATCAGAAGTTGAGGCTTTGTTGGAATCCCCTGATGAAGATTCTCCTTTAGGAATCCGAGATCGAGCAATGTTAGAGCTGCTATATGCCACTGGGATTCGTGTCAGTGAATTAATTCAACTTAACTTAGATGATCTCCATCTGACAATGGGCTTTATTCGCTGTATTGGAAAGGGAAATAAGGAAAGAATTATTCCGATTGGGAAAACAGCAAGTAATGTAATTGAGAAATACATTAGTATTGGACGTCCAAAACTCAAGTCAAAACAAAATTCAACGGAAGCTTTATTTTTGAATCATCACGGTAATCGTTTAACTAGGCAAGGATTTTGGAAAATTTTAAAAGGACTTGCAAAAAAAGCAAATATAGAAAAAGATTTAACACCGCATACTTTAAGACATTCTTTTGCCACACATCTATTAGAGAACGGTGCCGATTTACGTGCTGTACAGGAAATGCTGGGACATGCGGACATTTCCACCACTCAAATATATACTCATGTGACAAAAATAAGATTAAAGGATGTTTATTCAAAACATCATCCACGTGCATAATTTAGATAGATTAGTAGCAGCAAAAAAGTTTATTTAAAAACCGCTAAAATATTTTAGCGGTTTTTCCTTGTCTATTATGTTTTAAATTTAGTAAAATAAAAATAGAGGTCAGACCTCTTACAAGTTAATTGTTCGATTATTGGTAAAAGTAGAGGGAATGATATTTATTAAGAAAAATTAAAGCGCTTAAATTTTTGAATGGAGGTTTTATCATGTCTGATTATACATATAAAAGAATTCATTTAATTGTAATGGATTCAGTAGGAATTGGTGAAGCGCCGGATGCAGAAAAATTTAATGACAAGGGTGCAGATACGTTTGGTCATATTGCAGAAAAAATGAATGGCCTTCATATGCCGAATATGGGGAAATTAGGTCTTTCGAATATTAGAGAGATACAGGGAATTAAAAAGGAAGAAAAACCATTAGCTTATTATACTAAAATGCAAGAAGCTTCAAACGGAAAAGACACGATGACGGGGCATTGGGAAATTATGGGGTTGAATATTAAAACTCCATTTCAAGTATTTCCTGAAGGATTTCCTCCCGAATTAATACAGGAATTAGAGGAAAAAACAGGGAGGAAAGTGATTGGAAATAAACCTGCAAGCGGTACCGAAATATTAGTAGAGCTTGGAAAAGAACATATGGAAACTGGTGCTATCATTGTTTATACTTCTGCTGACTCTGTATTGCAAATTGCAGCACATGAAGACATTGTACCGCTTGATGAACTATATAAAATTTGTGAAATTGCGAGAGAATTAACATTAGACGAAAAATATATGGTTGGCCGTGTCATCGCGCGTCCTTTCATCGGAGAGCCAGGTAATTTTACGCGAACACCAAATCGCCATGATTATGCATTAAAGCCATTTGATCGTACGGTTATGAATGAATTAAAGGATAATCAATTTGATGTGATTGCAATCGGAAAAATATCTGATATTTATGATGGTGAAGGTGTCACAGAAGCTATTAGAACTACTTCTAATATGGATGGAATGGACAAATTCATTCAAACGTTTGATAAAGATTTTACCGGGCTAAGTTTCATCAATCTTGTTGATTTTGATGCGCTATACGGCCATCGCCGTGATCCAATTGGATACGGGAAAGCACTAGAGGAATATGATGCGAGACTGCCTCAAGTGTTTGAAAAAATGACAAATGATGATTTATTGATTATTACTGCTGACCATGGTAATGATCCAATACACCATGGAACGGACCATACTCGAGAATATGTGCCATTACTTATTTATTCCAAACGTTTTGATGGCGGTAAAGAATTGCCTTTAAGAAGAACTTTTGCAGATATCGGTGCGACTGTCGCGGATAATTTCCATGTGAAGATGCCACAGTATGGAACAAGCTTTTTAAAAGACTTACAAAACTAGGGGGAGTAGCAGTGGATTATAGTCAAATTGAAAGGGCCACTCAATTTTTACAGAACAAATATACGGGAAAACCGAAAATTGGATTAATTTTAGGATCTGGATTAGGTGTTTTAGCAGATGAAATCAAAAACCCTATCAAAATTCCTTATAATGAGATTCCAGATTTTCCAGTTTCAACTGTGGCGGGGCATGCAGGACAACTCGTATTTGGTTCACTAGGGGAAAAGGAAGTTGTCGCAATGCAAGGACGCTTCCATTACTATGAAGGATATAGTTTAGATCAAGTTACCTTTCCGGTCCGCGTGATGAAACAGCTTGGGGTTGAAATCCTTATTGTGACCAATGCGGCTGGCGGGATAAATGAAAACTTTCAGCCTGGTGATTTAATGATTATATCTGATCACATTAATAATATGGGCTATAACCCGTTAATTGGTCAGAATGATGGTCGTTTAGGGCCGCGATTCCCAGATATGTCTCAAGCCTATAACAAGGATTTACGTGCGCTTGCTAAAGAAGTGGCAGAAAAGCTGAATATAACCATTCAAGAAGGTGTATATGTTGGCAATACAGGGCCAACCTATGAAACACCTGCTGAGGTGAGAATGCTCCGTGCACTTGGTGGGGATGCAGTCGGAATGTCTACAGTTCCAGAGGTTATCGTAGCGAGACATGCTGATCTTTCAGTATTAGGTATCTCTTGTATTTCCAATATGGCTGCAGGTATTTTAGATCAGCCATTAACACATGATGAAGTAATAGAAACAACGGATAAAGTAAGATCTCAGTTTTTAACATATGTAAAAGAGATTGTAAAAAATATAAAAATGGGTGAAGAATGATGAGAATGGTGGATTTAATTGAGAAAAAACGAGATGGCAAAGAATTATCAACAGAAGAAATTCAATTTATCATAAATGGTTATACAAATAATACAATCCCGGATTATCAAGTAAGTGCGTTGACAATGGCTATTTTTTTCCAAGGAATGACGGAACGAGAGCGTGCAGATTTAACAATGGCAATGGTGCATTCGGGAGATACGATTGATCTTTCTGGTATCGAGGGCATTAAAGTAGATAAGCACTCAACTGGTGGTGTTGGAGATACTACAACACTTGTATTGGGACCGCTTGTAGCTGCACTTGGAGTACCAGTCGCAAAAATGAGTGGGCGCGGTTTAGGACATACAGGTGGAACAATCGATAAATTGGAATCCGTTGCTGGCTTCCATGTTGAGATTGAAAATGATGAATTTATCAGATTAGTGAATGAAAATAAAATTGCTGTCATTGGACAAAGCGGTAATCTTACACCTGCAGATAAAAAGCTTTATGCGCTCCGAGACGTTACAGCAACAGTAGACAGTATTCCATTAATTGCTAGCTCCATTATGAGTAAAAAAATTGCAGCTGGTGCAGATGCGATTTGCTTAGATGTTAAAACAGGCGCAGGCGCGTTCATGAAAACACTGGATGACGCAAGAGAACTAGCGACAGCAATGGTGAATATTGGGAATAATGTTGGACGAAAAACAATGGCAATTATATCCGATATGAGCCAACCCCTTGGCTTTGCAATCGGAAACGCGTTAGAGGTAAAAGAAGCAATTGATACACTTAGCGGGAATGGACCGGAGGACTTAACAGAATTATGTTTAACCTTAGGCAGCTATATGGTGTATCTAGGAGGAGAAGCATCTTCTACCGCAGAAGCGAGAGAAAAATTGAAGGAAGTTATTGCGAATGGTAAGGCACTTGAAACGTTTAAAACGTTTTTACAATCACAAGGGGGAGATTCTTCGGTTGTGGATGATCCTTCGAAACTGCCACAAGCACAGTTTCAAATTGAACTTCCATCTCTTGAGGATGGATATGTTTCCGAAATAGTTGCTGATGAAATTGGAACTGCTGCCATGATGTTAGGAGCAGGAAGAGCAACAAAAGAATCCGAAATTGATCTTGCTGTAGGCCTTGTTTTAAAGAAAAAAATCGGAGATCAAGTGAAAAAAGGCGAATCACTTGTAACCATTTATGCTAACCAACAAGATATTGAGGAAGTAAAAGAGACGCTTTATCAAAATATCAAAATTTCAACACAAAAAGTATCCGCTCCAAAACTGATTCAAGAAGAAATAACCATTTAATATAAAGAAAAAACTGTTGGGAGAAATCTCAACAGTTTTTTCTTTTTTTTTGTAAAGGAAAAGTTTGAATAAAAATACTTGAAATGGAAAAAATGTGGTTATGTATATTGTAAAATTTCCATCAAGGCAAAGACACTTATGGTAATGTAAACAATTTAAACTTAGCAATTTTTTAAACAACTAAAAGGAAATTATTGGAGGGGTCTTTTATGAAAAAGATATGCAGTTTCATCATTTGTTCGTTTATTATTTTTTCAAGTATTGTGATAGGGAGTGCCTACTCCTATGCTGCAGAAGGCAATTCAGAGTTAGCACCTGAAGCAAAATCGGCTATCTTAATCGAGAGAGATACAGGAAGTATTTTATATGAAAAAAATAGCCATGAAAAACTTCCTCCGGCATCCATGACAAAGGTAATGACGATGCTCCTTATTATGCAAGCAATTGACAAAGGTACTCTTTCATGGAACGAAAAGGTTCGTACGAGTGAATATGCGGCATCTATGGGGGGGTCTCAAATCTTCCTTGAACCGGGGGAGGAGATGACGGTAGAACAAATGTTGAAAGGGATCGCTATCGGTTCTGCTAATGATGCAGCGGTTGCGATGGCTGAAAAAATTGCCGGAAGTGAAGAATCATTTGTCGCTATGATGAATAAAGAGGCAAAAGCACTTGGATTAAAAGATACCCATTTTCAAAATACAACCGGATTGCCTGTAAAAGATCATTATAGTTCTGCTTATGACATGGCCATTATGGCAAAAGAGTTGTTAAAATACGAAAAAATTACGAAATTTACCGGTACATATGAGGATTACTTGCGGGAAAATACGGATAAAAAATTTTGGTTAGTAAACACCAATAAACTTGTTAAATTTTATCCAGGAGTAGATGGCTTGAAAACGGGCTTTACCAACGAAGCAAAATTTTGTCTAACAGCGACAGCGAAGAAAAATAATATGAGAATCATTGCAGTTGTATTTGGTGCACCTTCCACAAAAGTGAGAAATGCACAAGTATCAAAAATGCTTGATTTTGCCTTTTCCCAATATGTTACACATCCTCTATATAAAAGCGGGCAATCATTAGGAGAAGTAAAGGTGAGTAAAGGTGAGAAAAAATATATTCATGCTGTAACTAGTGAACCAATATCTGTTTTAACCAAAAGAGGGGAAAAATCAGATAATATTGTAAAAACAAAGACTTTTAGAAAGAATCTAAAAGCACCGATTCATAAAGGCGATATTGTTGGAACATTAACGGTACAAAAAGATGGAAAAGTGTTGGTTAAGTCTGACCTAGTTGCAAAAGAAAATGTGAAAAGTGCCGGATGGTGGAAGCTTTTTAAACGGTCATTTGGACTATTTACTCAGAATTAAAGTAGTCGAATATTCGCAAATTTTAGCGACCTGCTTCTAGTTTTGTCAACAGGAAGGAAAATGGGGTAAAAATATCGAATTGACTCACTATAACAGATTTAAGGAGGCTGTGGATAGTGAGTCTTACAATTGATTTAGAAGTGAAGCAAGATGTTTTGTGTATTCGATTAAAGGGAGAATTAGATCACCATACAGCGGAAACTCTTCGCAACGATGTAACAAATGCTATTGACAAATATGATATTCAGCATCTTGTTTTAAATTTAGAACATTTATCGTTCATGGATAGTTCAGGCTTAGGGGTCATCCTTGGAAGATATAAACAGGTAAAACAGAAAAATGGTGAAATGGTTGTTTGCGCAATCTCACCGGCAGTCAAACGATTATTTGAAATGTCGGGTTTGTTTAAGATTATTCGTTTAGATGAATCTGAACAATATGCTTTACAAAGATTGGGGGTTGCGTAGCAATGAGAAATGAAATGCAATTACAGTTTTGTGCACTAAGCCAAAATGAGTCATTTGCAAGGGTGACAGTAGCAGCTTTTATAGCGCAATTGGATCCAACTTTAGATGAATTAACGGAAATAAAAACAGTTGTTTCCGAGGCTGTTACCAATGCAATTATTCACGGTTATGAAGGAAATCCAAGCGGAATAGTCTACATTGATCTTGCTATTGAAGATGGCTTTGTTGACTTATCGATTCGGGATGAAGGAGTCGGGATTACGGATATCGAGGAAGCGCGCCAGCCCCTTTTTACAACCAAGCCTGAACTTGAACGATCAGGAATGGGCTTTACAATCATGGAAAATTTTATGGACGAATGTATGATTGAATCACAACCAGGACTAGGCACCATTGTTCGTTTAAAAAAGCATTTGGCTTTAAAAAATGCCTTATGTAATTAAGGAGTCGTGCCAATGGATGTGGAGGTAAAGAAGGAGAATAAACAGACTTTTTTAAAGGATCAAGAAGTAAAGGATTTGATCCAAAAAAGCCAGGATGGAGATCAGGAAGCACGTAATCAAATTGTGGAAAAAAACATGCGGCTTGTGTGGTCTGTCGTTCAACGCTTTTTAAACCGAGGCTACGAACCGGATGATTTATTTCAAATAGGCTGTATTGGTTTATTGAAATCTGTAGATAAATTTGATTTATCATATGATGTAAAGTTTTCCACCTATGCAGTTCCGATGATCATTGGTGAAATTCAGCGTTTTATTCGTGATGATGGGACTGTAAAGGTAAGCAGGTCTTTGAAGGAAATTGGCAATCGAATTCGCAAGGCAAAGGATGAGTTGTCCAAGACGAATGGTAGGATACCAACTGTTAATGAAATTGCTCTTTATTTAGATATTCCTGTTGAAGATATCATCATGGCCCAAGAAGCGGGTCGTGCTCCATCCTCTATTCATGAAACAGTTTATGAAAATGATGGTGATCCAATTACATTATTAGACCAAATCGCTGATCAAAATGATCAAAAATGGTTTGACAAAATAGCTTTAAAAGAGGCAATAAGGGGTTTGGATGATAGGGAACGGCTGATTGTTTATTTGCGGTACTATAAAGACCAAACCCAATCAGAGGTAGCCGAAAGACTTGGTATATCACAAGTTCAAGTATCTAGGCTGGAGAAGAAAATACTGGAGCAAATGAAAGACCGTATGGAATTATAATTCCTGCGGTTTTTTAATGTTTCAGGAAATTATTTAATTTTACACTATAGATAACCTTTTTTTAAAGTTGTCTACGTCTAGCTTCAAGTGAAATTGGTACTTCAAATTTCACCAGCGCCTATCGGCTAGTGGATTTCGTAGTCTTCTCCCTACGATAAGTCAACATCAGGTAAAATTACATTTCAAATTTTATTCGTTGAAAATGGAAGTGCTATTTTCACTTGTTCGTGAACTACCTCACTGTGTTTCCTTTATCTCGAGGTGAGCGACTACGAAATCCATACACCGATGAGCAAGGCGCTTCCGCATTTGATTTTTCTATGAATGATAATATTGCCCTTTCCACATACTACAGTATACAGAAATAAAATGGCAGGGGATGAAATAAACATGGAAGATTCCATTTATTTACGAATGCGAAATAGAGTGGAAGTAAATCAAAATAGCAGGATCACCTTAAATGATATTGCCCAAATAATCGCACCAGATAAATATTTGAAACAGCTAAAAGAGATTTTTATTTATCAAGTTACAAAAGAAGATAAAAACACGGTGGTAATCGATGTTATGAAAATCATTGATGTATTAAAAAAGAAATGGAGTGAATTGGATATCCAATTGGTTGGACCATCACAGACAATTGTGGAGGTAATTTATAAAAAAAGAACGGTATCCCTTCCCTTTTTTATTATCATTTGGCTGCTGCTTTTCATTGGATCCGCGCTAGCTATTATGAATTTTCATGAAGATGTAAGTATGCAGGAAGTACATCAAAAGATTTATAAAATGATCACTGGAAGAACAGTGAACAAACCATTAATTTTACAAATTCCTTACTCGATTGGTCTTGGTCTAGGGATGATTATTTTTTTTAATCATATCTTCAAAAAACGTTTCAATGAAGAGCCAAGCCCACTAGAAGTTGAAATATTTAACTACCAGCAAGATTTAGATCAATATGTGATAGTAAATGAAAATAAGGAAGCTATAAGACACCTAGATGATCATTAATACAATTATCCTGCTATTTATAGGTTTTGCTGGTGGATTAATTGTGGGTTGCGGTTTTGTAGCCTTTTTAACAGTATTAGGGATTGTGCCTAGGCTGACGCAATTAACAAAAACATATAATAAGATTTATCAATATGAGTGGTCCATCGTATTAGGAACGATTTTTGGTGATTGGGTCGGACTACAGGATACGACCTTTTCTATCTCTTCCTTATTTCTCGTTCCAATCGGACTATTTTGTGGAGTCTTTGTAGGGATGTTAGCAGCTGCCTTAACCGAAGTAGTAAATGTCATTCCCATTTTAACAAAACGTATCGGTGTAGAAGGGCATTTGATAATCGCGTTGATGGCCATTGTTTTTGGGAAGGTTTTTGGATCTTTGTTTCATTGGATTTATTTCGTTGATCGTTAATTTCTGAGCCTGAAAGGAATTTTTTGAATGAATATGAAGCGCCAGGTGATATTAATTACAGATGGTGATGAATATGCGAAGCATGCGATTGAATTGGTTGCAAAAGAAATCGGAGGCAGATGTATTTCGCAATCAGGAGGAAATCCCTCGTTATTTACAGGAGAAGAGATTGTAAAAATGATTAAAAGCGCTCCAAGTGACCCTGTATTCGTAATGTTCGATGACAGTGGATTTGTAGGCGAGGGCAGGGGTGAACAAGCCTTGATGTATGTGGCAAAACATAATGATATCGAGGTATTAGGTGTACTTGCTGTTTCTTCCAATACGCATGATAGAGAATGGGCAAAAGTGGACGTTAGTATTGATCGTAACGGAAATTTAACCCCCTATGGTGTTGATAAATTTGGAGAACCTGATATGGAACTGCAAAGAATTAATGGAGATACAGTTTATTGTCTTGATCAATTGGATGTTCCCATTATTGTCGGGATTGGAGATATTGGTAAGATGGGGAAAGTGGATCATTACAAGAATGGGGCACCAATTACCATGGAGGCAATAAAGTTAATTCTGGAAAGGAGTGGGTTTTATGGCAGAAGCAGATTTGACAAAGGAACCAATTCCTAAAAGTCTTGATGATTTAGAGGATTTTTATAAGAAAAGGGTTGGATTGGGTACTAGCTTTGATATAGGAGTTAGAAAAATTACAGTACTCAAAAAGAATGTTCACTTTTATTATGTGAATGGATTGTCAGATACAAGCTTTATTATAGAAATACTAGAGTACCTAGTTACGTTAAATGATACAGAACGGCTTTCTACTAAAGTGTATGATATTGTAAAAAACCGAATTGTTCACCAGCAAGTACAAATTGTCAAAACGATTGATGAAATGGTAATTCAAGTCTTATCAGGTTTGATAGGTATTGTAGTGGAGGGTGTCGGGGAAGCAATCATAGTTGACGTAAGAAATTATCCTGGACGTCAGCCTCAAGAACCTGATACAGAAAAAGTAGTCAGAGGTTCACGGGATGGTTATGTTGAAAATATTATTTTAAACACTGCACTGACAAGAAGAAGAATCCGCGATGAAAGATTACGCTTTGAAATTATGAAAGTTGGGAAACGATCCAAAACAGATGTTGCTATAGGCTATATAGATGGTGTTGCGAATCTGGACTTAGTGGAAACAATCAAGAAGGATTTAAAAGCAATTGATGTCGATGGAATAACGATGGCAGATAAAACGGTGGAGGAATTTATATTAAAACAAAAATACAATCCATATCCGCTCGTGCGCTATACGGAGAGAGCAGACGTGGGTGCTGTTCATCTGCTGGAGGGTCATGTCTTAATCTTTGTCGATACTTCACCAAGTGTGATGATAACACCTGCTACCTTTTTCCATCATTCTCAGCATGCAGAAGAATATAGAAATGCTCCGGCAGTCGGGACATTTGTGCGCTGGATTCGTTATATAGGTATAATCGCTTCCGTATTTTTGTTGCCCTTATGGTATTTATTTGTTGTAGAACCTTCATTGCTTCCGCATAAGTTAGAGTTTATCGGACCAAATAAACATACTCATATACCAATGATTGTACAAATTTTCATTGCGGATATTGGGATTGATTTTTTAAGGATTGCAGCCATCCATACTCCAACCCCGCTTGCGACTGCAATGGGTTTAATAGCAGCAGTATTAATCGGACAAATTGCAATCGATGTTGGTCTATTTGTTCCTGAAGTTATTTTATATGTTGCAGTTGCGGCAATTGGAACATTTGCAACTCCGAGTTATGAATTAAGTGTGGCAAATAAAATCGTAAGACTATTTTTGTTGCTTTGCGTAGCATTTTTTAAAGTTCCGGGGTTTATGATTGGAAGCACATTATTTATCTTATTTTTAGCTAATGTTCGAACGTTAAATGCTCCATATTTATGGCCGTTCCTTCCTTTTAACCCACAAGCATTTGTACAAATATTAATTAGACGGACAGTTCCGGGATCTGCAGTTCGTCCAAGCATTGTTCAGCCGAGGGATCGATTTAGGCAGCCGCCAAATTCTTAAAAAGCTTTGACAAGGATATTTTCATATCAGTTATAAATCCCTACCCAGACTTGGTTAAAGGTCATCTTTTCTTATAAAATTTATCATTTTAGCCCAAATAGGTGATTATCAAAAGTTATCGTATACAAAAACAACTAATTTTAAGAAAAGAGCCTTTGCAAATAACGCTTTAATGTGATAAATTATTCTTATTTACAACGGATATTTTGGACAGTTTGTCATTGGACGGGCTGTCTATTTTCTTATAAAAGTTAGGTTGGAAATTGAAAGGATATCGTAAAGGGAAGAGGGAAAAATATGTATTTTCATGGAACATCAAAAGTAAATCAAAAGGGTCATCTTGAAATTGGTGGAGTAGATACTGTTGAATTAGCGGAAAAGTACGGAACACCTTTATATGTATATGATGTTGAATTGATTAGAAATCGTGCAAGAGGATTTAAAAATACGTTTGAGAAATTAGCTGTTAATGCACAAGTGGCATATGCCAGTAAAGCATTTTCATCCATAGCAATGATAAATCTAGTAAACGAAGAAGGCTTATCGTTGGATGTTGTTTCAGGAGGAGAATTATATACCGCGATTGCAGCTAACTTTCCACCGGAAAGAATTCATTTTCACGGTAATAACAAAAGTAAAGAAGAATTAGAAATGGCTTTACACTATCAAATCGGCTGTATCGTAGTCGATAATTTTTACGAATTAGAATTATTGGATCAATTGTGCAAGGAGAGGAATCAGAATATTTCAATACTATTAAGGGTTACTCCCGGTATAGAGGCGCATACTCATGACTATATACTAACAGGACAGGAAGATTCTAAATTTGGTTATGATTTGCAAAACGGTCAAGCGGATATTGCATTAGAAAAAGCGTTAGCATCTAAATATTTAGATGTATTAGGAATTCACTGCCATATTGGTTCACAAATTTTTGAAACAACGGGGTTTGTGTTAGCTGCCAAAAAAATAATTCAAAAATTAGCAAGCTGGAATAAACGCTATTCCTATTTTCCTAAAGTGTTAAATTTAGGCGGAGGGTTCGGAATACGCTACACGGTGGACGATGCGCCTTTATCTCCTTCGGTATATGTCAGTGAAATTATTCATGAGGTACGCGAACAAACCAGCCTCCTCGGATTAAATATGCCAGAAATATGGATTGAACCAGGAAGATCATTAGTAGGCGAAGCAGGAACAACCTTATACAGTGTCGGTTCGAGTAAAGAAGTACCTAATGTTAGAAAATATATTGCCGTTGACGGTGGAATGAGTGATAATATCCGTCCTGCACTTTATGAAGCAAAATATGAAGCGGTACTTGCAAATCGTCCAAATGATAAAGTGGAGGAAACGGTATCGATAGCTGGAAAATGCTGTGAATCCGGAGATATGCTTATATGGGATTTACCGCTGCCAAAAGCGGATTGTTCTGATATATTGGCTGTCTTTTGTACAGGTGCTTACGGTTATTCCATGGCAAATAACTATAATCGTATACCTAGGCCTCCAGTTGTCTTTGTGGAGTCAGGGAAAGCTCAGCTCGTCATTAAAAGGGAAACATATGAAGATATTATCCGTTTAGACATGCCCTTAATAGAACGGTCTGTTATTGAAACCCTTTAATTAGATTTTTTTAATCGCACTCCTCAGATAGATTGTATATTTGACAAGTGGAAGATAATAAACTATTTTGTTTAATAGTGCTATTCTGTTTTGGGGAGTGTAATAATTTGAAGAAAAATAACATATTGTTATTCATCATCATTTGTATAATTGCATTGGGATGGGGACTGTATTATTGGTTTTTCTTTGTTAAAAAGTAATTTTTTGGCTTGTACATTTTATAGGATTCTAGTATGATAGGAATCGTTTATATCGCACACTAAATGATACAGGTTTACTTTTATGTCTAAATGTTCATAATGGTAAAAAAGTAAAAGAACGATAATTGAGGGATATTTTATGTTAATTAGGTATAAGAAGGCCTTTGAGAAAATTGCTATGGGACTTTTATCATTTATGCCAAATGAAAAGGATTTAAAAAAGTTGCAGCAAACCATGAAACAGTATGAAACGGACGATGAGTGGCAACTTTTCTTGTGGAAAGAGGATGATGTAATAGGACTTGTTGGAGTAGTCTTAAAAGGCGATAAGGTTGAAATACAACATATTTCTGTTAATCCGTCACATCGCCATGAAGGTATTGGCAAAAATATGCTGAAAGCTTTAAAGCATATTTACGAAGATAAAAATTTATTACCTAATGAACAAACGGAAAGCTTTTTTGATAAATGCGATTTTCATGAAAAAGGCACAGACGAATAGTCTGTGCCTTTTCTATGCATTATTCTTCAAATTATGGTTATTTCCGTCTTGTTTCAACATCAGCTCGGTCCTTATACAGATGACGATGAACAATGAAATTAGAAATATGGTCATCATCACTGCACCATTCTAACCCTGATTGAACACATTCCTTTTTACAAATACTTAATAAATACTGATCGCAAATAGGTAAATTTATATTTTTATATGCACTGCCATTTATATATGAGGTGTATAAGCTCTCTAGTAATACAAAGAATGGATCGATATCGATCCCAAGCTTTGTTAATTCGATTTTTCTTTGTTTAAGAATGTTCATGGATTTTAACAATAATTTTTTTGCTCCAATATCATTTCCGCGCCTATAATGGTATTGTGCTACAGCTAGCTGAATAAATCCCACCCAAATAGAATTTCGATTGCCGGGCTCCGTATCTTTCCAATAATCCTCTAATATTTCATGACATTCGAAATAGTCCCTGTCACCATGGAAATGTATTAAAAATTGAATATATGCATTCGGAAATCTCAAAAAAAAGATACTCCTCTCTATTTCAAACTATATAAATTTTAACACAAAGCGATAGCTATGTTTGAAAAAAGCGAGGACTTTTGTATTTTTTTTCATAAAAAAGAAATCAGCTTATAAACCGATTTCTTTTCATAGAAGGCTAGGAAAGGTTTAGTAAATATATGCACTTCCAACAATGATTAACAAAATAAATAATACTACAATTAACGCAAAGCCGCCGCCGTATCCGAATCCATCGGCCATATGATTAACCTCCTAAAATAGTTTTGTACGATTTATACTATGAATGGGTGTAATAGGTTGTATAGGCCAAAGCCTAAATTTGAAGAAGATTTAGGCGAATTTATCTAAAAGGTTGATATCGGAAAGATTGTTACATTCAAAAAGGGGAATAACTTTTCAGAAAATAAATTTTTGTTTCCCTTAAAGGTAATATCCTCTATACTAAGAAAAGCGAAGGCCCTTGCTCACCGGCGTATGGATTTCGTAGTCGCTCACCTCGAGATAAAGGAAACACAGTGAGGTAGTAAACGAACAAGTGAAAATAGCACTTCCATTTTCAACGAGTAAAATTTGAAATGTAATTTTACCTGATGTTGACTTATCGTAGGGAGGAGACGGAGAAATCCACTAGCCGATAGGCGCCGCAGCTGGACAA
Source organism: Margalitia sp. FSL K6-0131 (assembly GCF_038008735.1). Lineage (NCBI taxonomy): Bacteria > Bacillati > Bacillota > Bacilli > Caryophanales > Bacillaceae > Heyndrickxia > Margalitia sp. FSL K6-0131. Next base: position 2,265,305 of record NZ_JBBOZS010000001.1, read on the forward strand.
AGACTGTACAAAACGAGTGTATAAAAGTTTTAAAAATTGGAATTGGTGATTCGATGGAATATAGTGTAAAAATAGAGGCCTTTGAAGGTCCTTTAGACCTATTGCTTCATTTAATAAATCGTTTGGAAATAGACATTTACGATATCCCTATGGCTGAAATAACCGAGCAATATTTATTATATGTCCATGCAATGAAAGTTTTAGAACTTGATGTTGCGAGTGAGTATTTAGTTATGGCTGCCACGTTATTGGCAATTAAAAGCCGGATGCTACTCCCTCAGCAGGAAGAAGAGTTATCGGAAGATGATTTCGAATATGAAGAACAGGATCCTCGGGATGATCTTGTTGAAAAGCTTATTGAGTATAAAAAATATAAAGAAGCAGCACTAGAGCTAAAACATTTGGAGGAAGATCGAAGCCAAATGTTTACTAAACCTCCAAGTGATTTAACGGAATATATGAAAGAGATACAGCCGGATAAATTAGATATCGATATATCTGTATACGATATGATTGGTGCTCTTAACAAGCTTTTAAGAAGAAAAAAATTACAAAAGCCATTATCAACAAAAATAACCCGCCAGGAAATATCTATTGAGAAGCGAATGGAAGAAATTATCAAAGAAGTTACCATATCTTCAGGAAAAAGAAGTTTTAACTCTTTATTTCCATTTCCAAATAAGGATCATATTGTTGTTACCTTTCTCGCAATACTGGAGCTTATGAAACGAAATGAGATTTTTGTAGAGCAGGAAGGCAATTTTCACGAAATTTTTATATCACGGCCAAAAGGAGTGAACTGAATGGAAATAATAAATTGGCTAGGCATTCTTGAAAGCTTGCTATTTGCTGCCGGTGATGAAGGACTATCATTGAAACAAATTAAAACGGTACTTGAAATTGAAGAATTTCAAGCTGTTGAGGTTGTAGAAATGTTAAGACAAGAGTACGAACAAAACCCTAACCGCGGAATTACATTAATAGAACTTGCTGGTACCTTTCAACTGGCTACAAAGAAGGAACACTCTATCTATTTAAAAAGACTTGTAGAATCTCCTGGAATGCACACATTATCACAAGCGGCTTTGGAAACATTAGCAATCATCTCCTATAAGCAGCCGATTACAAGGCTTGAAATTGAAGAAATTAGGGGAGTAAAAACAGAACGCCCGTTGCAAACATTACTCTCAAAAGGATTAATTAAAGATGTTGGGCGTGCGAATGGCACTGGAAGAGCCATTTTATATGGAACCACTAAAGAATTTTTAGATTACTTTGGTTTAAAAGATTTAAAGGAATTACCTCCGTTACCGGAAAAAGTAGAGGATGATTTCCCGCAAGAGGATGCCGATTTATTTTTCGAAAAATTTCAGGAAACGATGGACTAATGGAAAAATGGTTCAGAAGGTGGAGGAACAGTGTACACACTGTTCCTTCACCTTCTTTTTATTTTGTTGTAATTTCCTTTGTCTAACTGCAGTTGCCTATCGGCTAGAGTCAACGTCAGCTTGTGAACTACCTCACTGTGTTTCCTTTATCTCGAGGTGAGCGACTACGAAATCCGTACGCTAGAGCTGCGGCGCTTGCGCTTTTCTTATTTTCTAATCATATTCCTACTTGTCCAGCATAGACTTGTACAAAGAATTTTTTTAGAAGAAATCTAAATTCGACAAGGTATAAAAGATTAAAAGGAAGAGGAGCAAATTCATGAAACGAATTATTTTCCTTCTCGTTATTTTTGTTCTAATTCTAACCGTATTTCCTCCTCGAACAGCAGGTGCTAAAGGATCCATTAGTGCGAGGAGTGCTATATTAATGGATCAAGATAGCGGAAGAATTTTGTATGAAAAGAACGCGAATGAAGTTAGCAGAATTGCCTCTATCACTAAAATTATGACAGCCATTCTTGCTATTGAATCAGGTAAATTAGAAAAGAAAGTGACGATTAGTGAAAAGGCCGTTCGTACTGAAGGATCTTCCATCTATTTAAAACCGGGTGACAAAGTAAAGCTTGAAGATTTGGTCTACGGTCTGATGTTGCGTTCGGGCAATGATGCAGCCAATGCAATTGCGGAAAATGTAGGAGGAAGTATTGAAGGTTTTGTATTTCTAATGAATCAAAAGGCAAAGGAAATCGGAATGAATAACACCCATTTTGCTAACCCAAATGGACTGGATAGCAGAAAAATGGATCACTTTTCCACCGCCTACGACATGGCATTGCTAACAAGATATGCCATGCAAAATAAAACGTATCAAAAAATAGCAGGAACAAAAACGTATAAAGGCTGGCGAAATAAGAATCGCCTATTGACAGAAAAATACAAATACTGCACAGGTGGAAAAACGGGTTTTACAAAATTGGCAAAACGTACTCTTGTTACGACCGCTTCCAAAAATGGTGAGAATCTTATAGTTGTAACGTTAAATGACCCGGACGATTGGAATGACCATATTTCCATGTTCGAATACGGATTTAAAAATTACGATTCTACCATCATTTTAAAGCAAGGAAAAATTTCAGCTATAAAAAACAAATACTTAAAAAATAATGTGTATATCAAACATGAGGTAGATTATCCGCTAACAAAGCAGGAAAGAGAAGAAGTCGAAATTGAATATAAAGTGATGAAACCAAACAAAAGCTGGAAGGACCCTGAAAAGATTCCTGAAATAGTGGGCAAAGCTGTTATATATTTGGATAAAACACCGATTCGTACGGTTCCAATTTATTATCATTTTACGAATAAAAAAGCCAAAGAAGGTTGGATTAAGGAATTCTTGCATGTCTTTTTAATCCAAATAGGTGTGAAAACAAATGGTTAATTATATTTGGATTGGAATGACAATTATAGGATTAATCTTTGCAGCAGTGAATGGGAAAATGAAGGCAGTTAATGAGGCGATTTTTCATTCTGCGAATGAAGCGGTAACTTTATGCATCGGACTCATCAGTATTTTAGTATTTTGGCTTGGAATCATGCGAATTGCCCAAGAATCTGGGCTGCTGGATAAACTGTCCCGATTATTTCGGCCAATCATTAAAAAACTATTTCCGGAAGTTCCGGAAGATCACCCAGCATTAGGATACATCTTATCCAATATTATGGCGAATATGTTTGGCCTGGGTAATGCAGCCACACCATTAGGAATAAAAGCAATGGAACAGCTTAAAGAATTAAATGGCGGAAAGCCCATTGCAAGCAGATCGATGATCACCTTTTTAGCTCTGAATACATCTGGGTTAACCCTCATACCAACAACAGTCATTGCGATTAGAATGAATTATAAATCTGCTTCTCCTACAGAAATTGTTGGACCTACCTTAATTGCAACATTCATCGCAACCATCGCTGCCATCTTAATTGATCGCTACTATCATTATAAAAGATCGCGTAAGAGGTGAATTAAATGCAATGGATTTCGCTTGTTTCGATTTGGATTATCCCGTTGTTAATAGGGTTTATATTAATATACAGTGTGTGGAAAAAAGTACCCGCCTATGAAACTTTTGTAGAAGGCGGAAAAGAAGGAATAAAAATTGCTGTTTCAATCATTCCATTTTTAGTTGGGATGCTTGTAGCCATTACTGTCTTTCGGGCATCTGGTGCACTCGATTTCTTTGTACAATTCCTGCGGCCGATGCTGGATTGGCTTGGCGTGCCATCAGAAGTTGTTCCGCTTGCATTAATAAGGCCGATTTCCGGTAATGCTGCATTAGGATTAATGAGTGATATATTATCTGTTCATCATCCGGATTCTTATATTGGCAGATTGGCATCCACTATTCAGGGAAGTACAGACACAACCCTTTATGTTTTAACTGTTTATTTCGGAGCAGTCGGAATTAAGAAAATGGGAGACGCCTTAAAAGTTGGCCTCCTGGCAGACCTAGTAGGAATTGCTGCAGCAATTATTATTGTTTCGTTAATGTTCGGTAAGTAATGATACTTAAAAAACTAGTCGTTAGCGGCTAGTTTTTTATTTTGTCTGAAAAGGGTAGACTGGATAAAAGAATAGTTTCTTTGCTTTTTCCTTTTCATATGTAATAATTCATAAAGGATAAGGCTGTTTTTTGAATACATTGTTCCTTTTCGAACTTAGTTTAAAGTCCTATTCAGTCCTAGTTTCAGGGCATCTATTTTAAAGATAGTTATCCATAATAGTGCTGAATATGGAATTTGAAAGAATTTCGGTTGAAATAGCAACAAAGATGAAGAAAGAAGCCAATTGATAAAGAACTTAATATGAGGTGAAAAGAAATGGAAAGACTGCAAAAGGTAATTGCACAAGCAGGAGTTGCTTCACGCAGGAAGGCTGAAGGTTTAATTATTGAAGGAAAAGTGAAAGTGAATGGAAAAGTAGTGAAAGAGCTTGGAACCAAGGTATCTCCATCAGATAAAATTGAAGTGGAAGGAATACCGCTAGAAAAAGAAGAAAAAGTATATTTTTTATTTTATAAACCACGTGGAGTAATTTCTGCGGTATCAGATGATAAGGGTAGAAAAGTAGTAACCGATTTTCTGCCGGATATTAAGGAAAGGGTATATCCAATTGGTCGATTAGATTATGATACATCCGGATTGTTATTATTAACAAATGATGGGGAGTTTGCAAATTTGCTTATGCATCCACGTTATGAAATAAATAAAACTTATGTAGCGAAAGTACAAGGGATACCGACAAAAATGGCTTTAAAGCAATTAGAAAAAGGGATTCGTCTTGAAGATGGCAAAACTGCTCCGGCCAAAGTGAAGCTATTATCATTCGATAAGAAAAAGCAAAAATCAATCATGGAAATAACCATACATGAAGGAAGAAACCGACAAGTTCGAAGAATGCTCGAAGCAATAGGACATCCCGTTCAAAAGTTAAGACGCGAACGATTTGCTTTTTTAACATTAAGTGGTATAAATGCCGGAGAAATACGGGAATTGACCCCGCATGAGGTTAAACAGTTACGGGCAATGGCCGAAAGCGGCAGCGGAATGTAAAAGTTTCACATAACCTTCAAATAATGCTTTTTTGCTATAGTTTCAATAATGTTATAATGAAGCCAAAAGTGTGTGACCGTTTTATAGATTGGAGGTTGCAAAAATGTCTCAGAAAAAAAAGCGAAGATTATACATACGGACAGCAATTTTAATTATTTTATTAGCAGCGGTTGGTTACACATTATATGCAAATCTAAATAAGGATAATCAAGGGAAACTTAGTGTTGGGGATAAGGCACCGGATTTTCAACTGACGGATATGCAGGGAAATACACATCGCCTCTCGGATTACAAGGGGAAAGGTGTATTTTTAAACTTTTGGGGAACTTATTGCCCGCCTTGTAAATCGGAAATGCCGTACATGGATGATGTGTATAAAACATACAAAAACAAAGGTGTTGAAATATTGGCTGTAAATGTCGGGGAAGCAAATTTTATCGTTAACAAATTTGTCAAGCAATATAAGTTATCTTTTCCAATCTTAATGGATAAAGACAGGGATGTGCAAAGTGTGTATGGAGTAGATAATCTGCCTCATTCCGTTCTGATCGGTCCTGATGGAAAGGTAAAAAAAGTGATTATTGGCAATGAAAATTTAACGAAAAACGATTTTAAAGGGTTTATGGAGAGCATTAAACCTTAACCTAAGGAGTTTTACATATGAGTGAAATGAAATGTGAGTGCGGACACGTGAATCCGGTCGGTACCATCCTTTGTGAATCTTGCGGGAAAGCGCTAACGGAAGAAGCGGAAAAAGAAAAGCTGTACAATATGCGCTATGAAGGAAGTGCAAGACGTTCCCAAACATATAATAAAACAATTGTAGATAAAATTTGGAATTTCTTTTCTTCCGTAAAAGTTGGAGTATGGCTTATTGTTATTACTTTAGTTGCCTCATCACTAGGTACTATTTTTCCGCAAAAGGATATGTTACCTACAAACCTGTCTCCTGAACAATATTATCATGACGAATATGGATGGGTTGGTCAGTTATGGTATAAAGTAGGGTTTGATAATTTATACGGATCATGGTGGTATTTCTTATTAATTGCTGCAATTGGGGTTTCCTTGGTTATTTGCAGTCTTGATCGCTTCATTCCACTTCACAGGGCTTTGAAAAATCAGCGTGTAACTAGGCATGAAGGATTTCTTAAGCGTCAACGTCTTTTTATTGAAGGTTCTGATACAGGTGATCAAACACTTGCTAAAGTAAAAGAAAGATTAAAAGATAAACACTATAATGTTAAAGAAGAAAACGGAAATTTATTTGCAGAAAAAAATCGTTTTTCCAGGTGGGGACCATATGTAAATCATATAGGTCTTATCATATTCTTGATTGGAGCAATGCTTCGCTTTGTTCCTGGAATGTATGTGGATGATTTACTTTGGATAAGAGAGGGAGAAACAAATGTTATTCCCGGTACTAATGAAAAATATGCACTGAAAAACCACCAATTTATTCTCGATACATATCAAAAAGGGAAAGATAATAAGGCTTTTGACCAAGCTTTAGATCGAGTCGGCACAGTAGCGAAAAACTTCCAAACAAATGTAACGTTATATAAACGTAAAGACGGAGCTCTTCCAGGTGAATCGGATAAATTAGAAAAAGTAAAGGATGACAAAATAAGTGTAAATCATCCTTTGAAATTTGCTCATTATTCCGTTTATCAAATGGATTATAAACCAAACGAATTAAAATCAATGTCTTTACAATTGACGAATAAAAAAACTGGAAAAACATTTGGAACTGTAAAAATAGACCTTTTCAATCCAAAAGATGTTTATAATCTGCAAAAGGGATATAGGGTAGAATTAATCGGGTATTATCCTAATTTTACTGGTTTTGCAAAGAATGGCGAACCACAGTCAAGTTCACGTATCCCGGACAATCCTGCCTTTTTATTTAAAATGTTTACTCCGGAACACCCTAAGGGTGAGGTAAGCTTCGTTGCAATCAGACAAAATGTGGAGCCTCTTGGAGTAAATGATTATAAAATGTCATTTGCAGGAATTGAGACTAGAAATGTTTCCGCTTTAACGGTTCATAAGGATTTAACTTTATGGATTTTGGCAGTCGGTGGTGCTATCTTTATGATAGGAGTCATTCAAGGTGCTTATTGGAATCATCGAAGAATTTGGCTGCTTAGAAAAGACGGAAAAATTTTCGTTGCGGCTCATACAAATAAAAATTATTATGGAATCAAAACCGAGATAGCGGCAATCTTAGAGGGTACTAATGTACCGATACCACTAGATCAGCAAGAAAGTAAGAAAGAAAAAGAGATCGAATAAGGAGGGATGGAAATGAATCAGCTATTAAGTATAAGCAGTAATTTATTGTTTGTAGCTTTCGTTTTATATTTAATTGGGACATTCTTTTTTGGCGGTGCGATTCGCACCGATTCCAAAAAAACGGAAGGAAGAGCAATGAATCGTTGGGGCTTGATAGGTATTACCATTTCTATCATAGGGTTTGTTTGTCAGCTCGGATATTTTATTGCACGCTGGATCGTTTCAGGTCATGCACCTGTTAGCAATATGTATGAGTTCACTACATTTTTTGGAATGATGCTTGTAGCTGCTTTTATCATCATTTACTTAATCTATAAGACTGCAGTATTAGGAGTATTTGCATTACCTGTAGCATTACTCGTTATAGCATATGCAAGTTTGTTCCCGAGAGAAGTCAATCCATTAGTACCATCTTTAGTAAGTTATTGGCTTCATATTCATGTAACGACAGCGGCAACGGGAGAAGCGATTCTGGCTATCAGTTTTGCAGCAGGATTAATCTATTTAGTGAAGAGTATTAATCAAACGAAAAAAAGCAAAAGTACATTTTGGCTGGAATTTGTTATGTTTACCCTTATATCCGTTGTTGGATTTATTATTATCACATCAATCTTCCACGCAACGAATTATTCAGCAAAATTTGATTGGGTGAACAAAGAGGGTGTCGAACAAGCAGGTAAACAAGGTATGACTTTTGAACTACCAGCAATTGTTGGACCGCATGAAGGGAAAATGCAAAATCCGGATCAATTTAAACCATTATTTTATGTTCCTGCTCTCATCAATGCGGTGAAGTTAAATACAGTGATTTGGTCCGTCTTTACAGGAATTATTTTGTATATCCTTATTCGATTAATTACACGCAAACGAATCGGAGCATTATTGCAGCCTTTAGTAAAGAATATTAAACTAGACTTAGTAGATGAGATTAGTTACCGCTCGGTAATTATTGGATTTCCAGTCTTTACATTAGGTGCGCTAATATTTGCAATGATATGGGCACAAGAAGCGTGGGGGAAAGCATGGAGCTGGGATCCGAAAGAAGTTTGGGCACTTATTACATGGTTATTCTATGCAGCATTTTTGCATTTACGTCTTTCAAAAGGTTGGCACGGCAGTAAATCAGCATGGCTTGCAGTAATTGGTTTTGCGATTATTATGTTTAATCTAATAGCGGTCAATTTAGTGATAGCAGGCTTACATTCTTATGCGTAATTTCCAAATTTGATGAAACTTTTTGGGACGGCGCTTCGTCCGGTAAATAAATGCCTTCACTAATGTGGAGGCTTTTTTTCGAAATATGAAACAGGGGGTCATTGTAATGGAATTTGAAGCAAGAATTTTAGTTGTTGATGATGAGGATCGGATTAGAAGATTATTAAAAATGTATTTAGAAAGAGAAAATTATTTAATTGAGGAAGCAGAAGATGGTGAAACAGCTTTAATAAAAGCGATTGAAAATGATTATGATTGCATTTTACTGGATTTAATGATGCCTGGAAAAAATGGGATTGAGGTTTGTAAAGAACTTCGAGCTGTGAAATCTACTCCCGTGATTATGTTAACAGCAAAAGGGGAAGAAGCAAACCGTGTAGAAGGTTTTGAAGTAGGGACCGATGACTATATTGTAAAACCATTTAGTCCTCGTGAAGTAGTTTTAAGGGTGAAAGCACTGTTAAGAAGATCATCCTCTACAAGCTTTTTGAACACAGATACAAAGGCAAAGGATGTTATCGTATTTCCGCACTTATCTATTGATAATGATGCTCATCGCGTTACCGCTGATGGGGTAGAAGTGAATCTTACTCCAAAGGAATATGAATTATTATATTTCCTTGCAAAATCACCGGATAAAGTATTTGATCGTGAACATCTGCTGAAGGAAGTTTGGCATTATGAGTTTTTTGGTGATTTAAGAACGGTGGACACCCATGTTAAAAGATTAAGAGAAAAATTAAACCGCGTGTCGGAAAATGCGGCGAAAATGATTATAACAGTATGGGGAGTAGGCTATAAATTTGAGGTTACTTCTGAATGAAAATTTGGAAAAGTGTTGTAGGCAAACTATGGTTAACTATCTTGCTTTTAGTTTCGTTTGTCCTTTTCATCCTGACTATATTACTACTTGAATTTTTCGAGAGTTATCATGTTACCCAAATTGAACAGGATTTAGAGACAACCGCAAATAAAATTGCTCACATCGTTGAGCAACATCCGAATGATAATGTAGGAATTCAGATGGCGTTAGAAATAGTGGATAAACCAACTCAAGTTATTATTGCCTACAATAGAAGTAATGTTTTTTACTCAGCTCCAAGTAAAAATAAACATATCACTCCTGCCAAGATTTTAAATGATCCGCAGCTTTCAAAGGTTTTTAAAAGCCAAAAGACAGAGAAAAAGGAAATAGAACCCCCAAATGAAAAGTCACGAAATCGTTATGATAATACACTCGTGGTAGGTGTACCTTTACAAACAGTAAAGGGTGAAAATGGAGCAATTTTTATCTATCAATCATTAAACGTATTAAAAGATACGACACAGCAAACAACAAAAATCATTTTGCTTTCAGCAGGAATAGCAATTATTTTAACAACTTTCTTTGCATTTTTCTTGTCGACAAGAATCGCTGCTCCTTTAAGAAAGATGAGGCTTGCAGCATTTGAGGTGGCAAAAGGAAAATTTGATACAAAGGTCCCTATTTTAACTCATGATGAAATTGGGGAATTGGCTACAGCGTTTAATCAAATGGGAAAACAATTAAAATTTAATATGAATGCTCTTCGGCAGGAAAAAGAGCAATTGACATCCATATTAAGCAGTATGGCGGATGGAGTATTAACCTTTGACAGGGATGGAACGATATTAATTACCAATCCTCCAGGAGAGAAGTTTCTTCAGCAATGGTTAAATGACCCCAGTCAAAATCTAGATCTTCCTGCTCCAGAAGAAATATTAGCTTTACTTCACAAAGTGATTGAAACAGAAAAAGAGCAAACAGATGAATTAAAGATACAAGGACATTCCTATGTGGTTATTGTCAGTCCGCTGTATAATCAAAAAGATGTTCGTGGAGCAGTTGCAGTACTTCGGGATATGACGGAAGAACGAAAACTGGATAAGCTTCGGGATGATTTCATTGCCAATGTGTCACATGAATTGCGAACTCCAATTGCTATGCTGCAAGGATATAGTGAAGCGATTATAGACGATATTGCAGCATCGGATGAGGAAAAGAAAGAATTTGCAAAAATTATTTATGATGAGACTTTAAGGATTGGCAGACTTGTAAATGAACTGCTTGATTTAGCAAGAATGGAAGCTGGACACATAACATTGTACAAGGAAGATACGGAAATAAATCCGTTTATTGAAAGGGTTACGAATAAATTTCAAGGTCTTGCACGCGAAAAGAACGTGAATCTTTCATATGAAAGAATAACTGATAATAATACATCTATTGATTTGGATCCTGACAGAATTGAGCAAGTATTGACCAATCTTATAGATAATGCAATTAGACATACCGGACAAAATGGCAATGTAAAAGTGATGGTGGATAGAAAAGAGAATGGAATCACAGTTCATGTCCAGGATAATGGGTCAGGGATCCCAGAGGAGGATTTACCGTTTGTCTTTGAGCGCTTTTATAAAGCGGATAAAGCAAGAACACGCGGTAAATCAGGTACAGGATTGGGGCTCGCGATTGCTAAAAATATTGTAGATGCTCATAATGGACATATTTTTGTTAAAAGCAAAATTGGACAAGGCACGACATTTTCCTTCTTTTTGCCGTACACTTCATGAAATAGTGCTAATTCTGACGAGAAATCTTGTTTCATGGGAAACACAGAAAAGCGGAAGGCCTTGCTCATCGGAGTACGGATTTCGGAGTCTTCGATTGAGATAAAGGAAACACAGTGAGGTAGTTCACGAACTGATGTTGACTTGAGACGTAGAAATCCGCTAGCCGATAGGCTCTATTGAAATTGAAGTTCAAAGTTCACCTGGAGCTGGACAAATAAATGCCGTTTTTCTTTCTTATCGATAAAATAAAAAGAAATGCGCTAAAAAATTAGCGCATTTCTTTTTGTTCTTTGGTAGAATAAGACAAGATAAAAAATTATTAGATTTTTTGTAACTTTTTAGCGGCATATACGACTAAAATAATAACGGAGGAGGGGGAAAATGGACTCCGTCTTTAAAGAAATATATAACAAATATCATCAAGACTTATTTCAATTTCTAATGTATATGGTAAAAAAACGTGATGTGGCAGAAGACTTAGCTCAAGATGTTTATATCAGAGTATTGAAATCCTATCACAATTTCGAAGGGAAAAGCTCGGAAAAAACATGGCTTTTTTCGATAGCCAGAAATGTCGCAATAGACTATTTTCGTAAACAAAAAAGCTTGAAAAATAGAATAATGGAGGCTTTTGAATGGAGGAAAAATCAAATAAGTGATATTGGTCCATTGCCAGAGGAAATTGTTATGAAAAATGAGCATATTCGCCTCCTTTATCATTGCCTGGATCTTTGTACAAAGGATCAGAAAGCGGTGATCATTTTTCGTTACATTAATAACTTTAGTATTTCTGAAACAGCTGAAATATTGGGATGGAGCGAAAGTAAGGTAAAGACAACTCAGCATCGGGCACTGAATGTCCTAAGAAAATTGATGAACGAAAAAGAACGGGAAGGGGGGGTACAGCAATATGGCTAATCATCCTATTGATGAAAATCATTTAGAAAAGCTTCTTCGAAATATGCCCAAAATAACAGATAGTCGAAATGCAGAAAATATTTACTGGAGTGTTCAAACGAAAATGAATAAAAAAACAAAAAACAAAAAGCTAATTTTCATACCGGTACTATCCGTTCTAGCAGTTGTTATTGCTTTTATACTAATATCCCCTGTATTTCTTCAGCAAGACCATCAAGAAAGCAAATCGATGGATGTGTCAAGTCGTAAAGATGCAGTGGTGATGTCAGCAGCTAAACAAAAAGCACAGCCGAAAAAGACGGAGAAAGCTAGTGCAAATATAAATGCTGTCCAAAGTGCAAATGATCAAATAAGCAAAACTGCTATTTATAAAGAAGACTTGGGAAAGAATAATGTTTTTACTTACGGAGTTTTCACGAAGGATGCCGTTGTCGTTCCAGTGAGTGTATTGGCTCTTAAAGAAAATACAGATTGGGTAACTCAGTATAAAAAAATAGCCGGAAGCCTTGCTAAAAAAATGCCGTCACTCGATAACTACCTGCCTTTACATGGTGACATGAAGTATGATGCTGCTACCAAAAAGATGCATATTATCATAGAAAAGAAGGATATTCCATCTATTACGGAACTTTTTCAATTGAATTTAGATTCAATTATTCAATACTCTTTTGCTTATCAAGATGTGAAAAAAGTTGATTTTTCAGATGAAAATGGCAATCCGATAGAAATAGGGGAATTAGGAGAGGTAACGAGTAAAGATATAAATAAAACTCCACATACTGCCTTTTATTTATATACATCCGGTGATGGTGAAGATTACTTATTACCAACAGATGAGAAGTTTTCTAATTTGCAAGCAGCGTTAGAAGCTATGAAGACGAAACCAGATGATTTTCATCATCCCGTTATTGGACAGGATTTAAGTATTAAAGTAAACGAAGAAAATGCGGATCAGGCTACCGTTCAATTTACGAAAAATGTTCAGTTAGAAAATGAAAAAAATCCAATGGATATGATTGAAGCTATTTTACTTACCGCTAAAAATTTTGGATATTCTTCTATTCAATTTGAAAATATCGAACCGTTACAATGGAATGGTTTTGATTTTTCCAAACCAGTGGAGGTTCCACTCGCACCTAATCGGATAAATATAGAATAATATTATAATTGCATGTAGTTGTAGATTTAGAATATTTGCATGTACTTCTCTAAATAAATGTTCTACAAATAGGACTTAATACAAAATAATAATCGCTATTTAAAAAGAAGCCAAAAATTTCAATGGCTTCTTTTATTTTTTAATCGTTTAGGAAAGGTGTGGATAACCTTTTTGAAAAAAATGTCCACGTCAGTCCGATGCCTACAGTCTAGCAAGTTTCTCCCTTCCACATTTGTACTATTAGACACGAATGGTTAGATTTAACTTTTTTATGCATATATTTTCCTGAACAGTAAACACTAAAATTTGCTCTAGTATACTCATTTTTAACAATTTGTTCTAATGCGGAATAGATGCTCATATGGTTAAGCATGAGTAGTCCAAGGAGGGGAAAATGATGAAAAAGGTCATAATCCAATTATTAATGGCTATTTGCGTAATTTTTATCATAAATTGTGGAAGTGTTCACGCTTCTAGTGTAGATATAAAAAGAAGCACGGAAAAGTGGTTTTTTCCAGCAAAAGGGGAAATATCAGATATCTTTGATTCAAGAGGAGGCGAACATAAGGGAATAGATATAGCTGGTAAGTATATGTCTCCAATTTACGCAGCTGCGGATGGAGTGGTTGTAAAATCGTATTTATCCTATTCATATGGAAATGTAGTGTTTATTCGGCATGACAATGGGTTTGAAACAGTTTATGCACATTTAGCAAAACGTATAGTCTCCGAGGGTGACCATGTACAACAGGGAGAAACAGTAGGATTAATGGGAAATACCGGGGAGTCTACAGGAACCCATCTTCATTTTGAAATTCACGAGGGTGAATGGACAATCGATAAAAAGAATGCTATTAATCCGTTCATTGTTTATGGATATGGAGAGATTGGGCAGCTTGTATTTGCATTGCAGCACGATCCATATGGCATTACAGAAGTTTCCCAGCCAGTAAAAGTAGAATCCCAAGGAAAAGATATTATCCCTATATATAGAGTCGAAGAATTATCGATAGGCTTAAATGATGAAAGTTCCTATCAAACATATCCTACGATGAATGTCCAAAATACTTATGATATGGAAATTACATATACAGTTAAAAAGGGAGATACCTTGTTTGATATTTCTAAAAAATGGAATATACCTATCAAAACTTTAATATCATTAAATCATATAAAAAATAAAGATCTCATTTTCCCTGATCAGAAAATTGTTGTGGATTCATTACATATGAACAAATGGCACAATGGGAATTTTCCAAGATAGCATGGATTATTTCTTAAAAATACATTTTATTAGTGAAATACTAAATTCTTCACAAATCGTTCTTATTGAGTTATAATAATGAAGAAAAAAATGAATATGATTCATCTTCGGGGCTGGGTGCAATTCCCGACCGGCGGTGATGAAGCGTATGCTTCTAAGCCCGCGAGCCTGTAAAGGGCAGGATTTGGTGTGATTCCAAAGCCGACAGTATAGTCTGGATGGGAGAAGGTGAAGGTTGGCCAGTATTCAAATTGCTTACGTTTGAATACCTATTTATGCATGCCTTAAATTCTCCCTCAAAGAAATTTTTTCTTTGGGGGTATTTTATTTTTAGGTATGTGGCAACCTTTCTTCAAGCTGAGATGAATCTCAAAAGGAGAGAGGAATTTTGCAAAAAATGAAATTGAAGACATTTGTAAGCATTGCACTGCTAAGCAGTTTGGCGTATGTATTGATGTTAATTAAAATCCCAACACCATTTTCCAACTTTTTAACTGTCGATTTTAGTGATATTCCGGCATTAGTTGCTGCAGTTTTATTTGGTCCGATGGCTGCTATCATTGTGGAAGTCATTAAAAATCTGCTTGATTATTTCACATGGGGAAGTGAATCGGGTATTCCAATTGGACATTTAGCCAATATTTTATCGGGAATTTTCTTTGTACTGCCTACTTATTTTGTTTATAGACATAATAAAACTAAAAAAGGCATGACAATCGGATTGATAGTAGGCACTGTTTCCTTAGCAATTTTAATGAGTATTTTAAATTATTTTGTCATTCTTCCGGCATATTTAGCATTAATGCATTTTGAACTTCCGAAAGCATATGTTATTTCTGCTGTCTTGCCGTTTAATATAGTAAAAGGCTTAGCGGTAACTATTCTTTTTATGCTGCTTTTTATACGACTGCAAAAATGGCTGGAGAAGAATACATTAGTAAAATAAAGAGTAAAAAAGCATGCAGCAGATTTGCCGCATGCTTTTTATTCGTATTTCAATGGATCTCCATCAAATGGTTCATCTGCTATTTTTATTGACTCTGTAGGGCACCCTTCAAATGCATCCATTAAATCATCCTCAAGAATCTCTGGTATTTCCGCTGTTCCTTGATTTTCATCCAAGATGTTATAGGAAAGTCCCTCATCATCATAATCGAATATATCAGGAGCAGCTGCTCCACAAGCACCACAGGCAATGCATGTATCTTTATCTACAATCGTATATTTAGGCATACGTGTTAAACCTCCTGGTAAATCATATAGAAAAAAATATTATTCCCCACACTTCATTCTAAGACTCCCTTTTCCACATTTCAATAAAAAGGTTCGCTATAGGAAATTCTTCTAATTTTGTTCATAATTTATGATGTATTTAAAGGATAGTATGCTAAAATTAGACATAAAAAGACAATAGGTGTTGATGATGACCTTTTTAGAGGCTTTATTATTATGGACTTTAAAACAATTGAAAAGTGAGCGTACTGTATATGCAGTATTTCATTTATTTAAAGGGAAAAAATCAAGCCAAACCATTCAAGATGCGTATCTTTATCAAGTAGAGTCAGTATTTTATACTTTACCTAATTTAACGAGGTCATCCTTTGATGAAAACATACAATCGCTGATTAGCCAATCATTTTTACAAATGAAAGAAGGTCCAAATTATCACATTACGGAGTCAGGTGAATATCGACTGCATGACTATTTTACAAAGAAATCCTTTCCAGCTTTCCTAAATGGAATGAAATATCAGGAGCATGCATTTGTTTTTTGGGACAGATTAGGGATTCTTATTCAGGCTCTTTCGAACTTAGTTAACAACAACCGTCAATATTACCCAATTAGTAGGGATTCGAAGATTTTATATTGGGTAAAGCAGTTTATGATGTCACAAAAAATGTCAAAGCATCAATTAGCTGCCGCGCTGTATGATGAACTTTATTCTATATTCTTAGATGATCCACCTGAAAGACCGGAAATAATAGTTTTTAGGTTAACTGGGTATAAGCAAATTGGGAAAACAGTAGAACAATCTGCTGGCAAATTATCACTAGAAACTACGGAATATTGGTATCGATTTTTAAATTTACTTCATTATGTATTGGATGAAGTATTAGAAAAAAGGTATAAATATCCTCTATTATTTTCCATTATTCAAGATGTATATCAACCATTTCCAATGACAAAATCAACAATGGAAACGTATCAGCTTTTATTAAATAACTACACGATTGCTGATATTTCGAAAATGAGGAACTTAAAAGAAAATACCATTCAAGACCATATTATTGAAATTGCATTAAATAATCCTAATTTTTGTATACAACCTTTTATCGACTCTAATACAGAAGAAAAAATTTTGCAGATTGCTAAAGAAATAGGAAAACAAAAGCTTAAGCCCATTAAAGAAAAGCTTGAAAATGTTTCTTACTTTCAAATTAGATTGGCTCTAGCTAAAAATAGGTGACTAAAATGAATGTATATGAAGCATTACAAAAATATTTTCATTTTGATTCGTTCCGCCCAGGTCAAGAGGAAGTTATTACTTCTGTTTTGAACGGCCACCATACAATGGCAATGCTGCCAACCGGAACCGGAAAATCATTATGTTATCAGCTTCCGGGCTATTTAATGCAAGGTTCTGTTTTAATTGTTTCACCACTTTTATCATTGATGCAAGATCAAGTAGAGCAAATGAGATTGTTGGGTGAAAAGAAGGTTATTGCAATAAATTCCTTTCTTCCGGCAAATGAACGCTATTACATTTTGAAATCTTTACATCAATATAAATTTATCTATATATCACCTGAAATGCTATCTAATCCCTCAATTATTGAGTATTGTAGAAAAATTACCATATCTCTATTTGTAATTGATGAAGCACATTGTATATCGCAATGGGGATATGATTTTCGTCCTGATTATTTACGATTAGGTGATGCAAGAAAGCTATTGGGAAAACCAACGACACTTGCTCTAACTGCAACAGCCACGGAAGAAGTCCGTAAGGATATCGTTCGCTTATTAGAACTGGATAAGGTGAAGGAATGTGTATTCTCTGTTGATCGTCCAAATATATCCATGGTAGTTCATCAAGTACAAAGCTATGAAGAAAAAATCAATGAATTACGTATGTTTGTAAAAAAATTAGAAAAACCAGGTATTATTTATTTTTCTAGTAAAAAAATGTGTGAAGAGATGGCCCAATTATTAAGACAAGAAGGAATCATAAAAACGGCAGCATATCACGGGGGAATGGATCAAGAACAAAGAATGCTGATTCAACAGCAATTTCTTTATGATGAATTGGAGATAATCTGTGCGACCAGTGCATTTGGGATGGGGATTAATAAAACGAATATTCGATTTGTTATTCATTTTCATATGCCTCAGGGCTTAGAATCCTATTTGCAGGAAATAGGAAGGGCAGGCAGGGATGGTGAAAAGAGTATCGCAATATTGCTATCCAGTCCCGGCGATATTCAGCTTCCTATGCAATTGATTGAAAATGAACTCCCTTCAGATTATCAAATTGATTTATATATAGAAGGCTTGGAAAATCCATCAAAATCAATGATTTTAGACTTAACCGATACGCAGCAACGATTTTTGGAATTTTATTGTACAACGGATAAAACTAAAAGAGATCAAATAGAAAAAATTAAACAAATTAGAGATCAGCGGATTCAATATAAGCAAATAAAAATACTGCAAATGGATAAATGGATAAAATCCATTGAATGCAGAAGAAACGAGATATTAACCTATTTTAATGAAACAAAAGCAGAAACGTATAAGGTAGAAATATGCTGTGACAATTGCGGGATATCCTTTAGCGAATATGAAGCAATCGAAACAGCTGAGTTGGACAACCAGAATGAACCGTGGGATGTATTGCTTAAAAATTTATTAGTACGAAAAGCAAAAGAGCATGACTAATGTTGACTTATAGTAGGAAAAGACCGGAAGATGCTGGTCGATAGCGTTGTAGCTAGACAAATAATGAAGAAAGTGATGTTTTACATGAAAAAAATGAATCAAGCGGAAATCATCAAACAGCTTACGAAAAAAGAATTAACTTTTCATCTCGTGGCTACTCAAATAGTCCTATTAACGATTTCTATCATTTTAGGTATATTTTTATTAAATGATTTTTCTTCTTTTTTCAACCTTTTTCGATTTGATTCGTCTATATATGTAATAGGGATAACGAATGGTATATTGGTTGTTATCCTAGATTTATTTTTGATGAAAGTGTTACCGAATGATTATTATAATGATGGTGGTATTAATGAAAAAATTTTTCGAGATCGTTCCATTCTTGAAATAATCGGATTAACCCTCATGATTGCACTTAGCGAAGAAATCTTATTTCGCGGAATGATTCAGTCCCATTTCGGAGTAATTGCTGCAAGCGCAATCTTTGCATTGGTTCATATTAGATATTGGGGACATTGGTTTCTTATTCTAAACATTGTCGTTCTAAGTTTTTGGATTGGTTTTGTTTACGAATGGTCCAACCATAATCTGCTAACTACCATTACTATGCACTTTGTTATTGATTTCTTTTTAGGAATCGCAATTAAGCTTAGAACAAAATAATGAAAGGGGGGATCTCATGTATTCAGAAACATATCTCGACCAAGTAGAAAAGAAGAAACAAAGGTTAGAAAAGATAACTACTATTGAAGACAATGACGGAGAAAAATCTTCTTTGCCAACAAGAATGGAACTTCATCATGCAAAGAAAAGGAAGAAAAAGAAAAAGAAAAAAGCAAATTTTCCATTATTAAAAGTACTTTTAACATTTTTTATTCTTTTACCGGTTTGCACTATTCTTGCCTATACATATTTTTCTCAACATCCAACGTTAAAGGCAGACACTAATTCTAATTCTTCTGGTGGAGAGGAAGTATTATTCGAATCTGATAGCGGCGATTCTACCCAAAATAGCATTCCGGTTGGGAAACCCGATAAAAATTCAAATGAAACTTCTAATTCAGTTGATCAAGGTTCTGGTTCTAATACCGAAATCAATCCCGATAACTCAACTAAAGGAACAACCACTGTGCAAAACACTACAAATAATGTAGAGCAAGCGAATCAGGAGCAAAAGAATTCTGATAATACCGAACAAGTAAGCAATACACAAACAAATGAAAACTCAAACATCCAAATCATTAATCATGTTGTTCAGCCTAAGGAGACATTGTTTAGAATCGCAATGAAATATTATCATTCCAAAGACGGCATTGAAAAAATAATCATGCAAAATCATATTATTAATAATCAAATACAGGCCGGCCAAACATTGCAAATACCATTACCTAAATAAGAAAAGAGCAGCATTAAAAAAATGCTGCTCTTTTTTCTTTAGGTATGACATAGTTATTGGACAGCCTCATAAAATAAAGTAAGAGCGGTAAATGTGGAGGTTGTAATGAAATGGATACTGCCATAATTAATCTTAGTGAAAAGACGGATAAAGCTACAAAACAAATGTTGCAAAATGTAGTGAATAAAAAAAGAAAATTTGACAGATACAAAAACTATCACTTTTTTCTTTTATGGATTAGTGTTTTCTATTGTTTTATCACCATATATCTCATGTATCATATGATTTTAAAACCATACTCTTATTCTTTCTTTGAAATCTTTTCTATTGTTTTTAATAATCAAAATCACATGTTCTTCTTATTTCTTGCGGTTTTCTTTTTGGGAGCTACAAAAGTGCTTTACGATAAAAAAGAGAAATATGAAAAGGAATATCATGAATTGCGGTGTGAAATCATTGATCGAAGCAAAGACCTTTGGAAGAATGAAGCATGGAAAACACGTCATGAAATTTTTGAAATGATGAAAAAACAATATGATATAAATTTATATCATGAAGCTAAGTAGGGAGTAGATCTAAAAAAATTGTCGTTTTTCCCTGTCCTCTTTAATAATTTCAACAGCTTCACGAAAGCGCTGGGAGTGAATTATTTCCCTTTCACGTAAAAAACGAAGCCCATCATTTAAATCAGGGTCATCACTCATATTAATGATCCATTGATACGTCGCTCTTGCCTTTTCTTCGGCAGCAATATCTTCATATAGATCTGTAATCGGGTCTCCTTTTGCTTGGATGTAGGTCGCGGTGAATGGTACCCCAGCGGCATTGTGATAAAATAATGCCGAATCATGGTCAACATAATGAGGTGCCAGCCCAGCCTGTTTTAATTGATCAGGTGTAGCATCTTTTGTTAATTTATAAACCATAGTTGCAATCATTTCAAGGTGGGCAAATTCTTCTGTCCCAATATCATTTAATAGACCGATAACTTTATCTGGAATAGTGTACCTTTGATTTAGATAGCGTAATGCTGCAGCTAATTCACCGTCTGCACCACCATATTGTTCAATTAGTAATTTTGCAAGCATGGGATTACAAGTGCTGACTCTTACTGGATATTGCAGCTTTTTTTCATATACCCACATGTTTTTCCCTCACTCCTTTTGATTATGAACGTTTAAACCTGCCATGGCCACGGAGCTTCTTTCCAATCCCATGGATAATGGGAATAACTATGTCCAAAGCTCGTTAAAGATCCGAAACGTTTTTCAAATTCTCTTTTTAAGGGCTTCCTTTGTTTAATAAGCATATTATATTGTTGAATTGCCTCATGGTCATCTGGATGAGTATCTAAGTATAATGTTAGTTCCACAATGACAAAATCAATTGCTTGGATTTCTTCAAGCATTTGATAATATTCTGGCGGTAATTCTTTCATGCTTTGCTCACTCCTTTGCTCTTTCATACGGGCTATAATACGGATCATATAAAGGCTGCCATAATGTCCCTTTCTTTAGTGCTTCAAATGGTGAAAATTGCGGCAAATTAGGCGGTTGAAATCCCATATATAAATGTGGCGGGGTAGAATAGGTTTTTTCAAGAATGGGTGGACATGGATCAAACGGGCTGACAAAAGGTTTATAGCTTTTATAATTGGAAGACATTTTTTCCCCTCCTTATGCATTTCATATTTAAGTGTATGGATAATTGTTATAATAAATGTCTTAATTTTTTGTCAATAATCGAAAATTCTATTATTCGAAAAAAGGAATTTTCTCGAAATATGTTGAATTATTTATTCAAGCTTATAAATTCTGATGAGGTGATGGTATGTTTGCTAAAAGTATTATGATTCCTAAACATCGTTGTGTAGTAGTAAGTGTTGATGATTCAGTTGAAACAGCACTTAATCTTTTGGAAACACGAGGAATAGATTGCCTTCCTGTGCTTAATGGAGATGAGTATGCAGGGGTTATTACTCATTATCATATTTATAAGAATTTCTATGAATTAAACGTTTCAAAAGAGGAATTTCTCCAATCAAAAAAAGTAAAGGATGTCGCAACTCACCAAGATAAATATTTAAAAGGCAATGAAATTTTTGAGGAAACATTAGTTGTGCTGAAGGATTTTCCATTACTTGCTGTAGTAGATGAGAATAATATTTTTTTAGGAATCGTCACTCGTTTTGATGTATTAGAGCAGTTTCAAAGCGCATTTGGGGTGTATAAACCTGGTGTAAGGATAGCCTTTAGTTCGGTAGAAGTGGAAGGCAGAATTTCAAGATTGGCCGATATTATCGGGCAATTCCATGAATCAGTGATTTCACTAGTAACCTTTGATGAAACAGATAAGCTTGTGCGCAGAATCGTGTTAAAGATTGAAAAGCGAGATAATATTGATAAATTTGTTTCAAAATTGGAAAGCTCCGGATTTAGGATATTACATATTGTTGAAGACTAAATGGAGCATGCACATTTGGAATGAATTGAAAATAGATTTATTACTATAGTCCTCTCTTTTTATGAGAGGATTTTTATTATATTTCATCCATGTTTTAATTGAAATATCATCTGTTTTTTTTATGATATGATAAATACACTGATAAATAAATCGGAGGTAATAAATGGTATTTTTATGGATTGTATTGCTTATTTTTATCGGATTGCTGGTATTTTACATGCTTAAAGAAGCCTTTTTAAATCAGGTAATACACCAAATAATCGCCTTTCCAGATTTTCCGACAGGATTTAAGGATCTGAAAATATTTTTTATTTCAGATATCCATCGCCGAAAAATTCATGAATCAATCATAATGGATGTGGGGAAAAATGCGGATTTTGTTATAATAGGCGGGGATTTGCTTGAAAAAGGTGTACCTCTGGATAGAGTGGAGTACAATTTACAATTATTGAAAAAAGTTGGCCCCCTATATTTTGTTTGGGGAAATAATGATTATGAGATGATGGAAAATGAATTGCTGGCAGTACTAAAAAGAAATGATGTAAAAGTATTAAGAAATGAATCCATTATTTTTCGGGCGCCAAACGGTCAATCTCTTGCCCTTTTAGGAATAGATGACATATCACAAGAAAATGATCGTTTAGATTTAGCTTTATATGGAACAGAATTCGTAGATTTTAAAATATTAATCAGTCATAATCCACGAATTACAGAGAAAATGCGAAAGGAAGATAAGATTTCTTTCGTAATGAGCGGGCACACCCATGGCGGTCAAATACAATTTTTCGGATATAGCCCGTATCAAAAAGGCGGGATTTATAAATCAGATATTACAACATTGTTTGTAAGCAATGGCTATGGAACAAGCATGTTGCCTTTAAGACTCGGTGCAAAGCCGGAAACTCATTTCATTACCATAACTAGAGAGGAAAATTAACCTTTATTTTGCGTTTCTTTTCCTAATGTTAATTAAAATGAACCATCTAATTCGCTTTTCATACTATGGTGTTAAGAGCCAAAGTTCAGGGGGCGAAGTAAATGAAGTTAGAACGTTTATCACAGAACAAACTAAAGTACTCCATTACATTTGAGGAACTAGTTAAAAAAGGATTTCTGGAAGAAGGACTGGAATCCTTTATTTGGCACGACTTATTTGACGAAATGGTGGAGGTTGCAAAAGAAGAGTATCATTTTGAGGTTACCGATTCCATTTCAATAGAAATTTATTCTCTGAACCCGAAAGAAATTGTCTTAATCTTAACGATTGATGAAATTTCTGAGCTAATAGAAGAGGGTATCGAAAATAATGGGATAAATCGAAAAAATATCTATTGCTTTCAATCGATCGAGGATGTCATATTGCTTTCATTATGTGTGCACAACTTACAATTAAACATTGCCAGTAAACTTATACAATTTGAAAATCAATATTATATAATTATTCAATCAGATAATTTGAACACTTTTCCTTTTTTATGTGAAGAATATGGAACACAAACTAACACATCCGCTGAGTTTTTGGAGGAATATGGGGTACCAATCATTGAGCATAATGCATTGGATGTTATTTCAACTTACTTTTCAAGATAAATGTAAATGTATTAAAAGGAGGTCTTATAAATACGGACTTCCTTTTCTGTTTGATTATTTGTCAACAATATTTTGATAGCGGTTACAAAAAATTTAAAAGTATCATTTTTTATATTGCAATCATGGATTAAAAGTGTATACTATGTCTGAAAGGCTGATACTTTTTTTGACTTAAGTGATTATTTAGGAGGTTTGCAATAATGGCAGCCGAGAAGGGTGCAGAACAAAAAGCATTAGAAGAAAAACACGATGTTTTAAAATCAACACAAACAGTTATCCATGAAGCATTAGAAAAACTTGGATACCCTGAAGAAGTGTACGAATTGTTGAAAGAACCGATGAGAATGTTAACAGTAAAAATTCCGGTTCGTATGGACGATGGTACTACTAAAATTTTTACCGGATTTCGTGCACAGCATAATGATGCCGTTGGTCCTACCAAAGGTGGAATTCGCTTTCATCCAAATGTAACAGAAAATGAAGTAAAAGCATTGTCTATCTGGATGACTTTAAAATGCGGAATTGTGAATCTTCCTTATGGAGGAGGTAAAGGAGGCATTATCTGCGATCCTCGTGAAATGTCTTTCCGAGAGCTTGAGGCGTTAAGCCGTGGATATGTACGGGCTATAAGTCAAATTGTAGGTCCTACAAAGGATATTCCGGCTCCAGATGTATTCACGAATTCACAAATTATGGCGTGGATGATGGATGAGTACAGCCGAATTGATGAATTTAATTCTCCTGGATTTATTACTGGAAAACCGTTAGTACTAGGTGGATCACATGGTCGTGAATCTGCAACTGCAAAAGGTGTAACAATTTGTATCCATGAAGCTGCAAAGCGCAGAGGCATTAATCTTAAAGGTGCTCGTGTAGTAGTTCAAGGATTCGGTAACGCCGGAAGCTTTTTATCCAAATTCATGCATGATGAAGGTGCAAAGGTAATCGGGATTTCCGATGCATATGGTGCACTTTATGATCCAGATGGTCTTGATATAGATTATTTACTTGATCGTCGAGACAGTTTTGGTACCGTTACGAAACTATTCGACAATACGATTTCAAATAAAGAATTACTTGAATTAGATTGTGATATTCTTGTGCCAGCAGCTATTGAAAATCAAATTACAGAAGAAAATGCACATAATATTCGTGCTCAGATTGTTGTAGAAGCTGCAAATGGACCTACTACACTTGAAGCTACTCGAATTTTAACAGAACGCGGAATTTTATTAGTTCCCGATGTACTAGCCTCTTCTGGAGGAGTTACAGTTTCTTACTTTGAGTGGGTTCAAAATAATCAAGGCTACTATTGGACTGAAGAAGAAATTGATGAAAAACTTGAAAAAGTTTTGGTTAATTCATTTGAAAATGTTTATAATACTTCCCAAACTAGAAGAGTTGATATGAGACTTGCGGCATATATGGTTGGTGTAAGAAAAGCTGCAGAAGCATCACGTTTTAGAGGTTGGATTTAATTCTGAATGGACTTTATTCCTGATAAATTATGATTTTCGTATTGTAGTAAGACTTTTAAAATAGGTTTAGGATTGGGGCATCTTTTCTTTAATAGGGATATCCATTCTAAAGCCGAATTAAGGAACTTATTAGTTCTAATTACAAAAGTAACAAGCTTAAAGAAAAGAGCCTTTATTGCCGGACTTATTTTAATTTTTCTTTTTGCATTCAATTTCATTGCAGGAAAAATAGTTATCCCCTATCATGTTGATAGGGGCTTTATTTATTTTTAAGGATATAATGTTTTAAAGCACCATTCGATATTACATTATTGTATATCAATTGAATTCTGAATTTCAGTGTATTTATAGAGGTGAAATTATGCAACGCGAGGATTGTATTATTGTAGGCGGTGGTCCATGTGGTTTAGCAGCGGCAATCGCCATGAAGGATATCGGTAAAAGTCCGCTCATCATAGAGAAGGGGAATATTGTAAATTCCATTTATCATTATCCAACCCACCAAACCTTTTTTAGTTCGAGTGAAAAGCTCGAGATTGGAGAAGTTCCGTTTATTACGGAAAACCTTAAACCGAAGCGAAATCAAGCCTTAACTTATTATCGAGAAGTGGTGAAAAGAAAAGAGATTAGAATACATCGCTACGAAGTGGTAACGCAGGTTGAAAAGCATAAGAGTGATTTTATCGTAACCACATCAAAAGGGCAATATAATACTTCGTATGTAATTATCGCTACTGGTTATTATGATCACCCCAATTATATGAATATCCCAGGTGAAAACTTAGAAAAAGTTCACCATTATTTTAAAGAAGCCCATCCTTTTTTTGATTTGGATGTCACCGTTATTGGCGGAAAAAACTCTGCTGTAGACGCTGCCATTGAGCTAAATAAAGCAGGTGCAAGGGTCACTGTTTTATATCGGGGAAGTGAGTATTCCAAAAGCGTCAAACCATGGATTTTGCCTGAATTTGACTCCCTTGTTCGAAACGAAGCGATACAAATGGAATTTAACGCTAATGTCGTAGAGATTAAAGAGAAAAGTTTAATTTATGATGTGAATGGAATCAAAAAGGAAATTAAAAATGATTTTGTATTTGCGATGACTGGTTATCATCCTGACCATCGATTTATTCAAAATATGGGCGTTAATATTGATGAGGAAACCGGAAAGCCCATTTTTGATGAAGAAACAATGGAAACAAATATAGAAGGTATTTTTATTGCCGGTGTGATTGCTGCTGGAAATAATGCGAATGAAATCTTTATTGAAAATGGACGTTTCCATGGCGGACTAATTGCAAATTCGATAAAAAAACGTGAACTGAAATAAACTCCCGCGAAAAGGCGGGAGTTTATTTCTTAAAATTATCCCTTTGGATAACTACTTAAAAATTTTTTCTGCGTCTGGCTTCAGCACTTATGGATTTATTCTCAGTGATGAAATATTTCTTCAATCTCTTTAATATTTTGTGTATAAGATAATGTTATTAAAAGTTTGATTCTTGCTTTTTGACCATTGAGACCATTAGAAAAAATGGCACCCATTTCTTTTAGTCTTTTACCGCCGCCCTCATAGCCATATACATCTTGTACAATTCCGTTAAAGCATCTGGAAACTAATATAACAGGAATATCTTCGTCCAATAGCGCTTTAATACCTTCTACTGTTGCAGGGGGCAAATTCCCTTGTCCCAATGCTTCAATGACAACCCCTTCATACTTCATATCTCGGATGGCGAAAAACAGAGAAGAGTCCATTCCTGCATGAGCTTTAATAAGCGCAACTCTCTTAGAAATATCTTTTACATTATAGTATTCTCGATCGGTAGGCTGATGATGAAAAATGATTCCTTGCTTTGCAACGATGCCAATAGGTCCATACTGTGGACTTTGAAAAGTGGAAACATTGCTTGTATGGGTTTTCGTAACATTTTTCGCTGTATGAATTTCATCATTTAAAACGACTAAAACACCTTTTCCTTTTGCGCCATCACTAGCTGCAACTCGAATCGAGGAAATCAAATTATAAAGACCATCTGAACCAATTTCATTACTTGAGCGCATCGCCCCCGTAACCACGATTGGAAAATCAAAAGGTATCGTCAGATCAAGAAAATAAGCTGTTTCTTCTAGTGTGTCAGTTCCGTGTGTAATAACTACGCCATCAATTTTATTTTTTTGATGCTCCTCTTCAATTAAGTCTTTTAAGAAAAGCATCTCATTTGTAGTAATATGCGGTGACGGAAGATTAAATGGTTCTTTAATAATTAGATTGGCAAGATCAGAAAGAATCGATGTTTGTGAGGTTAAAGGATTTTCCTCTCCGGGTTTTACTGCTCCGGTTTCTTGATCTTCAAACATAGATATTGTCCCGCCTGTATGAATGATTAAAATATTTTTTTTCATAAGTTTTCCCCCAACGATGTATAATTAGTTAATTTGCCTTGCATATAAGGGCAGTATTGTTCATTTGGATAGTGCTTTTTGATTATGTTATTTCCATCCGTATATATACATGATACGATTAAGAAAACAGAAAGAAAAGAGGGCGTTTCATGCTGGTAATTATATCAGCAGGTATTGCACCTGGTCTAGCATTGTTAAGCTATTTTTATCTAAAGGATCAATATGAACAAGAACCTATCTTGTTAGTTTTTAAATCCTTTATGTATGGGGCTATTCTTACGTTCCCAATTATGTTTATACAACATGTACTTATAACGGAAAATGTACTTCAAGGAAAAATAGGGAGTGCATTTATAAGTACATCCTTACTAGAGGAATTTTTCAAGTGGTTTATTTTGTATTTTGCAGTTTATATGCATGGTGATTTTAATGAACCATATGATGGAATTGTTTATGGAGTCAGTGTTTCCCTTGGTTTTGCAACGGTGGAAAATATCTTATCACTGTTAGGCAATGGCATCGAGGTTGCCATTGGACGTGCATTGCTTCCGGTTTCTAGTCATGCTTTATTTGGTGTCGTTATGGGATATTATCTTGGAAAAGGAAAATTCTCCAGTGATAAAAAATATATAAAGTGGCTATTTTTATCCTTTTTTATCTCCTTTCTTCTTCACGGTATATATGATTTCATCCTTATTTCAGTTAAAAATTGGATTTATTGCATGGTTCCTTTTATGCTTTTTCTCTGGTGGTATGGCTTAAGAAAAGTAAAGCATGCACATATATTGACAGAAAAACTTCATCGAAAAGCATTGGAAAAATAAAAGTAATAGGAAAATCGAATCCTATTACTTTTTTGTATGATGATGTTAAAAGCTACTCTGTGAATTTTCATATTCGTAGTTGTTCCTCTTTTCCAATCCCACCACTCTTTATATTTTCTTGAATAAAATACCTCTTATTTCAAAAACTAGTGGTAATTCTACATCATTTTTGGAGGGTTAGATTCATGAAGTATAGCACCTTACTGAAAGTTTTCTTCGTAATTGTGATGGTACCCTTTTTTACTATTTCAAATCAGCACCACGACGCAAAAGCTTTTTCGAATCAAGTTATTCAGCGAGGTGCTACAGGTGACGATGTTATAGAATTACAAGCGCGATTACAAAATATTGGATTCTTTAATGGGAAAATTGATGGAGTCTTTGGCTGGGGTACATACTGGGCATTGAGGAATTTCCAAGAAAAATTTGGACTTCCCATAGATGGATTGGCAGGAGCTGACACAAAAGCAAAACTTGTAGCAGCTTCGAATTACAATCGGGATTTTGTTATGGGGCAAATAAAAAAAGGTAATGATTTTACCTATTATGGCGGAGTCGATATTAATAAACAAATCAAGACGAATTCTTCTTCCACTAAATCAAATTCCACCAAGCCAAATACAGCAAATAATACATCCAATGTCACAGCATCAAATGTACCAAATGGCTACTCTCAAAATGATATTCGATTAATGTCCAATGCAGTTTACGGGGAATCAAGAGGAGAACCTTATGAGGGTCAAGTAGCGGTAGCAGCTGTTATTTTAAATCGAGTTTCCAGTCCGTCTTTCCCTAATACTGTTTCGGGGGTTATTTTTCAACCAGGAGCATTTACAGCAGTTTCAGATGGCCAAATATGGTTAACCCCCAATAAGACTGCAGAAAAAGCAGTAATGGATGCGATTAATGGTTGGGATCCTACGGGAAATGCTTTATATTACTTTAATCCGGCAACAGCAACTAGTAAATGGATTTGGGGAAGACCACAAATAAAACAAATAGGTAAACATATCTTTTGTAAATAAGGGGTGATGAAAGTTGTTCAGAGGCATATTAATTACCGTTTTGTCACTCGGAGTAGTGGGTACAGCCGTATGGGGATATCAGGAACATCGAGAAAAAAATGCAATATTAATCAACTCGGAAAACAATTATCAACGCGCTTTCCATGACCTGGCATTTCAAATGGATTTATTGCACGATAAGATTGGCACTACACTCGCCATGAATTCTAGAAAATCATTATCACCTGGTCTAGCAGAAGTTTGGAGATTGACTTCGCAAGCACACAGCAGTGTAGGGCAGTTGCCGCTAACATTATTGCCGTTTAACAAGACAGATGAGTTTCTATCGAAAATAGGAAACTTCAGCTATCAAACAGCTATTAGAGATTTGGACAAAAAACCATTAACGGACCAAGAATATAATACATTAAAAAAATTGTATGGCCAAAGTGAAAATATCCAAAATGAACTTCGTCATGTACAACATTTAGTTTTAAATAATAATTTAAGATGGATGGATGTAGAAATGGCATTGGCAAACGGAAAAGAAGCGTCAGACAATACGATTATTGATGGATTTAAAACTGTAGAAAAAACAGCTAAAGGATATGATGAAGCAAATATGGATAATCCTTCCTTTGTCAGCTTCAGTAAAAGGGATGAAGAATACCAACATATTCAAGGGAAAGTTATTTCGAAGGCAAGGGCAGGACAAATAGCGAAGAAATATTCTAATATTAAAAATGCCAACGTGGTGAACATAACGGAAAACAGAAAAGGGGCTAAATTTGGTTTCTATAGTATAACAATGAGAGGAACAGATAATCGTGAGGAAGTAATGGATATTAGTAAAAAGGGCGGCTACCCGATTTGGTATATGAATGAACGTGCTATCGGAAAGCAAAAAATCAGTTTAAATAATGGTGAAAAATATGCAGCAAGCTTTTTAAATAATCATCATTTTAGTGGAATGCAAGTTTTTGAAAGTTCCCAATATGATACAGTAGGAGTATATTCTTTTGCCACTGTTCAAAATGGAGTAAGGATTTATCCTGAAACGATTAAAATAAAAATAGCTCTTGATAATGGGCAGGTTATTGGATTCACGACGGAAGATTATCTGCAAAATCATCATATGCGGAATATTTCTAAACCAGCTTTAAGTATGGCAGAAGCAAAAGGGTATGTTAATCCAAAACTAAAAATTATGGAAGATCGATTAGCTGTCATTGTGAATGATTTAAATGAGGAAGTTCTTTGCTATGAATTTATTGGCACGTTAGGAAATGACACGTATCGAATTTATATTAATGCTGATAATGGAATAGAGGAAAAAGTAGAAAAACTAAAAAATGCTGAACCAATTTATAAAAATGCCTTGTAAAGAAAAGCCTGATCAGCTTTTCTTTTTTATATTATAAAAATGAAAAATTTAACATTAATCTAATGCAATATTACTTTATTTATTGATAAAATAGTTATAGTATTAAGATAAATGACAGGGAAGGGTTACGGAAATTATGTTAAAAGTTGGAATGTCTTTAACTTTAGAACCACTAGATAATGACGCAGATGAACAATACAAATGTAAGGTAGCGGATTTTGAAGGAGATCGAATCTATATCGATTATCCTATTAATACTAAAACCAACAGAACAACATTTTTGGTAAATTCAATGACTTTAAATGTTGTGTATATATCCGAAAATAACGTTGCATATAAATTTAGGACTCAAGTAATAGGGAAGGTTAAAAAAAACATTCCTTTAATTATTCTTCATTTTCCAGGTGCTGATCATTTAGAAAAGATTCAGCGAAGACAATTTGTACGTATAGAAACAGCAGTAGATGTTTCTGTATCATTGCCTCAATCTAAACAACTGATACCTACAATTACGGAAGATATCAGTGCTGGCGGTTGTGCAGTACTTTTGCCCAGAAATATAAAAGTGGATCAAAATGAAGAGGGAGAAGGCTTATTTGTTCTTCCTTTACAAACGGGACATGTATACCTTCGCTTGCCTTTTTCTGTGATTCGGATGTGGGAAAGTGATGGTAAGAATGTAGCATCGCTAAAATTTTTAGATATTTCAGCGAAAGAAAAACAGTCATTATTAAGATTTTGCTTTGAAAGGCAGTTAGAACACAGGAAAAAAGGATTATTATCCTGAGTTTTTTCTTAAAAAAGAAGAAATTAATTACGATTTAGATTATAAAAAATAGTGTAACTGTCTAGCTCCAGCGCCTATCGGCTAGCGGATTTCTCCGTCTCCTCCCTACGATAAGTCAACATCAGTTCGTGAACTACCTCACTGTGTTTCCTTTATCTCGAGCCTGCGACTACGAAATCCGTACGCCGATGAGCAAGGCGCTTTCGCTTTTCTTAGTATAAATCATTTTTCAAATCCCTATACTGTAAACGATGGAAGAGCAATTTACTCGTTGGGGTGAGAAGGATGAAAATAGTGGAACGCTGGATGATTAAAATAGTTATTTGCCATGTCCTATTACTACTATTTTTTCAATTTATTTTCGGTCAATTTCAAGTTATGAAAGACTTGCAAAGAATAACGTTTTACGAAGGCGTCAATCATCAAAATGAAACACCAATCATGGAAACATGGAAGAAGAATCAATAAAGACGGAAAGTTTTCCTGTCTTTTTTTCTGTTTTTATCTTCAAAAACAAAAGTGATTGTATCACTTATCTACCATTTTTGTGTTAATATAATAAAGATTAATTACTTAGGTTATGATTAGTAGGTGAATAGGCAATGAAAAAAATTCGTATTGCAATTGATGGACCAGCAGCTGCTGGAAAAAGTACAGTAGCTAAGATTATCGCAGAAAAGCTATCATATATTTATATTGATACAGGCGCGATGTATAGATCATTAACATATAAGGCCATTAAAAATCAGGTGGATTTAGATAATGAAAATGCATTGGCAGATCTTTTGCTTAATACAGATATCAAACTAATGGCAAGTGAAAATGGACAATTAGTTTTTGTCGATGGGACGAATGTTACCAATCAAATTCGCGGGTCAGAGGTGACAAATTCTGTATCCATCGTATCAAAATATCGTTCTGTACGAGAAGAAATGGTTAGGCGCCAAAAGGATTTGGCAAAGGATGGCGGTATCGTGATGGATGGTAGAGATATAGGAACACATGTCATACCGGATGCTGAATTAAAGATATTTTTATTAGCAAGTGTGGATGAACGGGCAGAAAGAAGGCATGCAGAAAATATATCTAAAGGATTTCCCTCAGATATAAATAAGCTTAAAGAAGAAATCGAATTAAGGGATAAATTAGACTCTGAAAGAGAAGTAGCTCCTTTGCGTAAAGCAGCAGATGCTATTGAGTTAGATACTACTTCGTTAAACATTAATGAGGTGGTGGATAACATTATGCATCTTGTCCATGAAAGGATTGGAATGGCGTGACATTTTATTCATTTGCTAAAGCAGTAGTCAATTCGATTTTTAGGCCGCTATACAGAATGGAAGTTATTGGTTTAGAAACATTTCCTAAAGAAGGCGGTGTCCTTTTATGTTCAAATCATATTGATAACTTTGATCCGCCAGTAGTAGGGATTACATGTCCGCGACCTGTAGTTTTTATGGCTAAAGAAGAGCTATTTAACACACCAGTTATTAAAACTTTAGTGACTAATTTAAATGCCTTTCCTGTTAAAAGAGGAATGAGCGATCGTGAGGCGCTTAGAAAAGGTTTAGCGGTTCTCAAAGAAAATAAAGTATTAGGATTATTTCCCGAAGGACATCGCAGTAAGACTGGTGAGCTTGGTAAGGGGCTTGCAGGTGCAGGTTTTTTTGCTTTAAGATCAAATGCACATATTGTTCCTTGTGCAATTATCGGCCCGTATAAACCTTTTAAAAAGCTGAAAGTTATATACGGAAAACCAATTGACATGGATATCTACAGAGAAAATAAAGCTAGTGCGGATGAGGTAACTGAAGTCATTATGAATAATATTCGCATGCTTTTGGAAAAACATCGATAAGCGACTACTTTACTTGACAAAATATCATATTTGTAAGAAGTTAGTAGAGAGAATATCTTTTTGAATTATTAGATATTAGAATGATAAAGTCATAAAAATCATTCTGTTTTTAACTGAAAATTCTTGTCGCTTGTTCCTTATAATAAGCAAATAGGAAAAGCAGAAAGATTTCAGCAGTTCGATTAAGGAGGAGTACATATGACAGAGGATATGAATCAAGTAGAAGTCAGAACTTTTTCAGAGAATGATAAAGTTAAAGGAACTGTAACCAAAATTGAAGAAAAGCAAGTGCTTGTTTCAATTATTGGAAGTAAACTTGATGGTATTATTCCAATAAGCGAACTTTCAAGTCTGCATGTTGAGCATGCTTCAGATGTAGTAAAAGAAGGAGACGAACTAGAATTAGTCGTAACAAAAGTGGAAGAAGATGCTCTAGTTGTTTCTAAGCGAAAAGCAGATGCTGAAAAAGCATGGGAAGAAATGAAACGGCGTTTTGAAACTGGAGAAGTTTTCGAATGCTTAGTAAATGATGTAGTGAAAGGCGGTCTTGTAGTTGATCTGGGTGTAAGGGGATTTGTGCCTGCATCTTTAGTAGAGGATCACTATGTTGACGATTTCACGGATTATAAAGGTAAAACATTATCATTTAAAATTGTTGAATTAGATCAAGAAAAAAATCGTCTTATCCTGTCTCACCGTGCTGTTATTGAAACAGAGAAGGAACAAAAGAAGAAACAAGTACTAAAGAATATTAGTGCCGGTCAAATTTTGGAAGGTGTTGTACAGCGAATTACTAATTTTGGTGCATTCGTAGATATTGGAGGAGTAGACGGATTAGTTCATATTTCTCAACTTTCCCATAAACATGTTTCGATGCCTTCGGAAGTTGTTCAAGAAGGTGATAAGGTACAAGTAAAGGTACTTTCTGTTGATTTAGATAATGAGCGTATATCTTTGTCTATAAAAGAAACCCAGCCTGGACCTTGGACTAATATTGAAGAAAAAGCCGCAGTAGATTCCGTTTTAACTGGAGTAGTGAAACGAATCGTATCCTTCGGTGCATTTGTGGAAGTATTACCTGGAGTAGAAGGCCTTGTTCATATTTCACAAATTTCCCACAAACATATTGGTACTCCACATGAGGTATTAAAAGAAGGGCAACAAGTTCAAGTGAAAGTTTTAGATGTAAATGAAAAAGAACAACGACTTTCCTTGAGTATTAAGGAATTAGAAGAAAAAGAAGCCGACAATCATGTTGAATACGAATTACCGGAGGAAGCAAAAGGTTTCCAACTCGGTGAAATGATTGGAGATAAATTAAAAGGTTTAAAAAATTAACCAAAAAGGAAAAGGGCTCATCGTTAATATAGCTCTTTTCCTTTTTTATTTCTCACTTGCAAATTATCCACGCTGTCTTTTCCTTGCTTCCTCAGGACCTTCTAATTTGGTTGCGCCGTCATAATGTAATGCTTGATCTCGATCAGATTCTACTCTCCTGCTATTTTTTAACTTCTTTTCTTGTCTGTCTTTACCCATCCATAACACCCCCTTTAGTTATGTTAAAAAGGATCAACAGGGATAACTTGAGTGATGCCTTGACACCCTGATGTTTTGATCCGCTTATATCTTAAGGATATCTCCATAAATATTTGCTATTCACGATTAGAACTTTTTTTATTTTCCCATAATGAATAATGGTTAGTGATGGGAGGGATTGGAGTGTCAGGCTCAATTTTTATTGGTTTTTTGTGGGGGACATGGATCGTCGCCACTTTTCTTATGCATAAACAACATAAATATCGTTTTCCGTTAGCCTTGCTTTCTTTAATATTATTAATCGTATATCCATATAAAATTCATATATCCCCATTTAGCATTCAACTTCCAGCTATTATTCTTCTTATTATTGGATATGTTTATATTACTTATCTTTCATTTGTAAAAAGATTATTTATGATGATTGCTATTATTGTCATGGTTACCGGATATACTGGCTTTTTATTAATGACCTTATATGATCCCGTATGGATCATTTTCGATTATCATTTAATGTCGGCAATATTTATTTTTTTTATTGCACAAATTCTTTTTCCTAAAAATTTATTTTCTCACCTAGTTTGTTCCGTTCTAGGTACTATTCAGGGAGAAGTAGTTTATGGGGTTATATTGTCTAAATGGGGATTTTCTTATAGTGCTTGCTCTGGTGATTATTTAGACACTTATACCATCTATTTATTTATTTCTTTAACCTGGTTTTTTATCCGGTATATATCTTCCAGCATGTCTTTAAAGAACTCAATTGGAAAACAAAAACATGGTTAAGGGTTAGGGAATAGGTGTAAATTTTGAGAAAAGGAAAATAAACTTTCATTGATTGCAAAACATATTATTGTTAAACTATTAAAGCTAGTGCTCATTCCAATACTTTATAATGAATGGAATGGATTTCTTGATTATTATGCATTATTACCCATGAGATATATCACTTATGATGGTGTATAAATATTTGTTTTTGCTAGCGTGATGGACAAAATAACGGATATGAAATGTCGAATAAAAGATGAAATTTGAAATATATGAAAGGGTGATGAAAGTGGCAAAACCAGTTGTCGCTATTGTAGGTCGTCCAAATGTGGGGAAATCGACAATCTTTAATCGAATTGTGGGGGAACGTGTCTCCATTGTAGAGGATATTCCCGGCGTTACAAGAGACCGTATATATAGTTCAGGGGAATGGCTGACTCATGATTTTAATATTATCGATACAGGCGGTATAGATATTGGGGATGAACCGTTTTTAGAACAAATTCGTGCCCAAGCTGAGATTGCCATTGATGAAGCGGACGTCATTATTTTTATTGTAAGTGGCCGTGAGGGAGTAACATCTGCTGATGAAATGGTGGCTAAAATTTTGTATCGTTCTAAAAAGCCAGTTGTATTAGGAGTAAATAAAATTGATAATCCTGAAATGAGAGATCAAATATATGATTTTTATGCACTAGGTTTTGGGGAACCTTTTCCGATTTCGGGTGCTCATGGAATAGGCTTAGGAGACTTATTGGATGAAGTTGCGAAGCATTTTCCTGCGCAGGATGAAACATCATATGATGAAGATGTTATTAAATTCAGTTTTATCGGCCGTCCAAA
Source organism: Margalitia sp. FSL K6-0131 (assembly GCF_038008735.1). Taxonomy (NCBI): domain Bacteria; kingdom Bacillati; phylum Bacillota; class Bacilli; order Caryophanales; family Bacillaceae; genus Heyndrickxia; species Margalitia sp. FSL K6-0131. The sequence continues at coordinate 2,302,018 of NZ_JBBOZS010000001.1, forward strand.
TGTCGGGAAATCGTCACTTGTGAACGCTATATTAGGGGAAGAACGTGTTATTGTAAGTGATATAGAAGGTACCACTAGGGACGCAATTGATTCGACTTATACGTTTGAAGATCAAGAGTACGTGATAATTGATACGGCAGGAATGCGAAAAAAAGGGAAAGTATACGAGAGCACAGAGAAGTATAGTGTATTGCGTGCTCTAAGAGCTATTGAACGTTCAGATGTAGTATGTGTTGTGTTAAACGGTGAAGAAGGAATAAGAGAGCAAGATAAACGTATTGCGGGTTATGCTCATGAAGCTGGAAGAGCAATCGTTATTGTAGTGAACAAATGGGATGCAGTTGAAAAAGACGAGAAAACAATGAAGAAGTTTGAAGAAACGATTAGAGAGCACTTTCTCTTTTTAAGCTATGCGCCGATTGTATTTTTATCTGCTAAAACGAAGAAGAGGGTCAATACACTAATACCTGTCATTAAGATGGTAAGTGAAAATCATGCTTTAAGGGTGCAATCCAGCATCTTAAATGAAGTTATTATGGATGCGGTTGCTATGAACCCAACCCCTACAGATAAAGGACAAAGGCTAAAAATATATTATTCCACTCAGGTATCGGTAAAACCACCAACCTTTGTTGTTTTTGTTAATAATCCTGAATTAATGCATTTTTCATATGAGAGATTTTTGGAAAATCGAATTCGTGATGCGTTTAATTTTGAAGGAACACCAATTCGAATTTTATCACGTCAAAGAAAATAACACATGTGCAGGTGATATCATGTCAAATGTAAAAGAAAAAGTAGCTGTTATCGGAGCAGGGAGCTGGGGCACGGCATTAGCATTAGTTTTGGCGGATAATGGCCATGAAGTACGATTGTGGGGACATAAGCAGGAACAAATCGACGAGATTAATAGTAAGCACACTAATGAAAAATACTTACCTAACTTAAAACTGCCGGAAACAATTGTTGGGATAAGTTCACTGTCAGCCGCTTTGGAGGGCATGGACATAATCATTCTTGCAGTTCCGACAAAGGCTATTCGAGAAGTCCTTGGGAAAATACGTGAATTTCAAAAATTCCCTTTGACCATTGTTCATGTAAGTAAAGGAATAGAACCAGATTCACTACTTAGAATTTCAGAGATGATCGAACAGGAATTACCTTCTTCCGTACTTAAAGATATCGTCGTCCTTTCCGGACCAAGTCATGCTGAGGAAGTTAGTTTAAGACATCCTACAACTGTGACAGTTTCATCTGAAAATATGGATGCGGCAAATATGGTACAGGATCTTTTTATGAATCAACATTTTCGTGTCTATACAAACCCTGATGTAATTGGTGTGGAAATTGGCGGCGCATTAAAAAATATAATTGCCCTTGCTGCAGGAATTTCTGATGGGTTAGGGTATGGAGATAATGCGAAGGCAGCACTCATTACTAGAGGGTTAACAGAAATTGCACGTCTTGGTACAAAGATGGGGGCAAACCCCTTAACTTTCTTAGGTTTATCGGGAATTGGGGATTTGATAGTGACTTGCACAAGTGTGCATTCTAGAAATTGGCGTGCTGGTAATATGCTGGGAAAAGGAAAAAAACTAGATGAAGTTTTAGAAAGCATGGGGATGGTAGTGGAAGGCGTAAGAACGACAAAAGCGGCCTATCAGCTTTCGGAAAAATATAATGTAAAAATGCCGATAACGGAAAGTTTATATGGCGTTCTATTTAATGATAATAATCCAAAGGAAGCAGTGGATCAATTAATGGGACGATTAAAAACAAATGAAATGGAAGATTTAACTAATGGATTGGTTGATTAACCATTTGCATCGAAAAAATTTAATGCTAATATCCAACTGAGGTTTTCTTGAATTTTTCACTGGGGATTAATTTTTTGTCTAAAAGGGATATCCATAGACAAGAATTTAATTATATGGGCATTCGAGGATGCCAACCAGAACAATGTGGCATAAAATGCTATGAAGTAATTAGCTTTAAGCCAAAGGTATGGGTATTTGTCTATTTTTTATTAAGAAGTAAGGTAACGCTCCCTTACTTCTTTTTTTTGTATTTCCCGAACACTCATCCAAAAAATACAATTTATTAGGGAATATATGAATACATTTCATTTTCCTGTCAAAGTCATATCATTCCATTTTTATTCGCTTATGATATAATATTTGGCGGGTATGCACTCTTTTAATTTTATAAATATTTTATAAAGGTGGTTTGATGGATGTCACTGTCCATGCTCAAAATGTGGATTTCCATTGCTGCAATGGGGATTATGGCCATAGCAATGGTAACCATATATGTAAGCAGATACAAGTTGAAATCAAAGGCGTTTAAATTTATTACTGCTTTAGTAGCATACATATGTTTAATAGTAGGCGGATTAATGATGTTTTATGTTGTACTTAGCGGCCCGACGGACAGCTAGTTGATTTTGAAAGGAATTTTAATATTTAATTTATTTGGTTTATATAACCATGAAAGGATGTCCCATAGGTTTGAAAAAAATAATACTTGGCGTTATTCTGATTACCTCTATTTCATTATTGAGCGGATGTTTGTATCCTCAAGACAAGCTTGCAAAAAATCAAGTTCCTTATGATGACCAAATACAAACAGTACAAACAGCTGTCGAAAAGTTTCAAAAAGATAATGATGGAATTCTCCCAATTAAAACGGAGGAAAAAAGTGCATCAATATATGAAAAATATCCAGTAGATTTTAATAAATTAATCCAGAACAGATACATGTCCGAACCGCCTGGAAATTCATATGAAAATGGCGGAATCTTTCAATATGTTATTATCAATGCTGAAACAAAACCAGCTGTTAAAATATTTGATTTGCGTATTGCTGAAAAAATACGTGAAATTAAGATACGTATTGCTGCCCAAGGGTATCCGCCGTTTGGTAAGCAAGTTGCATATAATGTTTATTCCATTAACTTTAAGAAACTAGGATATAAAGATGAACAATATGTTGTATCGCCATATACAAATAACAATCTTCCTTTTGTTATCAATGGTTCAGGTAATATATTTGTTGATTATCGCATGGATTTATATCAAGCACTTAAAAAGGATCATACTTCTTACAAACAGGGTGATGACATCAGGCCTTTATTAACAAGACATTCTTCCTTTGTACCCGCTTATTCATTGCCCTACACTATAAATAAAAAAAATGAACCAGTCTTTATGACAAAATAGTCATAACCCTTTCTCAGACAATATATATTGTAGAGGAAGGGTTTTTATTTATTATAAGTGGTTGTTCAAAAAAGCTAACACAAACTAGGTTTGACGAAACAGTGTACTAGTCTTCAATATTTTTGAAGCTAAACATTACTTATCTATCTTTTTGAACACTAATTATAATTAAATCTATAAAAAAATTACTCTTTATAGTCATATCATAATAGGACAACATCATACACATATATTGTCCAATCATATTTAACGGATGTAAAGTCCCGGTAACTTAATGTGGGGAGGGAATTTCTTGGAAAAGGTAGATATTTTTAAAGATATCGCTGAAAGAACTGGTGGAGACATTTACTTAGGAGTGGTGGGAGCAGTTCGTACCGGTAAGTCTACATTTATTAAAAAATTTATGGAGCTGGTTGTTTTACCTAATATCTCCAATGAGGCAGACAGAAATAGAGCACAAGATGAATTACCGCAAAGTGCGGCAGGAAAGACGATCATGACGACAGAACCAAAATTTGTTCCTAATCAAGCTGTTTCAGTACATGTTGGTGAAGGTCTTGATGTAAATATTCGTCTCGTTGATTGCGTAGGGTATACTGTGCCAGGTGCGAAAGGCTATGAAGATGAAAATGGTCCGCGGATGATCCATACACCTTGGTATGAAGAACCAATATCCTTTCATGAGGCAGCAGAAATCGGTACGAGAAAAGTTATTCAAGAACATTCCGTAATTGGAGTCGTAATTACGACAGATGGATCGATTGGGGAAATACCACGCTATGATTATGTGGATGCTGAAGAAAGAGTAATTGCCGAATTAAAGGAAGTAGGTAAACCATTTATTATGGTAGTTAACTCTGCTAGACCACATCACCCAGAAACAGAATCACTCAGATTGTCGCTTGCCGAAAAATATGATATTCCAGTGGTGGCGATGTCAGTGGAGAGTATGCGTGAAGGGGATGTTTTAAACGTCCTTCGTGAAGCGTTGTACGAATTCCCTGTTCTGGAAGTCAACGTTAATCTTCCGAGCTGGGTAATGGTATTAAAAGAAAATCATTGGTTGAGGGAAAATTATCAAGAAGCCGTGAAAGAAACAGTAAAGGACATTAAGAGACTACGAGATGTAGATCGTGTTGTTCAATATTTCAATGAGTATGATTTTATTGAAAATGCTGGATTAGCAGGAATTGAAATGGGTCAAGGTGTAGCGGAAATTGATTTATTTGCACCTGATGAACTGTACGATCAGGTATTAAAAGAAATTGTGGGGGTAGAAATTCGCGGCAAGGATCATTTACTTGAATTAATGCAGGATTTTGCCCATGCAAAGACAGAATATGATCAAATTTCCGATGCGTTGAAAATGGTGAAGCAAACAGGTTATGGAATTGCCTCTCCATCCCTGCAGGATATGAGTCTTGACGAACCTGAAATTATCCGACAAGGATCACGATTTGGAGTACGTCTAAAAGCAGTAGCACCATCCATCCATATGATAAAAGTAGATGTGGAATCTGAATTTGCACCGATTATCGGCACAGAAAAGCAGAGCGAAGAACTAGTAAGGTACCTAATGCAGGACTTTGAGGATGATCCGCTGTCCATTTGGAACTCTGATATCTTTGGTCGCAATTTAAGCTCAATTGTCCGAGAAGGGATTCATGCTAAACTTTCGCTTATGCCGGAAAATGCTCGGTATAAACTAAAAGAAACATTGGAAAGAATCATTAATGAGGGATCTGGTGGTTTAATCGCCATCATTTTATAGGCAAAAAGAGGTGCCATCTAAAAAAAATGGCACTTTTTTTGTGTTTTTATGAAAAGTTTCCCATTAAATCAATATTTATTCTTGCTAAGCCAATTTTAATATGATAATCTTTTATCAGAATTGTTGTTGTTACAGGAATCAACAACGTTCTTTACGGTTTTTTCACTATTTATGTATAGAAACCGTTTAATTTGTTTACAAATGTAATATTTAACAAAAAAATGTTCCTTTTTTGGGAGGAGGTGAATGGCATGAACAAAACAGAACTAATCAATGCTGTTGCAGAAAGCACAGAATTATCAAAAAAAGACGCGACAAAAGCTGTTGATGCTATTTTCGATACTATTCAAAGCGCATTAGCAAATGGCGATAAAGTACAACTAATTGGATTCGGTAACTTCGAAGTTCGTGAACGTGCGGCTCGTAAAGGACGTAACCCACAAACTGGTGAAGAAATCGAAATCGCAGCTAGCAAAGTGCCTGCATTCAAACCAGGTAAAGCGCTTAAAGACGCTGTTAAATAAGTACATACTTTACTTTGAGCGTATATTAAAAGGACTGCATTTCGCAGTCCTTTTTATTTTCCCTTCTTTGGATTGTTTCATGCATGGATAAAAGCTGAATTGAATTTTGCTGACCATCGTAGTGTGTGCTAATATTAAAAAGCTATCATTATTATTTTGTATTATAGATCAGCATGTAACGATATTTGTGATACTAATATGTAAATAAGGAGAATATTAGGTGGACGAGGCAAGCTTAAAGAAAATTGAACTAGGTGTTCGAATGATTCTAGAGGCCATTGGTGAAAATCCCGAGCGTGAAGGTTTAGTAGATACTCCAGAACGTGTAGCAAAAATGTATGAGGAAATTTTTGCAGGATTAAAGCAGGATCCGAGTGAATTTTTTGATGTCATTTATAGTGAAAATCATGAAGAATTAGTGCTTGTAAAAGATATAGCTTTTTTTTCTATGTGTGAGCACCATCTTATCCCTTTTTATGGGAAGGCACATATAGCGTATATTCCGCAAGATGGAAAAGTTGCTGGTTTAAGCAAATTAGCCAGAGCTGTTGAGTCTATTGCAGGCAGACCGCAGCTACAGGAACGAATTACGACTAACCTTGCCGATGTGTTAATGGAGAAGCTAAATCCAATGGGGGTATTGATTATGCTGGAAGCTGAGCATATGTGTATGACTATGCGTGGTATAAAAAAACCAGGAACGAAAGCAATTACTACTGCTGCGAGAGGCATCTTTAAAACGAATAATTCAGTAAGGTCCGAAGTTCTTTCCATAATGAGGGATTAATTTTAACAAAAAAGGAGGAAGTTCAATGCCAACACCAAATGGAACTAATGATTTTATCGTAATAAAGGCTGTAGATGATGGAGTAAGTGTAATTGGGTTAACGCGAGGAACTGATACTAGATTCCATCATACGGAAAAATTAGATCGCGGAGAAGTAATGATTGCTCAGTTTACGGAGCATACATCAGCCATTAAGATTAGAGGAAATGCTAAAATTTATACAAGTATTGCTGAATTAAACAGTGAATCGAAGAAATAAAAGTCATGAAATGATCGAAACTAGTGAAATAAATCACAAATACATACAGTTTAAATATTTTTATGTTATAATATATTTTGTTCTATTTTTAATGGCTTTTTTCGTAAACTTATTGTTATTGGTACTTTAGAATACCTGCAAATATTTACTTTAAAATGAAACAATGTTTAAAAATTACGAAAAAATGCCCTGGTGAATATAATTAATTTGATTTTAATATTTTATAAAAAAACATTTTATACGATAACAGCTTTCTTAAATGAAGCATAAGAAAAGATATATATCCAGGAAAGAAATGGGGATTAAGGGTTATGTCATTGCAAGAATCATTAAATCTAGTGGCCTCTATAAAGGAGAACGTCCAACAAAAGATTACACATCATTATTTAACTAAATACATAGAGCTTCCCTTCATCGATGAAGACCGCATTATTCTTTTATTAAATAGTATGGTGGATCAAAATATTCCAAAGAATGATGTGGAAAAGTTTGTCACTAGTGCTATGCTTATTCAAATTGCCCTTGATACCCATGATAAAGTAACAAACCACGGTGAGGATTTAAAAAAACGACAGCTTTTAGTTCTATCCGGAGATTACTTTAGCGGATTATATTATAAAATCTTAGCGGAAGTTGATAATATTCCTTTAATAAAAGTATTAGCAGAAGGGATTAAAATCGTTAATGAATCTAAAATTGCACTTTATCGAAATAAAGATAATGACATTGATACATATATGAATAACCTGAAGAATGCAGAGTCAACAATTGTAACCAAATTTTGCAGTTATTTTGGAAGCAGTCATCTGTATCCGATTGTGGAAGACATTTTGTTCCTAAATCGCCTAATAAGGGAAAGAGAAATGGTGAATGGTGGCGAAACATCGGCATTATTTGAAGGACTTGTCAAATGTATTTTCCCAACAAAAAAAGTACTATTTCACCAATTATCAGCTGAAATGAAGAGAAGAATTACCGATACATATGATCAATACATAACTTTTTCAAAAAACCGGTTAAAGGAATATTTGAAAGAGCTAAAAAATCCTAGTCTTTTATTAGGCCAAAGAATAAAGTTTTTGGTGATGGAACGTCAAACTGTTTTTAATTTACATTTGGAGGAAGGATAAGCTATGTCTACAAAGGAAGAACGTGTCCATACCGTATTTGAAAATATTTATGATAATTATGACAAAATGAATTCCGTTATTAGTTTTCAGCAACATTTAAAATGGCGCCGAGATACGATGAAGAAAATGAATGTCAAGGAAGGTGCCAAAGCTCTTGATGTTTGCTGCGGAACCGCCGATTGGACCATTGCTCTGGCAAATGCAGTAGGATCTAATGGAAAAGTATACGGGCTAGATTTTAGTGAAAATATGCTGAAAATTGGCAAGGAAAAAGTAACAGGGTTACCGCAGGTAGAGTTAATCCACGGCAATGCAATGGAACTCCCATTTGATGATAATACTTTTGATTATGTCACAATAGGATTTGGTCTCCGAAACGTCCCTGACTATATGCATGTGTTAAAAGAAATGTATCGTGTTGTGAAACCTGGCGGAATGGCAGTTTGCTTGGAGACTTCACAGCCGACTATGTTTGGATTTAAACAAGGGTATTATTTTTACTTTCGCTTTATCATGCCTGTTCTAGGAAAACTATTGGCGAAGAGTTATAAAGAATACTCCTGGCTCCAAGAATCTGCTAGAGATTTTCCGGGAATGAAAGAATTAGCTGTGATGTTTGAAAAAGCAGGATTTATCAATATACAATATAAGCCATACAGCGGGGGTGTGGCTGCATCGCATATAGGGTATAAAGAGAGACAATAAGCTGGGTGGATATAATATGAAATTACAAATGATGTATTCGTTTATGAAAGCGGATATTGATCTAATTGAAAAAGAGCTGCATAAGGCAATAACTTCTGATTCGGATCTGATTCAAAAAGCATCACTTAATCTAATTGAAGCTGGTGGAAAAAGACTGCGACCAATTTTTGTATTGCTTTCCGCGAAATTTGGGAAATATGATATCCAAGCAATTAAGAATGTTGCTGTGGCGTTAGAGTTAATACACATGGCTTCGCTTGTTCATGATGATGTTATTGATGATGCTGAACTAAGAAGAGGAAAGCTCACCGTAAAGGCAAAATGGGATAACCGAATTGCTATGTATACTGGAGATTATATTTTGGCATGTTCTTTAGAGTATATGACTAAAATCGAAAATGTCGAGGCACATCGGATCTTAGCCAATACAATTACAGAAGTGTGTTTAGGTGAAATTGAACAAATAAAAGATAAATATCGATTTAACCAAAATTTAAGAGATTATTTAAGACGTATTAAAAGAAAAACAGCTTTATTAATTGCGGCAAGCTGCCAATTAGGGGCAATCGTTTCTGGCGCAAGTGAAGATATACATAAAAAGCTCTATCAATTCGGATATTATGTTGGAATGTCCTACCAAATTACGGATGATATTCTTGATTTTACAGGAACGGAAAAAGTGCTCGGAAAGCCTGCAGGAGATGATTTGCTCCAAGGAAATATTACACTGCCGGTCCTCTATGCAATGAATAATATGAATGCCAGAACCAAGATTTTAACGGTACACGAGAATTTGAATAAAGAAGAAATGAAAGAAATTATTTCTGTTATTAAAGAAACAGGTGCAATTGAAAAAGCCCACAAAATAAGCCAACGCTATTTACAAAAAGCATTATCCGTCATTAAAGACCTTCCTGAAAATCGAACAAAAAAGTCATTAATTGATATTGCTAATTTTGTCGGCAAGCGAAAATTTTAATTTATAAAAGATAAAAATGCTGAAGCTTAAATATCAAATGATTTTGTTAGGAATTATATTTATTACTGAAAAACTTATATATCTCGAAAGCGTTATCAATAACTTATTGTCAAATTCCGTTATTAATGTTACTATTTTCATGGGTATTTGCCCGTATCAACAAGATACATAACTAGGAGTGGTAATAATGGAAAAAACATTTTTAATGGTGAAACCTGACGGGGTACAAAGACAATTAATCGGTGAAATTGTTTCCCGTTTTGAGAAAAAAGGCTTTCATTTAGTTGGTGCTAAGTTAATGAAAGTTTCGACTGAATTAGCTGAAAAACATTATGGCGAACACAAAGAACGTCCTTTCTTTGGAGAATTAGTTGATTTTATTACATCCAGCCCTGTTTTTGCGATGGTTTGGGAAGGTGAAAATGTCATTGCCACAGCTCGTCAAATGATGGGGTCTACAAATCCAAAGGATGCACAACCTGGAACAATTCGCGGTGATTTTGGTGTCACTGTTGGAAAGAATATTATCCACGGTTCTGATTCTCCTGAAAGTGCAGAAAGAGAAATTGGTCTGTTCTTTAAGTCAGAAGAATTAGTAGATTATACAAAATTAATAAATGAATGGATTTATTAATAACGTTTGGATTGGTTAACTACCAATCCTTTTTCATTTTGAAAAAATTTTTTGTCTAAAGTGAAAATCTTTCGCTATAATTAATTTAAAAAATACCTTTGGGAGTACAGGCATGGATCGTGATTATCAAGATTTTATCTTTCAAATAAAAAGAAAGACAGGAATAGATTTAGCGTTATATAAAGAAGCACAAATGAAAAGGAGACTCACTACTTTTTATGAAAAAAAGGGCTATACATCATTTCATGATTTTTTTAAAGCGCTAAATAGTGATGCAGATTTACTTAATCAATTTTTAGATCGAATGACCATTAATGTGTCGGAATTTTACCGTAATAAACAAAGATGGGATGTTCTGGAGAATAAAATTCTGACAAGACTATTAAAAAATAATCAAACAATAAAAGTATGGAGTGCGGCTTCATCAACTGGTGAAGAACCATATACATTATCGCTTGTTTTATCAAACTATATACCACTAAACAAAATTTCGATACTGGCTACCGATATTGATGCTAATGCCATCCAAAAGGCAAAAATAGGAGTATATCCTGAACGGTCATTACAGGAAGTACCTATGTCTGCAAAAGAAAAGTACTTTAAAAAACAAGGCGATTATTATGAAATTGCTGATGTAATAAAACAAACAGTATCTTTCAAAAAACATAATTTGCTAGCGGATCGATTTGAAAAGAATTTTGATCTAATTGTTTGCCGAAACGTGTTAATTTATTTTACAGAGGAAGCAAAAGAAATATTATATCAAAAATTTAGTGATGCGCTTAAACCAGGCGGAGTGCTTTTTGTTGGAAGTACAGAACAAATTTTTAATCCTATAAAGTATGGACTTGAAATTGAGGATACATTTTTCTACAGAAAAGTGTAAAAAACTGTTGCTTATCAACAGTTTTTTTGTTATTAATGTTTGTTAAAAGGATAAAAAGTTCTAATTTTTTTAATAATATACTATGTTTGTGCAAAGGGTTTTATGATATAGTGATACATAATTCCTTTAAAGTGATGAAGGGGGTATAAACAAATGAGATATTTAACTGCTGGTGAATCACATGGGCCGCAGCTTACAACAATTATAGAAGGATTGCCTGCGGGAATGCCATTAACCTCAGAGGATATTAATTATGAGCTGGCACGCAGACAAAAGGGTCATGGACGCGGAAGAAGAATGCAAATTGAAAAGGATACCGTAAAAATTGCCGGTGGTGTAAGGCATGGGCATACACTTGGTTCTCCTCTAGCATTAGTAGTAGAAAATAATGATTGGAAGCATTGGACAAAGATCATGGGTATAGAACCACTAGAGGAAAATGAAGCAGACGAGGTTAAGCGTAAAGTAACAAGGCCAAGACCAGGTCATGCTGATTTGGTTGGCGGAATCAAATATGGACATCGCGATATGAGAAATGTCTTGGAACGTTCGTCTGCTAGAGAAACAACGGTAAGGGTTGCTGCAGGAGCGGTGGCTAAAAAGTTATTGTCCTTATTAGGAATAGAAGTTGCGGGACATGTACTGGAAATAGGCGGAATAAAAGCAAACCCACCTATCTATCAAAACATAAAAGAATTACAGCAAAAAACTGAAAATTCTCCTGTACGAGTGTTTGATGAGACTGCGGAAAAGCAGATGATGGAAGCAATTGATTTGGCGAAGAAAAACGGAGATTCCATTGGAGGAATTGTTGAGGTTATTGTCGAAGGAATGCCTGCAGGTGTAGGAAGCTATGTTCATTATGACCGCAAGTTAGATGCCAAAATTGCTAGAGCAATCGTAAGTATTAATGCCTTTAAAGGTGTTGAGTTTGGATTAGGCTTTGAAATGGCCAGAATACCTGGCAGTCAAGTTCATGACGAAATAGTTTGGGACAAGGAAGATGGTTATACAAGAAGAACGAACCGTCTTGGCGGTTTTGAGGGCGGTATGTCAACAGGTATGCCTATTGTAGTTAGAGGGGTTATGAAACCAATCCCAACTCTGTACAAGCCATTGCAAAGTGTAGATATTGAAACAAAGGAACCATTTACTGCAAGTATCGAGAGGTCGGATAGCTGTGCTGTACCGGCAGCAAGTGTTGTTGCAGAAGCGGTTGTCGCTTGGGAATTAGCGTCTGCGATTACAGAACAATTTTCCAGCGATCGTTTTGACGAATTAGAAAAAATCATTGCAGAACAAAGAGAATATGCTAGGAAGTTTTGATATGGATTCAATAAATATTTGTACGTCATCTAAAAACTATTCTGTATATATAGGAAATGAGATTGTACACCTGTTAACAAAAGAAGTAGAGGGATATTCCAAAATTTTCATCGTAACGGATAAACATTTGGAATCATTGCATTTGCAAAAATTAACACAGCATCTTCCGGAGATAGAAACACATATTTACATAGCCCCAAATGGGGAGCACGCAAAAACATTTTCGGTGTTTGAGGATTGTATTACATATGCACTTCAAAACGGGTTTGATCGAAAGTCAATTGTATTAGCTTTCGGCGGTGGAGCAATTGGAGATTTAGCAGGCTTTGTGGCTGCAACCTATATGAGAGGAATTCCCTTCATTCAAATTCCGACAACAATATTAGCACATGACAGCGCGATTGGCGGAAAGGTTGCTATCAATCATCCATTAGGAAAGAATATGATTGGCGCTTTTTATCAGCCAGAACTAGTTTTATATGATATTCAATTTTTAGCAACTCTTCCAAGCAAGGAAAGAAGAAGCGGATTTGCAGAAGTAATAAAACATGCTTTAATTTCTGATCCAACATTTTTACAAGATTTAATGGTGAAAGTTAATTCCTTAGACTCTATTCCAGTTCATGATTTACAGATGTTTTTACGAAAAGGAATGGAAGTAAAAGCGAATATTGTTCGTTTAGACGAAAAAGAACAAAATATCCGTGCATATTTAAATTTTGGGCATACTCTTGGCCATGCATTAGAGTCGACCGCAGGTTACGGTAATTTAACACATGGAGAAGCAGTTATGATTGGCATCGTATATGCTCTGCAATTAAGTATAGAAGTGCTTCAACTACAATTTCCTATAAAGGAATTTACCACATGGCTTGAAAGTTTGGGATATAAATGGAGAATACCAGCTGATATGGATTTTGAATCTATATTTGAATGGATGGTAAGAGACAAAAAATCTGTTTCTAATACACCAACCTTTGTATTATTGCAAGAGATAGGCAAGCCTGTAATGCAAAAAGTCGATAAATCACTTTTACAGAAAACCTATCATCTATTGCAAGCATAAAAACTAATGCGCAAGCCGATCGGCGCTGAATCAAAACGTAGACAACTTTTCAAGAAATCATCCACATATTTAATAATTTTCTTAATATAGAGAAAAGAATTTAAAGGGGAGAATGAAATGATTCGCGGAATTCGTGGTGCAACAACAGTCTCTAATAACCAAGAAGAACAAGTCATTGATGCCGCTGATGAGTTATTGCGGAAGATGATTGAGTCGAATGAAGTAGAAGCAACGGATGTTGCTTCTGTTTTCATATCTGTAACATCTGATATAAATGCAGCATTTCCTTCGAAGGCTTTAAGAAGATTCCCAGATTGGAAGTTTGTTCCCATTATGTGTATGCAGGAAATTCCTGTCGTGGATAGTTTACCGTTGTGTATTAGAGTGATGCTTCATGTAAACACAACCAAATCACAAGCTTCCATTAACCATATTTATTTAAAAAATGCTGTCATTCTGCGTCCAGATTTAGCTTCAAATAACTAGGGAGGTTACGAAGATGAAATGGAAAAATCAAATTCTTAATTTAGAGGCATACAAGCCTGGAAAAACGATAGATGAAGTAAAAAAGCAATATAAACTTGAGTCAATTGTAAAATTAGCGTCAAATGAAAACCCATATGGATATTCACCAAAAGTCGACCAGGCATTAAAAGATTTTAAAGCATCTTATATCCTTTATCCAGATGGTTATGCATCTAATTTGCGGGAAGTAATGGCAGATCTTTTAAATGTGGATGCAAGGCAGCTTATTTTTACAAATGGTGCGGATGAGTTAATTCAAATTATTTCACGAGCCCTACTTGAACCAGGGAAAAATACTGTAATGGCGAATCCGACTTTTTCACAGTATAGGCATAATGCCGTTATCGAGGGAGCGGAAGTTCGGGAAGTAGATTTACTTAATGGTAAGCACGACTTAAAAGGAATGCTTTCACAAATAGATGAAAACACAGCAATTGTATGGGTATGCAACCCGAACAATCCAACTGGTACGTATATGCTTGAAGAAGAATTGCAAGTATTTTTAGAACAAGTTCCAAGCGATGTATTGGTAGTGCTTGATGAAGCGTACTTTGAATATGTCGACAAAGATATCGCATATAATTCTCTATCATTTCTTGAACAGTTTCCTAATCTTATAGTGATGAAAACTTTTTCGAAAATCTATGGTTTGGCTAGTTTTCGTGTAGGATATGGAATTTCATCTATTGCCAATATCCAAAGTCTTGATCCGGCACGTCCTCCTTTCAATACGAATGTACTTGGTCAATTAGCCGCATCTACAGCTATTTTAGATAAGGATTTTGTTGAAAGTTGTCGCTTAAAAAACGAAACGGAAAAACAAAAATATTATGATTTTTGTCAAGAGAATCATTTGAGTTATTTTCCAACACAAGCAAATTTCATTTTAATTGATTTTGCATGTGATGGAGATAAAATATCCCAATTTTTATTATCGAAAGGACTTATTGTTCGTTCAGGAAAGGCATTAGGATATCCAACAGGTGTCCGGATAACGCTAGGTTCGAAGGCGCAGAATCAACAGGTAAGAAACGCCATTAAAGAATTTATGGAACTAAATTCTTAATTAAAGAGCTTAAACGGTTTTTTCTACAGGAGGATTTTCATGCGGGGAAATGTATTTATTGTCGGCCTTGGTTTAATTGGAGGATCATTGGCTTTAACCATCAAAAAACAGCATCCAGATGTGATTATTCATGGATATGATGTGAACGAAGAGGAAATGAATAAAGCAATAATTCTTAAAATCATTGATAAAAAAGCAGAATCCTTTCAGCAAGGAGCTGAAATTGCTGATTTAATTATCCTGTCAACACCGGTTTTAGTAACCGAAAAATTAATGGTGCAATTGGCAAATCTGCAATTAAAAGAAAACGTTCTAATTACTGATACAGGAAGTACGAAAAAAACTATTGTCGATAAAGCCAAAGTCCTTACCGAGAAGGGGATACAATTTATCGGAGGACACCCGATGGCTGGATCACATAAAAGTGGTGTTACAGCTGCCAAAGAACAACTTTTTGAAAATGCATTTTATATCTTTACACCAAATTCCAGCCAGAAGACAGAACAAATCAATACATTAAAAGAGTGGCTAAGTGGAACAAAAGCAAGATTTATGGAACTTACTGCCGAGGATCATGATGAAATGACAGGAATATTAAGCCATCTTCCGCATGTTATTGCTTCGTCATTAGTAGAACAAGCAAAAGAGGCAGAGGAAAACTACCCATTGCTATCAAGACTTGCTGCTGGCGGTTTTCGTGATATTACGAGAATTGCTTCTAGCGACCCGACGATGTGGGCAAGCATCAGCTTATTAAATAGAGACGTGTTAGTGAGGTTATTAAAACAATGGATTGGTAAAATGAATCATATTACCGATTTAATTCAGGAAGAAAATTTTGATGAACTTTATGCCTTTTTTCAGGAAGCGAAAGTTTTTAGGGATGAACTTCCAGTTCATTCTACGGGTGTTATTCATTCCTTCTATGACTTGTTCATTGATATCCCCGATTATCCGGGGATTATATCAGAAATTACAGGTTATTTAGCTGAAGAAAAAATTAGTATTACGAACATAAGAATTTTAGAAACTAGGGAAGATGTCTATGGAGTTTTACGAATTAGTTTCCAAAATGAGCAGGATAGAAGTCTTGCAAAAGAATGTTTAGAAAAAAGAACAACATATGACTTGTTTATCCAATAATAAGTTTGTTTTTGAAAAGGGTGAATGTAGTGGAGTATAAAGAGCTTATATGTAACCAACACAATTTATTCGGGACGATCTCAGTGCCTGGGGATAAATCAATTTCCCATCGTGCCATTATGTTTGGAGCGGTTTCACGCGGGGAAACGATTGTAAGAAATTTTTTATTTGGTGCAGATTGTTTAAGTACCATTTCTTGCTTTCGGAAACTGGGAGTTCGAATTGAACAAGAGCAAAATGAAATAAAAATTTATGGAGAAGGTTGGAATGGACTGAAAGAACCTTCCTCTATCCTTGATGTCGGAAATTCAGGAACCACTACTCGATTAATGTTGGGAATTCTTGCTGGAAGACCATTTCATTCCGTTGTAATAGGGGATGATTCTATTGCCAAGAGACCGATGAATCGCGTCGTTTTGCCGTTAAGGAAAATGGGGGCTACTATTAACGGACGTGAAAAAGGAAACTATACTCCAATCGCTATACAAGGTGGTAGTCCATTAAAGTCTATCACTTACGAACTTCCAGTTGCTAGCGCACAAGTGAAATCTTGCCTACTTCTTGCCGGTTTGCAAGCAGATGGAGAAACAACCATAATAGAGCCAACTGCTACCAGAGATCATACGGAAAGAATGATTCAGCATTTTGGAGGAGAATTATCCGTCCAAAATAACCGAATAACCGTTAAGGGCAATCAACAGCTTACGGGTACAACCATCGACGTTCCAGGTGATATTTCTTCAGCCGCTTACTTTATGGTCGCAGCAGCAATTATGGAAAATAGTGAAGTCATCTTGAAAAATGTGGGGCTGAATCCAACCAGAACAGGGATTATCGATGTATTAATAAAAATGGGAGCAGATATTACAATCGAAAAGGATACGAACACTTCCTTTGAGCCTGTTGGCACTGTTACAGTCAGAAATTCTACTTTAAAAGGAATCGAAATATCTGGAGATTTAATTCCTAGATTAATTGACGAGCTTCCTATTATTGCTTTGTTGGCTACACAAGCTGATGGAAAAACTATTATAAAAAATGCAGAGGAATTAAAAGTAAAAGAGACGAATCGCATCGATGCAGTAGCAAAAGAATTATCACGATTAGGAGCAAATATTTTACCGACTGATGATGGGATGATTATTACCGGAAAAACACCTTTACACGGTGAAACCGTCTCAAGCCATGGTGACCACCGAATTGGGATGATGTTAGGCATTGCTTCTTTAATTTGTAAAGATAAGGTGACGCTAGAAGGATATGAAGCCATAGAAGTTTCTTACCCCAACTTTTTTGAGGATTTACAATCACTGATTAAATAAGAAAAGCGCAAGCGCCGCAGCACTAGCGTACGGATTTCGTAGTCGCTCACCTCGAGATAAAGGAAACACAGTGAGGTAGTTCACGAACAAGTGAAAATAAGCACTTTCATTTTCAACGAGTAAAATTTGAAATGTAATTTTACTCGTTGACTTATCGTAGGGAGGAGACGTGAAATCCGCTAGCCGGTGGCTGCTTGTGCTAGACTAAGTGTAATCTTTTGTTTATGAAAAAATTATACTTTCTCTTATAAAAAATGATGAAAAAGAAACTATTACTAGTTTCTTTTTTGTCATTTTCTTCCCCTATTTTTCATAGTTTGTCTATAGATAAATAAAGCGGGAGGGAAAGAAATGTATATTATTGAGAAAGCAAATATAGAAATGGAGAATAGGGAAAAAGTAACTTCATTACTGATAAAAGATAACAAAATCTATTCTATGAAGGATTCTTTTAAAAGAAATAATTATATAAGGATGAATCTTTCAGAGTTTATTATGACTCCGACACATGTTATGGCCGACCTGAATGCTCCTCCTTCCGGTTTTCAAGAGATGAAACAATATTTTATAGATAATTTTTTATTAAAGGGAACGGGTACCATAATTAGTGCTTTTTCCATTCAGTTTGAAAATCAATTTGAAGATGAATTGAGAAAAAAAAGAACCTCTCTAATAAACAGTCCGATTGATTATGTCATTGCTGTTAAACTTCCTCTAGGGAAAATCTCCACAACCATTATTAGAAAATGCAAAAGAAATAAAATTCCTATTATTTTTGTTGAATTGAACGGCTTTGAGGATTTAATTGAAAAGCCATGGGGATGGATTAAGGAAGCAATGTTCCCTTATAATCCAATACTAGTTCCGATTTTTACTTCGCAACAAAAAGCTAAAAAAAATTTGTTAAAAATATGGAATGAAATATTGGACAAAGAAAAGATTCCGCATATTTTCGATGAAATTCCCGAAAAAACTCCAATCGAGCTAAAAAATTTGAAAAAATTTGGTGTGTTCCCGAAAAGAGGAGATTTAAGCATTGGGAGCGAAATAAATTATAACTTATATTTTAAAGCTAATAAAGTTGATGAACGAGGCTTAATTCATTATGATAAAGATAAGTTAGCAGTTATGGTCCAAAAAGGGCAAATCACAACTTCTTGTCATGAGGTTATTTATCGACCAGGCTTTGGAGAAGAACTTATGATTGAAAGTACTTCTCTTTTTGTATAATTTTGTGTTTGGAAAGGGTAATATTATGTCAAATGTACAGCAAATGTTAAAACATATAGAAGAAGGGAATATGAATCAAGCTGAAAAGTATTTGAAAAGTATTAAAGAGACAGGAACAGATGAAGAAATATTTACTTCTGCAGAGGAACTTCATCAATTAGGATTTCTTCTTGAAGCAAAGGAGCTTTATGAACAATTGATACAATCTTATCCTGATGAAGGAGAGCTTAAGATATTATTATCTGAGGTTTATTTAGATTTAGATCAAGAGGACGAAGCAATTTTTCAACTCGATACCATAATGGAAACAGATCCCGATTATCCGCGGGCATTACTTTTATTAGCTGATTTATATCAAATGCAAGGACTTATAGAGGTAAGCGAGCGGAAATTGCAGGAAGCCAAGGAAATACTTCCTGATGAACCAATTATTGATTTTGCATTGGGTGAACTTTATTCAGCCAGCGGTAATTACGTAGATGCAATAAAATATTATAGAACTGTCCTTAATCAAGGGCATGAAACCATTGCGGGAAATAATATTCACGGTCGACTAGCTGAAGTACTTAGTTCTGCAGGTGAATTTGAAGAAGCTTTACCGCATTATGATCAAGCGCTAGAGGAACATTTGGAAATTAATACGTTATTTGGCTTTGGCTTTACCGCTTATAAAGCTGGGCATTATAGAAAGGCTATTGAAATATTTTTAAAACTGAAGGATATAGATCCGGAATTCCATTCGCTTTACCTTTATTTAGGCAGAGCTTATGAGCAAGAAGAAGATGTAAAACAGGCATTAGAAACTGTTAAAGCAGGATTAAAAGTAGATGAATTTAATAAGGAACTATATCAATTTGGAGGCAAAATCGCTTTAAAAAGCGGTGAAGAGGCTTTAGCGGAAGATTATTTTAGAAATGCGTTAGCCCTTGATCCCGGATATATTGATGCTGCTATTACATTAAATAAATTATTATTGCATCAAAAACGATTTGAAGATGTTCTAGAAATATCAAAACAAATAGAAAAAGAGGGTGATCCTGACCCGAGTATATATTGGGATATGGCAATCGCTTATCAACATATAGAACAATATTCACAGGCATTAAAATATTATGAACTCGCATATAATGATTTAAAGAATAACCTTGAATTCCTTGAAGAATATGGATATTTCCTTATTGAGGAAGGAAAGAGAGATGAAGCGGCGCAAATTTTTCACAGCCTATTGAAAGAAGACCCGACCAACGAAGAATGGATTTTGCTTTTGGAACGTTTTGAAAATGAGTAAGGATATTTTTTAATCTTTGTTTATTTTATATGGGGATAATTTTATTTCACCTAAGAGATAAACATCCTTTCAAGAAAAGTTGCCAAAAACGTTATCCCGTTAGGATTTTTTGGATTGAAAAACAGATCTTATGCGACAAAAATAAAAATTAATGGACTATACTAATTATGCAGAGGAGGGATTCCTTTGGCTGCAACTCCTGTATCTGTCAACGAGAAGAAGGATTTTATTCGCTGGTTTTTAAATCATTATCAATTAAAGAGAAGAGAATCAGTGTGGATCTTGAATTATTTAATGAGTCATGACCAATTGATGGAGAAGGTCCATTTCGTAGAGGAAGCACAGTATTGTCCAAGAGGCCTTATCATGTCCACCCATTGTGTCGATTTAGTCCCGTTTCGATTTTATAAAGAAAATATCATGACTACAGATGCGGAAAAATCATTTCATGATATTCGGTTAAACCGCGATGAAGATATTTATATTCAATTAAATTTTAAAGATGCCAACATTTCTTATCACTATGCTGCTGTTTTAGAAGAAAATCCATTCATGCCTAAATTATTAAGAATTAATGATGAAGATAGGAGACTTGCCGAAAAATTTCTGGAGCGAAGCATTAAAAGCTTTCAAAAAGAAAAAATCTTGAAAGAAATTGATGATGCCTTAGATAGAAATGATTTGGAAACATTTTTAGAATTAACAGAGCAGCTAAAAAAACTATAAAAGAACCATCCTCTTGTGTTTTGCAAGAGGATTTTTTATTTTATTTCAATACATTTAAATAAAAAATATTGCATGATATGATAGATTTGCAGGAAAACTATGTATAGGAGTGTTTATATGAATTGGAATGGAAAAGATGTAGAACTCTATTTAAAGGAAAAGCAATTTATCGATACTGCCATTGTACCACTTCTTCCAGTTTCATTCGGAGAAAATTTAAAACAATCAGCATCTCAAGGAGAGTTCATAACTTTATTAACACTCCATCTTGAAAGACAGTTTAGAGGAAGAATGCTCTTATTTCCACCATTAACGTATTTATCGGAATCAGAAAACATGAAAAAGCTAAACTTATTACAGGAATGGGAGGTTAAATTAAAGGAGAACGAATTTTCGCACGTGTTTTATATTACCTCTGATCCTTTTTGGAGGGATAGAAATGAGTCTTTCCCGGATAATGTGATATGGCTTCCATCAATACCTTTAGAAAGTATGGAGGAACAATTTAAACATTCCATTTTAGAGGACCAAGTAAAACAATTAATAAATATTATAGTGCAAAAATGGCAAAATATATAATGAAGCTTCTATTTGTGAAATAATAACTATTTTTTTCTCACTAATACGTAAAATAGGACAAAATTGGCATGGAAAAATTCGATTTTCCGTCACATTGTTGTCATCTTTTGCTAATGGAAGTTATTGACCTTCTATTATGTTTGATATATCATGGTTATGTCCTAGATTGTATTTGTGCGATAATTATGTCCATTGGACTTACCTTACTGCTAGAGGGGGGAAAAAGGGATGAGCAAGAATCCTGTATCAAGACGTCAGTTTCTTAGCTATACACTTACTGGTGTAGGTGGTTTTATGGCTGCTGGAATTTTGATGCCGATGGTGCGATTTGCAGTAGATCCAGTGCTAAAAACTGAAGCTGGTGGCGATTATCATGCTACGAAGCTAAAAGTAAGCGATTTAACGGATCAGCCACAAAAGATTGACTTTACATACGAACAAGTTGATGCTTGGTATAAGTCAAATGTTACTCAAACTGCTTGGGTATATAAAGACAGCAAGGGAGATATTGTTGCTTTATCACCTATTTGTAAGCATTTAGGCTGTACTGTAAACTGGAATGCAAATAAAGATCATCCAAATCAATTCTATTGTCCTTGTCATGGTGGTCGTTATGAGAAAAATGGTAAAAACGTACCAGGCACACCACCTGCCAAACCGTTGGATACATATCCAACAAAAGTAAAAGACGGTTATCTATATTTAGGTAAACCAGAAGCAAATGTTTTCGTTAAATAAAGGAGGCGTAATTCGTGCTTAATAAACTATATGATTGGGTTGACGAGCGATTAGATATTACGCCTTTGTGGCGGGATATTGCTGATCATGAAGTACCAGAACATGTAAACCCTGCACATCATTTTAGCGCATTTGTTTATTGTTTTGGAGGATTAACATTTTTTGTTACAGTCATCCAAATATTATCTGGTATGTTTTTAACAATGTACTATGTACCAGATATTAAAAACGCTTGGGAATCGGTATATTATCTTCAAAATGAAGTTGCTTTCGGACAAATTGTTCGTGGTATGCATCATTGGGGCGCAAGTCTAGTAATTGTAATGATTTTCTTACATACGTTACGTGTATTCTTCCAAGGAGCATACAAAAAACCGCGTGAACTTAACTGGATCGTCGGAGTACTTATATTCTTTGTTATGATGGGTCTTGGATTTACAGGTTACTTACTGCCTTGGGATATGAAAGCGTTATTCGCAACGAAGGTAGGTCTTCAAATTGCGGATTCTGTTCCTTTAATTGGACCTTATGCAAAAATTTTATTATCTGGTCACCCTGATATCGTAGGTGCACAAACATTAACTCGTTTCTTTGCCATTCACGTATTTTTCTTGCCTGGAGTGTTAATGGCTTTAATGGCAGCACACTTCTTAATGATTCGTAAACAAGGTATTTCAGGACCGTTGTAAATTTTCGCGTAATTAAAAACTGACAGATATTTAACAAAGGAGGGGGACTAAATGCATCGTGGAAAAGGGATGAAGTTTGTTGGCGACTCCCGTGTTGCTGCTCCGTCTCACCGCAAGCGAATGATTCCGAAAGATTATTCGGAATATCCTGGAAAAACGGAAGCCTTTTGGCCAAACTTTCTTTTAAAGGAATGGTTGGTTGGTGCCGTTTTCTTAATCGGGTTTTTATGTCTTACTGTAGCACATCCATCACCGCTTGAACGTATTGCGGATCCAACAGATACAGGTTATATACCTTTACCTGACTGGTATTTCTTATTCCTTTATCAATTACTTAAATATTCATATGCATCTGGCCCATATAGCATTATCGGTATTATTGCAATTCCTGGATTGGCATTCGGAGGTTTATTATTAGCTCCGTTTATTGATCGCGGACCAGAACGCCGACCAATGAAAAGACCATTTGCAACTGGTTTTATGTTGCTTGCTCTTGCTTCTGTCATTTATCTTACTTGGGAAGCTGCAGCTCATGAAGACTGGAAAAAAGTTCATGATCAAGGTAAGATTGTTGCTCAAGTGGAAATTGATAAGAATTCTGAAGGATATAAAATCTTTTCTAAACAAACATGTATTACTTGCCACGGAGATAAACTACAAGGCGGGGCTGCTGCACCTTCTCTAATTGATACTGGTAAGAGTCCAGCAGAAATTGAAAAAATTGCTCAGCATGGTATGGGCAAAATGCCGCCAAATCAGTTTAAAGGCTCTCCTGATGAGTTGAAAAAACTAGCGGAATTCATCGCAGGTCTTAAATCTAAATAAGTGAAATAAAAGCTGGCTAAGTGCCAGCTTTTATTTCACTTGTAAATATTTGAATTATTAAAAAGTTATATCGAGGTGCTCTTTTTGCGATTATTATTCCCTTTTTTAGCAGATCGGAGAATTTTATGGATTTTATTAATTATTAATATAGTAGGAACTATTTATGGATTCTATTGGTACAAAGGTCAACTAAGTATGACCCCAACGCAGTTTCTGCCCTTTGTTCCAGATAGCCCAACTGCAAGCTTATTTTTTGTATTCGTATTAATAGCTTTAATATTTGGTAAGAACTGGCCTTTATTTGAAGCGCTTGCAATCGTTACTTTATTTAAATATGGCATTTGGGCGGTTGTCATGAATATCCTTACGAAGATGGTAACTGGTTATTTACCTTGGGAAGGGTATATGCTGATTATTTCACATGGTGCAATGGCTATTGAGGGATTATTATATGCACCTTTCTATAGGATAAAATTACGTCATTTATTTATTGCAGCAGTTTGGACTTTACATAATGATATTATTGACTATGTGTTTATGCAATTTCCGCAATACCAAGATTTATATATATATGTCCGTGAGATAGGTTATTTCACATTTTGGTTAAGTATTTTATCATTAGCAATTACTTACTATCTATGCATAAGAAAAGATCGTCTGGAATTATCCATTAAACCTTAAGCAGTCTTTTGCTTTTTGGTCTACTCTTGTCCCATCTCTCATAAATATAGTAATAGTTTGGAGGGGGGACAAGAAATGAAACTTAAAACGATATTCCTTCTATTATCTATCATCCTTTTATCTATCCATCATGCAAAAGCAACTGCACCATTATCTATGCCTTTAAAGCAAATGGATGATGCGGCGGATGAAATATTGCAAGTAACAAAAATGAATCATTATAACGAGGCAAAACTACTGCTACAATCATTTTCGAAACAATTATCCAGATTTACCAAAAAGGAGAATTTGTTTTCCTTGGATGAAGTCCGAGTATTAAGTCTTGCCCAAAACAGGGCATTAAAAACGATTTCAAGCAGTAATGCCCTTCCGGTAGAAAAACTGAATGACGTGATTGCTTTTCGTCTTGTGGTGGATGCATTAAATTCTAAATATCAGCCATTATGGACGAATATGAAAGAGCCGATTCTTTCTGCATTTAATAGCGTTAAAGATGCAGCAAAAAACGGAGAATTTGATCAATTCCAAGCAAATTTAAACACATTTCTAACTGAGTTTTCCATTATTGAACCTAGTTTGGCTGTAGATCTTCCTAATCATCAGCTGGAAAAACTAAATGCAAAAATTACTTTTATGGATAAATATCGAGGAAGTATGGTGCAAAATCCTTCACAGCAAGAGCAGATGGAAGCACTTGGGAATGATTTGCAGCAGGTTTTTGATGATATGTCCAGGGATGAAATAGATCCACAGTTGTGGTGGGTAATTATTACAACAGGATCGATTATTATTTTCACGCTTTCTTACGTAGGCTGGAGAAAATATATAGGGCAAAAAGAAGATAGAAAACGTACTGAGCATAATGATTGACCTTTATTGTAAAATTGACTAGAATGATTAGTAATATAAAGATAATGGAGGTTGAAAATGGGGTTGTTTTTCATTTACTTCATCATTATTGCTTTAATACCAATTTGGGCACAACTAAGAGTGAAAAGTACGATGGGAAAATACTCCAAAGTTGAGTCAACTGCAGGTATGACCGGTGCACAAGTAGCAAGGAAAATTCTTGATGAAAATGGATTATATCACGTAAAAGTACTGGAACATCAAGGTTTTTTAAGTGATCATTATAATCCAATGTCTAAAACAGTAAATTTATCATCAGAAAACTATCATGGCCACTCTGTTGCAGGTGCTGCCGTCGCGGCACACGAAGTGGGGCATGCCATACAAGATAAAGAAAATTATGCAGCATTAAGGTTTCGCCATTCATTAGTTCCAATTGCAAATATCGGATCAAATGCTTCATGGATATTTTTAATGATTGGATTATTCTCCCATATCCCCAATATGTTATTGATAGGAATCATATTAATGGGGGCCGGAGTTTTGTTTCAGCTTGTAACATTACCTGTTGAATTTAATGCTTCATCAAGAGCGATGAATCAAGTGGTTGGATTGGGAATTATTAATAATCGCGAGGAACGGCAAGCAAGGAAAGTTTTAAATGCCGCTGCATTAACATATGTAGCTGCCGCTGCAGTAGCTGTTATTGAATTGCTGCGTATGGTGCTAATTTTTACAAATATGAATCGAAACGACGATTAACAAAACGGACTACACTAGTAGTCCGTTTTGTTTTAAAAAGATGAAAGTATAAGTTTTGTCTCCATCTAGTACTAGCAGCCTATCGGCTAACAGATTTCTGCGTCTAAGACATGACTTGCCCCACGTCTATGACTAGGTAGTGAAATTGGTACTTCCTATTCACTCATCCGTACGGTAGAACTGCATCACTTACGCTTATTTAATTTTCAATGGGTTCTTTATTCTCATCTAAGGTAAAACCTTCTCCCAATACATCATGTACAACGGTTACCGATACAAAGGCATGCGGATCGATAGAATTTATAATTCCTTTTAATGCGGCAATTTCATTTTTTCCGACTACACAGTATAGTACTTCTTTATCAGCCTTAGTATAAGAGCCGTGACCTTTTAGCACTGTCACACCTCTTTCCATTTCTTTTAAAATTTTATCCGCTATTTCATTATGCTTTTCGGAGATTATTAAAGTTCCTCTAGCTGTATATGCTCCCTCTTGCATGAAGTCAATCACTCTTGCACCTACGAAGACGGCAACAAGCGTATACATTGCATGACGATAATCCAAATAGGTAAGGAGTGAAAGAGTAATCACACATGCATCGAAAATAAACATTGTTCTACCCATTGCCCAGCCCTTATATTTAAAAAATAATCTTGCAATAATATCAACCCCACCAGAGGTTCCCCCATAACGGAATATAATACCTAATCCAACTCCGATAAATGCCCCAGCAAAGAGGGAAGCAAGAAATAAATCATCAGTTAGAGGAAAACTTATATGATCCCGCTGAAAAATCCATAGGAACACAGAAGTACCAACCGTACCGATGATAGTGTATAAGAAAGACTTCTTTCCGAGCATTCTCCACCCGATAATAAAAACAGGGATATTTAGAGCTAAATTCGTATAGGATGGATTTATCCCTAGTTTGGCAAGTAATATTAAAGTAATACCCGTAAAACCGCCTTCTGCCAAATGGTTTTCTATATTAAAATGAACGATACCAAAACCAAAGATGGCGGATCCTAATAATATAAACAGGATATTTTTTATTTTTAAATCAAAAATCATGCAGCAGTTCCTCCTGAATATGTAAACATAAGCTTGGCGTCCTTATTATATATAATGGAAAGAAAACTATCAAATAGATTATGAAATTGATTTAAAACATTTGTAAATAAAAAGATAATTGGCTAACATGGAAGGTGGAAAAGGTTATGATTAGAGGCAGAATATTTGATTGGGGTGCAATATCTTGAATGATCATAAAACAATGAAAGAAATGCAATCTGAAGTTGATCAATATATTAGTCAATTTAAAGAAGGATATTTTAGTCCGCTAGCCATGCTTGCAAGGTTGACTGAAGAATTAGGTGAACTTGCAAGGGAAGTGAATCATTATTATGGCGAGAAACCAAAGAAAGTAACGGAAAAAGAAAATACTGTAGAGGAAGAACTAGGAGACCTGCAGTTTGTTATAATGTGTCTGGCGAATTCCTTACATATTGATTTAGAAGAAGCCCATAATCGTGTTATGCATAAATTTAATACTAGAGATAAAGACCGTTGGACAAAGAAATAAACGTCATTTTACATATAAAAAATAGAAAAGAGAGATTAAGATGAAAAAAGTAAAAATTATTGTTGCTGGCCCAAGAGGACGCATGGGTCAAGAAGCGGTGAAAATGGTTCAAGAAACTGAGGAATTTGAATTGGTAAGTGTTCTCGATCATAAAAATGACGGAATGCTGCTTTCTGAAATTGATGGATTTTCCAACATTAATGTACCGATTTATACAAATATTGAAGAATGCTTACAAAAAAGCAATGCAGATGTTCTCGTTGATTTAACTATTCCAGAATCAGGCTATATACATACTAAAACAGCTATTCTTTACGGAGTTCGACCTGTTGTCGGTACAACGGGATTTACAAAGGAACAATTAGAGGAACTGACTGTTTTGGCAGCTGAGAAGGAAATCGGTTGTATTATCGCTCCAAATTTTGCAATTGGAGCAGTTCTTATGATGAAGTTTTCTCAAATGGCATCAAAATTCTTTCCCGATGTGGAAATTATTGAACTTCATCATGATCAAAAATTGGATGCACCTTCCGGAACAGCTGTAAAAACAGCTCAAATGATATCGGAGTACAGACAAAAGAAAGAGCAGGGACATCCAAACGAAAAGGAAACCATGAGTGGAGCACGGGGAGCAAATATGGACGGAATGCATATTCATAGTGTTAGGCTGCCGGGGTTAATTGCCCATCAACAGGTATTATTCGGTGCAGACGGTCAAACATTAACAATTCGCCATGACTCCTATAACCGTGCATCCTTTATGTCAGGTGTAAAGGTTTCTATTGAGACAGTATTGAACCTTTCCACACTCGTCTACGGTCTTGAAAATATATTAGATTAACTTCAAATGAAGGGGATGGAAAAGATGGAGATTGCTTTAATTGCCCATGATAAAAAGAAAGATGATATGGTTCGATTTGTAACAGCATATAAGCATATTTTTCAGGAGCATCACTTATTTGCAACTGGAACAACTGGAAAAAGAATTACGGAAGCGACAGGGATGAGTGTGCACCGTTTCCAGTCCGGTCCATACGGAGGAGATCAAGAAATTGGTGCATTAATAGCAAAAAATCTTCTCGATTTAGTAATATTTTTTCGGGATCCATTAACTGCCCAACCACATGAACCGGATGTATCTGCTTTAATGAGATTATGTGATGTATACTCTGTACCTTTAGCTACTAATATGGGAACAGCTGAGGTGTTAATCAGAGGCTTGGAAAAAGGTGATATAAGTTGGAGATCGATTATTAGAGGTGAAATTCAATGAGTTACAACATAGATATATTAGCATTTGGCGCCCATGCTGATGACGTTGAAATTGGTATGGGCGGATCCATTGCGAAATGGGTCCACGAAGGAAAAAAAGTAGTTATTTGCGATTTAACCAAAGCGGAACTGTCCTCGAATGGAACGGTTGAAATGAGGCAAGTGGAAGCAAAAAATGCTGCAGAAAAACTAGGTGTTAAAGAACGCCTTACTTTAAGTATACCTGATCGTGGGCTATACAAAAATGAGGATAATATCTTGAAAATTGTTGAGATTATTCGCGAGTTTAAACCGGCTATAGTATTTGCACCATACTATGAGGATCGTCATCCGGACCATGCAAATTGTTCTTATTTAGTGGAAGAGGCTTTTTTTTCTGCAGGCATACGCAAGATTAAAACACAGGGTGCCACTGCTGTACATAAGCCGAAAAGCCTTTACCACTATATGATCAATGGTTTCCATCGTCCGGACTTTGCTGTGGATATCACTGATTATATGGAAAAAAAGATTGAAAGCCTCTATGCCTATAAAAGTCAGTTTGTAGAAACAGAAGATGGGGTTAAAACACCGCTTACTGATGGATATATAGAAACGGTTCAGGCGCGTGAACGGATGTTTGGCAAGGAAGTTGGCACTACATATGCAGAAGGCTTTAAAACAAAGAAACCAATTTTACTTAATTTGGATGTGAATTCAACATGGGAAATAAATTAAAGATTGGCATCACTTGCTATCCAAGTGTTGGCGGATCTGGTGTCATAGCGACTGAATTAGGAAAACTTCTTGCAGAACGAGGACATGAAATTCATTTTATCACATCTAGTATCCCATTTAGATTAAATAAAATGTATCATAATATTTATTATCATCAAGTAGAAGTAAATCAATATGCGGTATTCCAATATCCTCCATACGATATTGCGTTGGCAAGTAAAATGGCAGAGGTCGTGAAACGGGAAAATTTACAGATTCTTCATGTTCATTATGCAATTCCACATGCTATTTGCGCCATACTTGCTAAACAAATGGCCGGAACGGATGTAAAAATAGTTACGACTCTCCACGGAACAGATATAACGGTTTTAGGATATGATCCTTCTTTAACAGATGCCATTCGATTTGGTATTGAGAAATCAGATTATGTAACCGCAGTTTCAAAAGCACTTGTCGGGCAAACCAATGAACTCATTCAACCACAAAAGGAAATTCAGACCGTTTACAATTTTATTGACGAGCGGGTATATAAAAAGGTAAATTCCAATCATTTACGCGAAGAATATGGTATATTACCGAACGAAAAGGTTATTATTCACGTATCGAACTTTCGTGCTGTCAAACGAGTACAGGATGTAGTAAAGGCATTTGCTAAAATAAGTAAATCAATACCTGCTAAGTTATTATTGGTTGGAGATGGACCAGAAATGACCGTTGTATGCAGATTAGTTAATGAATTAAACCTCTCGAACCGTGTGTTATTGTTAGGAAGACAAGACAATCTAGAGGAATTATATTCAATAAGTGATTTAAAATTATTGCTCTCATCGAAGGAAAGCTTTGGTTTAGTTGCTCTTGAAGCCATGGCTTGCGGTGTCCCTTGTATAGGAACCAATATTGGAGGAATTCCTGAAGTAATCAAGGATGGCAAGAATGGGTATATTTGTGAGGTTGGTGATATTGAAGCCATCGCTGAAAAAGCACTGTATTTATTAACAGATCCGGTTCTACATGAAGAATTTTCTCGCAATGCTGTTGCCAGCGTAAAAGAAGATTTTATGTCACGAAATATCGTGGGTGAGTACGAAGAAATTTATTATCGATTATTGCCTGGCTCTTTTCTTAAATCATCGCTGGCTTTAGAATAAAAAAATTTTGATATTTAGTTATTAATATTTGAAAAGGGAAAAAGGTGGTTAAATGCAAGAACCATTCCTACAGGCGATACCGATATTGGAAAAAATAGAATCTTATGGCTATGAAGCATATTTTGTTGGTGGGTCGATACGAGATCTTTTATTAAATCGCACCATATCGGATGTTGATATTGCCACATCTGCCACTCCAGAGGAAATCAAAAAGATATTTGACCGAACAGTTGATGTTGGTATCGAACATGGCACTGTATTAGTATTACATAAAGATAAAAGATATGAAGTGACAACTTTTCGAGCGGAATCGCAGTACAAGGATTACAGGCACCCGGATAAAGTGGAGTTCATCAGATCACTGCAAATGGATTTAGAAAGACGAGATTTTACGATGAATGCCATCGCTATGGATCAGTTCGGCAATCTAAAGGATCCATTTGATGGTAAGACTGATATCAATAGAAAAATCATCCGTACAGTAGGTGCAGCAGAATGCCGCTTTCATGAAGACGCATTAAGAATGATGAGAGCGGTTCGATTTGTAAGTCAACTTGAATTCTCGATTGATAAGGATACACGTAATGCTCTGTTTCAACATGCCAATTTGTTACATTTTATTGCCGTAGAAAGAATTACAAACGAATTTATTAAGTTGTTGAAAGGCACGGCAAAAACAGCGGCAATTTCCATTTTATTAGAGTCTGCCTTGGTCAATTTTATGCCGAATCCCTATGATACTAAATATTCATTAACCAAATGTATCCATTATCAAATAGATATATTATCAGAGGACCAAATGTGGTTAATAATATTATACTTTCAGAATGGTGACCCTGCTGAGTATTTAAAAAAATGGCGGCTTCCTAATCAAAAAGTAAAATATTTAACGACTTGTCTTCGATCATTAAAAGTCAGAGAAAACAGGGAATGGTCTGAGCTGACTTTATATCCGTTAAAATTGCAAATGGCGATTGATATCGAAATGGTTTATCGAACCTTACAAAAACAGAGCGTGGATAACGTTGATGATGAGATTTCCAATAAATATGAGAGATTAGTTATTAAAAGCAGAGAGGAATTGCAAGTGGGTGGCAATGATTTAATCGGTTGGTTTAATCGTCCCGCTGGCCCTTGGATTAAAGAGGCATTAAACATTATAGAAGAAGCAGTGTTGTTGAAAAAAATTAAAAATAGTAAGGATGCTATTAAGGGGTGGATATTAAATAAATGCAATCACCAACAAGAACAAAACTGATTGAAGCGTTTTCTCATGCAAATGGAGAGTTTTTATCAGGACAAGCTTTAGCAAATATTTTAGGTTGTTCCAGAACCGCAATTTGGAAACATATAGAGGAATTGCGGAAGGAAGGATTTGAATTAGAGGCAATTCGCAATAAGGGGTACAGAATAATAAGTACTCCTAAAAATATGACAGAAAATGAATTACGCTTAGGACTAAAAACAACCATTTTCGGCAAAACCATTCAATATTTAGAATCAACCGATTCCACTCAAAAAGTCGCCCATCAATTGGCGCAAGAAGGTTGCCCGGACGGGACACTAGTGATTGCGGAAGAGCAAACAAACGGACGTGGAAGGTTAGCACGCAATTGGCATTCTCCTAAATACACTGGAATTTGGATGAGCCTTGTTTTACGGCCAAAGCTACCTCCAGCAAAGGCTCCGCAATTTACATTAATTGCGGCGGTTGCTGTTGCAAGAGCGATTGAAGATATTTGTGAAATTAGTCCGGATATCAAATGGCCAAACGATCTTTTATTAAACGGCAAAAAAATCACAGGTATTTTAACAGAATTACAAGCCGATTCCGATAAAATTAATGCCATTATTATGGGAATAGGGATGAACGTAAACCAAAAGGAACAGGATTTTCCTAAGGAACTACATAATATTGCAACCTCTCTAGCAATTGAAACGGGGAAGGAAATCTCCCGTTCAGAGCTTGTTAAACGGATTTTGGAAAATCTTGAAAAATATTATTTGCTCTATTTGGAGAAAGGGTTTGCACCATTGAAGCTCCTTTGGGAAAGCTATGCTGTTTCCTTAGGAAAGGATATTATTGCAAGAACCATCTCCGGAAATATTTCGGGTAAGGCTCTTGGGATTACGGAAGAGGGGGTCCTAAAAATTGAGGACCAAAATGGACAAATCCATAAAATATATTCCGCTGATATAGAAATGAAATAAATAGTCATTTTCACGCAAATTTGCTATACTTTGAATGGGTAGTATCCTTAGGAACTGCACCTTATATTATCATAGTATAATTTAATATTGTTCTGCCTTGATCCGATACGGACGGGGACAGAGGGTCGAAACTATCTTAAAAACTACAGGAGTCCTTCTGCCTTGCGAAGGACTCTTTTTTGGTGCGCCCAGCATGGGTGCAGTCTATAGGGTGAAAGTCCCGAACTGTGAAGGCAGAAGTAGCAGTAGCTAAACGCAAGGGTGTCTGTGGTGACGCAGAATCTGAAGGAAGCGGGCGGCAAATCTCCGGTCTGAGGGACACGAACTTCATATAAGGCTAGGTATCATTGGATGAGTTTGCCAAACAAAACGAAGTCCTTTCTGCCAAAGATGATACAGAGTAAATGAAGCAGATAGATGGGGAGAAAGACTGTACTCTTACCTGGGGAGGTCTGGCTGAAATGCCGAGCACACTCGGTAACTTACTTTGTGAAGGGTAATTGAACAGCCAGAAGTCAGCAGAGGTCATAGTACCTGACTAGCTTAAGATGGTTAGGGAAGGACTGAACATTTAAGGAGAATATACACTAGGCGTTCATTGTTTATGATGATACAGACAATCCAATTGGACTTACTTAAAGGAGGAAGTGGTGAATTCCACAGGGGACTTTAAGAGGGTGGAATAAACAATGGCACAAATAGCACGTATATTCACGTGAAAGGATGTATCGAAATGATGGAACGAATACTGTCACGGGACAATCTACTTTCGGCATTGAAACGTGTCGAAAAGAATAAGGGTAGCCATGGAGTAGATGAAATGCCTGTAAAATCCCTACGAGCGCATATTCTACAAAATTGGCAAGAAATCCGAAATTCAATAAAGGACGGAACCTATGAGCCTATGCCAGTCAGACGAGTCGAAATCCCGAAACCAAATGGCGGCGTTCGTTTATTAGGTATTCCTACCGTGACAGACCGTTTTGTCCAACAAGCGATTGCCCAAATATTAACCCCAATCTATGACCCAACCTTTTCCGAACATAGCTATGGGTTTAGACCCAGAAGAAGGGCACATGATGCCGTTAGGGAAGCAAGGCAATATATAGAAGAGGGCTACAGATGGGTAATAGATATGGACTTAGAAAAGTTCTTCGACAAGGTAAATCACGATATGCTTATGGGACTCCTAGCAAAAAGAGTCAAGGATAAGACGATTCTAAAGTTAATTAGAAAATACTTAGAGTCGGGGATTATGATAAACGGTGTGGAAACTATCAGCGAAGAAGGTGTTCCTCAGGGTGGACCATTAAGTCCACTACTTTCCAATATCATGTTAGATGAATTAGATAAGGAACTAGAGGAAAGAGGACACAAATTTGTCCGCTACGCAGATGATTGTAATATTTACGTAAAAACCAAGAAGGCAGGTTTACGTGTCAAGAGTTCTATCACTACTTTCATTGAAAAGAAGCTTAAACTAAAAGTAAATGAAGAGAAAAGTGCGGTGGACAGACCGTGGAAACGAAAGTTTCTTGGATTCAGCTTCACATCAAACCGTAATCCAAAAATCCGTATCGCAAAAGAAAGTATAAAGAGAGCTAAAAGTAGAATAAAAGAACTAACATCAAGGTCAAAACCCATTCCATTGGAATTGCGTATTGAGAAACTAAATGAATACCTTGTTGGTTGGTGCGGATATTTTGCGCTGGCAGACACGCCAACTCCCTTTAAACAACTGGATGAACATATTCGAAGAAGACTCCGAATGTGCCTTTGGAAACAATGGAAACTACCCAAAACAAAAATTAAAAGGCTCATATCCCTTGGCGTTCCAAGAGAGAAGGCCCATGAATGGGGAAATTCTCGTAAGAAATATTGGCGCATTTCGAATAGTCCTATCTTACACACAACACTAAATCTAAAGTTTTGGAGAAATCAAAAGCTTAAAAGTCTGTTAGATAGATACAACCATTTGCGTCATACTTAAGTGAACCGCCGTATACCGAACGGTACGTACGGTGGTGTGAGAGGTCGGGGGTTAGTCACCCCCTCCTACTCGATTTAAATCATGAATGATTGGAATATGTTTCACCTTCTTCCCGGAGAAAATGGCAGGTATAAGGAATACGACCTGACCAATACGAAAGGGGAATTTGAATGAAACAAACAACCGATTTCTTGAAAATGAAAGAAACAGGGGAAAAAATTTCGATGTTGACTGCTTATGATTTTCCGAGTGCAAAGCTGGCAGAAGAAGCAGGCATCGATATGATTCTGGTAGGAGATTCTTTAGGAATGGTGGTACTTGGATATGATTCAACCATTCCAGTCACTGTAGACGACATGGTCCATCATACAAAGGCGGTAAAACGCGGTGCAAAAAATACCTTTGTCGTAACAGATATGCCTTTTATGAGTTATCATTTGAGCCGTGAAGATACTTTGAGAACCGCTGCTCGCATTATCCAAGAAGGCGGGGCACATGCTGTCAAGGTGGAAGGCAGCGGAGAGGTTATATCCATGATACGCTCGCTTACCAATTCTGGTATTCCAGTCATGGCACATTTGGGCTTGACCCCGCAAATGGTAGGGATTTTTGGTGGCTATAAGGTGCAAGGAAAAACAGCTGAAGCGGCAAATCAGTTAATTTTGGATGCGAAAATGTGTGAGGAAGCTGGTGCTTTTGCGGTTGTCTTGGAATGTGTTCCGAAGCAAATCGCGGAACAAGTAACAGCACAATTAAATATCCCCACTATCGGGATTGGGGCAGGGGTTTCTACAGACGGTCAAGTTTTAGTTTTTCATGATTTATTGTCATATGGGATAAACAGGGTTCCTAAATTTGTAAAGAAATATGGGGATGTAAACAGTGTTGCTTTAGAAAGCATTGGCCAATATATCCTTGATGTCAAAAATGGGTCTTTTCCAGAGGAGAGCCATAGTTATTCCATGAAAAATGAAGAACTGATTCACATTTACGGAGGAAAATAAATCATGAGAGTAATAACATCACGACAAGAAATTCAAATGATTTCTTTAAAGCATAAAAATGAGGGTAAATCAATTGGCTTTGTTCCAACAATGGGTTATCTACATGAAGGGCATCTAACTCTAGCAAAAAACGCCCGTGAAAACAATGACATTGTTATTATGAGCATTTTTGTAAATCCACTTCAGTTTGGACCAAATGAAGATTTTGAAACATACCCAAGGGATCTTAAACAGGATGAACAATTAGCTAACAACGTCGGGATTGACTATTTATTTGTTCCATCTGTGGAAGAGATATATCCAAATTCTCCTGCTATTCAGATGACCGTTCAAAATCGTGTAAACGTTCTATGCGGAAAGAAACGAGAAGGTCATTTCGATGGTGTGGTTACGGTCTTAACGAAGCTATTTCATCTTGTTATGCCAAACCGAGTATATTTCGGATTAAAGGATGCTCAACAGGTATCAGTCGTAGACAGCCTAATCGAGGACTTTTTCTTTCCAATTGAACTAGTGGCAGTGGATACAGTTCGTGAAGAAGATGGACTTGCAAAAAGCTCCAGAAATGTTTATTTAAATGACCAGGAAAGAATGGAAGCTGTAGAACTACAAAAAAGTTTACAGGTTGCAAAAGTATCGATACAAAATGGTGAGAGGAATATGGATAAGATTATTTCTTTAATCGAAAATCATTTGCAGTCGACTACTAGTGGTGCAATTGATTATATTGAAATGTATCAATATCCATCTTTAAAACCTTTAATTGAAATAAAAGGAAAAATAATTATTGCGCTTGCAGTTCAATTTTCAAAAGCAAGACTCATTGATAATATAATCATGGAGATTGCGTGACCGAAGTCTCTTTTTTAACTTTATTGCTTTTCAGTGACTAAAAGTTAGGTAACAATCTTCATTGGGTTATAAATGAATAAACTTAAAAATGATGCCCTAACACCAAGCTGCTTAAGATTTTTAACAAATGACGAAAAGCAACCATCCATGCAGAAACAACCTAACAAAGAGTGAATGAGGAGGATACATCATGTTTCGCACAATGATGAATGGAAAAATACACCGAGCAACTGTAACAGAAGCAAACCTAAATTATGTAGGGAGTATAACGATTGATCAGGATATATTAGATGCAGTTGGAATGGTTGAAAATGAAAAAGTGCAAATTGTCAATAATAATAATGGCGCACGATTAGAAACCTATATAATAGCTGGAAAACGGGGAAGCGGAGTAATTTGTTTAAATGGTGCCGCAGCAAGATTAGTTCAGGTAGGGGACATTGTCATTATCATTTCCTATGTGATGATCCGTGATGAGGAAATGCCTTTTCATCAACCTAAAATCGCGATAATGGATCAACATAATCGTGTAAAAGAAATGATTTCACATGAACCGGAAGCTACTGTAATGATATAACTTATAAAAACCGTATCTATTTGGATGCGGTTTTTTACATGCTATTAATGTATTGCAATATAAAATTATGCTACACTATTAGAAAATGGAGACACCGCAGCACTGACATACGGGCTATTGAAGTTGATGTGCCAATTTTACGTTGGCTTTACTGATATAAAATAAACACAGTCAGGTAGTTGGACCTAGTGATCCTGGCAATTCAAATTATACCGCGTAAAATCTGAATTGTAATTTTACCTGATGTTTTATCCGCAGGGAGAAGACTTGGAAGTCCGCTAGACGATAGGTGCCGTAACTAGATAAAGAATTCAAGCACATGTATAAAAAATTAGGTGATTTTTATGAACGAGCATTTTGTTGTTGTGGATATAGAAACAACTGGTAATTCTCCGAAAAAAGGGGAAAGAATTATCCAAATATCTGCAGTGAAAATGAATAAAGAAAATATTATCGATCAATACACTACGTTTGTGAATCCCGAAATATCTATTCCGCCATTTATAGAGGAATTAACAGGTATAAATGAAAGTATGGTAAAAGATGCTCCTTCATTTGAAGAAATTGCACCTTTTCTAAGGGATTATTTGCAAGGGTGTATTTTTGTTGCACATAATGTCTTATTTGATCTTCAATTTCTGCAAAATGAGTTTGAAAGGGTGGGGGTAGAACCGTTTACAGGAAGTATGATTGATACGGTTGAATTAGCTAAAATTATTCTCCCTGACTCTGATAGTTATAAACTTATCGAACTGGCAGAAAGCTTGTCTTTAACACATGAAAGGCCGCATCAGGCTGATAGTGATGCGTTGGTAACAGCTGAATTACTTTTATATTTGTTGCAAAAGGCAAATAAGCTACCGCTTGTAACACTCGAGAAGTTAGCGGATTTTTCCATGCATTTAAAAAGTGATATTGATATTCTTTTTGATGATATTGTTATGGAGAAAAGAAAACATATTGAAGATTTACCGCATGATTTGGAGGTCTATCGAGGCATTGCCCTTAAAAAGAAGCAGCTCTCTGCTAAAATCGATCATTATAGAGAACCGTTTCAATACCCTGAAACATCTGTGGAAAAAGAAAGATTACTTTCTCAATATGTTGAGCATTACGAACGCAGAAATGGACAATTTGAAATGATGGACGCGGTTTTCGCTTCTTTTCAGCAAACGAATGATGCAGTCATTGAGGCTGGTACGGGGATCGGAAAGTCTATTGGTTATTTACTCCCAAGCATCTATTTTGCCTGTAAAGAACGAACGCCTGTTGTAATAAGTACATATACCATACAGCTACAGGAACAATTAATGAAAAAGGAGATAAAGCTATTATCCGACATTCTTCCTTTTCCGTTTAAAACTGTTTTACTAAAGGGGAGAAGTCATTATTTAAATATGTTTAAATTTGAACAGTCTCTATCGGAAAGGGACTGGCAATATGATTCCTTACTAACAAAAATGCAAATACTGGTATGGTTGACCCAAACGGTAACAGGAGACGTGGATGAACTAAACATATCCACCGGTGGAAGTGTTTATTGGAATAGAATCAAACATGATGGTTGGCATTTAACGAAGGAAAAGGATCCATGGATTTCAAGAGACTTTTACCTGCATGCCAAAAAAACAGCACTAGATGCAGATATTATTATAACTAATCATTCCATGTTACTGACGGAGCTTGTCCAAGATATTAAGTTATTTCCTGATTTTTCTTATCTTATTATGGACGAGGCACATCATTTGGAGCATGCAGCCCGTCAGCATTTGTCGATTTCACTAGGATTTAATACAAGTAAATTTTTGTTAAGCCGCTTAGGTATTTACGAAAAGAAGCAATTATATTATCAGCTGGAACGTTTATCAGACGCACAAAATATATCTGTTACAGTTCATGCATTTGAACTTGACTTCATGATTCATGAGCTAGATCTTTCCTTGGATGAATTATTTATGATGATTGGTCAGTTTATTCAACATTCCATTAATAAAAAGGAAAAATCTCAACCAAAATTACGGATTAGATTAACGGAGGAAAGTCGAAAGAAACCTAGTTGGGAAAAAATAAAATTATGTGCAGAGCAAATTGTTGCGCTTTTTACTGATATTAGAAAAGGCATCCAAGAAAGATTAGATGCCCTAAATCAACAAAGCGGACAGTTAAAAAACAAAGAAAAAGCTTTATTGGAAGAGATGTATGGATTTATAGGGGAT
Organism: Margalitia sp. FSL K6-0131; assembly: GCF_038008735.1. Classification (NCBI taxonomy): domain Bacteria; kingdom Bacillati; phylum Bacillota; class Bacilli; order Caryophanales; family Bacillaceae; genus Heyndrickxia; species Margalitia sp. FSL K6-0131. The sequence goes on from NZ_JBBOZS010000001.1 coordinate 2,341,296, forward strand.
CTGGAACAGCTTCAAAGCAGCATATCGTCACTTGTGCTTCACCCACTGGAACATCATGTATATTGGATAGAAGGGGATAAGCGTGCTCTGCCCAATAGTATTACCATAATGGCTCAACCGGTTTCCGCCCATTCTGCTTTAAACGAGAAGCTATTTGAAAAAATGAAGAGTGTTATTCTTACTTCAGCCACTTTAACCATTAATCATTCTTTTCACTATTTCAAAGATAGCATCGGGCTAAATTCAAATCGAAAGGTTATGGAAAAATGTATCCCTTCTCCGTTTGATTATGAAAAGCAGACAAAATTATTCATACCGAATGATATACCTGAAATTCATCAGGTTTCCATTCAAGAATATGCACAAGACATCACCAATCATCTTATCGGTATTGCTCAAGCAACTAAAGGAAGAATGCTTGTCTTATTTACCTCTTATGAACTATTAAGATTGGTTCATGATTATATGAAAGCTTGCGGATTATTGGAGGAATTTATTTTGATTGCTCAAGGAATCACTTCCGGGAGCAGAACACGACTTACGAAGAATTTCCAACGTTTTGATAAAGCAATACTTTTTGGAACGAACAGCTTTTGGGAAGGTGTCGATATTCCTGGTGAAGATTTATCATGTTTAGTAATGGTACGACTTCCATTTTCTCCTCCAGATGATCCAATCACAGAAGCCATTAATGAGAATTACAAACAAAAAGGGATTAATGCTTTTACGGCACATTCTTTGCCGGAAGCAATCATTAGATTCAAGCAAGGATTTGGCCGTCTTATAAGAAGGAGTACGGACAGGGGCGTTGTGATTGTCTTTGACAGAAGAATAGAAACAACCAGTTATGGAAATGCATTTATTAAATCCATACCTCCTTTGCCAATCGAGCACGGCAATTTATCGGACATTATTGATAATATCGAAAAATGGTTATAGAAACATTTTAACCAATAAAAAACGCTGCAAAATGCAGCGTAAATAAGTGTGGACTAGAAGTATTTTTTAATAATTAATCATCATTTACTGTTGTTTTACTGTTATAATGATGAAGTGTAATTAATTTTATTGTTGCCTTATCGTGAGGACCATATGAGTAACAAAATTTGTGTGTAAAGGAGGATGAAGATGGAGAGTAAAATTGAAGTATTATCTTCTGTAAAGATTGAACATCATTCCGATTTATATAAAATTGTGGACGCATTAAATCGAACTTTAAAAGAGGAAGATCTAATGTTCGGTCTTGCATTGGATTCAAAGGACGATAAAAAGGCAATTTTTACGATATACCGTACATAAGAGGGTAAAATATGAAAAAATGGATATTAGGAATCAGCATAGTTGTAGTAGTAGGGATTATCGGATTATTTGTAAATGTTTATTTTCAAGCAGTAAATCCATTAAATTCGGCGCATCAAACCGCAATAACAGAGGCGAAGCAAAAAGCAAATCTTGTTTCCGCTGATCAGTTTTATCAGTTTAACGGTACTGAGAACTATTCTGTTGTGGTCGGGAAACAAAAAAACGGTACGAAGGTAGCTGTTTGGATCCCGGAAAATAAAAAAGAAAATGTAACGATTATGAAATGGGCAGATGGAATATCAAAAAAAGAAGCCTTAAATAAACTTATGGAGAAGAAAACTCCAGCGAAAATTTTAGGAATTCGTCTTGGAATGAAAGACCAAATGCCAGTTTGGGAAGTATCCTTTTTAGATAAATCAAAAAAACTTAATTATTTTTATATTGATTTTCCAAAAACAAGTAATCATTCAACATTAATTGAAAATATTTAAGGCTCTTTTATTAACATCGAATAGCGAGAATAATATTCAAGGAATTATGCCCGTAACGCTGGCTGATATGGAATGATGGGAACAATACTAGGAGAATCGTGCCCGATATGGGGACTGACATGGATATACGGGAACAATACCGGGAGAATCGTGCTCGATATGGGGACTGACATGGATATACGGGAACAATATCGGGAGAATCGTGCCCGATATGGGGACTGACATGGATATACGGGAACAATATCGGGAGAATCGTGCCCGATATAGGGACTGACATGGATATACGGGAACAATACCGGAAGAATCGTGCCCGATATGGGGACTGACATGGATATACGGGAACAATATCGGGAGAATCGTGCCCAATATGTTGGCTAACCTCGAATAACGGGAACAATCCTCGAGGAATTGTGCACTATGTTGATTTCGTTAAGGGAACCCTAATAATTATTTTTACTTAGGGAACGTATGACAAAAGAAGCCCCGAAATGGAATCTTCATTAAGAATGAGAATCAATTTGGCATAGAAAAAATCTTGCGAAAATAGCTATATTTAACTAAAAGTGGATAGAAAAGGCAGGGAGAACCAATGGAAATTACTTTGGCAAAACGTGTTAGTGCTTTAACTCCTTCAACAACATTAGCGATTACAGCAAAGGCAAATGAAATGAAAGCGGAAGGAATCGATGTAATCGGTCTTGGAGCAGGTGAACCGGATTTCAATACTCCAGATCATATTATTGAAGCCGCAGTAAGGTCTATGAAGGAAGGAAAAACGAAATATACTGCGACAGGAGGTCTACCTGCCTTAAAGAAAGCGATTATCGATAAATTTATCCGTGACCAAGGAATTGATTATAAACCTTCTGAAATCATTGTTACGAATGGTGCTAAGCACGCATTATATACTCTTTTTCAAGTCATTTTAGACGAAGAAGATGAAGTAATAATACCAATTCCATACTGGGTCAGTTATCCGGAACAAGTAAAACTAGCAGGTGGAAAATCTGTGTTTATTACTGGTACGGAGGAAAATCAATTTAAAATCACGCCGGAACAATTAAAAGAAGCGATTACACCAAAGACAAGAGCGTTTATCATTAACTCTCCAAGTAATCCAACCGGAATGATTTATTCTAAGGAAGAGTTAAGAGCATTAGGAGAAATTTGTTTGGAAAATGGAATCATCATTGTTTCGGATGAAATATACGAAAAATTAGTATATGATCAACATCAGCATGTATCCATTGCGCAAATTTCGCCACTTCTTAAGGAACAAACTATTATTATTAATGGTGTATCAAAATCTCATTCTATGACTGGCTGGAGAATAGGATATGCGGCTGGAAATGAAAAGATTATTAAGGCGATGACGGATTTGGCGAGTCATTCTACATCTAATCCGACTACTCCTTCTCAATATGGATCGATAGCGGCTTACAATGGAACACAAGAACCAGTTGAAGAAATGAGAAAAGCGTTTGAAGAAAGATTAAATATAATCTATCCTAAGTTAATAAGTATTCCAGGCTTCAGCTGTGTGAAACCTCAAGGCGCCTTTTACTTATTTGTAAACGCGAAAGAAGCAGCTGAAATTACAGGATATTCATCAGTAGACGCTTTTGCAAAAGGGTTATTAGAAGAAGCTAATGTTGCAGTAATACCTGGATCAGGTTTTGGAGCAGCAGATTATATTCGACTTTCATATGCAACATCTTTAGCAAATTTTGAAAATGCGCTAACAAGAATTACATCATTCATTACTAGAAAAATGGCTGAATAATATAATTCCTTATCTCTTAAGAAAGAAATCGGCTTATTTGCCGGTTTCTTTTTCTGTCTTATTCATTCTAGGATAGAATGGAAATCTATTTCGATTCTCAAGAGCAATGCACCATGATATACTTATAAATGAGGTGTCCGATCATGGATAAAGAAATAATGATGACATGGATGGAAGAAGGTAATCTCCATATTCCACAACTTTTATTGTCAAAATATAAGAAAATAGGCTTGAATGAAACAGAATTAGTTTTGATACTGCAAGTTCATTCTTTTCTGGAAAAGGGGAAGGACTTTCCAACGCCGGAAGAGCTTGCAAATAGAATGACAATTCCTGATAGTATTTGTGCTTCTATCCTTGGAAAGTTACTTCAACATAAATTTATTTCCATAGAAGAAGGTTATGCTGAAAATAATATCCGCTACGAAAAATATTCGTTAAGACCTTTATGGGAAAAGTTAATAGAGGAGCTCATCTATGATAAAAAGCAGGACGAGCTAGAAAAGAATTTGATACAGGAAACGAATTTATATACCACATTTGAAATGGAATTTGGAAGGCCATTATCTCCCTTGGAATGTGAAACTTTAGCGATGTGGCTTGATCAGGATCAGCATAATCCGGAAATTATTAAAGCTGCATTAAAAGAATCCGTCTTATCTGGAAAAATCAACTTTAGGTATATCGACAGAATTCTTTTTGAATGGAAAAAGAATGGGATTAAAACCATTGAACAAGCGAACAAACACGGCAAAAAGTTTCGCGAACAACGCAAATCTACAAATGTTGCTTCAAAAAGTACAAATACCGTTCCATTTTATAATTGGTTGGAGCAATAAGAAAAGCATAAGCGCAGCCGCTCAAACGCAGGGATGAGTGAAATTAACACTTCAAATTTCTCCTGATGTTGACTTTTCCTAAAGGCGACGGAGAAATCCGTTAACCGATGGCTGCTTGCGCCAGACAGGATTAAATGTAAGAAGTAAGGTGGTATTGTTAGATGTTAAACCAATCGCAAATCCGTTTTTGCCTTGATGAAATGGGAAAAATGTTTCCGGAAGCACATTGTGAATTAAATCATTCCAATCCCTTTGAATTGGTCATTGCGGTTTCTTTATCAGCTCAATGTACTGACGCGCTGGTAAATAAAGTAACAAAACAATTATTTCAAAAATATAAAACACCAGAAGATTACTTATCCGTTTCGCTTGAGGAGCTGCAAAATGATATAAGATCAATCGGTTTATTTAGAAATAAAGCGAAAAATATTCAAAAACTTTCTCAGATGCTTATCTCGGACTTTAATGGGGAAGTGCCAAAGGATCGTGATGAATTAACAAAATTGCCTGGTGTCGGCAGAAAAACAGCGAATGTAGTTGTATCTGTTGCATTTGGAGAACCTGCAATTGCAGTGGATACTCACGTGGAAAGGGTAAGTAAGCGTCTAGGATTCTGCCGTTATAAGGATAGTGTTTTAGAGGTTGAAAATACTCTGATGCGAAAAGTACCCCGTGAAGAGTGGTCTATTACTCATCATCGCATGATTTTCTTTGGCCGTTATCATTGTAAAGCCCAAAATCCGCAGTGTGAAATATGCCCGCTTTTAGAATTGTGCCGTGAAGGAAAAAAACGAATGAAAAAGAAAGTGATATGAATTGGATATTACCGTACCAAGAGAACTCAAACATCCTTTATTTTTCCCTGATGTAAATTTAAAAGGGATAGGTAGGGAAGGAGAAGGTATATTCTTTTTTCCTGAACTCTTATATTACACTGAGCATAGCGGGCTTGCTCCATGGCTAAATTCGGAAAATGAAATTCCTAAATTAGCTGATAAATGGAAACGGATAAAGGATGAATTAGTCTCATTGTTAAAGAAGCGCAATATAGATATAGGTTTGCAAATGTTAAAAGGTATTGAAATATATTTTACGCTATTATTTTGGAGCAACGAAAAACCGGTTCAATTATTTGAATGGGAAAAGGAAGTTAAATTGTTGGATTGTAAGCCTATAAACTTGGTAGAACGTCTAGGATTCATTGTGGCTAAATACCATACTTATCCTGCTTTTATCCAACTCTCGGAGCTTTTCACAGAGCAGCAAAAACACTATGCCAGAAAGATTACAATCGAAAAATATAAACAAAAATAAGGCTTCTCCTTTGTTGTTAAAGGAGAAGCCTTATTTTTGTTTTTTATAAAGGAGTGCCGTTCATGCACTCCTTTATAAGATTAACCATTATTATCACCAGGAGGATTAGGCGGTTGTGTTTGATTGTCTCCGTTATTTTCATTGCCAGTATCATTGCCACCGCCGCCATTATCATTACCGTTATTATTTCCGTTATCATTGCCATTGCCATTATTACCGTTGCCATTATTATTACCATTATCATTACCGTTGTTATTTCCAGAACCATTATCGTTGCCATTACCGTTGTTATTACCGTTGTTATTACCATTATCCCCATTGTTTTGTCCATTTCCGTTTTCATTCGGATTCGGAACGGTAACCGTGATGACAGCTGGTTTACTTCGCTCTCCATTCAAGATAGCAGTAATTTCGAATGTATAGGTAGCACCCGGCTGAGGATTTGCAATGGTCATTGCTTTATCGCTGGTTGAACCTAGTGAATTCTTAGCACCATTAATAGTACTAGTAACTTCAAAGGTGACGCCAGCATTTGCTTTAGGATGATCCCATGTTAAATTGATTTCATTCGTATCCTTATTATAACTTCCTTTTACATTTGTAGGGGACTCAAGCTTATCATACTTTTGCGATACTTGAGATGGTTCTTCATTGCCCTTTACAAATAACTCATAAGAGATTTTATCATTTGGAGTTGATGGACTCGGTTTCTGTGCAGGGTTCGTGCCAATTTCAACCGGCAACTTCACAACGCTGTTTGGCATTTTAAAGTCTTCTGGTTGTTTCCCTTGCTCCACATAACTAATTAAATGCTTGAACATAAGCTGTGCAATATGCTGATTAGGACCAGGTGCAATATAATTCTTTCTATCAGGGTATCCAGTCCAAATAGCACATGTGTAATCCGTGTTGTATCCTGCAAACCAAGCATCCGGAACAGCTCTAGAATCAGGAATATTGTATTTTCTCATTTCCTCATCAGAATAATTGGTTGTTCCAGTTTTGCCTGCAAGGTTTAATCCTGGCACATATGCATCTCTACCTGTACCAGTAGGAGCAGTAAGCACGTCTTTTAACATATCCGTAATCATATATGCTGTATAATCACTCATGGCAATTTTTGGCTTGATGTCATTTTTCACAACCGTATCCCCATCGCGAAGGACGATTTTTCTTACTGTATGCGGTTTATTGTAAATGCCATTATTTCCAAATGCGGCATATGCTCCTGCCATTTGTTCAGGGGAAACATTAATTCCTCCTCCAATAGCGGATGATTCATAGATAGTATCAAAATTAAATCCTAAATTTGCTGAGAATTTTTTCGCATTATCAAAACCAACATCCATTAATGCTTTATAAGCTGGGATATTTCTTGATTCATATAATGCCTTTCTCATGGACATCTGGCCTTTATACTGTCTGTCCCAGTCGTGTAATGGTATATTTCCATGCTGATAATTGGTTGGTGTATCCATTAATTGATGGTACGTGGACCACTTATTAAATTCGATAGCTGGCCCATAATCGAGAATAGGCTTAATAGTGGAACCAGGTTGTCGTTTTGTATCAACTGCATAGTTCATTCCTCGTAAGACTTTTGGATTGCGTGAACCGCCAATGGCGCGAACTTCGCCAGTTTTCGTATCGAGCAATGTGACACCAGCCTGAAACTTATCATCTGGATAGTTAACAATTTCATTTGTATTCATCATTTTTTCTGTATATTCTTGAGCTTTCGGATCTAATGTCGTATAAATTTTTAAGCCATCGGTGAAAACATTATAGTCGCCCATAGATTGAACTTCATCTATTACAGCATCCACAAATGCGTCATATTTTTGCTTAGCTTTTGTACGATTTTTTTGTTTCACTAATCCATAGGTAATTGGAACCTTTTTGGCATCCGCCATTTGCTGTTTGTTGATTTTATTATGCTGATACATTAAAGAAAGAACAATATTCCTTCTTTTTTCGGCCAATTCAGGATTATCAAATGGATTGTAGTTATTTGGACTCTGTTGTATACCAGCAAGTTCGGCTACCTCTGGAAGAGTTAATTTGTTCAATGGCTTATTGTAATAATACTTTGCAGCCGTTGCAATTCCATGAACACCATTTCCCATATAGATCTTGTTTAGGTACATTTCTAATATTTCATGTTTTGTATATTGTCTTTCCAATTGAATGGATAGCCATGCTTCCTGTGCTTTCCTTTTCAGTGTTTTTTGTTCGGATAGGAAAGACATTTTTACTACCTGCTGTGTTATAGTACTAGCTCCTTCAGCACCAAATCCACGAGTTAAATTGGCCCAAACAGCACCACCTAAACGAATTGGATCAATCCCATGGTGTTTATAAAAACGGGCATCCTCCGTTGCTAATACTGCATCTTCCACAAGTTTTGGTAAATCATCGTATCTTACATAAATTCGATTGACTGAACCTATTGTTTCAACAAGATGATTATTTTTATCATAAATTTGCGATGCTACAGGGTCTGTTAGCATTTTTTTGTTTAATTTAGGAGCGCTGCTTGCATAATAAGCAAAAGTAGCTACTCCAGACAATAATCCAATCAAACAAATGAGAAAAAAAGCAAGGAACAATCTTTTAAAAAGAGACCGTTTTTTACGCTTTCCTTTTTTATTTGGAGCCTTTGACGTTTGTTGTTTTCGGCGTTCCTCTCGTGTTTGATATTTATCTGCCATAAAAAAATTTCCTCTCTTCCCAACTTTAAAGGTTATTAAGTATTTTCGTAAGTATTATTCGTTGTATTAAATTAAGCTTGTTTTACACATATGAAATGTACTTAAAACAACAAAGATTACGAAAAGAGACTTATTTAAAGTTGTTGTTCAAAAAACATTATGAATTAGTTTCCCCAAAATGATATAGATGGTTAATTATATTAATATAATCGATTCGAGGCTGTATTCCAAGTGAAATCTTATGTCCAACTTCCTCAATTTCAACTTTTTTGATCGATTTTCGTCCACCTAATACCATCCTATCCCAAAATTTAAAGAGATATTGGCTTTCTAATAGAAAAATATCTTCTGATTTTGCAAATCGAAGAATGACAAAGCATATACCATTTTGTTCTACAATCCTTTTCATATGCTCAATTTGATGAGCATGAAAATTTTGTAAAGGGAATGAAGTAATATTTTGTGTTTCTTTTGCCTCAAAGTCTATATATCTACCACGATATACTCCATTATAATCAGTTGTCGAGGGCTGTTTAAAATATGCTTCCTTGATGACAGCAGTACTTCTTGATTTGTAATCTACCTGAACAATTTGTACAGGAGTTGGCTTTTTATGAATGACGGCTATTCCTTGCTCTAAATAATATAAATTTGTTTCGTTTAAGTCTGATTCTAGGGTCATACCTCTATTACTATACGAAATATTTTTCGGTAAAGTTGGCTTCTTTTTGACCGTTTCCATCTGCACATATTTTTTCCCATTTGGATAGTGGAGATCCATTAGCTTATCACCTCACATGCTAAATTATATCATAGCAAAAATTATGGTGAATAAAATAACATTAATTCTGTATATCATTATTCGACGAATTTACAACCTTCATTGTTTCACTAAATATAAGAAAATATTGTGTCAATATGCTCTTTAGAAAAAATTAATTGTAATGTAAGGTTCTTTTCTTAACTTTATTGCTAGAAAACAACCTAACGCAAAAAAGGAAAAGCATAGGCTCATTCTTTCCTGCTTTTCCTTTTTAAACTGTAAGCTAAAATATTTGGTTTAGGTTGAAGGTCTATTTGGTCCAGAGAGCTTTGGATTGCCATATCCAGCTTTGGAATCTTGTTTTTTTTCCTGCTTTTCTTGCAGTTTCTTTTCTTTGCTATCCATAAAGATCCACCTCCATTGATTAGTGTGTTCAACATTCCTTAACATCATGCATCAGATGTCGAATGGTGCCCGCTTTTTAATGAAGAACACTTTCTTTGCCGAATAACTTCTAGTTTTGTCAGGTGAGAAGGGAGATAGAAATGAAAACAGAATTATATATAACAAAACTTGTCTTGTTTGGAGGTCGAACAATATGATCGAAAAAAATGAAGTGTTACAAATGCTTGACAATTTGGAACAGGAGGTTTTGAAACTAGAAAAGAAACTAGAGAGTCAAATGGATATGGAGAAACTTAAAGTAACTCGACAAGTGGAAATGGATTATTATCATTTAGAGAGAAAGATGGCATTGCTAGAAGAAAAGGTAAATAAAAGTGTTTCCTATAGAATGCTACAATCATTTGCCTAACCTGTATTGTATTGAAGGACTAGAAACAATAAATATTTTTTTAAAAGAAATTATATAATCAATGTAGTTCTCGGTCGAGCGCCAGAAGCCATCGGATATCGTATTTTATGTTTCCTCCTTTCAGGTAAGGGTATTAGGTAAAATTGCATTTCAAATTTTACTCGGTGAAATTTGCAGTGCCAATTTCTCAAGTTGTTGAGCTACTTCACTGTGTTTCCTTTTTCTCAGTCGAAGCCTACTAAATCCGAATACCAATGGGCAAGGAACTTCGCTTTTCTTATGGAATCAGCTTAATTTTTTGACATATAAATAATGAAAAAATATAATAAATGTGCATTTAGTAGCTCATAGGCTACTTTTTCTCTATGTATATAATGCGATCTATCGGAGGATATAATGGACATTGAACAATTAAGAAAACAAACAAATTTACTTATAGAGTTAAATCAAGCTGCATTAAAAGCCTATCAAAAAGCGCGGGAAACCAATGAAGCCGGTGATTTTTTTAAAGAGGTGAAGCCATTTGCAGATCGAGTAAAGATGGTTTGTGACGAATGGCTACCTCAAGTTGTGAAATGGGTAGAAAGGACACGCCCAAAACACATTCATCCAATTCAATTAAAAAATGTATCAGAAAACATTCAAATGGTGTCTGTAAGAGCTTTCTATCCGGAAACTAGCTTAAAAAAATTTAAAGGTCATATACAATCCGTCGATTATGTCTTAAATAGATTATTAGAGGAATTAGAAATAACAGAAGACAGTAATACAACAGATATTACTTTTGATCAAAACTGAAATAAAGAACTTGGTTGCCTTGCTGATTCCCTCAAATCCACCACTCACCTCTAACTGTAATGCGAGGTGTTTTTCTTATTTAGACAAATCACCATTTTTATTCCTACTCATAAAGTGTATTAGTATGACCTGAAGTTTAGGAGGATAAGAATATGAATGGATATAATTCCTATAGAAGTCCGTCCGTACCGGATAGTAGTTACCGAAAGAACATTCCATCACAGACTATGTTTAACCAAACTAATTTTCCGAATGCACCATTTCCGCATCAAATGCATCAACCATATCTTTATCCTGTACAGCAATTTCCTAATGGATTTCAAGCATATGGGGGATATAATCAAGTGCCAGTCTACAACCCTCAAGCGAATGAATATCCGATACAACAACAGCTTTTTCAAAATCCACTTCAGCCAGTAAATCAGAATGAGGTATTAAATAGCTATAAACCTTATTCAAATCCATATCCAAAGTCACATTACAATGCTAAACCACCAGCAAGCGGGATGAATTCAATAATGAATTCCTTTAAATCACAAGATGGGTCGATTGATTTTAATAAAATGGTAAATACCGCCGGTCAAATGATGAATGCAGTAACCCAAGTTTCCACGATGGTGAAAGGTCTTGGAGGCTTATTTAAACCATAGGGCTAGATAGCCTTATTATTTTTGCAATTTTGCTACATTACTGTATTGAAATCCATAATAAAAGTTTGACCATATAAATGAAATTTGTTATTAAGAAAGTTGAAAACAAATAGTAACCTAATAATTGAAAAAAAAAGAGGAATCAAATGTTAGATGCTGATTCCTTTTTTTATTGATATAAAAAATATTTAATGAAGTTAGTCCTTGATTAGAAGCAGCGCCTATCAGCCAGCGGATTTCATTGTCTCCTTCCTACGATAAGTCAACATAAGGTGAAAGAAAATGGAAGTGTTATTTTCACTTGGAAAATCCGTACGCCGATGTGCAAGTTGCTTCCGTTTTTCTTTTTTATTCAATTCTTAAACGTTTACCATTTTCCTTTGGTACATGAATCGTCAATAAACCGTCCTCGTAATTCGCCTTCACTTTCGCTTCATTTATCGGCTTCGTCAAAGGGATAGTTCTGGAAGATCGTTGCATAGAGCTCTTTTTGAAAATCGATTTTTGATTTTGATTTTCTTGAGTTGTTGATTCTACATTTTCTACTGAAATCGTGATGTACTGTTGGAAAATATCAATATTGATTTGATCCTTTTTCACACCGGAAAGCTTAGCAGTGATAATATATTCTTTATCCGTTTCATTAAGCTCGACTGGAAATGCAGAAAATGGGAATGGTGCCGAGAAGAATTCATCAATACTTTCTAAAAATCCCTTGACGGGAGGTTCTTGGAAAATATTATTCATGGAACGCATCAGTCCCTGAAAAGGATCATGAAGTGAATTTTTTTCCATTTTATCCGGTTTTTCAGACATTACAAAGGCTCCTTTCAAACAGAGATATTCAAAATCAGTGTATGAAGGAATAAGAAAATGGTGTCATTTTGCAATAGTTTCTGATGGTATCACCTTATCTTAATAGAGCTTAAAGAAAGTGTTTGACCGGAAGTATTTGTAAATCTATAAAAAATCCTTTCACAACGAACGTTTATTCGCTAAAATTAGAGTAATGAGGTGAACGTTGTGTTTAAAAAAAAGACTTTGAATGAGATCATTCATTTACTACAAGAAGATAGACAATTTAAGGACCAAATTGTTCATTGGCATACGATAGAGGAGAAAGAAGCAAATACAGTACCATTTCCCGAATCCGTACATCCAAAGCTAAGAATTGCTCTTCAAGAAAGAGGAATCTCGGAACTTTATACACATCAATGGACGGCTTTCGAGCTTGCATATCAAAAGCAAAGCTTTGTTGCGGTGACACCTACAGCCTCGGGAAAGACTTTATGCTACAATCTTCCAGTGTTGCAAACTATTATAGAAGACGAAAATTCACGAGCTCTTTATATGTTTCCAACAAAAGCACTTGCCCAAGATCAAAAAAGTGAAATAAATGAAATTATTGAAGGGGCAGGAATAAAGGTTAATAGTTATACATATGACGGGGATACTGCCTCCAATATTCGACAAAAGGTTCGGAAAGCAGGACATATTGTCATTACAAATCCAGATATGCTACATTCTGCTATTCTGCCTCATCATACAAAATGGGTTTCTTTTTTTGAAAATCTTAAATATGTCATTATAGATGAATTACATATATATAGAGGTGTGTTTGGAAGTCATGTTGCAAACGTTATTCGCAGGCTCAAGAGAATTTGTCAGTACTACGGAAGCAACCCTGTTTTTATTTGCACATCTGCAACCATTGCGAATCCGCGAGAATTAGCCGAGAACTTAACTGGTGCCCGAATGGAGTTAATTAATAATAATGGAGCACCATCAGGGAGAAAGCATTTTGTTTTTTATAATCCTCCAATTGTTAATCAACCCTTAAATATTCGCAGAAGTGCAACATTAGAGGTAAGAAATATTGCGAAAGAGCTTTTAAAGAATAAAATTCAAACGATTGTTTTTGCAAGAAGCCGTGTCCGAGTCGAGGTTATCCTGACCTATTTACAGGAAGCTGTTAAATATCAATTGGGTCCTAAGTCGATTCAAGGTTATCGAAGCGGCTATTTACCTACACAAAGACGGGAAATTGAAAAAGGATTAAGAAACGGGGATATTTATGGTGTTGTCAGTACGAATGCATTGGAGCTAGGTGTTGATATCGGCAGACTACAGGTTTGTTTAATGACAGGATATCCAGGAACTATTGCAAGTGCTTGGCAGCAAGCCGGACGTGCGGGTAGAAGACACGGAGAAGCACTCATCATCATGGTAGCCAGTTCATCTCCCATTGATCAATTTATTATTGAGCATCCGGAATATTTCTTTAAGCAAAATCCAGAGACTGCCAGAATCAATCCAGATAACCTAGTAATTCTTGTTGATCATATTAAATGTGCGGCTTATGAGCTTCCATTTCAGCAAGGTGAGCGTTTTGGAGGGGTTGATATAGAAGATATTCTTGAATTTCTTGTTGAAGAACGCGTATTACATTTTAATCGAAATAAATGGTATTGGATGAATGATTCGTTCCCTGCGCATAACATCAGTCTAAGATCTGCTTCCCAAGAAAATGTTGTTATTATCGATATAAGTGAAAAGGCAAATGTTCATGTAATAGGGGAAATGGATCAATTCAGCGCCCTAACCTTACTTCATGATGAGGCTATTTATCTTCATCAAGGAGTCCAATATCAAGTAGAAGAGCTTGATTGGGAAGAGAAAAAAGCTTATGTCCGTGAGGTAGATGTTGATTACTATACAGATGCAAACTTAGCAGTAAAACTTAGTGTTTTGGAAACGGATAAAATGAAAGAAACTGGCAAGTTCGAAATAGGATATGGGGATGTATCCGTACAAGCAATGGCTACGATCTTCAAAAAAATAAAATTTAATACACATGAAAATATCGGTTCTGGCCCCATTCATTTGCCTGAAATGGAACTTCATACAAATGCAGCATGGATTTCGCTGCAAATTGAAGAAGAAAAGGAAGACTTGGAAGCCGGATTAGTCGGGATTGCCAATTTATTTAAGTCAATCGTTCCGCTTTTTGTTATGTGTGACCCGCATGATATTCATGTTGTTCCGCAAATTAAAGCAGTTCACAATGAAAAACCTACTGTCTTTTTGTATGACCGTTATCCAGGCGGAATAGGCTTGAGTGAAAAGGTATATGAGAATATTAATGAAATTATTAATAAAGCAAATGAATTGGTGATGAAATGCCGATGTGAAAACGGCTGTCCATCTTGTATTGGAATGGAGCATACCTCCAAAAATGCAAAAATAATAGTATCTAGATTGCTGAATTATTTAGAAAAAAAATGTATATGATTGGGGCACATGAATCATGTCATTGTTAAATAAGTTAAATCGAATGAAACAACATATAGTAAGGGAAGAACGGAAAATAGATTCACCCATCCAATCACACAAAAAAGAGGGAATTTCAAACAATATCAATATTCCCTTTTTAAATATGTGGGAGGCTGCCAATACTAGCATATATGTGAAAGAGGATGAATACTGTCTGATTCGTGAGGTTCGTTATCCCCTAAATCATTATCACGGAAGATACTCTTTTCAAGATTTTTTGAAGGCAATGGAGCTTTGGAACGGGTACGATGGGAGCCATCCTTTGTCTGCAAAAGGATTTCTTCCCGCCGATTTATTTTTCTTTGATACGGAGACAACTGGTTTAGGAGGAGGAGCCGGTAATACCATATTTATTTTAGGATATGCAAGTTTTACGGACCATGAGGTAATTTTAAAGCAGCACTTTTTACCAGAGCCTGGAATGGAAGTTCCATTATATTATAGCTTTTTAGAGAATATTAATTATACGACTTTAGTTACCTATAATGGAAAGGCATTTGATTGGCCGCAAGTTAAAACGAGACATACATTAATACGCGATCACCTTCCTAAATTGCCTGCTTTCGGACATTTTGATTTATATCATGCATCCAGAAGGCTTTGGAAAACAAAAATGGATAGCGTAAAGTTAGTCAATGTGGAAAAAGAAATCCTTCACTTTGAACGGGGAGATGACATCCCTGGTTATTTAGCACCAATGATATATTTTGATTTTGTTGAACGAAAAAATCCAGAAGGTGTTATTGAGATTCTAAAGCATAATGAAAATGATATTTTGTCTTTAATCACTTTATATACACACTTAACCCTGCAAGTTTTACAAAAGGATCCTATGCAAACCAATGAGGAAAAACTCCTTATCGGAAAATGGTTTGATTATATTGGAGAAGAAAATAAAGCCTTTGAAACCTATTCGCTTATGGCAGGAGATAATAACCCAAATGCAAAATACGAGCTTGCATTTAAATTAAAAAGGCGAAAAGAATTTGATCTGGCGAAGAAATTATGGTCGGAGGTAGCCGTTTCGGGAAATAGTGAAATCCAAAAGCAGGCATATATAGAATTAGCTAAGCTAATGGAACATCAGTATAAAAATTATCAGATTGCCAAGGACTATGTACAGAAAGCAATCAGCATACACCAAAGCAGCTTACCTATAAAAGGAGATAAATTTCTTCAGGATGCAAACAAAAGATTAATTAGATTAAGCGGCAGGTAATCAGATTATTTCCAATATTCTATTTCCTGGGGAAGCGCATATTTCGACTATAGTTTTATTTTCATATATTAAAATGACAATTTTCTACAATATTGTCATAAAAAAATAATATTTTTGGCGTGATTAATAGATTGTGTCGAAAAATAAATCATTGTAAAATAAAGTGAAACTTCACGTAGCGGTTAATCGTCCCTACTGATAAGTAGGAACTCAAGTCGATTATGCCATGTCCTATGGCACCACATGATTAATCTGTGTCCTACGTTTTGATCAATTGAACCTTTTTGAAGGTTTTTTCTTTTGATTTCGTTATATATTAATTAGTTTTAAAATGAATAAAAGCGAAGGTTGGGATTCATCATATGTATCGGACATTGTTGGTAATTTTCTTTGTAATTGTTGGTTTAACTGCAGTACTTTTCTCTAGTTTAAAGGATAGCTTTTATACATTTTTGTAAAGAAAAAATAATACCTTCCTCCAATGTAAAATAGGAGTTATACTAGTACAAGTATTATCCTTTTATCATATTTTGTTACTGTATTTAGTCTAATTTTGATGAAAGGAGCTATGTCCATACGCAATTGGGGACCAAAGAAGGTTTTACCTCCATGTGTTGCGCCAACTAAATGTTGTGTGACTCATTCTGCTTGAACATTTCATACAGCCGCATATCTTGCCATCTTATACAACACATGTGAATCATCAAGTTATTCATCATTATAACTATTATCCTCATAACGATTCATATATAAATGAGGTTGATAATGTAGGACCTGCATTTGGATCCGAATTCGGTCCAGGCTTTGGAGCAGGACCTTATGGATTTCCAAAAAAGTATGAAAAATAAAACAAACAAGGATGATTTCGCTCATCCTTGTTTTCGATTACATAATGTTACATATATTGATTTGTCTGCTTTCGTTTAATTTGATGAAAGGAGAAACATATGGTAAAAGTTTTATGCATTACAGGTTATAAACCTTTTGAATTAGGTATATTCTCTACTAATCATCCAGCAATAAAATATATAAAAATGTTATTAAAAAGAGAAATAATACGTTTTTTGGAAGATGAATTAGAATGGGTTCTGATATCCGGTCAATTGGGTGTAGAACTTTGGGCTGCAGAAGTGGTCTTTGACCTCCAAATGGAATACCCTGACTTAAAATTAGCAATATTAACACCTTTTCTTAATCAAGAAGAGAAGTGGAACGACAATAATAAGGAAATGTATGAAATGATATTAGCACAAGCTGACTTTGTTGAATCAATTTCAAAGCAACCATATCAAAATCCGCAGGCATTCAAGAATAAAAACAAAATTTTTCTTCATAAAAGTGATGGACTACTCATAGTCTATGATGAACAAAATATTGGATCGCCAAAATACCTATTGGAGGAAGCGGAAAAGTATAAAAGTGGAAAATCCTATGAAATAAGAACCATTGATTTTAATGATTTGCAATCTATAATGGAAGAAGAACAATGGAATGAATCCTAGTACATAATAAATTGACAAACAAATCGATATTTGAAAAAATAAAATTAAGTTTCGCGTAAAATATGAGGTGATGTTTGATATGTTATCAGATAAAATAAAATTAACAGCAAAAGATATATTGGAAAAAGATTTCAAAACTTCTGTCAGAGGATACAAACCTGAGGATGTAGATAAATTTTTGGATTTAATCATTAAAGATTATGAAACATTCCATCAAACCATTGAAGATTTGCAGCATGAATTGATGCGATTAAAAAAGCAAGCGTCGGATGATTCCTATAGAAGACAGCCTTCTCAACCGTCTCAACCAACTCCTGCAACCGGAACAACAAATTTTGATATCTTAAAAAGATTATCCAATTTAGAAAAACATGTATTCGGCAGTAAATTAAACGATTAATCAACTGGGATTTTTTACAAGTTGAAAATAAAGAAAAAGTTTTTTATAATATATAAGCGGCGTTAAGCTGGTAAATAACGTTCGGGTAATCGCTGCAACTTCATGTTGTAGAGGAAAGTCCATGCTCGCACGGTGCTGAGATGCCCGTAGTGTTCGTGCCTAGCGAAGACATAAGCTAGGGCAGGCAGATATATGTCTGACGGCAGGGAAAATACCTAAGTCCGTTTAGGATACGGTATGACTACCTTGAAAGTGCCACAGTGACGTAGCCTTAAGAGAAATCTTAAGGGTGGAACGAGGTAAACCCCGCGAGCGAGAAACTCAAATTATGGTAGGGGCATTCTTTCTGAGGAAATGAACGAAGAAAGAGGCAAGCAAATATTGCTTGGAGATAGATGATTACCGCCTGAGTACAAGATGATACCAATCGTTTGCAGTACAAAGGTACAAAACATGGCTTATAGAACGTTATTTAGGTATAATAAGAATGAAATATACTCTCCTAACTTGATGGGAGGGTTATTTTTATGCTTAAATTACATAGGGAATATGAGACGAACTCAAGTAAGGGTGAAAATATGACAAAAAACTATACAATCGTAGCAACAGCTGCGATGGGATTAGAAGCTATCGTAGCTAAGGAAGTAAAAGCACTCGGCTACGATGCAAAGGTCGATAATGGAAAGGTAATATTTAAGGGTGATGAATCTGCTATTGCTAGATGCAATCTATGGCTGCGTACGGCAGATCGCATCAAAATAATTGTAGGGGAATTCAAAGCATACACTTTTGATGAATTATTCGAAAAAACAAAGGCATTAAATTGGGGAGACTATTTACCGGTTGATGCTGAATTTCCTGTCCAAGGTAAGTCAGTAAAATCAAAGCTGTTTAGTGTTCCAGATTGCCAAGCAATTGTGAAAAAAGCAATTGTGGAAAAAATGAAGGCACATTATAAAAAATCTTCTTGGCTTGAGGAATCTGGTCCATTATTTAAAGTAGAAATTGCACTTTTAAAAGACGTTGCCACCATTACCATTGATACGAGTGGTGCCGGATTGCATAAGCGAGGCTATCGTGTGAATCAAGGGGAAGCACCTTTGAAAGAGACTTTAGCTGCTGCATTAATCCAATTAACGAATTGGAGACCGGATAAGCCCTTTTGTGATCCTTTTTGCGGCTCCGGCACGATTCCAATTGAAGCTGCACTAATCGGGCAGAATATTGCTCCGGGCTTTAATCGAGAATTTATATCTGAAACATGGCCGTGGATGAACCAAACGGTATGGGATCAAGCAAGAATTGAGGCGGAGGATCTAGCCAATTATGATCAGCCTTTAAATATTATCGGTTCTGATATTGATCACCGGATGGTTAATATTGCAAAAGGGAATGCAATGGAGGCTGGCTTTGGAGATCTCATAACTTTTAAACAAATGCAGGTAACTGATTTTACTTCTAATGATGAATATGGTGTAATTGTCGGAAATCCTCCGTATGGAGAACGTTTGGGAGATCGAAAAGCAGTTGAAAAAATGTATGAGGAAATGGGTAGAACCTTTTCAAAATTAGATACATGGTCAATTTATATATTAACTTCTTATGAACAATTTGAAGAGGTATACGGAAAAAAGGCAACGAAAAAAAGGAAATTATTCAATGGATTTATTCGGACAGACCTCTATCAATTTTGGGGAACAAAACCTCCAAAACAGTAAAATGATGGTATGATTTCTTCCTTTACCGAGTATACTGTACGTATATTTCAAATTGGGGTGAGGAAATCTTGACGAAAGAGACTTTTGATTTTGAAACTATTTCAAGGGCTCTAAAACAAACATATGACGTAATTCAATCTGAAGAAAAACCATCCGAGAAAGCCATTCAAAATATACTGGAAGCGAAAGAAACATTAAATGAAGCTATCATGTATAAATTGGAAAAAGACTGTCCGGCAATATGAACGCGAGTGTAAGTTTTGCACTTGCGTTTTCATTTGACCATTCAAATTGATTTACGTCTCTAGCATATATGAAAACTTAAAATATGAAACTACTAATTGAAAAGTAACGTCGGAGGATATAATGAAACAACCACTACCATTTTTACTTTCTAAAACAGATTCGTTTTATGACAGGTTAGGAGATTGGATAGGTGATGTCTTTTATGATTTGCTCCCTGAGAAAGGATATGAATTACGTGACGAGCAAATATATATGGCATTCCAATTAGAAAAGGCATTTAAAGAAAAGAAAGTAATATTTGCAGAAGCAGGAGTAGGGACGGGTAAAACGATTGTTTATTTATTATATGCTTTATGCTATGCAAGATATATAGGAAAACCTGCGCTTATCGCTTGTGCGGACGAGTCATTAATCGAGCAGCTTGTCAAAAAAGAAGGTGATATTAAAAAAATTGAGGCTGCTCTCGATTTAGAAATCGACGTTAGGCTGGCAAAATCAAGGGATCAATATTTATGCTTGCAAAAATTAGATCAAGCAATTCTAAAAAATAATTCTGAAGGAATATCTTCAGTTTTTGATTCTCTGCCACGTTTTGTTCAAAAACAAGGGTCAATGCAAAAATTTGAAAAGTATGGGGACAGGAAAGACTATCCGGCAATTACAGAAGATGAATGGAGAAGTATTGCATGGGATTCCCTGCAGGATTGTCTCTCATGTGATGTTAGGCATCGATGCGGACAGACTCTACATAGAGAATATTACCGGGATGCAGCTGATATTATTGTGTGTTCACATGATTTCTATATGGAGCATATATGGACGAAGGAATCGAGGAAACGAGAAGGGCAAAGACCACTGCTTCCGGAAGTTAGTTGTGTTATTTTTGATGAAGGACATTTATTAGAATATGCATGCCAAAAGGCCTTAACATATAAATTCACTTCAGAAACTCTTGAAACCTTATTGAATCGACTTATGAGCAATGATGTTCGAGAGGAAACCCTTTATATGATGGAAAATGTATTATATGAAAGTGAAAGAATGTTTGATCTCATTCAAAAAATAGCAGTGAAAGTACCTGGATCTGAAAGGTATGATATAATTAAATCCCAGGAATTAATGGATTGTGCTATGGCACTTTATCAGCAAATAAATCAATTAACAGAGCAATTTGTTTATGAAAGTGAATTGTATATATTAAATGAATATGATTTGCGAATCGTTGAAGAATATCTTGAACAAATATTATTTTCATTAAAATTGCTGATGGAGGACCAAAAAGGAATAACATGGTTTGAAATGTCCGATAACAATCATACTCTTGTTATTATGCCAAGGCTAGTAGAAGAAATTCTGCGGGAAGAGGTTTTCTCCAAGAAAATTCCTTTTATATTCTCGTCTGCAACTCTTTCAAATGACGGGGACTTCTCTTATATTTGTAAAAGTCTTGGTATTTCTCAATATTTATCTTTAAGTGTGGATTCACCATTTGATTATGATCACCAGATGCGAATTACTGTTCATTCCGAAGAGGGTTATCCTAATACATTAAAATGGGATGAATATCTTCGATCCATCAAATTAGCAAATGGAAGAACATTAATACTATTTAACTCAAATGAGTCAATGCAAGAGTTTAAAAAGTATATTCAACCTAAAATGGATAATCGTTACCCACTTCTTTTTGAAGGGGACGGGGAGATAAGCAAGCTTGTTGAACAGTTCCAGAAAAATGAAGAAACGGTTCTTTGCTCGTATCATTTATGGGAAGGACTTGACATACCAGGTCCATCATTATCGAATGTGATCATCAATGAATTGCCTTTCCCACCACATGACCCGGTATTCGAAGCGAAACGTAAAAATAGTGACAACCCATTTAATGAAGTGGATCTTCCATATATGTTGTTGCGATTAAGACAAGGTATAGGTCGTCTAATTCGTACTTCAAACGATTCCGGAAACATTCAATTATGGTTAAGAAAAGTGGATAAAGATAATATTTGGGACTATATACAGCAAATCTTACCAGTAGATGCAACCTTCTCTAATTAAAAGAGAAGGTTGTTTTTTATTTCATAATAGTGAAACTAATTGTTCTCTCTTTTCAGAACAATATGATAAAATAATAAAGGCGGAAATTTGAATTGGAGGTACATACATGAGCGAACATATAAGTGAGATTGAAAAGGAATTTTTAGATTTTGTAAAAAAAATGCAGGCATATAGTGAGGCACTTGGATTAATTTATTGGGATTTACGTACGGGTGCGCCTAAAAATGGGGTGGAACAACGTTCAGAGGTTATAGGAATGCTTTCATCTGAATTGTTCAAAATGTCCACTTCCGAGGAAATGGCTGCTTATATTGCCAGTCTATCTGGACATAACTTATCTGAGATTACATTGAAAACATTGGAAGAATGTAAAAAAAACTATGACCGTAATAAAAAGATTCCTGCAAAGGAATATCAGGATTATGTTGTGCTGCAATCCAAGGCAGAAAGTGTTTGGGAGGAAGCAAGAGCAAAAGCTGATTTTGCAATGTTCCAACCATACTTAGAAAAAATTGTGGAATATAAAAAGAAGTTCGTGGAGTATTGGGGATACGAAGAAAATAAGTATAATACCTTATTAGATATGTATGAACCTGGGATAACAGTGGACGTTTTAGACAAAGTCTTTGGTGAATTGAGAGAGGCAATTGTTTCTCTAGTACAAAAAATAGCAGATTCTCCAAATAAACCTGATACATCGTTTTTGTTTGAAACCTTTCCTAAACAAAATCAAAAAGATTTTAGTTTAAAAATATTGGAACAAATGGGATACAATTTTGAGTCAGGAAGATTAGATGAGACGGTTCATCCATTTGCTACAGGGCTAAATCCGGGAGATGTCCGGGTCACAACAAGATATGATGAAAATGACTGGAGAACTGCAGTATTTGGTACTATTCATGAAGGAGGCCATGCACTTTATGAACAGAATATATCCAAGGACTTAATTGGAACTCTATTGTGCAGCGGAACATCGATGGGAATTCATGAATCACAATCTCTTTTCTATGAAAATATTGTCGGCCGTGATTTTTCATTCTGGAAGCAAAATTATGATTTATTGAAAGAATATGCAAGCGGAGAATATGACAATATTTCATTAGAGGATTTTTATAGAGCCATTAATGAGTCAAAACCTTCTTTTATCCGGATAGAAGCAGATATGTTAACTTATCCACTACATATAATCATCCGATATGAAATTGAAAAAGGTTTATTTAATGATGAAATTGAGGTTAAGGATTTACCGAAAATTTGGAATGATAAGTATGAAGAGTATTTAGGAATACGTCCAGCTAATGACAGAGAAGGGGTACTTCAGGATGTCCATTGGTCAGGTGGAGATTTTGGGTATTTCCCATCTTATGCCCTTGGATATATGTACGCAGCTCAATTTAAAAATAGCATGCTAAAAGATCTTCCAAATTTTGATGATTTATTGGCGGAAGGAAATCTTACACCGATCCGTGAATGGCTAACCAAAAACATCCATCAATACGGAAAATTAAAGAAGCCTCTCGAAATTTTACAGGATGTAACTGGAGAGGGTCTGAATGCAAAATATTTAATTGATTATTTAAAAGATAAATATACAAAGGTTTATAATTTACCTGTAGAAACTCATTAAAAAGAGACCAATGCGGTCTCTTTTCTCTTACCGGAACTTTAGTCCATTAATCCAAGGGGTGCATGATGATTTAAATCACATGAATCGATAGGGAATAAGAAGGGTCACTCTCCTTTTGGGCATGATTCTGTATTTACTTGATATTGAACTTGGATTTCAATTTTATTTAGGATGTTCCTTCCGCAGCTTTTGCATTTTCCAGTTGTATCGGATAACGTTCTGCAGTGATCACAGTAATATTTCTCCATTGTATGTCACTCACTTTATAATATTTTATTTTAATGTATTAAAATGATTTTGAAATCGTTACTATTATTAAGAATAGTCACTATTTTATGGTAGAATGTAATTAATAATTTTTTAAATGCATTTGAAAAAAATGAGGGGAAGTGCAGGAAAATGTATTTACCATCCTTTAGCCTTGCAGGAAAAACGGCAATTGTTACCGGCGCCGGAAGAGGAATAGGACGAGCTATTGCAATAGGAATGGCGGAGGCTGGTGCAGACGTCGCGGTGATTTCGCGCACAGAAACAGATTTGCAAGCG
The DNA here is from genome assembly GCF_038008735.1 of Margalitia sp. FSL K6-0131. Classification (NCBI taxonomy): domain Bacteria; kingdom Bacillati; phylum Bacillota; class Bacilli; order Caryophanales; family Bacillaceae; genus Heyndrickxia; species Margalitia sp. FSL K6-0131. Next base: position 2,365,407 of record NZ_JBBOZS010000001.1, read on the forward strand.
ACGGCCGCCGAAATTGAAAAGTTAGGAAAAAAATCTTATATTGTGACAGCGGATGTTACGAAGAGAGAACAAGTAAAATCGGTCATTGAAAAGATCATCGGTGAAGCGGGTAAGATTGACATTTTAGTAAATAATGCTGGAATGAATATCAGGTCTAAAGCATTAGATGTAACAGATGAAGAATGGCAACAAATTATGGACACAAACTTGAAATCTGCCTTTATGTTTTCACAAGAGGTAGGGAGGAAAATGAAAGAACAGGAAGATGGTAAAATTATTACTATTACTTCCGTTGGCGGGCATGTAGCATTGAGGACAGGTGTAGTTTATGCAGCTACAAAAGCAGCATTAATTCAAATGACCAAGGTGTTGGCGCTAGAGTGGGGAAAATATAATATAAATGTAAATGCAATAGGTCCTTGGTATTTCAAAACACCATTGACAGAAAAATTATTGCAGGATGAGGAGTATGTAAAAGATATTTTGGCTGTTACTCCAATGAAAAGGGTCGGAGAATTAGAGGAATTAGTAGGACCGGCAGTATTTTTAGCATCTGAGGCTGGTAAATATATTAATGGACAAACAATTTTTGTGGATGGCGGAATGACCATACAGGGGTTTTAAATGAATGAAAGCGCCAATGGCGGCGCTTTTTCACTTCTTTTTAAAGGATAGGAAAGTATAAAATTTTTCAACATCTAAATAATATAACAAGTTTAATCTTGTCTAGCGTAAGCAGATATCGGCTAGCGGATTTCTCCGTCTCCTCCCTACGATAAGTCAACATCAGTTCGTGAACTACCTCACTGTGTTTCCTTTATCTCAGTCGAAGACTACGAAATCCGTACGCTAGAGCTGCGGCGCTTGCGCTTTTCTTATTACTCTATCATTAAAATAATACTAATTTCACCGATTTGCTCCATTTTAATAGGTAGTCTTATCGCTTTGGAAAAGCCATAAATCTTAGAATGCCCAACAATAACAGTAGGAGGGGTAATATCAATTAATAAACCGATATTGGATATTTGTGTTGACATATTTCCGGCAATCATATTACCTAATTCACCGGCAAAGCTTTCGAGCATTTCTCCAACTAATGGCATGCCAAACATTACTTCTCCAATTTTGGAGAAAACATCTTCTTCCCCATCAATTATGATTCTTCCCTTTATATCGCCAGTCACCCCTATTAAAACCCCAACGGTGTGTTGGTTAAAAGGGGAATTAAAAAGTGTTGGCTGTTGAATGTCCACTTGGATTGGCAAGACAGATTTAATGGATTCAATAGTTCCATTTAATACATCCGTTATATTTTTACTCATTGTCATGCCGAAACCCCCCGAATTTTGTATAAAAATATACTAACATATTTTTGTTTTTTGAAGAGAATAATTTTTTGAAAAATTAGTTTACTGGAAGAAATTTAGGTCTATTTTACCAGGTCTATTTGCGTATATAATGGTGGTGCACAACAACTCCTTCAAAACGTATTAGCTCCATCAAGGAGCTCTTTTTTTATATAGTTTTCTTCCTTACATATTTTTTTCAGTATTGGAAAATATATCTTTATATAGTAATAAGGAGAGCCTGCTTATGCCAAAAATATATTCCGTAGGACTTGGAATTCCCGACTTCAACATTCCACAAAGTGATGCAATGCTCTTTGCAAAAAAGTTATTTTCCAATGCCTTTCGTGATATTGAACGGTTACTTTCGGTTTTTCAAAACGCAGAAATAGAATCACGTTATTTTGTAAAAGACATTCATTGGTATGGTGAGGAACATTCATTTGCCGAAAAAAATAGCATATTCATAGAAATGGCAGAAGCATTAGGGATCAAAGCAATTGAAAATTGTTTACATAATAAGGGGATTGAGTTAGACGAAATTGATGCCATTTTTACTATTTGTACTACAGGATTGTCTACGCCAAGCTTAGACGCAAGAATAATGAACAAACTTCCCTTTCGTTTAGATGCAAAACGAATACCAATATGGGGGTTAGGTTGTGTCGGAGGTGCAGCGGGGCTTTCAAGAGCTTACGAGTATTGCCTTGCCTTTCCAAGAGCGAAAATTTTGATTTTAGCAATTGAACTTTGCAGTCTTACTTTCCAAAAGAATGATTTTAATAAAAGTAATTTAATTGGCACTTCATTATTTGCTGATGGAGCTGCCTGTACTTTAATGATTGGGGAAGAAGCAGAAACACCTCTTCATTCAGTTGCTGCTTTGCCCTCTATAATAGGTACACAGTCCATGTTATTAAAAGATTCTTTAGATGTAATGGGCTGGGATATTAAAAATGATGGACTGCATGTAATCTTTTCTAAGGATATACCAATGATTGTCAGGAAGTGGTTACAGCCAAATGTTCAAGCATTTTTGGATAAATATCATCTGGATATAAAGGATATAAAACAATTTATTGCTCATCCGGGAGGTAAAAAAGTAATAGATGCTTATGTGGAAGCATTAGGCGTTTCTGAGGAACGAACGAAAGAATCGAGAGATATTTTAAAACATTATGGAAATATGTCATCCGTCACGATTTTTTATATTTTAAAGAGAATTTTAGAAAAAGATATTCAACCAGGAGAATATGGTCTCGCAATGGCACTCGGACCTGGTTTTAGCTCAGAACAATTACTTTTAAGGTGGGATTAGCAATTGTTTTTCGTCATTTTTATAAGTGTCATTATTATCCAACGAATCGTTGAATTATGGATTGCCAAGAAAAATGAAATATGGATTAAAAAGCAAGGGGGAGTGGAAGCGGGAAAAAATCATTATAAATTAATGGTGTTGATTCATTCATGCTTTATCCTTTCTTTATTAGCAGAAGTATTTGGTCTTAAAAGGTCGTTGATTGCAAATTGGTGGATACTCATTGCTCTGTTCATACTGAGTCAAATTGGGAGAGTTTGGGTAATTATATCCTTGGGCAGATTTTGGAATACAAAAATACTTGTTTTACCGGATGCAAAAATCATCAAAAAAGGACCATATCGTTGGCTGAAACATCCCAATTATATCATTGTTACATTAGAATTAATTATAATCCCTTTATTATTCCAAGCATACTACACATTAATTGCATTTTTTATTTTTAATCTGCTTATCTTATCCGTAAGAATTCCGACGGAGGAGAGGATGCTTAGTTTGCATACAGATTATTTGAAAGTACAAAATATGGAAAGGCGATTTTTAATTCACTTGAAAAGGGAAAAGTAAAAATTCAATTCGAAAAACGTTTATCCGTTAAAGATAAACGTTTTTTATTGGAAAAGCCTGTTTTCAAACAGATTGTTACCTTTCGTAAATGGTTATAAATCCTAATATAGTCTTAGTTTTTTCATACAGAGGTTATCCCTTTTTTTTTTTCAGCTAAGGATGTTTATTTGGTTGTTGTCCGCATAAGCAACCTTTGTTAGAAAAGATTCTTGGGAAACAACGTAAAATCCGTTACAATGAAAGAAAGAAATAATTTATTTTTAGGGAGTTTGTACCATCATGACAAAAACAATTGAATTAGGCAATTCCACTGAAGCAATCGATCAACTAATAAGCTTGTATGAACGCTTTAAGCAAAATGGTGATTTGCAAAGAGCGGAAAAATCTGAAAAGCTGCTAAAAAAAATAAATAACAAAGATTTTATTATTGCATTTTGCGGTCATTTTTCTGCAGGAAAGTCAACCATGATTAATACATTACTAGGGGAAAAACTATTACCATCAAGTCCAATTCCAACTAGTGCAAACCTAGTAAAAATCCATAAAACATCCACTGATTATGCAAAGGTTTTTTATAAAGATGAAGCCCCTTATCTTTTCGAGGCTCCATACGATTTCCAGGCAGTGAAGGAATTTTGCAAAAATGGGAATGTAACCGAAATTGAAATTGGGAAAAAACAAACGGATCTTCCTGAACAAGTTATCATCATGGACACACCAGGGGTAGATTCCACTGATGACGCACATCGAATTTCAACGGAATCAGCAATACATCTGGCTGATATTGTTTTCTATGTGATGGATTATAACCATGTACAATCAGAATTGAATTTTCAATATACGAAAGAGTTATTGCAGCATGGAGTGGAGCTCTACTTAATTATTAATCAAATTGATAAGCATAAGGACGAGGAATTGTCCTTTTCCGAGTTCAAACAATCGGTAGAAGAATCATTTTCTGCATGGAATGTACATCCAAACGGAATTTTCTATACAACATTAAAGAAAAGCAGCAACGAACATAACGAGTTTGCCAAAGTGAAATCACTTGTAAATGAAGTATTAAATCAAAAAGATAGCCGCATTTCATCTTCTGCTCAATCGGCCGTTAATCTGTTAATTCAGGAGCACTTTAAATGGTTAGTCGAACAAGAGGAAGACCAAGGTGCCCGTTTTAAAGAAAGTTTGCAAGATTTATCAGCTAGCGAGAAGCAATCTATTTTATCGAAAGAACAAGATCTCATCGACAAAATGAATAAATTGCAAGTACAACTTGAAAATTGGAGAAAATCCTTTGACGATGAGAGAACAAAAATACTAAAGAGCGCTTATTTAATGCCTTTTCAGATAAGAGAGCTTGCCAAAGAATATTTGGAATCTGCTCAGCCGGATTTTAAGATGGGACTATTATTTAGTAAGAAGAAAACGGAAGAAGAGCGTGTAAAAAGATTAGAGGAGTTTTTTAATCAACTAAAAACACAAACAGATTCACAACTTGTTTGGCATATTAGGGAATTTGCCGGAAGCATATTAAAAAAAGCGAAACTTGCCAATGATGAATTACAGTTAGAAGCTCAAAATTTATCTATTCAATTTGAAACCGACTTATTAAGAAATTTAGTTAGACATGGGGCAAGAATGTCAGGGGAATATGTGCTTCATTATTGTGATGAGGTAGCGGAATCCCTAAAAAAATTAGCAAATCAAGAGCTGGAAAGGTTTAAATTGCAAGTTGAAGAAATAATGAAAGCTGAAATTCAAAATGAACTTAACACGCTTGAAGCAGAGTTAAGCGGTGTGAAAAAATACACTGATGCTATAAGAAAACTTCAAGAAATTGCGATTACGAGAAATGAAAAAGAAGAATTGGTGTTTAAGCCAGTTGTTGATAGTAAAGAGGTTTATCAAGGTATTCAGAAAAAATGGCAGGAAGAGCAAACAAAATTTCGAATATATTCTAATGACCAAAAAATGGAGCTAACAGTTAAACAATTAGATCCTCAAGTTGTTGAAACCGACGATAATCAAAGGATAGAGAAAGAATCCGTTTCATCTGAAATAATCGTAAATAAATTGCAGTTAACAGCTGATCTTCTAAAAAATAAAGCTGGATTTGCACGGATAACAGAACATTTACTGTCTAAAAAATCAAGAATTGAAAATAAACAATTTACCATTGCCTTATTTGGAGCATTCAGCGCCGGGAAATCATCCTTTGCAAACGCGCTTATTGGTGAGAAGGTTTTACCTGTTTCACCAAATCCGACAACAGCAGCAATAAATCGAATTTGTCCCCCTACCAAGGAATATTCACATGGAACAGCTGTTATTCATCTGAAAAGTAAAAAACAGTTATTGGACGACATTCAAAAATCTTTAAAAGAATTTAATGCTGCGTGTGAAAGCTTGGATGAAGCAGGATCTATTATTTTGCAAATAAAAGAGACAAAAGAAGCCCGTGAGAAAATTCACCTCTCCTTTTTACATGCATTTTTAAAAGGGTATGAAGTGTATAAAGATAAGCTTGGTGAAAATATCATTGCAGGTTTACAAGAATTCAGGGGATTTGTTGCAAATGAGTCACAATCATGCTTTGTAGAATCAATTGATCTTTATTTTGACAGTGAGTTGACAAGACAGGGAATAACGCTTGTTGATACTCCTGGGGCAGATTCCATTAATGCTAGACATACAGGTGTAGCCTTTGAATATATTAAGAATTCCGATGCGGTTCTCTTTGTAACTTATTATAATCATGCTTTTTCCAAAGCGGACAGGGAATTTTTAATTCAATTGGGAAGGGTAAAAGACGCATTCGAACTGGATAAAATGTTCTTTATTGTAAATGCAATTGACCTAGCAGATTCAGAAGAAGAATTAAATGATGTAAAAAGCTATGTGTATGAGCAATTAACCCAATATGGTATTCGTTTTCCTAAGTTATTTGGAGTATCCAGTCTTTTGGCACTCCAAAATGAAAATCAACAATCTGGTATAGTGGAATTTAAAAATTCTTTTGACTCCTTTTTATCTAATGATTTAATGAGGATGAGTATTCAATCAGCCGCTAACGAAGTTCAAAGAGCAGTTAAAATGATTGATGAGCTGATTGGATCAGCATTGGAAAGTCAAGAGGAAAAAGAAAATAGAAGAAAACAATTGGTAATGAATCAGGAAAAAATGGATGAGCTATTAAAGCAAGCTGCACCAACCATCTTTTTAACGAAGCTTAAACAAGAGCTGCAGGAATTATTATTTTATGTAAAACAACGGACATTTTATCGGTTTAGTGATTTCTTTAAAGAAGCTTTTAATCCAGCAACATTACAAAATAATCAAAAATCCGCATTGCATAAAGCGCTTATTGAACTATTAGAGAGCTTAGGCTATGACTTTGCACAAGAAATGCGGGCCACATCTTTAAGAATAGAGAACTATGTAAAAGACTTATTTAGGAAAAAACTTTATCAATTTCAAGAGCAGATATCTAAGATTCAATCTTCCATTTCGATTTCCGATTATGAAATAGGTTCCATATCAACACCGGAATTTCCATCTGCATTTATTGAAATAGACCGAAGTCAATTAGAAAAAACATTTAAGTATTTTAAAAATGCTAAATCATTTTTTGAAAAAAATGAAAAGAAACTGATGGAGGATGAACTCCAACATTTATTACAGCCACTTGCAGATACGTATCTGGAAGAGCAAAAAGTTAGGATGGAGCAATATTTTAATCCATATGTGGTGAAGGAATTTGCAGAACTGCTTCAACATATCCAGGAGGATGCAAACGAACAATTTAAGGCAATGCTTGCAGTGTTAAATGAAAAAATCGATATTGAGGAATGGACCGCTATTCGAGAGAAAATTGCAAAGTAACATTTTCACATGCGGGGGAATGGGGATGAAAGGCAGCAGATTTCATGCTTGTGCAACATGTATTCACTTTCAAGCAGCGAGAATACATGGAAAAATGAATTACAAGTGTAATCGGTTAGGCTATGACACGCAGCCTAATTATCAATTCAATTGTTGGACTCCGAAGGAACATGTTATTAGGCTAATGGAAAAAGAAAAGAAAAAGGGAGTGGATGGGTTGAAATATATTAAAAGTCAAGAATGGTTAGCGGATCATTTAGAAGACTCTAATGTAAGGGTGATTGATTGCCGATTTACTCTGGGTAATCCAGAAGCGGGCAAGGAAGCATATTTGAATAGTCATATTCCAGGTGCCCTTTATTTTCATTTGGAGGATGATTTGTCCAGTAAACCATCGGATCACGGTGGAAGACATCCTTTGCCGGATTCACTTCAATTAAAGGGAAAATTAGAAAGAGCGGGAATTGATGCATCTACTACAGTGGTTGCTTATGATAATGGAGAAGGTTCCTATGCGGGCCGATTTTGGTGGTTATTAACGTATCTGGGCCATACAAAAGTATATATATTAGATGGTGGCTATACGAAATGGGTCCAAAATGGTTATACCAGTACACATGAAGTACCTGCTTTTGATAAGACAACCTTTTCCATAAATATTCAAGATAACATGCTTGCTTCATATGAAGATATTAAAAATATAATAGCAAACCAATCTGCTATTCTAATCGATTCTCGTGCTAGAAACCGTTATTTAGGATTAGAGGAACCAATTGATAAAAAGCCAGGACATATTCCTGGAGCGATAAATATTGTATGGGAAGATGGTTTTATAAATGGCAGCTGGAAATCAGCTGAAAAACAAAAAGAAAGATTTGCACATATGGATCCAGAAAAGCCTATCATTGTTTATTGCGGTTCAGGCGTAACGGCAACCCCAAATTTCATCGCTTTAAAAGAGGCGGGGTATAAAAATGTGAAACTTTATGCTGGTAGTTATTCGGATTGGGTATCCTATGAGGAAAATTCTGTAGAATTAGGAGAATAGGAATGTCTCTTATCAATCCATGGTATAATGGATAAGCAATGAAATGATAGTAGAGGTGATTATTTGAAAAACTCATCACAATTATTACTTGTGGATGGTATGGCACTATTATTTCGTGCCTTTTATGCTACAAGTGTTACCGGTCAATACATGATTAATTCTAAAGGAATGCCAACTAATGCCGTTCAAGGTTTTATGAGACATTTGCTTACTGCTTTGGAAGAAATGAATCCTACTCATGCAGTTGTTTGTTGGGATATGGGCAGTAAAACATTTCGTAATGAAAAATTTGAAGGATATAAAGCGAACAGAGATGCACCGCCTGTTGAATTAATACCTCAGTTCGATTTAGTGAAAGAGGTAGTGACAGCATTTGATATTCCAAATATAGGAGTTGTCGGTTTTGAAGCGGATGACTGCATTGGAACGCTTGCAAAATCCATGCAAAATGACTTACAGGTATCAATCTTAACTGGCGATAAAGACCTGTTGCAGCTAGTAGATCATCAAATTCATGTGAACATTATTCAAAAAGGGTTTGGAAATTATAAAACATATTCCAATGATATTTTTTATGAAGAGTATGGAATATCTCCAAGTCAATTTATTGATGTAAAAGCTTTAATGGGCGATACTAGTGATGGATATCCCGGTGTGAAAGGGATTGGTGAAAAAACGGCTTTAAAATTAATCCAACAATATGGATCGATTAATGAACTTCTAAGTAATCTTCATCAATTAACCCCTTCACAACGGAAAAAAATTGAAGAGGATCTTGATATGCTTCATATGTCGCGAGAGCTAGCGGAAATAAGGTGTGATGTGCCTTTAACTTTTAGAATAGAAGAATCTGTATTAACGGATATTACACCTGCGTTTTTAACCTATATTGATGAATTAGAATTAAAGAGCATTCGAAGACATCTTATCGGGAGCAAGTGGTCGAATCTTGCCAGACAAGCCTAAAAAAGAGCAATCAGTGATTGCTCTTTTTTATGATTAGCTCCGCTCCTATCGGCTTATGGGTTTTTACGTCTTCACCCCGATAAGTCAACCATCAGTTCTTGCAATATCTCACTGAGTTCCCTAATCTTGCTTCGAAGGCTACGAAATCCATAAGCTGATGGCAAGGTGCTTTACTTCTCATTTATTTTTTATTACTTTTTTTTGCAGCATTTTCAAGTTTGGATTTTGGATCATCAACAGCAAATTCTGTATCCTGTCCCCAACCTTGCGGGTTAGCTCCAGGGGCCATTTTTCCTCGATTATTATTTTTTTTCGCCATTGTCATCACCTCCATTTATCTAGAATTCCCTTTTATACAGTATGTTTATTCGCTTATAGCAATATTAAGTATTTTCATAAACTGCCATATAGTCATGCTATTAAAAGTATTGTAAAATAAAAAAAGTGAGTAGAAGGGGATTATCTCTACGTGACATGTTAGTGAGGGAGAGTATGTTGAAAACGAAAGAATTGCCATTAGATGATTTTCTATTGGATCTTCGCAGAAAAGGCTTTAAATTTGCGGATGATGTTATCGGGTTTATATATTTTGGAAAGCAATACACTGGAGCTTGCGATTCTATCATAAAAGCAGCAATTGAAATTACATTAAAAACACAAAAAGAATTTGATGGAAGTTTCTATATTTCCATATTAGAATCATTAAAACAAAATAATGTTCATTCAAGACACCAAGCATTCGAATATGCTGAGAAGATTGGTTTAATTACAAAATAAAAAAGAGGTATACAGCCTCTTTTTTCGCTTTTAAAGTTTGCGGTCCAGCGATTTTTTATTTTTTAAGAACGAAATGGCCAATGTTTTTTCAATTGGAAGCTCACTGATGATCATTCCAATAAAGATTAATAAACAACCGACAGTACCAAATAACGATAATCTTTCATTTGTTAAGATGAAGGATGTAATCGCTGCAAAAACGGGTTCCATTGTTAAGATAATCCCGACCTTTGTAGGAGAAGTGAATCTTTGTGCAGTAGTCTGCATAAAAAAAGCAAAAGCAGTACCTAATAAGGATGTAATAATCATCGCTAAAATTGTTGTTTTTGAAAGAATATGGCTAGTTTCAAATACTACCTGCCAGTTTTCAAATATAATGGCACTTACGGCACATAGCAGGGATACAGTGAAAATTTGAACAGTAGTTAAAAATAAAATTGGCACCTTTTTTGTCACACGATCAGTAAGTATAATGTGAAAAGCAAATCCAAAAGCACAAATAAGAACGAATCCGTCTCCAATCGAAAGTCCAGTGCTATTTTTCGCTACTAAGAAATATAATCCTATCACAGCTCCAATGGAACCAATGATTGCTTTTGGTGCAGGACGGTTTTTATAAAAAATAAAGGATAGCAGCGGCACCACAACCACGCTTAATCCCGTTATAAATCCGGCTTTAGAAGGTGTTGTGTATAAAAGGCCGATAGTTTGAAAGGAATAGCCGATAAATAGACATAAACCAAGCAGAACCCCTGGTACAAGCTGTTTTCCGGTAGCCTTTATTTTCCCTTTTTCTTGAATAAAGTAGATAAAGAAAATAATAACGCCCGCAATGAAAAAACGAACCGCATTGAACGTTAACGGCGGCAAGAATTCAATTGCATTTTGTACAACTACAAAAGTTGATCCCCATATGAATGCAACAAGCAGTAAACCTGATTCTGCCAAGAATTTCTTATTCATGATGTAACCCCTTTTTATTTATTCAAGCGTATTGCTTTTCTTGCAAGTTCGTCAGCAGTTTTGTTTTCTGAGCTGGGAACCCACTTGATAAAAAATAAATCAAATTGTTTTGCTAATGTCAGTATCTCTTTAAGTAAAGTCTGATACGGTTCCTTCTTTGCAAATTCCTTTTCGACCGCTTGAACGACTGCTTTTGAATCGGATCGAACGGATATTACTTTATATCCATTTTGAATACAAATTTCCATACACTTCACTAATGCAAGGTACTCAGCCTCATGATTATTTTTATGTCCTAGCGGAATGGAATATCGCTCCACATTCCCATTTATTTTAATAAAGATTCCGGCGCCGCTTTCACCCGGATCACCAGCACTGGCACCATCTATATAAACTTCAATCAATTGCTACTCTCCTTTTACCTATGGCTCATGTCTTAAACATGGTTATACCAACATATCATGTGAATATGGGAATGCTGTATATAGAAAGAATGACTACTTGTTAGAATATCATAAATTTTATAAACTTGTTAAATTTTATATGGAAGTTTTCTTCAGATGAGAAAAGCGCCTTGCGCATTTGTTCTTCTGGGTTTAAATTATGTGGAAAAGAAAACAATATGATTAAATCAATTAATATGTAAACTGATATAATGCATAAGTAGCCTTTATTTCATCCTAGGGGTTGTTATTATATGAAAGTGAAAATTAAATGGCTGTACCGAGGTTCAAAAACAGCCGATATTCCATTTGAATCGGATTGGATTTCAGCTGATACATTTGACAGATCTATTGATGATATATATAATACCGGACGTGTAAAAGATTTAACGATAATAGACGAAATGGGATCGGAATGGACTAAAAAGGAATACTTAAAATTGAAGGAACAAATCAAAAAAGAGCCCAGCGAATGTACAATTTATTTTGACGGTGGTTTTGATCGGGAAACAGGTACCGCTGGTATTGGGATGGTTCTTTATTATCAAATCGGCTCGGAGAAATACCGATATAGGCAAAACGGAAAAATTGATTCTATTCAAACCAATAATGAAGCTGAATATATTGCATTATATAATGCCATTTCTTTATTGGAAGAAGTTGGTGCACACCACATACCTTGTGTTATTAAAGGGGACTCCCAAGGTGTACTGAGACAATTATCGGGAGAGTGGCCATGTTTCGAACAGGTATTAAATGGTTGGCTTGACAGGATCGAAGAAAAGATGAGTGTGCTCGGATTAAAACCAACCTATATTCCAATATCACGCAAAGATAATAAAGAAGCAGATCAGCTTGCTTCACAGGCATTGGCTGGAAAAAGTATATCTAGTCATATTAAAATAAACTAATTTATTAGGGCTGTTTTCGATTAAAATGCTGCTTTTCGTAATATATTACAATTCCTCATATAGTTCGTTTCAGGGGATCTATTTAAGAAAGTAGTTAAGCTTTCTTATACTGAATGAGGAATGTATTAAATATTTTTAATAAAAAAGCAACCACTTAAGAAAACAGCCATAAAAGGGACGATATTTGATGGAAAGGAAAAAACTTTTGAAGGAAGTTGATTCAATCATAGAGTATTATTGTGAGGGATGCTTTATAAAATCAACCTTGCAAAAGGAACATGGTAAAACATTTGCCCATCGTTTCTGTATCGAAAAGTGTACGGTCGGGGAAAAATTAAAGGAATTTGGCAAGAAACTCAATTAAATATGTTTTTTTATCATTGAAAAATGAACAATAAAAGGCTGACATTAAAAATGCCAGCCTTGTTCATTTATAATTAAGATAATTTAGTTACGTTAGCAGCTTGAGGTCCGCGGTTACCTTCAACGATTTCAAAAGATACTTCTTGGCCTTCTTCTAACGTTTTAAAGCCTTCACCTTGAATTGCTGTGAAGTGTACAAATACATCGTCTCCGCCTTCAACTTCAATAAAACCAAAGCCTTTTTCGTTATTAAACCATTTTACTTTACCGTTTTGCATGTTTCTTAATCCTCCTAAATCTTTAAAGCACATAGTGCCAAGAAAAAATGTAACATCAAACGTATACTTTGCATAATCTAAAAGAATATAAACGATATGTTTAATGTTAAAATAAATATACACCAACCGAATTAGTGAGTCAAGAATATATGAGGTAATTTTTTATTTTTTCAGAATAGGAGGAAAAAAGGTGAAAATTTCTCCTAAAGGTGTAAGATTCAGTTGTTTTCTTGTTTATTTACAGTATCTATAGTAAAATTTTATTGATGAGCCTATTATAAATGAAGTATGTAGTCTTACTGTTCAATTAAAGTTGTTTCATATTCATTTAGTTTTCGCACATAGTGGAAAATCAAAATACGTTTTAGTTTCTGGGCATCTTTTCAAAAAAATCCATTATTTAGTTGGAAGAAGAAATTTATACTGTTTTCAGTTTGAAACAGTAACCATAAGAAAAGAGCCTTACATAATGGGGGTTTAGGGATGCCAACACCAAGTATGGAAGATTATATAGAACAAATTTACTTATTAATTGAAAGTAAAGGATATGCACGTGTATCAGATATTGCAGAAGCGCTTTCTGTCCATCCCTCCTCTGTAACAAAAATGGTACAAAAGCTAGATAAAGATGATTATTTAGTATATGAAAAATACCGCGGCTTAATATTAACATCGAAAGGCAAGAAAATTGGAAAACGACTGGTAGATCGTCATGATTTATTGGAAAAGTTTCTTCAGATAATCGGTGTTAAAGTGGAAAACATCTATCAAGATGTTGAAGGAATCGAACATCATTTAAGCTGGAATTCTATTGACAGAATTGGTGACTTAGTACAATTTTTTGAGGAAGATCCGGAACGTGTAAAAGCATTAAAAATTCTACAAGAGAAAAATGAAGAAGAAATGTAGGAGAACCGCCAAAAGGACGGTTCTTTTTCATTATATAGAAGAATGTCTAAATCTATTATCAAATAAATGATTTATTCTGCGCAGTGCTTCTCTAGCTCCAACGCATGCACTGTTATTAAAATATAGGAGGGAAGTTCGAGAAATATTTATCATTTTCATCGTTATTATATAAACAGGCGTGTCCGTCATGATTCCATTCAATATTTGTCCCTTCGATTTTTCCATTCTCCGTTTCCATCAACGCTTTTAGGTAAGAAATAATTCTGCCTTCCGATGTTTCGAAGCTTATAATATCACCTTGATAATTTCTTTGAACCTTAATAATATGTTCCACTTTACTTACTCCCTTGTTTTTGTATTCCTTTTATCCCTCACAAAGATAGAGTAAAAATATGTGAAGTAAATGAAAGGATAATAATATTTTGGTTAAATTAGAGGGAAATCAAACATAAATATTTAATATTATTTTTATAGGTTATGAAGTTATTTAAAGGGGGGAGATTTTAGGTGAATTCCTTCTCATGGGATCAGGAATCGAAAAGAAGTTGGGATCTTAACGCGGAAAGCTGGCATTCTAATTCAAAAAACATGTGGTTGCATGGTAGTCGAAAAGAAATAGTTCCGTTTTTTACGAAATATGTACCTAAAGGATTAATAGCAGATCTCGGTTGCGGGGATGGCTTTGGATCGTCTTTATTGAGCAAGAATGGATATGAAGTGATTGGAATGGATATTTCCGATAATATGGTGAAACTTGCCAGGAATTATGAAAACGATAACTTAACCTTTGTACAAGGCAATATACTTAAAACACCATTTGAAGATAGACAATTTAAAGGAATATTGGCCATCAATTCACTGGAATGGACCGAAAGACCTCTAATTGCCCTGAATGAAATAAAAAGAATTCTAACAAATAACGGTTATGGCTGCTTTGGAATATTAGGACCGACTGCAAAGCCTCGAATAAATAGTTTCCCAAGGTTGGAAGAAAAAGAAGCAATATGCAATACAATGATGCCATGGGAATTTGAAAAACTCGCCATAAGGCACGGCTGGGAAAAAGTTGCCGAAACGAATGTTTATAAACGTGGAGTTACAGAACAGCATCTCGAGGGACTTTCAAATGAGCTGAAACAGGCGTTGAGCTTTATTACTCTATTTATTTTAAAAAAAGTGGAGCTTAAGGGGTGATTTGCAGGTGGAAGATTCAAGATATTCTATTCAGGAGTTTATCCAAAAGACAAAGCAAGAGGATAAGCATCAAGGTTTATTTGAATTAGAAACCTCTAGGCTTCTTGAAATCAATTTAAATGGACAAGTATGGGCAAAAGCAGGCTCCATGGTTTCTTATCGTGGGAATATTAAATTTGTACGGGAGAGAATGCTGGAACACGGCCTTCGCAGATTATTCAAAAAGGCATTAACTGGTGAAGGCACTTCGCTTATGAAAGCAACCGGGAATGGGAAATTATATATTGCCGATCAAGGAAAAAAAATTTCCATTCTCCATTTAAAAGATGAATCACTAATTGTAAATGGGAATAATTTATTAGCATTTGAACAAACCATCGAATGGGATATTAAACTAATGAGAAGAATTGCTGGAATGCTTGCAGGTGGTATTTTTAATGTGAAACTAGAGGGAAATGGACGAGTTGCTATAACTTCCCATTATGAACCTCTAACATTAATTGTTAGTCCCGATAATCCCGTATTTACAGATCCTCATGCGACAGTCGCATGGTCCGGGCAATTAAAGCCCGACTTCGTGACAGATGTATCGTTCAAAACCTTTCTTGGACGCGGCAGCGGGGAATCTATTCAAATGAAATTTTCAGGGAATGGTTTTGTTGTAGTACAGCCTTTTGAAGAGGTATATTTTTCTAATGATTCAAAGGGTTAAATCTACCAAAATTAAACTATTATTTAAATACAAAATAATCGTAAGGAGGAAAAGAAAATGAGTGAAACCAAAACAATGAAAACAGATATTGAAATTGCCCAAGAATCTACTTTATTGCCTATTAAAGAAATCGCAGAAAAAATAGGATTAACAGAGGATGACCTTGATTTATACGGTAAATACAAAGCGAAGATTTCATATGAAAAAATACATAGTTTGCAATCCAATGAAGATGGTAAATTAATACTTGTTACTTCTATAAATCCGACACCTGCAGGAGAAGGAAAATCAACGGTTACGGTTGGTCTAAGTGATGCTCTCCAGTTGATAGGTAAAAAGGTAATGATTGCTTTGCGTGAACCGTCTTTAGGTCCGACCATGGGCATGAAAGGGGGAGCTACAGGCGGCGGCTATTCTCAGGTTTTGCCGATGGAGGATATTAATCTTCATTTTACCGGTGATATTCATGCCATAACAACAGCTAATAACGCTCTTGCCGCTTTGATGGATAACCATATCCATCAAGGTAATCAGTTGCAGATTGATCCAAGAAGGATTGTTTGGAAGAGATGTTTGGATTTAAATGATCGTGCTTTACGGCAAATTGTTATTGGGCTTGGAGGACCAGGTCAAGGTGTACCAAGAGAGGATGGTTTTGATATTACAGTAGCCTCTGAAATAATGGCCGTTCTATGTTTAGCGAATAATCTTCAAGATTTAAAACTTCGATTATCGAAGATGGTCATTGCTTACAATTATGATAAGCAGCCGGTAACAGTTGGTGATCTAGGGGTTGAAGGTTCACTAGCCTTGCTTTTAAAAGATGCTCTTAAACCAAATTTGGTTCAAACAATTGAACACACTCCTGCACTTGTCCACGGGGGACCATTTGCAAATATTGCGCACGGATGCAACAGTGTAATGGCAACGAAAACAGCGTTGAAGTTAGCAGACTATGTTGTTACCGAATCAGGATTTGGTGCAGATTTAGGAGCGGAAAAATTTTTAGACATAAAGGCAAGATCAGCAGGATTAAAGCCATCCGCTGTCGTAATCGTAGCTACCATTCGAGCACTAAAAATGCACGGGGGAGTAGAAAAATCTGAACTGACAAATGAAAATGTTGCAGCATTGGAAAAGGGGCTCGAAAATCTTAAAAAACATGTAGAAACGATTAAGCAGTTTGGGTTACCTTTTGTTGTTGCGATTAATCGTTTTACCAATGATTCTAATTCCGAAATCTCGCTTTTGCAAAATTGGTGTGACGAGAATACAATTCCGGTAGCTTTAACAGAAGTATGGGAAAAAGGCGGGCAAGGCGGTATTGAGCTTGCAGCTAAAGTCTTAGAGGTGATGGATAGTCATAATGTAACATTTCAGCCCATTTATGAATTGGACTTGTCATTGGAGGAAAAAATCAGGACCATTATAAGAACAGTCTACGGTGGAAAGGATGTAGATTTTTCTGCACAAGCCTTGAAACAATTAAAAGAATTTAAAAACTTTGGCTGGGATAAACTCCCTGTTTGTATGGCTAAAACACAGTATTCTTTATCGGATGATCCTGGTAAGCTAGGCAGACCAAGGGATTTTATTGTCCATGTCAGAGAATTAAAACCAAAGCTTGGTGCCGGTTTCATTGTCGCTATTACGGGAGATATTATGACAATGCCAGGACTGCCAAAGAAGCCTGCCGCCTACAATATGGATGTAGATGAAAAAGGCAAGGCAATTGGTTTATTTTAAAGCTGTAATGTTTGAAAATTAAATTTTAGGAGTAATAGTTGTGAAAATAATTGATGCACATATGCATTTATCCGATATAAAAGAATTCCATCATACAGCACAAAACCTTTCATTTGTGAATTATTCTAATGAAGGAATAATAAAAGAATATAAGGATGCAGGAGTAATTTTAGGTATAGGCATGGGATTAACAGAAACAGATGGACTCGGCTTTCCAGACCCTGAAGCCGAAACTCCAATGGGCTTGGATTTAGAAGAAAGCATACCTTCTAATATTATGTACTGTGCGGGTGTTAATCCATATACCCTAAATGAAAACTCACTTATTAACTTAGAAATGGAGCTTCAAAAACCAAATGTCGTTGGAATCAAAATTTATTTAGGCTACTATCCATTCTATGCATATGATAAGGTGTACGATCCGATATATACTTTGGCTGAAAAATACGATATGCCCGTGGTGTTTCACACAGGTGATACGTATTCAGAGAGGGGACTTTTAAAATATTCTCATCCACTAACTCTTGATGAAGTGGCCGTAAAGAACCGTAAAGTAAGATTTATGATGGCCCATTTCGGGGATCCATGGGTTTTGACAGGTGCAGAGGTAGTTTATAAGAATTCCAACATGTATGCAGATTTATCAGGGCTGCTAGTGGGGACTGAACAAGATTTTAAAATGAAACGAAACAGCAGATTTTTCGATCATTTAAAGCATGCATTAGAGTTTTGTGATCACTATGAAAGATTAGTCTTCGGTACAGATTGGCCATTAGCTCCAATAAAGACATATGTAGATTTCATCAAGTCACTTATTCCGGAAAAACACTATGATGATGTGTTTTTTCATAACGCATTGAAGGTATTTCCTAAGATAAAAAATCATTTAAAATGAACAAATGCGTAAACCAATTGGAGCTACAGCTAGACGTAAAGGTTATCTACAAATATGAATTTATAATATCCTAAGCGATAAAGGCCGTATTTACCGCAAATACGGCTTTTATTATTTAAAGCAGGTTAATATTTTTTCATATATAATCATGGTAAAATATTATTTAGGAGGAGAGGAAGCAGAGTGGAACAAATTATTAAAAGAACGGAAGATTTTGTTCAACAAGAAATGGGAACAGATTCGACCGGTCATGATTGGTTTCATGTAGATCGTGTTCGAAACCTTGCTTTGTACATTGCAAAATGTGAAGGAAAAGGAGATTTATTTGTCATCGAAATGGCCTCATTACTTCACGATATTCCAGATGAAAAATTAAATTCTTCACTAGAAGAAGGAAAAAATAATTTAAATAGTTTTTTATCCTCCTTATCACTCGCACCACATCTACATGCAGTAATAATCGAGATAATTGAGACCCTCTCCTTTAAAGGCGGAAATGAGTCTTCATTACATACATTTGAACAAATGGCTGTAAGAGATGCAGATCGTCTGGATGCAATCGGCGCGATTGGAATTGCAAGAGCTTTTGCTTATGGAGGAAAAAAAGGGCAGCTCCTGTATGATCCGGGCTTACAAGTAAGAGAAAATATGACAATTGAAGACTATCGAAAGGGTAAATCCTCGACAATCCATCATTTTTATGAAAAATTATTATTATTAAAGGATAAAATGCTTACGAAAACTGGGAAACAAATTGCTTTAGAAAGACATCAATTTTTAAAAACTTTCCTGGAGCAATTTTATAAAGAATGGAACGGTGATTATGAAGTCAATAACAGTTGAAGAACTTTCAAAAACATACGGCGAGAAACAACTGTTTAACCAAATTTCCTTTCACATAAGTGAGAAGGAAAGAGTAGGAATAATTGGGGTGAATGGGACAGGAAAATCAAGTCTGCTTAAAATCCTGGCGAAAATAGATGAACCGGATTCAGGAGAAATCATTCATCCGAATCAGTATTCCATCGGATATTTATCCCAAAACCCGGAATTAAATCCTGAATTAACGGTTTTAGAACAGGTCTTTCAAGGGGAAGCAGCGATTATCCAGTTATTTAAATCGTATGAAACACTATTAATTCAAATGGAGAAGGATCCTGCTAATTCCGATTTACAAGATAAATTATTTTCCTTGCACAAACAAATGGATGCTTTAAATGCTTGGGATGCGAATGCTAACGCCAAAACAATATTAACGAAATTGGGAATTCACGATTATACATGGAAAATTGGAAATCTGTCAGGCGGACAAAAGAAACGGGTAGCTTTAGCACAGATACTGATTGAAACACCAGACTTATTAATTTTAGACGAACCAACAAACCATTTAGACTATGAATCCGTAAAATGGTTGGAAGATTACTTGAATAAATATCCCGGAGCTTTATTACTTGTGACCCATGATCGTTATTTTCTTGATTCGGTTGTCAATCGGATATTTGAATTAGACCATGGCCAGCTTTATTCTTATAAAGGTAATTATCAGGCTTTCATTGAGGCAAAATCATTAAGAGAAGAAGAAAGCCTGGCAACAGAGAGTAAAAGAAAGAATCTTTACCGCAATGAGCTTGCTTGGATGAGACGTGGAGCAAAGGCAAGGACCACGAAGCAAAAGGCGAGAATAGAACGATTTGAAAAGCTTGAGTCTTCGATTGGCAAGCTTGCGGTCAATGAAAATGTGGATTTTGCCATTCAAGGGAGTCGCCTAGGTAAACAAGTGTTTGAATTTGTAGATGCTTATAAAGCGTTTGGAGAACGGGTTATTTTAAAAGATTTTAATTGGCTTGTAAAACCGGGAGATCGAATAGGCATAATCGGGAAAAATGGTAGCGGAAAGTCCACTTTTATGAACCTTCTTGCTGGAACGATCCCACTTTCAAGCGGGAAAATAATAACTGGACAGACCGTTAAAATTGCTTATTACAAGCAAGAAAATGAAGACATGGATGATTCAAAGAGAATGATTGAATACATTCGTGAGTATGGAGATTCCGTTACGACAAAAGACGGCGATACCATATCAGCTGCACAAATGCTGGAAAGATTTCTATTCCCATTATATACACACGGTACACCAATTCGGAAATTATCCGGAGGAGAAAAAAGAAGATTATATTTATTAAGGTTATTAATGGAAAAACCGAATGTATTATTACTGGATGAGCCGACAAATGATTTGGATACACAAACATTAACGGTGTTAGAAGACTATTTAGAGGAGTTTCCGGGAGTCGTGATATCTGTTTCACATGATCGGTATTATTTAGATAAAACCACGGAACAGCTTTTAATATTTAATGGTGATGGAAACATTGCTCGCTTCTACGGAATTTACAGTGAATACTTAGATTTGAAACAGGCGGAAAACAAAAAAGAAATGAAGGAATCTGCTGCTCCAACTGAGACAAAAAGTGTGAATAAGCCAAAAAGAATGAGTTATATGGAGAAAAAGGAATGGGAAGAAATCGATGGCAAAATAGCAGATGCGGAGCAAAAATTGGAATTACTTCAAGAAGAATTAAATAATATTGGAAGTGATTTTGAAAAAGCACAAAAAATTATGGATGAAATCGCATTCCAAGATGAGACATTGGAAAAATTGATTGAGAGATGGACTTATTTGTCAGAGCTAGTTTGAAATAGCACTATGCAAACGGTTAAAGAGGTGAAAAAAGGATGAAAATAGTTACGATTGAACCAACCCCAAGTCCTAATACGATGAAAATTATTTTAAATGAAGAATTGCCTGCAGGAAAAAGCTCAAATTATAAAGCTGAAACTGCAATTGGTGCCCCACCAATTATTCAATCAATTCTCGGATTAGCAGGAGTTAAGGGTGTCTATCATGTTGCAGATTTTCTTGCGGTAGAACGAGATGGAAGAGTAGATTGGCAAGATATTTTACCCAAAATAAGATTAGCATTTGGTGAAGAGGAAAATAGCCAAGTAACCGGAGAGCAAAAAATAAATGAGCACTTTGGTGAGGTAAATGTTTTTATCCAAATGTTCAAGGGAATACCGCTTCAGGTGAAGTTAGTAGAAGGGGATCAAGAAAAACGCTTTGGATTGCCTAAAAATTTTCTGGAGGCAATGCAAAAGGCTCAGCTGCCCGGTGATAATTATGTTTTCTTAAGAAAATGGAAAGAGCAAGGTGTTCGTTACGGGGAATTAGAGCAAGTGGGAAATGAAGTGGTAGAGGAAATCATTGCAGCATATCCTGATGAACGATTGAATAAAATCGTTGCTATAGCACAGAACCCGAACAAAGAGCCAGAAAAAAAGAAAATGCATAAAGTAACTGCTGATATGTTAGATAATACGGATTGGCGCAAGAGATATCAGCTTCTTGAACAAATGGAAGATCCTACACTGGAGGATTTACCTGTTCTTGAAAAAGCACTTCATGATGAAAAATCATCTATTCGAAGATTGGCAGTTGTGTATTTTGGCATGATTAAAGATAAAAAAGTTCTTCCTTACCTTTTTGAAGGATTGAAAGATAAAGTAGTGACAGTTAGAAGAACAGCTGGTGATGCATTATCAGATCTTGGATTTAAAGAAGCTATTCAGCCTATGGCTGATGCTTTAAAAGATACAAGTAAAATTGTTCGATGGCGTGCAGCGATGTTTCTGTATGAAGAAGGAGACGAAACGGCACTTCCTGCCTTAAGAGAGGCTCAAAATGATCCAGAATTCGAAGTTCAGCTGCAAGTAAAAATGGCTATCGAAAGAATTGAGGGCGGAGAAGCCGCACAAGGTTCTGTTTGGAAGCAGATGACTGAAGCAAGAAAATCAAAGTAATTTGTTAGGAGGAAATAAAAATGTCCATGGCATATGAAGAATATATGAAACAAATTGTAAAACCGATGAGAGAAGAACTTGTTCATGCAAATTTTACAGAGCTTACAACTGCTGAGGAAGTAGAAAATTTTATGGAAAATGTTGAAGGTACAACACTTGTAGTCGTTAATTCCATATGTGGTTGTGCAGCAGGCTTAGCAAGACCGGCAGCAGTTCAAGCGATTGAAGGGGCTTCCAAAAAACCGGATCATTTTGTAACAGTATTTGCTGGTCAAGATAAGGAAGCAACAGCTAAAATGCGGGAGTATTTTGTAAACTATGAACCATCATCCCCATCCATGGCTATCCTTAAAGGAAAAGAAGTATTACATTTTATTCCACGTGATGATATTGAAGATCATGAAGTAGAGGAAATTGTCGATAATTTAAGTACCTCTTTTCAAAAGTATTGTTAAATCATTTTGGGAGTGTCTGGTGGCACTCCTATTTTTTATTTGCAAGCATAGATTGGACAAAAGGCAGACTTCAAAAAATTGCAACAAATTAGACAATATTTCCCTATAAAAATGATTGGATAGAGTGTAAAATGAGAGATATATTATAAAAAATTAATATTGTATTAAGAATGTTATTTCATAATAGAATGAAAGAATGATGAATAAAGATTGAATGTACATCTAATAGAAAGGGGGAGGTTGCCGTGAAAAAATGGATGAAAAAGTCAATCGTTGTACTGGTTTCTATCTTTACATTTGGAATGGTCACTCCCACACATGCCTTTTGGAATGGACATCAAGAAGTAGATAAATCAGAACAACAAAAGCATGATCAATTACAAAATCAAGCCTATTCTTCTTATCAAGAGACGAAGCTTGATAAGGAAAGTTTTATTAACTCGGTAATGGCGGAAGCTGAGAAACAATCCTTTGAGAAATTTGGTTCTAAAATATCTCCTGTAATTGAAGACGAATTTAGACAGGTTATATTACCAAATATTCAAAAAGCCATTGAAATGACCGTTGCCGAATATCCTGAAGAAAAGCTTGAGTCCTTTGCGGTATCCGAATCTCCAAGCGGAGGACTAGGAGAGAAAATATTCCATATATATGATACAAATTCGAATGAAGATATTATACGCTTTCATGTAAGAAGAGACCACCCGCCTATGGATGGATATTATTTTAATTTTCATTACCATGTGCAATATGATAATTACCAAAAGCATTATACGCTAGGCACCATATATTGGGATAAAAACACTCCGCCGAAATGGATGAGTGTATAAGAACAAGTACGCGGGGCAACTTGCCAATCGAAAATATGGATGAATGAAACTAGAAGTGTATATTTTACTTTTATCGTCGATGACAAGGAAAAGGTGCTTTTTTACGGCACCTTTTTTTAGTATATATACCAATAAATGATTAACAAAGGACCTTTTTTTCCTATGATATAATGAGATTATGAAACTACTAAATGAGAAACGCAGGAAGTGCATTAATATGCGCAAGGTAGTAATATATCTTTTTGTTTTATGTGCAATTTTGCTGTTAGGGCTATCAAAACCATCTTTAGATGGTATATTATTAAAGAATAGTGCCCTATATCATAACGTTCATTTGCGGTCTCAAGCATTATTGGGAGATATTGTTGTTTTGCCGCTTCAATCTAATTATGATAAGGATGAAGTTATAAAAATCCTATCCAAATTAGAAAAATTGCCATCTTCGATGCTATCAAAGGTGGATAATAAAAACATAAAAATAAAATTATTTACCGGAAAACTGACCGATAATCCGACAGCTGCCTATTTAAAGGGAAAAACTCCGAGAGGGTATCAAGATCATTCGATCACTTGGGATAATGTGCCGGGAATAGGTGGTTCTAAAACCGTGCTTGTTAAAATTGGCTGCAGTGAAAAAGGAAAAGGGCATGGTTCAGTAAATTTAGAGCTTCATGAACTTGCACACTCATTAGAACATTATTTATATGATGGAAAAAAGGAGCAGGCATTCATTCCAATATGGAAAAAAGAAGCACCGAAATTATTTCCAGGTAATTCTTATTTTATTAATTATCAAGAAGAATATTTTGCAGAAAGCTTTGCAATGTATTACTATTCTCGTGATACGAAAATACAATTAAAAAAAATTGCCCCTATGACGTTCAACTATATACAAGCTTTATCATAGGGTAATAAGAGGTGTTAAGATGAAACAATATCTGGATTTATGTAAACATGTTTTAGAACATGGAACGATAAAGGGAGATCGGACGGGTACAGGCACCATCAGCACATTTGGCTATCAAATGAGATATAATCTGGAAGAAGGTTTCCCTCTTCTAACAACCAAGAAATTACATTTGAAATCCATTATATACGAACTGCTATGGATGCTTAATGGGGATACAAACGTAAAGTACCTCCAAGAAAATGGTGTTAGAATATGGAATGAATGGGCAAATGAAGATGGAGATCTTGGTCCTGTTTATGGACGCCAGTGGAGATCTTGGGAAACGGCAAACGGGGAAACAATTGACCAGATTTCAGAAGTCATTGAACAAATTAAATCGAATCCTAATTCTCGAAGACTTATCGTAAATGCCTGGAATGTTGGAGAAATAGATAAGATGGCGCTCCCTCCATGCCACTGTTTTTTTCAGTTTCATGTTGCAGATGGTAAATTGTCTTGCCAGCTTTATCAACGTTCAGCGGACATTTTTTTAGGCGTTCCATTTAATATTGCCTCCTATGCTTTATTAACGATGATGATAGCACATGTATGTCATTTACAGCCGGGTGATTTTATACATACACTGGGAGACGCTCATATTTATACTAATCATATCGATCAAGTGAAGCTGCAATTAACTCGAGAACCAAGGAAATTACCAAAAATGGTAATTAATCCAGAGGTTACATCCATTTTTGATTTTCAATTTGAAGATTTTTCATTGCAGGACTATGATCCACATCCACATATAAAAGGAGTTGTCAGCGTATGATTTCCTTTTTATGGGCAGAAGATAAAAAGGGTGTAATTGGAAAAAATAATCAGTTGCCATGGCGCTTACCAGAGGATTTAAAGTATTTTAAGAGAACAACGATGGGGCATCCAATTGTAATGGGAAGGAAGACATACGAATCAATTGGAAAACCCCTGCCTGGAAGAACGAATATTGTGTTAACGAGAGATGAGCGATTTCAAGCAGAAGGCTGTCTAATATTTAAAACAAAAACTGAATTATTAAAATGGATTAGAGAAAATAATGACGAGGTATTTATTACCGGAGGAGCAGCTATCTTCGGATTATTTATGGAAGAGGCTGATCGTCTGTATGTAACAAAAATTCATGAGGAATTCGATGGCGATACATATTTTCCTCTTATAGATTGGTCAGAATGGAAGCTTATTTCAAATGAAAAAGGGATAAAGAACAAAGAAAACCCATATGATTATGAGTTTCAAATTTACGAAAGAATATGATGTAATCCATGTCGTTTTCAAATGGTTTCGATAAAAAAATATTTAAAATTTACAATAAAAATACAGGAATTGTCATTCAATATGCAGTATAATATATACAAACGGGCGAAAAAAGAGGATTGATATTTTGCTATTTAAAAGCCTTGAGTTCAAAACAAATAATGGACAGAAGGTGAAAATTACCGATATACCGGTATTGAATGAAGCAAGCCCCCTTTTTTACAAAATAAATATTAAGCTTGCACAGTTAGTAAGACAAATTCATACTTCAAAAAATGTTAAGACCACTTACTCATTTAGAGACTATTTAAAAACAGTGCTTAGGTGGCCGGATTATGAATTAATCTACCAGTCCACTTCTTTAAAAAATAACGCATAAGGGATTCCTGGAAACAGGAGCCCTTTTATTTTTTGCATGAATATATCCTCTTACAACATAAAAGTAGTATTAGGAAATAAAATCAAAAATAGTAATCTTTCATAATATGACTAGCAGTATATGAAAAAAAGATGTTACAGCCGGGTGAAAATGTTAAAATAAAAGGGATTTGTTAAAGCGAGGTGACCAACATGATGAAAAAACTCACCTTACTCTTCGCTATTTTTATTTTAGTGTCAGGCTGTTCTGTGCATACTAACAACCAACCGAGTAAGGAAGCGAGCGTTGCCGTTAAGCAGATGCCTCCGAAAGATCTTCATATCGTTGCAGTTGGAGATTCCCTTACACAGGGGGTTGGGGATAGTTCTAATCAAGGTGGTTATATTCCGTATTTGAAAGATATAATGGAGAAGGATAAAGGCATTGGTACTGTTACCTTTGATAATTTCGGAGTTAGAGGGGATCGAACTGACCAACTATTAAAACGGCTAAAAGATCCAAAAGTAATAAGTAAAATAAAAAGCTCCGATATTGTGATGATTACCATAGGCGGTAATGATGTAATGAAGGTGTTCAGGGACAATTTCACTAATTTGAAGGTAGTTAAGTTTAAAGAAGCTATAACTGGGTATCAAAAAAGACTAGATGATATTCTAAAAACCATTCGTGAATATAAACCAAATGTAGGAATTGTTTTAATTGGCATTTATAATCCTTTTTCAAAATGGTTTTCTAATATTAAAGAATTAGATCAAATTGTACAAGATTGGAATCATTCTAGTGAAAAAACATTAGTGAATTATAAAAACACCCAATTTGTACCGATTAGTGATTTATTTGAAAATCAACATGAAAATCTATTTTATTCTGACGATTTTCATCCAAATGATAAAGGCTATAAGTTAATGGCGGAACGTGTAGGGGAATTTCTTCTTAAAAATAAGCTTAAACAATTAAGAAAATAGCACCGTGAGGTAAAAAAGATGGAAAAAGTTAAAAATCGCTGGAAAGCGGCATTTATTGCCTTATCAATTCTTATTGTAATATTTGTATTAGTTATTGGATTTTTTATTTTTGCACCGACAAAAAAAGGGACTATACCTAAAACAACCATAAATACTGATAAACATGTTCGATTCTCTATTCGCACCAATAAAGATGATCTGAATAAATTAATTAATCATTATATAGAAAAAGAAGGTTTGAACGGTCCGATTAAATACAATGTTTATCTAAAAGATGATGTTGAATTAGATGGTTCTATTCCTGTCTTTTCAGAGAATGTACAATTAAAAATGACATTTGAGCCTGAGGCATTAAAAAACGGAGATTTACTTTTAAAACAAAAAACGATTTCTATTGGTTATTTAAATCTACCCGTTTCATATGTCCTTAAATTTATTAATCAATCCTATAAACTACCGGATTGGGTTAGTATCGATCCTGACAAGAAAACAGTTTATGTTGGCTTACAAAAAATGAAAATTGGACATAGTGATATGAGAGCCCGCATTGATAAGTTTAATTTAAAGGAAGATGATATTTCCTTTTCGTTATTATTTCCAGTTGAGAATCCATAAAAAAACAGGTGCCTAGTGGTGAAGGGCACCTGTTTTTTAAATAAGGAGAATTTGGGAATCCACAAAGAAAATCGAAAACGTTTTAGCAGTAGAAAAGTCTGCATTTTCCAATGTCTGTATTACTTTGTCCGTTTCTCTGTCCACAACCTCAATATTGGTTGTTATTCGTTCAATAGATGTATAATCGGATGATTTTTTATATCCGATGTTTTCGAATAGAACTTTTTTATTTTTAAAGAAGACATTAACAGAAGGGTAATCAGATGTTAAATGAATAAATTTTACTTTGGTCTCCTGTGAAGAGGAAGTTGGTAAGTCTTCATAGGATAATATTTGAATTTTATCATTAGTGGAGACTGTTGCTAAAGTGTATGCACGGTTTGTTTCAAATCCGATATTCTTGTTGATGATTGTTGCTGTTTGGGTGCCTGCAGGATATATATCTAGATGATGTTTCCCAGCATGTAAGGTATAATAAGGTGTGATATTACTAAACGGTAATTCTTTTATCAACATTCTCCCGTTCGTATAAATGTCAATATTAGCAATTTCCTTTGTTGCATTTAAAAATCTAACATAAACGGGATTTAACCGATTGCCTGATCGGCTTTGTAACATAGCTTTGTTTAAATATTCTAAGTGTTTTTGATAATATTGAATATGCAAGGCAGGGTTCATATATTTATAAAAATCAGCAAGTAAATTAAATTGCGCCGCTCTTTGAAGATAATAAGATTGATTTTTCATAAACTTTCGCTCCATTCTGTTATTGATTACACTATATTCGTGCGCCTATGGGTTGGTGACTCGACTTATTTCTTCAAAGTCTAATTTCTAGTGTAAAGGCAATAGATTATTTATAATTCTCTATAGGACTTTATTTTCCGAATAGGAGGGAAGAACAATGGCAATCGAATTGGCCACATTTGCAGGCGGGTGTTTTTGGTGTATGGTAAAACCGTTTGATGAACAGGAAGGGATTATAAGTGTTGTTTCTGGTTATACCGGTGGAAAGGTGCCCAATCCGACCTATGAAGACGTGTGTTCGGGGCTGACTGGACATACAGAGGCTGTCCAAATCACATTTGATTCAAAGGTCTTTCCATACGAAAAGCTATTGAAGATTTTTTGGCAGCAAATTGACCCTACAGATGCTGGCGGACAATTCTATGATAGGGGATCTTCTT
Source organism: Margalitia sp. FSL K6-0131 (assembly GCF_038008735.1). Lineage (NCBI taxonomy): Bacteria > Bacillati > Bacillota > Bacilli > Caryophanales > Bacillaceae > Heyndrickxia > Margalitia sp. FSL K6-0131. The sequence continues at coordinate 2,394,220 of NZ_JBBOZS010000001.1, forward strand.
ATAGGCCGGCAATATTTTATCATAACGAAAATCAAAGAGATTTAGCAGAGCAATCGAAAAGAGAGCTTCAGGATAGCGGTAGATTTAAAGCTCCAATTGTAGTCGAAATTGTTCCAGCACCTACCTTTTATCCAGCCGAGGATTACCATCAACAATATTATCGAAAAAACCCTGTCCATTATAATGCATATCACGAAGGCTCCGGCAGAGCGAGTTTCATAAAAAAACATTGGGGTGATCATCTTGAATAAAAATGATTTAGAAAAAAAATTAAATCCATTACAGTATGATGTAACTCAAAATAATGCAACAGAACCGCCTTTTCAAAATGAATATTGGAATCAATTTGAAGAAGGAATTTATGTAGATATTGTATCCGGTAAACCACTTTTCAGTTCTCTCGATAAATTTGATGCAGGATGCGGCTGGCCAAGCTTTACAAAACCGATAGAAGAAGAGGAAATAATTGAAAAAATGGATCGAAGTCATGGGATGATCCGAACGGAAGTAAGAAGTAAACATGCGAATTCCCATTTAGGTCATGTATTTGACGATGGTCCTGGTCCAACGAAATTAAGGTATTGTATTAACTCAGCTGCTTTAAAATTTATCCCAAAAAGGGAATTAGAAGCGAAAGGGTATGGAAAATACCTGAAATTATTTTCGTAGTTTTTGACACATACAAAATCAAAATGATTTAGGCAAATACACATTCCATTTCTGGGTTTAAAACATATCCTAAAATGAAAAATAAATTCATTTGAGGAGTTGACAGGTATGTACTATGGCGGTTATGGCTGTTGCTACCCAGTATATGATGGATGTTGTGGATATGGATATGTCGGCGGATATCGAAATAGCTTCGCCTTGATTGTAGTCTTGTTTATTTTACTCATCATTATTGGTGCATGTTGGATTAATTAAAAAAAGAACAAATCAGCTAGTCAATCGGCGATGGAACTGGACGTAGACCACTTTTTTAAACTATCCACAGATTAAATTTTTAATAAATCTTAAACAATGGAAGAGTCCCCTGAAAAATAGGGGACTAATTTATTTTAAAATTTGAAATTAATTCGCGTAGGTTTTCGGCCTGTTTCGATAATTCCGAAGCAGATGCTGTAACTTCCTCCATTGCCGCGGAGCCTTCCTCAGAAGCTGCCGCTGTCGTTTCGGTATGCGATGCAGTTAATTCAGCTATTTCGCTTACAGCAGCAAATGAATTTGCCACATCGCGACTTAAATGCAATGTCCTTTCAATCTGTGTTACCATTTCCGCAATAACTTCTGTTGTATCATTTGTGTCCTGAAGGATTTTTTGTAAAGATTGGGTAGTCTCATTTGAAATTTCTACTCCTGAAATAACAGCCTGAACACCTTCTTTATTTTGCTCAATTACAGTATTCACTTCATTTTGAATAGAATGAACAATACGTGAGACTTCTTTAGCTGCATTTTGAGATTGTTCCGCTAATTTTCTAACCTCATCTGCAACAACAGCAAATCCACGGCCGTGTTCACCAGCTCTTGCCGCCTCAATTGCCGCATTTAATGCTAATAAATTCGTTTGTCCGGCAATTCCAGTAATAGTATTGATGATTTTCGTAATTTCATCTGATTTTTTTCCTAAAGATTCAACAGTGGAACTTGTATTAGCCATTGTTTCTTCAATGCTCATAATTTTAATAGAAGCTTCTTTAACAGATGTTTCACCTGTTTTAGCAGAAGATTGCATATTTAAAGCTGCCACTTTAACCCGATCTGCAAGGCTACCTAAAACCTCTACCACCTCATTCAGTGAATTCATCTTTGTTAATGATTCATCCATCTGTGAGGTTGTTTTTTCGCTTCCTGCTGCAATTTCACTCGATGTCTCTGCAATAGACATAATTGTTTTCGCTGTCTCCTCAGCAGAAGCAAGTAATTCTTCACTGCTTACGGAAACATTTTCCGCCATTTTGGAAACCTCTTTTACAAGCTTTGCAATACCGTCAATAAGGACATTTGTATCTTTTGCAAGACCTGCAAGCTCATCATTCGATTTAATTTGAATACGTTTTGTAAGATCTCCTCCGGCATTAGCGATATCAAGAATAGAACCGCTGATTTTTCTCACATTAGATTTAATGCTTCTTGATAATGCAAGGGACAGAATAATAGTTAAAATGATGGCAGCTAACGATAAAAATAATGAAATTCCTTCCATAATTTTCACCTTTGTATACAGGCTGTCAATACGATCCTGGGAAGCTTTAGATTGAGCATTATCAAATGCATTAATATTGGTTTGCATTTTCCCCATATAATCTTTGCCATGTGCGTCTTGAATTAAATTTCTGGCATCCTTCTCCGATTGAAATTGACGAGCTTGAATGACACTATCGATGGAACCGCTCCAAAAATAATAGGATGACTCAATGGAATCAACTTTTTGAAGCTGGGACTTACTATCCTTTACAAGGGATCTTAATTTCTTAATGTTATCGTCTATGTATTTTTTACTAGTATAGTATGGATCTAGAAAGCTTTTATCACCAGTAATGGCATATCCTCTTTCAGCAGATTCAATGGTGTATGAGGATTTCAGGATTCCTTGGATTTTTTCGTGAACAACCAAATCATTTCCTACAATGCGATCAATTTCTTTTTCCAATTGGTTCATGCTTAAATAGGATGTGATGGATAAAATGATTAAAAGAATTGTAAGGATTCCGAATGAAATGGTAATTTTCCCTCGTATTGTTTGTAAATAGGAGAAAGAGATTTTTCTCTGCTTTAGCACTTTTTCTTTTTGCACCTTTACTTTTTTCTGTTTTTTGGGCTTTTTTAACTTTGGAATATTTTTTTCTTTTTTGCCCATTTTGTTCCCCCCCTAGTAATGTTTTAGAAATAACATATGACAAAATATCTAATGAATATTTTACTAAGTTGTATCTGAATAATCTAGTTATTCTTGCGATTATTTGTCGAAAAATCAAATAATATGTACTGAAGACTCATTTAATTACCTAAATATGACAGTCGATACGTAAATTACCTATATCCTTTAATAATCAAAAACTTGATGGCAATCAATTCTTTCGGTATAGTAAATTCAAGATTTTAATGTAGAAGGGCGAATCTATATGAATTATTCATTTTACCATTACTTAATGAAATATCGTGATGCCAAACCAAAAGATGATATATCTAGTTTTGCAAATAGCGCTTATAAGGATCATAGTTTTCCAAAACATTCAACAGATTATCATGAACTGAGTTCATATCTGGAGATGAATGCTGCGTATTTAGCATCGATGTCCATATTTGATGAAGCTTGGGAACTTTACATATTTGAAACGACGAAGAATCTGTAAACATTACTATTTTGGTAATGTTTTTTTAGTTCCTTTTTGTGTTTTGGCCCTTTTTAAAAAGGCTTAATCAAACAATCGTTTTATCCGTTTCTTGCATATAATTAATTATCAATTATTCTACACATTTCAAGGAGACGGGAGGAAATGGACAATAAGGATAAACCTCATTTTAAGATTGGTGATACTGTTGTTATTTTAAAATATGGAACGGTCGGTAAAATTTCAAATATTAGAAATTTAGATGGACAATATTATTACGAAATAAACGATAATGGTGACTTATTTAAGGATAAAGGTTTAGTATTGCTATCCGATTTTAAAGGAGAAATATTGGCAAAGGAACAGATAGATATTGAGTATAAGTTCTTTTTCGGTGATTTGGTTCAGGTTAAAGGGTATCTGGATGAGCTCTTTAAGGTAGTAGGCTTTAGAACAGAAATATGGCGATATAAAGAAGATGCATGGGAAGATATTATTTATGAGTTAACAAGGGTAACAGATGGTGAATGGCTGGAAGCGGATGAAAATGAACTGATATTGGTTGCGGAATCAGATATTGCTGAAAGCTACTTGAAAAAATACGGTTTTATTTATCCAATAAAAAAAACAAAGAAGCCATTGCTTCTTCCTTCGCCGAAGGATCAATTTAACCATAAGATCGATTCTTTGCTAGATATGTATAATGATTATAAAACTATGTATATAATGTTCTCAGATTCATATTATATTGACATGATGGATTCCATTAAAATACAACTGTCTGATCTTTTAAAAAAGAGTAACAATAAGTTAAGAAAACATTCATGATGAAATAAATGAATACAACTGTTTTATCTTTATTCATATCCATATAAATTGCTGCATAAACGTAAAAGAAAGAACATACATTTTTATTGGAGGAGGCGATTTTGCATGCGGGAAATTGAAGTGTTTATTGACACGGAGGAAATTGCTGAGTTCTTTTTCAATGAGCTGGTTAAGAGGGGTTATGCGCCAAAAGAAGAAGAACTGGAAGAAATCGCCGATATCACATTTGATTACTTAATTGCTAAATGCATTATTGATGAGGAATTGGATTAATCACAAAAATAGTATTGACATCAGCCACCACGAAAAAGAGGTGGCTTTCCATTTGGAACGTCGGAAATCGATAAAAATAGACAAAAGAAGTGAAATTTAGAGAAAGGATTCGCACCCTTTGTTTTTGAATATATCTATGAAGAGAAAAATGGAGGGAGACGAATTCATGCAATTACTAAAATCACTTAAACTTTCTTATAGTCATGTAACGGAGTACGATATTACATTATTTCAAACACCCTTATTTGGACAGAAAAAAGGGTATAAAAAAGTTTATCAGTTGAAAGTAGCAGGAAAAAATCATGAAGAAATCTTGTATAAGGTTTTTGCTACTTTTAATACATTAGACTCCCTGCCAAAGGATTATCATGCGCGCTACTTAGGAACTGGAGATATTGTTTTTATTGATGAAGGCAGAAATGGGCATTTCTATTACCAATTGAAATCTGGCGGATGGACGACGATAAATAGAATTCATATAAGATAACTTATTACAGCTCAGCTTCGTGGAAGACTGAGCCGTTTTTATTTTATTTTTTACGTTTATTTGCAGTGAATTCTTTTTCATGTGCTTCTTGTTCTGAAATGATTTGATCTTCCGGTATATGATTATTTTTCTTCTGACCGTTAATACGATTTCGATGCTTTTTACCCAACTTTTTTCCCTCCTTACATTGTTCATCTATATCGTTTCCCAAAATGTTTTATTCATTACAGTAATAGATTGCAACAAATGATTTAAAAATATAAAATGTACATACTGAATGAAAGGAGAAGATAGATAAATGAGTATACATATCGGTGCAAAAGAAAATGAAATTGCGGAAACAGTTCTTTTGCCGGGAGATCCTCTTCGGGCAAAATATATTGCAGAAACATTTTTGGAGAATGTGACTTGTTACAATGAAATTCGAAATATGTTTGGATTTACTGGTACATACAAAGGCAAACCAGTATCTGTACAAGGAACTGGAATGGGAGTTCCATCTATTTCGATTTACATTAACGAGCTAATGCAAAGCTATAATGTGCAGAATTTAATTCGTGTAGGGACATGCGGTGCTATCCAACAGGATGTCAAGGTTAGAGATGTCATCATTGCAATGACAGCCTCCACTGATTCCCAAATGAATCGTCTTACTTTCGGTGGCATTGATTATGCGCCAACAGCTAATTTTGAGTTATTAAAAAAGGCATATGATAGCGGCTTGGAAAAAGGACTAAACCTTAAAGTAGGAAACGTATTTACAGCGGACATGTTTTATAATGACAATGCTGATCATGAGAAATGGGCGAAATATGGAATTCTTGCAATAGAAATGGAAACAGCAGCGCTTTATACTTTGGCGGCTAAATATAATCGCAAAGCTTTATCTATTTTGACTGTCAGTGATCATATTCTCACTGGTGAAGAAACGTCTGCAGAGGAACGTCAATTAACATTTAACGATATGATTGAGGTTGCTCTGGAATCAGCAGTTAAATAAAGTAATTTCAAAAAGTCTCTTTATGAGACTTTTTGTTTATTGTGCGCCCGGCATGGGTGTAGTCTCTAGGGTGAAAGTCCCGAACTGTGAAGGCAGAAGTAGCAGTTAGCTTAACGCAAGGGTGTCCGTGGTGACGCGGAATCTGAAGGAAGCGAGCGGCAAACTTCCGGTCTGAGGAACACGAACTTCATACAAGGCTAGGTATCATTGGATGAGTTTGCAATACAAAACAAAGTCCTTTCTGCCGAAGGTGATACAAAGTAAATGAAGCAGATAGATGGAAGGAAAGATTGCACTCTTACCCGGGGAGGTCTGGTTGATACGCCAAGTACACTTGGTAACCTATCTAGTAATGGATAGCTGAACAATCAGAAGTCAGCCGAAGTCGTAGTACTTGGTTTGCTCGAGAGAATCAAGGAAGGACTGAACCATTTTAGGAGAACAAACACTCGGCAAACGGTTCTTTATGTATGAAAGCAGAAAATTCTTACGGAACCTACCTGAAAGGAAGAAATGGTGAATTCCATGGGGGACTTCGGGAGGGCTTAGTAAAGAACCCACTTAATGAGAATGTATTGTTCACGTAGAAAGGATAAATCTCAATGTTAATGGAACGAATGCTGTCACGGGAAAATCTTTTATTGGCATTAAAGCGAGTAGAAAAGAACAAAGGAAGTCATGGAGTAGACAATATGTCCGTAAAAGACCTACGAAGACATATTCTCGAAACGTGGGATACACTTAAAACATCCTTAATGGAGGGTACTTATCAACCTTCTCCTGTCCGTCGGGTTGAAATCCCAAAACCGAACGGTGGAGTAAGGTTATTAGGTATCCCAACCGTGACAGACCGTTTCATCCAACAGGCGATTACTCAGATTTTAACCCCTATCTTCGACCCGACTTTTTCAACACAGAGCTATGGTTTTCGACCAAACAAACGAGGTCATGACGGTGTTAGACAAGCGAAGAAATATATCGAAGAGGGATACCGATGGGTAGTCGACATGGACTTGGAGAAATTCTTTGATAAAGTCAATCATGATAGATTAATGCGGACTCTATCCAAAAGGATTCAAGACAGAACGCTCCTATCACTAATTCGGAAGTATCTACAGTCTGGCATTATGATTAATGGAGTCATAACGAAATCCGAGGAGGGTACGCCCCAAGGTGGACCATTAAGTCCTTTACTCTCCAATATCGTTCTAGATGAACTAGACAAAGAGTTAGAAAAGAGAGGGCACAAGTTTGTCCGATACGCAGATGATTGTAATATCTACGTAAAATCGAGAAGAGCCGGAGAGCGAGTAATGGACTCGATTACTACTTTCATTGAATTTACTCTAAAACTAAAGGTGAATCGAGAAAAGTCAGCTGTAGACAGACCTTGGAAAAGAAAGTTTTTAGGTTTTAGCTTCACATTTCATAAGAAACCGAAGGTGCGGATGTCAAACCAAAGTATTCAACGTGTCAAGAAACGGATACGAGAATTAACTTCAAGGTCAAAACCAATTCCAATGGATTATAGAATAGAGAAGCTGAATCAATATTTGATTGGCTGGTGCGGATATTATGCATTAGCAGATACACCCACTATTTTCAAAGAATTAGACGAATGGATTAGAAGGCGTCTCAGAATGTGCCAATGGAAAGAATGGAAGAAACCAAAAACCAAAGTAAGAAAACTCATTGGATTAGGGATTCCAAAAGAGAAGGCATACGAATGGGGAAACTCTAGAAAGAAATATTGGAGAATAGCCAGAAGCCCAATCCTACAGAAAACCCTCACAAACTCCTATTGGGAGATGCGAGGGCTGAAGAGTCTTTATGTGAGATATTCTCAACTACGTCAGACATAAATGGAACCGCCGTATACGGAACCGTACGTACGGTGGTGTGAGAGGTCGGGGGTTAGTCACCTCCTCCTACTCGATTCATTAAAGTATTAAAAAAAATTCATATTTTTACCTATCCTTTTCTCTCATTTCTTTGATAAACTCTTATATGTGAAGAAATTTTTTTGCATTAAGAGGAAAGGTGACATTATGAAACGTATTTTAGCACTTACAGCCGTTATATTTTTGTTAGGTGGTTGCAGCTGGGGCCAAAACAAGGCAACTGATGCCTCAACAGGTAAGGGTCAAGAGAAACCATCCAATTCTATCAATAATTCAATAGGTAAACAGACAAGCCAAAATAATACAAACCATGATTTATTACTAAGTCCAGATAATTTTAATCAAATTAGGGTTGTAAATGGAATCAAAATGATTGAAAACCCCTCTAATATACTAGCTTTGGTTAATAAGGATTATTCCCTTGGAGACTATAAGCCAAATGATCTTGTTCGTCCAAAAGTCGCATTTTCCTTTGGCAATCAGGATATTGAAAAGAGCTATATGAGAAAAGAAGCAGCAACTGCCTTAGAGCAAATGTTTTCCACGGCAAAAAAAGATAATATCTTCCTGTATGCTGCTTCGGGTTATCGTTCTTATACAAGACAAAAAACTTTATTTGATGCAGAAGTAGCAAATGTTGGAAAAGATAAAGCTGCTCAAGCGGTTGCAATTCCTGGAGAAAGCGAACACCAAACAGGACTTGCGATGGATATAACCAGTGAAACAGAAAATTTCCTTCTTACAGAAAAAATGGGAGAACATAAGGAAGGAATATGGCTGCGTGAACATGCTCATGAGTTTGGTTTCATTTTAAGATACCCGAAAGATAAGGTGAACGTAACCAAATATGAATATGAGCCATGGCATTTTAGATATGTTGGAAAAAAAGCCGCGGAGGTAATGTACAAAAACAATTGGACATTAGAGGAATATTTTCAACATGTTAAAAAAGCATAAAAACAGGTAAACAGATTGATACCAATACTTATAAAAAATGAACAATAGGATGCAGCAGCATCCTATTGTTCATTTTTTACATCTATTTCATTAAAAATCTGCATTTCCTGGTGTACGAGGAAATGGTATTACATCACGGATGTTCTTCATTCCGGTTAAATACATAACTAATCGTTCAAAGCCAATTCCATAGCCTGAATGCTTTGTACCGCCGTATTTTCTAAGCTCAAGATACCACCAGTAATCTTCTTCCGTCATACCAAGTTCTTTAATTCTATTGGCAAGGACCTCTTCTCTTTCCTCACGCTGACTTCCCCCGATTAACTCGCCGATACCTGGAACCAATAGGTCAGTCGCAGCTACTGTCTTGCCGTCATCATTCGCTCTCATATAAAATGCCTTAATTTCTTTCGGATAGTCGGTTACGAAGACAGGACGCTTGTAAATTTCCTCGCTAAGATAGCGTTCATGTTCCGTTTGCAAATCCGTACCCCATTCAACAGGGTAGTCAAATTCCTTACCGGAGTTCTTTAATAATTCAACCGCTTCGGTATAAGTAACTCTTCCAAAATCGGATTCTAATGCGGTCTGCAATCTTTCAATAAGTGTTTTATCGATAAAGCTATTAAAGAAGGCCATTTCTTCTGGTGCATGTTCAAAAACGTAATTAATGACATACTTGACCATTTCTTCTCCGAGGTCCATGATATCCGGTAGTTCTGCAAAGGCAACTTCCGGCTCAATCATCCAGAATTCTGCGGCATGACGTGCCGTATTCGAATTTTCTGCTCTAAAGGTCGGACCAAAGGTATATACATTACGGAAAGCAAGAGCAAAGGTTTCCGCATTTAATTGACCGCTAACGGTTAAGTTGGTTTCTTTGCCGAAGAAATCTGCACTGTCATCTACTTTTCCGTCCCCGGTTTTTGGAAGCTGGTTCAAATCCATGGATGTCACACGGAACATTTCCCCGGCACCCTCCGTATCGCTTCCGGTAATAATCGGTGTATGTACGTATACAAATCCTTTTTCTTGAAAGAATTTATGAATGGCATAAGATGCAAGAGATCTTACTCTGAAAACGGCTGAGAAGGTATTGGCTCTCGGACGTAAATGAGCGATAGTTCTTAAATATTCAAGGGAATGTCTCTTTTTTTGTAAAGGATAATCTGTATCCGATAATCCTTCCACCACAATTTTTGTCGCTTTAATTTCAAAAGGTTGTTTCATTTCAGGTGTTGGAACAAATTCACCTTCTACTAAAACAGAAGAGCTAATAGGTAACTTCGTAATTTCTTTGAAGTTATCAAGGGTATCCTCAAAAACTACTTGTACACTCTTGAAGAATGTTCCGTCGTTTAATTCCATAAAGCCAATGGTTTTGGAATCGCGAAGAGTACGGATCCAGCCTGAAATTTGAACCGTTTTGTCATTATAATTTTCTTGATTTCTGTATAAATCTTTTACTACAGTCTTTATCATAAATAGCCTCCTTATGGTAATTTTTCACAATAAAAAAAGCCTTCTATTCCCAAAAAAAGGGACGAAAGGCTGACTTCCGCGGTACCACCCAAATTGTCATTTGACCAACTTTAAAGCTAATATTGCTTACCCCAGTCAGATAACGTGCTGGTAACGTCTAAGCCTACTTAAGATATCCCTTTCGGTTAGAACTCAAAGGTGTTCTTCATTCATGCTTCATCGCCAGGCTTCCACCGTCCCCGGCTCGCTATCGAATATAGCAAAAACTACTTTCCTCTTCATCGCTATAAAATATGTAGTTTTTAAATGAATTTTTATTGTAAAATTTTATCACAAAACATAAACCTTTGTCTAGTTCCCTTAAAAGGCGGAGATATTGTAATCTTTCAATACCAACACCACCTAAAAAAGAGAATGTATGTATGTTCTTGTAATATATTTGGAAACCCGCTTTTTTTGTGATCTTTATCATAATAAATATTCTGAAACGATAACGATTGAAATTTTGCATGAAAATCATTTCCCCTCATAAACTATTTTTAGAGACAAGCTAGATGAAATGTTGGGGGAGAGAACAATTCAGAAGGTTGGACAAATTATTTTGGGGAGTATTTTATTATCAATTGGTGTAAATGGGTTTATCATTCCCCATCATTTATTAGATGGAGGATTAATGGGGATCGCATTAATTTTTTATTATTTTTTTTCCATTCCAACTGGCTTAAGTATGATTAGTTTAAGCATTCCATTATATATATTTGCCTTTATTTATTATCGACGTTATTTCTATAATAGTATTTTCGGAGTAATTTTTAGTTCCTTTTTTTTGGACTTGTTTTCCTTTTTATCCGATCGAATACAATTACCCGTTCTTTTAAGTGCTTTGGTAGGTGGAACCTTTATTGGATTAGGGGCAGGTCTTATCCTTCAGGCTGGTGTTGCCGGGGATGGGTTAGATTTGTTTGCTCAAATGGTAGGTGTATTTACTAATGTGAATGTAGGAATTATTATTTTTGTTTTAGACGCGCTTGTGCTTTTGTTGGGAATGAAATTTTTTGGACTTGGCATTTTTTTGTATTCTCTTTTAGCCACAATAGCAGTGGGCTTTTTTACTTCAATACTAACAATAAGATATTTAGAGTAAACAATGGATGTGAAAATAATATAATGAATATTTAGATAAAATATAACAAAATTCGCGTTTTTTTCATTCAAAAAAACCTTTTCTTTCGTTATTCGATAAAAGCTGATAAAATAAAGAAGTTAATATTTTTTTACATAGAATACTGATTACAGATAGCATTGTATACGGGAATGAAAGTGGTGAATGTCTTGGAAGAAGAGAAAAAGGATATTGACTCCTCTACAGAAAACATAAATGGTTTTATTCGAATGAAGAAATTTACATTTGTTATGCTTATTTTTATACTCGTATTTGCAACGGCAGGGGTTACTACCCTTGTATTAGCATTCGGGGATAAAAAAGCAGTTAATGTAGGTGTAGCGAATAATCGTCCGGAATTTAATAAACTCTATGAAGTTTATGACAAGTTAGAAAGCAGTTATTATAAAAAAGTGGACAAGAAGACATTAATAAACGGTGCCATTAACGGAATGGTTGACTCTTTAGGAGATCCATATTCTGATTACATGTCGGAGGATGAGGCGAAGCAATTTAACGAAAGTATTTCATCCTCTTTTGAAGGAATAGGTGCAGAAATTCAGGAAAAAGACGGCTTTATTACTGTTGTATCTCCAATAAAAGGATCCCCTGCCGAAAAAGCAGGTCTAAAACCGAATGATAAAATATTAGCCGTAAATGACAAAAGCATTCGAGGAATGTCTGCAAATGAAGCGGTATTACTCATCCGGGGGAAAAAAGGTACGAGTGTGAAGTTAACAATACAACCAGCAGGCTCCAAAGAAACAGCTGAAATGACAATTGTCCGCGATACCATTCCAATTAATACGGTTTATGCAGAAATGATGAAAAATGGTGTAGCAAAAGTGCAAATTACAAGTTTTTCAAATAATACTTATGATGAACTTGTAAAAGCATTAGATGAAATGGATAAAAAAGGAATGAAATCTTTAATTTTGGATTTACGTCAAAATCCGGGTGGGTTATTAAATCAAGCCCTAGAAATTTCAAACCTATTCGTTCCAGAAGGCAAGACGATTGTTCAGACAGAGGACAGAAACGGCAAACGCGACCAAGAGGTTGCAAAGGCTGGTAAAAAGATCAATGTTCCGGCAGTAGTGCTCATTGATGAAGGAAGTGCAAGCGCATCTGAAATTACGGCTGCAGCACTTAATGAATCCGCGGGAATTCCGTTAATTGGTCATAAATCATTCGGAAAAGGAACAGTACAAACAGCTACTGATTTCAAAGACGGTTCCGATGTGAAGTTTACAGTAGCGAAATGGTTAACTCCAAATGGTGAATGGATTCATGAGAAAGGCATTGAACCTGAATATAAGGTGGACTTACCGAAATATGCCAATCTCCCTATTATTGATCCAAGCAAGAAGTGGAAGAAATCAGATGTATCCAGCAATATCAAAACAGCCGAACAAATGCTTAAGGCTGTAGGTTATAATCCTGGAAAAGTGGATGGTTTATATGACAGTCAAACAGAAAAAGCAGTGCAGGCATTCCAAAAGGCTGAACATCTGAAAGTAAATGGTATTCTTGAGGGAGATACTACTATCGAGCTTATGAACAAGCTTCGTGAGAAAATTATTAAAGATGATCCGCAAGTTAAAAAAGCGACTGAGGTATTAAGTAAAAAATAAAAAAACAAAATTTCAAATTCCAAACGCTGAAAAAGGACTCTGGTTTTAAATAACCAGAGTCCTATTTTTTCTTAGTGAAAACATAGAAACGCACTATTTATTGCGGGCTTGTTATCTGAGTTCACCAAATTTCAGGAATGTCTTTTCATCTTCAATTAGGCCGCAAGCGGCACATTGAACACGATAATCAGGACCTTTATATGGAATATGAAATGGATTGACTGCATTATTTTCATATTCCTCGATAATATCACCTGACCTTGGATCCATTTTCACAGCTTGTGGAACTTGTTGTATAATATTGAATCTGGAACGATTTGTTTTGCAGTTTGGACAACAATATGGACCATGCATTTTTAATACCTCCACTAATGAGTTTTCTATACATAGTTTTCTCATTTTTTCTGTATTTAATGTAAATTTTCTGTTTTGAAAGGAGTATTCATTTTGAGATACGAAGAATTATTAGGTGTTTATCGAAAGATATGGAATAATCGTTTGTTAAAAGACGAAGCAAAAACGGCGAAGGAACTGCTGAATGAAGCCATTACAAGAGAATTATTGGACGAAGTTACTCATCCTCGTTTACGGACATCAAAAGAAGTAAAATTTTATTATGCAATGAAACGAATTAGCGATTCTAAACAATCTGATTCAGAAAAGGTAGAACTTATAAAGCACTATATTAAAATCATGGAAGAACTGTAAGGAATTGCGATGAAAAGGATTACAAATAAACTAAAAAGTGAAGGCTATTGAAATAAGACTGAAAAATACGTTACAAAAGCAGCTCTTTATAAATATTGTCAAGTCGCATTTACATATGAAAATATGGATGTATATCCTTATTATTACTAGATTTCCTGCATATACAAATAGGCTATTTTTTGAGAATAACTATTTTAACAGGGTTCTTTAACTAGCAAAAATGATAACGATTGTTTTACAAAAATTATGGTAGATTTCTCCTCAAATATTACAAATATCGTATGTTATGATTCAAGAGTAATAGATTTTCACTCAAGAAGAGGGAGGAATTTTACAATGATGAAACCACTTATTACTACAGCAGCTGCGTTAGCATTATTAGCTGGACCAATGATGAGCCATAAAGCAGATGCAGCAGGATTACAAACTAATGCTAATAACACTGTAAAATATGAATATAAAACAAATAATATACAAGATGCCCAAGCATGGTTTAACAATATTCTTAAGCAATACCATGTAAACTCAGCATATTTAAATACACAGACTGTACAACCAACAAATCACAGTGTACAAAAAGTAACACAAAATACTGCGACAACTAAAAAAGTAAATACCAATACAAAAACAAATACGACAGCTTCTACTAAAAAAGCAACCTATCAATTAAGCGCATACGAAAAACAAGTAGTAGATTTAACAAATCAAGAACGTAAAAAGTATGGTCTGCCTGCTTTAAAGATTAATACTACTTTAAGTAAGATGGCTCATACAAAAGCAAATGACATGGCTGTTAATCATTATTTCGATCATACTAGCCCAACTTATGGATCACCATTTGATATGATGAAAAAATTTGGCATTACTTATCGTGCTGCAGGAGAAAATATAGCGATGGGCCAAAAAACTCCGCAAGAAGTAGTAAATGGCTGGATGAATTCACCAGGTCACCGTGCAAACATTTTAAATAAAAATTACACGGAAATCGGTGCAGGGTTTGTTTCTAATGGTAATTACTGGACTCAAGAATTTATTGGAAAATAATATATGAAATTAGACCACGGAAAAACTTCTGTGGTCTTCTTATTGTGCGCCCGGCATGGGTGTAGTCTCTAGGGTGAAAGTCCCGAACTGTGAAGGCAGAAGTAGCAGTTAGCTTAACGCAAGGGTGTCCGTGGTGACGCGGAATCTGAAGGAAGCGAGCGGCAAACTTCCGGTCTGAGGAACACGAACTTCATACAAGGCTAGGTATCATTGGATGAGTTTGCAATACAAAACAAAGTCCTTTCTGCCGAAGGTGATACAAAGTAAATGAAGCAGATAGATGGAAGGAAAGATTGCACTCTTACCCGGGGAGGTCTGGTTGATACGCCAAGTACACTTGGTAACCTATCTAGTAATGGATAGCTGAACAATCAGAAGTCAGCCGAAGTCGTAGTACTTGGTTTGCTCGAGAGAATCAAGGAAGGACTGAACCATTTTAGGAGAACAAACACTCGGCAAACGGTTCTTTATGTATGAAAGCAGAAAATTCTTACGGAACCTACCTGAAAGGAAGAAATGGTGAATTCCATGGGGGACTTCGGGAGGGCTTAGTAAAGAACCCACTTAATGAGAATGTATTGTTCACGTAGAAAGGATAAATCTCAATGTTAATGGAACGAATGTTGTCACGGGAAAATCTTTTATTGGCATTAAAGCGAGTAGAAAAGAACAAAGGAAGTCATGGAGTAGACAATATGTCCGTAAAAGACCTACGAAGACATATTCTCGAAACGTGGGATACACTTAAAACATCCTTAATGGAGGGTACTTATCAACCTTCTCCTGTCCGTCGGGTTGAAATCCCAAAACCGAACGGTGGAGTAAGGTTATTAGGTATCCCAACCGTGACAGACCGTTTCATCCAACAGGCGATTACTCAGATTTTAACCCCTATCTTCGACCCGACTTTTTCAACACAGAGCTATGGTTTTCGACCAAACAAACGAGGTCATGACGGTGTTAGACAAGCGAAGAAATATATCGAAGAGGGATACCGATGGGTAGTCGACATGGACTTGGAGAAATTCTTTGATAAAGTCAATCATGATAGATTAATGCGGACTCTATCCAAAAGGATTCAAGACAGAACGCTCCTATCACTAATTCGGAAGTATCTACAGTCTGGCATTATGATTAATGGAGTCATAACGAAATCCGAGGAGGGTACGCCCCAAGGTGGACCATTAAGTCCTTTACTCTCCAATATCGTTCTAGATGAACTAGACAAAGAGTTAGAAAAGAGAGGGCACAAGTTTGTCCGATACGCAGATGATTGTAATATCTACGTAAAATCGAGAAGAGCCGGAGAGCGAGTAATGGACTCGATTACTACTTTCATTGAATTTACTCTAAAACTAAAGGTGAATCGAGAAAAGTCAGCTGTAGACAGACCTTGGAAAAGAAAGTTTTTAGGTTTTAGCTTCACATTTCATAAGAAACCGAAGGTGCGGATGTCAAACCAAAGTATTCAACGTGTCAAGAAACGGATACGAGAATTAACTTCAAGGTCAAAACCAATTCCAATGGATTATAGAATAGAGAAGCTGAATCAATATTTGATTGGCTGGTGCGGATATTATGCATTAGCAGATACACCCACTATTTTCAAAGAATTAGACGAATGGATTAGAAGGCGTCTCAGAATGTGCCAATGGAAAGAATGGAAGAAACCAAAAACCAAAGTAAGAAAACTCATTGGATTAGGGATTCCAAAAGAGAAGGCATACGAATGGGGAAACTCTAGAAAGAAATATTGGAGAATAGCCAGAAGCCCAATCCTACAGAAAACCCTCACAAACTCCTATTGGGAGATGCGAGGGCTGAAGAGTCTTTATGTGAGATATTCTCAACTACGTCAGACATAAATGGAACCGCCGTATACGGAACCGTACGTACGGTGGTGTGAGAGGTCGGGGGTTAGTCACCTCCTCCTACTCGATTATACGTTTCTATTTTTGTGAAAAAGCTGTTATCTCCTTTAAATGATACAAAGGACAGCATGTTTTGTTAGGCATATTTTATCCATCCTGCTCATATAGTGTATTGGACAAGTTGATGAGGAGGAAAACTGAGATGGCATACAAATATTCAAAAGGCTGGTATGTACAAGAATTGAAACAAATGGGAGTACGTTACCATCCTGTTGAACGGAAAAAACTAGAAAAGTATAAAACATGGGTCATTAGAAATCTTTATAATGAAAGATTGGATAAATAAAAACTCGCCATTAGGCGAGTTTTTTAAGCTTCTAATACTTGTTCTTCCTCTTGTTTTGTCTCATTCCTCATTAAATACAGGGAGTACTGGTCTCTAGAAATTTCATATAAATCATAAATATATTCCTCAGCATTCAATTGATCAAATATACATTTTCGAGTCTCATTTGCTTTAACAACATACGGGAGCTTTTCGGCGGCTTTTATGGAACGGATATTTTCTTTGCGAATACGCATAAAGATTGTTTCAATTCCTAATTCATAAAATAGTTCCTGAAAAAAAGCGTCCTTTGCAGGCTGGTTATAACCTTTTCCATGGTAGGGTTTCCCAATCCATGTTCCTAAAAAACCTGCATTGTCTTTTATATCAAATAAATTAATGGTACCAATTGGATTGCACCATTCATCTAAAATTGTTCTGGAAATTAGTTCACCGCGTTCTTCTGCCTCAATCGTCTGTTTAGTTAAAAATAAAAATTCATCATGTGAATATGCCTTTTGACGAACGAAAGGGAAGACATCAGGGTGCACCATAAGTTCAAATAAACAAGAGTTTTCTTGTCCGTTTAACTCACGTTTCTTGAGCATCGATATCCCTCCAAAGAGGGCAGTCCCCCGTTTATCGCGAAAGCCCCACCCTCGAAATTTTTTAAAAGTGCGTAAAAAATTTCGGGGTGGGAATCGAACCCACTAGAACCAGGCTAAACATTAGCTGGTGGCGCACCATTTGCCTTCCCTAATTGATGTAAAACATCAAAAAGTTGTATATTACTTTTGTAAGTTGTCTTGAGGATTAACCTCTAAGTAAAATGTTTGATAAAAACTCCTTTTGACAGACCAAATGGTTGTTTAAAGTGAATAAGTTTTCTTTTCCTTTTTGTATATTACAATAAAAATCGCCAATTGAAAATAGGATAAATATTAATATTTTATGACCAATTATTACTAAGTTCGACAATTGTTTTTTTTGTTTTTTACATAATGCACGATAAAATATATACTCAAGCTAAGGATGGCAATAACAATAATCGGTCTAATATATTTGCCTGCCACACTGCTGATTAATTCCCAATGATTATTTAATTGAATACCCAGCAGTAAAAAAAGGAGGGTCCACGGAAGCATAGCGGTAGTCGTGTATAACACAAATTGGGAAAATTTCATTTTTGCAATTCCAGCTGGTATTGAAATGGCATGTCGAACTATAGGGATAAATCTTGCTGTGAAAATAACAATTGTTCCATAATTTCGAAACCATTTTTCCGAAGCATCTAGATGCTTTTTCTTTATCAATAGAAACTTTCCGAACTTTTCAAAGAATGGCCTGCCTCCATAGTATCCAAGCCAATATAAAAATACCTGTGCCATTGTTCCCCCAAGAATTCCTGCAATTGTGGCACTGATAAAGGAAATCTCCCCATTTGCAATTAAAAATCCTCCATATGCCAGTACAATTTCACTCGGGATGATTTCAATCATTAAGGCAAGTGCAATACCAATGAACCCAAGATTACCTAAATGTTCTAATGCATTTACAATCCATTCATGACTCATTTATTTTCAACTCCGCTAAAATATTCCAATAGTTTGCAATGTAATGATCCCTAAGCCTAAAAACCAAACATAATAAGCAAATATTTTAAGAGATTTCTTTTTAAGAAAGTTTATCATTCCAACAATTGCAAAATATCCGAACAAAGCAGATGCGATGGTTCCAATCAGAAGACTCATGAATGAAATGTTTTCCGCCTGTCCTGTGAATAAATCTTTTCCTTGCAGAATAATTCCTCCAAGTATTGCAGGAATCGATAATAGGAATGAAAAATAAGCAGCTGTCTCTCTATCTAATTTACGTAAAAGCCCTGCGGCAATCGTTAATCCTGATCGGGAAAGTGCGGGGAAAATAGCAGCAGCTTGAAATGTTCCGATTACCAGTGCATCTGAATAGCGGATTTCTTCAAGTTTTTTATGGCCGTGTCTCTTGGCGCTTTCCGCCCACCATAAAATACATCCAGTCGCTAAAAACTCCCATCCGATTGTGCTACCTGACTTTGAAATGGAATCAAAAAAATCTTTAAATAAAAAACCTGCAAACACTGCCGGAATTGTCCCAATAAACATGATTTTGGTCAGTTTGCCAAATGGATTTCTTATAATATGAATGAGATCATCTTTATAAACAACCAGAACTGCCAATAAGGTGCCAACATGTAGCATTGTATCAAGAAACAAACCTGCTTCATCCAATCCAAATAAGTGCCTTCCAAGAAATAAATGACCAGTACTTGAAATCGGCAGAAACTCTGTAAGCCCTTGAATGATTCCTAAAATAAACGCTTGTATATTTGACAGCATATCCAAACTCCTTCAATAAAAAATTTCCTAAATGAACAACATATTAAATGATATGCAAAACATGTTAGAGGATGTCCAAAAAAAGAAAAGTTAAAAAAGATGTATCTTTTTTCCTTCCTCTTCGTATATGCTATAGAGATTATTCAATCAGGGGGAATCGAAATGCCATCAAAGGATGAAAGGCTTCTGGCAACATTGATTTATGTTTCAAGTTTTTTTACTGTTTTTATTGGGCCATTAATTATTTGGCTTCTCAAAAAAGATGAATCATCTTTCGTTGATTATCACGGTAAGGAATATTTCAACTTTCTTATTTCTTATTTTATTTATAGTCTTATTAGCGGGATACTCATAATCATTTTAATCGGAGGTATATTACTCGGTATCATTGGTATTTTGGTGTTTATCTTCACTATTCTTGCAGCGGTAAAAGCATATGAAGGAGAGCGATATCAAATACCGCTCGTTATACGGTTTTTAAGATAGAAAAATCCTCTGTTACAAGAGGATTTTTTTCTATCTTTTTTTATTACAATTGGGAATCATGAAAAAATAGAAACAAACATATAATAGAATGAATCTACAAATAGGGTGAATAGACATGAATATTAAAGAATACTATACCGTTATGTCCAGAATCTATTTAAATCAAATTATCCTAGTAGGCTTTTTTTTAATAGGATGTTTATTTTTATTCAACGCGGTGGGATTTCCGTTTATATTAAAAATTATTTTTATTATAGTGATGATTATATTAATTTATTTTTTTGTTAAATATTTATATTTTAATTTTAGAGAAGGCAGCCTTAAGTATATTACATCTGACAAACAAATACGTAATGAAAATTCGAAAGAACTAATGATGATGTTTCTGCCTGCGCCAAGTTTATTTATAAAGTTTTTCAATAGTAATGGAATATGTGAGTATGAATTAAGGGATGAAGGAATGGAACCTTGGAAATGGTTTTTGCCAATTAGGATAAGAAGAAGAGAATCTCTAAGTTATCAATTAAAAAAGAGAGATGGAACGGTATTAGTAAATATGAATGTTTCCCAGCATAATGGGCAGGTTGAAATAACTACACCAAGCAATCAGCTTTTTATCATTAAACTACAAGAGAGAAAAAGGAAAATGATGACGTTTGAAGCCGGTAATGACATGTTATTTATCCATTTAACGACACATAAGATAGAAGTGACAAAAAACAATAAAAACATAGCAACGATTCAAAATGGGTGGATGCCAATAAAATGGCAGAAATATTTCTCCTCCAATACGCCAATTCTTACATTTAAAAATGAGGTGAGCGAAGCTGAACAATTTATTATTTATGGGTTGCTCATCTTTCTATTTGTTAACCAATTCAATTAACAATATGGTAAATTGCGTATGAAATAATCGAGAGCGTTCCATAATATTTCATATATTAAACTGTAGATGGAGGGTCTTATTATGAACGCAAATTATAAAGCCTGTTTAGAAGCGTGTTTTACATGCCTTGAAGCTTGTAATATTTGTTTCCATGCATGTTTGAAGGAAGAACATCCTGAAAAAATGACGAAATGTATTGAATTGGATAGAGAGTGTGCGGATTTTTGCAGTTTAGCAATTGCCTCAATGCAAAGAAGCAGTGCTTTTGTGAAAGAGATTGTAAGCATCTGTGCGACGGTTTGTGAAGCTTGCGGATATGAATGCAAAAAACATGATCATGAGCATTGTCAAAAATGCGCGGACATCTGCTTCCAGTGTGCAGAAGAATGCAGGAAATTAACTGCTTGAAGAGAAAGTATTATTGTAAAAATCAGAAGAGTCCATTATGATTAAATCCTGTGGCTTATAACAGGGGGCACTTCTTTTATTGCACTTGGGGATTTAAGTGACATTAATATTCCGGTTACTTTATTTTACAGTGTATATAAGTTTGATGATAAGAGTAATCCATGCGATTGCTCTTTTTTTGCCTTTTTTTACATGTTAGGTAAGCTATTCCAGCTATAGACTTTTGAACTATTCATTTGGTAATCTAAATAATAGAAATATAGGTTAGATGGTAAGTAAGGAGCGAAATAATGGAAGTTTTTGTTGCTAGGCAACCAATATTTAATCAAAAAGAGGATGTTTGTGGATACGAACTTCTATATCGTCAAAATAATATTAATGAATTTCTTAACATTAACGGAGATCAGGCAACAGCCGACGTTATTATTAATAGTTTTCTAAATATAGGAATTGATGATTTATCTTGCGGTTTACCATGTTTTATTAATTTTACGGAAAATCTATTGAAGCAAAAAGTTCCAACTTATTTTCGACCACAAGAAATTGTTGTTGAAATACTTGAAAACGTTTCCTTCACACATGAGTTGCTTGAAATATGTAAAGAGTTGAAGAGCTTTGGATATAAAATTGCCCTTGATGATTTTATTTTTCAACATCATAACCCGTATGTGAAACAAGTATTAGAGTATGTAGATATTGTAAAAATTGATTATCTGAATACTTCTCCGGCATTAAGGAGAACTTTAGAAAAAGTGGTAAAATCTTTGCACATTGAATTGTTGGCAGAAAAAGTCGAGACAAGAGAACAGTTTGAGGAAGCAAAAACAAAAAATTACAGCTATTTTCAAGGTTACTTTTTTAGTAAGCCTGTCATTGTTTCAACACAGGATGTACCTGCTTCTTTTAGTTCCTATTTTCAAATTATTAATTATTTATCGGCTACTGACCCAAGCATTGACCAAATAGCAAAATTAATAGAACAGGATTTGTCTTTATCTTACAAACTATTAAAGCTTATTAATTCACCTGCCTACAGGCCGAAACATAAAATACATTCAATACGCCAGGCCATTGTTTTGCTAGGGTTAATTGAAATTAAAAGATGGATTTATGTCTTAGCCATTAGAGAAAATACCGGTTACCGAAAGCATATGCCAGAAGAACTCTTGCGATTATGCTTAACAAGAGCAAAAATGTGTGAAATGATTGCATTAAAGCTAGCCAACCAATTACCTGCTCCGAGTTATTTTTTAGTAGGAATGCTGTCTTTAATGGACGCTATATTATCTATTCCAATGGAAAATATACTAAAAAAGTTGTCTCTCGGTGATGAACTCTATGCTGCATTAAACGGAAAAGAGAATCATATGCGCAATGTCTTAAATTTGACTGTTGCAATAGAAAAGGCTCACTGGGATAAAGCAGATGATATATCAAACGCGCTTGGCTTAACACAGCATGCACTAATTTCTATTTACAAAGATGCATGTAACTGGACGGAATTAGTTTTAGCGGAAGACTTAACGGCTTAATTTTGTTGTATTATTATTGATAATAGAATATGTTTGTGGCAATGTAATATTAAATTAGAAATTCTAAATAAAAGTAGTTTGCTAATGGAAACAAACTGGAGGTTTCAATGGTGAATATTCAACTAAAAAAATGCCATGGTTCAAATAATGATTTTATATTGATTGATGAAATAACAAATTCATTCTCGTTTTCAGACCTTGATCGAGAAAATCTTGCTCTGGCACTTTGCGACCGAAATTCCGCTTTAGGTGCAGATGGAATCCTTTTTGTGATGGAAAGTGATGTGGCTGATGCAAAAATGAGGATTTTTAATGCAGATGGATCGGAGGCTTCCATGTGCGGGAATGGATTGCGTTGCGCAGGACGCTACCTCTGTGAGCTTTTACAAAAGGATGAAATAGTGGTCGAAACCTTAAAAGCTAATTTACAAGTTAAAAAAGCTGAATCCATTTTCAATCAAATTCCAACCTATCAGGTTGAAATTTCTCCGGTTCTATTTCAGTTAGACCAGCTTCCAATGAATCTAGCAAGAGAAACACTGTTTAACGACAAAGTTCCTGAACTCTCTGAGGAGCTATTGTTTTCTGCTGTTGCCGTTCCAAATCCACATCTTATTAGTTATGTAGATTCGGATACGATTAGGTCCAACATCCAAAAAAACATAGCAGAATATGTAAATGGACCAAATGATTTATTCCCGGACGGAGTAAATGTAAGCTTTGTAAAATTCATTCAAGAAGGGAAAATTTATGTTCGCACCTTTGAGCGCGGTGTAGGTTTTACAAATGCATGCGGTACTGCGATGTCTGCTTCCTCCTTAATTTCATGTCTGCTTAAATTAAATAGCTTTGAAGATGGAATTGAAGTATATACAAACGGTGGTAAGGTTCGCTGTGTGGTTCATGATTATAATGGAGAGTATAAAATTGATTTAATCGGAAATGCAACCTATTTATATGATGCAGAAATTAGTGTAGAAATTAAAAAACCCGAAAGCTTCACGATAGTTCAAAAATACGATTTACCAGAGCAAAAAGAATATGAGCAATTAGAAGCATACGTGAAAGAAGTAATCAATCAGGAAATATTAATATAATACAACCGGCAGAAATTTCTGCCGGTTATTTTAAAGGATAGGAAAGCATAAAATTTTTCAACATATAAATAATTTAACAAGTTTAATCTTGTCTAGCGCAAGCAGCCATCGGCTAGCGGATTTCTCCGTCTCCTCCCTACGATAAGTCAACATCAGTTCGTGAACTACCTCACTGTGTTTCCTTTATCTCGAGCCTGCGACTACGAAATCCGTACGCCGATGAGCAAGGCGCTTCCGCTTTTCTTAGTGAGTATTCTTTAAGAATTGTAAAACAGGCTCAAATGGTTGAATATTCTTCGATCTAAAATAGGAGGAAAATGGACATTCTATTTCATTTAAACGTTTCAACACACTTTCCATCGTAAAATCCTCAGGATTCAATCCTTCATGCAATTCCCCCCAATATAGCGGGGTTGCTACTAACGCTTCTTTATTTCCGCGCATCGAATAAGGTGAGATAATTGTTTTTCCTTCAGCATGCTGGACAAAATCAATATACAATCGATTGTTTCGATGTTTTTTTAATCGTTCAATCGTAAATAAATTTGGTTCCTTTGTAATTAAAAACTGTGCTATAAATTCAGTAAATGAACGGGTATCTTCCCAAGTGTAGGTTTCCTCTTGAAGTGGAATATAAATCTGCAAGCCTTTATTCCCTGAAGTTTTCACAAAACTTATTAATTTTAATTGGTCAAATATTTCCTTCATCATAAGAGCGGCTTTTACAGCTAAATGAAACTCATTACGTGAAGGAGGGTCCAGGTCAAAAACAATTTCGCTGACAAATTTGCTTTTATTAACGTGAAAAGGTATATGATATTCAATTGCTAATTGATTTGCTAGCCACATTAATGTTTTTAAATCATTACAAACTATATATTCAATCCCTTCTTGGCGAAATGTTTCAATGAAAGACGGTGCATAATCAGGACAATTTTTTTGATAAAAAGGCTCTTCAGAAATTCCGTGCGGAAACCGTATGACAGTTAAAGTACGATTTTTTAAAAAGGGCAGCATAAAGGGTGAGATTTTCCTCATGTAGCGAACAAAATCCAATTTAAAAATTCTGTCTTTCCAGAGTGGTTTGTCTG
The DNA here is from genome assembly GCF_038008735.1 of Margalitia sp. FSL K6-0131. Lineage (NCBI taxonomy): Bacteria > Bacillati > Bacillota > Bacilli > Caryophanales > Bacillaceae > Heyndrickxia > Margalitia sp. FSL K6-0131. The sequence goes on from NZ_JBBOZS010000001.1 coordinate 2,419,102, forward strand.
GATGTGTTATTTGTATTTCTTCCGGAATAGCGATTCCATTCAAAACGAATTGTTCATATGTACAGTCCTCTGGAGTAAGGTCAAGACGAAATTGATGGAAATGAGGTTCTCTTAAGCTTTCTTCATACCATTCTAAATAATGGACATCAATGCAAATAGACGGACGGATTTTTAACAATCCCTTTGTATTCTCATAGGCATTTTCTTTTATAACCTGGTTAAGTGCTTGCTTTTGGTCTGGAGATATACTAAATAAGAATAAACCTAAAGGAATGATTTTGTTCTCGTTATAGACTCCGATATGATAATAACCATTATTGCTGTCATATGCAGTGATAAAACAGCTGACTTTTTTCCAATTTTTGATTTTTACCCAACTTTCCGTTCTTTTCCCAGCTTCCCATTTGCTTTCCAGTATTTTTGCCACAACCCCTTCACTGTCAAACGTAAATGCCTTATCTGAAATTTTCCTTACATTTTTATCGTATGGAACAAATTGCATTAAATTGGGATCTCCATTTGATGGATAGAGCGGGAAATTCAAATGTTCGAATAAAGCTTGAAGTGTTTTTTTTCTTTCTTCAAGGGGTTTGATTCTCATATTCTTTCCATTCATTTTTAAAAGATCAAAAACCAAGTAGCGAGCGGGTCTTGATTTTCCTCTTTCCATAATTCTTTCTTTTGAACGCATTCGTCCACGAATTTGTAATTGTCCAAAATTTGCTTTATTTTGATTTTCCAATATGACTAATTCTCCATCTAATATTAAGGGAAAATAATCTTTAATTGTTTCTTTATGAGAAAGAAGAAATTCCTTTATTTCAGGAAATTGCGGTAATAGATCCAGTTCATTCCGGCTCCACAGATACATATTCTTTTCATCCCACTCCAAAATGGCACGAAATCCATCATATTTTATTTCATAAACCCAATTCCTATTTTCCGGAAGAGTGGACTTTAAGGTTGGCAGCATTGGTTTCAAAGCATTTATCCTCCTTTAGAGGTAGTATTCCCTGTTTACAAGGTTTTTTCCAAAACTTTTAGGGAATGAAATTATTTGTTGAACGAACATTAAAAGTAAGAAGAAAAAGGGAGGGAGTTCAATGCATACGATTTGGAAAGGAAGTATTAGTTTCGGGCTTGTAAATATCCCAATAAAATTACATGCAGCAACGGAAGATAAAGATATTAAATTAAGATCCCTTCATAAAAAATGCCACACCCCGATCAAATATGAAAAAATGTGTCCGGTGTGTGAAGAGGAATTATCGATAGGGGATATTGTAAAAGGCTATGAAATAGCGAAAGGGAAATTTGTGATTTTAGAGGAAGAAGAATTGAATGAACTAAAACGTACGACAGAAGAAAAAGCGGTAGAAATTATTGATTTTATTAAAATGGAAGAGATAGATCCGATTTACTACGATCGAAGCTACTATATGTCCCCAAACGAGGGGGGGGTAAAGGCATATGGTCTTCTTCGCAAGGCACTTATTGAATCAAAAAAGGCCGGACTTGCTAAAATAGTGATGAGGTCTAAGGAGCAATTAGCTGTCATACGTGTTTTAGAAAACACTTTATTAATGGAAACCATTCATTTTCCTGATGAGGTAAGAAATGCTGCAGATGTTCCAAATGTTCCAGCTGAGGACCAAGTTTCAAAAAAAGAAATTGATACTGCCATTCTCCTCATCGATCAGTTGACTACAACTTTCGAACCGGAAAAATATACAGATGAATACAGATCAAAGTTAATGGAATTAATCGAATCAAAAAGAACTGGAAAAGAGCTTGTTACACCAAAAGAGAAAAAACAAGCGGCAAATGTTACAGATTTAATGGCAGCACTTCAAGCATCCATAGATAAAACAAAAATGAAAACAGAAGAAAAACCTAAGCCAAAAAAGAAAGCAACAAGAACGAAAAAAGCACAGTAAAAAATAGTGAAGACTGTTTTCGAATAGATTGTTTCTTTTCGTAAATTGTAATAAATTCGAATTATTTTTAGTTTCGTGGTGTTTTTTTAATCTCCAAAAGCAACATTGTTTAAGAAATGAGCCAAATTAAAAGACAGTTCATTATTAGAATTGTCTTTTTGTCTTATTATGTTAGGATGTAAATTAGAGGTGGAAGAATGAAAAAACGAAAAATTTATTTAGGAGTTTTTCTCTGTATACTATTAGTTATTTTTTCTTGGACGTTTTTGGAAATAGCGAATAATTTTGATGGAACGCAAATTCGTCACTTTGATCGAAGAATAATTGACTTAGTACAAGGACATATTTCCGACCGATTAACAACTATAATGTTATGGATAACTTTTTTTGGCTCTGTAAAAGGAGTAGCACTTATTACTTTTATTGTTTGTGTTTGTCTTTACATAACCCGCCACCGATTATTAGGTATGTACCTAGCAATAACAGTTGCATTAGGTGCAGGAGGATTTAATCAAATCTTAAAATTGATTTTTAAACGGGCACGTCCAGATATTCAACCTATTATCGCTGAAAGCGGCTATAGTTTTCCAAGCGGACATTCAATGGGTTCTATGATTTTATATGGAAGTTTAGCATTTATCCTTTTTAAAGCATATAACCGAATGTGGGCGAAAATTCTCGGCGTGGTAGTTGGTGTTGTGCTTGTTTTTATAATCGGAATAAGTCGCATTTATCTTGGAGTTCATTACCCAAGCGATGTACTTGGTGGATACTTGGCTGGTGCATTTTGGATATTAATTTGCATGATCGCATTTACTTATTTTGAAGGAAGAGGGAAAAAGTAAACTCTTGTGTTTATCTGTAAAGAACAGAAAAATGCTAGCTTCAAATATTTTGAATAGGCTATGGTACATTATAGCCCAATTTAGTTATTTTACACGACAAACAACCTCCTTTTGAATACTGTATAAGTGACTATAAAAAAGGAGGTAATTCTATGGATGGCGCAGTAGGTGGATATGCTGGAGGATTCGCGTTTATCGTAGTATTATTTATTCTTCTTATCATTGTAGGCGCAGCATACATTGGTGGAGGATATGGTGGATATGGTTACGGGGGATACGGTGGTTTTTGGTAAAATTATAAATATGCCCCCGAAATAAATTTAGAAAATCAATTATACAAAATAGGCATCTGTCCTCGGGTAGATGCTATTTTGATTGAAAAATTCGGCATAGGGTTTATGTTGTTAAACATGGATTTTCGGTTTTTTTCTTGCATTTTAGCGTGAAATGTTATATTATAAGTAAGAAATTATAAGTTTTCAGTTATTGCTAATTTTTTTTCCTTTTCCGCTTTTAGATAATATACAATTCAGCTGGCGCGATCGGCGGAGTCGCAAGGACGAAAGAGAGGTAGGGCTTTCGTTGTTTTGGAAAACATCTATTTAGTTTTACTGATAATAAATGAGATACCTCGTTTTATATATAGTTTAAATTTTTTGTTCGATCTGAATTATGGAGTTATGGATTCACATGTTATAAAGAGTAACTACTTTTTTTGGTGTGGATACTCTTTATAATATGTGAATTTTTATTTACTGCGTAAATATGAGTAACATATTAAAAAATTTTTGGAGGTTGTCTATACATGACACAAGGTACAGTAAAATGGTTTAACAGCGAAAAAGGATTTGGATTCATTGAAGTAGAAGGCGGAAACGACGTATTCGTACATTTCAGTGCAATCACTGGCGAAGGTTTCAAAACTTTAGAAGAAGGTCAACGTGTAGAATTCAATATCGTTGAAGGACAACGCGGACCACAAGCTGATAACGTAGTAAAACTTTAATTTTTGAAATAAAAAAGCTGCCAGTATTGGCAGCTTTTTTATTTCAAAAGGCTGTTTTCCTGCAATTTTATTTCGTAATTGATTTAAATACGAACATCCTTTCTTATAGGAATTTGATTAAACAACAAAGTTTAAGGAAAAAGCCTATTAAATAGTGATAAATTTTTAAAAATATTTGCAAAAGATTCCGCAAACATGTTTAAATTTGATTGTTTTCGGGAATAACAGAAATGGGATAGATATACTATTTTCATAAAAGCACTTGATTTTTTTTTATAAAGTATTAAAATGGTTGAAGTAAAATAGTATATTTATATTTACAACCTTAAAATCATCGTAAAGGCGATTAGGAGGTTTATAGTAATGCAACATGTTAGCTTAAAAGTTCGTAGTTTATTAAATAAAAAGTTTTCTTTGCTTTTTATTGCTACTGTACTTTTTTGGTTTAAGACATATATAGTGTATAAGACTGAATTTAACTTAGATTTGCAAAATGGGATGCAGCAATTTTTGCTATTTTTTAATCCAATTAGTTCCGCACTATTCTTTTTTGCAATTTCGTTGTTTTTTAAAGGTCGAATTCGTTATATAAGTTTAATCATCATCAACTTATTACTTTCGATATTGCTATATGCGAATGTTTGTTATTATCGATTCTTTAATGATTTTATTACAATCGATGTTATAACCCATCAAACCAAAAACTTTGGTGATTTGGGCGGAAGTGCTCTCGCATTAATGAAACCTCATGATATCTTGTATTTTGTGGATACTTTCATTATTATTCTTTTAGTAGTGTTTAAATCTGTAAAAATCTCATATGAGAAAATCAATCGAAGAACAATATATGGATTTTTCGCAGCTGCAGTAGCTTTTTTTATCGTGAATTTGGGTCTTGCAGAAGCTGATCGGCCAGAACTTTTAACGCGGACTTTCGATAGAAACTATATTGTTAAATATCTTGGTGCATATAATTACACGATCTATGATGCGATTCAAACAACTAAATCATCAGCACAGAGGGCATTTGCTGATAGTAGTGATATAGTGGATGTTCAAAATTATGTAAAAGCGAATTATACGGATCCGAATCCAAAGTACTTCGGTGTAGCAAAAGGGATGAATGTGATTTATGTATCCATGGAATCTCTTCAGAACTTTGTCATTAATTATAAGGTTAATGGTCAAGAGGTTACACCATTTTTAAACAAATTAACACATGATCCGAATACGTTTTATTTTGATAACTTTTTCCACCAAACTGGTCAGGGAAAGACATCTGATGCGGAATTTATGATGGAAAATTCGCTCTATCCATTACCAAAAGGTGCAGTATTTACGACAAAAGCGCAAAATACGTACCAAGCAGCTCCTGCGATTTTTGATCAATTAGGATATACTACTGCGGTATTTCACGGGAATTATAAAACCTTTTGGAACCGCGATGAAATGTATAAATCTTTAGGTTACCAAAAGTTTTTTGATGCAAATTATTATGACATGAGTGAAGAAAACACGATTAATTACGGCATGGAGGATAAACCGTATTTCAGCGAATCGATGCCATATTTAACAAGTCTTCCTCAACCATTTTATACAAAGTTTATCACCTTATCCAATCATTTTCCTTTTGAACTGAGGGAAGGATCTGATTTTCCTAAGGGGAATTTCGGTGATAAATATGTCGATAATTATTTTCAAACAGCCCATTATTTAGATCAGGCACTAGAGCAATTTTTCAATGAATTAAAATCATCTGGTCTATATGACCATACTGTAATCGTATTATACGGAGATCATTATGGGATTTCAGAAAATCACAATAAAGCAATGGCGAATGTAATGGGTAAAGAGATAACTCCATATGATTATGCGCAACTTCAGCGAGTACCATTATTCATTCATGTACCAGGTGTAAAAGGTCATATCGATCACACTTATGGCGGTGAAGTAGATGTTCGACCAACTGTTATGCATTTGCTCGGAATTAATACGAAAGATTATATTTCGTTCGGATCGGATTTATTGTCAGAAAAGCATCATCAACTAATTCCATTCCGTAATGGAGACTTTGTATCAAATGAATATACCCAAGTAGGTAATAAGTGCTATAGTAATCCAGATGGTGCGGAAGTAGAAAGCAGCAAATGTCAGGAGAGTGACAAAGAGGCTAAGACGATGTTAAGCCTATCAGATAAAGTTGTATATGATGATTTGCTTCGCTTTTATACACCAAATGGTTTTACACCAGTAAATCGGGATGATTATGACTATTCAACGGATCAAAGCATAAATAATAATTCTAAATCAGTTAATAAATAGTAAGTCGAGAGGATGTTCTTAAAGGAACATCCTTTTTTTATTTTTTGGAAGATATTTCATTAAAGATAACACAAAAAACTATGTAAGAAATCCTTACATAGTTTTTGAAAATTTTTAAAAAACATATTGACAAATAACTTTAACAAGATAAAATTTTATTAAATGTAAGAAAAGTTTACATGTCGAGGTATAAAAAATATCAAAGGAGGATCATGATGAGTACATTGACTTTGATGAACAGTATTTGGGTTATTCTAGGAGCAATTTTAGTGATTCTTATGCAAGGCGGGTTCATATTACTGGAGGCTGGATCCACTCGAATGAAAAATGCCGGTCATATTGCCGGTAAAACAATCTTTACTTTCGGAATTGGCTCATTGGTTTTTTGGGCGGTGGGCTTTGCTTTTATTTTTGGTAATCATGCAAATTTTTTTATTGGACTTTCTCATTTCTTTTATTCAGGGTATGAAATAAATGGAATGAACCTATCTACATCCGTGTTTTTTATGTTCCAACTTGCATTTGCCACCATTGCATTAACTATTGCATTTGGAGGATTTGCTGAAAGAGCTAAATTATCAACATATGTCGTTTTCTCCATATTCTTCTCTATATTTGTATATCCTGTTATAGCTCACTGGATATGGGGTGGAGGCTGGTTGGCGGAACATGGAAAGCAAGATTTTGCCGGATCAACCGTTGTTCATTTAACAGGAGCAATGGCTGCTTTAGCTGCAACTATTTTGTTAAAACCGCGAATTGGAAAATTCAATAAAGATGGCTCACCCAATAATATTTATGGTCATAATCAAGTATATACTGCACTTTCTGTGTTACTTCTTTGGGTTGGGTGGTTTGGATTTAATGCTGGTAGTACATTGAGTGTTGATGGAGGCTTCTTTGGATATGTTGCACTTAACACCAATCTCGCAGCAGCTGCAGGAGCAATGGCTGCCCTTATCATTTCCTGGTGTGTACTTGGAAAATCAGACGTAACAGTTATTTTAAATGGTGCCTTAGCTGGCCTGGTTGCTATTACAGCTTCATGTGCATTTGTTACAACTTGGGCAGCAGTAGTAATAGGATTTATAGCAGGTATACTAGTTTTCTATAGTATGAGATTTTTTGAAAAGCTTCGTATTGACGATCCGATTTCTGCATTATCTGTTCATGGAACTGCAGGTGTTTGGGGTACATTATCAACAGGTTTTTTTGCAACAAAAAAATTAGCGACAGTAGGTTCGCCAGGTTTATTTTACGGAGGCGGCTTTCATCAATTAGGAGTACAGTTTATGGGAGTCTTTGTTTCTGGGCTTTACGCATTTATCGTTTCTTTTTCCATTCTGTTTATAATGAAAAAAGCGATGAAGGGACTCAGAGTGTCGGAAGAAGAGGAAATTATCGGTTTGGATGTAAGCGAACACGGGACTTATGGTTATCCTGAACAATTTTTAGGGAATAAGAAAATCAGCTCATAAGTATTTCCAGTATATTTTATGAAAAAGGTGGATTGTCTATGGATAAGGTGTTTTGTTCTTATAATGAATTAATAACATGGAAGAATGAAAATATATTAAATTATTCATCTGACATATCTACAATAAATAATTTTCATGATGCAATAATGAGGGAAATATTAAAAATAGCTTGCAAGCGTATTAAGGCAGTGAAAGGGGAGCTGCCTTGTCGCTTTGCATGGTTTGTAATGGGAAGTGCTGGTCGTTCTGAACAAGGGCTTATAACTGATCAAGATCATGGAATTATTTATGAATGGAATAATGAAGTAAATAAGGATTATTTTTTGTGTTTAGGGAAAGAAATTGCTGATGGAATGAATCAATTAGGTTATCCGTATTGTCACGGGTTTGTGATGAGCTCTAATATTAAGTGGTGTAAGTCAATTACAGAATGGAATAATCAGCTCTCTGAATGGATCGAAGAGGAAAATTTGGAAACGTTGAGAAATTTGCATATTTTTCTTGATGCTAGAGTAATTGTTGGAGAGATTGATTTTCTTAAGGATATAAAGCAAAGCGTTCAAAAATATATTCACAAAAATACCCAATTGTTAGTTAGATTATTAGAAAATGTTCAACATTTTCCAAAAGGTCTAGGTCCGTTTGGTCAATTTATTTTTGACATTAGGTCTGGGAATGTGAAAGGAATAGATATGAAAAAGACTATCTATATGCCTTATATTAATTGTATTCGCTTATTGTCAATAAAAAATAACATCATAAGTACATCAACGTTACAACGAATGGATTTATTAATGGAAGACAAACAGATGATGAGGCAAATAGTGAGAAACAAACATCATTTCGAACAGCTGTTAGAAATTAAAATTCGATTATCAAAAAATTCTCCTTATGAATCCAGGTATTACATTGACGTGAAAAATTTAAAACGAGAGGAGAAAAAAATGGTCAAACAAATGATGAAGGACGTTATAAAACTATATGAATTTGTTGAGAGGATAATTAGAAAAAGGGGATAACAATGGGGTTAGAGTCCATTATTCAGTATCTAAAGGATATTCAAGGTAAAATAAATGTAAATATTATTAGCGCTTTTCACGGAGGTCAAACTTTTCAGCAAAAGGCTTTTATTCGGCAAATGGAAAAGGATGACTCAAAAAACCAATTAATGATTCCATTTAGTGAGCTAACTGTGGCAATAGTAGATATTGAAACTACAGGATTTTTTCCTGAAAAAGGTGATGTGATTTTTTCAATTGGTGCTATTAAAATGAAGGGAGCCAATATACTAGAGAAGCAAACTTACTATTCATTACTCAATACAAATATACCAATTGCCGAGGATATTTTAAAATTAACTAGAATAACGGAAACTGATTTAATTTTTGCACCATCACGAAAGCAAGTACTACATGACTTTTTTGCATTTATTCAAGATGTACCTCTTGTCGCCCATCATTCTACCCATGAAAGGAAATTTTTCCAACATGAAAGTTGGAAATTATTTCGGACACCTTTTCGCAATAGGATTATGGATACATCTTTTTTATCCCGTGTGATATATCCAGAATTAGACTTAAAGACATTAGATGAATGTTGTTTATTTCATAAAATAGAAATAAAAAACCGGCATCATGCATTAGGAGATGCCATCTTAACAGCTAAGCTTTGGAGCTTATATATGGAGGAAATTCAAAAAAGAGGATTTAAAACCTTATGTGACATTTATGAATATCTTTCTAAACAGTAAACATTTTAACAGTGCTAAAGGGTTGCCAGGAGATTATTTCAATCTTATTATTCCTTTCACTTTCTCCTCTAATAATATTAAAGTCATCAATTTTATGTCATTGTCATGGAGCAGGCTTTCAAGCTCCTTTGTTTTCGCAGAAAACTCGCTTTTGCGCAAATCATTGATACTTCTTTTAATTCTATTTCTGACTAAATTTAGTTCTTCAATATTTTTTTCTATTAAATCATAAATTTCCTGTATTTTATGAAACTCAAAATGGTTCATATGGCTTCTCCTCTGTAAATTTTATATAAAATTTATATTCGTTACCGTAAAGGTTATTCACATTATTTTTAATAAGGCTGAATTTTGATCAAAAATGATAAATGAATCTAGTATAGATCAATTAGACAAGTAAAAAAATAGAAAGTAAAATATATTTAGAAAAACGAATATATGTTAAAATAATTAAAATACTATAAGGATGTACACGATTAGAAGTGGAGATGGGTGTAATAGATAATCGAATATTAGTCATTAGTGACATACATGGTTGTTTAAACGAATTTCAAGAACTGCTAAAGCTTGCTGACTACAAACCTAAAAGTGATCAATTAATACTTTTAGGTGATTATGTAGGTAGAGGGAGGAACAGTAAGGAAGTTGTTGAATTTGTAAAAGAATTGGTAGCCTCGAACGATGTCATTGCTTTAAGAGGAAATCATGACCAAATGTTTTGTGATTGGATAAAAAAGCCTATTGAAACTTTAGAAAGGTATTTTCGAAATGGTGGTCTTGCGACAATTCAATCTTTTTTATCTCTTAATGTGGAAGAAGAACTGGCAGAAGAAATAGATGAAAATACATATCGTAATTGGGCAACAGCAATTTTAGATTCAAATCCAGAACTGATTGAATTTCTTGAAAATTTGCCTTTTTATTATGAAACGGACTCCTTTATTTTTGTTCATGCCGGTATTAATCCTGATCATGAAGATTGGAAATATACTAGTAATCATGAATTTATTTGGATCAGAGATCCTTTTCTTCATTTCGATCATCCATTTGACCAAACAATCATTCATGGTCATACACCAACATTTATTTTGCAAAACGACTCAAATATATTTTATGGAAATAAGAAGATAGGAATTGATGGAGGATGTGTGTATGGTAAACAACTTAATTGTTTAGAAATTAAGAATGGATATTTTACACATTATTTTGTAAAAAAAGAAGGAGAGTATTACGATCAGGAAAACTGATCGTAATACTTTTTTTATTTACCTTATTAAATTTTCACGTGTTTTTTTCATTAACTCATTAATCAGTACTTTTAATTGTATTCAAGCTTTGTACTTTAAAAAATGGTCATATGAAAATATTTCTAGAAAGTTGTAGAGCTCCTTATAAAAATTTTTTGTAAAAAAGTTTGCGGATTGTATTTTTGCCTTCAAAATTAATGAAACTTTTTTCTTATAAAACAGTATAGTGTAATATTGAGTTTTTCCACATCGTATATGATAGCAAAAACTAGCATTGATACCGTTTAGTTTGAGGCGATAAAGATGGTTGGAACTTAGTCAGGTTTATTAATAAAGGAGGAATAGAAAGATGAGCATTATTACCAGATTTAAAGATATTATGTCAAGCAATATTAATGCATTATTGGATAAAGCAGAAAACCCTGAAAAAATGATTGATCAATATTTAAGAAACTTAAACAAGGATTTAGGAAAAGTGAAGGCGGAAACGGCATCGGTGATGGCGGAAGAACAAAGATCTAAGAGAGAACTTAACGAATGTCAATCGGATATGGAGAAAATGGAACGTTACGCAATGAAAGCTTTGGAAGCTGGCAATGAAGGAGATGCGCGGAAATTTCTTGAGAAAAAGGCTACTTTAGCGGCAAAACTATCCGAATTGCAAACGGCATACCAATTGGCATCCTCGAATGCGCTGCAAATGAAACAAATGCACGATAAGCTTGTATCTGATATCGGTGAATTAGAATCACGAAGAAATATGCTTAAAGCAAAATGGTCAGTAGCGAAAACACAGGAACGCATTAACAAGCTAGGAGCATCTGCTTCCAGTTCAGGTAACTCCATATCCGCCTTTGATAGAATGGAAGAAAAGGTGAACCGGGCATTAGATGAAGCAAATGCCATGGCAGAATTAAATACGGGTCCAAAGGATGATATTGAAGACTTAACAGCAAAGTATGATAACACTAACATTGCGGTTGAGGATGAGTTAAGTGCCTTGAAGGAAAAATTAAAGAATAATGGATAGTTTCATATCTAAAGCTATAGCACATTGCTATGGCTTTAGAACCCCTAAGTGTTTTAAACTCTATCATTTTCATATATAAAGAGGGGATTCATGCATGATATTTCAATATAAATGCCCAAGCTGCGGCAATGATATGCATTTTGATTCTGATTCGGGAGCTTTATCTTGTGAAGCTTGCGGAAAACAGGAGTCAATCGAAAACTATCCGGAAGAATTGAAATCAGCCATTTTTACTGAAGATGAGGCGAACGAATACCATTGTGAAAATTGTGGAGCTGTTTTAATTACGGAGGCAGAAACAGCTGCAACCAACTGCAGCTTTTGCGGAGCGGGTGTCGTCATTGCAGACCGACTATCAGGCAATCTTGCGCCAGCAAAAGTAATACCTTTTACCATTAGTAAGGAAGAAGCAACGCAAGCCTTCAAGAAGTGGTGCAGAAAAGGGTTGCTTACGCCAAAAGGATTTATGTCAGCAGACCGAATCAAAAGTATGACCGGGATGTATGTTCCTTTTTGGTTATTTGATTTAAATAGCAAGGTACAAGTTAATGCCGAATGTACGAAAGTAAGAACATACACTAGAGGGGATTACATTTATACAGAAACAAAATATTATGATGCGTTCCGAGACATCAACCTGGATTATATAAAAATTCCTGTAGATGCGTCAGAAAAAATGAATGACGAGCTAATGGATAAATTAGAGCCGTATCCTTACGAGCAATTAAAAGATTTTAAAACGCCGTATTTGGTTGGGTATATTGCAGAAAAATATAATTATACAGACGATGATCTTCTTCCAAGGGCAAAGGATAAAGTAAGCGAATATATTGAATCCTATATTCATTCCACCCTATCAGGCTATCATTCTGTACATTTTAAGAATAAGAGAATTAATACGAGCAGTGTAAAAAGCTCCTATGTTTTACTCCCAGTTTGGATGATTAGCTATGATTTTAATCGATCGGAGCATATATTCGCGATGAATGGTCAGACAGGTAAAGTAGTCGGCAAACCTCCTATCAGTACTAGCAAAGTGGCGATGTGGTTTGGCGGAATTTCAACTGGAGTTTTCATAGCCTTGAAGTGTGTTTCCTTAATGATGGGTGGTGGCTTTTGGTGAGTGCAAAGCTTATGAAACGCGGCCTCTTATTTTTATTAATGACTTTTTTTGTCTTAATGCCTTTTGCAATGAAAGCAGGTGCCGAGTATTCACACCAGAAGCGCTTTGTATATGATGGTGCAAATCTGCTAACGGAGAAAGAAGTGGCGAAATTAGAAGCATTGGCTAGTGAGCAGGGAAAAGATAGAAATACTGCTTTTATGATTATTACAGTAAACGGAACGGATGGGAAAGGTTATGTTCAATATGTAGGGGATTTCTATGATGAACATGCACCGGGTTATGATAAACCACATGGGAATACAGCTATCTTATTTATTGATATGGAAAAAAGAGATGTCTATTTAGCTGGATTTCAAAAAGCGGAAAAATATCTAGATAATAACCGATTGGATTTGATACAAGATAAAATAACCCCTAATTTATCGGCTGGAAAGTATTTTGATGCTTTTTCTTCCTATATTCATCTATCACATGACTACATGGGATATAACCCGGGAGTTAATCCCGACAATATTTTATTTAAATGGTGGTTTCAGCTGGTGGTGGCGATAGCTGCAGGCGCCGTTATTGTAACGCTTATGGCGTATCGGTCCGGCGGAAGAGTAACCGTTAATGCCAGAACTTATATTGATAGTAACAAATCAAAAGTACTTAGCGAGAGTGATGTGTTCGTTAGACAAACGGTAACCAAACAAAGAAAGCCTTCCAATAATAATAAAAGCGGCGGCGGTGGAGGTATTACGAGAGGTGGGTATACCCATAGCGGAAGCAGCGGCGGAAAGTTTTAAAGTTAATAATTTTTTGAGAAAGATAGAAGGAGAAGTGGGAAGATGTCTTTTTTTAAAAACCAATTTGCAAATGTAGTAGAATGGCAAGAGTTTCGGGATGATATGATTTTTTATAAGTGGCATAATCGTGAAATTAAAAAAGGCAGTAAATTGATCATTCGCCCTGGGCAAGATGCAATCTTTTTAAATAACGGAAAAATCGAAGGGGTATTTAAAGATGAAGGAGAGTATGATATTGAATCGCAAATCATCCCCTTCTTATCAACTTTAAAAGGATTTAAATTTGGATTCAACAGCGGCATGCGGGTGGAAGTACTGTTTGTGAACACAAAGGAGTTTAATGTAAAATGGGGAACAAAAAACGCTATTAATATCCCCGCACCGGGTCTTCCAGGGGGGCTGCCGATTAGAGCAAATGGAACCTTTAATTTCAAAGTGAATGATTATATTGCATTAATTGATAAAATTGCTGGAGTGAAGGACCAATACCTAGTGGAGGATGTTAAAATCCGCATAACGTCCATCCTCGATCAGTTATTAATGAAATGGATTTCACGGGAAGGGAAGGATATGTTTAACCTTCAGTCTAATTCATTTGAAATTTCCAAAGGAATTAAAGAAGATTTAGACATGGAAATCATGGAAAATGGCATGACAATTTCTGAGTTTACTATCATGAGCTTCAGCTATCCGAAAGAAATTCAGGACATGATTAACAAAAACGCATCATATGGAATGGTTGGAAATGTTGATAAATATCAGGAAATATCTATGATAGATGGCATGTCAAGCGGAAAAATGAGCGGTGGGGGCACAGCCTCCGATATGGCAGGAATGATGATGGGGATGAATATTGCTAATCAAATGTTAAATAAAATGAATCAGAATCAGCATCCGGAATCACAACATTCTCCTGTCCAATCACAACAGCAGGGTGAAGTTCAACAAAAGCCAAACTTTTGTCCAAATTGCGGTATGAAAACACAAGGAGCTAATTTTTGTCCAAATTGCGGACAGAAACTCACTTAATAAAGGTGTATAAAGCTATCTAAACAAATCATTAAACTTGCAGAGAGCGTATAAGGCTAATCGTCTATGCTCTCTTTTTTCTTTTTTCACAACGAGCGAATTTTAAATATCCAACTTATGCCCAGCGTTGCGAGGCATCCTTTTATTAGCATTTTTTTACGGGAGAAAAGGAGCTATGATGACTTATTATTGATGTTCACGATTTACAAGCAGGATATCAGACAATTACAAGCTATTGTGATATAGTAATTATTCGGTAAGGAAAAGGGGGAAGAAAAGCCTAATCTATTGCCGTTACAATTTTGTAAATATTACAGTCGGGGGAAATTATAGATGAATGTATTAGTAGTAAAAGCAAACAACCGTCCTGCTGAAGCAGGGGTTTCCAGTAAAATGTATGAAACTTTTATGGAGACAATCAAAGATGCGAAAAATCTAAACGTTTCTGTATATGACGTATTTGCAGAAGATACACCGTATTTTGGTCAAGAACTCTTTAATGCATTTGGGAAAGTGCATAATGGCGAAAAATTAACAGATCTTGAGCAACGCCTCTTAAATGCTAAACAAAAAGCGATGGACGCTTTAACTGCTGCAGATGTTGTAGTATTTGCGTTTCCACTTTGGAATTTAACGATCCCAGCTAAATTACAAACTTTTATTGATTATGTCTATGCTGCTGGATTTGCTTTTAAATATGATGCGAATGGAAAAATGATTCAATTAATGACAGATAAAAAAGCAATTTTCTTAAACGCACGCGGTGGCTTTTATTCAACACCTGAAACTTCACAGATGGAAATGTCTGTTAATTATATGCGTAATGTATTTGGCGGTGTTTTTGGTATGGAAATAATCGACGAAGTCATTATTGAAGGTCATAATGCAATGCGTGATAAAGCAGAACAGATCATCGACGAAGGATTACGTCGTGTAACCGAAGTAGCTACTAAATTAGTGAATCAAGTTGTTTTAGTGTAGATTTTATCATCCAAACTGAGAACCACCACTTTTCAAGACGTACAGTGTAATTAGCAGTTGAATAAAACTCAAAAAAGAAACCTCCTCTAAATTTAGAGGAGGTTTTATGTTTATATAGAGGTGAAATAATAATAAGATAAGCTCGTTTGCATATCATAAATGATGTCTAATTATACTATGTATAATGCATCAGTACTATGTGTTAATCAGCTAGTGAAAGATTTCACATTTTGATCATTCTTTTATCACATATTTCTCAGAAATACGTTGTTAAAACGTCATTAATTATCGTTAGAAATAAATTTTATGAGGGTATTATATAGGAAAGGAGATGATTTGATGTATAAAAGACAGGAGAAGAAATTAATATGGGTAAGCTTTATTGCAGCTGGGATTATGCTCTTGTCGCTGATTGGACGAATATTCGCAGGCTAAGGAGGATTTATAGATGGACAGCGGAAATGCTGTATTTTACAGTCGTGTCTTAACGGAAGTCACATTAACGTTTCACATCATCTACGCTACTATCGGTGTCGGGGTTCCGTTAATGATCATGATCTCACAGTGGGTGGGAATAAAGAAAAAAGATGAACATTATATTTTGTTAGCAAGACGATTGGCAAGAGGTTTTGTCATTACCGTTGCAGTAGGAGTTGTAACAGGAACAGCCATCGGTTTGCAATTGTCATTGTTATGGCCCAACTTTATGCAATTAGCTGGAAATGTGATAGCGTTGCCACTCTTCATGGAAACCTTCGCATTTTTCTTTGAGGCAATTTTCTTAGGAATTTATTTATACACTTGGGATCGCTTTGAAAATCAGAAGAAGCATTTGCTGCTATTGATTCCTGTGGCAATAGGTGCATCTATGTCAGCTGTTTTTATTACGATAGTTAATGCTTTTATGAATGCTCCGAGAGGCTTTGATGTTGTAAATGGCCAATTAGTTAATATTCAGCCTATACTGGCAATGCTTAATCCGGCGATGCCTACAAAAGTTGGGCATGTTCTTGTTACTGCATATATGACATCTGCATTTATTTTAGCTGCCATTGCTGCATTTAGAATTTTAAAGGGATCCACCCATCAGTACTATAAAAAATCACTATTCTTATTTATGAAACTAGGCTTGATTTTCTCCCTGGCAGCTTTATTGATAGGGGATTTTTCTGCAAAATATTTAGTAAAATACCAACCGGAAAAATTAGCAGCTGCAGAATGGCATTTTGAATCTTCAAAAGGAGCTAGCCTCATTTTATTTGGAATAACTGACGGTGAAAATGTAAAATATGCCATAAAAGTACCTTATGCTTTAAGTATTCTAGCTCATAATAACCCATTTGCGAAGGTGACAGGGTTAAACGAATTCCCTAATGATGAAATACCACCACTGTATATTCACTATCTTTTTGATACGATGGTCATTATCGGAACGTTTATGATTGTTTTATCCGCTGTTTATGTATTTGGTAAATACAAAAGGTGGAACTTCATTTCCTCCAAGTGGTTCAAATGGTTAATCGTTGCAGGCGGGCCATTAACGGTCATTGCACTTGAAGCTGGATGGTGGCTTGCGGAAGTTGGGCGTCAGCCTTGGATTTTATATAAATATATGAAGGTAGCGGATGCAGCGACAACAAGTCAACATGTAAATTTAATGCTCATTCTTTTCTGTATATTATATCTTATTCTTGGAATAGGCAGTGTGGTTGTACTACGTCGTATGTTTCTTAAAAACCCTATCGAGCAGGAAATTGCTGATCGGAAAGCAGAAGGGCGGTGAATGTCATGAACTTGGAGATTCTTGGGATATCTGTGTTATGGCTGTTCCTATTCGGCTACGTCATTATCGCTTCGATTGATTTTGGTGCAGGATTTTTTAATGCCTATAGTTTATTAACAGGACGTCAACATATTCTTACACATATTATTCAACGCTATTTATCACCAGTTTGGGAGATAACCAATGTATTTTTAGTATTCTTCTTTGTGGGAATCGTTGGTTTCTTTCCGAAAACAGCCTTTTACTATGGAACTACTCTGCTTATACCAGTAAGTATTGGGATTATTTTGCTGGCGATACGGGGCAGCTATTATGCATTTGAATCTTATGGTTCACGGGGGCATAAAGGATATTCATTTATGTATGGTGTTGCCGGTTTACTGATACCTGCTGCTTTATCCGTTGTATTAACGATTTCCGAAGGTGGCTATATCTCAATTGAGAAAGGCCAGCCAGTATTAGATTACTGGGCTCTATTTACAAGTCCTTTCACTTGGAGTATCGTTGTCCTGGCAATATCAGCTGTACTATTTATATCTGCAGTCTTCTTAACTTGGTATGCTAATAAAGCAGGAGATGTAAGTGCAACAAAATTACTTAGAAAATATGCGTTAATTTGGGCAGGACCATTAGCCATTTCTGTTATTGGTATAATGGTTGAACTGCGAAAGCATAATCCGGCACATTTTGATCGAATGATAGATGTATGGTATTTGCTTGTCATTTCAGCCATTATGTTCCTTATTACAGTGAGATTTATTTGGATACGTCGAAATTATGGAATAGCACTGGCTTTATTGCTAGGTCAATTTGCATTCGCATTCTATGCTTACGGTGTGTCTCACTATCCGTATTTGCTCTATCCATATTTAACTTTGTATGATTCTTTTACAAACAAGGCAATGGCGACCGCACTAGTGATTGCCTTTATATTAGGATTTTGTCTACTAATTCCATCACTTTATTTAGTGTTTAGATTATTTTTATTTGATAAAGATTATGTTCGTGGAAAAGAAAAAGGCCATGTTTAGGGGGAGCTTTAAATGGAGAATTTCCTGATGTTTTATGCACCGTTCATTATCGTGGCAGTTTCCATTATACTAGGCTTTTATTTAGCCTTAAAGGATGGACCTGTTAACAAGAGTGAGTAGTCATGTAAAATGGTTTATTTCCCTTTTTTATTATAGCAGGGTTTGAAAAATTTGTTTTCAAACCCTGCTTTTCTTTTTATGGTCATATTAGGGTACATAGAGAGAGGATATCCATCAAGATTATTGGAAGAAGATTAGTGTACATCTTTTTCTCCGCTTTTGCATAAAGGCTAGTGATAACGATAATCAATGTTGATTTTATATCATTTATCATGGGAATGGACAAATAAAGCTTTATTCAACATTTTATAATAACGGGCTTAATAAGCTAGTTTTTTGTAAAGGAATCCGAATAAGAGACAATTTTTTGAAATAAAAAAATTCTATTTGTATAGTATTTTTAATTTATAAAATTACTTCATTGCTACTTCTCTTATTAGTTCGACGAAGTTTTGAGCGGTTTTAGACAAGTAATGATTTTTCAGCCAAATCAATGCAACAGACGCAGTCAGTGCATCACTAGAAATTTTATAGGCATGTATAGGATATCCCTTATGACGTTTAAGTATCGTCTCTGGAACAATAGATGCACCAAAGTCCGATGTAATTAGATCCATTAAGAGAGTGATGTCGGAACATTCACCAACAATGTTTGGGTGTAGTTGGAATCGTGAAAAAGCCTCCTTAATCAAATAATGTACACCTAATCCTTCGGTGCTAGGTAAAATAAGTGGATATTTTTGTATATCATCAAGGGAGATTTCATCGTTTAAATGTTTCTGTTTTTTAGATGTAATAAAGTAAAACGGTTCAGAATGAAGATGCAGAACAGAAAGATTATCTAACTCAAGTGGCATTCGAATAATCGCAAGTTCTACAATTCGATCTCTCACTAATTTGCAAAGATGGGCGGATTCATTTTGTTGAATTTTGTAGGTAACTCTTGGGTATAGTTTTTTAAATTCATTCAATAATTCAGGTAATTCGACAAAGGAAAACGTATTGATCCCTATTGTTAGTCTTCCGTTGACTCCATCTCCAACTTCCTTAACTTCCATTTTTGCCTCTTCCATTAATTGTGTTACACGCAAAGCGTATTTATATAATGCTTTTCCAGCCTCTGTCACCTCAAAATATTTACCGCTTCTCTCTACTAATTTTGAACCTAGTTCTTCTTCCATTGTTTTTAAATGCTGGCTTAATGGCGGTTGAGAAATATGCAGCCTTTCAGCGGCAGCGGAAATTTTCCTTTCCTCAACTATCGCGATAAAATATCTCAATTGTCTTATGTCCATACGGAAACCATCTCCTCTTTTAAATCATATATAAGCTTTTTTATCAGTCATGTCCTTATCTATATCCAACGTATTTCTACTAGCCGATGAGCAAGGCGCTTTTGCTTTTTTTATTATATGAAAAACTTAAGTAAAACTTATTTTTTTTATATTTTTCATATGATTAATCCTATGTTAGCATATTTGTAATGATTGGAAAAGGAGCTATACTGTTGAATCGTTTCTTCATAGTTTTATTTATTGTTTTGTTGAATCGTTAAACTTGCCAGCAGATAAAATAAGTGCTGATACAAAACTTACCAACCGGTTTGGGGGAACAGCGCTTATACCAGCTTCAGAGCGTGGACACGTTGAAGTGGTTAGGGAACTCCTCACGAATTCAGATATTGATGTCAACCATATCAATAATTTACATTGGACAGCATTATTGGAAGCGATCATCCTAGGTGATGGCGGAGAAACGCATCAAAAAGTTGTACAACTTTTAGTCGAACACGGTGCTGATGTCAATATTAGTGATAGTGAGGGAATGACTCCTTTGGAACATGCACAAGCTAGCGGATACCATAAAATAGAAAAGATATTAAAAGATGCGTAAGTACGACACAAAGGGTCTAATTTTACCACCTGGTTAAGATGGGTAAGTTGAATGGAACAAAAAGAATTTATGAAGAAAGCGATTCAGTTGGCTGATGAAAATGAGCGCCACAACCATGGTGCGCCATTCGGGGCTATAGTTGTTAAGGAAGGTAAAATAGTAGGTACAGGCGTCAATGAAGTTTTGGCAACTAATGATCCGACCACCCATGCGGAAATTCAAGCAATTCGGCAAGCTTGTCAGAAATTAAACACTACTAATCTTTCGAATTGCGAGATCTATGCAAGCACTGAAACGTGTCCAATGTGTTTAAGTGCTACTATTCAAAAATAAGGACAGTATAGTTTTCCAGTTCCAGCCAATTCTAGCCAAGACTATTTATTTAATCAGCTTTCTTTACCACATGAAAAACGAGCGATTCAGATGGTTCAACTTGAAGTTTAGATATCTTTCAAAAGTTTTTAACCGTAATTAAACATTAATTTGAGGTGATTTTTTTGGATTTTGTAAAACGCACCATAGAATTAGCACTTAAAAATGTAGAAGAAGGGGGACGTCCTTTTGCTACTGTCATTGTACGGGATGGAGAAATTATAGCTGAAAGTCCAAATTTAGTTGCACAAACACATGATCCCACAGCACATGCTGAAATTCTTGCAATTAGAGAAGCTTGTAAAACATTACAAACTGAACATCTAACAGATTGTGAAATTTATATACTTGCCAGCCCATGTCCAATGTGTTTAGGATCCCTCTATTATTGCAGTCCGAAAAAAGTCATTTATATTACAACACGTGAGGATTATGCTCCTTACTACAAAGACGATCGCAAGTATTTTGAATTAGAAACATTTTATGATGAATACAAGAAACCAATTGAAAAACGCAGATTGCCTATGGTCCAAATAAAAGATGAAGATAGTATAAAAGTTTACCTACGATGGAGCGAATTAAATAAAAAATAAGCGGTTATTTAGAAATTAAGTCAGTTTGAATACTATGCAATACTTTGAAAAAATACTCAAACGAGTATTATGGGGTGGGTAAAAAATGACAGATAAAATATACTGGTTAACGAATGTCAGGTTAGAAACAGGTTATCACTCTGAAAATGGAACGATTGTAGGAACAAAAACAGAAGCATTTCATTTAAGAATTGAAGATGGAAAAATAATAGAAATAGTCTCTGCGGATAAACCGATAGAAACCAATTTACCTAGACTAGATGCGAATAATTATTTGCTGCTTCCATCATTTAGAGATATGCACATCCATATCGATAAAACGTATTATGGAGGGCCATGGAAAGCACCAACAATTCCTACTAAAGGGATTCTTACGAGGCTGCAGGAGGAGGAAGAACTACTTCCAAGTCTATTACCGGTTGCAGAAGAAAGGGCGAAAAAACTGCTAGACTTGGTGATGAGTGCAGGTACCACACATATCCGAACTCATTGCAATGTTGATCCTTTCATTGAGTTGAAAAATTTAGAAGCAGTTTTACGAGCAGTGGAAGATT
The DNA here is from genome assembly GCF_038008735.1 of Margalitia sp. FSL K6-0131. Lineage (NCBI taxonomy): Bacteria > Bacillati > Bacillota > Bacilli > Caryophanales > Bacillaceae > Heyndrickxia > Margalitia sp. FSL K6-0131. The sequence goes on from NZ_JBBOZS010000001.1 coordinate 2,440,927, forward strand.
ATAAAGACAAATGTTCTGTCGAAATCGTTGCATTTCCACAGCATGGTTTATTACGAAGCAATTCATTCACTTACGTTAGGGAAGCATTGCGTATGGGAGCTTCATTAGTTGGTGGTGTTGACCCTGCATCCGTTGATGAAAATATAGAAAAATCACTGCAAATGGTAATGGAACTGGCTGTCGAGGCAGATGCCAATATCGACCTTCATATCCATGATCCAGGACATCTGGGTATTTTTACGTTTAAGCGATTGGCAGCTCTAACCGAAGAGGCAAGATGGCAAGGAAGAGTAACAATAAGCCATGCATTAGCATTTGCTGATATCTCTCCAAAAGAAGTTAGTGAAGTTGCGGAGTTATTAGCACATAATGGTATATCGATCACATCATCTGTTCCTATTGGAAGAACGATACCAATTCCTCTTTTACATGAAAAAGGAGTAAATATTTCTTTAGGGGATGATAGTATTACAGATCATTGGTCACCTTTCGGTAAAGGAGACAGTTTGGAAAAAGCAGGTACATTAGCGGAGCGTTTTGGTTTAAGCGATGAACGTTCGCTAGGACAAACCCTAGGGTATATTACGGGAGGCATAACACCACTAAATAAAGAAGGAGAACGAATTTGGCCAAATAAAGGGGATAAAGCGGATCTTGTTCTTGTAGATGCAAGCTGCTCTAGTGAGGCTATTGCAAGAAGAGCAGAAAGAAAAGCTGTTTTCTATAATGGAAATGTTGTTTCTGGAGTACTTAAATAATAGAAGAAGAAAGGATAGATAATAATGAGTTCTAATTATTGGTTAACAAACGCAAGATTAGAGACTGGCTATCAATTCAATAATGGCATCATAACAGGAACAAAGACTGAAATTTCCCATTTATTAATAAAAGATGGGATAATTGCGAAGATTATTTCTGCTGACGAAACAATTACAGATGATTTACCAAAAAAAGATGTGAAACAATTTTTGATTCTTCCATCATTTGTTGAAAAGCATTGTCATTTGGATAAAACATTGCTTGGAGACCGATGGCGTGCTGTAACACCTGTAAAAAATATTTTTGGCCGATTTGAAATAGAAAAAACGGTTTTACCAACTTTAGAAACAACTACACAGGAACGGGCAGAAAAATTACTAGATATATATTTGAAGTCCGGGGTTACTCATGTACGTACACATGTAGACTTATACCCTGAAGTTGGATTGAAAAATTTAGAAGAAGTTCAAAAAGCGTTGCAAACATTTGAAGGAAAGTTATCCTATGAAATTGTTGCATTCCCGCAACACGGTTTATTACTTTCGAAGGCCAAAGATTTAGTGCGAGAAGCCATTCGCCAAGGTGCGAATTTTGTAGGAGGTGTCGATCCCGCAACGGTAGATGGTGATATTGAAGCTTCCTTACAAGAAATGGTCGAGCTCGCGGTGGAAGGAAATGTGGGAATTGACTTGCATTTGCATGATGCAGATCATTTAGGAATCTTCACCATGAAACGCTTGGCTAAATTAGCTAAAGAAGCGGGTCTCCAAGGAAAGGTTGCTATTAGTCATGCGTTTGGTCTTGGCGACATTTCTGAAGTACAGGCAGAAGCGATGGCAGAAATATTGGCGGATGCAGGGATTACCATTATTACCAGTGTACCTCTCGGAAGAAAGTTTCCGCCTGTTGGCTTATTACACAGAAAAGGTGTTTCCGTAGCAGTCGGATGTGATAATATCTTTGATGTTTGGTCACCGTTTGGAAATGGAGATATTTTAGAAAGAGTAAGTCGTTTAGCGGAAATTTCCGGATGGAGTAATGAAAAGGCACTAGCACAAACATTATACTTTATTACCGGAGGCAAAACCCCGCTAAATTCTGAAGGAAAACAAATTTGGCCGAAAGTTGGAGATGAAGCGAGTATTGTTGTTGTGGATGCTTCGTGTTCAGCAGAAACTATAGCTCGGAGATCAAAACGAATAGCGACGATGTTCAAAGGAGAAATCGTATCAGGTTCACTTGAAACCAGTAAAGAATAGTGAAGAAGTTATCTTAAAAGCAAAAGATACAAACAAAAATTTTAGTACATATTTTCCTTCATTGAGGATTATATGCCACTTAAATCCCCTTTTTTTAGGGGTGTTTTATTTTTTTTAAAATTGTAAAAGAAAAAAGGCAGCGTTATAAGCGGTTTCGTGACACTTTTCCATCTTTTAATTCAATCGTGCAGTTTGCTGATTGCAAAGTATCTTCGGAGTAACTCTTATAAGAATGTTGCACAATAGTAATTGTGAATATTTGTATTATCACGTTAAACAGTTTTAGATACTTTCACTTGCTATTGTGCTAAAACAATATTGTAGTAAAATTCAGAAAAATATATTGACAGAAATGTATTAAACAAAATAGAATAATTTTATAGAAATAATATTAGGAATTATTAGAAGGGTTGGAATACTGATGAGAATGTGGCTGCGTAAAATAATATATCAAAATAAAAGTATGCTTATAAAAGAGGTTGGACTTCAATTCTAAAAGGGAATCGGAATCCAGCCTCTTTCTTTATTTTACTAAAGTGATAGAGGAGAGAATAAAATGATTACTTTAACAGGGCAAAATTTAACACTGGAACAAATGAAAGAAGTTTTATACGAAAATCAGAAAGTCAGTGCATCTCTATCAAGTATGAAGGCTGCCGCAAAAAGTCGGGAAGCAGTAGAAAAAATTGTTTCAGAATCTAGAGTAGTCTATGGGATTACCACAGGATTTGGAAAATTTAGTGATGTTCTTATTGATAAAGAAAATGTCCAGGATCTTCAGCTTAATCTAATTCGTTCACACGCATGTGGAGTAGGTGAACCATTTCCGGAGATTGTCGCAAAAGCAATGGTACTTCTCCGAGCCAATGCACTTTTAAAAGGCTATTCCGGAATTAGGCCTCTTGTTATCGAAAGATTAATAGATTTGGTTAACAAGAATATCATTCCTGTCATTCCGCAGCAAGGCTCCCTTGGGGCAAGTGGGGATTTGGCACCGCTTTCACATTTAGCTTTAGTGCTAATCGGTGAAGGAGAAGTATTTTATAAAGGATATCGAATAGATTCACTTGAAGCATTTCAACAAGAAGGAATTTTTCCTGTAACACTTGAAGCAAAAGAAGGACTTGCTCTTATTAACGGTACCCAAGCAATGACAGCGATGGGAGTAGTCGGCTATCTAGAGGCGGAACAACTTGCATTCCAAAGTGAGTTAATCTCCTCTATGACCATTGAAGGATTAAATGGAATTATGGATGCCTTTACTGAAGAGGTACATATCGCTAGAGGGTATAAACAGCAAATAGAAACAGCAGCTCGTATCCGAGAATATTTAAGTGATAGTTTATTGACGACAATCCAGGGGGAATTGAGAGTACAGGATGCTTATTCTCTCCGCTGTATCCCACAAGTTCATGGTGCTACTTGGCAAGCCCTTGATTATGTGAAAGAAAAATTAGAAATCGAGATGAATGCAGCAACTGATAATCCACTAATTTTTGATGATGGTGATACGGTTATTTCTGGTGGGAACTTCCATGGTCAGCCAATCGCTTTTGCGATGGATTTTATGAAAATTGCAGTTGCAGAAATGGCAAATATATCTGAAAGACGGATTGAGCGATTAATCAATCCCCAATTAAATGATTTACCGCCATTTTTGAGTCCTGAGCAAGGTTTACAATCAGGAGCTATGATAATGCAATATGTTGCTGCATCACTCGTATCTGAAAATAAAACACTGGCACATCCAGCAAGCGTTGATTCAATCCCATCTTCCGCTAATCAAGAAGACCATGTAAGCATGGGAACAATCGCTTCAAGGCATGCATATCAAATTATTCAGAATACAAGGAGAGTACTGGCCATTGAGCTAATTTGTGCAATGCAAGCGGTTGAATACCGTGGAGTTGAAAAAATGGCAAGCAAAACAAGGCTTCTCTATGATAAAGGTAGAGAAATGGTTCCTTCCATTACTAAGGATCGAATATTCTCAAAAGATATTGAAAAAGCAGCTGATGGCCTTAAAAAAATGAAACTGCAATTCCTTAGGCAATTAGATATTTTAAAATAAATATTACACAGTAAAGGTAAATGGGATTGGCTATACCGGAATTCCAAGTATTTAGTAAATAGACAACTGAAAGCACTTACATTTTTAAGGATTAGTAAAGCAGCTATTGATAAAAGACTAAAGATAGAGGTGTTTTATGCAAAATACGGAATTAAAAAAACAAATTCATGAAACAAGACAAGGCGAACAACATGAACACTTGGAAAGAAAATTAAAAACAAGGCACCTTTCAATGATTGCTATCGGTGGAACGATTGGTACTGGTCTTTTTTTAGCCAGTGGTACGACTATTCACGACGCCGGTCCAGGTGGGGCAATCGCAGCTTATGTTATCGCAGGTATCATGGTTTATTTCTTGATGGCGAGCCTTGCTGAAATGGCAGCTTTTATCCCAATTTCCGGTTCATTTAGTACCTATTCATCCCGGTTTGTCGACCCAGCCTTTGGGTTTGCTGTCGGTTGGAACTATTGGTATAACAATGCGATTATCCTAGCACTTGAATTATCTGCCTCCTCACTCATTATGAAATATTGGTTTCCTCATGTACCGGGAATTATTTGGAGTGCAAGCTTTCTTGTCATTATTTTTTTGCTGAATATTTTATCAGTAAAAGGGTATGGTGAAGCAGAATTTTGGTTCTCGATTATCAAAGTGGCAACTATTATCATATTCATCGTTATTGGTTTATTAATGATATTCGGCATTATGAGTGGTCATGCAGGAGGATTTTCCAACTTGACGGAAGGTGAAGCACCTTTCAAAGGCGGTATTCTGTCTATCTTTAGTGTTTTCATGGTGGTAGGTTTTGCTTTCCAAGGAACGGAAATGGTTGGGGTTGCTGCCGGTGAAAGTGAGAACCCAAGTAAAGATATGCCAAGAGCTATTCGACAAGTCTTTTGGCGGATACTTTTATTCTATGTGTTAGCGATTTTTATTATTGGTTGTTTAATTAGCTATAAAGACCCGAACCTGTTAAGCTCAGACATTACCAATATTGCTATCAGCCCATTCACGCTTGTATTTAAACATGCTGGATTAGCCTTTGCTGCTGCTGCAATGAATTCAGTTATTTTAACGTCCGTTTTATCTGCTGGAAATTCCTCATTATATGTTGGCTCCCGTGTCCTATGGACACTGGCTGAAGAAAGAAAAGCACCTGCTTTCTTGAAAAAAGTTAATAAAAGCGGCGTTCCTTATAATGCTATCCTGGCAACTACTGTAATTGGTATGCTCTGCTTCCTTACTTCACTTTTTGGTGATGGAACCGTTTATAATTGGTTATTGAATGCAGCCGGTTTAGCAGGCTATATTTCGTGGTTAAGTATTTCTATTACGCATTTACGATTCAGAAAAGCTTATAAGATACAAGGGAAAAATATGAAGGATCTGCCATATGTAGCAAAATGGTTTCCTTTTGGTCCAATCTTGGCAACAGTGATGTGCTTGATTGCTACTCTGGGTACCAATTACAGTGCTTTCCTTGGCTCAAAAATTGACTGGTATGGAATATTAGTTTCCTATATTGGGCTTCCCTTATTCTTGGCTGGATATATAGGTTATAAAGTAATAATGAAGTCTAAAATCGTCCCATTAAAGGACGCTGATTTTAGCCGGGAATAATTTAGCGGTTGCTACTTTAACTAAAGATTAGTTTTTTTAAACATTTAAATAATATTGACATATCGTCAAAAGGGGCAGACTAAAAAGAAATTGATAGTTGACTTTTAGGTCTGCCCCAACTATTATGAGCATTTTAGTTGGAGGAATTTTATAAAGTTTTGTGGTGCCTCTTCATCAGATTAAAGCAGAATTCCCTACACTTTTATAAAATCCTTCATAATCAAATTATATGAACGCCTATTTGCCATATTGTTTATTTTTGTAGAGTATTTATGAAAAAAATGAATTATTCATTTTTTTCTTCTTATTTTTCTTGTGATTTTTTTATGATAATGACAGGTTCTTTTTTTTCGAAAAAGCATGAATGCGTATTTTTCCACATTTTTAAATTCATGCATTTGGATGTTTGTTCCTATTTTTTAATTTGTATTTTTATTTGATTACTGTTTTTAAAAAAATTTAATAAGGCAATAATGTAGGGCTTATTAGCAAATACATATAGAAAGAATAACAATAAAATAAATGAATCTAATTAATATATTTCCTTTTATGGTTGAAATAATTGTAGATTAAAAGGATGAAATTATTACAACTAATTGTTATAATCTGTTGATAGAAGAAATTTGTAGAATGGTGGTATTTAAAATGTCGAAGGTAACAGTTTATACAAAAAATGGATGTCCACAATGTGAAATGACTAAAGTCGTTTTAAATGGCGAAGGAATTGAGTATGACGTATTTAATGTAGAAGAAGATCAAGAAGCGTTTGATTATGTTGTAAATACACTTGAATTACGTCAAATGCCAGTCGTATTGGTGGAGGGACAAGAACCATTTACAGGATTCCAACCAGAAAAATTAAAAGCAATAGCGGTTAAATGTTAATAGTATATCTTTCATTAACCGGTAACGTTAGAAACTTTATTAAGAGGATTGATATGGATTCTTTGGAAATTAACTATACGAATCCTCTTATAGAGGTTACTGAAGACTTCGTAGTGATTGTCCCAACATATGATGATGATATTACTGAAATTATTAGTATTTTTATAGATTATAAAAACAATATGAATCATTTAATTGGTTTTGTTGGCAGTGGTAGCTTGAATTATAATGATAAGTTTTGCTTTAATGCAAAAGATTTATCAATGAAATATAACAAACCATTACTATTTACATTTGAAGCTAGCGGCACAGAAAGTGATGTATTGAAATTTAAAAAGGAAGTGAAGAAATTTGGAATCACCTGCACTAAGTAAGAAAGTAAAAGAGGATACTTATTTTACACTTAACAACCTTTTGAATTTACCAAAAGACGGAAAAATTCAGCTTGGAAAAGATAAAGAAGCGGTAAAGGCATACTTCTTAGAATATGTTAACCCTAATACGGTGTTTTTTCATACTTTAGATGAAAAGCTGGATTATTTAATTGAGAATGATTATATAAAAGAAGATTTTTTAAATAAATATGATCGGAAATTCGTTAAAAAATTATTCAAAGAAATCTATAGCAAGAAATTTCGTTTTCGCACATTTATGGGCGCCTATAAGTTCTATTCCCAATATGCAATGAAAACAGATGACGGTAATAGATTTTTAGAAAGATATGAAGATAGATTAGCTTTTAATGCACTTGCCTTAGCCGATGGGAATGAACAATTGGCTTTAGACCTAGCAGACGAATTAATTAATCAGCGCTATCAGCCAGCTACACCTACATTCTTGAATATTGGGAAAAAACGTGCAGGTGAAATGGTTTCTTGCTTCCTGTTAACAGTATCAGATGATATGAACTCCATTGGCAGGAGTATAAATTCAGCACTACAGCTTTCGAAGCTTGGTGGGGGAGTCGGAATTAGCTTAAGCAACATTCGCGCGAACAACGATCCTATCAAAGGTGTTTACGGACTTGCCGATGGTGTAGTGCCTGTTATGAAGCTATTTGAAGATGCATTCTCGTATGCAAATCAAGGCGGGGCAAGGGATGGAGCAGGAGTAGTTTATCTCAATATTTTTCATCCAGACGTAGTCGATTTCTTATCGGTTCGAAAAGAAAATGCTGATGAAAAAGTCCGTATTAAAACACTGTCGCTTGGCTTAGTTGTACCAGATAAATTCTATGAGTTAGTTAAAAAGAATGACTATATGTACTTATTTTCTCCACATGATGTAGAAAAAACGTATGGTAAACCATTTTCTTTTATTGACATCACGAAAGAATATGAAAACATGGTTGAAAATCCTAATATACGAAAATCAAAAATTAAAGCCAGGGATTTAGAGACGGAGATTAGTAATCTTCAGAATGAAAGCGGCTATCCTTATATTATTAACATTGATACTGCGAACCGCAGCAACCCAATTGATGGTAAAATCATTATGTCTAATCTTTGTACAGAGATATTTCAAGTACAAAGAGATTCAGTAATAAACAATGATCAAACTTACGAATTTTTAGGAAATGACGTAAGCTGTAATTTAGGTTCTACAAATGTCACGAACTTAATGGCTTCTCCTGACTTTGGAAAATCGGTAAGAACAATGCTGCGTGCCTTAACGTTTGTTACAAATAATTCTCAGATTGATGTTGTTCCTTCCGTTAGAAATGGGAATGATATGTACCATTCTGTTGGTCTAGGTGCAATGAATTTACATGGTTTCCTTGCAAAAAATAAAATTCATTACGGATCACCTGAGGCATTGGAATTTACGGATATCTATTTTATGCTATTAAACTATTGGACTTTGGTTGAAAGTAATAATATTGCAATGGAAACAGGCAAGACTTTTTATGATTTTGAGAAATCCAAATATGCGACAGGTGAATACTTCGATATGTACTTGAATGAACCTGATTTTGCATTTAAATTTGATAAAGTAAAAGAATTATTTAATGGAATTTTTATCCCGCATCACGAGGACTGGATTCGATTGAAAGAATCCGTAATGAAACACGGATTATATAACGCGTACAGACTTGCTACAGCACCTACCGGATCGATCTCATATGTTAATGAAGCCACAGCTTCAATCCACCCAATTACGCAACGTATCGAGGAACGTACAGAAGGGAAACGCGGAAAAGTTTATTATCCGGCACCATATTTATCAGATGAAACAATCTCTTATTATGAATCTGCATATGATATTGACCAACGAAAAATTATTGACACATATGCAACAGCTCAAAAACATGTGGATCAAGGGTTAAGTATGACATTATTTATGAGATCAGAATTGCCAAGCGGGATTTATGAATGGAAAGAAAATAGTGAATTTCCTACAAAGAAAACAACTCGTGATTTAAATATTTTAAGAAACTATGCGTGGAAAAAAGGGGTTAAGTCTGTATATTACATTAGAACATTCACAGATGACGGAAATGAAGTCGGAGCTAACTACTGTGAATCCTGTAGTATTTGAGGAGGATTTGAATGACCACAGATTGGGAATTTTACGATGCAATAAACTGGAATGCTATCGAAGATATGTTAGATAAAATAACTTATGAAAAGCTTACAGAACAATTTTGGTTATCTACACGTATGCCTGTATCAAAAGATAAATCGGATTGGACAAAGCTCCCAGATGTTGAAAAACGGTTGGTAGAAAAAGTTTTTGGCGGTTTAACCATGTTAGACACTCTTCAATCAGAAAATGGAATTGATGCATTAAGAAAAGATGCAAAAACCCAACATGAAATCGCCGTTTTGAATAACATTCAGTTTATGGAGTCAGAACATGCCAGAAGCTATTCTTCCATTTTTAGTACATTAAACACAAAGAGAGAGATTGAAGAAATATTTAGATGGGCAAGGGATAACGATCTTCTGCAAAATAAAGCACGCATGATCGATGAAGTGTACAAGAATGGAACTCCGCTGCAAAAGAAGGTGGCAAGTGTATTCTTAGAATCCTTCTTATTTTATTCCGGCTTTTATACACCGTTATATTATTTAGGAAAAGCGAAATTAATAAATGTAGCAGAAGTTATTAAACTTATAATACGTGACGAATCAGCGCACGGGGCATACATTGGCTATAAATTTAAAGTAGGATTTGACAAACTGTCCGATTCAGAAAAAGAAGAAATGAAATCATGGATATACACCTATTTATATAAACTTTATGAAAACGAAGTTAAATATACTGAAGCTCTATATGATGCAGTTGGTTGGACAGAAGATGTTAAAGTATTTCTTCGATATAATGCAAATAAAGCTTTAATGAATCTCGGCCTCTCGCCTTTATTTCCTGATACTGCTGATGACGTTAATCCTATAGTGATAAATGGTTTATCAACAGGTACAACGAATCACGACTTCTTTTCTACTGTAGGAAATGGTTATTTACTCTCTGTAGTTGAGGATATGAAAGATTCAGATTACGATTATTAATCATGTATAGGGGTTAGATAATATATCTAACCCCCGTCTTTTTTATCTAGTTCATATAAATGAAAAGAAGGAGCATACATCATGACATTACAAATTAAAATCAAATACTTTCATTCAGATTTACCAAAAATTAAGAAGATAGCTCAAGGGGATTGGATTGATTTACGTGCTGCACAAACAATTGAATTAAAAAAAGATGAATTTAAACTAATCCCTCTAGGAATTGCAATGGAGTTACCTGAAGGATATGAGGCACATATTGTTCCGCGTTCAAGTTCATTCAAAAACTTTGGGATTATTGAAACAAACTCTATGGGAGTTGTGGATGAATCATATAAAGGGGACAACGATCAATGGTTTTTTCCGGCATATGCCCTGAGAGATACGAAAATTGATTTCGGTGAACGTATATGTCAGTTTAGAATTTTCGAGAAAATGCCTGAAGTGGAATTAATAGAAGTTGACCACCTAGGTAATGAAAATCGTGGTGGGCATGGCTCAACAGGTGTGAAATAATAGGAATAACACTGAAAAATAATTTTCAATTGTTCGTCAAGTAGGTTGTAGAAGGAAACAATCTCTACAAATATAACATTAAGTTTATTTAAAAATACTGATTAAGAGAAATTAAGAAACCTCCCGCAAATTTAATAAAGTGTTTACTTGTCAGGTGCAAAAAGGTAAATAACAAACCTAAACATATAGCTAGTCTCATAAATTTCACAACACAATTCGTATAGTTGAAAAGGCCTAGAGATGCATATATCTCTAAGCCTTTTTTAAATTTTCTTTAATTCACTATAACACCCGTAGCGTACAAGTTCATTTGAAGCTGAAGCAAGTTTGATAAATAGGCGGAGAAATTTCCCTTAATGAGGAAATAGCACTGAAAACGGCTTAAATAGACGGAAAAATTCCGACTATTGACCCGAAAAACGTAGAAATAGGTAATTTTGCTTTGCATAATCGGAAAATTTCCGCTTATATCCCCCGAACCTAGCTCTATTCTACAGCTTAACCGGAAAATCTCCGCTTATTTTAAATATGACTTGTTCTAAATTAAGGATAAGACGACTTATGTTTCAAAAAATCAAATGAACCTCATTTAGAAGCGTTGCATTATTTGTAATCGTTTGGATTGACTTGCGTAGGTCCGTAAAATGAAGCGTCTGTATCTTGATAGTCCCACCATTCATTTTCATAACCCTCAAAGCCAGCTCTTGTCATAGCGTTGTGAAGAACTTGATAATGGTACTCCTGTAATGGGGTGCGAATAGCATTTCTTTTTGCGGCGTTACTGAAATCATCGAATTTACTTTGCATTTCTATTTCTTTTCCATCCATATCAGCCAGTGTCAAATCAAAGGTAACACCTTTTTCATGGCTATGGTTTGGATTAGGCGGTGCTACCCAAATCGGATCCGGATAAATCTCAAACATTTTCTTCTGAGCATAGGATGGCCGATAGGCATCCCAAATGATTATGCGAAATCCCTGTTTCTTCAGGATATTAGCCGCAATGCCTAATTTTTTTGCGGTTCCTACTCGAGCGACAGCTGTTGAAAAGTCATATATTTTCTGTTTGGTAAAGTTGTCCGCAGTAGCGTATTTAAGATCAACAATTATACTATCGTCAATTTTTGTTATATTGATAAATTTCTTATCGTCCTCGGATATTGTCACCATTACACCTTCTTCCATACTTATGTTTGAAAATTAGATAGAGTCCCCCTGCAATTTTTTTTGCATCTTAGCAATTTTTTTGTAGTGCTTTATTTTTCATACACTTCTCCCCCATTATCTCGCAATTTGAGATAATTTAAAAATAAAAAAATACTTTCTATATTATGTTAATAGTATCAATTTAAATAATTATTTGATGTATTTCAAAGATTTATTTTTAGCCAAACCATTATTCGCTATGTTGGAAAATGTAAAAAAATGAAAAAGTGGTTGCACTCCCCAGGATAAATTCGATATTATTTTCTTGTGATTACCAATTAAAAGGGAGATCGAGAAAAAATATGTTATTAAAAAAGAAAGGTAAACTACTAAAATTTGTTGGGGCTTTAGTGTTTGCAGCATCTGTAGCAAGTTTATCACCAATTGCATCATCAGCTGCTAAAGGTAATTGGGTAGGTTTATCAACTGCTAATTCCATTTCCATTATGTCCTCATCTAAACCAGATAAACACTGGGCAACTTACGACTATAAAGATATGAGTTCTTACCTTGCTAAACGAGTAGTAGCACATACGGATTGGAAAGGTATGTATCACTATTCTAGAGCTAGATTTGAAAGTTCATTGGTAGGTATCGAAGGAGATAGCGGTAGAGTTTGGGGTATGGATAAAACTGTTGCATACAGTGGTTTTGTTGATCCTGCGTTTACAGTAGCCCATACATACTGGGGAAATTAAAGGACTAATATAGATAGTAAGATGGTCCTGTGACCATCTTATATCTTACTTTATAATATATTATGAAACTAAAATACTTTAATTCATATCCTAAATATTTCATATCTCTTATTGTTATTAATTTTTTTTGTCTTTCTATATTCTGGCTACTAGCTTATATGGATAATATAAATATGATCAATAACGGATATATAAATAGCAATTCTATATCCTTTACACTTAAGAAATCTCATTCATCTTTTACAGTTAATAAGGATAAATACATTTTATTTCAGTTTAATACTTATTCCCCTTTTATTAAACACGTTCTAATTAGCGGCGACATACAACTTCCACCTATTAAATATGTGGATAAAGGAAAGACATTTTCAGAAGAAAGAAGTATTGCTGTTATCGGGAAGCAAGTGAAAAAAGATGCTATCCCATCAACAGTTAAAGTTATTGGATACTTTGATACACCAAATTCATATAAACTAAATTCTGATGTATGGATCTTATCTAAGAGTCGAATTATTAATACTGGAAATGGTACTTCTTTTATATTTTCCACTCCAAAGCAAAATGCAAAGTCTGTTTTAAATAAGATTATTAAAACAGAGTCAATAAATATACTAGATCGTGAGGATTATGGAACGTATGCTCTTAAGTCTAATCAAACTATCATTATTGCATTATATATAGTATTAATATTTTTAATCGCATTTTTTGTTTACATATGTACAAATTGGTTGTCACAGGATAAAAATTTAATCCGGATTTTATATCTATCGGGCAAACCTATCCTATCCATCTATTTTTTTATCTGGAAATGGAAGGTTCTTCCCTATAGTATCATCTCGTTCTTATTAATACTTATGGCTATTACTTTTGAAAAGTCTATAAGTAAATTTTGGTCTTACACATGGTTGACAGATACTGCATATATTTTTATTTTATTTCTCCTCTTTCTGAGTGTTTATTGTTTATTTATCGTAACCTTCTATACAGCAGGAAAAGGTGGTAAAAGGTTTTGAGAATTTTAGGAATCCTTTTTAAACAAAACAAAATTTTAAATTTATTGGCTATTCTAGTCTCTATTCTTTTCTTTACACTTATTTTTGTTTTTGTAGTTAATGTTAACCAGACCAATATTGAAATAAAAACCACTAAGAACTTTGAGGGGAAAAATATATATCAAGTATCTGATAGCTTAATTGGAGAGAAGGAAAAGACTTTTTTTCAAAACACGAAGGGATACGACCTGTTGAATGAATTTAACCATGAATTATCTCGTTCACATGAATTCACTTATTATACCGCTACATGGCAACCTATTGGTGTAGCAGGTTTTAAAGGGAATCATTCTTTTGACCCGAATTACCAAATTAGCGGTCAGTCTACTCCTACTTACGAATTAAATAATAAAACTTATTCATTCGTATTAGCTATTCAAGCTAACAAAGCAGTATTTGATATAAATAATCTACAAATAGATATGGGTAGACAATTTACTCAAGATGAATATAAGTATAAAGAGAATAGTTCACCTATTCCCGTTTTATTAGGTGGCCAGTATAGGGATTTATATCAAATCGGATCTAAGATAAATATTTTTCTATATAACAAAGAACTTAAAGGAAAAGTTATTGGCTTTTTAGAATCGCATCAAAAAATAATGACTGCTAATCAGCTAGAATTGATTTTAGATAATTATATGATTTTGCCTGCGATTACATTTAGTGAAAATCCATCAAATTATTTGATGCATAATCCCAAAGATGAATTATTTGTAAAAGCTTCTCTACTAGCTGGTACAGATAGTATATTATTAACTAAACAGTCACCTGTAAAAATCAGAAAAAAAACAGATCAAATTGCGGCGAAAACGGGGTTCCGTGATTTTCAACTAATCGGAGCTAGTAGTTTAGCAATAAATGCTTTAGTAAGTATGACAAAAACAAACATGTCTCTTATAGTTATTGCTATAACTTTATTGTTTTTTATTACATTAATAACTTTTCTATATACACTACATTTAAAAATGAAGAAAAATATAGATTCGTATCTTGTATTGTTAATCAGCGGTGCGAATATGTTGCATATTAAGAAATATGTTAGAGATGAATTTTTATTACTATCTTTAATAGGTACGATAATACCAATCATCCCGTTATTAATTTTAACCGGGTGGTCATTTTCTACCCTTCTAATTTATTTGTTCTTTAGTATAGGATGCATCCTAGTGATATCCCAATTGATTAAATACTATATAAATAAAGAATTCACAAATATTGATATTGTACAACATTTAAAGAGGTGATAATATGTCTCAAATTCAACTATGTAACATCTCAAAATCATTTCAAGGGTCATTTGTTTTTAAAAATGTTGATTTAAAAGGGGAAGCGGGACAAATTATTGCTATAAGAGGGAAAAGTGGGGTTGGAAAAAGTACTCTTCTTAATATTATTGCAGGCTTGGAACTTCCAACTTCCGGGAGTTATCAACTTGATGCTATCAATATGGGCGATAAAAATATTAATGAATTAGCTCGTATTAGAGGAGAAAAAATAGGTTATATATCTCAATTCTCACCAATGGTTCCTAACTTGACGGCATTCGAAAATATCTGTATCCCACTCCTGTTGATTAATCAAAACGATGATATAATAGATTCTAGAATGAAAAGAATAGAGGAATTAAGTAAACTATTCGAAATACAGGACCTATTACATAAAAAAGTAAACAAATTATCTGGAGGAGAAATTCAAAGAGTGGGAATTATTCGTTCTTTGGTAAACGAACCATCTATCATAGTTGCAGATGAACCGACTGGATCATTAGATGATGAAACAGCTTCCAATATTTTAGATTATTTTCATACATTGAAATTAGAAGGTATCATTATTATTTTAGCTACCCATAGTAAAATGGTTTCAGATCATAGTGACATAGTTTATAATTTAACAAAAGATGGTCTAATACTAGAGAAATAAAAACTGAACTTAGAACAGGAAGCTTCTAATAGAGAAAATTGTCTATTTCCTTAGCACACATTTTCGAGAGTTCACATTCTTATATTCTGTTATAATTACTACTCTTCAGGGATTTAATATGTATAATACTTGACTCCATATAGGGGTCTTTTTTTATTGGCTGAAATTATATACATTAGGATAATATAGAAGTAAATGAAAGCTGCTTGTATATATAAACCATACGGATTAGACACCCGTTCATCCTAATGCAAGCGGTGATTCATTTATTAAATATTAAGGAAGTGTATACGTTGAAAGAATACTTAACTAAAGATAGACATTCTGCAAAGTATAATTGGTTAGTTGAATCAAAATCGCCATACTTATTACAACATAAAACAAATCCGGTCAATTGGTTAGAGTGGTCACCTGAAGCATTCCAAAAGGCAAAACGGGAGGGTAAGCCTATCTTTGTGTCTATAGGTTATTCCTAGTTAAAAGAGGTAGACAAGATTTACTTGTCACTGGTGTCACGTCATGGAAAGAGAATCCTTCGAGGATCAGGAAGTGGCGGATTTACTAAATAAATATTTTGTTTCAATTAAAGTGGACAGGGAAGAGCGGCCGGATATTGATTCGATTTATATGACTGTATGTCAAATGTTGACTGGTCAAGGTGGTTGGCCATTAAATGTATTTTTGACACCAGATCAAAAACCTTTTTATGCCGGAACTTATTTTCCGAAAACAAGTCATTATGGGCGTCCTGGAATGATGGATGTGCTGCCGCAGCTGCATGAAAAATATCAGCAGGAACGAGAAAATATGGAGAATATAGCCGATAAGATCACAATGTCTTTAAAAGAACGTTCAACCGTTGAAGCTGGGGCGGAGATTTCAGAGAACGTTATACATAAGGCATATCAGGAAATTGTTCAAAATTTTGATGGGATCTATGGTGGATTTGGTCAGGCTCCTAAATTTCCAATGCCACATCAGCTTATGTTTTTGCTTCGGTATTTCCATTGGACGGGAACGGATATGGCCCTATCAATGGTTGAAAAAACATTAGAAGGCATGGAAAAGGGTGGAATATATGATCATATTGGTGGCGGATTTGCAAGATATTCTACGGATAATATGTGGTTGGTTCCCCATTTTGAAAAAATGCTCTATGATAATGCATTACTTTTATTTGTCCTTGCGGAAAGTTATCAAGCGACCCATAATGAAAACTGGAAACGCATTTCTTTTGAAGTTTTTGAATTTTTAAAGCGAGAGATGGCAAGTGCTGATGGAGGCTTTTATTCTGCAATTGATGCGGATAGTGAGGGGATTGAGGGGAAATATTATGTTTGGTCACGGACGGAAGTTTTGAATATCCTTGATTTTGATTTAGGGGAGCTTTTTTGTGAGGCGTATGATATAAGTGATGAAGGCAATTTTGAAGGATATAGCATTCCTAATCTGATTCAAACAAATCTGGAGAACGTTGCTAATAATAGAGGAATGTCCATGGAAGATGTTTTGCAGAAGCTGGATGAAGCAAAGGCTATTCTTTTAAAAGAACGCGAAAAACGAATTTATCCTCATCTTGATGATAAGATACTAACTTCCTGGAATGCATTAATGGTTGCAGCATTTGCGAAAGCAGGAATTGCATTTCAAGAACCCCAATTTCTCGATTATGCACGTAAAGGCATAACTTTTATCGAGGAGAAGCTTTGGAAAAATGATCAATTGTATGCCCGTTATCGTGATGGAGAGGTAAAATTCAACGCTTATTTAGATGATTATGCATTTATGCTATGGGCATATTTAGAAATGTATGAAGCGGAACATAAGCTTAATGATATACAACAAGCGATTAAAATCAAAAACAAGATGTTCAAGGAATTTTGGGATGATAAAAGTGGTGGTTTTTATTTCACCAGCACAGATGCGGAAACATTGATTTATAGAGAAAAACAAGGATTTGATGGTGCGCTTCCTTCTGGTAACAGTGTGGCAGCACTTCAATTGTGGAGATTGGCCAAGTTTACAGAGGATATGGACTTACAAGAAAAGGTAGATAAATTGCTGGCAAGCTTCGAACAGGATGCAAGTGTATATCCTCATGGGATGTTATATATGCTGCAGGCTGCTATGGCTAAGTATGCAGGTGGAAAAGAAGTAGTTGTTTCAGGAACTAATGATAATAACAGAAAAGAATTTGTGACTTTATATCAAAGTAATTATCACCCATTTGACATATTAATGATTGCAGATATGGAGAAATTAAATACAAAGGAATTACAAGTCTGGAAGGATAAATTAGACGAGAAGCATGATTTTGTATTGTATGTATGTGAGCAATACAGCTGTAAGAATCCAATATACAACGTCGAAGAAGCGAAAACATCCATGAACTTATAAAATCTCTCTTTAAGGAGAGATTTTTTTATTTTTTTATCATTAGGACCTACCATTAGGTAATATAATCCTATATAATTATTACAAACACGTAACGTTTTTTTCATTTTCAAGTCTAATAAATTGAGAGTTTCGTTGCTTAAGAAAGGGGTGGCGGAAAGGCAAAATAATAAGGTGTGAAAGGATTGAAATAGGTGAATCAGTCATCTGAGTACAACAAACATAAATTAATTGCGAAATTAATAAGTGGTACATTATTTGTTTTTTTAGTTATTTTATTATTCTACAATAGTAAAATAACGAAAAGCGACACTGCTTTTGCAAAAAAATTTACAACTGCCACTATATCAACTCCAAATCAAAATCTCCGAACTTATAACGATGTGTCGCAGAATTTATTTATCCATAATTATGTATTTAATGAAAAACTTCGAAATGAAAAGATAAAGCAAGAGGAATTTTTAAAAGAAATAATAGAGGAAAGTCCTATTAAAATAGCAATTAAACAATCTAAGAAAAATGAACCTGGAAAAATCATATATAAACAACCATCTAAGGGGAAGGGAGAAAAAAATACAAACCCGTTAGTTGATGTTCCAAAACAATTAAGGTTAAAGGAACCTAATTCGAAAAATCAAAAAGTGGTATATTTAACATTTGATGACGGACCAAGTGCATCCTCTGCACAAACACTTGCTTTGTTAAAGAAGTATCATGCAAAAGCAACATTCTTTATGCTTGAACCAAATATTAAAAGATATTCGAGTACAGTGAAACAAATGGTGAAGGATGGAAATTCCGTTGGCTCGCACGGTGTTACGCATGATATTCACAAGATTTATCGTTCCCCTGATTCTTTTGTAAAGGAAATGACGCAAACTTTAAAAACATTGAAAAGTATTACAGGGGAAAAAACTCAGCTTATACGTGTTCCATATGGATCAGTACCGTATATGAAACCGGCATTTCGTAAGGCAAGTGATTTAGAAGGCTTTATCATGTGGGATTGGGATATTGATTCAGATGATTGGGAATTGACTCATGGTGAATACATTCAAAAAATAAAGACACAAGTAGAAAACTCTTCCGGGAACAGGTCTTTGGTTGTTTTAATGCATGAAAAAACAACAACCGTTAATTATCTGGAACAAGTACTGAAATATTTTCAACAAAAAGGTTATAAAATGGAGGCTATTTCTTCAAATTTGAAGCCGGTGCAATTTAAATATCGGAAGAATTAAGTAGTAAGGAATAAAATCGTTCTTTATTTTATAAAAAAATAATAATAGGATAACCTAAAAATAAAGGTGAAGCTAACAGCTTCACCTTTATTTAATGATAGGAAAGTATAAAATTTTTCAACATCTAAATAATTTAACAAGTTTAATCATGTCTAGCGAAAGCAGATATCTGCTAGCGGATTTCTTATATCCAAACAATCTATTCTTATAATGGAGGAAAAAATGCCAATTGCAAAAATGCAAAATAAAAATTTATTTTTTGATGATTTTGGGAAAGGTACCCCGATCCTTTTTGTCCATCCTCCCGGAATGGGAAGAAAGACATTTGTTAAGCAAATTTCTTTATCTGACAAATTCAGGATTATCTTGCCAGATTTGAGCGGGCATGGTGATAGTCCAAGTGCGGAAGATAAAATTTCTGTTCAAACCTATATAGAAGAATTAGATACGATTAGAAAAGAATTAAACCTCGAACAGTTATTTCTTTTCGGTTACTCAGCCGGAGGTATTATTGTTCAAGAATATGCAATTCAATTCCCAAACTATGTGAAAGGTGTTATATTATCTGGTGGATACCCAAAAATCGACACAGATATACTTAAAACTGAACATTTGATTGGAATTTACTTAACAGAACATTTCCCTAAATTTTTAGCAAAAATATTATCCATCAGCCATTTCCAGGAGAAGAATTTACAGCAGGAAATGTATAGGCATATTTTAAAAGCAAATCAGCAAATTTGGGCGGCATTTTACAAAGAATCCTTGTATTTTGATTGTATGGATCGCATTGCTAAACTAAAAACTCCACTTATGCTCTTATATGGGACAAGATCTGATTATATTAATTACCATGTTCGGTTATATCCGCAGATTATTGATACGGACATTCACTTTCTGTCTGGGGCAGGACACCAATTACCAACAAGGAATTATCAAAAAGTAAATTCACTTATTCAGCAATTTGTTCAAAAAGTCGATTTGGTTAACAGGAATAATATTATGTAAATATGAGGAGTTTTTTTATTATTTAACTGGGAGGAGGGACTTCATAAGTTGAAAGATGATTTACGTTTTGCCATTGCAAAAAAGGAAGCTTGGATTGGAGTTGCATTGGCAATTATTCATTTTGTTTGGTGGTACGGTTTTGCTTACGGATTAGGCAAATCTAAGGTAGAAAAATATACATATATTTGGGGTTTACCGGCATGGTTTTTTTATAGCTGTATTTTTGGATTTATCGTGATTGTAATATTGGTAATTTTAACGGTAAAGTTTTTATTTAAAGAAGTTCCTTTTGAAGAAGAAGGGGAACAGTGATGAATATACAAGTAATTATCCCATTGATATTATTTCTTATTATCTTTTTTATCGTAGGTATGTTTGCTGTTAAATTCGTGAATAACTCGAATTCGTTTGTGCAGGAGTATTTTTTAGGAAACCGGCAATTCGGTGGGTTTATTTTAGCAATGACGATGGTAGCAACGTACGGAAGCGGAAGCAGCTTTATCGGTGGTCCAGGGGCAGCTTATCATTATGGGCTTGCTTGGGTACTCCTTGCGATGAGCCAAGTAGTTACTGGATATTTTGTATTAATGGTATTAGGGAAAAAATTTGCTATTATGGCAAGGAAGTATAATGCCATAACATTAATTGACTTTTTAAAAGCGCGTTATGATTCCCATTTTGTAAATATATTAGCCGCTATTGCCATTATAGTATTTTTGTTTTCGTCGATGATTGCCCAGTGGGTTGGCGGTGCAAGATTAATGGAATCAATATTAGGTGTATCTTATACAACTGCCTTATTTATCTTTGCAGTTTCTGTTCTTTTATACGTTATTATTGGTGGATTTCGTGCGGTCGCTTTCACAGATACGATACAAGGGATTGTCATGCTTTTGGGAACAATTATTCTTCTTGTTGCTACTATAAAGGCTGGTGGCGGACTTGAGAACATAATGGCTGATTTAAGAAAAGATAACCCTAATTTACTAAGTCCTTATGGATCTGATGGAAGCTTGACACCCTTATACATATCATCATTCTGGATTCTAGTTGGTATTGGAGTTGTAGGACTTCCACAAATTGCAATCAGAGCAATGTCTTACAAAAATGCAACAGCCATGCATAGAGCAATTATTATAGGTACTATTGTCATCGGTGTTATTATGTTTGGTATGCATTTTATCGGTGTGTTAGCCAGAGCGATTGTACCTGGTATTCAAAACGCAGATACGGTAATGCCTATTGTGACGATGAAGGTATTGCCTGCATGGGTTGCAGGAATTGTATTAGCGGCTCCGATGGCTGCAATAATGTCGACCGTTAATTCTGTATTAATTCTTGTTTCGTCCGCTATTGTAAAGGATATTTATATTGGCTATATCAATAAGAATCCGGAAGAGAAAAAAATAAAGAGTTTAAGCTTATGGGCGACAACTATTGTTGGTATTGCAGTTTTCTTTTTTGCCATTCATCCACCTAATTTATTGATATGGCTTAATTTATTTTCTTTTGGCGGGCTGGAGGCAGTATTTATTTGGCCGATTGTAATGGGGCTATATTGGAAAAATGGCAATAAATATGGCGCTATCTCCTCAATGGTAATGGGTATGGTTAGTTATATTTTATTTGATCGCTTTTATCCAAACCCGTTTGGCATGCATACAGTAGTCATTCCAATTGTACTGTCTTTCGCTACATATGTTATCGTTTCAGCATCAACCGTCCGAATAGCAAATGTAAAAAGAAGCAAATCATTTTGATTTGCTTCTTTTAGATTATAAATAAATAGTTTTTAACATATAGATTTTTTTGACTATGGTGACTGTCCCTGTGCAAGCATTGACCTAAATCGCTGTGTTTCTTTTGGTCTCGTCGAAGACAGAAATCCTAGAGTTGCAGTGCTTGCGCTTATCTTATATCGGTGAATGAGCAGGATTTTTTTCTTGCTCATTTTCTTTATTTGGTTTTATAGAGACAAAAGCCATGACAGCTGCAATAAGACAGCATACTGCTAATATTATAAACATAATCATTAAGTTATTCTTCATAAAATATGCCATCACAGGAGGACCTGCAGCAACTCCAATATAGCGCATGGAGCTATAAAAAGAAGTGATAGTACCACGTACATTTTTTTCGATGGATTGAGTAATGAGAGCATCCAGACATGGAAGTCCTGCACCAATTCCAATACCGCAAATTAGAAAGACCACGGTTAAATAAATAAATTGATCTGATATACTAACTGCAAGAACAGACGCGCCGGCAAGGACGAGCCCGATAAAAGTAATCCATTTCATGAGTACCATATTATCTTTAATTTTTTTGCCTGCAATAAAGGATGCAAGACAAAGGCAAGCCAATGGAATGGCAAGGATAAATCCTTTTTTTACCCCATGGAAGTTATATGTATCCTCAAGCACAGAGGATAGGTAGAATAGAACAGCAAATAGGACAAACATCAAGATCGCACCAATGACAAATACAGCAAATAACCAGCGGCTGTGCTGCTGAAAAACCTCTTTTGTATTTTTAATAAAAGTTTTAAAGTCGGGTCCTTTCTTATCATTTCTCGGTTTTTTTACCAAAAAGAAAATTGCAATGACAGATATTAGGCAGAAGATCGGGATAGAAACAAAAGGTAAAAACCAAATAAACCCAGCCAAAAACGAACCTAATATCGGACTTAATACCTTACCGAATGTATTGGATGTTTCGATGACTCCTAAGGTAGCACTTACATCTTTATCCCTACGGAACATGTCACCCACTAAGGGTAAGACAATAGGAGCAGCACCTGCTGCGCCTGCCCCTTGCAGAATTCTTCCAAATAAAATGACTGAATAAGGACTGCCCATTTTCCATGCAGCCCACGCAGAGATTACACCTCCAATACCTGCCAGTATTAAGGATGGAATGATGACTACTTTTCTTCCAAAACGATCCGAAAGATAGCCTGCAATTGGAATCAAAAAGATTGCAACAATAGAATAAACCGTTATGATTAAACTGGACTGTACTTTTGAAATGTCCAGCTTTTTTTCCATAACAGGCAGTATGGGTATTAACATAGAGTTCCCTAATGTCATGATGAGGGGAATGGATGCAATCGATACAATTGCCCATCGTTTATCGCGCATTTCATCTTGGTTTGCATCGTTTTTTAAAGTATTATTTACATGTTCCATCATTAAATTCCTCTCTTTTGTTATATCTTTAATATTTACATTTTTGTTTTTTTTATGATGGAATAAAAGTACAACTTTTTTTGATTGTAAAATATATACATATTTGAAGGGCGGGGGAAAAAGTATGGAAATCAAGAGTCTCAATATTGGATTGCCGAAAACACAAATGTTTAGGCAAGAGCAGTATATGACAGGTATCGATAAAAAGCCAATACAAAGAGGTTGGTTATCGAAAAACGGTTTTGAAAACGATGGGGTTGCTAATACAGATTTTCATGGCGGGCCAGACCGGGCTGTTTGCTTTTATGTTTTTGAGCATTATAAAGATTGGGAACAAGAATTTAATTGTGTATTACCCTTTCCTTCATTTGGAGAAAATATAACGGTTTCCGGAATGGATGAAAAAAATATTTGCATTGGAGATATTTTTCAAATTGGCGAGGCAGTCATTCAAATTACACAAGGTCGCATCCCTTGTGCAACGATATCTAAGCATAATAATATTGATGTTTTTTTGCAAAGAATTATCGAGACCTGCAGAACAGGTTATTTTGCACGAGTATTAAAAGAAGGGATGATTGCAAATGATTCAAAAATAATTTTATTAAACGAACATCCTTTAAAAGTAAGTGTTAAATTTACTATCGAAACTTTTTTCCATTGCTTGGAAGAAGAGCGGATCAAGAAAATCCTACAGGTTAATGAATTGGCGGAAGCGATGCGAAATAAATTCTCCAAGAGGCTTTTGAAATTAAAAATATAATGATGGCATATATTCAAAATTTATAAACAATATTTAGGAGTTTCTCTTATTTCTTTAAGAGGAATTCCTTTTTTTATGTAAAAATCAATCAAGATCAATTAAAAAATCCTTCATTGAAAAGATGAAAAAATATAACAAATATAAGTTTTCGACATTTAATTACATAATATTCAGTATAAAAGGTATTTTCAAATGATTAAAATAAATGTAAACTATTAAAAAACAACCTATTAATTCATACATATTTTTTTAGACAGGCATATGTGAAAATAGCTAATTATTTTCTGCAAGAGTAAAGCACCGATGAAGGGGGCATTAAATGTGGAGAATCCAGTTTTAGAGGTACATGGGTTAAACACTTCGTTCGTAACAGATAATGGAGTTATTCCTGTTGTAAATGATATTGATTTTGTCGTAAATCGACGAGAGGTTGTTGGTATTGTGGGAGAGTCAGGGTGTGGAAAAAGTGTAACATCTTTATCCATCATGGGGCTCGTACCAACGTCAAATGGAAAAGTGAACGGGAAAATTGTTTTTAACGGTGAGAACTTAATAAACAGTTCTGAGAAACGGATGCGCAGTATACGCGGTAATGAAATTGCAATGATCTTCCAGGAGCCAATGACCAGTTTAAACCCGGTTTTTACCATCGGCGACCAATTAATAGAGGCAGTAAAAATTCATAGAAAATGGCCAAAGAAAAAAGCAAAGGAACATGCAATCGATATGCTAAAAAAAGTTGGACTGCCCAGGACGGAAGAATTAATGAAGGAATATCCCCATCAACTATCCGGAGGCATGAGACAAAGGGTAATGATTGCAATGGCAATGCTTTGTGAACCAAAGCTGTTAATCGCCGATGAGCCAACAACTGCTTTGGATGTGACGATTCAGGCGCAAATTCTTGATTTAATGAAAAAATTAAATAAAGAGACGGATACCGCGATAATTATGATTACACATGACCTTGGTGTTGTAGCACAAATGTGTGAAAGAATTATCGTGATGTATAGCGGGAAAATTGTTGAAGAGGCGGATGTTCGCACCCTTTTCAAATCTCCAAAACATCCTTATACTGTCGGATTAATTAAATCTATTCCAGATATGCGAACGAAAAAAGACCGATTAGACTCGATAACTGGCAATGTGCCGAAACCTGGTTCGATAGAATTTGGCTGTCATTTTGCACCAAGATGTCCTCATGCTTTTAAACGTTGTCTAACAGAAACACCGGAGTTAAAAAGCTTGCCAAATGGACAAAAAATTAGGTGTTTTCTTCACGATGATACGGAGGTAGCACAATGACAATAGAACCGCTGATTAAAATAGAGAACCTTAAAAAATCTTTTCCAATCCAAGGTGGAGTTTTTGGAAAGAAAGTAGGAGAGGTAAAGGCCGTTGATGATATATCATTTTTCCTTCAAAAAGGCGAAACTTTAGGGCTTGTCGGGGAAAGTGGGTGTGGCAAATCTACGACTGGCAGGATGATTTTAAGGCTTTTAGAACCTACCAGTGGAAAAATCAGTTTTGAGGGAAAAGATATTACAAGTTTTTCTCATACGGAATTACGAAAAATACGGAGCCAGATGCAAATGATTTTTCAAGATCCGTTTGCATCATTGAATCCTAGACATACAGTAGAAAAAATACTAGAAGAACCATTAATCGTTCATGGTGTGAAGGATAAGAAAGCAAGAAAAAGAAAAGTAAAAGAATTACTAGAAATAGTAGGATTAAACGAATCTCATTTAAAACGTTATCCGCATCAATTCAGTGGTGGGCAAAGACAGCGAATTGGCATTGCTAGGGCTTTAATACTTAATCCAAAACTAATTATTGCGGATGAACCAGTATCTGCTTTGGATGTTTCTATCCAGGCACAGGTATTAAATCTATTAAAAGATTTACAAAAAAACTTTGACCTTACTTATTTATTTATAGCACATGATCTAGGGGTTGTTCGCCATATTAGTG
This sequence comes from Margalitia sp. FSL K6-0131, assembly GCF_038008735.1. Taxonomy (NCBI): domain Bacteria; kingdom Bacillati; phylum Bacillota; class Bacilli; order Caryophanales; family Bacillaceae; genus Heyndrickxia; species Margalitia sp. FSL K6-0131. The sequence goes on from NZ_JBBOZS010000001.1 coordinate 2,466,997, forward strand.
ACCGGGTAGGTGTGATGTATCTTGGTAGAATAGTAGAACTTGCAGATAGTGAAGATGTATACACGAATCCTAAACACCCATATACTGAAGCGCTTTTATCAGCCGTTCCAATTCCAGATGTCGATTTTCAAAAAGAAAGAATCATTCTACAGGGTGATGTGCCAAGCCCGGCAAACCCTCCTAAAGGGTGTGCATTTCATACGCGCTGTCCATATGCAATGGATAAATGTCAAAGTGAGAAACCTGTTTTTAAAGAGGTCGAGAAAGGCCATTTTACCGCATGTCATCTTCATTGAAGATTGAACATACCATTAATACGTAAAACCAAAAAAAGGGGGAACAAAGATGAAGAAAAAATTGTGGGGAGTTTTCATATTAATCCTCATTCTTTCGCTTGCTTTGATGGGTTGCGGCTCTTCCAAAACAAGTGGTGGAAAAACTACTGGGAAACAGAAAATATTGGTTTATGCAAGAGGGGGAGATGCTGTTAAGCTTGATCCAGCAGCAGTAACAGATGGTGAATCTCTGATTGTTGCAGAACAAATTTTTGAAACATTAGTGAAATTCAATAAAGAAACTACAGAAATCGAACCTTCACTTGCCAAGTCATGGGAAATCTCTCCAGACGGAAAAACATATACGTTTGAACTCGAACAAGGAGTTAAATTCCAAGATGGTACAGATTTCAATGCAGATGCTGTCGTGAAAAACTTTGATCGATGGGCAAATGGAAACGTGGATAAATTTCCTTATTACCAATCACAGTTTGGCGGTTACAAAGGCGAGCCAGCTGCTGTTATCAAAGAAGTTAAGGCATTAGATACGAACAAAGTTCAGTTTACTCTTTTCCGTGCTCAAGCACCATTTTTGAAAAATCTTGCGATGACACCATTTTCGATTTCAAGTCCTGCTGCAATCGATAAGTGGGGAGATAAATACATTGAGCATCCTGTTGGTACGGGACCTTTTAAATTTGAAAGCTGGAAACGTGATGATGCTATTACGGTTGTGAAAAATGATAAATATTGGCAAAAAGGATTGCCGAAAGTAGATAAAGTTATTCTGAAAGTTATAAAAGATAACTCCGCTAGATTGAATGCTTTAATTAAAGGCGATGTGGATTTAATTGATGGTTTAAATCCAAGTGATGCTGAAAAAGTTAGTTCCGATAAAAATCTGCAATTATTTAAACGCCCATCTATGAACCTTGGTTATCTTGGCTTTAATGTAAAGAAAAAGCCTTTTGATAATCCGAAAGTAAGAATTGCTTTAAGCCATGCTGTTAACAAAGAAGCTCTGATTCAAAACTTCTACGGTGGATCGGCAATTCCAGCAAAGAATCCAATTCCACCTTCAGTTAGTGGATATAATGATGCCATTCAAGATTATGACTTTAATTTAGATGAAGCGAAAAAATTACTCGCTGAAGCAGGTTATAAGGATGGATTTAGTGTAGATTTATGGACAATGCCAGTGGTGCGTCCATATATGCCAAATGGTCAAAAAGTAGCCGAAGCAATTCAAGCCGATTTTGCAAAAATTGGTGTAAAAGCGAAAATTGTTACTATGGAATGGGGTACTTATCTAGAAAAGCTTGCAAAAGGGGAAGCTCCTATATATATCGTTGGTTGGACAGGTGATAATGGAGACGCAGATAACTTCCTATATGCGTTGTTAGATAAAGATGCTATTGGTTCCAACAACAACTCACAGTATTCAAATGACGAAGTTCATAAATTGTTAATTCAAGCGCAAACAGAAACAGACGAAAATAAACGAAATGAGCTTTACAAACAAGCTCAGGTTATTATTCATCAGGATGCTCCATGGGTTCCAATAGCGCATTCTACACCTTTGCTTGCTGGAAAAAGTACAATTAAAGGATTTTTCCCGCACCCAACTGGTTCACAAAGCTTTGCGGATGTGTCGATAGACTAACCGAATAGGGGAGGAGTTTACTCTTCCCCGTTTTTAAATAGGAGTTTAATAGTTTCTTTTTTTTAGTTATAAAAGCATGCCTGCACCTAAGTTTATGTTGTAGGGACAATACATAATATGGAAGGGAGAAGTAATAATGGTTGCCTATTCAATTCGTCGATTATTTATGCTTATTCCAGTCCTTTTTGGGATGGCGATCATTGTCTTTTCGTTAATCCATGCTATTCCAGGAAATCCTGCTCAAATGATCCTTGGTCAACATGCGACTAAGGAATCTATAGCAGCATTGACGAAACAGCTCGGGCTTGATCAACCCCTGTATTTACAATTTTTTCATTATATACGGGATCTACTTAGTGGTAATTTAGGAACTTCATTAAAAACACAAACACCAATAAATCAAGAAATTTGGCCATACCTTTGTGCAACGATTGAATTATCCGTTGTGGCATTGATAATAGCAATTATCGTTGGAGTGAATGCAGGAATTATTTCTGCCTGGTTTCAAAACTCATGGTTTGATTATATTGCAATGCTCTTAGCACTTGTTGGAGTATCCATGCCGATATTCTGGCTAGGTTTAATGGAACAATATACTTTTTCCATCCATTTTAATTTATTGCCGACAACTGGTCGTGATGATATTCGTGATCCTGTTCAAGCTATTACAAATCTATATTTAATAGATACATTATTAGAAGGCAGGTTTGACCAGTTTATTGTAGTTATCAAGCATTTAATTTTGCCAAGTGTGGCATTAGCTACTATTCCAATGGCGATAATTGCAAGGATGACAAGATCCAGTATGCTGGAGGTTATGCGCTCTGATTATATACGAACAGCGAGAGCGAAAGGGTTAAGAATGTTTTGGGTTGTATATAAGCACTCTTTGAAAAATGCTTTTATTCCAGTTTTAACCGTTATCGGCTTACAAACAGGATTATTATTAGGCGGAGCAATATTAACGGAAACCATCTTTGGATGGCCAGGTATCGGAGGATATATATATGATGCAATTCAATCTAGAGATTACCCTGTCATTCAATCTGGAATATTAGTTGTTGCACTTATTTTTGTCTTTATTAATTTAATTGTAGATTTACTCTATGCTGCCATCGACCCACGGATTAAATATTAAATATTGGGAGGTAGATCTAATTGCCTGAATTATCAACTACTGTTAAGCAGAAACCTTTTGTTGAAGAGCAAATGATATCTCCGTGGCGAGAGGGTTGGAAAAATTTTAAGAAAAATAAGGTTGCCTTAATTGGGTTATTCATTGTCGTATTCTTTATCTTAATAGCTATACTTGCAAATTATATAGCACCATATGGATTCAATGAACAGCAATTTAAGGACAAGCATTTACCGCCTTCCGCTAAGCATTGGTTTGGTACGGATGATTTTGGACGAGATATATTTAGTAGGGTAATCTTTGGAGCAAGAATATCTTTATCTGTTGGATTTGGCTCGGTCGTTGGCTCAGCAATCATTGGTTCTTTTCTTGGTATTATTGCGGGATATTATGGAAAATGGCTGGATGCCATTATTTCAAGGATATTTGATATATTACTGGCATTTCCAAGTATTTTACTTGCTATCGCAATTGTGGCTATGCTTGGTCAATCTTTACAAAATGCTTTGATTGCGATTGCAATTATTAATGTACCAACGTTCGGAAGACTTTTAAGGGCAAGAGTACTTTCGGTAAAAGAAGAAGAGTATATTACCGCAGCGAAGGCGATTGGAATGAAGGATAGTCGGATTTTATTGCACCATGTTCTTCCAAATAGCTTGGCGCCTATTATTGTTCAAGGATCGTTAGCTATTGCGACTGCCATTATTGAAGCGGCAGGACTCGGTTTCCTTGGATTAGGCGCACAGCCCCCAACCCCAGAGTGGGGTAAAATGTTATCTGATTCAAAAGATTTTATTATTCAAGCACCTTGGACTGTCTTCTTTCCAGGGATAGCTATAATGCTTACGGTATTAGGCTTTAACTTAATGGGGGACGGATTAAGGGATGCCTTAGATCCAAGAATGAAAAATTAATAGGAATATAACATATGTAAGTGTCTTATTTATCCGTTAGTAGATAGGCGTCTATAGCTGGACGCAGACATTACAAAAAATTATCCGTAAGTAAGGACAATAAAAAACAGCAAAGTTTCTATTTGCTGTTTTTTTTGATACCTTTTAAAGTTCATCAAATCCATTATCTATATTTACTTTCGTATATTGTCTCGATTTTTGCTCGAAGAAATCAGATTTTCCGAAGTCTACTTCTTCATATGCTTTAATCCATCGTAAAGGGTTAGAGCGGATATTTGGGAATGGCCTGTTAAACCCTAACTGATTGCACCTGACATTTGCGTAGAATTTAATATAATCTTCCAAATCGGATAATAGAATCCCGTCCATTTTATTTCCTATAATATGCCTTGCCCAATTTATTTCTAATTCTGCTGCTTTGGTAAAAGTTTCTTCCACATAATGACGTAATTCATCTGTTGCATATTCTGGATATTCTTGTAAAACTTCTTTGAAGATCTTAACAAATAAATCAACATGTAAATGCTCATCCCGATTAATATAATTAATCATGGTAGAGGTAGCTACCATCTTTTGGTTTCTGGCAAGATTATAGAAAAAGGCAAACCCAGAATAGAAAAATAACCCTTCGAGAATTACATCATACACGATGGATTTTAAAAAATTATCGATTGTTGGATTATTTGCAAATGCTTCATATCCATTAGTAACAAATTCATTCCGTTGTATTAAAGTAGGTTCTGTTCGCCAAAATTCAAATACTTCATCTTGGGTTTGCTTGGAAACAATACTTGATAAAACATAGGAATACGAATGATTATGAATAACCTCCTGTTGTGCCAGGATAATCATAAGGGCATTTAAACTGGAATCAGTTAGATAATCAGCTACTTTTCCTGCATAATCTGTTTGAACACTATCCAATAGCGCAAGTAAACCGATAATTTTTAAAAAGGCATTTTGTTCATCATCTGATAAATTTGGAAACTGCTTAATATCCTGAGACATATTAATTTCAAATGGAGTCCAGAAATTAGCAAGCATTCGTTTATATTTTGGGAATGCCCAAGAAAAGCGTACATCATCCCAATTAAGAATATTGGAAGACTTCCCGTTAATAATCGAAGTGGACCGGTTTGGTGCGGTTTTATCCATTAATTTTCTCTTTTGAATCATAACAGAACTCATTTTTTTCATCTCCTAACCAATTTAGCTCGAGCATGAATCGCATTCTTCCAGAATAGAAGAGGTTGACCTTACGTAATAAGTTGTTTTTAATTTACTTTTCCATGCAGTTAAATGTAACTCTAGTAAATCCTTTGCTTTTATTGTATTTTGTACATATAAATTAAATGAGATTGATTGATCAATATGCTTTTGACGGGCTGCATTTTGCTGAATGCTCCACTTTTGATCAATAAAATAGGCTGATTTATAATACCAAGTCGTTGCTGGGCTTAAATCAGGAGCGGTAACAGGGATTTTATAGTCTTTCTTTTCTTCTGCATAAAATTTATGGAAAATTGGATCGATACTGGCTGTGCTTCCAGCAATAATGGAAGTTGATGAATTGGGAGCGACCGCCATTAAATAGCCGTTTCTCATTCCAAATTGCTGTATATCCTTGTACAATCTATCCCAAGCACAGGAAGAAGAGTTGTTTTCTAAATATCCTTTTCGAAAGAAATACTCACCTGTATCCCATTCGGAGCCTTTAAAGACTGGATAGGAGCCTTTTTCTTTCGCTAATTCCATACTTGCTTGGATAGTAAGGAAGGCGATTTTTTCATATAGCCGATCAGCATATTGAACTGCATCCTCGCTTTCCCACTTTATTTTTTTCAATGCTAATAAATGATGCCACCCAAATGTTCCAAGTCCAATCGCGCGGTATTTTTGGTTCGTTAATTTTGCCTGTAAAACAGGAATGTCATTTAAATCAATCACATTGTCCAACATTCGTACTTGAATCGGAATTAATCTCTCTAAAATATTGGCGGGAACAGCCAGCCCTAGATTGATAGAAGATAAATTACAAACTACAAAATCACCAGGCTGTTTTTCAATTATGATTTTTCCATCTTGTGTATATTGAGTAATGATATTCGTTGTACTTTGATTTTGCATAATTTCTGTACATAGATTACTTGAATAGATCATTCCTTGATGTTTATTTGGATTTTTACGATTAACCTCGTCCCGATAAAAGACAAATGGTCCGCCAGTTTCTAACTGGCTCTTCATAATACTTTTCATGATTTCGATTGCTGGAACGACAGTTTTAGAAAGGGTTTCGTGTTGAACACACTCCCAATACTTAGTACGGAATGAGCCGCTTCCGCTTGTTTCATCGTAATAATCCTCAAGAGAATACCCCATAACTTGTCTTATCTCATGCGGATCGAATAAGTACCAATCACCGCGTATTTCTACCTGCTCCATAAATAAGTCAGGAAGGCATACACCAGTAAATAAATCATGTGTGCGATATCGTTCATCCCCATTATTCAATTTGGCATCAAGAAAAGAAGAAATATCCTTATGCCAAATATCCAGATACACACAAATGGCACCTTTTCTTTGTCCGAGCTGATCGACACTCACTGCAATATTATTTAATTGTTTCATCCAAGGAAGAACGCCGGAAGATGCTCCGACAAATCCTTTAATCGCACTTCCGCGGCTTCGTATCTTACCTAAATAGACTCCGATTCCACCGCCGTTTTTTGATAGATTGGCAATATCAGTGTTGCTGTCAAAGATTCCTTGTAAACTGTCTTCTACCGTATCAATAAAGCAGCTCGATAATTGCCCATAGTTTTTTCCTGCATTCGAAAGGGTAGGGGTTGCAACCGTCATATAAAGATTACTTAGTGCCCAATAGGCTTCTTCCACAAGCTTTAAACGGCTTTCTTTCGGTTCATTGATCATTAATTGCATAGCAATAATCATCCATCTTTCCTGCGGAAGCTCGAATACATTTTTATGATGATCAGTCGCTAAATAGCGGTCTGCCAATGTACGTATTCCTATGTATGTGAAGAGTTGGTCTTTGTGATAATCCATTTTGCTGGCTAATTGATGTATTTCGTCTACTGAATAGCAATCTAGCAGGCAGCGGTTATAGATGCCTTCTTCTGTTAAAGTTTCTAACAAACCATAAAAATTACCATACCTGACTTTATAGGAATATTCTCTATTTTGCGCTGCCTTGTAATAAAGATATTCCATATAAAAGTGAGCAGCATCGTATGTCCAGAAGATTTCTTCCTCATTTAATCGAGATAGGCAATCTAATATAATTTGCTGAACCCACTCGTCCTCTGATATCCAAGGCTTTTGCTCTAATAAGTTTTGTGCGAAAGAATAAACCGGGTGGAAACGTTCGTCTGCTTCTGCTTTTTCTACTAGAATGGATAAGATATGACGGTTCCAATTTTCAATCTCTGTAATCGTAGTTCCCATTTATTTTCCCCCTATAAAAAAATAAGATCTGCCCGAAGGATGAGCAGATCAAACGATAGGAAAAAAGAACATACATAGTCATAGACGTTTTAACTATCGTTTCATCTCCCCAATCCCCGAGGAATCGAAACTTTATCATGTGAAGGCAGGTCTCCTGACTTGTGTGCAGCCTACTAAAGGACCTTCCCGCATCGAGCGGATGCAGTGGTCTATCCTTTTTCGTTCACACTTACAGTTGCGGGGACAGTTTCGGATTCTCACCGAATTCCCTATTAAGTCCATCTATGGACACCCTTACATGAAGTTAATTTCAATATATAGTTTTGAAAATGAATTTAATTAGCATATATTGTGTTTTATATTAACATATCAAAAGTAAATTCACAACTATCATTTTGCAAAAGAATTCCATAAATTGATACTCTTGTTTAAACACAATAAGGAATTGGATATGATAAAATGAAAGGGAAGAGTATTGGAGGAATGAATTTATGTCACAAGATATAACAGTAGAAGAGTGGCTTGATGAAAAGGATAAATATGTAACAATGGATGTTCGCTCACCATTAGAATTTTCCGAGAGTGCTATTCCCCATTCTATTAATATTCCCATCTTTTCAAATGAAGAACGAGCAGAAATTGGGACCTTATATAAACAGGTTGGTGCAAATGCGGCAAAATGGAGGGCGATGGAGGTTGTTGCTCCAAAGATACCGCATTTAATGAAGAAAATTAAGGAAATAGAAGAGTCCGGAAAGAAGCCTTTAATCTATTGCTGGAGAGGTGGTATGCGCAGTGGATCCGTTGCACAATTTGCTACTTTTTCAGGACTTCATGTCTATAGATTAAAAGGCGGTTATCGTGCATATCGAAAAAAATCTTTAGAATTGATTCCAGATTTACTTCCAGGTAAAGCAGTAATTTTACATGGTATGACCGGAACAGGGAAAACACAAATATTACAAAATTTAAAAAAGCTCGGGTTTCCCGTTCTGGATCTCGAACAAATGGCCAACCATAAGGGATCTCTATTTGGTGCCATTGATGGCAGAAAACCCCATAATCAAAAAACATTTGACGGTCTATTATTTGAAGAGCTGCTTTCCTTACAGAATTCCCATTACGTAATAATGGAAGGGGAAAGCAAAAGAATTGGACATGCTGTGCAGCCTGATTCTTTACTTGCTTTAAGGGATAATGCTTTGCATATTTATGTTTCAGGTTCCGAGGAAGCAAGAATCCAAAGAATTTATGCGGAATATGTTCAGCCAAATAAAAACAACCAAGAATTTAAAGAAAATGTTCGTTCGGCGTTACAATATGTAAGAAAAAGAATGAAGTCATCCGAATGGTGCCACATAATCTTTAAAGCGTTGGAAGAAAATAATTTTATGAAGTTGGTAGAACTTTTAATGAGAGACTATTATGACCCGCAGTATCTTCATAAAGAAGACATCTATATTAGCAAATCGGAAAAAGTGGTTAGCGATAATATTAATATTGCAACAGATGAAGTAATCAATATTTTAAAATCTCATCATTTAATCGGTGAAACGGATATCCATTCCGTTAAAAGTTAGGTGGAAATTTCATTTTCTCATGATTTTCTAATCTTCCTTTCATGAAAATATAGGAAAGTTTTCGTAAAATCATCGTTGAGTCGGTTCGACTCCCCTTATTATTTTACTCATTATAAAGTTCCTTCTTTAAATCCGGCTTGCAAAATAGCCGGTGTTTTTTTATGTCTAGCATCAGCGCCTATCGGCTAGTGGATATTTCCGACTCCTCTCTACGATAAGTCAACATCAGTTGAAAATGGAAGTGCTATTTTCATTTGTTCGTGAACTACCTTACTGTGTTTCCTTTATCTCGAGGTGAGCGACTACGAAATCCATACGCCGATAAGCAAGGCGCTTCAGCTTTTATTTTTATCCAGAATTTATAAAATTTTAATCTTATTCTCATGATAAGTTGATAAAGTAAAGGTTGAACAATAAAGGAGGCGAATAAAATGTGGGTACGTTTTATCCCAATCGTATTCTTTAGTTTGACAGCAGTGTCACTAGTTGCCTTTCAGTCAATTGAAATTGTTCATGCATTTATTAACTTCATTTCTTCTAAGACAAATATTAAATAATGATCCATGATTTTAGCAAAACGTCCTTTATGGAAAGAATCTTCCGCCGATTAGTTTTGGAGGAAGTATTTCTTTTTTTGGGGAAAATAACCTATGAATTTGTCATGAACGAATTGTTTACAGTAAACTTAAGTAAATACTTGAAGTTTTAGTAGGTGAAATAGATGAAGAAAATTTTACTCATTGAAGACGAAAAAAATTTATCACGCTTTATTGAGCTCGAATTAAAGCATGAGGGGTATCAAGTGAAGGTATCTTATGACGGAAGGGAAGGGCTCCAATTTGCTTTGGAAGACGAGTGGGATGTTATTTTGCTCGATTTGATGCTTCCTAGCTTAAATGGCTTGGAAGTATGCAGAAGGGTGCGTCAGGAAAAAGAAACCCCAATTATCATGATAACAGCTCGTGATAGTGTAATGGATCGTGTTTCCGGTCTTGATCATGGTGCAGATGATTACATAATAAAACCATTTGCCATCGAGGAATTGCTTGCAAGACTGCGAGCGATTGTTCGCAGAATCGAGTCACATGAAACACATTCGAACATGACCAGTTATCATTATAGAGATTTAAATGTGGAAAAAGAAAGCAGAATGGTAAAGAAAAAAGATCAAGTGATAGATGTAACAAAGCGAGAATATGATTTGTTGTTGACCCTTCTCGAAAATAAAAATATCGTCATGACACGCGAGGCTCTACTGAATAAGGTATGGGGCTATGAGACAGAAGTAGAGACGAATGTCGTGGATGTATATATACGTTATTTACGGAATAAAATTGATGACCCTGGTGAAGAAAGCTATATACAAACAGTACGTGGTACGGGGTATGTGATGCGTGAATGAATTACTTACGAAGCTGGTATCATAAAAGTTCATTAAAGGTTAAGTGGTCGCTTGGCGGAAGTGCCGCCATTTTTTTTACTTTTTTCATTTTTAGCTCTATTCAATATACGGTTATCAGGCAGGTCATGTTACATGAAGAAGCCACTAATATCAGCCAGGAATTAAGTGAAATTATTAATTTTTATAAAAATCGTCCTTTTAGCTCTATGGAAGATATTCAAAACAATTCTGATATTATCAAACAATTACTTGAAAAGGATCAAACTTTATATGTTCTTAATCAGAAATTGCAAGGTTTTGCAATTTCAAAAACGGATAATAAAAAGCCAAAGTCCCTTATCGAATACGAGCCTGTTAAAGAAAAAACGGTTGATCTTACTACGATAGATGGAAGGAAAATATACGTAGGACGTGCTCCAATTGTTTCAAATGGTTTTAGCGGATATATAGGTGTGGTTGATCCACTTACAAGATACCATCAAATGATGACAAGTTTATTTTTAATCATGTCCATTTTAGGTGCAGTATCTTTATTGTTAAGTGGGTTAGTCGGTTTTTTAATGGCGGAGAGTTTTTTAAAGCCTATGAAAAAGCTGTCCGATACGATGAAAAGTATTCGTAAAAAAGGTTTTCAGGAACGAATGGAACCTAGCGAGTCACAGGATGAAATGGGAGAGTTAACCAATATCTTTAACGAAATGATGGATCGGATTGAGCTATCCTTCAATCAGCAAAAACAATTTGTGGAGGATGCTTCTCACGAATTAAGGACGCCGGTGCAAATCATGGAAGGACATTTGAATCTATTAAATCGTTGGGGAAAAAATGATCCGGATATTTTAAATGAATCCCTTCAAGCTTCTCTTCAGGAGCTTGGCAGAATGAAAAATTTAGTTCAGGAGCTTTTAGATTTATCAAAAGTGGAACAAGTTGAAAACAAGTCCGCTTTTCAAAATACGGTGGTTATTAAGACTTTAAACAGGGTTGTGAAGAATTTTGAATTAATTCATGAGGATTTCGATTTTTTACTTCATTATGATCAACTGGAAAATGGCATTGTTAGGATGAGTGAAAATCATTTTGAACAGATAATGATCATCTTGCTGGACAATGCTGTGAAGTATTCTGAGCAAATTAAGAAAGTCGACATTATTGTCGAAGAAAGCAAGGAAGATATTAAGATCACGGTGAAGGATTATGGAGTAGGGATACCTGAAAAGGATTTACCGAAAATATTCCATCGTTTTTACCGTGTGGATAAAGCACGCAGCCGCGCAAAAGGCGGAAACGGTTTAGGGCTAGCCATTGCCAAAAATTTAGTGGAAGGATATTCTGGAACGATTAGTGCATCCAGCACTCTAGGAGAAGGAACCAGCATATCATTAACTTTACCACATCATATTTAAGGCCGATGAAACATTCATCGGCCTTTTAGAATTTTCAGTTATCGAAAGAATTTTGTTTTTGTTTGATTCTGGCGCTTTAAGCCAAAAGAATTTCTTATAATCTCTCTGATACATCTACTTCAGTATATTGCATATCGACACTCTTCGGCATTTTTACTTCCAAGATTTCATCTTTATATTGGGCAGTTGTTCCTTTCTTCTTGACAAGTGCTGGTAAAGTGATGGTATCTCTGTTTCCATCGGAACTGTTTTCAATGATTAATTGATTAGAAGTATGGTAAATTTTTATATTATGAATCATTTCCTCATTAATCGGAATGCGTACATAAACATCATCAAAGGTTTCAAATACACTTGCTTGCACGTTTGTTGGTGATGGATTATTTGATTGTTGATTACTCTGCGGAAAAAGAGAGGATGCTCTTGAAAGCATATCATTATGATCAAACATTCCTTGCCACTCTTTTGGCATGAATTGGGCAATCATATTTTGTACACCTTTTTCCATTTCTTGGGGGTTCATTTGCTTGAATAATTTAGTCATATCACTATTAAAGGGGAACATATTCCACGGAAACAAGGACATCACCCACTTCCTTCCAAAACTCTTACGACACCAACTCCAATGTATAATGTAATATATGCATTTGCCCAACAAAAGTGTAAAAGAATAAATTGAAGCATTTTTTCTTTTTTTCATGGCAAAAACATTTGATTTTCTTGCAAATAGTAGTAAGATGGATATGGAAAAATTTTTGGGAGCTTGGAAAGCTATTAACAAATAAATAGACCGTGTTTTGCACCTTTCGAGTAATTTTTAAAAAAATAGGTTTTTGCCTTTATCTAATTACTTTACAGTGATAAAATGGGGATTGTAAGCGATAGCTTTTCCAATTATTTATTACATATGCTGGGTCCCATTCAATTCTTACAAGCATATGATTGAATGGGAGTATTTTTTCGAAAAATTTTAAAAGGCTTTAGGCTGGAGGTTTATCAAGATGAATGATCAAGCATCAAGAGGTTTTTGGGAGAGTTTTTCAGGCCCAAACCTTGGTTATGTGATGGAGGTTTATGAGCAGTACCTAAATGATCCGGAAAGTGTTGAACCGGAAATGAAGGAACTTTTTGAGCAATGGGGAGCACCTACCGTTTCGAATGAAGTATTATCCACAAGCGGTCAAGCAGATGTTTCCTTTCAAATGCCAACAAATGCGACTATTTTCAGTAAAATCGTTTCTGCGGTTAAACTAGCTGATAATATTCGAACATATGGACATTTAGCTGCCGACATTAATCCATTAAATAATACTAGCAAAGATACACGCCGAATCGAATTGAAAGAATACAATCTTACTGAAGAAGATTTACGACAAATCCCTGTTTCTTTCATTTGTCCGGATGCACCTTCAACAGTTAAAAATGGTCTTGATGCCATTAATTATTTAAAAGATGTATATACGAAAAAAATTGCTTATGAGTTTCATCATGTTCATAATTTGGAAGAGAAAAATTGGCTTCAAAAAACTGTTGAGTCAGGAAAAATCTATCCTCAGTTAAGTAAAGAAGAGAAATTAAATATTTTAAAAAGATTAACAGAAGTTGAAGGATTTGAAAAGTTTGCACACCGCATCTTTGTAGGTCAAAAGAGATTCTCTATTGAAGGCCTAGATATGATGGTTCCTTTAATGGATAAAATTATCAGCTCTTCAGTTGAATATGGAGCCAAAACAGTAAATATTGGTATGGCACATAGAGGCCGCTTAAATGTATTAGCTCATATTCTAGAAAAACCATATGAGTTAATTTTTGCTGAATTCCAACATGCACCTAATAAAGATTTAATTCCATCTGAAGGTTCTATCGGAATCACATACGGATGGACTGGAGATGTGAAATATCATCTAGGTGCTGACCGTGTAAATAAGGAAAGTGTACGAGTTGTATTAGCTAATAACCCAAGTCACCTTGAAGTTGCTGCACCTGTGGTGGAGGGCTATACAAGAGCTGCACAAGAGAATAGAAAAACAAGTGGATATCCAGAGCAAAATCCTGAAGAGGCTTTGGCAATTATCGTTCATGGTGATGCTGCATTCCCTGGCGAAGGTATTGTAACGGAAACATTAAATATGAGCGGATTAAGAGGATATAACACAGGTGGATCTATTCATATTATTTCCAATAATATGATTGGTTTCACGACAGAAAGCTTCGATTCGCGTTCAACTAAATATTCATCAGACGCGGCGAAAGGTTATGAGATTCCAATCATTCATGTTAATGCTGATGATCCGGAAAGCTGTATTGCTGCTGCTATTTTTGCAGCTGAATATCGCCGCTTATTCAAAAAAGATTTCTTAATTGACTTAATTGGCTACCGTAAATTCGGTCATAACGAAACAGATGAACCGATGACAACTAACCCAATGATGTATCAAATAGTACGCAAGCATCCTACTGTTCGTACTATTTATGCTGAACAATTAGTGAATGAAGGATTGCTTAGCAAAGAAGATGTACAGAAATTGGAAGAGAATGTTAACGCTAAATTACAAGCAGCATATGATAAGGTGCCTGGAGCGGATGAAAACCCTGATATCGTGATGAATCCTCCAGAATATGTGGCGAGCGGATATCCAGCTGTTAAAACATCCGTTGATAATGAAGAATTAAAAGACCTAAATGCTCAATTATTAAATTGGCCGGAAGATTTTAATGTATTTAAAAAACTAGGCAAAATTTTAAAACGTCGTGAAAATGTGTTTGATGGCGATGGAAAAATTGATTGGGCTCATGCAGAATCACTTGCATTTGCTTCTATTTTAAAGGATGGAACACCTATCCGTATGACCGGTCAGGACTCCCAACGCGGAACATTTGCACAGCGTAACTTAGTATTACATGATGAAAAAACTGGCGAAGAATATATTCCGCTTCATCATTTAAAGGATACAAATGCTTCATTTGTTGTATACAACAGTCCTTTAACAGAAACAGCAGTGCTTGGTTTTGAGTATGGATATAATGTCCTTTCACCTGAAACGTTAGTGCTTTGGGAAGCACAATTCGGTGATTTTGCAAATATGGCGCAAACGATGTTTGACCAATTTATATCTGCAGGGCGTGCAAAATGGGGCCAAAAATCAGGTCTTGTAATGCTGTTGCCTCATGGTTATGAAGGCCAAGGACCAGAGCATTCCAGTGCAAGAATGGAACGTTACTTGCAAATGGCTGCTGAGAATAACTGGACAGTTGCTAATCTTTCAACAGCAGGTCAATATTTCCATATTTTACGCCGTCAAGCAGCAATGCTTGGAAAGGATGAAATTCGTCCATTAGTGTTAATGACACCAAAAAGCTTATTACGTCATCCATTAGCATCTGTTGATAGCTCTGAATTAACAAATAGCGAATTTAAACCTGTTCTAGAACAGGCTGGCTTAGGACAAAATGCGGATAAAGTGGAAAGAATTGTACTTTGCAGCGGAAAAATTGCTATTGATTTAGAAACTCGTTTACAAGAGGAAGAAAATGCGGAATGGCTTCATATTTTAAGAATTGAAGAACTTTATCCATTCCCTGAGAATCAAGTAAAAGAAATTCTTTCTCGTTACAAAAATCTTAAAGAAATAGTTTGGGTGCAAGAAGAACCTCAAAATATGGGTGGTTGGACATTTGTAGATCCATATTTACGCGGTCTTTCTCCACAAGGTGTAGATGTGAAATATGCTGGTCGTCCTAGACGTTCCAGTCCATCAGAAGGAGACCCAGTGGTTCATAAGAAAGAACAAAATCGTATTATTAATGAAGCATTTACAAAATAACAGTTTTAAAAGATGTAGGAAATAAGGATGTAGAAAATTAGCTGAAAATCTAATTTTCTCCCTTATTCACTGCATCTAGAATTTTGCACGCCTTGAAACGTGAAAATACATTTAGAAAATAGCAATGATTATTAAGGAGGACATCATCGTGGCTGAAATTAAAGTGCCTGAATTAGCGGAATCAATTACAGAAGGAACAATTGCTCAATGGTTGAAAAAACCAGGAGAGTATGTGGAAAAAGGGGAATATATTGTAGAGCTTGAAACAGATAAAGTAAATGTGGAAGTAATTTCTGAAGAAGCAGGCGTTATTCAAGAATTAAAAGCAGAAGAAGGCGACACTGTTCAAGTAGGACAAGTAATCGCAATCGTAAGTGCTGGCGGTGAGGCTCCTGCACCAAGTGCACCTGCAGCGGAAACAAAAGCGGAACAACCAAAACAAGAAGCAGCTCCTGCCCCACAAGTGGCAGCCGTAGAATCTACGGAAGATAAAGGTCGTACAATAGCATCTCCTGCAGCTCGTAAGCTTGCTCGTGAAAAAGGAATCGAATTAGGACAAGTTCCTACTGTAGATCCGCTAGGACGTGTACGCAAACAAGATGTTGAAGTATACAGCAATCAGCCAAAACAACAAGCAGCTCCCGCACCTGCTAAAAATGCACCTGCGGCTGTTAGCCAAGAAGATGGCAAACCAGTTGAACGTGTTCGTATGTCACGCCGTCGCCAAACAATCGCTAACCGTCTGTTAGAAGTAAAACAAAATACAGCAATGTTAACTACTTTTAACGAAATTGATATGACAGCAGTTATGGAATTACGTAAGCGTAAAAAAGACAAATTCCAAGAAGAACATGATGGGACTCGTCTTGGCTTTATGTCATTCTTCACAAAAGCAGTAGTTGCAGGCTTGAAAAAATATCCATACGTAAATTCAGAAATTCAAGGCAATGAATTATTAATCAAAAAGTATTACGATATCGGTGTTGCCGTTTCTACAGAAGAAGGTCTTGTTGTTCCTGTCGTTCGTGATTGTGACCGCAAAAACTTTGCAGAAATCGAAGCAGATATTGCTGGATTTGCGAAAAAAGCTAGAGATAATAAGCTTGGTTTAGCTGATTTACAAGGTGGTACATTTACAATCACTAATGGTGGTGTATTTGGATCATTATTCTCTACACCAATTATCAATGGTACACAAGTAGGTATCCTTGGTATGCATTCCATCGTAAAACGTCCAGTTGCCGTTGGTGACCAAATAGAAATCCGTCCTATGATGTATGTAGCATTATCTTATGATCACCGTGTTATCGACGGAAAAGATGCAGTTGGCTTCCTTGCAACTGTTAAGAAATTACTTGAAAACCCAGAAGATTTATTATTAGAAGTTTAATACATTGAAAAGGCAATCACTTCATGTGGTTGTCTTTTTTAATAGACATAAAATAATTCCAGCGAACCTCAAATCACTAAAGGAATAAGACAAGACAAACATGGAATAAACTTAATATGGGAAAAAAGGGGGGATGGTGTGAAATCTTTTATACAGTCTGCAAAATTCGAACATGAGTTTTGGCTGCAAATCCTTGGTGATCATTCTAGATTTATTCTAGATTCTTTAAGTGTAACCGAAGCCGATTTTATTAAAGAGGCCAATTATTTTAAAAACAAATTTGATAGTCTATTGCTAAATGCACGATCTTTACATGATGAAGGCTCTCTAATCCTATTGGCAAATGAGGCAGATGCTGAGGTAAAAAAACTTAAACAGCTTAAATTAACTCTGATAGAGAGACATCTTGTCAGTAAGGTCAAAATTCAATTATCACCTACTTTTTTAAGCCATATGGTAAATGAATTGGAGGAATACGAACGAATACTAGTATATTTAATACGTGGTGAACAACCACCTATTCTACATGAACTACATCATCATTTATTGTGGCTGCAGGATGCCTTTGGTCATGCTGGTGCGATCCAATCGGAGATGGATGCTACCGAGCACAAAATAAAAAAGGAAAGCAAGGAATTTGTTCAGCAATTTCAACAGTTTTATTTAAAAGCAGTGGAATTTACTGGATACCTACGAACAAGTTTAGATACCTTTCCCGCTTTAAGAAAAATGAATGAAGATGTTAGATTAGAAATGGAAATGTTTCAAGTGTTTTTAAATGAGATTTTTGAATTAGAAATTTCAAATGAAGTTCTTGGCACCTTCCCTGTTTTAATGGCGGATCATATGTTTCGTGAAGAATGTTATTACTTAATTAAACTTGCAGAATCTGCGAATACAGAAATACCTAATTGTAATCCAGCAATGCCGAGAAATGAAGGCTAAAAAGTGTAATATAAATGATAATAGCGTGTGGAATTCCACACGCTATTTTTCTCTTATCAAGAATTTGTAAAATTTAAAGAAGTAAATAACTGTTTAAAAAATTATCTACGTCTAGCTCAAGTGCCAATCGGCTAGCGGATTTCTCCGTCTCCTCCCTACGATAATTCAACATCAGCTCGTGAACTACCTCACTGTGTTTCCTTTATCTCGAGGTGAGCGACTACGAAATCCGTACGCAAATGAGCAAGGCACTTACGCATTTGTTTTTATTTTATTGTAATAGGCGTTAAGCCACGCTTTTTTAGCTCTGATTTTAATAATTCAATCCACTCTTGATCTTGACCTTTCTTTTTAGCGTCTCGATAGGCTGCCACCAACAATTCATTACTCATAATCTTCATGACACAACCTCCTAGTGGAATTTATTAAATTTGATTCCTTTTATTTTATCTTTTAATGAGTTGTTTGAGAACCCCTTTTATGAAAAAAGTTAAATAATTTCGTATTATAAAAACGATTTATCATTTAAAACTCGAATAATCCTCTTACACTTAATAGGAGCTAGAATGTTATTCATCGTATGTGCAATCGAAATTTGTTCATACTATAAGAAAAAGAGGTGAGAAGTCCTATTATGAAAAATTTAATTATTCTATACCTCATCATTATTCCCTGTGTTTTTTTAGCATCTTGCGATAATAAGTTTTTACATCATAAGAATAAAACCAATCCGGGAACATTAGAAGAAAGTTTTAAAAAGAAATTAAATGAAAAACCGATAAATTTCCTGCTACTTGGCATTGATACCAGAGAAGGGGAGCAATCCAGAACCGATTCCATTATAGTAAGTCAATATGATGCACAGAACCGTTCTATCAAATTAGCGTCCATTATGCGGGATAGTTTTGTTAAGATTCCCGGTTATAATCGCGTCTACAATAAATTGAATCATGCTTATTATGTAGGGGGAGAGGATTTATTAAAAAAAACAATTGAACGAAATTTTGGTATTCAAATTGACCATGTTATTACGATTGATTTCAAAGGTTTTGTAAAAGTCATTGATACAATTGCACCTGAAGGAATAAAAGTAGATTTAAATCAAGCCATTATAAAGGATATGGCTTTAAATGTCCCACCAGGTGAACATAATCTGCACGGCGAAGAACTTTTAAAATATGTACGGTTCCGACATGATGCAAGAAGTGATTTTGGAAGAGTAGACAGACAGCAAGAGGTTTTATTAAAAATGAAGGATAAATTTCAAAAGGAAATGAATACTTTGGATGGTTTTGCCAAAATACCGTCTTTATTGGATTCCTCCATTAAATACATTCATACAGATTTAAAAACGAATGAAATTCTAACCTTAGCATCCACGATATTTTTACAGCGTATAGATAATTTAGATACAATGCGGATTCCAGTGAAAAATGGATTTACAAATCGAAATGTTCCGTATGCTGGAGCAGTCCTGCAACTGGATTATAAAAAGAATATTAAAGCACTCAATCAATTTTTCAGTGAGCCGCAACCTGTTAACGATCATCATAAATGAAGAGGCCAAATTTCCTGGCCTCAGTAATATTTTTAAAAGAAATATGTCTAGCGTAAGCAGATATCGGCTAGCGGATTTCTTCGTTTCCACCCTACGATAAGTCAACATAGTTGAAAATGGAAATGCTATTTTCACTTGTTCGTGAACTACCTCACTGTGTTTCCTTTATCTCGAGGTGAGCGACTACGAAATCCGTACGCTAGAGCTGCGGCGCTTCCGCTTTTCTTACTTCATAGATATCCAAACACTCTTCACTTCTGTATAGTTATTTAATGCATAGGACCCCATTTCACGGCCGATACCAGATTGCTTATATCCCCCAAATGGTGATGCAGCATCAAAAGCATTGTAGCAGTTGACCCAAACGGTTCCTGCGCGAAGCTTGCTTGCAACATAATGAGCATTGGCGATATCACGAGTCCACAAGCCAGCTGCTAGCCCATAATCACTATTATTAGCCCGCTTAATTACTTCATCCAAATCTTCAAATGGCATTGCAGAAATAACTGGCCCAAAAATTTCTTCTTTTGCGATTGTCATATCATCATTGACATCAGCAAAAATGGTTGGCTCTACAAAATAGCCTTCCTCACGTGGCTTTTTACCACCTGCTAGAAGCTCAGCACCTTCACTAAGTCCTTTTTCAATATAATTTAACACTCTATTTTGTTGTTCAATCGATACTAACGGTCCCATTTGTGTTTCATTATCTAGCCCTGCACCTTGCTTAATTGATTTTGCATGAGAGGCCATATCTGCTACAACATTATCAAAATGTTTTTTCTGAATAAATACACGGGAACCTGCACAGCATACTTGGCCTTGGTTAAACATAACACCATTTAGTGCACCAGGAATAGCCTTTGATAGGTCCGCATCAGGCAGAATAATATTTGGAGATTTACCACCTAGTTCAAGAGTTACACGTTTTAGTGACCCGGAAGCACGAGACATAATTTGCTTTCCAACCTCTGTAGAACCAGTGAATGCAATTTTATTTACTAAAGGATGATCTACAAGCGGCTGGCCTGCAGTTTCACCGAATCCAGGAATGATATTTACCACACCTGGAGGGAATCCAGCTTCATTGACTAATTCAGCTAAGTAAAGTGCTGAAAGCGGGGTTTGCTCAGCAGGCTTAAGAACAATTGTACATCCAGTAGCGAGAGCGGCTCCCATTTTCCACATTGCCATTAGAAGTGGGAAATTCCATGGAATGATTTGTCCAACGACGCCTACAGCTTCATGTCTAGTATAGTTAAAGAAAGGACCACTTACAGGAATTGTTTGCCCTGTAATTTTAGTAGACCAGCCTGCATAATAGCGCATATGTTCAATTGCTAATGGTATATCCGCACCAGATGTCTCTCTGATTGGTTTTCCATTATCTAGTGTTTCTAATTGTGCCAGTGCATCTTTATGCTCTTCCATTAAATCTGCAAGCTTATACATTAATCTGCTTCTAGTAGCTGCACTCATTTTTGACCATTGACCTTCGTCAAATGCTTTTCTTGCAGCTTTGACGGCACGATCAATATCTTCAGGACCACCTTCATAGACTGTTGCTAATGTTTCTCCTGTAGCAGGATTCGGCGTATCGAAAGTTTTTCCTGATGCACTTTCGACAAATTCACCATTAATGAATAGTTTCTTTTTACCTTGTAAAAATTTCTCTACTCTTTCATCGACACTTAATAAAGTTTGACTCATAAAAAAATCCTCCTTCAGAATCGTTTTTCTAAGGGGTGTGATCGTGCTGTATGAAGCTACATTTAGATAGCGCTTACACTACAATCCTACTAATAATTTTCAATGATTTCAATTAAAATTTATGAAAAATTAAGAATATTTTTCATCATTTTTTTAGCTTGTTCGACAAAAATCAAATCCGTACGCCGATAGATGTTTGCGCTTGACGTAGACAATTTTATAAGAGGATTATCCGCAGTAAAAATTTTATAGTTTCCGAAAGATACAAAAAACCTGCTCACTATAGTGAGCAGGCCATAACCTTATTTTTGTGGTGCTTTACTTTCTTTTTCTTTTTCTTTTTGAGAAGTATATAGCTTTTTCGATAAATAAGTTTGTCCGATTAAGAATGCTCCACCCACAGCCCAATATAAAGGCAATGCGGCAGGTGCATTAAAGGAAACAAAGAGAATCATAATAGGGGAGATCAATGCCATGATTTTCATTTGTTTTTCCTGTTCAGGAGTCATACCGATCATCGATACTTTCGATTGGAAGAAATAGATTACACCTGCGATTAGCGCCATTGGAATGTCTCTATGACCAAGGTTAAACCAAAGGAATGAACTGCCGGCAATTTCAGAAGAACTGCGGATTGCATAATAAAATCCCATTAAAATTGGCATTTGAATAATTAGAGGAAGACATCCCATATTCAATGGATTCACACCATGTTTTTGATATAGTCCCATCATTTCCTGTTGTAATTTTGCTTGTTCTTCTTTTGTTTTAGCTTGTTTTATTTTAGCCTGTATTTTTGTCATTTCAGGCTTTAAAACATCCATTTTTTCTTTCATTACCTGTTGCTTTTTGTAGGTGTTTAACATCAACGGCATTAAGATTAACCTTATTAGAATGGTTATAAGGATGATAGCAATACCGTAATTACCTGAAAATAAATGTGCTGTAAAATGAATTACCTGTGCAAAAGGCTCTACAAAATAAGTATGGAAAAATCCAGTTTGTTTTGGTGCCTTTGCATTCGCAGACGATGAACATGCCGAAAGTAGCATCACCAATCCTACTAAAAGCGCTGACATTTTTACATAACGTTTCATCAATTATCCTCCTAGAGTTTAATATGTTGGTTGAATGATGGATAAATGATGATCCGAATCATCCTTTGAGGATTCTTTACGTCTAACATATTTGATAATCCATGTCATTAACGGATTTTGTATTTTATCATTTGTTGATTCAAATGGATAATCGAGATTAATCAAAATTTCCGTTGGTTTTTCTGATAAATACGAGCAGGATTGAATTCTAAATTTATTCCATATGCATGCTAGTCCAATCGTCAGGATAAGACTTACAGAAACAGAGCAAATAAATGGATCATATGTTAGATTAATTAAATATTCCATCAAATTTGTTCACTCACTTTAAAAGACTCATTAGAATCGAATTATACCGTAAAGTGGTGTAATTTACAATCATTTATTCATTTATGGGAAAATTGTCTTTTCTCTATCTCTAAAAGCTTTATATAATCATTAAAAAATGATCAATTTATGATAAAATATATATTTATGGAAGAAAAAATAATGGTAAGTTTTTGACAGGAAAGGATTTTAAAAATGGATCAAATTTTACAACTATTACCTCAAGATATTATAGATATATTACAAGAAAGAAAGCAGGATTTTGCAAATGAAAACGAAAAGATTGGCAGTCCGGGATATATTCCTGCAGATAATGCCATCTTAATTGATACAATCATTGCATTATCATTAGGCAAGAATGTATTGCTAAAGGGCCCAACCGGTTCGGGTAAGACGAAACTTGCAGAAACGATATCATCTATCTTTGGACAGCCTATGCAAAGTATAAATTGTTCTGTAGATTTAGATGCTGAAGGTTTATTGGGATTTAAAACCATTCATCAAGACGGAGAAAAAAGTTTTATTGATTTTGTTCCAGGTCCAGTTGTTCAAGCCATGAGAAAAGGACATCTATTATATATTGACGAAATTAATATGGCAAAACCAGAAACATTACCTATCTTAAATGGTGTTCTTGATTACCGTAGAATGATTCATAATCCTTTTACAGGAGAAGTGGTGAACGCTACAGGCAATTTTGGTGTAATTGCTGCCATAAATGAGGGGTATATCGGAACAGTGCCATTAAATGAAGCATTAAAAAACCGTTTTGTAATAATCGATGTTCCATATATTCAGGCAGAAACGTTAAAAATCGTATTGGAAAATCAAAGCAGGTTGAAGGATGCTGCTCTTATTAATCAATTTGTAGCATTATCCAGTGATTTAATTGCTCAGGCGCAAATGGGACAAATTTCGGAAGATGCCGCATCGATTAGAGCACTGATTGATACATGTGATCTATCTGTATATATATCCCCTTTAAGAGCGATTCAAAGAGGAATTATTGATAAATTAGAAGATGCTCGTGAAAAAGCGGCCGTTCGTAATATTGCTGAAACAATATTCGGATAGGGGGTTATCATATGGAGCGCTTTATTCAATTTAATGATGAACAAATAGATTCTATGCTTTTTATGGAACTTTCCGATCTTGCAAAAACCTTGATGAGAGAGAAGGAATATGAACTGGAATTTGGTGTCCACTCCTATTTAGATATTGCTGAACATAAAGTATTTGTACGGCATTTTTGGAACCATCGGCCTCCCTCTATCATGAAAAATGGGTTGAAAAGTGATGTTTTTTTACGGGCAATCGGAAATTTTCACTATACCAATTATGATGATGTGTTTGCTTTTCTTAAAAAACTGGAATCCATTAAATTAAAAAGCTTTGCCAAGCAATTATTTGTATTAGGTGAAGATTTACGGATTGAAGAGAATTGTAAGAGGGAAAGAGCAGGGACAGTAAAGGCATTTCGGACACGCAGACAAATTTACTGGGATTATTTTGAATCTCAGCAAAATGTTAATGTAGTGAAAAGTGTTTACACAGATGCTTTATTCAATACTATCTATTTAATGCTTACTGCAGAGTCCCCATTATTAGAAATTCCTTCTTTCAAAGAAGAAATAAATTTGTCCTTTCCCTATATTCAAAACCAGGTAATGAAATTTTTTGATGCGAAATCAACGAGCGATATAGCCCGATTTACTTTAAATCTTATGGAAGTATTAGACGAAGTGTTAGAGGATGATATGTTAAATGAATACTTTCATCTTCCGGAAAAGATGATGGAGCATTTAGAGGAGGGTGGAATTTCGTTTAACGAATTAAAGCGAAAAGATCCTTTGCAAAATAATGATCGTTTAGAAAAGAAGAGTACAGGAGAGGAAGAAATTTTTAAAGAGGAAATGAAAACATGGCATCGGGAAACCAGTGACATGAGTAAAAGCTTTCTTCAATTTGATCTTGAACAAGGGTCTGGAACTGATTTACTTGGTGAGGGAGTAAGGGAAAGTGAGACAGGTGATCAAGCGCTTGGTATTGTCCAAGGTTCCGCACGGGAATCTAATCGGAATGATTACTCGCAGCTGGAGGCTCTTGAACAAGAAAGAAAAATAAAAGGTGGAGGGGAATGGGAATACGGAGATGAAAACCGAAATGCATATCCGATTTTCCTTTCTCCATCTATACCGAACTTTGATGAAATCCATGTTTATGAAAAATTAAAAACGAATATAAGTAATCATCAAAAGAAGCTGCAGAAAATAATAGAAAAAATATTAGAGCATAAAAGGTCATTTCCACATGCGAATATGCAATATGGTAGACTCAGTAAAAAGCTTCTTCCATTTTTTATAGATGAGAATCCAAGATTGTTTTATAAAAAACAAGAATACTCAAAAGAAATTGACGCGGTATTCACTTTATTAGTCGACTGTTCCGCTTCGATGGCGGATAAAATGTCCGAAACGAAACAAGGAATTACATTATTTCATGAAGCACTAAAATCCGTGCATGTTGCACACGAAGTAGTTGGATTTTGGGAAGATACGAGTGAAGCAACTAAATTAAAGCAGCCTAATTATTTTAAAACGGTTATCGATTTTAGGTCCTCCCTTAATAAAAAAATAGGTGCGGAAATTATGCAGTTACAGCCGGAAGAGGATAATCGCGATGGTTATGCTATCCGGCATATGACTAAGAAGCTAATAAAAAGAAATGAGAAGCAAAAATTCTTATTGGTTTTTTCCGATGGAGAACCTGCAGCATTTGGCTATGAACAAAATGGGATTGTAGATACACATGAAGCGGTTTTAGAAGCGAGGAAAAGAGGAATAGAGGTTATCAATATTTTTCTTTCTAATAGCCAAGTGTCGGAAGGACAAAGAAATTTGCTCCGGAATATATACGGGAATTTCAGCATTATTTTATCAGATGTTAGTGAGCTTCCAAATGTGCTTTTTCCGTTGCTTAGAAAGTTACTTCTGAAAAGTATATAAAATAACTTTTTTATGAACAAATGTGCAAGCGCCACAGCTCTGCTTACGGATAAGTGAAAATAGCACATCATTTTCTTTCACTTTATGCCTTTAACTGCAACTGCAGGGAGGAAAGTAGAAATCCGCTAGGCGATGCTCTTTGCGCTGGATGTGGACAATTTAAAATTTCTTAAGAAAAGAAGGTGTATCAGAAATGATACACCTTTTTACTGTTTAGGGCTTTTGTATTGAGGTATAAAGATACAAAGGTATTATCTGGAAAAGGAAGATGGACTGAAGAAACGTAAAATGAATACTAAAAGAGTGAAGAAAATCCTGATATGTTGTGAATTTCACTTGACCCAGAATGAAGGTAGAGATTGTTCGGTTTATTTCGACAAATTTTTCATTTGTGTTACAAATTAGGAAAAAAGATATAAGAATTTTTGTTCTTTTGATAAAATTATGTAGAAATTAATGGATTGGAAGAGGCTATTTATGATAAAGCGGATATTTTTTTTCATTTTAACCATACTATTTACTTTTTTCGTAGTAGATAACGCAAATGCAGCGGAAAAGCCAACTTTAAAAATCGCAAGTGAGGCAGCTGTTCTAGCAGATAGTAACAGCGGTCAAATTTTATATGCAAAAAATCCAAATAAAAAATTATATCCGGCAAGCCTAACCAAAATAGCTACAGCTATTTACGCGATAGAAAACGGCAACATAAATGATATTGTCACAGTTAGTAAACATGCTGAACAAACGGACGGAACAAGGGTATATCTTGTCGAGGGTGAAAAGGTCCCATTAAAGCATTTATTACAAGGCCTTTTAATTAACTCTGGAAATGATGCAGGGGTTGCCATTGCTGAATATTTAGCAGGAGATGTTCCAAGCTTTGCCAATAAGCTAAATGCTTTTCTGAAGGAAAAGGTTGGTGTTCATCATACTCATTTTGTGAACCCACATGGCTTATTTGATAAAAAGCATTATACAACAGCGAGCGATTTAGCAAAGATTACGGATTATGCTTTGAAAAATCCAACTTTTCGTGAAATTTTCGGAACAAAGGAGTTAAAATGGGATGGTGAGGGTTGGCATACAATCCTTATAACTCATCATCTAATGCTCAAAGGGGAAATTCCTTATAAAGGAATAACAGGTGGAAAGACTGGATATGTTGATCAATCAGGTCAAACTTTGGCAACTACAGCAGAAAATCAAAATATTCATTTAACAGTTATTACAATGGATGCAAAATCAAAAAAAGATGAATACCTAGATACTAAGAAGCTTCTTGATTATGGATTTGAGAATTTTAAGACAGCTTCTTTGCCAAAGGATTCAATTTATCAAAATGGAAACAAAACATTTAAAACAAAGGAAAATCTACTTTATACTGCTCCACTTCATTCGAGTGTTTCGGAAAAGATTTCAAAGGACGGTATTTTGGAGATTTTGGATAAAACAGGTGTGATATTAAATTCGTTTCAGCTTACAGAACAGAAAGTAATTGCCGCCGAATCGCATCTTAGTGAAAAAGAGTCAAATAATCAAAAACAAAGTCCATGGCTGTTTATGATACCGCTTGTAATCGTTGGATTAGGAGTGAGCTGGTCCATTAATAGGATTAAATATCGCAAAAAAGGGTGAGATATATGCACCCTTTTTTAATTGAATTTTGGTGCAGATCGATTTTATTTATTACTGTAAACGATGTCAATTCAGAGAAAATGTATGATTTTTCGTAAATAAAATAGAATAGACCAACAAGTAAAAGTTATTTATTATAATATTAATAATATTAAGCTACTCTAAACATAATTTTTTTATATGAAAGTTGTATCTCATCAAAGGAGATGTTATTTTGAATGCTTTGATTACAGACGGGTTTAACAGGCCGCTCCATGATTTGCGAATTTCCGTTACGGATCGTTGTAATTTTCGATGCCAATACTGTATGCCTGCTGAAATTTTTGGTCCTGATTTTCCGTTCTTGCCTAAAAATGAAGTTTTAACATTTGAAGAGATTGAAAGACTTGCTAAACTATTTGCTCAATTGGGTGTGAAAAAAATAAGGTTAACAGGAGGTGAGCCTTTACTTAGGAGAGGACTTCCCGAATTAATCAGGAAACTTACTCTTATAGAAGGAATTACTGATATGGGGCTGACTACAAATGGTGTACTGCTAACCAGGCTAGCCAAAGAATTGTTTGATGCAGGACTTCACAGATTAAATATTAGTCTTGACGCATTAGATGAAAATCTTTTTAAAAAGCTTAATGGCAGAGGAGTTTCTTCTAAAGCAGTTATGGAAGGAATTGATAAGGCGTGTGAATTAGGATTCCACATTAAAGTAAATATGGTTGTACAAAAAGGGGTAAATGATCATGAAATTATCCCGATGGCTGAATATTTCCGTAATAAAGGAATAACGCTAAGATTTATTGAATTTATGGATGTGGGAAATTCAAATGGCTGGAATATGGAAAAGGTTATCACGAAAAAAGAAATGTACGAAATTTTATCTTCCCATTTTGAAATAGAACCTGTTGATGCTGCCTATTTTGGTGAAGTGGCAAAACGATATCGTTTTAAGGGCAGTAATGCTGAACTGGGATTTATTACCTCTGTTTCAGAGTCTTTTTGCTCCAGTTGTACGAGGGCAAGAATTTCTGCGGACGGAAAGCTATACACATGCCTTTTTGCTGGCAATGGTCATGATTTAAGAGTGCTTCTTCGAGATGGTTCTACAGATGAGACAATTAAAAACGAAATCACCTCTATTTGGAACAAGCGTGCAGATAGGTATTCAGATGAAAGAAATAACCATCATCCTTCAAAGAAAAAGATTGAAATGTCTTACATTGGCGGATAAGATTTTAACATCCTTGAAAAGTGGTATAGACAATACTACTTTTTTTGTTGGAAAAGCTACACTTAAAGAATGACAATGAAGTTATCAAAAATAACAAGTTGGGTAAGGAAATTACGATTAGAATGATAGAAACATTAAGGGGGATGTAATATGGTAGAACGGAGAAAGCCCATTTGGGTGAAAGAAGCTACCGAGAAAATAATGGAATGGAAAAAACGCGGGGAGATAGAGTGGGTATCAATTGATGATTGTGATAGCAGATTTTTGGCAGAACCATTAATTGCTGATCATGATGTCCCGCCGTTTGATCGATCCCCATATGATGGGTTTGCAATTAGGTCTTGCGATACTTTGTTGGCATCAAGTAAAAATCCAGTACAATTTGAAGTAGTGGACGAAATCGGTGCAGGTCAAGTAAGTATAAAACAATTACAAGAATTCCAGGCAATTCGAATTATGACCGGAGCGGCTATTCCAAAAGGAGCGGATTCCGTTATTATGCTTGAACTTGTGAAAGAGGAAACCTCCTTTGATAAAAAAATCATAACGATAAAAAGAAAAGTAAATGCTAGAGAAAACATATCCTTCCAAGGGGAAGATACAAAAAAAGGGGAAGTATTGTTAGAACAGGGAACGATAATTAATCCAGGTGTAAAGGCGCTTTTGGCGACATTTGGATATCATAAGGTGCCGGTGGCGAAGAAACCAGTAATTGGAGTAATTGCAACAGGTAGTGAGTTATTAAGAGTGGATGAACCACTTGTGCCAGGAAAAATCCGTAATAGTAATGGATATATGATTGAGTCGCAAATTATCCGTGCCGGAGCGTCTATTAAAAAGTATGAAAATTGTGCAGATAACTTAGAATCATTACTTACTACCGTTAAGTCTGCCTTAAAGGAATGTGACATTATCATAACTACCGGCGGCGTTTCGGTCGGTGATTTTGATTATTTACCAGAAATATATATAAAAATCGGTGCAGAAGTATTATTTAACAAGATTGCAATGCGTCCGGGAAGTGTTACTACGGTAGCACAATGTGACAATAAATTATTATATGGGCTATCCGGCAATCCATCTTCATGCTATGTAGGTTTTGAATTATACGTTCGTCCGATTATTCGTTATTGGCTGTATTCAAATAAGCCATTTTTATGGAAAACAACTGCGACATTAATAAAGGATTTCCCAAAACCGAATCCATTTACTCGCTTTGTTCGGAGTAAGTTGGGTTATGATAATGGCAGTCTTTTTGTGGAGCCTGTTGGTTTGGACAAACCGAATGTAGTGACATCCATTGCTTGGGCTGATTGTTTAATGGTATTACCTGGAGGTACAAAAGGCTATAAAACGGGTGATTTAGTAGATATTCTATTATTAGAGGATCAAGCTGGAAGTGATGAATCGTGGAAAGAAAGACAGAAATCTTCCAGATAGTGGGGTTTCAAAATAGTGGAAAGACAACTCTTGTTCAGGAAATAATCAGATATGGAGATAAATTGGGTTTAAAAAGTGGAACCATTAAACATCATGGTCATGGAGGTACTCCATCAAAGGAAAATATGGAAAAGGACAGTGAAAAGCATCTTAATGCAGGTGCGGTTTATGCTGCGGTCGAGGGCAATGGTGAACTAGTAATAAAAAAACAAACACAATATTGGTCACTGGATGAGATCATAGATTATTATCATCGTTTATCTTTAGATTTAATATTGATTGAAGGATATAAATATGCCCCCATATCGAAAGCAGTGATTATTAGAAATCAGAACGATCTTTATTTGTTAAAGGAATTAACGAATATTCAGGTAGTTTTATCATGGATACCATTGAAAGAAACTGTACCGTTTCCGGTCTTCTCAATAGAAGAGAAATCTCGATTTATTGCGTGGTTTTTTCCATTTTTATTTCCACAACATCACTTTTCTTCAAGTGAATTTTTCAGAAAAAAATAAAATAACCCCTTTATCCATTAGAGATGAAGGGGCTATTTAGATGATAAATTTAAAGTATATTTATTGAATTCTGCTTTCAACCTCTTGACAAACTTCTTCAGCTGACATTCCTCTCGCATCGATTACAGAGCCTTGGATAATTACATTTTGAATACCCATTACATTTTCATCACCGCCTGTGACAACACAGCAATCACAGCCCTTTGCATCCTGTTCGTTTTTCAGTTCAACAACATCATATCCTTTTTCGCGGAGGACCTGCGATACATTTGATAATGATTGTTCTACACCGATTTTCGCCATTTCCAACACCTCCTCTTAACCCTATATGCTTCCTTAATAATGGAAAATTATTCATTCACATCGTTTTAAATATCACCGTTATCTTCCGTGTTTCTTTCGGGAAGCATCCGCTTTGATTGTTCCAGTTTCTTCCGTTGTCGTTCCTTGCCCTTTAACTTGCGGTGAATTTAAGCCTGCCTTTGACGGGTCCTTTTTTCGATTCGCCATTTTTTCACCTCCCCTATCATTTTTCCAAATGATAGGGCGAAGTATGTATTATGGTTTAAATAGAAAATTTTTATTTTTTATCAAAAAAACAAGGTATAATCATCTTATCCGTTTATTTCGGAAAACTAAAAAAATATAAAAGGGAAGAGAGAGGAGCAAATGTTTGTGATGATTTTCTGCAGCTTTTTACCATTGCTTGGACTGCTTTCAATATTTTTACCAACAGATGATAAAGTTAGAGAATTGAATGCGGAGTAAAAAAGAATCCCCATCGGATTCTATTTTTTAAATTCAGCATTAATGGATATCTTTTTTCTTAAATCTTCCACCTCGCACTTCTGAAATATTTCCGACGGCAAGGAATGCGTGCGGGTCAAACTCTTCCACGATTGATTTTAATTTTGCCTCTTCTAATCTAGTAATAACACAAAATATCACTTTTTTGTCCGAGCCGGTAAAGGCGCCTTCTCCGTTTAAATAGGTGACACCTCTTCCAAGACGGGCAAGAATAGCGTTACCGATTTCGGTGGTATTATCACTGATGATCCACGCAGATTTCGATTCATCAAGACCTTGAATGACAATATCAATCGTTTTTGCCGCGATAAAATACGTGATCACAGAGTACATAGCCCGATTCCACCCAAAGACAAATCCGGCACATGTAAAAATAATGATGTTAAAAAACATAATGACCTCGCCAACACTAAAGGGCAGTTTCCTATTTAATAAGATGGATAGGAGCTCTGTACCATCAAGCGAGCCTCCAAAGCGAATAACAATTCCTACCCCGATGCCTAAAATAATCCCTCCAAAGATTGTAACCAGAAACAATTCGTCCGTAAAACCAGGTACGGGATGTAAAAAATAAGTAGTTAGAGACATGACTGCAATGCCATACAGTGTGGATATTGCAAAGGTTTTCCCTATTTGTTTATATCCAATAAAGAAAAAAGGAATATTTAAGATGAAAATAAACAAACCAAGCTGAAGATTTGTAAAGTGGGAAAGGATAATGGAAATACCTGTTATGCCACCATCCAGTATTGCATTTGGAACGAGGAATAATTCTAATGCTACCCCCATAATAATGGATCCTAAGGTAATGAAAAAAATCCTTCTTACTAATGCAAGTCGTGATAACTGTTTGTGTTTATTAAATCCGAATAATTCTTTTGTAGCTAACATCGATTCTCTCCCTTCAAATATGCATTTATTTAGATTTTACTAATTATGAACATATACAGTTGTTGAAAAAAATAACAATCATAAAGATTTGAAAATGAATGGAAAAGGGGAATGATTATTGTTACCAGAGGTTTTAAAAGTGATTAACATTAAATGTCTATCTTTTAATATCTTATAATAAAAATAGGAAGATTAGAAATAATTTGCTTATGGTTTTTATATTTCCATTAGTTCGTTTTCCTTTAAGACAAAATAAAAAGTCGATTTATCTTCTATACTTTCGTAAGATAATCGACTTTTATGTTTAACTTGTGAAAGAACTTCTTTTTTTGTTTTAGTTTTTCGAGTCCTCATATCAGTTAATGCATACACTCCTCTGTTCTCCGAAGGATTTCTTTTCCCTTCTCTTACAAGTTTCTCACGTCTTTTTTTAGCTTTGCTTTTTGACATTTTAGTCATCTCCTTTTTGCAGGTATGATTCCATTATAAGTGCTAAAAAAAGAAAAAACATCTTAATTTGGCCAGAATTTTCTCTTTTTTTAACTGTTACTGTATTAGGTGCCTTTACAAGACTATTTGTGAAAAACTATGGTATATTAGACCTTACAAAGTCAGTAAAGGAGTTCGGAAAATGGGAAAAAGTGTAGTAATTGCTGAGAAGCCTTCCGTCGCACGTGACATAGCAAGAGTTTTGAAGTGTTCTAAGAAAGGAAATGGATTTTTAGAAGGTGATAAATACGTAGTTACTTGGGCATTAGGGCATTTAGTAACTTTAGCGGACCCTGAAGCTTATGATAATAAATATAAATCATGGAATTTAGAAGATCTTCCGATGCTTCCAGAACGAATGAAATTAGTTGTGATAAAACAAACTGGAAAGCAGTTTAATTCCGTAAAAGCCCAGTTAAACCGCAAGGATGTAACGGAAATAATTGTGGCTACTGATGCAGGGAGAGAAGGAGAATTAGTTGCACGTTGGATTATTGAGAAAGCAAAAATTCATAAGCCAATCAAACGTCTATGGATTTCCTCTGTAACCGATAAAGCGATTAAAGACGGATTTAATAACTTAAAACCAGGAAAAGCATATGAAAATTTATATGCATCGGCAGTAGCACGTTCTGAGGCAGATTGGTATATAGGTTTAAATGCAACACGTGCGCTAACAACTAAATTTAATGCCCAGTTAAACTGTGGCCGTGTACAGACACCAACAGTTGCGATGGTTGCCGCACGTGAAGAAGAAATCAAGAATTTCAAACCACTAAATTATTTTGGCATTGAAGCCCAGACAGATAAAATTAAATTAACATGGCAAGATGTGAATGGGAATACCCGAAGCTTTAATAAAGAAAAAATAGAAAAAATCATTCACTCTATTGGACATAAAGATGGCAAAATTGTTTCCATTGACCGACAAGTAAAGAAAAAATTCGCACCCGCTCTATATGATTTAACAGAATTACAACGTGATGCCAATAAAATTTTTGGCTATTCCGCCAAAGAAACATTGAATATTATGCAAAAATTGTATGAGCAACATAAAGTATTGACATATCCTCGTACAGACTCTCGTTTTCTATCGACAGACATCGTTAGTACGCTTCCAGAACGGTTAAAAGCATGTAGCGTAGGGGAATATCGTACTCTTGCAAATAAGATTTTAATGAAGCCTATTAAAGCTACAAAAGCATTTGTAGATGATAGCAAGGTAAGTGATCACCATGCCATCATTCCAACGGAAGGCTTTGTAAATTTCTCTGCTTTTTCAGATAAAGAACGCAAAATATATGATCTTGTTGTAAAACGATTTTTAGCAGTATTATTCCCTGCGTTTGAATATGAACAATTAACCATACATGCAACAATTGGCGATGAGAAGTTTATAGCACGGGGAAAATCTGTCATCAACTCTGGCTGGAAAGAAGTATACGAAAATCGTTTTGATGATGAAGAAACAACAGATGATGTAAAAGAGCAACTATTACCTCGTCTTGAAAAAGGAGAGGTATTAAGGACAGAAATAATTGCTCTAACATCTGGTCAAACGAAGCCACCAGCACGCTTTACAGAGGCAACGCTATTATCTGCAATGGAAAACCCGACTAAGTATTTGGAAACAAATAATAAAAAGCTCGCAGAAACGTTAAAGTCAACTGGTGGTCTTGGTACAGTTGCAACTCGAGCTGATATCATTGATAAATTATTTAATTCATTCTTAATTGAAAAACGCGGTGGGAAAGAAATCTATATCACTTCCAAAGGACGTCAGCTTTTAGATTTAGTTCCGGATGAATTAAAGTCTCCGGCCACTACAGCTGAATGGGAACAAAAGCTTGAACTAATTGCTAAAGGGAAACTGAAAAAAAGTGTATTTATCAATGAAATGAAGGAACATACGAAAGAAATAGTGGCAGAAATTAAAGCGAGCAATAAAAAATATAAACATGATAATATTTCAACCAAATCTTGCCCAGACTGTGGCAAACCAATGTTAGAAGTAAACGGCAAAAAAGGGAAAATGCTTGTTTGCCAGGATCGTGAATGTGGTTACAGAAAAAACGTAGCACGTGTAACAAACGCACGCTGCCCTCAATGTAAGAAGAAATTGGAACTTCGTGGGGAAGGTGAAGGTCAAATTTTCGCTTGTAAATGCGGATATCGTGAAAAATTATCAGCTTTTGAGGCACGACGCAAAAAAGAGTCTGGTGGGAAAATGGATAAACGTTCTGTGCAAAAATATCTTAAGCAACAAAATAAAAACGAAGAACCTATAAATAATGCATTTGCAGAGGCATTAAAGGGCATAAAATTCGACTAACTTTTCCATTTTTTAAAGTGATAAATGGATGTTTAGGTGAATTATGGGCGAATGTACACAAATTCTCCCTTGCACAATTAGATATATTTTTATACAATAATTTCTTGTAAGAGAAAAGTGTATATCATATACAACCTAAATACATTTATATCTTGCAAATATAAATCGATAGGTGGTAATAACATGTCAGAAACAAAACCTTATAGAGTATTACTGTATTATTATTATACTGATATTGAAAATCCTGAGGAATTTGCAGCAGAGCACTTAAAATATTGTAAAGAGCAAGGCTTAAAAGGAAGAATTCTTGTTGCGCATGAAGGAATTAACGGAACACTCTCAGGAACAGTTGAAAAAACAGAGGAATATATGAACATGATGAAAAATGATCCTCGTTTTAAAGGGATTGTTTTTAAAGTAGATGAAGCGGATGGTCATGCATTTAAGAAAATGCATGTTAGACCGCGTAAAGAGCTTGTTACTTTACGATTAGAAGATGATATTAATCCAAATGAACTGACTGGTAAATATTATAGTCCAAAAGAGTTTTTTGAAGCGATGCAAGATGAAAATACGGTCGTTTTGGATGCAAGGAATGACTATGAATATGAACTTGGACACTTTAGAGGTGCTATCAAGCCTGATATTGAAACGTTCAGGGAATTACCAGATTGGGTTCGGGCTAATAAAGATAAATTAGAGGGTAAAAAAATCCTAACCTATTGCACAGGTGGGATCCGCTGTGAAAAGTTTTCAGGATGGCTAGTACGCGAAGGATTTGAAGATGTAGCACAGCTTCATGGTGGAATCGTTTCGTACGGTAAGGACCCGGAGGTAAAGGGTGAATTATGGGATGGTCAATGCTATGTATTCGATGAGCGTATTGCTGTTCCTATCAACCATAAAGAGCATGTCATTGTAGGGAAGGACTATTTTACTGGTGAACCTTGTGAACGTTATGTGAATTGTGCAAACCCTGAGTGTAATAAACAAATTCTATGCTCAGAAGAAAATGAACATAAATATTTGCGCGGTTGTACACACGAATGCCGTGTACATCCAAGAAATCTTTATGTGAAAGAGCACGGTTTAACACAAGAGGAAGTAGAAGAAAGATTAAAAAGAATAGAAGAAGAAAACACAGTGAAAATGTAAAAAAGGTAGCGGTTGCTACCTTTTTTTATACAAAAATTTTTTCCCTGCATTATCCATTTCATAAAATATTTAGTTTTAAAATAGGAAAGTTTTAGTATATACTAGTGGATAGGTTGAATGGAAAGCGGGTGCAATTTTTTGAAACTGAATAAGAAGGTATTAAATACTTTGAAATTCTTATTCCCAGTTCTTCTTCTATTATTTATTTTTTTAGAATCAAGAAAAATGATAAAGAATTTTGATATAAATTTAATCAAAAATCATCTAGATCAATTAAATGTTCACAATATCATTATTATTATCATACTAGGAATTATTGCTGTTACTCCAATGTTATTTTACGATCTAGTGTTAAATCGAATTCTTAATCTTGGGATACCAAAATTGGAAATGGCAAAATATTCGTTAACCATCAATACATATTCTAATTTTATTGGTTTTGGGGGAGTAGCTGGATTAAGTTTAAGAACTTACTTTTTTAAAGGTAAATTCAAAGATCGCGGGAAGTTGGTAAAAAATATCGCTCAAATATCGCTATTTTATTTGGCGGGGCTTTCCATTTTAAGTTGGATTGTGTCTCTAGGGATAATGCAAACAAGTTTTTTAGCGGGAATGAAATGGATAAAGCTAGCTGTATGGGGGATAAGCCTATATGCACCTATTCTAATTCTTTTAACAAAATTAAGAGAACGAAAGGATCAAGGGGAGCATTTTAAAACCATCTATATTTTAGAGCTTGCATTGATATCCATTTTTGAATGGATGTTTGCCATTTTGTTGTTTTTAACTATCGCCAATATTCTTCATATTCATATTACGCTGAGGGAGTTATTCCCAATATTTATTGTTGCGTCCTGTGCAGGAATTGTCAGTATGATTCCTGGAGGTATCGGTTCCTTTGACTTAATTATGCTACTAGGGTTTGAAAGTCTCCATGTACCTACGGAAAAAATCTTGTTGATTCTGCTTTTTTATCGGATTAGTTATTATATTATTCCGTTCATTCTCGGTACCATTTTGTTTGTGAAAAAGCTATGGAATGATTTAGATGAACCGTACAGACAGGTCATTCATTTTTTGGCGCGAAATATTAGCCATTGGATTATCACCATTTTAGTATTTTTCTCCGGGATTATTTTGTTAATTTCCGCATCTCTTCCTGGAGTATTGGAAAGGGTTAAATTCTTAAGGGAATTTCTTTCTTTTCCCATAATGAACCTTTCTCATCAATTGTCGGTTGCAGCAGGTTTATTATTGCTGTTTTTATCAAGAGGAATTGAATACAGAGTGAAATGGGCTTATTATTTCACCATGTTCATGCTTATTTTTGCAGCTATCTTATCAATTACAAAAAACTTAAATTATGAACAGGCAATTTTTTTAATCATCGTTGCGTTTATCTTATGGTTATCGAAAAAAAGCTTTTATCGCATTAACTTTGTTGTAACATGGGGAAGAGCTGCATTCGATTTTCTGGGGATCCTTTTCTTTATCATATTGTATTTTTTCATTGGGTATATGAATTTACCGCAACATAGCGAGAAAATGAAAATTCCCCATTTTATACGAAAATACATGATTTTGGATCCTGGTGATTTATTTAAAAGTGCCGTTTTAGGATTAATTATTGCATTAATCGTCATTTACTTTGTGTACTGGCTGAAAAAACCATATGAGGCACAATTTCAATCCTCCATTAATGAGACGGAGAAAATTATGGAACATTTGCAAAAATATGGGGGTACTGTTTTATCCCATTTAATATTTTTGCATGACAAAATGATTTATTGGAGCAGATCAGGCAATGTTCTGTTTGCTTTTCAAAAATATGCGGACAAGCTTGTTGTACTAGGTAATCCGGTAGGAGATCACCGAGAATTTCATGATTGTATTGAAGAATTTCATGATGTTGCTAACTTGTATGGATATACTCCCGTATATTACGAGGTTACGAAAGAAATGCTTCCGATGCTGCATGAAAATGGCTATGACTTCTTTAAATTAGGTGAGGAAGCATTTGTTAATGTTGAGGAATTTTCTTTGTCTGGGAAAAAAATGAAAAATTTAAGAGCCGTGAAAAATAAACTGGAGAGAGAGGGCTTTTCATGTAACGTACTGGAACCTCCTTTCTCAGACGAATTACTAACACGTTTACAGTTTATTTCGGAGCAATGGCTGCAAGGGAGATTGGAAAAAGGTTTTTCACTAGGTTTTTTTGACAAAGATTATTTAAATTTAGGACCAATTGCTGTTGTGAAAAATGAAGAAGGTGTTCCTATTGCTTTTACATCGTTAATGCCAAAATATGATGATCATAAAACACTATCTTTGGACCTTATGCGTCAATTGTCTGATATACCGCCTGGGATTATGGATTTTATGTTTATTCATCTATTTGAATGGGCAGGTCAAAATGGATATAGTCAGTTTAATATTGGAATGGCACCTTTAGCAAATGTCGGTTTGTCCAAATATTCGTTTTTAGGAGAAAAGCTAGCATCGCAAATCTATTTACATGGCAGTTTCATCTATCATTTTAAAGGATTGAAAAATTTTAAAGAAAAGTACGCCGATACATGGGAACCAAAATACATGGCGTATCGGAAAAAGACTTCACTTCCATTAACAATGTTTCAAGTAGCGCTTCTAATAGCAAAAAAACGCCCGAAAACCGATTAATAATCGGCTAGGGCGTTTTTTGTTTTATTTTTCGCTTTCCTTATTCGTAACTTTTTTCTAATTCATCTACTAAATAACCGACATATGCAACCGCTTTTTTAATCGCATCTGGTTTTGACATATCGACACCGGCTTTTTTAATTAAATCAAGAGGTTTTAAAGTACCTCCGGATTTTAACACGTCTAACCAACGATCAACTGCTGGTTGACCTTCTTCTTGAATCATTTGGGAAACTGCAGTAGATACAGTTAAACCGGCAGAATACGTATATGGATACAGTCCCATATAATAATGTGGTTGACGCATCCAAGTTAAGCTTGCACCTTCATCTAGTTCAACAGCATCTCCCCAGAAATTAGAAATTGTTTCATATTTTTGTTCACAAAGTGCTTTTGCTGTTAATGGTTTACCAGCTTCCGCAAGACTGTAAACTCGTCTTTGGAATTCTCCTTCAAGAAGATGGGTGACAAAATTATGATAGTACGTTCCTAAAAGACTAGAGATAACCCAACGCTTCATGCGCTTATCATTCGTTTTTGAAAGAATATGATTGGCAAGCAAAAGTTCATTCATCGTAGATGGTGCTTCAACAAAATACATGGATGGACGGGTATTAACTATTCTTTGATTTTTCCCGGCAAGATAGAAGTGACCTGCATGACCTAATTCGTGAGCTAAGACAAAGGCGCCGCGCATCGTATCTGTCCATGTAATCAAAATATATGGATGCACACCATATGGACTGGAGCAAAATGCACCTGTTGACTTACCAATATTATCTGCTAAATCTACCCATCTTTGAGATAATGCTGTTTTCATAATTTGGCTGTATTCAGGACCCATTACTTCAAGTGCATCGAGGATCATATTGGCTGCTTCCCCAAAGGTTGTTTTTGGATTGAAGTCTGGGTCTAAAGGAGCCTTTAAATCACAGAACAACATTTTATCTAAGCCTAATTCACGTTTTTTCAAATTTGCAAAACGCTGCATATGAGGTGCAAGTTCCGTCTGAATAATGTCCAATTGATTATTATACATTTCCTCTGTTACTTTTTGCGGGTGTAAAAGCATTTCAGTAACAGAAGAATAATTGCGGGCACGCGAGATAGCAACTTGTTTCTTCACTTTTGTTGCATATGTTGCTGCAAAAGTGTTTTTATATTGTTCCAAAGTTTTAATGAATGAATCATATGCTTTTCTTCGGACCTCTGTATTTGTGGACAATTCATAACGGTCTTCATACAAGGCAAAGGACATTGGCAATTCATTGTCGCCTTCATGGATTGAGTCAAATTGCATATCAGAAGACTTGCCAAGCTGATAAATAGTATATGGTGAATTATGTATTTCGCTCAAAGATGCTAAAAGCTCTTCGACTTCCGGAGAAAGGATATATTTCTTTTTCTCTAATAAATCATTTAATTTATTTTTATAAACTTCTAACTCTGCCTCTTCTTGTAAATATCTCTCAACCGTTCCTTCAGAAAGAGATAATATTTCTGTCTCAATAAATGATAAAGCTGCACCTAATTTTGCAAGCATTCCTGCAACTAAGGAGGAATTTCCTTGATTAACTGGATTAGACCCATCTTCAGAGGATTTTAAGCTAGCGTAAGTAGCAACTCTAACGACACGGATGTGTAACTGCTCCTCTGCGTATAGACATTTTAATAAAACTTTCGCACCTGTATGAAGTTTCCCTTTAAACTGACTTACACTTGAAATATCAGTTTCAATTGATTTAAGCTCTGCTTCCCAAAGATCATCAGAAGCAAATAAATCCTTTAAATTCCATGTATTTTCTACAGGAACCTCTGAACGCGTTAATCTTTTTTCAACGGTTTTCTGCATATTGATTCCTCCTTTAAAAATATGAATAATGGGAACATTTCGTATCCCTAACAAATTTTATTATATATTAATTTGAAAAATTTGAATATGGTAAATTGCTATAATTGGAAGGATTTTAGTAGGGAATTATTTCAAATCATAAAAGAACGAGCTTTTTCACAAAATAATTTCGTTCAATATGAACAAATTACGCTCGAAAACAATGGAGGGAGTTAATATGACAGTAATTAATAATATTAAACAAACTGTTTCTGGCCTAAAAAGTGCACAGGCTAACTTAGAAAGCTTTGCTTTAGCAACGGATAACCAACAAGCTAAACAGCTTTATCAAACATGTGCACAACAAACACAAACAATTATCGATACTTTAACACCAAGAATGAATGAGGTTGAACAAGAAGAACCACAATATAAACAACAATAACTGCGTTTGTTTTACCGGCGGTCTTATCCGCATAACCGCCGGTAATTAATCATTTGCAAAAGGGGGATTCAATGTGACGGTTGCATCGGATGTGAAAAATTGTATAGCAAGTCTTCAAGGGGCAAAAAATAATTTTAGTCATTTGGCTCTTGTATCAAGAGATGATGAAGCAAAACGGATATTTCATGAATGTATGATGGAAACGGAAGAGATCATTCAAGATCTGCAAAGTCGTGTTTATTCTTTGGAAAGAGAAGAACCCCAATATAAGGGATAGAGAAAGGAGAGTGTGTAATGAACTTGCCAGGATGGTTAGAAGTTATAATTAGGTCCTTATCCATACTTATTGTTTTGTTTATTCTGACAAAAATTCGAGGTAAAAAACAAATATCACAACTCTCCCTCTTTGAATATATTATTGGAATAACGATTGGCGATATTTCAGCAGAGACTTCAGTTGGTGTAAAATCAAATTTTTTTTACGGTGTAAGCAGTTTGCTTGTATGGACGGTTATTCCTCTTATTATCAGTTTTAGTACGTTAAAAAATAAAAAGGTTCGTGAAGTACTTGAAGGTAAAGCAACAGTTGTTATAAAAGACGGAAAAATACAAGAGGATACCTTAAATAAGGAAAAATACAGTATAGATAATATCATGGAGCTTCTTCGGCAGAAAAATGCCTTTAATATTGCGGACGTCGAATTTGCCGTTTTAGAACCAAGCGGCGATTTAAGTGTATTGATGAAAAAAGAAAGTCAACCGTTAACACCAAAAGATATACAAATGAAAGTCCCATCAGAAAAAGAACCGCAGACAGTTATTATGGAAGGAAAAATTTTAGATGAACCATTGGGACTAACAGGATATAATCGCGCATGGCTGGAAGCGGAGCTGCAAAAACTAAATGTTGCTTTGGATAATATAGTGGTCGGACAAATCGATTCGTACGGAAAATTAACTGTTGATATATTTGATGATAAAATTCAAATTCCAAAATCTCAGGAAAGAGCTTTGTTACTTGCTACTATAAAAAAATGTCAAGCAGATATGGAGCTTTTCACCCTTGCAACTGAATCAAAGGAAGCACAGCAAATGTATAAAAAGAATGCAGAACGCTTAGCTCACATGATAAAACGTGTAGAATATTTACTTAACGAATAGGTGAATTTTGAAGTACTAATATCACTCATACTCGTCAAATATGGCGAGTTTTTATTTTTATAAAGGTTGATATTACATATATAAATAATTTAGTGCATATAGAAATAAAAGGTACAATTTTTCTGTTCAGGAGGTTATATTCTTATGTCTGGGTTGGGCAAAAGCATCATAAGAAAGGAAGCCCTTAATAAAGTAACAGGAAATGCAAGATATACTAATGATATCGCCTTTTCACACATATTGGAAACTGCATTTGTTCGCAGCCCTCATGCACATGCGAAAATTCTTTCTATAGATATATCACAGGCTAAAAGAATTCATGGTGTTAGAGCCATTATAACTGGTGAAAATCTTCCGATGACTGGAGAAGATATTTTGGACCATCCACCTCTTGCCTATGATAAAGTACGCCATTATGGTGAGCCTGTCGTTATGATTGTAGCGGAAAAAAAATATCAGGCAAAACAAGCCGCGAATTTTATCAAAGTTAACTACTCCCCCCTTCCAGTCGTTAATTCACCACTAGAGGCAATGCAGCAAAATTCACCTCTAGTCCATGAAAATCTAGGGAAATATGAAGTGATGAAAGGTATATATCCTGTACCCAGTACCAACATTGCAAACCATACGAAAATTAGAAAAGGCAATATTGACGCTGGATTTTCAAAATGTGATGTTATTGTAGAAAAAAGCTACTCCTTTACACAAGCCGACCATGCAGCAATGGAAACAAGATGTGCAACTGCTGAAATTACTCCCTCTGGCATTGTTATTATTCACTCATCCTCACAAGCGCCATATTTAATAAAAAAATCCATATCCAGTATTTTTAACATCGAGGAAGGAAAAGTCGATGTTCATACACCCCTTGTTGGTGGAGCATATGGGGGAAAGGCAGCAATACAACTGGAATACCTTGCATATATTGCTTCAAGGGCTGTCGGCGGAAAACCCGTTAAAGTGTTGAATTCTAGAGAAGAGGATCTTATTATGTCACCAGTTCACATTGGACTTACCGCTACTGTTAAAATCGGATGTACATCAGATGGTAAGATTCAAGCTGCGAAATACACTTATTTGTTTGACGGAGGTGCTTATTCAGATAAGGGAGTTGATATGAGTAAATCAGCAGGAATTGATTGCACCGGACCTTATAATATAGAAAATGTTTGGTGTGATTCCTATTGTATGTATACAAATCACCCTTATTCTACTTCATTTCGCGGCTTTAGCCACTCGGAACTAACGTTTGCTGCTGATCGAACCATGGATATTTTAGCTAAGGAACTAAATATGGATCCCATTGATTTTCGGCTAATAAATGCCATTAAGGAAGGAGATACTACCCCAACACAAACACCATTAACTAAAAGTAATATAGGAAACATGACAAAATGCTTAAAAAGGCTAAAAGAGCTTATAGGTCCCAATATCAATTACCGGCAAAAAATTGGTAATGGTAAAATTCGATCACTTGGAATAAGCGGTCTGTGGAAAACCTCCAATATTGATTCGGATGCAGGGTCTGGTGCAATCATTACCTTTAATAATGATGGGAGCATGAACCTAAACTGCGGGTTGGTAGAACTTGGTCAAGGCACCAAAACAGCTTTAACGCAAATCATTGCAGAGCGTTTCAAAATGGATGTAGATATGGTACATGTAAAAATGTCGGTGGATACGGAAATAACTCCCGAGCATTGGAAAACAGTAGCGAGCAGAGGCACATTTATGGTCGGCAGGGCTGTAATGGATGCATGTAATGATGCAATTGCACAATTTAAGCATGTTGCCGCCAAAATTTTTTTAGTGGAAGAAGAAGATTTAGAGGTAGGGGAAGGGAAAGTTTACCTAAGAGCAAATCCAGTTAG
Source organism: Margalitia sp. FSL K6-0131 (assembly GCF_038008735.1). NCBI lineage: Bacteria > Bacillati > Bacillota > Bacilli > Caryophanales > Bacillaceae > Heyndrickxia > Margalitia sp. FSL K6-0131. Next base: position 2,511,175 of record NZ_JBBOZS010000001.1, read on the forward strand.
GAGCATTCCAATGGCGGAGCTTGCTCATGGATATAAATATCCCAAGGGAAGTGCGATTGGCGGAGAAATTATTGGAAGAGGAAAATATATTTTGCGAAATATTGTCCCCATTGATCCGGAAACAGGAAAGGGGGTTCCAGGGCCGGAATGGACAGTTGGTGCTGAAGCGGTCGAAGTAGAATATGATGAGGAAAATTTCACATATGAGCTTAAAAGAGTTTTTGCTGTCATTGATTGTGGAAGGTTAATTAATCCACTACTTGCAAAGGGGCAAGTAATGGGGGCAGCCCATATGGGTCTAAGTTTTGCTACTAGAGAGAAATTTGATTTTTCTAATAAAGGGGAAGTATTAAATCCTCAGCTTAGGACTTATCATATGTTAAGATATGGCGAGAATCCTGAATATATTGTTGATTTTGTCGAAACTCCGTTCTTAGATTCTCCATATGGGATTCGCGGAATAGGGGAGCATGGCATCATAGGCATTCCTGCAGCATTAGCAAACAGTCTTTCCAATGCGATGGAAAAAGAATTAATGATTCTTCCATTAACCCCGGAAAATTTATGGCGGATCAAGAATGGAGTACAATCATGATACCTTTTAATTTTGAATACATGAAAGTCTATACCATTCAGGAGGCTGTCAGTTTATATCAGCATTTTCTATTAAGCGGGAAAACGCCAATGTATTTTGGAGGCGGTACTGAAATCATTACCCTAGGAAGAACGAGCAGTTTATTTACGGATGCAGTTATTGATATAAATGGGATACCAGAGTGTAATATTCTTTTGGAGAGAGAACAAAAATTGATTCTAGGATCTTGCATTTCTTTAACTCAATCAGTCTACCAAGATAGCTTTCCATTATTAAGTAAAACGGCTATTGAAATTGCAGACCAAACAGCCAGAAATAAAATTTCTTTAGGTGGAAATATTTGCAGTAATATTCGCTTTAAAGAAGGAATTCTTCCATTTTTGATAACGGATAGCAATGTTGTCATAGCAAACGAAGGAGGGATTAGAGAAATCCCTATTAAAGATGCATTTAATGAGGAATATCAACTGCCTGCCGGAACTTTACTTGTTCAATTAGTAGTAGATGAAGAGTATATAAATGCTCCTTATTATGCAAAAAAGATAAGAACTATAGGAACGGTCGGATATCCTGTTATATCTATTAATGCTATTAAGATAAATGGAAGATTAAAAATAGCTGTTAGCGGAATATCATTACTCCCAATCCATGAGGAAACCATTGACAATCGATTAAACAATCGACAATTGGCTTACAAAGATAGAATAAAAGAAGCAATTGATGCATGGCCAAAGCCAATTATTGATGATATTCAGGGTTCTGCTGATTATAAAAAGTATTTATTAGAAAAAAACTTACTTGAAATTTTTCAGAAGCTGGAGGTGGAGTAGGTGGCGGGCTCCAAATATTTCAATAGTTACTTACATGTAAATGGAGAAGAAAGAGAAGTACATTTTCGTGCAGCAGATACCTTATTAACGGTTATTCGGGAGGAACTTGGATTAACAGGAACTAAATATGGCTGTGGAAACGGGGATTGTGGAGCATGTACTGTTAATGTAGATGGATGGCCCCAAAAGTCCTGTCTTATGCTCGCAATCGAAGCATTGGATAAAGAAATCCTAACAATAGAAGGGTTAAAATTCACTCCGATTCAACAGGCATATGTTGAAAAAAATGCGTTTCAATGCGGGTTTTGTACACCGGGATTTATTATGAATGCACATTCTTTATTATCCCTATTTCCAGATGCAGATGACGAGACTATTCAAGATTGGATGGAATCTAATATTTGCAGATGCACTAGCTATCAGGAAATGATGGAAGCCTTTCATAGCGTGAAAAACCAAAGGTAGGAACGAGGGACCTGACCTGTCCCTCTGTCCCATTACGATAAAAATTGCTTAATATAATCAACATATTCATTTTTATTATATCCATTGTATAGGCCCATGGATAACTTAACAGGGTCACCGAAAAAAAAGCGTTCAAAGTGAGTTTGTCTAGTTCCGAATGGACTCATACATAAATCCCATGCCAACCGAAATAGTTTTACTTTGTCTTCTGCGGTGGAATTGGCTCCTTGAAGATATTGATCAATATAGTTACGTACCGGTGAATGAAAATCTTTATCCGTAGGAAGTGTAATCAAACTGCTTCCGCTTAATAACTGGATAATTTCCACTAATCTTGGGTACATCCGCGGATAATAATAAATTGCCGCATTCAACGGTTTCGCATCTGGCACCAAAGTTCCACAATTATTTTTTTTTGCTTGTATTTCTGCAGAGAATTGAAGGCCTTTTAAGATTTCCAACGTTACAATAACTTCACTGACTTTATCTTTGACATGCTGATATTCTCCAATATTAATGGCATCTATTAAACTTTCCGCAAGTCCAAGGATAAATTCTGTCTTCACGATCATTCTCGTTAAAGCCTGATATAGTAATAATGTATTAAAATTTGTTTCTTGAAACATAGAAAAAGCTATGTCGTAATCCTTATATAAAAATACATTCTCCCAAGGCACAAGTACCTCATCAAACACAACAACCGTATCCATTTCTTCGAAGCGGGAGCCAAGTGGATGATCAAAAGGGGAATCACTTAATACAAAAGATTCTCGGCAAAGAAATTTTAAGCCTGGTGTATTAGAGGGGATTGTAAATGCATAAATATAAGATTCATCAATAAAGTTTCCTCCTGCCGGAATTACTAAAAGTTCGTCTGTTATACCTCCTTGAGTGGATAGTAAACGTGCCCCCTTAATAACAATTCCATCTGTATTTTCCTTGATGATTTTTGCTGCGATGATATTGGAATCTTCCTCCATATAACTTGTGGATCGATTCACTTGCGGATTGATAAACGTGTGTGTAAAAGTAAGATCTTTTTCCATAGCTTTTTGATATATATGAAGGATATTAGAGCCGAAATTTGGATCATTTTTCCCGAATAAATTATGAGCAGTACCTAATGACATTATCGCGGTATTCACGTAATCAGGCGACCTTCCAAGCATGCCAGCATTTGTTCTGGACCAAAATGCAGTAGCAATCCTCCGCTTTTCTAACTCTTTTAACGTTGTAGGCTGTTGAAAAGAAAATCCAACTTCCTTTTTGGATGATGTTTTAAAGGTTAAAAGTTCTTTATGATCTTCATTGTTTTGCAAATCAAATAAGTGTGCCTTGCTCTTCATAATGCCTTTAAATGCTGGATGTTCTGAAATATTCCCGGTTATTTTCTGTCCATTCACCCAAACCTCATTGTTTAAAGCATCAATTCTTTTAATATATTCACTTCCTGATATTGTCATAAAAAGCTTCACACCCTTAAAGAATATATTTATATGATATGAAATGATCAAAAAAAGGAATCAACGTAAATGTTGATTCCTTCATTATTGGTAAATTTTTTTACTAATTTCATTGTTTTAATGGTGTTGTTTTTGTCTAGCGCAAGCGGCAGCCATCGGCAGGAGGATTTCAACGTATCCTTACTATGAAATACTACGCCAATGGGCAAGGTACTTGCACTTTTCTAGTTAAGCATATAATTTAGTCAATTGGGCCTGAATATCGTCGTTCTCTAAATACTCATCATACGTCATGACTTTATCAATCATGCCATTTGGAGTTAATTCAATAATACGATTTGCAATCGTTTGGATAAACTGATGATCATGTGAAGCAAAGATTAAAGAACCTTTAAAGCGAATTAACCCGTTATTCAATGCAGTAATCGATTCAAGATCTAAATGGTTTGTTGGTTCATCAAGCAGCAGGACATTGGATCCGCTTAGCATCATTTTTGAAAGCATACAACGTACTTTTTCTCCACCGGATAACACATTTGCTTTTTTCATTACCTCTTCACCGGAAAATAGCATTCTGCCAAGGAAGCCTCTTAAAAAGCTTTCACTTTGGTCAAGAGGTGAATATTGACGCAACCAATCAACTAAGTTTAACTCGCCATTTTCAAAGTACTCGCTATTATCCTTTGGAAAATAGGCTTGTGAAGTAGTAACACCCCATTTATAGGAGCCGCTGTCTGGTTCCATTTCACCAGACAAGATTTTGAAAAGGGTCGTTTTTGCAATTTCATTTTGGCCTACTAATGCAATCTTGTCGTCTTTATTCATAATAAAGCTTACATTATCCAATACTTTGACACCGTCAATGGTTTTCGTTAAACCTTCCACACGTAATAAATCATTTCCTATTTCGCGTTCAGGAGTAAAATGTACGTATGGGTATTTTCGGGAAGAAGGCCTGATATCATCTAATGTAATTTTATCCAATAATTTTTTCCGTGATGTTGCTTGTTTTGACTTTGAAGCATTGGCGCTAAATCTTGCAATAAATGCTTGAAGCTCTTTAATTTGTTCTTCTTTTTTCTTATTCGCTTCCTGCATCATTTTTTGTGCTAGCTGACTGGATTCATACCAGAAATCATAATTACCGACATAAAGCTGAATTTTGCCGAAATCTAAATCAGCAATATGAGTACATACTTTGTTTAAGAAATGACGGTCATGGGAAACAACAATGACAGTATTTTCGAAGTTAATGAGGAATTCCTCCAACCATTGGATTGCTTTTAAATCCAAATGGTTCGTTGGCTCATCCAATAACAGAATATCCGGTTTTCCGAATAATGCTTGTGCAAGGAGTACTTTTACTTTTTCGGCACCAGTGAGTTCTTCCATTTTCTTTGTATGAAGTTCTTCCCCAATCCCTAATCCTTTTAATAAAATGGCTGCTTCTGATTCAGCCTCCCAACCGTTTAGTTCGGCAAACTCTCCTTCAAGTTCAGCAGCTTTCATTCCATCTTCATCAGTAAAATCAGCCTTCATATAAATGGCATCCTTTTCTTGCATCACTTCATACAAGCGTGTATGCCCCATTATTACGACTTTCAATACCTCATGTTCTTCATATTCAAAATGATTTTGCTTTAATACCGCCAGTCTTTCTCCAGGTGTAATATGCACGTCACCCGATTGCGGTTCTAAATCGCCAGCCAAAATTTTCAAAAAAGTTGATTTTCCTGCACCGTTGGCACCAATAAGGCCATAGCAATTGCCTGGAGTAAATTTAATATTAATATCTTCGAATAGTTTACGTTCTCCATAACGTAAACCTACTTTGTTTACTGTAATCAAATCATTACGACCTCCACATATAATATCTGTTTGATTATATCATGGAATAAATGTAAAAGGCATCTTTAATTCAAATGGAAAGCGCCTTGCCTATAGGCGTACGGTTTATAAGTGTCTTCACCGAAACCAAAGGAAACAAATAGAAGTACCTCAGGAGCTAGTGAAAATGCACTTCAAATTTCACCAATTTGAAAATAGCACTTCCATTTTCACCTGATGCTTTACCGGCGTAGAGGAGACGTAGAAATCAGCTTCCTGACGGCTCCTTTCACTGGAGGTGATAATTTAAGTGATAAGGTTATAAAGTGCTATATTATTTTTTTTCATAAATAAATAAAGCTAAAATCACCAGCGGGATTTTAGCTTTTTAAAGTTTTTATAAATTTTCATTTTGTTGTTGGATTTCATCTTTAGCAAGGATTGTATTTGCATCCTTCAAATGCTCAAACTCATTAACCGAATCGCCAGGTGCATATTTCGTGCCTGTTATATTATCACCAGCTGTATTAATAGTAATAGCTGGTCTTTCAGGCGCATTTGTCAGAATTTTATCGTGTTTATCTTTCATTTGACCATCTCCGTTTTCTAGGTTTGATTATATTCATGCTTTTTTTGAATAATAACTAAAATCCTATTGTAGACTTAGATTCGAGGCATGTTTTTTTATGATGCTAATTATTATTAATCGATATTTTAAGAAAAGAACCATATTAAAAGCATTTCTAATCCATTAAAATCTATTCGTTGTTTACAATAGTTTCTTATTTCGCGACTTTTCTACATTACTTTGGTCATGAATGGGAAAACTGAAGAAAAGTCTACAAATAGGAGGATATAAAGAATGGTAAATGAGGAATCTGCCCGCAAACAAATACCGCAATTTCCTGAACCATTATGGAGAGATAAGATAGATTTTCCAAAATTTTCGCAGCTTAATGAAGATATCGAAGTGGATGTAACGGTTGTTGGAGGAGGAATTACGGGTATTACAACAGCTTATTTGTTAGTGAAGGAAGGGTTTAAGGTTGCTTTAATTGAAGCGGGAAATCTGTTGAATGGAACAACAGGACATACTACTGCAAAAATAACAGCTCAGCATGGGTTAATCTATGATGAACTAATCCAAACAATTGGTGGTGAAAGTGCTAGATTATATTATGAAGCAAATAACAATGCAATTACATTTATTCGCGATATGGTAAAGGAACATAATATAGAATGTGATTTTACAAATGAAGATGCGTTTATTTATACTAATTCAGATGATTATATAAATAAGCTGAAAAATGAGATGATTGCATACGAAAAATTAGGCATAAAAGGGGAAATCTCAGACAGAGTACCAGCAGATTTTTCAGTTAAAGCAGCTCTTAAAATGAGTAATCAGGCGCATTTTCACCCATTGAAATATTTGAAACCATTAGTGGAATACATTGTTTCTAACGGTGGGGTTATTTTTGAAAAAACAACCGCTACAGATGTAGATACAGAGGAAAAATTAAAGGTAAGGACTAGCGGTGGACCGTCTGTAATCTGTAGATATGTTTGTGCATGCTCCCATTTTCCTTTTTATGATGGGCTTGGCTTCTATCCTACAAGGATGTATGCGGAAAGATCCTATATTATTGCCATAAAACCAGAGAAGGAGTTTAATGGTGGGATGTACATAAATGCGGAGCAGCCAACGCGTTCCTTACGTACTGCTATGCTTGGTGATGAAGAATTGCTGTTAATTGGCGGAGAGAATCATAAAACAGGACAAGGTATTTCTACGATTTTACATTATCAAGCTCTAGAGAATTTTGCAGAAGAGACCTTTGGCATTAAAGAGTATTTATTTAGATGGTCAGCGCAGGATTTAACAACTTTGGATAAAGTCCCTTACATAGGACAAATAACCGGTGGTCACCCTAATATTTTTGTCGCTACAGGTTTTCGAAAATGGGGGATGACAAATAGTACGGTTGCTGCAAATTTATTGAAGGATCTTATAATGGAAAAAGAAAATCCATATCGTGATTTATATACTCCATCCAGGTTTGGCGATACAAGTATGAAATCCTTTCTTTCAACGAATATAGATGTAGCAAAACATTTAATAGAAGGAAAATTGGAATATCCTTTAATGCGTATCGATGAATTGGAACCTGACCAAGGTTCTGTTGTTAATGTAAATGGAAGGCGAGCCGGAGCTTATCGGGATAAGGATGGAAAGGTTTATGTCGTTGATACTACATGTACGCATCTTGGCTGTGAGGTCGAGTGGAACTCAGGAGATCGCACATGGGACTGTCCTTGTCATGGTTCAAGATTCTCTATTCAAGGAGATGTAATAGAAGGACCTGCCGAAAGCCCATTGGAGAAAATAGCAGAAGAATAAGATTTGAGTCTGCTCCTAATGGAGTAGACTTTTTATATTTTGAAATTTATCGCTATTTCAATATATTACAATGTGACAGATTGTTACATTAGTTGAAACGGGAGCGTAATGAAACGAACATGTTGTTGACATTGTATTGTTATTTTCGTGTGTTAGTATTGGCTCAGTTAGCAAAATTGGTTTGCTAGCAAAGGGAGGTAAAAAAATGAAAAAAGCATTTACAGCTATAGCAGCAGCGTTTACGCTGACCGGAGTCGTAACTGGAAATACTTTTGCTGCCGAATACAATGTTAAATTAGGTGATTCACTTTGGAAGATATCCAATGAACATCATACAAATGTTGATTCATTAATGAAATGGAATCACTTATCGAACGACTTAATTTATCCAGATCAAAAACTAACCATTTTAAATAAAGAAACTTATGTTGTAAAAAATGGAGATACCATTTGGGATATTGCAAATAACTACAATGTAACAGTAGATCAATTAAAGCAATGGAACAACCTAACGGCTGATTTAATCCACCCAAATGATGAATTAGTAGTCTATCCAGAAGAAGATACGAAAAAGGCATCCAAAGATGATAACGAATCGAAAAAGGTTGAATCTTCTTCTGTAAAGAATGCTAGTGTGGCAGCAAAGCCCGTAACCAAAAAACAACCTGAAAAAGAACAGGCAGCAAAAAACACAACTGATAATGTTAAAAAGGTTATTCAAATGAGAGCGACCGCGTATACGGCAAATTGTGAAAAATGTTCCGGTATCACAGCTACTGGGGTCAATATCAAAGATCATCCAGAGAAAAAAGTTATTTCAGTAGATCCAAACGTTATTCCACTTGGCTCAAAAGTGTATGTGGAAGGCTATGGATATGCGATTGCAGCGGATACTGGAGGAGCAATAAAAGGACATAAAATTGATATATTTATCCCATCACTTTCGAAAGCGAAGCAATGGGGTGTACGTAACGTAGAAGTAAAAATTATTGAATAGCAGGATTAAGAGGTTTAATCTATTTTAATAGATTTGCCTCTTTTTTATTTATACCACATATTTAAGCGAGTGAAACAAAAAGAGGTGTTCATTCGTAATAGGTTATATAAGGATAAAAAGGAGTGATAGTTGCATGACTGAAAAGAAAGGCTGTATAAAATGCGGAAGTACCGACGCAGCTCAAAAAGACGTTGCCATGACAGGTACGGGATTATCCAAAATGTTTGATATTCAGCACAATCAATTTACCGTTGTGTATTGTAAAAACTGCGGATACTCGGAGTTCTATAATAAACAATCCTCTACTGCATCCAATGTGTTGGATTTCTTTTTTGGAGGATAAGTTCATTTTGTACGATTAGAAATAAGGTTAAGTCAAAAAGTCATTGTTCGAATGAGCAAAAGAAACGGGGGGATACAATGTTAAAAATAGGTATTATTGGTTTAGGCGACATTGCTGCAAAGGCATACTTACCCGTATATGGGCAAAGAGACGATGTTGAATTTCATCTTTTTACGAGAAACAAACAACGACTTTCAAGTATTTCTAAGCAATATCGGTTTGAAAACGTACATGAAAGTATTGACTCATTAATAGATAGCGGGATTGAAGGGGCTTTTGTGCATTCATCGACGGAATCACATTTTGATATTGTACATAAACTTTTATCGAACCATATCCATGTTTACGTGGATAAGCCAATTTCCTATGATTATGATTCTGCAAAGCAATTGGTTGAATTAGCGGAGAAAAATCAATTATTATTAATGGTTGGTTTTAATCGTCGATATGCACCTTCTTATCAAAAACTAAAAGAATTGCAAAACCCTAATATGATTCTGATGCAGAAAAATCGAAAGGGATTGCCAAATGATATAAGGACTTTTGTATACGATGATTTTATTCATGTGCTGGATACGATAAAATATTTATTGCCTACACCAATTGAAAATATAATTGTTAACGGCAGAAAAGAGGGCAAAAACCTCTATCATGCAGTCGTTCAGTTTATTGCAAAGGAATGTACTGCCATCGGAATCATGAACCGTGATAGCGGTACTTCTGAAGAAAAGCTGGAAGTCATGAGTCCCAATGAAAAAAGAGTAGCTACAAATGTTGCCGATGTCACCATTTATCAAGATCGTAATGAATTAAAACTTGTAGGAAGCGATTGGGAGCCAACCCTTCATAAACGTGGCTTTTATCAGATTGTGGATGATTTTATTCAAGCATTAAAAGGGGATTCTTCTCCTAAAATTTCCACAAAGGATGCATTGGCAACACATAAAATTTGTGAATTGGTAGTTTCTAAATTAGAGAAATTATAAGATGCAAAATCCCCACTTACACTTGTGGGGATTTTGCTATTAGTGCATTTTTAATGAAATCCAAAAAGGAAACCATTTCCTCATCACTTGTGAATGTTACTTGTGCAGTGTTTTTAGAACCTCCGCCTTTTCCATTAAAAGAAGAGATGTTTTCTTTTACAAATGCTCCACATTGAAAATCATTTTCCCCATTATGCTGGATTAAACATCTTTTATCAGGAACGGAAGCTAAAATAATAATTTTATCCGTGTTAGCAATTAACTGTCTCGCAAGGACTTGTAAATCTTGTACAGACTTATCAGAAAATGATTTAACTAGTATTGGTTCTCGGTTCGACTTCAATAGTTCATCTGCTAAGTATGTAGCATTTTCATTTAATGCTGCATCTAGCTTTCGCTGCATTTCCCTTTTTTCATTTTCCATTTTCTCGATACGACCGTGGATTTCCTCTTTTGATGTAGATAAATTTTTTGTAAGAGCTGCAAGAATATCATGTTTCTCCTGGTAATCCTGAATGGCCCTAAATCCGCATAAAAAGTGAAGTCTAGTATTCCTGCGTTGTTTTTCTGTTTTTATCAGCTTTATTAATCCGATTTCCAGAGTTCCCTCCACATGAGTACCGCAGCATGCAGAGTAATCTAATCCTTCAATTTCGACAATTCGAATGTCACCAGTCACATCGGGAATTTTTCTTAACGGGATATTGGATAATTCTTCTTCTGGAACAATATATGTTTTTACTTTTCTATTTTCATATATGTATTGATTGGCCCTTGCTTCTATAGCTTTTAATTGTTTATCCGTAAGATCCGGCACTTCCAAATCGATCGTCACCGTTACTTCCCCAAGATGAAAACTGATAGTATGTGCATCAAATAATTCGATACAAACTGCTGATAACAGATGTTGTCCGGTATGGTGTTGAGTATGATCTACACGCCGATGCTTGTCTATTTTGCATTGAATCTTTTTATTAACTGGTTTTGTTTCAAGTGTATGATAGATTTCATCATTTTCCTCAAAAACATCCAGTACTCTTATCGAATCAATATACCCTACATCATGTGGCTGTCCCCCTCCAGTAGGGTAAAAAGCTGTTTTAGCCAACGTTACGATAATTTTATTATCCCTTTCATGTATACTCGTAATTTCAGTAGACCATTCAAACGTTTTTGGTTCACTATAAAACAATTTTTCAGTCAAATGCTTCCTTCCTCTCTATATTCATTTATCCTTTTATTATAGATGGTAGTAGGAGCAATGGAAAGGATGACAAAAAAGAGGAGTACTACTCCTCTCTCTTTGCAAGACAGCGTTCACACTCCATAATATAGGACTCTGCTTGTTCCTCATGGATATGCTCCCCGCATTCCGGACAAACTTTTTTAGACAAATTACGGAAAAATTCAACTGGGTTTCCTAACATCTAGTTATTCCTCCTTTATCATCTACTATAATACAGTTTATTTATTTTTATTCTGTTATGATACAGTATATGCGTAATATGAGTCAACTGTTATTCGTAAAAATCTTAAAATTAAGAAATATTGTTGATGCAATTGGAAAGACCTGTTAATCTGAAACTAAAAGGATGCTCTTTGCAAGGGGGAATAATGTGGATATCACAAAGCTGCGCCCGAAAAAAAGATCTCGTATTAGGATATTCATTGGAAAACATTATTTTATCTTTAAGCGTTATTTGGCTTGGATTTTTGACAAAAATATATATGCGAAAGAGAAACAGCTTGAGTGGTTTCCGCATATCATTTATAAGCATCAAACCATGTTATTAAGACCATTACGCGGGGTAGATATGTGGTACCAGTATAATAAAATTAAGAATTTAGAAATCGCTATTAAACAATTAAACGGGGTTGTCATACATCCTGGGGAAACCTTTTCCTATTGGAAGCTTATTGGCAAACCAAAGAAGAAAAAAGGCTATGTTGACGGTATGGTTCTTTATTATGGTACTTTTAAAAAAGGAATTGGCGGTGGGCTTTGTCAGCTTTCCAATTTACTTTACTGGATGACATTACATACTCCTTTAACGATTACAGAAAGAAATCGTCATAGTTATGATGTATTTCCGGACTCCAACAGAACACAGCCATTTGGGAGCGGAGCAACCTGTGCATATAACTACCTGGATTTACAAATAAAAAATAATACGAACGAACCGTATCAATTGCATTTATCGTTAACAGATACACATTTAGTTGGGGAATGGAGGGCATTAAATCCATCTTTATACAGTTATGAAATATATGAAAAAGAGCATCAAATCACGCCTGCATATTGGGGAGGATATGTTAGGCATAATATTTTAAATCGAAAAATATATAATCGCAAAAAGCAGTTGATAGATGATGAATTTATCGTTGAAAATCATGCGATTATGATGTATGAACCATTATTGGAACAAAAAATGGAGTAAATTATTTTTTACCCGTAACTTTTTAGCTTTCGTATCCGTTCAATATATAGAGGTTCAAAAGGAGTGATCACTTTGAAAACCAAGCTTGGTACTGAATCTTCTATTCAAGAAGAAAATGTTACGACAACCATAACGAGTATGTATCCTGCATTAAAGAGGTATTGCCAATTTCTGACCAGAAATGGTTGGGATGCGGAGGACCTGGCACATGAGGCGATTGAAAAAATGTATCACAAATATGTAAATCAAAATGCAAATCAAGGTAAAATCACGCCTGCATTATTATATAAGATTGCTTATAACCATTGGATTGATCAATTTCGGAAACGTTCAAAGGAACAGGGCACCATGAAGTCTGAACCATCTGTGGATCCAATGAAAATATTACCGGAAGTATATTCGATAAGCGAGTTATTAGTAAAACATTTAACTCCTCAACAAACGGTCATATTTTTGTTAAAAGATATTTTTCAATACGAAATGAGTGAAATAGGAAAACAATTGAATTTAACAGAGGGAGCAATTAAAGCTTCTTTATTCAGAACCCGCCAGCATTTAAGGAAGGTTATCGATGAGGATAATGAGATAAATACAAAAAAAATCGAGAATAGGCAAATGCGGTTGTTTTATGAATCCATCATTCAATCCATACAGCACGAACAGCCGAATATCCTTATCAAGCAATACAAAAAATTATTCCAGCAACAAATCCCTATGTGCAAAGGTTCAAACAACCTCTCTTTACTTGCAGCGGCATAATATTAGGGAGGCAATAAAATGAATGCAATTCCATATGTTATTGAGCAGTCCTCACGAGGAGAAAGATCTTATGATATTTATTCAAGGTTACTAAAAGACCGTATTATAATGATCGGTGATGAAATAAATGATCAAATAGCCAATACGGTAGTCGCACAATTGCTTTTCTTAGCAGCAGACGATCCGGAAAAGGATATTTCCATCTATATCAACAGTCCAGGTGGATCGACCACTGCAGGATTCTCGATTCTCGATACGATGCAATATATAAAGCCAGATGTTCAAACAATTTGTTTAGGTTTAGCAGCTTCTTTTGGAGCAATGCTTTTAATGGCGGGGACAAAGGGAAAACGGTTCGCGTTGCCGAATAGTGAAATAATGATTCACCAGCCTTTAGGCGGTGCACGTGGTCAAGCTACAGAAATTGATATATCAGCAAGAAGAATTTTAAAATTAAAGGATCAAATTAATGGAATGATTGCTGATTTAACTGGACAGCCGCTTGAAAAGGTGAAAGCCGATACGGAACGGGATTACTTTCTTTCCGCAGAGGAAGCAAAGGATTATGGGATAATTGATAAAGTCCTTAATCAAAAATAATGTAAAAGGAGTACAGAATCATTGATCCCTGTACTCCTTTTTAAGTGTGCGCGGTTTCAGCTATAACTTAGCTTTGAAAGTGTGGCTGCTAGAGGTGGTGGCTGCAGGACTTTTAGCTAATCAGTCCACATTAAGGTAGAATTTGAATGCAGCGGGAGAGTTTTATGTTTCTTTCAAAGAGGTCGAAATTTTTATGGCGGCATAAATTGAACTAGCAAGGAGAACTAAAAGGAAAACAAGAATAAAAGTGTAATGATTAAAGAATATGGAGTTAGACCACGTATTTAGCAATGATAATTGTTTAACACTTGTAAAGGATGGACTGACTTCAACAATTTTTTCCCTAATCTTATTTGCTTCAATGTTTGTAAATAATACTATGATCAATGATAATAAACTTGAAGAAAAAATAACAATCAGAATGAATTTCATATTTTTCTTAAGTATAAAATTGGTCAAATATTTAAAAGTACCATATAAAAAAATTAAAAAGAAGGGAAAAAGAATAAACCAAGGGAACAAGCCGGGATTCCCATTACCACCACTTGCCACACCTAATTCACTTTTTTTAACTAAAGGTTCTGTCAAATAGTTACAAAGAAAAAATAGAATCATAGATAGTATTGTACTTATTACATAGAGGTACTTAAACATAAAATTCCCTACTTTCAATACATGTTAAAGGAGAAAGTTGTTTACTTTTCCTATGAACATTTCTCCAGCTAACCCAATATTCCTCCGTATTATATAAACCACCATTAATATCTTTTTACGTAAAATATTGTCCACAGTCAGGATTAATTCCCATTATAACTCTTAGATGGTAGTACCTACCAGATGTGATGATAATTAATTCAATATATGAAGAATTCATTTGAAATGATAAATAATTAATTAGATTAACATTACTTAAGTATTTAAGTCTATCAAAAATTTCGATTGACGAATGTTTTTATTTGTTATATTCTAAAACAAAATCCTTTAGTTTGGTAGAGTGATAATAAGATAAAGGATAATGGTTAGGAAGTGAAATTATGTTTTTACCGAGCGGAAGTCAAGACGAATTCGGGAATGTGGTCAGGAACCGGAATATGGTTTGTGAAGTATTTAGGGAAATTATTGAAGATAGAGGGTTCGTGGAAATATCTACACCCCTGGTCGAGTATGCATCTACATTTACAAATAAATATGTAGGAATGGAATTACAAAATTTGCTGAAATGGTTTAACCGAAATGGAGAAATTGAAGTATTGCGACCTGATTGGACATCAGCAATTGCAAGAGCTTTAGTGCGATTAAAGTCAAAACAGACGAAATGGGCTTATCAAGGATCTGTATTTCGTGAAGACCAACCAGGTATTGAAAAAAGGCAAATTGGAATCGAAATAATTCAAACTCCAAAGCTTCTAGGGGAAAGTGAGTGCCTTTTCTTAGCGAAGGAATTGTTGGAAAAATTAAACATTCATGAATATGCGGTGGAACTTGGCCACACGGACATTTTTGAGGAACTTACCAAAACGATGGAATTAAAGGAAGCGGAAAAAGAAAGACTTCGTGTCGCCATGCATAATAAACGGAAAGATGAAGTATACGCTATTGCCGCTCAGTATGGTGATAAAAATATTGCGGATGAATTAGCCTTACTTATAGATGCATATGGTTCTGTAGATATTTTAAAAGACTATGAGAAAAGATGGTCCAAAAAAGAGAGCATGTCAGCTATCATTCATCATTTAAATAGGATCATTGCCATTTTAAAAGAGGTAAATATAGGTGACATCATGGTGGATTTAGGGAGAGTGAAAAACTTGCCCTATTATTCGGGAATAATGTTTCGGGGTTATTCCTCTGACAATGGTGATTTATGTTTTTCAGGCGGGAGATACGATAAGTTATACGACCAGTTTGATACGAAGGTATCAGCTGTTGGGTTAGCCTTTGATGTAGATAATCTGGCAAATAAAATGGAGATTTCCTCGAAAAAAGAAAGGGTTTGTATTGTAGCAACAGATGATACTCTTGCTTTTGCTGAAAAATATAGAAAAGAGTATAAGCATGGGATTGTGGATATTGTTTATGAGATTAATCCATTTGTTTCATATGATAAGGTGCTCTATGTGAAAAATAATAATGATAAATTAGAGGTGGTGAAAGCATGAAGGTTTGTGTTGCATTAACAAAAGGGCGGTTGGAGGACCAATTTTTGCAATATCTCGAGTCCCTTTCATTTGATATTGAACCTTTAATCAATAAAGGAAGAAAGCTATGCGTAGAGGCAGGGAATCTTCAATTCATTTTTGCAAAAGGGGCAGATGTAGGTACATATGTAGAGCATGGCATTGCAGATCTCGGCATTATTGGAGAAGATATTTTACTAGAGTATCAGCCGGATGTATTTGATCTATTTCCATTGCCATTTGGCGAATGTCGATTTGCTCTTGCGGAAGCTGCTAATAAAAAACCTTCCTTGACAAAAAGAAAAATCGCTACGAAGTACCCAAACATCACGAATGATTATTTTAGAAATACGGGAGAATCTGTTGACATTGTCAAACTTGAAGGATCTGTTGAATTAGCTCCAGTACTGGGACTATCTGACGCGATTGTCGATATAGTGGAAACCGGAACAACGCTAGCTGAAAATGGCCTTATCATCAAAGAAGAATTTCATCCGTTAAGTGCCAGATGTATCGCAAACCGTTCCTCCCTAAAAATAAAAAAAGCATTCATTACACCATTTATTGATGCACTTCAGGGACAGGAGGTATTAAGTTGATCCCGAAACTATCGAATGATGAATATATGAAACGATTTATAAACGGAAATAGAAAAATATCAATGAATACAGAAATCATCGAAACCGCCCTGAACGTTATCAAAGATGTTCGTTTGAATGGAGATAAAGCATTAGAAAAATATGCTGAGAAGTTTGATGGATTTATCCCCGAGGACTGGGAGGTTTCAGAGGAGGAGCGGAAGCAGGCGTGGAATAACATTTCCCCAAACGTTATTGATTCTCTTCAGAAAGCGGCCGCTAATATCAGATCCTTTCACCGTAAGCAGCTTACACAATCCAGGATAATGGAAATGACAGATGATATTATTTCCGGTCAGTTGTTTCGACCAATTGAGAGGGTAGGTGTCTATGTGCCAGGTGGAACTGCCAGTTACCCTTCGACGGTATTGATGAATGCTATTCCAGCTGCAATCGCTGGGGTAGATGAGATTATCATGGTTACCCCAGTTCGCAGCGAGCATGGGATATCGCCTGTACTATTAGTGGCAGCTGATATTGCCGGAGTCAACAAAATCTATCAAATTGGCGGCATACAAGCGATTGCTGCTTTGGCCTATGGGACATCCACTATTCCAAAAGTAGACAAAATTGTTGGACCGGGAAATGCATATGTTGCTGCGGCAAAATCCATTGTTTACGGAGATGTAGGAATTGACATGATTGCGGGTCCATCCGAAGTGGCCATTATAGCAGATAAAAATGCAAATCCTGCCTATATTGCGGCAGATTTACTTGCACAGGCAGAGCACGACCAAGACGCAAGGACTTTTCTTTTTTCTACATCGAGCACTTTAGTAGACGAGGTTTCTATAGAAATAAATAAACAACTTGCTGAATTACCTAGAAAGGAAATTGCAACCCCTTCTCTTTTAAATAATAGTGCTGCAGTAGTTGTGGATAATCTATATACAGCTTTTAGGCTTGTTAATCAGTTGGCTCCAGAACACTTGGAAATAGTTTTGGAAAATCCATTATCATGGCTAGGTTTGGTTAAAAATGCAGGTTCTGTTTTCTTAGGAGAGAATACCCCTGAAGCGGTAGGAGATTATTTTGGAGGCCCAAATCATGTATTGCCTACTTCGGGTAATGCAAGGTTTTCTTCCGGTTTATCTGTCGATGATTTTATCAAAAAAACAACCTATCTTTATTACTCTGAAAAAGCGTTAGGGAATGCTGCAGAGCATATTATGACAATCGCGAATGAAGAGAAATTAACAGGTCATGCCCGGGCGGTTCAAATAAGAATGCAAATATGATGGAGGGAACGATAATCATGAGAACAGCTTCGAAAGAAAGAAAAACAAATGAAACGTTTATTCAAGTAACGTGCCATTTAGATGATTCTTCTGAGGTAGAAATTAATACAGGGGTAGGCTTTTTTGACCACATGCTAGAGTTATTTGCAAGGCACGGACGGATTAGTCTTGTAGTAAAAGCCGAGGGAGATTTATATATCGATAGCCACCATACCGTGGAAGATGTAGGAATTGTTTTTGGCCAGGTAGTGAAGGAGGCTTTAGGTTCTAAGGAAGGAATAGTACGCTATGGTTCTGCCTATGTACCAATGGACGAAACGCTTGGTTTCGTAGCTTTAGATATTAGTGGAAGGCCATTTTTACATTTTGATGCTGATTTGCAAAATCCAAAACTGGGCAATTTTGATACGGAATTAGTAAAAGAATTTTTCCAAGCTTTTGCTTTTCAGTCAGGGATTACTCTTCATGCAAGAGTGTTATATGGGGAAAACACGCATCATAAGATTGAGTCGTTATTTAAAGCATTAGGACGGGCATTATCTCAAGCTATTATGATTGATCCTCGAATAAAAGGGGTTAATTCAACGAAGGGGATAATAGAATGATAGGGATTGTCGATTATGGAATGGGGAATATTGCAAGTGTTCGAAATACGTTATCCAAGCTTTGTGTTCAAACGATTGTATCCGATCAAGCGGAAATGTTAGAACAAGCCTCTCATATCATTTTACCTGGTGTAGGTTCTTTTCATGCATCAATCGATGAAATAGAACAACGCGGATTAAAGGGTGTCATTCAAGACTTGGCAAGAAAGAAACCTATTTTAGGCGTGTGCCTTGGAATGCAGCTTTTATTTTCGGAAGGGTTTGAAGGCGGAAGGAAAGAGGGGTTGGACTTAATTCCCGGTCAAATAAAAAGAATAAAAACGGATTATATATTACCTCATATTGGGTGGAATCAGCTCCATATTCAAAACGAGGGAAATGGATTCCGTGATTTTGAAGGAGAGCATGTATATTTTGTACATTCTTATCAAGTGCAGACCGATGCAACATATATTGTTGCTACGACAGATTATGGCACTGAGATCCCCGCAATTGTTCAAAAGGATAATGTCTTTGGGATGCAATTTCATCCTGAAAAAAGCGGGAAAGTAGGACTGGAATTAATAAAAATGTTCTTAGGGGTGAACATGAAGCATGACAAAAGTTATACCAGCCATTGATTTAATCGATGGAAAATGTGTTCGATTATTTCAAGGTGACTTTAATAAATCAACTGTTATGGGAAATGATCCTGAAATTCAATTGCAAAAATTTATCGAAGATGGTGCCGGATTAATCCATATTGTAGATTTAGATGGTGCGAGATTGGGTGCTCCTAAACAATTTGAATTGATAAGTAACTTAGCTAAAATTTCTTCTGTGCCCATTCAGGTTGGCGGTGGAATTCGATCTATAGAAACAATCGAAAAATATATTAAAGCGGGTGTATCACGACTCGTACTTGGTACAGCTGCAATGGAGGATGAAGCTTTCTTAAAAGGTGTTTTAAAGAATTTTAGCGACCAGGTTGCTGTTGGTATCGATGCTAAAAACGAAAAGGTTGCGACTAGAGGTTGGGAAACCGTTGTCGATGTAAACTATATCGATTTTGCAAAAAACATAGAGGAATTAGGTGCGAAAACCATTATTTTTACCGATATTTCGCGAGATGGTACTTTAACTGGTCCCAATCTTGAACAGCTGCACCGTTTAAATGAAGCAGTTCAATGTCACATCATTGCTTCCGGTGGAATTCGAAATCAACATGATTTAGAAGCTTTAGATGTAATTGGAGTGGCGGAGGCTATTGTCGGCAAAGCATTATATGATGGGATGATAAAGCTGTCGGGAGTTGTTTCAAGATGATTGCAAAAAGAATTATCCCATGTTTGGACGTAAAAGACGGCAAGGTTGTAAAGGGAACAAACTTCATTCACTTGCGGGAAATGGGTGACCCAGTTGAAATGGCTACATACTACTCCGAAAACGGAGCAGATGAAATTATTTTTCTGGATATTTCTGCAACGAACGAAGGAAGAAAAACGGTTATAGAAATGGTAAAAAGAACTGCAGAAAATATCTTTGTCCCTTTTACCGTTGGCGGTGGGGTAAGAACCATTGATGATGTGACACAGCTTTTAAAAGCCGGTGCAGATAAGGTAGGGATTAATTCTGCAGCTGTACAGAATTCTACTCTTATAAAAGAAGCTGCTGACCGATTTGGTTCACAGTGTATTGTAGTCGCAATTGATGCGAAGAAATTTTCAAATGGATGGCATGTTATGACTCATGGCGGCCGTAAAGACACAGGGATTGATGCGGTCGAATGGGCTAAAACAGTGGAGCAGCTTGGTGCAGGAGAAATTTTATTAACAAGTGTAGATTGTGATGGAGTGAAGGAAGGATTTGACATTCCCTTAACTAAAGCGATTATTTCCGAAGTAAGAATCCCAGTCATTGCATCCGGTGGCTGCGGAAAGAGGGAACATTTTCCAGATGTGTTTTTGGAAACAGATGCATCCGCAGCATTGGCTGCATCTATTTTTCACGAAGGCACCTATTCTATCCAAGAAGTGAAACAAATCTGTCAAGAAAATGGAGTGAATATACGTGAAGCCTGATTTTACGAAAGGATTAATACCTGCCATCATCGTGGAAGAAAAAACGAATGAAGTTATCATGCTTGCATATATGAACGAAGAATCTTACAACAAGACGTTGGAAACAAATGAGACATGGTTTTACTCACGTTCGCGGGAATGCCTTTGGAATAAAGGGGCAACCTCTGGGCATAAACAAATGGTTAAGTCCATTACAATAGATTGTGATAACGATTCCCTATTAATTCGAGTAGACGCAAAAGGACCTGCTTGTCATACAGGAGAAAAATCTTGTTTCTATCGGTCTATTAAATCGAATGAAGATACCTCTATTTCCGGAAACATTTTTCATCAGGTGATGGAGGAAATTGAAGACAGGAAAAAAGTAAAAGTGGAAAATTCTTATACCAATTATTTATATGATAAGGGTATTGATAAGATAGGAAAAAAAGTGATTGAAGAAGCAGGAGAAATCGTTATTGCTGCAAAAAATCAAAGCAAGGAAGAAGTTATCAATGAGTGCAGCGATCTCCTTTTTCATAGTTTTGTTCTGTTAGCGAATCAGAATATTTCTCTTCACGATGTGGAAGAAGAGCTTGCAAAACGGTTTACGAAAAAGGGGAATAGTAAAGGGGATCGACAGGTTATTGAAAATTGGTAGTTCTTTATATAGATTTGCAACACGACCTGAAAGTAATTTTTTTCTTTCAGGTCGTGTTGAGGTTTAAGTGAGAAAATTAATGAAAGACACTGAGTCACTTTGTTTAATTCGGATTGTCTTTCAAATGGTTAATGAAGAACATTTAATTACTATTTTTAGCCTAGAATGTCCTTCAAAATTCTCTCCTACTTTTCTTGATAAGATTCCTCAATATCCTGTGCGAATAATGCAGCTTTTAAATACCGTTTTGCAAGCATTTGATAATAGGCTGTGTACACAGATAAAGTTGCGATTACAATAATATTCTTGATTGCTTCACGTTGATTATGATGGATATTATGATATCCTGCCACAATGTTCTCCGCTTTCCCCTCGATGATCTTCTCCATTGTTGTTACCGTATGTATATTTAACTCTTTTTCATTTAATTGTATGCCGCTCATGTTCAATTCATCGAATAAGATGGAATAGGTTGCATACAAGTGAATAGGATTTATGAGATCATCCTCGTTATCTTCAGGATCATTAATAATTAGTTTTAATAAGCGGCGAATTGATTCAAAATCAAGAGAGGATTTAAGATCTTCTACTAAAAACAACAATGCTGTTTGCTCTAAAGAGTATTTTTTTCCTTTTTGTGGAGCAACAATCATTTCTTTTATATCACGCTTTACCCAATTTTGAACGGCTGTCGAGGAAAAACTTGTATTTTCGATTTGATTGCCTAGTGCGACAATTTCATTTAATGATAACCCGATATCGATCTGATTTTCTTTTAATATTTTATCAAAAATTGGTGGCAAGTAAGTGGAAACAAGTGTGTTAACGGTTCCTCCATCATTTACAGAATTTTTCTTAGATCTAATCCAGCCTTCCTGTAAAATTTTTAAAGGCTTTTTTTCATTCCAGCCTTTTAAGCAAAGTAAAAGTTCTGCCATTTCTTTTCTTGTAAGGTGAAAAGTATCCATTTGTTATCTCCAGTTCAGTAAGTTCTTATGAACTTATCTTATGATTTATGGTGAAAAAAGTCAATTACAGAAAGGAACAAAGAAATTCTACTTGATTTTTAACTAAAAAGTTCATATAATAAGTTCATAGGAACTATTCTTATGATAGATTTCTATCTGAGTGATGAATTAAAGGAGAAGAATGTAAATGTTAAAAAAATTGATCGCAATTGTAACAGCCTTCACTTTTGTCTTTACGATTTTAGGATTAGGCTTTTCACATGATGCTTCAGCGAAAGGATATCGATCCATAAAGAGATCCTATACACCGCCGACACATCAATATCAAAAGCCAAACAATAGCCAAAGTAATTCGTATAACTCCACAACTAAAAATAATAATACAAAATCCTTTTTCTCGAATAAGTCCTACTCAAATGGCAGCAAGGGAAGCTTCGTGAAAGGAATGCTATTAGGTGGATTAGGCGGATTTTTAATGGGTCACATGTTCGGCTCAACATTTGGAGCTTTGGGTTCAGTCCTAGCACCAGTATTAAATATCATCTTCTTTATATTAATTTTGATGGTAATCTGGAGAGTATTTAAATTTTTGATAAGACCAAGAAGGTACTAGTTTATGGAAATAATAAAAATAGATGAACAAGAAATTGTCAACGCGGTATGTGTGTATATGGCAAATAAGAACGGGATATCCCCTGAATCTGTTTATGTTGAATTACTATTTGATGATGACGAAGGATATTCTGCTGAATTAGAAGTAAATAACCGAAAGGAAATAATTTCGGAAGCTAAATTGGTAGAAGCATTAAGAAATTGGATGGACCTAGAATATAATATGGATCCCTTTTCTGTAGGTGTACAATTTGATTTGCATGAAGGGGAAGGCATCGTAGCCTATATTAGTTAGTGAACAAGCCGGATAACTCCGGCTTGTTTTTTTTGGTTCTGTCCCAGATTGTTAGAAAGGGTGATTAAATTGTAACAAAAGTAATAATATTTAAAATAAACTTGCAATGATGAAATAAATTGTAATAAAATGGTCATATTAGGAATTTTATATAAAAGTAGGAGGTGAGTCACATAATCGAATAAATTTATTATCGGTTATAAAAAGCTCCTTAGAAATAGTCCTCAATAGTAAACCACATCAATCATTCTATAAAAAAATTTTCCAATTAAACATATAATAGATACTACTCGAAAAATCATAAATTCAAAGATTTTTAAGGTGTAGGAGGTATACGATGCTTCGTTTCATTTGGCAAAATTGGTGGCGCCATAAAGAACGCTTTATTTTACTAATAGTTGGTGCGTTAATCGTTAGTTCCGGTTTAAGTTATCTTGTCGGGCTCTCCCAGTCAAACAAAGGAACGGTGGAGCAAACATTAGCTAGACATTGGTCAGCTTCTTATGACATTGTAGTTCGACCGCCTGATTCCCGAAACACAACAGAAGTTAATCATTTACTAGAACCGAACTATTTAAGTGGAATAGCTGGGGGAATAAGTATTGATCAATATAAAAAGATAAAAGCCATTGAAGGGGTTGATATAGCTGCCCCAATTGCAATGATCGGTTATTTACCCTTTAATATTGTATTATCAAAAAAAGCTATTGTGAAGGAAAACGGCTTATACCGATTTGATGAGAAAACAACAACAAATATTGGTGTTAAGAAAATAGTACAGAAAACTCCACCCTCGTTTTTTCCTATTGGGACTTATAGTGCAGGACATACTTATAGTCCAGGACAAAAGGTAGAAAAAGATATACCTGGGTTTGTTGAACATGAAGGGAAATTATGGCTTTTTACAACCGTTATGTTTGCTGGGATCGATTTTGTACAAGAAGCGAAACTTGTAGGATTAGATAAAGCAATGGTTGAAAAAGGAAATAGTCGATACTTTGCCGCCATCGATACGGGAACCAGTGAATATGAGAAGTTGTATAATCGTACAAGAGTCATTACAACTTTTCCGATGATCGTTAGTAATCAACCTTGGGTCGATAAAAGTGTAACCTATACGATTCAAAAACTTAATGTGCCTTTTAATACAAAAGAAGAAGCAAAAAATACCATGCAGAAAGTAATAAATTCAGACGGTAAATTATTAAATGAAATGCAAGTTGATGAGAAAAGTAAAAAATATACGTATACGTTTTCAAGTAAACAGGTTTATAAAACGATGATGAAGCAAATCGCAGGTATTGACATAGATACAGGGGAGGCGGAAATAGGAAATGCAAATAATGATATGACTGTCATAATCAATAAACCGAGTCCGCTTCACTATCAAAAAAGCAAGAGCCCATATAAAACAAAATGGCCGTATGCATACAATATAAAACTATTCAATGATCCGGATAATGGAAAAGAAATATTTCGTCCATATCTAACATATTCGAAGCAAAGTGAGATAAATTGGAAATCTCCGTGGGTTATTCCAAAGTGGGTAGGAACGTATGATCCTAGTAAATTGAATGTTCCACTGGATCCACTTACTGAACTTCCCATGGAAACCTATCGGCCGGCGTCTGCAAAACTTGTTCTATATCCTGATAAAAAACCAGTGAATCCACCAGAAAAAATTCTTCCTAGCGATGGTACAAATGATCTTTTGAGCCAGCCGCCATCCATATTAACAACGATTGAAGCCGCAGAAAAAATTGTCGGAAAGAAGCCTATTTCAGCTATACGAATTAAAGTTGCAGGTGTAAAGTCTTTAAATAATACCAGTCAACAAAAGCTCGAAAGGATAGCAAAGGAAATTCATGAGAAAACAGGTTTAATTACTGATATCACATTAGGGTCATCACCACAAACAGTATTGACTCACGTACCGGCAATTAATAACCAAAAAGAGCTGGGGTGGATGGAACAACCTTGGGTGAACATTGGGGCGGCATTTACGATTTATCATGAAACTCAAGTAGGTTTTTCAGGGATAATCGCTAGTGTGATGGCTGTCGCTGTTGTCTATGTTTTAGCTTCTGGCTTAGTAACTCTCTATGCAAGACGTAAAGAGTTCGCCGTATTATTAGCAATTGGTTGGAGACCTAACCAAATTTCCAAGCTACTATTTTTAGAATCTACTATTATAGGAAGTTTTGTAGCAATTATTTCATGGCTAATCTTAGGGTGGCTGTTAGTGATGAAAGGGGAGGAGACCAGTTTCGTACGTTTTCTATTCTCTGGATTATTCGGTCTCGTTATTTATTGGCTCGGTGCGATTGGACCAGCCTATTTAACACGCAGAATAAAACCATATGAGGCAATGAGAACTGGTGAAATTACTGCAGAAGCCCATCGCTTTATTCAATCCAGGGGCAGTTTTACGATGGCTGTAAATCATTTTTTAGGACATTGGAAACGCTCCGTTTTATCAATAGTTGCCATGGCATTACCAACAGCCTTGCTTAGTTTATTTTTGTGTATCACATTTAAATTGCAAGGGGTACTATATACTTCTTTACTAGGAGATTTCGTCGCAATGCAAGTAGGTCCATCCCATTATATTGCGATGGGAGTAGCTTTTGCGATTGCCATTTTAACAACTGCTGAATTGATGTGGCAAAACATCACTGAACGGAAACCTGAAATAGCACTATTAAGAGCAGTAGGTTGGCAAAACCATTGGATAAGAATTTTGATCTATTGGGAAGGTTTATTCAATGGTATCATTGCTGGAATTCTAGGTATAGGGCTAGCCTTTTTGATAATGTGGGGGATGTATAGACAACTTCCTACCCAGAATCTAACTTTTCTACTTTTAACAGGAATTATCCCTGTCATAGCTGGATTCCTAGGAGCGTTTATTCCTGCTGAAAAAGCAGTAAGAATACAACCTGCACAGGGGATCATCCATTCACTTTCAAATAAGAGAAACACGGAGAGATGGTTTAAATGGTGCTTACTTATTTTATTGCTGCTTCTTTTAATAGGATTAACGATCGCAATCCTTCGCATGAATAAATAAGGGAGAAGAATTTGGTTCTTTTTAGCTACAGGTTTAATACCAGTTTTTGCGGGAGTATTGGGTGTTATATTTCTCGCTGAAAGGGCAGTTCATATCCAATCAGCCCAAGGAGTTTTATATTCGTTTTCCAATAAGAGAAGGACAGAAACTTGGTTTATGGTGCTTTTTGCTGCACTCTCTATGCTCCCTACTTACTGGTTTGGTTATGGTAACGATAGGTTTAATGTCATAATGATTGATTAGGGAGGAGGTAAAAATGTTGAGACTAATGATTCGACTGCTAGGAAGTTTATTACTTTGGTGCTGCATCTCTATTATTCTCATATTAATAATATTATTTCCTAGAGATACAGGTACGTATCGAGATGATAGTTATCGGGACGTCATGTATTATCAGTTTAAATGGGAAAATTATAAAGAAAATATTAAGAATTATTTGCATACTGTGGAGAAATATAAAGGTTTAGGCAAAACAGATCGGGATCAGCGTGTAGAAACGGAACTGAAGTTCTACTTCAAAAAAAGCATTATTATTTTGTTTCCGGCATTGTTGCTAAGTATTGTTATGGGGATATGTAAAGGTATCCTGGATTATAAGTATCGTGGAAAAATCGGTCGCTTTTTTTGGAGAGGAGCGACATGGTTAGGGCAATCTGTGCCGGATTTCTTTCTCATTTTCTTAGTACAGACATTGCTGTTTATTGGAATGCGGCATGGATTGCCAAGAATTGATATGTACGGAGATGATAAGCTTTCCAATGTTTTGCTTGCAATCTTTTTCTTAAGTATGTATCCAGCCTTTGTTATTGCAAGGTATACATGCCAGACGATGGAGGAAGAGGAGGAAGAAGATTATATTAAAACAGCAAGAGCAAAAGGAGTACCGGAACGCGCAGTGCTATTGAGGCATATGCTTAGAAATTGTTTGCCTAAACTGCATCAGCATTTTATGGTCATCGTATTAACGTTGCTTTCTGGAATGTTTGTTGTGGAACTTTTAACCTCTTATCATGGCATAGGTACACGATTGATAACAGCGATGCATATCAAATATACGATAATGCCTGGCGAATCCCTGCCGATTGATACCTCTGCAGTAATCGGATTTAGTTTACTAATATTAGTGATGCTATTAATCGCCCAGTGGGTGGAACAAATAATATCATACTTTCTTGATCCGAAGAGAAGGAGGTTTCGGCTATGAGAAAAATTCCATCGTTATGGATAGGGATTATAGGGTGTGTAATTTTTGCAATTTTCGCCCTATTTGGTCCTTATTTGCCAAAAGTGGACCCTGAAGTTCCAACTCATCCATATGTTGTCGGCCCGAAGAATAATTTAGATTACATGATGCCTCCTTTCCCTCCTAATTCCGATTTTTTATTAGGTTCAGATAAAAAAGGAAGGGATATTTATAGCGCCTTAGTAATGGGTACCCGAAAAACATTGGAAATCGTTATTTCTGTTTCTCTTACAACCTTTTTGCTTGGTATTCCTTTCGGTGTCGCTGCAGCACATTGGAGGATAGCGCGGAAGCTGTTGCAGGCGTGGAATTATTTATTTTCTAGAATTCCAGTATTCCTATGTATGGTTTTCATTTCTACTATTCCTTTTTTTGTTTTTACCCCAAATCGATCTTTTTGGTTAATGTGCTACCTCGTGATCTTTGAGTTAGGGAAGGTCGGAGAAGTTGTTCGCAAGAGTGTCGAGTTAATACAAAAAAGTACCTATTTTGAAGCAGGGCTTATAGCAGGAACGAAGCGTCTTGGACTATGGAGGAGATATTATTGGTCAGGCTGCTATCCTCAATGGTTAGCGTATTTTATCCAACATATAGGCAGTATATTATTTCTATTAGGTCAGTTGGGTCTTTTCGGTATCTTTCTTTCGCAAGCTTTTTTTCAAACGGAGTCGCCAATGTATGAGTTACAAAACAATGCTTTAGTATGGCCAATGTTTTTATTTGATGTCACGATTGACTTTGATGCTTTTCCTTGGATTCCATTATGTGGATCATTGTTTATTACCATGTCCATGTTTTTCTTTATCTCCTTAGGGGAAGGAATTCTCGAATATAACTTAAGAAAACAAAGAGGATTAATTGTGCAAAGAAAACCGTTTTTATATCGCTGGAAAAGAATCGATATGAAACAAAAATCTAAATCAAATTTCAACCTCTTTCTAGAGGAAAAAGGAAACTCCATTAAGGATTTAATAGTACTAGATAACGTTTCTAAAGATTATCCTGGGGATGGTGTAATAACGAAAGCATTAGATTCAGTTAATCTATCCATAGAAAAGGGGGTTTTTACTGCAGTGATAGGTCCTTCGGGATCAGGAAAATCAACATTATTAAGTTTGATCGGAGCTCTTGACAAACCTACAAGTGGAAAAATTTATTTTGAAAGAGAAGTTATCACAAATTTAAATAATAGAAAATTAGCTAATTTTCGCTTCGAAAAAATCGGCTTTATATTTCAGCAATTTCATCTTTTACCTACTTTAACTGCCTTAGAAAATGTTATGTGTCCGTTGTTTACAAGAAAAGTAGATTATCGTAAAAAGGAACGAGCAATGGAGCTTCTTGATGAAATGGGATTAAAAGATAAACAAAATGCATTGCCCTCCCAGCTTTCGGGTGGGCAGCAGCAAAGGGTGGCCATAGCAAGAGCACTTGTTCACCATCCGGACTGGATCCTAGCTGATGAACCAACAGGTAATTTGGATTCTGAAAGCAGCAAAATCGTCTTTGATTTGTTAAAACGATTAAACAAGGAACAGGGGCTGGGAATTATTTTAATTACTCATGATCCGGATCTAGCGAAACAAACAGACCGCATTATTGAGATAAAAGATGGAACAGTAATCTCAGATACTATGCAAAGAGATAGTAAAATTGTAGGTTTATAGAAGTACTCGTGTTTAATCCAGGCTATGCTTGGATTTTTTTATTTAGTAAAAACATTTAATGCAGGTTAAAAATCAAGTTTTTTAAACCATTGTTAACTATTTAAAATGATTAAAAAATTTGTAATAAATGTAAAAATAATTTAAAAATTACTTGCAATTATAAAATAATTTGTAATATTATGGACATACTGATACCTAGCTGAGATGAGAGGGTGTAAACTATGAATCTATTATTGCGATTATTTGGCAGCCTTTGTCTATGGGTATGTATGGCTTTGATATTAATATTGATTGTACTGTTGCCAAGAGACACTCAGTCCCATCGCGAAGGTTATTTAGATGTGATGTCCTATCATTTTACATGGGATAAATACAAGCAGAATATTTCTGATTATTTCGAAGAAGTAAAGACGGAAAAAAGTTTGGGAATAACCAAATATGATCAGCCAGTTGAAGTGGAGTTATCACTATATTTTAAAAGAAGTATTGTAATACTTGTTCCAGCTTTGATACTAAGTATTTTCTTAGGAATTGGAAAAGGTGTTTTTGATTATCGGCATCAAGGCAAAATGGGGCGATTTTTTGGAAAGGGTTCTACATGGTTAGGACAATCCGTACCGGATTTCTTTCTTATTTTTCTTGTCCAGACGATTCTCTCCATTGCAATGCGCCACGGACTGCCTCGAATGGATATGTATGGTGATGATGAGTGGTATAATATCTTTTTTCCTATCTTCTTTTTAAGCATGTATCCTGCTTTTGTCATTGCACGATATACATCGCAAGCATTGGAGGAGGAAGATGAGCAAGATTATATTAAGACAGCTAAAGCAAAAGGAGTTCCGGATAGAATTATTCTTTGGAAGCATATTTTAAGAAATGCTATGCCAAAGTTACTTCAGCATTTTATGCCAATTGTGCTAACCTTATTTTCTGGGATGTTCGTAGTTGAGTTTTTAAGCTTGTATCATGGAATTGGGTCACGATTAATTACTGCTATACATATTCGTTACTCCATTATGCCAGGAGAACCTTTGACAATCGATGTTCCTGCTGTGATTGGATTCAGCCTCTTAATTATGGTGATGTTATTAATTGCACAATGGATGAATCAAATTTTTGATTTTCTATTAGACCCGAAAAGAAGGGGGATACAAAAATGAGAAAAATTCCTTCTTTATGGATTGGCATTATAGGCTGTACAATGTTTGCTATATTTTTCTTTTTCGGACCGTATTTGCCAAAAGTTGATAAAAATGTTCCTACACACAGTTATGTAGTAGGACCTGAGAGTAATCTGGATTTTATTCTTCCTCCTTATCCTCCGAATAAGGATTTTCTGTTGGGATCGGATAAAAAGGGGAGGGATATTTATAGTGCTTTGATTATGGGGACACGAGGAACTTTAACGACTGTTTTCTCTATATCCGTATTGACATTTTTAATAGCGATTCCATTAGGGGTTGCAGCAGCGCATTTGTCGTTTTTTCGATATGTATTACAGGGGTGGAATTACTTATTTTCCCGATTGCCGGTGTTTTTTTACGTGATTATTATTTCAACAATTCCATTTTTTATTTTTTCTCCGCATCGAGCCATTTGGATGATAAGTTTTCTTATCATATTTGAATTAGGCAAAGTTGGAGAAGTAGTGTATAAAAGTGTCAAGCTAATTCAGAATACAACCTATTACGAGGCAGGAATATTAACGGGTTCTAAACCATTTGGTCTTTGGAAACGATACTATTTGCCAAATTGCTACCCACAATGGGTTGCCTACTTCGTTCAACATATTGGAAGTATGCTTTTTTTACTCGGCCAGTTAGGTATTTTTGGAATATTTATATCACAGTCACTTTCACAGCAAGGAAGTCCTGCCTATTCTATTGATAATACAGCTTTAGTATGGCCGATGTTTTTATTTGACGTATTAATTGATTTCGATGCATTTCCATGGGTGCCGCTATTCGGCTCGATGTTTATTACTTTATCCATGTTTGTATTCGTTTCCTTAGGGGAAGGAATTTTAGAGTATCATTTAAGAAAGCATCGGGGGTTAATTGTACAGAGAAAACCATTTTTATTTAGATGGCGAAAGCAAAATCAAACACTTTTTTCTGAAGAAAAGCGTAGTGAAACGAAAATAAGTTAGTGAAAAAAAATCCGAGAATCCATTATTCTTGGATTTTTTCATTGTAAAAATGTATGTTTTTTTGGAAATTATACACCTTAACCTTTAGGAATACATTTAAAAATTAAAATGGAAAGGATGAACAAGTGATGGATGTTACCCTGGGTTACTTGCGTGAAACATTATCGAACCATTTAAACCGTGGTGTTGGCCAGCAAATTTACAAAAAACTTGTAAATCATCAATATAAAAGCGAGGGTGACTTTGTAAGAGATTTAAACGAAGGTGAAATTGCCTTTTTAAATACTATTTTGGAAAAGGAATTACGATATGCCATGGAGGAACAAGATGAAAAGAGAGTAAAAGAATTAAATGAGGTATACGAACTTTTATAAAAGGCGGTGGAAAAAAATCGGAGCTATTGAAAGGAACGGTTATATTTTTGAACCTGAATTTAGTGTTATCAGCCAAAATGGAGCCATACATGTTTCTCTAAATGGTCAGTTTATTGAAGAAATAAAATTTGATTTTTCCGGTAAGTATCCAGAGCATGCGAAAATAGAAGCATTAGTAGACAAATATTGTGAAGAGCATAATATTTAATGTACGATAAATATATTATGTAAACAAATATTATATAAAAAACTATAATAATGTTATGTAAACTTATTGAAGTGACCCAATCATGGGTCTTTTTATTTATATATGCATTTTATGGGAATCGAGTTCGTTTTTTACTATTCAAGTTGATAGAAATCTATTAAAATAAATTTATCAGTTTAAAAGATTCTTTCATTTTGAAGGGTGGGTCCAGATATTGAAAAAACTTCTTTATTCATTATTTGCGGGTTTCCTTATTTTTTCAATGTTCACCCCAGCAACGAAAGCTGAAAAACGAACAGATCGAGTGATTGTAGTCTTTAAAGATAAGATTGATAAGAAAATACTCGATCAAGTGAATGGTAAAATTGAGCAATCCTTTCATAATGTTTCAGCCGTTTCTGTTCAGGTTCCGAGCGAGGATATTGCAGCATTAAAGAAGAATAAAAATGTTTTTGCAGTAGAACAAGATCAAAAACTGAAAATAGCAGGTCAGTTTGAAGATTGGGGTATGAAGGATATAAAAGCTCCGACTGCTTGGAAATCAAATTATACTGGCAAAGGGGTTAAAGTAGCCGTTCTTGACAGCGGCATATCAAAACACGCTGATTTGCAAGTGGCAGGTGGAGTATCATTCACATCCTATACAAAATCTTATGCAGACGATAATGGACATGGAACACATGTTGCTGGTATTATCGGTGCAAAAAATAATGGGATTGGTGTGGTTGGAGTTGCTCCTGATGCCAGTCTTTACGCTGTTAAGGTGCTAGATTCTAAAGGGGATGGGTATTTATCTGACATTATTTCCGGCATTGATTGGTCTATCAAAAACCATATGGATGTCATTAATTTAAGTTTTGGAACACCGGAAAATTCAGTTGCCTTACAGCAAATTGTAGATGAAGCATATGATAAAGGAATTTTAGTTGTTGCTGCTGCCGGGAATGAAGGCAATTCAGCTGGAACTGGAAATACTGTCGATTATCCCGCGAAGTATTCATCCGTAATTGCTGTCGGTGCAGTAGATCAAAATAATAAACGCGGAACTTTTTCGGCTACTGGACCTGATTTAGAAGTAGTTGCTCCCGGTGTAAATGTTTTAAGCACCTATATGGATAATGAATTTGCATATATGAGCGGAACTTCAATGGCAGCTCCTTTTGTTAGCGGAACTTTAGCTTTGTTAAAACAAGCAAATCCAACCTTAACAAATATTAAGTTAAGGGAAAAACTTGATTCATCCGTCATCGATTTAGGTGTTAAAGGAAAGGATGCTCTATACGGTTTCGGGTTAATTCAGGCACCATATTTGACATCTACTCATCTAAATACTACCAAGCCAAATGACGCAAAGACCAAAATACCAACTGATAAAGTAAAGGCTAAAAAAGATACGACAACAATTATTACTACACATAAGAAAGTTTATAGTTTAGGAAGTACCGTGTGGATTACAACAAAGGTTATCGATAAAAAAACAAATAAACCTATCTCCAAAGCAAAAATAACCTTAAGTATCAATTCACCGAAAGGGAAGATTAAGATAATCCATGCAACAACAAATACAAGTGGTTCTGCATCTTTTAAAATGACAACAAACCGCAATTACCAAAAAGGTAACTATAAGCTTAAAACAAAGGTCACGAAAGCTGGCTATACCCGAGGTAGTA
The DNA here is from genome assembly GCF_038008735.1 of Margalitia sp. FSL K6-0131. Lineage (NCBI taxonomy): Bacteria > Bacillati > Bacillota > Bacilli > Caryophanales > Bacillaceae > Heyndrickxia > Margalitia sp. FSL K6-0131. The sequence continues at coordinate 2,544,496 of NZ_JBBOZS010000001.1, forward strand.
GTGTGAAAACAATAAAGTTATATTAAAAAAATCACTATTAAGTGATTTTTTTTATTAATAAAATTATTAGATTAGAAGAAACTACATACAAAATATTTGAATATTAAAATAAAATTAGAAGGGTTTTTGTTTCGAATGTCGAAATAATTAAAGGAGAAAAGATGAAGGAGGAATAATAATGGTAGAAAACTATTTAAATAGTATAAGAGAAAATGCAAGTGCTTTATTTGACGAAGCAATTGAACAGTTAAAAGGATATTTGCGCATTCCAACGATTTCAGCTCAAGATTCGGCCATTCCGGAAACAGTTTCCCATGTGGTTTCCATGATTGAAAACATTGGCGGAGAAACAAAGGTTTTAGATGATCTTGGAGGTAACCCTGTTGTCTATGGATATTTTACTGCAGGGGAGAACGGTGACAAAGAAAAAACATTGTTATTCTATAATCATTATGATGTTCAGCCTCCAGAGCCATTGGAGGAATGGAATACTGATCCGTTTAATCCGACAGTCATAGATGGAAAATTGTTTGCAAGGGGCGCCTCCGATAATAAAGGAGATTTAGTGGCACGTTTAACAGCAATTAAGGTTCTTCAAAATGTAGATGGTGGCTTGCCTTGTAATATAAAGTTTTTAATTGAAGGAGAAGAGGAAATTGGCAGTCCGAATTTAGCTCCGTATTTACATAAGTATAAAGATCTATTCAAGGCAGATGCATGTATTTGGGAATTTGGAGGAAAGGACGAAAAGGACCGCATCAGTATGGTTGCAGGAATTAAAGGGATGGCATATCTCGAATTAACATGCGTTGGTGCTGAGATTGATATGCACTCTTCGGTTGGGGCATATGTTGATAATGCAGCATGGCGATTGATTCATGCACTTGGAACGATGAAAAATGCTAATAATGATATTCTTGTAGAGGGTTTCTATGATGGTATTGCGGAACCAACGGAGAGCGAAATGGAAGCTGTGAAGAAAATTCCATTTTCTAGTAAGGCCGTTTCAAGTCTCTATGGATTAAAAAGACCATTAATTACGGAAGCAAAAGGGGTAGATCCACGGGAAGCCATGGTTTTCCATCCAACTATGACTATATGTGGATTAGAAAGCGGTTATACAGGAAAAGGGGCGAAAACCGTTCTTCCTAAAAGCGCAAAAGCAAAAGTGGATTGCCGATTAGTTCCAGGTCAAGATCCTAATCATATTTTATCATGTGTCCAAGCACATTTAGAGAAACATGGCTTCTCAGATGTAAAGGCTGAAATGATTAATGGCCAAAAAGCCTATCGATCTGACTATGATCATCCATTCGTTGCACATGTATTACAAACTGCAGAGGAAACGTATCAAGCTGAAGTCGTGCTCGCACCTAATTCCGCGGGAACAGGTCCGATGTATGAATTTGGAAAGCAGCTGCAGCTTCCGATTGTTAGTACTGGTATAGGTTGGGTAGAATCAAAAGCACATGCACCGAATGAATCGATACGGTTGAAGGATTTCGAGCAGGGTGTTGTTCACATGGCATACATGTTATCTGGTTTATCAACTGCATTAAATCATTAAAAAAGAAAGGATGGCAGCAGAAAATCTGTCATCCTTTTAAATAATCATTGTACTGTTTTTTTGAGATGAATGCTACTTTTCACATATTGTAAACTTAATAAAATCGATACGATGCTGACAATAATCATAATAAATCCTAAAGTTTGCATGTTTTCAGGAGTAATTGCTTTCCCAAAAACTAATCCGAGTACAACAGAAGATAGAATAGAACCCAAATATCGGCATGTTTGAAAGAGACCGGATGAAGTTCCGATAATATTTTCCGGAGTTGCATCGAGCATTGCCACTTGAAGTGCCACATTACCTAACCCATATCCAATCCCCAAAAATGCTAATATAAATCCCATCACAATGATTGGAACATGGATAAAGAAAACCGTAAGAAAGATGGCACCGATAAACATGAAAATTGCTCCTGCCATTATGGGTTGTTTTGCACCGGCTTTGTCTATCCATTTTCCGGCCAGAGGAGAGACGATAATACTTACGCCGGACATAAAGAGCATCAACAAGCCGCTCGTGCGAACACTTAAATGCATCTCATCCTGAAAATAGGTTGGCATTCCAAAAAATAAGCAATAGTTGAATAAATTTAAAACGATAAATTGGACATATACAGAAGTAAGGGCACGATTGGTTTTAAATAAACGTACATCTATAAATGGATCCTTTGCTTTTAGTTCTCTCCATACAAATAATATAACAAATAGTAAACCACCTATTCCTGCGATATAGTGTGGGGAAGTATTAAAAGATAATAAGAACCATAGAAGCAAAACCATTCCTGCTGCAAATAGGAAAATTCCTATAAAATCGAGATGAAGAAGAGCATTTTTAATACTTGAGCCCGCTTGTTTTTTATCTTTAGGAAACATGAACCATCCGAGTAAAAAACTAATAATGATAAAAGGAAAATTCACCGTGAAAATAGCTGGCCAATCTCCCCATATGATTAAAAATCCTCCTAAGGTAGGTCCAAGTGCCGTCATGGCAGAAGCAAAAATTGAAAGCACTGCAAGAGCAGAGGCTTGTCTTTCATGGATGTTAGATTGAACGAGTGCAACCCCAGATGGGTAAATAGCACCACTGCCGATCGATTGAAATAATCTCATAATGAGCAAGACGAAAAAGGTCGGAGCGAGCGGAGCACCGAAAGCGGAGATTGCCACCAGAATTAAGCCGATTAGAAAAAGCTTTTTTCTGCCAATTAAATCTCCAATTTTTCCGGTTACAGGCTGTGCGATGGCACTGGCTAAATAAAAGGATGAAATAAGCCATGAAACAGTTGTAAAGGATAGATGGAAATCTTTTTGAATACTATGTAAAGCTAATGAGATCATGGATGAATTCAAAGGATTTAACATCGTGCCTGATGCTACAGCTGTCAAAAATAGGGCGCGGCTTTTTTTCAAATTCCTCATTATTTCACCTGTGCAAGGAATTCTTCCGTAGTTCGGATTTTTCCGATCTTAGGAAAAGTAAATCGGACAGAAGACTCATGTTCTTCTTTACTATAAGTGGTCATTGCATCTGTAATAAAAATTTGATTGTAACCGTATTGGAATGCTTCACGGGCAGTGCTTTCCACTCCAATATTTGTTGCAATTCCGCATAAAACAATCGTATCTATTCCTCTTCTGCGGAGCTGTATATCTAAATCTGTGCCAAAAAAAGCTCCCCATTGCCGCTTCGTAACAATGTAATCACTTTCTGTTACTTCCAGCCTTGGATCGAGTTCTGCCCAGTCTGCTGGACGCTCTATTTTATTTGCGTTTTTTGGGTGGTCTGTTTCTGGAGCCAAGGCATCTTTGCCGTCATGAAAAGCTACCCGAACAAAGCTAATAAATCCATTAGAACTGCGGAACTTTTGAATTAGTTTTATCGAATTATCCACTACCGTATTTCCTCCAGGCATGGAAACGATTCCTTTTTGTAAATCAATAAGGACTAGAGCGGTTTTTTGAAAATCAAGATTTAATTCATTCATCTAAAATCCTCCTGTTGTTTCAAATGCATAATAAAATAGAAATTTAGCTTTGTAATCTTCTTGTTTTTTCTATTTTTCGATTTAACCTTGAAATTAATTCAGCAAAAATTTCTTTTTCTTCCTTTTTCCAATCGGAAAGAAGCTCTTCATAGGCAAATCTTCTTTTTGCTTTAAGAGATAACAAAGCATTTTTTCCCGATTCAGAAATGGAAATGAAATTAACTCTTGCGTCATGGGCATCTGTGCTTCGTTCAATATGGCCTTTTGATTCTAAAGCATGTATTTGTCTGCTCATGGTGGAAATATTTAATTGAAATATATCTGAAAGAGTGCGTATCGTTTTTGGCCCTTCCTTATAAAGGGTATGTAAAATTAAATAGCCGGAACGATCTAAACTATTTTTTTCTCCATCTAATGTACGCTTAAAATCCGCTCTTCTTAATAAGGTCACCACTTCAATCTCAATCATGTCCATTACATCATTTTCAAATTTACCCATTGTATCCTTCCTTCAAGCAAAGCAATTTTCTATTCACTTTAGAAAGCAGTTGTATTATCACACAAAAACTTTCATTATGCAAGCAACTTCGGTTTCTTATAAAAAAGGACCATTGATTAATCAATAGTCCAATTTAACTTGTTATAATTTAAACGAGCTTTTCAAAGAAACAATGCGATTAAATACTAGTAAATCATTCGTTGTATATTTTGGATCTACATTAAAATATCCATGTCTGAAAAATTGGAACTTATCCTGTGGCTTTGCACTGTCCATATTATTTTCAACAAAGCCTTGTACGATTTCTAAAGAATTTGGATTGATTTTTTCAATAAATGATTTTTCATTATCTTCATTATCATCTAGAATAAGGGAATCATACAAACGAAATTCTGCTGGCTTTGCTTGAGTTGCTTCCACCCAATGAATAGTTCCCTTTACCTTTCTTCCTGTAAAGCCAGTTCCACTTTTTGTTTCTGGATCATAAGTACAATGAATTTCGATTACTTCACCGTTTTCGTCCTTAATTACTTCCTCACATTTGATAAAGTAAGCATGCTTTAGGCGAACCTCATTACCAGGGAAGAGACGGAAATATTTTTTTGGAGGATTTTCCATAAAATCCTCTTGTTCAATATAAATTTCACGAGAAAATGGAATTTGACGGATTCCCATTTCAGGTGCTTCCGGATTATTTTCTGCATCCAGCATTTCTACTTGACCTTCCGGATAATTGGTGATTACTACTTTTAAAGGCTTTAAGACTGCCATTGTACGTGGCGCTTTCAATTTTAAATCCTCACGAATAAAATGTTCGAGCATTTGAACATCTACCGTAGCATTGTTACGGGCAACGCCAATTTCTCGGCAAAAAGCGATGATGGCTTCAGGTGTAAAACCTCTTCTTCTAAGTCCTGAAATAGTAGGCATTCTTGGGTCATCCCAGCCATCAACGATTCCTTCATCCACAAGCTGTTTTAATTTTCGCTTGCTCATTACCGTATTTGTGATATTGTAGCGGCCAAATTCAATTTGTCGCGGTGTAGACTCCATTTCACAATTTTCTACTACCCAGTTATATAATGGACGTTGATCCTCAAACTCAATGGAGCAGAGGGAATGAGTAACCCCTTCAATCGCATCCTCTAAAGGATGTGCGAATGCATACATAGGGTAGATGCACCACTTATCACCGGTATTATGATGAGTTGTATGTGAAATACGATATAACACCGGATCGCGCATATTAATATTAGGGGAGGACATATCAATTTTGGCCCTTAATACTTTTTCACCGTTTTGGAATTCACCGTTTTTCATACGTTCAAACAAGTCGAGATTTTCTTCAATACTGCGGTTGCGATAAGGACTTTCTTTCCCTGGTTCCGTTAAAGTTCCACGGTATTCACGTATTTCGTCAGCAGATAGATCCTCTACATATGCTAGCCCTTTTTTGATCAATAATACTGCACGTTGATACATTTCATCGAAATAATTAGATGCAAAACATAGATTTTCCCACTTATAGCCCAGCCATTCAATATCTTTTTTAATGGATTCAACAAATTCCACATCTTCTTTTATCGGGTTTGTGTCATCGAATCGTAAATTTGTTTTCCCATTAAATTCAGCAGCTGTGTCAAAATTGATGCTGATTGCCTTAGCATGTCCAATATGTAAGTATCCGTTCGGCTCAGGAGGGAACCGAGTAATAATTTCCTTATGTTTGCCTGACTTTAAGTCATCTATAATGATATTCTTAATAAAATTGGATGAATGACTACTTGAATCCATACCTTTTCTCCTTCCATATAGAAAAACCCATATTTCTTAATATACCAATTATGTACACGAATTTGTAGTAAGAATTCTACAATTTGTTCATTTTTATAATGGCTCTTTTCTTAAACTTATTGCTTTTGTAAAAGCAAAACCCATAAATCCCTTCATACGGCTTAAGAATAGCGTCCTTTTATAGAAAAGATGCCCCGACGCTAAGTGTACTTTGGAATTTATAACAATTTACGAAAAGCAACAATTTATTCGAAAACAACCTTTATACTCAACATTTATTTTTAGCAGAAATCGTTCTAAAAATCAAAGTTTCCATCAAGTTAATCAAGCTTGGACAAGCAACCCTTTTTCTTCAAAAAAAAATAACCCCAATAAGGGGAGAAAATAGGTATATTAATTAGTACAACTATCCCCAAAGGTTCATAGTCTAATACTGTAAATATAAAAATTGGAGAAAGGGGATTTTTTAATGGAACATTACCATCATCACAAAGGTGCCTGCGGTCCTTTACATTGCCCTCCGTCTGTTGCACCAACTCAATACGATCCAGGGACTGTAGATCCACCGCAAACAGCAATAAAAACAACTTATTTTCCACATGTTGTTCAGCATGTACACCCAACACATACAGTAAATGTGAACAAACATGTATTTACCCACCAACACTACTTTCCGCATTCAGAATCTTGTGTAAATGAATGTTGTGAACAGCATGTATTTTGCGGAGCACCTGTAAATCCTTGTTGCCCACCAATGCCACCTAGACCCTTTGGATTTTAATTAATTATATTAATGGACCTCACTTTTTGTGAGGTCTTTTTTCCCGTATTTTAAAAAATAGGTGAACAAGTTATCCAGCAAAGCTATTTTCGTATAGATTTTTGGCAGATGAACACAAATGAATAGTGGATCTAATAAATATTGATTGGGTAGATTTTTGATAAGAAGGGATATTAAAGAATTATGCTTATGAATTTATTAAAGTTAAAACTAGTATAAAATATATAGTGACCAAGATGAAAAATAGTGGTAGATTTTACATGGTAAATACAATTATACATCTTGGAGGGTTTAGAATGAAAAAACTTTTAACAATATTAGCCTGCGTGCTTTTATTATGTGGCTGTACCCCAAAAGCATATACAGATAATTTATCTAAAGGTGAAGATGCTCTTAAAGCAGGTAAATATATTAAAGCGGAACAATATTTCAAAAAAGCATATGAAAAGAAAAATACAAGTGAAGCGAAAGAATTGATTAATGCTTCAGGATTATTGGTTCAAAGTAATGATGCTCTGCAAACAGGTGATTTTGAAAAAAGTATACAAAAAGCAAAGTTAGTAAACTCAAATGACAGTAAAAACAAAATCATGAAGACTGCTATAAAGGAAGCAGAAAAGTTAATTGAGAAAGCAAATAGTCTGTTAACAACGAAGAAAAAGATGGAAGACAGTATTGATAAAGGTAAATCATTACTTAATCTAAATAAGTTTGATGAAGCCTATAAAACTTTTAAAGAAGCTAAAAATGAAGAATTAGATAATAAAGAAATTAAAAATCTAGATAAACAGTTAACTGATTTAATGGATCAAACAACCAAAGAAAGACAAGCCTACGATAATAATATCAGAACCCAACAGCAAGAGAAGCAAAAGCAAAACTCAAATGAAGTAAGTAGTACACCGAAAGAAAATTCTAATATACTTACCCATAGTGAAGCGGAGCAAATTGTAAGAAGCTATTTGAAAATCACTGATAAGAATGTATATACAAAGTACGATCATGACGAAGGTGATAACTATATTATTCATGTATATGAAGTTGTGATTGATGATCCGAAAACAAAAGAAGGGCATACAGCAACATGGGGATGGTATGGAGTTAATAAATATACTAAAAAAGTTTATGATTCAATGAATAATTAAAGTGTAAATAGGTCAGGAGTTGCGACTTCAAACCTATTTACACATTTTATACAACATCAGAATTAATGAAAAAACAATAAAAAGAACCGTGCAATCACGTTATTTATCACACTTTGATGGAGACAAAGAGGTCATTAAGAAAATTGAACATTTTTACTCATGAAATTATTCGGAAATAAATTTATTATATATTGTGAAGACCCCCTTATACATAACCTAATCTTTATCCAGCATAATGCTGGATATTTTTTTTGCTTTGTCATAAAAAATAAGAAGGCATCACCACGAACAGTAGTAATATAGATATATGCTTGGGTATTCCAAAAATTTAAGTTTTACTAGCTTTTTATATAAAAATGTTTTCTAATATAATATTATTCTCGGTCTGAACTCCAGTATCTCTACATATATCTGTATAAAAAGAATAGCGGACAAGGATGATTTAGGTGGCAAAGAAGGTCTTAATCATTGGTGTTGCAAGTATTTTAATAGGTATTGGCATTAATGTGTTTATTATGCCGCTCCATCTTTTGAATGGAGGAGTTTTTGGCATTAGTTTATTATTAAAATATTTGTTGGGGTTCAAGTTGGGACTTACGATATTTTGTATTAATTTCCCAATATATTTATTAGCATTTAAATTTGATCAAACGTATTTTATAAATGGCGTAATCGGACTTATTATTTCTTCCGTAATGATTGATTTAATGTTCCCTTTAAATGGAATCATCCATTTGCCTATCATTATTAGTGCCTCAATTGGAGGGCTATTAATTGGATGCGGAGTAGGAATTATGCTGAGGAATCATACGAGCCCAGGAGGTGTAGATTTATTGTCCCTCCTTATGGCGAAATGTTTTTCCATCAATCCAGGAGTTTTTATATTAGTGATAGATGCTTTAATTATTGTATGCGGGCTTGTAATCTTAAAAGATTTGCATTTAATGTATTCATTGTTGACAGTAATCATTGTAGGATTTGTGGTTAGCATCCTTACATCCTTTAAGTCCGTGGATATTTATATTTGAAAAATATTCAAAAATTTCATTGACAATTTCGTTCCATATAAAGTAATTTATAAATAGAAAGTTGGTAATAATTAAAATAAGACAAGAAAATTCGGTTTATATAAAGGAGTTAATTTTATGTTGGGTGTCGTTCTTAACTAATCCGTAACTTCATACGGTCATTCTTTTTTACTCACGTTCCTTGTAAAAAAATTGCAAAGAGGAAACGTTTATTTGAGTTGGGAAAAAGAATGAATTGTTAAGAACGCATTCATAGCACATAGAAGAACTCTACGAAGCTATGTCTATTCGACATAGCATTTTTTATTATTCGTAGATGGATTAAGACTGAATTTTCTTTGTCTTATTTACATGATTCTATAGCCGCAGAATGAACATAGCGTTCACTCTGCGGTTTTTTATATTTTAAGGAGGAAGAACATTGAATCAACATACATTTAACATTTTAGAATTTAATCGGATTAAAGAAGAAGCTGCACAATACGCTTTAACGGATTTGGGAAAGGAGAAAATAAAAAATATTGTCCCTTCCTATAATAAAAAACAAATTATTTCTTGGCTGGACGAAGTTAGTGAGGGAGTAGAAATATTGAAAAAAAGTTCGAGTGTCCCTATTTCGGGCTTAAATGGGATCGATCAAATTCTAAAGCAATTGAATAAAGGGATGACGTTACGTCCGGATCAGTTTATGAAGCTTATCGATTTTTTATCCTGCTGCAAAAAATTAAAGAGATTTATGAAGGATAAAGAACATTTAGCACCAAGAGTTTCCGCTTATGTATACAGCATTGAAGAACTCCCTGGCTTGCTTGAGGAATTGGAAAGAAGTATCCGCAACGGAAGAGTGGATGATTACGCAAGTAAAGAATTATTAAAACTTAGAAAACAAATTAGTATATTACAAGATCGATTAAAGGAAAAAGTTCAGCAAATCGTTAAGTCGAATAAATATAAATCTTATCTACAGGAAGCAATTGTAAGTGAGCGCAATGGACGATACGCCATTCCCATTAAAAAAGAATATAAAGGTAAATTTCCTGGAACTGTATTAGATACATCTGCATCCGGCTCCACCTTATATATTGAGCCTGTGGAGATTGCTGTATTTCAGGATGAAGTTAATTCTTATATGGCGTATGAAGAAGCAGAAGTAGAGAGGATTTTGACCTATTTAACGGGATTAGTGGAAGCAAATCAAGTCCAAATTCGTTTAGCGGTCGAGACGATGGTCCATTACGATGTATTATTTGCAAAAGCAAAATATTCGCGGGTGCTTAATGGACGAAGTGTGGAAATTAATGACACACATTATATACTTTTAAAAGAAGCAAGACACCCATTACTAGGTGCTAATGCTGTTCCATTAACGGTGGAAATCGGGAAGGATTATAAGGCATTAGTCATTACCGGTCCAAATACAGGTGGGAAGACCGTTACCATTAAAACAGTGGGCCTTTTGACATTAATGGCTCAAGCAGGCTTCCATGTACCAGTATCTGAAGGAAGTCATATTAGCATTTTCCAAAAAGTACTGCTTGATATTGGAGATGGTCAAAGTATAGAACAAAACTTGAGCACTTTTAGTTCCCATATGAAAAACATTATTCATTTATTGGAGGAAGCAAATGACCATAGTCTTGTTCTATTGGATGAACTAGGTTCAGGCACAGATCCCGGCGAGGGAATGGGATTGGCAACGGCACTTCTTAAACGCTTTTTCTTAAAAGGTGTTTGTATGTTAGCAACTACCCATTATAGTGAAATTAAAGATTTTGCTGACCGGGAAAATGGTTTTGTCAATGGAGCAATGGAATTTGATATGGACACATTAAAGCCAACTTATCGTTTAATCGTTGGAAAAGGTGGAGAAAGCCAAGCGTTTGCCATAGCCCTCAAATTAGGGATGCATCCGCAAATCATTGAAGAGGCACATAAAATAACCTATAAAGAGGAAATAAGATATTCTTTTCTAATAGAAGACCCGTTCAAGAAGAAAACAATGGAAAAGCAAATAGCCGTTCAGCGACATATTCGGGATAAACAAACTGATTTTGTAAGACAGAAATCAGTTATCTTTAACAAAGGGGATAATGTTCGGATTCTTTCTACAGGCGAATTTGGCATCGTGTACAATGGTCCAGATACAATGGGGAATTATGTTGTTCAAGTAAAAGAGGAAAAAAGAACCTATAATCAAAAGAGGTTAAAACTGTACATTGCAGCGAAGGAATTATATCCAGAGGATTATGACTTTAATATCATTTTTGAAACAAAAGAAAACAGGAAAAAGCACAATATAATGGAGAAAAGACATATGGAAGGTTTAGTAATTGAAAGGGAACAAGAGAAGGAATAATCATAATAAAGTAAAGTAATTTAGATCCTGATGGGTATGCGTTCGAGTTCCTTTTCGAGACAAAAACGAACACTAATATTTCTTAAGGTCAATTAGTAAATGAATAATTTTTTCGTCCTGACGAAAAATAAGGTGTCGAATTTTAAGATATGGAGGAATGAATCATGGATGTAAAACGTGTTAAACAAATTCTTTCATCACCCGATGATATTGAAGTGAAATATCATGGTCAATCTGTTTGGATAGATAAGATAGATGAAGTTGGGACTCTTGCGACCGTTCATTTAAAAGGACAATTAGAGGAAAGATCACAGGTGGCAATTGCAGATCTTGTTGAAGAATAGGGAAAATAATTGTACCCGCTCTTGGAAGCGGGTATTTTTTTTCGCTATTAAGTTTCACTTTTTTTCCAAAGGGAATGAAGTAGGTATATACTTATAAATAGACAAACAACTAGATGATAAAATTGTTAGGGGGAAACAGTATGTATATCGAAAAAATGTATATTAATGGTGAATGGTTGACATCAGCCGACACCATCGAAGTGTTTAATCCTGCGACGAAAGAAAAAATTGGAGTGGTGCCAAATGGAGGACAGAGGGAAGCAGAACTAGCTGTGTCAGCTGCCTTTTCTGCATTGCCAAGTTGGTCTAAACGAACAGCTGCTGAAAGAAGTAAATATCTTATGAAATGGTCGCAATTAATTGATGAAAATTTGAATACTTTAGCAGAAATCATGACGAATGAACAAGGTAAACCACTCCACGAGGCTAAGGGAGAAATTACCTATGCTAATGATTATATTGTCTGGTATGCGGAAGAAGCAAAGCGCATTTACGGTGAAACAATCCCTGCCTCCCATCCAAATAAACGAATTTTTGTTCAAAAGCAACCCATTGGTGTCGTTGCAGCCATAACACCTTGGAATTTCCCAGCTGCCATGATTACACGAAAAATTGCACCAGCTATAGCAGCAGGTTGTACTACGGTATTAAAACCTTCGGAAGAAACTCCTTTTACAGCATTAAAGTTGGTAGAATTAGCCGAACAGGCGGGGATTCCAAAAGGTGTCATCAATATTATTACCGGTGATGCACCGACCATCGCAAACGTATGGCAAAGTGATCGTCGAGTACGAAAATTGACTTTTACAGGGTCAACAGAGGTAGGGAAAATCCTAATGCGCGGTGCGGCAGAAACGGTTAAAAAAGTTTCGCTCGAATTAGGCGGACATGCACCGTTTATTGTCACTGCGAATGCAGATATTGAAAAGGCAGTAGATGGTGCCATAGCATCAAAATTTAGAAATGCCGGACAAACGTGCGTTTGTACAAATCGAATATATGTAGATAAAAGCATTGTTAAGGAATTTACACAAAAATTCACAGAAAAAGTTTCCTGTCTTAAAGTCGGAAATGGTTTAGATGAAGGCGTAGTCATCGGTCCGTTAATTAATCAAGAAGCAATGGATAAAGTAAATAATCATATTGAAGATGCCATCCAAAAAGGCGGAACTGTTTATGTTGGAGGAAATCCGTTAAAAGAATTGGATGGGTACTTTTTTGAACCTACTGTAATCACTGATGCAACGGATGACATGTTCTGTATGTATGAAGAGACATTTGGACCGCTTGCTCCCATTACTACTTTTGATACAATCGAAGAAGTGGTCGAAAGAGCGAATAATACACCTTATGGGTTAGCTGCATATGTATTTACCGAGAATATTAAAGAAGCAATCCAGATTGCGGAAAGCCTAGAATACGGAATCATCGGCTTAAACGACGGAACTCCATCCGCAGCACAAGCACCGTTTGGAGGATTTAAAGAAAGTGGATTAGGACGTGAAGGAAGCCATTTTGGCATTGAAGATTATTTAGAAATTAAATATATTTCACTTGGATTGTAATATATTTCGACAAATCCTCTAAGTTCGCACCATAATATTGTCTTATTCTGCGCTTCCCTGGGAAATCTAATTCGGGGAATAAATATAACCAGTAGGGAATCGTCATCATTTCACCTAATAAGAAATATGATAATCATGACAACAATGGAGGTGAGAGGATGGCGGTTGTTAAAGCGACTGATTCTGATATTGCCCTTTTAGCAAGATTATTAAGAGCGGAGGCGGAAGGAGAAGGAGTATTAGGAATGATGTTAGTTGGGAACGTTGGTATTAATCGTATCCGGGCTAATTGTTCTGATTTTCAAGGGCTTCGTACCATTCCGCAAATGATCTATCAGCCACATGCGTTTGAAGCAGTTATACATGGCTATTTTTATCAACGTGCCAGGGAAAGAGAAAAAACATTAGCAAGGCGAGCAATAAATGGTGAGTACCATTGGCCTGCTAAATATAGCTTATGGTATTTTAAACCACCAGGGGACTGCCTGCAGCAATGGTATAATCAACCTTTAGTAGGGAGATATAAGTTACATTGCTTTTATGAGCCAACAGCAGAAACTTGTCAAAATGTATATAATACATTCTAATCAAGAATTTAAGAGCCTTTTGGGCTCTTTTTATTTTAAATTGGAGCAGACTTGAATCATCCATTCGTCTGTTTAATATTGAATTCACGTCGTTTTTCTCTATTTTCGTGCGGTTCATCTGTCCGTTCGTGCCAGTCTCGTATTAAATTCTCAAAAGGGTCACAATTATGCTCAATCATGTATATCTTTCATTTGAAAATACAAAATAAAAAAGATGTTTGATTCTAAATTTGAAAGGGTGGTAATAATGCAAAATCAACAAGGGCAAACACATCAAAATATGCATACAGGAAATATACCGCAGCAAATGAATCATGGCGGGCATGAAGTTCTTGATGTTTCTGAAGTATTGTCGGGTGCCATAGGAACGATGGATCAATATACTATGCTGCGTCAGCATGTGAAGGATCAAGAACTATTAGGGATTCTTGATCGACAATACCAATTTATGCAACAAGAATATAACACAACGGTTGATTGCTTTAAAACCGGACAAGATCCAGCAGTACCAACTCAAAGCTATAAAATGACTCAAAATAATGATTTTGTATACGGTTTACAACCATCACAACCGAAAAAACCTGTACAATCCGTAGGTGAGTTAACCGATGAATGTGTATCTGGCATGATGCTTAGTGCCATTAAATCCTCGGCCAGCATGAAAACAATGGCCGCAATGGAAACGACAAATCCTGTTGTGCGCAGAGTACTTGCGGATTCTATTCCTAACTGCATCGAAATGGCATATGAAATATCCTTATATCAAAACAAACATCATTATTACCAAGTACCTCAATTCGCTGCCGGGGATATGCAACAAATGGTGAATGCATATGCACCTGCAAATGGACAACAAATGCAAATGCCTAATAATAATATGACTCACTAATCTACACAAAAGCTATCCATAATGGGTTGAAGAAAAAGGGAATTAGCAAAGAAGAAAGCCGCATTAGCTTTTATATAAAAGCGTTTATGCGGCTTTCGTACTTTTGGTAAAAACGTTAAAATAGGTTGATTGCGAATATTGTGTGCGTATTAAATTTATTAGCTGTCCTTTTTCAATTTTTAAGTTACACGCATACGTATGAGCTTTGAAAGTAAGGGAAGAATGATCGAATCGTTATTAGTTTTAAAAAGAATAAAATTTCTAACTGTTTGTATTAGGTTGGGCTTTACTATCCTTTTTAGTAATGAAAACGTAAAATATCCCGGTTAATGTTTGAGTTAATAAAAAAATCGGAAATGAATAGGTTAACTTATAATTATGTTGATAAGTAAGGATATGAAGAAGTGTAAAAATCCATTGCATAGCAATGCCAAAGAAAGCCCAAAAAGTGATATAGAAAATAAAAGTTAATTTGTTAATGTGTAACAGGTTATAAAAATACATAAATAAATACCCAAATGGAGCAAATAACGAATAATAGAATAAGTCGAATAATTCATAGTGGTTAGTGTCATTTTGTCTGTAAAAATCTAATATACCTCCTCCTAATGTAAAGTCAAATAACATTCCGGTTGCTAAGCCAAGCAGCAAGCTTATACAAGTTACTTCATTATTCAGTCTTTTGGGTAAGAGAAGTATTAATAAGTAACTAATAATATTAAAGATAATAAGAGATATCTCATTCAAACTAAAGTTTCCCATCCAAATCATTTAATTTTTTCTCCTTTTAGAATTAATGAGTGGTAACAATAAAGAACAAAATAACCAAAGGAGTATAAAAAGATAAAATATATATAATCAAAAATCAAACTCCATTTATGAAAATACACAACATCCAGTTTAAGCAAAACAATTTTTATTAGGAGTAATACCAATGAGGAAATAAGGATACCAATAACTTTTTTTGTAATGGTCAGATTTCTAGGAATACTATTTATTCCCATTAAAATTAGAATTGGTATAATTATACTTCGATATATAATGTAAGCGGTATAATTCAATGGTAATGTGGAATAAGTAATAAATTTACATTCATCATAAATGATCCAACTATAGTTTACATTTATGATTAATATACAAAAAAATAGTGCTGAATTTTCCAGTTTAGAAAACTGTTTTTTCTTCGCATAAAATGCTGTTATACTTATCCACGCTATATAAAAAATGATAGAAAATGCCAATGAATGATCACATCCTTTTATTGTCACTCATTAGGATTTCAAAAATAAGGAAGATTTATGTAACTAAAGTTGCGTGTTGTACCGTTTACTCATTTCTTATATAAAGTCCTTTTATTTGTAGTGAGCATAGTTAATTTTAACCCTCCCTTAATTAGTATCTGTTTTATACTGATTCCCCCCTACATCGAGTTGTCCTTTGCCATGTTTCTTAACTTTTGCGTCGAAAAAACGTAATGGCTGCCCCGCTTTGGGCAGGATACTTCCGCTATTCTTATTATCAAAAATGTAAGCTTTTACATAAAATATTGGTAGTACATTAGTTTAGTACTTACCTATAATGTAAAAAATAATAAATACGGAGTAATATAACCGTTTCAGCATAAAATATGGTTTTTGAGAGGTGGATCTGACTTGAACTTAGAGAAGGCGATTGAAGTCCTAGATCAAATGCGTCTACCGAACGGAGCATATATTGCAAGCCCTTCTAAAGATTACAGTTATGTTTGGATTCGCGATGTTTTCTATTCGACATTACCGTTTCTATATACACCATCAGAGCGTTTTGAAAAAGCTTATCATGCAATATTCGATCTCTTTAAACGGTATGAATGGAAAATTGATATTCACACAAAAAATAAACCAAAATTTCTATATGAATATATTCATTCACGCTATTCCATGGATTTAGAGGAATTGAATGTGGAATGGGGGCACGCACAAAATGATGCAATCGGTGCATTTTTGTGGGGAGTTGGTGAAGGTGTTAGGCATGGTCAAAAGGTAATCAGGGATAAAGATGACCTTAGAATAATTCAGAAGCTTGTCAAATATTTAGAGTGTCTGGAATATTGGCAGACCGAGGATAATGGTATGTGGGAAGAAAATATGGAAGTGCATGCCTCCAGTGTGGGAGCTTGTGTTGCCGGTTTAAACGCAGTAAAAATGCTTGTGGAAGTAAATCCAAAGCTTATTTCAAAGGGTGAGGAGACTCTAAGGTTATTATTACCTAGAGAAAGTGTTACGAAGGATACAGATTTGGCCTTGCTTTCTTTAATATTCCCTTATAGAATAATCGACCGGCCGACAGCTCTTATGATTATTGAAAATGTAGTAAATGATCTTGAACGATCTAATGGATGTATTCGCTATCAACATGACCAGTACTATAATGAAGGCAGTGAAGCGGAATGGTGTTTCGGATTTCCTTGGCTTGGTTTATGTTTTATGGAATTGGGAATGTTTCATAAAGTGCAAGAATATAGACTGAAGACAGAAAGAATCATTTCGGAAAATTGGGAGATTCCCGAATTATATATCGGAGGGACCAATGTACCAAATGGTAATACTCCGCTTGCTTGGGCCGTTTCTTTATCTTATTTGTTTTTAAAACAAATAAGAAATAAAGATTTAATTAAGAATACATCTTCTTATGCAGCGAATGAAGAATAATGATGATCTCGCTCTTCCAATTTAGGGGAAGAGCGCTTTTTTTCTCTTTTGTAGGATGACTTTAGACCTGTAATCTGTTCTTGACAAAACTAGACATGTTTCGTGGAAGGATATACTTATATATACCTAGAAAGTATGTTTATCCCGCGTTGTCGTGCTAAAGTGGCAATTTTCGAAAAGGAAAAAGATATTGATGAAGATGTTTTTTCCTTTGTAATATGCCTTTTTAAAGGTAGGAAATTACACATCATGTCAATCGGTAAATTACAGAATATACGGAGGTGACGTAATGGCGATAAAAATAAGTTCAATACCGTGTCCAGCAGAGTTTGATTTACATCTTTTTCATGAAGGCACTCTTTATGAAGGGTATAAAATATTTGGTGCACATCTAACCGAACTAGAAGAAATAAAAGGAGTTCGCTTTTTAGTTTGGGCACCAAATGCCCTAAGTGTCTCAGTAGTAGGAGATTTCAATGGTTGGGATGGTTCCAGGCATAAAATGGAACGAATTCAGCATTCTGGAACATGGGCTTTGTTTATACCTGAATTGAGAGAAGGTGATTTTTATAAGTATGAAATACATACTGCACATGGTGAAAAAATATTAAAAGCGGATCCGTTTGCCTTTTACTCTGAAAAACGACCAAACACTGCATCCATTATCTACACACTAAACAAATATGAATGGCAAGATCAAAAATGGATGGAAACTAGAAAGAAGAAGGACATCTACCATAAACCTATGCTCATTTACGAAGTACATCTCGGCTCATGGAGAAAAAAGGCAAATGGGGATTTTTACAGCTATATGGAACTTGTCGATTCCTTGCTAAATCATGTCATTCAAAGTGGTTTTACCCATATCGAAATCATGCCTATCATGGAACACCCATTTGATCGCTCATGGGGATATCAAATAACCGGATATTTTTCTGCAACGAGCCGTTATGGTACACCTGAAGAATTAATGTATTTCATTGACCAATGTCATCAAAGGGGGATCGGAGTAATTTTAGATTGGGTTCCGGTTCATTTTTGCAAAGATGCGCATGGTTTAGGACGCTTTGACGGTACTCCTTTATATGAGTCTTTTGATCCTTTAAAAGCGGAAAGGCCAAATTGGGGTACCTATAATTTTGATTTTGAAAAGCCCGAGGTTCGTAGTTTCCTTCTATCCAATGCCATGTTTTGGCTTGATGTTTATCATGTTGACGGTTTTCGAATAGATGCCGTTTCATCCATGATTTATTTGAATCATGATAATCATGTAAATGTAACATTAAAAAATAAAAATGGCGGAGAGGAGAACCTGGCGGCCATTCAATTTATAAAATCCTTGAATGAAGCAGTTTTTCAAAAGCATCCAGGGATTTTAATGATGGCAGAAGAAGCAACTGCTTATCCGCTTGTAAGTAAACCAACTTACTCCGGTGGCCTCGGCTTTAATTATAAATGGAATATGGGATGGGCAAATGATATTTTGCGCTATATGCAGCTGGACATGCACGAAAGGCAATTTCATCATGACTTACTTACCTTTTCCTTTTTTTACACCTTTTCTGAAAACTTTGTACTTCCATTTTCTCATGATGAAGTCGTGTATGGAAAGCGATCATTATTGAACAAAATGCCAGGTAATTATGAACAGAAATTTGCCAATCTTCGCTTACTTTATGGTTATTACATGACCCATCCCGGGAAAAAGCTCTTATTTATGGGCTCAGAGTTTGCTCAGTTTGACGAATGGAAGGATTTAACTGAGTTGGATTGGAATCTATTTGATTATGAATCTCATTCTAAATTTTACCATTATCTTGTTCAATTGAATTATTTTTACAAAAATGTGTCGTGTTTGTGGAGACTGGATCATGAATCAGACGGTTTTGAATGGGTGGACCCGAATAATAAAACGCAGAGTATCATAGTTTTTATTAGAAAAGGAAAACGCAAAGGAGATTATTGTATTGTTGTATGTAATTTTTCAGATACCCCATATAATGGCTTTCGTATTGGGGTTCCGTCGTATGGAAACTACCTAGAAGTATTTAACAGTGATGATCGCTCATTTGGAGGGTCTGGACAATGTAATGAGCAGCGGTTACAAGCAGAAAGAGCACCTTTTCATCATCAACCATATAGTATGGAGATTACTGTCCCTTCACTTGGAATGACCATATTCATGAAGGAAACAAAAAAGCGACGGAAGGATGTTATGGATAATGGGATCAAAAAAATGGATAGCCATGTTATTAGCGGGAGGGCAGGGAACTAGATTAGGAGAATTAACGGAGACACTCGCAAAGCCTGCAGTACCATTTGGTGGAAAATATCGAATTATCGATTTTACATTAAGCAATTGCACTCATTCCGGAATTGATACAGTAGGAGTTTTAACACAGTATGAACCTCATTTATTAAATGATTATGTAGGAAATGGAAGAGCATGGGATTTAGATCGCAATTTTGGAGGGGTAACAGTCCTTCCGCCTTATTGGGGAAAAGATGGAGGAAAGTGGTATAAAGGTACAGCAAATGCCGTGTATCAAAATATTCATTATATTAACCAATATAATCCTGAATACGTTCTTGTTATTTCCGGAGATCACATTTACAAAATGGATTATAATCGCTTACTGGAGTATCACATCGAGAAAGGCTCACAGGCAACGATTGCCGTTATTCAAGTTCCTTGGCAAGAGGCAAGTCGTTTCGGAATTATGAATACAAGTGAATCGAAAAAGATTCTGGAATTTGAAGAAAAACCGCCATTTCCGAAGAACAACCTAGCCTCTATGGGGGTATACCTATTTAATTGGAAATTATTAAAGCAATATTTAATACAGGATGAGGAAGATGCTACGTCATCCAACGATTTTGGCAAAAATATTATTCCGAAAATGTTGGCCGATAGGGTTAATATGTACGCATATCAATTTAACGGTTATTGGAAGGATGTCGGAACTGTTCGCAGTTTATGGGAAGCACATATGGATCTATTAGGTGATACACCAGCCTTTTCCTTAAACGATTCCCGGTGGAATATTTATGCAGGTAATGCGAACCATCCACCGCAATTTATTTCAGCAGAAGGAGTTGTAAAGCAATCTTTGGTGAATGAAGGGTGCAGTATCTATGGGCAAGTAGAGCATTCCATTTTATCTTATAATGTCCAGGTTGGATATGGATCTATTATTAATCATTCGGTCATTATGCCAGACGTGACAATTGGTAATAACGTAACTATTAACCGAGCTATTATTGCATCCAATACGGTTATTGAAGATGGTGCTGTAATTGGTTCTGCAAACGAACATGATGAAATTACATTAATTGGCGATAATCAAAGAATTTCTTTCCAATTGAAAGAAGTACTTTGAAACCTATGAAGGGACGATGAATGTTGGATAGTGTAGTTGGAATTATAAATCTTATAAATGAAAAGAATTTTTTAAAGGAATTAACATACAATCGTTGCTTAGCCTCCGTCCCTTTTGCCGGACGCTACCGTCTTATAGATTTTACGTTATCCAATTTTATCCATGCAAGGGTAAAATCTGTCGCTGTTTTTACTAAGGAAAAATACCGGTCTGTAATGGATCATTTAGGATCCGGTAAGGAATGGGATCTCGACCGCCGTACAGGGGGATTATTTATTTTACCTCCGATTCACCCGGAAAAAGAAATAAAAGGGGATCTTCAGCAGTTTCAAGACCATATTGAATTTTTTCAGCGTTCGGCAGCAGATACAGTAATCATTACACCTGGACACCAAGTTTGTAAAATGGACTTTACGGAGATTATTCGTGAGCATCGCAATAAGAAAGCAGATATAACGGTAGTGTACAAAAAATATGATGGAACGCCTGTACAAAAACCGATGTATCACCGCTGCAGTATCGATAAAACAGGCGTTATTAGCGATATTGATTTATATACATTTCCGCGCCATGGCCAAGACATATGTTTAGAAACCTATATTATTAATAAATATATTTTAATAGATTTAATTAAAAAGTGTACGGAAAATGATGAATATGACTTTTTAAAAGATATTGTGAAAGCAAACTTGAATAAATTAATGATTACCGGCTATGAATTCGTGGGCAGTTTGCCGTTCATTCATTCTATTGAAAGCTTTCACGATAGTAATATGGCATTTCTTAATAGGGATATTGCAAGTTCCTTTTTCCGTGATAATTGGTCAGTTTATACGAAGATTAAGCACGAAGCACCTGCTAAATATTCCGCCTCCTCCTGTGTTTCGAATTCACTAATTGCAAATGGTTGTGAAATCGAAGGAACAGTCGAAAACAGCATCATATTTCGCGGAGTAAAAGTGAAAAAGGGTGCCGTCGTAAAAAACAGCATCATTATGCAAAAGGGTGAAATTGAAGAAGGTGCATTTGTAGATAATGTGATTACGGATAAACAGGCAAAAATCACTAAGGATCGAGTCGTAACTGGCGACCACCGGCCAAGAGTCATTAAAAAGGCAGAAATTATTTAATGGAGGTCGGGAGATGAATATATTATTTGCTGCATCAGAATGTGTCCCTTTTATCAAAACGGGCGGTCTTGGTGATGTAATAGGGGCTCTGCCAAAAGCGTTGAAAAAACAAGGCATCGGTGTAAGTGTGATTTTGCCGAAATACGGTGATTTGTCCAATCATTTTAAAGAACAGATGGTACTATTGGAAAGCATCGAGGTCCCAGTTGGATGGAGACGCGCGTTTTGTGGGATTGAGCTAATAGAAAATGATGGAATTCACTACTATTTTCTTGATAATGAGTATTATTTTAAAAGACATGGGAGCTATGGATTCTTTGATGATGGTGAACGCTTTGCCTTTTTTTCAAGAGCTGTGTTAGAAGCAATTCCCTTTTTAAAAGATAAGCCAGATATCATCCATTGCCATGATTGGCAAACAGGTCCAATCAGTGTTTTGTTGAAAGCACACTATAAAAATCATCCTTTATATAAAAATATTAAGACTGTATTTACCATCCACAATTTACGCTATCAAGGCAATTATCCAAAAACAGTGTTGGCAGATTTGTTAGATTTAAGTGAATTGTATTTTCATATGGACGGAATGGAATATCACGGGAATGTCAGTTATTTAAAAGCTGGCCTTGCTTATGCAGATTATTTGACAACGGTAAGTCCGAAATATGCAGAAGAAATTCAAATGCCATATTACGGTGAAGGATTAGATGGCTTCCTGCGAAAACAAGGTAATCATCTAATTGGGATCATTAATGGATTAGATTATGAATTATATAATCCTAAAACGGATGAACATATTTTTACAAGGTTTGCAGATTATGATGAAAAAATGCTGAACAAGGCAAAGCTGCAGGAAGAATTATCTTTGTCAGTTAATCAGGAAATTCCTGTCATCTCAATGGTTACAAGACTAGTAGAGCAAAAGGGAATTGACTTAGTTTTACGTGTAATACATGAAATCATGGGTCTAAATGTTCACTTGATTATACTGGGAACTGGTGAGGAACGATATGAAAATGCCTTTAAGCAGCTTGCCGAAAAGTATCAAGGTAAAATATCCTATCATCCTTATTTTAACGAAGTCCTAGCCAGAAAAATTTATGCGGGTTCTGATCTATTTTTAATGCCGTCACAGTTTGAGCCATGCGGAATTGGGCAGCTATTAGCAATGAGATATGGCACCTTGCCAATTGTAAGGGAAACCGGCGGTCTATCTGATACAGTAATTCCTTTCAATGAGTTTACGAATGAGGGCTATGCCTTTAGTTTCCAGCACTACAATGCCCATGATATGCTATACACGATAGAAAGGGCAGTTTGGTTATTTCGGTTCCAGCCAAATAAGTGGAGAGAATTAGTTGGTCGGGTCATGCACCTTGATTTTAGCTGGGAAGCTTCATCAGAGCAATATAAAGCTATTTACGAAGGGCTTTTGCAGAATAAGTTGGTGCGAATATAATATTGGATCGGTTGGACATGTGCGAAGCTGCTTTCGTGCATTTTTTTTTATGGTTCATGTTAATTTCCTGGTTATCCCAGATAAAGGACAATACACGTGTAAAATAATCAAATATTGTTCTTAAGCTCCGTCAAAAGGACATCTCACCCGGAAATCACCTCAAACTTGTCCTTTAGAGCTAGTCAAGGACATTTCACTGTGAAAGCAATTTCTACTTGATCTTTAGAATTAGTCAAAAGGAAATCAGCAAACATTTGTTCTTTATGCACTACCAAGTAATTATCCAAACTTGTCCCAATTTCTAACTGTTTACGAAAAGAAAGCAATTGCCTATATGAGTTCATCTAAAAATCTAGGACAGTCACCCACTCCTTCAACTTTTAATAAGGTAAAGGGGGAGGTATGTGCCGATGGTTATCTTATATGATCAAGATATATTATTAGCCTCATTGGACAAATGGCAACAAGATGCTTTTCTTGCTTTTGATGAGAAGATTACACATAAAACATTAAAATTCCCATGTATTCCAGCTTATCAAGGATATAAATTAAACCACATGAGATTTGGCTTTGCAAGTGATCCGAGGAAAGAGAAGGCTTCGTTTGAATTAGCCGAATTATTAAAAACCTACGGTGAAGCTTCAAGAGAGATGGGAATATATACAGCCCTTATTATCTTTTTTGAGACGCCGCTGAAGCTGCAAAGTAATTACACGGTAAATGATTTTGAACAGCTTTTTTGGGGGCTATTAAACCGAGTAAGCACATTGGATGAAGAGGAATGGGTTGAAACGATTTCCCCTGATCCAAATGATCCTACTTGGGAATTTTGCTATAATAACGAACGGTATTTTATTTATTGTGCAACACCTGCTCATGAAAAAAGGAAAAGCAGACATTTTCCATACTTTATGCTGGCAATTACCCCTAGGTGGGTACTTGATGAATTTAGTTCTTCTATTGCTAAAGCGAATAAAATGAAAAAAATCATCCGTGCTCGTTTGGAGGAATATGATAATGCCCCGCCACATCCTGATTTAAAATGGTACGGTCAAAATGATAATTTTGAATGGAAGCAATATTATTTGCGAGATGATGATACTTCCTTACCTTCCTGTCCATTTAGGAAATTCTGGAAGAATTAAAAAACACCTATTAATCAAATTAGGTGTTTTTTTCTTTACGGAGAATAAATACATAGATGATTTTTTGATGTGTATTTTTTTTACAATGTAAACGTTAGATTTCGTAAAGATTATGGTACTCTTATGTTATCTAATTTTAGTTGAGAGGTAGATAACATGTTGGAATCGAATACTGTGGAATTGAGGGGAGTTTCTAAGTCTTTTTCCACAAATGGGAAGGTTGAACGAGTGCTTAACCATATCAATGGAACTATTGAAAATGGTTCAATTGTTACGATCCTTGGGCCATCTGGATCTGGTAAAAGTACGATTTTATCCATGTGTAATTTATTATTAACTCCAGACGAAGGGGACGTTTTCATCTACGGCAAGGAAGTAAGAAATTGGAATATACCGGAATTAAGACAGACGGTAGGAATTGCTTTTCAAGCCGCACCGATGATACCCGGAACAGTTCTAGATAATTTGCTACTTCCTGCAAGTATTCATCAAATGAATATAGACCATCCTGAACAATTTCTTGAAAAAGTCAGTCTTCCAGAGTCCTTGTTACATAAAAATGTTCAAGATCTATCAGGCGGGCAAAGGCAACGATTGGGATTGGCGAGAACGTTAGTGAATCGTCCTTCTATCTTATTACTTGATGAGATTACTTCCGCATTGGATCCTAGTTCCGTTAGGGAAATTGAGCATTTGATATTAAATTTACATAAAGAAGAGAATACAACCATCCTTTGGGTTACTCATGATTTAGATCAAGCGAGAAGAGTGGGAACACACAGCTGGTTGATTGTGAACGGGGAACTGGTCGAACATAGCCCGACTGAATCGTTTTTCACCTCCCCAAAAGACGATAGAACAAAGCAATTCCTGGCAAAGGGGATGACGGATTTACCATGAATACACTAGCGCTTTTTCTTAGCTTTGGTTTTGTATTTGCTGCTCTCATTCTATCAAAATCGTTTAAATTAGGACTGGGAAAAGACCTTTTAATTACATCTGTCCGTGCAACCATTCAATTGTTAATTATTGGGTATGTATTAAAATTAGTTTTTGGATTAAATCATCCAATTGCTATTATCATCATGCTTCTAGCCATGATTTATGTAGCTGCTAGAAATGCTGTAAAACGTGCAAAAGGTTTACGTCATATTACGTGGAAAATTTTTATTACGATTTTAGCAGTGGAATCGATAACGATGGCATTTCTACTCGGTGTTCATATAATCCCTGCTACACCGCAGTATATTATCCCCATAAGCGGAATGGTTATCGGAAACTCGATGGTCATTGCAAGCTTGTATTTAAATCGTTTAAAGGCAGATTTAAATTTAAGAAAACAAGAGGTCATTTTACTGTTGTCTTTAGGCAGTACACCAAAGCAAGCAATTTTTCCGATTATTAAAGAATCGATTCGATCTAGCCTAATCCCAACGATAGAAAGCCAAAGAACAATTGGTTTGGTTCAATTGCCTGGCATGATGACGGGGCAAATTGTTGCTGGGGCAGATCCAATTCACGCTGTGAGGCTCCAGCTGCTTATTGTCTTTATGATTATGGCTGCCGCTGCTTTTACCGGAATTATTTTGGGATTATTGATTTACCCTAGTTTATTTAATAAATATCAGCAATTGGTGATAGAAGACTGGAATTAATTATATAGATAATTTACAAAGCACTTGGATAAACCATGTGCTTTTTTTCATGAGCTTATCTGTCATTTGTTTAAATTTCGGGAAATAATTTGCGGGTGGTAAATAGTCCAGTGACTTTTTGCTTAGTTACTTATCGGAGTAAATTATAGCAATATAATATCGCGTAGAAGTTTTATTATTTTGAAAAATGGGTAAATAAATTGGAAGTTATTATAAAATAATATTTTTCACAACATTTGAAAGGGGTATGTTACATGAGCTCTATTAAAAGAAGTATGGGGACATTCAGTTTAATGATGACTGGTTTAGGATCCATCATAGGATCAGGCTGGTTATTTGGTGCTTGGAGGGCGGCTGGAATTGCTGGACCTGCTGCAATATTTTCATGGATTATTGGGATGATTGTCATCCTTTTCATTGCACTAACTTATGCTGAACTCGGTTCCATGTTTCCAGAGTCGGGTGGAATGGTTCGTTATGCACAATATACACACGGATCCTTCGTCGGTTTTATTGCGGCATGGGCGAACTGGATTGCAATCGTTTCCGTAATTCCAACAGAAGCAATTGCCTCGATACAATACATGCATTCATGGCCGTTTGCTTGGACTAAGTCCCTTATGAACGGTAATGATTTAACTCTTTTTGGAATTGTACTCGTCATTGTGCTTTTACTTATCTATTTCTTTTTAAATTATTGGACAGTGCAATTATTCTCGAGAGCAAACAATATAATTACTGTTTTTAAAATTGTCATACCACTCTTAACGATTGTAGGAATAATGACAGCTGGTTTTCATCCTGGTAATTTCCATCTTCCTTCTCAAGGGTTTACCCCCAATGGGTGGTCAGGTGTCTTTACGGCTGTAGCAATATCAGGCATTGTCTTTTCGTTTAATGGATTTCAAAGTCCTATTAATATGGCTGGCGAAGCGAGAAATCCAAAGCGATCGATTCCAATCGCAATCATTGGATCGCTGCTTATTGCCGTTATTATTTATGTATTATTGCAAATTACCTTTATCGGGGCTGTGAATCCGTCACTGGCTGCAAAAGGATGGGGTACTATTCAATTTAGTTCTCCATTTGCAAACCTCGCAATTGCACTCGGGATTAATTGGTTGGCAATTGTCCTATATTTAGATGCATTTGTTTCCCCATCAGGTACCGGGACCACTTACACTGCCACAACAGCAAGGATGATTTACGGTATGGAGGAAAATGGATATTTTCCAAAGATATTTGGAAAAATTCATCCGTTTTATGGGGTACCGAGACCTGCAATGTTTTTTAATCTTGTTGTCAGTTTAATCTTTCTCTTTTTGTTTAGAGGTTGGGGAGCCTTAGCGGAAATCATTTCTGTAGCAACTATCATCTCTTATATTTGCGGACCTATATCCGTGATGGCCTTGAGGAGAATTGGTGTTCATTTACGAAGACCCTTAAGAATAAAGGGAATTTCCATAATTGCACCATTAGGTTTCATCTTTGCAACGTTCATCTTATATTGGGCAAGATGGCCGCTAACTGGTGAAGTAATGTTTATTATGATTATCGGTTTGCCGCTTTATTTCTATTATCAAGTAAAAAATAAATGGGCCGGCTTTAGAAAAGATTTGAAAGCAAGCGGATGGCTGATTGTGTATCTAATCGTCATGGCGCTGTTTTCTTATATAGGCAGCGAGAAGTTTGGCGGAATAAATGTAATTAAGTACGGTTGGGATTTCGTGTTTCTGGTTGTTCTTTCGATTATCTTTTATTACTGGGGCGTGAAAAGTGCTTGGGAAAATCAGTATCTAAAGGAAGCAGAGGATGTGAACCAAAAAGCATATGGTACTGAGCAGGAAAGGAAGATTGTATAAAGAAAATTAACTGCTCCAGAAATAAAGTGCCAGCACAAGAAAGTTTATGGATTTCTTGTGCTTTTTATTTTGTTTTTTTAATTAGATGAAGGAAAAAGTTTATGAAGTTAATGGGAAAAATGAATTTTATCATTAGGGGGACGAAGGACAAAATTTCATTGGTGCACTCTGCTGAACGTGCATCATTTTCCTAATACTTTATGGAAAAGTTTAGCATAATGGCAGAAAAAAGAAGGATTAAAGCGAATATACTCGAATAATATTTAAATAGTAAAGACGGTTTTCATTTAGATTGTTGCAATTCATAAAAGGTCATAAATTGGTGCGCTTAAAAGGTGATTCATTCTTAGTCAAATAAGGATGATTATAAGATTCTAATTAGCAATTTAAGTTTAGAAAAGAGCGATAGTTAAAGAAAAAATTAATAAGAGGAGCGTCCTATGCATTTTCCTGTTTATATTTTTGGAATTCACCCCCATCTATTATTTGAATCTTTATCCTATTTTATTGGTTTTCGAGTTTATTTATATACAAGAAATAAAAATCGGATACCGATGGATAAAGCAATGTGGGTCATTGTTGGAGCAATTTTTGGGGCAGTGCTTGGCTCCAAGCTTGTATATTGGTTTGAGGATCCAGTCAAAACGATGCACCTTTGGAATAACTTAACTTACATGATGGAGGGGAAAACCATTGTAGGCGGGTTATTAGGCGGGCTGATTGGAGTTGAGACAGCAAAGAAAATCATTGGCTGGAAAAATTCCACTGGTGATGATTTTGTCTTGCCATTAGCAGTTGGAATGATGATCGGCAGAATTGGCTGTTTTTTAACTGGCTTAGATGATCATACATATGGAATTGCCACAAATTGGTTCACTGGAATTGATTTTGGGGATGGAGTAAGGAGGCATCCAACACAAATCTATGAAATTGTTTTTCTGTTATTACTCATCATTATTTTGATAACCATTAAGAAAAAACAGTTAGTCTTGTGGGAAGGATATTTGTTTCAGCTTTTTATGCTAAGTTACTTAGCATTTCGATTAATGATTGATTTTATTAAACCCACACCGCATCCTTATTTTCATTTAAATAATATTCAGCTTGCCTGCATTATCGGAATCATTTATTATATTCAACTTTTAGTAAAGAAATCGACTATCATCAATAAAGGAATGGAGAATCAGCATGCCAAATAGACCATATACTTATTATGACTTAACGATCAGTATTTGTTCCAAATGTTTAAGAAAGGTTGAAGCGAAGATTATTTTTGAAAATGACAAAGTATACATGGTAAAAACCTGTATGAAGCATGGGAAAGAAAAGGTGTTAATTTCAACAGATATTGAGTATTACAAATGGTGCAGAGATTTCATTAAGCCATCAGAAATGCCTCATAGGTGGAATACACCGATCAAATATGGTTGTCCATATGATTGCGGTTTATGCCCTGATCATGAACAGCATAGCTGCCTAACACTATTAGAAATTACGGAAAGGTGCAATTTAAAATGCCCAATTTGCTATGCCGAATCTTCCCCGCATACAGGTACATTCCGCTCGTTAGAACAAATCGAATTCATGCTTAACGCTATCGTCGAAAATGAAAAAGAACCAGATATTATTCAAATTAGCGGCGGAGAGCCAACCATCCATCCGCAGTTCTACGAGATATTAGACATGGTAAAGTCAAAACCTGTCAAACATATCATGGTAAATACGAATGGGTTGAAAATTGCCGGAGACAAAGAATTTGTAAAAAAACTCGCTGCCTATAAACCTGGCTTTGAAATTTATTTGCAGTTTGATAGTTTTGAAGCAGACGCCTTAAAGGAATTACGTGGAGTAGATTTAACGAAGGTAAGGCAAAAAGCAATAGATAATCTAAATGAACATAATATTTCTACGACATTAGTCGTCACATTGAAAAAAGGTTTAAATGATCATGAAGTTGGGAAAATCATTCAATACGGATTAGAACAAAAATGTGTCCGCGGTGTCACCTTCCAGCCGATTCAAAGTGCCGGGAGATTGGAAGATTTTGATCCAAAAACGGATCGACTCACTTTAAGTGAAGTCAGACAAATGATTATCGATCAATCTGGTGTATTTGCTGAAAAAGATATGGTGCCCGTTCCGTGTCACCCGGATTCATTGGCGATGGGCTATGCTTTTAAAATGAATGGAAATGTAACACCTCTAACTGGTATGATTGATCACCGAATCTTGCTGGAAGGAGAACGCAATACGATCGTATTCGAACAAGATGAAAATATCCGCAATATGATCTTCAAAGTATTTTCTTTAAACCATTCACCTGATTCATCAGCCATGTCGTTAAAGGATCTGTTATGCTGTTTGCCAAAAGTGAACTTGCCGGGGGATATCGGCTATGATAATGTTTTCCGCGTCATTATTATGCAATTTCAGGATGCTCATAATTTTGATGTGCGATCTGTGAAAAAATCGTGTGTTCATATTGCCCATCCAGATGGAAGAATTATCCCATTTGATACGTATAATTTATTTTATCGTGATGAAAAAGAACTAGAATTAAAGAAAATTCAAGAAGAGGTCTTGGCAGGAAGATAAATTTATTAAAATGGGGTGAACGAATGACAGATCAAGATAAAACAAGTAAGGAATCTGGGGGCAAAAATGGCGAAGGCAGTATTTGGGCTGGTATTGGCATCGGGATGGGGATTTATCTGGTCATATACCTCATTGCTTCGATAATTCAGCTAGAAACATTACTTTTTTTCGTTGGGCCGATTGTCCATCTTATTACAATGATTGTCTTCCTTGCTATTGGTAAAAGGTTCACAGGAATTGGCTTGCTTATATTAGCTGGAATTATCCTCTTACTAGTTTCTGCCTGCTTTGGGTTCGTGATTTTTTCATTAAACAACGGATAATAGGTGGAATTAGATGAAATACACTCCTTTTTCATAGTATAGTAGAGATAGTTAGAAAAAGGAGAAGATTTGGATGAAGCTGGTATCGTGGAATGTGAATGGTCTTAGAGCCTGTGTTAAAAAGGGGTTTCTAGACTATTTTAAAGAAATAGATGCAGATATTTTTTGTATTCAAGAAACAAAATTACAGGATGGCCAAATTGAATTGGATTTAGATGGCTATTATCAGTATTGGAACTATGCATTGAAAAAAGGCTATTCCGGAACAGCAATTTTTACAAAACGGAAACCACTATCAGTCCAATATGGATTTGAAAAGGAAGAATATGAGCCTGAAGGAAGAATCATTACCTTAGAGTTTGAAGAATTTTATATGGTGAATGTGTACACTCCTAATTCCCAACGTGATTTGGCAAGGCTAGATAAACGGTTGGCTTGGGAGGATACAATCCGGGAATATTTAATAGAATTAGATGCGATGAAACCTATTATTCTCTGCGGAGATTTAAACGTTGCTCATATGGAAATCGATTTGAAAAATGCGAAATCTAACAGAGGTAATTCTGGTTTTACAGATGAAGAACGTGGCAAAATGACCGAATTTCTCCAATCTGGTTTCATTGATACATTTCGATACCTTTACCCGGAAAAAGAAGGCGCTTATACTTGGTGGTCTTATATGAATAAGGTGAGGGAGCGGAATATTGGATGGCGGATTGATTATTTTATAGCTTCCGAAAGACTCGGGAAGGAAATAATCGATGCTGGTATTCACCCTGACATTATGGGAAGTGATCACTGCCCTGTATTCCTGGATATTGAATTGTAATCCTTATGGCACTTTATTGTTAAAAGAGCAATTAAGTGCCTTTTTTCCTATTTGTCCCCCTAAAGACCCTTCATTATTTTCGGAATATATTGTATATTAATGAATAGATGATGTAGATGAGGTGATTCTTTGGAAGATATCATTATTATGGCTATAATTTTTGCTGTTCCGATTGTTGCGATTATTACAAGTCATTTTCAGAAAACTGCAAGAATAAAAGCCGGCTATATAAAAGATCAATTAGAATTAGAAAAGCTTAAACATGAAAACTATTTATTGGAAACACAAAAGCTAAAGCTAGAACTCGAAAAAATGCAGATTGAAACAGAGGATAAAACAAAAATATTGTAATTTTTCAAAAGGAAGTCATTCAATTGATTTCCTTTTTTCGTGAAACGTTCTGGATGTGACTTCGTCTAAATAAAGAAAGCATTATTTTGGCGGGGGTTTTGGCATGAATAAATGGAAGGTTATTGCAATTATAGTTTGTTTACTAATTATCGGTTATATCGGATTCACCTATTTCCAAATAAAACAAGTGGCAAATGAGAAGCCACCTAAGAACGTACCGTATTTAATCATCTTAGGTGCAAAAGTAAAAGGGGACCAGATGTCAAAGGCATTATATGAACGAGCAAAAGCGGGGTTAGTTTACCTGCAACAAAATCCTAATACCAAAGCTATTGTAACCGGTGGACAGGGACCAGATGAGAAAATATCAGAAGCGGAAGCTGTTCGCCGTTTTTTCGTAGATCATGGCATTGATGCAAAACGAATTTTAATCGAAGATCGTTCTGTTACGACATATGAAAACATAAAATTTGCTAAAAAATTATATGGTATCAAAGAAGCAGTCATTGTCAGCAATGATTTTCATTTATTCCGATCTATCAAACTATCAGAAGATCAAGGGATAAAAGCTTATCCCTTAGCGGCTAAAACACCAAAAGTAGTGAAAGCAAAATTATATGCTAGAGAATATCTAGCAATTTTAAAATGGAGAGTAACAGGTAAGTAAAAAAAGCACAAGCGCCGCAGCTCTGACGTTCTGATGAGCAAAATTAGCATTTCAAACTTCACCTGATGTCGCTTTTCGTAGGGAGGGGATGAGATATCCGCTAGCAGATGACTGCTTACGCTAGATAGTCTAATCTATTGGCATAATTAAATGCTAAAAAACTTGTACTTTCTTATCATTAGAGAAAAGGAAATCATCCCTTTAAAATGGTTTGATTTCCTTTTTTTAACGGATTTTGTATAGAACAATTTGTAAATTATATCTATAATGAAATAATAATATGAATATCAGGGGTTGAAAGTATATTGAAGAGAAGCTATGTGCTCCTCCTGTTGTTAGTTTACTTGGTTGCTTTAGGCAGTTCTATTTTCATCTATCAGAAGAAAATTTCTCATCCAGTCGTAAAAGATAAAGGACGGTTGCTGCCAATTACTGTTAAAAGTATTCAATCTGCTACTGGTGAGAAGCAGCTGCAACAACTTGTCCGAAATGCCAATAAAACAAATCACAAAATTACGATTGCAGGTATGCAGCATAGCCAAGGAGGACAAACTTTATATCCTAACGCTATTTTAGTAGATATGAAATCTTATAATAAAATCATTGCATTTGATCGAAAAAGAAAAACGATTACGGTTCAAAGCGGCGCTACTTGGAATGATATTCAAAAATATATCAATCCATTTGGGCTTTCCATTAAAGTTATGCAATCCCAAAATATTTTTACAATTGGAGGATCACTTAGTGTAAATGTTCACGGAAGAGATATTCGAAATGATGCGCTAATTGACACAGTTGAATCTTTTCGACTAATTAATCCTAACGGAAACATTATAAATGTTAGCAGAAAAGAAAATACAAATTTGTTTCAATCGGTTATCGGAGGCTATGGATTATTCGGGATTATTTTAGACGTAACCTTAAAATTAACAGATGATGAACTTTATAAAACGCGAACAAGAACTATGGACTATAAGGACTATGAAACATATTTTCAAAAAAATGTATTAAATAAACCCTCTGTAAAAATGCATTTATCACGTATCTCCGTGGCACCTAAAACATTTTTAAAAGAAATGTATGTAACAGATTATGTAGTAGCAAACCAACAGGATTTGTCCCATTACAATCATTTAAAAGGAGAAACCATCGCCATCCCTAAATTTTTTCTAGGAATTTCAAGATATAGTAATTGGGGGAAGGATTTGTTTTGGGATGTTCAAAAGAAATATATGAAGATGACGGATGGCAAGCTAGTAACAAGAAACAATGTAATGAGATCGGATTCGAACTTTATGGAATACGATAGCCCTTCTCGAACAGAAGTGTTACAGGAATACTTTGTTCCCATAAATCAGTTTACAAGTTATATAGATAGCTTGAGAGAGACATTGAAAAAAGAGAAGAACTTTAACCTCTTAAATATTACTATTCGATTTGTAGATAAAAATCAAGAGGCCGTTATGTCTTATGCAAAAGATGACATGTTTGCACTAGTACTATTAATAAACCAAGGCCAATCAAAAAAGGATATCAAGCAAACTGAAAGAGTTGTTAGGAAGATGATAAATATTACATTAGATCATCATGGCAGCTACTATTTACCTTACTACTCTTACCCTAGTAAAAAACAATTACATGAAGCGTATCCACGAACGGATGAATTTTTTACCATGAAACGGAAGTACGATCCTAAAGAACGGTTCGTGAACTTATTCTACGAGGAGTATGGAAAATGACCTACAAGAGATTCATTTATTATCAAAGTATCATTGTCATGGCAAGCAGCATGATTTTTCCGTTTTATGTCCTATTATTAAAAAATGTTGGTAACAGCTACGCACAGTTTGGTTGGGCGTATGGACTATTTGCATTAACCTCTGCGCTTGCCTATCCGACAATAGGAAAGATTTCGGATCGATTAGGAGAAAAGGTTTTATTTATCATCTACTCATGGGGGATGGCAGTTCTTCTGTTATTTTTTCCCCTTGTTACAGAAGTTTGGCAAGTGTATATTCTGCAAATTATCATGGGTATTTTAGGTGCAGTACAAAAAAATTCAGAAAAAACAGCACTCGCAAAAAATGTGGAGAAAGAAACAGCTGGCAAAGAAATCGGAAAATATCATGTTTGGACCTCTGTAGGAGCTGCTATTGCGATTATTCTTACAGGGTATATCGTAGATTTTATTACCATAGGCAGCATTTTCTATTTAGCTTCTCTTATCTATTTTATAAGCGGGTTCCTATT
Organism: Margalitia sp. FSL K6-0131; assembly: GCF_038008735.1. Classification (NCBI taxonomy): domain Bacteria; kingdom Bacillati; phylum Bacillota; class Bacilli; order Caryophanales; family Bacillaceae; genus Heyndrickxia; species Margalitia sp. FSL K6-0131. Next base: position 2,579,374 of record NZ_JBBOZS010000001.1, read on the forward strand.
ATTGAAGAAGGAAAAAGTGTAATGTTATGAATGTTTTGTGAAGTATCCCTTTACAATGTACTTTATTTTTTATAAAATGAAGTGGAATACTAATTTTTAACATCAAAGGAGGAATAGGGTCGATATGAGTATGTCCGTTGTTTTTCAAATGGTTTTAGCTTGATGCGGGATAAGTATGCCCATTTTTAGCAAAACCAATCGTGAAACAACGGATATTCAGACCTGTTCCTCTTTAAATATTCGTGTATTTAGAATTTAATTCTACATGCACTCAAAAAGGCGGGGTTTGTTTTCCCTGCCTTTTTTGTATTTTTATATGTACGCATGAGGTATAGCCTAAACATGTCCTCCATGTTTTGCGATTGGTTCAATTTGAACTTTTTTGGAGGTATTTTGATATGAGTATTGTAACAGTTGAAAAATTAACTCATTATTATGGTGATAAATTGGTTTTTAAAGATATCGATTTCCGTCTGTTAAAATCGGAACGAGTTGGTTTAGTAGGTCCAAATGGAGCGGGAAAATCAACTCTTTTGAACATTTTAACAGGTGCGATTCTTCCGGATCACGGGATGATTGAATGGCTTCCTAATATTAGTGTAGGGTTTTTAGAACAACATTCGGATTTAACGGAAGGTATAAGTATTCGGGATTATTTGCGAAATGCGTTTAAGCATTTATATTTGCTTGAAGCGGAGATGCTTGATGTTTCAAGAAAAATGGAAACTTGCAGCGAAGAGGAATTAACGAAGCTTTTAAATCGATTTGCACAAATTCAGGAGCTATTGGATCATCATGAATTCTATTTTCTTGATGCAAAAATCGATGATATTGCATATGGACTTGGAATCCAAGCACTTGGTATGGATACGGATGTTTCTACCTTAAGCGGAGGCCAAAGAACGAAGCTTTTATTGGCTAATTTGCTTCTTAAGCAACCTGATATTTTATTGCTGGATGAGCCAACTAATTATCTCGATTTTGCTCATATAGAGTGGTTAAAAGAATATCTGAAAAATTATCCGAATAGTTTCATCCTTATTTCGCATGATGTTGATTTCATGAATGAGGTAGTAACGGTCATCTATCATTTAGAAAATTTCCAATTAACAAGATACCTGGGTAATTATAAAAAATTTCTAGAGACATATGAACTACGAAAACAACAACAGTTATATGCTTATGACAGACAGCAGGAAGAAATTCTAAAGCTGGAAACGTATATTCAAAAAAATAAAGCACGTGCATCCACGACAAAACAAGCAAAATCACGTGAGAAAAGGCTAATGAAACTGGAGCGTATAGAAAAACCTGATATCACGCCTAAACCAAGATTTCATTTTAAAGTAAGTGTTCGTCCAACAAGTAAAATTATTGAAACGAAGCAATTGGAAGTAGGCTATGGCACACCTCTCCTTCCTCCTATAAGTGTAACGCTGAAAAGGGGAGACAAGGTTGCGGTGATTGGGCATAATGGAATAGGGAAGTCAACAATGTTAAAGACTATCATGGGTGAATTAGACCCGTATAATGGTTCTGTTTTATTTGGCCAGCATGTAAAGCCCTCCTATTTTGCCCAAGAGGAAAATATCGGGTCTGAACTTACTCCTTTGGAATATATTTGGTCCATGCATGAAAAAATGACACAGAAAGAAATACGTCAGGCTTTAGCTCGTGCAGGCTTGAAAAAGGAACATATTTTTCAACCGTTAAAGTCTCTTAGCGGCGGGGAACAAACACGAGTCAGGTTATGTCAATTGATGCTTGAGGACAGTAATTGGCTCGTTTTAGACGAACCTACTAATCATTTGGATGTTGCTGCCAAGAAAGTACTAGCTTCTGCTCTTTCTCAGTATGAAGGGACAGTTCTTTTAGTGTCCCATGAACCGGAATTTTATCAGGAATGGGTAACTGATATTTGGAATCTGGAAGAATGGAAAAGAAGTATCGAATAATTTGCTTGTTTGCGTTACAGGACATCTTTTCTAAGGAGGGATGTCCTTTTTCTTAATCTGAATGCGATGGTGGTCTAGATCTATTGTTATTAAAAATAACTCTTGAACAACATAAAGGAAGAAGGGGAATTTGTGGAGCCGATTCAAGATCATCTAAAGGATCATTTAGATGTTGTATTCGTTGGATTTAATCCAAGTATTAGATCAAGTGAAACCGGACATCATTTTGCTAATCCGAACAATCGCTTTTGGAAGATTTTATTTGAAGCAGGAATAACTCCAAGGAAGTATCTGCCTGAGGAAGATTCTGCATTGTTGGAATTAGGTTATGGATTAACTAATATTGTTGCAAGACCAACGAAAAGTGCAGATGAAATTACGAAGGAAGAATACAAACAAGGAAAAGAATTACTGCAGCAAAAAATCCTGAAATTAAAACCGTTAATCGTCTGCTTCGTAGGTAAAGGAGTCTATCAAGAATATAGTGGAAAGCGTAATATTCCTTGGGGAACTCAAGAATCATCTGTTGTGCCGGGAACGATTGATTATGTTGCCCCATCCTCTAGCGGGCTGGTTCGAATGCGTCTAAATGAAATAATCGATATTTACAAAGGATTGGCTAATCTGATTCAATCAGTAAAAGAAAATAAGGCTAATGAACATTAATCTTGCGGCTTGCGAAGGCTACTAAGTCAATTTACTACAATAGTGTAGCAAAATTGAAAATATTACTGGTACAAGTACTTTAGTTCAGAGGTAATGGAAGTCAGTGCTGTTTTCTTAGAAGAATACCAAAAAGAAAATGGTTAAAAGCTATGTGCCATTATAGGCCAAACAATTCAACAATTGAATGTTTATCTACTGAAAAAAGAACTGATAGGGCTAAAGAAAAAGCAAATGATGCACAAATGAACGCAGTCGCAAAAAAAAGTTCTGATAGCAACAAGGACGTTACTGATTAAATTTTACATCTCAAAGAAACAGCCTAGGGTTACACTCAGGTTTTAATATTTTCTTATGCTCCTTTATTTAAAGGTTTTTATGATTTCCGTGTGGTTACAATTATTTAATTGGTGGAAACATAAAATACTTAAATTGTAAGGAGGACAAATGAATGGCAGAGACACAACATAGTGAACGTCATTTCCATGCTAATGAAACAATAAGGGATATTGTCATTGGCATGTCTGATGGTTTAACGGTTCCTTTTGCTTTGGCAGCTGGACTTTCGGGAGCGGTACATTCAACTAGCCTGATTTTAACAGCTGGAGGAGCGGAAATCGCAGCTGGATCGATTGCTATGGGACTTGGGGGGTATCTTGCTGCAAAATCTGATGCAGATCACTATCGTGCAGAGTTAAAGCGAGAATATGATGAAGTGGAGCGTTTTCCGGAAAAAGAAGAAGAAGAGATCCGGACTGTGTTTAGAGAATACGATTTAGAAGAAGATCATATTGAACCTATCGTTCAAAAGCTGAAACAGTCTCCAGATAAATGGGTAGATTTTATGATGCGTTTTGAATTGGGATTGGAAAAACCAAATCAATCTAGAGCGTGGGTCAGTGCTTTTACTATTGCCCTGTCTTATATCGTAGGAGGAATCATACCCTACTACCTTATTTTTTTGTCAATGATCCAAAAGAGGGACTTTTGGCTTCTGTTTTCCTTACTTTAATCATACTCTTTATTTTTGGAGGAGTAAAAGGAAAGTTTACAGGAACAACGATCGTTAAAAGTGGATTTGAGACTATGATTGTAGGTGGTTTAGCAGCATTAGCAGCATTTCTATTAGCAAGAAGTTTTTCCTGAAATACCAAGATTATATGATACTTAGACCCATTTTTCTAAATCTAAAAAACATAAATTATTAGTAAACGGAACAATGAAGTTGAAAAATCCCGGGGTGTGAATGTTTCTTATGAAAGTTAAGTGTTGTTTTGTTGAATATAGGTGAGTGAAGATTTTTAATTGTTGTTGACCTATTATGGTAGCGAATTAAGAAAGAATGACGCGGTCGAACTAACTAATTTTTTCAGGGACATTGTTTTGATGTGTTTATTATATTTAAATAATACAAATTCAAAAAAATGCCGAGTCAATGACTCGGCATGGAACTAGATTTCAAGCCAGGGAGTGGCTTGTCAACCAAAATCTAATCGTGTGTTTAGTATAACTAATTATTTTAATATAGTGAATCGGTTAATGTTCTTAAATAATTGGTGATGCATGGTAAGTGATAAGAGATTTGTAGGGAGACTTATTTAATAGTAATGAAACAAATATTGTAATCATAGTTGAATTTATCTAATTAAATTAATTTTTGACTCAAAATGTGCATCAAAAGGGAAAGTAAAAAATCCACTAATATAAGTTTTTATTCAAAGACAAACTGTTCTCTATATTTTCGTTGGTGGGAGCTATAGTTGAAATTCACTATGCGTCAACATTTCCGAAATTTTGGTGGAAACCCTACCCCGATTAAATTCCAACTTTTTGGGTCACAACAAAAAGGATTAACGCTTTTTTTGTTTCAATTACTAAACTAATTAGTAGGGTTGGATAAGAGGATTTTTACCCAAAAACAAGAATATATATTTATTGGTATTTGATCTGCGCCACTTGAAAATAGGAGGTATGAAATGGAGGAGTTAATAAAGGAGTACTCCTTAGGATTCACAATGCTTCGCGAAGCTATCGAAGGATTAACCGACGAGGAGATGCGTTACAAACCCGGACCGGACAAATGGAGTATTCATCAAATCATCATACATGTTACGGATTCCGAGATCTCGTCTACATCTCGGTTAAAAAAAGTCTTGGCGGAGCATGAGCCGATTCTGAATTCATTTGACCAAGACGCGTGGGCTAATAACTTGGGATATGATCTGTTGGACCGTGAGCAGTATATGCTTCTTTTCAAATTGCTGCGTTGCAGTATGCAGCCAATTCTGGAGCATCTAACTAGCGAACAAAGCAAGCGAGTGGGGGTATATGAAGATCAGGGGCGGTTCACATTTAAGCAATTGCTTGAATATCGAGTGCAACATGTCCGCGACCACATTGATCAAATTAAACGGGTAAAAAAAGCCTATCAAGTGAACCAGACCTATTAAACTAATTAAACTATAGGATGCAAGAGAAAAAGATTCAGCTGCCAATATGGTGGCTTTTTCTTCATCTTCTAACGGAGCTGAATAGTTTTTGAGAACATGAAATCACATGTTTTAATCATAATGTGGGTTAATAAGTATATGAGCTGTTTTCGAGGGGATAACAGGGGCATCAGCTTTACTGTACGATAATTTTTGTACTCTCCCTACTTTAATTATAGCATATAAAAAATGGTCAATATAGACTGTTTATTCCTATTTACTGCTGGTAAAATCAAAAGAACATTAAAGGTTAGGAGAGATGTAGAATGAGTTCTTTTGCCCTCGGTTTTCAGGAAATTGATAAAACACAGCTTTTGCTCGTTGGCGGGAAAGGCTTGAATTTAGGTGAATTATCAAAAATTCAAGGAATACAAGTACCAGAAGGATTTTGTGTTACAACATTGGGATTTCGAAAAGCCATCGAACAGAATGAAACTTACCATGCTTTGTTGGATCGACTAACTATGCTAAAAGTAGAAGACCGAGATCAGATTGGTGAAATCAGCAGGAAGATTCGACAAATCATTATGGAAGTAGAAATTCCTTCCGATGTTACGTGCGCAATTACTCAATATCTCTCCCAGTTTGGTGAAGAACATGCTTATGCAGTGCGTTCTAGTGCAACTGCTGAAGATTTACCTTATGCCTCTTTTGCTGGTCAACAAGACACCTATTTAAATATCATCGGAAAAGAAGCAATCTTGCGGCACATCAGCAAATGTTGGGCTTCTCTATTTACGGATCGCGCGGTAATATACCGTATGCAAAATGGATTTGACCATAATCAAGTGTATTTATCTGTTATCGTTCAAAAGATGGTTTTCCCACAGGCTTCAGGGATTTTATTTACCGCTGATCCGATTACTTCCAACCGAAAGCTGCTATCCATCGATGCCAGTTTTGGACTTGGAGAAGCACTGGTCTCTGGCTTGGTATCAGCCGATTGTTATAAAGTACAAAAAGAGGAAATCATCGAAAAGAGGATTGCAACCAAAAAATTGGCTATCTATGGACGAAAAGAAGGCGGAACAGAGACACAGCAGATCGATCCGGATCAGCAAAAGACTCAAACACTGACTGAACAACAAATTTTACAACTGGCACGTATCGGAAGACAAATCGAAGCTTATTTTGGTAGTCCTCAGGATATCGAATGGTGCTTGGTTGATGATACATTTTATATTGTCCAGAGCCGGCCAATCACTGTCCTTTTCCCAATCCCCGAAGCGAATGATCAAGAAAATCATGTTTACATATCAGTTGGTCATCAACAAATGATGACCGATCCCATGAAACCTTTGGGATTATCTTTTTGGCTGTTAACGACCCCTGCCCCCATGCGCAAAGCTGGTGGAAGGTTGTTTGTTGATGTTACACAACAGCTGGCTTCACCTGTCATGAGAAATAATTTATTAAATGCCATGGGACAACATGATCCTCTCATGAAAGACGCACTTATGAACATAATTGAGCGAAATTTTATAAAATCTTTGCCAAATGATAATAAAGTACCGAGTCCCATTAGAGGCAATACAGATAAACTGGCACAAATTGAAAACAATCCATCAATCGTTTCTGAATTGATTAAGCGTAGTCAAACATCCATTGAAGAGTTAAAGCAAAACATCCAAACGAAATCAGGATCAGAATTAATCGATTTTATTCTAGAAGATATTCAGGAATTAAAGAAGATTTTATTTGATCCACAAAGTTCAGCAGTATTTATGGCTGCTATGGATGCTTCATCATGGATCAATGAAAAAATGAACATGTGGTTAGGTGAAAAAAACACAGCAGACACGCTTTCTCAATCTGTACCAAACAACATTACTTCGGAAATGGGTCTTGCACTATTGGATGTCGCAGATGTAATTCGTCCTTATCCGGAAGTAATTGATTATTTACAACATGTAAAAGATGATAACTTTTTGGATGAACTGGTTAAGTTTAAAGGTGGACAAAAAACCAGAGAGGCTATAATAGCTTATCTCGACAAATACGGAATGAGATGTACCGGAGAAATCGATATTACCAGAACTCGTTGGAGCGAAAAACCAACTACACTTGTCCCTATGATTTTGGGTAACATCAAAAATTTTGAGCCGAATGAAAGCAATCGGAAATTTGAGCAAGGGCGTCATGATGCTTTGCAAAAAGAACAAGAGTTATTAGATCGATTGAAGCAATTACCGGATGGTGAACAAAAGGCCAAAGAGACAAAACGAATGATTAGCATCATCCGAAATTTCATTGGTTATCGTGAATATCCAAAATACGGCATGATCAATCGCTACTTTGTTTATAAGCAAGCTTTACTGAAAGAAGCGGAAAAACTCGTTCAAGCGGGCGTAATTCATGAAAAAGAAGATATATACTATCTTACTTTTGAAGAACTTGGTGAAGTAGTACGCACAAATAAACTGGATTACCAGATTATCAGCAAACGAAAAGACGAGTACAAATTATATGAAAAACTGACTCCGCCACGTGTTATCACATCAGATGGTGAAATCATTGCAGGCGAGTACAAACGAGATAATCTCCCAGCTGATGCGATTGTAGGTCTACCTGTTTCTTCCGGAGTTATAGAGGGAAGAGCACGTGTTATTTTAAACATGGAAGATGCTGAACTAGAAGATGGAGATATATTAGTTACTTCCTTTACTGACCCTAGCTGGACACCATTGTTTGTATCCATAAAAGGTCTAGTCACCGAAGTGGGTGGACTGATGACCCATGGAGCCGTTATCGCACGTGAATATGGCTTACCAGCAGTCGTCGGAGTAGAAAATGCAACCAAATTGATAAAAGATGGGCAACGAATTCGCGTGCATGGAACTGAAGGGTATCTGGAAATATTGTAATTGCTGAATATCTCACATTAGCACCGCTCCGGTGGATACCGGAGCGGTGTCTCATAAATTTTCCAATAGTATAAAATTTGCTTTAACGAAATGCTCCATTTTTCGTTAGTTTTCAAGGAATATATGTAAAATGAATATAAAATTTAATGTGATTATTTTTAAATGTACGGTAAAGTTAATACTGCAAGGAGGTCATTATGGCAAGAATTGATGAATCTGAATTTGGAGAGACACATTTTCAATGACTTTTAGGACATTGATACAGATGCCTTAAATATAGGTTAAAAAGAAAATCTTGTATTTAAAAAAAATAGATGGTAAAATTTATGTAAATTGAGTTAGTTAGTTGAATAACTAAATTAGGCGGTGATGTATTGGCAAAACCAAATGTTATTAGTAAAGGAGATTTAATTAAAAGTGCAAAGGAGTGTTTAGTTAATAACGGGATAGAGAAGTTTACATTAAGGTCAGTTGCAGAACTGGCGGGAGTTACACAGGGAACTGTCTATTATCATTTTAAAACTAAGGAGCAGTTGTTATTAGACATCGTTCAAGATATTTGTGAAAGTTCGTGGTCAGCGATTTCTCAACAAAGTAATCAATATATTGTCAGTCAGGCAATAGAATCAGCTAAAAGTCGGTGTTCTTATGACTCTTTCTTTCATAAATTATTTTTCACATTGGTTGTCTCGAGTTTTAACAATGAAATAATAAGAGGTCAATTAGGAGAGATAACGCTATCTGAAAACAATGCATTGACTAAAAATTTATTAAATGTATGGTCAAAAACACCGATTGAGGGTGTCTCTATGGAAACGTGGGGAATTCTCATAAATGCAATTGTTGATGGATTAGCATTGCACGCGTTGATACAAAAAGATTTTCCGGTAGAAAAAACATATGATGAGCTTGAACACCTATTTAAAAGTCTTACTCAATTACTTGATGAAGGGGATAAGTAATGAAAGGAAATTTAATCACTGTTATATGGGGTGTGTTGGTTTGGGTCTTTGCTACAATGTTTTTTGTTTTTTTTGGAGAAAGTGTACTCTTTAGTCCTGGAACAGAAAACTTTGCAACAAGCATTATTTTATTAGAAACTGTAACAGGACTTATATTGTGGGGAGTTACTTATATTTATTTGTTATTTGACAAATCAAAGAATGCACCATTAAAGTTTGGAATAATTGGGACAATTATTGGTTTATCATTAGACACATTTTCTATATCGATCCACCATACGATTTTTCCAAAATTAGATGATTCACAGGTTATTGCATTTACAGCATGGATGACTTTTGCTTATGCGTTATATTTATTTATTCCTGCAATGATTAATCAACAAAGAAGTAAACATCTTGAGATATAAAATAATTTTAATGAAAATATTAAAGTAAAAGTTACTTTAGCCGAACAGCTAGAATTGTTATAACAATGCCTATTAAGACTAAGCAGAATATTTGAGAATAGAATGGCGTAATAAGGCTCCTCTGTAAATAAAAAGAATAAAAAAACATTTAGGGAACTATTCCTTAAATGTTTTTTTAATTCCTTTATTTAAGAGTGAATTTCCTGAACACACCCGATTTAGTGAAGATATCTTACACGATGCCATTGGTGAACTTTTTTTGATCGGTTGTAAAAACAATATTAACTTCCAAGCCTGGAAATACGTCTTCCCGATATTGTCCGTTCATTAGACACCCATTTTTCTGCGCGTATTGCTTGGTTTTTTCGTTTGCTGGCTTTTCATTTTTTTTGTTGAATGGTCGGCATTCACATTTCTTTTACCTGCGGAAGCCTGGTTCTTTTTGTTTTCAAGCTGCTGTCTCATTGCCTCTTGCAAACTGATTTTCTTTTTTGGTGCTTCAGTTGGATTATTCTCAGTCAAAGGGAAATCCTCCTTTTTGGATATGATTGTTAGTCCAGTATAATCTATTTTCCGTTATTTGTGAAAGAATATCGAAAACAATTTGGCTAGCGGACAGCATTAGTATCATTAGAATACCGACTGTAAAAAGGCACAGTCGGTGTTTTTTTATGTTATAAAAGCCAGTCAAAAGGATTATCTGCTAACTCTTGAATAGAATTCATAAACATACCCGCATGATAACCATCACAAACAGAATGATGGACTTGTAAAGATAGTGGCAAATAAATTGAATCACCTTTTTTAACAAATTTTCCTGCTGTAATAATTGGCAGAAGATAATTACTGTTATTATTGATATTTAAGTTAAACCCAGTAAATGAAGTCCATGGAATAATAGAAATAGAAAAAGTATTTTCAGGTATAGGTGTTTTGGGAAACAAATTCCCTGTAGCACTATATTTCTCTATATCAGAAAGGTACAAATCATAAAACCCTTTGAAGTCATTTATTACTTTAGTCCAAATACCAGAGAATGTTTCAGATTGACTGTCAAAAATCGTATACAGTGGGTCTAACTTATCCCAATACCCTAAAACTCCTTCACTATTGTAACCAGTTCTAAAAGCTGTATTTGAGTTTACCACATTGGTCACTAAGAAGATAAATACAGGATAAAATTTATATCCTTTTTGTTTCATAGTTCGGTATAAAACACTAATATCAATTTCTGCGGTTATGCTAAAAGTCGTCTGTTGGTTCAAAAAATGATTAAATATCTCTTTTCTCTTCCAATTGTCTAAATCAATTTTAATAAAGTTCAAAAGATAAGCCCCCTAAATTTTTTTCTTATTGGAATTTAGGAGGCTGACTTGTCAGCTTTCTTCATTAGGTTCATTCCTTTTTTCTGGGAGTCTATAATATTGTATCAAATTTATGTAGTGATTTTAAACAAACAAACCATTCCGTACAATTTTTGTTTTTTTAACTAAAGTGTGTATTAATCTAAGAAAAATAGGATAACTTGCTGAAGTATTAAGGAAAGACAAAAGATTAGAGAAACAAGGAATAATTATAGGAACTATTAAGGATGAACTCTTTAAATCAAAATCAAAAGAAGTCTACTGAATTTAGTAGACTCCATTTAATATGTCTCATAAATAATATTTCCTGTTTGAGATATATCATAATCCCCTAGAGAATGAACCTCAGTCTGAAACCGATGGGAAGATAATATATCCTTTATTACGCTTATTAAATGTTCGGATTCAGGATTTTTTAGAATAACCAAGTCATAACGTTCAGTTATTAATGGAACAAAATCTATTCCAACGATTTTTGCAGCTTTTTCAATTCCTACCCCTACATCTGCTTTTCCGGAGGAGACAGCGGAAGCGACACTGAAATGATTCGATTCTTCGTTCTCGTATCCCTTAATGTCCCTAGAGGGAATTCCGTGGATCCTGAGCTGTTCATCAAGGAGAATCCGAGCGCCAGACCCTTTCTCTCTATTTATGATTTTTATATCCTTACGATTTAAATCAGTCCAAGAGGCGAGATTTAAAGGATTTCCCTTTTTAACATAAAATCCGGCTTTTCTCGAAAGCAGATTAAGTAAGATATAGGGATAGCCAACTAAAATTTTTTTTATGTAAGGTAGATTGTATTCTCCTGTATCTCCGTCAAACATATGCAAACTTTCAATGTCGTATTCTCCATTGTACATAGATATAAGACTATTTAAACTTCCTGTATAAGAACGTAAAGGTTTATACGGTGAGTTTTTCTCAATGTGTTTACCAAGTATATCAAGAACCATGTCTTGCCCACTAATCACAATATTGTAAGAATCCTTTGTAATATTCCTTTTAAGTTCCAGTTCAGGTGCTTGAAGTTTTTTACTTTGATTGGTTTTTTGACTGTTAATATAAATATCCAAGTCTTTTGCATCAATTCTCATCTGTCTTCCTACACGGAATACAGGAAGTTCCCCTTTTTTCACAAGGTCATAAAGAGTTAATTTTGATACTTTCAAAAGCTGTGACACCTCTTCAATCGTATAGGAAAGCTCTTTTGACATGTACACACACCACCTCGAACTAAATGTTTTAAATAAAGTTATATTTTTAATTATAAATAATAAATGTGATTTTTCTTACACTTTTCTACATTATAATTAGTTATATTAGATTATAAATAATTATAAAGGGGGATAGGATGATGAAAAAATTAAATCTGTTACTTTTCTTAATGATGATGCTTTTACTCGTCATTTCTGGGTGTTCAGCCAATGAACAAACTAAGACAACAAAAGTACAGAAGAAACTAGATCAAAAGAAAGTAGAATTGACCATTTCGGCTGCTGCAAGTCTGCAGGATGCATTAACTGATATTAAAGCTGACTTTGAGAATGTGCATCCAAATATAACATTAAATTTTAACTTTGGAGCATCAGGGGCACTGCAACAACAAATTTCACAGGGAGCACCTGTTGACCTCTTCTTCTCAGCAGCTAAGGACAAATTTCAAAAATTAGTACAGGATGGACTCATTGAAAAGAAAAATGGAACAAATTTAGTAGGTAATGATCTTGTGTTGGTTGTACCAAAAGGTTCAAAAAAAGGGATAAAGACATTCGAAGACCTTACAAAAGTTGATAAACTAGCACTTGGTACCCCTGAGTCTGTACCAGCTGGACAATATGGCAAGGAAACATTAGATAAGTTAAACGTCTGGAAAGCGCTTGAAGGGAAAGTAGTATATGCCAAAGATGTTCGCCAAGTGCTTACATATGTTGAGACGAACAATGTTGACGCAGGTATTGTATATAAGACAGATGCATTAACATCTCAAAAAGTTGAAATTGCTGCTACTGCAAATGATAACACACACGAGCCGATTATTTATCCAGTAGGGGTAATTAAGAATAGTACCCATCTTAAAGAAGCCCAACTTTTCTACAAATATCTACGAAATGATAAATCGAAGAAGACTTTAGAAAAGTATGGATTTAAGGATCTATAAAAAATTAAAGATGACAAACAGCTTTTGGATTCCTATTAGATTATCACTTGAGATTGCATCTGTATCATCAATATTGGTAATAATTCTAGGTATGTTTTTTGGAAAGATAATGGCTAATAGAAAATTCAAAGGAAAAGTCTTAATTGATACCATTTTCCTTTTACCATTAGTTTTACCACCTTCAGTCGTTGGTTTCCTATTAATTATTTTTTTCGGCCGGAATAGTCTGGTAGGGCAATTAATTGAGTGGATATTTAATCAACCCATAATGTTTACGTGGTGGGCTGCTGTGATTGCTTCAACTGTTATCGCGTTTCCTCTGATGTATCAATCTTCTAGAACGGGTTTTGAAGCAGTTGATGTAGATATTGTGAATGCTGCTCGTGTAGACGGGGCAAACGAATTCAGGGTATTTATGTTGATTTCTATTCCTCTAGCCCTTAAATCAATCATTTCAGGTGCAATACTGAGTTTTGCGAGGGCATTAGGTGAGTTTGGAGCCACATTAATGTTCGCCGGAAACATCCCAGGGAAAACCCAAACAATACCAACACCTATTTATGTAGCCATTGATTCAGGAAAGATGGAGTTAGCATGGGTTTGGGTTACAAGTATGATAGTTGTTTCTTTTTTAATGTTAATTTGTGTAAATTTTCTTAAATCCAAATGAATAAAACTTCTTTTTTTAATCATATGGGCATCCTTTAAACAGGGATGTCTTTTTTATTCAAAACAATAAGATTTTGAGGTACAGTATGCAGACTCTTAGGGGTTGATATCGCTAAATGCAAGCACCAGAAACTGGCTCAGAATTTTAGAGAGAATCATATTAATATATAATTGGGTTTATGCTGACCAAAAATATGGATATTATTAAGCTAAAACACTTCTTGAAGATATAACCCTGAATTTCCTACGCAAAGTGTGAAATTCAGGGTTATCCCATGTCCGTGTTGACTCAAAATTAAACGAATATGCCCTAAGAAAATTTATGTGTTCTTATCCCTGTGGAGTAAATGTGGAATCAATTCCTAGTGACATTGTCCTTTAGTTTTTATCTGTTTAATTGCCTATGAAACCCACTTGTTTTCCTACTTATTCCTAGCGATTCTACTTTGATGTTTTGTCATGCCAATTTGAGCGAATCAACCGAATAATTTCCATGCTACCCTTCATAGCCATAAGTACAGTCATCGTCTTTAGCCAAAGGATTACGTCCGGCTGATAGATTGTTGCAATATGCCATACTGGCACAACTTGAGTTGTATTCAAAATCAGGACAATAAACAGCCCAGCAAAATTCAGAACAATTCTTGATATAACTTTGATGGATATTTCAATATGGCCAGAATTGTCAGGACTCGACGGCCCAAGGCAGCGCTTGGCAGTTCGAGCGGTCGTGTATAATAACCATGCGCTGAGCAGGATTATTAATCCATTTACAAGCAAGTATTTCTGCGAAATGCTAAGACCCAATCCTCCAATCGGTTGTTCATTTAGTAAGTTAATGACCCCGGAGGCGATGCGGGTAGTTGTAATGATGTGCGTGTTGGGCCAGTCGGCATCGATTGCGTCAAGTACATTAGCGAACACAATCACTCCCAGTTGTTGTTCAGGAACAATATAAGTTTGGGCTTGGAAGCCTATCGATCCACCCGGCTGACCAATAACCGGTAAACCGTCTATGTGACCTGTCATCCAACCCATGGCGTACGTTCCCGGAACAGGTTCAGTCTGCATAAGTCGAATGCCTTCCGGAGAGAGCACGGAAGCATCTTCAAATCTGCCTCCGTTTATTTGGGCAATCAAGTAATGGCTCATGTCCTTCGCACTTGTATAAAGGTAACCCGCCGGCGCATCTCCTGGAATATTAATATAGGGGCCATCGTAGGGAACGTTGGATCCAAATATCCGTCGGTAGGGCGTTGCCAGTCCATGTACTGCTGCTTCATTGAACGTAACATAGCTATCATGCATAGATAGAGGGTTAAAAATATGCTCTTTCACATAGTCGCCATAGGACTGGCCGGATACTCGTTGCACAATATAGCCGAGCAGTACATAATTTGCGTTCGAATATCTGTAGGGATGTTCGGTTTGCTTGGTATCCTTTAAAAACTTTTTCGCATAAGACATGGCGTTTTTCTCCAGAGCATCTTGATCTGGATCATTAATACTTGCTAGTGAGTTGCTAAAAGTGGAGATTTGGGAGAACCCACTTGTTTGGTTTAGTAACTGACGTATGGTAATGAACTCTGCACCCTTATACTTAGTTGGAATATATCGCTTTATAGGCGCATCTAAGTCAATTTTTCCATTTTCGGCAAGTTGCAGAACCGCCGTGGCGGTAATCGATTTGCCGATCGAACCTAATCCGAAAGGTGTATCAGGTGTTACAAGCCGACCTGATGAATCTGCCTGACCATATCCCTTTAGGTAAAGGATGCGATCTCCCTTTACGATTCCAAGAGCCAGCCCTGGAAGGTGCTGCCGTTTCATTTCGCGAGCAATATACGCATCTACTTTGGAGAAGTCCGAAGTTCCAGATAGCTCATCTGGAATGTTTTCATCACTTCGCACTAAACTGAAAATGGGGAAGATGAACAGACTGCTCAGAATTAATATTGCAATTGTTATTTTTCTCATTTTCATTCCATCCATTTTTCTTTTTTTATTCCATTCATTCAACAGGAATTCATTTTGGTTTCTATCGGAAAGAGCTATATTCCAAAAATAATAAATAAACTTAGTGCTATTATATTCAAAACAGTCTTTAACAATTGGGTGCACTTACATATAGAGTGGTGCTTAGAATAGGTGCGATGATAGCGGAAATCCCAAGCCCATTTACTACACAAATGATCCCCAATTCGTTTCCTCTGGATTATAAACGAATTGGAGCAATGTTTCTCAGATGATTTGTTGCCCCTTATAATAAATTCCGTTAAATACGGTTCAATCGATCTCGAATTGCTTTTCGTTAGATGTTACTTCAGTGCCTAAAACAGTGTTTCGACGTCCAGGCCAAAAAGCCAGCTTGCTTAGGATCAGCGTAATGGCCGGTACGAGAAATGGGCGCACAACGAACGTATCGAGCAGAATCCCGAGCGCGACAATGACACCCATTTGCAACATCAACTGAACCGGCATCGTGATCAATTAAAGTATCCGAACATTGATCCATAAGGTGCAGATCTCAATCAAAAAATCTTTACTGCCCTACCTTGGCATACAAATAAATAAAACAAGGATACCGCTCATACTGTATAGAACAATTACAATGATTCGAAACCAATGAAATCTAAACGAATAATGATGCGTAACAAGATGCAGCGATACTCCAGACATGATAAGAAATAGAAAGAGTAATAGATAATAGGATAGATTAGGGTGGCATCTTTTTTTCTCCATCCATGTTGAGATTATGATCAAACTTCAATTCAAACGTCTTGCTCCTTAGATTCTTGCTTTTTTACTTTTATTTTCTCATTGGTCTTCCGTGTGAGAGACATAGTTCCAAAAAACAACATCAGAGCTAGTACCGGATGAAGAGCAGATATATATCCAATCCCAGATGGTAATTTTGCGCTAACCGCCATTAAAATAATGATGCCGATTAATCCCGCACTACGCAGCCGAATAGAATGCGGCAGGCGAGCGATGAAAGAAATCAAGAGTATCAGGATTGAAACAATGATCAGTAATCTGGCAAAGACAGTATGACTGACCCATTGACTCGAATCCCAAAACAGTGCAAGACCGGCAAGAAACACCTGGATCAAAATGCAAATTGCAAAAATCCTTACCATTGCTTTAAACGCGATACGTGCTCCAACCACTAGCCGTGAAAGGTTGGTTTTTTCTTTCGAGTGATCCCCAACATCAGGTTTACCGCGGTTTAGTGATAAGTTGCTCATCTTTAATTCCTCACTTTCGTTAAAATATAATTTGTTGGTTTTTTTCCATATGAGATCATTCCATTGATTGCTCAACTTCAGGATTTTAATCGTTAAATAGCATCTGTAACCCCTAAATGAAACGATCTCTCCGTTACACAATCAGTTTAAACAATAAAAGTCGAGAACTTATGCAAATCTTCTCCTTTTTCTGTGAATTTGTTCAAGAACATGCTAAATTACGTTATAATCATCGGTAAGCGGTGTAATCTCGCACAGGTATCATATGAAATTGGAAAGAGGTGATCGGAATGGAGCCAAAATTGTTGCTCGTGGAGGATGAACAGGGCATGCTTGAGGAAATGGACACCTATTTGCAACGTGAAGGGTTTCAGGTACTGACCGCATGTACGGGAAAGGAAGCACTCACAATTGTCCGGTCTGAACGTCCTGATATCGTCGTGCTTGATTGGATGCTCCCCGAGAAAAGCGGAATCGACATATGCCGCGAAATAAGGCAAACCTCGCATTGTGGTATTATTATGGTCACGGCCCGTTCGGATGAATCGGATAAAATTGTTGGTCTCGAAATCGGCGCGGACGATTATTTGACGAAGCCATTTAGTTTGCGCGAGCTTGCTTCGCGTATCCGTGCTTTACTTCGCCGCTTGCGTGGTCCTGAAGATAATTCGATGTTCTTGGAAAGAGACAACCTTATCATTTCCGAGGCCAAATGTCAGGTATTAAAGGACGGTCAGGAGATCCAATTGACACCGACTGAATTTAAAATTCTGTACACGTTGGCTGCTCGTCCCGGAATGGTCTTTTTTAGCCGCCTGCAATTAATTAAAGCTGCTCTCGAGGACGAATATATGGGATATGAAAGAACGATGGATTCCCATATTAGGAATCTTCGTCGTAAGCTGGGTGACGATCCGGCCAATCCTCGGTATATTCAGACGGTATATGGTTTCGGTTACCGATTCGGTGAACAATCATGATGTTGACGGTACGGCAAAAAATATTTATCTCAATGGGATTGCTTGTTCTTATTATCGGAGGCGTTCATGCTTTAACCAAACAGGCATATATGGCGTCTTTATTCGATCAATTTCGTAAGGAAGAAATCGATGCATCTTATTTAAACGCCATGCCGGGGGAACAAATCGAAATCTTGAAGACTTACGTTTCAGATAAGATGCAGAATTTTTTGCTTGGAAATTGGGTGTTTTTCATAGCAACCGGGTTGTTGTTTAGTTTATGGATTTCGGGATTGCTGACAATCCCGCTTAGAAAGCTCGTTGCGGCTATCGAACGAGTTGCACAAGGGGATCTAGATGTGAACGTTCCTGTTCAATCAAAAGACGAATATGGTAAAGTAATACGGACATTCAACGAGATGACACTTCGCCTCCGGGAGGCAGAGGAGGCACGAAGGCGTTTGGTAGCTGATGTAGCTCATGAGCTCCGCACTCCGCTGTCTATTATGCAGCTGAAATTAGAAAATGCTCAACAGTCAGGACAATACATCCCTCCGGAAATGCTGCTAAGACTCCATGACGAAGTGATACGTTTAGGACTGCTTGTGGAAGATCTTCATGTCTTGTCGTTGGCTGAGGCGGGCAGGTTGGTATTGGACTGCAAACCGCTCGATTTGTCTGCAAGACTTGAACAAATTGTGGATGATGTAAAAATGGAGGCTGAAGAGAACGGACTGGAATTGCACTTCTATACGAACAAGAGGTCGGTAACAGTGATGGCCGATGCAAGACGAATCACGCAGGTGTTCATCAATTTGTTGACTAATGCAATCCGCTACACACCTGTAGGAGGAAAGATTTCGGTTGTAATGGAAGACAATGTCTTGGATAAAAATACAGTGTATACATGTGTATCAGTGATAGATACAGGGATCGGTATTCCTGCCGAAGAACTAGCCCACCTATTCGATCGTTTTTATCGCGTGGAAAAGGCACGTTCACGGCATACAGGCGGAACGGGGCTGGGATTATCCATATCTCATCATTTTGTTAGAGCCCACGGCGGGTTCATCCGCGTCAAGAGCGAGCCTGACCAAGGTACAACATTTACCGTTTATTTACCTTTGGGTAAATGTTAGATAACAAATGCTCTTTTCAAAGATACTATCCAAAGATGTGTATTTAAAAGAGCATTTTTCCTTAGTCTAAGCTCTTGATCTGCAAAGGTTTTTGAGCATTAAAGGGACTTTACCCCGACTTGTAGAAGTTTTCAAGTGAACAAATCAGAAAACATCTAGAGGAAGTGAAATTACTTTTGATATTATTTAAGAAAGTCCTTTACCAGACTGGATAAACTTGAATTTAAAGAATGATTCCCTATCGAGATGTGAGAAGAAGCGGGATTATCTGGAGCGCATCGATAAACATATGTTGTGCAGTACGAAGATATGACGCTGCTTCTTCGAGAGCAGTTGGAAAGTCGCCGCGAAGAAAATTGTAGCTGTTTTGGAAGTGAGCTTTAAGTTTAATTATCTTGAATTAAGTGGACTTACTTCAATAAAGAATAAAGCCTTATTATTATTAAAATAACTTACTGGTTATCTCGACAACAACTAGTGCTACTATAAATTCAATTTGCTTTTTTGGATATAAAAACCATTTATATATAAGGTATATAAATGGTTAATGTACATAATATTTTAGGGGTGGCAACATAAATTGCCTTCGCCCTTTTCTAGAGCAGATTTTAAACTATTAAGAACACCTGACCAAGCCATTTGGTGCCAATTAATAGCCTCAATCCAGTCCTCATCATTTTTAAATCCTATATGTTCAACAATTACCTTCGTAGTATTTTCATTGATTGATGAGAAACTTACTTTAACAGTTGTTAGTTCATTTTCATTGTTCATGAATGTATCGAATTGGTCTGGTCCTTTCCAAGTGAAATGTAGCTCTTTTTCATTAATAAGTTTAGTGATTTTACAACCCTTAGTATTCATACCCGTTCTATTTCCAGGTATAAAATAAAGTTCGTATGCACCACCTTCCTTAGCCTCCACTACGGTTTCAGCTGCAAACCATTCTGAAACTCTTTCAGAGATCGTCCAAGCATACCATACTAGGTTTAATGGTGCGTCAATTGTTACTTCTTTAATAATAGCTTTATCATTTGTGGTAGTTTTCAAAAAATACACCCCTTTATGTTAAATTATTACATATAAATTTTAACACTATTAGGAAAACTTTGATATAAAGTAATTAAAATAACTGGCGCATTCCTTTAATAAGGATGGTTTTTTCTTATTAAAGGAAAGTTGCAGAATACTTGAATAAGATTAATGATAAAATTAAGAGATATAGTAGATTTGATAAAAATAATGAGAATGAATGTTAAGAGAGGAAGTACAAGACTATGGATTTCGAAACTGTTATGCAGGAGCTAGAAGCTCTCGGTAAGGAACGAACGAAAAAAATGTACATATCCAATGGAGCGCATGAGCCACTTTTTGGCGTTGCTACAGGTGCTATGAAACCAATTGCAAAGAAAGTAAAAATAAATCAACGCTTAGCGGAAGAGCTTTATGCCACAGGTAATTACGATGCAATGTACTTTGCAGGCATTATCGCAGACCCAAAAGCTATGACTGAGTCAGATTTTGATCGTTGGATAGATGGAGCGTATTTTTATATGCTGTCCGATTATGTGGTGGCGGTAACTCTATCTGAGTCAGATATTTCTCAAGCAGTTGCCGATAAATGGATTGCAAGTGGTAACGAACTGAGAATGTCAGCGGGTTGGAGTTGTTACTGTTGGCTTTTAGGGAATCGCCTAGATAATGAATTTTCTGAAAACAAGATGTCCAAAATGCTTGATATGGTAAAAAATACGATTCATGATTCGCCAGAACGAACGAAATCTGCTATGAATAATTTTCTATACACTGTGGGGATTTCATATTTACCGCTACATGAAAAGGCAGTAGAGACTGCAAAGGAAGTAGGTATAGTAGAGGTCAAACGAGCCAAGAAAAAAAGTAGTTTCCTAAACGCTTATGAAAGTATCCAAAAAGAAATTAATAGGGGAAGGATTGGTTTCAAACGTAAATATGTAAGATGTTAAAAGTAGCTTCGCATCGGGGCGTTAAATTAAGAATCATTGTGCTTACAAGTGCATTAGTTGAGCAAGAAATAAAGAGGATCATACATATTAGACATATCTTATATGTATGATCCTCCTATTGTCTACTTATCTCCTCTTGAACTTATATATAATTCTCAGTAACCTCATTTTTTATGCTTAAGGGAAAAGACTACTAGCAGTAAAAGAATAATAAGACAGACGATTGTGCCAACCTTATTTTGTGCATTAAACATAAAAGAAATAAAAATCGTAATTAATCCGATTAAAGCTAGGATAGTGGTAAAAGGAAACCATTTAACTTGAAAGAAAGGTTTTTCCTTATATTGCGGTCTTAGCTTTAATTGAGAAAAGCATATGCTGATCCAAATCAGCATGATGGTAAAACCAGGAATGGTCATCATATAATTGATGATATTCTCAGGTGCTAAATAGGCTAAGAAAACACCTATTAGAATAAGAAATCCTGTAATGAGTATTCCGTTTATAGGTGTACCGTTTTTGGAGACTTTTAACAGTAATTTCGGTGCTTCACCTGTTTGCGCCATGGAAAATAGTGTTCTGGAAGTTGCATATATTCCTGAATTAGCCGCAGAAAGAACAGCGGTTAAAAGGACAAAATTCATGATATTTGCTGCCCCTGGAAGCCCTGCAGTACTGAATACTTGAACAAAGGGGCTATCTACACCTGATACTTTATCCCAAGGAACGATACCGCAAATAATGAGAATTGGACAAATGTAGAAAATAATAACTCTCCATACAGTCCCTTTTACAATTTTGGGCAATACTTTTTTCGCATTTTGCGTTTCGGTTACAGCTACACCAATTAGTTCAGCACCTCCATAAGAAAACATAACGACTAGAAAGGCACTGAAAATTCCTCCGATACCATGAGGGAAGAATCCGCCATGTGAGGTATAGTTGGATATTGGATTGTCAATTGAGCTTGGAAGTATGCCTGATAATATAAGACAACCTAAAATAATAAAGGCAATAAGGGCAAAAATTTTAATACCGGCAAACCAAAATTCAAGCTCTCCATAAAATTTCACATGAAATGAGTTTATCCCTAATATAACTGCAGCGCATAAAAAGCTTAATAACCAAAGGGGGATATTAGGAAACCAATATTGCAGAAAACTTCCTCCTGCCAATAATTCAACCGTCGTAACGATTACCCAATTGATCCAGTACAACCACCCGACAATGAAAGATACACGATGACCAAACGCCTTATTTACTAAATGCTGAACATTCATTCCAGGATGGGCAATAGCCATTTCTCCTAATGCTACCATTACAATTAATAGCAATAATCCACCTAATAAATAGGCAAGGACCACACTTGGACCAGCAATCGATAATGTATCAGAACTGCCTTTAAAAATACCAGTTCCAATCATTCCGGCCAGTGCTATAAATTGCACATGTCTAGGTAATAATCCTTTTTTTAAATCTTGCTGTTTTTTCTCCATGCTGATCTTCGCCTCTCTTATTAAAATATAAAAAAATCCCTACTAGAAAAAAATCCTAGTAGGGACGATTTAATTATCGCGTTACCACCCTATTTGCAAACAAATAAGCTTACCACTTCATTGTTTTAACGATTGATAACCGTCTTATTCTACGCTGAATAAGCTGCTCCAAGAATGAAATTCGCTCCTTGCAAGTGTACTGATTTTCACCAACCATCAGCTCTCTTTAAGCAACATGCAAGAACTACTTTGTTCCCTTCCAAGCATTTATTATATGAAATATTCTAAATTAATATACTATCTTTCGGACGTTTGTGCTTTTAAGTAATAAAGTATGTCTATTAATATAGCAAGATGATTTTCCTATGTCAATTTATTTTTTTGATTTAAAAGATATTTTAACTAAAAATAATTATTTTGCAAATATTTATTTAAATGATTGACTCTCAACCTGTAAGGAATATAATAAAGATATCACTTATATTAACTTAAAATCACTTAATTTCACTTACCTAAAGAGTGCTTTTGGAGGAAATGTATGTTTCAGGATGAGCGATTAATATCCATACTTCAATTTTTAGAAAAAAATCAACGAATTAGTGTAGAGGAAATATGTGAACATTTTGATGTTTCGAGAGATACTGCACGCAGAGATATTGTAAAGCTAGAAGAGCAAGGGAAGATTATCCGTACACGTGGAGCAGCATTACTGCCTTCATTATCAAAAGAAACACCTAATTACGAAGAAAGAATGTTATCGGAAATGCCTTTAAAAAGGATGATTGGAAAACAAGCCGCTTCCCTTATTATGGATGGTGATTATCTATTTGCAGATAATTCCACAACCGTACGGCAAGCAATGGAGTATCTATCCTCAAAAAATAACGTTGTTGTCACGAATGCGATTGACACCGCAGGACTATTAACCCAAAAGGAAAACATCCGCATTCATTTACTTGGCGGCTTAATGCATAATGATCAACGCTTTATTTATGGGGCCCAGGCTACGCAAATGATGGAAAAATATCATGTGGATAAAACGTTTATAGGTTCATGCGGAATTTCCTTTGATGGACTAACCACTCCATTTGAAGAGGAAAGTTCTTTGATTAATGAAGCTATGCGCAGAGCGGATCAGGTCATTGTACTTGCGGATCACTCCAAGTTCGAAAAGAGAAGGTTTTTCAAGTTGGCGGGATTTGAACAAATTCATACTATTGTGACAGACAGAGAGCCAGAACCAACTATAATGGAAAAAATACTGGAACATGGAGTTGAACTGATTATAGCAAGAGGGGAGTTCTAAAATATTTGGGGAGGTGCCACACATGTATAAATGTTTCATTTTTGATATTGATGGAACGATATTAGATACAGAGATAGTTGTGTTAAAGTCCTTACAAAAGGCATTGGAAATGGAAGGACTTGTGTTTCCTTTGGAAGATTTACGATTTGCCTTAGGGATTCCCGGAGAGAACGCTTTATCC
The DNA here is from genome assembly GCF_038008735.1 of Margalitia sp. FSL K6-0131. Taxonomy (NCBI): domain Bacteria; kingdom Bacillati; phylum Bacillota; class Bacilli; order Caryophanales; family Bacillaceae; genus Heyndrickxia; species Margalitia sp. FSL K6-0131. Next base: position 2,603,222 of record NZ_JBBOZS010000001.1, read on the forward strand.
TTATTGCCTATCTCTAATCCAAAACGAGTTTTACATAATTGGATCCAGCTTGGAGAGAGTTATTTTAACGAAATTTCGGTTTTTTCTGGTCTTCGTGAGGTTATCTTATTTCTTTCCTGTTGTGATGTAAAAATTGGAATCGTTACCTCCAAAACAAAGCAGGAATATATAGATGGATTCGAGCCTTTTGGTTTAACAGATTATTTTAATCATTATATTTGTGCGGATGATACCGACAGACATAAGCCCCATCCTGAACCGCTGCAAAAATGTATCACCCATTTAAAATCGAAACCGGAAGAAACAATCTATATTGGTGACACGCAATATGATCTGCAGTGTGCAAAATCAGCGGGAGCTGATTTTGGTTTAGCTTATTGGGGGACAAAAAATATTGAAGGATTCCAAGAAGCTGACCATATTTTCTACAAACCTACAGATATTTTATCAACACTCTGTCCTAGTTGACAGAGTTTTTTAATTCCCATAAATAAATACGCAAGAAATAATAGGAAATAATAAACACAACGAAGTAATGTAGGAGGGGGAATAATGCCGGAGCTTCCTGAAATGGAACATTACAAATTGTGAAGATTTTATTGTTATTAAGGGAAGCGGAAAAAACGTTTATCAATCGATTAAGTTGTAGAAATTCTTCCAATCTAATAAAGCAGTGTGGTATTTGCTATAATGATATACAACAAGATTTGACATATTGAGGTGCCACAATGAAACATAAAACAATTGGGATTTTAGCTCATGTAGATGCGGGAAAGACCACTTTTGCAGAGCAACTGCTTTTCCATACAAAAAGCATTCCACAGCGGGGACGAGTGGATCATAGAGACGCTTTTTTAGATTCTCATGAAATTGAAAAAGCTAGGGGGATAACTGTTTTTGCTGATCAAGCTATTTTTCGTTATCATGAGTCACACTATACATTAATTGATACACCAGGACATGTTGATTTTTCACCGGAAATGGAGCGCGCCATTCAGGTTATGGATTATGCAATTGTCATCATTAGCGCAGTTGAAGGCGTTGAGGGACATACCGAGACAGTATGGAATTTGCTTAAAAAGCATTGTATTCCTACTTTTTTCTTTATTAATAAAACAGATCGTGTCGGTGCAGATATTCATAGAGTAATAGAGGAAATACGGATAAATTTAACCGAAGACGTTTGTCATATAGATAACTCTTTTATAGATGGTAAAATGGACGAACCATTAATAGAATTTTTGGCGGAGCGGAATGAATGTTTGCTTGATGATTATATGGCGGGTGGCTATGAGAAAAAGACATGGCTGACGGAAATGCAACAGATGATAAAAAACAATGCCATCTTTCCATTAGCTTCAGGATCCGCATTACAGGATGTTGGTATCACTGACTTTTTAGAAAAACTAGATATATTAACAATTACAGATTATGTCGCAGAAACACCATTTTCCGGGAGAGTTTATAAAATTCGATATGATGAAAGCGGAGCAAGAACCACTTTTATTAAAGCATTAAGCGGCACACTTAAGGTTAGAGATGAAATAACTTACGATCATAATGAACAAGAGATAAGTGAAAAAGTCACTCAAATTAGAAAGTATAACGGAAGGAAGTTTCAAATTGTCGATAAGGTAGAAGCAGGTGAAGTATTTGCTCTAACTGGATTATCAGCTGTTGCAGCTGGGGATGGCTTAGGCAGCATTCAGGAAAAGGCACACTATGAAATGATTCCAACCCTTAAATCAAAGGTAATTTTTGATCCTACCTTAAATGTGAAAGAAGTATTAAAATGCTTTCGAATGTTAGATGATGAAGATCCTTCCCTAATGGTCGCTTGGGAGGAGAAATTTCAAGAAATTCATATTCATGTAATGGGAACCATTCAACTCGAGGTTCTTGAACAAATTGTTCACGATCGGTTTGGATTTAAAGTGCTATTTGAAAAACCTGAAATTTTATATAAGGAAACGATTACTTCAGAAGTAGTCGGGTATGGGCATTTTGAGCCGTTAAAGCACTATGCCGAGGTTCATCTTCGATTGGAACCTGGCGAGAGACAAAGTGGAGTGAGATTTGTAAGTGATTGTCACCCAGATGATTTGCAGGTAAGTTACCAAAATTTGATTCGACATCATCTATTTGAAAAAGAACATCGAGGGATTCTCACTGGCTCGGCACTGACAGATATTAAGATTACTTTATTAACCGGACGAGCACATATTAAACATACGAGCGGCGGGGATTTTCGAGAAGCAACTTTAAGGGCTTTGCGACAGGGACTTGAGAAGGCAGAAAACCAATTATTAGAGCCTTATTATGATTTTAAAATAAAGGTAGATATAGAACAAATGGGCAGAGTTCTATCCGATGTGCAAAGTGCATATGGGAATTTTCAAAATCCAGAGACGGCAGGAAATAAAGCAATAATCAGTGGAAAGGTTCCCGTCGCGACCTTTATGGACTATGGAACCATTCTAGCTTCCTTTACGCAAGGAAGAGGGACTATGAGTCTTGTTTTTGGAGGCTATTATCCTTGTCATAATCAAAATGAAGTAATGGAGAAGATCCAATATGATAAGAATGCTGATCCCGAATACACATCTTCCTCCATCTTTTGTTCAAAAGGAGCAGGTTATTCCGTTCCTTGGGATGAGGCGGAAAGCAAAATGCATTTGCTGAAGTAATAAGTGAAAAGTTATTTATTATTCCTAATTGAAGTGTATAATAATGAAGATGTTATCACACAAATGAATAGAGGAAAAAGAAAGGACGTAAGAAATGGATATTACTGGACATACAGTCGAACAACTTGAGGATCCAACAGGAATCTTATCCGGGGATCGTTATGAATTTATACTAAATATCGAAGTCCCGGAAGATGATGAGCTATATTCCGAAAACGGTTTATATATAAAAGCTATATATGTCGATGAAGGCAACCAATCACGTGTAGCCCAATATCATATTTTTGAAAAAGTAACAGACCGTTATCTTGAGTTTGAACTAGAAGAAGATGAGGAAAAATTATTAAAGGATTTTTGCAGAGAACATATTAGTGATATGTAATAGATTGCCTCTCACCCTAACGGATTCTATTCCTCTTTTAAAATGTTGATGGTATGGGCAATGGAAAATTTTTATTATGATTGCAAGACAACCACAGAGTTGTGAAAAAATTCTGTGGTTTTTTGTGTTCATTTAATTCAGCCCATTTCCGGTTATTTTCTATCATTTTAACTTTTTATAAGAGGTGAAGGACTCATGATGAAATTAAGGATAATAAAAAAAGTGGTGGAAACTGTAAAAAGTGCTGTATGGTTAAAGAATTTAGCTCGAAAACTTTCAGCCAAAATCAAAAGCTACCGACGAACATTTCAACAAAATGTTAAAATGGGATAATCGTAAAAAATCAACGTTAATTATTAAGAATTGGTTTTAAACTAAGTAGTTTTAATGTTCCCGACTTACCTCTATTGGCAATTTCTTTGGGGCACTCGGGACATTCTTTGGTTTGTAGTAAATATCTTCAGAAGATAACACAACTACGAATAATTGCCCTCCAATTACCCTTGCACGAATAAGTAAGGGCTGATTGTGAGGATTTTTAAATTTAAAATCAGGTCCATACCAGCTTACAGTCGCGTCCCTGTTAGGGGGAACATATGGAACACGCCTGCTGTGGGAATAGCGTTCGGTAATTTTGACACTTGCCTTGTCAACGGCATTGAACAAAGTGGAGGATACTTGACAAATTCCACCGCCGATACCTTCTGAAAGTTCCCCCCGAACAATGACAGGAGCAGGAAGATAGCCTTTTGCAATGGTACGCTTTCCAACTACCTTATTAAAAGAAAAGGTTTCACCAGGAAAAATAACATGTCCATTAATAGCATTTGCAGCAAGACGGATGTTATGAGTCCGTTCTTTATTAGAGCTGTTGAAATAGGTAACATATCGGCCAATGCTTTTCCCTCTCAAATTTTCGAGAAGCTCACTATCTACTCGTGGATAGAGAGTTTGGAGCGGGACTTCAAACGTTGCAGATCCTTTTTGATAATAAGAGGTATAAAACATATCTTTAAACTGATTTTGATCAAGCTTATATCCGGGTATTTCGCTTATCATATTTCCATTTTCATCTATCGTTGCATTAATTGGATTTTTAAAAGCCTTTTTTCCAACCTGGTCAACAAAAAAATCGAATTTATCTTCATTTATGATTGGATGAAATGGAGGCAGAACAAAATCAGATTTTTGGACGGTATCAATCGTAGTACCATCTAATTTTAAATGAATGCTGTTTTCTTCTGAAGGATAAAAGGACATTAATAGTAAGCTTAAGAAGAGTTTCATATTTCGGCCTCCATAAAAATGCATTTACTTCTTGGTTAGTTTCATCAATGGGTCCATATTAATTTTCCAAGGTGAAATTGGTGATGTTCGTATTAGGTGAAAATCGATATTTGCTTTTATTGGTCCAATATTTTTAACTAATAAACTGACTTCAACTGGGATTTCTGCTTCCAATGCGAAAGGGTCTGGTTCATCAGCTGATAAAAGTTTCCAGTTTATCGCTTCAATTTTTTTCATTTTTTTGAGCTCTTTTTTAACTTGTTTTTTATTGGTTATTGCCACTTTGTTAACTAAGCCTGGATCACCATTTTTAATAAATACTAAAAAAGTAGTTGTTAATTGATTTGGTGAGAGATCACGCACGAAATCATCTATTGTACCACCGGCTTTGTTAATCATCACCTGATGAGATAAGTCTGATCTTTCGGAACGATGAGTTACGCTGCCTTTAAAATGAATACAAAAATGACCTTTAAATCCATTATCCAATGCACCGGCACCGTGTGGCATTCCATGCATGGACGCAGCAATTAATTTGTTATCAGCTTGTATAAGAATAGCCCTTCTTCTCCAGCTCCAATGACCGTTATAAATTTCCTTCATTATTTTAGTATCTTTCCTCGTTAATGGCTGTACATCCGCATGATATCGTCCTGCTCGTCTTTGAACACGAAAGCTTTTCCCTGTTTCGACATCAATAACGGTAAATTTAGAGTAGCGTGGTAGCAATTCATTTACCATTGCCCAATGAAGCATCTCAATGTGAAAATCTAAAGGATATTCTTCGTTATTCGTATTTTCTGCATATGTAGGTGATACACCAAAACCCCCAACCAAAAAGAGCGAAATAAATACATAAACGATTATTCTCATTTTTGTTTCCTCGAGTCCTCCATGAATTTACCATTATTTTTAACTATTAACCGAGAAGAATAGCTTAAAAATTATGGAAATAGAGTATGGTTAAGGGGAAAAATAAAATATTTATTTGATCTTTACCATATTTTTGGCTTTTCTTTGTGTTAAAATTCGAATTTTATAAAGGAACCACGATTTTAGAAGAGGTTCCTTTGCATGATGAGATGCAACTTTGGAAAGAAAATAAAAGTCTGCTGGTTCCACATCTATTTTTCCAATCGGTGTTACGGGTTCTTGACTAACCCATTCATCGAAGTGTATAGCTCCTGATTCAACGTGCTGAAAGGTTTTCTGAGGTAAAATATATACGGTCCCATTCGTCCATGGATTGTTCCGAAATGTTTCATGGGTCAAGGAATAAAAATGATATTTATGTTTATTATCCGCAGGAATGCAGCCATTTCGAAAATTCGAATAAACGCTTTCTTTTCGAAAAACAGCATAAAAAATCGACCATATGGGGTCCTTCGTTGCAAAAACAGCGTTGACAGATTTACCGTTAAAAAGAGTTTGGTTCCTTGGTTCAAAAGTATGAATAGATGGATGATTTGAACCATGTAATATAAGCTGTTTATTTTCAGCTAAGTAGGATAAGAACTTATATTTTGGTATTGGCAAGTTATATTCTAATTTAGGAAGGTCCTCTTTAGCTAATCTTTCAAAGAGGAGCTCAAATTGTTCTTTTTCATGAGGTGACAGGTTTATTGATGGAGATGGGAACAGAAGAAGCCTTAATAATAAATTGTAAAACCTTTTTTTCATTCATAAACCTCCGAAAAGTTATTTATTAATACTTTCAAGAAGATTTAAAAAAAACCCTTTTTACATGATATATTCGATTTAATAAATATTTAAGATTTTGTTTATTCTCCGTTTAGAAATAGATGCTATTGTTCAAATTATTGTCTTAAAATGGAGAGGGTGAAATAATGTCCATTCGAAAACGGTTATTTATTTCCAATGCAGCAATGGTGTTGATGCCAATTTTCGTGTTAATCCTTTATTTTTTATTATTGGGTATCGTATTTAGTGGAGATATAAAAATATTAGGCAGTAATTTTCATCAAGGCTGGCAGCGTCCGGAATCAAGTAAGAATACGAACATATTCAATCAACTCATTAAGCTTACATCAACAAATTCCGAAAAACTATTAGATGAACATTATATTGAATCGATAACAAAAAATATGGAGAAAAACCATTCGGGTATCATTATTCGAAAAGGGAATAAGATTCTGTATAAATCAAAATATGTACTGCATGTTTCAAACGCTGACTTTCCAGTGTTCGGTAAGGAAGGATATGATCCCGTGGTATGGATTGGTCATAAGCAATATTCCATGAGACAGCATGACTTTTACTTTAGAGATGGAATGGAAGGTTCCATATTTTTAGTTGATAAAGGCATCAATTTTATGCAAATTGCCAGAAGATATTTCCCGCTCATCTTTTTTGGCATAGTGCTTATTCTAGTCGGAACGAATGCGTTGCTTTCTTACTTTATGTCAAGAAGTATCTTAAGACCTGTTAATCAATTATCTGTTGCTGCTGAGAAAATCAGTAAGGGACAATTAGATTTTCATCTTGAGACATCAAGTAAGGATGAATTAGGAAAATTGGTGAAAAGCTTTGACCAGATGCGAGAGAAATTAAAAGAATCTTTGGAATTAAGAGAGCGATATGAAAACAATCGCAAAGAACTAATAGCAAATATTTCTCACGATTTAAAAACACCTATTACTTCCATTCGAGGTTATGTGGAAGGAATTATGGATGGTGTAGCAAATTCAAAAGAGAAGCTGCAGAGCTATCTTAATACGATACACGCTAAAGCGGAGCATATGGCCCATTTAATTGAGGAACTATCCTTATATTCCAAGTTGGATGTCAAAAGCGTGCTGTTTCAATTTGAGAAGGTGAAAATGAATGCTTTTTTGGAGGACTATATAGAAGAGTTAAGAATGGAAAATAATCAAGCTTTGGAAGTTTCTTTTATCGCGGATAATGTATTAACTGCTTTAGTAGATCGTGATAAGCTTATTCGTGTGATGAATAATATTATTCGAAATAGTATGAAGTACAATAATAAAGAGATTTGTAAAATAATGATTTCATTGCAGGATATGGGAAAAGAAGTGTGTGTCTCGGTTAAGGACAATGGCCCAGGTGTTTCATCCGAAGATATTAACCGCATTTTCAATCGTTTTTATAGGGCAGATCCTTCAAGAAATTCAAAAACGGGCGGAAGCGGTCTTGGATTAGCCATTGCAGCGCAGATTATTGAAGCGCACGGAGGGGAAATTTGGGCAGAACAATCTACAGGAGAAGGTCTAACCATCCGTTTCACATTAAAGAAACCCGAAAATGATGGTGGTGGTTACGAATGAAAAGAATATTAATCATCGAAGACGATCAAAGCATTGCAGAACTTGAAAGAGATTATTTAGAAATAGAAGGCTTTGAAGCATCTATTGTAGAAGACGGGAAACATGCAGTGGAAATGGCACTTAACGGGAACTTTCACTTAATTTTGCTAGATCTGATGATCCCTAATGGAAACGGATTTGAGATTTGTAAAAAACTAAGAAAAACAACGGATATTCCTATTCTAATGGTGACTGCTAAAAATGAAGATATTGATAAAATACGCGGGTTCGGTCTAGGTGCCGATGATTACATAGTGAAACCGTTTAGTCCAAGTGAACTTGTTGCAAGAGTGAAAGCGCATCTTGCCAGATTCGAAAGACTCATTCGAAAATCAGCACCTGTTGATGATTTACAAATCCGAGGGCTTTATATTAACAAGGCTTCAAGACAGGTATTTGTTCATGAAAAGGAAATTGTTCTGACTGCACGAGAATTTGACTTATTAATATTTCTAGCTATTCACCCTAATCAAGTTTTCAGCAAAGAGCATTTATTTGAGCGGATTTGGGGCTTGGATTCAATGGGAGATACGTCAACAGTCACCGTACATGTACGGAAAATACGAGAGAAAATAGAAGCGGATCCTGGTAATCCAATGTATATTGAAACGGTATGGGGAGCGGGGTATCGCTTTAAGGGTTGATAATAGTCGTTCTTTATCTCTTGAAAGAGGTGAAGAGCGGCTTTTTTATATTTATCAGTTAACCTTGTGGAAAATTTATTAGCGGAAACAGCCATCGGTAGCGCGTTTCTAGTCTCCTTCTTATGGGTAATGGAATCAAAACCTTAAACTACTTCGTTGTGTTTCCTTGGGTCTCGCCGAAGATGACGTAGGTGAAATGCACTTCCATTTTTTCACTTATCCATACACAGATAAGCAACGCACTAAACACATTTGTTTTAATAAATATTTAAGAATTGGTTAAGAGCGGGTTTATATTTCACACCTACAATATAGCTTGTTGGAAGAGAAATTATGAATGAAGGGGGAGAAAGGACTGAAGCTTTCAATAAAATCCAAAAAGCTGCTGGTTACACTTCATCTTATTTTTGCAGCGATAATGTTAGGGAATATGATAACCTTTCTGATTTTCAGCATTATTGCGGCAGAAGGAGATCAGCAAACAGCAATTATGTGTTTTCATGCAATGAACATTTTATCCGAAACATCTGTTCGGGCATCGACAATTGGAGCAACCATAACCGGTATATTTCTGTGTATATGGACGAAATGGGGATTATTTCGTTACTATTGGATACTTGCAAAGGAAGGACTGACATTGCTTGCAGTAGGAATAAATTTATGGGGAATGTATTCATGGACCATGCAAGCTATTATTGCTAAGGAATCTGATATAAATGGTTTAATTAATCAAGCATATCTTTGGACAGGAATTTTTTTGCAAATTATCTCGTTGGTATTGATGTATGTCATTTCTGTATTCAAACCATGGGGAAAAAGAATGATCAAAAGAAAGTAAAGGAGGGAGATTCCTTTGAATCAAAAAAAATACGGAAAAAACATAATTAGAATCATATTTGCGATTTTCTCTACACTTTTTTTAATTGGTTTATTTGTTCAAGTGTTTTTAGCGGGATTTGCCATTTTTGTCGATATTGGAAATTGGTCATATCATGAAATCTTTGTGCGATTTTTTGAATTTATTCCGGTTGGAATGTTCATTCTATCGTTCTTCGGGAAAATACCAAAGATGTGGAAATGGCAAAGTGCAAGTTTGTATTTAATGATTATTTTGCAGTATGTAACTGCTATCCTTATAGGAAAAGTACCATATATATCGGCACTTCATCCGGTTATTGCATTGCTCTTATTCTGGAGAGCGATTGTGGTAGTACAGGAATCTATAAAATTAATAAAAAACACGAGGAGTGAATCATGATGCATCATTGGGGACATTTTTATCCATTTTGTTTTCTATTTATTATATTAATGATTGGCTTAATCATTGCCAATATAAGAATGTGGCGTGGCAGAAGGGGCTATTGTTCCAATCGACAATATCCGGATGCATGTTCAATTCTTGATAAGCGACTTGCATCTGGAGAAATTTCAGTGGAGGAATATGAAAAACTAAAGGAAATATTAATAAAAAATATAAAATAAGGATGGAAGACAATTTCATTTATTGTCCACTTTCTTGATATGTATATTAGATTATAAAAGAAGTTTGTTCTTTATTCGAACTTCATCTACAAAATTATAGTTTTTTGTAAATTGATTAATTCCCTCGACAATAGACTGATAAAAGTAATCATACTAATCTGTCTATTGTGGAGGGATTTTTTTATGAAGAAATTAGAATGCCATAGAAAAAATAATGAAGAATCAGGCATTGTCATTGCTCTTAAAGACGGTATTGGTTTGAAAAAATTTTAGAAGGGACTAAAAACAGTAAAGTTGCTCTATATAGGGTGTAATGCTATTATTTTCGTACAAATCGAAAAGGGGGTTGACTTACTTGGTAAAAGAAATAATATTGGACGATACTACTATTCAGGTAGAACAATATGAGGAAGTAAAGCAAAATGATCTTACGAAAATAACGATTGATTTTAAAGTCACAAGTGAAATGTATCATGATATTGCCGTACTTCTGTATAGAGAGACATTCAATGTGAAGGTTCCGGAAAGGGGCTTATCATTTAGAGGAAGTATTTCTCAATATTCCACATCCATCACAAATTTATATAAAGAAGACCAGGTTGCTGATTATAAAGTCAGTTTGTTGGAATTAGAGAGCGGTGGGAAGGGATGAAATTAAGTATTTTAGATCAAGCTCCTATTTCTTCGAATCAGTCTGCAAGAGATGCTTTAATAGCTTCAGTTAAATTGGCGCAAGCGGGCGAAAGGTTAGGATATACACGGTATTGGATTGCAGAACATCATGATCTTCCTGGACTGGCATGTTCCGTACCAGAGGTGATGCTAAGTTATATAGGAGCAAATACATCCAATATAAGAATTGGTTCTGGAGCTATTCTTTTGCCTCATTATAAGCCATATAAAGTTGCCGAAATCTTTAATATGCTTGCAACCCTGTTTCCTGATCGCATCGATATTGGGATTGGAAGAGCGCCAGGCGGATCGGCCCAAGTGACAAATGCGTTATCGGATAATTTTCTGCAAAATGTATATCAGATGCCAAACCTCATTAAGGATTTGCTGCATTTTCTTGATGATGATTTTCCTGCCGAGCACGACTATGAAAAAATAAAAGCCTCACCAGTTCCAACTGTTTCACCCATACCTTGGCTTCTTGGTACGAGCAAAAAAAGCGCCTTGCTTGCAGCGGAATATGGAATGGCTTATGCTTTTGGAATGTTTATGAGCGATCAAGACGGTCAAGAAATTATTCAACAATATAAGAAAGCTTTTAAGCCACGAAAGTCCGGTCAAACACCAAAAGTAATTCTGACCGTTACTGTTATATGCGCTGAAACAACAGAGAAAGCAGAAGAAATTGCATTGAGTGCACGTGTTTGGTCTTTACAGCAAGAGAGAGGAGAAGGAAACAATGGTATTCCTTCGTTAGACGAAGCGAAGAATTATTTACAAGACCATTCAGAATCAATAAAAAGTAATAATATGATCGTTGGAAATCCTCAGGAGGTCAAGAAACGTCTAATGGATTTACAGACGCATAATGGAGCAGATGAAATAATGATAGTAACCATTACACATTCCTCCGTCGATAAAATTCGTTCTTATGAATTATTAGCAGATGCATTATTAGACTAAAATATACTTTATTTAAAACAACGGAGCTTCTAGTATTCCTTTTTTACTGGAAGTTTCGTTTTTTTATGTTAAAGGTGACAGAGAGTAATATGGAATTTAAAAATTTTTTTTTGCGAATAAGGTACAATACCCAGGTAAAAAGAAAGGGGAAATTGGAAACTTGATACCACATTCAAATTGAAATAAGTGAATATAAAAATATTCATATATATAAATCCAACTGAATGGATAGGAGAAGTCGGCACAAGATTATTTTAAAAAACCATATTTTAGCAAAAAATTATATTGATATTCTATTTCATTCTCATTTTATTCAATTAAATAGGCAGCTATTTATCTGTGATTATTATTTCTCATTATAGTATAAAGCTGGGTTTTATCTCGTATTTGTCATAGTGCAAAGGAACTAAAGTACATGCATTATAAATATTCGGTATATTCCGAAAATGAATCAAAAGATTCATTTACTTTACTATATGAAAAAACTAAAATTTATTCACAGATTCACCATTTTTTGTCTTTTAATTAAATTTAGGGGAGGAAAAAACGAATGAAAAAGTTTTTTAGAAAGGCTGAATTTGGATTTGCTGCTGCATTAGTTTCCTTTGGTGTTTTTGCTGCATCCTCATCTGCGAGTGCACAAACGGTAACGCATTCTAACCAGTTTGATAGTTTAGTAGCACAGCATCCTATTCACTTTAAGCACAACTCAGGTAATGGAAAACCCAATGCGGTAACTGGTGTTTTTAACCCCACAGATATTAAAAAGGCATATGGTATTGATCTTTTAAACAAAACAGGAAAAGGCCAGACAATAGCTCTAGTCGAGGCATACGGAAGTCCAACCATCGAAAATGACTTGCAAGTTTTTAATCAACAATTTGGGCTTCCGGCAGCCAATATTGAAGTTGTCTATCCACAAGGAAAACCCAAAACGGATGGAGGCTGGGCACTGGAAACAGCATTAGATGTGGAATGGGCACATGCTATTGCGCCTGATGCAAAAATCTTGGTTGTTTCAGCTAAATCAGCATCTATAAATGATTTACTTGTTGCAGAAGATTATGCAACAAGCCACGGTGCAACGATTGTATCTAACAGTTGGGGAGGATCGGAATTTTCAGGGGAGGCATCATATGATAGTCACTTTAATCATAGCGGGATTACCTATTTGGCATCCTCTGGTGACAACGGTCAAGGAAGCTCCTGGCCAGCCTCATCGCCAAACGTAGTAGCAGTTGGCGGTACAACGCTAAGTGTAACAAGTAATGGAGATTATGCCGGTGAATCTGCATGGTCTGGTTCAGGTGGTGCATTAAGCTCCTATGAAGGTATACCTGTATATCAATCAAATTGGACTAGTGTAGTAGGTTCGAAACGTGGAATACCTGATGTCGCATTTGATGCAGATCCTAACACAGGTGTATATGTGTACACTAGTACTAGGAATCAAGGACAACAAGGATGGTTCCAGGTTGGCGGCACTAGCTTTAGTGCACCGGCATGGGGAGCCCTTATTGCATTAGCAAATGAAGGGCATTCACAATCATTATCCAGTTCAGAGGTTTTGAATAAAATTTATAGCCTTGCTGGAACAACTGGCAGCATTGGATACAAAACAAACTATCATGATATTTTAACAGGAAGTAATGGTTATTCAGCTCAAGCAGGATATGATATTGTAACAGGGATCGGAAGTCCAATCGCCAATCAATTGGTCCCTGTTTTAAATACAAAATAATAGTTTAATAGATATTGTTGCCAAAAACTCTGCCCTCATGCAGAGTTTTTGCTTTTTAGTCATGATGTGGTCTTGATTGATACGTATTTTCCAGTTCACTTAAAGTGAGATTATATAATTGACGCCCCGAAACTTTGTAGATTCCTGCGTCCAGCAATTTTTGAATATAAATTTGTTTTCGTTTTTCGAGTGGGTTGCGAATAATATTTGACATATATTGGACTCCTTTCCTCTTTTATCTTTTACCATTTGTCTGTTTCTAATTCATCTCCTGCAGTTTTAATATTTATAAAAAATTCAAATAGTATAGTATAATGAAATTATAAAAAAAATAATAGAAATTGCAGAGGAGAGAAATGATCATGAATAAAGATTTTTTTGTACATAATCGTGAAAATTTATATGAAAAATTAGAGGATCAGTCAATACTCGTTTTATTTGCCGGCAAAGCGCCTCAAAAATCAGCGGATGAAGCATATAAATTTGTTCCGAATCGGAATTTTTACTATGTAACAGGTGTTAATGAACCGAATAATATTTTTCTTGCAGTCAAAAGAGATAATAAGGTAGAAGAATACTTGTTTATTGTCAAATCTGATCCTGTTTTAGAAAAATGGGTAGGAAAAACAATTTCGGTAGAAGAAGCAAAAGATCTATCCGGTGTAGAAAATATTCAATTTACCGAGCAATTCGAATCCTTTTTTGCCAGAACTGTCTCTTCTCTTCAAACTGCAAATGTCTATGTAGATCTGGAAAGAAGTGAATTAGATACTTTAACAACGAAATCACAGCAATTTGTCAAACAACTTCAGACCAACTATCCATTCCTGCAAGTAAAAAATGTCTATCCTGTTATTTGTGATTTAAGACTTTATAAAAAAACGGAAGAAATTGAAAAAATAAAACAGGCAATCGAAATTACCAAAAAGGGTATCTATAACCTGATGAGCAATGCAAAGCCAGGAATGAAAGAATACCAGCTTGAAGCACATTTTGACTTTGTGTTGAAAACAGAAGGGGTAAAAGATTTCGCTTTTCCTACCATAGTAGCGAGCGGCCAAAATGGAACCGTTCTTCATTATGATAAAAATGATGCGGTAGCCGAAGATGGCAGCCTAGTTCTCCTTGATTTAGGTGCTCAGCATGACTACTATAGCGCAGATATTAGTTTTACTTTCCCTGTAAATGGGAAATTTACGGAAAGACAAAAAACTTTCTATAATATCGTTTTAAGAGCATTAAGAGAAACCACAGACCTTATTAAGCCCGGTGTTCCATTTACCAAGTTAAATGAACATACAAAAAAGGTATTAGCAGAAGAATGTATGAAGCTCGGTTTAATTAAAGAAGAAAGTGAGATCAGCAAATATTATTATCATGGTGTCAGTCATTCATTAGGTCTTGATACACATGATGTTGGAAATTACCGTGATAAAGTTTTAGAGCCAGGAATGGTGTTAACAGTGGAACCAGGACTATATATTGAAGAAGAAGGCATTGGCATTCGTATTGAAGATGATGTGTTGGTAACAGAGAACGGTAACGAAAATCTTTCCAAAGATATTATTCGTTCCATTGAAGATATTGAAGCATTTATGAATAAATAATTATTTCCCCTCTCTTGAAGAATAATACAAGAGAGGGGTTTTTATTTAAGAACACCTCCAAATCTTTTTTGCTTTTTATAAGGAGGACATGCAGTGAAAAAATGGATTATCATCTTTCTAGCAACTGTTTTTATCCTTTTTATGGCCATTTTAACGATATTTTATCTAATTAAAGGCGACTCTTCCAGATGGCAAGTAGCATTAGGCGGGATCATTGTTGGTGCTATTCCGCTATGTTTACTATTTCTAAAAGAAAATCCCTTTAATATACCGACAATCATTGCGTATTATGTATTTTTATTTTGCACCACTTATTTAGGTTCCATTGCCAGTTTTTATCTACACTACAATTGGTGGGACAGTGCTCTTCATCTGTACAAAGGGGTATTTGTTGGCTGTATTGGCATTACTTTAATAAAAGTATTCATCCGTAAATCGGTGAGCCCTGAAATTTCTCGGTGGATTATTTTTCTTTTTGTTGTGTCTCTTGCAGTTATAGCGGGCATATTATGGGAAGTGTATGAATTTTTAGGGGATCAATTCATAACTCAGACAATGCAGCGGGGCGGCAATACGGACACGATGATTGACTTGATTGCAGGTCTTATTGGCGGATTATTGATTGCCATTTACGGTGCTGTCCGAAAACTGCGAGTTTAAATATTTCTTTGAGGTGATAAGGTGAATCGAAAAATTGTCATTACCGTAAGTTTGTTATACATCGTTTTTATGGGGATTTTGGCATTTTACCTTTTTCCAAATGAAGAATCAAAAAAGGCTTGGGTTGCTGTTGGCGGTGTAGTTTGCGGTGCAATTCCGTTATTTCTGTCCATTTTCACGAAGCTGAAATTAAATTTGCCTATTATCATTTCTTATTTTATTTTTTTATTTGGTTCTCAATACCTTGGTTCGATTCGTGGATGGTATGGCCTCGGCTGGTGGGACACCTTTATTCATTTTATTAGCGGCGGTATTCTTGCTTTCACGGCTATTGCCTTATATGAAAGGCTTGTACATCGAAATGCCGGAAACGATATTTCTCCTTGGTTTGTCTTTTTATTTACATTTGGATTTGCTGCACTTGGCGGCGTGTTGTGGGAAACATATGAATTTAGTTGTGATCAATTTTTTGGAACAACGATGCAAGGCGGTGGCAATACAGATACGATGACTGATTTAATCGCGGATATTCTAGGAGGGTTGGTGATTGCGGTATACTCTGGTATTAGAACGAAGATGAAGTTGAATAAGCAAAATACAATATAACTTCATACAATGTTCGAAAAAGTTAAGGGTGATTGTATGAATATCAGAATCGCACGAACAAATATGGAGGAAGCACAAGAATTGTTAAACATTCAAAAGCAAGCCTTTCAATCAGACTTAGAAAAATATAGAGACTTTGCGACAAATCCTGCTGCTGAATCGTTGATATCTTTCATTCAAAGGATTCTAATTTCACAGCACTATACTATTTTTATCGATGAAGAAATAGCCGGTTCCATTGATATTAGAAAAATTTCAGAGGATCATTATTTGTTAAATCAGCTATGTTTAAACCCGAAATGGCAAAACCGCGGATTCGGGTCAAAAATCATGAAGATGATGGAAGAAATGTTTCCTAATGTAACAATATGGAGTTTAAAAACACAAAAGGACAATGCGAGAAATCGCCATTTTTATGAAAAAGCAGGTTATTTTTTCATTGGGGAACAAAGGATGACTCATCAGCTCACCTTAGTGGAATATGAGAAAAGGCTTGGCTGATTAATGATTCAACGCCTGATAATAAATATAAATAAAAGATAAATAAATTATATATCCTATTAAAGAATAAGTATGTTTCCAGGATTCAAGATGAATAAAAAAACCAAATGATTCCGATATTCGTTCGAAAACGGACATAAACAAACTGATGATGAAAATGAACCATATTTTTTGCCAAGATTTTAATAGATTGCTAACGAAAAGAAACAGACAGATGAAAATAGGAAGTCCAAAGAGAGTAAAGGCTACGTTAATTTGGAATACATTAGGCAATGGCCGCTTCGGAAAAACGTATATTCCTTTCCCGACAAAAAATAAGTCGAGATAGGTTCCTATTAGGGCACCAATAAATATTGTTGATAACAAAGCATTAATAGAAATGGGAGATTGCTTTTTTTGTGTTTGCAGCAAGCTCCAGTCTTTCGAGTGTTTTACAATATTCTTCTTCAATTTTATCCTCTGCCTTTTCGTCATTTTCTATTAAGTAATAAATAATTCTCCAGTCTTTATACCAGTCTATTTTTTCTGCAGGTCCATGCTCTACATTTTTCCAAGCAAATTCAAGTTTCGGACTATAGATTTTCGTTGCACCCGGTAGCAATTGGCATGATTTTAATTTTGGTTTAAATATACTTCCAGGAAGTCCTTCGTCCACATCATTAAAAATATGTGGCCAATAATCCTTTCTGGAACCAGTATGGGGAGTAGTAGTTGCCCATTTTGTTAACATGTTTAAGCGATTTTGATTACTGAATAATATAGAATATAGCCGCTTCCCTAATAAAATTCGTTCGTGCAAGGACTCAAAATGATGGAGTGTTTTACCTACTAACTTTATCTGTTGGTGAAAAAAATAGGGAAATAAAATATGGTTCATAGAGAGTAAATCTTGAAGCTTAAATTCTAAGGAACTGAAAATTTCCTTTTTATAAATTGGATTTTTCATTACTCTTAATTCTAAATAGCTTTGTTCATTAATAATTTGCGCAACAGTTAGGATATAAGTATCATGTTGAACCCAAAAGTAGTTCCAAATCACTTCCATAAACAGGGACACATTTAGATGCCTCAATAAGTAAAACAAGTTTTGGTTTCTTTTTAAGCTTTCTTCATAAAGTAAAAATTGGGGAAATACATCTTGAAATATCAGCCAATTTCCCCTTTCTAAAAAAGCGAAAAAAGAAGCAGCTTCCTTTTTAGATAATAGTCTGGTGAGCAGTCCGCCTTTTAAATCTGTCATATTCCAGCCGCCATTCCTGGATACCATATGTCCGAGAAAAGCCCAGTGTACTTCAGGGTGCCGGTTGTAAAATTCCAGATATGCTTTTGTTCTTGTTACATTATTAATGTTTAAGCTGCTTGTTTGCTGCCTAATCTGTTGAATAAGCGAGCTTTCCCCGTTTGTAAGCTCATTTACAAAGGATAATTTCCCTTTTTTCTTTAATTCACGCTTGATGTTAATTAGTGGTTCCGAAAGTTGTTGTTTCTTTTGATGTAGTAGCTTCATTAGGTATTTAACCTCCTTTACATTAGGAGAGGTTGTCATTCGGGATATCCACATTTAAACATGGAAGTTATTAATCAGTTTATTAATTCATTTCAACATTCATGATACATGATGTTATCTTCGTGAAATTGTGTAATAAATAAAAAAACAAAGCATCTTAACGCCTTGTTATTTTAAAAAACGCTTGATTTTTTTAAGCCCATTTTTCATATTCGGATATCGATAAGGTATATCGAATAATGTTGTTTGTTTTAAGACACTTTTTTGATGGGAAAAAGTATCAAAGCTTCCTTTACCATGATAGGCTCCGATCCCACTATTACCAACTCCTCCAAATGGTAAGTAAGGGGATGCAAAATGGTATACAGTATCATTAATGCACCCTCCGCCGAAGGAAACGCTCTGAAGGATTTCACGCTGTACCGTATGACTTTCCGTAAAAAGATAAAGGGATAGCGGTTTTGGATGTTTCTGAATTTCTCCGATGACTTCCGATAGATTGTTATATTCTAGTACTGGAAGTATAGGGCCGAAAATTTCATCCTGCATAATGAGGTCTTCCCAAGAAATATTCGTAATAACAGTAGGCTCCATTTTATTAAGCTGTCCATCCGTTTTTCCACCAATAATAATCTCACCATTTTTTAAAAAGGATGCTAACCTGTTGAAATGTTTTTCACTGACAATGTGGGTGAAGTTTTGATTTTGAAGCGGTTGTTCTCCGTATAAATCTTCAATTGCCTCTCTTAAATGAAATAAAAATTCATCCTTGATCTGATGGTGAAGATACAAATAGTCAGGTGCAATACAAGTTTGTCCTGCATTCATAAATTTTCCCCAGGCGATTCGTTTTGCTGCCAGTTTTACTTTTGCATCTTTATGAACAATACAAGGACTTTTACCGCCGAGTTCTAATGTAACAGGTGTTAAGTTTTTAGCTGCCGCTTCCATAATCATTTTTCCGACCGGCACACTTCCTGTAAAGAAGATATAATCTGTTTTTACTTGCAAAAGTGCAGTACTTGTTTCTACACCACCTAATACAACTGAAATATACTCTTCCGGGAAAATGTCTTGAATGATGGAAGCGATTATTTCCGATGTTTTTGGCGTTAATTCAGAAGGCTTAATGATGGCACAATTGCCAGCTGCAATAGCCCCGATTAAAGGTGCGATGGCTAACTGGAACGGATAATTCCAAGGGGAGATGATAAGCGCAACCCCATATGGTTCTGGATAAATAAAGCTTTTGGAGCCAATATGTGTTAACGGTGTTTTCACGCTTTTCGGTTTGCTCCAAGCTTTTAGATGCTTTAAAGTAAAACGAATTTCTTCCAGTACTACTCCAATTTCGGTTGAATAAGAATCAAATTCGGATTTGTTTAAATCTGATTTTAACGCATTCATTAATTCTATTTCATTTGTTTGAATAGCGGATTTTAACTTTTGAAGAGCATTCAAACGAAATGGAATGTCCTTAGTTTCATTAGTTTTAAAATATGCTTTTTGTTTTTCTATTAATGTGGTGTAGTTTTTCATGGAACCTCCAAGAATGTAATCATAACTCTATTTAGTAATATCTGCTAAAATATTCTACAATAAAATATATTTTTTCGTTATAATTAAATTACTTTTTTTAAAAAGGATATTTTTGAGGTGAACAAAAATGAATATTACACTATCTAGAAAAATGGAAGCTTTTCAAACTTCTATTTTTAATGAACTTGGTGCTTATAAAAAACAAAAAATAAAAGAAGGCATGGAAGTAATTGATTTAAGTGTCGGCAGCCCTGATCTTCCACCTCCAGACTATGTGATAGAGGAGTTAACGAAGCATGCCAGTAATCCTTTAGAATATGGTTATGCTATGATCGGCTCAGATGAACTTTATGGAGCGATTAAGGATTATTACTATCGTCAATATCAAGTAAGTCTGCATCCAGAAAATGAAGTTTTAGTCGTTAAAGGTTCCCAAGATGGTTTAGTGCATTTGCCGATGTTATTGACCAATCCTGGAGATATTGTGCTTGTACCTGATCCGGGATATACCGCTTATGCAGTAGGAATTTCCATGGCAGACGCTACTCCTTACCCTATGCCATTAAAGGAAGAAAATCAATTCTTGCCTGATTTAGAAGAGATTCCTGAGGAAATTCGCTCGAAAGCGAAGCTTATGATTTTAAATTTTCCGGGCAATCCTGTACCTGCACTTGCAACGAAGGAATTTTATCAAAAGGTTGTAGAGTTTGCGAAGAAGTATAATATTGCCGTATTACATGACTTTGCATATTCTGAGCTTTACTATGAGGAGAAACCAATTAGTTTTCTTTCTGTAGAGGGTGCTAAAGAAGTAGGAGTGGAGTTTAATTCATTTTCCAAAAGCTTCAACATGGCAGGATGCAGAATAGGTTATGTTATGGGAAATCCAATGATTGTAGATGCTTTGAAGCGTTTTAATTCGAATCTTGATTTTGGAGTGTTTACCCCCATTCAAAAAGCGGCTATTTCTGCTTTGCGTCATTCCTCAGAATTCAATGACAATTTAAGAGAGATATATAAAAGACGAAGAGACATTTTGATTAATGGCTTGAAAGAAATAGGCTGGTTAATCGATCCACCGAAAGCTTCCATGTTTATATGGGCAAAAATTCCTGAGGGATATACATCGAAGGAGTTTACATATAAATTAATAGATGAAACAGGGATTGTTGTTATTCCAGGAAATGCCTTTGGTATAGAAGGGGAAGGCTATGTCCGAATAGGCCTTGTTCAAACAGAGGAAGTATTAAAAAAGGTTGTTTCAAGGTTGAAGGAAAGTGAAATTTTTCCGGTTGATTCGCTAGTCTATTAAAACTATTTAATATAAATATATTACGAAACTAAAGAACCTTTCAGAGGATGCTCTGTAGGTTTTTCTTTTTGCAAATTTTGCTAAATTTTGGATGGGTAACTGTGGTAACAAAGGTTCATTTTGTCGAATCCTTGCGACTTTCGATGGATTTACACATTTTAAATCGAAAAATATTCATTTCCCGTGTATAATAAGAACTTGTACGATCTATTCAAAAGAAGGAGGACATTTTTGATGGAATGGACTTTAGCCATTTTGTTTGTAGTGTCAGCTTTACTACTCATCATCTCCATTATAATGACCCGTCGAGCTTCAAAAGCAGAGCAAAAAGGAATTGATATGGTTCACTTATCCGTGATGGACGATATCAACAATATGCAGGATTCTATTCGGAATCTTGAGTTTGACATAGAAATTATGATGAAGGAAGCGGGAATTCAACTTTCTTCGGAGAAAAGAGCTATAATGCGTGAAGTACTAGACTTATATAAACGAAAATATTCGATCGAAAGTATTGCAGCTCAAAAGCAAGTATCTGAAAATGAAATAAAACAAATACTTTCTTCTTACCTTGGATCAAAGGATGAAGGGGGTAAAGTTGCAAATGAAATTTAATTTATTAGGTGGCTTTGCAGCGGGTTTATTTATTGCCACAAGCATTAGCGGCGCCGTTTACTTCTCTAGTAAAAATGAGGCTGCAAATACCCCTGCCAAAGTAGTAAAAACACAAACTAAAACATCTGGACTGCCTTCCGAAGAAGAGATGAAAAATAAACTTGTATCTGCAGGTTACATAGTCCAAACAAAAGCTGAATATGATAAAAATATTGCGGATGCAAAGGCGCAAACACAAAAGAACACTTCATCGAAGAATAATGATTCTAAAATTGTGTATCGAGCGGTCGTTAACGTTTCAAAAGGGATGACTAGTATCGATGTAGGTAAACAGCTTGTAAAAGCTAAATTAATCAAAAATGCCTTTAAGTTCTCAAAAATAGTAGAGAAAAAAGGTGTTGAAAATCATTTACGTCCTGGATCCTATGCAGTGGATAGCAGCATGAATTATGATCAACTAATAGCTGCAATATTTAAATAAGTTACTAAAAAACACTTTCTTCTTTATGGGAAAGTGTTTTTTAGTAATTTATTATTAAATTATTAGTATATTAACTGTTAAAATTTTGATATTCTCTTAAACATAAGAAAATCTTCTGGAAGTTAAAAAGGAGTTATTGGCATAATGGGGTGTCAGAAACTTTCGATTGGGATCATGTTGTTCAATTTGGAACATTGGCTATTGTTTTAGTCAAAAATGATCAAGCTGCATAGACGATATCGTTAAATCAAAATTTCACGGTTCATTCTGATGCATCCATTCCGCCAGCAGGTGAAATTAGTTTATACAAAGCAACAATGCAAAGAAATCAGCCGATTACATTACATTTCACATCCTTGTGAAGAGATTTTTACCAACATGCTTGCTTAAAAGAAAGTGAAGTTTATAGAATTAAGGATATTTGTAATATTATGGGGGGATAATGATGAAGGGGAAAGATATTTTAACAATGTTTGGTTTTGATGTCCAAGAAGAACCACAGAGTATTTATGCATTTTCACCTGTATATCATGTGAAGAATGAAACAGGGGATATCATTATCAAACGTACTCAAAGCTTATTAAAGCACGGCAATCAGTTAATGAATTTTATAAATTTATTAAATCAAAGTGGAATCTCAGTCGTGTCGCCAATTTCATTACCGGTGGAGAATCCGCAGCTAATTGGTGATGAGACTTTTGTAGCTTATCCTTTTATTACGGGTAAAACCTATACCAGTACCAAGGAAGAAATCTTTGAAGCTGGGAGATTGTTAGGTAGAATTCATGACTTTTCTCCAAGCAGGAATACATTTGATTTATTAAAATATGATGTTTTTGATTTTAATAAGGAAGAAGTGGAAGAATCCGTTCAAAATATCGAAAAATATTCCAAAAAGAATGGAG
Organism: Margalitia sp. FSL K6-0131; assembly: GCF_038008735.1. Lineage (NCBI taxonomy): Bacteria > Bacillati > Bacillota > Bacilli > Caryophanales > Bacillaceae > Heyndrickxia > Margalitia sp. FSL K6-0131. The sequence goes on from NZ_JBBOZS010000001.1 coordinate 2,626,157, forward strand.
TGCAGATTAATAGCTTGCTATTGAAGGAAAAACTATTAAAAGCAGTTTCTCAACAAAATGAATTAAAGAATAGTTCACTGCCATGGGTAGCAACTCCGCATGATTACAAAGCGAATAATTTGATTTTTACACCAGCACCTTATTTAATTGATCCTGACAACGCATCTTGGATTCCTAGAATATTTGATTTGGCTCTTGCCTTGCTGCTATTTCATAACGAATTAGAATCTGCTCCAAAACGAATTTTTACACTTGAAGAATGGAGTGCGTTTATCAGCGGTTATGGGGAAGTAATTACCTTAACGGAGTTGGAAAAAGAATATTGGGAAAAGGCGCTGGAGCATGTGTTCCTTGATGAAGTAATGTGGCTCATGGCTGAAGTGGAGGAGGATTGGTTCAATCCATCACAGCAAAAGCTATTTGTCAGCTTAATTGAATTTATGACATCCCCTTTTGATAAGTACAAATTAGCATTCTAACGAAAGTGAAAATAAAACTTCCTAAAAAAAACTGTAGAGGTATCTTCTACAGTTTTTTTTAGGAGCAATATATTTAACGTTTTTTCTTTTTGTTATCTTTAGCAAGTGTTTGGGACTTAATGACCTGCTCAAATAATACTTGAACATGAATTTGATTGTCATCCAATTCTCTTACACTTAAAACTTTGCCTTTTCTCCCTTTGATTTTAATATTGTCATCGACAACAGGGATATTTTTAAGCAGCTGACTTAGAACTACGGTTTTGTTATCAAAGAAATGAACTATAGCCATTTTTTGGTCGCCCCTTTAAATTATTTTCTCCTTTTAAAATATTGGATCGCATGCAAATTTAGACCGAGTTTATAAGAAGCCGGAAAAATTTCAAGATGCTAAAAAAAATGTTAGTATACTAATATCAAAATTTATTTTAGAAGAGGATGTAAAACAATGATGCGCAAAGGAAAAATGGAAGATGTTCCTGCCATTATGAAAATGGTTCGGGAGACAGTTGAAATTATGAGGGAAGAGCATAATGATCAATGGGATGAAGCATATCCAACAGCTACCATCTTTGAAACGGATGTCCAAAATGGTACTTTGTTTGTTTTAGAGGATGAAGGAAACGTGATTGGTTCAATAACGGTTGATCAAAATCAACCAGTTGAATATAAACTGATTCCGTGGCGAAAAGAAGGCAGTTCCTTTATATTTCACCGACTTGTTGTCAATCCGCATTCCAGAGGGAAAGGTGAGGCAACAAAACTTATAAAATTTGCTGAACAGTATGCGATTGATAACCAAATTCCTTATATGAGGATAGATACATACTCTTTAAATAAAAAGGCGCAAAAATTATTTGAAAAGAATGGCTATATAAAAGTAGGAGAAATGCCTTACCATGGAAAAACTCGGCCGTATTTTTGTTATGATAAATTTCTTTAATTTATTTTCCTGAAATTAGGCACATTTTACAGCAAAATGTGCCTTTTTATTTTTATACCATCAAAAAATCAAAAGTGATAAAAATTTATCTTAGACTAGGAAACATAAGATAGTGGAGAAAGTATCGAAAAAAATTCATTGGAAACCCAATACCATTCAGACAATGCTTGTGCGCTTAGTGAAGAAAAAAGCATTACAAACAAGAAAGGAAGGCAGAGCATTTATATATACATCTCTTGTTCAAGAGAACGAGTATGTGGAGCAAAAAAGTAAATCATTTCTAAAACAATTTTTTGGCGGTACGTTAAACTCCATGGTATTAAATTTTATTGAAAATGGATCAACTGTCAAAGGAAGATATTGCAGAACTGAGGAGTATTTTATCTGAGAGGGATACGAAGGACGGGGGAAAATGATGGATACCATTATACTTCGCTTTTTAATAAGTACGGCAGTGGTATCCTTCCTCGTCTTAGTAATCCTATTAATAAAAAAATTATTTAATAAGCATATGTCTCAGCAAACACATTATAAGATTTGGTATTTTCTTTTTATGCCACTAATTTCTTTCCTGATCCCACCGGATTTTTTACGATTAGGAGATATACTACCATTTTTGAAAAACTTACTTTTCATGAAAAGAGATACGGTAATGAACAACGGGAGTATAGATAGACTAGATGATTCCCATTCGTCCAATAATGATATTCTGCATAATTTCACCGTATCTGTGAACAAGTCAACTTCAGATATTTTCTATCATACTTTTATTGTATTTTGGATCATTGGCCTGGCTATATTCATTGGAGTCACCATTTATGCAAACTATCAGATCCACCAAATAAAAAAGTCAGCTGCGACTATTAAAGATCAAAAAAACAGATCAAACAAAGAATCCAAAGCATTGCTAATTACTCACGAGTTCCATCATAAAGGGCAAATCGTAGCAATGTTACGACAAATGGGGTATGAACCCCCAAATACAGATATATTAGGTACAGAAGACTAGTTTATTTAAAATTTAGGGACAAAATTTGAATTCATTTTTATCGCTTTTTATTGAGAAGTTGCAAAATTCTTGGATGATTTGTTTCTTCATTCTTTCAATTGGAAGCTAATCTGGATATGTTGGTATCAAAGCATGATACCTTCCAAGGGCAGATGAAAAGTATTTTAAAGTAAAGAAGTCGAAAGACATATATCAATACAGGTAATATATTTTTACATAAAGGATTTTAATTTTCATAAAGACAGAGTAATTAAATTATGAAAAGGGAGAGGAAATTTTGGAAAGAAGAAACCAAATTATTCACATAAAACCTTGGGAGGAAAATGATCTTGAATTACTTTTTCAAATAAATTCTCCGGAAATGACGCGTCATCTTGGTGGTCCAGAGAATAAAGAACAGATTTTGAAACGACACCAACGCTATCTTGAGCTTTGCAATAGTAGTATGGGATGTATGTTTAGCATTGTATTGTTACCGGAATTAGAATCAGTTGGTTCTATCGGATACTGGCAAACTTCATGGAAAAATGAAGATGTATATGAAATGGGGTGGAGTGTTTTACCATCTCATCAAGGGAAAGGAATAGCTACAATTGCAGCAAAGTTAATGATAGAAGAAGCTTCAGCACATGCCAAATATAAATACATTCACGCCTTTCCTTCCATCGATAATCCTGCATCAAATGCAATTTGTCGAAAGCTAGACTTTGAATTTATCTCTGAATGTGAATTCGAATATCCTCAAGGTAGTTTTATGCGTTGTAATAATTGGCGTTTTAAACTAAATTCAGGTAAATAGATAAGTAATAGTTAAAAGAGGTAGAAATCAATCTCTTAGGAAGTGAGCAAATGAAAAAAGAAAAGTTAATTAGAAAATATGATAAACAGGTAAAAATGTATGAAAATAATCGTAAAAATCAAAAGCTTGCCGGATTGAGGAATAAAATTATAAAAAAAGCCTACGGAAAAGTTTTAGAGGTTGGTGTTGGAGCTGGAGCAAACTTTCCTTACTATGATAGGAATAATGTTGAGGTAACAGGAGTAGATTTTAGCTTTGAGATGATTAAGAATGCCAAAAGAGCAGCATCTATTTTTCAAGTAAAAGCAAAATTTATTCAGGAAGATATTGATGAGTTAATCTTAGAAGACAACTCTTTTGATTGCATCGTATCAACCCTCTCGCTTTGCAGTTATCCTGAGCCAATTTTAACTTTAAATAGATTTAATAGTTGGTGCCGTGAGGATGGGATCATCTTGTTGATGGAACATGGTTTGAGCTCTAATCCAATCCTATCCGTTACTCAAAAAATGATTGACCCACTATATACTAAGATATCTGGGTGTCATTGTAACAGAAATATCAATAAGATAATTGAAAAATCTAATCTTCAGGTTGATCAAATCGAACGTTATTGGTCAGATATCATCTATTTGGTACAAGCAAGACCCACTAAGTAAAAGTTCAATACTTTTTCTATAAAACTCTTATCTAAAAAGTTACCATTTCATATAATATAAATCCTACTGGTAGGGCTTTTTTTGCAGCCAAGTAAACGTTGATAAACATCAATAGGTTCGCAGAATTAAATGATTATTATTGATAAAAATACGAAATAAATCAGATATGTTTTAAAACAACCTTAAACCACATATGATTTTTGAAGATAATGTTCTATAAACTCCGCTAATCCATCTTTTTCATGATGCCCTGTAACAAAATCAGCTACTGCCTTAACCTCTTTACTAGCGTTGCCCATCGCCACACCAGTACCGACATTACGAAGCATCTCTATATCATTCGGTCCGTCACCGATGGCTACGACTTCATTTGGACTAATTCGAAATGCGGGAAGTAAGCTTTTTATAGCAGACCATTTAGAAACATAAGGAGCAACCATCTCAAATCCGTCACTCCAATTAATGACTTCTGCTTCTTTTTTAAACAAATCGGATAGTTCAGGACTTGGTGCACCTGTACGAATACTATATTTAAGAACATCTTGATAATTGGCCTTCCGTAAATCTCCTACATACCGTGGCGGAATTTTCCCAACTTTAGTCCAATAATCGATTTCTTCATTTGTTTCCTTACAATAAAGCCCATTTGCTGTATGGATAATAACATTACACGGATTTTCAGCGGTCAAATGGTGGAATCGTTCTTCGTTCAGTCGGACGGTTTTCATTTGAATAGCCCTTCCTGTCTCTGCATTGTAAATAGCGGCTCCATTCAAACAGATCATGGGAGTTCGTAATCCAATTTCTTGATGGTAGGGAGCGGTTACTTCGTAATGTCGACCGGTTGCCAGAAAGACCATGACTCCTTGATTAATCAGCCTATAAATGGCTTCCATATTTCGTCGGGAAATGTTGTTTGCAGTATTTAGGAGTGTACCATCCATATCAATAAATATTGCACGCATATTCATTATTCTGCCTCCTCATTCGTTGGTAAGCCAATCATATCATCTGAATATTAAAGAATTGTAAACTCAATGTGCAGATATCTTTAATTTTTATATAAATAAGAACGTACATTCTATATTTGTGATATAATAAAAATCAGATAGAATTGTAGATGAAGTGGGGGGTGTGAATTGCCTAGAAAACCGGGAATAACAGATGAGATGATCATTAAAATGTATAAAGACGGTATGTCATTTAAAGAAATGGTTTCCATCATTGGAATATCCGACCGTGCTATCAGAAATGTTATGTATAAGCATGGAGTTAAGATGAATCGAGAGCAATTTTCTGGACAACCTCGTAAACATAAAGTGAATGAGGATTTTTTTAAAGTATGGTCACATGAAATGGCATGGGTTTTAGGCTTATTTATTACTGATGGACATGTACATAAGGATCTCCATAGCATTTCATTTTCCCAAAAAGATAAAAGGCTACTCCAATTAATTGCCGAATATATGGAAGCGGATTTTGTTTTAGCTCCAAGTGGATCAACCAGAACAACTCCAACATTAATCATAAATTCAAAAGAAATAAAAATGGATTTAGCAAATTTAGGTGTTAAATCCAAAAAGTCATTGACGGTTCCATTTCCTAATATACCGGATCAATATTTACCTTCTTTTATTAGAGGCGTTATAGACGGAGATGGTTGGATACAGAGTACAGGATATGTAATGAACATTACAACAGCAAGCTTTGAATTCGCAGATGGTCTTTTAAATGTTTTCCAAAGCTGGAACCTACGTTCAGAAATTACATCGGCCATTAGCCTGGCAGGAAATGCTATTTATAGAGTTTGGGTAAAAGGCAAATATGATCTTCCGAAGTTAGCAAAAATAATATATCGGGATGCGAAAGATAATTTCGTACAATACAAGAAAGATCGTTTAACTCAGCGAATGCCTAATGAAAGTTAAATAATATTTATGAGGAGTGATTAATTTGTGGAAATTAATTAATGGTAGTTTGGTACAAACGAGTGATGAATCAAGAATCAAGTTTCGAACAAATATTAGTAAATCTATATTAGAGGATCTTCATACATTAGCATTGGAATTTGATTCACATGTAAACTATCTTATTGAAAACGGCCTTAAAAATGTTTTAACACAAGGTGTTATAACTTATAATAAAGAAACGAGACCGAAGGATAGAGTTCAATATAAAACAACCTATGATAAAGAATTACTTGAAAACGTTAAAAAGTTTGCAAAGGAACATCATTTATACATAAATGATGTCATTGAATATAGCGTACAATTTATTGATTTAAATAATATAAAAAACAGCGGATATAGAAACAGGATAGAGTAGAGATGAATACTCTAACTTTTATATTTCTTAAAACGCCCCCGACGTAATATATATTATAGGAAGCAGTGGAAAAACAATAATCTCTGTCTCATATCCTAAGAATACTTTAAATAATGAGACAGAGAAGATTTTTTCTACTAAGATCTAACTTTAATTAGTTTGCACACGGAATAATTATTAATATAGATCTTAATGAAGATTTCCCATTATGAATAAAAAATTTATCATTTATACTTAGTTTTTGTTGATATGTCATTACCTGGAGTTTAATTTTTGTTCTACAGTTGCAATTACTGCTATCATTTAAAACGAACATCTAAGTTTACATAACAATTTTATGTTTGCCAATTTTTTGCTTTATTGTTTAGATTGTTGATTAATCAAGCATCGGTAAATAAGTTGTATTTAGCTGCTGTAATTAAATTCTTATTACATAAGTATAAGCTGGCTTTGACGGTCAGCTTATACTCTTTCTCCATTCACCTGTAAAAATTCGATAACCTCATGATTTGGCCCTTCAAAAAATACCGTTTGCCAGTCATTCTCAAGCTTTATGGGTCCTTCCAATGCAGCAATGCCATTCTTGTTAAAACGATAGATGACTTCCTTTATGCTGTTGACCTCAAAACATATGTGAACGGCTTGGTGTAGATCTACTGACTGCCCTCCACCGGAAGTGAGTTCAAGACGAAAATGATCCGATACCAAAAAGACATTTTTTTCCTCACCGATAACAATTTGCTGTTCTTCTTGAAGACCAAATAATTCCTTATAGAAAGCAACCGATGTCTCCAGATCTTTTACTTCATTCGCAAAATGGTGAAATCGCATGGAGATTCCCCCTTTAAATGATTAAATTCATATCCCCAAATTCATGCCATTGGTATCTATTCTTTATCGCTTCATCATAAGCATTCCATAATAATTCCTGCGGCAAAAAGGCTGTAAGCATGTCTAGGTGGCTTGCTTTAGGTTCATGAAATCCAGTAATAATTCCATCCACAAACTTTAGCGGAAAACTTTGGTTGATATATAGATTCGTCACCCCCGATAACACACCGGTCATTGCTGCACTCTCCAGTGCTCTAACTACTGTTGTACCAACAGCGATCACTCTTCCCCCTGATGCTTTTGTCTTATCTATTTTCTCTACGGTTGTCTCGGAAAGATGATATTTTTCATAATTATCTGTCGGTGATGTCTCCAGCTCGTCATCCAGTAAGTAACTTAGTCCCGTATGAAGCTGAATAAATTCAAGCTGTATACCGTTGCGCTGTAGGTTAAACAATAATTCCCAGCTAAATGCTCTGCCTGCGGAAGGCATCTCAACGGAACCTGGCACACTGGCAAATACAGTTTGATAGTAATCCAACGCCCATGGTTGATGAATATATTCATAGCGAATCGGTTCCCCGAGCGCATAAATACGGTTAAATAGTTCTGTTCCTTTTTTGGAAAATTGAATCGTTCTTAGGGGACTGCTATCTGTATATTCAATTACGATGGCAGAAAGATCGGATGAAAATTGTAAGATATCACCCCTTTTAATCTCATTTGCTACAATCAGCACGTCCCAAACTTCTTCATCACGACTCCTGGCGAGCCGGATTTCTACATTTTCTTCTATCAGCTTCGTTTCTCTCAGCAACTTTGCTTGCAGAATGGCTGGTATGGTACGACTGTTGTTCAAAACAACCAAATCACCTTGCTTTAGATAATTAGACAACTGAAAAAATTGGTCATGCCTAATATTCCCTGTTATTCTATCTAAAACCATCATCTTAACATGATCCCTCCTTATCCCCCGTCTTTCAGGAGGATGGGAGGCATTTAATTCAGAGGGGAGGTAAAAATCAAACGTAGTTGCTTTCGTCATCATAATTCCCCCGAAAATTCTTGGGCTTCAAATCGCCGCCCGTTAATGCCAACAGATTTTTCCGACGCCAAATACAAGAAAATGTCCACTACTTCCTCCGGTTTAGCGAGTGGATAATCACAATCAGGAACAGCTAATTGATGCATTTCGGTATCCATTTCCCCCGGGTCGACCAAGTTTACCCGAACATTTGTTGACTCTAATTCATTTGCCCATGTTTGAGTTAGACCCTCGACCGCAAATTTTGAAATACCATATGCGCCCCAGCCCGCATAGCCAATATGCCCCGCTTCCGATGTCACATTAATGATGGAGCCTTGATTACGCTGAAGCATCCCCGAAATAACTCGCCTGGTCACTAAAAATGGCGAAATGGCATTTACTCTTAAAACTTCGGCAAAATCTTCTTCCGGATAATCGAGCAACAATGGCATGGGACTTGGCCCTAAAATAGAAGCATTATTAATAAGGACGTCCGTTTGCCCGTAGGTCTCCTCCGTCATCGCAACAAACCGCTCCACGTCCCTTGCTATTGATACATCTGCTATAACGGCAAGCACCTCAGCCCCTAATGCTTCCGCTTCGCTCTTTACCGCATGCAGCCCCTCGGATGACCTAGAACAGATGGCTAAACGAGCTCCTTCCTTTGCAAAAGCTAAAACCAATGCTCTCCCTAAACCTTTTGATGCGCCTGTAATCATAACCACTTTTTCTTTTATCATTTTCAATTTCCTCTCCTCTTTAATGTGAATTTCTTCTTGTATTTAGCTTAAAGGATTCTGGAAGTTCTACCCTCAGAGAATAGTTTGAATTGTATCTACGACTTTTGAATGAGATGATAACCTTTAGCATACTAATATTTGAGTTTACATAATAATATTATGTTTACGGATTTTTTTACTTAATTGTTCGATAGTCGATAATTAATGTAAATGCATATAAAAAATAAGAGAGTGCACAAAATGCACTCTCTCCACCACTTTTTTAATAAGAATAGTAACTACAAATCCACCAATCTATTAGAATGAAACATTATTTTAAAGGATACGGATTAAAGAGCTGTCCATCCACCGTCGATAACTAATTCAGAACCAGTCATAAAACGAGATTCGTCAGAAGCTAAGAATAGTACACCATATGCAATATCCTCTGGTTCACCAAAGTATGGAAGCTGTGTATACGCTTTATAATAAGGTAAAGCGCCTCCTTCTTCCATCGTTGGCAATGTCATTGGTGTAACGATGATTCCTGGGTGTACGGAATTCACACGAATTTTATCCTTACCATATTCAACCGCCGCAGATTTTGATAATACTCGAAGTGCTCCTTTAGCAGCAGTATATGGACTTGTACCTGCCATCCCAACAAGGCCGCCAATCGAAGAAATATTAACGATCGAACCACCTCCTGCTTTTTTCATTTCAGGGATCACGTATTTCATCCCGATTACGCATCCATTTAAGTCAATATCCAAAATCTTATTCCATTCATCCATCTCCATGTTGGCGATTGTTTTCGGAGAAGATACACCTGCATTATTCACGAGAACGTCGACTTTTCCGTATAATTTCACCGTTTCGGCAATGACAGATTTCCATTCTTCTTCAGAAGTTACATTATGTTTAATTGCTACTGCCTCGCCGCCATTATCTTTAATCTCTTTTACAACTTCGTTCAATGCTTCAACTTGAAGATCTGTTGCGACAACTTTTGCGCCTTCTTTTGCAAATAGTTTTGCTTCAGAAGCGCCCATTCCCATTGCTGCACCAGTAATAATTGCTACTTTTCCAGCTAATCTTGCCATATCTATTCCCTCCAAAAAAAAGTTAATGTAAGAAAGTACCACAATCATTACGATATTGTGAATACATAAACAGACTGTTGTTTTATCAACACCATGGTGTTAATCTCATTATAACAATCATGTACAAAAGGACAACCAACATCATTTGTAAATACGTCGTTTAGTCGACAATCAATTCATGGATGTTGCGAAAAAAAGAAAAGTAATACACGGAGGATAAAAATGTCGAAAAAAATGGATCCGCGTGTTATAAGAACACGTCAAATGTTAAGAGATGCACTAGTTGAATTAATTTGTGAGCGGGGATATGAAAAAATTACTGTTCAAGATATTGCAAAGCAAGCAATGTTAAATCGTGCGACCTTCTATCTGCATTATCGTGACAAATTTGACCTTCTATACCAAAGTTCAGAAGAAATATTAAATGACTTAACCGAAAGTATTAACATGTCTTTTGAAGGAAAAGATGAATTTGATTTTTTAAGTGGAAAACCGCATAGAAATTTCATCCATTTATTTGAACAAATTTCGCTAAATAGTAAATTATATAAAGTTTTTCTTACCGAAAAAAATATGCCCCACTTCACTGCCAGTATGATGGATGTCCTTATTGATTTTATTTCAAGAGGAATAAACATTATGCAACCGAATGATAAAATGCTCACCGTACCTCGGGATATCGCAGTCCGGTATTATGCTTCCGCTTTTCTAGGGGTAATTGTATGGTGGTTAGAAAATGATATGCCATACACTCCTACCTTTATGGCAACGCAGTTAATGCGTCTTGCCATTAAAGGCCCTTATGTCGACGATCCATTTATTTAAGGAATAACAAAAAAATAGAGTAACGACAGGAAAATGCGGATTTTCAACGCTAAGCCCATTTTCCTGTCGCTCCCCATTTTTAACAACGTTAGAAGATTGAACGGTATTAAAAATAGCATCACTTAAGTTCATCTAATTTCATTAAGAGAGACTTTAGAAATAACTACTTCTCTTTTGTTCAGAAATTTAACTAATTTTACTTTCCTTTTTATTTGTTAACATTAGAATCAATTGTCCGAAAAATGCTACTAAAACAAGACAGCCAGCAGCAAAAGGAAAATAAGAAGGTGTTAAACCGGCAAACAGGACAATTCCCCCGAAAGTGGAACCGATTGCGCTCCCTAAATAATTGGCAGAACTATTTAATGCAACGGCAGCTGCACCATGTTTAGGTTGTAAGTGAAGTAATACATGCTGTTGCGGAGCTAATGAAGCCCATCCCACTGTCCCCCAAAAAAAGAAAGGTAAAAACGCTATTACAGGAAATTTAAGTGCGGTTGGTAAGCTAAATATCGCAAATGCCAATATCACTAGGATGCAGGCCATAAGCAGGGCTGGACGTCCCGTTCGGTCAATCAGAGTTCCAATCGAAAAACTCCCGATTACACCGCCGATGCACCATGCCCACAAATATGGAGTCACATTATGAATACCTTCAAGGCTCTGTAAAATGGGTGCGATGTACGTATAAAGACCTAAACTTGCAATGCTGGTAACAAACGTAATGCCAACTATGGTCGAAACACGTCTATCGGTAATCAAGGCTAAACGTTGACGTAACGACGGAGGAGTCTCAGCAGGGAGATTCGGAAACCTGGTTATGATCCCAAACATAGAGATTATACCAATAGCGGTGATACACCAAAGAGTCCCCTTCCACCCTATGTGTTCAGCCGTAATTAATCCAAGTGGAACCCCTACAACTGTACCCATACTCATACCGCCTAGTGTCATTCCCAGGGCACGACCGCTTTTTTGTTCGCTAACAATTAAAGTTGAAGCTGCAGCAGCCAGTGGCGAATATAGGCCTGCACCGATGCCTGCTATTGCACGAGCAATAAGCAACATGGGAAAATTTTGGGCCAGTGCACTAACTCCGTTTCCTATTGAAAAGACAGCAAGTGCCATTACTAAAATTTTGTGAACTGGTTTTCCTGCTAATACTGTCGCAAAAATGGGAGCAGCAAGTGCATAACAAAGCGTAAATACACTCACTGCTTGTCCTGATTGTGAATCACGAATATTGTATGTTGCACCAATTTCAGGCAACAAGCCAGCCATCACATAGGCATCAAATCCAAGAGCGAACATGCCTATAGTGAGAAGAAGAACTTTTCGCATGGTAATCCCCCTTATATATGTCAGTTAGTTCTATGCTTAGTTAACCGTTTCTACTTATTTTGTTTATCGCAGTTTGAAACGAAATTCACATTAGCCGATTACCTAAAACATTATGTTATAATCGAATGGACTTCGATATTTAAGAGATTACCAAATAAATAATGAAGAAGGAACAATCATTATTTTATGAGGATATAACAAATCGTTATAATAAATGGAGGAAGGTAATGAATTTAGAGTGGTTACAAAGTTTTGCTGAGGCAGCTAAGCAAAAAAGTTTTTCGAAGGCAGCAAAAGAAAATAATATTTCTCAACCAGCACTGAGCAAACACATTCGTAATCTGGAAGATGATCTTGAAGTTGTATTGTTTCATAGAACATCTGCTGGTATAGAACTGACTAAAGCTGGTGAACGTTTCCACATTCGAATATTGCCGGTCATTGCAGAACTAACGGAGATTCGCCAGGAATTACGACAATTTTGCCGTACTACTCCTATCGCAATAGGCAGTCTACCCAGTTTAGCTACTTATTATTTACCATCAAGGATCAAAGGGGTTCGATTATTGGATAGACCAATGACATTAATGCTTCAAAACACTTCAAAGGAATTAGTACAGTCCTTACAGGAAGGAAGACTTGATGCCGCCTTTGTTGATACATCGTATAGGAATGAGTCGTTGTGGAATTGCGAATTGTTTATGGAATCTTACTATGTCGTATTTCCTTTAGATCATCGTTTTCAGTTAAAAAAGAGCGTTGATCTTGCTGAACTCTGTGAGGAACAACTAATTGTTCATCAAGCTCCTTGTGATTCAAGAAATCATATTATTTCCCAAATGGAGTTACTAGGGCTCAAGCCAAACATTATTAGTGAGGTTGCTTTCGGGGACTTTATCTATGGATATGTAATGGGTGGGATGGGAATCACGATTGTACCTGAGTTAGTAGCTAAGAATATAAGTCATCTTAAACTCTCTTCTTTACCGATTGTGAATTTTAAAAGATCTGTTTCATTAGCTGCTAAGAGTAGCAAAATTGGATCTCAGTTATATGAGTTTATGACAGCAGTTGATTAAGTTTATAATATCCTCCATACTATTCGAACACAATGATCTTCAACAATCAGGCGCTTTCATGGCGTAATGAAAAAAGCCTGATTTTACAATAAAAATTGTTCTAGTGCTATAAACACTAGAACAATTTTTATTGTTTTACGCTTCAACTTTTTGGAAAAACTTCGGTAAATACTCTTTATGTGCTTCTAACATTTCATCCAAGATAGCTTTACCAACTTTATCAGAAGGAACAAGAGGATTAATTACCATTGCAAGTAATGCAGTATCATAGTTGCCTGTTACAGCCGCTTCTGCTGCTACACGTTCAAATGATTTTATTTGTTGTACAAGTCCTCGAACTGCCACTGGAAGATCTCCGTTGATGATTGGCTTTGGTCCTTCTTTTGTAATCACACAACTTACTTCAACGGCGGACTTATACGGGATACTTGCAATAGCTCCGTTATTAATGGTGTTAACCGGCTGAATATCACGTTTATCGTTATAAATAGACGAAATGAGACGAACCGCTGCATCACTGTAATATGCTCCACCGCGTTCCTCTAATTGAGGTGGTTTAATTGCTAAATTTGGATCTTTGTATAACTCAAATAGTTCCGCTTCAAGTTTTTGAACGACTTCCGCTCTCGTTGTGCCATCTTTAAAGTTTTTCAATTCTTTTTGCAGCATTTCATCTTTCTTGTAGTAGTACATGTGATATGGACAAGTTAAGACATTTAATGCCCGAATAAATTCTGGCTCCCAGCCTTGTCCTTTTATGTTTTTAACAAAGCTGCTGTTCTCAGGATTGGATAACAAATTAATTACTTTATCTTTTACACTAACTCCGTCTAGATACACATCTAATCCGAATACCATATGATTTAGACCAGCGAAATCAATACGAATACGGGAATGATCAACATTTAATAGCTTTGCAACCCCCATTTCAATCCCGATTGGAACATTACATAAGCCAACGATTTTCTTGTGATCAGTGTAACGAAGAACAGCCTCTGTCACCATGCCAGCAGGATTTGTAAAGTTGATTAACCAAGCATCTGGACATAATTCTTTCATATCTTTTACAATATCCAAAATAACTGGAATGGTACGCAACCCCTTAAATAATCCACCTGGTCCATTTGTTTCTTGTCCTAATACACCGTGACTTAAAGGAATTCTTTCATCTTTAGCACGAGCATCCAGTAACCCTACACGGAATTGAGTTGTAACATAATCAGCATCCTTTAAAGCTGCTCTTCTATCTAATGTTAGATGAACGTCGATGGGAAGACCTGCTTTTTCAATCATTCTTTTTGCAAGGCTCCCTACAATCTCTAATTTTTCTTTTCCTGCTTCAATATCCACTAGCCATAACTCTCTAACTGGTAATTCATGATATCGTTTTATGAATCCTTCTACTAGTTCAGGGGTATAACTAGATCCCCCGCCAATCGTTACAATTTTAATACCTTGTGTCATTCTCTATACACCTCCGGGTAATGTAACAGCTAAATAGCTGGTTGCGATTTGTAGAGTCCTACCGCAAAAATTGTAATGTAAAGTGTCTTTTTTTCATTTCTCTTCTTGTGTAAGGAAAGTAAAAGTACTTATGACTGAATTGTATCGGTGTTGCATTAAACAGTAAATAATTCGGGAGCATCTAGTTTTTAAAAACACAAGAAGTCATTTGTTACCTAAATGTAACAACATGTATCTTATGCAGGAGATGTGTTAGTCTGGGCATATCATTCCCACTTACGTCATAAGAACGTAACAATATGTCTGTAGGGGATTTTTGTTTTGTAACCCAAAAGAAGACAATACAAAAACCTTGATTTTTCTGCTTGCATAAAAAATCAAGGTTTTTAACTTCAAAAAGTGTCTTAGTGTAAGTGTTGCTGAAGATATCGCTAAACATAGGAATAATCGGCTATTACCATGGCGAGCTCTATTTAGCATTTCGCATTTTATTGATAAGATTCGTATGTCTTTAAGGGCTTGCAGCTTGAGAGAATTCAGTCCCTATTAAAAAACAATTTAATTACATACGAATCGCTATTTAAATGCTCTTGCCGCTTGAATAGCCTTTTTCCAGCCGCTATATAGTTCTTCCTTTTTCTCCTCCCTCATGTTTGGGTCAAATCTTCGGTCAACATGCCATTGGGCTGCAATCTCCTGCTGATTATTCCAAAATCCCACTGCTAAACCTGCTAAAAAAGCAGCTCCAAGTGCAGTTGTTTCATTTACGAACGGCCGTTCAACCGGAACACCTAATATATTGCTTTGAAACTCCATTAAAAAGTTATTTTTCACTGCACCGCCGTCCACACGGAGCGTTTTTAAGGAAATTCCTGAATCCGATTCCATCGCTGTTAGGACATCCCGTGTTTGATAGGCGAGAGCTTCCAGTGTTGCACGAACAAAATGCTCTTTTGTTGTACCTCTTGTAATACCGAAAACTGCCCCGCGCACATCACTATCCCAATAAGGTGTACCTAAACCAACAAAGGCTGGTACAACATAAACACCATCTGTTGAATCTACTTTGGAAGCATAGTTTTCACTATCACTTGCATCCTTAAACATACGCATTCCATCTCGTAACCATTGAATAGCTGATCCGGCAACAAAAATACTGCCCTCTAATGCATATTCAACTTTACCGTTAATTCCCCATGCTATCGTAGTTAATAAGCCATGTTTTGATTTAACAGCCTGCTCACCTGTATTCATCAACATAAAGCAACCTGTGCCATAAGTGTTTTTTGCCATCCCTGTCTGATAACAAGCTTGGCCAAATAATGCGGCTTGTTGGTCACCGGCAATACCTGCGATTGGCACTTCGTGGCCAAAGAAGTGAGAGGAAGAAGTTTTCGCATAAATTTCAGAAGATGGTCGGACTTCCGGAAGCAATGATTTAGGTATGGACAAAATTTCCAATAATTCTTCATCCCATGTTAAATCATATATATTAAACATTAAGGTTCTTGACGCATTAGAATAGTCGGTAACATGGACGGCTCCGCCGGATAATTTCCAAACTAACCAGGTGTCGATTGTGCCAAACAATAATTCCCCATTTTCCGCTCTTTTGCGGGCATCCTCTACATGGTCCAGTATCCATTTAACCTTAGTACCTGAAAAGTAAGGATCAATTAATAAGCCTGTTTTATCCTTGAATATATCGTTATAACCTCTTGCTTTCAAGTCATCACAAATATCGGAGGTTTGTCTTGATTGCCATACAATGGCATTATATATTGGTTGTCCTGTTTCTTTATCCCAAATAACAGTAGTTTCTCTTTGATTAGTTATCCCAATTGCTTCTATTTCATCTGGTTTAATTCCAGACTCAGAAAGGACTGTTGCAATAACGGCAAGAATCGATCCCCATATCTCATTTGCATTATGTTCCACCCAGCCAGGTTTCGGAAAAATTTGTGTAAATTCTTTCTGGGCTGCATGAACTATTTTTCCGTCATGGTCAAATAATATTGCGCGCGAGCTCGTTGTTCCTTGGTCCAATGATAATATGTATTTTTTCATCGTTCTCCCCCTAGTAATGCAATTTATATATATTTATTAGTTTTCCTTTATTATTAATTCCAAAATAACATGACCTAATAAAATTATCTATTAAAAATACAAAAACATGACACAGTATACAAACCGTCTCATGTTTTTTGTGACTGTTTTATTTGTTTCTACGTACTAGTGACAATAGGCTTTAAAAGGTACTGTCTAGGAGTTCCTAGTTGGAAGGTTCCGCTGAATTCAGGAATGTCGGTATTGAAATGGATGATAATGGGTGCATCCAATAGCAATGGATAATTGTTGAAAAATTGATTATCTGCTATTACAAGCATCCGAATCAATTCCGGCAGTTCCTTTTGAAAGATCATACAACGAACTTGAGTGAGTCTTCTATCGGATTCTGATCCATTCATGCTTATATTACCATTAAGCGCGTATTCTCCCATTAAGGTAATCCATTCGGCTTGGAGAATCTCTGATACATCTAAGTCGTTTGTTTGTTTGCTGAATTGGTTGCTAATCGATAAAAATAGTTTTCCGGTATATTCTGACTGTGATAAGGTATATTTTCTTCCTTCCAATGGGTGAAAGACTGTCGCTGGAGGAGCAATATTCACTGAAAGTGTTTCAGATGTCCATTCGCTCACGATAAGCAACCCCCTTAATCATTACTTAACTCAGTATATGATACTTGCCTATAAAAGGTTACCTTTTTGCCCATTTTGTCTTAATCAAATTCCATTTTCCATTTTCGAAATACCAGGTTGCCGTTAGAACGCCTAGTGAATCTGCATGGTATGCACCACTAACTTGTCTGTAAGACCTAAGCCCATATCCTTTTTTTCCTCTAACCTTTGTTATTTTATACATAGCAACTGGATCAATCATTAGTTCGGTTGGTTCATTTAATTTTCCATTTTCTTGATACAAACCTGTTTGAATGTATTCTTTTTTGCGATTGATCACATTAAGATGGAATCTTTCTTTTGTTTCTGTAACATTTATCGTTGCTTTGAAGTTATTCTCAAATTGCCCTTGAAGATTTAATTGGGGTGGTAAAGGAATTGCAACCGCTTTTTGATCTTTTATCGTATTCAAGTGATAGTTATAAATACCCCCGCTCCCGCCTGTGGAGCTGGAAGCTAGCATATCTTTTATTCCATCATGATTTAAATCAGTAAATTCGATTTTTGGTTCTAATCCCGGACTATACTTAATTTTAACGATTGATTTATTTTGGAAAACAATTTCCGACCAAATTTTTTTATAATATTTGCCTCCCTGCTGATTTGGGGTCCCTTTTAACACTATCTTCTCTTTTTTTCCATCCCCATTTATATCCTCTTTATATGTTTTAATAATGGAGATAGCAGGGGTAGCTTCTTCACCTGCATAAGTAATCGCAACAGTTGTAAAGCTCAGCATGAAAAAGGCAGTAATAGCTAGTAAGTATTCTTTTTTCATTTTAAAAACTCCTTTTTCTCCGATTGTTACTATTATTGGCAAATAGATAGAAAGTATGTAATTTTTCCCTGAATTAAGATAAAAAAGAACTTGCCACCTTAGTGACAAGTTTAAATGATAGGAACCTTTTAGTTGTTTTCTGTATCTTTCTTGTTGGTTGTATCCTTCCAAATGCCTACTGTTAATCCGTTCTCCGATTCATCAAAAATAAAGGAGCCATTAGAATAACGATCATTTGCACGCATTTCCGCTATATTAATTTGTTCGATATTATTTTGCTCTGTTTGAACGTTCATAATATCACTATTGTCTACGATATCCATACCTGCTACACGATGCGGATTATTTTTCAATTCTCTTAGCATTACAACACCGCGTTTTGCCCTAGTTGTCTTTTCAAATTCTGCGATTTTCATTTTCTTAATCGCTCCTCTTTGGGTAGCAATGAAAATGAATTCTTTGTCAGGATCCAAAATGATTTTTCCAGAGACAACATAGTCTCCTTCTTTCAGATTAATTCCTTTTACACCGGCAGCTCTTGCTCCTACGATATTAACTTCTTCCTCACTGAACCATAGACCATAGCCAATATGAGTTGCTATAAATAAATCCTTTTGACCATCCGTAAGATGAACATCTACTACTTCGTCATCTCCTTTTAAATTAATAGCAACTAATGGTTTAGAGTATCTTTGTGCATTATACTGACTTAATTCAGTCTTTTTGACCATTCCATTTTTTGTTACGAATAATAAGAATTGTGGTGCGGAAAAATCCTGAATAGTAATAACTTTAACAATTTGTTCGTCCTTTTCGATTGGTACAATATTAGCAATATGCTGGCCAAGATCCTTCCAGCGAATATCTGGTAATTCATGTACTGGACAATACAAGTAATTTCCTTTATTCGTAAAGAGTAAAATAACGTTGGTGGTATTAATTTCCTCTTGGAATAACAAGCGATCGGTTTCTTTAATGGCAAGATCAAGACCGTTAGAAGCTGTATAAGAACGAATGCTTGTACGTTTCACGTAACCATCTTTCGTAACCGTTACCATAACGTCCTCATTAGGAATCATAACCTCTAAATTGATTTTTATCTCTTCAATTTCATTCTCGATTTTTGTTTTGCGTGCGTCCGCATATTTCTTTTTAATTTCTTGTAGTTCTTTTTTAATTACTTTTAGTAAGTTTTTTTCACTTTCAAGAATGGCTGTTAATTCTTCGATTTTCTTGTTTAATTCCATTGCTTCCTTTTGAAGGGCCGTAATATCGGTATTGGTTAAGCGATATAGCTGCAATGATACGATCGCTTCTGCCTGTGGCTCTGTAAATTCATATTTGGCAATTAAGTTATCCTTAGCATCGCGTTTATCTTTAGAGGCACGGATGGTCGCGATTACTTCATCTAAAATGGATAATGCTTTCATTAGTCCATCTACTATATGCTGACGATCCATCGCTTTTTGTAAATCAAATTTCGTACGTTTCGTCACGACATCCTTTTGATGTTCAATATAGGAGTCTAAAAGCTCACGAATACCAAGTAATTTTGGACGGCGATTATGGATTGCGACCATATTAAAGTTATAAGATACTTGTAAGTCCGTATTTTTGAATAAATAGTACAGAACTCCTTCGGCATCAGCATCTTTTTTTAATTCAATGACAATACGAAGTCCTGTGCGGTCCGTTTCATCTCGGACCTCTGAAATGCCTTCTACTTTACGATCTAGTCTAAGCTCGTCAATTTTTTTTACTAAATTAGCTTTATTGACTTCATAAGGTATTTCAGTAACAACAATTTGCTGCTTCCCGCCACGCATATCCTCAATGGATGTTTTCCCGCGGACCACCATTTTTCCTTTGCCTGTTTCATATGCCTTCTTTATCCCTTCAATACCTTGAATGATTCCGCCAGTTGGGAAATCAGGACCTTTAATAATCGTCATAAGATCCTCTACTGTACAATCAGGACGTTCAATACGCATAATGGTTCCGTCAATTACTTCCCCAAGATGATGAGGAGGAATATCTGTTGCATATCCGGCTGATATACCAGTTGATCCATTTACTAATAGATTAGGAAACCGTGCTGGCAGAACAGTTGGTTCCTTAGATGTATCATCGAAGTTTGGGATGAAATCAACTGTGTCTTTATCAATATCAAGCAAAAGTTCAGATGCGATAGCAGAAAGACGCGCCTCTGTATAACGCATAGCAGCAGGAGGATCGCCATCAATACTACCGTTGTTTCCGTGCATTTCTACTAGTACATTGCGAACCTTCCAATCCTGACTCATCCTTACCATTGCATCATAAACAGATGTATCTCCATGAGGATGGTAATTACCGATAACATTTCCGACTGTTTTAGCAGATTTTCGAAAGCCTTTATCTGCAGTGTTTCCCTCTACATGCATCGCGTATAAAATACGCCTTTGCACTGGCTTTAGACCGTCCCTAGCATCTGGAAGGGCACGATCTTGAATAATATATTTACTGTATCGTCCAAAACGATCTCCAATAACCTCTTCTAAAGGTAAATCTTGAAAACGTTCTACTGTTGTCATTAGATCTGTTCCCCTCCTTCGACAGTAAGATTTTCATTCTCTAATATGCTTTGATCTTCTTCCAGTCCAAAAGCAACATTATTTTCAATCCATTTCCGTCGCGGTTCCACTTTATCTCCCATTAAGGTTGTTACCCGGCGTTCTGCTCTTGCAGCATCATCAATACGTACACGAATTAATGTTCTTGATTCCGGATCCATCGTTGTTTCCCATAATTGGTCTGCATTCATTTCGCCAAGACCTTTATATCGCTGAAGCATATAGCCTCTTCCAACTTTTTTTATCACCGATTGCAATTCATTTTCTGTCCAAGCATACTCGATTACCTCTTTTTTACCGCTCCCTTTACTTACTTTATAAAGCGGCGGGAGGGCGATATATACTTTTCCAGCTTCTATCAATGGACGCATATAACGATAGAAGAAAGTAAGGAGCAGTACTTGTATGTGAGCACCGTCCGTATCGGCATCTGTCATAATGATCACTTTATTGTAATTAACATCCTCAATATTAAAGTCAGGTCCGACACCCGCTCCAATTGTATGAATGATGGTATTGATTTCTTCATTTTTAAAAATGTCTTGAAGCTTCGCTTTTTCCGTGTTAATTACTTTTCCACGAAGCGGAAGAACGGCTTGGAAACGACGGTCACGGCCTTGTTTTGCCGAACCTCCAGCGGAATCACCCTCAACAAGATAAAGTTCATTTTTTTCCGGATTTCGCGATTGGGCAGGAGTTAGTTTTCCTGAAAGGATACTCTCTGATTTCTTTTTCTTTTTCCCGTTGCGTGCTTCCTCCCGGGCTTTTCTCGCTGCTTCTCTTGCTTGTGCTGCTTTTATAGCCTTTTTAATTAATAAATTACTGGAATCAGGGTTTTCTTCTAGAAAATAGGCTAGATGCTCTGAAACGACAGTATCAACAGCAGAACGTGCTTCACTCGTACCTAGCTTACCTTTTGTTTGTCCTTCGAATTGCAGAAACTCTTCCGGAATTCGAACAGATACGATAGCGGATAATCCTTCCCGAATGTCTGTTCCGTCTAAGTTTTTATCCCGCTCTTTTAAAAGGTTAACCTTCCGTGCATATTCATTTATCACTCGTGTTAATGCGGTTTTGGCGCCTGCTTCATGGGTTCCCCCGTCCTTTGTACGCACATTATTAACGAAGGAGAGGATATTTTCTGAAAATCCGTCGTTAAATTGGAAAGCAAATTCAACTTCAATATCACTGGCTTCCCCCTCAATCATGACAACGGGATGCAGAACATCTTTCCCTTCATTTAAGTATTCAACGAATGCTTCAATGCCGTTTTCATAATGAAAGGTGTCACTTTGGCCGTAGCGTTCATCGATAATCTCAATTTTTAAACCTTTTAATAAAAAGGCGGATTCTCTTAATCGCTCACAAAGGGTGTCGTAATTAAAGGTGGTAGTGCTGAAAATAGTCGGATCAGGCTTGAAATGGATGTTTGTCCCTGTTTGATTTGATTTTCCGATTTTTTCAAGGGTCGTTTCCGGTATTCCGCCATCACGAAATCGTTGCTCATATACATACCCATCACGCTTGATGGTTACAACCAACCATTCCGATAAAGCATTTACAACGGAAGCACCAACACCGTGTAATCCACCTGCCGTTTTATATCCGCCTTGCCCAAACTTACCCCCGGCATGTAAGACTGTAAAAATTACCTCTGTCGTTGGTTTTCCTAACTTATGCATTCCTGTCGGCATACCGCGCCCTTTGTCATCTACACTTATACTATTATCCTTATGGATTTTGACAATAATATGATCACCATTGCCGGCAAGTGCCTCGTCAACGGAATTATCGACAATTTCATATACAAGGTGATGCAATCCTCGCGCGTCAGTTGATCCTATATACATCCCCGGACGTTTCCGAACCGCTTCAAGACCCTCCAGCACCTGGATGGCATCATCGTTATACTCAATTAAGTCTTGTTTCTTTGTCACAAAAATTCCCCTTTCAACAACACAACTCTCTGTCTCTATATAAAACAATCGTAAATCATTATCAAAGGCTATTTCATAAACTATCTTGCTTTTGTAGACGAAAACCAATAAAAACCTTATTTAAGTTAAGAATGATTAACACATCTTTAAGAAAATGTGCCCCTAGGCTAAGTCTACAATAGAATTTACATGAAAACAGCCTAATTAAAATGATGAAACAAACATCTGTTCGCTTATCATTATAACATATCCGAACAAGCGTCTATGAACTATTTTAACGATAAATTCTTATTTGGCAAATTACTTTTTAAAGACAAACAATTTTTCTGCCTGAATGATCCGTGAAACTACTGTACTTTTTAAAAATCCATCGTGAATCTATAATAGGCTTCATAGCCGTTAATTGGGAGTTTTTAAATGAATAAAAAACAAGCGTACCATAAAAGAAATACGCTTGTTTAAAGAAACTCATTTTGTTAAGGCATGTTCGACTTTAATACAGCGATTCATAATTACCGTATATCCTTTTTCTTTCAGAAATTGATATGCTTCTTCATTTTCAAGGCCTAATTGTGCCCAGAAGATATCTGCGTCGATTTCGTCAAATTCTTTTGCAATCTCCGGCAGATATTCGGACCTGCGGAACACATTGACAATATCCACATGTCCTTCAATTTCTTTAAGGGATGAAACAGCCTTCACACCCAACACACTCTCGACAGAAGGATTAACAGGAATAATTTCATAGCCCGCTTTTTGCATTGCTTCTGAAATCATATAAGATGTTCTCTCGGGATTATCACTTAACCCTACTACGGCTATACGTTTCGCTTTTTTTAAAATCCCTTTGATTTCTTCTCTGCTTGGATTTTCAATTGTCATTCAAAAACCCCCATGTGTCTTTTTTCTTATCGTACGCTTTTCTAGCGATTCCTGCAACTTACGATACGGATGAAGCTGATTTTCTTTTCTTTTGCCAACGCAAGTATTGCTCTGAAATGATGGCAATAATGGTTCCTAACACTAATCCGTTATTGACTAAGGATCCGATGAATGCAGGAAGTTTCACGGTTGCTTCCGCAGGCAAAAACATCGTTCCAACCCCTACCATTAAAGCGATTCCGGCAGTTGTATAAGTAATTTGTCGATCTGTAACTTTTTCAATTTCCGATAGTGCAAGCCCAATCATCTTCGTGAAAATGACAAAGGTTACCGCATAGCCCACAGGTGCAGGAAGTGCTGACATAATATTCATAAGCGGTGGAAGCAAGGAAATAACGGTTACTAAAACGCCGCCAATAATAAATGGTTTTATGGACTTAATACCAGTTTGAGATACAAATCCTGCTGAACCGGAAATTGGCACGGAGCCAATTGCAGAAAAAACCCCGCCAAGTATTTGGTTGATTCCGGAAATGAAGCCAGACTTTTTAAAGCTAACTGGTTTGGTTTTAGATCCTTTTAAAACCTCTTCCATCACTCGAATCGAAGCAATCATATTAGTCGTTAGTAATATCGTTATGAAAAAGGAAGTGGTTAATACACCTGCATCAAAGGTTGGCTTTCCAAAATGAAAAAGTTTTGGAAAGGCGATTATCGCGTGGCTGCTTGGAACCTTTGGTGCTAGTCCAAAAAGGATAAAAAGCATCCATCCTATCAATAATCCGAAAATAATGGAAAATTGCCGTACCCATTGTATTTTCATTTGACCAAGGTAAAAAGTAACAAGAATAATGACGATACATAACACAGCTACTTTAGGTTGTATATGGGCTTGTTCCTCCGATAATC
Organism: Margalitia sp. FSL K6-0131; assembly: GCF_038008735.1. Taxonomy (NCBI): domain Bacteria; kingdom Bacillati; phylum Bacillota; class Bacilli; order Caryophanales; family Bacillaceae; genus Heyndrickxia; species Margalitia sp. FSL K6-0131. The sequence continues at coordinate 2,650,619 of NZ_JBBOZS010000001.1, forward strand.
CAAGCATTCCTTTTATAAAGGAACCGCTTAACTGCAGGATCAGCAAAAAGAGATAAATAAACGTTACAGTTGGAGTAAAAAGCCTTGCTAACTTCTCAATTAACCCGAAGGCAGAAAGAAGAAAGAAAACGATACCGCTAAAAATCATGCCTCCGCTAAGTGCATTCAACGCTTCAATGCTAGTGGAATAAATGGTCCCGACAAAGCCGGCATAAATGGCAAATACGCTCCACCATAAGCCTGCAGGTCCTTCTGAAACTGGTAGGCGATGACCGATAAATCCTTGTAATAGTCCAGCAATTCCTAATACGAAAATCGTTCTTTGTACAAATGCTGATGTTTCAATCGGATTTAAGTGAAATAGATCAGCTATAGCGATTGGTGCTGCGATAGCACCGGCAATCATAAAAGCCATCCATTGGATGGCTGACAAAAATGTTTTCATTCTTTAAAACCCCTAACTTCATAAAGTACGTAATATTAATTTTGATTGTAGGCAGAAAGGGTAGATTGCAGTGACATAAAGGCATGTTCGTTACCAAATGCCCGCGCCCAAGAAGCGATGCCTGCTAATTGGTTATGACCTGCAATATCTGCTCTCTTAGCCAAAGAATACTCATCCTCAATCCACATTTTATATGTGATATTGGTTTTGGAATCTAAATACTGAACATAATGCTGTCCGCTTTCGGAATCCATTTGTACTTTTACTTTGTGCTTCTTTATCCATTCATTTGCTTGGTTCATGGTTAATGCACGGGAAGATGTATTTTTTTTGCCATCTTTCCATTCCTCTTTCCATAACCTTGAATAAAAAGGCACACCTAAGATGATTTTATCATTTGGAACTAATTTTAATATCGGCTTAAGTCCACTTTCTACCCATGGCAAGCTTGCAACACTTCCCGCTACCGGTGAATTTGCCCAATGTTCATCATATGCCATTATGATAAGGTAATCAACAATTTTTCCTAGTTTTTCCCGCTCGTAAAATTCAGACCAATTTCCTTTTGCAATAAAGGTAATGTCCATCGAAACATATTTATGATTGGCATGGAGCAAAGCCGTTATTTCACGTACAAATTGTGTGACTAGTGGTCCATCTTCTGGGCGGACATTTTCGATATCAATATTTATTCCGTCTAAATGCTCTTTATTTGCAATTTTTACTATCGATTGAATGATTTTTTGTCTTTTCTCAAATGTGCTAAAAGCAGCTTTTGTTAAATCAGGATTAGATGAATTAGAAAATAGTGCCCAAACTTGTATATGATGCTGTTTTGCCCATTTAATATATTTCGATGATAATAGGTTTGAAATATCCCCGTTTTCATTCTTTAATCGAAACCATGTCGGTGAGACTACATTGACTCCAGCCATGATTGGCAGCTGGGATGGATTTGGTGTTTTGGTGTAAACGGCTTCCCAAGACATTTGGATTGGCTTTGAGATAGCTGGAAGGTTAATAACTTCTTTAGGAAAAGGGATTTGCACATGTTTAGCATTTTCCTTTTTGACATAAGCCTTCTGAATATACCCCCCAAACCCATCAAGAGTTCTAACAAAATAGTATTCTTTATATTCCCGTTCAATGTGAACAGTTTCTCCCCTATTAACCTCAGTAACGTACGGGGATTGCAAGTTCTGGCGCATTCGAAGACGTAAGAAAGCTTTCCGAACATTCTTTGATACTATTTTTCCGTTATCGTATTGTTCACCATCCAAATGGATCCAAATGACTCCCGTATGCTTCGTGATCTCGTATTGTATTGGGTACAGTGATTGCAGTGTTTCAAGCGATATATATGTATGATTCGATACGTTCTTCATTATAGGGAATTTTGTTTGTTTCGGCTTTCCATTCACATACAAGACCTTTTGATTATATGGAATTTGAATCACACTTAATTTGGTTGTGATGATAAGGGAATGACTTTCTTCATAAATACTATCATCTATTTGATTTTTTACTGTATTAAGTGGGATATAAAGTTCATTTTCACTGCGGATTGCATTACCGTGTATTGCCCCTTTAATCAATATCGGATATTCTCCTGATAAATAGTTTCCTTTTTTCGTAGATGCAAAGGGGTAATATATATATAATAGAGTTCCCGTTATGATGAATAAAAGCAAAATAATAGTCAAAGGCCATTTTGTTTTTCTTTTGGGTCTAGATCTTAAAGGTATCGTTTCCATCATTATCCTCCTAAATGCCATAATCTAATCGTACAGGAGGAAAAAGTCCGTGAAAAGAGTAAAAATATGACTTTTTTAAAACAAATGTGAAAACATCTCGGTCATCTCCTAGATGATAGTTGATGGTGCTAGAAATAAACATTTTTTTAAGTGTATCCATAGGATTAAATTTTTTATTTATGCCCTAAACGATTAAAAAATCTTTTTTCTTTCACATTCTTTACATGATACAATAATAAAGCAATAATAAATTTGAATAGATAAAAGAATTCCAAACGATTTCTTTTGAACTAGCATTAAAGGAGCTATGTGAATGATTTATGCACTCATACTAATTCTTGCCTACCTACTAGGTTCAATTCCTTCAGGATTAATTGTAGGAAAACTTTTTTACGGAATAGATATTCGTGAACATGGGAGCGGGAATCTTGGAGCAACCAATACTTTCCGGACGTTAGGTAAAAAGGCGGGTATTGCTGTTACTGTTGCAGATATTCTAAAAGGTACATTAGCTACCTGCCTTCCTCTTATTTTTGGAGTATCAGCAGGTTTTCACCCATTATTAGTCGGATTGGTTGCAGTGATTGGACATATCTTTCCAATCTTTGCAGGCTTTAGAGGTGGAAAAGCGGTGGCTACATCAGGCGGTGTTATCTTGGCTTACAGTCCTCTATTATTTTTATTAATTGTAATTGTTTTTCTCGTTAGCTTAAAAATAAGCAAATATGTATCGCTGTCCTCGATTATTTGTGGAGTATTTGCGATCATTTACGCTTTTATCGATATGTTGATTCGTCATGATTGGCCGTTCTTTGTTGTCATTTTTGCAATCGCATTTTTTGTCATCTATCGACATCGGGCGAACATCAAACGAATTAGAGAAAAAACAGAGCCAAAAGTAAAATGGATATAAATGGTCATAAGTAGAGAAGCGTCCTAATATAGATGATTAGGACGCTTTTTTATTTAAAGGAGGAAAGTATAAAATTTTTCAACATCTAAATAATTTAACAAGTTAAATTTTGTCTAGCGTAAGCAGATATCGACTAGTGGATTTCTTGTCTCCTCCCTACGATAAGTCAACATCAGCTTGTGAACTACCTCACTGTGTTTCCTTTATCTCGAGGTGAGCGACTACGAAATCCGTACGCTAGTGCTGCGGGCTTGCGCTTTTCTGTAATCTTTTAAACTTTCTACAAATTTCGCATAAAACCTCCACTAATATACATTGGTATAGTAAGATAGCAGTATAGATATAAAAGTAAAGGCTGGTTATGGGATGAGGGGAAAACATAAGGTTGCAGGTATATTATTGCTATGTTTGCTTGTTGCTATAGGGGTATTATTCTTTATACAATTCGATAATTGGAAACAAGCAGTGTCTAAAAAAACATTTACAGTCGCAACAAACACGACAAGAACATTAAGTGTAAAAACAAAGGAGTTCCATTCAAGTGCTGTAATTGGTGGAATTGGGGATGTACTTATTCATGACTGGGTGTATGAAGATGCAAAAACCAAGTACGGGTATGATTTTAAACCGATTTTTCAAAATGTTAAAGCTATAATGAAAAAACCTGATTTATTGATTGCCAATCAAGAATCGACCCCAGGCGGAGCGCAATTAGGTGTTTCCAGCTATCCGTGCTTTAACAGCCCGTATGAAATTGTGGATGCTATTATGGATGCTGGTGTTGATTTTGTTACAACCGCAAATAATCATGTTCTCGATAAGGGCGAGAAAGGATTGTTAAGTGCCCTTACCTACTATGATAAAGTACATTTGCCGCATGTTGGGACGTTTAAAAGCAAAGAGGATCAAGAAACGCTAAGAATTGAAAATGTTAATGGCATTAAAATTGCCATTCTCTCTTATACCTACGGAACGAATGGAATTCCAATACCAGAGGGTAAAGATTATCTGGTTAATATGATAGATAAAGATAAGATTTTGGCTGAGCTAAAAAGAGCACGTGCACAAGCAGATGTTGTTGTTTTAGGTATGCATTGGGGGATTGAATATCAACGCCAACCTAATGAAGAACAACAGCAACTAGCAAAGCTTTTTACAGATGGCGGTGCAGATATCATTCTTGGCAGTCATCCTCATGTCTTGCAGCCAATCCAAAAGTTTCATACAAAGGATGGACGTGATGCGATTGTTATATACTCGCTCGGGAACTTTATTTCTGGACAAATGTGGGATTACAAAGATATCGGCGGTATGTTTGAAGTGAAGGTTACAAAAGATGTAACCACCAATGGAAACAACATTAAATTAGAGGATATGCAATTCTACCCTACGTTTGTGTATAATCATAAATTTAAAAATTACCAATTGTATCCATTGCAAGAAGCCTATGCCAAAGGGATGGCAGATCACTCCTATAAAGAGATAATGGAGCACATGATGGGCGGTATTAAATAATGTAGAAAAAGAGCTTATTATTCTAGGTGAGAAAACTATAGAATAAGCTCTTTTCTTTATTTAGAAATAGGAAAATATTTATCTATAATATAAATTATTTATCATGTATAGTTTGTTTCTATTTTAATTCTGCTGCAATAGCTCGGCCAGCAACCCTTCCGCTAAAGAGGCATCCTCCTAAAAATGTACCTTCTAAAGCACGATAACCATGTACGCCTCCTCCTCCGAATCCCGACACCTCTCCTGCGGCATAAAGACCGGGAACTGGATTACCCAACGAATCAAGAACTTTTGCTGATAAATCGGTTTGCAGTCCTCCCAATGTCTTTCGACTAATAATATTCAGTTTAACTGCTATAAGAGGTCCGTTTTTAGGATCCAGTATTTTGTGTGGTTTGGCCACACGAATTAATTTATCCCCAAGATATTTGCGTGCACCACGAATAGCCGTTATTTGCAGGTCCTTTGTAAAAGGGTTCTCGATTTCGCGATCGCGTGCTTGAATTTGCTTTTCAATTTCCTTTAATTGAAGAAGCTTTTTATCTGTCAGGTTGTTCATTCCCTCTACAAGATCAGCTAATGTATTTGCAATAACAAAATCTTCCCCTTTATCCATAAAAGCTTGGACAGGTGCAGAAGCGCCAGGTAATGCTCTTTCTAATACCTGTTTAATACTTTTCCCTGTTAAATCTGGATTTTGCTCGGAACCTGATAAGGCAAATTCCCGTTCAATAATTTTTTGTGTCAGGATAAACCATGAATAGCTATATCCGGTTTTTTGAATAGCTTCCAATGTTCCAAGAGTATCGAAACCAGGAAAATTAGGAGCGGGAAATCTCCTTCCCTTTGCGTCTAACCAAATGGAAGATGGGCCGGGAAGAATACGGATCCCATGAAGATTCCAAACAGGATTCCAATTTTTTATTCCTTCCGTATAGTGCCACATCCGATCTCGATTTACGATACGTCCTCCAGCATCTTCTGTTATCGCAAGCATTCTTCCATCGACATGCGCAGGCACACCAGAAAGCATTTGCCTCGGTGGTGTTCCAAGTCGACTTGGCCAATTTTTCCGGATTAAATCATGATTTGCACCTATTCCACCACTTGTCACCGCAACAATGGTTGCTTTAAATTCAAATTCCCCTATTATTTCACGAGAACTTGCTTCTCCGCGAGATACAGTGCTTGGTTCTAAAATAGACCCACTTACCCCTTCTACAGCACCATTTCTTGTTAATAGACGGTCTACACGATGTCTGGACCGATATTCAATCAATCCATTTTTTATATGTTCTCTCAGCTTTCGTTCAAAAGGCGCTACGATGCCAGGGCCAGTTCCCCATACGATATGGAATCTTGGTACGGAATTTCCGTGTCCATCAGCAAGATAGCCACCTCGTTCTGCCCATCCGACAACAGGGAAAAATCTTACTCCCATATTATGAAGCCACTCACGCTTCTCACCAGCAGCAAACTCAACATACGCCCTCGCCCATTTTTTTCCCCAAATATCTTCATCTTCTTCTCTGTCAAACCCTGCTGTTCCAAGCCAGTCCTGCCAAGCCAATTCTGTCGAATCCTTAATACCCATCCTTCGTTGTTCAGGGGAGTTTACTAAAAATAAACCGCCAAACGACCACCATGCCTGTCCGCCTAGTGAGCTTTCGGGCTCCTGATCAAGAAGGAGGACCTTTATTCCGGAATCGGCAATTTCCGTTGCAGTAACTAAACCTGCTAAACCAGCCCCAACAACAATAACGTCGTAGTCCACAAGCATCCCCCATTGCTTTATAAAGTATTTACAGTAGTTTTTACATTAAGTATATATATGCTTGCATTCAAACTCAATGTATTAAGAACATTTAGAAGTATTTAAATAGTTCCTCAAAGTCTAATTGTTTTCTTCATCGATGCTTCTTTGATAAAATAAGGAAAGTTCAATATTATTTGATGAAAATAGTCTGTGTGTGCTGGAAGTATACTAAATATGCTTGTTTTCTTTAGGAGGTTTGGAATATGCAAATTTTTGTTTCCGATGATGCGGTAAAGTGGTTTCAAGATGAAATGGATATAGAAGCAGGAGATTCCATTCGTTTCTTTGTTAAATATGGAGGTTCTACCGCTGTGCAAGAAGGTTTTTCACTCGGTTTAATGAAAGAGGAAGCGGAAGATCCTGTCGTTACTACAACAAAAAACGGTATATTATTTTTTATTGAGGAAAGAGATGTATGGTATTTTGATGGTCATGATTTACATGTTGGATATAATTCTGGACTAGACGAACCAGTATTCGAGTATAAAAAAGGGTAATAAAATTCCTCCATCCGAAATATTCGGTATGGAGGTTTTGTATTTTATAGGTATTTAATATGTTTATTTATTATTCCTTCCGATTCCAAAATTTCTTTTTGCCTTGTTCCAAGTAAATCGTAGTGGGAATACCCATCTTTACGATGATGGATCCATTCCTTTTTTAACCCGTACTTGGCACCCCATTTCTGAAGCTTATGTAAATCATTGCATCCTACCTTGGTTACGGATCTTGCCTCTGGAAAGCGGTCATCTAGCCAATAATGGGTTAAAAAAGCGATTTCTCCGCGATCAATTGATTTTTTCCAGGTTCTAAGTTCATCTTTAGTTATTCCAAATGCCACTAGATCCACACCTTACTCTGTCTTTTTTGCTTTTTCGTATGCTTCATGCCAGTCTGGGAATATTTTTCTAATAGAAATCGGTCGGAATGATTCTTTTCTCACACAGGCATGTTTCGAGTAGGAGGTAACCGATAGTTCTCCATTTTCTTTATAAATTTCATAGCCATATGTAATACGGATCCCATCATATTCTTCTATCCAGGTTTTGATTGTTGCCATTTCTCCGTATAGGACAGGTTTTTTATAGGAAATTTCGATATCGATTACTGGAGAGAGAATGCCCTCCACCTCCATATCAGCGTATTTAAAGCCGAGATCTTCTACCAATTGTGTACGTCCTAATTCCATCCAAACTAAATAATTTGCATGATATACAATACCCATTTGATCTGTTTCGGCGTATCTTACTTCAATCTTTTTATCAGATATTAACATTTAGTTCACCTCAAGTAAAAATAACTAGTACCATCATTGTATCATGCAATTTAAACTTCGAAAAATAAAAGAATTTAACCAAGAACAAATCTTCCAGGCTCTATAGCTAGTCGCGACATTTTTTTGAAAGTTCTCGACCGGATTTCATTTTATCATTTGATTCCCAATAAATAAGCCGGCATTTAGCCGGCTTTGTCAATACATTATTGATTATTGTTTTCTTGAGCATGTGCTTCGTCTTTAATTTCACTGCGCATCGCATCAATGCTTTCACGGCGGCGTTCATTCTTTGCCTCAATTTGTGCTCGCTGTTCACCGTCAGCAAATTCAGCGGTTGCTTCTGCTTTTTCCATATTTTCAATAGTGTTTTGCACCATGTCTTGAAGCTTCTCTACGTTATCGCTGCGGTCATCTGGTTTCGGTTTGTTCCATGCCATTCGCTTATTCCTCCTTGAAGAAAATAAGTGCACCAATTACTCGGTACATCATTAGTGTAACTAGATATGAAAAAAGAATTGATGGAAATTAGTGTTTACTCACCCTTCGTTTGCATTACTTGTGCATGTTCACCAGATTGATCCTGCATCTTCTTTCCCTTGTTGCCTCCTGCGGATCGCTGTTGTGTTCCAATATGGTTAGGTACATAATCCTGTGGTTTTCTTTTTGGGTTGCTCAATGAAAAATTCCCTCCTTTTCTGTTAGTTTTTCCGAAAAGTCAGGGAATATGTGGTCTATTCAGCTTTCTTTATCATTCGTTTCTGTTCTAATTTTTCTTCAATACGATCCATTGCATCCCGATCTTTCAGAAGTTCTTGTTTATTCTCCATTACTAAATCTATAAACGATTTTTTCATTGATTTTCTCATTTGCAAGTCTCCTTTGGCAATTTTACTTTTTTCTACTTTTTAGTATGGTCAGTTATTTGCATAATTATAATATTTTTAGAACATTTTGCCCCTTTAAAAGAAAAAACACCTCCTAAAAGGTGTTCATTTCGTTAAAATATGTTTTAAATGGTTATAAGTTACTGCCCCAATTTGTTTGTTCATAATCATACCTTTTTCATCGATAACGTAGGTAGTGGGAATTGGTTGTATTTCATATTGATTACTTATAGTTTCTTTATTATCCATAATAATTGGATACGTAATGTCATACTTTTTCATAAAGTCCATCACTTGGGCTTTCGAACTTTCAATATTAATACCAATCAATTCTACATCTGAGTGATGTTCATTATAAAACTTTACTAGCTCTGGAAGTTCCTCTTTACAAGGCGGACACCACGCTGCCCAAAAATTTAAGATGACCTTTTTTCCTTTAAAAGCGGATAGATCAATGCTCTTCCCGTTTAACGCGACTGCTTTTATATTAGGAGCTTTTTGGCCAATAGACAAGCCTATACTTGAAATATCGGCTTCTTGAACATCTTGCTTCTTTCCCGTATTGATATTTTCATTTCTAGAAAGGTTCTCCTTGGTCTTATAATCCATAATATGTGTATTTTGTTCGACTGCTTGTACAACAAATACTCCTCCCAAAAAAAGAAGGATTGTTAGCGCAATTATTTTTCGTCCCATTTCCTTCCTCCAAAAAAATATCTGATATATGGGTTATTGTATGTAATCATATATTTTTTAGAAGAAGAAAAAAAACACATCCCGTAAAAACGAGATGTGTTCCTTTATGACATTACGCTTGTAATTTATCACGAAGTACCATTTGTAAAATACCACCATGACGATAGTAATCAATTTCCACTTCAGAGTCGAAACGTACTAATACTTCGAATTGCTTTTTATTACCAGCTTCATCAGTAGCTGTTACAGTAAGGATATCACGTGGTTTTACATTTTCATCCACTTGAACATCAATTACTTCTTTTCCTGTTAAGCCAAGAGTTTCAGCGTTTTCACCTTTCTTGAATTGAAGTGGAAGAACACCCATCAATACAAGGTTTGAACGGTGAATACGTTCGAAGCTTTCCGCAATAACAGTCTTAATACCTAATAAGTTAGTACCTTTTGCTGCCCAGTCACGAGAAGATCCCATACCGTAATCTTTACCAGCAAGTACTACTAATCCAGTTCCATCTTCTTTGTACTTCATGCATGCATCATAGATAGATGTCACTTCGTTTGTTGGCCAGTAAGTAGCATAGCCACCTTCTGTTCCAGGAGCAATTTGGTTACGGATACGGATGTTTGCAAATGTACCGCGCATCATTACATCATGGTTACCACGACGTGAACCGTAAGAGTTGAATTCACGTGGTTCAACACCGCGTTCGCGTAAATATTTACCTGCTGGTGTATCTTTACCGATTGCACCTGCTGGTGAAATATGGTCTGTTGTAACAGAGTCGCCAAACTTCGCAATTACACGTAAGCCATTAAGTGGTTTCACTTCTTCTGGATCTGGAGATAGATTTTCAAAGAATGGTGGGTTTGCGATATAAGTTGACTCTTCATCCCAAGTATATAATGGATCATTACTTGTTTTGATTTCGTTCCAACGTTTATTATCGTTGAATACATTTTCGTATTCTTTACGGAATAATTCTGGCGTTACAGTTTCTTTTACTGCTGCATTTACTTCTTCTGTTGATGGCCAGATATCTTTCATAAATACATCGTTGCCATCTTTATCTTTTCCGATAGGGTCGTTTACTAGATCGATATCAACAGTACCAGCTAATGCATAAGCAACAACAAGTGGTGGTGAAGCTAAGTAGTTAGCTTTTACTAATGGATGAATACGACCTTCAAAGTTACGGTTACCAGAAAGTACAGAAGTTACAAGTAAATCACTTTCAGAAATTGCTTTTTCAATTTCGTCTTTTAAAGGACCAGAGTTACCGATACATGTAGTACATCCGTAACCTACTAGGTTGAATCCTAATTTGTCTAAGTATGTTTGTAAACCAGAGTCTCTTAGATACCCTGTAACAACTTTAGATCCTGGTGCCAATGAAGTTTTTACATATTTAGGAACTTCTAAACCTTTTTCAACTGCTTTTTTCGCTACTAAACCAGCGCCAAGCATTACATAAGGGTTGGAAGTGTTTGTACAGCTTGTGATAGCGGCAATGGCAACAGCACCAGTTTTCATTGTTGCTTCGTCACCATTATCAAATTTAACCACTGCTTCTTTATTGATCTCAGAATCTTTTAAACCGAATCCTTGGTTACCTACAGGTGCAGTTAAAGCATCTTGGAATGCTTTTTGCATTTTGGATAACGGGATTAAATCTTGTGGACGTTTTGGACCAGAAAGATTTGCTTCGATTTCAGAAAGATTGATTTCAACTACATCAGTGTAAACTGGTTCTTCGTTTTCTGGTGTAAAGAACATATTGTTTTCTTGTAAATATTTTTCTACAAGTTTTACATGTTCTTCAGGACGGCCAGTTAGACGAAGATATTCTAAAGATTCAGCATCAACTGGGAAGAAACCGCAAGTTGCACCATATTCAGGAGCCATGTTAGCAATAGTTGCACGGTCAGCAAGTGGAAGTGTAGAAACACCAGGACCGAAGAATTCAACAAACTTACCAACAACGCCTTTTTGACGCAATACTTGAGTTACTTTCAATGCTAAGTCAGTTGCAGTAGCACCGTTTGGCATTTCGCCAGTTAATTTAACCCCGATTACTTCTGGAATTGGGAAGTATGAAGGTTGTCCAAGCATTCCAGCTTCTGCTTCAATACCACCTACACCCCAGCCAAGAACACCGATACCGTTGATCATCGTTGTATGAGAGTCAGTACCAACTAATGTATCAGGGAATGTTTCGAATTCACCTTCAGCATTTTCGATAGCATGAACAACACTTGCTAAATACTCAAGGTTAACTTGGTGAACGATACCTGTTGCTGGTGGAACAGCACGATAGTTATCAAATGCTTTTGTTGCCCAGCTTAAAAATTGATAACGCTCAGCATTACGTTCGAATTCAAAATCCATATTTGCATTTAATGCATCAGTAGTACCGTATTTATCAACTTGTACAGAGTGGTCGATAACAAGATCTACTGGGATTTCTGGATTAATTTTATCAGGGTTTCCACCTAAGTCAGCCATTGCTTTACGAAGTGAAGCAAGGTCTACTACAGCAGGAACACCTGTGAAGTCTTGTAAGATTACACGAGAAGGCTTGAATGGCACTTCTGCATCTTTTACTTCTTCAGATCCCCATTTTGCTAGGTTTTCAACATGTTCTTTTGTAATAACACGGCCATCTACTTGGCGAAGAACAGATTCTAATAATACTTTTACGGAATAAGGTAAGCGTGATACTTTTGCTATACCTGCTTCTTCAAGAGCTGCAAGACGATAAAAGTTATATCGTTTTCCTTCTAATTCAAAGGAAGTACGTGAATTAAATACGTCATTTTTAGCCACCTGAGATTCCCCCTTCTTTTCAATAATGCATCTTAAATCGATAATTGGAAGAAAAGCTCGAATGTTGGTCTCTTACTTTTCGCACATTAACATCTTAATACAAGAAATTACATAAGTAAATAACAAGAATGTTATTGTTTTTAATAAGTATTACTTATCGAAGCATGTAAAGCATATTTCTCATATCAAAATTTATGGTGAATCTTCCATGAAATTATATATTATTTTCCGTTTAATCTCTCTGGTTAAGTGAAAAATAATAGAAATTTCTGCTTCAGTAACAATGATTGCTTAAGCGGAGACTTTAGGGTGAAATATTAATTTTTTAGAGGTGAATCAAGTGGGAAAACGTAAGGCTAATCATATTATTCCTGGAGCAAATGCAGCTAAAGCGCAAGGTATGGGAACTGGTTACAATGAAGAATTGTCTAACGAACCGTTAACGGCAGCACAAAAACAAAATAATAAGAAACGAAAGAAAAACCAATAATTTTATAACCTATTTTAAACAAAAAAACTCGCAAGCATTTGCGAGTTTTTTCTATGGAAATCATTAAAATTCATTTACTTCGTTTACAATTTGTTGAAGATCCCTTCTAAACTTTTCTAATTGTGGTCTTTGTGTTTCACTTGCCACTTCCATTGCATTTTCAATTTGCTGATAGGTTTCGTTTACTTCTTGTTTTAAATGCTTTAATTGTTGCCCGTAGCTTGCACTGTCTCTTTCAAGATTGTTATAAGCATCATGTAATTGCTTTGCACCTTTCTGGGCAGCTTGGAATGCTTGTTGTTTATTTTTATGATGTGCCATCCATTCTTCTTCCCTTCACAATAATCGATTGCAAAAATAGATTGTGCAAAATTTCAATTATTATTCAGTATAAATTGTTGATGACGGCACAATCTAAAATATAGGAGGGATATTAAAATGACGAATAAAAATGATGGAAAAGATATGAGAAAAAATGCCGAAAAAGGACATGATAACGGACAACCAGAGCCATTAAGCGGGTCTAAAAAAGTAAAAAACCGTAACCATACCCGTGCGAAACATAATCAAAGCCATGATATGTAATTAAGAAAGACATAAAATTCCTTACACATCCGCTAAACTGCTTGCGCTTGACAAAGACTTTTGTCGTGTAATAGATATATGATAGAGGAATACCAGATCACTATCGACCTGGTATTCCTTTTAATGCTTCCAGCAACAAGTCTTCTTCTTCTATCGCGATTGTTCTAAAATCGAATATTACTTCCTCTTGATGAATTCTTGTTAAAATGCAAGGTTCACCAGTTCGTAATTGCATAGAAAGATCCTCTGCTTTGATATTTTTATGCTTTAAACTTAACACATATGTTTTTAAGGAAACATCAGGCAATGAGCCCCCGCCTATTTGGCTTGTTCCCTCCCTTATAGTAATGGTAAAATCTTCTCTTTCATTGGATAGCTTCATTCTAAAATCGTCTACCCTTTGTCTTACGATAGATGCATCCATAGTTATCGAGTGCAGTGCGGGGATTTTAGTAAAAGCCTCTCCCTTTAAGTAATGCAGCAATGTTGCTTCTAGTGCCGCTATTGTCATTTTGTCAACACGCAATACGCGTGCAAGCTGATGCTTTTTCAGTTTTTCAATATATTCCTTCTTGCCGGCGATAATTCCCGCTTGTGGTCCGCCTAGTAGTTTGTCCCCGCTAAATGATACAATATCTGCTCCGGCTTTTAACTTTCTGCTAACTACCGGTTCGTCTCCGATTCCAAAAGGGTTTAAATCAATCAAGACCCCACTGCCAAGGTCTTCATATAGTAGGAGTGAAGGATGGTTTTGTTTAAAGTTGTAAAGTGCTTCTGTATCAACGGAACTTGTGAATCCCTTGATGGTGAAATTGCTTGTATGGACCTTTAGGATAATAGATGTTTGATCACTAATAGCATTTTCATAATCTTTTAGATGTGTTCTATTAGTGGTCCCAACCTCTATTAGCTTTGCTCCGGATTCCTCCATAATGGCAGAAACCCGAAAGGATCCCCCAATTTCGATGAGTTCTCCTCTAGAAATAACGACTTCTTTATCCTTTGCAAAAGTATGTAAAATAAAATAAACAGCTGCAGCATTATTATTGACAATTAGTGCCGCTTCTGCGCCAGTAAGTGCCTTTATTAGTTCCTCTACATGAGTATGCCTTGTTCCGCGAGTCCCTTTTTCTATATCATATTCTAGATTTGTATAGGATAAAGCAGTCTCCTTCACATGTTCAGCAGCTTCTTTACTTAAACGAGCTCTTCCCACATTTGTGTGTAAAATGGTGCCAGTTGCGTTAATTACTTTTTTAATTGAGTAGGTAAAACGGTGAGCTGTTGAGTTCTCCACTCTAGTAAATAATTCTTTGCTAAATTCTGCGGTTCCCGGGTAACTGCCTTTCCAATTGTTTTTTAATATGGACTCACGAATATCACTAATTTCATCTTTTACGATGGAAGTTAGCTGTTCATAAGGAATTTGATATTTATTTTGGATATATAGAAATAAATCTGTTTTTTGCAGTTCATGTATAGGTGGTATAGATCGAACCATGTCAAGCATTTGATTTCCCCCTATTTCTTATTAAAAACATTGTATTATTGATGGTATTCCTATTGCAAATTTGTTTTCAGGTTCACTAAAAAAGGATAAACTAAAAATATTGGAGGTGGTATGGATGAGTGAGCATGAAAAGCTACGGTTAACAGCTCTTTCGACAAAAGCTGGCTGAGGCTGCAAAATTGGTCCCGAGGACCTTGCGCAAGTTTTGCGTAAATTACCGAAAACACAAAATGTACCTGAACTATTGGTTGGAAATGAGACATCTGATGATGCAGGAGTGTATCAATTGACAGATGAAATTGCATTAGTTCAGACCATTGATTACTTTACACCGATTGTGGATGATCCATACATGTTTGGGCAAATAGCGGCAGCAAATGCCCTTAGTGATGTTTTTGCCATGGGCGGAACACCAAAAACAGCCTTAAATATCGTAGGGTACCCTATCAAAAAATTAGGTGCTGATACTTTAGCAGAGATTTTACGAGGTGCTTCTGATAAAGTTCATGAAGCGGGTGCTATAACAATTGGCGGGCATTCCATCGATGATCAGGAACCGAAGTTTGGTCTATCTGTAACCGGTATTGTGCATCCAAAGAAAGTATGGAAGAATGTTGGAGCAATGCCTGGTGACGTACTTGTGTTAACAAAATCAATTGGTGTCGGCATTATGACGACGGGAATAAAGCGGAATGCAGTGACACAGGGGCAAGAAGAAATTGTCACTAAGGTTATGGCAACGCTGAACAAGGACGCTGCTGAGTGCTTACAGAAATATGAACCACATGCTGTCACGGATGTCACAGGTTTCGGATTGTTAGGACATGCAAGCGAAATGGCCGGCGGAAGCAACGTTACCTTTACGATTGAATATAGTAAAGTACCGATTCTTGATGGTACATATGAACTTGCCATGAATGGTGTCATTCCGGGTGGTTCCAAATCTAATCATCAATGGTTAGCAGAGAATATTGTCTATGATCAATCCCTGTCCTTGGAGCAACAGATTATTCTATGTGATGCAGTTACTTCCGGTGGGTTGCTAGTTGCGCTGAAAGAAGAAGATGCATTATTGTATGTAGAGGATTTGCAGCAAAAAGGCATTGAAGATGCCGCCATTATTGGCAGGGTTACAGAAAAGGAAATTTCGACCATTCGGGTTATAAAGTGATATTTTTTTGAAATGAAAAATCCCCTATTGAAGTTAGTGTAATCAACTTCTAATGGGGATTTTCATATTTTGAATAAAACAATCCAATGTTACTGTCCATCGGGTGTGGACAGTTTCCGGAAATGTCCACAAGTGGTGCCTGACACTTATCCTTTAAAAAGCCTGCTCATATTCTTTTGCATAATATAAAACTTCTTTTACGTATTCATTGCTATGATTATAGGCGTATATCGCTTTTTTTAAATTTCCATTTGTTGCACCATTATGTGCAAGATAGTTTGCTGCGCTAAAGATGGCATCATAAATATTAAATGGATCTGCTACCCCATCTCCATCTGCATCCACTCCATAGCCTCCATATTTTCTGATAACCGCTGGGTTTTCTTTTTCTTCTTTTGGAATGTTCCCCTTCCCTTTACCGGAACAGGATGGATGTTTCCAGCCGACAAATGTACATGGCATAAACTGCATGGGCCCTTCAGCCCCAACAGGTGAAACCATTGTTTTCATGGTAGAAAAGCGAGTTTCCACACGGTGATGTGCTGCAAGGACATACCATGGTACTCCGTATTTTTTTTCTGCTGCTTTATAAATCGGAATATATTGAGCCGGGATTTTCATATCAGGAGTTTTGGTCGGCTTTTTTTTGTCGTCATGATCATTTGTTAGAACATATAATGCAATAATCACGACCGGTATGAGCAATATTAATATTGGTGAGCGTTTATTCGTTTTTCGCTTTTTGTATGATTTTTTCTTTGCTGCCATTTTTCTTTAAAATGATCCTTTCTTGGATAAAGACTGAGTACCATTTTACAATAGATTTATAATACTACAAGAGTATTATTCAGCATTTGAATAGTAATGCTTCCATTGATCTCTCAATGTCCTTTTGAGAAATTTGCCTACGGAGGTTTTCGGTATTTCCTTTAAGAATATTATCTCATCCGGCAACCACCAATTAGAAAATTGTCCTTTTAAAAATAAAATAAGATCCTGTTCGAAAATTTGATTTCTATAGGCATCTTTCAGTACAACACAGGCTAATGGACGTTCCTGCCATTTAGGGTGTGGAATGGCGATAACTGCAGCTTCATAAACTGCTTCGTGGGACATAAGTGCATTTTCAAGTGCAACAGAGGAAATCCATTCTCCGCCGCTCTTTATTAAATCCTTTGTCCGATCGGTAATTCGAACGTATCCATCTGCATCCATTACCGCGATATCGCCGGTATAAAGCCAGCCATCTTTAAATGCATCATTTGTACGTTCATCCTTATAATATTCGTTGGCAATCCATGGCCCCCTGACTATTAATTCTCCCATTGTTGCACCGTCACACGGGACATCTCCGTTTTCATTCACTACCCGTATATCAAGGCCAGGTACAACCAATCCTGTTTTCGCACGGATATCAATTTTTTCTTCTAAAGATAAAGAATCCATCTCACTTGTTAAAGTAGATAAACTTACGATTGGACTTGTTTCCGTCATACCATATCCCGAAATAAAAGGAACCTTATACTTTTCTTCAAAGGCGCGAATCAATCCTTTTGGTGATGCTGCTCCTCCGCAAACTAAAGCACGTATACTGCTAATATCATATTGATTTTCCTCTAATTCTTTTAACAGACCAATCCAAATCGTTGGAACACCGCCTGTAATGGTTACCTTTTCTTGTTCAATCAGCTCCGCTAAAATTTTCGGAGTAAATGAAGGACCTGGTAAAACCTGTTTTGTCCCATACCAAACAGCAGCAAAAGGTAACCCCCATGCATTTACATGAAACATCGGCACTACTGGCATGGCAACATCTCTTTCACAAAGTCCAAGTGTATCAGCGAGACCAATTGCCAGACTATGAAGGACGATACCTCTATGTGTGTAAACGACCCCTTTTGGATTACCGGTAGTGGCCGATGTATAGCACATTGCTGCTGGTGTACGTTCATCCATATCCGATATAAAGTTGAATGCTGGGTCTCCATCATCTATCAGTTGTTCATAAGAAAATGCTGGATGCAAAGTTGTTTCCGGTATTTCTTTCTCATCAGACATTATTACGAAGCATTGAACCGTTGTTAATTGAGCTTTAATTTTTTCTATAATAGGCACTAAATCCGGGTCAATAAGTAAAATTTTGTCTTCTGCATGATTGATGACATATGTCAAGTGTTCTTGGGTTAAGCGGATATTAACCATGTGGAGGACTGCACCACTGCATGGCACGGCAAAATAAGCTTCTAAATGCCGATGATGGTTCCAAGCAAATGTTCCGATTTTATCCCCTTTCTTTAACCCGATTTTTGTTAGTGCACTTGCCAATCTTCTCGTTCTTTCTCCAATTTCTTTGTAAGTAAATCTGTGAATGCCGGATGCCGTTCTGGAAATGACTTCTTTTCGCGGAAAATATTTTTCTGCACGTTCCATCATGGAGGTTAATAGTAGCGGTGTGTCCATCATTTTTCAATTCCCCCTCATTTTATGTTCAGATAATGTGGGATAGAGTGTTGAAAACTAGCGGAAGCGATTTTTATACTACATGATGCCCATCCTAGATTGTTGAGCTTTGAGCAAAAGTCCCCCCAAACTATCTCCACCTTATCCGGTAACAAAAAACCTACCTCTTACGATAGAAATACATTGTGAATATGAAGGTTCTAAGATGGTTATATTCAATCATTTCGACCTATAGACCAAAATACCTGCCTTATAGGCTAAAATGGCTAAATATTAATTCAAAAACAATGGAATCAACCATGGCACTAAAATAGACGTGAACACCGCGGATAATGCCATTGCGACACTGGATACAGCACCTTGCAGCTCTCCCTCTTTTACTGCTTGAGAAGTACCGATGCCATGGGAAATCGTTCCTAAAGATAATCCTCTTGAAAAAGGACTTGAAACTTTTATTCTATCTAGTATTTTAAGTCCGAACATCGCTCCGAACATGCCGGTAATCATCACAAAAGCTGCAACCAATATTTCATCTCCGCCTATTATTTTGGAAATTTCAGACGCAACTGGTATAGTGGTAGATTTAATACTTAATGATGTAATCATTAGCTTTGATAGCTTAAATGCTTTGCCTAACAAAATAGCGGTTATTATGGTAAGTATGGTTCCTGTTAAAACCCCTGCAAGTGCCGGCAAAAGATTTTGGATTAAGATATGGCGATTTTTATACAGGGGAACAGCTAATGCAACGGTAGCCGGTCCGAGTAAATACGTCATGATTTCTTTTGCAGGTTCATATTCTTTATATGAAATATGACTGGCAACGAGCGCGATAATGATGATTACTGTGCTTAAAAATACAGGTGTTGTAAACGGGGAAGAATACCTTTTTGCAACAAAAAGGGTGAAAATATATACCAAAATAGTAAGAACGATGCTAAAGACTGTGATGATGATCATGTACGTTTTCCTCCGCAGATTTCATCCATTTTTGAGACAAATACCCTGAACCGCATATGCCAACGATAGCACTAATACTTAAAATAAAGAGTAAAATAACCCCTTTTTTCAGAAATATTCCCCCTAAAGTCATTAATCCAACTGATATCGGAATGAAAAAGAAAGCAAGATGCCGGATTAAAAACGATGAGGTCCTATCAATCCACTGCACCTTCATCACTCCTGTCAACAGAAGGATGAAGCATAAAATCATTCCTGCAACATTCCCAGGCAAAGGAATATGCGTAAGCCTTACAATCACAGATCCCAATTCATTTAGCCCCCAAAGGATACACAACTGAAAAATAATGACGAGAATTTTCTTCAAAATGATAGCTCCCTACTTTAAAGATATTCTTATACTTATTCGATTCATTGTGTGATTTTCCTGTTATAAATTTCAGACATTCGAGAGAAATAAAAATACGCTTGGAGATTTTATTCTCCAAGCGTATTTTTTAATCAAAGCTGATGACAATTTTCCCTTTAGCGTGATGACTTTCACTAAGCGCATGTGCTTCTTTTAAACCTTGTTCTGAGAACGGAAACACATGTCCAACAATCGCTTTTAATTTCCCATTTTGAAGTAAGGCGCCTAACTGTTCCAATTGTTTCCCATTTGGTTGCAGCCAAACGTTGCTTGCTGTCACACCATATTCATTAGCTTTTTCTTCATCTGGCGCATTGACAATCGTTACTAATCTTCCGCCTTTTTTTAACACTTGATAGCTTTTGGTTTGGATTTCTCCACCCATCGTATCGAACACAACATCATAATCATGCAATACTTCTTCAAAATTTGTCGTTTTATAATCAATTACTTCATCCGCACCGAGCTCTTTTAAAAACGCATGATTCTTTTCACTTGCAGTTGTTGCCACATAAGCACCCTTTTCCTTTGCAAGCTGTATTGCTAAGCTTCCCACACCGCCTGATCCAGCGTGAATAAGAACTTTTTCGCCTTTTTCCAAATGTGCCACATCAAATAAAGCCTGCCAAGCGGTAAGGCCAGCTAATGGAATCGACGCTGCCTCTTCAAAGCTAATGTTTTCTGGTTTTTTTGCTAAAAGCTCTTCATCTATTCCAACATATTCCGCATATGTACCAAAACGAGTGGTTGCCGGACGGGAAAAAATAGCATCTCCCACTTGAAAATTTTTTACATTTTTGCCTACTTCTTTAATAATTCCCGCTGCATCCCATCCTAAAATAATCGGAAACTCAAATGGCATCATTTCCTTTAAATAACCCTCTCTTAATTTCCAATCGATTGGATTGATAGAAGTGGCTTTCATTTCCACTAAGACTTGGTTCTCATTGATTTTTGGAGCTGGAACCTCTTTTTCTTTTAGTTGCTCTTTATCACCATATTGTTCAATTACAATAGCTTTCATATTTTTGTTCCTCCTTTTTACTTAATCAAGTATAAATATTTGTTTCAAAAGGGCAAGAATTCTGCTCCTTAAGTAATTTCTACAAAAATAAAAGATATTATAACCACAATTAGTTGACATAACTACAATATTGCTAAATAAAAAAGAAGGGCCTTCCCTGCCCTTCTCTAAAACTCTATTCTAATGTCCTTCCCATTCCCCTTAAAAAATGAACCAGAAAATTTATTGCACGATTAATATCGGGATCCTTCAAATACTTCATTAACTGAAAGGCATTAATATCCTTTCCTGTATCTATGTTTGCAGAACCTTCTTCGATTCCTTTCTTTATTCCAAATATTAATTGGTCCATGTCCTTACTGTTTATTCCATTTAATCGATTTGAATATTTCGTTATAGATTCATTAACAATGGAAAGAAGATTATACTCCTCCAGATGTTTCACAAGTGTGACAAGTTCGTATATATGTTCTTTATTATTTTCTAAAAATGGCTGGATATCTGCAGGGTAATCTTTTTCACGAAGTGGGAAGGAATCTGCCTTACTAATTGAATGTTTCATAACAAAACCCCCAACAAAGAATTCACCCTTTAATCGTATGAAACGTTTTATGATTTGATGCAAAAAAAATAAGATTCAACAAAGTTGAATCTCGTTTAATAGTTATTCTTTCACTTTTTTGGGTACATAATTAAAGATTTCATGGCTTTCAAAAATATCAACTAAACGATTCAGCCAATCATAATATTCCAATGTATATTCTAATTTATCAATATCACTTTTAATAATATCTTTTATCTCTTTATCCATTTCCTCATGGAGTAACATGTCTTGAAGTTCCTTAATAGATTTTAAGATAGTATTTGTATTCATGGAAATAGCAGTTCTCCATTTGACAGAAAATAAATCGATAAAATTTTGGTACCAATCCCCTTCTACTGCGTATAAATCCCGGCGTACACCCTTTTTCCAAACTTTATCGACCATTTTTAATTCTAGTAATGCTCGAACAGATGTACTCATACTTGTCTTGCTCATTCCGAGCTCATCTTTCATTTCATCTAAAGTTAATGGCTCATGATGAAAAAACATCATACCATATAGTCTTCCAATGGAAGGAGCAATTCCATATAGGTTCATATTTTGTGCAATGGACTCGATGACCCGTTCTCTGATTTTTTCAAGCTGATCCTTCGCATTCAACAATATTCACATCCTAATCATAAATGGCTGTTTTCGTATGCATTATTTCTTTTGTTCTAATTATTCCCTATCCAGACTTTGTTTCAGGGCATCTTTTCTTAACAGTTATTCATTCATCCATCCGAAAAAGGATATTATTGTGTTTATGTATACAAAAGTTTAAGAAATGGAGCCTCAAAAAAATCCTCATGTAATAATCTATCCGTTTCCACTAGGAATGTAAAGTGTGTTCATAAGGGAGGATTCAAGAGGAAATGGAAGGATATTTGAGAACACACACCATCAAGTACGTACAGTTTTTACTTTACGAACTGTACATACGGAATATAAAGGAATATGGAGTTTGAGTGTTCCCTTCCGCTTTCTATAAAATGATATGGTGGCAACTAAGAGGGGTGATTGGATGATAGAAGAAAACAAAAAGACAAAAGTAAAAGTAAAGAATGTCACAAAAATATTTGGCAAACATACAAAAAAAGCGTCTCAGCTATTGTCAAATGGAAAATCAAAACAAGAAATCTTAAAATTGACCGGCGCCACCATTGGAGTAAATCAGGCTAATTTTGAGGTGTATGATGGTGAAATTTTCGTCATCATGGGACTTACCGGGAGTGGTAAATCTACATTGGTCCGAATGCTAAACCGATTAATTGAACCCACTTATGGCGAAATTCTCATTGATAACGAAAACATTACTTCCATGACAAAGGAACAGCTTCGTAATGTCCGTAGAAAGAAAATCAGTATGGTTTTTCAGAAATTTGCGCTATTACCTCATCGAACCATTCTCCAAAATACTGAATATGGGTTGGAAATTCAAGGAATCGATAAACAAACAAGGAAGGAAAAAGCTTTACAATCTTTAAAACTAGTCGGATTAAATGGTTATGAAGATCAATATCCCGATCAGTTAAGCGGCGGTATGCAGCAGCGAGTTGGATTGGCAAGAGCTTTAGCAAATGATCCTGATATTTTGTTAATGGATGAAGCCTTTAGTGCATTGGATCCGTTAATTAGAAAAGATATGCAGGATGAATTGCTGGAATTGC
This sequence comes from Margalitia sp. FSL K6-0131, assembly GCF_038008735.1. NCBI lineage: Bacteria > Bacillati > Bacillota > Bacilli > Caryophanales > Bacillaceae > Heyndrickxia > Margalitia sp. FSL K6-0131. The sequence goes on from NZ_JBBOZS010000001.1 coordinate 2,673,604, forward strand.
ATGATACCATGGGGAAAACAATTATCTTTATAACCCATGACCTTGATGAGGCTCTTCGTATTGGTGACCGGATTGCCTTAATGAAAGATGGCAATATCGTGCAAATTGGCACACCGGAAGAAATTTTAATGAATCCTTCCAATGAATATGTTGAAAGATTCGTAGAAGATGTTGATTTCTCTAAGGTATTGACTGCAGGGCATATTATGAAACGTGCTGAAACGGTACAAGTGGAGAAAGGTCCCAGGGTAGCTCTAACTTTGATGAAGAATCTTGGTATTTCTTCTATTTATGTAGTAGATAAACAAAATCGTTTATTAGGTGCAGTTACCGCGCAAAGTGCCAAAGAAGCAGTCGAAAAAGGCATCTCTCTTAAGGAAGTACTAATTAGGGAAATTACGACCGTTCCGAGTGAAACATTACTGACGGATCTCTTTGAAATGGTGTCCACTGCAAGTATTCCGGTTGCAGTAGTGGATGAACGCTCCAGGATGAAAGGAATTGTCATTCGAGGTGCATTAATTGGTGCCCTTGCCGGGAATGAAACTTATATTCATCAGGCAGAAATTCTGGAACCTTCTTCTTTGAAGGAGGTGAATTAAGATGGATAAATGGCTCCCTAAAATACCATTAGCAGATTGGATCGATACATTTGTCGACTGGCTAACTACTACCTTTGGCGGACTTTTTGACGGTGTCTCTTCTGCAGTTGAAAACTCAGTGGACGGTATTGTAAAAGTATTAGGTCTATTACCGCCTATCATACTGGCGATTATTATTGGGTTGCTTGCCTTATGGCTAACCAAAAAAAGCATTGCGATTTTTTCTTTTATCGGCTTCCTAATCATTGATTATCTTGGATATTGGGATGCAATGCTTAACACATTGGCTCTTGTCTTAACTTCGGTTATCATTTCCATTGTCGTCGGAATACCAATCGGGATATGGTCCTCACAAAAAGCAATGGTTCGCAAAATCGTTACACCAATCCTTGATTTCATGCAAACAATGCCTGCTTTCGTGTACCTGCTACCAGCCATCTTCTTTTTTAATATAGGAGTGGTGCCGGGTGTTGTTGCATCGGTAATATTTGCGATGCCTCCGACAATAAGACTTACCATTTTAGGAATTCAGCAAGTTCCTGCAGATATCATTGAAGCGACGGAAAGCTTTGGTTCCACTACTTCTCAGAGGTTATTGAAGGTACAACTTCCGCTTGCTATGCCTACTATCATGGCCGGCATTAACCAAAGCATCATGCTTGCACTCTCAATGGTTGTTATTGCATCTATGGTAGGTGCACCGGGGTTAGGAGAAGAAGTGTATCGGGCAGTAACACAATTAAAAATTGGTGTCGGTGTAGAAGCGGGTATCGCTATTGTTATTGTTGCCATCGTTTTAGACAGAATTACACAAAACGCTGGCAAAAGAAAGAAAAGGGGGAATTTATAATGTGGAAAAAAATTATCGGGTTTGCTTCTGTAGTTGCACTTTCATTCAGTCTTGCAGCATGTGGAAGTGATAAGGCTAGCTCTAACAAATCATCTGTTGGAGACAGTGTTGATCATAAAATAATTGGTATTGACCCAGGTGCAGGAATTATGGAAGCAACAGATAAAGCATTAAAGGATTATAAATTAGATGATTGGCAGCTTGTTTCTGGATCAAGCGCTGCGATGACTGCAACATTAAAGAAAGCTTATGATAAAAAAGAACCTATAATTATTACAGGTTGGAACCCACATTGGATGTTTGCAAAATATGATTTAAAATACCTTAAGGATCCAAAAGGTGTATATGGAAGCGCAGAAGAAATTCATACTATTGCCAGAAAAGGATTAAAGAAAGATCTTCCAGAAGCTTATAAGATTCTAAGTAACTTTAAGTGGTCAGAGGATGATATGGGAAAAGTAATGCTTGATATTCAACAAGGCACAAAACCAGCAGATGCTGCTGCAAATTGGGTGAAAGATAATCCAGAAAAGGTTGCTAAATGGACAGATGGTACAAAAAAAGTGAACGGAAAGAAAATTAAATTGGTGTATGTAGCGTGGGATAGTGAAATTGCAAGTACGAATGTGATTGGCAAGGTACTTGAAGACCAAGGGTTTGATGTTACATTGACGCAAGTAGAAGCTGGTCCTATGTGGACAGCTGTTGCCGACGGCAGTGCGGATGCTTCCCTTTCTGCATGGCTTCCATTAACACATAAAAATTATTCTGAAAAATATAATGGTAAATTTGAAGATATAGGAACAAGTATGACTGGGGTAAAAATAGGTATTGTCGTTCCAAAATATATGAAAATTGATTCGATCGAAGATTTAAAAAAATAATTTATAAAAGAAAAGAGTCTCTACTATTAGAGGCTCTTTTCCTATTCATAATCCTCTAAATCTATTATCCAGCATTCAAGTTCAAGATCATAATATGGATCTGATTTAGCTTGCATTGTTTTATTTCCATATTCATCAAGAACTTCATCCCCATTTAGTTCAAACATCCTAAAGTTGTCCCCTTTTTGCAGCTGCTTAAAGTCAATTTCTACCCATTTATGATTTCTGAAGGCTAGCGTTCTTCTAAAGTTCACGTTCATCCCCTCTGTACATGATATGTAGTATCTTTTACATTTAATTCTAAATACATGAAAACGGATTATGTATTTATCCTGAAGAATTTTAAATGTGTGTTGTCCTATGTATAGAAGGGATGAAAGAACATGTTAAAACATACTTAAAGAATATTTTTTGGACAATTTCTCCAATAGCTTTACCCCAGCTATACTATTTCCCTTTTCATCTAATGAAGGACCATATATTCCAATCCCGCATTTACCAGGGACTGCTCCAAGAATACCTCCTGAAACACCGCTCTTCGCTGGAATTCCTACTTTGATAGCAAATTCACCTGAAGCATTATACATTCCACATGTGACCATAAATGTCTTGCATATTCGGGCAATTTCATGTGGTATCACTTGCTTCCCGGTTGACATTTCAACCCCGTCCATCGCCAAGATGCAGCCGATTTTAGCCAAATCCAAGCAGGTTACTTCAATGGCACACTGCTTTGTATATAGATCAATTAAATCCTCCACATTTTCCTCTATGACATTATGCTGTCTCAAAAAATAACAAAGTGAACGGTTTAAGTCTGCAGTCTTAAATTCAGAATCAGCAACCTCTTCATTTACTTTAATTTGATCGTTTCCTGTAATGGCATGGATGAAGGTCATTAATCTGTGTAATCGCTCCTGTACATTTGCACCCTTTATCATATGAGTAACGGCTAAAGCACCTGCATTGATCATTGGGTTCAACGGCTTAGAAGGCTTATTTGTTTCTAATTTTGCAATAGAATTGAACGGGTCTCCTGTTGGTTCTTGACCGACTCTTTCAAAAACATAGTCCACTCCCCTATCCATGATGGCAAGTGCTAGGCTAATTACCTTTGATATACTTTGCAGAGTCATGGATTGTTGACAATCTCCTGCAGAGAACCCATATCCATCCGGATAAAAAATCGAGATGGATAAATCATTTTGTTTTGCTTTTTTTAATGCAGGTATATAATCAGCTACCTTCCCTTGTTTCGCATAATCTCTGCATTCATTCACTAATGCTTGTAATTCTTCGCTTGATTGACAGTTCAAAATTATTCCCCCGTAAAATTGTTTATATATACCTACGTGTTGCTTCAGCGCCAATCGGCTAGCGGATTTCTCCGTCTCCATACTGTGTTTCCTTATCTCAGTCGAAGACTACGAGGGAAAATTAGACTTCAAATTCCACTCATCCGTATGCCAGAGCCAGGCGCTTGCGCATTTGTTTTTTATTCTGCTCCAAAAAGTAAGGATACACTATCACATGAAAAAATAAAAGGTGGAAAAACTAATGAAAAGGAGGGATTGTTGATGGCGAGAAGAAATAGACAAACACTTGTACCCGGAGTCCGGAATGCACTGGATTCATTCAAAGGACAAGTGATGGCAAAACAGGGATATAAAGTCGATCCGCAAGATCCGAACAGTGTAAAATATGAAGTAGCAAAAGAACAAGGTGTGTCATTAAAAAAAGGATATAACGGAAATTTATCTGCCGAGGAAGCTGGGAAAGTAGGCGGTCCAATCGGTGGTAACATGGTCAAGGAAATGATTAGAATGGCACAGGAACAGCTAGGAAAAAAATAGTGCCGGTTCACCCCGGCACTTTTTTATCATGAACTAGTTCTTACTCTAAATAATCCAAATGAAAGAAATACAACAGCAAATCCTAATAGTATTGTTACTGGCTGCAAAATATCTGGCAATGTCCCTCCTTCTGCAATTAACCCTGTAAATCCCTTCATGGCCCATGATTGCGGAACAAAATTGGCGATTTTTTGCATGATGTTTGGAACAACACTTAGTGGCCAGTAGACACCGCCCAGCATACAGGTAGAAACTATAATTAATGAGCCAATAGCGGTTTGTTGTTCCGTTGTTTTTACAATGGTTGCAATGGCCAGCCCAAGCCCTACTACGCACAGTAATAACGCGGAGATTAAAACAATTAACCCTATGATATTACCCCATTCTACATGAAAAACGAAAGATGAGAAGGTCATTAATATGGCGAACTGTACCCAGCCAATTAGGAAGAATGCCAATAAATACCCTAGTAAAAGTTGAAATTTTGTGATGGAAGTCGTTAATAATCTTGACCAGACTCCAGAATTCTTCGCTTCAATAATGACCCCTGTAACAGACATCATCATAAACATGACAAACATAATAGAAAATCCTGCTGAACTATAAGACATCCCACTTAACGTTTTTTTCTTATCATTTGGCGATACAATCTTTGTCAATTCTCCAGTGCCGTCTTTAGAATTGGAGATTTTGTCAAACATCTCTTTCCAATTAATATTGTTACTTGCCTTACTCCATTCCAAAGCGGAAACTACTTGTAATTTCATTCTTTCCATCTCTTGGTTTAACGATTGTTTTACAAAGATGGAACTAGATGCTCCAGGTTGATGCTGGAAAGATAGAGTAGGGTTCCCACCCGCTGTTATTTTGTCTTGGAACCCCTTTTCAATGGTGATAATCCCATCGATTTTGTGATTCTTAAATAACTCTGTGGCTTTCTTATTGCTACTTTCCTTTACTTTTAATGTTGCATCTTGATGTAATCTGCTTATGATGCTTTTTGATAAATGGCTATTATCTTTATCAACAACACTGATGGCAATTGCTTGTGATGAATCCTGACCAAATATGCTTCCGAATAATAGTGTAAAAATAATTGGCATTACAATCATTATTATATAGGCAGAAGGCTTGCTCAAAGATCTTTTCATTTCAAATAAACAAACAGATAATGCTTTTCTCACTTTCATTACTCCTTCCATCGTATTTAATTTGATAACATTCGAAAACGCAAAGTTCCAATTAATGTAGCAATGATTCCAATTCCTAATAATGTACAAAGTGGAATAATCAAGCTATCCCAAGAGGTTCCCGACATAATATTGGTAAAGCTATTTAATGCCCAAGAATTAGGTGCAACCATCGAGATTTTTTGTAAAGCCTGCGGAAATACCGAAATAGGAATCATAGAGCCTCCTAGCAGAGACAGTACTTGCACAAGCATTCCGCCTAATGAATCAGCCATCTTTTCTGTTTTCATAAAGGCGGCTACAATGATGGATAGTCCTGATACCGAAATACTGTACGCAATGGCAATTGCAATAATTTGGATAAAATCATTTCCCCAATTAACTTGTAAAACATAATGGGTTGCCCCCATAAAAATAAGGAATTGTATGAAAGTATACAAAAGGGTTCCTAAAAATTTTCCTGTCATGATGGACCCTTTACCCGTTGGGGAAATCATCATTCTCGATAAAGTGATATTTGCACGCTCTGTTAGGATAGATTTTCCTCCAACCATCGCATTATATAATAAAAACATTGCAGCCATTGCTGCCGCGTAATACTGAATGGAAGATACTTGTTTTTTCCCTACAGGTTTATCGTAAACATATTGATTTCCTTCTTTTGTTCCATTCATAAGTTTATTTGTTAATTCCGATCCAATTGCATTCAACTCATTAGCGGTCTTTCCTTCCGCTGCTAATTCAGAAATAATCAGTTTAGCAGATCCGGTTACAGCTATCGTTGTTTTTAAATAGGATTCGGTTAATTGCCGGACAAAATTTGCTTCAAAATCTTTTCCTGCAGCGACTTTAATAATCGCGACTTGTCGGTTTGACCCCCAATTATTAGGCAGCACTATACCAACGTCCGCTTTCTTATCTTGGATCAATTGGTTGAGTTCCTTTTGCGATTCCACCTTTTTTACTTTTATTGATTTTTTTAATTTTTTACCCTGTAGAACTTTCTGAACAAATTGATTGCTTATGTGATTCACATCTTGTTGGTATACAGCGATTGTTGTTTTTGGTAAAGAGGATGAGTCTCCCATCACTCCTTTTAAAGCAGAACCTAGAATAACGGTCAGGATGATGGGCATCAGAATCATCATGATTATTGCCTTCCTATCCTTAAAACGAATGGAAAAATCTTTTATGGCTATTGCTATGCTTTTCATTTGCTTCACTCCTAATCCCTTAATGTCCTGCCGGTTAATTGTAAAAATAAAGATTCTAAATTTGGTTCTTTTATTTGCATCGATTGGATGGAAATGTTTTGTTTAAGACTTAGTGATATCACTTCCGATAAAACCGTATTTTTATCGGAAAGGATGATTTCAATGATCCCATCCTCTCTCATATTTGCATTTTCTATGCCGATAATACTCTCCAGTTGGATTAAAAAGTCCACACTTGGATTGTCAACGGTTAGTTCCAAAATATGTCCTCCAGCCAAGCGATTGCAAAGCTCTGTCTTATCGCCAATTGCAATCAGTTTCCCATAATCAATAATCGCAATCCGTTTGCACAAGTATTCTACTTCTTCCATGTAGTGACTTGTATAAATAATGGTCATTCCAGCTTCATTTAATCGTTTAACGGTTTCTAATATGTGATTTCTTGACTGCGGATCAATCCCTACAGTAGGTTCATCCATAATGAGAAGCTCCGGCTCATGCATGAGAGCAGCTCCTATATTGATTCGGCGTTTCATCCCACCGGAAAAGGTTTCGATTTTATCCTTTGCCCGATCCTTTAGACCAACGATTTCAAGCACTTCGTATGCTCTTTGCTTTACTGTTTTGCCTGTTAAACCGTACATTTTTCCCCAAAAAACTAAGTTATCGTATGCGGACATAGTTGGGTATAGAGCAATATCTTGAGGTACTACCCCAATTTTTTCACGAATTTTCATTGGCTTTTTCTTTACGGATAATCCATCTACCTGAATTTCCCCTTCATCATATGGAATCAGTCCGCAAATCATGGAAATAGTCGTTGACTTTCCGGCACCATTTGGACCAAGCAGCCCGAACGCTTCCCCCTTTTGTACTTCAAATGATACATCTTTGACTACATGGTGATCTTTAAAGCTTTTTTTAATATTTGATATCGTTAGCATTTGTTTTTCCTCCTGACTATTATCTTCCTCTTCTTAAATCTGTTTTTATTTTAAATGGAAGGAGGTTTCGTTCCATCACTCTGCAGATAGATTTTGGCGCATAAAAAAACGGCACATGGCGTGCCGTTCTTCATATTCCAATATGCCAAAAGTCATATCGAAAAAGTCGTGATCCCATAACGTACGGCAAAAATAGCCGCTTGCGTTCGATCCCTTATCGTTAATTTTTGTATGATGTTGGAGACGTGATTTTTGACTGTACCTTCCGTAATATACAGTGTGTTAGCGATCTCTTTATTGTTTAACCCAAGACCTAATAGTTTTAGCACTTCTAATTCACGCTCTGTTAATTCCTTGATAAGGCTCGGTATTTCTTCTGTCTTATCATTCGCTGAATTTGTCTTTCGTTTCTCTGCTAATACTTGATTGGTGAAATCTTTTGGCAGAACCACTCCGCCATGGTATACGGTCATGATCGATTGAACAATCGTATCGGTTGACATATCCTTCAACAAATAGCCGCTGGCTCCCTCTTGCAAGGCATCATAGATCAGCTCGCTATCATTAAAGGTTGTAAGCATTAATACTTTGATATCAGGCAGCTTTTCACGTAACACTCTTGTTCCTTCTACCCCATTCATATTTGGCATACGAATATCCATTAATATTAAATCAGGCCGTTTTTCAAGGGCCACATTCAATGCCTCGAGCCCATCACTTGCCATACCCACTACCTCTATTTCCGGCCGTAAATTTAAAAGGGTACCAAGACCTTCCCGGATAAGAGGCTGGTCATCCACTATGATTATCTTAATCATCTTTTTACCTCCGTAGAACTCCACTGCAACTGTTTTAGTGGGATGGATATATTGATATAAAACCCTTCCCCAACTTTACCTTCAAAATGTATTTCTCCGCCATGCTCTTGAATACGTTCCTTCATATTAATTAACCCAAAACTTGGCACAACATTTTTGGTCCCTTGGCCATTATCGAAAATCTCCATCGAAACATTATTTTGGGAGATTTGTATGGTAACTTTATAAAATGTTGCTAATCCATGCCGTTTAGCATTCGTTAGAGACTCCTGGATCACCCTTTTTATCGTAGGCTGAAGAGACGATGATATAAGTTTTGGATCACCTACAATATTCAAGTTGGTTTCCAAACCGGATGCAGTTGAAAAATTAGATAACATCGATCTAAGCGATGGAACGAATGAAAGCTGTTCGGACTTTTCGTCTCGCAGCGTTCTGACAGATAAACGAATTTCTTCTAAGGAGTTTCTCGTTAATTTTTCACAAACATCAAGAACCTCCTCTCCCTTTGGCACATCTATTTTCAAGAGTTCCTTTGCTAATTGGATTTGTACTAATAATGCTGTCATATTATGACCAACCGTGTCATGAATTTCGCGCGCTATTCGGTTTCGTTCTTGAATGACGGTTAAATCCTCTACCTGCTTTGAATATTCGCTTAATTGTTGATGTGCTTTCCGAAGTTCCTCATGAGAATCGTTCAATTGTGTGAATTGGGTCGAGATGGTTTCTCTTGCATTGATTAAATTCCGAATTAAGCTTCCTACAATAGCACAAAATACAACGAACATGAAGTTTAAAATATTATCTCCAATGGAAAACGTCTGTGTGAAGATATATTTTTCATAGCTTATTAGGATCCATATTATAAAAAAGATAACAGAAAACAAGACTAGTATCTTTTTGTGTTGCATAACTAGAAAAATAGAAGTAGCTATTACACCGAAGAATATTAAATAAATTAAGCTTTCTTCTTTAATAAATAAAAAACCAAATCCCGCACTTAAAATAAAATCAATAGAAAAAGATAACAATCGAACAGATATTTTCTCGGTAGAAAATTGAATAAAATGATTCACGATATATATAATCATAGCTGCAATAATGTATATTCGTTTAAACGAATCATTGTCACTAATAAAGGTAAAATAACTGCTGCTTAAAAGTAAAAACATGAAAATCCTTGTCAATGATAATGATAAAAACGAACCCTTTTTCAACTCTTATCCCCGCTCACTAAATATGTATTGGTGCAATTTATCAGTAGTAAATTTTCCATTAATCCCCATACAAGTATTGAAATACCGGATAATTTCTTCCGTATGTAAACCTAATTCCATTAATCCCCGTGAAATTATTTTTAAATAAGATGCAGGCGGAAGGGTGAGTTTTTCATCATTCATTGGATTTGGGTTTGTAAATGTAAACATAGGTGCCTTGTCCTTATAGCCTAAAAAAAGGATTCTTCCATACCAACTCTTATTTATATCTTGATAGCCATTTTCTATTACTTTATGTAAATCAATTGATAGTTTGTCTTGATTATTTTCTTGTGCCACGACATCTTCAAATTGTTCATCTGTGATTAAATACATTCTGCCAATTGTTTTCCAAGCGGAAAGCTTGTCGTGACTAATAAAAGCTACTCCGCCTTCTCCCCACTTGCTCCTTTCTTTTGCAAAATATAACGGGTACATTAGATCTACTTTTTCATCCGCTTCAGGTGGTGTTTGATCTCTGCACCCTTTTTCAATCTTTACCGAACCTTCAGGCTTTCCTCCTTGGATATAACACATAAATCTATCTTTACAAAGATTGGATCCATAGCTAACATACCAAACATACATTTATATCACTCCCATCTAGTAATAGAAACATATTCAATAAAAATAGTAAAAAATCCTCCAATAAACCGAAAAAGGATCACGTGGAAGTGAACGTGATCCTTTTAGGGATGAATTATATAAATGTCCCTATACAGCCTGCAACGATTCCTAGCACCATCACACTCATCGTTAAAAACGCAATCGTTTTCTTTGAGAATGCTTTGCGGACCATAATGATCGATGGAATACTAATGACAGGTAAAGTTATTAATAAAGCTGCAGCAGGACCGTGTCCAAGTCCTAGTGCCAGAACAGCTTGAATAATGGCAATTTCCGCTGCTGTCGGAATGACGAATAATGTACCAATAATGGCAAAGGCAATGATAAGCCAAAATGAATGAATGGCATGACCATTCAGCGTTGGGTAAACCCAAGAAATAAGAAGTCCCATGACGAAAACAGATAAAATATACAATGGAAGAATCGTAACTAGCATTTTCCCAAAGGTATAAATCCAGCGAACCAATAAAGGCTTTCCACTGAGTTTATCCTTTTTATTCATTTTTTCCATCATCGCGGGATCTGCAGCCTCATTTTTGGCTATCCGATTTGCCAAATAACTTACACCGAACACTAAGATAATTCCAAGAATTAGTCTTAAAATCGTAAATTTCCAACCCAAAACAAACACCATAAAAATAAGAACAGCTGGATTTAGTGCTGTATTCCCAAACCAGAAGGCAATAGCTGCACCTACTGAACTAGAGCATTTTCTTAAGCCAGAAACAACTGGAGCGGCACAGCATGTACACATCATTGCTGGCAACGCTAATAACCCTCCGCTAACAGAACCTAGGAAGCCTGTTTTTCCGAGTACGCGAGTCAGCCATTCGCGCGGAACGATTACCTGCATAAGGGAAGCGACAATAGTCGCCACTAATAACGCTTTCCAGATTGCTAAAAAGTAAGTGATAGAATAATTCCAAGCTGATTTTACTACCTCCGAGAAATTCCCACCAGTCATTCCCGCTAAAAGCGAAGTTCCGATATTATGTTCTTTGGAGGCTAAAATGGCTTTATGAAAATATGGATTCCATTTAGCCCAATATAAACCAACAGCAAAAACGATTAAAAACACTGCAAAACCTAACCATTTTTTGCTAACCGATTGATTATGAGTAATGCCCGATTGCACTTGAATTCCTCCTATAAAATGTAAAAACTATATTTCTTCAACCTTTAAATTCTATCAAACCAATAAATCGGGGTCAAATTCCATCATATTAGTAATTCTAAAAAATCCCTATTCGTTCCTCTAATCGTTTAAAAAATCTTATTTACCAAATTATTTTCTATTCTCTTATTCTTGAAATCTTATTATAATATTTTTGTAACGTAATAGTAACAAGAGAGGAGAACTACATGAATAAATCTCGACTGCGTAACTCTTTTGTGGGAATAGCGTTGTCTGCAACGATGTTGTCGACTTCCTTTATTGGAAATGCTTCTGCTGAAGCATCAACTAATTCCTCGAAGTTTAATATGTCCTATTTATTTTTCGGGACAAAAAGTTCTTATTTTAATCAGGTTGCCGCAACGAAAGGCTCTCTAAATGCCGTTGCTCCCAATTATTTTGAGATATCCACGAATGGCAATCTTATTCTTACGTCAAAATTTGATCCAACCTTTATCGATGAAATGCACCGTCAAGGTTTAAAAGTAATTCCTTATTTAAGCAATAATTGGGATCGGACTATTGGACGTGCTGGGCTTGCTAATCGCCAGCAATTAATAAAACAATTGGTAGATAAAATTAATCAATACAATTTAGACGGAGTAGACATAGATATAGAAGGTTTAACAGAGGCAGATCGCACAAATTTCACCGATTTTGTTACAAAATTAAACAAGCAAATTCCTGACAAAGAAGTATCTATTGCTGTAGCGGCCAATCCTAACAGCTGGACAAAAGGCTGGCAAGGAATGTACGACTATAATGCGCTCTCCCTTAACAGTGACTATTTAATGATAATGGCATATGATGAAAATTGGGATGGGGATACTTCTAATGGACCTGTAGCAGGACTTCCATGGGTAGAGAAATCCATACAGTATGCACTGAATCAAGGAGTAACGTCAGACAAAATTGTTTTGGGCATTCCTTTATACGGTCGAATTTGGAAAACAGACGGCCCAACTTCTAATGGAACGAAAGTAAATGGAACCGGAGTTTCTCATAAATTAATAAATGATATAATCCAAGCCTATAATGGAAAAGTAGATTATGACACAACGGAGCAATGTCCTAAAGTAACCTTTACTATTAAGGCAACTGATCCAACGACAAAAGTTGGAGGTGTTGAATTAACGGCAGGCAATTATATCCTTTGGTACGACAATCAAGAATCTATAACAAAGAAAATTCAATTAGTAAGTAAATACAACCTAAAAGGGACAGGAAGCTGGAGTTTAAATCAGGAAGATACAGCAATGTGGAATTATTTTCGTAATGTATTGGACCAAAGTCCAGGAGCAAGTCCTAATGGAAATCAAGAGACAACTGACCAGCCGCAAACGAGCATAACGTATCAAGTGGTAAGTGGTGATACTCTCACGAAAATTGCAAAACAATATAATATTACCGTACAAGAATTGAAAACAGCCAATAACTTAACATCAGATGTTATTAAAGTGGGACAAGTACTGGTAATTCCTGTGACAAGTGAACCTATTCAAATGATACCAAGCAAACCGGGGAATCCTTCTGATCCGGAAAAAAATCAGACACCACCGAAAACGCAAACGCCTGTGAAGCCGGTACCGCCAAAAACCATTACAAAAACGATAACGAAAACAGTCAAAAAGACCGTTAAATATAAAGTGGTACGAGGGGATTCTCTATCGAAAATTGCGAATAAATACAAAATAACGGTTTCTGCTATTATGAAAGATAACAAACTAAAATCAAGTAAGCTTCGTATCGGTCAAATTTTAACCATACACTATAAAACTACGATTAAAACAACCGTTAAAGTACCTGCACCAACGACTAAATCAAGTACTAATGCAAAACCAATAATAAAGACTACTGATGTGACACCGAAAACCATTAAATATAAGGTTGTTCGCGGTGATTCTCTATCAAAAATTGCCATGAAATATAAAGTATCTATAACACAAATCAAGAAGACCAACCATTTAAAATCGAATACGCTTCGAATTGGACAACTATTGTCTATTGTAAAGTAGCTTTATAAAAAAATAATCCTTTTCGAAAAAAACGTCTCTCCAAAAATGGTGAGACGTTTTTTTCATCACGGACTATTCTACTGTAACCGATAAGGAACTAATCGTTACGGATGGAGATCCAACATGATAAAATGGGAAAATTAAATCAGATCCTACCTCATGTATGTTATTTAGCAGTTCATAGAAATTTCCTGCGATCGTCATCAAGTTAACCGGTGAATCCACCTTTCCGTTTCTTATATAAAAACCATTTGCTGCAACAGAAAAATCGCCAGAAATTAGGTTTGTACCTGAATGTAACCCTGATAGTTCAGTGATGAGCACGCCTTCATCAATAGAACTTAATAGTTCATCAAAACCTTTGGATGAAGGTTGAATATAAAAATTAGAAGGTCCTACAGATAAAGCACTTTTATAAGTTTGCTTCGAAGCATGCCCTGTCGTATAAGTGTTATCCTTTTTCGCTGTTTTTTGATTATGAAGCAAAGATTTAAGTACACCATTTTCAACAACTGCCAACTTTCTTGATGCTACGCCTTCCCCATCAAATGTTCTGCTAGCTAAACCACTTTCCAATAAAGGATTATCTATTATTGAAACGTTGGAATGTGCAATTTTTTCACCAATTTTTCCGTTTAATAAGGATTTACCCGCCTGTGTATTTTCTGCAGAAAATACAGTAGAAAATGTAGCTAACAACTGGGCAGCTGCATCATTTCTTAGTAATATTTTGTAGTCTTTGTTTTCAATGGTTTTCGCACCTAAAAATGAGAGCGATTCTTCTGCTGCTTCTTTTGCGATTTGTTTTGGATCAAGTGATGCAAAATCCTTAGTTGTAAAAAATTTATAAGCGGTTTTTGTTTCTTCTCCGTCTCTTGCAATGGCATTGATCATAAAAAATACATAGTTTTGTTTATCATGCAAAGAAAGTCCTTTACTATTGGAAAGTGCACGGGTAGTATTGACACTTTTTATGCTGCAAGAATCCGTACCAATAATACGCGGATCGTATTGTAAAATTTCCTTTTCGACCTCTTTCATAAATTGAATCTTTTCTGAAATGGATACCCTTTCTAACTCATCCGAAAAGAAATCTTTATAATTATTATATATTACTCTGTTTCAATGTCCTCCTATTTTTGCTTGATTTTACCTCCGTCTTGAGAAGGAGGAACACAGATTCTTTTTTCCTTTTCTTTTGTTAAAACTATTACAAATACGTTTGACAATGAATAAGTCACAAAAAAAGAACATCTTATTCGATGTCCTTTAATTTCCGATAACTGCCGCCAAAGTATAGAAGCGGGTCACCTTCATTTATAGCAATATCTGTTACTTTTCCGATAAACAACATATGGTCCCCTGCTTTCACCATATCTTGCACTTCACATGCTATGGTGGTCAAGGCATTTTTTAAAACCGGCTGTCCATCTAACCGATCATATTCTACCTTTTCTTTCCCGTCCATTTGATCTGCAAATATCATGGAGTAATCTGTTTGTTCTTCTTTTAAAAAGCTTACAGCGTATTTTTTCGTTTTTTGCATAATATCGTACATGCTTGCTTTTTTATCTATGGAAACAACTACTAACATCGGATCAAGTGAAACAGACATAAAGGCATTAACAGTCATGCCATGTATTTCACCTTCCGATTCTGTTGTGACAATGGTTATTCCCGTTGCAAAATTCCCCATAGCATTGCGAAAGACTCTTGAATCCATTATAATACCTCTCTCCCTTATTAAAGGCAGTTTTCGAAAAAAGTATTGCTTTTTTGTGAATCCTTATAAAGACTTAATTTTTCGTTTTAAAAACATGCCTCATGAATAAAACTATACAATTCTTTTGAAAACAATGTCAAAAAAATCGTACTGATATCATCATTTTAGAAAGAGATAGTAAAGAAATGGCAGTAGCCGATTTATGGCTTTTTAACCTCGAATCCTCCCTTTAATTTAACTTCTCCGTTTTCATTTTTTACAAAAATTTTGCCGATCCATCTCCTTTCTCCGTCTACGCTTTTTTCATCATCAATTATTCCTTCGATGGACAATTTTTCGCCTGGTCTGGTCATAGCCGAAAAGCGCACTTTGAAAGCTCTTAAATTTTGTCTTGGAAACCATTTTGTTAATGCTTCCCCTGCCATCCCCATGACAAGCATTCCATGTGCGATCACACCGCCTAAACCTGCCTCTTCTCCAATGGGTACAACTGTATGTATAGGATTAAAATCTCCGGATGCCCCGGCATATCGAACGAGCTGCGTATGCGTAATGGTATCTTTTTGCAACGTTTCTAATTCGCTCATTTTTTCACCTCATTTATTATTGCTGATTTTTGAATGGATAGATAAAATCCAAAAACGATTTTAACTTTAAGAAAAGAGCTTTTATTCATTTCTTTCAATAATATTGCTTCGAGCTATTAATACAATTTTTCCATCACGTGAAAATTGATTTTCAATTGTAATGAAGTTCATTCGTCTTTTTTCAATATGAGAAATTACTTTAGCTGTACAGCTAATCTCATCACCCGCACAAATATCATCCAAATATTCATATTCCTGTTCTCCATGCAAAACCTTTAATGGGTTCAATTCCAGTTCGCGAATTAATGTTTCAAAATCTAACCCGCTCCACATTTCTATGACAGTTGGAAATGTAGGTGGGATAGGAATATCCCGAAAGCCTTGTTCTTTCGCTGCTCCAACATCATAATATAAAGGATTTTCATCTCCGATAGCCATTGCAAATTCTTTTATTTTTCCACGTTCGACAGTAAATGAACGAACCTTAAAAGGTTTTCCAGTTTTATTACTTTTCTCCATGGTTTCTCCCTTCTTAATTGAAAATATAAGTAATTTAATTATAACACTTTTCTACTTTTCCTAAAATTATAACAACAAGAAACACAAGTGATTAAAGACAAAGTTGGGCATGATTTAAGTATGAAGATCAGGTTGAAAAAACTTAAAAACTAATTAACTAAAAATCAATTAAAATAGTTTACATTTTCGAATTACATGAATACAATGTAAATATACTAATTTTCCCTAAGGAAACTTTTTTGTTGAAGGTTTACTTTTGAGTAGGGAGGAAACAAAAATTGAGCGATAAAACATTACCACGTAAATATATACCAAAAACGAATAAAACAACTTCCAATGCAAGAGCAGTGCTCAGAGGCGAAGTTTCAGGCATTAAAAGAATCCTTCCTTTTCTAGGACCGGCGTTTATTGCGGCTGTTGCCTATATTGATCCCGGTAATTTTGCTACTAACATAACTGCTGGTTCTAAATACGGGTATCTTTTACTTTGGGTGATTGCAGTATCGAATTTAATGGCGGTACTTATTCAATCTCTTTCAGCAAAATTAGGGATTGCTACTCAGAAAAATCTTCCTGAAATTGCAAGAGAAAGATTTTCAAAAGGAGCCTCCATCTTCTTATGGATTCAAAGTGAGCTTGTTATCATTGCAACGGATTTAGCGGAATTTATTGGTGCAGCCCTGGGACTATATTTATTATTTGATATTCCGATGGTTCCAGCTGCTTTAATCACTGCTGTCGGCTCCTTTGCTATTTTAGAGCTGCAGCGAAGAGGTTACCGTTCCTTAGAAGCAGGAATTGCTGCAATGGTCTTAATCGTTGTATTGGCATTTGCCTTACAAACCTTTTTGGCTAGACCCGATTTGGGTGAAGTTGCGAAAGGACTTGTGCTTCCGAAATTTCAAGGTGTTGATAGTATTTTACTCGGTGCAGGTATTCTGGGAGCAACTGTTATGCCTCATGCAATTTACTTGCATTCATCTTTAACACAAAATCGAATTGTTGGGAGAAATGACCGCGAGAAGAAACAAATTTTTAAATTTGAGTTTTTTGATATCGTGATTGCCATGATTATTGCCGGTGCCATTAATATGAGTATGCTAGTGGTATCAGCAGCCTTATTTCACAAGCACGGGTTAGTGGTAGAAGATTTGAATGTTGCTTATGATCAATTTAAACATTATGTTGGTCCGGTCGCTTCCATATCTTTTGGACTTGGACTCTTAATTGCAGGGCTTTCAAGCTCTTCTGTTGGTACTATGTCTGGAGATGTTGTAATGCAAGGATTTATTAATAGGCATATCAATCTTTATCTGCGAAGAGCGATCACCATGATTCCGCCATTAGCCATCATTATACTGGGTGTGAATCCAACTAGTGCATTAGTTATCAGCCAAGTCATTCTGTCATTTGGGATTGCTTTTGCATTAATACCTTTAATTATTTTTACAAGTAATAAAAAAATTATGGGTGCTCTTGTAAATCATCGGATTACAACTATCATTGGCTGGATTGTTGCGGGATTGGTAGTAGCATTGAACATATTTCTTCTTATTGAAACGGTATTTTAAAAAGGAAAGTTGTGATGGCATGTGTGCTTCACAACTTTTTTTGTTTAGCGTTTTGCGGGATTATTGTAAAAATTGGCGGGATAATGCTTGGAATTCGCGGGATTATGTCTAGATTTCGCTGAATTATTGTTCAAACTGACTGAATTATCTCCTCATTTGCCTGAATTCCAAATTATTCGTTTTGCTAAAGATCCTTTATAGCAAATCCTGCCAAGCATAATAAAAAACAGGGCGTTGCATAAACAGACCTGTTTCTAACTTTTATCATTTTGAAAGGACCTTAACGAAAGGTTCCCCCATTTCTTTTGATCTTTCAACTGTAGCTTTTACTGCTTCTATTATTGCTTTATTGCCGCCAAAAGCCTCGAGAGCTTCCAATCCTTTTGCCGTAGGTCCATTAGGAGCAGCAACATTTTTAATAAGTTCTGCAAACGATTCCTCTTGTTCAAGAACCATTTTAGCCGATCCAAAGACTGTTTGAGCAATAGCATAGCGAGCTATGGATTTTGGTAATCCCTCTTCGACAGCCGCTTGCTCCATTTGTTCCATTAATGCATAAAAGAAAGCAGGTGCACTGCCGGCAATTCCCGTAAATATATCCATACGTTTTTCTTCGATTTGGTATACTTCACCAATACCTCTGAAAATTTCCATTGCGAGAGCAACAGAATCTTTTGATGTGTAAGCACCTGCGGATAATGCAGTTGCAGACTCTCCGACCATACTGGATGTATTCGGCATGACTCGAATCATTTGCGGCTGTCCACCAAGGCATTCCTCCATATAACTGGTATTTACACTAGTAACGACAGATATAATTACTTTGTCTGGTGTTACTTTATTTTTAATGGAAAGTAATGCTTGTTCTAAATGCTTAGGTTGCATTGCCAATACGATGATATCGGCTTTTTCGATTTCAACATTATCTATATTAATATGGTATTTATTTCGTAAATCTAATAGTCTCTCTTTATTATGATGATTTTGAACAAATATATGGGGAGCAGGAATAATCTGTTTATTTATGATGCCTGATATTATAGCTTCTGCCATTGGCCCTGCTCCTAAAAAAGCGATGCTTTGGTTCAAGGTCATTTTTAATCCCTCTATCCATCTATTTTTATACAACGTTTACTATCATAACACGTTAAATTAAATAGATAAATAGAATAAGACTAACCATTTATTTTGGATTGTTAATTTATAGGAGTCAAATATTTTTCAATGTCCTTTTCAATTTTCAAAGGATTTATATTCGGCGCGTATCTTGCAACCACCTCGCCTTGACGGTTGATTAAAAATTTGGTGAAGTTCCATTTTATTTTTTTGGTTCCTAAAAATCCTGCTGCATGTGACGTTAAATATTGATAGATAGGATGTGCATTTTCTCCATTTACCTCTATCTTTTCAAACATTGGAAAGGAAACATTATAGTTAAGGGTGCAAAATTGGGCAATTTCCTCATTGCTTCCTGGATCTTGCTCCCCAAATTGATTACATGGAAAGCCGAGTATTTCAAATTCTTTGCTTTTATACTTTTGATATAATGTTTCCAAGTCTTTAAATTGTTTTGTGAATCCGCATTTACTGGCAGTATTTACAATCAGCAGAACTTTATTTTTGTAGTTAGTCATCGAAACTTCTTCGCCATTTATTAATCGTGCTGAATGCGAGTAAAAACTCATTGATATCTCCCTCTTTTCTTTAATAGATACTTCTAAATATATGATTAAACACTATAAACAAATATACCTTTTTATTTACTATAAATAAAAACAGGAGAATCCTTAAAGGATTTCTCCGTCTATACTTCATTATCATAGGGGTATGAAATATGATTCCCGTATATCGTACCAGGTACATTTTCATCTTCTAAGGCTTCCATATACTCTTGTAATTCAATTTGTAATTCTTCTGGTGCTCCATATTTAAGATGCCAATTTCCCGGTTCATCCACAAAATAAGGACTATCCATAAATGTCGGTATTCTTCTTGTCATTTTACCGCCTCCAATTATGAAATTTAAAAAGTTTGTCACAAACTGGCGACTTCTTAAAAAGGGAAATGAATATTATTCAAGAATATTTAATGTAATGTTAAACTATATCATTCCATCATTTTAGGGGGAAAATTCAGATGGATCAAACATATGTTAACTGGAATGGTCATCATGTTAAAATAACTTGGCTTCCAAATAGGATGCCGAACGTTGCATTAATGACAAGTGTGCACGGATATTGTTTTCTGGATGAAAAAATTATGTTGGTTAAGATTGATAATCGCGGCTTCAATATGCCGGGCGGACATATCGAAGGAAATGAAACACCTGAACAGGCCTTTCATCGTGAAGCCTATGAGGAGGGCTATGTAAAGGGAGAAATAAAATATTTAGGTACAATAGAAGTAAACCATTCAGATAATCCTCTTTTTGATCCAAATGGAATATACCCTTTAATCGGATATCAATTGTTTTATCGTATGGAAATTACAGAGTGCTTGCCATTTTTGCGAAAAAATGAATCTCTAGCTCGTATTTGGGTGGAACCGGACCAAATCTCTTATATCATCGATGACCATCCACTTACGTTAAAAATATTAGAAGCAGCGTTAAAGATAAAATAAAGAGGAAATCCATTTTTTCTTTGATTCCCTCTTGTAAATACTTTTCATCTAAAAGAGAAACTTTTAAAATAAGGAAGTATAACGAAAGGAGCAATAAGCATGAGTAATATTTGGATACCAATCCTTAGTATAATGGTCGTTATCTATATTGTTATCGGAACGATATTATATCGATTTTTTAAGAAAAGCAAAAAGAATACATAATAGATTTTTAAACTCGCTCTTCTACCCTTTCACACCTGTTAAAGCAATCCCTTCCACAATTCTTTTTTGAAAAAAAAGAAAGACGATGATCATTGGGATTACAGCCATTGTACTCATACACATAATGAGGTTCCATTTTATCCCGCCTGCATCTGCAGTCGAAAATAAAGAAATCCCAACAGGTAGGGTACGCATATTATCGGTAGCGGTGATAATAACCGGCCATAAATAAGCATTCCAATTTCCTAAAAAAGTTATGATTCCTAAAGCTGATAATGCAGGTTTTACTTGTGGAAGGGCGATTCGCCACCAAATCTTAAATTCCCCCATTCCGTCAATCCTTGCCGCATCTAAAATATCATCGGGAACACCGAGCATGAATTGTCTCATTAAGAAAATCCCAAACGCTTCAATCAAGCCGGGAAACATAATCCCCCAAAACGTATCTACCCAGCCAAAATCACTCCCCATCACATACCAGGGTATGACCAGCATCTCTGTTGGAATCATTAATGTACTTAGAATTAAAATAAAGACAACTTTTGCTCCGGGAAAACGGTGCTTCGCTAAAACATAACCAACTAAAGAATTAAAAATAAGGCAGCTGATAGTAACGATTATTGCTACGACAATACTGTTCCAGTACCAGCGCAAGAATTCGGTTTCTTTAAAAATATATTCGTAGCCTGACCAATCAATTTTCTTTGGAAGAAAGGTAAAATTATAAAAATCAGAGATGCTTTTTAAAGATGACAGGATCATCCATACAAATGGAAATGCAACGATAATGACTCCAGCTATAAGAAAAAGATGAATAATGACAGCCCCGATGTCCTTCTTCTTCCTTTGCATAAAAACACCTCCTAATATTCATAGCTTTTATTTAAAATTCTTAACTGTATTAACGTTACGAGTAAAATAATGATAAATAAAACAACTGTAATGGCGGAAGCATACTCCATATTAAAATCAGTAAAGGCGTTCTTATACATGTATACCACGATACTTAAAATACTATTTAATGGTCCTCCTGCATTAGCGGCGCTTCCCCCGGTTAGATTTTGAATTTGCGTAAAGGATTGCAAGGATTGAATAACCCCTGTTACTGCTAAAAATACAATCGTCGGATTTAATAATGGAAATGTAATTTTCCAAAACATTTTCCATTTGCTTGCCCCGTCGATTTGTGCCGCTTCATAAAAATGCTTAGGAACCGCCTCAAGTCCAGCCATAAAAATCAGCATACTGAATCCCATCGCCTGCCAAATCATTACAGCACTCACAGATAAAAGTGATTCACTTGGATCTCCGAGAAATCCTTGGGGAGGGATATGAAGCCAAGTTAATATCTGATTAAACACTCCGGTATTTTGGTCATACATCAGTCTCCATACCCAGCTGACTGCAACGATGGAAGTAATATATGGCAAAAAATAAATCATTCGATACAGCCACCGAAAACGCCTAACTCGCCCAATCCCTAATGCGATAATTAACCCAAAAGCCATCTGTAGGGGAACGGTGACAATAACATACAAACCTGTGTTCAAGACAGACTTCCAAAAAACAGGATCCTGTAAAAGTTGTTTGTAATTATCCAATGTACCGCTTGAATGATCCTGGGTCATGAAAGAGAGTGAAAATGCATAAAGAGTTGGAAAAATTCGAATGGATAAAAAGAAAAGCAATGGAATCGTTAAAAAGGCATAAGCAGTTAGCGTTCTTCTAGTATGTAATTTCATAGGTTGCCGCTTATTATGAACGGTGGTGGAATTCATCTCCTTGTCCCCCTTATTGGAAAACGCACCGTCTGGTGAAAAAGGTTCAGACGGTGCTAAAATCCTTATTTATAATATTGATCACGAATATCTTGTTGCTGCTTCACTAAATCTTCAAATGTTTTATCGAATGGCGCTTTTTTAAGCAGGATGGATTCAACTGCATTATTGATGGAGTCTCTTTCCTTTGCCTCATCCACGAAAAGTGTCGCATGCGCATCCGCCAATCCCTCCACAAATGGGCCGTAAATAGGATCATTTTTAATGGTGGCATCATCTGAAAAAGATGCTGCGGCAGGCAGTTCCCCTACTTTATCCAGCCATTCCTTTTGTGTATCCTCGGAAATCAAAAATTTTAAAAACTTTTCTGCGGCTTTTAATTTTTCTCCTGACAACCCTTTTGCTAGACTATTAGTCCAATAGGAGCCAAAGTTAGATTTTACTCCTCCTTCTTCTTTAACAGGCAAGGTAGTAACGCCCCAGTCGAACTTTGCTGCTTCTTTTGTAGCAGCAACACTGAAGGATCCATCAATCATCATTCCAGCTTTGCCCGCTTTAAACGCAGTATTATAATCCGTCAGGAAATTACGATCCCCTATTTTTTCTTCCTTCGTCATATTAATCCAATATTTAAATGCCTCTAAACCCTCTGGTGAGCTATTCCATTGAACTGTTTTCCCTTCATCACTAAATGGTGTTACCCCCCATTGACGTAGCATTACTTCTTCAAAGGTATGGTACCCTTGACCATTCACATCCCAAGCAAAACCTTCCTGCTCATATTGCCCATTAGCTTTCATTTTGGTCATTTGTTTTGCCATTGTAATCAGTTCATCCCATGTTTTTGGCGGTTTCTCAGGATCTAGACCTGCTGCTTTAAACATATCTTTATTCCAAAATAAAGCAAGAGATCGTACCGCTACGGGCAATCCATAATATTTCCCATCTATTTTTGAAGCTTGAATCATAGGAATATAGTAGGATTCAATATCTTGTGCACTCATGAAGTCTTCTGGAATGGGTTGAATATAGCCTTTTTGCTGATATTGAGGAAGCCAGCCATAGTAGAGATTCATAATATCCGGACCTTTTTTGGCATTTACTGCTGCCGCAATTTTTTGATTGTATTGATCATATGGGAAATCCTGTGCTACAACTTTAATGTTCGGATTTTCCGCTTCAAACTTTTTGATTAAATCTTTGATAATATCTACTTTTTGTGGGAAGGTGTACTGCCAATACGTAATGGTTATCTTGCCTGATTTAGAGCCATCTTCTTTGCCGCATGCACTTGTTAGCAACAGCACGCTGATTACTAAGGTAATAAAAATCATATACTTTCTTTTCTTCATATAAGTTCCCCCTCATTAAGCTGTCTATAAAACTTCCGATAAATTGATTGACATGTTTAGCCATTGTCTAGTTCGAGCGCCTTTCGGCTAGCGGATGGGCCAGGTGCTTCCGCTTTTCTTATTAATCTGTTTTCGTCCATTTATTCGTGATTTCATGCAATGATTCGCTGCAAGAGGATAGTTTATCAAATAATGTTTTTGTTTCTAAGACCTGAGCTTTTATGTTATTTTTTCTGTTCTTTATCATTCGTTTTACTTCAGTTGGAGCCGGCCCTCCCGGTTGAGATCTTTTTTGGATAAATTGTACGGGATTCATTGCATTTTCTACGAATTGGTTGGAAAGATGAAGAGGTTTTCCGAGAATATGTATTGCCGCTTCCTCTAAATGTTTGTCTGAAATTTGAGAGGGTAGTAATTTGCGATTCATGCAAATGCGGACAAGTTTGCTGGCAATGGCATGCGATGATCGAAAAGGAATTTTTACTTCACGTGTTAAGGCATCTGCCAATTCCGTTATCGTTGCAAAACTTTCCTTTGCACGCTTATATAAAGTATTTTTATTAACCTTAAGAGTACCGATAACAACTGTCGATAATGCATATACGTCCTTAGCAGTTTTGTGGCATTTCCAGATAAAAGGCTGCAAGTCATCTTCTGTATCATTGATGTCCCCGAACGGAGTATTATGAATCATTTGCAACACCGTCTCGGCATCCCCGACTCCGCTCGAACTAAGGGCACGAATGTGTTCTAAAGACACTGGATTTCGCTTTTGGGGCATTATGGAACTGATTTGCACATATGGATCAGCGACGCTTATGGCAGAAAACTCCTGTGTGGACCAAAGCAACAAATCTTGGGCAACCCTCCCTAAATTAATGAGTGCTACTTTAATGGTGCATGCAGCCTCACATAAGTAGTCTGCACCTGCAATTGCGTCATATGAATTCTCTACTAGCCCATCAAATCCTAAAAGCTCTGCAACTCGATAACGATTAATAGGAAACCCTGTGGTTGTTAAGGCAGCTGCTCCCAGCGGGCTTTTATTACACGTTTTATAAGCATTGAGAAGCCTTTTAACATCACGATTGACAATGTCATAGACGGCAAGTAAATAATGGGCAAAAGTCATGGGCTGAGCTTGCTGAGTATGCGTATACCCTAGCATTAATGTATCTAAATGCTCCTCGGCAACGTCAAGTAAGGTTTGTTGGAAGTTTTGTGCGGATTGAATGGTTTGAAGTATATGCTGCCTTAATGTCATGCGATAAATAGCAACACCTAAATCGTTTCGGCTCCGTGCCAAATGAAGACTGCCCCCAATTTCACCTGCATGACGAATAATTTCACTTTCGATCAGAAAAAATAAGTCTTCATATTCTCCAGCGTAAGAGGTATTTTTGATTGTTTCAATATCTATCTGACTGATAGCATCGAGAATGGTTGCTCCTTCTTCTTGGCTCAATAAGTTTTGTTCTACCAACATAATTAAATGTGCTCGATTAACTTCTAACATTGGTTCTAACAATTGCTTTTTTGCATTTTCAAATGCTGGTTCCAATACGACTTCCGAGTACGTTATCCCCGGAAATTTACAGCCTTCTTGTTTCATTATTTTTTCTATTCTATGCAAGCTTTCCTCTCCTTCTTTACATTAGATATGAAATAAACGAACTTGGTAAAAGTTTATTAAATCATTCCTCACATTAGACATGGTTTTTTCGAATACCTAAACATTAATAGGTATACTTGTCCATCAAGGAAGGCCAAATCGTAAAAAACCGGAACTAAGCAAAAACTAGTTCCGGTTTCAGGTTTTATTCGTATGCAATTAGTGCACCAAGCATCCATAAATGTTTTTCAAATTTTGCTTGAAGTTCATTTAGTAAGTCAACAGTTGGTTCATCTTTCACTTCTTCCGCTAGTGTAACACCGGTGTTTTTCATTTCATCCACCATTTGACGGTAATCCTTGATCAATTGTGAAATCATTTCATTTTCTTTGTCATCAGCTGTTGCCTCTACAAGAGTAGTTTCCTCTAAATATTTACTCATTGTTGCGAGCGGTTTTCCGCCGATGGACAAGATTCTTTCAGCTATCTCATCTAGATCGTCTGCCATTTCATTGTATAAATTCTCAAATAATTGGTGCAGTGAGTAGAAATGTCTGCCTTGGACAAACCAGTGATATCGATGCAATTTAACATACATAATATTAAAATTAGATAGTTCTTGGTTTAAAAAATTGATAAGCTTTTGATTTGACATGTAATACCTTACCTTTCAAGTTTTTTCTTATTTTTTGAAAGGCGCTGGCTTTTATACATGAAAAATTAATATTCGATTTCATCATAATCTTTTGGCTGTGGTAATGGTTCGGATGGCATATTCTTTAATGCTCTTTCTTCTAAAGATTGATTATCTTTGTTGCCCTTCTGGGAAGCTCTATTTGTCTCCGTTTTCTTATTCATCTTTTTACACCTCGTTTTTTTATCATTGCACAAGTTTGGCTAGTCATTCGCCCGCAAGCGGGATTTCTCAGTCAACATCGGCTTGTCCCTCGCCTTGGTTCCTTGTGTCGAAGACTTCGAAATCCACAGGCTTGAGCTGCAGTGCTTCACTTTTCTTATCTAGCAATAACCTTATTTAAAAACTGTAAAAGCCTCGGGTTATTGGAGTGATCAAATACTTCATCAGGTGTCCCATTCTCCATCACAATACCTTGGTCCATGAAGATGACTTGGTCAGCAACATCATGAGCGAATTTCATCTCATGCGTTACAATTACCATTGTCATCCCTTCCTTAGCAAGATCCTTCATAACTTTTAAAACCTCGCCAACTAGTTCTGGGTCCAAGGCTGATGTAGGTTCATCAAATAGGAGTACTTCCGGGTCCATGGCCATCGCCCGGGCAATCCCAATCCGCTGCTGCTGCCCTCCGGAAAGTTGATGGGGATACATATCCCCGCGATCCTTTAGACCAACCTTTTCCAACAAGGTAAGGGCTTTTTTTCGAGCCTCTTCCTTTGACCTTTTCAGCACAACGATTTGTCCTTCCATAATATTTTCGATTGCAGTTAAATGAGGGAATAAGTTGTACCCTTGAAATACCATCCCTGTTTGCTTTCGAAATGTCATCATTTCCCTGGTTTTTAATTTAGTGGAGGGAATAAATTCGATTTTCTTTGTACCCAATGTGATTTTTCCGCTATCCGGTATTTCTAATAGATTTAAACAACGGAGTAAGGTTGTTTTCCCCGACCCAGAGGGACCTATAATAACAGCAGTTTTTCCTTTTTCCAGTGTTACATCAATACCTTTTAACACTTCAAGGTCATCAAATTTTTTATAGAGCTTTTCAATTGTAATCATGATGTTTCCTCCATTATTTTGCTATGCTACGATTATACCGTTTTTCAAGCGCCGATTGTGCATAGGATAGCACAGTGCTAAATATTAAATAAATAAAAGCGACTTCAATATATAACCATAATGGTTCATAGGTTGCAGCGGCAATTTGCTGTCCTTTTTGAAACATTTCTGTTACGGTTATCGTTGCTGCCAAGGAGGTATCCTTAACCAAACTTATAAACGAATTGCCTAATGGAGGAACAGAAACCCGCATTGCTTGCGGCAATACAATTCGTTTCATTGCTTGCGATTTTGTCATCCCTATTGAGAATGCAGCTTCCCATTGGCCTTTAGGAATCGAAAGAATGGAAGCTCTAAATATTTCGGAAGCATAGGCACCGACATTCAATGTAAATCCAATGATTGCCGCTGGAAAGGGGTTTAATGTGATTCCGATACTAGGAAAACCATAAAACAAAATGAATAATTGAACAATTAATGGTGTTCCACGGAATATCCATACATAAAAACGAGCAATGTAATCCACTATTTTAATGTCAGATATTCTTGCCAATGCGGTTAAAAAGGCTAATATCAGACCTAAAACAAAAGTGATGAGGGTTAATGGAATGGTAAAGTATAACCCTGCTTGTAATATAGGAAAAAAGGAATCGCGTAGGATCCCTATAATATGTTCTGAACGGTCACTAGTAAACATTGTCTTTTATCCTTTACTTCGATACATCTGTACCAAACCATTTTTTTGAAATCTTTAAATACGAGCCATCCTTTTTCATATCTGCAAGAGCTTTATTAACCGCATCTACTAGATCTTTATTGCCTTTTCGGAATAAAAAGGCATTACTTGTTGCTTTTTTTTCCTCGTATACTTCTTTAATCGGTAAATCCGGACGATGCTTCTTCAAATCGAGATAAGAAAGGCTGTCATTTATCGTTGCATCAATACGTCGGGAAGTTATAAGATCAACGGCTTGGTTAAAGCCGTCTACGACCGTATTTGTTGCACCGTGATCTTCTGCAATTTTTCGATAATTACTATCCAAAGATTGCCCAACCTTTTTCCCTTTTAAATCATCTAATGATTTGATGGTGTTGTTATCTTTGCGAACAATCAACACAGCTTTTGAAACAATGTACGGATCAGACATATCGTATTTTTTTAATCGATCAGGTCTTACTGCTACTTCGTTGGCGACCAAGTCATATCGTTTAGCATCTAAGCCCGCTATCATTCCGTCCCACTTGGTTTCAATGTACTTAGGTTTGATATTTAATCTTTTAAACACTTCATTTGCAATGTCAATATCAAATCCAGTCAGCTTTCCAGTACTGTCATGATACGTAAAAGGGGCATATGTTCCTTCCGTCCCTATCGTAATAACTCCTTTTTTTTGGATATTTTGGTAAAGAGTATTTTTACCATCCTTATCACTTCCTGTATTGCGATTGGAAGTACCACAAGCTGTTAACAATAGGAATAAAACCGAGAATAGGATGATGAGTGTATATTTTTTCAAAATGATTCCCCCAATATTTAAATCATCGTTTCTTTTTTTATCATCTCCACGGTTTTTCAAATGTATGCAAATAGGACAATGTTTCAAATATGCGGAATTTCTTCACCATCTTAAGGATTGTACATATATTAATTCAAGGAGGTGGTGAAGATGAATCTTCAGTATTTCTACGCAATCCTTTCCGGGTTTGCTTTAATTATCCTTCCATCATTGGTTACAACATCCATCATACCTGCAACTTTAGCAACGGTTTTAATGGTAGTTGGTGCAATTATCGTCATTCTTTTCTCCGTTGTTTTAATTGTAAAAGCTTTAATAGTCCTCTTTGGAAATCGTCTTAAATAATAAGGATAAATGAATGTTAGAAGTATTGGAGCAAATTACGTTAACATAATATTATTATGTAACACTATTTTCACTCCTTTTTTACATTAAAAAAGAGGAATGAAGGTATGAACCTTATTCCTCTTTCTTTCACTTTAATATTAATTATTTTGAAATTTTGGTCCGGGTGTATCGGTCAGCGGATGAAGAAGGTGCTTGCGCTTTTCTTTTTAAGATGCGGAATTGCGATGTTTTTCAAGGCGCTGAGATACTTCTTTTAATTCTTCTCTTAATTCATTGTTTTCCTTCTCTAGAAACTTAATTTTTTTCTTTAAGGAAGAAATCATGACGCCTTTGTATCTTTCTTCTTTTTCCCGCTTAATTTCCCGTATAGATGGTATCGATGAATCCTGTAATCTCATTTTTTCAATCAATGTTCTTATTTCGGTATTTTTATAGAGCGTTGCTTTACTGACCCCGGATGCTTTGGAAATGCTGTTAAAATTAATTTTTTCGTTGCTTTCGATTAATAAATCAATTGCTTTTTTTACCTTTTGTACAGTTCTTTTTCTTTTTAATTCATGAACTTGCTTTAAATGTTCGTTAATATTTTTTGTACTCATTACCTCCACCTGCTTTCTAATCATTGTCCATTTAGCAAAAATTAGTCACGTTTCATTAATAAGAAAAAAATCATCTCTTCTGTCTTTCGAAAAACCTCACAATACGGATATTCAGTACCTAATACTGCATAATCCAAGCAAATTCCATCGACATATGTCCAGAAAATGGTAGAAATAACAGATGAATCAATATCTTTTCTGAATTCACCACTTGCTATACCTTCTTCAAGAATTGCTATAACAAAGCTTTTATATACATTTTGATATCTTTCCAGCATAATACTGCGTATTTCTTTTTTACGAGAAGAGGAAAGCCAAAACTCACCATGAACAAGCATTAAATGTTTGAAATCCTCCGTAAGGGATACCTCCCGATATGTTTTAAAAAGAAATTGCAGTTTTTCCGTTGCATTCGAAATTGTTTTAAAATGTTCTTGAAAATAATCAAAATTGGCTTTTGTTTGTTCATTCATTAGCTGTATGTATATATCATCTTTTGTTTTAAAGTAATTATATATGGATCCTTTACTCATGCCTGACCTGGCACAAATATCATCAATGGTTGCAAGTTCGAAGCCTTTTTCGGCAAAGCATTTAAGTGCACTCTCTAAAATCAACTTCTTGCGATTTTCTTTGTATTCTTCTGACACAATAGGTGACATTATGTTCCTCCGAGCTATCTCAAGCAATCTGTTAACTGTATTAAAATGACTAGTCAGTTTATTTAATGTTACTACCTTATTTAACTTAATGTTCGAGATTATATGATATTCTTGAATGTTCTATCACTTTTTCGCGGTTTAAACTATTAAAATTTTTCCATTAAATCTATCATAAATGGGAAATGTTATAATTTCAAGAATTTTTTATTCTTTTTGAGTAGAGGGAATAACAAAACTTCTTTCGCTTATTAGGATCAACTGTCCATTTTTGACCTGATAGACTTTTTTCTTTTGAACATCATTATTTTAATAAAATACCAGCATGCCAAATAAAACACCATCACATTTAACACTGAAAGTACAAGGTTTCCAAGTAATATTTGCGTTACATTTGTCAAAGGGTTCTGCATGGTTAACCTTATTGGAAATTCTTCACGGTCCGGAATGATATTGCTTACTTGTTCAATAAAAGGAAAAGGAAATCCAAATCTTAGTGCTTTTAACTGACTAAAATTAGTGACCTCGACTGGTAATAGGAATGGTGATAATAAGACTAATACTAAACTAATGGTAAAAGTATAGAGCATTACCTTTCTATTCATGGCGTCCCCCTACGCAATCTGCGATTTTATCTATAATATAGTTCCCAAAATTTCATATAGGTATATAGCTTTAGTTCATCATCAGATTGAACTTTATCTTCTTTAGATAACACCTCATTATATTAGACTTTCCAAAGAAGGAAAAAGTTTCAAAATTTTTTAATTAAGTTTTCCTTAATAAAAATGAGGAATTGATTCATAAATACTAGTTTTGCTCCATACATTGTTGGTAATCGGTAATTTGCCTTACAAAAAAAGGAGTGTAAAATGAAAAAAATATTAGGAAAATCTTTGTTGTTAGTGCTGCTTATCGGCTGTCTAGTTGGCTTAGTAATCTATCATCCTATTCAAACAACCTATGAAAAAGTAAAAATTACAGAAAAATATTATGCTTCCAAGCCAACAGAAAAACTGACTGGGAGCAAGACAAAGAAAAAACTCTCTCTTCCTACTAATCCCAAATCAGAAACATGCGCGATGGAATTTGACAATGACAAAGTTTTTATCATGGACTGCCATACTTTTTTAAATTATAGTATTGGCGAGAATGTAAAAATTAAATATAAAGATGGAAAATTGCTAGATATAAGACGGAAATAAACAGAAAAGCGGAAACGCCTTGCTCATCGACGTACGGATTTCGTAGTCTTCGATTGAGATAAAGGAAACACAGTGAGATAGTCCACGAGCTGATGTTGACAAGACTACGAAATCCGCTAGCCGATAGGCGTTGGAGCTCGACAAAGTTTATCATGATTTTCATTCTTCCTGTTCTGCTCTCCCTCTAATTACCTAAGTCAATATATTCACAGATGTATGTAAATATCCCATTATTATTCTAAATATTCTTCAGCAAGAGATGAGTTTAAATACCTTGCCATTCCAGTCTTCAATTTTTGAAAGCCCATTTTTTCGTAAAATGCTTCGTTACCTGTCGTAGAAATTAAGTGTATGCATGAAACCCCTTCAAGCCTCCTAGTTAGAAGCATTATGATTTGCTTTGCAATCCCTTTGCCTTGAAAATGCTTATGCACAACCACATCATATATAGCAGCATTAAATACTCCATCTGTAAGAGCTCTGCCAAAGCCCACAATACGCATTTCATCTCTAACAATAACGATTACATTACTCGCTTGAAATACTGATTGAATGATTTCCTCGGTGTGCTTGTTCCACCCCACAGATTGATAGACTTGTTTCATTTCTGTCCAGTTTACATTTGATAAATCTTCTTGAAAAATGACATTCATGCTAATCCCTCTTTATCAACTTAATTTTAAAAAAACATTACAATATTACATGTTTATTTGAATATAAAAATTTTATTGTATATAATGATTTTAGTGAAATATAATTAAAAGGGTAAGTGCCTTGGGCCAAATAATAGAAAAAAAAGGAACAGTGGCTCCCAACCACAGTTCCTTACACAGTAAACCGCAAGTTGAGCAGTGGCCCGTTAAAAAACGAGTTAACCTACCCAAACTTTGGCCTGCAGGGTGGGTTATTTCTTTTTAGTGATGGAAAGCACAACCGAAATCACTGTTAGTATTAATGATCCAAACATAATCATTAATGATAACGCCTGGTAAGTCGTAATCAACAGTGATCCCCCCTTTCAAAAAAGGACGTAACCACTCCCCACCCTGCAACTGTGTTATATAAAATTATAGCACATCCACCTCTATTTTTCGGAAAATTCTTACAAAAATAATTCATTATACCCACTAGACTTTCTAAATTGTCCATTTTTAAAAAAGAGGCTGAATATTTTTGCTTAATCTTTTTTCGGCTTTGACGCTTTTTTTATGACCATTTTCATCCGTATAATCGACTATCACCCATCTATTATAAATATTTGTTTTTTGGAGATAATAACAAATGCGTATATATTTAAAGCCTTTATTCTTCATTAAATGGAGGTGATAGGATGGGATTATTAAACTCATTTTCTAATTGGAGAGCAGAGAGATATGAGAAGCATCTGTCCACAATGGAAGCTTTGGGGAAATGCCCAGACTGTAAAGGCAGAGGATTCATCCCGGCTTTTACAGCCTATACAGTACCAATAGATTGTCCAGGCTGCAACGGAAGTGGGTTGTATTCTGATTGGACTCCGGAAACTGAATAAGCAAAAATGATGACGGGATTATCATAGAATCATTTGCTTACAAAAATCAAATTGTATATAATGTTAGTAACAGAATAAAATAAAAAGGAACAATGACGTGTCAGGTCATGTTCCCAAGCATAGCTGCTGCAAGAAGTGCAGTGGCCCGGAGAAGATGCGAATAACTCACCCTAACCATGGCCTAGGCAGGGTGGGTTATTTTCGTTTTACAAGCGAAATAACAACTGCAATCACTGCTACGATTAACGATCCGAAAGTGACCATTAATGATAATGCTTCGTAAACTGTGACCATCAGTGCATCACCCCCCTTCTGAAAAAGGAGTGACCACTGCCCACCCTACATTGCTATGCTAAATCTAGTATAGCACAAATGTTCGCAAAATATAATAGAGCAATTAAAATGTATCATTTGACCTATGTGCTTCGTATTTACTCTTCATAAAAAATTTTTTTCATTTAAAAATTTCCGTTAAATAGATTCATTTATATGCTAGAATAATAGTGGCAAAATTCAATACTCTCCTAGGAAAGAAGCGTAGTCATCGTGTGGATTCTAGCAGCATTAACAACTAGCATTGGTTTTGGTGTCAACAATACGATTTTTAAATGGAGTGGCACTAAAAATCTTTCGAAAGTACAAATCCAGTTTTTCTTTTATTTCATGGCGTTTCTGCTTACCCTTTGTTATGGATCTGTTTCAAGCAGATTTCATCCAAGTTTACTGTCCATTTTTTTAGGAAGCTTTATCGGCATTTTGAATGCCAATGGTAATATTCAAATGTCGCAATCCTTTGAAAAGGGACCGGCAAGCTTAACATCACCATTAATTGCAGCAAATACCATTATTCCGATAATATGTGCTGCATTCATTTTTAAAGAACAAATTAATGGGATACAGTGGATTGGTATCATCTGTATGTTGTGCGCTGTTTTTGTTATTCAGTACACCCCAAAACACCATACAAATACAAACTATTTGGCATGGATGCTTCGTATATTGCTATCCATTCTGTCTTTTGGGATATTAGGAATTTTAATGAAGACAACCTCTTATCTTCATCTTCATTCCTTGGATGTGCTAGTGTCTATGTACGGCGGTGGATGCTTATATTTGGGGATTAATATGTTGATCACAAGAGAAAAAATTGCATTTCCCGAAATAAAAACGGGTACAATCATTGGGATCATTAGTGTTATCGGCTACAGTTGCTATTTTTACGCACTGAACAAAGGATTAGGTGGCATAGTCTTCCCTATTGTCAGCTTAAACTGCTTAGTCGTGGTACTTGCCGGATGTTACATATACAAAGAATCATTACGGTCCTATCAAGTTGCTGGTATTGTCGCGGCATTAATTGGAATTGTGCTGACGAAAATTTGACACCAGATAAAAATTTACATAATGAAAGGCTCTTTTCTTATACTTTGTTGCTTTTGTATACGAAATGCTAAGGAACAACTTATTTAGATTAAGGCTTTGATAAATAGTATTTAAGTATAAAATATGGGAACGTCCGGTTTGGACGTTCCCGTTCTTATTCCATTAAAGTTTGTAAAGCAAACGAAGCTTTTTAAAAGCTTCGTTTCGCTGCCCAAGCTCCTTGCATTTTACTTAGGAATACAATTTGCCCAATATGATAGGCGTCGTGCATTGCTAAACTCTTTAGTTCAATCATTAATGGATTGTCTTTAGGGATTTCTCTATACAAATCTTCTAGTTCTGATGTTGCTAGTATTTTTTCTAGTTCACGATGAACATAAAAGTATTCTTGTTTTGTTTTCTGCCAATTTTGAGACGTCTCAGTTGGTAATCGATATGTAGCCTCATTATTTTCTGCCTGTGGTTCATTTTTTGTTTCACCAAGAAATCGTAACAGAATTCTTTTTTCAAAGAAAAGCAAATGACAAACTAATTCCCAAATGGAATGTGCCCCCTCAACTGGTTTCCAAATTGCCTGTTCAAAAGTGATATCCTCTAGCACTTTTTCAAGTGGTGGAAACCAGTCTTCTTGATCTAAGCAGCTTGCCCATTGCTGTAACAAAAGTGTCCTTACCTCCATTTTCTATTCCCTCCATTTTAATCCCTTTAATAGATAATCACATGGTCAAAATTTACTTTGTTATTTATAAAATTCTGATAATTCTAGTTTATCATATGTTTTGTTAACGGAGAAAGAACAATTGTCTAAAACCATTTCGGTAATCGTAAAGTTATCTTTTATATTTTTTGCCGGTATTCAGGAAAAAAAGACGGCTTAGATTCTTGCTGGTAAAACTTTTCCCATTTTTCGACTAGTGATTTGTACTTTTCAGGATTATGCACTTTTTTTCCAATATAAAAATTCAATGTCCCCTCTGGATTAAACCGATGTTTAAATTGAAAAAGCGAATCTCTTCCGATATGTCCTCCGCCTAAATGGAAAACATTCAGCCCCTCACTTTTTCCCCATAAAGCAATGTGATGCAAAAGATAAGTATTGGAACCAAGACTTAAGAATTTTTGTTCCGAACACCCCAGGTGATAATGGAGCACCAATCCGTCATAAAGACACAATGCAGCTGCAATCATATCGCCATTATAATAAACAGTCCCAATCATTGATTTATCAGGAAACTCCTGCACCAGCTGTTCCAAGTAATCCCTTGAATAGTAGGAATAGGCCGAGGCGTTTACTTTGTCCATTGTTTTTTTGTACATTTCATAGAAGGTATCGATAATCGGACAGGCATTTTCGTTTTGAAAGACTTTAAATGTCAGCTGATTTTTTATTGCTTTTTTAATATTTCTTTTATGATTTTTATGATAACCATTATAAATTTCATCTTCCCTTTTTGTTAAGTCAACATAGATTGTTTCCCTATCATATGAAACATCCACTAATTTCTCCAAATAGGTATGATTTTGATATAAAGGATGAAAACGGATAAATTCACTAATGATGTTTTCCTTTTTACAGTAGTCTTCAAAGTCCCGTCTGAAATGAATTAATAATTGTTCGTCTAAATCATTATACAATGGTCCTCCATAACCATAGGTGGGAGTAATGATATCGTATAATTCAGTTTCTTTTTCTGCCTCCATAAAAGCCAATGCGTTAATATTTCTGCGTAAAAATACATAGCAAAGTTTTTTCCCTCGTTCATCCTCGCAGTAAAATAAAAAAGGATCGCCATCTCCCGTAAATAGATTTAAATTACTGTAGGAATGATAATAAAAAACATCCTTTATATTTAATTGGGCTAATTTCTCTTTCCACAATGATCTTTCCTGAAAGGATATTACCTCATACATTCGGAATTCACTCCTCCATGAAGAATCATAATATCATCAAACTTTATCATGATGGATCCTTCTGGATACTTGGCAACCATGACCTCATTTGCTTTTCCGGATAAATTGTTGATAATATTTTTTACAAAATTTTGCCCCATTTCATGTGCATGAGGATAACCTCCCCCAAATCTTGGATTTATTTCTGAAATGAGATAGCCATTATCTGTTTTAAAACAATCAATATCAATCGGACCAATGGGTTTTAAATGATTGATAACCTTTTTTGTCAATTGGATGAGATTTGGATCTAAAACAGATACAGATTTATCTGTTTCGCCCGCTCTCATCTTTATTTTTCTTTTACAAAAAATATTAGTGGTTTCATAGCTCACTAAATCGACATATCCATCAATTCCATATTCCTGGCCACTAATGAAAGGCTGGACAACTAGGTCATCGTTGCCGAACCAAAGTGTTTCAAGCTCCTCAAGAGATCGGATAATAGTGATTCCAATACTTGCACTTCCATATCTGGGTTTTATAACTAAAGGAAATGAAAGCTTCTGTTTATGAATGTCTATTAAAATATCATCCTTATTTATATAAGTTGGGACAGCTGGCAAGCAATGTTTTTCTAAAAATGTAAAGGTGAAATATTTATCGAGGCATAGATCAACAATCTCTTTATTTGAAACAATTATTTTTATATTTTCCTTTGCAAATTCATGTTTTTGAGAGGCTAACACGCTTAATTCCGGATCTATGAGGCTTAATACTGCATGAACATCGTATTTAATACAGAGATTTCTTACCTTTTTTATATAATCCGGATGTGTAACGATGGGAACATTTTCAGCGTAATCTGCCACTTGAAGAGCCGGTGCTGATGGATCGCAATCAATTGCAATCACCTTTCCCCCTATTTTATGAAGCTCCTCTTTAAAATACTGAACTAATTTTACCCGTCTGCCAGTACTGGTAATTAAAATATTCAATGATATCTCCTTCCCTTTTGATCGAGATTGTAACGTAGAGGCTTTAAACTACAAAGACTTATGGAAATAAGTATAAATCCTCATGAAAAAACTCTCTAAGCGTTTCCTTTTTTCGAATTTCCAAGTACGTATTATTTTCATATGCGATAATAGAAGGGCGTTCCTTAATAAAAGGAGGATTAAAGACAATCGTATATGCACCTACATTTTCAAATAAGATGAAATCATTTTTGTTAGGAAGCTTCCCTTTAACACCAAAAGCTAAGTAATCCTTTTCCATACATGTATAACCAACAATATGATAATGAAGGTTTTTTTGAATATCCTCCTGATGATAAAAAATCTTCATAGGGAGGTTACGTTTATGCATAGTAGGTTTTATATTGTGAACACTTCCATCGACTACGACAAAATATTGATCATCTATTCTTTTCGTTTTTATTACCTTCGCAATAAATGTAAATACATTGGCAACTAAGGAGATTCCCGGTTCCAGGATTAAAAATGGTTTTCTGTTTTTGTATGGAAACTCATTGTTTATAACCTCACAAATAGCACTTGCATAATCATCAAAACTTGGGGATTGGACTCCAAATTCTGGAGGCAATTCTCCGTAAATTCCTCCACCGATATCAATGTATTCTATAGTGTCACACATATGTGTTTTGGCTAGCGAACAAAGTTTTTTTGTAACTTCCATATAAGTCTCTACTTTTCTTTCATTTGTTGAGAAATGTGCATGGATCCCTGCCAGTATAATATTTTGTATTTTTCCTAGTTTGATTAGCGCTGACCCAAAATCCCCATTTGCAACACAGATACCAAAACGGCTTTTTTCATAACCTGCTTGGATGACATTTTTATTAGAATCGGATAGATCAAAGTTTACTCTAATACCGATTTTTACTTGTCGCTCTGGATTGTCTAAACAGTAAGCAATAACATGATCCATTTCATATAATGAATCAATATTTAATAAACTTTCATTCTCTAGTGCAGTTTTAATATCCTCGAAGGACTTAATTGGGCCGTTAAAAATAATTTTTTTAGGATCTACCCCAATCTTTACTGCTAAATCATATTCTAACTTGGAAACAACTTCCGCATAAGCTCCTAAAGAATACATTTCCTTACATAAATATGGGATATAATTTGTTTTATAAGAATAGCCAATGATAAAGTTTGGATATCTATTTTTAAAGGCATCATGCAGTTTTCGATAATTGTGCCGTAATTTATTGACATTGAATAAATAGAATGATGAACCGAATTGTTTACTAAGGTCCTCTATTTGTTTATGAGATAGCTTCATTCTGTCACCGCTTTCTATATGACTAACAATTTCATGTTGCTTTTTATAATCATCATTTAATTAAATGATGGTTTTTTAAGGTAGACTCGTATATTTTATTTACAAAATAGTCAATTACCTCATTATCGATGGATTCGTCAAATTTTCTGGCAAAATATTTATTGGATTCCTCAATGAAAGGGATGTCATCTTTAGTCAAACAAATAGGAGAATTCCGTTCCCTTAAGGTTATTCCTGATCTTAAAAATAAATGGTTGTCTTTTACCACCTTCGACTTAAAGTGTGAATTCATTAATAACGTGTGAAAAAACCATTCATCAGGGGTATAGGTTTTTTCAAAATAGTGATAAAACCATTTATTTTCTTCTAAAAAGTCGATAATATACTTAGCTGCTTCAAAAGAAATGGTAAACCATTGTGAACCACAATAGAACTCAAAATCCTGTGGCCAATAATTCGTATTAGGGAAAAGTTTAATGCCTTTATCGTATAAGTATTTAATAGATCTTCTGTATATCCTAAATGGATGGGCGTTTGTATATCTTTTTCTTGTTACTTTTGGCCAATTAAGGAGTATAACTCCTTTATTCTTCCAGGTTATGTCATTAAAATGCATAAATATTTGTCCTTTGTTTTTGGATAAGAATTCATGGAAGCCATCTTTTACAAGTAAATCCTGACCGCTTTTGAAACATACGAAATCATAGGATTTGCTCGCAGATAAAACTTCCTTCAACAGCAGAAGCGTCGTATCGATTTGGCTAAAATCTCCCCATTCACAAATCAAACTTTGATCTAAAATTTTTACATTAGGATTTTTTACAATCTTGCTTTTTATTTGTTCGCGTTGTCTTCTATCAATATGAATATATACATCAGCGTCATTATTTGCTGTAAGCTGATGAATAAATTTATTTACTTGTTCAGGATTTTTATGAATTTGTAAGATATAGGCAATTCGTAGTTCAGCGGTCATCATTTATCACTCCCCACCATTGTTATTATGCTTTAAGCTTCTTTCCCAGCAGTTTTGTCTTTTCAGCAAATATATTAGAATATATCTCTTCCATTTCTGAAAGAATGTTATTTATTTTATAGGTTTGTATACTATTAATATTATTTTTAGAAAATATGGTTCTCGTTTTATTAGATCTATATACTTTTTCAATTGCGTTGGCACAAGCTTTTTCGTCGTTTACTCCTACAACAATTCCGTTATAATTATTGGTAATTAAATCCCGATTTCCTCTGCAATTAGTCACAACGATTGGGAGTCCTGTTGCCATCGCTTCCATAATATTTACTGGCAGCCCTTCCTGTCTGGAAGTGGAAACAGCAATATCAGACATAGCTAGTAGCTTATCTATGTCCTTTCGATATCCTAAAAATTCTACTCGATTGTCTAACTTAAAATTAGCTGCCATCTTTTTATATGTTTCCAAAAGCTCCCCGTCTCCAACTAGTAAAAGCTTTATTTGATTAATATTTTTCTGCAGTCTACTTATCGCTTTTATTAATAAATCTTGTTGCTTTCGGTAGCTTAGTTCGGCTACATATATAACAATAAAGTCATTGGGATTATATTGATATTCAGATCGCAAAGCTAATTTTTCCTCCCGGGAAATCGGCGAAAACTTATTTAAATCAACACCTACACCATGCACTTTGAAGCAAGGAATGTTGGATCTTAATGTTAATTTTTGCCCATAATCGAAATCTTCATGATTCATAGTTATCAAAACATCCGTCCACCTGGCAGCTAATCTCTCTAATGTGCAATATATAATCCAATTCTTCATTGGAGCTCCATTAAAAAAATGAAATCCATGAGATGTATATACCATCGTTACCCCTTTTATTTTCCGGCAAGCAAATCTGGTCAATAAGGATGCAACAGGAGTATGAACATGGACCATCTCATACTTTCCGTTTAATACTATTTGTTTTATGCTTTTTAAGGCTTGATAATTTTCTATTTTTAAAGGGTTCCTTTGAAATGGAACAGAATATATCGTGCATCCAAGTTCCGATATTCTATCATCTATATCTTCAGCATAATTGGATGCAACACTAACTTCATTTCCCTTCTCGATCAACCATTTAATATGCGGAATTAAAAACGTATTAATCGTTCCTGACACGGTAGAAACAATCAAAATTTTCATTCGAATTCCTCCTGCATTTAAGCTGCTTCCTTTGCCAACGATTTCTTTAATTTCCCCTTTACCAATAAAATTATTGTGTCTATTTCCTTTACTTTTAAAAGATACAAAAGCACAAAATAGATTAATCCTCCTATCACAACAGCAAAGATAAATGTAAATATATGGCCGGTTGTGCTGATGAATAATTTATAAATGTACTTACTTATTCCTCCCATCGCTAGTGAAGCAATCATAATCTTCATGAAGGAATAGGAGAGCTTTTTTAAACCCAGTCTTCCTAGTTTTCTTCTTAAACTGATTATTAACAAAAAAGTGCAAAAAGTAGTTGAAATACTTGTTGCTAATGCGATGCCGCCAATTCCTAAAATTTTGGATAATAGGAGATTCAAAATGATATTTAGAAACATTGCGAGGCCTGCATTAATCATCGGTGTTTTTGTATCTTGAAGAGCGTAAAAGGCATTTGATAAATTTTCTCTGTGGCTTAAACCGATTATTCCTAATGCATAAAAAAACAGCGCATACGAAGTTAACTCTATTGCGTGGGAATCAAATTTGCCTCTTCCATATAGCAATTCCACGATTTCCCTTGAAAAGAACATGCATCCTATTGCGGCAGGAATGACTAAAATATTTATGATGTTAATAGCATTTGAAAATATTGATTTCATGCCATCTATATTCCCTTCAGCAATAAGCTTCGATATTTTTGGATAAAGGATGGTACTTATCGATACTACAAATACTCCGATAATAACGACGCTTAATGTATTTGCATAATCTAATGCCGTTATTCCTCCTTTCGTAATTTGTGAAGCAAGCGTTCGGTCAATTAATAAATTTACTTGTGCGACGGACGTACCGACTATCGCAGGTAAAGCCAATACAGCCATTCTTTTTATATTTTCATCTTTATAATGAAGGGTAAATTGATAACGGTAATGATTCTTGTGACTAAAAATAAAAAGAAGCAAAAGCTGCGAAAAGGTTGATAGTACACTCCCGATGGATAAAAGATAAGGATTTGTAAAGGAGCTTAAAAAAATAGCGCCAATTGTAATGAAATTGGCGGGCAGACCCATAACGGCAGGAATAATAAATGCTCCTTTTATTTGCAGATATCCTAAATATATATATATTAAGGCGGTAAAAAAGACACCAACTAGTGATATTCTTGTAAAATGAACAGTTAAAGCCAGCGTCTCTCCTTCAAAACCAGATGCAAACATTTTAACAATGGTTTCCGTAAATATGATTCCGATAAGAAAGATTATGATCGAAATGACGAGCAGCAAATTAACTAAATTATTTGTAAATAAAGATGCTTTTTCGGAACCGCTTTTATTTTCTATACGCGTATACATGGGAATAAAACCAACTGATATGCCCTTCCCAACGATGGAAAAAATAATCGCAGGTATCGTTAAGGAGATTAAATAAACATCACTAATACTTGATGCTCCGTAAAAATACGATAATGTGATATCCCTTGCAAATCCCAATATTTTCGAAATAATTGTTACCAACATTAATATAATCACGGTTTTTTTCATTTAATCGCCTACTGACTCAATTTTTGTTTTTGCTCGCTTCCCTTTTTTAATAGTCCAATTGTTTTTTTGAACCGATTTATAAATTTATGCCTCTCACTTTTATGCAAAGACAAAACCCGTTCCTTGTAAAAATTCAAAAAGAAAATATATAAATAATCTAAACGATATTCCTTGTGAAAGGTTAAATCAAATAAAGCAAATACCTTTTCAAAATAAGTATCCATTTCGCCATCCATATAGTGATAAATATAAAATTCGTTATTATTTACATATACCTCAAGCCACATTAAATTAAAAAAATCATAGAAAAATAAATAAACATTGGCATACTCCCAATCGATCATACAAATTTGATTGGTAGCCTTCTTTATCAGCATGATATTTGCTGTCCACAGATCACCATGAAGTTTTAAGCATGGGTAATTCATATTTAATAAAATTGGATGTATTTCATTTAAAATTGATTTTATTTCGTGTGATTCACTCCCCTCCCACAAAAAAGATTCCGGGCTCTTATAGGAAATATTTCCTTTCTGTTTGCAGTCATTAAAATAATCCAAATATCGATTAAAAATTTCTTGAATAATATATAGATAGTCTTTCGATTGCCAATTACTATATTGTTGAAATTGTATTAGTTCTTCCATGATTAATAAATTTGTTTCGTCAATCCATAGTATTTTGGGAAGCGGAAAATAGTCCTTAAAATATTCGTTATTATTAAGAACCGAATGAAAATCATCTTTTGTCGCAAATATCGTTAAAACTTTATTATGATGAAAGTCGAATATTCTGCTGTCGTTATAGCCTGTAATGCTTCTAACTGGTCTGTAGACACATCCGGAAAAGTTATCCGTTTTATTATGAAACTCTGAAATCCTGATTTTTTGATTAAATACCATTTTCCTTAATAATAAAATGACGAATCTTATTAATATTTGATAATAATTCTTTTGAAAGATTTCATTAGCCTTATCGATGGTGTAGCGATCACATCGCATAATATATTTGATACTGTTATCATAAGCGTAAGTGCCTGCGGACATATAAGCGAGATTTCTGTTGAAGCTATGCATTATATCCTTTTTTCTTTTGATAAAAAGATAAAATCTCTTGAACAT
This sequence comes from Margalitia sp. FSL K6-0131, assembly GCF_038008735.1. NCBI lineage: Bacteria > Bacillati > Bacillota > Bacilli > Caryophanales > Bacillaceae > Heyndrickxia > Margalitia sp. FSL K6-0131. The sequence goes on from NZ_JBBOZS010000001.1 coordinate 2,717,043, forward strand.
CTTTTTCCCCCGCATCATTTACTGAATTATTCGGATTTAAAGAAGATACTAGCGCCCCTAATATCAACCAAAGAATCCTTGCGTTATTTAATGATATCGCCAAGGATCCTAATAGTAGGATAACAATGATATCTCTTAACATAGAGTTAGTGTTCTTATTTGTTATTTTTAAAGTTGTTGCTTTAATTATTAATATCAAGACATAAGTAAAGAAGAAAAAAGCAAGTGGAATCCCCCATTCTGAAGATAATTGAAGAAATGTATTATGGGATATATGATTTTCATAAAATAATTCATTTGCCACACTGGAATACGTTCCGATCCCAATTCCAATTAGCGGCGAAAGCTTGATTAGCTGTATAGCCACTTCCCATGTTACGGTTCTGCCTGAACCATTTTCTGAAAGTGCTCCACTAAAATCCGTAAAGAGCAGCTGTACTCTTGAAAAAGAAGGCACTATTGTACTCAAATAATTGAAAATATAGCCTAATGATGTTGAAAGAACAGGAATGAAGACAAGCAGACATCCAACTACAATCAATTGTCCTGCAATAACAAGGCCTCTTTTCCTTTTTAAAAGAATGTATTCACTCATTCGAAGTGCTAAATAGCCAATTAGAGTCATGATACCTGTTTTGGAACCTGAAATTAATACCGAAAAAAGCAAAATAAAAAAAGCCACTGCCTTATAGCGCATCTTTAATTCTGAGCGGCTAAAATAAACAAAAGAAGTTATTTGGAGAACAGAGAAATAATTCGGATCTATCATAAACCCTCGGTATCTTGTGTCATCAAAATATAATAGATTAGAAAAAAGACGGATATTTAAAACAGTAAAAATGGCTCCTAGTCCCCCAATAACCATTCCGGAAACAGAATACCATTTGATCGTAGTTTTCACTAAATTTTTATGTGTAAGATTGTAGCCAGTTATAAAGTATATAAATATGGCTATTAGCTTTATATAATCATTTGCAATCGACATTACGGAAGGATTGTACATTACAACGGCTGGAATAAAAAATACTGCAGAAGATAGAACAATCATGGAAACAATCAGAAAAAAAATAGTTGGTACTACAGGGATGATGACTTCCTTTTTTATCATCATAATGAAGAATAGAACAAAACAAAAAATATCTGAAAATGATATATTGATACCAAATAATACTTGTGATTGATGCAGTAATATTGCCATGATGATTAAAGAAGAGGTAAAAAATAGATTATTGAGCTGATTATTTGGATTATATAAATGATTCACCTTAACGAACACCATCCTTTGCGCCTGCTATTTCATAAAAGAAAAAATTCCTCTCTTTATTGGGACAGGATGTGAAGTTAAGATTGGTTTACCATTTAGGAGAGCTTCAGCATTTATTTGCAAATAAAGTGTAAACTCGGAACCATAGGATTTTGTAATTACTTCATATGCTTCGTTTAAGAAGAATCCTCTTGATGTGCAGTTATGTGCATCAGATGCTATAAAATGAACTAATTGATGCTTTAATAATTTCTCCGAAAAGGAACGTATTTTTTTTCCGAAAGAACCGATGATACTTCCAGCTGTTAACTGTACAAGTGCTCCTTCTTGAACTAAATCGAATAAAACTGCGGGATTATCAAGCAACATCCTATTTCTTTCCGGATGGACAATGATTGGATGAATTCCCCTTAATATTAGTTCGTAGACAATTTCCAGCGTATAGCGTGGAAGATCATTTGAAGGGAGTTCCATCAATAAGTATTTTCCCTGATTATTCAACGTAAGTATTTCATCCCTCTCCATAGCGGAAAAAATGTCATGATGAATTCTAAGTTCTTGTCCTGGATGAATAATGAGAGGTACGTTTTCCCTTTCCAAATAAGTATTTAGCTCCTGTACATGGAAGAGGATGTCCTTTTTTGGATTTTCGTATTGTCCATTCTTATGATGCGGTGTTGCAAAAAGATGGGTAATCCCTGCATTAATTGCGTTACGGACCATGTCTAGGCAATGGATAAAATCTGCTGGCCCATCATCTAAATTTGGCAATATATGATTATGAATATCAATCAAAGGAATCGCCTCCTTAGTATGCAATTTAATTTCTTTACGGGCCATATTGATAATAATCCTCTCTCCTCTTTTGCTCGATACCATTCATTACGACCCCTATTAATCTTGCATTTGCCTGAAGTAAAATATTCTTAGATTTCAACGCAGCATCCTTTCGCGTTTTCCCGCTTGATACTACCATAATGACACCATCACATTTATTCGCTAATATTTGTGAGTCAGAAACAGCGAGAATAGGAGGTGTGTCAAACACTACATAATCAAATCCCGAGTGAAGCTGATAGATGAGCAGTTCCATTGCTTTTGATTCTAATAACTCCGATGGATTGGGAGGTATTGGTCCGCTTGTTAGAACTTCTAAATTATGGATATGGGTTTTTAATATGGCGTTTTCCAGGCTGATTTCTCGAGTCAATACATTTGTAAGTCCGTGCAGATTACTGATATTAAAAGAATAATGTACAGAAGGCTTTCTAAGATCAGAATCTACCAATATAACTCTCTTTCCTTGCTGCGCCAGAACGATTGATAAATTGGCAGAAGTTGTCGTTTTCCCATCTGCAGGTTCAGGCGAGGTAACCACAATTGTTTTTATTTCCTTATCGACAGAGGAAAATTGTATATTGTTTTTTAATAATCTGTACTGTTCGGTAATGTAAGATTGAGGTTGATAGTAAGTAATTAATTTTATTTCTTCTTTAACAATATTTTTATGCTTCCGAAGCAACTGTCTCATCTCCTGCTTTTTGTTTTGAGGATTTTTTTTTGCTTCTTGTTAATCGCTTTTCCATTTTTGGAATCGTTCCAATGACGGTCAAACCAAGGAGATCAATTATCTCTTGATCATTTTTTAACGTATTATCAAACATTTCAATCAAAAATGCGAATCCAGTCCCAAACATAAGTCCTACTAAAATACCAATGGTAATATTCAATACCTTATTTGGTTTTACTGGTATCGGATTTTGCTTTAATTCAGACTTAGCAAGGATACTGACATTATCGACTTTCATTATCGACTGAATATCATTTTGAAAGGTTTCTGCAACAGTATTCGCTATTTCTGTGGCTTTTGCTGCATTTTTATTTTGTACGATAATGGTAAAAACTTGTGAATTTTGCTGGCTGTTTACCGTTATATTTTTGCCGAGCTTTTCAGTGGTCATATCAAGATTAAGATTATTAATGACTTTGTCCAGAATGATGGGACTTTTTATAATGTCTCTATAGGTATTGATTAAATCTACATTACTTTGAAGTAATGCGGTGTCCAATTGATTATTGGAATTTCGTTGATTCACTAAGATTTGTGTAGAAGCTTGATACACAGGTGTTAAGACGAAATACGAAAGAATGCCGCTAATAGCAGCCACAAGTATTGTAAAGAGTACAATTAATAGCCAACGCTTTTTTAGGATTGTAAATATATCTAAAAATTTGATTGTTTTATCCATATATACCTCCATCATTAATCGTACTCTAATCTTTACTATTATCCTTGTCGTTGTGTTATTTTGAATGGATTAATAGGTTTTTCAAGCAATTTATTACTTTTATTTGTTCTTCTTTTGTCATATTTGTACCTGAAGGTAAGCAAATACCTGTTAAAAATAATTTTTCCGATATACTCTTCTCATTATTATGCGGATAGTATTTACTATTTTTGAAAAGAGGCTGTGTGTGAAGTGGTTTCCATACTGGTCTTGCCTCAATATCATTCTCCGCGAATGCGTCTACAATCTCACCTACTGTAATACCTGCCTTTTTATCATCAATGGTTAATACCGTTAACCATCTATTCGAAAAGCTATTCTCTAATTCTTTCATAAAAGATAAACAGGAATACCCCTCTAGTTCTCTTTTATATGTTTCAAAAATTTCCCTTTTGACCTTAATTCGTTCATCCAGCACTTCTAATTGACCTCTTCCGATTCCTGCCAGTACATTGCTTAGCCGATAATTATATCCTAATCTGCTATGAAGATAATATATTGCCGGATCTCTAGCCTGTGTAGCTAAAAACCGAGCCTTGTCTATTACTTCTGCGTTATCTGATACAAGCATTCCCCCACCTGATGTGGTAATTATTTTATTACCGTTAAACGAGAATATTCCATAATCACCGAAAGTTCCGCTGAATTTTCCTCTATATATCGTTCCCAACGATTCCGCTGCATCCTCAATAATAGGAACTTGATAGGCTTTACAGATTGAAAGCAATTCATCCATTTTAGCAGATTGCCCATAGAGATTTACGATAATAACTGCCTTAGGTAGTTTACCGTTCATAGCAGCATCTTCGAATGCCCTCTTTAAAGCATTGGGGCACATATTCCAAGAATTTGGCTCAGAGTCGATAAAGACGGGCTCTGCCCCTTGATACAGTATTGGATTTGCGCTGGCAACAAATGTAAGAGTGGAACAAAACACCGTATCCCCTCTATTGACATCCAATAAAGAAAGAGCCAAGTGAATGGCTGCAGTTCCTGAACTTACCGCAACAGCTCCCTTGGCTCCGATATAATTTGCTATTCCTTTTTCGAATTCATCTACATTAAATCCCAGCGGTGCAATCCAATTAGAATCGAATGCATCCTGTATATATTTCATTTCCTTACCGCTCATATGCGGGGTGGAAAGATAAATACGTTTGCCTTTTGTTGTATATAGCATCTAAGACACCTCTTAAAATAATAAATGCATGACCATTCTTTAAGCATGTTTTGAACCGCTATCCTCTCTTTCCATCGCGTAACTTCCTTTAAACTTCTCCATCGTAACATGGTGTTGCTGTGAAACACCTTCTTTTTTTAGAACCTTTTTCATTGTTAACCATAATATTTTTAAATCAAGAGATAATGACTGATGATTCACATACCATACATCTAGTTCGAATTTTTCTTCCCAGCTAATAGCATTTCTTCCATTCACTTGCGCCCATCCCGTAATCCCTGGTTTAACTAAATGTCTTTTTGCTTGTTCTTTTGTATATAACGGAAGATATTCCATTAGTAGCGGACGCGGGCCAACTAAGCTTAAATCCCCTTTTAAAACAATCAAAAGCTGAGGAAGCTCATCTAGACTATATCTTCTAAGAAATGTTCCAAACGAAGTTAAACGTTGTTCATCAGGAAGTAATTGTCCATCATTGTCTAGTTGATCATTCATACTTCGAAATTTATATAGATAAAATGGTTTTTCATATAATCCCGGACGTTCCTGCTTAAATAAGATTGGCGATCCTAACTTGATTCGAACTAATAACCCAATCATCAATATAAGTGGCAGTAATAGAATTAATAACATTAATGATAGGATCACATCTACTATTCTTTTCAATTGATTCTATCCACCTATCCAATTATTTTAAAATGATGCTCCCAATAATGCATGGTCCATCATTCTGTTATTCGCCAAATCTAAGAGTCTTCTTTTTAAATCTTCTTTATCAAAGAACAAAAAGTTTGTGATAATGTCCTCAATTTCATTTACATAAATAAGTGATCTTTTTCCTATATAAATATTGGGATAAATTTGTTGCTCATATCCTTCCTCTTTTTTAAGCAATTCTTCATAGAGTTTTTCTCCAGGTCTAATCCCGGTAAAGATAATGTCTATTTCATCATCCTTGTATCCGGATAGTTTGATTAATTTCTTTGCTAAATCTACAATTTTTAATGGTTCTCCCATATCAAGCACAAATATTTCTCCACCCTTGGAGAGGGCTCCCGCTTGAATTACTAGTCTTGATGCTTCTGGTATGGTCATAAAATATCGAACCATATCGGGATGTGTTACCGTTACCGGTCCGCCATTTTCAATTTGCTTTTTAAATAATGGGACAACACTTCCTCTGCTTTCTAAAACATTTCCGAATCTTACCGTAACAAACTTGGTTTCACTTACAGTATCAAAATATTGAATCATCATTTCCGCCAGTCTCTTGGTAGCCCCCATAACACTTGTGGGATTAACCGCCTTATCTGTAGATATCATGACGAATGTTCCAACTTTATATGAACTTGCAGCTTTTGCGAGATTTACAGTTCCTATTAAATTATTTTTAACGGCCTCTTCAGGATACTCCTCCATTAATGGAACATGTTTGTGTGCAGCAGCATGATAAACCACATCAGGCTGAAAGTTTTTCATAATAGTCATCATTTTATTTAAATCTTTTAGATCCCCGATGATAGGGATAAATTCAATACTGGAATTAGAAAATGTATTCCTTAGTTCTAAATCGACAGAATAAATACTATTCTCACCATGACCGAGCAATAATAGTTTTTTTGGTGCAAAATTTGAAATTTGTCTGCAAATTTCTGAACCAATAGATCCGCCAGCACCTGTAACTAAAATGATTTTATCCTTTATATATTCTGAAATACTTTCAATATCTAATTCGACAGGATCACGTCCTAATAAATCTTCTACCTTTACATCACGAAATTGATTAATAGAAACCTTTCCTGTTATTAAATCTTCAATCATAGGCAGATATTGAGTTTTCACCTTTGTTTTAACACATTCGTTGAAAATCACATTTAACTCCCTTTTCTTTAGTGAAGGGATTGCAATAATAATGTGATCAATATTTTGCAGTCTCACTATATTCTCAATTTCTGATACCCTGCCTAAGACAGGGATACCTAAAATATCAAGATTCATTTTTCTGCTATCATCATCAATAAAGCCTACTGGCAAAAGTTCTGCCTCATTCGATCGTTTTAGTTGTCTTGCTACCATAATTCCTGCAGAACCTGCACCAATTATTAAAGTTCTTTTCTTATTATTTGCTTTATTAAGAACGAAATTGCCTAGTATTCTCCAGCAGAATCTGGATCCGCCTATTAGTAAGATATTTAGCAGCCACGTAACAACTAGAACACGAAAATAAATATCATGATTAATCAGTTGTTGAACAAGCCCTGCTGTAAGAATGGATAAAGTTACTGATTTAAAAATAATTAGTAGTTCTTCAACACTCGCATACTCCCAAGCTTTTTTATATAGTTTAAATTTAAGGGAATAAAAATGATGGCTTATAAGTAAAACGATTGAACTAACTAAAATTGGGATAGTAACAATATAAAAGGAAGCTGTAACCAAAAATCTACTAAAGAATATTGCAGTTAACACGATTACTGAGTCCATAACGGCAAATAATGACATTCTTTGGCGATACGTCAATCGTACATTACCCCCTTTTTGTACAGCCTTTAAAATAACTCTATTTTTCTATCAAATTTTTTTTGTATAGTGATAAAAGAATAATGATGCGACTCTTCTCGAAGAATCGCATCATTATTCTTTTATTGAAGGATAGGAAAGTATAAAATTTTTCAACATCTAAATAATTTAACAAGTTTAATCTTGTCTAGCTCCAAGTGAACTACCTCACTGTGTTTCCTTTATCTCAAGACTGCGACTACGAAATCCGTACGCTAGAGCTGCGGCGCTTGCGCTTTTCTTATTTTATTGGGGCATTAAACCCCCCCTCACATCACACTCTTGACGACTAGCGTCTAAGGTTTTAGGACCCACAGCATGACCGAGTGTCTCCGTTTGATAATGGTTAGGAGGCATCACCATCATAAATATATTTCAATTATATTGTTATTATTCATTATTAAGAACAACAAGAGAGGATACATTATTTCTAAAATATAATTTTTTTATAACTAGATATAAGAGGTCTAATTATTGATTCCGCTCTACTAAAATGATAATATCCTAATTAATCAACCTTTATTGGGAGGAATTTCAACATGACAAAACAATTCGAGCTGGCAACCTTTGCGGGAGGATGCTTTTGGTGTATGGTTAAGCCATTTGATCAGTGGGATGGTATTGAGAAAGTAGTATCTGGCTATTCTGGAGGTCATGTGGAGAATCCAACATATAAAGATGTGAAGTCTGGAACTAGTGGACATTTTGAAGTCGTCCAAATTACGTTTGAGCCTTCCGTTTTTTCATATGAAAAGTTGTTGGAGATTTATTGGCAGCAGATTGATCCAACGGATGCGGGCGGGCAGTTTCATGATCGCGGGGATTCATACCGAACGGCAATTTTTTATCATAATGAAAAACAGAAAAAGCTTGCAGAAGAATCAAAGCAGGCACTTGCAGAGAGCGGAAAATTTAAGAAGCCAATTGTTACGGAGATCCTTCCTGCGATGACCTTCTATCCTGCTGAGGATTATCACCAAGATTTTTATAAAAAGAGTCCTGAGGAATATAAAGAAGATCGTCAAAAATCTGGACGTGACGAGTTTATCAAAACTCATTGGGAGTAAGCAGTTTTAAGGGATGTGTAAAATGGCACATCCCTATTATATTTGCACAATAATTTTATTGTTTAGATGGCACAGGTAGAATAATATCCACGGTGGTTCCCTTTCCAAGCTCACTTTCAAATAGAATTTTCCCATGGTGGGATTCGATAATTTTGAAACAAATGGTTAGTCCTAAGCCAGTCCCCTTTTCTTTATGAGAAAAGAACGGTTCGCCAATCCTTTTGAGACGTTCAGCAGATATCCCGATTCCCTTATCTTTCACTTGGATGAGAATGGATTTATTTTGATGTTTCGACACTTTAATTTGTACAGGCTTGCCTCGTGGGGATGCTTCGATAGCGTTTTTAATGATATTAATAAAAACTTGTTTTAATTGATTGGCATCACAGTTAATCATGGGGATTTCATCATCAGCATGTAACATTAATTCGACTGATTGCATATTGGATTCAGACTTAAGTAAAGAGGTTACATCTTCGAGAATTTGAATAACACTGCACTTTTTAAAAACGATCTCTTGGGGCTTTGCTAATACAAGAAGTTCACTTACAATTTCATTGATTCGATCAAGCTCATTCAAAATAATATCAAAATAGCGCTTGTTTTTTTGATCTTCTACTTCCAATAATTGGATAAAACCTTTAATAGAAGTGAGCGGATTTCGTACCTCATGAGCTACGCTTGCTGCCAGCTCTCCCACAACTGAAAGCTTTTCTGTTTTTCTTAAGTTTTCCTCTGTTTCCTTTAACTTTGTGATATCTCTTCCATAGCCGATAACCCCTACCAGTTGATCATTAATCTTCATCGGCACGGTTGTACAGTTTAAAATCAGCTTTTTGCCAGCCTTACATTTAATTATTACTTCACTGACGGTCGGGCTTCCTCCACTCAAAATAATGTTAAATTGTTCAAGAATCTTCTCCCGGCTTTCAGCGATAATTAACTCAAATATTGGCTTTCCAACAAACTCTTCACGCCGATAGCCACTGATAATTTCAAAACCGGGATTCAATTGTGTTATTGTTCCATTTAAGTTCACCATAAAGACAAGATCCGGATTATATTCGAACAAAGATTTATATTGCTGTTGACTCTCACTTAGTTTTTGCTCTGTCGTTAATCTCTCCGTTATATCTCTGCCAATTACAACTAATGCTTTTCTGCTGCCATCTGGGTTAAAGAGGGGCACCCTGATGGTTTCAAAGGTCTTCATCTCTCCGCTGGGAAGCAGAATTTTTTCCTCATTTCGAAATTGCTTTCCTTTTTTCCATGCAAGCTCATCAATCTCCTTGTTTTGAAGCAATGTTTTACGGTAAAAGGGGTTTAAGTTTGTGAGATCGATATCTGTTTTTCCTTTATATTGGACATGTTCTAATTGAAAAAGCTTTAGACTAAATTGGTTTGCTTGAATCCATCTCCCTTCCCCATCTTTAAATATAACGTAATCTACCATCGAATTAATAAGGGTGGAGAGTTTTCTTTCCTCCTGTTTGATGAAATCAAATTCTTCTTTTTTAATGAGCGAAAAATAAATAAAACCGCCTGTCATCATGATATAAAGAATCCCTTTAATTCTTTCCACTATTAATACTACAGATAAATTCAGTCCTAAATATTTCATCAGATATTCAGTTAGGAAAATCCAAATAAAGCTTGCTATTAAATATAAAAGCAGAATTTTTGATTTTCGCAAGTAAGCCGCCTTCTTTGCATGCTAATTTTCTTCGTACAGATGAAATTATTTTAATATAGTTTTTACAATGGAATCAAATGCAAAAAAACGGAAATGAATATCTTTCAATATAAGTGACAAAAGAAAGAGCCTGCACTAAGAACAGGCCAAGTCTACGAAACAGAAGCAGGAACGACAGAATCCTTTAGTTTATTATCCTCATCCAATAATTTAATTTCTTTATGAAATGAAAGAATAACCGACGTTAAAACCCAAATCAACCCTAAAATCATCAGAAACAATCGTATTCCGCCATTTTCACCCACTCCAAACCATCCACCAAGAAATTGGCCGCCAAGTGCATGAGAGTCCATCAACGGGGTAAATACATGATCTAATAGTGGTGCTGATAATAAGTAGGAAATTGGCATAAGGGACATGGCAATCATTCTGCGTAAAGCGAATACACGACCTTGGATGTTAAGTTCCACTTTACTTTGCCAAATAACCTGCGAACACGTATTTCCAAAAGGTAAAAAGAAAAAGGATAGGAAGATAAATATGCACATCACCGGAATAGAATGGCAAATCCAAATGAAGGTAAAACAGATGGAGCTAATTAGGCCAAATCCAAAAACACCTCTTGTTTTTCGTTTCGGACCACCCCAAGCACTCATCACCAATCCGCCTAAAACCATGCTTACTCCAATACATGACATAACAAATCCAAGGCTTTTTGTATTACTTATGGAGAGGATTAACGGTTGTAGCAGGACATTTTCGAATCCTAGTATAAAATTAGCCAATGAAAAATAAGTTAAAAACCATAACAAAGCCTTGTTCAGTCGTAAATATTGAATTCCGTCTTTAATATCTAATAAAATGGATTGTTTTTTTCTAAAGGATTCACAAGCATGTATTGGCGGAATTTTTACAACTAACAAAGAGAATATTGCTATAAAGAAAGATAAGAAATCGATGATGAGGATTCCCTGTAGATGTATAAAAGGCAGTAAGATCCCTGCAATTGGTGGAGCAACTATACTGGAAGCGGCATCTGACATTTGAATAAGACCGTTTGCACGTCCAAGATGTTTCTTTTCTACGATTTGCGCCACAATCGCTTGATAAGCTGGAAACTGCATTGCCCCCGCAATGGACCACATGATGACAGCTGTATATATATGCCATAACTGAAGTTGCGAAAAGAAAAGGGTAACAAATATTCCGAGTGTTGCAATTCCTGATAAACAATCGCTTGCAAGCATCATCCCTTTTCGATTCCACTTGTCTACGAGTGCACCGGCAAATGGTGAAATGAGAAGACCTGGAATAGACATACAAAGCAGTGTAATCGCAAAATTGGATACAGACCCTGTCTTTTGCAAAATATATACCCCTAAAGCAAAGGTTGTTAAACTTGAACCTAATAAGGACCCTAATTGACCGCCCCATAAGAATAAAAATGATTGAAACCCCTTATAACCTTCCACTTGTTTTCCCCCATTGGATTAAGATTTTGCAAACATGGAAATAAAAATTCCATAATTTTTATCGCCCTTAGGTTCTCTGGATTTGATTCTCTTCTCCCACTTCTCCATTAAAGTAATTAATTCTGTTTCTAATTCTTGTTTCTCCGTTAGATTTAGATGTAAATTTAAACTTCGGAATAAACTATGGTCCGGATGATGATCAAAAGACTCTAATAGCTGTTTTTTCATATCGCTTATCGTTTTATCTACTATTTGCTGTTTCCCTTCTGTATCTAACTGGTTGATTAGAATTCTCACATCCTTCGCAATCGGCAAATAGTATTTTTCGATAATCCCGTTTACCTCCTTTGTATCATACAGAAAGAGGAGTCCCACCTTTACTAACTCCCGAATATGGTAATGAACCTTCGAGGGTGAAAGGCCAAGTTCATCCGCGAGTTGCTTTGCTGATCTCGGTTTTTGGTCAAAATAAATGGAAAATATCTTCATCCTTAATTCATTTGTTAATACCTTCGCTTCCTCAAGCGTGGTAATTTCATATACCTCCAATTGTTCCTTCATATTTCCTGTCACCTTCAATTTTTATTTATCGTTCAAATTAATTTGAACGTCTTCTTATAAAATATTATATGTAACATCAAAAAAAATGCGCAATGAAAATTTAGAAAAGTTAGTCAAATGCGAGTTTACACTAAATATAGATCTAATAATCCTTACCAAGTATGACAAAAAAAGCTATCCCAACAGGATAGCTTTTTATACTAATCAAGCTCCACTTGCTTCGTTTCCTTACCAAGGAACAAAACGAATAATACGCCAATAACAATGGATATGCAAAAAATTGTAAAAATATAATCAGTGGATACTTTTTGAGATACAAGATTTCCCACTAATAATGGACCGAAAATACCGCCAATTCGTCCAAAAGCTGCCGCCATACCTGTACCTGTTCCACGGATAACCGTTGGATATTGCTCTGGTGAATAGGCGTAAAGTGCTCCCCATGCGCCTAAATTAAAGAAAGAAAGGAACATTCCGGACACAATTAGCATCGTTAAGCTTTCCCCATTTCCAAAAAGGTAAGCAAATATTGCTGTTCCCAGTAAAAAAGTTACGAGAACAAATTTTCTACCTACTTTTTCAATTAGCCAAGCTGCTGTAAAATAACCTGGGAGCTGTGCTAACGTCATGATTAACACATATTCAAAGCTTTTAATAAGGCTGAATCCCTTTAATACCATCACACTTGGAAGCCATAGAAACATTCCGTAATAAGAAAATACGACTGTAAACCAGACAACCCATAGCATTAATGTTCTTTTTGCATATTTTTTTGACCAAACCTGTTCGATTTTTTTAAGGACAGATTCGCGCTTTTCTTTATTCATCGTTTGAAATCTTGGTGAATCAGGTAGGCTTAAGCGTAAATATAAAGCATAGAAAGCTGGGATGGTACAAATTAACAATGCAATTTGCCAGCCAAATTTCGGGATAACAAAATAAGAAATTAGCGCCGCAATTAACCAGCCGCCAGCCCAAAAACTTTCTAATAAAACGACTACTCTTCCTCTGTCTTTCGTCGGAACACTCTCGGAAACGAGAGTCGAAGCTACCGGCAATTCTCCTCCTAACCCCATACCAATGAGAAAACGTAAAATAAGAAAAATAGTTAAGGTTGGTGCAAGTGCTGAAAGTCCACTGCCAATAGAAAAGAACAATAAAGTGATCATAAAAATGGATTTTCGTCCAAATTTATCCGCTAATATCCCAAAAAGGAGTGCCCCGACAGCCATTCCGATAGAATTAATACTGCCAATCCACCCCATTTGTGCAGGGTTTAGATTCCAATCCTTTGCAAGTGCAGCAATTACAAAGGATAAAATACCTACATCCAAGGCATCAAACATCCACCCTGTTCCGGAGATGAGAAGCAGTTTTCTTTGAGACACCGCTATACTTTTTTCCATAATGATGTACTCCTTCTATAATGTAAATTTTTTGAGAATAATAGTTTCACAAATAATTACTTATTCCAACATGAAATATAACACTTTAATGTACAGATGTAAAGACACCTTTAAAGACAAAAAATTCATTTATTGGGTTTCATTAATTGTTTCAAACCAATTTAATAAGATTTCTTGAATTAAATAGGTGTTCATGGTTATCATTAATCTGGACTAAAGTTAAAAAAAGGATGTTTTTTATGAAAAAGTATATTGTGGTTGGAGCAGGAATTCTCGGTGCCTCCACTGCCTATCATCTTGCAAAAGCAAAAGCGGAAGTAATAGTCGTAGATCGAAAAGACATTGGTCAGGCAACAGATGCAGCGGCAGGGATTGTATGTCCATGGCTCTCACAGAGAAGGAATAAAGCGTGGTACCAATTGGCTAAGGGCGGAGCAAAATATTATCCAACTCTTATAAAAGAACTTGAAAAAGATCACGAAAAAAATACAGGGTATGCGCGGGTAGGTGCTATCAGTATCCATAGGGATAAGGAAAAATTGATAGCTATGGAGAAGCGGGCTTTGAAGCGTAAAGATGAAGCACCCGAAATGGGAGAAGTGTCCATCCTCACTCCCGAAGAAACGCGAGAATTGTTTCCCCCGCTAGCTGATGGCTATGGTGCGGTTCACGTCAGCGGAGCTGCACGCGTTGATGGACGAGCACTTCGTGATTCCTTATTAAATGGTGCCAAAAAACATGGAGCAAAAATCATCATTGGTGATGCTACACTCCTATTTGAAGGCAAGCAAGTTTCGGGTATTTCCGTAGATGGAAACTCCATTTTTGCTGATTCCGTCATTGTTACAGCTGGAGCATGGGCAAATCAACTTTTAGAGCCGCTTGGCGTAAACTTTCAAGTTCATTTTCAAAAGGCTCAAATTATTCATTTGGAATTACCTCAAGTAAATACAAGTGAATGGCCCGTAGTGATGCCTCCAAGTGATCAATATCTATTAGCTTTTGACGAAGGCCGGATTGTGATTGGGGCAACACATGAAAATAATGTGGGATTCGATACTCGAATTACTGCCGGTGGAATGCAGGAAATTTTCAACAAAGCTTTGGAGATCGCTCCAGGATTAATGGAAAGTACATATATGGAAACTAGAGTTGGATTTCGTCCTTTTACTCCTGAATTTTTACCCGTTATCGGGGAACTACCTGGGTATAAAGGTATTTTTGTGGCAAATGGACTTGGGGCATCAGGATTAACAATGGGGCCATTTATTGGATCAGAGCTTGCTAAGCTTGCCCTAGGTAGCAAAACTGACATTGACCTGGATTTGTATGATGTCGCAGGAGCTATAAAGTAACTCGAGGGATTACGGTTGGCGACTCAACGGACATGGAATTCTCTAATATCTAAAAAAGCAGATCTTCTCAAGATCTGCTTTTTGCATTACTCCCCTAAATCCACATTATGATACACTTGCTGAACATCATCTAAATCTTCTAATGCATCAATTAGTTTTTCAAATTTAGCTTTTGCCTCGTCATCAAGGGTTACTTCATTTTGAGCCATCATCGTAATTTCGGCAACAGAGAATTCCGTTATTCCTGCTTGTTTGAATGCTTCCTGTACGGCGTTAAATTGGTCTGGATCAGCATATACGATAACTGAATCTTCTTCTTCGATGATGTCACGTACATCTACATCTGCTTCCATTAAAAGTTCTAGTGCTTCTTCTTCCGATTTTCCTTCAACACCAATTACAGCTGTTGAGTCAAACATATACGCAACAGAACCACTTACACCCATGTTACCGCCATTTTTACCAAATGCAGCACGGACATCTGCAGCTGTGCGATTTACGTTATTTGTCAAGGCGTCAACAATTACCATAGAACCGTTCGGACCAAAGCCTTCGTAGCGTAGCTCATCATAGCTTTCATCTGAACCGCCTTTTGCTTTTTCAATAGCACGATCAATGATATGTTTTGGAACATTATATGTTTTAGCGCGTTCAAGTACGAATTTTAACGCTTGGTTTGCTTCAGGATCTGGTTCACCTTGTTTTGCCACTACATATATCTCACGGCCAAACTTAGCATAAATTCTACTTGTATTAGCATCCTTTGATGCTTTTTTGTCCTTAATATTATTCCATTTACGACCCATTTTTGAACACTCTCTTTCTGCTTTGAATCTTACAACGAAAAATTTAGTATGTTAGGTTATAATGTCGTATTCTTGCATTCTATATTATACCGCAAAAACTGGATTTGTTAAATGCTTAAACCATTAGCCATTCAATAAAGTACTTTTTGTACCGACTTTAGAGGAACAAGAATTTATATTTTATGATAAAATGCACTTGTATATAAAAAGATATAATGGGAGAAGGATCATGAGTAACTATAAAATCTTATTTTTAGATATTGACGGAACGATTATGCGTCCAGATGATACGATAGAGGACTCTACTAAAAAAGCAATTAAAGAAGTAAAACAGCAAGGGATTGAAGTTATTCTGGCAACTGGGAGACCGCTCCACGAGATTTATGATATAGCAAAAGAGCTTAGTATCCATTCGTTTATCGGCTATAATGGCGCTTATGCCGTTTATAAAGGGAATAGTGTTGTTAAAGAACCAATGGATTCTTTTCTGATTGAAAAATACATTCAGATAGCTAAAAAGCATCATCATGAAATTGTTTTTTATACACATGAAAAAAATGCTTTTTTAGACATGGAGTCTCCATTTACTAAAGAAATTACGGAGAAATTTCATTTACAACAGAATATCGCTTTTACTGCTGATATAGTAAAGGATATTCTTGGTTTGACGCTTATTAATGTAGACGAAAATGAAACAAGTCTGTATGATCAAGAAGGTATTCACCTTTCTCAAGTGAATGTGGATGGTTTGCGTCATTGCTATGATGTTATTCGCGATAAAGTGAATAAAGGGTATGCTGTAAGTAAAGTTCTCGATTATCTTAACTTACCTTCAGAATGTGCTATCGCTTTTGGTGACGGTATGAATGATAAAGAAATGCTTCAAGTTGTCGGAGAGGGTTTTGCCATGGGAAATGGTCACCCAGATCTGTTTGCCTATGCAAAGCATAAGACTACGGAAGTAACTAATTCCGGTGTATACAACGGATTGAAGAGTCTTGGACTAGTCAAATAAACTTTAGTCTTCTCAATGGAGAAGGCTTTTTTATTCCCTTAATATACTAAAATCATTTCTCTTTAATATACATAATGAAAAAGGGGATTTGAAAAACGATGGCAGAAAAAATTTTAGAGCTTTGTTGTACAAATAATAATTGCAAAACGTGGTTTCGTTCACCTTTTTCATTTGGTAATTTAGACGTTTTTAATGTAAGCGCATTCAAAGGATTGCAAGCACAATGTCCATTATGCGGACATATGGTAACCGGCTCTGCAGATAACATCCGAATATCCACCATCAACTAGCGGTGTCAGGTATCAAGGGTGTTACCAAAAATTGCATTCCTATCGAAAAACCTGCCATAATTGGCAGGTTTATTTTATAGCTTGATATACTGTATCCGCAATATCAGCAGTTAATGGAGTAGTACTTGGATATGTACCATCTTTTGGTAATCCGTTATTTTGTTTATTCGTTAATACGATAATTTGTAAATTATAGTTCGGATCAATAATCACTTGTGTTCCAGTAGACCCATTATGACCAAATGCATCCCTAGAATGAAGTTTTCCCATAAATGGTTGATTTCTCTCCCACCCTAACCCTTGACCAAACCGATCTTCGGATGTGAATTCTTCAATTGTTTTGTCCTTAAAAATGTCCGTTTTTCCGTATTTTCCACCATTCATAAACATCTGTCCTATGACTGCTAAATCTTTTGCAGATGAAAATAACCCTGCATGGCCGGCAACCCCATTATTCGCATAAAAGCTGTTTCCGTCTTCCACTTCTCCAACATAAGTATAGGATCTCCATTTTGAAAACTGATCCGGGTCTAAGCCAAGTTCAGATATCTCATTGTATTCATATGGATTTCCCCAAGAAGTTGCAGCAATATCTTTCATTCCCTTTTTGTTTGGTGAGAACATGATACGTTTTAAACCAAGCGGGCGATAAAATTGCGTTTCTGCATAAGTTTCAAGTGATTCATGAGTTACCTTTTCAACGATATAACCAAGCAGCATAAAATTAAAGTCACTATACACACGTTTTGAACCTGTATTGTAATCTAACTTCAAGTTTTCAATAAATTTCAATACCTCTGATGAGTCATTTGCATATAAATAAGCTGGTTCCCAGTAAGGTAAACCGGAAGTATGAGTTAACAAATCTTCTATTGTAATCGCGGATTTTCCATTCTTGCCGAAATCCGGAAAATACTTAACAACTGGGTCATGGATCGAAATCTTCCCATCTTCCACCAGCTTCATTACTGCTTGTGTTGTAGCCATCACCTTTGTAATAGAAGCGAGATCAAACATCGTGTTAACCGTCATTTTTCTTGGATTTGCAAGTGGAAGCCCTTTATCATATTTTTCAGCATAACCGTACGCCGAGTCCTTTATGATTTTTCCATCCTTGGAAATAAGAACTACCGCTCCAGGGGTGACCCCGTCTGTTATTGCTTTCGTTACAATGGAATCAATTTGTGATAATTTACTGCTGTCCACTCCAACTTGTCCTGGTTTGGCAGGTGATAACACTAAATTTTCCTTTTTCTTTGAATGCGTATGTGGGTTCAAAGAAAAGTAGGATACAAAACCTAGTAAGATAATTATGGTCGGTATGAGTATTTTTTTCATAAAATAACTCCTAAATAGTAATACTATCTGCACTATCTTATACCCAATTAATTTCCGATTCAAGTTTTAAAAAAGGACATCTAATATTCCCGTGGACATATGGTATCATTGCATATTTTCAAGAAAAGAATGGTATGCAATTTCATCGATAAAAAATGCCTCATCCTAAATGGGCAGAAATTATTTTAATAATGATAATATCATTTCTACAGTATTCTCTATAAATGAACGCTCTGGACGGGATTTCATTAACACGGTAAGTCCGATTAGTGAAACGACTAGTGTCTGTGCTAACATTTTAGCATTTAGATTGCTATCGAGTTCACCTGATTTAATTCCTACTGCAATCGTTTCTTGGAATATGACCGAAAGATACATCTGATGTTCCCTAGTAAGGATTTCAAATTTTTCATCATGAGAAGCAAGTTCAACCATTGTATTAATACAAAAACATCCCTTACTTGGACTTTCTTTATATTCTTCTTCCACCCACTCTTCAAAAAATGTTCGGAATGCTTCCTTTACAGATTGAGGGTTTTGAAGTTTTTTTCGAATATTGGAGGCATGTAACTTTGAATATTTGCGTAACGCAGTTTCAAATAATTCCTCTTTGTCTCCAAAAGCTGAGTATAAGCTTGGTCGTTGTATGCCCATTTTGTTTGTCAGATCATTTAATGACGTACCCTTGTACCCTTTCTCCCAAAATATCCGCATAGCATCATCTAATGCTCTTTCCTTATCAAATTCACGTTGTCGAACCATAATAATCCCTCTTTTCAAAAAATTGCCTACAGGAAATTAATCTTACTCTTGCGAATTTGAGTAATTGGATTATCCTCCCTTTATGTACCGAATAGTATATTATAATCATATTTAAACAAAGTAAATTAGTCAAATTGTAATTGTTTTATCGAGATATAAATATCCGTATTAACAACTTGACATTAAAAATTATCTATAGTTATATTTATTAAGAATCATTTTGTACTGAACGGTATATTATACTGTTAGGTACATAAAGGGGATGTTAATAATGGAGAAAGTTAAAGAAAAAGCAACAATGATTGCCAAACCTAAAGATGATCAGTTGCAATCAGGTTCCAGAACAACCATGTCGCGCTATTTGGCGCTGTTGTTTGCTATCGCTTGTGGGATGGCTGTTGCAAATATATACTTCGCACACCCGTTGCTTGATGCTTTATCATATGAGTTCAAAATCGATCATTCAACTATTGGCATTATCATTACAATCACCCAAATCTGCTATGCACTTGGATTACTCTTTCTAGTTCCACTAGGTGATTTATTGAACCAACGGAGACTGATTATTGGCCAAATGCTATTATCAGTTGCTGGTCTTGTTATTATTGGTTTGGCTCCCACGAGTACTGTACTTTTTATAGGGATGGCAGTGGTAGGAATGCTTGCTACCGTAACACAAACACTCGTCGCATACGCATCCACATTGTCTTCTCCAGCAGAGCGTGGAAGTATAGTAGGTTTCGTTACCAGTGGAGTTGTGATCGGAATTCTTCTGGCACGAGTATTCGCAGGGGTATTGACAGATATAGGTAGTTGGCGTCTAGTCTATCTTACCTCTGCCGCACTCATGCTTTTCGTCGTATGTTTATTAAACTGGAAATTACCGAATTATACGGATAATCAATCATCGATGTCCTATCCAGAGCTATTGCGTTCCGTCTTTTTCTTTTTCATACAAGAAAGGATTCTACTGGTTCGCGGTATACTGGCACTACTAATTTTTATTTCTTTCAGTATTCTGTGGACTTCATTGGTACTGCCTCTTAGCTCGGCACCTTATTCTCTTCCACACACTGCCATTGGAGCATTTGGTCTTGTTGGAGTGGCCGGAGCATTAGCTGCTACTCGAGCTGGACGGATGGCAGATCAAGGATTGGGGCAGCGAACAACAGGTATAGCCCTAACTTTATTGTTAATATCCTGGTTTTTAATTAGCCTTATCCATTACTCCTTGTTCGTTTTGATTATTGGTATTATTCTTCTTGACCTTGCTGTGCAAGCCGTACACGTCACTAACCAAAGTATGATTTTTACAGTACTTCTTGAAGCAAGAAGTCGACTTACCGCTGCTTACATGGTTTTTTATTCTATAGGCAGTGCAACAGGTTCAATTGCTTCAACCAACATATACGCAATTTTTGGATGGAATGGAGTTTGTATATTAGGTGCAGCTGTCAGTGCTTTTGCTCTATTGTTTTGGGTAATAACGTCCCGTCAGAAATAAGATATTTTTGTTTTTCTATGGTTCAGTTGACCCTGTTAGTTTGCTGTACGAATGGGTGTTTAGTGCAATAAAAAGTTGAAATGGAAATGACCGGAATTCCATATGAAAGGAATTCGGTCATTTCTATTTCCTACTATTTCCACTTTTTTAAATTAATGAAGAGCTTCATAAAGCTTTGCCTACGAGAAACTAAAAACAATTTATTGTTCCCTTTATCTTTATGTATGTGCGCCATGTTGGAGTTTTTGTTCCCTAGATTCCAATGAATATGCCTTTTCTGTAATTCAATGCGACCTGCTTCTTTTTATGTGCCCTTTCACTTCAAGAATGTACCTCATGTTGGATTTTATGTCCCCCACATTCTAGTTAATGTGCGCTTTCCGCAATTCAATATGCCCAGCTTCATCTATATGTGTTTGTTCCCTGCCCTTCATTTCGTTCCCTTATATAAGTTTCATCCTACATAAAAAAGATCTACTTTGATTACAAGTAGATCCAGCATTGTATCGTAAATTATATTTCATTAGAACGAAGGGTTGTTTCCTTTGTTTGCACTTCGCTGCTAGATTCCTTAATGAGGATCCCACCAAAAATCGCAAACAGTGAAAAAATCACCGGTATAAAGAAGCCATAGTGATACCCAACCGAACTTGATGCATGTTGAAAATGATCCAGTACCTTTCCGAATATGGTTGGTAGTAATACAGCACTTAAAAATCCGCCGGTATTGGCAAACCCTGATACCACACCAACCTCTTTAATATCAAATGACTTCCGAACCACTGCAAATGTCAAAGCACTTGCCCCGTTTCCATATCCTATAATGAGAAATAGAGCTATTAGCATCACGTAAGGAGGCTTTCCATTAAATAAAAGGAAGGAAAACCAGCTTAAAAAGATAATAATTTGTACGACTATATATGGTTTTTTATTGGATTTTAAGCGACTGGAAATCCAGGTCGTAACAGGTGCTCCGATAATCGCACCAATAAGACCAATCATAATGAGCTGACTGGCACCTGACCGCGTCATTCCGTAAACGGACATTCCATAAGGAACCGCCCATGATCCTATAAAGCCAACATATGTACCGACAATCCCAAAATGGCATAAAAAGGTTGCCCATGCTTGCCGGCTCGAAACGAGGCGGCGTAAAATGGTGAACGTTTTTTCTCGTTTTGAATGTTCGTTGACTGACACATTCTTGGCAGATTCCCATTTCTTTGGTTTTTGTACAAGTACAAAATAAAGTAATATGCCTGTCAGAATAATTAGAATCCCAAATGTCAAAAACGGTTTTCTCCAGCCAAAGGCAGCAATCATACTGGAGAATGGGACAGTTGCCATAATGGAACCAAAGCTTCCTGACATCCCGGCCCAGCCAAGTAATCCGACAAATTCATTTACTTTAAACCACTGACTTAAGATTAGAACCAAGTTGATCCAAATGGTTGCATCTCCTAGTCCTACCAGTAATCTGGCAGCAAAAAGCACTGCTTCATTAGGCGCTATACTATAAAATAAAGTCCCAATACCATTCAATAATGTACCTGCGATGAGAAATCGATTTGGTCCAAACCGATCTGACAAAATGCCAATTGGAATTTGCAAACCGGCATATGCTAGAAATTGAATACTCGTTAAAGCACCAATAGTTGATGCTGTAATGTGAAACTCCTTCATTAATTGATCAGAAATAAGGCCTGGAGCAGTTCTTTGACTAACAATGATAAAATATGAAAACAAGACGGTAGCAAAAACAACCCAGCGGTACTTGCTATTTTGTTTATCCAATGATCTCTTCTCCTGTTGTCTTTTTCCCCTATTATAATCCATTTTTTTGATATTTAGGGTGGCTAATTAAATTGAATGCGCTTTCTTACGAAATTTTTTTCATATGTTTTGGAGAGACAAAAAAATCCCCCGTGTTAACCAAGCACGGGGGGATACGATTATTTTTTCGTCACCAGTTTTAAAGGTGCAGGAATGTATTTTTTTACTTTCTTCCCTTTTAGTACATCTCCTGCAGCGTTAACCGCCAACTTACCGATAAGTTCGGGTTGTTGGGCTACAGTAGCATTTAATTTTCCGTCTTTAATAGATTTAAGTGCATCGTCATTTCCGTCAAAGCCAACGACGACGATATTTTTACCAGAACTATTAATCGCTTCTAGAGCTCCTAAAGCCATTTCGTCGTTTTGTGCAAATACCGCCTTTATATCCGGATGACCTTGAATCAGATTTTCCATTACATTAAGTCCTTCCGTACGGTCAAAATGAGCAGATTGACTTTCCACTACTTGCAGCTCTTTGTCCGCAATCTGATGGAATCCTTTTCCTCTTTCACGTGTAGCGGAAGCACCTGGAACACCTTGCAATTCTACTACTTTGGCATTTTTTTCGACTTGATCAATGATAAAATTCGCGGCCATTTTTCCCCCTTTAATATTATCAGAGGCAACCAATGTTTCTACTTTCCCTTTATCCGAAGAACGGTCAAGAGTGATAACAGGAACTCCTACTTCATTAGCAGATTGAACTGCTGTTGAAATGGCAGCTGAGTCGGTCGGGTTAATTAATAATACATCCACACCCTGCTGCAATAAATCTTGAACATCATTCACTTGCTTTGCCGAATCATTTTGTGCATCCACAACGGTTACATGCATTCCTTTTGCTTTCGCTTCCTTCATAACACCATCTTTAAGCGATACGAAGAATGGATTATTTAATGTAGAGACAGATAATCCTATTTTAATATTTTTTAAGTTATGCTTTTCTGCAGGTTTTGCCCAATTTGGCGGTTCCATAGAACATGCTCCAAGTAAAACAAGAGATACGGTCATTACTAATAAAATTAATCTTTTCATCATTCATCCCTCCTATGCTGCTTTTTTACGATCTAGTAAGACTGCAATTAAGATGACAATTCCTTTTACGACCATTTGATAAAAGGATGATACGCCCAAAAGATTCAAACCATTATTTAAAGTACCGATAATTAATGCACCAATCAGTGTACCGAATATTTTTCCGCGGCCGCCTGATAAGCTTGTCCCGCCTAAAACAACCGCTGCAATGGCATCCAATTCATAGGAAGTACCAGCAGTTGGCTGAGCTGAATCAAGTCGGGATGTTAAAATGGCGCCCGCTAATGCAGAAAGAACTCCTGCCAATGAATAGATCATCACTTTCACTTTTGTGACTTTAATTCCGGAAATCATAGCTGCCTTCTCATTTCCGCCAATCGCATATGTTTTACGGCCAAAAGAGGTTTTGTGAAGGATAAGATATAATATTACAAATGCAATAATCATCGTAATGGCAGGCACCGGTATCCCAAATTGGTAGCCCCGTCCAAATAGCTGAAACAAACGGCTGTTACTTAATCCAGTAATAGGGTTCCCGTCTGTATATACGAGGGTAAGTCCACGAAAAACGGTCATCGTTGCTAATGTTGCAATAAATGGAGCCATCTTTCCTTTTGTAATCAACAAACCATTAACCATTCCCATTACTCCGCCTAATAGCGATCCGATAATAATAGCTAAGATAGGATCTAATCCTGATACCATCATGCAGGCCATAAGTGCACTTGACAAAGCTAATATCGAGCCGACAGATAAATCAATCCCGCCTGTTAATATAACAAATGTCATCCCGAACGCAATTAGCGCATTAATCGCAATTTGTCTTAATAGATTTAAAATATTTAATGGTTGAAGAAAACTTGGATTTAAAATAGAAACGATAATGACAATGATAATAAATCCTAGTAGCGGACCGAGTTTTTGCATTACATTACTTACATGATTGACACGTACTGTCGATTTCTCCTCACTGACTGCTTTCATCTTACTGACCTCCCGTTGCTAATGTCATGATTCTTTCTTGCGTTGCCTCTTCTTTCTTTAACTCTCCGCTGATTTTGCCTTCATGAACGACATATATTCGGTCGCTCATTCCGAGAATTTCCGGAAGCTCCGAGGAAACCATAATGATGGCCACCCCTCGCTGAGTTAGTTCATTCATCAATTCATAAATTTCTCTTTTTGCCCCAACATCCACACCTCGTGTTGGTTCATCCATAATCAAAACCTTTGGAGCAATTCCTACCCATTTTGCGATAACAACCTTTTGCTGATTCCCGCCTGAAAGACTTCCAACTCTCGTAGAGGCTGTCTCTGTTTTTACCGTTAATCGTTTAATCAGCATATTGACAAACTCACGTTCACTTTTTTCTTGCATAAATCCTTTTGGAGCAAAGCTTTTTAAGCTAGGCAATACCATATTTTCAGTGATGGAAAAATCTAAAATGAGCCCTTCATCCTTTCGATCCTCTGTTATGAATCCGATGCCGAGATTAATAGCTTGATGAGGCTTTTTGATAGATACCTTATTTCCATCCATCCAAATTTCACCTGAATCTAGTGAATCTAAACCGAATATGGCTCTCATAATCTCCGTTCTTCCGGAACCCATTAAGCCTGAAAAACCAATAATTTCACCTGACTTTACGGAAAAATCGACATTTTCAAAAACACCGCTTCGCGATAAATTCTTTACCTCAAAAATGGTTTTGCCTAAGGCTGGATTTCGTTCAGGATATCTTTCTGTCAGCTCCCGTCCAACCATTTTTCGTACCACTTCATCAAAGCTGGTTTCGGGAATTTTTTTTGTATCAACTGTTTTTCCATCTCTCATGACCGTAATTCGATCACATATTGTAAAAATTTCTTCCATACGATGGGAAATATAAACAATGGAAACGCCTTCTTTTTTCAGTGCAGCAATTACTTCAAATAACTTTTGAATTTCCCTTTCCGTAAGTGCAGCAGTCGGCTCGTCCATAATAATAACTTTCGCATCTGTCAATAAAGCTTTAGCGATTTCAATCATTTGCTGCTGGCCAACGGAACATTGACCTGCTTCTTTATCCAATGGGATTGAAACGGATAATTTCTCAAATTGTTCCTTTGCTAGCGTTTTCATTTCTTGCATTTTTAAAAAGCCAAATGCGTTTTTTCGTTCTTTCCCGATAAATAGATTTTCCAAAACGGTCATATCCGGCCAAATATTCAATTCCTGATGAATAAAGGTTATACCGGACTCCTCGGCAACTTTTGGATTACTGTAGCTTGTTTCCTTGCCGTCAATCATAATGCTTCCTTGATCCATTTTATGTAAACCAGTAAGAATATTCATAAGCGTTGATTTCCCTGCGCCATTTTCTCCCATCAGTGCATGGACTTCTCCTTGTTGAAGCTCAAAGTTAACACCGGTTAATACTTGATTGGCGCCAAAAGTTTTATGAATATTCCGCATAGAGATTTTCATTGGTTTCACCCCTTTTTAAAAAATAACCCCTGCCTGTAAAATACAATTAGCATATGGTGTAGCTTCACCGGTTCGAATAACCGCCTTTGCATTTCTAGTTAGATCTTTTAATGTTTCGTGGGATACCTTTTCCTTTAAAACTTTCGGAAAGTGTTTATTCATAAATTGATAGGTTGCAGGATTTTGTGTTTCCATTTCACTCGCAATGACAATCTTTTCAATTACCATGTCATCCGCGATGACAGATACAACCTCTTTAAAACTAGGAGTTCCTAGCTTTAAAGATAAGTCAATTTTGAGAACGCCTTCCGGAATGGGTAATCCTGCGTCGGCAATGACAATCTGATCTGTATGCCCAAGATCCGTTAATATTTTTGAAATATGACTATTTAACATTCCATGTCGTTTCATGCTTGTAATTTCCTCTCTACCTCATCTCTTGTTGGCATCCCGCCTTGTGCCCCAAACTTCGTAACCGAAAGGGATGCTGCGCGATTAGCGAACTGTAAGCTTTCTTTCACGCTTTTTCCTTCCGACAATGCAACGGCAAATGCAGCATTAAAAGTATCACCGGCACCTGTTGTATCCACTGCCTCCACTTTATATGAAGGGACAAGAACTTCCTTTTCCCCGTCGAAATATCGAACTCCCCGTTTTCCTTCTGTAATAAAAAGCTTGTTTGGATATTTTTTCAGTGCTTCATCTTTTGTCAAACCCTTAAATAAGATGGTGACCTCATGTTCATTTGGCGTAAGATAGGCAGCTTTTTCAATCACATTTTGACTAATTTCCCTTGCAGGTGCAGGGTTTAATAATAAAGGAACTTGAAAGCTATGACACAGTTCAGCGACATATTCAACGGTTTCCTCCGGTATTTCCTGCTGGATCAAGACGATATCGGCAGCTTGAATCACATCTTTTGCTTTATCAATATAGTCAGGAGTCAGCAAGTCATTTGCCCCTTTTACGACGATGATACTGTTGTCACCTTCTGCAAGAATGATGTGTGCTGTTCCGGTATCATAATATGTAACCGGTTCCACATAATCGATGCGAACATTATTTTTCTTAAAATTATCTAAAATGGCTTTCCCGTAATTGTCCTTTCCAACGCATCCAATCATCAAAACATCTGCACCTAATCTAGCTGCTGCAACGGCTTGATTCGCTCCTTTTCCTCCAGGAACCGTTTTAAAGGAATCCCCAATAATGGTTTCCCCTGCACTAGGTCGTTTCGCAGCAGAAACGACCAAATCCATGGAAGAACTCCCAATTACGACTAGTTTAGACATAATCATCAACCTTTCTAGTTGTACTTCTTTCGATGAATGTAACAGGTAATTGTATACTATTTTCTTTCATTTGATTATTCTTCATTAATTTCATTAATAATTTTGCAGCTTCTCTGCCCATTTCATAAGCAGGCTGTCGTATCGTTGATAAAGGCGGAAATAACAAGCTGCTGTGGGGAATATCATCAAACCCGATAATTTGTATATCATTTGGAATCGACTTTCCCATTCGCAATGCTTCATGTATAACCGCTGTTGCAACAATATCGTTACTTGCGATTACTCCGTCGGTATCTTCATATTTGCCGAAAAGCTCTTTTGCCCATTTTTCCGCTTCTGTAAAGGAAAAAGAAGACGTTGACATCACATAAAAATCAACTTCTGAAGCACTTAAAACTTCAAGAGAGCCTTTAAATCGATCTTGTGCCGTTTGTATATGCGAAGGTCCTTTAATCAAAGTGATTCGTCTGCTTCCCCTTTTTAACATTTCCATTGCAGCAATCCGTCCGCCTTCTTTGCCATCTGCATATACAGAAGGAAGACTGGAAGATGTTCGATCAAGAAAAACAACCGGGATGGATAAATCCTGATAGGTTGCTTTACTTAATTGATTGGTCATAGAAATGATTCCGATGACATTATTTTGCTGAAAGGTTTGAATATAATCCTGTTCTTTCTCCGCGTTTTCATCCGTATTTCCAAAGATTAAGCGGAAATCATGCAATCGCAATTCATCCTCCACTCCCCGCGCTAACAATGGGAAAAATGGGTTTGTTATATCTGGGAGCAATAACCCGATTAACTTAGATTTTCGTGTATAAAGGGAACGCGCCACTTCGTTTGGACTATAATTTAGCTTTTCTATTGCTGAGGTAACAGCCTTTTTCGTATCTTCATGCACGTAACCGGTTTCATTTAACACCCGGGAAACCGTCGCGACGGATACTCCTGCTTCTTTCGCTACATCTCGTATTGTTGCCAGCTCTATCACCCCTATATATGTAACCGATTACATACTAAGAATAGCACAGTCCATCTTTTATGACAATCCTAATTAAAAGGAAAATTTTAAAAAAAGCTAGGAGAAATGTTAATCATTATTTCAAATAGTCAACGTTTCCCCCAATTTTAGAATCGCTAAAGACGATTTATCTATTTCTTGCTTTTCCCATGCATCCATTAAACGATCTAATGCTTCTTTCGGAGTATCATCTGCCAAACGAAAAGCACCATAATGCATAGGAATAAACACTTTTGCCTGTACATCTAAAAATACCTGAACAGCTTCTTCAGGATTTATATGTTGAGCAGACATAAACCATTCCGGTTCATATGCGCCAATTGGGATTAATGCATAGTCAATCTTGAATTTTTCCCCAATTTCCTTAAAACCATCAAAATATCCGCTATCCCCTGCAAAATAGATAGTCTTCCCTCTACCTTCCAACACCCATCCTCCCCAATGGGAAGTATTCGTATCCGTTAAGGTTCTCTTTGTCCAGTGTTTGGAAGGAACGAACGTAAATGTAACGTTTTTAATGGTGGTTGAGTCCCACCAGTTAAATTCTTTCACAGGTGAAAATTTTCTTCTCTCTAAAAAGTTTTTTAGTCCAACTGGAGCTAAAAATACCGGGTTTCCTTTCAACTTCCTTAAAGAAGGAATATCCAAGTGATCATAATGGCTGTGTGAGATTAAAACCACATCCATTTCCGGCATTTGTTCAGGATTCAAGCCAGGTTCAGCAAGTCTAATATCAAACCCCATTCTCTTAGCCCAAACAATATCCGTTACAATATTTAACCCGTTCATTTGAATCAGAAAGGATGAATGCCCAATCCAAGTGATGGTAGTGTCTTCCCTATTCTTTTGCAGATAAGTATCCTTTTTATCCTCTTCTTGCGGAACGACATAAGACAAATCCTTTATCTTTTTTCGGCGCTCCCTTTGCCATCGCATCAATCTTCTAAAGGAATTGACGTTTCTATCGCCATTTGGATTTGTATATCTTGTTCTTGCCATAGTTGATATCCTCCATGAAAGCAGAATATTTTCGTTACTATTAATATTATCGAAAAGTTAAATGAAATCAAATAAATAAGCGTTTACAACAATTCACCTTATTTCCTAATAATACTATCTGAATTATATAGAAAATTCGTTTTCTGCAAAAAAACTCTTTTCAAAAGAGGGATTTTGTCTTATACTAATCAAAAAACACGAATGATTCATCTCGTATAATCGCAGAGATACGGTCTGCAAGTTTCTACCGGTCCACCGTAAATGGACTGACTACGAGTGAAAGTTTATTTGACGTGGTGTATGTATGACCTCGTAGAAACTTTTCACTTGTAAAAGTTTTCTACGAGGTCTTTTATTTTTCTCGGAGGTGCAGCATGCAAAGTCTAAAAGAAAAAATTATCTCAGAAGGACGAGTCATTTCAGACGGAGTATTAAAAGTCGATTCTTTTCTAAATCATCAAATTGATCCGCAACTAACATTTGATATGGGAAAAGAGTTTGCTTCTTATTTTAAAAACAAGAATGTGACGAAAGTGTTGACTCTAGAATCATCCGGAATCCCTCCGGCTCTTACAACAGCGATGGAATTAGGAGTTCCAATGGTATTCGCGAAAAAACAAAAGCCGATGACCATGAAGGGCGATGTTTGGGTAGAAAGAGTATTCTCTTTTACGAAACAAATAGAAAATGAGATTCATATCGGTAAATCTTTTCTTTCTACCGATGACAAAGTACTCATCATTGATGATTTTTTGGCACACGGTGAAGCAGCGCTTGGACTTGCATCCATTGTCAAACAGGCAGGTGCTGAAGTTGTGGGAATCGGAATTGTCATCGAAAAATCGTTTCAAGAAGGCGGCAGGAAGCTGAAAGATGCAGGCTTCGATGTTTTATCCCTTGCAAGAATCAAAAGCCTTACCAATCATACAGTTGAATTCATAGAAGATTAAAGGAGAGGTCAACGTGAAGAAGAAATTAGGTTTTTGGAAATTTGGAGCGCTTGGTTTCCAGCACGTGCTCGCTATGTATGCAGGTGCAGTGGTAGTGCCGTTAATTGTTGGCCCAGCTATCGGAATGACTGCTGAGCAATTAACGTATTTAATCTCTATCGATTTATTTTGCTGCGGAGTCGCTTCCCTGCTTCAAGTCGTTGGCGGAAAATATTTCGGTATTAAACTGCCGATATTATTGGGATGTGCTTTCCAAGCAGTCGGTCCGATGATTGCTATCGGAAAAACTTCCGGGATTACGGCCATATATGGAGCGATTATTGTTTCTGGTATCGTTGTATTTATTTTAGCGCAATTCATGGATAAAATTGTAAAGTTTTTCCCGCCAGTCGTTACAGGATCAGTAGTTACCATAATCGGTGCATCTTTGATTAGTGCGGCATTTGGAGATATTACAGGTACAGCAAATACACCTGGGTATGCAAGCGGAACAAATCTTTTATTAGCAACCATTACATTTGTGTCTATCGTTATTATGAATAAATTTTTCAAAGGCTATTTAAAAATGATTTCCATTCTGCTTTCCCTAATTCTTGGCACAGTGGTTGCATCCTTTATGGGACTTGTTGATTACTCTGTTGTCGGTAAAGCATCATGGTTCCATATGGTGCACCCATTCCGCTTTGGAGCTCCAACCTTCCATATATCTGCTATTCTTAGTATGGTTCTAGTTGGAATCGTCAGTATGATTGAATCAACAGGAGTATTCTTTGCATTAGGTGATATCGTTGGGAAAAAAATTGAAGGAAAAGATGTTAAGCTAGGACTTCGTTCTGAGGGTCTTGCTCAGGTTATCGGCGGTATTTTTCAAGCCTTCCCATACACAACTTATTCCCAAAACGTTGGGTTAGTCGCTCTAACTGGAGTAAAATCTCGTAAAGTTGTATTCTCTGCTTGTGTAATTATTATGGCTCTTGGCCTTTTACCTAAAGTAGCAGCTCTTACTACCATTATTCCAAATCCGGTATTAGGCGGTGCGATGATTCCAATGTTTGGTATGGTGGTTGCCTCTGGTGTACGCCAACTTGCACAAGTTGATTTTAACAGAATTGAAAACATGTTCATCATCGCTTCTTCTATTGCGATTGGAGTAGGTATTTCTATCGCTCCAGATGTACTTTCTAAGCTTCCTGAATCCATTCGTTTGATTCTTGGCAGCGGAATTGTATCTGGCAGCATTGTAGCGATTGTTTTAAACCTTGTCTTCAACGGTCTAAAAGGACAAGAAACGAAAAAAGTGAAACAAGAAAAAGCACAGCTTGCAAGTTAAGCATATTTTGAGGTACACATTCTATGTGTGCCACTTTTTTTATGAAAGCAAAGTCAGTTTGAATAAGACGGAAAAGGATTTAGGATTCATCCTTTTCCACCGAATTTTCTCTGGAAACCATCATTTATATTGAAAACGGTGGGATATATCGCCCATCTATATCGGTAAACTGATATTCTTTGGCTAAATCACCTGCTTTTAATACTAGTCCTGTTTTTTTCATGACATCTGGGTCCTTTGCTAACGCTGCTATTCCACGTCCAACATAATAAGGAGTTTCGGTAAACCTTAATTCTTCGGACTCTTGCCAATGTTCCTCATCTGATCCATGGTGCTTCAACACCAGCTCCGTTCTCATAAATCCGGGAGAAACGGCAAGAACAGCAATATTGTCCTGCTGTAATTCAATTGAAAGACTATAAGCCATACGAATTAATGCATTTTTCGCTAAATCGTAATAAAACTGACCAGTATATTTGTTATCGTCCCAAAAGGTTGTGTGAATAATGAGGGCTTGTGTATTTTCACGGAGTAAAGGAATCGCAAAATGATTTGTCGCTAATTGAGCCCGAACACCGGCAGTAAACATAGTATCCCAATGCTCTAATGGCAATTCCCAAAATGCCCCTCCTTCTACACCTAGATCATGCGCTCCCCACACATTATTAATCAGAATATCTAGTTTCCCCTGCTCCTTCCGAACTTGCTGAATGACAGCTTCTGTTTCCGAATCGTTTCGATGATCACAACGAATCGCAATACCCTTTCCTCCATAAGCTTCGATTTGTTTAACGGTATCATCTATCGTTCCCGGCCAATTATTAGTGGAATTTCCTTTCGTGCTCCGCCCGGTTACATATACCGTTGCTCCGGCTTTTCCTAATTCAACAGCAATTGCCCGACCAGCTCCCCTGCTTCCTCCTGTGACTAATGCAACTTTTCCAGTTAATGGTTTCATTTATTTCATCCTTTCCTAATAAGATATTTTCATTGTACATTGCATTTCTTGACATCTAATGTCATATTTAAATAAAAAAAATAAAAGTGCAGGTGAATTGGATGAGAGGAGATCGCTTGATATCCATTCTTTTGTTATTACAATCACAAGAGCGGATAACAGCAAAAGAATTAGCAGAGAAGCTAGAAGTTTCTGAACGAACCATATATAGAGATATGGAAGCTTTAAGCGGTATAGGTATTCCGGTTTTTGCGGATCGCGGTAAAAAGGGCGGATGGTCATTACTAGAAGGATTTCAAACAGATTTGACCGGATTAAAAGAATCGGAAATACATGCTCTACTTGTTTCTCCTTCTGCCCAATTATTGGATGATTTAGATTTAGGCAGGACATCTGATGATGCTAGAAATAAATTGATCGCTTCTCTTCCTTTACAATATCGTGAAAACGCAAAAGAGGTATGGAATCGCATTCATATTGATACAAATACATGGAGAAAACAAAAAGAAAAAATAGTATCCTTTGAAATCCTAAAAAATGCCATATGGAAAGAAAATAAGTTAAAAATCGAATATACTCGTGCCGATGGAAAAACAGATGAGCGGATTGTGGAACCTCTTGGGCTGGTTGCGAAGGGCGACAGATGGTACTTTATTGCCTCCAAAGAAAATGGTGAAATTCGAAATTATCGGGCTTCACGTATTCAATATGCAATGCCTATAAAGGAAACTTTCGAAATACCAAAAAACTTTAACCTTGCACATTACTGGAATTCCTCAACACAAGCCTTTTTAGAGAATTTACCTATTTACGAAGTACATGCAGAGGTCGCAGAGTCTATCTTACCGAGATTAACATTTACAGGTTATTTTGTACGTATAAATGAAATCGGAACCCGAACGAATGATGAGTGGATTCCAGTTAAGCTATCTTTTGATACAGAGGATGAAGCCAAGAGATATGTCCTTGGATTTGCTGACAAAATAAAGGTGATTAAACCAATTGAACTGCAAAATAAGATACTTAAAATGGCTGAATCTACAGTAGAATTTTATAAACGGACCCTTCAGTAGTATGGAGAAAATGACACATTACATTGGCTTTTATATAAAATTTTGTGAACTCTATAAGAAATGAAATACTCTACTGCCCCTTTATTTTCAACCCGACGTTTGAATATTTGGTTTGATAAAAAATATAGTCCCTATTTTGAAAACATCGTTTGGATTGTTTCGTATCTATCTTGCGGATATTGATTTTCATATAATCATTAAAACGTAAATAAATGGAATAATGGGATGGCGGCAAATGTTTCAGTAATGCCAGATCAATGATCACTCTACCATTTCCGTCTTCTTCCATTTCCACTTCAAAATGGTGCTCAAAAAGGACATCCTTTGAGTTTCGGATGATAATGTCGGTTATGGATACCATATTGGTCCCATAAACCTTAAAATGAAGGGTATATTTATTTTCAAGGGTGCTGTCTTCTTTTACTAAAGCAAACATAGGCAATTTTATATATCTAAATGGCTCATCAAGAAATGGCACTTTAACATATGGGAGATTATCTTTAATATGAATCTCCTTTATCTTTTCTTTTTTGTTCCATTCCAAAAGCTTTACAAGCTCCTTATATTTTCTATTTTGAAATAATTCATACACCACTTTATTTAATGGTTCTGAAAAATTCTCCGAAAACTCATACCTAAGGAACCTTGCCGTTTTTAACACTCTTCGAAAGGTATAATAATAAATGAATTTGAGTCTTGTCCTCTGAAAATGAGGCGTGTTAAAAAATCTTGAAATCGAATCAAATTCATACAAACGATTTAAAATCATTTTTTCATTTTCCACATCTAAATTCTTCTTTATAACATATTGGATAACTTTCAAATTACAATTAGTCTTTTGAAGGATATTGGTCTGATTCGTTAACCGGTCGCTGTTATCCACTCGATTTAAATAATAGATGGGAGCTGTTGTCGTAGATATCGATCTAGAAGCTGTTAATACATCAATAAAAAACTGTTTATCCTCGGCAAATTTCATCTCCGGAAAATATATTTTATTTGTTTTCAGTAAATCTGTCCTGCACATTCTCGCTCTCGGTCCTAAATGTTGAAAAATATGAGGGATGGAGTATGGAGACACGTTTCTTCTCTCTTTACATGATTCATGTTCCCCCACTATTTTCGTACCATTTTGCTGTACCTCGATTGTTTTGCCAACGATATAGTCATCATTTGTTTCTTCTAAAATATTGAAAAGGATTTCCAGTCCATTTGGTTCCAGCCAGTCATCCGCATCTAAAAAGGTAATGTATTTCGCTGTGGATAATTCAATTCCGATGTTTCTCGGATGCCCCGGTGTTCCTGTATTGCCTTTTAATAAGACACTCTTAATAGTAGGAAACTTAAAGGAATACTCTAGAAGTATCTCCCTGGAGCTGTCCTTCGAGCAATCATCCACTAAAATATATTCAATATTATCGATTCCCAATGTTTGAGAAATAACAGATTCAATGGTTTTCCGTAAATATTTTTCCGCATTATAGACTGGGGTTATAACGGTAACTTTAGGCTTGCTATTGGGATTTTCTATTTTATTATCAACGATAGTATAGTTTTTCTTTTTAAAATCCTTTTTTTTGAACTTTATTGGATTAATCATAAATTCTCACATCAACTTTCCTCTTCTTAGCTTCTAAATTATTTCTGAACTAAAAAGAGGAAAAATATTCATATTTATACAAGGATTTATTATAAAGAAGGAGAATAGATTATAAACAATATTTCATTTTTAGGAGGAAATATGAAATTAGATTTCAAAAAGAAAAAAATCCAGTTGAAATATAAGGAACAGTTTCAAAATAAACAGACGAAAAAGCATTCAAAAGAAATATTCATAACTGTCTGTTTGCTGTTCATCTTGCTGCTGTTGTACATATTGTTCAAAGACAAATTGTTTCAGCACTCGCCTGTACGCATTATGAGGAAGATTTCATAAAGGGAATTCATCCTCTTATCCTTTTTTGATATTTGCTATGACTATCTGTTTCACCAATATAATCAAATCCATTTTTTTGATAAAAATGATTTAGTTTTGTGTTATGTGACACACAATCTAATTTTAAATACTTTTTATCTGTTTGGATATTATCTTTTATCCATTGAATAATGGCCATTCCAATACCTTTTCCCATTTTGCGCGGTGCAACTGCCAACCTATGTAAATACAGTGAATTTTGAACTTCTTCTGGTCCGAAGATATGTATATCCCACTCACTTTGTGTTGGGGAAAGCGTAAACGTACCAATTAGTTCAGTGCCTTCCAATACCTTGTAAGTAAACTGGTTAGAAATAGCTAGACTGATTTCTTCATCATCGCCTCCTTCTAACAGATACTGCCATTGATCAATATTCTTACTTTTTATCCACTGTGCAGTTTCTTTCAGTAAGTAAATGATTTGCTTAGAATCTGAATCGGATGCAAGTTTTATGGTTAATCCGCCTGGTAAAATAGTATCCATCTAATTTCTCTCCCCTTAAATAGTTACTCTATTAAAAATCCCTCTTCATCTAAATCAAAGCTATAATACTTACAAACTTGTTTTTCCAGCCAATTTTCCAATGGTAAAACCCATGCACGAAACTTCATGTATTCCCTAATTCCTGTACTGGCACAAATTTCATTTATTAAATTATCCTACCAACCCATTCTCCTGCATAATGAGGTAATATGTGCGAGATGATGCTTACCATGCCAAGCATACAGTCCTATATTTTTTTCAATAGAAACCTCGCCTAATTCTGGATGGATAAATGTTCTTGCAAGATCGTACTTGTTTAAATTTCTTAATAGATATCCCCACCGTTGATGCAAAGATTCCAATAAATGTAGGGAAATTTCTACAGGTAGAGAATAATCTGTAAGCTCCGCCCATTTTCCTTCTTCATAAGGTTTTATGGTAGGTTTTTCCTCCGTCAGCGCTAATTTCATTCTGACATAAGCATTCAAATGACTATCTGCAATATGATGCACCACTTGCCGAACGGTCCATCCCCCTTCTCGATAAGGTGTATCTAACTGATTATCATTTAATTCTTTAACTTCCTCATGTAATTGCTTAGGTAAGTCTTCTATCTCTATTATCCAGTTATTGATCACCATTTGGTTTATCTCACCATCATATTGAAATGTTCCTATTGGATATTTTTCATCCATTGATATTCCTCCACAAAATGATTTTTTATATAATTCTTCTTGCAAGTACAAACTTAGAACTCCACGCCTTATCAATTTTTGTAATGGTCACTTTGTTTTCCGGGCGAAACGTATGCAGCATTCTGCCTTTTCCAATATAGAGGGCAACATGTCCGATTTTTGATATATTGCAAGTTTATGCTTTCTTTTCCTTGTGGTAAAAAACAGCAAATCACCTTTCTGTAATTGTTTTGGTGAAATGCGTGTTCCAATTAATGATTGCTGACGGGAATTTCTTGGCAAGGAAATCCCATGAACCATAAAAATATGTTGAATAAATGAACTGCAGTCAAACATATCCGTTCTATATGAAGGAGCATCAAATACATAAGGTACTCCAAGAAAGGTATGTCCTGTTTTTATAATTTTGCTTGCTTTCATTCGATCCACTCACTAACTGTTTTACATATTACATTCTTGAATGATCGTAAGTGATTGTACAAGTTCCTATAAAAACGTGCATTTTTAAATAGTTCCACATATATAAATACTGTATTTATCTTGTAAATCCTTTAAAAATACAGCCAGTTTTTTATTAATATACTATGAACTGATATTTCCCCTAAATTTTTTATAATATTTTTAAATTCAGAGTATAATTATCTTACTGACATTCGTTATACATAAGAATAACCATTAAAGGAGGATAAATTTTTGACGGAGAAACTAATAACTAATTTTTATGAACCATCTCGTGAGCTACATCAAAAATTCGATCATGTGATTGGAGAATTTGGAGAAGGTTTATGGAGCTATTGCCGTTATCTAACAGGGTCCCCTTGGGACGGAGAAGACCTGTACCAGGAAACAATGCTTAAGGTTTTGGGAGGACTGTATCAAAGGTGGCACCCTACAAATCTTAAATCCTATTTATATCGAATCGCTACCAACACATGGATTGATCATTGCCGCAGAGAGAAACGAAATGTCTGCAGCTTATTAGAAGAACATGCACCCACAGAGGAATTTACAGACCATTTAGATGTGGCAGAGGCATTAGAAGAGCTTTTTCAACTATTTACCCCAAGGCAAACAGCGGTATTTTTACTAACGGAAGTTTTTCAGTTTCGAGCTGACGAGGTTGCAAGTATAGTAAAAACAACACCAGGCGCAGTGTATGCAACTATCCGCAGAATGAGGGAAAAATTAAAGAATCGACCAAGAGTTTTCAAAGCGGAGAAAAATACGGATTATCATAAGAACGAAGTAATTAAAGCTTATTTAAAAGCGTTCAATCATGGGGATATGGAAGGGATACTCGCTCTAATAAGTGATCAAGTGCATTATGAAGCTGCATTAGGATTTATTGAAGTGACTAAGGATGAAATTAGGAATGGTTCGATGTCGCACGGATTACCCGGCCATAAAGCAAAGGAATTTATTTTATGGGGAAAAGCCGTTATTGTTGTTCTTGCAGACTCTGATAAAGGTCCGGTAGTCCATGATATTCAGTATCAGGAAGTAGAAAATAATCAAATCGTGTATCACCGAAGCTATTTCTTTCGAAAAGAATTTATTATTGCTGCGTCCAAAGAGCTCGGTTTAAATCCACAGTTAATAAAAGAACCATTCATCAATTGGGAAAGCTAGACGAAAACCAGTGCAATATTGCAATTGCACTGGTTTTTATTCTGAATCAAACTTCTAGTTTCATAATCCCCTTCTCTATATTATTGAGTATGGTAAATAATAATGTTTTTGCACCAATTAAATTAGAATGCTTATCAATCCACTCACTTGGGCCTTGACAGTATTTCCCTGCAAACACTTGGCCCTCTGCATCCTTTTTATATCCGTGAATCATTTCATTTGTAAATTCTGGATGAAACTGTATCCCAATCACTCGATCCCCATAAGAAAATGCCTGATTCGTGCAGCCACCGCTTGTAGCGAGTCGAACTGCACCTTCGGGAAGATCAAAGGTATCCCCATGATGCTC
Source organism: Margalitia sp. FSL K6-0131 (assembly GCF_038008735.1). NCBI lineage: Bacteria > Bacillati > Bacillota > Bacilli > Caryophanales > Bacillaceae > Heyndrickxia > Margalitia sp. FSL K6-0131. The sequence continues at coordinate 2,755,695 of NZ_JBBOZS010000001.1, forward strand.
AAACGCCACTATTTCTTTCGGAAGACCCTCTAAGAATGGAGAAGACAATGCCTCGTCCGTTAATGAAATTGGCCACCAGCCGATTTCTTGATGGGAATGCGGATATACCTTGCTTCCAAGCACATTAGCTAACAATTGCACCCCCAAGCAAATGCCTAGGACCCATTTATGGCAATCAATAGCTTCACGAATAAATTTTTTTTCTGTTACTAGCCATGGAAATTCCTCTTCATCATATGCCCCCATTCTTCCGCCAAGAATAATAAGTAAATCAAAGCTATTCAATGGTGGAAGAGTTTCGTTTTCATACATTTTGGTACAAGTTAACGTATGATTTTTATCATGAATCCATTTGTTTATATATCCTAAGGTAACGATAGGATCATTTTGAATGTAGTGAATTCTCATGCGTTTCTCCCCTTCTTCGTCCAAAAAATATACATTTACTGAATTGATTTTATCGTAAACCTCCCGCAAATTCATCCTGAATTTTTAAAAATTTTATCTTGAGCTAGCGTAATCGCTTGAAAGGGTGGTGCAAAAAATCAAATCAGGGAAAATACATCATTTTGAACAATTGTAGATTTAGAATAAAGATTGAAAAAACTCTCTTTTCTTCCTTATACAACAGCATTAAAAAACCGTTATTTTAATTGATCAAAAGGACGGTTCTTGGTTTGATTAACTATCAATTTTTATAATAAAGTTTGATCATTACTTATTGGACTAAAACATCGGTTAGTTGAACGATGAACTTTAATTCATTGTATGGTCTTGAGTTCATTACTCTCGGCTATACATGTATAAAGTCTTTATTAACTTGTTGAATAATAGTTCTTCTTCTGATGATACTAGTAAAAAAACTGTTAATAAAGGTGAGTATGGATGAAATATGAAATAAAAAAGGTTTTGAAATGGTTCATTATCATTAATATCGCAAACGCAATTATTGCTGCAATAATTGGTCAAGTTCAAACTGAATATTTGATAAAAAAAATAAACAAAAATACAGATAAAAATAATCAATAGTTCTTATCATAGAATTCGAAAACAGTACGTCTTCCATTTCACATAAAGGTTTAAGAGCCCATTAAAGATTTTTACTATATTCAATTAAACTCCGTTTGTTGAATATAGGTAAAAATCTTTTGTTCAGCTGCACTAAATTGGTCCATACTTAATTATAAATTAAACCTATTATTATCCCTGCAATAAGCATAAGGACAAAACTCCCAAATAAAAAATATCCTAAATAACTAATCCTCTTTGGAAACTTGCTTGTATCAAAACTATTTCTGTTGTATACTCCACCAGCTTCAATCCTAATCACACCCCTTTATGTGAGTAATATTATTACCATCTATTAACAAATTCTAAAAGTTTATATAAGATTCCTTTTAACCTCCCCTTTACTTCAATAAGAAAATAGCATCCCTCATAAAAGGAATGCCGCTACTTGAAGAATAATTCTGAACAATCTTTTTTTATTTATGCAGTCTTGAACGCTTATCATCACTTGTCATAGTTATGAAATTGAGAATTAGTAGGTAGATGGACATTTTTCAAATTCACCTATGAGGTGCTAAATGAAAATTCAGTTCAAGCAATTCAAAGAGATGATTTTGTTTAAAGAGAAGGATGCCCGTTTTAAAAAAAACTAATAAATAAAATCAACATTTAATACATACCCTTTGGATTTCCTTCTCAAGAATCATTTAATTTGAAAAGAAATTTTATTTGAGGCCATAAGAAACTAATCAATCCATAGTTTCTATTTCATCTTCTTCGTCATGTTCCTCGCTAAATATATAAAAAATCGCAGAAATTCCATCTCTCATAGCTTCATCGAAGCATTCTAGCAATTCATCATCTTCTTCAGTCTCACCTATATACATATCTCGACTGGTTATAAATTGTTCCTCAATGCTTATTACTTTCCAATCTTGATTACTAAGGTAGTTTTTAGCTCTATTCAAAGCTAATTTCATACTTATAGATTTAACCCAACAGTTTACAATTGCACCCACACATTCTTCTTTTTCTGGATTATCTATATCAGGAATTACCTCTAATTGAATTAAATAAATGGTCATAGTGCCCCCGAAAAGTTTGTCATTTGCTTATCCTAAACTCAATTTAATCAAAATACAACAAAAATAATTACTATATTTCTTCTTTAAGCCGGTTCTTTCATGCAGTAGGTTCAACCTGCCAAAAGGACGGCCGTAAGAAAAACGATTTGAAGCACAGTTCGGGGAATCAGCTTAGGAACAGGCCTCCCCCCGATCGTTAATTTTTCTCTGGCCGCCCGCAAATTTGCGGGGAACATTGCCAACAGCAGCGCCGCCAATCCTAAAGACGCCGCCTTGGAGGTGGCCGGAAACAGAATGCCGACAGCTCCGGCAATTTCAAGCAGTCCGGTAGCCGTCACGATCCAATCCGGTCTAGGAAAAGCCGGCGGAACCATACGGATTAAATCCGGACGCCTTTTCCCCCAATGAGCGGATGCGGTAAGCAGCAGCAGGACGGCAATCGCCCCTTGAAGCGGGGTATGCCAGCCTTCGAAATAGGGTACTCCAATCAAGCCAATAGCCTTGAACAGCAGAAAAGCAGCGACAAGCACATAAAATGGTACCATCTCAATCCCTCCCCTTTAGAAACCTTTCGTTACCATAAGGTATAAAATGACGAGCGGCAGCAGCGTGGCGGCGATGCCGAAGACGGCCCACGTGCGAGAAGCATCCTGATATGCCTTGGAGATAGTGCCACTTTCGACGCATTCCGCGCTGTATCGGATCATTTTAAGCTGCAGCGGAATAAGAATAACGGCCCATATAATCCCGGTTATGGCTAATAATATGAGCGACAACATTAGCCAATTAAACCCCGACATTGGCATTCCCGCGCGTGCAGCCATTATACTGCCCGAGACGATGATGAGGGCAAGACCCGGAATCGTAAATATATAATCGGTCAGCAGGACGTTTTTGACTGCGCTATGAATTTCAACCGAATTTTTCGTTAAATCCGCTCTGATCTTCCAAAAGGCTGCCGTAATGATATTTCCAACGAATAATACAACTCCAATCAGATGCAATGTTAACCACAAGCTCATACTGATCATCCCTTCCGCTCCCTTTACCGGGATTTTAAGATATCGATAATAAACGCCGAGAATTCTTGGGCCCTGAAAACAGACGGAACAGAAGGGATCGTGGATCGGACACGCAAACCGATAGTCAGAAGAACGAACATTTCAGCTGTTTTGCCTGCATCGACCGATTCCGAAATAACGCCATACCTTTGACCGGCCTCGATCCACTGTCTGGATAAGAATACAGAACGCTCATAATACCTCTTAAGCGCTTCTGCGATAACCGGCTGCTCCTCCTTTCCAAGCAAATACATCAACACATTGTTCGTTACATCTGCATCTGCATAAGCCTCAATACTTTCAAATATTTTTTGATATGGCTCATCAAATGATCGGCGTCCTTGCTCCACTTCGTTCATAAAAAGTTCATTCGTCTCTTCCAGCCGCTCCTGTAGCACCCACACAAAAAGTTCGTCTTTGCTCTTCACATAATGGAAAATAGCCCCCTTTGACAAGCCCGATCTGTCCATGATGTCCTTCATCGTAATCGAATCGCATCCTTTTTCCTGTATCAGCTCTTTAGTCGTTTCAAGCAGAAGCCTTGTTGTTTGCATTCTTCGTTCATCTTGCTTCAAAGTCAACCCTCCAGATTGGTAAAATCAGTTTATTCGAATACTCTGACTATAACATACCGACTGTTGGTTTGTAAATTTGTTTTAAAATCTTCTAGTATTACCTACGCGTAGCCTGTATCTGTTTCTTCAATAAAAAAAGCGATCCTTCGTTATCGAAGAATCGCCTCCTTTAATGGAACATCTATTTAGTATTTGCCCACAAAATATTTTGTCTCGCTTAAATCGACAATTCAAATGATAAAAACTTTGGCAGTTCTTTTTCACGCTTATCGAGCATAATCTGTTCAGGCTTGATGCCCTGCTCACGCAGTATTTCAATGTTCTGCACTAGGAACTCGTCGCTGCCAACAACATAGAAGAGTCCATCCTTGTCAGCAGCAAGATTGTTCACTTCTTTATAATAGTCTTTACGGTTATCTACGAACTGTGCTGTGAACTTCTTGTCAGGTGCGGTTTTAAAAATATTAGTGAATAAGAAATCTTTTGATGAATCGATGTTCAGGGAATGAATTTGATTGACGTTGTCGGCACGTTCGAAATATTCCAGTATAAGTGGTCTGAAAGTTGCCAGGCCGACACCTGATGACAGCAGGTAGACATTTTTGTCATCTCTTTTAAGCGGTACATTCGAATGAGTTTTAAATATTGCAACTTCATTTCCGACTTCAAGATTTCTTAAAATCGATTTAAACTCAGAGCACTGTTCTCTTATGCGTGTTGTGATACCGATTGCATTTTCATGAGGTAAAGTAGAGATGGACATATGGCGAATCAGGCTGCGGTTTGGTTTATCTCCGACATTGAAACCTTCCAGTGCGAAGTGGGTGTGGGAACCTTCTTTCCATGTAAAGTCTTCCGGACAGTCGAGCAGGTACGTTTTAACCTCAGGCGTTTCCTCAATAACCTTATTTATTTTAGTCCAATATATTTGCATTGTATATTCTCCTTACTCAATTATATGTATCGTTACTTTCTACTATACAATAAATGATAACAATTCTCAATTAAAAGGATTGATTATTTCAGATAGTTTCATATTTCTGGATAATGGCCAAATTGCTGAACAAAGATCAATCTGGACTCTTCGGAAACCTTCCCCGTCGAATAAGAAAAAGCTACCAAATTGGCAGCCGGATCTTAAACTCATACACCCGTTAAATTAATAAGGGCTGATTATATACTTTTGATTAAACGTTCCCTTATCAACACAAAAGCAGTATAAATTACTGTTATCATAGGTAAGTAAGCTGAAAAAGTTAAAGGCTCTGTTAAATTTCCAATAGGTGATATCAAGAAAAATGACAAAATATACCCTATTAAAAATAGCGTAGTAAACAAACAAAGATGTAAAATAATAAAGTGAACTAATACCTTTTTATTTTTCCGATAACGAAATAATATTAATAAAGTTGCAAGTATCATTAATCCCAAAAACGAATTCTCAAACATTGATTGCCAGAAGTTTAACTGTTGGATATTTTGGATATCTCCTTGCGTAAGGTAATCAGTGTTTATCCACTGTTCAGATTTACTTAGATGGTAATTATCCATTAAAATATATCCCAAATAAAATAACAACATTAATCCAAGATACAAAGATATTATTACCCTCTTATACCCTTTTCTTTTTTCCCTATATTCTCTGTTTTTAATCACACAATAACCCCCTTTTATTAAAATGTTATTTCTTATTTAACGCTTCAATAAGAAGGGATTATTATCCTTCTTGTACTAAACGCTTATATCAATTGAAGTAATATTATGAAAATTATACCATAATATAGTTATTATCATACTTTTTATCTATTATTAAAAAGCCAATTGCATTAATCCAAGGAGCAACTGACGACTTTTTTTATCATACACTTTCAAAAAGTACTTTTCTCTTATATCTTCTACTAAAAATGCTAAACCAGACCAGCCGCTTGGACGCTGTTCTATTAGCCTTGGTTCAATTTGATAATTTTTAATTAACATATTAGCGATAAGAGTTTTAATCTCCATTAGTTCAACTATAATTCATTGAATTTTAGTTTACTTGAATATTTTATTCTCTTCATTTATAAGAATTTCCTGTTTAACTAATCTGGTTTCGTAGCTTATCATGGATTTAAATATTAATGGACTATTCTACCGATTGCTACAAAAAAACAGCCACATTATAGGCTGTCGTTGGATTACTTTCTAAGAAATTGTTATTTCTATCCACTTAGTTATTACTTCTGTAAGCTTTTTTTCCTTAGCTTTCACATCATCTATATCAGTAAATTTGACTATAGCTCTGTCAACAGCAACCCATTCCAATAACCCTGTAGTATCAACAAACAGATTTTCCTGCCCTATATTAACTTGTTTCTTTGATCCACAATGAAAGATAAGTCGAAAAAATCCTTTTCCATGTAAATTAAATGTTATCCTGTCTTCGTTTTCAACTTGGAAACTGGGTGCATTCCATTTTATATGTTCTTTAATTTGTTTATTAGCACTTAAAATTATTTTTCGAACTTCCTCTATTTCTTCTTTAAGAGGGTGTTCAAGATTGTCCATAAATTCTACTACTTGTTGATGCCCAGACAATTTCATTGATTTTTTAGCGGATTTTCCAGAAGGTGTCTTACTTTTTGTCATAACATACTCACTCCTTCCGTTTTTACTTGTTTTCAAACAAACCGTGTTAAATATTTTGACATCCAGCCCCTGTCAAATAAAAAAAATCCTCAAATTGGCAACATGATCTTAAACCACTTCCTTCCAACCCTCCTATATAAAATTTAACATAATTTTAGAAAAAACCAGATATTATTGAATGGTGATTTTAACTCATGGAAGGGTGTTATTTCTTTATCTACTAACCTTCCCTTTACTACAATATTTGAAAAAGGCATCCATTGTTAAATGAATGCCCCTTTTACCTTCATATGTGTTTATTGCAAAATAAAAGTACAGAGGTTTGCAGGGAATTTATGCAGAACTTAACTGCATAAAAATAGGCTTGCCAGCCCCAAAATTATCCCCTACTGTATTGATTGAGAGATCACAACAGTGGGGAGGAAATGAAAGGATGCTAGCAATGCCTAAAGTAGATTATATCAAACACTTAAGAGAAGAAGAAGACTTATCAATAAATGAAATTACAAGAAAAACTGGTTGTAATTGGAGGACGGTTAAGAAATACGCTGATGGAGAAAGATTTGAAGAGACACTAAAGTTCAGTAAAAAAGGAATGATGTACGAAGAAGGTTTCGGGGAAATTGTTGATGATTGGCTAGAGGAGGACATGAAACTCAAAAGAAAAGAACGGAGAACTAGCAAGAAGATCTATGAAGATCTTAGAGATAACCATAGTTTTAAAGGGTCCTATCGGACCGTATGCGAATATATCCAGAACCGAAAGCCACAACTCAAAGCAGCTAGGATTGAAAGACATGAACGTTTAGAACACCCTCCAGGTGAAGCGCAGGTGGACTTTGGAAACATGACTGTAGTAAAAGATGGAGCCTATAAAGATATCAAAGCTCTAATCCTGAGCTTTCCACACAGTAATGCTGGATTTGGTTATCCTCTTCCTGGCGAAAATACCGAGTGTTTCTTAGAGGGGTTAAAGCAGCTGTTCCATCAATCAGGAGGAGTACCTACATATTTGCGTATAGATAACCTAGCCGCGGTGGTTGTTTCTATTGGCAAAGGGGACAGAAGGACCTATACTGACGCCTTTCTGAGATTTAAATGCCATTACGGCTTTGAAGTACAGCCTTGTAATCCGGCAAGTGGACATGAGAAAGGAAATGTAGAAAAGAAGGTCGGATATACAAGGAATAACCTGTTTACAACAGCACCGATTATGGAGAGTTTTCCACAATTAGCAGACTGGATGAAGGAAGAAATGGAAAAGGACCGGCAACGTCCCCACTATGAAAAAAATGTGATGATTGATGAGCTTTGGGAAGAGGATAAAAAGCAATTGAAAGCCCTTCCTTTAACTGATTTTCCGATTTATTCGGTAAAATCCGCTAAGGTTAATAAATACGGGGAAATTGAAGTTGACGGTGAGAAATTTGTTCTCCACAAAGCGAGAATGAAACAGGCGTTAGTCCTTAAAATGGAATGGGATCGATTTACCTGTTTTACGAATGACGGAGAAATTGTTTATCAAGAAAACCGCCCTTATATGAATGCCACAAGAGCGATTCCATGGAATGATATTTTAATAGATTGGGAGAAGAAACCGCGGTCCGTGAGGTATTCACGCTTTTTTAAGTATTTGCCGGAAAGAGTTCAAACGTATTTGACGATACGATCAGAAGAGACCAGATCCCGGGTCAAGGGGGTAAAAAAATTATTAGAAAAACATACTCTGAATGATATTCATATGGCTTTGGAAAAAGAAGAACGTTTTGAGAGGGATCCACATGAACTTGATTTTATTTTAGAAGCAAAAAAAGCATCCTATCCGGAAAAATTAAACGAGGTACATACGCCTAAGATTTTGCTTAACTATGAAACCGATTTGAATACTTATGATAAAATGCTTTGTCCTTCTCTGGAAGGAGGTGTTTCCTGATGGCCGACTTGAAGGCAATTTGCAAAACACTTCACTTAGCCCATATTATCGAAGAGTTTGAGGATATCCCTTTTGAAAGTAAAGAACAGTATTTACGTGATGTTCTATTAATTGAAGTCAATTCTAGGCAGACAACAAAGATAGCTAGACTAATAAAAAAGGCTAAATTTAGGGAACTTAAATGGCTTAATGGCTATGAATGGGATGAGCAGCTACATTTACCAGCCACAACCTCGAAAGAGGAAATTTGTGACCTTCGTTTTATTAAGGAAAAACAGAACCTACTACTTATGGGGACACCGGGTACGGGGAAAACACATTTAGCAACGGCTTTAGGTGTTAAGGCCTGTGAAATGGGATATGAAGTCCGTTTCTTTCGGGTAGCTGATTTAGTAGGACAATTAGAAGAAGCAATGAAATTAGGCACTTTACACAGGTTAAAACGTCAAATCGAAAAGTGCGACCTACTTATATTGGACGAATTGGGATACGTCCCTTTTCAAAAAGAAGGCTCTGAATTATTGTTTCATATTATCGCAGACTGTTATGAACACAAGAGCGTGATAGTAACCTCTAACCTAGAATTCGGTCAATGGAACCGGGTTTTTGGAGATAACCGCCTAACATCAGCCCTTGTGGACCGATTAGTACATCATGCCCACGTAATAGCGTTTACGGGAGAAAGTTATAGGTTAAAAAATGCTCTTTCATCGGTAAAAACATTGGATGAAATTTAATGTAAAACAAACCGCTGCAAGCCTATGTAAATTTCGCTGCATTTTTCTGCACTTTCTGCTTGCAAAAAACACATATGGATTAAAACCTCATTTCTCCTGTTAAAATCCCTGTAAAAAAAGTCGCAATAAAAATCGCTAATACAGAAAGGAAAATCTTATTAATTACATGTATTGATGGTAGACATTTTTTTAGGCTTTTATATAGATTTAAAGCAACGATTACTAAGGAAAATTCAATAATTATTGCTATTAAATCGGTGTAACTAAAAGGCTTCCTTATGTAATTACGTGAGTAAAAACCAGTAAGAATTATTACACAAAATAATAAAAAATGAATTCCAAAATATTTAATATGTTTCAAATAGAGTACACTCCTTCTGAAGTTTCCATTATCCTTTATTATGATTGTAGTTACGAGAAGCGTTTTTGGATAGGGGTGATTCTGCCCCAGTAGTTAATAACTGGAAACCAGGTTTTTATCAAACTTTATTATTTATTTTCAATCTTTATTTTAGGTTTTGTAAAATAGTATTGTTGTTTTTTAGGCAAAAAATATGGGAACGTCTGATTTGGACGTTCCCGTTCTTATTCCATTAAAGCACCGTTAATGAAATAAGGTAATTTTTTTATGATAATCTTACCAGTGTACTTGAAGTTTATTACCATTTGGGTCATAAAAGTGGAAATAGGCATGACCATTATCTTCTTTTATATCGTCGACCTTAACTTGATTATCCATTAAGTGTTGATGAAATTTAGATAATTCTGGACTTGTAAAGCCAATGCTAAATTCTTGTTCATTATCAATTGTAAAATGTGCAAATGTTTCATCTTCGGTAGGAACTAAGATAAGTAAGAAAGGCCCTTCATTTACTTTTACAATCGCAAGTTCCTCCGTAATGTTTAATAACTGGAGCCCTAATACATCTCTATACCATTGTGCAGACAGTTCTAAATCTTTTACAGGAATTCTAATATAATTTACTTGTTCAATAAATGATTTACTCATTGCCTTCTCTCCCTTATTTAATCTGGTATATCAAACAGTTCCCTTTCTATATAACTTTTTTCCGATTATTGAAATAACCTGCCCGTTAACGGAACAATGAACGTTCCTTCGTTCAGAAAATTCCGATAGTCCAAGTTTATCATAAGATGTATTAACTGAGAAAGAACAACTGTCTAAATCCATTCTGGTAATCGTAATGTTATCTTTTATATGTTTCATAGTGTATAAGAATTGGAACGAGCGCAAATAAAAAAGTGAACTAAAACAGTTCCAAAAGATCTTATCGAGCTAGTCAAAGCTTTCTATCCAGATTCAAATACCACATTGTAGAATTCTAGAGAATGTGTAGAATTGCCGCATATCGAAATAATCACAAAAAAGAACCTACCAGAGTGCTGGAGCTTCCCATCATTTCTTTTAAATAATTAGTTCGTAAGATAAATGAAGGAAAAAGGTTCGGAATTCAATTGCCTATTTTTACGGGATTTTGAATAAGAAGCTTGAGGAGTTTTTTTGAAATGGATTTTACTTTAAGAAAAAACACCCGTAAACAGGGTGTCATTCTCTCATAGATTTTCTAATATATTTTTATTGTCTGACTCATGATCAAAAGTCAAAACTTCTTTAGCGGGATCGTAGGATTCACCGTAAAACTGTGCATCTTTATAGGTATGGATTAAATCATACGTTTTTTTCATGGCATCAAAAATGTCTTTTTCTGATTCGCCATTAGGAGCCCAGTAAAGAATTTCCATTTCATTGATTTCTTTAGTCGCATGCGATCTTCTTTTATAGCCAATGGACTGAGCGTGATTAAAGCCCTCTCGCTTATAAAAACGAAGTCTCTTCTCAGTGTCGCTGTCTTCATAATTAATCGGCTCCACTTCTAGTATGATTGGCTTCCCTTTCTGTTTCATTTTTTCGATTAACTTATGACCAAGCCCTTGACCGCGTGTATTTTTGGATACAAAAAGATAATCTATAAAGATAAAGTTTTCGAGCTCCGCATACATTAGCACATGATTTGGACCTTCATCTTTATGATAAATATCGGACCGTTCTTCCAACAGTGTTTCCATATGTTCTCTTGATTTCATTTCTTCTATTGGAAAATATTGATTCAACTTCTCATACCAATGCATGTTCATGACTCCTAACCACATTTTTGTAATCCTTTATTGGAAGTATGTGTATATTTAGCTTTTTCATACTAAAGTTAGGAATTCTTAAAAGAAAAACTAAAGATCAGCCATATAGAGAAAATGGCTTATCCTTTTATGCCTGTTTTTACATAACCTTATGACAATCATACAAAATTTCCCCATCCATCATCGTCAGTTCTACCTGAATATCTTTTATTTTCGTTATATCCACCTGTAGAATAGACTTATCAAGCACTACCAAATCTGCCAATTTTCCAACCTCAATACTTCCCTTATTATTTTCATCAAAGCTGGCATATGCACCGTTCCATGTGTATGCCCGAATCGCATCCATCACACTTATACATTGGTTTTTCCCTACTGGAGTTCCCTCTTCCGTTTCCCTATTAACAGCAGCGTGGATGCCAAGTAAAGGATTAACAAACGTAACAGGTGCATCTGATCCAAATGCAGCAACGATTCCTTTTTCAAGATAGTCCTGTGCTGGGTACATGACATTGACCCGTTCCCCATAATATTCCAAATACTTTTCTTCGTTCACATACATAAATACTGGATTTGGTATGATTACAACACCAAGCTTCTGCATTCTTTCCTGTAAATCAGGAGAAGCGATGCCTGCATGCTCGATACGATGCCGGTGATTTTCACGTGGAGATTCGGATAAAGCTTTTTCAAAACAATTTAATAGCATTTCAATCGCTTTATCTCCTTGTGCATGTGCCGTAATCTGGAATCCTTTTTTATGAGCCTCTCCCAATATCCGATCCAATTCCTCTTGGCTATAATAAATCAACCCATAATCATGATGATTATGATGATAAGGTTCACGTGTGGCGATGGTTGGGCCAGTACTACTTCCATCCGTAAAAACCTTTGCAGGGCCAATTTTAAAACGTTCATTCCCAAGTCCAGTTATCGGTCCAGCTTCCACCATTTTTTGTACAAAATCATGGGAATTCGTTAAAGAACCTATGATTGCATAGACACGAACTTTGATTTCATGAGCATTTATTGCCTGCTGCATGATACGGAGTGCCTCTGATCCTTCACCATAGGCACCTGCATCGTGAACACTTGTTATTCCAGCCTGGATAAATTCCTCCGAAGCAAGCTTCATTCCTTTTCGCATTTCTTCATTAGTATAACTTGCATAGTTAAAAAGCTGCATATGGGCATTTTCCATTAACTTACCAGTTAAGCTTCCATCTTGATTTCGTTCAATTATGCCACCTTCAGGATTTTTCGTATTTTCAGAGATTCCGGCGATTTCCAGTGCCAAAGTATTAGCAATGGAAGTATGGTTACATGTTCGAATAATGACAATTGGATGTTCTGTGGAAACTTGATCTAGCTCTTCTTTTGTTGGAAATCGTTTTTCGGTTAGTAAGTTTTCATTAAATCCCCATGCACGTACCCAGTGACCCTTAGGAGTTTCATGAGCTTTTTTGTGCAAATCTCTTAAAATATCTTCTACCGAATGAATATGCGGAGCAATACAACTTACCCCTAGCAGATTGGTACCGTATATAGTCAAATGTAAGTGAGCATCAATGAAACCAGGGAGCAGTGATTTCCCTTCCAAATCAATAACATTTGTTTCCTCTGAAATAAATTCACGAATTTCTTCCATTGACCCGACACCAATAATACGATTGTTTTTTACAGCCACACACTCTGCGATTCTATTTTTTTCATCAACCGTAACAACCTCTCCGTTAATAAAAACAACATTTGCTTTCATATCTTTTTCCTCCTTTCACATAATCGTCGGTTCCGATAAAGAATGGTGGAGCCGACAATAAAATAGTAGATAGATTAAGCCACATCTACATATCTTCTGGCAGTTTCGATTTGCGGCTTTGTTGCATAACAAACAGTACACATTACCACCACGTTCGCTATTAATCCTAATATACCCGCATGAATACCAAATGGCGTTGTAGTTACAACAAGCTGATAATAATAGTTGACGACGGTTCCAACTGTTAATCCCGAAATAACTCCTGCAGCATTTGCTCTTCGCCAATATAGAGCACTGTAAACACCTGGGGCGAACTGGACGATGGAACCATACGCGCCAAGCAATAATGCAACTAAGCCCTGGCCACCAAAAACAGTAATGTAATAGGAAAGAGCACCGATGACAAATACACCTAGTCGCATGATCCTTAAGGTTGTTTTATCAGAAAGGTTTTTCCAAATATTTTTTATCACTCCTTCTGTAACCTCTAATGAAGCACTATGTGTAATCGCATCAGCTGTTGACATAGCAGCCGCAAGAGCACCAGCGCCAACCAAACCATAAACCCAGCCTGGTAAATGCATTACCGTTGTAATTAAATATGGGAGAACTTGATCAGGGCTTGATAATTTACCAGAATCAACTACCCCAACTGCTGCAAAACCAACTAGTAACAACGGGACAAGAAACAAAGCAAAAATAGGATAAGCTAATACCGTCTTTTTAATAGTTCGTGAATTGGATGCATAAGATTTTGTAAATAAATGCGGCCACATAAGAAATCCGATTACCGATACTAAAATGGTAGTAGAATAAGCGACAGTTCCCATATTTGAACCTTCCTTACCTACCTGCAAAAATGCTGGTGTATCTTTTGCCATTTGTGAAAACATTTCCGTCGTGCCTCCATGTAACTGATATACAATGGATAGACCAACAACCCATGAAACGATGATCATTAACAAGCCTTGAAACACGTCCGACCAAGCAGCAGCACGCAAACCGCCAGTTGCTACGTAGATCACAACAATTCCATAGGAAATTAGAGCACCTAGCCAAAATGGAATTCTTCCTTCTGTCATGACATCAAATATAACTGCCATCCCCGTCATTTGTGTTGCCAAATATTGAACGGAAGCAAATAATGCGATTAGTCCAATCAAGACAGCTAATAATGGACTGTTAAACCTTCCTTTTAGAAAGCCGGAAATGGTAAATAGCCTATCTCTTTTTCCGATTTTTCTTACCTTAGGGCCAATGATAAACCAAGGTAATATCGCAAAAGCGGTGTAAGCGATAATATACAGCGCTGGAGCGCCTTTTGAATAAGCCCAGCCCGGTGCACCTAAAAAGGAAAAGGCACTGAACACCGCTCCTCCCATCAAAAACCACATCACAAATAGACTTAGCTTCCCGCCAGCTACGGCAAATTCATCAAGCGAACTTCCATCTCTTCCTTTACCGGCCATAACACCAACAATAAGCGCGATAACTAAATAGGCAATCATCATAATAAGAGCTATTTGCCACCCTGGCATTATTCATCCTCCTCCCCATCTTTTTTTGGGTCAAATTTATACAGGATTATTAGGCCTACAAAAGTGATAATGATCCACAGTATGACCCAAAAGAATGAAAATGGTAATCCTAAAACAATTGGAGTAGCGCGATTTCCTAATTCAAAAAGTGGAAAAATTAACATCAAGAATGGAATGAGTGCAATGATTATATAGAACGTATTGAATTTTCTCTGACTCATATTCATCTCCCCTTATAGTTATTTGAAAATTCAATTTTAAATATATGTAATTTGTCCAACCATTATTTGTTACCTAATGCCTAAAATAAGAGGCTTGTCATTTTACTATTTATCCAAAATAAAAAATCCAAACCTTTACATTTAGGGCTTACTTATGAGGTGCAAAACGATAAATCGCAGACTAAATAAAATAGCACATAAGCTTCATAGCATAATTCACCGTCAAAAAGGCTTAGAGATGCAAATATCTCCAAGCCTTTTTTTCACGTACCACCCGTAAGTTGTACAAGTTCATTAATTGATAAATAAGCGGAGAAAATTCTCCTAATGAAGAAAGAGCACTGAAAAAAGCTTAAATAGACGGAAAGATTCCGACTATTGCCTTGAAAAATGGGAAAATAGGTAATTTTGCTTTGCTTAATCGGAAAATTTCCGCTTATATATCCCGAACCGAGTTCTATTCTGCAGTCTAACCGGAAAATCTCCGCTTATTTTAACCCTTACGGATAAGAGTTCTTATTTTTCTAAAAAACCAAGTTACCTCATTTAGATGCGTCGCTGGGAGCCTTCTCGATGTTAAATCTGCAGGGGCTGTCTCTTCGCTCCCACTAATCCAGAAGGTGTCTACGTTCCCCTGAAAGTTACCCATTAAAATCAAATCAACAATAATCCACGTACCAAATCACAAAAAATTCACAGTGAAATAGGAAACGGTAAGCAATTTAAATCCGCCAAAATGTTGATAAATCAATAAAAACGCACTGTGAATTATATGGTGAATTCAAGTGCATTTTGCTATGTGTTTATAATGTTAGCACATCTAAAGTAAACCCGTTAACCTTACATACGGCTTAGATTTATCGTTTTTTTAAGTGTCTGAACAGAATAATGAAACATCTCCACAAGATCGTCGATCATATCCTCCGTTATTAAAAGTGAAAAATTGATGATGATTTCTTCCTTCACACCATTTAAAGAGGAATATATTTTTCTTTCTTCATAATTATGTTCTGGACCCCAGTGTTCTTTAATCCTGTCGATATACTTTTTGCCAGTATCATTCCATGTAAACGAAATATTTACAAATGCACCAATGTGCTTCGGATCTCCTTTTTGTAAAATCTCTGCAGCCAATTGGTTTAGTTTTGCCTCCAGTGTTAATTTCGCTAAAATAGCGGAAGATTGTTTTAAACAAAGAGTTATTTCGTACTTTCTTGTAAGGGTTGCTAAATCGACAATGTCTTTTCTATCTACTACCTTAATTTGTCCTTCCAAATCTAAATCATATGCAGTGCCTTCTATCACGACTTTCATATTTTCGTATGCAGTAGGATCAAACATTTTTCTCCCTCCGTTCTTCTATAGTTTCTCCCAAAAATACTTAGATTACTTTGACAATTATAATCCGACATCTTATTATATATATTTATGAGATTAAATTAATAGAGTAAGAAGGTAATAGTTTTGGAAGGACAGAAAATTAGGAAGGCACAGCGGAATCTATATACCTTTCTTGTAAGTAAAATGTTGACGTCACTGGGGTTTGGTGTTTTTAACTTTGGGATTAGTCTATATATTCTATCTGCAACAGGATCAGCTCTAAGTTTTGCAACGAATATTATGTTTAATGTGTTGCCACGTGCACTTGCTGCACCATTGGCAGGATATGTGGCTGACCGTTTTCCGAAAAAACGCATTGTTGTCATGAGTATGGCGGGAATAACATTATCAGTAGCTGCTTTAATTGTTTATACACTGATTTTTGGTATGTCGGTTCCGGCTATCTATACGATTACAACCATATTTTCCATCATTGGTGCTTTTAATGGTGTTGCATTTTCGAGCTCCATCCCGAATTTAGTGGGGAAAGAACGTTTGCAAAAGGCATTGTCCTTTAACCAAGTATCCTATTCCATTGGCGGAATCGGCGGACCAGCAATCGGCGGGATGATGTTCGGCTTTGTTTCGATGAAAGTTTTTTTAATTTCTATGATGATTGCTTACTTTATTGCCCTTTGCTTGGAAGCAACGATGGATTTCGAATTATTTGAAGTGAGAGTGAAAAAGAAACAAGAATCGGTTACGCAAAGCATGAAGGAAGGATTTCGTTATTTACGGACAAAGCCATTAGTTCAAACCTTATTGATGACAACACTTTGGATTAATTTTTTTTCTTCGGCCGTAAGTGTCGGTCTGGTATTCGTCCTAGTTCAAAAGCTCTCGATTCCTTCATCACAAGTAGGCTTTATCGAAGGAGCAGGCGCAATGGGAATGCTAATTGCTTCCTTATATTTATCTCTACATAATGATTTAAAAAACCCTCTTACTTTTGTGAGGCGCTCCTCGTTTAGTATGTGCGGAATGCTTGCTTTCATTTCTTTACCTTTATTTTTAGCATTTAACGGTTTCTATTCCTTTATTTTTTATATGGCTGTGATGTTTTTATTTTCCGCACTGAGTGTCGGGGCAAACACACCGATGGGAGTAGTCATTCAACGTTCCATCGATGATGAATACCGCGGCCGAGTGTTTGGTATTATTGAAACACTATCTGTTGGGATGGGCCCAATCGGATCACTGATTTTTGGAGCATTATTTGATGTAGTAGATGCGAAGGTAATATTCCTTTGTGCGGGATTCATTTTATTGATGCTTGTTGCGTGGTTATTGAGATGGAGTAAAATTGGGGTTTCGGAAAAATTCGTTCATGTTTCGGATTGAGTTCGTTATAGAGATTTTATGAGGTTATCTTTTTCATTTGACTAATTTTAATCCGATTGTCCTTTAGATACCTTATAAAGAACATTTACTTAGGCTTTTTGGCGCCGAATGTCCTTTAGAGACCTTATAAAGGACATTTGCTTATGTTTTTTGATGCCGAATGTCCTTTAGAAACCTTATAAAGGACATTAGCTTATGTTTTTTGGCGCCGAATGTCCTTTAGAGACCTTATAAAGGACATTAGCTTATGTTTTTTGACGCCGAATGTCCTTTAGAAACCTTATAAAGGACATTAGTTTATGTTTTTTCATCCAGAATGTCCTTTAGAAACCTTATAAAGGACATTTGCTTAGGCTTTTTGACGCCGAATGTCCTTTAGAGTCCTTATTAAAGACACTACACTTTTACTTTTTACCCAGACCGTTCTTAACAAACTTTATAAAACGATACTTTCATTCTCTTTTTATAAAACCTGATAAAAGACATTTATCTTATTTTTCACTTTGCTCCCTCGAGTTTAAACTTCTCCAAGCAACTTTTACAAATACACGTCTTTCTCAATTGTTCTAGAGGAACAAGATCAAATATCGCATTTGGAAAAGTTTCCTCTGTACACCAGCATTTTTTGGAATTTGAATTCTTTGAATTACAGCATTGATTGCTGTTGCCACAAAGCGGGCAGATTTCAATCTCCTCAAGAAAATTATTGACTTTGTGCATTTTTGACCACCCCTAAACTCGATTAGATAATACCATTATACATAAGAAATAAAAAATATAGCCTCCCTTATTCGAAAGAGAGACTACATTTAAAATCAAATAGCTTCTGAAACAATACCGCTAACAGTTTCATTTTCACTGCTCTTAGATTTTCCCTTTTTAAGACTAAGCATAACTATGAAAGATAAACAATATAGGGCTGCAAGATAAGTCATCGCAACGGACATATTCGCATGTTGTAAGATATATCCTACCAAAATGGGCGAAAATCCACCAAGCGCTCTTCCAAAGTTAAAGATGGAGTTTGTCGCAGTGCTTCGTATATCCACATGATAATATCTACTAATAAGAGCTCCGTATCCCGCAAACATTCCATTTGAGAAGAAACCTACGATTGCGCCGCCAATTAAAATCCCTACACTTCCACTTGCAAAAGAATACATGAAAACAGCGGCAGCAGATGCAAGAAGGAAGATTCCATAGGAAAGCTTTAACCCGATTCGGTCAATGATTTGTCCAAATGTCAGCATCCCTGCAATCATTCCAACAGCGGTACTGATTGTCCAAAGTGCTGAGCTTGAAACAGATAAGCCTTGTGATTTTTGCAGCATAGATGGCAGCCAAATCATTAAGCCGTTATAACCAGCAATCTGTACAGTAGCCATAATTGCTAAAGTGATCGTTGTAAAAGCAGTTCTTGGAGAATTAAATAATTGAATCAATTTTCCCTGTTTTTTCACCACTGGCTTTTCCTTTTGTACCGCTAACCATTCCGGTGATTCATTCAAGTTTCTTCTTACGATAAATGCAAAGATAACCGGGATTATTCCGACAAAAAACAACCCTCTCCATCCAAACATCGGAAGGATCAACGCACTAAGAAGTGCAGCAAGAATAACACCGAATTGAGCTCCAATACTAACATAAGAGGATGCTCTCCCCTGCTTATTCTTTGGCCATGCTTCCGCTACTAATGCCATCCCAATTCCATACTCTCCACCGGCACCTAGTCCGGCAATAAATCGAAACACATACACTTGCTCAATATTAGCAGCTAATCCTGTTAGTGCAGTACCGATAGCGAACAAAAAGATAGTATACGTAAAAATCTTCACCCTGCCGAATTTATCTGCTAAGATCCCGAAAATCGTTCCTCCTACTAACATTCCAATATTTGTAATGGAAGAAATAAGTCCTCCTGTCGCTAAACTAATATGGAAATTTGCAACGATTAATGACATGGCAAAAGAGATAAACATAATATCCATGCCCTCTAGTGTTAAACCTGCTACAGAAGCTACAACTGTTTTATTGCGATAATTCATTTTTCTTTCTCCTTTCAAGCCTCACAGGACTTTATTTAAAAGAGTTCAAATAATAATAAATGCCCTTCCATCCAAGAGGACAAAAGGGCATGAACATACAAAAAAGTAATCATTAAGTTGCCGCCCTTTTTGGCCTCACAGGACCAGATTAAAGGTAATATATTTGTTAATAATCATAGCATGATAGATTTCATCTTTCAACATGTTATTTTCTAATAGCAACTGTAAATGAATTATTTCCAAATAGTTTTTGATTCGTTATAATAAGTAAGTATGTATAAAATTTAGCGATTAAAAAGCTGAACGAAAGGCTTTTACAAATAGATTAAAAAATTAGAGGAGGAACATTTATTGACTGTTACTAATGAAAAAACGTTTGTCACAGAAATTAATCATTTGGATGAAAAAGGATCGGGACAAGCTGTGGTTTGGCGGGAAAATGAGCTAGGAAATCCAAAAAAATTAAAGCTAACGATCCCACAAACATTGCCAGGTGAAAAGGTCCGTGTAACGGTCGACCAACCTGAGCGAAGAAGAAGAAAAGCAATGCCAGACGAAATCCTAGAAGCACATCCAGAACGACTACAACCAGCATGTCCGCATTTTGACCTTTGTGGCGGTTGTGTTTGGCAGCATTGGCAATATTCTGGACAGCTGCAACAAAAAACAAATCATGTTAAACATGCAGTCGAAGCACAAGGATTTGATCCCAAACTCGTTCGTGAAACGATTGGAATGGACGATCCTTGGAGATACCGAAATAAAATGGAATTTACTTTCGCGCCAGATGGTTCATTAGGCTTGCATGAGCAAGGTAACTTCCGGAAAATTATTTCTCTTGAAACTTGTTTAATTGCGGGTAAGGAAATGGTCGAAGCAGCTATGGAAATAGCGGACTGGGTAAAAGCATATCAATTAAAAGGGTATGATAAAGACGCCCATGAAGGTTTACTCCGCCATTTAATGGTACGTCAGTCCTTTGCTACTGGTGAAATGATGCTTGCACTGTTTGCTACGGAAGCTCCTGACGGTGATCTTGAGGAAGCCGTTCAAGATTTAAAAGATCGGATTGAACGGAAATTTTCGCAAGTAAAAAGCTTATTGTGGCTTGAAAATACAGATTGGGCGGACCGTACTCAATCAGAAAAAAGTCATGTGTTGGCAGGTCGGGATTTTATTTATGATGAAATGGCTGGATACCGATATCGTCTTTGGTTCGATACATTCTTCCAAACAAACCCTACTCAAGCACAAAAATTAGTAGAAATTGCATTAGAAATGGGTCAGCCGAAAAAAACAGAAAAAATGATAGACCTATTCTGTGGTGTGGGTACCTTCTCACTGCCATTTGCAAGCCGAGTTGCTGAACTGGCTGGGATTGAGATTGTGGAAACTTCCATCGAATCTGCGAAACGTAATGCACAAGACAACGAAATTACCAACACCTACTTTTTAGCAAAAGATGCAAGAATGGGAATTGATCAGGTTCTTGAAAGCTTCGGTCACCCTGAACTGCTAATGCTTGACCCTCCTCGCTCTGGTGCAGGTGGTAAAGTCATGAGAAAAATTGGCCGTTCCAAGCCGGAACGTATTGTCTATGTATCTTGTAATCCAGATACATTTGCTACGGATATTAAAGAACTTGAACCATTTGGTTATACACTGAAAGCAGTGCAACCGGTAGATTTATTTCCGCATACGGTACATGTGGAATGTGTTGCGTTGCTTGTTAGAAATGAAGATTAAATTCATGGATAATGCAGTAAGCCCCTTGTTCAAAATCATAGAATAAGGGGCTTACTGCATTAATGTAGTTTGATTTTTATTTGAAGCTTTCGGAGTTATCTGGTGAAGGTACTTTTTATAGGTCTGGATGAGAAAACATCACGATTTGATTATTTGATTCTGAGATACATGCCTTGTGAACAAGTCGCTTAAATAATGTATTTAGAAATATTTCTATAAAAATAGCTATAGTATAAAGAAAACCTGGTACGGCGGATGTATAAACTTTTGTCTCTGATTACTTACTCAAGTAACTAAAAACTTCAAAAAAAAAGCCCTCTTTTTTCAATCGAAAATAAAGGGCAATCATCTATTTATTTAAACCAAATCGTCTTCTCCTCAGCCGGTACCCGCTCCGCTTTTATATGAAAATCCTGCTTCGGATAGCCGACATATACAAGTCCTACAATTTTATCGTTTTCCTCTAAATGGAGATATTTATTTAATTCAGGTTCGTATGCAATATCACCTGTTCTCGCGATGGTTGCTAAGCCTTTTTCTGTTGCAAGCAGCAATAGGTTTTGCATTGCGCAACCAGCTGCAACGATTTCTTCTATTTCCGGAACCTTACCAGTTGGACTAACCGCCATAATAATAATCACAGGTGCTCTTAAAGGCCCTTTTCTTGCTTTTTCAATCTTTTTCTGCGCCTCTTCTTCACCTAGCCCCTTCGTTTTCTGTTCCATGATTCTGGCCATTTCATTCCCTAATTTTACACGGCCTTCCCCTTTTACAACCCGAAATTTCCATGGTTCTGTTTTTTTATGGTTAGGTGCCCAAGTTGCTGCTTCCAGTAACTCATTGATCACTTCGTCAGGCACATCTTTTTCCTCTACAGCACCGATTGAGCGACGCGATTTGATTAAATCCATTAATTCCATGTGTCATCTTCTCCTTTGCAAAAAACAAACATAACTTGAGTATAGGATATGGAAAATAATTCTTCAAATGTTTTGTAATTCTTTTAAGATATATTCATATGCACATTTCTTGACTTCTCCCTGCCTATTTTCCCCAACATGAAAGGCAAATAGTGATTAATAATATATACAGCAGGCACTAAGACAAATGCAGCGGTAAAAGTATACAGTAATCCTTTTATTACAGGGATATCGACTAAATCCACGTTATCTAACACATATTTTTGCATCACTAAACTGATTAAAAAGAAAATAATCTTCTGATGCAGTGCTAAATAGATGATTGAATTTTTTCCGATATACTGGAGTGCCTGACTTCTCTTTATTCGCTTAATTCCTATCATAAAAGCGCCTATTCCTGAAAACGCAGCCATGTAAAATAATAGGATATTCCCTAAACTGCTATTGTAGAAGTCGACCCTATCTCCAGTTAAAACATAATTGAAATATCCTGCAGCGGTATTAACCAACAAGAAAAAAATAAATGTTTTAAAATTAATAAACCGCTCTAATTTCTCACGATTTTCCTTATAGAAGTAACCAATACCATAAAATCCAACACTGATCATCGCCACATCGATACTCCAAGGCAATGGTTGTCCGCCCATTTTATTGTAAATACATCCGATAACAGATAATAAAATTAACAAGAAGCTTATCTTCTTATTTGTTCGCCCAATTTTTGAAATCAAATAAAAGAATAATTCCGTGCAAAATAAACAAGCTACAAACCACAATGCACCGCTATGAACTGTCCAATTCGATTTTCTTATATCGATAAAAGTTCCAATCAATGGAGTGAATAAATTATCATGATAATCTACTTTTCCATAATAATAGACAACTAAAAACCATAAGTAAGCTACCAATGAGAAACAAAGATATGGAAGGACTAATGATTTTGTCCTTTTTATTAAAAACACCTTTAAATTAGGGTATTTTTCTATTTTGAATAAATAACCTGATAAAAAGAAAAACAGTGGCATATGGAAGGTATAAATATACGTTTTAAGATATTCCGTGATGTCCGCATGCCCCATCATAACAAGGAGCATCCCCAATCCTTTTCCAGCATCTAACCAATCAAGTCTTTTCTTCATCGAAATCCCCTCTCTTCTACTAATTGTGATTTGAGGTTGATGATCATGCGAAGTCAACTGAATCCTTCGGTGATCAATCGGATAAATAAAATATACTATTTTACACTTAAATAAAACTTAAGAAGGAATGATTCCCCTTAACGAGCTTGATTTAATAAATGTATTGAGTCCTTTATCATGTAAATAATAATTTTATCCGGTTATATACAAGTTCGTTGCAGAAATAAAATATATAAGGGGGCTATGAACATTGAAAAATATACTTAACAAAGGTGTAACATTAGGGTTGGGGCTAGCGATAACAAGCAAAGAACAGGCACAGAAACTCGTAGATGAGATGGTGAAAAAAGGAGAACTAAGCAGGGACGAGTCAGTAGAATTTGTTGAAAAACTATTTCAAAAGGGTATAGAAACACAAATGCAGCTAGATCAATTGATTACGAAAAAAGCGCAAGAACTGGTGGCAAAATTAAATGTAGCAACCAAAGAGGATATCAGGCGATTGGAACAGCGCATAGACCAGATTGACCAAAAAATAAACCCGGCCGAATAATAGTAATACAATGGTTGCCTGCGATAAAGGAGTGAATTCCTATTTTAGAAAAAAGAGTTCGTCACCTCGGGCGTTACCGAGATATTGTTGCTGCCTTTACCCGCAATGGTTTCGGTTTTCTTGTCAAGGATCTAGGGCTTTTTGAAGTACTTGCCTTACCGAAACGCTTATTTATAGATGGTCATCAGCAGATGAATTCCAAGTCCATCGGGGAACGTGTCCGACTAATATTGGAGGAATTAGGCCCAACGTTTATTAAAATGGGGCAGATTGCTAGTACCCGGCCAGATATAATACCTGAAGAAATTCTTAAAGAGCTGGAAAAATTACAGGATCATGTCCCACCCTTTCCATTTGAAGAAGTGGAGCGCATTGTCCAAGAGGAACTCGGCAGTACAATCGACACTTTGTTTAAAGAATTCCAGGAAGTTCCCATTGCAGCTGCTTCCATCGGACAAGTTCATTTTGCAGTATTGAAGTCGAATGAACGTGTAGCAGTCAAAATCCAACGGCCTAATATTAGTAAAATCATCCAAACGGACTTAGAAATTTTGCAGGACTTGGTACAGTTAGCTTCACAACGATTAGAATGGGCTTCACGATATCAGCTTCCTGAAATTGTGGAAGAGTTCTCAAAATCACTTCGAGAGGAATTGAACTACACGATTGAGGCTCGTAACACAGAGAGAGTTTCGAAACAATTTGAAAAAGACTCAAACATCCATATTCCAAATGTATACTGGGATTTATCCACTCAAAAAATATTGACGTTGGAATTTGCAGAAGGCATTAAGCTAAATGATATGCGGAAGCTGGATGAATTAGGATATAATCGCAAAATCCTAGCGGAACGATTTGTCCACTCCATCTTCCAGCAAATTCTTATAGAAGGATTTTTCCATGGTGATCCCCACCCTGGTAATATATTGGCCGGGCCCGGAGAAGTCATTGTATTTTTGGATTTTGGTATGGTCGGACGCCTCACCTTAGAAATGAAAACCTATATTGCCGCCCTCATTATTGCGATGATGCGCAAAAATACAAATGGTGTGATAAAAGCAATCACCAAGATGGGGTTAATTCCAGATGATATCGATATGCAGAAATTAACGAAGGATGTAGATGAGTTAAAAGAAAAATATTTGGATGTCCCTTTAAGTCAGGTAAGCCTTGGAGAGTCCATAAACGATTTGTTTTCCATTGCATTTAAACATCATATTCAGATTCCTGCGGATCTGACTTTATTAGGCAAAACGCTGCTTACAATGGAAGGTACGGTGGAAATGCTGGATCCTGAGCTCAGCATTATGAATATAGCCGAACCATTCGGGCGCAAACTTCTTAAGGAGCGACTTCACCCGAAAAAGGTAGCGGAAAATGCGGCTAGTTATTTATTTGAATATGGAGACATCCTTTCCCAATTACCAAAGCATATTCAAGAATTAACCTCCACAATCAAAAAAGGTAAATTACGAATGGAGATTACGGTTCCCGAGCTTGAGCAGTTTTTAAAAAAGCTGGACCGAATCAGCAGCCGCTTGTCATTCAGTATTATTTTACTTTCTTTTAGTATCATTATGGTTGGACTTATAATTGGATCTGCATTAAGTAACCAATCGACGCTGTTATGGAATATCCCAGCACAAGAAATTGGCTTTACTATAGCTGTTTTAATGTTATTATGGTTACTATTCTCCATTTTTAGGTCGGGAAAAAAATAGAGTGTCAGGCACCAAAATGGATAGTGCCTGACAACCTTTATTTTTTATTAAAGCCCTGCTTTTCAACGAAATCTTTCATATAAGTTCTAGTAGGCACTTTAAATTTCACTGCCATTTGAGAAGTCCACGTATCATCCCTTTTTCCATTTGTTCGCTCCATATAATATTGCTGAATCGTTTTATTATAATCCTCTAGTTGTTTTTTCAATACAGCAGCGTCAGATTGATATTCATCCTCATGATAAATATGTTCAAATGGCAACCGCGGTTTTTGTGATGATTGATTCAATGGATAGCCAATTGTCATCCCAAACAACGGGATGACGAACTTTGGAATATTAAGTACTTTTGATACTTCTTCCAGGTTGTTGCGAAGTCCCCCGATATAGCAGATTCCTAGTCCTAATGCTTCTGCTGCCAATGCGGCATTTTGCGCAGCTAAAGCAGCATCGATGATCGCAACCATAAAGGTTTCAGTTGTTTCTAATGCTGGATAAATATCCACTTTTTCCATTTCCGCAATAAGTTCATGACGGTGAAGATCCGCACAAAAAACTAGGAGATGTCCATTATTTTCAACATG
The DNA here is from genome assembly GCF_038008735.1 of Margalitia sp. FSL K6-0131. NCBI lineage: Bacteria > Bacillati > Bacillota > Bacilli > Caryophanales > Bacillaceae > Heyndrickxia > Margalitia sp. FSL K6-0131. The sequence goes on from NZ_JBBOZS010000001.1 coordinate 2,781,825, forward strand.
CTGATTACCAGAGCATTCAGCAAGCTTCTTCTTTTTCTCTTTATCCTTTACCCCAATAATCGTATAGGCTTGAACAAAGCTTGAGGTTGCTGCAGATTGAGCACTTTCCACAATAGCCTTTATTTGTTCATCCGTTAAACGACGATCCTCAAAATGACGGATAGAACGATGATTTTGGATTAAGTCGATGAATTGATTCAACACCCTTCACTCCTATTAAAAATATTTTTTTTATTTCTCTCAATTAAAAAAGAATATTTTTATTGTACAAATTTTAATATACCTATCGCTCTTTTTAAAATCAATTTAATGAACTCCTAGGAAGGGAAGGATTTTAATAAATTAATGGTTTTGTTTTAGGGAAAAAACTGCAACTAAATATATGAAAATTCTCAAAATCTATTACTTCTGAAACCAATTATGGGTGTTGTCCGTATAAGAATTATGGAGGTGATACAATGGTGTTTCCATCAAGGAAAGATGTATGGATGGGAATTGTGGTTTGGACTACAATTGTATTTTTTCTGTGGGTTTTATATCGTTCAATATTTGTTCAACTTGATTTATTGGGCATCATCGCAATGGTTGTATTAATTTACTTTTTGGGAATGATTTGGTTCAACACTTGTTATAAAATAGAAAACAATAATCTTAAAGTATCATTTGGACCATTTAAAAAGTCTATTGATATAAAAGAAATCACATCAATACGGAAAACAAAAAATATCTTTACCGCACCATCCCTTTCCTTTAATCGCATTGAAATATATTACGGAAAGTATGGGTCAATTCAAATTTCCCCTATAGACCTACAAGCATTTATAAGTGAGTTACGAAAAGAGAACCCCAACATTCAACTTAATAATAAATTCAATAAATATCTATGAGTCTGTCCCCTTTATATAGGGTCTTTTTTATACACTTTAAAACATTTCAACGTTGCATAATTGGATTTTCGAATCGCTGAAATAAGCATTTGTTTCGACTTGATTTTCATTTAGCTTTCTCATAGCTCTGTACTCTCCTACCATTTAAGGATCTTGATAGGATTTAAGTGTAGTGTAAATTATGCTTAACCTCATTCTAAATTTAAGACGGGGTTAAAATACACTTTATTTCTTGACTTTTTAAACACAAAAAATGATTGAGTTTAAAATTTTCTAAAAAATAGGAGGATTGTAAGGTATGTTATAGAATAATTTAAATTGTAACACCTTATTAATTTCGAGGGGAGGTGAAAAGATATGGGTAATTTACTATGGTGGCTGCTTCGTTAATTGCTGTTTCTGTTGGTATAACGGAATCAGATCCAACGACAATTAGAAGAAGTAAGATTTTTTTCCGTCTTTTACAGTTTTAGAAGCAAAAACTCCCCAAAACCGCCGATATTATGGTGCTTTTGAGGAGTTATTTATTTTTTTTGTATATAGAAATGGAGTCACTCTTTTATCTCTTTAGCCTTATGTTAATATCCAATACTTTTAAAAATTCGGAAGGCATCCTCAGACATATTTTTTATGGAGATTTCTCTGCCTTCAAAATTCACCTGTGCAATAGTTGCAAAACTAATCTTTAGAACCAGTGCCTCGAAGATTGTTATTATAGGCACCTCCCTTCTTGCCGTGACATGATCACAAGACAAGAACGAAAAGGTGCCACCTAGCAATTTTTATACAAAAAAGCATATGTTACTATGCTTATTATCTCCCTTCCACCACTTCTTTTAATATTTCATAAGACCGCTTCTGTTTATCTGCATCATAAATATACGATACTGCCATAATTTCATTTACGTTGAAATAACTTTGGAAATTCGTTAACTGTTGACGAATACTCTCTTTGCTCCCCATGAAAGACATTCTGGACATAGATTCCGCCATTTCGGCTTCCATCGGCGTCCAAAGATGATCCATCGTATCCACAGGCGGTTGCAGTTTTATTCTAGATCCTCTTACGACATTTAGGAAAAATTGTTTCATAGTAGTGGATAAATTCTTTGCTTCTTCATCTGTTTCAGCTGCAATTACATTTAAGCATACCATCATATATGGTTTATCTAGATATTGCGACGGCTTAAATTCCATACGATAAATTGAAATCGCCTCTTCCATATATCTTGGAGCAAAATGGGACGCAAATACATATGGCAATCCTAATCGCGCTGCTAAATGAGCGGAATCCGTAGAAGAACCTAATACATAAATAGGAATATTCGTACCTACTCCGGGATAAGCTTTTACACTGCCCTGCTCTTCTTCTGGTCCGAAATAAGTTAAAAGTGATTGAATATCATCAGGAAATGTATACACGGAATCAACCTGTGAGCGTCTTAAAGCACTTGCTGTTTCCATATCTGTACCAGGAGCGCGGCCAAGCCCTAAATCCACACGACCAGGATATATAGTAGCCATTGTCCCGAATTGCTCTGCCACAACTAATGGTGAATGATTTGGCAGCATAACCCCGCCAGAGCCTACTTTAATTTTGCTGGTATGTTCTAATGTATGTTTTATTAAAATCGATGTCGCTGAACTGACAAGCGTTGATGTATTATGATGTTCTGCAATCCAGTATCGTGTATAACCCATCTTTTCCACTGCTTGAGCAAGGTCTACCATAGAGTCAATTGCCTCTTTTGTAGTCTGCCCTTCTCGCATTGGAGCTAAATTTAATACGGATACAGGTATATGAATATTTGTCATCCTCTATTTTCCTTTCAAATTGTAGATTAATACTATAGTAACAATTGGCAATCATAAAACCAACTTATTTGCTTGGGATTGTATACAATAGGAACAAACCGAATTAATGCAAAATAGACATGAAATATTGATTCATCCGAGAAGAATCCTTTTGACTTTCTTTTTCTTTGAAATGTCCTTTTGATATCTCTATAAGTACAAATATTGACTGGACAACGATTGAAAAAAATTAATTGAAAAAGACTGTCAAAATGACAGTCCGAATTTACTAATTACAATCGTTCACTTCCCCTTTTTTTCTTTTGATCCCTGTATGGAAACATTTTTCGGTCTTTTTGGATATGATGCTTTGTTCGAGTCATCAGGACCAGTAAGATCATTTCTTTGATCTAACACCTCGCCTGTATACTCAAAAGAATTTCCTTTTTCCATTCTATTCACCTCCAATGAATAGGATGGTTTATTCAGGTGCCTTTTTATACTCAGCAATCACTCTTTTAAATAATTAAAAATGCACTCTCCGATTTGAGCCATTGTTTGTTTAGCAAGCTTATCCTCTACATCCTTTGAAAGTACAACTATATTCATCGTTCGCCTGCCGACATATAAAACCCCGATATCATGACGAATACCTGTTACCCAGCCAGTTTTATTCGCAAATTCCCATTCCTGCTTCGTTCCGATAATATTAGATTCAGTTTCAGGAAATTTGTATGGTAAACAGTCACGGAACTGTTGTTTTTTCATAATATCAATCATTTGTTCGCATACATATTGGGAAATGATCATACCTGAAGTTAACTTTTTTAGAAGGACCGCCATATCCCTTGCTGTGATCATATTTCTCCCATTTGTTTTAACTGGAACAGTATTAAGCTTATTGTAAAAGCAACTATTCCTCATTCCAATCTCCGCCATCATTTCTTGTATTTTTTCAACTCCAACTAAGTCTATTAATACATTCGTAGCCGTATTATCACTTTGAATAATCATGAGCGTGAGATAATCATAGATGGTAAGACGGATTCCAGGTGTCAAATGTTGAAGAACACCGCCTTCAACTAATTCTTCCCTTTTTAATACAATCGTATCGCTTAATTTAAAAAGCCCCTCATCAAATGCCGAAAAAACGGCAGCCATGATCGGTACCTTAATAATACTAGCTGCATAGAATACTTCATTTTCATTCCATGACCAAGTTTCATTCTTATCCAGATCCTCCAGATAAATTCCCCATGTTCCACCTGTAGTATTCATAAATGCTTGGATTTCTTTTATCAACTTCTCCAACAGCCCATCCCCCTTACTAATATTAAAATTAATACTCCTTTCTATTATTTAACCAATTATCTATTTGTGTCATCGCCTTTCCTATTGATTCATGTATAACATATGTATCCGCTCCAAAATCATATGGTGTTTCTCCTTTATTAATAATGCATAGAGGTACACCTTTTTTTCTGTATTGCGGAAAGATGGAGAAAGGTGCGACAAGTAGACTTGTTCCTAACACTAAAACAAAATCTGCTTCATTCATGTATTGAATAATTGTATTTATCCCTTTCGTTGAAAACCAATTACCGGTATCCCCAAATAAAACAACATCCGGTTTAATATATCGATCCTCTTTATCTTTCGAATCACAGTGATTACACACATAAAAATCTTCCATTGTTTCTATGCGACGAACCATTTCCTCTGTGACATACTTTTTCCCACAGTTTAAACATGTAGCAGTCTTCATCGTCCCATGAAATTCAATGACATTTTTGCTCCCTGCTTTTTGATGGAGGCCATCAATATTCTGAGTAATAATCGTGGCAATTTTTCCTTCGTGTTCCCACTTAGCCAGAATTTCATGCCCTTTATTAGGAAGAGCATTCGGATGATAGAGATTTTCTACCGCAAATTGATAAACTCTATTGGATGCTGATAAAAATAGTCAAGGGAAAGAATGTATTCAGGTGCCAAAGAGTAAATTCCGGTCCTGGAACGAAAATCCTTGATTCCAGATTCTGTACTAATCCCTGCTCCTGTTAAAACCACTATCTTCCTTGCATCTCGAATAAAATTGGTACAAGTATCTAGCATGTTGGAATTCATGTAAATAACCACTCCTGAATGTATCGTATTCCTTATTTATAATATGACTTTCAATAGGACAAAAATCAAAATTTCGAGCCATCGTTGTATAAATAAAAAATATCATCGTATGTCATAAACGGACACAGATTCCGTTATTTTGAACAAATGCCCCTAATTTATAGGCTTAGCGGACACAGGATCCGTTAATTACGAAAAAACACTTGGGATTCACTGTTTTTATACCGTATAACGGAACCTCTGTCCGCAAATATTTGAAAATAACCTATTTTGTCACATATAACGGTACTGAAGTCCTCCAAACTCATATTAAGCATCCAAATGTAATAAAAGACCAGATCATATGTGATTTGGCCCCCTTAACTATTGAAGAAACATCAAAAAAAAGGAACGTATCCACATTCCTTTTTCCGGCTAATTTGTACTTTTTAATTTTTTTCTTTCCATATTTACAAGTGCAAGTAATCCGGCACCGATTAAACCAACAAATAAGTTTAGAGTTACAAGCTCAAAATGTCCTGTTGCTACACTATAAGCGGTTCCAAAGACCGAATAAAGAATCACCATAATGTAAAAACCGATCATCGCTTTAACCATAATAACCTCTCCCTTTTCCCTTTGTTGCAATAAGAAACTGTCATCGTTTTCTAAATTGTAACAAACAATTCACAAAATGTACATAAAAAATTTTCTTTTTGTACACAATTATTCATTTGGAGGGTTTATGCTCGAAAAATTTCTCGATGCGCCGGAATCCCAGCAATACTTTCTGTACTATAAATTGCGTTTAATATCGCATTTTCCATTACTTTTGCGGCCATTGGTCCAAGCAAATCAATCGAAACCTTTTTGTTTCCAGTAGCTAAAGTGAAAATCGTATCACCGTCATGCATAGTGTGTGCTGGATAAATCGTCCTCGCATAACCGTCCTGAGCCATTTGTGAAATCTTCGTCGCTTCCGCCTTCGTTAGTGCTGCATTTACGGCAATCACACCGATGGTTGTATTTGTACCAGCTTTGATCATCATTTCTTTATTTTGTTGGAGAAAATCCATAAAATCTACAACCTGATTCTTCTCACGACTATATGCACCTGCTACTATTTTCCCGTTGGAAGGATCGCGGATTTCCCCTAAAGGGTTCACAGCTACCACTGCCCCAATAACGATTTCCTCGTTCAAACGAATCGATGCAGTTCCCAGTCCGCCTTTCATGCAATGTTCAAAACCAAGGAATTTTCCGACAGTAGCACCGCAGCCTGCTCCAATATTCCCTGTTGGAAATGGTTTACTGCTAGCAATTTTTGCTGCCTCATATCCCATCTTTTTATCTGGTCTTATCTTTGGATTTCCGTTTGCTAAATCAAAAAGAATAGCAGCTGGCACAATGGGCACCTTTGCCACACCGGTATCATGTCCGATATTTCTTTCTTCTAAGTATTGCATGACTCCAGAAGCTGTATCTAAACCGAAGGCACTCCCCCCGCTCAACACAATACCGTGAACCTTATCGACTAAATTAATCGGACTTAATAAATCCGTTTCCCTAGTTCCTGGTGCAGATCCGCGAACATCTACACCCCCAGTTGCACCTTTTTCTGTTAAAATTACCGTACAGCCCGTCAATGCCTCCATATCTTGCATATTCCCTACTTTAATTCCAGGTACATCAATGATTTGTCCACTTATCATCTCAATCACTCTTTTACTATTTATTTAAAAAAGGAGTACCACCAACATTTTGAGGTAACAACCATGTTAAGACAGTTTTTGGTAGTGTAAAAGCAGACACAAAACTACTGCCACAATTACCTTAAACTTTACATTTTAAAAATTGATCAAAGTCATGGAAAATGGGCGTATTTAAATCAATCCCTCTTCCAGCGGCAATTCTGTAGGCTAATATTTGAAATGGAATAGACATGACAAGTGGGCAAAGGAGTTCATCGATATCTGTTCCAAGGGAAAGTGTTTTCTCTTCTTCTTCGTTGTTCCCACATTCAATAGTAAAACAATGATCTGTATAACGAGAAAAATAATCTTTAAGTTTTTTAGCCCTTTTGGAAAGAATGCTTTCGGTTTGAATAAAAAACAGACCATAGTTTTCATTTATTTCCAGATAAGGGCCATGCATAAATGCTTCTAACTCAAATCCATGTGTAGGTACCCTTATGGTTTCAGTAAATTTTGTTTCACATTCTTTTGCTGTTCCTACGGCAGGCCCGTATCCAATTGCTGCAAAACGCGGAATAGAATGAATCTCTTGGGCGTGTCTTTTGTAAAAATCCTCCGTCTTTTTAATAATTGATGGGATTCGATTGACTATCTCATAAAACTTTTTAATTTCCAACTCGGTCGTTTTTTCATTTATATGATGAAGCTTCCGTCCAGCGATTACACCCATTAACATCGACTTTAACATGGTAGCAGTGAATCCTTTTGTTACAAAACCTACTTTTTCAATGCCGCATCCAATATCAATGACCATGTCGGCATAATCGGTAATTGGACTATCCAAACGAGATGTTAAGACTGCAGTTGGTATTTCACTACTAGACTGAATTTTTTTTAAAGCTTCGATCGTTGAATGACTTTTTCCACTTTGTGACACTGCCAGCACAAAATCTGTATAGTCATTTACTTTTTCATAATGCGTAAAGTTAAATGGTTCTTTTATTTCTATAAATACACCTGCGATCTTTTCTATGTAATATTTTGCGCTTATAATTGCATTTGCACTAGAACCTGTAGCCAATATAAGCCAATTTTTTGGCTTCCTTGATTTAATGAAATTTTTGAAATCATGTAATTCTTGTTCGAATTGGTTTAACATCCTCAAACATGTTTGTTCCTGCTCATAAACATTCGTCATCATGGTTTCCATTCTATAATTACCTCCTGGTAAAAGTGAAAAATTATTCGCTATTATTCTGTAGCTGTAACTCTTTCCACTTCGACTCCTTCTTGCGAAATAGCAAAGATATCAAGACCAACAATAATAATAAAAACAAACAAGCATAGCTTGTTAAAATCCATAACGATGCAAAAGTATTGGTGTGATCCATTGTATACCCGAAGAAGGCTGGGAACACTGCACTGCCAATACCAGCAAATCCTGTTACCAAACTTGTTACAAAGCCTGTCATTCCTGGAAAGGTATGATTGGCAAAAACCATGGTAACGGAATAGATACCAGACATGGTCAGACCTATTAAAAATAGGATTGCGTAACAAATAATGATACTTCTCCATAAGGTAAAGCAGCCAAAAAAACAAATCGTTCCAACAATGCTCCATAATAGAAAACGATGATATGTCACTTTCTTCACTATCCACCCTGTTAAAGCTCTGCCAATCACCATTGCCAGCCAAAATATACTAACACTTAATGTGGCATAAGATACACCTACTTTAGAGTAGTTTATAAAAATGGATGGAAGAAAATTGTTTAGACTGGTTTCAATGCCATCGTAGATGAAAATCATTAATAAAAATAGACACAATAAGATCCATTTCAACTGACTAGTCATGATTCGTGGTGGGGCATTCTGCGCTTCAAGGTACTCTATTCGCTCTCTATCTATCAAAGGAACGGAAACACTTTGCCAAATAGACGCCACTAAAATACCTAGAATACTAGGTACAAGAAATGAATACCTCCATTCGGCTATGGCTATTAGAATACTAGAAATAATGGGCATACACAATGCCCCTAGTCCAAATGAAACCTCTGTACGACTCATCATCACTGCTCGTTTACCGACAAATACATCCATTATAATAGTAGCTACGATGATTTGTAGAATGGAAAGCAAAACTCCATTAAGAAGGTTCAATAAATAGACTACACCAATTGGTGGAACGAGCACCATCAGACATTGTACAATCGCAAGAAAAACGGAGGCTACAGAGATTACTTTTTTATAAGCATAATGTTTTGTCAGAAATGATGAAAAGACAACCCCAAGCAAGAAACCACCAGTTCCAAGGAAAACAAAAAAGCCGCCTTCTGTATATGATAGGTGATAGTGTTCTATTATTTGCGGCATAACCGATCCAAATACAACAAGGGCGTGACCACAAAGAAAATATGTCGTATACAATGACCATTTAAACTGTCTCAATCCGTATTCCTCCATGTTTTAACAACGGTGAATGATTAATCTCTTCTCCCAGGAGGTTACATCAAAAGCTATGCTGTGCTCTACATCCTTCCCGAGAGAAGATGGTACAATAGAACCTAAGTGGTTTCGTGTTTACTTTTCTTCTAATTCTATTTTATCAAGTGGAATGAACTTTGTTTTCTTCACAAATTTATAAATAAACCAAGCTAGAAGAAATAACGGAACACTAAGATACGTAGCCAGCATGCCCACCCAATCAATATGTCCAGAAAGAATGGACTCATAATTTTGTCCCAAAACGACTATAGCACATATAACGATGGTATATATCGGGCCCAAGGGAAACCATCTTGCCCGGTAAGGTAATGCGTCGAGTGAATAGCCCTTTGCGATATATGCTTTCCGAAAGCGATAATGGCAAACTCCAATAAAAATCCAGACGATGAATCCTGAAATGGCAGATGCATTTAGCAACCAGTAATAAACCTTCCCATCTCCAAATGTTGACGAGAAAAATACCAATACGCCAAAAAGGGTCGTGACAAGAAGTGACCAAATCGGTACACCACGTCGATCCACTTTCGCTAAAAATCTAGGTGCTTGCTTTAATTTCGCTAATGCAAAGAGCATACGAGTACCAACATAAAGAAATGAATTTCCAGCGGATAAAACGGAAGTTAGTATAACTGCATTCATAACTGATGCCGCAATGGCCAAACCAGCCTTTTCGAAAACAAGAGTAAACGGACTTACCAAGACGTCTTCACTAAGTAATCGATCACTGGTATATGGAATAAGTAAGCCAATTACTGCGATTGCAAGTACGTAGAATAATAGAATTCGCCAAAATATACTTCGAATCGCTTTTGGAACATCTCTTCTTGGGTTCTCACTCTCCCCTGCAGAGTTTCCTACTATTTCTGTTCCTTGAAAAGAATAGGCAGCCACCACAAAAACACCGAAAATTGCCAGAAAGCCCCCATGAAACGGTGCATCACCGACTGTAAAATTTTTAAAACCTACCGCTTCACCACCCATTATGCCTAAAATCATTAGAAGACCGATAACAATGAAAATAATAACTGTCCCTACCTTAATGATGGAAAACCAATACTCGCTTTCGCCGAAACCTTTAACAGAAAGATAATTGATTAAAAAGATAAGTAAAAGAAATAATGCACTCCACAATATTGATGGGCTGTGTGGAAACCAAAATTTCATAATAAGTGTTGCCGCGGAAAGCTCTGCTGGCAAGGTTATTGCTGCACCATACCAAGCGATCCACCCCAAACCGAAGCCTAGAGAAGGGTCCACAAAGCGTGTTGCATACGTACTATAAGAACCACTCGTTGGCATAAATGCTGCCAGTTCTCCTAATGATGTCATAACGAAATAGATCATGGCACCTATAATAAGATACGCCAAGAGTGCTCCACCCGGACCTGCCGTATGAATCGTTGCACCACTTGCCAGAAATAAGCCTGTTCCAATTGCCCCGCCAATGGAGATCATCACCATATGACGTGACTTAAGTCCTTTCTTAAGCTGCCCTGTGGAAGATGTTTCTTCTGATGGAAGTGACTGAGCTGGTTTTACCATTACGCATTTCCCCTCACCTATTAATTTAATTTTTAAACGCGTATTTTAATCCATTTCGTATTACGGACACGATTAACTTCTTAAGTGATCATGCCCGTAAATGAATAATTCCCAGCAGTCTTATGTCCAGTATTTAGATGAAGCTGTGTATGTTTTAAATTAGTTTTTTACAAGATTATTAGTAATTTCAGGTTCTTTCTCTTTAATGACAACCCCGCGTTTTTCCATTTCTTTCATAAAAACATCCCCTGGAACGATTTGTTCTGGTGCAAAAACACCTGGTTTATCAATTAAGCCATTTCCAATCATTTGTGCGACAACCGAGATACTGTAAGCTGTTGAACGTGCCATTGCCGTGACTTTATTTTTTCTGTCAAAATAGGTGACCATTTCGTATTCAGCTACCGCATCGTTATTGTTTAATACACCCCCTACGCGTACTCTCAATAAACAGACATCCTCTTTGTCGCGAAGATCAACGATTGGTTCTAATACCTTTAATAGTACTTCCGATGGATTTATTTTCTGGCCTTTATATTCAATTTCATAATCCTCACGTGTTAAGTTTAGATCCACTAATAGTTGAAACTTCTCAGCATGCCCCGGATACCGAATCGTTTTATAACTCAGATGTTTTACATCTGGAAAGGTTAATGGCAAGGTAGACGTCCCAGGAGTGTAAAAGGCTTCAAGTGGACCAAATTTTTCAAAATGCACTTTTTCAATACCTGATAAAGAGGGAACCTGTACTACCTTCCCATCACGTATTATGGTTGATGGCTTAGTGTATTCCTGGAAAACCCCTCGCATGGTGAAAACCTCATTATATTCAAAAGGCGGTTCAGGTTTAAGTGGTATACCTCCGACAAAAAGTTCAATCGATTCTACCGTATCCAATTTACTGGCTCCATATCCAGCCAAGATATTTACCATACCCGGTGCAACACCAAGCTCGGATATGTAGGTAATGCCTGCCCTTTTTGCTTCCTCATCAAGGGAAAGGGTTCTTTCAATATTTGAACATCCTAAGTCAACAATATTGACTCCAACCCTTATTGCGTTCTTTGCCACAAATTCACTGAAGGTCAGGTATAAGGCATTGACAACTACATCAAACCCCTTCATAAAATCACCCAATTGCTCCCCGTCTGAAGCATTTACATAGGCAGCTTTTAATTTATTACTATCTAGGTGACTGCATACGCTTTCAGCCTTGTCTAGATCAACATCCGCCAAGACCACTTCTTGAACATTTGGGCTATTCACTAAATCCCGTGCTACCTCTTTGCCCATCAGTCCCGAACCTAAAACAGCAACCTTCATTAAGAACTCCTCCTTAAGTTAAACTAGAGTCTCGACAACCACACGGTCAATCCCAACAATGTGTTATGGAATAGCTTTCAAATAAACATTTTTTCCAACCCTCAAATAAGAGTTTTTCTAGATGGTCTCACCCCCTTAGAGAGAAATATTGCCAAATTTCTGACATCAAAGAGTATTTTTGTCCCTTTTCCCCAATGTTTTCGTTACTCGAATAACCCGCTATTGTAATCGCTTTCAGAAAGGTCTAAGTTTTCATTTCATAAAAACATATACGACATTCTTTTAGTTACTAAACTTAACAGTAAATTGACAGAGATCCGCACGGACATAAGTTTTTGCATATTCAATTGGAATCTTCTCATCTGCATAAGTAATGCTTGTAAACAAATATACAGCCTGTGAAGTATCGATGTTAAGCAGTCTGGATTCATTTTGATCCAATGTGACAATATCAAGAGTTTGATGAGCATTTGTTACATTTATATGGTAGAAATCATAGAGATCGTAAATGGAAAAATCAGATACATTAAGCTCATTCAAATTAGGCAAAATCACTTTGGGAACAAAGATTTCATCAATGGACATTGGTTCCTCATCAGCAAAACACACCCTTTTGATGTAATGAATTTCATCCTCTTCGTCCATTTCAAAAATTTTACTGAATTTTAACCCTGCGTTTCGAAGTTTTTTATTAAGAACATGAATCCTGGGTTTACTATTTTTTTCAAGAATGGTGCGAGAAAAACCAGACAGTGTGTCAAGATCTCTGTTCATTCGCTCTCCCATCACATAAACACCCTTACCTTGAATTGGTTTGACAACCCCTTCCTTCATCAACTGTTCAATTGCTGTTCGAACAGTCAGTCGGTTGACACCATATTTCTCACTCAGTTCTTTTTCAGATGGGATTGCTGTTCCAGGCAAATACACACCATTTTCTATTTGATCTCTCAAAATATCACGCAATTGTACATAAATAGGATACTGCTGCTTAAATTTATACATATAATACACTCACTTTCATGATCCCCGTAGCTAGCCTCCGGAAATATACAGCTGCGTTAACAGCATTACCGCCTGAGTATGCCTGCACAGTTTTTTCCTAAAAATTGAACCATTATCCCCAACTGAAACCAATTTCATCCCTGTTCTTCCTTTCTTCTCAACGTTGAGAAAAACGTCACATGATCAGAACGAATAATCGATTTAAAGTACTCAAAAGGGGCTTTCTGTCCCTCGTTATACGTAATACCTTTCAAAAAGAAAACGGGCGTTTCTTCTGGAATTTGTAGCAACTGGGATTCATTTTTTGTTGCATAACTAATGGACACTCTTTGTGTACCAGCAGAAGGTTTAATATGAAAGACTGTTTCTAACATGTCATAGAGTGAATGGGTGTTGAAATCGTAATCATCAATACCTTTTGCTACCGATAGATTAATATAACTATACTCAAGTAGAGCAGGAATTCCTTTAAGGTGACGGAGACGAATTAACTCCATTACTTCATCACCCATTTCAATTTCTAAATTTCTTGCAATACTTTTATCTGCTTTCACTACCTGACTGCTTAAGACCTCGGTTTTTAGCCCCTTCCCTTGTTCTTTCGCAATCTCCATTAATGGCCGCAAATCCTGAAGGTTTCTAATAAGCTTCTTCTCTGCAACAAAATAACCAATTCCAGAAACCGAATAAACTTTCCCCTCTTTTATAAGTCTCGCTAAAGCACTTCGGAGAGTCGTTCTGTTAATATTCCATTTTTCACATAAGAATCTTTCAGAAGGAAGTTTTTCATGTTCTTTTAATTGATTTTCTTCCATAAACGCTTCCACCATTTCGACTATTTCATTTTTGGGATTAAAGGTTTTTTTCTTCGGCAATATGACTCCCTCCACTAGATAAGTTTTATAAGTCCCCTTCCAAAAACTCCTCTAGGATAATACAATATGTTCGTTTCGATGGACCGTCGAACTCGTATAAATAGACATCCTGTGCAGATCCCTTTTCCAGCTTTCCATTTTGAATCAGAAAATGACAATGGTTTCCGACGAGCATCGCCTTGAGATGGCCAGTTGCATTGCCAGCAGTCGATCCGTAGTCGGGCAAAAGCCTAGCGTGATGATAGGAAGCGTTTTCAGGTACTAGTTTATTTAAGAACTCATGAATATCCTGTTCCAAACATTCAAGCCCTTCATTGACGGTAATTCCGGCAGTCGTGTGCATGGACTGAACAGTAATGAAGCCATTTTGCACTCCACTTGACTGTACCACCTCTTCAATTTGCTTTGTTATATTAACCATCTGCAAATACTTATCTGTCCAAATGGTTTTACGGAAAACTTGTTTAGTCATGTGTCATCCCCATGAATGCCATGGCATTCTCCCCTTTAATAAGTTTTAAAGTTTCCTCTGATAAACCAAGTTTTTCTAATGCGTGGGCCATTCGGATCTGCTCAAAACGGGGATTATCACTCCCAAACATAATCTGATGTCTTAAACTTCTTTCTACCCAGGTCAGTTCAAGCTCCTTTGTAAAAAGAGATTGATAAAACTCTGATGCACTGTCAAAAAATAGTGCAGCTGTATCTGCATACACATTTTGATACTTTAACAGTAACATGGCTGTATCTTTCACCCATGGCCAACCAAAATGTTCAAGGCCTATACGAAGCTTTGAATAGTTAGCGGCTATTTCCTCAAACTCCAATGGGTGTGAATATTTGCTGATGGTATTCTTTTCATAGCTGCATCCGCTATGGAAGAGGATTGGTTTGTTTTCCTCCAGACAAATTTCATATAATTTTCTTAGTGAAGGATCTGTTGGGTAAATCTTTAATTTTGAAAGATTTAGGCTTAATCCATTTAATTTCAATTCTCGAAATGCAAAGTATAGTTCTTCTTCCCATTTGTCGGTTAAAGGATCTACACTGGCAAATCCAAAAAATAATTCTGGTGCTTGATTGATTAAATCTGCCACTTCCTGATTAGACACTAAAGGCTGACCATAAATAGAGGATTCATCCTGTGCAAGCAGACAGAGCTTATCTAGTCCTGCACATTTCATCTGATTTTTCACATGTTGAATCGTTGCGATAGAATTCTTGTGAATATTGAGGCCCTCTTGTCTCAAAGCAAAAATATCCTTTCCCCGATCAATTCCTTCATAAAAATTGGGATGAACGTGTATATCAATAAACATGGCCTTCCCCCTAATCTAGCATTCTCTTCAGATTATGGAGCGCTCTTTTTGCATAGAATCTTGGTTCATTGAGATAATTAGTTACCAGCTCTATTGTTATGGTCTTGTCGTACCCTACACTTTGAAGTTCATGCATTAATTCCGAAAGAGGCAGGTTTCCTTCCCCTGGAACGATATGGTTTTCACTATGGCCATCACTATCAATGATGTGCATATGCACCATCTTGTCTTGAAGTTTATCAAAGTAAGCCATGATACTCTCTCCTTGAATATAAGGAACCACAATGTCCACCATTCCCACTAAATAGGGGGAATGATTCCGATCTAATACTTCTTTCATTTGGTTTGCATTCGTTGTCACATTGGATTCAAAGGTCGTTAATGGCTCATAAATAATTTTATGATCAATTTTTTCCGCATGGTCGATCAATTCTCTTAAACTCTTATCTAGTTTTTCATCAATTTCCCTTTGAGTGGCTTGATACCCTGCATGCCCTGCTGAAATTAACGTATATTCCGCTCCAATGTCCTTGGCCACATCCATAGCAGCTTTTGTATACTCCACCGAATCAACCCTCATTTGCTCTGTGCCGCACATCATATTATATGGGTAGGCATTCATTTCAGGGGTGAAGATTCTTACTGGCATCTCATACTTTTCCATTAGGTTCTTTATTTCACAGGCACCGTATTGCTTTAAGTCAAAAGGGTAGGCGTGAGGTCTACCACCCCATAACTCTACGTAATCATAACCAAAGCGCTTGGCATCTGCAAAAACATTCTCAATTGGATTTCTTTGATAACCGGAAGTAAACATTCCAAACTCCATTGCTTTTCCCCCCTTTTAATATTTCACCTTTCCACCATAATATCTTCTGTCGTCTGGATGATGATCCTTTGCAATGGACAGATAATAGTAGAAGTACTCTAAAGGAACGAATAAAACTAGCGGAGTAATCATTGGATGAACATCCACTCCTAAATCATTTACATCAAAGACAATCACATCTTTAGTGAATCTCTTTACAAAATTTAAGGCGCGTTCTACCGTATGCCTCGATTCATCATTTCCCAACAAAAATACGTATGGTACGCCTTCCTCCACCATTTCTAAAGGTCCATGACGAAATTCAGCAGCATTTAGTTGACATCCATGGGTTCTCGTAAATTCCAGCATGGTGATAATACCTTCTTTATAGGATAAAGGTAGTAGATTTCCGGCTGAAACCGTGTACAGAAATGCGTGCTTACTTGCCTTAATACCTAATTCCTTAGCATGTTCTTCCTGATTTTGAACCAATTTTTTTAAAATATCCGGCAACTCATGAAGCTGTTTCAAAATCTCAGTAAGCTCCTTTTTTTCACCTTCTACTTTCTGAATGTATTTGCACGTAATAAGATAGGTTAAATAGAGATGCATTTGCCAAATCGCGTGTCCTTGATAACCAATTGCATACTCAGAATGATCAATAAGAGGCACACCCTTCCCATCCTTCGAGATTCCTAAAGTCATCGCGCCCTTTTGTCTTGCGAGGTCAATACTCTGATAAACTTCTTCCGTCGTTCCTGAATCACTTACCCCAATTACAAGCGTATGCTTATCAATGGTATACGGAGTTTGATCTAAAAAATCATAGCCACTGTAGGACTTAGAGATAATTTTTGAATACCTATCAAAAAGAATTTGAGCCGTTTGACATGCGCATAACGGTGATCCGCATGCGACAAAATAGACTCTATTAATCTCACGAGATTTCATTTCCTGAACAATATGGTCAATCTCACTTACCTTTTCATTTAACAAAAACTTTACCTCATCTACCATAGTATCTGTAATGAGAAAATCAACACTGTTTTTATCAATAGATAACATAATAATTCTCCCTATTCATATTCTGCCTATCTCTTGTTCTCCCAAGGTTCGAAAATGGATATAATATATGCTGCTAATTTCGCTCCCTCTTGCAATGATCTTTCAATATTTCCGCTTTTTATGTAACACGAGAGGAAGCCTGCAATAAAACTATCTCCAGCACCTACCGTATTTACCACCTCAGTCTTTACAATTCCGGCTTCATACACTTGATTCTCGCTTAAAGCTAGAGAACCATTTTCACCGAAAGTAGCTACAGCAACTTTCATTCCATTCTTCATTCGTTCCTTTAAAAAATCCATTATTTTTTCATCTTTCTCTCGATAGGAGAAAAAACCAATATCCACAATACCATCTAATTCCTTAACCAAATGGCTCTCAAGCCGATCAGCAAAATCAAAACTAATGAAACATTCCGGATTAGCCTTTTTTATGTCTTGTAAAACACCTTCTGCCTTCCCCCAATAAGCGGAGTGAACAACGTTATGAGAAGCGGCAAAATGAACATCCTCTGAATCAAAAACCATATCCTCCAGAACACCTTCTAAATAATCCCCATGAATTCTCTCTTTCTCAATCAGTTGCATATAGGTTATGGCAGTATCCCCATGGGCAACCTTTACATGAGAGATATTGAGACCTTGCTCTTTAAAGCATTGAAGCATTTCCTTGCCATATTCATCATCAGCAACAGTAGTAAGAATGGATGTAGGGACTCCAAGTTGCGCAAGGTTCATTCCAGTATCGACGATATTACCTGTGAGATAGTAGCGATTTAAATGTGAGTAGAAGTCCACGCAATTATCACCAATTACCGCAACACTTTTCATTTTTTCGCTACACCTCCACAGAAATATTTATCATTAAGATAGTCCACAGATTGTTTCAGAGAAGTGTGGGGATCCTTCCAGTAGATGGAATCATTAATTTCCAATGAAACATATTGATTATATTCAACATTTGAAAGGTAGTCTAAATACCCATTAATAGAATAATTGCCACTACCTAAGATTTCATGGTTTTCATCAGATAGATGAATATGTACGATGTTATTTCCTAATTGACTAAAAAAGTCATGTATCGTATCACCAGCTACTTCCATTGCCACTACGTCCAAACAGACTTTGAGATTTTCACGCTGGACATCGCGAAGCATATTCTTTACATCCTTCAAAGACGTTACGAGGTTACTTTCATATGGTTGTAACTGTTCCAGCACTAATTCCACACCATAGCGTTTTGCTATATCACAAATTCTTTGATAACTTTCCACTGTATAATTCCAGCTAATATTTCGTTCAACATCTCGAAGTCCACAACCTGTATTCATAAAAATCCGATGACATCCTAACTCCAATGCATCATTACAAGCCATATCAAAGAATTCAACCGTCCGATTTCTTACACTCTCCTCCGGGCTAGAAAAGCTGTAAGGATATGCAAGAGTTTCCGGGGTGTACATGACAACCTTTATTCCACTTTCCTCCAATTGCTTGCTGATCTTTCTAAGCTTATTGCTAGCCTCATATCTTGTAAGATAATTTAATCTGAAATAATGGGGCTCAGCACCCCAAAATTCAATGTTTTTAACTCCGCATTTAAGCAAAAGAGTCAATCGTATAGTCCAATGAGTACTGGACATACTGCACACTCATTGCAGCAATCTGTTCCTTTTTTAACATGTTGTCCCCTTCTTCCAAACTCAATAATTTCTGTGTTTTTAATACCAATTAATACATATTCAATCTTTTTTATACCTATTCATATAAATTTCACTTTTTTTATACCAGTTGTTTACAATATAAGCACTTTCATGGAAGTTAGATTATTCCGTGAACTTTTATACCAATCTAGTTCGAAAATTTATCCAAGGGATATCGCCAACATTTCGGAAATTTTGTACGCAAAGGATAATTTCAACAAAAAAAAGTCGGATTCCCGTACGCTACAGAACCGACTTTTTATATGGGATACAACTGCCGACAAAACGTATATTTTATTCGCTAAGCAGAAGGAATAAAATATAAAAAATAGAAAGGTGTGTTGCGGAAAGAACTTTTACATCATATTTCACCCCTTGATTGGGAACATATCGACTTCCTTAGAGAGTATAAGTATTAATTTAAGCAAGCAACTACTTTAGAATTGTTACGAACACTTCGAAGATAATATATACATTCCAAAATTCCTTAGCTTAGGAAAATCGGCTTTTTGTTTTCCGAAAATGTATTAGCGTGGGTTTTATGTCATTTGGTTGGCGGAACAATAATAACAAAATAAAAACACTTCCTGCATCATACTAAATACGATGGAGGAAGTGTTTTTTTCTTTATTTTTATGTTTGAGTCTAATATGTCAATGGTTATCGTTACATGCCTATTAATGAATTCTTCCAATGTTTCAATGACATCCTCATCATCAATAAAAAAATCATTTACATACTTTGTTCCGCTAAAAAATAATTGCTTTCCTTCAAAGTAATAAATTTCGGCATGTCCTTCATAAGTTCGAATTAATTGCTTACTTTCCGATTGATGTACAAAAATCTTTATAGAAACATATTGGTCATTTAGCGTTTCAAAAACCTTTGCGATGGGAGTATCATTGATTTTCAACACTGCAGAACCTTTTTCTTCTTTTTTTTCAATGATTCCCGTTACTTCGATGCTTTTATCTTTAACCATAAAGAGATTTCCTTTCGAACAAAAATACTACTAATGAATCAGTACGTTTTTCAAAAATAGTATAGCAAAAATTGGTCGATATGTTAACTTTCCGATAAAGATCGTATACGCCTAAGCGATGGAAATAATAGCATCCATAGGCCTTCAACTACAATCGTACCTACTCCACCAATGAACGCGGCAGGCACAGTACCAATAAGTCCAGCCAATGTACCCGATTCAAACTCGCCAAGCTGGTTCGAAGTACCGATAAATAAAGAATTGACCGCATTCACCCGTCCTCTCATCTCATCCGGAGTTTGTAGTTGAACGAGAGAGGATCGAATCACAACACTTACCACATCAGAAGCTCCGATAATTAATAAAGCTACTAAAGAAATAATTAGATTCGTTGATAAAGCAAATAACATGGTGGCCAGTCCGAAAACTCCCAATGCTCCAAAAAGAATAGGCCCAAATGCTTTTTTAAGAGGATAATATGCCAGTACCATCGACATGATTAATGCCCCAACGGCTGGAGCAGTCCGCATTAACCCAAGCCCTAAAGGACCTGTGTGTAAAATATCTTGGGCAAATATCGGTAATAGCGCTGTTGCACCACCAAGTAATACGGCAAAAAGATCCAGTGAAATCGTACCTAAAATAACCTTGTGACGATAAACAAACACTAGTCCCATCAGCATCGAACGCAAGGTGACAGGTTCCGATGACCTCTGGAATGTCCTTTCTAAGCGTATAAAGAATGTAAGAATAGTAGAAACCAATAACGCTATGGTAACGGTTATGTAAACGGATGCCGGGCCCAATGCATAAAGCACCCCGCCAAGAGATGGACCAACTATTTGCGCCGTTTGTCCCGCTGAAGTAGTCCATGCTATTGCTTGTTGCAAAATTTTCTTTGGTACAAGTTGAGGCAGTAACGCTGAAGAAGCCGGCCCTTCAAAAGAACGACATGCTCCAAGAATGGCTGCCGCCACCAAAATATTCTCTTTGGATAACCAGCCGGCGACACTTCCATATAAAAGCAATCCAGCAGTAAGAGCCTCAATAATTTGACACACGTTCACAATTCTTCTGCGATCAAAGCGGTCTGCAACCTGCCCTACCACTAATGTCAAAAGCACCATCGGTACAAACTGGGCAAGACCCACTAACCCTAGACTGAAAGCATCATGGGTTAACGCATACATCTGCCATCCTATCGCAACAGACAACATCTGAAATGATATAGAAGTTAAAATTCGTGAAACCCAATAATTTGCGAAAGATGGCTGTCTCAGAATCGAACCACTTAAACTAGCCAAACAAAACTCACATCCTTTTTGAATGAATAAGAAAGAATATATAATTACGTAATTTAGGAATACGAAATATTATACTATTTTTAAACCCTAATTTGTTGAAAATTTTTTAGATGAATAGTTCAAGAATACGAATATAAAGTGTTTTGATTATAAAACTATTTAACCATACGTCTTTTGTGATCATTTTGTTTCCACGAAGGAATTTTTTCATTATTATCTTTACGTGGTTCATTGACTATAGCTAAATATCCGAAATAATAGTACACTCCGTTATGTAAAAAAACTACTGATCTAATTATCAGTAGCAAAGACTATTTCGTTTGTGGACTAAAAATAGGTTTCATTTAAAATAGGTGTTTTCTAGTAAACTGCTCTCCTTTTTATAGGTAAAGAAGCAAGTGCAGATTCATTGAATCCTCTCACGATAAGCCAAACAGCTAAGATCATTTCATTTGCTGCTACTGGCAGAGACATGATTCCACCCCAAACAGAAATTTGTGGAAAGACACCAAACATTTCTAATATCGCAGCAACAAAAACCAGAATTGCCCCTGTCATGCCTATGATTGGTATAAATCTTGGAACAAGCTTGGATTTATAAAAGATATAACTGTACATCATAGTGTTTATCCCGAGCATGAAATTGGGGCCAAGCAAAAATGTCCAATCATGAACTGCTTTTAATAATGTTCCTGATGCTTGAAAAGCGGCGATATTAGTCGCTCCTGTTGCAACAAATTCCTTGCTTAAGGTTAATAGGGATAGAACGCTGATTACTCCAACCGTAATAATAACCGCTTCAAGAAATCGGAAGAAAACATGCCATAGAGCTATCGTTTCATTATACTTTCTTAAAAATGGAAACATGGTAGTTGAGGTGCCAATGGCAGATGCGACAAGAATTAACTCCATAATAGCCCCAATTATCACCAAATTTGCGTGTTCGGAACCTTTAATGAGGTAATCTTGACCGTTTAAGATAGGATCGTATAATTTGAGACCGATGATCGCCGTTACGGCAGCCAATATAAAAAATATCCCCACCATTTTTGGAGGGCACTGAAAAAGTCCCCCTAATTAATGGAAAAAGGTATAATACCTCATAATCTGAGGGAATTATACCTTTTTTTGCTGTATAATTATAAGTATCAATTTCAAGTGGGTGGGTACTATGATACAAAATCAACAATCCATGATTCTAAGTCCTTATATGGGTATTTATGATTTAGTTGTTCCAAAGGATAATATGTTACGTAGACTAAATGACTTGGTCGATTTTTCTTTTGTTTATGATGAACTTAAGGAAAAATATTGCCATAATAATGGTCGAAACGCTATCGACCCTATTCGTATGTTCAAATATTTATTATTAAAGACCATCTATGACTTATCTGATGTTGACGTTGTCGAACGTTCAAAATACGACATGTCCTTTAAATATTTTCTTCATATGGCCCCGGAAGAGCCAGTAATGGAGCCAAGTTCTTTAACGAAGTTTCGAAAACTTCGTTTAAAAGATATAAACCTATTAGACATGCTTATTAATAAATCTGTAGAAATTGCCATCGAGAAAGAAATCATCAAAAGTAAATCCATTATCGTGGATGCCACCCATACAAAAGCTCGCTACAATCAGAAATCACCTAGGGAAATCCTAATGGATCGCTCTAAGAAGTTAAGAAAAGCTATTTATTCCATAGACGAAACAATGAGAGATAAATTTCCCACTAAAAATACAACAGACGTCTTAGAAAATGAAATCGACTATTGTCAAAAACTCATCGATGTAATTGAAAAAGAAGACAGCCTAACCCAGTATCCAAAGGTGAAAGAGCCTTTAAACCTTTTAAAAGAAACCGTTACTGACGATATTGAACACTTACAGATCTCCGAGGATAAAGATGCAAAAGTAGGTCATAAAACCGCTGCTTCTTCTTTTTTTGGTTATAAAACACACATTGCCATGAGTGAAGAAAGAATTATAACCGCCGCAACCGTTACGACTGGAGAAAAGAATGATGGAAAGCAATTAGAAACGCTGATTGAAAAAAGTATCAAAGCTGGAATGAAAGCTGAAACGGTTATTGGTGATACAGCCTATTCAGAAAAAGGTAATATCGAATACACAAAAGAAAAGGAAATAAAATTAGTAGCCAAGTTAAACCCTTCTGTAACACAAGGTTTTCGAAAAAAAGAAGATGAATTTGAATTCAATAAAGATGCAGGGATGTATGTTTGTAAAGCTGGACATATGGCTATAAGGAAAGCGCGAGGAGGAAAAAAAGGAGTCGCTACTAATCAAGTGGACACATACTTCTTTGACATTGAAAAGTGTAAACGATGCCCTTTCAAAGAAGGGTGTTATAAAGAAGGGGCGAAAAGTAAGACTTACTCTGTAAGTATCAAATCAAATGATCATACCGAACAAGCAAAATTCCAAGAAAGTGATTATTTTAAGGAAAAATCAAAAGAACGATATAAAATAGAAGCTAAAAATAGCGAATTAAAACACAGACACGGGTACGATGTTGCGGAATCCTCGGGTCTAATTGGCATGGAATTACAAGGTGCCGTGACTATATTTACTGTGAATCTAAAAAGAATACTAAAACTAATAGATATAAAATAATGGGGCAAAGATCCTAAAACAAACAAAAAAGACGACTCAACATTCACTATTTGAATGGCAAGGTCGTCTTTTTCTATTTTACAATTTAATTCTTCTAAAAAAATGAAGGATTTTCAGTGGCCTCCCATTTTTGCAGCTTTTTTGTTTGAATTCATTTTACTCTCCCCTTATATAAATAAATTCAAAAACAGTAAATCTTAAATAATTATTTCCCTAATCACTTAATATCGTCTTCATAAAAGAAAACCTCTTCCAATGGTAAGTTAAAGGCGCGTGCTATTCTAAAAGCCAATTCTAAAGATGGAGAATAGTTTCCCTTTTCAAGAGCTACGATGGTTTGTCTCGTGACGCCTACCTTGTCAGCCAATTGCTGCTGAGTCATTTCATCATGATGAAAGCGTAATTTTCGTATGTGATTGCCGACAAGAATTTTCCCCATATTAAACTCCTCTCCTATAGTGATAAAGTTTCGTAATGGAACCGGTCACATCGGAAATAAATCCTGAAGTAATGAGGATAATGAACATCAGCTGTGACGGTTGAAAGACAATAAGCGATCCCATTGCAAGAAGAAAGCCAAGGATAAACACCACAAAAGAATTTCGAGCTGCTTTTAAGTCAATTAGCTTATCGAGTTCATCCGCAAATTTTGGCTCCTTTTCTCCAGTCGTCATTCGAAAAATAATGTTAAAAATGATACTAATAATGATATGCGCGACTATTGAAATCAAAGTCAAGATGAGCACAAAGGTTCCCCAATATCGAAAGGTTTCCATCGACTCCAGTCCCCCTAGCGGATGCCTTGGATACATAAACAAGCAAAACACACCAAAAATGACAATTGCACTGATAATAGATACAACGCTTTTCTTTTCTTGATATGTCATACTCTCCCCCCCTTTTTTTGCACATTCCATTTACATAAAGTAAAGTATTTATTACATAATGTAAAATATACTATACATAAAGTCAATAGTAATTTACATCATAAAACACTTTTTCTTTCCTGGACAAAGAAAAAAGATACCAACAACGGCGGCTAAAATAAAAATGGCACAGATAAGTTCTGTGCCAATGAGTAATTCAGTAGTAACTGGGTTACTCTGTATTCTATAACTCGCCGCAAGAGGATGGATTATTTTTCATTCGTTTGGAATCAGTTTCTTCTTGAACAGATTCCAAACCGTATCCAGTTGAGCTTATTTCCAATACTTCCTTCGAATGATCACTTAAACCCTCATTCATCTTTTCCTTTTCATTCAAATGATCTTTACTCATAGAAACCCCCGTTTTTAAAATTTAGGTTGTAAAGCAAACTCATCTTTTATATGGTTCCTCTTTCTTTTTGAAGACATACACATAAATGACTCGAGGGGGTTTCTGAACAAAATTGCGCATTTTTGTGAATTACCAAACAAACAATCCAACAAACATTGCACTCAAGAGTGAAACAGCAATACCGCTCACTAAAAGCTTCCAAACATTTTTCCCAATGATTCTGGACTTCTCATCGCCTATGATAGAGCTAATAGCCCCATAAATCATGCCGACCGTACTGAAATTGGCAAAAGAAGTTAAAAAGGTTGTCGCAACGGCTACCGTATGAGGCGGCAGCGAATGTATTTGATTTTTTAAATCCATCATCGCGACAAATTCATTGGTAGCAAGCTTGATTCCCATTAGACGAGCAACGTACAGGGCATCATGGCCGGACAATCCAAGAAGAAAGGCAAAAGGACTAAAAATAATGGAGAAAATCTTTTGGACCGTTAGTCCGTGTATAAAAAATCCTAAAATTCCATTTAAACAGGCTGTTAAAGCAACATAACCGACAACCATAGCTAAAATGACAATAACCATTTTTATACCGACAAGCATACTATTCGAAATCGTAGAGAAGAAATCTTTTCGTTCCTTTTTGGATGGAACGTAGACTACATCTTCTTCTTTGGTAACTTCAATGGGATTTAAAACACTTGCAAACAATAAGGCATTTAAACAGTTTAAAGGAATTGCAGCAAATACATACTCTCCCGGGACCATGCTTAGATATGCTCCGATAATAGATCCGCTAATACTGCTCATGCTCATAATTCCAAATGTAAGCAGACGGTTTTCCTTCAATACGGAAAGTTGCTGGCGGATAACGGCCAATGCCTCCGTATTTCCGAGGAACATCATTTGCAAGGAAAAGAAGCTTTCAAGCTTAGGTAACCCTGAAACTTTTGAAATGACCCAGCCGACTTTATCAATAATCCATGTTAAAATACCGAAGTAACTTAGGATATCAAAGAAGGTAATGATAAAAATAATTGGCATTAAGGCACTAAAGAAAAAATCAACCGTAGGATTCGCCATTACGGATGGGAAGGCAAAGGAAATTCCCTGATTTGCACAGGATATGAGAAAAGTAAAAAACGATGCAATTTTATTTATCACCCATATCCCAATTTGGGTTCCAAGCATAAACCACGTTATAAGGAGTTCCACTACGATTAAACTAAGAATGGACCGCCATTTTATCCTTTTCTTATTAGGCGAACAAAGGAATACCAAACCAAAAACGACTAGGATCCCTACTATATTCAATAAAAAAAACATGCTAACAACTCCTTACATAGGATTCCCTGTACCTCTATTCCCCCAGCCACAGACTGAAGTATGAATAATAGAACACGGAAACCCTATTAACCTGATACAGTATCTAATAAACCGTATCTAAGGAAATAGTCTGCATGTTTATTTCTAAGTTTATTCATACTTCCCTGTAGTCCGACAATTATGGCTGCCGGGTAGAAACTATCAGACCATTCAACTGATATTATACAAGGATAATTTTTTGACCTCATAAGTCTATAATAAGGATCAAAATTCAACAATATATTTATTAGAAGTTGTAATCATTTTATAAATATTAATAGTAGGAAGATTCCATATGGTAAACCCTTTCTTCATTCATCCTTTGAATTATGTGTGAATAATATCTAGATTCAATTGGAATGAATCGGTTTAATGATAAAGTCAAATTCCAATTTCTGATTCGAATGAATAAGGTATTCATCATGAACGGGCGCTCCCCAGCTGTCATCTCCCCCAACACCCATTTGCATTCCAACTGTTACAACCGTATAGTGTATATTTGGCAATTCATAATGATGCATCGCATTTTCGAGTTCAAACGCGGTATATGGAGAAAAATTACATTCTAATGGTTCAGAAACTGCTACTATCTTAATCCCAAATCCATCACTATTTTGCAAACTTACCCGCCTAACTCCTGTTCTATTGCCTGATTCCTGCGGCATGACATAATCGGACAAGTTAGTTGAAACATTGTTTTTAAATATGCATAACCTTGCCCCATTATTTCGGTCATAATAGTTTTCCTCCGGACCCATTGCATACCATTCCAGCAGATGATAATCAGCGGGAACTTTAAATGTTAGTGCGAATATAGGGAGCTGTGGAAGATTGTCTGCCCCATTATAAATAGATTTTATAGAAATACTCCCGTCTGGGTACACAGTATAGATATGTTTTACTTCTATTTTCTGATGAATAGAAAACTTATAAGTAAATGCTATGCGAATAACATCCTGTTCTTCTTTCACTTCAATCTTTTCACATTTCCGAGCCAAGCTAGCAGCATACCAAAGCCCTGAATGATATCCTTGGGAAAAACCTCGATCATTGTCGGTGGTTGCTCGCCAGAATAATGGGGCAATCGGTGTAGAGAGCATTTCTTTGCCAAAATAATTTAAGGATACAAGACTCCCTGCCTGTTTTGAAAAAAGAATAGAAAAATCTTTTCCATGAATCCCGACATTCACATCACCGTGGACCACCTTAAATTTCCCTTGTGGAATATGTGTTTCCTCTTCCCCTTTTTCTTTAAAAACATACTGCCCAAACGCTATTTCATACCCTGCTTTAGCCCAAAGTATATCTTTCTTTAATGTAAAAGAGGCATGAATACAATATTCGCCTTTTTTACGGAAAATATGAGGCGGCCACTTAATCGCTGCTCTTCCCTCACTCAAAGGCGCTACATTCACTTGAAGAATATCTCGAAACAATTCCTCACCTTCGTGATAAAGAATAATTTCTAGATCATAATCCGATGTATCTGAAAATAGATTATCATTCCGTATTGTAATGCCAGTGCAATCCGGGAGTAATTTCAGGTTTTGATATAAATATTTTACTTCCTGCATCTTAGGTGATAGCTTTCGATTAGCATATACAATACCATTGGTGCAAAAACCGTAATCGGTAGGACGATCATCGAAATCGCCGCCATACGCTAAGTACTCTTTCCCATAACGGTCTTTTTTCACGAGCGCCTGATCGATAAAATCCCAGATAAATCCACCCTGATACATTGGGTATTTTCGCTCGAGATCTGTATATTTTTTCATTCCTCCAAGGGAGTTTCCCATTGCATGCATGTATTCACAGCTTATATAAGGCTTATTAGGGTTTTCAGCTAAATACTTTTCAATATCGGCAGGTTTTGCATACATACGGCTTTCCATATCGCTTGTATCATCATAATCACGGTTATGAAACACCCCTTCATAATGGACGAGACGTGATGAATCAACAGATTTAAAATAACGAGAAACATTTAAAATTACCT
Organism: Margalitia sp. FSL K6-0131; assembly: GCF_038008735.1. Taxonomy (NCBI): domain Bacteria; kingdom Bacillati; phylum Bacillota; class Bacilli; order Caryophanales; family Bacillaceae; genus Heyndrickxia; species Margalitia sp. FSL K6-0131. The sequence goes on from NZ_JBBOZS010000001.1 coordinate 2,810,003, forward strand.
CACCTGCATATGATTCATTCCCACAGGACCATATCAATATGGAAGGATGATTCTTGTCCCGTTCATACATAGAAATCGCTCGGTCCAACACAATATCTTGCCATTCTGGCTTGTTTCCAGGTATGTTCCAAGAAGGATCAACCGCCCCCATCTTTTGCCATGAACCATGCGTTTCTAAGTTCATTTCATCGATAACATATATTCCGTATCGGTCACATAACTCGTACCATTCGCTTTGATTAGGGTAATGGGAGGTCCGAACGGCGTTAATATTATGCTGCTTCATCGTTTTTATATCCCATAACATATCTTCTTTTGTAATGGCGCGCCCTCTTCGACAATGGAATTCGTGCCGATTTACGCCTTTGAACACAATCCGTTCTCCATTTAGTTTCATTACCTTATCCACGATCTCGAATTTCCGAAACCCTATTGATTGAGGGACAACCTCTACTAATCTGCCATCCTTATTAAAAACTTGAATATAGAGTTTATATAAATAAGGATTTTCTGCACTCCACAGCTTTGGTGACTCTACTGAACAGGTAAGGGATCGTTTTCCATTAGCACCTTCCTTTTCAGTTGTTGTTGCTATTAGAGTTCCAGCAGCATCGTATAATTCGCCAACTATTTTACCAAGATGACCTGAAGTGAATAATGCTAAATCTAATGAGAGGGTTCCTTTCGTAAAAGTCGAATTCAAATCGGTCTCGACCCGGATATCTGATACATGGATTTCAGGAATTGTATAAAGGTAAACATCTCGGAAAATTCCAGAAAACCGCCAAAAATCCTGGTCTTCCAGCCAGCTTCCGGTGCTTCGTTGATAAACCTCTACAGCCAATTTATTCTCGTAATCTCTCAGATATGGTGTTAAATCAAATTCCGCTGGTGTAAAGGAATCCTCGCTGTAACCAACAAATTCCCCATTCACCCAAACGAAAAAAGCCGATTCTACTCCCTGAAATGAAATAAAAACAGGTCGATCCTGCATATTTTCCGGTACATCAAAATACCTCACATAACTTCCAACCGGATTAAAATCCGTTGGTACTTCCGGCGGCCGAATAGACTGAAGTCCATCCCAAGGATACATCGTATTTACATATTGAGGGTTGCCATAGCCCTGCAACTGGATATGTCCGGGAACTTGAATATCGCCCCAACTCGTACAATTAAAATCTAATTGGTAAAATTTTTCCGGTCGAGTTTCCGGATTGTTGGAATAATAGAACTTCCAATTTCCATTTAACCCACAACGCATTGGCATTGGATTAGCATTTTTCGCTTCCTCCAGCGACTCATAGTAAGAATGGTCTGAATGTGCTTTAAGACGATTAACAGCAAATACATTAACATCTGAAAGCCAGTTTATATCTGGTTTTGTCATCATAATCATTACACCTCTTTGTATAAAATTTTATTTAACCGATCCCATCATTCCTGCCACGAAATGCTTCTGCATGATAAAGAAGATTAAGGCTGCTGGTAGGGTTGCAATAACGATTGCAGTCATAATCATTCCATAGTCAGGAGAATAACTGGACCCCAGGTTGGAAATTAATAACGGAATCGTTTGATTCTCAGGAGATTGCAGAATAACCAGTGGCCATAAATAACTGTTCCAAGAAGACATAAAAGTAATGATGGCTGCTGCCGCATAACTCGTTTTCATCGTTGGAATATAAATTCGAAAAAATACTCCAAATTCCGTTAATCCATCCATTCTGCCCGCTTCCAGAATATCCTTAGGAAACATCTTCGTACTTTGCCGAAAAAAGAAAATCAGGAAAGCAGTCGTAATCGTTGGCAAAATGACTGCTGTATGCGTATCGATTCCAATCATTGGTGCTGTTTGTGAAATGGATCCAAACATTTTGAATAGAGGAACCATCAAAGCCGCAAATGGGATCATCATGGAAAGCAGCAAAATGTTAAACACCAAATCCTTCATTTTACTTTTAAAAATTTCAAATCCATATCCCGCTAAAGAGGCAATCAGTAAGGCAAGTACTGTAGTGATAATCGAAATTTTGGCTGAATTCATTAAGGCGGTCCCTAGCTCTGCCCTTTCTAGTAAGTGGTGGAAATTTTGCAGCAACTGACTACCAGGAAGGAATCTTCCTTTTGTTACATCTACGGACTTATTTGTAGCGCTAACAATCATCCATATAAACGGAAAGATAGAGATAATGGAAGCGATTGTTAAAATAATATAGTTGAAAATATATTTCCCTTTATTCATTTTTATCACCTGCCACTTTAAATTGGATAAGGGAAAAGAATATAATTAATATCACAATAGAATAAGAGACTGTTGCCGCATATCCAAAATCAGGCGTATATTTAAAAGATAGATTATAAATGTATTGTGAAATCGTCATCGTAGCATTTCCCGGTCCGCCCTTTGTAATATTCATCACTTCATCGAATAATTGAAGTGTACCGATAGTGGATGTAATAGAAGTAAATAAAATAATCGGCTTAAGCATTGGAATGGTAATCTTAAAAAACTGTTGCACGGATGAAGCTCCATCGATTCTTGCCGCTTCATAAACGGATTCATCCACATTTTGAAGGGCCGATAAAAAGAAAATCATATTATACCCCGTCCATCTCCAGGTAATCGCAATAATGATTGCAATCTTCGCCAAAAATGGATCGGTTAACCACGGTATTGGTTCGGAAATGATTGATAGTTTTAAGAGAAATAAATTAATAATGCCATCCTGACCAAACAAATATTTAAAAATCACCGAATAGGCAACAAGGGAAGTCACACAAGGTAAAAATATTGCTGTACGATATACCCCTTTTAGCTTTAATTTCTTATTATTAAGTAAAACCGATAGAAACAAAGCTAGAATGATCATTAGCGGAACTTGAATAATTAAATAGATCACCGTATTCTTCACGGTCGTAAGAAACACAGGATCTTTAAATAAACGAACATAATTATCGATCCCCACAAAAGTTTGGTTCATTCCATTTCCTGTATGAAAAGACATGATAAGTGCTTGAATCATTGGATAGAAATAAAAGAGACAGATTAATATGGTTGATACTGTAATGAAAGACCATCCAATGATCGCTTTTTTCGTCCGAAGTTTTCTGCTCGAATTTTTTGCTAAATATATATTCTGATTAGCTTTAGCCGGTATCATATTTTCCACTCCTATACAAAAAGCCTTGGAAACCTTAGCTCCCTTCATCACTATTTTCGGAGGAAGCTTACAGATTCCAAGGCGAATTCTCTAAAATGAAAATTGCCTTGCTTGGATGTTAAAAGAATCCCTATTTAATTTGCTCCTCTGCTTGTTTTTGTGCATCCTGAAGCACTTTATCCAGGGCTTTTCCTTTTAAATAATCCTGCATTGCGGCAGCAAGAATATCCTCAATTTCGTAAGTGTGCAACCCGTAGTTTACTTGAGGAATTTTCTCCGTCCAGCTTGCGAAATCGGAAATGATATTTTGTCCACCAAAGAAGTCATCACTTGCTTTATAAGCTTCACTATCAGCTGCAGGCTTATACGTTCCGATTGCACCTATTTCCTTCACTAATGTTTGGTAGAAGTCGACATTGGATCCAAAGGTCTTCGCTAAGAAATCGGCTGCTTTTTCTTTCCCGGGTACATTTAGTACATACCATGAGCTTCCGCCTAAGTTTGAGGCATTAACAGAATTAGCGGTTCCAGAAAGTTTCGGAAAAGGTACGACTGCCCATTTACCAGATTGAGAGCTTTCGGCTTTTATAGAAGGAGTAATCCAATTACCTGTTGGAACACTGGCAACAGATCCACTATTAAAACCAGCAACAAACTGGCTCCAATCCGAGGTTGGTTTCACAATATCCGCATTAATGATTTTCTTATACGTTTGAAATGCTTCCTTTAAGGCGGCATTATCAACGATATCAGGTGTTTGTCCGTCACTCTTCACATACCATGAGCCACTTGACTGAATCATCATTCGAATAAGGCCAAGATCTTTTGGATCCTGTGTCAGCATTTGTTTTCCTGTAGCTTCTTTGATTTTCTTTCCGATTTCAATGTATTTGTCCCAATCCATATTTTGCAAGTCATTTACAGAGTATCCCGCTTTTTGTAAATAGTCAGTCCGTACATATAAACCTGTTACGCCAGTATCAAAGGGCACACCGTAATTTTTTCCATCTAAAGTATTGGCAGCTATCTTATAGGAAGCAAAATCATCTGTCTTATAAGAACCTGTTAAATCCTGAAACATGTCTGGATAGGATTTTAAGAAACCTTGCGAACGATAGTCTTCAATCAAGACAATATTAGGAAGTCCTTTTGTTGTTCCAGAGCTAAGGGTGGTATTCAGTTTTTGAACGATATCATCTTGTGCCATCTCTACTACTTTTATCTTTAGTTTCGGATCCACTTTACTATATACTTCTTTTGCGATATTCATCGCTTTAATATTAAAGTTAGGATCCCATGCCCAAACAGTAATTTCCTTAGTGTTTTTTCCTTCGCCAGATGATTTTTGGCTGGATCCGGAAGAACATGCAGTCAACATCAGCATACATACCAAAAAGAGTGCAAGTACTTTTTTCATTTCCATTCCCCCATTATGATTGATGAAAGCGTTATCTTCTTGTAAGAATTATGGTAACATCTGAATATAAAAAATGGTTAGGAGGATTTTCTTGAAAAATGGTAATATTTTATCCGTTTGAATCCGTTTACATTTAAAGTTTGAACTATTTTTAGATTTTGGTATTTTTTTATGATGGTTGTGCCGGCATAATAATAAGGACCTTCGTACCCACATCAGGCTCACTCGTAATCGTAACACCATATGCTTCCCCGTAGATTAGCTGTATCCGTTCATGAACATTCCGAACCCCTATTCCGGAGAACAGCTGCTGTTTTCGCTTTGTTTTTGGGAGCTTAGTATCTATCTGATTCATGCCATCTCCATTATCCGTCACTTCACATTTAAGATTGTCGCCTTCACGCCAAATCAAAACATTAATGGTCCCTTCCTGCTTTCGATTAAATCCATGAAAAAAGGAATTTTCGATAAATGGCTGTAAAATTAGTTTTGGTATTGGTAGATTCATACAATCAGGTCCTACGAAATAATGAACTTTTATTCGATTCCCGTAGCGCATTTGATTTATTAACACATAGTTTCTTAGATTCTCTAATTCCTGTTCAATCGTGATGGTTTCGTTTACATTTCCAATCGTATTTTGTAATAAGGAAATTAAAGCATTAATAATGGCTTCCGAATCTTCTTTTCCGCCCTGCCTCACCAAAAATTTAATCGAAGCTAAAGTATTGTACAGAAAATGCGGGTTTATTTGTTGTTGCAAAGCGGCAAGCTCTGCATGTCGCTGTTGTTTTTGCGAAAGGATTAATTGGTCCACATATTCATGCAATTCATCCAGCATAGAATTGAAAGCATTTCCTATTTGCATCGTTTCATATGTACCGGTAACCGCTACATATTGATCGAAATTGTTTTTGGAGACGTTGCTGATTTGCTTCACTAAATTGGATAGGGAATTGGTTAACTTTCTTGATGCAAAAAATACAATGAGTAAAGCCAGCAGGACAATCCCTATTGTAATCAGTGTGATTTCCCTAGTATCGATTAAATCGCCAAACGCTGTTTGTTTATCAATAATATTAAATAGGTACATATCAAAGGAAGGAAGATAATTCATTAAGATAATTTGGTCCTTCCCCATAAACTTTCCGACAATATACTCACGGGGAGTGTTTTTTAATTTTGCTGCATAGGTCAACAAATCATTTGACTTATTTCCAATTAATTTCGTCTCATTACTTGAAGCGATGTACCCAGACTTATCTACTAGATAGACATTATTCCCTGGGCTTGTATAACTGGAATAAAACTTCCTAATCTCTTTTTCTGATATGGCAAAATACATAGAACCATAAATTTTATCTGTAATCCGATCCATTAACGCTCTTGTTGCAACAATGTACTGTTTATTTTTCGTTGTTGAGGAAGAACTTTCGAGACGATTGAATTGATACATCAGCTTTTTTGGTTGGTCTAATGTATTTTTCCGAAGTGAACTGTTCTCAAGTACATGATCAGATATTGGCCAATAGTTTTGATACGTCGAAAAACTAACCCCATTGATCCCCATAACCACAATATCCATGTCATAAGGTACGAAGTTAGATTGTATCCGCTTCATTTGCTGCCCCATGTTATAAAAGGAAGACATTTTTTGCTTATTTGTTTGTTTTTCGCTCAGCACAGACTTAATCGTGCCGCTCGCGAGAATGCTGTTAGATGCTTGGACAATCGAATAATTAAATGTTTCAAAGCTATCGATGACCTGGCTCATCACCGTTGCATTCATGATGCTGAATTTCCCAAAGAAAAATTTCTCTGCCATTCTTACAGTGGTCCAAGCAATCGTGACGGATACAATAATTATGATAATGACGGTAATAAGAAACATATTGATAAATAACCCGCTGTGTTTAAATCGGTTAGGAATAACTCTCATCTCTTCCATCTCTTATCGATCATCTTTTTTCGTTTGTATTGACTGGGAGACATGCCTTGCACTTTTTTAAAGACCTTACAAAAATAACTATGATCGGAGTACCCTACCATTGCACTAATTTGCGATATGCTGGCCGCATTCTGAATGAGCAGTTTAGATGCTTCTTCTATGCGAATTCGATTCAAATATTCATTAAACCCTTCTTTATTATGTAAGGAAAAATAACTGGAAAGATAGGATGGGCTAAAATGAAATTGTTTTGCCACTTCTGTTAAGGAAAGCGGCTCATTGTAATGATTCTTTATATATTCCAACATCTTTTTTATATTAAAATTATCTGGTTGATTATGCGCTGCTGTTATACAATGATTAGCCAATTTGATAAAGCGGTTCAAAATCTGTAATGTGTCTTCAGCGGAAGACGCTTCCTCGATCCATTTAAAATAAGTATACTTCTCCTTATCCAGTTCCTTCACATCTAAATCCATATTGCCGAGCAGGATAATAATATTAAAGATACTGTTTCCCAAAAATGACTTATATTCAAAAATATCCATTGTATAACACTTGGATAATGCAGAAGCATAAGATGTTAAATAGGAAAATGCTGATTCAAATTTCCTGTGTTTGAATTCATTGGTAAACCATTCCAGATTAAATGGATCACGTTGACTTGGAAGTTCAGGGAGGGTTTTTTCCGTTAACACGGACTTCCCAACTATATAAAAATGATATTGAAATAGTTTTAATAGTTCTTTGTATATTTCTTCTATTTGATAAATATCCTCAAATACATTACTAACAGCAAATTTTGCTTCCCCTATTAATCTAGCTAAAGATTGGGCAAATTCTATCACTCTATGATCATTGCATGGCTTTATATTAAGAACAAAGAGAATGCAAGACTGATCCGTACTTATTTGATAATATGTACCAGAGCTAAAGCTTTTATTGAATTCAGTTTCTAATTCCTTTTTTACTAAATGAATATTATTGGATCGAGAATTCTTTAAAGCAGCACCTAATAAATAAAAGTGACTATATGGAAACTCTTTAACCATTTCCTCTACTTCCAAACAAACGTCATATCCGGAAACCAACCTTCCTAGCTTTTGTTCTATTGAAAGGTTTTCGTTTATTTGTTTTACTGTATCTTGAAACTGCGGTATTCGTTTCGCAGCAGTTCTCAACACTGTTAAGAGCCCTTCTGCATCAAGCTTTGGCTTCAAAATATAATCCACCACTCCATTTTGAAAGGTAGACCGAACATAATCATATTCGCTAAAGCTGCTAAGAATGATGATTTCCATTTGAGGGTATTTTTCTTTTACTATTCTCGTTAATTCCTCACCATCCATAATAGGCATCATAATATCCGTCATCACGATGTGCGGGGCCACTTTTTCAATTAGTTCCAACGCTTCTTGCCCATTCGAAGCTTCCCCGACAATTTGAAATCCTTCTTTTTCCCAATCGATATAATGCTTAATCCCTTGCCGTATTAATAATTCATCATCTACAATTAGCGTTCTACACAGTTCTGAAGTTGCCACTAACTCCCCTCTCCTTTTCCCCTCCATTTAGTAGGTTATACTATTTATATATCATAATACTGGCGGATTTTTTATATAAATCAGAAAATATAAATATTCCCTAATCGAGTATCCCCCTATTTTCCCAATCATCATGTCCATTATTATACATCTACTGAATATTTTGTATATAATAAAAATACTGATCACAACATTTGAAAGGGAGTTCTTAACATGAGCATGGAAAAAGTAAAAGATTTTGTAGCTTCTAATCAGCTTGCATTTTTAGATCAACTATATAGCCTTTTACGTCAAAAAAGCATTAGTGCACAAAATGACGGCGTAGAAGAATGTGCGAAGCTTGTTATGGAAATGATGAATGAAATCGGGATCACAACGAAGCTCATTGATACAGATGGTCATCCAGTTGTATATGGGGAACTCATCAATCCGGAAAATACCTTTACCCTCTTAATCTATGGTCATTATGATGTGCAGCCCCCAGAACCACTCGAAAAATGGGTATCTAATCCATTTGAACCAGAGATTCGGGATGGAAGAATCTATGCACGAGGTGCTGGTGACAATAAAGGACAGCTACTCGCACAACTTCTTGGTGTGAAAACATATTTAGAAACAATTGGAGAATTACCTATTAATCTAAAATTTGTGTTTGAAGGAGAAGAAGAAATCGGCAGCATTCATTTAGCTTCTTTTGTAGAAAAACATAAAGAATTATTGAAAGCAGATTTAGTATACACTTCCGATGGTTCCTTACATGAAAGCGGATCACCTATCGTTTTATTGGGCGTTCGAGGAATGCTGGCAATCGAGTTGGAAGCAAAAGGTGCTGATCGCGATAACCATTCGGGTAATAAAGGAAATATTGTTCCGAACCCTGTCTGGAAATTGATAGACCTTCTGCAGACGATGAGAGATAAAGAAGGAAACGTATTGATTGAAGGATTCTACGATAACATTCTTCCCTTATCCGACTATGAAACAGAATTATTAAAGAAAATTCCTTTTGATGCCAAAAGCGTAGGAGAAAAAATTGGGTATCCGCAATTACATATGAACGGTGAAACCTATTATCAAAAGTTAATCATGGAACCTACTTTTAATATTTGCGGAATCGAAAGTGGATACACAGGGGAAGGAGTAAAAACGATTATTCCCTCAACAGCCCGCGTAAAATTAGATATTCGTCTTGTTGTAGATCAAGATCCAATGGATATTTTTAATAAAATTAAATCTCATGTGTCGGAGCATGCTCCGGATGTGAAGGTTACCTATTTAGGATCGATGCAGCCTTCGCGAACCAATGCGGAATTGAAAGTAGTTCAAACAGTCGTCCATGCGGTTCAACAGGCCTATGAAACTGAACCTCTCATTCAACCAGGCATGGGTGGGTCATTGCCGAATTATGTATGGACAAAACTACTGGAACTTCCCTCTGTTATTGTTCCGTATGCGAACTTTGATCAGGGAAACCACTCCCCTAACGAAAATATTAAAATCAAAAACTTCTTAAATGGTGTGATTTGTACTGCTCACGTTATCGATGCGTTAGGGAAATCGGCCAATAGGAATAGTTAAGGTTAATCATTCATATAAAGAATGGCGAGCTAACATGCCATTCTTTATATGAAATTTGTTAAAAACGGCTTGAAACCGACAAAAATCGAAATAGTAGATAGAAGAATTTTAGTGTCTTCTTACACCATAATTTACAACAATTTAAACACTCATTTTTCCAGTCTCAAAGTTGATTTCCAACCTTTGTGAAATTATTAGGGTCATGGAACAGCTTAATGCTGATCCTGTTAGCTTTAAAACATATAACCCTAGAGCAAAATTAAAAATGACATTACCAAATATCGAAATAGTTTTCCCTGTAGAAAAGAGTAATAAATTCTTTTTCGCTATTGGATATCTTTCATCGTTCATTTTCAAACTTATTGCATCCATTTTCTGCACCTCACTATACTTTTTTATAAGTATAAGAAGTCGTGTGAACCCGACATCAATAGGTAATTTCAAAGAATAATTTAGGCAAAAATAAAAAAGATAGTGCAAACCCTACCTTTTACCAAAGCTCTTTTCTTAAACTTTGTTGCTTTTATATGTTATTTGTTTAAAAAGTGAATAAATTTGGTAAGAAAAGTTGCCCCGAAACCAATCCTACGTAGGATTTATAACAAACGACGAACAATGTTGCGGAATCAGCCATTTAGCTGTTAAATAATCCAATTTTGTCCTCAGCTTCTCCTTTATTTCGATTAAAGACTTTATTTCCTGTTCGATTTTCTCATATTTCTCGATAAATAGAGATTGATAGTATGTATCTTTTTCATAATCCGTAAATTTAGCAAAAGTTTGATAAAGAAAAATCATTTTAGTCTCGTTTAAACTGAATCCCCTCCCCTTCAATTCGAAAATGAACTCTAAATCATTTTGACGGCGCTCCTCAAAAAAATATTGCCCCCCTCTTTTTTCCGGAACGATCAGACCAAGATCCATATAATGCCTAATCGTATCAATACTTACATTATTTATTTCTGCAAATTTACCAATTCTCACTTTTACATCCCGAATCACATCACCATGTTTCTAATAATTTATATTTAGACATTTTTATGTAATTTCCTTTTTTAAAGGCTGTTTTCGTACTAATTGTTACTTGTCGTCATTGGTTATAAATCCTAAGTTTCGGGGCATCTTTTGTTATTTTTAATCTAAATGAGGTTGTTACTCAGAATTTCATTTACAAAAATAACAAAGTATATGAAAAGAGCCTTTTTAAAAAGCAATTGCATATTATTTGATTCTCGGGAAATGTTCCTTTAGGATAAATGGCAGACCTTAAAACCAAAATAATATTTCACCAAACACTAAAATAATTGGTCATGGTTATCCTATTAAATGGTGATTTAACAATAATTCATAGTAGGAAGTGTTCAAAATGAAGGCTGTTATCGTAAAAAATCCAGGAGGTCCAGAACAACTTGAAATAGTTGAAATGCCCACTCCAAAACCGAAAAAAGGAGAATTACTGATAAAAGTACAGACTGCTGCAATCAACCGAACAGATATTGTCACTCGTGAGGGAAAAGCTGGTTATGCTCTCAATCCAATCTTAGGGGTTGAAATTGCTGGCACTGTTGTAGAAACGAATGGAAATGAAACTTTCTCAATCGGTGACAGAGTAATGGGCCTTGTTAATGGCGGCGGATATGCTGAATATGCCGTCATGCCCGCTGATCGTGCGATGAAAATTCCTGACTCACTATCGTTTGAAGAAGCAACAGATATTCCTGAGGTGTTCCTAACTGCCTATCAAACACTGTATTGGATTGGAAAATTGCAGGAACAAGAAACTGTGTTAATTCATGCAGGTGCAAGCGGCGTCGGTACCGCTGCGATTCAATTAGCAAAAAAACTTAGTAATGCCAAAGTTATTGTTACTGCTGGCTCAAAAAGAAAGCTTGACTTTTGCAGAGAGCTTGGCGCTGATGTACTGATAAATTACAAGGAACAGTCATTTGAAGAAGAGGTTCTAAAAGCGACAAACGGTCATGGTGCAGATTTAATTTTAGACTTTATTGGTGCCGATTATTGGGAAAAAAATTTAGCGAGCATCAAAAAAGAAGGTCGTTGGGTACTTATCGGAATCTTAGGTGGCAGTGAAGTAGAAAAGATGAACTTATTCAGCCTTATGTCAAAATGCGTTCAAATTACTGGAACCTTACTAACCCCTAGAAGCGATGAGTATAAAGCACTTTTAACAAAAGAATTTATGGAAACGGTAGCGCCATATATCGAACGAAAAGAAATAATGCCTGTAATCGATGAGGCATTCCCTCTGGACATGGTGCAAAAAGCGCATCAATATATGGAAGACAACCGGAATATTGGCAAGATTATCTTAAAGATCAACTAGTATTGATATCCCATGGAACAAAATAACCCTTCCAAATGATTAATCAGGAAGGGTTCCTTATTTGATTCAGTGATTACTCATGTTTTTGGAACATGTTTAAATATTTCATTGCTTTCAAAAAACTCAACTAGGCGAGTCAACCAATTATAATAATCGGCCCACTTTTTCATTTCGACTAGCAATTCATTTACTTTTTCCTCAAGTTCAGGTGATAGTTCCTCATTTTCCTTTAGATCCGTTAATTCTCGGAATACTTTCTTTTCAAACATTTTATTTCGATTAATGGTTTTTCTCCAATTGGACGTAAAAATAGTAATAAAGGTTTCGTAATAATCATCTTCGACATCGTAGATATCTTTGCGAACCCCTTTTTCGAAGACTTTTTCCGCAATATTAATTTCGACCATTTCGCGTACAACCTGGCTCATTCGTGTCTTGCTCATGCCAGTTTCCGCTGAAAGCTCGTCCAGTGTCATCGGTTTGCGGTTCATATATATAATCCCAAGCACTCTCCCTACTGTTGAAGAGACTCCATATGCACGCATATTATCAGCAATTTTTTCTATATATTGGTCTTTCACTTGATTAATGATTTCTAAGGGCTTTTCATCCACCGGTAGCAATCTCCTTTCGACTACCAATTATACTACGTCACTGTAACATACATCCATATAAAAATAAAATCTGATATACGGCAGTATTCAGGAGTATTTTTTAGAAAAGTTGGGTAATTACAATATTAGAACATTATACAATCTATATTCGTATGATAATCATGAAATATGTGCATTTTATAAACTTTTTATTTCACAAACTTTACAATATACTAAAATAGTAATAGCCATAAATATAGGATTTACGGAGGTGCTTCAATTTGCTGAAATTTGATCATGTAACAAAGGTGTATAAAGGAGGAAAAACCGCGGTAAAGGATTTGAACATGGAGTTTCTGCCCGGTGAATTTATTGTATTTATTGGTCCAAGCGGCTGCGGGAAAACCACGACCATGAAAATGATTAACCGACTGATTGAACCTACAAGCGGCAGTATTTATATTAATGGAAAAAATATTTTAGAAAAAGATCCTGTCCAATTAAGACGGGAAATCGGCTACGTTATTCAACAAATCGGTTTATTCCCCCACATGACGATTCAACAAAACATTTCACTCATTCCAAAACTATTAAAATGGCCGGAAGAAAAACGCCGGGACCGGGCCAAAGAGCTACTGAAACTCGTCAACATGACAGAAGATTATTTAGATCGTTACCCACATGAATTAAGCGGCGGTCAGCAACAGCGGATTGGGGTATTGCGTGCCTTAGCTGCCGACCAGCCATTGATCCTAATGGATGAACCGTTTGGTGCTTTGGATCCCATTACACGTGATTCCTTACAAGACGAATTCAAGAAACTGCAAAAAACATTAGGAAAAACGATTGTGTTTGTTACCCACGATATGGATGAAGCATTGAAGCTTGCTGACCGCATTGTCATTATGCGGGACGGACAATTGGTACAAATCGGCACACCAGATGAAATTTTACGAGAACCTGCGGATTCTTTTGTCGAAGAATTCATTGGAAAAGAACGATTGCTTCAGGCAAGACCTAATATTCAAACGGTTGAACAAGTGATGAATCCTAAACCAATCACCATTACAGAAGATAAAACCTTATCAGAAGCTATTCAAATCATGAAGGAACAACGAGTAGATTCCCTTTTAGTGGTGGATCAGTACCAAATTTTAAAAGGATATATCGACGTAGAAATGATTGATCAAAATCGAAGAAAATCTGTAAGTGTTGGAGATATTCTTGCGACAGAAGTGTTTGCGGTTCAAAAAGACTCTCTCGTACGAGAATCTATTCGTCAAATATTGAAAAGAGGAATGAAATATGTCCCTGTTGTGGATGAGTTACAGCGTTTAGTAGGAATTGTCACTAGAGCAAGTCTAGTTGATATTGTTTATGATTCCATTTGGGGTGATTCAGAAGAGGAACTTCAAGAAAAACATGTAGGATAGGAGGAATCCAGATGGATAGTTTACTACAGTTTTTAAATAGCAATTGGACCGAATTATTATTTAAGACATGGCAGCATTTCTATATATCTATTATTGCAGTCATACTCGGCATTATCGTTGCCGTTCCCCTTGGGATTGCGTTAACGCGAGTGCCGAGAGTAGCCGGAATTGTCATGGGCATCGCAGGCGTTATCCAAACCTTTCCGAGTCTTGCTATATTACCCTTTTTCATTCCCCTGCTTGGGGTTGGAGTGAAGCCTGCCGTCATTGCTCTATTTTTCTATTCAGTCCTACCCATCCTAAGAAACACCTACACTGGTGTAAAAGGAATAGAACAGAATCTGCTCGAAGCAGGACGCGGGATGGGTATGACTGGATGGGAACGGGTCCGTTATGTAGAGATTCCACTCGCCATACCAGTTATCATGGCAGGAATCCGTCTCTCTACGGTTTACTTAATTGGTTGGGCCACCCTTGCCTCTTTTATCGGAGCAGGAGGACTGGGAGATTATATTTTCAGCGGACTTAACTTATATCAAACACAATATATTATCGCTGGTGCAGTCCCTGTTACGATTTTAGCATTAGTAGTCGATTTTCTATTAGGAAAACTGGAAAAATGGGCTACTCCTAAAGGGATTCGCCAAGTAAATGAAGCTGTCTAGGAAGGAGCTAGTTATGAAAAAAAGCAAATGGATGATGATCCTTGTTCTGTCATTTTCATTGCTTATTAGCGGATGCTCCTTGCCAGGCTTAAGTGCATCTTCTAATAAAACAATCAAAATCGGATCAATGGTAACGACAGAATCACAAATATTAGGATATATGGAAAAATATATGATTGAACATTATACCAATTTAAAAGTTGATATCGTCAATAATTTAGGCTCTTCCATTGTTCTCCACCAAGCAATGGAAAATGGAGATGTGGACATTTCCTCTGTTCGCTATACTGGAACAGACTTACCGGGAGCTTTAGGAATGGAACCGGTGAAAGATCCTAAAGAAGCATTAAAAATTGTTCAAAAGGAATTTCAAAAACGCTTTAATCAAACATGGTTTGATTCCTATGGATTTGCTAACTCCTATGCATTTACCGTTTCTAAAGATTTTGCTGAAAAACACCATCTTCAAAAAGTATCTGATTTGAAACCATTGGTTAATGATTTGAGACTTGGTGTCGACAACTCTTGGCTGAAACGGAAAGGCGACGGTTATGAAGGATTTGTAAAAGAATACGGATTTGAATTCGGCCACACTTTTCCAATGCAAATCGGTCTCGTCTATAAAGCCGTCCAAAGCGGGAAAATGGATGTCGTATTAGCCTATACAACAGATGGAAGAATCAACGCGTACAAATTAGAGGTTCTGGAAGATGATAAGCATTTCTTCCCTCCTTATGATGCTTCACCAGTCGCAAGAAATGATGTATTAAAACAACATCCTGAGCTTAAAAAGGTTTTACAGAAATTGGTTAGAAAAATTAGTACGGAAAAAATGCAACAATTAAACTATGAAAGCGATGGAAAAATGAAGGAACCTTCTACTGTTGCGAAGGAATTCTTAGAGAAAAATCATTACTTTGAATAAGAAAAGTGGGTAAAGTGAAACCGCGCTAGCGTACCGGATATAGTATGTTTAGGCGAGATATAGGAAGGACAGTGGCTGAGGATAAAAAGGAATAATACGGACGGAATCGTTCCCAGTACGGAGGCTGACATGGAAAAATGGTAACAATACCCGTGGAATCGTGCCCAATACCGAGGCGGACATGGAATAACGGGAACAATACTCGAGGTATCGTGCCCAATACCGAGGCGGACATGGAATAACGGGAACCATACTCGAGGTATCATGCCCAATACCGAGGCGGACATGGAATAACGGGAACAACACTCGAGGTATCGTGCCCAATACCGAGGCGGACATGGAATAACGGGAACAATACTCGAGGTATCATGCCCAATACCGAGGCGGACATGGAATAACGGGAACAATATTCGAGGTATCATGCCCAATACCGAGGCGGACATGGAATAACGGGAACAATACCAGGAGAATCGTGCCCAATATGGTGGCTGATGAGGAAAAATGGTAACAATACTGGTGGAATCGTGCCCAATACCGAGGCGGACATGGAATAACGGGAACCATACTCGAGGTATCGTGCCCAGTATGGTGGCGGACATGGAAAAATGGTAACAATACCCGTGGAATCGTGCCCAATATGGTGGCTGATGAGGAAAAATGGTAACAATACCCGTGGAATCGTGCCCAATACCGAGGCGGACATGGAATAACGGGAACCATACTCGAGGTATCGTGCCCAGTATGGTGGCGGACATGGAATAATGGGAACAATACCCGTGGAATCGTGCCCAATACTAAGGCGGACATGGAATAACGGGAACAATACTCGAGGTATCGTGACCAATACGGAGGCGGACATGGAATAATGGGAACAATACTCGAGGTATCGTGACCAATACGGAGGCGGACATGGAATAATGGGAACAATACTCGAGGTATCGTGACCAATACGGAGGCGGACATGGAATAATGGGAACAAGACCAGGAGAATCGTGCCCAATACCGAGGCGGACATGGAATAACAGGAACAATATAACGAATTACATTACGATCTGAAGCTCCTATCCTTATCCGAAGACATAGAAATTCGCTAACGGATGTTGCTTGCGCTAGTCCGAAGCAAATTTGGTAAAAAAATTAAACAATCTTATTTTCTGAGAGAGAGGTGCTTGTATGGCCACACTAAACGGAATTGTTAATTATTATATTCAAAACGGAAGTTACGTTTGGGAACAATTTTACCGCCACTTTCTCATGTCAGCATACGGAGTGTTATTCGCAGCCATTGTAGCAATTCCACTCGGCATCGTAATGGCGCGCTATCATAAATTAAGTGCATGGCTTTTATCATTGGCAAATATCATTCAAACCATTCCTGCCCTGGCGATGGTGTCCGTGCTAATGCTAGTGATGGGATTAGGAACAAACACGGTTGTCCTCTCCCTATTCCTATATTCCCTATTACCAATTCTAAAAAATACGTACACTGGGATCGTGAATGTCGATCACTTCTTATTAGAGTCAGGTAAGGCAATGGGAATGACAAAATTTCAAGTGTTAAGAATGGTAGAACTCCCCCTAGCCCTTTCCGTTATTATGGCAGGTCTAAGAAATGCGTTGGTTATCGCAATTGGGATTGCAACTATCGGAACCTTTGTAGGAGCCGGCGGTCTTGGTGACATCATTGTCCGCGGAACAAACGTAACAAATGGAACCCCAATAATTCTTGCCGGTGCTATCCCTACCGCAGTAATGGCAGTTGGTGCTGACTTTATTATGGGATGGTTGGAACGAAGTCTGTCTCCAGTTAAAAAGAAGAAAAAAGAAGAGAATGTGGAGTTAAAGGAAGCTGCTTAAACAAAGTAGTCATTAAACTTTTATAAAACTACGGCAGACTATGACTTTATTTTTAAGTCATAGTCTGCCGTTATTTTATTTAAAATTTCACGAAAACCCCGATGACAAAGCTCATGATAATTAATTTTCACCATTTAACCTTACTGTAAACCCATCCAATAAGGTTCCTAATCCAAAACTAAATTCATTTTCCCAATTTGGGCTTGTTAAAAAACCGGCCAACCTAGTCATATGAGGAAATTTTCTTTTTTCACTAAATAAATAAGCGGAAAAATTTCTCTTAATGAGGAAATAGCATTGAAAATAGGTTAAATAGACGGAAGGATTCCGACTATTGACTGCAAAAAACATGAAAATCGGTAATTTTGCTTTGCTTAATCGGAAAATCTCCGCCTATATACCTCGAACCGAGTTCTTTTCTGCGGTTTAATCGGAAAAAATCCGCTTATTTTAAATATCACTGATTACTCGATTAAGGATAAATCTTCTTATGTTTCAAAAAACAAGTAAACTCATTTAGATGCGTCGTGGGGAGCATTTGTGGGTTCTGTCTCCTCTGCCCCACTAATCCAGCCGTGGTTACCCATTTAAATCAAATCAACAATCTCTGTAATTACAAAATACCCCACATACTAAACCACAAAAAATTCTATTTCATACCATTAGCAAACGATTATCATTTAATATTCGGCAAAATGTTGATAAATCAATAAAAAACGCACTCTGAATTCAAGTACGTTTTGCTATATAATGTTTGCACCGCTAAAATAAACCCGTAATAGCATGAAGGGGTTTCTTTTAGTATCAGCAGCTATAAGTCCCCTAATATATCTTTAAAATACTCCGTAGCCTCAAGCATTCTCGGACCATACCAGAACATTTCTCCATCAACAATGATTTGCTCTATGTTAGGAAGAAATTCGGCAAACTCTAATTTATGTTTTTCTTGAAATGGAAATGGTTCCGTAGCCAATAGTAAATAGTCGAGCTTTGCATTTTGGAAATCTTCTCTACTAACAACTGGGTATCTCCCGTTGAGTTCAGTAAACGGATTAATAAAGCCCATTTTTTCCAGTAATGAATGGATATATGTTTCTTTCCCAACAACCATGTATGGCTTTCTCCATATTACATAAGCGGCTCTTTTTCCATGAGCCTGCGGGAGTTTATGAAATTTGGCTTTAATAGTGGTTACTAATTGTTCCGCTAATTTTTCTCGATTTGTCACCACTCCAACATCATGAATCATGCGGTAAGCATCCTTAATAGACTGCACTTCCGCTACATACACTGGAAAGAATTCTTCTAATTCTTCAACCATTTCTTTTGTGTTTTCTTCCTTTTCCGCAAATATTAAATCCGGTTTTAACTTATGAATGATATCCATCTTAATCTTTTTAGTGCCTCCAACAGTAGCCACAGTTTTTACCTTATCATTAGGATGGATGCAATATTTCGTTCTGCCAATTATTTCGTTTTCAAGTTGTAAAGAAAATAAAGTGTCCGTGATTCCCGGACAAAGCGAGATTATTCTCTTTGGCGGATACTCGAATTCAATTAATCTACCAAGATGATCTTCTATTTTTTTTAGCAATAATAAGAACTCCTTTACCATTTGCTCCATGCGCCAGCATCGGAAAATAAATTTTTTTGATATACCCTCAGCCTTAAAGCTTCACAGATTGGCATTGAACTGACGGAAATCTGTTTACTCTAAAATAACTCCTGAAGGAATTACTAAATTCTATGTTGATTCCATATTCTATTGTCACATTTTAAAAATATATTATAATTTAACCTATCTAACTGTAAAGGAAAAATTTAATATGTTTAAAATAAAGGTTGATTATGATAACGGGTACCGTTTTGAAGCCCAAAATTGCTAATTTGCGGGATAAATAATAAATTAGCTTTCGAATAAACAAGATATACAATAATTGACATTAAAGTTGCTTAGGGCATAAAAGCTCTGAGCGTTTATTATATTGGTATATGGAACTAACAGCACGTTATCAAAGCCTTCTACAATCCTTTTTTAGTTTCAATTGATTGACTTGATTGCATATCTTTTGTAGAATTTTGAAAAGTGTTTACTTTAGAAAAAAGTAAAGGGATGATTTATCAATGATTCATCAGCGTGAATGTCCTGTTGAGACTCTCATTCATGTTTTAGGTGGTAAATGGAAGCCCATGATTTTATGGCATTTGATTGAATCCAATAAGCGATTTAGCGATCTGGAAAAGCTTATACCTGATGTTTCACAAAAAATGCTTTCACAACATCTCCGAGATTTGGAACGAGAAGGAATAGTCGATAGAACAATCTACCCTACCATCCCTCCAAAAGTTGAATATTCCCTCAGTGAATACGGCAAAACATTGATCCCTGTAGCAGAAGTCATGTGTGCTTGGGGAGAAAATCATAATAAGCGGAAATATGAAGAACCAGCGTCTTAAAGCTGGTTCAATGAACTTGTACACAAATTCAAACACTCAAGACAAAAGCTGCCACGGGGATTACCGGGCAGTTTTTGTTTTCCTACCGTGGGCACCCTGTTGTGAAATAATTTTCGGGATTAAGCTAATTAATCTTTAGAAATTTCCCGTCCTCTGCGTGAACATTTAAGTCTCCCCATTTCAGTCATGCTTACTTTTAAGTAAGTTCCTTACTTTAAAGTGGGTTCTTAACAGAATATAAAGACGATGCTAAGCTTGAGCTAACCAAATATTAGGATCCATTTAAGGGAGGAAAGAACAATGAAAATTATTGTTTTTGGAGCGACGGGGAATACAGGAAAAAGAGTGTTGGCGCAAGGGTTAAAAATGGGGCATGAAATGACCGCATTTGTGCGAAATTCTAAGAAGCTGTTTGATCAACTAGGTGAACATTCCACACAATATGTAAATGTGATCGCGGACGATATAATGGACCCGGTCAGTGTCGGTGAGGCGCTCGTGCACCAAGACGTAGCTATTATTGCAGCCGGCCATGCGGGCCAGGGTGAAGAGTTTGTTCGTATCGTCGATAACATTATAACCCAATGTGAATTCCAACCTAGTTTCTCTGGGCGGGTATGGATCATGGGTGGAGCCGGACTACTTGGTATTCCATATACCGATCTTATAGGCAACAATTTACCCGGCTTCCCTCCTGAGTATAAAAATCACAACCGGAATTTCGAACGGCTTCAGCAGACACAACTGGATTGGACCATTATGTGTCCGGGAACAATGAGTGATTCGATAAAGCATCCAGTTCCGGTTCATCTGCATGTAACAACGGAAACCTTGCCTATTCCGATTCCGGAGAAGATCAAGGAATATTCCGAGGCAGAAATAACCCATCACTTGTTCAGCCGATTACAAGAGCTGGATGTTGCTTATGATGATGTCGCGAAATGTATGCTGGACCATATAGAGCTCGGAGGCACGTTTAAAAGAAAAAGGGTCGGCCTTGCCTATCGAGGAGAAGGGAGATAATCGGTTTGTTTGGCTTACTATTACTGCTCGTTTTGCATATTTTGGCTTCGATTGCCATAATTGGTCCAGCTTTCGTGACGCCCATCATTCGAAGATCCGCTAGAACCGTTGGTCAGCTTCACTTTGCTTTAGGGATAACAACCAAGCTTGCCATAATACCTAAAATTGGCGGAACCGTACTTATCATAACAGGTGTTTGGCTTATGATCGTAACCAAGATGGGATTATCTCAAATGTGGCTAAATCTATCCTTCCTTTTATCGTTGCTCATGGTCGTCATGATCGACGGATTGATTGAGCCGCGTATGAAAAAGATCATAAAGATTGTATCTGAAAGTCAAGACCAAGGTAATGAAATACCCGCCGAGTTCGGACTATTGATGAAAAAGCTCGTACCAATCGAGACGGCGGCACAACTGCTGATGATTGCCATATTGGTGCTTATGGTCGTTAAGCCATTCTAAAATACCGACTGGAACGATTTAACCACTAACGCATCTCTATGATAATGAAGGAAGACATTTTTTCAAATTTATCCCTTCTCGATAGATGACAAACGAGCCCCGTGGTAAAGAGGTAATATAAATAGGACTAAGTTCGTCTTCCTTTATCTAAAAGGAATAATGTGTAACAATATATTGAGGGTTTGATATGCCTTTGCAAAAAGGAGATAGTAACAAAAAGATGCTTAATCCATTCTTGGAAAAGCATCTTTTCTACCCTTTATTTTCTGCCGGCAACCCACTTCATACCCCAGCCATATGCTCGGTCCATATCTTGATGGCCATTGAAGTATTCTACCAAACGTTGTACTTTAAAAGTTTCATTTTTAACATTTTCAATCATGGCAATCGCACACATGATTTTACCATTACGGTGTTCGTCCAATTTTACCTCAATGTCAGGGCCAGAAGGATACTTAATCGTTACGATTCCATCCGCCTGCGACCAGTTCGCTACTCCTTCATAGATAAACGAGTACACTAGAACTCTTTTAATATCTTGAATTTTATTCCCATTAATTCGTAAGTTTTCTCCACCTGAAACTGCCCCTGTCCGATCATCCCCGTCAAGCTCCATATAGGGAACACCACGGAAAGAACCGAATGAATTTCCAAGTGCCTGCACGCATCCCTTTTCACCATTTTTTAACTCATATAAACAACCTAAATCCAGATCGACACCTGCATTCCCTTTTCCGAACAATGCAGAAAAGAAGCCCCCTGAATTTTTCGTTTGCTGATTCCAATTTAGATTAACGAGAATTTCACCAATAGATTGCGTATTGCTTTTTGTAAGATTAATAGACTGCCCTTTTTTTGTTAATTCGACTTTACTTAAATTTACCAACGGTCGCTCCACCTTTTCATATATACTATATTTTCATTATATCAATTAATGGAAAATATGGAATGATTATAGCGAATTTTGCTGAAGAAAAGGATGTAGGATTCATATGGGGGTGCAGAGTCGATTTGAGGATTGAGGGGCCACATGCGTAAAATTTCCAATTCCTTTTTACGTATTTTTTCTTCCATCTCCCTTCATTTTCGATAAAACACAGCCTGACTGACCCCTATGGAATACTACATGGCGGGACCTTTCTATCTTGGCAGGTGAAGATACTGGGAAAAGATAAGTTGGTCCATTCAATATTAAGCAAAAAGGTCTAATTAGACCACCTAATAGCACCTTCATTGTTGTTCAACAGTTTCATTATCACCAATTAAATCAAAAATATAGTCATAATCAAACTTAGAATCTACAATTTTATAATATCCTTTTCCCTTGAACCCATCTGTTGTAGAACCAATATAAAGGACTGTAGGGTTATCTATATATATATCTGAGATAAATATCTTTGTTGACTGTTTAAACTCTAACATCCCTGTTAAATAGGTTCCATTTCCTTTATTAGGAGATAATGTTAGTTTATCATTATCCTTTAAAGGTATTAATTTTAGATTGCTAAAGTATTCCAAAACTAAGCCCAACGTTTTCGATTCATGGCATTTTCCATTGACTGGTTCACCATTAGGGAGATTTTTTGTAATATGAAAGTCTACTAAGGATTCGGATGCGTACTCCTTAATAGGATTGAAGGGAATCTTATAATATATGTAATTCTGATAAAGATATAATGATAGTAAAATTACTATACATAACCCGAATGCTAACCACTTAAATCTTTTCATATTTATTACCAACTCCTTTCGTTTCATCCTTGAGATTTTTATCATATATTTCGATCATCGAACTGCTGGCTCTATGTTGCTGCTTACAAGTACCCTTTTGACTGTTTCGTAATTTTTGTTTCAGCTTTATTTACATTCACTGCTCGACTAAATATTTTTAACCACTTTCTGAAAGTCCATATCCTTTTCAGATTGCTATTAACCTCCCATCATAATACAAACTATCAACAATTTTACATTCTGTATATTCATTTATATGCTATACTTTTCCATTTTAAATGTAGCACAGTCAATTATTTGAAACACCATTTAAGTGCATTCGTGCGGAGAATTTTATCAACAGCTTGTTCATCAAAAAACTGAATCCATTCAATATCGGCATACACAAATGCCATTGCACTTGTTGGTGAATCTGTTCCAAACTTTAGAGCCAGCAATATCAATTGATACGTTATCTGAAGAAAGACTACCACTGGCTTTGGTCGTGTTGAGTTACATACTTGAAACACAAAGAAAAGGACACTTTCTTTACTAGGAAAAGTGCCCGTTTGTGGATGTTTGAAAAGATGTTGGCATTGTGCCATTTTAAGCAAAAATAACTCCGTATTAGGAGCTATTATTTTTTATTATGATAAAATCGCTTTGCTTTTGCTCGATTCCCGCAGTCTGCCATCGAACACCAACGTCTGCTGCGATTGCGGCTTGTATCGAAAAAAAGCCAACCACACGGATACCCTTCACACTTTTTCACCCTGCTTAGTTCTTTTTCAGAAGTAAGAATGTCTATAGCAGATTGAACAATCGGTGGAAGCATTCCGTCTAATCTTTCTTCACCATTCAAAAATTCCAATGAAAATTTATTTTCACCTGGCACTATTCGCATCATCCCGTAAGCATTGGCTAAGGCTTCATTAAAAATGGAAAGATCTTTAGAGGCTGGTGTTTCATTGTTTGAAACTAAACTAAAAATTCGGAAAATCGCTTCCCGCAGCTTGATAGCTTGTTGGAGAACCTCTTCTGCCTTATAAGGTTGATTTTCTGCTTTTTTTAGTAGTGAAAGCGATTGTTGTTTGGTAAGGATATTAGCATGCAAACTCCAGTTTACCAGCTTCTCGTAACTCGTGAGTAACTCCTGTGATTTCTCACTGCTATCGTGCCAACTTACTGTATTAGCAAAATCCAAACATAAACGTCCGCCGAGCAAACCATGCTTGTGTACATCTTTATTTATATCAGACATGTGACTTCTCCTTGTCTTACCGTAAGTATTTTGACGGTCTGGGCCATTTTTTCTTATAACCATTATAAAAGCTATTGACAGTTAGAATCAACCACTCCATAATATAACCATCAAAATAATTATAGACGGTTATAGGAATGATGTACTGATTTCACTTGAAAGTCGTTTTGCAAAAGTATCTTTTAAATCAGTTCGCAAAGGATGCCGCCCACTGCTGGCAAACATGAATTTCGGATTAAAGGCAAAAGAGAGAATGATGGGGTGCAAAACATGTAATCATCTCCTACTCGATTTTGCGTGCTATCAACATACAGGTTTTTTCAGATATTTAAAAACATTGGCTGCAAATACGGATCATGTCTGCTATCACGTGTGGGGTACCAATGAAATCTTAAAAAATGGGAAACAACCGAAAATGGATTGGGGAAAGAGTTGGGGAATTCATTCTGTAGATGAACAGCAATGGAACCGAATTCAGGAAGGATTGCGAAATGAATACTTAACACTGTTGGAATCGATTGACGTTATAGAATGGAATGAACCACTGGCCAATGAACTGTTATCTTCTTTGGCTCATTCAGCCTATCATCTAGGAGCCATTCGACAAATGTTAAAAGTAGTCAAGGTGTACTTTTGACATAAAGTTTGATCATTTACTGCGTATCGGTACTTGTAGACGTAAAGGTGCACTTGTCGATTTTGGGGCAATCTGTCCTATATATGTAATCAACCCCACACTGATGGGGTTCGCACATCCATATTAAAGTCAAATCTAATATAAATTAACATAGATTCGTTTCAGGAAGCAGCAATAAATTAAATCTCCGTGGCCTCTCAATCCGTGAATCGTTTCCGTACCACATATGTGCAAAAAACTGACCTATTGAACTCTAATACTTGAGTGTTCAATAGGTCTGAAGTTTATTCTCATTTATCTATCCCTAAACCTAAACAAATTTTTCTACGTTATAGGGAACGAGTTATGCTACTAAAGTTGAAGCATAAAAGTCTGTGCGAAAGCTACTTCATCTTAGCTAGTTGAATAGAAGAAAGGACATCTTTCTTATCAATGTCTCCAAGACTAGCAGTTGTAATTGTAGCGGACTGATGTTTTTTTACCCCGCGAACTTTCATACAGAAATGTTCCGCTTTAATCATAACAAATACCCCTTTAGCATTTAATTGCTCATACAAATATGCTGCCACCTCATTTGTAAGTCGTTCTTGAATTTGTGGTCGGGAAGCGAAATAATCCAAAACTCTTGCCCCTTTGGATAGTCCCATTACTCTATCATTTGGAAGATAGGCAATGGTTGCCGTTCCAACAAAAGGCTGAAAATGATGCTCGCATAAAGAGCTAAAAGGAATATTTTCTATTACTACAAGCTCTCTGGATGTATTTTTATCTAATGGGAATGTTGTAATAATAGGCGGATTGGAAAATAATCCATTACATGTTTCATTTACAAGCATTTTAGCTACTCTTTCCGGCGTGTCTTTAATAGAGGGATCATTTAAATCTAATCCAAGTTCCTCTATAATACTAGCAAAATGCTGCGAAATTTTTTGTTTTTTTATTTCTACATCAATCTCTTTATTTTCAACCGTATATACGTGGTTCATCGTTTAAACACCCCGCTTATTTGCCCAAACTAATGTGTGTAGTTGCGGTAAAGCTCGTACACCATTCATTTCAGGATCTTCCATCACTTTACTCCATAACCAATCTAGAGACATAAGCAATCGTGATGAAATATCACCTGATTCATAAGGATCTTTATTCCCTACCGATAAATAAAAATCAATAGTATCATATCGTTTATGGACCATTCTGGCATAATCAAAATCCTCATCATTAAAGACAACTACTTTTAGACTGATTCTTTTTCCTGCTAAATTTTCTATTATACTATCTAATACATCAAAGTCCGTATTCATCCCGCTGCTAGGAGGTTTCGGGCTAATCGTTAAATCATCCACTGACCGAAACCAATCTTGCCAACGGCTTCCTTGTGTTTCTAATCCTACTTTTATATCGTGCTCATGTAATAGTTCAATGAATTCCATCATCGGTTTTCCGATTAAAGCGGGATTTCCTCCACTGATTGTCACGTGATTAAAATTTTGATTTCCAAGCTGCTTTAGTTCGTGAAAAATTTCCGATGGAGTTAGTAATCTAATATTATCTTTTTCAGACCCATCCCATGTAAAAGCAGAATCACACCAAACACATCGATAATCACAGCCTGCCGTCCGAACAAACATGGTTTTTCTGCCTATTACCATTCCTTCTCCTTGAATCGTGGGACCAAATACTTCAATAACAGGAATTTTACTGCTACTCATGTTTTTCGTTCCCTTCGTTAAATTGGGGTCTATATATTACGTAAGATGTAGGTGTTTCCCGGACTAACACTTGTAGACAAATAGGTTTATTAGATAAAGTATCTAAATAATTCGCAACCAATTCATAAATGGTTTGGGCAACTACCTCTGTTGAAGGAGTCAACTTTTCAAATTCAGGAAAATCATTTAACAGCTGATGATCATATCTCCCGTGCACTAATTTCTTTAAATCACTAAAATTCACTAACATCCCCATTTCATCCAGTTCATCCCCGGCAATCGTTAAATTAACAAAATAGGTGTGCCCATGAGTAAAAGAACACCTCCCTGCCTTTTCGTTAGGGATAAAATGAGCAGTTGAGAAATTCATATCTTTATTTAATTCAAAACGATATGGATGTGGAGCTGGTTGTGGGTAAAATTGCTGTAACATGCTGGTCATCTCCTAAAACGGTTATTTTCTTATTTTCAAGTATTCTTCTAGACCATTTTTTCTTAGCTTACAGGCAGGACACTCTCCACACCCATCCGCTATGATCCCGTTATAGCAAGTTAAAGTTTTTTCACGTACAAAATCAAAAGCATCAAGTTCATCTGCTAGTTTCCAAGTTTCACATTTATCCAACCACATTAGCGGGGTATGAATTACAAAATCCTGATCCATCGAAAGATTTAAAGTAACATTCAAAGACTTCACAAAAATATCTCGGCAATCGGGATATCCGCTAAAATCAGTTTCACAGACTCCAGTTACAATATGTTTAGCCCCCACTTGACTAGCTAATACACCTGCAAAGGACATAAACAACAGATTTCTTCCAGGAACAAAGGTAGATGGCAGACTTCCGTTCTCCCCATCTTTTACCTGGATATCGTCTCTGGTTAAAGCATTTGGAGCCAATTGATTTAATAAGGACATATCTAAAATATGGTGTTTGACACCAAGCTGATTACTAATATTTTTGGCACATTCAATTTCCAACTTGTGCCTCTGATTATAATCGAAGGTTACTGCAACAACTTCTTCAAATCTTTCCTTCGCCCAAAATAAACAAGTGGTACTATCCTGGCCGCCGCTAAAGACAACAACCGCTTTTTCTTTTTTCTTCATCTTAAACTCTCCTTTGAACAGAAAAACAGGACTACTAACGAAAGCAGTCCTGTTTCCCTTAGTTTTTTTAAGAGGGTAGCTAGAACCTCTACCGCGTTATGCGGATTTTTTATTTAGTTGACATTTTGATTATACAGGATGTTTACCATTTTTGCATATGGAAAACGGTTACTAATGCCAAGAGGTAGCGCTTGTTTTCCAATATGTGAATACTTTGTAAAAGTTGATGCCTACTTTGAAATGCTCACAATATTATTGATACTCTCTATCTAGTATTGAATAAAAATGTTGATCATGCCATTGGTTATTCCAGAACAATTCTTCTTGAAATGTTCCCTCTCTTCTCATGCCCAATCTCTCCATTAATTTTACAGATTTAAGATTGTTACAATTACACATTCCAACTACTTTATGAGCTTGTAATCTTTCGAATGCAAACTCTATTAAAAGTTTCGTTGCTTCATACCCAAAACCATTTCCTTGGTAAATTGGAAGAATTGCAAAACCAATCTCCCAACTCTTTCTATGCTCTACATAACACCATATTTGGGCTAGTCCAATTGGTTTAACTTCTCCCTCTATGGTGCTTTTGACAATAAAATCATAACTATACGGAGTATTCATCTTCTGTAGGTACTTTTCTCTAACGACATTCATATCTGATTCAATATATTCTTCAAATAACCAAATATCTTTATTGCATTCTAGTTCACAAATAAAATCCAAATCATCCGGAGTAACCCTTGAAAGAATTACATTTTTTCCATCCAGCTTTATAATAATCACTTCCTTGTTTAGTTTTTTAAGATTCATATTGTTTAAAATATACAGCTTAGATATACTGATTTCAACCATATTTTTCCCATATTAACTATTATAGGAACTTTTTAATATGACAGCTATGCTGTTGTTAGGCCATGTAGGATAAACACTGAAAAGCTTTTTAGGTATTTCTTTATTCCCAGTAAAAAATAAACAACCCTAGGTTAAATAAATTTCCTTTCATAGCAACTGATTTTTACATACTGATTATTAGAAAGAATTTTTATCTCTTTATCTGTAAAGAATTTTTTACTTATAAATTTGTATTCGTATCCCCGTTTCATTCATTGTATATAAAAATACCCTGTAGAGTAGGCTTTTTTACGTGTCTACTCTACAGGGTACATTTTACAATAGGAGCTCATCATTCATCATCCCAAATTTTATTGATTCATTTCTCCCTCATTATAAAAAATACATATTTTTAGAAGAATTTTATATTTTTTAAGATGGACGTTATTATTTTCCGTCTGAGTTCACAGGTGCAACATGATAATATTCTTCTAGTGTTAAATCTTGCTTAAATAACTCAGTGGCTAAATTAACTCCAACATAACGAATATGCCAAGGTTCATATTGATAGCCAGTAATTTTTTCTTTGTTTTTTGGATAGCGAATGATAAATCCATAATTATGGGCGTTATTCTTAAGCCAGGTTGCCTCTTTTGTATTTGCAAAACAGTCTTCTGCTGCACAAGATCCATCCAATCCGCTAACGTCAATGGTTAATCCTGATTGATGTTCGCTTGTTCCAGGAACAGCGCTATATGTTTTTGCTTTTTCAATTCCATCCTTTTTAACATAATTATTGAATAGGGTTGTTTGAGCTTGATAAGAACGATAGGCTGAAACACCTGCTAGAGGTATATTTTGTTCATTAGCCGCATGGAACATTTTTTCAAGATACTTCGCCGCTTCTGCTCTCATCATTCTTTTTTCTATTTTTTCATTAAAAATAAATGGAACATTTGGGTAAACGAGATCTTTCGGTTCATAACCTTGCGGAAATGCATATTTTTTGTCTACAAGAACGGTGATACTTTCAGGATCTGCGACAGTAAGTAATCCCGGTTCTGATTGTGTAGCATTAGTATCCACTTTTATTGTAGGGGTTTCTAGTTGACTCTCGTTACTATGAGATGGTTGTTCCTTTTTGCTTATATTATCTGTAAGTTGTTTTTGTTGTTTGTTTTGTGCATTTCCGGAACAGCCAGAAATAATTAGAATCAGCGTGAACAGTACCATTGTAACTATTTTTTTTATCATGTAGTTGCCTCCTAAGCAAAGTGTAATGAAGTCTTTTCTAAAGACCACATGATAAAAAATAATTGTTTAATGTTTCTATTTTTCACTTAGTTATTGCAAGAATGCAAAAAAATTGTTTCCAACTTGTAAACTTTTGAGTTGATGAATCGAGAATTTGAAAAAAGAGCTACTAAGTAGCCCTCCTAATTTTATTTAAGTGAGATGATATTCGTAATCATTTTGTTTTGATCAAATGTTGTAATCATAATCTTCTTATTGGATTCGCTCCAGCTTACAGGAATACGAATATTGTATTTAGGATATTGGACATTCAAGAGTATGGGATTCATTTCACCTGTTAAAGTGTCTACCACATATAGGCCCCTCTTACTGTTATCTTCGGAAAATAGATTAAAAGCAATTTTTCTTCCATTTGGAGCCCAGTTAGTACCCAAGATTCCAATACCGCTTGCAAGTTTTATGGGGTTACGCCCCTTTAAATCAGTAAGGATTAACTCTTCAGTTGTATCATTCGTTCTTTGTACCAATGCTAATTGAGAACCATCAGGTGATGGAATCACACTAGAGATATGATTCTTGATCAGAAATGGCTTGCTATTGCCGTCAACAGAAAATAAATGATAGTTGATGTCTTCAAAATAAATTTTTTTATTGGAAATCCCAATGGATAAGATGGCGTCTTTCGTTGAAGTGATTTTCATTACATTACCATCTACATCTGCTTTTAGGATATCTCCATTAAGTGTACTAAATATGACATGTGAATGATCCAACCATTGGACATTATTAACCATATCAGAATTGCCAAGGCTTATTGTTTTTTTAGTTTGGATATCCATTATATAACGAACCATACGTTCACCGTCATCCATGAATAAGAAAAGGTGTTTTTTGTCGGGGGACAATAATGAATAGTTTTGCAACTTGAATTCGGATTTCAATAGTGTTTTGGTTTTCGTCTTCATATCATAGATGTAAAGGCTGCTTTCAGAACTATTCTCTCCTAAGTTGTTAGGTGTATTAAGAATGACTTTAGTCTCTGAAAAGAATTGAGTGGCTAGTGTATCATCTATATTTTCAATATGGCTCACGGCAATATTTTCCTGCTGTTTAGGAGGCTGTAATATCGTAATAGTTTTTCCATCCTTCTCAATCATTTTCCTGGTATTACTACTTTGTTGATCACATGCAGTCATAATCAACATCGTGATTGAAGTTAATATAAACACTATCATTATTTTTAAAAAATTCACGGATAAATCTCCTTTTGTACTTATAAATGGACATCGCCAACTCCCATTACAAGGCATGATATATAGGAAAACGTAATCGAAATACCGTTCCTTGTCTATCGGATCTATGAAGTATAACGGTCCCGTTTTGTTTTTCCGTTAATTTTCTTACAATAGTTAGTCCAAGGCCAGTTCCACTAAATTCGCGGGAGCGCTCCATATTTACTGTAAAGAAAGGGTCGAATATTTTCTTCTGCAGATCTTTTGAAACCATATTTCCAGTATTTTTTACATCGATGATGAGGAAATCATTATCCACAAAAGAATCTATCCAAATAGTACCATTCATTTCATTATACTTTATAGCATTATCGATTAAATTAACGAAAATATGAATTAAGTTCTCTCTATCTGCCCATATAACGGCAGAAACTAATTTAGTATGAATCTTCAAATTATACTTTGCAGCTTTCCCACGCATACTGTTACATATGTCTGTCAAAATATCTTTCATCTCGATTGGCTGTGATTGCTGCTCAAAATCATATTTCTCCAACGCGGAAAGACGCAGTACTTTTTCAACCATTTCATAAAGACGATCCGTCTGCTTACTAATATTCTGAACAGCATCCTCAATCAACATTGGATCATCCGGGTACATACTGAGCAAATCAACGTATGCTTTAATGGATGTTAAAGGTGTTTTAAATTCATGACTTATATTTCCAATAAATTGTTTCTGCTGTTGCTCCAATACCTGGAGCTTTTGAACAGCGAGTTCTAGCTTCTGCTTCTCCAAGTTCATATTGTTCAAGTTTTGTTTAATAGAATTGCTCATATTGAAAATGTCCTGACTTAGTTCCCCTAATTCATCCCTTCTTACGACTGGAGGTTTATCCAAAAAATGACCTGAATGGATATGGTTTGATGCTATTTGAAGTTTAGAGATGATTAAGGCAATTTTATAAAAATAAATATAGCCAACAACAAATCCAACAATAAACACAATAATACCCACTGTTAAAAATAAATGCTTCGTAATATTTAAAAAATCATGGTTGTTTTTAAGAGAATAGTGGAATTCAATGATACACATCATTTTATTTTCTATTTGGAGCGGTGAAAAATAGGTGAGTGAATTTCCTAGAGTCTGGTAGGCTATTTTACCTTGAATAGCATAATGAAGAGTGTCCGAAACACCTTTCGCTTCATTACTGAGTGGCATCGAATTACCAACTAGACTACCCTTTGAATCGTACAAAACAACCTCCATTCCACTAAGCATAGAAAGATACATCGCAAGACGCTGCCCTCTTTGATGCATAAAATTCCCTGGTGGAATTCTCTCATCCTCGGTTAAATAATTTTGACTTATATATCGTTGGGCCATTTCACTTTGTTGTAAAAGGTGTTTCTCCACCGTTTGAACCTGATATCTTTCAATTCCATGTAGCACAAACTTACTAAGTACTCCCACAGTTAACAAGAGGATAATGGCCAATGCTAAACTGATTTTTAGTTTAAGACTTACTCTCATTTTTTTACTCCAGAGGAAGCTTTATAACCCACACCATAAACGGTTTGAAGTACAATCTGTTCTAAATCATTTATCTTTTTTCGAAGACGCTGTATATGAATATCGACCGTTCTCGTCCCCCCTATATAATCCATCCCCCAAACAATATTTAGAAGATCTTCTCTTGAGTATACTCGTTCAAGATTAGTGAATAACAGTACCAATTAATCAAATTCCTTTGGAGTTAACTTAACAAGATTATTGTCTACATACAGTGTTCGCTGAAATAGGTTCAATTGAATATTACGAACAATAATTTCCTCTTGAACAATGTTAGTATCTCGGCCATCCATTCGCCTTATGAGCGCTTTACTTCTAGCTAATAATTCACGTAAGTCAAATGGCTTTGTTACATAATCGTCTGCCCCTAGTTCAAGTCCCAGTACTTTATCGACAATATCATCCTTAACCGTTAAAAGTATAATTCCGATACCCTTCCGATTCTCCAGTTTGCGACACACATCATACCCTGATAACTTCGGCATCATTACATCCAGAATGATAAGATTTGGTTGAAAAGACTCTACTAGTCTAAGAGCTTCTTCCCCGTCATTTGCAGTTTCGACCACATACCCTTCCCTACGAAAGGAATAGGCAACTGCGTCCACAATGCTTTGTTCATCATCTACTATTAATATTTTCTTTTTCAATGGTCTCTCTCGCTCTTCTATAGAATTTTTATTGGCACCATAATGAATGACTATTCCATTATGTAGGTTGTATATATTAATTAGGTCTCAAATTGGCGAAGTTGAAGATAATTCCGAATAAAGTGAAAATTAAGTTTAGTCGTTCTCTTTTCACTATTCGTTTTCAAAGGCAAACTTGATTTTTTCACAACATTTGTGACAATCGCTTTAGGAACATCAAACATACGGATAAGAATCCAAGCTTTTGGACAGTTTTATTTAATACCAGTAATGCTAGATTCTGTATGGTTCCTTTAGACTTAGACTGTGCTCATTCGAGTTGGGGTGTACACTTCTTCTAAGTCTTTCTCCATCAACTAAAACTTGGGTATATAGTATCCTGAATACTTGGCAATTCATGTCACTCCCTACAAATTATATTATTCTATCTTTATAATAAAATAAAACCCTATCAAAATGATAGGTTCCGTCAAATTCCCCTGTTATTTTCCATAGTGGCCCCTCCATCCGCAAATCGTTTCCGTACCCTAATTGAAGTGCCAAGTATTCATGTATGTTAATACTTTTCCAGTAGCATAGTTTTTGTTAAAAAGCAGGAAATATAAGGAATTTATCGAAGACATATATAAAATCTATAGTTAGGAGTGACAAAATGTTTTATTTAATTCTAGGATTAGCAGTACTAATTGTAGTCATCATAGTTATAAGTTCGACGAAAAAGAAAAGGGAAGATCCAAAGCAGAAGAAATATCACATATACACTTATGTTGTAATGGAGAATGAAGACGAAGATTTGTTTGATGAAGCAGATGAAAAGTTGTGGGAACTTGCTGAAACATATCCCTTTCTGCAGCCGGGGCAAATATTTTGCAGAATAGATAGGAATCAGGACAAATGGGATAACGATTGGGATGAATTAATTACAAATACCAATTATTCGAAGGAAAAGGATCCATACTATTTATTATTTAGTGAAGAAATATGGAATATAAAGAACTCTTTAAAGATTCCATGGGATACGAAAGTACTGGAAACGAATAATATTGATGAAGTAAGAAACTGGTGTAAAACATTTGAAGAGAAAATTTATAAAGAACAAGGTTCCTATGGTTACCGCATTGGTGGATAAACGTTTAGTAGAAATGATCAGTTACTATTTTGGATCGATTAAACAATACTAATAGAAAAGATGAAATACTTTTATTTTAATTATTCGCATATTATAATAAGTACAAGAATACACTAAAAAAGAACGCCGATGCTGTAACATCAGCGTTCAGTCAGCTACTCCGCAAGAAGTGCGGTGGCTAAAGGCAAGAGTAACCCTTCACCTTAGCACACAGGGAGGGTTACTTTTCTTTTATAATCATGACAATCAATGCAGCAAAACTGATCATCAAAACCAGTGCCTCGAAGATTGTCATCTGCAACACCTCCTTTCTTGTTGTGAAATGACCACGGAACAAGAAATAGGTGCCACCGCCCTCCCTACTTATGTAGCTAATTATAGAATATCATAATTCCCAACAGAAACATACGTTCTGGTTTATTTTCTATATTTAAATTATAATTATGCACAACAAAAGTGCCTAATCCCCACTATCATAATATAGTAGAAATCAGGCACTTAAGACCAAGTAATTCTATTTTTTACGCAGGTAAATTCAGCACAAGCTTAAAAAAGTTTTGTGCTTTTTCATGATAAACTTGCAAAATCTTCATTTGCGAAAATAATAGAATAACCAACACACTTCGAATAAACCATCTTTCTATGTACACTTACCTGAAAGATAGTTTTTTTATTTCACCTATTGCTTTTTTATCGGAGTAACTACTGAAAATAAACTTTCTGTTGGATCCGATACTTTCACCTCTATAATCTTATAACCATTTTTCCCATCCTTGCTCGCGTTTTCCCTTGATATTTTCAACTGAATGTCTTTCATTTTTCTTCTTACCCCCATATACTTAAAATTACTCACAGTAAGCAGTATATGAAGGATTTTGAAATATGTTCTTAGATATTTTATTTATTTTTTGTAATTTTTACAGTAAATAAAAACTCAAGGCGAACCCAAACTAAATTATTCTTATAGCACAACTCCATATTCATTTAGAAAAGCAAGTGTTTTTTCAAATACTTTAACAAGTTGCTAATCGTTTTAATCACCTACAAACATTTGTTCCTTTTCAAATTATATTAAGAATTTGGACGATTAGCAAATATAAACATTTAGCAGAGGCAATTTTATAAAATTGTTCCCAATTATGTATGTATATTTTAAATATGGTTGTCTGAGCATATTTTAATGTTTACCCGCAAATGAAATCAGGTTATAATGAAAATTACGTAATTTCGGATTTCGAAATTTTGTGTTAGGTCAAAGGAAGCTTGATTTCGAATGGGGGGATTGTTGAAATTACTGTAGGAACGATACTAACGTAAAAAGAAATTTAATCGAAAGGTGAGGAAAAATTGAATACACCTAGTGGAAAACAACGAATACAACTTGCAATTCTTTTAGGATCACTTGGACTTTTAGGACCCTTTACAATAGATACGTATTTGCCGTCCTTCCCTACTATTGTAAAAGATTTTCATACAACTGCTTCACTGG
Source organism: Margalitia sp. FSL K6-0131 (assembly GCF_038008735.1). Lineage (NCBI taxonomy): Bacteria > Bacillati > Bacillota > Bacilli > Caryophanales > Bacillaceae > Heyndrickxia > Margalitia sp. FSL K6-0131. The sequence continues at coordinate 2,846,007 of NZ_JBBOZS010000001.1, forward strand.
TACAAATTAGTTTAACTGCATGTTTATTAGGACTTGGGGCGGGACAATTATTTATTGGCCCGTTGAGCGATGTCAAAGGCCGCCGCAAACCATTGCTATTTTTTCTTTGCTTATACTTATTAGCTTCCTTGACTTGCTCGTTTGCACCTAACATCTATTTCCTTATTGTGGCTCGTTTTATCCAAGGTTTTGCTGCAGCAGGCGGTCTTGTGGTTTCCAGAGCTGTCGTCAGAGACCTCTTTAGCGGTAAGGAACTAACCAAGTTTTTTACTCTAATGGTGTTAGTCGGTAACTTAGGCCCTATCGTTGCACCGGTTGCGGGAGGAATCATCCTTTCTTTTACCAAATGGAATGGAGTTTTTATTGTTTTGGCTTGTATTGGCGCCATCTTAATCTTCACGGTTTCATTGAAACTTAAAGAAACGTTGCCAGTAGAAAAACGTGTGCCAAGTAACTTGCCTCAACTTCTAGGAAATTTTGGTTCTTTATTCAAGGATCGAGAGTTCATGGGATACGCATTCACGCAAGGATTTACCACTGCCGGAATTTTTGCCTATGTATCTGGTATTCCATTTGTCTATCAAAATATTTACCATGTCACTCCTCAACAGTTCAGCTTATTATTTGGAGTGAACGGTTTAGCATTAATCATTGGGAGTCAGTCGGTTGGGCGCTTTACAGACAGAATATCGGAGCGAACATTCTTAAAGATTGGGTTAGGAATCTCTAACTTAGCGGGAGCGTGTTTACTAATCGCCCTTCTTTTAAAAGCACCAATCATCGCCGTCGCTATCCCTATTTTCTTTTTTGTCCTATCAATTAGTATTATTGGAACAACGTCTTTTGCATTAGCCATTGAGTCACAAGGACATATTGCTGGCAGTGCCTCCGCATTATTGGGCTTATTGCCATTTGTACTTGGCTCGTTATCTGCTCCGCTCGTTGGAATCGCCGGATCATATACAGGCGTTCCAATGGGAATCACCATCTTCGGTTCAAGCATTCTGGCGTTCCTTTCCTATTTTGTGTTAGTTAGGAGAGCTACAATTAGGGTACAAAGGGCGAAATCTACGGAAACGGAAACAAGTTTGCATTAGGAGTGCTTTTGGGCAACGTTTTGTTAGTAACCGTTTATTTGAGCTCTCACCTATTCTAATTGAATTTTCAATCCATTTAAAAACACCCCAGAAGTTAGGTTTTTCGCTCTAACTTCTGGGGTGTTGCTATTTAAAGATATCCCTCTTTTGTGTACTATTTAACGCCAGGTACCCAGCCAGGATTTGATTGCATCATGCGCATCAACGGACTAGGAATGACATTCTCTCGTGTCATATCCATTTCAGTAATGACTTCTTCCCCTGCCGCAATTTTTTCTACCCAATGCGGCTCAATTAATAATTCTCGTCCCAATGCTAGTAGTTCTGCACCTGTTTCCATCGCTTCTAATGCATCTTTTTTCGAATAAATGGAGCCTACACCAATAAGCGGTATGCGACCATCAATGACACGCTTTATAATTTTAATACGATTTTCTTTCTCCCCTTCATAACGTCGTGCTATTGAACGGAAATCCATCTGTGAAATGTGTAAATAATCGAGTGGCTCTTTCGCTAAACGATCTACAAGTTGAACCGTATCATCGAGCGTAATACCATCTTCCTCGGGCTCTTCAGGGCTGAACCGATAGCCTACGATAAAGGAATCATCTGCGTATTGTTGCTTTACGCGATTCACTTCTGCCACTACTTCTAATGGGAAGCGCATTCGTTTTTCGAGTGTACCACCGTATTCATCTGTACGTTTGTTTGTGAAACCAGAGAAAAATTGTTGCAGTAAATATGTATTTGCACCATGTATTTCAACGCCATCATAGCCTGCTTCAATGGCACGCCGCGTTGTTTCACCAAATGCTTTCACGATTTCTTGAATCTCTTCCACCGTTAAAGCGCGCGCCTTTCCCCCATCTGCCGCTATCGTATCACTAGCACTAACAACATCGCCATTTGGCACAAGTTCACGAGGTGATTGGCGACCACCGTGATAAATTTGTAAAATCGCTTTAGCGCCACCTTTATGAATCGCTTGTGCCACACTTCGTAAACTGTCCATATAATCATCTGTATGCCCCGCAAATTGTCCCGGGAATCCTTTACCGTTTGCGATTACATATGTACATGCCGTAATTACTGCCCCTACTCCATAGGAACGCTCTTCATAATACGCTAATTCTTCATTTGATGCCGTATCGTCTGGATTAGCAGAATACGTAGTCATCGGTGCCATCACATAGCGATTGCGTAGCTCGACGCCGTTATGAAATTTAAATGGTGTTAAATAATTTGTCATTTTCTTCACTCCTCGAAATTCATAGTAAACAAATGAGATTTATTGGTCAATTTTTTTGCTTTGCATGCTAAGTTAATTTTAAAGAGCAAATAAACACAATCGGCGATTTCACTATACAGGAATAACAATGCGATTTTACTATTTTTTGCCCATGTTGTATTCTAATTCACTTAACATATATTTTCCTTTTTTTATTGCTTTAGCCATTTTGTATTTTGAAAAGAAATATATGTATAATATTGCACAAGGAAATGCCATTTCATGATTAAAGGATTGGAGGAAATATGAAAAAAACAATCAAAGTTGTAGCAGCCATTATAGAAAATGACAAAAATGAAATTCTTTGTGCACTTCGTTCTCCAAAAATGGATCATCCAAATAGATGGGAATTTCCTGGGGTAAGGTTGAGAAGGATGAAGATATTTATACTGCCCTGGTTAGAGAAATTAAGGAAGAATTAACCTGTAAAATTGAAACGCATGAAATACATAATGACATTTTTCACGAATATGAGACCTTTAACATTAACTTAATCTCTATTAAATGCAAGATTGTAGAAGGAACTCCTATACCAAAAGAGCACTCTACACTTATTTGGCTTAAAAGAGAAAATCTTGATTCCTTGAAATGGGCTCCGGCGGATGTTCCAGCGGTTGAACTATTGATGGAAGGAATTTAACTTGAAACAAGTAGGCAACCTCCTTTTCTACCCCCAGCTTTCCATCTAAGTGGGTGTTATTGGCCCAATACTGCACTTAAACGCCAAAAAGCACTATTACAAAAACTTTCGGTTCGACTAGCTAAACCAAGGGTTGTAAGCGTAAACTTCTAGACTTGAACAATTACATTCAAGCCAATTGAAACACCCATATTTTGTATACGGAACTATACTTTCGGTGGTGTAGGGAGGATATGGTTAGTCATTTCCTCCTATTAACCATCGAATCTCTTTCTACTCTTCATTCGGTAGAACAATTCTCTTATATAATTGAACTGTAATAAAGTAATATATCATATAAATGATGATGAATATGACAATCGGTACCCAAATACGGAAATACGGGTCAATTACCAAATATCTGAACATATTCATCCCAATTAAGACGTGAATAATGCCTACAATGGCTGGAAATAAAAAAACTAAAAATAATTCTTTATAAATAGACTTCGTTAATAACTCACTGCGAACACCTATTTTACGAAGCATTTCATATCGTGTAATATCTTTCGTTGCACCGGATAGAATTTTAAACATTAAACAACTGGCCATCATTGCTAAAAAAGCTATGCCTAAAAAGAGGCCCATAAATACTGTCCCACAGGCAACAGTATAAAATCCATTATATATTTCATATTTACTTAACATATCATCAGCTTTTAAATTTTTATATTTAACTAGTTGTAATTCGTCAATTCTTTTCCATTCTTTTATATGTGAAGCAAAATCATCCGTTTTCCCGAAAAATACAATTCCTTTATTGCCTCGTATGTCATTATAGGTTTTTAAATCTACTATTTTTAACCCTTTATCAAAGTAATTTAGGTAGCTAGGCTGAATAGATCTTAAAGCAGAAGCCCATTCATCTGGGAGTATCTTTTTATTATTTTGACTATCACTTGAAACAGCTCCTACTGGAAGGTTTTCAGTAACACGTTTTACCTTACCTGTATAGCCTTTTTTATTCTCTTCATGAATTAGTGGGCGATATTTCTCAAGATCTTCTTTTAAATAATATACAAACCTATCATCTACTTTATAACGATACTTATTTTTTTCAATAAAAGGAATACTATTTAGGATTTTCATCTCTTCCGCTGTTGGATTGTAAATCACTGTATCATATATTTCCATTCGTTCCGTAGATTTTATTACATTATTTTTGAAGGCCAAACCCCCTGATATTGCACCAGCACCAAGTGCAACTAACATTGCTACTGTTGCGAGTACTTTCGTCAAATGATTAATACGGAAGTTTAATTGAGCAAATGTAAAAGCATTAATGCCTTTTTCCCTATATTTCTTATTACCTTTTAGTTTTTTTATAATAAACGGCAAAACAGAAGCAAATAACATATATGTTCCTGCTGTTGCCGTAAGCATTGAAATCATAATACCTGATTCTCGTAGTTTATCCAGATTCATCATGGATGCATAGCCAATTCCTAATAAAATTATTGAAAAGAATGCTACAACCCCATTCGCTTTTCCTTTTATTACCACACTGTCTTTTTGAGTATCTGCGTGAACAAGCTGCAAAACCGAGATACGTGATAATTTAACACTATTGATAACGGCGGATAATATAAATAGAGAGAAAAAGAACAGACAAGTCATTACCATTGATGGTACATAAAAGCCTTGATAACCACTTACTGTAAAATTAAGTTGCTTCATAAGCAATTTTCCAATTCCTTGTGCAAGTCCTATTCCTACTGTAATACCAAATATTATAGATGCTATTCCGATAACAATAGTCTCTATAAACATAATCAATGTAATCTTATTTTTTTTTGCTCCTAACATCATATACATTCCAAACTCTTTTTGCCGAAGAGATAATAAAAAAGAGTTTGCATATAAAATATAGAAGAAAGTGATAATTGCTAGTAAGACTGAACCGGTTTGAAAAACGAATCCAATGGACTTAATTGTCGAATTTGCTTCAAGAAAAGCTTTATTCAATGCAAGTGTTTGAAACATGTAAAAAATTGAAATCGACATAACAAGACCTATAAGTAAGACGACGTAATCTTTCAACTTACTTTTTAGTCCTGACATGGAAAGCTTAAATAACATGCTGAACTCCCTTTCCTATTCTTTATTATCTATGTATGCAAGCACATCCAGAATTTCTTTATAGAAAGCCTCGCGCGTACTACCACGGTGAATTTCTTTATACAATTTTCCGTCTTGAATGAATAAAATACGCTGGCAATAACTAGCACTATATGGATCATGAGTAACCAACATAATGGAAATATCTTGTTTTTCATTTAAATTTTTCATTGCTTCTAAAAGACTCGTTGCATTTTTAGAATCAAGCGCACCTGTTGGCTCGTCCCCGAGAATGATAGCTGGTTCATGTACCAGCGCACGTGCTGCTGCGGAACGTTGTTTTTGTCCACCTGAAACTTCCGAAGGGTATTTTTGAAGAATTGCGGAGATCCCTAACATATCTGCTACCTTCTCGACCTTTTGGCTAATCTTTCTTGAAGAAGTACCCCGAAGTGAAAGTGGCAATGCAATATTTTCATAAATGGATAAATTCTCAAGCAAGTTAAAGTCTTGGAAGATGAAGCCCAACTTTTGAGCACGAAAGTCGGATAATTCATTTTGCTTCATCTTAGAAATTTCCGTACCTGCTATTTCAATCATGCCGTCTGTAGCTTTATCAAGTGTTGAAATTACATTTAATAATGTGGTTTTCCCTGAACCAGATGGTCCCATTATTCCAACAAATTCCCCCTCTTGAATGGAGAACGTTAATCCCTTTAATGCATGAGATTGATTCTCCCCTTTTTTCCCATAAACTTTTTTCACATTTTTCACATTTACAACTGGTTTGTTCATGTATATCTCCTACCTATCGTGTCTTTTGTTTCTTTTTGAATACCTATATAGCTTGTTATATAGTAGTTACAGAAATCCTAAAGTAGTTTCTATGTTATTTTTGTTTTTGTAGTTTTTCTTTTGCCTTTTCAGGAACATCCTTTTCTTTTACAATCTCATATTCGAAAACATATTTTCCTTTTACATGTACTTTTATAAAAGTGTTTTTCGGAAAGTCCTTTTCAGAAGTTGTTACTTTTATCTCATCTTCTTTTCCTAATTCATCCACACCGTTTAACATGAACATATATCGTTGCGGGAAATCAGGATTTGGTTTTCCTTCGCCTTGTAGAAGTGCATATACATCCTTTTCTTTAACAAGTGGATTAAATCTATCTCTATATTCCTTTCCAATATATGTTGATATTCCTGCTCCAATAATAATTAGCACTATAACTCCAAGTAATAACTTTTTCATTTCTTTTTCCTCCTATACTGATAATCTTCAGGATTTCAACGAAACTATATAACCTAACCCTAAGTATAAGGAGCATTTCTTAATAAAAATCTGAGAAGCTTCTTAAGGTTTTCTTAACAAACTAATAGAAATGACCAATATCGCTAGAATAAAAAAAGAACTCTTGCAAAATAAGAGTTCTAAAACTTATTCTTAAGTTTGTATAATCACAATCTGTTTCAATAATAATTAGTTTTCACCTAAAATCGGGAGTAAAATGATAAATCGAATTACTCCATCTTCATATTCTGCCTGAATTTCTCCTCCTTGTAGTTCTACAATATTTTTTGCAATCGCAAGACCGAGTCCAGAACCTTCCTCTACTCTACTCCTTGATTGATCTTTTTTATAAAAACGTTCAAATAAGTTCTCCAATTCTTCCTTGGTGAACTCCTCACTATAATTTGCGACGGATATTTTAAGGTTATTTGGTTGTTTTTCAAGCGAGACAAGTATTTCTCCGTTATCTTTACTATATTTAATGGCATTCATCAATAAGTTGTCAAACAGTCGAACCGTTTGCTCAGAATCAACGACAGCATATAGATCCTCGTCTGAGAATTTTTTTTCAATGGTAAGACTGCGTTCTTCTATTTGAGGTACTAATTCTTCGATTAATTGGTCTAGGAGTTTATTTATACATACTTCTTGTAAATCTAATACGAAATTTTCATCCGTAAGCTTTGTATATTCAAATAAATCTTCTATTAAATTCTGAAGCTGTTCGGACTTTGAATAAGCAATTTTTATATATTCATTATGTTGTTGATTATTTTCATATTTCCCATCTCGTAACAAGCTCAAATAACCCATTATGGATGTTAATGGTGTTCGCAAATCATGTGATACGTTTGTAATCAATTCATTTTTTTGCTTTTCTACTTTTCTTTCCTTTTCAATTTTCACCATTAGTTCTTCAGCCATATGATTAATATTACCTGTTAAGGAAGCAATTTCATCCTGACCTTTCATTTCTATACGATATGCCAAGTTCCCTTTTGCAATTTCTTTTACACCTCGGGCCATTGCTTCAATCTGCTTCATCTTTCGCTTAGTTATATAAAAGAAAGTAAAAATAAACACCAAAAATCCAATTATAAATGGAAAAGGTCCTTTTTTCGTCTCATAACTTACATCCCCTTCAGGAATTCCGCTTACGAAAAGATATAAGTTTTTCCCTTTAATCGTCACAGGATAAAACGTTATAAACTCTCTTCGCGACAACTCTACCTCTCCCTTACCGGCTGGTGCGTTGATTGCAAATGACATGACATTGCTCATCATATCATGTAAATTAATTTGAACTTCCTGCGCTTGTTTTGTTTTATATAAAACCTTGCCTGTTTCATCAGTAACAAGTACTTTCAATGCATTTTGTCCATTTTTTAAACGTTGATTTTCATCTTCAATCATATTATTAATGGCAACAATTGAATTTTCTTCAGCCGTTGTTTCTGCTGTTGATTTAGCTTCCATGTTAATCTGTTCCATACTACTACTGTAATCGATTATAGCCCTTTTATTCATGTCTTCAAATAATGGTGTTGTTACCCTTGTAACTAAAAATCCTAAGAATACGCAAAAAACAAAGGTTGTAATCAACTGAATTCTAATACTTTTTTGGATGCTAGTTCTCATTATTTGAATGAGTCGTTTTATAAATACAATGGGTTTAACTATCTTTTTCAATTTTATATCCTACTCCCCAAACGGTTTTTATATAACGTGGTTTTCTTGGATTTTCCTCTATTTTTTCACGTATTTTTCGAATATGAACCATCACCGTATTATCAGATTGAAAAGCCTGTTCATTCCATACTCTTTCGTAAATTTGGTCAGCACTGAAAACAATACCACGGTTTCGAGCAAGCAGTTCTAGAATAGAAAACTCTCTAGGTGTTAAATTTTTTTGCTTTCCACCAACTTTTACTTCATGTGTGGAGACATTAATTTGAATATCACCAATCTCGATTTCGTTTTCGTTTTTTTCAAAGCCTCCACTCATTTTTGTATACCTGCGGAGCTGTGATTTGATTCGAGCTATTAGTTCTAATGGATTAAAAGGTTTGGTGACATAATCATCTGCCCCAGTCGTTAATCCCAATATCTTGTCCATATCTTGTGTTTTTGCGGATAACATAATAATAGGCATTTCTGCTATTTCTCTTACTTTCATACACATATGGATACCATCTATTTTTGGCATCATTATATCAAGTAAAATTAAATGTACTTCATTTGTCTTTAATAGTTCTAAGCCTTCTTCTCCATCCCTCGCCTGTAAGACTTCATACCCCTCATTTCTTAAATAGATAGTAATGAAATCTCGAATTTCCTTTTCATCGTCCACAACGAGTATTGTTTCTTTATTCATTATAAATCCCCCATTTATTAACTATAGTAGAAAAATGATGTTCTTATTGATTGCCCTCTAAACTAATATGTTTATTTTTCATCTTTAAATAAATAGAATAAATAATTATTATAACAACTATACCACCAAAATAAAGCCCGTACTTCTTTGCCATTCCTATCCCCATCTATATTGTGTAAGCTAGCATATAGTTTAAATAGTATTTCTTAAAATAATTAGGGGTCGTTTCTTAAGTTTTTCTTAAGGGGGTGGAGTGGATATTCTCAAAAATGAATGTTTTTGAGATTTTTTATTTTGAACGATTTAATAACTCTCTTAATATTTCAAAACATTACTTAAAATCTATAACTACCGTTTATGATACATTTTTATATAGAGGTGAAAGAATTTAAATGAGTTCATGTGAAAGAAATTGTTGAAAGGACTGGAATTAGAGGGCTACTCATTACCGATATTTACAAAAGTAAACATTCTAAACATCTTAAAATAAAGGGAGTTTGTGTTATGGCATCGATTGAGAGAGCGGTGTATCCTCAATTATACGTAACCCGACGAAAAAAGAATTACATCAAGTCTATTCTCCAACAACAGAAGAAACCCAATCTGTTCATTCTTTTACAAGGGGATCCGAATTTTTGCTGAGGGCCGCGGTACTGCTGAAAACATTTCAGAAATTAGGATAATTCCCGTAAAGTGACTCCATACCGATAGAGGGTATTGAACATATTCGAGACTGCTTAAGCTTTTCACAAGAAACTTCATTAGATATCCGACTGTCTCGAGTTACACGTAAATATCAACAAAAGATTCGAGAGTATTTTCATGTTATACCTAACGGAAAGGAAACACGTTCATACAGAAAAAGATAGATGGGAAGTGATGCTTCATAGGGGGGCCATTTAATAAATATATCTTTTTTAATGAGAAAAATCGCGTGCTTTTCACATCGAATTGCTCACAGGGCCATTGGAGTTGTGTATGACTCTAAATATGAAATCTGTGGTAATTATGTTATCTGTAGAAGTTGTTTATCAATAAGAAACACGGGTGCATTTCTCTTCACGAATTTGGATATGGGAGAACCGCCACCGTGTTTCATTTATTTTTCCAACCGTTTTTTGAATGAACTTGAATGATTTTACTATTACTAATATACTTAACTGTTTTTCCATCCTCTTTGTACTTCGTTACTTTATATTTAATTTTTGCTGAATCGTATTCAGGGTGCTCCCACAAAAAATAATAGTCATCCAATATAGTCCCTGTTGCCTGTTTCACTTCATTGGATAGCCATTGAGTTTTCCATCTATACCATTTATCATAACTACCAGCGTATATAGCCTCTTGCTTTTCTTTAAGCTGCAGAAATTCATCCTTCGTTAAGATTTTTGTAACAGTTGACTCTTCCTTAGTCTTATGAACATAAATTTTATTACACAAACTTAGAATTTCATGGAAACTAAAAAATAGAACCAAAGCAATTGCAATTAACATTATCCCTGTTTTAAGTTTGATTTTCCTTCAACTCCATCCATAATTAAAAGGTTTTTATTTCTTATATGTATATTTGTTATTTATGTGTTAAAATCCTTTTTTTCGAAAGGCTTTGTTACTATTCATTGTTGATTTGCGTATATGTATGAGAAATTAATAGGCGGAGTATTTCCGACTAATGTAGATAGTGAAGGCTTAAGAGGCCGATATAAGCGGAGTATTTCCGGTTAACTTCTCAAAATAAGACAAAATTCAATGATTTGGATAAGATAAGCGGAAAAATTCCTTTTATTTATAGGGAAATGTGGGTATTTCCCAATTTAAACGGAATTTTTCCGTTTATCTTTATCACAGTGAAATATACGTTGAGTTATAACAAAGCCTTTCGAAAAAATACCATGTCGATTCTATGTATTCACAAATTTGGAACCGGAATAAATAGCGCAAGTGAGTGGATGATTTCTATCTTCTCGCTGGTTTTACACCCGTAAAAGCGAACCAGAGAAATCGTCCATGCACTAAAAAGGATGGCGGTGTTGTTTATGCCACCTAAGAAAAAAAGCACTTGATGGCTAACATCAAGTACCACAAAAGGTTTTGTATGGACAAGACGATGGTTCGGGCAATTTAGCATATTCAACCTGTTCCGCCGTGTGTGTGTATGGATTTGCCAAAACATCAAGAAGCTTTTTCATCACACTATAATCTCCATGTTCTGCAGCTTCTAATTCTTCCTCAACCCGATGGTTGCGCGGAATGACAGCTGGATTAGAGTTACGCATCAACTCTAGTGAGGAGGCTTTTGTTTCCTCCTGCCTTTTCAGTCGGGACTGCCAGCGCGCAAACCACTGTTCGAATTCTTTGTTACCAAAAAGATCAGTATCTTCCTTCCGATCAAACGTTAGTGCAAGGAAAGTATTCGTATAGTCCGCTTTATGCTTTTCCATCAAAGTGAGGAGGTCTCCAATAAGACTTTCATCGTCCCCCTCTTGGTTAAATAACCCTAGTTTCGCTCTCATTCCCGTGAGCCAATAGGATTGGTACAATTTACTAAAATCCGAAATGGCATCCTGGGCAAGTTTGAGAGCTTCTTTCTCATCATCATGTAACAGAGGTATGAGCGTTTCCGCAAATCTTGCGAGATTCCATGCAGCCATATAAGGTTGATTCCCATAGGCATAACGGCCTTGAATGTCAATCGAACTGAATACCGTTGCCAGGTCATAAGTATCCATAAAAGCACAAGGTCCATAATCAATCGTTTCCCCACTAATGGTCATGTTATCCGTATTCATCACTCCATGAATAAAACCAACCAGCTGCCATTTGGAAATCAGTTCCGCCTGTCGCCTAATTACTTCCTTTAACAACGATAAATATCTATTCTGATCAGAAACTATCTCCGGAAAATGCCGCTCTATCGTATAATCAGCCAAAGCTCGTAAATCATTAACCGTTCCCCGACTTAAAGCATATTGAAAGGTACCCACACGCAAATGACTTGCCGCAACACGTGTCATGATGGCACCTGTCAGTACAGTATCACGGATAATCGACTCACCGGTTGTCACCACCGCTAGGCTTCGAGTAGTCGGAATACCCAATGCAAACATGGCTTCACTTATAATATACTCACGCAGCATTGGACCAAGTGCTGCCCTGCCATCTCCTCCGCGGGAATAAGGTGTTCTTCCCGAACCCTTCAGTTGTATATCCACCCGCTCGCCATGAGGAGTAATCTGTTCTCCAAGTAAGAGCGCTCGCCCGTCTCCCAGTATGGTAAAGTGTTCAAATTGATGACCTGCATAGGACTGAGCAATCGGCAATGCGCCCTCTGGAACCCGATTACCAGCAAGTACTTCTACTCCTTCCTGACTATCCAATGCCTCTTCATTCAATCCAAGTGTTGCTGCTAATGAAGAATTGAAGATGATCATTTTGGGTGATCGTACAGGATTAAGATTCATCGTACTATAAAATAGTTTTGGAAGACGAGCATAACTATTGTCAAAGTTCCAGCCTGTGTTGGTTGATGTGTTGTTGTTGTTTGTCATTGGATCTCCTTTACTACTTTTTGACTTAGTATATGCTACTTTTAACTACTACCCGTAATGAAAACATTTTTACTTTGATATTTTATATTATTTTCTTCTATATTACAAAATAATGGAAATCATCAAGATTTACAATGGAGGTAAAATAATGACAAGCAATTGAGCACTGCAATGGTGGTGAAAAGGTAATGAAAAAGTTCATAATAGTATTCATGGTCTTTATAGGAATTTTCCTTCCGATTCCATTTGTAAAGGCAAATAATGTCTTAATGAAGTGGGAGGATGTTGCTTCGATGCAAATAAATCGCACTTCTGGAGGAACACGAACTTTCCATGAAAATAATGGTATGGAAGCATTCGTAATCCAAAAGGTGGTGGAGTGGATTAACACAGCAACCCCTGTAAAGAAAACAAAGGAATTAGATAATAGAAAAACTCCGATTGCTATATTAAAAATGAAAATGAAAAACGGCGATGTTGCTATAGTAGAACCCGCATATGACTGCCATGTGCAACATCAAACAAAATTTTGTGCACTGGTAGATGGGGATGTCATCCTTACCCACCATAATCAAAAGACTCGATTGAAATCAGTTGAGTTTTTTGACTGGCTTCTGACAGGGTGGAAACATGAAAGTACGACGCCCCCTCAAGATACGAAGGAAATGATGGTCCATGATATATTAATGATCTTATTAGGTCGGGAAATAGATAAAGCAGTGAACCATTATTACTCTAAATATTTAAATTACTCACCGTCGGTCTACCCTTACCAAATTGAAATCGTAAAAGTAGAAAGAATTGGTGGATACCGTACCTTTCATTTTTTCATCACATTAGAAGCTACCCCCGTGGTTGGACCACATATTTCAGTAGGAAAAGACAGATTGACTTTTGAAATCGCACCAACCATCATTCCTAGTCAAATTAAATTAAAGAAATTTGAACATCTTGAAACACATGAACTTCCTCCGCATTGGCAGGACATTATTAAACAGAATGAGCGGTAAACAAGTCGCAGAATGAACATCTTTTGTTGAATAACAACTGATTATTAGACTCTTCCATATTAAATGATGTTTTTGCCCTCTGACTATATAGTAGGGCATTTCCTCTCTCAATTTCATCTTCGTTTTAAGATTCCTTTTGTATTTGCGTTACTCCTAATATTGTGCAAGATATATTCCTTAGTTAGCTTTTCTATTTAGATAAAACACTCTTTTCTAAATGGAAAAATCCTGCTAGTTAGCCGAATCTTTTTCCTTTGATGACTGTCTTGCCGAGTAAATAAAGGAGCCTATCATCAATAAAACACCGAATATTATTAGGAGTTGCGCAGGCAAAACTGTTACGGATAGCCCTTTAGCTAAATAGTATAGCTGTGAACCTAGTAACAAGCATATTAAACCGTTAATAAAATACTTAAACATTGAAAAACTCCCTGTCTAGTATATTTTTTTGGAAAAGCATACGGATGATCCTTTGTTTACTTTATAGTATGAATTTGATCATCGTTTATGTCTGCAATCTCCCTACACCGAGGAAAATTCGTACATCCATAAAACTGTTTCCCTTTATTGGATCCGCTTTTTACCGTTCGCAAAATGAAAGGCACTTGGCATTTTGGACATAATGGAGTTTGATTCATGTTGAATTGTTCCTCTATTGGAGTTTCTTTTATATCCGTTGCTTCATGATGAAAGATAATTGAATGAAGTTTTTCTTCTACTTCGGAAAGTGTGTAACTCTTTTTATTCGTAAACCTAATGAGACTTAGTTTTGCCGTTTTAAATAATTGATTCACAAACTCATCTCGTTTTACCCGGTCCTCCCTTCCATGAGAACGGTCATCTAATTCGATTCCACAAACGGGTTGCATCGTTTTAGCCGAGCAAATGAGGAGATCCACGTGTTTTCTACTAATCTTATTTAAATAGGAATAATAGCTGCTTTTATCCTTTTCATTTACAAAAAATATATCTTGCAAAGAAACTTTAGGACAAATAATGAATTGGTTTGGAATGACCTGAGATAGTATGTTAAAAAAGGATAATTCAGACGGCGATAAAAAGTCGTCTCTTAATTTAAACGGAAATTTTTCTTCTTTATTTTTGTCGCCTTTTGTAATTCCGAATATTCGGAACAAAAAGCCTAAACATCCTGGATTGTCGGTAGCCATGAATTACCTCCATTCGCTCTCACTATTATTAGGATTCTAGCAATCATTCAGATAATCAATGCATAATACAAGCATTAATTACATTATACTACAAATTAAGGTTTATTTTTACAAATTTTTCGATAAAAAGTCTCATCTGCATGGGAGTATCGGATTATAAAAATCCCTTCTGAGATGTAAAGATACAGAAGGGATTTTTATGATATATGATAGAGTAATAGATATCTACTATTTCTAAAAGTTTAATCATTAACTATCTATGATTTTTCCTACATTTGCGGCCGTTAATGGAATATCTCAAGAACATATTTTGTCTCGCTTAAATGGACAAATCAAATGATAAAAACTCTTGCAGTTGTTTTTCATGTTTGTCGAGCATAATCTGTTCTGGCTTGATGCCCTGCTCACGAAGTACTTCAATGTTCTGCATGAGGAATTCGTCGCTGCCGACAACATAGAAGATTCCATCCTTATCTGCAGCAAGATTTTTCACTTCTTCATAGTAGTCTTTACGGTTATGGACGAACTGTGCCGTGAACTTCTTCTCAGGTGCGGATTTAAAAATATTAGTGAATAAGAAATCTTTTGATGAATCGATGTTCAGGGAATGAATTTGTTTGACGTTGTCAGCACGTTCAAAATATTCAAGTACAAGCGGTCTGAAAGTTGCCAGGCCGACACCTGATGAAAGCAGGTAAATATTTTTGTCTTCTCTTTTAAGAGGTACATTCGAATGAGTTTTAAATATGGCAACTTCATTGCCGACTTCAAGATTTCTTAAAATCGATTTAAACTCAGAGCACTGCTCTCTGATACGTGTTGTAATACCGATTGCATTTTCATGCGGTAAAGTAGAGATGGACATATGGCGAATCAGGCTGCGGTTTGGTTTATCTCCTGCATTAAAACCTGCCAGTGCGAAGTGGGTGTGGGAACCTTCTTCCCATGTAAAGTCTTCCGGACAGTCGAGTAGGTACGTTTTAACCTCAGACGTTTCTTCCATAATCTTATTTATTTTAGTCCAGTAAATTTGCATTATTTATTCTCCTTACTCCATTATATGTGTCGTTACAATCTACTATACAATAATTGATAACAATTCTCAATTAAAAGGAGTGATTATTTCAGATAATAATGTGATTTTAATTTACTGATAATTTATAATGTAGTACATTAAACGCTAAAGCGAGTTTGATCAATAAGCGGAAAAAATCCTCTTAATTTGAAAATAGCACTGAAAATGGCTTAAATAGACGGAAGAATTCCGACTATTGACTCGAAAAACGTGAAAATGGGTGATTTTCCTTAGCTTAATCGGAAATTTTCCGCTTATATCCCCCGAACCGAACTCTATTCTTCAGTATAACCGGAAAATCTCCGGTTATTTTAATTCACAAACTCTTAAATATTCATCAACTCTTGCTCCATTAAATGACCCTTTAACGGAATAATTCTATTATCAAATAAGAATATGAATCTATTCTTATCGGTCCAAACTGAGTTAATACTTTTTGCAACTTTTGTTTTAAAAAGAGAGTTACTTTCTCCTTTATAAACCTTTTCAGGGATATGAAAAATACCCAGAATGCTTTACTATATGGTTTAGAGTATATGAATAATTACAGGAATAGAATAGAATAAAAAAGAACGCCGATGCAGCAACATCAGCGTTCCAGTAGCTACTCCGCAAGAAGTGCGGTGGCTAACGGGGCAAAAGTGACCCTCACTACCTATTAACCGACAGGGAGGGTTACTTTTCTTTTATCATCATAACAATCAAAGTTGCAAAACTGATCATCAATACCAGTGCCTCAAAGATTGTCATCAGCGGCACGACCTTTCCTTGCTATGACATAATCACAAGACAAGGAACGAAAACAGGTGCCACCTTCCTCCCTTTATATGTAGCTATAATCATAATACCATGTACCCTAGTAGGAACTTACGTGAAATATCGATTATTATGATATATTTTACTGGTCAACTATAATTCTTGAATTTCTTTGAACTTCATATTACTTATATTGGCTAACCAGCGCTATATGGTTCTTTTTATCCTCTTGAGACACATTTGTAAATTCTTTTAATTTACTATAAATATTACAAATAGATTCATGATTGAGTATTTTAGGAGACATTGCATTAAACCTTTTTAGTAATCCACCTAACTGATCCCGCTTTATTATACGAACATTTTCCATATCCACCGAAACCTTTTTTAACTGACAGCGATTGCTAAAGACTATAAGCGAAGTCATATTTTTATCTGATATAATAGGTAATACTCTTTTTAATGCGTTTATGTGTGTTAGATTTTGCTTTACAGGATTATAGAAATAGCTCTTTTGTTTATTTGGTAACATCTTACACCAATTACGGTCATTTTCTTTTCCAAATATCCAACCACTATAATTCTTCGATTCAATTACATATACCCCTGTTTCATGAATGAATACAAGATCAATCTCTGTTGTGCCACCTCTTTTATTTGGCAAGTAGGCATTCACAACAGTCTTGTGATTCCCGGGTATCTTTTGGAGTATTTTATAAGTAAAATATTCTCCCAAAAGACCCTTATCCAAATACACTTTCAAAAAAGAAAAATTTGTTTCCTTTCGATAGTTACTTTGTTGGTATTGTAAAAATGGAATAATAATAAATAATGCTATAATACAAAGCATTAATAATAGATCAAGTAACAGCATCCATTCACCCCCCTATTTTTTTGTTCAGATTACAAAATTCGCCATTTTCCTGTAAAATCCTTCAAAATATTTGGTGATTTTGAAATTCGAAATGTACACACACAGTAAAAAACACCCCAAAATTACTATAGGGATAAAGTTTTAATAGTAGCAATATGCTTGGTTGGTGATTCCCTTCTGATTGCTGGTTTTACACCTATAAAAGGGGAATCCAGGGAAATCACTAACTCACGTAAAGTCTTTTTTTCCACTTAAGAAAAACCATTTTTATTGTATGGAATCTAAGATTGCTTTTCCCCATCTTCATTTAGATAGGCTTATGTATTTTTTTATATATTTGTTGCAATATTATTCTTAGGGATAAGAATGCTTTCGTTTTAGATTTGAGTATATTATAATATCTACAAGAATAGAATAAAAAAGAACGCCGATGCAGCAACATCAGCGTTCCAGTAGCTACTCCGCAAGAAGCGCGGTGGCAAATTAGGAAAAAGTAACCCTTCACCTATTACCGGACAGGGAGGGTTACTTTTCTCTTATAACTATAACAATCAAAGTAGCAAAACTGATCATCAAAACCAGTGCCTCAAAGATTGTCATCGGCAAACACCTCCTTTCTTGTTGTGACATGGTCACAAGACAAGAAACGGGAAACAGGTGCCACCGCCCTCCCTGCATATGTAGCTATTCATATAATATCATAAAAACAAACAGAAACATACGTTCTATCCGAATGATTTATCCATTATCACAAAATATTTTTATTGGCCCTTGGCACCAAATACGAAGGCATTTCCTCTCTCAACTTCCATATAAAACTCATCGGCTTATTCCCAGAATGTTTCACGTAATCAGCTGTTCCTAAGAACACAAATGGCGAGGTATACCCATTTTCCTTTTTATACTCCCTAACGAATAATGCGATTTGATGTTCTCTTTTGCGATGTTGAATATATCGCTTGGCCGTTTCACTAGTTTCTGATACTCTACTTTGCGTTTGCCAATGAAATAACCGCTCATTTATCGCATAGTCATCATATAAGGTTGATGGAGAAAATTCTTTATCTGATTTATTCAATGTAATAAAGAATATATCGACATTTTTATCCTCAAAGTGCTTTACTCCTTCTCGAAAAGCTGGAGATTTCTCTTCATTATAATAATCAAATGCAGCCATTATTTGCGAAGTTGAATACTTACAATGTACTTGTAATGGGCATGGAAATGAAAAATCATTTTGGATCTCCATTGTTTCAATAGACTGATATGAGTATTCGAGAATCGCCATAATTTCTGCTTTAAACTCAGGTACAGAAATAATGTTTTGAATCCCTTCCTCAATAGAAGTTAGCCCTTCTTTTTCAGGATAAGATTTGTAAAAAGTATAATATAACATGGAAAGCATTAAAGTTTCTTCATCACTATTTATCTCCCCTTCTTTCAAATAGGAAAGAATAAAACGAATGAATGTTGGCGAATTTAGGTGAAATAACGACGGTAGCCGATTTGTGATAAATTTTTCATTATCACATTCGAAATCCTGGCTAATCCCCGCCTCTACTAACATTCTACTAAAACTTCGGTCCCCGTTTTTTCCATAAAAATCATATAAGGATAGATGGTAATGATGTAAAAAGTTCGATAAGGTTAACGATTTACCAGTATCCTCCGTAAAATACTTCATTTTGGCTATAAGATTACTTTTGGTATTTGCACTGCTTTTAATATTTCGCAGGATATAATCCTTAGCAAGCTTTTCCAATTGGATAAAGCATCCTTTAGGCAAATTAAAGAATCCATTCTCGACATAATACTGTACGGAGTGTTTTGTTTTCCCTGTTAATGCTTTAAATTTCTCTTCAAAATGATAATTTTTATGTGCTTGTCCAACAAAATCTAGTACGGTTAAACATTCCTTCCCTTCATGGAGCCGGAGCCCTCGTCCAAGCTGCTGTAAAAAGATTGTTAAACTTTCGGTTGGTCGTAGAAACAGAATCGTATTTACTTCTGGTATATCAATTCCTTCATTGTAAAGATCGACAACAAAAATGAATTTAATCTCACCCGTCACAAGCTTTTCCTGTGCTTCCTCTCTCACTGTTGCATTTACATTCCCGTACAATGCAATAGATGGTATCCCTGATTCATGAAAAAAAGCAGCCATATACTTAGCATGTTCAATTGAAACACAAAATCCAAGCCCTTTTACTTGATTAATATCTGTCACATATTTATAGACACTTTTAACAATATTATTGCTTCTTAATGTATTAGATGTATAGACATTTTCCAGTTCTTTAATGTCATATCCCCTTCTACTCCATTTTAACTTGGATAAGTCAACAACATCGCTTACACAGAAATATTGAAATGGACTCAATAATTTTTGGTTAATGGCCTCTGTTAATATTTGAGGTTGATAGTGATCCAATAATTTTTGATAGGAATCCGCTGCAGCATGATGGAAATCATCAATAATGATAAAATCATAAAAATCACTTGTTGTATGTTCATACAATTTTTTACTATTAAAGCTTTGTATACTTACAAATAAATGATCCAATGAATGGGGTTCGTGATTCCCTACTAAAAGATCCCCGAAATTAAAATCTTTTAAAATAGCTCGAAAAGTATCTAAGCTTTGTTTTAAGATTTCCTCACGATGGGCAACAAATAAGAGTCTTGCATGATGTGGATACTCGCGTTTAAATCGCCGATAATTAAATGAAGAAATAACGGATTTCCTAACACCATGTCGGGGATGTCGCAGCTACAAACAAAGTTTAAATGGTTCGATAAGGTAATAAAATGATACTCAAATCATTCACAAGTAATCGAATTTTTTAGAAACTTACTTCAATAATCTTGTCTATTCCTAAATTTAACAGTCAATTTTACCTTCTATTTCAAAAATGGGAACCAATAAGGCTCGCTTAATCTCCTTTAATTCTATTTTTTAAACTTTTGGTTAATTATTCGCAAAGTCATGGTACTATTTTGAAAATAGATATTGATATGGAGTGATATAATTGAAAAAAATAACCTTCAATGATTTGGCGATAAAGGTATTAAAACAAGCCGAACGTCCAATGACAGAAAGAGAAATATGGGAATATTCAAAACAAAATGGTTACGATAAGTTTGTTGGAACAAATGGAAAAACACCTTGGAAAACATTAAGTGCGCTAATATACGTTGATATACGAGATAATGCTAATTCACCCTTTATAAAAGTGGATTCAAAACCAAAAAAATTTTATTTAAAAGAACTGGAAGACCAAACCGTTATTGAAAAGGAAGAATCCAAGATTGACCAACCCAAAAATACGAAATATCATGAAAGAGATTTACACCCTTTTTTAACATATTACGTTAATACATATTTAAACGCTTATACCAAGACTATTTTTCATGAAAAGTCTTCAAAGCGTTCATATACGAAATGGTTACATCCGGACCTTATTGGAGTAAATTTTCCAATAGGACTTTGGGAAACAGAAGTTGTGGATTTTGGTCTCTCAATTGGTAATCAATTACTAAAACTTTATTCGTTTGAAGTGAAGAAGGAATTAACGTTTGCAAATATTAGGGAAGCATTCTTCCAAGCAGTTTCGAATTCTTCATGGGCAAATGAAGGATATCTTGTGTCTGTGAGTATTCTTGATGATGAAGAATTTTTAACTGAACTTAAAAGACTTACGTCTGCATTTGGAATAGGAATAATTAGAATTGATATTCAGAATGTTGACGATTCCGAAATCCTGTTTCCAGCCAAACAGAAAACAGAAATTGACTGGGAAACTGTAAATAAATTAGCAAAAGAAAACCCAGATTTTAGAGATTTTATTATTCGCGTTAGGAATGATATGTCGAGAAAGAAATTAGAAAAGAAAAATACGATAAAGTTTTTACCACGGAACAAATACTTGATACCATAGCATCAAGTTGTTTATAAGATTAAGTCAATTGTGAGAGGAATATACAAACGTAAACTTAAACATGCTTAGTTTTAATTAGAACATACAAAAAAAGCCATTCATTTAGAATGGCTAAACTATTATCAAAAATATAATTGTCCCATATGTCGAAGTATTTCAAACGTATTTTGTAAATTAGCTTACAACTAAAAAATTAGTTAGAGTAAACCTTTTTAATAGCACGAATGTAATACCTATTAGGAAAATGCTTATTTAATAGTTTAATTAATGCTGAACCATTAATCATTTCAATATTTGTTAAATTTGCTTCTTCTTTTCCTGCCTGAGTAAAGTCAGAAGTTGTTATACAAATCCCATGGTGGTAACCATCAGTTATTTTAACACTATTTAATCTTTGTATTGGTTCGCTCCCTACATTTGAAATCCACCGTTTCACTTGAAAGATTACTCTTTCTTCAATATTCTTTTTAATATTATATTTCTCAGCTATAAGATCCACTCCTCGATCCCCAGCTCCCCCGAGTCTCGTAACATTTTTATACCCTTCTGCAACTAATAACCTTTTGACTAATTCCTCCATTTCGTATGGATCAATTTGTCTTAGATCAATTAGTCTCTCACCTGAATCATTTTCCGGGACAGACTTTCTTACGTAACCCATATGATTTTCATCACAATAATTAAGCAGAAGATTTTCAATATCCTTTTCCTTTGAAGTCGAGTTTAGTATTTTTTCTAGTAAACCTGGGTCACCATTGCAAAGCTTATCACTAATATCAAAATAAATGTCTTCAAGTGTGAAAAAGCCTTGTTTGTCAAGTAACTTTTTAACAATCACGGGGATCAAATCATAAAGCTTTATAAATAAAGCTTCAGAGTCTTCCAAATCAACGTATAGTTTATCTTCATCTAAATACACGTGGTGTCTGTGATCCAACCTAAAGGCATCTCTAATTATTGATGAAATTTTTTTTTGTTGGAGAGAATTATTACCCGTACGTGCCCTTAGTACCTCATCCTCAACTTGAATAACTAATGTACTTATACTTAAAGGATTAGGGCTGTTTTGGATTTTGTTATAAACAAATTTCTTGATTTCATATTCAATATTTTTGTTTTCAATGAACCAATATTTTTTTGATTCAGGGAGCTTGTTGAAAACCAAATACATTTCTTTCGAAAGAGTACTTTTATAAGCTGCCTGTTTACGAAGTGTAGGATCGTTATTTTCCTTATCAATTCTTATGATGTATTCGAATCCGTGTTTTCTGGCTTTTAAAATATATTGAGAAAGTAAATCAAAGTATTTTTTTTGCCCCAAATTGACTGCAAGTACTAAAAAACCATTTTCTTTCAATGCGTTTTGAAATGCATTAAACATTTGATCGATATCACTAATGTGATGCTCGTAGTCCTTTTCTTTTCTGGTTGGTGCATTGGAAACGACTACTTCTTTTTCAAGAAGTGTATCTTTTAAAGAAAACTTTTGTTCATCAACAAAATGGCGTAGCCAATCACGATATAGTTGGTTTCGTTCCAAGTAGGCAACTTGATCATGATATGGAGGATCAGTAAGAATTAAATCGGCTTTTTTCTCAGAAAAAGTTGATCGTAAGAACTCCTGGTAATCTTGCTGAACAAAATTACAGCTATTCTCAAACCACACCAGTTTATTACTAACAAACGTCTTATAAAATCTTTTGTATTTTTGATATTTTTCTTCAAATAGATACCAGACATTCATATCCTGAGCTTGTTCCCTCATTACCTGATAGATATATTCTGATCCTGAACCATATTGGGCGATCCTTGCAAGTGTTAAACTAGAAACCAAAAAATGCTGTAATAAGTTTTTTTCATGAGAATCAGGTAAAGAATTTATAGCATCTTGAATCATTAAAAGGGCTTTTTGATTACGTACTGAGAAATTTGTATCATATTTATCCGCACCAGTTTTCCTAGTAATATTGATACGACTGTTTTCAATAAGGGTGTGTTTTGGAAATTGCTCTGGCTTATTTTGATTAATAGTCCCTAACTTTTCCTCATCAAATACATCGAATTGCTTTGTTACCCCTCCACATTCAGGACATTTATACAATAATATAATATTTTTTCCATCCTTAATATCACGGTGTGGTTTGGGGTTTGAATAATTTTTTGTTTCTGGATCAAAATGAAGCTTTTTAATATAGTTGACATGACCGCAACACCGAGTTTCATATAGTGTACGAACCTGTTCAAAGCACTTGTTCTTGATTTCATCAAACAATTTATCAAGTTTTTTTATATTTGCTTGGTGATAATAGGTGTAAACTATATCAAATGTATAATTATCGAGTTCGCATCCAAAAAAGGATCGCTTACTATTAGCCGCCGATAACATATAGGTACCTGATCCGACAAATGGGTCCGAAACAATTGCATCATCTGTTGTAAGGGTTTCAATTATGATACTTCCTATTTCAGGTGACTTTCTACCTTTAAAATTAAATTGATTCTTTAATAAAACAGGAACAGTATTTTTCACATCACGTAAGTTACGGCGCAGCTGAATTGCTTTTTCAATAATCTCTGGACTGGCCTTTGTCTCCATTGATTCATACAAAAATTCATTAGTCATTTGTATCAACATCCTCATTAATAAAAAATTCTCCAATTGACATTTCAAAGTAAATTGCAGATGTAATAATAAAGCTCCAAGAAATATTCCGCTGATGCTTATTTTTCCTTTGTAAAACATAAAAATAATTACTAGTATAATTTCCTTCAAAAAAACTTTCGAATTTTTGGCTATTTCCAATGTCACGATTAATAAGCATATTAAGAATATTCTTTTTAGCAAGTTCCGCCGGTACGAACGGCGGAATTTCGTAATTTTTAATTCCACTCCTATCAATAGGATGAGAAATTAGATCAGAAAAATGGATTTTCAAGTAGCTACAGATTTTAGTTATATCTGTATTGCTCAAGTTTGGAAGCTTCATGTCGGTATACCAGCCTCGAATTTTCCTTTTCGAAACATTACAATTGTTACTTAGCATTTCAAAAAACTCTTGTTTTTTCACATATCCAAAACAATTGATAATAAAATCAATGTTTGTATGAATTTGTTCTGCAATTTCCCTTCTTTTTAACAAGATCTTTTGTTCTAGCTCAAGATCCATTCTAAAAATCCTCCATAACATTTTCTATTGTTATTTTAGTTTCTTCTTTATTGTGAAAATGTTACTTTGGGCGGTAATTTCATGTTATAATTTTTTTATACTTGGTATATTCATTATTCTTTTGATTTAAGTTATAATGATAGTTTGAAAGCTTTGAGGTGATGATATTGAAACGTGAATTTCCAATCCTAAACTATCCAGGTAGTAAAAGGAATTTATTGGATTTTATTAATAAAAATATGTCAAAAAGAATCCCAGAAGATAAGGTTTTATTTGACATATTCGCTGGAAGTGGATCTGTTTCATATTTTTATAAAGATAGATTCCAAATTTATGCAAATGATGCAGAAAAATATTCTTCTGTCATTCTAAATGCTTTATTGAACTTTAAACCCGTAATTGAAAAAGAATATTTAATAGAGAAAATTAATTTTCACTTTAATGTTAATAAAAATAATATTCTGGGGATTTTTGAAGATTGGTTTAAACGTGAGGAAGATACATTATTATTAGGTACACCTGAAGAAGTTGAGGAATTATACGGTGAATTCCCTAATGTTTGGAAAATGTCATTACTTATTAATAATGAAATAGCTACAATTGACAAGTTGAAATCCCTTCCCTTTTATTTATTATTTACAACTTATTATTCAGGTAGTTACTTTGGAATTAAACAGTCAGCCGAAATAGACAGTATTCGATATGCAATTGAAACACTAAAAATTAAAGATGAAACAAAATGCATGCTACTTTCTTCATTATTTTTCGCAATGAAAGAAGCTATTTTTAGCAAAGATGGCCATATGGCACAACCATTGAATTTAGGCAAAAATATGGACAAGTTGCTAAAAAAGCGGAATATATCGATAATGGATAAATTTATAGGAAAGCTTTATGAATTCTATTCAGATGATTTCATTCTTTCAGGACAGCATAATAAGGTATTTAACTTCACCTTTGAAGAGTTATTGAAAAAACCGGAAATATTTTCTAATGTCGGATTTATCTATGCTGATCCACCATATACAGATATGCAATATTCAAGATATTTCCACTTGTTAAACACCCTTGTTTATTATGATTATCCAGAAATGAGCATATACAGAGGTAAATTATCTAAGGGATTGTATACAGAAAACAGATATCAATCACCTTTGAGTCAAAAATCACAAGCGCTAAATTATCAAATTCAATTCTTTGAGTTTTGCAAGCAACATAAAATTGGCTTAGGATTCAGCTTTGCTTATCCGGCTGATATTATAAGTCAACAAACTAATCGTTATGTTTTAAATATTTTTGAATTGATCGATCAAGGAAAAAAAATATTCGGAAAAAATTTTGAATATTTCACTCAGGATTATTCTCATTCCAATAATAGGAATAGTTCATCCAAAAAAGTTTTAGAATACCTGTTGATTTATACACCTAAGTTTTGAAAAGAGGTAGTTTTTATGGATTTACTTTCAATAAAAAGAAAAATATCACAAATAACTCCTACAAACCGTAACCCACTATATCAATCACATTTGTATTGGTCACAAAAGCCATATAATATTTGTGATATTCTAATTGAGGAATTAACTGAAGAAGGCGATATTATTTTTGATCCTTTCATGGGATCAGGCGTTACGATTATTGAAGCCGCTCTCCATAACCGTAAGGGTGTTGGTGTAGAAATCAATGAACTGCCTATTTTTATAGTTGATACACTTTTAAAAAAGGTTGAAGTTGTTGAAGAATTATTAAATGAATTTGAACTTTTTTTAGACAGCCTTCAATCCTATTATGAAACTTGGTCGGATGAGTTTAACACGGTAGGGGTAATTAATAAAATTATTTTTGATCGACCTTCTCCTTTTTCAGAACCTGAAATAAAAGAAATTTATTATAAATGTAAAGGGAATAAGAACGCCGTTGTAAAAAAGCCGGACATTTTTGATTCAGAAAAAATGCTTGCTAACAATGGATATCAGCAAATCAGGGATTTTATTATGATTCCTAATAGCCGTCTTGCTGTACAAAATAATCAAAGTGTTAGTACTCTTTTCACACCTAGGGCATTATCTATAATTGATGAAATATTGCAGTATATAGCACGAATCCATGACAATAATCAACGAAATGTTATTCAATATATTTTGATGAGTTCTCTTCATTTAATAAAAATTACTGATACTAAATCTAATTCTCAATGGCCACTATGGACACCAAAAGAAAACTGCTTAGAAAAAAATGCTATTGATGTTCTTAAGAAACGTATAGGTTTGTTAAGGGAATCCTTTAAATATTTAGCAAATTACTCTGATAGAAATTTAACAAAGGGATCTTCTTTTGAAGAATTACTTACTAATTGTGGCTACTATATTATTCATAATGGAATCCAAAACATAACACAAGGAGACATCCCAGATAATAGTGTCGATTTGGTAATCACCGATCCGCCGTATTTAGGGCAAGTACTTTATTCCGAATATATGCAGCTTTATTATCCATTTTTAGACTTACACTTTAATATAGAAGACGAGATAGTGGTATCAAAAGCTCAGGGAAGGAATAAAGACGAAGACAACTATTTTCAGCTCTTAAATCAAGGTTTTGAAAAAATTAGTCGTAAATTAAAAAGAGGAAAGCTCCTTTGTATGTATTTCCACGAGAGCAATTTAAGCGTATGGAATAAATTAATTAACATCATGAAACAAAATGGGTTATATTTCTTAACTCAAGTACATGTTCCCAAAAAAAAGTCTACGCTAAAAAATATTTTAAGCCCAAAAAAATCTTTACAGGGTGACTCCATTCTTTTTTTCATTAAAGAAACAGGATTGTATAGAGAGCCAAATGAAAATGAGTCTTTAGAAGAAGTTGTTTCAAATGTATTATTACATGTTGAGTACGAACTTTCCGAAAAAGGTCCCTTAACCACAACACAATTAATAGATGATGGATTAATGGAAATTATCATCCAAAATGGATGGCTTGAACAACTAAGTCAAAATTATAAAAGTATTGTAGATGTGTTTGAACCAAAAGTTAATTGGGATGATACAAATGGAAAGTGGTATATATAAAGTAATGTAAAAAATCAAAAACTACCTGGACTAAAAATGAGGCCACTGAAAAAGTAATTAAAAAAGGCAGTTGAAAGTTCTATTAAATGAACTTTCAATTGCCTTTTTAATTTATAATATTTTTATCAAATGTATGTAGGTGGTATCCAAATGATTTCAAATGTAAGCCCGTATTCAAATAACGCATTTAAATAAAGCAACACCTCTTGGTATGATCTATGTATCAATTTATAGGAGGTGCTTTTCATATGCCACAACAAAAACTAACCATTGTCCCCGTTACATTGCATGCCGAAAACGAAAAACCTCCAAAACAAATCCAGCAGTGGTTTCCTCCAATCCTGCTTGTACGATCAAGACCGGTAACGCTGAGATTTCCTTCTTCAATGGCGTAGATGAGCACATTGTCCTGATGGTCATGAGGGAGCTGAGAAATCGATGAAGCAAGATTATAAAAGTGTGAAAAATATCTACATCATTTGCGGTAAGACCGATATGTGAAAAGGCATTGATGGTTTGACAACGCTAATTCAAGGTTCTTTTCAACTAGATCCCTACGGGGATTCCATTTTCCTATTTTCCGGATGGAGTAACGACCACTATAAATGTTTATATTTCGATGGCGATGGATTCGCCATGCTTTATAAACGTTTGGATAACGGCAAACTGCAATGGCCAAAAGATGAAAATGAAGTACGCAATCTTTCGCGGCAGGAGCTGCGCTGGCTCCTTGAAGGGTTATCAATCCAACAGCCAAAGGCGATTCAACCATCGTCAAAAGGTGTATTCTAAATTCGGTAAGCCACTAATTTTATCTTTATTCCGCTGTTCGAACTAGTAATAATAAGAAGAACGAAACTGAACGAAAAGTGGGAATGATATGGCGAACGCTTTTTATACGAATGAAAACCAAAACGAGAAATTAATTCGGCTACTCGAAGAGCAATTGGCTCATTCGAATCAACAAAACAAAGACTTATCGAAACAGATTGAAGCGTTAATCGATCAAGTGCGCCATTTAACCAAGCTTTTGTATGGATCAAAAACTGAGAAGTCGAAATATAACGCTCCGGACGGGCAAGCGTCATTATTTGAGGATGACCCGTCTTTTAATGAACCTGAGCAAACAGGGTAACAAAGCCAACAGACCCTTACTTACACTGTTGTCCGAAAGGTTCAAAAGAAAAAACGAAATGATTCATTGTATGATGATATTGAAGTTGAAGCTGTTCACCATCATCCGGAAAATACAATCTGTGACTGTTGCCAAGGGCTAATGATTCAAATTGGCAGTACAATTGTACGCGAAGAGGCAGAATTTATTCCTGCCAGAATGAAGAAAGTCCAACACATTGAACATGCTTATGAATGTAAAAATTGTAAGGGCGATGCATTTCATCAGGCACATATTAAACGTGGTAAAGCTCCACAAGCTCCCATTCAACGTAGTATCGCAAGTCCTAGCGTACTTGCCAAAGTAATGTATGATAAATTTTCGCAATACTTGCCCCTTTACCTCCAGGTAAAGGAATGGGACCGTTATGGCCTGTTTTGTGCAATCGAAAAATACATAGTTTTGCAGCGGGCAATGCAGAGAATTGCAACTTGACATGGAGCCTCTACGGGCATGACTTCCAAGCCAAGAAGCCAGCAGTATCAAGGGCTGGCTTTGCCAATCAAGGCTACCATGCCCGCCCCTCCATGTAAAGTTGGGCTACGCAAAATTCTCTGCAACATTGTGTATTTTTATTTTGCAAAAAACAATTGCCTGGACACGAATGATAAGAATCTTTCCAATTGGGTCATTCGTGCATCACATGATTGGCTATTGCCAATTTACGATCGAATGAAGCAATTTATGATGGCTAAATCGATTTTACACGTCGATGAAACATATGGACAAATCATCAACCGTTCCGATGGGAAATCCGGTCAATCCAATGCCTATAACTGGGTATATCGAAGTGTACCATCCCAAGGACCATCAATTACCCTCTTTCAAAGCGCATTATCCCGGGCTCGGTCTGTCCTTGAAAGTTTCATTGAAGGCTTTTCTGGAACGATTATTTGTGATGGTTATTCTGCCTACGATAAGTTGGAAGGCGTTACCTTCGCAAATTGTTGGGCACATGTTCGGCGTTATTGGCTGAAAGCTGACAGCAAAAATGGCCGTATTGGTGTAAACTTTTGTGACGAATTATATCGACTTGAAAGGAAATTCAAGCATTTGTCTCCGAGTAAGCGAAGAAAAAAGCGCCAAAAATACTCGAAGCCAATTGTAGATAAATTCCTTGAATGGGTTGAAACGTCACCATTCTACGGAAAGAATGCGCTAGCGAAAGCAGCTGAATATACATTGAACAGGGCAAATGGACTCAGAGCATTCCTGAACGATGGGCGCATCCAGTCGAAAACGCCATCCGCCCCAACGTTCTTGGAAGGAAAAATTGGATCTTCAGTGTTAGTGAAGCCGGAGCAAAAGCGAATGCCATCTGTTTGAGTATCGCGGAAACAGCCAAAAGTAACGGTGTTGATTTCTACGAATATATCAAGAAACTTTTGACGGATCTACCGAATCTCGGCATCCATCAAAGCCCAGAAATTTTAAATCAATACATGCCCTGGTCAAAAATGATTCAGGAAGAATGTAGCAAATAAATGAAATAAGCCGTAATTCGATGAAAAAAAGTCAGAATATGCGGCTATTTGTCATGCGTACCTGAAGGTGCGCTTATTTTTTATAATTCGGGCTTACGGAAATTCAAGGAGCCACGGCGATATTTGCCGTTAATCTTAAGCGAATCCTAAAACTCCTTAGTGAAAAAGAATAAGAAAAAAGAAAAGAAAAAGGCAATTTGTCGTCAAAAAACGAGACGGCAAATTGCCTTTTTGTATTGAATTGAGGATATAAAAATAAAAAACGTAAGTTTTTCAGTGGCCTCTTAATTAAATAGGGGTATTTTTTATATATCTTTGTCTAATCATGTTTAGTAAATCAATCACATTTTCATCTACTTCAACATTCTTATTTTCATAACAATCCTTTACAAATTCAATCACACAAGAACGTATTGGCTCCTTTAAAACCTTCACCATTTCTTCTATATTCATAATATCAACACCTCCAATATTCCCTCTAAAATAACAGGGAGCACTTTTTTTACTTTGAAGAAACACCCGATAGTTGAAAATTCATTTTCCTATTCAATACACTTAAAAGTCTCGTTAATGTTATTCCAAAAGTTCATCCATCAGATCTTCTATTTCCTTTTTCTGCTATTCTGTTTGATATTTTAATATGATAACTTTATTATATTCAATAGAAAATACATCTCCAACCGTTACTTTATTAAGAAAGATCAACCTTGGGAAATCTTGTGTCTTAATGTCTACCTTTACTATATATTCTCTTTGAAAAAGAACCTCTCAATAAATTCACATCCTTACCTTGAAAAATGAGGTTTGTAATATATTTTTCATTTATAAGCATAAGTAGAAGATGATATCAATCACAACTTCAAAAGTTATTTTTGCTCTTGAAATCCTTACTGCTAGAGGTTTTCCTATAATACAAGTATAGGTTGTATCAGTAGTCTTATAAAATAGCTTTATCATTATGAACAATTATTTATTCATGGTTTTATATTAAGCGTATGGTTATTATCATCTGTCCTTGCAATAATTGTCCCTTATTTATTTGTAAGCAATACATTAACTTTAGCAGTTTTTAATCTACTTAAAGTCTCCGAAGTAGGATGTCCATAATTGTTTTTCCTTACAAAAATAACGGCGTATGTCGGATGCACGACACTCACATGGTACGAATTTGTAGAGATTTTTGTTCCATGAGGTCCTACTTTTAAAACATATGTTCTTAAATTTTCTTTACGTGTAATCATGTAATTTTAGATTTTGTTTCTATTTGATTTTTTTCTTGTTTCGAAGGTTAGAAAATAATTTCAATAGGATGAAGAATGTAATGCTTTTTATCCCGGCCCATTTTAAAACTCTTCCCCTATTTCCACTTTACTCTTACATAAATCTTTACTTGTTGTATTCATTATCCATTGGTTGATTGGTAAACTCTCAAGTTATCTGGTAAATGTTCATTTTCTGGTTTCAGTTCTCGTACTTGTTCTTTTTCTTTTTGCTTGATAATTATATCGACTATCATAATAAATATATCAATTATTCTTTTATCTTTAATGAGTTCAGATCTAATATAAATAACTACTAAACTAAGAATCAGCATTGTAGAACTTACTCCAACAATTAGCTCAATTTGGTCCTCTAATCCAATTTTACCTTCTGTTGATTTCAGGAAATATCCTAAAAGTTTATCTAATACCACTATTTTAATCAAAAAACCAGTAAAAGAACTAATAATGACAGGATTTATTATTTTCCACACTTTGTAGAGAAAATTGTTTTTTGTATAGTATTCTAAGTAATCTTTTAATAAGTAATAATCAAATATAGAATCACCAACGGACTTTATAATTTCTTCTTTTATTTTTTTAAGATTACTAGCAATATCCTTTTGTGCATCTTCTCTTAACCAAGAATATAAAGAATCTCCAAATAAATCAGTTATTGCTATCCATTGAAATAACTTTATTTTAGTTTCTTTGTTAAATACTTTTTCGAGTTTTTCAATTCGTTTTTTATCCCTATAACTAGTAATTCCTTTAAAGTAATTATATACAACATAAACTGTTAACACCCATGAAGATACTCCTGCAATACTACCTGATTGACTAGGAATGCAAAGCATAGATACTATACTAGTTACAAAAATTAAAAGTCCAACTGTTAGAAACTTAAATATCGAATTTTTAAAAATTTTTTTACCAAAAGCAGTTAATCTATTCCTCAATTAAAACTCTTCCCCCTCTTCCTCTTTACATGCTTAATCTTGCCATGGTGGTTAAAGATGTTTGTTTCTCCATCTTCCTTAAGAAGAGCAATTCTAGTCTTCCCATCACACACCACAGTGGCAAAACTTCCATTTTGTTCTATTATATCAATTTCTAGTATCATAGTACTAGGGTTGATTATTAGATCTTTAAACCTCACCAGGAACGCCCTTTGTATTAATGTAATTTTAAGAAAAGTATTAAATTGCGAATTAGGAATTGGATATTGCTGATGGCTCTGTGTTACTGCTATTTTGATTTCTTTATAAAATGACCCTGACGATCCACCCTCTGGTTTAATACTTGTAATGTCCTTGTTAAGAACAATCCATTTGAAACTATCCTTCAGTTTGTATATACTTAAAATTAACAGAATATAATAAAAAGGAACATTGGCTGCAACCAATGTTCCCAGTACAGCTTACTGCAAGAAGTGCAGTAGCCCGAGGCTAGGAATAACTCACCCCAACCATGGCAGAGGCAGGGTGGGTTATTTCCGTTTAACAAGAGAAATAACGACTGCAATCACAGTTACGATGAATGATCCAAACATGATCATCAGGGATAACGTTTCGTAAACAGTGATCATCAGCAATCACCTCCCTTCTTTGGGAAGTGACTACTGCCACCCTGCGAGCTGTACTCTATTAATTATAGCACAAATGTTCGTACGAAAAATAATTATTAAAATTACGTTACGAGGATTATGTATTAGCCGTTTATTCAGCAACCAAAATTACATCGTTTTTGAATATAAAATAGGGAGAACCATCTCTATTTTCCACAGTCTTTCTTGAATTTTTCACCACCTCTACATGGATCATTTCTTCCTATTTTCTTTTTCGTTTTCATGTTTATAAGGTTGTTCTTCTCTTTAGTTAATAGACGTATTGCATCCTCTTCTTGTTTTAATAACTCGTTTGGAGAATACCCCTTTAGAAACTACTGTTTGGTATTATTCATTATTTCGACTACTTGACCCATCATTAATTTTTCATTTCCATAAATTGATCATACATAATCTCTTTATAGTATTCTTCATAACCTACCATTCCTAGTTCCCTTGCAGATCTAAGCTCTGCTTCCCTATCATATGGAACCCGCACAAAGTTAATCGAATTAGTGCCATACGAACCATCCACAATAACATACGTAGCATCAACTAAATCTAAACCCACACTTCCTACATTGCAAAGGATACCAGTTTCATAACTTCTTAATAAAGTCATGTGAATATCGCCATAAAACACAATATCTGGAGTACGTTTCGAGTGAAGGGATTCCGTTTCTTCACTATTCTCAAATAGAGACAAACACTTTTCTTTTGGATGATACTCAGGTGCAATTCGCTCAAAGACACTCCTCGGCGAAGCATGAAAGCAACGAATTAGCTTTCCGTTTAACTCAAATTCTATATAAAAAGGCAAGGAAGCTAAGTAGTTAAAATCTTCCTCTGTTAAGTGGTTTTGAAACCACTTAAGAATTTCATTATCTGTCTCCTCTTGGATAAACACATCCCAATTCCCACGAATGACTTTATGGCAATGCTTTCTAACAAGTTCAATACATTCCGAACCACGCGGACCCTTCCCTACCAAATCTCCCAAACAAAATATCTGATCCACACCACGTTTTTCTATATCTTTTAGCACTGCTTCTAATGCCGTTAAATTACCGTGAATATCTGAAATAATTGCTATTTTTGACAAACTGAAATCCCCCTTATGTAAAAAACCTATACAGTCAGTATATATTAAATTTTACAACAATTTAACTAAAAAGGACTTATTACCCAGCATGTAAACATATACGGTTCCTTTGCCACTGACTACTCCATCAATACCAGGGGGACAGTCCCTGTGCTATTAAATAGTGAAAAATAGTGACTGTAATCATAATCTGGGATAATATTAAAAAGGCAAATATACTTCGTTTTTTACCATATTATAAAAATAGTTGATTCATTTAAAAGGAGGAACTTATCAATGGAACCTGTTTCCCAAACACTCATGAAAGGCGAAGAACCCCTTTATCGCCGGGGAATCTTTACTTTCAGTGGAGCCCATTTTTTAAATGATTTAGTGACCACAGGTATGGTTCCGGCATTAGTCGTCCTTTATAAACATGCCTTAGATTTGAACTACACCCAGTCAACATTAATCGTGTTAATGTCTTATTTAACTTCTTCCGTTTCGCAACCACTTTTTGGCTTATTTGCGGATCGAAAGCCTAAAGTATGGCTATTTTCTGTGGGATTATTTTGTTCCATTATGGGGCTTGCTTTAACAGCCATCGCACCTTCTCTACCTTGGCTGCTCTTATTTATTTCCATTTCCGGGCTTGGTTCCGGCGCATTCCATCCGGAAGCATCGCGGGCTACCCACTTAGCTTCTGGAACAAAAAAAGGGCTTGCCCAGGCTATTTTCCAAGTAGGAGGAAATTCCGGCCAGGCTTTCGGTCCGTTAATCATATCCATTTTCATTATCCATTCAGGAATACATAGCCTCATTTGGCTTATTCCCGTAGCATTTTTATCCCTTATATTAACCGGACAAATTCTCCCCTGGTTAGGTGGGAAATTAAAAGCTACTAAAGTAAATACTAAAAAGGTAGGAAAAGGAACGAACAATTATCTTGGGGCAAGCCTGCTTTCATGTGTAATTATCCTTCGTTCATGGTGCCAAATTGGTGTTGTCGTCTTTTTACCCTTTTATCTTCATAATCTGTCCGTACAGCAATCAGAAATCCTTAGCTTTGTCTTTGTCGGTGCAGGGGCACTGGGAACATTCGTAGGTGGTATATTATCGGATAAAGTTGGGATGAAACGTTTACTTGTTAGCTCTATGCTGCTAGCCACCCCATTTGCATTGATTTTTCCATATGTACATGGAGTGTTATCGGTACTAGACTTACTTTTATTTGGGTTTTGTGTACTCTCTTCCTTCTCGGTAAGTGTGGTTTATATGCAGCGAATGCTACCTGAAAATATTGGTCTAGCTTCAGGACTTTCGATTGGTTTTGGTGTGGGGGCAGGTGGAATTGGTTCTGTTTTTATGGGAGGAATTTCAGACATTTTCGGTGTTGCAACGGTCTTTACAATTCTTTCTCTCCTTCCCCTTGCCGGCTCGTTGATTTCTGTCTTTTTGCCGAGTGACCGGTTGGATAAGAAGTTGCCAGTGTAAAAAAGAGGCTAAAGCTAGTGTAAAGTTTTATTGCTTTTGTATTGATGGCAAGTTGATTTTTATTTTTATTCTTATCGATAAAATTGGGATGAGGTACTTGTCCCCTCATCCCTTCCAATAAAATCAGCACTCAAACTTTCTAGATTCCCGGAATTAGGATCGTTCTATCCATTCCATTTACTGTACTCTGGAAAGCATAAACTGGTTGATAAAAGCCTTTAGAATCTAAATAGTAGCTTACCTCTACTTTATGGATCTTTAAGGTTTTTATTTTGGTGTTTTCAGGGTAAAGTTGAAATTTCCCATTTAAAACTTCTTTATAGGCTTCCTGTTCACTCTTTATTTGAACATCCCTTACTTTGTCATATGTTATTAATTGGTTGTCCATTCCCTTCACTGTATCATCGTTATAATAAGTTACCCCTAAAGAACCATCTATAAGCTGATTTCCTCTTACCTTTTTATCAACTGTCCACTTATATGTGCCAACCTTAGTTTTTTGAAACTGAGAATCTTGTGGAATGTCTATGCCATATTTAGTTAAGTTTTCTTTTAAGGTTTCTTGATCTGCGTCCTTTAGCTTTTTATCATTGTCAAAACTAGAAAAATCGGTAAAGTTATAACTTCCATCTAGAAATCGAAATGATATATTATAAGACTTCTCCCCATTAATCCGATAAAAACCTTCATCTGGATAAAGAATAACTTCCATATCCGAAGTATCTATACTCATTCTGTCAAAAAAATCCCGGACAAATTTTTCAGCAGTAACCTTTGTATAGCTTGGCGCTTTATAAATCGGAACTGTCTTTCTTTGATCATCAAGTTGTCCATCCAGCGTGATTTTTGCTTGTGATGTATCCAATCTGTAACTTGGTACGATAGAGAGATTTCCAAATTCCTTCAAATGGTAGTATGAGTACATGCTGCCGAATAACATTACTACTATTAACAAAGGGGAAAAGTAGAAAAAGGAACGCTTTATTCCCTTTTCTTTGATTGTAATGATGCCCATGATGATACCATATCCAATAATGCCACCAAGCAGGTTGTTAAATAAATCATCCACTGCAAAAATCCCATATCTTGTTATTAACTGGAGACTTTCAATGGAAAGTGTAAATAACGCTGCTATTCCGATTGTCCATGCAGCTTTTTGAAAACGTTTGTGCAATAACGGGAAAAGGATACCGAACGGTACAAACATGAATATATTTAAATATTCGTACTGCCAAAGTCTTACACTAAAACTATACCAAGCTTCTCGATATGAACTTAAAAAGGACAAATCCATTCTGTCATGATACGCTGGACCCCTGTTCAAAAAGGTCACACCTATAACCATAATGATATACCCTATAAACAATCCTCCAAGAAGTAACTGTTTTTTGTAAAGGCTCCCCTTTCCTTTAAAAAGGTTTTTATACACAATGTAATAACCTAGAATAAAGACAATCCCTAAAACAATTACCGCTATCAGTGCTAGAAAAAAATACTCTCTTACTATACCGATGATTTCTTGTAATCTCATAATCTATCCAGAAGGACAGTCCTCTGGTCTACTCCCCCCTAATGATATCCAATCTACCTCAATTGTTAATTAGCATTCATTCTCAATCTATAAATTTATTTTTAACATTAAATATCCTAGAAAACGGCACCTAACCTCAATACACTAACGTTTTATCTTTTTGGGGATTAGGCTCCAAAATTTATGATTGCACTAAGCTTAAATTAACATTCGGAATTCCTGCTTCTATATAACTTCTTACCAATTTCCAATCTCCAATATTATTTTTTTTGAACGTTTGAAAGAATAAATTTGCTGTTTCTAAACACATACCGTTAATAACCATCGTAGCGGATAAAATCACCAACGTCTCAGCAACTCTTAATGGAAAAATGGATATTTCATTTAAGACCCATTGGGCATTGTTTTCTTGGACAAACTTAAAGCTCTGCTCCCATCCTTTGATGGATTCTTCATAACCAAAATCGACTATTTCTCCGCCTGTTATTTCTCTGGCTTTGTAATCTATCGATATTAAATCCTTTAATTCGCTTAAAGATGAAGTTCTCCAAACATCTAAATATGTATCGAGAAATTGTCGAAATGTGTGATCCATAAAAGAAACCTCCTTAATGGTAGTGCTCATCTTTCCATTCTATATTGAGAAGGAAAATTCCTTTATTTGCTGTATTTCCCATTTCGAAAACGGTGCCGGACCCACAGTACCTAACGTTTTTAGCCTACTAGGGGTTAGGTGCCGAAATTCAGAAGACAAAGCTGTTAAGTTAATTTTCAGTAATACTTCCAAGTTAATCTGGATAGCTTTCAACCCATTTATTATCATTTCAAATTATACGTTCCTTTAGCGCATTAAAATAGGCCGGAAGTTTCCCTCGGCCCATTATTATGGAGTTGACTCACATATTACCTATTATTCCAGTAAATTATACCTGTCACTGCTTACGAGTGCCTAATCATCAAAATAGCCTTTTTACTCCCTCTCTAATTCCAATTTGTAGTCAATCCATTGTTCTATGTCCTTATAATCTTTAGTAGTAAGAATTTTTTCTGAAAGGTTTTCAAGAAACGACAAATCGTTTATCATTTGTACCTTTTCCTGAATCTCATGAAAATGATTCGGGAATTGGACTTGTACGAGCCTATTAATGATAGAAATAGTGCCATCCCTTTTCCCTTTCTCGATTCCTTTCTCTATCCCACGTTCCTCCGCTTTTACTTCCCAGGCAGTTTTCAATTCCATCACCTTCATCGCCTCCTGCTTGTTAAGTGACTTAATTTCCTTTTCCAATTGCTCTTCTTCCTCCTCGTTTAGGATCAGATATTGATCAAAAAAGCCTGCGATTAAATGTGCTCTTGCTGAATTCAATTCCATTCGCACAATCATTCGAAGAACTTCCTTCTTTACTTGAACTTTTTCTTCTTCTTTAAAATCCATTTTGCATAATAAAGCGGCTGCTACGGGATTATCATGTTGTATATAGTCTCTCCAATTCAAGGTTTTAGGTTGGACTTTGAGAAAGTTAAAGGATAAAACCTGATGAAATGGAAAGGATATTTCAAACAGATTGGATTCCTTTTTCTTTTTATTTTAACTAAATACTGCAATGGGTAAAATTCGTTGTTGGTATTTTTCATATAGGCGGCTGTAGTAAATAAACATTCGCTGTGGAAATTTTCGTAGGTAGTAGCCCTGAGGTTAAACAACATATCTTTAGTAATAATAAATGATGTGAACTCTTCTTCTTTTAATCCAAGTACCGGTTTTACATAATCGATATGTGTTATCGAGACCCATAGGTATTTATATGCGATTATGGAGAAAATACAAATTTCCCATTTTTTTAGATTAACTTACCATTCTTCCTTACTCAAAACGGCGGAACCCGCCCAATGTTTCCTTCACATAATACCCCGCCACAGCAGGAAACTGCGTAAACTCCTTCCTCATTTCCCTAAACGAAATCACCCCATTCCCCCTAGTAAGCTCGAAATCTAGGGAATATTCGTGACAGTTCAATGGGTTTTTATGAAAGGATTTCCTATAGAATTGTATTGCCTCTTCCTCGCTGCTTGCATATATAAAGACAAAGGTTTTCTTGTCCATCTTCAGGGAGTAGACGCCAATCTTATGAATACCTAGTACATTCTTTTCAACCAATTCCGCTACTTTCTCAGGATTTACTTGATTCATGTCTATTTTAGATATGTCGTCATCTAATGAAATTTTCTCCTCCGCTAGTAAATGATACAGGGAATGAGCCAATGTGGATTCCTCATAAAGAATAAGATTCTCATACATCTCTCTGACCAACATGTGATAACACCCCGTTTTCCATTTTTATCAATATCGATACTTATTTTAAAAGGATCATATCTATTAGCTGTTGGCAGGACTTTGTTCTTTTTGCTCTCCAATCGCTCCTGTATGTTCGTTATAACCCACCTTTATCATTCCAACTGGACCATTCCGGTTTTTGGAGACAATCATTTCGAGAGAATGATCCTCGGAATCCTTGTCATAATAGGCTTCGCGATATAAGAACAAAATGACATCTGCATCCTGTTCCACACTGCCTGATTCCCGAATATCGGACATCATCGGATGTTTATTAGCACGCGTCTCCACTGATCGATTGAGCTGTGCCAAACAAATGACGGGGCAATCAAAATCTTTTGCCATCATCTTGAGGGATTTCGATATTTCCGTTACTTGTAAATGGGTATTTCCCCCGTACATTTCACTTGGTTGGATCAATGTTAAGTAATCGATAAACACGATTGGTTTCTTAGATGGGAATTCATGCATGAGCTTTCTGGTTTTCGCTCGCATTTCAGCAACTGTTTGCCCAGCTCCATCAAAAATTTGTATGTTGGTTTCATCGAGGTCTCCAATGACATCCGCCCATTTATCCTTTTGGCTTTTCGTTAGCATTCTTTTCGGATCCCGCATCTTTGAACGGTTAAACCCTCCAGTTGAAGCCATTAATCGTGAGGTGATGAGCTTTTCAGGCATTTCTAAGGAAAAGACGAGTGGAAGAAACCCTGCCCAACCCGATATTTTTGCAAAATGAAGCATTACATCGGTTTTCCCCATCGAGGGCCTTGCTGCTATAATCGTCACTTCTCCACCCTGAAAGCCTCCCGTCAAGAGATCAAGCTTTTTGATACCCGTTGTCACACCTTTCGAATGGGTTTGATCTTCCCATGGCGCCTCATAAATCCTAACCAATGCTTGGTGTAAAGAGGTGTGATCCTCCATTTTCGATTGGTTTATTTTATCCAATTCGGAAATTACTTTTGTAATCTCCCAATCATTCATCGCTGCAAGCGTTAAGATGTTTCGCTTTTCCCGTTCCTTCCAGAGTTCCAGAATGAGCTTCTCCGTTTCATTAAATTTCTCAGGCTCTGCATACGATAAAAGCTCTGTAAGATAAGACATTCCGCCAAATGATTCCAGGTCAGGTAAGGTGGTGAAGGTAAGCAAATCAACCCCCTTACCAGCACGCTTTAACTCCACCATTCTTCGCATTAATGCCTTATGGCGTGCACTTTCCAGCTGGTCGGGTTGAATGATGGTATCATGAAGTAAATAATCCGCTTTCATTAAGCATCCTAAGAACGTTTTTTCCACCACACTCATTCCACTTCACCTGCCGTTGGATCAAATACAAATTCGCTTGGTATCGCTCTTCCAGCTGGAAATGAAACGGTTGACGCTTTAGATTGCTTTTGGATTTCATCATACGAATCTACTTCTTCAACCGTAAGTAATGATTCATTTTCCCAGTTTTTCAGGATCCCCGTAATATAACTCAGCCTTCGCTTGTTATTGGCGCACGCAATATTCATGGCTTTTATTATCATTTCCTTTGGCTGTAAAAAACGAGAATCATCTAACCACGACAACAACTGTTGTTTCGCATTTATGTTCGTAAAACCAAATCCATTCGCATCCCAAAATTCGATAATTTCTTTCACATCATCTGTTTTTTGATGACTCTGTGACGGACTCACTATGTCCGGATTATTCTCTATACTTGGATAGAGATCTTGTTGTTGTTTTTGTTTTTCTTTTTCTTTTTGTTTTTCTTTTTGCCCACGTATCGTAAAACGAGTCGAAAACGTATCGTCCAATTCAATAAAGAGATCTTTTTCAGCCTCTTCTTCTTGAACATCTGTCGCATAACGAGGTGACATCGTTTCGTCCAATTCTTGACAGGGATCTTTTTCTTCGTCTATGAGTATCCCTTTTTGATGATAAAAAGCTTCATATAACCTTCTAATCTCTTCCTTATGTATGGATTCTGCAACATATTGGATAAGTAAGTGATCCTCGACCTCTTTCAATTCGGAAATAATACAATCCATGACCGGCTTTCCACCTTTTTGGAGATTCTCTTTCCCCCAGTTCTTAATCGCCAGTTCCCTTGTTTTAGGATTGTAACGAATTAACTGATGGTGCCCCTCGAAACGCTCCATTAACGAATGAACACTTTCAATCGAAAAGCCCAAATCAAAAGCCATTTGTTTCTTCGTAATTCGATAGATTCCAATTTGAGTAGTATGCGGATTCGTCAGCAGATAAAAGTAAAAATATCTATCCTTCGGGGTCATCTGCTCTAAAACAATCGGACTCTTCCAAAAATCAGTACGCACCATTCGATATTTTGCCATCTTCCTCCACTCCCCAATCTTCAAATAAAATAGTCATCATATTTGATATAGGGTTTTAGGGAGAAAAAGGACACCGTGTTTTTATAAAATTTTCGAAACACAAGGACGTTTCCTACGTTTTCCTATCTTAAAAATAAAAATGGGACAAGGTTCCTGCCCCCTTGCCCATGACTTGTTAAAAACAAGTTCTTTTTGACTAGAAACTGGCCAACTGCACGAATTGACTAAGTAAAAACTGGACTTGGAAACACAAGATTTTTTTCTATGCTCAGACAAAAGGAGGAAATATTCTAAGTTCCTTTGTACTATAAATAGGTTAAAATACCCACAAATATGTTATTATTAAGAATAATTAATTCTTTTTACAAGGCGAGTGGATAAAATGAGTATAGTAATTGGTGGTAGAGCGGGGATAAATTCTGTGAGTTTTTCTACTAATGAAACGAAAGTGAAAGCATACAGAAATAAAACTGGTGAGATAAAAATTAATGTAACTTCAAAAAAGAAATCGATATTTGGACAAATTGGTCAGAAACTAGACAAAATACCGTTTATTCGTGGGATTTGGATGATCTTCGAAGGGTATTTAGATTCTTGGAAAACAATTCTATTTATATTTGGAATTTATTTAGCAACTCTGTTTTTAAGCAGTCGATTTATTACAAAAATGCCCAGTTCAATCGGAAATAAAATAGTACATCATACTTTCCTTATTTGGTATACATATATATTAATAATTCTTTTATTAGTACTATATTCCCTTTTTATTAAATTTTCTCCCGTAGGGAAATATCATTCTGCTGAACACATGGTAGACAATGCTTTTGAAAAGTCCAAAAATATTTCTATTAACAATGTTATCAAATACTCCAGAATTCATCATCGATGTGGGACCAATTTATGTGTTTTTATTATCTTGTTTTATATTATATTTAGTCTATTCATTAAAAGCTTAATATTAAGTTTTTTATTGGGTTGTATTTTCGGTTATGAAGTTTATAAAATTAATACTAGATGGATCTCTCCTTTTTTAAGACCAATTTATATTATAGGATATTTCTTGCAAAAAAATTTATTTACTACCCCACCCGACAAAGAACATCTATTAGTTGCCAAAGCAGCATACGAATGTATTCTTAAAATCCATGAAGCCAATAAGAATGGTATTTGAAGAATAA
Organism: Margalitia sp. FSL K6-0131; assembly: GCF_038008735.1. Taxonomy (NCBI): domain Bacteria; kingdom Bacillati; phylum Bacillota; class Bacilli; order Caryophanales; family Bacillaceae; genus Heyndrickxia; species Margalitia sp. FSL K6-0131. The sequence goes on from NZ_JBBOZS010000001.1 coordinate 2,888,880, forward strand.
ACATTGGAAGAAAAGTAAATGAAAAAAGCATCCATTTATCTGGATGCATACTGCAATCTCTTTCCCTTGAAGAATGTATAAGTGTTTCCCAAAAACATATATTTCTCCTCGTTTTAAAGAACTTTAGTTCATTTAAAGTCAGAAGCATTAACAGCACTCATCCAACCCTTTTGTTTAACAAATCATTTGCCTGACTTTCAGTGATTCCTCTAATTATGCCCAATTCACTAATGAAAATCTTCAGTGCGCTGTCTAGCATTTGCTTTTCGCTTGCATTGAGAGCTTTCTTTTTGTTTAAGCGCATTAAATCACGTACAACTTCTGCACCCTCCTGAAAATTACCTGTTCTCAACTTTTCCGTATTAATCTTGTATCTTTCTTTCATTGAAAGATTTGTATCTGTTTGACCGTATTGAAAAATGTCCAAAACGTGTTTAAGTGTTGGTTCATCTGCAACTAAGCGAATGCGTGATTTTTGCACTTTGTCAATAGGAATCATTACTTGTAATCGCTTGATAGGTACATTTATCATATAATACCTATGTTTCTCACCGAGAATTTCCTTTTCTTCTATTGCTACAATAAGACCTGCGCCTTGCATTGGATAAACAATGGAATCTCCAACATGAAACATTTAGAACACCTCCGAATTTGACACCTCCTTTATCATAACACACATTATGTTTTTTATCAAAATATTTTATTATAACACCTTACAATAGAAAATTTCAATATTTTTAGCTGGAAAATCATCATTATTTTAGGTGGTTTTATTTACCAATACAAAAAAATATCACAGTGCAGGATTAGCTACTATTGAATTTATTTCCTGAACCTTACGCCTAGCGTATGATTTTATAAAAAGAATAAGAAGAATCCATTTAAAAAAATGGATTCTTCTCTAGCATAATTAAGTTTCAATTTTATAAAAAGTTTGATCATTTTCTACTTTTGATCTGCATTTCACCTCAGTAATGGTGAAAATGATTGTTTGCTAATTTTATTTTTGCAAATGTACAAGCTTTTCCGGATTTGCCACCATATACATGCGCCAAATCTTATCATCTTGAAACTCCAGAGAGACGACATAAGCGACATTGTCATTAACGATTACAAAAACCCCTGGAAATCCATTTACAACTTTAAATTCCATCCTCGTGTTTTCAGGAAGCTTTTTCATAATACTTGTAAACAAAAGGACAATTCGCTCCGATGAATAGATTGGGTTTAGTGCAGCTTTTACTTTTCCGCCTCCGTCAGAAATTAATACAGCATCTGTCTTCAATAACTCTAGCATCTTCTTAATATTCCCTGTTTGAAGTGCCATCGTAAATTGTTCTAGGTTGCTTTTCATCGATTGGAAATCCATTGTGGTAGCTTTCGGTCGGTTCTCCATGCTTTTTTTGGCTCTGTGAAAAATCTGCCTGCAATTGGCATATGATTTTTCTATAATAGCTGCAATTTCTTCATAGCTATACTGAAATACTTCTCGTAATAAGAAGACTGCTCGTTCATCTTCAGATAACTGCTGCAAAAGCAAGAGATAAGCGGTCGAGATCGATTCCTTCATCATATAAGTATGAGAAGGATCATTTTCTGCATCTACCAATGGTTCTGGCAACCACTCTCCAACATATACCTCGCGCTTATTGGCAGCTGATCGTATTTTATCAATGGAGCTATTCATCACGATCTTACATAAATACGCTTTCTTGTTTTCAATGACTTTTTCGCTGCTAACATGGTTATACGTGAGAAACGCCTCTTGTACAAGATCTTCTGCATCTGTAACACTACCAGTCATTTGGTAGGCGATCGAAAATAACAAAGGTTTGTATGTCTGATACAACTCTTCAGTTTCCAAAACGATTAACCTTCCTTTTCTAAAAGCACTTTGTTTGTTTTTAAAACTTCTTGCGCTGCACGCTTCCCACTCGCAACCGCAGCATCTGCTAATACTTCTTCATGTCCTGCCCAATCTCCTCCTATAAAGATTCCATTCATTTCTGGTATGCTTGGACCCGGATATTCTTTTCGTTTTACATGTGGAAAATCATGCATTACCGTTAGTTTTGGTAAAAATTGTTGCACCACGACTTCTTTTCGCCAGTCAGGATGAAGTAAATCCATCACTGATTCTAATTGTTGCTTATCTGAGTTTACGTTTATTTCTTCCATTGGATTATGGTATTTTGCTAAGCTTACAACCAGTGTCCCGTTCTCACTTAACTTTGCAGCCCTCGATTGGTTCGTGAAAAACAACGCTTGGTCGAGTCCTATCGCAAATTGATGTTGTGGGTTAGGTAACTTTTTAATCCCTATATCCAAACAGCATGCCGTAATAGGAATTGCCTGTTCATTCCAAAGGCGCAACGATGTATGTTCTGATCCATTTATCATGTTCATTGCCTCTTTCGGAGGTGCTGCCACGATACAATCAGGAACAGTAAAGACCGTCCCATCTAAGCATTGTATGATTTGATATTGCTCATGATGCTCAATACTTGATACATTTTTATTCGTTAATATTTCGACTCCGTACGCTTCTGCTTGCTTCTTCAGTTTTTGAACAATCGTTTCCCAACCTCCATCAACATATAGGACATCCGATTTTAAAGAGCGCTTCACCTGCCTCAAAGCTGGCTTTGCAAGCTGTAAAGCCGGTGCATTTGTATAGGTCGTCAACCGACAGATGGAGTAAAAAATATGCCTTACCATCGGATTGGATATTTCAGAATCTGCCCACTCCATAAGGCTGACTTCCGGAATGGAATCAATATTTAATTTCATAATCTTTAACATTAATTTACTGAACATAAATTTATCTTTCCACGATAAAAGGGTCGATGACATAATCGTTGAAAAATCTGTTGGAATGATATGAACGTCATGATTTAAAATGCCGTGAATAGCAGTCACAGCATTTCCACCTGGAAGTGATATTCCAAGTTCCGTAAAAATGTGAGCAGCATCCCCTGACATATACAATCCATGCGGTCCCAAGTTCATGAGAACCCCATTTTTATCATTAGTTATCCCCCTTCCACCTAGACGACTCGATTTTTCCATAACAACGACCTTTTTTCCTTCCCTCGCCAATAAATTAGCAGCTGTTAACCCAGCCAATCCTCCACCTACGACTACAACATCATAATTTAACATAAAAAATCCCTCCTACATTTGTTCTGTAAACAAAACGAAGGAGGGAAGGATTTTGTGACAGTCATTATAAAAAAATTTTATATAATTTTTTATAGCAAAAGATTTCTTCTTACACGTCATTTAATTAGGTCACACTAATTAAATGACTTTATTGTCAAACAACAACATTCTAACTTAATACTTAATATCTGCAACTTTGACGAGCGACTTTCCAATATTCGCTCCTTTAAAGAGGTCAAGGAAGGCGTCAATAATATGGTCGAAACCTTCTGTAATGGTTTCCTCATATTTAAGTTTCCCTTCGTTTAACCATGCGGCTAGTGCTGTGCCACCTTCTTTAAATCGATTGGAGTAATCTCCAAGTGTGAAACCTTTCATAAGCGCACTAGTTTTTATGAGATAAGTTTGAACACGCGGCCCCATATCAATATTTACATTATTATAGGAAGAAATTGCCCCGCAAATTGGAATACGAGCATACTTATTAAGGAGTGGGAATACAGCATCAGAAATGGATCCCCCAACATTATCAAAGTAGATATCGATTCCGTTAGGACATGCTTTTTCTAATGCACTTGGAACATCTTCCTTTTTATAATTGATGGCTGCATCAAATCCAAGTTCATTTATGAGGTAGCGACATTTTTCGTCTGTCCCGGCAATTCCAACCACACGAGTGCCTTTAATTTTCGCAATTTGTCCAACAGTCGCTCCTACCGCCCCAGCAGCTCCAGATACAACTACGGTTTCTCCTGCTTTTGGTTGACCAATATCAAGCAGGCCAAAATACGCTGTTAATCCTGTCAATCCAATAATACTTAAATTCGCTGTTACAGGAGCTTGCTTCGGATCAATTTTCCGAATCTCCTTCTCCTTCGCAATGGAGTATTCCTGCCAGCCAAGATTGCCTATTATCACATCACCTTTAGCAAACAGTTCCGATTTTGAATCTACTACTTGCCCAATTACTCCACTTGTAATGACCTCGTTTAATTGAAATGGTGGAATATACGATTTTACATCCTGCATCCTTCCACGTAAATACGGATCAACCGAAATATATATAGTACGAACTAGCACTTCACCATTTGATGGTGTTCCAATTGGTGCATCGATAAAAGCAAAATCCTCCATCACTGGTGTCCCAATTGGACGTTTTGCAAGCTTAATTTGTTTTTGCATTTGACTCATGATTACTCCTCCATTCGGTAAAGGGATTATCCATCTTTTAGCACTTTTATTTTTTTATTATGCATTTATTTTCATGGACGGATTCCATTCTCATTTTGAACAATTGATAGGATCAAACGTCAAAATAACAGTATACTCTTGATAAATTTTTTGTCAAAAAAAACACCTTATTATTTCCTAAAAATGCATCAAGAATATATAATTAGTTAGAGCAAACCGATATCTTTGAAAAGTGCCGAGAAGAAAACTACAAAAATACTTATGATGTATAAATGAACGGTTGCACATCATGAAGGTGGTTATACGTTGGTAACGCCAAAGGAAAAAATGTCCCTCACTTTGGCCAATGAGGGACAACGAAAATTCCTAATCTATCATGTTTTTTACATCTCACTTGAACGCTGATAATAATCCCTTTCCACCACAATTAAATTTCCTTCACATTCTCACACAACGATAATGCTTTCTTTAAGTCAATATCCTCAAAAATATGTTCGGGAGTCCATGGAATATAAATATCTGGTAAAACACCGACTCCTGTTAAGCCCATTCCATTATCAATTTTTGAAACTCTTGATGTTGGATACCACAATTCGATTTGGTTATTCCATGTTTGGATAGCGAGATTACTATAATCGGTCACTCCCATTGTAGCTCTGCCAATAACGGTAACCTTTTTGGAATTTTTGCATACCTCTACGAACTGATCCCCTGAGCTTCCACAATAATAATCAGATAATATGATCACTTTTTCCGGTTTTCCTTTAGCTTGAAAATATATATCTTGTGCAAGTTCGGAAAAATCTAATTCTACGAAACCTTTTCCAATATTTCTTTTCCACTCATCAATATAAATTTGTAAAAACTTTCGCGTTTCTTCGTTTTCCGCTTTTTCTAACTCCTCATACAATGGCTCTATCTTATTAGTAAAATTACGGTGTGTGCAATTAAAAATTGCCGTATCATCCGTACCTGCAAACTCCACCAAACTGCAACTGCGATCCACGATATAATTTAGTAAGGGAAAATAGGAATCGTCGCTGCCACCTCCATTAACACGAACATCTATAATTAAATTGGTGCAGCTATCTAATCTATCTTCCCAATCTTTTATTAGCCTATCTATTGCGTTTACATTCAAAAAATCTGTTATTTTCATTAATAATGTATCTTCGTTAATTTCTTTAATAGAGTATTCTGGTTCCTTGTTATTTGGCTCATAAAGTCTTATATCCATTTGAATTATTTGATCATTCTGGTCCACTATTTCACACATTTTATATTTCTTTAATATTGGCTCCCATCTTTGCCTTTCGTATTTATCTTCCATTAATGATCTCTTATGTATCACAGCCAATTCTGGAATGGTAATGTTATCTAATGATTTGATGGCCATTCCGATGTGAACTCGAGTTTCCCTGTCGACTTCATATATGTACAGTAAATCCTCATATCTTCTAACTTTAAAGCCGACATTCATCATTTTATTACTACTACTATTTGATAGCTTCACAAATAAATGTTGATCCTTACAGTCTAATAAATAATCGGAAACAATCTGAACAAACTTCTGAGGATCTAGTAATTTTTGATTTTCTAATTCTATTATCTCTCTTCTATATTCGTCCGGCGAATCCCATCCCTTTTTGTCTAGACAGCCTGAATAATCATTATGAATAATCGTTACTATTTCTTCAAATATCTCTATGTAGTTCACTTTATCCCTCTATTCACCATTTTTTGATTATTTAGTATAATCGATTATACACGTTCTTTTATGTAAATTAAAGGCTCCACATGCGCGTCCTTGGATATGCTCAGAACACGCCCGCGAAAGGGTAACTCCGCTTGTCACCATTGAAACGGCAGAGCGGTTGCTGCGCAACTATGCTCATGACGGCGAAACAAAGAAACTTGTTGATAATCTAGATATTTTCCTAGTACCGAGCACTAATCCTGATGGCGCCAATTATAGTTTCTATGATTACAATATGCAGCGAAAAAATATGACCAATTACTGTGGTCTAACCGAATCAGTCCCAGGATACCGTACTTCATGGGGGGTTGACTTAAAACCGAAACCATTCAGTCGGCTCTGCATTTGACGGTTATGTCGGAGCATCTACTACACAATGCCGAAGCGGCACCTATGCAGGACCAGCGGAAAACTCTGAACCGGAAGCTAAGAATATTGTGTGGCTGGCGGACCAATATCCAAACCTTAAGTTCGCGATGAATATCCATAGCTATGGCGGCTACTTTATATGGGCACCAGGGGCATATACCTCAGACCGCGTAACCCTGCCGGCTCCGGATGCCGGTCAGGATGCCTTCTACTGGGCAGCGTCCAACACCATTTTAAACAAAATTCAGGACTACCGCGGAACCGTCATTCTCCCGGGCCAAACCGGGCAAATCCCGGATGTCCTCTATTCTGCAGCAGGCAACTCAGCTGACTATCTATGGTATGAGAAAGGGATTTATGCTTGGGACTTTGAAGTCGGGGCTGATTTATGGAATAAGGATACGAAAAGATGGGAATCTGTTGGATTCCAGCCGGCATTTTCCGAAGGCCATGAAGAGGCAATGGAATTTTCCAATGGCTTAATCGGCCTGTTAAAAGTTGCCTATAACAATGCGAAAGACCATCAGCCACCATCGTCTAAAGCAGTACCGGGGAATGGCAAGTACACCGGACCGGTCGAAGTAAAATTTGAAACCAGCGAGCCGGCGACAGTCTACTATACCCTTGACGGCAGCCGCCATGATTTTTCATTCGAAAAAAGTTGAACTAAACGGAATTCGTGAATCTGCGGAAACCTTTAAAATTAACAAAACAACTACCATCAATTATTTCGCGGTTGACACAGCAGGAAATATTGAGAAAAACTACAACCCGCTGAGCAAAGGAAATAATTATAACTCGGTGACAATTACAATCAAGTAGTCTCTATAAAGAGTTGGCCTTTCGGGGCCAACTTTTACCTTTTTCGCCTGCTCTCTAATGCGATATTTGAGAAATAAGTTTGGTGCTGTGCACTTGTAAAGCCATTTTATGATAATCCACCGGTTCCTGTACTAATTGTTTCTGCAGCCCAGAAGCGTACAATTTTTCTTGATCATGAATCCTTTTCAAGCTAATTCATTCAGATTGCAATAGCATAATGACGCATAACTCCAGCCACATAGCAGCTTTTTCCGTTGTAATCCTTTCCTGTGAACTTTTTTTGATACTTTAACTAACCACTCGAAGAAAACACCGTGCGCAATTCGATAGATTCCTATTTGAGTATTTTTCAAGCAGATAAAGGTAAAAAAATGTATCCTCTGGTGTTATCTGCTCTATAACAATTGGACTCTTCCAAAGTTAGGTTACACTATTCCATATTTCGCCATCTTACTTTGACCAATAAGGGACAACCACAACTCACAATATATCAACGTTTTTTTACCTCTCTCTTGAACGCTGATTATAATCCCTTTCAATCCCATTCTTCCAATTCCGATCAATCTTTTTCCCACCTCGAAGATTAAGCACCGCTTCATTTATTGCTTCATAACTTACCTGTGTTCCTACAGAATCTGCATGGTAATCAACCGCAAAATCCTTATCGATTCCAAATCGAGCAGCGGTTGCAATGGCATCGATGTTTGCACCAAGGAAAATGAATTCCCAACCGAATTTCTCTTTTTGATACTGAATCATTTTTTTAATTTTGTCCGTTGTGTATTCACGGCTGGCATTTTCCATGCCATCTGTTGTAATCACAATTAGTACCCTTTCTGCCTGTTCTTCCACCCTTGTTCTCTTTTGTACATTGACAATCTTTTGAATGGAAGAACCAATCGCATCTAATAATGCAGTGGTTCCTCCGACTTCATAATCTCTTTCAGTAAGAGGCGATATGCCTTTAATATTGATACGGTCATGCAATAATTCGTAATGGTGATTAAATAAAACCGTGGTAACAATCGCTTCTCCTTCCGCTGTCTGTTGTTTCTTCAACATCGAATTGTAACCGCCGATGGTATCAGCTTCCATTCCAGCCATAGATCCGCTTTTATCCAAAATAAATACTAGTTCCGTTAGATTCTTCTTCATTCTTATCATCCTCCGTTTTGTGATAAACTTAGAATAACAAGAATCACATAAAAAAAGGTCGCTTCCAAAGCGACATTTTAAGAACCAAGTAATGGCTGGTCAAAAGCAAATAATGCTTCATTTATTTCATGAATATTGTAGTTGTTTTGTTCCATGAAATACTGAATGATCACATCAGACTTACTGCTGTGTGACAATGTATACCCAGCAGTTGTTAATAGCTCCAGCGTTTCATTTAAATTCAATTTTAATGCAATGGCAAAGGCTACAGCTGTTTTCTTCGTTGGTGTATAGTCCATGCTGTTCCTAATTTTGGAGAATAATCGCCGATCGATATTTGCCCGCTTATAAGTTTCTACATCCGTCAGACCTTTTTCATCAATGAAACGAAGCAGCCGCTCGGAAAATGATTCTTCGAGCTGATTCAATCGGTTCGCTAAAGAATAAGTTTCTTCCGATATTTTTTTCTCTTGGAAAATATCAGGTTCCCGCAAACTCTCCATCACATCGTATTGTTCGAAACGATTTCTTGCAAATACCTTTTCTGCTGCTTCTACATAATGCTCATCAATATATTGATGAATAGATGTAAACAACTTATTACTTATTCCGAATGATTTTTTATCAAAAACAACAAGGTAAACCAACATATCATTCTCCAATAAAAATGAACTGATGGTGGATATCGCAATTTGCAATGCTTCTTCTTTTGGATAACCATATATACCGGTAGAAATCAATGGAAAAGCGACAGATTCACAGTTATATTCTTTTGCTAGTTTTAAAGAGTTCATGTAAGATGCCTTTAATAGATCTGCCTCTTGATTACCTCCTCCTTGCCAAATAGGTCCTGGAGTATGGATGATATATTTTGCATCTAGTTGAAAGCAGTCCGTAATAACTGCTTCTCCGACCTTACATCCGCCGATTTTATCACACGCTTTCTGCAGTTCAGTGGCACCTGCAGCATTGAAGATTGCCCCGCAAACACCGCCACCCATTTTCAATTCTGTGTTGGCTGCATTCACGATTGCATCGACTTGCATTTTCGTAATATCTTGACGAATTAGTTCTAACGGCACCGTCTTTCCCCCTTCCCATTGTCCGCTTACCTTGATAAAAAAGACCGAATCTCAAAATCGGTCTTTTTTCTATCATATCTTAAATTCCAGCCAATTGGAGGCGTTTTTTCTCTGTTACTTCCATTGCCTTAAGCATGTCCTCCGAAAGCCTTGTGTTTTCCTTCTCATCCAGCCATTTTACTAAAGCTTTTACTGTGCTTAAGAAGTCCTTCACTTGCGTCTTGCTTACGGATTCAAACATATCAAAGTAATCCTTTGTTAGGATTCGTTCCCATTGTTTTTGGGTCAATTCATCCCAACTATTGAATGAATATGCCTCAAGAATCTCCCGTAAATCAGATAAACTATTTCTATATTTCCTTACTGTATTTTCACTCTTGCCATCTGTTTTTTCTTTGAAAAAGTTTACGAATGACTTTGCATAAACATTATCAATGGTGTCAGGTGTAAAGCCTAGATCCTCGTAAAAAGGAATATCCTCATTTTTAACGATTGGCTCTTTATTTTGTTGAATAATCGGTACAATCGCGGATACACGATTTTCTCCACCCGTCACAAAAGAGGATAGCGGCAGCCCTAATTCTTTTCGGACCGTATTAAAATCGGCTGTTTTTTCTACTTTTTCAAACTGAGCCTTTACTTGCAGATATAGCTTATATTCTAGTTGCTTTAACCATGTATCAACTTCTTCCACTCTACCGTTTTGGACCATTTCACGTGGTGAAAGATCATCGAATTTTGGTAAGGATTTATCGATATCTAGTTGCAAGTTGTTTTGGGCATACAGGATAAAATATTTCGGTACATTTTCGCTGATTTGAATGGCCATGTTCTTGACTTCGGTTTGAGATGGAATGATGAGTGATTGTTCCTTTTCATCCATCCATTCAACAGCCTTTTCTACTTTATTTACCTTTTGTTTAAATTGCTCCAGAATGTTTTTATCATAGCAATCAAATTGGAGCTGGTTTTTCCTTAATGAGATAATTCCTATACTTTCCGCTAACCGTGCTTTTCCTTCCATCTCATTATCCATGAATTCATTGTAGTTTTGAAGCCAGCTTAGTCTCTTGGCATTTTGCTCCCAGTAATCAGTAACAAATTCTGGTTCTCCTTGTAGGAAATTCGAAACGATTTCCTCATCCTGTACCTGATATTGAACGCTGTATACATGGATTTCTTTTCCCTCTCGATCAGCAATTCCATTTGGATCTTTTAGAAACTCTCCGATGATTTCCGGATAATAATGGAAGAGAATATCATCACGGTTGGATTTCGTTTCTACCATTAACTTTTGGATGAAGTCATTAATATGGTTCATATTTTCGGGTCCTTGAAATATGCTAATACCGTTGAAATAATCCTTGTTATCAAAGCGATCAATTAAACTGATGGTACCAATCCATGGTGCAAAGTCAGGTACATTTTCATTGTTATCTAAAATCGTAAATTGTTCCTTTGTGTTTACCTCTTCAAATTGAATATCTGTTTCGCTCTTTCCAATAGCCTGTACTACTTTTGGAGTTAGTTTTGCCCATTTTTCAGCCAATGTTTTTTCATCGTTGGATAGATGGGTTCCATTTTCCTTCAGAAACCATTCAATTCCGCGAAGTCCGTTTTCATAGGAATGGAAAAAGTTGAGCCAGTATTGAAAGAAGTCCAATTCATTTTTATCTGGGATTTTCGATTGTGTTCTTCTTCGGAACTCGCTATGTAAACGATACAATTGGTTTCTTGGAATTTTCTTATCTACAAAACTAGTTAATTTCAACATCAGTTCATGTCTTTCCCGAAGAAAACGCTCTTCTTTCACTTCACTGATTTGAACAATACTTTCCTTTAATAAACAGCATTTCTTATATTTCTTTCCACTTCCACAAGGACATGGATCATTACGATTTATTTTCATTCTTTCACCTTCATTTTTTTATTATGCTAGATTCTAGATAGTTGTCATAAGGTTGGTTTTACGAATGGCCAGGTATGTATATGGCGAGCTTTAGAGACCACTAATCTCCATTATAACATTTTCAACCATTCAGCTGAAGATGGTAGTGTGGTGGTTAAATATTCCTAGTATTACGATTAAAAAGAGAGAAGCTGAAAGCAACTCTCTTTACCACCTAAATTCTATGTAAAAACAGAATCAACTACAAATGACAAAATACTAAGCAATGTATCGTGCACTAACGGCTTTCTAATGCTATTTTACTTTTATTTACCTTATCCTCTATATTTGATTGCTAGTCCCTTCAAAAAATTCCGTGCGTATTTATCTAGACACTCTTTATAGTTCTTATGCCCCTCTTTTCGTAAAAACGCGCCAAGTTCTCCTTTTGATACAAAAATCCCCGCCATCTCGAATATTTCCAGCATATCCTCTGTCGTTAACGAAAGGGCTATTTTTACTTTCTTCAGCATGAGGTTATTAAGATTTGCTTTATTCTGGATGGATGGTTCTGGTTTATCAGGATTTCCTGGTTTAGGTTCTTGTTTTCCTCTTTTGTATATAATTAATCCATTTAAAAACGAATCAAACATTTTATTATTACATTTCAATTGAGTGTCCATCTCATCTTCATCTGGTTTAGTAAGGATATTTACTACATCAGGTATTGATACTTCCACTCCGCCGAGTCTAAATATTTCAGCTATTTCTCTGTTTTTTAACTCCAGTGCATATCTCAAGCGAATTAATATATCGTTATTCTCCATTCATAAACCCCCGATTTTATATGTAATCCCTGTCACAATACAACAGACACTATTTTATTACTAATACTTCCTTTCTCGCAACTAATTCTATGTTTGTTCATTTAATAAACTGAGCTGGTTCTAAAAATTGCATGAAAAGGTATCACTAACTATACTTTGTTCTTTTTTCCTAAAACATTCCTAATGATTCCTTTAGCCATATCAAATTCTTATTCTCCCGCCATTCTATGTGTTCCATCTCTTCTAATTTGTAAAGCACTCGTCATCACATTGTTAGCAATATATCGAACCTTGCTTCACTACCCAACTCAGAGCTACCATAAAAAAATTTGGGAGTGAGTACAAATACGTTATCAAATTGGAGTACTGGTAAAAAGTATCCTTCTGTAGATAAAGCATTTGAATTTGCAAATTTAATAGCAGTAAAAGTTGATGAACAATATGAATGGGTAGAAGATGAAAAAATATGATACTTTTTAACTAGTAATAATGTAATATATAAATGATAAATAAAAATAAGGGGGAAGAATAAAAATGGGGACTTTTTTTGCATTGGTAGGCTTTTTATTAATAATAGGGGCAATTGTATATCTGATTGTGTCACTCATTAAAAAGAATTTTAAGAAAAATCTTCTAATGTACATAGGAGGAGCAGGAATAATATTGTTTATTCTTGGTATCTGTATACCATCAGGTTCAGCACAAACCGTATCCATTGATGGAAAGAAACTTGTCTATGATAAATTAGTTGCTGAAATTAAATCTAAAAAAGAAGAGCTTAACAATGTTAAAAAACAACTTGATGATCTTAATAATCAATATACTGAAAAAGAAGATCAAATAAATGCCGCCATGGATGTTGTTAATAATAAAAAGAAATCTGAAGACGAATTAAAAAAACTTCAATCAGATATAGATTCCAAGAAAGAAGAAGTTAAGTCCTGGGATTCTAAATTAAATAGTAAGAAAAAGGAATTAGCAAGTGTTGCTGGACAGATTCAGAAACGTAAAGGGGCGCCAAAAGTTCTACCTGCAGGCTACTTTTCTGTAGGAAAAGATATTCCAGCCGGAAGATATAAGGTTGTTCCTAATGGTGGAATGGGTAACTTCTTTGTAAATGAAGGCGCTAAAGTAAATATCATTTTAGGTTACGACGCTTCATTATCTGTTAAAGAATATGTGTTTGATGCTGATGAAGGAGACGAAATCCAACTAACAACTTCAGCAAAATTCATACCTGTAAAATAAATAATAAACGGTCCATAATGTTTTATTAAAAAATTATAGTTCCATGAAATTAGATGGTTGGAGTTAATATCAAAACATTTTTATTGTAAAAGAAAGAGGATAGATGAACGGGAAGAATACCTGTACTCATCTATCCATTTTTTACAATAAATGAGGTCATTTACTTTAAGTAAAATTCTTCACAAATTTCTTTGAAATAGATGTGGATGGTGTTTCCTTTTCTCTCAACTGTATTTGTTAAACAACATATTTTTAAATTATATTTTTATCCAAAAAATCTACTATATGTTTATAAACAAATATCTCATTGTCTTTCTTAGAAAATCCATGTCCTTCATCATCTAAAACTAAATATTCAACATTTCTTTTCCTTTCTCTTAAAGCATTAACAATCAAGTCAGATTGTGCTTTCACTACACGAGTATCATTTTTACCTTGTATAACTAACATAGGTTTAGTCATATTATCCACATAAGTAATCGGTGAATCTTGAATCAAACGTTCTTTATTTTCAACAGGGTCACCCAGTCTCTGTTTCATAAGTGGTTTCCAAGAAGAAGGGACTGATTGTAAAAAAGAGATTAAGTCGGACTCTCCATATAAATCCACAACTGCTTTAAAGTAATCACCATGTCTCCCGTGCAGTAGTAATGAAAGGTACCCTCCAAAACTACCTCCCATTAGGAATAACTTTTTGGGGTCTGCTTTTCCTACTTTTAACAACCATTCTATGCCTTCTACATCGCTGCATATAAGCCGAACAATGTGTACTATTCTCATTTATGCAATCCACTCATTTCCTTTTTACTACCATATTAGACAAAAATGTTTATTATCCTTACCAAACTAGTGATTTTTTACATAAAAAATGCCCCTCTCCATCGAGAAAGGCTTCAAATGTGAAGTGTTAATCAATTAACAATCAAAATAAACTACTTAACCCGCAGCTTTTGGCCAATTTTAATTAAGTAGTCATTATTTAGGTTATTCCACTTTTTGATGTCTGTTTGTGTCGAACCGTATTTAATTGCAAGTTCCGATACTGTATCTCCTTTTACCACTGTATGATACACCGGTTTGGAAGTGGTACTTGCCGCCCCTTTATTATCAGCAGGATTGATCCAGCTGCCCGGCGCACCAGCTTTTGTCGTGACATTGATCATGCCATCTGATTCGTTAAATATAAAATAAGTTCCTTCTTTAACAGTACCCTTTGCATTTTTCTTGGCTTTTGCATCTGCGGCGTTAACATATCCGTTTATTAATTTATTTACCGTATATTTTTTAACTACAGGCTTTGTAGCTGGTCCTACTTCCACGTTCCATGCTCCTGGTTCCTTTTTGATGTCATCAAAATCGATACCTATGCCAGAAACTCGTGCGTCATTTTTGTTCTGGTACATATGAATAAAATCTGCAACCTTTCCACTAGACCAGGCGTTTGTTTGCCAATAATATTTTACTAGCCCTTTGACGGCGACCATAACCGAATAAGAACCGTAAATACCGACCTCATAATCCACAAGTGTACGGTTTAATCCAGCGATATACTGCTTAATGGCTGCCATATCATTAGTTTGTGCATCATAATCGACAGTAAAATAAATCGCAGTGCCCTTTGGTTGCCCTAGCAACTTTGCATACCCTTCTGCTTCTTTTGCATCTGCAATACCTTGATCTAAGGTAAAATAAGATGCTTTGATTGAATTTTTCTCAAAGATACTGATTAGCTTTAATCCTGCATCCTGGATAGCTTTTACTTCTTCCTTCGTCAATCCCTTCCAGTCAGATGTAGGTAAATACCTAGCAGCATAATCAAAACCAGCTGCTTTTAAAGATTTCGCGGATGTGGCAGTTAACTTTGTAGCACAATCCAATCCTTTTGCCATTATGGAATCCCTCCTTTATTTTTATAGAATGAAAATAATTGACAATTGGTACAGGCATTTTGGTAAAAAATGCAACCGTTATTTACTGTCACCTTGCAATAGATGATCCGGAACCATCAATCCTAACTTTTCAACATTTCCATTATTGATAAAAGCTCATTGGCAAGATAAAAAAGATGGCAGCATATCGGAACATGTGATTATTTCCGAATCCACCATCTATAAAGTGAGCGATAACAAATATCATAATTTTATTAGGATAAAACCAATTTTGCTTAATAATTTTCCTTCCGTGAAATTTGCCATATTCATAACAAACTTCGAACGGAGCAAACTGTGATTAGAAATATAATAAACTATTATTCCATTTGTTCTATACTGTTTTGCACTATTGCCACCATATCATCTTCGGCACCAAGACTAAAGTTAAAAAAAATACCTTGTCCTCCGCCAGCGCCAATTGCTGAAATAAAAATATTATTATTATGACCGACTACAGTAAGACTCAAACTTGCTCTATTTCCATTTCTCATGAAGTATTTATCATAAACTCGAACAGCTATTTTAGTATCTCCAATAGTGTAATTGCTTTCATCCACTAATTTCATACTTATTCCACTATTACCAATATCGTTTTGCAAATGACTAACCACTTCCTCAAATTGACCAGTAATTGTCTTTTCATATTTTGCCATGATTACTTCCTCCTATCCCATAATAAAATTTACCTATATATACGATTGTTCATTTTCTTTGGTTTCTTTTATGGATTTATTTTATTGAATATTAACTAACCGAATTCTTATCCTTAATTGAGCAACCAATGAAATTTAAAATAAGCGTAGATTTTCCGGTTAGACTGCAGAAAAGAGCTCGGTTCGAGGTATATAAGCGGAGGTTTTCCGATTATGCAAGTCAAAATGACCGTATTTTCACGTTTTTTTAGTCAATAGTCGGAATCTTTCCGTCTATCTAAACTATTTCCAGTGCTATTTCATCATTAAGAGAAATTTCTCCGCTTATTTATCAAACTCACTTTAGTGTCTAATGAACTATTTAGGATGCTTTATTTTACATCTCTATGCCTTTTTAACTATGCAATATACTGTGAATTGTGTTGTGAAATTTAATTCATTTGCTATGTGATTAGGTTTGTGAATGAACGCATTAGTATCATGGAGAGTTTTTCATTTTATTTTCCCCCTCTTTATCGTTCCAATTAGCCAAATTACATTTTTCATTTTTTTGTTTTTACTCCAAAACGACACCAATGTTTTCCTTCACTTTGTAAATTATGGATGCAATATAACAAATACGTAGTAAAAAAGTCACGTTTGTACCAATTCTGTATTGTTGTCATTAAATTATAAAGAAATGTAAACTTGCCGTTCTGTAAAAGTGTTACAAGCCTGTGATAATGTGAGAGAAGATCACAACAGGAGGTAGCATCCGTGAAAAACATATACATGAAGATGGTAGTTGTAGCATGTGTTGCTACAACTACTTTAATTGGTATACAAAATAAAACAGCAGAGGCTTTTACAGGTGAACATTCAGTAAAAATAGATAACCTTTCAAATAATGAAAATCAAGATTGGAAAATCTATTTTAAAAATATAGAGCAAGAAACGAAGATACAACAAGAAGGAGTCGGTATTCCAAAATTATCCATTCCTCCAGATAAAACGCAAGATAAAGCAAAAAAAGAAAAGGAAAAAGAAAAAAAGAAAGAAGAATACTCTATTAAGATTTCAGGCAAAGAGAAAGATCTACTTGAACGCCTTGTTCAAGCTGAGGCTAAAGGCGAACCGTTCAAAGGTAAGGTAGCCGTTGCAACAGTAGTGTTAAATCGTCTGAAATCTCCTGATTTTCCAGATAGTATAACAGGTGTAATAGAACAAAAAGTTGGCGATTGTTATGCCTTTTCTCCTGTACAAAATGGGGAGATTGAGAAGCCGGCATCTAAAGATTCTAAGAAAGCGGTAGAAGCAGCATTAAAGAGTAAAGACCGTTTACATGATTCCGTTTATTTTTATAACCCAAAAATTGCGACTGATACTTGGATCCGCAGCAGAGATGTTGTGACAACTATAGGAAATCATGTGTTCGCAAAATAAAAAAGTCTCGTACATTCGAGATAAGATACATGTGTTTGAAGAAAGAATAGATGAACAGGAGTAAAGTTCCTGTATTCATCTATTCTTTTTTATAACAACAATATTTTTTGTTGTATGATACGACCTATGCTCAAACCGCACATGCATCTGTTAGTTCAATACCAACCTGTCTTTATGGTTCCATCCTTATAAATAACTTTTACCTCAGGGTCATAATTAACAGGAGATTCTGAAAAGCAATACCATATTCGCCCCTTACTAGTATCTATAATTGTTGCATCCTTAATATCTTGGTCCTTATACTTTATCTTTATTTCTTTTATTGAAGGGTCGTTAATTACACCGATTGTAAAGGAGACAAGTTCTTTATCCGACTTTATATGTCTGGGCTGCAAGTTACTAAACGCTCTAGTTAATATTCCTTCTTCGTTGAATAGTTTACTTCCCGCTCCATTCCCCCATCGAAACCCAAGAGGGGTCTTTTCCATTAATGCTACTGATAAAATATCGTCCTTTCCATAAAATATAATAGTATTACCTTTATAGTCAGTAGTGTGGAAAATTTCATCAATTGAGACATTTGATTCGCTTAAAGCTTCATCGAAACTTTTATAATTCACTTTATAATAAGTAAGAATGAAAATAAAAATCAGCAATACCACTGAAGAAAAAGAAATGATTATTTTTAGTTTCATATAATTTCACCTCCAGGCTACTATCGCTTTATTACACTAACTCGCATATGTTCTTAAATTCTTACTATAAACTGAAACTGCGATTAAGAAAGCATACGGGAGACCAAAATATAACTACAGTTTTAAAGTCCACTTTGGTTGGTTTTTGAATATTTTCTCGTGCAAAGGTGATTGCAAAATGAATGAGGAAAAAACGATTGTAGATTTGCAGGTAAAAAAAGATATTGAGGATGAAATAAACGCATTAAAATTTACAAAGAATTTCCGCTCCGCTACTGCGGAAGAATGGTACATTTTTATGAAGAATTATGCTGATCCTGAAACTGGTGGGGCCGCAGGGAAAGCGATTATCCATTATAATTTATATGGAAATAAGGAGATATTTATTAATACAACTATTATCTTCGACGACGAAAGGCTCTTTAACAAGGAACTTTATTCGCTTGTATATGCAATTGCAGACGAAACAGTCAATCGGCTGGTTGGATACGCTAATACCCTATTATCTGTTCATGCAGGATCGAATTCCTATCATGCAGAATACAAATCCAATTAATAATATGAAAGAGAAATCTCATAATAAAAAATGGAGGTGAAAGATATGAAAACAAAAGATGATTTTATAGAAGGGCCAAAAGTCACTGACGATGCTCATACATATGGGCCGCCGAATGGAGGAAGTGTCAACCACCATTCTCCTCAGTCTGTACCAAATACGCAAGCCGCTAGAACAGGCAAGAAACAGAAATAGAACAAGATCACTTGCTGATTATTTTAAAGACTTCAAGAAAGCATTTTAAAGTCTTTGCTAAGATTTTGTACAAAAAGAGACCTGGGTGTTTTTTTTACACCAGGTCTTTTGCTATATGGGTATTGTTTTGTGGTTCGAAAATATTAACCATAACCATCAGATAAATGAATGTATATCCAAATCATTACATTCGTAAGCTGTATTTTTTCTTCTACTTTATTTTTCAACAAGCTAAATTTCCTAATATATCAATTATATTCTCGTACCATTTCAATAAAATACTTCATAATCCGAGTATCTTCTGTTAACTCTGGATGAAAGGAACAACCTAAAAAACGGCCATCGCGAGCTAGAACGATACGCTCTTCATGTTTTGCCAGAATTTCAACCTTTTCACCTGCAGACACGATATGCGGTGCCCGGATAAAAACTGCCGGAATGTCTTCCCCTATTTCTCGAATGGATAGTTCCACTTCAAAACTATCTACTTGGCGACCAAATGAATTCCGTTCCACAACGACATCCATTAATCCAAGATGCGGCATTTTATAGCCGACGATTTCTTTTGCTAATAAAATCAGACCCGCACATGTTCCAAACATCGGAATTCCTTTGGCGGCTAAGGCACGAATAGGCTCCAGCAAATTGTAACGGTCCAGCAGTTTACGCATTGTTGTACTTTCTCCGCCAGGTAATATTAGACCATTTAATTCATTTAGATCTTCAACCGATTTAACCGGAATGGCCTCACAACCAAGTTCTTCAATCTGTCTAATGTGCTCTCTGACTGCACCTTGTAATGCAAGCACCCCAATTTTCAGCATATTACCAACCACGTTCCTGCATACGCTCTGCTGCATCCAGCGTTGCAATATCAATACCCTTCATCGGTACCCCTAATTTTTTTGAGATTTCGGCAATCAGTTTATAGTCTTGATAGTGTGTGGTTGCTTCTACAATGGCACGTGCGAATTTTTCCGGATTGTCAGATTTGAAAATACCGGATCCTACAAAAACACCATCTGCTCCAAGTTCCATCATTAAAGCGGCATCCGCAGGTGTTGCTACCCCGCCGGCTGCAAAATTGACAACAGGCAAGCGCCCTAAATTTTTGATTTCTAGTAATAATTCATATGGTGCTCCTAAATTTTTTGCTTCTGTCATTAGTTCATCTGTGCTCATTCCGACAACGCGTCTGACCTGTGCATTCACTTTTCGAATATGGCGAACCGCTTCGACAATATTTCCTGTTCCCGGTTCCCCTTTCGTCCTTAACATGGAAGCTCCTTCCCCAATACGACGGGCAGCTTCCCCTAAATCACGGCATCCGCAAACAAAAGGTACAGTGAAGTCGCTTTTTAATAAATGGAATTCTTCATCAGCGGGTGTTAATACTTCACTTTCATCTATGTAATCAACACCCATTGATTCTAATACTCGCGCTTCGACTATGTGGCCAATACGTGCTTTTGCCATTACCGGAATGGTTACGGCGTTCATCACTTCCTCGACAATACGAGGATCTGCCATACGTGCTACTCCTCCAGCTGCTCGAATATCGGATGGCACCCGTTCTAAAGCCATTACCGCAACGGCACCTGCAGCTTCCGCAATTCTTGCTTGTTCCGCATTCACGACATCCATAATGACACCGCCTTTTTGCATTTCTGCCATGCCACGTTTTACTCTTTCCGTTCCAACTTCCTTCATAAAAAATAACCTCCATTCGTTTGATGATTACTAGTATAATAGAAATTGACTTTATGAAAAGGTTCAGTTTTTTAAATATCAATATGGTCAGTTGGAGGAATTGTAGGTGGACATGCTTATTTTTAAATTGGATAAAAGTACCGCAAAACCATTGTATGAACAGCTTTATATCGGGATTAAAGAAGCCATTATCCATGGACAAATTGAAGTTGGAACCAAATTGCCTTCCAAAAAAAAATTTGCAGAGTTTTTGAATATCAGCCAAACTACCATTGAAATTGCCTATGCACAGCTTATGGAGGAAGGCTATGTTAGATCAAAGCCCCGAATTGGTTATTTTGTCGAAGAGATCGATGAATTACCGTACATTGAAAAAAAGCCTTTAACCATGCCTTTTGAGAATGCTGAGAAAAAAAACTATCAATTTGACTTTCATCCAGGAAAAATAGATGCCGATTCATTCCCGTTTTCCATATGGCGAAAATATGCCAAAAATCTATATGATCTTCGTTCAAAAGAGTTTTTGCAAAATGGAGACCCGCAAGGAGAATATGCATTAAGAGCGGAAATTTCAAACTATCTTTATCAATCGAGGGGGATTATTTGCAAGCCGGAACAGATTGTCATCGGATCTGGAACGGAACAACTCCTTCCGATGATTCTAAAATTACTGGGAGATGATTCAAAATTTGCCCTTGAAAATCCAGGCTATTCTGCAATCCCGAGAATACAATTGGAAAATATCGCCTTCCCCATTCCAGTGGATGAAGATGGTTTAATGGTGGATGAACTTGAAAAAACAAACGCCAATGTGGTTTACATTACACCTTCTCACCAATTCCCTACGGGTGCAGTTTTATCAGCAACAAGAAGAACACAGCTATTGAATTGGGCAGCAAAAGAAAATCGCTATATTATTGAAGATGATTACGACAGTGAGTTTCGTTATAAAGGAAAACCCATTCCAGCATTACAAGGGATGGATCAAAACAATA
Organism: Margalitia sp. FSL K6-0131; assembly: GCF_038008735.1. Lineage (NCBI taxonomy): Bacteria > Bacillati > Bacillota > Bacilli > Caryophanales > Bacillaceae > Heyndrickxia > Margalitia sp. FSL K6-0131. Next base: position 2,910,537 of record NZ_JBBOZS010000001.1, read on the forward strand.
AAGTTATTTATTTGAGTACGTTTACCAAATCGTTAATGCCTTCATTACGTGTTGCTTATTTTGTATTACCTGAAACATTGGTGCAAAAATACAAACAGACATTCAGTTTTTACTCAGCAACTGTACCGAGATTTGATCAACATATTTTAGCTGACTTTATGAGAGATGGCTATTTTTCTAAACATTTAAACCGTATGCGGAAAATTTATCGTAAAAAACATGAAAAAGTAACTGAAATATTTAACACGTATTACCCGCTTGTCTCATTCACTGGTGACATAGCAGGAATGCACATATTAATTTCCGTTCCCCTGTCCAAAAGTGAAAGCGAGTTAAAAGAGATTGCGGAAAAAAACAATATTGCCATCTATCCGGTAAGCGATTATCTCTTAAGTCCAATTGAATCTAAAAATCCTACTTTTCTATTTGGCTTTGGCGGTATTCCATTGGAGCAAATAGAAAAAGGGATCCACCAATTAATGAAATGTTGGGGTATTTCGAAATCAAAAAGACGATTTTAAATGAATAGCGGGAGTCTGAGAATTTTGCGTTAGATACTTCCGCTAGTCTCAAAAGTATGTTTCATCTATGACTTCGTTCTTTCATGGTAGTTTAATAACTTCAACACAAAAAAGTGTTACTACGTCAAGAAAATAGACACAGATTTTTCTACCGCGCTTTCGCTTGGTGGCCTTCATCAAAAAGTTTAAATAAAGTACGATTTAAACTTTTTGATGAAGGTAAAATCAAGCTGCAGAATTACTATACATTCGCTCAAATTCATTTGGTGTACAGTAGCCCAATGTTGAATGAATCCGCTTAGAATTGTAGAAGAACTCGATGTATTCAAATAATGATTTCTTCGCTTCTTCTCTTGTTCTATACTTGGTTTGATAAACTAACTCACGTTTAAGAATCCCGTGAAACGATTCAATGCAAGCATTGTCATAACAGTTTCCTTTACGGCTCATACTACCAATCATATGATACTTTTTTAATAGTTTCTGATACTCAGAGGAAGCATATTGAACACCTCTGTCTGAGTGATGAATGACGCCTTTTCCCGGCTTTTGACGCTTGTAAGCCATTTTTAATGCAGAGATAACCAATTCCTTTGTCATAGTTTTGCCCATAGCCCAACCTACTATTTTACGAGAATATAAGTCCATTACGGTCGCCAAATACAACCAGCCCTCATTGGTCGGTATATAAGTGATATCCGTTACCCAAAATTGGTTTGGTTTGCTTGCTTTAAACTGTCGATCTAGGACGTTTTCACTTACTGGATGTTTATGTTTTGAATTGGTCGTAGCCTTGTATTTCTTGACTGTACAAGACTTCCATTGGTTCTTCGTCATAATACGGGAAACCGTACGCTCACTTACCTTCATGCCACGTTTATTAAGGGTTTTAGTAATTTTCACGCTGCCGTAACGTTGTTTAAATTCTAAATGGGTCTTCAGAATTTTTTGTGCTAATTTCTCGTGCTTTTTCTGCCGGTTACTTTTTGGTCGGTTTAACCATTTGAAGTAACCACTCTTGGATACTCCCAGGACTTTGCACATCTTCTCCACTCGGAATTGGGAGCGATTCTTATGAATAAATTCATATTTTACCGAGGGCTTTTCGCGAAGTAGTGCATCGCCTTTTTTAAGATTTCATTTTCCTCCTTTAAATCGCGCATTTCTTTCTGAAGAGCTTTTAAAGCAGCACCTTCCGAGGAGAAAGATTGTACAGCCTTGATTTCCGGTTGTTGACCATACTTTTTCATCCAACCATGTAATGTATTTTCGTTTACACCAACTTCTCTCGCCACTTGAGCTACAGATTTATGGTTTTCGCTAATATACTTTACAGTTTCAATTTTAAAAGACTCTTCGTATCGTTTACCATTACCTTTTGCCATACGGACACACCTCATTATAATTGATATATTTATTATAACAATCTGTGTCCACTTTTTAGTCTAGCATCAAAGCGTTATTCCCTTCTTAGATTAACGCTGCCCTATTGTTAAATAATGAAAAAGAGCAGACATTCTTTAGTTCATCTTCAACTCCAAGCACAAGTTAGTTTAAGAACAACAACTAATGAATGTCCATGTACCACATTAATTTAGTTTCATCCTGTACTAAGGGATCATCGTAACCATGTACGTCGATAGTTCCTAAAACAAATCCCTTTTTGGAATAAAATTTACACGCAGGAGTGTTTACATTTTGGGTTTCAACCATCAGTGTTCCATAATGTCGTTCTTTGGACCAATGTATGACTGCTTCAAGCAGTTTCCCTCCAACTCCATTATTCCTGGTATCAGGATGAACACGTAAGTCCCATAAGTTTGCCGCACCTCTCATAAACCCTGCCATTTCAGGTGCCACCGCAGCTCCACCGATGAACATGTCGTTTTCTATTGCTACAAACAGTCCCCATTCATCTAAGTCAAACTGCTTTTTCCAACTGAGTGGATGACAATCTGCTAAGAGATCATAGTCCTTTATATATGGTGTACATGGTCTTTCAATTAACTGAAGTCCCCCCAACCCGTTGTTCGTAGGACAAATTTGAAGTTTGCTAGTCACTTCGAATGCAATTGGAACTTTTGCGTAATCGGAAAGCTTTGAATGGTCGATTTGCTTAATTTGCATTGTACGAATGGTCCTCCATTTCTGATACACCTGCACTGTGCAAGACTGTTTATAAACTTCTTTTTGCACTTCTATGATTGCTATATTCATAACTTAGCAAAAAGAACGTTAATCCTTATAATTTATAGTGTAATTTTCACAAACTTAATCTGGTTCATTTTATTTATTACAGGAATGCTCCATTGTTTGATTAATGTCCAGATTCAATCAAAATATATTCCTTTAGTACATCCTTTATCCAATTGACAAAGTTTTTGCTTGCTCCAAAATCAACATTGATAATACTTTCAGCGCTTCCTGAAGTGATACATCTCACTTTATTTTCTCCATCAAAATTTTCTAAGATTACGGTTAGTGTCGCCCTACCACTTGTACGATGATAATATCTTTCAAATATAAAAGTACATATTTGTTTTCCATCGTCGCCAACTAAATGATGTTCCCAATACACTAAATCTTCCTTCGAATTTGGAGCACTTAGAATAATTTTAGCCCCTTCAAAAGGTGATACGGATATCTTGAATTCTATATGTTTTTGCATTATGTAACTCCTCTTTTATTTATATATAATAGTGCTGAATCTTTCCTTCTATGAGGAAGAATTTCATTATCCTTCATTTACGAAATTTCCTTCAAAAAGTTTCATTATCTCCTAATTAGATAAGCTTTCTTTAACTATACTGCATGTTTAGTTCAACAATGTACAGTTTTCTTTTTTCATATAATCTTCCTAAAGCGGCATAATACATCCCAGTGATTTGGTTTTTACGAGGTAAAAAATATGAGAATTAGCAGAAAATCGGCATGAGAGGCAACCTTCCATTCGTAATGAAGGTGGCTTTTCTCGTGTTATATGTGATAGTTCGGAGGATTGAGTTGGAGAGGCAACTGACCGATAAACTTCGCATATAACAAAATTTTCTATATTTTCTATTGATTTCTCACAATGGGTTATGTCACACTAGAAGTGAAATTGTATTCAACTTTTTCCTACGAAAGGAGATGTTTAAAGTGACTGCATGTATGGTATTGGTGGTTTTAACTTAACCGAATATCGGGCATAGTTAATTCTAAGCTTTATAGTTTGGAATAAGAGCAACCGGGAATATCACCCGTGTTTTTTGCTATGCCGTAAACAGTAACCTTTCGTGAATACTGCTGTTAGCGGGATACGATGAAAGTCGTATCCCTTTTTGCTTATAAGCCGATTTTTGGTTTTTTGCCGCGATACAGCAGCTTCTTAGTAGGCTGCTTGTTCGCGGTATTTTTATGCCCAAAAAACTAATTTTAAATTTTTTAGGAGATAGTCGATTTAATGATTGATTTGAAACAATACGGCTATATCGAAGCCGATACGCCTTCGATAGGTTTAATACCCGGAAGAGTTACGGAACAACAACGAGATCAATATACCGTCATCACCGAACAAGGAGAAGTGACGGCTATATTGAAGAGCGCTTTCTACCACAATGCGGTGACTCGGGAGGATTTTCCGTGTGTAGGCGATTTTGTATTTCTTCAATACAACGAATACGGTGCTTCACGCATCGCCAAATTGCTGCCTCGCCGCTCGAAATTTTCCCGCGCTGACTATTCGGGACACGCAGCAGGGTATGTTAAAACCATATTGGAGCAAGTCGTAGCAACGAATTTTGATTACGTATTTATTGTGTCGTCCCTAAACTTGGATTTCAATGTCAGCCGCATCATGCGCTACCTGACACAGGCACGGCAGAGTGGCGGCCAGCCTGTCGTAATCCTAACAAAAGCTGACTTGGTTCCGGATTTCAGCACAGCATTAGCTGAGGTTCAGAAAACTGCTCCTGATGTGCCAGGACACGCAATTTCCAGCCATACCGGGAGAGGTTTAGACGGGTTGAGTAAATATCTGCAATCAGGAAGAAATTTATTCACAAAGTGTCGCTTCAATGACTGCCGCCATCTGACGGAGCCGGGCTGTGCAGTTCTTGCTGCCCTTGCCAATGGATCATTGGCACCGGAGCATTAGGAGAGTTACCTTGTACAGAAGCGGGAAAACAAGTTTGTGGATGATAAATCGGGCAATCTCATCGATAAACGGGAGCGACAAAAGTCGATTGCCATGCGACATAAGGATAAAAAGGGAGGATACAAAAAATGAACAACCAGGATGAAAAGTTTATAAAGACCGAAATACTGACGCTTGTTTTAAGTAAAATGCTCGACAAGACGATAATCCGCGCAGATTATCAACTCAAAGAGTTGCAAGGTGGGACACTAGGTGAAGTTAAGCTTGTAACAGGCATGGTTGAAACTTCCGATGGTGAAAATCTACCTTATAAGCTGGTTTGGAAAACACAGAAAAAATTTGAGCGTTATGGTGATCCTGACTCATGGCGAAGGGAATACGACCTCTATGCATCGGATTTCAAAAAGGTTTTCCTCGATTCGTTCCGTTTTCCGGAGTGTTATCACTCCGAAATAAATGATGATGAGATTCAATTGTGGATGGAATATATTGATGGTGAGTCTGGGTTAAATCTAACCTTGGAAATGTATGAACGTATAGCCGAGGAATTGGGGCGATTTAAAGGAAAGTTGTACATTGAACGACCAAACATATTGCAGAATTTGTCCAATTTAAGCAAGGTTGAGTTTACGAAAAACTACTATCTACGTTATCGGTCATGGAATGTATTGTATGATTACATACGCTCCGATGACTGCGATATTCCCAATCACCTTTGTAAAATGCTCATAGATATAGATAACAATGCGGACGAAATATTCAGTCGGATTGAAAAGCTACCAATAGTGCTTTGCCACAGAGATTTTTGGGTGGAAAACATATTTTATTCGGACAGTAAAATCGTACTTATCGATTGGGATACCGCCGGATGGGGGTATATGGGCGAGGATATCGCGAGTTTAATAGCGGATGAAGCGGACGTCTGTCATATGATTGAATACTACCAAAAATGCATTCCGGCATACTACAGGGGTTTTTCGGAATATGCCGATGTGTCCCATATCTCTGATCATTGTATCTATGAACTAATCCTTGTTATGTTCGGATACAGGCTTGTGGAGTGGTATAAATTCGCTGAGTCGCCAGAGGATAAATCAATGCACCTTAATACCTTACAAAAAATCTATGAGATGAGAGATATGTAGATAAATATAACTATTGCGTCCTTAGATGTAAACAACTGGACGACAGTCTATGAATTGTCTAGTTTAGATGTAATTCAATAAACGTGAGCGTTAATTGACCATTAAAAGATATTCAAAAATATTTAAACTAATACTTACAATAAATACATGTAAATGATGTGAGAATCCTTGGTATTCCAATTGTTCTCACATCGAAGATAAGATAAAAGCGAATTCGCAACTTTAAGGAAATTCAATATTAAAAAGCCCGATTTCCCAACATTAAAATTGAAAAATTAGGCTTTTTTTCGTTGCTCTCTTAATGGCCCGATTGTGGAAGTTTATATGTTGTTGCTTTAAAAAATTATGATTAAAAATACCTCACAAGCCTGTATTTTACAGTAGATAATTCTGGATCAAAATGGATTTTTATCTTGCCGATTTAAGATTCAATTTTACAAAAAAGTTTGTTCATTTGATTTTAAACATTAGCCTCCGGTAGCTGAAAAGGCGGTCGACTATTCATATCCGCCACCTAACGGATATTGGTTCAGTACTTTAAGCAATGGATTACGTTATTTACTTTTTTTCCATTACAGCAAAGTAATTTTCTTCATTATCTGCAAAGTTAAATACTCTCCCGGAAGGCATATTTACAATTTCTCCGACTTTGACATTGTTATTTGATAAGTTGCTGCGTAATTCATCGAGGTTTTCAGAAAAAAACATTAAAGAAGGTGTACCAAGATTTAATTCAGGTGACATTTTAGCAACGAATTCTTTATTGTGCAGAATAATGCTTGTTTCTGCACCCTTTGTTGGAGCAATTTCAATCCATCTCATTTCACCGTTATTTTCTTCAGAAACGACACTAAATCCTACTTTTTCTGTCCAAAAATCTACTGCCTCATCCTGATTATTTACATACAACATAATTTGACCGACTTTACTAATAATTGATTTTTCCACTCCTTATTATAATTAATTCCACACTCGATACTTCAAATCCTTACTATAAGTATATGTTTTTTTCTGAACGGGCCTGCCTTGCGACCGTTCGTGATGATTCCTTATTTAAACTGCTCAAGTACCGCTTCCAGGCGGTCCCAAGTTTCGGTGATACCTTGCAGCATGCCCATGTCCATGACGGTCTTGAGGCTCTCCGCCGACGCATATTCACCACGGTTGATCAGCTTCGTCTTGCCACCCAGATCGATGAATTCTAATGTGATATTAGTCGACGGCAAGGCGTCATTCGTATTGCCTTCTGCATCGGAAAAGAAATCGACGTAGACGATCTTCTCCGGCTCGATGATTTCCTTATAGACTCCTTTACCCCAAGATTCCATACCGTAGAATTCACCTTGGTTTTGATCGACGCACTTCATGCAGTAGTGCCAAACGCCGCCTGGCCTAAAATCGACGTTGCAGACAGGAAGCTCCCAGCCTTTCGGACCCCACCAGTGTTTGAGATGCTCGGGATCTTTAAACATCTTGAATACGAGGTCGCGCGGTGCGTCGAAAATACGCTCTAGCACGAGTACCTGATCGTCCTCTACTCTCGAAATGATAGTATTTTTGGACATTGTAATTCCTCCCAATAAATTTTTTGTTAAGTTATTTTACTTCACTTAATGAAACGGCTCTTCGTCTTCTATGGTAGAAAACATAGGAACCGGCAATCAAAATGTACCCAATAATGAAAAATACCCAAGGGTCGCCCACTGCTATGGTAGAATACATCGCACCCGTCAAATCAATAACAAATCCAGCATAAGCCCATTCCTTAATTCGAGGAAGTCCGTGTACCAATATCCCAATTACACCTAACAGTTTGGCAACGCCAATAAAAGGAAGAAAGTTTGCTAGTTACCCTAATGTTTAAATAACGCAACTGCTTCAGGGGCGAACATTATAGCAGGAATAGAATCAAAAAGCATGAATGCTGTCAACAGCCCCGTAAAAAAAACAATATCCAATTGTTATATTCTTCATTGATACCTTATTTCCTTCTTTGGTTTAGACCATCCTAAAAAGTTTCCTATCTTCTACAGGCTTCAATAGGATTGCCATGATCTCATTGTTTTTATAATCTTTGGTAAGACTACTGCTTATTTTCATCGTTCACTTCCTTTCTTTGTAGTTCCTGCAGATAATATGATCTTAAGGTGAATAAAAAAGACTACTAAATAAGTAGTCTAATTCATGTATTTTAAACAGTTTCGACAACTAGAAGATAACCCAATAACATCGATGTTGTCTAATATTAGAGAACATATTTATACATATTTCACAATTCCTTTTTCTCTTTTTAATTAATTTTATGGTCTCTTCCTTTAATGATTCATCCAAACTATTCTTTATAAATCCGATACATTAAAAATATCACACCAGCCATTATTGCTAAAAGCAACAAACCTGGAACACCCATCACAGATAACATTTTTCTCCCCCTATTTAATTTAAATCTATCTTTAACAATACACCATTATCTAAATAAACAAACGCAAAGAATTGAAGATTTATATAAATAACCTCCACTAATTCGCTCAGTTGTTCAATGGGAAATTTACGAATTTTCATAATTATAACATATTCTCTTTGATAAAATGAAATGGTTATAAAGCAACAAAATTTACGAAAACAGCCAATCTTTAAAACATGATTGATCTTCATTATCGAACGATATTGATTAATAACTAAATCCCAATTTCTCAAAGAAATTGGGATTTTTAATCATTGAAATAACCATAACGTTGTATATCCGCATTTTCTTGACCGTACCCCTTTCAGGACTAAATTTGCTGCGGATATGGTTCTATTGCGCTTTATCTTCGCAATGTTCAATAACCATTTTTATTTATTTTCCCTTCCAATTTTTGAAACTATTTACTATATAAAGCGTATTTTATTTAAAGTATCTCTCAATAGGGGTGTATAGCCATGGAAAAATGTAAACATTGTTCTAATCCATTTGTATGGAAAGAAATATATTTTTCTTGTCTACTAGACAAATCAATTCAATGTAAGAAATGCAAATGCGTAAATATCATCAATATTCCCTCAAGATTACTACTGAGATTAATTACTATTAGTCCTATTTTGATCTATATCCTTTACTTTTCAAAAGAACATTCAATAATTAATTTTGCAATTGCAATCATTATTTTATTTGTTTTAACAGGGCTTTGCCCCTTTTTTGCCAAGTACAAATTGTATTCAGATGATTGAATTAGACCTCAATATAAGGTCTATTTAATACAAAAAAGGATATCGTAACAATAAAAATAATCATATTTTGAAATGGAGGAAGATAAATTGAAACATGACAATAGAATAACTTACATAGTTGTTTTCTCATTATTATCAATTACCTTTTTATCAACTATTCTTGCTATTGTGGTTTGGTCAATAAAGAACAGACATTTGAGATATATTTTAGGCTATCTATTTTATAAATAGATTTTTTCTAATTTCCCGTGGAAAATAACTTCTAGGTTATATATATATCCAAGCGGATTTCTTTAGATAATTTTAATCAGGAAAGGTTTTTCCACATAATGGTTCAACAGTGACATTAAAGACTTTCACCTATATTCTGCACCGTCAAATTAGTCAACACTTTATTAGCAATCTTTTCGTGAATATCACCAAATAAGTTGTTTACGTCGTTCCTAAACCACTCACCATTATTCCCCTTTAACCTTAGCCTTCTATAAGGATGTAAATCGTGTGCCGTGACTTTATTAGGATGAACTTTTTCTCCGCAGTGATGGGTGGAGAACAAACCCCAATTTCAATGACAAAACCCCCACCATATCTGTCAAAATTAAAAAGTGATTAAGTCTATTATATTCTCGTAAATTCTTCGGAAATGTGGGAATGAACCTTTAAAGACCCTTTCTCTAAGTTCATTTTTTCAACTTCTTAAGTTTAGATTCATTATTTCTTCAGTTCTTTTTATATGGAGGCAATGGGTATTTTATTGAATTCTTTGCCCAAATCGGATAAGGGATATTGTCAGTTGATTGTACAACAGTTATAAGTTCCTACTCGATGAATATGCATTCCTCCCCTTGTTACAAACAAGAAAAAGCATCCCTTATTAATTAAAGGAATGCCCCGATAACTTTAAAGTACATTGGTTCACAAACAAAATTAATTTTACTAAGGTACAAATACGGACCATGTTGGTTATACACGTTCAAGCTTTTTAAATGGTTTAGGAGGTAGTTCAACGCGGATGGTATCACCTGGTTTCACTTCTCCACTCTTCAATATAACTCCCATTATTCCTGCTTTTCTTATTAGATTTCCATCTGAATCCTTATCCAAAACAGCCTTTAAAAGCCCCTGTTTAAAATTATCAATTTGAGCACAAGGATTGCGTAAGCCTGTTACTTTAATAATGGCAGACTCACCAATAATTAATTTCGTGTCAGTAGGTAATTCAAGAAGGTTTATTCCGACAGTTGTTATATTTTCACCCATTTGTCCAGGTTTAACAGTAAAACGATCTGCTATCTCTTCGAATAACTCATTTTGAATTAAATGAACTTGTCTAAGATTAGGTTGGTTCGGATTTTGTGCCACTCTCGATCGATGTTTAACCGTTGAACCAAAGTGTGCATCGCCTTCGACTCCAAAGCCCTTCACTAATTTTATCATCTTCTGATTTTCTTTACTAAACGTATGCTCCTTACTTAAACTAACCGCTATGACTGTTCCTATAATGGAACTCTCTTTTATTTCATTAAACATCCATCATCACAGCCTCCATTTTAAACTCGCTGTATGATCATATTCGATAAAGTTTTAATTATTCCTTCTTCTACTATCTTACCCTTGTCTAGATTACGACAGGTTGATCTTATCAAATGGTCTTTTTAATTCAAATCTTAAATCATGCTGACCTTTTTGCTCAAGAAGAAAAAGCAACCATATTGTGGCAGCTGAATCTTTAACTCTTGCACCCTTTAGCATTCCTCTAGTGCGTTAAAAGGGATTTCTTTACAAATCCAATGTTACCAAGCAATTTGCTGAAGACTCCCCCGTTAGATAAGGAAAACCACTTTCTTATTATAAATTGATTCTAGTTTAGATTTATCTCTTGATTTCCACTGTCCTCCACTTCATTACTCGTTTATTTTAATTTCCCTCCAAAAACCGGGAAGAAGCTATGCTCACCATAATTCTGGATATGCTCTACATTCTTCAAAGTCTCCATATCTGCATCGCTAATAACAAAATCAAGTTCTGCATTGTTTCTCATATGATCCGGATTTGCCGTCTTTGGAATTACCACAAGACCAAGCTGGATATCATAACGTAAGCAAAGCTGAGCAACTGATACTCCATACTTATCAGCTATTACCTTAACCTCTGCATTATCAAGAACGGCACCATGGGCAATTGGTGAATATGCCTCTACCAGGATGTCATTCTTTTGGCAGAATTCAATTAGTTCTAAAGGCGTATTGCTCACATGTGCCAATATTTGATTTACCATTGGCTTAATCTCACAGCTTTCAAGAATATTCTCTATATCATCCTGAAGGAAGTTAGAAAGACCGATCGCCTTTACCTTGCCTGTTTTATAAGCATCCTCCATTGCTTTCCAAACTTCTTTATTTTCCTCGAAGTAACGGTTCTCCTCACGGAACTCCTTCCAAGGCTGCGGGCTGTGGATAATCAGAAGATCAATGTAATCCAGTCCCAATTTTGCTAAAGACTCATCAATTGACTTTGTAACTGCATCATAGGTCTTTGCTTCTGCAGCAACCTTTGTCGTAATGAAAAGTTCTACTCTTGCAACACCGCAGGAACGGATTCCTTCGCCTACCCCAGCTTCATTCATATAAGCCTGAGCAGTATCAATATGGCGATAACCGATAGATACCGCATCACGCACTGCCTGTGCTGCCTGTGCATCATCAAGTAGCCAGGTACCAAGACCTAATTTTGGAATTTCTACGCCATTTGATAGTTTGTAAGTTTCGTTAAACATGTTTTTGTCTCCTTTGCATAGTTAGTATCTTATAGACTTTTACGTCTTTTAAATAAGTTTTGGACATATGGATAACCGTATCGAATCAATTATTATAATTTATTGTACGTTTCATCATCGACAGGTTCTAACCACTCCGGCTTACCTACAGTGATTGCAATGTGTACAAACCAGCTATCTTTTGCAGCTCCATGCCAGTGCTTCACTCCATCGTGAGTGACTACGACATCGCCAGCTTTTAAAAATTGAGCAGGTTTTCCTTCTTCTTGGTACCAACCTTCGCCACCGGTTACCAATAAAATTTGAAATCCATCATGATGGATATGCCAGTTATTTCGGCATCCTGGTTCAAAAGTCACATTCCCAACACCAACGTTGACTTTAGGATCAGCCACTAATCCCTTAAGATAACTTTGTCCCACAAAAAATTGTGAAAAAGGATTTTTTTCACCCGCTGGGAAAATAACGCCATTTTGTAATTCTTCATGTTTTGCCATTTAAACTCCTCCAATAAACTTTAATTTTCAGGAATCATTTCATTAACACATGCTAATGCATTTAATGTTCTCGGAAAGCCCATGTATGGAAGGCAATGGGTGATAGCGGTAATCAACGTTTCCTTGTCATTTCCGACATTCAAGTTTCCCTGTACATGTGCCTTCACTTGGCCTTCAGCCCCACCAAGGCTACTTACGATGCAGAGTGTTAACAATTCCCGTGTTTTCAAATCTAGCCCGCTACGAGTGTAGAAGTCTCCAAAGCAGAAAGCCGAAAGAAAATCTTGTATATGCTTCTGATTTGATGGTGCGCTCCCCCTATTTTTTGCTATAACATCACCAAAAATCTCTACCTGCACTGCAAGTCCTTTCTCAAAACGATTTTCTTCATCAACCTGTTTTTGGCTTTCAATTGGTAATGCTATATTCATGGATTTGAAAACCTCATTTACTTCTTGGATGGCATTTAATGTTTTAGGAAATCCAATGTATGGAGCACATTGGTAGATAGCTTCTTTGATTTCTACAGGTGTAAGCCCTACTTTCAGTGCTGCACCTATATGTGCCTTAAGTTGAGGTAAAGACTCACTTGTAGTAAGAACCACAAGGGTAATCAACTCACGCTGTTTATCATCCAAATTACCTTGATAAAAAACTTCTCCAAAAATGAAATGGCTTAATATGTCCTGAAAATCAGGGTCGGTAGCATTTGCAGCAGGTACTCCATCCCCAAATAGCTGTTTGTATTTTTCCTTGCTCTTTTCAAGTCGATCCATCGGTAAACCTCCTCCTTGAACATAAATACTTTTATTTTTCCAAAGTTAATAGATTAAATCCCATGATAAAAATAAATATTGATTGATTAATCAACATCTGTTAATAATTATAAAAAGAGAAATGGAATGCATTCAATGGTTAAATGAAAGCAAATTGTTGATTAATCAACAAATCGATTAAAATTGTTGAGTATCTTTTAGAAAGATTGGTGAATGAAATGTCTAAAGTGGATAGGAGAATAGCAAAAAGCCAGCTAGCTATAAAAAATGCTGTAACTGAACTGATGTCTGAAAAAGGTTTTGACGACATTACCATTCAAGATATTGCTGATAGAGCAGATGTTAATCGCGGAACCATCTATCTCCATTACACAGATAAATATGACCTCCTGGATAAGATGATAGAAGAACATATGGAAAATCTCCGAGAACTGTGCAAATCGGCATCTGATATGACGTTTCAAGAAGGTAATTATGTCTGGTTCGAATACTTTGAGCGTCATTCTTTATTTTTTTCAACGATGTTAGCAAGTAAAGGTGCCCCTTATTTTCGCAGTCGGTTTCTTGATTTAGTTGTAGAAGAGTATAAACCTGAAGTGGATACGACCGACGGAAAAAATCAAGGATTAAGTGTAGATGTTATTCTTCAATTTTTTGCTTCCGCAATCGTAGGATCGGTAGAATGGTGGTTTAAGAATGGAATGCCTTTGCCTGCTCGTGTCATGGCAGAACAAACGGGGGCATTATTAGATAGAAATCTTGAATAATTCGTATTATTAAAAAACCTGAGTCCATATCAATACAGGACTCAGGTTTTTTATTTGATCTCGCTTATATTAATTTCATGGCAGTGTATGTGTTTTGTCACTGAAACTGATATTTCCCATTGATTTATACAGTCAACTCAATAAGATTTCCTTCTGGATCCTCAATAACACTCTCATAATATCCATCGCCAGTAACTCGAGGACCGCTAATAAGGCGATAACCATCATTCTTTAATCTTGCGGTCATTTGATTAACGGACTCCCTGCTTCCTAAAGAAATTGCAATATGAGCCCAGCCTATCATATCATCCAATTTTTTCTTATCAATTCCCGATTTACGCATAATCTCTAATCGTGTTCCAGAATCAAATGCAAGAAAATATGATTCAAATTTCTTTTCTGCATTATGATACTTATTGTTTGATTTACCATTAAAATACGTTTCATAAAACTCTCTCATCACTTCTAAATCATTGACCCAAATAGCTACATGTTCAATTTTCATCTCGATTTCACCCCATGTGATATTCAAATTAGTGGAAAAGTACCAAATAATAAACTTTCATCTTATAGAAAGTCTAACCTTTGTCCCTTAATGATAAATATTTATGTACAACGGCTTGAGAGAGACAAGTTGATGAATCAACAAAGGAAACATCGCTGGATTTTTTATCTGTTACAACATTTAAATCTGTACATGCAATGATTGCGGTATCAATCGTTTCAGCTAATTCTGAGTATAATTCATCCCATAATTGAAAGGACTCATTGATTTGACCTTGTTTAATCTTTACTATTATTTGATTCACATAGGTTTGCCAACTATCTTGATGTAAAAAATCATAACCTTCTCTTACTAGGGCATCTTGAAATATTCCAGACTGTACCGTTGGATTGGTAGCTAGAAGGGCCACTTTTTTTGAGTTTTTTGGTATGTTCTTTATTGTTTCATCAATCATGTTTAATACGGGAACGGAAACAGAATTTATTATTTGATTAAAGTAGATATGTGCCGTATTACATGGTATCGCAATAAAATCAACACCTGTATTTTGAAGTTTCTGAGCACCATTAATAATTGCCAATTCCATTTCATTATGATTGATTGGTTTATCCATGTAGAAAGGTGTTGGGCATGAATAGATCATCATGTGTGGAAAATCAATGTCGTTTACTGCTCCATAAATCTTTTGGCACTGGTCTACGACTTTATCTACAAATGGTCCAGTAGATTTCGGTCCCATTCCTGCTAATATTCCAATCATAGTTTTTCCTCCCTAAAATAATGTGTTCCTATCAATTATTTTTCATAGCCTTATTATACATTTATATTTTAAATCCTTGTTCCAATATCCTGTCCTTTTAGCTAAAGAAGAAAAAGCCACCAAATTGGCGGCTGAATCTTTGCCTCTTTTACCCTATAATTTAAGTACATTTCTACATAATTATCTTTCATTTTACTCTATATTTTAGAAAAGTGTTAAATTTATGAGAAGCCATTTTAACTTCCATTCATTCGTCTTTAGAAGAATGCAAAACAAACATCAAGATAGATTGCCAGGATAGACTTGACCGCAAACAGGTAAACGGCACCTAATCTTTGTCCAATATATTCCTCCACTAACTCATCGGGAATCATTTTTGGCTTTGCTATTGTTACCGTTTTTGCCTTTTTTTACCTTGGTTTCGGGCACAATACTTGGATTATTATTGTTACCGTTTTTGCCTTCTCACCTTGGTTTCGGGCACAATACTTGGACTATTGTTACCGTTTTTGCCTGCTTACCTTGATTTCGGGCACAATACTTGGACTATTGTTACCGTTTTTGCCTTTTTATCTTGTTTCGGGCACAATACTTGTAAAGATGGATTGTAGCTTTATATTTTTTTATTCATCACTGTGACATTTTCCGCTGCAACAATTACTATTGATGATTTATCCGTTTGTACTAAGCGCCAACAAGCGTTTTAGGTTGTCATCAATGAATTTATTATCGACACTGTTGATTCCACGACCTGCAAAATGGCCCCAGATCGATTTGATAGGATTAAAAACAGCATTAGGTATAAGCTTAGCCTCGTATTTGTTTTCTTCCGCCGTACAGAATAGATCCGTGCTCCCAGGCATGACACAGGCAAGTGCTTTAATGCTTTTAAGTGCCTTATCGAAATCACCATTATAGACGGGGTTTGCACTAATATCTGCAAATTGCCCTGTCCATAACATGGCCAAAACATCGTGCGGATCCATCTTCATAAAGCTATCTTCCCAGACACCGGCCACAAAATCTTCCAATGAAGCATATCCCATATCACGATAAAGTTCCTCTCTGTAATATGCCTGTGATAAGCCCCATCCCGCATAGACACGGCCAACAGCGCGCATGTCTGCGGAAGTCAATTGGTTTAGTTTACTTGAATTAAAGCCAACTGCAGCCATGAGCGCAGCTTTCATTCCGTCCAGGACCACATACGTTTGCGGCCAAGTCTTTGCACCTCCGCAAAAAGGTGCAATTCGTTCCACCATGTCGGGGTAACTTGCCCCCCATTGGAATGATTGAATGCCACCCATTGACCATCCAACTACGAGAGCGATTTTTTGAATGCCGAATTTTTCGGTCACCAGCCGATGTTGTAATTTAACATTGTCATAGATGGTTACCTGAGGAAAATTAGCCCGGTCGAATGGGGGCGGCGTGTTACTAGGAGACGAAGATAATCCGTTTCCCAGCAGATTTGGAACGATAATGAAATATTCTCGCGGATCTAATGCCATACCGTTTCCAATCAACCATTCATTCTGTACATGTTGGTCGCCAAAAGCAGTTGGATAGACAATCACGTTATCTTTCTTTTCATTCAATTTCCCATAAGTCTTATAAGCAAGAAAAGCACTCGGTAACGTCACTCCTGATTGCAAGGTAACGTCACCCAAATCAAAAATTTCATAATCCATAGTATTGTCGCTCCCTTCTAAATGAAACACAAACATCTAGAATGTATTTCTTGTTGTTAGTATAAACCTGTGGTAATCTCAAAAAAAGTGAATAAAATTCAAAGGAGTTTTCAAAAATATTGAAAGTACAATGGAGGTAGTATGATGGAATTGCGCCAACTGATTACGTTCCGCATGGTTGCATCAACTTTAAATTTCAGTCGGGCAGCGGAAGTTTTGAATTACGTTCCCTCCAACGTCACGATGCAAATAAAAGCATTGGAGGAAGAGCTTGGAGTTCGTCTCTTTGACCGTTTGGGCAAGCAACTCGTTCTCACCACTGCGGGTGAACGCTTTTTAACACATATCCAAAGTGTCCTTGAGAAATTGGATGAAGCTCGCAGTGTTGTGCATGACAATGAAAATCTAAGCGGCACCTTAACGATAAGTGCTAATGAGGTTCTCTGCGCCTACCGGCTTCCAGCTGTCTTCCAGCTTTTTCGTTCGCGCTATCCGGGAGTTCGTCTCATCTTCCGCTCTGTTCCAAATCAAGAACTCAAGCAAACACTCTTTGAGGGAACCGCGGATGTTGTCTTTATGCTGGACGAAACCATACTCTCAACAGGACTTACAGTGGAACCGCTACAAGAAGAAACTTTCCGACTATTCGTTGCTCCAGACCATCCTCTCGCAAAACCAACGGCCCTGCATCTGGAGGATTTTCACGGAGAAGTGTTCCTGGTCAATGAAAAAGGTTGTACCTATCGAACTATGTTTGACCGAACATTTGAAAAAAGAGGCATTGATGATATTACTTATTTAGAGTTTCAAAATGCCGAAGCCATAAAACAATGTGCAATTGCGAGAATCGGTATTGCCTTTCTTCCGGAAATAACAGTGGAAGCTGAAGTTGAACGGGGTGAACTTGTTGCTCTACCATGGCAACTTCCGGACTTGCACGTATATACACATATGGCATGGCATAAAGACAAGTGGCTTTCACCAATCATATCATCTTTCATAGAAACGGCGAGAGAAGTTATAGAAGTGAATAAAACCGTTTAGCCAATTCATAGATATTTTCCCAACTACTGTGGTTATCTAAATAAGCACTTACTATCAGACGTTTTAATATTCACAAAAATAGTAAGGCATCTTGGTTTGATAATTAAGATGCCTTACTTATGCGCCTCCTATAAATAATGAGGTATTTTTGCAGTTTTATTTAATAGAAGATTCTAACAGCCATTTACTAAGGTCCGGGGATTCCAGATTCCAAGTTCGCCATTTTATTTTCACAGAAAAAAGCAGCTGGTTTCTAAAATCTTGCCCCATATAGTTGAAACTAATTGGATGCATTCTATAAACAACTTTATTTTTTCTTGTAATAATAGAGGTGATCTATAATTTTTCACGGTTCATTTACCCAAATGGATCGTTTATTGTATCTACTTTTAGCGCGTCTGTTAATTAAAGGAGCAAAAAGGCTACAGAAAAACCTTGTTTAGAATCTTCCGTTACCTTTTTATTTACTTTATACATACAGTGTGTATAATTTTATTCAATTGTTAGTTTACGGATTCGAGTCAATTCTTTATGAACCAAACGGTGACTTGGGTTAAGGTTTCCTGCTGCATCTTTTCCAAAAACTCCAATTAAAACATCATTTATATCTCGACTAGGACTGATTTTAATTTGGACCTCAAATTCAAAAGCATTTGAAACATCGGAAACATGGAATCCTGAGGAATTTGGTGAGATTGTTAAAGTGGCTGTGTCTATTAATGTTTTAGTTCCATCTAAACGAAAAACTTCAATCTTAGCGGTAATTGTCGTATGTTTATGGTTATTTAAAACTTTGGTATAGACTGTGGTTGATGACTTTGCTGCTGAAGCATCTATTTGGTTTTCAAGTGGCCCAGTAGAATAAACTAATGACATATTTAAATCCACCTCCTTTCTATTTTCTAGTGATATGATATGCTGAGTCCTGTCATTTCTATTGGATAAGTATAATAGTCAACTATATCTTTTATAATGGGAATTTTGTTTTTACTAATAATGATTGTTCATTTACCTGCCAGTTTTGACTAATTTTTATTACCTCGGGAACAAAAAGTCCTTTCTTCTTTGGCCATTCATATAAATTCTGACGATATTCATAAATTTTCTTATTCAGGGCTATTCCTTTTCTAAAGATCACTTAATCATAGCTCCTTTGTAGATTTGTAAAAAAAGTTTTTGCTCAACGGCATGTCTCCTCTTTAACATCATAGTCGGAAAAAACTCATTAATATGCTGGATTTCTTTAAAAAGTAAAAAAAGGAAATAAATCGTGATAAGCCGTTCCCATTATCATCTTTTGGAGCGACTATTTTACAAAAGTAAATGCTTTCACAAAGTTAAAAAACATAGGGAAGAAATTATTGTGAGTGTTCTCATCGGTTCTGCAGTGTGCTATCTTCTCTTCATTTCTGATTGCGTTATGGATGCAACTCAGCTCTTCTTTAATTAACAGCCTGGTACCTCGATCTATTCAAGCTCCGTATTTGTCTAGTATTCATAAGATATATTCGGGAAAATATGTTCACAAGAAAGGTGGAAAATAGGATGAGAAATGTTAATTATCCTTTCGGTGTTTATGGCAAAGAATTCAGAGGAAATGCTGCTCCATATGGGCCGTTCGGCTTTTACGGTCCCGGTCGTTTTGGTGGTGTTGGAGGCGGTCTTGGCTTGGCTTTCGGCGGTTTAGGAGCTGTTGCTGGCTTAGCCGGAGCTGCATATGGTTTACGCGGCCTTGGATTGGCGTTAGGAGCAAGGCCTCCTTTCTTCTTTTAAAAAAGGCTTTGTTAAATTTTATTATGGTTTTTCAGGCAAATAACATGGGAACGTCTGATTTCGACGTTCCTGTTCTTATTCCGTTAATGAAATATTTATAATCTTACCAGTGTACTTGAAGTTTATTGCCATTAGGGTTATAAAAGTGGCAAAAGGCATGACGATCATTAATGTTTAGTAAATTTAGATAATTCTAGACTTTTAAAGCCAATTCTGACAAGTGAAATTTAAAATAAGCGGATATTTTTCGGTTAAACTGCAGAATAGAGCTCGGTTCGGGGTATATAAGCGGAGTTTTTCCGATTAAACAAAGCAAATTTACCCATTTTCCCGTTTTTCGAGTCAATAGTCGGAATCCTTCCGTCTATTTAAACTATTTTCAGTGCTATTTCCTCATTAAGAGAAATTTCTCCGCTTATTTATCAAACTCGCTTTAACTTTACAGATGCTTTGGCGAAAAAAATTAAAAAAGGCTTAGAGATATTTGCATTTCTAAGCCTTTTAATTCAATATACTGTGATTGGTGATGTGAAATTTATGTGATTAGTTTTGTGATTTACCGTTTTGCACCTCACAAGTGAACCCGTGAATTAATCCCAAATTATTATTTTTTCAACACGTAGTAACACAAATCCGATTCAATCTCACTTCTAAATAAATCAATGGCTGTCCAGCCTTTATGAAAATAATGTGAGAATACTTCTCGAGTGCCATTTCTCCACGATAAAGCAAGCTCGGGATCATTTTTTTTCATGCTTTGAAAGTCACTTGGCACTGGGATAAACAGGTAATCGTCTGCAGCATCCTTCTTCAAATCTATTTCCGCAGGAACCAAATTCCCATTGGAATCACGGTCCGGCTTTATTAACATATTCCCTACCTTATACTGAGCTGGTCTTGCAGGATTCTCTTCCTTTATCCACCATTCAACCGTAAATCGATCAGAAGGCATCCCTTGATTTAAATTATCCTGCATTTCTCCATAGCAATTTTCTACATAAATAGAACACCTTGCACCAAGCTTGTGCAGATTTAAATAGCCATTAACGGTTTCTAATGGATCATATGTCCAGGTAATTAAGTCATACCCCTTCTTCAATGCTTCCTCTTTTTGCACGAGTTTTAACTTTTCGCCAATGCCTAACTTTTGATACTCGGGATGAATTCCTAATGTATGGGAACATAAATAGACCTTTTTCCCATCATATCCTGGAAAACTATATTGAAATCCAATCAACACATCTTCTAAAAAAGCTCCTAACGCCATGCCGCCATTCTTTATTGCCGTAATGGTTTGACTGCTTGGTATTGATTCGGACTCACTCCAAATGATGGATTCCAATCTTCTTAATTCTTCAAGCTCATCAATTGTTTCGAGTGTACGAATAACAATATTATTCATCATCTATCATACTTCCTTTTTTAAAAAAATTTGATAGCTCTTCTTTCTTAAAATCCATAACCTTCAATGTGACAACCTTTGTTTTTTTAATAAATTTATAACCAAACCAAATGACTAAAAAGATTGGAATCCCAACATAGAAACGAGCAAACCATACCAGTCGTGTTATCCCCCAAAACGCTTTATAATCTTGACCGACTACGGCTATTATACATAAAGCTAATGTCAATATGGGACCAAAAGGGAACCATTTTGCTTTATTAGGTTAGAAATGCGAGCATCCCTATAACCGTAGTCACGTAAAGTGCATTAATAGGTATTCCGCGTACATTCACTTTTGTTAAAAATTTCGGTGCATTTCCTTTCTTCGCCATCGTCCATAAAAGCCTGCTTCCGGCATATATTTGAGAATTTGCCGTCGAAAGGACAGCCGTTAAAACAACAGCATTCATCACGGATGCTGCAAAAGCTAGTCCTGCTCGTTCAAAAACGAGCGTAAACGGACTTTCTGAAACATTATCCGATTTAATAGTCTTGGATCATGGACTGTTACTGGTCCATCCCCTATTTCACCGACTACTCCTGTATGATCAGGAAAAGTTGTGACAAGACAGCCGTTTTCTTTTAAAATATTGGCTATATAACTAGTAGTGTTAACCTCTTTCCAGCTGACTTCCGGATTTTGATGTAGATAATTAAAGATATCAAAAATTTTTCGACTTAATTTAGCTAGTGTTTTTTTCATTTGTATCCCTCTTTATACATTTCGACTACAGTTGTACGGTTTCTTTTTTAATCGTTAATTCTTGGAGTGTATCCTCGTTCACTTCAACACCTAGTCCAGGTTTTCCACTTAGGATAACATTCGGAATTCGATATTCCAGATTCCCAATATCTTTGCTAAACAGTAATGGCCCTGTTAATTCCGTACTTGTGATATTTTTTCTGGCCATTGCCGTATGATATCCGGCTGCAGACCCAATCGAGGATTCAACCATCGAGCCTACTTGGCAGCTGAGACCTGCATATTCTGCGATTTTTGCCATATGTAGAGCAGGATAAATACCTGCAGATTTCATTAGTTTAATATTGATTTTATCCGCTGCATTTTTCTTGATAATTTCCAATAGCTCAAAAGTATTATGAACGCTTTCATCTGCCATGATTGGAATGATGGTCTTCTTTCTTAACTCAGCAAGGCCGTTGATATCCCCCATTTTAATCGGCTGTTCCAGCCAGGAAATTCGCAGCGGTTCTAATAACGGAAGAGCTTGAGCTGCTGTGGAATAATTCTTCCAGCCTTGATTAACATCCACGCGAATCGGTACTTCATATCCAACAGCTTGTCGAACTGCTTTGATTCGTTCCAGATCTTTAAAAAGATCAAAGCCAACCTTTAGTTTTAAAGAGCTATAACCAAGTGCCAGCGCCTCTTTTGCCTTGTGCGCCATGATCTCTGGTTCCTCAATGCTTAACACCTTCGCGAATGTAAGCTCGTTGTGATATTTTCCGCCAATTAGCTCATATATCGGTTTATTTGTATATTTCCCCATCAGATCATAACAAGCGATATCAATCGCTGCCTTTGCAGAAGAATTAGCATGGATTCGGCTATCCATCATGTCGTGAATTTTTTCAATAGAAAAAGGACTTTCTCCCATAATAGCAGGCAATAATTGGTGTTTTAACACTTCAATCACGCTGAAAAAGGTTTCACCCGTAACATTTTCATCTGGGACTGCTTCTCCATAGCCCACCAATCCGTCATCCGTTTCCAGTTTCACGATAATGGATGGCATGAAATCATATGTAACATAAGAAATAATAAATGGTTCTTTTAATGGAAAATGAATTCCAACGATCTCTGCTTTCGTAATTTTCAATAGAATTCCCTCCGTATTAATTGTCGTTTGGTTGTCGCTAATAGGTTATTTTTATAATATACTGTCAATTCACGAAAATCAATCATTATACAAAATATTTTTTTAGTTTATCTGATATATTATAAAGTGCTCGTGGGCGCCCCAAATCATATGGCTGCTCCTCTCCCGTTACCATCAACAATTCTTTTTCTAGAAATCGTTTAATGATTCTCTCAGCCGAACGCCTGCTTACTTCAAAATAATCAGCTAATTCTTGCGCAGAAAAGGAACGAAATTGCTGGAGCCGAATAAAGTCAAGAAACCGATTCAGATTTTTCGCAGTCATTTTTAGACTTTCTGATAGGTTTTGAATTTCCTTATCTTCATTCTTTAAGGAAAATTGTTTTTCATTTTCAAACAATGGCCCAATAAGTTTTTTGTCTTCATCCAATAGAAATATTTGTGTCTTTTCTTTTGAATGTTTTTCTGAAAAAAATAATGCTTCGTTGGCATGGTTTTCTGCATCATTCATGGTATATCCGTAGCCAATCCCAATTTGTAGGCTGGAATTTATTTTGCCTTCAAGCTCCAGAACCTTTTGTAAGCTTTTTTCTTTCAAAACAGTCTCCAATGAACCCCGATTGGAATAAATCAAAAAAGGCTGATGCTGCTCTAATGACACCCTCGCATTTAATTGCTTTGCGATTTCATGCAAATATTGCAGTAGCTTAAGGCGAAATTCTTGCTCACCATGACTGGTAGGATAATTCATTACTTTGATGGAAATTACAGCAATTTGCGAATCCTTTGTTTTCTTTAATTTTGTTAGCGTAACCGCCCTCTCCAACGTTTCCTTTAACGATTGCTTAGTCTGTACCATATAGATAGATGGAATCGATAATTTCTGAAGCTCCTCATATACAGCGTGGATACTCGTTAAAGCAAACTGTGTTTTTCCCTGTTTATATAGATCCAAGTGAAACTGAATAAATTGAGAAATATCAAAGGATTGTGTTTGTTCTTCTAAATGAAATATCCAAGGGTAGTCCTTTACTGACATAGTCAGATCCGTAATATGTATTTCTTTTAACACATTCTCTAAAAATTCCTGTTTAGGTAAATCTATCGATATTTTTTCCAACGGGATCTTTTCGTGGAAGTAGATTGAAAATAATGATAAGGAAAGGACGAATTCATTAAAGGAAACATAAGTAGCCATTAATCGATATTCCTTCATTTTTTTCTGTCCAAAATAATAGGCAATTGCCCCAGAAAATAGTAAAAAATCAACCTCTTTGCCTGCCCTATCTAGTAAATGGTCAATTTCCCATGGAGACTCATAGGAATAGTTGATAAACGAAATTTCCGGATATAAAGCATAATATTCAGAAATGGCATCTATAAATAAGTTTGAACCTAATACTCCAATTGCAACCATCTTTGACAACTCCTACAATAACTCTTTTTTAAAGTATACCATGGTCATGAGGAATAGTAGTTAATTTCTTACAAGCACTGTTTTGCACATAAAAAGAACGAGAAGATGTAGAAAATCCCTCTCGCTTTCAACAGATGATTTTTAAAATTCCTGAAAAAAAGATTTTTAGCCAGGCACAGGATATTGTTTCAGCTTGGATAAACAATAAGCGATTTTATGTGCGAAATGAATGGGTGATTCTACCGATTGAAGATGAATGTACATGATTACTGGATGGGTAAACAGCCAATGATTATGAAGGGCACTTATAATGAGTCCTTGCTGAACTGCTGCATGTGTAAACGCAGGAATTTCTTCTTCAAATATCGCCACTTCTGCAATATTGAGTGCATTCCCATATTGATCCAGTGATTCGAACGTGGCATCTACTCCAAGAACGGCCGTGCTTTTCTTTCCCTGAATGGTTATGTCAAATGGACGCTTAAAATTTACAGAACATACTCCATGATCTACTTTGCTTTTACCTTGTAAAATATGTGCAAACTGTTCACAAACCGAATCAAAGTTCCCTACTCTCATTTTGTTTCCCCCTCCCCTTTGATACATATGCATGTAACATGATTGCTATGAAACATAAGGAGATAAACCTTAATATCGTCAACTCGCTTTAGGGGACAATGAATCCGTTATTTTTGCAAAAAGGCGCCAAATTAAGGGTTAAGCGGACACTAGGTACGTTATTTGTGATAATCTACAGTAAAAACACTGATTTTCTGCAAGATAACGGAACCTGTGTCCGCTAACATAAGGAAATCACCCTTTTTGTCACAAATAACGGACCTGTTGTCCGCCGATTTAGAGCTTTTAACAAACTAAGTTATTTTTTCCGATGAACGAGTGTAATTTTATAAACAAATGCTAATTCTGATTGTTTGATAGCATCTGGAAATTTCCCTTTTTCATCTTCAAATCCTCCATGTATTTCATTTTTTGAGGTACCCATCCAAGCAGCTAAATAGACAGATGTGTCCTTAATCAATTTGATTTTTTTATTTAATACATTTCCATACGAGCTCGCAGTTATATTATTTTTTGATTCCGTTGTACTTGATATCCCATTAGTTAAACCCATGAATAGTATTAGTTTCTTTTCTTCCTGTAATGTCTGAATTCCGAATGATAGAATATCATCTTGAAACGTTAAAATTGGTTCATTAGTGCTACTCGTTGATTCGTCCGTTTTTTTACCATTTACGTATTTGTCGAGTTCTATTTTTAAATCTTCGTTTTTCTTTAGATGACCATTTAACTTGAAATATCGGATAAAGTTCACACCTGTTTTGTTGATTAGGACTTTCTCTTTTTTATTTAATTCAAGTGGTTCAATGGTTAGTCCTGAAGTTTTCTGATCATCTTCTTTTTGTTGTGAGCATGATGCCAACAGGAGTACTGCCAAAACAAGAATGATGTATTTTCTATAACATTTCAAATTAGTTTCCCCCTATTTTCTATCTATTATATCATAATTATCCAATATATACCTTTATTTTTATAAATTTCCTTATGCAACGCAAAACAAAAGCGAAAGTAACTTATTGTCACTTCCGCTTTTGGTGAATCTCTTAAGATAACACCTGTAAACCTAACAGTTCAAACCGTTGATTTTTAAATTTCGAATCCTCTAGTCATTTGATCATTCACACTAACCAAAGTAACGGTAATATAAGGTTTTCGCCACCTCAATTTCCTTTGTACCGTGGATAAGTGCTCTTCCATCTTTGAACATTACAAGTC
The DNA here is from genome assembly GCF_038008735.1 of Margalitia sp. FSL K6-0131. Taxonomy (NCBI): domain Bacteria; kingdom Bacillati; phylum Bacillota; class Bacilli; order Caryophanales; family Bacillaceae; genus Heyndrickxia; species Margalitia sp. FSL K6-0131. The sequence continues at coordinate 2,936,633 of NZ_JBBOZS010000001.1, forward strand.
TATGATTACCTACTATAAAAGAAACTAGATAAGGGTTCCGTTCCACTTTTCCATCTAGTTTAGATAATGTTTGCGCTAACTTTTCTAAATCAAGTTCAACCGGTGATGGCGGCCGAATTTGAACAGAATCCCGACCGCACAAGAGAGCTGTCTTGGTTTGGTTGCGATAATCTAAGTAGGGATAGATGGGTTTCTGCCCGCATGAAGGACAATTTGCTTTTTTTAACTTATCTACAGAAATTGATGTATGTTGGTTAGACCACAAATCAAAGGAGACAAGCTTTTTTCTTAGTGATTCATAATCTTCCACAAGAATTTTTAATCCTTCTGATACTTGATATGCTACAACCATTTGTACAGTAGGGCTGATGATCCCTGCTGTATCACAGGTCAGACCCCCAATTGGCACTGAATCAAGTAAACAGTTTAAACAAGGGGTCTTACCTGGAATGATTGTATAACTAATTCCATAACTGCCTACACACGCTCCATAAATCCATGGTTTCTGATATTTTTGTGAGATGTCATTTAGTATCATTCGGGTGTCAAAATTATCGGTCGCATCCACAATTAGGTCAACATCTTTGACAAAAGCTTCGATTTCACTGGCTGAAGCATCCTGTACAAATGCTTGAATTTCCACATCTGTATTTATTTGATTTAACCGCCGTTTGGCAGCAACAGCCTTAGGAATACGTTGTTTGGCATCCTCTTCCTCGTATAATTGCTGCCTTTGAAGATTACTCCATTCGACGTAATCACGGTCCACGATCGTAAGCTTGCCAATACCTGCCCGAACGAAACTTTCTGCACTTCCTGTTCCAAGGGCTCCTGCACCAATGATTAAAACATGTTTTTTCCTTATTTTTTCCTGTCCTTCTGACCCTATTGAAGAAAATAATTCTTGTCTTGAATAACGATTACTCACCCTATACTCATTCCTTCGGTTGGACTGCTTGCAGTTGCGTAGCGTTTTTTTGCTATTCTACCAGCTTCATAGCCTAGTCGTCCTGCTTGGATTGCGAGTTTCATTGCTTCTGCCATTTTTACTGGATCTGCTGCTCCTGATACTGCCGTATTCAAAAGCACACCATCCGCTCCAAGTTCCATTGCAATCGCGGCATCGGATGGTGTTCCAATCCCCGCATCTACAATTACTGGAACAGTTGCTTGCTCGATAATAAAACTTAAATTCAGTGGGTTGATAATTCCTTGTCCAGAGCCAATTGGAGATGCACCGGGCATGATTGCGTGCACACCTAATTCTTGCAATCTTTTCGCAAGCAGCACATCATCTGACGTATATGGTAAAACGATAAAGCCTTCCTTCAATAGTTCTTCAGACGCTTTGTAAGTCTCAAAAGGATCAGGTAACAATGTCTTCTGACAGCCGATCACTTCAACCTTAACCATGTCACATAAGCCGGAAGCCTTTGCAAGTTTTGCAATACGGACTGCTTCCTTGGCTGTTGTAGCACCTGCTGTGTTTGGGAGCAATTTATATCGGGTTAAATCTAGTTTTTCTAAAAAATTCGGTTGGCTTGCCTCAAAAATATTCATTCTTCTAACTGCAAATGTAAGAATTTCCGATTCTGATACTTCTACCGCTTCTTTCTGCACATCAAAATTTGGGTACTTTCCGGTTCCTAATAATAATCTTGATTGAAATTCATATGGTCCGATTTTTAACATTTCATCCGCCTCCTACAAAATGTACAATTTCTATTTTGTCACCATCGGAAATGGGTATTTCAGAATGATGGCTTTTTTCTAAAATCTCTCGATTCAACTCTACGATTACAACCTTTGAATCGAGTTGAAAATATTGTAAAACATCTGAAACCACCTTCACGGTTTCAGGGACATCAATAAAATCCCCATTAATTTGAAGCTTCATAGATTCACCTCGTTTACACTGTTTTAAATACCCTATCGATACTAAATGCTGATAGATCAACCTGAACTGTTTTTTCTTCCAGCATATCCGCTACTAATTCACCCGTGATGGCAGATAATAATATACCATTTCGAAAATGTCCGGTAGCAATCCATAAATGTTTCCACTCTGGGTGCTCACCAAGATAAGGAAGACCATCTAGCGACTGCGGACGAATCCCTGCCCATGCTCTTTCCCATTCACCAGCCATAATAACAGGAACAAGTTTTTTTGCTTTTTCTATCAGGAAGTGAATTCCCTCTAAAGTGACGCTTTGATCAAATGTATCTGGTGTCGATGTTGCACCAACAAGCGTACGTCCGCCTTTCTTCGGTACGAGATAACAATCATGTGAAAATATGGTTGCCGTTAAAAGTGGGCGTGGGGAAATAATAGAAAAGCATTCGCCTTTCACCGGATAAGATTTAAGGATAAGTCCTGATTCTTGAAGCAGCCGATCACTCCATGCGCCCCCCGCAACAATGACATGATTTCCATAAATTTTTCCGGTTCCTGTTACAACCCCGGTTATTTTTCCTTTCCTATGAATAAAGGAATGTACCTCTGTAAATTCTCTTATTTCTGCCCCATAGCTTGCTGCTGATTTAGCAAAAGCATGGCTTAGTTGGAAAGGTGAAAGCTGGCCATCATTTGGAATGTACATTCCTCCAAGTAAATTAGGTGATAAAGCAGGTTCTTTTTCACATAATTGTTTTCCTGTCATCCATTCCACCGTTTCCCCTGCTTGCTGCTTTGCCTCCATCATTTTTTGAAACTCCTGTACCTCTGCTTGTGAACTGGCAATCTTGACTAATCCCTTCTGCACCAATTCAATATCAATCCCTGACCTTTCCTTTAATTCCACAGCTAGATTAGGAAACATCGAACGGCTCTTTTTGGCCAATTGAAAGAGTGGGCCATCCTTTTCAAGCTCTGCTTGGGCAGCAAGCATTCCCGCCGCCGCACTTGATGCTTTGCTAGCTAAACGGTCCTTTTCTAATAGAATTACCTTTAAGCCACGTTTCGCAAGGTTATAGGAAATTGCACTGCCATTAACACCGCCACCTACAACGATGGCATCATAACATTCACTCATTTTGCTTTACCTCTTTCCCTTAACCCAAGTTGAAATGAATATTCTTTTACTGCTTGAAGGGGATTGTCCGCCAACATGACCCCAGACATTACAGCAACCCCTTGTACCCCTGTTTTTAACACCTTTTTCACGTGCTTAAAATCAATACCGCCAATAGAAATCACAGGAATAGTCACTTTCGTAGTTACTTCTCTTAATTTTTCCAAACCGCGTGGTTCTACATCAGGCTTGGATTGCGTGGAAAAAATATGTCCAAACAACACATAATCTGCACCGAACTTTTCAGCATACAACGCCTCATTTAGGGAATGAACGGAACAGCCCAACCTTAAACTTGGAAACACCCCTTTTACCGCAGAAATGTCCAAGCTATGATAAGCAAGTTGTACACCCTTTACCCGCGCGACCATTGCTACATCTATACGGTCATTGATTATTATTTTTTCTAACGGAACGCCGTTAGCGTTTAATTGATTCACTATTTCAATAAGCTCCCTGGCCGATTTCTTTTTTTCCCTAATATGAAAAGCATCGATATAAGGATGAATTTCACCTACGATTTGAACCATTTCAGAAACAGACTGCATTCCTGTTGAAATAATATGTAGCTCGGGCCTCAATTTACATCCACCAACCTCAATATTTGATAAATCTCGTACTCTATTTCATATTTAATAAGAGTGCAATCTTTTTCCTATTCCAAATCAGCTATCAATAAACTGTTGACCTTTTGCTTAATCGGCCAATCTTCCATCCGATAAGCCATTTCCCAAAAGGAGTATTCGTATTGACTGCTTATGATAAAATGTTGTGTCATTCGTTCTAAATCCGAATCCGTTACTTGCTTGGCAATCTCGTCAATACGCTGGATTTGCTCCATCACTTTTTCATGAAACCACTCACCGCCATATGCCGCAATCCATTCTTGGTAAATTGGTTCCTCTGGTGTATTTCCCTTTAATCGCTGCCCAATTTCATCATAAAGCCAATAGCACGGCAATAAGGCAGCAATTATATCACCGATATGACCTGCAAATGCCGCACGGTACAGATGAGATGTATAAGCATAAGCTGTCGGTGCAGGCTTAAATTCCTCTCTTTCAGCTTCTGTGATCCCCAATTGTTTAGAAAAATGAGCATGTAGTTTAAGCTCGGCTTCAGCCGTCCCTTGTGCGTGGACCGCCATACGTGCCGTTGTATGTAAATCTGGTGCCTTAGCTGCCCCATAAGCTTGCACCCTTGCAAAATGAGAAAGATAATACGAATCCTGTAACACATAATATCGAAAACTTTCCAATGATAGGCTTCCATCTGCAATTCCCGTCACAAAAGGATGATGAAAACTAGCTTCCCAAATGGTATCCACTTCTTGTCGTAACTGTTCTGAAAAATTCATACGATCTCCTCCAAAAAATCATTTTGTTGTGCATCCATAGATCTTTTCAAAGTGCAACAAAAAACCACTTTCTCAACGCTCAAGAAAGTGGTTTTATATGGAAATTAAAATACACAAAAAATTTCCTTGTTCCACTTCCCTACGCTGGTATAAACCAGATCAGGTTCTAAGAGTCTCAAAGTCACACTTTAATCTCAGCCATTTAAATGGCACCCCTAGTGGTTAAAAAAATATTAAGTTTTCCAACAATATTTCGCTATTATCATAGCATGATTTAAATATATGTCAAGAAGATATATTGTCTAGTAATGTCTTATTTCCTTTCAACTATCTTACTTATTTAAAATGATATTTAAGTATTTTTAGATCTTCACGGATCCAACTTTTAACCACTTCATACATGATAAATACTTATCATCAAACTAACACTGGTGATCCATCAAACTTCGGCAGCCATTCCCCATGCGCTTCGATTAAATCATCACATAACGAAACGATATCATCCAACGATAATTCAGCTGATGTATGTGGATCCAGCATAGCTGCTTGATAAATGTGTTCCCGCTTTCCAGTAATGGCTGCCTCTATGGTGAGCAGTTGAGTATTGATATTTGTTCGGTTAAGTGCTGCTAATTGCTCTGGGAGATCCCCTACATAGGTAGGAGTGATGCCGCTGCGATCTGCAATACATGGAACTTCTACACATGCTTTTTCAGGTAGGTTGCTAATAAGTCTTCCTGTATTGAGCACATTTCCGCCAAATTTAAATGGAATATCTGTTTCAATTGCTTCGATAATTCTTGAGCCGTATTCTTTTGTACGAGTATGGTCTAATGACTTGTTATTTACTAAATCCTCTCTCATTCTTTCCCAATTTTCTATTTGGTTCACACATCTGCGCGGATATTCATCAAGTGGAATATTGTACTTGTCTATCAGCTCTGGATACCTTGATTTTATAAAATATGGATGGTATTCAGCATTGTGTTCGGATGATTCCGTTACATAGTAGCCAAACTTATCCATCAATTCGAATCGGACCATATCATGGTGCTTTGTTTTTTGTTTTTCTTTCGCTCTTTTCTTTATTTCAGGATATAGATCTTTCCCATCCTTTTTTACTTCTAACAACCATGCCATATGGTTAATGCCAGCAATCTTTTCCTGTACTCCTTTTGGATCCATCCCTAATGAACGAAATAACTCTTTTGTACAAACTTGGACACTATGACATAATCCAACCGTTTTGATATTTGTAAAACGATTCATAACCCCAGTTAAAACCGCCATTGGATTCGTGTAATTGAGGAATAATGCATTAGGACACACTTCTTCCATATCCTTTGCAAAATCAAGCATTACCGGAATGGTGCGCAGATTACGGAAGATTCCGCCTATTCCGACCGTATCTGCAATCGTTTGTCTTAAACCATATTTTTTCGGAATCTCAAAATCAATAACCGTACTTGGTTTGTATCCGCCTACTTGAATGGCATTGATGACGTATTTTGCATCCCTAAGTGCCTCTTTCCGATCATGATACGCTTTGATTTGAATGTTTTTGTTTAGGTTTTCTTTTAAATTAGTCAGCATTTTTTCTGAATCGCTTAAACGCTGTTCATCAATATCAAACAACGCAAATTCAAAGCCTTCTAAAGCTGGAACTAACATACAATCTCCCAGGACATTCTTTGCAAATACAGTACTTCCCGCTCCTAAAAACGTAATTTTAGACATTATTCTCTCCTTATTTAACAGAATTTTTTCTATTAAACTATTCCACTCTTAAGCTGATTTTTCCTTCCTTTGCAGAAGCACAGCTCCAATCACTATAATCCCTTTAAACGCCTCTCTTAAAAACGGCGGCACTCCAAATAAATTCAATAAATTATTCATTACCGCAATAATTAACATCCCATAGATGGTACCGATAATAAATCCTCTTCCGCCCATCAGGCTTGTTCCACCTACTACCGCTGCAGCAATAGCATCCATTTCTGCTCCTCTTCCAGCGTTTGCAAAGTCCATGGAACCTATCCTAGTCACTTGAAGAATAGCCGCAATGGAAACAAGAATCCCCATTAATGCATATACTCGTACCTTAATTTTATCTACATTTACTCCGGATAGCTTTGCCGATTTTTCATTGGAACCGACCGCAATGACTTGTCTCCCGAAAACGGTTCGCTTAGAGACATAATAAAGGATATATGCAATGATAGCCCAATATAGAATCGGCATAATCAAATATCCTCCAATGCTGAGATTGGAAACTTGTAAGAAATCCATCGGCACTGTCGGGTTGTAACCTTGCATGAATTGTTGGGTAACGCTCCTAAAGATCATCATCGCGCCTAAAGTAATAATAAATGGAGGAGTTTTCCCTTTAGTAATGGTGACTCCTATCAAAGAACCTAACAAATAGCCGAAAACTAATACCAGTAAAACCGCAATAAGATATGCAGGAATTCCCGTAATTCCTATTTGCGCCAAAAGTCCTTTCGATCCTGTATCCAAAAGGATCATTGCAAATGCTCCAGTAGCTACTAATGTAGATCCCACCGATAAATCAATCCCTGCGGTCATAATAACAAACGTCATCCCTAATGCAATGATTCCTATCCCTGCGTTATTTCTCAGGATATTAATCCAGTTATTGATCCAGGACTGAAACCAGCTGCCGAATGAATCATAATTAAATCCCAGTACCAATGTCTGCAGAATCACCATAATAATGAGCGCAATGGCCGTACTAAATAGTGGAGACTCCTTCCATTTATGACGAAACCATCGAAAAAAATTTTTATTCATCTCCAACATCCCCTCCCTTACTTCGTCAACTGGCCACCAGTAGCAAGACTCATGATATGTTGCTCTGTCATTGTTTCTCCGGATACTTCCCCTTGAATCACTCCATGGTACATAACAAGCGCCCGGTCACAGACGCGGATGATTTCTTGTCCTTCACTGGAAAGCACAATGATGGCAATGTTTTCTTCAGCAAGTTTTAAGATAATATTGTAAATATCTTCTTTCGCTCCGACATCCACACCTTGAGTAGGGTTGTCTAAGATCAGCAGCTTCGGCTTTGCCATCAGCCATTTGGATAAAACCACTTTTTGTTGATTTCCTCCTGAAAGGCTGTTAATGCTGTCCGTTTCCTTTCCCATCTTGATTCGCAAAGCGTTTCTTTGTTGCTCAAATTCTGCTATATGTTTTTTTGTATCAATCATTCCGCGCTTTGAAAATATTGGCCAAGTCACGATAGAAGCATTTTCTAGAATATTCATATCTTTGATAATACCGTTTTCTTTTCTGTTTCTCGGCAGATACGCAATTCCTTCTTTGATTGCATGGGCAGTGCTTTTTATTTTTACCTCTATACCATTTAAGAAAATTTTGCCTGATGAAGGTTTATCTACGCCAAAGATTGTTTGAAATAGTTCACTTCTTCCGTCCCCTAAGAGTCCTGTCACCCCAAGGACTTCACCCGCTTTAATTGAAAAATGAATATCGCGATAGTCTCGGTTGTTGGTAAGTCCCTCTACTCGTAAAACTTCCTTTCCCAGTTTTTTCTCCTTTAAAAGGGAACCTGTCCTAACCTCATATCCCACCATGTGCCGTGCCAAATCATTTGTTGTCACTTCATTGATGTTTCCCTCTGCAACAAGCCCGCCATCTCTTAGTACCGTGAATCTATCACAAACACTCATTACTTCATTCAGTTTATGGGAGATAAAAATAATCCCAACATTCTTATCCTTTAGCGTTTTCATCATTGAAAAGACTCGTTCAATTTCTTGGTCGGTTAAAGAGGTAGTAGGTTCATCCATTATAATAATAGATGCATTCATCATCATTGCCCTGCATATTTCTACGATTTGTTTATAGGAAGCATCTAGGTCAGACACAAATGTTTTCGGATCTAGCTGGACATTCATTTGTTTAAATACTTCTTTTGTTTCATTCATCATTCTTTCTAAGTCCAGTCTTCCTCTTTTTGTTTTTAGTTCTCTGCCAAGAAACATATTTTCATAAATTGGTAAATCATTGATGAGGTTCAACTCTTGATGGATAAAGGCAATTCCAGCCTCCTGTGATTGTGCAGGAGTGGCAAACTTTACCTGTTTGCCATCTAGACTTATGCTTCCTGAATCCATTTGGTGAACGCCGCCAAGTATGTTCATCAATGTAGATTTTCCCGCTCCATTTTCCCCAAGCAGCGCACAAATTTCTCCGCCTTTCAGAGTGAACGATACATCTTTTAATACTGCATTGCTTCCAAAGGACTTTCTAATATTTTTCATTTCTACGAACATGGCATCCACCCCTTTGTAAAAAGAGGTTATAGCTATGCCATAACCCCTCATTTGTTTATCTTTCTATAGAAACATAGATTAATATGGAGATTTATCGTCTAAGTATTTTTCATAATTAGATTTGTCAACAATTGTAGTAGGAATGATGGTCTCTTTTGGTACATCTTCTCCGTTTAACAGTTTCAACGCAATATCCACCGCATCTTTTACCATTGCCGGACTATATAGTGCTGACTCGATCCAAATGTCATTGTTATCCGGCATCATTTTAAAATATTCTTGCATTCCACCGCCACCTGTGACGACTTTAATATCGGTTCTCCCTGCTTCCTTAATTGCTTGCAGTACACCGATGGAGGTTTCATCATCCATGGAGTAAACAGCATCAATCTTTTTATTTTTCGTTAGGATATCCGAAAAGTCTTTTAGCCCGTCTTCGCGTGTAAATTTCGTAGCATAAGAGAGAATCTTCACATCAGGTGCAATCTCTTTCATCGTATCAACAAAACCTTGTTTTCTTAATTCGGAAACAGACCCGGATGACGGTACCTCCAGCATGACTACCGTTCCTGTTTTTCCGATTTTATCGACAACATACTTAGCTCCTTGAATACCCATATCCTTGTTGTCCCCTGCTACTCGGTAGACACCATCAACATTGATTTTGATATCAAAGTTAATGATTTTAATTCCTGCATCCAATGCCTGCTTTATCGGTACCTCCATGCCTTCCCATTGCGGAAATGCTACAATCGCTTCTGCTCCCCATGTTTTTAAATCATCAAGTTGGGAAGTCATTTCTTCTGCATTATTACTAGTCTCAATTTTGTACTCTATCTGTTTTCCTAATTCCTTTGCCCGCAACTCTGCATTATAGGCAACTGCAGCCACCCAGCCATGTGTAACAGCCGGTGCCAGAATCCCAATCTTATGTTTTTTTGTTCCTGATCTTCCGTCATTTCCATTGTTGCCCGATGATTTTTCACCGCCGCAAGCAGTAAGAAGAGGCACCATTATTAAAAAGACAAGCACCATCAACGATAAAGTCTTCTTCACTAGACTTTCCCCCTTAAAATTTACAAACTATTAAAAAGTAATTCTATTGACCTTTCTAGTGCAATTTTTTTGTTTACGGGCACGTTCCCTCTTTGATCCTATAAAGAATAATTACTACATTTTATGAAACCAATTTTTTTCTTATACCGAAACTTCCAGATAACTTATCCACCTATGATTTTCTCTATCACCTTTAGTGATGCGAGTGCCTCTTGGCCAGTAATAGGAGGCTCTTTATCATAAAGGATCGATTCTATAAAAGCATCAATCACACCAGTACTTGTTTGGTTATCATTAGTTTGAATAGATTCTATTTCGTATTTGATTACGTCCCCATCCTTCGTTTCAATCAAAAGCGGGTAATCTGGATGATGATAGATTTTGATAATCCCTTTTTGACAATAGATGATGGTGGAGTTATCCTCGGCACCGTAATATGTCCATGAGAAGGAAGCCGTTCCAATACGGCCGCTTTTTGTTTTTAAAGCACAAACTACATTGTCACAAACCTTAATACGATCTCCATTTTCGTCAACTTTATCCAAAGCACCATGGAATGACTTCACTTCTTCTACTACATCATCTAATAAATAGTGAATGAGATCGATTTTATGAATTCCCAGATCTCCGGCAACACCTAAGGAAGATCGTTCTTTTTTAAAAAACCAAGTTGCATTCGACTTCTCCGTGCCCCAGCTTTCCGGTCCTTTATGTCCAAATGTCGTCTTAAAAGTTAACACTTCACCCAATTCCTTTTTTTCGATGATTTCCTTAGCCTTATGATGCGCCTTCGTAAATCGTTGATTATGATCTACCATTAATATCTTTCCAGACTGCTTTTGCGCTTTGAGGATTATTTCAGCATACTCAACATTAATAGCCAAAGGCTTTTCACATAGAACATGCTTCCCATTTAGCAAAGCATTCGAAGTATAAATATGATGTGCATCATTGGAGGAACAATCACTAATTGCCACTATCTTTGGATCCTTATAAAGTTCTTCTACCTTTTCAACTGCACTGCCATCAAACATGTTTGCCAATTCCCTTGCTCTTTCCGGATTACGGTCGAAGAAGACAATCTCATCGACATGCGGGTTTACTTTATACTCTGGTGCATGACGAAGTCTTGCGATGGAACCGCATCCAATAATACCAACTTTAATACCCAATAGACATACCCCCCTCTTAACCCATTTATATGGTTCCTTGGATTATTCATGGAACAACGTGAAGCAGAGTAGTGTATATGAATATCCATTTTTTAGAATAAGATATTCCTACTTTTTTATGGTCTTTTGTACCCATTTCTACGTTGGCAAATATTTAAATAGAACTAATCAGTCAAAAAAGTATTGGAGGATTAATCATCTTCCAAAAACTAGTAAAGATCTTGCACCGAAATATTAAATTATTAGAGAGCTTACTGGTAAAAATCAACTATATATTTCGCAGTATTAATTTCCTTGTGAATGTTTGATTGTAGATGAAAATAACTAGATATAAAAAGTGAGGAATAATGTTGAAGAATCATAGTGTGGGGTATTTCACTGGGAACTTCGTTGCTATTATTCTAATAAAAACATAAAAGCGATGAATGTAATTTAACCCGCCCCGCAAATCCAAAACAGTAATAAAATTCGACTTTTGACACACAGAAAAAAGCATTTGTTTGACTCGTTCATTAAATGTTGCTTTTTTCTCCATCCCTCCCTTTGCTTCTCCCAATTCCGGGCAAGTCAATCATATGCATAGTGAACTTTTCATCCAATGCGCTTGCTATAGGCATTCCGAAATTTCCTGCCCATCCTGTGCCAGGTAAAAAAATGATGGTTTCTTTTCCTTTTCCGAAAATTTCAACATAATGTTTCATTACTAACTCCTCCGCTTATACATACAATTCAGATCGGTATTATGTATTATCACAAAATAATTTGCCTATGATTACTAGTCCTTCTTCCTAATACTACCCGTTTTTAGCATTCAATAGATTCTGAAATTAATTTGCTGTTTTCTTGTAATAGTCTTTCTGCTGCTGTTATATTCTCTTTTAGATAGGTGGGTAGTTCTGGATGAGCTAAAATTTGTGGAGTTGTCAGCCACTTTTCTCTAGTACCTCTTCTTGCTAATACAGACTGCTGTTTTCCATTAACAATTACATAGTACTAAACATATGGAGCAAAGTAATAAAAAGTAACGCAGCAAATTGCGTTACTCTACATGAAATATTAGATTAATATAAGGATATATAAATTACATAATCCCATACTTTTCTTTAAATGCTGGACTTAACTCACTCCAAACATCAAATTTATTACCATCGATATCAAAGAAGACAAAGTTGTTGCCGGGGTGTCCACGATCTTCGATATCTCCTACGGATACGCCTCTTTCCTTAAGAAACGAGTGGAAGTTCCTTAATTGTTCTATTCCATTTACTTCAAAAGTCATATAAAAATGCTCCGATCCATATTGATCCAAAAACATCGCACGTTCCTCTGATTTAGCCTTAACAAGAAAGAAGCTTTGATTTGCAAAGTCCAATATCGCTTTATCCGAATTTCGAAAATTCTCTTTAGCCCCCAACATCTCTTGATACCACAAAGATGATTTTTCTATATCGTTAACAGGAATATATGTAGTCCCTACTCTTTGTATAAATTTATTCATTTCTTTTCCCCCATTATTTTTTGATATCTCTTAAAAAGTAACAATCCCTAATCCATTTCCATCTGGATCATATAGATCAAAAAATCTCATTCCATCCCCACTGTGAATGTCGCTTACCTGATAATTTTGATTAACTAAGAACGAGTGAAAACCATCAACATCTTCACAATAAAAGTTGAATGCAATGTGATGATGTTCCGGCATTTTTTCAACTTTATAAAGAGTTAACGCAGTTTTCATTTCTCCTTTTTCATTAAAGCGGAATCCAACATACTGACCATCACTGCTTCGGTAAACCACTTTAAATGGAAAAATGCTCATGTACCATTTTTCCGATTTTTGCAGATCAGTAACTGGTACGAAAACCGTATCAATTCGTTTGACTGATTTCATGACAAACACCTCCTTTATTAAATAACGAAACGAAAAGAAGAAAGGATACGAATAAATTTAAATTTTTTCTTTTATTAAAAATCGATTTCCATCTGGATCAACCATTTCAAATACAAAAAATTCATCCTTCTTATTTATTTTTATCCCCCTTGAAACTAATAGGTGATACGTTTTTACCACCACTTTAAAATCATCATTTTTTATGGCACTTAACAATCGATTCAGTAAAGTGGGGGTCGGTTCCAAATAGTTATCATCGAAATGCTTTTGATTAGACAAAGTATTTCTTGCTCTATTAATTGCAGCTTTTACACCGCCGTTACTCATATTCAACATGGATGCAATTTCGCGAGCTGTAAAACCAAAATATTCTTTGAGCAGCAAGCTAGCAGCCTGTTTAAAAGGCAACAGAGATATGAGAATTTCTATTGAATCCAGTAAAATATAATCGGAAGAAATTTCAAAGTCTTGGTTGTTGCTTAATCCCACAATCTCCCGCTTTGCTTTTCTAATTGTGTCGTACCATTGATTTGTCGCAGTTTTAAAGATATAGCCTTTAGGATTGGGATGTTCCATTAGTTTTGCAGAATTTCTCATTATTTTTATAACTGTATCCTGGAATAAATCTTCCCCATCCCAAGGGGTGCCAGTTATCATATAACAATATCGCTTTAACTCTGAGAGATAGGGTTCTATTAAGGCATCTATCTGCATTTTATTTGCTCCTTGTCGGATATCCTATATAAAATTAAAAATAGAAATATATGTTTTGTATTCGAGTAATTAAAGTAAAAATCCTTCTTGTTGCATTATTTAGAGGAACCATCGTTCGCAAACAAAAGAAATGAAGGCTTTTCAGTATTGCTCAATCCTTAAAGCTCTTTTAATATTGTTGAAATAGAAACAAAATTTAATATAATATTGTTAATGAACCAACGAGTGGGAGGATAGGCCATGAACAAAGAAGAACAGCTCTTAATGAATTTCAGGGACTTATACAACAAGATGGTTTGGCTTAATAAACCTAAGATGGAAGAGAGTCTTAAGGGCTATAAGCCTTCTGAAGTACATTGTATCGAATCTATTGAAAAAAATGGCGATGCCAATGTGACAAAACTTGCGGAATCCCTTTATATGACTAGAGGTGCCATCAGTAAATTAACTAAGAAACTTTTAAAAAAGGGGCTTATCGAAAGCTACCAGAAGCAAGATAACAAGAAAGAAATCTATTTTAGGCTTACCGAGCAAGGGAAAGAAATTTATAAAATCCATGAGGAACTGCACAAAGAGTTTCAAGAACGGGACAAAGTAGTTTTTGAACAAGTAACCAAGGAACAATTTGACAGTATGCTTAACTTCGTGGAAAAGTATAATAGGCATTTAGATGCAGAAATAAAAAAACAAAGTATATCTATTAATTAAATCAGAATAAATTTGAATAATGAAACCTAAGGCAGACTGACTCTAATGAGAACAATCTGCCTTTTTTATTGTCAACATTTAGTTGACAAGGAAACAAAATAATGATATTTTTTGTTGACGAGGAAACATATAATCACTTTTGAAAGGAGAATAATATGTCAAAAGAGAAAATAAAGGAACCAGGATTACCAAAAGAAATTCTCACCGCTGCCTGGGCTATTGCTCTTGGAGCAATTGCTCCAATGCTTGACTCAACTATGGTAAACATCGCCATCGACAAACTAACTAAGGATTTCAACACGACATTGGATACTATTCAATGGGCCATTACAGGTTACGTTTTAGCCCTTGCGATGGCAGTTCCAGTGTCTGGATGGCTTATGAACAAATTGAATGGAAAGAAAATCTTCGTCAGTGCAGTCATCGCTTTTGGTGTAATCTCTGTTTTCGCCGGAATTAGTTGGGACATTTCCAGCTTCATCTTCTTCCGATTGCTTCAAGGATTTAGCGCTGGGATTATTACCCCGCTTATGTCAACGCTCTTGGTTAAAACTGCAGGTCCGGAAAACCTAGGGAAAGTGATGGCAATCGTCAGCACACCAATGATCTTCGGCCCAATCTTAGGACCTGTAATTGGGGGCTTCATCGTTCAAGGTGCATCATGGCATTGGATTTTCTTCATTAACGTGTTCATCATGTTAATTGCTGCACCACTTATGTGGAAAACTATTCCAGACTTTGAACCATTCAACAAAGACAGTAAACTCGATGTTTTTGGGATTATCGATTTATCCTTAATGAGTGCAACATTGATTTACGGGATTACGAAAGCAGCGGACCATGCATCATTTGATAATAACGAAACAATTCTATGGGTGGGCATTGGCCTTATTTTAGCAGTAATATACCTCGTATATAATCGAATAAGAAAGAATCAAACCGTACTTCCGATAAAATTGTTTGCACACAAGAGCTTCTTAGCATCCAGCATCGGTTTGTTCTTCGCGAATATTGCTATCATGGGACCAATGTTAATACTTCCATTGTTCTTTCAAAACTTCCGTCATTTTTCGGCAATCGAAGCAGCGCTGGCGTTAATCCCTCAAGGAGTTGGCATGCTCGTTACCAGGCCAATGATTGGAAAAATGATTGATAAGATCGGCGCGAAATACGTGGTGATGGTCAGCCTTGTTCTTTCGCTTATCGGAACTATTCCGCTTATCTTTATCACCGATAAAACAAGTATGATTTGGATTTCCATCATATTGTTCATCCGTGGTACCAGTTTTGGAGGAATTATGCTTCCGTTAACGAGTGACGCTTATACAGGACTTGACAGCAAACAACTTCCAGAAGCAGGTGTAGGTATTAATATTATTGAAAACCTTGGTTCAAGTTTTGGTTCAGCTGTTATCGCAACCGTTGTCGCAACTGTCATACAAAGATTTCAGCCAACGATTGCCAATGGTTTAAAAGGTTACCATGCCGGATTCTTAGTATCCGCTATTGTCCTTGCAGTAATCTTCATCCCAGGTTTATTCCTCACGCATAAAAAGAATGCATAATAAAGAACCTGCGACTTATGCTACTATGAAAATATTGACTATAGGTGTTTTAAGAACATATCATAAGAGGGCTTCAGTACTTATGGAAAAGTACTGAAACCCTCTTTGTCTATTGCGAGACTACTTAATAAGTAGTTTAAATCTTGTATTTTAAAGATTTCAACAATAGGAAATAACCCAAAAAAACGATATTAGTTAAACATTGGACTAAATACTGTACTTTTTGTTCTATTCTCTCTTTTGCTTAATTTTTCTTAATTATATTTCATACCTTTGATAATATGAATTGGTTATAAAACAACCAAGTTTACGATAACCGTTAAATGAAAAAACAAAGAACAAATCAGCATGTGATTTGTTCTTCTAATTACTCTGAAAAATCTGAGTTTCTTACATAGATTCTTTTCCCGTAGGATTTATTTCGCTTCCGTTGGATCAGAAATCGCGCCCATAAATAGAATTGCTGTTGTATTATTATCAACAATGGCAAAGAAGAATGGACGATTCACCTCCATTTGGAAAGGTTCACCACTAGGAACAGATGCTTTTGTCATCGTAACAGAAGTTGCTGCGGCAGCTTCTGTTCCCTTTTCATTGACATCGATAAAAGTCTTTTGTTTTACTTCGCTGATTTGAATAGGAATCGTTTCTTTTACCATTTTTGAAAAATTAGCATCACTAGTGAATGCTGATTTCATACCGAGTTTTTCTAATGTATCATTCAACTCAATCTCGTGTTCAAATTTAAATTTCGGCAGCATGAAAGTTCCTTGTCTTGGCATAAATTGCGCTTGCCATTGCTTCCAATTATCAGCATTTAATTTCTTTTGAAATTCATCCAAACGAGTATTTTCTTTCGGCAAAAATACTACCATGCTCGTTTCACCATCTCCATAAGGAAGTGCCACGGCTTGAAAGTCCTCTGTTTCCAAATAATCCAACTCTTTATTGAGTTTCATAAGAGGAACTTTTTTGGTGGCCCCATCCTTTAAATGAAACGTTTTCTTCTCTGTATGCTTTTTATCAAATTCATACTGCCAATTCCCTTTGAAATAAACAGCGTTGATCAGTATGGTGATTAAATCAGAACTTAAAGGTGCATCTACTAAATCTTTTATGTTGTTATTAGTTGCCTTTTTGACCCAACCATTAATTTTATCTGGTGCATTCGGATTCTTAATATCGATTTCTTGAATCTTTGCATTAAAATAATCTTTGTTATTCTTAGAGAAATCGTCTTGAAAGTGGTAATTATTGTTCAACCAAATAGAGTTGGCAACATTGAGCTGGACTTTTTCTGAATTATTATGGAGCATGGACATTAATGAAGCATTCGCTTTATTTAGCTCACTGTTATTTAACCCACCCACATGCAAAACCTTTGCAATTTCATCCTTTGTCACTCCGTCTGCCCCATTATAAGCCATAGACAATGCCATAAATAAGCTGGCTGGGGAAATAATTACATTTTCGTTTTTATCAGCTACCACATGTTGTAACCAATCAAATCCTAATTCATTTTGTGAAGAAACGATTCTTTGGTAGTCTTCTTTACCAAACTCCACATTACTTGAAATCTCTAGACCATCTGCTTCCTTTTTGGTTCCACAGCCAGGCAAAATCAATAAGAAACACGCTATCAGTAAAGGATAAACCAATTTCTTCATATTCCTCACCGTCCTTACAACATTAGACTGAGATAGGAAGAATAAGGTTACAATTTATTGTTATTTCCATTTTAGATAATTAATCAATTTTGTTTTAGTCAAATTTTTGTAAATTAAAATATTTAATAGATTCATATAAAAAGAGGAAATGGGACGTGTTTAAGGAAAAGTAACGCTGTAGCACCTGGTTTCGAAAAATTTAATGCCCTTCCCCATTAAGGTGAATCGGACAATATTGGTTATACCTTCTATTCCTTGCTTCCCATGAATCTTAATTCATTGGCCAAACAATTCAGGTAGAAGGCGGTCATTATATCGCTAATCCAAGAATTGCAGACTGTCAGGAATATTTTAAAGATATTATCTGCCTGTAGCAGAGGAATTCCCGCGACCACGGTAACGATTATAGACTTATTGTGACCGTTACGAAGGAAATTCTACGGCTACGGTAACAATCATGGACTTATTGTGACCGTTACGAAGGAAATTCTGCGACTACGGTAACAATCATGGACTTATTGTGACCGTTACGAAGGAAATTCTGCGACTACGGTAACAATCATTAACTTATTGTGCCCGTTACGGAGGAATTCCCGCGACTACGGTAACGATCATGGACTTATTGTGACCGTTACGGAGGAATTCCCGCGACTACGGTAACAATCATTGGCTTATTGTGACCGTTACGAAGGAAATTCTGCGACTACGGTAACAATCATTAACTTATTGTGCCCGTTACGGAGGAATTCCCGCGACTACGGTAACGATCATAGACTGATTGTGACCGTTGCGGAGGAAATCCCGCGACTACGGTAACGATTATAGACTGATTGTGACCGTTACGAAGCAATTTCTGCGACTACGGTAACAATCATGGACTTATTGTGACCGTTACAAAGGAAATCCCGAGAATACGGTAACAATCAATCACGGAATGTGCCCACAAAAGAGGAAATCCAGGTACAACGGTAACCTTCATAGACTGAATCTGCCCGCAAAGTAAGTTAAATTAATAAAATAAATAAATCCCCTAAGAATCACCATTCTTAGGGGATAAATATTATTGATTTAATTGTTTAATAAACTCTCTCATGAATCCAGGAAGATCTGGCCACGCATGACCGGAGACAAGATTTCCTTCGACATGAAGATGATTTTCGATGTATGTAGCACCTGTTGCTTCTACATCTGGCTTACAAGCAATATAAGCTGTTAATTCACGTCCTTCCATGTATTGCTTCACTGTTGTTAGGATAAGACTCGCGTGACAAATCGCTCCAACTGGTTTCTTTGTTTCAAAGAAATGCGCTACAATTCTAGGAACATTTTCATTTAAACGAATATACTCTGGTGCCCTTCCCCCTGGAATAATTAGTCCGTCATATTCTTCAGGATTTACGTCTTCAAAGGCAACGGTTGATTCAATTAAATACCCCTTGCTTTCTGTATAAGTATCCCAGCCAATAAAATCATGCACAACTGTTTGAAGTTGCTTTTTCGATGGAGCAGCTATTTGAACATCATACCCTTCTTCTAAACAGCGAAAATAAGGATAATAGATTTCTAGCGCCTCCACCGCATCTCCAGCTAATAACAATACTTTTTTTGCCATGTAATGCTCCCCCTTTCAAATATTCATTTTGCCTATATTTATATAATCTAAAAAAAGTTATACTTTCCTCTAATTTCAAAAATTTTTCAACATAAATTGTTTTTAGCTCAATTAAAAAAGGCGAATGGTAGCAAATACCATTGCCTAAAGTAAGTCAATTAAATAAATAGCAATCCCCAAATGCTATGAATAAAATATTAATAGAATTACAGTATTTTTCCTTTGCGTTGAAGCGCTTACGTTTTAATCTCCTATGAAATACTCACCTAATATCTCTGTATATCATTATATTTTTTCCTCTTGAAATTTCAATTTGGATAACACTAGTTTATGCAGTCTTAATAAATGTTGGATCTCTTCTTCCGGTATTTCTAATAATCCGTTTAGCCTTGTTATCGTAGTATTGTCAGATGAAAAAATGGTTTCTAACAACTCCTCACCCTTTTTAGATAAAAGGAGAGAAATGGCTCTTCGGTCTGTATGCGGTATAACTCGTTCAACGAAATTATTTTGTACCAATCGATCGACTACACCGCTAACTGTGCTATTCGTAAGCCTTAACTTTTCTGCCAGTTCACTTAAACCAATATTAGGATTAAGATTAATATGATAAATTGTTTTTAATTGAACTACCGTTATTCCGTGTTTATCTGCTTCTAATTTTTCTAACTTATAGATTGCTCTGTTTATTTCTGAAAAAGATTCCAATATATTATTATTAAATGTATTCATGTTGGTCCCCTCATTACTATAAATTACCCCATGACTTTTTTCTTAATTATGAGTTAGAGATTAACCATTAGCTTTCAACAACGCATTTCTATTTGAATATATCATAAATTCTACAACCTTTTAACTAGGTGTCGCCATCATTTCACCAAGAATACAAAAAAGTGCATGAATCTCTGCAGGATAAATGCACTAGTTATCACATTATGCGATTGAATGAAAAAATTAGTAGAAGGCTATCCCATCTCCTGGAATAGCCATTCTAACCATTATTGCAAACTTGAATTTCTTCTATTTTTTATATTAAATAAATGCAAACTACTATCGCCCCTATAATAACAATAATGCCGAGAATAATATACATTAATAGAATGCGAGTTAAATTTCCTTTGGTTGCAGTGCTATAGTCTGCATCGGCTTTCCCTGCCACCATTAACGTTCCTACTAGAGCTGCAATCCCTACTACAGCAACTAAAATGTAAGCAACCATCATCATGTCGATACACCTCCACCATCAATGACAAGGTCCTTATTCTAAAATAAAATTTCCTTCTAGTATCATCATAATGGTGTATTCTTTAATTGAAACCATCCAATCCGTCAATAATATAGCCATCCACTTTTCTTATCTTGTTTTTTCGAAAGCATGAAACAAACGTTTCACACCCTGATGAATAGTATTTTCATCCCCTCTAGCATATGTGAGACGGATACATCCTTTTTCTGTACCAAGAGTACTGCCGGGTGCAAAGATTACTCCCTCTTTAATCGAATTTTCTAGAAGGAGATTCTCATTTACTTCATTTTTAAATTGACACCACAAATGAATTCCTCCCAATGGTTTTTGAAATTCAACATGACTTCCAAAATATTGAATTAGATTGCTCATTATTGCATCTCTTCGACTTTTTAACTCCCTTTTTAATAAATGAAGATGTTCTTCTAAGTAATGGGAGCTTAAAAATTGATTTCCAATCCATTGCGAGAATGTCGAATGCCCAAAATCAAACTGCTGTTTTGCATCTGCTAATCGTTCTATTACTGGAGGTGGACCGATTATCCATCCTATTCTTAAACCAGGTGCCGCGATTTTGGATAAGGAACTAATATACAGCACATTTCCATTCACATCCATCGATTTTAATGTTGATGGATGTTCTTCTGTAAAAGATAACAAACTATATGGATCATCTTCGATTATAGGGATTCCAAATTCAGATGAGATATTCAATAATTCCCTTCTTTTATGAGACGACATTAACGTCCCTGTCGGATTTTGATAAATAGGATTAGTAAATATCATTTTGATTCGATGCTTTTTATGAATAGGAATTAATTCAGCAGGGTTCCATCCGCTTTTCTCTGCTGAAAGGTGGAATACTTTCAATCCAGCTGTTTTAAAGATAGGAAGACTAAAGCTATAAGATGGGTTTTCTATCACCACAGCATCTCCAGGCTTTAATAAACACTGGATAATCAAATGGATAGCTTGCTGGGCACCCGAAGTGATAAGGATAGACTCAGGCTTCGTTTCTATTTTCCGATACTCTCGAACATGTTCGACTATGGTATTGCGCAAATCGATATTCCCTTGTGGATGATCATACCCTAAGTTCCCAGTAAACTTTGTTTTCATTAGAGATTCCTGTATAAAATCATTAGGAAAAAGATCAGCGGATAGTTCACCGCTCGCAAGATTTATGAGATGATTTTCTTCCGTTTCTTTCCGGATGCGTTGCATGACTGGAATATTTGGTAAAAACGTTCCCGCTTCAATATATTTGTTCCAGCTGGGGATTCGCTTTTTCGTAAGTCCCCAAATATCCCTGCTGATAATGGTTCCGCTCCCCTTCTTGCGCTCCACCAGCCCACTTGCCTCTAATTCTGCATAAGCCGAAACGATTGTACTGCGATTTACACCTAATGCTTGCGCAAGAGTTCTTTCAGAAGGCAGTGGCTTATCTACCGGAAACGTACCGTCTGTTATACCGTTTTCAATATACTCTGATATTTGTATGTAAATCGGAGTTTTCTTATTTCTATCTGGTTTCCAATCCATTTAACTGTCCTTCTTCCAAAATAATAAAAATTGCATCTTCTATCTTGATTGTAACGGAAATAAGATTGCCAAATACAAATCATTTTTGTCCTTTTTTGTAATTTTACTATTCTATTTCTACCTTTATAAGTGGTTGGTCTTATTTAAATGCAAATGGATGGTGTATTAAACTGGTTATTCTATTATGATGTTGAAATAGCAGAGTTCTGGTTATTACTATGTCTTGATTAACTGTAAGGAGATGATAAAAATGACTTGGATGATCGTACTTTCAATCGTTATTGCCAGTGCTGTTAAGATAATATTGACATGTCCACCTACCAGTCTTGTAGAATGGTTTTTAAGTGAATTTGAAATCCATTTAAAACTCAATGACAATAATGATACTATAACGATGAACGGGATAATCTTAGAAGAACAAAAGAAGAAACAATTTATCCAAAGCTTTAACGAAGCCGTTTTTTTAGAGCGCTATTATATTTTTCCAGGAAACGAAAATACATTTTTACAACCAAAAAATAATAGTTTACCATTAGTCATTGATACTAAAAGAGGGAAAAAATCCATTAAATTATTTGTATATCGATATCATGATCATGTAGATGTTGTAAAACTGTGTAAGAAAAAAATAATCGCATATGGATTGCAATCTGAGTACCTTCAAAACTTGGAATAGCGCTTGAAAGGCAAACAAATAAAGGAACTGCACTGGTGCTTAAAAATGGGATGAATTTTTCCTTGCGTCTGCCTTTTGAACACTTATAAAGTCCATTTGCTCTCGAATTTTTGCTTGGGTTGGTCTTTTGAACGTTTCTAAAGACCATTTGCAACCGGAGTTTTCCTTGCCTTGGTCTTTTGAACCCATATAAAGACCACTTGCTCTCGCATTTTGCCATGAGTTGGTCTTTTTGAGCACTTTTAAAGATAATGTTATTTGTTATGTTAGGTTATCTTTGGTTTGTGGAATATCTATTAACCAATTATTCTCTTCGTTTGCTTCTAGTAGTTCACTGACTTCATAAGTGGCATAATAACCTTCTTTTACAAAGGGGTCACTTTCCACTAGATTTATTGCTTCTCCCAAACTTTCACATAGAATGATTTGTATCGCTTTATCATTATCTTTGAAGGGTCCACAAATGAATAGTTTTCCTTCATCATTCATTTTTCTAAGATGTTCAATATGCTGTATTAATAATTCCTGTGTTAGTTCCCCTGCCTTTTTATCTTTTAACATCACTACAAATTTTTTCATTTACTTCACCCATTATCAAATAGAATTAGAACATTCATTCTTATCTAATATTCTATTTAACATCTTTTAACTGCGCAACTAACGAATGGATGACAGCACCGACTTTTTTAACTACGACCTAACACCCATGTAATTTCCACTTTCATTAAAGTCCACCCTACTTTCTTCCCCTTTTTTTCCATCGCTACATTAACTATTCTTCCTATGCATAAAGTTGGTATGAAGCAAGCTTTTTTCACAGGTAAATTGTAATAAAGGGGGAATCATTTTCTGTAGAAAAAGTATTACTGTTTCATTCACGTATCATCATATTTTACTATTTTCCACAAAATCGGAGGGGAAAAGATGAAAAAGCTAGTAAAAATATTTAGCTTTTCAATCATTATTTTTACTTTCATTCTTACTGGCGTACCAGAATGGGGATCTAATAAAGCAAAAGCAGATGAACCATCTTCTACAAAATTAAATAATCTAGTAATAGATTTGAATGTCCCTCAAGTAAGCCGAGATGTATTAAATAATAAACTGAAGTTAAATGCTTTTCATTTGTATAGCGATGGTAACTTTCTACTAGCCAACAAAAATATTACTTGGAAATCTTCCAATAAAAATGTAGCTTCTGTTGATCCAAGCGGTGAAGTGACTTTACTTGGGCATAACGGAAAGACTTTTATCTATGCAACTGATGGAAATTACCAAGATAGAATTTCCATTCAATATAAAGGTAATCAAGATAAAATAATCGTAGAAAAAGAGCATGGAAAACGCTATGACATTATTGGTAAAGCCATTAATCATATGACTGTGCCAGAAAAAGTTGGACAGATGTTGATGCCTGATTTTCGTACGTGGAAAGGGAAAAATGTAACAGAAATGCAGCCGGAAATTGCGCAGCTGATCAAGCAATATCATAT
This sequence comes from Margalitia sp. FSL K6-0131, assembly GCF_038008735.1. Lineage (NCBI taxonomy): Bacteria > Bacillati > Bacillota > Bacilli > Caryophanales > Bacillaceae > Heyndrickxia > Margalitia sp. FSL K6-0131. Next base: position 2,960,722 of record NZ_JBBOZS010000001.1, read on the forward strand.
TGGCGGTGTTATTTTATTCCGTGAAAATACCGTTACAGCGGACCAAACAATCCGACTTACGAGAGCTTATCAAGATGCGGCTGAAAAATACGGGATGCTAATTTCTGTTGACCAGGAAGGCGGTATCGTAACAAGGCTGCAAACTGGTACTGATTTTCCTGGGAATATGGCACTTGGGGCAACCCGTTCTGAAGAGCTGGCTGGTAAAGTTGGAAAAGTCATTGGCGAAGAGCTGGAAGCAGATGGTATTAACATGGACTTTGGCCCAGTAATGGACGTGAACGTAAATCCGGATAATCCAGTTATTGGTGTTCGTTCCTTTGGTGCCGATCCTCAATTGGTAGCTGATTTGGGAAAGGCTTATCTCAATGGACTACATCAAACGAACACGGCATCTACTGCGAAGCATTTTCCTGGTCATGGGGATACAGCAGTAGACTCCCACTTAGGTTTGCCGGAAGTTCCTTATGATATGGATCGATTGAAGCAAGTGGAGCTATATCCATTTCAACAAGCTATGAATGCCGGAATTGATGCTATTATGACAGCACATGTAACCTTTCCAAAAATCGATGATACAAAGGTCATTTCCCAAAAAGATGGTACAGAAATTTCGCTTCCTGCAACTCTTTCCTATAAAGTTTTGACAGGACTAATGCGAGGACAAATGGGCTTTAAGGGCGTTATTGTTACTGATGCCATGAACATGGGAGCCATCGTGGATAACTTTGGAGCAGTGGATGCAGCTATTCGGGCAGTTAACGCGGGTGCTGATATTTTATTAATGCCTGTTGGTGTGGAGCAAGTTGCGAATGGATTATATAATGCGGTATATTCGGGAGCTATCCCGGTTACCAGAATCGACCAATCTGTGGAACGTATTCTTACTTTAAAGTTAAATAGAAGTATTGTAAAACCGGAAGTGGAAAAAAATATAGACGATCAAGTTGCAAATGCATTAAAGGTTGTCGGCTCACCTGAGCATAAGCAAATTGAAAAGGAAGTCGCTGCTAAATCTATAACACTTGTAAAAAATGATCATCTACTTCCATTGAACGTGGCAAAAGAGGATAAAATTGCGGTTGTTGGCTATTCCGGATATTATGTACAATCACTTGTAGATGAAGTGAAGAAACATCATAATAATGTGACCTATATCAATACATCAACTACCTTGACAAAAGCCCAATTAGATCAAATAAAAGATGCAAAATATATTATTGTTGGAACCTATACTTCCTCTGTTAGCGGCAGAGCACCTTCCGCATCACAAATGTTAATGACGAATCAGCTGATTGCAACAGGCATTCCAGTTGTCGCGGTTGGCATCAGAAATCCATATGACATCATGTCCTATCGAAATGTCGGAGCCTATTTAGTTCAATATTCTTATAATAAAGCTAGCTTTGAAGCATCTGTCAACACCATTTTTGGTGAAAATAACCCGACAGGAAAGCTTCCAGTAACCATCTACAATCAGGATGGAAGTATTTTATATAATATTGGTCATGGATTGGAATATTGACGGGGAAAGGGCATCCTCTTTGTAAAATTAATAATAATAACCTCGCTAAACAATCATAAAAAAGAGCGTGTTTTGTAAAAAAAGATGGAACAAAACACGCTCTTCATATTATTAATTGACTCATTCTTTTATAAAAAATTTGATCATTTCCTTGCCTATGGTGTTTCCTTAACGCGCCCGTTTAAGGCAAAACAAAAGTAAAAAAAAAAGACATGCTGTTAGTTGCTTCAAACAGTAATTGTGAATAAATCAAAGCATTGTTCATCTTCTGAAAGAGAATAGTAATTAGGCTAAGAGATACTTTCATCAATTAACGATGCACATCGTTTCATTTTGTTTTTCAATGTTTTAACTCCAAACTGTTTAAAATGATGGACAAGGGTCTATGGTAGTAGATAGACATGCATTTTCCGTTCGCAAAGGAAGACCATTTTGTTTTACCTGCGAGGGGGAGAATACAGTCTAGAAGGGAACTTAACGATGATAGTGTCACATCCGTAAAGCAAAAAATTCCGTTTATAAGCAATAAGTAATTTTAAAGAATGATATACTTATTTAAGTTTATAAAACTCTTTAAATGCAGCGGAGAGCTGATCCAGATTGCCATACACTTTTTCAAATGCTGACAGGGTTCTTTTATTCATCATATCTGATTTATGCTCATCCACGTTATCGATATATTTACTTTGCTTCAATAATTTCTCGAATTTGGTTATTTTGTTGAAACCTTCTGTTTCAATGAGGAAATTTGTTACCAGGAAGCCGTAAGCATAAACATTAATATCCTTATCATCATAAGAATCGATGTTTATTAATGTTTCAAGAGAATAATATCGATGCTTACATGCTGCAAGAACCTTTTCGATTGCTTTGTTTAACGATTTTTTATCTAATACAAGCTTCCCGTTTTCCTTTTTTACACCATTCTCCATATAGGTTGCTAACCCTTCTTGGAACAGTGACGTTAAATTATCATTGGTAAAATCCATTAACATGCGATGGGTAAGTTCATGAGCGAAAATGGAGAAGGTGCGTTCAGGATTATCTTTTAGTAATAGTGTTTTAAACGAACCATCCATGTCACCACTTTCCCCTGAAAGAGAAGGAAAAGGAACAGAAGCCGCTAATGCTTCTCTATTAGTAAAAAGCTTAACATCAACGTGGTCAGGGTTCCAACGGTAATTCTCCTTATAAAACTGAACAATTTGAAAAGTATCTTCAATATACTTTTCAGCTTCTCTTACGTTTTCGGGTAAATAGTAAAAGGTGATGTTATCTTTATTCATGCTTTGGAAAGGCAAATCATTAATCTTCCATCCATCCGCTGTTTTGATAATTTGATATTGGATATGATTATTAGTAGGTTCACTATTTTTGAACCCCATAGTTACAACAAAACTGATAAACCCTTGTGTTTCTGAGATTACTTGAATATCATATAGTCCAATGGAAAGGGTGGCTTCTTTTATTTTGCCATATAAAATAGCTGCTTTAATCCATCTAGCCTGCTCTCTATAAAACAATGGGTTATCTGGATTTTGAAATTTCATAAACTCATCATAGTTTTTGTTTTTAACCGCTTCCTCCACGCCAAGAAAATACTGTTTTAATTCCGCTTCCAATTTTTCTTTATCTTGATCATTAAAGGTATCCTCTTTGTTTTTCGCTTTTTTTTGATGGGTCGCAGTATTTTCCTGTCCACTGCTGACTTTTTCTTGAGTACATCCCGTAGTTAAAATCAGTAAAAACATAATGAAAAGTGAATATAAATATTTTTTCATACTCCCCCTCTTTTCTATAAAAATGAAATTACCGTATGAATGATTAAGATTGTTTCTATAATTTATTTCTATATTTAGATATTTATTTCCTTTTAATATTAAATTTCGGATTTAAAATATTTTCCATCATCACCATACTAATTCTTTATGATTTATTCTAGACTTTTCACCTGCAAATTCGATTAGGATTGAATCTAAAATCCTACCTCCATTTTCCGGAAATAGCGCTTAATGCATATGCGGAATAGGAATATTCAGCAACTTAGCACCCCTTAAAAAGTAGTAATGTACCACTACAAGAAACTCACACAAGCAATATTCCACATCGATTTAGAAAACTCCCTCTTCTGCTAATTTGATCTGTCAGATAAAGAGCAAACTTTCACAATCTCGTCATCATTACCAGTTTACTTAAAATATGATGATCAACAATTTGGCCCGATTGTTGAATACAAGCTATTGAAGATTGTTCATCTAAACTCCCTGTTAGCCGAATAAGAAATCGGATTGCCTCAATAACCCCACTGTTTAACTCAATCGCCCAATATTTTATGTCATTATTCCCCAATACTCTTCAGCTTTATTTAGTTGAGTCAACGCTTTATTAGCAACCTTTTCGTATATATCTCCAAATACGTTGTTTACGTCGTACCTAAACCATTCACCATTATTCCCCTTTAACCTTAGCCTACTATCAGGAATTAAATCGTGTGCCGTCACTTTATTGGGAAGAACTTTTTCTCCCCAGTGATGGATAACTCCTTCTGGGGAACAAACTCCAATTTCTATTACAAAACCCCCACCATATTTGTCAAATTGAAAAGTGATTAGGTCTATTTTATTCTCGAAAATTCTTCGGAAATGTGGGAACGAACCTTTAAAGCCCCGTTCCCTAAGTTCAGGAACAACAATCTTTTTTAATGCTGAAATCATCTTCTCTCTTCCCAATGACATTTTTTCACCTTCTTAAGTTATATACATTCATTATTTTTTCACTCTTTTTAAACTTCCCATCGTTAATAATCATCCTTGAACATTACAAAAGAAAAAGGCCACTATAATAGCGGCCACATTATTATTTTACTACTAAATATTTTGTGATAGTTTGTCCATTAACGTTAATATTTACATTATAAGTTCCTGGATTTGTTCTTGTACCAACTGTCCAGGTCCAACTAATATTACCGTTACTATCAGAAGTTTTAGGCTCTAAACCTGATGAATGGCTAGGACCAGAAGAGTAATCTACTTCAATAGTACCCTGTACATGCGGTTTTGTTTTTACTGACACAGTTGCTTTATCACCAGGATGTACAGCTAATTCACTTTTTGATACGTTTAAAGAGCTTGTATTTGAGCTACTTGTGACATTATTGGTTATTGCAGCTGATTGTACTCTTGAAGAACCATCAGCGTAATTAATCGTTACTCCTTGTTCAACATTAAAAATATAAATATTAAATTCTATCTTATTATCTTCTATACTTTTTGCTTGCATATGAACGCCTCTAGCTACCAATTCATTCCCTCTAAATATAGGCTCTACTTGGTAACGGACATGATGGTTAGTTGTTTTTAAATAAGAGGCCACTTTGTTTTCATAAACAAGCATATCGGGGTCATTAAGACTTCTTGTTCCTGTCATTAAATTTTTCAGATTGTTATTTTCCCCTGTCAGTTGATAACCAATTAGGTGACAACGATTATAAAGCCATTCTGTTTTACCATTAACAGTAATTTTTTTATTCTTCCAACCAGTAGGATCGACATAAAGTGGCTCTCTATCTTCTCTAGGCATTAGAGATTTTGAAAGCATTGCGTTTGCTACACCTACACGATTGAAAGAATCTAAATTAGAAAAAGATTGCCAACTTCCTTTAGCTAAACTTAAGTCTTTTTTAGAAAAAGTAGTATGATTATTATTTAATATAATAACTTGTTTACCCTTAAAATCTGAGTTCGCAAGTGTTTTATATTGATTTTCCACATTAATTTTATTGGTTGTAGCTGAATCTTCTTTTACGTTTGTTGAACTTTTAGCTTCTGAATTTGAACTTACCCTAGAACTTTGTGTAACGTCTGATTTAACATTTGTTGTAGTAGTTGCTTTTTGGTCATTTGTAGTAGGTTTTGATTGGTTACTCACATCGCTACAAGCACTTAGCATTATAAACATAAGAGTAAATAATAAAGTAAAAGATATGTTTCTCATTTTAAAAGTTTTCATCATTGTTCCCCTCGAAGTCTTTTCTAAGATGTTATTTTTTTTAAAAGTAATTTTAAATTCTGTATTCTATCATTATGTTAACAAGAAGTTTAAAGGTTAACAAAAAAATCACTAGAGTACTATGTTAACTAAAGTAAATACCCACTAATATTACTATTCAGTAGAAATTTGTTCAATAATCAAAACTTAGGGAGAGAAAATAATGAACAACTTTGGGTATTCTTTTTGTTAACAATAGTGTTTTTTTTCATATATATTATAATTCTACAAAAAGATGAGATATGTGCAGAATCCCATCTTGAAGTAAAGCACCCGTTTATACAATAAGACGTTTTTGTAACATTGTATATTAACGTGATTTTACTTAGTTTCTAATTATCCCATGACTAGAACCTTTAATCACTTCTTTACCTTTTTGATTACGATATACCGTTTCCAATTCCACAGTTTTAAAACATTCCGATTGCTCAACATTTTTAATGGTTATTTCGCAAGTGATGGTATCTCCAATAAAAACAGGTCGAATAAATTCATACACCATTTCTCTAGCGATGTAGTTTAGATCCCCTCCAATCTTCGTTCCTATACTAGCAGTTAATAATCCTTGAACCATTATCCGTCCATTTTCATCAGGTTCAACATGATGCTTACCTTGGTCTCCAGAAAATCTTCCAAACTCTAACACCTCTTCTTTAGTAAAAGTTCTTTCCCATGTGTAAATATCTCCAATTTTCATAAATACCCCTCCGTTTTTTAAATTTTCTATATATTCATTATAACACGATATGAATGGTTACTCATTCATTTAATGCCTTATTGAGCTCCCTCAGTTAGATACGATTTTCTTCAAATGTGTTACTCCAGAAAATGGCTATTTAATGGAACAACCTATTGTCAATTAACAGTACCTTCTTCGATCTTATCATTCAGGCGTCTTTTCAATATAAAAGCACCCCTTTTGGCAAGGGGGGAAATTTGTACCATTTCCTTATAAACGATACAACTTTCTTTTAAATCTACATTTGTAAATATTAATAGTAGGAAAAGGAACCTGTCCCTTATCACCTTTTATTCTGAATAACGAAAGTGGGATAAAGGACAAGACCCCTATTCCCGTAATCGATGAAAATATGGACCAGCCTTCTCTATTATCAAATCCTCACTTTCTTCGTGAAAGGCTATTAAAAAGCAAGTTCCAGGACCACCTGATTTGAATAGATCTAAATCACTTTTTGCTTGTACCTGTCCAAATTCTGGATATATCTGTTTCAGTTTATATAAAATTCCTTTCGATCCTACCGGAAGAATATGTATAACATCTTTCTGTTGGCACATCCATTTAAACAAAGAAAGAGGAGCAACTTGATCCGCATGTTCGATTACCTCATTTCCGACTAGTGGAGTGCCAATAACTGCGAACTTAATAAACAATTGCTGTTCGTTACGTTCTTTGTTCCGCTTTTTTCCAAGCACAGTTATTCCTAAGGCAGATTGCAATAATGAAAAATTGCTCTCCGTACTTCCGATTACCTGAATGGAAGTCAAACCCATTTCGGAAATTCCCTTATTTATTCCCGCATTGATCTCAGCCCAAGAATTTTCTTGGCAAAAATTATGAATCAATACGGAAAACGGATCCCCCCCTGCAGCCATACAATCCATAATCGCAACACGAAAAGAATAATAGGCTACAACATCATACGTTACCTTGACAACATCATCAGGTTTTATACCAATACCACCGCTATTGTCTGTAGAAACAACGATACTTTCTGTCTCATTAAATGGAATAATAAGAGCATCACTCATCTTTTCTCCCCCTTCCTAATAAATCGAAGAAAACTCGGGCAACAATGACATTTAATGCAGAGCCAATCATAAGGGAAGGTACAATTGCAATAAAAAATGTCCAGTCCATAATAAAAATAAACGGCAATGGACTAATCAAAGCATTTCCAATCCAAAAAGCAACCGCTGCAATTGCTTTTTTGCCAGCTTTATTTAAAATTCCAAAAACAAATACGCATAGAGCCATTTCTAGAGCAATTAAAAGATGAAATGAACCTAGCGGAAAGCCTGTCAATAATGCAGAAAGAAGGTGGCCAATTGCTGCGATCCAGGCTCCCATTCCAATACTGCCTAAACCTGCAATAACGAGGCCAGTAAACGCATCTAATCCTACACTTCCTACAATGGCAGGGATTTTTATCGTGGACCCAATAACCGTTAAGGCGATCCCTATACCCCACCATGCAATATTTTTACTAGACATAATAATTTCCCCTATTTATTTTAACTTTCTTGAAATCCCATACCAGATAACATCAACCTTTTCCGCTTTAGCTGCAATATCCTGATACACCCAACCAGTAATATCGCGCCAATCGCGGTTCTTTTTTTCCATTGGAACGATTCCTTTTGAAATATCTGTCCCTATTAAAATAAAACATCTTTCTTTCGCTGCATTTTCCCAATCTAATCCATCCGCAATCAAACTCTTCATCTGCTCTATCATTTGCTGTTGGTTCAGCCCCATTTCTATTAAACTTTTAATATAGCTTTCGATTCCTTCTATTATGTAAAAATTACTTTTCGTACACTCAAATACTGGATCAATTATTTCAGTTTGATAGAATGATACCCATGTAAAATCATCGCGTTCCGCTAATCCGTATAAATTCCGGACCCATGTGGCTTTTCCGTTAAAGTGACCTCCCGTAACAAAGTGCATCGAATCTCCCCCTTTCCTTCCTGCTCTGTCCATATTAATTCATATCCGCCACCATGTGGAATTCTCCAATCCCAGAATTCGGCTTTTTCCGGCGCTAGTTTACTTAATAAGTAGCGAATAACACCGCCATGACTGACAATCACCACTTTACGAAGGTCATTTGTGAAAAGATAAGTTAACAGTTTCCGCCAACCTTCGTCTATTCTTTTCGTAAAATGATAAAAGTCCTCTCCTCCTGGCGGACAAACCTTATAGAAATCATCCAGCCATTTACGATAGAGTTCATTATTTTTTAGCTCATCATATGTTTTTCTTTCCCATTCCCCAAAATTCATCTCACGAAATGCCGAACACTTTTTTAAAGAATTGTTTGGAAAGAGGATTTCCGCCGTTTCCACACAACGTTTCCTATCGCTGCACAAAAATAATTCATAGTTATCCTGAAAATCTTTATATTTACCTAACAGCTCTCTTCCCTTTTTACTGAGTGAAACATCACTCCAGCCAATATAAGCATGCCTTTCATTTTCGGCCGTTAACCCGTGACGTAATAATGTAATAGCCAAATACTCAGCCAAAGTATCCACTCCATTCCTTCCACTGATGCACCCAGAACATCTCCAGTAATGCCGCCAAACCATTTTTCGGATTTTCTTTTCAACATTTCACCAAATATAAAGGTAATGAGCACCAATAATAAAACGAACCAACTATCATGACGGTCCAAAAATGCTACTCCAATTACAAATAACAAAAGATATACCGGATAGATCATTAAAGAGCGTTTAGGAACGGATTTTTGAAAAAAATAGCCCAGTCCCTCTTTTTTTGCTGCGGGTACCATTAAAAGGAGATATCCCATAAAAGTTCTGCTTAGAAAAGGTAAACAAAGGATGAGGATCATGCTGCTAATCGTCAGCGTATTTATTATTTCATAGATAAAGAGAAAACGACCGCTTAATAAAACAATTACAGAGATGACTCCAAACGCTCCAGTGCGTGGATCCTTCATAATTTCTAAACGTTTTTCTATTTTTTGATAGGAAAAGAAAGCATCGCTCGCATCCATCCACCCGTCTAAATGAAGACCGCCGGTAATAACAATGGTTAATAACCAAATGATAAAAGCGATGGCAAGATCGGAAAAAGGAGTATGGTTCATTAAAATGTATAAGACTCCGACAAAAGCTCCCCCTTGCAGCAAACCTAAAATAGGAAATGTTTTCACTGCATAGGTAATATGCCTTTTATCCATCGGCAGTTCCTTACAAATGGGAATTACCGTAAAAAATTGAAGATTGATTAACAGTCCGATAAGTGCACCCTTTATGATTCTCATGACTTATCCCACATGCTTACGATTTCTATTATTTTCTCCCAATCTAAATGACTCTTAAAATGTTCCGCTAATCGATCATATTTTTGATCTTTTTGCTTCTGTAGTTTGACGATTTGACGTACTGGTATTCCTTTATTACTGCGTATCCCATTCAACCAGTAATGACGCCACTCATCATTATGAAATAGCGAATGCAGATAGGTTCCAATTATTTTTCCATTATCCTGATAATAGCCATCCTCTGACCCATCCTCGAGTAACACAAATGGACGCCGATGGGAGGAGGTGTGCCCTAAGTGAATTTCATATCCTTGTAGGTGTAATTCTTGCGAAATTCCCGTTGCCTGATGGATTTTCCCCTGAACGCGAGTCGTCTTTTTTTGAGAATAAAATACTGTATCAGCTGGAATTAGCCCCAGTCCATGTTCCGTATATTTTCTAGTTCCGGTATCCGTTCCTTCTTCATCCGTCAATGTTTCACACATCATTTGGTACCCGCCGCAAATTCCAACCAAGTATTTCCCGTTCTTCACATGCGAAAGAATCAATTCGAATAAATGATGATTTTTTAAAAATTGCAGATCATGAATCGTGCTTTTTGTACCAGGGATGATAATGACATCTGGATTACCAAGCTGGTTTGCATTCTCTACCCAGCGAATCGTTACATCCTCCTCGTATAAAAATGGTTCAAAATCTGTATAATTCGAAATGAAAGGGAGTTTTATAATTGCTATATCTAATGCCCCGTCTTTTACAAAGGAGAAGCGATCTTGAAGTGACAAGGAGTCCTCCCCTTCAATCATGTGTTGTTCCAAGTATGGAAGTACGCCTAAGACGGGGATGCCCGTTCGATGCTCCAACCACTCAACTCCATCCTGAAACAACTCTATATCCCCTCGAAACTTGTTGATGATCATTCCTTTTACCCTCTTTCTTTCACTTTCCGTTAACAGATCAAGGGTGCCAATAACACTTGCGAAAACACCGCCCCTGTCGATATCCGCAACTAGAATGACCGGCACATCAGCAAGTTCAGCCACTTTCATATTTACGAGCTCGCGATCCTTTAGATTTATTTCGACCGGACTTCCTGCTCCTTCCATCACAATAACCTCGAATTCTTGTGCTAAACGCTCTAATGCCATTTTTATCGATTCAATGCCTTTTTCGTAAAAAGATTGCCGATACCCTTTTCCCGAAAATACCGATTCCCTTTTTCCGAAGAGGACAACCTCCGACTGCTGATCAGATGTCGGTTTCAATAGGATTGGATTCATCCATATGGTTGCTTCCGTCCTAGCAGCCTCTGCCTGTATCCCTTGTGCACGGCCAATTTCTTTGCCATCAACAGTAATATAAGAATTGTTTGACATATTTTGTGATTTAAAAGGTGCGACTTTAATACCCTCATTTGCAAACAATCTGCAAAGTGATGTTACAACAAGACTTTTCCCTACATCTGAAGCCGTCCCCACCACCATTACACCATGAATATTATGATCCCCATTCATCCGTTTGTTCTCCTTTCATCAAAAACGGTATGCCTGCATCTACCAGATAGGCTACCGCGGATTGTTGAATAATGCTTTGATGTAAATGTCCTAGCAGTTTAGCATAAGTATAAACAAGCTCCCCTTTATGTAATTCCTCATTCAAAACCTCATTAGAAACGATGATCAACACACTGCACTGTTCCTGGATGGCATCTATTCCGGCCATGATTGTATCATATACATTTTGTTGGAAAGCCACTTGTTCCCAGCTACTGCCAGATTGAAATAATTCATTATTTAATAGGGTTGTTAAGCAATCAAGTAAGACTACATCACCTTTGCTAAAGGCTGGACTAATACCTTTTATATCCACAGGGCATTCCCAATTTTTCCATGGCAGTCCACTTGTTCTTCTTGTTTCTTGATGGTGTTGAATCCTGGAAGCCATCTCTGTATCCGAGGCACGGCCGCATGCAAGGTAATTCAATTGTTTGTTTTGTTGTTTTGCATACTCAATGGCTAATTTTTCTGCAAAACTGCTTTTCCCGCTTCTTACCCCGCCACTGATAAATATCAATTGTGCTTTTTCCATTCAAGAAGCGCCTCCATTAGTAGGTTGTTCTCCTTCTTTTTTTTAACTGAGAACCTCAACCACCGACCGTTTAATCCTGGAAAATTCATCGTATGCCTTGGCACTATCCCTTTTTTTAATAAAAAATGAAACAATGGTGCTGCGTCTTCAAGCTGAGGATCTTTTAATAAATAGAAATTCACTTCTGATTTAGACATTTGAAATCCATTGGATTGATAAAACAATTCAAGTCGCTTGCGTTCGTCAGCAATATGCTGTTTCGTATGTTGAATATAGGAATCTTGCAAAATACATTCCAAACCAGCTTTCATCGCAATTGCATTAACACTCCAATGAGGTTTCAGAGCAGCAAGCTTTTCCATAACACTTGGATTGGCTGCCCCATACCCCAGCCGTAAACCGGCAATCGCAAACATCTTCGTTAATGAGCGTAAAATAATGAGATTAGGATATTGTTTTATTAGATTAATATAGGAATGATTATCGGTTGTAAAATCATAAAATGCTTCATCAATAATGATGTAGCAGCCCTCTCTTTTTCCTTCCTGCACTAATTCCATAACTGCTTGACGGTCATATACAACACCAGTTGGATTATTAGGTGTACAAAGGAAAATTCCATCAAATAGTTTCACTTTTGGCAGGAGCTCATTTAGTCCAAGTGCCCAGTTTCCTTCTTGTAACACATGGTGCTCCACGCAGCAATTTTGCGCAAAACATGCTTGTTCGTATTCACTGAAGGAAGGCTGTATAATTAAAATTCTTTTCCCTCTCAGAAACTGAGCAACAAGTGTAATAAGTTCAGCTCCTCCATTTCCGATTAACAGGCAATCCTCTTGAATATCGTTCAAAATGGAAAGCTTTTGTTTTAGTTCGGAAGCAAGCGGATCTGGATAATCCTCCACGTAAGAAAACCAGCTTTGCCACCTTTCTCGTATTATAGTGGGAGCCCCGAAAGGATTTACATTCACACTAAAATCTATTACACGATCGGGTTTCTCGATTCGGGCTGACCGATACACATAATGCGGATTAGAACCATGAGATGGTAAGGTCAATGACAGCTCCCCCTATCCATAAAAAGAATAAAAAATACAGAATCGTCCGTTCCATGATAGCAATCGTTTTCTGAATATGATCCGCCTTCAGCGCTTCAAATGGTTCGCCCATTCTGGCACGATTGGAGGCAATGCCTTTATAATAATTTAAACCGCCCAGCTGCACACCTAAAAGAATCGCGACAGCAGCTTCCCCCCAGCCGCTATTAGGACTTGGATGTTTTTTGGCATCTGTAAAAAGCTCTCTCCATGCCTTCTTCTTCTCTATGTAGGCAGGTTTATGAATGAATAGCATAAGAAAACCTGTAATCCTGCTTGGAATCCAATTGGCTGCATCGTCTAATCGAGCAGAAGCCCAGCCGAATTTTTCATATTTTGAATTCCGATAACCAACCATAGAATCACACGTATTGATTGCCCGGTAGATCATGGCTAGAGGTGCTCCTCCGATAAGTGCCCAAAATAAAGGTGCTGTTATGCCGTCACTTGTATTTTCTGCGATTGTTTCAACGGTTCCCCTGACAATTTCGGATTCTTCTAAGTCTTTCGTATCTCTGCCGACAATATAAGATAATTTTTTTCTTGCTAAGGGAAGATCTTTAGCAAGCAGTGGTTGCATTACCTCTAAACCTGCATCCTTTAAACCTTTTTGGGCGATGGTAGAGGCGATAATAATTGCTTCCATAACCACTCCAACGATTGGATGAAGATAATAGGCTAAGTATGTAATAAACACAGTAATGAGTGCTGTTAAAATCAATACAGCTCCAAGCATCATTACACCTTTAAAGCGAAGTTGTCTTCCTTTATTCAAGAGCTTGTCTAAAAATGCAATAAATGACCCGATCCATTTAACAGGATGCGGCCAGTTTGGCGGGTCTCCAATAATGAAATCGATAACAATGGCGATGGTAATTGCTAAAAGATGATGTAATATCATTTGACGGTCCTTTCACGCGTTTTTTCAATTGCTTTTTTGATACATCGGTACACAGCCGGACCAATTACTTTGCCAAGAGGGGCGACTGAACCGGCATATTGCAGCCTTTTCCCCTTCTGAGTAGCGGCAATTAAGATGCTGTCCGTGGAAGTTCCTGTTGCAATCGTCCCAGTTAAAGGATCCTCAATCTTTAAATCATGCAACACTTTTACCTTTGCTTCTGTCGCCGTTGCAATAGCTTGAATATATGCTTCATCCGATAATTCACCATTTATAAAGACCCACGTATTAATCGTCCCAGGCAAAAATCCAGAGGAATGAACATCGCCCTTTGATACATCTACCGCATTGCCAACCCCAGCTGTCACCACAATAAACAAAGAAAAACCATCATCCATTACAAATTCCGAAACTGCATCCTCTATCATTACTGCTGTCATCATCCCCACTGTATTTTCTGGTAGAAAACCTTCTGAGGTTAAAAATGCAGCCATTTCCTCATGATGGTTATCACAGCTATAATTTTTGGATACATGACGATTCACAAATGTTTGAAACCAGCCGACACCTGGATTCATAACGGCAGAAGACATCGTCTTTAAGCGGATTGGCGATTCTAGAATAAGACAATCTCCCCTTTGTATTAAGTACATATCATTGATCATGATATCCGCCTCCGCGTTCATTTGATTTGGAATTAATGCTAATTGAGGCTTCGGAATGGTTGGGTGAAAATGTTCCTTCACTATTGTTTGATAAACATGCTGAATATGTTCTTCCGTTATTACCTCACTTGGAGATCCGGTCATTTCCATTCTTCCGTTTTCAATAAGAAGAATTCGATCACAATAAAGGGAAGTCAAATTGATATCGTGAAAAACAGAAATGACTGTCAGCTTGTTTTCAATAGTCATTTTTTTGATAAAATCCAGTAATTCCTTTTGATAGGCTAAATCTAAATGATTTGTAGGTTCATCTAGTAGCAATACCTTTGGCCTTTGTGCCAATGCTTGTGCCAGAAAAACCCTTTGTTGTTCTCCGCCTGAAAGCTCATGCAAGGATTTTTCCTTAAATTTAAATACCCCTGTTTGGATCATAACCTCTTTGACAATCGCTTCATCTTCCTCGCTCATCATTTGAAACAAACCGCTTTGATGTGCATATCGTCCTAAAAGCACGGTTTCTTGCACAGAATAGGAAAAACCATCGCCAGTCAATTGCGGTAAAACAGCGACGAGCCTTGCTCTTTCTTTCGCGGAGTAGGAGAAAATATCTTTTCCTAATAAATGTATGCTCCCTTTTGAAATTGGAAGAGCTCCGCTAATCATTTTTAATAACGTTGTTTTCCCGCTTCCATTTGGACCTAATATTCCAAAAAATTCACCCGCTTGGACGTTAAAGTTAATGTCTTTTACAATGTTTCTTCCTTTGTAACCGCCTGTTACCTTCTTTACTGCTAACATGCTTTAACCTCTGCTTCCTAATTTTCTTTTCATCAAAATAAACGCAAAGACCGGTGCACCTATTAATGCAGTAACCACACCAATTGGGAGTTCTGTTGGTTGGATAATCGTTCTTGAAATCAAATCAGCCAAGATTAAAAAACCTGCTCCAAATAGAATCGATAATGGCAATAGCTTCTTATGATTTGGTCCCCATACGATACGAATGAAATGCGGGATCACCAAGCCGACAAATCCAATGGAACCCGAAACGGAAACTGCAGCCCCAGTTAATATCGATCCTGCGATTAACACGAACAGCTTTCTTTTTTCTACATTCACCCCGAGATGATACGCCCGTTCTTCTCCAAGTGACATAGCATTTAACTCCTTGATGTTTGTTAAAAGCAACAAAGACCCAATAAGAAAAAAAGGCAAGATAATATTCACATAGCTCCATCCGCGCATAGAGACACTGCCAAGCAGCCAGCCAATGATTTGCCGTAATTCATCCCCTGTTAAAGCAATGATTAATGAAATAAAGGAACTAAAAAAAGAACTAAAAATAATCCCAGTTAAAATAATGGTCTCTACTTTCATCGCTTTCTCCATTTTGCGAGCAAATAACAAAACACAAAAAATCGTGAAAAAGGAGCCAACGATACTCATAAATGGTAAGGTCAAGAGCCCCAAAAATGGTATGGAAATATGAAAGAAAAGGGTTACCACTGCACCGACGGAAGCACCAGACGAAACACCAAGTGTATACGGGTCTGCCAACGGATTGCGCAGCAAGCCTTGGAAAGCTGCTCCAGCGATCGATAAAGAGGCACCAACCATTCCCGCTAGTAGCACTCTGGGCATCCGGATATCCATTACAATATTGCTATTCATAGGGTCTGCTGAATCCTTTAAGGGAATATGTAAAATGGCTGATCCTATAATTTGGATAATTTCATGAATTGGTACATATACAGTTCCCACTGCGATTCCAATAATGATAGAGAATAGTAGAAAGACACATCCAAGAAAATAGGGAAAAATTATGCTATTTCTTCCCATCTTTTGTATAAAAGTAAGTTTTGGCAGTATTAATCAGCTCCTTTTTAAAGGAAAACAAGGCTATCTAAACAACCTTGTTCCCATCCTTTCATCTATTTCATTCACTATTATTTTCTTTACGTTTCCCATCACGAAATACCTTGGCACTTCTTATATATTCAACATCACTTTTTCCTGAACGATGATTAATCACTCGCGCCAAAGCAAAAAAATAGTCTGATAGACGATTTAAATATCGCTGTGCAAGCGGAGGAACGCTGTTGTCGGTTTTCGAAAGGGTAACAACAAGACGTTCAGCACGACGTGTGACCGTTCTCGCAATATGGATCGATGCCGCTGCCTTTGTGCCTCCTGGTAAAATAAATCTTTCTAATTTTGGAGTACTGGCAATATACTCATCTATTTTCGTTTCCAGATAATCAATCATTTCCTGCTGTAATTTGTAAGGGCGCTTCATCGTTTTATTCGCAAGGTCTCCGCCGCAATCAAATAATTCATGCTGAATTTTCTCTAATTCTTCTAAAATATCACCAAACAAATTGGGATCCAGTTCCGCCATCGCTTGTCCAACAAAACAATTCGCTTCATCAACCGTTCCATAAGCCTGAACACGAATATCATCTTTATCAACCCTGCCGCCTATGATGCTGGTTTGCCCTTGATCACCTGTTCTCGTATATATACGCATTTTTTCTCCTCCCTTTTGTTTCTCCGCCATTATTATTTAAAATTATCGGGATAAATCGCCTTTGCCATTTCTTGCAAGCCGTCCGCAAGACGTGGTCCAGGTCTTGATACCTCATCCGAATCAACATTATAGACACGTTTGTTTTTCACTGCTGATACCTCTTGCCATCCTTTTCGTTTTACTACCTGATTGACTGCATCCTTCACATAATACCCGTATGTAAGAACAATGACATTCGGATTTGCTTTCACAGCTGCTTCCTCGGAAAATGGAATCCAACCTGCTTTGTCATCCGCAATATTCTTTGCACCTAATAGATTGACCATCTCATTCATAAAGGTTCCTGTCCCAGTTGTATAAATGTTTGGAGGCGCAGATACTTCAATCCAAACCTTTTGAGGATGATCTTTTGCGATTTTTGACGCTTCCTCTTTTATGTTTGCTACTTTGGACTTCATTCCATCGATGATATCCTCTGCTTTTTCCCGTGTCCCTGTCACTTTTCCAATCATTTCAATTGATTTATATACATCTGTAAACGAGGTGGCATCATTGACAACGACAACTTTAATACCATTGTCCTCCAATTGCTTGAGGCCTTCTTGAGAGTTATGTGCATCTGAAGCGGTAGCAAGTACAACATCCGGTTTCAAAGAAATCACTTTTTCGATATTAATATCTTTCCCGCCAACTTTTGTTTTGTTTTTGACTTGCTCGGGATAATTATCATTATCAGAAACCCCAACAATTGCTTTATCTAAGCCAAGGGCGAACGCGGTTTCTGTATTGCTTGGAATCAGCGAAACAATCCGTTTTGGTTTATTCTTTATTGTAAGCTTATTCCCAACCCCGTCCGTAATCGTAATAGGAAATCCATTGGATTTCGTCGTATGCTTACCAGCATTGTTGTTTTGCTGATCTGCCCCACATCCTGCAAGGACAAAAATTAATAGTAAGATAGATAAGTAATTCAGTAGCTTTTTCATGTGTTAACCCCTTTTGCGATAGTATAAAAGCATAAAAAAAAACATCTCCTAAATCTAGGGATGTCATGTAAAAAAAAACGTAAAAAATAATAGTGTTTTGTAAAAAACACTAAAAACGTTTCGTAAACACCCCCTATCCGCGTAGGTTCATTGGTGCACTCAAAAATCAGACAGGTATCCTGGCTCATGATCATTGCTTACTGTACCTTCCCGTGTATTTTTACATACATAGTGGTCATTACAGCTTGCTCCCATTTACAGTGGCGGGACCGCGTTGGCTTTTCACCAATCTTCCCTATTAAACCTTCCAAATGAAGGTATCTGATTTCGCTGCTAATATGAAATTGTAAACCAACATCATTATACAGTATTTTTTCCGAATTTCCTATATTTTAATAATTTTACACGAATAGAATGTTTCACATAAGAAAAGGACAAGCGCCTTACTCATCCTTATAAAATTTCCTTGATTTTAGCTATTTCAATTCCTGCATCTTTTAAGCTATCAGAAATATATCTAGCAAAGTCTAATGCATTGGCTCCGTCACCATGGATGCAAATGGTATCAGCTTGGATTGGTACATTGATACCTTGAAGGGATGTAACTTTTCCTTCCTTTACCATTTGGATTACTTGGTTAACGGCAGCTTCGTGGTTGGTAATTAGTGCTTGCGAATCCGTTCTTGGGGTTAACGAGCCATCTTGTTGATACGTGCGGTCGGCAAAAACTTCATTTGCCGTGCGCAGACCGATTTTCTTCCCAGCTTTGACGAGTTCTCCTCCTGCCAGACCAAATAATATAAGCTCTGGATCTACTTTGTAGATAGCTTCTGCAATGGCTTCCGATAAAGGAGCACTTTTTGCTGCCATATTATATAGAGCCCCGTGTGGTTTCACGTGCTGAATTTTCCCGCCTTCCGATTTGGCAAACGCATAAATGGCTCCTATTTGATAAACAACAAGATCATATGCTTCTTGTGGCGAGATTTGCATGCTTCTTCTGCCAAAACCGACTAAGTCCTGCAGACCGGGATGAACACCAATCCCTACATTTTTTTCCATCGCTAATTGGACAGTTTTTCTAATTGTCGCGGGATCTCCTGCATGAAATCCGCATGCAATATTTGCTGAGGTGATAAAATCAAGAATTTCCTCGTCTCTACCTAGCTTGTATGCTCCAAAGCTTTCTCCCATATCACAATTTAAGTCCACCTTAGTCATGTTTATGCCTCCCTCTTAAATTTTAGTAATATACCTTTTTTAAGCTCTTGAATTTTTCGTTCTCTTTCCATAAGTAATTGCTCGGCCACTTCATGTTCAATTTCTGAAAAGCGAAGTCGATCTCCAGGCTTCGCTTGAGCCAGTAATGGCAAATCAACAGTAGCAACTTGCCCTATTTTCGGGTAGCCCCCTGTCGTTTGGCGGTCAGCGAGTAATATAATAGGGTTCCCATCTGATGGTACTTGGATGGTTCCGAAGCTAACGGCCTCCGATAGCATTTCCTTCGGTTCCTTCAACGCTAATGTTTCTCCCTTTAAACGGTAACCCATACGATCCGATTGAGTGCTTACTTCAAATGTCTTGGAAAAAAAGTCCTTTTGACTCTGATTTGTAAATAAAGAATATTGGCGTCCCTTCATTACACGAATCGTTTGATCTGTTTTAAAGGAAGGGATAAATTTCGATGCAACCGACCATTCCATTTCCAAAAAAGATCGGCTCCCTGCCTGTTTCTTCATTTGCAAAATAATTTTTGATGAAAGTGGACTTGGCTGATTTACGGAAATATGGTCCCCTGTCTTTAAAGCACGTCCATTAAATCCGCCTATCCCTGCATTTAAATACGTTGACTTACTCCCCATTACAGTCGGTACTGAAAATCCTCCTGCAACTGCAAGGTTCACACGACATCCTGCTTTTGCCGTACCAAATCGAAGTTCACTGCCTTTCTTCACATATACCGTTCTCCACATTGGAACAGGTTTTCCATTTATATGAGGAGACATATCTCCACCACATATGGATATAAGTGTATCCTCATGAATTTCTAAAACGGGACCTAGGAGTGTAATCTCTAATGTCGGAGCATTTTCTTCATTCCCTACCAATAAATTCGCTATTCGATGTGCAACCGGATCCATGACCCCACTGACAATAACCCCATATTTTTGATATCCGTAGCGTCCTATGTCTTGAATACTTGTTAGAAGTCCGGGCTTTTTAATTGTAATCATGCCTCTTTGCCCTCCCATTCTACGTATTCTTCATAACTGATTGGTTTAAATCGAACTTTGTCACCTGCATTTAACAAGCTTGGTACTTCATCTTTCGGACGAAATAGCTTTATAGGAGTTCGGCCAATAAGCTGCCATCCTCCAGGTGTTTCAATTGGATATACACCTGTCTGTTTGCCGGCAATTCCAACCGTTCTCTCAGGAATCTTCAAACGGGGAGATTGTAATCTTGGTGCTGCAATCTTCTCTGACATTCCTCCAAGATAAGGAAATCCCGGGGCAAAACCAATCATATAGACGGTATATTCAGCTGAAGAATGGATATTAATAACTTCCTCCGTTGTTAATCTATTAATACTGGCAACCGTTTCTAAATCGGGACCAAACTTTCCTCCATAACATACAGGAATTTCGACTACCCGTGACTCCACCTGTTGCCTTAAGCTTATTTTTGATAAAAGCTGCTGTAATTGCTGACAGACAAAATCATATGGAGACTTCGCATTGATTATATTCATTATTTTAAAAGGATCATAGAAAATGGTGATAGTCGAAAACGCAGGAACGTATTCAATCATCCATTCAAATGGATGTTCATCTAAAAAGGAAGAAATGGCATGAACTTTTTCTTGGGTTTCTAAGTTCAAATCATTTCCCAGTTCTATCATAACCGCGTTTTCCCCTAATGGATGTAAGCGATAATCCACCAACATTCCCTCCTTACTTTTATAATCGCAACAATATTTTTCAACGTTAGATCAAGTTAATGAAATTGATATTATTATACTATTATATTGTATTTAAAACATTTTAACAATTTTAAGTTATCATAGCTTTTAATTTTTATAGCAATTCCAAAATAAAAAGAAGGAACGATTAAAAAACCTTTTCAGACTATTTAAATTGTGGTAACATTCTAATATTCACAAAATAATATTTTGATATAATTTTTTCAACATTTACTCGAAGAAAGAAGGGTTTATATGGTTTTAATTGGTGTTGCATTAATCATCATTGGTTTTGCCCTTAGATTAAATTCTCTCGTAGTCGTAACGGTTGCCGGTTTAGTAACTGGTTTAATTGCTGGTATGCCTTTAAAAGATATTATTACCCAATTCGGCGAAGCATTTACGACGAATCGCTATATGTCCATTTTAATTGTTACGCTTCCAGTGATTGGACTTTTAGAAAGAAGCGGATTGCAAAACCAGGCAGGACATCTTGTCTCGAAAATAAAAGCCGCTACAACTGGCCGAATTCTTACAATCTATTTATTGATTCGTGAAATCGGTGCTGCTCTTGGCTTAAATAGTATCGGCGGGCATCCGCAAACAGTAAGACCGCTTATTGCCCCAATGGCAGAAGGTGCTGCAGAAGCGAAATACGAAGAGGTTCCAGAAAAAGAAAAAGAAGAAATTAGAGCACATGCTGCTGCTGCAGATAATATCGGACTCTTTTTCGGCGAGGATATATTCGTAGCAGTTGGCGCCATTTTACTCATGAAAGGTTTCTTTGATCAAAATGGTATTAAGGCAGATCCTATCTCCATGGCACTTTGGGGAATTCCAACAGCTATCTTCGTCTTCATTATCCATTCTATTAGACTATATTTATTTGATAAGAAGTTAGATCGTAAATTAGGAAGCAAAGCGAAGAAGGTTAATCCGATCAGTAAAAAGGATGTGAGCAAATGATTTTTTCTGTTGAGTTCATCTATATTATAATGGGTATAATTGGATTGTGCTGCTCCATCTACACCTTTTTAGATAAAGCAAATCCACGTCGAATTTTCTCTGGATTATTCTATTTCCTTTATTCTCTTACTCTATTATTAGGGAAAGTTATTCCGCCTTTTTACATCGGTATAATGGTTATCTTGATGGTGCTGATCGTTGGAATGGGCGGTCTTCGTAAAGGAGAATACGGAGAAGCATCCGATCAACACCGTGAAAAACGGCGTAAGCGTCTTGGGAATCTATTATTTATCCCTGCGTTATTAATACCGATTTTAACGGTAATTGGCTCGAAGCTATTAGTAAACATGAAACTAGGGACATTGCAGCTATTAGATCCAGCTAATCCAACTTTAGTTTCCCTGGGAATTGCATGTATTATCGCTATCATAACAGCCATGGCTTTAACAAAAAGCACACCTAAAACGGCGGTTAAAGAGTCTAGACGTCTATTAGAAGCAATTGGCTGGGCAGTAGTACTTCCACAACTATTAGCTACGTTGGGTACGATTTTCACATCAGCTGGAGTTGGCAAGGTGGTATCAGATGTTGTATCGAAAGTAATTCCTGAAAATTCTTTATTCTGGGTCGTATTTGTATTCTGTATCGGAATGGCGCTATTCACAATGATCATGGGAAATGCGTTTGCAGCGTTTCCAGTGATGGCAGCGGGAATTGCTATTCCGTTGTTGATTAAACAATTCGGTGCCAATCCAAATCAAATTGCAGCAATTTCGATGTTTGCCGGTTATTGTGGAACACTGATGACTCCAATGGCAGCGAATTTCAATATTGTACCCGCAGCACTATTAGACTTAAAAGATAAAAATCATGTTATTCGAGTTCAGGTTCCTACTGCTTTATTCGTGTTAGCGTTTAATATTGTTCTTATGTATTTTCTAATTAAATAGGAGGAATGCTCAGATGGGAAAAAAAGTTCTAATCACCGGGTTTGATCCATTTGGGAAAGATGTTGTCAATCCCGCTTTGGAAGCAGTGAAGAAATTAGAAGGCAGAAAAATCGATGATGTGGAAATAGTTACCCAAGAGGTGCCGACAGTCTTTCATGAATCCATCAAAGTGGTGACTCAAGCTATTGAAGCAAACCAACCTGATGTTGTTATTTGTGTTGGTCAAGCAGGAGGCCGGACCCAAATAACTCCTGAACGTGTCGCAATAAATATTGATGATGCCCGCATTCCTGATAATCGAAATAATCAACCGATTGATGAACAAATTGTAGAAGATGGCCCCGCTGCCTATTGGTCAACCCTGCCGGTGAAACGAATCGTTCATCATATGAGAGAAGCTGGAATACCAGCAGCAGTCTCTAATAGTGCCGGTACATTCGTTTGTAATCATCTCTTCTATGGATTAATGAACTATTTGGAAAAAAATGCTCCACATATTCGAGGAGGCTTTATCCATATCCCATTCATTCCTGAGCAAACCGTTCATAATAATGCTCCAAGCTTAGGGCTGGATACGATAGTAAAAGCTCTTGAATTGGCTGCGGTAGTTGCAGCAAACGAAAAAGAAGATATCCGAGAAATTGGCGGTACGATTAGTTAATATTTACATTAAGAAAGAGCAAATTCTTTTCGATATTTTTCAACCAGTCAACATCCTATTTTTGTTGGCTGGTTTTCCCATTTTATATGGGGAATCTTCAATAAATACCCTTTAAACTTACAAAGCGTTTCTGCAAAAATTCCTTTATCCCCTATGCTGTATCTCTTTGAATTCCCCTAACATACTGAGAAAGAAATAAGCACATTTACCTATCTGTATTTCTGGTAAAATAACAAATAAAAGGAGGAAAATGTAAATGGAAATGCAGACGGACGGAAAGCGTGGTTTTACTAATCAATTGCCAAAGTGGGCAATTGTAGCTCATATAGTGCTTATCTCTTTTTTGTTTCTTTTTGGGGTAGGATTACTGTATATATCGATTAAAGAATGGATCATGGACGGAATGGGTCTGTCTATTTTCTTATTGGTGCTTAGTTTCATTCCACTCGGACTTTCTTGGTTCAGTTATAGGAATCTTAAAATCTACCTAGATTTTATTGTTAAAATTAACCTTACTGATCAAGGATATCAATATTATTTTAAAGATAAAAAAAATAATCATGAAGAATATGTTCTTCTCCCATATGACAAGATTAACTATGTTTTAATTGGGGTGGATTACCAAACAACCTACAGAAAAGTCCCTGGTCGAGAGATACCCAAAACGATTTCATTAAGAATGGCTAAATTGATGATATATGGGCTAAGTTCGAATAATGAACAAAAAGTTGTATGTTTTAGTCACGGGGAGCAAGCCACATTGGATGAATGGCTACAAGTGTTTCAGGAGCACAATGTAACCATTTTCCAGACGGGCAAAGCGTTAACATCCATTCCCAACACACCGGAAGCAGTAGAACAAGTACCAAAAGAGGTTTTTGAAGGAAGACTCCCCTTTGTCATTGGGTCAGAGTCTAAAGATACGAACAATGTGTTTGTGACAAAAGAGCAAAAACAACTCGAAGAAATACAAATCCGGAAACGCCAAAAAAAGAGCATTATTTTTATTACCATACTCTCCTTGCTACAAATCATGATTATATGTTTTTGGTCTCCCTATTGGGATATTACAGGAAAGGAATTTTCGGATTACAACGGTAACTTTTTTGCTATTGTTTTCACTTATTTATACCTTCTTTTTATGTATTTATATATAAAAAGAGTTAAATGGTACTTCCCAATAAGAGATGCCATTATTCTCGCAGTTGGTATTTTGATTGGCAGCTTTCTGTCAGCAGACCCTCGCCACTCATTTCACATTGCTGTTATTAAGTATTTGTACATCATTTGTGGGTGGTTCCTTTTTGTGTACTATGCCATCCAATTATATAAATGGTTTCAAGGCAAACAAAAGAAAATAAAAAAGAAAGAAGACGGAGCAGGGTTTTAAGTCTAACAATGCTCTTCTTCCTCTTTTCACCGTACATATTACATCACTAATGAAGGATGTGATCTAATTTTTATTTTCGAATACTGATCGCGACCTTTTCTTTTACCTTTGCAATATTCTCCATCTTATTGTCCCAGCATTTTTGACTTAAATCGACCGGGTATTCTTCCGGATTCAAGGATCGCTTATATTCCTCCCATAATAAATTCAAGTTATTTTTTACAAATTGTTGAATTTCCCTTATGTCTGGAAGATTATAGACCAGTTTTCCGTCTACAAAAATGTCATGATGAAGTTCTTTCGCTTCGAAATTGGTGACAAACTTTTTAATATAAGTATGAATAGGGTGAAACATTTTTAGTCGCTCTTCCTGCTCAGGTTTTTCATCTTCCATGGCAATATAATCGCCTTCTGATTTATGGTTAATCCGATTAATGATCCGATAAATTTTCTTCAATCCGGGAGTGGTTACTTTTTCAGGGTTTCCTGAAATTTTGATCGTATCTACCATTTCCCCATTCTCATCTTCAATCGAAACCAATTTGTAAACTGCGCCCAAAGCAGCTTGGTCGTAGGCTGTTATCAGTTTCGTGCCGATTCCCCATCCATCAATTCTTGCACCTTGGGATTTTAAATTAATAATGGTGTATTCATCCAAATCATTTGATGCAATTATTTTTGTCTTTTTAAAACCAGCTTCATCTAACATTTTTCTTGCTTCTTTTGAAAGATAAGCCAAGTCTCCGCTATCAAGGCGAATCGCTTTAAAATTAATTTTATCTCCAAGTTCTTTCGCTACTTTTATGGCAGTTGGTACACCGGATTTTAACGTTTCATATGTATCAACTAAAAAGGTACAGTCCTTATGTCGTGCTGCATATTTATGAAACGCTGTATACTCATCCCGATATGCTTGAACCATGGCATGAGCATGAGTACCCGATACAGGAATCCCAAATAGTTTTCCTGCTCTTACATTGCTTGTTGCCTCAAATCCTCCAACAAAAGCTGCTCTCGCTCCCCAAATTGCTGCGTCCATTTCTTGTGCACGCCTTGTTCCAAATTCGATGGCAGTATCGTCACCGATAACTTGTTTTATTCTCGACGCCTTTGTCGCGATTAGCGTTTGATAATTAACAATGTTAAGCAGTGCCGTTTCGATTAATTGTGCTTCGGCAAGTGGAGCTTCTACACGCAGAATCGGTTCATTTCCGAATACTAACTCGCCTTCTTTCATAGCTCTCAACTTACCGGTGAACTTCAATGTTTTCAGATAATCTAAAAAGTCCTCTTCATAACCTAGTTCATCCCGCAAATAAGCAATATCACTTTCACTAAAATGAAATTGATTCAAGTACTCAATGATTTTTTCCAAGCCTGCAAATACAGCGTACCCGTTTCCAAATGGAATCTTTCGAAAATAAAGCTCAAACACCGCTTTACGATTATGAATATGATCATCCCAATAGGTTTCCACCATGTTCACCTGATATAAGTCTGTATGAAGTGCTAAGCTATCATCCGGAAATTTGTTTAACATCGGTTCCCTCCAAATGTTAATATATTATTGTACTTATCTTTCCATAATTCCCTTTCAGCAAATGTGCATTCAAAAATTATTTGTTCACAATGATTATTAATGCTCATTTTATTATTTTCATCACCACATGTTTATAGATATTCTTGATGATTCATGTTTTTAATTAGACAAATTATGCGAATATTACGTAAGCTTTATTGAATCTAATTAAACGAAAAGGACAGATTAGCTGTCCTTTATACTGTTACGGTGTTTAATTCTGTTAATTGATAAGCATTGTCGGCTGTAATTGCCTTCATTAGCTCGATGTTGCGGTAATGATGAGTGAAGAAGATAATCTGTGTTTGTGTTGATAGCTCTAATAAAACTTTTAATGTTTCCTTCGACCGATCATCATCAAAATGAACCAGGATGTCATCTACAATAAATGGGATTGGTTCATTTTCTCGAAGATAATGTTCCATACTTGCAACTCTTAATGATAGATAAAGTTGATCTGTTGTCCCGTCACTCATGCCGGAAACCTCTACCATTTCGTCTTGATTACGAACTCCCATTATTACCGGTTGGTCTTTTTTGTCGTACTCTACGGTTATTCCGTCAAAGGAACCTAATGTTAATCGACGGAAAATCTCACTTGCCCGATTTAATATAGGACTTTGATTGCTTTCTCGGTAAAATTCAATCCCTTTTTGCAATAAAATAGAGGCCAATTTGTAAGTAACGTACTCTTCTGTGTAATTTGCTATAGCAGCTAACTTGCTTTGCTTTTCCTCTGCTGCCTTTACTGACTCGAAGCTCGCTCCTTCGATTTTTTCCAAGTACTCATTTTTCACAACCCCATGAGCTTGTTCTATTTCCGAACGGGTTTGATCTAATGCATATAATTGTTTCTGAATGTCCTCTAATTCCATATCTAATGTATCTTTATTGGCAAGATCCGCCTCTTCCAAAAGCTCCTCTAGCATCCGGCCATTGCCTAATTCAATTATTTGCTCCTCAATTAATTGAATTCTCCCTTGAATATCACACTTTTGTTTAAAAGCTGACTCGATTTTTTCCAATTCTTCGATTGAATCACAGCCTGCCTGTTTTAGCAATTTTTCTAGGGCACTGTTTGCCTCCGTCATTTGGAGTTCTGCCGCTTTTATCTTCTCATTTGCTTGGGCAATCTGTTTATTTAGATTTGCAATGTCCACTTGATCCTTTTGAGCTTGTTGCAACACTTTAAATAAATCTGAAACAGCAAGATCCATCGCATGTGGAACTAGATTGGTCAAAACATTTTGTTCCATGCTTTTTACACTGGTTTCAAATGTTGAAATCCGTTCTTCTATAGCAATGATGTCTTTTTCAGTCTGTTTCAGTTCATCATAGTGCTGAACACAAGCTTCAAATGTCTCTAACAGTTCTTTTACAACATTTGGCGAGGTTTCTTTAGCGATACCCAATTTTTCAATCGCTTTCTCCCAGTTTACTTGCCAGTTTTTTAAGTTTTCTGCTGCACGGTTCCTTTTGTCACTGGCAAGGTCAAGCTTTCCGGTTACATTTTTCAACGTTTCTTGCAAATGATCCCGCTTATTTTTCTCATCTGTTAATCGTTTTCTTGTTTGTTCAGCAAAGTGCACTACATCCTCAAGGGTAGAAAATTCAGTACTAGTTCCAAGTACGGCAAGTGTATTTTTTAATAGTATGAAAAGATTAGTCTGTTTATCCTTTATATCCTTTAATTGTGCTAACGTAATTTGTTTTTTATGATTTAATTCCAGAATCGTATTATATTTATCCAGCCATTCCAACATTTCATCCGGAGTTAGCGGTTCTATCTTCGCGGATTGCCAATGTTCTTTCCACTGTTTTTTCCAAACGTCCATTTTTCCGTTTGCACATTCTAATTCAGATGTAAGAGTTTGAACTTTATTTTTACCTGCTTCAATATCAGCAAGCAGCTTGTTTTTTTCCCCAACTTTTTCTGCTTCGGTGCGCAGCTTGTCCGCAATCTCATCTGTTTTTTGGATGCTCTTCTCAAATGCCATATCAATTGGAAGGCCATTTGAAAATTGAGCAAGTACCGTTTGGTCAACATCACCTGTATTCAGCTTTTGGCGTATCACAAGCCAGCCTGTATCTCGATGGCTTCTTGCTCCATCAAGCTCTGATATAGTTGGAATATCTGTAAGGGACTCCAGTTCGCGAATTCTCTTTTCATATTTTTCAATAGAAGCATTTTCATCCCCTATTTTTTGATTCAATTGCTGAATGTCATGGTAAATTTCCTCATATTGCTTTTGAAACTTCTTCACGGTTTCTTTCAAATTTGGCACTTTTAATCGCAGTAATTCATCCGTTGTTCCATCAAAAAGTGGTAGATTACGAATGAGTTCGGAAATTTGATGTTCGATTTGATGCAATTCAGTTTGTTTTTCATTTAATATTCTATCTAGATTACCTTCTGCTTTCGCCTTATCGATAACAGATTCTAAATCTCCGAGATTCACAACTTCATTCAATTGTTGAAATTCGAATTGACTATTCTTTCTTTCCTTTTCAAGAGATTCATATTCTTCCCTTGCGTTTTTTTCGCCCGCTTCTAGGACTGGCTTTTGTTCTGCCAATTCGCGTATCGTTTTTTTCAGTTCAGCATTGACCCTGTATTGTTCAACAATGTCAATATTAACGGTTTCACGTCCCAGTTCCTTTAACTTTGCAAAGATGGTTTGTTCTAATTGTCGGTATTTTCCTTTCAGAACAGGAAGCTGCTTTACATCTTTTTGGTAACTGGAGCTATCCCGATATAAAGATTCAATCAACGTCTTTTGTTCAAGAATTCCATCTGGAATAATAATATTTTGCAATAACCGTACAGTTTTTTGCAGTTCTTCTTCTGCATTTTTCTTAGCGGCTTTTGCTGCTTCTAATTTTTGCGAATTTTCCTTGCGAAGTTCTTCCATTCCTTCCGGTAAGTCAGGTACAG
The DNA here is from genome assembly GCF_038008735.1 of Margalitia sp. FSL K6-0131. NCBI lineage: Bacteria > Bacillati > Bacillota > Bacilli > Caryophanales > Bacillaceae > Heyndrickxia > Margalitia sp. FSL K6-0131. Next base: position 2,990,032 of record NZ_JBBOZS010000001.1, read on the forward strand.
TAGCTAACTCCTTATATTTTTCAAGCAGTTCCTTGCGAAGTGCGATTTTCGGCAAGGTTTGCTTCAAACGTTTGTATTTATTTTCCTCTTTTGTTAATTGTTTTATATCTTCTTTTAGCTTTTCAATTTCTTTTTTACCTTCTAAAAACTTTCGTTCAAGATCTTTCCAGTCTTGTATTTTCAATTGATTTTCGGTAATTTTTTTTGTTAAGTCTTTTTCTTCTTTTAAAGCACTGTTTATGGCAGTTTTAGATTTATTTTTTCCATAAAGATTGCCTGTCCTGGATTCTAATTCCTCCAAAACGTTTCGAAGTGCATTGATTCCCGACGCGGCTGAAAATAAGCTTTGCGATACATTTCCATCACTCTGTAACAGGCTTTCCCCGCCTTCTCTTAGTCGGACATGATCTAATGCGAACATATTTGTAAATTGCTGCTCTGATATTCCATTTAAAAAGGATGCAACGATTTTCTCATCAAGTGGATTGTTATTTACATCCAATACCGTATTTTTCGTTCCTTTTCTGCGGGTAAATTGCAGTTTCTCGCCATTTTCTTTTTGCAGTTCTCCTTCAATTCTTAGCTTCGAATTGCTGTGGAGAAAAGCATCTGTCGTTTGTCTCGGAAAACCATATAAATAGTTTGAGATGGAACGCAGGATCGTGCTTTTCCCGGCTTCATTCGGGCCATATAATAAATGAAAATTTTTATTTTCATCAAAAAATACATGGTAATCCGTGAAATGACCAAATGCCTGTAAATTTAAATAATTTATTTTCATGCCGTTTCCACCCCAGACTTTGTCGTTAAGTAGTGCAAAATTAACTCCTCTACTTCTTTTAGCCTATTGGTAAGAATTGTCGGATTAGAGAAATCAAAAGCATCTTCCCCGCTTTTGAGCTCATTAGGCAGTGCAGATTGCAAATCTTTAAATTCCTGAAGCAACAGCTCGAATATTTCTTCGTTCTGACTAAGCCCTTCAATGTAGTCTAGTATACTTGCAATTGGGCTGCTTTTTTCTCTTAATTCCTCAATATCCATTTTTCGGGTTGTTTCGATTTTTACCTTTTCGATCCAAATATCCCCATATCCTACTTCTAGGGCCAGTGAACGCAAGTTATTGATGACATGCTCTCTATCTACTAATAAAGCCTGGTGTGCATCCGTAGATCCGGTAATTCGGATGCGAATGGCTAAGAATCTGCCTTCCGAATCTTGATAGAGTTCCTCTAGTTTTTCTCGTGCCGTTATCACGATATCTTGCACTGTTTCGCAAGAGGAAGCATCTACTGAACAAACTTCCCATCGAAGCACATCTAAGTCTTGATGCTCATAGTGATGAATTTGACCATCCTTTACAGTTACAATCGTACATCCTTTTTGTCCGGTCTCCTTGATGTGTCGTCCTTGAATATTTCCGGGAAAGATGATAACGGGATTTTTTTCATGGAGTACTTCTCTTAAGTGGATATGCCCTAATGCCCAGTAATCGTAGCCTTTTTCCTTTAAATCATCTAAAGAACATGGTGCATAGCTTTCATGACCTTCACGACCTGTCGCGCTCGTATGTAATAGACCAATGTTTACATACCCTTCCATTTTAGATGGATAGGCTTTTGCGATATTTTCCGTTACAGCTCGTGAGGCAAATCCTTGTCCATGTAAAGCAACTTGCAGCTCTTCCATTATAAAAGTCTCAGGTTTATCAACCGAGAATTCGATGACATTTTCCGGCAGCTTTAATTCTTTTGTGATCAAGTTTGCCGCATCATGATTTCCGCGAATGAGGAACACTTTAATATTTTCCTTTTGCAATCGGCTCATTTGGCTGATAAAAAATAAACCGGTGTTATAATCCTTCCAATCCCCATCATATAAATCACCTGCAATGACAAGGAATGCAACGTTTCTTTCAATTGCTACATCTACTAAATGTTGAAATGCCTCTCGCGTCGCATTCCGTATTTTCTCGACAGGAGCCCCTTCATACTTTTCCAAGCCTCTTAATGGACTGTCTAAATGGATATCGGCTGCGTGAATAAATGTAAATTCCAAAGCTATCCCTCCTTGCTAACAACCAATGTCATTTCATTCTATTTTTCTTCCATTTTACCATAAGAATCGACAATTTTAAGAAATTGATAGAATGAAAAATCTTTTACTATTTTTAACAATCTACCATATTCGAATCGTCCTTTTTTAAGCACAGTTACAAATCATTACTTACGATAGCATTATTTATTCTATAAAACGTAAAAAAAGCCGCCATAAGACAGCTCTCCGTAACGTCTAGCAATTATAGATAATTAAATCACTTGCCCCTCATATGGAATATAGGGCATTTGTAAGAAATTATACAACGCAACGTCCTCTACTCTGTTCAAATAAGCATGCAAGCTATCTGACAACATCAAATTAATAGGTGAACCTTTTTCATTAATGAGAATAATAGGTTTTTGAAACGCATAGGCATACCCGATTTCGAAAGCAGTACCGCTATCAACATTCGATCCTTCAAAATCATGGATAGCCACTACAACATCCGCTCTCCGCAGAAATTTAAGATCGTTATGAAAGGTAGCTCTTCTCCATTCCTTTGAGCCAAATTTTAGCTGTTCAAATTGATGAAATCTGGCTGAAAAAATATCTATTACATAAGGATTCCTCATTAACGCATTTTCTAATCTCTGCACCCTATCAATTTGCTCTTGATTAAAAAAAGGGCTTGCAATAAATACCCTCACCACTTTTGATTTCACATTTTCCATTAAATTGGCATCCTCCTAATAAAATATCCAATCAACTAACAGACCCATAACATTATATGGATGAAAATGCTGCTGAATGTCATAAAGATTCTTCTGATACTCTTAATGTGATAAAAACAATCTATAGGATGGTGGTTGAACAATCCAAACACATTTCTTAGATAACATGTATCCCCCTACTTAAATCATATTTAGGAATGATATGAATAGAAAAATAGGTTATAGTAAAATATATTGTATTTGATGGTTTTATTTTTTTTAAGGAGAATAAAGCATGAAAATATATGTCGATGCAGATGCTTGTCCAGTAAAAAATATCGTTATTTCTGAGGCAACTGGGGCAGATATTCCCGTTATACTTGTTACAAGTTTTCCTCATTATTCATCGGAGGTTTATCCTGAAGGTGTCGAAACTATTTATGTAGATACCGGTGCTGATGCTGCGGACTATCGTATTATGAAGCTTGCTCATAAGGGAGATCTCATTATCACTCAAGATTATGGACTTGCTTCTCTTGGATTGGCGAAAGGATGTACCATCATACATCATAAAGGATTTCTTTATACCAACGAAAATATCGATCAATTATTGCAATCCCGATACTTAAGTGCCATGGAAAGAAAAAGCGGGAAACGTACAAAAGGTCCTAAAGCATTTACAAATGAAGATCGTGAGAAATTCAGGCAGATGTTCAGAAAGATAATTGGCCTGGAATAATATTTAATGGATGGGGGAGTTTTGGATATGAATCGATGTGGATGGGTAAATCAAGATCCTATTTATCTTGATTATCATGATCATGAATGGGGTGTTCCAGTATATGATGACCGCTTGCTGTTCGAATTTTTAAACCTGGAAGGAGCACAGGCTGGTCTAAGCTGGTATACGATTTTAAAGAAAAGAGACAATTACCGGAAAGCATTTGACAATTTTGAAGCAAAAAAAATCATTACTTACGATGAGAAGAAAATAGACGAGCTTTTACATAACGAAGGGATTGTCAGAAATAAGCTAAAAATTAATGCAGTGATTACCAATGCGAAGGCATTTTTAAAAGTAGTCGATGAATTCGGCTCATTTCGAGATTATGTGTGGTCTTTTGTTGGCGGCAAACCGATTCAAAACCACTTCAATGATTTAAGTGAAGTACCTGCAACAACAGAAATCAGCGATAAAATGAGCAAGGATTTAAAAAAACGCGGTTTCAAATTTGTCGGTTCCACGATTTGCTATTCGTTTATGCAGGCAGCCGGTTTGGTGAATGATCATGTTGTTACATGTGATTGTTATAAAAAAATCCACTCATTAAAATAGAAAAAAGGACAATTTAGTCCTTTTTTTATTCATCCATAAAGGTATTTATCCACTTCTTCAAGCTCAAACAAGCCGCATTCTTTTATAAAGTTGGATAAAATTTCGACATGTGCTGCTCCTACAATAAGCAGGATGCGTTCATTGGGACTTGTAGCCAGATCTGCAAGATTAGAAAACATGATTAGATTTCGTTGATACCACCAAATTAACCAGTCCATCCCCACGTAATCTTCTTCTTCCTTAATTCTGGCAATATTAATATTCAAAATATGATGCTGTTTGATTTCTTCTTTTTCATTATATTGACGGTACATATCTAAAATTGTTTTATCATTAGGGTTGGCAGAATTACTTATCTCATGGAGCCACCCAAAAATGGATTGAAATAGTTCGGGCTGATTCTTCTTCGCCCACTCATAAACATCCCCAAAACCTTTTTTCCCTGCGCCTTGTTCCATCCAGTCAATACAGTAAATTTCTTTATGTTCTAATTCAGAAGCAATTCGGAAACCGAGCTGATAAACTTCGTTAACCTTCAATTCTAGATTGCCATCTGAATATTGTCTATACTCTTCATTCAATGAATCTTGATGCTTTTTTTCCACTTCAACTGCAAGCTTGGTTGGATGGAACTTTTTCAAACGATCCACCACTTCTCTTATCTCTTGTTGTCGTTTTATGGATAGAAGATTATCTACTTCCGTTTGAAACAAGTCAGTTGTTTGTCCCATATGAAAGGTTCCCACGATTAAAAGTTTAGGTTTTTGATGATATGTATGCATCGTTTTCTCTCCCTTTTTAGATCTCAGTAACCAATTCTACAAAATCGTGGGAATTTCCTCCATTTTACAAAATAGAAACTTTTGTTCTGTTCGATTATTTAGATACAATAAATTCTATTTTTTTCTACAAACATACACCATCTGGTAACTATCATTTGTTATCGGTTCTTCGTTCCAATTTTTATATACATCGATTATCTCGAAACCATTTTCCTTGAGCAATCTTTCCATTTCTTTAGGAAAGACATACCGTAATTTGATATTGGTTCTTTTTATGTCCATTACTTCCCCAGTATCACTGATATATTTTCTTATCGTAATATAATGTTGAATTTGATTTAGGGGATCATAGTTACTTATCGTGTATACATCTACTTTTTTCTGATTGTCTTGATATGACTTCCAAAACTCTTCCGTGCTTGGTTGCAATAATTCCTCGTTACTCGGAAACCTTATCCCAAAGATAAAGATTCCGTTTTGTATTAAATGTTTGTTCACCGAAGTGAGCAATCTATCTTGATCCTCGTTCGTTAGAAAATGTTGAAAGGAATTACCGACCATATAAATAAACTCACTCTTCACGTTCAAATCAAGACTAGTACAATCTTGTTTCCACCCAATTAATTGGTAAATGGAGTTTTTCAGTTTTTCTTCTCGCCGTAGCTAACATTCCTTTATGTATATCAACACCTATCATCTTATACCCTTTTTCTGCAAGCGGAATGGTAGCCCGTCCTGTCCCGTATGCTAGATCAATAATTGGCCCAACTGATTTAGAAGCCCATTTTAATAAGAGAGGTATTTCATCTGTATAATGATCATTTTCCTTATCGTATATAATAGGATCTTCGTATTCTTGAAAATTATCTTTATCCATAATGTTTGCTCCCGATTGAACGTATTGCTTCCGTCATATATTTCGCAAACTCGATTAATTGTTTCTGATTCCAGTCAATTTGAATACCGGGATTAGTATATTGTGATAGACTTGCACTTACTAGTTCTTTATAGGAATCAGGAACATTCCTTAATCCCCATTTTCCACCTTCTTTTTTCGATGAGACATTTCCTTCTCTCAAATAGAATAAAACTCTACAAAGGTTCAATGTATAATACACTGGGTTATGAACGATTTCCTCCACTGCATTTTCGATATCAAAAAGAATGGACTGAAGATAGTATTTTCGGTCAATTGGTTGAAATACCTCATGAATTGGTGCACCATATAAACATTTACCCCTTTCATACGTTATAACAAAATGAGCAGCTAAATCTGGGTCCACTGAATCTCCACAAAGGTAATTTACGTCCTGCATATATCTCTCCCGGTGCATCTGTGAATAATGGAGTTCAAACGGAGTTGGATATTGAAATGCTCGCACCTCTTTTTCTAGTAAAATACTCATTTCCAGCTTATATTGATTTAATTCCAAAATATCCCTTATGATCTTTTGCTTTTGGTTGATAGTTAGTGTTTCTTTCACAACGATTAAAACATCCACATCACTTTTTGTTGGTTGAAAACACCCCATTGCTAACGACCCATGCAGGTAAATTCCTACTAGATTCGTCCCTAATCGATGCTGAAATATGGAACATACTTCATGCAAAAATTTTTCTATAGACATATTCCATCCTCCCCTTTTATAGAAAAAAATGATGGCTCGTAAAAGCCATCACCCTCAACTTAATTACTTTTCACGATTTCAGCAATTTGATCGTTTACATTTTGATTAGAAAAACCACCGTGATAACATATTACGGATTCAATATCATAATCAATGAATTTCTCCAAAGATTTCAATGCAGTTTCCATATCAGGAGTATTCCGAGGAACTGGTCCTTGCAATGTGCCGTTTCCTATCACCATTGCATCTCCTGTAATAAGTGTTTTACTTTCTTGTAAATATAGGCTTATATGGCCAGGTGTGTGGCCAGGTGTGAAAATTACTTCAATCCCTCCGAATTCCGGAAGCACTTGACCATCTTCTAGAACATAATCAACGTTTGCTTTCGGAGGATTCAAATATAAAGCTTTCATTGGCTCTGGAAGAGACTCCCAAGCTTCCTTACTAAGTCTATTTGGATCCGCTTTTATCATATGTTTTTCGCCTTCAATATAAGGCTTATCCTCTTTATGAGCAAATACATCAATTTTCCAGTCACATTCTTGTAGAATCTCTGGTAAACTTCCAATATGATCTATATCTTGGTGTGTTAAAATTACTGCTTTTAATTTTTCAAACGGAACTCCGGCATTTTCAAACGCTGCCTGAAGTGCTTTGACCTGTCCAGGCATGCCCGTATCCACTAATATTGCCTTTTCTTCATCCCAAATCAAAGTAGGATTGATTTGAAAACCCTGGATATTTAACTCAATCATTTCCACATTTTTTGCTACTTTCATACTTTTTTCCTCCTCAGGCAACATTATATAAATTTCCCATAAAAAAATGGTTCCAACTTGAAGTATAAACCGTATACTTTATGTAGTTCACCTTACATATTCTATCATAATTACAAAAAATCCTTTATCAATTGCTTTTTGAAATACAGGAAAAGGAAATGAGAAGTCCACTATGATTATACATTCACTAGATTGGCTATAATTTTAGTAGAAATGGAGGAAGGAAAAAATATGGGTCGTTTTCTTATGCTTGTTATTTGCGCTTCTTTAGTTGTTTTTTCCTGGCCAACTATTAAAGACTTTTTACATAAAAAAGATTATCAGGAAAGTATTCATTCCCTGCAGTCTAAAATAAATAATTTAAAACAAAATGCAACCGTTATAGCTGGTTCCGATAAGGTGAAACAATTATTGGATCAGCTTGGTTCGGATAATAGTAATCAATCTAAAGCCGAAACAAACCAGGACAAAGTTTCATTAGAAACTCCAACTAAGCATATCTTTTCTGTCGATAATATAGAACTTGGTGATACCAAAAAAGATGTTGAACATCGCGCGGGAACTCCAAAACGAACCACCCTTAATGAGTATGGTGAAAATTGGAATACTTATCATCAGCATTATCAACAGTTTTTTATGGCTATGTACAATAAAAATAATAAGGTAATTGGCTTATACACGAATCAAAATTTGATTTCTTCTACAAACGGAATTAAAATTGGCGTCACCAAACAAATAGTTCGGGAAAAGCTCGGTACCCCACTTACCGGCATTCAAAAGGGATTTACCATTTATCAATTTGATAAAAAAAGCGATTATGATGTGTTTTTGGTCGATGGTGCCTATGTAACGATTTTTTATGATAAATATCAGCAAAACAGAGTAACTGCCATACAATTGATTAACAAAAAAGTAGAACAAGAGAAAAGAGGGTTCTATACTAAAGCAAGCACAGCATTAAAAACAGGCTTTGAATATCAATTATTTGATTTAACAAACGCTTCTCGCGTGGTACATCATCTACCTATTTTATCGTGGGATCAGCATGTTCAAGTAACTGCACGGGATCATAGTTCAGATATGGCCGAACATAACTATTTCGATCATAATGACCTAAAAGGACGCTCACCGTTCGACCGAATGCAACAGGATCATATCACGTTTCTTTTAGCTGGCGAAAATATTGCTTACGGACAGCTTAGCAGTATATTTGCCCATGAAGGTCTAATGAATTCACTTGGCCACCGAGAAAATATTCTTCAGAAGAATTATCAATATTTAGGGGTTGGAGTTGCATTTAACCAAGAAGAACAGCCATTTTACACGGAGGATTTTTATTCAAAATAGTTTATGCATGTAGATTTTAGTATGAACACCGTGTATTTGGCAATAGTAAGTAGGAGCATTTATTTGCTCAAAACTTCGTCGGGAGTGATGTATCATGGCTAGAAACAAACTTTTGGTTCCTGGTGCAGAAAATGTTCTGGATCAGATGAAGGAAGAAATCGCCAATGAGTTTGGAGTTCAACTTGGTGCAGATACGACCGCTCGAGCTAACGGTTCAGTCGGCGGCGAAATGACCAAACGTCTTATTGCTTACGCTGAACAAGCATTAAGAAATCAACAAGGTCAATAAACTTGTGATTTCAAAAGTAAAGGGTGTCCTAGTAAGATTAGGACACCCTTTGTTTATGTTATTCAGAGGACTGCGACTACAATTTGTACCTGAATTTTCCCCCTGGGTTGGTCTTTTGAATCCTTATAAAGACCAGTTGAACCTGATTTTTCCCTCGGGTTGGTCTTTTGAATCTTTATAAAGACCATTTTTTCAATGAGTAGGTCTTTTGAAACCGTATAAAGATCCCCTTACACAATAAAAATAAAATATCCCAAAAAGGCAAGACATAATACATAGATTAAAGGATGAACTTCTTTCCATTTTCCAAGCGCGATCATGGTTATTGGATAAAGGATAAACCCTAGTGCAATTCCAGTTGCTACACTTGAAGTAAGTGGCATCATAATTATCGTTATAAATGCAGGAATTGCAATTTCAATGCGATTCCAATTTATTTGTTTTACTTGCGCTGCCATTAATGCCCCGACTATAATCAAGGCTGGAGCTGTAACCTCAGATGTTACAATGGATAGTAAAGGTGAAAAAAATAATGCGATGAAAAAGCACACAGAAATAATGACAGAAGTAAATCCTGTTCGGCCCCCTGCTGCAATACCCGCGCTCGATTCCACCATTGATGCTGTCGTAGAAGTTCCGAGAACAGAACCAACAACAATAGATGCTGAATCAGCTAATAAAGCTCTACCAATATTCGGTATTTTATTATCCTTTATTAAACCTGCCTGACTTGCAATAGCAATTAAGGCCCCTGCTGTATCAAAAAAGGCAACAAACAAAAAAGTAAAGATGACTGCCAAAACTTTTGGACTTAAGATTTCATGTAAATGAGAAAATACTGCTCCAAAAGTCGGAGATAGACTTGGTATTTCACCAACAATATGAGTAGGTTTATCAATTACTCCCCATATGATCCCGATAATCGTTGTAATGACCATTCCATAAAAAATTGCCCCTCGAATACGTCTCATCATCATGATGATGGTGGTGATAAATCCGATAATGGCCAAAATAGTTGTTGGCTTTGCTAAATTTCCTAAAGAAATAATGGTATCATGATTCGAAATAACAAGACCCGCATTTTTTAGCCCGATAAAAGCAACAAAAAAGCCAATACCACCAGAAATGGCATATTTCAAATCCTCTGGAATAATGTTAATGATGATTTCGCGAATTTTAAATAAGCTTAACAAAATAAAAAGAATACCTGCGATAAAAACCCCAGTTAACGTTGTTTGCCATGGAATTCCCATCCCGATACAAACAGAAAAGGTGAAAAAGGAATTTAAACCCATACTAGGAGCAATTCCTATCGGGAAATTTGCTAACAATCCAATTAAAAGGGATCCAATAATGGCAGATAACGCGGTTGCAGTGAAAACCGCACCTTTATCCATTCCCGCTTGACTTAATATTAACGGATTGACTACTAAAATATATGCCATTGATAAGAATGTAGTTATTCCTGCTACTGTTTCTTGCCTATAAGAAGTATGGCGCTGATCAAAATGAAAAAAAGCTTTCACAAAAAAATCCTCTCTTTCTATAAGAACAATACATCTTGTACCAATTAGAATAGCCGCAAAAGTATATAATATGAGCAAAACTTTAATGGACCGATTTTGTTGATTTACAAGTAAATCGTTTTTTTTGAATGAATATAAAGAATAATTACAACATCAAAAGATTTTCCCTATTCCATAGAATAGAAGAAAGAATATAAAAAAAGCCCCCGCATATTACGGAAGCTGCCATTATGATTCAGAAGTTTTATGTTATGATTATGATATTATTTTTAAATATAACAAAACTCCTGTAGTCAAGCCATTTACGGCAGCTTGGTAGAAACAATTAGGCCGTATTCCTAATCATATACAAGACATGTTGTTAATTATACTGAAAGTGACACTTAATACAATATAATCCTATAAACTGTAATTAATCTAATTTTTCATACAGGCAATAATTCCTAAATTACTGAATCGTAAATAATAATTCATCCACCGCCAGGAATAATTCAGGCACTTTTGGCAATTATTCAGCCAAAAGCAAAAACACAGCCCAAATAAAAAAAGGAGAAATCAACATTCTCCTTTTACCCAATACTATTAATTTGAAATAACAAACACACCGCCACAATGTGACATTGGGTGAAATTCACATCGACACAGCGCTTGCAAAGATTCAACCATTTCATCAGCTACAAAATAAAATTCATCAGGATCCCAATAGTCGATACTATCCTCCCTGCAGTTTTCCATATCCACTCTTGTTTTGAACGCTATATCCCCGATAAAGATTTTTCCGTTTTCATTTAGCAAATTCAATAAATCAGAAATGAACTCCATTTTTCTCTCATCTGTTAAATGATGTAACGCATACGTACTAATAATAGAATCAAATTTTTTCCCATTTAACTTTTCTGGAAGTCCTTCTATAAAGTCAAATTCTATTAAGTTTGCCAATGGCATTTTCGCTTGTGCAATTTCAATCATTTTTGCAGAGAAATCAATCCCGTAAATTTGTTGACCGTGTTCATATAATTTTTGGGTTAATATCCCTGTTCCAAATCCAATATCCAATACTTGAGAATTCGGATTTTGCATTACTTCATTGAAAATTGTATTTAATATCTTTTTGTACCCTGCGAACGGATACAAATTGCTTTCCTCACTTAATTGAACTGTTTGATCATAATTGTCTGCCCATAAGTCAAATCCATGTTTATTTAGCAAGAATGCTCCTCCTCATTTTGAACAAGCTACTTGAGCACTCCTTTATAAGACTCAATCTAGCTGTTCCTCTTTTCTCCATTTTGCAATTGATGAATTACCATTGTTTTTCTCATCATGCATCCCACCTTTCCTAGTTACTTTTTATAATATCTTAATTTTCCCTACTATTAAACTATTTTTTAGTTGATTTCTAGAAAGAGGCATAATATTCGCAATATGCCACAAATCCTTTACTATAATAAGAAAAAAGGAGTTGATTTCTTGTGGCCAAATATAGGGCTGGGATTATTGGAACAGGATTTGGAGCTAAGGTACATGCACCAATGATGAAGTTTCATGATGGTTTTGAAGTTGTGGCCATCGCAAGTGTATCCAGAGGAAACATTGAAAACACTAAGCAATTAAGCGGAATTGAAAATGTATATACGGACTGGAAGCAAATGCTGGAACAAGAGGAGCTTGATTTTGTTGTTGTAGCTTCCGCTGTCCATTTACATAAGGAAATGACACTCGCAGCCTTTAACAAAGATATTCATGTTCTATGTGAAAAACCAATGGCGTTAAATATTGCGGAAACAGAGGAAATGATTGCTGCACGTAATGATGCAGGGAAATTGGGGCTTATTAATCATGAATTCCGTTTTCTTCCTGCCCGGACCAAAGTAAAGCAAATCTTAAATAGCGGTGACTTAGGAGAAATTATGCATGTTCGATATGAATGTACCTTTCCTAGCTTTCAATCCTTAGTGTCAAATTCTCGGGGCTGGTTAGGTCAAGCAGAAACTGGCGGCGGCATGCTTGGCGCTATTGGATCCCATATGGTGGATTCCCTTCACTGGTGGACGGACTCAAGTTTTCATGAAGTTTTCGCCAATCTTACAACGCATGTTCCCGAATTTAAAGACGATCAAGGTAATGTGGAACATCGGACTGCCGACGATGCCTTCCAAATCATTGGTTCATTAGAAAACGGTGCGACTGTAACTTTAGAATTTTTATCAGCTGCACGTCAAATTACTAATAGCATGAGGCTAGAAGTATACGGTACAAAAGGTACATTAATTATGCTAGATGATAATAAAGTTTTCTTCTCTTCAGGAGATGCCCCTCTTGAGGAAGTGGTACTTACACCGGATATTTCTGCTCCAGCAGAGATGCCTGCGGTCGCAGCTCGTTATTACAACGGATTTAATCGTATGCTCGATGCACTGTATGAAACATTTAATAGCGGAAAGAAACATCCCTATCTTTCCGAATTTGAAAACGGCCAAATGACTCAAAAAGTTTTGGATGCAGTACGCTTATCTGCCAAAGAAGGTAAAAAAGTTATAGTAGGATAGATGGTTGTGTGTTGCTTTCCAACTTTGAAAGGAATATAGATTTACTCTTATAAAACCACAGATTTAAAGACCGAGCTCTTACCGCTCGGTCTTATTAAAAATGCTAGCTATTTCAATGAAATAACTATCCCATACAATATTTTGGAAAGTAAACTCGACTGGGATAAGGTAACCTTCCCTTCCTCCCATTAAAACTGAATCCACTTCAGACTTTCTAGCATCTCTTTGTTATATGACTTTTCTGGGAATAACAGAAATACGGGCTTGCTTGCAAATTTAGTTCCTGGCTCGATATTTAAGTAAGTGGCTGTTGCTGCTTGGGCAAATTCTTCACTTAAGACACAATCAGACTCTAAGTCGGTGCTAGTTGAAAAAACCTGTAATTTTTGGGTTTCATCACTACCAGTAATAGTGTATGGATTACTGATTTGAAAATCATGCTCCTCAAAACCCGCTCTAAATTTCTTCGATCCCGATTTATTTTGTAATTGGACAATAGTCTCGTTTAATGCGTTTTTCTTCCACCACATTTCCGTAACAAGATATTGGTTTATATATTGGTTCATATGCTCCAGTTCCGTAAAATGAGCAATTATTGGAACACCAGGCAGTGTCAGAAAAGATTGCCGTATATGAAGCCCTTTCCACTTTTCATGCTTTTCTAATGTTGTTTCAATGACAATACCTTGCCATTCATTTTGCAGCTTATCTACCTTTTTCACAAAACGGGACTTGGAGGTTTCTTTAAGAAACGAAAATAGACTAATACCACTGAGATAGGACCACATTCCTCCTGCCCATGGATTCCACCAAGCTTTTGGCTTTGGTTCCGGATACATCGAATCCAGCCATTCCTGACCTTTATAAGAGATCGAATAGAGTGTCGGGAAGAAGCTTGCCGCTGCTTTAAATTTTAAATCTCCATTTTCAATTTCACAGCTTACATGTTCGCCATCTTCAACCTGGTTCATTTTAATCCCTGATTGCCCCTGATGCAATAACAGCAAGGATCCCTCTATTTTCTTTGATTCATTTTCCAATTCATATTGGATAGGAATAATACCAGTTGTATTAGATTGATAGACGATGGATTGATTCTGATTATCCTCATATTTCACAGGTACTTCCTGTACACCATTTTCTAAAATTTTTAACTTACCATTAAAATAACGATTTTGAATTTGTTCTAAGATCAAAGTATGTTGATTATTTTTTATTACTGGGTTAGACCTTTCCGGTTTTAGCTCGATTTCCTTTGCGATAGATTTAGTAGCCGTATTCTGGTTCGCGAAGTTCTGAAAATCCTCCACATTTTTTATTGCACCGAGAGAAAAGTTTACCGGTTTTGCCTTCACTGTTTCATTTGGACGAACCATCCCTAATTCTTCCTCTAAGTAGAAATACCAGCCATCAAAACCTAATTGGACTGACTCACTCCATGTAATTCCATGGGGTTCTTTTTCGTTATCAGAAAAAATCCAATTACCTGACACATCTTTGCTGTTCAATTCCCCAAAGTGCGTCATCCTTGCATCATTAAAATAAACAATTTCATTCTTGATAGGCATATATGTTTGATTCAAGTGATGTTGAATAGGCTGAAAAACAAATACATTTTCAAACGAATTTTCCGATTGATTTTCAATCTCCACCCAATAGTTTAATAAGCCTTCAGCAAACAACTCGAAGCATAGAGAAAGCTTCATCCTATATGGCTTTTGAACATCATAATAAAGTTTCATCTTTGCAGCGGTAGTATTATGGTCCCATTCAAATGTGGATACTTGTTTTTTTGACAGCTCTCCAATATACGGTTTCCCAAATTTCGGTGGGAGTAAAAATGTTCTTTGACTCCAATTTTGTCCATTACCTAAGGAAATCGTATTATTTCTTTTCCTCACTTGCACTTTATAAAAACCATTTTGCAAATACATATAATCCTTGTCATATCCACCCGCTTTTATACCGAATGCAGGGATTGGAAAGGCAAGGGGTTCCTTCCACTCAAACGTTTCTTTAGCTGATTGAACTTTTATCGAACATTCAGATTGGAGAAAACCATATTTTTGAATAATAAAAGGAATTTTAATGATCCCTTTTTCAGAGATTTCCGTTTTAACAATATGATTTTTCCATTCAACTTGATCATTGTTCTGTAATTCTACTATGACTTCGGCTGTCTTCTTAAGATGATTTTCAAGTTCAAGAAAACAGTACTGTTCTTTGTTTAAATCATATTTTTTTGGGTGATATACCGTTTTAACTTTTAATGCTTTTTTCGGATAAATTCCGATTGCAAATAATGATGATAATCCATTAATGGTTACCTTTACTTCTGCACGCGGGTGGGTCACCCATTCATTTGGCTCTTCTCCATCTTTTATGTGAACAGGTATTTTAAATGTATCTTCATGGGGTATGTTCGTAACCTGTTTCCCGTTGACATGAATTCGCTCATTTTCATATCCTTCTATCGCTACACTTAGTTTTTCAGCAGATTTACTTCTAACTAAAAGCTCTATAACAGACTCTCTTCCCTCAATTTGGTTATGCTCATTTATAGAAGCTTCCATTAGCACATCATTTGTTTCAATAAGTCTGATACCTCTGCCACTCTTTTCAATCTGAACACGCAAAAAACGAGTTTCATTCTCCCAAACATATTCAAAATACGTAAACCCATTTTCTTTTATTCCGTCGGGCTTCACTTCAATTGCCCGAACATTATCTTTATACCAATCTAAGTGTTCAAAGTGTGGCTTGATTAATTCATTTTGCAGTACCATCGGGATGAAATTCATTAAGTGAGTCGTATCATCACGGTCTTCCCAAAAGAACCCACATTTTTTATATAACGGAACAGCCTTTACATTTCCCGGCCAAGTATATAAGTCGATCCTCGGAAAGCCAAGCTCCACTGTTTTTTCTACTGCTTTTAATACGAGGTGCTTCCCTATTTTCTTTCCATGATAATCCGGATGGACATTTAATAATCGAATATATAAGGCATTGGAATCCTCTTTATATTCCGAGATCCCGCAATAGCCCACCACTTTTTCATTATCTAATGCAAGGTACAAAACAAGATCCTCTGAATTAGCCTGCTGCTTTTTCACCTGTTCCTCTGTAGTTACGCTTGCATCGCCGCCCCAGCTGTCCCGACTTTCATTCCACATGTCTGCAATGGACTTAGCTAGATCTTCGTGATATTTTACAATTTTAATTGATTCTGTAATTGTATTCATATAAATTGTATCCCCCTGCAAATTCATTTCATTCTTAACTATGTTGAGTCATCCTTATTGTTTTTTAATAACTTTCTTGTATTAAGCCTCATAATTCCCTCTCCTTTCTTGTATTGGAAGTTTTTTCTTCCTTCTGTAATACTAAATCAACTCACTATCTTTGTAAATATTATTCTGAAAAATGTTTCTATTCCTCCACTTTAAAAGAAAAATGAAAAATATATGATATGATGGAATTGAATCATAACAGAAAAAGTGAGGATTCATGATTATGAAAAATACGAAAACAAATGCTATGCGTATTTTAGATAAAGAAAAAATAGCATATTCTATCATCACCTATAATCCGGATGATGGGAAAATAGATGGCGTTTCTGTTGCTGAAAAAATTGGACGTGATACGTATGATGTATATAAAACATTGATAACTCAAGGATCCAGTAAACAATATTATGTGTTTGTTATACCGGTTAAGGAAGAATTGGATTTAAAAAAAGCGGCAAAAGCGGTTGGCGACAAAAAAGTAGAAATGATTCCTGTAAAGGATATTACGAAAGTATCGGGATATATACGAGGGGGCTGTTCACCTATTGGGATGAAAAAATTATATCCAACCTTTATCGATTCTAATGCGGAGTCTCTACAAAATATCATCGTGAGCGGCGGTAAAATTGGGATGCAGATTGAACTGCTAGTAGCTGACCTCCTTAGTATTGTTCATGGAAAATTTGCAGACTTAACGAAATAAAAAGCGAGCGGGATATAATTTCCCACTCGTTTTTTCATACCATTAGAACGGATTTGTTCCTAACAAGCTTGCTGTTTTCACATAGACACGCGAATTTAATTTTAATTGTGATACGATGAATTCCGCGATATCTTCCGGTTGAATAAATTTTTCTTCTTTCTTGTCAATTAAATTGTTTTGATGTGCAAGATCTGTTACAACAGTACTTGGCGTTAATGCAGTAACACGAATATTATTTCGGCGTACTTCTTGCGCTAATGATTCCGTTAAACCAATTACTCCAAATTTTGAGGCACTATATGCACTGGATGTAGCAGCACCATTTAATCCATTGGTTGAAGAGATATTAATGATATCTCCACTATTTTTCTCAATAAGCTGAGGCAGTACCGCACGTGTTACATAGTATGTTCCCATCAAGTTAACATCAATAATTCTTTTCCACTCTGCAGGATCCATTTCTAAAAGACTTGCAAAACTGCCGATTCCCGCATTATTTATTAAGATATCTGCAGTACCAAGCTCCTCTGTAAGCTTCTTAATGGCTTGTTCAACTTGATCTTGAGATGAAACATCTACAGAAGCAAAAGCTGCTTTAACACCTAACCCTGTTATTTCATTTGCAGCTTCAATAAGTGTTTCTTCCGTACGTGCCATTAAGCCAACATGTACTCCTTCTTTTGCAAGCGCCACTGCAACTGCACGGCCAATCCCTTTTCCTGCACCTGTTACAAACGCGACTTTTCCTTCTAATGATTGCGCCATTATGAACATCTTCCTTTCAATAAATATCATGCTATTTTTTATACTTCTCAAGCCTTTTTCCAAAGACTTACATAGTTTATGCCTTTTATAACCTATATACAAGGAAAATGCTTAGTTTGAACAGCTAACTAGTATTGAACTAGAGCTAAACATAGGGAATTAGAAAATTCCCTTCTTTTGATTGTTAATTCAAGTATTATATTATTTATAAATTGCCTCGATATTGTTACGGTTTGCTTCGTTTAAACCGGTTGGCATCATTATGAGTTTAACATTAGCCATTTAACAGCTTCATTATAATTTTCTGCAAAAAAAAATCAGGCTTATCCTCGCTTCCATAAAATTCATTGTTTTTTTATTTATTGAAAGTTCTTTTCTACTCCCTGTTTTCCTGCAGATAATAAATCAGTCCTTCTCATTCTTTGTTGGTCAAAGTATATCCTGTATTTAGGAACTACTTATTACACTAAACGATTTTCGAATATAGGTGTTCCTTCTCCGATTATATTTAACAAACTAGTTATAATTCATTTTAAAGTATCTTGTATGTAAGTGTTATCTATTCTATGGCGAACTTCAGGAAACTCTCATTCTACCAAGAGATTATTTTTTGTTCGAACTCCTTTTTCATTTATTACAAGCATTCAGACCTTTAGTCAAATAAGAAGATCCTGTCAAAAGACAGGTCTAGTTCATCTCATAAAACTTCCTTAATGTTTTAAAAAATGTTGGATATGAAACCTTAATTACCTCACTATTTTCAATAACCATTTTTCCATCCGTAAGACAACCTGCATTGGCGTGCATCATCCCGATACGGTGATCACCATGGCTGTTTACGTGCTCTCCATTTTATTTGGTTTTACCCATGAATAATTAGCCCATCTGCAGTAGTTTCAATTTTTAAAATGAATATGCTGCAAAAAAGATGGCCCGAGGAATTCAATAATTGGGTCAAACATCACACGTTATTCCTTGAAATTGGTCAATTTTCTATTGAGCTTTCATCTAGATAAACAATTTTACCGTGTTTAACTGTTTGAATAACTTTCCAATGATTTGTTTGGCGCTCTATTAGCACAAAGTCGGCCTTTGAATAGATACTTAGCCCTTTTTGAATAGGCAAGTTCATTAATAGAGCCGGAAGTATAGATGCTGCATTCCATGCATCAGGGAAGCTGCATATACCTTCTTGTACGAGATTTTCAATTCCGCTTTTTAGCATTTTCACAGAACCCGCAAGCAGATTTGGATTATCTGCTAAATGAAGTTTACCTTGTGATGTAAGGACTACTTCTCCTCCAATGTGTGTATTATAAGTTCCAGGTGGTAATCCACTTAAATAGACGGCATCGCTGACAAGAATGGCCATTTCTTTCTTCACCTTAAAAATTACTTTTAGTACTGATGGCGGAAGATGAAACCCATCTGCAATGCAGCTGGCCCAAAGATTATCCTGGGCTAGCTGTTCCCAAATATAGTTAGGATGGCGCTGCATCATCAGGTGAGCCCCATTTCCTAAATGGGTGGACAACTTTGCCCCCGCAGACACAGCAGCCTTAATTTGCTCCGGTGTTGCAGCAGTATGCCCTATGGCAACCGTTACACCGCTGTCTGCACATTTTTTAATAAAATCTAGGGAACCCGGCCATTCCGGAGACAATGTTAGTATTTTTATTTTCGCTTTAGCGGCATGCTGCCATTTTTGAAATAATGGCCAATCCGGTTTCTGGACATATTTCTTCTTATGGGCTCCCCGCGGTCCATCTTCGGGTGAAATAAATGGGCCCTCTAAATGAATCCCTTCAATACTTTTATTAACAAGGTCATACGCTTCACAGGCTTCCAAAATAGTCCCTATGGCTTCTTCAATTTTAGAATCTTCATTTGTAATAATTGTAGGATAAAAGGAGACCACCCCTTCTTTCCATAGAGCAGATGTAACGTTATAAACATCCTCTTTGGAAAAAAGTGGGGAATTGAAATCAACTCCCCTATATCCATTCAGTTGTAAATCGACCAACCCAGGAGCAATAATCGGTAGTTTGGAAGAAATATCTCTTTTTGTTAACTTTTCTATTGAAGAAATATTCTCGTTTTCAATTGAAATACCAATTGCCTCACCCGTTTGATAGTGGATGCCCTTAATAAACATCGGTAACCCTCCTATAAGCATCTCTGTCGACATACAACTGACAATTCGGATATGTTCGTAAAATAGATGCTGGACATTCAGTTGAAATTGACCCTAATAGAGTACTTTTTACCGCGGATTGCTTCGTTTCACCAGGTACAATACAAAATAAAGACTCTGCATCCAGCAACGTTGGGATGGTTAAAGTTAAGGCATGTGTGGGTACATCATCAAGCTGCTTAAAGCATCCGTCATTCACCTGTTGCTTGCGGCATGCTTCATCTAAATGGACTACTTTCATCACTTCAGGGTCTTGGAAATTTGCAACATGCGGATCATTAAAAGCGATATGCCCGTTTTCTCCTATCCCCAGACAAATAATATCAATAGGACCAGAGCGAAGTAGCCTGCTATACCTATGGCATTCATCACTAGGATTTTTTGATCCATCGATAAGATGAACTTCACCAGGAAGGACATGCATGAATAGATTCTTCTTTAAGAATGTACTAAATCGTTGAGGGGCATCTTCTAAAAGACCAATATATTCGTCCATATGAAAAGCCGTTACTCGTTTCCAATCCAGTCCATCTTCTGCTGTAAGTCCTCTCAGAAATTCATTTTGAGAAGGTGCTGCCGCAAAAACCATACGAATTCGTTCTTTTTGTGATAATAATTCCTTCATTTTTACTGTGACAGCTTTAGCGGCTGCTACGCCCAGCTCATAGCGATTATCAAAAACTTGTAAATTTATCCCGTCCACTTTATCCACTTTTATTGGTTGAAAAGTAGAACTCATCCTACTCCCCCCCATTCTGTTTCGAAATAATTTTTTTATAAAAAGATTTCTTTCTGACTGCGAGAAGATTCATACGTACCAAGGATCATCTGCAATGAGTGTTTCCCATCCACCCCCGTAATAATTGGTTCACGATTTTTGATAATCGCCAGTGCCATATCACGTATTTGAATACGGTGACCATCCGGTATCACTTTAAAGGGTTCGAATGAAGGAAGTTCAATTTTTTCACCCTCTATAACTAGCCTCGTAATAGTGTCTTCTTCGATTTCTAATGTTCCCTTTTCTCCATGTATTTCGAATCTCTGCCCTTTACCTTCCACTGCCGTTGTAGTAATTTCTAAAATTCCTAAAGCGCCACTCTTAAACTCAAGAGTAGAGACTACAGTATCTTCCACCTCAATATCTCGCAAAATTGCTTTAGCCTTTCCAAATATGGAGGATACAGGACCAACTAACCATTGAAGCATATCAACTGTATGAATGCCTTGATTCATCATCGCTCCACCGCCATCCATTTCCCATGTACCTCTCCAACCCGCACTATCGTAATACTCTTGATTTCTATAAAGTTTTACGTATGCTGAACATAGACTTAATTTCCCTAACTTTCCTTCTTGAATTAGTTGTTTCGCATATTTGGCCTGTGGTGACATTCGCCTCGGGAAGATTGTACCTAGTTTAACCTCGTTTTCTTGACAAGTTTGAATCATCCGATCCACATCTTCAAGCTTAATAGCCATAGGCTTTTCTACTAAAATATGTTTTTTCGCTTTGGCTGCCTGAATGGTTTCTTCCGCATGAATACCACTTGGGGTACAGATACAGATAACATCTATCTCATCCACTTCCAACATTTCTTCAATAGATTCATATACTTTAGCACCATACTTTATTGCAAAATCAACTGCCACATCTTTTTTAACATCATAAACCGCCATTAGTTCTGCTTCTTCCGTTTCTTGTATGCCTTTAGCGTGAATATCAGCAATAATTCCACAGCCAATGATCGCAAAGCCAACTTTTCCGTTTGCTAACATATCATCCATCCTTTTCGAAGTAGTAAGGGATTGAAAATCCTAGTTAGATTATTAACTTTTTTCCTTAATGCGGTATATAATCTCCGCACATTCATCTGCCCTGATTGTCGCTTCTGTCGCCGCAATAATATCTACATGCTGAAGTAGACTGTTTTGTCCGTGAATTCTATTAAGAAAGTCCTCTGTAATCGTTATCGGTATACTACTTTCTTCAATTGCTGTTAACTCTTGTTGACTCGTAACCTGAAGGTACAGGGCATCTTTTGATACAAGCGGGTCTCCCTCAAGGCGGATTTCGATTGTACCCTTTGTCCCGACAACAAAAATTCTTCCATCCCCCCAGGTCCAGCTCTTCTCCGGTGTAAACCAATCAGCGTAAAGCTGAGCAGCCATTCCACCTTCCATAATGACCTGGAAACCTGCTGTATCAAAGAAAGATGGATACTCTGAAAGAATGTTTTTTGCCATATATCCCGTAATCGATCTCACTTCTTTACCGGTTAGCCAACGAAGTAAATCAAAATCGTGGATAAACAAATCATTCACGATTCCTCCGGACTGTTGTTTCGAAAAATGCCATAAAGGCCGCTCCTCCTGTTTTAATAAATGAGGCTTTCGCATTGAAATACTAACTAGATCGCCAATGACGCCTTCATTGAGTTGCTTTTTTAATGTAGATAGGGAAGGCCTAAATCTCTCTGTTAACAGCATTCCAACCTGAATGAAGCCTCTTTTCATTACCGTTTCCAGCCTTGCTAAATCCTCGCGATTGGTCACGGCTGGCTTATCAAGCATGACATGCTTCCGATACTTTTCACAAAGTTCAATGACATCTATTTTTTCATTATTAATACCAGCGCAGCCAACTATTTGAATGGCATCATCAAGTAATAACATCTTGTCATGAACGAGTGGGATATTGTATTTTTCTGCAAGACTACTTGCTAAAGTCATATTTTCCAGTTCAAATATACCGGCACACTCATGACCTAATTTCAACATTTCTTCTATAAAAATCTCAATATGAACATGCTGGCAGCCAATGACGGAAAATTTCATTTTAATCACTTCCCTGCAAACTAATTCACGGTATAGTTATTTGTTTCAGTAACATTCTCAAGCATTTGTCTAACTTTTTTTAAATCATGTGCTAAACGCTCTTTCGGGGGATGAGGGGATGCACATTCAAGGGAGATCCATCCGTCGTAGGCCACTTCCTTTAGGGCATCGAAAAGTGGCTGATGATTCACTTTACCCTCTCCAAGCTTACACTGAAGGAACTTCTCTTCTCCGTGTTTCGTTAAATTAATGAATGTACCTGATGCACCCGCCTTGTCAATTCTCTTTTCATCTTT
Source organism: Margalitia sp. FSL K6-0131 (assembly GCF_038008735.1). Taxonomy (NCBI): domain Bacteria; kingdom Bacillati; phylum Bacillota; class Bacilli; order Caryophanales; family Bacillaceae; genus Heyndrickxia; species Margalitia sp. FSL K6-0131. The sequence goes on from NZ_JBBOZS010000001.1 coordinate 3,013,101, forward strand.
AACATGAACATGTAATAAATGCCTTCCTAGTTTCCTTACAGAGTCTTTTCCGTAATCCGTATCGGTGATGTACATGTTACCGGCATCATGAATAAGACCCACATTCTCTTCATTTATCTTGTTTAACAGCTTTAGCCCACCTTCCACTGTTTCTACTAAACTCATATTATGAATTTCTAAAGCAATTTTTTTGTTATACTCTTTTGCTTTTTCTGCACATTTTTTTAACCAGTACGCAGCTTTTTCATAATGGTAGTCAGCAGCCAGGAATGCATTAGGCCCGCCTGGGAAAACTCGGATCATATCTGATTCAAGGATATTAGCCCATTTTAATATCTGTTGAAATTCAGAAAACGATTTTTCACATTCTTTATCACTTGAAGTAGAGAACCAGCCTAGATAACCTGCTAGGGCAGGAATTTTTAAATGAAACGCTTTTGATAGATTCTTTATTTCTTCTACTCTTTGACACGATGTTTCTATAGAGAGATGAGGCTCTTTACATGCTATTTCAATTCCGTCCAACCCAAGCTCTTGTGTGTATGCCATAGCCTGATGAATGCTATAGTCAAGAAAAACTCCACTAAATGCTGCAATTTTCATGGTATGAACTCCTTTTCTTTCACATTGATAGTAGGAATACTAAATTATGGGCAATGTACTCTTTAGAAACAGGTTATGGATTGATCATTAAGTAGGGCTGATTTTCTTTGTTTTTGCTGCTATTTATTTTCACAATAATACTTTTTGTTTTCGGATCCATAAATCTAAAGGTAATCATCTTTTCAGAAGACTGTTTTCTCATAAACTCTGAGACGTCAACACTGTACCACCCTGCGGACTGAACAGGAAGCATCCCCAGTGACTCAGAAGCTCCACCGATACGATTATCCCAATTCATGGAGAATTGATTCCATTGTTTATTGACATATCCACTGATCTCGAGCGCTACAGTTTTGCTAAGACTTTCAGGAACATAAAAATATAATTTTGCTGAATCAATCGGTTTAGAATAGGAAGAAAAATCAAACTTCATATATGCTAAACGGTCTCCACCGCCATTTGCGCTTGGGAAATCAGCAACTTCTAAAAATTCTGCGGTGCCAAAATTCTCCTGAGGGCTATTTTCGTAAACATACGTATCATCGGTTACAAAGAATTTATTTACCACTGTGCTTTCCCGAATGATTTGAATAGTATAGGTATCTGTTGAACCATCTCGATTTGCCACAATGAGTGATACTGTATTCTTCCCTTCCTTCAGCACTAACTCCTGTGAAGGACTGCCACTACTTACTTGTTTGCCGTTGACTGTGATCACACTGTCGGAATGAGCCGCTGTCGGTGTAAAGTGTACTGAGCTCACATCATTTGGAACTTTAACCGTGTAGCTTGTTACTGTCGGTGAAAAATTTAATTGTCCAGCACTGACAGTTAGATTACTTAGCCCTACTTTTGGGTAAAGGGTAGTCGAATGCGGCTTATCATAGGCAGCAGCCCAATAATATCCTTTTGCTGTAACACGTCGCGGTTCGAATCCAATTTGTGTATCTGCCAAAATGGATTCAGATGAAAGGCTGATTGCACCCTCATTATTCACCATCCCTCCTACATATTTGCCGCCAGCATAGGTAAATCTCCCTTCAATATGTGCATCAGCTATAGGAGTAAGTGTCTCTTTGTCTACTAATTCCATATAGGAAGTTGCCTTTGAATCTTGAAATGTGATACTCATATTTTTAAGAATCATTGGTTTCAATGTGGTATTTCCCGTTTTCGCAGACGTTTCCTTAGATAACGGTCCTATTTTCCCGCTCAGATCCATCGCAGCTACTTTATAATAATAGGTTGTATTCGGTAACAGCCCGAAATCAAGGAAAGATTGCCCTCTCGCTAATCCGGCAATATTAGTGGAGTCGGGTGTGAAATCTTTTGTTGTGCTTCGATAAATAATATACCGGTCAATATCAGTATCATCGTATGCCATGCCATATGATAGTTCAATTTCTTGATAACTTTTCGCAGCCGCGGTTGGCGGTTGGCTAACAGCTGTTGGTTCTTCCATATCTACTGGTGGTTCCCATACATAATGATCTAATCCCCAAGACGAGGGCAATGTTCGAATAGAATCATAATGATGCAGGGCAATACCGCCAAAATACTGACTATCACCAAATACGGAGTACACTTTATCTAGCTCTTGTTCCATGTAGGTTCTGCCTTCTTCACGAAACGTAATCGACGAAGGATCACCACTATTGGCAATATCAAGTGTCTCTACCCCGATTACGACCGAATTCTGTTTACCTATTTTTTTTGCATAATCAATTTCGCCTTGGGCCCCGGCAATAATACCGGCTGATCCATCTGCTGTATCTCGATAATCCATGATAGATATATAATCGCTGATATCTTGAATGTGTTCAGATAACCACTTAGTACTTCCCCCCCAAGTAATGTCTTTGGCAGTATCTGAAGTATCAAACCACTTTGGAATAGCCGGGCCAAACGGAAGGTTAATCCCGGCTGCATCTCTTCGCGCGATCATCTTTTGCAAGCCATCAAGATATTGAATTTGAAGCGACGGATATTCTGATTTAAAATCTGGAGAAATGTATGGTTCAATATCAACATTCACTCCATCAAACGCTTCCTTCTTTTCTGCTGCTACATTATAGTTGAGAACCTTTTCCATTTCACGAATGGCATAATCATGATAGACCTGATACGCACCAAGATACTGAGGCGAAGTACCTCCTGCTATACACGCATGTACCTGGAAGCCATTTTCGTGGGCCCATTTAATAAAATCTTTTACCTTATCAGGTTCATCTTCCAAAATATCGATACCTGCGAAACGGCCAACACCTAAGTAGAACGTAGTAATTGCATCTGATTGAAAAGTAGTTGTATCTTTTGCAAAGGCATTTAAAACATGTCTGGATTTAGGATTGAGCAGCAGTTTATAACTTTCGGGCTCCCAAATCCACATAGCACGATCTTGCTTCTTTAAGGTAATTCGTTCCTTTGGCCCTTTTCCCACTTTTGCATACGTAGTGAAACTTACACCGATATTACCTTGTTCATCGATAGCCCTTCCTTGGATACTGTATGTTTTGTTTTCATGCTTCGAAGGGCTCCATTTATATTGATAATGATTCCCCGTTCTTTTTGCCTCATGCCAAGGTCCATTGTTTATTCTTACTTGTACAGTTCTAATCGTGTTCTTTGCCTCAGCCTTTACTTGAATTGGCACACTTCCAGCAACATGTGTTCCGTCGCTGGGATTCACGATGGTGACCTTTGGAACATTGGCTTTTGAGTGATCAATGTGCAGAGTTATGGAAGGACTCCAAACCCCATAACGAGTTTCAATATCCAGCCCGCTTGCATTAAGCATAAGATTCCCATCATAATCACTCGTATTAAGGTCGTAATACCATGTTCCAGAATCGTTACCATCCTGATCTTCCATCACCACATTGACTTGCTTTTCACCGTTGACTGTCAATTTAACATTGTAAGCATTCGTATAAGTCCCCATGATCCGTATTGTTTCTCCAGATATCCTAGCCCCATCTTGAGGAGAGTCTAGCGTTATCGTTGAAGCTGCCTTTGTTTTAACTGGACCATATACTGCTCCTGAACAAATAACGATGATCGTAAGCAAGATAATATTCATTTTGTTAAACCATATCTTCTGTTTATCTGCCATCATTAACCCCTCCACTTCAGAAATTTTTTACTTCCGTTACTTAATTCCAGAGTTATTGAAGTTACTGACAAAATATTTTTCTGCAAAAAAGAAGACAATTAAGATTGGGATTAAACTAATTAATGCAGCTGCAACCATATACTGTTCATTTCCAACCCATTGACCGCCTAAGGATAAAATTCCAATTGGTAAGGTAAACTTTTCATTAGTCGTCAAATAAATAATAGGAGCAAGAATTTCATTCCATTTGGTCATAAAAGTAAAAATGGCCAGTGTAGCTAATGTCGGTTTACACATGGGCATAAAGATTTTCCAATAGATTTGTAGAGGATTACATCCATCCAGTTTAGCTGATTCTTCGTATTCTTTCGGAATTTTCATAAATGCCTGCCGCATTAAAAAGATACCGAATGGCTGCGCCAGCCACTCTAAAATCCAAAGTGGTGTCAATGAATCTAAAAGATGTAAGTCCTTAAAAATAATAAAATGCGGAATGATTATGACAACAGGAGGAATCATCATGGTTCCAAGCACCATAACAAATAAGGTATTTTTGAACGGAAATTTAAGCCTGGCAAAGGCATATCCCACCATGGAACAAGAAAGGAGTGCACCGATAACCGATAAGATTGTAACGGTAAAACTATTAACCGTATAGTGAAAAAAATTACCTAATTTAAATACCTCGGAATAATTAGCCCATTGAAATACACTAGGGATCCACTTTGGAGGTATGGCAGTAAATTCTTTGTACGTTTTGAGTGAATTAAATAGCGCTGTGACAAAGGGAATGACCATGATTAATGCACTAAAAGTTATAATGGAGTATCCGATTACTTTACTCCCAATATTTTTTTGTTTCTTCATTTCATAAACTCCTTTCTCAAAAACTACTTCTATTAAGCTCAATCATAATGAACCCATTTCTTTTGTATTCTTAATTGAATAATAGTGAGTGTGAATAAAATAATAAATAATACCCAAGCTATGGCCGAAGCATAACCCATATGCATGAAGGAAAAGCCTTCACGATATAAATAAAGCATAAGCACTAAGCTCGAATTGTTCGGTCCCCCTGCTGACGAAATATCCGCGGCACCACCGGTCATTACATAAATTTGCTCAAAGGCCTGAAAGGTGGTAATTGTACTTAACACAATGACGAGAAAAGTAGTCGGGGATATTAACGGAATAGTAATTGATGTAAATTTCCTTATTGTTCCAGCCCCATCCATTTCAGCAGCCTCATACAGTTCATTCGGAACGCTCTGCAGTCCCGCTAAATAAATGATCATAATATAGCCAACCCCCTTCCAAACTGCCACTAGAACTAGGAGTGGTATGACTAAATGCTCGTCATTAAACCATCTTTGTGGTTCAAGTCCCAGTTTTAATAAAAATGAGTTGGCCATTCCAAAACGAGGATTAAAAATTGCATCAGCTACATACATAATGACTGTCCAAGATGAAATGACTGGTATAAAATGGGCCATTCTATATAGCTTTAATGCCTTTAGTTTTTGATTAAGCGCAACTGCCAGAACTAAAGCCAGGAATGTTTGCACCGGAACAAATAGAATAGCAAAGTAAATCGTATTCCAAAGCGATTTGTAAAAAAGGGGTTCATGAAACAGCTTTTGGTAATTTTCCAATCCCACCCACTTCGGGGGATTTAACATATCATATTTACTTAAACTAAAATATAAAGAGGCGATTAAAGGTCCAACAACAAACACAATCAAGTGAATAAGATAAGGGGAGACCAGAATAAGTCCCCATCTCCCCTCATGTGAAATAAATTTTCGTTTTTTAGTTGTTGGGACCGTTTCTGCTGCCGTGTGGTTAATGACTGTATTACTCATCCTGCCAATCCCCGCTTTCATGATTATTTTTTATAAAAATCATCTAGTATCTTTTGAATATCTTTATCTGCTCCTTTTAAGGAATCTTCAATAGATGATTCACCTAGAAAGGCACGCTGCGCATGTTCATTAAACTTAGCAACCCATTCTTCCCATACAGCATTCGTGTCTAATGCACCTGCAAATTCAAAGCTGTCTAAAAATGCCTTTTTGTTCACAGGATTACCTGCCGCTTTTAAGAATACATCCGAATTTGCAACAGATTTTTTTACAGGAACTGCTTCACCAAGTTCCGCCCACTCTTTTTGGACTTCATCTTCAGTCGCCCAGAATTTAATCCATTCCCAAGCTGCCTTTGCTTTCTCATCACTTACTTTTGAATTTATAACCCATGAATTCGAGATGACAGGAGCAAATCTTTTTCCATTAGGACCTTTTGGCAGCACTGTTACATCGTAGTTCAATCCTGCTTCGTTTGCCGCTAAAACACGCGCATAAATCCCAATTCTCATTGCCGCTGCACCGCTTGGGAATACAGCCATTGGGCTTTGGAAGCTTTTAAGATCGGCTGGGTCAGTAATAATACCTCGTTTCATACCATCAACCATCCATTCAAAAGCTTTCTTGTTCTCATCTGAATCAATGATTGACTTTTTCATTGATTGATCCAAAATTCCGCCGCCGTACGATTTTAAAACAGAGAACCAGCCTTCAGTAATACTAAAGAATGTCAGACCAAATTGTGAAATGTTATTGCTTTTAAAGCCAGAATCATTTGCATTTTTTCCACCCGCATCAAGTGTTAATTTCTCTGCAGCGGTCTTAAGATCATCCCAAGTCCAATTTTCATTTGGATATTCAACATGTGCCTTATCAAACAAATCCTTGTTGTAGTATAAAACTCCTATTTGTATTCCTTGTGGAACAGCCCAGTACTTTCCGTTTGCATCTTTATTAAAATCTAATCCATAATAATCATCTTTGTTTAAATCTCGATTTATCCAATCTGTTAAATCTTTTATGGCCCCTCTTTCCGCATATTTCATTACTAAAACTCCATCTGAAAGCCAAACATCAGGAGCATCCTTTGCAGCAATCTGGGTATCTAATTTTTGATAAAACTGACCATAAGGTGCACTTTGTGAAGTGACTTCAATATTTGGATGTGCAGTCATGAATTTTTTTATTAATGCCTTCATTTTTTCATCAGACTTACCCCCAGAATAGAATCCCAAATTTATTGTCACTTTTTGTTTGTTATTAGATTTTGAAGCATCCTTTGTATTTCCACCCGTTTTTTGGCTATCCGAGTTGGAACATCCAGTCAAGGCTAAAACAAGAATGAGAAAAAATACTGTTAAAATTGAAATCCAACTTTTTACCTTCATTTCCCTATCCCCCTGCTTTATCTGATATTTATTAAACCGCTTACAATTATTACTTTAAAGATTTCCTTATCAGAATTAAATGAATTTTCTTTACATAATTGTGTTTTTTTGTTCTAATATTTTTACAACTAATCTTAGAAAAGTGGAAGCAGCATTGGTAAACCCTGACAGACACAAGACCTGTAAAAATAATCATAGGGAAGGTCCTTTTATGAAAACGTCTTCAATAAATAGAAAACTATTTATTATCATCCTTGTTTTTGTTTGCTTACCTATTTCCATTATCGGATTAATCTGGTACGAAACGAGCACCAGGACTATTGAACAAGAAGCCATCCAGTCCAACCAAAAGTTAATTCGCCAAACGAATGAGTATCTAGATTTGTATATATCGAATTTGGAAAATATGACCTATCCCTTTGTGAATAATCCACAAATTCAACATTTTATTAATAGTAAAAGCCTGAACAACTATGATTTTTTCATCTTGGCTGAAAATATAGAAAAGGACTTGTTTTCCCAAATGATCTATGGCAGACAAGATATAGTTGGCATTTCTCTAGTTGGTAAGAACAACATCCAAATCAATGATTATACAGGAGTAAAGGAATTAATAAATATGGAGGAAATAAGAAAACGGAATATAGATCTATTGCAAACGACAGATAAATTAGATAATTTCAATATTATAGGACTCCATCAGGTTGGCTCTATGCCAGTTTTAACGATTACAAGGAAAATACATAGCAACATTTCATATTTGTACGAAGGGCTTTTGATTATTGATATCAACCTAAATCAAATCTCGAAAATTAGTAAAAATCTCTTAACGGATAAATCAAAAGTATATATTTTAGATAAAAAGGGACAAATCATCTATCACTCAGATAAAAAATCACTTGGTTCTAGTTTTTCAAAAGATATCATGAATAAGTATTTAAACAAAACAAGCAATGCCATTCTGACCGATATAAATAAGGTTAAAAAATATATTATTTATGAACATTCCCACGTGACTAACTGGATATTAGTTGCAGAAATTCCCCGAGACCAAATCATTGGGAATTTAATCCGATTAAGAACGGAGACCATTCTTTTGGGTATCCTCATTCTCATTGTTGCGATGGCTGTTGTCGGAGGATTTTCGCTGACCATCACTAAATCTTTATCATACATGCAGCGTCTTATGAGGAAAGTAGAATCCGGGGATTTAAATATTGAGATTTCCAGTATTCAAGATCGAAAAGATGAAATTGGCGGAGTATTTAAAAGCTTCTTTAAGATGGTTAGAGAACTTAGAAGGCTTTATGAAGAGATACAAATATCTAAGATGAGAGAACATGAGCTGGAGCTAAAGCAAAAAGAGTCGACTTTACAAGCTATGCAATCTCAAATTAATCCACACTTTCTTTATAACACACTCGAGATTATAAACTCTCATGCCATTGTTGAGAATAATCCATTAATAAGCAAGATAGCTACCTCATTAGCCCATATGTTTCGGTATAACTTAGGAAACGCAAAGCAAGTGGTTACGTTAGAAGAGGAAATTTCCCATATTCGCTCATACTTAGAGATTCAGTGTGCACGATTTCGCCATTTACATGTCGATATCCAAATAGACGAAAAAGAATTAGCTAGGATTGGAACCATTCGTTTAACTCTTCAGCCATTAATTGAAAATGCCTTTCTTCATGGATATCAAAATCATAAAATGAAGCCTTCCTATATCGGAATACATGGTGAAAAAAAATTATCTTATTTTGTGTTGAGAATCCAAGATAAAGGAAAAGGAATGGACCCGGCTACCATGGAGGATTATAACAAGGCATTCGAAAATAAGGAATTGATTCCCGTGTCTGCACAAGAAAATAGCATTGGTTTGTGGAATGTCCACCAACGAATCCGCTTAGTCTTTGGTTATCCATATGGACTGTTGATTAAACAATCATCAACTGAATCAGGAACGCTGATTGAATTAAAGTTACCATATATAGAGGAGGAAAAACAATGTATCGTGTAATGCTAGTAGATGATGAATATATGATTCATCTAAGTCTTAAAAAACTGATTCTATCTATGGAAAACAAGTTTTTAGCAGTAGGTTCCGCCGAGGATGGAAACGAGGCATTACAACTATTAGATTCCGTCTCTCCACATATCGTAATTACTGATATATGCATGCCCGAAATGGATGGGCTAGAATTTATTAAGTCAGCAAAAGAGAAATTCCCTTCTATTGAATTTATTATTCTTTCGGGATATAACGATTTTGAATATGCTCAAAAAGCGATTAGATATGGCGTGACAGATTTCTTATTAAAACCGATTGTACCTGAACAATTCATAAAAACATTTAATCAAATCTATGCAAAATTTAAAGCAAATGAACAAACTTTCTCGCAACAAAATGACTGGGTGTTAAATTTGGAATATTATAAAAAACAATTAGCTGAACATATTTGGAATGCAAATGAAACAGATGCAAGTAACCTGATAGAGATCATTTTAAACCATTACCAAAAAAACCAACAAATACCTCTTTCGCAATTTCTTGAGAACATCCTTTTTTTCATAGACAAAGCATTGAAGAAACGAATGGAAAATCTTTCGTTAAAAATTCCTGATCATTTTCACTGGTCAAACAATATTGAAATATCCCTTAACCAACTTAAAACAATTATTACGCAAATGATCAAAATCATTCAAAGCTCACGTAATCTTGGTTCAAGACAAAATATCTTAAAAGCTGTTCAATATATGGAGGAACATTTTCCCAATGAGAGTTTGTCCCTTCAGGATGTAGCTAATTTTATTGGAGTATCCGATGCTTACTTTAGCCGCACATTTAAAGAAGAGATGGGCATAGGTTTTATAAAATACCTTATTGACTTACGAATGAAAAAAGCTAAGGAACTTCTAAAAAGCTCTAACATTAAAACATATGAAGTTGCTTTATATGTAGGCTATAGTGACTATCCTCATTTCAGTAGGACGTTTAAAAAAACCTTTGGTCTTACACCGTCAGAGTATCGAAAGATAAAATTATCTTCATAAAATCGAAAACAACACTCAAAATAGTTCAACTTACATTTTAAGATCGTCAAAAAATGAATTTAAATAGATTTCCCCTGTTAGTAAAAGATGCTTTTACAACACAGGGGGAAGTGGATAATGTGTAAATAAAAAATTAATGGTAAACAAATCTAAATGGAAAATGGAGCAATCTCAATATCCATACTTTCGAGCCTTTGTTTAATTACTCTAATCAAGTCTAAAGCAGTAGGAGTATCTCCGTGCACACATATAGTTTCTCCTTGAACTTCTACTTCTTCCCCATTAAAGGTTGTAACTTTTCCTTCCATTACCATTTTTATTACTCTTTCCGCTACCTTTTCTGGATCCGTGATTACGGCTCCCTCATAATTTCTTGATACTAAGGAAAAATCATTATTGTATTCACGATCGGCAAATAATTCTAAAATAAATGGCAATCCTTTTTCTTTCGCTACCAAATGTAATTGAGAGTTAGGCTTAACCAAAATAGGTAAATCTGGCCTAACTGAAAGTACAGCATCCACTATATTTGTGGCCATTTCTTTATCTGAATCCGCCATTCTCTTGTTTTAAACTATCTATTTATCAGTTTTGGAAAGTATGATATTATTTTTTTAAAAAAAGAAGAGGTCATCCTATGAAATCAACTTTCCTTCCAACAACAAAAACAAAAGCGATAGTTATTAATGCACTTTTCATAGCATTAACCCTAGTCGCAACAGCGTTCATCAACATAAGGCTCCCATTAATGGGCAACGGAGGGCTAATCCATCTTGGTAACATACCTCTTTTTATAGCAGCTATGGTATACGGCAAAAAAACAGGAGCTATAGTAGGTGCTTTTGGAATGGGGCTTTCTGATATCATATCCGGCTGGGCAATATGGTCTCCATTTACATTTATCATCGTTGGTGCAATGGGCTTCATAGTCGGACTTTTTTCCGAAAAAGTACCTGGCAATAGACTACTTATTAACACTCTGGCGGTTGCATGTGCACTGATTATAAAACTTGTTGGCTACTATTTTGCTGAAGTGATCCTCTATGGTAACTGGATACAACCACTCGGGTCCATTCCAGGAAATGTTATGCAGGTCGTATTAGCGGGCATCATTGTAGTTCCGCTTGCAGGACGCGTAAAGAAACAGATAACAATATAAACAAAATAAAAAGAGGATTTTCTTTCTCAGTAGATTAATCACTTGGAAAAGAATTTCCTCTTTTTTTAAATATGGAAATGAATGATGTACCTCTTTTTGCTAACCTGCCTTGTATAACGTATAATTGCAGCAGTTATGAATCATTTTTTTCCGTTAAACACTCTTCTTCGGGCTTGATTTGTATTTGTTTCCAACCCTCGTTGCCAACTTTTCGATATTGAGCTATTTCTAAATCTGTTCCATTTGTAAGTGTGAAAAACACTATATAGTAATCGGCACCATCATTACCACGAAATGGAATATTTTTCATATAACCACTTTTGATGGTGGGATATATATGTTTAACTAGCTTACACCAATTCCCGTATTTTACTTCTACAACGGCTTCTGCATTATGAGACCAACCATGGTAAGGTGCGCATAGAAAATCTTCCTTCATCCTATTCATATCAGAAATTCTGTAACCAGTTTGTTCCTGAGTAAGTTGGATAAATCCGTAAGAATAACCGAAGTATTCAGCATCATTACCCTCAAACACTTCGATTGTTTCCATTTCATAAAAAAACCTTACATCCTGATTTTCATTCGATAACCTCGCAAGTTTTATTAAGTTGATATGTCCTATCCCAGCAAATAAATGGAGGTATTCTTCATAACTTAGTTTTTTCTGATACTTCTTAGATAAAAAATTATAGGCTAGTGGGTATGGAATACGAGCATACCCTATTGTTCCACAACTTCTTCTTTCTATGGTGTTATCCGCTTCACGCAAAATACTAAAATAGTTAAGAATAGTCTCTTCTGGAGTTCTTGTCAAAGTTGCAGGAACCTGAATTTGGTCATACGTTTTTTCAGAATAAGGATTGAAAAGATCTGAAGTTTTAACTCTTAAATTTAATACAGGCGAACAAGATGGACGGAAATACGTTTGATTAAAAGCAGATTCGTCCATTTGATTTCTTAATTTCACTGTTATCACCTCTTCTGTTAGCTTATGGTAGTGAAAGGAAACAGTGAAAAAACCCTTAATAACGTATGACGTTTTCGGAATGTATGAAGTGTAGCAATGATTTAAAATCATTTCCTCAATGTACGGTATATAGTGGTTCAATTTTTAACCCAAGGTTTTGGTTTCTGTAAATTCAGGACTTCATTCTCGATTTTTGTAATAAATGACAAAATCCGTCCACTTACCATCTTCATAAGAAAACTCTTTTCTTACACATTCAAAATGGAATCCAGTTCTTTCTGCAAGTCGAGTGGATGGAAGATTATCGACATTTATATGAAGTTCTATTCTGTGATATCCTAAATGTTCGAAGAATGATTCGGTAGCCTTTAACACACTTTCAGTTGCATACCCGTTTTTCCAGAATTGATTATGGATAGAGTACCCCATCATCGCCCATTGATAGTCTTTTCTTAGGATGGTACTAATCTCAATTTTCCAACATTCACTCCATCGTGCTTACGAAAAATCCCAAACACATATGTATCATCTTTAAGAGCTTCTTGATAAAATCCATTTATCCATTCCGTAAACCATTCCTCTGTAGAAAAATGCATATCTGATGGGCGACCGTCATCATATTTATATTGAGATGGTAATCGATTATCGTATTGGGTGTACCAATTTTTATAATCTGCTTTTGCATATGGTCGTATTATTAGTCGATCCGTTTCAATTATTAAATTTGTTCTTTCCACTTTTTATATCTCCCTACTCTGTATACACTGATATTACTTCCCCAATTACTTATTAAAGTTTCTCTTTTTACTATTTGCCACGGATTAAAAAATGTTTGCCCGTTTTTATTGAAAAATAAACCGTTCTCAAGATGGAATGATGCATGAATAATATTGGCGTTGTCATTTTTCCATAGGACGATATCTTTCGGTTCCAGTTGATCCATCCCGGAATCAATCTCCTGATATCCCCGCATTTCCAGCCCTAGTAGCAATGTTTCCAGATGCACCCATTGCGTAATTATCCATTCTCTTGCCTCGACATTTTCTGTAGCGGCAGCCAATGTGGCAGCAAAGCAATTTGGTCCATTTGCTGCTGGAAATCGATTTATATATTTTTCAATTGAAGATGGCACTTTTACATTCATTAAATCTGGTACTTCATCCATATAAGATTCTGCAAGTCTACTTAATACATTCCTTTTAAATACCTTTGGCAACAGACTCCACATTTCCTTTTGAAATACAATCAATGTTTCCTCTTCATCTTGAATCAAATAGGATTCAATCTTGTCCAACGTATCCATCTGAATCGATAAAGGCAATGAATGTAACCCCCCCTGAAGATCACTCCAATTGTAAATTAGTCCTCTATTTAACCTTTTCTGAATCTCCAAGATGGCCATTTTCTTTTCCAAATCAATGGTTGGAAACAGTTGTGGCGGAGCGACACAAACATATTTGCCTTTTTTTGAAACTGCCCATAACTGATAACTATTAATAATATCGATTGTTTGATAACTGCCATGTTCATTAAATTCAGATCGCGGAATAAAAAACGATTCCGAAGGCATGTAATTTCTTATTTCGTCTATCGTTTCAAAGAAAAACAGATCGACATTCGGAACTGCAATTTCACTCCATTTATCAAGTGTTTGTTCATCTAGGTATATTTTCTCCATTAGTTCCCCCGCCATGATTATTTGCCAATACATTTCGATTATTATACACCATACATAACAAAATTTTCAAAATATTACTAACTACTAATTATCCATTAAAAAAATTTTAGTTTGCCAATCATGTATGAATATGGTAAAAGTATATTATATACATCTTAATTCTAGGTAGGTGATTTGCTTGTTCAACCGGGAATTGGTAAAAGGCAGTACTTCCTTGCTTTTACTTCACCTATTAGAGGAACAAGACATGTACGGATATCAGCTTTCAAAGGAAATGGAACGTCGGAGTGATGATGCGTTTCATGTAAAGGAAGGGACGTTATATCCAGCATTAAAAAAATTAGAGGAACAAGGATATATTGATTCGTATTGGCAAGAACAAGACAAAGGGCCTGCTCGTAAATATTACCGGATCACCAAGGATGGGAAAGAAGCACTCCTTAAGAAATCAAAGGAATGGAACCGGTTTGTGGGTGTCATGTCAAAGGTACTAGGGGATTAATAATGGAAAATCTAAAACAAGATTATCTACAAGAATTAAAACTCGCTTTACAAAACCATCCTGAAATGGAGGATATCTTAAATGAGATTTCAACCCATATTGAGGACGGTATAAAAGATAAAATGCTTATTGGAGTACCAGAAAAAGCAGCTACTGAACAAGTCCTCCATCATATGGGGAATCCTTTGGAATTGGGAAAAAGTTTTATGCAGCCTCCCAGTTCAAGAAAAATGATACATTTAATTCTATTGAATTGGGCATTTTTTGTATGCGGTTTGTTTATTACTATTAGTTATCATTTTAGTGATTTTCGGATAGTGAATCATACATGGACTTATTTATCGCATAAGTCCCATTCTATCTTGCTGTTATATTCCATGTATTGGATTTATTTAGGTTATACGATTGGGAAGCAATATGGACCAAGCGGAAAGAAAATGGTGAATAAAACAATGATATGGGCATCCATACCAAATATGGTTTTAATGTTCATTACCCTCTTTAATGTTATTCCTAGTGACATTTTTTCACCTTTACTAAATCCAGTATTTATAGTGTTTTGCGTAATTGCAACGGTTCTTTTCTACCCGCTTAGTAAACTTGCATTCAAAATTGGGATCACTTTTGGTCTCTAATTTTTTTACCTACATACATAGAATTTCTATGTATAATTCAAAAGGAGGATATTCATCATGTCATTATCCCTTTTACTACTTATTGCACTAGTCTTGGCTATTTTCAGTATTAGATCCATCAGGATAAATTTTAAAATGAAATATCAATTTCATTCCGCTTTAACCGCGGGTGGAGCAATTTTAGCAATAAATTTACTTTTAATTGCGATAACGGCTTTGGGTGTATTTTTCATTCCCTTTTCCACACCCATTTTCATTGTCTTGTCGCCTGTAGCTAGTGTTGTTGCTTGGGCGTATATCAAATATTGTTTTCCAAATCCGTTACTAAAGAGATTATGTGCTATTTTAATTGGACAGTCCATTTATGTTTTCCTGTTTATCTATTTCTTTTATAAAAATCAACATTTAGAGCCGCTCTATCCTGGAGAAGATACCTTTATGCGTGGACTTGGCCTTCTTATCGGCATGGTCGTTTGCATCGCCGCAACTTTAATAGGACTCATCACCTTTTTATTACCAAAGGTGTCAGGCACCAAATTAGAATAATTCTAATCGGGTGCCTGACACTTCCGTTGACATTTCCTAAACTGAAAGAATCCAATCGGAAATGTCATGGATAACTTGTTTATCTACATGTTGTGCAACCTTATACTCTTTTTTCGCTTTTAGTATTTCTCCATAAACAGAAGGCATAAACGCATGATTCAAGTTCGGATAAAGCTTAAATGTTACATTTGGTTTATCGCCCAACAAATGTTTGTAGCCATTAAAATCTTTTTCAACGGATACATGGAAATCTTTTTCACCATGCAAAATAAAAATTGGTTTATCCAATGCGGTAAGATACTCAATCGCTTGGTGTTCACCCATTTCTTTGAAGTAGTATGCATTCACATGTTTTCCAATAACGAAGGTTGCTTTTGCTTCTTCATCGCTTAAATGATAGAGGTTGTTAAACTTACTTGATAATTTTGCTATTTGTTTCCTTGCAATGATTTTCAAAAATTTATTTAATGAGTTTAAAACATTGTCATTTTGATCCATCATAATTTCTTCTAATCTACGAGGGGAGCCGCCTAATATAATGATACCGGCAAAATTCCCGCCTTCTGCATCAATTCGTGGAGCTAACATCCCTCCTAAACTATGACCTATTATAAAAATTTTATTGGAATCTATTCTTGGATCTTTTCGTAAGTAATCAGCAGCAAGGATGGCATCTTCAATCGTTTCTTCTTTTACTGATAATCCAGGACTATTTTTCATTTCTTTACCGTATACGAATGTTCTCTTGTCATATCGTAATACGGCAATCCCTTTTTCAAACAACCCTTCTGCAATATCTTTAAAAGGATATATATTTCCAATTTTTTCGTCCATGTTACTCGGCCCGGATCCTTGAACCAGTACCACTGCCGGGAACAATCGATTAGATTCATTAGGAATGGACAATATTCCGTTTAGTGGGTATTTTGTATCAGAGCCAATAACAATTTTTTCATCAGCCACAGCATTTACCTCCATTCTTTAACTGAAAGTGTCAGGCACTAGATTAGAAGAATGATAATCCGGAACCTGACACCACATTTATGCAAAATAAGATATTAGGATGATCAAAATAATTGGTCCAAATATAATAAGATAGCCGATTGGGTGGGCGAAATTGATGGTCCACCCCACTCCAAAGCGTTTTTCTACAAAGATAGAAGGATCACTTTTATTGAAATAAAAGAGTCCTCCTTTCCAGTATTCTTCATCCTCTTCTAAATCGGATATTCCAGTCACAGATGGATAATCGTTATTTTTATCCGCATTGCCGACTTTTACAGCAAAAATAATAGTACCAATCAAAACGAGAGCCAAAAAGATAAATGGGATTGCCATCATATAAATATCCTGAATAAATCCCGGATGAATCGTTGTTAATTGAAAATAGGAAAATAGTGCTGTAATCAGAAAGCTAATCAGTAACATGAACCAGCTTGAATATTTACGTAAGGTAAGCTGACGAACCTTCGACGCTGTTGGGTTCGTTGCATTAATTTTTATACCGGATCTTTTCGTGGATTCCATTATTGCTAAAAACATTATTTGCATGACGAAAAGGATTGCTAGCATTGAAATAGCAGATAGCGGTGACTTTGCAGAGAAAGAATCGGGCTTACCATCTGGTCCCCAATGCATAGGTATTTGATCCGGTAAGTTCGGATATTGATATATCGTATATCCCGCTACTCCAATCGTGATGATTATCGGTAATAGAAACACATACCAAGGCAGCATTTCATCCTGGAGACGAACATTTAAATCCGTAACTTTAACCTGTTTTACATTTTCAACCCATTTCTGATCTCTTTTTCGTTGTAATGTTTTCGCATGAAAATAAAAATATAAAGACATGCTGACCAGCATTACTCCAAATGTTATTCCTATACCAGTCAACACTTGTGTTCCCTCTGCCAAATTTCCGTTTAAAGCCCATAATAGATAAAGAACTAATCCAATTATGGATATCAAAAGTACCCATACTGTATACATCTTTTTATATGATAAAAGCTTTTCGTCCTTTACATATTGATCAGGTATAGATACGCCGAACACAACAGTCCTTTTTACGACATAAGGTAGGATGGTTTGCATGATTATCATGACAACCATCACTATAATAGGAATTGTTAAAGCCATCGTTTTCCCCTTCTTTCTACTTTAATTTGAACCTTTTAAATCCTTTATGATGGATTCAATAAGAGTATGAATTTGTGCTTGTTCCAACCCCAATACTAAGCTTTCTGCAATTCTAGGTTTTAACTGCTCT
The DNA here is from genome assembly GCF_038008735.1 of Margalitia sp. FSL K6-0131. Lineage (NCBI taxonomy): Bacteria > Bacillati > Bacillota > Bacilli > Caryophanales > Bacillaceae > Heyndrickxia > Margalitia sp. FSL K6-0131. The sequence goes on from NZ_JBBOZS010000001.1 coordinate 3,030,882, forward strand.
CTTAGTTGTTCGTATAACGGCTCTCCCGCTTCAATTGCTTTTGGCTCCTGAATTATTGCACCAGACTTAGGAACAATTTGGATGATCCCTTTTTTCTCCAGTTCATGATAGCTTTTATTAACCGTATGCATATTCACTCCAAGATCTGCAGCTAATGATCGTACAGATGGAAGCGAATCTCCTGGATTCATATCCCCTTTTGCTATTCCTTCCACTATTTGATTCGATAATTGAGTATAAATTGGAATATCAGATTGAGGTTCAATTTGTATCATCATCTTTATTCACCTCTTCCTGTTCTATCTTCACTATAACAAATCTGTTCTAGATTGTATAGAACAAATTATAATTTTTGATAAAAATAGGTGTTTTTGTGTAATGCTCTTTCATTGAAACAATCTTTAAAAATTGATATTCTAAAATTTGCAAAGACCATTATTTTAAAGGAGAGATGCTGGATGAATTTTGTTACGTTAAACAATGGAGTAAAAATGCCGCAGCTTGGTTTTGGTGTTTGGCAAGTAAAAGATGAAGAAGCAACTGCTGCAGTGACAAAAGCGCTTGAAGTTGGCTATCGTTCCATCGACACTGCCATGATTTATCAAAATGAAAAAGGCGTTGGAGAAGCTCTAAAACAATCTTCTATTCCCCGCGAAGAACTATTCATTACGACAAAGGTTTGGAATAGTGATCAAGGCTATGAAAATACATTGAAAGCATTCGATGCAAGCTTAGAAAGATTGGGTCTTGATTATGTAGATTTATACTTAATTCATTGGCCAACTCCTCAATATGATGAATATGTTGATACATATAAAGCATTAGAAAAACTTTATCATGATGGCCGCGTTAAAGCGATTGGAGTATGTAACTTTAACATTGAGCATTTAGAGCGCCTTTTAGCAGAATGCGAAGTGAAACCAGTTCTAAATCAAGTGGAATGTCATCCATTCCTATCTCAATCAGAATTAAAAGATTTCTGTGCAAAACATGATATATACGTGGAAGCATGGAGCCCGCTGCAACAAGGTGGAGAAGTTCTTAAAGATGAAACCATCCAAAAGATTGCACAAGCACATGACAAAACACCTGCACAGGTTGTGTTAAGATGGCATTTACAAAATAACTCGATTGTCATTCCTAAATCCGTAACACCTTCAAGAATTGAAGAGAACTTTAATGTATTTGATTTCGAATTAACAGCAGATGAAATGGCAGAAATCAACAAGCTAAACCGCAACGAACGTAAAGGTCCAAATCCTGCTGATATGAATCGTCGATAATATAAAGAATAGCGGCAGCGCCTATCGGCTATCCGATAGGCGCTGGAGTCAAACAAAGACCATACTCGTAAAATAATTTATATGAAGCAAATCATATGGAAAGTTTTTTAGGCTGGGATCATTCCCTCCTAAAAAACTTTTTTTATTTTAACAATAATATGAACAAACCCTTGTGAGGAGTTAAAACAATTTCAAAAGTGATAAAATAATATAGTCTTAGTTCTATCGAAAAGAGGGTTTTTTCTATGAAAAAAATCTTAATTATTTATGCCTCCATGACAGGCAACACCGAAGTAATGGCAGAAATAATTGAACAATCCTTAAAAGAAGAAGGGTTACATGTAACGGTAAAAGAAGCACTTCGCACAAAGCCTAAAGAAATGCTGAAATATGATGGAGTTCTTTTAGGTGCCTATACATATGAAGGCGGGGAAATTGGCGATGAATTCATGTTATTCTACGAAGACATGGAACAAGTTGATTTAACCGGCAAAATAATGGCAGTGTTTGGTTCCGGAGATACCTTCTACAAAGATACATTTTGTGTTGCAGTCGATACTGTTACCGAAAAATTACACGAACTCGGTGCAAATGTTGTACTCGATGGATTAAAAGTGGATCTTGTCCCTGCAGGGGAAGATGAAGATCGTTGTTGGAAATTTGGAAAGGACTTTGCGGAAAAAATGAAAGAATTGATTCCTTCCTAATCTGGCCTGATTCGACTCAGGCCATCCCTCCTCCAATCATTAATCTGATCTTTTTCATTAACGATTCCTTTTCTGGCTTCGGTACACTCTCCACTAACCTGGCTGCCATGATTGGTAATAGCCACTTTTCAATACTTTCTAATGAGGATTTTGTTATTTTCATATAGTGATTCACATATGATTTCGCAAACATTTTTCTTACTATTTGCAGAAGTATTTTAGTAACCTTAGACATGCTTGGTGGCAAGTATGAATCCCTCATAATCATTAACGTTCTTGCAACATCTCCACTAGGATTCCCTGATGTTCCAGTCATCCAATCAAGAATTTTTGCTCTCCCGTTCATCATGATGATATTATCACTATGATAATCACCATGACAGACTTTATTATCATCTGGCAACGTTTCGAGGTACTGTAAAATTTTTTGTTTTTCTTCCTCACTTAACAAATTAGTTCCTTTAATATTTCTAGAAAGATATGCTTTTTGAGACGGAAGTTTTTCAATGCTTTTTGAGTGGAAAGATGCTTGTAATTCTGCAAAAAGCTGGGCATTTTTCTGCAGCAAAAATGGCTGTGAAGAAATAATATCAGTGAAGTTTTTTCCCATTACTTTTTCATATAAAATGCCCCATTTATTATCGAGCTCGAGTAATTTATGTACATTCGGGGACGGTATCCCTAATTGACTTATTACACCGCTCTTTTCAAACTCCATCTCAATTAATTCATAAGGAATCTTTTCGTAAAACAGCTTTACTACCTCGTTTTCAATATCTTTTAATTCATAAACCTCAGCGGTGTTGCCTCTTCCAATACATTTTTCTAATAACATCCCCACCAGTCCCTCTTTCCATTGCAATATATTCATTAATTTTACAATATTAGAAATTTAGGATAATGTAAATGTATTATTTAGTGGATTAGTCTATTACATAAAAGGAATGTGAAAATATGAAGGAAATAATCATGGAAAAACTAAACAAGTCCGACCCGCTTCTAAGACAAATTATAAGCATCATTGGTCCCCTTAATCTTCAAAGACGGGATGATTGTTATCAGGCATTATTAAGATCAATTGTAGGGCAGCAGTTATCTGCAAAAGTGGCATCTGTCATTAACGAGCGTTTACGGAATATAACAAACAATGACTTAACTCCGGAAACGCTTATTTCATTATCAGATGACCGTTTACGTGAAATTGGCATTTCATTTCGTAAAATTTCTTATATAAGAGATTTGTCCGAAAAAGTCATTCAAAAAGAAATTTTGTTTGATCACTTATCCTATATGGGGAATGAAACTGTGATTAGTTTGTTAACTCAAATTAAAGGAATTGGACGCTGGACAGCAGAAATGTTTCTTATTTTTTCATTAGGAAGACTGGATGTACTATCTCTTCTTGATGTAGGACTGCAACGGGGAGTTAAATGGCTTTATTCTGCTCCGAAAGATGTGGACGGCAAAAAACTTTTAGAAGAAAAAGGAAAGCAATGGGCACCGTATCAATCGATTGCCTCCCTTTATTTGTGGGAAATTGTGAATCGCGAGTTTGTTTTGTCTTACTCTTCTTTTAAAAAATATATAGAATCTAATATGTAGGGTTGAGCGTAGCTTTTACAGGCTTTTTATTAATAAATTATACTTTTTTCAAATTTCCTGACCGAAATTCTGCAAATCTTCTGTCTGTATTATAAAGGAGGTGCAAAATGAAACATAAGGAAGAACATGTTCTTGTAAATGATGCTATGAACGGTGATGTTAATGCTTATTCTATATTAGTTCAAAAGTATTCCAACGCTGCCTATGCTACAGCCATGAGCATGATAAGGGATACTCATATTGCACAGGATTTGGCACAAGAAGCGCTTGTTAAAGCATGGTTTAACTTAAGTAAACTAACAAATGCAGAAAAATTTGGCAGCTGGTTGTATACGCTAACAAAACGAATTTGTTTAGACTGGATGAAAAAAGAGAAGAAAACAGAACCGATTGATTCCATTCCCGAATTAACTGATGATACAAACAATGTTGAGGCAGTTTATATTCGTCAATATGTTAAGCAAACCGTTTGGGATGCGATTAATCAATTAGATGAATCAAAACGGATAGTCATCATTTTATACTTCATTAGCGGCTTTACAATAAAAGAAATCAGTGAATATCTAAATATAACAGTAAGTGCAGTAGAAAGTAGAATAAGACGAGCAAAGGAAAAACTAAAAAAGGAGCTGATTCATTTTATGGAAACAGAATTCTCACACAACAATACGGTAGGACAAACCATTCATGATGAAACGATGTGGAGGATTGTACCTAGAATCGCAACTATTGAAATTCCTGTCACTAACATCAAAGCTTCCATCGATTGGTATCAAAAGGTGCTTGGAACTAAGGTTGCTCACGAAACAGATTACGATGCTATGCTCCATTTACAGGGAGGTAACCGAATTGGTGTACCAACGCTGTATTTAGTTCAAACGGAATCTGTAAGGAACCTTTCATTTTTAAACACAAATACAAATATAATCCACAGTGTCATAGACTTTTATGTGCCTGACTTAGAACGTTATCACACTTTCCTAAAGGAGCAAGGAGTCGAGGTATCAGGTATAAATTTTCTCCCTGGTATGGAAGGCAAAGGTGGATTTGGTTTTAAAGATCCGGACGGAAATTCATTATCCGTTTGTAATGTTACACATCAAGGGCAAGTTTAAGAGAGCTAGTGTGTTCCTAGCTCTTTTATTAATGTTTCAGTGTAAACTCCTTTTTCATGACAAGTTATGAAAGGAAGGTACCCCCTTTCAAATGCTCTATTGTAAGCAAACTTACCTGTGTTTCGGGCATCTATTGTGCCTTTTAATTACCCATTTCTCCTCTTCTTTCACTGTTTCGATTACCAATCTTGCTTTTTGGTGATACGCATCCTTCACATATACAAAAAAACCAGTACCACCCGGAAAACCCAAATAGCACTGGTAATGAATCAATTATTCCTTCACAAACTCTATCGTACTTCTAACTGTATCAATCGGGCGCACATAGCTTTCAATTTCTGTACGCTTCGGTTCTAAAAATGGAGGTAAGGATAATTTTTCACCTAATGTTTCATATGGCTCATCTCCCATGAAGCCGGGGCCATCGGTTGCAAATTCAAATAGTATTTGCGGAGCAACTCTTGCATATAACGATTCAAAGAAGAATCGGTCCACGTAGCCGGACGTATGGAAACCGAAGCTGCTCATTCGTTCAATCCATTCTTCTAACACGGAACGGTCTTCTACACGGAACGCAGCATGGTGTACCGTACCATAGCCTTGTCGTCCAGGAGGTAAGATAACATTATGCTCAACAACTACCTGTGCACCATTTCCACCTTCTCCTACTTCAAATAAATGGAATGGACCCTCTTGAGCAATTTCTTCGAAGCGAAGAACTGTTTCCATCATTTCTTTAAAATAACCGAAATCAGCAATTCGAACAAAAATTGGCCCCAAGCCAGTAATAGCATATTCAAGAGGAATTGGTCCCTTTTGCCATGGAGTACCTGAAGCAACGCCCTTATTATTTTCATCTGAAATCAGTTGATATTGTTGATCATCAAAATCAACAAATGATAAGGTTTTCTTTCCGAATTGTTCTTTGATTCCAGTATGCTTTACTTCCAATCGATCAAACCTTTTCACCCAATATTCTAATGCTGCATCACTTGGAACGCGAAAGGATGTTTTGGATATTTCGTTTGTTCCATGTGTTCCTTTTGGAATCCCGGGAAAATCAAAGAAAGTCATATCCGTTCCAGGACCGCCAGTATCATCCGCAAAGAATAAATGATAGGTTTGAATATCATCTTGATTTACCGTTTTTTTCACTAAACGCATTCCTAGCACAAATGTGAAAAATTCATAATTTTTTTCTGCACTGCTCGTAATGGCAGTAACATGATGTATACCTTTTAAATCGTGCATGAAAAATTCCTCCTACTGAGATAATTTGAATTTATTATTTCCGAGCATTAGCTTATAAATCATTATGAATTTATTTCGGGATAAGAATATCTCGAATTCAAGATAAATTTATCACAAATCCAATTTTTTGTAAAGAAAAGATACAAGGATAATTTTTTCTAACTTTGTACTATTTTACAAAAAATCCCCAATGGCGGTTATCACTAATACCATTGGGATGTTTTTTTCTAAAATATGAACCATACTTGATCTTCCTAATTAATGTTTCATTCACATCGCAACCGTTTTTTCCTCTTCGTCTTCCCAACCTTTACAAACATCAATCCAATCTTTTGCTTTGGCGTATTGCCATAATTCTTCATTTGTTACTTCAATTGCAGAGTTTGAACTTCCACATGCAGGGAAAACAGTGGTGAATCGTTTCAAGGAAACATCTAAATAAACATCAAGATTATTAACTAATCCAAAAGGACAAACACCACCAATAGCATGCCCTGTTTGTTCAAGTACCTCATCAGGAGTTAGCATTCGCGGCTTAAAGCCAAATTGTTGGCGGAATTTTTTATTATCAACCTTTGTATCCCCTGCCGCAACAACAAGGATTGCCTTCCCGGCCTCTTCTCCCCTAAACGAAATTGTTTTTGCAATTCGCGCAGGAATCACTCCAATTGCATCAGCCGCTAATTCAACCGTCGCACTGGATGTTTGAAATTCCATAATATCCTGATCACGGTTCCATTTTTTTAAATAGGCTTGTACATTTTCCAAAGACATAAATACCATCCTTTCAATCCTTTGTTACGGAAAATAATACCATACTGTCAAGGATTAAAGAAATGAATTGCAGCAAAAAAATTCTAAAGATGCGGAAAACTTCAATCATGTTTTTTCTTAATCCAATTGATTGCCTCCTATTTCACACTTCGTTCAAATACGAAAAAGCTTGTAAAAGGAGAAGTAACCCCTTTACAAGCTTTAAAACTATACTCCTATACTATTATTATAAGATTGATAACTCGTTCCTCTAGACGTGTTATGGAAAATCATAATGATAATGGGCACGATTACAACAAGTGAAAGCATTAGCATGAACAGTGTGAGGGACCAAGGAGTAATTTCATTGTAAGTTTGATCGGAATATTTTTGATAAAATTTACTTACATCATCATTTCCAATGATTTGTGAATAGTCAACAAACTCATTTTTATCGACTGCATAAAAATAAATATCTGTATTTTCAAAAAGGAAAAAGGAATCGCGTCTTTGATGAGCTTTCACATAACCAACTATAATGGTGGAATCGTATTCTTCCACTTCTTCCTCATTTTCTGGTGTCTCTGGGTCATCTACTGTAATAATCTTTTTCACATGACCATTCGTTACCATCGAATCTAGAATATCAGCTGATTTTGAATCGTAGTAATGCATATTGTCCACAAGGTGTTTTTCAAGTGCGGAACTAAACTTGTTCAAGTCATCATTATTTTCCGCCTTAATACTATTCGTGCCAAAAAGGAAGAAAATTGTTGCAAAGACAATAAAGCCTATCGAATATCTCCTTACAAAACGACAACAACAGCTAGTGAACATTTGCCTATTCATTATTACCTTCCCCCCATCAAAATAACTTTTTACTAAAAGCTAGCCCCTCCTCCTGAAGATTGTCTTACATTTTTGGAAATATAAGCCTACAACTACATTGTAAAGGTTTTCATTTGGAAATTCATCATATTTTTTTGAACATTCTAAGTATTTTAAACAACCAAATTACCGTGAAAATAATTATGGTTGTACTTTTGTCATCTAGGATAAATGAGCAAAAAAGGGTATAATAAAATAGAATCAAACTTTTTGTAAGGGTGGTGACTTTCCAGTGAAAAATCGAACGAAGAAAAACAGAAAAAAACGTACTGTTCTTAAAGATTACTTGAAAGATACCTTGAAAAATTGGAAGCCAAAAACGGGGAAAGCGCCTTTATCTAATAGTAAAAAGTTAATTAGTTAAGGGTATCGTTACCCGTTACACAGCACATGAATTCACCCTATTCGTGTGTTTTCTTTTTGATTTTTTATTTTTTCCCGGCCCATTGTCTACATTAACACTACTGCCATTTCTTCTGTTTATGCTAAAACAGACGTTTCCTTTCAATTTCCAGTACATTATGTTATACTATATAAAAGTGAGGTGTCATTATTGACCATTTATAAAGCAAAAAAGAGTAACCTTCATTCACTGCTTTCTAAGAACAATATGACGATGGATGATTTAGAACAAAATACTAACATCTCGAAGACGCAGCTTCATGATTATGCTACAAAAAAAGTAATGAGCTTGCATTCTGCAATGGCCATTTCTAAAGAGTTGAATTGTCAAATTGAAGATTTGTACGAATGGAAAACAGTATAGCTTTTCAGTTTCACTGATATATTTTTTTACATAAAGAAAAAAACAGTCCTGCCGGAATTCGCAGGACTGTTTTCATTAATACTACTTATTTCACATACAAAAATATTCCGAAGAAATGACATGCGGATCCTGCCATCACAAAAATATGCCAAATTGCGTGATGATACTTAAATCCACGCCATACATAAAATACCGAACCAAGTGTATAGATAATTCCTCCAGCAATTAGAAGATGTAATCCTACTGGATTTAGATTCATGATAATTGGCTTCCAGATAACGACGATGGACCATCCCATCAAAATATAGAGGATTGTGGACGTGAAAAGATATTTTTTAACAAAAAAACACTTAAAGATTGTCCCTAAAACCGCTAATCCCCAGACGATTCCAAACATCGTCCACCCTTCCCAGCCTTTTACGATTATCAATAAATATGGGGTATAAGTTCCTGCAATAAAGAAGTAAATAGCAGAATGATCTAAGATCTCAAAAATATCCTTTGCCTTCCCTTCTCGTAATGCATGAACAAGTGTAGAAGACATATAAAGAAATAACATTGTTCCTCCGAAAATAGTATAGCTTATCATATGCCATGCATTTCCATAAAACAGGGAAACGAACACAAGCGTGACAAGTCCTGCAATACTTAAAATTGCACCTATTCCATGTGTAATGGAATTCGCGATTTCTTCTCCTTTAGAGAATGAATGAGTAGCTGCCATAACATCATATCCTTTCTCTATTGACTAAAGTTACAAACAAAATACACAAATTATTTTCTTATATAATAAATAATTAATACCTAAAACAACAAAAGCCCTGCCTCTCTTTTGTCCTAACGGCTCCTTGACCGTGCCAGTGTGAATCAGGCTTTATTAAAATTCAATTACTATTATTCAACAAAGGTGATATTTTATATGTGGAAAACTTGAAAGGGAAATAATTCATAATAGTGAGGAAAGTTTTGAAATCGCTGAGTGAAAGAAAGAGGTGAAACTCCCTATTATTGAAGTTTCACCTTCCATGTTTCATTAAGCTTTTTGTACGTTTGCAGCTTGCTCTCCACGTTGACCTTGTTCAACGTCAAATGTTACCTTTTGACCTTCTTCAAGTGATTTAAAACCTTCGCCTTGAATCGCTGAGAAGTGAACGAATACATCATTTCCACCTTCGCGTTCGATAAATCCAAATCCTTTTTCACTGTTGAACCATTTAACTGTTCCTTGTGCCATGTTCCTATTCCTCCTAGTGTGTCTTACACACAATGGATACTATCCTTGCTCATTGATATAAAGTCGATAAGTTTTTCATCACTTTTTCATCTAACAATACCGAACAAAAATAATTCTTTTTTATAATAACAGAAAAAGGAAGATAAATCAAGTGAGTATATATAACCATTTTATACTTTTACTATACTAAACCAATAATTCACTTTATTAAACATAAGCAAAAATCAAAGTAATTGGCATGCTTGTATTAGAGGATGACATAGATGTTGAGTTAGCCGAAAAGACAATAAAATCCATTAACATTTTTGGTGTATTCAAAGCAAAACCAGAATTAAAAAAGGCATTGAACTATATTGGGAAATAGACCTCAGGTCGAGGTCTATTTCTTATCTAAAGATTACTCCTTATTATTAATCTAGATTTACGAAGGCTTTTTTCACATCTATTTTCTTGTCAATCATCCCTTTTTTATACAACCAACTTGTAATATTGTTCCATACCGATAAATCTTGATGGCCATAGTTTTCCGTTTTATTGTTCATTAAAGGGAGAAGAATGTGTAAACTCTTCGTTTCTACTTGATGATCAAGTGGAAATGTGGAATCCTCATGTTTATAAAGTGTTTTTAATGCAGCATTGGGATCTTTTGTTACAGCTGCTTGTCCCTTTGCCACCGCACTCCAAAATTTCTTTATAACAGATTGCTTTTGTTTCATTTCTTTTTCACTAGTAATTAAAATCAATTCATAATAATTTGGCACCCCATAATCCGCAGGGTTAAATGCATTAACAGGATGACCCTCTTTTTCCAGTAAAATCTTTTCATGATTTATATAACCACCATCAATTCCATCTACCTTTTTCGAAGTAATCGCCGGAATTAAGTCGAAACCTACATCGGTAGTTTTCACTTTATTCGGATTTCCTCCATCCTTTTTCACCATTGTTTTTAATACAGCTTGTTCAAACTCAAGAGAAGAGTAGCCGATATTTTTTCCTTCTAATTCTCTTGGTCTTGTAATTCCGCTATTCTTTGGTACCATCAAATAATTTAATGGTTCTCGAACAATAGCTGCCACCGACACAACTGGAATTCCTTCAGCTCTTGCCATCACTACTTGCGGCTGATAGCTTATTGCTAAGTCCACCTTCCCTGCAGCAACCAGCTTTAATGGATCCGTAGTTTCTGAGGGCATTTTTATATCGACATCCAAACCCTCTTTTGCAAAATAGCCTTTTGCTGCAGCTGTATAAATGGCTGAGTGCACCGCATTTGGATACCAATCCAACATAATGCTGATTTTTTGCAAGCCATCACTTGTTTTTGTCCCACTACTTTGCGAACAGCCCCCAAGCAATATAAGGGCACTTATTATCACTATTATTAAGCATCGTTTCATTATGTCCACCTATTTTCTATTCCAAAATAATATTTTTCGCTCTATCAAACTTACAATGATAAACAATAACATTCCAAGTAAAGAAAGGAGGGTTACCGCTGCAAATACCCCTTCAGCATTTAAATTTCCAGACATTCTTCGGCTGTAATATCCTAGTCCTTCGTTTGCACCTAACCATTCCCCGATTGTTGCTCCTACAACCGCAAATACTACAGCAAGCTTCATTCCAGAAAATAAATGCGGCAACGCAAACGGAACTTCAACCTTCACAAAGCGCTGCCATCTGGTTGCTCCCATCGTTTTCAGTAAATCTATGTATTCCCTATTCACTTGCTTTAACCCATCATAAAAATTTAATACTATCGGAAAAAAGCAAATTAAAATCGTAACAGCCACCTTGCTCCAAAGTCCATAGCCAAACCAAAGGATGAAAATTGGCGAAAGTGCGATAATGGGAATCGTTTGCGATATTAAGACTATGGGGTACATCACTTTTTCCATTGGCTTGGAAAAATACATTGCAATTGCTATTCCAATTCCTCCCGCTAGTGCTAATAAAAATCCTATTAGAACCTCCCGAAGAGTTGCTCCTAAATGAACGACAAATAAGTCATGAGGATAATGGATCATCATTTGCAAAATGGATGTAGGAGTCGGAATGATGAAGGAAGGGATTTTTCCTGATTGTACTAGCCACTGCCAAACCAACAAAAAGAGAATGAAAGCTATGATAAATAAACCGTATTGTTGTCTAAAACGTTTAAACCAATCCATCTGTAATCCTTCTCTCTAGTTCTTGACGATATTTCACCATTTCAGCTGTATAAATCATCCCAGCTTCTCTCGGTCTTGGCAGATCTACCTTCAATTCTTCCACTCCTTGCTGCGGATGGAGAATAAGGATTCTATCACTAAGAAGAATAGCCTCTTCTAAATCATGAGTAATAAAGAGAATCGTTTTATCAAGTTCCTGCCAAATCGAAAGCAGCCATTTTTGCATATCTCGCTTTGTAAAAGCATCGAGGGCTCCGAATGGTTCGTCTAATAACAGTACTTCCGAACCAGTCAGAATGGTTCGCAAAAAAGCGATGCGCTGCTTCATGCCGCCGGAAAGTTGTTTTGGCAAAGCATTTTCCCATTCCGCAAGGCCTGTTTTCCGAAGCCATTCTCTCACATCCTCTTTTGTATAGTTATTTCCTTTTTGAATTTCTGAATGAAGCATTAAGTTCTCTAAAACAGTCCTCCATGGTAAAAGCAAGTTCTGCTGTGGCATATAACCGAAACTGCCCGGAGATGGAATTGCCGTATCCATTAATATTTGTCCCGTTTTCGGTTGGAGCAGTCCAGCAATTAGTTTTAAAATGGTGCTCTTACCTGAACCGCTTTTTCCTATCAAACTAACAAATTCACCTTTTTCAACCGTTAAAGAAAAATTGGAAACAATCGGGTTGTGATCATAGGTAAAAGAAACCTTCTCTAAATGAAGTGTCATTTTACTCTTTCCTTTCTAAAAAGGCTCTTTTCTTTATCTACCTTATAATTTATATGTGTCAGTAGATAAGCTACATAAAGCAGCCCTTTATAATGGCCAATCTTGTCCAGACATAAGCATCTCCCAAAATAAATATTCATATTTGGAAGTGATTTGAAAATGATTTTCCAGCACTGCCAGTTCCTCCTCTGATTTCCCAATAGTTATTTCATCCAATAATTTAATCAACCATAGTGCAATGGAACCGAATTCATCGGAGGAATACGTCTCTATCCATGTTTTGTAAGGATTATTCTCCAGCTGATGTCCATATTGTTTTTTCAATAGCTTTCCAATTTCCCAGTAGTCCCAAGCACATGGCAGCAGACATGAAATGAGCTCTGCAAGCGTTCCATTTTGGGCAACACTTAACATATAGCTCGTATATGCTAAATTATTTGGCGTAGGCTTTGTTTGTTCCAACTCTTCCGTTGTTATACCAAACTGACTAGCGTATTCCCGATGAACATTCATTTCAAAATGAAGAATGTTATGTAGTAGCTGGGCAAAATGTGTCATCGATGCAAGATCATTTGCTTTTTGAACACCAATAGCATATAACTTCGCATATTGGATCAAATAAACATAATCCTGTTTCATATATTCTTGAAACATTTCTTTCGGAAGTGTCCCTTTCCCTATTCCTTGTACAAATGGATGCTGATGATTTTGATTCCAGATTGATTGAATATTATTAAATAAGCGTTCAGAAAAAGTCATTTTTCATTGCTCCTTCCTGTGGCCTAAAGCTCACGATTGAAAAGACTGTTTTTGCGAATGATTCCCTGCAGTGCCTGATTTTTCAGTAAAACCTTTAAAACAATTATTCCAATTACCGCACCTCCGAAAGAACTTACAATAAATGCTGGAATAAAGCCAAAAACGGCTGCTTTTTGCCCAAGGATAAGAGTGGCCAGCGGATAACAGCAAATAGCACCAATGATACCTGTCCCCACTACTTCACCAGTAAATGCCCACAAAAGCTTTTTCGTTTTCATAAATAAAATCCCTGAAAGAAAAGCACCAATCATACTTCCTGGAAACGCGAAAATCGATCCCGTCCCTGCCATGTTCCGTATAAGGGAAACAATAAATGCCTGGGCAACCGAATACATCGGTCCTAATAGAACAGCCGTTAAAACATTTGCCATATGCTGAATGGGAAAAATCTTTGCAAAGCCTACCGGAATGTACACGATATTACTTGTTAATGTAGTGATGGCAATAATCACACAAGTTAAAGTCATTTTTTTAACCTTACTCATAATAAAAAATTCCTCCTTTATAATAAAAAAACCGCTCTCAAAATAGAAAGCGGTTGTAGCATTAGTTGTATATCTCAACAACAATCTACCGCTTCCCTACGCCAGTACAACCTGGATCAGGTCCAAAGGGTTTCAATCCAACGATTTCTCTCAGCCACACGGCTCCCCTAGCAGATACTAATATTCAATTGGAAGGACGCAAAAAACCCGCCCTTCATGTAAGGACGGGTTACATTTACAAGGATAAAATATTCATTACCTTCATAAATTCAGCCACTTCCTTACGCCAGCACTAACTGGATCAAGTTCAAAGGGTCCAGAACATATCTGTCTCAGTCTGTTTAAGACTCCCCTAGTGATTCATTATTCATTTATATACATATACTAGCACAAATTTTAGAAAAAGAAAGAAGAAATTTTATTATATTAATAAAATAACCATCGGAGATAATGTAATCATCAATCTTTTCGACCTTTGTATCATAAATTGAGTCGGGATTTGGGTACCTTGTTTCCTTAATTCTCCCTCTTTCATGATAACACTCCTTCCATCATTTTTATTTACAGTCAATTTTTTTGGTCTAATGCAACTTTTTATTATATATTATCCAAAATTCAAGATTATGTTCGCCAATTTTGATTATTTTTTTCCTCAGTTTATTAGTTATTATGAATTTATTTATGGTTTTATCTTCACATAGACTTAAAAACGCTAAACACAAAAAAGCCAGTTTCTTATGGAAACTGACTAAGTTGATTATGTAAGGAGCCGCCTTTGCCGTAATTTAATGATAAGAAAGTTTTAAACCACCACTCCTCAAAGTGGGTGTTCTCAGAAACGTTTCTGCGTGTCCTCCATGTCTTATAGACAGAGGCTTGTCATTCCGGTTTCTATATAAACTCCCTATTACAGCTCAAAGGTTAAAACTTTATTATGATTACGAACAACGCAGCTTGTGTTATTATATTACTCCCCTTTTGATAAAAAATCAAATGAAAGGTTTTCCATCCAATTTTAATGTCTGCAGACAAAGATTCCTCTATGTCATTAAAGGCGGTAATTTTCATAGTGTTTTTACGAAAATAACGTTTATATGAAAAAACGAATTCAGTGCCCACTATTGATATTTTTGAGCACTTACACCCGATGAGAAGAAACTTGAAGCTTCCTTTTCGCTATTGTTGCTAAACGGATAGAGAATAATACCGCAATGACAGCAAATATAGCGATCATCCCAACGACACCCATCCATCCGAAATTACTGTAGAAGGTTCCGCTTACCGTACCTCCAATACTTGAGCCTGTGTAATAAAAGAACAAATAAAGAGCTGATGCTTGTGCTTTATCATGTGACGAAAGCTTTCCAACCCAGCCGCTTGCAATGGAATGGCCGGCAAAAAATCCGAAAGTAAAAATAGCAATGCCAATAATTTTTAGCCATAGATTTGTGTTAAGGGTTATGAGTGACCCGATTAATAATATAGCGAGAGAAACTTGCAAGATTTTTCTTCTGCCATGTTTATCTGCCAACATTCCCATCCATGTTGAACTAAAGGTTCCAACTAAATAGACGACGAAAATAAATCCGACTAAGGTTTGACTTAAGGAATAAGGCGGTGCAATTAATTGAAATCCAATATAATTATAAAGAGAAACAAAGCTTCCCATTAATAAAAATCCAATACCAAATAGATAAATTAATCCAGGTTCTTTAAATTGACTGAACAGTGATGTTCCTAATTTTCCAATCTCCAATTTTCGTGCTTGGAAATGAGTTGACTTGGGTAATGTAAACCAAAATAATAGACTCGCAAGTAAACTGATAATACCAATTACTACAATAGCAATTCTCCAATTAAAAAAATCGGTCAGGACCCCGCTGATGATACGTCCGCCCATACCGCCGATAGAGTTTCCGCTTATATATAACCCCATCGCCATTCCCAAACTTTTCGGCTCAATTTCCTCCCCCAAATAAGCCATTGCAATCGCAGGCAATCCGCCTAAAACAATCCCTTGCAGAATTCTTAGTAAAAGTAATAAATGAAAACTTGGACTAAATGCTGTTAATATTGCTAATATCGAAGAAGCTACTAATGAAATCGTCATAACCGGTTTTCGACCATATACTTCTGAGAGAGAGCCTGTAAGCAGCATACTAATAGCTAGTGCAATGGTGGTAGACGATAATGTTAAACTAGATACTGCCGGTGAAACATGATACTCCTTCGCAATATCCGGCAGTAATGGCTGGGTGCTCCAAAGAATGGCAAATGTGTTGAAACCGCCAGCAAATAGGGCTAAATTTGTTTTTTTGAAATTGGCGGTTCCACGTTCTATATATCCCATGATGAATGATAAACTCCTTTTTTTCTAGGCTAAAATTTCTGAACTTGAGAAAGGCTTTTGACAAACACAATGAACCTTTCCGTGACAGGCGATAAATACCTTCCCTTCTTCCATGTGAGCCCGATTTCCCTCATACAAACCGGATTTTTTAAACGGATGAGTTTGATTTTATTCTTATCCAATACTTTCACATCAGGAACGATAGACACTCCTAATTGGGCTTCCACCAAGCCCGCGACAGTACCTATCTCTTCGCCTTCAAATGCTACTTTAGGTGTAAATCCGGCTTCCGAACAAAGTTTATCGACTATCGTCCGTAATCCATAACCATTTTTAAAAGCGATAAATGGTTCATCTCTAATAGAAATCAAATTAATTTCTTCTATTTCAGCTAATGGGTGGTTTGCGGATACAATCAGAAATAATTCCTCTGACCACAATGATTCCCAATGAAGCTCATTATCATCCTGAAGATAGGATAATAAGGCAATATCGCATTCCCCGGTTAATAGCTTCTCAAAAACCTGGAGAGAACCTGCTTGACTCAAGTGAAACTTTACTTCTGGATATTTATTTAAAAATCCTTTCAGAATGCCTGGAATAAAGCTAATCCCTAAAGAGTGCAAAAAGGATAATGAAATGGTTCCGTGATCCGGGTGAATCATATCATGAATTTCCTGCTTGCCTAATTCAATTTCCTGAATAGAGCGTTCCACTCGTTGTAAAAACATTTTTCCATATTTATTTAAAACAATGTTTCGTCCAGTTCGGTCAAATAGCTGAACCCCAAGCTCCTCCTCAAGCTTTGAAATCGCTCGACTTAAGGCAGGCTGAGAAATAGATAGAATTTCCGCTGCTCGCGTAAAATGCTCCGTCTCTGCTACCATTTGAAAGTACTGAATTTGATGCCACTCCATCGCATTACCTCACTAAATTACTTTTTCCGTTATTATCATACTCCACAATTTATATAACTTCCAATTGTATATTTGCATGATATTCATGCATATTAGTTATGAATAGTATGTATTAAAATAAAAAAAGAACAGTTTAAAACTGTTCGCTTTTTAACAACATATAAAACTCCTCCGGTTCATCCACTTTTAAATGTACCGTTGTTACCATTTTTGTAAATCCGTATAATAACTGAGATTTAATTGGTTCCTTTAATATGATTTCCACATTTGGTTGTTCTTTCATAAAATCATTTAAAGTGCCATCAAAAATCATCTTTTTATTCGGAAGATTTTGTTTTACAGTCCCAAATGATTCGACCTTATCTAAAGGAATTATTATACGTTTGGTAATTCCAATTTGTATGTGAAGGTTTCCGCCGAGGAATACAATTGGATTTAATCGAATCGCTTGTATTTCAGCAAGTATAAACAAAATACCGTACACATTTATAAAAATAATGATGTAAGAAAGAAGCGGGCTCCATACATGTAAAAAGAAATGAAAACCTAATGACTCCAATACCATTGCGTGAATCACCATAATATTTAGTGCGATATTACTCGTTTTTATATGGTAAGTAAAAAATTTTAATTTTTGTGGTTTCTTTTTACCCCAGGATAATAGGCTATAATAAAGAATCGATAGTTCGGAGATCATTATTTTTATACTCCTCGATTTCTTAATGGTTGAAAATATTGCGCCTTCCATCCTCGTTGTAAAAAAAGGATGATTGTACTGCTTAAAGTTTCTTATTATCAATGGAATTTTTATAACTATTTTAGATACGAAATACAATTCAATCGTGATAAAAATTGCTTCGACACTAAATAGGATATATTTTGAAATACTGAAAGCAGAAAAAATGTCGTTCGGAATAATTAACCAAGCAGTACCATAGCATGCTGCCACTACAACAAATAAGTATTTAGTGGAGATTCGTTTGCGAATGACTAAAAAATAAGTTGTGAAAGGAATGAAAAGAAGAAAATCAAGAAATGAACCAATGACCACACCAGTAGATATAGGCTTTGCAATGTCCGTATGATACAAGGTATAGTTCGCCAACAAAATTAGGGAAACAAGGAGGATACACCATAAAACCTTTGGATTTGAAATTCTTAGTGTCATGTTCATCCCCCATTCGTTTTGTTATCTTTATTATATTTTAGAATGGTATATGTAAGTGTGGAAATTTTGTGACTATTCCCCTAATAAATATTTTAACCAATCACCTGATTCAACCAGACAGCTTTTTTCAAATAATTGATTTCGACCAAGATATACAAACACCTCTTCCTCCCCTTCATTTGTATAAACGGTCATTTTGATTCTGTCATATAAATTGTTTTCTCTTCCTTCTTCGTAATCCTCCAATTCATCGACCAATTTTAATTGCTCATCATCAATCTCATAAATTTCTCCAAACACCTTGAAGGAAGGATGTTGTTTGATAGCAGGATAGCCAAATCCAGTATCATGTAATTCCCCAAATGTCCAGCATTGATTGGAAATACAAGAAGCCCCTTTTAAATAGTGCTCATTTGTCCCTCCTTTTCTTAATGTTCCATAGACGAATACCTTGTGCATGTTGGTCACCTCTGACATTTTTTTCTTTATTATACTAAAAATTCTTCGTCAATATTGTTTGGCATTTTATATTTAATGAAGCGTCCTGATCCTGTAGTTTTTAATTCCATTGATTTTAAAAAGTATCTTGAAGATTTTGGGGAATTTATCAATAAAAATTTACGGCATGCTTGATTTGAAATGGTAGGCTCGATTAGGAGAAAATATTCATATATAGCTTTCCGGAAACTTGAATTAGATTTATAGCTGCATTTTGCACAATACCAATATCTATTTTTATAATTCATGGGATAGGATTCACAAGAGGGGCATTGGACACCGCGTATTAATTCATTTTGATCTATATCGTATAGTTGCAAAATATTATTATATAAGGGTGTATGGGCATTCAATAAAAGGTCGCTCATCTTTTTCATTTGAGGAGTAGAGAAGATCTTTTTCTTATAAATTTGATGAAAGTCATTGATTCTTTCTAATAGATTAGAAGCATGAATCACGATTTCATAGATACTATTATCTTCTGCGTTAGTGTCTAAAATAGTTGATTGGCGACTAATAACGACTAATCCTTCCATCGGGTATGATTTAATATTATGTTCTTCCATCCATTTTCTTAGTAATTCCTTTTGACGGTTTACTTGGGTTATTGGGTAGGGATATCCCTTCTTTTTACCGTCTAATATTTGAATCATTTGTTTAAATTTTGTATCGAAAAATAAAGTACCTTTGATGGTTTTTACTTCTAGGATAAGGGCAAAATTAGATGTAAGAATTAGTGTATCGATTTGGAAATGCTGTGATTTATATTCGAGGCGTAAACCGTGGAAAATAAAATAATCTTTTTCGGGTAATATTTCTAAATAGTAATCAATATTTTTTTCTCCGAGATGTCCAGTGTTAAAGGTTTTATAATTTTCTAAGATGGTAGGATATTTTTTGTGATTTTTTGGTAGTCGGTCGAGTAGTGCTTTGTCCTGTAAAACTCTTATTGGAACAGTACGATTTTTTACGATCAAATTTACATCACTCCTTTTTTATTGTTGTAATTTAGATTCTATTTTTGGAAGGATAATCCTTCTTTTCTGAAGAAGAAATTTTTTTGCATCTGATTAGCCCTATTTTTTAATAAAGTCAACAATTCCGAAATGCAGGTGCCATTATTCTATTTAATTTGCTTAGATTATTTTTTTCGGTCCCTATCCAACATTTTAGCTGACCCAGTCTTCTTTTTTTGTGACCTTTTCCTTTGTCATTGTGACCTAAGTTCATTTTTATGTGACCGGCTTTATTTTTCCGCTCCTTATCTAGCGTTCTATCTGACACGGTCTTCTTTCAATGTGCCCTACTCCTTTTTCATTGTGACCCATGTTCATTATAATGTGACACCAACTTATTTTTCCGCTCTCTATCTATTATTCTATCTGACCCGCTCTTCTTTCAATGTGACCTCCTCCTTTTTCATTGTGACTCATGTTCATTTTTATGTGACCCTCTTCTTTTTCCGCTCCCAATCTAGCATTCTATGGGACCTACTCTTCTTTTTATGTACCCTCTTCCGATTTCAATGTACCCCTTTTTCATTTTAATGTGACCTGCTTCTTTTTCTGCTCCCTATTTAGCATTCTTTCCATCCCTTTCTGCTTTTTTCTGTTCCCTCTTCCGCTTTCTTTGTGCCCCTTTTTCATTTTAATGTAACCGGCTTCTTTTTCCGCTCCCAATCTAGCATTCTATCAGACCCGTTTTTCTTTTTTTGTTCCCTCTTCCACTTTCAATGTGGCCCTTTTTCATTTTAATGTGACCTGCTTCTTTTTCCGGTCCCCATCTAGTTTTCTATGTAACCCACTCTTCTTTTTATGTACCCTATTCCGCCTTCATTGTGCCTCATGTTCATTTTTATGTGCCTCTCTTCTTTTTCCGCTCCCTATCTAGCATTCAATGTAACCTGTTCTTCTTTTTTTGTTACCTCTTCCACTTTCAATGTCCCCCATGTTCATTTTAATGTAACCGGCTTATTTATCCGTTCCCTATCCACTATTCTATCTAACCCGTTCCTCTTTCATTGTGCCCCATGTTGTCCCCCGTACCAACCCAACATAACCTCAAAAAGCCTGCAATCAGCAGGCTAACATCCATCCTATCCCTTTAAAACCAACTCTTAATTTCTCTCCACAACCTCCCCCACCATGATGTAGATTGCTTCGTCTGATTCTGGTTTGCATATTTAACATTTTTCGTAACCACATTATTATTGGTATGTCCTGTATTATCAGAAGTATTTGTCGTTACAATACTATTACTCGTCTTTTTCACCTTAACATCTTTATCAAATACAAGTACATAAGTTTTTCGCTTATCGTCTTTTGTGACAACGATAGAAATGATTGTTTTCTTAGCATTATCACCCAATTGAATCGTACTTTCTCCACCCTCTATCGAAACAGATGCTCCTCTTGTTCGGGGAATCGCATCGATCGTTACACTTTTCACACTGCTTCCAACTGCAATATGGTAGGTATATTCATCGCGCGAAAACGTTTTATTCCACGTCCCGCTCGAAACACTTAAACTGCTAAGTTGTGCCTGGCTTTGTTTTATTTGATTTCCAGTTTTCTGACTAGAGGTACCTTGTGCATTATTCAAGAAGCCAGAATTTTTCTGACCAGTTTGCATGACTGGAAAACCCGTATTTGTTCTACCACTACCATTCGTAACGGTAGGTTTTTTCGCGGGAATTTCATGAACAGAATCATCCGCACGTACCACATGAAGGATATATTTCTTACTCTCACCATTCTCTGCTGTTACATCAATCGTTATGTCAGACTTTCCAATAGGAATCTTTACCGTAGCACTTTCCTGGTTCAACAACCTACCGTTGACCTTTACCGTTTCAATAGCATCAAAAACCTCTGGAGTTACAGTTAACGACTCAACCTTATTAGGAACTTCCACCTCATATTCAGTTACGGAAGAATTAAATGCTTTTGATAGTTTACCGCTTGAAAGTTTAATATTTTGCAATAAATTATTGCTGCTTAATTTTCGAGAAATGGACAACGTATATGTAACAGGTGTGTTTATTCCATCATCCACTACAATCGAAAAAATATTATCTCCAGAATTCACATTTAATGTTACATTCGTTGGATCCTCTACCTTATTTCCATTTATGGTTATTACCTCATCCGCATTAGCTGTTATATGTAAAGTAACATTTTTCACATCATTTTCTACCGTTGCACGATAATTCAAGACGTTTGATGAAAAAGCTTTATCCAACTTGACCCCATCAATCTCTAAATTCTCCAATTGATTTGCCGACTCAATTTGACTCTCATTAATATTTGTTACCGTATCGGCAAAGGAAGACGGAACATACATGTAAGTTCCAGCACTCACTACTGTTGCAGCCAAAATGATTTTCAAAGATTTTACTTGCATAACGTATCAACCTCCTTTGGCTCCTTTTTATATTTTAAAAAAATAGCTAAAGTAAAAAAAATCGCTTCCCTACAAGTTTATCAACTAAAATATTTAAACAAAAAATATCACCTAAAACTTAACTTTTTCTTAAATAAGCAATTCATTTTGTGTGCTCTTGTTTGTTTGCTAAAATATAATGACACAAATTCAATGAAAAGGAAGAGGAAAAAGAAAACATGACTCAATCTTCTGTTCATCATACATTAAAAAATCTTCGTTATTCAGTGTTAGATCTTTCCCCTATTATTCAAGGAGGAACTGCAGCTGATTCTTTACGTAACACCCTTGATCTTGCCCAACATGCTGAAAAATGGGGATATACACGATATTGGCTTGCGGAACACCACAATATGCCCGGAATTGCAAGCTCTGCAACCTCTGTCGTGATAGGACATGTAGCAGCAGGCACATCCAAAATCAGAGTCGGGTCTGGTGGAATTATGCTGCCAAATCATGCACCGCTTGTTATCGCTGAACAATTTGGAACCCTTGAATCTCTCTTTCCGGGACGTATTGATTTAGGACTGGGGCGTGCACCTGGTACCGATCAAATTACCGCACACGCATTAAGACGTGACCGGCTTAGTGATGGATCTGATTTTCCGGAACAAGTTGCAGAGCTTAGAGGATACTTTGACCCTGCTTTACGAACAGGTAATAGATATGTGAAGGCTGTTCCTGGAGAAGGACTTCAAATACCTATTTGGTTATTAGGTTCCAGCGGTTTCAGCGCACAACTTGCCGGCCAGTTAGGATTGCCATTTTCCTTTGCAAGTCATTTTTCTCCTGAAAACACTTTACCGGCTCTTGATTTATATAGAAGAACCTTCCGTCCATCGAAAGTGCTGGATAAACCATATATAATGGTTGGGGTAAATGTCATTGCTGCTGACTCAAATGAAGAAGCACAAAAACTCGCAACATCCATGCAACAGCAATTTCTGTCATTGATTCGGAATAATCCTGGGCAATTGCAGCCGCCTGTAGACAATCTTGATGAAATTTGCAGTGATTATGAAAAAATTCTGCTTAAAGAAAGAACGGGATCATCCATTGTCGGAGATAGACATGCAGTAAAAGAAAAGCTTCAAAATTTCTTAAACGAGACAAATGCAGACGAGTTTATTATCAATGCACAAATTTTTGATCACGAGGCAAGACTGCAATCATATAGAATCGTTTCTGAAATATTCAACGAAGCGTAAAGAAACTCAGTGGATTCACTGAGTTTCTTCCTTTTTTAGAAGTTGTGTTATAATAAAACAGAACTAAAGATTAGGAGGATTCCTATGCAAACAAACCAATTAGTGATACTTGATCATCATAAAACCATCCGTTTAACCGTTGAAAGAATGGCAATTTATTTACAAAGCAAAATTATCGAGGCCTATGACCAGGATCAGCAAGTATATTATGTATTTTTTTACAAGGATCACTATCTTACTGCAGCGAAGACAACCAAACTGATAAGACATTCACATATCGAATATGCATTTAAGAAAGGAATTATCATTCCAGCCAATCATCCACTTGTCGAAACCGTAATATCCTCCAATCAGATATACAAAAAACGCACCTTCCAACAAGTAATAGATAAAATGGAAAAAATCTTAACACCTCATGAACTGGCCAACCTAGCAACATTATTTGTGTCCTTTATACCGAAGAAAAAAATTTTCACCTACATTCAAAACCTCTATTATGAACACCGTCGTAACGGACAAATGTTTCTGAGCTATCGCATTATCCGAATACTGATGGATTTCACACCAACTCACTCATTTGTAAAAGAACTATCCAATCACTTAGACTTTATTAAATATGCTAAACTCTATCAACAACAAGCAGATATTTTATTTTCCAAAGACCCCATTTTTGCAGAAAAACTTTTATATTCTACAATAGAGGAGAAAGACCATTTCCACAGGCTCTCTGCATTGCTGGAGCAACAATCTAGATGGACAGATATAATTGCCATTCATATTCGATATATATCCATTAATCAAAAAAGCTTGCCCACTCTT
Source organism: Margalitia sp. FSL K6-0131 (assembly GCF_038008735.1). Taxonomy (NCBI): domain Bacteria; kingdom Bacillati; phylum Bacillota; class Bacilli; order Caryophanales; family Bacillaceae; genus Heyndrickxia; species Margalitia sp. FSL K6-0131. The sequence continues at coordinate 3,055,078 of NZ_JBBOZS010000001.1, forward strand.
CTCCTTCTGCTAGAAGAACATTTTCAAGATGACCAAATGGTACAGGTGTTGGAAGCCCTGAATGAACAAGTACCTAATATTACGGAAGTGCAACAAACTTTATTAAAGAAATATTTCTATCTTCGTGACACTGAAAAAATCTTAAATCTTTTGTCCTCACAAAACCTTACACTTAATGAAATGCAAACAATGGAGTTTATCAAATTGTTAGAGGAATTTAATTTTGAGGTTCATCATGATCATCTAGAAAAACTTCATTTGTTTTTCATCCCCTTTTTCAAGATAAATCCGAAAGAAGCGGTGGATTTTCTGCAAAAATGGGTAATTCAATTACTTACAAATGGGTATGATATTTCCACAATCAAAATAATGCTTCAATCTTTACGAAAAGTAAAAGAGGCTGTCCCTATTTTAATGAAAATCGAAAAAATGCATTCACTTACAGATGATCCTGACCAACAATTGTTGCTTGGACAGCTTTATTATCAATTTAAGCAGTATGAGCAAGCGATTGAATGCTTTAGTTGGGAAATGGAGCTAAAAAATGTTGATCCCAAACCAGTACAATGGCTATCCAAAATCTACAATGAATTAGGGATGAAACAAGAATATTTGGCATATCAACAGCTTTGTATTGACATGCAAAAAAGAGCATAATGAATATGCTCTTTTTAAGCTAATTACAAGCTTCCAAAAGGATGATCCTGTAGGAAGCTTGTACTTTATCAAAAAGAAATCAAACCTCAAAATACAAGTGGCGATGAAAATGGCAGCCCGGATTAAAATTTTTTTTACAATTAGGGCATTTATAGTTACCATTTAGATATTCTGTAATCGTTAATTCCGTTCCACAGGACCCGCATAGGATTGCTTTTCGATGAAACTCTTTTTTTGGCCACACTTCAGGGTGCCCGCATCCATGTTCTTCATGACATTGATAGCATGGAAAGTAAGTTTGGCAGCAATAAAATTTAATGGCTATACGATCCTTTTCCGTATGATAGTGCGTACAGCGAGTCTCATTATCTACTAGACTGCCTTTCACCTCATGAGCTTTTACTTCCAAAATACATTACTCCTTTACAGAGCTAGAATTGGCGTGTCCGACAGTAATTCTTAATCCTTAATCCTTAATCATGAATATAGACATTTGTCCCGATTGGGACGATGGCCGCAAGCTCCAGTACATCTCTATTATACATTCTTATACATCCATGTGACACGTTTTTCCCAATAGATGCGGGATTATTGGTGCCGTGGATACCGTAATGCGGCTTTGATAAGCCCATCCAAAATGCCCCGAAAGGTCCACCGGGATTGTTTTCTTTATTAATAACAGTATAATTGCCAGTCGGTGTAGGTGTTAGCATTTTTCCGATTGCAACAGGATACCTTTTCATTACTTTACTGGCATTATATAAGGTTAAACGATGCTTCTTTGTATCAACATCAATCCATAATACCATTTCATCATCTCCAAAAAACGGACTCTCCTCTATTTTATAAACTGAACAGGAAAATGTGCTAATTTAGCGAAGCGCCCATTTTTCTTGCAGATAGGCTCCTTCCCAATCGTTATACATACCCTATATTGTAATGAATAAGAGAGAAAGGAATGGTGGATTAATGCCCCCATATTATCATCATTATTATCCTCCGTATGGCCATGGATATGGTTATCATGGATATTATCCTGTTGCCTACCATCCAGGATATTACCATCATCCATATTATGGATATCACCATGGTTATTATCCTCATGATCATTACGATCATCACTGGCATCACGGAGGGCATTACTACGACCATTACTAGACTATCTGAGAAGATATGGAAATCCCCATGTCTTCTTATATTTTGCATCTTTTCTTAACAAAATCATTATAAGAACGATTAACTTTTTTCAGAAACAAATCTACATTGGGATTCATAATCATTTACAAAAAAACTTTATTGCATTTCGTTTAATGGAAGGAAAATTTCGAAGACAGACCCTTTATTTAACTTACTCGTAACAGTTATCGTTCCCTTATGGTTTTCTATAATTTTTTTGCTGACCATGTAGCCGAGACCTGTCCCCTTCTCCTTAGTTGTATAGAATGGCTGTCCCAATTTTTCTAACACGGATGCAGAGATGCCGTAACCCTCATCAATAAAACGAATCAGTACACCATTCGAATCCTTTAACATTATTTGAATGGTAAGAGTCCCTCCTTTTGGCATAGACTCAATGGCATTTTTGATAAAATTAATACAAACTTGCTTAATCTGATTTATTTCACAATGAATATAAATTTCCTTTTCGTGATACAATGTTTTGATTTCAACATTATTTAATAATGCTTCCATATTTAATAGTGTAATAACCTCATTAATTAATGAATGGATTTCGATCATTGAAATCGTTATCGTCTGTGGTTTGGCAAGTATAAGCAATTCACTTAAAATTAATTCAATGCGCCCGATTTCGGAAGTAATAATATCAAAATACTCCGGTTTGTCTGGAAGATCCGATTTTATTAACTGGATAAATCCCTTTATTGCAGTCATCGGATTTCGAATTTCATGGGCGATTCCTGCTGCGAGCTGTCCGGCAATGGAAAGTTTCTCCGAGCGGACAAAAAGTTCCTCTGCCTGCTTCTTTTCTGTAATATCACGAATGATAACAGCCCACCCGTCAAATCCTCGTTTCTCTTTCTGCAGATGAAAACCCGAAATTAGAACATTTAAAAGGGTACCATCCTTCCTCAGCCTTTTCGTTTCATGGCCCTCCCATGGAATACCTTTTTTAATTTGCTTTACTTTATCCGCGACCTCTAGTTGATCCTCTTTAATTTTATATGGCAACTTATCTAGTTTTAACCCAAGCAACTCTCCTGCTCTCCAACCAAACACTTGCTCAAATGTGGTATTGACCCTTATCACTCTGTCATCATTGTCAAAAATTAAAATGGGGTCTACATTATGATCAATAAAGGAATCTAATCGTTCTCTGGCTAATTTTAATTCCTTCTGCACTTTCTTTTTGGAGGTAATATTCCGAGCAATTCCATAAACTCCCACTACCTGTTCATCCACAACCATCGGAATATAGGTTACATCAAAAATCAATGCATTGTTCTTTTTATTGGTGGCCATTAGTTGGAAACGTTGTACATTGCCCTTAATGGCTTGGTTAAAATGATAATCTCCTTTAATAATATTATTTTTAATGATTAATTTCCTAAATGAGGTTGGATTTGCAGATAACTCTTCCATCGTATAACCCATGGTATCTTGGAAAGCTTGATTAATAGACGTATATTTGCCTTCTAAGTCCAATGAAAATGTCACATCAGGATGATTGATAAATAAGGATTTATATCTTTCTTCACTTTCCTTTATTTGAAGTTCATATTTTTTTCTTTCAGTAACATCTCTTGAAAAGGATAACACCTCTACTAAATCATTGTTATCATCAAAAATAGCTTTAGCAGTGGTTTCCAGCCAAATATAGTGGCCATTCTTATGTTTAAATCGAAAACTAAACCTGCGAATATCTGACAAATTCACCATTTTTAAGTGATTCCCCAGAATTTCATTAATATCATCCGGGTGACAAAAATCTAATACACATTTTCCTTTTAGTTCATTCGGTTTATATCCAGTTATTTCAAAACATGATGGAGAAATATATACTACTCTAATAGATGAATCATACTTTACAATAATATCAACTGAATTTTCTGTTATTAATTGGTGTTGTTTCTTTATTTCTAATAAATTTTCTTCTGTCTTTTTCTGCTTACTTATATCTTGAAGCTGAGAAATAAAAAATAATGGTCTATATTTCCCATCTCTTACTAAAGAAATCGTCAATGAAACAGATATAACATGTCCGTCCTTATGAAAAAAACGTTTTTCCAAAGAATATGAATCATGAATTCCAGCTAGCACTTCTTGTTTTACAATCATATTTAATTCCAAATCCTCAGGATGTGTATAATCATTGATATACATACTTCTCAATTCATCTTCCGTATATCCTAATAATGAACAGGCTATCGGGTTCACTTTAAGAGCTTTTCCGTCCAATGAAATTAATGCCATCCCAATCGGAGCATAATGAAACGCCTGCCAAAACAGAGATTCCTGCTCGACACACTCATTTTTAACCATGAACCTAATCCCCCAATGTATGCTAATGTATAAAACCATAATTTTCTTATATATTAGCAAAATTCCCATTTTATGAATATAGAAAAATTACAACTTATTCCCTATATAATCTTCAAGAAAATTCCAATTAATGTTTTTTTCATAATTATATTCTTTTTTTGTCAAATATCTAATATTATATGATTATATAAAAAGGAGGTTTTACAGCTTGAAAATTAGAGAAATAAAACGTAATGCAAGACAAGCGTTAAAAGGAAAATGGGGATTTGCGATTTTACTTATCATTATTACATTTGCTATTACTAGTATGATCCCATTTATCATTAACGTCGCTTTGGATGGGGGTATTTCCGATGCTAATGATTCCTTGGGTTCAAATATCGGAAATCTAGTGTCCCTTTTTCTAATGCCTATTTCAGTTGGCTGCAGCTGGGTTTTCCTAAGCATTGTTAGAGGGGAAAAAGCTGAGATTAGCCATTTATTTCGGCTATTTATGGATGCAAAGAAATATTTCAAATCTTTAGGACTTTCATTACTTGTTGTAATATTTACGATATTATGGGCATTATTATTTATTATTCCGGGGATAATAAAAGGACTTGCATATTCACAAGTAAATTATTTATATAAGGACCATCCAGAATATAAAATTACTCAGCTTATTACAGAAAGCAGAAGATTGATGGATGGTTACAAGTGGAAATACTTTCTCCTTAATTTAAGCTTTATAGGTTGGGGAATATTATGTATTTTTACATTAGGTATTGGCTTGCTATGGCTTATCCCTTACATAAATACGTCATTAGCAGAATTCTACCGTCAAAGAACTGAAACTACAGAGAAAACGTCTGATTTACTATAATAAAAAGAGGGTTTCCCCTCTTTTCAGATTGTAGACAAAAGGGGTTCGGAATGGTCACATTCCGAACCCCTTTTGATTTTGTTCTTACTTTTTTACCTTTTTGGGTGTATGCTGACCTCTCTCATCCTCATCTACTAGGCCATTTCCGGACCTTTCCATATCCAGTTGGCCATTTTCTTCAAATTCATGGCAGCGAAAGTAAGCATCGCCTGCATCGACAATTTTTTAAGTCCCCTTAACGTTGTCCAACGCATACCATGCTTTTCTTTTGCGTCTGCAAATACACGCTCAATCGTTTCTTTGCGTTTCGCATATATCGTTTTTACCTCTTTGTGATGACGAAGATGATCTGCTTCCTCAAGGTACTCTTGCCAAATATGACGAGTCACTACTTTTTGATGATCCTTACTCTCCGTACATTGCGATAAAAATGGACAATTAGCGCAAATATGCTTAGAAGATTTGTATTCACGATACCCTTCTTTTGTCGTGGTAGAGTAATTCAATATCTCCCCTGATGGGCATATGTAACAATCATAGTATTCATCATATACGTACTCGTGTTTTCGGAAGAAACCTTCTTTTGTACGTGGTCTTGTATAAGGTAAAGCAGGTGTCATTTCGTTTTCGATTAAGTATTTCGTGATGGCCGGTGTTTTATAAGCTGCATCTGCCGCAACGGCATCGGGCTTTCCTACAATATCCATTACTTGTTCTACTAATGGTTCTAGGATTACGCTATCGTGGGTATTTCCTGGTGTCACCATATTTCCTAAAACAAATCCTTTGCGGTCAGAAGCTGCATGAAAAGAATAGGCGAACTGTTTAGTCCGTTCGTCTTTCACATAGTAACCACTCTCAGGATCTGTGGTACTTTCTTTTATTTCTTTTGTATCTTCTTTTTCAAATTTATCTGGTGGAAATGGCTTTTTTCCATGATCTTCCCGGTCTTGATTGATTTCTTCTTGGAGCTGTTCTTGATAGGCACGTGTTTCTTTTCGGACCACCTTTTTTTCGAATTTACGTTTATTCGCACTCGCTTTTACATGAGTGGAGTCGATAAAAACATGTTCTGCACTTATCAAATTCTTTTCCGCTGCTGTTTTTAGAATTCGATAGAAAATCTGTTCAAACAAATCGGTATCTTTAAAACGACGCTCATAGTTTTTTCCAAAGGTAGAGAAATGAGGGACTCTATCATAGAAACCATAACCAAGAAACCAGCGATAGGCCATATTCGTTTTTAATTCTTCAATCGTTTGACGCATCGAACGAATGCCAAATGTATATTGAATAAAGGTAAGTTTAATCAAGATCACGGGATCAATACTTGGGCGTCCAACTGCGGAATATGTTTCTTCCACTAAATCATAAATGAAAGAGAAATCAATCGCTGCCTCCATTTTTCGGACTAAATGATTTTCGGGAACCAACTGGTCTAAAGCGATCATTTCTACTTGATCACGTTGAATGGAATTATGTTTTGAAAGCATCTTCATCACCCCAAGTATTATTTCTATTTATATTTTAAAACAAAAAAGACTGTAGGCAAGCTCGATCTTCATCGAGTTTGTCTACAGTCTGAAAAGAGGGTTTCCCCTCTTTTTTTATTTGAACAATATTCTTCAAAACTATTAATCAAGTTTCATTTTCACTGCTCGAATTATTCTCACACTGTAGTGGCTTCCCCTTTAACATTACTATTTTGTTCTAAAAAGGTAAGTGTTGCCGCACCTAATGTTTTAGCTGCAATTACTAATGCCCGTTCATCAATATCAAACTTTGGATGATGATGAGGGTAAGTGAACTCACGATCCGGAATTTCTGCTCCTGTAAAGAAGAAGGTACCTTTTACATGTTGTAAATAATAGGCATAGTCTTCTCCGCCCATTTGAGGTTCCCCTACTACAACCTGTTCGACTCCTGGTACACCTTTCGCAACTTCCGCAACAAATTCTGTATCTTCTTTGTGATTTACCAGCGCAGGATAGCCCCTTGAATATTTATAATTATATGTAGATTCGCTAGTTTGACAGGTTCCTTTTACAATCGTTTCGATTTCTTTTTCAATAAAATCTCTCACTTCTTCATTAAATGTCCTTACTGTCCCTCGTAAAACAGCCTTATCAGCAATAACATTAAAGGCATTCTCAGCTACAAAGGAACCGACTGATACTACTGCTGGAGACAATGGATTAACCCTTCTGCTTACAATTTGCTGAAGATTCATTACTAATTGCGAAGCAGTTACAATGGCATCTTTTGTTTGATGCGGGGATGCTCCATGTCCTCCGCGACCTTGAATGGTAATTTCGAAGCTGTCCGCTGCAGCCATAACAGGTCCTACACCATACACAATCGTGCCAACAGGTACTCCAGAAGAAAGATGTGTTCCGTAAATAACATCCACACCATCCAAGCAACCGTCCTCAATCATTGCTATTGCCCCGCCTGGAGATACTTCTTCTGCATGTTGATGAATGAAGACAATGGTTCCCTCAAGATCATCTTTTATACTATTTAAAGCTTTAGCAAGCCCTAGTAACGTTGCCGTATGCCCATCATGACCACAAGCATGCATAACACCTGGAACCTTAGACTTGTATGGAACTTCATTTTCTTCCTGAATCGGCAGCGCGTCAAAATCCGCCCTTAATCCAACCGTTTTACCAGGTTTTCCACCTTTTAGAACTGCTACTACTCCACGACCGCCAACCTCTGTTCGCACCTCATGTCCCAATGCTTGATGATATGCCGCTACATATTTAGGAGTTTCTACTTCCTGAAAAGAAAGTTCAGGATTTTGATGAAGATGTCTGCGAATTTCCACGATTTCATCATATAGTTCATCTAGCTTCGAAAATAATTGTTCCATTGGTCATTCCTCCTTAAAATTTATGTAAACCTTGATTAATTATCCAAGGTCAACTTACCGTATATTTCAATACTATTGTTTTGTTTACTCTATCACCGTCCACAAATAATTTCAATAGCCTATACATACTAAATTTTCCGTCAATATGAGACATCTTTATTTCTACAACCGAACTATTTTACTAGATTATCGATCGTATAAAATGATCTAACCTCTAATTATCCTATAGAGGAGGGGTTAAGGATGCCAAAAAATTTACTTATTTCAATTATCGTAAGTTTTGGGCTGACCTATAATTTTATGGAGTATTTTTGTTTTCCGCATAAATATAAAGCGAAAGCGACTCGCACATCGGCATATAGATGAGTGAAATTGGCACTTCCATTTTCACCTGATGCCCTTACCTGAAAGACGAGGAAACGGTGAAATTCGCTAGCCAAAGACTAATCTGGTGAAATAATTTATGTGTTGAACAACTTATAAATTCTTATAAATTAAATAAAGGACAGATTTGCATCTGCCCTTTACTCATTCTTTACATTTTTGTATAAAGAATGATTCCTGTTGATTATATTACCATCTAACAAATGCTGTTCCAACAATAATCAATAGGATAAACAATACAACGATTAATGCAAAACCTGCACCAGCACCGTAGCCGCCGCCATAGCCGTAGCCTCCATATCCACATCCACCGCACATAAAGGTCACCCCCTTCACAAGACCAGTCAAGATTGTAATTACAATCTATATCATAATTTATGTACTTGAAACTAAATCTGTATAGACAAACATATATCTTCCTGAAAATATTTCTGGATAAAAAAATTGCTACATTCATGTGTTGAATTATTATTCGATTTAGTTCTAAATCCTTAAAAAGGCTCTTACATTTAAAAGCAAAAAAAAGCGTATGCCTTAGACATACGCTTTAATGGAGATGCTTTATGAATGGTCACGGATTACTATAAAATATGCAAATTCGAAGAAATGTTAAGGGACAAGGATGGAGAAAATAAAAATGTGTTTTTTATTCAAATATTTTATCTAAAAAGATAGTAAATTGTGTGATTAAAGCTTGCACGTAATCTGGAAAGGCAAAAGACGGTACTGAAATGAACAATATAATGTACTAAACAAAAGATAAAAAGCTACCGCCCATCCATAATGAATTCCACTATATCTTTACTCGATCAACTTCAACCTTATATTGTTCATATACTTTTTGCCATTCTTCCATTGGAAACTCCATCGAGACACCATCCAATAATGCTGTAAAGACATCCAAACATATATGCCATCCCGCGATATCTTTTGCAGTATGATCAGTTGTAGTTGGAAAAATATCCGATAATACTAATAAACATTCTTCTGATTGTGGCGATAATTCGAAACGAACTGAACCTTCACCCCATTCGTACTCTAAAACAGAGCCCTTTTCATAATCGGTGATCCTCATATCAATCGATTTCCCAGAGCCATCATTCATATGAAACTTAATCGTACCATCTTTTCGAAGATCTGTGACTTGAAGATTAGAGAACCATTTTACCAATTTATCGTTTTCTGTTAAAGCAGCCCAAACTTCTTGAACGGTATGAGGAAGCAAACGCTTAAAAATCGCAGTACAGCCATTTTCTGCTTTTTCTATTTCCGCAAACATATAATATCCTCCTAAAATATAGAAAAGGCTATAAAAATAGCCTTTTTCCGTTTTATTGGTTATTTTCCCCGACGGTAGAAACCTGCCATGTAATCCCGAATTTATCTTTTACTTGTCCATAAGAAGGACTCCAGAATGTTGCCTGAAGAGGCATTACGACTTCTCCTCCAGCTTGCAGCTTTTCAAATACTTCTTTTGATTTTTCCACATTGCCTATATTAACCGCTATCGTTACTTGTTCTCCTAGTTGATACGGTTGTCCTGGGAAGTTATCAGAAAGCATTAAATCGGTATTTCCAATTTTTAGATGAGCGTTTAAAACACAATCCTTTGCTTCTGCAGGAATAGGATGATTCGGATCCTCTGGCATATCTCCAAATGTTTGAAGAGTTAAAACTTCTGCATCTAAAGCATCTTGATAAAATTTTACCGCTTCTTGACCATTTCCGTTTGTTACCAAATACGGATGAATTCCTAAAATCATGATGGACACCTCTATTTTCATTTTTATATTTTCTTCTAAGGTTCAGGAACATATGTTTGTGTACCTATTTAATTTAACATATTTACTTTTTGTTTGCAAACGGTTGCTAATATTTTTTTATCAAATAAATTTATTCACGAATCTATTCCATATTTAGCAAGGTACCTGCTCCTTATTTTGCAATAAAAGCAAAGGTTGACATTGGTTTAATGACCGAATTACGCATAGCATCATCCAATAATTTAATTTCCGAGAGGAGTAAGTTTTGAAATTTAGAAGGCATGTCAGAAACGGCATTCAGTTCTTCTGAATAATCCGTAAGCACATGTTGAATCTCCCATTCACCATCTTGTAATGCTGGAGAATAAATGGTGGTCTCCTTTAGCACATTCCAACCCGCGTCCTCTGCAATTTTTTTAACATCCATAGGAGTAAATAGTGTTCGGACATTGGAAAGGCTGGTATTTTTAAAGCACTCATATTGAGCTTGTATAAGAACAGAAAGGAAATGCGGCACCTGCTCATCCGTCTGAATTCTCGTGTCCCACTCCGCGAAGCATAGTGTTTTTCCCCATTTCTTCAATTGCATCAATATATCATGCAATTCTTCAAAGGAATGCAAATACCAAGAGCTGTGAGATAATACGACGAAGTCAAAATATCCTTTCGGAAAATCCACCTCTGGCGATAAAATATTCGTTTCAAATTGGACCTTTATCTGATTACCCAGAGCCGATTCCTTTAAATAGTGAATAGAATCCTCAAGAGTTATTGGGGCGCCGTAATCAGGAGAAGCAATATCAATGCCGTGTATAAGTCCTTTTTCACCAACTAAATAAGCTAACACAGCAGTCGTATCACCTTGGCCACAACCGATTTCTAATACTTTACTTCCTTCGCTTATGCCCCAAAATTCTGCTAATTTTAGACGATGTTCAGTCTGAATCCTTTGTATTTCGGAATTTGCTTCACTGGCCGCCATACAATTGATAATGTATTCTATAGCATCTTTATTCATAATAATCACTCCTAAATAAACTAACTGTAGACACATATTCGACATTTGCTGCAGAAATACCTTTTTTTAAATATTTGATAGTCCCCACACCTACTATATAATCTGTTGAATAGCATCTTCAATATGTCGATAGGTAAAATGAAAGCCTTCTTTTTCTAATCTTTCCGGAATGACCCAACGGCTTTTCAAAATTAGCTCTGTTTCTGTTTTGATTAAAACTGCCCCTAATTCCAGCATCCATTTGGGAGTAGGCAACCCGAATTTACGATTCATTGCTTTTCGTAATTTCATCATTAATTCTCGATTGGTAACGGGATTAGGTGACGAACAATTGAATACACCACTCAAATCTTCCCTCTCTTGAAGGAATTGGATTATCTGAAAGATATCTTCAACATGTACCCAGCTAAATTTTTGTGTGCCTGGTCCTTGTGTACCGCCAAGCCCAAAACGAACAAGGTTTTTAAAAGGAACAATAACACCGCCATGATCCCCTAAGACAATCGCTATTCTTAACGCAATTTGACGAGTCCTCGGTAATGAAAAATGAAAGAATGCTTTCTCCCATTCTTTGGCAACATTCACGGAGAAACCTGTTCCGATTTCTCCAGCTTCCTCTGACATCGGTCTATCTTCCGCATGTCTGTATATAGTTGCTGTACTCGAGTTAATCCAGAGTTTAGGGGGATTTTGACATTCTAATATGGCATTTCCTAAAAACTTAGTTGTTTCTGTACGCGACTGGAGAATTTCCTCTTTATTTTTTTCATTATAACGACAATCAACCGATTTGCCTGCAAGGTTTATCAACATCTCAGCGTTTTCCAGTGCTTCCACTATTCCATCATGATTATCCCATGTGATGTGTGAAGGCTGTCTAGAAATGATTTTTACCTCATATCCTAATTCCTGATATTTCTTTTGAAAGTAAGTACCAATAAACCCGGTCCCGCCTGCTAAGACAATTTTCCTTTTCATGCGATTCCCCTCTTTCGTTCGATAGAGATTGAAATACAGATAAGTAATATTCATTTGTGAATTATTTCACAAATATTATATCGAATTTTTCCAATAATGAAAACTGTTTATTATGTTTATACAAAAAAACGTTGTCGAGCATATCAACAACGTAAATTTTACAATAATTTTGTTATGTAAACTAAATCACTTACTGTTTAAAAATATACAAAGTATAAAATAAAACTAATACAAATGCCAACAATGGCTCCAACAAACACTTCAATCGGGCGATGCCCCAATAATTCCTTCAACGCCTCTCTTTGGTCCTGTGAAGAATTCTTTGGCTTTGCTCTCATTTCTTGAACAAATTCGTTAAATTCCTTCATCAAACGATTCAACACAATCGCTTGATTTCCAGCATGTCTGCGGACTCCGGCAGCATCGAACATAATAATGGAACTAATCACAACTGCTATTGCAAATGAGGTGGATGCGATTCCGTTCACAATTCCAATTGCTGTCGATAAAGATGCCACTGCCGCTGAATGGGAGCTTGGCATACTCCCACTGCTAAAAGCAAGCCCAACATTCCAAGTTCGATTCGTAACAAAGTAAAGAGGAACCTTCACAACCTGCGCAAAAATAATCGATACAAATGCTGCGATAAGTGGATAATTGCTAAATAGACTCAATCAGAAATCCCCTTTATCTTAATTTCATTTTTCTTCTGTCATCATATTTTCAAATTTCGAGGCAATTTTTTCAAACTCCTCATCATTTTCAATTGGTGATAAAAAACCATCCGAATCAATTTTCAAATAAAATACATCTATATCCTCCTCGTTATCTTGTTCCAAATCCTCCACAAAGCTAACGGCTATGTACTCAATACCAGCCTCCGATATAGTTCCAACCACTTCAACCTCTTGCTCTTCATTACCCTCTTCACTTATTGTAAAAACTTCTCCAACTTCATATTTTTCCATTATTTTTACCTCACAAATTAGATTTTTTGATAGTAATAAGTTATCCTATTATACTTCATTTCATTATAAAACTAGCTCAAAATTTTGCAGTTTTAATAAACGTAATTTTAGCAATTATCAATATTCCCGCACTTTTCTTCGTTGATCGTGACCACAACGACTTTTTACCTAATGACGGTCACGTTCCTCTCTTGACCGTGACCGTTCCAACTTAATTTTACTTGTGTTAGTTACATTGTTCCTATGTTCAGCGCAAGTGCCTGGTACTGTTTTTATACCATTGCATATGTTTTTTAGATTCAGTCTCTTTTTCTAAAACGGACCTCTTCTACAATAAAAATACTAAAAACAACAATGCCGCTTTCAACTCAAGTTAAATCATTAATATTTCGCGGATATCTTCTTCTGTTAAATTTGAGGAACCCAAATCACTCGGATTAATAATTTCTTCAATCAAATGCTTCTTTTTTTCCTGAAGCTCATTTATTTTTTCTTCTATTGTGCCGCGAGCGACCAGTTTGATAACTTGGACAGTATTCAGCTGGCCTATACGATGGGCACGGTCAGCTGCTTGCTCTTCCACCGCAGGATTCCACCATGTATCATATAAAATTACTGTGTCAGCTCCCGTTAAATTTAATCCAGTTCCTCCTGCCTTCAAAGAAATAAGGAACAGGTCACGTCCTCCAGCATTAAATTGGTTGCAAAGCTGGATTCTTTCCTCAGAAGGTGTTTGTCCATCAAGATAAAAGAAGGAAAACCCTTGATTGGTCAATCTCCTTCCTATTAAATGAAGCATTTTGGTAAACTGCGAGAAAATCAACACTCTTCTTCCTGCATCCTTAGATTCCTCCACAATTTGCATTAGCTGCTCAAACTTAGCCGAACTCCCCTGATAACCGTCAACAAATAAAGCCGGATGACAACAAATTTGCCGTAATCTAGTTAAGCCAGCTAATATCTTAATGCGATTTTTCCGTAATGTAGCTTTGTCCAAATGCTTTAGTGTATCATGTCTTAGTTTCGCTAAATAAGCTGCATATAGCTTTTTTTGCTCTGGCAGTAATTCTACAGATGTCATCTCTTCAATTTTTTCCGGAAGTTCAGATAATACGTCTTCCTTCAGTCTCCGCAACAAAAAAGGTTTGATCCGTCTTGCAATCGTTTTTCTTGTAAGATTACTGTATTCCTTAAACCCATGGAATAATTCAGGAAACACTACGTTAAAAATAGACCAAAGTTCTTCCAGTGAATTTTCAATTGGTGTACCAGTCAAAGCGAATCGATGATTAGCTTGAATTTTTTTCACAGCTCTAGCCGTATGTGTCACAGGATTTTTAAAGCTTTGCGCCTCGTCAAAAAACACCGTATGAAAAGTCTGCTTTTCATACCAATGAATATCGCTCCGCAACAATGGATAGGAAGTAATAAGGACATCCATTCTCTGTAAAGATTGCTGCAATTTATGCCGTTCTTTTTTATTTCCATCCATCACTACCGTCTGTATCTCAGGAGCAAATTTGAAAATCTCGCTTAACCAGTTATAAGTTAAAGATGAGGGACAAACAATTAAAACCGGCAGTTTTTCCTTACGTACTTCGGATAATTCCGAGAGAATAAAAGTGATACTCTGCAGTGTTTTACCCAAACCCATGTCATCTGCCAAAATCCCGCCAAATTGGAAGTTTGCAAGTGTTTTCATCCACTGAAATCCACGAACCTGGTATTCTCGCAGAATAGACTTCACCTGATTAGGGACTTCAAATTTACTCATATCTGGATGGCTAGCATCTTCTAAGAATGCTCTTAATGTTTTTTCCAGAGCAAGAACCTTTTGATCCTCTATGGTGCTTAATACTTTTATCCCCTGAACAAGTGGTAACTGGATCCCGCTGGCTAAGTCATCCCTTTCTGTCGGCAGCGCATATAAAAAGCGATGAATTTCCTCTAATTCTCTTGTCTCCAGTGAATACAGCGACCCATTTTTCAACCGGTAATACTTCCTTTTTTCCTCTAAAGCTAATAAGATATCTCGTATTTCCTGTTCCGATACCCCGTCCATTTCGAATTTAAATTCCAGCCAATTGGTCCGTTCCTTTGGTGCTTTCACACGAATTCTCGGTTTGGGATTTTCTTTATAAATTCGGTTCCTTACAGCCGTAGTGGCATAAATTTGGACATACTTCTGTAATTTAGGAACAATATGATACAAGAAGTCATACTCCAATTCCTCATTATGCAGAAAGTATCCTCCATCCGTTTGTGTGAACCTACCTTCCTCCATTAATTGGAGAATTGTTTTCTCTTTTTCTGCATCCCGTATGATCATAGAATTGGAGCGATATTCCGGTATCTCCAAAGGATTTATCACAATATTTTCATATTGAAACTCTAAACCCGCAAGCAGACGATTTTTCAATCGATCCAAATAAAGCTTTGCCACCAGTGGTGCTTTATTCATTTGCTCCATTATTTCAGCAGAAGCCTGAACTTCACCGATTCTTTTCAAACCCGGAATCACTTTTTCCTTAAAAAACTCAAATTGCTGGCTGGAAATTTGAATTTCATTAGTTCCTGAATCATCCAACATCCGTTTTATATTTACAAGCTTTTCAAAGTCTTCCATTCTAAACTCGTATAATTTCCCGTCATGTATAACGGAATGATAGGAATCCATTATAAGTAATTCATTCAATCCATTTACCTTCAAGAAGTAGCCTTCGTTCGCAACCTTACTAAAAGCAAATTGTATTGGTAAAGAATCGGTTGTATTACAAAGCTCTTCAAAATGCAATCCATTATATTGAAGTTTAACCGATTTCAATTTTAACAGTAGAGGCTTAAGGCGCTCCCATGAAGATGGAGGAATGAATAAGATTTGACCATTTTGTTTTTGTTCAGACCCAGCATATACCGTTTCATCTCCAATTATATCTACAAGCTGTTCCATAACAGCATCTATTTCTTTTGAAAAGCAATGAAGAACAGGATCAAATGTAAAATTGGATGAAAGAAGAGAGGCTATTCCCTCGTCCCAATTCTGCAAAAAATCTCTTATAAAAGGTACGCTGATTCCTTCAATATTCATTTCAATTCCGAAAATCCTTTTTTCTCTTTCTAATAAAATAGGCTTGCAGGTGAATTCTACTTCAAGAACATCTCTATTTTCGAAATGATGTCTATGTGAACTCGAACGTTTTTCCACATTAAATAGCTGTAACAGATTTTCTGAAAGCCCTTGATTAGGTACTTCTAATGTTTCCTCATTAGAAAACGGTGGTATTGACCCTTTTTTTTGCTTATCATAAAGGGCTATTAGCACGGCTGCTATATGCTGGCAATCCTTTTGATAGGAAGTAAGGCTAGGACAATTGCATTCTGCTTTAAGACCTGTTCCATCCTTTTTCAAAACGACATGAAAGTCTTCTGTTCCCATCACCAATGCCTTACAATACCCAGAACTGACCTTTTCAAATATTACTTTGTTCGAACGATAAAAAGCTTCCCCTCTTTTGAAGGAGACAATGCCGCACATTTCTTTTATCATTTTGGGGTTTAACTTCAAATTCAATTGTATTGCTCCTCCTAAGGATGATGATCTTCTTCCCTTCATTCTATCATGTTAGAACCTCATTATTAAAACGATACCATCTTAATCATTAATTCATGTAAATAAAAGGTTTTTTACTATTTATAAACGAATATAATCTTTAATACGAATAAAGGGGGTAAAGAAGATGACCAAGAATATTGAAACTTCAAATGTAAAAAAGTATAAGATAGAGCAGTTTTTCAACTCTGAGTCGGTAATATATAATTCTATTTCGTTCGATGAAAAAAGTGTATTATATTCCAGTGAAAAAAATGGAATATATAATGCTTATATTGTTTCTCTGGAAGATGGTTCACAAAAACAAGTAACTCACTCTACAGACAATGCTATTCATGCAATCTCTTTCTTCCCAAATGATAATCGCTTTCTATATTTAAGCGATAAGGGCGGTAACGAGATTTTGCATATCTATGTGCAAAATGAAGATGGAACTGCCATTGAATTAACAACTGGTGAACAAGAACGCGCAGAATTTTATCATTGGAGCAGAGATGGAAAGAGCTTCTTTTATGGTTCCAATAAAAGAAATCCAAGCTTCATGGATGTTTACGAAATGAATATTGAAACATTTGAGGCAACATGCATCTTCACTAATAATGAGGGATATGAGTTTGGTTCTGTTTCACCGGATAAACGTCTTCTTGCACTTGCAAAGGTCAATAGCTCTAATGACTCTAATGTATTTTTATATGATCGTGAGCTTGACCTTTTAAACCACATCAGCCCACATGAAGGAGATATCAATTATATCCCGCAAAAGTTCAGTGAGGATTCCAAGTATCTATACTTTTTGACGGATGAACATAGTGAATTTCAGTACTTAAAAAAATATCATATAGACACTAATATGACTGAAGAAGTAGTAAGAGAAAATTGGGATATCATGTATTCCTTCTTTTCCCATGACTATCATTATCTGGTCTATGCAATTAATCAAGATGCAAAAACAGTAGTAAAAATCGTTAACGTTACAACGAATCAATTGCTGGAACTTCCCGGTTTACCAGAGGGCCAGATTGTAAATGTAAAGCTTTCAAAAAACGAGCAATTAATCACTTTCCAATTTAACAGCTCTAATTCTCCAACGAATTTATATGCTTATCATTTGGAAACAAAAGAATGGAATCAGCTGACGAATACGTTAAATCCTGAAATTGATCAACAAGATTTGGTAAAAGCGGAAGTCATTCGATATCCATCTTTTGACGGATTAGAAATCCCGGCTATTTATTATAAGCCAGTCATTCGCAATGGGGAAAAAGCACCTGCACTTGTGTATGTACACGGCGGTCCTGGAGGGCAATCCAGAACAGAATACAATCCGCTATTCCAATATCTTGCTAACCAAGGATATGCTATCTTAGCCGTGAACAATCGAGGAAGTTCCGGTTATGGAAAATCTTTCTTCAGCTCTGCAGATCTTCAACATGGAGAAATCGATTTAGAAGATTGTATTCAAGCAAAAACATTCCTGCAGGCACAGGACTATATTGACAGCAACAAAATTGGGATTATAGGCGGAAGCTACGGCGGATATATGGTATTGGCTGCACTTGCCTTCAGACCAGAGGAATTTAACGTGGGAGTCGACATTTTCGGCGTTTCCAATTGGGAGCGAACACTGAAGAGTATTCCGGCCTGGTGGGAAAGCTTCCGAGATGCACTTTATAAAAAATTAGGCAATCCTTATACACAAACAGATTATATTCGCAGTATCTCACCTTTGTTCCATGCGGATAAGATTAATAAACCATTAATTGTTCTGCAAGGGGCTAATGATCCTAGGGTTTTACAGGTTGAGTCCGATGAAATCGTTGCAGCGCTGCAAAAAAACAATGTACCAGTTGAATATGTAGTCTTCCCTGATGAAGGGCATGGGTTTATGAAAAAGGAAAATAAAATAAACGGATATAAAGCAGTTCTTGCATTCTTAGATCACTATTTAAAACAAGAGTAAGAAAAGGAAAGGAACAGATAAAAAGTTTGTCTGTTCCTTTTTTCGAAAAATCTATTTAATTATTCGTCTTCCAAGTTTCCGAACGATCCAAAGAATTCGTAATGGATATCCTTTTCAGGTACTCCCCATTCCTTAAGAAAAGAGTTAACGACCTTCATAAAGACGGTTGGTCCGCAAAAATAAAATTGAGCTTTATTAGAAGGAAGTACTTCTTTCAGCCAATCAAGTGTTATATAACCCTCTTTATCGAAATATTGATTTTGCCTGTCCGTCTCTGTTGGTTTTTCATAGATAAAATAAGATTTTACATTTGGATGTTCGCTGCTCAAGTTTCGAACATGGCTTCTAAAAGCATGAACCTTACCATTTCTTGCTGCTTGAATATAATACACCTTTCGATCCGGTTGTTCGAATGCAATATAATTTAGCATTGAGGTTACAGGTGTTAATCCCACTCCACCGCTTATTAAAACAACTGGTTCATTGCTATTTATATCTAGGTAAAAATCACCCGCTGGTGAAGAAATTGGAAGAATATCTCCTTCATGAAATAATTTATGAAGATCTGTAGACACGACACCGGGAGGAAGACCTTCCCTAATTGGATCTTCACGCTTTACACTAATTCTGTAATAGTCGAGTCCTGGCCGATCTGACAAGCTATATTGGCGGAGATGTGTATACTTTTCTTGTGGGATATCAACTTTAACCGTTATATACTGACCAGGGATAAAAACAGGTAGCTGCTCTCCATCTTTTGGCTTTAAATAAAATGAAGTAATAATATCACTTTCGTTCACTTTTTTATCAATAACAAAATCTTTAAATCCTGCCCACCCACCTGGCTGAGATTCCGCATTCTTATATAACTCTTGTTCCGCCCGGATAAATACATCAGAAATAACATCATAAGCATCTGCCCAAGCATCTATGATTTCATCCGTAGCGGCATCCCCAAGAACTTCCTTTATAGCCCCGAGCAGATTTTCTCCAACAATTGGATAATGTTCTGGTTTTATGTTTAAACTGCGATGCTTTTGCATAATCCTTTCTAAAGCAGGCATAATAGCGCTCATATCTTCAATATTTGCCGCTGCAGCATATACTGCATTTGCGAGTGCTTTCGGTTGGTCACCGCTAACTTGATGGGTCATATTGAAAATATTCTTTAATTCGGGATGGTTCTCAAATAATCTTTTATAAAAACGTTTTGTAATTGCCTCTCCATGCTCTTTGACTACTGGGAGAGTACTTTTTACAATTTCGAGTTTTTTAGGATCTAATTTTTTCACCGTTTTTACAGCTGATTTCCAATTATCATTTTCTTGAATATTGACCATATGGAGTCCTCCTTTTAAGTCTCAAAAGTAATATTCCCTATTACCATAACGGTCAATGAAATTTCTTTGAATTAATTTTTTGAACTTTTGCCAATATCTTTCATCTAAAGTGAAATATTCTGCTAATTTTGGTAAAATAAATGAAAAGGAGTTGAGCGATATGAAAAACATAATCCTCTTCGACGGTGTATGTAATTTCTGCAGTCAAAGTGTTCAGTTTATCATCAAGAGAGATCCTTCCCGTGTTTTTCATTTTGCCTCTTTACAAAGTGATGTTGGCCAAAAATTACTAAAAGAGTACGATTTAGAAGAAAATTTAAATAGTGTAGTATACATCTCAGATAGAAAAGCCTACGAAAAATCCGATGCTGCTCTACAGATTTGCCGTAGGTTAAACGGACTATGGATAATATTATATATATTTTATTTAGTTCCAAGACCAGTTCGAAATATTGTATATGACTTCGTTGCAAAAAATCGGTATAAATGGTTTGGAAAAGCAGATAGCTGTATGATCCCCTCTCCTGATATAAAAAGCAGATTTTTGGAATAGTTTTCTGCCACTTTATTAGTTTACATAATATCATTATTGTTTACTAATTATTTTTTAATATAAATGAAGGAATTTTATTCCTGACAATAGAATAAAACTAATAATGTTTTTATTTTCATTTAGGAAACAATAAAATTTTCTCCCTAGATATAATTAATTACGTATAGCTCCAAGTGAAATTGGCACTTCAAATTTCACCAGCGCCTATCGGCTATTTGGATGTTATCATTTCTGGAGGATGCTATGAGTATTCCATCAAATGAAACAAAACAAAAAAGAACATTGTGGCAATGGATTAGTTTTATTACCCCTTATGTTTATTCAACAGGTATTGTC
Source organism: Margalitia sp. FSL K6-0131 (assembly GCF_038008735.1). Lineage (NCBI taxonomy): Bacteria > Bacillati > Bacillota > Bacilli > Caryophanales > Bacillaceae > Heyndrickxia > Margalitia sp. FSL K6-0131. The sequence continues at coordinate 3,075,883 of NZ_JBBOZS010000001.1, forward strand.
TTCATTATTGGTTGGATGCTAAGCGCTGCTGTGATAAATGGCATCGAAACAGTCAAGGCCCACTCCTGGAAGGCTTTTTTTCTGCCAACAAACGAAAACACTCATTCTAACGAACAGTCTTGGGTAAATGTGATTGCCCACTCCATCATTGACTCAAATTTAAATAACATTATTTTTCGGGGTATCTTTTTTCTTTTAATTTGGGTGACGTTATTTTTAATGATTCCAGTTGCTTTTACCCGTTTAAAGCGATTTAAACTATTTAATTTTGAATTTGAAGTAGAAGATAAAGAACAAGCGGCGATTCAAACTGTAGAGATTAATGGTGGAAAAGCGAAGCTAATGGCCTACTTGACAAGTGATGATGCTTCCGGAAAATTATTTGACTTTTTGGATGGAACAGTAATAAATTATCAAGAAGCCCTTATGTATTTTCTTGATGAAATACAAGCCGGCTACCGCCAGCACTTTAATGCATCCTTCAGCTATATGGTGCAGAAGGAAGGTCTTCCTCCCCAAATTGAGGATTTGTCCGACGAATCACGCGAAACGGGAGAAGCAGTTTTAAGAAACAAAACAGATAATGATAATTTGTTAAAGAAAAATTATCTTGTGTATTATTTCTGCTTAGAAAATAATACGTTTACAACCGTGCTCAGCAGTTATCAGCATCAGTTTGATATATTTGATAAATATTTAATCGAATTACTTCATAATATTATAAATAAAAATGTAGAAAATATTGAATACATGGTAGCTTTAACCTCAGAGGATGAGGAAAATGAAACTGCATAAGACAATCCTTGACGAAAAAGAGGGTTGTCCACTATTATGAAAGAAAAGGAGGTCGTCAAACGATGAGTTCACATTTTCAAATCCCTATTCAATCCAATAAAGTAAAAAAACGTGCTGAAAAAAAGCTTAAGGAAATGAAAGCAAATAAAAAAAGTGAACGTTCTGCCACCAATTCGTTTGTAAAACCTGTTCATGTCAGTAAAGACGATCCAATTGTTAAACGGATGTTGGGGCAACTTTAAATAGATTAAACTTTCCATTCTCCATTTTGATTTAAAAACTTTGAATGCTTTCTGGCCATTTCCTGCATTATAATGGAATTGGCAATTAAATCAGATGGCTGCCCGACCGATAATTTATTTAAATTCAAATCTTTTACTCCTTTAAACCGTTCCCCACGTAAATATCTTTTATAAAGTTCCAGAGTACGCATCCATGCCTCACCTTTTCATCTTGTATGTACTTTATCATATTCTTATTGAATTCCTCCCGCTAATAAAATTATCTACAGAATCCTAAATATTAATAGTACATAAACAAATTGTGAAATAGTTCATCACCACCTTATCTTTCATTTGGCCGGTTATTAATGTTGGTTAATATGTGTAAAGACCGCTTCCAAATTCTTAAATCCCTTTGACTCCCCATCCTCTTCCTGGATTGTCCAATCTTGATGTTGTAAAGCTAGTCCTCCGTGGTGATCTTTTTTATACGGCATGTTCACCATGTAGATTTTTCCATCTTTTCTGACGGTATATCCCAGATAATATGTATCTCCTGCCCCTTCCTCCTCATATATACCAATATCCTCTAAATTGTATTTCATCATTAGTTCCTTTAAATGCTGATTCATATCATTTTTTAGTTCTTCATATGGAATATATTCCATCTTAATCCCTCCCACGCTTTTTTCCATATTGTATCCTTTAACTTAAAGAATATGTTTTTAATATAAGAAAAGCGCAAGCGCCTTGCTCATTTGCGTACGGATTTCGTAGTCGCAGGCTCGAGATAAAAATTTAGATGTTGAAAAATTTTATACTTTCCTTAAAACAAAAAAACAACCCGAATGAAAGGTTGTTTTTTTCAAGTATTCTTATTGTCCAATATGTTGATCAAGGAAATCAGCAACTGCTGTATAAGCGGTTATATTATTTTTTAACTTGACAAAGAAATGGCCCTCGTCCTCAAAGCGGATGTAGGTAACTGGATGATTTCTTTCCTTCAATTCATGAACAATTTGTTCGGCCTCTTCAATCGGAACACGCGGATCATTTGCTCCATGAAGCACCATTAATGGACTTGTAATGTCCTTAGTTCGATGGATTGGATCAATTTCATCGAAAAATTCACCGTCTTCTTCAATACTTCCGTATTCTAGTTCGCGTAGTTTCCTGCGCCATGATCCTGTGTTTTCCAAAAATGTCTTAAAGCTTGAGATTCCTACAATATCAATCGCAGCGGACCATATTTTTGGATAATGTGTAATAGCAGCGAGAACCATGAATCCACCGTAGCTTCTGCCCATAATAGCAATTTTATCAGGATCGGCATTTCCTTCCGATATTAACCAATCCACCAGTTCTGTTAAATCCCTTACTGAATCCATTCTTTTCCGCACATCATCTAAATGTGTATAGGTTTTTCCATAGCCAGTACTTCCCCTGACATTAGGAGTACATACAACATAACCCCTATTCAGAAAATATTGCAGAAACGGATTGTACACCGCTCTAATTTGGCTTTCCGGACCGCCATGAACGAAAACAACCACAGGAAGCTTTTCCGAATGATGCTTTGGCTTATAGTAAAAAGCAGGTACTTCCAATCCATCAAATGATTGAAAATGGATTAATTCCGGTTCTACCAATTGCTCTTCAATCATTGGAGATTGAGAAACATATGTCAGCCTTTTCGCTTTGTTCGTTTTTACATCTAGCTCCCAAATATCAGATGGATATTTCGGTCCATTAAAGACATAGGCAAGCTTGGAATCGTCCGGTGAAAAGGTTAGATCTGTTATTACTCCAGTTGGTGTATCCCAGGTTGAAAATTTATTTTCAGAAAGGTTATACACTGTCCCTTTTGAAATTCCGCCTTTATTCACACTATAAGCAAGCAAATTTTTATCATTGCTTATCGTTAATTCTTCCATATCCCAATCTCTTTCATCCAACCATGTCAAATTTGTAGTGGTCAGATCTATTTTTGCAAGACCGATGAATTCACGGTCTTTATTCGTTAGAACATACAGATGGTTTCCGTCTTTGCTAAACTGCGGAGAAAGGAATACTGCCTCACTATTGTGTTCAGTTAACCACCTTACTTCACCCGATTCTAACTCCAATAAGCCAAGATCATTATCTAGATTTGATCCTGTTCTTTGAATAAGAAGGGATTTTCCATTTGGGTGCCATTTTACAACCGAATAGGTCCCATCTTGCGAATACACTGGACGAAATTCCAATGTTTCAAGATTTTGAATATATAGGTCAAAAAATGCCGGATGACGGCGGTTGCTCGACCATGCAATCCATTTCCCATCAGGTGAACTTCCTCCGTAATGATGGATATGATCAGGTGAATCGGTGAGCGGAATGATGTCACCTTGTTCCTTTAGTAAAAAAAGCTGCTCTTTTTCATTTACGCCAACATCCATCCCGATAACCCGATTATTGGTTCCTGGAATGTATTTTACAAAAATAATTCTTTCTTCCGTGAAAGAAATTTGCGATGGCCAGCCTTTTTCTGACCTCAGCTCCCATACTTGCGGAAGGCCAGTATAATTGGTAATAAAACTCAATACCTCACCATTAGGATGATAGACAGGATTACTTGCAGATCTAACATGCAGATATGGTTTTACATCAATCCAATTCATGTTGAGTCCCCCTCATCATTTTTCGTTCAGCGTTTTTGTAATAATGGTTCGCTTACCTCTTGAATTCCTGCAAGACCTAATATCGTTAAAAATATCTTCTGTGCGCCAAAGTAAGCATCCTTTGGATCAAAAAATTCATTTAATGTATGTACGCCACCAAATTTACCGCCGCCTCCAAGTGTTACCGCAGGAATCCCCAAACTTATAGGAACATTAGAATCCGTACTGCTAGGTGAATCAAGAATTTGCTGAAACCCTAGTGCCTTTGTTGCAGCTAATGCGGTTTGTACAATCACCGCATCAGATGACTGAGAACCTGGTGGCCGATCTCCTACAAGCTCTATCTCTACTTTTATAGAATCCGTCTCCCAACGCTTGTTTTCTTCTTCTGCTGCAAGTTTAATAGCAGCTAAAATTTGTTCCTCCACTTTCAATAGTTCTTCTTGAGAGGTAGAGCGGATATCGACAAGCATACTCGCGTTTTGTGCAATGGTATTAACAGAAGTACCGCCGTTAATTGTTCCAACGGTAAAAGTCGTTTTCGGATCTTGTGGAACCTGTAATTCAGAAATTTTCGCTATCGCTCTTCCCATAGCATGGATGGCACTTGGCTTCCCGAAATCACCAAAGCTGTGCCCGCCCGGACCATAGTAGGTAACATTATACCTATGACTTCCTGTTGCCAGGTAGGTTGTCCTTTCTGGATCACCAGGTTCAATCGAGATGAACCCATCAATATCATCTCTATTATGGAAAAGGGCTTTTACTCCTCGTAAATCCCCTAACCCTTCTTCCCCTACCGTTGCACAAAAAATAATATCTGCATCCGTTTGGATATTCGCTTTATCCAGAGCGCGAACCATCGATAACACAACCGCTAACCCCCTGCCATCATCGGCAATTCCCGGGGCATATATTTTTCCGTCTTTTAGCTTTGGTTCAACATCTGTGCCTTCTGGAAAAACTGTATCCAAGTGCGCAGATACCACTAGTTTGGGGCCATTTCCACTTCCCTCGCGAACACCAAATACATTCCCTGTACTATCCACTGACACCTCTTTCAAGCCTAACTCGATTAATCGAGTTTTATAAACCTCTCCACGAGCTTCTTCTTGAAAAGTAGGGGCTGGAATAGCTGTTAATTCCATTTGTTCAGCTACTGTTTTCTCATTATCTAACTTAATAAACTCTAATCCTTCTTTTACTTGCGTGTTCGAAAGAATTTGTTCAAATGTCTCTTCTACTGTCTTTGTGATCATCTTTACGGGGAGCCTCCTTAAAAATGTCTATTGTTCACACCATTAATTATATTCACAAAATTCGCGATTTTACTACTATAATGCTCAATAGAATGGAACGTAATAATATTTTACGAGAAATTCGTATAAAAAAGAGAAAAGACCAGCAGTATGCTGGCCATTTGTTTCAATCCTCATCCTTGACATCTAAATCTTCTGGAATCGGCTCATTTAAGTATTCCTCGATTATTTTTTTCATTTTTTCCATTTGTTCCAGATGAGTGTTAAACTGCTCCTGATTGATAAGAAATTGTTCACCATCATGGACCGCTCTAATTTTTTTTTGCTGGATAAGTTTTTCAATATAGGATACTGGCAATGATAAATATTCTGCCGTTTCCTGGATCGTTAAGTACAAAAATATCACCTCATTACTTTGCTAGCCTTACCTCTATCCATCCTCTGACACTATTAATGAACCAAGTACGAGTTGCCTCTTGAATTTCTTTAAGTGTGATTATTTTTTCTTTTAGTTCACCTTTTTCAAGCAAGGTTTGACGAAATGTACCAGCCAGTAATCCACATTCCTGCGGTGGCGTCCAAAACGTTCCATCTAATTCTACCACAATGTTTCCATTCGTAAATTCCGTTATTTCACCTTCTTGATTCCACAACAACACGTCAAAGCTTTCTGGATGCTCTGATTTATGATCTATGTAGATTTTCCGGTTGGTTGTTTTATGATAGAAGAAAGGGTCGTTTTTATTTATTGGTGTTGAAGCAATGGACACGATTTGATTGTCGGTAATCGGTGGGATCATCTCCCCATTTATTTTTACATGACCGTTTTTTGAAACTATTAATCTCACTTTCATACTGTCATCTGAATGGCTATCTGCGAACTGCTTTAAATTTTTTTGAACTTTTTCCATATCGATGAAAAAACCGAAGTAACGAGCTGAATTTTGCAGTCTTTCTATATGATTGTCAAGTAGCTCATACTTCCCATTTTCTAATTTTATGCTCTCCAACAATTCAAAAGAAGGTCGCTTCACAGTTAACAAAGATGCTTTCGTTATCATTTCATTGTACTCGTCTTTTGAAGTGGAATCCCATGTAATCCCGCCGCCAACACCATATGTAGCAGTTTTGGATTTATTATCGATAACAACTGTTCGAATCGGTACATTAAAAACAGCCTCGTTGTTTGGTGTTATGTATCCAATCGCCCCACAATATACTTCGCGCGGGGTTTCCTCCAATTCTGAGATGATTTTCATCGTGCTAATTTTTGGTGCTCCTGTTATGGAGCCGCAAGGAAAAAGAGCACGAAATATATCTATTAATTGCGTTCCCGGTAACGTTTTTGCTGTAATGGTAGAAGTCATTTGCAATACAGTTGGATAAGGTTCAATCTCAAAAAGTTTTTCCACTTTGACAGAACCTGATTCCGCTATGGTTCCTACATCATTCCGCAGCAAATCCACAATCATCAAGTTTTCCGCCCGATTTTTCTCTGAATGATATAACCATGTCGCAAGTTCATTGTCTTCTTTCGTAGTACGCCCTCTTTTTACGGTACCCTTCATCGGCTTGGTAATAATTTTTTGACCATCCCATCTGAAAAATAATTCCGGTGAAGCAGAAAGAATACTATAATTCCCAATATGTAAATAGGCGCTATATTTGGAAGACTGCGCCCTTGAAAGCTGCTGATAAAAAGAAAAATCGTCCCCTTGAAAGGTTGATGTTAACCTATTTGTATAGTTCACTTGATAGGTTATGCCGTTTTCTATAGCATTTTTTATCTCTTGAATGTTCGATTGATATTTTTCCTCGGTTACGGACGATTTCCATTCTGATACAGAGTAGTCTTGAGAATTAGAAAATATCGCTTTTTGGGGTGCACGAAATATCCCAAACCATAGTAAAGGCATTTTCCCTCCTCTATTGACCTTAAAAGCAGGCTCAAAGGCAGGTGCCGCTTCATAGGAAAGGTAACCTGCAGCGTAAAAACCTGATTGGACAGCGTATTGGACATCCTTCAAACAAGATTGAACATGTTCTACTTGATTAGTGGTTATGATTCTTTCAGGTTCGGAAAATGCTAAAGGATTCGGTTTTCCATTCTGGTCAGCAAATTCAAAAAACAAAAATGGATGTTGTTTCATACGTATTCTCCTTTAGCAATTGGTTGTTTTTTAAAGAAATTTTCTAATAGCTCCAGTCCGTGCTCTGTCATAATAGATTCTGGGTGAAATTGAACCCCTTCTATTTTATAGTCTTTATGGCGAATTCCCATAATCACACCGTCTTCACTTTTTGCACTTATTTCTAGACAATCCGGCAATGTGGATTCATCCACTACTAAAGAATGGTATCTTGTAACTTTATATGGATTAGTAATATGAAGAAATATAGACTTTCCATCATGATATACTAATGATTGTTTTCCATGCACCGGCTCTTTTGCTTTTTTAATCAACCCTCCAAATGCTTGGGCAATTGCTTGATGACCGAGACAAACGCCAAGAATCGGAATAACTCCTTTGAAGTGATGAATAATTTCTAAACATACCCCGGAATCAGACGGATTACCTGGCCCAGGTGAGAGTAAAAGAAAATTAGGTTGTAATTTTTCAATATCTGCTATAGTTATTTTGTCATTTCGAAAAATCTTAACCTCCTGCCCTAATTGCTTCACATATTGGACAAGATTATATGTAAATGAATCGTAATTATCTATGATTAAAATCATGTATGTCACCTTTCGAATAAAACGTTTTGCATTGTAGATTGCACAGAATAAAGCCCGAACACTCCAACACTAATGTATCATAGTGTCAGGTGTCAGGCACCATAAACTTTTTATTTTGATTGCCAAGTCTCCCCAAGGTCAGGTGTTTCCCATTTTTTGTTTTTATATGTGACTTTCCCATTATGCGGATCTGAAAAATCCCAACTGATATTACCCGACGATTGTTCGACGATGGGGATCCATGTTTTTCCTGCATCATGGGTTATTTCCATGTAAAGTAACTTTCCGGTTCCGCCAATTTCTGAAACTATTGGTACCATCCCATCAGTTGATGAGAAAAATACCGGCCTTGTAATCTGTCTTAGTTCTTGATCAAACTGATTCGGAATTGGGAGATACTGTATGCTCCATGTTTTTCCTCCATCAGTGGTTTTTATAAGGTATGGAGATTTAGGATCAGGATCTAATACTATACTTATCCACCCTTGCTTATTATTAATAAAGGTGATTCCCATCTTATATCCGGATAATAAATTGCTATTTTTTTGACCATCAATATTAAAGATGTTTTCCCATGTTTTCCCACCATCCTTAGTTTGAAAAATCGTTGCTGCTTCTTTATGCATACCGCCGGCTTCCCCATGAACAATCTTCCATCCCATATTGTCATTAATAAACACAGTATCCTTATCTGTAAACCTTTGAGGAAAGTAATATTCCGGTTTCAGTGCTTCTTTCACCTTAGGAGGATGAGCTTCATTCACAACTGGATCCTTTTGAACAGTGGGATTGGGTTGGACATTTTGGTGTTTGTGGAGCAATGGATTTATTAGAATAAAAGTAACAAACATGACCGCTGCTAAACCAAGCCCATACAGAACACTATATAGTTTTACTTTTCTGAATTTATTTAACCCAGTATTCTGATGCATTTTTATATTATAAAGAATAGCTTGTTGGGCTGCCTCCGATAAATCTATTGTCTCCCAGCTGTTTTTAATTCTTTTCTCTAACTCTTTCATGGAATCATTCATGAATCTCGCCCCCCTTTTAACTGATTTTGAATCGTTTTTAAGGCACGATGATACGTAACTCGAACCTTGGAAGAACTGCACTTTAAAATACTTGCCGTTTCGGAAATGGAAAATTCTTTTACAGCTCGTAAAAAGACAACGTCTCGATAATCCTTTTTAAGAGACATGATTGCTTCCATAATTTCATTTGTTTGTTCATTTTGTTCGTAAATTAGGTCGGGACTCATTTCCTCTTTTGTCTTCGCAAATATTTGCGAATTTTGTTTTTTCGTTAATTCTTTTGCATTTTTTCTTTTACGATCCACTGCTAAATTTCTTGCAATCGTAAATAACCATGTTTTCGGGCTGCTATTTCCTTTAAATTGGTGCAAATGATTAAATGCGCGGATATAAACCTCCTGAACAAGATCCTCAACATCTGTACTCCCGGTAAAATAAATTAAAAAATGATACACATCATTGCTATATAAATAGAACCATTGTTCAATAATGTCTTGCCCCGTCGTCATTGTATCCCTCCCCTGCCCATTAAATATGAACATTTATAAGACAAAAGAAAGCTTGAAAATGTTACAAAAAATTCAATATATATTTGCACAAAAAAAAGGATTTTTTTATTTTGGTATTTAATATGTGTAAAACATAAGGGGAAGATTGGAAATGGCTATTTTTATTACCTTATTTTTAGTGTTATCTTTAATTATTTCAGTTGTCGCTTTTTATATGGAATATTTAGGTATTCCTATAGCGCATTACTTGTTAGTGGAATAACTTCATTACCAGTATCATTTTATGCTTTAAGTGGAGAACTTCCTGTTTCTTATTTCGGTTTGGTTCCTGTCATTCATATTATATTGAACTTGTTGTTTACGGTTAAAAGAAGAACTTGAGGTTGAATTTAGTAGCATTTTGAGATTTTATTATTTCATAAAGTGTGACCTTACATATCCATTGTGTACAGGATTCTGCACCTCATTTAATATGTGTTTTTTCACTTCCCTTATCCAATTACATGTGACCCTCCAGAGGTCTATTTTCCCTTCTTTCCTTTCTATGTACCCCTTTTCCACTTCTATGTTCCCCAAAGACAAGGCATTCCCTCTCAATATCCCACTATCCCAACAACACCCATACCACCAAAAAACCTGATCCCCAAAAGAGACCAGGTTTTCACCAACATTATGCAGTAGTAGAAAAATGACCATTTTTCATTTCATTTACAGCTTCAATATGTTTAGACTCGTCAAATTCCTTTTCACTCTTCGCTACAATGATAGAAGCGATTCCGTTTCCGATTAGGTTGATAATTGCACGGCCTTCACTCATGAAGCGGTCAACCCCTAATAGTAGGGCAAGCCCAGTTACCGGAATTAAGTGAAGTGCGGATAGTGTAGATGCTAATACAATGAATCCGCTTCCTGTTACTCCTGCTGCACCTTTTGATGTTAGCATTAAAATTAGAATTACCATAAGCTGATGACCTAAAGAAAGATGTACACCGAATACTTGTGCCAGGAACACGGTTGACATAACAAGATAGATACATGTTCCATCAAGGTTAAAAGAATAACCAGTTGGAATAACTAAACCTACTACAGATTTAGAACAGCCAAACTTCTCCATTTTGTCCATTATTCTTGGTAATACTGATTCGGAAGAACTTGTACCTAATACAATTAATATCTCGTCTTTAATATATCGCAAATAATTCCATAAGCTGAATCCATATTTTCTACAAATCAAGTTCAATACAACAAAAACAAAGATAATCATCGTTAAATAAACAGAAATCATAAGCTTACCAAGAGGTACTAAAGATGCAAGTCCAAAATTACCAATAGTAAATGCCATTGCACCGAATGCACCAATTGGAGCGGCCTTCATAATGTAACCAATCACTTTGAAAAATACTTGTGATAGCTTATCTAAAAATTCGATTATAATTTTTCCTTTTTCCCCTAGTGCTGCTAAGCCAAACCCGAATAATAAAGAGAAAAATAATACCTGTAAAATATCCCCATCAGCAAATGCAGCAACCATACTGGAAGGCACAATATGTGTTAAATAATCTACCCAATTTAATTTTGCGCCATCACCTGTAAATTGTGAAATATCGCCTTTTGGCAGATGACTGAAATCTAATCCTGCACCAGGCTTAATAATATTTACTATGATTAAGCCGACTATAAGTGCAAAGGTTGTCACGATTTCAAAGTATATAATTGCCTTTCCGCCAACTTTACCGACCTTTTTCATATCCCCCATTTTTGCAATTCCCAATACGATTGTTAGGAATATTATTGGAGCTATGAGCATTTTTACTGCATTAATGAATGTATCGCCCAGCGGCTTCATATGTTTTCCGACATCGGGCCATATTAAACCGACAAGGACACCAATCACAATGGCTGTTAAAACTTGAACCGTTAAATTTTTAAATATTTTCAACGCACTCATCCCCTTTTTACGAAAATTCTATCTAAGGGGATGATAACGCTTTCTTTTTATATCTTGAAGTTTATGGTCATATCGGACATTTTGGTCTTTTTGGTCTTGGCTGTTTTCGCAATGATTGTCGCTTTACGTCATTGGCTATAATTTCTGAAGAGCATTGGTTTCGAGGTGTTTTTTCTTACAAAGTTTATTCATTTTTAACTTAGATAATGTCGATACCTAGAATCTCGTATACAATCGTAACAAAGTCTAAGAAAAAAGCCTTGGTCTTTAAATTATTCCTTATTTGCCCATTAAATATCGATTAACCGGCCTGCCAATACTTCCATATTGAACATCTAAACGAATAGCTCCCTTTTTTTCTAAATAGTCTAAATATCGTCTGGCGGTTACACGTGCAATACCAATGGCGTTTGCAACTTCCTCAGCAGATTTCGGATCTGTTTCATTGTTCAAATAGGAGGATATTTCGTTTAAGGTGAACATATTTAACCCCTTAGGAAGGGGCTCATCTGAGTTAGATGGCTGTTTCATATGGATAATAGCATCCAATTCCGACTGCGATAAGGTTTCACTATTCTCCATTGATATTTTATAATATCGATATTTTTCCATCGCTTGCTTCATCCGATCAAATTTAAATGGTTTTATGATAAAATCAATGGCACCGTTTTGAAGCATTGTGTTAATCGTTTCTTTGTCTCTTGCCGCAGATACAACAATAACATCTACATTCATCGTTTGCTTCCGAAACTCCAGCAATGTTTTAACACCATTAATTTTTGGCATATAAATATCGAGAATGACTACATCCGGCTGTAATTTTTTTACTAGTTGAAGCCCTTCCTCCCCATTGCTCGCTTCCCCAATAATGTCAAACCCCTTCACTTGTTGAATAAAATTCTTATTGACTTCGCGAACCATCGGGTCATCATCGATAATAATGACCTTAATCCGATGCTTATCATCCATTCATTTCAACCCCCAAACTCATTGGAAATGTGATGGTAAAAGAAGTACCTTCCCCTACCTGTGAATCCACTTCTACATCCGCATTTCCCTTTGTCACAATTTGTTTAACCAGAAACAAACCATAACCAGTTCCGTTTTGTTTGTTTTTCGTAAAGCCTTTATCAAAAATGAAAGGTAAATCCTCAACCGCTATACCGCAGCCGTTGTCTTCCAGCATTATGGCACAAATTCCCTCATTTTGTTCAATACTTATGTCAATAAATCTTCCCTCTTTTTCCACCTGTTCAAAGGATCCAAAAGCATTTTCTAGCATATTCCCAAGCAACACCACAAAATCATGCTCATCGACTTGATTAGGAAATTGTGAAAGACAACTATTCGGATCCACTCTTACCTCAATCCCCAACTCTTTTCCTCTCCTAATCTTGCTCAAAAGTAATCCTGCCAACGCATCGCTCTGAATCATTTCTTTAATCGATTTTGAAACATTGATCTGTTGCTCAGAAGTTGTGAAAGCTAAGTCAAGTGCTTGTTCGGATTTTCCAAGCTGAATAAGCCCAGCGATGGTATGTAAATTATTCATATACTCGTGATTTTGAACTCGAAGTGCTTCTACAAAATTTTTCACCCCGGTTAACTCTTCGGCAATTTTCACCACTTCTGTTCTATCTTGGCATATCGCTACTGCCCCCACTACTTTTTGATTGATTAACACTGGAAATCTGCTGCTTAAGATGTTTTTTCCCCCAACTATGATGGTTTCATTATAAACCGCCTTATTTCGCTCCACTATTTCCGGTAATCTAGTATCCTCTAAAACGGATCGAATAGGTTTCCCAACGACATCCCCCTTAACAGAAAAAATCCCCTTCGCTTTTTCATTAAAAATAGTAATGTTTTCACGTGAATCGATAGCAATGACACCTTCATTCATCGAATGGAAAGTTGCGGTTCTCTCCTCAAGAATCCTGGCAATCTGATGTGGCTCCAACTGAAACATTTGTTTTTTTATATGTCTAGCAAGCAAAAAAGAACCAATTAAACCGGCAGATAGCGTTAAACTCAATATAATGATCATCTCATTCTTTAAATTTGCAGATATTTCCCAAAAGCTTGGAATACGGTGACCGACGAGTACAACCCCAATTTGATTCAAGTTGGCATCTTTAATAGGAAAGAACGCTCTTGTGAATGTACCCATTTCCCCCTTTGCCTTTGAAAAATAATTATGTTCTGCAAATGCTGCGTCTTCATCTTTGCCCAGAGATGGTGTCCCTAATAATTTTGGCACTGGGTGGGAATAACGTATTCGGTCCATGTTCATGACCACGATATAGTCTTCTTCATTTATTAAACGAATTTGTTCTATTAAATGGCTTATATTATTCCAACCTTTTGACTTTTGAACGGCCTTTCTAACATCTGATAGCTCAGCAACCGTTCTCGCCGTATTCATCGCCGCTGTATTAATTTCTTGTTCCTTTGCTGATTGAATATTGACAACGAGGAGTATTCCGCCAATTAATAATGATAAAATAACCACACAATATGATAGAATTGTAATTTTCCAGCGGATAGAGATTTGTTTCACATTCAAGTATTTTTCCTCCTGGAATCCGTACATTCATCTTTACGAATGGTTGGAATTTCTATTATCCTTAATGGTAGGTATAAAATAAAACTTTCATTTCAGGTTCAATCATAGATGGCCGTTTTCGTATAAATTGTTATTTTCGTAAATGGCTATAAATCCAAAAGCAGACTTAGTTTCGGGGCATCTTTTCTTAAAAAGGTTATTAATTCTTAATCTAAAAAGGCATGTTTATAAGGCTTTCGTTCACAAAAGCAAAATAGTTTAAGAAAAGAGCCTATATGAAAGAAGGACAAGCATGAAAAAATCAATCCTACTATTAATTATAGTACTGCTAATCGCAATCGGCATTTTTAGTTCGCAAAAGCTTTTCCATCCACGCAAACTTGTTCGCGACTACGAACAAGAGGGCTTAAAGGATCAAATTGTATTAAAATTCAGCCATGTTGTTGCTGAAAATACTCCAAAGGGACTTGCGGCAAAAAAATTTGCCGATCTCGTTTATAATAAATCGAATGGGAAAATTAGAGTTGAAGTTTTCCCAAATGGAATGTTGTATTCCGATATTGAAGAAATCAATGCTTTAAAAGAAAATAAGGTTCAGATAATTGCTCCTTCTACTTCCAAGCTTGGTTCTGTTTCTGAAAAATGGGGTGTATTAGATCTTCCTTTTGCATTTCCATCCTACCAAGCTGTGCAGGAAGGCCTAAATGGAAAAATAGGTCAAGAACTTCTACAATCTTTAGAAAGCAGTGACCTTAAAGGTATTGCATACTGGACAAATGGTTTTAAGCAATTTACATCAAATAAAGGCCCTATTCGGAAACCTGAAGATATAAAGGGACAGACCTTTCGAATTATGCAAAGTAAGGTACTCACCGCACAATTTAAACAGCTTGGTGCACACCCAATTCAACAATCCTTTGATATTACATTCCAATCTCTTGATAATAAAAAGGTGGATGGAGAGGAAAATACCTTATCTAATATATACTCAAAGAAATTTTATAACTTACAAAAGCATTTGACAATTAGTAATCACGGTTATCTTGGATATGTAGTTCTTATGGATAAAACATTTTGGAATAAACAATCTGATTATACGAAGCGAATTTTAATAGAAGCAATGGATGAGGTAACAAAATGGAATCAGCAGCAGGCAAGGAAAATGAATGAAGAACAGTTAGCACTTATTAAAAAGAATTCTTCTATTAACATACATGTGTTAACGGATTCAGAGAAAAAACAATGGATAAAAAAGCTCGACCCATTATATGACAAACTTGCCCCAACAATTGGGTATGATTTAGTAGATGAAATGAAAAAACTGCGCAAAAAATATGAAAACGCAAAATAAATATTACTAACAGGCAATATTAAATATTCTGTATGCATTTCTCATCTAATTATAATCTTAATTTCATTAGAATCTAGTAAACCTACCGTAAGATGTAATTGTTGCAAGGACAAGCAGCACCCCCCCTTTTATTATATCTTAACTTATGCCGGCAGAAATGCCGGTATATTTTTTGCATTAAAAACCATCTACTTTCCTACATAAAAAAATAAAAGACGCCTGAAATTCGTCAGGCGTCTTTCCTTACGTTTTGCGGCGAAGTGCCGTATGACCACATTCATACGTTAGCTCGAAAGCTTTGCCTCCGACTTACGCAAATAGCTCATCGCTCATTAAATATATCATGAACTCTAATATTTCACAAGCGTAGATTATAATCTAGCCACTTTTTGATATTCAGGTTCTATAGTACGCTGCTTCTTAATCATTGGAATAATAACCGCAACGGCAATCCCAATGACTGCTACTGGTACTACATACCAAATACTAATTGGCGGTGTAATCAGTAGTCCAGAATCATGGATATAATATAAACTTAGAAAATATATTACACTTCCCAATAAACCTGCAAGCCATGTCGGTTTTTTCAAAATTAAATAAAGAAGCGGGATAAATATTAAAGTTACCGGAACATAGGACGTTGGATAATGTACGGCGAAAAAAATGGCTTTTCCAATAAATCTGCATAAAATATATAGAACTGCAGCAGCTAAAGGTATACTGCGATCCTTAAATAAGCGGATTACTACAATCGTCAACAAAGATACAACTAATACGGAATAAGTCGGATAGATCCATGGTGGAACACCGCCAAATATTTGCGATCCAGGATCCTTTATTAATACCAATATTTCCTTCGATGCAATGGAATGTCCATGAATATATTGATTATAAGAAATTGCACCATTTTCTTGCTGCATATTAGGAAAAACAAGACATTCTAATAAGAACATGGCAAACCAAGTATGAAGCGATTTCCATGAAGGTTTTACATCATGTGTATAAATATAATACGCTCTCCATGCACCAACTATCATAATACCAGTTCCAATATAATAAATGAAATGAGTCGGACTCCATGTTGTTAAATCGATTCCGAATTTTATATGATAACTAAAATCTAATGGAATCCCAATTAAGAAAATAACATATCCAATAGTAGTTAAATTCCTTGAAAAATGATCCATATATTTTGGTCTCATCCACTCTCGGATTAATAATATCGCCCCTAATGCAAATCCTGTAAAATTTAAAATATGTGGGAGTGAATACTTTTCAAATAAATATCTAAAATGGTATGACGCATCCCAAGCAGATCCTGCAAATTTTAGCAAAAAGGCAAGTACCCATAATCGATAAAATTTCAAGTCTATGAACCTCTCTTTCTTCTAACCTAATAAATCCCAAGCACTTCCGAACGTTATCACCAAGATACAGCTAATTAATAAAGCTATCGCAAAATTAATAGCTGTTTTACGTGTTGTCTTTACTTTAAATAATTGATACACAAAAATAGCGCCAGATATAACCAAGTAAATATCACAAATAACGATTAACCACAATTGATAGATATTCTCTGTATGTGGTTCTGCAGTCACATGCCCCAAAATAAATGGAAAGTTTGGTAGCAAGACAAACCATCTCCTCCAATATATTCCTGTATGTCAAAAAACTATTACTAATATACCATAAAAACATTTAAATGAAATGAAAAATACTATTAAAAATATACATTCTATATTCTTATAAATATTTCCTATATTATAGCGGACCATTTCAATTACCAATCAAGATTAAATCTACAGGGAAGGAATTTCAAGGGTTGTTTATTGGAAAAATAGCTATGATGCAGTATACTGACAAAAAACTGCCTATGGAGGAAACGTAATGTTGGAATTCCAAACTGTGCAAAAGTGGGATGAATTACTTTGGAATGATGCCGAAAAAATTTACGAAGCAGCTTTTCCAGCTCATAGTAGAAAAAAAAGAAGGATAATCCAAAGAATGTTTGATAAAAACATGTGCTATCTTCATATAGCCTTTTTGGAAAACGAAATGGTAGCAATGGCTTTATCCGGTATAGTTGATAATCCCCAAATCCTCGTTCTTGATTACATTGCGGTAAAAAATGATTTCCAAAATCATGGAATCGGAAGAAAATTCGTTGACTACATAACAGAATGGTGTCAGGAATTCGAAAATTTTAATCTTATTGTAGTAGAAGTGGAAGCAGAGAAAACTAATTTAAACGAAAAGCGAATTCAGTTTTGGTTAAAATGCGGGTTTCAATTAACTGATTATATACACTCTTATATTTGGGTTCCAGAAAAATATCAGGCAATGTTTTATTCTATCAAACCATTGGATATTCCACCTGAAGGACAAGATCTTTTTACTTATATAACAGAATTTCATAAAAAAAGCTTTAGAGGATCATAAATCAATTTCGTTCTACATACTATGATGAGGGTTTTATCTTTTATAATGAAAGTGTATATTTAACTTAAGGAAGGAGAAGAAATAATGAAACAATTTCAATTTACTAGAAACATGCTTTTACATTTTCTTAACAATGTAGACGAAAAAGCAGCGGACGTTCAGACTGAAGGATTTAATAATACCATTCATTGGCATATTGGGCACGTTCTCGTTTCGGCAGAACAGTTTATGTTCGGCTATCCAAAAATGTCTGCAAATTTGCCTGCTACATACAATGAATTGTTTGCTATGGGCTCAAAACCATCAAATTGGAATGGTGAAGTTCCTTCGGTGGAACAATTAATTCAAGATCTTGAGGAACAATCCTCAAGGATCCAAGCACTTTCTGATGATTTTTTTGCTAAACAGCTTCCATTCAAGTTTCCATTCGGAAATATCGAAACCTATAGCGACTTATACACTTTCATGACATACCATGAAGCGGACCATCTGGGACAAATGAAAGTGATGAAAAAATTAGTTTAAACTAAATGTAATTAAAAAAACTGCTTACTCCATGCTATAAGCAGTTTTTCTTTTCTATTATTTTTTTCGATCTGTCTTATTTTTTGCAATCCAAAAAGCTAAAATAATGAGTGGAATCGCGATAAAGACTGAAATGGTAATTTGACTTTGCGTAATAATGGCTAGAAAAAATAACACAGCTATCCCGATAATTATATACAAACAACCTCTTCCAAAGGTCTCCATGTATCTCACCCCTTTTTCATTAAGTTGAAGCAAAATACCTACAAACATCTATATTCGAATAATTATTCAATCATCCTACGGAGCCTGTGCAAATTACAAATGTATTTTTTATACATATTTAGAAATATATATTATAATAAGATGGAAATGATCAAAAAAGGAGGTCCTTTAATGTCGTTACGGTTCAATTATCAAAAAGAAAACCCGGAAGCCTTACAAACCATGTTGAAATTAGAAGGATTTAATTCGAAAAGTGGTCTGGATAAAAAATTATATGAATTGATCAAAATTCGTGCATCTCAAATGAATGGATGTGCGTACTGTGTAGACATGCACACAAAAGACCTTGGTAAAATGGGAGAATCGCAAGAGCGGATGCATTTAATCAGTGTTTGGCGTGAGGCAAATGATATTTTCTCTGATAAAGAAAAGGCAGTCCTTGAATTAACAGAAGCTGTTACTAACATTTCAAAGAATGGAGTTCCACAGAACTTATATGAAAAGGTTCTTACCTACTTTAGTGAAAAAGAGTATATAGATATGATAATGGCTATTAATACGATTAACTGCTGGAACAGGATTGCTATTTCTACCGGAATGTACCCTGGTTGTTTTTGAGATGTAGATTTACTTATTACTAAGAGCTGAAATCCATTAAGGGGTGTTCACATCATATAGTAAATGAATTAATTTTGGAAAACCTCTTATAGATTTCAGCTTTTAATTTTTTCTAACTATATCGTTTTATATACTCTCCAAAAGCACTTTCCTTGCTTCATTAACATTTTCTAATTTTATCTGATTTTCTTTCACTTTCCTTTTTAATTCTTTCAATATGCGATTTATTTTGTATTTCTGTGACTCTGCCTGTTCTGGGGATTTCTTTATTCTTCCTCTAATTAGGAAATAGTATTTCGCAATTCAGTCAATTCCTTTTGATACTGCTCGACTTGCTTTTCCCAAAGTCGCTTTTTTCTAATATCCCCCTTGACCCGTACAAGCTCCTCGTTCAGTTCTTCGTACATAGTCCCCCTCCTTCTGACACACAGTTATTAATACGGATACCCTTCCATTTTGGTTTCGGGTTTTGACACGATTATTATTTTATATGCAGGTCTTACAGTTATTTGTAAAGGATATATTTCTAATTTTTTATCGTGGAGTGCCCTTGAGAAACTAAAGCTGCTAAGCGTTCATAGCCCAAATTAATTGGGGAATAATTATTTTCTAATCGCAGTCTATAGTGATTTAAAATTCTAACTTGCTCCTCGGTTAATTTTTCGGCATTCCAGTACATATGCATGACATTATACTCAAACAATTCTTTTAGCTTAAAAAGCAATGGCAAGGTAGTTATCATTTCTTGAGGTATGTGGAATTCTTCCAAATAGCCTTCGAACAAAGATTCAGCAATAGATTGTGTATAATCCTTTATATTGCTGTTACCGGAAAATGAAAATTCAACCGCAGAATAAATAGGAACAACCAAATCAAAAACATAGTAGTGTTTCTCCGCATCTTGAAAATAGATAAACGTAAGATAAAAAATAGGAGTCCTTCTAACGACTCCTGTAATTTAATCAATTGTTCTTTCATTCAAACTCCCAATTAAGACAGATGATCAATTAAGTTGTAATCCTGCACCCACCATTTGTTCTCTTTAAAATAAATATTACTTAAACAAGCGTTTTTTAATACCGTTTTACCGGATCCTATTTCCCCTTCTGAAATACTGGATAATATAGCATTAATAACCGCACCGTGTGCGACAAGAATTATTTTGCCATTTGGGTACTTTTGATTAATTTTTCGAATTCCTGCTTTTAATCGATGCTGAAAGGAAATTCTCTCTTCTTGATTAGGATATTTTTTATCCGGAAACGATTCCCTTCTTTCCTTTAAGGTCATGCCTTCCGCGTCACCGAAATTTCTTTCCTTAAATTCTTCCATTTCTATTAGTGGCACATTGATTTTTTGCTGAATAATTTCCGCTGATTGTTTTGCTCTTTTTAGCGGACTTGTGATGATCACATCCCATTGTGATTCTCTTAGAATAGCTCCGCATTCTTCCGCTTGTTTTTTTCCTCTGTTATTTAGCGGTATATCAGTGGTTCCCTGAAGTTTACCTAATACATTCCAATCTGTCTCCCCATGTCTAACCAAGCATATAAAAGTAATGTTCATGCACTCCTTATAGTTTGAAATTAATTTTTTAGTTAACATATGTACAATAATAATTATCCATTTACAGTTAGCAAATTTTAAAGTAACGAAAACTTTCAAGTCTAGTCATGTTTTGCCACCTGATACAGTCATCCTTGGGGCTTTAATGGACTGTGCACCACAAATACAAAGGCTCGTCATTGGACGAGCTTTATCATTCCATATTCCATTCCTTTGACAACATACTATAAGTTACTAAATCTTCATAATGATCATATAGCCATTGTCCATCCCTTTTGATTCCTTCTTTTACAAATCCCAATCTTTCTGGAATAGCTCGACTTTTACGATTTTTCACTGCACAAACAATTTCAACCCGATTGATTTTCATCGTACTGAAAAGATAATTTAACAGAGAAGATACTGTCCTAGTAATAATGCCGTGTCCTTGCGCTTCCTCCGAAAGAAAATAGCCAATGCTTGTAGTGCTGTTTTTCCAATCAATATAGTGAAGTCCTATCATGCCAACTAATTTTCCATTATAGCGAATTCCAGCATCAAAACCATTGTTGTCTGTGTAATTTCTCGTCCATATCGGGATAATTTCTTCAAAATCATTGGGTGATTTTCTTTTATCGACCCATACTAACCATTTTCTAAGGTGCTCACGGTTCGTATCGATTAAATCAAATAGTTCTTCTTTATGATGTATTTGAAATAATTCAATCCATATTTCTTCATCTACTTTATAGGAAAACATTCCAACTCCCCCTATGTATATCTTTAATATAGATATATTTCTGTTTGTATGAATATTATTTCTATTTTATATTACCAACATAAAACAATTGATGACTTTTTTCCATTATTACGACTAAAAAGATGAATGGATTTTAGAGTATTGACCAAAATGTAAAGTGAGGAGGTAGTGAAAATGAGAGATGTAACAGCTCTAATCATAAAATTTGTTACAAGCTTAATTGCTTATGCCGTAGGATTCGATTTATTTTTCAATGCGACGTGGACGCAAGTTGTTTGGTTCAGCGTTCTAACAACAATTGTCTCATACCTTGCAGGGGAAAGGATATTGTTATCGAGGATTGGAAATACGAAATCTCTTATTGCTGATTTTCTTATGTCATATGTAATCGTATGGGTATTCGGAAGTGTGCTTTTAAATTCCTACATGCAAATCGCTTGGGGCAGTATCATTTCTGCCATCATCATAACTGCAGGCGAATTCTTTGTTCACCGGTTACTTTTGCATTCCAGACATGAGGATAATCGCGATAGAAGTGGAGCCAACCAAAGGCTTGCCTACGGAATGGAAATGTCTGAGGAAAATGATCCGATTAAGAAAAAGTGATCAGCCCTTCTTGGACCAAAAATAGGTCTTCTACATTAGGAAGACCTATTTTTCTTAATAGTAGATTTTAATTAGACCTTACCGGAGATATTAAATAATAATTGGATTTATTTTCTATTGGCTCAACAAAAACTGGTTTCATAGAACCGTTAAAATTTAATCTTATCTCTTCTTCCTTTATAACTTTAAGCACATCCAATAAAAAATTGCCATTTAGTGTAATGCGAAATCCTATGTCTCCCTTTAGCTCCATAATTGATTGTGTTTCTTGAATCTTCCCTATTTCTGTTGACATAGAAGAAATAATCAATTTAGAGTCATCTTTAATTTCAAATTGTACATTATTATTTTTCCATTCACTCGCAAAAAGACATGCCCTATCAATTCCTTTTAAGAATTGGGTTCTATTTACCACAATGGTTGTCTTACATTCTTGTGGTAGTAAACCATTTATACTAGGGTATGCCCCCTCTATTAATCTTGAAAAAAGGGCAACATTATTTGCTTTAAAAACTATATAGGTGTTTGTAAGAAAAATATGGATATTATCGATTTTCTCATCTATTAACTTTATAAGTTCGTTTAAAGTCTTATTTGGCACAATAATGTTAGTATTGATATTTGCATTTATACGAATCTTTTTAAAAGCCAATCGATGTGAATTAGTGGCTGTAAACGAAAGATGATTTTCTTTAAATGTCATACTTACTCCCGCCAGAACTGGATGAAAATCATTAGTGGAAGCAGCAAATGCTGTTTGTTGAATCATTTCAAATAAATCCTGCCTCGGTACTATACAAAAATTTGCATCACCGATATTGGGTAAATTGGGATACTCTTCTGATAGAAAACTATTTAAACTTGTTACAACCCCATCGGATTGGATTGTTACGACCTGGTTGTGGTTTACCTTTATATGTATATCACCAGGTAATTTCTTTGCAATTTCACTTAAATATTTTGCGGAAATTACTACACTGCCTTTTTCTATAATATTTAATACGCTTTCACCATCCAGTACAGTAGGGACGATTTTTTCTATAAAAATGTCAGAGTTACTTCCGACAATAATTAAACATTTTTCCTTAACCACTAATTTAATCCCCGTCAAAATAGTCCTTGATGATTTAAAGGAAATTGCTTTGCAAACATCAGATACTGCCTTTGAAAAACAGTCCTTATTGATTACTATTTCCATAAAAATATACACTCCTAAATATCCATTAAGTACTTATTTCGACAAAAACATTAAAATACCTGTTAATTATGATGAATCCCTTTTGTCACATAAGATGTCCGACAAGTTACATCCATCTTGTAGAATAAATAGTCATTAACACAAATTTACCCCTTTGAATATAGTAAGGAATATATTCATTTGGGGTGATCATTGATGAAAATACATGTTGTGCAAAGTGGTGACACTCTTTGGCGTATCGCCCAAAATTACGGTACATCGATGAATCAGATTATTGCTGCCAATGGTTTGGATGACCCAAACAGAATGGTATTGGGCGAAGCATTAGTTATACCGAATCCGTTTCAGCAATATGTTGTTCAACGTGGAGATACACTGTGGCAAATCGCCAATCGTTATGGTGTATCCATTCAAGAGATTATTGCAGCGAATCAGTTAACGGACGCATCCAGGCTATATATTGGCCAAGTACTTACCATTCCTGTTATTTACCATACTATTCAACCTGGAGAAACGTTGTGGTCCATTGCAAATCATTATGGTACCACTATTTCTGCTATTGTTCAGGCAAACCAAATTCAAAATCCGGGGATGATTCACGTCGGTCAAAGACTAAGAATCCCGGAGGCAGCTAAAAAGACGATTGAAGTAAACGCGTATATTACGGATATGGGTCAAGCTGGAGCAAACATTGTAACTCCTCTCACGCCTTCTTTTACTTACGTTACTCCATTTAGCCATAGAGTAAATGAAGATGGCAGTTTAACCGCATTAAACGACGATCTCATTATAAGTGCGGCACGAAACAGAAATGTTTCTCCTTTACTTGTTCTAACTAATTTTGTTGACAGTAAATTTGATTCAGACCGAGCTGCGCTTGTTTTAAGAAATGCCGATATTCAAAATACACTTATTAACAATGTTTTAACCATGATAAGACAAAAAGGATATCGAGGATTAAATATTGACTTTGAATATGTATATCTTGAAGACAGGGAAAACTACAATAATTTCCTTCGTAAGGTGGTAGAGCGCTTACGGCCGGAAGGATATTCTGTTTCAACAGCACTTGCACCAAAAATCAGAGCTGACCAAACCGGACTTTTATATGAAGCACATGATTATGCTGCACATGGTGAAATTGTCGACTTTGTGGTGATTATGACGTATGAATGGGGCTGGGCTGGCGGCAAACCATGGGCAATTGCTCCAATTGGTGAAATAAGAAAGGTTCTAGATTACGCGGTTACCGCCATTCCCCGAGATAAAATTATGATGGGTGCTCCATTATACGGAAGAGATTGGAAAATCCCTTGGGTGCAAGGAACCTTTGCAAGAACAGTTGGTCCTAAGGAAGCCGTCAACCTGGCTGCCAAATATGGAGTTGTTATCAGCTATAATACGAAAGATCAATCACCATTCTTCCGTTATACAGATTCATCCCACCAACAGCATGAAGTTTGGTTTGAAGACGCCAGAAGCATGCAAGCAAAATATGACTTAGTGAAAGAATATAATCTTCGCGGTGTCAGTTATTGGGTGCTTGGTCCGTCTTTCCCGCAAAATTGGCCAGTTCTGCATGCAAACTTTAACATTAGGAAACAGTAATTTTGATAAAAGTAAAAAATGCCCTCGTAATTTGCGAGGGCTTTAAGCATTTTATAATTATTATCAGTCAACGAATGAAAGATTTAATCTGCTTGATTCCTCTATCAACAGAGGTTTCTATATAGCCAACTATTTGATCAAATGTAAATACATTAAGTGGTTGTCTAAGATCTTCACAATCGTAATCCATATCGCCCAACACATGTGGGATAAATTGAATCATATCATCATTTGTTACCTCTTCCAATTCAACCATTTCACTAGGAATTTTTAATTCTTCTTTCCATACATTTGTGTAGCCGTAGTAATCTAATAATTTCCCATTTAATAAGCGAAAATCGTTATGATATAGGGTGAACATTTCATTATTATTTTCCAGACGATTTTTCAACCACGGCAAATAAAAACCCTGTAACCAAATATCATCAGCAATTAAATGAGTATAGTAACCTAGGATATAATAAGATTGTTTAATAGCGCTATATTTTTTTAGGAAATGTTCAAAATCAATCCGTCTAGAATAATCATTAACATCTCCTATAAAGAAATGTGACTTTTCTTTCGGTGCCACCGCATCTGGTGCCACACCGCCTAATAAAAAAGAGCTCTTATTTTCAATAGAAAAATGATCTGCTATTTTGTTTGCAATGACTAAATGCATGATTCTTGATCCCATATATTAAACTCCTTTTCAAAATCTTTTTATGAATTTAAATAAAATTACATTGGATATTACTTTTTATGGAATATTAACTTTAAAAAGGGAAGAAACTCATGAAAAAACTACTTTGTTGTGTAGTAATATCCTTTATTTATTGTGGTAGTAATTTCTATCCACTTTATACTGCATACGCTCAGCAAAAGCCGGCGCCGCCATATGCTGACTGGAGCCTTCTTGCTTTTAAGAAAACCAAGAATAAATATCCAAATGCCCACATTGTGGACTATTTGCATATCGGGAAAACAAAAGAGAACTCTTCTTCTGTTGAAAAATTTAAATTCTGGTTAAAAGATAATCAAAGGGAATTCGGCGTTATCATAACGATTGAATTTGAAAACAGTACAGCAAGAGTTCTTAAGGTAACTTTTGAAGAAACAAAAAAGTAAAGATACTTATTGTTTACCTTTAGTTAAAAATACTTTTTTAATGGCATTTACCAGCTCAATGGTTGATTCATCACTTAAGGTAGTTAAAATATCCGAATTGATTTCTTCCAAAAATATCCTTAGTTCTTGAAATAACTTTATGTTTCTACCATGAGGAACATGTGTAACAGTTAAAGCAAAGCAATATTCAGTATAAAAACACCTCAAAATAAATAAATCTAAAACACCCTTTCTTCATTACAAGTCGATATTCCTTCTTTTATTGAAACAAATGATTCAGTGAATGGAGTTTTTATTTTGAGATTTGAATAAATTTATAGCCGGATTCCAATCAGAATTATTTTGGGCTATTAATCTATAAATTTACTGATTATTTCTTCCTAATTTCTCATTTCCATGCTTAAAGTTACCGGTAATTTTTGCAAGCAGCAGTTGAATCTCCTTTTCATTGTCTTTAGCTTCTTTTATTTTTGCTATTAATTTATCTGCTTCTTTATTTTTTACCATTTTAATTTGTTTCTTGTGATGATAAATGATTACCGTTCCTTTTTTCGTGATATTATAAGATAATGGTTTTTCATCTAATTTGTTCCTTTTATCTATGCCGCTCATTATCTCCATCCTCCTAATCATCTCAAACGGTTTATTTATAACTATACGTTTTTAAAACCTATATGTTGCATTATTTATTGTTTATTTTCTTTGATAAGATACCAATGCCACTGTTTTCCTTTTCATGTGATTTTTTTACTTATCGTGACTAAACTTCATTTTATGAAAAATTTCCGTATAAACGAAAAAAGAGCCATTAACCAAAACTGATTTTTAGCTCTTAATCTTTTATTT
This sequence comes from Margalitia sp. FSL K6-0131, assembly GCF_038008735.1. Lineage (NCBI taxonomy): Bacteria > Bacillati > Bacillota > Bacilli > Caryophanales > Bacillaceae > Heyndrickxia > Margalitia sp. FSL K6-0131. The sequence goes on from NZ_JBBOZS010000001.1 coordinate 3,102,440, forward strand.
AATTATTTTTCACTTTAAAACCAAATGTAATTTTCATACCAGGTGCAACTATTAAGGAAGAATCAGTGCTAAATGCTTTGGAAAAAAGCAATTCAGCCTCAAACTGTTTTTGTGCTTCGCTCATTGAAAGCCCACGTTTAATCAATCCATTTATAAATGATTCTCTATCAGTAGGTTTATTACCAATCCCATCTTCTTTTAAAGAACCATATAAGTTCTGCTTGTTCTTTAAATCCATATTAGGATGTAGTACATTCACTTTATCACTTATTCTGCACTCTATATTCTTTACACCTAATTCACTCAGATATAAAGGTATTTTTGCACCGATATTGCCGTCTTTTCCACTTTGGTTTTTATCTTCTTCAAATAATTTTTGAAGAGGTCCGAGCGGGACAATATGTGACTGTTCATAGCCATGTAAATGGTTTGATGCCATACTTGAAATCCAATGTGGCTCAAAACAAATAATTCTTCCCTTATTAACTAAAGAATCCAGCATTTTTTGCAAGATTTTTTTTGGCTTGGGCATATGTAACAAAAATGCATGACAAACGGCGACATCATACTTACTCTCTATTTTACACTCATTCAAATCTGCTACCAAAAATTCCGTTTCATATGGAAGATCATGAAAAATTTCTCGCGCTTCATTAATAAGCTTCTGTCCTTTATCAATACCTGTATACTTTGATCCCTTTGGCAAAAGAGGAAGTAACTTCAACCCCAAATATCCATATCCACAACCAAAATCAACAATATGTACGGGGTTATGAATCTTCCAAACGTAGCGGACCAAAAATTCTAAGTAATCATCGTTATAATATAAGTCTCTTGTTCTTTTAAGATACTCCACTTTATTGTCCCAATAATACCCTTCCACTTGATCTCTCCTTTTTAAAATATTTTCTTAAACTATTGCAAAAGTTTGGTAGTGGGAGTTTACTCTCCTAGAAAATTGTTAATGTTTCAATAAAATTTTGAATATCTTTTTGCGACTTTAGAATTATTACCCTTTTTTCTTTCGAGAGTTGTTCTAATTTCTTTAAAATATCTGGCCTTTTCTTCTTTGGGTATTCCCATATCCATTTAAGAAACTCGAGAGATAATCTCTCTTTACATCCCTCCCCCATGTCTGGTCGTTGTTTATTTCTAAATTGAAATATTCGTTTACATGCACGAATTACGCAAATCGTCCTAGGTATATCAAGAAAGATGATAGTATCTGCAGCATTTAGTCTTATCTCCATCGTTCCACCATAATTCCCATCCATAATCCATTCATTTTCTCTTATTAATTCATTTTGAATCTTCTTTTGTTCATCTTTTGGGACCCCTACCCAATTAGGTTTCCAAAAAATTGCATCAAGGTGATAAACCTTTATTTTTAACTTTTCACCTAATTTCCTTGCCAATGTGGATTTACCAGATCCCCCAGAACCAATCAGTGCAATTTTTTTCATTTATACCCCACTTTTTTCAATTAAACTTCATTACCTTAACGGTAGATTCTATAACCTTAATCTTTTTCTATTTTTGATTTTCAAACTATTCTTTACATGGTAATCCGTATGTAATTTGTTCTATTCCCGGTAAAAATCCAAAATTATAATACAAAGACTCTGCCGCATTTCCTACGGTTACAAAAAGTCGAATAACTTCATATTTATCTTTTAAAATAGTTAAAGCATGTTTTATTAGATTTGAAGCTATACCTTTTCCTCGATAATTTTGGTCTACAACAATATTGTATACCAATGGCAAGTCTTCCCAAATGGAGATTAAACATGCTCCTACTAACTTATTATTTGTTTGATCAAAGACAAGACAGGAAGATTGTTGAAGCAATTCTTCCTTGTTGTAGTTGAAATAATCCTCTAATTCCAACCTTTGTTGTTCGATTGTATTGATTGTTGGATGTCCAATACTATCGGGTCCTAAATAAGCTTTATAAGAAAGTTGTGCAATTTCCTCTAAACATTCTGAGGTTGGTTTTTTAATTACAAAATCAGTTTCCCAATCGATCCTATCAAATTTTTCAGTTGGTCTAATCATAATACGTCTAGTTTCTATTGGTTGAAAGCCTAATCGTAAAAAATGTTCAGACTGATATGGTAAGATTCCTACTGCGTTAATTGGTTTTGTTGAATCCGATATTTCTATCATATATTTTTTTAACCATGTTAATACAAGATATATATCCGTAAATGGCGGTTCTATAAAAAACGCCCATAAGGTATTTGGCTCTAAACATACTCCACCAATTCGCCTCCCATTTAATAATAACCAATAGGAGGGAGTATCATCTCCAAATATAGCTATTCGTCTTTCCCAACTCTGTCTAAAAAATATATTTTCTCTATACGTAGTGTAATGAATGGCAAAATCCTTCACATTAGCTCTAGTTAGGCTGAAATCATAGTTCAATTTAATTTTCATAATATCTCCTCATTTATCTATATTACTTTTATATTCCGTATTGATTTTTAAAATTCCTTCTTTTGGTAACCCTACTTTCAGTAATAAACAAAAAAGAGCTTTCAATCAAAAGCTCTTTCTCATATTTCTCGCTATTACATGATTTGATACTAAGAAAGTTCAGACAACTAATACAGTCCATTCGCAAAAAAATAGGTAACATTATTAAAATTATTAAGTAAAATGGATACTAATATGCCATTTTCATATTCTCCAAAACCTTAAAATGATCGCCCTGATAATTGTTGGTAACTAAATCGTTAATAAGAAATTGATAATAATCTATCTCGGCACCAAATAGTTGGACAACCTCTTTATGATTAACATTAGATAATGGAGAAATACTCATAACAATCCCTCCACCTGAATAGAACTTTTAAATATCAATTCTTAAAATTATTAAATATTATTTATTTCTTTAACCAGTATTTTCAATGCTTCTCCACTAGGCGATTTTTTCATATTTCTACGGAAAGCTTCGCTGTTTTTGAACACCGTTTCGATATATTCCACCAATGTTTCATTATTAAGGTTTCCTTCCTCCAAAGTAAGAGAATACCCTTTCTGTTCAAAGGCTTTTGCATTTAATCTTTGGTCCCCTCTACTTTGATCTAATCCTAAAGGGATAATTAACATTGGAATTTTTAATGCTAAAAATTCAAATATGGCATTGGAGCCACCTCTTGTAATAACAATATCTGTCGCATTTAATATGTCTGCTAACTCATCATGTACATATTCATATTGTTTATATCTAGGAATCTTTACTAATTTGTTATCAAGGTTATTTTTCCCACACAAGTGAACAACTTGATATTTGGTAGTTAGCTGCTTCAAAGAATTCCTGACTGCTTCATTAATTTTTTGGGCTCCCAAACTCCCACCCATTATCGTTAAGATAGGGCTTTTATCATCATACCTAAGAAGTTTTTTACCATTTGCAGCAGAACCATTTAATATTTCTTTCCTTATTGGAGAACCAACAACAGTCGTTTTATTTTCTGGAAAAAACTTTTTTGTCTCTTCAAAGGAACTAAATATCTTGGTTGCGAATCTTTGTGAAATTTTATTGGCTAATCCCGGTGTAATATCACTTTCATGAATGAAAACAGGTATTTTAAGCGATTTCGCTGCTAAAATTACTGGTACAGATACAAATCCGCCTTTTGAGAATACTAATTTTGGCTTTAGTTTTCTCAAAAGGCTTCTTGCCTCTATACAACCTCTAATGACTCTAAATATGTCGACTACATTTTCAAAATCTATGTATCTTCTAAGTTTACCGCTGTTTATACCAAAGTATGGAATATTTATTTTTTGTATTAATTCTTTTTCAATTCCTTTTTTGGAACCAATATAAAAAATTTCCCAGTCTTCCTTAATTTCTTTTATGATTGCTATATTAGGTGTTACATGTCCTGCTGAACCTCCACCAGTAAATACAATTGTCCTTTTTGGCATAAATCCTCCTATTTTTTCTGTATTACGGTATCAATGCAATTTTGGATTCAAATATCATCCATTTCCAAATCTCGAAGAATCCCCATTTTTACATATTTGATGATGGAGTTAAGTTCTTTTAACACAAGTGCTTTTGTTTCGGGATCTCTATTCCAATTATTCCATTGTCCAAATTGCCTATCGTCCGGGCATATAGTGTATTCTATCCAAGTAGGCATATATGTTTTGAGGGTTAAATTACATCTTTTCACATGAAATGGTGCACTTACAACTAAGATTCTCTTTATCATATGTAATCCAATCTTTTTTTGCATGACAAATGCGGAGCCGATTACATTTTCAGTCGTGTTATCGGCTTGGGTTTCTAAAAGAATTTTGTCTGCCGGAATTCCTAATTTAATTAGATAATCTCGCATCCATATGGCTTCTGATACTTCTCCTTCTCCCCATCTTTTTTCAGAACCCGACACTAATATCAATGGTGCTCGATTTTGATTAAATAAGTCAGCTGCCTTTTTAACTCGATGTACACTTCTGCTTCCAAAGACAAGTATAAGATCACCCTTACATCCGTCATCTTGCATTCCATCAAACATAATTTTTGTAATTTGTTGTTCTGATAACGTATCTATTTGAATTTCGGAAATTAACATAATTTCATCCCCTGTTCTATAAAACCTTTAAACTTTTTACATTTCTATTCTTTGTTTGATATTTACATTCAATTTAACAGAAACTTTCTTAAATAAAAAGAGATCCTTACCTATGTAATGACTTATTTTCCCTTCTTTTACTAAGGGTGAGGTTAAACAAAAACTATGCCTTACAATGAATTGAATTCAATCTTTATTTTTTATTAACTCAAATAGCGGCGCTAAACCCGTTCCATTACTAAAAACCCCACCATTTTAGATGATGAGGTTTTTGCGCGGCCACGAAGGGAATTTACCAATATCTAATACTGCCAATGCAATTTCCCTTTTCTCATTTTTGCTATATATATAATCTGGCCAGTATGACTATGAACTTCTCTAACCATTTGCACCATCATATCAAGTAGTGTTGATTGATTATTATTCGCACTATATGTAACAGGAGGCTTATCGAGGAAAGGTTGCCATATTAACAAATCAGGCTTTGATTTTATTTCTTCCAATACTTGAATAATGACATCAAAGGATTGAGAAGCAAGCGAAAGAGCTTGTTCTTTTGATAATAAAAGTTCTCTGTCAAACTCCTTTTCTCTATTTCTAGTATCAGGTACATCATAAAAAACAGTTTCAAGTCTTTGATGGACTGTACCTCTAATATGCGATACAAGATTGGCAATACTATTACTTTCTAAAGTCGGTGACCAAGAAATATCCTCTTCCGATAATTGGTTAATGGCTTGAATAACCCATTTCTTCTCACTTTTAAACTTTCCCAGCATACTTTCAATTAATATTACAGAAGTATCCATTAGCATCACCTCCTCCATACTTATGTATGTCGTTAATAATCAAACCATCTCACTTTTTTATAATATAATTGACTGCTTGATTTACTAGATGGTTAATATCCAAAGACGTGTCCAGGACAAGTTCCTCTTCTAGGATACCTGTACGTACATTAGAATAATGTTTCTTAAGATCTTCTACGTCAGTTAATAGTTGGTTGGGTAAAGGGTTCGATTTTCTTTGATTTAATCGCTCTGCCCACACTTTATCGTCACAAGTACACATAATAGATTTCCATTCACCATCATGTTGCTCCACCCACGTTTTTACCTTTTCGACATCATCCAAGTTGTTATAACCAAAATCTATGATAATATCCACTCTCGAATTTAGTGAAGATATAAGTATTTTATGTAGTAGATCAAAACAAATTTTGTTTCTATCACCATGATTATTTATGAAGGCGGCAACTGTATCGTAAATATCGTCCTTGTGCAGAATCATTACATTTAGTTTTTTCCCCAACGCCTTTGACAAAGTAGATTTTCCGGTTCCTGCCTTCCCCCTAATTAAGATTACTTTAGACATATGTCCACTCACCTCCACTGCATCTATTTCCCTATTTAATAATGGGTTCTACTAATTTAAAAATTAGTCCAAATGCTTCAAAATTATATAAGTTCTTTTAACCGTTTTAATACGGAATGAATAGTCAATCTATTAATAGAAATGTAGCCCATGAGGAGTTGGGAATAATTCCATTGGTTCGCCACTATTTTTCAAATCGATTAATTTGACATCAATCCACAATTAATTTGCCCCCGTAATAATATTTTCGGTCGCAATTTGACATTGAAAGGGTCGTAGAATAGTATGATCGTGAAAACAATAGCCTCCCATTCCTTCTAGGATTATGCTATCTAATCAACCATTTGCACTTTTTACAAAATGACTCGACCTTTTAATTATTACTACTTCTATTTGTTACATAATTTTTCCTTTTTAAATTTTCTTCAAAAAATAAAAAAGCCACTAATTTAGCAGCCTGATAATATCACTTTCACATTTTGATAATGAAAATGGCGTAAGTTTTCATTTGATTCTTCTAAAAGATAAAATCCTATAGCTTTGTCTTTCCCACCATACTATTTATCAGAATTCATCTGGAATTAAAGTAAATAAATCTTTAAAAAAACTTATTCCATTATATTTTTCAGAATAGGATTTCAAACCTAACATTATTTCTTGTATATTTTTATCGTTCTGATGACGGGCAGTCATGGATGCATGTATTTGAACTTTTTCCTAAGTTTCGTGTATTAAGTTCCTATTGATAATCCCCCTTTTCCAACTTAGAGTATCAATCCTGATTTAAAAGCTAATCATCATACCAGTTTTATCGTCAGATTTTTTAAATCTCGGGAACCTTACACATTCTGGATCTGTTTCCTCGAGATCTATTAAATCCCTTGTATACTTTTCAATTCCTTTACTTAAAATACACTCTACAACATAATTCCAATAGTTTATGCTATTTGGGATACTTTCTGCTGGCAAAAACATTCCATCTGTTAGTAAAATAAGATGCTTTAGCCCAATTCTATTTATTTTTCCGCTTTCTACATAATCAAGAGCTTGGTTCTCACCATTCAAAACCCCATATCCATCCAACGTATTACTTTTCTGTCTATTAGAGATGAGGATATCTTTTACATTTTCAAATAGATCTTCCCTATTTCTTATCCCTTTGTCTATCATATCTTTCCATTTAGCTATAGCAGCATTCTCAACATTAGAAGTTTGTATTCGAGTTAATGGTCTGACTTCATTATTTTGATATAATGCTAGAACCATACAATCTCCCATTTGTATAAAATCCACATATGTATCAGATACTTTAACTACAGCTAGTGCAGTTCCCCATAGCTGTTCTTTCTTCAATATATCAATGTTATATTCTTTCATTTTTCTATAAAGCTTATTATTAATTGTAAATAAATCATTGGTAAAACTATTATAGGTAGTTTGGGACTCAAAGTACTGCTTTACTTCATTAGATGCGATATAGCCACCAGTATAACCTTCTTTACTTATAAACGGCGTCAAGGAAGAAACACCGTCTGCAACACCATATATGGATATTTTGTCATTAATAATTATTGAATCCTCATTTAATTCGCGGACACCTTTAAACGTTGTAAAAGTTACCCTCAAGATTCTCATCTCCCTAAGAATAAATAATTGTAAATAGACTCGTTTTTCTTTCATCACCTTTTGCAAAATAAAAAAGTGAAAATTCCCACTCATATATGTCCTATATTTTCTAAGAATATTTACATTATTTGATTGCCTTCTGTATCTTAATCAAACGTTTAAGAGTTTCTAATAAACAGTTTAACTTAGTGAAAAAAGTTTTCTAAATCCCTACATTCTTTATAAAATATTCCTTTGTTTCTGAGTGTGTTAGTGTATCTAGCAATTTATCTTTTTCAAGAAATTTCACGTCACTAACTTCATTGTCAAATGGAGTTAATATTTTTTCATTACCTAAAAACTCAACGAAGAACATTGTTGTTTCTTGCCTTACAAATCCGATTTTCTCTTGAATGGATTTCGGAAAATCAAAACATATTTTTTCATCAAATTGTTTTATAACCTTATATTCTTCAGAACCGGTTTCTTCCTTTAATTCGCGTAATAGCGAATCCACTAATTCATCATCTTCCTCTTCTACCCCACCTTTAATAAAATCCCATTCGCCTTCTATATTTTCTTTTCCTTCTTTTGTATTCATTTTTGTTTTATTTATAATTAGAAACTTATTATTTTGATAAACAATTGCACCAATAGCTTTTCGTATATTCTCCACTCGCATTCCATACCTCCTGTTTCAATTTTATTACATCAAAATTTACTAGTTAATAGTTTGAACAAAAATACCACGCAAGCACATACTTATGATAAATATAAAGAATTCATTTTGAAAAAAGGTTGATCCAAAGAATCGAGTAGAAATAAATTTCGTTTTTTATAAAAAAGTTTATTCTGTTTCTACCTTGTAACATTACAATTGCGCATTTTCATCTTCCAGTAGTTAAACACATGTTATTTCATTTTCTATTCTTGAGGTTGTATCTGCGTAAAGGGTGTTAAATGCGGGACTGCACAGCGAATTCTTATTACATGGATGATATACTTTGCCAATTTCAGTATTGCTTACCCACATGCTTTTATGGAATACTTTTTTTACTATTTGTAGTAGTTCAGGTGTAAAATCTTCCTTTCCTTGATGACATTTCTTGATAAGAATGGATTGCCACAATATGTTATTTCTTATTTTGTAGGTCCTCCCAAGGCTGAAATGAAAATGGTATGCCAAGCATTTTAGCAGTTGACTCATCGTAAGATACTAAATCCTTTTTTGAAAGTTCATTTAAAGAGCGTTTTCCCATTGCTCTTAATGCCATTTTCATTTCTTCAATGCTAGCTGTTAAGAATTTTTCTGCTGCTTTAACGCCATCTTCGGTCTTAAATTGATCCTTGTATTTCCCTTGATTCCAAACAGCTTGTGTAGGTGGCTCAAATGGAAGTGCATTAAGAGTTTGAGTATGTGCAACTGAAAATAACATGGCTGAACCTAAATATACAGCGTCAGCACCTAGTGCAAGCACCTTTAAAAAATGTCCAGGAACAAATAATCCTCCAGATACAATTAGACTAATTTGTCCTTTCATATTTTTCTTCTCCAGATAATTGGCGGCTCGGAAAACTGAATGTAAAGTTGGAATCCCAAAATCATCGGCTAAAATTGGAGGGGCACCATGGGTTGCTGCTTGTCCGCCGTCAATTGCGATATAATCAACTCCAATAGAAATTAAATGATCAATATCTTCTTCAATTTTTCCACCTGCACCAATTTTTGATCCAATTGGAACTCCCCCAGTCATATCTCGGAGTTCATCAACAAGCTCCTTCAAATCTTCCAGTGTTTGATTTTCGACAAAATTATCATAAATTACAGCATCCTCATTTTCCTTTAGTCCCATTATTTTACGGGCACGACCTGTTAAATTTTTTGGTGAAATTTTTCCACCCGTTCCCAATAATGCACCCTGCCCTAACTTAACTTCAATCATATCGGCCCGCTTAATAAGATCATCTTCCTTTGACCATTCTGTTTTAGAAAACTGTAAAATATACTTTCCGGCAGCATCTAACTCCTCGGGCATAACTCCGCCCTCACCAGAGTTAATAGCAGTTCCCACATTTTTAGCCGCTCCGGCCAAAGAAAGCCGCACTTCCTCACTAAGTGCGATACCATAGGCCATCCCACTAATCATAAGCGGAATTTTTATTTTCATAGGCTTTTTCGCCTTTGGACCGATGATAACGGCAACATCTACCTCTTCCTCACCATCAACGGGAAATGGGGACGTTTGTGCAGGGATAAACGTAATCGAATCTAAATTCGGCCACTTTTTTGAAGAACCAAGCGGACGATGAAGAACATCGCCTGATTGTGCACGTAGGCTATTTTCAAGGATATTTTGAATACCCATATGCCGTAAACCTGGTAATAACTCTATTAGATTTTCTTGATAACTATCGGTAAAAATGATTTTTCCCATTTGTTTAACCATTCGTTTAATTATCCAACGCCAACCAATAAGGATAAATAATATAAGAATAAATAATATTGATACCATTACAAAAAGCACATAATATAAAAAATTCGGCATAATCACTTCTCCACTATTGTACAAATTATAAAGTTGTTACTACCATTATTGCCCAAAGAGAAGAAATAATTATCGTTAGATATGAATCTCCCTCATTTACATCGTGAAAAGAAGATAAAAAAGAATAGATTAAAAATTTCCTTTAACGGAAAGTCTATAAAAGATCTTCAAATTTGCACAACAACCATTGTTGATTTTAAATTTAATGATTACTCCACGTAAGAAGGAGGTTATTTTTTTGAACTTATTGAATGATAGTATTCACCGCCCTTATCCAATACCTTCTAAAAAGTGGATTATGCGACAAACTTGGAGAAATGTATTGTTTTTACATTGGCCGATCCCACTTGAAAAACTTAGGCCACATATTCCTGAGTCATTACAAATTGAAACCTTTAATGGCACTGCATGGTTAGGGATCATTTTATTCGTTTTAGAAGGAATCTTTCCCCTTAGAATATCATCTGTTTCCTTAACCCCAATTTTTCCGGAAATCAATGTCAGAACGTATGTAAATTACGAAGGAAAACCCGGTATTTATTTTATGTCTATTGATGTTGAGAACTGGGCATCCTTAAAAATAGCAAAGCGCTGGTATCGTTTACCCTATCATCCGGCGCAAATTTCTTTACGAAAGGAAGAACAAACCTATTCTTTTCAAAGTATTCGTAAAGGAACCGAGAATCCTTCAATATCATTAAAGGGCAAATATAGTCCAGTATCGGAAGTTTATTATCCAAAAGAAGGAACTTTGGATCATTGGCTCACTGAACGGTATTGTCTCTATAGTTCAAATAACAGAGTCAACATCTATTGCGGTGATATACACCATCAGCCTTGGCCGTTACAAAAAGCAGAGATTGAATTAGACAGGAATACCCTTTTTACACCTTTTAATTTGGACTTTTCGAATGTAAAACCAATTGCTCATTATTCCACCGGTGTAGATTCGCTTATGTGGAATATAAAAAAATTACGCATCTAGTGAAAAAATAACGAATTTAAGGAGGAGCTTAATTGGTAAAGCATAATAAAAAAATGGCATTCGCTTTAGCAACATTAATTTTGCCTTGGCTAACTGTCCCTTTTATGGGAAAAAGGAATTTTTTTAGGTTTTTACCCGTAGCGAGTTTTGTTAACTTAATTTTAAGTGTTTTTAGTCTAATCTGTAATAAGAAAAAATGGTGGATAACGAATAATCCTCTATCTCCTGGTCCTATAGATTTCACATATATATTGGGTCCTTATTTTGTAGCAACACTTTGGATATTTAGATTTACATATGGGAAATTCTTTAAGTATTTAACAACAAATGCGGTATTGGATTTAATTAACGCATTTCCTATGCCTTACATTGGGAGTAAATTTAGGATCGTAAAATTTATCAAAATGAAACACACTACTTGGTATTGTATTAATGTATTCTTGGCAATTGTTATCTATGGCTTTCAAAACATGGTAGAAAAATCCATTAAGAAAGCAGCAAGTTATAAAAATCAAGATGAGGTTTAAAAAATACTTTAAAGGAAGTTAAGAAAAAGCGATTTGCAATGTAGGATGATTATAATGACGCAGCCGTGGATAACTGCAATAAAAAGTGCAATTTCTCAGTAATAAAATTAAGAAATTGTACTTTTAATTTATTTATCCTTGTAAATTTATTTTTGCTAGTGGACAATGGCATTTCATGATGCCATTTTTGAAAAATCCATGATATATAATTCAAAAGATGAATCCGACCTTCCATCAAATAACAGCACTTCACACAACTCCCTATTGTATGGAGAATTGGTAAGGGGCACTTAAAAGCGCTCATTGAACCTCCCTGTTTCTAGTTCTAATTTGAAGGGAAAGTCCAATATTAAAATTTCAATCCGATGCTAATTTAAATCTAATAATAGCTATAGGCGGGGGTTGCCTAAGTATACAGAATCTAATTAGAAGAAATCGTTGAGTTACCATAGTTACCTCGTCTTGATACACCTCGTTAAAAAGTTCAACAGTTTGATTGCTTTTTTTCATCATTTTCCCCATGATTTTCATCCATTGTTATTCTTTTTTTCATACCTCACCCGGATTTTTCATCACCTCGGGAAGGTGCAATTGCATCTAATAAACCTAATCCACCAAACAGTACAATTTGAACATTCCACTCAAACAAAGCGGCAATAGTTGCAAAAAATAGTCACAAAACTATCAACAAGCCATCACAAAACATATGGTTTATCTTGTTCCTTGCAAAAAAAGTGATAAACTAAAATTAAATTTCGAATAATGAAATAAGATCTTAGATTCATTAGAAGAAAGGCAGGTTTTCATGAATCAATTACATACTGTTCTAGTTGTGGACGATGACAAAAGCATCGTAGAGTTAATGAAGGATTTTTTGGAAAATGACGGATTTCATGTAAAAACCGCTTATGAAACTAATCAAGCACTGGAAATGTTCCATACAAGTAAAATCCACTGTATACTTCTTGATATTATGATGCCCGGACAAAACGGTTTCGAGTTTTGTAGAAACATTCGGGAGAAAAGCAATGTACCTATTCTTTTCTTAAGTGCACGAAGTGATGATGTAGATAAAATTCGCGGACTGGCACTCGGCGGAGATGATTATATTGTCAAAACAGCTTCACCCGGAGAAATTGTTGCAAGAGTTAAAGCCGTTTTACGACGCTCCAATTCCCAACAAGAATCCAATAGACGAATATTGGATTATGGACGACTTAGCTTAGATTTATCAACGAGAGAGGTATTTATAAACGGAGAAAACATCTTGCTCACACCGAAAGAATATGAATTGATGCGGTTGTTTGCTGAGCATCCAAAATATGTTTTTTCATATGAGCAGTTACTGGAGAAATTTTGGGATGGTGTTGGTGATAAACACACTGTTCGTGTCCATCTTAGTCGGCTTCGGGAGAAAATTGAATCAGATCCGAACCATCCGCAATATCTTATCAACGTATGGGGGATAGGTTATCGATTCACAGGAGAAGCAAATGAAAACAATTCGCATTCGTAAATTTACTATACTAAGCCTTTTCATTATTCTTACGTTGCCTTGGCTTTTTTTTGTATTTGCGCATTTTATAGACACAAAAACACTCAGTCTCGGAAAAAACGAAACTCAGCAAAGAAACTTAGATAAATCTATTCAATTTATAGAAACAAATACGAAAAACTGGAAGAGCCCAAAGTGGCAAAACCAATTGAAAAGCCAATTAAAGAAAACGCACATGGGTGTGAGTATTTTATCAGCGTCTAATCAGGAGGTTTTTCGTTTCATACCAGAGCAGAACCACTCATTTAAGACAACTGAACAGTTTTCCATCATAGAGGATGGACAGGTACTTGGAAAGGTAGTTTTCTATTTACCCAATTTAAAATTATTTCAGATGATTGCAGCATTCACTGGGCTATTGCTTGCCTTTTTTATTGTTGGATTTGAAATGCGTAGATTCATTCTCAAACCACTCGAAAAAATGAGTCTGGCCGCTCGACAAATCGCTAAAGGAGATTTGGACGTTCAATTACCTGTAGCGCGGATCACTGAAATTGCTGAAGTCGGTGATGGATTTAATGTTATGGTGCGTGGTCTCAAAGAATCTTTTCAGAAACAAATAGAAATGGAAGAAGAACGGCGTTTTGTCATTTCTTCCGTTGCCCATGATTTACGAACACCTTTATTTGCTTTACGAGGATATTTGGATGGTCTAGATCAAGGCATTGCACATTCTCCTGAAAAACAAGCAAAGTATTTGGCGATTTGTAAGGAAAAGTCTGCCCAATTAGACCGACTGGTAGAAGAGCTTTTCACCTATACAAAGATGGAATATTTAGAGATGGACCTTAACAAACAATTGATTGACCTAAAACAAGTCTTGCAGAAGTCGATGGATAGCCTGAGACTTAGAGCCAAGCAAAAAAATATTTCTATAATCATGAACGATTTTCAAGATGATTGTATGATAATGGGTGATTCGTACCTATTAGAGCGTACAATGAATAACATATTGGACAATGCCGTCAGACATACACCCATCGATGGAAGAATCGTTGTCCTATGCTATCAGGACAAAAAGAACGTTACCTTCACTTTTCAGGATTCAGGTCCGGGCTTCACTTCGGAGGAGCTTCAACATGTTTTTGATCCATTATTTCGGGGAGAAGTATCCCGAAATCGCTCAACGGGCGGAGTAGGTTTAGGCTTAACAATTTCACAAAAAATTATTAGGCGGCATGGAGGAGACCTAACCGTCAAAAACCATACAGATGGCGGTGCGCTTGTCACTGGATGGATTCCCATAGCTTTCTTTTAATGTACAAAGTTAAACTTTCCAGCATTACGTTTGCCAAACATAAATCACTTGGAGTTTTTTTGTCCCCTTTTTCTATTAAATTAAGGGTACTATATATGCTTTGCATATATAGTACCCTTGTATCTTTTTCTAAATAAGAACAATTCGCTATCATCTATAATCTTCTTAAACTCATACTTTCCTAAATTCTAAATAAATATCTTACTTAATGCTACTATTCCAGCTTTTTTGCAACTTCCGAATATATATAATTTGACCGATATGATATGCATTATGGGTCGTTACATTCGCTAATACTTGCCACCATTTAGCATCAGTGAACCCGTGAACATCGCTTTCCAGTTGTTCTTTCGTTATTATTTCTTGCCAATGCAATAGAACATCTAAAAGTTGTTTTTGAAGTTCAATAAATGTTTTATCTTTTGAAACTATAAATGTCCTTTCATTATTCTCAACCGACGAAACGGCATAAACACTAGATTCTTTATACCTTGTTTGCCACGTTTCATTCCAATAAAGCAAATGCTGTACAATTTCGGCAATACTATTACTTTCATCACTCCCCTTCCAAAAAGCTTCTTCCTCTGTCAAATTTTTAACAGATTCTGAGAATGGGGCATACCAGCTCTGATCATTTGCATTAGCTAATAGCTGGTCAGACAATACAACTTTTACATGAAACATACTGCTACACTCCTTTTTAACGAATGTAAGTTCTTTCGTTTCCATAACTATTTCATCGTAATTGACATTTTTTACAGATAGTCAAAAGCAATTTGTCAAATTAACTAATTAATAACGAAATTATTAATTTTATTCAACTCCACTTTCTAAAATCGTGAAAGTCTTCTTATCACAATTAATTTCTGCCTTCGCTCCATATGGTAATATAAATTTCGGTTCGGTATGACCAAAATTCAAATTATATAGAATCGGCAGATCTTCCAAGTGAAATTCCTTCATGACTTTTTTAATCTCTGCTTTATATTCCTCGTAATACATCTCATCTTGCGGTTTGCCAAAAATGATTCCATTTGCTTTTTGCAGGATTCCTTGTACTGCATAATTTCGCAGCCAATACTTCAAAAGATTAGGATCCGGCTTTTCTTCAGATGTTTCAAAAAATAGAATACTATCGTTCCAATATTTCTTATCTGGCCAAAGTTCTGTTCCTTTTACAAACTCCAGTACTTCAATACAACCTCCAATTAAATATCCTTTTGCTATTCCGGAGCCTTGAAGTACCTCATAGCCTGAATTTTGCTGCATTGTCCGACGTTTGTTCTTATTCTCTTCTATCCATTCTAAACGCTCACTTGTCCATTCTTCAGCAGGCTGAATTTCTCCAATAATCTTATTTGAAAAGAGCGTTCGATTTACCATTTCAATCGTATATGGATCCATCTCAACGTTTTCAGCAAAATCGGTTAAAATTGCAGGACCGTAAAAAGAAGAAACTCCCGCTTTATGACAAAATAAATGGGACACGGTCACATCCGAGTAACCCATAAAAATTTTCGGATTGTTACGTATAACATCGAAATCAATATAAGGAAGTAAGCGGATACTGTCTTCTCCACCAATATTTGCAAAGATTCCCTTAATCTTTTCATCCTTAAATGCTGTCATCAAATCTTCAGCACGGGCTTGAGGATGAAGATAAAGATATTCTCCTCCTTTCAAACTATTCGGCATTGGGATAACTTTAAGTCCAAAAACTTCTTCAAGTCTCTTTACGCCTTGTTCATATCGCCATCTCAGTCCTGGTTCACCTGCCCCTCCCCAAGAAGGACTTACTGTTGCAACACAATCTCCCGGCTGTAATTTCTTAGGCTTTATTAACATGTTGATTACCACCTTCATATAATTCAATTAACTTCGTTTGTAATATCCGCATTGTTCTATTGTTCTACAAAAAAAGCAATAATCCTTTTTAAAAACTAATTTCAAAATACGATAATTTAATGTATGTCATTTAAATGTTGAATTAATTGAACAGCTTCATCAACATTTGATACATCAAAAATTTCAACCTTTGCCTTTAATTCTTTTTGTATTGCTGCCGCTTGTTCTGCGTTTTCACTAGGGATGATCATATATGGAATTACGGACTTTTCAACAATTTGAATTTTTTCTTTCATATACCCAATGGATAAAACTTCCCCATTTTCATTAATTGCCCCAGTAACCGCAATAGGCAAACTATTTTGATAGTCACCATTTTTTAAACGACCCGATAATGCCAAGCCAAGTCCAGCACTGCTCCCTGAAGTGTCTGATTGTTTTGTAAAACTATTAACCAATTCTTCTTCTTTGCCTAAATATTGAGTCACATTTTCACCCATTTGTTTTATCGGATCTTTTTGAAGATGAAGCAACTTTAGAATTTGGCTATTTTTACTGCTATATATCATTTTATTATCCACTTCTTCAACAGATAGAACATCAGCCTGCTGTTTGGATAAAATCTCTATAACATCCCGTTTACTTTTCTCGGTTAAATTCAATTGACTGACCCCTACTAAAAAAATTCCGGAACCTTCTAATACCTCACTCGGCTGTTTATATATATTAGCTAGATAAGTTGGAGGATTGTAGATTAATGCTAGTGGAAACTCATAGAGGAATAGAAGAAAGATAATAAAAGTGGCAATAGCGATTTTCCTTTTATTAACAGATTGTTTTCGTAAGACGATTAAGTATATTAGCAAAATTATTAAACTGAGAAATAATATACATACAAAAACAAATTCATTGAAAACATCTTGAAGATATAAAAGTAAAAATAAAAGATAATAAATAATAGTTAAAACACCGATTATGAAACTTGATTTATTCATTAAATACACATACCCCTTTTCTCTAATTTATTTTTATTAAAATAACTATCCTTTTAGCACTAGAAGAAACTTCAACAATAATAAGGATTTATCCTCCTTGAATAAAACGAACGCATTAATTTTAGTACAATATTTGTTTTAACATCCTTAATTCTATTAGTAACAAAGAAAAGATTGCTACTTTGCAATCTTTTTGGATAAAGTCAGAATTCGTCATTCCAAAGAATTTAACCGTTTCTTAAATAACTTTTTTTGGACGGTCAAAATCTGTCCCCATTATTATAAGTTCTGTTCATTCTATTCTCATTTCTCCTCTTGTATGGGATTACTTTTTCTCACTTCATTCTCAATCGTCTGCTTTATTACTTGAGATGCTCGATCAATGCGAATTCTCATTTCAGGTTCTGTATGTTTTGGTAGAAAATCAGTGATCCAGACGAGTATACTTTCGTTATCATTCGCTGCAAAAACTTGAAAAGAAGCATGATGATGAATTAAGGATGGATTGCTTCCTTCGATAACCGAATAAACAAGGCGATGTGTTTCTTCATCAACCGAAACAATCCGTTCACGTACTACTCCTCCATGTGGGAAAAATAGAATTCTATCATCACCATCTAACCGTGTATCCAACGTATACCCTGGCACAAACCTTTGATGTACGGCACCGATATCACTTACTACGTCCCAAACGTGTTTAGCATTTGCCTTAATTACGATTTCTTTACGAATAGTAGCCATTCCTTATCATTCTTACTAAATGATATATAAATCTATCTAAAATTAAGACATAATGTGTTTTGGTAGACTGCATAATTTCCATAATCATTCCATTACAACATTCCTGTTTGAACGTAGGTACCCGTTGAGTTAAAGAAGCTATCTAATGACATCTTTGGTAACGACATATAGAGACTTCCACACCGAATAATTGCTAATAATATTGTTATGTAAACTAAAATTAATTTCCTTCTCATTTTTCCCTCTAGATATAATAAGCTATTAATTATAACAATTAACAATAGCTCGGGAGATAACAATCGTTATTCCTCTCTTTAATTATCACTATGATATGTGGTTCAAGGATATTTCACCATATTTATTTAATTTTGTACCGATTTTTCAAGAAACATCTATTTTTTATTTCGCTGCCCAAGCTTCAACCTCCACTTTTATTTCAGGTCGGGCTAACCCTACAACATATGCCAAAGTAGTAGCAGGTGGCGACTGTTTATGGAATTCACTCCACTTTTTTAAGTACAGCTCCCTATTAATACTTTCGGTTAACCAAATATTTATTTTAAATACATTAGTAACGTCTATGCCTTCGCTTTTTAGTATCGATTTAATATTATCTAGTGCATTGACAAATTGAGTTTCAATATCGTCAGGTATAGTACCGTTTTTGTCATTACCGACTTGTCCAGATAATACAACCAATTCAGCTTCTCTAGGAATAACTGTTACATGATGATACTGTGTAATTGGTGGTGCAACATTTTCCGGATTTGCTTTTTTTATTTGCATTTGTTTTGCCTCCTTTAAACATATTATACAGACTTTTATAATTTTTCAGATATTTTAGTAAGCAGTTTAACAATATTCTTTAATGATCAGTTCGAAGCAAATTATGCTAACTTTCCCAAAGTAAAATATTTTTAACAAAAAAAATGTGTTAATACCCGTATCTATTAGGCAATATAATTCGTTTATTATAAAGACAGTTTATTTGCAAAACGATAATGTTTTTATTAATAAGGAGGTAGTAAGTTGAAAATTGCAGCCCTTTATGACATTCATGGAAATTTGCCAGCTCTGAATGCGGTACTACTGGACTTAGAAGAGATCAAACCAGATTTAATTATTATTGGTGGAGATATCATTTCAGGGCCTATGCCTAAGCAGACATTGAAGCGAATATTGTCTTTGAGCGACAAGATACGCTTCATTCGTGGAAATGGAGATAGGGAAGTGGTAACAGCTTTTGATAGAAAGCCCCTTCCATCAACTATGTCTGAAAAAGGTCGCCAAACGACCCAATGGGTTGCAGACCAATTAACTAGATCTCATCGAGATTTTTTATCTGAATTACCAGAAACCCTAACAATCAAAGTGGATGGATTGGGAGATATTCTATTTTGTCATGCTACACCAAGAAGTGATGGGGAGATCTTTACACCTATTACCACAGAAGAACGGCTTACAAATATTTTTGCAGATATTCAACAAAATTTTGTTATATGTGGACACACCCATATCCAATTTGAACGACAATTAGGTAATATTCGTATTCTCAATGCTGGAAGCGTAGGGATGCCATTTGCTGAAGAACCAGGAGCTTACTGGTTACTGATTTGCTCAAAAGGTTATGAATTTCGTCGGACCACATACGATATTAAGTCAGCTGCGAAAGAAATTATAGAAAGCAAAGACCCACAAGGAAATGAGTTTGTTGAAAATAACTTACTAAATATACCAACTGCTAAAGAAGCGACTGAATTATTAGAACGTATGGCCATGAAGAAATGAGTGGTTTTTTAGAATAACATAGCTTTATACGAATTTGCTGTTTCTTGTTACTAGAACAATTTTAAAAATTATTCTAGAACCTAAGTTAAAGATCAATGATAAATATAGAAACCTAACTATGGAGTGATTATAAACTCCATAGTTTCTTGTACATATAAAAAGGTTGTTTTATTTTTAATATATATTTATGGTTTTACTCAAAAATTAATAATAACGTTATTTAATTACGGAGGTAATTAGCTTCATGTTTAAAAATCCCATAATAAACAAGGTCTTCATAACGGTTTTCCTTCATAACATGTTCTCGTAAGACGCCTTCTTTTTTCATACCTATTTTTTGTAAAACTTTTCCTGATGCTGGATTTGAACAAAAGTGACGTGCAAATACTTTATGGTATTGCTTTTCAATAAAAGCAAATTCAAGTATAGATTTTGCAGCCTCCGTAGCATAACCATTTCCCCAATACTTTTCTCCAACCCAATAAGCAATTTCACCATTATTAACATTTTGATTGTTAGTTAATGCGATTGCTCCATATAAATTTCCAGTAATCTTATCTGTAATGGCGAATTCAAATTTCTTATTTTTATTAAAATTTTCAAGGTGACTTTTTATCCAGGATAATGCATCTTCTATTGAATAAGGCTAAGGTAGATATAAAGTATTCTTATAAAGATTATAATTATTACATAAATGGCAAACATCTTCTGCATCGGATTCTTTAAATAGACGTAGAAGTAAATTATCCGTTTCTATTGATTTCTCGTTTTTACAATAAATCATCATTTCAACCCCTAAAAAAATTATCCTAATTCATTCTATAAACTTACTCTTATTTCCTTCTTACTATAGTATTCTACCTCGTAAGTGAATAAACAAAAGAGCTGCTATATTATAAATTTGCAGTACTCCCCCCTAGTTCATCAGTTTTTTCATTCGTAGTCTAAAATACTATATTATAAGGCGCCCTTGTCAACTTCCTTTTAGTAAATTTCCTTCTTCTTTATCTGACCTCTTCGATGAATGTAAGATAATCCTTTTTGGATTAACTCACCCGACTGTCATCCATGCATCATGATAGAAAATATAGTATAGAGAACTTAATATCCATTACTATCCATACTAGGTTTAATACAGTCAATCTAATTTATAGATCAGAAAGATACAATTTAATTATAGGTATGGATTCGGTAATCTTTCTGACTGAATTACTAAAGCTGCCATACCCTTAGTGCTCCCTGATGCATGTCCCTCACCCTTTTTCCAAAATACACCTTCTCCACTTTTTAGAGTAATTCTCTTTTCATCTTCGCCTGCTATCCATCCTTCCCCTTGTACTACTACGAATAATTGTGGAACAGGTGCCTCATGATAACCAACAATGCCATTAGGTTCAATATGGATAAAGCCTATATTAGTTGCTTCTTCTGTTTTTAATATTTTTGAATAAAAAGCTGATTTTGAATGATAATTTCCAATTTCATTACTTCCTTCTTTGTTAAATTTATAAAATTCCATAGATTTTACCTCCAACAAACAACTTTGTTATTTTCGTTTTTTCATGACATAATGAACAGTAATCATAATTTGTTTTTATGCTAGCCTGCCATGTGAATTTCATTACTTTTGTTGAATGAAAATTATTTTCCATACATTATTTTCAGTAATAATTTTAAAATTACCAGTTTGATAAGTGTGGAATATAAGCTACTATCCTTGCAGATTTCCAGTTATTAATATAGTCTTTTTAATATAAAACTTTCTTATCATTAGGATTTATAGATTTATATTCCATAAACTTACACCTTTTTCCTTCATTACCTTCTGCTAATCTTCCTCTCAGTACAGTAAAATTACAAAAAATCTTTTACATATTATTGAGTACATTTCTTTCACAATTTTCCTTAGAAATTCCAGTTAGAATAAATCCAATATTAATGTAATCGAGGGATACGGCCAATTAGCAGATAGATTTCTTTTTCTTCCAACAGTTGTTTTGTTATTATGCCGTGAGCTGAAATTCCATTTAACATAATACTTTGTGGAAACGAGGAACCCGCTTGTCATCTCCATTCAGGCAGCCCATTCATAATAAGGCTTCCAGCATCGGAATTGGTTTATATAACTAAATGTGACTTCTACATTATGCTTATGAAAATTGGACTGGAAGTCGGTGTGTCATTTGGAAACTCCTATCCCGAATTTTCTACTCATTAAGTGTATTTCCATAAGACTTCAAAAAGAAAAAGCCACTAATAGTGGCCACAGGAAGCATCAATGATAAAAGAATATTAATTAACTGTTATGGAGTAAGTTTCCTGCAAAGATGGAGAATTATTTAAAGTTATCATTTTGTAAGATAATCACTTTTTCCCCGTTTTCAGCTTTCCCAATTTTTTTCGTATTTTCAACTAACCGAAAAATATTATCGCAACACTGTTTGGCACCCATTACTAACAATGGGACACCGATGAAATCAATTTTTAATCCTCTGGAGAAAAATCCACCAAAAGACATTGCGATTGGTACTGTCGGTGAGGTATTGGAAAAAACGATTTTTTCGTTGAATTGATATTTATCTTCCAGTAATAAAGTCAATTCTTTTAATGCTTTAACAACAAGTTTGTTCCTTTTTCGTCCAATTGAATACACGGAATTTCCATCTTCATCAACTCCATGGAAAATAAGTTTTCCAAAATCCTCTTTCGTCAATTTATTAAAATATTTCACATTTAATATTTGATCTGTGGTTAGTTTTTTTTCCGATTGCGGTAATTGTTTTAAATGATATGCCGCAGCCATAGATGTGGTATGTGTTCCACCATAATCATTATAGATATATATCATGCTATCATCCCTAATATGGTTTATCTAAAGTTATTATGGTCTATTATCCCTTTTCTAATTCAATTTTATTTATTGTTCGTACTTTTCATTAATCTCTATTGATACATCCCATCTTACATAGCTAGCATGCTACTTAAGTTCAGTATTAAATCCTTCATTTAGATATTGTTAACACTTTATCAAACCCATTGTTTATAAAATTTAAAATAAATTTTCTCTTCTTATTGACAACAGTCAAAAAACCTCTTATAGTTTTATTAAAACCATTTTGTTAAAACCAAAAGAAATGAGGTGTAATAACTTTGTATGAACTTCTTGTCTTGTCTTTATTAATGAAATTCCCCTTACATGCATATCTTATTTCAAAAATAGCCAATGACACAATTGGTCCTTGGGAAAGTGTTAGCAGAGGAACTCTTTCGACGTTGTTAAACAAACTAGATAAAGCTGGTCTTATAGAAGAAGCGAATCCAAAAAATGTTCCATTTCCAACAGAAAGACCCTCTCGGACTTTCCAAATTACTACTCAGGGGAAAGCACGCTTTTATGAATTAATGATGGACACTGAAAAAAATCCAGGGAACTACTTAAAAATTTTTCATATTAAAGCAATCTACATGGAGTTTTTAAGTAAAGAGGACCAGTACTATTTAGTTAACCACTATATAAAATATTGCCAAAAAGCTATTGATCATATAAAAAAACAACAATTCGAGTTTGATGAAAACCCTGAGCAAGTCGAATCGATGAAAAACACTTCATTTTACGGAACAATTCGCAGTTTAATGGAACTTCAATTGAAGCAATGGGAGCTTGAATTGCAGTGGTCGTATCAATTAAAGGAACAGATTAATACATCTATTAAAAATGAAAAATAAAAAAGGGCGTGAATAACAAATGACTCAAAAATGGTCAAAAGAAGAAGAAAAAATTAATGAGCTATTTAATGAAATGTTTTCTGCATGGAGTAGTGGTGACGGCAGAGCATTTGCGAATTGCTTTACTGAAGAAGTAGATTATGTCACCTTCTTTGGACAACATCTAAAAGGCAAGAAAGAAGTGGAGATTTCCCACCAAAATTTATTCAATGGGATTTTAAAGGGTTCACAAATGCAAGGGCGAATAACTAGCATACGTTTCATTAATGAAAACATCGCAATTGTACATTGTATTGGAAACACGAAAATGCCTAAACAAAAAGATTATCCTAAAAATAGAGAATCCATTAATACTAATGTGCTTGTAAAGCAAAATGAGGAGTGGAAGATTTCAGCGTTCCATAATTGTCGCATAAAGGAACCAAACTTTATAATCAAATGGTTTATGAATAGAAATAATAAATAAAATAAAGTTTGATAAAACCAACTTCATAATTAAAAAGCGTGTTTTTGAAAAAACGAATGGCTAAAACACGCTTTTCTTGTTCACATTCCATGTTATATAAAATGACTTTTTTCTTAATAAAATCACTTTCCCATTGTTGAATTATTTCTAAAGTCCATTGCTCTAAATTTTTAATAAATATTATATTTCCGTTTTTCATAAAACCACAGTTCGTTCTTATGAGGAAAAATTCACTTATAATATAGTTATTTAAATACAAATTGATCAAATTAATATTTATTTAAGCATTGCTTTTCTTCAGCACCATAACCTTTATTTCTTTGAGTTCTATTTTGCTCTGATTCCAAAACTAAAGGTGTCGTTTTTATAGTTCATTGAACCCCCCCTATTTCCTTCCTGAATTTCCATAAAAAACACTACTGTCCCCGCTATATCTTTTTGAATGGATGCACTTTTATTTATAGCTCTTGGTATTGCTTCTTATTATTCTACACATACTATAATCTAGTAATTTGAATAAATTTATGGAGGAAACGGATTTAAACGCAAACTAAAATGAGCTCAACGGAACTCGGTTCACTTTGGACGACTTACCATAAAAAAACAATGATTCTTCGTATATTAGAGTACTTTATTGAGAAATCGGATGATAAAGAAGCAAAAGAACTAATGTCGGGTTTATGGGAAAAACTCCATCCAAAAGTAATCGAAATAAAAACAATGTTAGAAAATGAAGGAGCAGCAGTACCAATCGGATTTACTAAAGAAGATGTTAATCTAAAAGCTCCAGAGTTATTTACGAACGGCTTCGATATTATGTTTTGCAGGATATTAAAAGAAATAAGCATGGGTATGTATGTACTTCATATGACTATATCTTATCGAAAAGATATTATTAAGTTTTACAAACAACTTACTGAAATAACACAATCCTATTATGAACAGTTCACACAATATCTTCTCGAAAAAGATGTCCTTCCTCATCCTAATTATACTAACATGCCAAAATCAATTGATTTTATCAACGACAAACAGTACATGAATGGAACGAATCTTTTTGGACATAAGAGAACGATAAATACGGTTGAATTTGGAATTCTTTATCATTCCTTCGAGACAAATATCACCGGTATGCAATTAATGAAAGGATTTGCACAATGTACCAAAGATGAAGAATTGAAGAAATATTTTACAAAAGGGAGCAATCTTTCGAAAGATATCTTAGATAAAACAGGTCAAATCCTCATCCAGAATGGTATTCAGCCACCTGCTACATCCGGAGGAACTGTTACTAGTTCGTCCGAGGCACCATTTTCTGATAAATTGATGATGTTTTGCAACTACCTTTTGTGTGGGTTTAGTCTCGGTGGACAAGGATTTAGTGCAGGTTTTATTTTGCGTAATGATATAATCGCAAAAACAATGTTATTTGCTAAAGATATATATGCATATACACTAGAGGGTGCTGAGCTAATGATCGAGAAAGGTTGGTTAGAGGAACCGCCAAAAATGGATTTATAATATCCAACAAAGCGTCAAAAGAAAAAGTTGTCTAAAAATTGGATTATGTATCAACAAGTCCCAAATTAGAATATTTGATAAATCAGACGGGGAAAATAAAATAAAACGTTTATTATAACGTTTAAATTGAGGTCATCTATGAATTTTATTTGGGAATCGATGATAATTTTATTAACAGGTGTTTGTTTAATACGAATTGCAGGTAAAAAAACAGTTGCTCAAATGTCGGGTTTGGAAGTTATAACAATTTTAGCAATTGCATCTACGACTGGTCACGCTATTTCAGAACAAGGATTAATTAAAACCATAATTGCCCTATGTTCTCTTGTAGCACTTCTTTTGCTAATTCAGTTTTTAGCAATAAAATTTAATTTTGTTAAAAGGTTATTGATAGGGAAACCTACACCAGTCATCCAAGATGGTAAAATAATTATGAACAATTTAAAAAAGCTTCGCATCACCGTTGACCAATTGGAATCAAGATTACGGGAACACGGTATATCTTCCGTCACCGATGTTAAAACTGCCTCTATAGAAATTACTGGGCAGTTTGGATATGAGTTAATGAATCATGCAAAGACCGTAACACTTGGAGACTTAGAAAAGATGATAGAACAACTTCAGTCGAATATGCTCCAACAACTTCACGCTATAGAACAAAGAGTTTCTAAAGAAAACATTCAAGATAACCCTGATACACAACATAACCATATTAATGAAATTGACATATAAATGTTTTATTGGTCATACCTGAAAATCTTTTCACCCTAATCTAGTTTTATTGTACATTGACTTCGGTTTCGCCAAGGGAATCTGTATCTACTTACATAACATGCCCTACTAGTACAATAAAAAAAAGCAAATGCCTTTATTCTCTGATCACTTTTTTTATAAAAAAATCACCTTTAAGATAAAAAAGGTGATTCTTTGTGTCTATCATAAAATTTACCTGTTTTTCTAATGAATATTATGCTTTCTGAAATTACCACCCTTCACTTCTGCAACGTCATATACAGTAACAAATGCGGAGTCGTCAATTTCATGAATGATTTCTTTTATTTTACTTTCTTCTAATCGGTTAATGACACAAGTAATTTCCTTGAATTTTTCTTTGGAATAGCCACCATATACTTCATTATACGTTGCGCTTCTACCTAAGCGATCACGTATGGTCTCCACCATTAATTCAGGTTGAGTTGTGATTATTTTAAAGGTTTTAGAACCACTTAAACCTTCCTCAACAATGTGGATCACTTTCGATGCAATAAAGTAAGCTATAGCAGAAAGAATTGCCCCCTGAAGTCCGAATACAAATGAAACGAAAATAAATACAAACAAGTTCAGGAAAAGAATGAAGTCACTTGTCCCAAATGGTAATTTTCGAGAAAGTAATACCGCGAGCATATCAATTCCATCTAATGCACCGCCATTACGTAATGCTATACCCATTCCAAAACCAAGAATAATACCACCCACAACTGTAACTAACAACGTATCTCCTTCGATAATCGCTGGGGTATGGTGCAGGAGGCTTGTACCAACAGCTAGAGAAGCTATTCCGATAATGGAATAGATTGCAAAACTTTTACCAATTTGTTTATATCCCAACCAAATAAACGGTATGTTAATAATTGCAATTAGAACTCCTAATGGTAGTCCAAATAATTCGGAACCTACGATACTAAGACCCGTCACACCCCCATCAGAAACGTTGTTTGGGATTAATACCGTTTCTAGTCCATATGCAGCAATAAATCCACCAATAATGATTACCAATCCTCTTAAGAGCATTTTTACAGTTTTTGACTTATGTTTTTTGATTGCGTTCATATTTTCCCTCGCTTCAAATTTATTTTCTTTTTTTAGTTTACCATAAAAATCTTATTTAAGTATTCCAAACACCTTTAGATCTTCAGACTCCAACTTCTTCTTACCAGAGTAGGTTAATGTAAAATATTTAGACGGTATTCATAGACGAACGATGCAATATGTGAAAGTAATTCCTAATGAACTCTTAGTTTGGAAGCCTTCTGAAGATAAATTTTCTATAGGTGATTTATTACGGCATATCGGATCAACTCGATTGATGTTTCTTGGTATATTTGAACATGGTTCGTGGACATATGAAGGACATGATACTAGTAAGGGAGTATCTCTTGAAAATATTTCAAATTATTTAGAGAAATGTCAGATTAAACTAACTGAGGGTCTACTAAGAGTTGGTGACGATGTGTTAACAAAAAAGGTTTTAACCCTTCATGGTCATGAAGTTAGTGCGTGGAGAATACTTATGGCAATTCCAGAACATGAAATCCATCATCGCGGGCAAATTTCAGCCTATTTACAAATAAACGAAATGGAAGCCCCACAAATTTTTGGATTAAAGATTGAACAAGTAAAAACAGTGTAATTTTGTGAATGAGCTTTGGACATCAACCAAAGCTTTATTTTTTGTCTTGTATTACAAATTTCACTCGGAATCTCAATTGAAAAGCAGTTTTTTTTTTAAAATTAACTTATTTGATAAACAGATGACTAAGAAAAATTACAACACAACATAATCATCTAAATTAAATTAGTAAACCATATTTCCCTATTCCTGCTTGTTTACTAAAGAGTTGCCCCGCTGCTTTTTAATAAAATTACTGCAATCAGTTGATTTCCTACTTTATAAAAGAAATAATTTCTGACTTTAATAAAAGCTTATTAGATTTTCATATTTCTCCTTTAATTGGTAAAAATAACTTTTATGAATAAAAAGAAAAGATACCTACCGGAGGAAGCTAGATGCAGGCGCAAACCTTTTCAGATGCTCAAAAGTTCTCCCCTTATTATATTTTTTTTCTTATAGTGATGGCGCAAGTTGGAATAGGTTACCTTGATTTCCAAAAATTCATTACCAAGTTTGCAGGGTACGATGGGTGGCAGGCAGTTATCATTGCAGGGTTGACTACCAATATTGTGATGTGGTTTATGCTAAAACAACTACAAATGGTCAAGGGGGATTTTTGCGATATACATTGGACTATTTTCGGAAAAAAGTTCGGGAATCTTCTAAATATCTTATTTGCTATATATTATTTATGGTATGCAATCACTGTCCTTCGGAACTACATCGCAATTGTTCAGGTCTGGATGTTCCCTGATTTAAGCACTTTTTGGTTTGCTGCAGGCTATATTTTATTATGTATCTATATTGTTTTCGGCGGAATACGGACAATCATTGGGATAGCATTTTTCGCTTTTGTACTCCCATTTTATATCATCTTTATCCAAGGTTTTACGATACAATTTTCCGATTTCCGACACTTTTTCCCAGTCTTTGACCATTCCTTTCATGATGTAATGAAGGCATCAGAAAGTATGTCGTTGTCAAACATGGGCTATGAAACAATCCTTATGTTCTATCCTTTTATAAAGAACCCCAGTAAAGCTAATAAATGGGGACAATTATCATTGATTTTTACTACCGTCTTATTCATATACACATCGTTTCTTTCATTTGCATTCTATTCAAAGGATCAACTGGCAAAGGAAGTCTGGCCGACATTGACCGCTTTTAAAATTGTAAAATTACCAGTTGTGGAACGTTTTGAATTTATTGGAATCGCCAACTGGTGTATAGTTATTTTACCAAGCATCTGTATATCTCTTTGGTGCGCAAGCAGATTGCTAAAAAGAACAACAAAATTAAAGATGAAATACGGTACACTTATTTTAAGTTTTCTAATCTTAATGGGTTGTATCTTCTTTGATGAAAAAGACAAAATATATATTTTAAATAGTATAATTAATAGTATTGGATTTATCATCGGATATATCTACATCCCCATTTTGTTCGTTATATTATCCATTGTTATGAAGATAAAATCGAATAAGAAAACATAATTCAAAAATGTTTAATTAAAAGTTTAGAAAGTATTTTTGAAACTATACAATTAAATGATTAAAGAAATGTTTATCATAATAAAGGATAGATGGCATCATCCCTGCTTCCATCTATCCTTAATGTACTAAAGTAACCACATTTACTACTACCACACTAGTAAGGCTCCATTTAGTTCAATAACAGAACTACAATTATACACCCAAATACTTGAAAGCCATGTTTCGGAAATATTCTGTTTATTTAAAAAATGATATCGTTTATAATCTTATTATCAAGAATTAGGAGGTAGTTCAAATGACTTTTCAACAATCCATTCAAATATTTAGGGGTGGAACACTTTCTTAACAGCTAATCAGTGTACCCCCTAATATGCGCATATTGAAATAACATAAAGAGGGGTAACTTATGCATTTTCCAGTAAAAAAATTTTTTTCTTATTACAAGCCTTATTTAAAACTGTATGTATCCATTTTGGCATGTGCCCTAATTGGATCAAGTTTGACATTGGTATTTCCATTGTTAGTCCGTTATATAACCAAAGATGTTCTAGTTGGAAACCTATCTACTGCCCTAAACAAAGTATTTTGGATTGGCGGATTAATGCTGATTTTAGCAATAATCCAAAATACAGCTAATTTTTTTGTGGACTATAAGGGACATGAAGTAGGTGCCCGCATGGAACGAGATCTTCGTAGCGAAATATTTGCACATATGCAAAAACTTTCTTTTCGTTTTTATGATAAAGAAAGAACCGGTCAGCTAATGTCCCGAATAACCAATGACCTCTTATTGCTTTCCGAATTGTATCATCATGGTCCGGAGGATTATATCAAATATCTCGTCCGCTTTATTGGGGCATTTGTCATACTAATCTTCATTAACCCGCTATTAACGATAGCTGTATTCTGTTTTTTGCCAGTTTTAGGCGTCTTTTCTTTGTATTTTAATAAGCGGTTGAATAAAGGATTAAGACGGAACAAAGAACGAATTGCAGATATTAACGCACAGGTGGAAGATAGTTTATCCGGTATCCGAGTAGTAAAATCATTTACCAACGAGCAAGAAGAAATAAGAAAGTTTAATAGAGAAAATAATCGTTTCCTTCATAGCAGAAAAGATACTTATCGTTCTGAGGCATACTATTTTAATGGAGTAGAAACAGTTATTCAGGCTAATCACCATCACTGTAATCGTCTTGGGAAGTGCCAGTATTGTGAATCACAACTTGGATTTAGCAGATCTAATAACTTTCTTGCTGTATATAGGCTATATGATTGAACCAATTCAGAAACTTACCCACATGAGCACACAATTTCAAGAAGGAATTACGGGTTTCCAACGTTTTATGGAAATCATGAATCTAAAACCTGACATTGAGAATAAGCCAAATGCTATGTTTCTTGATAAGTTAAGTGGAGAAATTGAGTTTAGAAATGTCTGCTTCCGGTACGAAGAACATTTAAACGATGTTCTTCAGAACATGTCCATTCATATATATCCAGGAGAATATATTGCATTAGTCGGACCCTCTGGTGCAGGAAAAACTACATTTTGCTCACTGATCCCACGCTTTTATGATGTTACAGATGGAGAGATATTGTTGGACGGAATGAACGTTCGTGATATAGATCTCCAAACCTTAAGAAAGAATATGGGTATCGTGCAGCAAGATGTCTACCTTTTTTCTGGTTCGATATTGGAAAATATCCGTTACGGAAATCCTTCTGCAAGTGACAATGAAGTTATCGAAGCAGCAAAGCATGCAAATGCCCATGAATTTATCATGAGTATGCCAAACGGCTATCATTCCGAGATTGGTCAGCCAGGTGTTAAGCTTTCAGGTGGACAAAAGCAACGTCTAAGCATTGCTCGTGTTTTATTAAAGAATCCGCAAATTGTTATTTTTGATGAGGCTACGAGTGCACTGGATAACGAAAGTGAAAGTATCGTCAAAGAATCTCTGGAAGCATTATCAAAAGGTCGTACAACAATTGTTATTGCTCATCGCCTCTCTACAATTCGCAACGCACAACGAATCATCGTGCTTACGAAGAAAGGAATTGTGGAACAAGGTACACATGATGAATTGCTTATAAAGGGAGGAGTGTATGCACGACTATATTCCAAACAGTTTGAATTAGTTTAATGGACGAAATATTTTACCGGCTCTTTTTGCTATAGAGCCGGTTTTTATTATTGCTTACTCCAAAATACATACTTATTTTAAATGAATGCACCTGAAATTTAGTAGAACCAATAGTTTTTTTATTTTAAGACCGATAAAATTTAAATAAATAAAACCATTAAATCCTCGTCAAAGTACTCTCCATTATCTTTTAAAGCATTCCGTTCTACACCATAGACATCGAATCCTAAAGAGGTATATAATTTCTTGGCAGCAACATTGTTAGAAACTACCGTTAAATTTAATTGTTCCAATCCATTGGAATTTTTTGCTTTTCTTATTAATTCTTCCAAGAGTAGCTTTCCAACCCCCATCCCTCTTGTTTCCGGTGCTACAAACATCCCGTAAATATTTCCTTTATGAGCAGTTTTAAGACTGGTTTCACGCATAAAAGTGACGATTCCGACTAACAAATTTTGCTTATCAAAAGCACCCAGAACAAAGTTGTCTTTTGATGGTCTTATACGTTCTTGAACCATTTGCTCCGTGAACTCCACTTCTCTCTCAAAAGTCGACCCAAATGCTTCAGGGTTCATTTTTAATGCTTTCAATCGCAATTCTTGGAAAGTAACTGCATCTGACTCCGTTAAAATACGAATATTCAATGGCCTCTCCTCTTTTCTATATGAAGCTTTTTAGAAATAATAGTAATGTTTGTATATTTACTTCATTCTCCTTCTCGATACTCTAAAATATCTCCTGGCTGACAATTTAATGCTTTACAAATTGCCTCCAATGTCGAGAACCTAATCGCTTTTGCCTTTCCATTTTTTAGGATAGAAAGATTCGCCATGGTAATTCCTACCTTTTCAGTAAGCTCAGTTACACTCATCTTCCTTTTGGCTAACATTACATCTAAATTCACAATAATAGCCAAACCACCACCTCAGACTGTCAAATCATTTTCGTTCTTGATTTCCATTATACTTTTAAGAAGATTCTGAAGGACAGCTGTAAAGAGTGACACTACTATAGTTACAAAGCATATTACAAAACCAATAACAGCAATTCCAGGATGCAGTGCATTTTGTGTGAGAAGAAAAATCATACCAATTATATAAAGACAGAAGATTGTTAAAGCACACTTCTTAATCCTTTTCAATGAAATGATCGTAAGCTCCGAAAATGCATTTTCTTTTTCAATGTAATTTAAAAGCTTCATTCCATGGAACAATGCCAGAAAAAAAGGAAGAGCGGTTGCATAAAGTCCAAAAAGGACTGGCAATCTCAAATAGGCAAACTCTGGATTCATCTCCGAGGAGTATTTCGCGATCTTAGGTAACCCGAAAATACAAGCTCCAAGGACGATTACTCCAATTATCATAATCGCAACTTTTAAACCTGTTGTTGTACCCCGTTTCATATCTCACCTCACCTTTCGTTTTACCAATATAATACAATTTAATTTATCGATAATCAATAAACTTTTATCAATTATCATTAAAACAATCAAAATATCATCCTTGTTTTTCCACGCAAAATTTTTTGTTGTAGAAAAAAATTATATGTATTCATTTTAATAATTATTTAATAATCAGTTGTTAAAATAAACGACAGTTAGTTATTATATTAGTGCTTTCATACTGGAGGAGCGAACTTGAAAAAGAATTATGTAAAAATTACTCTGGATTTCCTAATGGCATTAACCTTTGCTTTATTAATGGACCCTAAAGTTCTTAGTGGTTTACCGTTTCACGAAATTGCAGGTTTGATTTTCGGAGTTGCCATTCTTACACATATCGCATTAAATTTTCGCTGGGTAAAAAATACAACGGTGAAAATCTTTGATCCAAAGCTTCCTTTTAAAACGAGATTGAGTTATTTATTAAATATCCTTCTATTAATTTCGATGTCTACTATTATTATCACTGGAATTTTTATTTCAAGAGTTGTATTCCCGGGTTTAGCTATTAATGGTAATCATATGATACGTGGTTTACACAATCTTGCAGCTAATGGAACCCTTGTATTAGTCGGTTGTCATCTTGGAGTACATTGGCAATGGATTAAGGGAGTTTGCCGAAAGATTTTTAAATCAAAAACAGGACAATGGAAAAAAGGTGTTCTTGCATCAGTAATTCTATCAATTGTTTTATTAGCTGGTGGAATCCAGTGGTATTCTTCAGTTCAACCTGCATCAGGAGATTTTAAGCAATTTGCACAGAAAAGTGATATTCAATCGTTTAATAGTGGAAATGTAAATGGATCTCATTTCCAAGGACCTCCTAATGGAACATTCCATGGACATGATGAAGGAAAATTTGGACACCATGGTGGTGGTAGTCCATTCCTCGTGATTCTTCAGTATTTGGGGATATTTGCTATTATCATAATACCAGTTTACTTTATAGATAAACGATTCCTATCGAAGAGACGGAATCAAAAAAGCTTACAGTTAAAACATAATGAAGGATAATCTAATCATTTTCATGTAAAAAAGAAGATGTTGCGCACATCTTCTTTTTTATATGAGCGATATATTATATAACATTTTCCTGGGGTAGATATCGCAACATATGTTTCACTTTAACTTTTGGTATGTAATTAACGATGGCGAAGGGCTAAACGGAAAGAATTTAAGCATTTCCAAAGAATAGATATCGGTTGTATCAATTTCTCCCTTTATTATTTTATAACCATTTTTTCTAGCATATCTCGTCTGATAAATGGTTAATAAGATTACCAGATTAATATCAATACTTTCCGCTGCTCCTCTCCAACCAAATTCCAAAACATTAGGATTTTCCCCTGTATGTAATAATGCAAATCCCAATATTTTATTTTCGTCTGTAATTGCTATGTAACTACCGTCCAGCAAAGTATCTTCATCGAATATCAACTTTTCCCATTTTGTTAAATCATGAATACCTGGTGGATTGGCTTCATGTGTGATTTCGTAAATTTTCTTTACAAAAGGAACTAAGTTTTCCTTTAGATCCACGTTATTTAAAATATCTCTTAAACTTTTTATCGAAGTTTTTGGAAAGCAATTTTTTTGTATAAATTGAGTTTCAACATTCACTAACGAAGAAATATTTAAAGAAACTATATATGTTCTTCTTATCTCCGAGAAACTATTTTTATCATAGAAGTCTTTCAATGAATAACAAGTCTCCCATATAGAGGTTTGAAGGGGGAAAGCATTGCTATTAAATGCTTCAACATACTTTAATAGCAGCTTTTCAATCCCTGCTTTTCTGTATAAAGGATGAAGTAATATGGAGAAGTAAGTACAGTATGGATGGAAAGTAGTTTTCCACGCTGTGATAGCAGCAATAACTTCTTCATTATTTTTGGCAATATATGTACAAATATTCAGAGGGCTTTGCCTCCCTCTTTCAAAATACATTTTTGAGTCATTATCATCAACATAACAAACAAATAATAGTTGGTTTATCGAATCTTTATAATTGGAATTATATTGTTCTATCGAAATTTTCAATATTAGTCACTTCATTTCTATATGAAAAGATTATTTTTATTAGGTCATTTGTGTTTTATATAACTTTTTTATAGTCCTAATCCTGCCACTTTCTGAAGAGCTGTTGGTGGAGGTCCATTTTCGAGACGCTTATGAATCAAGTTTGCGCAATCCTTTGGGCCTAACACCGATGTGTCCACTGTCATGTCATAAATCCCAGGAACATGAACAAGCTCCTGCCATAAACTGATTGGTCTTGGAATTTTCCCATCTTCGGTATAACCGACTTTCCAAGTCTCATGCCGTCTTTCCATAATATTCTCAATAGGACATTTAACTCCTACGAACAAAACCGGAAGACCTTTAAGTATCCGAGCACAATTAGGCAGAATCCCTAGCGGGGTTGAATACCCATCATGGTGACCAACATCTACCACAACATTCAGTCCATATCGGCTATAAATTGCCACTGATTCATACATGGCCTGATACATCACATTAATAAGGGGTTCGAGGTCAGGTCGTTCACCACCGGGACGCAGTCCTATA
This sequence comes from Margalitia sp. FSL K6-0131, assembly GCF_038008735.1. NCBI lineage: Bacteria > Bacillati > Bacillota > Bacilli > Caryophanales > Bacillaceae > Heyndrickxia > Margalitia sp. FSL K6-0131. The sequence continues at coordinate 3,138,008 of NZ_JBBOZS010000001.1, forward strand.
CCTGGTTGATAACGTTGAGGGTCATATTCATAAACTGATCTACCCCTAGATTCATCCATACTCCCTCAAATGTATTCTGTATTTCAGTGGCAATACTGGATTTCCCTGATCTTGGTGCACCGTTAAGAATGACGATGTTCCCATGGTCATTTTGATTTAACACTGGTTTCATCCCCTTTAAGCTTAATTCCTTAAATGGATTATTAAAAAGAAGATTTGTTGTGATTCTATATCATAAACCTTAAGTCTTTTGAGAAAAGTCTTTTTATATAATCATCCACTTCGAAAATATCCACCTAATCTTTTTCTATTTTAATATTAAGCACCGAAAGTCAAAAACAGTTTCAAAGTTTGTTGTTAAATATACGATTGCTAAGTTGAGCAGATATTTTCACCTGTGATCCCCCCACTTTTTTAAATTTATAAAAAAATAGCTGTCTAAGCAGCTACATATTAATTATTATGAACAAACTATTTTTTAGTCCATCTATTTTTATAAAGTTTTGTAACAGTTAAGATTACAGTCCCTTTTTCATGAATCCTTATGCCTGTGATAAGAGAGGATGTTTAAAAGTTTCCGGAAATGGAACATTCCCTAAATTTCTAATAAACAATGTCTCCCCTTCTTCATGATATGGTTTATTTTTCATTTTTAAATGGTTTTCATCATCTGGTGTAAAGTGAAATATTACTTTTTTCATCCCATTCGGTACTATTTTATTCAGTATCGTTTCTAAGCAAAATTTCTTCTTAGCGATTAAATCATAAATATGAACAGTATCCCCTTCTTCATGTAAAACCACAATAACATTATCCTCTTCTAAATAGTATAAATTATTTCGAAACACACTCGAACAATAAAACATAAGTATGCCATGGGAATTAGTCGAACCAAAGATTTGAGAAACCGGCACTCGGTCTTTTGCAAATTCATAGATAAAATGCAGATCAGTATGACTATTACCATCAAGTTTTTTAAGTGGTGTTCGTCCTGGGGAAGAATTATAGTTATCATAATAAAATTGAGTTTCTTTTACCATTTCAAATCCAAATTTCGGATAATAGTTTAGTACTGAATCATTAGCAAATAAGTACATGAAATCACATATTTTCTCATAATCCTTTATAACTTTCCGCATAAGCTCGCCTGAAAGGCCATTATTACGAAAATCTGGATGTGTCATAACGGTGCCAATTTGTACTGCGCTCTTTTCCTCATCATTTATGAAAAAATTCAAGAGATTAATAGAAACATTAGCAATCACTTTTTCATCCAAGACAAAAGAGTACGGGATATACCTTTCATTCCAAAAACCATATTGGTACCATTCCTCAAACCTTATTCCAAATACACTGTTTGCAAGTTCATTAAAGCTCGAACGTAATTTATTATTATCCTTATAATCTTTTATAAAAGTTATATTATTCATACGTGTATCCCTCACTAATATAAATCCACAACTATCTGTAGCCTTCTTTTATTTCGCCAACCTTTCGAAGTAATCCTCTATTTATTATGATATTGAACACTTGTTCAAAGGATTATTTCACTTCTTATTAATAACCTTCGATTTTATCAACTACTAGATACAAGCTTCGAATGAATCTATGTAAGAAAAGGTGTGATAATGTATGAATCCATCATTAGCCTGAAAGTGAAGAAAGAAGATAGCTTAGTTCAACCTTTTACCTTCCGTTCCTAATATTTAGAGCTTTAAGCTGATAATGTTCGAATCTAAACTAAAGGTTTATTACTTCTTTAATTCGGTAAAGCTCCGGACAAAAAACTCTCGAAATTTACGTTCCGCCACGGACATATAGCGCCCTTCAAGCCATGCAATTTGGTAGGTACGCTGACAAATAGGATTATCAATTTGCACTAAATGAAATGATGTCTCTATTTTTTCAATTAAGGTTTCCGGCATAAACGCAATACCAATTCCCATCCGTATGAAATGACCTACTGCAGAATGTTCGTCGACTTCACATATAATATTCGGAGTAAATCCTGCTTTTTGGCAAAATTCATCCGTCATTTGTCGGAATGGATTCCCTTGCTTTATACAAATAAAAGGATCATCAGCTACTTCACTCAAGTCTATGTTACTCCTATTAGCAAATCGATGTGTATGAGGAACAGCTAGTAAGATTTTTTCAGTGAGAAAGGACAATCCCTCTATCCCCACCTGCTCAATGGGAGGGAAAGTGATACAAAAATCGATTTCTCCATTTCGGAGCTGTTGCACCTTTTCCTTCTCTGAAGCTTGAGTGATTTGAAGTTTGACATCGGGGTGCAAGGATATAAAAGAACCTATTACGTCGGAAAAGCATTTATGAGTAGTTGTTGCTAAAGATACACGCCCTCTCTCCATTTCCGCAAGATCTTCAATTTCTCTTCGTCCCTCTTCAAGCAACATCAGTGCCATTTCTACTTTTTTCATATACACTTTTCCGAATGAGTTGAGTCGAATGTTCCTTCCTTTACGATCAAATAACGGTACACCCAAATCCTCTTCCAACCTAGCGATGGTTTTACTGAGAGCAGGCTGCGCGATGCGAAGCTCTTGCGCAGCCTTCGTCATATGCTCTAACTTAGCGACTTTTAGAAAATAATGCAGTTGCAGTAGCTCCATGCTCGTCACTCCTTCATTCATATACTCTAGTATATATAGAGATATATTAATATGTCTTTTTATTTATTAATAATCAATTATAGAATAAAACATGTAAGCAATAAAAGCTTGCAAAGAGTTTAGAGGATTTGAATATAAGTATTAAGATTTACCTGTTTCCAATTTGATGGAGTATTTTTTTAAAGGATAATAATAGGGGTAAATAATTATAACTATAGAGGAGATGTGTAACCTTTGAAACTAAACCATATCAATCTAACGGTCACCGACGTAAACGCTGCTCGAGAGTTCTTGGAGAAATATTTCGACCTACAAACCAAGAGCACGCATAGGGATTCATTCGCTGTACTATTAGACGATGATGGATTATTGCTCACATTGATGAAAGGTACTCAAGTCGATTACCCTAAGTCCTTTCATATAGGTTTTTCGCAGGAAAGCGAGGAGCGGGTGAACGAGATCTATCAGCGCTTGAAGAATGATGGATTTAATGTTAATCCGCCAAAAAGGGCTCATCGCTGGACATTCTATGTTAAAGCCCCGGGTGGATTTACCATCGAGGTTCTTAGTTGAATGATGACATTCAATAACCGTTCGATTGCAGAACATGTCAAAATCGTAATCATGTGATTACATTTTAAAATATTGTGAAGGGATGATTATCTATGAATAAAGATCAGACGATTCGATTAATTAGTCTTTTCAAACAAGAAAAAGCGATTATAAATTTTTCCCGTCTAATTCATACTCAATTCTACTCCACCATAAGCTGGAACTCCAACCTATTAAGGAGGGATTTAGCATGAAAGCCGCTGCAATTTCTACTTCTGGTCCTCCAAATGTTTTGCAAGTAATGGAATTTGAAAATCCTCATGCTGGTGCAGGGCAAGTTCGGGTTCGCGTTAAGACTGCTGGAATTCAGCCGTTCGACTTGGCAGTGCGTAGTAGTGGCTGGGCACCACCCGGTTTAGAGGTGCGGTATCCACAGATTCTTGGGAACGAGTTTGCAGGAATTATTGATCAAGTGGGCGATGAAGTCACAAACTTCTCTGTCGGCAATGAAGTACTTGGATGGGATTTACTGACCTGTTATGCAGAATATGTGGTGGTTAGTGTTGATCAGATTGTGCATAAGCCAAAGAATATGCCTTGGGAGGAGGCTGGTGCAATAACTGCTTCTGGTCAAACCGCTCACACTGCGCTACAAGAACTTCGCGTGGGCAAAGGAGACACCATACTGATTCATGCGGCAGCTGGTGGAGTTGGGACATTCGCAGTACAACTGGCTCAGGCATGGGGAGCAACTGTCATCGGCACCGCAAGTGAACGCAACCACGATTACCTTCGATCACTCGGTGCAATTCCTGTTACTTATGGAGACGGTCTTGCCGACAGAGTCCGCGCTCTAGCACCAGATGGCGTGGATGTAGCCTTCGATGCCGCCGGAGACGATGCTCTACGCGCATCGTTAGAACTTGTCGAAAACAAAAACCGAATCGGCACAATTGTTGCGTTCGACCTTGCAGAGGAACTTAGTGTTCGAACTATACGCAGCCAGAGATCCGTGGCTCGTCTTGCTGAATTAGTAGAACTATACTCCCAAGGGAAATTGCAGATCTATATCAGAAAGGTATTTCCGCTTCACCACGCCGCTGATGCTCATCGGGAAATGGAGAGTGGCCACGGCCGAGGAAAGGTAGTTCTTTCAATTAGCTAAAGTGTATTACGTAAATGTATTTGGAAAATTTATAAAGAGGTTTCTCCCACTATTTGGCGGCAGCCTCTTTTTATTATTTTTAGTTGTTATTACTTTTACTTCTATTTGCCCATTATCATTAATCAAATCCCGGCATATATAATAATCTTTTTTGTTTAATTCGGAATTTCCCATTATTTCATCAACTAGTAATTACTACTTTGATACTTATATAGAACAATAATTTTCTACTATATTTAACAGACGTTCTGAGCTTTCAGTTGATACATTTTCAGACAATCTTGCTCCGGCTATAATTGGAGCCCATTCGAAAACTTCATCTTTTGACAAGCCACTTTTCTCACAATAAAGACGTAAATATATATCAGCTAATTCTATTGAAAACTGTGAGTACAAAAGATATGTGCGGTATACGTCAGCACGAATATCACCTGCGCTGGAATCCACCCAATCTATAATTGTTACTTCGTTGTCTGACATGATCAAGTTGTATATATGATAATCCCCATGGCAGAGCCTTTTTTCATATGACATCGAATCCAATTTTTTAATTAACGCAGTCTTATGCTTTTTATCTAAATTAACGGCTGATGAAATTTGACGTTTTAATTTATTAGACATGGACTCAAGTTGAGTAGCGGGTATCTTATGGATTTTTTGTTGTACATCTACAGAAATACTCATAAAATAATCAGCTTGTTCCTTATTTTCAGATAAGATATCACCAATAGTCCTGCCTTTAATATATTCCATAATAATAGCTTGTTTACCATCAATTTTCGTGACATCCAGTACTTTAGGTACAGATAACCCACACGAATAAGCAAACTTTTGCTTGTTTGCTTCATACGTTGATTCTGTATCGGGCAAATGGTCATTAAAAACTTTAATAATCTTGTTTTCTATTAAGTAGATTTTTGCAGTATTTCCCTCTGCTATCAAGGTACCTAAATTCATTGATAACTCCTCCTTTGCCCTTTTAGTGAAAAGAACGATTGAATTCTACAAACATATAAAATGACATAGTCACCCGCGAATTCTTAACCTTTTTGCCGAGACGACTTTCTACTTTGGACCAAATGATAACACCTAACACCAATCACAGCCCCCAAAGTGTACCTCGATATTCAAAGTATTTCATTATAATTTTAAAATTTATTAAAGCAGGAATCTATCATAAAAAGCCGAATATCTTATATTAGAACTTTAAAAGGAAGCGGTTGTAATGATAATCAAAAGAAACTACGGGTGTATACGTCTATAATTTAAAGTAAAGGGGATATTTAATGAATCAAGCATTATTAATTATTGATGCCCAACAAGAGTTAATTGAGGGTAACGATCGTGAGCCAAGTGTTTATAACAAAGCGGAACTACTTCATAATATCAATTCAGTTGTTGAAAGGACTGTAAAACAAGGATATCCAATTGTATTCATAAGAGACCTAGATGTTGCTGATGGTAAGGGCAAAGGTTTTGAAGTTCATCAAGAAATTAATATACCTCCGGGTGCAACTATTTTTGATAAAAAGGCAACGAGTTCATTCTATGCTACACCATTGTTAGATTTTCTTAAGGAAAACCAAATCGAACATTTAATTGTGATGGGATGCAAAACAGAACATTGTATTGATACAGCAGTAAGAGTAGCAACCGTAAAAGGGTTTGATGTTACGCTCGTAGAAGATGGACATTCAACTACTGATAGCAAAACATTATCTGCTAAACAAATTATCAACCATCATAACGCAATCCTGCATGGTCATTATAATGTTGACCATTTCTCTATGGTGAGGAAGGCAGAAGAGGATCTGTTTGACCCGCAACATAATTCTTACAGATAGAATTAGGCGGTAACCTTCTTTAAATATCTTAGAAGAATTAATGTGACCGGAAAGGAATTATTCCTTCCGGTTTTTAGTCCCTAAGGTTATATCCACCATCAACGTTATATAGCCTAGCTTTTAATAACAAGATTCATATATTAATTGTTATCATGTCCACAATCTTTTAACTTCCACCAATTCCTGTCCATTGAATTCCATTCTGTATATATCTGGTTTGGAAGTATTAAGTAAAAATTTCAAATCGTACTGACTGTCATAATACCCCATCATTAAAGTCATAATCGCTCCATGAGTACCTAATACTATTTTCTTCCCTTGATAAGTTTGTAATAATTCTTGTATAACTTTTATCGCTCGGTTCTGACATTCTGCATTGGATTCTCCACCGGCCAAAGCAAAATTCGGGTCTGAAAATGACTTATGTAATAAAGGAAATAAATCCTGATCAGAAATTCGCTTATCATTTCCTGAAAAATTTTGCTCTCTAAGATCTTCAAATATACGAATTTCTTTCCCTGTTCTGTTTGCCAATTCCTGAATCGTTAAGATAGATCGATTATAAGGACTCGATACAAAAACGTCGATTCCTTCCTCTAATAATAAATCAGTTATGCGCAGAGCATCTGATTTCCCTTTTTCCGTCAAACCTCTTGTTCTTTCCATTCCGTCTTTTGGTGATTCTCCATGTCTTACCATATATATGAATGTTTTCATCGTATACTTCCCTTACAGTTAATCTAACTCCACTACTTTGATAAAAAAATTTAAACAGCACCCACTATTAAGATATTAAATATATCCCGCCATTCGAATAACCTTTCCATCCATTTCAGACTGAATCACACGCATTCCATTTTTCGAATAGAAAGCTAATGCATGTTCATTAGTCGTAGAGACTCTCAGGTGGTACTCGTTAACATTATTGCCTTTAAAAAAATTAATGGCATAATGGTGTAATTGTGCTCCTAATCCCACCCCTCTTTTTTCCGGAATAAGATAATAAAGATTTACGTATCCAATTTCTTTTCCTTCATAAATCTTAATTGTTAGTTCGAGCTGCCCGATTGGCTGTTCATTTTCTACTGCTAGCACAAACCCCTTAGGATTTTTTGCTATCTGCTTTTTTAACCAATCAAGATACTCGGTTTCATCACCGAAATCTTTATCTGAACCAAAACTAACAATAAATGAATCTTTTCGAAAAGGGACCACATATTTTTGATGTTTATTTACATCGATTGGTATGAACTTCATTTTTTCATCGCCTTTTTAAAAGATAATAAGTATGTATTCGCTACAAGAAAATAATTTCCTTCAATTGACAACTAAAAAAATGCGCTCCCATAAAAACAGAAACGCAATATCTTATATGAACAACACCAAGGAAAAAGTCACTCTTTATAGAAAGTCGGTGCAACGTCTACCCTCTTTAACCACAAGTGTTCTGGGCTGCTAATTCCATCTTTGATCCATACATCTCCCTGTTTTGACTTTTCAGTCTTTCTGTACCAAGTAATTTTTGAATCGATAACTTGTGGGAAATCATCGATTCTATTATGATTCGGGAAGGTAATCTGCTTTTGTTCCCCTGATTTGATGTTAATAACGTATAGGGAAGTAAACATAGTGGGAACCGGTCCTTCTTTCCATTCCTTATTTTCTTTAGCCCGTGCCACTATAACCTTATCTAGTGAGAGCCATTCTAAATCCAGGTCAACATATCCTTTAGGCGTGTATTCTTTCCTTTCATGTATGGTAGGAATATCTGTTATCGTCGTATTTTTATTTTCTACAAAAAATCTTCCTTCGCCAGATATAAAAGCTAATTGATTTTTGGTAGGAGCCCATTTTATCCAATTTTCATACCAAAGCATCTTTCCAATAACCTGAAAATGATCTCCTTTTGATGAAAGTACACATAGTGTATTGCTGTCATTGGACCAGGATGCAGTAGGCATTGCAAGAAAACTAACCCACTTCCCATCAGTACTCCACTTAAAATAATCTGCAGAAATAGCAAAAAGGTCATCTGGATCTGTTTGAATCGTATAAAAAGGCTTGATTTTATTCTTATTAAGATTGGCATCTACAGAAACTTTAAAAAGACGAACTGGTTCCCATCCAGTAGGCAGTAAATTGGATTGTGAGGAAACGATGAAATTTTTACCGTCAGGAAACCATTCAAAATCACTAGTACCTAAAGACACGTTCTCAAAACCTTCTGGGCGTCCATTCTTCGTTTTTGTAATGTTTAATACGCCACCTGCATTATAGGCTAATTGATTGGAAACTGGTGACCATTTAAAATTGCTTGTCTGGATTGTTTTATATGGCTGATAATTTTCTTTTTTCCTTGTGTCATATACATACAAATAAGTTTTTTCTCCAAGCTCGTCTCCAGCTAAATAAGCGATAAATCGACCATCGTTTGACCATTTAGGTGAGGAAACATTCAAGCCTTTAGTAAGTTGCCTTTCTCTGTCGTTTTCTTTTATCCAAAGCTGATGATCTCTTATAAAAGCCGCTTTAAGTGGAGCTTCAGCATAGGTATTAAATGTAAAACTAAAAATGATAATCATAAGTAAAAATAAAATTCTTATTGCCATTATCATCCCTCCTTGCAGGTAGGATGTCCTTTATAATGGCAAAAATCCATAAAAACCTTTGCTGATGAAAAGTCTCTAGCTGTAACTACCAATAATTAACTAATTCACTATGAAATATGTGCTTTTCTACTTTCTTTACACACTAATGACATTAGAGAGCGATGTAATGGAGGAAAAATTGTAAAGATAACATCAATGGTTTTTCGCATTGGCATCGGACAGATTATTGGTTTATTTTTATGAACGCCGTCTAATGTAATTTTGGCTAGTTTTTGAGATGACATCATTTTTTGTTTGGTCAATTGTTGTGTGATTACTGATTTATTCATATTTATTGCCTTTGCGTTTTCAAAAATAGAAGTATCAACGAAGGAAGGACAAAGCGTGCTGACTTTCACTCCAAATTCTTTTGCTTCATAATGGAGGGACGTTGTAAGTCCGACAACAGCGTGTTTGGTTGCGGAATATGCTGAACATATTGGAGAAGGTCCCATCCCAGCTGCTGATGATGTATTGACGATATGTCCGAATCCTTGCTCTTTTCTATTCCCTTCCATGTTAAACCCCTCCACTGAAAATTTCGGAGTATCATTTGTTGATTATAATAACTGCTCTATCATATTCGAGTATTCATCAGCAACCATCTCAGCACCACGACTGTTTAAATGAATTCCGTCTAATGTCAAATAAAGCCCACGTGACTTTGATAATCGATTAATCCGTTTTGGATTCTTGTAAAAGAGAACATCCTTCATGACTCGAAAAATACTAGTGCTTAAATAATCCGAACTATTGACGTTCACTAAATAATTCTCAAATACAGATTGCATATTTAAAAATGTAGCATTCGAATATTTTTGCGAAATTGACTGTATGATGGCAGATAACTCCCTTAGTCCCTCATTCGCTTCATTCCTAACATTCTCACCAACCACTGCAGGTGATACTGTCACAACCTGTTTTGTTGAGACTGTAATCATTTCCATCACTTCAGTGAAAATCGACTGAAACTCATTGTAATCGCATGTCACCGGCTGCGCTTGTACCTTTAGCATTTTAGAATAAACATCATTAACCCCGATCCAAAGAAAAATAAGTTCATAATCTGTTTCCAATACTGTTTTCGTTAATCTGGTATGCAAACTTTTAATAGTCTCACCTGGTTTACCAAGATTAACAAACGTTATCTTTGGGTATCTTTCTCTTAAAAAGTTAATGAAAGAAACGCCAGGTCGTCCTTCCGTTAAACTATCTCCGACTAATCCAATTTTCACAGTTATTTCCCCCTTTTTTTAATTGAACCTAAAAAGATAGTAATGGCTTGATTAAAGAGAGGCTCGAGTTTGCTTAAATCCTCTGTGTTCGTGAGCTGACATAAACCTCCCAACCATGTCCCAAGTAATACAGTCCACTCCTCTATGTTTCCGGTAATAAACTCTCCATTATTGATCCCTTCCTGCAAAATGGCACGATATGAACTCATTGGCACTATAGCTAGGTTAAATAGTTCTTTTATAGATTCTGCGCTGGAATTAGGATTGGCTGCTAACTCTTGACCGGATTTTAATAAAGGAGTTTGGTAGTTATAAAGAACATGCATCGCTATACCGTACAATTTCTCAGTCGCCGAAGTGTAAGAGGTTGCTTTTTTCATCCACTTTTCATACCAATCTTGCATTGTTTTGTTTGCCAGTAACACAAAAAGCTTTTCCTTGTTTTGAAAATGATAATATATATGTCCCTTACTATATCCGGAAGCTTTTGAAATATCTGCAACAGATGTTTGGTTATAACCTTTTTTGGCAAACAACAAAGAGGCCTCTTTCAAAATTTCCCTTTTTGCATTTTCACTGTCATATCGTCTTTTATTCAACTAAATACTCCTTTCTTAAAATTGAACGTTCGTTCTAATTTTATTATACGAAATTTTCATAATAATTTGATGGATAATTAGCATCATTCATCAAATTGTCATTTTTTTACTATTAATATATCGAACCAATTTAAATACTTTAGTAATGAATACGTACATGTATTCCACTATCCTTATATTGATAAACTGTTAATTGGGGAATTGTTGTTGCCAATATTTAAAAGGGGCTTAGCAAGAACGGAGTTGAGTTATGATGATGAAGTGGTACTTCATTGGGCATTAAATTCATTGTACATATTGACCATAGGATGATTTACAATAGCGGCGAAGGAGCTATTTCGCAACAAAAAACTATCCCAAAAAAATAGTATATAGTACACCAATGTATTTATTCTTATTTACATGTTTTTGATCAAAGAAACCATACTCTTTAGGATGGTTCTTTGACCAATAAAGTTTTGACTTCTATAAATTAAATTTTTCCTTAATCATTTTTGCCACTTCTTCTGCACTCAAGTTAGTATTGTTAATTTTTATATATTCTTTTCTTTTTATTTCTCCATCTAGTGAATTCAATCTGTATTTTTCCATCGATTTTTTCATATCATTTTCAGACCATGCAATATTTCTTTTTGTTGGTTTATGTTCCAGTCTGTTAGGAGTTTTATTTCTTTCTAGCCTTTCATCAATATCTGCCTCAAGCTCTACAAAGTAAACGGTTCCTCCTCTTGATTCAAAAATGTGACAAACTTTATCAATGTAGTCCCAATCAGCTTGAGAATTAAATGCCCAAACATATGTAAAAATCAATCCATCCAAATCACTTTTTGCAACTGACTCAAATAATTCCATTCGAAATAAATGGACTAATCTTTTTCCCTCTTTTGTACTGTAATCAAAAAAAGGATTCACCAAATCAATCGTCATGTGATTATGAAAAAGCTTTAAACCTGTTATTTTAGCTAGTTCCTGGCCAACCGTCATTTTTCCTACGGCTTGCGGACCAAATATCAACACAAATTTCATATTTTTCTCCTCATAAATTATCTTTTTTAGGATAATTCTCTTTAACTCGAAAAAGTCCTCCTTCTGAAGAAATGCTTTGTATAGTGTTTTTTACTTGACGGAAGATAATAATAGAAGTAAAATTACTAACATAATGTAACTTACTAACTATTTTAAACTGAATTTCGATTATGTAGAGCAAAATAATTTTATCTATATATCATCATCAGGAGGATTAAAATGAATTTTCATCGTGAACCTAATACATTTGTAGAACAAGTGAATTTAAAGGTACAAAATATAGAACGATCATTAGCATTTTACAAAGACATAATCGGCTTTAAAGTATTAGATCAAACAGCGACAACCGCAAAATTAAGTGCGTATGGAAAAACAGTGTTAATTTCACTTGAACAGCCTGAAAATGTGATACCAAAACAGCCGCGAACAACAGGCTTATACCATTTTGCTCTTTTATTACCTACACGCGCAGACTTAGGAAAAATTTTATTACACTTTATTCAAATAGGCTATCCATTACAAGGGGCATCTGACCATCTGGTAAGTGAAGCTCTATATTTAGCTGACCCGGATGGAAATGGAATTGAAATTTATACAGACCGGCCTTCATCCACATGGGATTGGAAAAATAACGAAGTAATCATGTCAACAGAGCCATTGGATGCACAAAGTCTGTTAGAAGAGGCGCAAGGGCAATCATGGAAAGCGTTACCGTCCGGCACCGTTATGGGACATATTCATTTGCATGTATCAGAATTAAAAAAGACAGAAGAATTTTATACGAAGGGACTCGGATTTGCTGTAGTCTCTCGATATGGAAATCAGGCGCTCTTTATTTCTACAGGGAAATATCATCATCATATTGGATTAAATACATGGAATGGTATTGGTGCACCCGAACCTCTCGCCAATAGTGTCGGACTTGTCTCTTATACACTAAAGTTTCCGGATGAGGGTACTAGAAAAAATATTATTCATCAGCTGAAGAATATCGGCGCCATCGTAACAGAAGAGAATGGTTACTTTGTTACTATAGATCCTTCCGGAAATCGAATTCTATTACAAATTTAATTAAAAGCATCCAATTGGAAAACTTCCCGATTGGATGCTTTTTGCATCATCTGGAGATTCACTTCCAATTCCAGGATTTCAAACGCCCATAGGAATTACAACTGCATTACATGCCTTTTCATAAAACTCAAGAGGCCCAGCTTCCCCTATTACTGCATATTCATATCCAATGTCTTTCATCTCTTTTAGGCAGCAATGCAGCAACATATATCCAATTCCTTGCGTGCGGTTTGAAATAGCTGTTCCCATTGGACCGAACAAGCCTTTCTTTCTCCGGACTACATCAAAGCAGGCAAAACCAAGAATTTTTCCGTTTTGAATTGCGACATAAATAGGAATGTTTTCTTCTTGAAGTCCATTTTCAACCGAATCCAACCAACCATTTCCAAACTCCGCTTCTACAAAATCTTTTAATGCATTTGCATCTTCTATTACAGCTTTTCTAATAATTAGATCAGTTGACGTTAAATCTGGAATGGAATAGTCTTTTAAGGAAACAATCATATCTCTTGGGGATGACAAGATTTCTACAATCGGAGAAACTACCACGCCTTCTAACATGGCTTTGGTCATCTCATCATTTACATCAAAAATTGCTTTTATCAATAAACCCTCATTAATATAAACTTGTTTGAATCGCTTCATTCTGTTGCATGCATTCTCTAATACCTGAAAGGTTGTATGGGTGACTTTCATATTAAAAAATTCAGTTTGAATGCCTTGCTCTTGATTATTGAAGTTTATTTTTTGCATACGTTCTTTTAAAGTATCATAAAGCTTTGGGTAATGAAGAAAAAGCTCTGCACATCCCCCTGTTCTTTCTCTCAAAATCCCAAGTATCAAATGAATTGGATACACAATATTAGTAGATTTGTGTGCTTCCATTTCAGCATTTTTAAATATTCTTAAAGTACGTTCTGAAAATTTCATTTGGTTTACATCCGCTTCACAGCTCACCAACTAAGTATCACCCCTAAACGATTTTGTCTGCATAATTGTTCGGTTTCAATTCGTTGAAATACTTACTGTGCCTCAGCTAACCTCTTGAGTGCAAATAATATTGAATGCTCATCATCATCGTAATCTTTCTCTTCGTCCTCTTCTTGTCTATTATCATCTTGTTCAATAGTAAGATATGTGGCATCCCCTTTTACGTGTAAGATGTAACTCATAACGAAATAATTTTCCGGCTTGTCCTCCAAACCACTAATGGGACATTCTTACGGATGATTATGATATAAAACTATTTTATAGTCATTTTTAATCTTTTGAACAAATGAGAACCAATCATAAAAGGAACTGCCAATTCCTGTTTCTATTATAAGAAATTGCTCACCTTTACCAACTACACGATACTCCAATTCAGTTCCATCCAAATAATAATCCCCCAATAAAATAAATTCTAAAGATATTTTTCAAATACAACTATTCTATTAATGGAACATAAAACCCTTCAAAAATGTAAAAAATATGTAATATTATTTAACAAAAAAAGCGCAAACCCTAATTAGAATTTGCGTAATTAATGCACTTCTTATTTTATATTAATAACGTTTTACTTCATTCTTTCAAACACTTTGGCTATTTAACTTTTCCAGTTCTTCTTCTATTCTTGTGAGGTCTATTCTTTCAAATAATGGTTCCACATTTGATAATTGCAAAGAATTAACATAAAATGCTTTCCATTCTGTTTCCGTTGTTTTTAACATTTCTTTTACCTTAGAGCTCGAAAAAGGAAGGAATGGCATCAAGATATATGCTAAATTAGCTATTAAATAAACACAATCAGCAATAGTTTGTTTACAAGACTCGATATCTTCCTTTATCTCTATCCAAGGCTGCCTTTCATCAAAGTACTTATTTGAATATCTGACAAGTTCGAATGCTTTTTCCAGTGCTCTTTTGAAAGCAGTATTTTCTATACAATTTCCTACTTCCCTGTATAAATCATTTATTTTCTTCTCAATAGCAGGGGTAATGATTTTGTTAGGAATGACTCCATCAAACGATTTTTGTATAAATTTCAATGTCCGATTTACGAAGTTTCCGTACCCGCCTAATAATTCACTATTATGACTATAAATGAAATCTCTCCAAGAAAAATCAGCATCTCTGCTCTCTGGAGAATTTATCGTAAGGAAATAGCGTATGGAATCTGGATCATATTTTTCTAATATATCCGGAACCCAGACCGCCCAGTTTTTACTGGTGGACAATTTCTTCTTTTCTAAAGTTAAATATTCATTCGAAACGATATGTGTTGGTAATCGTTCCTTCCCGAAACCGGCGAGGATTCCTGGCCAAATGATCGAATGAAACGGAATATTATCCTTCCCATGAACATAATAAGATTTTGCCGAGGAGTTCCAAAAGATGGAATCATCATTATTTGTTTCTTTCGCCCAAAGCTTACTTGCTGAGTAATAACCTGATACAGCTTCTATCCATACATAAATTTTCTTTTCCTCATAACCTTCGATTGGAACACTTACCCCAATAGGCAAATCTCTTGAGACTGCCCTGTCCTGTAGTCCTTCCTTTAAATAACGTTTTGTTAAAGAAACAGCATTTTCTCTCCAAAGCTTTTTATTTTCAGCGTCATGTACATAGTTCTCCAAAAAAACCTGAAAAGAGCTTAGTGCAAAGTAAAAATGCTCGGTGAATTTTGTCGTCGGAGGATGACCACAAATTTTACACTTTCGTTCAAGCAACTCAAGCGGTTCTAAAATAGCCGAACAATGATCACATTGATCTCCTCGCGCAGTCTCTTTGCAAGAGGGGCAAAGTCCTTCTACAAATCGATCAGGCAAGAACTGCTCACAATGTTCGCAATAAGTTTGTTCCACTTCTTTTTTGTAAATTAACCCTTTATCGAGTAGATCTAAAAAAATCTCTTGTACGACTTTATGATGATGCTGTGTATCTGTTCTTGTGTAAATATCGTATGAAAATCCTAATCTTGAAAAACAATCTTCAAATTCCTGATGATACCGGTCAGCAATCTCTTTCGGTGAAATTCCTTCCTGCTTTGCCCTAATGGTAATAGGTGTTCCATTACAATCACTGCCGGAAATATATAATACTTTTTCTCCTTTTAAACGATAATATCTTGCTAAAATATCACCCGGAAGCAAGCTTGAAATATGACCTAAATGTAGGGAGCCATTTGCATAAGCCCACGCTCCACCGATAAAAACACTCATTTTAATTACCTCCTATATCCTTTTTTCCTCTTCTTCCTGGGTTTTGGGCACCTATCTTGCCTTTTGGTGACCATTTTTCCTACCTTCCCTGTGTTTTAGGCACCTAAATCCCCTATTGAGTATTGATATTTGAAAACAAAAAACCCCGCCCTCAACTAAAAATAGTTAAGGACGAGGTTTGAATACCCACGTGATACCACCTTATTTCACAAATAGTTCACACTATTTGCCTCAGCAAGTACGGAGTAAAACTTTTACTCTTATACTGTGACGTTGATAACGAGAGTCAAAACTCGTCGCAGCCTACTAATACGAAAAGTATGTTCAGTACGAAGCTCAGAGACCATTTTTCAAATGTTTATTTTTGCTTCTTTTCAGCTACCGAAGCTCTCTTTTGAAAAACAAAATCATTTTACTTTTTCTCTTCATTGCCTTTATTTTTTTATTAATCATAATTTATAAAATAAATATTCCAATGTCAATATAAAAAAAATAAATACATTTAATTTTACTGTTCGGGATATGCTTCTTTTATAAATTGAATGGAGTGCTTAATTAATGAAATTAGTACTTCAATATTTATATCTGCTACTTTATTAATATAAACACATGCTTTCCCAGTTGTATGTTTTCCAAAATCCTTTAATAACTCTTTTTGAGGACCATCTTCACATGGAGATAAATATAGACTTATTTTCGATTTTCGGGGTGAAAATCCGACAAGCGGTGCATCACCTTCATGGCCGGATTTATATTTATAATGATAAGAACCAAAACCAATGATGCTCGTTCCCCACATTTTCGCCTGATGACCAGTTGCCTCGGTAAAAATATCTAATAATGTATAAGCATCTTCCTTTTTTTTAGGTGTTTCAATTTTTTCAATAAAATCAATAACATTATGATCGGTTTCTTTTGTTTTTAATTCATACATAATTTTTGACTCTCCATTTTTTATATTTTATTGGAACACGACTTTTTCAAATAATACTAAAAAACGATCCTTTTCTTATTACTTCTATTTTAAACAGTAAATTAATAGGGCATTCAATCATGCTAGAACTATTAACAATCCATTTAATTTGAGTTAACGATTTTCCACACACCACACGAACAATTGGTTTACTAATTGAACCCCCATCGTAACCGTTTGTTTATGGGTAAATCTATTTCTACTTCCGAATATCAGTTTTTTTTACTGGGAATCTTAACACCGTTTTCAACTTTGCCGGTTCAGTCTTACGAGGATCTGACAAATAAATTTCCCGATGAATTTTGCTTGAACGAATATAACCATGTTCTAAACAAAACGCTTCCATTCGTGTAAAGCTTTCTGGTTCATCGTCAAAGCTTCCAATATGCATCATTTGACAACTCAATCCCTCTTCGGCATGTTCAAACCGAATTTTCTTTAGGAATGGGCTTGGCCTTTTCCTTTTCGACTGTTCCAAAAATCGTTCAAAATGTTCTTCAGTCAAAAAATCTGGTTGGCGTATCATAATCGTGTACTTAAAATTGCTTTTGTCTGTCGCGGGCTTTGATCAATCAAGTCCCATAAGCCCTCGAGTGGAAAAACCGTATATTTATAGTATCCAGCTGGTACATTTTCACTTTTGTATGACATTCTCACCGCATAACTCATACTGTACAACGCTTCTGTTGCCATGGCGAATTCTTCCCCGTTAGGGTCCCCAGAACCATTGACCATAAAAAATGACATCCTCGGTACTACTACAATTTCCGGCGACATTTTAGGCATATAGAGTTGCTTATAATCTTTTTTATAATCTACCTTTTTGTCCAAATAATAACATCTCCCTTTTATTGAATAACCCACTTTGACACAACGAGTGTGTTTATTAACCTATTTTCACTTTATAATATACTCCTGCCGAACAGATTCAACCTTAATTTGTTACTACTCATTACTTCCTGTATGTATATCAATAAAAGCTGATTCGAGCAATAGATGAAATTCAAGAGACTCCAATATCAATAACAAGGTTTAACATAGTTTCTCAATTATATTTTATAACATTTCAAACACTAAATGGAAAATTTATAATATTTATTAAACTCAAAAATATTTTGTAGTCATAAATTTTTGTTTATAATTGATTATTATTGAAATAGCATATTATACTTTTTTGTATAGATAATCAGGTTGCTATTGAAGGATGTGTAACCATTGTCAAATGAATCTATAAATCACTTAAAACCAGATTGTGAAAATTGCTTTGGTTTGTGTTGTGTCGCATTACCATATGCGAAATCTGCAGATTTTGCTTTCGATAAAGATAGCGGAACTCCATGCAGAAACTTAAAGCCAAATTTCCAATGCAGTATCCATAAAGATCTTAGAAATAAAGGGTTTCGAGGATGTGCTGCTTATGAATGCTTTGGTGCTGGGCAAAAAGTTTCTCAAGTAATCTATGAAGGAAATGATTGGCGGAATGATGCAGAACAAGCTATGGAAATGTTTAATGTGTTTCCTATAGTACAGCAGCTTCACGAGATGCTTTGGTATTTACACGAAGCTCTGAACACGGAAGCTTCCAAACCTATCCACCAACAATTGCATGTTATGTATGAGGAAACGGAACTCCTTACGAAACAAAGCCCAGAAAATATTTTAAATATTAATGTTCATGAGCATCGATCAAAGGTTAATGAATTACTTTTGCGCACAAGTGAACTGGTTAGAGCTAAAACCCTTAACAAGAAGTTTAAGAAGAAAATCCAGTATGACTTAATTGGCGCAAAACTTAAAGGTGCGGATTTAAAAGGCGCTAGTTTAAGAGGAGTGCTGTTAATTGCTGCGGATCTAAGAGATGCAGACTTAAGAATGACGGACCTAATTGGGGCAGACTTTAGAGATGCCGATTTAAGTGGTGCAAATCTTACAGGAAGTATTTTTTTGACACAGGCACAAGTGAATGCGGCGAAGGGTGATAGAAACACGAAATTACCACCATCATTAAAGAGTCCTGACCATTGGAAATGAGATATCACCAATTAAACTTATCTTAACCCCAACCTAATAAAATTGGGGTTCTTTTTCATTATACTTTATCATTCAAAAGTGTTTAATCTCGAATGCCTGCCATTAATTAAGTTAAATAACAAAATGATGACTTTCCTGATCTTCCCAAAACGTAAATAAAAGCAATTCAATTCCTGATAGATTTTCCGATAAAGGCGGCGAAACAATGAAGGTATGATGCATATGTCCAGAACCGCCTCCACTCCCCTCTTTGCCATTTGTCTTTTTAAGGAAAAGATCACTCCCAAACATTATCCAATTTATCAGCATAAAAATCTATTGCTTTCCGATACTGTAAAATATCTTTGTCCGATGTCGTATCTACCAAACATTTAAGTAATAGCTCCATAGCTGCACTATACTCGTTTAAATTATATAGAGTCATTGAGTAAAAAGCCTGAATGGCCATATTATTTGGGAATATTTTTATCCCTTTTAAAAATGTTTCTTGAGATTTTTCATATTCTCCTAGTGTTCTATATGTACTTCCTAAGCCCAATAATGCACCTTCTAATTCTTTCCCTGACAATCCTAACCTAATCGCTTTTTCATAATAAGGGACAGCTCTTGATTCCTCTCCTAAAACATCAAAACTCCAAGCACATTGATAATTAATGAATGCATCATTTGGATCATTTTCAACCAGCTTTATTAATAGTTTGTTCGATTCTTGATAATCACCATTATTTCGCAGCTCTATTGCTTTTTCTAATTCTTTTTTCAACTTGATCCTCTCCAACTTATATGATTACAAAATATAGATTCCTAGCGATTTAGGATCTTCCCTTTAATTTATACAATTATGGTTACAAGAATTTATTAAACATAATTGCCATATCAGAGGTCTGTCTTTTCCAAATCATATGGTCACTCCCCGTACCCCAGTAATCTTTCAGTAAATAATCCGGTTCTCCAAATTTCTTTTTCCATATTTTCTGTGCATTAGAATACCCGCTGTCCAAACAGAATTTCGTGATTCCCCTGCTTTGGAGAGTAATAAAGATTACATTTAAGAGAAGTGTTCCAATCCCCTTCCTTTGGTGATCTGGATGAACAAATACAGTGCCAATCTCAACGACATCTTTTAATTCACCATTTGAGTAAATATTGATAAGCTCACTCGAAGCACCATATTCAATAGTACCGACAATTTTATTTTCTCTTGTATCTACAGCAATCCAAAAGAAACGCTCTTCCCCTTTGCTTTCTAAATCACATTCTAGTAATTTCTGCTTTTGAACAATTTCTTTTTCAATATCATCCACTAATTCAGACAATCCCTCATTAGCAAAAGTTTCGCTTATGACGTGATTGAAAAATTGGTGCAGTTCTGCTTGGTCCTCCTGTCTCGGTCTTCTGATTTCAATATTCCCCAATGTCCTTTACTCCTTTATTGATATTTTTATTCTAAAAAACCACTTTAGGCGATTTGCAATTCTATTAAAAACACAAATTTGACTTACCACGAAAGACATTAAGTCTAATGAGTAATATTCCTTGTCATTCCAATTGAGAATTTCCTAAACCCCAATGATACATAATAGGGTTCCAATCCTTCTACACACATTAGCTGAGGAATAACTCGGTTTTCTTCACAATGTTGAACCAACTGATCGACTATTGCTTTACCGATTCCCTTAGACTGATATGCCGGCAGTACACAAACTCCGCATATTATTCCGGTAATCACTCCATCCGAAATCACACGTCCCATTCCGACCATTTTATCTTCATCAAATGCATATATAGCATACCAGCTTTGCTTACACATTTTTTCTAAATCGATTTCTGATAAATTTAATGAATTCCAGCCTAAAGCTTCATATAATTTAAGTAATTGTTTAAAACTCTCAGGCTGCTTAGTTGTATATATTATTGGTTTCAACACGTTTTCATCCCTTTATTTTGATACTAATTATTTTAGAAATAAAACTGGTAAAATCAATAAGAAGCCTTTACGATTCATAGTATATACGCTTTTAACATCATAATTGGTTTCCTTTTTGCATCTCTCTGTTCCAATTTTCCTATCCATTCTCATTCAATTGTCCTATCTAATTCACTTAAAATTTGAAAACATAGGATATTCATCCTGATTATGTAAATTCTAAAGAATTATTGTACATTTACAGCAAATATTATCCTAACTTAATAAATATACTGCCTAATGAATAAAAAGATTAGATGATTAAGGGAGGATATTTACATGCATGTGGGGGAAATTATTAAAGTTTTTCGTGAAAGGAATGGAATAACTCAAGCACAACTCGGAGAAGGAATATGTACAACTACACATGTCAGTAAGATTGAAAATGGAAAAACTGCATACTCTCCGGAAATTATTACCCTTTTTTCAGAACGTTTGCAAATTGATGTCCATAAAGAAATGGAAACCTTTCAAAACATTGAAAAACAACTGCATAACTGGCACCATGCTATTATTATGAAAAGAAGAAAAGCTATAGAATCAATAAAGGAAAACCTTGATTCATCACCATATATTCATTTTTCTAAATATGCATCACTTTATCAATTAATTTTAGCTAGATACTTTCTATTTTATGAAGAGGATGAAAAGGCAGTTCAAATTTTAAACAATCTCAATAATAAACAGGATGAGCTAACCCCATTTGAAAGAAACCTGCTTTGGCATGCATTTAGTATTTATCATCTTTTTCATTCAACCGATTTTAAAAACGAAGATGTAGCACTTCAGCTTTTAAAACGTATTAATATTGAAGAATACGGGAACCAAGAATACTTTTATCATCTATCTGTTGCCTATCATTATATTGGCTCGAAAATGATGTCTTATATTTATGCGGAAAAAGCACTAAAGTACTTTAAAAAAACAAACAATTACTTGCATGCATTTAATGCAGAATCTATTATCTTATTGCAAATTGGCAGCGAAATTGACTTTAAAGAACTGGAAGAACGGTACCAAAACTTAATTCATGATAGTGAAGTATTTGGAGCAACGGATAAACAAGGAATGTTTCTAAGCAATCTCGGACTAGAGTATTATAATAGAGGAGAATATGTGAAGGCCCAAAAATGTTACGATGCTGCATTAAAACTTGCCGAAAAAGCTACAATGACTTATCTTAAAAGATTATATAATTATGTTAATACTTGTGCAGAAGGTAAATTACTTCGTAAAACTATATTACTAAAGAAAGCACATGAAGGAATTTCACTCGCCAAACAGTTCAATAATCAGCTTTATATCATTTTATTTAAGCTTGTCATTCTGAACATTGACAAACAAATGGATCAATACTATACCTTTCTTGAAAAAAATGCTCTCCCCTATTTTAAAGAAAGTAACAGTACCCGTTGGATTCATTTATTTGGAAGAAAACTATATGACCATTATGTTGAAACAGAGCAACCTTTAAAAGCTTTTCATATTTCAAATATTTTCATCGCTACCAATTCATAAATACTAATTATTAAAAGCCCATGCAACCCAACCTTTATGTTTTCTATGTCGACTAACATGGGCTTTTTTATTTTTTAACCTTCGTTCAATGACCCTGACGCTTGCTCGGCATTGAACTTCCATTCCACTTGCAATGCATCTCCTTGGAATTGATTTTGATCCTGACCGTTATCTTTAAATTCAAACAGTACAATCATTTTATTTTTCTCGCCTGGTGCAAGCCCATCCGCTTTTGGTCCAGAAAGAGTGTCTATTTGTGTAAGATCTGGGGTTTGATTTTTTAAATCGTATAATGTTGTTTCGATAACTGGTGTACTGGCATTATTTTGGTTATAGAGGATCGTTACTTTAATATGCTTAGCCATATCTTCTGTATTTTCCTTACCATTTAATTTTGCATCGTCTACTTTGTAATCCGTGTTTAATAACACCTTTGAAATGGCAAGTGATCCATTATTAGTTAATTGAAATTCACGTTTAATTTCGTCACCGGGTTTAATATTATTCACATTCACAACGGTTGAAGGATTAACGGATAAATCTAATGTACCAGCAGCAAATGTGTTATTAGTTGCTTCCGTGTCACTAAAGTATGCATATGTACCTCCTCCTATTAATGAAAATCCCAATGCCGCTGTAATAAATCCCTTTGTTACTTTTTTGGTTAAACTCATATTTATTCCTCCTCTATTATGGTTAAATCTATTTATCTCTTAATTATCACTGTAGATTTGATAAATAAGAGTAATACCTAATTTTTAAGCATTTTTCACTTCTACTTCTTTCATTGTTCTCAAGATGGACCAAACGGATGAAAGTACTAACATAATCCCAGGTATAATAAGCAGGAGTGCCGCACCTATCTTAGAAGTAGCATAGTTAATGACATATCCCATATAGGGAATGGTAAAATTAGTATATTTTCCTACGACATTTTTAGGCATTACCATATTCATGTCTGGAGCGTCATTATTATCTCCCTTTGTTTTGTACAGTGGTTGTCCATTCACTTCTTTTACCTTGATAATTCTATGGGTGATTAACTTTTCTCCATCTTTAAATGTGATGACATCTTTCTTATGATATGAACTTTTTGAATCCCCCAATTTAATAGCGATTATCGAGCCGGTTTTAAATGTAGGCTCCATTGAACCAGATAATACAACCTTGACTTGATAGCCAAAAATGGTAGGTTCACCCCCTGAAGCTCTAGAGGAGAGAACTAGGATCACCAAACAGCACATTAGAACTAAAACAATCCCGCTTATAACTCTACCTGAGATTCGAAATATCTTTTTCATATTTTTCATCATGCTCCGCCCTCACCTTCTCTTGTGAATTTTTGTTTTTTTCTTCTTGGTCCAACAGTTTTAACTTCTCTATATAAAATTCAATCATTTCATCGATTTGTTGAGAACGCTCTGTTATTCTTTTCTCGTTAATAAGATCGTTCACATTTCTATATCCATCCACTACATATTTAAGGTCTGAATCATTATGAACCCGTTGATAATAACCGGCCAACTCGTTATTTATCACGAAAAATGAATTGATATATTGTTTGATCCTAATTGCTCTGTCTAACCTATCTTCAACCTCGGAAAATCCAAGTTTATTTGATGGTTGTTTCATCGTTTTAAAGTATTGATCAATACTATTTGCAATAGTGAATGCCCTCTCTTTTAAATCAATAATAGTTGCTGGAAAAACAAGTGCAGAAGTCATGGATATTTTGCCAAGAAAAACTTGACTGGAAAAACTCGCCTCTGTTTTTCCTACTAATTTAGTTCCTAAGAAAAAGCAATTACAGCATAAGCAGAAAAAAATCCCCCATTTATTAATCCGTGTCATTCCCACTCTCCTTTACCAATTCATATTTGTGCTCATCGTAACTAATTTTCAGAATGTTGTAAATTGGGTTATTTTATATGAAAATTTGTCCATTTTTAGTTTATTTTTTATCAAAGATACTTAAAATCCGTAAAAATACCGAAAAAAATAACCCAATACGCAAACTATTGACGCTAAATTGAAAATTCCGAATAATGGTGTTGAAATTCAAAAATTTATGGAGAGGTGACTAGTTTGAAGAAAGATAAGAAAAATATCAAAAAGGTAATCCCGGCAGTATTGGCAGCAGCATCTATTACTTTCGGAGGAATGGCACTGCCAATTCAACATTCATTTGCGGCGGAAACAATAAAGTATAACCAACAATTAAAAACCCCTTCCTCTATTATTGGAACATGGGAAGCCCCAAAAGGTCTTAGCAAACAAGAAGCTGTATATGCATTTCTACAATCAAAAAGTAAATTATTTAAATCGTCCGGAGATATAAAGGATCAGTATAAAATTACTCATGAACAATTTGACAAAGAAACTCAAACTTATCATGTGCGTACAGTTCAACAATTTAATGGCATCCCAATTTACGGATCCGATCAAACTATTGCACTGGATAAGGACAATAATGTGTTTGCATACTTTGGTAAAGTAACACCTACTTTAACAGCACGCAGCGTAATGTCTACAACTGCCTCCATCTCTAATGAAAAAGCTGTTGATGTTGCCAAACAAGACATTGAAAAACAAATAGGAGAGGTTAAAAACTACGATGGCGACATCGATTCGCAGCTAATCATTTACCCATATAAAGGTAAGAGCTATCTTGCATATCAAGTAAAAGCATCCACTTCGACTCCTGCTCCTGGATATTGGCATTACTTTATTGATGCCACCAACGGAGATATTATTCATAGTTTTAATGCTATCCAAGAGGCGGGACTTCAAACCGATGGGACACCAATTCAAGGACGCGGAATGGATGTTTTTGGCAAGATGCAAGCTTTTCCTGCGATAAATAATGGCACTGATGGAAAGAGTTATTTATTTGATGGAACACGCGGTAATGGAATTAACACATTTACGGCCAATCACTTAGATACTAATATTTTTATCATCTTCTCAGCATTATTTGGCTACACGGGAAGTGAAGTATCAAGCCCATCTACATTCTTCTATGATCCCGCAGCAGTATCAGCACATATAAATGCAGATAAAGTTTTTGATTACTATCAAAAAACTTTTAAAAGAAACTCTTTGGATGATAAGGGAATGAAAATTATCTCAACTGTTCACATAGGGGATAAATGGAATAATGCCGCATGGAATGGAAAACAAATGCTCTACGGAGATGGAGACGGTAAAAATATGATATCTTTATCGGGTGGGTTAGATGTTATTGGTCATGAAATGACCCACGGTGTAATATCCAATACCGCTGATTTAGAGTATGAAGGCGAATCAGGAGCCCTTAATGAATCCATGGCAGATATTATGGGATCTTTTATTGAGAATAAAACGGATGATGGATTATGGCTAATGGGAGAAGATATCTATACACCGGATAAAGCAGGGGATGGTTTACGTTCATTGAGTGATCCAGCTTCTATATACATTGGTGGATATACAGAATCTGGCTATTATCCTGATCACTATGATCAACGCTATTTGGGGACAGCCGACAATGGCGGAGTCCATATCAACAGTAGTATTAATAATAAAGCAGCCTATTTAATTACTGCAGGAGGCACTCACTACGGTGTAACCGTAAACGGAATTGGAAAATCAAAAGCAGAGAAAATTTTCTATCGTGCTTTAACCCTATACTTAACTTCCTCTTCCGACTTTAGCCAAATGCGCCAAGCCGTTACTCAAGCAGCACGAGATCTCTATCCTGATAAGAATGGCCAACCATCTCCAGAAGTGCAAGCCGTCTCAAATGCATATGACGCGGTAGGCGTCCATTAAAAAAGGTGGGACTTTAAAAAAAGTCCCAACCTTCTTTTTTTATATAAACTGAATTGTAACACAAAATTCCTAATGCCTATCTCAAATATAAGCACTAGCATTCAGATCTATTATATATCCCGACCATACTGGTTATTTTAAGAAGAGGCTAAGGAAAAGTGGTAATATCCATAATAATATAGCGCAAATAACTAGCCATTTTGCTATATTCTTTGGAAGTTTTTCTTTCCCTCTACCTTTATACCAACCACTAAATTGCAATTTATTTCTATAAAGAACAAAAAACAGGAGGAAAGTTGCAATAAACTCCATCCATAAATAATAGTCAGAATTCACTCCAATTTTTGAGTACAAATTATGGATCATCGAAACAATAGCACCAACAAAAAGGAACATTATAAAAATAATTCTCAATAACTCTAATACTATCGTCATTATTTCAACTCCCCTTAGGATTTAGAATAAATATACTTTTATTACAATGACTTATAGATAGAACAGCACTTTCTATTCCCAATTAGAAATAATCTCATAAAAAATATACGCAATAACATTATATATGTTTCATTCGTAAGTAAAAAAATGCCTCCACTTAAAGCTGAGGCTTTCACTACTTACTAAATGTAAGTAATTCAATCACCTTTTCTCTTCCTATCGCACTAAAAAGGATTGGAAAGCGAGGTCCATTGTCCTCGTTGATTAATAACTGATATACATCTTCAAATAATTTCTTTTGGCATTCTCGCATTTTCTTTTTATTTTCATGATGACATAAGGCATAAATTCTGCTCAGTAAAGCGTCTCCTGTCAAAGTTTGTTCCGTTGAAAGAAGCTTTGCCAGCTGGTCAATTTTTTCATTTTGCTTCTGCGATAAAGTTTTGTAGTACGTGGTATTTCTCTCTTGATTTATTTTTACTAAGCGCTGTTGATTCCAATGCTTAATCCAATAGGAAACTCTATCGCTTATTGGCTTTATCTCTTTTATGGTAAAATCATCGCCATTTTGTCTTAAAAATGTTTGTAATGCATTCATTTTAAAATCAATAAGTGGGAAGATACCTGCCACTTGGTTGAAATTCGGTTGTCTATTTATCCCTTTCACTCCCGCTAATTCTAATGAAATCTTAATATCCTCATCTGTTAATGTGCCTCGTTCATAAGAAGTTCTATACCGTTCAAACTCGGAATAATTTCGCAGTACATCTTCATCTAATCCAATATTGAAAGCAGAACTTGGTTTGTACTTTGCAAACATAAATAGGATAAGTTCAGGAATATATACCTTTAATAATTCATTTGGTGTAATAACGTTTCCGGAAGAACTGGACATTTTCTCTTTAATACCTTTTAATCCGATAAACTCATATGCAATATATTCCGGTGCTTCATATTGAAAAATTTCCTTCGCCATCACTTTAGAAACATTATAACTGCCAGTTGCAGATGAATGATCCCTGCCGCCAGGTTCAAAAATTACATCCTCTGCCATCCAACGCATTGCCCAATCTACTTTCCAATTAAGCTTTAGATTGTTTGAGTGCATCAATGTTTGCATATCTTTGTTTCCACAGATACACCGGTATTCCAAATTACCTGAGTTTTCATCAAATGAAGTAATGGTAGTAGTATCTTTATTACAACTTTGACAATATAAACTTAACGGATAAAAATCTTCTCTTTCTTCTATTGCTGGTTCCTCCGTTTTAAATCGCATAAGGATGTCATAAATCTCTCTTCTCTTTTTCATCGCGGTTTGTATATGGGATAAATATCTTCCAGAGCGATATTCTATACTCTGATAGATAAACTGAGGTTCAATTCCAAAAGCTTGTAACGAATCTTCTAACTGTTTTTCAAAATATTGAGCATAGGAACCTTTACCTGAAGGACTTGGAACTTCTGAATAAGGCATGCCAATGTATGATTCGTACGTTGAAGCAACATTTTGTGGTACCTTTCTCAGTCTGTCAAAATCATCCCAGGAAAAAATGAACCTTGTTTTTTTGCCTAAGCTTTCTAGTGCTTTAACAACGAAAAACGTCGTTACGATTTCTCTAAAATTGCCAATATGAACAGAACCTGAAGGACTGATACCGGATGCACAGATAAAAACATTCTTTGCTGGATACTTTTCTATTAGTTTTTCTGCAATTTGAAATGCCCAATGCATTTTTTTCACCTCATTTTAAATGATTTTAGAAGAACAAAAAAAACTCTCACCTCCAAGATTTTCAATCTTGAGGGCGAGAGTTTGACTTCGCGGTACCACCTCAGTTTGCTTATTGATTGCTCAATAAGCCTCATCAGGTACGGCATTAAATGCGATACCCTATCCCTATAACGGGGGAAACCGTCGCAGCATCCCTAAGTATGTACTTAGTTCCGTACGAAGCTCAGAGGCTTTTTTCAATAAGAATTTCCATCCCTCTTTTCACCAACCGAGGGTCTCTGTAATGTTCCTTCTTATTTACTTATCTCTTCGTCGCTCTCTAGTTATTGGAAATGATGATAACAAATTCATTTATCCTTTTCAACAATAAAATTCAAAAATGTGAAGTTTCTGGTTACAGATCATGCTCAAAATCGTTACCTCCAAAATATAAATGGAATCATTTCCTATTTAAAATCCCCAAATAAGCATTCCATGGTCCAACGTCTTCTCTGTATCTTTCAGCCATTATACGGACAATTTGGGCAATATGTGTTAAATCATGAACCACCCATGTGGATAATAATTCACTTAATTTCACCTGACCGAATTCGGGATGTACACCTGTCAAATCGAAGTGCATTTCAGGATTAATGATAGTTTTAAGTGTTGATAAATTTTGTGTTCTAATTGATTTAAATTCCATTAAAATTTGGTCTAATGCTTGCTCCTTTTTTTCATTTAAATGCGAAAAACGATCAAAAGGAGGGAATACTTGATTTTCACCTACTTGAAGAATCCATTCCAATCTTGGAATCCAATTATTTTTCTCCGCTTCTATTAAATGTTCCACTACTTCCCTGACATTCCAAGTATCTTTACCTTCATTACATTTCAACCATCCTTCAGACAAACCGGACAAAAAACACTCTAATGTTTGCGGTGTACGCTCTAATATTTCGATAGCTTCTTTAAAATTCAGTTTCATAACATATCCCCCTTGTTTTAAGTGTATTATTCTAGTTAAAATAAATGATTCCTGCAATCAACAAAGATATTACTCCAATTAATCCAAATAAAAGACCAATATTCACTCTTTGCTTTCTATTTTTGGGAGTTTCTGAATAAAAATTTGCTCGTTGTCTGTCTCCATCCGTCCAAGCCCCTATATAAATACCTGAAACAAAAATACAAACTAATCCTGCAATTAGAAAAAACCGAAACAAATAAATTCCCCCTTGGTGCTACTCTAAATAATTTTATGCACACAGTCATTAGCCTTGTTTCATTTTTATGCAAAGGGACGGTTCTTTTGCATCATTAAAACAAATGAACCGTCCCTGTACTTTTATATTTATTTTATAGAAAATCATCCAGTCTCTCCTCTGAAACAACGTTAATTCCGTTCCTTTTAAGCAAGGCAGATGTCACTCCATTACCAGCTATTTTCTTACCTTTAAATTCTCCATTATAAATCATTGAGCTTCCACAAGAAGGACTATACTCCTTAAGAACGACAACACTTGCTTTAACCTCTTGTGCCTTTTTTAAAGTTTCATATGCACCTTTTACATACAATTCTGTTACATCTTTACCTGATTTTTCAACCACTTTAGCTTTACCATCTAAAACATCTTCTCCATTACCGCCGACAATTTCTGCGGGTTCTCTTGGAATAGAAAAACCACCTAGAAGTTCTGGGCATACGGTTAATGCCAGTTTCTCATCTATTAATTTTTGAATTTTATTATCCAAACAATTTGTCCCATTGTATCTAACATTTAATCCTGCTAAACAAGAGCTGACTAATATCATTTTTTCTCCTCAAAAAAATATTTGAATTTTATTCATTAACTAAATCGTAAATTATTTCTTTCTTCCAATGTATAATAAATGGGAAGAGATACCGAGAAGATGGAGATCGTAAAAAATTGAAAGGTCACGAGCATCAGCGGTAAAAAAGCCATCGAATCGTTCGGTTAAACCAAGCTCTTCCGCCTTAACTTCAGCAATTTGAACTAGTTTAGGAGTTAAATCTGTAAGGGTTACTTTATAGCCTTTTTTAGCTAATTTCATAGAATATTTTCCTGGTCCGGCACCATTATCAAGAACACTTCCAATAGGAGGTAAATATTTTTCAATAAAATGCCAATTTACAAGAAATTCGATGGGCTCTCTATCCAATCTTCCCCACTCATCGAATTGATTGTAATAGTTTAATATTTTATCCATGCCCTTCCCACTTTCCCTTTCAAAATGCCACAAAAAACGGATGTTCACCTTCATTTAAACTTTTTAGTATTCTGTCTTTAAAAGTTGGCCATGTTACCATCTTTAAAGCCTCTTCAATGGTGTAAAAGCCTACCTCTAAACTTTCACTGGACGTTTGTAATTCTCCACCAATAGCTTTGCCTAACCAACACGTTGAGCAAACATTAGCTTGCAAATTTTGATAGATGCCGCAAAATTTTGTAACTTCAATATCTATCCCTGTTTCTTCCTTTACTTCCCTTTTGACCGCTTCTTCGATAGATTCACCTAATTCAACTTGTCCACCAGGTTGTTCCCAGCCTCTTCTTGGTCCGCGAATAAGCAATAACTTTCCTTCATCGTCTATAACAACTGCACCAGCTGACACAAAATGTTTAGGTTCGCTCAATCTAGATCAATCCTTCCTTATAGGCATTAAAGAAGCGGCAATGAAATTAATCCAAGATTGTTTCCTTATTTGGATTTCTTAAAAACTCAAACATCATTTTAATTTGAGACATTGTATTTCTTTTCACTGAAAGCTGTGGCAAATTTTTCTCACTGAAAAAGCCAATATCGTTAGTCTCAATACCGGTTTTCGCTTGACCATCAATAATTTCACATTGAATAAAAATTTTATAATAATGAAATGCCTGTGGAGAGTGCCCATGTTTTCTCATATCAAACAATGCAAGTAATTTTGTCGGTTTAACATTAAAGCCAGCTTCTTCTTTTATTTCTTTCACAACATTTTCTTTTGCAGATAACCCTACCTCACAAAATCCACCTGGTAAAGACCATTTATCATCATTTTTTTCCCTTACCAGCAGTATTTTATTATCATGGAACAATACCCCGCGGACATCCACTTTTGGTGTTGGATAACCAGTTTCATCTGTAAATAATTCCTTAATGGTCTTCATTTCATGATCCGTATATTCTTCCACAATTTCAGAACTAATACTTCTCAATTCTTCATACCGTTCTTTATCATATTCATTGTTCGAAAAGGTTAGACCTGCTTGAGAAATTGCCTGGATTCTTTGTGCCCATTCCAGCCATTTATAGGGAATGATAAACACCTCCAACTTTCTCGATGTCATTATGTGAAAGGTTAGAATCCTGTAAAGTAATTCTTGCCCCTAGTGATTGAAAGGCTTCTACCACATTTTCATACCCGCGTTCAATATGCTGTACCCCAGTAATCGCTGTTTGACCTTCTGCTGCCAAACCTGCGAGTATTAAACATATCCCTGCACGAATATCGGATGCGTGAACGACGGAGCTTTTTAAATGTGTTTTTCCCTTTATAAAGGCAACACCTGAACGAACTTTAATATCCGCTCCCATTCTTATTAATTGTTGGACGTGATTGAAACGATTAGGATAGACCTTTTCACTGATGATACTTTTCCCATCCGCTTGCGTAAGAAGGGCAGTCAAAGGCTGCTGCACATCTGTTGGAAATCCCGGATACATACCTGTCCGAACTCTTGTTGCTCTAATTTTTCCAGTCGAGTAGGAAGTAATGGTATTTCCTTCTACCATAAATTCTAGTCCAATCTCTTGTAATTTAGATATAAAAGTCCTTAAGTGCTCCGGTACAATGTCTTGGACCGTAACCGTACCACCAGTCATTCCAGCAGAAATTAAAAACGCGCCAGCAATTAATCGATCTGGTATAACCGTATGTGTACAACCATTCAATTGTGAAACCCCAGTAATCTTAATCGTATCCGTTCCAGCACCGCTAATATTTGCCCCCATTTTATTGAGAAGCATAGCAGTATCCACTACCTCGGGATCACGGGCTGCATTCATTAAAATAGTGGTCCCTTTTGCACGGGCTGCTGCAAGCATGCTGTTGATGGTTGCACCAGATGTTATGGTGTCAAAATAAATGGTTGCACCTGTTAATTCTTCCGCTTCCACTTCGTAATAATCTTCATGAAATGTGAATTTCGCTCCCATTTTTTCTAAAGCCTTTATATGCTGATCAATGGGACGGCTAACAAAATTGTCTCCTCCTGGATAACCAAGTGACACTTTTCCAAACTTGGACAGTAATGCACCGATAAAATAATATGCGGTTCTAAAGGAGGATGATTTCTTAGGATCAATCGTTGTATGGAAAATTTTATTGGAGTTGATATGCACTGCGTCATCAGTATCTCTTTCTATTTCAACTCCCATTTCTTTGACAATCTCACAAATTACACGATAATCTGATATATTTGGAATTCCTTTCAATATAACAGTATCATCGGCAAGGCAAGCTGCAGCAAGCAAGGCTAAAGAACTATTCTTGGACCCTGGTATTTTTACGCTTCCTTGTAATTGCGGTGTTTGTTCTACTTTAAGCCATTTCATCATTTACACACTCCGTTTCCTTCTCTTCTGCGAATACAACTTTAACATGTTTTCTTTTTATTTCCTGAATAGGTAGCTCCGGTGCACCTTGATCCGTAATCATTAAATCAATTTCTTCAATTGGAACAGACATGACAAACATACGATGCCCAATCTTTTCATGTGGAGCTAAACAAATATTTTTCCGTGAAACTTGGGAAACAGCATGAGTAAATGCTGCTCCTTCTGGAGTTGCAGTACTAATGCCGAGTGAATCAATACCTCCTCCAGTTAAAAAACTTATGTCTAAGGTAAATTTTCGAACCATTTCGATAGCGAGCGTATCAATCATACTTCCTGCAGATTCAGCTCTTAATTTTCCCCCAATTAAGTAGGAAGTGATATTTTCTCGTTTTCTTATTACTTCTGCAATTTTTATGGAATTTGTAATAACGGTATATGGAAAATCAGATGGTAAATACTTTAACATTCCAAATTGAATGCCGGCACCACCAATAAATACAGTATCATGTACATGGATGAAAGAGGCAGCAAACTTAGATATCGCATTTTGATGCGCAGCCCCCAATCCATATCTTGTGGATTCAGGTTGTGGCAATGTACGTACCTTAGGGGTTGGATTATTTAGAATCGCTCCCCCATATGTTTTTTGAAGCAAACCCTGTTCTTCCATTATCGTTAGATCTCTTCGAATTGAATCTATGGATATCTCAAACATATCGGCTAGATCTTTTGCAATGACACGACCTTCCTTTTCAATGATGTCCAGTATCTTATGTCTGCGTTCCTCAGCCAACATGTAAAAACATCCTTTCAGAATTTCATTAATTCCATCTTATTCAGTATAGTTCAACATTGTCAATGAAATAATTCATTATCTTTCATGTTATTTCATTATTTTACGTCTTTTTACCTATTTTCTTTCGACAATAAACAAGAATTTTTTTATAAAACAAAAAAAGGATTCCCGATTAACAGGAATCCCTTACTTATATTAAGATTCTTTGCCATTTAGAAGCTTAATAAAATCCTCCAATTTCGAAAGAGAAATTAAGTTCTCATTGCATTTCAAACTATCTTGACAAATATAGTTCCCTCTTCTCACAAACGTTCCTTGGATCTTGCCTTTTTTCTCCGACATGAATAATCCGACCTCCGAGTGATGATTGCAAAGCATACAAACACCTTTTTTGGTTATAGGAGTAAATGTCCCAGAAAAGCCAATAAGTTTATTTTGTTGAGGAACAATCAAATATTTTTTATTTGTCCCCTTATCATCCCACCCCAAATAACTCAATTCTTGTAAGTCAATGTCAACTAAAGACGGAAGTTTTAATTTTTTTGCTTTAGGGAATAGTTTTTTCAATGATTGTTCTGTTATCTTTTTAAAAGGAATAACATAGGGCTTTATTTTTCTTATAAAATCATCACCTTGTGCTGTGTCCTCTATTTCTTTAATTGGTTCTAATAATCGTTTTTGTTCATCATCTAAATTGGTAAACAGGTTAAACACTTTGTCACTAGCTAATGATTTTAATGCGTTTAATACATTTCTGTCATTAACGCTTGCATGCCCATTTATAAGAATTTGCGTTTGAACTTTAATGAATTGGAACTGATCAACACGAATAAATGCTTCCATTTTAATTCCTCCCTATCTACTGCTTTCTAATTTAAATGATGAGGAGGATTATTAATAGGTAGAAAACGATTATAAAAAAAATACACATAAGAAAAGCGCAAGCGCCTTGATCATCGGCGTACGGATTTCGTAGTCTTCGACTGAGATAAAGGAAACACAGTGAGGTAGTTCACGAGCTATTGAAAATTGAACTGCCATTTTCACCTGATGTTGACTTATCGTAGGGAGGAGACGGAGAAATCCGCTAGCCGATAGGCGCTGGAGCTAGACATGGTCTATACTTGTTAAATAATATTTGTCACAAAAAACTTATACTTTCTTATCTCTTAAAAAAGCACTGAAGATATCAGCGCTTTGAATAAATGATTTTTTTAATGGTTTCAACAGAGAGAAAATATTCATCTGCCAAATCTTGAACAGACATTCCATTACAAAATGCATCTTTAATCTCATCATTCCGCTTATCGATGAATTTTCTCCCGCCGGATTTAGTCCCCCATTTTTTTCGGGTAGAATCCGTTGTTGGGATATATATGGTTTCTCCCTGCACATATTTTTGAATTTCCATAATAAGCTTCTCCGGTAAAACCGTGCTTGCCTTTACATATTTCAATTTAGCCAGCCCCTTATTTATTTTGTAGCAAATAAGGTGCAAAGCCTTTATAAAAATGGCGATAATTATTTGTTTTGCCCCATGCAAAGAATCGCCTTTTCCATTATAGGCTTTGCATGAGTAGCTGAAGTATTAGGCAACAAGATTGTATTTGCCATTTATATACCTCCTTTGTTACCACTTATTTTGATTTCATCATTATTATACTTATATTCCATCTTAATTGCATTGTTTTTCACCTTTTTTCTCAAGTATCATCATCTGCTCGATAAATACGTCGGTCTTCTTAGTGAACATTGACTTGCAGGTTCTCGTATACTTGGATCATAGTAGCTTAACTTTTTAATAAAATAACATGTTTCCGGAAAATGATGTTCTAAAAATCGTAAAGTAGTTTTATTTAAAAGCTTATTTTCTTTATACTTTGTTACCATATTGTATATATATCGACTCATTTCCAAGGTTGTTAACCCAACCTCATGTGCAAATTCCTGCTGCCGTTCAAAACCTGGTTCTTTAAATCTTAAATAACCTTTTAAGTGTTGATTTTGAACAATGAAAACTTGATATTTATTTATAAAACCGTCTATTTGCTTTGATTGGAAAACCTCGATTGGATCGAGTAAATTTCTACATAAAACAGCATGCCCTAATTGATCTTCTAACCATAAATCCATAAGATTTACTAAAGAAAGTGGTTCAGGCTTCACTCCCTGGACTAAATAGCTTAAAATGCGTAAGTATTCCTGATTCTCTGCCAATGTTCCGTTTAAATAGGTTGGGGATAAATTTAAATTAACCTTATTATCGATTCTGAGTGATTGAAGCCTTCCTTCAAATTCAAAATATCCTCTAGATACTTGCCAAGATTGCTGCGAAAACTCAATCATTAATTCATCCGCAGTGTTACGTGTTTTAGGAATATTTTCTAACATTCCAAGCAAATTTCCAAATAGTTGAATATACTGTTGTGCCGTTTGAACATATTCAACTTCACTTACAGATAGATGATCTCTCACAAAAAAAGCATGATCCTGCAAAACCTCTAACCAAAAAAAATGCTCCTCCCATTCGGATATCAACTTTTTTGCCAATTTCATATCTCCTCCTTTGCCTTGTATATATTTACGAAGGCTTAGGGCAAGAAATGATTGAGAAAAAACATTCTCACATAACTTGTATGAAAATAGGAAAAATAAAACTATCTAATCGGAATAAAGGGATGTAAAAAGATGAAAAACACTTATAAGTATATTTTTTTAATGACGATCATACCTTGGCTGTCAGTCCCATTTATTGGGTCAAAAACGTTTAAAAGATTTCTTCCTGGGTCATTATTTATGTGCTTTTATCTCATTGTAGAAGGAATGATAGCCCAAAAGAAAAAATGGTGGTGGTTTCCAATTGGAATTAAACCTAATATAGTTGGGGAATTCCCATTAATATTTGGTCCATTTTTAGTCGGTTCCATTTGGATTTTAAAATATACTTATGGAAAATTTGCTTTATATTTCAAAACAAATTTACTCATCGATGCTTTTTTTACCTATCTTATGATTCCTTGTTTAAAAAAAATTGGATATGTCTCCTTAGTGAGACTTTCGAAATTTAGATTATCCATTCTCTTTTTAATAAAATCGGTAGTCATGTATTTATTTCAATATTTTTATGAGAAGTTTAGGAATCAGAGGCGTATGGAGAGCATTTTAGAAAGGTAGTTAACAAGTAGTCAGAGAAACAGAGTTTAATTTTTTTAAATAGCGCACTCTCAATACATTATCAATTACTTTTTATTTACCTTATATTTAAAAATATACGCTAATATTAATGCAATAATGATGGGGAATAAGTAAGTAACAACCAATACTAATAAATGAGTCGAAAAAGGTGCTGACCATTCAGGATGTTTAACAAAATTCTGATATTCAATATAACTTTTTAATAACATAATGACAATCAATAATACCGAAAGAGTAAAGAATAAATTTGAAGCAATTTTATACTTATTTACCACTGATTGCACCTCCATTTTTAATAAGTTATATTAAACTATTATAGTCAATGAACGTTACCTTGTAGTATTTTACAATTTAAGGTTATTCCTACAATTAGGAATAACCTATCTTCATGGGTCTTTGTTAGCTTAAGAAAGCCATTCTTTGCTTTGATAGGATAATTGCTGCAGCTCCATAAAAAATAAACCAGCATGGTATCCATCACAAACAGCATGATGCAATTGCAGAGAAACTGGTAACCATATTTTGTCTTTCTGATAGAAGTATTTTCCTCCCGTGATAATGGGAAGTAAATAATCATTATCATGATGAACATTTAAATTGAATCCCGTAAAACT
Source organism: Margalitia sp. FSL K6-0131 (assembly GCF_038008735.1). Classification (NCBI taxonomy): domain Bacteria; kingdom Bacillati; phylum Bacillota; class Bacilli; order Caryophanales; family Bacillaceae; genus Heyndrickxia; species Margalitia sp. FSL K6-0131. Next base: position 3,175,659 of record NZ_JBBOZS010000001.1, read on the forward strand.
TATCCAAGGAATACTTGAAATATGGAATGTATTCTCTGAGATATTCTCCTTTGTATCAAGTCCTTTTAAATCACCATAACATTCCAAATCTATTTGATAATTATTATAAAAAGTAGGAAATTCGTCGTTGAAGTCAGTCCAAATGCTTGAGAATGTTTTGTTATCCTGATGGAAAATGGTATAACTAGGAACCATTTGATCCCAATAACCCAAAACACCATCTTCGTTAAAACAAGTTCGAAATTCTTTGTAAGAATTGACTGTTTTGCTTACCATATAAATAAAGGCAGGATATAGTTTTAACCCTTTATTTCGCAGCTGCTCTAATAACATTGTGATATCTATATTTGTTGAGATGCTATAGTTGCACTTTTGATGTAAATAATGTTCAAAATAGATCTTTCTATCCCAGTTTTCTCTATCAATTGGATGAAATTTCATTTTTATTATCCTCCTAAAATTAATTTATGATTTTAGGAGGATAATTTATCTGTCTTCACCATTTACATCACCCTTTCTTAAGCTAACACAATATTAGAAACACAGTTTATTATTGACCTATCTCTTCTTTAAATATTCCCTTATTCAGCTTTTAACTTCCAATTTTCTTTGATTTACATCGTTAATCGCTCTTAATAGCATTTCTTTAGTAAAGTCCGGAAAATATAAATCGCTAAACCAAAATTCCGATTTTGAAGACTGCCATAGCAAAAAATTACTTAGCCTTTTTTCTCCACCTGTCCGGATGATAATATCCGGGTCTGGAAGCTCTTTGGTATAGAGATAATTATTGATTAGATCATCATTTATTTCTTCTATTTCTACTTTAGAGTCTTTTATATCTCTAATTAAAGATTTGACTGCGGATAATATTTCATATCTGCCTCCATAATTTAGAGCAAAATTAACAATTAGCTGATTATTACTTGAAGTTTCATGAACTGCCTTTTTAAAAGCACATTGGGTATGTCGAGGCAACCTATCCAAATCACCAGAAATACATATTCTTATATTTTTCATTTTAAACTCAGGCAACTTTTGGCCTAAGTATTGTGCTGGAAGATCCATTAAATATTGAACCTCTTCACTTGGTCTTTTCCAGTTTTCCGTTGAGAAGACATATAAAGTTAATACTTTCACTCCTAATTCTAAGGATGCATCTATCATTTCTTCCATTGCCTGTGCACCCGCAAAATGACCTTGACTTCTCGTTAGTCCCCGCTGTAATCCCCACCTTCCGTTTCCATCCATCATTATCGCTATATGTGTTGGTATAATTGTATTCAAGCTCTGCTTATCCTCCTTAACTTCAGTCTTTTATTTATTCTCTCTGTTAAACTTTAACGCCGAAAGAATAAATAAAACCCCGCCTAACATCCAAAATGGTTCCCAAAAAAAGAGTCTCCACTTTGCAGCATAATTTTCAATTTGAAGTGATATATAACCGATTACAGAAAGTAAAATGGTTACAAAATTCGCCAAGCCATATAAAAATAAGAAAATTCCTCCCACTAAAGATATGGTAAATAATATAATTTTTAATATTTTTGACCATTTCTTTAGAAGTAATAGTAAAAATAATCCTCCAATAAGCTTGATAAAGCCCGTAATCCAGACAATGGCAATGAATGAGTTTTCTCTTTCGAAAGCTTTTTGATAAATGACTCCTCCTAATGTTTTCACTCCTGCCATTCCCCCGCTTGCCCAATAAAAACTAATGAGGGCGAACAGGAAACACCAAAAGGCTCCAGCAATAGCATAAAAATTTTTGCTTTTCCTCACCCTTATCACTCCCTAAGTTACTTCATATAACGGAAAGTGAAACTCAAAATAAGCTTTCTTTTTTGAAAAGTAATTTACAAAATTGCCTTCATCAATATATTTTCATTGATATCCCCATACGCTTTACTTGAAGTACTCGGAGTAGCCTGGACAACGGATATATAATTGCTCTCCGGAACTATATTTAGCTCTTGTCCTCCAAATCCTCTACCATGGTACCCATCTGAAGTCAGCCACCAAAGGTATCCATAAAACAGATTATTAGCTAGAGAACCTTGAGTATTATTTTCAAAAGATGGGCTGATTATTTGTTTTATAAAATCAGAAGAGATAATTCGATGTCCATTAAAAGTTCCCTCACCAAGCATAAGTAGACCTATTTTTGCTAAATCTCTAGCGGATAAATCCGACTTTTCTTCTCCCTCCATAACAGTATATGAAAAACCACACGGGCTTTGTGGCCATTCATCACTTAAAATGTCAAGAGGCTTATATAAAAACTCTTGAACAAGGTCAAATGAGGTTCCGCCGTATACCTTTCCGATAATGGCAGACAAGAGCATCACGTCCCATTCTTTATAATGAAACGTTCTTCCAGGAACACTATCCATTTCTATATCTGCTATATGATTGATCCAGTCATTGGTTCGCATCATTTGTTGCATCATAGGAGTATGATAATGAACTCCTCCATTCCAATAAATGCCTGATGACATGGTGAGCAAATGACGGATTGTAATTATTTTATGAAAAGGATGTCTATCTTCCGCAAATTCTTTTAAATGTGTACCAATCGGTTCATCTAAGCTTTGAATTAAGCCTTTGTCTAAACAAATCCCCGCTGCAATCGCAAGAATACTCTTCCAAATCGATTTAATTGGGTTTCTACTGAATTCGTGGAATTGATTATAATATTTTTCAACGACAATTTTCCCATTTTTCACCACTAGCACACTATTTACTAGCCGATATTTATGTTGTTTTAAATATCCATCCAGCTCCTGGAGAACATTAATATCCATCCCTTCCGCCTCTGGAGTAGAAAACTGCCATTCAAATTTCATATCTGCACCTGCTTTAAATATTTCCCGATAATAGATTGGGAATTTTTGCTTAACTCCAATGGTGTCCCTTTCGCTACTACGTTTCCACCATTACTTCCCCCGCCTGGACCCATTTCAATAATATAATCACAATTTGCTAATATAGCAGGATCATGCTCTGTAACAATAACCGTATTGCCTGAATCTACAAGCTGCTGCATAAGCTGTATTAGACGTTCCATATCTGCAAAAGCAAGACCAGTGGTAGGCTCATCAAGAATATAGACATTGTCTTTTCCTTTTTGTTTGGAAAGTTCCTTTGCAAGCTTAATCCTTTGTCCCTCTCCGCCAGAAATAGTGGGCGTCTTTTGTCCAAGGGTAATATAGCCCATCCCAACACGATCCAATGTTTTTAAAATTTCGGATAAGCTTTTATCATAAAATGGCAAAGCCTCATTATCAAAAAAATAAATAGCTTCCACCACATTCATATCCATAATGTCTTTGATGTTTTTACCATTCAATTTGACTTCTAATGCTTCATCGATATAACCCGTTCCATTGCAAGTTTCACACTCTAAATCAATAAAATTACCATATCCGACATGAAAAGATTTAACCCCTTCCCCTTTACAGGTTCGGCAGCCGCCTTCTGAATTAACGGAAAATAATCCGGAAGTATATCCTTTTTCCTGTGCTTCCGGTGTTTTAGCCAGTAACATCCGAACTCGGTCTGTAATACCAGTATAGGTAGCAGGACATGATGCTTTACTTCTTCCAATAGGCTTTTGATCTACTACAATGCATTTCTTAATTTGTTCATATCCTTCGATGGACGCATGGTTATCGACTTCTAAGACGTCATCTTCTTCGTATATTACTTTCGTTTTCAGTTGTTGCTTTAGTTTTGGCACCAGTGTGTCATGGATTAAGCTAGACTTTCCGCTTCCGGAAACTCCTGCAATCCCCACCATTAATCCAAGAGGAATATCTACAGTGATATCACGCAAATTATGCAAATTACCATGCTTTATTGTCAGGATTTTTTCATGATTTATTTGTTTAAATTCTTGTTTCCTATTTAATATTTTCTTCCCTATTAAGAATGGTGAAGTTCTAGATTTCTTACATGCCAAGAACTCCTCGAAACTCCCTTGAAAGATTCGCTCCCCACCATACATTCCGGCATCAGGTCCTATATCAATGATATAATCAGCCGCTCTCATGAAATTATCATCGTGTTCAACTGCAACTACTGTATTTCCGCGATGGACAAGATTTCGAATGATTTTTATCAGCATTCCTTTTTCCGTTTCATGAAGTCCAATAGTCGGTTCATCAAAAATAAAAATGATAGAATCCATGTCAGCAATGATGTAGGAAGCAAGAAAAAGGCGTTGTATTTCTCCACCTGATAAGGTTGGGACTTGACGGGATAGTGCCAGATGATGTAATCCCACATCCACCATACATCTTAGCTTTAAAAGGATTTCCTCCACTAAATTCTTTCCAGCAATTGTTATCTTCTGTGCTTCTAAGAAATTCACTAATTCATCAACATACATATTTTCTAATTCAGAAATAGTTTTGCCATCTATAGTTGTATGTACTGCCTGTTCACCAAGACCAGTTCCTAAACATTTTGGACAACTTCTCGGTGCTAATTTGATTCCAAATAAGTCATGTTCCTTTTTTAATGTATTATTTCTCATGTTCTTACTGACAAAATGTTTTTGCATTTCATGAAAAAAAACAACGGCACCAACAAATCCACTTTTCCGGCAGCCATATTTAAACAAAAACAGTTCCTCTTCATTTAAAGAGGCAATCGTATTATTTACCTCAATGTTATAGAGCTGACAAAACTTTTTGAAATTATTCCGATGATGCCTATGCTTCATCAAAAATCCATTAAATATATTCTTGATTTGCATATCTAGCTTTAATATTTCATCTTCATCTATATGATAGAACTGGCCGCTTCCTAAACACTTAACACACATGCCTTTAGCAGAATTTTTCTGAAAAAATTCCATTGAAAGAGGTAATCCATCATCATGGTTTGGGTCCCTGGTACCATAAGAAGCAAAAAGGATCGCCAGCAAATTGCTAATTTTCGTCCTAGTACCTACCGTACTCCTTGGATTCGATTGGCGAATGACACGCTGTTCCACCGCCACGGTCGGAGAAAGTCCGGTAATGCTTTCAAAAGCGGAGACCGAATCAACCATAAATTGGGTTCCCGAGAAAAGCAGATATCTCCTCTTCCCTTCTTCGTATAAGGTATCGAATACAAGGCTAGACTTTCCGCTTCCAGAGACTCCTGTAACCACTGTCAATTTTCCTTTTGGAATCCTGATATCAACATTTTTTAAATTATGCAAGTATGCGCCTTTAATTTCAATATATTCTGACATAAAACTCTCCAATATTATTAAAAATGGGTCATCAATAATCTTTTCATTCTATTAAGACATTCCTTTTTCCTTTAATTTTATCTAATAAATTGCATTAAATTGTTTGGAAATTCTTCAAAAGGTTGTTCCAATAATTGATAGAAAACATAATAGCTATCAGGTTTTGTCGTTATTAACCCTGCATCCCTAAGTTGTTTTAAATGTTTGGAAATTGCCCCCTCAATCCAGCTAACTCTCTAGTAGAACGAGATTTCTCAGCTAAATATTTTACAATTTGCAGTCTAGTGAAATCCCCCATTGCTCGTAAAAATTTAATGAGGTCCTCAGGAGGCATTGGCTTAGCTGCTTCAAGCTGATTTTCCATTACGGAATAATTAATCCCGATTGGTTTATCACGTTTTACAAATAAATGCGGCCAGACAAATTACGAAGGGGTTAAAAATAATTCCTCTTGTTCATCAAAATGTATGATGTCTTTGGATATTCTCCTGATTACGGCTTTATTTTCATCTGGGTATGTATCGATCTCCGAAGAAAGACCCGATAATAGTTGCAGCGGACACCTAATAGATTTCCATACCTGTATAAAATGTTTAATAGAAGAAATCTCATCTTCTACGTATAGCATTTTTCCGGGTATAAGTCGCATTTGAAGAATTGCACCGCGGCTTGCATCTGCTTTTATCAAGCGGGCACAGCCAATACCATTATATGCTTGCAGCGCTCTAATTTCATTTTGGAAATCAGATCCCGGGATACCGAGTTTAAGAATCACAGGATTACCATATAAATCTATTGCATTTAAAACGTAATTATAGGAAAGGTTTGTAACTGGAGCATCTATCTTTAAATTCCATTTTTCCACACATATTTGAACTCTCGAAGCAATTGTTTCTAACCATTTTATGCCCTCTTCTCCGAAAGCACCCGCAATTTTATTTTTAAATGTTTCGGGAATGTTCATTACTCTATACTCCTTCTTATATGGGTTTATCATATAGTATTCCATCCCTAACTTTTTCAATAAACTCCTTGCTATTTCTTGCATAAATGAAAAAAGCAAAAAAAAAAACAACGGCGGATACCGTTGCTATTCTTTCATCATTTTACTGAACATATATGAAGTTGCAATCAAGGCTGCCAAAAAAAATACCAGAATTGCATACATTCCGTAATTCATTTAATTCACCACCGTATAAATACTATGTAAATATAATATTTACTTGCAATTGTTCATCAATATTTTCTAGATTTCTTTTATTTCTTTGTTCTCAACGCAATTATAACATTCTATAAAAATAATAAACAATATTGTACTTCAAATGTACATAGAAAATACAAATTTTTATGAGTTACATTATGATGTTTCTCTATCAAGCAAACTCTCCTTTTTTATCCGATAAAACCATCCCGTCCTTCATCGTAATCATTCGATTTGCTTTGGCAGCAAGCTTTGGATCATGTGTAACAAAAAATACTCCGCAGCCTTCCTGTTGATTAAGTTCTTGTATTAAGTCAAAAATTCGTTCCCCTGTTTCCGTATCGAGATTTCCGGTTGGTTCATCGGCAAGTAGCCAGTCTGGTTTGTGAACGATTGCGCGAGCTATAGCTATACGCTGTTGTTGACCACCCGAAAGCTGTGATGGTAAAGAATTTTCTTTATCAGAAAGGCCAACTTGTTCTAAAACTTCTTTTGCACGTTCTATTTTATTGTAGGGAACTTTTCTGGCAAACAATGGTGAGAGGACATTTTCGAGCGCCGTTAAAGTAGGCAGGAGGTGAAATTGCTGAAAGATAAAGCCAATATGTTCAAAACGAAAGTCAGAAATTGCTTTTTTGTTTTTCTTTACGATTTCTTCTCCGTCATATAAAATCTTTCCGGATGTCGGTGAATCAAGTGTTCCTATCAAACTCAATAATGTTGATTTCCCAGATCCAGAAGGACCGACAATTGAGGTAAACTCTCCCTTTGAAAAGGATAAATTAATATGCTGAACTGCATTTGTGGTAACACCATCACCTGCATAAGACTTTCCAACATCCAAACATTCAATTTTTAATGACATAATAAACCCCTTTCATCTAAAACTTTTTTCTATATATTCATAATATTACATACTGTTCTATTAATGTAAATATGTTACAAAGATACTTATGGTAAATTTTTCATTAAAAAAAGCTCTACTCTATCTAAGAGTAAAGCTAGTTGATGATTATTAGATAAGTATAACTCTTTAATGAATGTCCTTCTTTTTAAAGTTTCCCCCTCGGACTTCGGCAATATCACCGAACGCTAAAAATGCTTTGTCATCTAATTCCTCTACAATCGTTTTTAATTTGGCTTCTTCTAAACGGTTAATAATACAGAAAATCACTTGTTTTTCATCTTCTGTAAATGCGCCTTCCCCTTTCAAATAGGTAACACCGCGGCCTAATCGCGCGAGAATAGCGTCGCCGATTTCCTTGTAATTATCGCTAATAATCCAAACCGATTTAGATTGATCAAGACCTTGTACAACCACATCAATGGTTTTTGTCGCAATAATGTAAGCAATAATGGAATACATCGCTCGATTCCAATTAAAGACAAAACCTGCAATTGCTAAAATAAACACGTTTATGAACATGATTATTTCTCCAACCGAGAATGGAAACTTTTTATTAATAAGAATAGCGAGAATTTCGGTGCCATCCATCGCTCCGCCAAATCGTATAACGATCCCAACTCCGATACCAATAACAATCCCGCCAAAAATGGTCGCTAATAAAATATCTTGTGTAAAAGCCGGAACCGGGGTGAATAATGCAGTAAAAAAGGACAATGCTGCGATACCAAACAATGTAGAAAATGCGAATGTTTTACCAATTTGCTTACGTCCAATAAAAATAAAAGGGAGATTCAAAATAAAAATAAATACCCCTAGTGGGATTCCAGTTAAATGTGCCAGCATAATAGAAATACCGGTTATCCCGCCATCAATAACACTATTCGGAACTAAGAAAATTTCTAATCCTATGGCAGCGATAATGCCCCCAAGTAAGATGGCAATACCTCTTTGCAGTATTTTTCTCTTTTTTAATCTGCGATGCTGATATTTTACTATGTCACTACTTGTCATTTCCTTTTCTCCCTCTATTAATGTTAATTTAATTATAGCAAAAAAAATCCAAAAACATAAAAAAAGACCTTTCCAAATCGAAAAGGAACCTTTATAATTGTTATCTTTATTTAACCTATTTTTATTACTGATTTATTGTTGGCAAGTATAAGACGACAATTTCCACCCATTATTTAACAAAACTATCTTATGATGGACAGTTCGCTTTATTTTTTCTCGGTTACTGTCCTTCATCGGGCATATGATGGACAATTCGCTTTATTTTTTCTCGGATATTGTCCTTCATCATGCTTATGATGGACAATTCGTCTTATTTTTTCTCGGATATTGTCCTTCATCATGCTTATGATGGACAATTCGTCTTATTTTTTCCCGGTTACTGTCCTTCATCAAGCTCTTCCCCGCGGTCCCCCTTAATTCACTGGGGTCAGTGGTTTTTCACCATTTAATACTTGAATAATATTTTTTGCGGTTAATTCAGCCATTGCATTTCGCGCTTCAATTGTTGCATTACCGATATGCGGAGTTAGAACTACATTCTGCATTTGCTTTAATTCCTCGGTAATAGACGGTTCAAATTCAAAAACGTCAAGTGCTGCACCTGCAATCATATTATTTTGCAAAGCGGCAACAAGATCACTTTCTTTTACAACAGCTCCGCGTGAAACATTTACAAGAAACGCATTCTTTTTCATGTTTTCCAACTGTTTTAATGTAATTAGGTGATGTGTAGATGCATTATATGGAGCATGGATTGAAACAATGTCTGATTGATGAAGGAGTTCATCTAAGGAAACATAGGTAGCATCGCATGCTTCTTCTATTTCACGGCTTTTGCGTCTTGGTGATGTATAAATGATTTGCATTCCAAAAGCTTTTGCTCTTTTTGAAACTGCTTGTCCAATACTTCCAAGACCGATAATTCCTAAAGTCTTATGTGTTAATTCCCTTCCCAGAAAGAAAAGCGGCGCCCAACCATTAAACCCAACGGTTCTGCAAAGCTGATCTCCTTCTGGTATTCGTCGCGTAACTGCTAAAATAATGCCCATTGTTAATTCTGCTGTAGCCTCAGTCGAAACCCCAGGAGCATTTGTCACCACAATATTGTTTTCTTTTGCATACGAAACATCAATATTATTAAATCCTGCCCCAAAGTTTGCAATAATTTTTAAGTTTTTTGCTTTTTCAAGGACATTTCTTGTAACAGGAGTAGATAACGGGCAAAGCAGTGCATCTGCATCGACAATCTTTTCTCCTAACTCTTCTTCAGTAATGAGTTCTTTACCTCTGTAAATTTCAACCTCATGCTCTTTTAATAATTCATATCCAATTTTCGGAATTTCCCCTGATATGTATATTTTCCCCATGCTTCTCATCCTTTTCTCATTAAAAAACCGCAAAGTATTCGGTATTATTTACTATAATAGTATCGTTTTCACAATTCCTTATCAATCAATTGGCACTAAAACTTTTTCACTTTGATGGGGCTGATCATGAGAATCGCTAGTATTAATACAATCCATGTATTGGTATATAAAAAAACTTCCATTCCTGCCACAATTAATCCAGCCAATGTGATGGGGATACCAATAAAATGACCAACAGTAGGCTTCGCACTGAATCGAGCAAGTCTTAACGCTCCTAAAGTTGGAAATAGGATAAAGGCAAGTTGTGCAAAAATGGAATGAGGTGTAATCGTGTGAAAAATAAGTGCAGGTGCAACACCGAAGCTAACCACATCTGCAAGGGAATCAAGTTCAACACCGAATTCACTGTTCACCTTAAGTTTGCGTGCCACTCTTCCATCAAATAAATCAAAAAGCGCAGCCAAAAATATAACTAATGCTGCTTCTCTTATGAATCCTTCATTATTTAAGGTAATCGCACTAACTCCACAAATTAAATTTCCTAAAGTAAATAGATTGGGAAGTGATCTTGATAAAAGTTGAAACAAAACGGTACCACCTTTCCTCCAAAGAGCTACTTACTATTATTGTTCTATGAAGTTCAGCAATGTATTCATAAAGTCTCCCACTCAACCTTCAGCAGCAAAATAAATTTGAATGATTTAAGTAACAATAAAAGAGCAGGAAATTTTAATAAGGGGTTATTATTTTGGAGAAAAAAAATAAATTACTATCATCTGAAAAAATCCTATTCATCCTTAAAATGTCTTTGGGTTCCGGAATAGCTTGGCAAATCTCGGATTGGACAGGTTCGAAATATCCTTATTTATCGACACTTTCCGTTATTTTATGTCTGCAGGCAACTATTCTTAAATCCGTTCGTTTCTCTCTATCTCGGATGATGGGAACCATCTTTGGAGTGGCATTTACCATTATCTTTTCTGCAGAATTGCCTTTGAATGGTTGGAGTATTACATTCATTTTGCTAATTTGTACAGCAGTATCCCTTTTATTTGGAGCAAATATCACGTCGATTCATCAAATAGCCTTATCAACTGTTTTAATTCTAGTATTTACTCCAAAATTACATGGATATGGAATGTATCGTGTATCCGATACAATTATTGGTATTATTGTAGCAATCCTTATTCACGCATTAATATTGCCGCCAAACTTTACTTCTATTGCCAATGAATCTTTTCAAACTGTGAAGAACCTGCTCATCAAAAAGTTGGAAGGGCTTGCTGTCTGGATAGAAAATGGAGCATCTGACAACACTTTTTTTCGAGAGGAAATGAATGGTATTGTATGGAATAAACTTCAGGATGCTTTTCAAAGTGTGAACAAAGCCGAAAATAGTTTACGTTATAACCCATTTAAGAGAAAAAGTAAAAGAGAACTTGAATTAATCAAAGAAAATCTAGCTATTTTAAGGAAGGAATACAACATTATTGAACAGTTTTATGAAAATATTCTACAGTGGCATAAACAGGAAACAATATCAAAAGAAGAGGCTCAATATTGGGCAGCAAACTTTTTACATTTAGCTGATGCTTTAAAAAATTGGCGATCCGAGAATCAACTTAATTATAATAAACATTCTTCTATTTACCATCGGATTCTTGAAATGGAAGCAAACAGATTTTTACAAAACATTAATAGAGGCAAATAAAAAAGTGCTCATTTCAAATGAACACTTTTTTATGTTGAATATTACTCCTTATGATTAAGCTTATCATAAGCTAATTGAAGCTGAATAAGAACTTGCTGTTTACCTGTTCCTCCATAACTATTTCTTGCATCCACAACATGTTTCGGCTGTAATACGGCATAAATATCATCACCAAATAATGGACTAAATGACTTATATTCTTCCAACGTTACATCTAATAAAAATTTCTGATGTTCGATGGCAAATAAAACGATTTTTCCGATAACCTCATGTGCCTGACGAAAAGGAAGTCCTTTTGTTACTAAATAGTCAGCGATATCTGTGGCATTCGAAAAGTCCTGCGAAACTGCAGCATACATTTTATCTTGGTTTACCGTCATTGAATCGATCATTGGTGCTAACAAGCTTAAAGAGCCCTCCAATGTTTCAACTGTATCGAACATTCCCTCCTTATCTTCTTGCATATCCTTGTTATACGCAAGCGGCAGGCCCTTAAGTACGGTCAAAAGTCCAATTAAATTGCCATAAACCCTACCTGTTTTCCCGCGCAAGAGTTCCGGAACATCCGGATTTTTCTTTTGCGGCATAATACTTGATCCAGTACAAAAGGAATCATCGAGCTCAATAAATTGAAATTCTTGGCTTGACCAGAGAATCATTTCCTCTGAGAGTCTTGAAATATGTGTCATTAAGATGGATCCGATCGATAAAAATTCCAATATAAAATCACGGTCACTAACAGCATCTAAACTATTCGGATACATTTGGTCAAAATGCAGGAGTTCAGCAGTACGTTCTCGATTAATAGGGAAAGTGGTTCCTGCCAAAGCACCTGCTCCAAGTGGTAGCCAATTGATGCGTTTTAGACTATCCTCTAATCTTTCTTTATCCCTTTCCAGCATCCAAAAATAGGCTAGGAGGTGATGAGCAAATAGAATGGGCTGTGCTCTCTGCAAATGTGTATACCCTGGCATAAGTGTATCCACATTTTCTTCCGCTTGCCTCACAATCGCTTTTTGTACTTCTTCTACCAGCTTAATGATTTCCGTTGTTTTCCTTCTAAGATATAAATGCATATCTGTTGCCACTTGATCATTTCGACTTCTCCCTGTATGAAGCTTGCCTGCCCCTGGGCCGATCTCATCGTGTAACATTTTTTCAATATTCATATGAATATCTTCATGCTCAACTGCAAATTCGACTTTGCCTTCGATAATTTTCTTTTCTATTTTCTCTAGTCCTATAATAATGGCATCAGCATCTTCGGCAGGAATAATTCCGCATTCTCCGAGCATTTGCACATGTGCAAGGCTACCTTCAATATCCTCCAAAGCTAATCTTTGATCGAAATGGATCGACGAGGTAAATTCATCCACTAGTTTATTTGTTTCTTTTGTAAAACGTCCGCCCCATAGTTTTTTCATCATGATCCTCCTAGGTATTTGTGATTCACTATACTAATTATCCCTTTAGGATCGTATCTTTTGAATGAACATCTGCATACACTTTTGTAGGTAACCCCCATAGTTTAATAAATCCTACAGCTGCGTTATGATCAAATAAATCTCCTTTAGAATAAGTGGCCAGTTCTTCATTATACAAACTATGTGCAGATTCGCGGCCAACAACGACATGATTACCCTTATGAAGCTTTACACGAACTTTACCACTTACAACTTTTTGTGTTTCATTCACAAAAGCATCTAATGCGGGTTTAATTGGAGAGTACCATAATCCCTCATAAAGAATTTTGGAAAAATGCTGGTCTATCATTGGTTTAAACTGTGTCACTTCACGTGGCAATGTTAAAAATTCTAATTCCTTATGAGCATTAATTAATACTAATGCTGCCGGATTTTCATACACTTCACGTGATTTAATTCCAACAAGACGATTTTCAATATGATCGATTCTTCCAATACCATGTTTGCCAGCTTTAACATTCAAATGTTCTATTAAACTGACAAGATCCATTTTTTGATCATTCAGTGCGACTGGTTCCCCATTCACAAACGAGATTTCCAAGTATTCCGGTTCATCCGGTGTTTGTTCAATGGGATTAGTCCATGCGAAAGCTTCCTCCGGTGCCTCATTCCATGGATTTTCTAAAAAGCCAGCTTCACAGGCTCTCCCCCAAATGTTTGCATCTATCGAAAATGGATTATCCAGATCAACAGGAATAGGAATGCCTTTTTCTTCCGCATAAGCAATTTCCTCATCACGAGTCATTCCCCATTCCCGAACAGGTGCTACCACCTTTAGCGACGGATTAAGCGCTTGAATGGAAACCTCAAAACGAACTTGATCATTTCCCTTTCCAGTACATCCATGCGCAACGGCTACCGCTTCTTCCTGTTCTGCAACTTCAACAAGTAGTTTAGAGATTAATGGACGGCTTAGTGCAGATGATAATGGATATTTTCCTTCGTAAAGGGCATTTGCCTTTAGTGCCGGTAAAATATATTCTTTTGCAAGCAATTCCTTCGCGTCAACCATAATCGCTTTTATTGCTCCCACATTTAATGCCTTTTGACGAATAGCTTCTAAATCTTTTCCTTCCCCAACATCGATACCTAGAGCAATAACATCATAGTTATATTTTTCTTGCAGCCATTTTATGGAGACAGATGTATCTAATCCGCCTGAATAGGCTAAAACAATTTTCTCTTTGCTCATCTTTATCTCTCCCTCTCAATCTATAACATGTATAAATATATAATATTGTGGATTTTTATACAACGAAATCCAAAAAAATTTTTTACAATAATAACAGTTTTAAAATAGCTTTTTGTGCATGCAGACGATTTTCTGCCTCATCAAAAACAACTGAATGCGGACCATCTATTATGCTTGCAGATACCTCTTCACCGCGGTGTGCGGGTAAGCAGTGCAAAAAGATAAAATCCTTTTTCGCCAGTTTACAATTCTCTTCATTTACTTGATAAGGAGAAAATACCGTCATTCTTTCGGATACCTCGTTTTCCTGCCCCATACTGGTCCATACATCTGTTACAACCACGTCGGCGTCTTTCATCATTTCTGCAATATTATCACTTATTTTTAGTGACAATCCGTTTGTCTTTGCATCTGATACCGCCTTTTGAAAGATTTTTTTATTGGGTTCATAACCTTTAGGGCATGCAATGGAAAGGTTCATCCCTACCTTCAATGCGCCTTCCATTAAGGAATGACACATATTATTATTTCCATCCCCGACATAACACATTTTTAATCCGGATAGCTTTCCTTTCTTTTCATAAATCGTTAATAGGTCTGCTAACACTTGAGTTGGATGATGCAAATCGGTTAAGCCATTTATAACTGGGACAGAAGAATACTTTGCAAATTCCTCCACCACCTCATGTCCGTAAGTTCGGATCATAAGAGCATCCACGTATCTTGACAGAACCTTCGCCGTATCGTGTATGGTTTCTCCTCTTCCTAATTGGATATCTTTCGAGCTTAAAAAGATAGCCTCTCCTCCTAATTGGAGCATCCCAACCTCAAAGGACACTCTTGTTCTAGTCGAAGATTTTTCAAATATCATCCCCAACACTTTCCCTTTTAAATACGGAATGTTCTTACCGGCTTTGGTCATTTTTTTTAATTCCATTGCTTCTTGCAATAATGCATGAATTTCATCACTCGATAATTCCCCTAATGTTAGAAAATCCTTTCCTTTAAAATCATTTTTATCGTCTTCATTTAAATGGACAGCTAAATTAGACATTTTACATCTCCCTTTCATCAAGGCTCTTTTCTTAAAGTTTGTTGCTTTTAAAGACTGAGTCCCTATATACATCATTAAATAGGTCATGAATAAATAACCTTTATAAGAAAAGATGCCACGAAACTAAGTCCTTATTAGGAATTATAGTCATTTGCGAAAAGCAACAACCTATACGAAAACAGCCTCCATTATTCATGTACTAAAAGTCGACTATAGTCATTTAATGCTTTGACCTGTATGTTTTTATTTTTTAATAAAGATATATAGGCTGCGAAAGTATCAACCGAAGTAAACAATGGAATGTCGTAAAGAGTAGACAGCTCTCTCATATGAAATCCTGCTTTATCCTTATTTCCACCAACAGTCGGGATAATAACGGCTGCCTCAACAGGATTATCCTTCAGAACCGTAACCAAATCTGCAAGATCTTTGGATGTTTGCGTAACCGTCAATCCGTTATATTGTAAAAATTTCGCAGTACCGGGAGTAGCAATAATATTAATCCCTTGATCATATAGCTGTTTTAATAATGGAAACATGTTATTTTTTTCCCTTTCTGCAATGGAACAAAATAAAAATGCATTGCTTGCCAAAGGCTTATTCATTACTTTTTGAAAAGCTTCTTCAAACGTACTTCCTATCCCAAGCACTTCACCTGTTGACTTCATTTCAGGTCCGACTACAGGATCCACATCCTTTAACTTATTGGATGAAAAAGCAGGTAATTTAACCGCAACAAGAGATGGTTCATCTGTAAGACCGGTAAATTGAAGGGACTGACCTAATTGGACTCGGATTGAATATTCTACCATTGGAATTCCAGTTACTTTGCTAAGGATTGGCACCGTTCGCGATGCTCTTGGGTTCACTTCCAGTACATATATTTCATCTTGGTGAATGACATATTGAATATTTGCTGACCCAACGATACCAGCTTCACAGCAAATTCTCCTTGCGTATTCTACTAAACTATTAATCTGTGTATCTGTAAGAGTCTGCGGAGGGTATACGGCAATACTGTCGCCTGAATGGACACCAGCCTTCTCAATATGCTCAAAAATTCCCGGGACAAAGACTTCTTTTCCATCACTAATGCAATCAAGCTCACATTCTAAGCCTGGAATATACGGATCTACCATTAATGGCCATGCCCTTTCATCTAAATGACCAAGAGCTTGAATATACGACTCTAATTCTTCCTTTTTATAGATAATTCGCATATACTGTCCGCCAATAACATAGGATGGGCGAACTAGTACAGGAAATCCTAACTTTTCCGCAGCTTCCAAAACCATTATTTTACTTGAAGCCATTTCCCCTTTAATATGTGGAATATTTAATTTTGTTAATAACTGATAAAATAGCTTCCGATCCTCTAACAAATCTATTTTTTCTATACTTGTTCCAAACAGTTTTACCCCAACATCCGCTAAATCATTTGCTAAATTTATGGCGGTTTGACCGCCAAATTGAATAAATACTCCCTCTGGCTTTTCTTTTTCAATTATCGAAAGAATATCTTCCACCGTGATAGGTTCAAAGTATAAACGGTCCGCTACTGAAAAATCAGTACTTACTGTTTCTGGATTATTGTTTATGACAATTGTTTCATATCCGAGCTTTTTCAAAGCGTTCACCGCATGAACAGAGGCATAATCAAACTCAATTCCTTGACCGATTCGAATTGGTCCAGACCCTATGATAATGGCCTTCTTTCGATAGGTAGTCTCCACTTCATCAAAGCCATTCCATGTTGAATAATAATAAGGGGTTACGGCTTCAAATTCGGCTGCACATGTATCAACTTGCTTATAAATTGGTTTCAAATTCCAATTATTTCTCTTTGCTCGAACTTCCTTCTCTTTACACTTCAATAGTTTAGCTAAATGAATATCACTAATATTCATTTGTTTAGCTTTTTTTAATAGAGTAAAAGAAATAGTGTCAATCGAAAATTCCTGCAGCTCCATCTCGAATTGAATCATTCCCTGCAATTTCTTTAAAAACCACTGGTCAATTTGAGTAATCTGATAAATTTCATCAAGACTCATCCCATTTCGAAAGCTTTCCGCAATAGCAAACAGCCTTAAATCTGTTGCTTCTTCCATATGTTTAGTTAATTTCTCAGAAGAAGCCCCTTCCATCATCGAATGTGTAAGACCAGACAGTTTCATTTCCAAAGAGCGCAACCCTTTATTTAATGCTCCTTCAAATGTTCTGTCAATAGCCATCGTTTCACCAGTAGCCTTCATTTGCGTTCCGAGCTTACGATCTCCTTCCGGAAACTTATCAAAAGGAAAACGTGGCAATTTCATGACCACATAATCTAGTGCCGGTTCAAAAGCAGCATACGTATTGCCTGTTACCGGGTTAAGGATTTCATCTAATTGATAGCCAACAGCACACTTCGTTGCGATTCTGGCAATCGGATAGCCTGTAGCTTTGGACGCTAATGCAGAAGATCTGCTGACACGCGGATTCACTTCAATGACATAGTACCCGTTTGAACTAGGATCTAATGCAAATTGAATATTACATCCCCCAATGATTCCTAGTGCTCGAATGATTTTTAAGGATGCATTGCGAAGAATTTGGTACTGCTCGTCAGATAATGTTTGTGACGGTGCAACGACAATTGAATCTCCTGTATGAACACCGACAGGATCGAGATTTTCCATATTACACACGATGATGCACGTATCATTTGCATCTCGTATGACTTCATATTCGACCTCTTTCCAGCCTTTGATACTTTTTTCAATCAGTACTTGATGGATTGGGCTCACTTTTAACCCTTTGTGAAGAACCTTTTCCAGTTCCAGATCGTTCGCTGCAAAACCGCCGCCTGCACCGCCGAGAGTGTAAGCGGGACGGATAATAAGTGGATAACCAGATACTTTTGCAAATTCCATTCCTTCATCCATCGTGTGAATGATTTTAGATTGTGGAATGGGCTCTTTAATCTCTTCCATTAAACGTTTAAATTGGTCGCGATCCTCAGCCTTACGAATCGAATCCACCGGTGTTCCTAACAGCTTCACTTGATATTTTTCAAGAATGTGTTTTTCATAGAGCTGGACCGTCAGATTTAAGCCTGTTTGCCCTCCTAATGTTCCGATTATTCCTTGCGGTTTTTCCTTTTTTATGATTTCTTCAATCGTTTCAATGGTCATTGGCTCAATATAGATTCGATCCGCAATCGTTTCATCTGTCATAATGGTAGCTGGATTACTATTTAATAAAACGACCTCAATCCCCTCTTCCTTTAAAGCCAGACAGGCTTGAGTCCCCGCATAATCAAACTCTGCCGCTTGCCCAATGACGATGGGACCTGAACCAATAACCAACACTTTCTTTATTTCTTTATTGAATGGCATATGACAAAACTCCCGTTGTTCCATTTAAAATTCGGATAAATTGATCAAAAATAAATTCTGTATCCTGCGGTCCCGGATGAGCCTCAGGATGAAATTGGACCGTATAGATTGGTAATGTCCTATGTGAAAGACCTTCCACGGTTCCATCGTTCACATGACGGTATGTGATACTGAATAGATCACCATTTATTGTTTCATCCACCACAACATATCCATGATTTTGGGAGGTCATCATTACTTTTCCGGTCTCAAGCTCCTTTACCGGATGATTAGCTCCACGATGTCCGTATGGCAGTTTTTTTGTTTGGGAACCATATGCTAATGCAATTAATTGATGCCCTAAGCAAATGCCGAGGGTGGGGTAAGCAGCACTAATTTTTTTAATATCCGGCAGCCATTTTTTCATTGCCATTGGATTCCCCGGACCATTGCTTAATACAACTCCATCTGGATACATTTTATCTATTTGTTCCAAAGTATAATGATATGGTACAACCGTCACTTTACAGTTTCGCTTTAACAAATAGGTCAATATGGACTTTTTGCAACCGAAATCCATTAGAACAATATGCGGTCCATCGTTTTCATAGGTAATTACAGTCTTCGTAGATACTTTTTTTATATAAAAAGGGTCCGATACATTTGGGAAAGAAACGTTTTTATCTTTTGAAATAATCCCTTTAACCGTACCGCGGTTGCGAATCGTTTTCACGAGTGCCCTTGTATCGACTCCTGTTAAAAACGGGAGATCCTTCTTCTCTAATATTTCTCCAACTGAACTGTTAGATTTAAAGTGATTTGGCGTTTGCGAAATTTCATTTGTTACAATTCCCTTTGCATAATAATCATTACTTTCATGATCGAATGGGTTCATTCCGTAATTACCGATTAACGGATAACAAAAAACGATGATCTGCCCTGCATAGGAAGGATCCGTCATAATTTCTTGATAGCCTGTCATACTCGTATTAAACACCACTTCACCAATAGTGTTTTCGGTTGTTTGACCATATAAAAGACCGGGGAAAATTTCACCCGTTTCTAAGATGAGATATCCGTTTTCCAATCTTATCTCTCCATTTTCGCTAGGATTTTTTTAAAGCTTATTAAAAACAGATCCATTTCTTCATTCGTTACGGTTAATGGTGGTAAAAGACGAACCACGTTTTCTCCCGCAGTTAAAATTAAGAGTTTTTCCTCTCGTGCTAACTCAACCAAATATCCTGCATTTTCCAACACTATTCCAATAAGCAATCCTCTTCCCCGCACTTCTTTGATTTGCGGATAGACGGTTTTCAACTTTTCCAGTTCTGAAAAGAAATATTTGCTTTGACTCTGAACGTGCCCGAGAACTTCATTACTAAGAATATATTGGACAGTTGCAAGCCCAGCCGTTGATGCAAGCGGGTTTCCACCAAAAGTGCTGCCATGTGTGCCTGGTCCAAATGCCTTTGCAACATGTTCCTTCGCAAGCATTGCTCCAATGGGAAAGCCTGACCCTAAACCTTTTGCCGAGGTAATAATATCCGGTTCAAAATTATATTGCTCATAAGCAAATAGTGTACCAGTTCGCCCCATTCCTGTTTGTACTTCGTCTACAATGATTAAAATGTCATTACATTTACTGATGGATACGAGTTTCTCGATCCATTCCTTATCAGCCGGTATTACTCCGCCTTCCCCCTGAACTAATTCAAGCATAACTGCTGCTGGAGATTGATTCTTCAAGTAGTCCAAAGCAGAGCTATCATTGTATGGCAAATAGGTAAAACCTTCCAATAATGGCTCAAACCCTTTTTGAATCTTCTCTTGACCAGTCGCTGAAAGTGTTGCCATGGTTCTGCCATGAAAGGATTGCTTAAAAGTAACAATTTCCGGATTATTTATTTGCTTTATTTGACTAGCGTAAAGACGTGCTAATTTTATTGCTGCTTCATTTGCCTCTGCTCCACTATTGCAGAAAAAAGCCACATCGAAACAGCTATTTTCCGTTAAAATTTGTGCTAAGTCTTCTTGTATTTTGATTTGATAAAGATTCGAGCAATGCCATAGTTGATCAAGTTGGTTGACGAGTGCATTTTTTACTGCCTCAGGAACATGACCAAGATTACACGTAGCAATTCCTGAGGTAAAGTCTAAATATTGGTTTCCATTTTCATCCCACACAAAGCTTCCTTTTCCCTTTGCAATCGAAAGCGGAGCCCGCTTATAGGTATTCATCAATGAGGATGTTTTAAGCATCTGCAAATTCCTCCTCCAAACAAACTAAAGTACCAATTGGTTCCTTCTTTACATATTTGATTAGGTTATCTTCTTCTAAGCCATTCATGATCACAAACTCTTTAACCCCTTGTTCGATACAATCAATAGCCGCTTTTACCTTTGGAATCATCCCTCCTTTAATGACACCATTTTCAACATATTCTTCTATTTGTGTTTTTGTAATTGTTGACAGTACTTTTTTATCCTTCATTACACCTGGTACATCCGTGATCATACAGATTGGTGCATGAAATGCTTTAGATAATGCAGCGGCGACTTCATCTGCGTTAATATTAAGCGGTCTATTGTTTTGATCGACTGCAACTGGGGAGATGACCGGAATATACAAATCATGCAGCAATAAATCTAGTAAGCTTTTATTTATCGAAACAATTTCACCTACCAAACCAACTTTTTCATGGTTTGCCACAAGTTTCGCCTCCAACAGCTTTCCATCCGCTCCGCTTAATCCAATTCCTTTTGCTCCTGCAGCTAATAGGTTTCTTACTATTTGTTTATTAGCAGTACCTGATAACACCATTTCCACCACTTCTAAAACAGGTTCATTTGTCACCCTGAGTCCATCGATAAATTTCGTTTCCATTTGTAATTTATCCAGTATCGTTGACACTTTAGGACCCCCGCCATGAACAATAATAGGTTTAATATGATAATCAGTTTGCAATACAGCTACATTTTGATAAAAGGAGTCAGACAATTTTTCTGCAATACTGCCCCCACACTTAATAATTAAATAACACATGTAAAATCCTCCAACTTCTCATGTACGGTATGAAGCGTTAATTTTGACATAGTCATAGGATAAGTCACATCCCCATGCAGTTGCAGCTCCATGCCCTTCTCCTAGATCAACAAAGATTTGAATGGTTTCCGATTGTAAATATTGCTTTGCCTCTACTTCAGAGAATGGTGCAGGCAAGCCATTTTCTACTACTTTGATTTCCCCAAGTGAAACTGTTAATAGGTCTGGATTTACGATGACACCGCTATAACCTATCGCATTGACAATTCTTCCCCAATTCGCATCCTCTCCAAAAATAGCCGCTTTCACTAAGTTTGAGCCAATGATGGATTTACTAATAATTTTTGCATCAATAGAAGATTTTGCGCCGTAGACATGAGCTTCAACTAGCTTAGTTGCCCCTTCACCATCACGGGCAATTTGTTTGGCAAGTGATGTGCAAATCTCTTTTAATCCTTCTAAAAATACTGGCCACTCAGGATGGGATTCCGACAATTCTTGATTGCCTGCAAGCCCGTTGGCCATTATAAGCACCATATCATTCGTACTTGTATCACCATCCACGGTAATCATGTTAAAGGTCTCGTTTACCGTCATTTTAAGTGCTTGCTGCAATGATGAAGGATTTATCTTTGCATCGGTTGTTATAAATCCAAGCATCGTTGCCATATTTGGATGAATCATTCCTGATCCTTTAGCGGTTCCGCCTATAGTAACATAACGATCATCAATGAATAGAGAGACACATGCATTTTTCACAAATGTATCTGTTGTAAGAATGGCTTCACTAAAGCCCTCTGCATGATGAATTTCGTCAACTTTCGGAATTTGTGTAATACCAGATTTTATCTTATCCATTGGCAGCTGCTCCCCAATTACTCCCGTTGAACAAACAGCCACCTCATTCTCTTGTAAATTTACTTGTTCTGCGAACCATTTTCTCATTAAAAAAGCGTTCTGTATGCCTACTTCCCCTGTGCACGCATTAGCGTTTCCGGAATTGATAATAACCCCCTGTAAAAATGGGGAAAAAGCTAAACTTTCTTGCGTAACCTTCAAAGGCGCAGCTTGAAACTGGTTGGTTGTATAAACAGCAGCTGATACAGCAGGCACCTGGGAATAAAGCCAGCCAAGATCCTTTCTTTTCCTTTTTAATCCACTATGCATTCCTCCTGCCTGGAAGCCAATTGGAGTTGCAACATTTCCATTTTCTATTTTCATTAGGCTTTCTTTATCTAGTTCAATTTGTTTGCCTTTAACCATTACATTCCCTCCAGAAATTCCTTTTATCATTTCACCATCATGGATAGATTGGGATTCCATTTAACCCTGTCCTTTCATCCCAACCGGCTATAACATTTAAATTTTGAATAGCCTGACCTGCCGCCCCTTTTACTAAATTATCGATTACAGAAATAATGGTTATCCTCCCCGTTCTCTCATCAACATTTAACCCGATATCACAATAATTTGAACCATATACTTCCTTTGTTGATGGCAACTTATCTTTCGGTCTAATACGAATAAAGCTTTCTTCTAAATACGTTTCTTGATAGAGTTCCAACATTTCTTCTAAACTCATATTTTTCTTTAAATTTGCATATATCGTACACATAATTCCCCTTGTCATCGGAATTAAATGAGTTGTGAAGGTCACAGTAGCCGGAAATCCGCAAATATTTTGAATCTCTTGCTCGATTTCTGGGATATGCTGATGCTTTCCAAGTTTATAAGCTGTCACATTTTCATTAACTTCTGAGAATAGACTCCCTACATTTGGTTTTCTTCCAGCACCAGAGACTCCTGATTTTCCGTCAATGATGATGGAATTCATATTGATTACATTCGCTTTTAAAATTGGTGCGAGCCCAAGAAGGGTGGCAGTTGGGTAGCATCCTGGATTGGCAATTAATGTTGCCTTCTTTATTTCATTACGATTTATTTCCGTTAACCCATAAACGGATTTCTGCAAGTCTTCTATATTTGCAGATTTGTTTTTATACCATTTTTCGTATAAGTATTCATCTTTCAAACGAAAGTCCCCTGATAAATCAATGCAAATAATATCCCTCTCTATAAGTTGGGGGATGATCTCTTTTGAAACTCCTGATGGAGTAGCAAAAAACAAAACATCTACTTTACTTTGTATTTCGTCTGGATTCCATTCCTCTAATGACTTTTCAAATATATAATGAAAATGTTTATATTGGTCTGTTAATAGAGACCCCTTCGTGGAATTTGATATTAACATTTCGATTTCTACATTTGGATGCTGATGTAATAAACGTATAAGCTCGGCACCCCCGTATCCATTGGCGCCAATAATACCAACCTTCACCCGTTTCATCTCCTATAAAACAATTTCGTATTTTTGTATTATTATAAACACACAGGAATATTTATGCAATGAATTTTATAAAAATAGTTAAATATCACTATTTTTTTATTATAAATAACCACTGATTATGTATAAATATAAAAAAGAGCTGTCACCAATTGGTGACAGCTCTTTTTTAAGATTTAACTATTCTTCGCTTTATTTTTAAATTGTTCATAACTACTTTGCAATTCTTGCAAACGGCGTTTTCCATCTTCACGATTGCGGACATTTTCTTGTTCAATTGCTTGGGTTTCCTCCAACCCCTTCATAATAATACTCCAAGTTTCTTCAATTGTTTCTATTTTAATGCTGGAGCTTCCGGCAAGGCGTGCAATTTCTGCAGATTGAGCGGAAACATTTTGTGCATTTCTTATCAACATTTCATTCGTTCTTCTATCTAATTCATTCATGGAATCCGCCACTAGTTTTTGTCGTTTCGCTGCTATTGCGTTAATTAAGCCTGTTTTAAAAATTGGTATCGTCGTAACAAACGCGGAATTAATTTTAGCAATAAGCTTTGTATTCCCTCTTTGCAACATCCTGATTTGTGGAGCCGATTGAAAGGCTACTTGCTTTGCCATTTCTAAATCATATGCACGTTGCTCAAGTAGTTCCACAGCATTTCGCACTGAATCTAATTCCATTTGGGCAAGCTGATCCATATTTGCAGCACGGCTTTCCAGTTGCGGAAGCACATTATTCCTAATGTCCTCGATTTTTAATTCTGCAGCAACAATATACTTTTCCAGCTCCATGTAATAATTAAAATTTTCCTCGTACAATTGCTCTAACGTTACAGTAGAATTTTTCATTTCCGTTTCATATTTTTTGATTTCAACATATACTTTGTCAATTTCACTGCCCATCGTTTGATATTTTGCCATGATTTTTTCGATAAATTTCTTGCCTTTTCCAAACATTTTGGAGAAAAGACCCTTGTCCTCAACAAAATCTTTGCTGTCAAACTTGTCCATAATTTTACCTAAGTGCTTTAACAACGCACTTGATTCTTCCATACTGCTTGATTTTATCGAATTTAACACGCGGCCAGAAAAAGCAGATATTTGATTAGCAGGTTCCTTCCCAAATTCTAATAAAGCCAGCTGATCTTTTGTATCAATTTCCTGAGCTAAATGGACAACCTCTGGATCATTACGTAATTGTAATTTCAAATCGTTTGGATTCTGCAGTACTTCTTCCTTTTTTTCGAGATTGAGAGTTTGTAATTCATTCACATTTACTGACATTCTACTTTTCACCTTTTTCTAAAATAATTTATGAATAAATTTTTTAATCAATACACTTGGTTTATTACGATGCTTTTCTAAATTCTCCTCAAAACTAACTTCTTCTAACCAATGAGAATCAAAAATGGAGGAGTCGATAAATAATTCAATATCATTTTGTCCAGTAGGATTATACAGTAATATATCTATTCCCATTTCATTTAACAATAACAGCAGTGCCGCATCACTTCTATTTATCTCTCCACTGCTGCCATTATTATAAATCACGATTCTTGGAACCGTCTGTGAATAATCAAATTGCTGTAGCAGCTTGATTATCGTATCTGGAATCTCCATAACAGCAGAAAACATATAAAGTTTTAATTGTTCCTCTGTTTCATGCTCCAATTTAGTAAGCAACGCTTTATCTACATATCTTGAAATGGCTGAAGCAAGTCCAATCTGAAGTCCCTCTGGCATTTGTTTATATCTCCACCAGTTTCCTTTTACCATTTTCATTGGATCCAGTTTTCCATTTGTTAATGCATTTTGATAATGATATAACTGATTTCCTTTTACCGGACTTGTTATTGGAAAACGGATATGCAAAGATGATAAATCAAAATCCGTTATTTCTTGTACTCTGCCCCAATATTCCTTTTGATTAGTTGATATCCCTAATACCTTTGCAAAAATACTTGGAATATAGACCGTTTCATTTTTCACTTCAAAACTTGGCCTTATAAAAGCTTTTTCCCTCATGATCAGAAAAATTTCATCGTAGGTCGTCTTTAGTGTAATCGATTGCGGCTTATAGGAACGAAATTGCCACGGTCTATATAGCAATGAATTGTCTGAATGAAGCACTCTTTCCATTTCCTGCGAAGCTTTTTTAGCAACAGTAGATTTTCTTACAGGCTTGTCCTCCGGAAATTCCATTAATGGCTTTACAGAAGGATAAGTAAAAACACTAATAGAATCATCCTTAAAATCTATTAAAACATCCTTTCCTTCCGGATGAAAAAGCAACACATCAAAGCCTAGTAAAATCAAAAAGTATAAAAAATAGCTCTGGCTTTTAGTGGCATCTCCATACCATACTACTCTTGGAACTTCCCTCTTCAAATCTATGTCTTTAACCCAAAGATTGATATGATTCCAAGACCATTTAACGGTATCCACAATTAATCTGCGAAAATCAGGATGTAATAAATCGGGATGATTATCCTGGTATATTTGCAACAGCTGAATATAAGCTGACCTATAATGTCTGTACCAATCCCCTTTGTCTTTTAAAGGAAGCAGTTTTTCGCCCTCCATGAATGCAACAAATCGGTTAATAGATAATCCTTTTTGATCATGGTGAATATTCATGATCCTTTGGATAGATTGGAACATATCATTGGAGATAGCCTTATCCAACTCCTTATCCAGATGATGAACTGGAAAATCCGCTTCATGAACAAGTGAATACAAAAATTCAAGATAATCCTCTTCATCCATAGGACAGCCCATAAATTTTCCCGTTACTTGTATATATTTGACTTGACCATCAGCGTCCAAATACTGACCTCTTTCTGATAAAGGGAGGCCAAATAAACTCTGCCAATCCTGTTGTTCGAGGTCAACCTTTATAGGGTGAATATTCACAGCAGGTCCATTCCTTTCAAAAAATCCTAATATCTATTTAAAAATTTCAGAAGCATGTCTGTATAATACTTTTTATTTAGATGCATACTAATAAGAATATAGACTATTTTGGAGGTCTATTTGTATGTTCAAATACAAAATCAACCAGAAGATCACAGAAGAAGTAAAAGGATTGGTAAACGAAATGTTTCAATTTAAAATCCTTTTGTTTTTTGAGTTCGTCGGATTTTCCTTATTATTTTCATTTGTAACAGAAACATTGATAAGTCCAAAACCCAACTTTCTTCTTGTATTTATCCCATTTCTCATCACAGTTTTACTGCTATACTGGATTACGAAAAGTATAAGAGTAAAAAAATAACCTATGCTACTTAACCTGTTTTATGATTCCGCAACAGGAGTAGGACATTTCTTGATATTCTTCAATCGGTACTTTCCGTTCATTTGCTAACAATAAAATATGGGATACATTTTTATCCATTATATCACGAACAAGTATTTTCCATGGCAGCCTTCTTAACAATACTCTCGTTGTTTCACCTACTCCAGGTTTTATTAGATTCATATCCTCTATTTTAAACCGTTTTTGAATAGTATGTACTTCCTTTAATCCCTTCCAATTTGGTTCAGCCATTTTGGAAGGCGATATTTCCTGACCAAAGATTGAATCAAATTGTTTCGAAATTTCATCTACATAATAATTCGATACATCATGTTCATAAAGTTCCTGATAAAATTTGGCACCATGAAAATCATGATTGTTTAGAAGTTCACGATTTAATACCGTTCTGCTAATTAATCCTGAAACAGTTGCATTTAAACAAGCATTTGGAATGAGAAAATCTTCTCTAGTCCCATAAATATTGGCGCAATGTCCCGGATCGGCTAAGACCGCTAGCGAATCAGAGATATTTGTTTGATCGTTATGATTAATCTTATGTATTGATTTATCAAGCTCCAGTTTAATTGCTCCTTTGCCAGTCCAGCCATCAATAAATTGAAACTCATAGTCAGGATAATTCATACTCAGGTATCTAATGGCATTTTCATCAATACCTCGCCCTCTGATAATCGAAATACTATAATGGGGTAATGAAATTCGGTACTTTGCAAAAATATATCTTTTCACTAATATGCCAATTGGTGTTCCTGCCCTTGCTAATGAAACTAATAGTGTTTTCTTCCCTTTTTGTCTTAAAATTTGCTCCGCAATAATCTGAACTGCTCCAGCAATTTTCTCTTTATAAGCATGTAATGATGCTAAGAAGAAATTCTTATATTCCTCAGAAGGTTCAAATTCCATTGGAAGCATTTCAGAATAATGCTTTCCGGACTGAATCAATTCTTCCTTATCCATCGTTGAAGTTTCATACATCTTTTCACTTATATCTTTAAGCAAAAAAATGACATCATCATTGGAATAGGTTCCAAAAGGTTTACTGTGGACCATTTGCATGAATAACATCATCCTTTCTTGTGCTTAAAGTAACAACATACACATATTGAAATAGACTAGCTAATTGGGATAAAAGCGGTGCCATATTTCCTTCGACAAGTTCTCTTTCAAAAAAGACAAATACCTCGCTATAAAGGTGTGGCTCAATTTGATAAAAATAATTTTGGACAGAATGATCTTCAGGACTGGGAAATGTGTATTTACTCTGTATCAAATAATCCTCGTTACGAGAAACAAATATTGGGCTTCTCGTCGTTGATTGAAAATAAACTTCTTTGCCCATTAGCGCTGCAATTTTCATTGGTAGGTACATCAGCTCTCCATTTCCTAAGCAAAGCGTTTTTCCACCGGAACGAAATGGTACTAATTTTTGAGCTATTGAATGAATATATTGGGTAAACTCTTCATTTTCTGAACTATACAACCCAAACCTTCCCGTTTGCCACAAATAATTTGAAGCCGATGAATTGTGATAATATGGCGAGGTAGATGTGTTTATATCAGATAAATCAATCGGAACAATCTTGCCAAATTTATCCGATAGGTGTTGATATGTTTCTTTCTTCATCTTTTCATCCTTACAATCAACTTCTATCACCCCACTGATTAGTGATACAACATTGATTTCAATTCCCATATTGCTTTCCAATCGACGAAATTGATCTATACTTTCTTCATTTCGCCAATCTAATAAAGTAAGAACCGTGTAGCTTTTACGAGGAAATTCACTTTGGATTGCATGAATAATGTTTAAAATGGTATTTCCGGTAGTAAGCTCATCATCAATGAATACAATAGGATTTTGATTTTCTATTTGATTACGTTCAATATAGCAATAGTGAGAGGTTGCATGTGAATGCTCCTCTTCAAAATGAATTATTGATTCCTTATTCTCTATCTTTTCCCTTGTAGTATGAAAGAAAAAAGCATTTTGAAAGTTGTCAAATACACCATGTCCTAATGCAGTAGCAGTTTCTGCAAATCCAATAAATATCGTACTTTGTGGCAATTTATATGGTTTTATCTCAATATTTGAACCAAATTGAGTAATAGATTCCAAAAAGCCATTTCGCTTCAACGTAAATTGTTCGTCTTCTATATGTAATATTTCCTTCATATACTTACTGGCTAACAAAGAACTAGCAAGTATTGAAGTAATCGGATTTACGGGAAGATGCTTTCCAAGTACTTTGCTGACAAATAAAAAAGATCTTTTCTTATTAATTCTGGCTGCCATTTGGAATAAGGCCGTAGGAGAAATCTGAAAATCATTCCTCGTTATTTTAACTTTTAAGGATAAATTATTTAGTATTTTATAAGTGTACTCGTTCATTAAACTGGAGGAGTTGGATAAAACTTTGCTGCTCATGTAGCACCCCGTAAACTTTAGATTTCAACAATATTTTTCTCGCCCAATGATAATGTGGCTTTACTTCATTCATTTTGTTATGAAAGACGCTTGCAATAACCCCATTCTGAGAATGAAAATGATGCATAATGGAAAGGGAATCCATGTACTCTTCATGTGTAACAGCATTTAAAGCATTAACTAGTTTAATATGAGAGGGGTGGATAATTGTTTTTCCGACCATTCCATTGCTTTTATCAAGAAGAATTTCCTGAATAAATGCTTCATGGTATTCATTATCGATAGGAAAAGAGAATTCTAATCGATTTCTGTCATTGGTATTATTATGTTTCATGTTGGGACCAGATGATTGAAAATACTCCCAAACAGGGCCTGAAACAACATACTCTTGATCCACTCTTCCAAAAAAATTCATAATATCTGCAATACAATCTCGAATAACTGCAATATCATAAATTACAGTATTACAATCTCTCCTAATTCCAAAAAGGCCTGAAAAATCGGTTGCCCCAATCCTAATATTTAGAATAATTTCATCATAAAGGTCTAGTATTTTCTTTATGGATAACAATGTTTCCATTCTTGATTCTCTATAAATTACCTTTTTTGTTTCCAATATTGGTAATGCATAAAGGGATAAGCCATATGTATTATTAACCATTACAATTTGGTCAAGAAACTCCTTGCCATTATCAACATTAAACTTTGGCAATACAAATCCACTTAAAATAGTCGAAGCAGCACCAAGATCTCCCACAAGCTTTTTAATTTGAAACGGATTCCTAACTCGTATAAAAATAAGCGGAAGATTACTTTGAGAAAATTGCATACTGCGGACGGCTGTGTAAAGCGTTTGTAGTTGAACAATACTATTGATTTCTGCAGATTCAACCTCATCGTCGCTTATAGAATCTTCTAAACAAATAACCATGGAAGTAAGTCCCGCATATTGGCCATTTAAAAATTTACCAGTTAGGATATCATTAGAAATTTGTGTTCTTGTTCCAGGCATATATAGAGTTCCACCAAGAGCATTAGCCAATATTTCCTTTGGTGAATCCTTGTTCCAACTTTCAGGAGAGACGTGAAAAATTGACTTACATTGATCATCGGAAAGATATTGAAAATGTCTCATAAAAAACTCTCCTATTCTAGTAATATCCTGACTGGTAATAATAAAAGCGGTAACACATTGCTAATCGGAGTACTAATTTTGTAGTCGCAGGCGAGACCAACGGATACTCAGAGATGTAGTTCAAGAGCTGATGTTGACTTATGGTAGGGAAAAGACGAAGAAATCCGTTAGCCGATTGGCGCTAAAGCTAGACAAGACTCATCCTGTGGAATATTTATATTATCCAAAACTTATTCTTTCATAATATTTAAATAAGGGATAAATTTTCTTTTATCCCTTTTCAAGTCATTCAAGGTCGTCTTTTTCTAGTATCTATGAAAACAATTATTTGTTTTCCCCTTTTGTTGGTTTTTTCTTAAGAAAATGCACAACAAATGTGGCAAGGAAAATGACAACTAAAATGCTAAAGAAAATGATTTCACTGACATCAAAACCAAATGCTGCAGCAACCATTTTGATACCAATAATAGCGATTAATACAAAAGCTGTAGTTTCAAATTCCGGAAATTTCTCAATTAATTTAAGGAATAATTGTGCGACACCACGCATCATTAGTACTCCTAAAATTCCACCAAGGAATAACACCCATACTTTATTAGATAAACCAAAAGCAGCAATAACACTATCGATACTGAAGGTAATATCCATTAATTCTACTAAAAGGACAGTCTTCCAAAAACCATAGCCTTTGTTTTTGACGTCGTCTTCTTCCTCTTCCTTTTTGATTAGGTTTTTTAATGATAACCATAAAAGGTATAAACCACCAATAACCTTAATCCAAGTGAATTTAATAAGAAATACACCTAGTCCGATGGAAATAAATCGGAAAAGATATGCACCTAAGATACCATAAAATAATGCTTTCTTTTGCTGTTTCTTAGGCAAATGTTTTACCATTACAGCAAGCACTAATGCATTATCTGCCGATAACAATCCTTCTAAAATAATTAAACTGAAAATAACTCCCCAACTTGCGGGATTAGAGAGTTCAGACGTTATTGCATGTAATGAAAAGAACTCTCCATAATTGTGAAATAAGTCATGAAAAAATTGTGCCATTTATTTCTACTGCTCCTCCGAAATACTTCCCTTATTTAAACTGCTGTTTTTATACTGTTAAACCATAGTTTCTGCATAATGCAGCCAATCCTCCTGAGAACCCGCTGCCAATGGCATTGAACTTCCATTCCCCTTGATGTTTATAAAGCTCACAAACGACTACAGCGGTTTCAACGGAGAAATCTTCTCCCAAATCAAATCGGAGAATTTCTTGATTGTTTTCAGGATTTACAACCCTTACAAATGCATTGGTAACTTGTCCGAAATTTTGGTTGCGTGCTTCCGCTTCATGGATGGTAACCGTTATACCAATACGTTCAATATGTTGAGATAGCTTAGGAAAATTGATGATAATTTGTTCATCATCTCCATCCCCTTCACCAGTTCGGTTATCACCTGTATGCTCTACACCGCCGTCTGGACTTTTCAGATTATTATAGAAGACAAAATCAAGATCATTAATAACTTTTCCATTTGCATCAGCTAGAAATGCTGAAGCATCAAGGTCAAAATCATGACCTCCATTGTATTTATTTGTATCCCAGCCTAGTCCAATGATCGCTTTCGTAAGTCCTGGATTCGTTTTCGTTAAATCAATTCTTTGTCCTTTGGAAAGTACGATTCCCATGCTCTCACCTCAATATTATATAGTAGATTTATTGAACATCTAAGCCAAAATCAGTGACAAGCGCTGCCAAACCACCTTGATAGCCGCTGCCTATTGCATTAAATTTCCACTCGCCATTATGGCGATATAATTCCCCTACTACAACAGCTGTTTCAATGGAAAAATCCTCCCCTAAATCGTAGCGAATTAATTCTTCCCCATTAGCTTCATTTACAATTCTTACAAACGAATTCGAAACTTGTCCAAAGTTTTGGTTGCGTGCTTCCGCTTCATGAATGGTAATCGTAAATGCGATTTTTTGAATACTGCTTGGAACTTGAGACAGATTGACAGAAATGGTTTCATCGTCTCCTTCTCCAGCTCCTGTACGATTATCGCCATTGTGAACTACAGATCCGTTTCCGCCTTTTAAATTATTGAAAAATATAAAGTCTGCTTCTGAGGTACATTTACCTTCGGAATTTAATAAAAATACGGAGGAATCTAAATCAAAATCATTGCCGCCATCATATTTATTTACATCCCAACCTAAACCTACAACTATGTTTTGCAGTCCTGGGTTAGTCTTTGTTAAATCTACCTTTTGGCCTTTTGCTAAGCTGATTGCCATTTCCATAACATCCTTTCAAAATTTAACTAGAGTTTCATATGAATTTAAACAAGTTTATTAGCGATCTCCCCAATTGAAGTATCTCTTGTACCTTGTCCAATCGCATTAAATTTCCATTCTCCATTATGGCGATATATTTCTCCTGGAATTAGTGCTGTAAAACCACTGTAATTTTCCGTTAAATTAAAATGAGCAAGCTCAGAATTCGTTTTATTATCCACAATTCGAATAAATGCATTTTCAATCATTCCAAAGTCTTGTCGTCTTTGAACAGGCTGATAAATATTAACAACAAATTGAAGCGAATGAATTCTTGAAGGAATTTTATGTAAATCTATTAAAATTTGTTCGTCGTCCCCATCGCCATCACCCGTAAGATTATCACCAGTATGGCGAACACTTCCACATTGACTTTTTAAGTTACCGAAATAGATAACATCATGTTTGCTTTCTAGTTTTCCTGCCTCATTTAACATTATAACAGAAGCATCACAATCAATATTTGGTGTTTTCGTGCCAAAAAATCCTTTTTTCTTCACGGGATCCCAGCCAAGGCCAATTAATAATGAACTAAGACCTGTGTTTCCTTTTGTTAAATCTATTTTTTGACCTTTCGCTAAAGAAATAGCCAAAAAAATCACTCCTTTATGTAATTTATTTCGACATTATACTATTTATATTTTACTTTATTCATAGACAATTTCCAACAAAAACACCTTTAATGAAAGAATTGGTAAACGTTTTAATAGAAATGTTGTACATCTTGCATTTTTTATTACGAATGTCATGAATAAAAAGTTTCAATTTCTTATAATAAATCTTATACCGCTCTAAAAATTAGGGCAGAATTATGACCGCCAAAGCCAAGAGCATTGCTGAGAACCGTTTTTACATCCTTCTTCCTGGCAATATTAGGAACATAATCTAAATCGCATTCTGGATCTTGATTTTCCAAGTGAATGGTTGGCGGAATAACTCCATTACGAATCGTCATTAAGGAGAATATTGCTTCTATAGCCCCAGCAGCCCCCATCATATGTCCAGTCATTGATTTTGTAGAACTTATTGGAATATGATAAGCATTTTCGCCAAATAATTTTTTTATAGCGGCAGTTTCC
Source organism: Margalitia sp. FSL K6-0131 (assembly GCF_038008735.1). Taxonomy (NCBI): domain Bacteria; kingdom Bacillati; phylum Bacillota; class Bacilli; order Caryophanales; family Bacillaceae; genus Heyndrickxia; species Margalitia sp. FSL K6-0131. The sequence continues at coordinate 3,209,861 of NZ_JBBOZS010000001.1, forward strand.
ATTTTATCATTATTTTTAGTACTTGTTCCATGTGCATTAATATAATCAATTTCTTCTTTTCGTAAACTTGCGTCTTTTAATGCCAATTCCATTACCTTTATGCTCCCTTCTCCACCTGGAGCTGGGCTTGTTATATGGTATGCATCGCTATTTGTTGCATATCCAATTATTTCTCCGTAAATATCAGCATTCCTCTTTATTGCTGAATCAAGGGTTTCTAAGAGTAGTGCTCCTGCCCCCTCCCCCATCACAAGGCCATCTCTATTCGCGTCAAAAGGTCGGCAAGCAGATTCAGGGTCTGGATTGGTAGATATTGCACCCATTGCACAGAATGCTCCAACACCAAGCGGTGTAATGGATGCCTCAGCTCCGCCGACTATCATCATTTCTGCATCTCCCCTTTGAATGGCCCTATATCCGTCGCCTATAGCATTCGAACTTGAAGCACATGAAAGAACCACGCAATTATTATATCCTTTTGCACCAAGGGTGATTGCAACTTGACTAGAAGCCATATTACTAATCACCATCGTAGTAGAAAAAGGGTATAAGTTTTGATACCCACCAGTAATTAAGTTCTGATAGCTTTCCTCAAAACTTTCGATACCTCCTATCGCGGTACCAAAACATACTCCTATATTTTCAGGTAAGACATCCTTACTAATGGTCACATTTGCATTCTTTACAGCCATAATGGCAGAGGCAACGGCATACTGTGTAAAGCGATCCATTCGATGCCTTTCATTTACCTTCATATAATTGGATAAATCGAAATCTTTGACCTCTGCTGCGGTTTTTGCAGAAAAATTAGTTGCATCGAATCTAGTTAAATAACCAATCCCAGATCTGCCATTTACTGCTGAGTCCCATATTTCTTCTAGATTATTCCCTAAAGGTGTAACTGCCCCTAATCCTGTTACAACAACCCTCTTCATATTTACATTCCTCCTCCATTTCCCCTATCAAAATAATCCTATTTTTCAGTTTACATTCGACATAAAATTGCAAAAACCTCCAGTATTTACTAATTATTTTAAAAAAAAAAAAATCCAAATTGACATTTCTGCCAATTTGGAATAAATTCTTTCCATTCCATATATACTAATGTCCACCTAGATAAGCACTTTTAACCTGGTCACTTGTATTTAATTCGTCCGGTGTACCGGAAAGGACGACTCGCCCTGTTTCGATAACATAAGCTCGGTCAGCGATTGATAAAGCCATATTAGCATTTTGCTCCACTAGCAAAATGGTTGTACCCGTTTGGCTAATCTCCTCAATGATTCGAAAAATGGTTTTCACCAATAATGGTGCTAATCCCATGGATGGTTCATCCAATAAGAGGAGGCGTGGTTTTGCCATTAGAGCCCTGCCCATCGCAAGCATTTGCTGCTCACCGCCGGATAAAGTACCTGCAGACTGTTTTTTACGTTCATAAAGTCTTGGGAATAATTGGTATACCCTTTCGAGATCTTGACGTATACCTGCTTTATCTTTTCTTAAAAAAGCCCCAAGTTCCAAATTTTCCGTTACTGTCATATTGGCAAAAATTCGTCTGCCTTCAGGTACATGAGAAATACCTTGCTTCACAATCGTTTGAGCCGCCTTACCCTTTATTGATTTACGTTCAAATAGTATTTCACCATTTTTTGGCTTTAATAAACCGGAGATGGTTTTCAATAGAGTACTTTTCCCTGCGCCGTTTGCTCCAATTAATGTCACGATTTCCCCTTGATTAATTTCTAGTGACACTCCTTTTAAAGCTTGTATATTCCCATAATAAACATCTATGTTTTCAACTTTTAGCATTATGAGACCTCCTCGCCCAGATATGCTTCAATAACTTTTGGATTGTTTCTGATTTCAGAAGGAGATCCCTCAGCAATAAGCTGTCCATGATCAAGTACATAAATTCTCTCACAAACTCCCATAACCAATTGCATATCATGTTCTATTAATAATACAGTTAAATCGAATTTCTCACGTATGAAGCTGATTAAATTCATAAGCTCTTCTGTTTCATTTGGATTCATACCAGCAGCGGGCTCATCCAGTAATAAAAGCTTAGGCTGAGTAGCAAGGGCACGTGCAATTTCTAATCTTCTTTGCTGCCCATATGGCAAGTTCTTTGCCTTTTCATATAAAAAGCCATCAAGATTAAATATTTTCAAGAAGTCTATTGCCTTTTCTTCCATTTCTCTTTCACCTGTAAAATGAGGAGGGAGTCGAAAAATCGAACTTAATATACTGTGTTTTGAGTTTGTATGATAGGCAACCTTCACATTGTCAAGCACTGATAATTCATTAAATAAACGTATATTTTGAAAAGTACGACTGATACCTTTTCGTGTAATTTTATAGGGAGGAAGTCCGTTTAATCTCTTACCTTCAAGTAATATATTTCCTTCTGTTGGAGCATATACACCTGTAAGAAGATTAAAAAAAGTTGTTTTACCTGCTCCATTTGGTCCAATGAGGCCGATTAATTCCCCTTTTTTAATCTCTACATTTGTGTTTGATACAGCTTTTAAACCGCCAAATTGTATCCCTGCATTTTCAACTTTAAGCAACAGTTTGTTTTCCATCATGTTTCCCCCCATCTGATGACTTTCCTTTTTTGAAAAAGGAGGTAATCTCTTTTGTACCTAATAATCCCTGCGGGCGGAAAATCATCATTAAAATCAGTACAAGAGAGTAAATAACCATTCGAGTTTCTGGGTAATCCTGAAGGAATGTAGAAACAATACTTAATAAAATTGCTGCAATTACGGATCCTGATAAACTTCCTAAACCACCTAAAACAACAAAAATTAAAATATCAAAGGACTTCATGAATCCAAAAGACCCTGGCATAATAATATAAAAGTTATGGGAATATAAACCGCCTGCAACTCCAGCAAAAAACGCACCGATAACAAATGCCATTACTTTATAATAAGTTGTATTAATCCCCATTGCATCAGCTGCTATCTCATTTTCGCGGATTGATATACATGCTCTGCCATGGGTAGAGTTAGTAAAATTAACTATGACCAAAATCGTTATAACCATACACCAAAATGCCCATGGCCAGGTTGTTAAATTATCTACCATCATACCACTTGCACCGCCGACATAATCAATATTCAGCAAAGTAATACGAACAATCTCCCCAAAACCAAGGGTGGCAATGGCTAAATAGTCTCCTTTTAAACGTAAGCTTGGGATACCAATAATCAGTCCCGCTATGGCAGCTGCAATACCGCCAACCAATAAAGAAAGTGCAAAAGGTAATTGCAATTTCATCGTAATAATAGCTGCAGAGTATGCTCCGATTGAAAGGAATCCAGCATGTCCAATAGAAAACTGACCCGTTATACCAATTATTAAATGCAAGCTGACAGCTAAAATAATATTAATGACAATTACTAATAGAGTATTTATATAAAAATCATTTAGTAGCTGTCCGGAAATTAAAAACTGAACGATTGCAAAGACGATTATAGCGGCTATTATATTAATATAAAAACTTTTAAGTTGTTTTATTTTCTGCATATCCTCGTCACCTTTCTATACTTTTTCCTTCATATTTTTACCAAATATACCTGATGGACGGAAAATTAATATGAGAATTAGGACGACGAATGCAACCCCGTCTCGCCATAACGAAAATCCAAATGCACTGACAATCGCTTCAATCACTCCGAGCAATATACCGCCAACCATCGCTCCCGGAATGATGCCAATACCTCCAAGAACCGCTGCCACAAATGCTTTAATTCCCGGAATCATTCCCATTAACGGCTCAATTTTAATGTAATAAATACCGAAAATAACACCTGCTGCCCCTGCTAGAGCAGAACCGATAGCAAATGTTGCAGATATCGTTCTATCAACATTAATCCCCATTAATTTCGCTGCTTCAGCATCGTGGGAGACGGCACGCATTGCTTTACCTGTTTTTGTTTTATGAACAATAACTTGAAGAATAATCATAAGTGCGATAGATGTTACAAGAATTAATATAGATTGACTGCTTATACTTACCCCAAAAATGTCAAATGTTTTATTGGGTAGAACATTCCTTGGATAAGCATCAGGCTGTGCTCCGCGAATATATACCATTCCATATTCGATAAATAAAGAAACACCAATTGCAGTTATTAGAGCAGCAATCCTAGTAGCATTACGTAATGGTTTGTAGGCAATACGTTCTATTAACATTCCAAATATTGCACATACAAGCATGGATAAAAGCAATGCCGGGAAAAATCCTAAATGTAAATAGGTAATAGAATAAAATCCAATAAATGAACCTACCATAAAAACATCGCCATGGGCAAAATTAATCAATTTAACAATTCCATACACCATCGTATAACCGAGCGCGATCAGTGCATATATACTACCGAGAGATATACCATTAACTAATTGTTGTATGAATTCCATTTTCGCACTCTCCTTGTATAACTTTTTCCAGTCTTTAAAAACTTTAATAGGGGGACAAGTCCCCCCTCTAAGTGGTATTTTCTTAAGGATTTACTTTTGCTTTAAATTGTTGTTTTCCGTCAACATACTCTAAGATAACAGCTGATTTAACCGGGTTATGTTTATCGTCAAATGTAAATGTACCTGTTACTAGCTGGAGATCTTTTGTTTCCTCAAGGGCTTTTTTAATTTTAACTGGATCTCCGCTACCTGCACGTTTAATAGCATCTGCAATCAAATAAAGGGAATCGTATCCAAGTGCATTAAATCCGTCCGGTTCTTGGCCATATTTATCTTTAAATGCTTTTACAAAATCTTGAACCTTTTGATCTTCTGTATTCCCTGAAGAATAGTGATTGGTGATGAAGGTGTTATTAAGTGCCTTCGCACCTGCAAGTTCCACTAATTTAGGAGAATCCCATCCGTCACCACCCATAATAGGGACATTAATACCTAAATCACGGGCTTGTTTCACTATGAGCCCAACTTCTTCATAATAACCTGGTACAAATATTACGTCCGGATTTTTGGCTTTAATGTTTGTCAGCTGTGCTCTGAAATCAGTGTCTTTAGCTAAATATGCTTCTTCCTTTGCAATCTTGCCGCCATTTTTCGTGAAAGTATCCTTGAAGTTGCTTGCAAGGCCTTTAGCATAATCACTTGAGCTGTCAATAAAGATCGCTGCATTTTTAGCATTTAAATTGTTGCTAGCGAAATTAGCGGATACAACCCCTTGAAATGGATCAATGAAACAGGTTCTAAATACAAATTCGTTTAATTTTCCCTTATCATAAGTAATATTTGATGCTGTACCAGATGTTGTAATAAGGGGAACTTTCTTTTTATCTACAATTTGAACTTGTGCTAATGTGTCACCGCTTGTTGCGGCTCCAATAATAGCGGACACTTTATTTTGAGTTATCAATTTAAGTGCTGCACTTGTAGCTTCCTGTTGATCCGATTTATTATCGACTTTTACTATTTTAAGTTTCTTGCCATCGATTCCTTTTTTATTAATTTCCTCCAGTGCAAGCGCAATACCTTTATCCGCCGATGAACCATACGAAGCAACACCACCAGATAATTCTAGGTTCTCGCCAATTACTATTGTCTTGCTGTCTTTACCCGAACCTCCAGTTGATGCAGATCCGCAACCGGCAATTACACCTGTTGAAAGCAATAATGACATCATGATTCCTACAAACTTTTTATTTTTCATCTTCTGCCCCCACTTTTAAGTTTATTTTTATGGATGATTCGTCTGAGGAAATACCTCTTTTAAATATCATTCATTTGGGATAATTCCCATAACAAATAATATTCTGAAAACATTGTACAAAATTATTTAATCTACGTCTATACTATATAGGAAAATAGTTCGAAAAATACTAAATATAAGATAAACAATATTTCCACTCATATATTTGGTTTGGAAGTCTTCCATTTTATTTTTTACAATGAAAAAAGTAATGCCCAATTAGCATTACTTCTTTCATTCCTACATCTCATTTTCACGGTAACCTGTATTCGCTTTAACCGATACTTCTGCAAACCGTTTTACATCCTGTTTGTTCGAAATTACCGAACCGATGTACGCTCCGATAAACCCAAGAGGCACGGAAATGATGGCCGGATTTGTTAATGTAATAAGCGGTTCTCCTGTAAAAATTGCTGCACCTTCTACAGGGGAGAATACATTAGGACTAATGATAACTAGAATTAGTGATGATAATAACCCTGAAAGCATTCCGGTAATCGCACCAGCTGTATTAAATTTCTTCCAATAAATCGTAAAGATAATTACAGGCAAGTTGGCACTTGCTGCTACACAGAAAGCAAGTGAAACAAGAAAGGCAACATTCATTTTTTGTGCAAACAATGCTAAAAGAATCGAAAGAACGGCAACTCCAACTGAAGCATATCTCGCTGCTTTCATTTGTTGCTTTTCTGTTACCTCGCCTTTTTTGATTATCTGTGCATAAATATCATGAGCAAATGCAGACGCACCGGATAATACAAGTCCTGCTACAACGGCAAGAATGGTTGCAAAGGCTACTGCTGAAACGAAAGACATTAAGAAGTCCCCGCCAAGTGCACCAGCCAGTAGTGGTGCAGCCATATTCCCTGCTGCATTCGCTTCTTTAATTTTATCAAACCCAACAAATGCAGCCGCACCGAATCCTAAGAAAATAGTTAAAACATAAAAAATCCCAATGACCCATGTTGCGGTAATAACAGAGCTTCTCGCTATTTTTGCATTCTTTACTGTAAAGAAGCGCATTAATATATGTGGAAGCCCTGCGGTTCCCAATACTAGTGCCAACATTAATGAGAGCGTATCCAATGGCATTTTGTATTTGACGCCAGGATTTAAATAATCTGAACCTAGCGGAGTAATGGTTTTCATTTGATGAAACATATTTGCGATATTAAAGTTAAATTTATACAGAACAAGAAAGGATATGACAATCGTACCAATCATAAGTAATATAGCCTTTACTATTTGCACCCAGCTTGTAGCTGTCATCCCGCCAAATAATACATAGATGGTCATCATAACACCCACAATTAAGACGGCAACCCAATAATCTAATCCAAATAATAGCTGAATAAGAGCACCGGCACCCACCAACTGAGCAATCATGTAAAAGATAACGATCGTTATAGTGCTTAAAGCAGCAACTGCCCGAACTTTTTTTGCATCAAATCTTGAATTAATCATATCGGCAAGTGTATATTTACCAAGATTTCTTAAAGGTTCTGCAACGATAAATAATACCACAAGATACGCAATTAAAAATCCAATACTGTAAAAGAATCCATCAAAGCCGTTTAAAGCAATCATCCCGGCGATCCCTAAAAAGGATGCTGCAGATAAATAATCACCTGCAATGGCAAATCCATTTTGCCAACCGTTAAGTCCCCCTCCAGCGGTATAAAATTCATTGGCGGTTTTTGTTTTCTTCGCTGCATAATAAGTAATGACTAATGTAAGGGCAACTATAATAAGAAATAAAGTAATGACAGTTCCACTCATGCTCCAACTTCTCCTTTATTAATATTTTCGGAGATAACTTCATCGGCAAGCTTGTCAAAGGATGCAGCTTTTTTCACGTAAATAGTGCATAACACCCAAGTCATAATAAATTGTAAAAAGGCAAATACCCATGCCCAGGAGATATCACCAAATGCTTTTTTGTTAAGAACAGTCGTGTAGGAGGTAAGAACTGGTAGCGCGAAATAGAAGACTAAGAAGAAAATAGTGCCAGAGACGATAAATTTTTTCTTTGTTGAAATTAGTTTTTTAAATTTACTTGAAGAGGCAATCGATTCATAATCGATATGTTTACGTCCTTGCTTTTGTTTCAGCTTATTTTTTTCCATATTCCTCACTTCCCTTTCAAAATTTTTCATACTTTCTAAATTATAGTAAGTTTAAAAGATAAAACTTGTCAATATTATTTTAATATTTAAAATATAAATGATTTTCAGTATCGGCAGTCTTATTGTATAGTAAAAGAAAGGGCGAGATTATTCACAGTTTTAACAAATGAACAACTAGAATAGGAGGAAATCAGTAAATGAATAAATACTCACAGGCGTATGCAAAGGATTTAGATGCACAAGATGAGTTAGCAATATATAGGAAGGAATTCTATCTTCCTGAAGAAACAATTTACCTTGATGGGAATTCATTAGGTCTCCTCTCTAAGCGGGCGGAAAGCTCATTACTGAAAATATTGGATTCTTGGAAGCGGTTCGGGATAGATGGATGGACAAAAGGAAAATATCCTTGGTTTTATTTATCAGAAAAACTCGGAAATTTAACGGCTCCGCTTGTTGGTGCTTTTCCAGAAGAAATTATTGTAACCGGTTCCACGACGGTAAACCTTCATCAGCTTGTGGCAACTTTTTATAAGCCTAAAGGGAAAAAGACAAAAATATTGGCAGATGAATTAAATTTCCCATCTGATATTTATGCTTTACAAAGCCAGATAAAGCAAAAAGGATATGATCCAGATACTCATTTAATAAGGGTAAAGAGTCAGGATGGCAAAACACTTAATGAAGGTGAAATTATCTCAGGGATGACCGATGATATTGCCCTCATTGTACTGCCTAGTGTTCTTTACCGAAGCGGCCAAATACTAGATATGAAACGCTTGACTAAAGCAGCACATGACCGAAATATACGTATAGGATTTGACTTATGCCATTCCATTGGAGCCATTTCCCATGCACTGCATGAATGGAATGTTGATTTTGCTTTCTGGTGCAATTACAAATATTTAAATGCCGGTCCAGGAAGTGTTGGCGGATTATTTGTACACGAACATCATTTTGGAAATGTGCCTGGTCTTGCAGGATGGTTTAGCTCGAACAAGAACGTGCAATTTGATATGGAGCATGTTTTAACACCTGCACATCATGCTGGTGCCTATCAAATTGGAACACCACATCTATTAAGTATGGCTCCTTTAATAGGATCACTTGAAATGTTTGCCGAAGTAGGCATTCAAAAACTTAGAGAGAAATCAATTAAACTTACAAATTATATGATTGAACTTGTGAAGAATGAATTAAATGAATATGGATTTATACTAGCGAATCCGCTCGAAGAAATAAAGCGAGGTGGGCATGTATATCTAGAACACCAAGAGGCTGCCAGCATTTGCAAAGCATTAAAAGCAAACGGGGTGATTCCGGATTTTAGAGCGCCAAATGGCATTAGACTTGCACCAATTGCTTTTTACAATTCCTATCAGGATGTTTACCATGCAATTTCTATCTTAAAAGAAATTATGGTTGAAAAGAAATACAAGAATTTTAAAAATACTAGAGAAGTTATTGCATAAGGAGGATTAAAAACGTATGACTTGGATTGATATTTCACAGCCATTAACCAATGACATTGCAGTTTGGCCAGGAGATACTCCATTTTCCTTTGAGGTTACTGTTACAAAAGAACAAAGCGGGTCCGTCAACATCGGGAAGCTCACAATGAGTGTTCATACCGGTACACACATTGATGCACCCTATCATTTCGATTCTAACGGACGAAAAGTAAAAGAATTGGATGTTTCTATATATGTGGGAAATGCTAGAGTTATTGATGTATCCCATTTAGAGACTATTGGAGCAAATGAGCTTGAAGAGTTTGATTTATCAGGGATAAGCAGATTACTGTTTAAAACAAAATCAATTTCCAATCCTACCATTTTTCCAAATAGTATTCCTTTTTTACATCCTAATCTTGGACCCTATTTAAAACAAAAAGGAATAAAACTTATAGGTGTAGATATCCCTTCTGTTGATCCTTTGGACAGCAAAGATTTAGAAAGCCATCATGCACTTTTTGATAACGGGGTTCATATTTTAGAAAATGTTGTTTTAGCACATGTATCTCCAGGAGATTACCATTTAATTGCTTTACCATTATTGATAGAGGAAGCAGATGGCAGTCCTGTTCGTGCCATCGTGAAGCCTGTTGCATTAACGTAATTGTATGGAGGTGGGATTATGACAGATAAAAAGACGCAGGAAGGAATCTATACGGATTTTACTAATAAAATGACGTATGGAGAATATTTAGAGCTAGATCAGCTGCTTGCAAGTCAAAAGCGGTTATCCAATCATCATGATGAAATGCTGTTCATTATAATTCACCAAGTCAGTGAACTTTGGATGAAATTAATTCTTCACGAACTTACAGCTGCCATACAATCCATACAAGATGGTGAGTTGGCAACCGCGTTTAAAATGCTAGCACGTGTATCCAAAATTCAAACACAAATTATTCAGGCATGGGATGTTTTATCAACTTTAACACCTTCAGAATATATGGAATTTCGTGACCAGTTAGGGCAGGCATCCGGGTTTCAATCCTATCAATATCGAATGATTGAATTTGCATTGGGCTATAAGTCAAAACATATACTGGCAATCTATAAAAAAGATGCACTTCTGCATGATAAGTTAACAAAGGCGTTACATTCGCCAAGTATATATGATGTAGCAATTCAGGCATTAAACAATGAAGGCTTTTTTATTGAAGAACAGCTATTAGAACGGGACTACTCTTCTCCTTATGTAGCCAATCATACCGTTGAAGCAGCATGGTTAGAAGTATACAGAAATGTCGATCAATATTGGGATTTATATCAATTAGCAGAAAAACTAGTAGATATTGAAGATTGGCTTCAGCAATGGCGATTTCGTCATATGAAAACAGTAGAAAGGATTATCGGTCACAAACCGGGTACAGGTGGTTCAGCGGGGGTCAGTTACTTAAAAAAAGTTTTGGACCATCGTTTTTTTCCTGAACTTTGGGATTTACGGACAAAGTTATAAGCTTGATTTTCCCACACTCACATTTTGAAACTAGGTATATACCTATAGTTTGTCACACATTCACTCCTAGTTCATATGATGGTTAAACTAGATGCTCTTTTCGTAAATATTGATTTACTTGTTCTCCTTATTAAACAAGTTTTTAAATAGGACGAAAAGTTACTTCATATTCAAATAAATTACAGTTTAAACCATTATGTGAAAAACAACAATCGAAGGCAAAATCAGCCTTAATATGATTTGATTTTAGGGGTGAAAAACTTGAAATCTACTTATCAGGATGCACTAGCATCTTATGGTATAGGCGGGGCACATCCAGGCGGACTGCATCTGACAAAGCAAATTTTGCAAAAAGAGGGAATTTCACCAAATACAGCGGTATTAGATGCCGGATGTGGAACTGGCCAGACTTCAGCATATCTTGCCAAGGAATATAAATGTCAAGTTACCGCAATTGACCATCATCCGATAATGGTAGAAAAAGCAAAGCAGCGTTTTTCCAGAGAAAATTTGTCTATTCCAGTATTCCAAGGAAGTATTGAGAAATTGCCTTTTCCCGATCAGTCCTTTGATATAGTAATTGCAGAGTCCGTAACTGCCTTTACTAATATTAGTAAAACACTAAACGAATACTACCGTGTTTTAAAACCAAATGGAATTCTAATAGATTTAGATATGACAGCTGAAGGACCTCTTAGTAATGAAGAAAAAGATCAAATTTGTACCGTATATGGGATGGACAATATTCTAACAGAAAATGAATGGTTGCAACAAATGGCTGCATCAGGATTCTTTCCGATTAAGATACTGCTGGGCACATCCATCCTAAATCATTTGCAGCAACCACAACCATTACTCGATCCGGAATTTGAAATGTCTCCCAATGTTACACCTGATTTAGTCGCTATTTTACTTGCACATAATCAGCTAACAAATGTCTATGGACATTTAATTGGTTTTCGTGTATTTCGAGCAGAAAAAAGCTTTTAGAAAGAATGCCCGCAGCGTTTTCGAAACGCTATGGGCATTCTTTAATACTATCCTATTAATGTTTTGTCCACATTCTCCCGCCATCTTTTCTGCACGTTAATTTCTCTCTATCCATCGCTTCTAAAAACGGAACCAAATATTTTCTTGAAAAACCAAGAATCGCTTTTGCTTCTTGCATGTCAAAAATAGCATTTGTTTTGGTCTTGAGTTCATTTACATAATATTGAAAGACATCCTTTTGCCAGTAAAGGGCTGGGGTCAATGGAACAATACTTCCTTCGTCCATTAAAAATTTAATAACTTCTTGCGCCTTATTACTCTCAATGCCTGATTTCTCTATATATGTTATAAAGTTATCTACTTTCCAATTATCATTTTTAAGCGAGGCCACTAAAGATGACATCGGTTTTATCCATTTATCAGGGAGATGCGGATGAAAATCCTTTTTGAATACGTAAGGTCCCTCTTGTTCCCATTTGCCTTGTTCGAGACCCTTCTTTAAGCAGTACTCTATTAAGTGTTCGGGATATTGCCTTTGTATACTTTGAAATAATTCCGCTTTTCTTAATCCTGTTTGTAATGGATTCAGATGATGAAAATCAATTATGTTAAGTTCCATTTCATTGACCATTTCGTTTAATATTTTTCTATGTGTTACGAAATCATTATAGACGATCCATTCCTGATGCTGAATTTCTTTTTCAAGCTCCTCCTGAGAAATAGACAAATTAGATAAAATGAGCTTTTTTTCCAGCGCTTTTGCTTCCTCTAGAAAAGAGAATAATCTGTCCGAAAAGCTACCGGACTTTTTCTTTTGTAAAAGAGTAATCGTATCCCGGCCAAATTTATACCTTTTCCCATTCGGATCAATAATCCATCCGCCGCCTATTGTTTCGAACGGAGATGGTCTTCTAATAATAAAGCGATCCCCTCGCTTTGCCACAATAGGAGAATCTAATCTTAATTGACATAATATATCTTCTTTTTCCATCGTAACTTCATTACGATCAAAGAAAACAATTTTCCCCATTACCTCAGTAGTGCCAATATAGCATTTAATAGGCATACGCTGTTTAACTGTATATTTTAAGTTACTTCCTAAACTTAAATTAACATCAATTGTATCGGATGTTATGTATGAATTAGAGCTAACTAGTGTATCTCCTCTTTTCATTTGATGTAATGGAATACCTGTTATGTTTAATGCCGTTCTTTGTCCAGCATACGCAGTGTCCACTTGTTCATGATGTACCTGAATTTGTCTAACCTTCACATCGAGTTGGTTAGGAAGACTTATTAACTTGTCTCCTTCTTTTACAGATCCCTCATAAATAGTTCCCCTCACAACAGTTCCTTGACCTTTTACCGTGAATACTTGATCGATTGGAAAACGAAAGGTATCATATATATGCCTTTCAGGCTGCAAAAGCAACGTTTCTACAATAGAAGATTTCAACATATCACAACCTTCCCCTGTTACGCTGCTAACTGGGAAAATTGGTACCCCTTCAAACATTGTACCGTTCAAGCCTGCCTGAATATCCTCAACAGCCATTTTTAATACTTCTTCATCAACCTTATCTATCTTGTTAAGGACAATGCATCCATGTTCAATATTAAGAAAGGAAAGTATTTCTGCATGCTCAAAAGTTTGTGGCATAACTCCTTCATCCGCTGCAATAACAAGAACAACATAATCAATTCCTGCTACACCAGCAATCATCTGACGAATAAATCGTTCATGACCTGGCACATCAATGATGGAGATCTGAATCCTATCATCATCATAAAGAGGAGCAAAACCAGGCTCAATCGAAATTTGCCGTTCCTTTTCTTCTTTCAATCGATCTGTATCAACATTTGTTAAAGCTTTTGTCAATGCAGTCTTTCCGTGATCGATGTGGCCTGCCATTCCTACAGTAAAATACCTTTTTTTCATATACTCACCTGCTAAAAATTATCCGTTTTTACTTTTATGAAACCATTTTCTAGCAAAGACAACATTCATGGAGATTGCTGCAGCAAAAATTAACAGAAAGAAAATCCCAATCCATAGATAATGAAGGTAAAAACATACAATTGCAAAACAGAGAATTGCTAACGTTATAATGCACCCAAAAAACAGGGTTGCAACATAATACGTTTTTTCCAAGAAAAAACACCGCCAATTATAAATAAATTAATATAGTAAAGCTTTATTCAAATTATACTTAAAAACGTGTAATTGAGCCAGTTTGTCATAAAAACATGTCAGTGGTATTAATATCGATAACCTTTACATGCATCATTTATAAAAATGTTTTTATTAATCTTATATCAATACGGAAATTACAACAGCTTTTTCTCCATATAAAAGTTAATTCATTTTTTTCATAGATTTATAAGTTATAAGCCGTTAGATTCCAGCGGAAATATAAAAAAAAGAGGAATTAACCCATCGCTTGTCTTACCATAGTTACATATAAATAACGTACACAATAACTACAGAGATAGAAGTAATGGATGGACAAATTCTATACATTAATATAATTCCTTAGGAGGATTTCCGATTAAAGGTGTTTATATGAAAGGAGTAATAAAATGTCTTCAATTATGGTTTGGATGACCATATTAGCTTTTATCGGTACCGTCATCTTAATACTATGGAGGCCTAAAGGAATTAATGAAGCTGTTCCAGCAATGGCAGGTGCTCTTCTAGTGATACTTAGCGGTAGTGTATCGATATCCGATCTCGGTACCATAACAGAAACCATAAGTGGTGCAGCCATAACCATTATGGCAACAATCGTTATGGCAATTGTATTAGAAAGCTTCGGCTTCTTTCATTGGATGGCCGAAAAGTTAGCAGAGAAAGCAAGAGGGTCAGGAATTCGGTTATTTTGGTATGTAAATCTCCTATGTTTTTTAATGACACTCTTTTTTAATAACGATGGAAGTATTTTAATTACAACACCTATTTTAGTTATGCTTTTAAATAATATGGGATTAAAAAATCATCAGAAAATACCCTATTTGCTTTCAGGAGGTCTTATTGCAACTGCATCCAGTGCCCCCATCGGGGTAAGTAATATCGTAAATTTAATCGCATTAAAAATAGTGAATATGACGTTATATATGCATACAGCAATGATGTTTATTCCTGCCACGCTCGGATTGCTTTTTCTCGTTGTCCTACTGTTTTTCAGGTTTCATAAAGATATTCCAAAAACAGTACCAACAAGAGTATCAGGCCTTTCTAATCCAGCTTATCACCCACTTAAAGCCCCGATTGAAACAGACAATGATAAGAAACAGACCCGTTTTATGAGAAATGTTCTCCTCTTCGTTTTAGCTGTACGTTTGAGTTTATTTGCTGCATCCTATTTTTCCATTCCTGTTTCCGTGATGGCTGTCTTCGGATCATTAGTTTTGTTGAGCTGGAGATGGATTTATTTAAAAGTACCACCTATTGATATGCTGAAAAAGACTCCATGGTATATTCTCGTGTTTGCTTTCGGTATGTATGTGATTATATATGGGTTACACAATATTGGGTTGACTGAATGGCTTATTCATTTTATGCACCCTATTGTTTCAGGAAGCTTACTCCATGCAAGTGTTATGATGGGGCTGCTACTTACCGTTTTATCTAATATTTTTAATAATCACCCTGCTCTGATGGTTGGAACGCTCACTTTAACAAATATGAATCTAGATCCCCTTTCCCTTAAAATCTCGTATTTGGCAAATGTTATCGGAAGTGATATCGGTTCATTGCTTTTACCGATGGGAACACTAGCAACACTTATGTGGATGCACATTCTTAAAAAAGGGAAAGTCAGAATCACATGGAAACAATATGTAAAAATCACCATTACCGTTATTCCACCTACATTGATATTTACCTTATTCATCCTCTATTATTGGGTTTCATGGTTATTTTAATCCGAAAAAGAAACGGTATTTTGGGATATCCAATAAATATAAGATCTTGTATGTACCTTAAATTTTGAAAAGTTGCATCGTTGGTTTTTAACCAAAAAAAAAATCCTAATGAAGATCATTAGGGAAAAATTGTGCACTATTTAAACTGATTCGTCGGAGGATGTGATCAGTTTTTTATTTTATTTTGAGACATTTATACATTAGATATTTTCAATTAAAACACAAACGAATTTTCTAAAACTTTATATAACTATGTCATTTTTTTCTTTTTATGAACAATGAGTTTAAAATTCGGCTAACTGGAAACATTATAAGATGCATTATACTAAAATGATAATGACTGCATACATTAATATTTATATAGAAAAACTAGGAGGTCCAAGACAATGAAGACCAGGATAGATTGGAAAGGTAAAATGGCATTTTCGGGTATAACACCATCCGGTCATGAAATAAAAATGGATGCTGCAGAAGAAGACGGGGGTTCAAATAGTGGGGCAAGACCGACAGAAATACTCCTTGATGCAGTAGCAGGCTGTACAGGAATTGATATTATCTCTATTTTGACAAAAATGCGATTGAACCCTACTAATTTTTACATGGATGTGGAAGGTCAGCGGGCAAACGATCACCCCAAAAAATTTACAGAGATTCACATTCACTATGTATTAGAAGGAGACCTTCCTGAAGATAAGGTCGTTCGGGCGATCCAGCTTTCCGTAGATAAATATTGTTCAGTAGCCCATTCATTAAGCGCAACTATCCATGTAAGTTACTCCATTAATGGCATGAAAACAAAAGGCATTTAAATAGTTGGGTAAGAAAAGTGATATTCATATCTATATCTGCCAGAAGGGTTATATCTTTATAGATTTATTTCCCATTACTACAAACAAGTTTCTCTAATATGCTAACGAATGGATGTTTCTGTTTTCTGAAATATCCCTTTTATCTTGCTTATTAGCGCCCTCACAGACATATCGTAACAGCCGAAACTAGGCGCTTGAGTTATAACATATGCGACTAAGTAGCTTAATTTTGAAAAATATTTCTAGGCTTCATTTCCTTGTATAAATATATCATACTTATTGACAGGATAATCCTCTTCACAATTCCAAGTAATCAAGCAGATATTCTTGATATGTAAGGAATGGCGGGACTGCCTGGGAATCGAACCCAGCAGAGACGGCACGCGCCTCTCAGGAAGGTTTTGAAGTTCTATCCAGTATGTTATTTATAGTATCCCAAAGTCCCATTAAGTGCTATAGAATAAGGTTTCTGTTATTTAGCGTGTTTTGTAGTATCAATAAATTTTTATAAATGGGCACCAAACTCGGCACCGAATTTTTTCTAAAATGAATATGATGATAATTACTCTTTCTTTTCAGAAGCTAAAATCCTAATATTATTGCTGTACAACTCATCTTCCCCTTTAACTCAATTAGAAAAGAGTATCACTTATTAAAGGAATGCCCCCGTTAAAAAGTTATAAAATGTAAACAAATTACATAAAACAGACAATCCCCTTCTGATTAGTTTATTTGTTCTTCACAAGCCATACTATAACCCTATCTGTTCTTGTTTTCATTTCTTATTTTTAGTCCTCATAATACAGTAAAAGTTTACTTTACTCTTTTCTTTTTTATTGGCTCTGTTAAACGATTATGTTGATATTTGAATAAAACGAACTCTTGTTCTACAATAGAAATATTAAAAGAACAAAAGTGAGTGGTTTTCAATGGCGTTAACGGACATTATTAAGTAGATTCACAAACTCAATACGGCAGACCAACTTCGTTTGAAAGAGTTTTTCACGAAATCTCTTGCGTCATATTCTGCAAGTGAGCCTATTTTCAAAGAGGTATCCGAGCAAAAACATAAGGATGGCTACACCTGCACTCACTGTTATTCGAATAATGTGGTCCGCTTAGGAAATATTCCGTTAAAGCAGGATTGAGAACAATGGAACGCCAGCGTTACCGCTTCAAAGACTGAGAGAAAACCTTTACAGATGTTACGAATACCCCTTTGTGTGGCTCGCACCTTCCTCATAAATGGCTGGATTTCATTCAGTGTATGATTGAGGGATATTCTTTACGAAAAGCATCTGAGTTGATTGAGGTCCACTATGTTACCCTTTTTTATTGGCGACATAAGATTTTGTCCGCTTTAAAGCAAATGGATTTTGACCATTTTTCTGGTATCGTTGAGATGGACGAGACTTATTTCCTATACTCTGAAAAAGGTAAACGGAACCATAAATGGTCGTAAAACTCGTAAACGTGGCGGAGCCTCTCAATTCCGTGGTATCAGTAAGGAACAAGTCTGTGTGTTGATTGCCAGAGACCGTCAAAAACTGACATATTCCAAAGCGATAGGACAAGGACGTATTGTAAAATCCCGTTTGGAGAAAGCAATCGGCTCCAAACTATCTAAATCAAATATTCTTTGTACCGATGCGTGGCGAGCTTTTAAAACCTATGCAAAAGACAAAGGATTGGAACATTACCCCTTCAAATCGGATGGGAAGGAACGAGTCAAAGGGGTTTACCATATCCAAAATGCAAATAATTATCACAGTCGTTTAAAAGGCTGGATGGACCGATTTAATGGAGTGGCAACCAAATACCTTAATCATAATTTGAGTTGGTTTCAATTCCTGGACGTTATCAGATTCCGTAATGACCCTACGACGGTAAGCAAAATGGTGGTTGATAGTTGTTTGTTCTCTACCGATGCTACTCTTATGATAGGCTAAGATTAACATCTTTTCAGTTATAACGTTGCTTTTTCCCTTGTTCAAAGGGCAAGTTAATTAAATAAAGGCAGGAGATAAAAAATGAAAAGAGGTATAAGTTTTGAAATTCCAAATGAATACGGAAGTTTTCTTTGGGAGATATTAATACCGTTTGAAATTACTGAATTCGTTTGGGCAAGCGGTGGAGAAGAGTCATATTTAGTGGAGGATGATAAGTTACAGGAACCTCTTTTCCCAGAAGAGATAAACGGGATGGATGGCTTACTTCTTAAAGAACTTTTAGAAGAAAATAAGTATTATCTTATCTTTGTAAATTTACAAGCCTATCCGAAAGGGAAAAATTCATTACTTATTGAAACGTATGAGGAATTTGTAAACAGCAATTGTCAGCTCGTACTTTTAGTTGTTGACTCTATATATGTGACAATTTACTGTAAAGACAAGGCAAAACTCGAAGGCTTATATCAAATTGCGAAATTAAAGAGTTTTAATAACCTCCTTTATATTACAGATAATAACGATACAAGAACAAGGCTATCAGTGTGGTAATAGCTGATTTTAGTTTAACTAAGACATTTAATCAAAAAGAATAAAATCAGGGACCTATAAAAAGGTCCTTGATTTTTATTTGAATATCAACAATATTATTTAACAGAGCCTTTTTATTATAAATTCTACCCAAATTATCTTTGCAAAATGGATACATTAATAGTGGTTCCTTTTTTAGTTTTAACTGTATTAGGGCAGATTTTAGTCATATTTTGGTTGTAATAAAAGTTTTAATTTACGATATCCGGTGTTTGTCAAGATAGTTGTCGCATTTCACTTGTTTGCTAGTGTAAGAACGTTTGGGGTTTTACTACCGCGCTTCGCTTGGTGGCCTTCTCATCAAAGAACAGAATTCATTCTGTTCTTTGATGAGAAGGAAAAGGGTATTTTCAAGCTTGTCCGCAGTGAGGCGATTTTGTTTCTTCCTTTTCTATTTTTTCTTTCATAGGATTTAGAGCCACCGAATTATGTGCACTCCAGTCTCTAGTTGAGCGTGACCAACGCTCTGGGTGCTTTTGCTTCGCTAATTCGTAAACGTTTTTGCGCTTTTTTAGTATCTCCGTATGGGCACCTGTGTGGCATTGCTCTGGCGTCACAAAATTAATTCCACTGTGCAAATGTACACAGTTATACCAATTCACAAATTTTAATGCCCATTCACGTGCAGCTTTAAGGGTTTCAAATCCCTTGTACGGGAATTCAGGTCGATATTTTAGAGTCCGGAACATCGCTTCAGAATAGGGATTATCATTACTTACCCTAGGTCTTGAATAGGAGCTTTGGATCCCCAGTTTTTCAAGTAGGACCTGGAATGTTGCGGCTTTCATAGGGCTCCCATTGTCGGAATGTAACACCAGTGGCCTTCCTTGAATTTTCTCGCTAATTACCGTCTTTTTCATTAACTCCTCAGCGTATTGTGACTCCTCTGTTTCCCAAATCTCCCAACCTACTATTTTTCTACTAAAAATATCGATAATTAAATAGAGTCGGTAAAACATGCCTTTCACCGGCCCTTTTAACCATGTAATATCCCATGTCCAAACCTGGTTAGGTGCTGTTGCCAAATGGCTTTCTGGTAGTCTTCGTTCAGGTCTTTTACTTCTTCCTCTATGATTTTGCATATTTTGCTTACGAAGCACTCGATAGAAACTAGATTCAGAGGCAATATAAATACTCTGATCGGCTAATTTCGGCACAATTTGAGTGGGTGGTAAATCCACAAATTCCTCTTTTTTGACAACCTCTAATATCTCTTGTTTTTCCTCCTTTGTTAGTTTATTTTTCGGTTCTGGACGTGATGCAATCGGACGCCCATCTTCCTTAATTCCTCCTTCTGAAATCCACCGTTCATACGTACGTACACTAATGTTCAATTCTTTGCACGCCAAGGCTAATCGCGCACCATTTTGGTTAGCTTCTTGGATGAGTTCTACTGCTAGTGCGCGATCTGACGGGTTAATCATTCGTCCTCTTGGTCCCCCCAGATCGCTTGGGCCTTTTTTCTGAGAAGTAATAGGGCTGCGGCTTCTGCCAATGCTTTTTCCTTTTTACGCAAATCTTTTTCTAACGTTTTTGCACGTTTTTTCTCTTCCTTTAATTCTTGATTCAACTGCTTTGATTGATTAGATTCCCGACCGTTTGCGTTTAGACAAGAATCACGCCATGCTTCAATTTGTTCTTTATATAGTCCTTTTTTTCTACAATACTCTGCTAAATCTGCCTGGCTCATTGCGTATGTTTCCATGACAATCAAAAATTTATCTTCACTGCTCCACTGTTCAGAGACTTTTCCATCACCCGGAGTGGGGTTTCCAGCTATTCTAGCCTCTTTCCTCCACTTATATAGAGTGGGTTCAGTAATTCCGAGTTCTTTACTTATCTGACTTACAGATTCATTATTGGGGGGCATCATTCTCTTAAGAATGGACTCTTTCATTTCCTCCGTATATCGTTTCCCATTATTACTTTTCATGTCGATCAACCTCCGTGTGTTAATTAAACTATACACTAAAGTTGTCTACGACATCTATCCTAACAGAGGGGGTATCTGCTTCAACTCTTAATCTAACTGATGGAGATAAATAAAAGAAATCACTGTAGAAATCATCTTGTATAGAGAAATGGTGAAGAATTATGTTTGAGTATTGTTAAATATATGAAATCAAATTTATCAACAATTATAAAAGATCAAATCAATATGCGATTTGATCTTTTAATTAGTTTGCTATTTTTAAAAACTTATATTTTGAATCTTAAACAAAAACGTCATACACTCGAGCTTTTGTCTGGTACTTAATAAACAAGAAATCAAAAAATAATAAGATATATTCTTTTTAGATTACTATTAAAACATAATTATTCGAACCAGTTGAGATTATTAGTAGCTTCCAACTCATTTATTTGGCATCTTTTTTTGAAAATAACAAATTGAAAAACTGTTTCCCATCACTCTCCATCCCATTTGGATATGTAATAGGAATTGCAGCGAATATTGCTAGTAATGAAGAGGTATAATTGAAATTCCCTAAAAAATAGGAATTTAAATGCCATATGCATGATATAGTGTAAACAAACAATATGGATAGAACATTAAAAATTATTCCACCTAATAAAAATAAAGATTCTGCAAGAACTCTGTCTTTTTTTACTACAGATTCAAGTTCTATATATCCGAAGAAAAAATAGTACTTTCTTATATTTAGTTTATGAATTTTAAAAAGAATCTTTCCTGAACCGATATCTATATGGGAAATTGTTGAACCGAAAATTTTAGCAAAGAAACCATGTCCGAATTCGTGAATTAGGGTTGCAATAGGCAATATTATTAAAATATTTATTAGCCATAAGACTAATGAATTAACATCATAATTCATTATTTACCTCTCCTATTGCTAGAGCTAATGATTTCGCTCCAAAAATCAGTCTCTAAAAACTCCAATTCAAATAATATATTACTAATATCAGATAATATTTTTCTATCTTTATTTCCTGCTAAATAACATTTTCTTGATAACTTTCTATAACTTTGTGATATTATTTCTATTTTTTCCAATAGCGAAGTTTCACCTAACCAAGGTAAAACGTTTAGTGCCTCATGTAAAAACCGTTGATACAATTTTCGAAAACCACTTCCACCTGTTCCAATTAGTTCTAACGATCGATATACATTTGTACATAATTCTTGCCAATTAGGAAGTTCATCCCAATATCTTATATCTTTTCCAAGCTTATGAATTGCCGAAATACCTCTATGACCTGATTGAGAGTCAATCATAGCAGTTGCATTGTTAATCATTGCTCTTTCAATAATCACGGTTAATGGTTCATCAATAGTAAAGAATGGAACTGGACTCCAAATATTTAATTGATAAAACGGGGGTTTTTTATTGTTAATCGATTTAAAAAAACTATCAAAATTACATGTAAAAATCTTATCATCTATACTGTCCGAAATAAATAAGATACCTTCTTCTTCACTATA
Organism: Margalitia sp. FSL K6-0131; assembly: GCF_038008735.1. Classification (NCBI taxonomy): domain Bacteria; kingdom Bacillati; phylum Bacillota; class Bacilli; order Caryophanales; family Bacillaceae; genus Heyndrickxia; species Margalitia sp. FSL K6-0131. The sequence goes on from NZ_JBBOZS010000001.1 coordinate 3,232,381, forward strand.
ACCAATTACAGTTAAAGTATGACCAGCTGCACTATTAACTTTAACATTAAAAAATTCCAAGTAGTATGGATCTGTTAAGAATAAAACAGGAATCTTTTTATCCAAATTTCTTTTAACTTCGTCCCAATTAAATTCATCACCATATTGCCATTTAAAATCCAGCCCTAAATTTGTAAAAAGGGTATTTTCCATTACTGGATTTCTTGCAAAAACAAGTCTTGAATAATCTAAAAGATAATGATCGTAATACACAAAATCAAGGCCACTTGAGATTCCAAATACCATAGCCTCCGATAAATTATAATTGTAATACCTGAATATTTCTGAAAGAGAGGTCGAAGCACAATGAACCCCTTTAGTAATTGGATAGTTTTCTATTAATTGCATTTTTTTCCCTCTTTAAATTTTTTTCCAATTTGACTACATTATCTGTACTTAAAATATCTTCATTATTATGTGTAATTAGTAAGATAGTTATTTTATCACAAATAGTCCTTAAAAATCCTATGCAATCATGTTTGGTTTTATCATCCATATTTGAAAAAGGCTCGTCTAATATTAATATCTTTGGAAAAGATGATAAACTATATAGAAAGCTTAATAGTTGTTTTTTTCCTCCTGAAAGTTCATTTATATTTTTTTTATCATCGAAGTCATGTTTGAAATTTTGTATAAAATCATAAATTGTTTCGTCTGATAACAACTCCCGATTAATTGATTCAAAATTTAGTATGTATTTTATTTCGTCATGTATAAATTGAGGATTTTGAAATGCAAAACCAATTGAACTACGTAGATTATTAAGTGAGTATTCATTGAGGTCAATATTATCAATAAAGATCTTATTTTTTTCAACCTGATATAGTCTGAAAATGGAATATAAAAGAGTTGTTTTTCCAACACCATTTTCTCCTACTATAAAATTTATTTTCCCTCTTTTAAAATTTGCATTCACACCTTTTAATATTGTTTTTGATCCATCTATACTACAGTTAAGGTTATTAATATTGATAATTCCCTCTTTTATTTTTAATGAATGTGAATTTTTTAAATCCCCTTCAATCTCATCTGAAAATGACAATATGCTATACACTCTTTTAATAGAGACTATAGCAATCTTCATCCCTATTAATGATCCTATTATCTGACTTACGGGTCCAAAAAAGTTAAAGGAATACATGATAAAAGCAATAAATGAACCTATTGTTAATTGCTTTGTTATTACCATTTTAGTCCCTAAAACAATAACTAATATCATAATAATTCCCTGTAATAAAGAGTAACAAAAAGCAACAAAACCACTGTTTACTCCTTGTTTGTTATACCATTTATAAATCCCTTTAATATCTTCTTCATATTCATCATGAAAATCTCTATTAACCTTTATACCGCCTTTTAAAATTGAAATATTTGCTATTATATTATTAATATTATTAAACAGGCTATCTCTTTTAAATAAATATTGTTCATTAATAAACTCTGCTTTTTTTCCAAAAACAATATATAAGACAATATATATTGGAAAGGTTATAACTAAATAAAGGCTTAACTGAAGATTCATATTAAATAAAATAACTAGTACTATGCAAAAAGAAAGGGTAATAGTAAATAATTCAAAAATGATTGAAGTCAAGATACTTTGGCAATATGGAACGTCATTCTCAATTGTTTGAAGGATTTTCCCTTTATTCTGATGTACGTTTAAAATGTATCCTTTTTGAATTTTTTTCATTAGCATTCTTCTGAGATAAATATTAGAGTTATTTATTATTCTATTATTCAATAGCGGATTGATAAAGTTTAGAACAGCAAATAATATTAATATCAAAATAACTATTATTAGTAGAACTGATTCTATATTATTATGAGTAAATAAGAATTTATCGAATAAAAATTTAAATATTAATGGTATCGAAGTATTTAAAACAGTTAAACATAATAATAATACAAAGTAGCATGTAATTTTCCTCATCTGTCTTTTATACAAAGAAAATAAAAAATTAATCATAATACTCCTTTTTTCACTGGTCAAGTAAACTTTTTTCTATTGTTTACTTGACCTGTTTTAATTACCTATTCCTTATTTTGTTCCGTCATTGGTGCAGGAAATTGTCCCAATGCAACCAATACAACAGCCGGCACCGCCGCCGCCGCCTTCTTTTCCTGGTTTTTTAATCTCTTGTGTAGTAATTCCACCTTCTTTAACTTGTAAGTCGAGAGTCTTTGTTCCATTTAGCATACTTTATCACCTCCTTTAAAGTTACAAAGTCTTAAAATAACTATTAAAATCCAAGTTTAATTGAACATGTGTCCTTTTGTACTCTTTTCCAAAAATGTGTACTAATAATACAGCATCTTCATTTTGATCCAACCCTAGTAAATTAGAAATCTTATTGTCATAATAACCACCTATAGCTCTACACGCTAAACCCAAATAGCTACTAATTAAATAAAGATTTTGAGAGATATGTCCCGCATCTATGCATAAGTATCTATATCCCCTATCTCCATACTTTCCAAGAGTTTTCTCCATTTCGGCAGTTGTAATAATCACAAATGAACAAAATTCAATATCAAAACTATTAATATCACAAATGCATTCCTTTAAGAGACTTCGAAAATCACCCTCTTTAAGAAGACATAAATCTGAACTTTCTGAATCCCAAAAGTAAATTCCTTTTTTAAAATTTATTATATTGAATGCTATTAAATATAAACCGATTGGGTATCTTCCACCAGCTGAAGGGACAGTATGTATAAATCCGCCCGTATCGTCTTGGTCTTTAACACTGTAAGATAAACTTAGAAGTGATGAAACGTCATTTATAGGAATTGGAATCCTTACATTTAGCATTTCAAACGATTTCCTATTATTTAAAGATTTTGTCAAATCATTCTCTTCTTTTTGAATATTAACCTTGTATTTTTCAATTACTTTCATTTTCTTTTTTTTTGGTATTAAATCATAAGGGGCATCAACCTTGTTATGTATACTGTTTTCATGTTGCTTTGTATTTTCATGAAAAAACTTTGCTAACTGTGATCCACTTTTCTTCAAAGTCTTCTTCACTATTAATCAACTCCAGGCCTATGGAAATGGATGCATCATATTATTTAAATTATCAGAAAATTTATATCCTAATTTATTTGGAACTTCATAAATTCGTTTGCAATTTAGGAGTGGAATAGATACCTCTAGGAAGGCAAGTCTTGGTGCTACAACTCTTACTACATGAAGACCTACAGAACGTATATCACTAGTTGTCAAATCTATAGAATAAGTTTTAATTCCTAATTCATCCAGCCTATTTATTAAATCACTATAATTATTAATTGTATTAGAATTTTTTTCTTTAAAATCTATCCTTTTGCCTTTAAAAAGAAAACTAAGATCTTCGTTTATTAATTCTATTTGATTCAAAGCGAAATAATCCGAATGTGCTTCCATTGTATCAATCGTTGAATTAAAATTATGGTGTAATTGATTATTTACGACTTTTTTAACTGAACAATTATACTGTGCTGCAGCCTCATTAATAGATTTATAAAGAGCAATCAATGGATTAAAATGACAACTTGCTCCTACTGATAAGAAAGGAACCCTATTACTTTTAATTAATGTAAAATATGTTGGAACGTTTATATCAGTAGTTATATCTAGAATAGTTACTTGTAAGTTCATACTATTTATTAGTTTAATACTATCTAGAATTTTTTTATTTTTAATAGATGATAAATCAATAGTCGGAAATTCTAGTTTATTTTGCCACATGATTACAATAGCATCTCTCTCTATACACTCTAATAATCCTCTAGATGTTGCATCCTCCCAAGATGAACCAGTAGCAAGACCGGTAGAAACAATATCTCTAATTGGGAAATCATTATTAAAAAAAGGACATAAATATACAAGGTCTGTAGGGAGCCAAATTTCTTCTCGTTCTACCAAATCTATACCTTTAATCCATCGAAAGTTCGTACTATCATCTATTTTCAGATAATTTAACCCTAACTTTTTTACCTGATCATCAGAAATTCTAGTAACTTCACAAGGATTCAATACATTTTTATTTACCAATAATTCTTTATAGCTACCATAAAGAATCTCTGACTCTACTACTGTTGAACTATATCTTTCTATTGTTTCACCTATTGCAGCTTTTTCTGAAGCTTCAATTGAAAAAAAATCAGCTCCTAAACCAGTTGAAATACATGGAACAACTATATTTAATTCATCATCTATTACAGTATTCCTCAAAGCTAAAGTCGTATGCATGGGTATAGTACCAATAATATGTTCTTCTCGGACTAAGCTTTTTATAATTCCGGTTCTCTTATCTACTAATTTTTCTTTCATTATTTTAAGATTCAAACTAGTACCTCATATTTTAAACGAGTATAAGTGTTATTATTACAAATAATACAGTTAGGAATTTTTAATACCGGTGATAGATGTGAATCAAAAGTTTTTAGATTTAAGTAATACTCATTATTTACTAAGGGACATGATGAATAAGTATCAAAGAAATTTATTATTTGTCTCTTAATTAATCCTGTAGCCACTTCTATAGTTCCTGGAGATAGTTTTGAATCTAATGGTGTAGTTGAATAATTAGTACCTATTTTAATAAAGGTTGAAGGATCGTCAAAGTTTGTAATAAATCTATTTAACCAACATTGATAACATGCTGATTCATATGGAATAAAAATAGGTCCTACATTTATTTCATCGGAGGTTAGTGTGATTCGGATAAAGTCAATGTTATTTTCATAACAAAATTTGTTAACTTCTTTAAAGAAATTGATATTTTCAAAGACATCAATCGCTATCAAAAAGTCATAATTTAAATCATTATCATTAATATTACTAATAAATTTTAGATCAAAAATATTATTAAAGGATTTTAACAATTCCATACATATATCTTTTTTACCAATTACCCCTATTCTTCTACCTACGAATGCCTTAATTGTTTCTTTTGGAACAGTGTTATTTTCTGAATGAATCATCATGCTTTGGTAAAGGTTTCCTAAAATTGGATTTGAAAAAGATATATCATCTGAATCAAATATGACCAATTTTTTTTCTACTAAAATTTCTATTATTTGAATTAAATAATCAATTGGCATATTAAGTTTTTTGGCTATACACCCAATAGTGGTTTCCCCATTTAATAAGGGATAAATGTCAACAAGATCAAAAGTTGAATCTCCATTAAAAACATACTCTCTGTTCCGGGTGTAAAGTAGCAATTCTTTTTTATCCCTATTAAACTCATAAAAAGAATTCTTTAAAAACGGCTTTGTATTTAATGTAATTTCCATATAAACACTCCATTTAATTACTTAAATATAAATAATATTACTACAATTACAAAAATATCAAATTTACCAACCAAATGTCAATACATAAATTTACATTTTTTTAATGTTTTTTAACTATTCTAATGGTACTGACTTTTTGATGAATATGATTTGTGATTTGAGACTAATTAGTCATATATATAATAGATTAGAGCTCTTTTTTCATTGTAGTGCTTTAAGGTTTTTGTCTCTCAGGTTTACCACTAATTGTGATTCGGTCCTTGGTAATATAATTAAAACATGTCATAATGATAATTATGACGTGTTTAGCATAGGGTGATTAACAAAAAAATGTTTCCGCACTACACATGGCTTTAGTGTTGGTCGCAGACATATTGATGTAGTGGTGTTTACCTATTTATAATAATTAATCAAAAATTGCTCCCGTTTATTAAATACATTTTTTCTATTGAGTAGTATCGTTGTACTACGCAGCAAAGAGTCCACTGTAAACACATCCTGTCCACCTTCGTTGTAACTAAGATTGGTATTTTTCATTTTTTAACTTTCTTCAATTTTAATAGACCTGGTTAACCTAACCAAGTCTTTTGAATTGTTCTTATTGAAATAACATGAAGAATTAATGCTTAAAAAGTCTTTTAATCTTATCAATTAGACGATTACTTTTTTGAACATGCTTTTTTACAGACTCTTGATCATTTTTTATAACTTCTTGAATCGCAGTTTTTGATATTGATCCTGCCCAGATTATCTTATCATTTGTAATAAAGTAATGTGATTGACAAGGGTGACTCCAATTTCCTATAGATGGGGAAAGTGATACCGTTTCGCCGTCATAGGTTAATTTCCATCTCGATGGTGAAAGCGAAGTGACAATGTTAGCTCCACATCCACACGCACATTTATGTTTCGCGATATCATACTCAATCGAAATATATAATACATCCTGTTCAATTTCTGTTGGGATAAACTCAACAAACTTATGTTGCATGACTTACAGCCTCTTCGTCAAGTATGAATGTTGAATGATAAATTGTTTCATCGCTGAGATAGAATCCAAACATCTTCTTCCATGTAATTATACCCATAACAGCATTTAGAGCATTTAACTCCGAAATTTGGATGTTTTGAGCATACACATCACCATCAGCTGCTTGTCCCATTGCAATTTTATTCAATGATGAGCAATTGTCAGGGGTTATCAGCGTTTTTCTAACGGTTCCCCTAATGGAATCTCCTACAACCGTTAGCCCCATGCCCAAGTCAACAAACGGAATATTAGCCTTCGTAAGATATTCAATAATAACCCTTTTAGGTTCTGCTAGGTCCAGAGCAAGAAAAACAAAATCATGTTCACCTAACATATGCACATTTGACTCATCAAGGTACTCTTCATGTGCAATGATACCATTTCTTAGTTGATCATACCTACTCTTAAGAAATGCAACTTTACTTGGTTTTTGCTGAAGCTCATCTATACCTACTGCACCAGGCATTCTAAAGACATTATGATTGAACAAAGTATCACCGTCAAAGAGGGAAATCTGTTTTACCGGTGTTTTGCTAACAAAATCCAAAATAAATGATCCTGTGCCTCCTAATCCCACAATCGCAATTTTCTGTTCCTTTAATTTATTGGAAATATGAGATAAACTTGCTCTTGCTGTATTGGTATCAGGATACAGAAATACACTTTCTTTGTTATAGTCCTCAAAATCAAAGTTCTGTGCTGTTACGCTTGAATCGATAGACTTTGCCGGGGCAGATAACAGGTTTGCGTATTTTTGTATCTTTGTATAGAAATCCGGATATTGACCGCTCGGTGGTTTTGCCGAGAAATAGTAATTTCCCACAATATCTTGATTTAAAGGATAATGCGCCTGTGAATTTACGTATGATTTGTCTTCGTTTCCAAATTGATCGCAAGGGTGCTCCCCTGCGAATCGAACTGTGTGATCTTGGGGAGCTACTGTATTTAATCCCGATAATGTCAGAGGACAAAAAATTGTTCCAAACAGGACTTTTTTATCCTTGTTAACATAAGGAATTCCTTTTACGACAAGATTATCATTAACGATTGATACGTTGTATCCTTCATCAACCAGCCTTTTCAAATCTTGATTATGATCTATTAGTTGAGTCGACATTTATCCTCATTCCTTCCTTCATCTTTATTGAATCTCCGAAGGAATAATCCCGGCTGTGTTTTTCACCTTTATCGTTTTTTAGCGTAGACACCATGGTGTAGGATTTTTGTGAATCATCGTAGCTTCCATATGCAAGAGTAACTACCTCTTGAAAGGAATAATCTCTTTTCTCAACTTCTTTTGGTTCACCGTTAATAATGACAGTAATAATTTTTTTCATTTTGTTTGCTCCTTCTTAATTTATTAGAAGAAAGAAGCTCCACCTATTAGAAAATATGAATTTGATTTACATCTTAATTTAAGATATAATTTAACCGACTAAAGTTTTTATTTCATATCTTTCTAAGGTGGAAAAACTATTTTTAGCTTCTTTCCACTATTTTTCATTATATGAGTTTTTATCGCAAAACATAAACAATAACACTTGTTTTTTGAAAAAATGTTCGTCTTTAGCCGATAAAAGCTCCGATAATGATTTTGAATGTTGGTGTAATATCGATTCCAATAGTTTTTAAAGCTGCGTGAAGAAATAGTAAACATAGAACAAAACCGATTAGTTTCTTTACTACATTCTCATACAAAACAGTCATACCAAATCACCCCTTTTCTTTCCTAACCCCTTTAAAGTGAGTATTACTGCTTGTTTTTGGTCCATAAATCGACCGGTAGCAGCATTTCTTTTTATCCAATTTCCATTAGGTCCTTGGAATTGAGATCTTCCTTTAACTGCTCCAATGCGACCATTTCCTGGTTTTCCGTTCGTTGCTATGTTTCTCACCTCCTTCAATCGCTCCGTTTTCAATTTCAAAATTGAAGTCCTCTTTTTTAAAAAGCCTGCATTTAAAACAAGCTTTTGTAAACAAATTGTCTTCCGCCTTCAGGCATCTGTATCTCTTCCCGTGCAATCAAACGTTTTTCATATAATTTTGAAAGTTGAGTACTTGCAGTATTAATCTGTTTGTCAAATGCATCCACAACATCCCTGGCAGTAACTTCTTTTCTCATATACACAAATTCTAGAATTTCCTTTAATGATCCCTTAGATCCACCGAGATAGCCTAGTATGGAGAAGGAATCCTCCGCTTTCGCCATTATACACAACTGTTCGATGTTTAACGTACTATTAATGTTATAGGCATGATCATGCTCTTCTTCAGGACTTAAATTTACTAGATAGATATATTTCTCAACTTTCTTCTCCATAAATTCACTAATAAGCCACTTTAATGGTTTAGCTATTACTTCGTCGATACCAGATCCATTCGTATCCCCAATATAAGACATATCCAATACAAAGACTGTATTCATTTCTGCGTCATTCATTTTATTCATTATCGACTCTTTGAGATTTTTCAGTTGAGTACGATTTAATAATTGAATAGGTTCTTCATGAATACTTAATAATAATTCTGTTTTCATGTTTCTCGCCCTCTCGATTTCAATTTCAATTTTGAAATCTATAATGCTATTAAAAACTATTGTTTAAAGCCTGTCAATACTATAATTTACTTTTATGAAAAAAAAGGTTCCAAAAGAAGTTTTGCCTTCTAATGTAGGATTTACTCCATCCTTTGTAATTTCATAAACAGCATTATTGGTTCGTAGTGCAACTGATGCTTCAGACCACCTGAATGCTCTTTGTTTTATATCCATTAATCCCTTACCACGATCTTCATCACTAAGTCTAGAAGCTTTGGTAGTGATGGCTGCTTTTACGATATCATGAGGAGAGTTTTCGGATAAAACATCTTTTAAACTATTGTAAATTCCTTCTCCCCGATCCGCGACGGCAATTTCTATTTCGTTTTCATCTTCATTGTTTTTTACCGAGATGAAACAACTAGAATTTGTATGATCAATCACATTGTTGCCCAGCTCAGTAATAAAAGATTGAATATCTGAAATACGATTCCCCTTTAGTCCTTTGTTTTTAAAAATCCTTTTAATCAATGTACTTATTTCTACAATTTGAGGGTGAGTTTTTGCTACTCTAATCTCTAGCAATTTATCCTCCAGGCTATTACGGTGGCGATTATATAAAGCCTCCATATCCTTTTGTTCTTCAAATTGTTCTTTTACATTTTTGCTGCAAACTTTAAAGAAATTCATTCGTTCCATATACTTAATAGGATTGATATTAAAAGGAGCGATAATACCAACTTCAAACTGGTCTTCAAGATAATCTAGCACTGACAAAAGTCCAGTGAAGCCAATCGGTGTAATGTACCTCAATCGCCTCATGTTTAAGGTTACAGCAGCACCTGAGTTTAACTGATCAACTACTTTCATTGTTTCATTTAGCAATTGATGAATGTCATCTATTGTTGATAATGTTTTATTTATCATTATTTCCATCTACATCAAACGCCGCCTTTAGCTTTTTATTCCAATAATTATATCACGAGAAGACAATCTGGTTAATAATTCCCATGAAATTCGGGTTAATATTGAACCCGATTAAACTAAACTCCTTTTTGCTTCAACAAGAAAAGAGCAACCCATATTTAAGTAATACCCCTGTTCGTATTATAAGGTCAACCAGAAACCCTATAATACGAACAGGAGCATTAGATTAATGATCCAAATTAAAAAATCGGCTCCTTAACGGTAAAAGGAACCGATTTTTCTATGCTTTAATTTGCTTAACGCTTTTTACCCAAAAATTCATTCATACACATCTTAATGTTCCATAACGTAATCATCAATGCTTCTTTTTATTTCTTTTATTAATAGATGCTGCAATTCGTAAGGACAATCGTCACATTCAATAATGGTTTGTTTCAGTTTCTCAAATAACTCTTCCATTCGATACTCTAAAAATCCTTTTTCATAGCGTGTTTTTACCCCTGTTCCGGATTCCGTGGTAAGTACGCCATCCTCATAATAAATAATATGCTTATTCGCATCTCCTTCAATCTCCTTGCGCGCAAATTCACCCGTTGGGATGGCATCCAATTTTATTACATTTTTAATATCACGTAAAAAAGCATTTACAGCATACCAATCTTCTTTATTTTTCAACGGAACCACCTTTTTTTGGCTCTGTTAAATTTTTATGTAGATTTTACATCAGATATAGAGAGCTTCTCCAACGGGAAAGTCCTCATTTATAAACTTAATTGTTAAATGTTTCAATTAATACATTTCTTGCTATTATTTTTACTTCTGAAAATGAACAGTCCAATAAAAAACAAAGTTTAAACCACCATTATTTTCTTCAAATTTATATTCAAAAACCATTTTGAAACAATTTCCTAAAATCGGACAAATAATCCTTCAGGTGTTCCATTAAGTTTTATTTTTTCATCAATAAATACTTGTAAGTTTGAGAAATGTTTCTCCTAGTTCGGGAACAGTATCGTTGTACTGCGCAACAATCAATGTTTAATACAATGTTTAACATCTTTAACCGAGTAGCACTCGATTGCTTGAGTCTTCCATAAAATAGAGTTCCTGTCGCTAATCAAACAATGTTGATAGTCTGGGTAGCCGCAAGCACTTGAGCTTCTACTTTTAATCCACTTAATCTTGTCCTCTAGTACCTTATAGCACAGACATCAAACTCCTATAAATATCTCTCCAAGAATCATCCAAATTCAAAGTCAGTACTTCCACCGTCATTCGATCATCCCACGCAAATTTTTCATCAATTTCTGTCCCATTGTATGGATATATCAATATTCCTCTTAAGGCTATATCCTTCGGCTGGTGCATTAAATAAGTGAACATTTGGTATAAATTATGACTATGAAACGATGTTTTCCCAAAGTGTTTTTGGAAGATATTTCGATAAAATTTTGCATCCATGACAATCTTTTGCTGTACATTCTTATGGATTAAGGTAATATCCGTTTTCATCGATGGTAATAGGGCTTGGTTACCTCTCAAATTCCACTGCATGACCTCTGACTGAACTCGATATTCTTTCTGCTCAATTCGATAAAAATGAAATAAAAACTTCTCGAAAATTTGATTTAAGGAGGATTCGTCGATTTCAGCAGAAAATAAACTCCAGTTTCCGTGCTTATGAGAGAGTAAGGTTAGTTCATGAAGTAATCGAGCAATATGAATCATCCGTTTGTAATGTACGTTATGCCTGTTAAAATATATCCTTAAAAAGATTTCCTTTGTTAACGGCAGAATTTCTACCTCTGGTATTAACTCCATATATGAATAACTAAGTCTTCGAGTTTCTTCTTTAACATACCGATTTCGGCAGATTGCCAGTAATGTACTTTTCATAACCTGATTTAAAAGGATATTGGCTGAGTACTGATCCTTCTCACATACCACCATCGGCTGCCTGGCAACGAGGTAGGGCATTGATTCATTCATAAGAACCCTTCCACCAAGATGACTAGTGGATTCGGTCATGGCAATATAATTTTTTACGAAACCTCTCCGATTTAAGTCTTTGACTTCCTTCAAAAATTGCCTAGCTAGAAAGTCATACGTAATAATGTCCTCGTCCACGTCGGATAGCTTATTAGCCAAATCAGGCATTTCATTCATGTAGCTTAGGAGGCAAAATAGATTCCTAATAGGTACCTTAAATAGACTCTCCATTAGATTCCCTCAATAAGATCTTTAACTATTTCAGGGCGGTCAAAGAAGTATTCCTTTAATAATGGAATGATCTCATAATCCAAAATTCCTTTATACCACTCCTGTTCATCAATATTTTCAGGTTTTGAAGTAAAAAAGCTATGACCAATTGCATACCCAGGTCCTAACTGGAAATCACCTATTATTACTTTATTTATTTTCTCGATGGCAAACAGAATTCTGCTTACCATTTCAGGTGATACATTAGATTCTTGAATGGTTCTCCTCCAGTTCTCATTAAATGCAGGCTCAAGTGTAACAAACGCAAATCGACGGCGAAGTGCTACCTCTAACTGGGCGAGAGAACGATCCGCCGTATTCATGGTACCAATCAGGTATACGTTATCTGGAACAGTGAATTTCTTTTTAGAGTAACCCATAGTGACATACTCCCCACGCTTATCCCGTTCAATCAGCATAAACAACTCTCCAAAAACCTTTGACAGGTTTCCTCTATTAATTTCATCGATGATAAGATAATAATCCTGTTCTGGATCTTTTAATGCCCGCTCACAAAACTCATAGAAAACCCCGTATTGAAGAGTAAATCCATTTTCATCAGGTCTATATCCCATGATGAAATCCTCATAAGCATAATTTTGATGAAATTGAAGCATTTCAACCCGATTGGAATCTATTACCCCCATTAAAGAGTAGGTAAGACGCTTAGACACAAAGGTTTTCCCCACACCCGGGGGTCCTTGGAAAATCAAGTTCTTTTTATATTGTAAGAGGTTCTTTATCGTGTCGTATTGTTCTTCATCAATAAAAACTTCATTCAAAAAATCCTCTTTTGTATACCTTTGAAGTGGTTGGCTTTTAATAGCAGTCAACGCCTCTTTTAAACTAGGCTTAAGCCTCCAAAGGAAATGGTGGTTTACTTGTACTTCTCCATCAAACAATACACCCCAATAATATTCCGATCCGTCCTCCAACTGAGGAGCATCCATATCCACTGCCTTTAATACTCTTTTGGCCAAATGGACAACAGAAGCAATAAAGGATGAGTGATGTTTATCTAGGGCTGCTGCTAATTGTGTTGCCGTTGCTTCCCCACCCAGCTCTAGCATTTTATCTAGATATACTAAATCACTTTCATAAAAAATTGCTCTATCCTGAAGAAGTTCTATCCATGTTTCTGTGGGAATCTCTCCCTCATCTTCGCTTACTTCTTCTAATGCCAGAACAATTTCAAACTGTTCTTTCGTTAATTCAAACAAGCTTCCCTGTGCGCCATTTTTCACAGGTGAGCTCTCCTCTAGCTCTTCAACATTGATAATTTTGTCCCAATAAATCGGAGAGATATCCCGAATATAGCGGAAGCTTACCCCTTCTACAGGTGAATCAAACCCCTCGTGCTCCTCTGTATGAAGCCCTTTTGTTACCTCACCCTCTGCCACAATGCATTTGTTCGGATGTGATTCATAGAATAATATCCGATCCCCGGGCTGGGCAGATTCAAACGCACTGAAAATACGACGCTTATTTCCTTTCTCATTGTAAGCTGTGTAAAAAACGTCGCCACCATCTTTTATATTATCAACAGTCCAAATAGATGGGTTGGCAGTCAGCCAATAGTACCGAGCACCTTCTTCTTCTGGTGGTGTCACTTCTTCTTCACCTTTCCATAAGTTTTTTACTGGGGAACGATAAAAATCAATTCTTTTGCCAGCATATTGCTTTTCTAATTTCTCTCTTATCATTAAAAGTCCTTGATCAACTTGTACCTTTTCTTCTGGTAAAAATTCTTTAAAACTTTGCAGAATTTCTTTCTTTTGTGCACTGCTAGCGATTCTTTCATACTTCTCCGGGAAGAGTAAATGAAGAAGTACATGTCTCATTTGAACATTGATTTTATATTTGCTCTTCACTTCTTTACGCATTTGATCTAGTAAAGTTTGAGTTTGTTCGGAGTCAGTTAATATTTCGCGACGACCTTTTACAGACAGTCCCTTTATGCTTAATCCTAATAAGCAAAGAAATGTAATCTCATCTGGTTTCCGTGTGCTATAAGAGGTGCCAGGGTTACCAATTCCATTATCTAATCCTTGAAATATCTCCAATTGTTCATCTATCGCTTCATTCCCCCATGAGGTAATCGTGGACAGCTTCTTGATTTTCGTCTTGAAATTAATATTACTCGGAAACAAATAATAGACAAATAAGCATTCACAAAATAACTTATAAATGTCTTTCCCTTGTCCATATAATTGCTTCTCTAGCTTCTCTTCAAAACTACTTTTTGAAAAGTCAGGATGATCTACATAGGCGTGCTTCAATCTCTTCAAATTTTCCAGAGTCCAAATCTTCTCACCAGGCCATAGGAGTGATCCGTTCTCTAAAAGACATTCTAACTTCCACTTATTTGCTGCTTCATAGATTGCTTTCGTTTCATTTGGTGATTGTTCATAAAAAATTGCCAACTTTATCGCCTCTTGGTCTTTAGTTTTTTGTTTAATTGTACCATAATATACCACTTGTATATGAAGGAGGGATGGTTCCGCTGTCCCCAAATCTTACTTACAAAAAAACATCAGGACTGTCCAGGCATTTCTTTAAAACACCTGAATCATACCTTGGATTACTGAAGAAAATGCAAAGCTTTACTGCACAGTATGAGTCAAATATGAAAAGACGATCACTTTGATGTAATCGTCTCCTAGATAGGTATTTTTTCAGCAGTATTGTTGTTCTGCGCAACATTCAATGTTAAATTTATCAACTTTTTTCGAATAATACCGATTACTTAAAATCTAATACTTAAATTACCTACTTTGATACGGTTCACCTTGATATGTAAATGAAGTTTTGCCCGTAAATGTATTAAGAACTACTATAAAGGATAAATCCTTTTCACATCCCTGAACGCATTATTAATCACTATATATATTGAATCCAGCATTTGTCTTTCGGAAACATTTTGTGGTTTGACTATTACTGTTGATAAATCTCCATCATTTGCATTAACAGCATCATCATCATCTTCCCATATATACACATCACATTCAAATGTAAAAGGATTGTCAGGATACTTCGGCAATTCTATAAAAGACGGATTGGTTAGGTTACTACTTCCTATTATTGCTGATGCAGCTTCTCTCTTTGTACCATTCATCTTTAGTTTAAGAGCAACTTTAGAGTGCCATATAACTCCTTCCTCATAAATTCTAACATAAAAAATCTATAAAACTGCTTCATTATTTTTAGTGAATAACTTCACAATTGTTATTCATATTTTCCCACAATTATGTCAATCATTGTTGTGTAGTATGTTTCAAATACGAAAAACGATCATTTGAAAAGTGACCGCGGTTAAAAAATATATTTCGTAACGAGTGTCGTTGTATTGTCTATTAAATCCACTCTGTAAACCGGAATTTATTTGTTCATTAATTAAATTTCTTCACTTCCACCATAATTGCCGAATGATCTGTAACACAATTATTTCTTATGGTATCATCAATAACTATATCTATTAATTCGCAATATAGTGATGGTGTCATTATGGCATAATCAATTCGTCTTCCAGTATTAGCAGTCGGCCTATCCATTGAATTATTCTTTTCTCCCCAAGCATCTACTGCCCCATGTGATAGAAGTTTTATAAATTTTTCTTTTTGCGTTGTGCCCAAGTCATAAACATTCATATCGCCTATTATTAGTAACTTATCTTCTTCTTTTTTACTTTTATAGCGTTCAATCATACTATCCCAAAAATTTTTGTCTCCTAATGGAATATGGACACCGATAAATATTCTATCGCCAACTTTAACTTCAACATTTCTCATTTTTTCAGAAAAATTGTAAGGCAAAATTTCATAATCAACCCTTATGAACATTACTGTGATGCTTTTATTTCCTTTTTTGAAATCATCCTCACAATAAGTATTTGGATAAACGATTTTATAACTTAGTTTCTTCAGTTCTTTGGTAAAATTCTCACCTGCAACTGAATTTATATCAAATTCATGAAAAACAATAATATCAATGTTATTATTTTTCACATAATCCATTAATTTTGATATATTCTTATCTGAATCTATCTCGTTTCTCCATTTATTAACTGCATTATTCCATGCTTTCCAATCTACTTTCTCAAAACTATTTTTATAATCATTTGGTAACGGTTTAGGAGTTAGCCCTCCAAAGTTATTAATATTTAAACTAAGAATTTTCATTTTTTTATCCTCTCTTGTATTTAATGGGTTTATACTTGTAAATTTTGATTTAACATCCATACAAATTCCTATTTATCTATATAATATCTACCTTTATTTCGTATTATAAGTCAACACTGATGGACTACACACCAATCACAACACTTTTACTCACAACTTCCAATTACTATCCAAATATAATCTTTTATGCTAATTTAAAAGAAAAAAATCCGATGAGGTGATAATATTGTCAAATAAAACTTGTAGGGAAGAAATACTACAAGCGGTTAAATTCATACTCAACGAAAAGGGTGTAAACGAGTTTAGTGTAAATGAAGTACTACTGTATATGACTAAAAACAACACAACATTTAAAGAGAATACTATAAAAACCCATATTACCTCTAGATGTTGTTCTAATTCACCACAAAACCATTCAGTTATTTACAATGACTTTAAACGAATTAAACCTGGTTTATATATGTTATTAAAATAAATTATCAAATGTTAGAAAAGGTTGGTGTTCCAAAACAATTCTAGCCTTTCTTACTGCGTAATTATGGTCGAATGATACTAATTCTTTTTGAATTAGATATCTTTTATGCTGCTCACGTTTTCTTTCGTGAGTTATTTTTGCACCTAAGTGTGGTATACAGGTCAATAAAAATCAACTGCATTTGTTTTGATTCGTAAAACTAATGATTACCCATACAAACACCAAAAATACCAACTTAATAAGAGCATCTTGCTTATTTTCTATACTTTTATCTTTGAGCAAGAAAAAGACGATTACTCTGAGGTAATCGTCTCTAATGTTTGTTTATTGCCAGTATCGTTGTACTACGCAATACTAAGGTATCTTGGAAATAACATTAATAACACAAGATATTAGCATCTACGTTCAGTATTACTTTCCTAACTCATAAAAGTTATCAATTTTTTTAAATGCTTTTTTCTTACATAAAAATAAATGATTGATAGGTATTACCTCATCCTCAATTTCAGTTGCAGCTTTTTGAAAGCCTATTTGCCAAGGATTTTCTAAAAAATTCAATAGCTTATTGGCAGTAAGCTCCCCTTGAAAAACACCTTTCATTTTTGGTGGCATTATCTGTTTTATTGGCTTGCCTTTCTCAAAAATTGTTGGCAACCTTTTATAAAGTAATGTCGTGAAAACTGTATAGTCGGTAATGATTACTCTATCCAGTTCCAACTTTCTAGCTAGTTTACAAGAATATATAACCATTCTATATATTCGCCTTGGCTTCCAATCTGTTGCTAACTTACATTCCTGATTCTTGTTAAACTCGTCAATCACATGAATTAAATTAGAACTATAGAAGTCACATATTCTGTTAGTTTGTTCTACATCTTCTGGTATTTTTTTATTATAAAAATCATACCTTTTTCTTCGTGTAACAGGCTGAGTTGTATGTTTACACTCACAAAAAAATAAGTCATTTCCTAAAAGAAAAGCAACATCACATTGATATTCATCGTTTTCTACTTTTCGTTTAATACTTACAGCAGGAATTTGTTTATTCCTTAAATCAATAAGAATTCTACCCTCATAACAGTAACCCTTAAAATCAAGGTTCATATCTTCCTTTGTTGCCAAAGACGTAAGTGCTATTACATCTTGTAGGTTACTAACAAGTGATGGGACGGTTATAACATTTTCTCCTATTTCAATAAATGGAGAGTCAAACCAATCTACTGAGCTCTTTTTAAATTTTAATTTATTGTATATAAATCTTGCACTATCCCTGTTTATACCATGCTTAATAAACATTTTTATCCAATGATCGCGAGTTGTTATATACAACCAACTGTTTGGAACACCATTGTCAGGAAATATATTTTCATTTAAAAATTCTCTATTATAGTATCGAACTATAGCATATGCTCTTAGCCATTTTACAAGTTCAATGCCACTAACTTTATAATCCAAACTATCACTAGAAAAATACTCTATATATTCATCGTATGATGCCTTTTCCCATTCATCTATAAAAGCATTTGGTGCTAAAGAATTAGTTAAGGAAACTTGTTTTATTAATTCATTCTCATTTCGGTTACTACCGATATTCGTTTGTCTATATGATTCAAACCGTTGGATTTCTATTTTTTCTTCTAAAAAGCTTTTTAAGTCTTTTGGGATAATATCAGTATATTGTCCATTACATATCAATTTATAATTGCCAAACTTCCAGTCTTCTAGGGCATCAAATAAAACATTTCTTATATCTATTAAATGAAAATATTGGATTGATCTCTCAATATCATCCCATTCTATCTCTTCTTCAATTCCACAACAATTAAATTTGTTATTTTCATAAAGGTATCCATGAAAAATGAAAGCTTGTACAACTTTACTTGCTTGTTGCAAAGTATAGTCAATAGCATCAATTAACTGATCAGCAGATAATTGATCAATTCCTGTCACCTTTCCCTTAATATTTTTCTGAATGTCTACATCTCCATAAAAGTCATTATTTTTACCACCATTAAACCCAAGATCCTTTAACGCTCGTACATAGATTTCAAAAACTATTAAGAAAGCAAAAAGTTTATTTTCGTCTGGAACTTGTATAACTTCATTAAATTCATTTTTATTGTAGTAATCTTCAAACAAGGCATTAAACGCTTTTATATCATTTTCATATTTTTTCATCTCAGCCAACTCATCTTGTGTCAAATCGGTTGAATAAATTTTTCTTATTAACCCCAAATAAATCTCATATGACTTTGAATCCGGATAAGCATTTACCCCTAATCCATTCCCTTTAAAAGCAAACAATATTTCTTGCAATGTATGTTTTTTAATAAAAGCATCAATCTTATCATGATTTTTTAAAACATCCATTAGTTCATAGAAAGCTTTGCTATTCATACCTCACCAGCCTTCGTATTATTATTTGTGATCCTATTATCTCATAGGCTTCATTGATATATCTAGACACATGTATAAGCAAGCTTGAAACAAGCTCGTAGACATCTGCTGCTGACTTTAACACTATATTGTCCAACTTCCATCCTCTCATGTTCACACCGAATTACCTAAATTTTTCCTTCCCGTAAATTTAATTGCATTGTTGCACAGTAAGAGTCAAATATGAAAAAAGATCACTTCAAAAGTGATCGGGTTAAAATACATATTAAGTGACTAATATTTTTGCTACGCCAGTAAATTACTTTATTTTTAAAGTTGTTCTTTTTCAACATAAGCATCAGTTCATTCCATAAAATGTGAGGTTAATCTGTTTATAATATCAAAATAAGACATCAATTAATGATTTATTGAACAAGTAAAAACATCTGTAATAAGTGGTTTTATATAATCAAGATCCCTTACGTTTTTTAATTTTATATCGATTTGATTTTGTTCTCTGTCTTTTTTATCTGGATAAATATCTGTATATCTGTATAGTTCTGGAATTTTGACTTTGTATTTATTAAAGATATCATCACGCTCTCCACTATCTTTTGTAAGATGAAATAGTAATCGATTTCCTACTGTTGAAATGGATAGGAATTTTTCATTACGGTCAATAATCTGAAACATAATTCCATCCGAAATGTTACACATAATTGGGTTATCTCTAGTGTGGAGAGTAGTTGAAATAAAGTTAAAAATCTCTTCTACTAATTCTTTTTGTTTATTTAATTTTTGAAAAATTTTTTCTTTAGTTTTATACTTAGAACCTCCTTTTGGAACTTCTAAAATTCTATCCAACTTTACGTCAATATGTTGTTTATTAATCCATTGGCATTCTATTTCTAAGTCTTCAAGTTTACTAATTAAGGTTTGTTCTATTTGCCTGTTAGAAATTAGCATGAACCTTGCGTTCTCAGATGATACTAGTTTCTTATATTCAATTATCTGTTCTATTGCTTTTTCATCAACATATTCCTTTACTTCAATAAATAATAGCTTACCATTTTTGTCTTCAAAGAGTATATCACAACGTTTTCTCGTGTTACCTATTAATGTTTCTCTCTCAATTAACCTAAGTTGTTCTTCTATAATGCTGTGACAGGCTATAAGTTTATTTTGTAGTACGATTTCTTCGTTCTTCATATTTCCCTCCATACACTTCATGGAATTTAAATGTTAAGGAACTAATTTAATTCCATAAATTCTATAAAATCTATCAGTTCCCTTTATTTTAAGTGGATATTTTAAAAGTTGATGCTGAAGGAAAAGAAACAACAGAACTATCATCTAACTACTGGTATTATTTAGGGCTATTATCGTTAGAGGGACTTATACGCAACACTGCCATCGAACTTGCTAGGCAAATCTTTTGAAGATACCTAGAATTGAGGAACTTAGACGATTTTGGTCAAAGAAGACGATCACTTTAAAATGTAACAGTCTCTTTGATGCTTATTCTATTACCAATATCGTTGTACCGCGCAGTATATGACTTTGTTTTGTTAGTTGTTCTTCTTCGAAATAAGTACCCGTCAGCACAATATGGAATACTGATAAACAATATATTCAGTACAGCATTCTACAAACCTCTTCTTCAGGAGTATACTGCAGCAATATTTTGAGGCATGGATAATATATTAACTTCCTCTTTTTACCGTTATTATAAATTTTCATTCAATTTCGTCCTTTATGTAGAATCTAAGAGGATAACGGTCTACTATACCAACGTCAATAATTTCTACATAACCCTTTGTAAGAAAACATAACTCTGTTGATACAGTAGTATGATGTTGTTTTGATATATCATAAAGAATTACAGTATCTTCAAAATCAACAGAATACAAACTGAGAAAAGTTGTCAGCATTGGCTCCTCATTTTTTAAACTTTCATTTACAATTGCATAAATTTCATATGGATTATTTAGAAGTAATGTCTTCAATTCAGTTATAGTTAATAGATCATCAATTATGATGCTAGACTAAATAGTAGACACAGATTGTTATAATAAAAATATCAACTATAACGAGGTGTGTCAGGATGGCAAGAGGTAACGGCAATCGATACGAAGAGGCATTTAAAATTGAAACAGTTAAGTATATCAATGAAAACCATAAGTCTGTAGCTCAAGTTGCTAGAGAAGTGGGGGTCAATGAAAATACTTTATATAGCTGGTTGAAGAAATACGGCCAACAACCAGAGATTAAAGCTGTAAAATCTTTTTCCTCAGAATCAGCTGAATTAAGGGCCCTTCAGAAAGAAATTCGTGATCTACAGGAGGAGAATGAAATTTTAAAAAAGGCGATGCACTACTTCGCAAAAAGCCCTCGGTAAAATATGAATTCATTCATGAAAATCGCTCCCAATTCCGAGTGGAGAAGATGTGCAGCGTTCTGGGAGTTTCTAAAAGTGGTTACTTCAAATGGTTAAAACAACCGATAAGTAACAGGAAGAAACAACACGAGAAATTATCACAAAAGATTTTACAGACCCACCTAGAATTCAAGCAACGTTACGGCAGTGTTAAAATTGCTAAAACGCTCAATAGTCGTGGCGTAAAAGTAAGTGTGCGTACGGTCTCACGTATTATGACAAAGAACCAATGGAAGTCTTGTATAGTCAAAAAATACAAGGCTACGACCAATTCGAAACATGCACATCCAGTAAGTGAAAATGTCTTAAATCGACAATTTAAACCTTGTAAACCAAACCAAGTGTGGGTAACGGATATAACTTATATCCCGACCAATGAGGGCTGGTTGTATTTAGCAAGTGTAATGGATTTATATTCTCGTAAAATAATAGGTTGGGCAATGGGCAAAACCATGACAAAGGAATTGGTTATCTCTGCATTAAAGATGGCTTACAAGCGTCAAAAACCCGGAAAAGGTGTTATTCATCATTCAGACAGAGGTGTTCAATATGCTTCTTCTGAATATCAAAAGCTATTAAAAAAATACCATATGGTTGGTAGCATGAGCCGAAAAGGAAACTGTTATGACAACGCTTGTATCGAGTCCTTTCACGGTATTCTTAAACGTGAGCTAGTGTATCAAATAAAATATAAAACTAGAGAAGAAGCGAAGAAATCATTGTTCGAATACATCGAGTTCTTTTACAATTCAAAGCGGATCCATTCAACGTTGGGATACTATACGCCGAATGAATTTGAGCGAATGTATAGAAAATCTGCAGCTTGATTTTACCTTCATAAAAAAGTTTAAATCGCACTTTATTTAAACTTTTTTATGAAGGCAACCAAGCGAAAGCGCGGTAGAAAAATCTGTGTCTATTTTCTTGACGTAGTATCAAGATGTTCAAGTTACAAATTTAAGTTCAAATAAAGTAACATGGTATCCTGTGAACTGAACCCAAAAAATTCGTGTCTAATTTTTGGGTTCAGTTCATTTTTGGTATGTTTACACTAACTAAACTTGGTTAGACTAGTTAGTGTTATGTATAGAAAAATAGAACATAACTCTCATGGACGCAAACCAATAATCCCCTATCTCTACCCTATAATTATAGGAACTTAACGATAAGACGAATATGTGCACCTTCTAATATTTATTATAGGAAGCGAGTTCACGTTTTATCACGATAAAGAAAAATTCGTATTAAACAAACAAAAAAAGCACCGATATACAATATTTCTCTGTGTATCGGTGTTTCCGATTTTTATGAATGAAATTCTATCTTAAAAATAAGTATGTAACAGATTGTCAAAATAATTATATCATAGTTCATTTTAAAACAAGAACTGTAAATATGAAAATTTTCATTATGTGTTTGCCTATGTTGAATAACAAACTAAATAACATTTCTTGTTTCAAATGAAATTACAAAAGCTATTACAAACCTAATTACAAAAAAAATTAAGAATCTGGTCAACAGAAAATCGAGTGGCTGACTACTTTATTGCACAAGGGTTCGGAGATTTTAGTGATTTTTCTGACAAAACAAGTTTTACAAGGATATTTGGTAATTAAGATAATAAATTTTTTTTGAAGAACACTAACTGATATTACGAAGTCTTAATTCTTTTACTGATGGGCAAATAGTAATAGGTAATTCGATAATTGATTTGATTTTCAATAAAATGGAAATTAAACATAAAAAAAATAACCTCATTGGAACAAATGAATATTTCCTCACGAGGTTTTAGTTCTATTATTGGTTAAGTATTTAGCTTTGTCCTTTTTGTTCCTTTTCACCTCATTACGAATAAGCCGTGACCTTTTCTTTTTTAAAAAGGTTACAGCTTATTCTTCTAACCAATTATAGTGTACGTCCGCAAAACGTATGTGTGTCTCTTGCTTTGGTAGCTCATCTTTTAATTTCATTTCATATGGAACTTGTTTCTTTCTGTAAAAGCGAACGACTTGTTTAAGTTTTTTAGCCTTTTTATCCATTTCTTCTTGTTGAGATAATAAGGATTCCCTGGCCAAAGAAACGATGAGTTCTTTTTGTTCTTCTCTTTTGAAAATAGATTTAGTTCGTACTATGCCGTATTTAGCACATTCTTCTTCAAACAATTGCTTCATCAATGGGATGTGTTTTGTATAAACTAAATCAATAGACTCTTGTAAACTTGTCCAAGGTTCTTCTGAAGATAGTTCTGACATTAACTCATGTGCTTCTTCGATCGTTTGAATATCTTGGTCGATTAACACTTTCTGCTCGTCACTTGAATTTGCAACGAAATACTCAACTAATAATGGAATATTGGTTAGATTGAATGAGTAGCCAGTATCTGAAAATGCTCTACTATTTCCTAATTCGTGTTTGATTGCAGCTAAAATAACCTTCTTGATTTCCTCTAATAGGTAAAAGTCTGTAAAGTGATTCTCTGCTTTTCCAAGAAGATCATAGTATAAAATATTTTCGTTTTTCTCTTTGAAATATTTTTCCAGTGAAGAACGATAAATTTGTAGACCGGCTAAACCAAACTTTTCAATTAATTGTTTCTTCTTACCAGTAAATAAATCAAATGTATCAGCTTTCATATCTTCATGGTACATATGGTAGCGTTCAGCCAGTAAGCGAATTTCCGTTTCACTTGCTATATTCTGTATAGCTTTTTCGTTGTAAAGGTCCGGATTAATTTTTAAACCAATCACATGCTTATTTTTATGATATTTGCTTGTACGAAGCTTTTTGTTGTTTACAAAACCACAAATTGAATGGAATAGTCCCTTATAATTAGGATTACTTTTATCTATATAAGAAGACTGTCCTGGTAGACGAACATGGATTAAGTTAAGGTCGATAAGATGGAAAAGATCCTCGGTCAAACTTTGGTAGTCGTCATAAACATGCATGCCATATCTTAAGTCATGCAATTTGTTTTTATATAGGTTTTCAATAGCCACTTTAGTGTATTGGTTTCGTACATTTAAAGTAGCAACGTATAAGAATAAACGAGTTTGGTTTTTGGATAGATTTAAAAATTCTGGAGAGTTGAAGAATAGTAAGTGTTTTTGGTAAGAGTCCTCCCCTTTTGTGAACAGGTGGAAATGAGAAACATAATAACCATTTTCATAAGTTACTAGTTTCTTGCCTTTGTATGTGGAATTACATAACTCCAAAAGAGCATCATTTAATGTGCGGCGGTCACAGAATAGTTGTTGTCTAATGTATTCTTTATCTAAATGGATACGACCATCACGATCTACAAACGGAGCTAGTCGAAGGAGTAAGGATATAGCTATTTTAGACATGTTGAGGTTTTTGTTTGAATAATCTCTTATTAGTGCTCTATCTAACTTTGGATTATGTATACTGTATGACATTTTTTGTCTCCGCCTTGTTTATAAGTTATTAGTAATTCAGTTACCTGATAAGCAAAAAAAACAAAGCACCACTAAAATGCTCGATGCAGGTATTTCAAAATTACCCATCAAGAACTTTAGCGGTGCTTCCGCATTTTTAAATTTATTCAATTATTAAAAGATTGTATATCGATTTTTATTTCTAGCACTATTAAATCATAAATTACAATCTTAAGCAATAACAATTAAATCTACTTTAGAAAGAAAAAATGTAGTAGCCTCTACTACATACGGAAACCATAACCATATCTTGAGATAAATAATTACAATACTTATCTCTGACTTTCTTGCATTTAATATTACTATTTGCTACTCTTTAAATCAAGAACATTTTTATTTAAGAACAGTTGTACGAAGGAGCACTTCGATTGAATTGAAATGACAAATTTCATTCAAACGAAGTGCTTCTTTTTGTTTGAAAGGAATGATGCAAATGATCAAAACACATCACTACAGAAAGGAGAAAGCATTGAAATGTTAATGATTAATTGAAAAAACGAAAAATGTTACGTTATGTGCTTTTAAACGAAATTTATTTCGGAAAACTATTTTTAACAGTTAAAAAATGTAGTGTAGACACACACATTGCACACGTACTACAACAACCTATAATCTAATAAACTTTATTAATGCTTTCTTATTAGTTGTACAACGTGTGTGTTCTGTTTAGGTATGTTTCGGTTTACCTGTGAACATAATGGTTACTAAACTTCTAACAGGGAAAGGAGAAAAATAAATGGATCAAATCGAATGGTTAACAAGAAGACAAGCTGCCATAAAAAGCGGGATATTTGCACCAAATTTCAACTATCTAATCCAACAAGAACCTTTCTCTTCCTATTTAAAGGAAGATAAAGAGTATACATGGCTTGTGAACAAAGAAATAATACCAATCATCAAAGATTACTATACAACTCATACAAAGTCTTTTCATTATTATGATGCTCATCAAGATTATCTGATTTCTTATCGTGTTGCTCCCATTTTGAATAAAACGAATCAACAATTACTTAGTGAAATACATGAAGGAAAATGGGATGAGATGATTGTAAGAGTGCCTAGGCTTCGGTCTCCTGGCAAACCATATCTTGACGAGAGATATCACTATTTTTTCATCGAATCAAAGCTATTACAAAGACGATATAATACGATTGAACAAATTGCAGCTCATACAACACTAATCTCAAGGGAAAGATTACAAGAATATAGAAAAATGGGGTTATTACCCCAACCAGACCATCTTGCTGGAACGAATCTCTATGATGAAGAAGATATATTAAAGTTGCTTCCATCCCTCAAACAAGAATTTAGATATCGTGTATCAGAACAAAAGAAAGATAAGGTCCTTAGAGCTTTTGATTTATTAAGTTCATCGCAAAAACAAATTATATCAGAATACCTCCTTTATCGAAATCGTGGGGGAAAAATAAATTATAATGGATATCGTTCACAATCATCTATTGCTAAAAAATCTGAAACTCTAAAGAACATAAAATCCAAACTCTCATCTGCTTTGGTCGTAATCATTTCTGGACGCTGTGGGATTGAAGAGGATTTTCACAAAAACCCTTTTTTTCGAAATGAAACGCCACAAGCCTATAATCCAGAGGTCTTTGATATTTATTCCATCTCAAAAGATGATTTTGCTTTTTTAGCAGTCAAACGCAAACCTATGACACTTATTCAAATTTATCACGCCTTTCGTCCTTTTTTTTACTATTTGTTAGAAAAACTTGAGGAAGATGCGACTGAAAGTGATGATTTACAAGATCTACGTGATTTTAAAAGGATAGATCTTCGATTCAAGAAGTTTTTAAACCAATTTCCAACGACCATTCACGACATTAATCTGTCAGACTACGAAAAGAAATCGAAGACATTTTTAACTAGAGAACAAATGGTTTTAATCAAGCAGTACATCTTGGAAGATGTAAAAGCACGAGATCCGGTTAAGAATGCAACGATGTGGCAACTTTGTTGTTCGTGTGGAATTAGGCCAGAGGAATTATCCGAGATTGATATTTCACATTTTAAACTAAATTCCGAAGGACTTGTTGACCAGGATGAGAATGGATGGGGACTCCTCACTTTACCCGCATCTATAACAAAACAGGATAACAGCCCTTCCCATCCAGATTTTCATACCCCTATCCCAGAGGATACGGTTAAACAATTGAATATCTATTTGTCCCGGCTTTATCGACTGCAAGGAGAGAAACATCCACGGGGAAAAGGCTATCTTTTTAGACCTGATTATGCATTGCCGAATCACCCTTATCATAAACGCATTCGATTTGAATTTATCAATCGTTTACGAATAAGACTAGATTTTCTTGATGATGTCAGAAAAAAAGACTTTATCTTCAAGGCATCACGACACTCACTGAATAATACTATTATGCGTACATTCATTACAAAGGATCAGGGTTTAAATGAAGCAAAAAGAACCGCTTCTGATCATCAATTACGCCACAAACCTTCAAAAACAGTAGGTGAAGAATATTATTTAGCGGACATTACGAAAGACCAATACTATCAAGTTCTTGATTTAACCATTAATTTTCCTTGGGATCTTGAAAAGTTAATTGAATGGGAAATTTCAAAAGGTTATCGTATTCCAACCTTTGCTATTCAGGAAGAACAGGAAGTAGAATCTGAAGAAATGAAGGTATTCCAGCAACAGTTGCAGACACTCGATAAACAGTTACAAGTCATACGAGAAAAACCAAAGCATTATACGGAGCAGCAGTGGATAAAAGAACGGCAACTACTTCTAAGTCAACAAAAACAGCTTCAAACTAAATTACAAGGAGTTGATTAAATGTTCTTAGAGTTTACTAAAGAAGTACAGGAATTAGATGAATTAAAGAACTTTCCAATCATTGCAGCTATAGACGATGAAATAATTCTTACCACCAAAAATATATCAAATTTAATTGGTGTTCATGAGGAAACGGTTAGACGTTGGTGCCGATCCGGGTATGTAAAGACCCTTTCCCCATTTGGAGCATACAAAATCTTGGGCAGAGATTTTAAGATTTTTGCCCTTCAATGGTATATGAACAAAAATAGAAAACACCGTTAGTCATCATTGACTACGGTGTTTTTTCATAGTAATTGATTAATGTTTTAACCTTGTCTTTTAAAACTAACAGTCTTTGTTCTTGAGGATATTTTTTTGATATGCGATCTAACATGGTGATAATTGATTTCTGTTCTTTTTTAGGAACGTACATTCGTCTAAAAGTGTTATGTTTCGCATATTCAATTAAATTTCTAATATTCCCCTTTTTGCCGCATTGAATACAATTCCAAGCCGATGTTTGACTGTCCATCGTTGCAGTAGATAAACAATGTATACACGGAAATTCTATCATCTTCAAATTAGATCGGAAAATATAATCTATTTTATTAGTTTTAAAAAAAGAAAGATAAACATATTCTCTACTCATTTAACATCCGTTCCCATCTAGGTTTAACCATTGACATTCTCATAAAATTTTTAAAATCAGACCCTACCACAATGTATTTGTTCCCAAAGTTATAACTTTGTAATTTTCCAGAACGACACCATCTGCGTACACTCTCTACATGCATTTTTGTCATTTCTGAAATGTCCTCTATATGAAGAACTTCATCATCTGGTATTTCAAAAATATCATGTAACTTAGACATATTCTGAAATCGCTCCCAATTATAAAGTCATTTTTAACATTTTAGACACAATGGACAACATTTATACATTTTCCCAAATATATTTGGCAATAACCTGCTTTTTGTAGTCATAGGAGTAAGAATAACAAAGAAACAATTAATCAGGTTAGTCTGATTGTAGCTTACATAAAGATATAGTGGTTAAAAACCTTAATGAATCAATAAAGATTGAACATGGTTTGTTTTTGATAATAAAAAAATTGTAAATGGAAATAAGCAGTTTATAGATAGTAATAATATAAACGTAAAAAAGATATGGTTATACCAACTTAGAAACATTGAACACCCCGAATTTAATGCCAAAAGTAGAAGAATCATTAGAATTAAGCGATATCTGATAATATGAGCATAATATACAAAACTAAAAAATGAACTATTAGGCGATTGGTATAACGAATAAATAT
Organism: Margalitia sp. FSL K6-0131; assembly: GCF_038008735.1. Classification (NCBI taxonomy): domain Bacteria; kingdom Bacillati; phylum Bacillota; class Bacilli; order Caryophanales; family Bacillaceae; genus Heyndrickxia; species Margalitia sp. FSL K6-0131. Next base: position 3,261,500 of record NZ_JBBOZS010000001.1, read on the forward strand.
GGAATACAATTATTTTTGATGTACAGTTACTTATTTGTACTTAATTAAATCAATAATAGAAGATAATCTTTTTTAGCTTATTTCAATTTAAAATATTATTTAGTTTTCTGTTTAGATTATGGTTCAAAACATATTCATTATATGCATATGCAGCCTCTTTCTCTGTTATATATAAACCTACATAGTGGTATTTTCCTTCGTGTACAAATTCAGCTTGCCATCTCCCATATCGTGGACGCATGCATGAATAAATAGTAGCGAATTTTTCTCTATCTTTGTGTTTAAAATAAATGGATTGGTCAAATTCCATTGTTTTTTCTTTTTGAAATAAGTGCTCATCAACTTCTGTAATCTTATTAAGTTTTCTATCTAATCCACTTTTTTTAATATATTTGTTGTACACAATCGCAGCTTCCAAGTCCGTCTCGAATTTTCCTACATAGTGGGACTCTTTATTGTGTGTAAATCTACACCACCATTTTCCATCAGAAAATTTAATACATGAGTAAATGGTTTCCGCCTCTTTTCTGTGGTCAAAATATGTGGACTTCTCAACAGCAAAGGCTGTTTCTTCTTCCGTTAAAAAATTTAGTTTAGCTTCTTTTCCAAGCAGTTTTTTTGCAAGTAGGTTGTATTGGTAGGCTGCAACAAGTTCGTATGAATAACTGGCGATATATGGTATTTTATCTATTTCTAGTTTAAAACCATAGTAGATCCCTACTTTTCCTTTTATTTTAAAAACGCCATGAAACCGAGAAGAGGAATTAGTCTTAGGATAATGATACATACGTTCATGTTTTCTTTGTTTGATATCCAAATCACGTAATTCTATGTCTTTTGGGTTTATTCGGTTTAATTTTGCCAATGGTCCTCTGTACTTAATAACAGATTCGTTATAGGCAATTGCAGCGTCCACTTCATATCCAAAGGAACCAACTCGAACAGTGTCGCCTTTATGTTTAAATGAAACAACATATCGTCCCTGTGTATAGACAACCCCTGTATATTTGGATGTTGCGTTTTGCTTATAATCATGAAAATTTTGTATACCACTAAGAAAGTTTGAATCCTTGAATTCTATTTGTTTTTGATGATATCTAAATACATAGTCTTTGAAGTCTTCTGGAGTAGCTTTATCTTTCCCATATATTTTGTGAAACTCATTATGTAGTTCATTCTTTATGGGTATACCTAATGGGAACCTTGCTTGAACTTCAAAAAACTTTTGAAGAATCAATTTTATCTCATCTTCAGAATAGTCACCTCGATGCTGAAAAATAGGCATTTTAAGTTCTTCAAATACGATTTTGACAATCTTACTGAATGGATACAAATGATGAATGTGAAGATTATCCTTAGTTTGTGTAAGAACACACCTATTTCCATATTTTTCCAACGATTGAGCTTTCCATTCAATATTAGCATCTCGTAGAAAATTATATAATTCTTTGCATCCTCCTTTCCAACTATGGTGAGTGGCCCCTTTATTTCTATCTTTCGCACATTTCGGACACCCTTTTATGTTCTTCAAACGACTAACAGGAATAGTAAAAATACCAGCTTCAATATGGGTATCACATGTATATTGAACATAGTTTTTATCACTTTCACTAAAAGATGAAACAAAAGTTAATTCTTTTTTTGATAAACGAGAAGCCAGCTCTTTATTCGAAAATCGATTCATCTCAGACCTATTTCTTCTCACGGATTCAATTTGAGAAGGATTACTAACATTGTATCGCTTCATGTGAACCATTTGGATTTTCTTCTTTCCACATTCGTAACAACTATCAATTTCTATAACTTTTCTGCTTTGTATGTAACGACTATATTTTCTAGGAAACACATTAATTCTGCCTTCTTTAGCACAAAAATCACAAAGTATTTCTACTTCGGATTCACACCCTGGAGCCAAATCTTCTATTCTTATTTGTACGATGCCATTGTTCTTAAATGTAATATATTCTAAGTGTTCATAATCCTTCTTATTTCTGTATGTACATCTTACATCTGCGTAATTACTTAGTAGCACGATTCTCGACTCCTTCTTAGGAAGGAGTATTCACCATTCTGCTAGAAGTATTCTTATACAATATGAAAAATAACTTTATGTCTTTACTCTCATAAAAATAAATCCCTTTAATTTAGAAAAAGATTTGAAATAAATCCCAAGAACACACTGCTTAAGCACCTTTTCGCAAGCACTTACGCGCAAAAGAGTTATATAAAATGGGTGATATGAATAGTCATGAATTCAAGCACTTCTTAGCGCCATTGTTTAAGCGGTTAGGTTATCGAGCTAAAGTAACTAAAGGTAGTGGTGATTTTGGTGCTGACCTAATTTTGAGCAAACGTGTTAAGAAATACGATATATACAAGCGAAGAGGTATAACTGATACTACGTCAAGAAAATAGACACAGATTTTTCTACCGCGCTTTCGCTTGGTTGCCTTCATAAAAAAGTTTAAATAAAGTGCGATTTAAACTTTTTTATGAAGGTAAAATCAAGCTGCAGATTTTCTATACATTCGCTCAAATTCATTCGGCGTATAGTATCCCAACGTTGAATGGATCCGCTTTGAATTGTAAAAGAACTCGATGTATTCGAACAATGATTTCTTCGCTTCTTCTCTAGTTTTATATTTTATTTGATACACTAGCTCACGTTTAAGAATACCGTGAAAGGACTCGATACAAGCGTTGTCATAACAGTTTCCTTTTCGGCTCATGCTACCAACCATATGGTATTTTTTTAATAGCTTTTGATATTCAGAAGAAGCATATTGAACACCTCTGTCTGAATGATGAATAACACCTTTTCCGGGTTTTTGACGCTTGTAAGCCATCTTTAATGCAGAGATAACCAATTCCTTTGTCATGGTTTTGCCCATTGCCCAACCTATTATTTTACGAGAATATAAATCCATTACACTTGCTAAATACAACCAGCCCTCATTGGTCGGGATATAAGTTATATCCGTTACCCACACTTGGTTTGGTTTACAAGGTTTAAATTGTCGATTTAAGACATTTTCACTTACTGGATGTGCATGTTTCGAATTGGTCGTAGCCTTGTATTTTTTGACTATACAAGACTTCCATTGGTTCTTTGTCATAATACGTGAGACCGTACGCACACTTACTTTTACGCCACGACTATTGAGCGTTTTAGCAATTTTAACACTGCCGTAACGTTGCTTGAATTCTAGGTGGGTCTGTAAAATCTTTTGTGATAATTTCTCGTGTTGTTTCTTCCTGTTACTTATCGGTTGTTTTAACCATTTGAAGTAACCACTTTTAGAAACTCCCAGAACGCTGCACATCTTCTCCACTCGGAATTGGGAGCGATTTTCATGAATGAATTCATATTTTACCGAGGGCTTTTTGCGAAGTAGTGCATCGCCTTTTTTAAAATTTCATTCTCCTCCTGTAGATCACGAATTTCTTTCTGAAGGGCCCTTAATTCAGCTGATTCTGAGGAAAAAGATTTTACAGCTTTAATCTCTGGTTGTTGGCCGTATTTCTTCAACCAGCTATATAAAGTATTTTCATTGACCCCCACTTCTCTAGCAACTTGAGCTACAGACTTATGGTTTTCATTGATATACTTAACTGTTTCAATTTTAAATGCCTCTTCGTATCGATTGCCGTTACCTCTTGCCATCCTGACACACCTCGTTATAGTTGATATTTTTATTATAACAATCTGTGTCTACTATTTAGTCTAGCATCAATAACATTACTATCGGATTGTCAACCGTTCAACAAATCACAAGTACTGTCACCTATTAAAATGCTTATGGCGCAATGGTTGTTACAACTAACTAATTTACTCCATGCTGTAGAGGAATTTGCAAAGTATAACCGTGTTAAGCTAATTGATCTCGATGATTCGGAGATAAAAAAGATAAAAAAGCCATAATCAAGGGCGTAAATTCATTTCATTTATTATCCAATTGTGATTCCGTTCCCTACCTTGTAATTCGTATCTTTTTTTAGCACGATTTCCTCAACTATTTCGCATACGTTAATTCAAAGAACGTTTATCATGTTCTTTGAATCTATCAAAAAACTTCACTTGGTTTCCCATATATAAGAGAGATTGATTAACTCCAAATACGTGAATAATTTCTTTAATTAATGAAATATCCTTCTCCATAAAGTTTGACTTCATAAGAACCATACCATTTAACATCACAGTTATCATAATATTACCCCTAGACCTAAATTCATTAACCATTTTTCCGTACCAAGTTTTTAAAGTGAATAATTGATAATTATTAATAGTTCATGAGAATGCTTTTGTATAAACAAAATAATTAGTTGAGAGAACATGTATTATGTGTGGTAGATTTACACTTGCGAAAAATATCGAATAGCTAACAAGAATATTTATATATAATATTGCTTCGGGTCAAAAAATTCTAACTATAGCTTCACTTCTGAGGCGGGTTAGAAATGCTAATTTAAATATGTACAATCGTGCTTGAATAAAGATGTACAAAATGGATTGCTCATTTCATACTAATCTTGGGGTGATTAGTATGTATATGGCGCTAAATGTTGAAACCAATTTTGAGATTACTAGTCTTTCAGACTTACCAAAATTCAAACAACTAATGGAGCATTTAAAAATGAAAATCAATAAGAGTAAATTAGCAGAAGAGTTAGGTGTAGATCGTAGGACAATTGACAAATACCTAAAGGGATTTGTGCCGAAACGGAAGAGAGAAAAGCCATCCAAAATAGATGAGTATTATGAGATCATTGCAGCTCTCCTCTCCGAGGATTCTAAACAAGTTTTCTATTACCGACGGGTACTTTGGCAGTATTTAAAAGATAATCATGGATTACAATGTTCAGACTCTGCATTTCGTGCTTATATTGCACGTACACCAGAATTTAAAGCTTATTTTGAGGAAGATAAACGGATTGCCTCACCTAAAGGAGTGGTTCGATATGAAACACCACCAGGAAAACAAGCCCAGTTGGATTGGAAAGAAAGTATCCTATTTGAAACAAAGGATGGGGAACAAGTAGAGGTGAATGTGGCAGTTTTTCTTCTCTCTTATTCGCGATTCCGTGCTTTTCATTTAAGTGTCTCAAAATCTCAACGTGTGCTTCTATCATTTCTAACGGATGCATTTGAAACATTTGGGGGAGTACCTGATGAAATTGTGACGGATAACATGAAAACCGTAATGGATGAAGCACGAACAGAGTATTTCGCTGGAAAAGTAAATCCTAAGTTCGCTCAATTTGCGAAAGACTTTGGCTTTAAAGTGAGACCATGTATAGCTGGTCGACCAAGAACAAAAGGAAAAGTAGAAACAACAATGAAGCTACTGGATGAAATCCATGCTTATCAGGGACAGCTAACCCTCGAAGAGTTACATCAGTTTGTGCAAGATTTAAGTAATCGGATAAATCATGAAATGCATCAAGGTACGGGGAAGATTCCTATTTTTGAATTTAAAAAAGAAAAGAACCTCTTACACCAGCTACCAACTGAGAAAGTAAGAGATTCTTATCGCATCAAACATACGCTTGTCAAAGTCAATGCCTCAAACATGATTTCCTACAAATCGAATCAATACTCGGTACCCGCAAAGTACCAAGGAAAGAAAGTAGGCTTACAAGTGTATGATGATCAATTATGGATTTATTATAACACAGAGTTGATCGCCCAACACCCTATAAGTAACAAGAAGCTAAATTATCAGGAGGCTCATTATCAAGAAGCACTTGGTGTATCTATGCCTTATTTTCCAGATATAAATGATTTGGCCAAACGAAATTTAGCGGCGATTGGAGAGGTGTATAAAAAATGAATCCAATGACAACGAATTACCAACGACTCCTACAAAATTTAGAGTATTTAAAGTTAAAGCAAATGACATTGCATTTAAACGAAGTCATCGATTTCAGCGTGAATAATCAAATGTCGTTCATTGATACACTTATCAAATTAACGAATTATGAGATCGATGTACGCGAGCAAAATATGATTCAATCGATGGTCAAAGTGGGTGCGTTTCCGCACTTAAAAGAAATAAAGGATTTTGATTTTAGTTTTCAAACGTCCGTCAATCAGCAACAGATTTTAGACTTTTTAACGCTTCGCTTTATTGAAAAGAATGAGAATATCGTTTTTCTAGGTCCAAGTGGCGTCGGGAAAACCCATTTGGCCACTTCCATCGGAATTACGGCAGCAAAGAAACGAACTAGTACTTATTTTATAAAGTGTCATGACCTCATTCAAAATCTAAAGAGAGCACGCCTAGAAAATCGATTAGAAGCCCGTTTAAAGCATTATACAAAATACAAGCTGCTTATAATTGATGAAATAGGTTATTTACCTATTGATGCCGAAGATGCGAAGCTCTTTTTCCAGCTCATAGACATGCGTTATGAAAAACGAAGTACCATATTGACAACGAATGTGAACTTTAAATCATGGGATGAAATCTTTCAAGAGCCGAAGTTAGCAAACGCGATTCTAGATCGAATTTTACATCACGCGACTGTCGTTACAATCGTGGGAGAATCGTATCGCTTAAAAGATCATTTAGCGAAAGAAAATGAGTAATTTTGTACATTCTTATACAAGCGAAAGTGTACATATTTGTGTTGACATTTATAGCGGGTTAAGTAAAGGAAAAATATGCTTTGGGGAATGTTCCTTTCTGGGTATCGGATCTAAAAATGAGTAATTCAAGAGAGAAAGTCATAGAAAAGACGGGATGGTAGTAGTATTCCTTCTTCCACGACCTCAGTTTATACGTCCGATTCAATATAGTATCCATGCCAACCAATTAGATGTTTAATAAAAACTCTAACATTCTGGGTTAACTTCAATTAGTAGTCCTATTAATTATACTCTTATACATTTATGCTCGTGAACAGAATCAATTGGTTTAACCGACGGTGGCTGTTTTGCATCGCAACCAGCCCCTACTTAAGGAATAAGTGTTTTTTAATCTTAGCTTGTCCGTCCTTCTAATGGTAATATTCACACAAAGTTTAATTCCATTTCGGATTTTCTTTATCTATTAAAAACCATAAATGTGGATAACTAAATATTTTATAATTTTTGATGTGCTTCTAATTGCCATTCAAAATTGTGTGAGATATTATGAAAATAAGTGGTAAGTTAAATAAAAAAATAAATTTAAACAACACGGAAGCACCGTTAACAAGAATCTTGATGAATTTTTTTCCTCAATATTCTTATTAGCGGTGCTTTTTTGCTTGATTAAAGGAGGCAGAAATTACTATTTACAAAAGTATATAGGGACTGAATTATCTATTTAAAAGCATTTCATAAGTACGTGTCCATTTTTTTAACTCAATATCAATTAATAAGGGGGGAACGGTATGCGATATGAAGAATTAAAGGATGTCCTAACTGTAAAAGATATCACGGAGTTTTTAGGAATCAGCAGGGCTAAGGCCTATGAGCTGGTTCATACCGGGGAATTTCATACGGTAAAAGTCGGCTCCAGGATACTTATACCTAAAAAATCAATCCAGAAATGGTTAGAGGGAGAAAATTAAAGATTATACGGCTCTTAAACTCACTCCACCAAGGTTTAAACCTTTAAACGGTAAGTCATACTGATAATGGTGATTTGAGTTTAGGTGCCCAGTCATTTTAAGGAGGTAACTGACTATGATTAGTCGCGTAACAAAAGACAAAAAGACTGGTACCTTTTATTACACTATTGAAGTTGGTACAAAAGAAAACCGAAAACGAAAGGTCAAAAAGAATTTCAAAACTAAAAGAGAGGCTAAAGCAGCTCTAGATCTTGCTATAGCAGAGCTTCAAAAGGAATTGGCAAACGATAAGTATAAAAAGGATCTGTTCCTGGGTGATTATTTAGATTATTGGCTTAAAGCGTATGCCAAATCAAATACGGCTCCCAATACCTACAAAGGTTATGAGCGAATCATTCTTGTACATCTAAAACCTGGGCTGGGGCATATCAAATTGCACGAGTTAAGCCCTGTACAACTGCAGAATTATTATTTAAATAAACTGGATACTTTATCGGCTCAATCAATCAAACATCTTCATCGATTGTTATCAAAAGCATTAAATGATGCGGTAGATTGGGAATTTGTGAGCAAAAATGTCGTCCCGAGGGCCAAGCCACCCAAGCCAAAGAAATTTAGGCCGACTTTCTATTCCAAAGAGGAATTGGACCGACTTTTGGAAGCTGCGAAATCAAGTACTGTATATTACCCAATAATATACTCTGCAGGCCATACAGGCGCACGTTTAGGTGAGTTACGTGCTTTACAGTGGACAGATATCAATTTTGATAATCGACGAATGGCTATTACCAAAACAGCATATGAGGATGAAAATTTCAACGTACAAATCAGGGATCTGACAAAGGGTGGAAAAGATCGAACGATTGTGATTGGAAAAAAATTGATGAATTTTTTAAAAAGCCACTACAATCGTTATCAAGAATTAAAGAAAAGTTTAGGAGATGGCTTTAATGCCAATGATCTAGTTTTTTTCAATTCAAATGGTCATTATCTTAACCCCCAAGAGTTACACCGAGCTTATAAAAGTGCGGTTAAACGGGCAGGGTTAAAGGATTCCCGTTTTCACGACACAAGACATTCTCACGCTTCCATTTTGCTAGAAAAAAATGTGCATCCCAAAATTGTCAGTGAACGTTTAGGTCACTCTAAAATTGGAATCACAATGGATTTATATAGTCACGCGATTCCTTCTTTACAAGAACAGGCTGTTGAACTTTTTGATGAGGAAGACGATAACGAGCAGTGAAGCACCCTTTTGGCACCCACGCGGCACCCAGAATAATAAAAGGGATTGAACCAAGGCTAGCTACTTAATCAGAGTAAAGCCTTAATCCCTTGATATGTAATGAATGGCGGGACTGCCTGGGAATCGAACCCAGCAGAGACGGCACGCGCCTCCCAAAAGGTTTTGAAGACCTCGGCATGCACCAGCAACACAATCAGCCCCATAGCACTTTTTCTATTATAGTGAATTTGCCTATTATTCACAAGTAAGAAGCAACCACATTGTTTTACGCTTGTCTGTACTAACCCTTTTTGACTATAATGTAGAAAGATAGTAATGTTCGTGGGGGGTTCATTCATGCTTCAAGGTTGGTTTTTATGGTTCATTCTTTTTTGGGTAGTCATACTAATCTCTTTAATGGCTATTGGCGGCTTTTTTATGTTTCGAAAGTTTTTAAAAAAACTGCCAAAAGAAGATGGGAAATCTGTAATGGATTGGGAAGAGCATTTTGTTAATACAACCAGAAATCTTTGGACAGATGATAAGAAGGAATTACTAGAAGAATTGGTTAGTCCAGTACCTGAATTATTCCGGGATGTTGCAAGACACAAAATTGCGGGAAAAATAGGTGAGGTCGCTTTAGAGGATAAAGCAAAGTCTATTACGGTAGATCATGTTATCCGAGGTTATATTCTAGCTACTCCGAAAAGGGATCATAAATTTTTAAGAAAAAAATTAAATGAAATGCAAATAGATTTGGCTCCATATGAGCATTTATTTTAAAAAAGAAGAAAAGCGAGACACCAAAGTGCTTCGCTTTTTCTTTTTATTATATCCCTTTTGTCTGTATGTTCTCATCCATCCCATTCGCCAATTTGCGATATTGAAGATACATCGCAATCCTCCATGGTAAAATCATACTGAATGCAAGTAGGAAAAACATGCCGCTTAACTGACCTACATCTATTTCGGAGCTAAGAACAAGCTTCATGACTAAGCGAATGACTAAAAGTCCAATTAAAATAAATGGAAATGCCTTAGAACGTTTTAAATAAATATCATTGTCACGTACTTCAAACCGAGATGTTTTTATTAATAAAGTGGAAAATACCATCCCTACAACAATAGACTCCAAAACCTCACCTAATGTCAATCGAAAAGTGGGAACGATATACATTAAGAAACCCGTACTCATAAAAAATGGAGGTAAAATGATTTTTTTTACGGAAACAGGTTTGTTTGATGCCTTAAGTCTGATAAAAATTACCATGGCTCCCATGCATAAGGCGATAATGGATGAAACGATAATTTCTGTCATATAAAATCATCCTCTTTAATAAGGCACTTTTCTTCACTATGTTGCTTTTGCAGACGAAAAAATTATAAACATCTTTCTTTAAGTTAAACAACATTTCGAAAAAGATGTTCTAAAACTGAATCTGCATTAACAATTTACGAAAAGCAACCATAAATATGAAAAAAGCCTATTATTTATGTTATTTTTATATAATATTATATACTAAATTGGTGTCAAGTATTAAGTTCACTCTCTTATTATAACGAATTTTGTTCAGAACACAAATACCCAAATCATGAACGATATATGAAAAAAACCATCCGACTTATTTATCGAATGGTTCTACAGTACTCTGCTGATCGCAGCATTCACTCTGCTTTCGTCAAACGGTTTTACAATATAGTCTTTGGCACCTGCCTCTATCGCACTTAAGACCATTTGCTGTTGCCCCATAGAGGAACACATAATAATCTTGGCATCAGGAAATTCACCTATTATTTGTTTCACTGCTTCAATTCCAGTCATTTCTGGCATAGTAATATCCATTGTTACTACATCTGGCTTCAGTGATCGGTATAGTTCTGTTGCTTGCCGTCCATTTTCTGCCTCTCCAATCACTTCATGATTTCCTTGTTTCAGCATATTCGTTAATGTTACTCTCATAAATTTTGCATCATCTACTACTAACACTTTTGCCAAAGATGCTTCCCCCTCACCCAACACACCATATTACCGAAAGATTCATACTATTATTACATTAACTATATCAAATAACTTCCATTTCATGCAATATAATTGTGAGAAAGTACTATTTACCTAAAAGCTTCATTATCCGAAAATGAATAAAACCACTTTAGAAACCTTGAAACCCTCCGAATAATAAACTCATATAGCTGGTTATGATGGTCATCCAATTAAAGAAAAGGAATACTCCCATAATAATCATTATTGCTCCGCCAACTTTTACAATTTTTGCACTGTGTCTACGTATCCATTGCAGTTTTCCAATAAAAAAGGAAAGAACGAAAAATGGGATGGCAAATCCTAAGACATAGGCAACCATATAGATTACTGCGGACCCGGGATTCGAAACAGTTAAAGAAAAAAGTGCTACTAGAATTGGGCCTGTACAAGGAGTCCATCCAGCTGCAAAAGCAATACCAATCAAAATGGAGCCGACAAAGCCAAAAGGGCGGCTTTTAAAATGATATTTATGCTCCTTCATCATAAATTTCGGGTTCAAAAAACCTATAACAACTAATCCAAAAAAGACAATGAGGATTGCACCAATCTGTCTAATCAGATTCTTATAATCGCGAAAAAGATGTCCAATAAATGAACCGCTGTACCCTAAAGCAATAAATACAATAGAAAAACCTAATATAAAGCATAGGGTATGAAGCATACTTCTCTTTTGTAGCATGGCATTTTCCGTTTTAAGTTCATTAACGGACATTCCAGTTATGTAAGAAATAAATGCCGGATAGAGTGGCAAACAACAAGGCGAAATAAAACTTAGAAAACCAGCTCCAAGAGCTAGAAAAAAATTCAAATCCACATTAGACATATATCACAACTCCTGCTAATTATCTGACTTTGTCAGTAAAAGATCAAATACACAATCTCCTTGGTTATCGTTGTACGGAATTCGTAAAATCAACGATTCCTCTTATATTTTACCAAATTTATGCTAAATAAATGAATAGGTAACATGTGACGTTTTTATGGCACTCCGCTTTTTTTACAATTAGGAAAAAGAACTTCTTTTTGAAAAAGTGTAAAAGAATGGTTATACTATTAATAATCTATTATTTTTTCAAAATGTTTATATTGTCACTCTATTAATGAAAGGAACACAGCCGTGTCAAAAGATCAACTTTCCATCCTAATAGAAAAAAAACGAGCTGAATTAATAGAAATGGTTATGATTGAGGGACTGCACTCTCCAAATACAATTCTTTATAGTCAAGAATTGGATCAATTACTGAATCAATATAACGAAATTTACATTGTTAAAAGGACATCTTCCTCTCTTGTTACAAATAAAAGTTCATAATCTAGTACTGAATAAAAAAACGAGTGATAGCAACCACTCGTTTTTTTTAAAAGTATATGTTTACTACTGTAAATTTATTTAACAAATTAATCTCTGTCTTGCTTCTACGCTTTTCTTATATGCTTTGCTCTAATTCGGCCATTCCGTTCTGTAATAAATACATTTTATGATACAGTCCTCTTTTTGCAATTAATTCTTGATGTGTGCCTCTCTCTACTACCTCGCCCTGATGTAGCACCAATATTAAATCTGCATCCTGAATGGTGGAAAGGCGATGGGCAATCGCAATGGTAGTACGACCTCTACGCATTTTCTCTAAGGCATCCTGAATTAATTCTTCCGTTTCCGTATCTATGTTTGCTGTTGCTTCATCCAAAACTAAAATTTTTGGATCTGTTGCAATGGTTCTGGCAAACGCTATTAACTGACGTTGACCACTAGAAAAAGTGGCACCACGTTCTACAACCTTATGGGAATAGCGGTCATCCATTTTCTCTATAAAGGTATGTGCCTGCACAAATTTAGCTGCCTCTTCAATTTCTGAATCTGTAATTGCATTATTATGAAGACGAATATTGTCTTTTATCGTACCGTAGAATAAAAACGGATCTTGAAGTACTAACCCCATTTTGTTACGTAATTCCGACATGGGGTACTCTTTTATAGATTTTCCATCAATGATTATTTCTCCTTTTTCAAACTCATAGAACCTCATCATTAAATTAATAATAGAGCTTTTTCCGCTACCAGTATGCCCTACTAAAGCTACGGTTTGACCTGGCTTAGCAACAAAGGAAATATTTTTTAAAACTTCACGCTTTCCATCGTAGGAAAAGCTTACATTTCTAAATTCAATCTCGCCTTCTACAATTTTTAATTGTTTTCGGTTCTCTTGAATAGGTGCTACTTCCTGCTCATCCATTACTTTAAAAATCCTCGATGCTGCTACGATAGCTTGCTGAAACATAGACAAGCGAAACATCATTTGATTGACAGGTTCAAAAAATCGATCTAAATAGTTAACAAATGCATATAATACACCAATTTCCACTGTATGTTGGAACGATGTTATACCGAAAAAGCTTAAAACAATAATTAAAGCAAAAACATAGATTAAATCGATGGCCGGTCGAAGTAATAATCCATCAATCTTAATATTTCTCATTCCAGCTTTATAATGCTTTTCATTTATTTCAGCAAATTCATCTCTAAGTCTCTTCTCTTGTCGAAATACTTGGATAATGGACATCCCTTGCAGAGACTCATTTAATTTGGCATTCAACTGACTTAGTCGCTCGCGCATTTCCTGGTAAAATACTGAGCTAAATTTTCGATATAGTACCATAACATAGAATATTAATGGCAATATACATAAACAAAATAATGCGAGCTTTGTATTTAAAGAGAACATAGCAATAAAAATACCTACTAATAAAAAGCTGCCCTGGATAAAGGTAACCATTACATTTACAAACATATCAAAGATAGCTTCTGTATCATTCGTAATTCTTGAAACAATACTTCCCGCGGGTGTCTTATCAAAATAACGCATTCCTAATGTTTGCACCTTGGAATACACATCAATTCTCAGCTGCTGAATAATTTTGATGGCGATTTCCTGAAACTTAAAAATTTGAAAATAAGAAATAACAACTTTAAATATTTGGATCCCAATATAAAGACATGCTAAAGTAACAAGCGGCTTATATGGAAAATGATGCGGGGTTAAATAATCATCAATAAATCGTTGGATAATAATTGGTCCATATATATCACCCAAAGTCGCTAGCAATAACAATGTAAAAGCGAATATAATAATCTTTAAATGGGGTTTTGTATAACTCATTAGTCGAAATAATACTTTACGTTGTTCCTTCCCGGACATTGATGTCATCTTATCCATTTCATTATCCCCCATGCTCCACAAGTTCTTCAAGCTGTTGACGGTCATACATTTCTTTATACCAGCCGCCTTTATTGATTAGCTCATCATGATTACCACGTTCAATAATTTTTCCCTCATCTAAAACAATAATCATATTCGCATGCTTAATAGCACTTAAACGGTGAGCAGTAATAATTGTCGTTTTCCCAGTTCTTTCTTCCTTTAAAGATTTTAATATAGATTCCTCTGTTTTTGCGTCAACCGCAGAGAGAGAATCATCCAACATCAATACCTCTGGGTCCATAATTAACGCTCTTGCAATCGAAATTCTTTGTTTCTGACCACCTGATAGGGAAACACCTTTCTCTCCCACAATCGTATCGTAGCCATCTGTAAATTCGACAATATCATCATGAATATGTGCTAATTTAGCCGCATCTACTACTTTCTCTTTTGACATCGATGGATTGGTAAACGCAATATTTTCTCCAACAGTAGCGGAAAACAAAAAATGATCTTGAGGTACATAGCCAATGGAATGACGAAGACTATCCATTTTATAATCCTGAATAGAATGTCCTCCAAATTCTATTTTCCCTTTGTAACCTTCAAATTCACGAATCAATAGCTTTAACAATGTCGTCTTACCAGCTCCAGTTTTTCCGACAATCCCTAAAGTTTCCCCTTGATTAATGGAAAAGAAAATATCTCTTAATATCTCTTTTTCCTCATTCGGATAACGGAAAGATTCTATAGCATATGAAATAGAGCCAGATGGAATTTCGTTTAATGCATTTGGTTTGTCTTTAATTTCAACCTGTTCCGCTAATAGTTTTTTTACACGATCATTAGATGCTCTTCCACGTTCCATAATATTAAAAATACTTCCGAACGCAAGCATTGGCCATGTTAGTAACCCGATGTAGGTTGTAAAGGATATTAAACCGCCTATCGTCAATTCATGATTAATCACTAATCGTGAACCAAAAATAATCGATAAAAAGAATGATATAGCAATGATTATCGAAATAGTCGGATCAAAAAGGGCATCAATCCTTGAAACAGATATATTTTTCTTTACGACATCATCCGATTGCTTGATAAAGGATGCGATATCATCTTTTTCTTGCCCAAAGGTTTTAATAACCTTAATTCCATTTATACTTTCTTGCGTTTTGTCATTTAAATCAGAAAACGCCGCCTGTGCCTTATGAAATCGCCTATGTAAAATTGACCCATAATAGCTAGTCAGAATGGCCATTATAGGCATCGGAATCAATGCAATTAGCGTCAATTTCCAGCTAATTGTGACAGCCATTGCAATAATAACGGAACCACCAGTCATAATAGAATCAACTAGTGTTAAAACCCCGCTTCCCGCTGTACCTTGGATAGCTTGAAGGTCATTGGTTGCATGAGCCATTAAATCCCCTACACGATTTTTTTGATAAAAGGATGGGGACATATTGGTAAAATGATGAAAAAGACGGTTGCGTAGAACGCGGGCAAGCTTATAGGAAGAACCAAATATCATGATTCGCCAATAATACCTTAATATATACATAGCTAAAGCTACGACAACCAAAACAAACACCCACTTGCCAAGCAGTATGGGGGTAAGTTTATTATCTTTAATTTCATCTACAATATAACCCACCACTTTAGGTGGAACTAACTGCAAAATAGCGACAAACGCTAATATAGATATTCCAACTATATATGGTTTTTTTTCTTGCTTAAAAAACCACATTAAATCCAAAAACACTTTCATTTCTTTTCCCCCGTCAGTTAAACATTGTCTGAATTTACAAATGCTTTCTAATTTTATCAAATATTCTTTCATTCGAAAAGTAGGGAATAGGACACTTTTAGTTGATAAAAAGGAAAATAATATTTCATTTTGATTATGGCAACTGAATAATTTTCGAAACTTTACACAATCTATGCCTGAGGTGAAAAAAATGGAAAATCAAAATTTCAAAGAAAATCTTTCCAATAGCAACGATAATATTATGGAAACGGTAAACGAAACATTTGAGAACATAGCTCAGGATGCTAAAAGTGATGTCCATACAGATAATCAAACGAGTCAACAAAGTAATCAAAATATAATTAATACAATTGATGAAGTAGTAGAAGAATTCAACAGTAATAATCCCTGGAGAGATTAATAAAAAAACACTATTTCTGTTAGGAAATAGTGTTTTTTTATACTATAAGTGAATCGGGAATTCACTCTTTATCCTAATATACTTCTTATTAGGATGCATTATTTCATTTGTTTGTTCATCGCATTCATCATTTGATTGATTTTCTTCTGGGATGGTTTCATACCCATTTGTGTCATCATCATTTTAAGCATTTGTTCATTAATTGGTGGATTTTTCTTTAAGTAGTTCATCATATATTTTCGTGCTATGAAAAATCCAATGGCAATTCCTACAAGTAGTGCCACGACGATTAATAAATATCCCCACCAGGCCATTGCTTTATTTCCTCCTTCATGTTGTCACATTTCAGTGTACTAAATCCTCAACCATTATACAATATTTCATTTATGTTTCAAACGAATTTACGCTCTTTTATCGGTTTTATCCATCCAAAACGCTCATTTTCAATATCAATTGCGAGTAAACGTCCATCAAATTTTCTTAATGCTTCTAAAAAAATTGATTCGGAATCATAGTTTCCCCATGCTTGTATTAAAAGTTTTTGCTCTTCCAATTGAAACTCCACTCCGTTTTCATGAGTATTCCCTTTCATATGATATTTTCTTCCGTCCCAAATTAACTCATTCTTCTTTGCCAGAGATTGATTCATTAAATGATGAATACTTAATATAGGAAGAGGTTTTGTGATATATTTTATTTGTTTTCTAATAATTTCTTTTAGATTCCCACTTACATATAGGTATTGGAAAAATAAATCATAGAACATTCTTTCTCTTCCATAATAGTATTCTGCTACTTCCTTTTCAATTGAATAGATTTGATAGGATCTCATGAAAAATCTCACTCCCGAGTTTTTCTTTCCTATCATTATATAGAAAGAGTAGTGCATTTATTGTCATAAGTTGTTTAAAAATTTTGTTTCTTTTGTCGAAAAAAGACAGAAATCAGAATACCCGTTATATTTTCACATTATCATTAAAACTCTTTTATTTTATAAACTATTCAAAGTCAATGTTGAATGATCGAGTTTATTGATAAAAAGGGACACCATCATACTCTGTTTTCATTAACAGCTCTGAAACCGTGACCATTTCGTATCCAGCTTTCTTTAATTGGGGTAAAATAATTTCTAAAGCTTTGACTGTTCGACTACGGTCGCCACCTCCATCATGCATTAATATGATATCTCCAGGCATTGTGTCTGATAATATATTTTCTGCAATTTTTGATGCCCTTAGTTCTTTCCAGTCTCTAGAGTCCTGATTCCATGTCCAAATAATTACTCGATACCCCGCTTCCCTTGAAGCTTGGATAATTTGTTTATTATAATATCCTCCTATAGGGCGAAAGAATGCTGGGCTTAATCCAGTTGTTTCTTTAATAATTTTTTCTGTCTTTTCCATCTCATGTAACAAATGCTTCTTGGACAAATTGGCTGAAAAATGATGGCTATATGTATGATTAGCAATTTCATGTCCTTGCTTTGCTTCATCCTGCACTATTTCTGGGTATTCCCCTACATGTTCCCCTATAACAAAAAAAGTAGCTTTTGCATTATACTTTTTTAAGAGCTTTAGTATTTGAGTGGTATATAATGGATCTGGACCATCATCAAAAGTTAATGCAACAATTTTTTTAGTTGTCCTTGCATTCCAAATAGCATCGCCAGTTTTTTCAAACTCAAACCTCTTAGTCGATTTGGAAAGAACTGTACCGTTATCAAAAAGTGTAATAGTGATAAAAAGTATTACAATTATCCATATTTTTTTCATAAAGTAATCCTCTCATATACAAAGAGTCATTTACTTTAGATTCCCTTATTTCATCACTTAATATGTCTTTTAAAAAATGGAAAAAAATTTTATATTGAAATCATTCCTTAAGCAAAAAAACACGCATAAATTGCGTGTTTTTTGCTGGATCAAATTCTTATTTTTGAAGTAATGCCTTTATACGACCTACAACATTTTCAACGGTAAATCCGTATTCTTCCATAATTTTTCCGCCTGGCGCAGAAGCACCAAAACCTTCAATTGCAAGGATTTCTCCTTCATCTCCTACATAGCGATCCCATCCGAATGGGGCAGCCATTTCAATAGCAAATCTTTTCTTCACAGATTTCGGAAGAATAGATTCTTTGTATTCTTTACTTTGTTGTTCAAAACGATCCCAAGAAGGCATACTGATGACAGAAGCATCGATATTTTCTTTTTGAAGTACGGCTTGTGCTTCAACTGCAAGATGCACTTCAGAACCTGATGCAAGAATCATCACATCTGGAGTTGTCTTTTGAGACGGAGAAACGATATATGCTCCCTTTTCTACGCCAGTTTGTGCATTTTCTTCTGTTAATTTTAGTGTTGGTAAACCTTGTCTTGTTAAAACTAATGCTGTAGGTTTATCCTTTGATGTTAATGCTGCTCTCCAAGCTGCAGCCGTTTCATTACCATCCGCAGGACGGATAACAGAAATATTCGGCATCGCCCTTAAAGCTGCTAATTGTTCGATCGGTTCATGTGTCGGACCATCTTCACCAACTGCAATACTGTCATGTGTAAATACATAAGTAACAGGCAATTTCATTAATGCTGCAAGACGAATCGCAGGTCGTAAATAATCAGAGAAAACAAAGAACGTTCCGCCATAAACTTTTAATCCGCCATGAAGAGCCATCCCATTCATAGCTGCTCCCATCGCAAACTCACGAACTCCAAACCAGATATTTCGACCATCATAAGATTCCGGTGTGAAATCTTTTTCACCTTTTATCATTGTATTATTGGAACCGGCAAGGTCAGCAGATCCTCCAATAAAGGTAGGAACATTTTTGGCAATGGCATTTAAAACCTCACCACTTGATGCACGGCTTGCAAGGCTTTTGCCCTCTTCATAAACAGGAATATCCTTATCCCAATCTTGAGGAAGTTCCCCATTTAAAGACTGCTCTAGTTGCGAAGCTAGCTCAGGATATTTATTTTTGTATTGCTCAAATAATTGATTCCATTCCTCTTCTTTTTTTGCTCCAGCGTCTACAATTTTTTCATTAAATCTGTCGTAAACCTCAGATGGAACATGGAAATCTTCTTCGAATGTCCATTTATAAAATTCTTTTGTCAATTTTAATTCATCAGCACCAAGTGGAGCACCATGAACTGCGGATTTTCCAGATTTATTTGGAGAACCATATCCGATAACGGTTTTAACCTCAATCATTGTAGGACGAGTAACATCAGATTTCGCCTCTTCAAGTGCCTTAGCAATTTCCTCGAAATTATTACCATCCTCTACACGAATATATTGCCATCCGTAGGATTTAAAACGGCCTTCAACACTTTCTGAAAATGACTTATCTAAATCACCATCTAAAGAAATATCATTAGAATCATACAATACTACTAATCGACCTAATTTCAAATGTGCAGCTAAAGACGCAGCTTCACTTGAAATTCCCTCCATTAAATCGCCATCACCACAAAGTGCATATGTATAATGATTAATTAATTCAAAATTATCCTTATTATAAACACCTGCAATATGACGTTCTGCCATTGCCATCCCTACTGCCATTGCAATACCTTGACCCAATGGACCTGTAGTTGCTTCTACTCCATCAGTATGTCCATATTCCGGATGACCTGGTGTTTTGCTTCCCCATTGACGGAAATTCTTCAATTCATCCATGCCCAAGCCATATCCGGAGAGATGAAGTAAACTATATAAAAGCATAGAACCATGGCCAGCGGATAAAACAAAGCGATCACGATTAAACCATTTTGGATTCTTTGGGTTATGATTCATAAAACGAGTCCATAAAGTATACGCCATTGGAGCTGCCCCCATAGGTAAACCAGGGTGACCCGAATTTGCCTTTTCAATTGCATCGATGGATAGTGTTCTAATAGTCGTAACGGCTAATTGATCTGTATTATCAAACAAATTTCATGCATCCTTTCCTAAATAAAATATATTATCACTGTATTATTATCTTATGTTTAGTACATTAACTCAATAAATTATCATCTATTTTTCATAAATAATTATTAAATCCCAGATGGAACTAGTATTTGAAGCAATAAATTTATTAGACCTAGCATTTAATGGAGTTTTTTATTTTGAAGATCACGAACTTTTTTAGGTGTTACTTCGTCACCATTCGGGTCAAACACCCTGACCTTCTCTATTGTATTTTTCATAGATGAACGAAAAGAATCTAGATATTCTCTTCGTAATTTTGATTGTTCTTTCGCTTCCTCCTTGCTCAAACCTTGCTCCTTCGATTTTTTTGCAAGTTCATTTATTCTCGCTATTTTCTCTTTTGATAGCATAAAGTTACTCCTTTACAGAAGGATAAATATCCTGCCTTTAATCAAAGTAATGTTACTAAAAAAAAAGCCCTTTTTCAAGAAAAGAGCTTTAAAACGTTTGTTATGCTACGATTATAATGTTTGCGTATAATCTTGAAATCTTCTATGCACAGTGGCTTTTGATACATTATAGCCAAAACCTCGCATTGTGGCGGCTATTTCTGCAAACGTAAGGCCATTATTCCTTAATCGGACAATCTCCTCAATAGGGACATCCTTCCGTTCTCTTCCTAATGCATTTCCATTACCATGCAAATTTTTTTCGGGATGATACCCTTTTGCCACTGCTCTTCTCATCCCACGTTTTATTTTTAAATTATGTAATTTACGTTGGTACTCCTCTACCATACTGACGATACTCAGAACCATAGAATCCGACTCAGAAAGCTCTAACTCACCATTATGGTCTAAACTAAATACTTTTACATTTTCTTTATTTAAGCAATGAAGCAATGCAATCTTTGCATTACCCCTTCCAAGTCTTGTTTCATCTTGAATAATAACGGATTCAATTTTATTTGTTTTAATGTTGTCTAACATCTCAAGCACACCTGGCCGATCTAATTCATAGCCGCTAGCTTGATCATGGATAACATTAACAACGGTAAGATTCCATGCTTTTGCAGCTGAAAGCAATTCTTCTTCCTGACGTGCTAAGGATGTTTCTTGTGTTTGTTTTGTTGTACTGACTCGACAATAAATAACTGTATTCATTCATATTACCTACTTTGCATCTGATGCTAATTGTTGTATGTTGTATTCTTTGCTTTTGGTTTTAATTGGAATTATAATGGTCTGTCCTGACTTTATATTTGTAGAAACTAAATGATTTTCATTTTGTACCCATTTAATAAAGTCTGACTTAGTCATACCATTTTCCATTTTATATGTATTTGCTATCGACCACAATGACTGGCCATCTGAAACAGTAATATGCGTATAGTTGTCGGAATGATCATCTAATTGAAATATCATGGTGATTCCGAGGATAAATGAAAGGATAACTAGAATAATAGCATATGAATATTTTTTCCATAACAATGACATTTTACATCCCTCTTTCGAATATATGTTCGCTTTATTGATTTTATTATAATAAGAACATTAGTTTGGTGTCAATATTTTTTTCGAACTTATGTTTGTATATCTGGAAATGTAATGCTATAATGGAATTAATAAAAAGTCGAATTTTCGATTGTTGAGGTGTTAAATATGACAAAACTTTCTAAAAGGCAACAAGATATATTGGATTTTATCAAGCAAGAAGTAAAGCTAAAAGGCTATCCACCATCTGTTCGCGAAATCGGAGAAGCCGTCGGCTTAGCCTCCAGTTCAACTGTACACGGCCATCTTTCCAGACTTGAAAGCAAAGGATTAATTCGTAGAGACCCAACCAAACCAAGAGCGATAGAAGTTCTAGATTTAATGAATGATTCAATCCCTCAGCAAATAGTAGTAAATGTACCTTTAGTAGGAAAAGTTACGGCCGGAATGCCAATAACAGCTATAGAAAACGTTGAAGAATATTTCCCTTTGCCTGAACATTTAGCACCTGGCGATGAGAATGTATTTATGTTGGAGATAGTTGGGGAAAGTATGATTGAGGCAGGCATATTAGATGGAGATTATGTTATAGTTCGCCAACAGCAGACTGCAAACAACGGTGATATAGTGGTGGCAATGACAGAAGAGGACGAAGCAACGGTTAAAAGATTTTTTAAAGAAAAAGATTATATTCGTTTGCAGCCTGAAAATTCAACAATGGAACCGATTATTTTACCAAATGTAATTATTTTAGGAAAAGTAATCGGACTATATCGACAAGTAATTCATTAAAAGAAAAACCCAAAAGGTTAGAAATACATTTCTTGCCTTTTGGGTTAAATAATATTTTAGTAGACTTATTTATCACTTTTCGCCATATTTTTGGTTCCACTATATAATCCGCTTGCGGATAAACCTAGCATTAAACCAACAATTATTCCTTGTTTTATACTAGTTCCTAAATAAAATATTCCAAATAACAGTCCTAGGATTACAGCTAAGAATGGCGAATATTTTTTTGGCAATCCTGCTCTCTTAAATAACTCCACCACCCCAAGAATTAACGGAATAATGGCAACATCATAGATCTCAAACACTTTATACCACCTCCGGTTTTCTCATAATATTATCTTATGCTCGTCCCCTATACCTTGATGATTTCTCTTAAAATATTTTATTATTATTTTGACTTTAAGCTTGTACATTCAACCAAAATAATAAACATTAATCTTCAAATAAGATTATGGGAGTTTGGCCGCCAACTTATATATAATCCAATGATAAAAAAAAAGCGCCAAATACAAGGCGCTATGTAACTCAATTGTTTTTTAATTGTTGTTTGATGGCCTCATCTCTCTCGCCGCCATCTGATAACTCTTCGGAAAACTCATGTTCTTTTTGTTCGTTAGAAATAAACTTGGAGGACTTCAATACTTCCGATGGAATATTATTATTAGGAGCCGCATCATCATTCCATTTCATATACTTTCACTCCTTTTCTTTTAGTATTTGCTGTAAATACAAAATCATGCACTTATCATAATAGAAAAATTAGGAGTTTATTATTGCTGTAATATTCGAACCTAATTGAACCCCTCTAAACACCAGTGGTATCAAGGGGGGCATCTATTCTTACATGCTTAATTAATGTATTCTTTCCCAAGAAGAAAATTGCGTACAAGAACAAGTTTTTATCTCAAACAATTTAAGGATAGAACCTTACATTTTTCCCATTAAGAAATTTTTCGACGATTTAGTAAGTCCTAGAAAAAAGAACAATATTTAATAATATGAACAATACTACAATTAATACGAAGGAACTTCTGTTGAATTACAATAAAGTTGTTTATTTTTAAACCGCCAAATGCGTATTCCCCGTCCATTTTAATGGACGGGGAAGAATAAAGTTTTTTAATTTTTAGATTAATTATCGAATAACACTTTAAACAAGTAACAATAAAGTCGTTTAAATTTTGGAGTTATAAGCCCTTCCAAGTGAGGATGGGTTAAAAAATTTAATTATTCGTGTATTCCTCTTTAAGTATGCTGTATATTTCTAAATCAACAACTCCTTTGTCTGACCATAAAGAAGCTTGTCTTAACAATCCTTCTTTCATAAATCCGTTTTTCAAGAGGACTTTCTTTGAGATCTCGTTTGCAGGCATCACCTCTGCTTGAATTCTGTTAATATTAACTTCTTCAAATAAAAATTTTACTAACGTATGAACGGATTCGGTTGCAATGCCCTTACCCCAATAATCTTCTGCCAAATAATAACCAATAGTTACCACGTTCACTTTTTGGTTAAAGTCCATAGATTCCAAAATTCCAACCAATTTATTACTTTGATTCTTCTGAAAGATACCCCACTTGACTCTTCTTTTTTTATCGTAATCCTTATCAAAATGACCAATCATCTTACTTACCGTTTGTAAGTTATGTCTGGGAATCATTCCGCAATATTTGAATACTTTGTCATTGTCGTAAATCGAATATAATTCTTGTAAGTGTACCTCTTCGATTTTTTTTAATATCAGATTCGTAGATTCCAATACTGGAAAACCCGCGAAAACTTTTTCAATATTTATGTTACTTCCTCCCTTAGGTTAAACCTCAATTGGTATGTAAATCTTCATTTTCATTTCATTCGGAATTGCAGAATTTAAGACATCCGTTATTCCTTATTTGTACTGAAAACATTCCTAAACAATCTGGCCCAATTCTTGAGTAAACCTACTTGTTATCGCTTCTCTTCTTAAAGGCTTCTACTCCTAACTCAGAGTCACTATTCGATAATACTTTTTCAATGGTTCCCTCTTTCGGAGTTGAACTTATTAAAGTCAGTTTTTAGCATTCCGAATACAATACTATCGGTCCACTCATTTTTATTCCAAAAGTCTTGTATAAAGTGAGCTTCTTTTCTCATCCCAACCCTTCTACATAATTTTTCTGATGCTGTATTTCGTGCATCTAGATTCGCTTGAATACGGTGGACTTGTACAACTTCAAATAAATGGTTTATTAGTGCAATAACAGCCTCTGTTGCATATCCTTGTCCAGACACAGATTTTGAAAATGTATAACCAATTTCAACAGTATCTTTCATATCTGTGTACCTAATAGATAAATCGCCAATTACTTTACCGTCCATTAAGACCGCTAAGCTCAAGGCATTTTCCTTTGTTAATTGATTATTATTTAATTTCTTATCAAATTCCCTTTCTTTATTTTCATGGGTCCATTTATCATGCAAAAGATATTGACATGTTGAGTCATCATTATAGATATCATAAACGTCATTCAGATGATGTTTTTCAAATGTTTTAATCAGTAGCCGGTTAGTTTCAATTTTCATTAAATTACCTCCTTAAGACAGGAATATCCATACGAATATATGGCACAACTTTTATATTCAATTATGCAACAATTTGGCCATTATTGGAATAAAACGTTTGAAATTTTTAAACAACTTTATTGTCATTCAACAACTGCCACCATAAGTTGTTCCGCCATAGCTATAACCAGATCCACAATACATAAGTTTTTCACATCCAATATATTAATTTTATAACCATTGTTTCATTAATAAGCTCTGCCAGTGGAAGATGTACCTACTATGATAAGAAGAATAAACAATACTACTATATAAGCTAAAGCTACTCCCATTCCTGAAGCTCCTATCTAAACACCTCCTACTCATAAAATGGATGCTATCAGCTTCTCCACTATTAAAATATGTAAATTCTAATGCTATGGAATGGACAAACGGTATAAAATAATAGAAAATCCATGTTTGTCTAAAAGATTTAAGCTCAATGAGCAAAAGCGTATGCTATAAAACATACGCTTTTTTGGAGGTGATCTTTATGGTGCCAGTGGAGGATATGGCTAATATAAATTATGTAAAACATTATTAATCTGTTTGGACGAGTGTATAAGTAATTATAGATTTTAAATAAAATATATGAATGGCCATAGTAAAAATACACTCCGTATTAGTCCTATTATAATTTCTTTTTTAACAAACGGGAACTATTTTACGCAGTTAAAAGAACTCAAATATGCTGATATTCTTATATCCTTAGTCGGTAAGCCGCAGTCTTTATCTTCTATATCTACACTAATCCACAGGTCCAATCGCTAAAACATTATTTTTGCTAAATGTGCGAAAAACTAGTTTCGTGTGAAGCAATAAGCACTAATAAAATTTTCCCTGACTTTTTCAGCCTTAACTAATTAAGGTTTTGAGATGTAAGTGCTTATCTTAGATTTAGATAACGCAGTAAGGAATTAATACCACCTTATGTTATTAATATTGTAATGTTTTTTATGAAGAGTTTATTTAATGATAGATGAACTAGGGTTAAAATATCAATTTTTAAAATTTTTCACTTTCAATATTTACTCGTCCAAACTGTTTTTTCATTTATGCATATTTTATATTATCCGTATCCTCTATAAGCACATATATAACACCTCCAAAAAAAGCGTATGTTTTATAGCATACGCTTTTCTCTAGTTAAGGCAAAAATCTATTAGACATATTGAGGATTTATCTATTATTTTATACGTTTGTCCATTTCAAACTAATCAAATTTACATAGTGTATAAGAGGGTAACTTATCGTTATCCAAGTATTATGCAGGGGGTGTTAAGTATGGGAGGAACTGGAATGGGATTTGCTTTAATTGTAGTATTGTTCATTCTGCTTATCATTGTAGGAACTTCTTTCTCTGGAGGCGGTTATTAAATTCCAAAATCGTAACAAATATTTAAGATGCCGGAGGTGAGTAATAGATGTATTGCGGATCTGGTTATAGCTATGGCGGAACATCATACGGTGGAAGTTCTTTTGTTTTAATCGTAGTATTATTTATTTTGTTAATCATTGTATTATCTACATGGTGTTAATATTTAGACTATCAAATCCTACTTTAAGGACAGATGATTCTGTCCTTTTGTTTAATCGGTAATTTAGTATAGAAAGGAGTGGAAATATGAATCCCATGATGAGATTCCGAGGGGAACCAGTTGAAGTCAGAATGCGTGATGGCAGAACGTTTAGAGGAATGATGGATGGGGACCCGCCTCCAGGAGGATTTTTTATACGAGATGGTTTTAGGAGAAGATTCTTTTCATTTTTCGCTGTTGCCTTCGTCTTTTCGTTCCGAAGAGGAAGGCGGATATTTTAGAAAACACATCCACATTCACTGACTATTTAATATGATAAGCCCCTCAACACCGGTAGTGTCAAGGGGCTTCTCTATTAAAACTGTTGCATATATTGTTCTCTTTCCCATGGATGGACTTGTGTTCTAAACATATCCCATTCAATTTCTTTCGCTTCAAGGAAATGTTCTAGTATGTGACTTCCAAGAGCACTAACCATTACTTCATCAGATTTCAATTTATCTAATGCTTGAATAAGAGTTCCTGGTAAGTCAATAATTCCAGCTTCTTCTCTTTCTTGTTTATTCATTACATAGATATTACGGTCAACAGGAGCCGGAGCCTGTAAACTATTTTTAATTCCGTCTAATCCAGATTTCAATAATACGGCCATTGCAAGGTATGGATTAGCAGCCGGATCCACGCTACGAACTTCCACACGTGTACTTAAACCGCGTGATGCTGGAATTCGAATAAGCGGGCTGCGATTTTGAGCGGACCATGCAACATAGCAAGGTGCTTCATATCCCGGAACTAATCGTTTGTATGAGTTAACAGTAGGATTTGTTACTGCAGTAAAGTTTGGTGCATGTTTGATAACTCCTGCAATAAATTGATAAGCAACATCGCTTAATTCTAATTCTCCATTTGGATCATAAAAAGCATTTTTGCCATTCTTGAATAAGGAGAGGTTAGAATGCATACCAGATCCGTTCACTCCAAATAATGGTTTTGGCATAAATGTTGCATGTAATCCATGCTTGCGAGCAATCGTTTTTACCACTAATTTAAACGTTTGAATATCATCACAAGCCTTTAAGGCATGTGCATATTTAAAGTCAATTTCATGTTGTCCTGGAGCAACCTCATGATGGGATGCTTCTACTTCGAATCCCATTTCTTCTAACTCAAGCACGATATCACGACGGCAGTTTTCACCTAAATCTGTAGGTGCAAGGTCAAAGTAACCACCATTGTCATTTAATTCAAGGGTAGGCTCACCTTTTTGATCTAATTTAAATAAGAAAAATTCTGGTTCAGGTCCAAGATTGAAATCAGTAAACCCTAGTTCTTCCATTTCCTTAA
Source organism: Margalitia sp. FSL K6-0131 (assembly GCF_038008735.1). Classification (NCBI taxonomy): domain Bacteria; kingdom Bacillati; phylum Bacillota; class Bacilli; order Caryophanales; family Bacillaceae; genus Heyndrickxia; species Margalitia sp. FSL K6-0131. The sequence continues at coordinate 3,289,354 of NZ_JBBOZS010000001.1, forward strand.
GAATACGTTTTAAGTTATTGCGCGGGTCTCCTTCAAATGGAGTTCCATCAGGATTATATATATCACAAATTAATCGAGCAACTTTTCCTTTTTCAGCAGTCCATGGAAATACAACCCATGTATCTAAATCAGGATATAAGTACATATCTGATTCTTCAATTCGAACAAAACCTTCAATAGAAGAACCGTCAAACATCATTTTATTATCTAATGCTTTTCCTAATTGATTTACAGGAATTTCAACGTTTTTAATCGTCCCTAAAATATCTGTAAATTGAAGACGAATAAATTTAACATTTTCTTCTTTAGCAATACGGACAATATCTTCTCTGCTATACCTTGACACCTTGAATGTCCTCCTCTAGGATAAATAAATTTTTAATAGTTTGAAGCATTAATGATAAAATCTTGGTACTTCATTTTGTTTCATGGATGGACGCTGGAATCTTCCTGCCTGCAGCATTTCTTCGCGAAGAACTCTGCGAATTTGTTCGTCGGAAATAATAGTCTTGCTTTCTTCTACAGGCTGAACATTTTCTGCTTCTACATTTGTTGCTTTCATGGTTAATAGTTTTTTAATTCCCGCCATATTAATTCCTTGCTCTAAAAACTCCTTAATCTCTAAGAGTAAGTCTACATCGTTTAAGGAATAAAGACGGCGATTTCCTTCAGTGCGTGAAGGTGAAATCAATTGATGTTCTTCATAATATCTAATTTGACGTGCTGAGAGTTCCGTTAACTGCATTACTGTACTTATTGGTAAAATTGGCATAGAACGTCTAATTTCTTTTTTGTTCATGCTTCATTCTCCTTTCTTCCCTCTCGCATGTTATGATTATATGTTATGTAAGAAAAATAGTCAATATTATGTTAGAAATTCTAACATACATTTTTTTTAAAAGAAAAAGGATCACCTTTTTTCATGGTGACCCTTCCCTATTTTTATATTAAACCTTTATTCATTAAGCGATCCAATGCAGAACAGACTGCAATTTTCACATGTGAATAGGTTAAGCCTCCTTGAACATAGGCCGTATACGGAGACCGCAATGGCCCATCTGCAGTTAATTCTATACTTGCACCTTGAATAAATGTGCCCGCAGCCATAATAACATCATCTTCATAACCTGGCATGTAACTAGGGTATGGGGTTACATACGAGTTGACAGGTGATGAAAATTGAATGGCCTGGCAGAATTCAATCATCTTATCCGGGTCATCAAATTGAACAGATTGAATCAAGTCTGTTCGGTATGAGTTCCAGGAAGGTTGAGTATTCATATTGAATTTCTCAAGAATAGCAGAGGTGAATACCGCACCTTTTAAAGCTTGTCCTACAATATGAGGTGCAAGAAAGAAGCCTTGATACATTTCTTGGAGGCTATATAGTGTCGCTCCAGCTTCCGCACCAATTCCAGGAGATGTCATTCGGTATGAACATGATTCAATATATTCTTTTTTGCCAACAATATATCCTCCTGTTTTCGCAATGCCTCCACCAGGATTTTTAATTAACGAACCAGCCATTATATCAGCTCCAACATGGCATGGTTCCTTTGTCTCCACAAATTCACCATAGCAATTGTCCACAAAAACGACTAAATCGGGTTTTATGTTTTTCACATACAGAATCATTTGTTCAATTTCATCAATTGTAAACGATGGTCTTGTTGCATATCCTTTCGATCTTTGAATACCGATCATTTTAGTGCTTGGTTTAATTGCTTCCTTTACAGCTTGTAAATCCACTTTTCCCTCATTAGTCAACGGAACACTATTATAATGGATATTGAATTCCTTTAATGAACCATTTCCGCTTCCTCGAATGCCAACAATTTCCTCTAATGTATCATATGGTTTTCCGGTAATATACAGTAATTCGTCCCCAGGGCGAAGTATGCCAAATAAAGAAATGGAAATGGCATGTGTCCCGGAAATAATTTGCGGACGAACTAATCCTTTCTCAGCACCAAACACTTCTGCATAGATATTTTCCAATGCATCTCTTCCGATATCGTCATATCCATAACCGGTAGAAGGAATAAAGTGTGTATCACTAACACGATTATTTTGAAAGCTTTGTAAAACCCTAAATTGATTTTCATCTACTCTTTTGTCAATTTGATCGGTAATTTCAGCTATTTGTTTTTCTGTGTCCTCTACGATTGCTTTCAATTTTTCTGCGTTCATTAAGTGTTGAAACATGTTATGCGAGCTCCTTCTATTGCTGATATTGTTCTAATAAACCTAACACAGGATGATCTGCTATTGCGAATCCTTTGCATCTATAAATTTGTGCTTCTTCTAGAAAAACAAGTTCCCGCAGGATGGTTTCGACTTTAAGCTGTGCTAAAATCTTTCCTTCTGTTGACGGTATTAGAACATGATAAGGAACCATTATTTGAATGGCTGCTTCTTCGATTTTTTGTTTTAAAAGTTGACGATCTTCTATTCTTAATGCACTAATCATTATATGATTTTCTGCTGTTGGCACAAAATCAGGATGACGTTCATCCATCTTATTATACACGGTTAATTGCGGAAGGTGGTCCATTTCTAGTTCCTCCAATAGTTTATGAACCGTTTTTTCATGATTATGATAGTCTGGATTTGAAGCATCCACAATATGAAGCAAAATATCCGCTTCTTTCACTTCTTCCAGTGTAGAGCTAAATGCTGCAATTAAGGTGGTTGGTAAATCCTGTATAAACCCAACTGTATCGGTTAAAAGTGCCGTATATCCGCTAGGCAAAATAACTTTTCTTGTTAATGGGTCTAATGTAGCAAATAGCAGATTTTCTTCAAATGAATCTGCACTTGACAAACGATTAAACAATGTTGATTTCCCAGCATTTGTATAGCCTACTAAGGCAAGCTGAAATGTTTTATTCTTCTTTCTTCTTTCACGATATCGTTCACGGTGACTAACAATGGTTTCTAACTGATTCTTAATCTCACTAATTCTTCTTCTAATATGACGTCTATCTGATTCAAGTTTTGTTTCGCCTGGACCTCTTGTTCCAATTCCTCCCCCAAGTCTTGAAAGTTCGGTACCTTGACCGATTAAGCGAGGCAGTAAGTATTGCAGCTGGGCAAGCTCCACTTGCAATTTCCCTTCTTTAGACCTAGCCCTTCCAGCAAATATATCTAGAATTAATTGAGTCCTGTCAATAACCCGCCCATTTAAAATATTTGATAAATTCCTTAACTGACTGGGGGAAAGCTCATCATTAAAGATGACTAAATCTGTCTCCAATTCCTCTTCCATACGTTTTATTTCTTCCACTTTTCCTTTGCCTATATAGGTGGAAGAGTCTATGCGTTCCCGTTTTTGGGATACCATTGTCACTACCTGGCCATGTGCAGTTTCCGTTAAGGAAGCCAATTCCTCCATGGAGTATTGAAACCGTTCCTCATTATCATGTAAACTGCATCCAACCAAAATAGCCTTTTCTTTTATTATCTCCGTCATCTCTACAACTCTCTTTCCACAACATCTCTTTTTCATCTTATCAAATTTTTTTAAAAAAATATCTTAACAATTACAATCCAATTAAAAAGCACAAGCCTTCGCTCATCAGCTTCGGATGAGTAAAATTACTCTTCAAAATTCAGCTTCGCTGTCAAGCGGGACCAACAAGATAGTTCATGACCTATATCCTTTTCCGTAAGGAGGCGACGAAGAAATCTCTATCCGATAAGTACTAAAGCTGAACAAATTATATAAATGGTTATCCATATTAGAAATTTTATCATTTCCAAAAGCAAAAAACAGCTAGTCATATCGACTAGCTTTGATTACTATGAATCCGGAAAAACTAAATCAATACTCCGCAATGTTAATAAATCATATCGGTCATACGTTGAATCAGAAAGGAGCCTCATCGCCTGTGAACGGATGGATTTTTCAATAATGTTTCTGACATATCGTCCATTTGAAAAGCTTATTGGATTGACCATTTTAATAAAAGTAAGATGCTCTCTTAACTTTCGCTCCGCATCCTGACTAAGAATATACTCCTTTTCATTTAACATGCGTTTTCCAATTTCCATCAGTTGTTCCACAGAATAGTCTGGAAAATGAAAGACAAGTGGAAATCTGGAATGAAGTCCTGGATTTAAACTTAAAAAATAGTCCATTTCATTAGAATAGCCTGCTAAAATTAAAATAAACTCATGCTGTTTGTCTTCCATATGTTTAACAAGTGTGTCTATCGCTTCTTTTCCAAAATCTTTTTCCCCGCCACGGCCAAGAGAATATGCTTCATCAATAAAAAGAATTCCACCAATCGCTTTTTTTATTAAATCTCGTGTTTTTTGTGCCGTATGGCCAATATATTCTCCTACTAAGTCCGCCCTTTCAGCTTCGATTAAATGTCCTTTGGATAAGACATTCATTTTCTGAAATAACTTTCCGATGATCCTTGCAACTGTTGTCTTTCCAGTCCCGGGATTCCCCTTAAACATCATATGAAGCGCTTGTTTACTCACTTTCAATCCCGCTGATTCTCTTTTTTTATTAATATAAATCCAAGCATACACTTCTTTTATCATTCTCTTCATTTCATCCATCCCGACGAGAGCACTTAATTCTGTTTCAATTTCTCTAAGTGCTTCATGCTCCACGGAATTCGTCTTTGGAACAACTTCCTTATGGATACTTGGTTGAGGTATTTCTCTTTGCTGAGAATTAAGTACAATACTAATTTGTCCGTTATTTTTCAAACGTATAGGTTGATCCAAAGCGTTCACCTCACATTCTAAAAACAGTATACGCTTAGAAGCATAAATTGTGACAAATGCCTAATGAATAATAGAACGCGGTAAAATTCTTTATATTTCACCATTTTTTCCTAATCAGCAACCACAAAAAATACGAATAATGACAAAATACACCCTATTTCCTTCATATTTTTATCTATTTGTCATTTTATGCGCTTTCCCAAGAAATAATGCCTTACATCCATTCTATTCCCCTACATCCCCAAACATTACTTACCAATGAAAATCGTCACAATCGAGTAGGAGGAGGTGACTAACCCCCGACCTCTCACACCACCGTACGTACGGTTCCGTATACGGCGGTTCCATTTATGTCTGACGTAGTTGAGAATATCTCACATAAAGACTCTTCAGCCCTCGCATCTCCCAATAGGAGTTTGTGAGGGTTTTCTGTAGGATTGGGCTTCTGGCTATTCTCCAATATTTCTTTCTAGAGTTTCCCCATTCGTATGCCTTCTCTTTTGGAATCCCTAATCCAATGAGTTTTCTTACTTTGGTTTTTGGTTTCTTCCATTCTTTCCATTGGCACATTCTGAGACGCCTTCTAATCCATTCGTCTAATTCTTTGAAAATAGTGGGTGTATCTGCTAATGCATAATATCCGCACCAGCCAATCAAATATTGATTCAGCTTCTCTATTCTATAATCCATTGGAATTGGTTTTGACCTTGAAGTTAATTCTCGTATCCGTTTCTTGACACGTTGAATACTTTGGTTTGACATCCGCACCTTCGGTTTCTTATGAAATGTGAAGCTAAAACCTAAAAACTTTCTTTTCCAAGGTCTGTCTACAGCTGACTTTTCTCGATTCACCTTTAGTTTTAGAGTAAATTCAATGAAAGTAGTAATCGAGTCCATTACTCGCTCTCCGGCTCTTCTCGATTTTACGTAGATATTACAATCATCTGCGTATCGGACAAACTTGTGCCCTCTCTTTTCTAACTCTTTGTCTAGTTCATCTAGAACGATATTGGAGAGTAAAGGACTTAATGGTCCACCTTGGGGCGTACCCTCCTCGGATTTCGTTATGACTCCATTAATCATAATGCCAGACTGTAGATACTTCCGAATTAGTGATAGGAGCGTTCTGTCTTGAATCCTTTTGGATAGAGTCCGCATTAATCTATCATGATTGACTTTATCAAAGAATTTCTCCAAGTCCATGTCGACTACCCATCGGTATCCCTCTTCGATATATTTCTTCGCTTGTCTAACACCGTCATGACCTCGTTTGTTTGGTCGAAAACCATAGCTCTGTGTTGAAAAAGTCGGGTCGAAGATAGGGGTTAAAATCTGAGTAATCGCCTGTTGGATGAAACGGTCTGTCACGGTTGGGATACCTAATAACCTTACTCCACCGTTCGGTTTTGGGATTTCAACCCGACGGACAGGAGAAGGTTGATAAGTACCCTCCATTAAGGATGTTTTAAGTGTATCCCACGTTTCGAGAATATGTCTTCGTAGGTCTTTTACGGACATATTGTCTACTCCATGACTTCCTTTGTTCTTTTCTACTCGCTTTAATGCCAATAAAAGATTTTCCCGTGACAGCATTCGTTCCATTAACATTGAGATTTATCCTTTCTACGTGAACAATACATTCTCATTAAGTGGGTTCTTTACTAAGCCCTCCCGAAGTCCCCCATGGAATTCACCATTTCTTCCTTTCAGGTAGGTTCCGTAAGAATTTTCTGCTTTCATACATAAAGAACCGTTTGCCGAGTGTTTGTTCTCCTAAAATGGTTCAGTCCTTCCTTGATTCTCTCGAGCAAACCAAGTACTACGACTTCGGCTGACTTCTGATTGTTCAGCTATCCATTACTAGATAGGTTACCAAGTGTACTTGGCGTATCAACCAGACCTCCCCGGGTAAGAGTGCAATCTTTCCTTCCATCTATCTGCTTCATTTACTTTGTATCACCTTCGGCAGAAAGGACTTTGTTTTGTATTGCAAACTCATCCAATGATACCTAGCCTTGTATGAAGTTCGTGTTCCTCAGACCGGAAGTTTGCCGCTCGCTTCCTTCAGATTCCGCGTCACCACGGACACCCTTGCGTTAAGCTAACTGCTACTTCTGCCTTCACAGTTCGGGACTTTCACCCTAGAGACTACACCCATGCCGGGCGCACAATGCAAAAAAAACGTACCTTTGCAGGTACGTTTTTTAAAGTTAAGAAAGTAAGTCTATTACCATGTACATTCTCTGTCCAATTCCAGCGCTTTTCGGCTAGCGGGTTTCTATGCTTCTTCAAAATTTATTTGAACATTTTTTTGTGGAGCAAAGGTTGATATGGCATGTTTAAAAACAAGTTGTTGTTTTCCTTCAGATTCGAATAATACGGTAAAATTATCAAAGCCTTTTACCTGACCTCTTAATTGAAATCCATTAAGCAAAAAAACTGTAACAGACGTACCATCTTTTCTTAATTGATTTAAGAATTGATCTTGAATATTCACTGCTTGTTTCATACTAAGTCCTCCTCTTCTATATCTAATACTATTTATTCGATTTTAACATGTAGCTTTCCTGCAATAAAGTTTGAAATTTCCACTATTTTTTTTGCCCGCTCGGAATTATCCGTCATATCAAACCATGTTACATCCAGTTTGTTTCGAAACCATGTTAACTGCCTTTTAGCGTAATTACGAGAGTTTTGCTTTAATCTCTCTATCGCTTCTTCTAATGTAATGATTCCGTCGAAATAAGCGTAAAGTTCTTTATATCCTATTGCTTGTATGGATTGTACCTCACGAAGATTACTATCGTATAATCTTTTGACTTCTTCCAATAAACCATTTTCCATCATAATATCTACACGCTTATTAATCCGGTTATATAATTGTTCCCTGTCCATCGTTAAACCAACTAATGCAACATTGTATAGAAGGTTTGGCACCTGTTGCTTTTGATAATCAGATGCTGTTTTCCCAGTACAATAAAAAATCTCCAATGCTCGAATAACCCTTCGAATATTATTTGGATGAATTTTTACAGCACTTTTCGGATCAATAGATTTTAATTCTTCATATAAAACCATATTTCCATCTGTTTTGACCCTTTGTTCTAGCTTCGTTCTAATTTCATCATTTCCGACATCATCAGAAAACCGGTAATCATATAGAACTGATTGAATATATAAACCTGTACCACCGACAATCATCGGAACGCGATTTCTATTATGTATTTCCGTTATTTTTTCACGGACAAGCTTTTGAAATTCTGCAACCGAAAAAGGCTCATCTGGATTTTTAATATCAATAAGATGATGTGGTATTCCTGCCATTTCATCTTTTGATATCTTTGCCGTTCCAATATCCATACTTTTATAAATTTGCATGGAATCACCGCTAATGATTTCACCATTAAAACGTTGGGCTAAATAAATGCTTAAGTCCGTTTTTCCAACGGCAGTGGGGCCGATAAGTACGATAAGCTTCTGAAGATCATTCAATTAATTTCACAGCCTTTTATAAAAAATATTTCCATGACTTCTTTGAAGTTTATTTTGCATTACCTAAAATCGAATGATGTAATTAAGCAATGCTTCTTTATCGTACCATATTATCATAATATTATTGGAACAGTTATTTATTATAACCGAAAAATTTTTAGTTTAAACTTATTTTGCCCTATACATAAAAAAATAACCGACTCTTTTTAAGTCGGTCACATGATTTTATTTGCCAAAAGGCAATAATTTTAACTCTTTCCCATCATTAGCATGAATATTTAATATTGTTTTATGATAATTTCCATTCACCCAGTCATTTATTTGATCATGATACCAATTACTTCTAACGTTGCCCGACTGTCCCGGTCCTACAATATGATAGGAGGTATTCATGTCACTTGTATCAATAACAAATCTCCATGATGCCCCATGGTCTACAATCCCATCATCTCTATTACTAGCCGCTTGAACGGTTACCTTACTTCCACCAACCGGGACTGGTTTCTCACGGTTAAAGATCCATGCCAATACACTAGAAGAGGAGGAAATTGGATGGGCAAAGTATAATTTATGGTAGTCACCCCATTTCCAAGCTGAAGGTTTGTCTCCATAATGGTCTTTTAAACCTGATAACACATTTTTCAGAGATTTTTGTAAAACTACCTGTATTCCGCCCCTTTCTTTCACCCATGCACCTTCATTCCCGCTTAGTGCGTTTCGTATTAGCTGGTCGATAGCTTGTGATTCCCCTTCAAATAAATCTAAGACATCCTTTGGAATTTCTTTTTCAAACAACACGTTTGGCATTTCTTTCATCCATAGATTATAAATTAAAGGTGCTGCAAATTCTTTGTCATCTTTATAGTTCCATTTTTTCAACTCATTCATTGCTTTTCGCTCAATATCTGTTAAAGGTGCTTTATTTAATACTTCTAGAAATTGTGGAACAAATTCTGTTGCCGATACATTTATTTGATCCATTTGCAATGATTCCATATCTCTAATAGAGAGCTTTTGCTTTGAATTAAGCACTTCTTGAATTCTTGTTTGTCGGTACGGTTGTGCCCAAACATTACTAATATGGTAGGGATACTGCTCATCAATTACTTTGTTATTGGCACTGGAAATAAACCCTTGTATAGGATTTACGACTTTTGGCAGCTGGTCAAATGGAATGTATCCTTTCCATCCATATTCATCGGACCAACCAGGTACAGGATAAAGGCCATCACCTTTTTTCCTAATTGGAATTTTCCCATTTGCTTTATATGCAATAGTTCCGTCATCTGATGCAAAGACAAAATTTTGAGTAGGTGTGTGAAAGTCTAAGAGTGCCCTTTCAAATTCATTCCAATTTTTTGCTCTATTCATATTTAAAACTGCTTCCAGCTCCTTCGATGGTTCCAAAGCTGTCCACTGCAAAGAAAAAACGGCGTTATCCTTATTGTGGTAAGCAAACTCCGAAATAACCGGCCCGTGTTTTGTAATTGTTACTTTATAGGGAATCGTTTTTTCTCCTTTTACCTTTATAGGCTCATTAATGACAGTTGCGTCATACCACTGATCATTGTATAGGAACTGCTTAGCATTTATTGGATTTCTTTTTTCTATATATAAATCTTGAACATCCGGCCCTGTGTTAGTTACCCCCCACGCAATATGTTCATTAGAGCCAAGAATGATTCCAGGAATACCTGCAAATATAACACCGCTTACATTCATATCCTCTGCCTGCAAATGCATTTGATACCATATGGATGGTGTCGCCAAAGATAAATGAGGATCATCTGCAAGTAATGGTTTTCCTGAAACACTCTTATCGCCGCTTACAACCCAGTCATTGCTTCCATTGAATACTGGTGGTTTTATTGCACTCGCAAAGCTCTTTCCAATATTTATTTGACTATCTTTTAATTGAGAAATGATCAGCGGTGCATCTGTTGGATAACTCGGCAGCAATTCTTTCGCTTTTTCCTCTGATAAATTTTTCAGTGCCCAATAATTAAAAGCCTGTTCATTCCAATGACCTCCTAAATCAAAAGCCATATATTTTCCAATGGTTAAGGAATCAATTGGAGTCCATTTTTCAGGCTGATAGTTTAATAAGGTGAATTCAATTGGTAAGCGCTTAGAAGAAATTGCCTCCTTGATATAGGCATTAACACCATCTGCAAACCATTTTAAAACATTCTTCCCTTCACTGGAGTATTGCTGATAAGATTCCTCTGCCGCCCTTCTTAATCCAATTGTTCTGAAAAATTTATCTCGATCTATCGTAGCCTTTCCAACTACTTCACTTAATCTGCCTGATGCTTGCCTCCTGCTCAAGTCCATTTGAAAAAGTCTGTCTTGAGCCTCCACGTACCCCTGAGCGTAATACAAGTCATGTAAATTTTCAGCCTTAATATGCGGTACACCCTTTTCATCCCGAATAACACTAACCGGATTTTTTAATTCTTTTAAATAAACATCTCCCGTCGTTTTTGGCAGTGATCGTAAAGTGTAAAAATTCAAAAAGACAGTTATTAATAAAACTAAAATCACTAAAATGATGATTGTCCATAATAAAGGCTTTTTCCATTTTTTTATAGGTTTTCTCTCTACCACAACCTCCATATTTCTCCCCCCTTGTATTTAAGAATATTTGCTATTCAGGAAAAAAGTCCTTTATAGTGGGATAAAAAATTATTGTGTATTTTATAAAAATATGGAGCAAAAGGTTCTGTTATTATCAAAATCTATTGAAATTTCATAAATAATTTACTATAATTTTACTTGCTGTGCAGGTTACATCTAATTGACTGAACGACAAAGTACACTCCTTCACGCTTTTCTTGGAGTGTATTTTTTTCATATGCCTATCTTTATGGAAGCAAAAATCAGAAAGGAGTGTAAGTTTCATCATGGAACATTGTATTCCTCTTTCGGATGCTCGGCTGATCAGCGCATACGAAAAAGCTATTCAGTTAAATCTGCCGAATGAATTTATCATGATTCTGAAAGCAGAAGTTGAAAAGCGTCAATTAATAAGTATAAAACCCAACAATAAGTAACTCGTCATGAAACAAAAGCATTATTTGCTTTTGTTTTTTCTTTTTTGCAATAAGTAATTAGTCCATTAATCCATACCTATTTAAAAATATTAAATATTTTTAGGTGTCTAAAATAAAGATTGTATGAAACATTATCATAATTTTTCATACAATTTAGTAACGAAATATTCATTATTTCGTAAACCATCAAGGAGGTGCAAACATGAAAACAAGAAGTACATTAAATGCTTTGATTGGTGTTTGGTTTATTATTGCGCCTTGGGTTCTAGGATTTTCAGATCAATCTGGTGCACTTTGGTCCAGTGTTGTGATTGGTCTCATCCAACTAATATTGTCCTTCTGGGCATCGAGTGAAACAGGGTGGAATTCTTGGAAAAACTGGATCACCGTATTAACCGGGGCATGGTTTGTTATTTTACCTTTTGTTTATTCCCTTTCCAGTGGAGAAACTTGGACCAGTGTTATTCTCGGCCTAGTCACTATTCTTTTTAGCTTGTGGAACGTGGGTTCAAAACAGAGCAATTAGTAATATGTCTATATGCTTTTGCACATATATCCCCCTAAAGACAACGATTCTTTAGGGGGATTTGTTTTTTACGCCATTTCCCTTTGTATACATACTTTTGTTAAAATAGGAAATCCTATTTTGAACTTAAATACAGGAGTGATTGACTAGTTGAAAAAGTATTTTTTATATATCGCATGCGCAACCATCACATTATTATCTTTCTTGACTTTACCGTTGGTAAAAGCCAGTATCTATGAAAGTCCGGTTAACTCGGAAGAGGAACACTTACAATTAAATCATGAGGATTTTCAAAGACTTGAAAAACAAGGATATACGGTTCATGAAATTATCAAAGCTGCTCATATTTCGATGTATGCAAATAAAAGTATCGAAAGTATATTACGATATTACAAAAAACATCAATCTTGGCATGAAACTGCAAAGCATTTTGGTGTTGACTTGGAAAAATTAAAAACAGATCAAATGAGGAGAACAAAACAACTACTTTATAAGGAAAATAAAGAAAAAATTATTTATATTTTAGCGAACTATACCAATCGGAAACCGGAGGAGATAAGTCGTTATTTAAAGCAAGATGCAGATCTGCATTTTTTGATTGTTGCGGCGGCTATTTCAAAGACAACTGAAACAGATTTATCAAGGATCATTCAATTAAAAAAAGAGGAAAAAAGTTTGGATGAGATTATGAATACGGTGCACGCAAATCGAAAAATGGTATTTAAAGAGGTAAAATTACTTCATGAAAAAATTAAACATCTTAAGTAGAGCAAAGATTTGAATGGAATTTGAGCTTTGGTACCATTCATTTTTATTACGAAATGTCTTTATTATATTTTAAACGTTCCGGACCAATGGAGAGGATATTTTTAATCACGAATGTTCTTTGTTTTTTCCTTAAATAGCAATATGCCTTAAAAGAATCAATCTCGACAGATAATACCTTAATGGTTCGGTATGTTATTTCATTGTTATTAGATATATAGATCATTTCAAGCTTCATTCCTGAATCAAGTGCCCTTAAAAGAATGCCTTTCATTTCTATCACTCCACAACATAATGTATATTCTTATTATATACAAACATATGTTCTTTTAATACTCATATCATATGACTTTTTTATGTATGAGGAGTAAATATTTTCATGTATAAAAAAATAGTTAAAACCGGAGATACTTAACCGATTTTAACTATTTAGAAGGCTACATTACCCTCTTAAACATCTTTTCCATTTCATAAACGGAATAATGAATAATAATTGGACGACCATGTGGACACGTAAATGGATCAGATGCGGTACGCAAGGAATCTAGCAATGCTTGTATTTCATCATTTCGCAAATGACGATTCGCTTTAATGGAATCCTTACAGCTCATCATTATTGCTGCTTCCTCGCGTAGTTTTTTCACATCCACCTTTTTCATCGATAATAATTGTTCCACCATCTCCTCAATGGTTTCCTTTTCTTCCCCTTTTGGAAACCAAACAGGGTGGGAACGAACAATAAAGCTATTATGACCAAAAGGTTCCATAAAGACACCTACATAGGCTAATTCTTCAAGATTTTCTTGAATTTTAATATATTCGTCCGTTGAATATTCAAATGTTAAAGGAACAAGGAGGTCTTGCAGCTGTTTTTCCACTCTCCCAACTTTTTCCCGAAAATATTCGTATTTTATCCTTTCCTGAGCAGCATGTTGATCAATAATATACAGTCCTTGATCATTTTGTGCAAAAATATAGGTTCCATGCATTTGTCCTATTGGATAAAGAGGCGGAATTCGGCTAGTAGTTTGTGCCTCCTTATTCTCTGCTATTAGAGCGGTATCATTCGATTCCATCTCGTATGCTGGCTCCTGCACCACTTCCGGAAAAACAAGATCCTCGTCCTCATCATATGGAACAGATACTGGTTTATTTTCGTCTAAATGAAATACTCTTTTCACATCTTCAAAAGGAAGAGATGTTTCTTCTTTAGAATATCCTGACTTTCGAAAATCAAATTGATTTTCCTTTTTTTGAACAGAATGATCCATTTCCGGTAAAGGTAAATGATCAAGTTGTAAAGATGTTTGAATGGGTGGAGCTTCTTTTTCCATTTGCTGAATATTGCCTGATGGAATAAGTACTTTATCTTTAAATGACGCTTTTATAGTGCTCGATACAAGGTCATTTAGCTCCTGTTCTTTACTAAGTCTTACTTCCAGTTTGGACGGATGGACATTAACATCAACTAAAATCGGGTCCATTTCAATGTTTAATAAGATGATTGGAAAACGACCAATTGGCAATAAGGTATGATAACCTTCTTGAATGGCTTTAACCAATGAATAATTTTTAATAAAACGACCATTTATCATAGTAGAAATATAGTTACGTGATGCTCTCGTTATCTCCGGTAAAGAAATGTAACCGCTGATTTTGAAATCGAGGGAGCTAGTTGAAATGGGAATCATTTGTTTTGCGATATTCATCCCATAAATCGCCGCCAGTACTTGGCGAACATCACCATTTCCGTTTGTTTGCAAAAGTAATCGTTCATTATGTCTTAATCGAATGGAAACTTCCGGGTGCGCAAGAGCGAGACGATTGACGACGTCCGTTATATTTCCGAGCTCGGTATGAATGGTTTTTAAATATTTAAAACGAGCAGGAGTATTAAAAAATAGGTCAGTAACGACTATATCTGTCCCTTTTCTCCCCGGGCTTTTCTCTTTGCTCAGCAGCTTACCACCTTCGACGACAACTTTAGTTCCTGACTCAATGCCTGTTGAAGATGACATTTCAAGGTGAGATACCGAAGCAATACTTGGCAGGGCTTCTCCCCTAAACCCTAGTGTCCGGATTCGAAATAAATCATTCTCATCTTTTATTTTACTCGTTGCATGGCGATGGAAAGCAAGGAGGACATCATCCTCCTCCATACCGGACCCGTTATCAATAATTCTGATTTTTCCAAGTCCTGCTTCCTCAATCTCAATCTCCACGATGCTGCTATCTGCGTCAATGGCATTTTCGACAAGCTCCTTTACAACGGAGGCAGGTCGTTCCACTACCTCACCTGCTGCAATTTTATTCGATAGGATATCGTCCAGTTGAATAATTTTCCCCAAGGAGCACACCACCTAACTTTTTATTTTTTTCTGTAATTCATAGAGCACATTCATTGCTTGCAATGGATTCATTTCTAATAAATTGATACTCTTTAGTTCTTCTAAAATTTTCTTGTCTTTTGAAGATGTTTCTTGTTTTACCTTCGTATTCGGCTCTTCGAAGAAGGAAAGCTGTGCCTGAACCGTTTCCTCCTTCATCTTTGGAGTTTCTTTAACCTGATCAGAATTCTCTTCCAGTTCAGCAAGAATTTCATTTGCTCGAACAATTAATTCATGTGGGAGCTCTGCAAGTTCAGCAACATGAATTCCATAGCTTTTATCTGCTGGGCCTTCTTTAATCTTGTGTAAAAAGACCACTTTCCCATTCTGCTCCATCGCACTTACGTGAATGTTTTTTAATTGTTCCAGATTTTCTTCTAATACCGTTAATTCGTGGTAATGAGTGGAGAATAATGTTTTTGCCCCGATACGATCATGTATATATTCTATAATGGCTTGGGCAAGTGCCATCCCATCATATGTGGAAGTACCTCGGCCAATTTCATCAAATAATATAAGACTATTTTGAGTTGCATTCATAATTGCATTTCTTGCTTCCAGCATTTCCACCATAAACGTACTTTGACCTGAAATTAAATCATCTGCAGCACCAATTCTCGTAAATACTTGATCAAAAACTGGCAAAATTGCTTGACTTGCAGGAACAAAGCAACCAATTTGCGCAAGTATGGAGGTTAATGCAATCTGTCTCATAAAAGTACTTTTACCGGACATATTGGGCCCTGTAATTAAGAGCATTTCACGTTCCTTATCCATATAACAGTCATTAGGAACATATTCCTGTGCATCCATAACTTTTTCCACAACCGGATGACGCCCATCTTTAATTACTATTTTCCGTTCTTTATTAAAAATTGGCTTTACATAATGTCTTTTTTCACTGACGCTTGCAAAGCATTGAAGAACATCTATTTCACTAATGATTTGAGCTAGTCTCTGTAAACGCGGAATAAATTCTTTTACCGACTCGCGAATTTGTAGAAATAATTCATACTCCAATTCTGTACTTTTTTCTTCCGCTTGTAAAATTAGTGCTTCCTTTTCTTTAAGTTCCGGTGTTATAAATCTCTCTGCGTTTGTTAAGGTTTGTTTTCTTTCATAACGCCCTTCTTCTAATAAATGCAAATTAGATTTCGTTACTTCAATATAATAACCAAATACCCGGTTGTAGCCGATTTTTAACGATTTAATTCCCGTGCGATTTCGCTCTTCCTGCTCTAGACGAGCAAGCCATGTTTTCCCATTGCGGCTTGCATCACGGTATTGATCTAATTCAGCATTAAATCCATTTTGAATAATTCCGCCTTCTTTTACAGAGATTGGAGGATTTTCAAGAATACTTCTTTCCAGAAGGTCTGTTAGTTCTTCACAAGGATCCAAACTATTTGATAGTTTCAATGCTTCTTCATGATGAAATTGTTCCATAATAGCATGTATAGCAGGAACTTGCTGTAAGGAATGTTTTAATTGAATTAAATCCCGTGCATTCACGTTTCCAAATGCCACTCTTCCCGCAAGCCTTTCTAAATCATATACTTCCTTCAAACGTTCTCTTAATTCTTGACGTTCAAAAAAATGTTCCATAAATATTTCTACTAATAAATGTCTTTTTTCGATTGCACGGCTGTCAATAAGCGGTCTGTCAATCCAATTTTTCAAACGTCTTCCACCCATAGAAGTCATTGTTTCATCAAGGAGCCACAATAATGATCCTTTTTTCCCTTTTGAACGAATGGTCTCTGTCAACTCTAGATTTCGTTTGGAATAGTAATCAATTTTCATAAATTGATGAAGATCAACTGTCGTAATAGGCTGTAAATGATCTAAGCTTCGCTTTTGTGTCCTGTGTAAATAATTTAAAAGGCGTATAACCGTTTGTTTCAATTCTCCCGATTCAATATCGGCTATTATTCTCGCAAACTCCGTTTTTATTTCCGTATCATTTTCAAAAGATATGGTTATATGGTTTCGTTCCTTTAATTGTTTAATAAATAAATCATCAAAGATTTCCGAAACTACCACTTCTTTTACGCCTAAAATAGATAATTCATTCACTACTTGTTCAAAATCGCTATCAATAAATGTTACATGGCCTTCACCCGTAGATAAATCAGTATAAGCTAAACCAAAGGAACGATCATCAAAAGAAGTAATAGAAGCAATAAAATTATTTTCTTTTTCAGCAATTCCTTTCCCCTCCATCATGGTACCGGGTGTGATTAGCTGAACAACTTCCCTTTTCACCACTCCTTTTGCTGTTTTTGGATCTTCCACTTGTTCACATATAGCTACTTTGTAACCTTTCTCCACAAGCTGTTCAATATAATTAGCGGCAGAATGGTACGGGACACCACACATTGGAATTCTCTCCGTACTGCCGCCGTCACGACTGGTTAGTGTAATTTCTAATTCCTGTGATGCCTTTATAGCATCCTCGAAAAACATTTCATAAAAATCACCTAAGCGAAAAAATAAAAAGGCATCTTGATAATCTGCCTTCACCTGCAAATATTGTAGAATCATTGGGGTGTATTGACTCATTTCTACCAAATTCCTTTCCGTTCAACATATTTAGCTAAAAATTATTATAACATAAACGGAAATCAATCTTCATGTAATCTAACAATTATGAAAAAATCGGTTGGTTCTCCCAACCGATTTCGTACTATTACCCATTTATGAATTCAAGAAATTCCATTCTATTACCAAATGGATCTGTGACATGTATCCGTTCTCTTCCTTCAATTGGAGGTTCCTCTTTCCACTCAATTTGATGCAGTTTCAATGTATTTTTCAAATCCATGATATTAGTGACAACTAATCCTGGATGGGCTTTTTTCGCTGGTTTAAAATCTTCCTCGACCCCGATGTGAATTTCCTGGTTTCCACATTGGAACCAGCAGCCACCTCTTGCTCTTAAATTTTCAGGCTTAGGAATTTCTGTTAAACCTAGTATATTCGCAAAAAAATGTCTAGCTTGATCCTCACAACCTTTCGGTGCAGCTAATTGTATATGGACAATACCCTGAAAACGAAAAGACACAGGAAACATCCCCTTATATGATTATTTTCATCTCCATTGTACAGATTTATTAGAAAAATTCCTTATATAAATTTATTATGGATACCTATAAGAAAAGTGAATAAGAAAAGTGTGGTGCGCTTTGTTCATCGGTGTTAGGATTTCGCAGTAAGAAGACGGAGAAATACGCTAGACGATGTCTTTGGGTAGGCAAAGTCTATACTTGTTCAATACTTTTGTCATCCAAAACTTATATTTTCTAATCTCTTAAAAAAAGAGAGGCTGGGACAAAACCCGCCTCTGAGATGAAAAAGCCGGTGAAATTTCACGATAAGTAAAATTTCACCGGCTTTGATTATTTTTTGAATAAAAATAAGGACCACTTCTGATAAAATTAAGTCACCACAACAAAATTATACAGAAAGAAGGATCCTTATGTTTAAAAATTATACCATGAATCAATTAGTTTTGCCTTTAGATTTAGAAGTAAAATTACAAAAAAATGATATTGCCTTCCATATCCATCATTTAGTTGAAAGTATCCCTCTTGAAGCGTTCGAACCATTTCTGCGAAATAATGGTTGCCCTGCCTACCATCCACGCATGATGCTTAAAATTATCTTATGTGCCTATACGCAATCTATCTTTTCAGGACGCAAAATAGAAGCCCTATTAAAAGATAGTATCCGTATGATGTGGTTAGCTCAAGGATATGAACCAAGCTACCGCACCATCAACCGATTCCGTGTTCAATCGGAAGTGAAAGATTTAATTCGCCAATGTTTCGTCCAATTTCGTTGCCAATTGATCGAAGAAAAACTTATCGATCAAGAAGCGGTTTTTATCGATGGTACAAAGATTGAAGCGAATGCGAATAAATTTACGTTTGTCTGGAAGAAATCGATGGAGAAATATCATCAAAGTTTAATTGAAAAGTCAAACCAGCTATACAATGAACTACTTGAAAACGAAATTATACCTGAAATAGAACGTGAAAGCGATGAACAGTTGTCATTGGAAGAACTCTCTCAATTGGTTCAAAAAGTGGACGATGTGGTAACTGAGTATGATAAACAAATAGAAGCATCATCAGACGTTCCAGAACGAAAAGCTTTAAGAAATGAACGCAAATACCCAAAACAAGTGCGAAAACAGTTGATTGATTTTGTCCTGCGAAAACAGAAATACCAACAAGACTTTGAAATCTTTGGCACGCGTAATAGCTATTCTAAAACAGATCCAGATGCGACATTTATGCGAATGAAAGATGATTATATGCAAAACGGCCAATTGAAAGCTGGTTACAATGTACAAATCGCAACGGAGGGCCAATACGCGCTTGCCTATAGTTTATTTTCAAACCCAACAGATACGCGTACGTTAATTCCATTTTTAGATGAGATCGAGCAGCATTATTTCGAGTTACCGAAGCACATTGTCGCAGATGCAGGTTACGGTAGTGAACAAAACTTTAATGATATCCTTTTAAACAGAAAACGAGAAGCACTTATTACGTATAATATGTATTTGAAGGAACAAAAGAAAAAGTACAAACAAAACACTTTTAATCCCGACAACTGGAAGTATGATCAAGAAACAGATACCTATACATGCCCTAATCAGAAACGTCTTGAATATCAATATTATTCAGTCCGTAATGACCGTACAGGTTTCCAACGGAAGTTCAAAATCTACGAGTGCGAAGACTGTTCGGGATGCCCATTCCGTTCATCCTGTACCAAAGCAAAAGAAGGCAACAATCGAAAACTAATGGTGAATGAAAAATGGGAACAGCAAAAAGAATATGTAAGAGCGAAGCTTTCAGAAGAGAAAACGAGTGCCATCTATCGAAAACGCAAAATCGATGTGGAACCAGTTTTTGGATTCTTGAAGGCTAATTTGCGTTTCACTCGATTTTCTGTACGAGGAAAATCGAAGGTAGAAAACGAAATGGGCCTCGCGTTAATGGCAGTGAATTTAAGAAAATTCACTACCAACAACTAAGGTAATAGAAAATTTAAACGCAAAAATAGAGAAAGGTGAATTTGAGTTCCCTCAAATTCACCTTTCTCACTATTTGAAGCTAGTTATGTCCCAGCCTCTTTATTCTTCCTCTGACCCTACTAAAAAGTCTGGATCTAGTTCTTCAAATTCTTCATCTAATTCTTCTTCCCACTCGTCATCAGAATCACAGCCATCTGGATGAATGGCAACACATATTTTTGTTTCTCCAATGACTTCAACAAGGAACTCTCTTTCTACATTTACGATTATTTTATTCCCATTTGGTGATATAACTGCTTCGACACAATTAGGTTGCTGAAGGACACGTGCAATAACTTCTTTATCGTCTAAACAATCTGGATCACGATAACTTAGTTTTACCACATCAACGTAATCCACTTTTTCTGTAACAACCGATGTTTTCGTATTGTTACCATGAGAATACCAGACGTTTATTTCGTATGAACCGACAATTTCGACTTTTTTGTCGACCTTTTTCGCTTCATATCTGTGGTTAATGATCCAGCAACCTAATATGCTCGATGGATGATGCGGCGGTGTGATCGTATGATTGGACTGAGTAAATTTGCGTCCTTTCGCTACGACCGCTTTCGTTATTATTTCTCTATATTCTGCCATTCGAGCGAACCCTCCTCATTTATTTTCAATTCATCCTATGCATGCCTATAGACTAGTGTGCCAATATTTTTATGTGTGCTACAGGAAATACAATACTGCGATTTTCATATCCTGAAAATATTACAGCACTATGTTCATGATAGAAACCACTAACTCTATATGGGTTAATTCATTATATGTGGAGGGTGTTACCTGTGTTCTGGGCTAACAGAAAAGCGAAAGCGCCTTGCTCATCCGCTAACCGATAGGCGCTGGAGCTAGACAAGATTAAGCTTCTTAAATTATTTAGATGCTGGAAAATTTTATACTTTCCTTAAAAAAACCATTATCTTTTAAAAGATAATGGTTTATATACGATTAGTTGCAATTGCCTGGTATGCTATTTTTAACTTTTGAACCTGTCTCTCCGCGAAGAAGATCCCCGCCGGTTGACAAGATAATTTCGTCTGTAACAGTGTTGGAAATAGTAGAAGCAACAATTTGCAGCAAATCGTTAACATCTGTTTGAGATTGCTTAAATTCTTGAACAATCGGGATTTCATCCAATTCTTCTTCGATTTTTTCAATTTTTGCTTCTACCATTTTAAGTGCCTCGGTTTTTCCGTAATGTTGAAAATTAACCGCTTGTTTTTGTAAGCTTTTAATACTTGCAATCATTTCACGAACTTTTTGATTTTCATTAATTTGCGCTTCTGCACGCTTGAAAAAATCTACTTCCTCGGTTTCGGAAATCATTTTCGCAAGTTCTGTAGCACGCGCTACAATATCATCTTTTGTATATTTTTTCATCTTTACTTCACCTCAGCAACTTCTAGTTCTTCCACCATTTCTCCATTTAAGGACCATGTTTTAGCTTCGGTAATTTTCACCTTTACAAGCTTACCAATCGCTGATTTAGGACCTTTAAAGTTTACAAGTTTATTTTTTCTTGTGTATCCGGCTAGTACATCTGGATTATTTTTGCTTTCCCCTTCTACAAGTACTTCTACTGTTTGACCTTCATATTTTAATAGCGCTTCACGAGAAAGCTCATTCACAACATCATTTAAGCGTTGCAGACGTTGTTTTTTCACTTCCATAGGTATATTGTCTTGCATTTTTGCAGCTGGTGTTCCTTCACGTGGGGAATAAATGAATGTATAGGCCATTTCAAACCCTACTTCGCGATATAAAGATAATGTTTCCTCAAATTGTTCTTCCGTTTCATTCGGGAAACCAACGATGATATCAGTCGATAGCGCTACATCTGGAATCGCATTTTTAATTTTTCCTACTAATTCAAGATAGCGCTCTCTTGTATATTTACGGCCCATTATTTTCAAAATATCACTAGAACCTGATTGAACAGGAAGATGAATATGTTCCACCAAGTTACCTTTTTTAGCTAAAACCTCAATCAAACGATCATCGAAATCACGAGGATGACTTGTCGTAAAACGAATCCGCGGGATATCTATTTTACGAATATCATCCATTAAGTCACCTAGACCATATTCAATGTCTTCGAAATCTTTACCGTAAGCATTAACATTTTGACCAAGAAGAGTAATTTCTTTATAGCCAAGGGATGCAAGATGACGAACCTCTTGAATAATATCTTCTGGTCTCCGGCTTCTTTCTTTTCCGCGAGTGTATGGCACGATACAATACGTACAGAACTTGTCACATCCATACATAATATTTACCCAAGCTTTAATGCTTCCTTTTCGTACCTTAGGAAGGTTCTCAATGACATCCCCTTCCTTAGACCATACTTCCACCACCATTGCTTTGGACATATAAGCTTCTTTTAAAATATGTGGTAAACGATGGATATTATGTGTCCCAAATATCATGTCTACATGATGATGTTTTTCTAAAATTTTGTTTACAACAGATTCTTCTTGGGACATACATCCACATACACCAATTAATAAATCGGGCTTTTCGAGTTTAAGCGGTTTTAAATGACCGATTTCTCCAAATACTTTATTCTCTGCATTTTCCCTTATTGCACAAGTATTTAATAAAATAACATTAGCATCTTCTACCGTATCCGTAGGCTCATATCCAAGCTGCATAAAGATACCTGCCATAACTTCAGTATCATGTTCATTCATTTGGCAGCCGTATGTGCGAATATAGAATTTCCGTCCATTTCCCATCCCTTGGAATTCTTCATCAATTTGAAAATCTTTATGATATTTTACTTCTTCTCGCCCACGTTTTCTTGCATCTTTCAAATTTGGAGGGATATATACAGATTGAAAGTATTTGCTGTAATCCTTTTCGGATTTTTTGTCCGCTGGATTAGCTGTACTAACTTGTTGACCTTCCAAACGTTGTTTCTCGTTCATATTAATCTCCTTTCTCCAACTAAGAACTACTTAGATTCAACCTATTTTATACTAAAAATTCACGAACTTACCAATAATAAATACTAATATACACATTATTTTAGTATAAAGCCTTTTTCATATGAATACAATAGCTGAAGGCTTTTGTTGAAAATTCATCACTTATAAGTAGTGGGATAGCTTTTTAGATAAAAAGAGATCATTTCAAAAAATAAACCTGACCGCTAGCACAGGTCAGGATTTTATTTCAACTTTATTAATCTTTATATTTGCTGCTATCTTGGCTCTACAATTAATTTTATTGCTGTCCTTTCTTCACCTTCAATTTGAATATCGGTAAATGCCGGTATACAAATTAAATCAACCCCGCTAGGTGCAACAAAGCCCCTTGCAATGGCAACAGCCTTTACTGCTTGGTTTAATGCTCCTGCTCCGATAGCCTGAATTTCTGCGCCACCTCTCTCACGAAGAACACCGGCAAGTGCACCAGCTACAGAATTAGGATTGGATTTTGCTGAAACTTTTAATATCTCCATTTCTTCTCCTCCTTGTTATTTCCCAAATACCGAATGCCCATTCAGAGTGAACCATCCTGGTATAATCATTCCATTGCTACTATATTCATCAGAAGGCGATTGTATTCCGGCTTGCCCTAAAAAAGAGGAGAAGAATGAACAAATACGCGGGGCGCTTTGCTCATCGGTGTACGGATTTCTTACTTCAACAAGACCAACGGAAACTGTGCTCGGTAGTTATTCGAGCTGATGACCATTAATTATTGGGAGAAGACGGAGAAATCCGCTAGCCGATAGATAGGCGCAGGAGCTAGACGTAGATTATTTTTCAAAAAGTTATCTACAGAGTTAATTTTTCAAAGTCTTAGACATCTGATTAATCCATCATAAATGGATGATCTTCATTTATTAAAATTGTATCTATTCTTTTGGAAATTCCAGTTTTCTGATCAATATCGATTAGACATGCACTTAATTGATTTCTGCCAGTTTTAGGCACTTCGAAGCGAACCGGTAAGCTAGAAAGAAATCTTTTCAATACAACTTCCCTGTCCATTCCTAAAATGCCGTCATATGGACCTGTCATGCCAACATCGGTAATATACGCAGTGCCCTTAGGTAAAATTCGATTATCAGCTGTTTGAACATGTGTATGTGTTCCAACGACCGCTGAAACTCTTCCATCCAAATACCATCCCATCGCTTGCTTTTCACTGGTGGCTTCTGCATGAAAATCAACAAAAATAATATTTGTTTTTGCTTTCGCAGTATTAATAAGCTCATCCGCTTTTCTGAATGGATCATCTAAAGGAGGCAGAAACGTTCTTCCCTGCAAATTGATAACAGCGATTTCTACTCCATTAATATTGATAAATATTAGACCTTTCCCCGGTGTACCGTCAGGAAAGTTTGCAGGTCTAATCATATATTTTGCCTCATCAATGAATTCAAATATCTCTCTATTATCCCAAGTATGATTACCTAAAGTAATTACATTTGCACCCTTCTCTAAAAAACCTCGGTAAATTTTTTCGGTGATACCTTTCCCGCCTGCAGCATTTTCCCCATTAATAATGGTAAATTGCGGGCGATATTTCGCTTTTAATTTTGGTAAATACTCTGATACCATATCTCTTCCAGGTGAACCAACAACGTCCCCAACAAATAATATTTTCATTAGATTCCCTTTCTATTAACTATTAGTGTTTATAACCTTATATTTAGGATTTCATATAAATAATAACTTAAACAATTATAAATATATGTATTTTATTAAAGATGAAAAGCGGTGTATTTACACCGCTTTTCAAGAAAGTGATTATTATTTTGCATACTCAACTGCTCTAGTTTCACGAATAACCGTTACTTTAATATGACCTGGGTAATCAAGCTCCCCTTCAATTCGCTTTCTAATATCCCGTGCTAAACGATGAGCTTCCAAATCATTAATTTGCTCCGGTTTTACGATAATACGAACTTCTCTTCCGGCCTGAATAGCAAAAGATTTTTCAACTCCTTCATATGATTCGGAGATTTCTTCCAGCTTTTCAAGTCGTCGAATATAGTTCTCAAGTGTTTCACTTCGAGCTCCAGGTCTTGCTGCTGATAGTGCATCAGCTGCTGCAACCAAGACAGAAATAATGGATGTTGGTTCCGTATCTCCATGATGAGAGGCAATACTGTTAATAACTACTGGGTGTTCCTTATACTTTGTAGCTAATTCAACACCAATTTCTACATGGCTGCCTTCCACCTCATGATCGACAGCTTTTCCAATATCATGTAATAAACCAGCGCGACGAGCAAGTCTTTCATCCTCACCAAGCTCTGCGGCAAGCATTCCTGCTAGATGAGCAACCTCCATCGAATGTTTTAGCACGTTTTGTCCGTAACTTGTACGGAACTTCATACGTCCTAAGATTTTAATTAAATCCGGATGGAGTCCGTGAACATCAACCTCAAAAGTTGTTTGTTCACCAATTTCGCGGATATGTTCATCCACTTCACGCCTTGCTTTGTCAACCATTTCTTCAATACGCGCTGGATGAATTCTTCCGTCCTGAACTAGTTTCTCAAGTGCAATTCTTGCAGTTTCTCTTCGAATTGGATCAAATCCTGAAAGAATAACAGCTTCAGGAGTATCATCTATAATTAGATCAATTCCAGTCAATGTCTCTAAAGTACGAATATTACGTCCTTCTCGGCCGATAATTCTACCTTTCATTTCATCATTTGGAAGATTGACTACCGATACTGTTGTCTCCGCAACATGTTCAGCAGCACACCTCTGAATTGCAAGAGAAAGAATGCTCTTTGCCTTTTTGTCCGCCTCTTCTTTAGCACGATTTTCACTTTCTTTCACCATGATGGCTACTTCATGAGAGAGTTCATCTTCCACTCTCTTTATGATAATCGCTTTGGCTTCTTCACGGGTTAGACCAGAGATACGTTCTAGTTCTGTTTTTTGAATTCGTACCATCTCATCCACTTTGCTTTCCATCTCTTCAATATGTTGTTGTCTTTGATTCAGAGAATCCTCTTTCTTTTCGAGAGTTGCTTCACGCTTGTCTAGTGATTCATCTTTTCGATCGAGGTTCTCCTCCTTTTGCAATAATCGATTTTCTTGTTTTTGCAATTCATTTCTTCGTTCACGAAGTTCTCGTTCCATATCAGTACGAAGTTTATGATTTTCATCCTTTGCTTCCAACAGGGCCTCTTTTTTCAAAGACTCCGCTTCACGCTTTGCATCTTCTAAAATCTGCTCCGCAGCATTTTTAGCTCCTGCTATTCTCGCTTCTGCAAAAGATTTTCGAACAAAATAGCCAACAACTACACCAACGATTAGGCCAAGCAAAGTGGAGATGATTGCAATTGGTGACATTTTTTCACCTCCCCTTGCTATGAACTTTTATCATGTCTCAAACATGTCGGCTGCTACATTGCTACAAAGGTTTCAATAAACAGCACTTAGGCTTCAAAAAATATCATTTTTTAAAAAAATTATACATATTAATTTTATAGTTGTGAATATTTATTGTCAAGGGTAATGGAAATTAGAAATGCGAAAGTACATTGCTCAGTCTGCGTATGGTTACTGTGAAATTTGAAGTAGCAATTTTACCTTCGTAGTTTTCAATTGAGATAGAGGAAACAAAACGAGAAGTACAAGAGTTCATGTTAACTTTTCTCAGGTACAAGAAACCGGAAGTCCGCAATTTCGATAAGAACGGTTATAGACTTTAATCGAGTAGGAGGGGGTGACTAACCCCCGACCTCTCACACCACCGTACGTACCGTTCGGTATACGGCGGTTCACTTAAGTATGACGCAAATGGTTGTATCTATCTAACAGACTTTTAAGCTTTTGATTTCTCCAAAACTTTAGATTTAGTGTTGTGTGTAAGATAGGACTATTCGAAATGCGCCAATATTTCTTACGAGAATTTCCCCATTCATGGGCCTTCTCTCTTGGAACGCCAAGGGATATGAGCCTTTTAATTTTTGTTTTGGGTAGTTTCCATTGTTTCCAAAGGCACATTCGGAGTCTTCTTCGAATATGTTCATCCAGTTGTTTAAAGGGAGTTGGCGTGTCTGCCAGCGCAAAATATCCGCACCAACCAACAAGGTATTCATTTAGTTTCTCAATACGCAATTCCAATGGAATGGGTTTTGACCTTGATGTTAGTTCTTTTATTCTACTTTTAGCTCTCTTTATACTTTCTTTTGCGATACGGATTTTTGGATTACGGTTTGATGTGAAGCTGAATCCAAGAAACTTTCGTTTCCACGGTCTGTCCACCGCACTTTTCTCTTCATTTACTTTTAGTTTAAGCTTCTTTTCAATGAAAGTAGTGATAGAACTCTTGACACGTAAACCTGCCTTCTTGGTTTTTACGTAAATATTACAATCATCTGCGTAGCGGACAAATTTGTGTCCTCTTTCCTCTAGTTCCTTATCTAATTCATCTAACATGATATTGGAAAGTAGTGGACTTAATGGTCCACCCTGAGGAACACCTTCTTCGCTGATAGTTTCCACACCGTTTATCATAATCCCCGACTCTAAGTATTTTCTAATTAACTTTAGAATCGTCTTATCCTTGACTCTTTTTGCTAGGAGTCCCATAAGCATATCGTGATTTACCTTGTCGAAGAACTTTTCTAAGTCCATATCTATTACCCATCTGTAGCCCTCTTCTATATATTGCCTTGCTTCCCTAACGGCATCATGTGCCCTTCTTCTGGGTCTAAACCCATAGCTATGTTCGGAAAAGGTTGGGTCATAGATTGGGGTTAATATTTGGGCAATCGCTTGTTGGACAAAACGGTCTGTCACGGTAGGAATACCTAATAAACGAACGCCGCCATTTGGTTTCGGGATTTCGACTCGTCTGACTGGCATAGGCTCATAGGTTCCGTCCTTTATTGAATTTCGGATTTCTTGCCAATTTTGTAGAATATGCGCTCGTAGGGATTTTACAGGCATTTCATCTACTCCATGGCTACCCTTATTCTTTTCGACACGTTTCAATGCCGAAAGTAGATTGTCCCGTGACAGTATTCGTTCCATCATTTCGATACATCCTTTCACGTGAATATACGTGCTATTTGTGCCATTGTTTATTCCACCCTCTTAAAGTCCCCTGTGGAATTCACCACTTCCTCCTTTAAGTAAGTCCAATTGGATTGTCTGTATCATCATAAACAATGAACGCCTAGTGTATATTCTCCTTAAATGTTCAGTCCTTCCCTAACCATCTTAAGCTAGTCAGGTACTATGACCTCTGCTGACTTCTGGCTGTTCAATTACCCTTCACAAAGTAAGTTACCGAGTGTGCTCGGCATTTCAGCCAGACCTCCCCAGGTAAGAGTACAGTCTTTCTCCCCATCTATCTGCTTCATTTACTCTGTATCATCTTTGGCAGAAAGGACTTCGTTTTGTTTGGCAAACTCATCCAATGATACCTAGCCTTATATGAAGTTCGTGTCCCTCAGACCGGAGATTTGCCGCCCGCTTCCTTCAGATTCTGCGTCACCACAGACACCCTTGCGTTTAGCTACTGCTACTTCTGCCTTCACAGTTCGGGACTTTCACCCTATAGACTGCACCCATGCTGGGCGCACCAAAAAAAAAGCAAAGCTATTTAGCTTTGCTTTTCCAGCTTATTCTAATTCAAATTCCTCTTGAGATTCATCGATAGGTGCTTCCTTCACTTCATCTAAACCAAAATGATCCCGAATCTTCTGCATAATTTCGTTTCGCACCTCAGGATTTTCCTTCATGAATAATTTCGCATTTTCCCTTCCTTGCCCAAGGCGTTCATCATTATATGAATACCATGCACCACTTTTTTGTACGATATCAAGTTCGGAACCCATATCAATAATTTCGCCTTCTTTTGAGATTCCCTCTCCATACATAATATCTACTTCTGCAGTGCGGAACGGTGGTGCTACTTTATTTTTCACAACTTTGATTTTGGTTTTATTTCCGACAATGTCATTTCCTTGTTTGAGTTGTTCAGCGCGGCGCACTTCTAAACGAACGGAAGAATAAAACTTAAGGGCACGTCCGCCAGGAGTTGTTTCCGGATTTCCAAACATTACTCCTACTTTTTCCCTGATTTGGTTAATAAAGATTGCGATTGTTTTAGATTTATTAATTGCACCAGAGAGCTTACGAAGAGCTTGGGACATTAAGCGAGCCTGTAAGCCGACGTGAGAATCGCCCATCTCTCCTTCAATTTCCGCTTTTGGAACCAAGGCTGCAACTGAGTCGATAACAATAATATCAATTGCTCCGCTTCGAACAAGTGCCTCTGCAATTTCAAGTGCTTGCTCACCAGTATCTGGCTGGGATAAAAGTAATTCATCAATATTAACACCTAATTTTTGTGCGTAAACCGGATCTAACGCGTGTTCAGCATCGATAAAAGCTGCTTGTCCGCCACCTGCCTGAACCTCTGCAATGGCATGAAGGGCAACAGTTGTCTTACCGGAACTTTCCGGACCATAAATTTCAATAACACGTCCTCTTGGATAACCGCCTACACCTAACGCTACATCGAGCGCAAGCGATCCGCTTGGAACGGTGGAAATTTTTCTATCCGTTTGTTCACCAAGTTTCATAATAGACCCTTTACCAAACTGTTTCTCTATTTGCTTAAGAGCCATGTCTAAGGCTGCTTGACGATCGTTCACTAAAATTTCCTCCTCATTCTCCACTTATTCTATTAATTTTATAAAATTGCCTTATCCTTACTATAACTGTTTTTGAGCGGTTTGCCAAGCAAAAAATCGAACGTTTATTCGATTATTTTATGTCATCATATAGGCATAAAAATAAGCATTTGCTTTAGCGAAAATGCTTATTTTAAAGACAAAAACTTTAAAAATTAATTTTTTCTTAAATAAATTTACATTTTAATTACCACTATTTAGCCCTATTTCACGCATTAAATAGTGACATCCGTACTTAACAGTGCGAAGACGATTGCTGTTTCTATTGCTTGCCAGTGATAGTAAAAATGTTTTAACAGGATGGTGTTTAACGGATATTCCTATCCAGATTGTCCCCGCTTCCTTGCCTTCTAAGGAATCAGGACCAGCAACACCGGTAAAACTAATGCCAATATCTGAATCTAGTATCACACGAATATTTTCAGCCAATTCTGCTGCACATTCTTTACTGACAGCACCGTATTTATCTAAAGTTTCCTTTTTTACTTTAACTAACTTTTCCTTTGCCTCATTTGAATAACATACTACACCGCCTTTTAAAATTGCGCTGACACCAGAAATAGATGCCATTTCTGCTGCAAACATTCCGGCCGTTAAGCTTTCGGCAGTGGCAATTGTTAATCCGGCGTTTTTTAATGTTTTTACCGTTTCAGCCATCAGTGTGGTTTCGTCATATCCATAGCAAAATTCTCCAACACGTTCTTTGATGGATTTTTCCATCTCTTCAATCATTTTTAATGCTTCTGCACTTGATTCGTGCTTTGCAGTAATCCTAAGCGTACACTCTCCGTCAGATGCATATGGTGCCACAGTAGGATTAGATTGACCTACTATTATACTTTCGATTTCTGTTTCTAACTGTGCTTCACCAATTCCAAAGAAACGCATTACTCTTGATTCAATATGCTCCCGTTTATCCATTTTTTTAAGGATAGCTCGGCGCCCATATTTACTAAACATAGGTTCCATTTCAAATGGAGGGCCAGGTAAGAGCATATAGAAATGATTTTGATTTTGAATAAACATTCCCGGTGCCATTCCAAATTCATTTGGCAGAACCGTTGCACCCTCAAGTACGAGTGCTTGTTTTTTATTATTTTCCGTCATTTGCCTGTTCACTTTGTGAAAATATGCTTCAATGGAAGTTAAAGCATCTTGATCCGTTACAAGTTTCTTTCCTAAATGGTTCGCAATCGTTTCCTTCGTTAGATCATCCTTCGTTGGACCCAGACCACCTGTAAAGATAATTAAATCTGCACGCTTTTCAGCGATTTCGATGGTTTTCTTTAATCTTTGGGGATTATCACCGACTACCGTATGATGGAAAACATTCACACCCATTTCCGCTAAAGAGGTAGAAAGAAATTTGGCATTGGTATTTACAATTTGTCCAAGTAAAAGCTCGGACCCCACAGCGATAATTTCGGCATTCATAATCTACACTCTCCCTTTACTTGGAATTAGAAAAAATAGAGCGATTTTTATATATATAATCCCAACCGGAATAAACAGTAAAGATCATTGCAACCCACAAGGCAATGGTAGCAAAAGGGAAATGAATCGGTTCGAACGGAAAGTTATGAAGCAATAATAGTGCAATTGCAATTGTTTGTGCCCACATTTTGATTTTCCCCGGCATAGCAGCAGCAACAATTTCGCCTTCTCCCGCTAATATTGCCCTAAGTCCTGTAATGGCAAATTCTCTGCTTATAATGACGATTACAATCCATGAAGGAACCAAACCGAGCTCCGTTAAAATAATTAGTGCAGAAGATACAAGTAATTTATCCGCTAATGGGTCTAGGAACTTTCCAAGATTCGTTACAAGATTATATTTTCTGGCCAGATGTCCATCAAACCAATCGGTTATCGAAGCAATAATGAAAATAATTGCTCCTACTAAATGGGCAGTAGGCATACTAATATTTAATAGCTCTACATTGCCCCATGGGAATGGAACAACCATAATAATAATAAAGATAGGAATTAAGCAAATACGTGATACAGTAATTTTATTAGGTAAATTCAAGGTACTTCCTCCATTATATTTTTCTGTCTAGTATTCAAGCTGAAGGTTAAAAATGCCGGATTGGTTACGCTTGGATAAGCTAAAAATAGTCATCAGCAGATGACTATTTAGTTTTTAAAGGTTCAAATTGAATTGTAATTTTTTGAGTATTACTTTTCACTGCATATTCCAAATTTTCATCGTTTACTTTTATTTCAGTGGCAGGTACATTCCCAATACTGATATATGCTTGATTTTCATTTGTTAAATCAAACGTTTGTTTTTCACCTTTATTAAGTGTACCAGTAAAAATGGTTTTACCATTTATTCCATTTTTCACAAGAATCCATGCTCTATCAGTTGATGAAACAGTTAATTTGAATTTATCCGTATTGGATAATTTGTAAGTTGAATTATTGCCACTAGTACTTTCAACTTTTAACTCTTGTACAGGCTTTTGCTCATTTTGTGAATTAGTAGATTCATTATTATTCGTTTTAGAATCTGCATTCGTATTGTTTGATTGTTTGTTATCAACCGTATTATCCTTCGTTTTAGCTTGATTCGACTTTCCTGATTCTTTCACTTTTACTTGCGCGCTGTTGGTAGCGTTATGATTTTCAGCTTGACCAGATCCGGAAAACTTCTGAACCAGAATCCAAATTAAAAATACTGCGGCTACAATAAAAACCACTACCAAAATCGTTGGAAGTATATTAAATACTTTCGATGTTCCGGCTGAAACAGTCCGTCTCGTCTGAACCCTAGAAATTTGCTCATTAATTTCATCGTTATGTGTTACCGGAACCTCGTTTTTAAATTCTTCAAAAACCTGTTCTGATTCTAGTCCAACAGCTTCCGCATATTGTTTTATAAAAGCCCGGACATAAAACTTTCCGGGAATGGTATCATAGTTCCCTTCTTCTATTCCTCTTAAATATCTCTTTTGAATTTTCGTCATTTCCTGCAAGTCGTCTAAGCTTAATCCCTTAGCTTTCCTAGCTTCTTTTAACCGACTTCCTAGCTCTGTCAAAAATAACACCTGCCAATCTCATAAATCTTTTCGTAATTATGTACTTTATCCATTTAATTTAATAATCAAAACCGCCGAATCCTTCATCATTCAAAAAATTATTCCTTTGGATTACTTCATATGTAATTTCCTGTTCAGGATTATCTCGAAGTTCAATAATATAGTCAAAATCCTCCAAGGAGTACTCGGAATTTTGCACAAAAATATCCGGGTGTTCAATGACCTTCACGGCAGGGATTCTCATGATTTCTCTTACAAGCTGCCAATGTTTTTCATTAGCACGCTGAGTTGATACAATTCCATCTAAAATAAAAATATTGTTCGCGTTATATTCATCATTAATAAGCTGATTACGTATGGTTTGTTTTAATAAAGTGGAAGAAACGAAAAGCCACTTTTTACTCGCACAAACACTTGCGGCAACGACAGATTCCGTTTTTCCAACCCGGGGCATTCCTCGTATGCCTATAAGCTTGTGACCTTCCTGCTTAAATAATTCTGCCATAAAATCAACAAGTATGCCAAGCTCATCGCGAATAAAACGAAATGTTTTTTTGTCGTCCGCATCTCTTTGAATATATCGGCCATGTCTTACTGCTAATTTATCTCGTAATTTTGGTTCACGAATTTTTGTTATTTTTATTGTTTCCATAGTTTGTAGTATAGATTCAAGTCTCACGATTTGTTCTTCATTTTTCACCAATAACAGAAGACCGCGCTTCCCTTCATCAACACCATTTATACTAATAATATTTATGGATAACATTCCTAGTAAAGAAGATATATCACCTAAAAGTCCTGGTCGGTTTATTTGAATTTCATATTCTAAATACCATTCTTTGCGATCCATATAAACCTCCTAATAATAGAAACACTATAATGACTCTAGCTTATATAATAAATGATTTTGGATGAAGATGAAAGGGAAAACTCCCCTTTTTTGCGAATTCATTAATAAACAATAAAAGAGGGGTCAAATGTCCCCTCTCTTGCATTTTTCGCTATTGTTGTGTACCGTTATTTTGTACTAATTTTACCATTACGTTTGCAATGGCTTGTTGTTCTTTTTCATCAGCAACAGACCAAAGATCTGCTAATACCCTCTGTTGCTCATTCTTTGGGTCTACCTGGCCGGCTAAGTAATCACCAACTTGTCCTGCTAGCTGATTTATTGTTTCTTGATTCATCCCTTGTGTTTTTGCTTGATTTAGGCGGTCACCTAAGAAGTTTTTCCATTGATCCCAATTATCTAAAACAGACATATTATGAACCTCCTTCAAATTTGTTCGTTGTTATTTTGCTACAGAGAAAAATTCTTATACCTCAAAATGAAGGAATTTTATGGTTACCTTTATGTATACCATCCACCGTTAACTGCAAGAACATGTCCTGTTACATAACTTGCTTCTTCTGATAATAAAAATGCAATTGCCCCTGCAATTTCTTTAGGTTCAGCCAATCTTCCTAATGGAATTTCGGATTCTAACTCTCGCAATTCATAATCTGAAAAATTCGCAAGCATATTTGTATGTACTGCCCCTGGTGCCACTGCATTTACTCTTATACCACTTCTTGCTACTTCTTTACTTAATGCCTTCACAAAGGAAATTTGTGCACCTTTAACAGTAGAGTATATTACTTCACAAGATGCTCCGGTCTGTCCCCAAATGGAACTTACGAAAATGATTTGTGAAGCAGTATTTCTCATTAGCTTAGGCAAAAGCCTATTAGTTAAAAGCATTGGAGCATGTACATGGATGTTCCACATGTCTCTCATAATTGTTTCAGAAGTATCCATAAATAGTCCATAATGTGCTATTCCGCTAATAAAGCAAATAGCATCAATGTGAAAAATATTATTTAATACTTTTTCCACTCCTTGTGGAGAAGAGAGGTCTGCTTGTATAGGGATTATTTCTACTTGATATGATTCAACCGCTGCAATAATTTCTTCAATCCCCTTTTTATTTTGATGGTAATGGAGATATAAGTTCCATCCCTTTTTAGCCAAAAGTATTGCTGTCTGTTTTCCAATTCCCCCGCTTGCGCCTGTTATGAGAACATATTTTTTCATTCTTATACTCTCCCTTTCCCAACAAAAAAACTCAGGAAGTCCCGAGTTTTTCTACTTTCATTTTTTTGGAACAACTTGGCAAACAGTGAATCTGTCTTCCTCTATAAATTCATTCGCTGCCTTTTTTAAATCCTCGAATGAGATATCTTCAAGTACAGGCACTACGTCAAATAAATTCATGCCATTAAAGAAATATCTGGTAAATTGATTCGCAATAAACTCGGGTGAATTGAGCTGTCTTAAAAATCCACCAATTTTCTTTTTCTTTGTTCGATCAAGCGCATCCTCTGTTAAATGCTCTCCATTTTTTGCTTCCATCATTACCTTTTTCAAGCGCTCTGCAAGCTCATCAGGCCTATCTGTATCTCCGCCTGCCATAGCAAAGCCAAAACCCGATTCTAAAGTAAAATCATACGAAAACGTCTCGTCAATTAATCCCTCATTATACAAGTTATAATAATTATCGGAGCTTTTTCCAAATAGCATATCCAATAATACATTTATGGTAAGCTCTTGTTTTAACATTTCAGCCCCGGAAAGATTTACATCCTTTGCCTTCACGCCTAGCAAACATTTAGGAGTTTGGACATTCATATGTAATATCTTTTTCGTTTCTGCCACTTCTACCGGCTCTTGTTCAAAACGTCTCTTAATTTCTGACTGCTCTTTATAATCCTTTTTATTTTGATTATCACGCACCAGTTTCATGATGTTTTCCACTTCAACAGGTCCCACAATAAAAAGCAGCATATTACTCGGATGATAGAAGGTATTATAGCATTCGTAAAGTAGCTGGTCCGTGATATGGGAAATGGATTCTATCGTTCCTGCAATATCTATTTTCACGGGATGGTGCTTATACATATTTTCAATTACACCGAAATAAAGACGCCAGTCCGGGTTATCATCATACATAGTAATTTCCTGGCCAATGATTCCCTTTTCTTTTTCCACAGTTTTTTCCGTAAAATAAGGACTCTGTACCATATCAATTAACGTTTCAAGATTTTTTTCCACATTAGAGGTACTGGAGAACAAATATGCTGTACGATTAAAGGTGGTAAATGCATTGGCAGATGCTCCTTGCTTACTAAATTGTTGAAAGACATCTCCATCCTCTTTTTCAAATAACTTATGCTCTAAAAAGTGGGCAATTCCATCGGGAACATGATGATATTCATTTTTATCAAGCGGGATAAAGTCATTATCTACTGAACCGTATTTTGTTGTAAACGTTGCAAAGGTCTTATTAAATCCTTCTTTTGGCAGGATATATACTTCCAAGCCATTATCCATTTTTTCAAAATATAAGGTTTCCTTCAATTGTTCAAATACCTGGTTTTTCATCATCTGTTCCCTCCAATCCTGTCAAAAAATAAATCGTATCTAATTCAATTTTTGAAGCAACGTCTACAATTTCCTCTCTCGTTACCTTATTGATGTTTTCTAACCAATCATTTACCGAATATGTTTGGTTTCCAATTACGTTATGATATAAAATTTCGACTAATCCACGGGAAGTATCAGTAGTTTCCAGTAATTGATTATTTGTTACCGCTTTTGTTTGTTCTATTTCCTGATCAGAAAAATCTCCATTTTTCATCGCATCTAATTGTTCACGTATAATAGTAGTTGCTTGATCATAGTTTTTCGTTTCAATTCCACTCATTACCATCAATAGTCCTTTATGGCTTTCCAATCTGCTTGCAGCGTAATATGCAAGACTTGCCTTTTCACGGACATTGATAAATAGTTTGGAGTGGGAAAAGCCACCAAAAATACCGTTAAACAATTGTAAAGCAAAATAATCATCATCACCGAATCGTACATGAGTACGATATCCGATATTTAATTTACCTTGTTTTACATCTTGCTTTTCTTTAATTTCTTTTGGTTCAGAAATTTGTCTGCCATTTCTGTTTTCTATTTTTTGAGGAGTACGGCTTGAAAAATCAAGCTCCTTACAAAATGTTTCCACTTGATTCTCCTCTATATCACCAATAATATATAAATCTAATTCATCTTCCTTAATCGCTTTTTGATAATATTCATAAAGGGATGTTGCCGTAATTTGATCAACCTGATCTTTTATACCGTTTGCATCAAGTGCATATGGCTCTCCCTTGCACATTTCTTCTACAAGCCTGACGCTTGAGTATCTCATTTTATCATCATAAATAGATTGAATTCGTTGTTTTAATGTTCTTTTTTCTTTTTCCACTGTTTCTTCATGAAAAGAACCATTTTCAGCATTTGGATGCAACAAAACCTGTGATAGGAAATCAATTCCCTTTTGTAGAAGTGGAGTTGAATCCTTCAGAAATTTCTCATTTGCTATATCCACGGTAAAAGACATTACATGGTATTCACCTTTTTTAGCTAAATCCACATAAAATCCCGCACCGTAAAGATCATCTAAATATGAACGCAAGGCTGTAGTGGTTGGATATTGTTTTGTGCTGCTTTGTAAAACATTGGGGAGCAGTGCCCGTAAAGTCACAGTTTCTTCATTCAAAGGCGCCTTCATTTTCCAAACTAAAGTATTTGTTTTATATTTTTTTGTTTTCACAATATGTAGATTATATCCATTTTTAGGGATAATTGTTTCGTTTGCAACCGTCATGTACAAACCTCCTTCTGGTTTCTTTTACTATTTTGTAATGAAGTTATACTAACTATACATTTTTATCATGTTGTCCTACAAGTATTTACCTTTTTTAATGGACCTTTTCTTAAACAATGTTGCTTTTGTAGAGGATAAGCTTCTAAACTTCTTTTCGGACAAAGAATGCAACAAACATCTACGGAAAGCAAAAAGTTTTGTGAAAACAACATTTAGTATAAAAAAAAGTCCCGTGCAAACGGAACTTTTCTTTTCATATACAATTTAACGTTGACCTTTGATATACGGAATTCCATCTGCCTTTGGTGCTTCCGCTCTTCCAACAAAGCCTGCTAAAGCTAGAATAGTTAGTACGTAAGGCGCAATTAATAAGTACACACTTGGTATATCTTTTAAGAATGGTATTTGATCCCCAACAATACTTAAAGACTGGGCAAAACCAAAGAATAATGCTGCTCCCATAGCACCAAGCGGATGCCATTTACCGAAAATCATCGCGGCAAGTGCCATGAAACCTTGACCGGCAATCGTTGTAGCACTAAAATCCAATGTGATGGTTTGGGAATAAACTGCTCCGCCGAGACCACCAAATACTCCGGATAAAAACACAGCTATATAGCGCATTTTTATTACGTTAATTCCCATTGTATCAGCTGCCATTGGATGTTCCCCAACCGAACGAAGTCTTAATCCGAAAGGAGTTTTGTAAATAACATACCATGCAATAATAGCTATAATGATAGCAAGATAAGAAGGATAAGTTACATCTCTAAAAAATAATTTTCCAATAACAGGGATGTGATTTAAAACCGGTATATCAATTTTATTGAAGTTTTGAGTAATAGTATCTGTTTGTCCTTTTCCCTGATAAAGCATTTTCACCAAGAATACAGATAAACCTAATGCTAAAAAGTTTATTGCAACACCGCTGACAGTCTGATCAGCCCTGAAACTAATAGCTGCAATACCATGTATTAGTGCAAAGATTCCACCTACGATCATCGCGACAAGGAGACCTAGCCACGGTGTGGCAGCACCAAATGTATGGGCAAATGAAAGGTTAAAAATGATGGAACTAAATGCCCCCATAATCATTAAGCCTTCTAAACCGATATTGATTACACCTGATCTTTCAGAAAATACCCCACCCAATGAAGTAAAGATAAGAGGGGCAGCCATCAAAAGGGATGAAGTAATAATAATTTCTAAAGCAGTCATGATACTCATTTATTTTGCCTCCCTTTTAAAGCGAGCAAGCGCCCATTTTATAATATAACTTGAAGCAACGAAGAAAATGATTAACGCGATGACAATTTCCACAAGCTCGTTTGGTACACCTGCTTCTTGTGGCATATTTAAAGAACCAACGCGAAGTGCTCCGAATAGTACAGCAGAAATCACGACACCTAATGCAGTATTTCCACCTAAAAGTGCTACCGCAATTCCGTCAAATCCAACTC
Source organism: Margalitia sp. FSL K6-0131 (assembly GCF_038008735.1). Taxonomy (NCBI): domain Bacteria; kingdom Bacillati; phylum Bacillota; class Bacilli; order Caryophanales; family Bacillaceae; genus Heyndrickxia; species Margalitia sp. FSL K6-0131. The sequence continues at coordinate 3,328,295 of NZ_JBBOZS010000001.1, forward strand.
CTGAGAATCCGGTATGCAAAAAGGCGAATCCAAAAGTTCCAAGTCCTTCCATAGCTCCGCCGATACCTGCGAAAACACCTGAAATAACCATAGAATGTATGATGTTGCGATTCACATTCATACCAGCATATTGGGCAGCATGCTGATTGAAACCTACAGATCTTAATTCAAAGCCTTTTGTTGTTTTTTCTAATATAAACCACATAACAATTGCTGCAACAATTGAAAGGTATATACCATTATGAAGGGTTGAAAAATCAGTAATACTTTGCAGAAAATTAGATTGCAAAGATGCTGAATCGTGAATTTGAGCTGTTTTATCCCCTTGTTTGGAAAGAACATTACGAATGATATAATTGCTTACATGTAACGCGATATAGTTCATCATGATCGTGACAATAACTTCATGTACTCGTAAACGTGCTTTTAAAAATCCAGGAATAAATCCCCAAATAGCTCCGGCCACTCCTGCAGCAATAATAGCTAGTGGTAAGTGAATTATTTTAGGAAGATCAAAAGAAAGTCCAATCCACACAGCAGCAACCCAACCAACTAATAATTGTCCCTCCACTCCGATATTGAATAACCCGGTGCGAAAAGCAAATGCAACAGCAAGTCCGGCAAATATATATGGTGTTGCCTGTCTTAAAGTTTCGCCAATATAAAACGGCTGTCCAAAAGCTCCGTTCCAAAGGGCAGCATATCCACTAATAGGATTATATCCGGTAATTAGCATAATGATCGCACCGGCAATTAAACCTAGTAGAACTGCGATAACTGGTATTAATAAATTCATATAACGATTAGACATTTGATGTTTCACCTTCTCCCGTACGTTTCGAGCCAGCCATTAATAATCCTAATTCCTGCTCAGAGGTTTTCTTAGGATCTACAATATCCACAATCTTTCCTTCATAAATAACGGCAATCCGGTCGCTGACATTTAATATTTCATCTAGCTCAAAAGAAATTAACAATACTGCTTTTCCCTTATCTCTTTGCTCAATTAATCGTTTGTGAATAAATTCAATTGCTCCTACATCTAAGCCACGTGTCGGCTGAGCTGCGATTAATAAATCCGGATCCCGATCTACTTCCCGACCAATAATAGCTTTTTGCTGATTACCACCTGACAGAGAGCGGGCAAGAGTATATTCGCTAGGTGTTCGAACATCAAATTCCGTAATTAATTGTTTTGCTTTTTTATATATTTCCTTAAAGCTCAGAACTCCTTTTTTAGAAAAAGGCTTCTGATAATAAGTTTGTAGCGCCATATTTTCACCTATAGGAAAATCTAAGACAAGACCGTGCTTATGGCGGTCCTCAGGAATATGTCCAAGACCGCTTTCCGTGATTTTTCTAGGTTTGAATGTACGTATTTCCTTGTCGTTCAATTTAATAGATCCGCTTTCTGATTTTCTTAATCCTGTGATGGCTTCAATTAATTCAGTTTGTCCATTCCCATCAACTCCGGCAATTCCGACAATTTCCCCGCCCCGTACCTGAAGGTCAAGCCCTTTTACCGCTTGAACCCCACGAGAATCTTTTACTACTAAATTATTAATTTCCAAAACATTTTCTTTTGGAGTTGCATCTCTTTTTTCTGTTTTAAAGACAACTTCACGTCCTACCATTAAATTAGCTAATTCAGTAGGATTTGTATCTTTAACATTTAATGTGTCTATTCCTTTACCTTTTCGAATAACTGTTACTCGATCACAAACCTCCATAATTTCTTTTAATTTGTGGGTAATTAAGATAATGGATTTTCCTTCCTTAATTAGCGCTTTCATTATCTGGATTAGTTCTGTAATTTCTTGAGGGGTTAAAACAGCAGTAGGTTCATCAAAAATAATAATATCTGCACCACGATATAATGTTTTTAATATTTCTACTCTTTGCTGCATTCCTACAGAAATATCAGAAATTTTCGCACGAGGATCCACAGATAAATTGTACCTTTCTGAAATTTCTCTAACTTGCTTTTCTGCCTTTTTAATGTCAATTGACCCGCTTGATTTAGGTTCTTTTCCAAGAATAATATTCTCTGTAACTGTGAATTTCTCTACTAACATAAAATGCTGGTGAACCATCCCAATCCCTAAATCATTTGCAATATTTGGATTCGTTATTTTAACTGGTTTCCCTTTAACACGAATCTCTCCTTTTTCGGGTTGGTATAAACCAAACAATACATTCATTAACGTAGATTTACCCGCCCCATTCTCACCAAGCAGTGCATGAATTTCTCCCTTTTTAAGCTGTAACGTTATATTATCGTTTGCTATGATGCCTGGAAATTCTTTTCGAATGTTGAGCATTTCAATTACATAATCCACCCGCATCCACTCCTTGTTAAAAATCATATCTTTTTTTAGTATTTAATGGTAAGAGGTCTGACTTTAGGAAGGTAAAAAAATCCTAACGGAAAAGTAAAATTATCTTCTGCTTTTCCGTTAATATTTTTATCGGGATTGGCAGGTGCCAATCCCTTTACTGACTTATTTAGTTGGTTTTAAAGGAACTTGAACCTCTCCATTAATGATTTTTTGTTTCCAATCATCAACAGCTTTTAAAACATCTTGAGAAAGGTTTTCTTGAGATGGTGCAATTCCAACTGCGTTATCTTTCAAACCATATTCAATTTGTTTTCCGCCAGGGAAGTTACCGTTCATTGATTTTTTAGATAAATCTTCTACCGCTAAGTCTACACGTTTAACCATGGATGTTAAAGTTACATTATACTCCTTACCATTAACCGTAACTTTACCCTCATCATTTTGGTCACGGTCTACACCAATAACCCAAACGTTTTTATTAGGATCTTGTTTTTTAATGTTTTTTGCTTCCGCAAATACACCTTTACCAACATTTCCAGCAGCATGATAAATTACGTCTGCACCTGATTTATACATAGCAGATGCAATAGATTGACCTTTACTTGCGTCGTCAAAAGAACCCGCCCATTGAATATCCACTTTTGCATTAGGATTTACAGCTTTTACACCAGCTTGGAAACCTGCTGCAAATTTATTTATCAAATCACTTTCAATCCCGCCAATAAATCCAATTTTATTAGTTTTAGTTGTCATTGCTGCAACAACACCAACAAGGAAGGAACCTTCATTTTCTTTAAACGTAATAGACGCCACATTCTTTTGACCAGTAATAACACTGTCTACAATAGCAAATTCTGTATTCGGACGTTGTTTTGCCACCTTTGTTACAGCATCCTGCATTTTATATCCGATGCCATAAACTAGATTAAAATGATTGCGAACAGCTGTATTTAAGTTTGTTACATAGTCTGCATCACTTGTTGATTGAATATAGTTGTAACCGTTTGTTCCTTTAGTCAGGTTATTATCACTACCAAACTTTTGTAGACCTTCCCATGCTGATTGGTTGAATGATCTATCATCCACCCCACCAGTATCCGTAACCATCGCTACGGTAAATTTTTTGTCATCACCGGATTTTCCTCCATCTTTCGTACTTGTACCACAAGCACCTAAAAGAGTTCCAGCAGCTAATACTATTGATAGAGCTATCCCAATTTTACGCTTTTTCACTTTTGTTCCCCCTATATTCATAATTTAGTAGAAATCAAAACATACCAAATTTAGATTCTCTTTCTTAAAACATGAAAACTAAATTTGTCTGCTTTAAAATAATTAACAGAGTAAAGTATCGGTTGGTCTTCTTCATCATAATGAAGCTGTTTTAAAACTAAGAGTGCAGTTTCCGGATCACAATCCAAAATAGGTGAAATTTTATCATGATAACCGATAGGCTCGATACTAGTTATAGCATAAGAAATTCTTTTCTTACTATATGTTTCTAAAGTATCAAATATCGATCCATCACTATTCGAAAAATTCCACGGGAATAGTTCGGCCGGAATTTTGTCAATACAATAAACAACGGGTTCCCCATTTGCTGTACGAACTCGTTCAATAACTGCAATTTCATTTTCTTTTTGACACGAAAGACGTCGGATATCTTCCTCTGTTGGTCCTTGTGTTGTAGTACTTAAGAAAATTGTCCCAGGTTCCATTCCAGCTTGGCGGATCATATTGGTAACACTATTAAGCTGTTCGATTCCGGAAGAAAACAAAGGTCTTGCATTCACAAAAGTTCCAACACCATGTCTTCTTGTGATAACGTTTTCTTCTTCCAGAATACGAAGAGCTTCTCTTAAGGTTGCCCTACTGACCCCAAGTTCTTTAGCTAAATCGAATTCTGAAGGGAGCTTTTCTCTTTCCTTGTATACACCATTTTCTATATCATTTTTCAAATGGTCAATGACCTGAAGATATAAATGACGACTATCTGCTTTGACTGACATTTTGAAGAAACCACCACCATACATTCTTAAGACATCAGACCTCTGATGTATTATTTCTACTAATCGAAATTACTATATCATTTTTTATAACGATAATAAATAAAAATTTTAGAGTTTGTCGAAAAATATCGAAGTTCGTAACTTAATATTTCCACTATTAAAAATACGGATGGATTTTATATGTTATCGAGGTATGATAATAAAAAATGCCGCTCATACTTATACCGATATTATTCAAAGGTATTTTGTATGAACGACATTGTTTTTTTTTATGAAGTTTGCTCTTCAGTAGGTTTCGGAATTAAAACCGCTCTAGGCTTACTTCCCTCATATGGTCCTACTACGCCTCTGTTCTCCATTTCATCTATTAATCTTGCTGCCCGAGTATAGCCGATTCGAAAACGACGCTGGAGCATCGAAACAGATGCAGTCTGCATTTCGGCGATTAACTGGACAGCATCATCATATAATTCATCTTCAACTTCCTCGGAAATTTCAGGAAGTTCATCTGGAATCATTTCCTCTTGATATTGGGCTTTTTGCTGTGAAATGACAAAATCGACTATATCCTCTACTTCCTCATCCGAGAGAAATGCACCTTGTACTCGAACCGGCTTAGATGCACCGACTGGAAGGAAAAGCATATCACCGCGACCTAAAAGCTTTTCCGCTCCACCCATATCTAAAATAGTTCTAGAATCAGTTGCAGAAGATACTGCAAAAGCAATTCGGGATGGTATATTTGCTTTGATTACTCCGGTAATAACATCAACGGATGGACGTTGAGTAGCGATAATTAGATGGATACCTGCCGCACGTGCCATTTGTGCTAACCTAGTAATGGAATCCTCTACATCACTTGAGGCCACCATCATCAAGTCTGCCAACTCGTCCACTATGACAACGATATATGGCAATAACGGCTGTTTTGCACCAGTTTCAAGATTATCACGTTTAACATGATCATTATACCCTTCAATATTTCGGGTTCCACTATGGGAGAATAGCTCATATCTTCTTTCCATTTCGCTTACTACCTTTTTCAACGCTTGAGACGCTTTTTTGGCATTTGTCACAACTGGAGCAAGCAGATGCGGAACACCATTATATACATTAAGCTCTACCATTTTCGGATCGATCATCATGAGTTTTACCTCATGTGGCTTTGCCCGCATTAGAATACTTGTAATGATACCGTTAATACATACACTTTTTCCGCTTCCGGTTGCACCAGCTACAAGTAAATGCGGCATTTTATTTAATTCTGCCAACACTGCTTCACCGGTAATATCCCTTCCTAAAGCAATTTGTAATTTTGCTTCCGAGTGATCATTTGCTTTCGCTTCCAGCACTTCCCGTAACGAAACCATAGCAACTTCTGAATTAGGTACTTCAATTCCAATGGCAGATTTTCCTGGGATTGGCGCTTCCATTCGAATATCTTTAGCTGCAAGTGCTAATGCGAGATCGTCACTAAGACTAACGATTTTACTCACCTTCACTCCGATATCCGGATGAATTTCATACTTTGTTACTGCAGGTCCTAAATGAACTTGGGTTACATGTGCTTTTACACCAAAACTATTAAATGTTCTTTCCAATTTTGCAGCATTGGCATGTATTAGTTCATATTCACTGCTTTGGTCAGTTGCCTTAGGTCTTTTTAGCAATGTAATAGGAGGCAGCTGATAATCCTCATTTTCTACTTCTGAAAAGCTAATATTTGGAGCGAGATCATCCTCTTGATCTTCTTCTATTGCTTCATGAGTTTCTATCTTCCCATTCTCCATCTCTTCTGGATTATAAGCCCTTTCTGTAAAACTTGAAATGATAGGAGGTGCCTCTTTCTTATTTTCTGCTCTTGAATCTTTGATCGGTACCTCAGCTGGCTGCAAACTCTCTGTTGTTTGTTTTCGCACTTTCTTTTCTTTACGATTATTTTTCCAAGATTCCAGATCCTCTTTTGAGGCCTTCCATTGTCCCTTTATAAATTCACCTAATTTAACGCCAACCTTTTCAAAAAATGGTCCTAACGATTTACCGGTCACTAATACAAATCCAATTAATATAAGAACAATCGAAAGAATTTTTGTACCGAGTGAATCAAATAAAAAGTGGGAAACCGCAAATAGAACCGCACCAATCATTCCGCCGCCTAAATCAGGAGTGGATGATTCTCCCTTTACTTCCTGCCAAAATATTTCCCATGTATTCGTAACAACACTTGCACTTGCAAGTTGACCAACTTGTGCTTTAAGCTCAAAAAGCTTTACATGGCTAAGCAATAATAGACTCATAACTATTAAATAAATACCATTTAGCCGTCTAGTAAAAAAAAGAGGTAAATTTCTTTTTATGATTAAATATCCCGCAAGCCAAATCATCCCAATTAGTGCAAATATGTACCACTCACCAAGAAAAAAACGAAAGAAAAAAACAAGTGCTTTCCCAACCGCACCTAATTTAATAATCGAAATGATGCTTAAGGCAATTAAAATCATTCCAGTTAGTTCAAAACGTATATTCGATTTGATTTGTTTTTCCTTTCTCGTTCTTCTTTTTGCTTTAGCCATTACATCACCCTACTTAATATATAAGAAAGCAGCCAAATATGGGCTGCTTCTCCTTTTTTTTCATTATATCATAACCTTTATTATTAAGGTATTTACCTTTCATATTATACCTAAATGATTTGCCCCGGCATTATACTGTTTTCCAAATAATCTGCTGGGTCTGTGCTTAATATTCGAATAACACGTTTGCCATCCTCTACTTTTTCAACTATCATAGGGATGCCATTATACGTAATGAATTCCTGTCTACTATAAGCAGATGTGTCCGTTGGAAAAATTAACTCCTGTGGTACGGTAGTATAAAGTATCATTGTATGAGCCCCTCATGCTGTTGATTTGTTTTTCGGCTTTCAATTAATTCATTTAATTTTTTTAATGCATGGCCAATTCCGCCAACTTCGTTAATTAAACCGTATTTTACTGCTTCGGACCCCACCACATTTGTACCGATATCTCTAGTTAGATTTCCTTTCGCAAACATTAGTTCCTTAAATACTTCTTCCTGCACATTAGAATGGCTCGTAACAAACTTTATTACACGTTCTTGCATTTTATCAAGATATTCAAATGTTTGAGGTACACCAATGACAAGGCCAGTTAATCTGACTGGATGAATCGTCATTGTGGCAGTTTCTGCGATAAATGAATAATCAGTTGAAACAGCAATTGGCACACCGATAGAATGTCCTCCGCCTAAAACGATAGAAACAGTTGGTTTCGACAGGGATGATATCATTTCCGAGATTGCGAGTCCTGCCTCAACATCCCCGCCGACTGTATTTAATATAATGACTAACCCTTCTATTTTGGTATTCTGCTCTATTGCAACCAGCTGGGGAATAATATGTTCATACTTTGTAGTCTTGTTTTGGGGAGGAAGCTGCATATGACCCTCTATTTGACCAACTATTGTTAAACAATGGATATTACTGTCCTGTGGCAGCTGCGGGACATTGGTTTGTCCAAGCTGTTGTATTTTATCGACAATTCCTGCTTTAACATCCTTATCCTCTTGTTCCTTTTCTGGTTCTGGCTGCTCCATGCGAAAATCTTTAGTCATCTGAATACTCCTTTATCATTGTTTTCATTGAACAAATGCGCAAGCGCCGCAGATTTAGCGTACAGAATACCTCGTCTTCGACTGAGATAAGGAAAACACGGCGAGAAAAGGAGCCGATGTTAACTTATCGTAGGGAGAAGATGAGGAAATCCGCTAGCCGATAGGCGGTGGAGCTGGATGTAGATAACTTTTATATAAAAGGTTACCCACAGTGAAAAATTTTAATATTTCCTAAGGGACTAGAAAACCTAAACATAATAATATTAGTATCTACTTAGATCATGAATTTCATTCAAAAAACACCGACCTTTGCTAAGTCGGTGTTTGTCTTAATATATTTAAATTTCCATTATAATTGGAAGAATCATTGGTCTTCTTTTCGTTTTTTCAAATAGGAAATAATTTAATTGATCGCGAATATCTTGTTTGATGCTTGACCAATCAAATGCATCTTTTTCCATATTATTTTCCACAATTTCTCGGACTAATGAGGTAGAATCATTCATTAGCTGTTCAGACTCCCTGACATACACAAAGCCTCGTGAAATAATTTCCGGACCAGCTGCAATACTTTTTTTGTACTTGCTTAATGTTACAACGACAATTAATATACCATCTTGAGATAATAGTCTACGGTCGCGCAGAACAATATTTCCAACATCGCCGACACCAATACCATCAATCAATACATTCCCAGATGCGACTTTCCCGCTGAAAGCCATTTTTTCATTTTTATATTCAAGAACCTCTCCCTTATCAGGAATAAATACTTGCTCCTTCTTTAAACCTACTTGCTCAGCAAGTCGTGAATGAGCGACCAGCATCCTATATTCTCCTTGTACTGGAATAAAGTACTTTGGCTTCATTAGATTAAGCATTAATTTCAAATCTTCCTGACAACCATGACCTGTCACATGAACCTTTCTGCGTTCTGACAGAACGGAAGCCCCAGAACGGTATAGCATGTCCACCGTTTTAGACATTATTAGCTCCATGCCAGGGGACGGCGATGCCGTAATGAAAACAGTATCTCCTTTTTGAATATTAATATATTTATGGGTGCGCTTTGCCATTTTTTGCAATACTAAAAACGGCTCCCCTTGATTTCCAGTTGTCAGAATTACTAGCTCTTCATCTGGATATTTATCTAATTCATGGACTGGGATTACTATATCCTCAGATTTGATATCCAAATAGCCTAAAGACAAAGCAATTTCATAAACTCTTTCCAAACTTTTACCTACTACTGCTATTTTTCTTCCCGTCTCAAAAGCTGCATCAAATACTTGTTGGATTCGAATTAAATTAGATGCAAAGCATGCAACAATAATTCGCCCTCTTGCAGAATAAAAGGCGTTTGACATTTCCCCAGCAATGACTCTTTCAGAAGTGGTTAAACCCGGATGCTCCGCTTCAATACTGTCGGACAGAAGGCATAGTACACCCTCTCTTCCGACCTTGGCCATTTCGGCAATATCCGATTGATAAAAATCGGATACGCTTTGGTCAAATTTAAAATCTCCGGTATGAACAATATTTCCCTCTGAAGTATGAATACATATACCGATCGAATCAGGAATGCTGTGGGTTGTTTTAAAAAAGCTGATGTCAACTGTATCAAAATGCAATACTGTATCCGCTTTAATAACATGGAACACAACTTCTGATTTTACATTAACATCTTTAAGTTTTTCCTTTGCAAAAGCGATTGTTAATTTAGTTCCATAAACGGGAACATTCAATTTCATTAACAGATAAGGCAATGCACCAATAGCATCTTCATGTCCATGTGTTAAAAATATCCCTTTTATTCGCTCTTTATTATCCTCTAAATAAGTTGTATCAGGAATAACAATATCGATTCCGAGCATTTCATCCTCTGGATACATGAGTCCAGCATCAATTACAAATATGTCTTCATCCACCTCGAAAACATACATGTTTTTTCCAATTTCCCCAACTCCCCCCAGGGGAATAATTTTAATAGATTCATTTTTCTTTTTCAAATTCTTGTTCCTCCAATGCTGTTTTTCCGACCTAAATCAGTTAAACCCATTATACTTGAAGAAGAAAATACTGTTCAATAAGATTTTAGAAAATCAAGCATTATTTAATGTAAGCATTGCTACTTTTTCCTTATATAAATTTTGCAATGTATGTAAAAGCCCATCGATAATAGCGATATTTTCATTAGCATTCATTAAGGCGATTTGAATCCAATTATTTTTTATTAAATAACGATTTCGGAAATGGACTTGATAACCATTTAAATAAAGGTCAAGTCCTATATCCATAGCATTTATTTCACAAGGAAAAACTATTGTCATAACACAAGGTGATGTTAGATCTTTATCAACAACAAAGGAAAAACCTTTTGCCAATAAAGTATCAAAAACATACGAAAATCTTGAAACATTCCTAGCAAAATAATCAGCTTCAAATAAGGTATCCAACGCTAAATCGAGCGCTTTGAATAAATAGGAATTTTGTGTAAATGGGATGCCTTCACATTCTTGGTAATACTTCACATCAAGATAACGCGGCACCTTATTCAATCCCGTTTCCAACTCATTATATAGAACAAAGGAGAGACCTGTTATAGAGCCGATAGCTTTCCCCGAAACACCAGAAGCCATGTATATCTTTTCAAAATTTAATGGAACCGCACCTATTGAACTAATAGCATCAATACATATTTTTACGGAAAATTCCTCACATATGGATTGAATCGCTTTAAAATCATTCAACATACCGGTGGAGGTTTCACAATGGACAAACCATATCCAATCATAAGAATTACGTTGGCACAAATCCCTTATTTCATCCATGTTATAGGGTGTACCCCATGGTTTGGCAAGCTTATCAAAAGAAAGTCCGAAGCGAGTGGCATGATCCGCTAACCGCTCTCCAAATTCTCCATTTGACAAAATTAACCCCTTTGTTCCTAAAGACGCAAGATGTGCAGCAATAGCATCATTTGCAACCGTGCCAGTACCTGTAAATACCGAAGCATGCTTAGCATTCGTTAGCTTTTTTAATTTAAAAAATACACTTTCGGCAATCTGTTTATGTTCTTGTGATCTATGCCAATCAGGCTGTGATAAAAAAATGGATTGAATTTTGTCATCCACCTTAACAGGACCTGGAAGGAAGGAATTTACCATCGAAAGATTTTTTAAATGTTCTTTTTGGTAAAACATCTCCTTTGTCAAATACATTGGCTGAAATAATACATCATCTTTACCAACCAGATGTGCAAAAGGTTCAAATCCTAAATGTTTGTACAACTTGGATTGTCTTGTAGTCCCGGAAATAAAAGCAATGTCATAACCTTTATATAAACAATAGCGAATTAAAGCTCCTGTCATACTGGCAAATACTCGGCCATTTCGGAAATTTGGCTTTACAGACAATAACCGTATTTCACACGGTCTTGAAAAGGCAACTTCCAAATGTTCTTCAATTTTTCCAAGTTTTTTATCCAGTGAAAATGGACGAACATCTCTAAGGGCCATCATCCCGACAATTTCATTATCCGCTTTACAAATGACATATTCATTTTCATCGTGAAACTGGTCTATTAATTTTCTTGCCTTATTTACACTATGCTGCGGTATTTCCTCTACAAAAGTATCGTAATTTAGTCGAAAAATCCCCTCAAATTCCTCTGTATCCCTTGCAATTTTAATTGTGTAGTTCATGTCTACGTCCCCCATTATTACTCTTTATTCTTTATGTTTCAAAATTATTAAAATAATAATAAAGAAGATGATGATACTGGCATAAAGATTATGATATATAAAAAAAGTGAAAATAGGTGTTAACCCAATTGCGAAAAGCCCGGCTTTTGTAAATGACTTAGTAAAAGGGTAGCTAATAAGGAAGGTTATAACCATCCCTAATGCTGTCAGCGGTGAAATGTAAAGAATACCTCCCAGAAACGAAGCTACTCCTTTACCGCCCTTAAACCTATATAGTATGGGGTACATATGACCCAAAATAACGAATAATAAGACAATTGTTTGCTGAAAAAAATTCATTTTTAAACTGTCCGCGAGCCAGCATATGAGGATTGCCTTCAACATATCTCCAATCAATACAAACAGAAATCCCTTTTTGCCAAAAGATCTGCCGGCATTTCTTGCACCTGGATTCCCGCTTCCTTCAGCAAAAATATTCTTCCTGAAAAAAACACGGCCAACAATATGTGCAGTTAAAATATGTCCAAATATGTATGCAAGTAAATAGGTATAAATCGCCATAGATTCGCCATTCCCTAAGTGAGGTATTTATGTTTATTATATTACCATTTTTTTCAGAATTTGAGGTAAATATATAAAAAAAGAAAACTTTCTTAAGAGATTCTATTTTTCAATGATTCATTTTAGAAATAAAAAAAGGAAGGGCATCCCATCCTTTTTATTTTTCCAAAGTATTTAATAATGTAATGATGTTTGATCTCTCTTGTTCTGTTAACGGTACAAGGGGCAGTCTCACTGATCCTACATTAAATCCTTTTAACTGTAACGCTGTTTTCACAGGTACTGGGCTTGGTGCAGCAAATAATCCTCTCATTAAAGGCAGAAGTTTTTGATGTTGTTTCGCCGCAGCTTCGTAAGAACCATTTAAGAAGGATCCTATCATCTCTTGCATCTCCGAACCGATAATATGGGATGCCACGGAAACAACCCCTTTTCCGCCAATAGATAAAACAGGAATAGTCAGCCCATCATCCCCACTATATAATTCAAATTCCTCGCTTGTATTTGCAATAATTTCAGCCATAGCGTCCAAGTTTCCGCTAGCTTCCTTAATCGCTACAATATTTTTAATTTCGGAAAGCTTGATAACTGTATTCGGCTCAAGATTCGCCACTGTACGCCCTGGAACATTGTAAAGCATTACAGGTAAACTGGTTGCCTCTGCAATCGTTTTAAAATGCTGAAAAAGCCCTGTTTGATTAGGCTTATTATAATAAGGAGTAACGATTAAAACAGCATCGACACCTAGCTCCTCTGCTTTTTTCGTTAATTCCACCGATGCATATGTGTTATTGCTGCCAGTACCCGCAATAACGGGCACCCTGCCATTTGTGGTTTTCACAACATGACTGAATAAAGCTAGCTTCTCTTCTGTAGATAATGTAGGGGATTCACCAGTAGTCCCCGCAACTACTAAAGATTCTGTACCATTTTCAATTAAATACTCGACAAGCTGTGTTGTTTTTTGAAAATCAATATTCCCTTTTGAATCGAATGGAGTAACCATAGCAGTAGAAATTCGACCGAAACGACTCATATTTAACACTCCTTCATTATTTACCGAAGTTCCGAACGGTAAATTATTCACTCTACATTTTGCAGTTATATTGTAATTTCGTATGTTTCCTCTTGCAGATTAAATGCATCGTGTAAAGCATTAACAGCGACCACTAAATCTTCTTCTTTTACTAATACCCAAATGGTTGTATGACTGTCAGCAGATTGTAAAATTCTAATGCCCTTTTCGGACAATGCTGAAACGATTTTAAAGGTAACACCAGGTACCCCATTCATGCCCGCTCCAACAACGGATACCTTAGCACAACCTCTCTCAATTTCAGGTCGATGGCCCATTTTCTGTAATACAGATGCAGCTTTCTCTATAGCGTCCTCTGCTACGGTATATACAACTCCAGTTGGAGAGATATTAATGAAATCAACACTAATATTTTCATTTGCCATTGCTTTAAATACCTCAGATTGAAGGTCATATTGCCCATCTTTTGCGTAAACCTTAATCTGAGCAACATTTGCAACATAAGCAATACCAGTTACTGGGCGTTCACGAATATCCGTTCCTTTGGACTGCTTATTTAAAGAAGTAACCAATGTTCCGAGATTGTCTGAATAAGTGGAGCGAATTCGAATCGGTACTTTCGCCTGCATCGCTATTTCTACTGCACGAGGATGAATTACTTTTGCCCCTTGGTAGGCCATGTTACAAACCTCTGTATACGTTACAACAGGTAATTTTCTTGCATTATCAGCAATTCTAGGATCAGCAGTCATAATTCCCTCTACATCTGTGAAAATATCAATCCACTCTGCTTTTAAGGCTACTCCCAATGCAGCTGCAGATGTATCACTTCCACCTCGTCCAATTGTTGTTACATCGCCGTTTTTTGCAGACCCCTGGAACCCTGCCACCACTACAACATCATGTGTATCTAATTCTTTTAACAATCTTTCACATTTCATGTCGATAATTTTTGCATTTGTATGCTCCGCATTTGTCCTAAATCCAGCTTGAGAGCCAGTTAGCGCAGTAGCTTTGATATCTTCTCCAAGGAGCATATTCGTAAATACCAAGCTGGAAATGACTTCTCCGCATGATAGCAGTAAATCCTGTTCTCTTTTATTTATTAATATTTTTGGTTTCTGTACAAGGGAGAGAAGTGTATCTGTCGCATACGGGTCACCATTTCTTCCCATTGCAGAAACAACTATTACTACCTTATAACCATCCTGCAATGCATTTTTAATGTGTTTTAACGCTTGTTTTCGACCTTGCTCATCGCGGACAGATGTACCCCCAAATTTCTGTACAATTAACTTCATTTTAACACCTCTGTATGTTAAATAAATTTCGTTTTTTATGATGAGGCTAATATAACATTTTTTTATGAAGTAATCCGTTCAAATTTATACTAGACCTAGATTAATTAGACTTTCAGCAATTTGTACGGAATTCCATGCTGCACCTTTTAAAAGATTATCCGAAACAACCCACATATGAAACCCTTTGTCTTCATCTAAATCTTTTCTGATTCGGCCAACAAAGACATCATTTTTTCCAACGGCATTTGCAGGCATAGGATATATTTGCTCACTAGGATTATCTTCTAAAACAATTCCGGCTGCAGAAGAAAGTACCTCTTGAATGCCAGTCGCAGTTAGTCCTTCCCTTTCGACCTCGAAATAAACTGACTCAGAGTGACCTGTTTCAATCGGAAGGCGAACACAAGTAGCAGCAACCTTCAACTCTGGCATATGCATGATTTTTTTCGTTTCATTTATCATTTTTACTTCCTCAAAAGTGAAACCATTGTCCATGAATTTATCAATTTGAGGAACAGCATTAAACGCAATTTGATAATGTTTTTTATCGCCTTTAACTGGCAAAACTTGCGGTTCAAATGGCTCACCATGTATGATAGCCTTCGTTTGTTCATGTAATTCTTGAATTGCCGCAGTACCAGAACCAGAAACAGCCTGATAGGTAGAAACAATTACTTTACTTAATCCAAATGCTTTACGGATTGGTTCCAATGCAACCACCATTTGAATCGTTGAACAGTTTGGATTTGCAATAATCCCTTTATGAAGTTTAAGATCTTGTTCATTCACTTCTGGTACGACTAGAGGGACATCTTCATCCATTCGGTACGCACTGGTATTATCAATTACAATTGCCCCACGCTTCACTGCCTCTGGAGCAAAAATTTTCGAAATACTTCCACCTGCACTAAATAATGCAATGTCAACTCCATTAAAGCTATCAGGTGTTGCTTCTTCTACTACAACATCTTCTCCCCGAAATTTTAATACGGTTCCGGCTGAACGTGCAGAAGATAAAAAAGATATTTTTTTAATAGGAAACTCTCTTTTTTCCAGTGTTTTGATCATTTGTTGTCCAACCGCACCTGTGGCACCGAGAACTGCCACATGATATCCTTTGGATATTGACATTTTAAGCATTCCCCTTCCAATCTATATACAGATATTTTATATGTGTATCTTAAAGAAAATAACGATTTTATTTTATCATATTAACGCATGATAATATATCATTTTCTCTAATTCATCTTATTAGTAAAGGGATTGTAAGGCTTAGGTAAAATCACTAGCAAACTAAACTTTTACACTAATAATCATTTCTCACGGCTGACTCGGAATAATTGTTACATTTCGTCTTTGGTTATAAATGCTAAGTTGACATGGTTTCGGAGCATCTTTTCTTACGGAGTTTTTTCATTTTAACCCAAATAAGATTGTTACTTGGAATTTCGTATACAAAGGCACCAAGTTAAAATCGGCTTTTGGATTTATACAAAGTTTAAGAAAAAGAGCCTTTCTCATAGAAAACTCGCCTATAGGCGAGCTATGATGGTTTTGATATTTTATTATTCACTTCGGAACCTTTCAATAATGACTGGCTGTAATTGTCTCCCTTTAATCGCCTCTTCTACCGTTTCTTGAAGTAAGGTCATTTTTGCAACCATTGAATTTGGTTTATTTATCGGATCATCTTGACCATAAGGGATAAAATAAATGTTTTTTGTAGCCATCAGTCTCATTAAATTGACTCCATTTAAGCCCAGTGCGTCATTGGTGGAAATCCCCAATACAACTGGATTACGATTTCTAAGTGTTGCCTTAGCTGCCATAAGCACTGGAGAGTCTGTAAGAGCATTAGCCATTTTGCTCATGGAATTTCCCGTTAAAGGTGCGATGACCATACAATCAAGAGGAAGCTTTGGGCCTAAAGGCTCCGCATCAACAATAGAATCAATTACTTTTCTGCCGGTTACTTCTTCAATTCTTTCAATCCATTCTTCTCCGCTTCCGAAACGAGTTTCTGTATTTTTCACAGTATAAGTAACAACTGGAATTACTTCTACTCCTGAATCTACCAACCTTTTTATCTCAGGAAACACAGCATCATACGTGCAATGTGATCCGGTTAATCCAAATCCAATTCTTTTTCCTTGTAAACTCATATAAATTTCTCCTTTCTTTTCATAACATCATCTTCGAGCAATTGGGCTAGGACATTTCCTAAAATTTGCCCTGCCGATTTTGGTGCAACAATTCCCGGTAAGCTAGGTGCTAATAAAGCCTTTATACCTCTTTTTTCAGCATAGCGGAAATCTGTTCCGCCAGGCTTTGATGCTAAATCGATGATTAAAGTATGCGTCGGCATCTTTTGGATCATCGCTGCATTTACAACTAAATGCGGAATGGTATTAATGCAAATATCAATATTTCTTACCTCTTTATCCAATTCATTTAAATGGAAAGGCTGTAGTCCCATTTCCGTAATTCTAGCTAAATGCTCACTTTTTCGTGCACCAACCTTTACCTTAGCACCAAGATGGTGAAATGCCCTTGCTACACTCATCCCTACCCTTCCTAATCCAAGCACTGCTACAGTGGAACCATGTATAGTAAATTCCGTATGTTGAATCGCCATCATAATAGTGCCTTCCACAGTAGGGATGGAATTATATATTGCAACATCATCTCTTTCAAATAACATAACTAAACGCCTTTTTACTTTTTTCGTGATTTCTTCTAAAAATGCGTTTTTTATCCCCGTGTAAATCGTACAATGGGATGGGGTTTTTAAAAGCATTTCTTCTGTTATTTCAACTGTTTCAGCGGAAAAAATCATTTCCACCTGACCGTTCGAATCTGTACCAGTGATAGGCAAAATTATGGCATCTATTTCTGTGAAATCTACTTCTGTAATTTTTTCTTTACTAACACCGGTGAACACATGATCTAACTGTTCGAATCCGATTAATGACAGTTTTGCATCTAACTCAGATAATTTTCGGATTACTTCTAATTGCCGAGCGTCTCCACCAATCACAGCAATCTGCAGTCCTGTCAACATCAATATCGTCACCTTCTTCAATGTTGATTGGGTTTATACCTTAAACATAGTATGTAAGAATTGGGTAAACGGTGAAAAGAAAAGCGGAAGCGCCAATTTCACTTGGAGCTAGACAAAGGCTATTTTATGATAAAAAACAAAAACCCCGCTTTATAGGAGGGCACTGAAAATCCTTCATTTTTTCAAAAGAATTAAATTGTAATATAGAAAAAGACGACATGAACATTCAAAAAGCGAATGTTGTGTCGTCTTTTTTGATTATTTTAGGGGTCTTTGCCCCATTATTTTGCATCCATTAGTTTTAGTATTCTTTTTAGATTCACAGTAAATATAGTCACGGCACCTTGTAATTCCATGCCAATTAGACCCGAGGATTCCGCAACATCGTACCCGTGTCTGTGTTTTAATTCGCTATTTTTAGCTTCTATTTTATATCGTTCTTTTGATTTTTCCTTAAAATAATCACTTTCTTGGAATTTTGCTTGTTCGGTATGATCATTTGATTTGATACTTACAGAGTAAGTCTTACTTTTCGCCCCTTCTTTATAACACCCTTCTTTGAAAGGGCATCGTTTACACTTTTCAATGTCAAAGAAGTATGTGTCCACTTGATTAGTAGCGACTCCTTTTTTTCCTCCTCGCGCTTTCCTTATAGCCATATGTCCAGCTTTACAAACATACATCCCTGCATCTTTATTGAATTCAAATTCATCTTCTTTTTTTCGAAAACCTTGTGTTACAGAAGGGTTTAACTTGGCTACTAATTTTATTTCCTTTTCTTTTGTGTATTCGATATTACCTTTTTCTGAATAGGCTGTATCACCAATAACCGTTTCAACTTTCATTCCAGCTTTGATACTTTTTTCAATCAGTGTTTCTAATTGCTTTCCATCATTCTTTTCTCCAGTCGTAACGGTTGCGGAGGTTATAATTCTTTCTTCGCACATGGCAATGTGTGTTTTATAACCAAAAAAGGATGAATCAGCGGTTTTATGACCTACTTTTGCATCTTTATCTTCGGAAATCTGTAAGTGTTCAATATCGTCGGTAACGGTTTCTTTTAAAAGGTTTAACTGCTCTTTCACCTTTGGATACTGGGTTAGGGTGTCCTCTTTTTCAATTACATCCATGAGTTTTTGACAATAGTCGATTTCATTTTCTAAGACGTCCGTTGTATTTTTAACGGGAAATTTATCTTTCATCGTTTCGTCGATGGAATAAATAGCTTTTCTTAGCTTTTTAGAGCGATCCATTAGGATTTCTCTAGGTGATTTCTGATTGTAGCGAGCTTTTGTATGGGTGGCATCCACGATAATGGATTTACTTTTGATGATTTCTTTCTCGATGGCAATTTCTACAGATTTATTAATAAGCATGTCTAATAGGTTTATATCTTTTAAACGAAGTTTTCGAAACTTCGTTAAAGAACTTGGCTCCATTACTGGCTCTTCCGGGGCCATATGAAGAAAATATTTAAAGGACATGTCGTATTTTGAACGTTCGACAACGTCAACATCAGATAAGTCATAGATGGTCTTTAATAATAAATATTTGAACATACGAATAGGGTCGATAGCGTTTCGACCATTATTATGGCAATATTTTTCCTTAAGTTCATCATAAACAAAAGAAAAATCGACCAAGTCATTTAGTCTACGTAACATATTATCCTTTGGAACAACTAAATCATAAATACCCATATAAGGACTTAGAATCATGGATTGTTGATTTTGTATCATAGTACCCACCCACTTGAAATTGATACTTATAATTATACAGCAAAAAAAGGTATAATTCCCTCAGATTATGAGGTATTATACCTTTCTCCATTAATTAGGGGGACTTTTTCAGTGCCCTCCTTTATAGCGAGGTCAATCTTTAATGTATTCAATTACTGTGGAACTTCTAAAATAATCATATCTGTTCCAATCGTACGTATTTGCTGCCATGGAACTCTTATTTCATTGACATGCTTCTTCTTCCACTTTCCGGTTGGAATAATTAGTGATTGAATTTGCCCTGTGTTTTCATTGATTTCAAGATCTGTCTGCCCTAGTATTCCAAGCCTC
This sequence comes from Margalitia sp. FSL K6-0131, assembly GCF_038008735.1. Classification (NCBI taxonomy): domain Bacteria; kingdom Bacillati; phylum Bacillota; class Bacilli; order Caryophanales; family Bacillaceae; genus Heyndrickxia; species Margalitia sp. FSL K6-0131. The sequence goes on from NZ_JBBOZS010000001.1 coordinate 3,348,005, forward strand.
TGTGCTTTTCTGAAATCAACAATTTCCTTCCCGCTTAATTCACTTAGCCGCATCCTTGATCCCCCTTATTGTTTATCTATTATGGCTCTTTTCTTTACCTATGTTACTTTAATAAACGAAAACCTTAAAAACATCCTTCTTTCGATTAAGAATGAATAGCTTATTAAAGAAAAGAAGCCACGAAACTAAGTCTACATTAGAAAGTTAACTTTTTACGAAAAGCAAAAACTATACGTAAACAGCCTTTATATCAATGTATAGCTCGTATAAAGTTTTTAGAATGATTTTTTCTTAGCAAAATAAAAAAATCCCCTAATTTAGGGGACATCATCAAACATTTTTTGGTAGTTTTCCATCGGGACTTACTAAAGATATTGAGTTTTTCTTCGAAAATATTTCATTGCAAAGCGAATTTACCTTGTCCATGGTAACCTTGTCAATAACTTCAACAATTTCATCCAAGGAACGATGATAACCTAATAATAGTTCGTTTTTGCCATTCCTGCTCATACGGCTGTTAGTACTTTCTAGACTTAGCATTAAACTTCCTTTTAATTGTTCTTTACAGTTCTTCACTTCTTTATCAGTTACCCCTTCACCTTTTATGGTTTCCAAGGTTTGGCTAACAGTATCATATAATTGGTCTAATTGGTTGGCACCAGTTCCGGCATATACGGTCACCATTCCTGTATCCTTAAAAGAAGAATGATAAGAGAAAACAGAGTAAGCGAGTCCACGTTGTTCCCTTACTTCTTGAAATAAGCGTGATGACATACTGCCTCCCAAAATATTATTCAAAACAATTAAATCATAAATTTGTTTATGTCCAATTGGGAGCCCTTCATAGCCTATGCATAAATGAGCTTGTTCCGTATCTTTCTTTTTAACAATTTGGTTGGAATGAAAAGTCGGTGCATCCTCATTTAGATTTCTTTTCCCACCTGTGTAATTTCCGAATAATGTTTCAATTTGTTTGATAAAAGTTTCTTCTATATTGCCGGCAACAGAAATAACAACACGATCAGGTGTATACATATCGTGCATATATTGATGTAGTGTCTCACTGTTAAACGTTTCTAAGGTTTCTTCCGTGCCTAGTATCGGATACCCAAGCGGATGGTTTTCATAAACTGTTTTGCTTAATAAATCGTGGACGATGTCATCTGGAGTATCCTCATACATTTTTATTTCTTCATAAACCACATTTTTTTCTTTCTTTAATTCCTCTTCCACGAATGTAGAATGAAAAAACATATCAGCGAGAGTTTCTAAAGCAAATTGGGAATGATTATCCAAAACCTTAGCATAGTAACATGTATATTCCTTTGAAGTAAATGCATTAACCTGCCCGCCAATCGAATCAAATGCTTCAGCAATTTCACGGGCTGTTCTGGTTTTCGTTCCTTTAAAAAACATATGTTCTAAAAAGTGAGATATCCCATTGTTTTTTAATGTCTCATTTCTTGAACCTGTACCAATCCATATTCCGATAGCTACAGAACGAACGGTTGGAATTTCTTCTAGTACAATTCTTAGCCCATTTTGACAAGTATATTTCTTGATCACGATTCTTCCTCCTTCATTCATGCTGCAATAACCTAATCAATGAAATTCGGGACCGTTTAACTAGGATAGCATAAACATTTTACACAAATATTAATTTTATCTTTTCCTTTAATCCATTTTCCATCATTATTTTTTTCTTGCGCAAGCAGCCTGCTAGCGATTTCTCCATCTCCTGCGTCTTTCGGGTAAGGCATCACGGGAAACTGGAAGTGCTATTTTCACTTGTTGAAATTTGAAGTGCCAATTTCACTAACTCGTGATCTACTTCACTGTGTTTCCTTTGGTCTCACCTGAGACTACGAAATCCGTACACCGATGATTAAGGCGTTTGCGCTTTTCTAATGATTCTTTCCTCATCCACAAGTTTTGAAACCGTACCAATACGATATTGCTTTTTCTTTATCTGGATAATTAGCTGCTCTAATGCATTTGCTGTAGATTCTGTAGGATGCATTAATATTAACGCACCAGGATGAACCTTTGTCATTACTCGATTAATAATGGTACTGGATGATGGTTTTTGCCAGTCAATAGTATCAACACTCCACATCACTGTCCCCATTCCCAGCGAATCTGCAATATCAACTACTTCATCACGATAACTCCCACTTGGCGGGGCAAACCATTTTACATGTTTCCCCGTAGTAGCCTGGATAACCTGATTTGTTTTTATTAACTCTTCACGAATTCTAGCGGATGTTAGACTTTTCATATCTGGATGTGAATAAGAATGATTTCCTACCTCGTTCCCATCTTCCACAATCATTTTGGCCAACTCCGGATTATTTTGCGTCCATCTGCCCTCTAAGAAAAAAGTCGCATGAATATCATATTTTTTTAATGTTTCTAGCATTTTCGGCAAATATTCATTCCCCCATGCAACATTAATTAAAAAACTTACCATCGGCTTTTCCGGATTACCTTTATAAATTGGGCTTGGAGGTAGATCTTCTAAATGTACTTTCGGCCTGATTTGAGTAAAAATTAATTTATTTTTATCAAATTTTTTATCCTTTTTCATATTATCATAGGAAGCTTTTGTATCGACCTTTAAACCATTATAGCCTGGTATTGCCTTCCATATATTATCTACTTTTGCATCTTGAGGTTTTATGGAATATTCTTTTGCAGCTAATTCTATCTGATTGAATAAATCATTTTGATCAGCATATATGTAAATGGTACCATGTTTTAATTTTGTAAGATATTGATTTGATAACGGATTTTCAATAAGGACTATTGTAAGAATAGCAATCACAATGATTCCAATCAAGCTTTTCGAATTTTTCACAGTCACCTTCCTCCTTCCTCTATACTTTATGAAGAATAAGGACAAGGTAGAACTAGAATGAAAAAAGCCAGGTTCCCCTGACTTTTAAGGTGTATCCTGCATTAATAGTAAGTAAATGCCCGATTATTTTAGGCCTGCAGGCCGAAGATCACAAAGGTTTTGCAACAAGTTGTTGTCTATTCAGCCTTTAATCTTCTATAAATCAATGGTGGAAAGCTACCAAGTGATTGAAGTTTCACTTTACGCTTGTGCTTCTTTTTCCTTTTGTTCTTTTATAACAGCTTTTCGAGATAAGTTCACGCGCCCGTGATTGTCTACTTCTGTTACTTTAACAAGAATTTCGTCACCAATTTTAACAACATCTTCAACTTTTTTCACACGTTCTTCTGCTAATTCAGAGATGTGCACAAGTCCATCTTTTCCGTTAAAGATTTCTACAAATGCACCGAATTTCTCAATTCGTTTTACTTTTCCTAAGTAGACCTGACCGACGACAACCTCACGCACAATATCTTCGATGATTTTTTTCGCTTTTTTATTCATTTCTTCGTTAGCGGAAGATATAAAGATTGTTCCGTCTTGTTCAATATCAATTTTTACGCCAGTCTCTTCAATAATTTTGTTAATTTGCTTACCGCTTGGTCCAATAACATCACGAATCTTATCCGGATTAATAGTCATGGTTAAGATTTTTGGTGCGTAAACGGAAAGTTCCGTTCTTGGTTTCGAAATGGTTGACATCATATGATCAAGAATTTGCATACGTCCACGTTTTGCTTGTTGTAATGCTTCTTCTAATATTGGTCTTGAAAGTCCTTCAATTTTGATGTCCATTTGTAAAGCTGTTACACCTTTTTCCGTTCCGGCAACTTTAAAGTCCATATCCCCAAGATGATCTTCCATACCTTGGATATCGGTTAAAATGGTGTAGTGTTCACCTGATTTAACGAGACCCATCGCAATCCCCGCAACCGGTGCCTTGATTGGTACACCTGCATCCATCATGGCCAAGGTACTACCGCAAATACTTGCTTGAGAAGTAGATCCATTTGATTCAAGCACTTCAGAAACCAAACGTATTGTATAAGGGAACTCTTGTTCATTAGGAATGACTGGTTCCAGTGCACGTTCTCCTAAGGCACCATGTCCAATTTCACGGCGGCCAGGTCCACGCATTGGTCCTGTTTCACCAACACTAAATGGAGGGAAGTTATAGTGATGCATAAAACGTTTTGATTCTTCGATACCCAAACCGTCTAAAATTTGCACATCTCCTAAAGCTCCTAACGTACAAACACTTAGTGCCTGTGTTTGCCCTCGGGTAAAGAGACCAGATCCATGTGTTCGCGGTAAAATACCAACTTCCGATGACAATGGACGAATTTCGTCGATTTTTCTGCCATCCGGACGAACTTTTTCTTCTGTTATCAGACGGCGGACTTCCTCTTTTACCATTTTATCTAAAATTTTCTTTACTTGTTTTAAAATATCTTCATCGATATTTTCTTTTTCCTCAAATTCGGCTAGAACTTTATTTTTAACTGCAGTAATGGCGTCCTCCCGTGCATGTTTTTCTTGCACTTGGATTGCCGCAATCATCGATTCTTCGCACATTTCACGAACTTCTGCTTCAATTTTCGTATCTATTTCATAAAGAACAACTTCCATTTTTTCTTTGCCGACTTTAGCAACAATTTCTTCCTGGAAAGCAATTAATTTTTTTATTTCCTCATGACCGAACATAATCGCTTCTAACATAGTTTCCTCAGGAACTTCATTCGCACCGGCTTCAACCATATTAATAGCGTCCTTTGTACCAGCAACGGTTAAGTGCATATCACTTTTTTCCGTTTGTTCAACCGTAGGATTAATAATAAATTCACCATCTATACGTCCAACGATAACACCTGCAATCGGACCTTGAAATGGAATATCAGAAACGGAAAGGGCAAGGGAGGAACCGAACATCGCTGCCATTTCTGTTGGACAGTCTTGGTCAACACTCATGACAACACTGACAACTTGAACCTCATTACGAAATCCATCTGCAAACAATGGTCGAATAGGTCGGTCAATCAGCCTGCTTGCGAGTATAGCCTTTTCACTTGGTCTCCCCTCCCGTTTGATAAAGCCTCCAGGGATTTTACCTACCGCATATAGTCTTTCCTCATAATTTACTGTTAATGGAAAGAAATCAACTGTTTTAGGTTCTTTCGAGGCAGTTGCTGTACTTAATACACCTGAATCTCCATAACGGACAAGTACAGCTCCATTTGCCTGCTTAGCCAATTGGCCAATTTCAACGGAAAGCTTCCGTCCTGCCCAATCCATGGTGAAAATTTGTTTTTCTTGTTCCATGTATAATCTCCTTTCATTATTTTGATTCAGTTAAAATGAATAGAATTTTTTCAATGAAGTCCTAATATATATGTATTGTTCACCAAACTCCGAAAATCTTGTCTGGTCAAGTTTGGGAGTTCTATTATTGAAAATTTTTTGCTAACAAAAAAGCGGGATATATCCCGCTTCGCTTGTTTTTCTACTTCATTAACGACGTAAACCAAGTTTGTTAATCAATTCACGATAACGTTGAACATCTTTATTACGAAGATAAGTAAGTAGATTACGACGTTTACCTACCATTTTCATAAGACCACGACGAGAGTGGTGATCTTTCTTATGTGTACGTAAATGTTCATTCAAATTATTAATATCCTCTGTAAGGATTGCAATTTGAACCTCAGCAGAACCAGTATCGTTCTCATGAACTTTAAATTGGTTGATGATTTCGTTTTTACGCTCTTGTGAAATCGCCATCCTTTTCACCTCCTAAAAATAATAAATAAATCGCCAATCCCCTAGCATGCGTCGGTGACTCGACATGCCAAGCAATGGTTCAATACTATTTAAGAATACTACTTTTGTTAAAAAAAAACAAGTCAAATATTATATGAACCCAAATTATCTCTATTACTGGTTTAATTGTGCAAAGTATTCAATAGCAGTTTGTTTATCATTGGCGATTTGTACCTTCAGCGCTTCTATTCCATCAAATTTCTTTTCGTCGCGGATTCTGATATGCCACTCAACAATTACTTCCTCACCATATATAGATTGGTCAAAACCAATAATATGAACCTCAATAGACCTTTTATATTCATCAGGATTATTAAAAGTTGGCTTTACACCAACATTACAAACACCGCTAAACCATTGGTTACCAACAAACAGTTTGACGGCATATACACCATTTTGCGGGACAATATATTCACCATTAAGTTTAATATTAGCGGTTGGAAAGCCGATTTGTCTGCCTCTTTTTTCCCCATGAACCACAATTCCTGCTGTCCGATAGTAACGTCCTAATAAATCATAAGCTCCAGTTACGTCTCCTTCATTTAACCTTTTACGAGTGAGCGTAGAGCTGACCTTTTCAGCGCCATCTTGATGTACGAGCTTGTCAATGGTTGTACAGCCAAATTGATTATTGGAATGAATTTGCATAGTTTCCATATTGCCTTTGCCAAATTTCCCATATGTAAAATCAAAGCCGGCTACTACATGCTGTACATTTAATCCAACAATATATTGCTTGACAAATTCTTGTGGATCTAAACTGGCAAAGCTAGAAGTAAAGCGGACAATAAATAAATAATCAATTTCAAGTTCTTCAATTAACCGAATTTTTTCCTCAAGCGGTGTAATATGCTCGACATGTTTATGTTTTGTACTTAGAACAACAGATGGATGCGGATCAAATGTCATTACAGCACTTTTCCAATGACGCTCATCTGCAATTTTCTTTGCAGTCTTTATTACCTTTTGATGGCCAAGATGAATGCCGTCAAAATATCCTAGCGCCATTACTAAAGGAGGAAAATCCGTTCTAGCAAATGAATGTGGATGATGTACCGTTAATACTTTCATTTTATCTCTCACCTATTTCTATTCCGTATATCTTAACTTAACACTTTAACCGGTTTAACTAAACCGTCTTTATCTTTATGTGCTGTATAAATAGCTATTGCTTGATTGCGATGAAAGATGGCTGCTTCCGAATAGCTTTCAGACCAGTCCAATGTTTCCATGGATAATACAGCACCATTTTTCACTTTCTCTGCTAATGTATCACTAATTTCAATTTTCGGCAAACCATAAAGCCCTCTTTCTAAAGGAAGAATAATATTTTTTAATGTATCTGCCTGGATAAACTCTTCCAAATCTGAAAAGGTAACACAATCCTGCTTCGTAAATGATCCTGAAGATATTCTGGTTAAGAACGACATATGTGAAGGATATCCAAGCTTTTCCCCAATCATCACAGCTAAAGTTCTAATATAGGTTCCTTTACTGCAACGAACACGGAAACGAAAAGAAACTGTATCTCCGTTTAAGAGATCCCGATCGTCCAATAATTCTATATTATATATCTTGACGGTTCTAGTTGGTCTTTCCACTTCTATTCCTTTTCTTGCATATTCATAAAGTCTTTTTCCATTTACTTTGACAGCCGAATACATTGGTGGGGTTTGCCTAATCTCACCTGTTAGGGAGTTTAACACTTCCATAATTTCCGTTCTTGAAATAGGGTTTTCGATTATTTTTTCTTCCACCTTTTCTCCTGAGGAATCCTCCGTCGTCGTGGAATAACCGATCGTAACCTCACCCTCATACTCTTTTCCCGCATTTGTTATATATTCAGCAACTTTAGTTGCTCTGCCTAAACAAATTGGCAATACTCCTGTTACATCCGGGTCTAATGTCCCTGTATGACCAACCTTTTTCATTTTCAGCATTTTCCGTACTTTAAACACACAATCATGTGATGTCATCCCTTGCGGCTTCCATAAAGGAAGAATACCGTCCATAAATTAACTCCTTTACTTAAAACGTCTATTTTTGATTTTATAAAAATTTCCTATCAAAAAAGATAGACACTTAGATGTCTATCTTTTCTGAAACTATTCATCTCGATGAATTTCTTTTAACAATGTTTCAATTTTATTTCCATAATCAATGGATTCATCGATTTCGAAAAACAGTTCAGGGGTTTTTCTTAAACGGATTCTGTGACCAACTTCGGAACGAATAAATCCTTTTGCCTTTTCCAATCCGTTCAGTGTATCTTCCCTTTTCCGCTCATCACCTAGAACCGTTATAAAAACTTTCGCCTGTTGAAGGTCCCCAGTAACCTCAACCCCTGTTACTGTAACAAAGCCAATACGTGGGTCTTTTAATTTTCGACCTATTATGTCACTTAGCTCTTTTTTCATTTGTTCTCCGACACGATTTGCACGCAGGCTCATCCTAAACACCTCACCATTCACAACCACTCATAATCGGTTTTAAGCCTTTCCCATTCAGGAAAAGAATCTAAAAACCTAAGTGAATTTTCCAATTCTCTTTCTGCTGCATGTCTTGAAGAAGCAACCGTCACAATGGCAATTTTTGTTCGCTGCCATACATCTTGGTAATCAATTTCCGAAACGGAAACATTATATTTTTGCTTTAAACGAGTTAAAACCCTTTGCAAGACTGCCCTTTTTTCTTTTAACGAATTTGCATCGTAAATTCGGAATTCACATTCCAAACTTCCGATCATTTTCTTTCTACTTCTTCCATTACATATGCTTCAATGATGTCTCCATCTTTCACATCATTATAATTCTTAACGGTAATACCGCACTCATATCCTTGACTGACTTCTTTTACATCGTCTTTAAAACGTTTTAAGGTGTCAATTTCTCCTTCGAAAATAACCACACCATCACGTATTACCCTTACTCCACTGTCACGAGTAATTTTTCCATCTATAACATAAGATCCTGCAATAGTACCAATTTTAGATACTTTAAAGGTTTGACGAACCTCTGCTTGACCAATAATTTTCTCTTCAAATTCAGGGTCAAGCATTCCTTTCATCGCAGCCTCAATTTCTTCTATAACTTTATAAATAATTCTGTGTAAACGCACATCAACTTTCTCTGCTTCAGCTGCACGTTTCGCATTAACATCCGGGCGTACGTTAAAGCCAATTACAATCGCGTTAGATGCAGCGGCTAAAGTAATATCTGATTCATTAATGCCACCAACTGCAGTATGAATAATTTTTACATTAACACCTTCAACGCTGATTTTTTGCAATGATGCAGCAAGTGCCTCTGCAGAACCTTGAACATCCGCTTTAATAATAATATTAAGGTCCTTCATTTCGCCTTGTTTCATTTGCTCAAATAATGTATCTAAACTGATTCTAGCAGTGTCATTTCTTTGTGCTAAAACAGCTTGTTGAGAACGCGCTTCTCCAACTTGGCGAGCTGTTTTCTCATCAGCAAAGACTACGAAACGGTCTCCAGCTTGTGGTACATCATTTAAACCAGTAATTTCAACAGGAGTAGAAGGCTTAGCTTCTTTCACCCTGCGTCCTAGATCATTCACCATCGCGCGAACACGGCCGAATGTATTACCGACAACGATTGGATCTCCTACTTTTAAGGTACCATTTTGAACAAGTAATGTTGCCACTGATCCGCGGCCTTTATCAAGTTGTGCCTCGATAACGGTACCAAGAGCATTTCTGTTAGGATTAGCTTTGTATTCTTCTACCTCTGAAACAAGGAGAATCATTTCAAGCAGGTTATCGATTCCTTCACCAGTGATAGCTGAAATAGGTACAAAAATAGTATCCCCACCCCAAGCTTCCGGAATAAGACCATGTTCTGTTAATTCCTGCATTACACGATCCGGGTTGGCAGATGGTTTATCCATTTTATTAACTGCAACAATAATTGGTACATTTGCTGCTTTTGCGTGGTTAATAGCTTCAATTGTTTGCGGCATAACACCATCATCCGCAGCGACAACTAAAATGGTAATATCCGTAATTTGTGCTCCACGTGCCCGCATTGTAGTAAAGGCTGCATGTCCTGGAGTATCAAGAAAAGTGATTTTTTTGCCATTTACATTTACTTGGTACGCACCAATATGCTGTGTGATACCCCCAGCTTCCCCTGCTGTTACTTTTGTATTGCGAATAGAGTCCAATGTTGTCGTTTTACCGTGATCAACATGCCCCATTATCGTTACAACAGATGGTCTTTCAACTAAATCTTCGGGAGCATCCTCCGTAAAATACACTTCAAGGTCTGTCACATCTACCTTGATTTCCTCTTCCACTTCAACACCATAGTCCGAAGCGATTAATTCAATTGCATCTTTATCAAGCTCTTGGTTTATGGTAGCTACTACCCCTAACATAAACAGCTTTTTAATAATTTCCGATGGCTCACGATGCAATTTCTTCCCTAGTTCAGCAACCGTTAAAGATTCACTAAAAACTATTTTCTTTGGCAGCTCTTTTTTCTTTTGAGGTGCTGGCGGTTGTGGCGTATACTTTTGTTTCTGTTTATTTTTATGGTTATTCTTTTTATTTTTGTTAAATACTTTCGTTTCTTTTAAAGAATCTTCTTTATTAATTTTTTTACCTTCGACACTTTGCGGTTTTTGTTTTGTATGTGGTTTTTGTACTTTTTCTGTCACGATATCCTCTTCATCTTCCATATTGTTTATTCTAGTAGCAGTATTAGATTTTGTATGTTCTTTCTTTTGTTGATCATGATTCTGTTGCTGATTATGATTCTTATGTTTTGCGCTGTTATTTTTGCTATTGGATTCTTTCTTATTGTTTTTATAGATGGAATCCAATTTCTCAATAGCATTCCCATCTATCGTTGACATATGATTGGTAACTTCAATATTCATCCCTTTTAGCTTTTCGATAACATCCTTACTTGAAATATTATTGCTTTTTGCGTATTCATAAACTCTTGTTTTACCCATATGTTCACCCCCATCAAGTTCTTTCGAGCAGTGTTGTAAGTTTCTTTGCAAAGCCGGTATCGCTTACTGCTACAACTACTCTAGCTTCCTTACCAATTGCGGAACCAAGCTCCTCCCTATTGTCAACCATTACAACAGGAACATTATAGTACAGACACTTGTCTTGTATTCGCTTTGATGTATTCTGTGAGGCATCTTTGGAAAGTAATACAAGTTTTGCACGACCTGACTTTATATCTTTTAGAACAAGTTCTTCTCCAGATATCACTTTACGAGCTCGATTAGCTAATCCCAGCAGAGACATTGCTTTTGAATGATTCATTTACTTTAAGTTCTCTCTCTCCACTAGCTTCAACAGCTCATCATATATTTCATCGCTAACACTTGCTTCGAGCTGGCTAGCTAAAATATTTTTTTTCTTTGCTAAAAGAATAGCCTCTTTATCCTTTGAAAGATATGCACCTCTGCCAGACTTTTTGCCGGAAGGATCAATCGATACTTCGCCTTCTTTAGAACGAACGATCCGTACCATTTCTTTTTTCGGCTTCATTTCACCGGTTGCAATACATTTTCTCAATGGAACTTTTCTTCGAGTAGCCACTTTTGATCACCTCTTATTCGAAATCATCTTCGGTTACGTCGAATGTATCATAGCTGTCATCTTCATCATCAAATAAATTACTATTCATTCGAGGATAGATGCCTAATTCTCTAGCATCCGTTTCACTTTTAATATCTATTTTCCATCCAGTCAGCTTAGCTGCTAAACGAGCATTTTGCCCTCTTTTACCTATTGCCAGAGATAGTTGATAATCAGGTACAACAACTGTTGTTGCCTTTTCATTTTCATCCACGATAACGTCTAACACCTTTGATGGACTTAATGCATTTGCAACGAAAGTGACAGGGTTTTCTGACCACTCAACGATATCAATCTTTTCACCTTTTAACTCATTTACAATTGCTTGAACTCTTGTACCTTTTGGCCCAACGCAAGCACCTACCGGATCTACCTCGGCTTGATCGGTATGGACAGATATTTTGGATCTGTCGCCGGCCTCTCGTGCAACAGATCTTATTTCTACCGTTCCATCGTAAATTTCAGGTACTTCGATTTCAAATAAACGTTTCAATAGGCCTGGGTGTGTACGAGAAACAAAGATTTGCGGCCCTTTTGTTGTTTTCTCAACTTTCGTAATATATACCTTAATACGGTCGTGAGGCTTATACGACTCATTTGGCATTTGTTCACTTTGCGGCAGAAGAGCCTCAATTTTCCCTAAGTTTACATAAATAAATCGTGGATCTTGACGTTGGACAATCCCTGTCATAATGTCATCTTCGCGATCAATAAATTCAGAATAAATAATGCCTCTTTCCGCTTCACGAACACGTTGTGTAACTACTTGTTTTGCAGTTTGAGCTGCGATTCGGCCAAAATCCTTTGGTGTTACTTCTAATTCGACAACATCGCCAATTTCATAAGAGGGGTTAATCTTTCGGGCATCCTCAATGGAAATTTCAAGTCGTGAATCAAACACTTCCTCCACTACATCTTTACGGGCAAATACTTTCATTGTTCCATTGCCTAAATTTAAATCGATGCGCACATTTTGTGCTTGATTAAAATTCCTTTTATAAGCAGAAATTAATGCTGCCTCAATTGCTTCAATAATAACGTCGCGAGAAATTCCTTTCTCTTTTTCCAATATTAGTAGAGCATCTAATAACTCTGTGCTCATGGAAACGTCATCCCCCTTAATAATAAGTAAACATGTCACAGCTACCATTCACTGTGCAGTTATTTTCCAAATCTTTTTTGTAAATAAAGCCGTTTTCATACAAATTGTTGCTTTTCGCTCTTGTGTGAAAGACTAAAACTATAGTATTAATAACACTTAGTTGCATACTGTAAGAGCTATTAATAAGGTTATTGTTTCAAAACATCAAACTTTAAGAAAAGAGCCTTAATTAAAAAATAATCGCAAGACGAGCATTAGCCACTTTTTCGTAAGGAATGCTGATTTCCTTTGTTCTGGTTTTTATTTTCACCTCAACGGTCAACGTTTCCCCGTCAAAAGCTAAAAGCTTGCCTTCAAAAGTCTTTTCGCCATCAATGGCTTCATAGGTTTTAATATGTACATTTTTACCTATGGAATCAACAATGTCTTTTTCTTTCTTTAGTGGTCGCTCCGCACCCGGTGAAGAAACCTCCAGAAAATAATTTTGCGGAATTGGGTCAATTTCATCCAATTTTTCACTTAAACGTTCACTGACCATACCGCATTCTTCAATATCTATCCCGCCTTCTTTATCAATATAAACGCGAAGGAACCAGTTTTTCCCTTCTTTTACATATTCAATGTCGACGAGATATAGCTGCATTTCCTCTAAGATTGGTGTAACGAGTCCTTCAATAACGTCCGTTACTTTACTCATAAATACCTCCTACACATGTCCACCTTTATTAGACGAGGGAGATTACTCCCACTTCATGAAATAATGAACTCCCCGAAGCCATTTGTGTTTAAGTTTAACTTATTAAAAGTGAAAAACAAGAAAGAGCGGGTAAGACCCACTCTTAATTACGAGAGCTATCAGTAGTATTTCCAATAAAAATATACCATAACCTGCAAAATAAAGCAAATACCCAGAGATTTTTATAATAACTATTATTCACTTAGGCTGCTTTCAAAATAGATTGTATGATTTTCATAAATTCTAAGTAGGCTTCATTTCGGGCATCTATTCTTAAAGTGGTAATTCATTCTTATCCGCAAAAAAGATGTTTATAAGAGTTGCCTCTACAAAAGTAAAATAATTTTAGAAAAGAGCCTTAATTAAAACAAGGAAAGCTGATTTTGCTCCGGTAGATCTTCTAAGCAACCGTGTTTATCCAGATATTCGATTATTGTTTTGGATACTTTTCCACGTTGCTGGAGATCTTCTTTAGATAAAAATTCTCCTTCCTCGCGGGCCTTAACAATATTTAAAGCAGCATTCGTTCCCAGACCAGGTATGGAATTAAATGGAGGAATGAGAGAATCCCCATCAATTACAAAATCCTTTGCACTCGAACGATATAGATCTACTTTTTGAAAGTGGAAACCTCTTTCCACCATTTCCAGTGCTATTTCAAGCACTGTCAGTAAGCTTTTTTCTTTCGTAGATGCATCCAAGCCTTTTTCGTTTATTTCTTCTATTCTTGACCTGATCGCATTACTTCCCCGTACCATAGATTCCAAATCAAAATCTTCAGCTCTTACAGTAAAATAAGCAGCGTAATATAAAAGTGGAAGATGTACTTTGAAATATGCAATCCTAACGGCCATTAATACATATGCCGCAGCATGTGCTTTCGGGAACATGTACTTAATTTTTTTGCAGGAATCAATATACCACTCGGGTACATTTTGCTTTCTCATTTCCTCTTCCATTTCAGGCTGAAGACCTTTTCCCTTACGAACGGATTCCATAATTTTGAACGCTAATGAAGGTTCAATCCCTTGATAAATTAAATAAACCATGATGTCATCACGACAGCCAATAACTTCTGGAAGTGTACATGTACCATTTTGAATGAGCTCCTGTGCGTTTCCGAGCCAAACATCGGTACCATGAGATAATCCCGAAATTTGGACAAGCTCCGAAAAGGTCTTTGGTTTTGTATCCTCTAACATCTGCCTAACGAATCGTGTACCAAATTCAGGTATTCCAAGCGTTCCAGTATTACACATAATTTGTTCTGGAGTAACACCTAATGATTCCGTACTGCTGAAGATTTTCATTACTTCTGGATCATCTGTTGGAATAGTTTTCGGATCCATTCCACTTAAATCCTGCAGCATTCTTATAACTGTCGGATCGTCGTGCCCAAGTATGTCCATTTTCAAGACATTATCGTGAATCGAATGGAAATCAAAATGGGTTGTTTTCCATTCAGAACTATTGTCATCTGCTGGAAATTGGATTGGTGTAAAGTCATACACATCCATATAGTCAGGGATAATGATGATACCCCCAGGATGCTGGCCGGTTGTTCTCTTTACCCCTGTACAACCTTGTACTAATCGATCCACTTCGGCTCCGCGTAAATGAAGATTATTATCCTGCGCATAACCTTTGACATATCCATATGCGGTTTTTTCCGCTACAGTACCGATCGTTCCTGCACGATAGACATATTCTTCACCGAATAGCACCTTTGTATAGGCATGTGCTCTTGGCTGATATTCACCAGAAAAGTTTAAATCGATATCCGGTACCTTATCCCCTTTAAAGCCAAGGAATGTTTCAAACGGAATATCATGTCCATCTTTTTTGTATTTAGCACCGCAATTAGGACAGTTTTTATCCGGGAGATCAAAGCCGGAACCTACAGAACCATCATTAAAGAATTCTGAATGCTTACATTCTGTACATACATAATGTGGTGGCAGTGGATTTACTTCTGTAATTTCCGTCATCGTCGCAACAAAGGACGATCCTACCGAACCACGAGAACCAACCAGATAACCATCATCTAGTGATTTCTTTACTAACTTATGAGAAATTAAATAAATAACGGCAAAACCATGGCCAATAATACTCTTTAATTCTTTCTCTAATCGAGCTTCTACAATCTCTGGCAACGGATCTCCATAAATAGATTTAGCACGGGCATAACTCATATTCTTAATTTCATCTTCCGCACCCTCTATTTTAGGTGTATATAAATCATCCTTAATCGGTTTAATTGGTTCTATTAAATCAGCAATTTTATTCGTGTTAGTGATAACTATTTCCTTCGCTTTTTCAGCACCTAAAAAGGAGAAATTATTTAACATTTCATCTGTTGTTCGAAAATGAACATCAGGAAGTTTATGACGATTTAACGGATTGGCACCCGCTTGTGAATTAATTAGGATTTTGCGATATATTTTATCATTCGGATGTAAATAATGAACATTTCCTGTTGCCACTACAGGCAAGTTCAATTTTTCTCCTAATTTAACAATATTCGATATGATTTCTTCCAATGACTTTTCGTCACGAATAAGTTCCAATTCAATTAAATGTGCATAAACATCTTTAGGATGAACTTCTAAATAATCATAGAATTTTGCAATTTCCTCTACCTCTTCAGGACCTTTTTGCATCATCCCTTCAAATACTTCACCCTTATCACATCCGGAACCTACCAATATTCCATCTCTGTACATTTGGAGTTTGGAACGCGGTATACGCGGAACACGGTAATAATAATCAATATTCGAAAGGGAGACTAATTTAAATAAATTCTTTAGTCCTGCCTCTGTTTGGGCTAATAACGTACAGTGGAAAGGTCTTGCACGCTTAAATGCTCCGCCTTCCCCCATAAATTGATTAAATTGATCATGGTATTCAATCCCTCGTGCGGCAGCGTCCTTCAGCATTTTTATTAAAATATACCCAGTAGCTTCTGTATCATAAATTGCACGATGATGCTGCGTTAATTCTACATCGAATTTTTTGGCTAATGTATTTAAACGATGATTTTTAAATTCAGGAAAAAGCCATCTTGCTAGTTCTAATGTATCGATTACTGGATTAGCTGCTTTTGGATATCCCATTTTTGAAAATCCAACATTTAAAAACCCCATGTCAAATGACGCATTATGGGCTACAAGTACAGCATCCCCTGTCCAGTCTTTAAATTTTTGGAGTACCTCGTCCACCTCTGGCGCATCCTTAATCATATCATCTGTAATGCCAGTGAGATCAATAATAGTTGCCGATAATGGGCGATGTGCTTTAGCAAACGATTCAAAGCGATCGATTATTTCGCCGTTTTTAATTTTTACCGCGGCAAGCTCGATAATAGTATCATATACAGCCGAAAGACCGGTTGTCTCCACGTCAAAAACAACAAATGTATCTTCAGCCAATAATCGATGTGCATCATTATAAGCAATTGGAACCCCATCATCCACCAGGTTCGCTTCCACACCGTACAATATTTTTATATCATGCTTTTTCCCGGCACTATATGCTTCTGGAAAAGATTGTACAACCGCATGATCAGTTAGAGCGATAGCTTTATGTCCCCATTTTTTCGCTTGGGCAACTAAATCGCTCATGGACGATACAGCATCCATTTGACTCATCGGTGTATGCAAGTGAAGTTCAACGCGTTTTTCATTTTCCGGTGCATTGTCTTTCCGTTCTACCGGTTTAATTTCATTTAAATCATTCGCAATCATTACTAAGTCTCTGACGAATGTATCATTTTGGATGCTACCTCGTGCACGAAGCCACATACCTTTTTTTACGCGGCCAAGAATCTCTGCATCTTCTTTATCACGAGAGAACATTTTTACTAATATGGAGCTTGTGTAATCAGTAATTTTAAAGGTTAATAGTGTTCGGCCGCTGCGAAGTTCTTTTGTTTCAGCGAAGAAAACATATCCTTCGACAAAAATTCGTCGTTCCTCATCCACAATCTCTTCTATTTTTCTGTAGGAATCATCATCTTTAATGTTCATTCCTATAAAGAGCGGACCGTTATCTACTTCACCATCCGGCTTATCTGCAGCTTTCTTTTGTATTTCCATTACTGCTAACTTAGCCCTTTCTTCGTCTTCTTTTTTCTTCTCCTCTACAAATTTTTCATATTCCTCATTCGATTGATTTTGAGAAATAATAGTATCCAAAACAAGTGGAGGGAAACCTACCGATTGGTATGAATTTGCAATGATTTCTCCATATTTTTGTTTTAACGTCCGTGATTCAGTATCATTTCTTGCCTCAATAGTAAGTTTATTTCCTTTGACCTGCGGATATTGTTCATGTAATAAAGAAAGAAGCATTGGTGAAATGCCTTCAATATCCTTAATACAATATTTCCAGTAATCGGATATCAACTGATCCTCATAAGACATGTCATGAGCTCGAATAGAAAATTGGACATTCGCTATATGCTGGAATGTTTTTTGCAATTGCAGGGAAAAGCGGTTAAAAATAGGAAACGGCAGGATCTTTTCCACATTAAAATAAAAATGCCAGCGTTTTGACGCACGTTCCACCACTAGCTTTTCAATTTCTGCATTTGTAAAATGTTGAAAAAATGTATCTTCCGTTAACTCAAGCTGCTGTAATAATAGTCTAAATCGTTCTTTTTTTTCGGCGGGATTGTTTGACATATTCCCCTCTCCCATCCTTTAAAATTTCTTCTATACCTTTACCATCATAAAAAAACCGTGGCAGAATTTCAATGCAAAAACATTTACAATTAAGAAAAGCCCGTGACGCCTTAAGTATCGGCGTAAGGATTTCGCAGTCGCAGGCGGGACCAACGGAACACAGTGAGGTAGATCACGAGATGATGCCCGCTTTTCCTAGGGACGAGACGGTGAAAACCGCTAGATTATAGGCGCAGAAATCAGACAAAAACCTAATGTTTGGAATAATTAATTTGATTCCAAACTCATAAATTACTTTAACATGAAAGAAGCAACCGGATTATACCGATTGCTCTATATTCTATAGGAAAAATCTTTGAATATCATTCCATGTTACGATTATCATTAAAAGCATTAGCAATGCAAATCCGATAAAGTGAACCATCCCTTCTTTTTGACGATCGATTGGTTTTCCTCTTACTGCTTCAACAGCAAAGAATAATAAACGACCTCCATCTAGAGCTGGAATTGGCAATAAGTTCATAATACCTAGGTTAATGCTTAATAATGCTGCCCATTGAACTAAATAGTAAACTCCTAATTGTGCGACATCCTCAGTCGATTTATAAATTCCAACAGGGCCTGAGAGCATATTAATGGAAAATTGCCCCGTTAGTAATTTTCCTAGCATTTGGAAGATTTTAATGGTCATGTCATAGGTTTGCTGGAAACCATAAGTAACAACTTTTAACGGAGATTTTTCAACAGGACTATGAACCCCTATCATTCCGTATTCTTTATTATTTTCATCTTTTTCAATTTTTGGGGTGACAGAAATATCCATTGTTTTATGATTTCTTTCTATCGTAAACATTAATTCTTCACCAGGATGTTTTTGGATTACTTCTACAATATCATTCCAATTCGATATTTCAGATCCATCAATACTGATAACTTTATCCCCTTTATGAAGACCAGCAGCTTTAGCTACCCCATTTTTAGTTAAATCACCCAAAATGGGGTCTTGAACCGGAACTCCTTGAAGGGCACCTAATACCATGAATATAATAATTGCCAACACAAAGTTCATCATTGGTCCTGCAAAAATAGTCATGGCACGATGTCCAAGTGATTTCGCTGCAAATTGACGATTCCATGGTGCTATTTGAGTCTCTGCCTGATTTTCCACTAGCACAGCGTCATTTTCAACGGAGAATGTTTTTAATATTTCATCCTCCCCTTCTTCATAACCCTTAATAACCAAATTATGCTCCAAATCAGCGGAATCAATCTCGATAATACGAATATTAGAATATTTTTCCTTGCCATTAATAACAACTTTTTCTACTTTATCATCCTTATTTAGAATTAAACCAACACGTTGCCCCGGCTTTAATTCAAGCATTTCCTGGTCTTCCCCTGCCATTCGTACATAGCCTCCGATTGGCAGAAGTCTGATTGTATATTGTGTTTCATTTTTTTTGAAGGAAATTAGCTTAGGACCAAAGCCAATCGCAAATTCTCGACATAGTATTCCTGCCCGTTTAGCAAAGAAAAAGTGCCCTGCTTCGTGGAAAAATACTAATGCTCCAAAAATGATGATAAAGGCTATTAATGTTGTCAAATGAAAAACCACCTTTTTATAAAAGTGAATTGATATATTCTCTCGTTTCTATATCAACAGTTCTGATTGTATCTAAGTCAGGGTGCTTAATCACATTATGCCTTTCAAGCGCCTTTTCTACAAGTTCATCTATTTGTAAAAAGGAAATTCGTTCATTTAAGAAAGCACCTGCGGCAACTTCATTAGCTGCATTTAATACAGTAGGCATTGTCCCCCCGGATTTACCAGCCTCATATGCCAACTTTAATGCATAAAATCGGTCAAAGTTCATGGTTTCAAAATGAAGATTGCCAATTTTAGCTAAATCTAGCCTCTCTGATGAAGGTAATGAAATACGATTTGGATAGCTTAATGCGTATTGAATAGGAACTCGCATATCTGGTGTTCCCAACTGTGCTTTCACACTTCCATCCTGAAATTCCACCATAGAGTGAATAATGCTTTCCCGATGTAAGAGAACATCTATTTTTTCAAAAGGAAGATTGAATAGCCAATGCGCTTCAATTACCTCTAAACCCTTATTCATCATAGTAGCAGAATCTATGGTGATTTTTGCACCCATTGACCAATTAGGATGACTAAGCGCATCTTTTACGGTGACTTCTTTTAACTCTTCTCTTTTTTTATCACGAAAGCTGCCACCTGAAGCGGTAATAATTAATCTTTCAATATTTTTGTCTTGTTCCCCTTGCAAACATTGAAAAATTGCTGAATGCTCACTGTCGACAGGGAGAAGCATTACTTGTTGCTGTTTTGCTTCATTCATTACTAAGTGTCCTGCAGTAACGAGTGTTTCTTTGTTGGCAATAGCAATTACTTTATGAGCCTTAATGGCTTGTAAAGTAGGAAAAAGACCTACACTTCCTAATACAGCATTCACCAATATATCGGACTTTTCATAAACAGCCACTTCCACTAGTCCATCTTCGCCGTATGTAAGCTTTGTGTCAGAAGCAAACTCAAGCCTTAATTGATCATAATCCTTTTTTGTTTGAACAGAGACTAGCTCCGGATTGAATTCAGAAATGATTTTTCTGGCTAGATCTATATTTTTTCCAACCGAAAGAGCAACTAATTTAAATTCTTCAGGATGCTTCCTGATTACATCCAATGTTTGAGTACCAATTGATCCTGTTGCTCCTAACAAACTTATTTTTTTCAAAATGTTCAACTCCCAAGATTCTTCCAATACCATCTAATTAAAAATAATTTTGTCCTTTAGTTAATTCGACAATAATAAATAACTAATAAGCGGCCAAACAAATAATAAACTATCAAATCGATCAAGGATACCACCGTGCCCCGGCAATATTTTTCCGGAGTCCTTCACATCATAGAAACGCTTTAAGGCAGATTCAACTAAATCACCCATTTGTCCAAAAACAGATAGAATGGCAGTAATAATAATTAATTTTAACATAGAAGCAGGTATGTTGGAAAATAACGCGAATAGAATTCCAACTATTAACGCGCAAACTATCCCTCCAATAAATCCTTCTACTGTTTTATTAGGACTAATTTCCGGCCACAGCTTCCTTTTTCCAATCGCTCGTCCAATAAAATAGGCTCCAGAATCTGTAGCCCAGATAATAAAAAGAGAATACAGAATAAGTGTAAGTCCATGTTCTCTTATGAATAAAAAATTGTAAAAACCTAAACCCACATAAAATATTGAAAGCAACATAAAAGCTGCATCTATAATCGTATAGCGGTTTTTGGAAGCTACCGTATAGCATAAGAGTAAAAGTATACCGAAATAGACAAAATCCATTTTGGACAATCCAAATTTCTCTACTACTTCAATATATGGATGTGGAATCAAAAAAATCCCTAACATAAGAAATGAAATTATTCCGGGAAAAGATATTATTTTTAATTTGCTTATTCTTAAAGCTTCACCTAAAGCGATGAATGCCAATAAATAGACTAAAATAGTAAAAGGTACATTTCCATAAATGACAATAGGAATAAAAATTGCAGCAGCTATAACAGCTGTTATAATACGTTGTTTCATTCTTCCACGCCCTCGCTTTTTAAACCACCATATCTTCTTGATCGTTGTTGATAAACTTCAATAGCTTCTACTAAATTTTCCTCATTAAAATCTGGCCATAAAACGTCTGAGAAGAAAAATTCCGTATAGGCTAACTGCCACAGCATAAAATTACTTAAGCGAATTTCTCCGCTTGTACGAATTAATAAATCCGGATCCCGTAGACTATGTGACATTAAATAATTTGAAAAATTAGCTTCCGTAATATCCTTTTCAGTTAATTTTCCCTTTTTCACATCATGTACTATATTTTTTACTGCTCTGACGATTTCATCCCTGCTCCCATAATTAAGAGCAAAATTTAGAATTAAACCATTATTATGTTCTGTTTCTGTTATTGCTTTCCCAACTGCACCAAGAGTGTGTTTAGGAAGTTTATCTTTATAACCCATCATTTGAACTCGAACATTTTCTTCTTTAAGTTCAGGTAAGAATGTTCCTAAAAATTCGCCTGGAAGCTTCATTAAATAATCCACTTCACTTTTTGGGCGTTTCCAATTTTCTGTAGAAAAAGCATAAAGGGTCAAAACTTCAATACCTAACTTAGATGCAAGTCGGGTTATTCTTCTAACCCTTTTCATCCCCTCATGATGACCTGCCACACGAGGCAGTGCGCGTTTCTTTGCCCATCTCCCATTCCCATCCATAATTATCGCAACATGTTTTGGCATCGGGAGTTCCTTTAATGCATTGATTCTCTCTTCTAATGCATCATTTTCCTTGGAAGTTTTCCAAAACTTCAATTTATTAATCATCATTGGACCTCCACTTGGACTACTTTCCATTTTCATATGTAAAATCCGCTATTTCTATAATAGCAAAAAAAGCCTGGAATTTCTTTAATATTAAAATTGAAAAGGTGCGACTTCTATTATAGATAAAATATGTCATTTTGTGTAGAGACAGTTAGGAAACATTTTTCCTCTTTAAAATAAAAAACTCTCTAGAAGAGAGTTTTTTAAGAAAATATTATACCTCTAAAATTTCTTGCTCTTTTGTTTTTGTAATTTGGTCAATTTTGTTAATATGTTCATCTGTAAGTTTTTGAATATCATCTGAGTAGCCGCGAAGATCATCTTCTGAAATTTCACCATTTTTCTCAAGCTTTTTCAATTCATCGTTTGCATCTCTTCGAATATTTCGAATCGCAACCTTGGCACCCTCTGATTCTTTTTTGACCACTTTCACAAGTTCTTTGCGTCGCTCTTCTGTTAATGCGGGAATCCCTAATCGAATTAAACTTCCATCATTATTAGGTGTTAAACCCAAATCTGATTTTAAAATAGCCTTTTCAATTTCACCGAGAATTGACTTATCATAAGGCTGGATAACTAACAGACGCGCTTCCGGAACCGATACACCTGCTAACTGATTAATTGGTGTTGGTGCACCATAGTAATCGATGACAATTTTGTCTAGTAATGAAGCACTTGCACGACCAGCACGGATAGAACCAAGTTCTCTTGTAAAAGCTTGAATTGCTTTTGTCATTCTATCTTTTGAAGTAGCAATAATTTCTTTAGGCATTATTCCTTCCCCCTTACAATCGTTCCAATATTTTCACCCATTACAACCCGTTTTATATTGCCATTTTCCATAATAGAAAAGACAACTAGCGGAATATCATTGTCCATGCATAACGAAGATGCTGTTGAATCCATTACCGCAAGACCGTTTTTAATCACATCTAAATAAGTAAGTTGATCATATTTAACCGCATTTTTATCCAATTTTGGATCAGCAGAATAGACACCATCTACATTATTTTTTGCCATTAAGATAACTTCTGCCTCAATTTCAGCTGCCCTGAGCGCAGCTGTTGTATCTGTTGAAAAATATGGGTTTCCAGTTCCTGCAGCAAATATGACAACACGTTTCTTTTCTAAATGGCGGATAGCTCGTCTGCGGATATATGGTTCTGCCACTTGGCGCATGTCAATGGATGTTTGAACTCTTGTCTCAATTCCATTTTGCTCTAAACTGTCTTGAAGTGCAAGAGAATTCATCACAGTTGCTAGCATTCCCATATAATCTGCCGTCGCACGGTCCATCCCCATCTCGCTGCCGATTTTTCCGCGCCAAATATTGCCGCCGCCAACT
The DNA here is from genome assembly GCF_038008735.1 of Margalitia sp. FSL K6-0131. Lineage (NCBI taxonomy): Bacteria > Bacillati > Bacillota > Bacilli > Caryophanales > Bacillaceae > Heyndrickxia > Margalitia sp. FSL K6-0131. The sequence continues at coordinate 3,371,617 of NZ_JBBOZS010000001.1, forward strand.
ACAACTGCCACTTCAACACCTAATTCAGCAATTTCCTTCACTTGTTCTGCTACAGATTTAATAACAGAAGGGTTAATACCAAAACCCTGATCTCCCGCTAATGCTTCTCCACTTAATTTTAATACAACTCGTTTATATTTTGGGGTACTCATATGAACCTCCAATTCATTTATTGTATATGCAGTTAAGATATCCACTGCATGTTGTTCTTGAGGTAAGTAGTTAGAGTTGAAAGATTGGTGGAAATCTATAAATGAAGATTTCCTTATTTTCCATCATTTGCACCCTAACCTAAATTTCCAAAGAAAGGGAACACACAGTGTGCTCCCTTTGATGATTTTCCCAATTCCCTAGGGAATTGCAAAAAAATTATTTATTTTTTACTTGGCTCATTACTTCCTCAGCAAAGTTATCTTGACGTTTTTCAATACCTTCGCCAACTTCATAACGAACTAAGCCAGTAATTGTTGCATTATTAGCCTTCACAAATTGTCCAACTTTTTGATCTGGGTTTTTAACAAATGCTTGATCTAAGATACAAATCTCTTCAAAGTATTTGCTTAATCGACCTTCCACCATTTTAGCAACAATATTTTCAGGTTTACCTTCGTTTAATGCCTGTTGAGTTAATACCGCGCGCTCATGCTCAACTTCTTCTTGTGATACTTGATCACGTGAAATGTATTTTGGATTTAATGCAGCAGCGTGCATTGCAACATCTTTTGCAACACTCTCATCTGTTGTGCCTTCAAGAACCGTTAAAACACCGATACGGCCGCCCATGTGTAAGTATTCACCAAATACGCCATTATCTGTTTTTGTTTTTAATTCAAAGCGACGAAGTGTAATTTTTTCACCAATTTTTGCAATCGCGCCATTGATAGCTTCGCTAACAGATGTTCCATTTTCCATTTGTTGTTCAAGTGCTTCTTCTACTGTAGCTGGCTTATTTTTTAGGATGTGTTTTGCTAAATCAGCAACTAGTGTTTTGAAGCCTTCATTTTTTGCAACAAAGTCTGTTTCTGAGTTTACTTCAAGAATAACTGCATCATTGCCTTCACTTAAAATATAAGTAATACCTTCTGCAGCAATTCTATCTGCTTTTTTCGCAGCTTTAGAAATACCTTTTTCACGTAGATAATCAATGGCTTTATCCATATCGCCATTTGTTTCCGTAAGTGCTTTTTTACAGTCCATCATACCTGCGCCTGTTTTTTCACGAAGTTCTTTAACCATTTGTGCAGTAACTGCCATGAGAATAGTTCCTCCTTTAATTCTATGTATTTCATTAAATTCATAGCATTCTTTAAAAAAAGGTGATAAGGAGTATTCTTATCACCTTCTATAAATCAGAAAATAATTATTGAGCTTCCACTGGCTCAGCAGCTGTTTCTTCTTCGCCTTGTCTAGCTTCTAAAATAGCGTCAGCCATTTTACCAGTTAAAAGCTTAACTGCGCGAATTGCATCATCATTTGCAGGAATTACATAATCAATTTCATCAGGATCGCAGTTTGTATCTACAATACCAACGATTGGAATATTTAATTTACGTGCTTCTGCAACTGCAATACGCTCTTTGCGAGGATCGATAATGAATAGAGCATCTGGAAGAGTTTTCATATCTTTAATTCCACCAAGAAATTTCACTAAACGCTCATGTTCTTTTTTAAGTTGAACAACTTCTTTTTTAGGTAGAACTTCAAAAGTTCCGTCTTCTTCCATTTTTTCAATCGCTTTTAATCTTTCGATACGCTTTTGAATGGTTTCGAAGTTAGTTAATGTACCACCTAACCAACGATGATTAACATAGTACATGCCAACTTTTTCAGCTTCTTCTTTAACAGATTCTTGAGCTTGCTTTTTAGTACCAACGAAAAGAATGTTTCCGCCGTTTGCTGCAAGTTCTTTTACAAAGTTGTATGCTTCTTCAACCTTTTTAACTGTTTTTTGAAGATCGATAATATAGATGCCGTTACGCTCTGTGAAGATATATTTCTTCATTTTAGGGTTCCAACGGCGTGTTTGGTGTCCAAAATGAACACCTGCTTCAAGCAATTGTTTCATTGAAATTACTGACATTGTGTTGCCTCCTATGGTTTTAGTTTCCTCCGCTTCAATCATTTTTAAACAGAAACTACCAAAATAAAATGTAATTATTTTGAAAGCACCATCTATTTAAATCATGAAGCGTGTGTGATAACACCAAAAATTAATATAACATATATGAATACTATATTCAAGAATATCTTATATTTTTTGACGAAACTTCAAAAGCAGTTCAATTTCCGTTTTCCCTTTATGAAGTTCCTTAGCAATTTGTTCAATCGTCAAGCCTTCTTTTTCTAATAAATATGCTTGTTTTTCTAACGGTAAAGTGGCAAAATCAATACTTTGATTTTCCGCATCTTGAATATCATTTTGTGTCATCGCTGATTGATATGTTTTTTCCGCTCGGCTCCGCATAAATGTTTGAAGAGCCGGAACTTCATTTTTTTGTTCGTTTTGGCTGGAGATCTTATCTTGATAGGACTTGTCCCCCTCAACGTTTTCTTTTAATTCCATTTTGCTATGATATATGCTTTGGACTTTTTTAATAAACTCTTCATTTTCATCCCTTATTTCGATTAGATAGGTTGAAAACATTTCTTCCATTTCCTGTAACACTTTTTTTTGATCTTGTTCTACATGCATAAGACGATTCTGTCTTATATAAAGGATAATAATTGCAAAGATTGATACGATATTTATAATAATAGAAATGAATAAAATAAAAATGGTCATTATAATCGCCTACCCGCTAAAATCAATATGATTACCTTTAAATGGGTGATGTTGGTGTGATTGCTTTTCTTTGTCTTTTTCTCTTTGATCCTTTTTGCTTGAATCATGGTCATGATGATTTTTCGGATGGGCTTGATCTTTAAGCAGGGCTGAATCTTTTTGTTCTTGCTTTAGTACATGTTGTCGTTTCTGAATTAGTGCTTTTTCCATTTCCTCCACTGCATTTTCATTTATTACCTTACTTGCATGTTGAATATGTTGCATATTTTTTCCGGCATCATGTGTTCTCGGCAATGCGATTTGCATTTCAAGCGATTTCAGCTCCACCTTTTCCACCTCTAAGAATTTACATTTTCTTCTCTAAAATATTTCTTAATTTATATAATGCTTTCGAATGAATTTGTGAAATTCTTGATGTAGATAGGCTCATAATCTCCCCGATTTCCGTTAAGGTTAATTCTTCATGATAAAATAAGCTTAATACCAACTGTTCCTTTTCAGATAATGTGGAAATGACTTTCGTTAAATCCTGAATTTTTTCATCATGAATTAAACATTCCTCTGGACTTGGAATATGGTCGTCTTTTATCACAAAAGAATACGTTTCATTGTCTTCCTTTTCATGCGCTTGCTCATCCACAGAAAGTACATTTGCAAAAAATTGTTCATTCATGGTTTGATACACATCATCCTCAGACATATTCAGTTCATGAGCAATCTCCTCGGCTGTAACATGTCTCATATACTTTTGCTCTAACTTTTCGAGTGTTGCTTCAATCTTTTTCGCTTTTTCTCTTGTACTTCTAGGCAGCCAATCTTCTTTTCTTAAACCATCTAAAATAGCCCCGCGAATTCTAAAAGATGCGTACGTATCAAATTTTAAATCACGTGCCCGATCGAATTTATTTAACGCATCCAAAAGCCCAAGCATCCCAAAACTTTTTAAATCATCCCTTGAAACATTACGAGGAAGTCCAACTGCAATCCTTTGAACGTGATAGTGAACTAATGGCAAGTATTTTTTCACAAGAACATCACCAGCTTGAGCATTACGTGAACTTATCCATAATTCCCAATACTTTTGTTCTTCGATTGTTTCTGCTTTTGACAAATGTCTCCCTCCTCGCAAGTTAGTTTAAATAGGCTGTTTTCGTATAGATAGCAGCAATTCGTAAATATCTATAAATCCGAATTTAGACGGAGTTTCGGGGCATCTTTTCTTAAAAAAGTATCCGTTCATAACCTAAAAACGTTATAAGTATGGCTTTCATGTACAAAATAGCGACATAGTTTAAGAAAAAAGCCTTAAATAAAACGAATTCCTTGGTTAACCGATTTGATTTGTAATAGAAATGTATTAGGATCGAATTCTATCGTTCTACCAGAATTCCCACCAGTTTCTTCCGAAAGTAATTCTATTCCTTCTGATTTTAAGGCGTTTTTTACCGCTTCCACATTACGCGGCCCTATCTTCATGAAATCATTGGAGGATGAAAACGAAAACATCTCCGCACCGCCAGCTATTTTTGCTTTTAAATGAAGCTTTTTACATCCGTTTTTTATTAATCTCTCTGTTAATTCCTTAATAGCAGTATCTGCAAACTTTGCTTTATTAATTTCCTTCTGGGCTTTGGCGATACCTGAATCCGGTAACATAACATGCACTAGACCGGCAATCGCCAGGAATGGATCATATATGATAACTCCTACACATGAGCCTAATCCTGTTGTCCTGATTGTATTAGGTGAGTGAACGATATTCATATCCGCTATTCCCACCTTCACCACTTCGCTCATATTTCCACCCCTAAAGCTTGGAAAATCGTTTGGAAGGAGTCAGGATTTGGAAGAAGAAAAAATTGACCGTTCATGGTATCTCCGAACCCGTCATGTTCATCACTTAGACTTGTATCTATCACAATTGCATAATCACTAGTTTGAGATAGCTCGATTAAACCATGACTAATAATGGCTCCGAACATATCGAAGCAAACCAAGGGAACGGATGGATACAGTTCAAGCTTTGTGAAATTGGATAAAGCAGTTAAATAGGAACCAGCCAATATATTCCCTAATTCCTGAAATGCGGAGATGCCCAATTCAGAAAGGGCTGGTTGCCTTATGGAAAAGTGAACATCACCAGTCATTTGTCTAATAAAATTCTCACATTGTTTGATGGATAGTATAAAAAACATGTAGCCTGAAGCATCACCTTCAATTTGAAGAAGCACGCAGGCAACTATATTTTCCGATCCACCTGCCATTTCCATCATTTCCGTGAAGGATTCGATACTTACTTTCGGAACGTTCATATCGATTTTTTTATTTAAAACAATAGACAAGGATGTTGCAGCATGTGCTGCACCAATATTACCTATCTCTTTAAGAATATCTAAATGCACACTTGTAATTTTATCTTCTAAACCCATTTGTATTTTTCCCCTAAATTAATGGACTTACTATCTTTTCTAAACTCATAATCATAATTAATCTCTTATTAAGATTTGCAACGTTTGAAATAAATTCCGCCTTTACAGAATTCACGACTTCAGGCTGAGGCTCAATGGATTCCATTGGAATATCTATTACATCATTTGCACTGTCTACCATTAAGCCAACTTCAATATTATCCATCGACACAATGATCATTCTTGTTTTTTCGGTCGTTTCAATTTCTCCAATTCCTAACCTATTTTGTAAATCAATAATCGGGATGATGACTCCTCGTAAATTAATCACACCTTTTATAAAAGAGGCTGTATTGGGTACACGCGTAATATGTAAAACCCTTTCAATTGCTCTAACCTGCCCAACAGGAATCGCATATTCATTCCCTTTTAATTGGAAAACAATCATTTTATTTTCCGTTTGTTCCACTACATCCATCATAATATAACACTCCAATATCAACATTTTTTTGAGTTATGAAGGTGAATTTCATATTTACTTCAGGTTCTCTACTTTATCAATGAATTACAATCAACGATTAATGCTACTTGGCCATCTCCTAAAATGGTGGCACCGGAAATAGCGAAAACATTTAGTAAATAATTGCCTAAGGATTTAAGAACGATTTCCTGTTGTCCAATAAATGAATCGACAACTAAGGCAGCTGCTTTTTCACCTTTTCTCACAATGATCACCGAAGTATATTCGCTGTTATCTTCAGCATCCGGTACATCAAAAGTATCTTTAAGAAATACAAGTGGTACAACTTTACCGCGGAAATCGATTACCTTCTGATCATGAGCGGTTAAAATATCTGATTCTTTAATAATAGCAGTTTCAATAATGGATGATAATGGTATAGCAAATTTTTCATTGCCAATCTCAACTAACATGACAGAAATAATTGATAGTGTTAAAGGAAGCTGAATGATAAATACAGAGCCTGAACCTTCGTTTGAATCAATTGTAATGGAACCGCCAAGAGATTCTATCGTCGATTTTACAACATCAAGGCCTACCCCTCGACCAGATATATCGGAAATTTTATCTGCGGTAGAAAATCCTGATGACATTATAAGCTCAAATACTTGCTTATCCGATAAGGAGTGAGCTTCATTTTCGAGAATAACTCCTTTAGAAATCGCCTTTTGTAATACTTTTTCACGATTTATACCCGCACCATCATCAGAAATTTCGATAAATACATGGTTACCGCTATGATAAGCCTTCAACGTAATGGTTCCATCTTCACTTTTTCCATTCTGCAAACGGACATCCGGTGTTTCGATACCATGGTCCAGCGCATTTCTTAGCAAATGTACTAATGGATCGCCAATTTCATCAATTACAGTTCGGTCAAGTTCTGTTTCAGCACCGATAATTTCCAAATTAATTTTCTTATTTAAATCCCTTGCAAGCTGTCTAACCATTTTTGGAAAACGATTAAATACCGTTTCAACGGGAACCATTCTCATATTTAAAATAATATTTTGCAAGTCACCGGAAATTCGGGACATTCTTTCCACTGTTTCATGTAATTCAGGATTATTAAGGTCCTTAGAAATTTGTTCTAATCTGCCTCGATCAATTACCAGTTCCTCAAAAAGATTCATCAAGACATCTAATCTTTCAATATTAACTCTGATCGTTTTGTTCGTATGAGTTACTTGTTGCGTTCCATTTTTCGTTTCCTTTTGCTTTTTATCCGTTAAAGCTGTTGATTGCTGATTTTTATCTTTATTTTCAATAATTTCCTTGTCATTATCGTCTGGTTGATCCAAATTGATCGGAACGATGATTACATTTTCAACCTCTGATACCTTCATTACTTTTTGCCTTATATCTTCTATCTGTTCATTTGTTATCAACACAACGGTAAAAGAACTATCAAAATTCTCCTCTTCCAGCATTTCCACTGTCGGATTTGATTTTATAACATCACCGCATTTTTCCAATACTTCAAAGACCATAAAAACTCTCGCTGCTTTTAATAAACAATCCGTTCTCAAGCCAACTGTAATTTCAATGCATTCATAGCCTTGTTCCTTTGATTGCTGAATCACGGTTTGTTCAAACTCATCATATTTCATATTCGATTCAGTTGCTTCCAATGCTACACCAGCAGCAATTTCCTGAGCTGCTACAGTACTTTCTATTGATTCGCCTTTTTCAATTTTATGTAGCTGGTCCAAAACCTTACTTACATCTCTTTTTCCATCTCCGCCTGAGGCAATGGATTCTACCATGATTTCTAAATCATCTACTGCAAGAAATACCACATCCAAAATCTCAGGTGTAACGGTGATGATACCATTTCTAATCCCATCTAACACATTTTCCATTTTATGCGTCAAATTTGCTAAATCTTCAAACCCCATTGTTGCAGACATACCTTTAAGAGTATGTGCGGAACGAAAAATTTCATTTACAATAGTTAGATCTTCAGGGTTTTTTTCAAGCAATAATAATTGTTCATTACAAGCCTGCAAATGCTCTTTACTTTCTTCAATAAACACTTCTAAATATTGACTTAATTCCATTTGCTCCACATCCTTTTACGGCAAATATTTCATAATTGCTTGTGAAATTTTTTCTAAATCTTCTACTTCGTCTACTAGATTAGTAGCAATAGCTGCTTTTGGCATTCCAAATACAATACAGCTATTTTCTGATTCAGCAATTGCTTTAACAGTTCCTTTTTTCTTCAACTCTATCAAACCTTGTGCACCGTCTGAACCCATCCCTGTCATAATGACTGCAATCTTATCATAATTTGGCAATTGGCTGATTGATTGAAACATAATATCAACAGAAGGTCTATGTCCATTTAATGGGGGAGCTTGATTTAACTGAACAACAATGTTTGTACCTAGCTGTTTCACTTGTAAGTGAAAGTCACCTGGTGCAATATATGCAGTTCCTTTTTGTATTACTTCTCCCTCTTCGGCCTCTTTTACATGGATCTTACTCAGTGTATTTAAACGATTTGCCAATGATTTTGTAAAACCGGCTGGCATATGTTGGACAATGAGTATTGGTGCTTCTAAATTCTCAGGAAAGCCTGCTAATAGTTTCTGCAATGCCCTAGGCCCCCCAGTCGATATGCCAATACAAATTAATTTATTTCTTCCCTGTGACCACTTACTCATTTTTCGGATTTCAACTTTGAATGATGCCTGCGGTCTTTCGGGAACTAATAATTGTTTCGTTTCTGGCGGATAACGAAGGTTTTGAATATTAGCTTTACTAGCCGATTTTACCTTTTGAATTAAATCGTCTTTTACCTTTTCAAGATCCAAGGATATACTTCCAGATGGTTTCGTAACAAAATCAATCGCCCCATAATGCATAGCAAGTATTGTATTTTCGGCACCTAACTTGGTTGTACTTGATAGCATAATGATCGGTGTTGGGTTATCATTCATGATATTTTGTAATGCCTGGATCCCATCCATAATAGGCATTTCTATGTCAAGAGTAATAACATTCGGTCGAAGTTTTTTTACCTTTTCGATCGCATCCAGACCATTTCTGGATGTACCGACTACTTCAATATTTTGATCGCTTTCCAATATATCAGTAATTAGTTTTCTCATAAATGCAGAATCATCTACAACAAGTACTTTAATCCTCTCCACTACCCGACCCTGCCTTTCGAAAAAAAGTTTCTGAATTTGTGTATAAATCCATTCGTTGTTCCCGATTGAAAGGTGGAATCTCCAGTGTTTCCCAAGTATTGTTCAACCATTTTTTCTAATTTAATTGAAATGTTCGAATTTGGAAAAGCCCGACAAAATGGCGTCTGAAGCTTTACTGCCTTTCTAACATGTGTATCCTCCGGTAGTACTCCTAATAAACGAACATCTTTTTGCAAAAACTTATTTACCGTTAATTGCAACCTTTCTAATGTATATAAACCTTCTTTTTCCTTTTCCGCACGATTGCAGATTAAGTAAAACGGATTTGCAGACTCCAAATTGCTAATATACTTCATCATCGAATAGGCGTCTGTAATCGAGGTTGGTTCAGGTGTTGTCACTACGACAATATCATCAACAGATAAAAGGATTTGCAAATTAGAATTAGTCGCACCCGCTCCCATATCAAAAATAATATAATCATAGAGATGCTGCAGCTGCTCAAGCCCTTCCATTAAACGAGAAACCATATTTTGATCCAATTCAATTATATTGGTAAACCCGTTGCCTGCTGAAATATACGAAACATTATCAGCGCCTTCATAGATTATCTCCTGTAAAGATATTTCCTCGTATAAAAAATCTGATATTGTTTTAGTTGCTTCTGTCCCTAAAAGTACATGGATATTGCCCATGCCAATATCAAAATCAAATAATAAAACTTTTTTCCCTTTTCTAGCTAATAATAAAGCTATATTAATGGAAATGTTTGATTTTCCAACTCCACCTTTACCGCTTACAACGGCCAATGTTTTAGCTGTTTGACTATATTTATTTTTTAATTTCTCCCTGAGTTTTTCGGCTTGGTCTTTCATTAACTTTTACCCTCAAAGACATGTTTTACAAGACATGCTGGTGTTGCCGCCTGTATATCATCCGGGACATCTTGGCCATATGTTAGATATGCAGTCCCTATCTGATAATCCAGCATTATATTCAGTATGGAACCGTAGGTGGTTGTTTCATCTAGTTTTGTAAATATTAAATGATCAATCTTAATGGATCCGAAGCTATCAATAATGGCTCTTATATCCTCCTCTTTCATTGTTAAGCTGAGGGTAAGAAGAGTCTCCATTTCTTTACTGAAATCAATAACCTTTTTCAATTCCTCAATATACTGTAATTCACGATAGTTTCTTCCGGCAGTATCTATAAAAATCATGTCAAAATCCTTAAACTTTTCAAGTGCTTGCTCGAAGTCTGAAAGATTATAAACTACTTCAACCGGAACTTGTAATAAATTTGCATAGGTTTTTAACTGTTCAATTGCTGCTATTCGATATGTATCCGTTGTTATAAAAGCAACTTTTTTTTGCCTGTCAATAACAGCATTTGCGGCCATTTTTGCTAAAGTAGTTGTTTTACCTACTCCAGTGGGACCAACTAAATTAATATACTTTTTGGATTTAGCCAAGGCTTTGGAATAAAAAGGAGCAAACACTTCTTCAAAATATTGCTTTCCCCATTTGAATACTTCTGATTCCATTGGTTCTTCCGCTGACGTACGCCATTTCTTTAATAACTGGTCTGCACATAGCTGAATATATTTGTTGGAAATTCCTTGATTGTCCATGAAAACAAGAAACTTTTGAATAGGAAGCGGATAATGATCAAAAGTAACAGCTTTCGAATTAGAAGATAACACCTCTACCATTTTTTTTAAATCATGAAGTTCTTTTTGAATTCCATTATTGTTAAGTTTTTCAATATCCTTGACACCAGCATTTGTTGGTACATTTATTTGTTTTTCTTTTAGCTTTACTTGACTATGAGGTGCTTGCGGGTCTATGGCAGCAATGATCTCAAACTGCTTTTTTCGAAACAAACCTATAAATCCGCCTGTATATGCAACTTTTGAATTTAAAATAACTGCTTCTTCACCAAGTTCTGCTCGAACTTGTTTCATTGCTTCTGTCATATTAGCGGCAACATATTTTTTTACCTTCATTCTACATTCACCACCCCTATACTTTGGACTTCAACGTTGGCTTCCAGTTCATTATAAGAAAGTATTGGAATCTGTGGAAAATATCGTTCAGTTACTTGCCTTACATACATTCGTACTGCTGGAGAACATAGGATGATAGGTTGAATCCCCATAGAAGATTGCTGTTCAACTTGTTTTGCGATAGCTTCTAACATACTTTGTGAATCATTCGGATCAATCGCTAAATAATTCCCATGCTCCGTTTGCTGAACACCATCTGCTATCATTTTTTCTATTTTTCCTGACAAAGTAATAACCTTTAAAGTATTACCGTTCTCAGCAAATTGATTTGTAATTTGTCTAGCAAGTGCTTGCCTTACATATTCCGTTAATAAATCAGTATCCAAGGTCATTTTTCCAAAATCGGCAAGAGTCTCGAAAATAATCGTTAAATTTCGTATAGAAACATGCTCTTTTAAAAGCTTTTGCAAAACCTTTTGGATTTCCCCAACAGATAATGGATTCGGCGTTACTTCTTCCACTAAAATCGGGAATGTTTCTTTCACATGATCAATTAGCTGTTTTGTCTCCTGTCTTCCCAATAATTCAAAAGCGTTTGTTCTCAATATTTCCGTTATATGTGTTGAGACTACAGATGGTGGATCGACAACAGTATAGCCATAAATCTCCGCTTGCTCCTTCGCAGATTCGGTTATCCATTTCGCTGGTAATCCAAAAGAAGGCTCAATCGTATCAATTCCCTCCACCATATCATCATCTATACCAGGACTCATGGCTAAGTAATGATCAAGTAATAATTCACCTCGTCCCATTTCATTACCCTTAATTTTCAAACGGTATTCATTTGGTTCGAGCTGAATATTATCTCTTATTCTCACAACAGGAATAACAATTCCTAATTCAAGAGCGAGCTGCCTTCTAATCATGACGATTCGATCTAATAAATCTCCGCCTTGATTTGTATCAGCTAGTGGAATCAACCCATATCCAAATTCAAATTCTATTGGATCGATATTTAATAGATTAATAACACTTTCCGGGCTCTTCATTTCATCTGACTGAATAACCTCTTCCATTTCGGTGAGCTCTTCTTCGTTTTGTTTTGGCACACGTGAAAGTCGGAATGCCCCTATCGCCAAAGCACCTGCAATTGGAATCGTCAAAAAATCATTAATCGGTGTAGCAATCCCTAGTAGAAAAATCGTTGCAGCTGCAATATATAGCATTTTAGGAAAAGCTAAAAGTTGAGAAATAACATCCCTACCTAAGTTACCATCTGATGCGGCACGTGTAACAACGATACCTGTTGCCGTAGAAATAAGTAAGGCTGGTACCTGGCTGACAATACCATCACCAACTGTTAACAGCGAAAAGTGTTGCGCAGCTTCCGCTATTCCTAAACCTTGTTGAGTCATTCCGATAATAATCCCAAAAATTAGATTGATGGCTACGATAATAATACTGGCTATTGCATCACCTTTAACAAATTTACTTGCACCATCCATCGCACCATAAAAATCCGCTTCACGACCAACCTTTTCACGTCTTTGCCTTGCTTCTTGGTCAGAAATCATCCCTGCATTTAAATCTGCATCAATACTCATTTGTTTCCCCGGCATTGCATCAAGAGTAAATCTTGCTGCCACCTCGGAAACTCGCTCCGAACCTTTCGTAATAACAATAAATTGAATAATAATTAAGATTAAAAATACAACAAGTCCAACCAATATATTTCCACCGACTACAAAGGTACCGAAAGTCTCGACAACTCCACCTGCTTGACCTTTTGTTAATATAGCTCTTGTTGTAGATATATTTAATGCTAAACGGAACAATGTTAATAACAGTAAAAGCGAAGGAAACACCGAAAATTGCAATGGTTCTTTCATATTCATAGATGTTAATAATACGAGGAGAGCAAGAGAGATATTAATCAATATTAATACACTTAATAGCCATGTTGGAAAAGGTATAATCAACATAGCTACTACTAAAATAACACTAATGAGTACGGACATATCTCTTGCTGCCATTTTGTTTCCCCCCAGCTTTTAAGCCTTTTTTCTCAATTACAACTAAATTTTATTTTTTATTCGATAAACATAAGCCAGAATTTCTGCCACAGCCTTAAAGAATTCCTCAGGTATGGTATCTCCAATTTCGACCTGATCATATAAAGACCTTGCTAACGGACGATTTTCTATCATCATAATTTCATGTTCATTCGCGATCATCTTTATTTTTTGCGCGACATAATCAACGCCTTTGGCTATGACAAAAGGTGCATCCCTTTCATTTTCGTCATATTTTAAACAAATAGCATAATGTGTTGGATTCGTGATAATAACGTCAGCCTTTGGAACCTCTTGCATCATGCGACGCATGGCCATTTCCCTTTGTCTTTGTTTGATTTTTGACTTTATTAGTGGATCCCCTTCAGAATTTTTATACTCATCTTTTATATCTTGCTTTGACATTCTCAAGTTTTTTTCATACTCATATCGTTGATACAAATAATCTAGAATAGCTAAGAACAAAAGTGCAATGGAAGCAGCAAAACCCATTTGGAGGGTAAGACTTCCAATGATAGAGAGTGAATCACCAATTGATTTATAAGACAAGCTCAATACATCGTTCATTCTTCTCCAAAGAACAAAAAACGTCACGGTTCCAACAAATGCTATTTTCAATATGGATTTTAATAATTCCATTACAGACCGCATCGAAAATATCCGTTTAAAACCTTTTATTGGATCAATCTTTTCCAATTTTGGCTGCATCGTCTCACTAGTGAAAATAAAACCCACTTGTGCAAAATTAGATGCAATTCCTGCAAATAAGGCAACTGCCAAAATCGGACCGATAATATAAGCAATTTCTTTTAAAAGTTCCACTACTATCTTGTGGATGTTATTCTCCGTTAAATCCATTAGCATATAGTCTTGAAAGGAATGACGCAGAATCCCAAAAAGATGCGGGCCAATGAAAGATGTTCCAAATGATAAAAACATGAAAACAGCAAGCAAACCAATTGCCGTGTTAATATCCTGGCTTTTAGCAACTTGCCCTTTTTGTTTCGCATCCTGGCGTTTTTTCGGGGTTGCTTTTTCCGTTTTATCTCCAGAAAAATACTGCAAATCCAAACGAATCCACTTCATCATGAACCCCCAATTAATTTCATAAGATCCCTCATCGTGTAAAACATATACTGAAACAAGTGTTGGCAAACTGAGAAAATAACTCCCATAACTACGATAAGAATAATAAAACTTACACCGATTTTAACAGGGAAACCAACCACAAATATATTTAGCTGCGATACTGTTCTTGCCACAATTCCTAATGCAACATCGACTAAAAACAAGGCCGCCACGACAGGAATCGACATTTGAAAAGCAATGATGAACATCTTGCTGAAGGTTTTTATAATAAATTCAGCTAAATTCGGATCCCCGAAAGGAGTCATTTTATCGATTGGAATAAACTGATAACTATAGAAAATACCATCTAAAATAAGATGATGTCCATTCAAGACTAGTAATAGCAAAATAGCAAAACTATATAAATATTGACCTATTAAGGGACTTTGCGTACCTGTCATCGGGTCTATAACATTAGCAATCGAGAATCCCATTTGGAAATCTATGAATCCTCCGGCTATTTGAATCGCGGAAAAAATTAAATAAGCGATAAAACCGATAAAGAGTCCAACCATTGCCTCTTTTATGATTAACATAAAATACTTTCCATCTATCGCTAATGGATGGATATCTATGGAATAATACATTAACCATGCTAATACAGCCGCAAACCCTATTCGATGCATAGCTGGAATTGTTTTATAAGAAAATAGCGGCATGGTGACAAAAAAAGCCGATACCCTCATGAATATTAATAAAAAAATAGAAAAAGAAGGAATAAGATTGTCCATTTTACTAACCTATATACCTAGTTAAATTGGAAAAAATATCACTTGCATAGGATAAGATATGACTTAGCATCCATGGCCCAAAAAAGATTATGCCAATTAATACCGCAACTATTTTCGGAACAAATGCTAAGGTCTGTTCCTGTATTTGCGTTGTTGCTTGAAAAATACTTACAAGCAACCCGACTAGGAGAGCTATGATCAGTAATGGGCCAACTGTGATTAAGGTAATATAGACTCCTTTTTCTGCTATGGAGATAACCGTTTCTTGACTCAACATTTTCACCTACTCTAAAAGCTTTGTAACAATGATTTGACGACCAGATACCATCCATCTACCAAAACAAACAATAAAATCTTAAATGGCAAAGAGATCATTACTGGCGGCAGCATCATCATCCCCATAGACATTAAAACACTAGCAACCACCATATCTATCACCAGAAAAGGAATAAATATCATAAAGCCAATTTGAAACGCTGTTTTTATTTCACTTATCGCAAATGCTGGGACAAGTGCTGTCATAGGAATATCTTCCATTTTTTTAGGTTGTTTTGCATGAGAATAATCAAGAAACAGCTGAAGATCTTTTTCTCTTGTATATTTGCTCATGAATTCTTTAAAAGGAACCGAAGCTTTATCATATGCCTGCTCTAACGTAATCTTATTATCAAATAGAGGAGTTAGTGCTTGTTCGTTTACTTGATGAAAGGTCGGCGCCATGATAAAAAAGGTCAAGAACAAAGATAGGCCGATAATCACCTGATTAGGAGGCATTTGCTGAGTGGCCAGTGATGTCCTCACAAACGATAACACAATGACAATTCTTGTAAAGGAAGTCATTAATATTAAAATACCAGGTGCAACAGAGAGAACCGTTAATAAAAGAAATAATTTTACTGCTGTCGAAACATGTTCAGGTGAACTATTATTAAAAATACTCATAAACTCATTCATCTGAATGCTTCTCCTTTTTATCCAATTCTCTCATCATGTTGTTTCTATCCTTTTTAATATTTGATAATTGTTCCTTTAATAAGCTCTGAAAAGACGGCTGTTGTTGCGATGTTTCCGTATTCCTTTTTAACCCATTTATGCGTTTGGATAATTTACTTACAATATCTCTTGGCTCCATGGATCTTTCCATGTCCGCATCATACTGTTTGATAAAATCATCTATTTCTGTTTGATCATCTATTTCTTTCAATAACCGAATATCTTCACCAACACCCAAAATTAATATCCGTTTTCCTGCTTTTACAATCTGTAAGGAACGGTTTCCGCCAAGCGATGTACCACCAAAATTTTGCACAAACCGATTTTGCTGATAGGACCGGCTTTTCTTATTAATAAATTTCAGTAAATAGTATAATAATGCGATAACAACTATAAGTGCAAAAATCATTTTTACAACGTCCAAAAATGAAATAACTGGACTGCCTGAATCAGCATTAGTTTTATTTTCTTTTTGTGTGTCGCTGCTTTTCTTTGGAGTTTGTTGGTCCTTATTTTTTTGAAACATTTGATTTACATAGGTTGTCTCTGCATGGACAGTTTGATATTGTCCATACAGAGGAATAAAAAGAAAGATGACCATTAATATTTTCAATAAATTTCTAAACAATCTATAGACACCTTCTTATTTGTTTGCATATGGTTTAGATTATCGAATGTTCTTCCTTAAAACATTTCCCATACATTATGCTAACGTTTTTTGAATAGCCTCAATTACTCGATCTGCTTGAAATGGTTTCACAATAAAATCCTTAGCACCAGCTTGAATGGCATCGATTACCATAGCCTGTTGACCCATTGCAGAGCACATGATCACCTTTGCATTTGGATCAATTCCTTTGATTTCCTTCAATGCAGAAATTCCATCCATTTCAGGCATGGTAATATCCATTGTGACAAGATCCGGTTTTAATTCCTTATATTTTTCAACTGCTTGTGCACCATCTGCAGCTTCCCCAACTACATCAAAGCCATTCTTCGTTAAAATATCCTTAACCATCATTCTCATAAACGCTGCATCATCAACGATTAAAATTCTGTTTGCCATTTCTATTACCCCGCTTACTTCATTTTAATTTTTTGATTCGATCTGTTTGGCTTACGATTTCTGTTATTCGTACACCAAAATTCTCATCTATTACAACAACTTCACCTTGAGCGATAAGTTGATTGTTTAACAAAATATCTACCGGTTCTCCGGCAAGCTTGTCTAATTCAATAATGGATCCTGAACCAAGCTCCAATATATCTTTAACTGTTCTGCTAGTCCGCCCTAATTCAACTGTTACCTGAAGCGGAATATCAAGCAGCATGTTAAGATTCTTTGTTTCAGGCACTTGAACAGGTACTTCCTGGAAATTAGAAAATACTGCTGGTTGTACATTAATATTGCTTTGCGGTTTTTCTTTTGTTGGGCTTGATGCCGTTGCAAAAGAAGAAGTAGGGACCGCTGTATTTTGCATGGACGGCGAATAATCCGGATATGCTGCAGAATTTACAGTTTCTTGACTCATCGTCTGCGTAAAACTTGTATTTGTTTCAGGTTGTGTTATTCCATTATCAGGCTGACTTGGTTCATCATTGTTCATCAGATCATAAACTAAGCTTTTCGCAAAGTCTAACGGAATTACTTGCATTATGGATGAATCTATTAATGTACCAATTCTTAATCGAAACGAAATTTTTACTAGCAATTCTTGATTAGGCAGAGTTTCAGTTCCTGATCCGACTGCGAAATCGATTATATCAACAACCGGTGGTGAAATATCAACACGCTTATTAAAAACGGTAGACATGGAAGTTGCTGCAGATCCCATCATTTGATTCATTGCTTCCTGAACAGCACTAAGTTGAATTTCATCCATCATTTCTCCAGGATTTTCTCCCGTCCCACCGAGCATCAAATCTGCAATAATAGCAGCATCGGATTGTTTTATCACTAATAAATTCATTCCAGTGAATCCTTCTGTATACCTTACTTGGATGGCAACATGTGGATGTGGAAATTCATCTTTTAAATCTTCCCGCTTTATAATAGTTACTTCTGGTGTGGTTATATCAACTTTTTGGGATAGCAGTGTAGAAAGTGCTGTTGCAGAACTCCCAAATGATATATTACCAATTTCGCCCAGTGCATCTTTTTCCATTAAGGATAAATAATCTTCTACGCTCATTTCCTGAACATCTTCACTATCGTCGGCAGTTCCTTTTAAAAGAGCATCTATTTCTTCTTGTGATAGCATATTACTCACTGTCATCATCCCCCCCTCTTAATACTTCCAAAATTTGGATAGCCATTCTTTTTCCAACGATACCAGGCTGTCCTACAAACTTTGTTGTTCCTTCAATATTAATTTTGATTGGATCATCAATCTTCTGAACTAGTGGGATGATATCCCCTTTGTCCAGATTTAAAAAATCTTCAATCGTAATTTCAGAAGAACCTAATTGTGCCACTAATGGGATGAATGCATTCTTAAGCTTCTTTTCCATCAATTCCGTCTGGGCAGGTTCTCTTTCCTTATGATTTGTCTGCATCCAATAATGGACCGAAAGCTTTGGAATAATCGGCTCCAGTGCAACATGCGGGATACATAAATTAATCATTCCGCTGGCATCACCAATCGTTGTATTCATTGAAATGACCACGACGGTTTCATTTGGTGACACCATTTGCAGAAATTGAGGATTTACCTCAAACTCAGACAAGTATGGATCAATATCCACCATATTTGCCCACGCCTCTTGATAATTCTCAAATGCCCGATCAAACATGTTAGACATAATCCTTTTTTCTATTTCCGTCAGGTTATCAACCTTATTGACACTTGTTCCTTTTCCACCCATGACACGATCCATCATCGCATAAGCGATATTAGGATTGATTTCCATTAAAATTCTGCCTTCTAATGGAGGAACCTCAAAAACATTTAAAATAGTCATTTTCGGAATGGAGCGAATAAATTCCTCATATGGAATTTGATCGGCGGATGCGACAGAGATTTGCACATAAGTTCTTAACTGTGCAGAAAAGAAAGTCGTTAGTAATCTTGCAAAATTTTCGTGGATTCTGGTTAAGCTTCTAATCTGATCCTTTGAAAATCGCAAGGCTCTTTTAAAATCATAAACTTTAACCTTTTTAGCTTCTTCTTCTTTCTTTATATCCTCTGCATTCATTTCACCAGTGGAAAGTGCAGAGAGCAAAGCATCAATTTCATTTTGCGATAATACTTCACCTGACAATGTTCCCACCTCCTTTTAATATGCACTTCATGTTTTTATTGAATAACATAAGAGGTGATGTATACATTAACAACTTTACCATTTTGCATAATTTTAGATATCTTATCCTTCAAGGCCATTCTTAATTTGTCTTTCCCTTTTTGACCATCTAAATCATTAGGGCTCATTTCCGATAATTGATCAATAATAATATTTTTGACCTGAAAATCTCTCTTTGTCAGCTCTTCTTGTGCTTTTTTGCTGTCTGTTTCAAGCTTGAATGATATTTTAATAAAATTATTGCTCTTTAGATTAGTGGTGATTTCTGGTACATCTACTGACTGTTTTAGAACTTCATCAATGGAAGGTGCTTTATTAGCACTTGTATGATCTAATTTATAAATAACAATAATTGCTACTGCTCCTGCTAATAAGATTACTAATAATAATATTAACATCGTTCTCATCATTTTATTTTTCATCTAATCCACCTCCCATGTTAGTGCTGCCAAGTATATTTATAGATTGATAGAATAAGATTATTTGTTTATGTATATTGTCTTCATCTTCCAGCACCACAAATTTATGGCCGTTTGTTAAAGTAATCGTCGTATCGGGAAAGGATTCGATCGTTTCGATATATAGCGCATTGATTTGAAACTTCTTACCGTTTAATCGTGTAACTGTGATCATATTATCAGGACTAAGAGGTGAGTCTTAGTCCTGTCCCTCCCTATCTTAATGTTTTAAATTGACTAATTCTTGAAGAATTTCATCAGATGTTGTTATAATTCTAGTATTTGCTTGGAAACCACGTTGAGCTACGATCATTTCTGTGAATTCTTCGGAAAGGTCTACGTTGGACATTTCTAAATAACCTGCATTTACGGAGCCACGCCCCCCACTATTAGCAACTCCATCTTGAGGTGCTCCAGAGTTTTGGTTATCTTTCAATAAATTACCACCAACCCTCGTTAAACCTGCTGGATTATTAAATTTCACTATACTAATAGTACCTAGATTAACCGCATTTCCACTTGCATCAACCCCCGTTACTACACCAGAAGAGTTAATATCAAAGCTTGAATAAGTGCTGCTTGGAATTGTAATATTTCCACCACCATTTTTTTGAACAAAGTAACCATCACTATTCACTAGGTTTCCATCTTTATCTAAGTAAAAATTCCCAGCACGTGTGTAATATGTTTGGTTACCATTTTTGACAGTAAAATAGCCATCTCCATCAATTGCAAGGTCTAGTGGCCGTCCAGTAGTTTGCATACTAGATTCAGTATCGACTATATCAATTGAACCTAAAGTAGATCCCAATCCTACTTGGATAGGATTTTTACCCCCAAGTCCACCTGATGGGGCACTAGCTCCTGAAATCGACTGGCTAATTGCATCCTTAAAAGTTACACGACCTTTTTTGAAGCCGTAAGTATTTACGTTAGCGATATTGTTACCAATTACGTCTAATTTGGTTTGGAAGTTTTTCATTCCGCTTATTCCTGAGTACATTGAACGTAACATTGTTATTTTCCCCTTTCAGTCTTCTGCAAATTTCATAAGAATAGAGCTATTTCTAAAAACTGCTTCTCTCATTCCACAGTTTCAGCTTCCTTTTAGGTCCAGCTGTTTTTATTCAACTATAATAGCACCTGAAATGTTCGTGAAGATTTGTGAGCATGCTTCGTTTTTATCCATTGCAGTGATTACTGTATTATTTTTGGCACTAACGATAAGAGCAGCATCCTTCACTAAAACTAAAGAATCATTTACACCTTTTTGCTTCGCTTCCATTACCTTCATTGCAATTTTATCCCAAAGAGGCTGATCTATTTTTATCCCTCTTTGTTCCATCCTTATACTGGCATGTTTACTAATGGTAAGTTTCTCTGAATTATTTTTTAACGCCTCGTTAAAATGTTGTGAAAACGACGATTCTACTTTTTTATTTTGCTGATTTGGTTTCGGTAAAGTATTTTTTGGCGTAATTGGTTGTAATGGAACCTGATGAATAAAGGGCTTCACCATTCAACCACATCCTTTTAATTTTCTATTTTCGTTAATTGATCCGGTTTGATATTTTGATCGTTATCTAAACCTAATACTATTTCACCATTTTTTAATGCAGCTGATTTAACGATTGCACTTACTTCTTGATTTTGATCATCTAACCATGTCACTTTCTTGCCAATTAGATAACTAGCCTGGACTAAAGAATTATCTTTAGACTGGGCGTTTACCTGCGAAATATTAGCTGCATCTAATTCTGTTCCATCATCTAAAATAAACTTTGGCGCATTATTGACGAAACGAACCCCTGTTACGACACCCGTTCCTTGTGTTATAGTAGGTTGTCCATTAGGTTCACTACTTGGAGTAGATTTATGCCAAGTAACTTGTTTGCCTACAAATTGTGTATAATCTATTAATTGACTTTGTGTTTGCGAATCTACAAATTGCTGCATCGTCTGGTTCATGTTTGTCATTTGCTCTAACGATGAGAATGTAGCCATTTGTGCAATAAAATCTTTATCCTGCATCGGATTCATAGGATCCTGATTTTGCAATTGAACCATAAGGATTTTTAAAAAGTCGTCTTTTCCTAAAATATCTGAGCCTGTTTTTCGGTCAGCACTTTGTTTATTTGTGTATAGCAAACTTGGATCTATTGTGTTTCCCATAATCATCACCTATATTATTTTTTCTAGTAAACTCTCACTTAAAAAATTGGAAAAGGATGTATCATTCTCTTCTTCATTTTCTTGATTAGGTGTTTCATTATTTTGGCCGGATGATTGTTGTCTTGGATCTTGTTGTCCAAATTTTTGTGTCTGGGTTTCTCCATACAGGACATCAATTTTATCCACCTGAATATTTTGCATAGAAAAAGCGTCTTTTAATTGATTGATTTGAGAATCCAATAAATCCTTCGCAGTCCCGCTGCTTGCAAACATTTTTGCCGTTATACTTCCTTTATCCTGTAATAATTCAATTCTAATAGAACCTAAATGTTCTGGATAAAGTTTAATAAATAGTTTATTTGTTCCGTCTAATCCTGTTGTAAGCTGTGATTTTGCCAGGATATTCGTAAATTCTTTGACAAATTCACTATAATTACCTGAGGTTTCAGTTCCCTTTCCAAGATGCAAAATAAATTGCTCTGTTTTTGAAATAGGATTCATCAAATTAGAAAACAAATTTGTCTGAGCAGACGAGTCTTCGATATTTTCACCTGAACCTTTCGAAACTTCATTAACTTGATTTATGTCAGATACCATACTTTGGCGATCCTTTAATATAGAAGAAAAGGCAGTTTGAAGAATCGTATTTTGTGTTGTTAATTTACTGTTTCTTACCAACAATTCAATTTTTGCAATTACATTCTGTAAACCTTCATTCAATTGTGTTAGCTGTTTAATATCTCCCATTGATAAGTCAACAGTCTTGGCAAGCTGTTCAGTTACCTTTACATTTTTTGCAAATGTTTGAAGCTGATTTCCTTTTAACTGTTCAAAAGCATCAGAAGGCAGTTTTGAAACGGCAGAGGCTAACTCAGACATTCCTTTTAAAAACTTACCATCCACTAAGGAGCTTTTCACTTCTTTCAATTGAGACAAAAATTGCGGTAAATTTGCAAATAGGCTTTGTAGACTATCAAGCAAATCATTCATTTGCGCTTTCCAGTCTTCCTTCGTCATCCCCAACAAGTTACTAATTTGGTCATCAGAAATTTTATCGTTATTTGTAAAGCCTAGTCCATTTGTATTTGGTAATCCATTTTTTAATATCTGCAAAATTGTTTTTAAAACATCTGCCAGATTTTCAGTGGAACCTATTCCATCCTGATTTCCTTTACTTGCTTGAAGCTGCAGCAAACTGGAAAACGCATTATTTGTATTCCCTGTTTTTAAGCCATTTTTACCAGTATTTACCGATGGAGAAATTGAACCTAATGGAAGCATCGTGACATTCATTATTTCACCTCCTTTCAAAATCAAATGCATAAGCGACTTGAACATCGGCGTATGGATTTCGTAGTCGCAGGCTCGAGATAAAGGAAACCGTGCTGAAGTAGTTCACGAGCTGATGTTAACTTATCGTAGGGAGAAGACGTAGAAATCCACTAGCCGATAGGCGCTTAAGCTAGACGCAGACCCCTTTATAAAAAGTTTATCCAAGGCTATTCACATGGTTTAATTTTTTATTTCCTATGCAAATACATAATTTTTAATTTGAGCTTCCTCCAAGCATTTCTGTATATTTCGCAGCACGGTCGGCAGGCATCTTTTCTAATATACTTGCTAATGCCTCTGAGCTTAGCTTAGATAAAATCTTCACCGCGTTTTCATCCTTCATTTGAAGGATAATCGGGGCCGCGTTTTTCGGATTCATGGATTCATATGAGCTAACAATTTCTTTGAAATCTTTTGTACTTTGGGCTTGAGACTTTTGTAAGCTTGCAATTTGTTGTTGAAGTCTTTTTTGCTCTAAAAGTAATTGCTGTTTTTCATTGTCCCCACTGTCTAATTGCTTCTGCAGATTTTCAATTTGTGTATCTTTGTTTTGAATTTCTGCATTTAAACTGATTATCTTATCCTCATCTGCTTTCGATCTGTTCGTAGCATTATTAGCAGACAATATATGAGTTTTTTCCCCAAGTTCTTTTGCCTTCTCAAAAACATTGATCCCCGCAATTGTTGTGACAATTAATGCTATAACAATCGCAAATAATAATGGTATGACAACGACATATATGAACCATAAAAACTTGTTGCCTGATTTCTCTTCTTCTAGTAATGCTTCCTCTTTTGCCATACAATCACCTAATTTCCTGTCCGATGAAAATATTGGAGAGTAGAAATTTCATCCGTTACCTTGTCCTCTTCAAGTTTCATTTGTTCTAAAAACTTTTCATAATCTTTTATTTTCATTTTTTCATATTTTTTTACTTCGACATTTTTTTCAATCAGTTGTGTTTCACACCAATTCATACGATTCCTTGCATTCAATACAAGTTCTTGATAATACTTAATAGATTTTTCCATGTTTATAATGAATCGCTGGTAATGTCTTATTTCTTGAACAGATGATCCAGTTTGCAGCTTTTCTGCTTGGAATAATTCTAAATCTTCCTTTTTCTTCAGTAAACGATATAACTCTTCTGCCACTTCTTCGAATGTTTTAATAGCATTTTGATAAGCTGATAATGCTTCCTCTTTTTCGCGTTCCTTGAAAGTTAAAACCTTTTCGAATTTATACTGGTATTTCATGTTCATTCACCATTTTCAGCGAGATTTATGATAGAAGCAATACTTTCATTCATTGTAATTTTTTCATCAGTTCGTTGTTTTAAGAAAGAAATAATTTTCGGATACATTTGAATAGCCAAATCAATTTCTTTTGAGCTACCTCGCTTATAAGCCCCAATGTTTATGAGATCCTCTGCATTTAAGTATGTACTTAAAAGATCTCTGATTTTTTCTGCTGCTTGTTTATGCATATCAGAAACAAGATGATTCATTAAGCGGCTTACGCTTTTCAATATGTTGATAGCTGGATACTGTCCTTTATTGGCTAAAGCACGATCCAATACAAAATGCCCGTCTAATATTCCGCGTACAGTATCAGCAATAGGCTCGTTCATATCATCACCATCTACCAACACCGTGTATATACCTGTAATGGTTCCGTTTTGATTCGTACCTGTTCGTTCCAATAATTTAGGTAATATGGCAAATACGGAAGGGGTATATCCCTTCGTTGCAGGAGGCTCCCCAACTGCTAGTCCGACTTCACGCTGTGCCATTGCAACACGGGTAACAGAATCCATCATAAACATTACATTTAGACCTTTATCTCGAAAATACTCGGCGATGGCAGTTGCCGTAAAAGCACCTTTAATCCTCATTAATGCCGGCTGATCCGAAGTAGCACACACGACGATGGATCTTGCCAGCCCTTCTGGTCCAAGATCTCGCTCGATAAATTCCCTAACCTCACGTCCTCGTTCCCCAATAAGTGCAATTACATTCAAATCCGCTTTTGTATTTCGAGCTATCATTCCCAAGAGCGTACTTTTTCCAACACCACTTCCCGCAAATATCCCGACCCTTTGTCCTTTACCCACGGTTAAAAGACTGTCTATCGCACGAACCCCGAGCTCCATCTCTTCCGAAATAGGCGGACGCGTTAATGGATTTGGCGGTGCCTGTTCCGTTTGGATGGCCATTAAACCTTTTGGCAATGGTGAATCATCAAGCGGATTGCCAAGGGAATCAATAATTTTTCCAATCAATGAATTGCCAACTTTCACTTCGAGTGAACGGCCAGTAGCTTCCACTAAACTTCCAGGAGATATATCTTGTATTTCTGTATATGGCATGAGAATAACATTTTCTTCTTTAAAACCAACTACTTCCGCCATTATTTTTCTGCCTTTTTTCTTACCGCCAACATGAATGAAGCATACTTCACCGATTGAACTTTCGGGCCCGATGGATTCAATCATTAGCCCTACCACTCGGTTTACTTTTCCAAACCGCTTATAAGTTTCAATATTTGGAATGAAAGTCAAAAGTTCACTTGCTTTCATGAATAGACACCTTCTAATACCTCATGCAATTTCTCTTGTAACATGTTAAGCTGGCTATCAATGCTAGCATCAATTCGACCATTTTCGGTTTCCACAACACATTGATTTTCCGTAAATTGTTCATCACCGTAAATATAACATTGTACCTGACCGGCTAAAATACTATCCAATTCATCCTTTCTTGACAGGATTATTGGGTATTTTGAAGGATGAACGATAATTTTTATCTCTTGATTTTCCCTCACTTCCTTAACTGTTTGTTTGACAAGTGAAAGAAATTTTTCCGGCTCTCCTGTTAATGTGTCACATAAAATTTTTTTAGCAGCCGTTATACCTAAATCTAAAATAACTTTTTCTGATTCTTCGATGTGTTTTACAAATTCATTTTTGGCATGAGCAACCATTGTATTCGCTTCATCTATTCGTAAACGATACTCTTCAAACCCTTGATTTCTGCCCTCTATAAGTCCTTGTTCAAATCCACTCTTTTTAGCTTCTTCAATCCATAATTGCTTTTCTTGAATCCACTGTTCTTTTTCTTGTTCGATTTGTTCCCTTATTTTTTGGGCTTGTTCCTCTGCCTCTTGAATCATCGATTCGGCTTTATGCTGAAATTGACTTAAATATTTTTGTTTCTCCATTTCGAACAAGGCGTTTGTTTCATTTTGCTCAAAACTATTTGCAATAAAAATATCTTTTAAGTCAATTATTTTTCCCGGAAGTTCATTATTAAAAGAAGATTTAATAATCTTAGACAATGATGTCATCTCCTCCGCCACGGGCAATAATAATTTCCCCGGAATCTTCCAGTTTTCTGATAATCGTTACAATTCTTGATTGCGCCTCTTCTACATCTCTTAAACGAACTGGTCCCATATACTGCATTTCTTCCTTAAAGGATTCAACCATACGGGTGGACATATTTCGGAAAACAACATCCTTTACTTCCTCACTGGATACTTTAAGAGACAATAGTAGATCCTCATTATCAGCTTCACGGATAACCCTTTGAATGGAACGATTATCTAATGTCACAATATCCTCGAATACAAACATCCGTTTCTTAATTTCCTCAGCAAGCTCAGGATCTTGAATTTCCAATGAATCTAATATTGTTTTTTCTGTTGAACGATCCACTCCGTTCAATACTTCTACAACAGCTTCTATACCGCCAGTTTGTGTATAGTCTTGGGTTACGGTTGACGATAGCTTTTGTTCAAGTATTGCTTCTACCTCGCTAATAATCTCCGGCGAAGTTCGATCCATAATTGCGATACGTCTTGCTATATCAGCTTGAACATCTTGTTGTAATTCCGATAATATTTGCCCCGCTTTTTCTGGTTCCAAATAAGAAAGTATTAATGCGATTGTTTGCGGATGTTCATTTTGGATAAAATTCAGGATTTGAGAAGGCTCTGCACGTCTTGCAAAATCAAATGGTTTGACTTGCAAAGAAGATGTTAACCTATTAATAATGGTTGCGGCTTGTTCAGACCCTAGTGCCTTCTCAAGAACCGTTTTTGCATAGCCAATCCCGCCTTGAGAGATATAATCCTGTGCTAAAGCAATATTATGAAATTCATCTAATATTTCTTCTTTTGTCTCAGTGGGAACTTTTTTAACTCCTGATATTTCCAGAGTCAGCTTTTCTATCTCTTCTTCTGTTAAATGCTTATACACGGATGCCGAAACATCAGGACCTAAGGAGATAAGAAGGATAGCGGCTTTTTGTTTTCCAGACAAACCTTTTTCTCTACTTGCCATTCCTTACCCCCCTATTCTTCGGATAACCATGTACGTAATAATTTTGCAAATTCATCTGGCTTATCTTTTGCCATTTTTTCTAATTGTTTTTTACGAAGAGTTGTTTCCGTTTCATGTTCTTCATTAACATCAGCAATTTGAATTGGTTCTGTTTTAACAAAATCATCCTCTTCTTCTACATCTTTCCTTCTAGCACGAAGCATAAAGAATATCAATAGGCCTATGATTAGTAATAATATTCCTCCAATGACATAGACCCACCATGGAATTTTTGACTGGTTAACTGGTGCAGAGGTCGTATTTCCATTAAAAGGCTGCACTGATACAGCGATTTTGTTTTGGATAGCCTGGTTAGAAAGATTCGTTCCGCTGCTCTTATCAATAGAAGTACTTATAATAGTAGATAAAATTTTATTAATATCATTAATTCTGCTTTGCGGCAGTGAACTCGGATTTTTTGGGTTTGGCGGTTCTACCATGACTTGAATTCCCAAATCACGTATCTTATATGGACTTTGAACAATTTGATTATGAATTTTATTTACTTCATAATTCATGGTTTCTTGAATTTTTTCATAGTCGCCATTTCCATTCGAGCCATTTTGTACATACGTTGTTCCAGAACCAGTATCGGATGAATTTGTCCCTGGTACTCCGCCAGCTGCAGCAGCACCATTCCCAGAATACGTTTCCGTAATTTTTTGCGCACTAACGGCAATACCCTTCATATTTTGCTTATCAACAGGCTGTACTAAATGCTCATCTGTATTCTCCTGCGTAAAATCAATATCCGCGGTAACGCTTGTTACAACCTTGTTATACCCCATTAAAGTTCCTAGCATTGTTTGAACTTGTCTTTGGATATCTCTTTCAATTTGATGCTTTATATCCATCTGTTCAGCAAATGTACTTCCAGTAGAATTTTTATCATTATTTAAATCAAAATACTCAAAATTTTGATTCATAATGACGATATTATCTGTAGGAAGATTCGGTACACTTTTGGATACTAAATTATAAAGTGATGTTATTTGTTTATCAGTAAATTCATACCCAGGCTTTGTCGTTAAAACAATGGAGGCTGAAGCTTGTTGATTAGGATCGTTTACAAAAATTCCTTTATCAGGCATATTGATCATAACCTTAGCATTTTCTACACCATCCACTTGTTTAATAAGATTGGATAGTTCTGTTTGCATAGCATCTAATTTGATGACATTAAACTCATTGTCCGTCATACCGAAGCTTGCATTTTGACTAAAAAAGGAATAGTCAATACTTCCTGTCTTTGGAATGCCCTCTGATGCCAATTCCACCTTGAGATTATCCACATCCTGTTTCGGCACACTAATGGTCTTTCCATTATCGCTAATAACCGACTTGATTCCTTTAGAATCCAGACTCTGTTTGATGGAACCCGTTTCAGTTGGTTCAAGATTACTATATAAAGGAACCATCGTTGTTCTGGTGGTAAAATAAGTAATCCCTAAAATAAGTAAAAGAATTATTATAAATGCTGATATACCTGTGATCTTTTGTTTTTTTGTTCTGCTTTTCCAGTAATCTTTAATTCTATTAAAGAATTGTTTTATATTCTCATTCATTTCTTTCCCCCGAATCACATTTCACTTTTATCTTATTGTCTTAATCGAAGGTATTGGTATTAGCAATAAACATAAATATTATACTTGCATTCTCATTGTTTCTTGATAAGCTTCAACAACCTTGTTTCGAATTTCAAGAGCCGCTTGCAATGTAATATTGGCCTTTTGTGCAGCAATCATAACTTCATGTAAATCAACATTATCGCCATTGGCTAATTTTTGTGTTAATACATCTGATTGAATTTGATCATTATTGACTTCGGAAATGGACTTTTTTAGCATATCAGCAAAACTAGTTTTTGATGGGTTCGCTGATGTTGTTTGTCCTAAATTATTTTGATTAAAATTTATTTGGCCTGACGGACGAAAAATATTGGCCGCGACCGTATTAATATTTTGAAGAGCCATAGAAGAACCTCCGTTCATGTATAAAATGTATAAACTATCAAATTTTTCAAGCTTAATGTAAAGCTCAAAGAAATATGTATTTACTTACCAATTTCTAACGCCTTCATTAACATGGCTTTATTAGAATTAAACACCGTTACATTCGCTTCGTAAGATCTTGTAGAGCTCATAAGGTCGACCATTTCTTTTAATGGATCGACATTTGGCATTTCAACATAACCGTCAGCATTGGCGTCGGGGTTTTGCGGATCGTATACAAGCTTAAATGGTGTATTATCATCAACAATTTTTGCAACTTTAACACCATTACCAGTTGTATTGCCCGTTGCCGCTTGCAAAAAAGATGAAAAAGAATTGGACATTGGTTCTAGAACTACCTCTTTTCGCTGGTATGGCTGCCATTTTCCGTTTACCAATTTGCCTCTTGTTGTATCAACATTAGCCATATTGGAGGAAATAACATCCATTCGTAAGCGTTGTGCAGTAAGAGCAGAGGATGTAATGTTCATGCTATTAAATATTGACATTTTTATTTGCCACCTTTAATTACAGTTTGTAAAGTAGAAAACATTCCGTTAATTCGGTCCGTTAATGCACTATAATAGATTTGATTTGTAGCTAAGTTCGACATTTCTTTATCTATATCCACACTATTCCCGTTATCGTTATATTCCACATTTTGTTGTGTAATAATAGCCGGATTATCAGAAACAGATTGAAACGGAATATGCCGTTGATCTGTCATCTTAGCTGAAAAGGCTTGATTCATAGAGCTGTTCAGCATTGCCCCGAATGAAACATCTTGCGCTTTGTAGTTTGGAGTATCTACGTTGGCAATATTGTCCGCTATTACTCTTTGTTTTAATGAAGAATAATTTAAGGCATTCTCTACCGTGGAAAATGTATTGTTAAATAACTTCAAATTTCTACACCTCTATTTAAGATACGACATTTTTTTATCCATTACGACATAATATTCTATCAACTATTTTAATGTTTTAATATCTTAGTGTCCATGCACATATTTTGAAATTTAAGTAATTACATATCAAATTTTTAAAATTAGTTCTTTTGGATTATAATTATTACGAAACAACAACAATATATACAAAAATACGACATAATTATCAAAAAAGTTAACTGAATTCATTTTATCAAGGGAAGAAATTACAAACTAGTGGATAATATTAGATATATATGAGGAATAATAGCTTCATTTGAAAAAAAGCCGTCAATTATCAACAATTGACGGCTTTTTCTTTTGATTATTTTATATTTACCAATTTCTGAATGCTTAGTTTGCTTTTAACTTGTCTAATTCTACTAAGAATTTATCATTTAACACTTTAATATAAGTACCTTTCATCCCTAGTGAACGTGATTCAATAACACCAGCACTTTCCAGTTTTCTAAGAGCATTTACAATCACTGAACGTGTAATACCTACACGATCCGCAATTTTTGAAGCGACAAGTAATCCTTCTTTTCCATTAAGTTCTTCAAAAATATGTTCAATAGCTTCTAATTCACTGTATGATAAAGAACTAATCGCCATTTGAACAACTGCTTTACTTCTTGCTTCTTCTTCAATTTCTTC
Source organism: Margalitia sp. FSL K6-0131 (assembly GCF_038008735.1). Taxonomy (NCBI): domain Bacteria; kingdom Bacillati; phylum Bacillota; class Bacilli; order Caryophanales; family Bacillaceae; genus Heyndrickxia; species Margalitia sp. FSL K6-0131. Next base: position 3,402,631 of record NZ_JBBOZS010000001.1, read on the forward strand.
AGACTTTTCACGTAAAATTTCCATTCCTACTACGGTTGCACCGTATTCAGCAAGGATTAAATCATCGTCATTAAATTGTTCCTGAAGTCTAGCAAGAATAAGCGTACCTAATCTTTCTCCTCCGCCGATGATCGGAACGATAGTAGTTAAGCCACTTACGAATAAATCTTTATTTTCAACTGGAAATGCTGTATAGGCACTTTCAATACCAATATTTGATGATGTTTCATTAATATTAAATAAACTGTTTGTATACTCTTCTGGGAATTGACGTTCCTCTAACATATGGGACATGCGTTCATTTTCAATTTGTTGGTTGATAGCAAATCCAAGTAATTTTCCACGGCGACTAACAACGAATATATTCGCCTCAATTACCTCACTTAGTGTTTGCGCCATTTCTTTAAAATTTACCGGTTTACCGGCAGCCTTTTGTAACATAGCATTAATTTTTCTAGTTCTGTCTAATAAATTCATTTTTCTTCCTCCTAGTGTTTTTATAATCATTGCAAAAATTTTTCAAAAAAATAATTCCGAATCCTTGTTGATCCATTACTTTATAATATGTGAACACTACCTTTAGGAACTTTTCTCGCCTATAAAATAAATTGACTTAAGTCCTTGTTTTGCGAAATAGCACCAAGCTTCTCGTTTACATATTGAGGTGTAATAGTAACCTTTTCTAGCGTTATTTCAGGTGCTTCAAAAGATAAGTCCTCAAGAAGTTTTTCCATAATCGTATGAAGACGTCTGGCACCTATATTATCGGTATTCTGATTCACTTCAAATGCAATTTCAGCAATTCTAACAATAGCTTCGTCAGAAAATTCAATTTGTATACCTTCCGTTTCTAATAATGCTGTATATTGTTTTATTAACGCATTATCAGGTTCCACTAAAATTCGATAGAAATCATCTACCGATAGTTTTGTTAATTCCACTCGAATTGGAAAACGTCCCTGCAACTCAGGAATTAATTCAGAAGGTTTTGCCATATGGAATGCACCCGCAGCAATGAATAAAATATGATCTGTTTTTACGGAACCATACTTCGTTACTACAGTAGACCCTTCGACAATAGGCAGGATATCTCTTTGAACACCCTCTCGTGATACTTCACCTGCTGAAGAATTGCCACTTTTGCTGACAATTTTATCTATTTCATCAATAAAGATAATACCCGTTTGTTCTGCGCGATAAACAGCCTCTTGCGTAACATCGTCCATATCTATTAGCTTTTGTGCTTCATCATTCGTTAATACCTTGCGTGCTTCACTAACGGTTAGCTTTCTTTTTTTCTTTTTCTTTGGCATAAGATTGCTTAGTGCATCCTGCATATTCATTCCCATTTGTTCCATGCCGGAGCCTTGCAGCATATCAAACATGGAAGGAGCTTGCTCTTCAATTTCGACTGATACAAGTTCGTCTTCAAGTTCTTTATTTGCAAGCTTAGTCTCAATAATTTTTTTTCTTTCCTTCATGGATACATCTTCTGCGGTATCCTCATCCGATTCGTCGTGTTCTTGCACATTTCCGCCGCCAAATAACATTTCAAATGGGTTTTTATAATTATTTGTTTTCTTCTTAGCTGGAACAAGAAGCTCAACTAAGCGGCGGTTTGCGTTTTGCTCCGCAAGATCCTTTACATCATTAATTCTTTCTTCTTTAACAAGTCTTACAGAGGTTTCCACCAAATCTCGAACCATGGATTCTACATCGCGCCCCACATATCCAACTTCCGTAAATTTAGTCGCTTCAATTTTTACAAACGGAGCACCGACTAATTTCGCCATTCGTCTGGCGATTTCCGTTTTTCCAACTCCAGTTGGCCCAATCATTAAGATATTCTTTGGAATAATTTCTTCACGAAGTGCTTCGGTTAAAAGGCTTCTTCGATAACGATTTCTTAGTGCAACAGAAACTGCTCTTTTTGCATCTTTTTGCCCAATAATATATTGATCAAGTCTTTCAACAATCTGTCTAGGCGTTAAACTCATCGCTTTGTTTATTTTATAAGCCAAGATACCCTCACTCCTTCTTTCATTATGATGAGACAATCTTACATCTGAAAAATGAGATGTAGATAGTCCCTGTTACTAAAGAAGATAAGTATTATAATTCTTCCACAATAATATTCGAGTTCGTATAAACACAAATATCAGAAGCAATTTTTAAAGCCGCCTCCGCCATTTCTTTTGCAGATAAATGATCTCCACTAAATTGTTTAAGTGCGCGGCCTGCTGCCAATGCATAATTACCACCGGAACCTATCGCCAATATTCCATCATCCGGTTCAATAACTTCACCAGTACCTGAAACTAGCAATAGATTTTTTTCATCCATTACGATTAACATTGCTTCTAATTTTCGCAAAACCTTATCGCTTCTCCATTGCTTCGCCAATTCTACTGCTGCACGCGCCAGATTTCCATTGAATTCTTGGAGCTTACCCTCGAACATTTCAGATAGGGTAAAAGCATCTGCAACAGAACCTGCAAAACCAGCAAGTACTTTACCATTAAACAGCTTTCGAACCTTTTTAGCTGTATGCTTCATCACTACAGCATTACCAAATGTAACCTGACCATCGCCAGCCATAGCGCTCTTGCCTTTATGTTGAATAGCAAATATCGTAGTTGCGTGGAAATCGCCCATTTCAAACACCTCCGAAAAGATAGTGCATTTTATATGATACCTTCAGGAAATTAAAATTAACCGAGTATGCTGTTTAAATTTGGAAGTAATATATCTTTTTATTCCCATAAATTATACATATTTCTTCATGGTTTTATACCTTATTTCACATTCAATAAATAAATTAAAATTTACCAAGGCATGTATTTATGCTCTTGGGTGGTGTGCAATATACGTTTTTCTAAGATGTTCTTTTGTAACATGTGTATAGACTTGTGTAGATGATAAGTACTCATGACCCAAAAGCTCTTGAACCGTTCTAATATCTGCACCATTATCTAATAAATGAGTTGCAAAAGTATGTCTGAGCATATGCGGATGCATTTTTCCAGTAAGTGCTGCCTTTTCAATTACGCTATTCAATATATGTCTGATGCCCCGAACGGTTAATGGGGTTCCTTTATAATTTACAAATAATTGATGATGAGGGGCTGCGGTTTGCATCAATTGGTTTCTTGCTGTATTTATGTAATCATGAAGGGCGACACGCGCAAATGAGCCGAAAAGCACAATACGCTCTTTATTTCCCTTACCATTTACAAGAATAGCATCGAAATCAAAGTCTATATCCTTCAATTGTATGTTTGCGCATTCACTCACTCGTATTCCAGTTGAATATAAAATCTCAAGCAATGCCTTGTTCCTTTTATCGAGAGGACTGGGTCCATCACATACTTGAAATAGCTTTTCCATTTCTTCTTGATAAAAGAATTTTGGAATTCTAAGTTCCTTTTTCGGCTGTATTAAGAGAGCAAATGGATTTTCTACTACAATCTTTTCCCTCATCAAAAATTTGTAAAAGCTGCGCAAGGAAGAAATTTTACGTGCTAAGCTCGCTCTTTTGTACTTACTCGAATATAGTTGGGTTAAATAGAGTCTTGCATCAAAGTACTCTACCTTTTGTAAATCGGAAATACCTTGTTCAATCATGAACATAAAAAAGTGTTCAATATCTTGACGATAAAATTTTATTGTATACTCCGAGTAATTTTTTTCAATTTGAATATACTCGATATATGAAACTAAACAGTTTTCCAAGACTTCATTCATATTTAACACCTCACAAGGGCTACTAAATAGTATCATAATTTAGTAATCCTCGCAACGAATAATACAAATTTTTCATAAAGTTTTGAATTGTTCCTAAATCTAAGATGTCTGACCTATTTTCACTGTTGAAGGAATTATCCTTCTGCATTTTACAACACTAATTAAAATAAAGAAAGAAAAAGGGGCTTCGAATCGAAAAGTTCACAAAACCATCAATATTTTTACTTAATATGTAAGATAAGAGCAATAGCTAAGAGGTAAACTTTATCATTTCCTACACTACAAGTTAAAAGAGTAAGCAATCGCTTACTCTTTAGCTTTCCGCTTTTTCCTTATAATCACAATTTGTACATTGAACTTGAATTCCCTTTTTCAATTTCTTCTCTACAAGTACATGATCACATTTAGGACACTTTCTTTCAATTGGTTTATCCCAGGATATGAAATCACAGTCAGGATAGCGATCACAGCCATAAAATGTTCTTTTTTTCTTTGTTTTACGTTCAATAATATTTCCTTTTTCACATTTAGGACATTTGATGCCGATTTCTTTAACAATTGGTTTTGTATTGCGGCAATCCGGGAAATTGCTGCATGCCATAAATTTACCGTAGCGGCCCATTTTAAAGACCATTGGACTGCCGCATTTCTCACAATCCTCTCCTGCAAATTCATCTTTAATTTCAATCTTTTCCATTTCTTCTTCCGCTTTTTTCAGCTTTACTTCAAAATCTTTATAAAATTCATCAATGATTTTTACCCATTCGACTTTCCCGTCTTCGATTTCATCCAAATTATTTTCCAGCCTAGCTGTAAATTCTACATCGAGAATTTCCGGGAAAAACTCTAACATGAGCTCTATTACTATTTCTCCAAGCTCTGTTGGAACAAAACGTTTATTTTCTAACGCCACATACCCTCGCTTTTGAATGGTATCAAGGGTTGGAGCATAAGTTGAGGGTCTTCCTATGCCTAGCTCCTCTAATGTTTTTACAAGTCTTGCTTCCGTGTAACGCGGAGGCGGCTGTGTAAAATGCTGTTTCGGATCAATATTCGTGGATTTTACATTATCTCCCGTCTTTAAATCCGGTAATAAATTTTCCTTCTCCTCATGCCCATCATCCGTTCCTTCCACATATACCTTCATAAAGCCGGAAAACTTAACTTTCGAACCATTCGCCCTAAAACCAACATCTCCATTTAAAATATCTACACTCATCGTGTCCATAATAGCCGGAGCCATTTGACTAGCTACAAAACGGTCCCAAATAAGCTTATATAAACGCAATTGATCCTTGCTTAAATATTCCTTTAATGAGTTCGGATCTCGGAATGTGCCGGTTGGTCGTACTGCTTCATGAGCATCTTGCGCATTCGTTTGCTTTTTATCTTTTCTTTGCTCTGTTCTAGCATACTCTTCTCCATAATTTTCCTTGATATATGATGCTGCTTCCGATTGCGCAACCTCCGAAACACGTGTTGAATCCGTTCTCATATACGTAATTAACCCGACGCTGCCTTCTTTGCCAAGATCAATACCTTCATAAAGCTGTTGAGCTAGCATCATTGTTTTTTTTGCCCTAAAATTCAACTTCCTAGCAGCTTCTTGTTGTAAAGAGGAAGTGGTAAATGGTGGTGATGGATTTCTTTTTCTTTCCTTTTTTGTAACGGAAGCAACCGTATACTTATCGTCCTTTAATTTAGACAAAACATCTTTAACATCTGATTCGGATGTTAAATCTAATTTTTTTCCGTTAATGCCATAAAAGGAAGCTTGAAAAGTTTCCTTTCCAAATTCGAAATCAACAGTGATGGACCAGTATTCTTCCGGAATAAAATTCTTAATTTCATTTTCACGGTCGATAATAAGCCGAACCGCAACCGATTGAACTCGCCCAGCACTTAATCCTTTCTTCACTTTTTTCCAAAGTAATGGACTGATATTATATCCAACTAAACGGTCTAAAATTCTCCTTGCTTGCTGAGAATCGACTAGATCCATATTAATTGGGCGCGGGTGTTTAAAGGATTCTTTAATAGCATCCTTCGTTATTTCATTAAAAACAACCCTGCAGTCAGAATGAATATCCACATCCAGACTATGTGCTAAATGCCATGCAATTGCCTCTCCCTCTCTATCGGGGTCGGCCGCAAGATAGACTTTTTTTGCTTTTTTCGCGGCTGTTTTTAAATCTTTTAATATCGGTCCTTTACCTCTTATGGTTATATACTTCGGTTCATAATTATGTTCAGTATCCACACCTGTTTGACTTCTAGGCAAATCCCTAATATGTCCCATAGATGCTTTCACTTTGTATTTTTTTCCAAGATATCGTTCAATGGTTTTCGCTTTCGCAGGCGATTCCACGATTACTAAGTAGTCTGACATCAAAAATCCTCCCCAGAGGTGTTATATAAATTTCTTTCAACTATCCTTACATTTGTAATTTTTACATGTATTGAAATCAAGTGTACATAATAGACCTGATTTTCATATTTGTCAATTATTCCTTAATAAAAACTATCCTTCAAGCACACATTCCTCTTGAATTTAAATCCTTTCCATTTCATAAGGATGATATAATGAAAAAATCTTTTAAATTATTTTTAAGATAATTAGCGGTATTATTTAATAATGGAACTCTTCGAGAATATCTTCCCCTGTTTGAACGAGTTTTGCTCCTTGTTGTATCAGTTTATTAGTACCTTGTGAAAGTGATTCATCAATATTTCCCGGTACTGCAAAAACCTCTCTTCCTTCTTGAAGAGCAAAGTCTGCTGTTATTAGAGAACCACTTTTTTGTTCAGCCTGAATTACCACGATTCCTTTCGAAAGCCCGCTAATTATTCGATTTCTCATTGGAAAATGCCACTTTTGCGGTTTCGTATGCGGAGGATATTCCGAAATAATTAAATGCTCTTTTTTCATATTCTCTACTAAACCAATGTTTTCCTGCGGATAAATATGAAAAAATCCGCTTCCTAATACACCAATTGTTTTACCTTTACAAATAATAGATGTTTTATGTGCCATTGTATCTACTCCTTTTGCAAGACCACTAATAATGACATAGTTTTGTTTAATAAGAGGAGGAGTAATTTTTTTAATTGCTTTTAATGCTTTGAAATCAGCTTTTCTAGACCCTACTATTGCTATTGACGGATATTGTAGAAGCTTTTGATCTCCGATTGTATATAGGACTAATGGTGGGTTAAAAATTTGTTTTAGTAGATTGGGATAATTCTTATCAAAAATGGTAATACATTGGATTTGGTGTTTTCGATAGTTTAAAAGTAATGTATCAACATCTAAATGGTGCAAATCTTGATAAATTTTTTCTATTTGACTTGTTTTACCCAAAGTAATGGATTTTAATACAGGGAGGGAAAATTTGTATAGTGATTTTAACTCGGGGTCCCTTTTTAAGATTTGTAGTATTGTATTGGATGTAATACCTTGACAATGGTGAAGATGAATAAGACTTTTCTTAAATTCTTCCATAAAATCCTCCTTAAAATTCAAAAATCCTTTCTTTTATGAAAATATTGCAAATAGCCCCTCTTTCATAGAGGGACTATTTTTTATATTTCAGTATTAATTAATGTGTTTTACACTTTTCATAAAGGCCTTTTTCTTTTAAAACACTAATTAGTGTTTCACCCATTACAGAAGGTGTTTCAGCCACTTTAATTCCGCATTCATTCATGACACGAATTTTTTCTGCAGCAGTACCTTTACCGCCAGAAATAATCGCACCAGCGTGACCCATACGTTTTCCTGGAGGTGCCGTTACACCGCCGATGAAGCCAACAACTGGTTTTGTCATATTAGCTTTTACCCAGCGTGCTGCTTCTTCTTCCGCTGTTCCCCCGATTTCACCAATCATAATAACAGCTTCTGTTTCCGGATCTTCGTTAAATGCTTTAAGCACATCAATAAAGTCAGTACCGTTAACAGGGTCTCCACCGATACCAACTGCAGTTGTTTGGCCAACACCTGCTTGTGAAAGCTGATGAACAGCTTCATAAGTTAATGTACCAGAACGAGAAACAACACCTACATGGCCTTTTGTATGAATGTATCCTGGCATGATACCAATTTTACATTCTCCTGGAGTGATGACGCCTGGACAGTTAGGACCAACTAGGCGAGTTTTCTTACCTTCCATGTAACGTTTTACTTTTACCATGTCTAGTACTGGAATATGCTCAGTGATACAAATTACTAAATCTAATTCAGCATCAACTGCTTCTAAAATAGCATCTGCAGCAAATGGAGCTGGTACGTAGATAACAGAAGCGTTGGCACCAGTTGCTTTTACAGCATCTTCAACTGTATTAAATACAGGAACGCCTTCCACTTCAGTACCGCCTTTACCAGGAGAAGTACCACCAACAATTTTTGTACCGTATTCTAACATTTGTTTTGTATGGAAAAGAGCTGTTTTACCAGTAATACCTTGTACGATTACTTTCGTGTCTTTATTAACAAAAACGCTCATTTTATTCCCCTGCCTTTCTTAACCTACTAGTTCAACGATTTTTTGTGCGCCATCTGCCATTGATTCAGCAGCAACGATGTTTAAACCTGATTCATTAAGGATTTTCTTACCTAATTCAACGTTAGTTCCTTCTAAACGTACAACTAAAGGCAACTCAAGGCCAACTTGCTTAGTTGCTTCCACAACACCTTCAGCAATAATGTCGCACTTCATAATTCCACCGAAGATATTGACAAAGATACCTTTTACATTCTTATCAGAAAGGATAATTTTGAATGCTTCCGTAACCTTTTCTGCAGTTGCACCGCCACCAACATCCAAGAAGTTAGCTGGGTCTCCACCGTAATGCTTAATGATATCCATTGTAGCCATTGCAAGACCGGCACCATTAACCATACATCCGATTTTGCCATCTAAAGCGATGTAGCTAAGATCATACTTAGAAGCTTCGATTTCTTTAGGATCTTCTTCTTCAAGATCACGATATTCTAGTACGTCTTTTTGACGGTATAGTGCATTTGAATCAAAGTTTAATTTTGCATCAAGTGCCATAACATTTCCATCACCTGTTACAACTAGAGGGTTGATTTCAGCGATAGAGCAATCTTTTTCGATGAATGCAGTATACAAGCCCATCATAAATTTCACAGCTTTGTTTACAAGCTCTGCAGGAATATTAATATTAAATGCAATACGACGAGCTTGGAATGCTGTTAATCCAACAACAGGATCAATTGTTTCCTTGAAGATTTTTTCCGGTGTTTCTGCAGCCACCTCTTCAATTTCAGTACCGCCTTCTTCTGAAGCCATTAACGTAACACGAGAAGTTGCACGGTCTAATACTAGACCAACATAATATTCTTTTTTAATGTCGCAACCTTCTTCAATTAGAAGACGTTTCACTTCTTTTCCTTCAGGTCCTGTTTGGTGTGTAACTAATGTTTTGCCTAAGATTTCGCTTGCATATGTACGTACTTCGTCCAAATTCTTAGCAACTTTAACACCGCCAGCTTTACCTCGACCTCCGGCATGAATTTGTGCTTTTACTACACAAACTTGTGTACCAAGTTCTTTTGCCGCTTCTACTGCATCTTCTACTGTAAAAGCAACCTTTCCATTTGGTACCGCAACCCCGTATTTTCTGAGGATTTCTTTACCTTGATACTCATGGATATTCATTTTCCATCCTCCTATCAAACAATGACAAAAATTTAACTGCGTTTTCATTGTATATAAAGGTAGAAAATATGTCTAGCTTTATGAATGATTTAGATAATTTTGCAATTTATTTTTAACTATCGGAATTGCAAACCTATTCTATTTATCTATACAAAAGCAAAAAAGACATTAAAAACATCAATATTAGCTGTCTAATGTCCTTTTCCTGCTCGCTGATCTACTTTATATATAAACGCAAAAACTTCCGCAACAGCTTCATAAAGCTCTTCAGGTATAGTCTCATTGATATCCAGTGTCCCAAGTAATTGCACCAGACTAGGATCCTCTTGAATAGGGATACGATGTTCCCTCGCTTTTTCAATTATATTATCAGCAACGAAGCCTTTCCCCTTTGCTGCAATGACCGGAGCAGAATGTTTTTCAGATTGATAGCTTAGTGCAATCGCTTCTCTTCCATCTGAAAGCTTATTTTTATTTTTCATATCTTTAAGTCCACCCCGTTATAGGCTTGATTTACATTTCTAGTATTTTTCTTTATATGCGTGGTCTTTTCAGATTGTATCTCCATAAAATGAATTGCGGATAGCTGATAATTTAATTCTTCTAAGTTATTTTTTAATTTGGGAATAATATTGGCTGCAGCTTCCTTTACATTCGATTCACTGTAGACATTCACATTGATTACGCGATTTTGCACTTTCATTTCTACAATCGTTTCATGAAGGTGTTCCAGATTTAAGTAAAAGAGAATATGACAGTAGTTCGGGTCGATTTTTCCATCTTCTTTTTTCTTTCCAGACCATTGCATGGTTAGATTTGTTTTAAACCCAAATAATTGAATGGGAATTTCATAAAATAAATGCTGGATTGGGCTACTATCATACATTTGAATTTGCTGACCATTCATTTTATTTACAAGGCTATCTGCAATTTCACGTACTTCTTGTGAATGGCCAGATTCCTGCAAGAATTTAACGAGTAAAGGCTTTAATTGTTCCTCTACATGATGTTCTGCTGGATTACCTGCAATCTGGTATTCATAAAATAATCCTAATGATTTTGTTACTTCCTTAAATTGTTTAACGACATCTTTTCCATTTAGTGTCTGTTTCATAGTGTTTAAAATATCTGTTAAGTAGTCTTTTTCTTGTTGGGTAAATAACATATTTTCAGGCGGTACTTCCTTTGAAAAATAATGTTCGATTACCTTCACTGTATTATTAACTATTTTTTGGGAAATTGATGGATTACTTATAAATGCTGTTTTTTCCGTTAAAAATTCATTTTGATTTTGTATTAAATTTGTTGAATTTTTCGTCTTTGTATATAAAGAAAGATCCTCCAACTCCTTCCCAAGTTTTTGTAAAACCGATTTGGATATTAATTGCATATCATTGGTTTTAAAAACGGTATCGTCTTTTAAAGTTTGGATTAAACTTGTAGCCAGTTGCTTATTCTGGATATTTTTAATAGTGTCAATCGCCGATTGCATTTCCTTAACAATAGGCGTTTGCTCTTCATTCGAAAGTGATAATTCAAGTAGCTGAATTTGATTTTGAATAGGTTCCTTATTTTCCGTTGCATATAATGATTTGAATATCGATTCAGATATGGTCAGTCCCTTTGCCACCATTTGTTTGATAATATTAAGATTTTCCTTATTATCTGTTGAATTGGAAAGCATACCGCTCATTTTCAAAACGGTTTCCTTTGTAAATGGAATTTGTTCCTTTGAAAGAAATTGAACCAAATCTATATTTGCTTTCGTAGATGGCAGTGAAAGCTGTTTTAATATTATAGAAGGCTCATTTCCGCTTTGTTGCTTATCAGAAAGCAACTTCAACTGAATATCTCCTTCATCCGAATCCACTTGAAACCAATATGCTTCGCCATTTTTCAATGCTACCTCAAGTTTTGCGATAAGATTTTGATTTCCAATTTGTAGCAGTGCAAAATTATTAGGATAAATATTTTTCACTGTAGCAAAAAAGATCTTTCCTTTTTGAAAGGTGAAAGTAATTGAACGGTCTCTCGTATTTAATTGTTGTAATCCATTTATGATCGAAGACAACATTTTTTATTCCTCTTTATCTATTAATGTTTGTAATATTTATGAATGAAATGTGAATATGCCAGTAACGGCCATATATAGTTATAGCTATGATAATGTATATAAAATAATCCAGATGCTCCTTGTCCCATTGGATAGGAAGTCCTCCAATTATTTGTATCGGCATTTTCACATAGAAAGTTTATTCCTTTTTGGATTTGTGGCGTAATCTTATCTGAAACAGCAATAAGTGCATCCAAAGCCCAAGCAGTATGGGTTAATGTACTTAAGCCTAACGGAACATATTCCTCCATAATATCACTGTTACAAGATTCGCCCCAGCCGCCATCTTCATTTTGAATTTTGTATAGCCAGCTGACGGCTTTTTGAATAGATGGATGCTCTGCCTCCACACCTGCAGCACGCATGCCAGTTAGCGCCGCCCAAGTCCCATATATATAACATATTCCCCATCTGCTATTCCAGGAGCCATCCTCCTCCTGATTTTTCCATAACCACTTTATCCCTTTTTTGATATTTGGATTGCTTTTGTTTAAATTAGTATAGTTTCCCAAAAATTCTATCGTTCTACCTGTTAGATCTGTTGACGATTCATCCAATAACAAATCCTCTCCACCGGGTAAAATGGTTAAAAGCGGGTTATCAATATTTCGTTCAAATGCGGGCCAGCCACCATCATCATTTTGCATCGACATTACCCATTGGATACCACGATTCCAGACGTTTCGATATCGATTATCTTGAACTGATTGTCTACGAATAGCCCTTAAAGCAGCTGTCGTATCATCTACATCGGGATTAATCGTGTTAATATTCGAAAAACCCCATCCCCCTGGTTTAGCATGCCGATTATGAATATACCAATCTCCGTATTTATGATGTTGTCTGGACAAAAGATATTGATTAGCTTTCTGAATAGTATTTGTATTTTTGGAAACTCCCGCCTCCTGAAGTACATAGCTAATTAAGGTCGTATTCCAAACATTTGCAGTTGTATATTGGCAGTGATGATGCCCATCAATTTCACAAATCATTGATTTTAGGCCATTTACCGCTCTTACAATGATTTGATCCGCTTTCGATTTACCTCTGGCCATAAGGGCAAATATCATTAAAAAGGTAGCACTAAAATAACTGCAAAATGTCCCATCGGGTTCAATTCTATTAATGATATAGTTTTCTAGTTGTTTTAAAGCCTTTTCATGAATATCCTCCTTCAATCCTACTAAACTATCCACCCCCTTTTTTATGTAGTCCAGTAAGGAACGAAATTCTGCAGGTTGTCGTATTTTCAAGTTATTTAATGCTCTTTCTGCAAAAAGATCAGAGAGATCCGGACTTTGATCTGTTTTCATTGAAAATTTTGCATCACTAAGTATTAAAATAGGTGCAATATTTGCCCTTCCAAAAACCGAAATATCATAAAAATTTATAGGAAATTTATTGGGCAATAGCACCGCCTTAACAGGAATAGGAAATTGATTAGGCCAATTTATTTGCCCACCTAAAGATAACAAAATTTGAGTGAACATTTGAGAATTTTCCAAACCGCCATTCTTCAATATAAATCGCTTTGCCTCTTCCATTCGGTAGTCTTCATTTGATACATATCCGGAATATCTTAGCGCATAAATAGCCTCAATTGTCGTTGTAAGATTTCCAGTCTTTTCGTCATAAAAAAGCTTCCATGAGCCATCTACCTCCTGTTTGCTTAAAATCCGCCAAACAAGATTTTTAATTAATTCCTCATCGTCAAACTCTAACATTCTTAGAAGAATAATCATATAAGAATCTGTTTTGATGCCTGTTTCAAACGGATAATCCCAGGATCCATCGGGTAATTGTTCTGTTTGAAGCTTTTCTGTTAACCGTTTTATTTCATTTAAAACCTGTTGTTTTAATGCCATGTGAGTTCGCTCCTTTATTAGACTTTTGTCATATTCATATTATTTTTATGAAAGGAGTATGGTTATTAATTGCATAAAAACTTACATGGGAATCCGTTCTCATGTAAAGTATATGAATATTGGTAAACTTATTTACTTCGCTAATATTCCGTAATATAAAAGTAAGTAGTTAAATTTTTTATACTGAATGCAGGCGGGCAGCATTTTTGCTTTTTCATTTTTTTTCAATCATAATACATACTGAAGGAGGCTGAACGAAAATGGATAACTTTACATTTTTAAATCCGACTAAATTAATCTTTGGTAAAGATCAGCTTGAGCAGTTAAAAACAGAAATTCCTCCGTTTGGAAAAAAAGTGTTACTTGTATATGGTGGCGGAAGTATTAAAAGAAGCGGCTTATATGAGAAGGTTATAAATCAATTAAACGAAATAAATGCTACCGTTTTTGAACTTTCCGGTGTGGAACCGAATCCACGTGTATCAACTGTTCGTAAAGGGGTAGATATTTGTAAAAAGGAAAACGTTGACTTTATACTAGCTGTTGGAGGCGGCAGTGTGATTGACTGTACTAAGCTGATTGCTGCTGCATCTAAATATGATGGAGATGCTTGGGATATCGTCATTAAAAAAGCGTTCGCGAAAGAAGCCCTCCCTTTTGGAACTGTCCTTACCCTTGCAGCCACAGGCTCTGAAATGAATTCAGGATCTGTTATTACCAATTGGGAAACAAATGAAAAGTATGGTTGGGGCAGCCCTGTAACATTCCCTAAGTTTTCTATTTTGGATCCTGTAAATACATATACTGTTCCTAGGGATCAAACTGTTTATGGCATGGTAGATATGATGTCGCATGTATTGGAGCATTATTTTCATCTAACAGAAAATACCGAATTTCAAGATCGTATGTGTGAAGGATTATTAAAAACGGTAATGGAAACAGCTCCTAAGCTTTTAAATGATCTAGAGAGTTACGAGTACCGTGCTACCGTCCTTTACTGTGGAACAATGGCGTTAAACGGTATGTTAAATATGGGTTACCGCGGAGATTGGGCTACCCATAATCTTGAGCATGCTGTTTCAGCAGTCTATGATATTCCACATGGGGGTGGATTAGCAATAATTTTCCCTAACTGGATGAAACATAATTTACATGTTAAGCCTTCCCGCTTCAAACAGCTAGCTGTCCGTGTATTTAACGTAAATCCGGATGGAAAAACAGATGAAGAGGTTGGACTTGAAGGATTCGAAAAACTCCGTGATTTCTGGAACAGTATCGGTGCACCTTCTCGCTTAGCGGACTATGATATTGACGACAGCAAATTAGAAATAATGGCGGATCGTGCAATGGCTAATGGTGAGTTCGGTACTTTCACAAAATTAAATCGAGATGATGTTCTAGCTATTTATCGTGCTTCTTTATAAGAAAAGCGAAAGCGGCCCGCGGATTTTGTAGTCTTCGATTGATACCAAAAGAATCAGGGCGAGGGAAGAGTCGATACCCGCTTATCTTAGGGAGAAGACGTAGAAATCCGCTAGCCGATTGGCGATGGAGCTAGACATTGAGTAAACTCATTATATAATCCATTACATTTAATGAATAAAAAAAGCTCAACCATAGCAGGTTGAGTTTTTTATATCATATCTTTTATCGGTGCAAACGTTTTACGATGGATAGGACAAGGTCCATATGTATTTAGCGATACAAGATGTTCCTTTGTTCCATATCCCATATTCTTTTCAAAATGGTAATATGGGTACTGATTACTGTACTCCTTCATCATTCTATCACGTGTTACTTTAGCAACGATGGATGCTGCAGCTATGGAAACACTTTTTGCATCCCCTTTTACGATAGAAGTCTGCGGTATTGGTAAAGTTAATTTCATTGCATCAATTATACAGTAGTCAGGAAATGTGCTAGAATTATTGATGGCAAGGTTCATTGCCTTCTTGGTCGCCTCATAGATATTGATTTGATCAATTTCACCTGCAGTAATAATACCAATTCCGACGGAAACTGCTTCCTTCATAATAATCTCATAGTATTCTTCCCGTTTTTGTTCTGTTAATTGCTTAGAATCGTTTATACCAGGTAAATAAAATGCGTCCGGTAGTATGACAGCCGCAGCAATTACTGGGCCAGCTAATGGTCCACGGCCAACTTCATCAATCCCAGCAATTAAATTAAAGCCCTCTGCCTTCAAATCCCGCTCATATTTCATCATTTCAATGAAATGTTGTCTTTCTATTTCTGCCTTTTTTAATGCTTCAATCTTTTTTTTCATTAGGCTTTGTACGCCTTTACGTTCATCTTTTTTTATTTTTCTTAGAAATGGATCGTTTAAGCTGTTTACTTGTTCCAATTCGACCGCAATTTCTTTGATTGTATAAGTTTCCATGTCCTTCCTCACCATTTAGGATTGATCTGACTCATCGGGAAAATCAAAAGTTAATCTTCCAATTTTTAATGATCGCAAATCTCGAATAATCGTTTCTGCTGTCTTATCATAATCGATTTCTCCACCCGACATAAGACAACCTCTTAATCGGCCTATATGATTGAACTTGTCTACAATTTCTTCCGGTAAATTCTCAAACTGATAACGCTCTTTTAATTGGTTTGGATAATGCTCCTCTAAAAAACGCAGTCCAAATACAGCAATATCCTGTAAGTTGAGTATCGTATCCTTAATCGCTCCGGTTAATGCTAATTTATATCCGACAATTTCATCCTCAAATTTTGGCCATAAAATTCCTGGCGTATCAAGCAATTCTAATTGTTTACCTACTTTAATCCATTGCTGTGATTTTGTCACACCGGGAGTATTGCCGGTTTTTGCAATATTTTTTCCCGCAAGTCTATTTATCAATGTGGATTTACCTACATTTGGGATACCAATAATCATTGCCCGAATAGCTCTTGGCTTCATTCCCCTTGATTTCATCCTGTCAAACTTAGGCTTTAGCAACTCTTGGGCACCTTTCACAATATCATTCATCCCGTTGCCTGCTTGAGAGTTTATAGCTAATGCTTTTTGTCCTTTATCAGCATAGTATTGTATCCATTGTTTCGTCCTATCAGAATCTGCCATATCTGCTTTATTCAATAAAATTAACCTTGGTTTTTGTTGGACAATTTCATCAAGCATAGGATTTCCTGAAGAAACGGGAATTCTTGCATCTACTAATTCAAAAACGATATCAACCAGTTTTAACTTTTCAGATACTTCCCTGCGCGCCTTTGCCATATGACCAGGGAACCATTGAATGGTCATGTAACTCAACTCCAAAAACATTTATTTTACTATATGGATATCCTTCATCGGCCAGTATATTAATTTTGTATCACCTATTACCTTTGATAAAGGTACTGGGCCAATAATTCTGCTATCCTTACTTTGTCTACGATTATCTCCCATTACAAAAATCTCACCTTTTGGTACAGTATCACGTCCAATTAAATCCTTTAGAGTGAAATCCTCTGTCAATGGTCCTTGTGTAATTTTTTTATATTTATCTAAATAAGGTTCCTTATATGCTTTTCCGTTTATGTATAATACATCATTCTTGTACTCGATTCTATCACCTGGCAGGCCGATAACTCTTTTTATGTAATCCTTTTTTTCTGGGGCATGAAAAACAACAATGTCGAACCGATTTGGTTTTCCTAACTTATTGACAATCATTCGGTCCCCATTATGTAAAGTAGGCATCATGGATAATCCATCTACCACAATTGGTGCAAATAAAAAATAACGAATAATTACTGCAAGTCCTACTGCAATGAGGAGGGCTTTTGTCCACTCCCATAATTCATTTTTACGTTTTGCCATATCTCCACCACCCAGATTTTTTCTTTAGATTACTAAGAAAAGCGTTAGCTCCGCAGCTTTGGCGTACGGATAAGTGAATTTTGAAGTGCAAATTTCACCTGTAGTCTTCGAATGAGATAAAGGAATCACAGCTATGTAGTAAAAGAGCTGATGTTAACTTATCATAGGGAAGAGACGCAGAAATCCGCCGCTAGCTGCTTCGCTAGCCAAAGACTAAACTCATGAAATAATTCATATGAAAAAACTAATTCCTTCTTAAAAGGGGAACTCCTTTTATTTTATATCCATTTTTTCATTGAATTAATCTGCTTTATACAAGTTTACCATATGGATTTATATGAACGAAAAGGGGCTTGTTTCCAAGCCCCTTTTCAAAACGTTTTTCATTGATAAGTATGATAACGATAGTAGAATTACTTCTACCAAAAGCCACCTACACTTACAATTAGCGGATTTCTTTAATACGAGCGGCTTTACCACGTAAATTACGTAGATAGTAAAGTTTCGCACGACGAACTTTACCGCGACGCACTACTTCTAAATTCGCAATCTTAGGAGTGTGTAAAGGGAATGTACGCTCAACACCTACACCATAAGATACTTTACGAACTGTGAAAGTTTCACTGATTCCACCACCGCGGCGTTTGATAACAACACCTTCAAATAACTGTACACGTTCACGAGTACCCTCGATAACCTTAACATGAACACGTACTATATCTCCAGGACGGAAAGCAGGAATATCACTGCGAAGTTGATCTTTTGTAATTTCTTCAATAATATTGTGCATCGTTTTCAACTCCTTCCAACAGATGCTCTTACATATCACTCATTGTAGCGGAACATCGTTATAGCGTGATTTGCCTCAAATCACAAATTAATCTTAACATATCGGTATTTATTATGCAATAAGAAATGTGGATATGCTGTAACACTGCTTTGACTTTGGTAACAATAAGATTTTCTATCTACTTCTCATTTTCCCATTCCATGATCCATTTTCTTTGTTTTTCTGTTAATTGGTATCCTTCTAATAGATCTGGCCTTCGTAAAAAGGTTCTTCTTAATGATTCTTTTTCTCTCCACTCTTCTATTTTCCGATGATCTCCGGAAAGAAGAATATCTGGTACTTTCATTCCATTGAAATCTGCCGGCCTAGTGTAATGTGGATGTTCCAATAAACCTGTTGAAAAGGAATCCAGAACAGGTGAATCTTCATTTCCCAATACACCTGGTAATAGACGAACGATACTGTCTACCATTACCATAGCTCCAAGTTCTCCACCAGTTAATACAAAGTCACCGATAGAAACTTCATCTGTTACAGCAAATTCCCTTATTCTTTCGTCATATCCTTCATAATGGCCGCAGATAAAAATTAGGTGGTCTTCCTGAGACAATTCTTCTGCTTTTGATTGATTGAAAGTTTCCCCTTGTGGACAAAGTAAAATTATTCTTGGTTTACTTTCCCCTTGCTTTAGGCTTTCCACTGCGTCAAATATTGGCTGTGGCTTTAATACCATTCCGGCGCCGCCGCCATATGGATAATCATCTACAGTTTGATGCTTATTATCAGCAAATTCCCGATAGTTAACGATATTGTATTCGACTATATCCTTTTCCTTTGCTTTCTTTAAAATTGATGTGCCGAGAACCCCTGTAAACATTTCAGGAAACAAGGTTAATATATCAATTTTCATGATAGTAATCCTTCCATTGGTTCAATAATAATTCGTTTTTCCTGGACATTAATGTGTTTCACAATCGGTTCAATATAAGGAATTAAATATTCCTTTCCTTTTTCCCCTTTTACTACCCAAACATCATTAGCACCCGGGGTAAGTATTTCCTTCACAACTCCTACTAATTCATTAGAAGTTGTCAATACTTGACAGCCAACAATCTCGTGAAAGTAAAATTCCCCTTCATCCAGCTTCCCTAATTGTTCTTTTGACACCTTTAAAATACCATTTTTCCATTTTTCCACTTCATTAATATTGGTATACCCTTCAAAGGTAAGTAAATCAAAATTTTTATGTATACGGTGGCTTTTCACAACTAACTCAATAGGTTTTGATTGTTCCGTGATAAATAGATATAGAATGCTTCCAATTTTAAATCGTTCCTCTTTAAAATCCGTTATTGATATCACACGAACTTCACCATTCAAACCGTGTGTATTAACGATTTTACCTACATTAAACCACATTTATTTCACCTCTAACGTATTTCTGTAATGATTCCATCTTTCACAATAATCATTCTCTCACTAGATAGTTTATTCCAATCGTCACCAACTTTTATTTCGACAATAGATTGAATACTCTGTTCCGTTAATTCACTACCCAATGGAAGGATTTCTAGTTGCTCTATTTGAAAATCAATTAATTTTACTTTTTCCTGTCTAATATTAATTTCCTTTTCAAAATGACTTTTTAAACTTGCCGGAGGAAACTTTTTTGTTTTTTCCAGTTTCTTAAGTTCAAATCGAAGCTGATCACACTCTTTTTGAAATATTAACTTTTGCTCTTCATAGGAATGCAGTAATTTTTCTTTACTATTATCTGTCAACACTTGCTTTACAATTACGGACTGTAATATTTTCATCATTTACCCCCATATTTAGTAGGCTTTTTGATGTTCATTTATTTTGCAGAGAGTTTATAAAAAATATGAAAGAATATATTTTTAACAAGTATAGAATCTGTCCAGCGCAAGCGGCCGTTGGCGACGCGGATTCTATTTTTTGATATGGAAAAAGGGAGGCAATATTCTCCTCCCTTCTTTTGATGATTTTCTTATTCATTTCACTTGGTGTAAAATTATTTGGATTGAAAAATAAACTTATCGTTATTAACCAATTTCCAAATAAATTCTCTTATGTTGTTGTAAACCAGCACCGGCATAGACAACAGTTCGTATTGCTTTTGCAACACGGCCCTTCTTCCCAATCACTTTACCGATATCCTCCTGATGAACAGAAAGATTATACGTTATTTGACTGGGCTCCTCGACCATTTCAACCCGAACAGCATCCGGATGGTCGACTAAGGGCTTCACAATTTGAATAATCAAATCCTTCATAGTGATTCACACAATTACTTACTGTATTTTACGTTGTGGAATTTTTCCATGATGCCTTGTTTTGAGAATAAGTTGCGTACTGTATCAGATGGTTTTGCACCATTTTGTAACCATTTAAGCGCTAATTCTTCATCAATTTTCACTTCTGCTGGTTGAGCAACTGGATTGTAAGTACCAACTGTTTCGATGAAACGTCCATCACGTGGTGAACGAGAATCTGCAACTACAATACGATAGAAAGGAGATTTTTTTGCTCCCATACGTTTTAAACGAATTTTTACTGCCATTTAAAAGCACCTCCGAATAGTTTTACACAAGATAGTATAATATCAAAAAAGTAATTTGTTTGTAAAGTGTTTTTTCTTAACACTTTTTGTATATTGGTAAAAGGAACTTACACATTGCTAGCCAAATAATCAAATGACAGCATTGCCTTAGTTGCCTTATTACTATCATTCAGCTTACATAAATGGGAATTTGAAGCCTTTCTTTTTCCCTTTTTGCATACTTGTCATTTGTTTCATCATTTTTTTCATTTCTTCAAATTGCTTGAGTAGTCGGTTTACCTCTTGAACAGTTCTTCCGCTTCCTTTTGCAATCCGTTTCCTGCGACCGGAATTAATAATTTCAGGATTGATTTTTTCCGCTTTTGTCATGGATTTAATGATGGCTTCTACATGACTGATCTGCTTATCATCAATTTGAATATTATTCAATCCTTTAATTTTATTCGCTCCAGGCATCATTTTTAAAAGCTCATCCAATGGACCCATTTTTCTGACTTGGCTAAGCTGATCTAGGAAATCATCAAAGGTAAAAGAAGCAGTTCGCATTTTTTGCTCCAGTTCTTTTGCCTTTTCTTCATCAACATTTGCCTGAGCTTTTTCAATTAAAGTCAAGACATCGCCCATTCCAAGTATTCTGGAAGCCATTCTTTCAGGATGAAATGCTTCTAATGCATCTAACTTTTCCCCCATACCGACAAATTTAATCGGTTTACCGGTTACGGAGCGAATAGATAGGGCTGCACCACCACGAGTGTCACCGTCTAATTTTGTTAAGACGACTCCTGTAATACCTAATTGCTCATTAAAGCTTTCGGCAACATTTACAGCATCTTGTCCAGTCATAGCATCTACAACTAGAAAGATTTCCTCAGGACTTGCCAATTCTTTAATTTCCTTCAGCTCATTCATTAGCTCGCCATCAATATGCAGACGGCCGGCTGTATCAATTAGTACATAATCATGATGATCAGCTTTTGCTTTTTCAATCGCCTGCCTTGCAATTTCTACGGGGCTAACTTGATCGCCAAGAGAAAACACAGGCATGCTTAATTGCTTTCCTAGTGTCTCTAATTGTTTGATAGCTGCAGGTCGATAAATGTCAGCTGCTACAAGTAAAGGATTACGATTATGCTTTTTTCTTAATAAATTCGCAAGCTTACCAGTGGTGGTTGTTTTACCGGCACCTTGTAAACCAACCATCATAATTACGGTTGGAGGGCGCTTGGAAACAGCTATTTGGCTTTGTTCTCCGCCCATTAGGTTCGTTAACTCTTCCTTAACAACCTTAATTACTTGTTGACCAGGAGTTAAGCTTTTCATTACCTCTTGACCAACAGCACGTTCACTTACTTTTTTTATAAATTCTTTTACTACTTTGAAGTTTACGTCCGCCTCTAATAATGCAAGACGTACTTCACGCATCATTTCCTTTACATCGCTTTCCGAAACTTTTCCCTTGCCGCGTATTTTCTGTATCGTATTCTGCAGTCGGTCGGCTAATCCTTCAAATGCCATATATGCCGCCTCCTAATCTAATTTCTCTAGCGCATCAATAAAAGGTAATATTTTCATTGATAATTCATCTGTTCCAAGATTATCTCTTAAAGCATTTAAAATTTTCGTGCGCTCTTTGAACTTTTGGAATAATAATAGCTTCTCTTCATATTCCTCGAGCATGTTTTCAGTACGTTTGATATTATCGAAAACCGCTTGCCGGCTAACCTCAAATTCTTCGGCAATTTCACCAAGGGAAAAATCATCTAAATAGTAGAAGGACATATAGCTTCGCTGCTTTGGAGTTAACAACGATTGATAAAAATCAAACAAGTAATTCATTCTTGTCGTTTTTTCAAGCATGATTATCCTCCCCTTGTTAAGTGAAAAAGCTTTACATATGAAGAATACACAATTTCCTTGGGTTTGTCAAGATAAAACCTTTACATACAATTCAGCTAATTTATTCTGCCTCTTTTTCGATAATTGTAGAAAATAGACCATACACATATTTTTCAGGATCAAACGCTTGTAAGTCATCCATTTTTTCACCAAGACCCACAAATTTAACCGGAATATTTAATTCATTGCGGATAGCAAGAACAATACCGCCTTTTGCTGTTCCATCCAATTTCGTTAACACAATTCCGGATACATTCGTAACTTCTTTAAAAGTTTTTGCCTGGAGCAGTGCGTTTTGTCCAGTAGTTGCATCTAATACAAGCAACACTTCATGTGGTGCTCCAGGGATTTCCCTTTCAATCACACGTTTTACTTTTTCTAGCTCGTTCATTAAATTTACTTTATTTTGCAGACGTCCTGCCGTATCACATAATAATATATCTGCACTCTTTGCACGTGCAGATTGAATGGCATCAAACATTACAGCTGCAGGATCGGATCCTTCGCTATGTTTTACCACATCAACGCCTACACGGTTTCCCCAAACCTCCAGCTGATCAATTGCTCCTGCTCGAAACGTATCCCCTGCCGCTAAAATAACATTTTTTCCTTGCTGTTTATACATATGGGCAAGTTTTCCTATTGTTGTAGTCTTTCCTACTCCGTTGACACCAACAAAAAGAATAACAGTAAGACTATCTTCCTGTATGTTTATGTGACCAGTAGTTTTTTCGCCACTTTGATAAATTTCAACAAGTTTTTCGGAAATAGCCGATTGAACCTCTGTCGGATCTGAAATATTCTTTCTTTTTACCTCCATCTTTAATTCATCGATTAATTCCATCACCGTGTTAAAACCAACATCTGCTTGGATTAAGATTTCTTCAAGCTCTTCAAAAAAATCTTCATCTACTTTTCGATATCGCGCAACTAGATCATTTACCTTATTCGCGAAATTATTTCTTGTTTTGGATAAACCATCCTTAAATTTCTCTGTAACATTATCAGTAGACTTTGAAAACTTGTCCTTTAACTTTTGAAAAAAACTCAACAGACTCACTCCTTCATATTGTGAGATTATAATTAATTATTGATTTATACCCTAATCTCGTACATGTGTACGCATAAAGCAATATGAACGAGAGTCAAATATACAAGTACAAATCCCTACAAAGTATTATATATTCTAACAAATTATTCATGAATAATCATCCATATTTTCCGCTTACTTCTTCCCGTGTCGTTCTTAAAAAAAGTGCCCCGGTTATCTAATTTCGTTAGGGGCACCTTATTCTTTGTTTAAGAAATTATAAAATTTAACCCTCTGGAAAACTTTTTTGGAAAATTGTCTATGTCTAGCTTCAACTCTTATCGACTTAAGGATTTGTTCTAAACAGACATAGCAGGGCCTACAAGCTCATTGGTATCCTCTAACCGAACGGATACTAGTTTCGATACACCTGACTCTTGCATTGTAATTCCATATAAAACATCTGCTTCCTCCATCGTGCCTTTACGATGGGTAATGACGATAAATTGTGTTTCTTCGCTAAACTTTTTCAAATATTTACTAAAACGAAATACATTTGCCTCGTCTAGAGCTGCCTCAACTTCATCAAGAATACAAAATGGTACTGGGCGAACTTTTAGTATTGAGAATAATAAAGCAATTGCGGTTAAAGCTCTTTCTCCACCAGATAATAAACCAAGATTTTGCAGTTTTTTGCCTGGAGGTTGTGCCACAATATCCACACCGGTATTTAATAAATCATTCGGTTCTGTAAGCTTCAGCTCTGCACGTCCCCCACCGAAAAGGGCTTGGAATGTAGGCTCAAAATGCAGACGGATTGCTGCAAACGTTTCTTCAAATCGCCGTTTCATTTCCTCGTCCATTTCATCTATCACTTGGAATAGAGTTTCCTTTGCATCTAACAAATCTGTTTGTTGTTCTTTCAGAAATTCATAGCGCTCAGATACTCTGTCATATTCTTCGATAGCACCGATATTAACGGTACCAAGCTCTTCAATTGCAAGTTTAATCAGTTTAACCTTTTTTCTTGCATCTTCTAGTGAGATATCAAGTGGAAAGTCCTGTTTGGCAGCTTCAAAACTTAATAAATATTCTTCTCGAAGACGTGCGAGACGATTTTCTAAATCAACATCTAAACGATTTATCTTTACTTCTTCGTCTTTTAAAACCTCGACTATCCCTTTATGCTGGCGATTTAATTCTTTCAGATTTAATTCCATATCCTCCAGTTTTGTTTGGAGCTGGACTCGTTCCTCTCTTCTCATAGAGATTAAGTTCGTTGTTTCTAGCTTGTCCATCCTTTTCTTTTCGGCAGCAACAGATATTTCCTCTTCACCAGAATGATTATTGGACATTTCATTTTCAATCCAATTTAATTCATCAGTAAATTGGGTATGTTTCTTTAATGTTTCCTCATATTCACCTTGAATTCTTTCAAGATTTTCCCGGCTCGTTACAAGCTGTTCATTCTTTACTGCAAGCTTTGACTTAAGGTCACTGATTTCATTTAATACTTCATCCTTTGATGAAATATCGTTATTTTTCTTCCTTGTCAGTTCCTCGATTTCCGTTTCCAAACCCGTTATTTTTTCTGCGACACTTTTCAGCTGTTCTTCCAGCTCCTGAATTCTTGCCGTAACAGATTCTGATGTGGTTAGACTTTCCGCCTTTTCCATATCATATATCATTAACCGTTCATTCATATTTTTTTCGGCCATTTCAATTTGCCTTAGCTCTGCTTTCCATTCTTGCTCCTTAAAACGAAGTTGCTCACCATGTTTTCTCATTTCTTCTAATGAATTTTCTTCCTGTGCAACATCTTGTTTTATCGTTTTAACAAGGTTCTCAAGCTGTGACGTTTTTTCTTCCATGGAAATAAGCTTCTCTTTTAATTCCTCCAGTTCCCCTTTTCGAGAGATTAAGGAGTTGCTAGACTGTTTAAGTGTACCACCTGTCATCGACCCTCCTGGATTTACCACATCACCATCTAGTGTTACCAAGCGATATCGATACTGAAGGAGCTTTGCTATTCTGTTTGCACCTTGCAAATCCTTTGTTATCACAACATTTCCAAGTAGATTTGAGATGATAGATTGATATTTTGCATCCACCTGAATAAGCTCAGCAGCTACTCCAACAAAGGAGGGATCACCGCTAATTAGTTCCAATTGAGCAAAAGGAATGGATTTACCTTTAATAACATTCAACGGCAGAAAAGTTGCGCGCCCATATCGATTTTTCTTTAAATATTGAATGGCATTACGGCCATTCTCTTCTGTTAGCACAACAATGTGCTGCATCGCACCTCCCAGTGCTGTGTCCATTGCAGATTCATAGCCTTTAGGGACTTGAATAAGTTCAGCAACTGCTCCTTCAATTCCTCCAAGAACAGTGCCCTTTGCTTTTAGGACCTCTCTTACACCTTGGAAGAAGCCAGTATAGTCCTCTTCCATTTCTTCTAATGTTTCTTTTCTGGATTTTGCTTTTTGTAAATATTGATAAGCCTGATAAAGCGTAGACTCTTGTTTTTCATATTGATTTTTAAGATTCTCCAGCTTTTTTTGCTTATCTCGGAATTTGTGAATATGAGCATCTAATTCCTCGGCTACCTCATTAAGCTGTTTCTCTACATTCTGCTTTTCTTCCAAAATAATTTTTCGCTGTTCTATATACTTTTTATTATCCTCATCTAACTTATTCTTTTTGGAAGACTGAACCTGTAATTGCTGTCCTAAGAGATTTAGTTCGTTTTTCCCCGAAGCCTGTTCATTTAACAATTCAATATAATCGCCTTTTAATGACTCAATCACTTCATCCAAATTAATATTAAATTTGTTCAATTGGTCATTTTTTTCTTTCAAACTTGCTTTTAAAAGGGAAGCCTCTGCGACATTTCTATCATATTCTGCTTTTAGAATTTGTTTTTGTTCTTCTAATTTTTTTAATTTATCGGCAGATTCCATAATATTTCTCTGTAATTGATCTTTATTATGGTTTGCGTTTTTCTTTCTTTCCTTTAAAACTTCTTTACGTCCTTCTAATTTTTCCAATTCCTCTGTTGCAGAAACTAAAACATTTTGCAAATCACTAATCGATTCATCCAATGCAGAAAGATGATCCCGCATTTCTGCAAGTTTAGCTTCTTCTTTTTGCAGTTTTGATAGACTAGCCAATTCCTGATCCTGGTGCTGTTCCAGCTGTTTCTTTAAATGTTCCCAGTTTTCGTTTAAAGCTTCTATTTCTTTTACAGTAAGCCCAACTTCTACGTTCTTTAGTTCTTCTTTTTTTTCTAAATAATCCCTCGCTAAGGAAGCTTGAATTTTTAAAGGTTCAACTTGGTGCTCCAGCTCATGAAGGATATCATTCACCCTATTTAAATTTTCTTGTGTTTCATTAAGCTTTGTTTCAGCTTTTTTCTTGCGAGTTTTGTATTTCAGTACACCTGCAGCTTCTTCAAAAATAGTACGGCGTTCTTCTGGCTTACTGTTTAATATTTCCTCGACCTTCCCCTGACTGATAATGGAAAAGGCTTCTCTTCCCAGACCCGAATCCATGAATAGATCAACAATATCTTTTAAACGACAGCTTTGTTTATTAATATAAAATTCACTGTCGCCTGATCGGTATACTCTTCTAGTTACACTTACTTCGTTATAGTCAAGCGGTAACTGATGATCTTCATTATCTAAAGTAAGAGATACCTCAGCGAAATTTAGGGACTTTCTTGTATCGCTCCCTGCAAAGATAACGTCCTCCATCTTCCCGCCACGCAAGGACTTTGCTGATTGCTCCCCCAATACCCATCTGACAGCATCAATAATATTACTTTTTCCGCTTCCATTTGGTCCAACGACTGCTGTGACACCTTTCACAAAATCAACAGAAATTCTTTCAGCAAACGATTTAAAACCAACTATATCTAAACGTTTGAGGAACAAAAGGATCTCCCTCCCTAAGCGCTAATTCTTTTTTTACATAAATAACGTCGGAAATTTCAGCTTTGCAAATTTTTATTTAAAGTGCTGAGGGCAATTTGAGCAGCGTGCTGCTCTGCCTCTTTCTTTGATCGTCCTACACCGATTCCAAGCTCCATGTTATTCAATGAAACTCTAGAAACAAATTCTCGATTGTGAGCGGGACCTCGTTCATCGAGAACAGTATATTCTAGTACACCAGTTGAATCTTTTTGGACAAATTCTTGTAATTGGCTTTTAAAATCCATCACATGAGAAAAAGCACCCTCATTCACTTTCGGAAAAACGATTCTTTCCAAAAAGTGAATTACCGTTTCGAGCCCTTGGTCAAGATATAAAGCACCAATAAAAGCTTCAAAAACGTCTGCTAATAGGGCTGGACGAGTACGGCCGCCAGTCATTTCTTCTCCCTTTCCGAGCAAAATATATTCGCCAAAATTTAATTCATTGGCAAACGTAACGAGAGAAGGCTCACAAACAATAGCCGCCCTTAATTTCGTCAACTTTCCTTCACTTATAGTTGGATAGTGCTTATATAGGTACTGTGAAACAGTTAGTTCTAATACAGCATCTCCTAAAAATTCCAATCGTTCATTATCTTGATGGGTTTTTTTTCGGTGCTCATTCACATAGGATGAATGGGTGAATGCCTGTATTAATAGCTTTGTATTTGAAAAATGAATATTGATTCCTTCTTGAAATTGCTTGAATTTTTCTATTATTAGTGCCGCTGCAATTTTTTCTTTCTCTCTATTTGTCTTACGCATTTTGTTCTCCACCTTAAAATAAAGTAAAAAATTACATATAAAGTTTATAAAAAAAAACATTGAAGCGCAAAATGTGCCCAAGATTTTTTTAGATATTCACAAAAAAAGCTGCCGTATCCCGATAAGCAAATGCCGCCCCCAAACATTGATAAGTTGTTTAGATGCGCTATTTGATTTCGCGGTACAAGTTTTGTCTATCTTGTCTAGTTACAACCGCTATCGACTAGCGGACTTCCGGATCTCCTTCCTACGATAAGTCAACTTCGGTTCGTGAACTACCTCACCGTGTTTCCTAAATCTTGCGTCGAAGCCCCTACAGTCCGTACGTCGATGGGCAAGCCGTTTCCACTTTTCTAACAGAAAAGCCCCGTTTATAATAAACGGGACATTGTAATAATGTGAACGATTATTGCTGACTTTCTATGTACTTAACAGCGTCTCCAACTGTTGCAATTTTTTCAGCATCATCGTCAGAAATTTCCATATCAAACTCATCTTCAAGTTCCATTACAAGTTCCACAACATCTAGGGAATCTGCGCCAAGATCATCCTTGAAAGAAGCTTCTGGTTTCACTTGTGACTCTTCAACTCCAAGACGATCTACAATAATTTTCGTAACACGTTCTAAAACATCTGACATTTGGTTCACCTCCCCTCAAGACATTATAGAGGATTTTGTCCTAATAATAAAGTGAAACTTCCATTTTTAAAATGGTTAGTTGAACCAATTGGGTATTTAGGGACAGTTTTTCTCTTAATTTACCCAATTTTCTCCTTCTCTTTATACAGGATTAAACAAAACTTCTATTTTTTTCACAAACTAAAAAGGCTATTTACGTAACGTTCTGTTGCTGCGACTTTGTGATCAGCTTCCTGCAGGCAATATTACATTACCATTCCGCCGTCTACATGGAGCGTTTGACCAGTTAAATAGTTAGAATCATCTGAAGCTAGAAAAACTGCTACTTTTGCAACTTCTTTTGGCTGGCCTAAACGTGCCAATGGAATTTGTTTTAACATTTCCGCTTTCAAATCTTCTGGGAGCTTATCGGTCATATCTGTTGTAATAAAGCCAGGAGCAATAGCATTTGCGGTGATTCCCCTTGATGCAAGCTCTTTTGCAGTAGTCTTAGTTAGACCAATAACTCCAGCTTTAGCGGCAACATAATTTGCTTGTCCCGGATTTCCGCTTATTGCAACTATAGATGCAACATTAATGATTTTACCGGAACGTTGTTTCATCATTTGACGTGTAACAGCCTTTGTCGTTAAAAACACACTTTTTAAATTCGTATTAATAACATCGTCCCACTCATCATCTTTCATCCTCATTAGCAAATTATCTCTTGTAATTCCCGCATTATTCACGAGTATATCCAATTTACCGAAATGTTGGGTCGTATCCTTCACCATATTTTGAACTTCGTCACTATTTGCTACATTACATTGATAGATGATTGCATTACGACCCATTGCTTGAATTTCCTCGGCTACTTCCTTTGCTTTCGCTTCACTGCCGGCATAATTAACTACAACATCTGCCCCTTCTCTTGCAAATTCAATAGCAATTTCACGGCCAATTCCACGTGAAGACCCTGTAACTAATGCGACTTTACCTTCCAATTTCATGTATATTCTCCTCCTTCTTTTTGGCCAAAATAATTTAAGCTTTTAGTTCTTCCACTACTTGAG
The DNA here is from genome assembly GCF_038008735.1 of Margalitia sp. FSL K6-0131. NCBI lineage: Bacteria > Bacillati > Bacillota > Bacilli > Caryophanales > Bacillaceae > Heyndrickxia > Margalitia sp. FSL K6-0131. Next base: position 3,432,599 of record NZ_JBBOZS010000001.1, read on the forward strand.
CACAGCTTTCCATATCTTGAATAGAGTAGACTTTTACTTCTTTGTTAATCTTTTTAATAAGACCAGATAAAACTTTCCCCTGCCCAATCTCAATAAAAGTATCTACACCAAGATCCACCATTTTTCTTACTGAATCTTCCCATTGAACAGGAGAGTATAATTGTTCTATAAGCTTCTCTTTGATATCTTCAGAATTCGTCATCGGTTCAGCCGTAACATTAGCAATAACGGGAATCTGTGCATCTACAATATTTATTTCCTGCAGAACTTGTTTAAATTTTTCAGCAGCAGGCTTCATTAGTTGAGAATGAAAAGGACCGCTCACTTGTAATGGAAGTGCACGTTTCGCTCCCTTTTCCTTTGCAAGTGCGGATGCTTCCTCAACACCTTTGACAGTACCAGAGATAACAATTTGCCCTGGACAATTAAGATTCGCTAATTGCACCGAGTTTCCGTTTGACGTAACTTCCTCTGTCACCTCTTTTAATACATCTCGATCTAAGCCTAATACAGCAGCCATCGTTCCTTCCCCATTTGGAACTGCTTCTTCCATATACTCTCCGCGCTTATGTACTGCATATACCGCATCTTCGAAGTTAATTGCACCAGAAGCCACTAATGCAGTATATTCTCCTAAGCTATGTCCAGCAGTGTAATCAGGTTGTATGCCAGATGCTTGAAGACATTGCATAATAGCTATACTTGTTGTTAGCAACGCAGGCTGTGCATTTGTTGTTAAAGTAAGTGTTTCAATTGGGCCGTTAAAAATTATATCGGAAAGTGAATAACCTAAACGACTGTCAGCTTGTTCAAATATTTTTTTTGCATTGGAATTTGCCTCAGCTACAGATTGTCCCATCCCAACCGCTTGGGAACCTTGACCTGGAAATACGTAAGCAATCTTTTTCATTTTTCAATTCTCCTTAAAAAGTTCTTAATTAATGGCATCTTTAATCGTTTTTGTAACATCATGCTGCACCATTTCACGCGCTTGGCGAACTGCATTATATAATGCATTTGCATTAGATGAACCATGTGCTTTGATGACAGGAGCTTTGATTCCGAATAACCCGGCTCCTCCATACTCCGAATAATCCATCATATTTTTCAGCTCAAGCAAATCTGATTTTACCAAAAGGGCTGCAATTTTGCTTTTGAAACTGCTTGTTAGAGTCTTCTTTAATAATGAAAAGACGGAAGAGGCAGTACCTTCAATGGATTTCAAAACCATATTGCCTGTGAAACCATCTGTTACCACAACATCTGCCGGACCATTTAGCAAATCACGAGATTCAATGTTTCCAACAAAATTTATATCAACCTCTTTTAATAATTCAAAGGCTTTTTTTGTTAGTTCATTACCCTTCTTTTCTTCCGTTCCAATATTGAGAAGGCCAACTCTTGGATTATTTATTCCCCGTACTTTATTTGCATAAATAGAACCCATAATAGCATATTGGACAAGATGTTCCGGTTTCGCCTCAGCATTTGCTCCAAGGTCTAACATTACAAAACCTTTCCCATCAATAGTAGGTAGGGTTGGAGCAAGCGCAGGGCGTTCAATCCCTTCGATTCTTCCCACAATAAAAAGACCGGAAGCCATTAATGCGCCGGTATTCCCAGCGGAAATGCAAGCATCTGCCTCACCATTTGCAACTGCTTGGGCCATTAATACCATAGATGCATTCTTTTTTCTTCTTACTGCCTTAACGGGTTCATCTGAACCTGTTATGACCTCATCTGTATGTATAACTTGTACTCTAGGGTCTGCCTGTAAATATTGATTTATTTGTGATTCAACCCCATATAAAAGGATTTCAACATCCTTAAATTCCTGGATTGCTTTATTAACACCCAAAACAATTTCCTTTGGGGCATGATCTCCACCCATAGCATCTATTGCAATTTTCATCTTATTTTCATCCTTTTTAATTCAATTTCACCTGCGAATCATCACTTTTACTGTTTCGATACATTTCAAAATCACCCGTAAATACGAGCCTATTTCCTACATAACTATTCACATCAACAATAGTTCTATCGCCGACTTTAGGTTCGCGAACCTTTGCCTTCGCTATGACTCTCTCCCCCTCTTTGACAGAATGGGTAAAATGAATGTTCGCTTTGCTAGTTAAGGCTAATTCATCATTAATCACTGCGACCGCTAAAGAATTAGCCTGGGCGAATAGATGGTGTCCCCGTGCAATTGAATTCCGTTTAAAGACATGTTCCTTCCGAACATCAAATATTGAAATCGCACTTCTATCCAATTCAATATCAATGATTTCTCCTATTACTTCATCAATCGGCAGAGCCTTTACTTCATCGCCAAATTGTTTTTCCGCTACATTTTTTATTCTTTCCCGAAGCTCCGGAATCGATAATTCTAAACGATCAAGACGAATGGTTTGTACACTAACGCTGAATTTTTCTGAAAGCTCTTCATCTGTAATGAATGGGTTTTCTTTTATTGTTTTTAATAATTGTTTTTGTCTATCTTTTTTCACCATTCTCATTTTTAACACCACACGATATTAGGACTTGGTACTAATAGTAGTATATAAAAAGGGGGAGAAGAATGCAAGATTCACCTAATCTTTCTCCCTGCTAATCTAGTTTTTCCCCATCCATTATTCCTGCGTGTTCTAAAAATGCCTTTAGGCTTAGATATTCTGGATTAGTCCAGAAATCATCCAAATGAATTAATTCCATAGCATCTTTTCTAGCAGTTTCTAATGTTCGATAATCATGAACCATATCTGCCACTTTAAACTCCGGTAAGCCGCTTTGCTTCTTCCCAAAGAAATCACCTGGTCCTCTTAGCTCCAAATCCTTTTCACTTAATACAAAACCATCATTCGTTTCCGTCATGATTTTCATTCTTTCTTTTCCTACCTCTGTCTTTGGATCTGCTAATAAAACGCAAAATGATTGTGCACTTCCTCTCCCTACACGACCACGCAGCTGATGAAGCTGTGATAATCCGAATCTTTCGGCATCATAAATGACCATTATAGTTGCATTCGGAACGTTTACGCCAACCTCTACTACCGTTGTAGAAACAAGAATTTGAACCTCATTCTTGCTAAATAAATTCATTACCTCATCTTTTTCCTGTGCAGGGAGCCTCCCATGCATAAGGCCAACTCGATATTTATTACTGTAGTAGTTGGAAAGCATATCATATACATCAATCGCATTTTGAACATCTAACTTATCGGATTCTTCAATGAGGGGGCAAATAATATATGCTTGTCTGCCTTGTGATAATTCCTTTTCAACAAATCCTAGTACCCGTTCTAAAACTTCATGCTTTACCCAATACGTTTCAATCGTTTTCCTGCCTGCGGGCATCTCATCGATGGTCGAAACATCCATTTCACCAAACGCCGTAATTGCCAAAGTTCGCGGTATAGGCGTTGCTGTCATGAAAAGAACATCAGGTGTTTCCCCTTTTTCTCTTAATATTCTTCTTTGTTCCACACCAAAGCGATGTTGTTCGTCAGTAATAACTAGACCGAGTTTGTGAAAGAAAACATCCTGCTGAATCAATGCATGTGTTCCTATTAAGATATCGATTTCCCCATCTTTTAATCTTTCCAACAGCTCATTTCTTTTCTTTCCTTTTACGGAGCTTGTTAATAATGCAAGTCTTACCCCCATCGGCTCTAGTAATTGAAATAAGGAATCAGCATGCTGTTCGGCTAATATTTCTGTAGGCACCATTAAAGCCCCTTGGTATCCGGCGGTAACACTCGCATACAGAGCTATAGCAGCCACTGCCGTTTTCCCTGAACCTACATCACCTTGCAAGAGCCGATTCATCCTAATAGGCGATTTCAGATCTGCACAAATTTCATTTACAACCCTTTTTTGTGCATTTGTTAACGGAAATGGCAAAGAAGAAATAAATTCTTTTAGCTTTGTTAAATCATATTGGTGAGAAACTCCACCGGAATTTTCTCTTTCAAACTTACGCAACGCCTGCATTTTTAGTTGGAAAAATAAAAATTCCTCATAGACTATTCTTCTCCTTGCCTGTTTCACATCTGCCTGTGATTTAGGGAAATGTAAAGAAAAGATAGCTTCTTTCCTATCTAGAAGTTTATATTTCTCTCTCAGAAATGCAGGAATATTTTCTTTTATTTCATTGCTATAATCTTGATAGGCTTGTTTGATGAATTTTCTCAATTGTTTTACAGACAATTTTCCTCTGATAGAATATACAGGTTCAAATTCTGTTGTCATTTGATATGGACCAATTTTCATTTCCCCGGCCGTAATTGTTTGGCGATGCTGATCCCATTTTCCTGTAACGGTAATTGTATCTTGAATATTTATTTTCTTTTTTAAATAGGGCTGATTAAAAAAGATAACCTTGATTAAATATCTTCCTACTAATAAATGAACAGTTAATCTGGAACGTTTTCGATTATAAAAGACAAGAGAAGGCTCACTATGAACCTTCCCCTCTACCGTTATTCTTTCCTCGTGTTTTACTTCTTGTAAATCTCTTAAACGATAGTCGTCATATCGATAAGGGAAGTGCTCAAGTAAATCCCCAACAGTAAATATCCCCATTACTGCTAAGTTACTTTCCGCATCCTCTCCTACTCCTTTTATCATTGATACGGAATCTTGCAATGATTTATTCATCAGACACAAGCGGCATCCCAAAAATTTTTGCTTCCAGTCTACGGCCAGTTGGTGTATCCGCTAATCCTCCTTCAGCCGTTTCCTTTAACGCCGTTGGCATTCTTTGCCCTATTTTAAACATTGCATCAATTACTTCATCACAAGGTATTCTACTTGTTACACCAGCCAATGCCATATCTGCTGCAACCATTGCATTTGCAGCACCCATGGCATTTCGTTTAATACATGGTACTTCAACCAGCCCTGCAACCGGATCACAAACTAGTCCTAACATATTTTTTAAAGTGATTGCCATCGCATGTGCACTTTGCGATGGAGTGCCACCAGCCATTTCTACTATAGCGGCAGCCGCCATTCCAGCAGCAGAACCAACCTCAGCTTGACAACCACCTGCTGCACCAGAGATGAAAGCATTATTTGCTACAACAAAACCAAATGCACCAGATGTAAACAAGAAATGGACCATTTGCTCCCTAGTCGGATTAAGTTTGTTTTTCACAGCAAATAATGTACCCGGTACAACCCCTGCAGACCCAGCAGTAGGGGTAGCACAGATAGTTCCCATTGCGGCATTTACTTCATTTGTTGCTACCGCTTTACTGACAGCATCAAGAATTGTTTCACCGGATAAGAAATTACCTTTTTCAATATATTTTTGGAGCAAAACAGCATCTCCGCCGGTTAATCCGGAATGTGAAGTTACTCCACGAATACCGCGTTCAATTGCTTCTTCCATTACTTGTAAGCTTTTATCCATTTGAGAATATATTTCTTCACGTGTTCTTCCCGTAACATCCATTTCTTGTTCAATCATAATTTCGGATATTTTTTTATTTTGGGATTCAGCTAACTCAACTAATTCTGCTACATTTCGAAACATGGGAGAACCCCCTTATAATCATTTTCGCAAACGCTACCATAATCTCTCTTCAATTAAACTAGCAGTTTATTCTACAATTCTTGTTACTTGTGTAACAATTGGTAACGCTTGAATTTCATCTATTATATCTTGACCAATATTTTGATCTACTTCAATGGTCATTAAAGCCATTTTCCCTTTCTCTTTTCTTGAAACGTCCATATGACCAATATTAATTTCATATTTAGAAAGGATGTTCGCAACAGCAGCAATTGCCCCAAAGCGATCATTGTGTACAACTAAAATGGCAGGATGGTGTCCGGACAGCTTTAATTGAAAACCATTTAATTCAGTGATTTCTATTTTACCGCCGCCAATTGAAATTCCGACAAGCTCTAATTCGCTCTCTTCATCGCCAATTTGGATTTTAGCTGTATTGGGATGATCTGGGACTTCTTCTGATTCGATAAATTCAATCGAAATTTGTCTTTCTTTCGCAATATCCATTGCTGAAATAATCCGTTCATCGAATGTATCAAAATCCAATAATCCGCCAATAATGGCGACATCTGTTCCATGGCCTTTATATGTTTTTGCGAATGATCCATAAAAATATATTTTTGCCCATTTTGGCTCTCTGCCAAATAGTGTACGAGCAACTCTACCTATTCTTGCTGCACCTGCAGTGTGCGAACTGGAAGGTCCAATCATGACAGGACCTATTATATCAAAAACACTTTTGTACTTCATCAACATTACTCCCCTCATATAAGGAAGACCTATTTCTTCTTTATTCTATGCATTTTTTGTTTAAAGGATATTAAGGTTACACCTCTATTTAACCACTTACTCTACTGCAAAGATATATGAATATATTGGTTGTTTTCCATTATGAACCTCTACTTCTATATCCCCATAATTTTCATGGACGAATTCAACAAGCTTGTTAAGCTGCTCATTCTGAACATCTTCCCCGTACAAAATGGTAAGAATTTCGGCATCTTCATCCAGCATTTTTTGCAATAGCCCTTTTGCTGCCAAAATTACATCTTGATTGTTCTCGACAATTTTCCCATCAAGAATTCCCATAAAATCATTTTTATTGATGGTTATGCCATCTATATTGGTATCACGAACAGCGTAAGTAATTTGACCTGACTTTACATGCTGCAGCGCTTGATTCATCGACTTTATATTTTCCTCCATAGACATGGATGGATTAAAAGCTAATAACGCAGTCATACCTTGTGGCACGGTTTTAGAAGGGATGACAATCACTTCTTCATCTGCTACCTCAGCTGCCTGTTCTGCAGCCATAATAATGTTTTTATTATTTGGAAGAATAAACACTTTGCTTGCATTAGCCGCTTTAATCGATTTTAACAAATCCTCTGTACTTGGATTCATTGTTTGTCCGCCTTCAATTACAGTGGAGGCGCCAATGCTTTTAAATAGTTCAGCTATTCCTTCTCCCATTGATACGGTCACAATGCCGAATTCCTTCTTTTCCTCAGGAGGTAGGTCAGTGTTTAAAGTGTTGTGTGTTTTTTCGACAATGGAACTATGCTGTTCCCGCATATTCTCTATTTTAATTTTAATTAAGCTACCGTATTTTTGACCATAGGAAAGGACCTCTCCTGGTGTTTCCGAGTGTACATGAACCTTTACAAGCTCATCATCGGAAATAACCAATAAAGAATCTCCATAATGGCTTAAATCATTGCGGAATTGCTCTTCTGAAAATGGATGTTTTCGAAGTTTTTCCTTGTCTAATTTCACCATTATTTCTGTACAATATCCAAACTTAATATCTTCCGTGTTCATGAATCCTTGCACACTTTTGTGATGTTCTGCACTTACTAATTCCGTCATGGAAGGTACTTCAGGAGCTGAATTAACAGGTTCTCCTTTTAATTCTGCGAGAAATCCTTCATACACACAGACAAGACCCTGCCCACCGCTGTCAACAACTCCAACTTCCTTTAAAACAGGCAAAAGTTCCGGTGTACGATTTAAAGAGGCTTTTGCCTCTTTCACCGTTTCCTCCATGACTAAAATTAAATCGTTATGTTTCTTTGCTGTTTGTAAAGCTTGTTTTGCGGCATCTTTGGCTACCGTTAATATTGTCCCTTCTACCGGTTTCATTACCGCTTTATATGCCGAGTCCACCCCAGCTTCTAGAGCAGCAGCAAATTCTAAGCTTGTGATGGTCTCTTTTGATTCAATGAACTTTCCAAAACCGCGAAATAGCTGTGACAATATTACACCTGAATTCCCGCGCGCCCCCATAAGTAAACCTTTCGCAAAGGCAGATGCCACATGTCCAATATGGTCTTGTACATTTTTTTGCACCTCTTTGGCGCCAGATGTCATGGATAAATTCATATTTGTTCCAGTATCACCGTCAGGAACCGGAAAAACGTTCAATGCATCCACCCTAATCGCATTTGCGGATAAGTTATTGGCTCCACTTATGATCATTTCTGCAAAACGTTTCCCATCCAATGATGTCATTAACACTAATAGTATCCTCCCTTATTACGGGTTTGTCACCCGAACTCCTTGAACAAAAATATTAATTGAATGAACGGACAAGCCGATTGTCTTATCCAAAATATATTTAACCTTTGATTGTACATTATGAGCAATTTCGGAAATTTTCGTTCCATATCCTACTATTATGTACATATCAATATGTACTTCATCATTTTCCTGGCGAACAATAACACCGCGAGAGAAATTGTCCTTGCGTAAAATGTCTGTAATACCATCTTTGATTTGATTCTTTGAGGCCATACCAACAATGCCATAACAATCCACCGCCGCACCGCCTGCAATTGTTGCAATTACATCATTTGAAATATCAATTTGACCGTAAACCGTTTTCATTTCAATGGACATTATTCGTTCCCCCTAGTTAATATCACGAAATATTGTTGAAGCTATCGTCATTTTACTATACTATAGGTGTTTTTTAAAGTCGAATCTCTTTTTTGGCTAGCCCCGCTTTTCGATTTGTCAAGAATATTCCCTTGAAAGTATATCGTTGAAGTGTTGCATTATTACAGGTTGTATGATAAATTATTAAGGTATCTTTAATGACGAATATTGAAGTGATGAAACAAATGATATGTTTACTTCAGTAGTAAGGAGGGGAATTATATGCCAAAAAAATGTGTAATCACTGGACGTAAGACTCGTTCTGGTAATTCTCGTTCTCATGCGATGAATGCTAATAAACGTACTTGGGGAGCAAATCTTCAAAAAGTTCGTATCCTAGTTGACGGTAAACCTAAGCGTGTTTGGGTTTCTGCCAGAGCATTAAGATCCGGAAAAGTAGAACGTGTTTAATAAAAATGTAAAAAAACATCCATGGTTTACATGGATGTTTTTTTCGTAGATAAGACTGCATCTTCTTCAAAATAAATGCACCCAATTGGGTGCGAATAAAAACCTGCTTATATATTTTAAATATTATCCCTTTTTAAAAGTACCTAACATCGCTCGGACAATGCCGCCAATAAATCTAGGCAATTTAATCGTATAAAATTTCATTTATTTCCCTCCTCATCAATCTGAAAGCAAACAATGATTCACAGAAACATTCCCAAGTGGATTATATAATCTATGGCAATATCTTAAACATTGAAATAGTTCTCTCGGGAACTGTGAAAATAGGCATTCTCTAGTTTTCGGTACTATTATATTCAATAATAAAACAATAAGTACGATACCCTTCAAAAATCGGGCACTGAATTAAATGTCTTTACTTCTTACCATCAATAATATGCCTGAATGAAAAGAAAAAGTACCGGAATCTTCAAGAAGTTCATTACTTATACAGAGAGTAGTGCCTTGTTTGACATTTTTATTCTTTAGAGGATATTTAAATCCAATTAAGTTGATGTTCTTAATTTCAGATGTTAAAGGAATAAAGGATATGTATTTTAAATCATTTATCTTTTGAAGCGAATATGTCCCTGGCAAATGTGCTGTTATCCGATTTTGGCAGTCAATTAGTTCAATTTCACAATTTGTATGTAAAATATCCTCGCGTATTAATAAAAAGGCATTCGCAAAATAATGATCAGCTCTTCCGCCTGTCGCTCCAAATATATTAATTTTTTGTGGTTTTTTTGTTATTGCCCATTGTAAGGCCAGTTCTAAATCCGTTTCATCTTTTTCCGGAATATACTCCATGATTTTAACTGTCTTTTCTTTAATTTTTTCCCATTCTTCATCAGACACAGAATCAAAATCTCCAAATGCAAAATCAGGATTAATCCCATTTTTGATTAAATGATATACTCCATAATCTACACCTACCCAAATATTTCCTTCTCCTGTATATAAGCTTAAATTTGGAATATAAGAGGCAGGACCACCCGCTACGATATTAATGATCTTTTCCATTTACGTCATCACCCAATTTTTTTATGAAAAAAGCCAGCACAAGAGCTGACTTTTTTCATTTGAATTGTTTTATTGCTTCGATAGCTTGTCTTCTATTTTCTTGATTATAAATTGCAGATCCCGCAACCAATACATTTGCTCCCGCATCCACACATAGCTTAGCCGTTTTTGAATTTACACCGCCATCGACTTCTATTTCAATATTTAATCCATTCTTATCAGCTAATTCCTTCACCTTTTTAATTTTAGGCAAAACAGATGGAATAAAGCTTTGTCCGCCAAATCCAGGATTCACGGTCATTAGTAATACTAAATCCACATCATTTATAATGTGCTCAATCATTTCTACTGGTGTCGCCGGATTTAAAACGACACCCGCTTTTACACCAAATGATTTGATATGTTGTATGGTGCGATGAAGATGCGGACAAGCTTCCACATGAACAGATATATAGTCAGCACCAGCTTTCGCAAATGCTTCAATATATTGATCCGGATTCTGTATCATTAAATGAACATCCAATGGAAGTTTTGTAATTGGACGAATTGCTTCCACAACGATAGGTCCTATCGTAATATTTGGAACGAAATGTCCATCCATTACATCAATATGAATGTAATCCGCACCACCGTTTTCAACATCGATAATTTCTTCAGCTAATTTTGAAAAGTCAGCGGATAATATAGATGGTGCAATTTTAAACATTTTAATACCTCGGCTTTCTGTCTTTAATTTCTTGTAAAAATTGCAAATAATGCTGATAACGATATTCCGGTATTTCCTTCTCCTCTACCGCAGCTTTTATCGCACATTTAGGCTCATTAAGATGGAGACACCCGCGAAATTTACACTCAGACTTGCGACTTTCCATTTCAGGGAAACAATTGCCCAAATACTCGGCCTCAAGTTCATCAAAATCAAGGGAGCTAAATCCTGGAGTATCCGCGACAAGACCTTTCCCATTCGCAATTTCTATTAATTCAACATGCCTCGTTGTATGTCTCCCACGCCCTAGATGTGTAGATATATCATCCGTTTTTATGGACAAATTTGGATTAAGAGCATTTAACAGGGAGGATTTTCCAACACCTGATTGACCGGCAAAAACACTTGTTTTGCCTTTTAATTTTTCAAGGATTATATCTACCCCTTCATTCCTTTTCGAAGAAGTGAGAAAAACTTCGTATCCAATAGACCTATAGTCGCTTGCATAAGATTCGATTAATTCTATTTCATTATTCTGCAAAAGATCCATTTTAGTAACACAAATAATAGGTGTTATTTCATTTGCCTCCACCAACACTAAAAAGCGGTCTAATAAGGCTGTACTGAAATCCGGCTCTTTAGCGGAAAACAATAAAATTGCTTGATCCACATTGGATATTGGCGGACGTATCAGCTCATTTTCTCTTGGTAATATTTCCATTATATATCCTTCGCGGTCATTTTCCGCTTGATATTCTACATAGTCACCAACTAAAGGGGTTATTTTATTTTTCCGAAAAACTCCTCTGCCGCGACATTGAATCAAATTTCCATCGTTAAGGACATAATAAAATCCACTTAATGCTTTTATGATTTTTCCCTTTGGCATTGCATCACTCCTATCTTATTTACATCTAGTTACAAGGTCTATCGGCTAGTGGATTTCCCTCTCTCCTCCCTGTGGCGGGTAAAATACAACATGTGAACTACTTCAGTCTCCAGGATATGGAACCACATCCTCCAAGATTACCCCTTTATCACCCATTATTCTGTAAGTAGCTTGTTTACCCTTTTCTATCTTAAATTCAAGCCGCTTTTTAGTGTCTTCTGTAATATTAATGGTTTCAACGGGTTGTAACATAGTATGATCTGCATCATCTATATAAATTTGCACCTTCTGAGGCTTGCCATCCTCTGACGGATCATATGGGATGTCAATTTCTTTTTCTACTGTTTTCGGAGGTATCGCTTTTGGTCCTTTTGAAATAACAACTTTGACTTTATCCCCTTTTACCAGCTCTGTTCCAGCGTCAGGAGACTGACTTATAACTGTACCTTCAGGAGCAGTATCGGAATAGTCCCGTTTTGACATATCGATAATTAAACCTGTTTCATCCGCATAATCCTTTAAGCTTTTTTCGTTATAATCGGTTAAATCCTTCAAAGTGATTTTTTCCTGACCTTTGCTAACAGTAAAAGTAATAACAGTATCCCCAGGGATTACTTCTGAATCAGGAGATTGGTCTTGGTCAATAATGGTTCCTACTGCACTATCATCGTATACTTCATTTTTAATAATATTTTTAAAGCCTTGAGCATCCAATAATTGGTAAACAGTATCATATTGTTGCCCTTTATAATCTGATATAGTGTATTTTTCTTTACCAGTACTAATGTAAAGATTTATCGTCGTACCTTCCTTTACAGACTCTCCCGACTTTGGATCTGTTTTAATAATATGATCCTCAGCAATATCTTCACTTGAAGATTTTAGCGTTTTTCCAATCTCAAAGCCCTTATCTTTTAAAATCGAAATTGCATCTTCAATCGATTTGTTTGAAACATCCGGGACATTTATTTCTTTAGGTCCAAGAATACCCGGTAAATAGGCAAAAACCAAGCCGGCAAATATAAGCAGTAAAACAACAATAGAACCGATAATCCAAGGCCATTTTTTTCTTTTCTTTTTTTGCTTTTTATTCTTTCCTTTTTTCTTACTATTAGATGAATCATTTTCGTCATCACTAAGTTGATTTTCATTATTCTTCCCAAGAATCACTGTTTTTTCTTCTGTCCGATTAGAAACAGAATTTAAGTCGGTAATTACTGGAATCACTTTCGTTGCATCATCGTCTTCAGGGATAGTGAATTTAGGTTCGTTTATTCGTTCCGGATTTAAAGCAGTTCGAATATCTTCTTCCATTTCCTCTACATTTTTGTAGCGATGAAACGGATCCTTTGCAGTAGCCTTTAGAATAATATTTTCGACACTTTGCGGAATGGCTGAATTCCACCTGCGCGGAGAAGGTGTTTCTGATTGCAAATGTTTTAATGCAATGGAAACGGCAGATTCACCTGAAAATGGTAATCTACCTGTTAAGAGTTCGAACATTACAATTCCAAGGGAATAGATATCAGACTTTCTAGTTGCCATACCTCCTCTTGCTTGTTCAGGAGATAAATAATGTACGGAACCTAGAACAGAATTTGTTTGGGTTATGGCAGTTGCAGATAGCGCCATCGCTATGCCAAAGTCTGTAATCTTTACAACTCCACTATGGTCAATCAAGATATTTTGCGGTTTAATATCACGATGAATAATATGATGCTGGTGTGCATGTGATATTGCGGATGTTAACTGTTGCATAATATCTAATGCCTTATCTACTGATATTGGATAATATTGCTGTATGTATTGCTTTAATGTCATGCCATCAACAAATTCCATAACAATATAATAAATATCGTCTTCTTCTCCAATATCATATATATTAACAATATTTGGATGAGCCAAACTTGTAGCAGATTGTGCCTCTCTTTGAAAACGATGTATAAATTCCTGTTCATTTGCAAAATCTAAACGTAATATTTTTATTGCAACGTCACGGTCAAGTATCATGTCGTGTGCTAAATAAACATTCGCCATACCTCCGCCGCCAATCATATCCATGATTTTATAGCGGTCGTTAATTCGTTTACCGATTAACATTTATTACACCCGCTTTCATCGGGTAAGGGGAAATCAAGGAGAACGATTGTAATATTATCCTCACCACCGTTTTCGTTTGCTAAATCAATCATAGTTTGTGCTTTCTCTTCCATGGTCAGGCCATCCTTACATATCATTTCTTTTATTTCCGTATCTGTTAATTTATCATATAATCCATCGGAACATAGCAACAAACAATCACCATTATCCACAAGGATTGTTTTTATGTCGACCTCAACTATTTCCTCGGTCCCTAAGGCCTTTAGTATCAAATTTTTCCTTGGATGATGCTGAGCATCTTCCTTTGATATCTGGCCGGTTTTTACCAAAGCATTTACAAGTGTATGGTCTTCTGTCAATTGCTGAAAACCATTTTCATTCAAAAGATAACCGCGGCTATCCCCAATATTCGCTATCGTAATAAAATCATTAGTGCAAACAGCCGCAACGAGAGTTGTACCCATCCCATCCAAATTACTATCTGTCCTTGAATGCTCATATAATTTAATATTCACATCTGCTATTGTATCCCGTAACCATTTTTCTGCAATAGCCGCGTCGATTCCACCCACTGGAAATGACTTCTCCCAGTACTCTTTTAAAACATTAACCGCCATTTCACTGGCAATGTCTCCGGCATTGTGACCACCCATCCCATCCGCAACTATAGCAAGATAGATTCCAGACTTATTCGTTAAAATCTCACCATTATCCTCATTATTTAGACGAACCTTCCCTGTATCTGTTTTTACTACATATCCCATAATCCAGTCACCCCGTTCCTTCATTATTGCTCATTTCAAGGGACACTCGCTTATATTCCCAGAATACTTGCTTTACTTTTACGACTTAAGTAGTTATTTTTCCTGCTATACTTTATGAAATATCCTACTAAAGTGCTGTATATCGACAAAAATTATTTCTTTTTAAAGCATGCAATAAAGAATCCGTCACTTCCAAAATCTTGTGGAAAGATTTGCAAGCGGTAATGTTGAACAAAAGGTTCAATAGTGGAAGGGACTTTAATTGAATATGCTTCAAAATCAGGGAAACGGTCTAGAAAATATTGTACAGTACCTTCGTTTTCTTCTTTATCCACCGTACAAGTACTATAAGTAAGGATTCCTCCCGACTTAACCATTTCTGCTGCTTCCGCTAAAATTGAATGCTGAATGGTTTGTAATGCCTCAATATCTTGTAATGACTTTACATACTTTATATCGGGTTTTCTTCTTAAAACACCTAATCCAGAACAAGGTGCATCGACAAGTACACGGTCAAAACTGTTTTTTGGATAATGCTCACCAATTTTCCGACTATCCATGGCAATTGTCTCAATATTATGTAAACCTAGTCGTTCGGCATTCTCCTTTATTAGCTTGACCTTATGCTCATGTAGGTCATGTGCAATGACTTTACCTGTTCCATTTAATTTTTCAGCTATATGCGTGGTTTTTCCGCCAGGAGCTGCACAACAATCAAGTATTAACTGATTGGGTTCGATTTCCATTACATTGGCAACGATCATAGAGCTTTCGTCCTGAATGGTAATGAGTCCTTTTTTATAACAATCAGAATGGACTAGATTTCCTTTTAAAGATTGGATAGCTTCACTTAATATTGGGCTTTCTTGTACGATGAAACCTTCATTTTCTAGTAGAGTGATTACTTCCTCTCGGGAGCTTCTTGTTAAATTTACCCTTGCAGTTTGTAATGGTGCTATAAGATTTGTTTCGCACATTTTTTTCGTTTTATCAAATCCGAATTGTTCTGTCCACCTTTGAACTAGCCACTTAGGGTGACTGGTTTCGATGGAAAGTCTTTCAACAGGATCCTTAATATTATCTAAGGACGGTACCCCTTTTCGCTGAATAGCCCTTAAAACTCCGTTAACCATTCCTGAAATTCCTCGATGACTACGTCTTTTTGCAATTTCAACCGCTTCAAAAAGGATCGCACGATCAGGAATTTTATCTAAATACAGCATTTGATAAAGTGACAATCTTAGAAGATTTAACACCCAATTCTCTACCTTTTTTTGCAAAAATGGCTTTAAATAATAATCTAATGTTAATTTCCTTTGCAAGGTGCCATAGGTTAATTCCGTAAGCAGACGTACGTCCGGGCCAGTAATATGATTTTTTTCAATTACTTGGTTTAATAATAAATTGCTGTAGGATTGATGTTTTTCTATAGCCTCAAGTATATCAAGTGCAGCTTCTCTTACATTTTTTTTTGGCATATTAATCTCCTAAAATTTTACCTTCTAAGGTATCCTTGTCTACTCCATTTAGAAATTGAACAGCCGGCATTTTCTTTTTTCCGGATGGCTGAAGCTCTGTTATTTTGATGGCCGTACTATTTCCTGTACTGACGACTATACCATCTTTAAGAATATCAACAATGGTTCCAGGATGACATGTTTCTTTCATCGAAACCTTTTCACCCCACCAAATCTTCAGTACTTCACCATCTAACAAAGTGTATGCTACTGGCCAAGGATGAAGTCCACGAATATGATTGTATATTTCTTCACCATTACGAGACCAATCAATTTTCTCTTGTTCCCTTTTTATATTAGAAGCAAATGTTGCCAATGCCTCATCCTGTTTAATAGGGTGAATTTCTCTTTTTAAGAGTCTAGGCAAAGTTTCAGATAATAATACTGCACCAGCTTTACTTAACTTTTCATGTAAACTGCCTACATTATCATTGTCGGTAATTGGAACTTCTACTTGGCTGATAATATCCCCGGCATCTAATTTTTCCACCATATACATAATGGTTATTCCCGTTTTCTCTTTTCCTTGTAAAATCGCATAATGAATCGGGGCACCACCACGGAGCTCAGGTAATAGCGATGCATGGACATTGATACAACCAAATTCCGGTGCGTCCAGTAACTTTTTAGGCAGAATTTGACCAAATGCCGCGGTGACTATTAAATCAGGCTTTAAGGCTAGTATTTTTTCAAGCTCTTCAGGGTCTTTTATTTTTTCCGGTTGGTAGACAGGAATATTATGTTTTAGCGCAGCAACTTTTACCGGTGGTGGTGTTAAAACACGCTTTCTGCCAACAGGACGATCAGGCTGAGTCACAACAGCTGTAACATCGTATCCATCACTTACTAATCTATCGAGAACAGGAACCGAAAAATCAGGAGTTCCCATAAAAATAATTTTTGTCATTCGTTTTCCATCTCCTCTAGCTCTTCCTCACTTACATATTTTAAAACCTTAGATGTAAACAGAATTCCATGTAAATGATCTATTTCATGCTGAATTGCTCGTGCAAGAAACTCTTCTGCTTCTATAACAAATGTCCTGCCCTTTACATCCTGAGCTTGGACTTTTACATAAAACGGTCGTGAAACGGTACCAAATAAACCAGGGAAGCTTAAACAACCTTCTACATCTGTTTGTTCACCGCTTGTTTCTAAAATGACAGGATTAATCAAATCAATTCTACCTAATTCATCGCCAACATCAACAACAGCGATTTGCAGATCAATACCGATTTGCGGGGCAGCTAACCCAACGCCGTCAGCTTCCAGCATCGTTTCGTACATATTTTTCACTAAAGTTTTCAATTTACGGTCAAATTGTGTAACCGATTTGCATTCCTTTTCAAGAATTTCTGCAGGATGCTTTACAATTTGGAGTATTGCCATTAGATGTTTCCTCTTTTCAAAAATTATCTATACTTTTTACATCATCATATAAGGATTGACATCAATCGAGATTGTTAGTCCTTCTGATTGCTTTGACGTTCCGAAATGCTCGAGTACCAAACGCAGATTTTTGGCTAAGTCTGGTTCCCGCTTGTATTTTATCAGACATTGATAACGATATCTATTATTTATTCTAGGGATAGGAGATGTTACAGGACCTAGAATCACGGAATCCTCCGATATTTTCGAGCGAATGAATTTCGTTATTTTTTCCGTTGTAGATACAACTTTCATTAACTCTTCGTGGCTTACTGTTATCAATGCTAAATAATAGAATGGCGGATATGATCCGATTTTACGCATGATCATTTCTTGTTTATAAAAGCGGTTATAGTCTTGGGTGCCCGCAAGTTCAATACTGTAATGTTCCGGTGTATATGTTTGTATAACTACTTCACCTTCAAGTTCATGCCTTCCCGCTCTACCACTTACTTGAGTTAACAGCTGGAATGTTTTTTCAGATGATCGGAAATCAGGTAAATGCAGCATTGTATCTGCACTTAATACACCTACTAGGGTGATATTCGGAAAATCTAACCCCTTCGCAATCATTTGTGTCCCTAATAATATATCTGCTTTTCCTTCTTGAAATTGCTGCAGTAATTTCTCATGAGCACCTTTCCTGCTTGTCGTATCTACATCCATGCGGATCACTCTAGCTTCAGGCAGCAGTTTGCCGATTTCTTCTTCTACTTTTTGAGTTCCAGTTCCAAAATAGCGGATATGCTCGCTATTGCATTCAGGGCATGTTGTTGGCACCAAATCCTCATAACCACAATAATGACATTTCATTTGGTTTGAATGGCGATGATATGTTAATGAAATGTCGCAATGCGGACACTGGATTACAAAGCCGCAATCCCTGCACATGACGAAAGAAGAATACCCGCGCTTATTTAAAAATAGAACAGTTTGTTGTTTTTTCTCGAGACGATCTTGCAGCTTAGAAAATAATTCCCGAGAGAAAATGGAGCGATTCCCCTCGCGCAGTTCTTCTCTCATGTCAACTATTGAAACATTAGGCAATTCCTTATTATTCATCCTTCTATTCATTGTAAGAAGTGTGTATACACCTTTTTGTGCTCTTGCAAAGGATTCTAGAGAAGGAGTTGCACTTCCGAGAATGACTGGACATTTATGATAATTCCCGCGAAAAATAGCTACATCTCTTGCGTGGTAACGCGGATTCTCTTCCTGTTTGTAGCTTGTTTCATGTTCTTCATCAATGATGATAATTCCTAGGTTTTCAAATGGAGCAAAAATAGCCGATCTCGCTCCGACAACGACTTTTACTTCTTTCCTTTGGATTTTTCTCCATTCGTCGTAATGTTCACCAACGGATAATCCACTGTGAAGAACCGCTACGTCATCCCCAAACCGACCTTTAAAACGGTGAACCATTTGTGGGGTTAAGGAGATTTCAGGCACCAGAACAATCGCCTCTTTTCCGTTGTCTAACACTCTTTGAATGGATTGCAAGTATACTTCCGTTTTTCCGCTGCCCGTAACTCCATATAAAAGAAACGTTTCATGCTTTTTTTCTTCAATAGTATGCATAATCGGATCAATAGCTTTTTGTTGTTCTTCCGTTAGCTTCAGAGCTTCTGTTCGTTTAAATACTCTATTTTCATACGGATCCCGATAAACTTCTTCTTGTTTTTCCATTAAGTAACCTTTTTGGACTAAAGGACGAACAGAAGCAAGAGTCGCACCTGTTGCCTCCGTTATTTCATTTATCGTTAATTTGTCTTTGCCAATCTTTATGAAACACTCTAATATACTTTTTTGTTTAATGGCATTATTTGGGTAACTTAAAAGAATATTTTCTAACTCCTCTCTTGATAGCAGGAGATGAAAGATGCGAATCATTTTTTTATTTCCTTTGCTCTTTACAACATAACGAACTTCAACATTGCCCTTCTTTACTTCCTTTTGCAAAAACGGCAGTGCTTTTCTTTCTTCCGCTTCTTCCCACATTATTTCGTCTTTTTGTCCAAATATTTTTTGCAGATTTGGATCATGCGTGTTTGAGACAAGATGAAGTATTTTTTTATATTTTGCTTTCATCGCTGATGGGAGCATTGCTTGATACGCGGAAACCTTCAAGCATAATGTGCTCTCTGTTAACCAATGTCCTAACTGCAATAATTCCTTATTTAATACAGGAGTAAGATCCAGCGGTTCAATGATTTCTTTTAATTTATTTATATCGGAATGATCCCGAATATCTAAAACAAATCCTTGAATCGAACGCGGGCCAAACGGGACAGAAACTCTTGTACCAGCATAAATCCTATCCTTCCACTCTTCGGGAATGAGATAATCATAAGTTTTATCCGTACGCATTGTTGGAACATCAACAATTACGCTAGCTATTTGCATTCTTAACTCCTTCTTTCAAATCCCTGTATATCTCTAATAATATTTCTTTTGCAGTTTGATTTTTGCTAAGCAGCGGAAGCTCTTTCTTTTCATGGTTCTTTTTATACAGAGTGACTATGTTTGTGTCACCCTCAAACCCTGCACCTGCTTTGGTTACATCATTAGCTACAATCATGTCCGCATTCTTTCGTTCTAACTTGCTCCAGGCGTATTCATCGATTTTTTCCGTTTCTGCGGCAAAACCTACTAAAAACGGCTTGTCCTCTTTTTTCCCAAGTTCTAATAAAATATCTTTCGTTCTTTCAAATTCAATGATTAAATTTCCATCTTTTTTCTTTAACTTTTGATTCGAAATTTCCTTTGGACGGTAATCAGCAACAGCTGCACTCTTGATAATAATAGACGCCTTTTGGTAATTATCCATAACCGCTTGATACATATCCTCTGCACTGGTGATTTTTACAAACTGTACATCCTTTGGTGTGGTCAAGGAATCAACACTTGAAACTAAAATCACCTTTGCCCCCATTTTTACTGCTTCTTCCGCAAGAGCATATCCCATCTTACCAGATGAGCGATTCGTCAAATATCGCACGGGATCTATCATTTCCTTTGTTGGTCCAGCAGTAATGAGAATCGTTTGTCCTGATAAAATATTTGTTTGTGTTTGAAAGTAATTAGTTACAAGCGAAACAATTTTCTCTGGCTCCTCTAATCTGCCTTTTCCAACATAACCACATGCCAGATAGCCCTCATTTGGTTCCACGAACTGGTATCCGAAACCTGCAAGAGTCTCAATATTTTTGATTACGGCAGGGTGATTATACATATGTACATTCATAGCAGGTGCTATCCAAACTGGAGCAGTTGTCGCTAATAAAGTCGTGGTGATCATGTCGTCTGCGATGCCATTTGCTAATTTTCCAATTACATTTGCAGTTGCGGGTGCGACTAAGACAAGATCTGCCCAATCAGCCAAATCAATATGAGCGATCACTTCAGGATGTTTTTCGTCAAATGTATCGGTGTAAACATCGTTTCTTGAGAGTGCTTGGAATGTTAAAGGTGTGACAAACTGACAAGCTGATTTAGACATAATTACTTTTACCTTTGCACCAGCTTGAACCAGTTTACTTGTTAATGCCGCAGCCTTATAAACAGCAATACCACCAGTGACACATAATAATATATTCTTATTCAGCATGTTAACCTCCAATAATTTCATTTAATCTGTACAGCTACAGCGCCTATCGACTAGCAAACTTCCGGTCTTCTCCCTACGTTAAGTCAACATCAGCTCCTGAACTACCTCCCTGTGTTTCCTAAATCTTGCGTCGAAGCCGTACAGTTTGTACGTCGATGGACAAGGCGCTTACGCTTTTCTTATTATTATGAAGTATTTAAAGTCAGGTTAAAAGAAAAAACAACCTATTTTTTCATAGGTTGTTCCCGGCTTATCCTTGAACGTTTTCGTCATCTGTTTTAATGACTAATTTTTTTGCATAAATTTCTTCTAACGCTTTACCGACATATTTTTGAGAAACAAAATTATTTAGTAAACCGCCGCCATCATCTTGAAGATTACGTGCTCGTTTGGCAGCAACAGTTACTAATGAATATTTTGAGTCGATAATTTTAAGCAGTTTGTCAATAGATGGATATAACATATTACTCAACCTCCAACATTTTTTGATATCTTGGCGCTACACGGGTTGTTCTACAATGCTCCGCTTGCACGATTGCTTTAATTCGATCACAGGCTGCCTCTACTTGATCATTTTCAACCACATAATCATAAAGGCTCATAAGCTCAATTTCTTTTCTTGCTTCTTTCATTCTGTTTTGAATTAACTCATCTGTTTCTGTACCTCTCGTTACAATCCTTGATTGTAACTCATTAAGGCTTGGCGGGGCAAGAAAAATAAATAATCCTTCAGGAAATTTATCTCTTACTTGTTTGGCACCTTGCACCTCAATTTCTAAGAAAACATCCTTCCCAGCTTCTAATGTTTCTTTTACATAATCTACAGGAGTTCCATAATAATTCCCTACATACTCTGCATACTCCAAAAGCTTATCTTGAGCGATTAGTGCCTCGAATTCTTCCCTAGTTTTAAAAAAATAATCTACTCCATCCACTTCTCCTTCGCGAGGCTTTCGCGTAGTCATAGATATAGAATATTCAAATTGGGTATCACCAGAAAATATCGCTTTTCTGACAGTTCCCTTTCCAACCCCAGATGGACCAGAAAGAACAATTAATAAGCCTTTTTCCTTCATCAAAAAAAATCCTACCCTTCTTCTCCATTGTCATCCTTATTACTTAACCGATGTGCTACCGTTTCAGGCTGTACAGCAGACAATATAACATGATCGCTGTCCATGATAATTACAGCTCTGGTCCTTCTTCCATAAGTTGCATCAATTAAATTTCCTCTGTCTCTAGCGTCTTGAACCAGGCGTTTGATTGGTGCTGATTCCGGACTTACAATGGATATCATTCGATTAGCTGATACTATATTGCCAAACCCGATATTAATAAGCTTAATAGACATAACAATCCCCCAACTACCAATAATCTATTTTGACCTTTTCATCAAGGAAATAATCACTCAATATTTTGAACCTGTTCCCGCATCTTTTCTAATATCGTTTTCATCTCTACAATTAGAGACGAAATTTTGGAATCATTGGCTTTGGAACCTATTGTGTTAACTTCTCGGTTCATTTCTTGAATCATAAAATCTAATTTTCTTCCCACCGGACCATCCAATAAAAGACTATTTTTAAATTGGAGCAGGTGACTTTCAAGTCTTGTTATTTCTTCGTTTATATCCGCTTTATCAACAAATATAGCAATTTCCGTCAATACTCTGGATTCATCAAAATGTCCAGCTGTATAGTCTTTGATTTTCTTTTCTATCCGCATTTTATACTGCTCAACGACTGCCGGAGCATATTCGGTAAGCAATTCAAGACATTTTTGAAAAAGCCCTAGCTGATGCACAATATCCTTATGAAGCTGTTCTCCTTCCACAGTCCGCATTTGCACCACATTATGTATTGCTTCTTTTACCGCAAGTAAGACAAGTTCTTCCAAGTCTTTATTTTCTTCTTCTAGCTCTTCTATTGATACAATATCATGTTGTGTTAAAAGGTCTTTCAAATCTACCTGCGAATGTAAATCATACTTATTTTTTAATTGACTAATAAATTGATAATAATCATCTAGCAAGTTCCAGTCAATATGTAACTTGCGCGTCGTTCCCCCATTCCCAGAAAGCAGGATAAAAACTTCAATACGTCCTCTATGGATATATTCATTTATTGTCTTTTTAACTTTTTCCTCTATTTTCAGTAGAGTTCTCGGGACTCGTACGTTAATTTCGGAAAAACGATGATTTACTGTTTTGATTTCAACAATAGCTTCGAAACCCTGCCGTTGTTTTTTACTTCTGCCAAACCCGGTCATGCTTAGTACCATTATTATATCACTTCCCATTCCGACTAAGGAGAAAACTAATTCATTTTGTACAAAAAAAGAAGTAACAGGATAATCCTATTACTCTTCTTAGTATAACATACATTATTCCTTTTTTCTCACGAAAAGTGATCCTGCTAACATAAATGTTGGAATGGAGCTCATTCCTAAAATCAACAACCAATCCCTTGGGATGATTGGGACAGTGTGAAATACCGGCTGCAATGATGGTATATAAATAACCCCTAGCATTAAGATTACGGAAGAAAGAACTGCTCCTACTAGATACAAATTGCCAAATGGATTCCTGGAAAAAATGGAGCGCTCACTTCTACAGTCAAATACATGAATAAGCTGAGCTAATACAAGGGTTGCAAAGGCAATGGTTTGCGCATATGCCAAGTTATCCAAATGCTGCCTGTATACTGTTATAAACGCAATGATCGTTGCAATCCCGATTAAAAATCCCCTTGAAACTACCTTCCATCCTAATCCTCTTGCAAATACACCCTCTTTTGGATGACGAGGTTTTCGTTTCATCACATTATCTTCAGGTTGATCAAGTCCAAGGGCCATTGCAGGCAGTCCATCCGTAACTAAGTTCACCCATAAAATTTGAATTGGCACCAATGGTAATGGTAAGTAAAGAATCATCGCAAATAACATAACTAAAATTTCACCGACATTTGAAGCAAGCAAGTAACGGATAAATTTGCGAATATTTTCATAAATATTCCGTCCTTCCTTGATAGCCGCTTTTATAGTGGCAAAATTGTCATCTAAAAGGATTAGGGAAGATGATTCTTTCGCTACATCCGTTCCGGTAATACCCATGGAAATACCAATATCAGCTGACTTAATGGCAGGGGCATCATTCACACCATCACCTGTCATGGCAACAATATGTCCGCGATTTTGAAGTGCCTTGACGATTTTTAATTTATGCTCAGGAGATACTCTCGCAAATACGGATACATCGTCGACTATATCTTCTAATTCATCCACATTCATATTATTGAGTGCTTGACCATCCAAAACCTTTGAATTAGTTTGCAGAATCCCAAGCTCCTTCGCAATAGCCTTTGCAGTGATTACATGATCTCCAGTAATCATAACCGTTTTAATTCCTGCTTCTTTACACTCTTTAATCGCCTGCTTCACTTCTGGTCTTGGCGGATCAATCATTCCTTGCAAACCAATAAATATTAAATCTTTTTCGGCTTCTTCTTCGCTTTGTATATCGATTTGATTATCTAAAGGCTTGAAGGCAATCGCTATATTTCTTAATGCTTTTCCAGCAAGTTCCTCAATGACTCTTTGCGTTTGTGTCATGTATTCTGAGTGAAATAATACCTGTCTTCCTTCCCAAAGAACAGATTCGCAAAGTCCAATTAATACATCAGGTGCACCTTTTGTAATGACAAATCTGCGATTATTTTTATCCCGAACAACGACACTCATCATTTTCCGATTGGAGTCAAATGGAAATTCCTTTTCGATTGTAAATTGACCTTGCAAAGATTCCCTTGTTAAACCTGCTTTCATTGCCGAAACTAATAGAGCTCCGTCAGTAGGATCACCATCAAGGTAAAAATCTTTGTCCCTAGCTTTCAGTTCTGCATGGTTGCAAAGTAATCCAAAGGTTAATAGTTGATATAAGCTTTTTTCATTTTGAGGTTTTATTTCATTGTCTTTAAAGTAAAATCCACCCTCAGGATAATATCCTGTTCCTGATACACTCCATGATTTGCCTCCGCTCCAAATATGTGTCACAGTCATTTTATTTTGAGTCATTGTCCCGGTTTTATCGGAACAAATAACGGATGCACACCCAAGTGTTTCAACTGCTGGAAGCTTCCTAACAATGGCATTTTTCCTAATCATTCTTTGAACGCCAAGCGATAGGGCAACGGTTACGATTGCCGGAAGTCCTTCCGGTATTGCCGCAACTGCAAGAGATACACCAGCTAGAAACATCGAATATAGATCATGTCCGTGGACAACTCCTACCACTACCACCAATAAAGTAAGAAGCAATGCAACAACTATGAGTATTTTTCCTAATTGCTCAAGCCTTCTTTGTAAAGGGGTTTCCATTACATCTGCATTTTGAATCATATGGGCAATTTCACCCATAGCTGTTTTCATCCCGATGCCAGTGACAATACCAATTCCGTTTCCTCTAGTAACCATGGTTCCCATAAAGGCCATGTTGTTCATATCGCCAAGACCAACATCTTTTTTCGTAATTATTTCTGTATTTTTAGCTGATGGAATCGATTCTCCCGTTAAAGCAGATTCCTCAATTTCCAAATTATTAGCCTCAAAAATACGTAAATCTGCACCTATTCGATCACCAGATGAAAATCTCATAATATCTCCGACTACTACTTCACGTGACATGATTTTTGTCCAATTCCCATCACGAAGAACTGTAACTTGAGGGGCCGACATTTCCTTCAGTGCTTGTAATGATTTTTCTGCCTTTCTTTCTTGAAAATATCCCAAAAACCCATTAATTAGCACAATTGCGATAATGGCGATTGCATCAATATACTCTCCTAAAAAACCGGATACAAGCGTCGCACCAAGTAATACCAGAGTCATAAAATCCTTAAACTGACTGAAAAAAAGCAATAAGGCAGATTGCTTCTCTCCCTCGTCAAGCTCATTCCACCCAAATTGTTTTCGCTTCTTTTCTACTTCTTTTTGTGTTAATCCATGTTTAACATTTGTGTTTAAAACCTTTTCCACATCTTTTTCTTTCATTTCATGGAACATCATTCAAATCACACTCTCCCCTAACTGAACAGAAGTTGTCTTATCCGTGTTCAATAAGAATTAGAAATGCTGATGGCTCGACTCTCTTGGAGCAATGTCGGGCGTTCGGTAAGCATAATAAGGAATTGGTTTTTTCTTTTTGAACAACCTCTCCTAGCAAGCATATTCAGACTCGTCCAAAAAAATGATATAATAAGCTAATAAAATTAATGGTAGAGGAATGTTAACAATGTCTTTTGACGGATTATTCACAAGGGCAATGACTAAAGAGCTTACAGATCTATTACTTGGGGGCAGAATCAACAAAATTCATCAACCTTATAAAAACGAACTTATCATGGTTATTCGATCAGGAGGAAGAAACTACAAACTATTGCTTTCCGCACATCCGAGTCATTCACGGATTCAAATCACAGAAGAACAATATGATAACCCACCAGAGCCGCCTATGTTTTGCATGCTGTTACGAAAGCATCTCGAAGGCTATAACATTGAGAAGATTGAACAAATTGGTTTAGATCGGATCATTGTTTTCGAAATAAAGGGAAGAAATGAAATCGGTGATATTTCTTATAAAAAGTTATATGTGGAAATAATGGGAAGACATAGCAATATTATTCTTGTTGATAAAGAACGAAATATGATTCTTGATAGCATCAAGCATGTCTCCTCAAGCGTAAACAGTTACCGGGTTGTTCTGCCGGGAGCGGAATATAAACTGCCGCCTGAACAAAATAAGCAGAATCCTTTGGAATCTTCCGAAGCGGATATTCAACGTGTAATTGATTTTAATAACGGAAGATTGGATAAACAGCTTGTCCAACACTTTTCAGGAATCTCACCACTTCTTAGTTCTGAAATCATACATAGGGCAAAAATAGCAAACAGATTGACTCTGCCGGCTGCTTTTATCGATGTAATGTCTATTCTAAAAAAACATCATTATGAGCCGACTATCATAACTGGAAAAGAAAAAGAAAGCTTTTATCTTTTTCCCATTTCCTTTTTGAATGGTGAAATAAAGACATTCCCAACTTTAAGTATCATGTTGGATCATTTTTATTTTGGCAAAGCCGAACGAGACAGAGTGAAGCAGCAAGCACATGATTTAGAACGTTTTATTAAAAATGAGATTTCAAAAAATGAAACGAAGATAGATAAACTTAGGGATACCTTAAATGATGCAAAAAATGCGGATCGATTTCAATTATATGGAGAACTATTGACAGCTAATCTATATTTAGTTGCAAAAGGCATGAAGGAAATTGAGGTCGTAAATTACTATGATGCAGATGGAAAAACGGAACTTATTCCGTTAGATCCTAGAAAGACACCGTCCGAAAATGCCCAAAGTTATTTCTCAAGGTACCAGAAAGCAAAAAATGCTTTAATTGTTGTGCAGGAACAAATTGAAATAGCGGAAAAAGAAATTCTTTATTTTGAAAGCTTGTTACAGCAAATTGAATCGGCTGCTCCGAGAGACATTGAAGAAATTAGACTGGAACTGGCAGAAGAAGGCTATATGAAGCTAAAACAAAAAAGAGGGCAAAAAAATAAGCTTCCGAAAATTTCTTTAGAAAAATATTTTTCTTCGGATGACACGGAAATACTAGTCGGTAAAAATAATAAACAAAACGACTATTTAACAAATAAAGTGGCCGCAAGAGATGAAATATGGCTGCATACGAAGGATATTCCCGGGTCACATGTTGTCATTCGCAGTAAAAATCCATCAGATGATACAATTCTGGAGGCTGCAGTGATTGCTGCTTATTACAGTAAAGCGAAGGATTCCAGTTCTGTACCAGTTGATTTCACAAAAATACGCTATGTCAAAAAACCTGCAGGAGCGAAACCCGGGTTTGTAACATATGAACATCAGCAAACCGTTTTTGTTACTCCAGATAGCGAAAGGGTTATGAAAATGAAAAAAGGTCAAAAGGCATAAGTTTACGCCTTTTGACCTTTTTTATATTTAATTACTCCCCCAAGAACCTGGGTCTTTCCTCCATGCTTTTAAAGTATCCAAATCATTTTCCGTTATAATGTTTCTTTCTAACGCAACATCTAATAGTGTGGAATAGTTGGTTAAAGAATGGTGCTCTATGTTGAACTCATTTAATTGTTGTTTACCTTTTTCAAGCTCATAAGTAAAAATAGCAACTACTCCAACTACTTCGCAGCCTGCCTCGCGCAGTGCTTGGACAGCGGTAATAACACTGCCGCCTGTTGATATTAAATCCTCTACCACGACAACCCTTTGTCCTTTTTCTACCTTACCCTCTATTTGATTTCCTTTTCCGTGGCCTTTTGCTTTAGAACGTACATAACACATAGGCAGTTCCATTAAATCACTTACCCATGCGGCATGAGGAATTCCTGCAGTTGCAGTTCCAGCAATGAGATCTACATTAGGAAAATGCATGTTTATCTTTTCCGCTAATCCCTTAGCAATCTCTTTTCGCAAGTGTGGGTAAGACAATGTTAAGCGATTGTCACAGTAGATAGGGGATTTGATTCCGGAAGACCAGGTAAATGGTTCATTAGGGCTTAGGAAAACAGCTTCAATATCAAGTAATTGCTCGACTAATTTTTTATCCATCATTATTTTGCCTCCCAAGTGTTCTTTATGCTCATATAGGTCTCGTATGGATTATCCGATTTTGTAATAGATCTGCCTACAACAATGGCGCTTGATCCCAATTCACGAGCCTTTTCAGGTGTCACTACCCGCTTTTGATCATGCAGATTATCGCCGTGAAGTCTAATTCCAGGAGTTACCTTTATAAACGGATAACCAATATGCTGATCGATTATTTTCGCTTCTAATGCGGAACAGACAACTCCATCTAAGCCTGAATCAAAAGTAAGTCTTGCATAATGAAGGATTGATTCATTCAGTGAAGTATTTATTAATTGTTCTGTCTTCATTTGCTCTTCGCTTGTGCTGGTTAACTGTGTAACAGCAATTAATAGAGGGCGCTCTTTCCCATGTTCTGTACCTTCTTCTAATCCGGAAAGAGCGGCCTTCATCATATTAGCACCACCTGCAGCATGCACATTGACCATATCAACCCCTAATTTCGCCAGCCCTTTCATCGCACTGTAAACGGTATTCGGAATATCATGCAACTTTAAATCTAAAAATATCTGATGTCCTCTACTCTTTAATTGTTCTATTAAACTAGGACCTGTTTGATAGTAAAGCTCCATTCCAACCTTTACGTAAAGTGTTTCTTCTCGAAACTGGTTTAAAAAAGAGAGTGTCTCTTGTTCATTTGGGAAATCTAGAGCAATAATCGGCTTAAATGACTTCACTTTTCCAACTCCTTCCGACTATTTCAGAAATATGATCGATTTTTAATTCCGCTAATTTTTCGGGCAGTTCCTTAATTAATGTCGGACATATAAGAGGATCTACAAAATTGGCAGTTCCAATTGCCACAGCACTTGCACCGGCATAAAAATACTCTATAATATCATCCACATGTTGGATTCCGCCCATACCAATAATTGGGATATTCACTTGCTGACTTACCTCATATATCATTCGAATCGCAACAGGCTTAATGGCTGGTCCTGATAATCCACCTGTCCGATTTGCCAGTATTGGGCGACCGGTACGGATATCAATTCTCATCCCAAGTAAAGTATTAATCATCGTTAATCCATCTGCACCTGCATCCTCAACTGCTTTAGCCATTTCTACAATATTTGTCACATTTGGCGATAATTTCACATAAACGGGAACCTCAGATACATCCTTCACTTTTTTTGTTAAATCTCTAGCAACTTCTGGTATTGTACCAAAAGCAATTCCACCCGTTTTAACATTTGGACATGAAATATTCAATTCAAGTGCTTTTACATTTGGTGCCTTTGAAATTTCCTTCGCAACCTCTACATAGTCCTCTACTTGTGAACCTGCAACGTTAGCGATAATCGGAACATCGAATTGTTCCAGCCAAGGAAGTTCATTTGTCAGTACCCCTTGCAGCCCGGGATTTTGTAAACCAATTGCATTCAACATTCCCGCCGGTGTTTCAGCTACTCTTGGCGTAGCATTTCCGAATCTGGACTCATAGGTAGTCGCCTTAATCATGATAGCGCCAAGCATACTTAAATCATAAAATTGACTGTATTCTCTTCCGAACCCAAAGCATCCTGATGCAGGCATAATGGGATTTTTTAAGGAGAGACCAGGTAATTCTATTTGTAATGGATTCATATCATCACCTCTCCCATTCTGAAAACAGGTCCGTCACTGCATACTTTTTGATATTTTTTCATTGTGGGATCGTTCGCCACATGACATACACACGCTAAACAAGCTCCAATTCCGCAGCCCATTCTCTGCTCTAAAGATATATAACCTTTCTTGGTAGCAAACCTTTCTTCCAAAGCTCTTAACATCGGAAGGGGACCACATGAATATAGACATTCAAAATCTATTTTTTCTTTTTCTATTACATCCGTAACAAAACCCTTTGTACCTAAGGACCCGTCTACAGTAGCTACAAAGGTTTTCCCTAATTCAGAGAATTGATCAAGGTAAAACGATTTTTCGACAGATTCAAACCCTAGGACATGGATTACTTCTACCCCTTTGTTTCTTAACTGCAAAGATAGTTCATATAAGGGAGGGACCCCAATCCCTCCGCCTACCAACAATGCAACTTGTCCTTTTCCCAAGTCATCAATCGGAAAGCCATTCCCTAATGGCCCCATTACATTTACCTTGTCACCGCTCCTGCTTTTTGCTAATAGGGAAGTTCCATCGCCTTCTGCACGGTAAATTAAAGTGACCGTTTGCAGATCCTTCCGTATAGCCGCTATGCTGATTGGTCTTCGTAAAAGTGGTGAAACATGTTGATGTACACGGATATGAACAAATTGCCCCGGTTGTTCCATTTCCTCAACAAGATCCCCTTTTAAAGTAAGTTCATAAATATTTGAGGCAATTAATTTTTGCGAAACAATTGTCATGTCCTCTTGTCTGATCATGCAAGTACACTCTCTTTCTCTCTTTGTGCGGGAGCCATTTGCTCTGTTGAAAATGTCATCGATTCTAACACTCTTAAAATGGCTTCAGCTGTATCCAATGATGTTAGACAAGGAATTCCGTTTTCTACTGCCTCCCTGCGAATACGGAAGCCGTCACGTTCAGGCTGCTTGCCTTTTGTTAATGTATTAATCACAAGCTGCACCTTGCCAGTTTTGATCACATCAAGAAGGGTTTCCCCATCTGCGCCGATTTTATCGACAATATCCACTTTTATTCCATTTTCCTTCATAAAGTTCGCTGTTCCGCTTGTAGCAAGTAGTGTATAACCGATATTTGCAAATCGTTTTGCAAGCTCCAGGCTTTCTTCTTTATCCTTATCAGCTACCGTTAAGAGAACCGTACCATAGTTTTGAATTTTCATCCCCGCTGCAACAAGACCTTTGTATAATGCTTTTTCCAAGGTGGTATCTTTGCCCATTACTTCTCCAGTTGATTTCATTTCCGGTCCAAGTGTAATGTCTACCCTTCTAAGCTTCGCAAATGAGAATACAGGAACTTTTACAAAGACGCCTTCTTTTTCAGGAACCAAACCAGTTCCATAATCTAAGTCAGGTAATGGAATTCCTAATATGACCTTTGTAGCAAGATTAGCCATTGGTACATTTGTAATTTTACTTAAAAACGGCACTGTCCGGCTTGATCTTGGATTAACCTCTATTACATAAAGCTCATCATCTGAAATAACATATTGAATATTAAGCAATCCAATTATTTTTAAACCTCTCGCAAGCTTTGTCGTATATTCGACAATTTTTTCTTTCATTTTTAAGGAAATACTTTGTGACGGATAAACAGCTATGGAGTCTCCTGAATGGACGCCTGCCCGCTCGATATGCTCCATAATCCCCGGAATTAATACTTTTTCACCGTCTGAAATGGCATCCACCTCAATTTCCTTTCCTATTAAATATCGATCGACAAGGACTGGATGCTCAGGATTTACCTTCACTGCGTTTGTCATGTAATGTATCAATTCTGCTTCATGGTACACAATTTCCATTGCACGACCACCAAGAACATAAGATGGCCGAACTAATACTGGATATCCGATTTCACTTGCAATTTTCACTGCTTCCTCTACAGAAAATGCAGTTTTTCCTAAAGGCTGAGGAATGTTAAGCTCCATTAACGCTTGCTCAAATTTGTCACGATTCTCTGCTTGATCAAGACTTTCTAGTGATGTTCCCAGTATTTTCACACCGCGTTCTACTAATGCTTGTGCTAGATTAATAGCCGTCTGACCGCCAAATTGTACGATAACCCCTTCCGGCTTTTCTAAATCGACAATATGCATAACATCCTCAATTGTAAGAGGTTCAAAATATAATTTATCCGATATACTAAAGTCAGTGGAGACAGTTTCCGGGTTATTATTGATGATAATTGCTTCATATCCTGCCTCTTGAATGGCCCAAACAGAATGAACCGTAGCATAATCGAATTCCACTCCCTGACCGATTCTAATTGGTCCGGAACCAAGTACGACAACGCTTTTTCGATTTGTTACAATGGATTCATTTTCCTCTTCATAGGTTCCATAATAATATGGAGTTTCTGATTCAAATTCTGCTGCACATGTGTCTACCATTTTATATACAGGCAACAGCTGATTGTCTTTTCTCCATTTGTAAATATCTTTCTCCGTTGCATTCCACAATTTTGCTAGTATATAGTCGGAAAATCCAAGTCTTTTCGCTTCATGTGCTAATTCAGTATCATATGGTGCTTGCTGTAAAGTTGCTTCAAATTGAATTATCTTTTCGATTTTATTTAAGAAGAATAGATCAATTTTACACCAAGCATGAATCTCATCGATGGATACGCCTCTGCGGATAGCTTCCCCTATATAGAAAAGTCTTTCATCCCCTGCTTTTCGGATTCGTTTTTCGATCACTTCCATATCAAACTTTTCTGCATCTGGCAGTTCTAAATGATACACATTGCTCTCTAAAGAACGAATTGCTTTTAATATAGATTCTTCGAAGTTTCTGCCGATGGCCATTACTTCCCCTGTTGCCTTCATCTGTGTTCCAAGGCGGCGATTAGCAGATTCGAATTTATCAAATGGAAAGCGTGGAATCTTTGTTACTACATAATCAAGCGCAGGCTCAAAGCATGCATATGTTTTTCCGGTTACAGGATTCATAATTTCATCCAGTGTTAAACCGACTGCGATTTTTGCTGCCAGCTTTGCGATTGGATATCCAGTTGCTTTGGATGCAAGGGCAGACGATCTGCTGACACGAGGATTAACCTCAATAATGTAGTATTGGAAACTATTTGGATCTAATGCAAGCTGAACATTACAGCCTCCTTCAATTCCTAATGCTCTAATAATTTTTAAAGATACATTGCGAAGCATGTGATATTCTCGATCACTTAATGTTTGGCTTGGTGCAACTACGATGGAATCCCCTGTATGTACTCCTACAGGATCAATGTTTTCCATGTTACAAACAACAATTGCGTTGTCATTTGCATCACGCATTACTTCATATTCAATTTCTTTATATCCGGCAATACTTTTTTCTATTAAACATTGGTGCACTGGACTATTGTTTAATCCGCTATTGACAATTTCTTCTAACTCATGTTCATTTTCGCAAATACCGCCGCCTGTTCCGCCTAATGTATAAGCAGGTCTAACAATGATAGGATAGCCAATTTGCTCTACAAAGGCTTTTGCTTCCTCTAATGTGTGAACAATTTCGCTTTCTGGGACTGGTTCCTTCAAGTCATTCATAAGCTGACGGAAAAGCTCTCTGTCTTCTGCTTGCTCAATGGCGGATAGTCTTGTACCTAAAATTTCCACCTTGCATTCTTCTAAAATTCCCGCTTTATGAAGCTCCATTGCCATGTTTAATCCCGTCTGCCCCCCTAGAGTTGGCAGAATAGCATCTGGTCTTTCTTTACAGATAATTCGGCTAACGAATTCAAGTGTCAATGGTTCAATATAAACAACATCCGCAATTTCTGTATCTGTCATAATGGTTGCTGGATTGGAGTTAACAAGGATAACACGGTATCCTTCTTCTTTTAATGCCAAACAAGCTTGCGTCCCTGCGTAATCAAATTCTGCTGCTTGACCGATGATGATCGGACCGGATCCGATTACTAATATACTGTTAATATCTGTACGTTTAGGCATGTTGCTTCACACTACCTTTCCATTGATCCATTTGTTTTAAAAATTCATCAAAAAGCTCATTAGAATCTTCCGGCCCAGGTGAGGCTTCTGGGTGGTATTGAACTGTAAATGCACTGTATTTCTTATGCTTAAGCCCCTCTATCGTTTGATCATTTAAATTAATCTGGGTAATTTCCAAATCTGTATGTTGAATAGATGCTTCATCGACGGCATATCCGTGGTTTTGAGAAGTAAAGACCACTTTGCCTGTTTTTAAATCTTTAACAGGATGATTTGCACCACGATGGCCGAATTTCAATTTATAGGTGTCTGCACCGCATGCTAGAGCAAATAATTGATGCCCTAAACAAATTCCGAATAAAGGCACTTTCCCTAATAAATCGCGGACCATGTTAATAGCTTCTGGTACATCTTTTGGATCCCCAGGTCCATTGGATAGCATAACCCCATCTGGGTGAAGAGATAGAATTTCCTCAGCGGTTGTATGATATGGAACAACGGTTACATCACAATCACGATTATTTAATTCTCTTAAAATACCATGCTTCGAACCAAAATCAACTAGGACAACTTTATGTCCTCTTCCCGGACTTGGATAAGGATTCTTAGTAGATACTTGTTTTACTTGATCTATAGGAAGTTCTATTTGTTTTAAACGTTCAATAACTTCTTCCGGATTCTCCTTAGTTGAGCAAATAGCACCCTTTAATGTTCCATATTTGCGAATGATACGAGTTAGCTTACGGGTATCAATTCCTTCAATACCTGGAATGCCTTTTCGTTCTAAAAACTCATGGATACTGATATCATTACGCCAGTTTGACGGGTATGTTGCTGCTTCCTTAACGATTAAACCCTTTATAGCAGGATTAATAGATTCAAAGTCTTCTCTATTAATTCCGTAATTACCGATTAAAGGATAGGTTAACGTTACAATTTGACCGCAAAAGGAAGGATCTGTAATGGTTTCCTGGTATCCAGTCATCCCTGTTGTAAAAACAACTTCACCCACTGTTTCGATTTCACTTCCAAATGCATTTCCTACCAATACTGTTCCGTCTTCCAAAATTAATTGTCTTTTCATTCAAACGCACCTCCGTCAGACCATTTTAATTCTCCATCTACAAATGTAGCTACTGGCCATCCTTTACAATTCCAGTTTGTAAATGGCGTGTTTTTACCTTTTGATAAAAATTGTGCTGGGTCAATTGTTTTTTCATTCTGTAAATCTAGTAAAATAATATCTGCGCTTGCGCCTATCTTTAACGTTCCATATGGCAGCTTAAAGCTTTCTGCTGGTTTAATCGTTAACCAATCAACAAGCTGTTTTAATGTAAAGATCCCTTTTTCTACAAAGTTTGTATAAAGCAGCGGAAAAGCTGTTTCCAATCCAACAATTCCAAATGGTGCTGAGGCGTATCCTTTTGCTTTTTCCTCTGCTGCATGAGGAGCATGATCCGTTGCAATAAAATCAATGGTTCCATCTAATAGTCCTTCGATTAATGCTTTTTGATCCGCTTTTCCTCTCAGCGGCGGATTCATTTTATAATTTGTATCCAATGATGGAATATCTTCATCACAAAGCAATAGGTGATGCGGCGTGACCTCTGCCGTTACCTTAATCCCTGCCTTCTTTGCTTCCCTTACCACTCTGACCGATTCTTTTGTACTAATATGGCAAACATGATAATGACAGTTTGTTGATTCAGCAAGCAGCACATCTCTGGCTATTTGTACAGATTCACAGATGGAAGGAATTCCGGAAATTCCATGTTTTTTTGTAAACTCTCCTTCATGATATGCTCCTCCATAAATCAAGGAGTTATCTTCACAATGTGCAACAATGGCCATATCCTGTGCGGCTGCACGCTTCATCGCTTCATGCATGACAGAAGCGGTTTGAACGCCTACTCCATCATCTGTAAATGCAAATGCACCCGCTCTCTTTAATCCGGCAAAATCCGTAAGTTCGTCTCCAGCCTGGTTCATGGTGATCGATGCATATGGCAGAACTCGAACGTGGGCTGTTTCCTTAATACGTTTATGCAGCCATTCCATCTGTTCTGGGGTGTCAGGAACGGGCTTTGTGTTTGGCATTGGCGCAACGGTGGTAAACCCGCCTTTTGCAGCCGCTAATGTACCAGTATCAATCGTTTCTTTATGCTCTCCGCCTGGTTCACGCAAATGAATATGTAAATCTAGAAAACCGGGAGTAACTAAATAGGAGTCTGCAGAAATCTCTTTTTCTCCATGATTCTCTAAATGAGTACCGACTTCATATATTTTTCCGCTCTTAATACGAATATCTGATTTTTGCATTTCACCATTTTCTGTTAAGATCATCCCATTTTTCAATAAGTAATTCATCTTAATTTCCCCCACACTCAAGTATTTGTTTCAGTACAGCCATTCTTACAAAAACTCCATTTTCCATTTGTTTGAAAATTCTTGAGCGCTTCGCTTCCACCAATTCATCCGCTATTTCCACATTGCGGTTAACAGGTGCCGGATGCATAATAATGCTGTTGCGCTTCATACGGCTTTCTCTTTCAAGTGTTAAGCCATATTTTAAGTGGTACTCTTCTGCACTCATACTGGATGTATGATGATGTCGTTCATTTTGAATTCTTAAAAGCATTACGACATCAGACTCTTCTACAGCCCTGTCAATATTCACATAATCTCCTGTATTTAAGAAGGATTCATCAAACCATTCCTCTGGTCCAGAAAATACTACATTTGCCCCAAGCTTACTTAAAGCATCCTTATTAGACCTAGCAACACGGCTATGACTTATGTCACCGATGATGGCAACTTGCAGATCTTTAAATCCACCAAACTCTTGCTGAATCGTAAACAAATCAAGAAGAGATTGTGTTGGATGCTGTCCACAGCCATCTCCGCCATTTATAATTGGAATATTGATTTTGCCAATCAGTGAATCATAGTAACGGTCCTTTGGATGTCTTATAACCGTAATATTTGCCCCTATTACTTCAAAAAGCTTCACTGTATCATAAAGTGATTCACCCTTTGAGACACTTGAGAAATTCACATCAAAAGGAATTACCTCTATTCCTAATTTCTTCTCCGCAACATCAAAGCTGCTTTTGGTCCTGGTGCTTGGTTCATAAAACATATTGACGGCAAAGGTTTGCTGTTTTGGTATCCATATCCCGCCTTTTGAAAAATATTCGGCTTCCTTTAACAATTCTTTTATTTCTTCCATCGAAAGATCTGTAATAGATAGTAGATTCCTCACTGTTATCCCTCCTATAAAAAAACACCCTGCTTCAATCAAGAGCAGGGTGTTATACATAATGTGAATATGTTTAATAAATCGTTCCATATGCACATTAAAACACCCTTTTAAGCCTCTCTGGACTTATTTTAAAAGGTGGTTCCTTATACTGGTTCCTCTTCAAACATGTTCATATCTTCTTTTGGTCTGCCAGGTAGAATTAAATTTAAAATTACTCCTATTATTGCAGCTAATGCCATACTAGATAGCTGAATATCTTTTGTAAGCTTTAAGTATGCCCCACCAACAC
Organism: Margalitia sp. FSL K6-0131; assembly: GCF_038008735.1. NCBI lineage: Bacteria > Bacillati > Bacillota > Bacilli > Caryophanales > Bacillaceae > Heyndrickxia > Margalitia sp. FSL K6-0131. Next base: position 3,470,360 of record NZ_JBBOZS010000001.1, read on the forward strand.
CTATTACTAAAATAACCGAAGATATAATTAGGTTTCGATTTAAACTAAAATCAACCTTATTGTCAACAAGCATTCTTAAACCGCTGGAAGCGATAATTCCAAAGAGAAGGATGGATACCCCACCCATAACACATGTAGGGATCGTACTTAATAGGGCACTTATTTTTCCGATGAAGCTAAAGCAGATTGCAAAAACCGCCGCCCCTCCGATTACATAAACACTGTATGCTTTTGTAATTGCTAATACCCCAATATTTTCACCATACGTTGTCGTTGGGGGAGCACCAATCAGAGATGCGATCACGATAGAAACCCCGTCACCAAGAATAGATGGGCCTAAACCAGGTTTTGCGACTAAGTCTTTACCCACAACCTTACTTAAAACTAGCTGATGACCAATGTGTTCAGATAAGGTTACGATTGCTACAGGCACCATTAAGAAAAAGATGCTCCAAGAGAATGTAGGTTTATAGGAAGCGAAAGGAAATACTAAATCCGGTAACGCGAACCAATGAGCTCTGATAACAGGTGTAAAATCTACAATTCCAGCAAAAATTGAGATAATATATCCACCCACAATACCAATTAATACAGGTATGATACGGAAAAATCCTTTTAAAAATGCGGAGCTTACTATTGTAATAGCTAATGTGCAAAGTGCGATGGCAATATGTTTAGGACTATAAATTAGATCCTGTGCCGCTGCCCCATAGTTCTTGTACATCGCCATACTACAAGCTGTTCCGGCAACTCCTAGCCCAATAACGATTATCACAGGACCAACCACCACCGGAGGTAGAAGTTTCATTAACCACTTATATCCCGCTTTCGCTATGATAAGGGCAACAATACCATACGCAATACCTGCAAGAAATGTTCCCATCATCGCGGCTCCAGGACCTCCTGCAGCTTTTGCTGTAATTAGAGGAGCGATAAATGCAAAGCTGGAGCCTAAATACGCTGGAACCTGACCTCTTGTTATTAAAATATATGCTAATGTCCCTAGACCACTTGATGCTAATGCAACAGCAGGACTTAATCCAACTAGCATTGGTACGAGTACGGTAGAACCAAACATGGCAAAAAGATGTTGGATACTTAAGCTAACCCATTTAGTAAATCCCGGTTTTTCGTGAATATCTAGTACAGTTTCTTGGTTCTTCCCCATTTTTACTCCTCCTCGAGTATTTTCTTAAGTTGAATAAAATCATGGTGATAAAAAAACCCTCTTTACAGCTGTGCAGCTACAAAGAGGGTTATTCAAACAGGCATGCTTTGCCCGTAAATCCCACCTTTGTCAGCCTCACAGGACTGTCTTTAAAAGGTTGGTCTATTTAATTTTCATAAATACTTACTTTATCTAAATCATCCACTTCCATTAACTCTACCACAATTTTTTCGGAGCTTGATGTCGGTATATTTTTCCCGATAAAATCAGCACGAATTGGAAGCTCCCTATGACCTCTGTCTACAAGGACGGCAAGCTGAATTTGTGATGGCCTGCCTATATCCATTAAAGCATCCATTGCAGCTCTTACGGTTCTTCCCGTGTATAATACATCATCAACGAGAATTACTTTTTTATTTGTAATATCAACGGGAATATTCGACCCTTTTACTTCCGGTTCCGCATCATTTGTTTTGATTGTCAGATCATCTCGGTATAGCGTTATATCAAGATCGCCTACAACAATTGGTCGCCCTTCAATTTTCTCAATTCTTTCAGCTAATCTTTTAGCAATATGAATGCCTCTTGTTTTGATGCCAACCAGGACACAATCATCAATACCTTTGTTTTTTTCGATGATTTCATGTGCAGTTCTTGTTAATGATCGACTGATAGCTTGTTCATCGAGTACGACTGCTTTTTGAATCACTATTATCACCCCGTAAGAAACATTGTTTAGTGATACGACAAAACCCTCTCATGTTAACCTGAGAGGGCATACGTTACCTACTACATAAATTCTATCCGTATCCTTCTCAGCCTCTCTGGACTGGGTTAAAGGGCTTATTTAACTATTAATAGATTATCCTTTTTATCGAAACATGTCAATCATTATTTTCGAATAACATGTAAAAGCTGTGAAAAGTATTCTGGCAATGGGGCTTCAAATTCCATATATTCTTCTGTCCTAGGATGCACAAATCCTAATACTCCAGCATGCAGCGCTTGCCCATCGATATCTAAAGTCTTTCTTGGGCCGTACTTAGGATCTCCTGCAAGTGGAAAACCAATATATTTCATATGTACCCGAATTTGATGGGTTCTTCCTGTTTCCAATTCACATTCGATATATGAATATTGATCAAATCTCTCTAATACACGAAAATGGGTAACGGCATGCTTTCCATTATCCACTACTGTCATTCTTTGCCTATCCTCAGGATCTCTTCCAATTGGCGCATCAATAGTCCCATAATCATGAGGTATTACTCCATGAACAATCGCATAGTATTTTCGTGTCACTGATTTTTCCACTAATTGATTGACAAGCTTTTCATGTGCTAAATCATTTTTCGCCACCATTAAAAGTCCTGATGTATCTTTATCAATTCGATGAACAATCCCCGGTCTTAATATTCCATTAATCCCGGATAAATCCTTACAATGCGCCATTAAACCATTTACTAATGTTCCTGACATATGACCTGGTGCAGGATGAACTACCATTCCTTTTGGCTTATTAACGACTAATACATCGCTGTCTTCATAATAAATGTCAAGATTCATTTCTTCAGGAATAACATCCAAATTTTGCGGTTCAGGAATGTTAATCAGAATTTTATCTCCAATACTGCATTTGTAATTTGATTTTACAGTATTTTCGTTAACAGATACATTTCCCTCTTTAATCCATTGCTGAACCTGTGATCTGGACCATTCATCATTAATGCCAGATAAAACTTTATCGATTCTCTCGTTTTTTTCATTTTCCTGAATGATGTGTTCCATTATTTCCATATGTTTTCTCCTTTGAACCGAACTCTTCTATTAGCATGTAGATAATTAACAGAATCACACCAATCGTCAATGCAGAATCTGCAATATTGAATATCGGAAAATCATATCCAAAAATATACGTATGGATAAAATCAACCACTTGTTTTCTAAAAATCCTATCGATAAAATTTCCAATTGCTCCGCCAAGCATAAAGCCAAGGCTAATACCCAATAGTACTTTTCCTTTGGTATATTTTTGCATATAATAAACGATTCCAACGACAACTACTACTGTTATTAAATAAAAGAGCCACATTTGTCCTTGTAAAATTCCCCATGCAGCACCCTGATTACGGTGTGATGTAATGTAAAATATATTTTTTATGATAGGGATACTTTCACCAAATTCCATATTTTTTACTACAAGCCATTTAGTAAATTGATCTAATGCAATAATAAAAAGTGCGATAATATAATAAACCACGAAAAAGCTACCCCCGAATCCATATGTATTATATTCATTCGAGTCATACTCAAATGAACACATGTTTCTTTAGAATTTTAGCATACTCTATGGACCTAGGGAAGATTTAGTATTTTTCCTTAATGTCTAATCCTTTATGAGTACATGTTCATCAAAGTTATTCTTTTAATATATTGCATGTTCACACGTATGCATAAAGCACTTAATTAAATGGGATTGATACTTTTACATAATTCCTTAATTCATACCATTCGTCAGAGCTTTTTAGTGTAGGTATAGTAACTAGCCAATTACTTGGTATTGATTCACCACTTTCTTCACAAGTGCCGAATTGACCTGTATTCCATTTTGACAAAGCAACATTAATATCACTTAATTCTTCTTTGATGAGGGTTTGAATCATTTCATTATTTGTTGTATATGCAGTTAATTCTTCCTTTAAAGATTGCAGCAAACAGAATAATTGATCATGTTGATTACTCACATTCATCCCTCCAATGTTTTGTTATCCATTAGTGTACCCACCAATAAAAAGTTTTTCGGGAGTAACTGTTGCAAAATGTACTAAACATTGGAAAATAAGTGCCTGACACCTCCATGGTGTCAGGCAACATTTTTAAATATATTCTTTTTCTACAACAGATGCGCAACGTAAGCATAGAGTTGGATGCTTTTCATCTTGACCTACATTAGGTGTAACAACCCAGCATCTTTCACAAGTTTCACCATCTGCTTTTTCGACAACAATCGCTGCATGTTCAAGCTTAACGGCATTTTCTGGAGCTTCCTCATATGCACCGACAACTTCATAACCGGAAACGATGAACAATTGTTTCATGTTCTCAGAGATGCTGTCAAGCAATTCCTTTGTATCCTTATTTACATACAACGAAATTTTTGCCGACAATGATTTACCGATTACTTTTTCATTTCGTGCTTCTTCTAGAGCTTTTAAAACATCATCGCGAAGATTTAAGAATTTATCCCATTTTCCCTCAAGTTCTTTAGCATTTTCAAGTTCTTTAGGCTCCGGCATATCTGTTAATTGAACACTATCTTCCTCAACACCCGGGATGAAAGACCAAACTTCATCAGCTGTATGAGGCAAGATTGGTGACAGAAGCTTAGTAAGAGATGTTAAACATTCATACAATACTGTTTGCATCGCACGACGCTCATAATTATCTTTTGCCTCAATATATAAAACATCTTTAGCAAAATCTAAGTAGAAAGAACTTAAATCGAGTGTACAGAAATTATTCACAGCATGATAGATGCTGGCAAACTCATAATTTTCATAAGACGCGCGAACATGTTTCACTAATTTATTTAATTTTACAAGCAGGAATTGATCTACTTCTCGTAATTTCTCATATGAAATACTGTCCGTGCTTGGATTAAAGTCATTTAAGTTTCCAAGCAAGAATCGGAATGTATTACGGATTTTGCGATATACTTCTGATACTTGTTTCAAAATAGCATCAGAAACCCGAACATCTGATTGATAATCTACAGATGCTACCCACAGACGAACAATATCAGCACCCAGTTGATTAATTACCTTGCTCGGTAAAATAACATTGCCTAAAGATTTACTCATTTTTCTGCCTTCACCGTCTAAAGTGAATCCATGGCTTAAAATTCCTTTATACGGAGCTTTTCCAGTTACTGCAACAGCCGTTGTTAAAGAAGAATTAAACCATCCGCGATATTGGTCAGAGCCTTCTAAATATAAATCAGCTGGACGTTGTAATTCATCACGTTCAACTAAAACGGCTTGATGAGAAGATCCTGAATCAAACCAAACATCCATAATATCCGTTTCTTTCGTAAATGTACCATTTGGACTGCTTGGATGTGTAAATCCTTCAGGTAATAAATCCTTTGTCTCTCTTTCAAACCACACATTTGATCCATGTTCACGGAATAAATTAGAGATATGTTCGATTGTTTCATCCGTAATAATTGGATCTCCATTTTCTGCATAAAATACCGGAATTGGCACACCCCATGCACGCTGACGGGAAATACACCAATCTCCACGGTCGCGAATCATATTAAATAATCTTGTTTCTCCCCAAGCAGGAACCCATTTCACTTCTTTCACTGCTTCAAGAAGTTCTTCACGGAATGCGTCAATGGATGCAAACCATTGTGCTGTTGCGCGGAAAATAACCGGTTTCTTTGTACGCCAATCATGCGGATAAGAGTGCGTGATGAAATTTAATTTTAATAACGCTCCTACTTCTTCCAGCTTCTGAGTAATTGGTTTATTTGCTTCATCATAGAACAAACCTTCAAATCCCGGTGCTTCAGAAGTCATATATCCTTTATCATCCACTGGACATAGAACATCTAAATTGTATTTTTTTCCAACAATAAAGTCGTCTTCTCCATGACCAGGAGCCGTATGAACACATCCTGTACCGGAATCAGTTGTAACATGTTCCCCTAACATGACTAGTGAATCTCTGTCATATAAAGGATGTTTGGCAATAATATATTCTAAATCCTTACCTGCTACGGTTTTAACAGTTTGTGGATTTTCCCATTCTAATACAGAAGTAACTTCCTCTAATAGCGCTTCAGCAACAACATATTTTTGATTGTTTACTTCCACCACAACATATTTTAGGTCAGGATGGACAGAAATTCCAAGGTTTGCTGGAATGGTCCATGGTGTTGTTGTCCAAATGATAATATTCGTACCGCTTTCTAAAACACCTTTACCATCCTTCACTTCAAATGCTACATAGATGGATGCAGAGCGCTTATCTTTATATTCAATTTCAGCTTCCGCAAGGGCAGATTCACTGGACGGAGACCAATATACCGGTTTAAGTCCTTTATAGATATATCCCTTTTTCGCCATTTCACCAAATACTTTAATTTGCTGTGCTTCATATTCGGGTTTTAATGTGAGATACGGATTCTCCCAATCACCGCGGACACCTAGGCGCTTAAAAGCAGTACGTTGATTATCAACTTGTTCATAAGCATATTCAGCACATAATTTGCGAAATTCTGCTACAGACATTTCTTTTCTTTTAACACCTTTATTCGTTAATGCTTGTTCAATAGGTAATCCATGTGTATCCCAACCTGGTACATATGGTGCGTTGTAGCCTGTCATAGACTTAAAACGGACAATGAAATCCTTTAAAGTTTTATTTAAAGCGTGCCCCATATGAAGATCACCATTAGCATATGGCGGTCCATCATGAAGAACAAACATTGGCCTTCCTTTTGTACGTTCTTGGACCTTTTGATAAATGCTCATACTTTCCCACTTTTCCTGAATTTCAGGTTCTCTTTTAGGTAAATTTCCTCTCATAGGGAAATCCGTTTTTGGCATTAATAACGTATCTTTATATTCCACAATTTTTCCTCCTACAAAAAAGATTCACGGTGACATTTTAATTCTTATTAGTTATTAACAAATAAACAACAAAAAAACCCTCTCATCCCAATAGGGACGAGAAGGTTTTCCCGCGGTACCACCCTGCTAGACAATGTATCCACTGTCCACTCATGCATTCGTAACGTGAATGAACGCCATCATTTACTTACGCGCGCTCCCGCGTTTTCAAATCAAGAACTCGAGGGTGATCTTCCAGTTATTGCTTATACCAAGCTTCCACTATCCTTGGCTCGCTTCAATAAGATAAAAATAACTTTACTGTCCCTGTCATCGTTTAACTATTATTTTTCTATTATATGTGACAAATTTTTATTCCGTCAAGATTATTTGAGGTTCTTTTCGCAAACTTTGTTGTTTTATTATCAATAACTGCTACATAAATAAAGTTATCTTGAATTGAATTTATTAGAATGGTACGAAAAGATGTCCCTCATCTATACTAGTACGGGATTAGGAATTTATTTACAAATAACAAACTTTTGCGAGTACATTCTCATTTAACTTCTTCTTCAAGATTTAATTCTGTCGCATCAATTTCAAATTCCATTAATTTATCCCAGTCATCATTTCTTAATAAATCTAGCTGAGCCTCGATTAGCATTTTAAATCGGGTTCTAAATACTTTAGACTGTTTTTTTAGCTCCTCGATTTCCATTGCTATCTTTCGGGCTTTAGAAAGTGCCTCATTCACTATTCGATCCGCATTTTTTTCCGCTTCACGAATAATTAATTTTGCTTCTTTCTGTGCATTTCCCTTAACTTCTTCCGCTGCTTCCTGGGCAACGATAATAGATTTATGCAAGGTTTCCTCAATATTAGTAAAGTGACCAAGCCGTTCATTGGATGATGATAATTTTTCATCTAATTCTTTCTTTTCGCGAATAAGCAATTCATAGTCTTTAATGATTTGGTCTAGGAATTCATTTACTTCATCTTCATCATAACCGCGAAACCCTCTGCTAAACTCCTTATTATGTATGTCCAAAGGCGTTAAAGGCATATATGCCACCTCCACTTTATGTTATCTATATTTTTGTAGGTATAATCCGATCAATCTTTCAGAAATCGATCACTTTATTTTATTATACTGAATTTCGACAGTATTAGGGGAATTTCCTGCAAATTTTTCATTTAAATGAAAAGAATGTATAAATTTTTTCATATAAGTATTTCAAGTGGTTATCTTTGTCTAACTTCAGCGTTTATCGCCTATAAGGAGTTTCCTCTTTTCTTATTTTAATATTCCAACTTTCAATCGCCATTTATCCTTTTTTGTTTGACCTTCGATTGTAATGATTTTACTTCGTCCATATCCACGAGCGGAAATAACATCTCCTTCATCACAAACAAACGAAACTTGTTCCACTTCTTTCCAGTTAACCTTCACAAGCCCATGTTGAATAAGCGTTTGTGCCTTTTGTCTAGAAATTGGATAAACAGAGGAAAGAATGGCATCCAGTCGCAACGCACTTACCGTAGTGGATTGCTCCTTCCACTCTTCGCTGGAAGTAATAATTTGGTTAAGAGGCAACTCTACTAATTGGATTTTGCTTTTTCCAATTTGCTTTAATTCCATCTTAACATAATCTATCATTTCAGAAGGGACAATAAATTGAATTCGGTTATTTTGGACTAATATATCACCGAATTTTTCCCTTTTTAAACCGATTGACATTAAAGAGCCTAAAACTTGTCTATGGCTTAGTGTTACAAATTTGCTCGGATACACTATTTCCAATAGTGATGTTTGGAAATCATTGTTCTCTGGTATCAGATAATCAGGATATAATAACATCCTTTTTCTTTCTGCTCCATCATATCCGCCAAATTCACCATATTTTACTTGCGAATGAGTGCCGATGATTGTTTTTACAATATGTATCTGCCTAGGATCTAAAAAGTCACTTAGTTTGGATGAATAAGAATCCTCTACAAATTGCTGCCAATTCAAAACTTGGTCGATAAATTCTTTTTCATCTGGTCTAAAATGTTGATAAATATTACTCATAATAATCCTCTCAATTTCGAAAATAAAAAGGGGTGCCTCAAATCAGCAGCCCTTTTACATTAACCAACCATGTATTTGACCAATTCCTGCACGAGCTAATTGTAAAACAATCAAGGCAACGATTGGTGAGATATCAATCATTCCTAATGGCGGAATAATACGTCTGAATGGTTCCAAATATGGTTCACAAATACGGGCAAATAAATTTCCTACAGAAGTTTGCTGCGCATTAAACCATGACATAAATATATAAATAATTACTACATATGAATAAATGTTTAGAAGCTCAATTAATAGCCAAAATATAAAACTCATTTATTCTAGGACCACCTCGAATCAAAATTAGTATCTTGAATTAACTCTGAAATATTACCGGATACCTCTACATTATCAGGTGTACATAAAAATATATTACTACCAATGCGCTGTATATCTCCGCCGATAGCATAGACAGTACCGCTCAAAAAATCAATGATCCGTTTCGCCTGATCATGCTGAATACGTTGAAGGTTTACCACCACAGATCTGCGATTTTTTAAATGATCTGCGATTTCTTGGGCCTCCGCATATACTCTTGGTTCAATTAATACTACTTTAGAACCTTTTGTGACGCTTTGCAAACTAACAATGTTTTGCTTTGAAGAAGACTGATTATATCTTGGAGCTGGTTCAGGCTCATGTTCCACTTCATGTCCCATTTTTTCTTCTTCCATATCATCATATTCATCATCCAGTAAAAAAAATGTTTTAATTTTTGATTTTATACCCATTTACATACACCTCCTAAAATTCTCTGCCTACTAATGATGTTCCAATTCTTATGAAGGTAGCTCCTTCTTCAACTGCTATTTCATAATCATTCGACATACCCATCGAAAGCTCTTGGCATGGAGCATAGTCTAGGTTCAATGCTTGTACTTCTTGTTGGAGCTGTTTTAGCCCGCGAAAAGTATTTCGAATGACAGTTTCATCATCTGTTAACGGTGCCATCGTCATTAAACCGACGATATATATATGTTCAAAAGATTTTAGTTCTTGAATAAAGTCTAATACAGACGCTGCAGATATTCCATGCTTGGATTCTTCTTTTGATACATTTACTTGGATAAAACATGGAATACGTTCAGTTGACCTTTTATTGATTTCTCTCGCTAAAGAAATCCGATCAAGTGAATGGATATAAGACACCTTATCGATAATATTTTTAACTTTTCGTGATTGTAATGTTCCAATAAAATGCCAGGTTGGTCTATCCCCTAAGGAATTCCATTTTTCGATTAAGCCTTCATCCCGATTTTCACCGAGGTGAATAATGCCTGCATCAAAAGCCTCTTTTGCCCTTTCAGCAGTTACATATTTTGTTACGGCGATTATCTTTACTTCACTGGAATTGCGTCCAGTCCTTTTACAAGCCTGCTCGATATTTTGCCGAATAATTGTTAGATTTTCACTAACCTTCACTTCCATCATTTCCTTTCAAGCCAATGAAGCCCAACATTCTTCCTGTATTGCCGCGGTCACGCCGATGAGAATAAAATTCCATGTGATCGCAACTTGTACATAGATTTGTTATATAAATATTTTCAGATGAAATGCCTGATTTTTCAAGAATCATTTGGTTTAATTTTCTTAAATTTAATTGATATTGTCCAGAAGAAATTTCATTATAAGGTTTATTATCTCCTGAAGATAACCATGTATCAACTTCCTTTATTACTCGATTATCGACAACATAACATTTTTCACAAATAGACGGTCCAATTGCCACCATAATTTCTGATGGTTCAATCCCTTTTTTATTCCACTCCGCTATCATTTCCTTGGCAATTCCCTTTACGGTACCTTTCCATCCTGCATGTGCAATACCAATCATATCATGATTAGCAGCAAAAAAGTAAATTGGAACACAATCTGCGTAACATAAAGTTAAAAGGGTATCCGGTAATCTCGTATATAACCCATCTGTATCTTGCATGCTGCTTTCATAGTCTAATGAACCTTTTCCCTGTTGCTCGCTGTTTATTTCTGCAATACGAATTCCATGTGTTTGTTCACAGCCCACCCATTTACCGGTTGGAAAATGAAGTTTCGCTGCTAAATGCTGTCTATTCTTTCTTACAGTTTCTTGATTGTCCCCAACATGAAATCCACAATTTAAAGTACCATCAAAACCTTCGCTAAACCCCCCCAGTTTTGTTGTAAATCCAGCGATAATACTAGGGGAAATTTCTGTCCAATTTTTTATATAAAAGTATTCTTTTTCTCGTTTTATAAATGGTTCCAATATCCATTACACTCCATCCATTTATATTTAAGCTGACTGTATCTGTATAGTTTGTTGCTATTTCGTATTTTGTAAAAAACCTTATAAGTTTAATCTTCTGTGCATTCTTTCTTAAAAGGTTACCATTTCTATACTTGAATTAAAAAAATATAGTTTTATGATTTTAAAAGCAACAAAAAGAAAAAATCCTTAAATAAAAAAAGAAGGTACTGTTTTACCTTCACTTTCCAATAGTGTACCATAGATACGCTGAATGCGCTCGGGTGTTTTTAACTTTTTGGCTCTTGAAGTTGTTGCTGCCCCATATATTTTTGCTCTTTAAATCTTACGAGGATTACATCCTCACCAATTTTTACGATGTTATTCCAGGGAATGACCAATTCTTCTTCTTTATTAAAAAAGCTTAATAATTTTCCGGTCCCTCCAACTACAATACTTTCAATTTTTCCATTGTCTAAATTAATATCGATATCCGTGATATTCCCTAATTTGCGTCCGTCTGAAATGCTAACAACATCTTTTATTTGAAAATCAGATATACGAACCATCGTTATCCTCTCCTTAAAGGCAATTATCCAATTAATATATATATATGCCAAGGACAACAGAATATAATAAAAGTAGGGTATCCTGTGTACCAGAATACCCTACTTTTTCATTGTTTAGTGCAAGAAGCTTATCGGCTCGTCTTTCGGATAAGAGCATCAGATAAAATTACATTTCAAATTTTACTTCTGTGAAATTTGATGTGCTAATTACACTGGCTCGTGAACTACCGAGCAGATTTCCGTTCGCCCGCCTGCGACTACGAAAACCGTATACTAGAGCTGCGGCGCTACCGCTTTTCTTATTGAATATTTTTATTCATGGATTTAATTGCAGCTTTTTCTAAACGTGATACTTGTGCTTGAGATATCCCAATTTCCTCTGCCACTTCCATTTGTGTTTTACCTTGAAAAAACCTTTTTCGGATAATTAATTTCTCACGGTCGTTTAATCTTCTCATCCCTTCTTGTAATGCAATTTCTTCAATCCAATTACTGTCCCGATTTCTTTCATCACTTAATTGATCCATTACAAAAATAGGATCCCCGCCATCATTGTATATCGGTTCAAATAATGAAACTGGATCTTGAATCGCATCAAGGGCAAATACAATTTCCTCATGAGGAACTTCTAACACTTTTGCAATTTCCTCTGCAGTTGGTTCCTTTGATGTTTCACTGATTAGCCTCTCCCGTACCTGAAGAGCTTTATAGGCAATATCTCGGAGTGAACGCGAAACGCGGATTGGGTTATTATCCCGCAAATACCGGCGTATTTCCCCAATAATCATTGGAACTGCATAAGTAGAGAATCTAACATTTTGACTTAAATCAAAGTTATCAATGGATTTCATTAGTCCGATGCAGCCAACCTGAAATAGGTCGTCCACATATTCCCCGCGATTATTAAAACGTTGAATTACACTGAGGACAAGGCGTAAATTTCCATTAACGAGTTTTTCTCTAGCATACATATCGCCGGCATGCATTTGTTTAAGTAATTCTCTCATTTCCTCATTCTTCAAAACAGGAAGCTTAGATGTGTCAACACCGCATATTTCTACTTTATTTCGCTTCAAGTCATTTCCCTCCTTGCAGGAGCTGCTGTTCAAAAATAAGTATCTCCTTAGGTGGGAAATTTATGCACTGTATGAACCCTTACATCTTCCATATATTTGCTTAAAGTGGTTGATTTTTATAGTCTTTACTAGCAAAAAAATTTTTATCTTGATTATTTTAAAGCACAATATAGATCATCATTTTTTCCATCGTAGTGCTGTTCAAATAATGTACTCCAATTTAAACCATCTTATTAAATTCTTTACGAAGTCTCTTGATGATTCTTTTTTCAAGACGGGATATATACGATTGGGAAATACCGAGCATATCCGCTACATCCTTTTGCGTTTTTTCTTCACCGCCCTGTAGTCCGAAGCGAAGTTCCATAATTTGCTTTTCACGATCTGTCAGTTGATGAAGAGCATTAAATAAAAGATTCTTATCTACATTTGCTTCCAAATCTTTTGTAATGATATCTTCTTCCGTTCCTAAAACATCAGATAATAATAATTCATTGCCGTCCCAGTCAATGTTCAAAGGTTCATCAAAGGAAACTTCGGATCTGATTTTATTATTTCTCCTAAGATACATAAGAATTTCATTTTCAATGCATCTGGACGCATAAGTTGCTAACTTGATTTTTTTCTCCGGATTAAAAGTATTCACTGCTTTTATTAAGCCGATTGTACCAATACTAATTAAATCCTCAATGTTTATCCCTGTATTTTCAAATTTGCGTGCTATATAAACAACTAGTCTTAGATTACGCTCAATTAATAAGGATCGCGCAGCCTTATCTCCGCTTGGAAGCTTTTTAAGAAGAATTTCTTCTTCATCCTTTGTTAATGGCGGAGGGAGTGCTTCACTTCCTCCAATGTAATAAATTTCGTCCGCCTTTAAGCCTAGTTTGATTAATAATTTATACCACATATAGGACAATTTAATTTTTAGATTTTTCATTGGATGTCCTCCTTCTAAATTGAATGTTTCGAGAGTATAGTAATATTACAATTATTGAAATTTAAAAATTAGGAAGCGTGCTGAATTGGAATTCCCGTTAACATTTTAGGATGAACAATGCACTGGAAGATGTCATCACTAGATAACGTTTGGTTTGTAAAGGAAATAAGTGATTTTTGTACATTCCAGCTGCCTTTCTCATTTTGAATATGTAGAGAATCCGGTTTATAGGCAACAAGTAATTGATGGTTTTTCCCTACGGCTTTAGCAGGGATAAGTCGAATTTTATCGTACCACTCAGAATCTAATTGAATAGAGCCATCCATTAGCTTTTCATGATTTTCGGATAACTCAATAATCTCATTAGGCAACTTTTCAAGTAAGGTTTGGGTAGAAACGATCATAACCGGAGCTTTGGAAATCGGATCTTGCAATTGGTTACCACTATCGACAAGACCAGGCAATACAATATGTAAACCATTGATGTTTATTTCCACTTCAACGAGTTGATCAAATTGGATTTTGGTCATTTCAAAGGTAGTAATTCGTTGTTTTGCAAAATACCAGGCAATTGGCAATCCAAAAATAACAAACATCCAGCTTATCGGATCTCCGAATCCTCTTATACTGGCCAGCGAAAAAGCCTTATTCATTTCCAAATCAAAATTTAAAAAGTAATGAACTCCTATCAAAATACCGCCTGTTAAAAAAGTCATAAAGTAAAAGGTTAATAAGTTGGAAAAGAAAAATTTAAAGCGTTTAAAACCAAATACGGAATAAACCATTATGACAGAGAATCCAAGCTTTACGAGAGGTTTTCCTGCAAATTGAGCATATGGTGTAATGCTCATTATGATAAGGATGGAGCCAATCAATCCGCCAATAAATATCCTCCATATTGTTACATGACGTTTTAAAATAATGGCTGTCAGCCAAAGGAGCATGCTATCTACTAATAAATTCAGTAGCCATACTACATCCATGTAAACGACCAATAACATATCCCCCCTTTAATTTTCATATAGATGGTATTCCTATAAAATATTGCATTTCGTAACTGTTATAAATTCAAATTTAATTTAACGTCGATGCATCTTTTCTTAAAAATGGATACTTTTCTTTAGTAGATTGAGAAAATTTATGGCGCTTTCTTTTACAAAAGCAATAAAATTTAAGAAAAGAGCCTCATGTAAAACTATAATACCGACAGTATATCGTACATCCCTATTAAAAGTATGTCATTTCTTGTAAGTGAAAAAGAAGAACTTTTCGAAGTTTCATTCGAATTTTGTCAGTGATAAATTTTGCGGGAGAAGTAAGGAGAAGAATATAAAAAATAGGTTAAATCGCCTATTACAACAAAAAACCGGATGAATAGCTCATCCGGTTTCATTGTTGATCTAAGAATTATTTATCTGCGATTTCTATTTCTTAGGAATGTTGGGATATCAAGAGTATCTTCAACATGTTGGGTAGTATTGCGAACAGGCTCTTGCTGTATTTCTTCCCGTTTTGGCTCACGTTTTAAAGGTGGATTATTGGACGGCTTCACTTGGCCAAAACCTTGACGCTGTTGTTTAATTGGAGGAGCTTCCTCATTAAATCCAGTGGCAATGACCGTTACAACAATCTCGTCTTTTAAATCCTCATTGATAACAGAACCAAAAATCATGTTCACTTCTTGATCGGATGCTGAGGCTACAATATCTGCTGCCTCTTGAACTTCATACAGACTTAGGTTAACCCCTCCTGTAATGTTCATTAGTACCCCTTGTGCTCCATCAATCGATTTTTCAAGAAGCGGAGATGAAATTGCCTTTTTGGCCGCTTCAGCAGCTCTATTCTCTCCAGTCGCCACACCAATTCCCATTAATGCAGATCCTTTATTAGTCATAATGGTTTTTACGTCGGCAAAGTCAAGGTTAATAAGTCCAGGGGTAGCAATTAAATCTGAAATACCTTGAACCCCTTGACGTAATACATTATCAGCCTCACGGAATGCTTCAAGCATCGGTGTACTTTTATCCACAATTTCCAATAAACGATCATTTGGGATAACAATTAAGGTATCAACCGCTTCTTTCATTGCCGAGATACCGCCTGTAGCTTGTGTTGAACGTTTACGGCCTTCAAAAGAGAATGGACGAGTAACAACACCCACTGTTAATGCACCAAGATCCTTTGCAATCTGAGCTATTACCGGTGCTGCACCAGTACCTGTACCACCACCCATGCCGGCAGTGACGAAAACCATGTCTGCACCTCTTAATGCTTCTTCAATTTGCTCCTTGCTTTCTTCTGCTGCCTTCTTGCCTACCTCAGGATTTGCGCCAGCACCTAACCCTCTCGTAAGCTTTGCACCAATTTGCATTCTTAATTCTGCTTTTGACAGATTTAATGCTTGGGCATCTGTGTTTACTGCAATAAATTCTACACCTTGTACATCATTTTCAATCATTCGATTTACGGCGTTATTTCCACCGCCACCTACGCCAATGACTTTTATCGTTGCTAAAGAGTCTAAATTCGTATCGAACTCCAACATGACAATTCCTCCTAATTCGTCGATATTCCACCAAGACACAATTTCTACTTTGGATTCCCAAAATAAGAAAAAGGAATTGAGATGAAGCAAAAAATTCTTCACTCAGGCTTACTTACAAAATAATTACCGTTAAACAACTTATTACTCAAAAAAGTATCCAAAGAATTTCTTCATCTTTGCGGAAATTTTCTCTTCTGGTTGTTTTTCTATTTTTGGTTTTGACTGTGTTTTCTTCACAGGTCTTTTTTCGTGATGTTCCATTTGTACAGGTGAGGCACTAACATTTCGACCTTGTAATCTAGCATTTCGATATGCATATTTAATTAATCCAATTGCAGTAGTATATTGAGGTTCACGAACCCCAATATAATCAGGAATTGCAATGCGAACGCGATTTTGGAAGACTGATTGTGCCAGTTCTAATACACCTGGTATATTTGATGTTCCGCCGGTTAGTACAATTCCGCCAGGCAGATCATAAATATTCATTCGTTTTAACTCTTGTAATACAAACTCAAATATTTCTTCCAATCTTGCTTCGATAATATCAGAAATTTCCAATTGGTTAAATTGTTGATGCTGGTCACTGCCGATTATTGGAACACTGAATACTTCTTCTTCTGATGCATCACTGCGGAAAGCATGTCCATGCTTTACCTTGATTTTTTCAGCATCTTCTGTTGAAGTTCTTAATACGATCGATAAATCTTTCGTAATATGATCTCCGCCAATAGGTATGACACTTGTGCTCTTAATATTTCCATTTTCAAATACTGCGAGTGTTGTAGAACCTCCGCCAATATCAACCAAAATAGCTCCTAAATTTACTTCATCCTTTGACAAGCAAACAGCACCTGCTGCCAATGGTTGTAAAACTATTTCAGTAATATTCAAACCTGCTCGTTCCACGCATCTAAGAGTATTATGTAAACTTGTTTTGGAGCCTGTTACAATCGTACCCTCCATTTCCAACCTTACGCCTATCATACCACGAGGGTCATTTATTTCATCTAAACCATCTACGATAAATTGCTTTGGAATGACATTGATTATTTCCCTCTCCGGTGCAATAGAAATTACTTGTGCAGCATCCATTACTCTCGCTACATCTTCATCAGAAATTTCCCGATTTTCACTTGCAACGGCAACAACTCCATGACTAGGCTGCAGCATTACATGGTTGGCAGCAATACCGACAATAACATGGTCGATATTCATTCCTATCATTCTTTCTGCTTGTTCAACTGCCTTTTTAATCGAATGAACTGTTTCATCTATATCGACAATGGAGCCCTTACGAATTCCTTCAGACTTTACATTGCCTACACCGATGATATTTAATGAATCATTAACCATTTCGCCAATTATTACTTTAACGGTGGACGTACCGATGTCAAGACTTACATATATTTCATTGTTGTTCATACAATGGCACCTCCCTTTGCCTAAAAAGTAGTTCATTTTTCAAATCTAGCATATCCAATAAACTATTAATTATATTGTCTATTTTATCATCTATTAGTATATATACTATACAAATATTCGTCGTAAGTGAATATTTCCCTTTTAAATTGTTTAATTTTTTTTAGTTTTTTCACTTTTCGCTGACCATTTTGTTAAAATAATTCTTCTTATGACTGCAATATTTTGAAATAGGCGGACGCCAAATGCAAAAACTGCCGCCAAATATAAGTCTACACCAAGATGGACACCTAGAAAAGCTAAACTTGCTGCTAAAATTATATTAAAAAAGAAACCTGAAACGAATACCTTTGAATCATATGTATTCTGCAAAAATGCTCTAATACCGCCAAATAAAGTATCCAGTCCTGCTAAAATAGCAATAGAAAGATAGTTTGCATACTCGTCTGGTATTTGGATATTTGACAATAATCCTAAGGCAATCCCTATAATTAAACCAAGAACGGGCAGCCACATTATTACAACTCCTTTTCTTCTTTCAAATCTTCCTGTGCTCCGTACGCCAGACCAGCAGCGCTTTTGCTTTTCTTATTATTTTGCAGATTGCATATAACGTATAATAATTGGATCGTCGAAGGCTGAAACATGTATCACTTTCTTTGGCTTAGATATGCTCACTTTAAGATTATCGACAAAAAATTCATCAATTGTAGATGAAAACTGCATTTGATTAAATAATTTTTGAGCTGAATGAAAATCTTGGGTAATGATATTTAAAGTTACAGGAAATTTGTTTAAGGAATGACCATTTACCTTAGTAGTACCATTAATATCTCGTATCACTGTGGTATTGATTATTCGTTCATTATTGATAGAAATATTTTTTGCTCCATACATATTAAGCTCATTTAATAGTCTCTTCAGAAGATCCGGTGATACAGTATCGATTTCTTCCCCCATTAATTCGGCTTCTTTAACAGGAACAATAGTGATTTGCACTCCTGGACCCATCACGTTTGTTTCTCCTGCTTCCTCCTTTAATTCCTGCAAAGTTTCATTTAAGGCAGTCTCTTTGCTGTCTTTCATTTTTGTTTTGTATTTTTCAAGCCGCTCATCGTTTGATCTTATTTCAGTCAATAGTGTCGAGTGAAGTTTCTGCTCCTTCAATAATGCATCTCTTAGTTCCCATATATCACGAGTATCCCGTTCCTTTGGTTTTTTCACTGTTTCAAATTGAGTTGCCAGCATAAAACCAATAATAACCGTAATAATTGTGAAGCTCATTTTTACCTTTTGGTTCACAGCCTTTTCACCTATTCCTGTCTAAGATTCACTTAGAATCGGATTCATTATAATGTCATCCTTTTTTTCTAATGTAAACAAAATATTATCGTTTACTAGCTGGTCCCTGATCCCCCCGGTAATAGTTAAGGCAGATGTTAAGACATTGGGATCACCTATTGCGGATATTTTAAACGGAGCAGGAAATTGAATTCCATCAACTGTAATGACTGGACCATTGCAAATGATATAGGAATCATGCATTATTCTTTGACCGTTAATAGCAATAGCGGATGCTCCGGCAATATATAGCTCATTGATTACTTTAAAAACCTGATAATCATGAACTAAATAATTATTTACATTCCCGTTATTCGGGTCATATTCACCGTCTTGAAGGGTTACAATCACCCCTTTACCTTCTACCTTCACTTTTCCAAGGTACATTCTATATTTTTCAGCATCCGCGGCTATTTGAAAAAAGGATTCCTCCTCCTTCGATAACTCTTTTTCGATTGCGCGAACTTTATTTTGCTTTGTAAATAAATCTTTTTGTAATGCCCTATTTTGTTTTTGTTGTTGTATTAATTCATTACGCAGTTCATTCTCTCTAGCAAACTGGGGATCTGATATTTTAGAACTGATTGGTTCCTTTTTATTTGCCAGATTATAAGAGAAAGCAAGCATGAATCCTAAAACGAGCATAACAAGTGTGAGGATGATATTTTTACCCTTCACTGCCTTGTTTCTCATCATTCTGATCCCCTTTCGATTTAAAAGGTGTAAAATAGGAACCTACTTCGAGATCGATAATCCCTTTTACATTAGGAGTCAGTTGACTAATGATAGAAGGGTAGTGAACCATTTTATCAGCTAGTGTTCTCATGGTTGCGGATACTTCATAGCCATCATTCATATATAAAAGAATATGATATGAATCCGTTTTATTGGGATCGTAGTGAATTTCAGAAATGGAATTCGTAATTTCTGCAGGTAATTGCTGAAGTTGTTCAGCCATTAGCTTCAAATATTTTCCTTTATGGAAGTTCGTTAAGATTGGTCCATTAAATTCTTTTAAACTGTTATTGCTTAGAATGACACCATTTTCTAGAACAGGTGTAAAGCCTGTCCCATTTGCAAAGGAAGCAATTTGCTTATGCTCCTTAATTTCAATGTCTACCTTGTTGGGTAATACTTTTTTTATCCCAACTGATTTAATTTCAGGCAATTGCAATATTTTTTTTTCAATTTCTTGATTTTTCATGTTCCAAATATTTGTTTTTGACGTTAGACCACTTTTCTCGATAATTAACTTTTTGCTAACAGAAAAATTACCTTTAATACTAATTTTTCCAACATGGCTTAAGGGCGATTGGAAGTAGATGACACATATGATGAGTAAAAAGAAAACAGAAAGAAGAAAAATTAGCCTGCGATTGGTTTTCCTTTTTCTCTGTTCCTTTAATTTGGGAATACGGTCCTCCAAAGATACTACATTACCTTTTCCCATTACATTATCACCCCTCCCTATGAAAAAGTTTATCCGTATTGTAATGATCTATATTATATAAACCAAACAGTGCAAATAGTGTACTTTATTTTAGACTAGCCCATGTCTATCGACGTTCTAATTTTCAGGACTGCTTTCTTCAGTCTGTACGTCGATAGACAAGTGCCTTCTCTTTTGTAATTACCATTATTTTATAATAGTAAATTATTCGTGAAAAGAGAGGAAATTCGTCCAAGTTTTCTTTTTTCAATTGGTTTAATGTGTTTTTGCCAATTCTTTCATTACCTTAAATAATCTGTTGGACGCATCTGGGATACCTAGTTTTTTTGCAGCGTCTTTCATTTTGTTCCTATTATCTATATTGAGCAAAATCCCATCGATTTCTTGCAAAAGCTTGGGTCCCGATAATTCATTTTCCAATACAAGTGTAGCCGCGCATGTTTTAGTAAGTGCTCTTGCATTTTTTTCTTGGTGATTATTTGTTACATATGGACTTGGAATCAAAATACTTGGCAGTCCTAGTGCTGTTAACTCAGCCAATGTCGTTGCTCCCGCCCTTGACACAACTAAATCAACTGCTCGCAATACTTCCGGCATATCATGGATAAACGGAACAACTGATATATTGTCCGATCTGCCAATTAAGGAAACCTCCTTTTCTACCTCACTAAAATGGACGTCCCCGGTAACATATAAGACTTGATAGGATTTCTGTGAAAACTGTGCAAGATTTCTTATCACTGCCTCATTTATTGGCCTTGCCCCTCTGCTTCCTCCAAATATTAAAACAGTAGATTTGTTAGGTTGTAACCCATACTTTTTAAGAATGTCCGGCTTACTTTCTCCAATTACTTCAGAAGCACGTGGATTCCCTGTAAGCACAACCTTTTCTTTCGGAAAAAACTCTCCAGCATCTTCAAAACAAGTAGCGACTTTATTAACATATCTGCTTAAAAATTTATTTGTCAGGCCGGGCACACTGTTTTGTTCATGAATAATGGTTGGTACCTTTTGTTTTGCTGCAGCATAAACAACAGGACCGCAAACATATCCACCGGTTCCTATTACAACGTCGGGCTTAAAAGATTTTATCATCTTTTTACACTCACGGACTCCCTTGAGAAAACGTGTTATAGTTTTAAAATTTTCCAGTGATAATGATCGTTTAAAACCTGTTATATGTATAGACTTAAATGGAATATTCTCTCTTGTTACAATCGATGATTCCAATCCTTTTTCGGTTCCTATATATAAAAATTCTGTGTCAGGATGTTCTTTTTTTATTGTTCGAATCAGGGCCAAGGCAGGATATATATGACCTCCTGTTCCACCGCCGCTAATAATGATTTTCATTTTTTCACCTCATGTTGTATGACAATTTCCTTTATGACTGACTTTTGAGCAAGGGGTATAAAAAATACCGCTTAGCTTATAATACTATATTCTAAACCAGATAACATGAACAGTAAAAGAATATTTACAGGAATGATAAAGAACTGTATAAAAAGTAAAAAAAGAAATGAGATAGATCCTTTTTATCACCCACTTTCTTTATATCTATAACGCAAGATTTTGGAATTACAGTGAAGTAATTCTGTAGCCGATATTGAATTATCATTGGGACGATGCCGGAAGTCTGCTAAAGTGCTCGCGCAGTAGCAAGACAAAAAAAGAAACCCGTGGAATAAGGTTTCTAAATTCGTGAATATCTACTTATATTTAGTAACACACCAACTGCGAATAACATTAAAGTTAAGGAGGAACCTCCATAGCTTAAAAATGGAAGAGTAATCCCCGTAACAGGCATTAGTCCTGTTACTACACCAACATTTATCATAACTTGAATGGCAATCATGGAAATGATTCCTACAGCAAGGAAACTTCCATAAAGATCTGGAGCACCTAACGCAATACGAATACCTCTCCACAGCAGTAAAGCAAATAACAATAAAACTAATGTGCCGCCTATAAATCCAAGCTCTTCTGCTAATATCGCAAAGATAAAATCTGTCTGCGGCTCAGGCAAGTAAAAAAACTTTTGGCGGCTTTGTCCCAATCCTAATCCAAATAATCCTCCCGGCCCAATCGCATACAAGGATTGAATAATTTGAAATCCGGTTCCTAGAGGATCTTTCCAAGGGTCCATGAAGGATGTAATCCTATCCATTCGATATGGAGCCGATAAAATTAAAGCGACGAAACCTGCCACTCCCATTAAGCCTAATACTGCAAAATGAGCAATCCTTGCTCCTGAAATAAAAATCATAATGATACAAGTCCCTAACATTACCGTGCCTGTTCCAAGATCCGGCTGCAGCATAATCATTCCAAAAGCTAGGAATACAAGTGCAAGTGAGGGTACTAATCCTTTTTTTAAGGTTGTAATATATTTTTGATTTTCCGAAAGAAATTTTGCTAAAAAGGCAATCATCGCTAGTTTTATAAATTCAGAAGGTTGAATAGAAAATGCCCCTACTCCAATCCAGCTTCTAGATCCATTTCTTTCCATACCGACCCCAGGAATCAACACAAGAACTAATAAGGCAAAGCAAATGATTAGGAGAAGCTTCGCCCAAGTTCTCCAAGTCCAATAATCGACATTCATGATAAAAAGCATGCCGATAACCCCTACACCGGCAAATAATAGCTGCCTTTTTGCAAAATAAAAGGAATCGTCAAATTTATAATTTGCCCAAATCGCACTTGCACTATATACCATAATTAAGCCGATTGCTAACAATGACAATGTCACAATAATTAAGATAAAATCGGGATTTGATTTTTTTAACGGCAACTTCAACACCTCGAGCAGTGAAATATTAGAGCCTTTTTCATTAGGTTTTGGTAAAAATACCATTAACCGAGCTTCATTTTATACACTGAAGGTGCTGTTCATGTTGTAAGTACCTAAAAGCTCACCCTGATTGTACAAGCTCTTATACTAACTTATGCACGGCATCAATAAAAATATCACCTCGAATTTCAAAACTTTTATATTGATCCCAGCTTGCACAAGCTGGCGATAATAATATGACATCTCCAGGGCTGGATAATTCATATGCCACTGGCACCGCCTTTTCCACATTATCGACACGCTTAATAGATTCTATTCCAGCTGCACGTCCCGCCTCTTCTATTTTTTCAGCAGTTTGTCCAAAGGTAATAAGAGCTTTTACATTTTTTAAAGAGGGGACTAATTCAGCAAAGCCATTACCACGATCAAGCCCTCCAGCAAGCAGGATGATAGGCTGTTGAAAAGCCTTTAAAGCACTGGAAGCAGCTAATATATTCGTTGCCTTGGAATCGTTGTAAAATTTTCTGCCTTCAAGCTCCATAACAAACTGAGTACGATGCTTAACACCTTTAAATGTTGTTAATACTTTTCGAATAGCTTCATTACTTACTCCCATAAGTTTAACCGCAGCAACTGCAGATAAAATATTTTCCAAATTATGTTCACCCGGCAGGACAATATCGCTCGTAGAAATGATGGATTCACCAAGAAATACTACCTCTCCATCATATAGACTGCATCCATTTTCTATATATCTTGTTGTAGAGAACGGAATAATCTTTGCCTTCGAGAAGGATACTAAATCCTTTAACTCACTTTGATCGTCATTCACTATTAAGAAATCATTTTTTGTTTGATTTTTTGTAATATTGGCCTTTGCTTTTGCATACTCTTCCCTCGTACCATGATAATCCAAATGGGCTTCATAAATATTCGTAATAATCGCGATATGCGGCCTAAATTCTTGAATACCCATCAACTGAAAAGAAGATAGCTCTATTACCATTTGATTCATTTCCGTAGCCTTTTGGGCAACACTTGAAGCAACGGTACCAATATTCCCTGCAATAAGAGGATTTTTTCTTTCATCTGCTTTTAATATTTCATAAATTAACGTTGTTGTAGTCGTCTTTCCATTAGTACCTGTGATTGCAACGATTTCAGCTTCAGAAATTTTATAGGCTAATTCTACCTCAGTAATAACCGGAATCCCACGCTGAATCGCTCCGGACACTAAAGGATTGCTATACGGAATTCCCGGGTTTTTTACAATTAATTCAAAACCTTCGTCTAAAAGCTCTATAGGGTGACTTCCGCAAATAACCTTTATCCCATCTTGAAGCAGCCCCTGAGCATCAGGGTTTTTTTCAAGCGGCTCTTTGTCATTTACGGTCACAAAAGCACCTAAATGATGTAGTAATGATGCTGCACTGACACCGCTTTTTG
The DNA here is from genome assembly GCF_038008735.1 of Margalitia sp. FSL K6-0131. NCBI lineage: Bacteria > Bacillati > Bacillota > Bacilli > Caryophanales > Bacillaceae > Heyndrickxia > Margalitia sp. FSL K6-0131. Next base: position 3,495,063 of record NZ_JBBOZS010000001.1, read on the forward strand.
CTAAGCCTAATACAAGTATTTTTTTATGCTGATAATCTTTAATATTTTTCAATTACAACCACACCTCAATATAAATGCCTAATATGGCACATAATAATCCTACAGCCCAAAAAGTTACCACAACTCGCCATTCCGACCAACCGACAAGCTCAAAATGATGGTGTAACGGACTCATTTTAAAAATACGTTTTCCTGTTGTTTTGAAAGAAATAACTTGCAATATAACTGACAAGGTTTCCATCACAAATACAAACCCAATAATAATAAGCAATAATTCCAGCTTAGTTAAAATAGCAACAGTTGCTAATGCTCCTCCTAATGCTAAAGAACCTGTATCCCCCATAAATACCTTGGCAGGATTTGCATTAAAGACAAGAAATCCAAGCAGTGCCCCTGCAACGGCAACAGAAAATACTGCAACATCATATTGTGATTGATGCCAAGCAAGTATTGCCATAGCACCAAATGCAATTGCGGCTGTACCGGAAACTAAACCATCTAATCCATCTGTTAAATTAACGGCATTGGAGAAACCTACCAGCCAGAAAATAATCATGATTAGATAAAACCATCCCAAATCGAGGGAGGTATGTACGAATGGAATCGAGATATCTGTCGATATGTGGGATCCTCGTAAAATAATATAAAATATAACAGAAATAATAATTTGACCTAAAAGCTTCTGTTTAGAAGTTAATCCTAGATTTCTCTTTAAAACTACTTTAATGAAATCGTCTAAAAAGCCTAAAACACCAAATCCAATTGTCACTAATAATAGTAAATATGTTTTCACGGAAGGCTCCAATAACTTCCCGGTCATAACTAAGGTTGTAACCACTATCGAAATGAGGAAAACAATCCCTCCCATCGTCGGAGTACCTTTTTTCTTTTGATGGGATTTTGGTCCTTCCTCACGAATACTTTGCCCAAATTTCAGCCTTCTTAAAAACGGAATAAAAATCGGGGAAAGTAATGCAGTAATAAGGAATCCCATTAATATTGTAAAGAAAATAACCTGTGACAACATTTTCATCCCCTCCCCTTTTCAAATTTCATAATTGTTTCTTGCAACCTGTGTCCTGTACCTTTTTCAGATAAATCATATGTGTATGGATGATTATTAAGAAGTTCAGGACTAAATAAAACAAATTTAGTCATTTTTTCACACTCTTCTTGTTCAATTTTATAAATATAATGTTCACATAACTGTTTTAAAGCGAATATTGGATTTTCAATAATAAAAATCGGAAAATGATTGGGAGTAAAGAATGGAATTTCTCTGTCATGCGGCCAAAGGGCAGCAATGGCTCCTGATTCAATTGCTTTATCCAGTTTTTGCTCTGAATCCAGCGGTATAAATAACCCTTTCTTTAAATCTCCATTATCAAAAACGGAGACGATATCAAATTCGATAGATTCCATATTTATCCCGCGATGATTGGGAAATAGATTATACAAATCCGTAATGGTTATCATTTGTTACACTCCTGAACTGCTTCGCTAGCAACAACCCGGTCATCAAAATCGTTTATTTTATCTCCAATAATTTGATACGTTTCATGGCCCTTTCCTGCTATTAGCACAACATCACCTTCTGAAGCATGCTGAATAGCATATTGAATTGCCTCTTTCCGATCGACAAATTTTACATAGGAAAGACCTTCTACTCCTTCCTCCATCTCTTTGATAATCTCCATCGGATTCTCACTTCTTGGATTATCTGATGTAAATATTGGGTCTGTTGCATACTGACATGCAATTTTTGCCATGATTGGGCGTTTCGTTCTATCACGATCTCCTCCACATCCTACCACAACGAATATTCGTTTTTTGGCAAATTGCTGTACGGTTTTTAATACATTTTCCAGGCTGTCTGGTGTATGGGCGTAATCCACGATAATTGGGAAATCCTGTCCAGCTTGAACCAATTCAAATCTGCCTGACACACCTTTCACTTTTTCTACCGATCGAATTATCGAATCCAGCGGGATGTTTAATACATAGCCAACAGAAATGGCCGCTAAAATATTATAGATGCTAAATTTCCCGATTAGCTGAAGATGGACTCTCGCTTCGCCTTCAGGGGAAACTAATGTAAATGATGTACCTTTAGAATTCATTTCAATGTCTTTTGCTAAAAATTGAGCTGACTGATTATCGATACCATAAGTTACAATATGTGCAGCTGTTTCTTTTTGAATCTGTTTTGATCCTGAATCGTCCATATTTAAAACAGCAAATTTAGGATGTTCATGGCTGTATGAATTTCCAAGCTGTGCAAATAATAGACTTTTTGCTCTTAAATAGGCTTCCATTGTATGATGATAATCTAAATGGTCTTGGGTAATATTAGTAAATACAGCAACGTCATAATCACAACCAAATACTCGTCCCTGATCTAATGCATGAGAAGAAACTTCCATCACAGCAGTGCTTACTCCTTCATCTAGCATTTGTTTGAAGGTGTTTTGCAAAGTCAGACTGTCAGGAGTCGTATTTTTTGTATCCAATATGGTATCTGTAATTTTCATATACATGGTACCGATTAGCCCGGTTTTTTCACCTGCATCACGAAAAATTTGCTCGATTAAATGGCTTGTAGTTGTTTTCCCATTCGTGCCAGTGATACCAATTAACCGCATTTTTTTCGTTGGCTGTCCGTAAAAGTAGTCTGCTAGGATGGCCATAGCTCTCTTCGTGCTAGGAACTAAAATGACGGGAATGTTCACGTTTAATGGCTTTTCAGATAATATTGCTACAGCACCTTTATTCGCTGCATCTTCTGCAAACTGGTGTCCATCAACCGTGAGTCCTTCTATACAAATAAATAAGCTTCCTGGTGTAACCTTTCGATTATCCTGAACGATATCCTGAATATCCGGATTATCATTTGGAAGTTTTACAAATGGTAAAACCTTTAAAAGTGTATGTAATTTCATCTTTTCATCTCCTATTAGAAAAGCGTAAGCGCCATAGCGTGCGGATGAGTGAATTTGAAGTGCCAGCTTCAAATTCGTAGTCTTCGACGCAAGATTTAGTAAAAACGTCAAGGTCCTTCAGAATCCGATGTTGACTTATCGTAAGGAGAAGACATAGAAATACGCTAGCCGATAGCTACTTACGCTAGACATAAACTTAACCTGTTAGTTATAACCCAAACTTTCTTATCTTGGCAAGCCTTATTTATTTGATTGTTTTATTTAAGGATCATGATTCTAAAATAAACAATCGTTTCTATTTTACTAAAAAAATGATGATGAATCTATGCAGCTTTTCGATTATTTCATGTTATTTATGATATAAATTATTTATTATCTTAAAAATAGGCGGCAATTATTGCTTGCCGCCTACTTTTTAGTGCATATATACTCTGACTGTCGAGCCAATTTCCACTTTCTTCCCGGGCTCAGGATCTTGCCTTAGAACGGTATCCCCTTTTCCACTAATGTCGAGCTTCAAATTTACATCAACGCCGAGAAAATCTTTTTTACTAGTGCCAACTAAGTCTGGGACTTCAACAAGTGGCACCTGTGGATAGCTAATCTCTTTTTCAATTTGGTTTTTCCGCGGGCTTACTCCCATTGCACGCAAGCTATCTCCAATGATGTTTCCTGCTATTGGGGCTGCTGTCTGACCACCAAATTGTAACGTATTTTTCGGATTGTCAATAGCAAAATAAACTACTATTTGCGGATCATCCGCAGGAGCGAACCCTACAAAAGACAAAACATAGTTATTTTCTAAATATCTTCCGTTTTTTGCCTTTTGAGCCGTACCTGTTTTACCGCCAATACGGTAAGAATCCACATAGGCATTTTTTCCAGTCCCCTGTGCAACTACCGTTTCCAAGGCATGACGAATTTCTTTTGATGTTTTTTCAGAAATTACTTTTCGCTTTGCAACCGGAGTTTTCTTCATTACTACTTTACCTGTGGCAGGATCATCCAATTCCTTGGCTATATATGGCTGGTACAACGTTCCTCCGTTAATCGCGGCAGAAACTGCTGCAACTTGCTGAATCGGCGTGACAGAGACCCCTTGTCCAAATGCAGTTGTCGCTAATTCAACCGGGCCCACTCTATTTAAGTTGAATAAAATTCCTGAACTCTCACCCGAAAGATCAATTCCCGTTTTTTGTCCAAAGCCGAATTCACGGATATATTTAAATAAAGTATTTTTTCCTAAACGTTCTCCAAGCTCAACAAATCCTGGGTTACAGGAATTTTGAACCACCTCTAAGAATGATTCACTGCCGTGGCCGCCACGTTTCCAACAATGAAGAGTAGCACCGCCGACTTTTACATATCCAGGATCAAAGAAGGTATCTTTCTCTAAATTAACCTTTCCTTCCTGCAGAGCAGCAGCAAGTGTTATAATTTTGAAGGTAGAACCAGGCTCATACGTACTCCAGATTGGCAGGTTACGATTATATACTTCCTGTGGGACATTTTTATATTTTGCGGGATTGAATGTTGGGCGACTGGACATACCAAGTATTTCTCCAGTATTTGGATTCATCGCAATTGCTATGATGCCATCTGGATTATATTTCTTTTCTGCATTATTTAATTCACGTTCGATAATCGTTTGAATTTTTGTATCAACTGTTAATTTCAAATTTAAACCGTTTTCAGGAGGAACATAATCATCAGACATATTGGGCATTCTTTTTCCCTTTGCATCGGAATAAAATTGTACAGACCCCACTTTACCTTTTAATTCATCATCATAGGTCAATTCCAGTCCGGTTAATCCTTGATTGTCAATTCCGGTAAACCCTAATACTTGTGATAAATAGCTGCCAAATGGATAGTATCGTTTGGAATCCTCCGCTATATAGACGCCTTTTAAATTTAATTTCCGCACTTTGTTTGCTAAGTCAGGAGAAATTTTTCTCCCTTCTTTAAGCCTTTCCTTGCTAGATTTCTTCGTAATTTGTTCATAAATTTTTTCCTTGGAACCGTTTAAAACGGCTGCAAGTTTTTCTGCGGTATTTGCAGGATTCTCTATTTGTCTAGGAATAACATAGATTGTCGGTGCACTTTGATTAGAAGCAATTGCAACACCATTTCGATCGACAATTTTTCCTCTTTCCGGCTCAAAAGTAATATCTCTGCTCCATAAATTTTTCGCCCTTGCAGTTAGCCAATCTCCGGAAAAAAATTGCACATATCCAAGTCTCGCATCAATTACTCCAAATACTAACAGACCAACTAGAAGTGTTATAACCAATCGTTTTCTAACTGTTACATTGGATACTCGTTTCAATTAAACTATCCTCCTCTAATCAGCTCTTCCTCCCCACTGGAAGACAAGTTTCCCTTCAAATATATGCTTGTACCTAAAAAAAAAGAACAGCCCTTCCATCAGAAGGGCTGTAAGTTAATCAAGCGGTGGTGATACTGAATTTTCACTTGAATCTTGTTTATTTTGGTTTTGTTTATTTTTGTTTTCTTGACTCGTTTTTTTGGCTTGTTTCTCCATTAATTTATCCATTGGCAATAGATTTACAACAAGGAGATCACCTTTTTGAATCGGCGAATTTGGCGTAATATTTTGTTTCCATACATACCCATCGCCTATCATATTAAGCTTTAAATCTAATACTTTAGCAACGTTCATCACATCCCGTTTGGACCAATTTGTCATATTAGGGACAGAAGGATTATTATCTGTTTTAAGGAATATTTTCTCTCCCTGAATTAAGACTGTTCCTTTTGCAGGAAGTTGGCCAACTATATTCGTGCCTTTTCCTAAAACGACAACTTGCAATCCGGTATCCTTAAGTTTTTGCTGCGCATCACTGGTATTCATATTGGTTACATTAGGAACCTTCGCTACCTTGTTTGCTGTCATTTTAGCCGGTTTTATATTTAAATATTGCAGACTATTTTTCATAACTGGGTTAAAAATCATTTGCACTGGAACAGATCCGCTTTCATAATTTTTTTCATCTAATTGTGGTTGCTGGACTGCTACATATACAATTAGCTTCGGATCATCCTTTGGTGCCATGCCAAGAAAAGAAAAGATATAATCATCATAACCTTTTAAATACTTTCCATCAGGACCGGGAATTTGGGCTGTTCCTGTTTTTCCAGTGACATCGTACCCAGGAATTTCATACAATTTTCCAGTTCCATCTTTCGCAGTTACCACTGTACGAAGATAATTACGGACTTGTTTAGCCGTAGCCGCACTTACAGGATTCCCCACTATCTCTGGTTTCGTTTTTTTGACTTCCCCATTATTTGGATCAACTATTTTATCCACTACATAAGGCTTCATCATTTTCCCATTATTCGCTATTGCCGTAGCAGCTTGAATCATTTGTACTCCCGTAACAGTTGTCCCTTGACCAAATGTAGTTGTGTATCTTTCAATTGGCCAATTATAAAGTATTTTTCCTGAAGCTTCATTCGGGAGCCCAATATTTGTTGGCTGACCGAAATGGAAGCGATCTAAGTAAGTTCGGAAGGTGTCTTGACCAATTTTATCTAAAAGCGTAGCAAAAGCAACATTCGATGATCTTTGAAGACCTTGCAAAAAGGTTATAGTACCCCAGCCCGCTCCGTAGTTCCAATCCCTGATTGGATTAGGAACACCTTTTACATAAAATGTACCAGATTTATATTGTGCATTGGGATTAAATACTCCCTGCTGAACCGCTGCGGCTAGTGTAAAAATTTTCATAACAGAACCTGGCTCATACGATGTCTCGACAGCTTGATTGCTCCACGCTTTTTCAATGCCATCTCTCGTCATAGGATCAAAAGTGGGTCTTTGTCCCATCCCTAAAATTTTGCCTGTTTTCGGGTCGGCCACAATAGCAATCATATTTTTCGGCTTATATTTTTCCTCCACTTTGGATAATGCATCCTCTATGAAAATTTGAATCTTTTTATCTATTGTTAAATAAATATTATCGCCATTTTTTGGAGCTTGTACTTTTTTCTTGGCTCCAGGCAATAAATAACCCCATAAATCTCCTTCAAAGGAAACTTTTCCGTCAGTCCCTTGAAGATATTTATCAAAACTTTGTTCTAATCCCATTTTTCCAACCATTTTCGTATTAGGATCGTCGGGATTTTTTTGAGAAACATATCCTATTAGGTGGGATGCAAATATTCCATTTGGATAAAATCTTTTAGATCCAGGGATAAAAATAATTCCGGGTAATTTAAGTGCCTCTATTTTTTTCTTTGTTTCTAAGGAAATATCATTACCCGCTTTGCCAAATTCAACTTGAAATGGTCCTTTTTTTGTCAGTCTTTTATAAATGTCCTCTTCAGGCATATCAATATATTGTGATAGCTTTTCGGCAGTCATTTGCGGATCTACCACATGATGAGGATGTTTAGGATCCGTGGTCATTTTTTTATCCAAAATAGCCCCAAGTGTGTAGGATGCTGTATCCTCCGCGATGATTTCTCCTTTATCATCATAAATGGTTCCGCGATTTGCTTTAATTTTGTCCATTTGTAAATATTGCTTAGCTGCTTTAGCTGCAAGGTCAACCCCATCTACTTTACCAGAAACTTGAATCGTAAAAAATCGGACAATAATGATAAAAAAGAGCAGACCGAATATTAAAAATAATACCCCTGCTCCTCTATTGATATTGACTCTCTTTTTGTTCATTTTCCTTCAACAACCTTGACATTATTTTCGTTTAATTTTAGACCTAGCTTCTCCGCCTTTTTCTTAATTCGATCGTATTGGCTTAAGTCACTTACCTGCGTTTGCAAATCATTATTGACTTTTATCTGGGACTCTATGGAGGATTGTTTATCCTGAATATCTCTATTCACCTTATAAATAGCAGCTTGAGTAGAAATAATTTTAACGGCCATAATTGCAACAAATGCAATTAACAAAATTCCTAGCATTTTCTCCCCTAACGTAATGGATTTACGGGTATGTATCGGTTTTGGCAGTGGTCTTGTTTGGGTAGTTTGTTGTCTTTGCGGTTCTAAATATGGTTGTTTTCTAGCTAAATTACTCATGCTATTCTCCTCCTTCGATTTAAAATTGATTCAACTAACCCTTTAAAATTGGAAGTTCACTTTAAAGTTTTTCAGCAACACGAAGCTTTGCAGATCGTGATCGGTTATTATGTTCAAGTTCCTCACTGCTAGCCACTATAGGTTTTTTTGTGATGATTTTTAATTGAGGTTTGTATTCATCAGGTACAAACGGGATGCCAGGAGGCAGTTGCGGTCCTTGACTCGCTTCCTTGAAAATCGTTTTACAAATGCGGTCTTCTAATGAATGAAAAGTAATGACACTAATTCTTCCAGTTGGTTTTAATAATTGAATTGCATCTTGCAGGGATTTTTCAAATACACCCAATTCATCGTTTACAGCAATTCGAATTGCCTGAAAGACTCTTTTCGCAGGATGTCCACCCTTCCTTCTAGCAGGTGCAGGTATTCCTTCTTTAATTAAATCTACAAGCTGTCCTGTTGTTTGAATGGGTTTATCCTCGCGTGCAGCCTCTATTTTTCTGGCAATTTGTTTCGAGAATTTTTCCTCGCCATATTTGAAAAATATTTTCACTAACTTTTCATATGACCAAGTGTTCACAACCTCATAGGCTGATATTTCTCCACTAAGGTCCATTCGCATATCTAACGGTGCATCATGATGATAGCTGAACCCTCGTTCGGGGGTATCCAATTGAGGAGAAGAAACTCCCAAATCATATAAAATTCCATCAACTGATTGGATTCCTCTTTGCTGAAGTTCACTCTTTATATTTTGAAAGTTATTGTTGATAAAAATTACCTGGTTTTCATATTCTTTTAATTTCTCTTTCGCATGCCTGATGGCTGTAATATCTTGATCAAATGCAATTAGTCTTCCTTGCGGTGAAAGCTTAGACAACAAATATTGGCTATGGCCGGCACCACCTAAGGTACAGTCTACATAAATCCCATCTGGCTTAATATTTAATTCGTCAACGGTTTCTTTTAATAGCACTGTTGTATGTTCAAACATTTTCTTCACCTTTCCAATCGATTCATGGGAAAATTCACCCTATTATCATTTGCTCCTCTATGTCTTAGATGTCAAACCCAATCATGTTTTCAGCAATTTCTGCAAATGATTCTTCAGATTCCTCAAAATAGTCTTCCCATAATTCCTTGCTCCAAATCTCAATTCGATTGGAAACACCTAAAACAACACATTCTTTTTCTAACTGGGCATAGCTAACAAGCGGAGTGGGGATATTGATTCTGCCTTGCTTGTCCAATTCACACTCAGAAGCGCCAGAAAAGAAAAAACGGGTAAAAGCACGTGCATCTTTTTTCGTCAGTGGGAGGGCTTTTAGTTTTTCTTCGACTTGCTTCCATTCATCTATTGGGTATCCAAATAAACATCGATCAAGTCCTCTAGTGATAACGAACGTCTCACCTAAGAGCTCGCGAAACTTGGCGGGAATAATGATTCGTCCCTTTGTATCAATGTTGTGTTGGTATTCCCCCATGAACATAGAACAAGCCCCCACTTTCTAAAATAAATGTACCACATTCCCCCACTTTTCACCACCTATTTTTTAAATTATACTAAACCCTTAATATTTCCTGCTTTTTGTTATGTTTTTTTCATAAAAAAAACCAGTTTGAAATCTCAAACTGGTTTACAATCGTATTAATTTATGAGTTCCATCAAACTCATACGGAAGGGATAATAGATCATCAATAAATGTCTGGCCATATTTATTAATGAAGTAAAAGATATTCCAAATCCTTTCCTGCGGGGTGTTATTTGGCTTTAAGCTTCTTTCGATGCGATCATATACTTCTAAGACGTTGTCATGCTTTTGTTCAATATTTACATTAATTTTCCTTTGTAAAAACTCAAGCTGACGCAAATGGATAGATAAGTTTTTCTCAATTAAGGGTTCGATACCTTTATCACTTCTGGATAGAATTTGACTATATTGATTTTCCAGCCAATCTCTTGCTTCCAGTACTAGTCCGTCCAATGTTTCATCTTTTACGGAATTCCAATACTTATTTCTTTCGTCCGCAACTCCATCACGAACTGTCTTTTCAGTATCTAATTGCAATTCCTTCATATCCGCATCAATCGAGCGTTCTAATATAGTTAAATTTAATCTCGCAATCACAGGTGGCATTTCGAATCCCATATGCTCAAAGGCAAGCTTTAATTCTGCCCAGTACGCAATTTCTCCAGGTCCCCCGATAAAAGCAAGGGTTGGAAATAGCCATTCTTCCATCATCGGTCTGGTTACCACATTATTGCTAAAATGTTCAGGATGATTCTCAAGCTCTGTTAATAATTCCATTTTGGTAAACTTAGCTTTTTCGTTTTTGCCAATAAAACACTCATCTTCCGGGAAGTAATCTAATAAAATTCTTTCCTTCCCATCGTAATAAAATAAATTAACCGCATTCTTGCCAATCTCAATTGTATTGGAAAAATCGAATGAACGGATATATTCTTGCTGCTGTAATACTAAATCCGTAATAGAACTGCTTTGCTCAATAATCTGTTTGAAAAATGGAACCTCTAGTTTTCTTAATTGTTTATCTGCAGAATCAATAAGCAGTACACCGTATTTAGAAAAGAGGCTAAGGATTATGTTTGAGAAAAAATCAACAAATGTTTTCGATTGATCAATAGTGCTCTCCATCATTCGAAGCAGCTGGTTTGTATATTCTGTTTCACCGAAATGCTCGAATACTTTCTTAACCCATTTTTTCATATGGATTTGATCAAATTCCACATCGGAAACCATTCGTTTATCAATCGGACCTTCAGCATAACTTAATTTATTAATGGAACGGTCTTTTTCCACAAAAACATGGTTAACTTCCAAGTAATCGTGATCTTCTCCCGCGATCCAGAAAACCGGCACTACAGGGACTTGTAATTTTTGTTCTTGTTCCCTGGCAAGGTGAATAATGGAAATGAGTTTATGAACGGTATAGAGTGGTCCAGTCAATAATCCGGCTTGCTGCCCTCCAATAACTACTACGGATGCCGGCTGTCTTAATTTGTCAAGAGACTCTTTTATTTCATTGGAAAGTGAAAAATTCTTCATATAAGTCTCAATGCAATCGGCAAGTTTTTCTCTTTCAAATGTACGTGATTGGATATCTTTATAACGCTTCTCAAAAACATTTTGGTCTGTTATGTCATAATGAAAAAAGTCTTTAACAGGCTTCTGTTGCTCTATGTAAAGGGAAGCAAAACGGTTCGTTGCTGGAATGAAGATATTTTCCAGATCCATAAGGTGATTCTTCCTTTCTGAATTTCTTAATAAAACAAATGATAAATTTCCATATTAATCTTGTTAGAGTATAGCATTATTATGCAGGAAAGAGAAAAAAATTGCTTAAAATATTTTCATTTTAATTCATGGCAACTGATTCAAGCACACTTCGTGTTAAACCATAAATCATCAGAATCAGATAAGCAGCAAAAAATAACAGAAAATTAAAGCGCCAAAATCCTTTGAAAACCTTCGAGTAAATAATTTCATTTCGCATATAACGATATAGAAATACAAAGCCGATTGCTATAAGCAGCAAAAGCAGAACGATTACCCACAAAAAGGAGTAAGACCAGATAACAAGCACAAGTTCATTGACCGATAATATAAGAAAAAAAGTGGTAATATCAATAGCGAAGGAAACAGCTTTCTTATGGTTATTTGTTATAAGCTTTACAACAAAAAAAACGAGTAAATAGGCAATAAAAGGAATCATTATCAATACTCCGGCAACCCATGAAAGAAATACTCCCATTCTATTCTCCGCTTCCTCCTTCCATTCCCTTCACCATTTGAAACAATGTACGTGTAATTGGCACTTGGATTTTTTCTGATTTTGCCCTACCTATGATATAGCCTAGAATGGCATCAATTTCGGTTTGTCGATTATGTAGAATATCATTTAGCATGGAAGACTTATTTTCACTAGTATTTCGGCAAACTTTCATTATTTCATTGAAAACTAATTGCTTGTCCATAAAAGAAAAAACGGAATGTAGCTCATAGAAATATTCTTTTAATAAAGTATAAAAGTAGGAGTTTGTTATAAGCTGTCCATTTTGTACTTTTAGAACGGCTGTTAAAGGATTAATAATCGCATTAATCATCAGCTTTTTAACCAACACTTCCTCCCAATGAAGATGATAGGAAAACGGAAAAGACGGTATTTCCTCAGAAACTAGCGATTCTGCATTTGAATATTCCCCTCTAAATAAGGCAAAATTGGTTTGTCCAATTCCATTATGCTTAACTGTATTTTCATTTATTTTTAAAGCGCCATGCTCTACCGATCCTACTAATATCGTTTCGCTATTCAGTTCTTGCAACATTTCAATATGTCCCATTCCATTTTGCAAAAATAATAATGGAATATTGCGTTTTAAGCTATTCAAAATCGGTTTGATACCGGAAAGATGATATTGTTTGACGGCTACAATGACTAAATCCATGTCGCCTAAGGTATCCCCAAGTACATGTGTATTTACAGCAGTTGTGAAGTTTACATCTTCTTTGACAACAGTAATTCCTTCTGTTGCAAGATGATATGATTGCTCCTTATTTCTAACCATCATCGTAATCGTATTTTTCTTCCCTAAATATCCGCCAAATAAAAGTCCAATGGATCCCGCACCGATAATCGCAATTTTCATTCAAATCCCTCAATTTACTACATTTTTATACTATTGTAACAAATTATAATAATAGTGTGAAAAAAAGAAATGCAAGTATAAAAAATTATCGGACACTGAATCCGTTATTTTCAAAAAATAGCTTTCATTGAAGGGTAAGCCAGACAGAGGATCCGTTATTTAGGAAAAAACACCACGAAATCACTGTTTTTTACCAAATAAGGGACCCTCTGTCCGCCAAACTCAGTAATTAACTCATTTTGTCACACATAGCGGAACCAGTGTCCGTTAAAGACAAACAAAAGACCAAATCATAGACTTGGTCTTTTAATTTCCATGCTTACATTACACAGGATATACCGGGTGTTTACGTGTACTAAAGGTTAATTCTTTTGTTTCATAGAGATGGAATCGATTAATCAATACTTTTCTCAAATCATTCGGAGCAACAATTTCATCAACAATCAATTCAGAGGCAAGCTTATAAATATCAATCGTTTCCTGATATTCCTTCTGCTTTTCTTGAACATAAGCTATTCTCTCTTTAGGGTCTTCGATTGCCTGAATTTTATTAGAGTAGACTGCATTAACAGCAGCCTCTGGTCCCATAACAGCTATTTGTGCAGTCGGCAAGGCAATACAGCAATCTGGTTCAAATGCCGGACCAGCCATAGCGTAAAGTCCTGCACCATATGCTTTCCGAACAATAACGGAAATTTTCGGAACGGTTGCAGAGCTCATTGCTGCAATTAATTTCGCACCGTGGCGAATAATCCCCGCTCTTTCCACCTTTGTACCAATCATAAATCCCGGAACATCCGCTAAAAACAACAGAGGTATATGGAAGGCATCACACAGCTGGATAAACTTAGCCGCTTTATCCGCAGAATCTACAAAAAGAACCCCGCCCTTCACTTTAGGCTGATTTGCAATGATCCCTACCGCTCTTCCACCGATTCGTGCTAACCCTGTAATTAGCTCTGGTGCGAATAACTTTTTAATTTCGAAAAAGCTACCTTCATCAATCAGTGAATCGATGCATTCATACATATCAAACGGAGCATTTTGGTGTTTCGGAATAATTTCTTCTACACTTCTGCCAGTCTTAGGCTGGACGGCTTCCACCAAACCTGGCTTCACAGTATAATTCTTAGGAAAGTATCCTAAGTACTTGCGTGCTGCATCAATTGCTTCCTCTTCTGATTGTACCAGCATATCTCCACAACCACTGACAGAACAATGCATTCTCGCACCGCCCATCTCCTCCAGTGATACCTTTTCCCCAATAACCTTTTCCGCCATCCTCGGAGATCCTAGATACATCGATGCATTTTTATCTACCATAATGACAATGTCGCAAAATGCTGGAATGTAGGCACCACCCGCGGCGGAAGGTCCGAACAATAAACATATTTGAGGTATCATTCCGGATAATTTTACTTGATTGTAAAAAATTCTCCCTGCACCTCGTCGGTTCGGAAACATTTCTAATTGATCGGTAATGCGCGCACCAGCGGAATCAACTAAGTACAATAGCGGGACTTTTAACTTTTCTGCTGTTTCTTGAATACGAATGATTTTCTCAACTGTTCTGGCTCCCCACGATCCTGCCTTTACTGTTGAATCATTTGCCATTACACATACCGTTTGACCATTAATGGCCCCAATTGCTGTTACAACCCCATCTGCTGGTAAATCTTCCGCTTGGCAATTTGCAAAGAGACCGTCCTCTTCGTATTCACCATTATCAAACAATCTTACTAGTCGATCCCTTACAAAAAGCTTATTTTGGCTCTTTAACTTTTCATGATATTTTTCAGGACCGCCTGCACTAATCTTTTCCTTCCATGCTGACAATGAATAATCTGCAGTTTTCGTCATCGTTTCCATCTCCCCTCAACCATCATGCTTATTCTAATGTTAGTAATACGTCTCCTTCATTTACAAAATCCCCAATGCTTACCTTTACCTCAGATACTTTACCAGCAACTTCAGCATCCATCGGAATCTCCATTTTCATGGATTCCAGCATAATGACTGTTTGACCTTCCGTAACATCATCACCGTTGTTTACAAATATATTTAAAACTGTACCTGCCATTGATGCATAAACTTCCTTCATGTCTTTTTCCTCCAATTTTTAATGATTAATAGATTTTAATTTATCGCTGATGTTAGTAAAATAATACCCATTTTGAAACACTTCACTATTTAATACTTCCTGTATAAAAGGAATATTTGTTTTAATGCCTTCAATTTTTGTTTCCCGTAAAAACCTTTGTGCTTTTTGTATGCAATCTTCTCTTGTTTCGGAATAGATAATACACTTAGCAATCATCGGATCATAAAACGGTGTTATCTTTAATCCTTCGGCATATCCCCCGTCAATTCTAACTCCATCCTCAATTCCCCATAAAAGAGTTGTCATCGTACCAGGTGAAGGATAAAATGTTTTAGGATCTTCCGCATAAATTCTCAATTCGATTGCGTGGCCGTTATGCATTATTTCATTTTGTGTTAATGGAAGCTTTTCACCACGTGCAACGTCAATTTGCCACTTCACTAAATCAAGGTTTGTAACCATTTCCGTTACAGGGTGCTCTACTTGCAGGCGTGTATTCATTTCTAAAAAGTAGAAGTTTTCTTCCTCATCTACAATAAACTCTACTGTACCCGCATTTTCATAATGAACAGCCTTAGCTGCTTTTATCGCCGCTTCATACATTTTTGCCTTTGTTTCGTTTGAAACTTTAGGGGATCCTGCTTCTTCGATTACCTTTTGATTTCTACGCTGGACGGAACAGTTTCGTTCAAATAAGTGAATTACTTGGCCATGCTGATCCGCGAAGATTTGAACCTCAATATGGCGTGCGTTGTCGATGCATTTTTCGATAAATACTCCATCTGATCCGAAGTAAGCCTTTGCGCGATTTTTAGTGGATTCGAAATGTTGATTGAGCGCTTGCTCATTTTCACAGCGAATCATTCCAATTCCGCCACCACCACCGCTTGCTTTAAGCATAACAGGATAACCAATACTAGCAGCAAAAGCTATAGCTTCCTCCATATTCTGCAATCCATTCACACTGCCTGGAACAACAGGAACACCCGCTGCAATCATTATTTTTCGTGCACTTATTTTATCGCCCATTTCTTCAACTGTCTTAGGGTTTGGACCAATAAACTTTATTCCGTTATCCCTTACTTTTTGTGCAAATACACTGTTTTCGGATAGTAATC
This sequence comes from Margalitia sp. FSL K6-0131, assembly GCF_038008735.1. NCBI lineage: Bacteria > Bacillati > Bacillota > Bacilli > Caryophanales > Bacillaceae > Heyndrickxia > Margalitia sp. FSL K6-0131. The sequence continues at coordinate 3,510,957 of NZ_JBBOZS010000001.1, forward strand.
CATAACCGGGATGTATTCCCTGAACTCCTTCCTTTAAAGCGATATCGATAATTAAATCCATGTTTAAGTAGGATTTATTTACCTGCGGCGCCCCAATACAGAATGCCTTATCTGCTTCCTTCACATATGGAAGGTCAGTATCCGCATCCGAATATATCGCTACTGTTTCAATCCCCATTTGCTTACAAGTTCTTATTATGCGAGATGCAATTTCTCCGCGATTTGCTATTAAAATCTTATTCATAGCAAAACCCCTTTCAATAAATCTCATTGTACTTCTGTAACGGAATGAAGTGCTTTTCATTTTGTTTTAAAACCAACAAAATAACATCACATGTATAAATTTCTACAAAAAATTATTTTTTCCTTCCTTTTTTGCAAACGCTTTCTAAACTTAAAACGGAAAAATTTCATCTTTTAGTATATAATTAATATATAATATACATAAATACAAACATTACATTATTCTTCTGATTAACCATTGTAATTGCAGCCGTTTAACATTAATGACAAAGGAGGAAGAAGCCGTGAAAATAGAAAGATTAAAAGTTAACTATAAAACACTAGAAGAATTTAAAAAATTTAAAGAGTATGGTATCCAAGAATTATCTATGCTTGAAGACCTCCAAGAAAACATTATAGAAGATAACTCGGAATCACCATTCTATGGAATTTATTTTGCTGACAAACTTGTTGCCCGCATGAGTCTTTATCAAAAAGATGCAAAATATGATCTTTATTTTAACCCACAGCAAACATATTTTGAATTATGGAAATTAGAAGTATTGCCAAACTATCAATTTAAAGGCTTTGGCAAAGCGCTTGTTGACTTTGCTAAAAGCTTCGGGCTTCCAATTAAGACGAATTCGAGAATGAAATCAAAGGAATTTTGGGAAAAGATGGGTTTCCAAACTGTAGACTATGATATGAATAGAGACTTAGGACAAAATCCTTTAGTATGGTGTCCTGAAGGTGTGAGCCTACAAAAAACAAACAGCTAATCAGCTGTTTGTTTTTTGTAGGGACTCATCATTGTTCACCGTTATTTGAGCGCCATCTGTCTAGCCTTTTCCATAATTGCTAGCATAGAGGAGTAATCCCTTTCCAACTCACTGTACTCTTTCTTCTGATCTTCATACATTTGCTGCAATTGGTCCATTTTACTATGAAGTTCCTTTAACTCATTACTTAAGCTTTCTTTATCCCTTTGAGCCTGATCATAAGATACTTGTAAATTTTCTAGATATTTAATTACATCATTTAACGTTAAATTAGACACAAAATCCAATTTTGTATTATCCACTTCAACGCGAGGTATTTGTGCTGGCTCTTCATGGTGATCACTTGATTTGCTCTTTCTTTCTTTTCTTTGTTTCTTTGCTAATTCTATACCGGATTTATATTGTTTTCGGACATATGAGTTCCATCGAAAGCCACAAGCCGCAGCGGTGCGATTCATTTGCTTTCCAACTTCTTCAAACGCCTGTAGTTGTGTACTTCCTTCACGAATATGTCTTAAGACCACCTCTGCTAATAATAAATCTTCATCATGTGACCAAGCATCCTGTCGAGTAGAAGACACCTAATCCCCTCCCAGCTTTTTTTATTATCGCTTTAACTGTCAAATAGGAAATAAAACAACTTATTGGCACTATTACTTAACCCCTACTATTTCCTTTATTAGACAGTATTGCTAATGACATATACTCCCCAAAGTAGGTTTGGATTTTCTACATTCATTGAATCATTAAGAGGCAACTTGAAAATGACATGCATTATACTACTACTATAGGAAGATTTCTTAATTCATAATATGCAACTGATAGAAAAGATAGACTATTCTTGAGTTCACATTTTAAGAATAAAATTTTCAAACATTTCAATCCTAATTTACTAGTCATGAACTAATGTACATGGCGCTTGCTCAAAGGCGAACTAATGAGTGAAATTTGAAGTGCTAATTTCATCTGATGCAGGGAAGAGAAGTAGTAATCCGCTTATCCTATGGGTGCAGAAAACGAAGAGGTATCCACAATGTGAAATGTTATAAATTCCTAAGCAACAAAAAAAAAGGTGAAGAGCCATGGTCTCTTCACCTTTTTTTCGTAATATTTTACAACTGAAAGATTCTGATATAACTTTCAGCGAAAAACATGACAATAATTAGTTGTTTACTACATCCTTGCCTTTATATGTTCCACACGCTTTACATACGCGGTGAGCAAGTTTCATTTCACCACAACTTGGACATTCAACCATGCCAGGTACTTGTAATTTAAAGTGTGTACGGCGTTTTCTTTTTGCTGTTTTGGATGTTCTTCTAAAAGGTACAGCCATTCTTCCCACCTCCTTAAAGAGATCACTGTTGATATAAGATCCAGTAATGCTGGTTCTTCCATTTTTCAAGATTCTTCTTTATCAAAGAATTTCGCTAATTCGGCAAGACGAGGATCAATCTTCTCATGTTCCTTGCCTTCAATAGGTTTGTCTTGGTTTTCTATCACTACTTCCCAGTCATTCCCGGAAGGAAGATTAGAATCATCACTTGCTTCCTCACTAAATACTTGCATGGGAATTTCCAATAGAAGTAATTCGGTGATAATCGGTTTCAAATCAATCATTTCACCGCTAGGCTGGTGAACTTCAGCCTCATCATCTTCAAATGTTTGTTCAGGCTTCAGTAAAAAAACTTCAGTAGATTCAACATCGATTGGATATGGAACATCTTTTAGTGTCCTTGAACAAGGCAAGATCAGAGTTCCCGTTATATGAAGCTGAAAAGTTACTTTTTCAGATGTAACATTCGCAATACCTGTAACATGTATCGGAGAAGCGTTACGAACCTGTGGATCCCTTTTCATGAGATCCTCGGAAACATCTATCATTTCATCTAATTCGATGTTCTTGCCGCGATATTTTTGCAACTGAATTGTAGACCATTTCACGTAAATCACCCCAAGGCAACAAAGGTAATTATAGCTTTCCTCATACCTTTTGTCAATATTTTATCTTTACAAAATCAAAAGCGCCTTGCCCATCGGCGTATGGATTTCTTAGTCACTCACCTCGAGCTAAAGGAAACTGTGCTGAGGTAGTTCACGAGCTATTGAAAATTGAACTACCATTTTCACCTGATATTGACTTATCGTAAGTAAGAGACAGAGAAATCCACTAGCAGATAGGCGCTGTAGCTAGACGGAAAACTTCAAATAATTCGTTTGTTCATACTTGAAATTTTATGTAAGATCTATCCATAGTATTGTATACTGTTTTGCAGAAAATGCAAACACATGCCATAAAAAGCAAATTATTTAAAGTTTTTGTCAAGACTAATGATAAAATAAAATTAACTTTAATATATACCAATATTTCATTCACACTAACCATCTATAAGAAAACAATCTTTACACTATAAGCATGGAGGAATTTATGAAAAGCACGGGAATTATCGTTGAATACAATCCATTTCACAACGGGCATTTATATCATTTTACCCAATCGAAGGAAACTTCAAATGCAGATATTGTAATTGCGGTAATGAGCGGAAACTTTTTGCAGCGAGGAGAGCCTGCCATTGTTTCCAAATGGGCAAGAACAAAAATGGCTTTGCTATCAGGGATTGATCTGGTTGTTGAACTTCCCTATAAGTTTGCTGTTCAACAAGCGGAAATCTTTGCATTGGGCTCTGTATATCTTTTAAACGCCCTAGGCTGCCAAAGCTTTTGTTTTGGAAGTGAGTCTGGTGAGATTGATACATTTTCAAGAACTATTGACATCTTAGAAATAAATAAAAAGCAGTATAATGACAATATAAAAAAATATATGCAAGCCGGAAATAGCTACCCTTCTGCATTATCTAAAAGCTTCCAAGACTTAGGACTTGGTGCGAAGTATCTAGATCTTTCCAAACCAAACAATATACTAGGATATCAATATGTTAAAGCTCGTAACAATATACATTCAAAGATGGAAGCCTTAACTATTTCCAGAAAAAACGCAAATTACCATGATGAAGAGTTTTCATCGTCGACGATTGCAAGTGCTACCGCTATTCGAAAAGCTATATTCGATGATAATGATACAACAAAGATTCAACAATATATACCTACAGCAACCTATAACGAGATTTCCCATTACCAAGAAACTTTTGGAATCCTCCATCAATGGGAACTGTACTGGCCATATTTACAATTCAAGCTGCTTACATTAACACATGAAGAAATTGCAGAATTTTATGAAGTGGAAGAAGGGATCGAATACCGGCTATTAAAAGCTGCCGAGAAATCAGTAAGCTTCTATGATTTTATGAATAATGTGAAAACAAAAAGATACACATGGACGAGAATTCAAAGGATGTGTGTACATATATTAACGAACACCAAAAAGACGGATATGAAAAATGAATGTAAATATCCGGAATATATTCGCCTTCTTGGGATGACCGAAAATGGAAGAATCTATTTAAACGAAAATAAGAAAAATATATCCCTGCCTATTATTTCGAAGCTCTCTTCTTTCCAAAATGAGGCATTACAATTAGATATCAAGGCATCCAAGGTTTATGCCCTAGCCTTAAAAGAGCCTGCAAGGCAGCATCTTCTGAAAATGGAATTTTCTCAACCACCGATACAGGTATGAAAAAACAGGTGATCACGTTTTCACCTGTTTTTTTGCGGCAGCTTTTGCAGATAAGTTAAGGCGTCATCAAAAGATTTTACCGGCACAATTTTCATTTTTGTTCCAATATCTTTAGCTGCGAGTAATGCTTCTTGATAATTCGTTTTTATATTTGGCATAGCTTTTTTCATTTCTGGGGTTATTTCATCATCTGGAGCAAAGAAAATATCTGCTTTTTCCTTGTCAGCCGCAACTACCTTTTTATCAATTCCGCCAATTCTCCCAACTTTGCCGTCAGGATCAATGGTACCAGTACCTGCAATGCTGTATCCTCTTGTAATATCCTGCTTCGTTAATTGATTATAAATCTCCAAGCTAAACATTAATCCAGCAGATGGACCTCCAATACTATCTGTCTTGAGAGTTACTTTCGGTTTTGATATTAGCTCTCTGTCATCCACTAAGCCGATGCCCATCCCTACCTTTCCACCACTAGCCTTAAAGGTAGCTAATCTAATTCTCCCCGTTTTTTCTTCGTTATTTCGAACATAACCAACTTGAACCACATCTCCAACGCGTTTCTTTGCAATATATTGAATAAACTGGTCGGAGGATGAAAAGGTATGATTGTCTACTTTAACTATTCTATCTCCAGGTTGGAACACTTTTGCGGCAGGCATTTTTGGGTAAACATCTAAAACATATACCCCCTTGTATACAAAGTGATACGGTTTATTTGCCTTTTTATATGCAATTTGAATAGCATTATGTTTGGAGCTTTCCATCAAATACAGTTGATACACATTATATTCTTCATCCGTTTGATTCTGATCCTTTACTTCATCGACTGGAACAATGTCATCATATTTTTTTACCTTTGCTAAAAGATAATTGTAAATGTTTGCTTTACCTAATTGGACAGTGGTTAACATCAATTTTCCTTTTTCAGGATAACCTCCCTGGACCTGTACAATAGAGTCTAGTTCATGTGCCATACCTGGTTTCTCGATATAAAATGGCAACCGAAAAAAGGATAAAGCAAGTAATAAGATAACCATGAACAAGGTAACTGGATACCATAGCTTACGTCTCACTTTAGTTTCTCTCCTTCCACTGTTCCAACACTTTCATAATCTCTGGCATTTTCTTTGTTGTTTCCTCTTCCCCTATCTTAATAATTTCTCCTGTATTTGTAAAAGCTGTGGAGCTATATTGGGAAACATCCGGCTGGATTAATATGTCGGAACCCAGCTGCTTGTTATTAATCGCCTCCATATGTAATATATCAATACTTTTCATTATCACATCATAAATATTAGTAATCTCCGTTTCCTTTTTACTGAAGGTAACATCAACTCCAATAACAATATCTGCGCCCATTTTCCTCACAATAGAGACAGGGACACGGTCTATTACTCCACCATCTACTAATATTTTTCCATTTTCTTTAACAGGAACAAAAATACCAGGGATAGATATGCTTGCCCTGACAGCATCTGCAATTGATCCACTAATAAAAATTACCTCTTCCCCTTTCACAAGATCAGTAGCAATAACGGCTACTGGAATCTTTAAATCCTCTAAATTTTTACCGTGTGTAAATAATTTGATGAATTCTTTTATCCGATTTCCACTGATAAAGCCCATTTTTGGCACAGTAAAATCCATATAAAATTTTCTTTTAAAAGCAAGGGAAAGTTTAATTAAATGATTGATATTATGCCCCATACTATAAAAAGAGGCAACGAGTGCTCCCATACTACTCCCCGCTATATAATCAATCTGGATGTTATTCTCCTCCAAAATTTTCAAAACACCTAAGTGAGCAAACCCCCTTGCTCCTCCCGAACCTAATGCCAAACCAATTTTCGGTTTGTCCATTTTTTATTCCCCTTTCAAGTAGAAGAACTGCTGAAACTCAAAAATTGAATTTCGAACTTAATATATAATATGGTCTAAAATATTTAACTATGAGTATATTGATTTATATGGGGACAAGTAATAAGAAAAGCGGAAGCGCCTCAGCAACAAGCGCAAGGATTTTATAGTCTTCGACATTTGATTTAGGAAACACGGCGAGGGACGAGTCGATGCTCCTACTAGCAGGGAGGAGACAGTGAAATATGCTATCTGATAGGCGCTGAGCTAGAAACTTATACTTTTAAAAATGCAACGGTGTTATATAAAAGATGGAAATATAAGAAATTTATTTGGGAGGGACAAAGGTTGTTTAAGTCAAGATTAAAAACCGTCTTTTTAGCTTCAAGTGCAACATTAATGGCTATATCCATGATTGTTCTTCCGAAGGTAACATCTGAAGCATCGGTTGACGGATTGAATATTTGGTGGGGAGTTGTATTTCCTTCCCTTTTTCCCTTTTTCGTTATTTCCGAATTATTAATAGGCTTTGGAGTAGTCAACTTTATTGGGGTAATTCTTGAACCATTAATGCGCCCTTTATTTCGGGTACCAGGAGTCGGAGGATTCGCACTTGCAATGGGAATGGCTTCGGGAAACCCAGCAGGTGCAAAAATCACTGCAAGGCTTCGCCAGGAAAAACAATTATCCCAGATCGAAGCAGAGAGACTTGTTTCCTTTACAAATTATTCAAGTCCATTGTTTATTTTTGTGGCAGTTTCAGTGGGTTTTTTCCACAACAAAGACTTAGGGATTATTTTTGCAATAGCTCATTATGCCGGTAATATTATTGTTGGATTAATTATGAGATTTTATGGGTATTCTCGTGAAGAAAAGGTAAAAAACGAAAAGAAAAAGATTCCAATAATGGATGCCTTAAGAGCCTTACATAAAACACGTATGGAAGATAAACGGCCAATCGGCAAACTGTTAGGGGATGCCGTTAATTCCTCTATTCAGACTTTATTAATGATCGGCGGATTTATTATTCTTTTCTCGGTAATAAATCGGCTATTATTTCATCTTCATATTACATCTTTCTTGGCAAGTATTATCGGAAACCTACTATTATCGATTCATTTCCCAACTTCATTGAGTATCCCATATATTGCCGGATTGTTTGAAATTACGTTAGGAAGCAAATTATTAAGTGAGGTTGTCCATTCAACACTTTTACAGCAAGTAGTCATTACAAGCTTTATTCTTGGATTTAGCGGCTTTAGTATTCAAGCACAAGTGGCAAGTATACTTGCTCAGACAGACATCCGATTTAAACCATTTTTTATTGCGAGAATCATGCATGGATTTATTGCAGCAACCATCACTTATTTTATTTGGAAGCCAATCTATTTAAGGTTCTTTCATCCGGAAAAGCAAACAAATCTTCCAGTATTTTTAAACGTCTTAAAACATCATCATTTAGAGGGCATATATCGTTGGGGAATACATTATGGACCGCTTATCACGATAGGTGCTCTGTTATTGTATATAATTCTGTATTATAAAAGGAGTTTCAATAAATAGAAGAAATGCTGCACGATGTGCAGCATTTACTTGCGATATTGATATTTCAAATGCAGAGCATCCTCCACCGCTTTTGGAACTAAGTCCGATATACGGCCGTTATATTTTGCTGCTTCCTTAACAATACTGGAACTGAGGAATGAATACTGATTATTGGTCATGATGAAAAAGGTTTCAATTTTCTCATTGAGTACTCTGTTCATAGAGGTAATCTGCATTTCATATTCAAAATCGGATACGGCTCTTAAGCCACGAATTATGGCATTTGCTTTGACACTTGAAGCATAGTCCACAAGTAAGCCTTGAAATGAATCGACAATGACATTTGGAATACTTTCTGTCACTTCTTGTATTAAGTGTTTTCTTTCTTCCACAGAAAAAAGCGGGTTTTTGGATGAATTATTTAAGATAACTACATAAACTTTATCAAAAACCCTGGCTCCTCTCTTAATGATATCTAAATGCCCATTTGTGATAGGGTCAAAACTGCCTGGACAAACTGCAATGCTTGTCATTCTAATTCCTCTCCCTTATATGTATCTAATTGAAATATAGAAAGTCCAATAATCCCATATTTCGCTGTTTTAACTGAAATAAAATCTCCAATGGAATTTGGCAATTCTAAATCAGAACTATGTTCACATACGATGGAACCGTTTTCACTCAGCATTTTAGCATCACTGATCATTTGTAGCAAATCAACCAGCTTTTGTTTCTTATATGGGGGATCCAAGAAAATAACATCAAACGATATTTGCCTCTTTATCAATGCCTTTAACGCACGCTCAGAATCGTTCCTGAAAATTTCGCTTTGCTCCTCGAAACCGCATAGTTTAATATTTGATTTTACTGTTTGAAAGGCCTGTATATCACGGTCGACAAAAATGACCTTGTCCAGCCCTCTGCTCATTGCCTCTATCCCTAATCCACCGCTACCCGCAAATAAATCTAACCCAATTCCGCCAGAAAAATAAGGACCTATCATATTAAATATTGCTTCTTTTACTTTGTCTGTTGTCGGTCTTGTCTGGTTGCCAGGGACGGATTTTAAACTTTTCCCTTTACAGCTTCCTGAGATAACCCTCATTTTATTCACCACAATATATTTTTTAATATTTTTTCCTTACTATCCTACCATAATGCGTATAGATGGAAAAGCAAAAAATGGGATAGGCAATTATGGCTTTAAAATGCATTGTCATCCTTGATTAACATACCCAAAGCTTTAGTTGCACACGACTGGATAAGTTAATGTATAAATTTACCGCCATTGGTCATACTTTTATTAGCGACATCATTTTAGATGTTGTTGCCAACCGCGGAGAAGACTTACGTTTCCCCATAAGTTCTTCCTCCGGTTTCTCCTCTCCCTTTGCCTTCTGTCCTTTACATAGGATATAGAAGGACCCTGCAGGATTCCTGCAGGGTTTTTTAATTCGGTACATTAGATAACACAATCTCTTTATCATGGATATCTATAGATACATTAAATAGCTGTTTTAACCAATTTTCCTCCATATAGTATTGATGATGGAGCTCCATTATCGGATCCTTAAGTACACCGTATTTTTCATTATTATAATAAAATATATGACTATTCTTAATGAATTGAAATTGCTGATTAGGTTTTTCCACTTCAATAATGGAACCATTTTTTGAGAAATTTATAGTATACCCAAGCGCAAGTATCGTTTTTTCTAGAGGGTATAGTCTTTTTTCATTTTGAAAGATAATTTTTAGATCTTTTATAGGTTGTCCATCTATTTTTACTACATGTGGGTCCAGAAATTGTATAGGTTGGATATGATCAGTTTCATGATTATTCTCCTGAAAGAAATAAGTTCGCAACCCTATTATCTTTTGTAACAGAAAATCTAAATCGTTAGCCTGTATTTTTTCTTTCTTAAGATTGATTACTTCATTCATCCATTTATCAAGTTCATTGTCTTTTAAAGCTTGTGCAAGCTCCCCATACATTTTTTGAGTTTTTTTGCTCCCCAACGGTTTTCTCAGGATCGAGGATGCAATAATATCCCTAAGCCATTTTTCAGTATCTGGAAATTCATTATTTATATACGATTGTACAATCATCGGTTCTAGTTTGGAAACATCCTTACGATTTAACATGATAAGAGAACCAAATTGTCTAGTTGGTTTATCATTTGTGAAATATACTGATATTTGCTGATGGTTTTTTAATCGATATATTTTGTCAAAGTGAAAAACCGGAATGTTAACGGACTTATCATGGTATACCGTAAGCCAATCATTTACTCGCATTTTTAAAAGTTTGTGATTCGTCCAGATTAGTGTAGGAACTTTTCCTGCACCTGCAAAAACATAATAATCAATAAAATCAAGATGTTTAAATGCAATGTTTTTCCCGCCCGAAATCCAGGTTCCGTTTTGAAACTCGCTATCCGATAATTGTATTTTAATTTTATCCATTTTTAACTTTTTGAAATGTATAAACCAATTGTTTAACACAAGGAAGTTGCTATTTTGTTCTACATTTAGCTTATATGTAAATGTCACAGTATTGCTATTCATTTTCAGCTTAGATTTATTTGAATTTACCCATTCACAATTTTCTCCAGAACCTGTGGTACACTTAAAATTATTTATTTTTACTGGGAAAGCCACCTCATAAGTTTGAGGAGCTAAATGGTGAAAAGTTTGTTGAATTGTAAGTTGATTATTTTGATGTTTAATAGAAAAATCCGCATCTACTTTTTTCGATTGTTCTTTGTTTTGTCCCGATGAATAACTTCTCCACTGAAAAAATATTACGCTAGTTATTATGACTGTTAAGATAATAACAGCTAATTTCCAGCTGCTTTTTTTCCGCATTTTCTTACCTCGTTTTTTTCATAAATTGTTTCTTCTCTTTTTTATATTTCAATGATACATTAATAGTAAACTTATTCGCTATACGTATTACAAAGAAAAGTATAAGAAAGTGTGGGAAATACATGATACAACGTTTTATTGAACTTGGGGAAGGATATTCTGATATATATGAATTAATAGAATTGGCCAAGAGTAATGAGCACCGTTTAGCACATCTATTGGCGCTTAATACGACGATTAATGGCAAGGAAGTTACTTCATTAGTGGTCATTCTTCAGCCAACTGATCCTGGGGATTTTCAAGCATTATATATTTGTCGAGAAGGAATCCCAAATCCGAACATTATGGGAAATAAGAGATATGATTTATATCAGGAGGCAGCAGAACAATTAAATAAAAAAATCATTCAATTAGATGTAAAACCATCTACTCTTTTCGCCGAAAAAGAATTATATTATCAGTATTTAATTGGAATTCTAAGAATGAATCATTTTATTAAACCGCTTCAATGAAAAACAACAGGTGATGCAATTCACCTGTTGTTTATATACCGATTTTATAATCGTATTCTTTTGCCTTATCCGGCTTTGAGTTCTCGAATTCTGTTTTTAAAAATGGTTTGTACGATTGCTCCACCTTACGGACAAAACCAAAAGAAGCAAGCTTTTCCTCCAGCATTTCAATCTCAGCACGATCGCAATATAAAACGACATATTTCATTTTTTTAGAAATGAAATGAATGTTGCCGAATCTCCTTAGTGACTTGGCATGCTTTAAATTATTTAACCATATAATTAACCCTTGTCTATCTGAATGCATATCTTAAATCCCCTTATTTTCATTCACATAAGTTTACCATAAAATTTCAAAGACGCGCAAATTTCAAAGTATAAAGAAAAGTTCAAGCGCTTGCTCATCCATTAGGAGTTGGAGCTAGGCAAAGACCAAATTTTTGCAATAAATTTTGTGATACAAAACTTATAAATTCCTTTATCATAAAGAAAATAGGAATACCTAAGTATCCCTATATATAATCTATTTATTTCATAATTGAATCCTTTTCCATCTCCAGACACATGACTACGCTGAACACCCGCAGCTTCCACCAGATCCACAGCCACCAGAGCATGCCGATCCAGAATCAAAGAATGGATTTCCGGTAGGCACTTTAATATGCTCCGAAACGGATTTACCAACAATCACACTAATTTCATCTAACATTTGCTGAAGCTCATTTTCCGCTTGGCGAAATCGTGCCACATTTTCATCTAAATCCATTTCCCTTTTCGCTTCACGAGTTTTTTGATTTATATTCTTATAGTCCGGATGATATCTTCCAAACCTTTGTACATCCTCAAATAAATCCTTCATTCGAACAAACGCACTAATTTTTCTTTGCGTCTCAGGATCGTTTTTCAGCATAAAATATGATTTTCTATATTTTAAAGCGACTTCTGATTGTAAAATCATTTTTGCTAAGCTTTCCGCTTCTGAAATTACTTCTAATCGTTCGATAGTTGCAAGCAAAATGCTCACCTCCAACATCATTTTACCATGTTTTTATCAGGCAAGCGAATTTTATTAAATATATCTGACTCTCGCATTTCATCCCTTCCTGAACAAGTGTAAACATAGGAGATAAGCTATAAATTAACAGTAGTCACTTATAAAACTAACAAATTAAATAGTAATATAGAAATTCTTACTTAGCCCCAAACTTTTATTATTTGGTTTCACTATATCTACTCTTACATAATGAATACCGCTATTTAAGTCCTTTAAAATAAATGCCGCGGTGTTATAATCCCCCTTAAACTCACCGTCAACATAAACTTTGATTTTAGCAGGTTGACCTTTTTTCAATCCAGAAAATGACACATATGGAACAAAGCATTCCACAAATAAATCATTTCCCCTTACAAAATGTCGTATGGTAGCCTCCTTTTTCTCTTGACTCACTATATTTCCTTCAGAAGCTTTAACATTTATCGTCTCGGGTTTCGGTATGTTTTGTCTGCAGCCGCTTAATATAATCAAAGATAATACGATGACTATCATTTTTTTCATCTTCATCACTCCTTGATTTTATCATTCATCAAATCAAGGAATTTTACTCAATATTTTTGAACAAATGCAAAAGCGCATTGCAAATCGGTTTACGGATTTCGGAGCTTTCGACTGAGATAAAGGAAACCATGCTTAGGTAGTTCACGAGTTGATGTTTAAATTATCCCCTGGGTAAAATTATGTTTATTCCTTACAACAAAAAACACATTTATTAAAATGTGCTTTTTAACTTTGAGTATACATTGCTTGAACCATGTTCATCATCATAGAGGCCATTTGGACTCCATTCGTGAATTTTTCCATACGATGAGGAATGGTTCTTTTAAAATAGTGCAAAGATGTGATTTCAAAACGTTCCAATTCTTCTGGATGTCTGCTTAGTCTGCGATACCAAATAGGCTGTTCGCGAATAAATTGTTTTAATTCATTATTAGAATGAATATATTCCATTATTTCTAAACGCATAATAACCCTCCATTTTTAATCTTTTCTGAATGAAAATGGATTTTTTACTTCAGATGTTGTATTTTGATTTTGTGCTCCACCCGAAGATGTACCTTGAAACTGTGCTAAAACCCCTTGAATAGCAGCAATGGCTTGACTTATATTATGAATATGATGATCCATTTGATCCGGGTCCATTTTTTGCAATACATTGCCTATTTGGCTCATCCAGCCTTTTTCCGTATTAGAAGTCTTTTTTTTGTTTGTTTTTGTTTTAGAATTTGATTCTTCGGAATTTTCACTTTGGTGTGTTTCCCAGCGAGGGTCATCTTCCCCTAATAAATACCAATCCTCAAATAATTCCTGCCAAGTATGTTCACCCTTTCTAACTTCCTTAATAAGCCCTGGATGTTCTTTTACAAACGACTTAAATTTTTCTACTGAAGGGTGAAGTTTTTTTGAAGCCATATATTTTCACCTCTAAACCATACGCACGTTATAATACTAAAATATGATAAACACATAGAAAAGGTGAAAAAGTTTTCATACAAGGCTTTTTTTGCTATTATTGGAAGAGTTGAAACTAATGAACAAGAGGGATTAGCAAAATGGAAAAACAAAAAATACAGGAACTATTTGATCAATGTATGGAAGTTGCTACAGAAGATGAACTAAAAGTTATTCATCAGCTTTTATTAGGAGTACAAAGAAAAAAGCAAAAATGGAATGATTCCTATATTGCTGCCATCTTAAATATGGAGAAGTCTCCAGCTGATAATGAATATAAAATAACAATCCCAATCAATTCTTTGACCGAAAATTCCCTTGGTATAGTCCACGGCGGTATAACCACAACTGTTTTGGATACAGTGATGGGGACATTGGCTAATACCTTACTCCCTGATGGGTACGGGGCTGTTACATCGAACTTAACGATTCACTTTATTGCACCTGGAAAAGGAGAAAGAATGGAGACAATTGCTAAGGTTATTCATAAAGGAACAAAAACATTAGTAATGGAAGGCTCTGCATATTGTGAAAACGGAAAAAAAATTGCCCATTGCACTGCAACTTTTTTTATTATTAAAAAATAAGAAATGCGAAAAGACCGCAATTCTGGCGTTCGCAATTAGTAGTCATAGGCGAGAGAAAGAAACACGTCGAGGACGAAGAATGCGCTGGACATAGGTTAAACATGTTTAATAAATATGGCAATAAACTTTCTTTTCTTTTGAAATGGAAAATCCGAGCATAATGCTCGGATTCATATTTATTTCCAGCTTTTCTCAATGAAGTTTTGAGTATAGTATTTCTGATAAACCCCTACACCAAGATGTGTAAATCCTTTTTCAAGTAAGGATTTCCTGTGACCTTCAGAGTTTAACCATCCTTCGACGGCAGCCGGTCCATCCAGATATTGTGCTGCAATATTTTCTCCTGCTAATTGATAAAAAACATGTGCTGTTTCCAATCTTTTTGCCAGATCTCCATATTTAGGGGATTCATGCGAAAAATATTGTTCTTTGAACATATCCTCACTATGTTGGTATGCTACTTGAGCTACATTGCTGTCCCATTCGAGCTTATTTAGTTTAAATCTCTCACGAATAATGTTTGTTAAGTCAAAAATTTGTTGTTCACTGCCTTTTTCAATAACGTTCCATTGTGCATCATCCGGCTCTTTTGGCTTAATAAGCTCCCCCCGATAAACCATTTCATACGGTCTTTGTTTAATAAGTGTTTCCTTATTCATAAACCTGATACTTGATAATGTACCTGTGAATTTATCTAACGAAAGCTGTGCAAAGATATCTCCCAATTTAATTAATGGACGGATATTTAAATCCTCTTCGGATAATTCAAAACGATAATAGCCTTTATTATAATTAACAAGGATTTCAGTATTTAATAAGATAGATTTATAAATGTCCTCGACCTTTTCCCCTATTCTAAATGGTTGGATCCCTAAATCATTCCCAATTGCAAAAATAGTAACTACCTTGCCGTTCTCTACCCCTGCCTGAAAATACTTTTTGTCATTATGATTATAAATCCACCAGTCGTAATCATATGCCGAAGAGTCTATTCTCGAAGGTCTCCCATACGTTTTTATAAGGATGTTTGTCTTCTTACCAATAAATGTAGAAATTCCTTTTACTGGTCGTTTGTAGCTTTTCCCTGTTTCCTGCTTTGTAATCAGATTATCCGGATCCTTCTTTGGTTGATGTGAACTATTATCACCATTCAAAATTGTGCTGTCATTATCCGGACGTAAATGAAAATATAAACTAATAATAAAAATAATTGCTAAAACAATTAATACTTTTATAAAAGTACGCAGCATTCGTTCCTCCTTCCATGATGAATTTAATCTATATTAAAAATTCTTATAATATTTCATTCCTTACCTTCATTATAGCATTTAATGAAAAGGAGATTACAATAGTTATGTAAAGATAATGTAAGAAACCTCTCAATTTTATGAGAGGTTCACTTTGTACATCCATTTAATGGTTTAATTGGTCTTCTGTGGTTTCGGATATTTGAGATAGTGCTTCTCCTGCTTGGTGGTCCGTTAAATCGCGAACAGCAAAATCGCCTAATGCAACTATACCAACCAATTTACTTTTTTCTACCACTGGCAGTCGTCGAATTTGATGCTGTGCCATCATTCTCGCAGCTTCTTGTGTCGTAGTATCAGGCGTAATGGTAAATAAATTGGTACTCATTACTTCTTCTACCTTTGATGAAAACGGTTGTCTTTCAGCTACACAGCGAAGAACGATATCGCGATCTGTAATCATGCCCACTAGACGTTCATTATCGATAATGGGAATGGCACCCACATTTTCTTCTTTCATTTTTAATGCCACCTCATGAATCGTATCTAAGAGTGAACATGTCTCCACTTCTTTCGTCATAATATCCCGTACCTGTGTCATGTAAAAATCCTCCTTATTGTCTATCAAAGAGTTGGCGATTTCCAACAGTTATAACTTATCCTACCCCTTGGAGTTTATTCGTTCGCATCTATTGTCGTATAATTCACAATGTATACATTGCAAGTTAGTAAATTTTGGACTATTATTAAACATGAGACTAATTGCGCATTTTAATAATTGAAAATGCTTTACTGTTATTAGGAGGTAAAAAAATGAGATTCGAAAATACAAATCTTGAGACATTTAAAATCGACTTAAATCGCTTAGATGATGTAATGGAAAGACATGGAATGGTACGTGCAGGGCAATGGGATTATGAACGAGTTTCCTATGATCGCAAATTTCAAGTAAAAGAAGGTCTTTATTATCTTCGAGTGCAAGGTTATGCTGTCGAAGGAGATGTCGATACTTTTGATGCAGTAATTCAATTGATGGTGCCGATTTTAGGAAAATATTATTACCCACATGGAGTAGAATATGGTGAGGATGAAGTCTATCCAACACATTTAGTGAATCAATGTGAGAAACTCCTTGCAAACATTAAAAAAGAAGTGGAAGCATTTGCAGAATAAAAAACAGTTCAGGATTTTCCGAGGGCACTGAAAATCCTTCATTTTTTCAAAAGAATTAAATTGTAATATAGAAAAAGACGACATGAACATTCAAAAAGCGAATGTTGTGTCGTCTTTTTTGATTATTTTAGGGGTCTTTGCCCCATTATTTTGCATCCATTAGTTTTAGTATTCTTTTTAGATTCACAGTAAATATAGTCACGGCACCTTGTAATTCCATGCCAATTAGACCCGAGGATTCCGCAACATCGTACCCGTGTCTGTGTTTTAATTCGCTATTTTTAGCTTCTATTTTATATCGTTCTTTTGATTTTTCCTTAAAATAATCACTTTCTTGGAATTTTGCTTGTTCGGTATGATCATTTGATTTGATACTTACAGAGTAAGTCTTACTTTTCGCCCCTTCTTTATAACACCCTTCTTTGAAAGGGCATCGTTTACACTTTTCAATGTCAAAGAAGTATGTGTCCACTTGATTAGTAGCGACTCCTTTTTTTCCTCCTCGCGCTTTCCTTATAGCCATATGTCCAGCTTTACAAACATACATCCCTGCATCTTTATTGAATTCAAATTCATCTTCTTTTTTTCGAAAACCTTGTGTTACAGAAGGGTTTAACTTGGCTACTAATTTTATTTCCTTTTCTTTTGTGTATTCGATATTACCTTTTTCTGAATAGGCTGTATCACCAATAACCGTTTCAACTTTCATTCCAGCTTTGATACTTTTTTCAATCAGTGTTTCTAATTGCTTTCCATCATTCTTTTCTCCAGTCGTAACGGTTGCGGAGGTTATAATTCTTTCTTCGCACATGGCAATGTGTGTTTTATAACCAAAAAAGGATGAATCAGCGGTTTTATGACCTACTTTTGCATCTTTATCTTCGGAAATCTGTAAGTGTTCAATATCGTCGGTAACGGTTTCTTTTAAAAGGTTTAACTGCTCTTTCACCTTTGGATACTGGGTTAGGGTGTCCTCTTTTTCAATTACATCCATGAGTTTTTGACAATAGTCGATTTCATTTTCTAAGACGTCCGTTGTATTTTTAACGGGAAATTTATCTTTCATCGTTTCGTCGATGGAATAAATAGCTTTTCTTAGCTTTTTAGAGCGATCCATTAGGATTTCTCTAGGTGATTTCTGATTGTAGCGAGCTTTTGTATGGGTGGCATCCACGATAATGGATTTACTTTTGATGATTTCTTTCTCGATGGCAATTTCTACAGATTTATTAATAAGCATGTCTAATAGGTTTATATCTTTTAAACGAAGTTTTCGAAACTTCGTTAAAGAACTTGGCTCCATTACTGGCTCTTCCGGGGCCATATGAAGAAAATATTTAAAGGACATGTCGTATTTTGAACGTTCGACAACGTCAACATCAGATAAGTCATAGATGGTCTTTAATAATAAATATTTGAACATACGAATAGGGTCGATAGCGTTTCGACCATTATTATGGCAATATTTTTCCTTAAGTTCATCATAAACAAAAGAAAAATCGACCAAGTCATTTAGTCTACGTAACATATTATCCTTTGGAACAACTAAATCATAAATACCCATATAAGGACTTAGAATCATGGATTGTTGATTTTGTATCATAGTACCCACCCACTTGAAATTGATACTTATAATTATACAGCAAAAAAAGGTATAATTCCCTCAGATTATGAGGTATTATACCTTTCTCCATTAATTAGGGGGACTTTTTCAGTGCCCTCGGATTTTCCTGAACTGTTTTTTTAAGTTCCAAGTATCGCTTTAATCATAGAGGTGGTTTCTCCTCCGTGGTAAAAGACATATAAAAGCATATAAACTACGACGCCAGTAATGGCAGTGAAGAACCAAACATTACTTGTAAAAGGTCCTAATTTACGATGAAATTGATATTTCTTTTTATAACCTGACCATAAAGAAATGACACCTAAAACTGCCCCCACCGTTGCTAAAGTAATGTGGAAAATGAGAAAGATGGTATAATAAATCTTAATGTTTTCAGGTCCACCAAAAGAAGTATTTCCGATAAATATCGTTCTAGTTGCATAAATAATGAAGAATACAAGAGCAAATATTGCTGCCGTTATCATCATTTTAATATGCTGCTGGGTTTTTCTTTTCTTAATAAATGACCAGCCAATAGCGACAAAAACTGCACTAATAACGATACAAGAAGTGCTTATAGTTGGCAAAATAGGTAATGACATTATTTCGTCCTCTCAAAAATTATTTTCAGCAAAATTATGTATATAGAAGAAACATGCGTCTTCTATAAATTACTTCACTGGTTCTGGTTTATTTGCTAGCATCATTTCAGTAAATTTCTCTGCTTCTTCCTGATCCTTTCTAAACCACTCAAACAGGATTTTTCCAAGAATAACAATATCCGCAATTTCTTGAACGATTTTCATAATAACTCCGCCCAACTGCTGATCTTCTAATACAGGAAGTGGTGAAAAAAGCTCTGGACCGCTTAAATTTAAATTAGCCAATGTATCCATAGGAACACATAAAGACATTGCTTGTAGCCAGCTGGTGCTATCAGAATAGGTTTGATAAATTGGATGACCCGCAAATATGATAATACCGCAAGCAGGTGTTAAGAGAATAGCACTGGTAATTAAATATGCAACCTTTTTTACACCGGATAATTGATTTTGTCCTGGTACCTTATTAATCATCGGCCACCATAAAAATACTGCTAAAATAAACAAGAATAAAGTATATAATCCATGTTCAATCTCACTTTTCTTAATTGTATCAAACACAAATGGCAAGTGATATAAGGAAAAGAATACATTAAATAAGATGACGGAAATGACCGGCTTCGTAAAAAAACGAAATATTTGTTTAACAACAGGTAGCCCTAAAATAGAAAGCCACAGCCAATTTGGGATGCCTAATATAAACAATGGTGCAATTATCATTACTAGAAACGACATTTGAATCATGTGCATAGAAAACATAATATGGCCCATTAAATCAATCGGCGATCCCTTAACCGCATATAACAGAACCATTGATAATATAAAGTATGTAGCTTGTTTAACCTTTAATGGTTCACTATTTTTAAAATGTTTTCTCCAAACAGTTGTAATTAGAAAATACAATACGGTTATAAATAATATGGTTAATAAAAAGAATGGACTCCACAGCGCTCGAAAACCAAAAATACTAATTGCTCCCATTATCCTCACCTCACTTAGTTAAATGCTCAACTTTCATTATACTTTTGTTGGATGGAGACTTCAACGTGTGTTGACTTTAGTTATTGACAGATTGATTACATTTCCATTAATGCAAAAAATCCAGACCGCAGTCTGGATTTCTGTCTTACCACCAAATAATCGTACTGAAAGTTAGGATGGTAAGGAAGGCAACTAAAACTCCTGAAAATAGAAACAATTGTGGAGCTTCATGGCCTTTATGACTCATATGCATGAAATAATACAGTTGAAAGATTACCTGCACAATTGCAAGTAATAAGATAATTGGAATCGTAAACCACTTTGAAAAATCAGCGTAAACTGCTCCAAATGCGATTAATGTTAAGAAAATCATTAACGCAAAGGAAACTACTTGATATTTCATTTCCTCCGCACTTTTTCTTCGACGATAGTCATAATCAACTCGAGGGTTACCAGTTTTTACTTGTTCATTCGTCATATTCTTATCCCACCATTCCCATTAAGTATACGACAGTGAAAATGAAAACCCATACAACGTCGATGAAATGCCAGTATAAACTTGCTACATAGAACTTAGGTGCATTATATAGGTTTAAACCACGTCCAGAATTTCGAAGCATTAGTGTAAGAATCCAGAGAAGACCAAAGGCAACGTGACCTCCATGGAAACCTACTAATGTATAAAATGCAGAACCAAATGCACTGCTTGTAAAAGTATGATGAAAATGGGTTACATAATGATGAAACTCATAAACCTCGGTACCAAGAAATCCAGCACCTAATAGAACCGTAATTAGTAACCATGCTTGCATCTTTTTAAATGCAAAGTTTTTCATGTGATACATTGCGTACACACTTGTGATAGAGCTTACTAATAGTAACATTGTTGCTAAAAATGATAATGGTAATTCAAAAAGGTCTTTAGCATGTGCCATTGACGGATCAGGTACTTTATCCTTTAAGGCAATATAAGTAGCGAAAAGTGAAGCAAATAGTACAGTTTCTCCACCAAGGAATAGCCAAAAGCCTAAAAATTTATTTTTTGCTTCGAGGGTTGCTTTTTCAGGCGCTTCAGGCCAAGTTTTTGGCGTGAATTGTTCTTCTACATGCATTATGCCTTAACCCCCTTATCTTTATCATCTTCCAAAAGTTCTTCTTTATGAATATGGAATCCATGATAATCCTTAACAGAGCGAATTAACATACCTAATAATGCTATAGCAATTCCAATGATAAGAACTGGAAGTCCCCATGTATTGCCTTGGTCTCTATGATATAGTGCTCCGAAAGCAGCTATAAATAATCCCCCTGAAATTACAACCGGTAATATAGATGCATCTGGCATATGTATATCACCAAGTGGTTCAGCTGGTGTCAGCTCTTTCTTACCTTCCATTTTTTCAATCCACCATGTATCTACACCGCGAACAAGTGGCAACTGTTTGAAATTATAGAATGGCGGTGGTGATGGGATTGCCCATTCAAGAGTACGTCCATCTCCCCAAGGGTCATTTCCGATACGTTTGTTTTGTACAGTAGTAATGACGATATTAATTAGCATTACAATGACACCGAATGCCATAAAAGCAGCACCGATTGAACTTATAAGGTTTGCTGTATCCCAGCCTTGATTAGGTAAGAATTTCCAAACGCGACGTGGCATTCCTAGTAAACCAAGGAAATGTTGAATAAAGAACGTTAAATGGAAACCAATCAAGAACGTCCAGAATGTAATTTTTCCTAGTGTTTCATTTAACATGGTTCCAAACATTTTTGGCCAGTAGAATTGTGTACCAGCGATGATCGCAAATACAACCCCGCCAACAATTACGTAGTGAAAGTGAGCAACTACGAAATAAGTATCATGATATTGATAATCTGCTGGAGCTGCAGCTAACATAACTCCAGTAACCCCACCCATTAAGAAGGAAGGAATAAATGCAGCAGACCATAGCATTGGAGTTGTAAATTTAATATTTCCGCCCCACATTGTAAATAGCCAGTTAAATATTTTCATACCTGTTGGGATGGCAATTGTCATGGTTGCTACCGCAAAAATCGCGTTTGCAACATTCCCAAGACCAACTGTAAACATATGGTGAGCCCATACCATGAATCCTAAAAATCCGATTAAGACTGTTGCAAAAACCATGGAAGAATATCCGAATAGTCTTTTTCGTGAAAATACAGGAATAATTTCTGAGAAAATACCGAATGCCGGTAAAATTAAAATATATACTTCCGGGTGTCCGAAGATCCAGAATAAATGTTCCCAAATAATTGTATTTCCTCCGCTGGCAACATCAAAGAACTGCGCCCCAAACATACGGTCAAATGTCATTAAGAACAATCCAACTGTAAGTGGAGGGAATGCAAATAAAATTAATGCAGAAGTAACAAATGTTGTCCAAGTAAACATAGGCATACGCATATAGGTCATACCAGGTGCACGCATATTAATTATGGTAACAAGAAAGTTAATTCCCCCCATTAACGTACCAAAACCGGACAGCTGAAGACCTAATGAATAAAAGTCAATCCCATGACCAGGTGAATCAATGGATAAAGATGCATAAGAAGTCCATCCTGCATCCGGTGCTCCGCCTAAAAACCATGATAAGTTTAAGAATACTCCCCCGAAAAAGAAGAACCAAAAACCTAATGAATTGACGAATGGGAATGCAACGTCACGTGCACCAATTTGAAGTGGCATGACAGCATTCATAAACGCAAATACCAATGGCATTGCGGCTAAGAAAATCATTGTCGTTCCGTGCATGGTCAGCACTTCGTTATAAAGGCCAGCACTAACAAAATTATTGTCAGGTATAGCAAGCTGGATACGAATCATCATGGCTTCAATACCACCGATCAAAAAGAACAATCCACCCGCAATGAGATAAAGGATGGCAATCTTTTTATGGTCTACTGTTGTTAAGTAGTCCCAAATGGTAGCACCAAAACCTTTCTTTTGAGCTTTAGTACTCACAGTTAAACCTCCCTTTTGTGCCTAAAAACTTTTAACGATTTTCCACTTTTAAGCCCATTAGGTAATCAGCTAATGCGTCTAAATCTTGATCAGATAGCTGATCTTTGAAAGCTGGCATTTTATTACCTGGTTTATAGGCTTGTGGATCTTTAATCCATTTTATTAGGTTCTCTTTATTATGATCCAGAATACCTGCAACGCGCTCACGTTCACCAAATGTCGCTAAGTTAGGTGCCATACGTGCCTGTGCAGGTCTCTTGTCATTTGGCGTTACAGCATGACATTGTGCACATGATTTTTTGAAAACATTTTCACCATCAGTAGCCAATGCCGTTGTAGGCGTAGGATTTGTATCTGCTTTCATTTTGTCAACCCAGCTTGCAAAATCTGCTTGTGACATTGTTTTTACTTTAAAATCCATTAAACCATGAGAAGGTCCGCAAAGTTCAGCACATTTACCGTAAAATAAATTGTTTGCTTCTTTTGCTTTTTTACTGTCTACTTCTAACCAGAATTTATTTACGTTATCAACGTTTGCATCAATTTTCCCGCCAATCGCAGGAATCCAAAATGCGTGTTTTACATCAGAAGATTTAACGTTGAAATATACTTTCTCATTTTCTGGCATTACTAAAGTTTGGCTTGTAATAATACCTTCATCAGGATATTCAAATTCCCACCAATAAAGATTTGCACGCACATTAACAACAAGTACTTTGGAATGTCCGTTTTTATCTTTTTTATCCATTGCCTTCGTATCACCTAAATTGAAGGTGGTTGCGACAACTGGAATTGCTAAAATTAGTAGCAAAATGATTGGAATAACAGTCCAGATAATCTCTAATACGTGATTTCCTTCCACTTGTTTCGGAATATAATCTTCTTTTCCTTTTTTGCGTCGGAAACGAATTAGTGCAGTAACATAAATAATGACTACTACTGCTATTACAATTAACATGATGCCTGTACTCAAAATCATTAAATGATATTGTTTCCTGGCAACTTCACCGGCTGGATCCAAGGTAGATAAATATGGTTTCCCACAGCCGGAAAGAGCAAGCGCCAATACAGCAAACACTGACATTAAACGCGCGTTTCTCAGCCATTGTTTCATAGCCTTTTCAAACCCCTCTTTCTATTATGTCTTATAAGTTTACAAGGACAAAAAATATATTTGGATTTCTCTTTAAAGAAAGAATTCCCTATCTAATAAGAGTTAGGATAACCATTGCGACAAATAATATGGTTAAATAATTGAGCGAATAAACAAACATAAGCTTCGCCCATTTTAAATCATCTTTCATTTTATAACCATATAAACCTAGTACTAGCCAACCGATATTGAAGGCAGTAGCCAAAATAACAAATGGCAATCCTAGTGAAAATAGGAAAAATGGAAGCGGCAGCAAGCATGCAACCCAAACAACCATATGATTTTTTGTTGTTTTGAAACCTTTTACAACTGGCAGCATTGGAATACCTGCTGCTCTATACTCTTCACATCTTTTCATCGCTAATGCGTAAAAATGCGGTGGTTGCCAAATAAACATTAATATGAAAATAATCCAGGCCACTGTATGTAAATGAGGATCTACTGCAGCCCAGCCAATTAATGGAGGCACTGCTCCTGGAATACTACCAATGATCGTGTTGCTTACAAATAATCGTTTTGACCACATGGTATAAAGAACTACATAACTAAAAACTCCAATTATACCAATTACTCCAGCAGTAATGGAAGTCATAAATAATAGAATCAATCCGATAATAACGAAGCTAAGTCCAAGTGCTAAAACTTTTCCAGCACTAATCTTACCTGTTACTGTTGGTCTTGCTCTTTTGCTGTGCATGATTTGGTCTATATCACGATCAATATAATTATTTAATGCACATGATCCTGCCATTATTAAACCAGAACCTACCAATGCAAGAAAGACAATATCAAGAGATTGAAAAAAATGTTTATCTGTAAATACGATTGCTAACCACAATCCAGTGAATGTTGTAATTAGATTTGAATTAACGATTCCTATTTTAATTAACGATAGAAAATCTTTTAACGCGGTTGTCTCAGGAATTTCTGTTTTTTCTACACCGGTTATAACACGACTGTCGGACATTTTTTTCCCTCCCCTCAAGTTGTTAAGATATACATATAGTTCTACTATAAAACAATTTCTTGTGTAATTTCTATATTTCCACAAATTGTCGTTAATTGTTCATTTTTTTACAGCCAACGAGTGGAAAATATTGCCCGAAAAACCGACATTTAAAGTTTACCACAAAAATATCATAAATAGACTTTTTATATTCATTGTTTCATAAAAAAGCCGTCAGAATCATATTAAATCATAATTGTTGTGATTATTGTGAACTTTTTTTGACTTAATTATGGCAAAATTGTGTCGTTATTGTATTCTTTGTTACTATTCCCACTTTTTGTGTAGATTATTTAAAAAGAAAAGGGAATAATCTCTTGAATGATAATGGCTGTAACAAAATTTTCGGTTGTCTTTTTTTTCTTATTTATGTAGTATCAGTAAGTGAACTTGATCTATTATTTGGATTAACTGTTTATCTTTTAAAGTGTTGTTTTCGTAAATTGCTACCATTACTTTATAAATTAATTTTCAGGGTGCCACGTTCACTATGACCACAAAGAAGTTTTATAAGGTATTCGTCTGCAAAACAACAAAGTTTATGAAAAGAGCCTTAAGAAATAAATATTTTAAATAAATACATAATGATTTTTAATTGAAAGTTGGTGTATAGATTGCATCGAGGATTAAAATGGCTCGCTGTATTAACAACACTCGGAATGCTCTTTGTTTTAATCGGCGGAGCTTTAGTGACGAAGACAGGCTCTTCAATGGGATGCGGAAGGTCTTGGCCCCTGTGCCATGGTCAAATCATACCGAGCCCGCTAACACCTGCAACGATTATCGAATTTGCACATCGATTGGTTTCAGGCAGTGTCGGGATTGTACTATTAATATTGGGAATATGGTCTTGGAAAGCGATAGGGGATAAAAGGGAAACTAAGTTTTTAGTAGTATTATCGTTATTTTTCCTTGTCCTGCAAGCACTAATTGGGGCTGCAGCTGTTGTCTGGGGTCAAAATAGCTTTGTCCTTGCATTGCATTTTGGGATATCGTTGATCTCGTTTGCTTCAGTCCTTTTATTGACAATGCTAATTTTTGAAATCGATCAGAAATTCAATGCTGCTAAATTAATTATTGACCGAAGGATGAAGTTTCACATTATTGGAGTAACGATTTACAGTTATCTAGTTGTTTATTCCGGTGCCCTTGTTCGCCATACAAAGTCAAGTTTGACTTGTTTGGATTGGCCGTTGTGCTTTAATGATTCGACTTTACTTCCGACAAACATTCATCAATGGATTCAGATGGGACATCGATGTGCTGCTGCATTAATTTTTATATGGATTGCTTATATCATGATTATAGCGATTAAAAATTATAAACAGCAGCCTATTTTATATTGGGGCTGGATTATTGCCTTTACACTTGTACTATTACAGGTTTTAGCAGGGGCATCTATAATATTTTCTTTAGGGAATCTTTACATTGAATTAATTCATGCCTTGTTTATATCCTGTTTATTCGGACTTTTAAGCTATTTCCTTTTGCTTGTAAGCCGAAACCAATACTACATTAAGCATCACAAACATGTAAATAAAACGACGTAAAAAAGTGCAGACAAGTGTCTGCACTTTTTTACTTTGCCTTGCTGCGGCGCTTCCGCTTTTCTCATGCTTTCTGTAATTCAATCAACAAGTCACCTGTTTGAATTGATTCACCGTTAGCAGCATAAATCTCCTTCACAATTCCGGAGAATGGCGCTTGCACGGTTGTCTCCATTTTCATTGCTTCCGTAATCATAAGGTGATCCCCTTTTTGTATTTTATCACCTTTATTTACAATGACCTTAATGACAGTCCCCGGCATGGTAGCACCAATTTGTTCTTCGTTTTTAGGGTTAGCTTTTACCTTTTGTACAATAGTAGATTTTAAACTTTCATCGCGGATAACGACTTCACGCGGTTGTCCGTTTAATTCAAAATATATGATTCTTGTGCCATCCGGTCTTGGCTGTCCGATCGATAGCATTTGAACAATTAAGGTTTTACCTGTTTCAATCTCAACCTCTATTTCTTCGCCTATATTCATACCATAAAAGAAAGTCGGAGTGTCAATCACTGAAACATCCCCAAATTGTTCAACGGTTTTCATGTAATCTAAAAACACTTTCGGATACAAGGCATATGATAAGGTATCTAATTTGGTTATTTCGTTACTACCGACTTCCTTTGCCAATGTATCTTGCAATTCGTCAAAATCTACATTTTTTAATAATTCCCCAGGTCGAACAGTGATTGGCAACTTGTCCTTCAATATTACTTTTTGCAACTCAACCGGAAAACCGCCATGTGGCTGTCCAAGGTAACCCTCAAATAATTCCACAACGGAATCAGGAAAGTCTATTTTCGAACCATTCGTAAGTACGTCCTCTTCGGTTAAATCATTTTGAACCATAAATAACGCCATATCTCCGACAACTTTAGAAGAAGGAGTAACTTTTACAATATCCCCAAACATTAAATTTACTTTTGCATACATTTCCTTTACTTCATCCCATCGATCACCCAGTCCAACAGCTTTTGCTTGCTGCTGTAAGTTGCTATATTGCCCACCTGGCATTTCGTGTTGGTAAATTTCCGTATGAGGAGCATTCATTCCGCTCTCAAAATCACGATAGTATTTTCGGACATCTTCCCAATAATTTGATAGTGACTCAACATCGTTTATAGGAATATTAGGAACTCTTTCTGTTCCTTCAAGTGCATAATAAAGTGTATTCATACTTGGCTGGGACGTATGACCAGACATGGAGCTTATAGCTACATCTACAATATCCACACCTGCATCAATAGCTTTAGCATAAGTAAAAATTCCGTTGCCGCTTGTATCATGTGTGTGGAGATGAATCGGAATATTCACCACATCTTTTAGTTCCGAAATTAGCCGATATGCGGCATGCGGTTTTAATAATCCCGCCATATCCTTAATACATAAAATATGTGCACCCTGCAATTCAAGTTCCTTTGCTAAATCCTTATAGTATTGAATGTTATACTTAACTCTTGAAGGATCCTCAATGTCTCCCGTATAACAAATGGAAGCTTCTGCTATTTTCCCGGTTTGTCTTACTGCATCAATGGCAATTTCCATTCCTTTTACCCAGTTTAAGCTATCAAAAATGCGAAATACATCGATCCCTTTAGCTGCAGATTCTTTCACAAATTCGCGAATAACATTATCAGGATAATTTTTATATCCAACAGCATTGGAAGCTCTTAAAAGCATTTGAAATAATATGTTAGGAATACGCTCTCTAAGCTCTGTCAAACGCTGCCATGGATCTTCCTTCAAAAATCGATACGCTACATCAAATGTAGCTCCTCCCCACATTTCTAAAGAAAATAATTCTGGCAATAATTTTGAAGTTGGCTCCGCAATTTTTTTCAGATCATTTGTACGTACCCTCGTTGCAAGTAAAGACTGATGAGCATCCCGGAAAGTTGTATCGGTTAATAGAACTTGTTTTTGCGACTTTATCCATTCTATTACACCGGAAGCACCTTTTTCATCTAATATTTGCTTCGTTCCAGATGGAATATTAGACGAATAGGATAGCTTCGGCACTTGTGGTTTCGCAAAGTGCGGTTTCTCTTTCTTCTCAATTCCAGGAAAACCATTAATGGTGACAGTCCCAATATAAGTTAGCATTTTCGTCCCGCGGTCTTTGCTTATTGGAAAATCAAACAACTCCGGTGTAGTGTCGATAAAAGAAGTATCATATTGTCCATTGATAAATTTTTCATGCTTAACAACATTTATAAGAAACGGAATATTCGTTTTGATTCCCCTAATTCGGAATTCCTGTAAGTTTCTGACCATTTTGGATGCAGCTTGGTTAAAAGTCAACCCCCATGTAGAAAGCTTAACAAGTAAAGAGTCATAATAAGGAGTAATTTCAGCACCTTGGAAACCATTTCCTGCATCCAAACGTACCCCAAAACCGCCTCCAGAACGATAAGCCATAATTTTCCCTGTATCTGGCATAAAGTTATTTAAAGGATCTTCTGTCGTCACACGGGACTGAATGGCAAACCCATTTATTTTTAGTTTCGATTGTTCGGGAATTCCGACTACATCCCCATGTAATGAATGTCCCTCAGCAATCAAAATTTGCGTTTGAACAATATCAACGCCTGTAATCATTTCCGTAATCGTATGCTCTACCTGAACCCTCGGGTTCACCTCGATGAAATAAAAATCATCCCCTGAAACTAAAAATTCTACTGTACCTGCATTAACATAATTTACATTTTTCATTAATCGAACGGCTGACTCACATATTTTTTGACGCAGATCCTCTGAGAGTGATACACATGGTGCAACTTCCACTACCTTTTGATGGCGTCGTTGGACAGAGCAATCGCGTTCAAATAAATGAATAATCTTTCCTTCACAGTCCCCCAAGATTTGCACTTCAATATGTTTTGGGTTATTGATAAACTTCTCAACGTATACTTCATCATTTCCAAAAGCAGCTTTTGCTTCTGATTTCGCGCGTGTGTATGCCTCTTCTACTTCAGGCAGACTATTAACGATCCTCATTCCGCGACCGCCTCCGCCTAATGATGCTTTAATAATAATTGGAAGCCCGTGTTCTTTTACGAAGGATTTGACCTCCGCAACATCTTTAACAGGACCATCGCTGCCAGGAATGACCGGAATTTCTGCTCGTTTCGCTTGTTCTTTTGCCTTTACTTTATCCCCGAACATATCTAAATGGACGGTCTTAGGACCAATGAATATGATTCCTTCTTCTTCACATCTTCGAGCAAACTCAATGTTTTCCGAAAGAAATCCATAGCCGGGATGAATGGCATCTGCATTAGATTTTTTGGCAATATCAATAATCCCTTCAATGTCCAAGTAAGCCTCAATTGGTTTCTTGCCTTCCCCAACTAAATAAGCCTCATCCGCTTTATAACGGTGATAGGAGCCTAAATCTTCCTTCGAATATATAGCTACAGTACGGATATTTAATTCCGTACATGCACGAAATACACGGATTGCAATTTCTCCTCTATTTGCTACCAATACCTTTTCAATTCTTTTCATCATACCTCTCTCCTTCGCAAGATCGTTTTGATGTCAAATTTCCTCACGTGGATAACCAATAAAAAATTATCTACGTCTAGCTTAAGCGCCTATCGGCTTTCGGATTTCTCCGTCTTCTCCCTGAGGGTAAAACATCATGTAAAATTACAATTCAAATTGTACTCGGTGAAATTTAAAGTGCAATTTCAATAGCAAGTGAACTTCCTCACTGTGTTTGCTTTATCTCGAGGTGAGAGACTACAAAATCCGTACGCCGATCAAAAAGGCGCTTTAGCATTTGTCATTGGTGAACCTTAAATGTATTGTATTTGTATTTAATTGGTTTACTAGCAGCTGGCTGATCTTTTTTCTTTTTATACTTCTCCTCGTATTTTATAAACATAGAAACATTTACTAATATTCCTATAGATAATGACAGTAGTAAAAGCGAGGAACCACCGTAGCTAATAAACGGAAGCGGTACACCTGTAATCGGAATTAGGCCCACAGCTCCTCCCAAATTAATAAACGTTTGAATGGCAATCATACTGGATATCCCTATACACAATAAACTTCCAAAGGTATCCCGGCATTTAAGTCCTATATAGATCCCTCTTAATACTAGATATGCTAAGCCAATTATCACAAATGCTACACCGAATATCCCCAGCTCCTCTGCAATAACAGCAATAATAAAATCAGTTTGGGGCTCTGGAAGATATCCTAGCTTTTCAATACTTTGACCAAGTCCCAGACCTTTTAACCCGCCTGATCCAATTGCAAAGTATGAATTAACAAGCTGATGTCCCTCTTTTTGTGATAATTCAAATGGATCCATAAAACCAGTGATTCGTCCCATCTTTGTAGGTGTAAATATTTTATCTTTTTCTATTAACACTACCGGGGAAAGAATGGCTAAAATGACAAGGCCGACACCAAATAGCTTCATCAAAGTTTTAAACTTCATGCCTGAGCACATGATAATAGTCATCCCTATTAAAAAGATTATCCCTGCGGTTCCTGTATCAGGCTGAATGACAATAAGAAAACAAACGAAGATGAGAAAAGCAAGTGGAGGAACAACCCCCTTATTAAAATGGTCTATATACGTTTGTTTTTTCGAATACACAGCTGATAAGTAAATGATAACACTTAATTTTACAAATTCCGACGGCTGAATATTGCTTGATCCCAATACTAACCAACTATTTGCATTGTTAACTATATGTCCGAATACAAAAATAGCCAGTAAACTTAGGATGGATGCGAGCATTATTCCTCCTAAAAAGCGATTCGACTGATATATTTTATATGGCAAAAACGCAGTTAATCCGAAAGCAAATAGTGATAGAATCATATTCTTTAATTGTTTTAAATAAAAATAGTCACTGCTTTGCCCTAATCTAATTGCAGTTACCATGCTTGCACTATAAACCATTACTAATCCAAAGAGACAAAGTAGTATGTACACGGTGATAATGGAGTAGTCAAACGACTTTAAGATTTTTTTAAACATATTAACCTTCCAATCCTTTAGTCTAATAAAGATATTCTTCAAATTGTTAGAATATCCTTCTTTAAAAAGCGATAAATTAAAAGGGAATATTTGTTATGTAAGCTCTTTTCTAAAACTATGTTGCTTTTAAAGATGGAAACCCATTATAAACCATTTAAGAAAAGATGCCCCGAAAACAAGTTAATATTAATGATATAAAACAAGTTACGAAAAGCAACAAACAATATGGAAACAAACTCATGAAGTATAATGCAAGTAAATATCAAAAAAACTCAAACAAATTCAAAAAACTTGTTTGAGTTTTTAAATGCCTATTTTTTAGTGAATGCATCATGTAACGCAGTAAGTTCTCTCTCTAAAGAATCGAGCATTTCCTTGCCATCCTTTTCATCCACTAATCCCAATCTTACTGCAAAATCTATTTCACGGGAAAGGCCGAACATTTGTGTATCCAATACCTCTTCATATAAAGGACATTGGGGCATCGTCAAATTATCCATTTGGACCTTTATTAAACGCAATATTTTTTCTGCATCTATTTTCAACAGATTATAGGCTTTTTCCCGGTAATCTACTTTAATATCAGACGCCAACTTGATCCCCCCGATCCTTACAATAGACAATCCTATTTAAAAATTTTACTAAGAAATTGTATTAATTGCAAGAAAGAAATCCCCTCCAACCCCCTTGTATTTTACCGTTCTTAAAATTGTTCAACTAAATGTGACAATTAGTTCAGAAAAAGATATAATTTTTATATCGCAGGAAGGAGGATTACAAGATGATTATACCATTTAAAGGGAAAGTAAAATATCCAATTACACTTGATGCAGGAACTTGGATTTTTGATGATCGTAAAATCGATTTAAATACATATTTTGATTCTGAAAGAGCAGAAATTGACGAGCTTGAAAATTATACAAAACAGGTCGGGCAATTTTTTGATCGTGAAATTAAAGAAGGTGCTACACCTCCCTCAGAGCAAAAGCCTAAAAAAAGATTTTTAAAAGAAATATTATTAACCGGAACATTCGGAATGAAGCTTGCACCATTTATTAAGACTGCGGAACCATATGGTACAACCTTTGTGCTTGAGACACCTAATGGAGATGTCAGCTTTCCGATTGAAGAAGCATATTCGTTTATAGCGGCTTTCTCAAAGGAAGGTAAGCGACTAGAAGATGGTCCGATTCATATATTATTTGAAGATGGTTCTAACAAGGACAACCCTATAAAAAGTGTTAACGCTTTTCGAATTGAATAATAGAAAGTAAAAAAGCGGAAGGGGTAACCTTCTGCTTTTTTATGAACATCTTCCTATTTTTTTCATACACTATATATCGGTTCTATAAAATGTCTGCTGCCAATTGTGCAAGACCGGAACGTTCACCCTTCATCAATTTTATATGCCCTGCTACAGTTTCATCTTTAAATTTCTCGAGAACATATGTTAAACCGTTATTGTATTCATCTAAGTAAGGGTGGTCTATTTGCTCCGGGTCACCCATTAACACAATCTTACTTCTTTCACCCACCCTTGTTAGGATTGTTTTTACTTCGTGTCTCGTTAGGTTTTGTGCTTCATCAATAATAATAAACTGATCCGGAATACTTCGTCCTCTTATATATGTTAATGCTTCTACTTCAATGGACCCCATACCTGCCAAGATTGCGTCTAGTTCCCCTGGCTTTTTAGTGTTAAATAAATACTCAAGGTTATCATAAATCGGCTGCATCCACGGGCGGAGCTTTTCCTGTTTTTCTCCAGGCAGATATCCTAAATCCTTCCCTACAGGAACGATTGGTCTCGCTACTAGAAGCTTTTTAAAAGTGTGTAAATCTTCTGTTTGCATCAAACCTGCTGCAAGAGCAAGCAAAGTTTTTCCCGTCCCCGCTTTCCCAATCATCGTAACGAGCGGTATATCCGTACGGAAAAGCAGCTCTATCGCCATAGTTTGCTGGACATTTCTCGGTTTTATTCCCCAAACGGAATCAAAAGCGTGAATTAATTTCTTCACAACCTTTCCCGATCTATCTACCATACCAATCGCTGAAGAAGAGCTTCCCAATGCATCCCTCATTATTAAAAATTGATTTGGATAAAATGGATGATTCGTAATTTCTGATAAATGCAGTTCTCCTGTTTCATAAAATTGGTTTAATAACTCAATGTTAATATGAATTTCTAAAAATCCAGTATATATATGGTCGATTTCAACTACGCGATCGTTTAAAAAATCCTCTGCATCTAATCCTAAAGCATCTGCCTTTACCCTGACCAATGCATCTTTACTAACTAGAATAACCTGTTTTCCATTTTCCTTGGCACCTTCTTCAAGAGAGAGATTTTTTGCTACTGCCAAAATTCGATTGTCATTCGTTTTCTCGATGAAAATATCCTGAAGCTGATGAAAAGAGCGATGATTTAGTTCAATTCGAAGCTCTCCACCATTATCAAGCGGAATTTTTTCGTGGAGCTTTCCTGCTTGTCTAAAGCTGTCTATCAATTTGGATACCTGCCTTGCATTACGGCCGATCTCATCCATATACCTTTTCTTTGAATCAACTTCCTCCAGAACTACTGCCGGAATGACAATTTCATTATCTTCAAAAGAAAAAATAGCATATGGATCCTGTAACAAGACATTAGTATCTAACACATATATTTTTTTCAAATTGATGCCTCCTGCTCCTCTTTGGATTAATTTATCTTATGTTTGTTCTCTTCATCCGGTTCATTAGAAGTGGACGGACATTGCTAAAATATATGAATAAACGAATAAAGATAGAAGAAAATTGCACAATATATATAAAAGTGGAAGCGCCTTTCTTATTGACGTACAGACTATTGAAATTTAAAGTGCAAATTTCACCTTAAGGGGCTTCAACGCAAGATTTAGGAAACACAGCAAGGTAGATCAGGAGCTGATGCAGCCTTATTGTATGGAGAAGACTCGGAAGTCCGGTAGTCGATAGGAGTTGAAAGACATGCTTCTAAACTTATTAGATTATTTATATGTTTAAAAACCTATAGTCACTTATTACTATAAAGGCATCCGTGGGAGGTATTGAATTTTGCAAAAGATATGTTTATTGATAGGTCTGCTTCTATTGTTAACTTCGTGTTCACAAAGGAATGGAGTTGCTGAAAATAATCGAAACAACACACCTCAGCCTGTTTCCATGAAAAATAATCAAAACGAAAATGTAGATCGTCAAACAGGACAAGTCATCTCGAAAAGACTTGTACAATTAGCAAGTAACGTACATGGAGTAAAAGATGCTACCGCCGTTGTGTTTGGAAAATACGCGATTGTAGGAATTGACGTAGATTCTAATCTTGAGCGTTCACAAGTTGGAACAATTAAGTATTCCGTTGCGGAAAGCCTTAAACATGATCCATATGGTGCAGAATCCATTGTAGTAGCTGATCCAGATATAAATGCCCGATTAAAGGAAATCGCTGGGGATATTCGAAATGGTAAACCAGGACAAGGGATCATTCGTGAGCTTGCAGATATTGCAGGGAGACTGATGCCTGAAATTCCAAAAAATATTATCCCAGCGAAAAAACCAGATAATGCATTAGAAAAACCAAAACAAAATTTAAACAAGCAAAATGAGAAAAAATTAGAGAACCAGCAAGAAGAACAATCAGAACACAAAAAATAACTTTTCACGATGAATCATGGTATACTGAAAGGGATTTAATCCTGGGAGCAGAAAACTTAGAGGTGTATCTGGAATGAAAGTGAAATGCATTTTATGTGATAAAGTAGAAACTATTGATGATGACACACTAATTGCCAAACGCTTAAAAAATCGCCCTATTCATACATATATGTGTGACGAGTGTCATGAAAGAATAACTAAAAAAACATTAGCAAGATTGGCTTCCAGAGAAGATGGAACTCATCTTGAAGACAAATAAAGACCCGATAATCTA
Organism: Margalitia sp. FSL K6-0131; assembly: GCF_038008735.1. Classification (NCBI taxonomy): domain Bacteria; kingdom Bacillati; phylum Bacillota; class Bacilli; order Caryophanales; family Bacillaceae; genus Heyndrickxia; species Margalitia sp. FSL K6-0131. Next base: position 3,546,720 of record NZ_JBBOZS010000001.1, read on the forward strand.
TCTTTCGGGTCTTTATATATTTTTTTGTGCCTCTGCTTTTTTCTGGTTGTGCAGACGAATTTTATAAATAATCAAAATTAGACTTGCTACAACTAGCCCTTCTGTAATCGGCAAAAATATCCCAAGAAAAGTTAATATTGTACAACCTAAGATTAAAAAAATGTAAATAACAGCTGATTTTAATATCGGCAGCTTTTTGGCAAATCCAAGCTTAAATACTAAAATACAGAGCGCAATAATAGTCAGATAGAGCAGCCACATCCCTAATTCTGGATTTTGGTCAACCCGATATAAGGAGGCAAAGAAAGAAAGTCTTTCATGTACATCTGTGCTTGGCAAGATTAGTACTCCTTTCCAATTAAAATTATTCAAAAGAGCCAAATTGTTACTTATTTTTATATGTAAATAGAGATGTGAGAAAAGCATTCCCACATCTTTTAGCATAACATATTTTATGGATGGTACATTTTAAAATTATTTCATTTCTGCAAACTTTTGTTTTTTTGCAGCTTTTTCACGTTCATTTTTATTTAATATTTTTTTACGTAAACGAATGGATTCCGGAGTTACTTCACAATATTCATCATCATTTAAATATTCTAATGCCTCTTCCAAGGACATAATACGAGGCTTCTTGATTACAGATGTTTGATCCTTTGTAGCAGAACGAACATTTGTTGCGTGTTTTACTTTTGTAATGTTAACAGTAATATCATTTTCACGGGTATTTTCTCCGACAATCATACCTTCATAAATATCCGTTCCCGGTTCAACAAATATAGTTCCACGATCCTCTACTTGCATAATTCCATAAGTAGTTGTTTTACCTGTTTCCATGGATACAAGCACACCCTGATGACGACCGCCGACTTTACCAGGTTGCATTGGTTGGTAACTGTCAAATGTATGGTTTAAAATACCATATCCGCGTGTTAATGTCATAAACTCTGTTGTATATCCAATTAAGCCCCTTGCCGGAACATTGAAGATTAAGCGAACTTGTCCATTTCCATTATTAATCATGTCCAACATTTCACCTTTGCGGGATCCAATTGATTCAATAATAGCACCTGTATTTTCTTCAGGTATATCAATTTGAACGCGTTCAATTGGCTCACAACGGACACCATCAATTACCTTTACAATAACCTCAGGTTTGGAAACTTGAAGTTCGAATCCTTCACGGCGCATATTTTCAATTAAAATGGAAAGATGCAATTCCCCACGTCCAGACACTACCCATGCATCAGGAGAATCCGTATTTTCTACTTTTAAACTTACATCTGTTTGTAATTGAGCACGTAATCTTTCTTCGATTTTACGGGCTGTAACAAATTTTCCTTCTCTTCCTGCAAAAGGACTGTTATTTACAATAAACGTCATTTGTAATGTAGGCTCATCAATTCGAAGCGGCGGAAGTGCATCTTGATGATCGACAGGACAAACTGTTTCACCAACATTGATATCTTCCATACCAGAAACTGCGACAAGGTCTCCTGCAAATGCTTCTTCAATTTCCATACGCTTCAATCCGAAGAAACCGAATAATTTTGTCACTCTGAATTGTTTCACAGATCCATCTAATTTCATTAATGCTACTTGTTCTCCTACCTTCATCGTTCCGCGGAATACGCGGCCGATTCCGATACGGCCAACATAGTCATTATAATCTAAAAGAGCAACTTGAAATTGTAATGGCTCTTCACGGTTATCGATTGGTGCCGGAATATGTTCCACAATGGTGTCAAATAGAACCTGCATGTTTTCATCCTGTTGATTAGGGTTGTCGCTTGCTGTTCCATTTATTCCAGAAGCATAAATAACAGGGAATTCTAATTGATCTTCATTTGCATCTAATTCGATAAATAATTCGATAACTTCATCAACAACTTCTTCTGGACGAGCAAAATCACGGTCTATTTTATTCACCACAACGATAGGTGTAAGATTTTGTTCTAAAGCCTTTTTCAATACGAAGCGTGTTTGTGGCATACAGCCTTCGTATGCATCGACTACTAACAATACACCGTCAACCATTTTCATAATACGTTCTACTTCACCGCCAAAATCAGCGTGTCCTGGTGTATCCATAATATTAATTTTTTTATCTTTATATTGAATGGCTGTATTTTTGGCAAGGATGGTAATGCCTCTTTCTCTTTCTAAATCATTGGAATCCATTGCACGTTCAGCCACTTGTTCATTTGATCGGAATGTTCCAGATTGCTTTAAAAGCTGATCCACAAGCGTTGTTTTACCGTGGTCAACGTGAGCAATAATAGCTATATTACGTAAATCTTCTCTTCTATTCAAAGTTGTTCCTCCTGACCTTTAAAACGATCATTATTAGTATATCTCCAACCTATGTATTATATCACACTGACTAGAAAAGCAGAAACTTTTTCTGTATTATAGAGAATGGATACAAAAATGATCTTTACCCTTAACAATTGTGTATATAAGGAGGAAATCATAAAGTGAAAGATATTAAATGGGTATTTTTACTCTATGCTATAGGTGCGGCAGTGATGATGATGGGAATAGGTGTTGCCATTGGGGAACGCAGTATTATTGGTGTCTTCTGCTGCATCGTATTATTAATGGTTATCTTAGGATTTGGTTTTAAAACTAAGAAAAGATGGAGAGAAGAAGGAAGACTTTAATACCAAAAGGAGGGTGAACTCATTTTCACCCTCCTCCTATTTTAGCAAATAATCTCGTAAGATTTTTTGATGCAGTCCAGGTTTACTTACAAACACTGTACTTCCCTCCAAGATGTTTAATGGTTCTCCTTTTACCGTAGTAATAGATCCACCAAGCTCCTCTACAAGCATTTTCCCTGCAGCAAAATCCCAAGGAGATAAGCGCATTGCTATGTAAGCATCAAAACGTCCTGTAGCAATATATGCCATTTCAAGCGCAGCAGAACCCAGAGATCTTGTAGAACGAACATCTCTTACAAGCTTATGTAAATTCTCAACTGGGACATGTTTATTAGATATTAACCATGTTGCATTAATTCCAACGATTGCATCGGAAAGTTGCGGCTCTTGAAGCTTAGGCAATCGATTTCCATTAAAATAAGCACCAGAACCTGCAATAACATGATACAGTTCCTTATGTACTACATCGTAAATATATCCTAATTTCCCAATTCCATTTTCATAAATCCCAATAGAAATCGAAAAATTTCTTTGCTGATGAACAAAGTTAACTGTACCATCAATCGGATCAATAATCCAAATCGTTCCTTCTGTATTATGTACGTTTTCCCCGTATCCTTCTTCTCCCAAGATGAGATGTTCAGGGTATTTCTCACGAATTTTTTTAATAAAAAATTGTTCAATTTGTTTATCGATATTTGTCACTAAATCATTTCTGTCCGATTTTGTTTGAATCTGTAAGGTATGTGTAAAGGATTCCGTTATTTTATTACCTGCTTCCTTTATCCATTCGATTACATCTGTATGTACTTGATCCCAATTCGTCACAATGAATCCTCCAAACGTACTAACATAAATGTAAATTTAGCTTAATGGAAAATGATTTCTATTTCAAGTTTACTGCATTACAACCTATACTCACAAAAACGAACCCCATCCTAATAGATGAGGAAAAGAATAAAAATCTTAACCACTTTCCTTAAATAGCTTTCATTTTAAGAAGTTCATCTCTAATTTTTTCTAGTCTCATTTTCGATTTTGTTTTAATTGCTTCATTATTTTCTTGCATTGCTTCATAAAGAACCGCTAATTCATAATCAAGCTCTAGCCGTAATACTGCAATCCGTTCAAGATCATGCTTTTTCTTTTTGGCTGTACCCATTACTTGTTTCATGAAATTCACTTCCTTCCATCTTTATAAACAGCTGCATTTCTTTTTAGTTTTTTTAAAAATTCCTATAAGAAAAGACCGCTCCCACAGATACCGAATTGTTCAAATATTACTTATGATATAGTATGTTTAAAGCAAAAGGTTGCAACAAAAATGTGTTTATACCCAGAATAAAAACCGTTAGATATTTTTGTCGGACAGGTGCCTGAATATGATAAAATATTGCCATATAGTGTAGAGGAGTGTAACAAATGAAGTTTAATGGTTTTACAAACGAAGACTTTGATTTATTTTTAATAGATGGACTTGAAGCAAGGATGGACAAGCTCATTTCTACATTAAGACCTAAGTTAGAGTTACTAGGTGAGCATTTTGCACCAGCCTTAAGTGTTCTGACCGGAGATGAAATGTTTCCCCATGTAGCAAAGCATGCGCGCAGAACAATTAATCCGCCAAATGATACTTGGGTTGCCTTTGCTAATAATAATCGCGGCTATAAAATGCTTCCTCATTTCCAAATTGGATTGTGGCATACGCATTTATTTGTTTGGTTCGCAATTATATATGAATCACCATCTAAAGTCGAATACGGCAAGAAATTTGAGAAGAATATCAATAAAATAATTAGTGAGATACCATCCTCATTTGTTTGGTCAGGTGATCATATGAAGCCTGATGCTACGCCTATGAACGAAATGAGTACAAATGATTTACTACAGATATTTAAAAGAGTGCAAACCATAAAAAAAGCGGAAGTTCTCTGCGGTATAAATATTCCTAGAGAACAAGCAGTAAAAATGTCCGGTGAACAGCTTTTACATAAAATTCAGGATACCTTTAATATTTTAGTACCCCTTTATAAGATGTAACAAACAAAAAATCTATAAAATAGGCACAAAAAAACCGCAGGCTTTCGCTTTGCGGTTTACATTTTAACAATCTTTCCAGGTCCTAATTCCTTCATTTTTTTAATTACCTGGTAAGGAGAATACCCACTCTCTTTTTCAAATTCATTGCAGTATTTTTTCTCCTCTGCTTTTCCGGGAACGATTTCCTTAAATCGTCTGTATTTTTCCATTAACTTTTCACGAACAATTCCCTTTTCGTATGCCATTTCAATCGTTTCAAAAAATTGGATAACATCCACTACTTCCTGGGTGCTCCAATCTGTATCAAATGGATATTGATATTCCATTTCATCACCAGCTTTCTTATTTCCATGCTATTTGTTTATTTTGACCAATTCTCGCGAATATTTTCCGCTTGTTTTATCATTCTTTCAAAAAGCTCAGCAACTGTAGGCACGTCCTTAATAAGTCCCAAGACTTGCCCTGCCCATGCAAAGCCCTCCTCTATTTTTCCATTATAGATAAAATTCTTATTAGCTGTACCGCTTATGTAGGTTTTTAAAGCTTCATACCCACCTTCTTGCTTTTCAATATCAAGAATTCGCTCTGCCCAACTATTTGTGATTGCGCGAGCAGGTGCACCGAGCGATTTTTTTATGATAACCGTGTCTGTTTCTTCTCCTGCGACTAATGCTTGCTTGTATATATCAGAAGCATGGACACATTCCTTTGTCGCAATAAATCTTGTACCCATTTCGACTCCTTCTGCACCTAAGCATAATGCTGCTATTAGCCCTCTGCCATCGCCTATTCCTCCTGATGCAATAACAGGGATGCTTACCGCGTCCACTACCTGTGGAACGAGCACAAAGGTACCGATTTCATCTTTTCCTAAATGCCCTCCCCCTTCATTTCCAACTACCATAACTGCATCAGCACCAAGTTTTTCTGCCTTTTGAGCTTGCTTTTTAGCTGCGACTAATACTAGTTTCTTTACATCTACTCCTTCTAATTGCTCGAAAAAAGGAGTTGGATTCCCACCTGTAACGGAAACAACAGGGACCTTTTCTTCTATAGCCACATCCACAAAATGAGAAAAAGGTCTGCCATGCTGACCAATCGCGAAGTTGACACCAAAAGGTTTATTTGTAAGTTCCCTAACTTTTTTAATCTCTTCCCTTAATTTTTCTGGACTTTCTAATGACATTGCTGTAATTTGTCCGAGACCTCCTGCATTCGAAACTGAAGCAGCCAGCTCAGCATAGGCAAGATAAGCTAATCCACCTTGTATAATAGGATATTTAATTCCAAGTATTTTCGTTACTCTTGTTTCCCAATTCATTCTAAACACTCCCTTCCTCCCTTACTTACTTCTCTATTATAATAATTAATTCCTTTTTGGATAAAGTAACTATTTGCAAAGCATAGGTTAAATGCTATAATTCATTTGTTTTATGAATGGCTCTTTTCTTAAACTATTTTGCTTTTGTAAACGAAATCCTAGGTAACAGGCTGGTTTGGTTAAAAATAAATAATCTTTGTCAGAAAAGATGCCCCGAAACTAAGCCCTGCTTAGGATTTATAACCTATTACAAAAAGCGATAATTATTACGAAAACAGCCCATGTATTTATTTTTTATCCTTTTTCATTAAAGCAAATAATATCTATGTGTAATAATAAATAGGGATATTAGTAAATTTATTTCAACTAAAAGAGGTGCATAACAAATTGTCGCAATATGAAACTCCTTTATTTTCTGGGTTAATGGAACATGCAAAAAAGAACCCAGTGCAATTCCATATTCCAGGCCATAAAAAAGGAAACGGAATTGATCCTGAATTTCGAGAATTTATCGGTGATAATGCATTATCTATCGATTTAATTAATATTTCTCCGCTTGATGATTTACATCAACCAAAAGGAATGATTATGAAAGCGCAAAGGTTAGCTGCTGAGGCATTTGGTGCGGATCATACATTTTTTTCCGTGCAGGGCACAAGTGGAGCCATTATGACAATGGTCATGGCCGTTTGTGGACCTGGCGAAAAAATAATTGTACCAAGAAATGTGCATAAGTCTGTTATGTCGGCGATTGTGTTTTCTGGAGCAACTCCTGTGTTTATTCATCCTGAAGTTGATCCAAAGTTAGGAATTTCCCATGGCATTACTACTGAATCCGTTTCAAAAGCGTTACAGCAAAATCCAGATGCAAAAGGTGTTTTAGTCATAAATCCGACGTATTTTGGTGTTGCTGCAGATTTAAAGAAGATAGTGGAAATAGCCCATTCCTATCAAGTTCCCGTACTTGTTGACGAGGCACATGGTGTTCATATTCATTTTCACGAGGAATTGCCTATATCAGCTATGCAGGCAGGGGCTGATATGGCAGCTACAAGTGTACATAAGCTTGGTGGTTCCTTAACACAAAGCTCCGTTTTAAATGTACGCGAAGGGCTCGTAAATGTCAGCAGAGTACAGACTATTTTAAGTATGCTCACAACGACATCGACTTCTTACATTTTATTAGCTTCCCTTGATGCAGCTCGAAGAAGACTTGCAACAGAGGGGAAAGAATTGATTGATCAAACGATTCGTCTGGCAAATTCGATTCGTGAGCAAATCAACGGAATTGATCATTTATACTGCGTAGGAAAAGAGATATTAGGAACAAAAGCAACTTTTGATTATGACCCGACCAAACTGATTATTTCCGTAAAGGATTTAGGCATTACTGGATTTGATGCGGAAAAATGGCTTCGTGAGGTATATAATATTGAAGTTGAATTATCAGACCTTTATAATATTTTGTGCTTAATTACCCCAGGCGACTCAGAGAAGGAAGCAAATATACTAGTTACAGCCTTACAAGAATTATCAAGACAATTTTCTCATCTAGCCGGTTCTGTTCATATCGAAGTAATGCTTCCCGATATTCCTTTGCTCGCATTATCTCCGCGAGAGGCATTTTATTCGGAAACAGAAGTCGTTCCTTTTGAGGAATCCGTCGGCAGAATAAGTGCAGAATTTATTATGGTCTACCCTCCTGGTATCCCAATTTTCATCCCAGGGGAAATCATTACCGAGGATAATTTAAAATATATTCAAAAGAATATCGAGGTTGGATTACCTGTTCAAGGTCCGGAGGATTTCGAACTAAAAACCTTAAGAGTCATAAAAGAGTATAAAGCTATCCGCTAATTTTCTCCCCGTTAATGGGGAGTTTTTTTATACAAAAAGAGAGTGTACTTCTATACACTCTCTTGAATATTTGTTATTCCTCTTTTTTCTCACTATGATTACAGCATTCACAGCAATTAGAGTAAAGAATACTAACCTTCTCATCCTCAAAATGATCGATTACTGTGTTACAAGATTGACATACAATAGTTCCCATTTTCATTCTTCCTCTCCAGAAATATTGAAAACGCTTTACCTTCTAAAACAATAATAATATATCACATTGAGGATTTCAAGGGTAATTTGTATAACACATTTAGGTAAATAGGTATATTTATTTACGATTACATGAAGCAATTTCTTATCAATGGTTGCTTTTCGTAATAGTAATAAATTCAACATTTGACTTTGTCTCGGGGCATCCCTTCTTACAAAGCCTCATCACATTTGAACAATAACAGTTTTTATCTAGAGTTTCATATATAAGGCGACACAGTTTAAGAAAAGAGCCGTTATAAAAAAGCCATTCTGGAAGGTAACATTTGGTGCAGGAAAAACTGAAGTAAAAAATAGGCGGATAAACTCGCAATTGTAATGAAAATGGTCATTCTATTTGATTTAACAATCATCCTGGTTAGTAAAAAGGCCAAATATAAAAACACAAGAAACATGAGGACTTTATATAATAAATGATCCCGATTCGACAGCCACTCTGCAAAAGTAAAGCAGCTCCACACGATTAATTGAAAAAGAAAGGCAACATAGTTTTTCATTTTATCACCATCGAATTTTAGATGAAATTCTATTAATATTCCTATTATATGCATTTTAAAGGCCATTTTAAAACCGGATTGACATGATTAGATAAAAAAACAAAAGCATCCAAAAGGATGCTTTTATTTGTAATTATTTAATGATATGAATTGGTGTTCCAAGCGCTACTTCTGCAGCTTCCATTGTGATTTCACCTAAAGTTGGATGCGCATGAATTGTCATCGCAATATCTTCAGCAGTCATTCCTGCTTCAATAGCCAGACCGATTTCAGCGATCATATCAGATGCGCTAGTTCCAGCTACTTGACCGCCGATAACTAAGCCATCTTCTTTACGAGTAACTAATTTTAAGAATCCATCTGTACTATTTAATGCAAGAGCACGTCCGTTAGCAGCAAATGGGAATTTAGCTGCAACAACTTCAATACCCTCTTCTTTAGCTTGCTTTTCAGTATAACCGACAGTAGCTAGCTCTGGCTCAGAGAAGACAACTGCTGGCAAGCCTAGATAATCGATTTCAGAAGGATGTCCGGCAATTGCTTCTGCAGCAATTTTTCCTTCATATGATGCTTTATGTGCTAGTGCAGGACCAGCAACAATATCACCAATTGCATAGATGTTTGAAACGTTTGTACGGCATTGCTTATCAATTTTGATAAGACCGCGTTCTGCCATTTCAACGCCAACTTGTTCTAGACCCATTTCATCCGTATTAGGACGACGACCAACTGTAACTAATACATAATCTGCTTCTACTGATTTTTCTTCGCCTTTAGCTTCATATGTTACAACTACACCGTCTTCGTTTTCTACAACGCCTTTTGCCATTGCATTTGTAACGATTTCCGCACCTTTTTTCTTCAAGTTTTTAGATACGATAGATGTCATTTGTTTTTCAAATGCACCCGCGAAAAGCTCTGCGCTGCCTTCAAGAATCGTTACTTCTGTACCAAAGTTAGCATATGCAGAACCAAGTTCCACACCGATAACTCCGCCACCGATAATCACTAATTTCTTAGGAATTTCCGGTAAGTTAAGGGCACCAGTAGAATCGATTACACGTTTTGAATATTTGAATGTAGGAATCTCAATTGGACGAGAACCAGTTGCGATAATCGCATTTTTAAATGTATAGGTTTGAGCAGATTTTTCATCCATTACACGTAATGTGTTTGCATCTACAAAATATGCTTCACCTTTTACAATATTTACTTTGTTTCCTTTTAAAAGGCCTTCTACGCCGCTTGTTAATTTATTAACAACGGAACCCTTCCATTCTTGAACCTTTGCAAAGTCAACTGTTACATTCTCAGCAGAAATACCGATATCATCAGAATGCTTTGCTGTTTCATAACGGTGTCCTGCATTAATTAATGCCTTAGATGGAATACATCCAATGTTTAAGCATACACCACCAAGATTTGCTTTTTCTACAATTGTTACTTTTTGACCAAGCTGTGCTGCACGAATTGCTGCAACATATCCACCAGGGCCTGCACCGATTACTATCGTTTCTGTTTCAATAGGGAAATCTCCAACTACCATTTTTTATTACGCCTCCATTAGTAATAATTCTGGATCGTTCAACAAGCGCTTGATTTGGTTAAGTGCATGTTGAGCGGTTGCTCCATCGATAATACGATGATCAAAGCTCAATGATAATGCTAACACAGGTGCGGCTACAATTTCACCATTTTTTACTACAGGTTTTTCTGCAATTCGACCAATTCCTAGAATAGCAACCTCTGGATGGTTGATAACAGGAGTAAACCACTGGCCACCAGCAGAACCAATATTCGTAATGGTACAAGAAGCACCCTTCATTTCATTTGGCGCTAATTTGCCTTCACGCGCTTTTGTAGCAAGTTCATTAATTTCACTTGAAATAGAAAATACGGATTTACGATCTGCATTTTTTACCACTGGAACTAATAAACCTTTATCTGTATCTGCTGCGATACCGATGTTATAGTAATGCTTTTGAATAATTTCGCCTGCTTCATCATCAATGGATGTATTTAAAGTAGGGAATTCACGTAGAGCACTAACAAGTGCTTTTACAACGTAAGGCAAGAATGTAAGCTTAATACCTTTTTCAGCAGCAACTTCCTTGAATTTCTTACGATGTGCAACTAGTTTTGTTACATCTACTTCATCCATTAAGGTAACATGTGGAGCTGTATGTTTTGAATTCACCATTGCTTTTGCAATTGCTTTACGAATTCCGCTCATTTTTTCACGAGTTTCAGGGAATTCACCTTCTGGAATTACAACTTGTGCTGCTGCAGCAGTAACTTTTTCTTCTGCAGCTTGTGGTGCCTCAGCTTGTGTGCTTACTGCTTGGTTTCCACCACTAGCAAATGCATCGATATCTTCTTTTTGAACACGGCCATTATTTCCGGATCCAGTTACTAGACGAATATCTACACCTTTTTCACGAGCATATTTACGAACGGAAGGCATTGCAATAACACGACGATTCGGGTCCACTTCCGCAGTTTGAGAAGCTTCGGCAGTTGCTTGTGGAGCAGGAGCTGGAGTCTCAGCCTTTGCAGGTTCCGCCTTTTCTTCTGTTTTTGTTTCTTCTTCCCCGTGATCACCTTTAAACTTCAAATCTTCATAGCCAGGGGCATCAAATTTAATAAGTACATCACCGACAATAGCCACTGTTCCTTCTTCTACTAGAACCTCCTCTACAGTTCCAGCAACTGGAGATGGAATTTCCACTACTGCTTTATCATTTTGTACTTCACAAAGTACATCATCTTCATTTACTTTATCGCCTGGTTTAACAAACCATTTAACGATTTCACCTTCATGAATACCTTCACCTATGTCTGGTAATCTAAATTCAAATGACAATGTTGTTCACCCTCCTATAGTAAAATTTTTAAAGTCCATAGCCCTTCTGTAGGAAGGGCTATAATCTTATTCTCGACTAGCTACAGCGCCTTTCGGCTAGCGGATGAGCAAGGCGCTTTCGCATTTGATATTAAAAAGTAAGTACTTTTTTAGCTGTTTCCATAATATCTTTGTGATTAGGAAGCCAAACAGATTCTGCTTGTGAGAATGGGTATACTGTATCTGGTGCAGCTACACGTAATACAGGTGCTTCTAAACTTAAAATAGCACGTTCGTTAATTTCAGCTACAACATTTGCAGCAATACCTGCTTGTTTTTGTGCTTCTTGGACAACAATGGCACGATTTGTCTTTTCTACTGAAGCAATAATCGTATCTACATCAAGCGGGCTTACAGTTCGTAAATCCACAACTTCTACGGAGAAACCTTCTTTTTCAAGTTCTTCAGCAGCTTTTATGGATTCATGAACCATTGCTCCATAAGTAATAATAGATAGATCTTTCCCTTCACGCTTCACTTCTGCTTTACCAAGCGGAATCGTATATTCACCTTCTGGAACTTCTTGACGGAAGGAACGGTAAAGCTTCATATGCTCTAAGAAGATAACCGGATCGTTATCACGAATTGCAGAAATTAAAAGTCCTTTTGCATCATATGGTGAAGATGGAATAACCACTTTTAATCCTGGTTGTGAAGCTACAAGACCTTCTAAACTATCTGCATGAAGTTCAGGAGTATGAACACCACCTCCGAATGGAGAACGAATCGTAATAGGTGCATTCATACTGCCGCCAGTACGATAACGCCAACGTGCCATTTGGCCGTTTACAGAATCGATTACCTCATATAAAAATCCAAAGAATTGAATCTCTGGGACAGGACGATAACCTTGTGTTGCCAAACCAATTGCAAGACCACCAATACCTGATTCTGCAAGTGGTGTGTCAAATACTCTATCTTCTCCAAATTCTTTTTGAAGACCTTCTGTCGCACGGAATACGCCGCCGTTAACGCCAACGTCTTCACCGAATACCAATACATTCTCATCATTCTTAAGTTCTGTGCGTAATGCATCGGTAATTGCTTGAATCATTGTCATTTGCGCCATGGCTTATTTCGACTCCTTTGCTTTATATAATTCATTCTGTTCTTGTAAATTATGAGGCAGCTCCTCAAACATAACAGAGATTAAATCTGTAACTTTTTGTTTTGGAGTATCGTCGGCTTTCTTAATTGCAGCCTTAATATCTTCTTTTGCCTGTTCGATAATTTCGTTTTCTTTTTCTTCGCTCCATAAGCCTTTGTTTTCCAAATACTTGCGGAAACGTACAATCGGATCTTTTTTCTCCCACTCGTTATCTTGTTCAGATGTACGGTAACGTGTAGGATCATCTCCAGCCATTGTATGTGGACCGTAACGATAACACATTGTTTCAATCAAGGTTGGACCTTCGCCATTTATAGCACGCTCGCGAGCATCTCTTACTGCTACATATACTGCTAATGGATCCATACCATCGACTAATTGTCCAGGAATACCAGCAGCGACAGCTTTTTGTGCAATGGTCTTAGCAGATGTTTGCTTTTCCCGTGGAGTAGAGATAGCAAATTGGTTATTTTGAACAACAAATATAGCAGGAGCTTTAAATGCACCGGCAAAGTTAATTCCTTCGTAGAAGTCACCTTGAGATGATCCACCGTCACCAGTATATGTAATCGCTACTGCTTTTTTATTGCGTTTTTTCATACCTAGTGCTACACCTGCTGTTTGGACATATTGAGCACCGATAATAATTTGCGGAGGAAGAACGTTAACACCTTCAGGGATTTTCATTCCTCCAACATGACCGCGGGACCATAAGAAAGCTTGATATAATGGTAGACCATGCCATACTATTTGAGGCACATCACGATAACCTGGTAAAATAAAGTCCTCTTTCTCTAAAGCAAAATGGGATGCGATTTGAGAAGCCTCTTGTCCAGCAGTCGGAGCTACGAAGCCTAGTCGTCCTTGTCTATTCAATGAAATAGATCTTTGATCAAGAATACGAGAGTAAACCATACGACGCATTAATTCTTGAAGCTGTTCATCTGATAAATCCGGTACTGCAGATTCATTTACAACTTCACCATTTTCATTTAAGATCTGAAACATCTCAAATTGCTCTTCAATCTTTTCGAGCGTCTTTTTCGGGTCTAATGGTGCTTTTTTTGTTGAAGCCATATTAAAGTCACCTCTTCCTTTCTTATAAAAAATATAGTTTAAAGTATTAACTATCCGTTATTACGTTTTAGATGAGCCGCACATCCCTTTTTAGGGTAAATTTATGAACCATTTATCTTATTAATATGTGGGACAACATACAAAAATAGGTTACCCAAAAACACCATGAAATAATGTTTTCTTCTAACCTTTTTTATAGTTAAAAACGTATTAACGAAGTAAACCTTTACATTCTAAAAACTGTATTAATAAAAATCCATTTCTTATTAATACAATCTGTTAATTCCTCTAATAGATTACATCAAAACTTCTAACCAGTCAATCAATTAAACCACACAGACAATACTTTTCTAACATAACATTTTAAATTATCTCCATTACAAACTAAAAACTGTATTAGTCAGATTAATGTATCTGTACTATAATAATGAATTTTTCCTTTATAAAATAAAAAACAGGGCATTAACATCCCTGTTTTTACTTTATGAGTTGTTTTTCTCAATTCCTGCATGCTTATAAAATTCTAATTTCTTCTCATTATATATTTTGGTTTCATTATTAAATTTTTTATTCGCCTTCATTACTGAGGAGAATGAATCATTTGTAGCATTTATTTGCGCTTCTAAATTATTTAAAGAAACATCCTTTTGTTTTAGTAACTCGTATAATTTTTGGTCAGCATCCAATCCGGTCATATATGCTTTATAAAGCATTTCATGTGTTGCATATCTTTTTCCCATCAAATCATATAAAAGGGAAGCTTCATCCTTTAACTTTTGATCCTTTAATTCTGTCATTACTGATTTCATTTTAAGAAATTCTTTTTGAGACAATAGCATCGATGCTTGTTCCTTATCCATTCTTTCTTTTCTTTCCTTAATATTTAACAACGCTTTATCTGAAAGTTTTACAACTTTTTTAAAGTCTTTCGTACCTAAGTCAATTATTTGTTCAAATATAGCTGTTTCTTCTGATTCAAGCTTCGCTAAAGGTGATTGCTGGTTTTGAAATCCTTTTTCCTTCGAAACCGTATCTTCTAAAATTTGATAGATTTTTTCCTCTGGTTTGGTCTGACATCCGGCTAAACACACACACAGACACATTAACAATATACAGAAGCGAATCATTGCCACGACTTATCCTCCTTATATTCGGTGCATTTTTACTATATAAATAATTCTAAATTTTAGCAATAGTGAAGGCTGTCTAATTCTCGTAAAGTCGATTCTTTTCATATTTATGCAGCATTTTAGAAGATATGACTTTTTGATAGATTATCCGTTTTGTAATATATGACATAATTACGAGACCTTTTTATAGATTTAAAAACCAAAAAAAAATCCGACTAAATCGGATTTATTAGGTAAATATATTAACTTTGCAATGCTTTATTTTTATATCTTTATATTAAATGAAGCTTCTTCAATCCGTTAAAAATCCCATCCTCTGCTACATCATTGGTTATCATATCAGCATTTTGTTTTACAATGTCAGTGGCATTTCCCATAGCCACACCTGTACCTACTGTACTTAACATTTCAATATCGTTTAATCCGTCTCCAAAAGCGAAAACGTCTGAAAGTTTAAAGCCAAGTCTTTCTATCATTTTCTTAATACCTTCCGCTTTTGAACCTCCTTTTGGAATGACATCCATGGATAATTCATGCCAGCGAATAAATAATATTTCCGGAAAATGGTCTCTATAATAGTTTTCATCTTTTTCCTCGCAGAAAAGTAAGGACTGATATATTTCTTTGTCTTTATAGAAATCCGGATCATATTCCGGTTTCATTAATTTTAAACTTTCCATACTTGTTACTATAGATTCATCATATTGGACATTCGCTTTCATGGTTTTTTCATTTAAAAAAACGAGGGGATGTTGACGGGATTTTGAAATGTTAACCAAGGACTCCAATAAGTTCGTTTTTAGCGGATTTTTATATATTACTTCATTTTCAAATACAACATATTGACCATTGAAACATACATATGATTCAATTTCCAGGTCCTTCCTAATATGTTCAAACATAAATGGCGCCCTTCCTGTGGCAATCGCTACATATACACCATTTTTCTTAAGTTCAAAGATAGCTTCTTTCGTGGAAGCTGGAAGGTTTTTATCATGATCCAATAATGTTCCGTCAATATCAAAAAAAACTATTTTGTTCATTCTTTTAAACCCCAATCTATCGTTCTCAACATTTATATATTTTTTTATCCGAATCTTACCCTATATGTTTCCTACCTATTTGTCAATTTCCCTATGCAATCCAAAAATACCCAAGAAAGAAGCATGTATTATTACATATACTATAAATAACAAATGCCCAAGAGCCCTAGACATTCTGCGTACGGATTTCGTAGTTTTCTACGCGACCAAGGAAATAGACATTGATGCTAGCAGTAGTCAATTTTTTTCAAAAGGTATACACATGCTTAAATTTATAATTTCCGATAAACAATAAGAAATTCTTGTCCGCCTTTACTTTCCCGCAGATTTCATTAAAATAATAGGTAGGAGTGAACCGCCATGTTAAAAAGGCTAAGAAAAAAGCTAGTAAAGCAATGGAAGGATTTGCTAAGGAAAAAACAAATTGCATAAGGTTCTGTTTTTCTTAAAACATTCCGCTATTATTCATTATTAAAATGGATATTATATATAAGTAGAAATATCCTGACGAATTGATATTAAGACTATTACAACGGCCAGAATACTAAAATTTGTATGAAAAGAATTGCTAAACATCGGATAATGATTTGTCCCTCCCGAGTAGGGACTTATTCCTTATAAATTACCTTCATCATTTAAACTTATGATGAAAAAACTATAAAATCTTGTTAACTTTTTATATAATAGAAAAAGTTACAATTGATTCGGAGTTAGGAGAGAAGAAAGATGATGTATAAAGTTTATTATCAAGAAGATAAGTATGAAGTACCTGTTAGAGAAAAAACAAAAACAATTTTCTTACAAGCAAATTCGGAACGTGAGGCCCGCCAATTACTAAAAGACCGTCAAATTAATATCGAATTTGTACAACGCGTAGAAGGCCCGTACTATGAATACGAGAAGCAGCAAGAATATTTTAAAGTAACGGAGATTAGGTAACTATATGAAATTTGTAAAAAATGATCAAACTGCGGTTTTTGCCCTTGGCGGTTTAGGGGAAATCGGAAAAAATACTTATGGCGTACAGTTCCAAGATGAAATTATCTTAATTGATGCTGGAATTAAGTTTCCGGAAGATGAATTGCTGGGGATTGACTATGTAATTCCAGACTATACTTATTTAGTAAAAAATGTGGATAAGATAAAAGGATTGTTTATTACTCATGGTCATGAGGATCATATTGGCGGAATTCCATATCTGCTTCGGCAAGTAAACATTCCAATTTATGGCGGAAAACTGGCGCTTGGACTGCTAAAAAATAAATTGGAAGAACACGGTTTATTACGTCAAACCACCTTTCACGAAATTCATGAGGATGATGTTATCAAATTCAGAAAAACATCTGTAACCTTTTTCAGAACTACTCATAGTATTCCAGATTCTTATGGAATTGTAGTGAAAACCCCACCTGGTAACATTGTTCATACCGGAGATTTTAAATTTGACTTTACTCCTGTTGGAGAGCCTGCAAACTTGACGAAAATGGCGGAAATCGGAAAAGAAGGAGTCTTATGCCTTCTATCTGATAGTACCAATAGTGAAGTACCAAACTTTACAATGTCGGAAAGACGTGTCGGAGAAAGCATACAGGATATTTTCCGAAAGGTCGATGGCCGTATTATTTTTGCTACTTTTGCATCTAATATTCATCGACTTCAACAGGTTGCCCAAGCAGCAGTAGCAAATGGCAGAAAAATTGCCGTATTTGGCCGGAGTATGGAGGCGGCAATTGAAATTGGGCATGATTTAGGTTATATTCAATGCCCAAAGGATACATTTATTGATGCAGGACAAATTAATCGCCTGCCCGCAAACAAAGTAACCATTCTTTGTACAGGAAGTCAGGGGGAGCCAATGGCTGCCTTATCCCGGATTGCTGGTGGTACACACCGACAAATTCAAATCCAGCCTGGTGATACGGTTGTCTTTTCATCATCGCCTATTCCTGGTAATACCATTAGCGTGAATAGAACAATTAATTTACTTTATCGTGCTGGTGCTGATGTAATCTATGGACCTTTAAATGATATCCATACTTCTGGTCATGGCGGACAACAAGAACAAAAGCTAATGCTAAGATTAATTAAGCCAAAATTCTTTATGCCAATCCACGGGGAATACCGTATGCAAAGAATGCATGCACAACTTGCAGTAGATTGTGGTGTTCCGGAAGAAAATTGCTTTATTATGGACAATGGTGAAGTGCTTGCGCTTGGCAGTGATGTTGCTCAGGTAGCAGGAAAAATCCCTTCCGGTAATGTTTACATCGATGGAAATGGTATAGGGGATATTGGAAATATTGTGTTGCGGGACCGCAGAATCCTATCGGAAGAAGGACTTGTTGTCGTAGTTGTTTCCATTAATATGAATGAATTTAAAATTGCATCCGGACCGGATATTATTTCTAGAGGCTTCGTTTATATGCGTGAATCTGGTGACTTAATTAATGAAGCTCAAAATCTTATCACAAAGCACTTGAATAAAGTAATGGAACGGAAAACATCTCAGTGGACAGAAATAAAAAATGAAATAACAGATACGCTTGCACCGTTTTTATACGAAAAAACAAAGCGTCGTCCTATGATAATGCCTATTATTATGGAGGTGTAATTATAGGATCACAAAAAAATGGCAGCCAGGGCTGCCATTTCAGACTGTAGACAAACTCGATGAAGATCGAGCTTGCCTACAGTCTTTTTTGTTTTAAAATATAAATAGAAATAATACTTGGGGTGATGAAGATGCTTTCAAAACATAATTCCATTCAACGTGATCAAGTAGAAATGATCGCTTTAGACCAGTTGGTTCCCGAAAATCATTTAGTCCGAAAAATGGAGGCAGCGATTGATTTCTCTTTCATTTATGATTTAGTGGAAGAAACATATTCCGCAGTTGGACGCCCAAGTATTGATCCCGTGATCTTGATTAAACTTACCTTTATTCAATATACATTTGGCATTCGTTCGATGCGTCAAACGATTGAAGAATTAAAAACGAATATGGCCTATCGCTGGTTTCTTGGTTATGGTTTCTATGATAGAGTCCCTCATTTCTCTACCTTTGGAAAAAACTATGAGCGTCGTTTTAAAGATACCGATTTGTTTGAACAGATTTTCTATCGAATTCTAAAAACAGCAGCGGAAAAGAATTTGATAAGTGCAGAACATGTTTTTATCGACTCCACTCATGTAAAAGCGAGTGCGAATAAACGTAAATTCGAAAAAAAGGTGGTCCGAAAAGAAACACGTGCCTATCAAGAACAGCTCCAAGAAGAAATCAATCAAGACCGGGAAGATCATGGAAAAAAGCCATTTCCACCAGATAAATTTGAAAAAGAAGATACAAAAGAAATAAAAGAAAGTACCACAGATCCTGAGAGTGGTTACTATGTGAAAGACGAACGGACTAAACAGTTCGCCTATTCTTTTCATGCAGCTTCTGACCGCAAAGGATTTGTTTTAGGAAATATGGTGACACCAGGAAATACCCACGATAGCGTAATCCTAGAACCATTAGTAGAACAAGTAATGGATATTGTAGGAAAGCCCGATGCCGTTGCGGCAGATGCAGCTTATAAAACACCGGCCATCACGAAATACTTAATCGAAAACGAAATGACACCTGCTTTACCTTATACAAGACCACGTACAAAAGAAGGTTTCTTCCGAAAACACGAGTACGTATATGATGAATACTATGATTGTTACATATGCCCATCAGGGGAGATATTGAATTACTCTACCACGACAAAAGAAGGGTATCGTGAATACAAATCTTCTAAGCATATTTGCGCTAATTGTCCATTTTTATCGCAATGTACGGAGAGTAAGGATCATCAAAAAGTAGTGACTCGTCATATTTGGCAAGAGTACCTTGAGGAAGCAGATCATCTTCGTCATCACAAAGAGGTAAAAACGATATATGCGAAACGCAAAGAAACGATTGAGCGTGTATTTGCAGACGCAAAAGAAAAGCATGGTATGCGTTGGACAACGTTAAGGGGACTTAAAAAATTGTCGATGCAGGCGATGCTTACTTTCGCTGCCATGAATTTGAAGAAAATGGCCAACTGGATATGGAAAGGTCCGGAAATGGCCTAGTAGATGAGGATGAGAGAGGTCAGCATACACCCAAAAAGGTAAAAAAGTAAGAACAAAATCAAAAGGGGTTCGGAATGTGACCATTCCGAACCCCTTTTGTCTACAATCTGAAATGGCAGCCAGGGCTGCCATTTTTTTTATTTGTCTAACAGAAGGTCCTTTTCAAAGCGATTAATATCCTCTACTGCTCCTATGACAATTAATACATCTTCTCTCTCAATAACATCTCCCGCTTGCGGAGAAACGATGATGTTTGAACCTCTTCTTATAGCTACTATCGTAATACCGTATTTCGCTCGAATATTGAGATCGAGAATGGAATGTCCAGCCAAATGATAATTAGCTGCAATTTCTACTATGCTATATTTTTCAGAAAGCTCAATGTAATCCAGAATACTCTTTGAAACGATATTATGTGCTATTCTTTTTCCCATATCTCTTTCCGGATGGACAACATTATCTGCTCCGATTTTCCGCAGCACTTTTGCATGATAATCATTTTGCGCCTTTACAGTAACCCTTTTTACCCCAATTTCTTTTAACATTAATGTTGTAAGGATACTTGCTTGAATATCCGCGCCGATTGCCACTATCACATGATCAAAATTACGGATTCCTAAGCTTTTGAGAACTGTTTCATCTGTAGAATCCGCAATAACCGCGTGTGTTGCAATAGAAGCAAATTCATCTATCCTAGCTTCGTCACGATCCATCACTAAAACTTCCATCCCTTGTTCGATTAATGTTTTACAAATGCTTCCCCCAAATCGACCTAAACCAATAACAACAAATTCTTTCTTCACATCCATTTCCCCTTTTCTATTTCTTCTACTATTCTAGTATTACAAATAATAAGGTCCGAAGTAATTCTCTCAACTTAAACCTTGATTACTTTTTCCTTTTACTATAATCAGCATCAAATAAAAATAGCTTCAATAATAAATATAACGCAGGGATGAGCAAGCATAGACCTGCAATAAAAGCAAATATTAGCGCAGTACCCATCGATGGATTTGTTACACTTGCATGAATAGTAATAAAGGGATAGAGAATGTACGGTAAATGTGATGCCCCATAACCGAAGAAGGCAAAAAAGAATTGAAGCATAATCATGATAAACGCAGTTCCAAAATACTTTCGTTTATAGATTAAAAAGGACGCTATTAAAAAAAAGACAAGCGATAGTCCGAACATCCACCATATATGCATGGCCTTTTCAAAATGCTTACTATTGTGTTCATGCAAAGCAATAAAAACAAGAAAGCTTGCAATGATGGTTGGAGTGCTCCAAAATAAAGCAAACTTTCTTAATATTTCCCTTGCTTGAATATCGTTTGCTCGATCCGCATAAAAAGTAAGAAATCCAGCACTAATAAATAAAACGGAAACTATAGCAAGAAAAACAACACTCCAGGAATATGGACTCATAAATAATTGTTTCGCCAAAAAATCTACATGCACACCTTTTTGAGAAAGAAATCCTCCCTCAGATATTGTTAACGCAGTGGAAAGGGAGGCAGGAATCAATAGACCAGTTGCCCCATATACAAACAAATAAATAATATTGTCTTTTGAGCCGTAGTTTCCAAATGCATAAAAGGAACCACGAATTACAATTAACAACAGTGCAATACTGCCCGGAATAAGTAATGCCGTTCCAAAGTAAAAGGCAGTATCCGGAAAAAATCCAACTAATCCGACTAGAAAAAAGACAAAAAAGACATTTGTTACTTCCCAAACTGGTGAAATATATCTTCTAACCAAGTGGTTCATGATATGGTCCTGTTTTGTCAATTTCCCATAAAAGGCAAAAAAACCGGCTCCAAAATCAATGGAGGCAACCATTAAATAGCCATATAAAAATATCCAAAGGGCTGTGATTCCCATTACCTCTAAACTCATGTTTTACACCCTTTCCCAAAAACAACTACTTAAAAAAGTACAATAATAAGAAAAAATTTCTTCATTCATAATATCTATTGTACCAAAGAAAATAATCTTTTCCATTTTTGCATACTCATTAAAAGTAAAGAAAGTTTTAAAATTTTGAGGTGAACAGCATGAATGATATATGCAGAGTATTAGAGCAAATTGAGGCAAATGGAAAAGAGAGATTAGCATTGGCGACCATCATTCGTATTGAAGGCTCATCCTATCGAAAAGCAGGTGCAAAAATGCTGTTTTGGGAGGATGGACAGAGGTACGGAAATCTAAGTTCCGGTTGCTTGGAAGATGATTTAGCCATTCATTCCTTGGAGGTAATAAAGAAAAATCGCTGCAAAAGGGTAATATATGATTTACAAGATGAAGATGGCCTTACATGGGGTGTTGGATGTAACGGTAAAATTGAAGTATTTATTGAACCGCTTTTTTCCAATTTCGCCATTTCAACATTGAAAAACTATTTATTAAGCGGAAGAAATATGGTTACTTTAAAATCCCTGATGACTGAAAGCCCGCAAGCAACTTACCTCTTTACATATGAAGGCAAACAAGTTAAAGAGGGAGAAAAAGCGATATTCCATCCATATATAAAAAAAACCATCCAAGAATTCATTCACTCTTTCGAAAAAATAAAAATTGTTACCATCGAAGGGGAAGATTTTTTACTTGAAAAGAACAATCCCAAAACCCGTTTATATGTTTTCGGTGCCGGGTATGATGCTGAACCTCTAGTTAAACTTGCTTCCAGCTTGGATTTTTCAGTGACTGTTATTGATCCGCGTGAAAGTCGTTGTAATCGCGATTTTTTCCCGACAGCTGAAAAACTTATTACGGAACATCCCTCTGCTTTTTTTCAGCATCATACAATAAACGAAGCAGCTTTTGTTGTAATAATGAACCATCACTTCCAAAGGGATAAACAAATATTAGAGGAATTACCATACGAACGGGTCGATTATATTGGTATTTTAGGTTCAAAAAAAAGGACAGAAAAATTACTTAATACGATTAATGGATCACAGAAACAGAAAATACATTACCCGATTGGATTAAAAATACACGCAGAAGGATCCGATGAAATAAGCATAAGTATTATGGCAGAATTAATACAATTCCGTCACAAAAAATGGAATACCGTTCATTAAGATTCCTTAATTAATTGATGTTTAAATGCATAAATGACGGCCTGTGTTCGATCTTGAACCTCAAGCTTACTAAGAATATTACTAACATGTGTTTTGACGGTCTTTAATGCAATAAACAATTCATCCGCAATTTCTTGATTGGACTTACCTTCTGCCATTAATAGCAGTATTTCGATTTCGCGATTTGTTAAATCCTCATGGAGAGGTCGTTTGTTTCCTTGTTTCATTCTCATCATCATTTTCCCTGTTACCTGCGGCTCTAATACCGATTGACCCGCATATGTGGAACGAACCGCTTCGGCAATTTCACTTGCTTTAGAGGTTTTCAACATATAGCTTGTAGCACCTGCTTCTAATGCTGGATAAACTTTTTCATCATCCAGAAAGCTAGTAACAATAATGATCTTTGCTTCCGGCCATTCCTTTATGATGCCTTTAGTTGCTTCAATACCATCCATGCCCCCCATTACTAAATCCATTAAAATAATATCCGGGCGTAAGGATAGCGCTAACTCCACGCCCTTTTCCCCACTATCTGCTTCCCCTACTACTTCAATATCCTGTTGAATGGATAAAAAAGCGGAAACTCCTATTCTAACCATTTCATGATCGTCCACTAATAAAACTTTTATCATTTTATCCCATCCTTCCCGCATCAATGATTGGCACTTTCACTTCTATACTTGTTCCTTTCCCGCGAAAGCTAATCATTTTTACTGTTCCGCCTATTTCAGCTGCCCTTTCACGAATATTTTGTAATCCGTATGAGCCCGCTTTTTCTTTTCCCATTTCAAATCCGACACCATTATCAATAATTTTTAACAATACAAATTGCTGACGATTTATTAAATGAAGCTCTAGCAATTTCGCCTTTGCATGACGAAGCGTGTTCGAAATCGATTCCTGGACAATCCTGAATAAATGATCCTCTACCCCTTTATCCAGATGAACATTATCGATTTTCCATGTTACCTTCATCGGAAGCTTTGCGGTTAATTCATGAAGCAGCTCCTCTATTCCTACTTTTAATGCTTTTCCTTCCAATTGAATTGGTCTTAAATGCAAAAGAAGCGCTCGCATTTCGGATTGGGATTCACTAATGATTTCCTCTACTAATTTCATCTGTTTACTTGTCGTAGAGGCATCAGGGTTTGGATTTTGATTAATAGCTGATAATAACATATTGGCAGCAAACAATTGCTGACTGACGGAATCATGCAGCTCTCTTGCAAGGCGATTTCTTTCCTGAGACAGCACTTCCTGTTTCATTTTCTCACTCCAATCAGCTTTTTCACTCGCTAATTTTTGTGAGGCCTTTACCTGATCCTCAAACCGTTTCTGAATAGCAGATAACCGCTCGTACAAATAAGCAATTTCTTTTAGTTTCTCTTTAGGGAATAAGGAAGATTGAAAATCCCCTTTTTCCAATTCCACTAAATAGGAATCAACTTCTTCAATTTTCTTTTTCACAAAGTATCCAATTACTATTCCAAAAATTGCCCCTACTATTAAACTTGTTAATAGGATGAAAACAATTACCGGTATTAAAAAGATTTGTGTGAAGAAAAGGGCCTGATACCAATCTGTTTTAACAGATATACAATATATGACGGTTATAAATGCAGCAATGATAATTGAAAAGGAACAAAAGTAATATAAAAATGATCTTTGAATACTCATATGTGTTTCACCTCAATATCACCAATGGAAATTGAAGTGATAATTTTCACTTTTCTCGATGCATCATAATAATTATCAGAGTAGCATATTACATTTTGGTTCAATAATTTTTCTTCTTTTCCAAATAGCTTCAAGCTTCCAGTTAGGGATGAGTGATTGATGGAGTATCCAACATCATATGGTATAAGTAATTGGATGTTGCCGACAATTCCTCTTATGATAATAACCGATTCTCCTAACGGGAGCATGGTCATACTTAAATCAATAACTGTGTCCCCAATCCCTGTTTGAATATTGATATCGTCCCATTCATAGACATGATTTATTACTTTCTGACTGCCTAGCAGCTTATTGGTTATAAGTGGCTGTTTTCTGTACATTTTTCTGTCTGCTGATGGTTCAATCGTTTCAACCTTTATCGTTTTCGATAATTTTTTCTTTTTCCTATAGTTAAATAAATAGAAGATAAGCAAACATAACAAAATAAACTTAAAAAAGAAGGTTGATATTACAATAATAGACGCGATGGAGATACCAATAATAAAACAAATCATGCCAAGAGTAGACTTGCCCTTTTTCTTCCCGTAATAAATTAATATAGCGGCAACAGCAAGTGTAAATAAAGAATCGGATCTAAATGATATTTCAAATAATATACCAATAACGGCAACAATGAATATCCAAGAAAGGGATGTATGTTCAAATAGTTTTCTCATTTGCTGCCCTCCTTTTGCCTTCTTGACTGATCTTTTCATAAAAAATAACGTAATCTCCCTTTAATTAAAGGGAGATATGTTTGCCTTATTATATTACCATGTACACTCTATTCATTAACAGATATTTCTTGACTTTTTAACTTTTTTTCTAATTGCCCAATTCTAGCATCAAACATGCTTTTTTCATAACCAGTATTAATGCGTGCTTCAAGATGCTCCATATACCTTTCTGTTTCATCAAATCTGGATGCTGCTTTTCCCATTATAGAATCATCTAGAACATGATGAATCTTTTCATTTACCTTTATTACATTTTCACGGCCCATTAGTTCCAATCTTTTAATGTTCATATCTTTCAATCTAAGTTTCATTTCACGGTGCTTACGTTCCAATTCTTCTAATTGATTAGCTGCTTGCTCATAAGCTAAGCGAAGTTTATCAGCTTGCTCTCTGTACTGTGCTTCTTCTTCGATGGCCATTTCATGCAGTGCCGGCTCATTCGCTAATTTTGCTACCTCCGCTTGTTTTTTGCGCTTATCTGCTAAGTAATCTGCTTGCTTCCACTCTTTAAGAAATTCTTCCTTTAACATGTACTGGCGCTCTATTAAGCCTGCGACTTTTTTTGTTTCATTTTCACTCTCTCTTAAATATTGATTTAAGAGAGAGATTGGATTCTTTTGTTCTTTTTTATCTAATACTTCATGTAAATCTGCCATTACAGTATTTTTGATTCTTTCTAATAGGTTTGTCATTTTCATTACTCCTTTACATCTTTAAGATAATTTATTCTTTAGTTCATCCCATTGGCGATCAAAGTTATCAAATGGATTGCCTTTTGTCCCTTCTACGTTCTCATCTTTTTTCCAATGTTTATATCCTACATAGAGTAAGTAGATTGCCAAAATCCCTGCTAATGCTGGAAGGCTTGCTAATACAGCACTTAGGCCAGCAATACCAATTAAAGCCCAAAGCAATTTACCCCAGAAGGAATGGGATTTTAAAAATTGTTTAAATGAGATATAGACGACAACCAAGCTAATCGCAAGACCAATGATGTGACCTAAGCTTGCTAAAGCGACAATGGCTAAAATCACCGCCAAACTAAACATCAAAACCTTTTTCATGTTATTTCCTCCTTTCGATATACTTATCTTAAAAAAAATCGTTAGAATGCATAACAATCTCAAGCTTTATTTTTTAATAGGACCTAAGACGTATAATAATTACACAAAAAAAGAGAACAACCGAAGTCGTTCTCCTTCTTGCCTCTTATTTTTCTTCTAATACTTTAAATTGAGCTTTCACCAAACGGAAATATTCACCTTGATGCTTCATAAGTTCATCATGATTTCCCGCTTCGATTATGTTTCCATGATCCAGAACAAAGATCTTATCAGCTTCCCTAATCGTTGAAAGACGGTGAGCAATGATAACAGATGTTCTCCCCTTTAATAAAGTTCTTAATGCGGATTGAATTTGAACTTCTGTTTCCGTATCAATACTTGCTGTTGCCTCATCTAAAATGATAATTTTCGGATCCGCAAGTAACGCACGAGCGAATGATAATAATTGGCGTTCCCCTACGGAAAGGATGTTTCCTCGTTCCTCTACCTGTGTTTCATATCCATTCGGAAGCTTTTCTATAAAATGATGAGCTCCAATTGCTTTAGCTGCATTTATTGCTTCTGTATCTGTTGCATCAGGACGCCCAAACTTTATGTTTTCCATAATGGTTCCGGAAAAGATAAAAGTATCCTGAAGTACAACACTAATTTGATTTCTTAAACTGCGCAATGTAATCTCACGTAAATCATAACCATCAATTTTCACGCTTCCTGCGGTTGGATCGTAAAACCGGCTGATTAGATTGGCAATAGTTGTTTTTCCAGAACCAGTGTGGCCGACAAGTGCAATGGTTTGCCCTGCCTTCATTTCAAGATTAATACCATTTAATGCTTTACGTCTTGTATCATATGCAAATTCAACATTTTCAAAAACAATGTGACCTTTAATGTCTGTTAAAGAAGTCGCATTACCTTTTTCATTTACAAGCGGCTTCTCATCCATATATTCAAATATCCTCTCTGAGGATGCCATCGCTTGCAATAGCTGGTTGTATACTTGCCCCATCCGAGAAATTGGCTGCCAGAACATCCCTAAGTAAAAGGCAAAAGATACAAAGGCACCCAACTGTAGTTGGTCATGTTGAATTAAATGGACACCGTACCATATAAGAACCGCTGAACCAACCGCATTTGTAAGGTCTACCATCGGTCTAAACATGGCTGATCTTCTAGTAGCATTTCTCCAAGCATCATAATTCTCATAATTGACACCATCAAAGAACGCCATATTTTCCTTTTCCTGAGTAAATGCCTGTGTTACGCGTATCCCTTGAATACTTTCATTTAAATGTGAATTAAGCTTTGATTGCTTTAAGCGCATATATTGCCAGGCCATACGGATTTTTTTCCTTAGTTTGGTTGAAATCAAAAACATAATTGGCAAAATGATAATAACAGCTAATGTCATCTGCGGACTTAAAGTAAAGAGAATGACAATAACTCCCACCAACATCAGCATATCCATTAATAAATTGATGACCCCGTTTGTAAACAAATCCTGTAACGACCCTGTATCATTCATAATACGTACAAGAATGGAACCTGCTGAACGCTTATCAAAGAAATTATGGGACAATCCTTGTACATGTGTAAATAAATCCTTCCGAATATCATAGATAACATTTTGTCCAAGCTTATTTAACCACCGAATTCGCAATATCCCCGCGATGTAGGACATAACAAATAATACAGAGATAATGACGATTATGGTTGTTAAAAAAGAACCATCTTTTTTATCAATCCCTTTACCTATTGCATATACTCCTATTAGGGTAGGAATAATTAGACGGATAATGGTATTTAATAATACGGTTATAAATGATTTTAGTACTAATGTTTTTAAGTATGGTTTGACATAACCCAATAGGCGAAACATTTGCTTCCAGTTAAAAGGTTTATCAATCAACTGTTCAGATGAGTAATGAAACCTTTCCATCACCTTTGGATTAAGTTTTTTTGCATCTTCCACCTATATCACCTCACCCTGTTTGTGCTTGAAGAATGGCTTGTTGGTCTTTGTATTGAATGGTGTAAATTCTTTCATATGGTCCACCGTTGGATAGAAGCTCTTCATGTTTTCCTCTTTCCACGATTTTTCCATCCTCAAATACGAGAATTTCATCTGCATGCTTAAGGGATGAGATTCTATGCGCAATGATAAAGGTTGTTCGATCCCTCATTACCTCTCGTAAGCCCTCTTGAATTTTAAATTCTGTATCCATATCTACTGCACTTGTTGCATCATCCAAAATTAAAATACTTGGATTCAGGCAGATAGCACGTGCAATGGCAATCCTTTGTTTTTGACCTCCGGAAAGTCCAAGTCCCCTTTCACCAAGCATAGTGTCATATCCATCAGGCAATTCCATAATAAAGTCATGTGCCTGCGCAAGCTTCGCAGCGTGAATAATCTCCTCCATTGATGCATCTGGTCGCCCATAAGCAATATTCGATTTGATTGTGGATGAAAATAAAAAGGACTCCTGAAGAACAAATCCAATATTGAAGCGCAAGGATTGCAGGGAATAATCTGAAACAGGACGTCCATCAATGAGCACTTCGCCTTTAACC
The DNA here is from genome assembly GCF_038008735.1 of Margalitia sp. FSL K6-0131. NCBI lineage: Bacteria > Bacillati > Bacillota > Bacilli > Caryophanales > Bacillaceae > Heyndrickxia > Margalitia sp. FSL K6-0131. Next base: position 3,575,894 of record NZ_JBBOZS010000001.1, read on the forward strand.
GGTTCATAAAAACGAGTCATTAATTGAGTAATCGTTGTTTTTCCTGAACCAGTTGCCCCAATCAGACCAATTACTTTTCCCTTATCAGCTTTAAAGCTGACATCTTTAATCGCTTCATTTTCATCCCCAAAATATTTTAGTGTTACATTTTGAAACTCCACATCTCCATGAATTCGTTCCACTTCTATCGCATTTTTCTTATCGAATATTTCTTCATCTGCTTCCAATATCTCTAATAAACGTTCACCGGATGCCTTCGATTGAGAGAACATATTAATGGTAAATCCAAGATTTATAATTGGCTCAATAATATACCCAACTAAGCTGTAAAATGCAACAAGCTCTCCTGGTGATAACTTTTCATGAATAACTAAGTAACCACCATAAGCTAAAATAATCACGATACATGCGTTACCGATAAGTTCCATTAAAGGAAAGAACTTAGCCCAGATATCGGATGTATGAATTTGTCTATCTTTGAAGTCCTCATTAGATACATTGAATTTTGAATTTTGGAACTCTTCACGAGACAGTGACTTAACCGTATTAATTCCACTTATATTTTCTTGAACATTTGTGTTCAATCGGCCAAAAGATCGTCTTATTCCGCGAAACGCAGGGTGAATTAATTTATCAAAGCGAAACACAACAACTGCCAAAAACGGTAAAGAAATCATGGTCATAAATGTTAAGGAAACAGAATAGTAAAACATAACACCAAAACAGATCGTTAAAGTAAAAATAAACCTTAATAATTCACTAAACCCGAAGGATAAAAAGAAACGGAATCCTTCCACATCGGATGTTAGCCTAGACATCAAATCCCCTGTCTTTGCGTTGTCATAATACTTGAATGGTAAGAATTGCAGCTTTTTATACAGTTCATTCCGTAAACGATAGACAGAAGTAATTCCAAACATATCGCCTGTATATTGCTGTATAAAAGTTGCAATTCCTTTTACAGCCATGATTCCAATAAAACCTAGCGCTAAATATGGTATCCAGCTGTATTTTTTTCCTACGACACCTTCATCAATGGTAATTTGCAGAATTATGGGATAAACAATTGTAATGGCATTAACAAACAATAGAAAAATCATGGATGTAATAAACAAATGCTTGTATGGCATATAAAACTGTTTAAGCTTTTTAAATGTCTCCACAGAATTCCCCCCCGTTGTAAAAATTAATTGAACGTAATTATAAATATATCGGGTTTCGAAATATTTTTCCACCTTTTTATCCCAATTTTTTTAATTTTTTTAGATGTTTTTAAGTTTCGTCTTTTCGGAATGTAATTTAGGTCTTTTTACACAATTTTTTTGCTTTTTCAAAGCTTATTTTCATAAACTTGTTGCTTTTTTACTTGAAAATCTAATTATTTTTTATAGGTCTTCTTCCGTATGACTTCTTTTCGAGGAAGATCCCTGAAAGGAAACAGTTTTAAAAACTTCAATGAAGTATAAATTACCTTTCTTTCCAAAAAGAAAAAAGAGCCTCGAGTGTAGCCCTTTTGGGTAGTAATCATTTATTTTAGAGCAGTCCAGTTTCGATGTTAAACGATAACCCAAAAAGAAACACCTCCTATACATATGCTCCCTTATTTATAATATGACAAAAAAAAGACAGATAAATTATCTGCCTTTTCATCTTTATTTTGCTGCTTCCATTTCATCAAGTACACGGTTTACACGTTTTTCTAACATCTTCATGCCGCTTCCACCTGCTTGAAAATGGCGAAGATTGCCGTCTTTATCAAATACATAATAAGCAGGTACATATTGATTTTCAAATGTGTCTGTTAATTTATGCTCACTATCTACAAAAATCGGCTGAGTAATGCCATGCTCCTCAGCTACTCGTTTTATTTCATCTAAATTTAAATCATCTTCAGATCGTGGCATATGTACAGCCACCACATTCAATTTATCTTTATATTCATCGCGAAATTGATTTACCTGTGGCATTGCTTCTTTACATAGGTGACAGCTAATGGACCAGAAATGAATTAAAGTCGGTTTCTCTCCAACAAGTTCAGAGCGAGAAACTTCACCATTAAGCCATGCGGTAGCACCATTTAATTCTGGCATTGGTTCACGAAGCTTCATATTAGATCCCTCCATTTATTTTATTTAGAAAAAGGCCTAACATATTTTGTTAGGCCTTATATTGCTCCGGACAATTAAACATTTAATGTAGCTTGTCCTGGCTTCCAGTTTGCAGGGCAAAGTCCGCCAGTTTGTAATGCTTGAAGTACACGTAGAGTTTCATCTACAGAACGACCAATATTATTATGGTTGACAACTTGGTACATTAATTCACCCTCAGGATTGATGATGAATAATCCGCGTAGCGCAACACCTTCTTCTTCAATAAGAACTCCATAATCACTAGCTACCTTATGGTTTGTATCAGCAGCAAGCGGGTAGTTCAAATCGCCAAGACCATTTTCTTTACGATCTGTTTTAATCCAAGCTAAATGTGTATGTATTGTATCTGTAGATACTCCAATTACTTCTGCATCAAGATCTTCGAATTCATCATAACGATCGGACATTGCTGTGATTTCAGTAGGACAAACAAATGTGAAATCCATTGGATAGAAAAATAACACTGTCCACTTATCATTTTTCATGTTTTCTTCTAAACTAACTTTACCAAATTCTTTGTTTGGCATTACTGCTTCCATTTCAAAACGTGGGGCTTGTTTCGCTACCATGCGTTCTGCCATTAAAAATCCCTCCATTAAGTTTATAATTGATAAAGTAATGAGGATTTTCTCAATTACTTCTTGTACATTACAATTATAATTATAGTAATACAACTATATTATCGTCAACTTTAAATTAAAATCAGTGTAAATAAAAAATAATTATATTTTCATGAGCTATTCGAAAAAGTTAACACCTTAATGTTTTTCCCGTTTTAGGTAAAAAATAAACAATTTAATTAAATGATGATGAAAATTCATTTATTTCCTGAGTTTATCATGTATGATATTGGGAATGAAATAATATGCTTGTTTCATTTATAATATATATAGTTTAACTAGAAAGGGAGACGTAGATGAATTTGGCAGAAAAAATAATTGATTTTGATTGGATGGGATTATTGGTAAAAATCGGAACTCTTCTTCTTAAAGTAGTTGTTACTTATATAATCTACATAATTATTAAGGCAATTGGGAGAAAGATTATCCATACCGCGTTTGTGAATCATGCAAAAAACCCGTTAGTCTCGACAAGTCGTTCTAAAACATTAGAAATCTTATGTGAAAATATATTTTCCTATGTACTGGTTTTCATTTTCTTCGCTACAGTACTTCCTATGTTCGGCATTAAAGTTACCGCATTATTAGCAGGTGCTGGTATTGTCGGATTAGCGGTAGGTTTTGGAGCACAGGGACTAGTGAGCGATGTCGTAACAGGCTTCTTCTTATTACTGGAGAGGCAAGTAGACGTTGATGATTATATTACAACGGGGAACTTTACAGGAGTGGTCGAACAGGTTGGTCTTCGGACTACTCAGTTACGTTCCGTGGATGGAACGCTTCATTATATACCAAATCGCTTAATAACAAGCTTAAGTAACCATTCAAGAGGAAATATGCAAGCCCTTGTAGATATAAAGATTAGTGATAACCCAAATATTGATGATGCGATTACTGTCATCCAAAAAGCATGCGACGCCGTAAAATTTGAAGATGAAAACATTGTGGAAGGGCCGAATGTTTTGGGTGTTCAATCCTTTAGCACATCTGAAATTGTCCTTCGCGTCATTGCAAAAACAACAAACGGAAAACAAGCTGAAGTAGAAAGAAAGTTAAAGAAAGTGATTAAAGAAACTTTAGATGAACAGGTTGCGGAAGCATAATACAAAAAGGACTGGAGCAAATATGATATGCCCAGTCCTTTTTAATAATCGCCCAAACAAATTATTCACAGCTCCTTATAATAACTAAAAGGAGTGTGTGTTATGGAGATATTAACTATTTATTTATTCATTGGTATCGTGATTAGCTCACTTTTTATGATGATTGCCGATTTTCATCCATGGAAGCTTTTTGCCATCTTATGTATCGCATGGCTGCCTTTTTTCTTTATCGGAACCATGTTGACAGCATTTATTGATTTAAAAAGAATCTCCAATAAATTAAACACATAAAAGTACAGAGCCAAGAGACGAAACCAAAGACAATTACTATCATATTTTCCGACCAGCCATACTTTAACCCGAAATGAAAATGAATTGGTGTCATTCGAAATATACGTTTTCTCGTCATCTTAAAATAGCTGACTTGCATAATTACAGATAATTGTTCTGCAAAATAAACAAAGAACAAGATAGGAATAACGATTTCCACTTTTTCATGAACAGCTAAAAAGGCTAACGACCCTCCAATGGCTAAAGAGCCCGTATCACCCATGAACGCTTTTGCCGGATATATATTATAGATGAGAAATGCGAGCACACAAGCAATCATTATTAGGCAAAAAATTTGGACTTCCGTGCTATCTGTAATGTAATAAAAGAAAAAATAAGTTGGAATGCAAACAACTCCCAATAGTCCATCCATTCCATCCGTAAAATTTATCGCATTGGCTGAACCAATCACAAATAAACCAACAATGACAATGTAAACGATCATCGGCATCGGAATAACGAAAGAACTTGTGATTTGTATGTTTGTATCGATTCCCAATATGGATACCATATAATAAAGCAAAACTCCCGTGAACAAAAATTGAAATACTAACTTTGTTTTGCCGGAAATTCCACCAGGATCTTGCCGGGATGCTTTCCAAAAGTCATCCCAAAAGCCTATCAATCCGAATAAAAAGTAGGTGATGGCCAAAAACACCATCAATGGTGAATGATTAAAAAGTAATGCAATTACTACTCCAAGGGCAAAAATACACCCTGTCATTAATGGCGTTCCCTTTTTTAACTGGTGATCTGCTGGAAGCTCTTTCCTGATCGGCTGTGTTAATCCAAGTTTTTTCAATAAAAGAATGAAAAATGGACACAAAATTGAAACAGATGCAAAAGATATTATTGCAGGCATAAATGAACCTACCACATGTGGTCCTCCTTTTATCTATACATTCATAATTATAAGGATACAGTAAATAATTCCAATTTTCTATATTCATTTTAAAACAACCTCAAATATTAAGATTTTATGCAATGACTAAAGAAAAAGTTCGTAATAAAAGAAAAAACGAAGCAAAAATGCTTCGTTTTAATTAATGTATAAGAAAGTTTTTAAACAAGTGTGACTCTATCTAACACAAGCAACTACCGGTTAGTGAATTTTCTATTAAAATACACTTTTGATTTCCACATTTTCAGGAAGCTTAAACGGGTTTTCCTGATTTATATGATCGTAAAACATAATACCATTTAAATGATCGATTTCATGTTGAGCAACAATAGCCCCAAAACCGCTTAATTTTATCGTAACTTCCTTACCTGTTATATCTATTGCTTTCACTTTTATCCTTTCATATCTTGGAACATATCCAGGTACATCTCTGTCTACTGAGAGACATCCTTCCCCGTTTGTAATATAAATCATTGAAATGGAATGGCTGATTATCTTCGGATTGATAAGACCATATTCATGAAGATTGCCTTTTTCATCATGAAAATAAGCAGCAAACATCCTTTTATTTAGGCCGATCTGATTAGCGGATAAACCAACACCGGATCTCAATTTATATTTTGCGGCTAATTCTGGATCTTGGCTATTTTTCAGAAATTGCAGCATACATTTTAATGTTTCCAATTCCTCATTTGTCGGTGGGAGAGTAACTTCTTCTGTCTGCTGACGTAAAATGGGATCGCCTTCCCGTACAATATCCTTCATCGTTATGATATAAGACTCATTAAATTTACTCATAAATAAACAATTCATCTACCTTTACATGTAAGTTCTGGGCTATTTTGAAAGCTAAATCCAATGTCGGATCATATTTATCATTTTCCACACAATTTATGGTCTGCCTTACGACACCACAATTATATGCTAAGGTTTCTTGTGTTAAACCAAGTTTCCTTCTAAATTCTTTTATTTTATTTTTCATAGCCTTCACCATCAAAAAGATTTATATAAATTAAAGTACCATTTATTCGTTAAAATGTCCAACCTATTAGACATATTATTTAAAAATCAACTAAATGATTCACAAAAAATAGACTTCGGTAAGTCCGAAGTCTATTTTTTTATCGGTACATTGTCCACCTGCCAATATCCTTAAATCCTAATCTTTTATAAATTCTCCCGGCTTCAGGATTATCGTAAAATAAACATAAGGACTTTCCTTCCTCTAAAACATCTGCCATCAATTTTTCCATTACCTGGCTAGCATACCCTTTTTTTCGATGTTTTTCAGATGTACAAACACCAACTATCATCGCGGATATGGAATTCTCAGCAGTTGTGGAAACTGAAGCCACCATTTCACCATTTACTTCAATAAAATAGGTTCGCGCTTTTCCAATTTCCATCGCCTTTACCATCATTTCTTTTCCATGAGGATTTGGAACAAATTCTTGTATTCCCGCCCGTAATTCTAAAATTCTATCAATATCATCGATTCCCGCTTTCTTTACGGCAAACAGTTCACTGCTTTCTCCATTAAATTGTTCTTTAGTGCACTCACAAAAATAGGTCACTTGCTTTCTGCCAAGATTCCCTTCGATAGCATCTTCCAACTTTTCCACAATCTTTTCGATTCCTGACAGTTTGAATTCCGGATCTTTTTTAATGATATCAACAAACCCAAGAACATCGAAATCTTCTTTTCCATAAGGGATAAAAGTGTGATAATAGCGTAATAATACACCTCTTAAATTACCGGTCAGTGTAAAATCTCCCCACAATTCTTGAAAATCACTATCATATCCAAATGATTCAATATCCCCAATGATAAAGAGATTTAAAGATGGTTCATCCATCAAGAACTCCATTACTTGAACGTTATCTGAAGCTGTCAATTTCCTAATCATTAATAACCCTCCAAATTAGTTTATAGAATATATTAAACAATCTATATCGATATATCAATCGAAATTTTCTAATTCAAAGGGTAAATCGTCCAATTTAAACCTCTGCGCGATACGTTTTTCCTAACTGATTCCCCAATCCAAAGTAGTGACGGAAATTATAAATTAACGGATTCCACTTTTCAGGATCGATATGATGATCTCCGATTACCAACTCTTCTAGTACATGTACTTTTAATGCCTTCGTTTCAATGATCCCAAAGAAAGGGTCATATTCCGGGATTCTAATATTTTTTACTTCTGCTTCTATTTGGATTGGGCATTCATTTATTCTGGAAGGCTTCACTTTATGGGATGCTTGCTCCGTTAGCTCACCAGCATGAAATTTATCCTTTTTATAGGAAAATCCCAGTTTTTGCTTTCCTTCCGGAACCGGGTTCTTACCTGTAAAAGGAGCTATAGCTTCCACTTGTCTCCAAAGTGAATAGTCAGGGATGTTTAACACACATTCTTTATGCCTTTGAAGATTCTCCATTGCCTTTCCGCCTTGACCAATCCCTAAAATGATATTGTCTCCTAATGCCCATGAAGACGAAATAGGGCTGATATTTGTTGATCCATCTTCATTTAATGTATTAAGTAATATAACAGGTGTCCCATAATATAAGATTTTGGGTGTAATAGAAATATGGTTTACTCTTGTTTTGGTTGGATTCATTTTCTTCATCTCCTCTTTCTTTCTGCAATATCATTGTAAAATAGGAATATTTCCATTATCATCGAAATATGAAATCCTTTTAAAGGAGATGAGGTATTTGAGTACCAGTCCAAATATTGCAAAGGTTGCCTCTCTAGTAAGTGAGTCTTCAAGGGCCGCGATTTTGACGACTTTACTGGATGATCGCTTTCATACGGCTAGTGAACTCGCTTATCAAGCGGGAATCAAGCAACAAACGGCAAGCTTTCATTTAGCAAAATTAGCCGAATTAAATATGGTTACTATAGAAAATCAGGGCCGCCATCGTTATTATCGCCTGGCAAATTCCGAAATTGCCCAAATTCTTGAGTCACTACTTGCACTCTCACCGCCTGTAGAAATTAAATCCTTAAAACAATCAACGGAAATGAAGGCATTAAAAAATGCCAGAACTTGTTATGATCATCTTGCCGGGAAATTGGGAGTAGAACTTACAAAAGGCTTGCTCCATAAAGGATATCTCACGGAATGTGACAAAGAGTTTATCGTTACTGAAAACGGAAAGCAATTTTTCTCCGATTTTCAAATTAATATTGAACAAATAAAAAGAAAAAAGCGGAAATTTTCATTGAAATGCATTGATTGGAGTGAACGTCACTATCATTTAGGCGGAGCGCTTGGAAATGCTATACTTGAAAGATTGCTTGAATTAAATTGGATCAAGCGTCATCCAAAGTCACGAGCCATTATTGTTACGCAAAATGGTGTAAAAGAAATAAAAAATATTTTTCCATCTATGAATATATAAAAAAAGTATCCCATAAGTGATGTTCCTTATGGGATATCTTTATTTACCGATTTCTTCGCTTCTTGGCATCCATCAATCTCTGTAAACGCTCTTCGTTGGATGGACTGTCCTGTGTTTCTTTGGTATTATTTCTATCCTTTATTTGAGGGGGCGAAACTGATATTTCTTTTTGCTTCTCCATCATCGGTCTCGTACTTCGGTCTTTCGTTCGTATCAGCTGATTAACATGAGTAGAAGCTTCTTTCTCCTTATGTGGCCGTTCTTTTTTCTTCGGAAACAAGGATAAGAATTTTTGTAATCCAAACCTGCGGATTGCAATTTCTAAGAAGAATAAAAGAAATGCAATGAGCAACAATCTATCACCAAAGGGCTGTTTTTTAAAGGAAGCTTTATGTATGGGTGCAAAAGCTTCACTTTCTTTCGTCAGTTTCTTGCCTTTTGTAATGGAGGAAATCTCTTTTAAAAATGGTTTGTTGATACCTTTTTGTAAATACTCATCAGAATAAGGAACTGTAAACCCTGTTTGATACAGTTTCGTGCTGCCGTCCTCCGTTTGTTGCTTCAAACGTAAAAAATACATCCCCGCCTTATCTTCCATATTCAATTCGTACTCACCGGGTGCAGTCATCTTTGTTTGGACTTTCATTTCCTTCCCCTCTTGTGAAACAACGGCTGCTTCCAGCGGTAAAAGATCAAGCTTATCTGATTTCAGTGTAATCTTTGCATCTCCGTTTTCTTTTTTGAGATTGATTTCATATGGAACGTTCTCATAAGATGGGAATGTTTTTGTTACTAGTTGACTCCAGAAATTCGACCATCCTTCCCATCTTGCAAAGTCGCCTGCCCACTTCCCGGAAGTATCTGATGTAAAGGCAGCCGTTTGTCCTAATCCATATTGCCACTGCGCTAAGATCGGGTCGTCCTTCTTACTCAAGATGGAAACTTGTGCGGTAGATTTGGGTGTTACCGCGATATATGCATTCATTTTAGGCACACCATTCTCAAACAACTTCACCCATTCAGGATAAGGTTGAACTTTCGGATAAAACGGGTTGTCTTCAATATAAGTACGTGTTGCCATTACTGTTTCTCTTGATAAAATACTTGGAATGACCGTCGAATCGGTTACGTAGTAAAATCTCCCTGCTCCGTATTTTGAAATATCCTCAAGTAAATTTCGATCCGCATCCTGGCCTAGTGCTACCGTTGAAATCGTAATATTATCCTTCTTCCCTTCTTCTACTAAAGTTTGATAACTGGAATTAGTGGAAGATTGCCCGTCTGTTAATAAAATAATATGTTTACGCTGCAGCTTCAAAGGTTTTAATCTTTCATAAGCAAGCTGTAAAGATGTATAAATCTCAGTACCTCCACCTGCCTCTACAGAGCGAATTTTATTCATAACATTTTTTTTATTTTTGATTGGTGCTGTCTTGACAATTTCCCAAGGCCGATCATCAAACGCGATAAATCCAATTGTATCCTCATCGCGAAGTAATTCAACGGATCTTGCTGCCGCTTCTTTTGCTAAGGCCAGCTTTTGACCGCCCATGCTTCCGGAACGGTCCAGTACGATGACTAATCCTAAAGAAGGTAATTTTTTCTTTCCTTTTATATCCATATCTACAGGAAGGATCTTTTCAATGGGTGTTTTAAAGTAACCTCCTAATCCAAAGCTATTTTCTCCACCGGTCATAATAAAGCCCGTTCCAAAATCTTTCACCGCTTTTTCTATCAATTCCATCTTTTGTTCTCCAATGGTTGTTGCAGGTACGTTGTTAAAGATAATAGACTGATATGGCAAATAGCCTGTCATCACTGTGGGCATTTTCTCTGGTATCGTTGTCTCCACTTGTACATTTGCTGATTGCAAGAGTTTTGCCAAAGCGGAATCATTTTCATCCTGCACGATCAAAACCTTCGGAGTGCCGGAAACATTAGATACTGCATAAAGCTCATTATTTTCAAGATATGTATCATCAGAAGTCGTAACCTCTGCTTTATAAACATACATACCTGTTTCCTTAACGATGTGAGAGAAGGTAAAAAGATTTTCTCCTTCCTTTACAGTAACTTTTTTCTTTAATATTTCATGATTATTTAAGGAGATTCGGATGGTTGCCTCCTTCTGTGTGTCGCTAACCATTTTAACCTTTAATTCTGCCTTTTCTCCTTTATACATCGAGGTAGGAACATTGAACTCGGTTAATGCTATATCCTCGCCATGTTTTCCTTGCATTGGTACATAGGAAATAACCGTATGTTGTCCTGTTAATTGTCTCGCTGCTTCCAATGCATTCCCGGCTGTTTCATTTCCATCTGAAAATAGAACAATTCTCCCTTTTTGATTTTCTGGGATAAGCGATGCAGCTAACTGAATACCCTCTTCTAGATTTGTTTCTCCTTCATCGATATCCGCCGATAACTGTTGAATTGGTGTTTCCTTTCTATTCAGGGGTTGCTCCATTGCAGCGTTTTTTCCAATTGTAATGATTGAATAGGAGTCGTCCTTGTGCTTGGATTGGATACTTCCCCCTATCCATGCTACTGCTTTATCTTCCGTACCCTGCATACTGGCTGAGCGATCCACTAAAAAAATTACATTTTCCCCTTTAACAGGAAGGAGCATTTGGGGGACCGTCAATGCGAAGATTATTAGCAAAAAGATAATTGCTCGCAAAATAGTAATCCAGTTTTTCTCCCATTTATTTTGGATGTGGCTTTTTCTATAAAAGAGATAAAGCATAAATCCGACTGGAAGGATCAGTAAGAAAAGAATAGGATACTTAACGTCTAATACCACGGCGATAAACCTCCCATTCTATCAATAAAATTAGAAATGCAGCTACTGCAAACCAATACCATGTATCGCTTATAGTCTGAACATGATTTTGTTTCGAAGCTTTCAATTTTTCCTGATTTATCTCAAATGATGATGAGACCTCGATTGATTGCTCTGAATCATCTAAAACTACAGTTAAATACTTGCTTTTATTATCAGATATTATTTGATATAGTCCCGGCTTACTTGGTGCAGTAAAGCTTTCCTTTTGAAGCTGGTAGGACCGAATAAAATCTCCATTTGCATCGAACACTTTCCACGATTGCGATTTCGAATCTGCACTAACCCATTTTCTTTCACCGGGTTGAAAAAACCCTTGAAAATCATGTTGTTCTGACAACCAATGAAAGGATTGATATAAAAAGATTGGGAAACCAGGCTGTAATGGCCAATCAGAATTTTCTATTTGAAAATTAATGGCTATAGCGCGTTCTCCGTTTAATTCACCTTTCTCAATTAATGGTATTTCACCGCTTCTAGCAATTATCTCCATTGTTTTTGGCGGGTTTATTTCAGCAGCTGATTTGATGTAGGTTTTTGCAAAATCAACATACTGGAATAACGGATCATTTTTCGTCTCGATACTTTTTTGCAAATTCACATGTTTCTCTTTATATGGATTGACTACAAATAAAGGCAAGGAAGTATGCCATTTTTCCATTGGCAGTTTTTCCGTTAAAATAACACCATCCTTCGCTTCCTTATCCCAATTCTTTTCGGAAAGTTGAATTACATTCACCCCAACCGTTTCAAAGCCTTTAATAATAAAAGGATTCACATCTCCAATCGCATACATATTGTTATAGGAACGGCTAAAAACGGTTGTCCTTTCATTATCAATTTCATAATCATCATTTGCGGTTATCGTAGCTGTATAGTAATCCTTTTTAGGGAGAGATGGAATCTGAACGATTTGTTGTGAATGTGCTTTAATATCTACTTCTTTGTCAAATAACTCTTCCTTTTCAAATCGTACCTTTAAATGAAAACTTTGCTTTTTACCGCTTTGATTTTCTATTATCGCTATTCCCATTACTTTACCGTTTCGTTCCGCAACACCAAAGGATTGGAGCGACACATTGAATCCAATATGCCCGATGTTATGAACCTGAATCGGAATGGATTTTTTCATATTTGGTATATCTTGCTTTTTAACGTTGTCAGAAAAAATATGTATCGTTGTATTGTTATTTTTAGAAAGCGATTCAGCGAGGCGCAACGCTTTCTCTATATTGCTAGTTTGATAGGAAAGACGGATCTTATTCACTCTTGACTTCGTTACCGATTTAGATGTTTCCTTTTTCAGACTGACAATCGGATCCTTTCCTGCAGTAATGATTGTTACATCTTGACCGTTTAATTTGTCCACCATAGCATTTATTTCCTGTTTTGCCTGTTCGAATCGTGTTATTCCTTTATCAGTAGCAGACATTGATGCTGAAGTATCAACAATAAAGATAAAATGATCCCCTTCTATCGCTTTTACTAACCAATAAGGCTTTGCCAACGCAAGCATTAAACAAAACAATATTACTAACTGCAGCAGTAAAAGAAGGTTTTTCTGTAACTTATCGATCCATGGAGATGCCTGCCATTCATTCATTACTTGCTCCCAAAAAAGATTGGAAGGAATGACTTTATTTTGATATTGTTTACGAAATAAATAGAATACAATTACAGCCACTATAAATATACTTAACAAAAGATAGATTGGATTCATTAACCCCATTGTTTTCACCTCATTTAATCCAACCTCTGTGATTACAATCTTTCCACATAATTTCATCAATAGTCTTCGCATCTGTTGTATAAAGATATTGAAAACCTAATCGCTTGCATAAGCTCTCTAGATTTTCATTATGCTCTCTGAGCTTTTTCCTGTACTCTTCGATAAGTTTACCTGTCATACTTATATTTACTTCTTTTGCAGTTTCACTATCAATCAGTTTCAAATCGCCAATATAATTTGGTTGTTCTTCCTCATGACTAAGCAATTGGATAAACCATACATCTCCCTTAACTGCCGCTAACTTTTTGAATATCTTTTCATACTGCTCTATCGGTTCCAATCCGTCTGTTATTAAAATACAAAACTCGCGATCACGCAAAAATTGTTTTTGAATACATTCTGTAAAGGGCTCAGGTTTGGAATCTGCTTGTAGATGAATGATTTCATAGAGAACTGTTTTAGCATGTACGGCTCCTTTTCTGCTAATCAACTTGCCATCTTTAGATGCAACAGGAAGAAACGAAAGCTTATCCTCACTCGTTAAAGTTAGATAAGAGAAGGCAGCTGCTACCTGTTTCGCCCTTTCCCACTTACTGTCAATAGAGATAACAGACGAAGTGCAATCCAAATAAATGGCTGTTTTGATTTCTTGTTCATCCAAAAAACGTTTAATATAATGCTTCTGCGTTCTCCCGAATATATTCCAATCAATTTGCCGAAGATCATCTCCCGGTTGATAGGCGCGAAAATCAGAAAACTCTAAGGATGAACCGAATTTTGGGGATTTTCTTACTCCCTTATGCATTCCTCGCTTCCTAGTCTTCACCGTTATCGTTGCCTTTCTGAGCTTTGTAAGTAGATCTGAAGAGAGCATGGTCATTTTACACCCACCGATTTTTGGATAGCATTGAGGCAATCATCGATGAGCTGATCAGGAATTACCCCACTAGCCTCTCCCTCGAAATTAAGAAGGATGCGATGACGAAGGACAGGTGCAGCAACATGCTTAATATCTCCAATGGATACATGATATCTCCCTTGAAAAAGGGCACGAGTTTTTGCCATTTGAATTAAGCTTTGCATCCCCCTTGGACCGCTTCCGAATTGAACATATTTTCGGATAGATTCCGGGGCATCCGCTGAATCCGGATGTGTAGCAGAAACAAGGGAGACAGCCAATTCAAGAATTTCTTCAGAAACGATCATTTCCCGTGCTAATAACTGGATTTTTAATACATCCTCCTGTGACATTATCTTTTTCAATGTTCTTGACTCCAAACCCGTCGTCCTTTTAACGATTTCCTTTAATTCTTCCTTCGTTGGATAATGCACATTGATTTTACTAATAAATCGGTCCATTTGGGCTTCCGGAAGCGGATAAGTCCCTTCCATATCGATAGGATTTTGCGTTGCCAAGACAAAAAATGGTGCCTCCAATTTCTTTGTATCCCCTAACACCGTAATCGTTTTCTCCGCCATTGCCTCTAATAATGCACTTTGTGTTTTCGGTGTAGCACGGTTAATTTCATCCGCTAGAACGATATTGGAGAATATTGGTCCATGATGAAACACAAATTGCTGCTTACCGGATTCATCAGGCTGAATAATCATCGTGCCGGTAATATCAGATGGCATTAAATCCGGTGTAAATTGAATACGTGAAAAAGATAAATCCATTACCTCAGCAATGGTTCTAATTAACATTGTCTTTCCAAGGCCTGGTAACCCTTCTAAGAGAGCATGACCTCCAGAAACAATTGTCCATAAGACCTGGTCAATCGTTTCCTCTTGGCCAACAATAAATGATTGAATTTCCGCTTTTGTATCGTGCAAAAGCCCCGTTATATATTGAAACAGCTCTTCCTTTGCCTGTAACATATTCCGCAACACTCCTTTAGTCGGGATTTAAATTTGAAAAGTACTGCTTTACTAATTCCTCTAATTCAGTTGGCAATTGAACCCGCTCCGTGCTTTCGCGAAATGCCTGTTCATACTTCCCATATGCTTCTTCGTATGGACGGACATTACCTTTTAGGACCGGTCCATTACTCGAATATTGATGCTGACTTCCTTTGCCAAGTTTTCCCGAATCCTTCTCGATATTTGTTGTCCCGTTTATTTTTTCGGGAATGGTCAGGAATTTTCTTGTGCCCTGGCCTTGACCAGCGCCACTTCCAATTCCATTGCCGCCTCCTTTTCCTGAGCCACCTTGCCCATTCCCGTTTCCTGAGCCTTTTCCTTGCCCTCCGGTCTGGCCGCCGGACCCTTTTCCATTACTAGTTCCCTTGCCATTAGTTTGACCACCATTCGACTGATTTCCTGATGAAGTATTTCCTTGGTTGTTTTGTGAAGTGGGTTGATTACCAGGTGCGAAGGCAATTTGTTTCGAATCAAGCAAGCCCTGCTTCATCATTTCCTGTTGCATTTCAAGTGCCGATTCCTGTAAGGAGTCTTGGGCAAGCTGCAAATTTTGCTGTTCTTCTGCTATTTTCAGAGCATTTATTAATTGCTTTTCCAGTTTGGCAAGTTCTTCTTTGGTCAAAGATGATGTATTATTTGTAAATCGCTTTAAAGCTTGTTTTTGTTTTTTTGTTAATTGGTCCAAGTTTGATTTTAATTGTTTCATTTGCTGTTCCACTTTTTTTTGATCATTTTGGGAAATTGCTTTGGCCAGTTGGTTCAAACCCGCATTCTTTAACTGATTTTGAAAATTTTGCAGCTCTTGCTTTTGATTCTCTGCCTTTAATTGCTTCAATTCAAGCTGATTGTTTTGCTTTACCAGTTTATTAAGAGCTTCCTTGGCAGTTTTGGACGATTTCAAATCCTTTTTTATTTCTTGCAGAGTTTTCTTCACTTCTTTGTTTTTAGCATTGTCTGCAAACTTTTTGAGCTTCTTTTCTGCTTTTTTTATTGTTTCTATTTCCTTCTCTTTTTGTTTGGCAGCCTGCATCGTTGCATTAGGAATAAAAAAGAAGACTGCAGAACATGACCACAACAGGAAAGCAATGGTTAGCCATTTTGAAAAAATCCATTTTTTCTTTCTTGTTAAAACAGTTGCTTCAGCTGCCTTCATATGTTTGATAGCATCATTCCTTTGAAGCTGATATATTTCTTCATCACGGTTTAGAAAGGAAAGGGAAGTCCCTGCTCGGTCATCTCCAATAAAATAATCGTAAATATGTGCTGCATCACGGATAGTTGGTTTATGTCTATAAAAATAAAGGAAACCGAGTACAAAAATAAGGATGATACTAACGAACCAATATATTCCTAAATAAGGAATCACTACAATTCTTGCACCGATAAGCATGATAAAGGAGAATGCTCCTGCTGCCATGAACAGGAGCTGTAAATGCTTTGCAGCATGTAAAAGCCATAATTGGCGCATTACCGATTTTATCAGATTCATGAACCTGCTTTTTGTCTCCATGTCATCACCTAATTTTCGGATTCATATTTGGCCTAAGCTTTCGGATACTGACAAAAATTAATACAATAATCATTACCGAATAAAACACAATATAGCTAATCCATAGAGACGTATGAACTCCAGATAATCGAATAATCTGTTCCTTAATGTCCGGCATTAGCATACTTGCTAAAACAATAGGCGGATTTAACATTGCTAATACATAACATGCAACATTATCCGTTAACTGTTGAGATTGCGAAAAATTCACTGCAATCAAAAATAGGAATGCTGTACCACCAGCAAAGAAAAGGGTTACACCATATGTCGTAATGATGGAAATAATGGTACGTCTAATTAAAGTTGAAAAGAAAACGCCAATACTCGCAAATACTAGAATCGTAAAGATATAAAGTCCCATGATGGACAAAAGTATACCCGGTGAGACTCCTCCAAACAGAAATACAATACTATATACCGGTAAACTCGCAATAATCAAAAGCAATAAGTAAGAGACGGAAGAAAATAATTTGCTTAATATAATACTTGTCGAGCTTTGCGTTGTAGTGAGCAAAATATTTAATGTTTGTCTTTCTCTTTCACCGCTAATAATGCCAGCTGAAAGACCCGGTGTAATAAACAAGATTAATGCTAATTGAATGAAAGAAAGCATGATAAACATTTGTTTACTTTCCTCGGGACGAAAGAATCCGGAACTGCTGAAATTTGTCATCAAATAAATAAATCCTACAACAATAATCCCTATTGCCAATAGATATGCAAGCAGGCCTAAAAATGTTTTTAAGGAGCGAAACCTAAGCTTTATTTCTTTATTTAAAACTGGATTAATGAAAAATTGTCTCATGATCGTTCGACTCCTTTCGTTATTTCCATAAAGACATCCTCCAGATTGGTTTCAAATTCCTTGAAACTTACAATCGGAATATCTTGTAATATTGCTTGTTTTAATAGAATTACCTGTAACTTTTCATCACCTTTATATATAAATTGGAAGGTGTCTTCCTCATTCAATCTTTCTATTTGCACCACTTTTTCTTGATCCTCAAAATAGCGAATTGCATTCTCCCTGTCCCCAAGAACTTTTACCATTATTAATTTTTCTGCTTGCAATTGTCTTTGGATCTCTGCAACTGTTCCATGGGCAACAAGTTTTCCGCCATCAATAACCCCTATCTCATCACACATTTCGGCTAACTCAGGGAGTATATGTGAAGAGATTAAAATAGTTTTTCCCATCGTTTTTAGTTCTTTTAAGATTTCACGCATTTCCACACGTGCTCGCGGATCAAGTCCTGAAGCAGGTTCATCCAAGATAAGCACCTCAGGGTCATGAATTAATGACCTCGCCAAACAAAGCCTTTGTTTCATTCCACGAGAAAGAACATCTACATAAGAATCCTTTTTATGCGATAGATTTACCAGTTCCAAGAGCTGCGGAATCAATTTTTTCCTTGCATCTGCGTCCATACCGTAGCTTGCACCATAAAAATCGAGATACTCATCTGCTCTTAAATGATCATATACTCCGAAAAAATCAGGCATATACCCAATTTGCTTTCTAACTTGCTTCGGCTCCTTTGAAATATTAAATCCGTTAACAAAAGCTGTTCCGGATGTTGGAGATAATAATGTAGCCAATATGGAAAAGGTAGTCGATTTTCCGGCGCCATTTTGCCCCACAAAACCAAAGACCGTGCCTTTTTCAATTTTAAGATTAAGAGAATCCAGTGCAGTAAAGGTTCCGTATCTTTTCGTTAAATCGATGATTTCAATCATGGACGAACATCCCCTTTCAATGTTAATTGCGGGAGGTTCACGTCCGGATGCTCATTGCCGTTTTTCTCCAGCTTCACTTTTATCTTGTTATCCAAAACAAACCTCTGCGGATGGTCTTTTAATTC
The DNA here is from genome assembly GCF_038008735.1 of Margalitia sp. FSL K6-0131. Taxonomy (NCBI): domain Bacteria; kingdom Bacillati; phylum Bacillota; class Bacilli; order Caryophanales; family Bacillaceae; genus Heyndrickxia; species Margalitia sp. FSL K6-0131. Next base: position 3,594,309 of record NZ_JBBOZS010000001.1, read on the forward strand.
CACCACTCTATTTTTTGGAGTTAATTTAACATATTTTTTTGCCTTGAAATCAAAAACACTATAAGTAGTATAAGCATTTGCTTCTAACACAAATTTGATTTCGTTGACATTTGTTTTACCAGGATTCAGTTGCTGTGGAATTTGGTAATTCAGCTCGTATTCACCGTCATCAAGAACAATATAGTTCTTTTTCCCTGTATTTCGGTCCATAATATTTCCTTTTAAAACCTTAATATTCATGGCAAGCTGATCCGAATCTAAAGTAAATGGCCCACGCAGAGCTGTATTCACTTTAAACGGCTGATAAATTAGCGATAGCTTTTCCTTTTTTTCCTTTTTATCTACAATATTTGTTTTGATTACTTCATCTTTCGTAATACCAACAATAACCGGATTATTTATTTGACTATTATTTAATTTTCCAGCTAGCATCTTTAGAGCCTCTTCTTTCATAGGTTGGATATTACTAGCCTGCAAACGGTTAATGTTTTGTTGATAGAACATACCATCCACATATTGCATGGCTGATAAAAACGGTACATTAACCTCCTTAGTAACATTTAAGGTTTCCCCTTTTTTTACAGCCCCCAAATCATATGTATTGGTACCTGACCACACATATAAGTCTTCAAAGCTATATGGAAACTCGTTTTTTATTGTTCCGGTTAACTTTCCGTCCTGTAAATCTAAATTAGCTCGGAAACCGCCAACTCCATCCTTTTGAGCGAATCCGAAAAAGGAGCGGGTTGACCAAAACTCGACATTGGGGAAGGTTAGTTCTTGATTCATTTGTTTACTTTCAATGGTAGCTTGCTTATACATTTGAGGTGAATTAACGACTGAATTTCGATAAAAAGGAATCGCGTTCAATTCCTGATTTGGGTAAACAATTTTATAATCCCCACCGGTGTTCGACATAAGGGTTGCTGCATACAAACCATATAAACTTCCATCACCATTAGCCTTATATGCTCCTATTTCATTCATATGTGGAGCTGCAATACGATCTTTTGCACCGGCAGCAAAGATACCCGTTGAAAAAAGAAGCGAAAGCGCAGGGATAAGCCACCATGCATGTTCTCTCTTATCTATTTTACGGAGGACAAAATACAAAATTGGTACAACGATGATAAAATAGCAAACTAGAATCAGTATTAATATCCCAATTGAAAAGTATGAGGAAGGAAATAAGTCATTTACATCTCCTATTTGATACATAATATTGCTATAGAAATTATCGTCTTTAAACATTTCTCTCAGAGCAGTATTATCCGCTTTATCTAGTAATGTACTAAACCATTCATCGTAACCATTCCATGATGAAAGCGGGGCATCACCAAGTGAAAATGCTGTTTGCCAGATACTTCCGTTTCCTAACGATTTTTGTGCAACCACGGGATGCGATTCTGAATAAGCGGTTGCGACTGCATCCTTTTGGACATTTCCAGTAAAAATGGAAAGACTATTGAAAGAAGGTTTTTCGCTCCCTTTTAAAAAGGATAGGTCGTGAACGGTTATTTCATCATTTATATCTAAAGGCATACTAGATTGTATGCTTCCGAATGCCTGATTGCCATTTGGGTTTGCACCTGCAATCAATACCCCGCCATTTTTTATCCAGCCTAGTAAAGCATCTTGCTGTTTATTATCTAATGTACTTATTGCAAACTCATCTACCACGATAAAGTTAAAAAACTCGAGTCCTGTGGAATCATTCGGGAAATTATCTTTCGATAGAGTAAAGCTTTGGGAACTTCCATTATTCAACTGCAAAACTTTTAATTCTTTTAATCTATCAGTATTCTCACTTAATAAACCAATTGTAGTAGAATCAGAAGATAGGATTCTAGGGATGCTAAATGCCTCTGTTGATACCTTTACTTCATGGCCATCCTGCCAATCGCCATTAAATAAATGAATAAATGCTGTATTGTTGTTCGAAAACCCCACCTCATCAGAAAAACCTGGGATGGAAACAGAGTAACTTTTTGTTGAGCCTGCGGGGATATGTACATGCAAAATCTTGGAACCGCCAGCATTATAGGCAGGGGCAAAATTAATAAGGAGATCTCCACTAAAGTCTTCTCCTTTATTCTCAAGCTTTATATGTACCGGTACTCCTCTTCCCGTTTTCACTGTTCGATCGTAGCCAATATTTGCTTTGACTTGGATACTCTCTTTTGCCAAAACTGGTGAAGACGCAAAAGTGAGAGAAATAACAAATAATATGAAAAAAATTGACCTCTTTAATTTTTTTGTCATCATAAACCTCCATATTCTCTTCCATTTCCAATATTGAGCATTAATATTTGGTATTCCCCCTTTTTCTTTATAAGATATTCATACTAAATCATTAACGAAATTTCCTGCCCATCCCCTACAGAATTTTCTAAAAAAATATTCACTTTACTATTTTACAATACATTTCCAAAAATTAAATATTTTACATAAAAAAAAAAAACACCACGCCTAATTAGTGTGGTGTAACTTATTTTTATTACATTTGAAAAATGTATTCCGATACGACCTTAATGGCAATTTCGATTGCTTTTTCATCTGGATTTAGCATGGCATGATGCAGTCCGTAAGGAGAATCAACACCTAACCAAAACATAAATCCCGGAATTTCCTTAAGCATATACCCAAAATCTTCTCCTGTCATTGCTTCTTTACAAATAAATACGTTTATATTTTCTTTTGCTTCTAGGAATTTAATAAAATCTCGGGTTGGTGCTTCGTGATTATATACCTGATGGTACATGGACCCATAATCGATTTCAGCTTCACACTCAAAACTTGCACTAATACCATTTACAACAGCTTCAATACGCTGCTTAACCTTTTGCATCGCTTCAGGCGATAACGTCCGAATTGTTCCCTCAAGCCTGGCTGTTTCGGCGATAATATTTTGCACTGTGCCGCCCGTTATCTTTCCGATCGTAATAACTGCACTATCCAGTGGATCTACATTTCTTGAAATGATCGATTGCAGCTGAGTAACCAAATACGATGACGCCACTACCATATCCCTCGTTTCGTGAGGATATGCAGCATGACCGCCTTTTCCTTTTAAATCAATAAATAATTCAGATGTATTTGCGAATAACAAACCTTCCCGAATCGCAATTGTTCCAACCGGATATTCAGGAGCAATGTGAAGGGCAAAAATAATATCCGGCTTCCATTCCTTCATTATATCTGTTTCTAGCATTGGCAAAGCTCCGCCAGGTCCCTCTTCAGCAGGTTGAAAAATAAATAAAACATCATCTTGAACAGGATGATTAACAACATTGGTTAAGACACCTAATGCTATACTCATGTGAAAATCATGACCGCAAGCATGCATTCTGCCTTCATGCTCAGATTTAAAGGACAAGCCCGTTTGCTCCACAATTGGCAATCCATCAATATCCGTACGATAACCGATTAATTTTTTCGGTGAAGTACCATAGACTTTTACAAATAATCCAGTTTTCCACTTTTTTATCTCCATACGCTCTTGAGGCAGTGTTTCTAAATAGTGTAATAAATATGCTTGTGTTTTAAATTCCTGAAATCCTAGTTCAGGTATTTGATGTAACTCGCGCCGTATTTGTACAAAAGGATTTACTTTCTCCATCGTTAATGAACCCCTTTTTGAAAAAGCCTGGCTGCATGCGCCAGGCTTAAAAAAATTATAGTTTTCTTAGTTCTTGTTTAATTTCAATTTTAGATTTTGTTTTTTCATCAATTTCTTTAATCACTTTTGCAGGAACACCTGCAACAACAGTGTTTGGTGGAACATCATTAACTACAATAGCACCTGCAGCAACAACGGATCCTTTGCCTACTGTTACACCTTCCAGAATGACAGCATTCGCGCCAACTAATACATCATCTTCGATAATAACCGGTTTAGCAGAAGGCGGCTCAATAACGCCTGCTAAAACAGCACCTGCACCAATGTGACAGTTTTTCCCTACTGTGGCACGACCACCAAGTACTGCATTTAAATCAATCATGGTACCCTCACCGATAACTGCACCAATATTAATTACTGCCCCCATCATAATAACTGCATTATTGCCAATTTCAACTTGGTCACGAATGACAGCACCTGGTTCAATGCGCGCGTTGATCCCTTTAAGATCTAATAATGGAATGGCAGAATTACGTCGATCATTTTCAATGACATAATCTTCAATTTGATCTTTATATGTATGGAGGACCTCGGAAATTTCAGACCATTCTCCAAAAACGACACCTGTATTGCCGTTAAGGAAGGTTTGAACACTGTCACCAAAAGAGATCCCTTCTAAATTTCCTTTTACATATACCTTAACAGGTGTTGATTTTTTGCTGTTTGAAATAAACGAAATAATTTCGTTCGCATCCATCATTTTCATTTATGTATTCCCCTTTCATGAATTTCATTTACTATTTCTCACATTACTTTAACAGACTAAATCGCAGTGTACAAGTATATTCATCTAGAATGTATGCGGCTGAGTAGCTAAAAAATCGTTCACCACTTCAATGAATGCTTGTACTTGTTTTAATTCGAAGGCTGATTCGTAGCCAAGCAGCCATGTGTCACGTTTTAGTCTTTGATCATGACCGCCTTTTAAAGGGATTTTTTTCATATCTTTCGCCGACTCGTTCAGGGTAATGGCAGGTAAGATTGCATACCCAATCCCATTAAAAGTCATCTGCTTGCACGTCTCGATTTGATCTACCACAATCGTATTTTTTGGAGTTGTCTGAAACTCACGATGCCACCAATCTTGAATTTCCTGGTAATAATTTGAATCGCTTTTAAATTGAATAAATGGTCGTTCCGTTTTTAAGACATCTTCAATTTTCTCAATTTCTTTATCGACAAGATACAAGGTATCTTCAAATAAATGAATTTTTGGTCCTTTCCAATCTGTCGAGCCACGCAAGATTCCTATATGTACCTCATCCTCATATAAGGATTTGAGAATTTCACTGCTCCAGCCAGTAATAAGGGATATTTTTGCTAATGGATATTGATCTACAAAGCTCTTTAATACTTTAGGAAGCCAATTTTGTCCGACTATAGATGCACAAGCTATTTTCAATGTTCCATGTACTTTTGAGTCCAAGGACTGCAATTCCTCTCGAACTTTTTCTTCCTTTTCCAGCACTTCATTAGCTAGTCGGATCACCAGTTCACCCGAAGGCGTTAATGTTAGCCCTTTTTGCGTGCGAATAAATAGCTTTGTTCCCCACTGTTTTTCGATATTTTGTAATCGCTGGGAAAGAGCAGGCTGGGAAACAAATAGTCGTTCCGCTGCCTTTCTCATGTTCATTTCTTGAGCCAGTACCGCTAATAATTGGAATTCAGTTGTGGACATTTTCAAACCTCATAAGTTTTTCTTATATTGTATCTTAATGATGAAGGAAATTCATTATAAAAAACTTTTATTTACAAATAATAAAAGCCCCCAATAAGGGAACTTCTAAAAATGATTGAGCTTGTGTATATGATGGTTCAATTCTTTTAGCAATGTTCGACGGGTAAAGATACCGGCAAAGAAACCTTCTTCATCCTCTACGCATAAAAACGGGTGATCAACTAATAAACCTAGTGCTTTTTCAAACTGATCCTCCAATTTTACTCGAGGAATTTTTTTCGTCATCACATTTTCAACTTTATAATCGCTTAATTTTTCAAATTCAATTCTTTCTAATCCAAGGATGGACTCCGTAATAAGGGAAGAACTTATTAATCCGTGCAATTTAAACCTTGCATCTAATACTGGGATTGCGGAATAACCACTCTTCGTTAATACCAATAATGCATGCTCAAGGCTATTTCCGACTTGAACATGTGCAACTTTTTCAGAAGGGATCATAAAATCACTAATTTTCGGTTCTAAAAATTCGTGGCTTTGTAAGGAAATCATCATAAAACTCCCTTGTTTGTATTTATATATCCTTACATATTCTATCATAGATCATGGAAATGAGAACTAGAAATTCGTGTAGAAAGCATGTTTATTTCGTGTCTATTTTTTTCTTAAATAAGTCTTTAATTTCATTTATTTCTTTTCTGATGTTCATTAATTCAGCTACCACTAAAAGCATGATAAGCGTTTGAATTCCAAGTATGATGTATAGCAACAAATACTTTCTCCTCCATTCATTATAATGTTATCCTAACCCTCATTATAACGTTTTTAAAATAAAAAAAGAGCCAAAAAATAAGGCTCTAGGATGGATTTCTTTCTTCTTGGACTAAATCAAAGATTTCAATGGATGTAATATCAATATCATCAAATTGATATTTATTCGTTTTTTTATCATCACCATACACTTCTAATTCAAACGTCTCCGTAGCTGGAAAGTATTTCACCTGACAAAGAGTTTTTCCATTTACCTCAAAACGTCGTTGTTGAACATCACCTGTTTCATTTCCTTCTTGCATTGCTTTTAATCTTTGTATAATTCCTAACAATTGGGACATACATAAACTCCTTTCAACAATCAAGCTTTATCTGCTCGCTCTCACAATACCTTATTTAGAGGTATTTACATTTACTTTCTTATTTTATCATTCCCGAATGTACATTTCTAACCATCAAAAATCTATATTTCTTTATGATGCATTCTTTTTTTATAAATAGTTATGTAAACAATTTTGCAAGCAATAAAAACATTATAAGAGAATAGTTATCATGATTGCAATGAAAACATTCAAAATAAAAAACCTCATCTGGATGAGGTTCCTTTTAAAACTTTGACATCAGCAGCCAAATTGGTTTAATGTTGATTGGTAAAATGATGGATGTTAATGGATTAAGAAAAGAATTCTTCAGACTTTTTGATCCATGATGTGTTGGATGTTTCATTGTTGCCTTTGGCGATTGAATAATATTCTTTGGGACGTAGTAAAGTATTTCGTCAATTTTCCAAACACCTTTTACTTTCTTTAAGCGTACACCTTGATAATCACTTTTATAAAAGACTGGGCCAGTGTCTTTTTTAGCCATATTCTCAAAAATATACACCCTATTCCCCAACTTCTTCACCTTTGTTTGATCATCATAAGAAAAGAAAGGAATGTAATATAAAGGAAAATCGGAGCCAAACGTTTGATAACCTTTATCCGTTTTCACAAGATTTTCTTTAAGGAAAAGAGAAGTGAAATCTTTAGTAAAGTAAGTATTCAACATGTCTTTAATTTCATTTAAAGAACGTTCTTTTTCGCTAAGTGCAACCTGGGTATGAAAAGCATCTTTTACAAATTGTTTATAATCTGCACTTTTCCCTTCGGCCATAACATGAGACTTAAGTCCAAACAATACACCCACAATCAGAACTGTAGAGATTATTATTTTCATCAACATGTCACTCTCCTCTCCAATGCTTGTCTATGCCTTTTCATTGTAACAATGGAAAAATGTCGATATACATGGAATCGTTCGCAAATTTCTCACAGAAACAGACATCCTAACGGAAATAATGACAATCTTATTTTTCATATGAATATAGGTAGTTTTAACCATTTTTGATGTTGAAAATATATCACTGTCTATAAACTTCAAATATGCAATTTTTGTCATATTATTTTTATCCGTTCGACAAAAAATCCTTACCCAAATTTGAGTAAGGATTTTTCATTGTTTAAGTATTATGAAATCCATGTGGATTACCTGAAAAAATTGTCTCCGTCTAACTTCAGCATTTTCCGTTTCCTCACTGTGTTTCCTTTGGCTCACCTGACCCATAAAAGTGAATTTGGCACATAAATTTCACCCATCCGTACGCTAGATCTGTGGAGATCAGCGTATTTGGTCTTTACATTAGTAATTCCTTTGGAACACTAATTCTAACTGTTACTAAAGGGTTAACTAATTGGCTGATTTGTATATCACATAATGCACTAAGAAGCCGGTATGCATCGTTAAAGGTCAAAGATTGCTTTGCTTGAATAGCTTCTACGGCAGTAATCATTCCTTTTTCTGCAGCTTTTTCTACCGTTTTTTCTGAAGCAATAAACATATAGGAATCAAGCGTTTCAACAACTGGTAATGCAAGTGGTTGGTTTTCTTTTTTTGATACTTTAAGTGTTACCTTTCCGCCAATTTCGATACCGGAACCATTTAATTCTCCATCCCCCATGGCAGCATGCAAATCCCCAAGTGCTAATAGTGCGCCATCATGAAAAACAGGTAGATACAGTTTATTCCCGGCAGTGATGTATTTTGTATCCATATTACCCCCATGATCCCCAGGCGATTCACTTAATATCTCCCCATCTACTGGAGCAACTCCAATGACTCCAATCATTGGTCTGACTTTAAATTGAAGATGTTCGTTATAGAAAACTGTCCCATTTTCTATCGGAATTATTTTGGTATCTTCAATCTCCACCTTGTTCCCCAATCTCCCCATACCAGGGTATAGAACCATGACACCTTGAGAATCTAATTCGATATTCTCTATTTCAATACAAAGAATATCTCCTTTTTCTACGCCATTAATATAAATGGGCCCAGTAGCAGGATTGATATAATCCATCTTCATACTTGTCCGCAATTGACTTTCACTCGTGAATGCTCCGCCGTAGCAATCATGTGTTTCAACTTGAAAAGTTTCCCCTAAATCAACAAAATACTTTGGCTGATGTTTAGCAGAAAAACTAGTTATATAATGCTCTTTTCCAAAAAACTTCATTTATGTAACCCCCGATTGTTAAAAAGGATATTGATTCAGCCACTGGCCGCCATCCATCGTAATACATTCTCCATTTATATAGGCAGCTTTATCAGAAAATAAAAAAGCTGCTAATTCCGCAATTTCTTCTGGATTTCCCAATCTTCCCAACGGGATGCTATTTAATGTTCTTTTCGCTGCTTCTTCTGATTCCCATAATTTTTCTGCTCCGCCGGTTTTATCAATTGGTCCAGGAGCAATGGCATTTACACGAATTCCGTATTTCCTTCCCCATTCTACTGCTAAGGTTCTTGTTAAGGCTAAGACCCCTGCTTTTGCGGAAGCTGAGTGAATAACTCCAGGTCCTGCATTCCATGCATATGTTGCAACCATATTAATCATACTTCCTTTAATGCCTTTTTCAATCCAATAGTTTCCGACCGCATGAGAGCAGTAAAATGTTCCATTTAATACAATATTAATAACTGAATTCCAGCCGTTAATGGAAAGCTTTTCAGCTGGACAAATAAAATTCCCGGCAGCATTATTGACAAGGAAATCAATCTTTCCAAAACACGAATGTGCTTCATCCACCATTTGTTGTACTTCCTCTGGGTTTCTTACATCCATTTGGACAGTTAATATATTTGAATTTATTTTTTCTAATTCCTCTTTTGTCGCATGCAGCCTATCGGAATTTCTTCCGGTTATTATGACATTTGCACCCTCTTGGGCAAACTTCTTTGCCATATATTTACCCATTCCGCTTGAACCGCCAGTGATAATAACTACTCGATCTTTCATTTGTTCCTCTCCTTCGCAGTGAATGAATAGTCATTCATTTATTTGTGTATATATCTCGTTCTTTTCCCATTGTAACACGAATTGCCCTTTTTAAAAATATTCAAATTTTTTGAAGCAAAAAAAAGGGTTAAAAACCCTTTTTTAATGGATAGGAAAGTATAAAATTTTTCAACATCTAAATAATTTAACAAGTTTAATCTTGTCTAGCTACAGCGCCTATCGGATAGCGGATTTCTCCGTCTCCTCCCTACGATAAGTCAACATCAGTTCGTGAACTACCTCACTGTGTTTCCTTTATCTCGAGCCTGCGACTACGAAATCCGTACGCCGATGAGCAAGGCGCTTGCACTTTTCTTATTTATCTCTATTTTTATTAAGCAAGGAATCATTTAATCTTGAAATCGATTTAATAATTGCCTTCTTTTGATTATATCCTTTAACCGATACTGTAATATCATTATATTCAGTAAAAACTTGACCCCATGATTCCCCAGATGAAAAACCGTATGAATAGATTTTTATCATTCCGGACTTCGTTGGTAAGAAGAAAACGTCCATATGCTTATGTTTGTGCATAATAATAACCCCTTTCCTATCTATTCACGATACTTCTAAAAACTTTTTTAAATTTTATCTATCTAATAAATTATTATTCATTTAACCTCGCAATATAAATAGAATATACCTTTAAATACTTAAGATTTCAATAGATATGGCATAAAGGAGAGAAGCATACCGCGAATAAAATGAAAAACTTAACAAATAGTTTATGTTGCTTCATTGATAAAAATGAATAATCCCATATCCCGAAGAAGCTTTTTGAAAAGGGTAATAAGTTATTTTTTGGCATTAATAGGTCTCAGCAGCGGTGGCTATATTTATAGTCGATACATTGAACCACACCGTCTTGACATGAATTATATTCCCATTTATCACGAGAAAATTCCGAAAAGCTTTCACGGCTGTAAAATTGTTCAATTTAGCGACACACATATTGGATTTCAATATAGCTTAGAACAATTAAAAAAACATATTATAGCCATCAATAAGATAAAGCCTGACATCATTTTTTTTACAGGTGACTTAATGGACAAACCAAATCAGTATCCATTTAAAGAAGCGCTATGCAATATTCTGAAGGAATTAAATGCTCCTTATGGAAAGTATGCGATTTTTGGGAATCATGATCATGGCGGCTATGGTACCGATATTTATATGCAAATCATGGAAAAAGCAAATTTTTACGTTTTAAGAAATGAAGCCATTTCGCTTGAGTTAAATAATGGTGAAAAAATATTTGTAGCGGGCATTGACGATGCTATGTTAGGGAAGCCAGATATTCCAGGAACACTTAAAAGAATACCTGTTCATTATTTTTCTATCCTCCTGTCTCATGCACCTGACCTTGCAGATGCCGCATCCGCAATCGGCATTGATATTCAATTAAGCGGACATAGCCATGGTGGACAAGTAAAAATACCGTTTTACGGACCTTTAGTAACACCTCCATATGGAAGGAAGTATATCGAAGGGGAATACCATGTAAATATAAGGAATCCACTTTACTTATATGTAAACCGCGGACTTGGGACGACCAGACTACCTTTTCGGTTTTTATCCGTACCAGAAATAACGATCTTCCAATTACAATCGGGAAAAACATAAGAAATGACCGCAACATTGCAATATCCGTTAAGTAGCGGGCATTTCTTAGGGGGATCGCATAAATTAATTTTCAAGTATTATATCTATCTAAAGTAAGAAGCCATTGATTAGCGGATTTCTACGTCTCTTGCTTGAGTTAGTGCAACAAGTGAAAATGGTAGTGCTATTTATACTTGGTAAAATTACATTTCAAATGTTACTCGGTGAAATTTTGAAGTGCCAATTTTGCTCATCCGTATACTTGCGATCTTCTTATATACACAATACATTTTTTTCAATCTCATCCGCACTCACCGGACGGCTGAAATAAAATCCTTGTGCTTTAAGACATTGTGCGGAAATGAGGAATTGAACCTGATCGCTTTCTTCGACTCCCTCAGCAATGACCTCCATCCCTAAATTATGGGCAAGATTAATAATTGTTTTCGTAATAGCGGCATCTTTTTCATTTACTTGAATTTCTTTCACAAAGGACTGATCAATTTTAATAATGTCTATCGGAAATCTTTTTAAATAATTCAAGGAAGAGTATCCTGTTCCGAAATCGTCAACTGAAATTACGATCCCGATTTCTTTTAGACGCTGGAGCATGGACAGAGCATTTCTAGTATCCTCCATTGCTCCTTCCGTTACTTCAATTTCAATGGAAGAAGCCGGTAATTGGTAAAATAACAGTGCCTTTTTAATAATAGTTGGCAGATTTGGATCAAGTAATTGTTTCGGTGATATATTGATTGCAACACGAATATCTTTAAAACCCTTTTTTCTCCAAATTGCAAGTTGTTCACAAACAGTATGGATAACCCACTCACCAATTGAGATTATCAGCCCCGTTTCTTCAGCCAACGGAATAAATTGTGCCGGGGATACAAAACCAAACTTTCGATTATTCCAGCGTATTAACGCTTCAAAGCTCTTTATCTTGCCATCAAGTAAATTAACTTGCGGTTGATAATGCATGATAAATTCATTCTTTTCAATAGCCTTTCGCAAATGTGCTTCCATCAAAATATAGTTTGGAAAGGCTTCATTCATTTCTGTACGGTAAAAACGATAATGTCCCTTCCCTTTTTCCTTTACCTGAATAAGCGCACTGTCAGCATTTTTGATTAAGCTTTCCGCATCTTTCCCATCTGCCGGAAAGAGACTAATACCAATGGATGGGGTTAGGTAGTAGTCTTGATCATAAATATTAAATGGTTCATGGAACAATGCAAGGATATTTCCAGCGACACGATCCGCTTCTTTTTTCTTTATTCTAGGCAAAATGATAACAAACTCGTCTCCGCCTAATCGATATACACGATTATAAGAGACATTTAAAGTTAATAACCGGTGGGAGGTTTGCTTTAACAGTTCATCTCCTGCTTGATGACCTAATGTGTCATTAAAGTATTTGAATCGATCTAAATCAATATAAAAAAGGGCAAAATCTTGCTCTTTAATCATCGATGTCGTAATTTCCGCTTGAAGATGCTCTAATAACGCCGGACGATTCCACAAACCTGTTAATGAATCGTGCATTGCCATATAGTTCATCTTTTCATTCGTTCTCCACTGCTCGGTAGTATCACGAATAATGACGTATATTCCCCTTATTTCCCCATTAATTTTAATTGGGACCGTTTTTAATTGTATATATAATTTAACACCTTGTTTATTAATAAATGTACAATCATTCGTTTCTTGCGGTTCTCCAGATAAAGTATTAGACATTACTCTGAATATTTCCCCGACTCCGTTTTTATCTACTAATTCGTAAATAGAACGATTAATAAGCTCTTCTTCGGTATAGCCTATCATTTTCAAACTAGCAGGATTGGCACTTAATATTCTTCCCTTTTCATTAATAGAAAAAATCGCATCTAAATTATGATCGATAAGTGATTGATATTTTTGTCTTGTTTCAACTAAATCCGTAACATCTCGTGTAATACCAACAATATAGGAAATAGAATTTTGATCATTTATTCCTGTAAGACGACTCTCAAACACTCTAATTTCATGTTCATTTACTTGAATATAATCCGTAAAAATGACGGTTTCGTTTGTTTCCAACACTTTTTGATAATATCTATTTAAATGGGTAGAGAGTTCTTCCGGTAACACTTCTTCCATAAGAGAGCCTATATGCTCTTCCTTTAAATTCGCATGATCCAATCCTTTTTGATTTACAAATAAATAACGAAATGTTGGACCAGGTTCCACTTTCATGATAAATACCATATCTGAAATTTGATGCAAGAAAATATCACGAAGCATTTTTTCTTCATGACCATTTTCAGGATGTACCATTTTTTTCTTCGTATGTGTATTATTAGTCTGCTTCATATAACCATCCCTTTTTAAACCCCAGGCCCTCTTTAATTCAAAAATTGTCATTATTTATCTACTTATGTCTATTTTACTAATTATCAGTATAAATGAATATAATGAAAGATAAAATAATTATTTTTTCTATTTGCATCTAAAAACAACTCCAGTTTTTGTCGAAAAATAGCATATTTTCAACAAAAATGTCAGACTCATTCATTTTATAAGAGTCTGACATTAAAATAAAGAGATTATGAAAATTTTCCTATTTATTTCCCATAAATGGCCACCAATTTGTCTTACCAAGTGCTTTAACCATCACAGGAACAAACAGCGGTAGCACGATGAATGCATAAAATAACAATCCTGATAAGACTAGTGTGGCAATTTGTAATAAGGACATTACACCAGAAGGAAGCATTGCCGCAAATGTTCCTGCTAGTATAATCGCAGCTGAAATGATAACTGTCCCCATATTTTTCATCGCCATTAAAATTCCTTCTTTTACTTGTAGTTGACGATATTCTGAAAAACGATCCATAAGGAAAATAGAATAATCTATTCCTAACGCCATTAAAATAACAAATCCGAAAAATGGTACAGCCCAACTGATACCGGAGTATCCAAGCATATGGACAAATACCAATTCAGTCATGGCAATCGAAGAATAATAGGTTAGTAATAAAGAAATTATTAAGTAAATCGGCATGATGAGTGATCTTAAAAGGATAATTAAAATAATCCCTATTCCCGCCAGCATAAACATAACTGTTCTGCTGTAATCCGAGTTTGACATTTTATTCAAATCATGATTCATACTAGTAACACCGGATATTCCGATATGGGCATTTTCAAGCTTCGTACCCTTAAGCGAGGTTTTTAATGCCTGATTTATTCGATCAATCGTTTGCATTGCTTGGTTGGAATATGGATTTTGGTTTAGTACTAAATCAAAGCTTGTCATTTTTCCATCTTTTGAAATATATGTGTCTAATGCTTTCTGGTAATCCACATTGGTTAATAATTCATCCGGAATATATACACCAGATTTTTGTAAGTTACTATCGTTAGACATCTTATTCAAATAGTCACTAGCATCATCTAATCCTGATTGTATTTTCCCAAGACCATCTGTACTTTGATTTAAACCATTTGTGAGATTAGATAATTGCTCGCCAACGGATCCAAACCCTTTCTGCAACTGTTGTTGCCCATCTGCGATTTTTCCTAATCCATTTGATACATCAGGGAGTTTCTGGATGACTTGCGATTGTCCATCTGCCGCTTTTGACATACCTTTTTCTAATTGGTCTAATCCCGTTATAATGGGATTAAAGCTGTTTGCAAATTGACTAATTCCAGATAAAATACTACTTAAGCCTGTATTTGCTTGCTGAAAACCATTATTTACTGCTGATAAATTTTTATCTAGTTCTGTTAAAGCTCCGGCGCTTACACCAAGACTTTGTGCCGTACCTTGTACAGTTTGTTTGATAGCATTGTAGTCACCATCTTCTTTAAGCCCATTATATTTGGATTCAAGTTGGGTAAAATGGCTATTTAAATTCATCAAGCTCGCTTGAATGGAAGTTATCCCATTAGTTATTTGCTTATAATTTGATTCCAATTGCTGGACTCCTTGCTGCATCTTCTGATAGTTAGTCAGGAGTTCATTTACTCCCGCTTTTAATGCAAAGGCTTGTTTGCGGGCTTCCATAATTCCGGTCTTTAGTTCACCTGCTCCCGTCGATCCGCTGCGAATCCCTTTCTCTATTTGTTCAAGTGCAGTCTGTAAATCCGTGATTCCAGATTGTAATGATTTTGTTCCTGTCTGAAGATCACCAATTCCGGCTGTAGCACTCTTAAGTTTCGGTTCATTTTTACTTAAAGACTTTGCTGCGGTATTTAAGCCTGCTTTAATATCTCCGATTCCTTTATTTCCTTTGCCAATCCCTTCACTGATTGTACCTGCTTGATTTCTAACATAAAGCTCTTTCATAACATCCCCAACAGGACGTGTTGCACTGCGGACTTTTTCAATATGATCTACTTTAGATAAATCACCACTGACATTTTCAATTAATCCTAAATATTCCTTCGATTTCATCGATTCATCATTTTCAAGAACGACCGTAACTGGCATAATTTCACCAGATCCAAAGCCATTTGAAACGATATTAAATGCCTTAACAGATTCATAGTCATTGCCCAGCTCATCTAGAGAGTTAAAGGATAGCTTTCCATTGTAGCTTATTAATAACGGAATCGTAATAACAGCAACAATTCCCAATGCTATAATCGGTCGAGTAATAGCAAGATTCCCTGCCCATCCCCAAAGTTTACTTTCTGAATGAGAAATATTTCCTTTCAGCGGCCAAAAAATTACTTTGCGGAGTGTAGCCATAAAAAATGGAACCACTGTTAGTAGGGCCAGAAGAAGAAATACTACTCCCACAGCGACTGCTGATGCAGATTGGTAAAGCTTAAAGCTTGCAAAACCTATAGATGCAAATCCAATCATAACTGCAATCCCGCTAAATAAAACCGTTTTTCCGGCAGTTTTATATGTCGCAATAATTGCCGGCACCACTTCATTTCCCTTCGATAATTCCTCCTTAAAACGACTTAATAGGAGAATACAATAATCCGTTCCAATCCCAAATAATACTGCGACTAAAAAAATCTGCGTGAAATTCGATAACGGAAAATTCAGCTTATCTACTAAAAAGGCGACAACCGATTGGCTCACCAAATAAGTCAAACCGACGGTAATCAGAGGAATGATAGGAGCTACTACCGACCGGAAGACAAGGATTAAAACAATTAATATAAACGCTACGGTTATTAATTCTGTCTTTTTAAGCCCTTTTTGCGAACTTATCACTACATCCTCATTGATTAGTCCATTTCCTGTCATCATCGTTTGGACATGCGGTGTAGCAATCGCATTGTCCAGTTTATCGCGGACACTGCTAATCTCTCTATTCTTTAACTCAACATCTAAAATAGCTAAAATGGTTTTTCCATCTTTTGAAACTAATTGATTTTTTAATTCCTCTTGGTCAAAATGTGTTGTAACGCTATTTACGCTAAGTTCCTTTTCTTTACTTTTTATTTTTTGAATAGTTTTATGAATATTTTCAATTTGATTAGAATCCAATTTTTTATTATCGTGAAAAACGACGATAAAGGATTCAGAGCCTTCCTTCTCACTTGTATGATGCTGTTTTATTTCAGAAGCAAGTCTGGAAGGATATCCATCCGGAACAGTAATCTGGCCTTTTTCACGGACAAGGTTCTCCATATTTGGAGCCTTCCATGTAAGAACAGCTGCCACCACAATCCAAAAGGCTAGTAGCAGCCATCTAAAACGGACAACAAATTTCATAGAGTATCTCCCTCCTTTGAATTTTGAATAATAGTGGAAATTTTTTCATAGAGGTTAATAAATTCTTCTAAATCATCTGGATCTAATTCCTCTAAATAATGACTGACAAACTTTTCTATTTTTATTTCCACTTCTTCACAAACCTTTTTTCCTTCTTCTGTTGCAGTTATGTATATATTTCTACGGTCGTTTTGATCTCTTTCTCTCTTAATGAAACCTTTAGTTTCTAATTTATCCACTTTAGAAGTTATAGCGCTTTTATTTACATTTAATTGTTCCGATAATTCAGCAGCGCGAAGTGGACCTTGAAAATAAATAATTCTCAGCATTGAATACTGTTCTAATGACAATTCTTTCAACACGTTTTCTGAAATTAGGGAAGAAATTCGTTTTGTAGCAAATAAATAGACGTCTTCGTATCTTTTTATTAATAGCTTTATTTTTTCACGTTCCAATAATAGTTCACCCCCTAAACTGTTAACAACATAACTATAAGGAGTATTTTTTTGTCCTGTCAATAACTTGATAAAATTGACACAAAATATACATGTTTTTTGAGACAGCCTTTCCAATCTTATGAATTAGTAGTATAATAAAGTCAATCAATTTCAAAATTATTTAACAATGGAAAGGAGTTCGTTTTTTTGAATTCACACTCTTCCGCTCCGTTACCACCTTCTATATTAAACCTCTCATATGCTATTTTCACTGTGAACCGGCATGCCAAAACTGCCACTAACCCAAAGTTTTTATATAAATTAAAAAGAGAAGCAATTGAGAAAATGGTGCAAGAAGGAAAGGCTAAAAAGATTGGACTTCACTTTTCTGACAATCCGAAATATAGTCAGCAGCAATCGGATGTTCTTGTACAATGCGGAGAATATTCTTTTCATATCCCCCCAACAAAACAAGATTTCGAAATGCTTCCTCATCTAGGAAAATTAGATCGTTATACGAGAAATCCTAAATGTCACATGCCATTAAATCAGGCAAAGCAAATATTGCAGACATATACTGGGTTAAAGGAAAAAAGTAATACCCGTTCCAACAGCCGTAAACCGCGGCCTCAAAGACCTATTTTCAAAAAACTTGGAGACAGTTATTAATATCATTACGACTAATAAAGCATTTGTAACTAACATAACAAATGCACACGCGCTGGCGCTATAGGTCCAGCTTTTGTTAAAAGGTGTTTTCACAAGATTAAATTTTATCATTTCTTAAAAGCAGAAAAGAAGAGCACTAAAAGCTCTTCTTTTCATTTTAATGGATCGAGATTGGATTCATTTCTGAAATAATGCTTTCAAAATCAAGCATTAAAATCATCTCGTTTTCTTTTTTTATGATGCCAATTACTTGTTGCCGCTCACTTGCATACATATCAGATGGCTTCTCCACTTGCTGCTTCGAAATTCGATGGATTTGACTTACCTCATGAACATGAAAAACCACTTTCATTTGGTTAAACTCTGAAACAATATATTTCTCCTTTGACCTATCTTCACTGTTATCAAAATTTAATACTTTTGCTAAATCAATAACCGGCAAAACTTCTCCCCGTAACTGGACAATTCCTTCCATATACGGGTGTGCGTGAGGTATAAAGGTAACGGGCAGAGGCTGAATAATTTCCTTTACTTTTATCACATCGATGCCAAATTTATTATTTTGCAATTGAAATTCGATAATTTCTAATTCTTTTGAACCACTCTCTAATGGGATATCCTTTTCTATTGTCATATAGCAACTTCCCTTCCAATCTATCATAATGTAAATATAACACGAAAAATTGCCGAAGTGTTCTATCGTTATGAAATTTCTAAATAGAAGAAAAGAGAGTATTATTGAATCAAAAATGATAAGAAAATCGGTGAATAAGTGGTAATATAAAAGAAAGCGAAATGCGCCTGTCCAACTACGTATAAACTTTAGGGCTTCGACTGAGATAAACGAAACACGGTGAGTCGATAGGCGATAGAGCTGGACACCATTTAGAAAGATAACATGGGAAGGATGACTTATTAGTGGAGCACTTACTAAATAAAAGAGTTTTAGATATAGAAATATCCGGAATTCGGAAATTCTCCAATATGGTTAGTGGTGTGGAAAATATGATTTCCTTTACCATCGGACAACCTGATTTCCCAACTCCCACGCATGTAAAGAATGCAGGCATTGCTGCAATTGAAAACGATTTTACAATATATACCCATAATGCTGGCTATATAGAATTACGGAAAGCCGCCAGTGATTTTGTGAAACAAAAATATAACTTACAGTATGATGCTGAAAAAGAAGTAATTGTAACAGTTGGTGCAAGTGAAGCAATAGATGTTTCATTAAGAACGATATTAACAGAAGGCAGCGAAGTAATCTTACCAGGTCCCATTTATCCGGGATATGAGCCTATCATAAGGATAGCTGGGGGAATTCCAGTTCATGTGGATACAAGGGATTCCCATTTTAAACTGACGGCTGAAAAAATAGCTCCTTATTTAACAGATAAAACAAGATGTATCATTTTACCGTATCCATCGAATCCAACAGGCGTCAGCTTAACGGAAAAGGAATTAAAGGATATAGCTAGGCTTCTTAAAGGAAGAAATATATTTGTAATTGCTGATGAAATTTATAGTGAATTAGTATATGAAAATAAGCATTATTCCATCGCAAACGATCTTAGGGAGCAAACAATTGTCATTAATGGATTATCCAAATCACATTCGATGACAGGCTGGAGGATAGGTTTCTTATTTGCTCCCGAAAATATTGCAAAACATATTATAAAGGTACATCAATACAATGTTTCGTGTGTATCTTCCATTTCGCAAATGGCTGCTATAGAAGCACTTACTAAAGGTTATAATGATGCAGAACCAATGCGCGAGGAATATATAAAAAGGCGAGATTACGTTTGTGAGAGATTAACGAAGATGGGATTGGAATATGTTAAACCGGATGGCGCCTTTTACTTTTTCGTAAAAATCCCTCATGAGCTGGAATTGTCTTCTTTCGATTTTGCTGTTGAATTGGCGTATAAAAACAAGATTGCAGTTGTTCCCGGCAGTGCTTTTTCTATCTATGGAGAAGGTTTTTTCAGACTTTCCTACGCATGCTCTATGGAAAAACTCGAGGAAGGATTAAATCGAATGGAGAAGTACTTGGTGAATAAAAGCTAAAAAAGTGTCCAATGGACACTTTTTTTATTACGTCTAGCTCCAGCGTCTATCGTCTAGCGGATTTCTCCGTCTCCTCCCTACGATAAGTCAACATCAGGTAAAATTACACTTCAAATTTTACTCGGTGAAAATGGTAGTTCAATATTCAATAGCTCGTGAACTACCTCACTGTGTTTCCTTTATCTCGAGGTGAGCGACTACGAAATCCGTACACCGATGAGCAAGGCGTTTTGCGCATTTGTTCTTATTGACCTTTGTATTTACCGTTATTTTTGGGAGCTTTTTCTTTCTTCGCTTTATCCTTATGAATTTTATTCGTTGCAGCACTTCCCATTTCATGGGCAAATTCCTCATTTAATACAGAAGAATCAAATCCTTTTTTATTTTTTTGATCAGCATCGTTTTTCTTTGTTCGCTTCGCCACGAAGAGTTCCTCCTAACTTACATAGTCATATCTATTGTTAGGAGTACGTAAGATTTTATTCAAACTGATTCCAATATTTTATTAATGCCTGTGTACCACTGTTCTCCTCGCCTTGTTCAGCTAATTCTTCATACATTTGTTTCGCTAATGCAAGACCAGGCAAAGGTAAATTCATTTTTTCCGCTTCTTCAAGTGCAATTTTCATATCTTTGATAAAATGTTTGATAAAAAATCCCGGTGAATAGTCACCCGTAAGAATTCTTGGAACATAGTTGCTGAGGGACCAGCTTCCTGCCGCACCAGCACTAATCGATTTTAAAACAGTTTCCGGATCTAATCCTGCTCTCTTGGCATAAACTAATGCTTCACATACCCCAATCATATTGGTAGCAATGGCAATTTGATTACACATTTTCGTATGCTGGCCACTGCCTGCCGGACCTTGATATACGATGTTTTGCCCAAAGCAAGATAATATCGGAAGAATGGTATTGAATGTTTGCTCTTCCCCTCCGACCATGATGGTCAATGTACCATTTTTTGCACCAATATCTCCACCAGAAACTGGTGCGTCTATCGTTTGGATACCTTTCTTTTTACCTTCTTCATATATTCTGATCGCAAGTGTCGGCGTAGAGGTGGTCATATCGATAAAAATACTATTTTCTTTCCCATTAGAAAGCAACCCATCATTCCCAAAATATACTTCCTCTACATCATATGGATAGCCGACAATTGTTAAAACAACATCAGCATTCTGTGCTACCTCTTTAGGACTGTCACACCATACAGCACCTTTTTCTATCAAATCCATAGCTTTTTCTTTCGTACGATTATATATATAAACCGGATAATTACTCTTAATCAAATGCTGAACCATACTTTTCCCCATAACACCTGTTCCGATAAATCCAATTGTTTTTTCCAAAGGGGTCCTCTCCTTTTCTATTGGCAATGTTAAATAAAACTTTTCATGATTCTTGGGTGTGAACTATCTTTTATTGACATTTAAAAGACACTTTGCTTCTTTTCCTATGTGTTACCCCGTATTTAAATTGCCTTAATTTTTCCGCCGTCTACAAGGAAACTGCTTCCGGTCATATAGGTGTTGGCATCCGATACTAGGAAAGTAACAACATTAGCGAATTCTTCCGGCCGTCCATATCTTTGTAATGGTATAGTTTTCTTCTCAAGGTTTTCAATTTCCTCACGTGAATAACCTGTCTTGGAAGCATTTACTTCATCCAAATGCTTCACACGGTCTGTTGCAATTCTTCCGGGACCAACAGTGTTAATTAAGATATTGAATGGTGCTAATTAAGAGGCTAACGTTTTTGACAATCCGACAATACCGGTTCTAAAGGTATTTGAAAGAATCAAACCTGGAATTGGTTCTTTTATGGAAGAGGATGCGATATTAATAATTTTTCCGCCATTCACTTTTAATAATGGTAATGCTTCACGAATAACTCTTATGTAAGATAAAAGGTTAAGTTCAAATGCGTTTTGCCAATGCTCATCAGTCATTTCTTCGAAACTGCCTGCAGGTGGTCCTCCGGCATTATTGATTAAAATATCTAACCGGCCGAATTCTGCTTTCGTCTTTTCCACCATGTTTCTTATATCCTCAGGATTAGTAATATCACAGCGAATATGACTTACTTTTCCTTTTTCGAGTCCTGCTAATTCATACTCAACACTTTCCAACTGTTCTTCATTCCGGCTGGCTAGCATTACATTTACCCCTTCATTTACCAATGAAGCAGCAATTGCTTTTCCCAAACCTTGACTTGAAGCTACCACAAGTGCGGTTTTCCCATTTAAGCCAAATTCCATTTTATAGCCTCCTTAAAATAGTTTTTCACGACTTCATTATAAATGAACCACTAATAAGGTTTCATTATAAATGCTCCTAAAATAAAAAAAACCGGATGAAATCATCCGGAAAAATAAAGGGGGAAAAATAGGAAAGAAATGGTTAACCCAAGTTTGTAACAGTTTTCCCATTCAACTATCCACAAATACTTGAGAATACTTATCTATTCCACCTTTCTCCCCAATTTAAACCTAATCAATATTACAGTTTTATGACTATAGAGTTGCTTTCTTTACAGCTTCAATTACTTCTTCCGTTGTTTGAAGCTGAAGAACCTGCTCAGCAAGCTTTTCCATTTCTGCCTTGGAAAGATTTTTGATTTGTGCTCTTGCTTTGAGAATAGAAGAAGCACTCATAGAGAACTCATCTAAACCAAGACCAAGTAAAATTGGAATTGCTAGCTCATCCCCAGCCATTTCACCGCACATGCCTGTCCATTTTCCTTCTTTATGAGAGGCATCTATTACCATTTTCACTAATCGTAATATTGCAGGATTGTATGGTTGATATAAATAAGATACTCGCTCATTCATACGGTCAGCAGCCATTGTATATTGGATCAAATCGTTTGTTCCAATACTAAAGAAATCAACCTCTTTAGCGAATTGGTCAGCTATTACCGCAGTTGAAGGGATTTCGACCATAATTCCAAGCTCAATATTATCAGAAACATTGACGCCATTACTTACTAACTTATCTTTTTCTTCTAATAATATTTGTTTGGCTTGTCGGAACTCATTCAAGGTTGAAATCATCGGGAACATGATTTTTAAATTTCCGTAAACACTTGCACGAAGTAATGCACGTAGTTGTGTACGGAACATATCCTGTTCTTCAAGGCATAATCTTATCGCACGGAAACCTAGAAATGGATTCATTTCCTCTGGAAGATTTAAATATGGAAGCTTTTTGTCGCCGCCAATATCGAGAGTACGAACAACGACAGGCTTTCCATTCATTCCTTCTAAAACAGCTTTATAGGATTCAAACTGTTCATCCTCAGAAGGAAGCTGATCTCTTCCCATATACAAAAATTCTGTACGATAAAGACCGATTGCTTCGCCGCCATTGTCCAATACACCTTTTAAATCATTAGGTGTACCAATATTTGCACCAAGTTCTACATGATGACCATCTTTAGAAACGGTCTTTTCATTCATAAGCTTTGCCCATTCGGCTTTTTGCTTTTCGTAACTTTCTTGCACTTTCTTATATTGGTCAACAATTTCTGGAGTAGGATTAATATGTACTTCCCCATTTAGTCCATCGACAATGATTAAGTCGCCATTTTGAATGTCCTCTGTAGCTGATTTCGTACCAACTACTGCAGGTATTTCAAGGGATCTTGCCATGATAGCAGAATGCGATGTTCTTCCACCAATATTAGTAGTGAAGCCTTTTACGAAATTTCGGTTCAATTGGGCTGTATCAGAAGGTGTTAAATCCTCTGCCACAACAATTACTTCCTCTGAAATTAAGCTTGGATTAGGAATTTTCACTCCTAATAAATGAGATAGCACACGCTTCGTTACATCACGAATATCAGCAGCGCGTTCTCTCATGTATTCATTATCCATTTGTTCAAACATAGTAATGAACATATCTGTTGTCTCTTTTAAAGAGCTTTCAGCATTGAGTTTATTGTTTTTAATATTATCTTCGATGGGTGTGATAAGTTCTGGATCGTTTAAAACCAAAAGATGCGCATCAAAAATAGCAGCTTTATCCGCTCCTAATTCAGACCCTGCACGCTCACGAATAACTTCCAATTCGGATTTAGCAGCAGACATAGCTGCTTGAAAGCGGGCAATTTCCTCGTCTGCATTTTCAATGGTTTTCTTAGAAAATGACAGATCAGGCTCTACCAAGCGATATGCTTTTGCAATCGCAATACCGTTTGATGCCGCAATCCCTTTTAAAATGGTTGACATTACTCAGCTAAACCTTCTTTTTTCAATAGATCTTCAAGGGCATTTAATGCATCTTGCTCATCGCTGCCAGTTGCGCTTATGTTGATTTGTGCATCCTTACCGATACCTAAAGACATTACACCCATAATTGATTTAAGATTTACTTGTTTACCGTTATATCCAAGTTGAATTTCAGAATCAAATTTGCTCGCTGTTTGTACTAATAGTGTTGCTGGACGAGCATGAATTCCTGTTGCATCTACTACTTTAAATTGTTTTTCTACCATTTGAATTTCTCCTTTACATTAATAATAAATTAAAGTGTCTACTATATAAAAAATAATCCACCTTGCTTTTTTCGTCAATTATTTAGCAACGAAATAACATTAAAGCAAGATTCTGCATTCACTAAATATTCTCTCAGCTTTTTAAAAAACTGATTAAATCATTTTTAGAGCACACAATTAAAAGAATATCATCCACCATGTTAGAATTCAATCCTGTTGCTTAAGGTTAATATTTCCTGCCCCTAATAAGTTATGAATAATCTAATGAAAAAATTTATTTTTTCTGGAACTCTTTCATCCTATTTTTTATTTTTTCCATTTCAAGAGCAAATTGCTCTATATCCTCCTCTGTAACCTGAATGGAACCATATCGAACACTTTCATATATGAATACCCATTTTTCAGAGACCTGTATATTTAGTCGATTTAACCAATCTCTTACAGATTCAGCTCCACGTCTTTTCGATTTGTGCTTAGCTGAGAAATGCTCCAATTGACGGACAAATTTTCGGATTTTCTGGTTGGATTTTGAGTAATAGTTTGCATGATTGTCTTTTTTATTTTGATTATCAATTAGCTTGTGAAAAATACTTTGCTTCATCTCATTTCCCACATTCGCAGTTTTGGATTTCCTTTTCTTAAAATGCAAAATTAGCGAAATGATGATGATAACTACAATTACAATCCCTATTATAATATAAATTTTCTCATTGTCGTTTTTTTGTAGTCTACGAAAATTATCCAAATAATTTCCTTTTTGTATTCTGAGCTTCATCTGTTCTTTCGCAGACTCCATCATACGGTTATTGTACTCTTCATTCTTCTTTTCCATGAAATTACTTAAGAAACTTATCAGTGGGCTTAAAAGTGTCACAATAAACCAAAAAATTTTGTCAAAAATAACGGATAGTCCATTTTTAATAACACTTGCTATTAAGGTAACCGCTGTTGATATGACAATAGGAGTAATGATGAGAAAACTACTAAAAGCAGCTATTGTTTTTTTTGAAATAGATGAACTTTGAATATATCTTTTAAAAAAAGTCCCATATGAATACAAGAATATTTGAAGCACCGGAAAAATTATCAATAAATTTCTCGATTTCATACCCGATATAAACCCTACAAAATACAAGAAAATAAAAATTAAAATCGTAGCCAGTAAACGACTGCTTAGGATATTTTCGGAGTCCTCATCACCATCTTCTATAAATAAAACCTTAAGTCTCCAAAGGGAAAAGATAAACAATAGAAACATTTCGAAAATAGGAATGTCCCCTAACCATGTACAAATAATGATGATTGGTATGGAACAAAAATAGAAAGCTTTCGAAAACCGTTCTATTTCCCCCTGGGAAAATAACAAAGTAGTAAGCGATACCAAAAATAATATCCCTAAAAGACTCCAACTTATAGATCCTTTCCCATTTATATATGGAATGGCATATTGAACAAGTGCGAAAATAATCGCGTCACTAAGAAACAGCCTTTGTACTTCAAATATTTTCAAAAAGTTCATTTGAATATTAGCACTCGATTTTACTTCCATAGTTCCATTGCCCCTTGATTCTCAATTGATTTCACAGAAAAAACCAGTGAACCTTTTTTTCCAAATCCTATAAGGGATGCATAACCAGAAGGCTCGATATCACCAATATGAATAACATATGGATAGGAAATCCCCTTCCCGCAAATATCCTTGATCATTAAATGATATGGAATGGTAAAGGAAGCAACAGATAAATGGGCTAATAAGTCAAATGCTTTTTGACGATGACCTCTGCCTTCTCCCTCATTTAAAAAATAATACAAAGATTTCCCAAAGGTTGTTACATTTATCGCCAATGCAAATGGGATATTTTCTCTCACTGCATAATCAATGAGATATGCACAATGACTTATACTTGCCTCCAAATCTGTCTTTTTTCCATCTACATTTAATAGCAGCAACCAAGTTCTAGCTCCAATAGGTGAAAAAACCTTTGTTTGCAATTTCTGTGTTCGGGCACTTGCCTTCCAATGAATATATTGAAAAGGATCTCCCTTTTGGTACTCCTTTGTCCCAATAGGCTGCAAAGGATCAAAAAAGATGGATGTTTGATTATGTTGACTTCCCTGTAAAAAATTATATTCTTTGTTAGAAGTATGGACTGTCTTTCTATTGGGAAATACTAGCTTTTTTACTCCTAACATTTTTTTATTTTGAAGAATCACTAATCCTGTCCCAAACAAATGCGGAATTTTCACTTCAATACCATGGATTCTAGAAACCCCTCTTCTTACTGCTTTCACTGGAATGATAACGTCCACTTGTTCATTTCTCCAAGCCTTAAAAGGGATATTGACCTCCACAATAGAACGAACATCAATAAAAGGATGATTTACTGGTTGCACCTTATTTGTAAAGCTAATTCGCAGATTCCCCTTTAAAATCGGCAATCCTTTATTTACGAGGGTAAATTTCCATTCATCTGTGTCTTCAACATTTAACCTGACAGTAGACCTATCGCTTTGTAATATTAAGTTGTTTCCCACTAGTTTTAAGTACAAATAATTTCCTAACGACATAAAACAACCAAAAATAAACAAAAATAAGATTGTGGTTGAACCGAAGATAAACGAAAGAATAGCAAATAGGATCATTAATTGTCCTATGATTAGAACATTTTTTTCCTGGATAATCTCTTTTTCCCAAATCATTTGATATACTCCATTTCAACCGGGGCTGAAACAGAGTTAATTACATCGGCTAGTATTTCATCCACGGTCTTTGTTAATGATGCCTCGATTGTAAGATGGAGCCTGTGTTTGATAATATTTGGCGCAACCGCTTTTACATCATCCGGTGTGACAAAATTTCTGCCATTAATAAAAGCATATCCTTGGCTTGCTCTTAGTAAGGCAAGACTTGCTCTTGGACTCATTCCAAATTCTATAGACGAATGTTCTCTTGTTTCTTTGGCAATTAAAATTATATATTTCTCAATATCCTCGTGAACTTGTACATTTTTAACCTCTTTTTGCAAATGGCGTAATTGCTCAGGCTGCAATACGGACATAAGTCTTCCTAAACCACTATCCGCAGCATGCTTTCTTAGAATTTCTCGTTCTTCTTCGAAAGAAGGAAAATCAATGGACAGTTTCATAAAAAATCGATCGAGTTGTGCAGCTGGCAATGGAAAGGTTCCTTGCTGCGATTCTACAGGATTTTGCGTGGCGATGACCATAAAAGGCTCAGAAATTGATAATGTTTCTCCATCAATCGTAACTTGCCTTTCCTCCATGGCCTCGAGTAAGCTCGATTGGGTTCTTGGGGTTGCACGGTTAATTTCATCTGCAAGTAAAATATTAGTCATAACAGGTCCTGGCTTTAGCTCAAATTCCTGAGATTTTGGATTAAAAAAATGAATTCCGGTTACATCAGTTGGTAAAACATCTGGAGTAAATTGGATTCGTTTAAATTCAACATTTAAACAACTGGCGAATGCTTTAGCCAATAATGTTTTTCCTGTTCCCGGAACACTTTCCAGCAAAATATGCCCACCTTGTAATAATGCAACGATCATCATATCAACCTCTTTATCTCTCCCAATGATGACCTTTGCAATTTCACTTTTTAAGTTTACTATGTATTCCTTCAAATCATTTCCCCCTTTTTTGTAATTAAAATGTAATTAAAATATAACAAATAAAACAAAAATTGTCATCTTTTTGAATATTTAAATACGATGAATAAAATACTTTTGTACTAAAATAACTTGAAATTTTCTAATATATGGTGCAAACTGTTAACTAAGTAGATTGAATATTATAAAATTACCTTTTAGTGATAAGGGGAGATGGCATTGAAAAAAGCCGATGTGGGCAATCTTATTGAATTCAGGGATGGATTACAAGGGATTGTTGAAAAGGTAAATGAAAATTCTGTTATAGTTGATTTAACGTATATGGAAAACTATCGTGATCTTGACCTCGAAGAAAAAACGGTTGTAAATCATAAAAACTATAAAATTATTGCAACATCTCATAAGTAAATAAAAGAACCTAGGAAATGATTAATCATTTCTTAGGTTCTTTTTATTTACGGAGCTTATTATAAGGCTTAAACCAAAGAAGAAAAACAAAAAGCAAGCTGAAATAGCCAAATAAAGGATATAAATAGGATAGTAGTGTACCATAATGAAAATAACTAAGACTATAAATAATGATTAAAATAAATGTAAATATCCATCCACGATGAATGGAAATATATTTACTAAATTGTTTTTCCAACCCATAAATATTTCCAATTAATGAAGTAAAAATCTCTCCGAAAATAATTAGTACATATATAAAATAGATGCCGATAAAGGAACTCTTAACAATTGCAGCCATTGGAATTTCATAAAACTGCACATTAGGTAATGTAATGAGGGTAAAGTGACTAGAAACTAAAATCAACGTTAAAAGGATTCCCCCGATGATTCCCCCTAATTTTACGGTTTTTTTATCATTTACTTCTGCTGCAATCGGAACAAGAACAGCTTGCGCTAACGACAAATTAAAAGCGGCATAGGAAAAAGGGGAAACAACCGCCTTCCATAAATGAAGATCCTCTGGTATATTCATAAAATATTGAACAAATTGCCAATGAGTAATTGATTTTGTCATTACAATAAAATTAAATAAAAGCATAATGGGGACAACGAAGGTATTCACTGCAAATATCCCTTTTGAACCAACGGCCATCACTAGAATTGTAAGACCAATAGTAAAAAAAACTCCTACCCATTTTTCTAAGGCTAATTCCTGCTGAAAAACAGCACCTGCTCCAGATAACATCACTGCACAAACACCTAACAACATGATCATCATAAAAATGTTCATGAATTTAGCTAATATTGGTCCAAACAAATATTCATTTAATTCTTCGTATGAATTAGCTTTTAGATCAATTGCTTTCACCATTAATTTTGATCCTAAAAGGATAAACAAATACCCCGCTGCTAATATGGCGAAAAACCCAACAAAACCGTATTTAGTAAAAAACTCAACAATTTCTTTACCAGTTGCAAATCCTGCTCCGATCACTGTTCCAACATAGACAGCCGCAACTTGCAAAGCACCAACCCACTTAGTCACATTGCATCTCCTTTCAAATAAACGACACTATTAAAAGATATGTACAAGTTGTCTAAAATAAGACAAGCAATTAATGAAAAAGAAATAATAATCGTATTTTGTATATGGAAAATTTTATTAGTCAAAAATAGTCAAAAATGGTTTACAAATCGTTTTGGTTGATGTATACTGATTTCACAAGGTCAAAGTTGGTCAAATAACTCCTTGTTAATCAAATTCATAAATATTTTTTTGAAGGGTTTGATCTATTAAACCTTTTTCTTATAATTAATTAGTCAAAGTTAGTCAATGTCAAATTTATTGTTTTTCTTTCTTTAAGGAGGAATGATTTGAATGTTATGTCAAAAATGTAATCAAAACGAATCAAATATTCAATTACATGTAAATATTAATGGAAAACAACAAGATATGTATTTATGTTCAACTTGTTATCAACAAGAAAAATCGAAAATTGGTAATCCATTAGGAGGTGCGCCTATGATGAATGGATTTGGTGGTTTTAACGGATTCGGTTCTATTGATGATTTATTTAAAGGATTTGCCGTCCCCGAGAATCAAATGAATGCAACTGTGAAAACCGAAGCCCAAAATGGCGGCGGCGGTTTCTTAGACCAATTTGGCCGTAATTTAACAAATATGGCGAAGGCCGGACTAATTGATCCAGTCATTGGCCGTGATAAAGAAATTAAGCGTGTGGTTGAGATTTTAAATCGCCGAAATAAAAACAATCCTGTATTAATTGGGGAGCCTGGTGTAGGTAAAACAGCGATTGCTGAAGGGCTTGCATTAAAAATTGCGGAAAATGATGTCCCTTCAAAATTAAAAAATAAAGAGGTATATTTATTAGATGTGGCTTCATTAGTAGCTAATACAGGAATCCGCGGTCAATTTGAACAAAGAATGAAACAGCTTATTGCTGAGCTCCAAAGAAGAAAAAATATCTTATTATTTATTGATGAGATTCATTTACTTGTTGGCGCCGGTTCTGCGGAAGGATCAATGGATGCAGGTAATATCTTAAAACCAGCACTCGCACGCGGTGAACTTCAAGTTATCGGAGCAACTACTTTAAAAGAATACCGACAAATTGAAAAAGATGCAGCATTAGAGAGACGATTTCAGCCAGTTCAAGTAAATGAGCCTACATTAGATGAAACTGTTCAAATTTTAAATGGCTTAAAAGCAAAATATGAACAGTACCATGGGGTTTCATTTACAGATGAGGCTATCATGGCTTGTGTCGAGTTATCACATCGTTATATTCAAGACCGTCATTTACCTGACAAAGCAATTGACTTAATGGATGAAGCTGGTTCAAAATTAAACTTAACCATTGATGTAATGAACAAAGAAGATATTCATGCACGTTTAAAAGAAATTCATCAAGAAAAACAAGTTGCACTTGAAAACGAGAAATATGAAGAAGCTGCAAAATTACGTGACGAGGAAGCAAAATTAGAAAAACAACTTGCATCTAATATGGAAAGTGTAAAACCAATAGTGGAAGCTTCTCATATCCAAGAAATCATTGAGAAGAAAACAGGTATTCCAGTTGGTAAGCTTCAAGCTAATGAACAAGAAAAAATGAAAAATCTTGAACAACATTTAGCTGGTAAAGTAATTGGCCAAGAAGAAGCCGTTCGCAAGGTTGCTAAAGCAATTCGCCGCAGCCGTGCTGGACTTAAATCTAAAAATCGTCCAATTGGTTCCTTCTTATTCGTCGGCCCTACTGGGGTTGGTAAAACTGAACTAACGAAAACACTTGCAGAAGAATTATTTGGCACGAAGGATGCCATGATCCGACTCGATATGAGTGAGTATATGGAAAAACACAGTGTTTCTAAATTAATCGGTTCACCTCCTGGATATGTAGGACATGAGGAAGCTGGTCAATTGACAGAAAAAGTACGTCATAACCCATACAGTATCATCCTATTAGATGAGATTGAAAAAGCACACCCTGATGTACAGCATATGTTCTTGCAAATCCTTGAAGATGGACGGTTAACAGATAGTCAGGGACGTACTGTAAGCTTTAAAGATACTGTAATCATTATGACAAGTAATGCAGGCATTGGTGTAAAACCTATTCACGTTGGATTTGGCAACAACGAAGCAATGAAAGAAGCTAGTATTTTAGATTCATTAGGAAGCTTCTTTAAACCCGAATTCCTTAACCGTTTCGATAGTATAATTGAATTTAAAGCATTAGAAAACGAACATTTATTAAAAATTGTAGATATCATGCTTGCTGAGCTTCAAGTAACATTAAAGGAACAACAATTATCTCTTGAAGTTACAGAAGAAGTGAAAGAAAAACTTGCGGAAATGGGTTATCATCCTGCATTTGGTGCAAGACCTTTACGAAGAGTTATTCAAGAACAGCTTGAAGATAGCATTACTGATTTTATTCTTGAGCATCCTGATCAAAAATCATTAATCGCTACGATGAACGAAGAAAAAATTACTGTTGTAGCTAAATAAACACTAAGTTCAGAATGCACAAATGGGTTCTAACCATACTGTTAGTGGTTAGAACCCATTATTTTTTTTATAAAGTAAAAGGAGTCTCAGAGGTAAACGGCACGAAATTTTGCCCAAAGCGCTCGAAATTAGAAGTGAACGGTACGACTTTCTCTTCAAATGGACCGAAACTAACACCGAACTGCCCTATTTGGGTAATTTACACTAGTACCCTTCAAAATAATACCACCCGTTCCTCACGGGTGGTATTATTATTATTATAGTTTTTTATCATCCACTTGATCAAGCCAGCTTTGAATAGTGTCAACCACTGATTCTACACAGCCGTCTTCAAAAGGTGAAATAAGATTTGCTTCTGCAACAAGGCCAGTGAATGATTTGCTTCCACCTTGTTTACATAAATGAAGATAATCTTTCCATGCTTCCTCATGGTTTTCTTGTGACTTTTTCCAGAACTGGAATGCACAAATTTGTGCCAAAGTATAGTCAATATAGTAGAATGGCGAATTATAAATATGGCCTTGTCTTTGCCAGAAGCCTCCGCGGTTTAAATAATCATTGTCATCATAATCACGATGCGGCAAATATTTTTCTTCAATTTCTTTCCACGCTTGTTTTCTTTCAGCAGGGGTAGCATTTGGATTTTCATAGACAAAATGCTGGAATTCATCTACTGCAACACCATATGGCAAGAATTGAAGTGCCCCACTCAAATGCGAGAATTTATACTTCTCTGTATCTTCTTTAAAGAATAGCTCCATCCATGGCCATGTAAAAAACTCCATACTCATGGAATGAATTTCACATGCTTCATACGTTGGCCAATTGTATTCAGGAATCTCATAGTGACGGCTTGAATAAACTTGGAATGCATGACCAGCCTCATGTGTTAATACGTCGATGTCTCCAGATGTTCCGTTAAAGTTTGAGAAAATAAATGGCGATTGATAATTTTCAATGTACGTACA
Organism: Margalitia sp. FSL K6-0131; assembly: GCF_038008735.1. Taxonomy (NCBI): domain Bacteria; kingdom Bacillati; phylum Bacillota; class Bacilli; order Caryophanales; family Bacillaceae; genus Heyndrickxia; species Margalitia sp. FSL K6-0131. Next base: position 3,627,389 of record NZ_JBBOZS010000001.1, read on the forward strand.
ATAGCCGCCGCCAGCTTTTCCTTTTTTCGCTACTAGGTCCATCAAATTCTTTTCATTCATAAATGTAAAGAATTCATCTGTTTCAGAAGATAGCTCTGCATACATTTTCTTGCCATTTTCAATAATCCATTCTGGTGATCCTTTTGGTGTAGCATTTCCGGAGGTATATTCAAAACCTTCATCATAAAACTTTAAGGAGTCGACACCAATTCGTTCTTGCTGGCGTTTTCTAAGCTTCGTTGTAAGCGGTACAATATAATCCTTCACTTGATCGCGGAATTTTGCAACCATTTCTGCGTTATAATCCGTACGGGCCATACGATAATATCCAAGTTCAACGAAATTTTTATATCCTAAAGTTCTTGCGATTTCATCTCTTACTTTCACTAATTGATCGTAAATCGAATCAAACTCTTCCTCATGCTCTGCAAAGAATCCGAATCTTGCTTCATTTGCATTTTTACGCATTTCACGGTCTTTTGATTCCGTAAATGGCTGCAATTGCGCAAGCGTCCTTTCTTCTCCTTCAAACATGATTTTTGCTGATGCTACAAGTTTCGTATATTCAGAGGAAAGCTTATTTTCCTTTTGCAAAAGTGGAATGATTTCAGGAGAAAAAGTTTTTAACTGTGCTTCTGCTAAAGCAAACAACTGAGTTCCCCATTTTTCTTCCAACTCAGAACGGAATTTAGAGGAAACCAGTGCTTGGTAATACTTCGAAACAAACCCCTCTACTATAGGAGCAATTTCATCCATATAGTCATTTTCTGCTTTGTAGAATTCATCGTTTGTATCTACAGTGTGACGAATGGAGCAAAGGTTAAACATCGTGCCAAGCTGGTTGCGAATTTGATTAATCCGATTCATCGCTTCGCTTTGCTCTGAGGCACTTTCTGCATTTTCAAACTTTTCAATTTCCGATTGAAAAGCAGCCTCTACTTCATCCATGTTTGGTCTTTCATATTTATAATCTTCGAATTTCATATGTATTAACACCCCTTGATAATAGAATACTCCCATAATATTCGCTGTTCTCGTGCGAAAGTCCTTTATTTCATAAAAAAAACTTTGCACATCATCGAGTTCATTTAAACATAAAAAAGCACCTCAAAATGAGATGCCTGCCTAGATTAAGTTCCTTGTATTATATCCAATTTTCTTCAATAACTCGATTGCCATTTCCTTTTCATCCGAATTCAACACAGACATCGACTTTTGAATTCGACTTCGATGCTCGGGAAAAATGGATGCAATTAATTCTTTCCCTTTTTCGGTTATATGAGCATATGTTACACGACGATCTTCTGGACATGTAACGCGAATAAGCAACTCCCGCTTCTCTAGTTTATCCACTACATATGTAATACTTCCACTTGCAAGAAGAATTTTTCCGCCAATTTGCTGCAATGGCTGTTCGCCTTTATGATATAACAATTCTAAAACAGCAAATTCTGTTGGGTGAAGTCCGCATTTCTGAATAAATTGATTCGAATATTCATTTATGGCACGAAACGCTCTAGATAAAACAATAAATAATTTTAGTGCTTGTTGTTCATCATGTTCCATATTATCATTTCCTTTTCGTTCGTATAGGAATATTTACATTTTAACTCTGCGAATAACTGCCTAACCAAGTTGTCTCCGTTTAACCCGACTAACATACTCTCCTAGTCTCCCATTCGGAAAGGGCATCAGGAAAATTTTCAAGTGCCAATTTCACTGGTTTCTGAATTACCTCCCTGTTTCCTAAATCTTCAGGTGAAATTAGCACTGAAAATTTCAATAGTACGTACGACGATGTTCAAGGCGTTTGCCGCATTTGATTCCTACTACATAAAATTATTGATATTATAAGGAATATAGAAATATTTGTCAATTTATTTTAATCTTAAGTTAATCTTGTAATTTCTTAAATTAATATAAAAAAAGGTTAACCCAAAAATAAAGGATAACCTTTTCTAATGTATGAGGAAATGGTTGATGGTGGTATTGAAGTATAATATGATTGTTCATTTCTTTATGATTTCATTACCATTTGAAGACTCTCTTGTAAGTTGTTAAGCAGACCCATCATTATGTTCTTGTTAATACACTCTTTTTAATTGATCACGTGAAATGGATTTCCCTGTTTGACAATACAAAATAAAAGACATTTCTTTCACAATACTTGCCTGATCTTGATCATTTCCTTCCTGGAAGAGGTAATGATACTCATTAAGAAGCTCGTCCAATTGCTGACTGCAGGCAACTGTCTTTTTATCTGTTAAGCCATAACATTTACCAAGGTCAATCATTTCTTCCCGTTTTTTTTGAATTTGATTTAAAAAACTATCTTCTGATACTGTATCACTATACACCATTACTATCTCCTTCAACCACAATATTATTCAAATAACGAATTATTTAATTCACTTGAGAATTATCGCAGGTATTGACGAAAAAGTAAATAGATTCGCAATATTAGACAAAGGTTCTAAAAAAGTTTTGTTATTCTACATATTTCCCGCGTATTTTCGACAAAAATAGCTTGGTTCGACATTTTTCTTCTGTATCAGCAAATACTATTATTGGGAGTGATAAGATGTTTATTAAAAAACTTTTAGGAAAAATAGCATATAAGCTTTTTTATAAGGAAGCAAAAAAATACCTTCATGATAAAAAGGGGACTGACATTCTTCTCTCACGTACGGAACGAAAAGCTTTAAATAATAAGCTGACATTAGGGAGTGTTTGGAGAAAATTATCATTACTTATTCAACTGTTAAAATCATGGGTTACCGGGGAATATCGAGATATTCCTTACAAAACGATTAGTATGATAATAGTCGGGCTTTTATATTTTATCTCCCCTATTGATATTATTCCGGATTTTCTTTTTGGATTTGGTTATATTGATGATGCAGCCGTTATTGCTCTGATCTTTTCACAAATCGATAAGGACCTGCTAAAATATCTTGAATGGAAGAAAAACAATGATCGGGAAGAATGAAAAAGACCAGGAGAAAAGTTTCTTCCTGGTCATTGATTATAAAAAATTTACTATGGATAAGCTTTTAAAAAATGTCCTACGTCTAGCTACAGGTGAAATTTGCACTTCAATTTCAATAGCGCCTATCGCTAGCGCATTTGGTTTATGCTTCTACTTCATCTTTCTCGTAAATTGGAACCCATCCTGCTTCTGTAACAAATATTCTTACTGCAACCACTTTGCGGTCTTCGGATAATGTAAAGTAATGGCGAACATTTTCTGGTACGGAAATAAGATCGCCAGGATTTAAATGAACCTCAAAGAAGTCCTCATCAGAACCTTGAATAATAAAGACACCATGACCGCTTACAATAAATCGGACCTCATCATCTGTATGATGGTGCTCTTGTTGAAAGTTTTGCAATAATTGTTCTAAATTTGGTGTATGTTCTGCCAAAGAAATAATATCATGTGCCTGGTAGCCTCTTCTTGCAGAAATGTCCGCGATTTCGTCTTTAAATACATCCAATATTTCTTGCTTTTCTTCCTCGGATAAAACATATTTTTCTTGAAGATGTTCAGGTAGCTTTGCAATATCCCAGCTTTCATAAATAACCCCTTGATCTTGCAAGAATTCAACTACTTCCTCTTGATTATCAATCACTCTGTTTGTACCTTGAATCTTAATCGTTGTCATAATGTTATTCCTCCTAATTTAACATTTTCTAATTGTAAAATGGTAAGTTGATATTGAAATAAAAATTCTGCAGCTTCCAATAGTTTTTTCGCTTCAAAGCCATTTTTACCCCATACAGTAATACCATGATTTTGAATCAAAACGGCCCCTTTATCTTCTTGAAGATAATGAGAAAACTCACTTGCTAATGTAGGAATATGAGCATGATTTGGAATAATGGGAATTTTTAAAGTGGCATTTTCTCCCCATAAATCAAATGCTTTTATTAACTCTAGCCCCTTAAACACCACCTCTTTCTCAGATGAATACCATTCAGAAATGACATTATTGGCTACTGTATGTACATGTAAACTGCACCCAGCATTCGTTTTTTGATAAATTTCACAATGAAGCAGTGTTTCGGCAGAAGGTTTTAATGATGTATCATGTACAGGTTTCCCATATTGATTTACCAACAAGAAATCTTCACTGGTTCTTTTTCTTTTATCCTTTCCGCTTGCGGTTACAAGAAAGTGGACCGGTTCATCGTGAACCTTTATAGCCAGATTTCCACTTGTCCCCATGAACCAATCTCTGACCGCTAATTCATCCTTTATATCAGCTAGTTCATTCCATCTTTCCTCTAAAATAGTCATACCCTCACCTCCAATTCTTTTTCTAAAATACCTATACAATCATTGAAGGTTTGGAACGGATAATAGGGAAGACCTAATTCTTTGCATTTATCAGCCAGAAAATCTCGTGCTATTATCAGGTCAGCAACCTTAGCAGCTTCTAAATCCGTTATAGAATCACCTATTACAATTTTAAAATGGCTCTCATTCGTAAGCTTGCGAATAATAGATGTTTTACAGCACCCACATCCGTTGGAACAATGATCATCACATGGGTTCGGCCACTTAATTTGTATGTTCTCACTGCTGAAATCTCCATGGTTGCAAAAAACAGCTTGAAATGGTCCGAATGACTCAAGCATTGGATAAACAAAGAAGTCGATACCTCCACTTACAATATAAAAAGGGATATTCTTTGACTTTGTAAATTGAACAAAATCTTGAAAACCATCGCGAATCGTTGCATTTTGCTTTACATATTGAACAATTTCGTCTTTATAACCAGACGGCAATAAGGAAAACATTTTGCCTACTCCCTCTTCAATCGTAACAGCTTGAGAAAGTACTTGATTCTTTATTTGCTCCCAACCATCTGGTGCAAAATGCTTCATAATCGAAATAATATTATCAGAATTTGTAATCGTCCCATCAAAATCACAAAAAATTATCGGTTGCTTCACTTCGCCGCCCCCCATAATTCAAGTGCTGTCCTTAATTCAGAAAATTGGGAGGCTGCATCCTCGAGAGATTGATTCTGTAAAACTGCCTGGATAGCTTGCCTAAACGCTTTTCCGCCGCCAATGGCACCTTCAGGATGTCCGTGAATTCCTCCACCGGCATTAATAACACTATCTAGTCCAAAATCCTGGTAAAGAAGCGGCACCAATCCTGGATGAATCCCTGCGGATGGAACTGGGAAAGTCGTTTTTACAAAGCTTTCTTCCGTTAATGCTTTCCCTATCGACAATGCAGCGTTTTTTTCCAAAGCTACACTTCCATACGGAGATGGAAACAGCGAAAAATCCGCACCTGCTAATCGCAGTAATTTCCCTAATAACAACGAATGGGAAACACCATATTCTTTTGATTGTGTTATTGCACCACTGTAAGCTGGATGTGCCATTAACGGCAAACCAATCTCATCGTCCTCCCGCAATTGTTGCAGAGCATCTAAGCCATAGGTGAAAACATTAAATAATAAAAGATCAGCACCTAATTCTCTGGCTTTTCTAGCTTTATCTCGGAGTTCCAATGTTCTTCCAGTTAAATTAACAGCATACAAGGTTCGATTCCCTGTTTCCTGAAAGACATCATCCAAAACCCTTCTCCCCATTTCAATTCGCTTTTCAAAGGGTGCTGATTCTAAATCAAATAAAATCTCATCGTCTTTGACTAAGTCAACACCACCGAGCGCTTGATTACGGAGCTGTTTTTCTAGAAAAGGGATGTCCCTGCCGATTACGCCTTTAAAAATACTCATAAGGAGGGGGCGGTCAAATATATTCAGTTTTTCACGTATACCATGAATACCAAAGCGCGGACCCTTAAAATATTTAGTAATATCCCCTTCTAGCTCTAAATCTACTAATCTTACTTTTCCGTCTAAAGAGAGTTTTCCAAAAACCGTAGTCAATATAGCTGGTAAATCTGGTGTAAAATTAGCGGATGGATATGCAATTTTGATCGTTGCCTTGGCATTTTCTTCAGAATCAGTTTTAATCTCTTCCACGGAGATAACTCTTCCCTTATGCTTCTTTAACTGATCTTGTTCAATAATCGGCAAATTTGTCCAAGAGCCGATGGTTAATCCTAAGGCAATATCTTCTGCCTTTTTATCAAATGTTTTCGGTTTTCCGTATATGGAATATGTTGCAATTACCTCACTCAAGTTATTTGCCCTCCACATTAAAAAATACAAAAACCTCTTCATAAGAAGAGGTTTTATGGAAAAACTTCTTCTTATCTCTCAGCCTTATAGCTGCAAGAATTAGCACCGTGTCTAAACAAATTAGATCGGTTGCCGGGCTTCAAAGGGCTCGTCCCTCCACCTGCTCTTGATAAGAATCATTTTATTTTTAATTCGATTTTATATACTTTTTTGCGTTTTCAATTTAATCTTTACTTCAAATTATTATGAATTATGCCACCATTTTTTCAGGTTGTCAATCAAAAAATATTTAATTTCTTTATACGATTGGCTGCTTCTGTCAGTCTGGATTCAGACGTTAATAGACCTACTCTTACGTAGCCTTCCCCGTATTCCCCAAAGCCAATCCCTGGTGCTACTGCAACATAGGCACGCTCTAACAACAAATCCGAAAATTCAATGGAAGAATACCCGTCTGGTACCTTTAACCATGCAAAAAAAGATCCTTTTGGTGCTTGAACGTCCCATCCAATATCTTGTAAGCTTTTGATAAAAGCATTTCTTCTCTCCTCATACATTGCCGTTAATTCATGGACGCATTCTTGTGATTCCAAAAGCGCTGCCGCTGCTGCTTCTTGTACAGCTCCAAATAAACTAACATACAAATGATCCTGTATCAAATTTATCGCTTCAATCACACTTGCATTTCCAACAGCAAATCCTACACGCCACCCTGCCATATTATATGTTTTAGATAATGTATAAATTTCAATTCCAGTATTTTTTGCACCTTCTGCTTGCAGAAAACTCACTGGCTTTTTATTATCAAAGCCAATTGCACCATAAGCAAAGTCGTGTACTACACAAATATTGTGCTTTTCCGCAAATTGAACCGTTTCATCGAAGAAAGACACATCTGCACACGCACCTGTCGGGTTATTTGGATAGTTTAAGAACATCAGTTTTGCCGAATCTGCGATTTTCTGTGGAATAGAATCATATTTTGGCAAGAAATGATTCTCTGCAAGTAAAGGCATATTATGCGTCACTGCTTGGGCCAACGCTACTCCTGACATATAGTCCGGATATCCCGGATCTGGCACAAGTACCGTATCACCGGGATTTAGCAAGCATTGGGAAATTTCCACAAGGCCAGCTTTTCCGCCAAACAAAACTGCCACCTCTGTTTCCGAGTCAAGTGTTACCCCGTATTCACGTTTATAAAACGCTGCAACCGCTTCTTTTAAATAACTATATCCTCTAAAAGGGGAATATTTATGATTAATAGGATTGGAAGCTGCCTCCTGCAATCGTTTGACAATATGCTCAGGTGTAGGCTGATCCGGATTTCCTTGTCCAAGATTTATCACATCATGCCCTTGCGTTTTCACCTGCTCCACCTTTGAAACTAGGGATGCAAAAAATTGCTTCGGTAAGTGTTTCAGAATATCGGATTTAGGAAACGTTTTCATAAAATCACCCTTTTTAATTATATTTATAAAGTGTTATGTAACTTCAAATTGTAAGGAATATTCGCCTGTTTTTAAATATTACTTTCAAAATCTAATTACAAATGTTATAACGAAAACAATACGATGTAAAGGAATTTTTTGAGGAGTGGTATGGATGAAGTGGAAAATCGCCTGTATTCAAATGGATATTAAGTATGGTAATCCGGATAAAAATTATGCAGAAGCTAGAAAGTGGATTCAAAAAGCTGCAAAGGCAAATTGTGATATTGCTATTCTACCAGAGTTATGGACTACTGGATACGATCTAACTCGATTATTCGAAATTGGGGATGAAAATGCAAAGGAATCTGTGCGTTTTCTGCAAAATGCTGCAAAGGAATTTCAAATACACCTGGTTGGAGGATCAGTGGCGAAAAAAACAGCAGATGGAATCTTCAATACGATGTTAATTGTAGATCGTGAAGGACAATTGGTTAAAGAATACGATAAGCTGCATTTATTTAAATTAATGGATGAGCATCTATATCTTCAAGGAGGAAAAAGAGACGGCTTATTCCAGTTGGAGAATGAAACATTCGGCACTGTTATTTGCTATGATATTCGTTTTCCTGAATGGATACGTAAGCTCGCATTAAATGGAGCAAAAGCTATCTTTGTTTCTGCCGAATGGCCAAATCCTAGGTTGCATCACTGGAAAACCTTATTAACTGCTAGAGCTATTGAAAATCAATGTTATGTTATTGCATGCAACCGAGTTGGCCGTGACCCAAACAACCATTTTTTTGGACATTCGCTTATTATCGATCCATGGGGAGGCGCGACACGTTCCTAAGTGAAAAGCTTAGGCGCTTTGAAACATATTTCCTGTTTCGAGTGAACTATTATTCCGAGAAGTCAAATGAAAGGGTAACGCCTTGAAGGGCTTCCTCTAATCCTTCGACATGCAGAATAATTGGCAAGAATTATTCTGTATGAAGCTCGATGAAGTCGGTCGAGAGTTGCCGTAAGTCTTATGACACGAAAACTGTCCAGAGGTGGATGGTGCAACCTATAGACCGGGAGTCTATAAAACACTTATGGTTAGGATGTACTAAGAAACGCATGTGATTGGTGTTTCGTACGGACGAATCTCTGATGGTACGGGTCTATATCGGAAGCAGGTCGAAAGGTCTGTTGACACAAGTGGTGTCGCTACTGTGGATTAGTAAAACTCTCCTTTATGAAAGTCCATATATTGTTAAAGGCAATATCGAGGTAGCAGGCTCATAGGAGAAACCTAAAAGTGTATATGTAAAGATAGGAATAATGGAACGTGGTAAACTGCCAACGTTGAGGACTTGCACTCCAATGAAACGGTTCTTAGGAAAGCATTTATGATATTAGTAAATGTATAACTAAAATTTATGGCAGTGAAAGTGGTGGCACAGTACCTATGAAGCGTGTAATGAACGTGGAGGGATAGCCACTAGTCGATTGAAGACTGATAGTTATTTAAACGGTTCAACGTGGTTTTGAGTAAAACTAAGAGATGTAGCTTTCTCCTTCTGGGGAGGGTACAGCCCATGTTGAAGAAGCCCAAGTTAAGACACAGTGAATATTATAATATGCAAGATTATTTTGATGAATTATATTCCAACAGTCTTAACGGTAACAACTTCTATAAATTAATGTCTATTATTGGTTCCGAAGATAACATCCGTTTAGCATTTAGAAATATTAAAAGTAATAAGGGTAGTAAAACTGCGGGAACAGATGGATTAACTATTAAAGATATTTGGCATTTGAATGACCGTGAAATTATACGTGGTGTAAGAGATAGGTTGGATTGGTATCAACCACAACCGGTTAGAAGAGTGTATATACCTAAAGAAGGAAGCGATAAATTGCGACCTTTAGGCATTCCTACTATTTGGGACAGATTGGTTCAACAGAGTATTTTGCAAGTTCTTGAACCAATTTGTGAAGCAAAATTCCATAACCACAGTTATGGTTTTAGACCAAACAGAAGCACCCACCATGCACTTAGTAGGATGATTAGTCTCATGAACATTGGACATCATCATTACTGTGTTGATATTGACATAAAAGGTTTCTTTGACAATGTCAATCATGGAAAACTTTTGAAGCAGCTATGGACAATTGGAATAAGAGATAAGTCCCTACTCTGTATTATCTCTAAAATTCTTAAATCCGAAATTGAGGGTGAAGGAATTCCTACTAAAGGAACACCGCAAGGTGGGATAATCTCCCCTTTGTTGTCCAATATTGTTCTTAATGAACTGGATTGGTGGGTCAGCAATCAATGGGAAACTTACAAACCTAAAAATGCGACCACCATTGGGTTTCGTCAATATGCTAGGAAATACACTAATCTCAAGGATGGCTATATTATACGCTACGCTGATGATTTTAAAATCATGTGTAGAACATATAAGGATGCCAAGCGATACTATCATGCCACAGTTGACTTTCTTAAGAAAAGACTCGGTCTTGAAGTCAATGCCGACAAATCTAAAGTAGTCAATTTAAAAAAGAACTCTTCTACTTTTCTAGGTTTTAAAGTCAAATTGGTTCCTCAAGGAAAATCTAAATTTGGTTGGGTAGCAAAAACAAACATGACTGATAAAGCTATCACTAAAACCAAAAGAGTATTAAAGGATAGAGTTCGAGAAATTCAAAAGAATCCTATAGCAGAAAATGTAATTCGATATAATACCACCTTAATTGGTATACAAAATTACTACCGATATGCCACGAAAATATATCTTGATTTAACGGAGATTAGCTACGGTTTGCGCAAAGCCATTAAAACCAGATTAAGAAACAACATGAGCGTTATTAGATTCAAAGAGACATCCGAAGAATTTAAAAAGAAAACTCAAGGGATAAAATCAGATACTAAGGTATATGTAGTTCAAAATGCACCTTTACTTCCAATCACCGGAGTACATCACAAGAAGCCAATGAACTTTTCACAAAATATATGCAACTTTTCAAAGGTTGGTCGTGAGAAAGTTCATAGCAATCTTAAAGCCATACCAAGAGATGTTTTGAAATATGTCATGTCCAATTATTCTGTCAATCGGAGCATTGAGTACAACGACAACAAAATATCAAAATACGTAGCCCAGTATGGAAAATGTTATGTAACAGGTGAAGTAATAGGAATCGATAGAATCTATTGTCATAACGTTAAGCCCCGTAGGATGGGTGGCACTGATAAGTACTCTAACTTAGTGATTATAGATTCCAAAGTACATAAACTCATATACATGAAAAATCCTGATAGAATCCGGGAGGTTCTTCGAACTCTAAATCTTAATACGAAACAGTTTAACAAGCTTAATCGCTTGAGAACTGAATCTGGAAATGAACCAATAGTAGTTTAAAATAATTTATTGTATCAGTTGGAAACGATGGAACGCTGAGTGCTCTGAAAGGGGCTCGCTCAGTGTGAAGTGGGGGAAAAGACGGAGATTACATCAAACTCTTACCTATCACTATAGATTATTGCGGAAGGAACGGAAAATGAACAGCTCATTACGGGAGAAATTGATTTAGAAACCGTTTCAAAGGTCCGAAACACAATCCCTGTTTTTGCTGACAGATTACCAGAATTCTATTAAAATTTTTTATTATTATTGACAAAATGATTTTTATGTTTGTAAAATAGCGTTAATTGAATATTTGATTATGACTTAATTTTCTCTTATCAAGAGTAGGCAGAGGGATTTGGCCCGATGAAGCCCAGCAACCGACCGTAATACCGTTGTGAAACGGGGCGCTAATGAATGCGCCGGGATTTTTCCCATAAGGCACGGTGCTAATTCCAACAGAAGGATTTCCTTCTGGCAGATAAGAGGTGCGAAGATGACTTCAAGCCTCTTTCTATGTGGAAAGAGGCTTTTCTAATGTTGAAAAGCCTCTTAAGAACAAATGCGTAAGCGCCTTGCCCATCGGCGTATGGATTTCGTAGTCGCTCACCTCGAGATAAAGGAAACACAATGAGGTAGTTCACGAACAAGTGAAAATAGCACTTCCATTTTCAACTGATGTTGACTTATCGTAGGGAGGAGACGGAGAAATCCACTAGCCGATAGGCGCTGGTGAAATTTGAAGTGCCAATTTCACTTGAAGCTAGACGTAGACAACTTTTCAAAAAGTTATCCACAAGGTTCAATTTTATAAATCCCTGAGCAACAAGAAAACACTATCTATATTTGCATTTAATGTGTTATTGAAGGAGGAGTTATCATGGCAGTATTGACAGAAAACACGTACAAACCATTAACAGTGGAATCAGCGATTAATTTAGCAATCAACTTACAACTGTTTACCAATAAAGAAAACCTTGTATGTAAAGAAATAGGCGATGGCAATTTAAACTTAGTTTTCCATATTGTCGATAATGAAAAGCAAAAAGGAATTATTATAAAACAAGCTCTTCCTTATGCTAAAGTGGTTGGAGAAAGCTGGCCGTTAACCATCCATCGCTCTGAAATCGAGGCTAATGCCTTAAAAACTCACGGTGAGTTTGTTTCGCATCTTGTACCAAAGGTTTATCATACTGACAAAACCTTGGCGATTACCGTTATGGAGGATCTATCTCATTTAACTATTGCCCGTACTGGCTTAATCGATGGTCAAAACTATCCGCTGCTTTCTTCACATGTTGGAGAATATTTAGCAAAGACATTGTTTTATACATCCGATTATGCTCTTCACCCTTTCAAGAAGAAGGATTTGGTGAAACAATTTTCCAACCCAGAACTATGCAAAATTACGGAGGACTTAGTCTTTACAGATCCATTTTTTGATGTTGATACAAATGATTTTGAAGAGGAACTAAAGGATACCGTGCGTGAGATATGGAAAGATGCATCCTTAAAATTCGAGGTTGCCAAATTAAAGAAGCAATTTCTTACTGAAACCGAAGCCCTTCTGCATGGAGATTTACATACAGGCAGCATTTTTGCCAGTATAACCGAAACAAAGGTCATTGATCCCGAGTTTGCCTTCTATGGCCCGTTTGGTTTCGACGTTGGCCAATTTTTTGCGAATCTAATTTTTCAAGTAATCGTAAGAACTGGTGAACAAAGACAAGTAATTCTAAATCATTTAGAAAAAACTTGGGATATCTTTCAAACGATTTTCACCGATTCATGGCAAAAAGATTGCCTTGAACCATTTGCGGAGATTGAAAGCTATTTGCCGTATATCCTTGGAAAAATCTTTACGGACTCTATCGGCTTTGCGGGCTGTGAATTAATCCGCCGTACCATTGGTCTTTCACATGTAAAGGATTTAGATGGAATAACGGATATAAAGGTGAGAATTGCTGCGAAAAAGACAGCTTTAAAGCTAGGCAGGGCTTGTATTCTTTATCGCCATAAAATTAATGGTATGGAAGACTATATTTCTTTTATAAAACAAAACATCAATGAATAATAGGCAAAAAGGAGTATTAGAATGGTTCAAACAATACGGATTCCGATATCTGTAGAATGGAAGGAAGATCATATTAAACTTTTAAATCAGCAAAATCTTCCCCATCATACAGATTATATTAATTTGACTACAATTGAGGATGTATATGATGCGATCGTTACACTAAAGGTTCGGGGAGCGCCTGCAATCGGAATTGCGGCAGCATATGGACTTGCAATGTCTGCGCAAAAGTATGACTTTGAAACACTTGAACAATTTAAGTTGAAAGTAAACACAGAAAAAAGCTACTTGGCCAGTTCAAGACCGACCGCTGTAAATTTATTTTGGGCGCTTAATCGTTTAGAAAAATCATTGGAAAATGTTCGTTCCATTAACGAAGCAAAAACTACTCTTCTTCATGAGGCGTTTCAAATTCAAGCGGAAGATGAGGAAATGTGCAGGCAAATTGGTGAGAACGCCTTAACATTGCTGCATCCCGGAGACTCCGTGATGACCATCTGCAATGCAGGCTCTATCGCTACTGCAAAATATGGAACAGCGCTTGCTCCTTTTCATCTTGCTAGGGAAAAAGGAAAACAATTTCATGTATACGTTTGTGAAACCCGACCTGTTTTACAAGGAGCACGATTAACCGCTTGGGAACTTCAGCAATCAGGTGTAGAAACTACCTTAATTACCGATAATATGGCTGCTCATACAATGAAAACAAAGGGAATTAAGGCAGTCATTGTTGGAGCAGATCGAATAGCTGCAAACGGTGATACAGCTAATAAAATCGGCACTTTTGGGTTAGCATTAATAGCAAAAGCCCTTAACATCCCATTTTATGTTGCTGCTCCTTCGACAAGCTTTGATTTAACCATTAACACAGGTGATGAAATTACAATAGAAGAAAGAAGTCCTATGGAAGTGCTTCAAATAGTGAATACAACCATTGCACCTGAAAACACAAATGTGTATAACCCGGCATTTGATGTTACACCGAACCATTTAATTACTGCAATTATTACCGAAAAAGGGATATTATATCCTGATTATGTAGAACAGATCCGGGAAAATATGTGTGATAAATATATCTCCTTATAAGTTACAAAATTGCTATTTCTTTATACTTGAAGTAAAAGGAACCCTTCAACTATTTCAGTAATAATCCCTAAAAAAACAAAAGGAAGTGAAGAAAACAAATTGATTTTTCTCACTTCCTTTATTTTAGGGACTTATAGGGAACCCCATTTTATCCCCATTACTTATTTTGTCCGGAAAGCTCTGATTGTGCTTGCTTAACTAACCGTTTTGTAATTTCTCCGCCAACAGAGCCATTTGCTCTTGATACAGTATCTGAGCCAAGATTTACACCAAATTCCTGTGCAATTTCATATTTTATTGAATCTAAATATTGTTCCACTCCTGGAACTAATAGTTTATTGCTGCTTCTTGCCATTGTTTTTTCTCCCTTTCATATAAAAAGATGGTTTGTTGCTTTGTAGTATTAGTATGAAATAAAAAAGCAGAATCATAAGTGGTAAAATGTTGAACCGCGTATTTTATAAAACCCGACTAAATTATTTTCTTTCGGATATCATATCAATGTACATTTATTAAATTTTTCAACTAAAGGGGATGCAGTTTATGGTAAAAAGAAAAGCAGAGCGTGGCGCTGCATTAAAAAATAATAAAACTCCAATAAAGAATCTTGCCGAATCAGAATTTGCTACTGAATATTCGAGTGGGGAAGAAACGGCAAAACATGCTAATCGTAATTCCAAACAAGGAAGAAAAGGAAAAAACAATGGCTAAAAAGAAAGAACAAATAACAACTAGCGAAGAACTCGGTTCAGAATTTGGCGATATTAATGCTTCAAAATTTTTTGAGCTTAGTCAAGCTGCCAAAAGCAATGATAATAAGAAGGACAACGAAAAAAGAAACAATAGTGCCAAGTAATTGGCATTATTGTTTCCTTACTGGAAAAATAGTTGACTTGCCTGAAATTGGGTCGAAGTAAATCAACATATAAGATGGGTGCTCTTTTAAAACTTTTGTTTGTAAAAACTCAGCACTATCAAATGGAACTTTTTCTACAATTGTATGCTTTATTAAGTCCTTTTCGGAAAGTGAAAGTTCCTGAAATGATTTCCCTAATTGTTCAGGATGATTTTTTACATATTCATATACCTGTTTACTTTCTTCTTTGCTAATGTTTTGATTCCACCATGATTTTCGTGGTTTATAGCGATGTTGTTTTAAATAATCATATTTCATTAGCCCTTCTACTATTTCTAATTGGGATGAATGAATACTGCTCAAAAATTGGCTCAAGCGTTTAAATAAATCCTCTAATTGGTGACCTATCCGACTCCAGCCTTGCTCGTCCCAATACGTACCAAACTCCTGGAAAAAGTCAAAAGGGGTTTCGAATAACTGTGTTACTAGATATTCAATGGTTTCGTCCATTCGATGATCATTCCAATATTTTTCTAAGACATCTTCGACTTGTTTTATTTTTACAACATCTTCAAATGATAGAACATTATTCTTCAGAATTTCATAAGGTGCATGATCCATGTAGACATAGTCATGTTCCTTTGCTCTTATTCTAACTCCCGTCCCTCTCAACATTTTTAAAAATCCAAGTTGTAATTCTTCAGGGCGTAAGGCAAATACATCGTTAAATGTCTTTCGAAAGGAATGATAATCCTCTTCTGGTAAGCCGGCAATAAGGTCAAGATGCTGATCAATCTTTTTGCCTTCCTTCACCATTGTTACAGTTCTAGATAGTTTTTCGAAATTCTGTCTTCTTTTAACAAGTTCATTCGTAAGATCATTTGTCGATTGAACACCAATTTCGAATCGGAATAATCCTCTTGGGGCATTTTCATTCAAAAAGTTAATGACCTCAGGTCTCATAATATCACCGGTGATTTCAAATTGAAAAACCGTTCCAGGTCTATGCTCATCAATTAAAAATTGAAACATCTCCATTGCGTAGCTGCGGCTAATATTAAAAGTCCTGTCAACAAATTTTATGGTTTTTGCACCATGGTCCATTAAGAAACGAATATCCTCTTTAATTCTTTCACGATTAAAATAACGTACACCAAGCTCGATAGAGGATAAACAAAATTGACAATTAAAAGGGCAGCCACGACTTGTTTCAACATATACAACCCTTTTCGAAAGATGCGGCAAATCCTCTTCAAAACGAAATGGAGTCGGAAGTTGTTTTAAGTCGATTTTGGAACGGGATGGATTAATGACGACCTTACCATCCTTCATATAAGAAATGCCCTGTACACTTTCGATATCCGCAGGCCCTTCAAGCTGTATAAGGAGCTGTTTAAAGGTCTCTTCCCCTTCCCCAACTACAATATAATCAACTTCTGGCAAACGTTTTAGCCAATAGGTAAAATCATATGTTACTTCAGGACCCCCTAGAACAATAATTAACTCAGGCATAATTTTTTTCATTACTTGTATGACTTTTATCGTTTCCTCGATATTCCAGATATAACAACTAAATCCTAATACATCCGGTTTTTTAGAAAATAAATCCGACACAATATTCATAATTGGATCTTTAATAGTATATTCCGCTATTTTGACATTGAATTCAGGAGCTGCATATGCTTTTAAATACCGAATCGCTAAATTAGTATGAATATATTTAGCATTCAGTGTACTAACAATAATATTCATTTTATATTATTACCTCATCTTTTTTAAGGAATTGAACATCTTTACCATTTTACCTAAGAAAATAAAAAACCTCAATGTATGACAGGTGATAAAAAAATTGTTAATTACGCAGGAATTTCGGGGAAAACACCGAAAATAATGGATATAGAAAACTATTCCAAATAGGACACGAAGGGTTAGGTCCTTGTCCATATTATACATATAAGATTATATAGGAGAGAGCGTGAATGGAGATTAGTGATGAGAAAACAGAAGACCGTCTAAAATTTGCCAAACAAAAAAACTTCAATTTTAAGCAAAGCGATGAGCTTTACAGAAGCCTATTCGAAGAAGCCATTGACGGGATTGTCTTTTGGGATAATGATGGAAATGTGCTGATGGCAAATCAATCGGCTTTACGAATATTTGAATGCAGTTCAGAAGAATTCTTACAAAGTAATTTATGGGATTTTGTATTAGAGAAGAACGAACATTTTTACTCACTTCTAAGTAAATTTTATAAAAAAGGAGAAATAAGAGATGAGCTGTTATTTCTCATGCCAAATGGTCAATTGAAACAACTGGAATTCACCTCAAAAAAGCATTTTGTAGACGGCTCTAATATGACTATCTTTCGAAATGCCAGTGAACGATACAAAATGGAAAAGGAATTACGGGAAAGTGAAGAGAGATTTCGTAATGTCTTTGAAGGCTCGTTTGATGGGATGGTATTGTGGAATCGTCAATACGAAATTGTCGATATAAACCCTCTTGCCGCACAAATTTTAAAAGCTAATAGAGATGACATTATTGGAAAAGGTATTTGGGAAATTATTGATGATCGATTTAAGGATGATATTGAAGCACATATAAAAGAATTAGAGCAACTCGGTACTTCAGATTCAACACTAACCATCTCATCGGAAAATGGCAGTAAGTATTTCGAAATAAACTCCAAATGGAATCTTGCCTCCGATTTAAGCTTAACAGTGATTAGAAACGTAACCGAAAAAATAGGATTGCAGGAGCAATTGCAAAAGTCAGATACCCTTAGTGTAGTCGGAGAATTGGCCGCAGGTATTGCTCATGAAATACGAAATCCAATGACAGCATTAAAAGGATTCATTCAGCTATTGGAAATGAGTATAAAGGAAGATCACTCCATGTATTTTAAGGTGATCATGTCCGAATTAAGAAGAATTGAATCAACTATTACAGAGTTTTTAATTTTAGCAAAACCGCAGGCAATCCAATTTAAAAACAATGATATGAGAAAGGTAATGCAGGAAACATTAGAGTTATTAAATGGACAAGCATTAATGAATAATGTTCAGTTTAACTTTAAGTATGCAGACGAGCTTCCTGATGTATTTTGTGAACCAAATCAAATGAAACAGGTTTTCATTAATATTATCAAAAATGCTATTGAGGTAATGCCAGAAGGCGGCTTTGTTACGATTACGATTGATAATCAGCCAAATGAGTACATACATATTGTTATAGAAGATGAAGGCGAAGGAATCCCGGAAAAGAAGATAAAACGGCTAGGAGAACCATTTTATACCACGAAGGAACGCGGGACAGGATTAGGCTTAATGGTAAGCTACAAAATTATTAAAGAACATAAGGGGAAAGTCGAGGTTGAAAGTGAAGTTGGTGTGGGAACCAAATTTCATATTTATATTCCTATTAAAAGAAACTAGCGGTTAACTGTGTATAAAAAAAGGAAAGGAAAATGAGTTCATTTTCCTTTCCTTTTTTGTTCTTGATTCTTTTCCCCATGATTACCGTTATTTTTATGCTTTTGATGACCATAATGATTACCGTTATCTTTATGCCATCTATTATTATTCCCATGATTTCCATTATTTTTATGATTTCCATAATTGCCATGATTTCCATTATCATGATGATTGGACCAATGGTGATTTTTCGTTCCTTTTTTTTCTTCCATTTTTCTTTTGTTCTCTTGTATTCTTTCTATCTTCTTTTGTTGCCCATAGTTTCTATCCGGTATTATTTGCTTGTATTGTATATTCTTTTGGACAGGCTCTTTTTCCTTATGTATTATTTCATTTTGTTTATTTTTTGGAATGTCTACATTTTGTTTAGGCGGTTGTGTTTGATTTTTTAATGTATTTTCTTTTTCAATATTTTTCTTCATTTCTTTTTCCATTACATATTTCCCTGTCGATACACCGCTTTTTAATGCATTTTTTCTTTCATCCATTGATGCATTTACCACTTTAAGATCCGCATTAACGCTTTTTGCGACCGGAGCTAAGTCTTGAACTTTTTTCTCTAATCTCTGTTTATTATTTTCATCTTTCAAAACAGATGCAATTACAACTTTTGAATTGAGATCTATAAATCCAAGTGAGTTACTAGTCAATAACACCTGTTTTGCAATATCCTCAAAATCCTGTTTTCCTTCCACATCCACTTTTGCTAACACTTTCTGACCATCTGCATTCAGTGCTTTAGCACCAATAACCTGCAAATTTTTATTTAAAACCAGTTCTACACTAGGGTTCGCATCAATTGAAACATAGGCATAGGCCTTGTTTTGATTAGTAAAATTAAATAATAGTGCACATAAAATCATTATACTTACCACAGCTAAACTACCAATTTTAGCGGGAGTCAAGACCAGGGGGAAATGAAGTTTTTTTAAATATGGATCAAAGGATATTTCTTGTCCTATATAAAGGTGATCATGAGGTTTCATTCCTTTAACAAACTCACCATCCGGGGTAAGCATGACAAGATATTTTTTCTTAATTTCAAGTATAACTCCTTTTCTCATCCCTCTAACCTGCCTTTTATATACTCCTTCAAATAAAGAAAATCACCCGCTAAAATTAAAACCACAGCAATAATATATTTACGATTTCGTTCCAAAGTTTTCCGGCTTACATCTACTTTCTTTTCCAGTAATTTCATCGGCAGCTTTTTGTTTTCCATTAATTGCTCCAGAAGTTCGCGGTCATTCACAATTTCTATTGCTGCCTTAAAAGCATTGATTCTTGCATCCTCATGCTTAGGTGATTGTTTTATTAAATCGTTAAAAGAAAGCTTAAACGTCTTTAATAGTTCTCCGAATCGAATAATCTCTTCTTTTCTTTTTTCATCATCTTTTTTTATATGAAATTTTTCAATGGATAAATTGTCCTCTATTGATTGCAGCGTACCATTTGTTTCACTTTCATTGGTAACCAATTGCATACTTATTTCTTTATATTTAGAATTACTTCGTATATAGTCAATCACTTTCCGCTTAATAATTACCTCTGCAAATGCCAGTAAGGATGAGCCTCTATTTTCATCATATTTCATAATTGCCTCATGAAAAGCAATTAGACCAATACTAAACTCATCATCACTATCGTCAATATAGTGCTTGCAAACGGTAGAAACCGTTTTCTTTACAAAAGGCTTATACTGCGAAAGCAATTCACGTAATGCTGCTTCGTCACCATTTTGGATAGAAACCGCTATTTCTTCAAGTGATTTATTCTTTTCTTTCCATAGCAATTTGAGCATAGAACTCACCCCATCCTATTATTATAACATGGATGGGAAAATTGACTTGTTTTCTTTGTATTTACAAAAATATTTCAATCAATATAAAAGTACGACAAAGATTACTAATTTGTGAGGGTGTTAAAATAAATAAAAAACTGCTCTGGTAGGAGCAATTTTTCTATTACTTAGAGATCATAACATTTCATCCGTAGATAACTGAAAATTGTATACGTCTCGCGCAGGCAGCCATCGACTGAACTACCTAACTGTGTATCAGATGGTCTTGTCGGGGAATAAGAAATCCATATGCTAAAGCTGCTGAACTTTTGTATTTGTTCTTACATTCCCTGGCTGATTTCAGTATTATGTTTTCTGGCAGTCAAATACCCTGATAAAACAATCATTATGAGAACTGACCAGAATACTAGTTTCCAAGTAAAAGATTCCGGAAAATGTTCATCTACTATACTTATTTTTTCATGAGCCAATGTTAAAACGGTCAGCTTTACTCCCACCCAGCCAACAATGAGAAAGGCTGCCGTCTCTAGGCTTGGATATTTTTGCAGTAATTTTACAAAACCATTTGCAGCAAATCGAATAATCACTAATCCGATAATCCCTCCAAGCAGCATAACAATAAATTGCGCACCGTCTATTCCGCCAATATTAAACCACCCAGCTGGTTTTAATGTGATTGCAAGTGCAACAGATGCGAGCATTGAGTCTATAGCAAAAGCAATATCAGCAATTTCTACCTTAAATACTGTCATCCAAAAAGAAGATTGTTTTTGTCTTGGTTCCTTGTGATCACCATCCAAGCCTTTTTTTCTTTTTAACAGATGATGGGCAGAAATATATAGTAAATATAAAGCACCAATTGCTTGAATTTGCCATACATTTACTAAGAAGGATATTAGGAATAGGGCGAGAAATCGAAACAGGAATGCGCCGATTAAGCCATAAAATAATGCTTTCTTTTGCTTTTCTTTAGGTAAATGTTTAACCATTACCGCCATAACAATAGCATTATCAGCTGCCAATATCCCTTCTAATCCCACTAATACAAGTAACACCCAGCCATACTCCATCAACAATGAAATGTCCAAAAGAATTTGCCTCCCTTACTTTTAACAACAAACCCTATAAAGGACGCAAAAAAAGACCTCTGCCCTTTATAGGCAAAGGTCTTGCTAGACATATGTATCATGCCAACAAAGCCGATGAATTTCTTCATGTAATGACGACTTTGTTTAGATGTTTTCACACCCAAAGCTACTCCCCTTTGACATTGTCAAAGTATTATTATTTTTCTTTATTATACTAAACAGCTAACCTGCTGGCAATAAATAATTACCTGTATTTATCTAAATTAAGTTAAATGGAGGATTTGGATATCTTTATCAGTATTAAACGAATGCCATTCCCGATGATTAAACCAGGGATTAAGAAAATCATAGGAAGAAAAATTGGTCCGATAAAAATATTAAAGATCTTGATTTGCGGCGAATACATGAGGCCAACAGTTACAAAATATGCACCAAATGCGAAAGGGAGATAACTGTATTTTTTCACCTTCTCCTGAGCAGATTTATACGCATCCCACATTGCATACATATATAAACATGGATAGAACATTAGCCATTGATAGTTAATGATTTTACTTGCCATAACAGTTTGCCCTAAAAAGCTGAGCATAATCCCTTCATTAAAATTGCTTTTAACATTAATGAGAAACTCTAATAAAATGAACAGTATTCCTTTTACAAGTGACCCAGATAATAGTTGGGCAAAGCCCGGCAAGGCAATGCTCCATAGAATAGCCTCAAGTGGCTCCACTTTTTTCATTGTTTAACCCTTGTATGTGTTAGATTGGTCATCATCAAAAAACTTAGGATTTTCGTCCATTTCATTAAAGTCATTATTAACTTTTCCACCTGGTCCATTTAAAAAGGCTATCCAAAAATCAGCAATATCAAATGAAGAATTATCTTTTACGCTCATACCATTTTCCTCCGTTGTCATTAAGGCTGTTTTCGTATTGATTATTGCTTTTCGTCAATTATAATAAATCCTAATCAGATATGGTTTAGAGGCATCTTTTCTTTTAAAGTTATTTAACCCGATTAAAGTTGTGACGAAAGTATTCGAATACAAAAACAACATTGTTTAAGAAAAGAGCCATTATTAAAGAAGTCAACCATAATTTTCCCATCTATAACAGGATTTATGCAATGATATAGAAGAAATGAAATTTGTGTATCTCCATTTACACAAAACGAACCTTAAAAAAAGAAATAGACAGGCGTTCTATGCACCTGTCTATATAAATATGACTATTCTAATGGATTGCTTAATTTTATATCCGGATGTTTATCTTGAAACCATCTTAACGCAAAGTCATTTTCAAATAAGAATAATGGTTTATCAAATCGATCCTTCACAAGAAGGCTACGTGAGCTGGAAAGAGATTCATCCACTTGGGATTCATCAATCCAGCGTGGGATTTTGGAACCGATAGACTCCATAATGACTTCAGAATTATACTCATTTCTCATTCTGTGTTCAAATACTTCAAACTGCAGTTGTCCGACAGCGCCTAAAATATAATCTTCCATTCTGTATGTTTTATACAATTGTATTGCTCCTTCTTGGACGAGCTGAAGAACACCTTTGTGAAAATGTTTTTGCTTTAACACATTTTTAGCTGAAACCTTCACAAACAATTCTGGAGTAAATTGCGGTAATTTTTCATATTGAAGCTTTCCTTTGGTTGACGATAAGGTATCGCCAATTTGATAGGTACCGGTATCATAAATTCCAATAATATCTCCGCTTACCGCATTATTGACGGTGCTTCGATCATCCGCCAAAAATTGAGTGGATTGAGAAAGCTTGATAGATTTACCGGTTCTTGATAAAGTAACATTCATACCCCTTTCAAATTCACCGGAACAAATGCGCAAAAAGGCGATCCTATCACGATGCGCAGGGTTCATGTTTGCCTGGATTTTAAAAATAAATCCAGAAAATTCTTCAGAAATCGGTTCAATAAGACCTTCATTGGAATTGCGCGGCTGTGGAGAAGGTGCAAATTGCAAATATGTTTCTAAAAAAGTTTGCACCCCAAAGTTTGTAAGTGCACTGCCGAAGAACACAGGTGTTAAAGTACCGTCAGCGATTTTCTCACGAGAAAATTCATTTCCTGCCTCATTTAATAATAAAATTTCTTCCAGTGCTTGTTCATATAGTCCGGATTGTTTCAGCTTAGATGAATCGTTACTAATTTCTCCTTCTTCATTAAGTGGGATAAATCTCTCACTATCTTCTACACGAAATTGCTCAATCCGATTATAATATCGATCATATATCCCAAGAAATTCTTTTCCCATTCCAATCGGCCAATTCATTGGATATGACTCAATCCCTAATACTTCCTCCAGTTCAGCTAAAAGCTCGAGCGGATTTTTCCCTTGGCGGTCAAGCTTATTGATAAAAGTAAAGATTGGTATGCCTCTCATTCTACAAACCTTAAACAGCTTAATCGTTTGATCCTCAATCCCTTTTGCAGAGTCAATGATCATAACAGCACTATCAACTGCCATTAAAGTTCGATAAGTATCTTCACTAAAATCTTGGTGTCCCGGAGTATCTAAAATATTTACACGGTATCCGTTGTACTCGAATTGCATAACGGAGGATGTAACGGAAATACCTCTTTGCTTTTCGATTTCCATCCAATCGGATGTGGCGAATTTTCCTGATTTCTTCCCTTTTACTGTTCCTGCAGCACGAATAGCACCGCCAAATAAAAGCAATTGCTCGGTTAAGGTTGTTTTTCCGGCATCCGGATGCGAAATAATAGCAAAGGTTCTACGTGATAAAACCTCATCTTTAAAAGTCATGATGTAAATTCCTTTCGTTCCTAAAATTCATTTATAAATATATATTTGTAATATCACCAATTATCGGTTATTACATTTCTCTTGTCCACCCAAATATTTTTAATGCCAACTCTATTGCTTGTTCTTCTCCTCCGACCTTTTCATTTAAACTTTCAGACCAGCGTGATACAAGCTCATCTTTAGGATCATCATATGTAAAATACGTTGACCATTCAAGTACTGGAACGGCAACCACAAAATAATCATCCTTTTTATTTTCATATATATAAAGATCTTCCTGCTTATTTAATATTGTGGTCTTCCTGATTTTCAACTGGGGAACCTCCTAAAAGCTGTTAGATTAAAACCGATGCCTATTTTAACACATTAATAATATTTTCCGGCAGTCTTTCTGCTACTCTGCCCATTCTTCCCGAAGTTGTTTCTGCTTGCAGTAATGAATTTAGTATTGCCTCCTCTGTTGCCTCTGCAACTGCTTGAAAAAGTAAACTCATAACTGGATGATCCTCTCTTAATACATGGACGTTTTCCTTACCGTTCTTTTGATCATGCGGTATTGTTGCAGCATTGGAGAAAGCAACCACAACATCTCCACTTCCATGATGAATGTTACTGCCAATTCTGCCAAGTCCAATTGGACATCTTTTTGCCAATCGTTTCAGTTGTCGATCTGACACTGGTGCGTCTGTTGCAAGAATCATCATAATCGATCCGTCTGGCCGTTCCATTTTATCTTCCTGTTTGATTATATCAAAATAAAATTCATCTTTCTTACCAAAGTTACTTTGAACAAGAATTCCTACTGTATATGTTTCATTTTCATTAAAAGGGACAACTCGAGATGCACAACCAATTCCGCCCTTATATCCAAAACACATTGTCCCTGTTCCAGCACCAACTGCTCCTTCTTGCACTTTGTCTCCTGATGCTGCTTTTATTGCTTCTATTGCATGCTCGGGTGTTACAGCCATTAAGCGTGCTGTATTTAAATAGCTATCATTACATTCTCCAACTACAATATTAATGGAACTGGTAGTATCCCCAATTTCCGGATTTTCTTGAAGCATGTATTGAAGTGATCCCTGTAATACATTCCCCACACAAAATGTATTGGTTAGTAAGATTGGAGATTCAAGAAGTCCCAGTTCATCAATTTGGACAAGGCCAGTTGTCTTCCCAAAGCCATTGATGACATAACTTGCTGCCGGCACTTTTTCCTTAAATGGATTACCACTGTGCGGTAAAATCGCGGTCACACCTGTCCGTATACACTCATCTGCATTTACATTTTCCTTTAATGTAACATGTCCAACACGAACACCTTTCACATCCGTAATGCAATTCTTTTCACCAGTTTTTAACGATCCGATTTTGATCCCAGCAACACTAGCTTTCATATGGTGTATCCTCCTTATAATTAATTCCCTGCAACCATTACAGGAAGCAGAGAATACAGATTATTTTAATTTAATGGTTATGATATCGTCCTTCATTAATGTTTGACTAGGCTTACATGTTTCCCGATTAACCAAAATCGAATGATCCCTTATTCTTTGAACTATTTGCGAACGGCTCAAATCGGGGATTCGTTCTGCCAATGTCTTATCGATTCTATGCTTATTTCCAATAATATTTTGGATAGTAATCGAAATCGTGCATATGCCTTTATCCATAAGTTTATTCCATTCCAAATTCATTTCTTCTATCTTTGGCAGATCTTTTTCTTCTTTTGTATCGTATACTTTTACATGATCTGTATAAGTTTTATATACACTAAGCTTCTGATTCCATGTATGATCTTTTTCACACTTATAAATGGCATAACGATAGATATTCTTCCCATTTGCATTATGTCTTCGAATAAGTGTGTCTTTAAATACCACAGTTTTTCCGCAATTTTTGCAATGCTTATAAAGTATTTCTTCTGCTTCATCACGAACAATATTCCAATACAATTGAAAATCTTGCATTTTCCTTCACCTCTAATAAGATAAAGGAACGTAACCTTTATTTGGATAAATTTAGTATGAAGTTTTGCAGAAATAAAAAAGAGATTCCCAAAGAGAACCTCTGTACACTTCGATACTACAGATTTGTTCCGTTCCTTTGTAATGGGATAAATAGACAGACCTCTCCCTGGGAGAAAAACAGCGTTTTCCAGTAAAGTCATATCCAATTATTAGGTCCATTACAAAGTAGATGTTGGCATAAGTCGGAACTGCTCCTTTCTATCCAAATAAACTTAACAATATTTTACCATACTGTAAAAGTTTCATCCATATTTATTTTAATAATTCTGAATAAGCATTGAAGAGTAATGCTTGCTTAGAGTTCACTTTATTTTCTTTCATCCATGTCTTCATTTGTTGTATTTCTAATTCTCTTTTAGAAGAAGCTCTTCCTGTGAACTGATACAAATCTAAAATATTAATTATGTTAGCAATTGTAAAATTCTCCAAATCCCATTTTTTATCATACGAAGAAGTTAAATCTGTTAACGCTTTCTGAATGCATTGTGCCAATTGATCCTTTTCATTTTTTAAATAATTCCAGCGTGCATGCTTTGGTATGAACTTCATTTGATAGTAAGACGGCTCTTCCATTAATCCATCCACTTCTTTCATACATATACCTCTAACTAAAAAATCATTGCGAATATCCATTCTTTCCATCTCGAATTGATCGTTCAAAAGCTTAAGTGTTGTCATTTCAATGGCGAAGGCTAGTTGCCTCATCTCAAGCATTAACCGACATTTTTCTAAAATATGCTTTATTTCAACCATATTCTCATCCCCAATAACAAATGAGTATGCACCTTGCCCATCTGGTAGCAGAATGCGCGAAGCTGAAAGCAAACGTTTTTTATAGAATAGCTATCCTCATTGTTACATTTTATCATTTTCTTATCTATGAAAGAGGTGCCCCTATATTTTCCAATTGGGACACCTATATTTTTTATTAAATGATAAAGTTAGATAACCATTTCAGATTGAACATAAGTAAATAATAATTTTTCCGTATTAGCAATGGAAGTTTCATGTGTTCTTTCAAATGCATGTGATGACTCAATTCCAGGGCCAACTAAGCCATGAACGATGTCAAAACCCGCCCTAATGGCAGCGGAAGCATCTGAGCCATAAAAAGGATAGATATCAACCTTGTAATCAATATCATTCGCTTTCGCTAAGTTTACTAAATGCTTTCTCAAACCATAATGATAGGGACCGCTTGAATCTTTTGCACATATAGATACCGTATACTCATCTGATGCTTGGCCATCACCAAGCGCTCCCATATCAACAGCTAGATATTCAACCGTTTCCGGAGTAATATTGGAGTTTCCGCCATAACCAATCTCTTCATTATTAGAAATAAGGAAATGAGTTGTGTATGGAAGCTCCACATTATTTTCCTGAATATATTTGATTAACCTTAGTAAAATGGCAGTACTCGCTTTGTCATCCAAATGTCTTGACTTTATATAGCCGCTCTCTGTTATTTCAACCCGTGGATTAAAGGAAACAAAATCACCTTCTTCAATTCCTAAGGCGCGTACTTCCTCGGCATTTTTCACTTTTTCATCAATTCGAACTTCAATATTTTCTTCATTTCTTTCTGCTTTTCCTGCATCCTTATAAACATGGACAGATTGTTGATGCATTAAAATGGTACCTGTATAGATATCTCCTGCTGAGGTTTCTATTTCACAATATTCCCCTTCCACAGAATTCCAACGGAACCCGCCAATCATCGTGAGTTTTAAACGTCCGTTTGCTTTTACTTCCTTTACCATTGCACCAAGGGTATCAACATGTGCAGTTAACATTCTATGCTTCCTGTCATTTTTCCCAGGTATGGTAACGAGTAGTCCGCCTTTACGGTTTCTTGCCATTTTTACATGATACTCGCCTAAAAAGTTTTCACAAAACTCAATAACCTTGGTTGTATTCCCAGATGGGCTTGGAATAGAAACAAGTTCTTTTATTAATTGCATTGTTTCTCTTGCGTTTCCGTATGTATTCAACATTATCCCTCTCCTTTTATCCGACATAAACGGTTAACCGTTAGTCGAAGGTTTCCCTATATGTGATTATTATATTGGAAAATTCGGAAACAATACAGTCTGAAGCTTATATGTACGAATTGTTTTTATTCTATAATATAATTAGAAAAGCAGGGGCGCCGCAGCTCTAGTGTACGGATGAGTGAAATTTGAAATGTAATTTTACCTGATAACCCGAAGGACGAGGAGACGGTGAAATCCGCTTGCCGATGGCTGCCCTGCGCTAGAAATAGATAAATCTTTTGAAATACTTTATACGATAAAACAATTCTTATTATAATTTGTAAGATAAAAGGAGGAATTTTCATGGAAGAACATCATTTTCATTTAAAAATCAATTGGCCAGAAGGAAGAAATAGCGTTGGAGATTTAGAAACAAAAAATTTAAAAACAAAGATTTCTATTCCTCCTGAAATGGATGGCCCAGGTGTTGGCACGAATCCAGACGAAATGCTTTTAGGTGCAGCCGCCACATGTTATATTATTACGCTAGCTGCAATGTTGGAAAGAAGAAAAATAGGTGTTAGCAGTCTAACCATTGAATCCGAAGGCATTGTAGAGGTTGAAAAGGGTATCATTACATACAAAAAGATCATTCATCGCCCACATGTCGTTTTAAATAAGGGAGATTTGAGTGAACAAGAAGAAAAAGTAAAACAATTAACAGAAAAGGCAGAAAAAAGCTGTATGATTTCAAGAGCAATCCAAGGTAATGTGGTAATCGGATTGGAACCAATTATCGAAGAAGTAAATTAATTCATTTCCTCTTGACCATCTTACTTACCTT
This sequence comes from Margalitia sp. FSL K6-0131, assembly GCF_038008735.1. Lineage (NCBI taxonomy): Bacteria > Bacillati > Bacillota > Bacilli > Caryophanales > Bacillaceae > Heyndrickxia > Margalitia sp. FSL K6-0131. Next base: position 3,656,405 of record NZ_JBBOZS010000001.1, read on the forward strand.
ATTATTTGAAGGATAATGGGTAAACTATCAGCATCAATTATGGTTAGGAGGTTAGTATACATGCAGAAGAAAAGGAACGGTCAAGAACCATCGATTGCCCCAGGCATGGATGATGCTGAAGAACTTGACCGTGATGCTACAGAAGCAGAAATTGAAGCAGGCGATTATACAAGTGTTACCACTCTCTCCTGGGATGAAGTGGACCCAAGCGATGACTGACGATTTGTCAGTCATTCTTTATTTTAAAAGGCACTGATTCAAAGGACGATGCAGAATCAATTTGATCTCTGTCATCGACAAGACTTCTAGTTCCGACAATTGGAGAATCATCCCCCATAAGTTGACCAAACCCCTGATTTTTCTTATCCGAATTATGCCAATCCGCTAATAAGTTTTGACCAATATTTACAGCAGAACAATTTTCAAAGGAATTAATTTTCAAAACAAAAATATTAATGTTAATAGCAGGTGCTGCCAAAATTATATCCCTCCTCTTTAAGGTATGTATATGAACGTTTGAACTTATTTATGAAATTTCCCTTTGATACTCTATTGGAATACCTCCGGGAGCATATATTAATATAATCAATTGATGAATTTGTTAGAAATGGGGGTGTTTTTGTAGTGGATGTCGATAAAATAAGGCAGTGGTTACAATTTGCACAACAAATGCAAGGCGGCGGAGATTTTTGGAATTCTATTTTCGATAAAGATTATACTAATTCGTTTGGGCAACAACAGACGACTAACCAACCTAACCATCCTACCTCACCTTTTACAATGGAACAATCCGCTGCACCCAAAACCACATTTCCGCTTGTTGATATTCTTATGGATGAACAGTTTTTATATATCATTGCTTCACTGCCGGGGGTTGCAAAGGAAGATTTGAACCTTGCAGTTACAAATGACACCGTAATTCTAAAAGGAATTGTAAGACCTGTTATTCCAAATGCTCACACCATTTCAACAGAAAGTAAATACGGCCCCTTTGAAAGAGCCATAAAGCTGACAGAATCAATTGATGCATCGAAAATTAAAGCCAAGTATATGAATGGATTACTAATCGTTACTTTTGAAAAGACTATTAGAAATGCAGAGCCAATCGATATCGAATAAAAAATTAAAGTGTGGGGATGACATGTCACTTAAACAATTATTCCACTATTTTATTAAAAATGATTCATCTTTAAAGCAACTTAAGAAAAAAATCATCCTTTTAGAAAATAAATTAGAAAAATATCAAGAAATGGAAAATCTGGTTAAAGAGCTTCAAGAACAAAAAAAAGAGGAACTACTTCAACCGCCTATCGTCGTCGAACGGTTAAATGTCGAAAGGCTTATAGTTGATAAAGTGGAGTTGAATAATAATTTCGGTCAATTAGGGATTAAAGAATTAAAAGGGAGATTAAATATTGGTGCCACCTATGGAGAAGGAGCCATATATGAGCATTTAAAAAAGGAAAATAGTGAAAAAAATGAGGAGAGCTCTTCCGCAGAAAAACCTTTAAGGGAAAAGAATGTACAAGCTCCCAAAGTGAATGTCAGAGCCCGGTAAATCTATTTTACAAGTGACTAAACTTTAAGTTCCAGGTAAAATATAAATTATTATTTATTCATTATTTATATGAAGGAGTTGTATAAGGTATGAACCTAGCAACAATCGGGACAAGCTGGATTACTTCCGCTTTTATACAGGCAGCAAAAAAATCTGGAAGATTAAACCTACATTCTGTTTATTCTCGCTCTCTTGAACAATCAAAGGAATTCGCACGCAAACACCAAGCAGCTAATTTCTACACAGATCTTGATGAGATGCTTACGAACGAAGAAATTGACGTTATTTATATTGCTTCACCAAATTCACTGCATTATCAGCATGCTATCAAATGCTTAGAAGCAAAAAAACATGTTATTTGTGAAAAACCTATTTTTTCAAATACAAAAGAGTATATTGCTGCATATAGATGTGCAGAAGAAAACAATGTCTTTTTATTTGAAGCAATTCGCAACATCCACACTCCCAATTTTCACTTGCTAGCGAAAGAATTACATAAAGTTGGAAAACTGCGTAGTGCTTCTTTAAATTATTTGCAGTACTCATCTAGGTATGATGCTTTTTTAAATGGTGATGTACCAAATGTTTTTTCTCTTGAATTTTCTGGAGGTGCACTCGTAGATTTAGGCGTTTATCCACTTTTTATGGCGATATCCCTATTCGGAAAACCAAACAAAATTCATTACTTCCCTGTTAAGTTAAGAAATGGTATTGATGGAAACGGCACTTTGATTCTGCAATATACTGATTTTACTTGTAACATTTTATGCTCGAAAATTTCTCATTCCTATCTTCCTTCTGAAATTCACGGAGAAGATGGAACTATCTTGCTTGACATGCCTTCCTGTATCACCAATCTTGAATTTAAAGATCATCGTTCTAAAACCTCTACAACCTTTTCTACAGAACAAGTAGAAGATGATATGGTTTACGAAATTAATGACTTTATAAATATAATGGAAACAAACGATATACAGGAATACGATCGACTTAAAAGGTTAAGCAATACGGTTCTAGAAATTACCGAAGAAGCTCGCAGGCAAAATAACATTCTTTTTAAATCAGAACAAGAAGGATAACCCTTATTTTCTAATGTATTTTTTATCTTATTTTCATGATTTCTTTGTTTTTCTTAGAGTAAGATGGACTTGCTAGGGCAGCAGCTAGCAGTAACCTCCTGAAAAAAATATTTTCCTCGTTATAACCCGGCAACTTATGCCGGGTTATTTCGTGTAAAAAAATGTTCTTGGATTGATTTGTCCATTTATTTCAATTATGAACATGTATATTGTCAAAACGAAAAGTAAAACTTAATAATAGGTTTTCATCACATATTCACTATAAAGGGGTTACTTAAAAATGAAGCGATTAGTGTCCATTGGTATAAAAGGTCTTGCTAGTCTTGTTCTTTTATATGCTATCTTAGGGCTCGGTTATAATATGTCATTTGGCAGAGTTTTATTAATAACAGTGGTTCTTGGCACTATCTCCTATATTATTGGAGATTTAGTTTTATTGCCATGGTCCAATAATGTAGTAGCAACAGCAGTTGACTTAGGAATTGCATTTGCGGTAATTTGGGGATTAAATGCCTACAGTCTCAATTATCATACACTTCTGCTATACTATAGTTCGTTAATTGGTTCGTTAGCAATCGCTGCTTTTGAATATTTTTATCACTTATATTTGTTAAAAGCATTTATACATGAAAAACAAACCTATTACTATCCTCCATCACGAACAAGATTCCAAATGGAGTCCTCTGAAGAACTACATCCCGAAATAAATAAGAATGAAAATCGAAATACGGAAAAAGAATAAAAAAAGGCTGATTCCCTGAGTAGGGAATCAGCCTTTTACTATAGAGCTTCCATATTTCTCATTATTTGTGATTATAATTATATTTTGACCTATCTACAGGCGTAAATCCTTTTGGTGTATAGAATCGTAAAAGATCTCCATAAACTACCTTATCTGATAACTGTAGTTTTGTTTGAACCATTTGTTCATCTTTTCTGATCTCATTATTTTTCTCAATTCGTTCACCTGTTTTTGTATCGTAGTACTTTCCATTAATCGAAGTAACAGTTGGTGTTACAAAACTTCCATTACGGAAAGGAACAACCTGTGAATGCTCCTTAGAAAATAGATCAGTTCCAAATTGGATATAGTCTTTTGTATCAATTCCTAATAAATGTTCTAATGTTGGTAAAACATCAATTTCTCCACCATATTGATGCATTACTCCACCTTTTACTCCTGGCACATGAATGATCAATGGAACTCGTTGTAACTGAGCATTTTCGAATGTATCCACTTTCTTGCCCATTACTTGTGACATTGCTTTATTATGGTTTTCTGAGATTCCATAATGGTCACCGTACATAATAATGATTGAATTATTATATAATCCTGATTGCTTCAAATAATCAACAAATCCCTTTACTGCCTCATCCAAATATCTAGCTGTTTGGAAATATCTATCCACCGAAGGATCACCAGTATTATCTGGACCAATGCTTGCTTCATCACTAGCTATAGGATATGGAAAGTGATTTGATAAAGTAATAAACTTAGCATAAAATGGTTGTTTCAACGTTTCTAGCAATGGTATTGATTCCTTAAAGAATGGCTTATCTTTTAAACCATAATTTAATACATCATTATCATTCATATCATAGTAACTTGCATCAAAGAATTTATCGAAACCAAATGATTTATATGCCTCATCACGGTTCCAGAAAGTTTTATAATTTCCGTGGAACACAGCTGTTGTATATCCTCTTTGATCCATAATTGCAGGCATTGCTTGGAACGTATTTAATGCCTTTGTTGTAAGAACAGATCCTTGCGGAAGACCAAACAAGGAGTTTTCTAACATAAACTCTGCATCAGATGTCTTACCTTGTCCTGTCTGATGGAAGAAGTTATCAAAATAAAAGGTATTTTTATCTTTTGTAAAAGAATTGATGAATGGAGTAACTTCTTCCCCATTTAACTTGTAGTTAATTAAAAAGTTTTGGAAAGACTCTAGGTGAATGTAAATAACATTCATGCCTTTTCCTTTTCCGAATAACTTCGGATTAGGTTCAGCATATTCCGCTTTCACGTAATTTCGTACTTCTGTCATATCACTGCTATCTGCAAATGCTTTTTGTGCAGACGTTTTTGTGTTTTGAATAGCATCGTATATCGTAAAATTGTAAGTCCCCAGGTATTTCACCAAATAATTACGGTCAAATGTTCTAGAAAGTAATTCTGGACGATCTTTTTCTGCAAGACCTAAATTCACACAAAAAGCCAGAATAGCAACTGCAAAAACAGATAATACTTTTCTGCGACCTAAACGGATAGGCTCAGGCTTCACTAACTTAAAAGCTACCAAAACAATAAGGATAATGGTGTCTAAGAAATAAATCGGATCATGCGGCTTCAATAAAGCAAGTACACTACCACCCATGTCTCCAAAGTTTTTTGTTTGAGTAAGCGTTGGGATTGTAATGAAGTCGCTAAAAAATCTGTAGTAGACAATATTTGCATACAATAAAAACGACAATAAGAAGTTAATAATTATGATCCAAATATATGCTCTTCTTCCCTTAGCCAATAACGCAAGTCCTAAAAAGAACACCGCTGAACTAATAGGATTAATAAATAATAGAAACTTTTGCAGTGAATTACTAATTCCTAAATGAAATTCATTAACATACCCCAAATAGGTTTTTAACCAGAATAATATAACGGCTAAAAAGAAAAAACCAAGATGTTTGTTCAATACACTTTGGCATTTCAATAGCAAGTTTTTCATTTTTGCACCTCTTTTATTACAAATCTAAGGTAATTACACTAATCATCCGAACAATTTTAGTGTAAACCAGACTGTGTTTCCTGCTATTACAGAAAATTACAGAATTAATTATGGCATATAAATACTATAAACATGTTACATTTTTTTTTCAATTAATAAACAAAGAAAAAACCAAAAGAAAATCTTTTGTATTTCGACAAAGTCCTGCAACTGGGATATCTCTACGAAACTTTTTAACCTTATCATTTTAATCCGGAAAGGAATATTCGGCAATAGAAAAATGAGGTATTTTCATAAAGTATTGATATTTTGACCAAAAATGTGCTGTTTCTGAAACAATATCTCCTATGTTATTTACATATTTTCAAAGCACTGTAGTATTTGTCCACTCACATTTGACATTATTCTCATACAGTATATTAAAGTTGTAAGGAGGTGAAGGGTATGTCTTATGGCGGAAGTGGAATGGGCGCAGGTTTTGCGTTAATTGTAGTATTGTTCATTCTCCTAATCATTGTTGGTACTTCTTATGTTGGTGGCGGAATGTATTAAAATCTCCCCTGGTTTTAACTCCTTACCTTTAATAGGAAGCATTTTTGATGCTTCCTATTTCATTTTTTTTAAACTCTATCCTATTTTAACCGGCTTTTAACCTTTCAATTGGAAAAACCTATCAAATCATTTATTCTCCCCGGGTAATGAATAATATTCCTAATTTGGCAAAGAATAATGATTCAGAAGGGATGAATGAATTGAAACATTTCATATTTAATATTTCCAACACCTTTAATGAATTCTTTATACATAACAAGTTAATTATTTCGTATATCGGATTTGGAACTTCTATTGGTATATACGTTTTATTTGTAATGCTCGGCTTGATAAAAAAACTAATGGGTAATAAGAATAAAAGTAAATCAGGCTAATTTACTTAACCTTGCAATAGGTTTTGCTTTTCGTCAATGTTTATATATCTTAAGTAATCTTGGTGTCGGGGAACTTTTCTTACAAAGTTTGTTCATGTTTAACCTGATAATGGTTGTTAACTTGAATTTCGTATACAAAAGCAACAGGTTAAAATCGGCTTTTGGATTTTATACAAAGTTTAAGAAAAGGGCCCTTTATTTATATAAAAAGCTGATTTTATTATCTTTCCATTCTAATTTTGCGGTAAATTCCTTCCCATCCTTTTTAAAACCTTTAATGAAATCAGTACTTCCTTCGGTGAGCAGTTTTTTTATATTTGTTTGGGAAATGGATCTGCCTAATATTTTTTTGGATATCGCAAAATCACATTTGGAAGTATTGTAATTGGAACATCCAAAAATCTTTCCTTTATCAACGACGTCACCATCACATTTTCTGCATTTTCCTAATTTTGTTCCGAGCTTTTTGCCGTTTTTAGAAGTTTTATTTTTTTGGAATTCCGTCAAATCGAAATGCTGGAAGTCCCATTCTCCGCTATTTTCTCTAGCATCATTGATTAATTTAATTGATAGTTTCTTTGCCTGTTCCATAAAAATATTTGGAGAAGCTTTTCCTTCGCCGATTTCATGCAGTCTTTGTTCCCATTTTGCTGTCATTTCAGGCGAAGCTAGTAAACTATCCCCTACTGATTCAATCAATAAAGTACCTTTATTTGTTGCAAATACTTGGTTCTTCTTTACCTCTATATACTTTCTGTCTTTTAATACACCAATGATTCCTGCACGGGTTGCTTCCGTACCTAATCCTTCCGTTTTATTAAGTACTTTTATAAGCTCTTCATCTTCCAGATGCTTACCGGCTGTCTTCATTAGAGTAATTAATTGTCCTTCTGTATATCTTTTCGGTGGCTGTGTTTTTCCGCCTTTTACTTTTATAGCTTTGACTATGCCTTTCTCTCCTTCTTGCAAAGAAGGTAAATCCTGATCATCCTCTTGATTTTCGTTCTTTTGTTCCGAATTATTTTTATAGATTACTGCTCTCCAGCCTTCTTGAATCTGTTCTTTTCCTTTAGAAATAAAGGTTGCCCTATTTTCTACCAATGTGTGAATTGTCGTATAATCGAAGATAGCTTTTTCATAATGAGCTACAATAAGCCGTTCTACAATGAGCGAATAAATTTTTTCTTCATCCGCTGACATTTTGGTTGGATTTACCACCTGTTCGGTAGGAATTATAGCGTAGTGATCGGTAACCTTTTTTGCATTCACATATCGAGAATTATTTATTATCGATGTTTTTGGCAGTGGAAAATAATCTTTATATCGTTCAAGCTTACTAAGCTTTTGAAGTATTTCCGGAAAACTCGCTGCTTCTTCTTTTGTAACAAAGCTTGAATCACTCCGAGGATAAGAAATAATCCCTTTTACATATAATTTTTGAGCAATATCAAGGGTATGTTTGGGAGAAAATTTATACAGCTTGTTTGCCGTTGCTTGCAAAGCAGATAAATTAAAGAATAACGGCGGTTGAAATTCCTTTCTTTCCTTTTCAATGGATGAAATGATTGCTTCCTTTCCCTTGCAAAACTCAGCAATTTTCTTTGCCATAGACTCATCTTGTAAACGTGTTTCCCCATCTTTGTGCCATTTTCCACTATAATTTTTTCCATCCATATGAAAAGTAGCTAGAACTTCCCAAAATGGCTCCGATTTAAAGTTTTCTATTTCCTTTTCCCTTTTCACGATTAATGCAAGTGTGGGAGTTTGGACTCTACCTGTTGAAAAAACATCGGATATTCCTTTTTTTTGCAAAAGCAGCGTATATGCTCTTGACGCATTCATGCCTACTAACCAGTCAGCGCAGGCTCTGCTAAGCGCCTCATAATAAATGCTTCTGGTTTCTGATTCTTCTAATAGATTTTCAAATCCGTGAATCACCGATTTAGGAGTTAAGGATGAAATCCAGAGACGCTTCATTTTCTTTTGATTATTACATTTTTCCAAGATGATTCGAACTATCGCTTCCCCTTCCCGCTCAGCATCACCAGCAATAATGATTTCATCAATGTCCTTGCGATTCACAAATCCTTTAATAATGTTAAATTGTTTCCATTTTGATTTTGTTACTCGATGTTGGAAATGATTTGGGATGATAGGCAATGTTTCGAGGGACCACTTCTTCCATTTTGGATCATACTCTTCAGGTGGAACTAATTCACAAAGGTGACCAATAGCCCAAGTTAACAACGCTCCATTCGGAAACCACTGGTTAGGGGAAATTTCCACATAACCATCTTTTTTGGTATAAGAAAACGGAGACGCAAGCTTCAAGCCTTGATCAGGTTTTTCGGCAATAATTAATTTCATAAAAAACTCCTCACAAACCAATACAATATAATATATCTATTATACTATTAGCTAATGCAAAAAAAAGTATTTGATTTTTTGAATCAAATACTTTTAGCCGGTTTCAGGGACAGGTTCCCTTATCCTTATTTTTTTCTTAAATTGGCTACTAGGAAAGAATGCCTAATTTTAAATGTATTTTATTTAAAAAGGGCCTGGCCTTCCGTTTCAGAAAAATAATTGGATAATGCCGTAAAAGCAGCCGGCTAGTACTGCTGAGATAGGCAGTGTGATGACCCATGTCATCAAAATTCGTTGTGCGGTTCCCCATTTAACTCCCTTTATACGATGGGCAGAGCCTACGCCAAGGATAGATGATGAAATAACATGGGTTGAACTAACTGGTAAATGAATATAAGTAGCACCAAAAATAATTAATGCAGATGATAAATCAGCAGCCACTCCGTTAACCGGACGAATCTTCATAATTTTTCCGCCAACTGTTTTGATAATCTTCCATCCTCCGATGGATGTACCTAATCCCATTGCCGCAGCACAGGAGAATTGTACCCAGAAAGGGATATCAGTCGATGTTACATAATGATTTGCAATCAATGCCATCGTTATAATTCCCATAGATTTTTGGGCATCATTTGTACCATGGGAATAAGATTGAATGGCTGCAGTTGCTATTTGTATCCAACGAAATTGTTTATTGGTTTTTGCAAGATTACGATTTTTTAAAGTCAACTTAAATATCGTATAAATAATAAAACCTATTACAAATGCGATAATCGGAGAAATAATCAGGCCTTCAATTATCTTTAAAAAGCCATGGTATTTAATCGAGCCAAATCCCGCAGCAGCAATGGAAGCACCAGCAATTGATCCGATAATAGCATGGGAAGAACTGCTCGGTATCCCATAATACCAAGTAATTAAATTCCAAATAATCGCGGAAAATAATGCAGCAAGAATAACTGCCCCACCATTAGGAAGCTGAAATGGATCAACGATATCACTTGTAATTGTTTTTGCAACTCCCGTAAAAGTAAGTGCCCCAACAAAGTTCATCACTGCCGCAAGTACTATAGCTTGTCTTGGTTTCAGCGCCTTCGTTGAAACAGAGGTTGCAATGGTGTTGGCAGTATCGTGAAACCCATTGATAAAATCAAATACAAGTGCACCTATTACAATAAGTGTAGTCAATATTAGGATTGAATTCATTCGCGCTTTTCCCCTTAAGCATTTTTCATGATAATGGTTTCAAGTATATTGGCAACATCCTGACAATAGTCGGAAATTAATTCAAGATTTTCATAGATTTCTTTATATTGAATGATCGTAATTGGATTCTTCTCATTTTGAAATAACTCTTTTACAGAAGCCCTCAATATATCATCACATTTTGACTCATAATCTTTAATTTTGACAGCATGGGAATGAATATCAAGCAGCTTTTTCTTTGATAATAGTTGAATAGATTTCGAGATTTCTTGGCAGCTTCCATATAATTCGTTAACAAACTCCTTCATATATACTGTAGGCTGAGTAATCGAATACAATTCCATCAATGATGCGGTATGATCCAGCCCATCTAAAACATCGTCCAAACGCATAGCAAGCTGAAGAATATCTTCTCGGTCAATTGGAGTAATAAAAGCTTTATGAAGCTCTACAATAATATCGTGAATAAGGGTATCTCCTTTTGACTCGTAATGTTTCATCGTTGTGGTAAGAGCTTTTAAATCGTCAGCACTCTCAATGGTAAATTCAGTTAAAAACTTTGCACTATCTTCTAGATTGGCAGTTATATTACTTAGCATCAGTGAAAATTTGTCTTTTTTTTCGATGATTGGCATTGATATTCCTCCAAAAATTGAATTCTAGTGATGGCTCTTGTCTTCCCCATAAGAATTGATGAAATTATTAAGATAAGATGCCCAGACAGTTTACTGTTATAACATTTTACACAAAAAGCGAAAAGAAGCCATTTGTATAAAAACAGCATCTATTAAAAATATCACCTTCATCATTTTAAATGATTTTTATCAGATGGGAATATGTTTCGACAAAAATTTACGAAATCTTTACAAAAGAAATGTAGAATATTCAAATAAATTTAACATTTATATGGAATAATTAATTAATTTGTCTTCTGAAAACTAAAATAATTTACAGGTTTCTTCTATATAAATAGGGATTGTTAGAGTACATGCTTAATCTCTTCTATTTTGTTCGTAATCTCGTCAAACCGGTGCTAAATCTTGCGAATCAGCACTTTAGTCCTATCTACTTCAAATAAAAAAGCCACAGACCGAATACTGTGACCTTTTACCTAACTCTTGATAACACCTTAATTTTGCTGGATAAATTTATTCCACTACTTTTTTCTTTAATAATCCGACCAAGATTGCTGTAACGAAAGCTCCGATAATAATTGCTAACGCATACAATAATGGATTTCCATCAACTAACTGAATGACAAAAATTCCTCCATGTGGTGCCCGCAAGCCGATATGGAAAAGCATTGTTAATCCACCAGCCACTGCAGAGCCAACTACAGCTGAGGGGATGACACGTGCCGGGTCTGCAGCCGCGAATGGGATTGCCCCTTCCGTAATAAAAGTTGCACCCATTATATAACAGGTAATACCTGCATCTTTTTCACTCTTTGTAAATTTATTTCTAAATATCGTTGTGGCAAGAGCCATTCCAAGTGGAGGAACCATTCCCCCAGCCATTACCGCTGCGTGTGGAGCATATTGTCCAGCGTCAATCATGGCAATTCCAAATGTAAATGCTGCTTTATTAAGCGGTCCTCCCATATCAATCGCCATCATACCTCCAAGTATGATACCCAAAAGCATAAGATTTCCAGTTCCTAAACTATTTAATACATGTGATAAATACTGATTAAAAATACTACAAGGCTTGTTAATGACAAAAAACATAATCAAACCAGTGATAAGTATACCAAATAACGGATAAAGCAATACCGGTTTTATTCCTTCAAGGGATTGTGGTAATTTATTAAACACTTTTTTCAATAAAACTACAACATAACCAGCTAAAAATCCGGCGATTAAACCGCCAAGGAACCCCGCTCCGCCTTGTGCAGCCATAAATCCGCCTACCATACCCGGTGCAAGTCCTGGTCTATCTGCAATACTCATTGCGATAAAACCAGCTAAAACAGGAATCATTAATCCAAAAGCATTTCCGCCGCCGATTGTATTTAAGGCTTCCGCAAACTTATTATAGCTAGGATCATGCGGATCTGCAGAATGGATCCCAAACATAAAGGAGATGGCAATTAAAATACCTCCACCAACGACGAATGGCAGCATGTTGGAAACACCATTCATTAAATGTTTATAAAAACCATTTCTGCCTTTTCCCTTTTGTGATGACTCGCTTGACTTGTCACCACCTGTACTTCTATAAATAGGAGCATCTTGCTTTACAGCTTGTTCAAGCAGCTCTATAGGTCTGCGAATTCCATCTGCAACTGGAACTTCTATGACATGCTTACCGTTAAAACGTTCCATTTCCACCTGTTTATCCGCTGCTACTATAATCGCTGCTGCTTTTTCAATTTCTTCAGATGTTAAAATATTTTTCGCTCCACCGGAACCGTTTGTTTCTACTTTAAAAGGAATTCCTAATTCTTTTGCTTTTTCCTTTAAAGAATCTGCAGCCATATATGTGTGAGCAATTCCAGTTGGACAGGCTGTTACAGCTAGGACTAAACCTTTTTCATTTAAAGATACAGTAGATTCTTCTGACTCTTCCTCTTCACTATTATTAAAAACTTGTAAAATATCTTCTGCAGTTTCAGCAGCCATTAATTGTTCACGAATTTCGCTTCTCATTAATAATGTTGATAGTTTTGATAATGCCTCTAAATGAGTGTTATTTGCTCCTTCACTTGCAGCAATCATGAAGAACAAATGGCTGTCTTGTCCATCAAACGACTGATAATCAATCCCTGCTTTTGAACGTCCGAAAGCAATCGCGGGAATTTTGACCGCTGCAGTTTTCGCATGTGGAATCGCGATTCCTTCTCCAACTCCCGTTGTACTTTGCTCTTCACGTGCAAGGACTGCTTTTTCATATTCCTCTTTATTGTTTAATTTCTGCGCATCATCTAAAACTGTTACTAATTCATGTATGATTTCATTCTTGGTTGTGGACAAGACATCTAACTTTATCGTAGCGGATGTTAGTAATTCTGTTATTTTCATGCAAGTTCACCTCACCCTTCCATTGTCTGCAAGTTTACTTGATCTAATAGATTCATAACCTCTTCCTTGGAGCAAAGCCCAGACGAAAAGGCAGTTGCACTTCCAGATGCAACACCAATTTTGAAGGACTCTTCTATGGATTTGCCGCTCGAATATGCACTAAGAAATCCTGCAACTAAGGAGTCACCGGCACCTATCGAGTTTTTCAACTCACCGCTTGGTGCATTTGCCTGAATAGCTAAGTCTTTATTTATAAAAAGTGCTCCCTGTTCAGCCATCGATACGATGATATTCTCTACGCCTTTTTCCACTAACTTTTTACCATAGGTAAATGCTCCCTGAAGTGTGCGAATTTCAGTTTGAAATAATTCACCTAACTCGTGATGATTCGGCTTAATGAGAAAAGGCTTTTCCCCTAAGACACTCTCAAGTGCCGTTCCAGAAACATCTGCGACAAAACGAGCCCCTGAGGCCTTACATTTTTTAATTAAATCCACATAGATTGTCGATGGTAACGAACTCGGAATACTTCCTGAAAAAACAACAATATCTTTCGAAGTAAAGGTTTGAATCATGGCAAACAATTGCTCCAATTGTTCTTTTGTAATATTAGGACCTGTCCCGTTAATTTCAGTTTCTTCTTCGGACTTTAGCTTAATATTAATTCTTGTATCTTGATCTACCTCGACAAAATCCATTGAAATTTGTTCTTTTTTTAAAAATTCTTTTATATAAGCCCCTGTGAAACCTCCGATGAAACCAAGCGCCTTCGATTCGACTCCTAGTCTTTTTAACACACGGGAAACATTGATTCCCTTACCTCCTGGAACCTTATAGTCATATTTAGTTCGATTTAACCTTCCAGATTCAAAATGATCAACTTCAACATGATAATCCAAGGAAGGATTTAAGGTGATGGTGTAAATCATGATGTCACGACCTTTATGGTAGTTTTTTGTTTATATAATTCATGCATTTCTAAATCTAAATCATCAGTAATAATGCTTGCTTCTGAAAGTGGTGCAATTTCAGAAAAGGCAATTTCTCCAAACTTTGAACGGTCCGCCAATACAAATGCTTCCCTGGAAAGCTGCAGTGCTTTTTGTTTGATAAATGCTTCTTCTGGATCGGGTGTCGTAAATCCAAAGGAAGAGTGAACTCCATTTACTCCTAGAAAGCATTTATCAAATCGATAATTTTCTATCCCTTTTAAAGCTCCCCTGCCAATCATAGCGCCAGTCTTTGGCTTGATAGATCCACCAATTAAAAAGGTTTTGATTCCTTTGCTTAGGAGCGGCTGTATATTCGTTAATCCGTTCGTAACAACAACAATATTACTTTCATTAGGTAAGTATGGAATCATTTGTAGAGTTGTAGTACCAGCATCTATATAGATACAATCACCCTGCTCCACCAAAGAAGCAGCAAATTTAGCAATATTGTCCTTTGCATGAAGGTTTTTGGCTGATTTTTCAAGAATATCCGGTTCTTCTAACTTTCCTTGAAGACGCGCTGCCCCTCCGTGTACCCTTTTAAGTGCATTTTTCTTTTCAAGTTCTATTAGATCTCTTCGAATGGTCGATTCTGAGGTATTGGTCTCCTTCACCAGCTCTTGCAAGCTTACAATATCCTTTTTCTTTAACATTTCAAGTATGATACGGTGTCTTTCTGCCGTTAACAAAATGGTTCACCCTCTTATCATTGATAACGCATACATTTTTGATTACCTTTTTTATTCTACATCCATAATCGATAAAAAACAATCAAATTTAATCATTTTCAATCAAAAACAATCAAATATAATTAAATAAATATCTATTTTATTATTTGTTGCAAAACAAAAAGAGCAATACTACTTAGTGTAGCACTGCCCTTTTAAGTTTTATCTATTAAAGTTGAATCGACTTAAATGCTTCTGTTAATACTGGAACGATTTGCTTTTTGCGGGAAACAACACCTTTTAATAAGGCCGTGTTGTTTTGAAGCTCAACATTGTAAGCTTTCTCCACTGCCTTTGCGCCTCGTCCAAGCGCGATAGCTGTGGAATCGTTTGTTAAAATATCTGTTACAACAAATAAGAATAAATCTAACTGCTTATCTCCAATTACTTTAGATAGCGCACTCTCCACTTCTTCTTGACGGGAGAAAACATCGTTAATATCTACGGCATTTACTTGGGCGATTTCGACTTTGTATTCACCCATTTGAAATTCCTTTGCATCCAACGAAATAAGCTGATTAATTGTTTTATCACTTAAATCTGCCCCTGCTTTTAGCATCGCTAATCCGTAGGTATCTGCATCTACACCTGCGATAGAAGCTAATTCCTTCGCAGCTGCCACATCTTCACTTGTGCAGGTAGGAGATTTAAATAATAACGAGTCAGAAATGATTGCTGAAAGCATTAAACCAGCAATTTCTTTTCGAATTTGAACTCCATTTTCTTTATATAATTTATTTAGAATTGTTGCTGTACAGCCAACTGGCTCAGCACGATAGTATAATGGATCACTTGTTTCAAAGTTTGCAATACGATGATGATCAATAACTTCAAGAACGCGTACTTCATTAATGTCATCTGCACTTTGTTGTCGTTCATTATGGTCTACCAAAATAACGTTTTTCACTTCATTTGCAACTTTTTCAACCAAACGAGGTGCCTCAACCTTAAAATAATCTAAAGCATACTTTGTTTCACCGTTCATTTCTCCAAGTCTTACCGGTTCCACATCCATGCCTAGCTTTGTTTTTAATTCCGCATATGCAATTGCAGAACAAATTGTATCCGTGTCAGGATTTTTGTGTCCGAAAATAAGTACCTTTTCCATTGCTCTTCTCCTTCAATTTATATGTAGATTCAATAATAACGCCCACATACTTCGTGTGGACGTTATTTATAGTTCCTATTTTATCATATACTATATCTATTTTACTAAAATGTTCTAAAATTATCCTCTGTGAAACAATCCCATAACCTCAGTTGTTTCTGTTATATTTACAAATGCATCTCGGTCTGTTTCATTAATCAATTTTTTAACATCCGTTAATTGGTACCGTGTAATAACGGTCATTAGAATTTTACGGTCTTCCCCTGAATATGCACCTTCACCATTCATAATCGTTACACCACGATATAAATTTGCTAAGAGCTTTTCTTTCATTTCCTCGCCTTTTTTCGTCACAATTGTTAAAGTTAATTTAATATGATTTGTATGAATCGTATCAATTACCTTACCAGTAGCATAAATTGCCACCAACGTATTAAGGGCAGCATCCCATGTAAAAATAAATCCTGAAATTAAAACAATAATTCCATTCATTGCCGAAATAAGTGCCCCTAGTGGAAAGTCCTTTTTCTTTGTTAGCAGCATTGCAATGATGTCGAATCCACCGGAAGAACCTGAAGACCTGAAAATAATTCCAATTCCTACACCAGTTAATACCCCGCCTGTTAAGGAAGCCAATAACGGCTCCGTTGTTATTTGTACAACAGGGATTACATATAACCCTACTGATAGGACAACTACGGATAAAATAGTATAAAAAATAAATCGTTTTCCAAGTTTTATAAATCCTAAAACTAAAAGCGGAAAATTTAAAAGAAAATTGAAAATCCCCGTATTAATCGGTGTGATAAACCCAAGCATAATCGCAATTCCACTCAAACCGCTGCTTAAAATATGATGTGGAATGAGAAAAAAATTATAGGCAACAGCTACGATTAATGACCCAATAATAATGGTAAAAATATTGCGCATTATTATTCCCCTCTTATTCTGTAAAAATGCTTTAATTTATTATAGTAGAGAAATAAATAATGTTTAAGATAATAGTTTTTTCAGAATGTTGAACCCGATTTCTTCATTTAAAGTGGCATATTATGTTATAGACAAGCATAAAAAAAGATAAGAGGTGATTAACATTGAATGCAATATTAAAATCCAAGAAAACCGCATTTTTTATTATTCTTTTTTGCTTAATTTTAGTTGCCTATTTAAATACAATTTCTAATCGTGATCTTGACCAAATCACAATGGATATCCCAGCAATTTCTGATACAAAAACTTCTAGTATCACTTCCCCAACATTAGAGGAAAGATTGGTAGGCACAGAAGAAGTAGATGGGTATACAGTCGAAACCTATCAGGAATTTGAAGTTTATAAGGATAAAGAAGGCAATATTCAAAAGGTTGTACCAACATCGAATTTTAATTACATACGGTATTACAAATGAAAAGATTACTAAACCCATTGTTGCACAATGGGTTTTCCCTTTGCTATCGTAAATTCTCTTTGATGAAAACAAGTAATGGAAAATTGGTAGATTCTTGTTATACTATACATATTAAGAACTGCGCAAGCGGCTTGCTCATCGGCGTATGGATACGTGAAATTTGAAACGAATTTTACCTGATGCCCTTACCCACAGGGAGGAGAGAGGGAAATCCGCTTACTGATAGCTGTTTACGCTAGCCAAAGACTTAACTTATTTAAATAATTTTTGAGATAGAAAACTTATACTTTCTTATCTCTTAAGAAGGGGAAGTTGCATGGGTGAGATAGTGTGGTCTTTTATCAAAAGACATTATAAAACGATAATTGATATCGTGATATTAATTGCAGTGATTTGGCTTTCTTTTAAATTTGCCAATTGGATATTCGGAATTGCGACTCCAATCGTGTTTGGAGCCATTATTTATATGCTTATCAAACCAATGGTGAAATTACTTGTTGCCATAAAAATAAAGCGAGGCGCCGCAATAGCCATTTCGCTAGTCATATATTTAATCGCTGCACTTGCTGTCATTTTTTTCGGAGGAATGATTGCAGTCAATCAGGTTCATAATTTAATAGCGAAAATGCCTCATTATATTGACACATTAAAAAGTAATTTTGGAGTAGAATTTCACCATCTTCGGCGTCAATATACCGACCTTCCATATGGAATACCAGAAAAGGTCAATGAAAAAATTGGTTCCATAGGACAGAAATTTATGGTTTATTTTTCCAAATTTTTATGGACCCTTGTTGGAACAGTCAATACAAGCATAGTATTTATCGGGAATTTGCTTCTTGGGATTATTTTAGCTTACTTCTTAGGAAAAGACGCTGAAAAAGTAAGAGCGAAATTCAATGAAATAGCACCTAACTGGATGAAAGAGGGCTGGGATTTTTTACGGATTAATGTTATAAGCGGGATTACTAAATATATAACAGCTCAATTAAAATTAATGACGATTACGTTCGTGATTATCTTTATCTCATTGCTAATATTCCGTGTTAACAATGCATTTATTATCTCGATATTGTCTGCGGTATTTGATATACTTCCACTTTTAGGTGTTGCCACTATATTTGTTCCGTGGATCATTTATTTGTTTATAGTCGGAAACACAGCATTAGCAATTAAACTGCTAATTGTATACGGTATTGTATTCCTTGTAAGACAGTTATTGGAGCCAAAGATTGTCGGAGAGTCATTAGGGGTTTCAGCCTTTATTATGCTTTCATTAATGGTAATCTTTCTCGGTTTATTTGGATTTTGGGGAATGCTCTTAACGCCAATCCTAACAATCTTATTAAAAGAACTATACAGTCAAGGTTATTTTAAAAGATGGATTCGAATGGAATGATAAATAAAAAAGACTCGGGCTCGAGTCTTTTTTAGTCTACCCATTCTAATTTCTTTACAAGTTGCCATCGAAATAGAGCTGCCAGTAACACAGCATATGAATCATCCCGGACAATAATTTGAACCTGGTTATCTTCAAAGGTATAAAACAAAACATCTGTATATACCTTATCCCTTTCAAAGAAATTGCGAACTTCATGAAGTCTTTTAAATGTCTCATCATTTTTTGGTTTAAACATAATTTCTATTCCATCTTCTCGTTTCGTTTCATTTATGATCACAACATTTTCATTCATTTCATATTTGATTTTCCCCATTTCTTTCCCTCCTCTTTATAATAAGTATCTCAGATAGATGTACGCCATCGAAATCAATATTGAAATCAACATAAGCGGAAATCCGATTAATAAATATTTTACGAAAGTAATCTTATATCCTTCTTTTCCAGCTAGCCCTGCCACAACTAAATTAGCGCTTGCTCCAATTAACGTCCCATTTCCTCCAAGACAGGCTCCAAGTGATAAAGACCACCACAAAGGCTCCAGATCATGAATCCCTAAATGTCCCATTTGCTGAATTAACGGAATCATCGTTGCCACAAATGGGATATTATCAATAAAAGCGGAGGCTACAGCACTAAGCCAAAGAATTAAAAAAGAACTTGATGTAACATGGCCTCCCGTTAACTCGATTGCATAGGACGCAATTTTTGCAATTACCCCAGTTTCTACTAATCCTGAAACGAGAACAAATAAACCCACAAAGAAGAAAATAGTTGTCCATTCCACTTTTCCAAGGGCACTTTCTAAATAACTCTCACCGGATAAGAGCAATAGGATAAATGCGCCCGCTAATGCAACGGTTGCGGTATCTACTTTTATAAATTCATGTAAAAAGAAGCCAAGAATCGTTAATCCCATGATGGTAAGAGATTTAATCATAAGCTTTTTATCTGTAATCTCATCCTTTTCATTCAGGCTCATGATTCTTTTTCGAATTTCGTTAGATGTTTTAAAGTCTTTTCTATAAATCATCATTAGTAAAAGAATGGTTACTACCATAATAATTAGAATAATCGGAGTTAAATTTGTAATAAATTTCATGAACGTTAAGGAAGGGACAGCACTCCCAATCATTATATTTGGCGGATCTCCAATCATCGTTGCGGTCCCGCCAATATTGGACATCAATATTTCCGAAATAAGAAACGGAATCGGTGATATGTTTAATTGGCGCGTGATACTAAAGGTGACAGGCACCATCAGCAAAACTGTTGTGACATTGTCCAAAAAAGCAGATCCAATACCAGTAATAAGAGATAGAACAAGTAATATCGCGATTGGTCTTCCTTTTACTTTTTTTGCAGACCATATTGCAACATACTTAAATACACCCGTTTCACCAGTAATCGAAACCATGATCATCATACCGATCAGTAGTCCTAAAGTATTAAAATCAATATGATGAATGGCGGTTTCCTGCGTTACAATTCCAAAAATAATCATTAGGGAACCGCCAATCATTGCGATAATCGTTCGATGAATTTTTTCTGAAATAATAAGTCCGTAAGTCAGTAAAAAAATGGCAATTGCTATTATCGCTTCATTTGTCAAGCATGATCATCCCTTTTATGCTATTTATGTATTCTATATATTATTTCCAATAGATATTGAAAATAATGGAAGTACATAAAAAAAGGAAGCCTGTTTTGACAGACTCCACCTTTTTTATAACCAAAATATTATTTTATATGAATATATTAACAAATAAAAATACTCGATACAACCGTTAACCTTTTTAAGTCGTTCTCTTGTAAAATTGCAGTTTTATATATAAATTAATCATAGATATTAAAATGCATATTAATTAAGGAGTTTGAAAAAGGTGTCAACAAAGAAAAACAACATTAAAAAAATAGGCTTCTTACTTCTATTTATTTTCGGATTGTTAGGAGCATGTTCCCAACAAACAGAGAACCACACAAATCAAACAGCTTTGCCTAAAGGTCTAGTCTCTGGAACAGTTGTTAAAAATGTAGATGGTGATACAGTTCATGTAAGCATTAATGGCAAAGAGGAAGATATACGACTACTGCTTATAGACACTCCTGAAACGCATAAGCCCGGAACACCTGTACAACCATATGGACCAGAAGCTAGTAATTATGCTGAAAAGGAACTAGCTGTGGGCACGAAAGTCATGGTAGAAGAAGGAGTGAAAGGACACGAACGTGACAAATATGGGAGATTGCTAGCTTATATTTATTTGCCAAACGGAAAAATGTACAATGAGGAGGTTGTAAAAAAAGGGCTTGCGCGTGTTGCATATATTTACGAACCTAATACAAAGCATTTAAGTGACTTAAAAGAAGATGAGAATTATGCGAAGTCGCACAAGTTAGGTATTTGGTCTATTCCAGGCTATGTAACAGACAGAGGATATGATATTAGCAAATCATCCAAAAGTTCTTCAAATACTGTATCAAAACATACAAGTACTGGTGTTCAATATTCTTCTAATAATACATCTAAAAATACTTCATCCGATGGGAAAGAGAACAATACAAGCTGTAAAGGAAAGATTAAAGGAAATGCAAACAGTAAAATCTATCATGTTCCTGGCGGAGAATACTATAATCTCAACATGAAACATATTGTGTGGTTTTGTTCAGAATCGGATGCACAAAAGGCCGGCTATCGAAAATCACAAAGATGAAATGAAAAGCTCTGCATAGTAGCAGGGCTTTCTTTAATTTCTTCAATTGAACTCTACATTTATGAATAAACATGGAAGCTCCTGTCTTTTTACTACAAATCGGTTAAATATCATAGTAATTACACACAAACTAAACCTATATTTAGTACATATATTATAGGACAGCTTAATCATAGTAATAAAATGAATTAGTGAAGCATTTTGAAAGGAGGTATTATATTGACAAGCAGCAACAAAATCTTAAACGGTGGATTTGAAAACAATACATTTCCTCCTTGGGAGAACTCTAATGCAACCTTCACAACTCAATTTTCACATAGTGGACGTCAAGCCGCAAAACTTATTGGGGACACGAAAAATAGCTTTATTTATCAGTTAGTAAATACAACTCCTACTGAACAATTTGTTTTTTCCGGATTTTTAGGTAAAATTGGTAAACTTCCAAGCCCTCCTCTATCTATATCCCTTGCATATTATGATAAGGACCTTAACTTCTTAGAATATGGTTTAATTACCAATTTTCCAAAAGGTCACCTGACAAATACCGCAGATGAAGAGTGGCTTAAGGTCAATGAAACAACCTCTATCGCCCCACTTGGTACTACACAAGCTTTACTATTAATTAATAAACTCCCGCAAACTGGAACTGCCGATGTAATCGTGGATGACGTCGAACTATTAGACGTAAGTACGTATATAGAGAATAACAAGGAGGTTGTATCTTCTGCAGTAACCAAATCCTTGACTGTTGGTGCAACAGAGGAAACTAATCAAATGGAAACATACTCCAATACCCCTGCGATGAATCGAATTTATGTGGCAAATTCAGGGGATACCGAGGTCTCCGTCATCGATGGAATAACCAATTCGGTAATCGCTACCATACCAGTCAGCAGTTCAGATCTTAGTCCTGGTAATGTTGGTGTGAATCCGATAACAAATCGAATTTATGTGGCAAACGCATCTAATCATAATGTCTCTGTCATTGATGGAACAACTAATACTATCATAGCTACCGTGACTGTCGGTACAGAGCCAATTGGTGTAGGGGTAGATCTGGTGACAAACCGATCTTTTGTTGCAAATTTTACCAGTGCAAATGTTTCCGTCATCGATGGAGACTCTTACACAGTAATCGCCACAATTCCATTAACTAGACCAAGATATGTAAGTGTAAATTCAATAACAAATCAAGTATACGTTTCGAATGATTACCCATACAATAACATCAATGTTATCAATGGAACTACAAATGCAGTAATTGCAACGATTCCGGTAGGCAATGATCCAGTGGGGATTGATATCAATCCAATATCAAACCAAATTTATGTTGTTAATGAGTCCGATAATAATGTATCTGTCATCGATGGTGCGACTAATACAGTTGTGGCCACCATAGCTGTAGGTACACAACCGGAAGGGATAGGTGTAAATCCCATTACTGGTAGAATTTACGTTGCAAACACATCAAACCGCAATATCTCCGTAATTGATGGCAACACTAATTATGTCATAGCTACTGTTACGGTAGGAATTGGACCTGTTGGCGTTGGTGTAAATCCTTTAACACATAAAATTTATGTGTCCAATCTTGGAAACGACAATGTTTCTGTTATCAGCGGAACTACCAATACGGTTATAGCTACTGTATTAGTTGGACCTGGTCCAACAGCAATAAGTGTAAATCCCTAATTAATAAAAATTTGTTGCCTCCCCAATTAGTTACAGTTCTTATCATAAAAAATATGGAGGTAAAAAATGATTACAATAAGCCTTTGTATGATCGTTAAAAATGAACAGCAAACGCTTGAACATTGTTTACAGTCTGTTAAAGATGCAACAGACGAAATTATTATAATGGATACAGGTTCAACAGACCAAACAAAAGAGATAGCAAAAAAATGGACTACATTGGTCTATGACTTTGAATGGAATGATCATTTTGCTGATGCACGAAATGCAGCCTTTGCTAAATCGACAAAGGATTATATACTGTGGCTTGACGCAGATGATATTCTTCTTCCAAAAGATTATGAGAAGCTTTTAAAACTTAAACAGTCACTTTCTCCTGAAGTTGATGCTGTATCCATGCCATATCATTGTGATTTTGATGACTTTGGTAATACCACTTTAAAAGTTAGGCGTATCAGGTTGATAAAGCGATTAAGGAATTACCAGTGGGAAGGTGCCGTCCACGAAGATTTATTAATAGATGATGGAAATATTTATGATTCTGATATTGTTATAACTCACAGAAAAAATCACAAAACTTCTGATCCTGATCGAAATTTAAAAATTTATGAGAAGCTTTTAAAAAGGGAAAAAGATCTTACTGCAAGGGACTCTCTTCACTATGCGATGGAACTTCATCAACATAGAGAATACAGGAAAGCTACAGAATACTATCTGAAATTTCTAGACTTTGGGAATTTATCAGATGAAAATAGAATTCTTGCATATACTAGACTAGCAGATTGTTATTATTATCTAGGTGATCGAAAAAAGGAAAGAGAATGTACATTTAAAACGTTTGAATACGATGTGCCTCGTCCTGAAAGCTGTTGCCGCTTAGGTTATTATTTCTTGGAAAAGCAACAATACCATCAAGCCATATTTTGGTATAAAACGGCGGCAGAATCAAAAGATACAAGTAATTGGTCTGTACAAAATGAAACAAGCAAGACCTGGCTTCCACATATGCAGCTCGGTCTTTGTTACTTCCAAATTGGCGAATACGAGCTATCTTACCATCACAACAAAATTGCACACAGTTTTCAACCGAACAATGAAGGTATTACTCATAATATTAAACTCCTAGAAGATTTATTAAAAAACAAAATGTAACCAATACTTATTAGGAGAATCCCCATTTTTTAGAAACCTTAATCTATCATTATTACAAGGCATTACATTTTCTGTAGTATAAGAGCATTGATTTTATATTAAACCTCAACTTATATACACTAATTTCAAGTCTATGGTGCTATCCTTCGCAAGAAAAGTACACAAAGCTTATAAAGTACTTAGTAACTAAATATTGGAAAATAAGACATCCATTTAAAATGAGGTGTCTTATTTTAAACGAGCCACATTTTTACATAAATAAATAATAAATAGACAATTATATAAATAAATATTTGTTTTGGAGTGATAGTAAATGGATATGGTTTTTAAATTGATCACATACGGAATGTATATTCCATTAACCGTCATTCCTCTCTATGTTGCCATAAAAGGAGCATATGAGGATAAATCTTTATTAAAGGATGCAATGAATACGGTTAAGGAAAAGATGAAATAGCCCTTTGCAGAAGGGCTATTCATTTTCAAAAAAATATAGATTTAAAAATCAGTCAAAACTTCTGCATAAGTTTGCCATTTCAATGGCAGATACTGCTGCATCCCAACCCTTATTCCCAGCTTTTGTGCCTGCTCTTTCAATAGCTTGTTCGATAGAATCCGTTGTAAGAATCCCAAAAATAACTGGGATATTTGAATTTAATGATGTATTGGAAACACCCTTTGCCGCTTCTTTGCATACATAATCAAAATGTGGAGTAGAGCCGCGAATTACCGTTCCAAGTGTAATAACAGCATCGTACCTTTTACTATTCGCCATTTTCTGAGCAATAAGCGGAATTTCAAATGCACCTGGAACCCAAGCAATGTCTACATTTTCCTCACTAACGCCATGCCGCTTTAATGCATCCTGTGCGCCGCCTAGTAACTTGCTTGTAATAAATTCGTTAAAACGACCTACAACGACTCCTATTTTTAAACCAGTTCCTACTAAATTACCTTCAAATATTTGTCCCATTTTTTCTTCCTCCTATTACATTTTAATTAAATTAGATATTCTTGTTTCGTTTGTTGGTAATGAACAAGATCTTTTATGGTAATCATTTTCAATCCAAATTTTTTTGCTAATATACTTAACTGAGGGACTCTTGCCATGGAGCCATCCGCATTCATTATTTCACAAATCACTCCTGCAGGTTTTGCACCGCAAAGTCTTGCTAAGTCAACTGCTGCTTCTGTATGTCCTTGCCTTTGTAATACTCCTCCTTCTCTTGCTATTAAAGGAAAGACATGGCCAGGTCTATTAAAATCAGAAGCAATGGAATTCTCATCTATCAGATGGAGAATAGTAGCAGAACGTTCATAAGCCGAAATCCCTGTGGTAGAAAACTTATGATCAATACTCACGGTAAACGCTGTTTCATGTGAATCAGTATTTTTAGACACCATCGGAGTTAATTCGAGCTTTTGCGCTAATTCTTTTTCAATTGGCACACAAACAAGTCCCCTGCCATGTGTTACCATAAAATTAATAATCTCCGGTGAAGCTTTCTCCGCAATCGCGATAAAGTCTCCCTCGTTTTCCCTATTTTCATCATCACAAACAATGACAACTTTCCCTAGTTTTAAATCTTGTATAGCCTCTTCAATTGTGTTAAACAACAAAACCATCTCCTCATTTGAACCCGTTTTCTTCTAAAAACGCTTCCGTAATCCCTAAACTCTTTTTTGCACTATTTACTGTGGCATTGACTAAAAAATGACTCACATATTTCCCTAGCATATCGCATTCGATATTTACGATGTCTCCTTTACTTTTTAACCCTAAAACAGTTTCGGAGAGAGTATGTGGGATAATGGATAAAGTGAAGCCATTTTCACTGACACCAAAAACCGTTAAGCTTGTTCCATCTACAGCAACAGATCCACGCAGGATGATATATTTCAACATTTCTTTATCCGTCTCTATTTCGTAGTAAACTGCATTCTCAACTTTTTTCTTCGTTATAATGGTGCCTGTACCATCAACGTGTCCCGATACAAAATGGCCGCCAAACCGGCCGCCTGCCGCCATAGCTCTTTCTAAATTTACCTTCGATCCTCGGGTAAGGGCTACAAGGCTTGTAGCTTTTACAGTTTCTGGCATAACATCAACCGAAAATTGATTATTTGTATAGGATGTAACGGTCAAACATACTCCATTTATAGCGATGCTGTCTCCTAGATGAATATCATCCATTATTTTGTCTGCTCCAATAGTCAGGATAAATGAGTCTCCTGTACGCTTTATTTCTTGAATGATTCCCATTTCCTCAATAATCCCTGTAAACATTTGCTTTTAAGACACCCCCATTGGTACAGCAATAATTCTGATATCATTTCCGATCTTATCAATTTGCGAAAAACGCAGTAAAGGAACATCCTTGATTTTTTCTATACCGGCACCTCCAAATGTAGCAGGAGCATTATCTCCTCCTATCAGTTTTGGAGCTATATAGGTGATTACTTCCTGGAATGCATTTTCCTTTAGGAAGCTCCCTTGTACCTTTGCGCCTCCTTCAACAAAGATGGACGTAATTCCCTGCTCACCTAACACTTTTAGCATTTCTTTCATTTCGATAAAGGATTTCTCCATTTTAATGATTTCTACTCCCTGCCTGATTAGAGCTTCTTCTTTACATGAATCTACGCTGTTTCCTGAAATTATATAAGTTTCCGCAGATTTATCTGTAACTACATTTGAGTTTAAAGGGATTCTTAAGGTGGTATCCAAAATAATCCTTATGGGATTTTTCCCCCCATTTATTAATCTTGTTGTAAGCATAGGATCATCTTTTATGATTGTATTAACTCCAACTAAAATGGCATCATGCATATGGCGGAATCGATGAACGTCCTCTCTTGCTTCTTTGCTGGTAATCCATTTGCTTTCTCCCGTTACCGTGGCAATTTTCCCATCAAGACTGATGGCAGTTTTAACAGTTACATACGGAAGACCTGAGCTCGCATAATGAAAAAATACTTTATTAAGTTTTTTTGCTTCTTCCTGAAGTAAGCCTACCTCCACTTCGATACCTGCTTGTTTCATTCTTTGAATACCGTTTCCGCAAACTTGCGGATTTGGATCTACTGTTGCGACGAAGACTTTTTTAATCCCAGATTGGATGATTAATTCTGCACATGGAGGAGTTTTACCATAATGACTGCATGGCTCGAGAGTCACATAAAGGGTTGCTCCCCTTGATTTTTCGCCGGCCATTTGTATGGCATGAACCTCCGCATGCGCATCACCCGCTTTCACATGTGCACCTAAACCAACTACTTGATGGTCTTTCACAAGCACTGCACCTACCATAGGATTTGGGGAAGTTTGCCCTGTTGTTGCCTCTGCCATACTTAAAGCTAACTTCATGAAGTCATAATCATTCATATAAATTCTCCTTTTAAACAGAACAAACGCGTATGCGCCGCAGGTCTAGCGTACGGACTGCGCAGTTATATACGAGACCAACGTAAACCGTGCTAATGCAGTTCACGAGTTCATGTTGACTTATCGTAGGGAGAAGACGTTGCATTCCGCTAGACGATTGGCGCTTTAACATGGACATTTATTAAAAAGTTATCTACGGGGTTAAATTTGATAGTAATAATAAAAAAAGGACCCATGAATAATAAAATTCAGGGTCCATTGATTTTAAGGCAATGTCAAATAAAGGTTTAAAAAAGGGTATACTTCCCCCTATAAAAACCTGCTTGTTTCTTCCTTCTCCCATCCAGACTATACTGTCGGTGCTGGATTTTCACCAGCTCCACCGTTTAACAAACTGTTAACCGGGTCACGGACTTAGAAGTTCTTGGCTTCATCACCGCCGGTTGGGAATTTCACCCGACCCCGAAGGATAACATATTTAATTAATATTATTATATGATAGTTTTATCCAAATGAAAACTAAAACACTTTTTTATTTTGGTAACGTATTAAATTTTATTTATGTACAGTCTTTTAAAATACTGGTTTGGCCTTCTTTACTATCCTTTTCGCTATTAAAAAAGCATATGCTCCTGCTGCGATCAAGACAATAGAAAATCCATCATACAATAAGTCATAAAATAAAACATTGTCGGTATGATAATATACATGATGAATTCCTAATAAATGATGATCAATAATTCCTTCCACAAGATTAAATATTCCCCCTCCTAACAGAAATCCTGCCCAAAATGTTAGCTTTGGATGGTTTAGCTTTTCCTTTTCACTTGTCCATAATATATATCCGCCTATAAATACAATAATCGTTACAAAAAAATGAAATAAACCATCGCTGACAATTTGATTAAATCGATTCGTATACATATATACACTGTGAAATTGAAATATTTGGTGCAGTAAAATTCCATCCAGCATTCCGATAATTCCCATCCCAAATAGAAAAGCTCCGATAAATGTGCGATTGCTCATAGTCATCCCCCAATCTTTTATGTAAAAAAGCTGCCAATTTTTTGACAGCTCCCCAATTACTGATCAGACTTTGTAATAGTATTATTTTTATCCACTGTATCAATTCCAGTACTGGAATTCTGATACTTTGTTTCTTTTTTTTGATGAAGCACATTTGACATTTGATACTGTTTTTGATCACTTTGAAATTGGCCCTCTTTGGACATTTCCTTCTACTCCCAAGTTCACTTAATTACTTTCATCATATGGTGGTTCTTGATTTTCATCCGGATCATCATGTGTTGGATGTGCACCTGGATATTCTCTTGGAAGATCCTGATGGAATGATTTAAATTCATAGTTAAAGTTACTGTATGGTCTTTGCCCTTCTCTCCATGGAGTAGATTTTCCTTGAACTGGATCATCCTCTCCTCGAACAGCTCCATAGGCGCCTTCTGGATATTCTTCAAATATAATAAAATTTTTTCTCGTTTCAACAGTCGAAACATCTGTATAAGAAATTTCTTCTTTGTCAGTGTTTTTCTTTCTGCCCTTCATCTAATTTCACTTCCTTATCCCTTTTCATCTTATTATGTGGACAAACGGCAATACTATTCGCTTCTGCAATTTCGAGGGGCAGTTTCCATATAGAATTTATCTTTTTCGCAATAGAAAAATTTTTCTTGTTATACTTACAATATCGAAAATGTATAAAAAGGGGGAGGAAGTAATTGGGAGAAAAGATGAAAAATGTTCACCTTCCAATAAAGATCGTTTCGATAGTGACAGCATTGAGCTTAGTGGGAGACTCCATGTTATATATTACCTTGCCGATTTTTTGGAAAGAAGCAGGACTTAGTTCCTTATGGCAGGTAGGTTTTCTATTATCCATCAATCGTTTTGTACGGCTACCCGCAAATCCGTTAATAGGTTGGCTTTATAATAGGATATCTTTAAAAAGTGGATTAATTTTTGCTATTATCATCGGGTCAATTAGTACATTAGGGTACGGGGTCGTGAAAGGGTTTCTTGGATGGATTATTCTCCGCAGCTTATGGGGAATCGCATGGTCCTTTTTTCGAATAGGCGGATTAGCAGTAGTTGTCCAATATTCTAATGATCATGATCGCGGCAAAGCAATGGGACTTTATAATGGATTGTATAGAACGGGAAGTTTAGTCGGAATGTTGATTGGCGGTATTCTTGCTCCGATCCTTGGATTGCATGTTGTCTCCATTATTTTCGGGATTTTTTCTTTTATGGGACTTCCATTGATATACAAATATTTACAAACAAAGTCTCTCGAGTCCCGAAAGAAACAACATAAAATAAATATACGCTCATCCTATCAGTCAAAATCTTACATAGCGATATTAGTTATTAGCAGTTTTTTCATTACTATGTTCATACAAGGGATATTCACTTCAACCTTGAGCTCCTTAATTGAACATCATTATGGAAAAAGCATTCAATTAGCAGGGGTAATAATCAGTGTTACAGCACTTTCCGGTGTCCTTCAATCTATTCGCTGGGTTTGGGAACCCTTTTTAGGGAGCCGAATTGGAGAGTGGTCTGATGGGCCAAAAGGAAGAAAACCATTATTTATCGGATCATTACTTTTAGCAGCTGTTTCTTATGGTTTTCTATCCATCCAAATTACCATTACTTCTTGGATATTTATTACTCTTATCTTCATGGTCTCTGCAACCGGAATCACGACATTAATAGATGCATTAGCAGGGGATATTGCAAAATCATTCAACGCTGTTTCTTTCTTAACACTTTACTCCGTAGTGCAAGATATTGGCGCAGCATTAGGACCTTTTATTGGTTATTTCTTTATTGGCTTTAAATCTGGATTTTTATATCTTTATTTTGGAGTCGCTAGTATTTTTCTATTCCTGGCTCTTATTTGGTTTTTCTTACAGTCCAAACAAAAGGTTTCTTTTAAAACTGAAACACTGGAACAATAACAATACTGTTCATATAGAGGTAACAGCAATCAAAAAAATAATAACTGTTTTTCATACAAGAAGACCACAACTTCAGTTGTTTTCTTGTATTTTTTGATTTACTGATGTAATCCATTCGATACAAATATTAATGTATCGTTAAAAACATCCCCCGATGGCACCAATTTTAACAATGCATCCATGGTGGCAACTGCACATCGTAAATGATATGCAGTCAAAATTTATTTCACTTTTTTTCCTTTTTGCGACTATGCTTGCCCTCATTTTCTACTTCTACAATCTTACCAGTATGTGCATCTATCTCAACTTCAAAAAGTACTTTGTTAGAAGTTATCATTTTTACCTCGTAGTAGGTTTTCCCATCTTCTTTTTCCATTTCAACATTTAAAACATCCCCTTTTATTCTTTTTAAAGCAATATCTTCCGCTTGTTTTTCTGAAATTATATTTTTTTTCACTGTTGATTGGCCAGCTAATTCCGCATTCCCATTAGTATTGAAAACATTAAAGCTGACTGGAATAAATATACAAAACGATAACAATAGTTTTCTCATTGTCACACTCCCCTCTTTTTCTTTATTTTGCTTTATAAAGGGAATTTATATCCTTTCGATTAAGCCTTTTGGTCTAAATCATCATATTTTACTTTACTTTTCAAAATTAGTTTGATGCCTTTCCACCTTTTTCTGATATGACATATCCTATTTTATCCGAACAAAAAGGAGGTTTTATGAATGTCAGACGGCGGAGGATATGGAGCAGGCTTTGCTCTAATTGTTGTATTATTTATCCTGCTTATCATTGTTGGTGCTGCTTTTGTTGGTGGCGGCTATGGCGGTGGTATGGGATATTACTAAAAAATAATCATACTTCATAAATGGAGGTGACTTTTATGTGGTGCGGTGGATGTAGATATCGAGGATACGCTTATACACCAGCTCCAACTGGTATGGGTGCCGGATTTGCCCTTATCGTTGTGCTGTTTATTCTACTAATTATTGTTGGAGCAGTTTGTTGGGCTTAAGATAAGCTAGACTCTTGTTTGTTATCGACGGAAAAATAATTTATCAAGGAAGCCTTTTAATAGGCTTCTTTTTATTTTGTACACACTTTAATGCACCTAAAGAAGGGTTTAATTAACGATAAAAACCCAATTACGCTAAGCAATTACTTAGAAATTGGGCTACTTCCGAAGTATTATATATCCTACTATTACAATTGAAAGAGATAAATTCTAATAATAAACTCTGACCCTTTTATTTTTCAAAATTATACCTCATTGATTGTTACAATTGACCATCATTGACAAAATCCAATTCTTATAGTCAATGATACGTAAGTGCTTGGGCATGGAAGTGGTGCCACTAACAATCAAAGACACCAGGGAGTCTTCCTTGTGTAAACCGCCATGACTTGCACCGCCCACATGTGTAGGAGAACCTTCACCGATAAATTCGTACCCTGGTTTTGCACTTACAATGAGGTACTCCCCTTCGTGTGAGAAAAAGGAAGAATATAATCTTGCTAATGCATCAGGATAATCCCCATATGTTACTTTTTTATTCGTAATAGATAGATTTAATATTTCTGTATTTCCTTCTAAGAACCAATTTTGTTCATACTCATCGACAAATTCTCCATCTGGATAAAATTGAAGACTTCCTTCATGTAATCCTGAGGTTACAGTAATAGTTTTTCCGTTTCTAATGGCAATCACATCAATCCGATCATCATTTTTTAGGATTTTGGCGATTTCCTGTAATGGTGCTTTTTGATTATCAAGGCTATAAATAAATGTCATTCTTTCGTTCACACCTAGTACGATTTCATCCTGGGATGTAACCCCGTTTTTTAATTTGACGATTTTGTAAGAACTCAAAAGATCCCTAAGATCTATCAACGCTTCTTTTTTATTGCCGCTAATCCAGGATTGACCATTGTCTCCAGAAATAATCCATATGTTGTTAGTTAAAGCCTCCTCCCAAGATGAGTATTGATTGAGGATCTTTTGTAATTGTTTATCTACCTTTTGTATGCCTTTTATATCTGTTCTTCCGTTTTTATGCACACTTTGATCTAAATCTGGAAAATAAACAATTGTGAAATTCGGTAGTTTGTTTTGTTTAATAAGATAACCCATTTCATTTGCAGAAAATTTATCGTTAAAACCATATTTTCTCCATGAGGAAGCATATTTTTTGACAGGATTCAACCATTGAAAAGCTCCATATGAAAATAGTTCCGGTGACCCGACCTCCATTCTCCGTTCCATTCCTGTTATCTTGGATAAAAGAAATGGTGTTTTTAAAATAGTTGGATGATTTCCCTTATATAGAAGTGCATTGATAGATGACGTTTTCAATCCTTCATTATGCAGGATTTGATGAATGGTTTTATGTTGTTGGTTTAAATGAACATGATTTAAATTAAAAAATACATCCTCCACGGATTGCTTTAGTCCAAGTTTATAAAGTTCTCTCACATGACTGCCATAATTAACAATTCTTTTTTCTTTTTGATTATACCAGACAAGTCCTGGTACGTTATGTTTATCACAGTAAACACCTGTTAATAATGTACTATCCACGTTAACAGACATGGTTGGAAACGGACTGACAACATTAGGATAATAACAACCACTTTCCATAAAAAATTGAAAGGCAGGAACATTTCCTGAATTTAATGCTGCTTGTAATGCAGAATCCATTAATGTATCAATCATAAGTAACATAACTCTTTTTTTCGGAGATTGTAATGATGCCATTCATCCTTCTCCTTCCATAGAATGAATTTTGTATAGCTTTTAGTATGAACAAATAACGGATTCATATGAATATTGGGGTACCGGACAAATCATTAATTAATAAATGAAAAGTGTTGCTTTTAAAGGCAAATGATCAGATGATATGGATAATAAGTTAAAAACTTCTACATTAACTACTTGAACCTCTTGGCTCACAAAAAGATAGTCTAATCTTAATCTTGGCTTCTGTGATGGATATGTAAAGCCTGTCCCACTACCAGCAATTTCCCAAACATCTTGAAATGATTTCGTTATATGACACCATTTTTTTGATCCAGGCTTCATATTCCAATCCCCCATAATTATCGTTGGATATGAAGACTTATTAAACTTCTGAAGGATAAAATTCGTTTGTTTTCGATGAAGAAATGTATTTAAACTTAAATGTGAAACATAAAATCGAACTTGCCTTTCATTTATTTGAATGAAAGCTTCATGTAAAGACCTTGGTTCAGCAAGGCCTGATTTTAAATGAAATGTATAACTATTATTCCTTTTAATCGGATAACGAGACAAAATAGCATTTCCATATTCTCGAACATGCGAACGGTTTGGGGAGGATAAGGAAATCGCCGGACTAAACCCTTGATACATGTTTAATTGCTTTGCAAGCCAATAAATTTGATCTTCATAGTTACTCCGTAAAGAAAAATTTCTGTCAACCTCGTTTAGACCAACAATATCTGCCTTACTTTTTTTAATAACATCCGCAATTCGATAAAGATCTGTATGTTTATCGCTCCCTTTACCATGGTGTATATTATAGGTCATAACCGTGATATCCAACTCTTTTCACCTCTAAGATGTAATAAAAAACTAAGCAGCAAGCGATTTACTAGACAAACTATCTAAAGGTTTTCGATGGAATATCTTCGTATAAGTTCCTTTTTCGTCATGATCATCATCCTTGGAACAAATTGACCCATTTTGTTTTGTAATCTTTCATAACCCTGTGGATGAACAATACATAATAATAGGCGTAAATAAACTTTGGTAAAGAAAGAGAACGGCCCTTTTGGCACATTATTAACGGTAAACCCGAATTGATTGGTCCCTTGATAGATCATGGATATTCCATACAGTGCTTTAATCTTTTCAGAATCTGGATGTTTTAAGATGATAGGGAGTGTTTTCGGCAATAGCTTTTCCGCTGATCTGATCATTTGAATAGCCAATTGAAAAGATGAACGTGCATGGATTCCCATGTTAAATAGCATTTCATTATTAAAATGTATCTCCAATATTCGATCTCCTCTTTGAATTTTCTCTCCGTCTAACAATTGAATTGTTTTACCCCAATAAGTTCTAACCCTTACCATTAATAGTGGATTATTCCTATCAATCGGCTGAATACGAAATAGCCTATTAAACATTCTCTCCCAATTAATCCATAGAAAAACTAATACCTTCTTTTTTCGGTTTATGTTAAATCTGGCTATTTGTTTCTTTATGGGAATATCATGCTGATTAATCATCAATAAGTGCCACCTTTCAATTCTTAAAAAAGTTTCTGAGTTTATTTTATCCACATCTTATGTTTCAACACTGTATTTAACATAAATAGAGACTCCCTTTTTTAGGAGTCTCTTTTACGTTTATTTATATAAGAGGAAAAATTAGCAATTCTATTCTTCCTCACGGTCTGAAGGATTGTCAACATCATCGACATTTTCACCAGCCTTGTTCCCCATCGCACCACCAGCGATAGCTCCTGCAACTGTACCAAGCGGACCAAATACTGAACCAACTGCAGCACCTGCGACGGCTCCAGCACCAGTTCCTACTGCCTCACTAGTATCGATATCATCACGATTACGCTTGTTATCTGCCATTTCATCTCACCTCCTTGCTTTTCCAACAATCATATTTTGCCCAATTGGAAAAGCATTACCCGGGAAGATTAAATAAACAAGCTTATTGATAATTCCACGCTATCTTTGACAACATTTAGATCCACGACCACATTGTGTATGGCATCTACAATAATTACACTTAAACCTTGCATTACAAATACAATATCGCGAACATTTACGTAGAGGGCTGCATTTACAGTTTGATTTACAATTACAACTCAATTAAATCCCCCCATTTTCATTTTGTTATTAAGGTATGTTGAGAGAAATTATTCACCTGTACGAATGAAATAGTTATACATTTATTCATGTGTAAAAATTGTTTGTTACGGGAAAATTAACTTAAATTTACAACATGAATCGGAGGATTTATCATGGAGCAATCTGTTGTAACCGGACACCGCTTAGTGAATGGAGGAAATGTATATTATGAATTTTATCCGAATCAAAACGCAAAAACAGTAGTGTTATTGCATGGTTTTCTTTCCTCGACTTTTACCTTTCGTCATTTAATCCCTTTATTAGTCAGTGACTATCAAGTGTTATCAATAGACTTACCTCCATTTGGGAAAAGTGAAAAGTCAAGACGTTATGTATACTCTTATAAAAATTTAGCTCAAACTGTTATTCAAATGATCGATTATTTTAGCATTAAAGATCCCGTTTTGATTGGTCATTCAATGGGAGGACAAGTGGTTTTGAATATCCTTCACCTTATGCCTGGAATTGCAGAAAAAGCAGTGTTGCTTTCCAGTTCATCTTATCTAAAACGATTAAAATGGACCATTCGAATGTTCAGTTATGTCCCATTTTCCTCATTATTTGTAAAACTTTGGCTTGCGAGAATTGGCGTTGTTAAAAACCTTCAGGATACCCTTTATAATCATTCTTTAATCAATAATGAAATGATTGATGGCTATTTACAGCCATTCTTACAAAATAAAATTTTTTCCGCCATGACGAGAATGATTCGTGATTGGGAAGGGGATTTACCTTCAAAAGT
Source organism: Margalitia sp. FSL K6-0131 (assembly GCF_038008735.1). Lineage (NCBI taxonomy): Bacteria > Bacillati > Bacillota > Bacilli > Caryophanales > Bacillaceae > Heyndrickxia > Margalitia sp. FSL K6-0131. The sequence goes on from NZ_JBBOZS010000001.1 coordinate 3,692,505, forward strand.
ATTAAATCAAATTAACGCAAATTGCCTTTTAATTTGGGGAGAGCACGACAGGTCACAACCTCTCCATGTTGGTGAGCGACTTAAAAATGACCTCATAAATTCAGAACTCGTCGTTCTCAAAGAAACCGGCCATGCCATTCCCGAGGAACGGCCGTATGAAATTTATGAATACATAAAGAGGTTTTTAAAGGACTGAGTCCTGGCGTAATCGTAGGTCTTTAACAATTTCCCTTAAATTCCCTCCTATCTTTTGTGTCAAAACAGACAATTATATAGTTGTGTGTTGATTATTTCTTTAAAGGAGGATTTTACATTATGTCTAAACAACACCAAAATCAAAAACAAAAGCATTCTGAAATCCTAGGTAAAAATATTACAGATACGGAGTTGGCTCAAGAGCTCGGCAGCATTCAGCAACAACTTTCACAATTAAGTCAAACTGTCACCCAAATGCAGTCTTCACAGCAACAACAAGGTGGGCAATCAAGCTCACAATCAAGTCAATCCGGACAATCTAACCAAGCGGCTAATCAATTAATGCAACAAATACAGCAATTCAGTTCACAAGCACAACAACAAATGCAACAAACAGATCAACAAGTACAGCAATATATCCAACAAGCTGCCCAAGGACTAAATCAAGCGCTTCAAGGCATTCAGGCAAATCAAGCAATGCAGCAAATGCAACAAGCCATACAACAAGCTCAGCAATTTTCTCAACAAGGCGGACAACAAGGACAGCAACAAAATCAACAAGCGCAACAAGGCGGACAAACTTCTTAATGAAAATATTCCAAGGAAGAAGATCTTTAAGGATCTCTTCCTTCTTATTTATTTGATGTTATATTGCTCCTAAGCCTTTTATGCTGATAGGTAGAGAGCAAAATCCACCTACAATAATCGAGTAGGAGGAGGTGACTAACCCCCGACCTCTCACACCACCGTACGTACGGTTCCGTATACGGCGGTTCCATTTATGTCTGACGTAGTTGAGAATATCTCACATAAAGACTCTTCAGCCCTCGCATCTCCCAATAGGAGTTTGTGAGGGTTTTCTGTAGGATTGGGCTTCTGGCTATTCTCCAATATTTCTTTCTAGAGTTTCCCCATTCGTATGCCTTCTCTTTTGGAATCCCTAATCCAATGAGTTTTCTTACTTTGGTTTTTGGTTTCTTCCATTCTTTCCATTGGCACATTCTGAGACGCCTTCTAATCCATTCGTCTAATTCTTTGAAAATAGTGGGTGTATCTGCTAATGCATAATATCCGCACCAGCCAATCAAATATTGATTCAGCTTCTCTATTCTATAATCCATTGGAATTGGTTTTGACCTTGAAGTTAATTCTCGTATCCGTTTCTTGACACGTTGAATACTTTGGTTTGACATCCGCACCTTCGGTTTCTTATGAAATGTGAAGCTAAAACCTAAAAACTTTCTTTTCCAAGGTCTGTCTACAGCTGACTTTTCTCGATTCACCTTTAGTTTTAGAGTAAATTCAATGAAAGTAGTAATCGAGTCCATTACTCGCTCTCCGGCTCTTCTCGATTTTACGTAGATATTACAATCATCTGCGTATCGGACAAACTTGTGCCCTCTCTTTTCTAACTCTTTGTCTAGTTCATCTAGAACGATATTGGAGAGTAAAGGACTTAATGGTCCACCTTGGGGCGTACCCTCCTCGGATTTCGTTATGACTCCATTAATCATAATGCCAGACTGTAGATACTTCCGAATTAGTGATAGGAGCGTTCTGTCTTGAATCCTTTTGGATAGAGTCCGCATTAATCTATCATGATTGACTTTATCAAAGAATTTCTCCAAGTCCATGTCGACTACCCATCGGTATCCCTCTTCGATATATTTCTTCGCTTGTCTAACACCGTCATGACCTCGTTTGTTTGGTCGAAAACCATAGCTCTGTGTTGAAAAAGTCGGGTCGAAGATAGGGGTTAAAATCTGAGTAATCGCCTGTTGGATGAAACGGTCTGTCACGGTTGGGATACCTAATAACCTTACTCCACCGTTCGGTTTTGGGATTTCAACCCGACGGACAGGAGAAGGTTGATAAGTACCCTCCATTAAGGATGTTTTAAGTGTATCCCACGTTTCGAGAATATGTCTTCGTAGGTCTTTTACGGACATATTGTCTACTCCATGACTTCCTTTGTTCTTTTCTACTCGCTTTAATGCCAATAAAAGATTTTCCCGTGACAACATTCGTTCCATTAACATTGAGATTTATCCTTTCTACGTGAACAATACATTCTCATTAAGTGGGTTCTTTACTAAGCCCTCCCGAAGTCCCCCATGGAATTCACCATTTCTTCCTTTCAGGTAGGTTCCGTAAGAATTTTCTGCTTTCATACATAAAGAACCGTTTGCCGAGTGTTTGTTCTCCTAAAATGGTTCAGTCCTTCCTTGATTCTCTCGAGCAAACCAAGTACTACGACTTCGGCTGACTTCTGATTGTTCAGCTATCCATTACTAGATAGGTTACCAAGTGTACTTGGCGTATCAACCAGACCTCCCCGGGTAAGAGTGCAATCTTTCCTTCCATCTATCTGCTTCATTTACTTTGTATCACCTTCGGCAGAAAGGACTTTGTTTTGTATTGCAAACTCATCCAATGATACCTAGCCTTGTATGAAGTTCGTGTTCCTCAGACCGGAAGTTTGCCGCTCGCTTCCTTCAGATTCCGCGTCACCACGGACACCCTTGCGTTAAGCTAACTGCTACTTCTGCCTTCACAGTTCGGGACTTTCACCCTAGAGATTATACCCATGCCGGGCGCACAATAGTGAGCCAATTATCTCCGAGAAGATAATTGGCTTAAAGAGAAATCCAAACCCATTATGGATTGCAACAAATGGTTCTAGATTAGACAATATGGATGCCTTTGAATAATGGCCTTACTTCTATATCATCTTACTCCTTTAAATCTCTATTCTTTAGGGTATATTAACTTCCTAAGCGAGATTTTTAATGAACATTTTTATTTACATATTTCCCATAATCCGGAATGGCAATGTGATCAAATTCACGAACTAATGTATCTAAACTATTAGCTAATAATTCACCGGACATCGGCAATCCATGCCCTGTAACTGCAACAGAAGGCTTTAATCCCGCTAGTTCCATAACAGATTCTTTTGCAGCTTTCCAATCCGGTGTAAAATATCTTGGCGGACCGCTTATTTCTTGTTCTTGTGTTAACACATTGTATAGATACTCTTGTTTAACAGTAATAAATGCATCTCCCGCTATTAAGACATTATCTTTTTCTCTAAAATAGGAAACATGTCCGGGAGTATGGCCAGGCGTATGAATCCATCGGAAATTAGGCATATGTGGAACACTTCCATCAGAGGGCAACTTTTCCACATTTTTTCTTAAGTTTATTGGTTCATTAGGAAACATGAAGGATAGTTTTGACACCATCCCACCTTCCACCGTCGGATCTGGTTCTGGATAACTCTTTTTCCCTGTTAGAAAAGGAATTTCTAATTCATGTGCATAGACGGGAATATCCCAATGTTCAATCAATTCTATTATTGCTCCTACATGATCGAAATGGCCATGTGTTAAAATGATTGCTTTTGGTCTAATATTTGCGCCAAACCGTTCTTCTGCAACCGATATAATCTCATCAGCTGAATTAGGCATTCCCGCATCTACTATCACAAATTCTTGTGTCTCTGGATTACCGACCAAACAGATGTTGACTATTTGCACTGTATGACATAATACATCAGGTAATACCTCGATACTCAAACCATTTCCAAGTGACGAAGCGGGAATGAATTTATAATCACTGCCGTAATTCATATGCTTTTCCATATATTAATTCCCTTCATTTTTTGATGTCAGTTAGTTTTCCACTCTTTTATAGATAATATTTGTGATTAGGTCTATTTTAGAAATAGTGTAATATTTAATCGAAACTACTAGATTTTCATAAATATTTTAGTTGAAGTACTCTTTTTTTAGATAACAATGCAATATCAATTTCTCACATATACATATGGTATTAATACTAATTTTTCCGGAGCGAATATATAACAAACTAGGAGGTAGAATAATTGATATTTTTTTCTGGATAAGAAGGATGTAGGCAGTATTAAAAAAGAATGATAATCTAATCAGAATCCCTGCTTTTTTTATGAGTATTTACCGTTGATGAATCGTCGTATTCTTTCCCAAAACTTTTCTGACCATAAGCCATGATTACATAATATAATGGAACCCAAAAACTAAAAATGCATAAATAAATTGCAAACGAATAAAAAATATTGTACCCATTTGTATAATGGTAAACCCCAAATGCATCTGACAATCGCTCACTGCCAATACTAAACAATGACCAAAATAGGATATACATTGGAGAGAAACTAGGATTAATGCGGAACCGGTCATAGAAATAAAAGAATAAATAACTATATGGTCCATAATTAAACTGGGAAATTAAATCAAATAATTCCAGATGTGATGTATCTCCAATATCATAATAACTTACTGGTACAACACTCAAAGTGTGATCAAAAAAAATACCAAAAAAAAACTCCGCACATAAGAAAAACATTGGTAATTTTTTTAGGAAATCGCCGCGGCAGACAATACACTAACATAGCACCTATACAAAATGAGATTAGCACAAACCATTCGTTTTCATTAAAATGATTATCGTATATAATTTCCTTCAAACTTTTTCCATGCCCCCTCTATGTAATAGGACAAACCACCTGGCTATCCACGCTATTATGACAATAAAGAGTCCATAGTCGATGAACGCATATATGTAATTCCATTTTCTATATTCAACAATATCGAGCGATAAATATATCCAGTCGTTAATAGTTAAGAACAAACAAATCACTAAAGCTATCCCCCATCGATTAGGAGTTCTTAACCTTGAATTCAATATATCTGCAGCCATGATAAGGATGAGTGGTATTTCGATAAAACGGCCGATATTTAAAGCAAGTGCTTTTTCCGTTTCCCTACTTGCTGGAACCCATTGCAAATTGATATCTAAAATGGTAAAGATGGTGCAGCTAAGTATTGTACTTACGAAATATATAAAAACCATATCAACAAGAGTAAACCTCTTTGGAACAATAGCAAACACACTGATAACTAACCAGGTCACTGAGCAGATCACAGCAATAGACATTTCACCATCTCCCCTCGACCTATTATATTCGATAATAATGGTCATACTTTTCCCCAATTAGGGAAAAAAATCCGTAATTTATATCTTGTTCCATTAATACAGCAAAAGATTTTTAATTACACATGTAAAAATGCTTTTTCATTTCATTTATTTGCGCCCACCCATTTTGTTCTGTTTTGAATAGGATATTTTAAAAATAATTAATAAAGGATGGAATGGTATGCCAGCATTCTTAAGTAAAGCACAAATATTAAATATTGGCGGCACTGCCGATGTACATTTTGGGGATACCAAATGGCTTTCTCCGAAAGAAGCTACCAATAATACAAACGGCGTAAGTGGCGGAAATATTGCCAGCCTTAACATAAACAACAATTTATTAAGTTTAAATAAGACACTAAATTCAAGCATTGCCGATCAAGAAATAGAGGGTAATAAATAGTGAAAAATTTGTTGGGGGCTTCTAGTTATTCACCTCTTTCAAATATAAAGGATATTCGCCTATTCATATATCAAATGGTTTGAATAGCATATAAAAAAGTTATAAAGGACTGATATTATTGCCAGCTTTCTTAGGTGCTATACAAATTTTTAATATTGCAGGTACCGCCAATGTCCAATTTGGAGATCTAGCATGGCATTCTCCAAAAACAGCAACAAAAGAATCGATTGGCGGAAGTGGCGGAGATACTGCAGCATTTAACATTAGCAACCAATTAATTAGTGTTAATAATACACTGGATACTAGTGTAGTCGAACAGCCAACAGTTGGTAATGCTTAATTTTAAAATAGTTATCAATAGGAACTTGTTTTATAGACATGCAATAAATCGTTTGTTTGTAATAAAAAGGATAAAAACCCTTACGCAACGATGTGACCCCCCATTAGTTGAATTAATACTATCCAACTTTTAGGTCTCGGAGCAGCATAAGGGTTTTTATTTTTTCATACCTAACTTTTTTTCTTCTTTGTATGAGGACAAGAGCCTTAAATCCCTAAAAGCTGGAGAATATCTGGTTTGCTTATCATCATCCTAACTAGCAAATTCCTTATTTATTTAAAAAAACTTAGAATGTTTCCTTAAAAAAGGTGAAACCTATGTAAATGGAGGTGATGTAATTGAAAACTCTTGGCGAAAATATAAAAGTTTTAAAGCACATATATCAAAATAATGATGATATTGTCTTCCAACAGCTTAGTATTTTAAATGAACAGGCATATTTGATTTATATCTCGGATTTAGTAAACCAAGAATCCCTTGATGAGATAGAAAAAAATATCCATCATTATTTGGCTAACAACACAAATTATCATTCGCCCTCAAAGATAATTTCTACCCTTTTCCCATGGGTTAAAGTTGAAGATACAGATTTATTAGAGCAAGCTTCATATAAAATCTTGTCTGGATATTCCCTTCTTTTAATAGACGGAATAAAGAAATTTTACATATTCAATACCAAAAATAAAATAGGAAGAAATATTACAGAACCTACAACAGAACGTACTGCACGAGGACCCAAGGAAGGTTTTATTGAAGATATTGATCAAAACCTTAATCTAATACGTAAAAAAATAAAGTCACCTTCCCTAAAAGTAGAGAATCTTATTCTAGGTGAAAAAACAAAAACAAATCTCAGTATTGTTTATATGAACGGCATAGCTAATAAAGATATTGTAGATGAAGTTAAAAAAAGATTATCGAAAATTAAAATAGACGGGATTTTAGAAAGTCATTACATTCAATCTATGATAAAGGATTCACCTAAGTCTCCATTTCCGACTGTTTTAAGTACAGAACGACCTGACCGTGTATGCGGACAATTATTAGATGGGAAAGTTGCAATATTAATTGATGGAACACCTTTTGCTTTATTGGTGCCAGTAATGTTCGTGGAATTTTTCCATTCCAGTGATGATTATTATGATAGCTCACTTGTAGCTACGATTGTTAGATGGGTTCGTTTTTTAGGATTATTTGTTACGTTAATTCTTCCTGCTTTTTATGTTGCTTTAACCTCGTTTCATCAAGATTTATTACAGACTCCTTTTTTAATTCGAATTGCTGCTAGTCGAGAGGCATTGCCTTATCCAGTTATGATTGAAGCTATTTTCCTGTTGATTACATTTGAATTGTTACGGGAGGCAGGTATACGGATGCCAAAAGTATTTGGAGGATCTGTGGTTACGATTCTAGGCCTAGTCTTTATTGGTCAAGCTGCTGTTCAAGCAGGAATAATTGGGTCAGTAATGTCAATCGTCATCTCAGTGACTGCTTTAACGTCCTTTATATTTCCATCTTACGATTTTCAACAGCTAATTCGGTATTGTGGAATTCCCATTTTATTTTTTGCAGGTTTATTCGGATTTATGGGAATAATTGTAGTCTTAATGTTTGGATTAACCCATTTAATCAGCTTACGCTCGTTTGGGGTTCCCTATTTTTCCCCTGTTTCTCCAGCACGTAAAGAAGGATGGAAAGACGTGTTTATTCGGGCACCTTGGTGGGCTATGGATACTCGGTCACCAGGACTAGATATTACGAATCAAGACCGTGCCGGCAGTGTCAATAAAGCAAATTCACCAAAAATTGGGGAGAAAGACCATGAATAAAACCAAAACCTCTATTAAAATCTTTTTATGTTTTTTGATTACATTTCTGCTCAGTGGTTGCTGGAGCTCTAAGGAAATCAACAATATAGCTATCATTAATGCTATAGGAGTGGATCAGAATGAAAAGGGTGAAATCGTTTTATCTGTTGCTGTAATTAAACCTAACAACCTATTTCCGCAAGAGTAAACAGTACGTGAAGATAAAGAGGATAGTTTCCTTGTTGAATCGGCTAGCGGTAAAACATTGTATGATGCCATGGAAAAGCTCTCGAGTACCATTGCAGATAAAATATATCTTGGTCATGTCAATGTCGTCGTATTTGGAGAAAAGGCCGCTCAAGGGGGAATGGAAGAGAGTTTGGATTTCTTTAAAAGGGAGAACGAGTTTCGGCCAAATATACTCTTTTTTGTAACAAAGGGTCTAGCTGAAAATGTGATTAAAGCAGCTCCAAACTTTAATCCAACACTTGGTACAGAAATGTATGATTTATTCAAGAACAACATCTTTTCAGGTACAAAAACAGTGGAAGATTTAAGTAAATTTACGGAAAGCATGACCAGTAATACGATAGATCCAATAACTGGTGTAATAAATATGACTTTAGATCAAGATACAGATACAGATACAAATAAAAATCAAAAAAAATCCCTTAAAAGCATAAAGTCCTCTCAACAAACAAAGGAGTCACAACATGACGTATTAAAATTACAAGATACAGCTGTTTTTAAAGGAAGTAAACTAATCGGTTACTTAAATGAAAGTGAGACAAAAGGATTAATGTGGATTCGCGGTAAGATGAAAAATTCTAGTGAGGAAATAGATTGCACTAATCACTCCGACAATGGTTCAATCAAATTGCAAATTCAAAATTCTGATTCATCTATGATTCCATCGAACGATAACAAAAAAATGACAGTCAAAATAAAAGCGGATGCTACTATAATGGAGATTTCATGTAAAAATAAAAAACTTAATCCGCACCAGATGAAAGATCTAAACCGTTATTTTCGTGAAAAAATAGAGGAAGAAGTAACCCAAACCCTATTATTAGCTCAAAAAAATTGGGAAACCGATATATTTGGATTTGGAAAAGCCATATACCGTAAACATCCATCCGAATGGGACAAGCTATCAGCATCCTGGAGAAATGGTGGGTTAAAAAATTTGAACGTCGTTCTTAACATTGATGCAAATATTTCCCGCTATGGACTTACAACGGAACCAAGTAAAGCAAATGAATCGAGGTAAGTAGGCGATGAAAATATTATTTAGCATAATATTAATACTTCTTATTTTTGTTACGACTGGACTTCAACTTTTCTACGTCTGGAAAAAAGGCGATCGAAAAACGATGTGGGTACAGATCGTCATAATGGCAATAGCCATGATCGGTGGAATAATGGCTATTTACAATGAAAACACCCCTTCCCTTGCTTATTTTCTTAATAGGTTGAGCCCTCTTGGGACAGGAAATGGAGGAATATTACAATGATTGAAAAAGGACGAATTTCAAATATACAAGCAGCTATGCTGGCCATTACCTCTTTAACAATCATCGGACATTTAATATTGCTTACCGTTGTCATCCAACAAAGTCGTCAAGATGGTTGGATGGCAACAATTATCGGCACCATACTTGGTTTAATAGGAATCCTATCCATTGTTAAATTATCACAATGTTTTCCGGGTTTGACACTTGTTGAAATTCTATTTCACCATTTTTCCTGGGTTGGTAAAATAATTGGAGTATTATATCTACTCTATTTTTTTCTGATGGTTACATTAGCAGTCAGATTGTATGGAGAGACTTATAAAATAATCATGCCAGATACCCCCCTTCCGGCCTTTATTATTGTTATCATCTTACTCACAGCGTATATTGTCTACTCCGGATTGGAAACACTCAGTCGACTCAACCAAATCATGTTGCCTGTATTAGTCATTTTTGCAATTGCGGTAGTATTCTTAACTATGGGTGAAAAAAAGGATTACACCAATTTACTTCCTATTTTCGGTAACGGTTACCTGCCAGTTGGAAAGGGTTCCTTATCCGTAATGGGCTGGTTTGGAGAATTTGTCGTTTTAGGTATGATTCTTCCTTATGTCCAACAGCCTAAAAAGTTAGTGAAGACAGGTATTTGGGCTGCGGTTGTAACTTGTATATTTTTTCTTGGTCCAGTTACCGGACCTATAGCTTTGTTTGGTCCTGTAGAGGCAGCAAAAATGACCTTTCCAACTTTTTCAGAGGTAAAATACATAAGTTCCGGCGACGTTATAAACCGTTTTGATGTCATTGCAGTGCTTTTTTGGACGGTAGGCTTGATGATTCGCATTTCTGTCTTCTTTTACGGGCTTTGCTTGGGACTCGCCCAAAGTCTTAAGTTACCTTCCTATCAGCCACTAATTATTCCCTTAGCATGGTTAATTGGTGTAGGAACTATATTGTTTATTAAAAATTTCGCTGAACTTAATTCGTTTCTTTTTGAGTCCTATGTCCCTTTAAATATTCTTATGGGAGCGCTCATTCCTTTAATATTGTTGTTGCTTGCTTTGATTAAGTTGAAAGTAAGAAAAGGAAATCAAAGCGATATCAAATTATAAATCATTGTTAGTTAATCCAAACTTACCTTCTCTAAAATGGTTTGCTTTATTATTTTATTTGTTAAAGGTTTTAGTAATTAATGTAAAATTAGAATAATTGATTTCTAAATCGACACTATTAACTCTTTTGTAAAAATATAAAATGAGCGTGGCTGATTGAATCACGCTCTTGAAAAATCAAATCAAATTTTGTATTTTCCTCTGAATTACGAGATAGTTATCCCCCATCTTTTTTTAAATACTCGTTCAAATTTATTAAGACTACCAAACCCAACTTCAAAGCATATTCTTGTAATATCCAAATCCGTCTTTAGTAAGAAATATTTAGCATGTAATCCCTAATAAGTGTTTAGAAAATAATGTTTTTCCTATCAATTTTACTTCCTATCATTTTCCATCAAATTGGATTGTAAATAGTAAAAGAGTAAAGAAGATGTATGTTGAATGGACGATAAATGTGTTCTCTCATAAGCATGTGTGGCATCTACTCCTGGCCCAATTAAGCCATGAACAATATCATGTCCAGCATAGATAGCAGCGGAAGCATCTGATCCATAAAAAGGAAAAATATCAAGATTGTAAGCGATATTATTTTTTTCTGCGAGATGCTGTAAACTTTTCCTTAAACCCAAATGATATGGCCCACTAGAGTCTTTGGCACAAATTGAGACGGTATACTCATCAGATGCTTGGCCGTCACCTATAACACCAATATCAAGCGCAAGATATTCCACTGTTTCTGATGGGACGCTTGCATTTCCTCCATATCTAATTTCTTCACTATTAGAAAAAAGAAAATGAGTGGTATATGGTAATGAGATTTCTTCCTTATGAAGTTTCTTTAGTAATTGAAGCATTATTACTACGCATACTTTGTCATCAAGATGCCGGGACTTTATAAAACCTGATGGGGTAAGCTCCATTCTTGGCTCAAACGAAATAAAATCTCCCACTTTAATCCCTAATGACCGCACATCATCCGCATTTGTTACTTTTTCATCGATTCGAATCTCCATATTTGCTTGATTTCTTTCTGCTTTTGCAGAATCCTTGTAAACATGTAGTGAAGTTTGGTGCATTAAAATGGTTCCTGTGTAGACCCTACCTGAAGAAGTTTCTATTTTGCAGTTTTCCCCTTCGATGGAATTAAAAGTCAAACCACCGATTAAATCAATGGTTAACCTACCACTGGGTTTGATTTCCTTTACCATAGCACCTAATGTATCTACATGGGCTGTTACTAAGCGGTGATGATGTGTGTCCTTCCCTGGCAAAGTTACTATTAAAGCTCCTCTGTTATTCCGTTTTGTTTCAATGTCCAATGCATGTAAATATTCATCAATAAAAGAAATGATTTCAAAAGCATTTCCTGCTGGGCTGGGTATTTCCACTAACTGTTTTAGTATTTGGTAAGTGTCTTCCATAGCGAAATCCTTCATTACATGCTCCACCTTTCTTAGTGTCTCAAATTTATGTAAATGGTAACAATATTTATTTTTTTTAAAAAGGTACAATTAATATATGTATACAAAAAAATTGTACCTCTTCAGTTCCAAATACAAAAAAAAAGAAGGTGACACCCTTCCCTTATTTAATATTCAATTGACCAAACATTTTTCAGGAGAACAATAGCTCCTTCAAGTTCCTCCATTTGTAAGCCGCCATAGTGTAATAAAAATTGTGGATTTTCAGGTATATACCGATAACGGTATTTTTTCGTAGATATTATATAAATACCTGAACTTATTGCTAACCGAACCAACTCATCTTCTTCTTCTATCCCTTTTGTCAATAGCTCAAGAATCAAATGGGTTCCTGCTCCTGTGTCGATAACATTTACAGCAGGTCCAAAATGCTGTTCAATTAATTTATTTATTCTTTTATGTTTTTGTTGATAAATCATCTTCATTTTCTTAGTATGCTTATATAAATTCCCCTCTGACATAAAGGTATACAATTGCTTCTGCAGATGAATTGAAATTCCAGGCATTGAATAGGTGGCCACTGTCAAATTATATTTTATTAATAAATGAGGTGGTAGTACCATGTAACTACATAAGATTTCAGGACAGAGAATTCGAAAGAATCCTCCGAAATAAATCACTTTTTCATTTTGATCGAAACTTTGAAGAGCTGGTATGGGTGAATGTTCATAGATAAAAGTACAATCATAATCATCTTCAATCACATAAACTTGATTTTGTTCTGCCCACTTCATTAACGCTTGTCTTTTTGATAGGGACATTATGCTTCCTAATGGAACCTGTTGAGACGGACTGGTGTAGAGAAATGCATTTGACTGATGCTTCTTTAAATCTTCAATGCATAGACCGTCAGCTTCTATTCTAATTGGTTTGATTTCAAAGCCTTGATGAATAAAAAAATTACGGACTACATCATATCCAGGATCTTCAAAATAAACTACAGTATCTCCATGTGGCATAGGGTTTGTTAATGTTAAAAGAATTTGTAATAATTGGGTAGAGCTTGTTCCGATCACAATTTGATCAGGGGTGCAATGTAGTCCCCTTGTCGAATAAAGATATTTGACTATTTCTTTTCTTAAATAGATTTATAGTGATAGGTAAGAGTTTGATGTAATCTCCGTCTTTTCCCCCACTTCACACTGAGCGAGCCCCTTTCAGAGCACTCAGCGTTCCATCGTTTCCAACTGATACAATAAATTATTTTAAACTACTATTGGTTCATTTCCAGATTCAGTTCTCAAGCGATTAAGCTTGTTAAACTGTTTCGTATTAAGATTTAGAGTTCGAAGAACCTCCCGGATTCTATCAGGATTTTTCATGTATATGAGTTTATGTACTTTGGAATCTATAATCACTAAGTTAGAGTACTTATCAGTGCCACCCATCCTACGGGGCTTAACGTTATGACAATAGATTCTATCGATTCCTATTACTTCACCTGTTACATAACATTTTCCATACTGGGCTACGTATTTTGATATTTTGTTGTCGTTGTACTCAATGCTCCGATTGACAGAATAATTGGACATGACATATTTCAAAACATCTCTTGGTATGGCTTTAAGATTGCTATGAACTTTCTCACGACCAACCTTTGAAAAGTTGCATATATTTTGTGAAAAGTTCATTGGCTTCTTGTGATGTACTCCGGTGATTGGAAGTAAAGGTGCATTTTGAACTACATATACCTTAGTATCTGATTTTATCCCTTGAGTTTTCTTTTTAAATTCTTCGGATGTCTCTTTGAATCTAATAACGCTCATGTTGTTTCTTAATCTGGTTTTAATGGCTTTGCGCAAACCGTAGCTAATCTCCGTTAAATCAAGATATATTTTCGTGGCATATCGGTAGTAATTTTGTATACCAATTAAGGTGGTATTATATCGAATTACATTTTCTGCTATAGGATTCTTTTGAATTTCTCGAACTCTATCCTTTAATACTCTTTTGGTTTTAGTGATAGCTTTATCAGTCATGTTTGTTTTTGCTACCCAACCAAATTTAGATTTTCCTTGAGGAACCAATTTGACTTTAAAACCTAGAAAAGTAGAAGAGTTCTTTTTTAAATTGACTACTTTAGATTTGTCGGCATTGACTTCAAGACCGAGTCTTTTCTTAAGAAAGTCAACTGTGGCATGATAGTATCGCTTGGCATCCTTATATGTTCTACACATGATTTTAAAATCATCAGCGTAGCGTATAATATAGCCATCCTTGAGATTAGTGTATTTCCTAGCATATTGACGAAACCCAATGGTGGTCGCATTTTTAGGTTTGTAAGTTTCCCATTGATTGCTGACCCACCAATCCAGTTCATTAAGAACAATATTGGACAACAAAGGGGAGATTATCCCACCTTGCGGTGTTCCTTTAGTAGGAATTCCTTCACCCTCAATTTCGGATTTAAGAATTTTAGAGATAATACAGAGTAGGGACTTATCTCTTATTCCAATTGTCCATAGCTGCTTCAAAAGTTTTCCATGATTGACATTGTCAAAGAAACCTTTTATGTCAATATCAACACAGTAATGATGATGTCCAATGTTCATGAGACTAATCATCCTACTAAGTGCATGGTGGGTGCTTCTGTTTGGTCTAAAACCATAACTGTGGTTATGGAATTTTGCTTCACAAATTGGTTCAAGAACTTGCAAAATACTCTGTTGAACCAATCTGTCCCAAATAGTAGGAATGCCTAAAGGTCGCAATTTATCGCTTCCTTCTTTAGGTATATACACTCTTCTAACCGGTTGTGGTTGATACCAATCCAACCTATCTCTTACACCACGTATAATTTCACGGTCATTCAAATGCCAAATATCTTTAATAGTTAATCCATCTGTTCCCGCAGTTTTACTACCCTTATTACTTTTAATATTTCTAAATGCTAAACGGATGTTATCTTCGGAACCAATAATAGACATTAATTTATAGAAGTTGTTACCGTTAAGACTGTTGGAATATAATTCATCAAAATAATCTTGCATATTATAATATTCACTGTGTCTTAACTTGGGCTTCTTCAACATGGGCTGTACCCTCCCCAGAAGGAGAAAGCTACATCTCTTAGTTTTACTCAAAACCACGTTGAACCGTTTAAATAACTATCAGTCTTCAATCGACTAGTGGCTATCCCTCCACGTTCATTACACGCTTCATAGGTACTGTGCCACCACTTTCACTGCCATAAATTTTAGTTATACATTTACTAATATCATAAATGCTTTCCTAAGAACCGTTTCATTGGAGTGCAAGTCCTCAACGTTGGCAGTTTACCACGTTCCATTATTCCTATCTTTACATATACACTTTTAGGTTTCTCCTATGAGCCTGCTACCTCGATATTGCCTTTAACAATATATGGACTTTCATAAAGGAGAGTTTTACTAATCCACAGTAGCGACACCACTTGTGTCAACAGACCTTTCGACCTGCTTCCGATATAGACCCGTACCATCAGAGATTCGTCCGTACGAAACACCAATCACATGCGTTTCTTAGTACATCCTAACCATAAGTGTTTTATAGACTCCCGGTCTATAGGTTGCACCATCCACCTCTGGACAGTTTTCGTGTCATAAGACTTACGGCAACTCTCGACCGACTTCATCGAGCTTCATACAGAATAATTCTTGCCAATTATTCTGCATGTCGAAGGATTAGAGGAAGCCCTTCAAGGCGTTACCCTTTCATTTGACTTCTCGGAATAATAGTTCACTCGAAACAGGAAATATGTTTCAAAGCGCCTAAGCTTTTCACTTAGGAACGTGTCGCGCCTCCTTTCGGGTCCATCACATGAGTGTCATCCGAACCACTTAGTAAGGAATTTGTTTTTGCAATTTGATTCCAAGTTGTATAGGGGAATTCATTATAATCAACAGCTTTGTGATAAAGATCATAACGTATGGGTGGATTATTCAAAGATGGAATGGATCCTTGAGAAAATTTCTTATGCTCATGAACTTTATTTACAAAGAATCCACTTCCTTTTACTGATCGAATAAAATCTTCTTGTATTAATAGTTGATAAGCAAGATCGACCGTATTACGACTGAGACAAAGATAATCAGCCAAATTTCTAATAGATGGTAAACGTGTGTCTTCTAAAAGCTTTTCTGTTTCTATTTCATTTTTAATGAATAAAAACAATTGTAAATATAGTGGATGATCACCATATTTTTGAAGATTCGGAGTGAGTAAAGATAGTTTATTCATCAAAATCCTCCATTTATCAACAAACTAGATTTGCTATACTGTGTATTTCTATAAATGACTTTTTAATTCCTTTTAAAAAGGAAATTTATTCAAGTTTGTTCCAATGGATTCAGTATATACAATTTTCAAGTGACGTCTAAGTTATATAAAATGCCAGAGTTTTATTACTCTGGCTTTCGCTCTTTAATGCTGATTATCTGCTAAAGGTATAACAGATGACTTATGATTTTATGATAAAGTAACATTTGATTTTTTTTACAATCCCTTTTTTTCAGAAGGGGTCTTTGTCACTTGTTAGTATTAAGATATTCGTCTTTCAAGAGTCCATAATATGTAAGATCAATATATTCTCCTAATCTCTTAACATGTTGACGCAATATCCCCTCGTGTTTTAAACCGCATTTCTCCATAATCCTCCATGATCCGGGGTTATTGGTGAAAGAAGTGGCAAATATCTTGTTTAAATCCAATTTTTCAAACCCGTACTCTATAATCGCTTTTGTTGCCTCAGTACCATAGCCCTTTCCCCAATACGGTTTCCCAATCCAATATGCAAGTTCTCCACGATGATAATTTTTTTGTATATTTATATTAATTATCCCAATGAAAGAGGAATCTTCTTTTCTTTCAATGGAAAATATAACAACTTTTCCTTCGCTTTCTGCGATCTTCATAGAAGCAATAAATTCTTGGGCAACTCCTTTTGGATATGGGTGTGGAATAGTTAATGTTGTTTTCGCTACATCATAGTCCCCTGCCAATTCCTCGATATTCTCCGCATCCCCATATGACAAATCCCTTAAAATTAATCTTTCTGTTTTTATCATTTTCATATATGTCCCCTCCGTTATACTATTACTTCAAATCAATACTATTTCCCTTTATAAGGTTATATTTATTTCCATAATAATCAGTATACTCTACGTATTCTATCTCACCAGTTACGGAAGTATGAAAAATAAGCATTTCATTGATCATTTCAGTCATAAAGATCGTTTTGGTTAATTCAGAAAATACAGGTAAAAGTTTAAATTTATATAATACACCGTACATTTTGGACATCGTTAAATAAAGTTTTCCATCTTTAATAGAAATATCGAACAGGAGATTTCGATCATCTTCTATAAAATATTTCCCTTCCAACCCTTTCTTATTAGTAAAGTTGATCGGTACAGCTGGAACCGGAAGCGATGCCTCTTCTTCAAACATAAGCTTTGCCATTTCATTTGTTAAATGGGATACCGGAGTAACGTTCATATTACTTAAGAAAATAATCGTAATTTCATCATCTACAAATCTAAAAAATTCACTGCAATATCCGCTAATGTCTCCATAATGATGGAAACATTTTCTGCCCATTTTTTCAGAAACCACCCAGCCGCAAGCATATGATTGAAGATTCGGCGTTAACATTTTCTCCATCAATTCCTTGTTAAGGAGCTGAGATGATTTTAACGCCTGGTCCCAAAGGAGTAAGTCCTCTGTAGTGGAGTATAGACCGTATGCACCTAGAGGGGAAGTTAAATCGGCATAAGCTGCATGTACTGGTTTTTCCCAGAAGGTGTATCCAGAGGCTAGGTCTGGAACAATCTTTTTTCCATCATCACACCCTGTTTGATACATACCAAGAGGTCGGCATATTTTTTCTAGTATGTAATCCCCATAACTCATACCCGAAACCTTTTCAATAATTGCCGTCAATAATGCGTACCCAGAATTGGAGTATTCAAATCTGCTTCCCGGTACAAAGTTTAATTCAAGATTTTTAAACGAGTCAATCACTTGCTGTAATGTCATGGGTAATCGCATAGTTGTGAACCAAAAATCTGGAAAGCTAGTGTAATTGGGAATTCCTGACGTATTGGTTAAACAGTGAAAGATAGTTATTTGATTATGGTGCGGAAAATCAGGAAAGTACTTATCAAGATAATCGTTAATACTTAATTTCCCTTTCTCATGCAATTGAAAGATTCCAAGTGCTGTAAATGCTTTTGTAAGAGAGCCAATACGGAATTTTGTTGTAGGTTTATTAGGTACCTTATGCTCCCAGTTTGCCATACCAAACCCTTTGTTTAAAAGAATATTTCCATGTGATGCTACTAAAATGGAACCATGCAAATAGCCATTTCTTTCATATGAGTCCACCCATTTTGCTAATCGTTCTTCAATAAACATATTAATTTGCCCCCTTGCTATATCTTTTATGGATACTTTCCTCATCATCACCCATTCTTTTATCCATTTTAGGGAACGTTCCCAATCGTTTATAATCTTAATTTACCCTTTATAAATTATTTCGGAAAGCTAATTGCAAAATAATTTTTGTCTAGTAGTTTCCTTGAAACGATTACTCTCACATGGAAATAATATGTAATTCATATTATGATTAACCCTTTGCCCTGACTTTCAAATCATTTGTTTAATGGAATTAGCTTATTTTTTGTTTTATTATGGTTAGTAGATACAATAAATGCAAAAGTCTTATTATATACAATTATTTAGGAGGAAATATGCTACAAAAATTCGGTTTTTCGCAATACGAAAGTCAAGTATTCGAAGTTCTTGCCTCTAGTGAGGATCCTATGGATGCTACTAATATTGTTAAATATTCTGGGGTTCCAAAAGCAAAAATATATGAAGTAATCTCACGACTAATTGAAAAAGGAATGGTGCTGGATTCTATATCCGAAAAGAAAAAACTATATACTGCACTTCCATTACCGCTTGTTATCAACAAACTTACATCCGAATTTCAAGATAATGTGAAACAATTAGAAAATAATACATACAAAAGAACTTTTTACGATGAACATGTTTGGAGCTTAAAAATGGAATCATCAATTCGTGCTCAAAGTAACCAACTTGTTCAAGAAGCAAAAAAATCTATTCTCATTTCAGGTTGGAAAGATGACATAATTGAATATTTGCCTATCTTACAAGATAAAGAAGAAAATGGTGTCGAAGTGGAAGTACTTGTAGTAGGTAATTTGGAAACAAATTTATCCCATATACACACTCTAATTCCTGCTGTTGAACATCAAACGCTAGAAAGATTTCGCCTAATTATTATTGATGATAAAGAAGTCATCTTTGCAGGGATGGAAAATCAATCGTGGCAAGCACTAAAAACAATGTCTAAACCATTTATCAAAGTCTTTACTGAATTCTTCTATCATGATGTTGCACTGGCAAAAATCAATGAAAAACATTTTGACCTATTGATGAATGATGAGGAAATAAGAAATATTCTAATGAAACTACGGTACTAAAATAATAATTAAAAAAGCTGAATCAAAATCTTATTCAAAAGATTTTTGATTCAGCTTAATATTCGTTTTTAATCGTTATTCTTCTGTTGCTGCTTGCAGTGCAATGAGAATCATGTCATTAAAGGTGGTTTGCCTTTCTTCTGCAGTCGTTTCTTCTCCAGTGAAGATGTGGTCACTCACCGTCAAAATAGATAATGCATTTACTTTAAATTTTGCAGCCAGTGTATACAATGCTGTTGTTTCCATTTCCACACCGAGAACTCCATATGACGCTAATTTTTTTACTATCTCCATACTATCTCGATAAAATGCGTCTGCTGTAAAGACATTTCCCATTCTTAAGTGTAAACCTTTTTTTAATCCTGCTTCGTATGCCTTTTTTAATAAATCAAAATTTGCGCATGGAGCAAAATCAATACCAGGAAATGTAACACGATTCACATTAGAATCGGTACATGCACTCATTGCTAAGATTACATCTCGGACTTGAACATCTTCTTGAATAGCACCGCATGTTCCGACACGAATTAAATTTTTCACACCATAGCTCTGAATTAACTCATTAACATAAATGGAGATGGATGGGATACCCATTCCTGTACCTTGTACGGAAACACGCTTTCCATTATATACACCTGTAAATCCTAACATTCCTCGGACATTGTTATAGCATATGACATCCTCTAAAAAGGTTTCTGCAATATATTTTGCACGTAAAGGATCACCAGGTAATAGAATATTTTCTGCAATGTCACCTTGTTTAGCATTTATATGAACACTCATGAATTTACCATTACAAATTAAAGCAAGTCTAATTGTAATGGGTTCACCTCCTTGGTTGAATTTTAAAAAGAAATTTATTTGGTTTTATTCGCGACTTCAATGGTTACATTGGATGCACTTTTACCTTTAACCATAGAGATCACCGCTGTTCCTAAGGCAAAAATGATAAACACACCACCTATGGTTGCATTGTGCTCCACTGTTGTTTGTTCAATTACCATTCCACCTACCAAAGAACCAAATGCAATCCCAAAATGAAGAGCCGAATTATTTAAACTTTGCTGGATCTCAGAAGTTTCAGGCGCAAGCTCTATGAGATAACTTTGCATAGCTGGAGTAATCGCCCAGCTTAGCATGCTCCAGATGATCATTACTACTAGAAACAACGGAAAAGCAAATGTTGTATAAGGTATCAAAATAATAGATATGCCAAAGATAATAATTACACCAATAATCGTTAGTTTAAGATCAAATCGATCTGCAAGCCATCCCCCTAATCCTCCTCCAACGACTGCTGCAATACCAAAAATTAAATAGACCATACTAACCCATGTTCCATTCAAACCTAAAGTCGTTTTCAGGAATGGAGTAAAATATCCATACAATGTTAAATGACCTGCTAAAAATAAAAATGAAGTTAATTGGGCAAAAAGTATTTTTCTATTTTTTAGCGTCCGTAATTGCTTTCTGATTGGGATAGAAGATTTTGGCTCTACTTTCCCCATAAAGAAATACACCCCTGCCATAGATAGCACGGTTAACACGGAAATTAAAATGAACGGAGCTCGCCATCCGTAAGCATTTCCTAAAATCAACCCAATTGGAACTCCCAATACAAGGGAAGCACTTATTCCCATAAATACTACCCCGATTGCACGAGCACGATATCTTTCAGTAACAATATTGGAAGCGATTGTTACACATAATACTACAAGCAAAGATCCACTTGCTGCAGAAATGATCCGTGCAATTAATAACATACTATAGGACGAGCTAATAAAAGCTGAAACGTTCCCTATTAAAAATACAAATAGTGCTGCAATCGTTAAACGCTTCCGTTCTATTTTCGATGTGAGGGTTAATAACACGGGTGCTGCAATTGCATATACGAGTGAAAATATGGTGATCAGAAATCCTGTTTTTCCTAAACTTACATGTAAATCTTTTGAGATTAAATCCAAGATACCACCAATAATTAATTCAACCATTCCTACAACAAACGAAACAATGGTTAATAAGTATACACGTTTATCCATATTCTAACTCCTTTCTTTACAGGTTACCTCTATAATGGTAACCTATTTTAAACTGCTGTACAAGAACAATTTTTTCTTAATATATGGAATTGATTTTCGTATGCAGAGATGATAATATATCGATAATTTAGCCTTAATTACTAGTTTTAAAGGAGGAATAATAGTTGGTTACTTTAATAGATATCTATAATCATCCTATTTCACAAAAATATATTCGACGTTCAGGTATGGCTCACGCTATTTCCGTAGCCTACCATTCTTTTCATCTCGCAAAGAAATACAGCGTTCGACCTGATTGGGCAGCTAAAGCGGGATTTTTACATGATATTGGACATTATGAATGGTATAGAAATGGAAAATGGGATTATAAACTTTATCGAGATTATGATATCCACCCGATAAAAGGCGCCGAGAGAGCACACAAATTATTGGTTCGTTTAGGGGAAGACAAATATGCAGCAAAAGAAATTGCACATGCTATTTTATTTCATACAGAATCAGCGCTTCCAAAAGGGGAAATTGAATTAACTCCATTACAAAAAGTTATAACTTTAGCAGATGAAAAGGACAAACAGCCCGGAAATTTACATCATTACCGGAATATTGATGTACGGAAAGAACAAGCACTCATTAAACAACTGGATCAAAAAATAAATGATTATTATTCTTCGAAAAAATGCTAAAAAAAGAACATAAGAGTAATGATTTGATAAATGTGCTTAATAAATTGCCAGTGTAATTATGTATTAACACATTTTCAAACACAATTGGACTTACAGCGTTTCCATCATAAATAGTTCGAATAAAATGATTTAAAATCGTGTGAGAATTTCGTGCTTAAGGAATACTCAACTATTGAGCAAATTGAATTAAATACATTGCACTTAATCATGTATGATTATTAAAATGTTATTCGGAATTTTAGAATTGCTAAAAAGAAATGTATATCATTGATAATGAGAGGTGAGAATTTTTGAGGCAAGTTAAAATTGGTATTGCTGGGGTTGGCCACATGGGAAGAAATCATTGCAAAGTAGTCAATTTATTAAAAAGTAGTCAATTTATTGGAGTTTATGATATTGATTCAGATAAATGTAAAGAAGTAGCAGTCTCCTATGGCGTTACTCCTTTTTCCTCATACATCGAAATGCTTTCTGCAGTTGATGCTGTCATTATCGCTGTTCCAACAACATTTCATTATCAATATGCTGAAAAAGCTATTAAGAGTGGTAAACATATTTTAATTGAAAAGCCTTTTGTAAATACATTGGAAGAAGCCGAAAAGCTAATCGCCTTAAACAGTAAGAATAATAACTGCATAATTCAAGTTGGACATATCGAAAGGTTTAATCCAGTTATTGAAATTATTAATAATTCCATAGATGATTCAAACATTATAAGTATAGAAGCAAGAAGACTTTCCGAAACAGAACGAAATCTTGATGTTGATGTCGTACTTGATTTGATGATTCATGACATAGACATTATTTTGAATTTGGTGAAAAGTGATTTACGGAGCATTACTGCAAAGGGATCATTCTCCGATAATAATCAAACACACCTGGATATCGTACATGTCCTATTAACATTTCAAAATGGAGTCATAGCCAATCTTATCGCGAATCGGGTTTCAACAGAATCTTTAAGAACATTGTCTATTACAGAAAAACAACGTGTAATTACTGCAAATTACATTACTAGAGAACTGCAAATCTATAAAAAAACAGCTTCCGATTTACAAACCTTTAACGAAATTGAAAATTCCATCGAAACCATTAAAGTCCCTCCTATTGAACCCATACAGGCTGAAATTCAACATTTTATTCACTCGATTATCAACAACACCCCACCTATTATTGGTCCAAATGAAGCAAAAAAAGCATTATCAGTTGTTATGAATATCAGAAAATCTATCCGCACTGGGGAAACGATTTCCTTATTCTAACAGATTTATAGTCTCTTTTCTTAATATCAAATGATTTTTTGGACATTTGTTCAAGCACTTCAAAAAACTCCAATGGGTGATTTAGTTCTAACTGGAGAACCAGAAAATATTAGAGGTTATTTTGTCATTTTTGTGGGATTCATTTTATTATATGAGGCTGTAACATTAATTCCGTACCTTGGGGATACTTTCATGGCGGTTGGTGGAAGCTCTGGCTATCAGCTATCGTGGACCCAATATTACTATTGATATTGTTATTGTATTACAACTGGATATGTAAGTTAGAAAATAATAGTTTATTGTAAAGGGTAAAAAAATGGAGAGTGCCGTTTTCTGCACTCTCCATTGGCTCATTAATAGTTATTTTACAATAAGTACAGGGCAATGCGCGGAATGTGCCACTTTATTACTTACACTGCCTAATAGTGCTTCCTTGATTAGTCCCTTTCCTCTACTTCCCATCACAATGACGTCGTAATGATGTTCTGAAGCATAGTTGATAATCACATGAGCCGGTTCGCCATGAAATGTATGAACCTCATAATTAACGTTAGATTCTGAAAGGAATTGGATTGCCGGAGTTAATATTTCCTGATTTTCCTCATCTAACAGTTGATCCAAATCGATATTTAGAGCTGGTTCCGGCATTGGAATCTCTCTATTCACATGTAAAATCGTCAGTTTTTCCGTTCCGACGGTTTTCCCTAATTTTGCTGCATGGTGAAGGGCACGCGCAGAAGCAGCTGAGCCATCAAATGCTACTAAAATTTTATTATACATATCTATCCTTCCTCTCATACCTTCATCATGGGATTAATTAAGTTTTTATCGCACCACAGGTGACTGCGCCCCAACAAGCTTTTTAGTTATTTCTCCTACTCGTTTTCCTAGAGCCTTTCCTAAAGCTATATCATTTTTTGTAAGTATGCCGTCTGATTCATCAACAGGGCATGAAATACCAACTCCGTAATAGGAACCATAGACCGCATTTTCAGGAATATTCCCAGGTAAACCAACGACTATCATTCCTTGATGAAGCATTGGAGTAATCAGATTTAGCATTGTAGCCTCGATTCCTCCATGAGTAGTGGCAGTTGTACAGAAACATGCACCTACTTTTCCTACTAATTTTCCATGAGCCCAAAGATAACCTAATTTATCAATCCAAGCTTTTAATCCTGCACTTATGGTGCCAAAGTGACCGGGGCATCCCCAAATAATAGCATCCATATCCTCAAGGTCTCTAACGTTTGCATTACTTACATGGTTTATAAAAACTTCTGCTCCATCAACACCTCGAGCTCCTTCGGAAATGGCTTCTGCTAATGCTTCTGTATGTCCATTTTCACTGTCAAATACGACATAAATTTTCATTGTTGTTTCTCCTCCGTTAAATTTATTTGTAAGAGTTTTTCTGCATCTCCCGAAGAGCAGCACGAAAAACTTTATCATCCATAGGTTCGTCTGCATTTGCTATTTTTTCATTTTGCATAAATGCACGAAGAGCTTCGCGGAATTCTTGATCATTCATAATTCCGTCCCCATTTTCCCTGTGACCACTTGAACGGAACGTTCCCCGTTGGATTTCTTGGATAGCCTTGCGGAAATCAAAATCGGCATTATTTTCAGCATAACTGTTAGTGGTTGGTTGACTAACCGTTTCAATACCCGCTGCTGCTTCCAACTCATCAGCAACTTGTGCACTTGAATCCATTTTTTCATTAGTTGTGTGGGCTGCTTCCTTTGCACCAACATATTTTCTTCCGCAAAAAAGTGCAATAATAGCAACAGCCATTACAATTGCTCCAACGTAAAATGAAACGCTTGGGCTAAACCATTCTGCGAGCTTTCCAGCCAAAAATGGTGCGATTGCTCCCCCTAAGAAACGGACAAAACTATATGCAGCAGAAGCTACAGAACGTTCTACCGGTGCAACTTCCATAACAGCCGTTGTGACTAATGTACCGTTAATTCCCATAAAAATTCCTGCTATAATGACCGCCACAATAATCATGGCTTGCGCAGACCAGTTCATACCCAAAACATGAATGGTCGGATTGCCGGAAGCCACTGTTAAGCCCATTACGAGTAGGTCTAATGCGATAAGGAATAGCATTAGATACATGATTCGACGCAAATTAAACCTTTTTTCAACTCGTGGTGCAACAAAAACAGAAAAGATGGCAAAAGCAATACCCCAGCCGAAAAATATAAAGCCGAGATTCATGGCACTCATATTTAATACAAACGGCGTATATGCAAATAATGTGTAAAAACCATAATTATAAAAGAAAGCTGTAAAAGCCATTGATAGTAGACCCGGAAAACGCAATGCACGAATTGGATCAAGAATGGAACTTTTTTGTTTTGGTTTTGCAATGTTCGGCAGTAAGAATAAAATAGCTAAGAATCCAATGGCCATCAATATCGCTACTCCATAGAATGGCGCACGCCAAGTAATTCCTCCAAGCCATCCGCCGAGTAATGGACCAACGGATAATCCAAGACCAATCGATGCTTCATAAATGATAACTGCTTTTGCAGTACCGCCTATGGAGACACTTACAATTACTGCCAAGGCAGTTGCGATGAATAACGCATTTCCTAAGCCCCATCCGCCGCGGAACCAAATAATTTGCGTAACAGTACTAGATAATCCCGCTAATACTGCAAAAATCACAATGATTAAAAGTCCGAAAAGCAATGTCTTTTTTGGACCGATACGGCTTGACACTGCACCAGTAATCAGCATCATGACAGCTGTTACAAGCATGTAACTTGTAAATAGCAGTTCAACCTGACTGGCTGTTGCATGCAATTCTTTTGCAATGGACGTCAATATCGGATCAACTAAGCCAAGGCCCATAAACGCAACCACACAAGCAAAGGCTACCGCCCAAGTTGCCTTCGGTTGACGAAAACTGCCTTTTTTTCGACGCGGTTCCATTGGAACTTGATCCGCATGTATTTGATTTGACAATGCAAACACCTCTCTTGATATATATTAATTAAGGAAATAGTAAATAAAAAATATATTGCATAATACAACAATTGTATAATACAACTACTTTCAACATACAACTATTTGCATTATACACCTTTTTTTGTTACAGTCAAGTGTAGGATTTATTAGAAAAAATAAAAAAACATATTATAATGAAAGTGAAACCTTGATTAATCTTGAAGGGACAAAATTGACTATGTGAGAGGTTAATAATATGGAAAAAGATACATTTGATAATATTCAATCCGCAATAAGTGAGCTTGTCTTACATATAGAATTTGCAAGAAGAAAAGATGAAAAAATAGGTCAGCTAGATCGTTCCGCTTTTCGCTTATTAACGGAGCTGGAGGAGAGTGGACCGATGGGAATTAACGATTTAGCGGACAAATTTCAATTGGATAATTCAACAGTGAGCAGACAGGCCGCTGCTTTAGTATCCAAAGGATATATTCGCCGCATTCCAGATCCAAAAGATGGTCGAATCAGCCTGCTTGAGGTTACTCCCATTGGACATGAAATATTTCATGAAGTCAGAATAGCACGTAAAGAACTTTATCGTGATCTATTGGCTAATTGGCCAGAAAACGACTGCAAACAATTCGAGGAGTATTTGATACGACTGAATAAATCGATAACTGATTTAGTACAACAAAGGGTGGCAAATGAAAAAGATAAACATTAATAAGAATAGGACGTGGATTCCAATGTTTATAGATGTTTTCGTACAAACACTTCCGAAAAGCCATATCGTTGATAAATGAATTTTACTTAGCATTTCTGATTTTCATACAAGCCCCTGTGCAAAGTATGATTTAAGTACAGGAGACTTGTATTTTTTTTGGATTACTTTTCAAATTATATGCCCACATATTACAATAAGGGGATTCTGTATCAAAACACGTCCACTATTCGCGTTTTGATGCAGAACCCCTTACAAGGACAAACAATCAGAATCTGCAAATTAATTGATATAAAAGACAACAACAATAAGCGGGTCCAAAAAATTAAATAATGACAGCTTTACGTAATTCTTTATTTTTCCTTCTTTAAACACTGAGTATACTGATTGTTTAACATAATTTATTATTTTTAAGATAATTCACCGAGGCATTTTTGATTTTATACAAACTTCTCCATCCGAATATCATTCCACATTTTGCCCTGCCAAAATGTAAAGTCTTCGATCCTGCCAATTTCCTTGTAGCCCAGCTTCTGATAAAGCTTCTGCGCTTGGATATTAAATTCAAATACACCTAATTCAATACGTTTCATTCCGCTTTCCTTTATTTGCTCCTCCAAATATTGAATGGCTGCATAGCCTATACCTTTCCCTCGTCCTATGGACTCACCAATTGTAATACCTAACCAAGCAGTCCCAGGCTCTTTTTTGTAGAGGTGGCTCGGATCAACCATGTAATTCATTTCACCTATCAATTGGTCGTCCAGATAAATTAGGAAAATATGTTGGTTTTCCAAGCGTTTTGATAAGTCATCCACGGTTATTTTTTCTTGACGTTCCAATTCGGATTTATTTTTGTTAGGACGAGTTAACACCTTTAAGGCTGGGTCGTTTTCCCATTTATTGAATACTTCTACAACACTAGTATTAGGGTCAGTTAATTTAATAAAATGAATAGCCATGACGTTTTCTCTCCAGTAGTTTTTTATTACGTTCTCTTTTTTCTTCTATAATATTATCCATGCAAAATGTGAATATTGTCAATTTCCCTTGTTTTCTTATTCTTTCAGAACCTCCATGCATCCCGTCCCTGCAGCTGTGTTATTGCATTAACACTATTGCAGCTATATTTTTTGCATCTGCTTAAGATTGTTCCAAATTTTTATAGATACAATTGCAATCAAAACAAACGATATGATAATTAAGACTATACCCACTAAAGACTCACTAAGGCTGATTTCAATAATGCTATATAATATCATTAAAGGGATATTCGAAATAATGATGGTTAAAATGTAAGTAGAATATTTTAACCCAACTGCTGCAGCCAAAAAACATATTGCATCTGATGGTGCTATTGGACAAATGATTCCCAGTGCTAAAAACTTATAACTGTAAGTCTCCAATAAAGTTTTTAATTGTGGATATTTACTCTCTAAATACTGATTGATTCTTTCACTGGAAAAAACTCTTGAGAAAATATAAACTAAGGTTTCACTTAAAACCATGCCAACCATTGATAATATAAAACCAAGTAATGGATTGAAGCATATTCCCCCTAAAAACATTAGAGTTGCACCTGGTATCAACATAAACAGCCTCACTATCCACAGAGCAATAAATAGCAACATTGCATACTTGCTATTTCCAGATATAAATTCTTTTAACACACTCATATCCAGTGACAGTAAATGAAATTGCTTAAATATATATAATGCTATAATCCATATAGCTACAATGAAAATTTTCTTTTTCAATTTCTTCACTCTCCTCGCTTTCCATACATTCATGATAAGCAATGAGAATGAAGAAACACTCCATAAAATTCTTAAGGATTCTTAAGTTTTTTTATTAAGAAAAAAAGCTTATAGAACTTTTAATCCCACAAGCCATTATAAATGTATTGGATGTTCAATAATAAAGCTCATCCAACCTTCTTTATATTCCGCATGAATACTACCATTATGAAGTTCAACAATTCTTTTGGAGATCGCAAGTCCAAGTCCGGATCCTTGATTATCTTTTCTTGCTTTATCCCCTCTGAAAAACCTTTCAAACAATTTATTCACTTCCTCTACAGGAGGCTTTTTTGCTCTATTTGATACTTTCAAAATTGCTTTGCTGCTAAATATGTCAAGACTTATTTGTATTTCAGATGGTTTCATACTGTATTTTATCGCATTCATAAAGAGATTATCATACACACGAACCATCATTTCAATATCCATAAAAACAGGTACATTTTCCTCTGTTATTGACTTTTGAATACTTAATTGTTCATTTTCAAAAATTGGAATGTACTCTCCAACTATTTGTTCTAATAAACCTGATAAGTCTACTTCATTTAGGTTTAACAAAACATCTGGGCTCGATAAATGAGTATATTCAAATAGTTCGTCAATTAAGTATTTCAATCTTTTCGATTTTGAATAAATAGTTTCAAGGTATTCCTGATATTGTTCTTTACTTGCGTATTGTTCTTTTTTTAATAAATCCAAATATCCGATAATGGATGTTAATGGCGTCCTTAAATCGTGGGAAACATTTGTAATAAGTTCATTTTTTGCCCTCTCCAATTGTCTTTCATGTTCAAACTTATTCTCTAACTGATTGGACATGTAATTGATATTTTGTGCAAGCTGAGTCAATTCATCCCTACTCTCAAGTTTAATGGCCAAGCCAAGTTTTCCATTTGCAATTTGGTGAACACTTTCAGAAATGCGTTTCAAATATACTATTTTTTTCCGAACCATTAACAAAAAAACTACAATAAAAGTAAAGATGCCAACCGAATACTGAAGTAACATTAATAAATAACTAATAAGTAAACTATGTTCTGTCGCTTCATTTTTCTTACTCAGATACACGTAAAAAAAAGTAATCAAGGTCATCATACATAATGAAACAACAAAACTAATTGCTATCGCAACAAGAAGCTTTACTATTAACTTATTTCCAAATCTCTTCATATTTTATATCCTGTTCCCCATACTGTTTTGATATAAATGGGATGTTTAGGATCCTCTTCTATTTTGTCTCTAATTTTTGTAATGTGGACCATCACTGTATTGTCAGATTTAAAAAAGTCTTCCTTCCATACTGTTTCATATATTTTTTCGACACTAAGAACAATTCCTTTATTTCTGGAAAGAAGTTCAAGTATCTCAAATTCTTTTGGAGTAAGCCTTACTTCCTTCCCCCGAACCCACACTTGTCGAGTATCTGTATTTATGGTCAAATCACCAATTTCAATGACATTTTTGGTGTTGATTGTTTCTGTATTGTATTTTTTATATCTTCTTAATTGGGATTTTACCCTGGCAATTAATTCTAATGGGTTAAATGGTTTTGATAAATAATCGTCGGCACCAGAAGCTAGCCCCTGTATTTTATCTATATCTTCCGATTTTGCAGAAAGCATGATAATAGGCATATTTCGTTCTTGCCTAATCTTCATACACGCTTCAATGCCATCCATGTTGGGCATCATGATATCCAATATAATGAGGTCAAACTCTTTTTCTTCCAATAGTTTTAAAGCTTCAATAGCATCCTCTACCTTTTGAGTGTACATACCTTCATTTTCCAAATAAACGGAAATAAGATTTCTAATATCTTTGTCGTCATCAACAATAAGAATTTTAGACTCCATTTTATCCCTCCCAATTATTTTGTGGATTAGAACAGTTAAAGACATATGCTGGCGGCAAATTTCTAATTTCTCTTTTCACATCAATTTTAGTAAAAAACTGTTCAATAAACGCTTTCTTAAGTTTAGTGTATTGGAAAGTAATGAATTCTCCATCCTTTTTTAAGATTTTCGCGGTATTTATTAAAATTTTTATGGAAACGTTTTTTGGCAAGCTTGCAAAAGGAAGACCAGAAATAACATAGTCCGCATAAGGAATACGATAGTCCTTTAAGTACTTACCAATATTTTCAGCAGATCCATTTACAATGAATAAATTCTTTTCTTCTTTAAATTTTTCTTTCAACAATAAATAGAATTCTTTATTGTTTTCCACTAATAAAATAATGGTCTGTGGATTTCGTTTTTCAAGCAACTTTTCCGTGAATACACCTGTTCCTGGTCCATACTCGACAATATATTTAACATTCTTAAAATTGATTCTTTCTACCATTTTACTTCCAAGAAACCTTGAACTAGGAAGTATTGCACCTACTGTTCTTGGATTAACTATATATTGAAATAAAAATAACCATCGCTTCATTTTTAATCACTCCATGGATTTTAATTTATAATCATACTTTAAAATCCAAATCTGAAGAAAAAGGAGCAAAAATCCTTAAGAATTCTTAACATTTGAATTTGCTCTTAAAAAACAGTTTGTCCTAAGGACGGAAGAGCAATCATAAACGGATTACCCTAATAAGTAAATCAAATAACAGCTAATTACTTGCACAATTTCTGAAATCGTATGTATTAAGCGTGAACAGTTAGGCGTTTAAGTTTTTCTTTTTCAATAAATCCCCCCAATTATGGTAGATTTAACTATTTTCAAAAAAAAATACCCACTTTAAAAGCAGGTATTTACTCTGTATTGCATATTTTTAAGTATTATCAAAACTAAGGAGAAGTCATTTAAATAAAAACCGTTTATAAACATTATTAAGATAAATACAACTAAAGAAAAATTGTAAAACCTTCTTTAATAAATTCGACATATATTTCTGGATCCTAATTAGTAATAGCCATTTTCATTGCTCCTTTTATTAATGACCTTAAACAAAATCAAATCCTAGTGCAGACAAAATTAACCATACCATTGATTTTTTCCGTAACTAAAAATACCGAAAGAGATTATATTTATTGAAAGATTTCACAGCATTCCATCAACGAGCTGTTTCATCGAGTTTAATTTTGAAGAAAGCGCCATAAACCACTCTTCATCTCCTGTTAATATTGCCAAGTCTATTAGAAAACGGATTTGTTCCTTGTTTATTGCCTTTGAATCAGGTAGTTTTTTAACGTGTTTACTTAAAATTGAAATGGTTTTGGTTATCGTGTCTTTGTTATCACATTTAACAACGGTTACCTTAACTACTCCCCTTATAGTATCAAGTGATTCAATGTAACCAATTATTAATTCACCCTCACTTGATTTTCCTCGAACCCAATCTCCTATATTTAAAACGGGATTATTATTTGACATCATACTTTTCCACCTTCTAAAAAATGATTTTAGTTGAATTTTATTAAGAAATTTTAGTGACAGCATGCAAGGCATACAAACCAAATAAAACTGTAATATTTTTCGTTACATTTAAGCAATAAGAACTTCTCGGAATTATTACAATCAAGCCGCTTACCGTTCTTGATTGATAAGATCAACAACCTCTTTCAATGTATAGTTCTTTAAATATTCCCCTAGATGTTCTTCAGCACCGCAGAAAATAGTAAACAGGACTTTTTGCATATTCGAACCCACAATACACTGATTATTTGCTTCAGGACACTTAGGTTGCAAAGCACCCTCTGAGGTTATCTTATAAATATCCCAGAGATTAACTTCACTTAAATCCAAAACAAAAATAAACCCGCCGCCAGTCCCCTCTTTTGATTGTATAAACTTGTGCTTTTTTAACAAACTTAGCACTTTGCGAATGCGTACTGGGTGAACACATGCACTTTCTGATATAGCATTACTTGTTGACATGCGGTCTGGCTGTAAAGCTAGAAAAGTTAAGCTGTGAATGGCAAGTGTAAAATCGCTGTTCATGGTTTTCCTCCTAAGATATAAATTGCTAATCACTTTATACGTTGAAAAGTACTTTTTCTTATATAATAACATACTGTAGCAGTAAATATTACAGATAGGTTGTTAAACGTTAAGATATATATGAATTATTCTTAATGAAGAAATAAATTCCTTTATATCTCATTCTAGCTCACCTATGCTCAGGCTGTATTTAATTACTTTTGAATAATTTGATTCAAAAAACCTTTTTATCTTTATCTTTGCTTTTAAGTCTGAAAATAAACTTTTAAAGATTCCATTGTTTCTTAACTTGTTCTTCTGCCAACTGTCTAATTTTTGGCCACATCGTCTCTTTACTCACAATGACATTTGTATGATAATTACTATTTTTATATTTAACTGTAACAAATACTTCAATCATCTCCTTCTTCCTCCTTTCAAAAAAATTTACCTCAAAGTATATTACTTATTAATTAACCATTTTTTGCAATTCAATGCTCAAAAATGTTCGAATCCTACGAGGCAAAAATTTACGAATTTCATCCTCGTTATAACCAACCTGTAATCTTTTTTCGTCTAGGATAATTGGCCGACGTAACATTAGAGGGTACTCGATTATTAAATTATAGAATTCATTAAGCAAAAGTTCCTCAATATTTATATTTAATTCCTGAAAAGTTTTGGATTTAGTCGAAATAATTTCGGTAGCCCCATCTTCTGTTAATCGAAGAATCGATTTAAGTTCATCAACAGTAATAGGACTTGCTACTATGTTTCTTTCAATATAATCAATATGATGTTCCTCGAGCCAGGCTTTTGCTT
Organism: Margalitia sp. FSL K6-0131; assembly: GCF_038008735.1. Taxonomy (NCBI): domain Bacteria; kingdom Bacillati; phylum Bacillota; class Bacilli; order Caryophanales; family Bacillaceae; genus Heyndrickxia; species Margalitia sp. FSL K6-0131. The sequence continues at coordinate 3,726,070 of NZ_JBBOZS010000001.1, forward strand.
TCCGGCATGAACCACAGCTTGGGGTCGTAAATAGAGTTACCATATTTTTACACGCTCCTTTAATATTTTTTGTCAAATGTACACTGCCAGACTGTTTCAAGAATGGGGTATTTAAATGTATTAAAAAAAGTTACAGTTCACAATCAAAAACACGTACTATTATCTATTCAACAATATTTATTTTATTCTCAGCTGAACTATTCATATTTTATTAATATTATTTGATTTACAATTCTACTTCAATAAAATTACTTTAACTTCACGATAAGGCATTTGTTTAACTAAATTTTACAAGCGATGGCAAATTTATTTCCAACAACATACTGTAACTTTAAACTTTACAGTTCATTTAGTCAACTGTTAAATGCTGGTTTCAATCTACCGACTGAACTAAAATTTCTTATCTTTTATTTGACTTTACACATAAAGCTGCCCCCTAATGCATATAAGGAAATCTGTAAAACAGCTGTTGTACCCGAAACATGTAACAGCCAAGGCTTTTTTTTAAAAGCGCTTGGCTGCTTTGATATCTCTAGATTTACTTAAATAAAAGACGATATGTTAAAGATTTAGATTTTTCTCAAGTCAAGTAACCTTTCTTTCTAAATCGATTTCTATCGGTCAATCTAAGAATGCTTGTTGCAACGCCTCTAGGCCATCTTTATAGATGCCATGGAACAGATCTATAGCTTCTTTAACAGTAACGCATACAGGATTGAAACTGCCAGAGCACTCTACCAATGATGATGAAAAGATATTAAAAAAGCTATAAACCTTATAGTATCAAGGTTTATAGCTCATCATTTGGTATGATTCTGACTGGGCTCGAACCAGCGACCCCCACCCTGTCAATTCACATTTGTAAGTTACCGCTAATTTCTCAAGGTATCCCCAAACCTACTGATATCAAGGGTTTGGGGATTGTTTAATGTTATTTCATTTCCTCGTATATTTTAATGTTTTTTTTAGTGTGTGACCAGTTTGGTGACCAGAACTCATATTAAACTTTTTCTCCACTTCTGATAATAAGAGTAGCAATTGCTTTAGTTTATTTGATAATCCGTACACATCTTCTTTGGAATTAAAAACAAATGATTAAAGTTTATCATACGCATTCTGTGCTGCATCTTCTAAATATGTATCCTTTAATCGTTATCAAAAATAGCCGGTCAACAAAATTTTTACTGCTCCTTAGATGTGAAAATAGTTATTAATAATCGTAGGAATTAGAATCTGGATTCATTGTCCTTTCAATCCCAACGGTAATGACATTCATTCTTATTGCTTGATATATTCTTAAGAAACTCGGTATTTCCATTATTCCTTTTTTGCCTTTAATTCTTCTACTCTTGCATTCTTGTATCAAATCATTACAGTTAACATTAAACGGGAATTGATCATCCCTTAAGTGCCCCCACTTAAGTAGAAGTTTTTTTCTTTTTTTTTAGCGTATTTAGAATTGTAGAGATAAGCCATTTATCTAAGTACCTTAGCTGGTCTTCATCATCTAACAATGGGTAAAAACTCATAATACCTTTAAATCTTAATCTTTTATAAGATCCATTAAGATAATTTCTAAGCATTCTCTCATTTAGATTACCGTATAAATAACGACGAATTTGCATTATAGCAGTTACAAAGTCCCTATCTTCGTCATTTCCTGGAATCATGACCGATTTAAGAGTTTCCCCATTTAATGGTTGAATTAAGTTTCTATAAAGAATATAGCTTATTTGTTTTTTTATCTTATTAACAGAGGAAGGTTTAATACTGATATGTTCATTCGAAAGCTTATACCCCAAAAATTCTACATAATGCTTGTAAGAAGCTAGCTCGGAAGGCATTCCTTCTTTTTAGATAAGATACTAATTCCATCAGATTTAAGAGCGTTAATTTTAACCCCTGCCTCTGTAGAAAACATATTAATTATTTCAAATGATTTAGTTATCTTTCCATAGTCATCTGCCCAAATAATTGTATCATCTGCGTATCTTGCAAATCTTAAACCTTCTTTTTCTAATTTTTTGTCCAACTTCCAGCATGCCATATTTGCTAGAAAAAGTGATAAGGATGTTCCTTGGGGTATACCTTTTCCCTTTACCATATTTACTAAGAATAACTTAATAATACCTTTTTCAAATTCACTTATTAAAAAACCATTTTGATTGAATTGATCAAATAAATAATCGTGATTAATCGACCCAAAAAAATCTTTGAAATCGAATTCGGCTACAAATGTTCTGGGGCTTAATTTTATATCAAGTCCAATATCATTTATCGCATAATGTACATTTCTGTCATTTCTGTAGGCATACGAGAACGAGCTAAATCTATGTTTGTTTTTACTTAATAGTTTTTTATAAAAATAATTGGATACCGCTTCATCCGGTATTTGGAATATATATACTTCTCTTTTTCCACCACCTTTTTTATCAACATAGTTTATATAAGGTTGGTGTGTTTTATATTCACCATTAATTAGCTTGTTAAATATCGAGGTACCTATTTTCTTGTAATGCTTTAACACATAATAAGGATTGTGCTTTCTATCGACTTTCCAGTGTACAGGTACTTTTACTTCCTTTGGGGAAGGATTTGTTACACGCCGTTTGTTTCTTTGATACTCTAATTCCAAAGAATTATGATAATTTTCGTTGTTCGACCTTTTTTTTTTTGCAAATTCAAATATTGAATTTATAATATCTTGTTTTAACAGTAAGCCCCCATTCAAACCACGCATTTCAAACATATGGCACCACTTGGTATGATACTTATATCAATCAAAGGAGGTGCTTTTTCTATGCCACAACAAAAATTAACCATCGTCCCCGTCACACTTCATACCGAAAGTAAAAAGGATTTACCACCCACTTCTCCAAAAGAATCTTTAACTAGCATTTGCACAATCAAAATGGCAAACGTTGAAATCTCCCTTCATAGCGGCGTAGATGAGTACGTAATTCGAACCATTATGAGGGAGTTGAAACATACGTGAAGCACGATTATACAAATGTCAAAAACATTTACATTATTTGTGGAAAAACCGATATGCGTAAAGGAATTGATGGCCTTGCCACACTGATTCAAGATACATTCAAACTGGATCCATACGGCGATTCCATTTTCTTATTCTCTGGATGGAGTAAAGATCGTTACAAATGTTTATACTTTGATGGTGATGGCTTCGCCATGCTTTATAAGCGTTTGGATAACGGCAAACTACAATGGCCCAAGGATGAAAACGAAGTACGCAATCTTTCACAAAAGGAGGTTCGCTGGCTCCTAGAAGGATTATCCATTCAGCAGCCAAAAGCAATAAAATCATCACTGAAAGGGGCGTTCTAAATCTATCAAAACATTGATTTACAGCCGTTTTTAGCTTCATTTTTTTTGTCCCAAATGGTATACTATAAGTAACGAAAACGGGCGAAAAGTGGTGAGACGAATGGTTAATGTTTCTTCAAATAATGGGGCACAATATGAAAAATTAATTCAGCTTCTTGAAACGCAATTGACCAATTCCAATCAACAAAACAATAGGCTTTCGGAAAAACTCGATAAGGCCTTAAAACAGAACGAGGCATTAACCGAACAAATTCGTCAATTAACCAAAGCTTTATATGGTTCTAAATCAGAAAAATCAAAGTATTAAGTACCAGACGGTCAAGGCTCTTTATTTGAAGACGATCCGTCTTTTAACGATTCTGAGCAGACAGAAGAACAAAGCACAGAAACAGTTAGCTATACCGTTGTCCGTAAAGTATCAAAGAAAAAGAGAAACGATTCATTTAGCAACAATATTGAGATAGAAGAAATTCACCATCATCCAGCTAATACGCTATGTGATTGTTGTCTTCATCAAATGACAGAAGTAGGTACAACAATAGCACGTGAAGAAGCAAAATTCATTCCAGCTACAATGAAGCGTGTGCAACATATCGAGCATGCCTATGAGTGCACGGTGTGCAAAAAAGATACCACTCAAAAAGCACAAATCAAGCGTGGGAAAGCACCGCAAACTGCCATTCAACGTAGCATTGCAGGACCAACTGTTTTGGCTAAACTTATCTACGATAAGTTTATTCAGTACTTGCCTCTTTACCGCCAGGTGAAAGAATGGGAACGATATGGTCTACTTACAAATGATAAGAACCTATCTAACTGGGTTATTCGCGCTGCCGAAGATTGGCTTCAACCAATTTATGATTTGATGAAGCAAGTACTAACAGCCAAGTCAGTGCTCCATGTGGACGAAACCTATGCGCAAATCATTAATCGTTCCGACGGAAAATCCGGTCAATCGAACGCTTATAACTGGGTATGTCGTAGCGTACCAAGTCAAGGTCCTATCATTGTCCTTTTCAAAAGCGCCTTATCTAGAAGTCGAGCTGTATTAGAAGATTTGATAGCCGGGTTCAAAGGAACGGTGATTTGCGATGGCTATTCAGCTTACGGTCATTTACCTGACGTGCAGTTCGCCAACTGCTGGGCGCACACGAGGCGTTATTGGTTAAAAGCTGATAGTAAAAACGGGCGAATAGGCGTCGATTACTGCGACCGGTTGTATCAGATTGAGCGTAAAATTAAACACCTTTCGCCAGAAGAGCGCCAACAAATAAGACAAGAAAAATCGAAGCCCATCGTAGATGAATTTTTCGCTTGGATTGATCGCTCACCGTTCTTCGGTAAAAATGCGTTGGCGAAAGCAGCTGAATATACGTTGAGCCGAGCAGAAGGATTAAAAGCATTTCTTGATGATGGCCATTTAGAAATCGATAATAATCTTGCTGAAAATGCGATTCGTCCCAACGTAATCGGTCGCAAAAATTGGCTGTTCTCTGTAAGCGAAGCAGGTGCAAAAGCGAACGCTATTTGTCTAAGTTTAGCTGAAACAGTAAAAGCAAATGGTATCGATTTTTATCAATATTTAGTCAAGCTACTAACAGAGCTGCCAACTTTACCAATTCACCAGCAGTCGGATCTTTTACATAACTACATGCCTTGGTCAGAAAATATCCAAGCCACATGTGCAAAATAGCCAACTATCCGAAAAAAATATCAGATGGCTGGCTATTCGTCGTGCGTACCGTAAAGGTGCGCTATTTTTTTATATTTCGGGCTTACTATTTATCAAACTCGCTTTAGCATCTAATGAACTTTTACAACTTTCAGGTGATTTCGTGAAAAAAATAAAATATAAAAAAGCTTAGAGATATTGGCATCTCTAAGCCTTTTGACTTTGAAATATACTGTGAATTTTATGTGATTTGCTATTTGATTTGGCCAGCTATTTACCGCATTGCACCTCACAAGTAAACCCATATTAGTATTAACACGCTTTTGAAAAATACGTTCAAATCTTGTATTTTTTTCTAAATTCCGAAATGGTAATCCCCCATCTTTTTTTAAATACTCTTTCAAAAGTATTTAGACTTCCAAATCCAACTTCAAAGCATATTTTTGTAATATCCCAATCCGATTTTAGTAATAGATGTTTAGCATGCTCCAATCTAATTCCTAATAGGTACTGGCTTGGTGTGCATCCTAGAACTTCCTTAAAGAGCTTGATTAAATAAAACTTACTCATCTTACAGTGATCAGCCAAGATATCTAATGATAAATCATTATGGTAATTTTCCCCCATATAATGAATGACATTTTTTATAATTGGATTGCAATTTACCATGTACTCCTTTTCCCATAGTTCCGAGTGAGATCCTTTTTGAATGGATAAAAATATTTCCGCTAGTTCCCATTCCAATTCTTCTGTTTGAATTTGATGATTATTATCAAAGAGGTTAAGTTTAATTAATTCATCCGCAGTTTTAATTAATTTCTCAGAGGAGTAATCAATTTGGTTAAAGAATTCTATATCATTTACATGATTATTCAATTTTGTTGAAACAACGTGATCAAGAAAATGCTTATTTATATTTACTAACAATATCCGACTCTTATCTTCTTCTGTGAAATGAAAATGTTTTTCTCCGGGAAATGTTAGAAAGTGCTTGCTTGATTCCACTTTATTTACTACTTTATTCTGATCCAAAAAAGTACTTCCCTCTAATGGGATGGTAATTTGATAATCATCCCCATGATCATGTTCAACTGGGTCTGATGAATATGAATCAAAACGGGACAACATAAGCTTTGTGTTGGGTAATTTTAAATTCACATACCTCAGGACGCATTCCCCCACTTGTTTTTCCTAATATTACAAATACATTATACATTTTCATAAACAAATTTTCATTATAAAAAAATTAATCAATTCATCTATATGAATATATTTTCTATTTGTTCGCTTGTTATAGGGAGTATATTTATTTGCAGTGGAGAGATAACTTGAAGAAAAGAAACACAGCTTCACTTGTTAAGTGAATTAAAAAAATGACGTATGGATAATTATACGCCATTTTTTTATTCCCCTATTTAACTGGTTGAATGTGTTGGTTGGATGTTTTTTGAGGAAGATTAATAATTTTCCTTTCTTATAAAAACTACTTCGCCAATACCCTCAGTGAACCCCCATTTTCTATAAAACGGCAGCATTTCTAATTTGCAATATAATTCAAAATGCTTTACATCCTTTAATAAAGGATGCTTCATAATTTTATCTACCAATCTTCGACCTAAATCTTTCTTTCTATAAGATTCTTTTACCATTACATCAAAAATCAAAGCTTTATAGACATAATCAGTTAAGACCCTTGCAAAAGCAATCAGTTCGTTCGTTTCGGGTAAGCAATAGGCAACAATTATATCAGAATTATCAACCATTCGTTTAACATCGTTTAAATTGCGCCCTTTTGTCCACCATTCCAATTGAAATAAATGATGTAAATCTATTATCTGATTTTGTGTAAGTTTTTCAATAAATTCACATTCTATTTTAAACACCTACTTACTTATTTTTATTAAAGATATTAGGGACCTAATATTTAATATAAAATTTATGATAAATGTTTCATTTTAATAATGTTTTTTCAAAAACTTTTTTATATCGCTATTTATTTTTACTAGGTATTCTTCTGAAGGGAAATGACCCATATCATAGGATTTTAAATCTATCAAATTTGGGATAATGTCATTAGCAATTTTATTTATTCTTTTGTCTGGAAAAAAAATATCCCTTTTTCCCGAAATAACTAAAGTAGGAGAATTGAAATGAACGAGCTCCTTTTTTTCCGTCAATTTGGGCATCTCTTGTTCAAGCTTGGTATATTTGAATATATCGCCAATAATTTTTTTATCTATTTCTTTCATTCTATTATCTGATAATGCTTTTGCAATACTATTAAGATAATTCTCTGAAGAGGTAACGTGATATAAGACTAAAGGCAATAAGACATCTTTCATCATTTTCAATTTAGATCCTAAACCTATTCCCGCTGGAGAAATTAATATTGCACAATCTATTTTATTTGGCATAAAGGCTGCCAATCTTAAAATAATTCCCGCCCCATAGGATGGACCGATAAAGGCACTTTGATCAACATTAAAATGGTTCATTAATTCTAGGATCCATTGCGCAAAACTATGATCTTTCGCAGAAATCCTAATTTCTTCACTATATCCGGGATGACCAATTGTATCTGGGGCATATATTCTATACTCATCTGTAAGCGACGAAAACCAAGATAAAGTCATTGGATTTATACAATTCCCACCTTGGAATATAAATATAGGCTTTCCCACTTTTGGACCAGATACAATAACATGAGTTTTTCCATAGCTTGTGTCAATATAGTACCTTTCAACATCAAATTTAAATGATTGCATATAATTTTCATAGTGCCCGACAATGTATGTTTTCCCTTCAGCGCTTTTATAAATTGTCCTACCCTTCATCATTTCACTCCGTATTATCTAAATATTTCATTGCTGTTTTAAAAATTCAATATCACATTCTTTCACCACTTTTATCTTACGATCAGGGCTTCCAATAGTGCTTAAATGATAGTTATGATGATCCATTATTTCCTCCGCTGGAATTATTCCATCCACGGTTGTATGTCCATTCTTTACTAATGTAACATCATAGCCTAATGATATGGCAGCTCTACATGTAGTATCTACACAATATTCCGTTCTTGCACCCATTACAACTAAATGAGTTACCTCCAACTCCCCTAGTATTTCTTGCAGTTTTGTATGATTAAATGCATCCGTTGCCAATTTATTAATCACTATATCTTGCGATCTGGGAGAAACACCGTCCACAAATTGCCAATATGGAGAATTTCGGGTTAATATGCCTCCAGCTGGTTCTTCATGTTGAGTATAAATAATTGGAACTTCTTCTATTTTTGCTTTCTGTATTAAATTTTTCATTGAACACATGACTTCTTCCTTTTTAAAAGTGCCCCATAATGGCCCCATCTGTAAATCTATGGTCAACAAGGCAGATTTATTATGAGTCATTTTTTCACATCCTTTTTATTCTTAAAGGTCATATATTTAGAGAGGATAGTATTAATCGCTCTATTAAAGAAATCAACCTGAAAGTTTAATCATAAGTATCCTGATAACAAACAAAAAATGGAGGCGGGCAATCCACTCCCCATATAAACTCTCACATTTAAGATTGTTCAATTAACGAATACTTAATAATTGGATAATTATAATAATAAAAAAGATTAATAGTTGAGGAATCATCGCTTTTATTAATTCGCGATGTTTAAAAATAGAAACGATTAAACAGCAAATTACATTTAAGCATATGATTCCAAGGGGAAAAAATCTGGAAATTCCGAAAAGCGTAATGGCACCGATATAGATCATTAATTCAATTAAACCTACAAATAACAGTAAAACACCACCTTGTAGTGACATTACTCTTAAAGACCCAATTAAACTGTTATCAGCTTTTAAAACCATTAATTCCTTTACTAATTTTTTCTCCCCATATATAACATGCACAACACTTATTAAAATAAGAATGACTCCAACCATTAATTTCATAGTAATACTTCCGCCCATCTATTTTGAGTTAGCATTGTTATTTTTAAAGTACAGAAAAGTCCACTATAAAATATAGTACATTTCATATTGTGCTAGATTATTTCTTTTAAATCCTAAGCGCTTAAGAAAACCTTCTAGCTTATTGTTATTCGGAAAAGATGTCGTCATATTCTTTAAATCAAAATCCGCTTTGGCTTGATTTAATAAAGCGATGCCAATACCATATCCCCTGTGGTCTTTATCCACCATTAAAAAGCTAATTCTTCCGGTACCACTGACACATAAACACCCGACAATTGCATTTTTCACATAAGCACCATAGAAATGATAATTTTCAGCTAATCGAATATAGTCCACATCATTTTGCCAATTAATATGATAGTCCCAATTCACTGCTGCTTTCTCATAATCAATGAAACTCGTTTTTTTGAAGTCGACATTTTCCAGTATTTTCGCCTCTGGTAATTGGGATGGATCAGATAAGGAGAAAACAGAAAGATTATATATCTTTTCATAACCGAGTCTTTTATAAAAATTAATAGCTCGATCATTTCCAACAATTACCTCTAAAAACAGCTGCTTGCAATTATGTTTGAGTGCTTCTTCTTTATGCAATTCAAAAAGCCTTTTACTTACTCCTTCTCCTCTAAAATCAGGGCTAACAGCCAAGGCACCACACCTCATGGTTTTAATGCCCTCGTAGTGTTTTATACCGCCAAGGATGACACCGATTGGTTCGCCATCATAAGTAGCCATAAATGAGTGTTCCAGGCTATTTCCTTCAGGTCCAAAAAAGTTCTTTATAAATGTTTCTTTTGGCATTTCTATTTTAATAATATAATCCGAAAATCCTTTGGAGAATGCGGAAAAAACTAAATCAATATCTACTTCTGCACATCTGTGGTACTTAATTAGTTCTTTTTCCATTTGATTATTTATGATATTAGTGTTCATTGAAATACCTCCTCCTGACTTTGCCAATACATACTGTATAGAAGTGAATAATTTTTCTTTATAAATGTATCAGTACTTTATATACACCGCTCATTAAAAATTGCTTTAATTAATAGAACAATTTTTACAATGCGACCTGATCCCCCTTCAAACATGGGTCCGTTATCGAGTGATCAAAAGATTTACCTTAAGGGATACCGTCACCTTTTTTTACTCATATTTAACTTTTTCGAAATTTAAATCCTAAAAATACACCATTAACATGTATACAAGGAAAGAAAGGTTTCAACGGCTCTTTTAAAGAAGTCCACTCGTAAGTTTTCATTATGAGTATGCTGATTACAATCAAAATTAGATGTAGGTAAGCCAATCACTGGTATATTAATATTTTCAAAAATGTACAGTGGCAGGCTTCCTCCTTCCGTTGGCATGATGACAATATCATTTCCAAAAACTTTTTTAACTGCGTTTATTACATATTGTGCTTCTTTTGAATCGTAACTCGTTTTGGTTGCAGGAAATCCAGCTTTTTGTTCTACCACTGCAATCTTACCGAGAGCTTGCAAATCTTCTAAAGTAGGGTTTTCTTCCATTAAAGTCCACCCTTGCTCAAGAATATGAACCTTTACTAAATGAAGGATTATATCAGGATCCATTCCTTTCACAAGCCTGACATCGAATTCAGCCGTGGATTGGCTTGGAATAATATTTCTCCCACTTTCCGCAACATAACCTCCAGATAAACCTCTAACATTTAAGGTTGGCAGATTAATTAATTCCTGAAGGGATAACCCATCCATTTCAGGTTTTTTGATACCAAACATACCTCTTATGTCGTTTTCAATCTGTGGTATTTCCTTTATTATTTTCTTTTCTATTGCGGTCATTGGAGTCACATCATCATAAAACCCAATAATAGATACCTTCCCTTTTTCATCCTTCATGGAGGAGATAAGAGTGGAAAGATGAAAAGCAGCATTAGGAAGGAAGTTTCCAAAGTGGCCACTGTGTAAGTCAACCGCTCCAGTATATACACTTATATTAAATTGTAAGATGCCTCGAAACCCTAACTCTATTGTTGGCAAACCACTTTGATGAGTTTCTCCTGAAGCCGAGATAACTAAATCCGCCTTCATTTTATCTTCGTGTAAAGATAGAAGTTCTTTAAGGCTTGGGGATTCCACTTCCTCTTCACTATCAAAAAGGAATTTAATATTAATCTTAGGAAAAATGTTTTCTTGACGAAGTATGTCAATTGCTACTAGCGATGCAATAATGGAGTTTTTTGAATCTGCAATAGATCTACCAATAATTCTATAATTTTGTATGTCATTACTCGGAATGTCTTCAATGTTCAATGATTCACCATCTAAGCTTTTTCTTAGAACTGGTTTGTAAGGTGGAGAGTTCCATGACTCTTCTTCAACCGGAACCCCATCAAAATGGCTATAAATTAAAATGGTTTGCTCTGCACCTGGAGTAATTAATTCCCCGAATACTAGAGGCCGATTTGTAGGTGTTTCCAACAGTTCCGTAGTTATTCCTTTTCTTTCCATAATGGACTTTAAGAATTCGGCATTATTTCTTATTTGATTTGGGTCATAAACATTGTTTGGAATGCTTGTAAAATCCATCAATTCCTTTATATATTGTTTTAGATTAGTATTATTTATCATCATACCGTTTCTCCTTCCTTTTAAGGGAGATGATGATAATATTTTTACACTTTTTCTAAGGGCTTTCTCTTTAGAAATTGTTGTTTATTTTTTAAAATAAATGGTGATTACTGTTGCAAAGTATTTTATAGATTTAAAAAATTTGAACCTGTTGAGTCGCTATAAAACCTAGCTTTCCCTCCCACTTATTTCAATAAAAAAAAAGACACATTAAGTTTAGGTATTTTTGGTGCTTGACAAAGTTAACGCATGTCATTATATTATTGAACAGTGGTCAATTAAAAATTAGAAGGTGATTTAATGTCTCCAAGAAAATCAGTCGAAAAAGAATTATCAAAGGAACAAATTCTTAATGCCGCTCGCAATTTATTCTCGGCAAAAGGATTTCAAGAGGTTTCCATGCGTGATATTGCTAAAGAATTAGGATGCAGTCATGGTGCAATTTATTATCATTTTAAAAACAAAATTGAATTATTTAATCAACTGCTCCAGGCAGGGTTTAATTTACTCGATTCAATAATGGAAAATATTGTTAGTGATGAGCATAGTCTAAAGGATATTTTATTAGGATTTGTGGACTTTGGCTTTAAGTACCCACACCATTATGAAATTATGTTTATTACAAAAGAGGACGCATTCTTACTACATTCTGCCCCTTTAGATAGTTACAAAAGATTTGAAGATGAAGTAATGAAGTTTAATGTTATTTCTTCAGAAGTTTATTTCATATTTGTCTCACTTCATGGTTTTGTCTCATACCATCTTAGAAGTGAGCAGTTTTTAGACCGCGGAATGACTATTGCAGAACAATTTGTTGATTTTTTAATAAAAAATCAACAAATTTAATTTTTTGATTTTTATTGACCACCGTTCAATAAAAAAGGAGGAAAGTGCGATGAATAATATTATAAGTTCATCTTTAGTTAAAGAATTAAGGAAAAAAACAGGGTTAGGAATAATGGATTGTAAAAATGCCTTGATTGAATCAAACGGAAATCTAGACGGGGCTATTGAGATTCTTAGAAAACAGGGTTTCTCCACAGCAAACAAAAAAATGGGTCGTACAACTTCAGAAGGTCTAGTACATGCTTATGTTGCTCCGGACCAAAGAAATGGTGCAATTATAGAGGTAAACTGTGAAACAGATTTTGTAGCTAAGAATGACATTTTCAGAAAGTTTGTAAAGGATATAACCGTACTTGTAGCCGAAAAGAACCCAGATGATCTAAACTGTTTACTTTCACTAAAGTTACCGGGAGACAAAACAGTAGAAAATATGCTTCATAATTTGGTAAATACATTCGGCGAAAATATAATGATTAAACGCTTTACAAGATTTGAGGCAGCTGGAAATGGTGTGATTGATGCTTATATCCATGACGATTATTTAACGGAGGGTAAGATTGGTGTATTGGTGGAAACATCTTTTAATACACTCTTCAACCCTAAAATTAAATCTTTTATTAGAACGTTGCTAATGCATATAGCCGCAACAAATCCAAAATATTTGGATAAGAAGGAAATTCCCGAATATGTTTTAAATAAAGAAAAAGCTATTCTAAAAACTTTAGCAGAAAATGAGGGTTTATCTGGAAACATACTTGAAACATTTATACAGGGAAAACTAAAGAAGTACCTCAAAAATAGTTGTTTATTAGAACAAGATTTCGTCATGGATCCAGACAAAACAGTAGGGGATATGATAAAAGCTTTGAATGATAAAAACAATGGAGAACCTTTTTCTATTCTGCGATTTGTTCGGTATGAAAAAGGGGAATCATTAGAATTCTAGAAGCTAATTTTCTGGTGACCTATACTATAGGATTTACTAACAAAACTTCAAAATAAAAAGTCGATTCCTTAACGTACAGAAATCGACTTTTTAAATTTAACATTGCATTAATTAATTCCTAGGAATTGTTATTTTTGTTGAATTCATCAATCTAACGCCCTTAATGCTTTTGTTTCGCTTTTTGTTTTTTAATTTCCCCTTGTTTTTGCTTAAAACATCATCACGCAGTTTATTAAGTTTTTTTCTTTCCGCTTTCCGTGTCTCAATATATTCTTTCATTGCCTCTTGTGCCTTTGTTGAAAAATCATATAGATTTTCGTATCTTTTTTCCAAAAGCAACAAAGTATATGAATAGAGACTTAAACAATGAATTTTTGAACGGATTTTCTATTTTCATCATAGTATTCTGCGTAGTCCCCATTCGTGAAATCAGAAATGACACTTCTCCAAAAAGCCTGTGCAGGATAATTCTTAGCAATTTGTGTTACCTTCCAACTACCAGGGAACATCTGAAATAACTGAATGGCCGCCCTTTTGCCAAATCCTTTTCCGTTGTATTTTTGTATAATGAAAAACTCCTTTACTGTATTCGGATTACCCTCTTTTTCACTTTCAATTAAAGCAAAACCAATATATTCACTTTCGAGCATTATAAAAAATGGATGTAAATCTGGGCTCTCCCAATATGGATCTAAATCAAAGGGTTTATACGATCCATTTTCCTCTAAAGTAATTCCAGGAATATATTTACTAAATTCATAGATATAAAATTGCATAAGGTTTTCCAAGATAGGTTTTTGTTCTGATAGAACTTTTACTAGTTTTACCATGTTTTCACTCCAACTAGATTTATTGTCATTTTCAAAAATTTTTTTGTAAATGTTATTTCATTAAAGGCGATGAGCCTTCCTCGATAAACCAAAATATTACGTGCCTACCTCCTTTATTTAATTTGTATGACTTTTAAAAGTCAATTCTTCTATATACCAATCCTAGTGTTGTCCATCGGTCACATAATTGTTCTCCCTTTATCACTAGTTTATCCGGTGTTTCTAAATAAAGAATAACAGGGAGATTTTCTATGTAATACTCATTTTCCGTTTTTTTATAGAGGCACTTACGTGTTCCAGTTGGGTCAATCATAAAGGAACCTTCTAACCTAATTTCAAACCCAAGTTCTTCATTCACATATTTTCCCACAGGTAGCGAAGAAACAGATATTTCCGTAGGTATGATTTCAAGTTCACTAAGCATCATTTGTACATATTTGCTCCAATTGCCCTCAGATATTTCAAATGGGAGCTTCTTAAATGGAAATATCTCGAACAACTTTTCCGCAGTTTTCTGATAATCTCGTAAAAATTCCTTGTATCCATTAGCGCCTTTTGGACGGTTTTGATAATAAGGCAGATGTTGATCTCTTTCCCATATATTTATAAAAAATTGTATTCCTCGGTCTTCTTCCATATAGGTAATGGTGTCATTAACGTTATCCCTATAAAAATAGATAAGAACCGGGTTAAATTCTCTTAATAAACCATAAATTTTGGATAGAAATGTTTCAAGAAGTGAAAATGATGCATTTTCCAATAAAAAGGTATAAATTTGAAACTGAAAAATACTGCTGTCTAACAATATAATTTGGTCTTGCTTTCTAATTTGCTGGGCAAAATCCTCCCATTTATCCAATGCAACATCTATGTACTTTTCTAATGGAAAATTCCAGACATCAAATTGTTTAATTGCGTGAAGCACTTCTTCATCAAGGAATCTATTCCATTCTATTTCTAATAAATCAAATGCAATATATTTATTTCTTGTTCTTTTTACTCGATTTAATATATTGGAGCTATTTGGATATCTCCGAACTAGCAATTGGTACTCATTATAGGTTAAACATGATTCATAAAAGAAAAGGGTTGGATGCGGTCTCGCCATTTCATGAACCCATTTCGCGTGATATCCATTGCTTTCAAATTGAGATAATAGTATTCTTGAATTTGTTGATTTCCCAGTAGATGGTAAACCCTCAAGGAAGATAATTTTCGAGTGCATTTCCTTTTTAGACATATGTTCCCCCTTATCCCTAAAACGGCTCCTGTAATTGAGTTGTCATACCCTTTTATCTCATAAGATAGATCATAGGGATACTCATAAAAAAGCCTACTCTTGAAATGAAAGTAACAAATAACAGTACCCAAACCAAAGGGTGAAAGGTCCGGTTTTTTCCTTTAGTCAGTCAGAAAAGTTTATTCATTTATTCCCACCTATATATTTAGTCATTAATGATAAATTATCATTTTTTTATATTTCCTCACTACAATTACGCTTTCTTTCCTATCCTAATTTTTATTGTAAATAGAACAATTATCTGTCTAGTTTGGTTAAAATAAAGTAAATTGATTCCTTCTAATGATCATCACAATGCTAAAAGTTGAGTAAGAAAATTTTAAAATATCAATATGTTTCTATAAGTTATACTTATCTATTTCTCGACTTGCATCTTAGATTAGTTAAAAACAAAAATGGTCGATTACATTATATAGTTTGCAATTCTGTTTCTTTGTAACTTAACAAATTTTCAAGGATTCTTTGAACTTCATATCCTTCTTTAAAAGTAACTAAGGTTGCTGGATCACCATTAATCGCTTTCAATACATTGTCTACTAAATCAAGAAGATGATTAATTGGACTTATGTCTTCTATTTTTGTTAAAGCTTGATTCTTTTCTCCAAAAAAAACATTGTTCCAATCTTTTAATGTCACAATTCCATATGATCCATAAATCGTAAACTCCATCAATTCATTTTCAGCTGTTCCGCTTAGCCCGTCAAAAATTAAAGGTATACCATTTTCTAATTGTCCTGTTGCAATCAATCCCGTTTCTGATTGTCTACAGTTTTCAGGAAATGTAACAATTGAATGAAGATCTTGAATTCTCCCAAATAGATGCTGAATTAATTGGATGTAATGTGGCATTATTTCCCTTATAAAGCCACCTTGTTCTCTCGTATTAATCCAATTGTTTTTTTGCCATTCCCTTGGCCAATCCGGAAAATGAGACTTCACTTGAATCCGTTGAATGGTACCTAAACGATTTGATTCGATGATTTGATTCATTGTTTTAAATGCATTTCGGTAATAAGTAGGAAAATTCATCGCATGCACCAAATCTTTTTCATCCGCAGTCTTCCACATTGCCTCTGCCTCTTGAAGGGAATTCGCCAATGGTTTTTCACATAACACATGCTTATTGTTTTCAAGAGCCTCCATTACGATTGGATAATGATATTTTGGTGGTACCGCTATATACACTAAATCTATCTGTTCGTTTTCTATGATGTCGAGATGGTTCGTACTAAGGAGAACCTCCCCAATACTTTCTGATAATTCCTGCAATATTTTTTCATTCACATCACAGATCCCTACGATAAATACTTCTGGATGTTTTAGGAAAGCTTCCAATACCCTTTTCCCTACACCGCCTACTCCAATAATTCCAACACCGATTTTTTTCATCAAAATTCCTCCTTCAAATAATGAATTTTCTACCTTTTATGAATATATGGTGGATTGGTTCAACCATGGCTTCGGAAATGATCAATCGATGTCAATCCAATAAAGGATTTGGCCATATATACCATACCCCACTGTGAATTTTACACTGTGGGGCTTCGTTAATTCTATCTACAATGTTAGCTGAATAAATAAATGCTTTGAACAACCAAAGTGGCGGACAAAAGCACCCCAACTCCAACATGCTCTGCATCTGGAATGATATGTTTTTTTATTGCAGGTAAAAACTTAAATGTTTCACTGAAGTATTTTTCATAATCCGTGCGTACTTGGTTCGGAAATCCTGTAAAATAAGGAATCCACCATGCAAATAAATGCATAACCATTATAATACTGGCCATGATAAAACCTACCCAATGCCAAATCACGCTATTAGAGTAAAAGCATGCTGCGATAACGACAAGTGGCGGATAATTTCCTAATACTTCGTATTTACGTAACCGCTTATCCCGAGAATGAATATCATTAAAGGGATATAAATTCACAAAATCTATTACCATTTGGTATCCAAGAAACACAAGAGGTAACACGAATGCTAATATATGGAGAAAGAACATTTTTATTTCCCCTTTACTCTGTACTTAATCGATTAACAAAATCATGTAATGACTAACCCATGAGAGTTTAAATATTCGCTGAGAAAGATTGCATTTCTTGCTGATTTTATTTTTATTCAGAATCCATTTTTAAAACTTCTTCCTCAAATTGTAAGTATTTTTATGAATATAAATTATCAATTTTTTATTATTTTCTCCCTGTAATTATTGCTTTTTTAAAAAGAACAATTTCTGAAGAGCATCATAATTTTAAAAAGGTTAGCCTTTTAGAAAAAGGATTAATAAATGGTAAATATAAATTGATGAAGCGGGTGTAATATGTCCTATTCAGTATTTAAAAATGAAGAAAAGAAACGAATATATTATGAGACCTATGATAGATCACTAGAACAATGGAAAGTTAAGACAGAAAGTTTTTATATTGATACTTCTTTCGGAAAAACGCATGTCATTACTTGTGGTTCAGAAGATGCCCCTCCCCTTGTATTAATTCATGGCATGACAGTAAGCTCAACGATGTGGTTTGCAAATGCATCTTTTTGGAGTCAAAATTTTAGAGTATTTGCTATTGATATAATTGGGGACTTTGGAAAAAGCGAATGCACGAAACCAATTTCTTCTGCTGAACATATTGATGTTTGGTTAAATGAAGTACTTGATGCCTTACAACTAAATGATATTTTCCTAGTCGGTCACTCGATGGGAGGCTGGATTTCCTTACAATACAGTTTACATTCTGACCGTATAAAAAAATTAGTTTTGCTTTCACCCGTTATGAGTTTCGCTAGTTTAAATTGGAAATTCCCTATTAAATTATTTCCATCATTATGGTTTCGTAACTCTTTCTTTATAAGGGTTTTATATAATTGGATGTTTGCCAAGGGAAATGAACCTGATGAGATACTGTATCAACAATTTCTAAACGGATATAAATATGGAAAGATTCAATTAAGGGTTGTGCCCAAAGTTTTTGACAGAAAGGATATTGAGCGGTTAAAACCAGAGACGCTTTTATTAATCGGCGAGCAAGAAGTTGTCTATTCTTCAACCAAAAAAGCCATTGAGAATGCATCCGGTTTCCCTAAAATTAAAACGAAATTAATTCCGAATAGTTCTCATTGTTTGCCCGCAGAGCAAAAAGATATCGTAAATGAATTAGTAACAGAATTTTTAAGTTAAAAAAGCGCAACCTCCCTTCTTTAACAACTGGGGGGTAATTACATGCATTTTTGTCTATAAGTTTTATAAAAATACACAATACTTTAAGTGCATATAGGACGGGTTGAACCTTATATAATAATATATTGGTTTTCAAAGGTATTTAGATAAATGATGAACGCCATTTCCAAAAGGAGGACATAATTTGAACAAACGCAAATTAAGTTGGGCTGTTTTGCTTTGTTATTTAGGCATTCTAGCCTTTGTCGGGTATATTTTACTTGCGTACGGCTTTAACGATTCACGAAAAGCAGGTATTGTATCCGGAAAATTTGAAAACCCGGAGTTTTCATTTAATACATGGAGGATATTTTTTTACTTTCACATTGTTACAGGTGCTATTGCTTTAATCCTTGGCCCATTTCAATTATTAAAAAAGAGCCGCAAAAATATCCACATACATCGGTCGATTGGGAAGATTTATGTCACATCGATTTTCCTAAGTGTTCCAGTTGGAATATACCTTGCTTTTTATGCGACTGGCGGTATTGGGAGTACTATTGGATTTCTCATTCTTGATATCTTCTGGTTCGCAACAACATTTATCGGTTTGAAAAGGATTCGAGAAAGGAAAATTCAAAGTCATCAAAGATGGATGATACGCAGCTATGCAATCACATTAGTTTTTGTTACTTTCCGGCTGTTAATGCCTATTACTGTATTTTTACTTCATCTAGGATTTTCTGTAGGTTTTCCGCTTGCTATCATCATTTCCATAATCATTAATCTTTCATTGACTGAAAGATATTTAAAAAAGAAGCGGAAAGGGTTAGCAAAATCTGATTACACCCTTAAAACTCCCACTATTTAAATAGAAACGAATGATAACGATAATTTTTTTCATTGCATCTTTAGTCATAAAAACTGCACCCGAATTGTTGTTTTTGCTTAACAATTCGGGTGCAGTTCACGCTTAATTTCATTTCCCAACTAGTACAAATACATTTCGATCCGGAGCTTCCATAACAGCTACATGCCCCCCAAGCGGATTTGAAAAAGGAGGTCTGATCCAATTCACTCCATTAACTTCTTTTAACTTTTCATAAAGGGTGCATACATCTTCTACCATAATCTCCGTCTCTATAAATTTTAGATCGGGATTAGATTTTAACACTAATTGCGAATCTCCCTCAGGAAAACTCATGCCTACTATTCTAAATCGTTGCTCACTATCTTGGAAGGTATCCCAAGCTTTAATAAGACCCAATGCTGTATAGAATTCGATTGATTGATCAATATCCTCTGAATAAATGGCAACACATTCTATTTTTTTCCACATGATGAAACCTCCTATTATAGATTTTGATTAAACGTATAAATGAAGTTGTCAGACACTTACCTGCATGCACTTTTCCTGAAATTGCTCCTCTAAATCAGCAATCATTCTTAAATCCTCCCACATTTGTTTCCAGTTCTTTCTCATTAAGGCTACATGAGCAGATCCAAAGTGCAGTCCCTGCAAATCTTTGATCAAACATCTCTCTTTATCAAAAGGCTTATAAAATGCAGAAAAATCGGAGCACCTTCTGGCACCTAACTGAAGGCTAAAGAAGGATAAATGTCCTTTTAAAGAATCAGATAAGTTTCCTTTCGAAATGATTTCGGCAATTTTTAGAATAGATTTTGGACCGACATTTTCGTCGTTTGCACTTTTTTCCACCAACAAATTATCTTTTATTTGCTTATCCGCTTTTAAAAATTGTTCTTCATGAGAAGGACAACTAATTCTCTCAAAATTTCCCCAAATTGAATAGGAGCCCATTTTATATTCAATACTTTCAGCTTTCCATGCCCTCATAAATTCTTCCCTTGTTAAACTCATATATGGGTATCCAGTAGGATCATGTATGTAGACATTATTTCGATCGACACAGTGAACAACGATATAATGATCTACACCACCCAAATAAGCATGATTTGGTATATATACTAATTTCCCCATGTCTACTGGCCCTACTATCACTGGGCCGCTCTCCATAAGTAGTTCCAGCTCCTGAAAAGCCTTGTCCCCTTCAAACCTATCATCCATTTTACTGAAATAGTGAGTATAATTGTAGCCTAAATGGTCGAGTGCATGATTAATTCCTTTGTCCGGTGCATTGAACTTACTACTAAAAAACGGTAAACCATCTTCAGTAAGAAAAGCACTTATAGCAACGCCTGTTAAACATTCTAAATAACCTGGATCGTACTCCTCTTCTTTTGATAATGCCATAGCCAATGAATTTGCATAGCAATACTGGCCAGATCCCTTATAGTACACTGTCATTCTTCATCTCTCCCTACCTTTATTCAAGTTTTTTCGAAAAGCGCTTTATTCAAAGCGGAATGACTGGCAGGCAAAAATCAATCGTAATTTTTGAATCAGATCTAGCGGAATGATAGATTTCTATACATGGCTTATCCTCTAATTGATAGAAACTGTCGGGTAACCATTCGCCATATAAAAAATCAGCTGCTTGACCGAGCTCTGCAATCGCCACATTGAATGACTGACTATTTATATTTTCGCGTTCAACCCTACAAATCGCATACTTGCCACCACTAATTTTTTGAATAGCAATTTCTCCATCTAACAAATCCACATGTTGATTAATCGATACCCCAGCATCATATCTAAAATTTAATGAGGTGGTTACATCAAAATTGTCATATAATATCCCAATAGCTTTGGAATGAGAGGTTAATAACTCATTCGCTTCAGCCCAGTTAAATGACCTTTCAAATGCATTTGTAATACGTTCGCTATAGATTCCTTTATTGAACCCATGTAGGATCCTATCATATGCAATATAAAAATCTGGAAGGGTACAAATCTCCACTATAAATCTATTACGATGAATATGAGCCACTCCTGATTCATCCGCTTTTCTATGTATATCGTATAAAAAGTTTGCACTTGATTCTTTCCCATTCTTGCTAAACACTTTGCAATTCTTGCTATTTTTCTGGAAAACTTTAGGCACTGTCTTTTTATATTGGCTTGGAGATTCTCCAAAATACTCTTTAAAAGATCTTGAAAAAGTTGAAGCAGAGGAAAAACCACATTGAAGCGCAATTTCTGTTACAGTTTGGCTCTTTTGATGTCTTAATAATTTCGCTGCTCTTTCCATACGTAATCGATTTACAAAATCATGTACTGATTCGCTTACAACCACTTTAAAAATCCGATGAAAATGGTATGGGGAAAAAGTTGCAATTCTTGCTAATGCTTGTAAGGATAGGTCGGAATCCAAGTTCTGATTAATATAATCGATTACTTTATTCATTCGGAAAGTATATTCATTCTTTTTCATTGCTAATACCCCAGCTCATCTTGGAATACACCTGGACGTTTCTTCTGTTTCTTAAAAAGACACAGAAGAAACGTCCCAATGTTTTTTTGGCATATACAGTGATGGGTTTAATTCTTCACTTTCAATGACAATTGCAGTTAAACCAGTTTCTGTCTTTGTTTCATGCCATTCATTTTTTTCCCAAAATATAGAGTCACCGGATCGTACCTTAAAATATTCCTTTTTTTCATCACATACGTATCCTTCTCCATCCAAAATTAAAAGAAGTTGGGGAATGGTTGCTTGATGATAACCAATTATCCCATTTTCCTCCAAATACATACATCCTATGTGCGCACCTTTATTCGTTTCAATAATTCGGGACATAATAAAATTCGAATTAAATATTCCTATCTTTTTACCATTATCCTTGCTAAAATTATAAATTTGCATTTTAAGCCTCCTATAATTTTTTGAATGATGTATTGTATTATGAAATTTTAGTATTTTGCCTTATATCTACTTCCTTTTTTAGAAGAGTTTCCCCATGCTGAAAGAAAGGATATGCACTCAATGTTAATATTGAAAGGATTCCAAATATCAAGATTCCATTATTTATTCCTAAAATACTTAGTAACATCCCTCCCAACCATGCTCCTGCACTTTGACCAAAAAATTGCAGTCCTGAGGCTCCAAAATACGCTCCTCTTAAATGCTTCGGGGCAATATCGCTAATTAAAACATCACCAATGATAAAACATAATATTTCCCCTACAGTAAAAAAAACGACAGATAGAACCAATAAAATCATAGAGTTTGAAAAACCAAATCCAGAAATGCCTAAAGCAAAAAGAAAACTGCCTAATTTTAATGCTGTTAGAGGTTGATATTTTTTCATTATTTTAACAATCGGAAATTGCAGAATTAAAATAGCTATTGCGTTAGCAGCAAATAGAAAGGAATAAACACCGACATTTTCTGTACCTAAATATTGAGAAAGTGTAGTATCTAATTGTGCATATGCCCCGGTTGTAAATATATTTCCAATAAGAAAGAACTTAAATACTTTGTCCGATGCAATTATTCTCATACTGCTTTTGAGAGTGAATTTTTCGGAATGCGATATGTTATTTTCGGAAAAAGTAAACTTTGTTTTGCTAATAATAAGCAATAACCCACAAATAAAGAATATAATGGCTGTTATGAAAAACATCTGCGGATTCTTGGAGGATCCTAGAGATAGACCAACTAAAGGTCCAATTGCACCGCCAATATTAATGGCAAAATATCGTGTATTAAACACATCTATTCTCTTATCTGTAGGAGTTACATCCACTAATAAGGCTCGTGCAGTAGGTTCAAATAAACTTCTGCAAAAACCACTAAGTGCATTTAGTAAAAAGAACTGCCATATTTCACTTGCGAAAACAAATCCTATAAACATCATCGACCATAGTAACATGGAAACAATTATTACTGGAAATCTTCCAAAACGATCCGACCATGCTCCCCCTAAAAAAGGGATACTCATAAAAAAACCTGCTCTTGAAATGAATGTACCAAATAGCAGAACCCAAACTAAAGGGTGAAAAGTTTGGGTCTTCCCTTTAAGCAAAATAAAAATTTTATGCATTTTTTCCACCTTTATTTCGTTTTAAATATAAATTATCAATCTTTTATTATGTTCACACTGTAATTATTGGTTTTATTGAATGTGCAATTTCTGAGTAGCATTATAATTTTTAACATGTTAGCCTACTAGAAAAGGAATTAATAAATGATGAGTGAACTGGATAATAGGAGTCTTATATGGAAATTACATTAGTAAGGCATGGTAAATCTTTGTGGATTGAAAATAAACCAATAGCTTGTCAGGATTTTAAAAATTGGGTTGAAAAATATGACAGCAATGGAGTGTTTGAAGAGAAATCTTACCCTTCGGAAACTCTTGAAAAAATAGGTACAGCAAATATTGTCCTGACGAGTGATTTGAAAAGGGCTGTTGAGTCCGCCAAGTTATTAAACCCCAACATATCAGCTATTTCAGACCCTTTATTTCGTGAAACAGAATTACCTATTCCGTTAGCAAAATTAGTGGGATTAAAATTATATCCAAATATTTGGGCGGCCATTTTGAGATGTCTTTGGTTTAGCGGTTATTCAAATGGATGCGAGTCCTTAAAAGATGCTAAAATAAGGGCAAAAAAAGCTTCAGCGTTTTTAGTTGAATGTGCCAAAGAACATAATAATGTGGTTTTGGTTGGGCATGGATTTTTTAATATGATGATAGGAAAGGAACTCAAAAAAATAGGATTGAATGGCAAGAAAAAAACGAGCTCTAAGCATTGGGAATCTACAACCTATTCGTTTAAACTTTAAGAAGTAACAAGGGTTTTGTACTTTTTTATAAAAAAAACTTGTTTATAAAATAAGAATAAGCATCCCCTGTTAAGGAATGCCCCGTTCCTAATATTGCATTAAAAACTAAATTTACCATTAATCTTTTTGTCCATTTGTACCACCAAATGCATTACAATATTCGTCAGGGTCCATAACTGCAAACTCTTTCCAAAGACCCCCACCTTGGTCCACCCAAGGTTCATTTTTTATCTAACCTACCATTGATGTCCAAATAACTCATTATCTTCGTCCAGTCTCACTTTAAGCTCTTTTGCTGCCAAAGAAAGGAATTCCTTGCAAAAATAATAGCTCTTGTGTTTTACAATGTAACCATCTTCCATTTCAACCGTCGTTATATCCCACAAAATAATTCTTCGTTCTTGTTCATTGTCAACCTCTCATAATATCTATTCACTATATAAGACGGAAATTATTTATAAAACCATACGGTCCCAAAAAAAAAAATTTATTTTTAGTTCGAACTGCATCTCAGGAAAAATTCCTCTTTCAACGTCTACTCTTATGTATTTCTCTCAAAGGATGATTGCTTGAGGGTTATATAAATGCGATAATTTATTTAAAATAACCTACCATTTAGACTCAAATAAAACCATCTAATAGGGAGGAAAATTGAATGAAAGAAAAGAAACGTACTGAACACAACATCGTCAAAGAAACAGGTTGGACGGTGGAAGATTATTATCAATTACCGGAAGACGGCAACCAATACGAGATTATTCACGGACAACTCGAACTTAAGCCTTCACCTTCGACGACTCACCAACGCTTGAGTCAACGTTTAGAACGAAGGTTGGTTGATACATGCGAGAACGAGTATATCGTAATGTATGCCCCTGTTGATGTAATTCTATCGGAAAATGAAACGAGACAGCCGGATATTCTAATGATTCATCGCAGCCGTGAGCACATTATTGAGGAGCATGCAGTTGTTGGGCCACCCGATTTAGTTATTGAAATTCTTTCACCAAATAGCGCCAAGCGAGATCGAACAGTCAAAAGGGAAAGCTATGCAGGTTTTGGTATTCCGGAATACTGGATTGTCGATCCCTTTAACTTGACCATTGAACAATATGTCCTCACAGCACAAAACCATCCATATGAACTACTCCATATTTTTGATGCAGGAGATACCGTTACCTCAGAATGCATTCCTTGTGTTTCTTTTACTGTCGAGGAAGTTTTAAAAATATAGGTTGTCTGTATATTTTGCCCCCCAATGAGGTTACGATTAAATGCATTGGGGGGGGGTTGGCACCATTATCAATACTCTTTGTTTATATAAATTTTCTTATAAAATTGTTATATTAACGACTTAATTGACTTTCCATCTTGAAAAGTTGGTTTGATGGATAAAGATTTTCCTTTTCCCCCGTTTATAAGTTCTATCAATACCTCTACAGTTTTGATTCCCAATTCTTGATTATTAATTTTAATGGTTGCTAACGAAGGATTGTAATAAGGCGTCATATACAACCCATCATAGCCAATAATAGATATATCCTTTGGAATATTAAAACCCTGTTCAGTTAAAGTGGATACTCCCCCCATTGCCATTAAATCATTCGCAAAGAAAATAGCAGAAATAGAGGAATCAGCTTTAATTAACGATAAAGCACTTTCTCCACCACCAATACCCGAAAAGTCACTATAAATCACTCTTTCTTCCTTAAATTGCAATCCGTACTTTTCTAAAGCATTCTTAAACCCTATTAGTCTTTTTTGACATATACCAATATTATCAGGTCCATTAATAAAGCCAATTTCTTTATGACCCAATTGAAATAATTTCTTAACCGCTAACTCAGTACCATGGTATTCGTCTGTTCCAATACAAGAACAATGCTTTAACATTAGATCTTCCTCAATAATGACAATTGGAAGCGTTGATTTCTTTATTTGACTTAAAATTGATTTATACTGAAGACCCGGAAAAATAATTAGACCAGATAAATTTCGCGTCTTAATAATGGTCTCCAGCTCATTGTCCTCCATACTAAGAGGATCAATTGCTGATATGATGGTATTCTTACCATAAAGCGCTAATGTTTTATTAATATATGGGAGCATTTCAAAAAAAGCTGGACGTGCTTCCCCCATAGTACTGTCCTTAATAAGTAAACCAACCAAATTACTTTTATTATGAACCAATTCTTTTGCTAATAAATTCGGTACATACCCTAATTCTTTAGCCGCCTCCATCACCTTAATACGAGTCTGTTTACTTACTCCATACTGAGAATTTAAAGCCCTTGAAACTGTGCTCGTTGAAAGATTGGTTTTTCTTGCAATATCTTTTATGGATGCTTTCGTCATAATTACTCATTCCTTTATTTAATCAGGGAACGTTCCCAATTATCTTTATTCTTAATCTACCCTTTAAAAGTTATTTCGTAAAGTGAATTGCAAAATGAAATGACTTATAATAATATTTAAATAAATTACATAGTTAATATATTTCAAGAATAGCTTCATATGGTTGAGGTAGGTGTTTTTTAAGTTTTCGGGAACGTTTGCAAAAAAATATATAAAGGGGGCTTTTCACTATGAAATGGAATGGTTTAAAAAGAGGGTTTTCAATTTCTTTATTGGCTTGTTGTTTATTATATGGGTGTGATAATAAAGTAGATGGGAATCAATATGTTGAAAAGAAAGTGAATATTGTTACTGTAACGGAGTATAAGCCAGATGAAAATATGGTAGAAAAAGTAAAAGAAATGCGAAAAAATAAAAAATCAGATGAACCATTATATAAGGTATACAAAGACTTACCATTAATAGATGTCCACAACCATCAAGCATCTGAATTTCCAACTAGTACATATGAGGAACTAGGCGTAGATAAAACCGTTATATTCGGAAATATTTCTGAGCCTGCCGCAATGAATACAGATCGCTTAGCTTGGGATGATTTTAAACTACGGCCTGATCTCATATATCCTTCCTTTGCTGGAATTAATATTTATGATAAAGAGGGAATCAAATATACGAAGGATAACTTAGAAAAAGGGTACTTGGCGATTGGTGAACTTGCGGCAGCATCCACTTATTCACCTGTTGTTTCTATCCTGCCTTGGAAAGGTGAGGACCCTACGTCTGGTAATTTAGGTGAAATATATAACCTCGCCGCAAAATATAAAGTACCGGTACTACTTCATATCGATCCACCGGGAGGAGCACCTATTGAGGGTTTAAAAATGGCATTAACAGAACACCCTCAAACAAATATCATCTTTGGACATGCGAATGTAGCAAATTCTCCAGATCGAATTAAGGAACTGCTAGCAAAATATGATAATCTTTATATTGACTTTTTTGCAGGATATACAAAGTATGATGAATCAAGTCAATATAAATTGAAAGACTTTATACCTTTGATGGAAAAATATCCGGATAAATTTGTCTTTGGAACCGATGGGGGATTCGGTGTGGGATATGACAATGCAGTTAACGCCATTTACGAAACCATTGACTTATTGACACCTGATACAGCAGTGAAAGTAGCATATCAAAATTATCAGAAACTCATCGAAACACAGCCGCCAACTATAACACAAATGAATAAGATTCAAAAATATGCGGATAAAATAGGAAACAACAAGACGCTTAAATTAAATAAAAGAATGGCTAACGAACTACTATTTCGGCTTGAAAGTAAAAAAGCAAATAATAAATAATTGATTATAATTATGATCCAAGAATTAAATGATTTACTAAAATCTGAATAACCTATTTTAAACGAAAAGAGGCTGGGACAAAACCCGCCTCTGAGATGAAAAAGCCGGTGAAATTTTACGACAAGTAAAATTTCACCGGCTTTGATTATTTTTTGAATAAAAATAAGGACCGCTTCTGATAAAATTAAGTCACCACAACAAAATTATACAGAAAGAAGGATCCTTATGTTTAAAAATTATACCATGAATCAATTAGTTTTGCCTTTAGATTTAGAAGTAAAATTACAAAAAAATGATATTGCCTTCCATGTCCATCATTTAGTTGAAAGCATCCCTCTTGAAGCGTTCGAACCATTTCTGCGAAATAATGGCTGCCCTGCCTACCATCCACGCATGATGCTTAAAATTATCTTATGTGCTTACACGCAATCTATCTTTTCAGGACGCAAAATGGAAGCCCTATTAAAAGACAGTATCCGTATGATGTGGTTAGCTCAAGGTTATCAACCAAGCTACCGCACCATCAACCGATTCCGTGTTCAATCAGAAGTGAAAGATTTAATTCGCCAATGTTTCGTCCAATTTCGTTGCCAATTGATCGAAGAAAAACTTATCGATCAAGAAGCGGTTTTTATCGATGGTACAAAGATTGAAGCGAATGCGAATAAATTTACGTTTGTCTGGAAGAAATCGATTGAGAAATATCATCAAAGTTTAATTGAAAAGTCAAACCAGCTATACAATGAACTGCTTGAAAATGAAATTATACCTGAAATGGAACGTGAAAGCGATGAACAGTTATCATTGGAAGAACTCGCTCAATTGGTTCAAAAAGTGGACGATGTCGTAACCGAGTATGATAAACAAATAGAAGCATCATCAGACGTTCCAGAACGAAAAGCTTTAAGAAATGAACGGAAATACCCAAAACAAGTGCGAAAACAGTTGATTGATTTTGTCCTGCGAAAACAGAAATACCAACAAGACATTGAAATCTTTGGCACGCGTAATAGCTATTCTAAAACAGATCCAGATGCGACATTTATGCGAATGAAAGATGATTATATGCAAAACGGACAATTGAAAGCTGGTTACAATGTACAAATCGCAACGGAGGGCCAATACGCGCTTGCCTATAGTTTATTTTCAAACCCAACAGATACGCGTACGTTAATTCCATTTTTAGATGAGATCGAGCAGCATTATTTCGAGTTACCGAAACACATTGTCGCAGATGCAGGTTATGGTAGTGAACAAAACTTTAATGATATCCTTTTGAAAAGAAAACGAGAAGCACTTATTACATATAATATGTATTTGAAGGAACAAAAGAAAAAGTACAAACAAAACACTTTTAATCCCGACAACTGGAAGTATGATAAAGAAACAGATACCTATACATGCCCTAATCAGAAACGTCTTGAATATCAATATCATTCAGTCCGAAATGACCGTACAGGCTTCCAACGGAAGTTCAAAATCTACGAGTGCGAAGACTGTTCGGGATG
The DNA here is from genome assembly GCF_038008735.1 of Margalitia sp. FSL K6-0131. NCBI lineage: Bacteria > Bacillati > Bacillota > Bacilli > Caryophanales > Bacillaceae > Heyndrickxia > Margalitia sp. FSL K6-0131. The sequence goes on from NZ_JBBOZS010000001.1 coordinate 3,755,685, forward strand.
CCCATTCCGTTCATCCTGTACAAAAGCAAAAGAAGGCAACAATCGAAAACTAATGGTGAATGAAAAATGGGAACAGCAAAAAGAATATGTAAGAGCGAAGCTTTCAGAAGAGAAAACGAGTGCCATCTATCGAAAACGCAAAATCGATGTGGAACCAGTTTTTGGATTCTTGAAGGCTAATTTGCGTTTCGCTCGATTTTCTGTACGAGGAAAATCGAAGGTAGAAAACGAAATGGGCCTTGCGTTAATGGCAGTGAATTTAAGAAAATTCACTGCCAAACAACTAAGGTAATAGAAAATTTAAACGCAAAAATAGAGAAAGGTGAATTTGAGTTCCCTCAAATTCACCTTTCTCACTATTTGAAGCTAGTTATGTCCCAGCCTCTATTACATAAAATAATGTGTACTACTGTTTTGGTAGTCCGGGTGCATAATAATATGGAGGAACTCTTATCCATCCTCGCTTTCGCATTAAATCCTTTAATGAAGATCCAAATTTCATTTTTTCTAACATACACTGTGTAAATAATGCGCCTACATCATTTCGAATACTTTGACTTAAAGAAGTAGCACACGTAGTAATGGCCGCTACAGTCTTAATGCTTAAACCATTCATGATTTCATCATGTGTAAGTTTTACTCCAAGTGGAACCCCATTTGGGTCAGAGTTTGGACGTTGCTCACTAGTTGGCGGAAGATGTATCCCTTCCTTTTTCATGAAGTCTTTAAATCTTGTCCCCTGGGTATCACATTGCTTTAAGCTTTCCTTTAAAATTTTTAGGACATCATCATCACTTGTAGTATTTAGTCCAATTTGGATATATATTGTGGCTTCATCCATTAAGGCTAAATAATACCAACAACTCATTACTTCCCCAACATGTAAAGGATTTTTAGGTTCGTTATCCAAATTCAATTGTAAAAAATCTTTTACAGCTTCAAAGATAGTTGTCATTGGTACTCACTCCAATCGTTACTTTAAACGTTATTTGCAACATGCTTAACCAATTTCTGATGCCAATTGGACTTTTTATTTGCTTATTAATAAAAATAATTTTTTCCATTATAAATTAATGCAAACCCTTTAAAATGGTATTTATCTCTTTTAGTTGTGTTTATATTTTTTTCGTCTAAGGAGTAGAATTTATTTATATATAATCTTGCCAAAAATATTTGTCATTAACCAGGGAATTTTATTGGACAAAGGTTTGTTCGTTACGAATGGTGTGCTGTTCACGACTAGTTTGGCTGCAAGTCCCGACCTGAGATTCCCTGTAACACTTCTCCGCCATTTTTCATATAGACGCGAAGATGGAACTTTAAACCTTGTCAATAATGATACGCAGATGGTAAATGCGTCATTGTCCAAAAATGTGGTACCGATGATGTCTGTTACCAACTTTACTTCCTCGCATGCCGGTTCCAACTTGCCGTCAACCGTCTCATCCAATTAGATAAGAAAACTTTCACCTTGGGAAGCACATAGACGCGAAACGGATGTTTTCTATGAAAACGATCAAAATGAATGGGCTATGGTTCACGGACACTATTCTCGTAAGCCCGAATGATTTCTAAAAACACAATCCGAAGACGTACAAAATACGTCAATGAATTGTGTTTTTTGACACTTTCTATCTTTCACGGTTATTTCCTATATTAATATGCTCTTTCCTCATATTTCCCCTTCAATTGGTAACACTAACCTTCGTGCGGACAAAATAATAAAGATTTACCTGCTGGAGGTAGCTAAATGCAGCCGCAAACGATTCCTGAGTACATAAAATTCTCGCCATTTCTTATTTTCTTTCTTATTCAATCTATGCAAATAAGCTTAGGAATACTGGGATTTCAAAAATTTATCGCTCTCTTTGCCGGATATGATGCTTGGCTATCGGTAATTATTGCAGGAGTAACAATGAATATCATCATGTGGTTTATGTTTAAACAATTAGAATTGGTAAATGGAGATATGTGTGATATTCATTGGACAATTTTTGGAAAATGGTTGGGTAATCTTATCAATATTCTAATTGCTATTTATTTTTTATGGTATGCGATAACCATCTTAAGGAATTATATTGAATTCGTACAGGTCTGGATGTTCCCTAATTTAAGTAATTTTTGGTTTGCGGCCGGTTATCTTTTATTATGTATCTATATTATTCACGGAGGTATCCGAACAATCGTTGGAATCGCTTTTTTTCCTTCGTTCTTCCGTTCTATATTATATTTATCCAGGGATTTACTCTTCACTTTGCTGATTTCCGGCACTTTTTACCTGTTTTTGATCATTCCCTGGGTGATGTAATGAAGTCAGCCGAAAACATGTCATTAGCAAATTCGGGTTACGAGACACTCTTGCTTTTCTATCCATATATAAAAAGCCCAAATAAGGCAAGAAAATGGGGACAACTTTCCATCATCTTTACGACCATATTATATTTATTCACGACCTTCCTTACCTTTGCTTTCTTTGCGCAAACAGAACTGAAAAAGGAAATTTGGCCAACTTTAACTGCTTATAAAATTGTAAAATTACCAGTTGTGGAGCGTTTTGAATTCATCGGAATAGCAAACTGGTGTTTAATTATATTACCTAGTATTTGTTTGTCCATTTGGTGTGCAGGTAGATTACTTAAAAGAACGATTAAATTAAATCTAAAATATAGCGTACCCATTTTATGTACTCTTATCTTATTTGGATGTATAGTTATAAAAACCAGATCGGAAATAGATATTTTAAATTCGATCATTAATGATTTGGGATTTTTCTTGGGGTATATTTACATTCCTATTTTGTTTGTATTATTGTGGCTAGTTACGAAAATTAGATCAAAATGAAACGTATGTTAATTAAATTGTGATTGGCCTAATTTTAAACTATTTTACTCTTAAGTATTTTTTAGTACCCATTCCTGGCATTATATTATAAAAAGTCACTGAAATTACTTTTAAAGGAACTCAAGTATCCGGTTCATTCACCCTAAAATGTACTGGTGCTCCATTAGAACAAAATATTAGTTGATGAATTAATTGTATTATTTCTCCATAATGGTCCATGCTAAAAGTAAAAAGGATTATTTTATGATAGGATTAACTATTGCTATTATTACATTCAATTTAACTGCATTCCTAACTAATAAAAAACTAAGTAGAAGTCAAATAGTCCATATATGGATGTTTACGATTGCTTTCCAACAAACTTTCGATATATTCGTTGAATTTAAATATCACGGGTATTGGTATTTCGGGAAAGGAATAGACTGGAAAGGACTCCTTCCTCATCTTTTTATCGTTCCCCCGGTTAATTTAATGTTTTTGAACTGGTATCCATCTGAGAAAAAGCATTTTATCCGCTTTATGTATATTTTCATTTTTGTAGGATTCATTTTATTATATGAGGCTATAACTTTAATTCCTGAACCTTGGGCATACTTTCATAATGGTTGGTGGAAGCTCTGGCTATCTGCTATTGTGGATCCAATATTACTACTGATACTGCTATTTTATTACAACTGGATATGTAAGTTAGAACAAAATAAACAATGCATTGTAATGGATAAATGAAAAGCCCTAAACACTTAAAAATAAAGGTTTAGGGCTTTTCATTGTATATGATTCTGTCAAAAGGAGATATTTCCCTTCAAATATTATCCCAGTACAATACCAATATTTTTAATAAACACATATAAGAATATTAGAACTGAAATTATATTTGATATACTGTTTGGTATCTTAATTATTCTGAGAATCCATTTAACAACTAATCCTATAACTAATGGAATTCCTAATAATAGAGTAAGTTGTAAAACCATATGATTCATTTGTCCATGAAATGGACTAAAATCAATCTTTTCCAAATCAACACCCCCAAATAATATATCGGAGATATTTATAATAATTTAAAAACCCCACCGAAAGGTGGGATTCTTCATCAAAATTCTATTTACCGGCCATGATGCATATAGTTTATAATATTAGAAAATATTGTTTTCAAATATACATAGTTCTCCAGAATATTTCTGGCAATTGAATCAGTTGAAAACTACTTTATCATTTTCAATCAAAAAAACTAATACCCTCTGTCTTTTTGATCATATCTTCAAAAAATCCTTTAATTACACCATCATAGACATCGAACTTCGATTTTTCATCATGAAATACTTTCCTAAATATTAATTCAGAAGATCCTTCTGCCTCTTTAAGTAGCTTTTTTAATAGTTTCAAAACTCTTCCCCCTCATCCCACTTCACACGATTAATCTTCCCCTGATGTGTAATAATCTTTGTTTCACCATATTCCGGGATTCCGGTAATGGGACTATTCTTGCCTTCCTAACAAACAATATCATATGGAAATACTCCCCTATATTACTACTATATCAAACACTAGTTATATAGGACTAGATTCTATTTCAAAACAACCATCAAAAGAAGACACCAAACAAACACTAAATTGCGTTCGTTTAGTGTCCTCCAGTTGACTGATAGAACATATTATTTAATTGAATTACTAAAAGGCTTGTACAAAAATCCTTCTTTTTTAATATATAATAGAGTGTCCATTCCCTCTCTATCATAAAATTCAAATTCCGGAGAACTTGCGACCATACTTTTTTTATATAGATTCGTAAAGTGAATTTCAATAAAAGCTACTCTTCCAAAGAGTGATACTTTGTTCGGAATTTCTATTCCAAAGCATTTTCCTGTTTCAATAAAACGATCCGATTTCTTTAAATACTTATATTTTAATTCTATTATTTCTTGAGATTCCTTTACAATCATTTCAACTTTATCAATTTTAATAGTGGGCGTAGCATCATTTAAAACGATAATTTTTACTGGAGCTTTTTCTCCCATTCGTTCAATCGATGTTGCATGAAACCATGGTTGAGCACCATAATGTTTTTCCTTATCTTTATTTTTACTTTGCTTAATTGAAATGATGATAGTTATTAAAGCTGCTGTGGAGGCTATTGCAGAAGCTATTGCTCCAATTGCAGTCCAGTTTACAAAAAACCCTAAGACAAAGTTCAAAACTCTTCCCCCTCATCCCATTTATCATTAAATTTTAGGTCGTTTATTAACACATTTTTTTCCAAGTACTGCATCAAATTATTTAAATAATAATTCCACTCGAATCTACATTAAATATTTTTATTTTTCATATCACTAAAAAAAATATATTTTTCTTTCAGCTCTACGACAAAGGTACACCAGACCCCACCAATAATATGTGGTAAAAAGAATAATGAAAATAACATTTCAGTCCATGCACTACTTTGTTCTTTAAATTGCAAAATTATATTTCTAGTAATTTCTTTACTTGACAAATAGCTTCCTGACTCACCTCTTAAAGTAATTTTTTCTGATAAATTCATTTCATTAATCATTTTTTCAAATTGTTCTACATTTTTTTTGTTTTTTAAGATATCTTCAAGATGCCTTTCATCTCTAATATTTAATTCATTAAGAATAACGTCTTTATAAATAAATTTTTCCACATCGTCTTTAATTAAAAAGACAATTGTAGAAAGGGAAGTAATTAAAGCTACCCAAGCGTAAATTGCAACTTTTATAACTTTTAATCTTAATTCATCCGTCTCCAAACTAGTTAATAGTATCGGTATAAATATCGTTAACACATAAATAATAGTAAACATGTCTCTATCACTAATTTTATACGCTTCTTGGAGAATAATTAACCCTAATCCCGCAATGAAAAAATTGATAAAAAACATACAAAAAAACAAGATTAGGTATTTCCACCAAGTATTTAGTATTATTCTTATATATTGGTAGGAAATAGCTAAAATTAGAAACCATAAAGATATATTTAGCCATACCCAAACCTTATCTGTTGTATTAAAATAAATAAAAGCTGTAGAAAACCATAGACAGAAAGTAATTTCTCTCATTATTTTAAAAAAAAATCTAATAGAGTTAAAATCTCCTTTTTTTCTGTAAAGGAAAAAAATTTGATAAATAATGAACGAAAAGTATATTATCCCTATAAAAAAATGAAAATAATGCAATTTATATAAACTCCATATTAATAAAAATGTAATCACTATATTTACAGGTAAATAATATTTTTTGTACGTTTCTGCATTGCTGAAAATCAAAACTCTTCCCCCTCATCCCACTTCATCCGCTTAATCTTTCCTTGATATGTCATAATCTTCGTTTTACCATGTTCCAGAAGAGGACCAATCCTAGCCTTCCCGTCACAAACAACTATGGAAAAGCTTCCCTTTTGTTCCATTATATCAATTTCTAGTTTCATAGTACTAGGATTAATTTCCATGTCTTTTAGTCTCATAAGGTAGCCTCCCATGATATAATAATAGGCTGTCAAGAGGAATCCTAGCTTTTTAATATGCTTTTTTAAAGGGAATTTGTATGTTAATCAAAGACCTTAAGAAATTGCTTGGGTTAGTAGTTGCATTATTAGTTTCCTTTTTATTTATTTGGATGGTTGCAAAATACAAAAACATCATCTTGCCTTGGTTTATTAAAAATGGATAATCCATATTGTCCACATACCATTATTTCCTGCTCTACTGAAAACCAAAATTTTATATAGGTACAAAAGTAAATCTTGGCTAATCTAACTCAAATATTTTTTTAATGGTACGCGAAAAAAGATGTACTCCTTTAATTGAAGGAGAAACTCCATTTACGCGAAATATAAATATTAAATTGATAAAGCTGGAAACGTTTGTTTTTCATATTATTTTTTTGAGAAGATTAACGTTTCTTCTTAGTTTTACCATCCTAAATTAAATTTACGAGTTATTTTCTTATGCTAGATGTACATAAACATGTCGATGTATAGCCACTTGTGAAATTGAAGGAATAAGAAAATAAAATTATACTTTAAAAGTTTTATACCTCCTTCCGATGGTTGGAGTTTCTATTAAACCATTAACAGAACATGCCTACAATGAGGCGATTAACTTGTATTTATTCACAAATATGAATTCGTAAAGGAGAGGGAAATCAGGTATGCAAAAGATGAACTTTCTCAGGTACATTAGATAATTATAAATTTAATTTACGCAATCACATATTGCCGGTTTTTGAGGAAAAACGTTAGATCAAGTAAAACCATTTCACATTATTAATTTTCTTAATCAAATCAAGAGAAAAGATGGGCAAGATGTACCTATTTCAGTAGGAACTAAACAATACATTTATATAGCATTAAGAAACGTTTTTCAGCGCGCCGTTGACTGGAGAATTATTAAATATAATCCAGTAGCTGTGGAAAAAAGGCCAAAAGATAATGAGGATCATGAAGCAAATGTTTACAATGAAAAAGAAGTTTAACAACTTTTTACTCTTGTTCAAGACGAGTTTTTTTATTGGAGAATCTTCATCACTTTGGCTTTAGCGGCTGGATTAAGACGTGGTGAATGCTAGGACTCGAATGGCCAATGTTGAACTTGAAAAAGGTACAATAAATATTAAACAGGTAATTGTTAAAGGTGAAAACGGAAGGCCACTTATTAAAGGTACAAAGTCAAAAAATCTAAACGTATTGTATATATACCGCCTTCCAATTGAAGAATTGAAAAAGTTTCATACTCATTGAAAAACTAAGATCTGGTGAAAGTTGAATTGAAAAAGAACTTGAATGGTTTTTTTGTAAAGAAGACGGGTATGCACTTCTTCCCTTCCACACCTACAACGTGATTGGAGAAGTTTTATTAAGCGTACGAAGGTTCAGTATATTCGACTAAATGATTTACGCCATACTTCAGCTACGCTTTTAATCAATCGGTACATGCAAAAATCATTTCGGAACGTTTCGGGCATGCTGATATTCGAATTACTATGGACACTTATGGGTATGCTCTTCAAACTACAGATAAGGAAGCAGCGAATAAATTGGACAATGTTTTTTCACCTCAAAAAAAGAGCATTTAAATATTTCGTCAACAATTCGTCATTAAATGCTCTTTTTGTAGAATATCAACGAAATCGAGTAGGAGGAGGTGACTAACCCCCGACCTCTCACACCACCGTACGTACGGTTCCGTATACGGCGGTTCCATTTATGTCTGACGTAGTTGAGAATATCTCACATAAAGACTCTTCAGCCCTCGCATCTCCCAATAGGAGTTTGTGAGGGTTTTCTGTAGGATTGGGCTTCTGGCTATTCTCCAATATTTCTTTCTAGAGTTTCCCCATTCGTATGCCTTCTCTTTTGGAATCCCTAATCCAATGAGTTTTCTTACTTTGGTTTTTGGTTTCTTCCATTCTTTCCATTGGCACATTCTGAGACGCCTTCTAATCCATTCGTCTAATTCTTTGAAAATAGTGGGTGTATCTGCTAATGCATAATATCCGCACCAGCCAATCAAATATTGATTCAGCTTCTCTATTCTATAATCCATTGGAATTGGTTTTGACCTTGAAGTTAATTCTCGTATCCGTTTCTTGACACGTTGAATACTTTGGTTTGACATCCGCACCTTCGGTTTCTTATGAAATGTGAAGCTAAAACCTAAAAACTTTCTTTTCCAAGGTCTGTCTACAGCTGACTTTTCTCGATTCACCTTTAGTTTTAGAGTAAATTCAATGAAAGTAGTAATCGAGTCCATTACTCGCTCTCCGGCTCTTCTCGATTTTACGTAGATATTACAATCATCTGCGTATCGGACAAACTTGTGCCCTCTCTTTTCTAACTCTTTGTCTAGTTCATCTAGAACGATATTGGAGAGTAAAGGACTTAATGGTCCACCTTGGGGCGTACCCTCCTCGGATTTCGTTATGACTCCATTAATCATAATGCCAGACTGTAGATACTTCCGAATTAGTGATAGGAGCGTTCTGTCTTGAATCCTTTTGGATAGAGTCCGCATTAATCTATCATGATTGACTTTATCAAAGAATTTCTCCAAGTCCATGTCGACTACCCATCGGTATCCCTCTTCGATATATTTCTTCGCTTGTCTAACACCGTCATGACCTCGTTTGTTTGGTCGAAAACCATAGCTCTGTGTTGAAAAAGTCGGGTCGAAGATAGGGGTTAAAATCTGAGTAATCGCCTGTTGGATGAAACGGTCTGTCACGGTTGGGATACCTAATAACCTTACTCCACCGTTCGGTTTTGGGATTTCAACCCGACGGACAGGAGAAGGTTGATAAGTACCCTCCATTAAGGATGTTTTAAGTGTATCCCACGTTTCGAGAATATGTCTTCGTAGGTCTTTTACGGACATATTGTCTACTCCATGACTTCCTTTGTTCTTTTCTACTCGCTTTAATGCCAATAAAAGATTTTCCCGTGACAACATTCGTTCCATTAACATTGAGATTTATCCTTTCTACGTGAACAATACATTCTCATTAAGTGGGTTCTTTACTAAGCCCTCCCGAAGTCCCCCATGGAATTCACCATTTCTTCCTTTCAGGTAGGTTCCGTAAGAATTTTCTGCTTTCATACATAAAGAACCGTTTGCCGAGTGTTTGTTCTCCTAAAATGGTTCAGTCCTTCCTTGATTCTCTCGAGCAAACCAAGTACTACGACTTCGGCTGACTTCTGATTGTTCAGCTATCCATTACTAGATAGGTTACCAAGTGTACTTGGCGTATCAACCAGACCTCCCCGGGTAAGAGTGCAATCTTTCCTTCCATCTATCTGCTTCATTTACTTTGTATCACCTTCGGCAGAAAGGACTTTGTTTTGTATTGCAAACTCATCCAATGATACCTAGCCTTGTATGAAGTTCGTGTTCCTCAGACCGGAAGTTTGCCGCTCGCTTCCTTCAGATTCCGCGTCACCACGGACACCCTTGCGTTAAGCTAACTGCTACTTCTGCCTTCACAGTTCGGGACTTTCACCCTAGAGACTACACCCATGCCGGGCGCACAATGAAAAACCCTAGAACCGTTATGGTTCCAGGGTTTTGTGTATGATTCTGACTGGGCTCGAACCAGCGACCCCCACCCTGTCAAGGTGGTGCTCTCCCAGCTGAGCTACAGAATCATCATATTATTACTGGGTAATTATTAATATATATTGGTAATCCAAAAATGTCAATGATAATTGGATAATTCTTTCTATATACTATTATTTTTTACTATATATCCATTAATCTTTAAAGCAATATTCACGACTTAAAATTAAACAACAGGAAAACGATTCGTAAGGAGTTGGAGTCAAATATTAACCAACCGGTAGAGTTTGGATTATAAAACGTTGAATAATTCCCTAAACATTTTCTGGGAGTTATTTTTTTTGGGGTTTATATGGTCATCAGTTGTGAATAAAAGTTAAATTAAGCTCTATATGTCACTTCACCGTTTCGATACACATCCCCTGTTCATATGATAAAAGTATATTATATATTCCTTATGTTTTAACATGTCAAGAGGTGAGAAACAGATGGAGGAAATGAAACAAAAAATTATAAACTTAATAGAACAAGAGGAATTAGAAAAGGTTAAACAACTGATTGATCAATTAGAACAAAATGCTAAATCAACTTCCGACGTTTATTTTTTGAACGCATTGTATTTCATTAAAATAAAAAATTTTGATAATGCCTGGCTTTGGTTATGGAGAGGACTTTATGACTTTCCAAATGACCCTGGCTTGAACAAATTGATGAGCGACATCTTAAAGATTCTAGGGAGGAATAAGGAAGCTGATCATTACTTTCAGCAGTTAAGCAAGCTTGGCTTCGAAAATAAAAATTTTACCAATATTATTCCTGCAAATCTTTATGAAGATGAAATTAACCCACAAACAGCATCACAATCTTCAAATCATCTGCTTAGAGTCATGCAAGGAACAATTGAAATTGCTAATCAAATGAATACATTATCGGACGCTTTATCAAAGATAGGCGTTTACTCCAAAACGTTGAATTATTATCCATATTATTTAAATTACCAGTCGGACTATGAATGGTCTTTGCTTGGTTTTAGAAGTTCTCCATTATTAAATCAACAACAAAAAAAACTTGCTGAACAATTTCTCCCACAATTTGATCTCTTTCATTTCCATTTCGGCACAAGCATGACGTTTGATTACTCCGACCTCCCATTATATATAAAATATGAAAAACCTGTAATCATGCAACATTGGGGAAGTGATATACGATTATTATCTAAAGCAATGGAAAACAATCCGTATAGTCTAGTTAAAAATCAAAACGAAAATCAGATACACTATATGTTAACAAGTTTGTCTGATTCTATTAAGCACTGCATTGTTCCAGATATGGAATTGTATCAATATGTGAAAGATTACTATGAAAATGTATTTGTTATACCATCAATGATTAATTTAGACTCATACGTTCCGATCAAACGAAATCAGAGAAGTCAAAAACCACTAATTGTTCATGCCCCTACTTCTCCTTATATAAAAGGAACACAGTATATTTTGAAAGCTATTGACACTCTAAAAAAACAATACCATTTTGATTTTCGATTAATTCAAGGAATGTCCCATCAAGAGGCGATGAAAATTTATCAAGAAGCAGATTTAATTATTGACCAGCTTCATATAGGAAGTTACGGGCTTTTAGCAGTGGAAGCTATGGCGATGGGAAAGCCGGTCATATGCTGGATTAGTGATTTTATGAAAGAGAACTATCCAAATGATTTACCGATCATTTCAGCAAATCCGGATACGATTACAAAAGTATTGGAAAGTATATTAAAAAACCAAGATCAGTTGCAGGAAATCGGCATAAAAGGGCGCAAATATGCAGAGGCATATCACGACATGAACAAAAATAGCCTGAAAGTACTCGAAATTTACCAATCTCTATCTAAACAATAAGTTACAAAAAAAAATTTAGGGCATACTCTTCAGATGACTTTTTTATTTGTATATATGGCAAAAAAATATATGAAACTTTAGGCGTTAACGAATGATCCTTCCTGGATTACCAACAACGGTTTTACCTGCAGGAACATCTTTTGTAATGACTGCTCCCGCTCCAACAATAGCATTTTCTCCAATAACGATAGCTGGCAGCAACGTCGCATTGTTTCCGATTTTTGCATTTTTCTTGATGATTGGTCCTTGATGTTCAAAATTTCCCATACCCATATACTTGTCATTCGAACTCGAGCAACAAGGACCAATAAATACATCATCTTCTATTTTCATGTCAGCAGTAATATAGCAGCCAGTTTGAATCGTCACTCTTTGGCCAATTTGAGTGTTGGTTTCGACCATTACATTACGACCGACAATGCTATCTTCCCCTACTTCCACCTTTTCACGGATACTTGATAAATCTCCTACGAACACTCCTCTTTTCAATTGAACATTACGGTAAATGACGCTATTGCATCCAATTGTAACATCCTCTTCTATGACTAAAGGAGAAAGGTTTTTTTCAGGCTTCCTTGCCATTTTTTTGTTCGAAGAAGTTGATTTTCCCAATATAGTTAAATCACCAATTTGGACTCCACTTCCGATAATCGTATCCTTTTTGATCACTACATTATGCCCAATCACAACATTATCACCAATAAATACATTGTCTTCGATTACTACATTTTCCCCTATCTCTACATTATTTCCTAGTCGCACAGATTTGTTAACCATGAACATTCTCCTTTTAACTACCAAAGCAAATTAGTTTTCACCTATGAATTTATGACCATATTTTTTTATAGTTGTTCATAAATTTTGATTAGCTCATCTACAACGTTTTTAACAGAATGATTCTTTTCAACATATGCTCTGCTTGCAATACCAATTTGATTTCGCAATGTCGGATTTTGAATTAAATTCAACAATACTTCATCAAGATTATCAGGGGTAGCTTGAACGATTGGAAGATCCGCAGGAAAATGACTTTTTATATCGTCTCTAATATAAGCAACCACCGGTTTCCCCATAGCCATGGCTTCTACACTTAACATGCCATAAGATCCGCATAACAGCTGATCAATAATAATATCTGAGCTCATATAAGTTTGCATCGCAGTTTCATGCGATACCTTTTCCAGAACTTGATACGTAAACGGAGCTTTCCCTTGAATTTTTTCTATAGCTGCTTCTACATAATCCGAACCTTTGAATTCTCGATTTGTCGGCGCATGAATGATTAATGGATTATTGTTCGTAACTAACGGATAGGCAGGTTGAATGTCATCTACATTACAAGCAAGTGGCAGAATAAATACCTTTTTATAATAATCTTTTACATATTGATATACCTCATAATCCTGTACTATTGCTACATCAATATATTGTGAAAGAAACGTAAGCTGCTTATCTATTTCTTCATCTGTGTAATAAGTTGGCGGCAGCGGGTATGGATTTAATTCCTTTACCATTCCATCTTTACGAACATCGCTGCCCCAATGGTGCATCACTAATTTTTTTCCCTTTGCTTTTAACATAGGAATATCAATAAAATCCGTTAAAAACGTGTTAGAGTTATAAAAATGGAAAATATCCACATTGTCTAAGAGGAATTGGAATTCTTTCAATACCTCAAATCCATCTGTGTTAATGATGCCCTCTTTGTAATTTAGAAAAGTGTGAAACCCGTTGAATCCAGCTACTTTGTGACCTTCTTTTCTTAATTGTTGGGTTAGAATTCCCATTTGACCTGCTATTTCAGTAGGTGCATGAACTATTTTCATATTGATCTCTCCTTCCTCTATATTGTATTCATGACATAAATTTTTGTTTGGTTGAATTCACTAATAGAGTAGTGACTATACGAATTCATATTTCCTTACATATACTATACGGAATTTAAATAAATGGAGGGATTTTTTGGTGGAAAACGGATATATGACCGCTAAGGAGCTCGGCATCCAAAATCACATATGTGTTTTACCTTACGGGGAAAATTCAGATACCGGTAAAGTTCTATGGTCAACGACAGATTTAAAACCTTATCAGTCATATTTAGTGAATGGTCGTTCAGCAGATCGATTGTTTAGAGGATTCATTTTCAATCCAATCAACGGGAGAGAAGGCCATTATATTCACCCAATGTATGCAGATTTTGGCGAATTGGCAGATAAAGAAGATTGGCAAATTGCTCTCAATAATTTATTTGTAAGTAACTATAATTTAGATGCTCTTGCTATCAATACAAAGCCTGGTTTTAAAACAGATATATGGGTAACAATCCCATATCCAAATCCATCCCAAACTAATTTTGGATTAGTAGATGGCAGAGAACTTAATTTCAAAAATGAGGAGGATCGAGAAGAAGCGGTAAAATGGTGGATTTCCTCTTTTCAAAATATGTGGGACCAATCTACATCACTTCATGAGTTCCTTACCTTTAAGGGCTTCGTGTGGCAAAGGGTTTCTATAAGTGGCAATGATATAAACCTTGTGAAAAATGTTAACAATTTCATCCACAGTAATGGGTTGCTATCCTTGTGGTTACAACAGTACGGTTCTTGCGGGTGTGTGGATTGGAAGGAATTTGGTTTTGATGCATCATGCACAAATCCTAATTTCTATGGAAATTCCGGCCATGATTTTTCATGGATAGCCAATTCAACTGTCTTTGCAAATTATTATCGTATAGGAATGCAAATCTTCTTTGGGAAAGGTGATATGTTCAAAGAAAGACATTTATACGACTATCTAAATTATGGAATTTACAATAATTATATGAATGAGAGCTTATTGGTATATCAGTTTCCAAACCAAACAATGCGTGAAATTTATGAAAACAATCTTGATGAATACATTGCTCTATACTCCTTTACCAGAAAGACTTATACGCCGGTTTATCCGACTGCTGCTTTCCCCGCATAAACTTTTACAAAATAAACAGTGCACGAGAGGATTTTAACCCTCTCGTGCACTGTTCATTTTATATGGCGGATTTTATACCTCTAATTGGCAGTAAATATCGAGTAATTTCTCTACCACTACTTCATGTGAATGGACATTCTCCACATATTTCCTCCCTTTTATCCCTAATTCCTGGCGTAATTCGGGATGATCTAGAAGGAATTTTACATTATCATATAATGTATCCGGATTGCTATTTACGATAGGTAAATTGGATGGAAATTTTGCTGCAAGGTCTGGACGAATATAAGCTAGAACGGGTTTTCCGAGGGCCATTCCTTCTACACTAAAAAGTCCATAAGATCCACATAAGAATTGATCAATAATAATATCCGCATCCTTATAAAGATTTATCGCTTCCTCATGATTCATTTTTTCCACTATTACATAATCAAAGTCATAGTCTTTTTTCAGTTTTTCAATTGCTTCTTCAACATGAATCGTGCCTTTAAATTCTCGATTAGTTGGAGCATGTAACAAAACTGGCCGTTTTTTTTCTAAAGACGGATAACTCGGCTGAAAGAAATTTAAATCTATGGCAATCGGCAACACATGAACTTTTTCGTAATAGTCCTTTACATAATCATAAACTTCGTAGTCCTGGACAATTGCATCTTTAATATATGGAGTAATTTTCATCAGCTTTTCATGGATTTCTTCATTCGGAGGCGAATCTCCTGTGTAAACATATGGATTATGAATTCTTGCTTGCTCATGGAACCTCACATCGTTCCCCCAATGATGCATAACCATTTTCTTCTTTCTCTTCTTAAGCTCTGGCAGATCTGATAAATCGGTGAAAAGTGAGCTGCCATAGTGAAAATGAAAAAGATCAAAGGTGTCAATAATTTCTTCAAACTTTTCTTCGATTCCGGGTTGATCCGTATTAACTAAGCAATCCTCATAACCAAGATAGCTATGAAAGGTATTATAGCCTATGGAATAATACCCCTTTTTCTTTAATGCACTACTAAGAATACCCATCTGACCTGCGATTTCAATAGTGCCATGAAATATTTTCATTTTAATCCTCACCACCGTTAAGCCAAATGTAGGTTTTTACTAACCCATCAATTAACGAATGGCGGTTATGCCAATGCAACTCTTCTTTAATTTTCTCAGCATGTATACAACGGCGCTGTACTACATCCACTCTTCGTTTTGGTTCAAATTTCAACTTAATATTCTCATGGTTTGTCACTTTCTTAATTGCCTTAGCAAGATCCAATACACTCGTTTCTACACCTGTTCCAACATTATATACTTGATTGATTGATTTTTCCGAACTAGCAGCGATTACTACGGCATCCATGGCGTCTTCTACAAAGGTGAAATCTCTTGTTTGCGTTCCATCTCCATAGATAATCATCGATTCATTATGTTCCACAGCTTCGAAAAACTTTGCCACCACTCCGCAATATGGATTCGATGAAAGCTGACCAGGTCCGTAAACATTGGAAAAACGCAAAATAGTGATTGGCATTTGATACATTTCATAATACACATGACAATAATGCTCCATCGAGAATTTACTTGCCGCATATGGGAGTTTAATATTGTAATAGGATTCAGGTGTTGGCAAAATAGGAGATTCACTATAGATGGAAGTAGTAGATGCATAGACGAATTTCTTTAGATTAGGGCAAAATTCTTGTGCCTTTTGGAGCAGCAAGTAACCGCCGTACAGATTCGTATGAAAATCATCATCCATATTCTTTACAGAAAGAACGAGATTTTTACAGGAGAAATGAAAAATATATTCCACCTTTGGCAATACTTCCTCTAAAATACGTCCATTCGTTACACTATCCTCATAAAAAGTTATTTTTTCAGACAGCGGAACTGCAGCCCTATTCCCTGTTGAAAGATCATCGATTACATATATATGGTTACTAATCGGCAGTAATTTCTTCACGAGCTGTGAACCTAAAAACCCTGCTCCTCCAGTTACTAAAACATTTGTGAACTTCATATTTCAGTTTCCTCCTTTCTAGCCATTTCTGCAGTGGAGAATGATTCAAGTGGAAGGAAAACCGTTTTATTGATTCGCGATGATTCATATATGCCAAAAATGATTTCTAAGGCTTTTTTTCCTTCGGCTCCATCTATTAATAGGCTTTTTTCCTGGTCATTTATTGATTCTATAAAATTCTCATACATATAAACCTCTTCATTCGTATCCTCTAAGAGACTAGACAAAGCAGCGGGATCTGCATCCTCTCCTTCGATATACCACCGCGAAATCTTATTTAATGATCGGCCATCCACAGAAATCGTTCCTTTTTCTCCAAAAATAGATAATGAATATCCGAGATTATTAGGCTGAGTAACTATATTTGCCTCAACCATTCCTTTCGCTTGATTTTGAAATTGTATAATGCCAACGGCCACATCCTCTGTTTCCTTTACATCGGTATGACTGCTAATTTCACCATAAACTGACTTTGCATCACCTAAAAACCATTGAAGTAAATCGACTAAATGTATCCCTTGATTAATAAGCATACCTCCATCCGTTTCCCAGCTACCTCTCCATGATGCAGATTTATAATAGTCTAGGGAACGGTTAATTCGAATCGAGGCAACTCCCAAAATCGGCTTACCTATTTTCCCATCCGTAATGACAGATTTAATTTTTTTCATAATAGGTCGAAATCGCAGTTGGTGACATATCATCAAATTTCTATTTTGTTGTTTTGCGATTTTTATTAAATTGTCTGCATCCTCTATTGATAATGCCATCGGCTTTTCAAGAATGACATGCTTACCGGCAAGAAGAGCCTTTTTGCACATTTCATAATGAAAACCGGAAATAGTAGCGATAATAATCGCATCTATTTCTGGACTCTTCAGCATTTCCTCATAATCCTCGTAACATTGAACATATTCCAGTGAATTTACTTCCGATTGATAATATTTGACTGCTTCATCCATTCTTACTTTTTCAATATCGCTTACAGCAGATAACTGTGCTTGTTTGCATTTCGATAATGCATGCAAATGATTTTTTGAAATAAACCCGCAACCAACTAAGCCAAACCGAATATTCATTTAGTTACCTCCATCCTGAAGAAGAATGGAAATAATATAATCCTGCTCGCTTTCTGTTAAATAAGGATGCATTGGAATGGCAAATAATTCATTAGATAAAGATTCCGCTACAGGAAAATCTCCTTCTTGGTAATTTAAGGTTTTATAGACTTCCTGTAGATGGAGGCAGCACGGATAGTAGATTCCCGTTTGTATGTCATGAGCTTTGAGGGCTTTCATTATTTGTTCACGTTGTTTGGACCTAATGCAGAACAGATGATAAATATGCTTCCGATCCTTTTCTTCCATTGGTAATTGGATATGAGCGGCACCCGAAAGGAATTTCTTATAACGCTCCGCCCATTCTCTTCTCTTGGAATTCCATTCCTCTATTTTGTTTAAATTTACAAGTAAAATAGCTGCATGTAATTCATCTAATCTGCTATTATACCCAATCCTGTCATGATAATATTTTTTTGTTGTTCCGTGTGCGCGCAGTTTCCTGAGATTTTCTGCAAGTTTTACATTAGAGGTAGTAATTATTCCCCCATCCCCCAACGTTCCTAAATTTTTCGTCGGAAAGAAGGAAAAACAAGCTGCATCTCCAAGACTTCCTACAGGTTTTCCCTTATAGGTGGATCCGAATGCCTGACAAGCATCTTCAATAACCAGAAGACCATACTTCTTAGCCAGGCTATTTATTTCGTCCATGTCTGCAGGTTGCCCGAATAAATGAACAGGAATAATTGCTTTTGTCGCTGAAGTAATTCTTTTTTCTATATCAGAAGGATCAAGGTTAAATGTATGTGGATTCACATCTGCAAAAACAGGTGTCGCCCCGATACGTGATATACTTTCCGCACTTGCAAAAAACGTAAATGGCGTTGTGATGACTTCATCACCTTTACCGATTCCAAGTGCTTCTAATGTAAGCACAAGCGCATCTGTACCATTAGCGACGGAAACAGCTTCTGTAACATTTAGTTTCTCCGCTATTTTTTTCTCAAGTTCTTCCACCTTCGATCCTAAGATATAGTTACCACTGTCAATTACCTTCTCAATCTCAAGTAAGATTTCCTCTTTAACATGTTGAAATTGACGCCCTAAGTCTACTAGATTAATCATAATTCATCTCCCTGACTCTACATAAAATAATCTTGGTCCATAATGAACTCATGCCATTAGGATCATTTTAATTAGTAAAAAGTTTATATTCTCCATAATTTATGAGCGGATATTATATAAAGTCACGGCAGGAAACACTATATTTTTGTTTTTCTATACTTTCTCCCCATAATGATTTAAAAACCTATATTTATATTTGCTCTATCAGCAAACGCCCTATTAGTTATTTGTCCCTTTAGTGCATTCTATGACACTTAAATCAATGCATTTGCCTTTTTTCCACATTTGGTGTTGTTTGTCTATCCCTGCCTCCCATTCTTTGAATAGTGTAAAAGGAATTTATATTTAGAAACGAGGTGGTAGGTTAATGAACAATAAAATTGCCGTGATTGGTCAAGGATATGTAGGACTTCCGTTGTCTATCATGCTTGTGGAAAAGGGATATGATGTTATAGGGATTGATTTAGATGAAGCAAAAATTACTTCCTTAAATAATGCGAAGAGCTATATAGGAGATATTACTGATAATCGACTACAAAAAGCCAATCTGAGCAATCGCTTTAAAGCAACTACCAATTTTGATGAGCTATTAGTAGTGGACACAATTATTATTTGTGTGCCTACACCACTAACTACTGAGCATAAGCCTGATTTACGTTTTATCGTAAGTGCCGGAGAGGCTATTCAAAAGAGACTCCAAAAGGGCCAATTAGTTATTTTAGAAAGCTCCACTTTTCCAGGTACAACAAAAGAAGTGTTATTGCCAATCCTAGAAAAAAGCGGTTTAAAAGTAGGAATCGATTTCTACTTGGCAAATTCACCAGAAAGAATTGACCCGGGAAACAAAAAATATAAAGTAGATGAAATACCAAAAGTTGTTGGTGGAATAACAGATGAATGTAAAAATAAAGCCCTCTCTTTATATGGCGACATATATCAAAAAGTAGTACCAGTCTCTACATCTGAAGCAGCTGAGTTAACGAAATTATTGGAAAATACCTATCGATTTATTAATATTTCCTTTATAAATGAAATGGCGATTTTAAGTGATATGTTAAATACCGATATATGGGAAGTTATAGAAGCTGCTGCAACGAAACCATATGGATTCACACCATATTACCCTGGTCCCGGTATTGGCGGACACTGCATTCCTGTTGATCCGCTATATCTTCAATGGAAATTACAACAGTTAAATACTAATAGTGAATTTATTTTATTATCCGATTCAACTAACCAAAAAATCATAGACTATATTGTAAATAGGACCGAAGAAATGCTGGGAGACCAGAAACCATTTGACTCCTCTACTATTTTAATTTATGGCATAACATACAAGAAGGACGTAGCAGATACCCGTGATTCACCATCCTTATTGATTATCGATAAATTGAAGCAAAAAGGTGCAAACGTTCTGTACCATGATCCATATATTCCTTCTATAAAAATTGGAGATGAGTTATTTACAAGTGTTGATTTAACAGATAGTCTTTTATCACAATCTGATTGTGTCATTATTTTGGCTGATCACTCTAAAATACCTTTAGAGCAAATTTTAACTCATGCATCACTAGTTTTTGATACAAGGAATGTGACCGGTACTTTTGAAGGAAATGCAAGAGTTATTAAACTTGGTGATGGACAAAAAATTTAATACTGGCTTAATGAAAAGGGTGTCTCATAAGAATTTTTTTTCATTCTTACGTGACTCCTTTTTTTAGGTGAAACATATTTTTATAGTACTTCTTATCACTCACCTGGACTTTTATACCAATTTTATCAAAACTTGTGATGACAGTCTCAAAATCTTAAATAAATGTGTGATTGCTTTAAAACAATGGTGGATACGATAAGTTCGATAGTTCCATAGTATGTGGTAAGCTTCTTCTTTTTAAAGATAATGTTAAACAAAGCTGATATTAGCTCGCCGAGAATTACTAAAGGTTCATATTTGTTAAAGATAAATCAGTATTATAACCGTATCACCCAATAAAACTCTAAAAAGAAGAAGCAACATTGTAAAGGAGGTTGAAGAAAATTGGCTATAAGAAATTTTATTGTAAACGGAGATTTTGAAGATGGATCCCTTGATAATTGGCTGGAAGAGAATGCTGCCATAACCACTGAATTTTCTCATTCAGGTTATTATTCTGCCAGGTTAGCTGGCGGGGATATTAACTCCTATTTAGTACAATTTGTAGATGCGAATCCTGGTGAAAGTTTTGAATTTCTTGCCTCATTATCAAAAGTTGGTTCTGACCCATCTCCACCTGTAGCACTTCTCGTAGTTTTTTATGATAATGCTCTAGATTACCTTGGCTATAGTTTAATAGATAATATTCCGCCTGGCGCTCTTCCTTCAGCAGATAATGACAATTGGCTCGAAATCTATCATGAAACAAGTCCAGCTCCTTTAGGGACAACTCAAGCACTTGTTGTCATCAATAAACTGCCATTTCCAGGAAGCGCAGATATTTTAGTAGACGATATTCAACTATTAGACACAACAAATAATGGAGGACCGGGAACTACAGGGCCAACAGGACCTCCAGGTGCTACCGGACCGGCAGGACCTACGGGACCAGCGGGACCTCCAGGAACACCTGGCGCTACCGGACCGGCAGGACCTACGGGACCAGCGGGACCTCCAGGAACACCTGGCGCTACCGGACCGGCGGGTGCTACGGGGCCAGCAGGTGCTACCGGACCAGCAGGTGCTACCGGACCAGCGGGTGCTACCGGACCAGCGGGTGTTACGGGACCAGCAGGTGCTACCGGACCAGCGGGTGTTACGGGACCAGCAGGTGCTACCGGACCAGCGGGTGCTACCGGACCAGCGGGTGCTACCGGACCAGCAGGTGCTACTGGACCAGCGGG
Organism: Margalitia sp. FSL K6-0131; assembly: GCF_038008735.1. Classification (NCBI taxonomy): domain Bacteria; kingdom Bacillati; phylum Bacillota; class Bacilli; order Caryophanales; family Bacillaceae; genus Heyndrickxia; species Margalitia sp. FSL K6-0131. Next base: position 3,777,525 of record NZ_JBBOZS010000001.1, read on the forward strand.
TGCTACCGGGCCAGCAGGTGCTACCGGACCAGCGGGTGCTACCGGACCAGCGGGTGTTACGGGACCAGCAGGTGCTACCGGACCAGCGGGTGTTACGGGACCAGCAGGTGCTACCGGACCAGCGGGTGCTACCGGACCAGCGGGTGCTACCGGACCAGCAGGTGCTACTGGACCAGCGGGTGCTACCGGGCCAGCAGGTGCTACCGGACCAGCGGGTGCTACCGGACCAGCGGGTGTTACGGGACCAGCAGGTGCTACCGGACCAGCGGGTGTTACGGGACCAGCAGGTGCTACCGGACCAGCGGGTGCTACCGGACCAGCGGGTGCTACCGGACCAGCAGGTGCTACTGGACCAGCGGGTGCTACCGGGCCAGCAGGTGCTACCGGACCAGCGGGTGTTACGGGACCAGCAGGTGCTACTGGACCAGCAGGTGCTACCGGGCCAGCAGGTGCTACAGGGCCAGCAGGTGCTACAGGACCAGCAGGTGCTACCGGACCAGCTGGTGCTACCGGACCAGCTGGTGCTACGGGGCCAGCAGGTGCTACAGGGCCAGCAGGTACTACAGGACCAGCAGGTGCTACCGGACCAGCGGGTGCTACCGGACCAGCAGGTGCTACGGGGCCAGCTGGTGCTACCGGGCCAGCAGGTGTTACGGGACCAGCAGGTGTTACGGGACCAGCTGGTGCTACCGGGCCAGCAGGTGCTACCGGGCCAGCAGGTGCTACCGGACCAGCTGGTGCTACCGGACCAGCAGGTGTTACGGGACCAGCTGGTGCTACCGGGCCAGCTGGTGCTACCGGACCAGCTGGTGCTACCGGACCAGCTGGTGCTACCGGACCAGCTGGTGCTACCGGACCAGCGGGTGTTACGGGACCAGTAGGTGCTACCGGACCAGCTGGTGCTACCGGGCCAGCTGGTGCTACTGGACCAGCTGGTGCTACTGGACCAGCGGGTGCTACCGGACCAGCTGGTGCTACCGGACCAGCTGGTGCTACCGGGCCAGCTGGTGCTACCGGACCAGCAGGTGTTACGGGACCAGCGGGTGTTACGGGACCAGCAGGTGCTACCGGGCCAGCAGGTGCTACGGGACCAGCGGGTGCTACCGGACCAGCAGGTGCTACCGGACCAGCAGGTGTTACCGGGCCAGCAGGACCAACTGGAGCTACAGGTACAGGCTTAGCAGCTGGATTTAGTGCACGAAATCAAGGAGGTATTACGGTCGGTGTTGGTGGAGCTGTACCATTTAATACACCAGAAACATCATTCGGAACCGATATAACCCAACCAACAACAACAACCTTTAGTTTAAATGCTCCTGGTTTTTACTCTGTGAGATTCATCTTATATACAACTGCAGTAAGCCTACTTGGCGGTGCTGAAATTACTGTCAATGGAACTCCTGTTTCAGGTGACTTCGCACTTGCGGCGGTTGGGGCACCATTAATTGGAGAAACAATCGTCAATGTAACAACTGCTCCAGTTACAGTTTCCATCGTCGTTACTGGTGTAGCTTTATCACTATCAACTGGAACAAACGCTCATATTCAAATTGAAAAATTAGCTTAATTAGTTAATATGTTGAAAGAGGTAGCCTATTGGCTATCTCTTTCACTAATATAAAAGGTTTCTAGTTTTTAAGTGCATTATCCAAACATTTTAAGTGTTTATGAGTATGCTATATAGACCTTAAACAATTTTTACAAAGGAGCGTGCTTTAGTTGATCACTATCAGCTTATGTATGATAGTTAAAAACGAAGAAGAAGTATTAGCAAGATGTCTTGATAGTGTTAAAGACATTGTGGATGAAATCAATATCGTAGATACCGGTTCTACAGATCGAACCGTTGAAATTGCAAAAGAATATACGGACAGGGTCTTTTTCTTTGAATGGATAGGAAATTTTGCTGCAGCAAGAAACGAATCCTTTAAATATGCCACAAAGGACTATATTCTATATCTGGATGCCGATGATGTAATATTGGAAGAAGATCAAAAAAAATTAATGGAATTAAAACAATCACTGGATCCTTCAGTTGATTCCGTTTCCATGTATTATGATGCTGGTACCGACGAATACGGGAACGTAACATTGCGCTATCGAAGAAACCGATTAGTGAAAAGAGATAAGTATTATAAGTGGCGGGGCGATTGTCATCAGTATCTTGATGTCTATGGAAAAATCATCAATTCTGATATTTCCGTTACTCATAAAAAAATTCGGCATTCCGTTGGAAGAGCATTAAATATTTATCAAAGTAAGATTGAAAGAGGAGACATTTTTACAGCTAGAGACTATTTCTATTATGGGAATGAACTAAGAGAAAACGGTCACTATGAAAAAGCAATAGAAAATTACAATAAGAATATCGAATTAACATCAGGTTGGATTGAGGATAAGCTTTATGCCTGTATTAACAAGGCTGATTGTTATTTATTCCTTGGGGATTCCGAAAATGAACTAAAAAGTTTATTCCAATCATTTGAATTTTCAAAGACTCCTAGGCCGGAAAGCTGCAGTCGAATAGGGTATAACTTTCAGCGAAAAGGAGATTACCGTACCGCTGTATTTTGGTATGGACTTGCTACACAACTTCCGCCGGACTCAGATCAATGGAGCTTTTCTTACCCAGCCTATTATACCTGGTATCCGCATTTACAAATGTGTGTTTGCTACTATTATTTAGGTGATTTTCAAAAATCCTATGAACATAATGAGAAAGCCTTTCAATATCGTCCAAATGATAAAAGAATCCTGCAAAACAGAGAATTACTCCGGAACAAATTAGCGATTAATAATGAATGATCCAAGATGTAAATAGTAAACAAAGGTTAGTTTGTATCTTACGGCAATAATTTATTACCGCCATTTAATAGTCCATTGGACAAATGCATCTTATCTCCCACCCGACACATCCATTTGGAAAATCTTACTAAAATGATCAAAAATACAATGTCTAAAATTCCTGAATACCCAAGCTTCCACCATCCGTATTGGAAATATCCCCAAGGATCCGGTAATGTGGCTAAATATTCATCATATAATATTAGCCACATTACCAAATATGATATCTTTTTTACATTAAAAAATACTACGGAAGTATAAAATAATATCAGGATTAATTATCCTATCCATTCTTATTTTTTAAATTACCTTTTTATAGAGTAATACAACCTCAGCCATTAAAGGAACCAATAGTTATATGGTTGTCAGCCTTTAAATGGAAAAGTGCCTTTCGGAAAAGTTTAAGGAAGGTTATCGTATTTAATTTTTAATTGTTTGCTTGCGAATTATGATAAAATATAGCCATTAACTTATACACCATAAAATGGAGGATTACAGCAATGACACAAGCAAGAGGTACTATTAAAGAACTTACGTTTGAAAGTAAAGAATTAGGGGAAAGCTTAACTATCCTTATTTATCTCCCTGCTACCTTTTCGCCATTATATAAATATCATCTATTAATTGCCCAAGATGGGAAGGATTATTTTCAGCTTGGAAGAATTGCCAGAGTTGCAGATGAGCTATTGGAGAACCATGAGATAGAAAACCTGATAATAGTAGGGATTCCTTATCAAAATGTACATGATCGCCGTAAGAAATACCATCCGGATGGAGAACAAAATCAAGCTTACATACGTTTTCTTGCTCATGAACTTGTACCTTATTTAGATAAAGAATTTCCAACTTTTCATATGGGAATGGGAAGAGTGCTAATAGGCGATTCATTAGCTGCGACTGTATCTCTTTTAACGGCGGCGAAATACCCTAATATTTTCGGAAAGGTTATTTTACAATCCCCTATGGTGGATGAAAAAGTGCTAGAGGCAGTGGAACAACACCCTGATCCATCCTTACTTTCTGTCTATCATATAATTGGAAAAGGAGAAACAAAAGTAAAAACGACAAATGGGCAAGTTCAGGATTTTCTTACTCCAAACCGAAAACTACACCAATTGTTTAAGGAAAAGAAATTTTCGGTTTTTTATGAGGAATTTGATGGGGAACATACCTGGAAATATTGGCAACCGGATTTAAAGAGAGCTTTGAAATACATGTTTTAATCTTTGTGAGCCTATTTGGCTATATAAAAAATTTAGAAAATTTGTTATAATAGTATTATGTTCGTAAAGAATAAGGAGGTTGAAACTAATGAAATATGGAATAGTTATGTTCCCATCTAAAAAACTACAAGATCTCGCCAATTCTTACAGAATGCGTTACGATCCTCACTATGCTCTTATTCCTCCACACTTAACACTGAAAGCCGCTTTTGAATTATCTGATGGAGAAATTGCAACTTACTCTGAAAAACTAAATCAGATTGCAAAAAATCACCGGCCCGTTCCATTAAAGATTTCTAAGGTAAGTTCCTTTCAACCAGTTAATAATACAATTTATTTCAAAGTGGAGCCTACATCTGAATTACAGAATTTACAAAAGAATTTAGAAGAATTATTACCTGACGCAGTATCGGAATATGCGTTTGTTCCACATATTACGATTGGACAAAAGCTATCCAGTGATGAACATTCCGATATTTATGGTCAATTAAGAATGCTTGGTATAGACCATGAAGAAGTTATCGATCGATTTCACCTTTTATATCAACTTGATAATGGTTCTTGGACCGTATATGAAACATATCATTTAGGAAAGGAATAAATGAAGTGAACATCGTTAAAGTAACAACAGAGGATGAACTAAAGGACGCATTTACGATTCGAAAAATTGTATTTATAGAGGAGCAACAGGTTCCCGAAGAAGAGGAAATTGATCAGTACGAGGATGCAGCAGATCATTTTGTATTATATGACGATAATAAGCCGATAGGTGCTGGCCGCTTTAGAGTAGTAGATGGAAAAGGAAAAGTAGAGAGAATTTGTATTCTCTCTTCCTACAGAGGAAAAGGTGCGGGGAAAATCATTATGGAAGCTATCGAACAGCACGCTTCTGAACAGGGATTAACTAGATTAAAATTAAATGCTCAAACACATGCCATTCCATTTTATGAAAAATTAAAATATGAAGTAGTATCCGATGAATTTCTTGATGCTGGAATTCCTCACAAAACAATGGAGAAATCATTGTAGAAAATGCCTTTTTAGGCATTTTTTTTATTTTAATACATTTATATGTTTTCCTTTTCCAGTTAATCTATAATATTGTTCAACAGAAACTATCATTTCGCTATAGATGTGGTTTTCCTTCTTTTCCGTAGCCATATAAGCAGTGTGCTTATATGGTTGAAATAGAAGGTTTGGCCGTTCGGATGGAAATAATTTCAATGGTTCCTTCTCTATTTTCCTTCCAGGCGGCGAATATTGCGTAATTGGCAAGATATAGCCCAATTTTTCTCCCATCCTTTTGAATAGATGCATATTAAAGTATATGTGATGGAAAAGAAAAAAAGACTTGCGACCTGGCAAGCCCTTAGAAATAAATTATTTCTTTTTAGGAGTATTCATCATTTTTGATAATGTGTTAAAATCTAAATTCTTTCCATCTTGTGTAATAGATTTTACCAATTTATCTTCTAATTCCTTTGGAACCTTCTTATTTGCAATTTCTGATACTCTATGAATAATACTTCGAACTGTTTTCTCATCCTTAAAATTGGCATTTTGCAAAGAGTTCGCCAATTCTAAGATTTCCTTCATATTTACGCCTGTTTTCTTTTCAATATTTTTAAATAAAGGATTATCCATAAACGTCTCGCCCTCCCTTTCAACTACATTATGTTATGTAAGAAATTCATAAATGGTGAAAGAAAAAGGCGGACAATATAGAAATGTGATAGGCCCTTGCTCATCAGCGTACGGATTTCGCGCTCACCTCGAGATAAAGGGAAATAAGGTGAGGTAGTTATGGTAAGAGGAGACGGAGAAATCCGAGCTTGGAGATCTTTGAAAGTGAAAAATTTATTTTCTACATAAAAGATGGAGCAAAACCACTATGTTTTACTCCATCTTTATGAGGACCATTGTTTAGCAAAAACATGCTCCAACAATAATTAACAATATGAACAGCACAACAATTAAAACAAAAGTGTTTCCGCAGCCATAACCGCCGCCGTATCCATATCCACAGCAGCCGCCGTATCCGTATCCTCCATAACCGAACATACAACCTCACCTCGCTTTTTTTCTACTCGTTATAGAGTATGAAACGCGGGATAAATGTGTATGGGCTTTTGGGTTTTCCATTAACAACAATTACATTTCTTTATCCTTTTGGCTTAAATAACAATGCCCCAATGAAGCCAAAGATAATTGCAGCAGAAATACCTGAGGAGGTTACTTCAAACATTCCTGTCAATACACCGACCAGTCCATGCTTTCCTGCTTCATTCATAGCTCCTTGTACTAGTGAGTTTCCGAAGCTAGTGATTGGAATAGTGGCACCTGCACCAGCAAAATCAATGAGTGGCTCATATAAGCCAAGACCTGCAAGTATCGCACCAATGGAAACAAGTAAGCTTAAAGTATGTGCTGGTGTTAATTTGGCGACATCGAATAATAATTGACCAATCACGCAAATAATACCGCCAATGACAAATGCCCAAAAAAACATTGCAAGCATAATGTTCACCCTTTCTTTTTGAATTCCTATAAATATTCAATTGCAACCGCATGTGCAATACATGGAATAGTATCCTTTTGTTGAAAGGAAAGGGGTGAAAGTAACGCACCTGTTGCTACCACTAAAATCCTTTTTAATTTTCCGCTCTTCATCTGGTTTAGAAGATGACCGTAAAGGACGGTAGCTGAACACCCCGGACCGCTCGCTCCTGATTGTACTGGCTGATCCTTTTTATAAATGAGTAACCCACAATCCTTAAATTGTTCTTCCTTAATTGGAATACCTTTTTGTTCAAAAAGCTCTAATGCAACATTTCTTCCAATGGTAGCTAAATCTCCCGTCACAATTAGATCATAATAAGATGGATCAATTTGAAGATCCTGGAGATGTCTCTCAATCGTATCCACTGCCGCAGGAGCCATTGCCCCGCCCATGTTAAAGGGATCAGATATTCCTAAATCAATTACTTTCCCAATAGTAGCAGATAAAATTCTTGGGTGCGGTTTTTCTGCAGCCTCATTTCCTGAACCAATTAGCGCAAACCCTGCACCTGTAACTGTCCATTGAGCTGTAGGGGGTTTCTGTCCGCCATATTCTGTAGGATAACGAAATTGCTTTTCTGCAGAAGCATTATGACTGGATGCTCCAGTAATAATTTTATTTGCACCTTGATAATTAATAATAAAGGCGGATAAGGCTAACCCCTCCATCGAAGTAGCACATGCACTGAATAAGCCTAGATTAGGGATTTGATTCGTTCTTGCAGCAAAGCTTGATGGGGTTATTTGATTAATTAAATCACCGGTAATAAAAAATTGAACCTTCTCCTCTTTTATCCCTTCTTTTTTTAAAATAATATCTACAGCGTCTTCAATTAAGATTCGTTGCGCCTTTTCATAGGAATCCTGTCCCATCCATAGGTCTTCATGAAATTTGTCAAAATCATTGGCAAGATTTCCGTTTTTTTCAAATGGCCCTCCTACTACACCTGTCGATAAAATGGCAGGTTTGCTATTAAAGACCCATGTTTGTGCACCATTTAACATTACAATCCCCCCCACATGGTAAGGACGGTTTTAACCAAGGCCACTATAAAAGCGGAAAAGACACCAAACAAAATAACAGACCCGGCTAATTTAAACATATTTCCCCCAACTCCAAGAACATACCCCTCTGTTCGATGTTCGATGGCAGAAGAGATGACGGCGTTGCCGAATCCTGTTACCGGCACTGCACTTCCGGCACCTGCAAATTGTCCCATTCGGTCATACACACCAAAGCCTGTTAACAGCATGGCAAGAAAAACCATCGTTGCAACGGTTGGATTTCCAGCAGTCTGCTCTGTAAAGTTGAAAAAGTAGATATAAAAATATGTAACAGCTTGTCCTACTAAACAAATAATCCCTCCAATAAAAAAGGCACGAATACAATTTTTTAATACTGGTCTTTTCAGTTCATGTTTTTTTTGTAATTGATCATATTGAATTTGTTCTGGTGTTTTTGTTTTGTTTTTATTGGCCATATACACTCACACTTTCTATGTTAATTCTTCTTTTAATTTTACGATGTCGTTAAATCTTTTTCTTGCATCCTTTTTGGAAATCTTTCCGGCTTTTAGTGCCTCCCTTAATCGGACAGCCTCCAGAAATATTTTATAATCGCTGGATACAACAAATTTTTCATTTGGATACTCTTTTTCCAATCGATCCGTTAATTTCTTTTCAATACTTTTCATACGAAAACGATATAAATGTTTGACTTTATAGGCTACTAAGATTGTTTTATTTCCTTCGATTACAGCAACATCATAGATTTCTTTTATATTTGCTACTTCTTTTTTTACTTTGACTGGAAGTGTCTCATTGTTTTTATTGCTAAGCTTCACCGGAGTTGGCTGAGTAGTTTTAATTAAGGCCATGCTGCTTTTCTTATTATCGTTTTGATTACTGCAGCCAACTAATAACAACAGGACGGAAAAGATGATAAAAATGTGCTTGCATCCTTTGTTCATACCGCATTCCTCTCCTATAGAATCAATTGTCTAAAGATTATTTTTAGCAGAAATCAACATTTTATGAGAACGGACAGAGTGGAAAATATAGGAGGATCTTTTTAATCAAAACAATGCTTGAAGGATTGTGACTCTTTGCGAGTGGAGTTATGAATAACGGATGCGAATTGTCGCTTTAATGAATTCACTTAGGTTTCACTCACTCGTTTTTCAAAAAAATAAAAAAACAGGCATATATTATTTGCCTGCTTACTTTACTTTTTTCTTTCCACAGCCGCAGCCGCTCTTTTTTACTTTTTTTACAGTAGGCGTTGTAATCAATGGTCTTGCATATGGGGGCATTGCTGGAGTTCTGATAATGGGTTTTCTCATATTCAACGGTCGTCATCCTCTCCTGTTGTTTTATACCATTAGCCATTATATGAAGGAAAGAAACTTGTAGTTCGTATTGTCAATCCATGAATTTGGTTAGCACCGCTTCGAAAATTCCTGCAAGACCGGCGATTGCTAATAAAATAATGAGAGGTTGTGCTATAGCAGGTACAATTAACCATAATATATATATAAAAGCGGAGCACCAAACTCCTGTACACCAATAGCAGCTTAATAATTCACCTATCCATGATCTCAAACCACTTCCCTTTATTTTAATGTATGTAACCGTTGTACCATTCTCATCGGTTTCATCTACTTCTTCGTGAAACGGGCTTCGAATAAATGCAGTAATTTTATCATATACAAGCAGGCGAGTGAGGCGGAAAGCTGCTAAGGAAAATAAAAACAATAAAAGCCAAGAATTGATCACGGTTTTTCCCCTCTTTTTTCATCATCTGCTTATATAAATATGCCGAATCCTTATTGATTAATGACTTTTTTGTTTAATAAATCCATCCTTCTTCGCATTAATGAAAGTAGAAATGGAACAATATAAATAATGAATGCGCATACTATCTCTCCCTTAAAATTGAAAATGAACAAATTTCACAAGTAATTCGTTCGATATACTTTTCCCTTTTGCAAATAAGAGGTATAATGCAATGGGACATTATTTTAACTGTTTATAAAACTTAGTGTAAAGGAGAATAGGTTATGGCAGAAGTAGTTGAAAATGCAAAAACAAAAAACGTAACGGTAAGCCAGGAAAAATTAGATATTCTGGATCAATTATTAAAGCCGGAAGTTCAAGAATCATTGAACACATTAGTGGAGCAACTCCCAAAATTAACAGAAATGGTGAGTTTCCTTACAACATCATTTGATTTTGTGCAAAAAGTTGCTACAGATGAAATTTTAAAGAGCGATACGATTGGAGCAATTAAAGAAATTGCAGAACCAGTAAAAGACACAGCAAAAAGTGTTGCAGCTACTGTGATTGAAGCAAAAGACCGTGCAGAAGTTAGTAATGAAACTATCGGTCTATTTGGTTTGCTAAGAATGCTCAAAGATCCACAAGCACAAAAACTTTTCCGTTTTGTTGATGCTTATCTTAAAGTTACAGCAGAGAAATCCAATAACTAATTTCTTATTTTATTACTAAGGACGGAGGAGAAACTATGTCAAAGAAAATTGTCATTTTAGGCGCAGGTTATGGCGGCCTACTTACGGCATTGAATATTCGCAAGTATTTAAATAAAGATCAAGCACAAGTGACTGTTATTAATCAATATCCTACACATCAAATCATTACAGAACTACATCGTCTTGCTGCAGGGAGCGCTACTCAAGAAGCAGTTGCTCTGCCTCTAGATAAACTTTTCAAAGGAAAAGACATTGATCTTAAAATCGCAAAAGTAGAATCTTTTAATGTTGATAATAAAAAAGTAAAGCTATCTAATGGCGAACTATTAACTTATGATGCACTTGTTGTTGGACTAGGAAGTACAACGGCATACTTTGGTATTCCAGGATTAGAAGAAAACAGCATGGTATTAAAATCTGCAGCTGATGCTAATAAGATTAAAAGCCATATTGAGGGACGCCTTCAAGAATACGCAAAAACAAAAAATGAAGCAGACGCAACTATCCTTATTGGCGGAGGCGGTTTAACTGGGGTTGAACTAGTTGGTGAAATCGCAGATAAACTCCCAACACTTACAAGTAAGTATGGTATCGATCCAAAAGAAATTAAACTACTTCTAGTTGAAGCAGGTCCAAAAATTCTTCCAGTATTACCGGAAAATTTAATTGAACGCGCCACTAAAAGCCTTGAAGATCGCGGTGTTCAATTCTTAACTGGACTACCAGTAACGAACGTTGAAGGTAATACAATTGAACTTAAGGACGGACAAAAAATTGTATCCAATACATTCGTTTGGACAGGTGGAGTTCAAGGAAATCCACTTGTAGGAGAATCCGGATTAGAGGTAAACCGTGGACGTGCTACCGTAAACGAATATCTGCAATCTACTTCCCACAACGACGTATTTGTTGTAGGTGACAGCGCTGTTGTCTTCCCTGCAAATGGCGACCGTCCATACCCTCCAACAGCTCAAATTGCTTGGCAAATGGGAGAACAAACAGGCTATAACTTATATGCTTATTTAGAAAACAAAGCAATGAAGACATTTACTCAAGTAAACTCGGGTACTTTAGCTAGCTTGGGACGCAAAGATGCTGTTGCTACAATCGGAGCAAACAATATACCTCTTAAAGGTATGCCAGCATCACTAATGAAAGAAGCAAGTAATATCCGTTACTTATCTCACATAAAAGCGTTATTCAGCTTAGCGTATTAATAAAGAAAAAACCTCCATTTCAAATGTGAAATGGAGGTTTTTTTTTATCCTACAATATTATAACCTGAATCTACATAAATCACTTCACCAGTTACCCCTCTTGATAAATGGCTGAGTAAAGCAAGTGTCATATCTCCGACTTCTTCCGCCGTAACATTTTTCTTTAATGGTGCTTTTTCTTCGATCATTTTCATGATGTCATTAAATCCGGGTACACCTTTTGCAGCAAGCGTACGAATTGGTCCCGCAGAAATAGCATTAACACGGATATTTTCTTTTCCTAAATCAAATGTTAAATATTTTACACAGGATTCAAGCGCTGCTTTTGCTACTCCCATTACATTGTACCCTGGTATTGCACGAGCAGCCCCAAGATAACTCATCGTAACAATAGAACCGCCTTCTGTCATATAAGGCTTCGCTGCCTTAGCTGCAGCTACTAATGAATAGGCACTAGTATCTTGCGCAAATGCATATCCTTCTCTGGAAGTATCAATAAAATCACCTTTTAAATCCTCCGCATGAGCAAAGGCAACGGAATGAACAACACCATGGATCACTCCTACTTTTTCACCAATTTCATTAAAAGCATTTTGAACGCTCTCATCATTATTTACATCACATTGAACAACCAAGCTTTTAGGATAATTATATTTTTCAAGCAGTTGAGTTAATTTTCCTAGTGAACGTTCCAATCTGTATGTAAAAATTAAGTTTGCCCCTGCATTGTGAAGAGACTGTGCTACTCCCCATGCTATACTGCGTTCATTTGCAACACCCATGACTACAATGTTTTTATCTTTTAGTTTTAATAAATCTTCCATTTTATCCTCCAACAAAATATTATGATTCTCTTTATATTATACCTGGTTTTAGCAGCTGTTACTATATTTGAAACACTTCATTTTTATTTTAGGGTGATTTGGTCAGGAGAAATCCACTCATATGTGTATTTCCCTATTCTCCCTGAACGCAAAATCACCCCTAAATTTATTCAATTTCATGTATTACTCGCAAAATTCAAGCTCCCGCTTCAGTTCATCTGCATACTCTTTTGAACCTGTAATAATTAAACGATCATGCAAATGCAACTGTGTATCCCCATGCGGCACAATAGAGTCATTTCCGCGGAATATCCGTACGAAAATAATATCTCCTGTGAATGGGAACCTTCTTAATGTCATTCCTTCAAATTCGTGATTTAACATCGTGATTTCAAATAGTGATGTCTCTTTATTAGTTAATAAATTGATTATATCCGGTGATTCAATGAATGCCCGTAACAATGCCTGTGTGGACAGCAATGTAGAAAAAACCTCTACCCCCTGTTCCGTCGTTGATTCTTCAAGACTTGGACTTTCAATACGGGCAATCACTCTTTCAACCCCCTTGCGCTTAGCAATCCCTGCTAATTGAGAATTAATTTCCTCATTTCCTGTCATAATAACGACAATATCAGCTTCAAATATCCCTGCCTTTTCCAGTGAATCTGATTCATAATTTTCAATTTCAATGACATCAAATAGGGAATCAGCAATTTGATTTTCTGCTTTATCTAATATCGTGTGATACAAGGTTGGCGAATACAACGATGATTTTAATTCCCTATTAACTGACATGGTTAATTGATTTGCCCCGACAAGCGCAACCTTCAATTTGCGGACTTGAATATTTTCTTTTGGAAATAACTTTCTAAAGATAATTGGCGTAATAATGCATGTAATGACTGCCACTAATATTAGCGTACCGCTCATGCTTGTCGAAATAACTCCTATACGTTCCGCAATTTTGGCTGCCGCAATGACCAACGAAAGGGTCGAGGTCAGCAAAAATGCAGAGGATACAACCGTTTTCGTATCATACCATTTTTTTAAAAGCAGGACCGGAAAAATTTTCGAAATAAAAAAGGCAATCATTAAAAGTGGAATAAACATTAGCAATTTTGGATCACTCAGCATGGAATGTAAATCCAAATCTACCCCAACCATGACAAAGAAAATCGGGATGAGAAAGCCATATCCAAAAGAATCAAGCTGCCGAACCATTTCTTGATTTGGCGATAATAAGGACACGAGTGTCCCCGCTAGGAAGGCACCAAGAATATTCTCTGCTCCAACAGATTCCGATAACGCAACTAAAATAATAATTAGTGTAAAAATAGCTCTTGTTCCTATTTGCACTGTTCCTGTGGAAAGCTTTTTAAATAAGGATCTTTTTTTAAATCCCTTTGCAATAAAATATAACAGAACTCCACCTGCAAACAAAATCAATAATAGCCACATATTGCTTGTTTCTTTGCCTGAGAGAGAAACAAAGACTGCCAATAAAATCATCGTAACTAAATCTGCGATTACAGCTATCAATAGGATAATCTGTCCTATTCCAGTCTTCATAATATGTGCGTCTTTCAAGGTTGGCACTACAACACCAAGTGAAATAGTGGATATAATTAATGTCATAAGGAATGCATTATGAATTAGTCCGATAAAGACAAATACATAGGATAGAATAACAGAAACGATAAATATGCCGATAAAGATAATAATAGCTACCTTTAAACGGTTTGGTTCTTTCTTCCCGTTCGGCAATGTTACTGACTTTTTTCTGCTTACAAATGCTGAAAAATCTATTTCAACTCCACTTAAAAACATTAAGAAAATAAACCCTAAAGTGGATAATGTGTTAAGCCAAGTGTCTTTTTCAATTATATCGAACCCGCTTTTTCCAATAATTAACCCTACGATAATTTCACCGATTACGACAGGTATAAAGGATAGTTTTAATCGGTGTAAAAGGATTGGCGTTAAAAACGCAGCCACAATTACAATCAATAATGAAGCAACAGATGTATGTGCCATTGTTCATCTCCCTTCTAAAATAATTCAACTCTAACATCAAGAGTTAACCTGAGCCGAATGGGAAAAAATAGCCGTTAATTCCCTTAATTTTGCCGCTAATTTCATTTAGCCTGCCGAGCCATTGCTATAACTATTTCTAGTGTTATTTTCGCCAGTTCTGGTGATTATTCCGTCAGTTCCAGCGATTATTCTGCCAGTTCCGGTGATAATCACCGCGAAATGATTATTCGTAAATTATCCCTCTTCGGCTAAAGCACAATTTAAAAAAATTGTTAGTTTCTATCCTAACAAGATTCTTTACTTTTGGCTAATAATAACCTTATTCATATTTCAAATTTATTTTACCCATAGGAAGGAGGATTCATATGAAAATGGATATTATCGGGGATATTCACGGTTGTTTTAGTGAATTTCATCAATTAACTATACAGTTAGGTTATGTCTGGAAGGATGGGATTCCAGTTCATCCAAGCGGCCGTTGTCTTGGATTTGTGGGTGATTTAACGGATCGTGGCCCGGAGTCGCTAAAGGTAATTGATATTGTCTACCAGCTGTGGAAAGAAAAACAAGCATATTATGTGCCGGGAAATCACTGCAATAAACTATATCGGTATTTTTTAGGAAACAAGGTGCAAGTAACCCATGGACTTGAAACAACTGTTGCGGAGTTATCTGCATGTACTGATCAACAAAAAAAACACTACAGAAATATTTTTGTGGAAATGTATGAAAACTCACCACTCTATTTGCTGTTAGATAATAACAGGCTTGTGATTGCACATGCTGGAATTCGTGAAGATTATATTGGAAAAATGAATAGTAAAGTAAAAACGTTTGTTCTTTATGGAGATATTACAGGGGAAAAACACCCGGATGGTTCACCTGTGAGAAGAGATTGGGCAAAATTGTACAATGGTAAACCAACCATTGTCTATGGACATACACCGGTTTTAGAACCAAGGTTTATCCGTAATACAGTTAATATCGATACGGGAGCGGTTTTTGGAGGAAAGTTGACTGCCCTTAGGTACCCGGAGATGGAAACAATTTCTGTGCCATCTTCCATGCCGTTTGTTGGTGAGAAATTTAACCATTTTGATTCTTAATTAAGAAGGCAGCGATGAACATTTTCCTATCTATCATCATACCCGATCATTTTCCCACACGAAGTGTCCTTCATAACCCCGTGAAGGACACTTCGCTTATTTTCAATCTTTTTCTTGTCCCTCATAACTCCGATGAAGGTCACGTTGCTTGTTTTTTATCACTATCTTGTCCCTCATAACCCCGATGAAGGACACTTCCCTTGTTTTTTATCACTATCTTGTCCCTCATAGCCCCGATGAAGGACACTTCCCTTGTTTTTTATCACTATCTTGTCCCTCATAGCCCCGATGAAGGACACTTCCCTTGTTTTCTTTCTATTTCTTGTCCTTCATAACCCCGTGAAGGACACTTCCCTTGTTTTCTTTCTATTTCTTGTCCTTCATAGCCCTGATGAAGGACACTTCCCTTGTTTTCTATCAATACCCTGTCCTTCATAACTCCAACATCCCAGTTAATTTCCATAATATGGCTTCGAATGTACATTCTCAGAACTGAAACTGAGGTATTTACCTTTTAGTTTTTTTATAAAAAAAACAGCACTAATTAAAAAGTGCTGCTTACATTACGGCCTGATATCTTCCGGAATTTCACTGTGAAACGTCATTTCCTCTTTCGTTATCGGATGTATAAAGTGTAAATCACTGCAATGCAATGCTTGTCTTGTAAACTGAGTTGTGTTCCCACCATATAGGTCATCCCCTAACAAAGGGTGACCGATATAGGACATATGGACACGAATTTGATGTGTCCTTCCAGTATCTAACCACACTTTCACATGGCTAAAACCCACATGCTGTTCCAGCACTTCAAAATGAGTGCACGCATATTGACCGTCCGGCCTGACTTCCCTTTCAATGATGCTTGTTTCTTTTCTCCCAATTGGAGCTTCTATTGTTCCGAAATTGTCTGTAAAATAACCTTCTGCTAATGCTTGGTATGTTCGTTTGATTTGCCTTTTTTGCTGTAACAAGCTGCATAGATGATGAATATATCGATGCTTCGCAATGAGTACCAACCCAGACGTATTTCGATCCAGCCTTGTAACTATATGGGCAGATGATTCAATGGATTGCTTCTCATAATAGCCCATTAATGCATTTGCTAAACTGCCTGTCGGATGCTCCCTCGAAGGGATGGTACTCATATAAGGAGGCTTATCAATAACTAGAATGGATAGATCCTCAAAAACGATGTTTAATGGTATATTTTCACTTACCAATGTCTCGCTTCGCTCTTCCGGCGGGAAAACAATATCTAATTTATCTCCAGTTCTCAGCTTATATCGAACATTTTCTTCCTTCCCATTTACCGAAATATTCCCGCCGTTAAACTTAATATCTGTTAATGCTCTCCGGGAAATTTCGTGCTCCGCCAAAAATTGTTTGATCCATTTATCAGCGTCTTTCTCCTCAATTACCCAGTGTAAGTTAAATGGTGCCACAGGACCCCTCCACTGTTATCATCTTTGCGAAATCCACTATCTGTCTAAAGTGAAAAAATAGGGCCAGCAAAATCAATATTTTATTGATCTTTATCTGCAATAAAAGAATCATGTACCCTTGTCCAAAAAGGTAATGGACGAAATCTTGCAAACCGGATTTTTTCATTCGCCACACGGAATTGAATGGATTTTACATCCTTATGCAGCAATGTTAAATGATCAATCGTTATCATGAAATCCTGATCTCGAACAGGCTTTAATGTGCAGGTATGATGCGATGGCAAAATCAATGGTGAGCCGATTGTCCTGAATACCTTGTTATTAATCGATGCCATTTCCGCCAATTGAATGGCCTGCAATGATGGATGGATAATGGCACCACCGAGGGCTTTATTATAAGCGGTGCTACCTGATGGGGTGGAAACACAGAGACCATCTCCTCTGAATCGTTCAAAGTGCAGACCCTTAATTTCAATATCCATTACCAATGTACCTTCCACACATTTAACGGTAGATTCATTCAAAGCCAAATATCTCGTTTCTTTTCCACCGTGTTGATATCGAATAATCACTTCAAGAGTCGGATATTCCACCACTTGATAAGGGGTTTTAGCAATAGCGATTACCAGTTTTTCAATTTCATCTGGAACCCAATCTGCATAAAAACCAAGATGCCCTGTATGAATTCCAACGAATGCCGTCTTATCTAATCTTGAGCTGTAACGATGAAAGGCATAAAGAAGCGTCCCGTCTCCGCCCACGGAAATTACAATATCAGGCTGCGATTCATCATATGTTAAACCAAAATCCTGTAAATATGTACGAATTTTGTGCATTAATGCATTTGATTGTGCATTTCCTTTTGAGGTTATTGAAAATTTCAAGTAATTACACCTTCCTTCCAAACTAACAACTATTCATTCGAAATACTGTATTCGTATTGATCGTTGTTTTTCGTACGTTGTTATAAATCCTAATGTAGACTGAGTTTCAGGTCATTTTTTCATTTATTCTTAATCTAAATATAGGCTTCGTCTAGTTTTAGAAAAGAGCCTTTTTTAATTCCTGCTTTCCTTATCCGATTTATTTTTTTCCTTATTTTTTGTGAAAAAAGCCTGTGCCTCTTGAATTTCTTCTCGTATTTCTGACATTTCTTCGTCTAGAAGAAATGCTGCTTCTGCAGCTCTTTGCAGGCGCATTTTTATATCTTCAGGGAATTGACCACGATATTTATAATTTAGGGAATGCTCAATGGTAGCCCAAAAATTCATTGCCAATGTTCGTATTTGTATCTCAGCTAGTATTTTTTTCTCACCATGAATTGTTTGGACGGGGTATTCGATGACAACATGATACGACCGATAACCACTTGATTTTTTATTAGTAATATAGTCTCGTTCTTCTACTATTTTGAAATCGTTTCTTAATCTTAAAAGAGAAACAACTTTTTTTATATCATCCACAAATTGACACATCATACGCAAGCCAGCTATATCCTGCATTTCTGCTTCTAATCTGTCAAGCGGTATCTTCTTTTGCGTTGCCTTATCAAGTATGCTTGATATTGGTTTTACTCGGCCGGTGACGAATTCTATCGGTGAATGTATATGTTCCTGTTCAAAAAGTGTTCTCATTCCTTTTAATTTTACTTTTAATTCATCTACTGCCTGCTTATACGGAGCTAGAAATTGGTCCCAATGATTCATTAGGCATAACCCCCTTCTTGTTTCCAAGCGATGTATTCTATAGTTGAATTTTTAAGAGCAGTGCAGGCTCTTACAACCTTATGTATTTGATATTGACATCTAAGACTCCCAATCCCTTTTTTTCAACATTTATTATATCTTATAATGCTTGGTTATTGCGAATGAAATATTAGCATTGATAAAATACGGTTATTGCGTGGAAATTTTTATTAAAGGGGTCTTATCATTTATGAGCAGTGAATTGGAAATCGAATTTAAAAACCTAGTGACAGTAGACGAATTCACGAAATTGATTCATGAATTTAACATCGAAAAGGAAGACATGGTCATACAAAAAAACTATTATTTTGATACTCCAGAGTTTGACATAAAAAATATAAGCTGTGCTCTCAGAATCAGAAAAAAGAAAGGGGATTATGAGCTGACTTTAAAACAGCCTGTGAAGGATGGTAATTGGGAAACAAATGAATATCTTGAAGAACAAGCAGCACTAAAAATGATTGAAACAGGCTATCTCCCTGATGGTGAAGTGAAAAATACATTAACAGATTTAAATATTGATTTTAACACCCTTTCTTGCTTCGGAAGTCTAACTACCAAAAGGGCTGAAATTGCTTATTTAGGGGGATTATTAGTTTTTGACTATAGTTCCTATTTAAATAAAGAGGATTATGAGATAGAATATGAAGTAACAGATAAGAATAAGGGGGAAGAAAATTTTCGCAAATTACTGGAGCATTTTCAAATACCCCTTAGACTATCGGAAAATAAAGTTATTAGATTTTATCGAGAGTACAAGAAATTAAAAAATGGACATTAATTTTATGTATCCGACAATTGTATGATTATGGCGATACAACAATGCTCACGAGTTTAACGAAAAAAATTAAATGTTCTATTCTAAAAGTAGGAGAGGCACTTTAAAGATGAATGTAAATCAGCTTAAAACGATAATGGAACTACGAGCTTTGCAAAATCTATCATCTGCAAGCACACTAGCTTCAACAGAAGATAACAGCAGTTCATTATTTCAAGAGCTTTTATCTAATGCATTACAAGACTTATCGGACAATTCCGCAACGGGTATGAATACAATAAGTGGATTATCATCCCCTGCCAATTATATTAATACTCTTCCGTTGTTAAACACAATCGAAAATAATGATAGTGTTCCCAAAGATCTGGACAGCCTTATTAAGAATGCAGCGAATAAATATGACTTGCCGGAAAATCTAATAAAGTCCGTTATTAAACAAGAATCAAATTTTAATCCAAAAGCTGTTAGCAGTTCCGGAGCTTCCGGATTGATGCAATTAATGCCATCTACGGCCAAAAGTCTCGGTGTGACGAATATATTTGACCCGGCTGAAAATATTGATGCAGGATCAAAATATTTAAGGAGTATGCTGGACAAATTTGATGGAAACATCGTATTAGCTCTTGCAGCATACAATGCCGGTCCAGGTAATGTCGAACGATATAATGGAGTACCTCCATTTAAGGAAACACAAAATTATGTCAGACGTATAACCAGTCAATTAGTATAGCCGCTGTAACAATTGTGCAGCGGTATTTTTTATGATTTGAATTTCCTTGAAGAAAGTATAACGTATAGATATTTGTAAAAAATAAAACAATTATAAGCTATTTGTTTGTGTTATTAATAGGTCATTGCTAAAATAAGTATACATAATACAACTATTAAGGTTATTTTCTATACAAATGCTGCTTTTTTTCTAACGTTTCATTTCGAGGTATCATTTCTTATAAAAAGTTATTCTATCTTACCCGGAGAAATTTTTTGATTTTCGACAAAGCAGCAATAAAGTATATGAAAAGAGCCGTTAATAAAAGGGGTAATTATCATATGGTAGAGAAGCGTATAGTACCGTATGACATCATAGGGGAAGAAACGTTAAACAAATTAGTCGATGCGTTTTATTACAGAGTGGCAAGACATCCAGATTTAATTCCCATTTTTCCTGAGGATTTATCAGAAGTGGCGAGAAAACAGAAACAATTTTTAACACAGTTTTTAGGCGGACCAACTCTTTATTCAAATGAGCACGGACATCCCATGATGCGAGCAAGACACTTACCTCATGAGATTACACCAAAACGTGCTAAAGCATGGTTATCCTGTATGAGTGCAGCAATGGACGAAGTCAAATTAGAGGGCCCAATTCGGGAACAATTTTTTTCGAGATTAGTCTTAACGGCACAACATATGGTGAACACACCTGACACAACTAAAGGTGAGGAACATTGAAAGATTTTAAAACTGAAATAAATATGCTTGAATTGTGTAACCAAGACAAGAAACCTTTGGAAATATATATTTTTGTCGATCCTTTATGTCCCGAATGTTGGGCATTGGAACCAATTATGAAGAAACTATTTATAGAATATGGGTCTTTTTTCAGATTAAGACATGTATTAAGTGGTAAACTTTCAACACTGAATCTTAGCGCGAAAAAGCATGAATCGATCGCACAGCTTTGGGAGAAAACAGCAAGCAGAACGGGCATGTCCTGTGATGGAAGCCTTTGGTTTGATAATCCCATTTCATCACCGTATCTCGCATCTATTGCTATTAAAGCCGCTGAATTACAAGGTAAACGTGCTGGCATGCGCTTTTTGCGAAAAATACAGGAATTAATTTTTTTAAAAAAACAAAATGTTTCTAGTATGGATGTGCTTGTAGAATGTGCCAAAAACGTTAATCTTGATATTGAGGAATTCATAAATGATATTCATTCTTCAAGTGCAGCAAAGGCTTTCCAATGTGATTTGAAAATTGCATCAGAAATGGAAGTAACTGAAATTCCCTCACTCGTATTTTTCAATGAAAATATTGAGGATGAAGGATTAAAAATAAGTGGTCTTTATCCATATGAAGTATACGTTCAAATTATTTATGAGTTATTAGGGGAAAAACCAGAGCCTGCCCCCCTTCCGCCAATTGAACGGTTTCTTAAGTATTACGGTGTAGTGGCATCAAAAGAGATTGCTGTCGTATACAATATGACTATTGCAGAGGTCGAAAAAGAGCTCAAAAAGTGGATACTACAACAAAAGATTCAAAAAATACCAGGTAAATACGGGGCGTTTTGGAAGTTTATCGATTAAAAAGAATTTGGCAACTTGCGCCAAATTCTTTTTTTATCTATTTTTCATTAGAAGACGCTGCAAATTTTCTGCATAAGAAAAAGGCCTTGCAAATGCAAGGCCTTTTTCAACACGAACAAAGGGGATGGGAGAAATTTTTCACGGTCAAACAAAGGGGTATATGTTTGCTTGTGATCAACTTCACATCTATACTATAGCACGTTAAAGCAGAATGATGCAAGGGATTGTTAATTGTTTCACAATATTGTCAAAATCCTGTTATATAATGCCGGAAATGAGAATATATTTCACCATAGGGGCATGTTTCATATACTACTAAAATACTACATGTGAAAGGTGAAACGGTTATGAAAAAGTACACAGTATTCTTCCTTATACTTTTTATATTTTTCAGTTTCTTTCTTAATATCCTTGGTTTAATGAAGCTGATTCCAATCTATATTACCTCTCCCATTTTATTTTTATCTTTATTTTTGTTGCTAGTTCACCTTAATGGGCGCAATACGTTTCGAGGTTTTCATTAAGTTAGCCAGGCTATATGCCTGGCTAATTAGTCTTTTGTCTAGCTGCAGCCCTATCGGCTAGTGTATTTCTCCGTATCCTCCCTACGATAAGTCAACATAAAATTTGAAGTGCCGATTTTACCAGCTTGTGAACACCTCAGCACGTTTTCCTTTAAACTCGTGGTGAGCGACTACGAAATACATACGACGATGAGCAAGGCACTTCCGCCTTTCCTTAAGAAAGCAGCTGTTCTAATTCATTTAATTTTTCTTCAAAGACTTTAAGCGCAGCCTCAATAGGTTCAGCTGAAGTCATATCGACACCGGCTTTCTTCAATACCTCAATCGGGTAATCGGAGCTACCCGCCTTTAAGAATCCTAAATAACGTTCTACTGCAGGTTCACCTTCACTTAAAATTTGCGAGCTTAGAGCTGTTGCAGCACTGAAACCTGTAGCATATTGATATACATAATAATTATAGTAGAAATGAGGGATTCGGGACCATTCTAATCCAATTTCCTCGTCAATAATAATATCTTCTTCTCCAAAATAACGTTTATTTAATTCATAGTATTCCTTCGTAAACAATTCGGCAGTTAGTGCTTCCCCATTTTGATCTTTTTGATGGATTAAATGCTCAAATTCTGCGAACATAGTTTGGCGGAATACAGTTCCACGGAACCCTTCAAGATAATGGTTTAATAAATAAATTCGTTTCTTTTCATCATCAATTGTTTTTAAAAGATAGTCATTTAATAATGCTTCATTACAAGTTGATGCAACCTCTGCTACAAAGATGGAATAATCTCCATAAGGATACGGCTGTGTTTTTCTTGTATAGTAGCTATGCACACTATGTCCAAATTCATGTGCGAGTGTAAAGAGGTTATTAACATTATCCTGCCAATTCATTAGGATATATGGATTTGTTCCGTAAGTACCGGAAGAATATGCACCACTGCGCTTCCCTTTGTTCTCTTCGACGTCTACCCAGCGATTTTCAAATCCTTCGCGTAATACATTCAAATAATCTTCTCCAAGTGGTTGTAAGCCTTTCAATACGATTTCTTTTGCTTCCTCGTAAGGAATTTTCATCTCAACTTCTTTAACTAATGGTGTATAAAGGTCATACATATGCAATTCCTCGACACCTAACACTTTTTTGCGAAGTTTAACGTATTTATGAAGAAGATGAAGATTCTTATTTACAGTATTTACAAGATTATCGTATACGCTCTCAGGAATATTGTTATTGGAAAGAGCGGCATGTCTTGCTGAGTCATAGTGGCGAACTTTTGCATTGAAATTATCCTTCTTTACTTGGCCGCTCAATGTACTGGCAAAAGTATTTTGGAATTTACCATATGTTTCGTATACTGCTTTAAATGCATCGTGTCTAACTCTTTGATCTGGACTTTCAAGGAAGCGGGAATAACGTCCATGTGTTACTTCCACCTCTTCGCCATTTTCGTCTTTAATAGTAGGGAATTCCAAGTCCGCATTATTCAACATCCCAAATGTAGTACTTGATGCATTCATTACTTCTGATGCACTGGCAAGCAATGATTCTTGTTCTGCAGAAAGCACATGCGGTCTTTGGAGATTAATTTCCTCCAAGGAGTGTTCATATAACTGTAAATCTTTGTTTTCTTTCAGATATTCTTTCAACGTATTTTCATCAATTGAGAGAATTTCCGGCACAACATATGCAAATAAGCTAGCAGCCTCCGCATACAAGCTCTTCATTCGACTATCTAAGCCTTGATAAAAAGAATTTGTTGTATCCTGATCATAACGCATATGTGCATATGTATATAATTTGCTTAATCTTTCAAAGACATTATCTTGAAACTTAAGTGCTTCATATAAATCATTTGCGCTTTCTCCAAGCTTTCCTTTATATTTAGGGGCATCACCCGTTAACTCTTTCACCTTTTGATATTCTTGTTCCCATGCTTCATCTGTTGGAAAAATATCTTCCAATCTCCAAGTTAATTCTTCCGGTATATCTTTTCGACTAGGTAATGATTTTACAGTAGCTGTTTCATTTGTCATAGTCTTTCCTCCATTCCTTCGTGATACGAAAAATCCTTACAGTAATAAATTCTCTATCTTTTACAAAATTCCTGCTGTTTTTACGTCATTTATCGTCCAATTCATGAAGAAATTCTTTATCAAAAAGAAGTGCTTCTTCCATATTTTTTGGAAAGGTTATCATTTTATGCAGTACAAATGTCCCTTTCTTTACCTCTTTTAAATATGAAAAATGTACTAGCGTTTGTAAATACAGATAAATCATTCTGTTTTGATAGGAAGTTGGTACAAAAGGAAGGCATCTAAAAAGGATATGCTGGCTTCTTTTCCGGCTTTCTATCGCATTACGCACTTGTTTAAAGGTCATTCGATCCCCGGTTTTTAAAAAACGTAAACAGTCATGCCAAATATAAAATTGCCAAACAACTGGATGTGTTTTGCATACACCCATATAATCTACAGGCAATCCAATAACAGGTGGCAATAGCGAAGGATGACTATTACACTCATATAAAGATATTAAAAATGGGTCCTGAAAGGCCTTACTATATATAATTTTATTCTGAAGCCATTTTCGTTTTTGTAAAAACCAATATGCATTGATTGGTTGTTTTTGCGATATTGTATTGGATAAAAGAATGGGGAATGTCATATGATCAAGAGATATTTTTGTGTAAGTACCTTGGACTTTTCTTGAAGAAATCGGAGATATATTGCTTAAGAAATGGAAATACCGAGAATGAGGGGTATAACTGAAAAGGGTAAGACCAATTTTTTCACTTGCTTGAATGAAAGACCAATGAAAATCACTTAGTTGAAAAAATGCATCCTTTCTATGCTGAAAAGGATAACCACCCATAATCCAAATTGGAGAAATATGATGTTTTGCATAACCATTTGTGCGCTGAGTTAATAATTTTATCGAAATAGGTGAGCATTGATATTCAACAGCAAACCACTTCCCATTTTTATTGAACAAAATATCCGGTCGCTGTTTTAACCTTGGCAAATATCTTTCCAAGTACACTTTAAACCTTTGATTTACAAGCCATAAATATAAATCTTTTTTTCCTTGCATATGTCGTAAACTTTCCGGTTCTGATATTGATGCACAATTAGAGGATTTTTGATGTGAGAAATGGGGAATTTTCTGACTGCCTGCTCGTAAAATAACCGGTTCCTGACAAACAGGACAATAAAATTGGACTTTCTTTTTTAGATTATCTAAATGATAATCATCCTTACAACCCGCTAAATTATACACTTTTCCTTCTTTTGTTAATGCGGTAAGCATTACATCCCTCCTTTCTTATCTATATTCCATAAACATGCTTATTTTCCTTTATAAAAATCAAAAAAAAAATGCGCAAGCGCTGAAATTAGTCATAGATATTTTTTTCAAAAGTTATTCACATGGTTAAACTTTATATTTCCCCCAAAAAATAAAATCCGATTTTCTAAAAAAATCGGATTTTGATTTTATTTAAAGTACTCATTTATTTTTTCAAAAACATTTCTGTCAATAACGGTATTTCCATACTCCTCTAAACGATGTACAGTATATGTTGATTCTTCTCCATATTCGAGTAAAATACTTAAAATATTATCAATATCCTCTTCTTCGAAAAGTTCATCAATAAATTCAACATATAAATAATATTTGTTATTATAGGAAAACAATTTAGTTTTTAACTTATCCAGGCCGTTTCTTTTGGATAGTGAAATGACATCCTCAAAGTCCTTAAATGATACCATAAACTCTAATAAATCATCATCATTTTCCTGCAATGGTCTCGTTTGAAAATGTTCGTCTAAAAATTCTTCAATCTGCTCATTGATAGGAAAGTCTTTTAGCTTATCCTCAGGGATTGGAAGTTCAAATCGTTGACCATCTTTTGAGAGCTGAGCCTTTGTAACAAGCACTTCTAAACCTTTTTCCATTGCTTGAACTTGAATCCAAAGCGGACCTTCTGGAACAAACTCTTCCTCATGATGAATTTCGTCCATCATTTCCCAGAATAATTCCTCGCTTCTTTCGCGATTGTACCAAATTTCTTCGCGATCAAAGCCTCTTTCTTCAATATCCAAATATGATATATAAAACTTGACAGTATTTTCATTAATTCTTTCGATATCCATACATCAACTCTCCCTTCTATTTAAAAGTGTTGAACGGACATCTTACCTAATAAAGATTAGTTATGACGTGAATTAAAAATGTTTACACCTTGTACTCTTATTCTATGATAAAAGTGTGATAAATGGAAATAAAATTACTTCCAATTTAAAAAAATCCGCGTCTACCTATAGCTCTTTTCTTAAACTATATTGCTTTTGTATACGCTATTCTGGGTAAAAACCTTATTTGGTTAATACTGAATTTACTTGATAAGAAAAGATGTCTCGAAATAAAGCCTACTTTGGATTTATATCAAATGACAAGAAGTAACAAATGAACATCGGCTTTTGGATTTTAAACATATTGCGTGAACGGTCTTACCCTATTGATTAGAATGAAATATTATTCTGCTTATTTTAACGGAAATTCAGAAAATTTTCAAGATAAAATGCCTAAAATTGTTTTTATAGACAGATACCTTATAAGACCTATTTTTAGGAATGTGCCGAAAATAATTATGGCTAGATAAAGTATACGAGAAGCAAAAATGAAAATCAAAATACCCTTTTTAAACAAATTAGGAACAGTTTACCCGCTTTCCTAAAGTATATGCAAATGCAGTATTATTTCCGCATTTCCAATCAATCTTTGCACACAGAAAACGCCTTTATTCTC
The DNA here is from genome assembly GCF_038008735.1 of Margalitia sp. FSL K6-0131. Taxonomy (NCBI): domain Bacteria; kingdom Bacillati; phylum Bacillota; class Bacilli; order Caryophanales; family Bacillaceae; genus Heyndrickxia; species Margalitia sp. FSL K6-0131. Next base: position 3,804,429 of record NZ_JBBOZS010000001.1, read on the forward strand.
ATGAATAAAAGGCGTTATTTAGTAGACAAAGTCTGCAATTATTAGTTAACAAGCTTTTGAGCTTCACGCAGCTGAAATGTACGAACCTTACGAGGTAAGAATCTCCGAATTTCATCTTCATTATATCCAACCTGTAATCTTTTTTCATCCAAAATGATCGGTCTTCTAAGTAGACCAGGATTCTTTTGAATTAAGTTAAACAGATCTGGTAAAGGCAATGTTTCTAAATCTACATTTAACTTTTGAAAAGTTTTAGATCTTGTAGAAATTATTTCATCTGTACCATCTTCTGTCATTCGAAGAATTTCTTTAATTTCTTCAAGACTAAGTGGTTCTGAAAAAATATTGCGTTCTTTATATGAAATATTATTTTCTTCTAGCCAGCTTCTTGCTTTTCTACATGATGTGCAACTTGGTGAAGTGTATAATGTTACCATATATCATTCCACACTCCTTATATTATTTAATGATTCACCAATTCCGGTTACCATTCTTAATTTAAAATTACTTTAATAAAGAAATCTATATTATGTATTATACACTATTTGGACTTCCATGAATATATTTTTTGAAAAATTGATGTTACCATCATAAAAACATGGCTTTTTTGTGAATTTGCCTTAGGTATATATACCTCCTTTTCGTTAACGTTAAACATATTATATACGCTAAACATTAAAATAACCTTAAAATGATTCTCAATTTCATTTAATATTTGAAAATTGTCGAAATTTCCTGGGTTATAAAAAAAGCGTAAGCGCCGCAACACTGGCGTACGGATTTCGTAGTCGCTCACCTCGAGATAAAGAAAACACAGTGAGGTAGTTCACGAACAAGTGAAAATAGCACTTCCATTTTCAACTGATGTTAACTTATCGTAGCGAGAAGACGGAGGAAATCCGTACGCACGATATCTGCTTACACTAGATAAAAAATTAAACTTATTAAATTATTTACTTGTTGAAAAGTACTTTCCTTAAAAAAAAAAAAATGCTTTGCCTAATTATGAAAAAAATCGACCCAAAAGGATCGATTTTTTTTTTATTTATATAAAGCTTTATATTGTTTTAGTTCCTTCTCTGAGCAATAAACGAAATGTCCAGGTGCAACTTCCCGCATTTTTACCTCTTCACCCTCCGCGTATTGGTGGATTTTCGGATCGTACGTTTTTCTGACGCGAGAACGCTCATAATCAGGATCCGGAAGTGGTATCGCTGAAAGTAATGATTGTGTATACGGGTGCAACGGATTATTATAAAGATCATCAGCAGGAGCTAGTTCTACTAATTTTCCGAAATACATAACTCCGATACGGTCACTAATATATTTCACCATAGATAGGTCATGGGCAATAAACAAATAGGTTAACCCTTTTTCTTTTTGAAGTTTCTTCAATAAGTTAACAACTTGGGCTTGAATGGACACGTCCAGCGCAGAAATTGGCTCATCGGCAATAATAAATTCAGGTTCTACTGCTAATGCCCGTGCTATTCCAATACGCTGTCTCTGTCCACCAGAAAATTCATGAGGATACCGGTTAGCATGTTCACGGTTTAAACCAACTGTATCAAGTAACTTATAAACTCTATTCATTCTATCTTCTTTAGACTTTGCTAGACCGTGTATATCGATACCTTCCGCAATAATATCTGCAACCTTCATTCTAGGATTTAATGATGCTTGTGGATCCTGGAAGATCATTTGCATTTTCTGATTAAATTTTTTTAATTCAGAACGGGATTTTTTAGCGTGAACATTTTCACCATTATATAGTACTTCTCCACTTGTCGCGTTATATAACCGAATAATGGTTCTGCCTGTAGTCGATTTCCCGCATCCGGATTCACCAACAAGTCCCAGCGTTTCTCCCTTATATATATCAAATGAAATATCGTCAATAGCTTTTACTTCATTTGCTTTTCCTTTATTAAAATATTGCTTTAGATGTTTTATTTCTAATAATTTTTCATTGCTAGACATTCTTTACGACCTCCTTATTCAGAGAGGTATCTGCCTCATTATGAAATTTACGCATGCGTTTTTTAACTGCAGCAGGCGGCTCTACTTTTGGTGCATCTGGATGTAATAGCCATGTTGCTGCATAGTGAGTTTCAGATATTTTAAACATTGGCGGTTGCTTCTCCAAGTCGATTTTCATCGCATATGCATTACGAGGTGCAAAGGCATCGCCAACTGGTGGATGTAATAAATCCGGTGGTGTACCAGGTATTGCATATAATTCTTCATCATCTGTATCCAAGCTAGGCATCGAACTAATTAATCCCCAAGTATATGGATGCTGAGGATTGTAGAAAATCTCATCTACCGTTCCAACCTCCACAATTTTTCCGCCATACATAACCGCTACACGGTCAGCCACATTTGCCACTACTCCCAAATCATGTGTAATAAAGATAATGGAAGTGTTAATTTTCTTCTGCAAATCCTTCATTAGTTCTAATATTTGTGCCTGAATAGTTACGTCAAGTGCTGTGGTAGGCTCATCTGCAATAAGGATTTTAGGATTACAAGCAAGTGCGATTGCAATAACGACACGCTGTCTCATCCCGCCTGAAAATTGATGAGGGTATTGTTTAAAACGAATCTCTGCTTTCGGAATACCAACCATTTTCAAAAGCTCTATGACACGTTTTTTTGCTTCACTCTTACTTAGGTTTTGATGTTTTATCAAAGGCTCCATGATTTGTTTTCCAACTGTCATAGTTGGATTTAACGATGTCATTGGATCCTGAAATATCATAGATATTTCTTTTCCTCTAATTTTTTGCATTTCCTTATCGGATAATTTCGTTATATCTTTACCTTCAAATAATATTTCACCCGATTTAATTTCGGAATTATGGCTAGGTAATAATCTCATGATTGTCTTTGTGGTTACAGACTTTCCAGACCCAGATTCTCCCACAATTGCAAGTGTCTCGCCTTCATTTAATTCAAAGTTGACACCGCGAATTGCCTGGACCTCACCAGCAAAGGTATGGAATGAGATATGAAGATCATTTACTTCTAATATTTTTCCCATTTATTTCACCCCACTTTTAATCACGCATCTTCGGATCTAGTGCATCACGAAGACCATCGGCTAATAAGTTGAACGCAATCATAATAATACTCAAAATAGCAGCCGGGAATAGCATTTGATACGGAAGGAATCTTAACACTTTATATCCGTCCTCAATTAGGGTACCTAATGAAGCTTTAGGTGCTTCAAGACCCAAACCAATAAAGCTTAAGAAAGATTCAAAAAATATAGCACTCGGAATGATAAACATTGTATTGATAATAATAACGCTGGCCATATTAGGAATTAAATGTTTGAAAATAATCTTTCCATCTTTAGCTCCTAATGTTTTTGCAGCTAATACATATTCCTGAGATTTCAACTTTAGGATTTGCCCGCGAACGACTCGGGCCATACCAACCCAACCGGTAATGCTCAAAGCAACTGTAATAGATAAGATCCCCGGCTTCAATATTAATATCATGAGGATAACGACAACTAGATCAGGGATACCGGATAATACTTCGATAATCCTTTGCATAACATTATCTACTTTGCCGCCGTAATAACCGGAAATAGCTCCATATGCAACACCAATAACCATATTAATTGCTGCAGCAAGAAATGCTATATATAAGGAAATACGTGTTCCTTTCCAAACACGTGTGAAAAGGTCGCGTCCTAATGAGTCTGTTCCAAACCAATAATAATCCTTGATGCCCTTTTGTTCGTAAAGATTTACTTTTTGTCCTCCAACGTTTTGTGTTCCGTCAAAGATCCCAAGTTTTTCTATTCCAGGAATACGTGGAGGCAAGTTAGATTTTGTAAGGTTTTGATTATTGAATCCATAATGGTTTATATGCGGCCCAATAAATGCCATCAGTATTAATAATACAAGCAAAACCAGACTCACAATAGCACCCTTATTTTTACGAACACGAAGCCATGAATCTTGCCAAAATGATAAGCTTGGCTTTTCAATAACTTCCCCTTTTGCTGCATCTATATGGGCGGGTTGAAATTGTTCTGCTGAAATTTTTTCTTCTACTATCATTATTTTTTCCCTCCCGATAAACGGATACGTGGGTCAATCACTCCATATAATAAATCGACGATTAAAATGATGACGACTAACATAATGGCAAATAATAATGTTGTACCCATAATGACTCCGTAGTCATTTGTGGTAATCGATTGAACGAATTGGTTCCCAATTCCCGGAATTGAGAAAATATTTTCAATTACAAGGGAGCCTGTCATTAAACCAACTGCAAGCGGTCCCATAACCGTAATCAATGGAATTAATGCATTTCTAAATCCATGTTTGAAGGCAATTTCAAAGGCACTTGCACCCTTTGCTCTTGCTAAAACGATATAATCGGAACTTAACACATCAATCATTTCGGTTCTCATGAACCTTGCTGCAATCGCAATTGGGAACATGGCCAATGCTATTGACGGAAGAATCGTGTAGGAAAATCCGTTCCAATAAGCAACAGGCAGCCATTGTAACTTTGCACCAATCCATAATTGTAAAACGGCTGCAAATACAAAAGATGGTATCGATTTTCCAATAACAGCGATTAAAGTGCTTCCGTAGTCTAACCAAGTATTTTGTTTCAATGCTGCCAATACACCTAAGAGTATACCGACTATAGTACCAAAAACTAATGCTTCAATACCTAAAGTTGCGGATGGTCCGATACGTTCGGCAATAAGGGTGGAAACATCGCGGTTATCTAATTGGAAAGAAGTACCTAAATCACCTCTTAATAGATTCAACATATAATGGGCATATTGTACAGGCACTGGATCATTTAATCCATATTTCTCATTCATAATGTGAATCTGTTCAGGTGATAATTTTCCCTGAGCGTTAAAAGGAGTTCCCGGCATTAGCTTCATGAGGAAAAACGTGATCGAAGCGATGAGAAATAATGTAATAATCATATAAATAACACGTTGGACAAAGTATTTCGCCATTACTGCACCTCCTAAAAAACCTTCAATAAAAATTAAAAATTCGTCAAAGTTCGACAATTTTAAAGTAGGGAAAAAGAGAGTACATCTGTTTATATACTCTCTTTCCATCTGTACTTGTTACATAAATTTATTTTTGAATAGATGCCCATTTGTAGCTGTAACCAGGACCAAATGGATGTTTTACAATTCCTTTTACATATGGTTTTTGTAAAACGGCAATTGCTTTTTGATAAATTGGAGCAATCGCTGCATCTTTTTGGATAAGAATTTTTTCAGCATCTAATTGCATTTGGAAATATTGATCTTTCGTAACCCCTTTGCCTAGTTTAGAATAGGCATCGTTTACTAACTTATCGTACTCAGGGTCAGAATAGCTCATTCTGTTTTGATCTCCACCAGTTAGGAACAAGTTAGAGAATGTGTATAGGTCAAGATAATCTGGACCCCAACCAGCAAATTCAATATCGTAATCTTGTTTATTATCACGGTCTAGACGAACTTTAAATGGCGGTTCGCTTAATGTAATAGTTAAGCCTGGTAAATTCTTTTCTAATTGACCTTTTAGGTATTCATCCATTTTTTTAGCAGAATCCGTATCGCCGCTTAATAATTCTAATGACACTTTGGATTTGCCAATTGCTTTTAAACCTTTTTCCCAAAGAGCTTTAGCTTCTTTTGCGTTATATTTCACTAAATCTCCATTTGCTTTACGAACATCTTCCCCGCCTGGAGTTTTAAGGAAATCTTTTGGATACAAGCCATTCGCAGCAGTAGAACCGTTTGCAAGAATGGTTGTTGCCATTGCTTCTTTATCAAATGCCATTGAAATTGCTTTTCTAATATCTGTGTTAGCTAGAGCAGTTTTTTGATTTGAACGTTCTTGGTTGAATTTAAGGTAGTAAACAGTTGGATCGGATAATACTTTATAATCCGGATTACTTTTGTATTGAGCCGCATATTCACCGCTCAGTACACCCCAGTCAAGTTTATTTGTGTCATATAGGTTGATAACTGTTCCAGGATCCTTAACTACGTTTACATTAATTTGAGAAAGTTTTACAGAATCTTTATCCCAATAGTTTGGATTTTTTTCATATGTCCAAGAATCTCCAGTTCCGTTCCATTTTGTTAAAGTGAACGGACCGTTGTAAACCATGTTGTCACTGTTAGAAGCGTATTCTTTCCCTTTAGATTCAATATATTTTTGATCCATTGGGTAGAATAACGGGAATGTCATTAATGATTCGAAGTATCCAATAGGATGTTCCAATGTTACTTCTAAAGTTTTATCATCGATTGCCTTAACACCTAACTCTTCAGGTTTTTTCTTTTTCGCTGCAATCTCGCTAGCGTTTTTGATAACGCCGCCCATCATATATGCACCATATGGTGATGAATTTTTAGGATCGATTGCTTGTCTCCAAGAATAAACGAAGTCGTTTGCTGTTACAGGATCTCCATTAGACCATTTTGCATCACGAAGTTTAAAAGTATAAACAGTTTGATCTTTACTTACAGTTGGCTTTTCTGCAGCCATACCAAGTACAGGAGTTACTCCATCTTGGCCAAGTCTCATTAATCCCTCGAATACTTGGTTCATTGCATTATAGGATACGGCATCTTGTGCCATAAAAGTATTCATTGTCGGAATTTCTGCAGATTCCATAATATTCAGAACTTCTTTACCACTTGCATTACCTTTAGATGCACTAGAATTGCTACTATCAGAGCTTTTGCTTCCACAAGCTCCAAGAATCATACTTAGAACTAATGACAGTGCAAGTAGAATTCCTAATCTACCTTTTGTCTTTCTCATAATCTTCCTCCCTTTTCCTATTTTTCTGAAAACTTTCTACATTGTCTATTATACATTTTTTTTTGAATTTGTACATAAATTATATTAAAAAAATAAAATTCAAAACATTTAAGCGCCTATTTTTACCAAATTATATACGATTTAACAGTTGTCATTTGGTTAATTAAATTTTGTGAAATAGCGAAATTATTGCATTTCTACCCTCATTACTTACTTAGTTGATTATTTGTTCCATACTATTTATTCTTTTACTATAGAGGTGATATTTTTGATAAAAAGACTTGTTTGGTGGTTTTTTCCATCACAAATATTAGTGTTTCTGTTATCTTTTATTAGATACCACGCTATTGGATTGCTTCAATATATAAATATTTCTTTCATTATTGGGGGAATTCTACTATTTATATCCATATCAATCTTCATTCTTAATACTGGATTTTTCGATGTTACTGCTGAAGGATTTAGACGGGTGTTTAATAAAAATAAGTTATCAAAGGAAGAACTTGATGAAATGAGGCCAGTTTCAGAGCTAATTACATTTAATTATAAGCCTATGTTTTATAACGCTCTAATAATGTTGCTTCTAATGGCTTTCGCATTAATTCTCTATTATTATGTATAAGAATGAAATATTTAAAAAGTTTAAAAATTTGGAGGGAACTTTATGAAAACAATATTTTCAGGTATTCAACCTAGCGGAACGATCACTCTGGGAAATTACATCGGAGCATTAAAACAATTTGTTGATTTACAGGAAGAATATAATTGTTATTTTTGCATTGTAGACGAGCATGCCATTACAGTTCCTCAGGATCGCTTACAATTACGCAAAAATATTAAAAGCCTTGCAGCATTATACTTGGCGGTTGGATTAGATCCGAATAAAGTAACCCTTTTTATTCAATCCGAAGTGCCTGCACATGCCCAGGCAGGTTGGATGCTTCAATGTATTGCCTATATCGGTGAGCTGGAAAGAATGACTCAATTTAAAGATAAATCAGCAGGAAAGGAAGCCGTTTCAGCAGGACTATTAACATATCCACCGCTAATGGCTGCTGATATTCTCCTATACGGAACCGATTTGGTGCCTGTCGGCGAAGATCAGAAACAGCATATGGAATTAACGAGAGATTTAGCAGAAAGATTTAACAAAAAATATAATGATATTTTTACCATTCCGGAGATTAGCATCCCGAAAGTTGGTGCCAGAATTATGTCCTTACAGGATCCAACCAAGAAAATGAGTAAATCGGATCCAAATTCAAAGGGATATATTTCCTTGCTTGATGATGCTAAAACGATTGAAAAGAAGATTAAAAGCTCTGTTACAGATTCGGATGGGGTTGTAAAATACGATAAAGAAAATAAACCTGGAATTTCCAATCTACTTTCCATTTACTCCATCTTAGGCGGTCTGCCTATTCATGAGATAGAGGAAAAATATGTAGGAAAAGGATATGGTGATTTTAAACGGGATTTAGCAAATGTTGTAATGGAAGCTTTAACACCTATTCAAGAGAAATATTATTCCCTAATCGACTCTCAAGAATTAGATGATATTTTAGATATGGGTGCAGAAAAAGCAAATACAGTAGCAAAAAAAATGCTAAAGAAGATGGAAAATGCTATGGGGTTAGGTAGAAAACGATAAAAAAAGAACTGGAAGCTTGTCCAGTTCTTTTTTTCATCTATAGGAGTTCACTTTTGGAGCCATTTTCCATCTCCCAAAGTTTTTCAAAGAATGGCTGTCCTTTAATCAGGTTTTCACATAGATTAGCATGCTTTTCTGACCAGCCAAGCTTTACCTCTGTATAGAGTCTCTCCCATACTGTTTCAAATTTCATACTTTGAATTTCCTGATAACATTCTGGTGCCCATTCAGTGTACCAATAACGAATCTCTGCTGTATTTTTGGACGAATATAACTGGTCTAATGCCATAAAAAGGAGCTGTTTTAACTGTCTTTCCTTTCTTGTTAATCCGTTCATTAAAAATGGCTCAGGGGAAAGTATATGATATCCCTTTTCATTTTTCTTTATTTCAAATTTATAAGAGATTGGTTCATGGTCTTGAATCATATCATATACTAACTGTTCCTGTCTTGGAATTAAACGGCTTTTACGAATCGGAATTTGATAACCGATTGTATCCACTGCTAATATCCCTTTGCCATCTGTTACGACAAAACAATAATCTACCTGAATTCGTTCATGATTTTTTCGTAAATAGGCTTTCTGATAAATATCATTTAGTAGTCCTTGTGGAAGCTCTCCTAAATCATTCTCTATGTATTCAAACAATACGGACTCAATCAGCAGCAGTGGAACTTGATCTAATAGTTCAATAACATCATCTCGACGCCATTCGTGAAAATGGCATACATTGTAACCATTTTCTTCCCCTTCGAACCAATTTACCCATACATCATGAAGATACAGCATTTGATTAACCCCTCGCTTCATAACTGTTTATCAAACAGTATAGGCAGCAAGGAGTTAAATTATTCCTTCGACATTATTGTTCATTTGGAAATTATTGTTCAAGATACTCTTAATGTTCCTATAAACATAATTTTAGAGGACACCAGTTCCGTTATGCGTGACAAAATGGTCTATTTCCGTATGATTCCGGACTCACGTTCCGTTATTCTGTTAAAAAACAGTGATTTTCATCTGTTTTTTTGCAAATAACGAATTCTGTGTCCGCTTAACCTTTAAATTAGGCCATTTTTTAAAAATAACGGATTCTGTGTCCGCTTAAAGCTTAGAGCTTGGAGTGTTTTTAGTTTTCCTCGCTGTCTTCTATTCTAAAAAATCGTCTATGAGCAAGTTTTCTGAGGGAGTTGCTAATGTTTTTTCGATGGAGAATGGATGATTCTTTTTATACTCAGATATGATTTTGTACCCAAGCGCGTATCCCATCATTCTTGGAACAAATTTTCTGCCGAAAAGAAGATCATCATGCATCCAATTTCTTCTGTTAATCATTAACCTTTCTTTAAAATCACTTTTCCAAAATCGCTTTAATAGCTTTTCAGAATAGCCTCTTGTCCATTCGGCAAGATATTTTTCACCACAATACTCTTCCACTGCCGTTTCTGCTAATCCTTCCAGTATAAGCGAATCCAATAATGTGTAGTCAAGAGGCATCTTTTGAAGATTATTCATTCTTGCTGCATGATGATATTCATGGACAAAAAGTGCTTCCAACTCCTTCAAATCTTGAAGAGGAGAAAGAAATAAATACAGATTTTTTTCAAATGTAACACCTGATTTTCCATTTGTTTGCCTCATTAATTGGCGATTTACACCATTTATAGGGAATATATATATATTAACTTCAGGTCCATTCCATAAGTTTTTATATTTTTCATATAATCGATTTACTTTTTGCCAGTAAGACCCTTCTTTTAATGCTTCAAAAATATTTTTATTAAAACTGGAAGGCTGGTACATTCCGAAGCTTTTTAAATACTGATAGAAACCACGGTCTTTTCTTAAATTGGAGGTTCCTCTTGTTCTTGAACAAATTTCCTCCGGAGTGTTAAAAGATTCTTCTAACCATTTATCCGTCCTTATTACCCCATTTTTAAACACCTCCCTATCCACTACAGTATATGTTTTTGCACAAAAAAAGAGATAGGCTGTGAAAACCTATCTCTTTAACGATTTATTTCTCAAACTTTTTAAATACAATCGTTGCATTATGACCACCGAAGCCTAAAGAGTTACTCATGGCAACAGAAATTTCTTGCTTACGAGCTTCACCTGGCACATAGTCCAAATCACATTCTGGATCAGGAGTTTCAATATTAATAGTTGGAGGAAGAATACCATCTTTTATCGCTAAAATACTGAATATTGCTTCTACACCGCCAGCTGCGCCAAGGAGGTGTCCTGTCATGGATTTTGTTGAGCTTATCGGTAATTTATAAGCGTAATCGCCAAAAACAGTTTTTACTGCCATTGTTTCAAATTTATCATTGTAATCTGTACTTGTTCCATGGGCATTAATATAATCGATATCCTCTGGGTTTAACCCTGCATCGTTAATAGCCATTTTCATAGCGCGAACTCCGCCTTCACCGCCTGGTGCTGGTGCTGTGATGTGATGAGCATCACCTGTCGCGCCATAACCAACGATTTCAGCATAAATTTTCGCACCGCGTGCTAAGGCATGTTCTAATTCTTCCAGAACAATGATTCCAGCCCCCTCGCCAATGACAAAACCATCGCGGTTTAAGTCAAAAGGACGGCTAGCTGTCTTTGGATCCGGATTTGTAGAAAGTGCTTTATTGGCACTAAAGCCAGCAACAGACATATTGGTAATTGGCGCTTCAGCACCACCTGTTATCATAGCATCAGCGTCTCCACGTTGGATAACTTTAAATGCATCTCCAATTGAGTTTGTTCCAGTTGCACAAGCCGTTACTGTACAAGAGTTAATCCCTTTTGCACCAAGAAAAATAGAAACTTGTCCTGCAGCCATATCAGGAATCATCATTGGAACAAAAAATGGGCTCACGCGACGGTATCCTTTTTCCATGAATACTCGCAATTGATTTTCGTATGTTTCCATTCCGCCAATCCCTGAACCAATCCAAACTCCAACACGTGAAGCATTCTCATCATTGATCGTTAAATCTGCGTCCTTCACAGCCATCATGGAAGCTGCAATAGCATAATGTGTAAAACGATCCATTTTCCTAGCTTCTTTTTTCTCAATAAAATTTTCAATATCAAAATCTTTTACTTCCGCAGCCACTTTTGCAGGGAAATCATCTGGATTTAGTCTTGTTAATAGACCAATCCCTGAATTTCCCGCAAGAATATTTTTCCAAGCAGTCTCTACATCATTCCCCACAGGAGTGACTGCTCCTAAACCTGTTACAACAACACGTCTATTATTCATTTTAAATCCATCTCCTTTTTATATAACCCAAGAAGATTGTTATATTTTCCAAATTTCCATTTAATCTTCTTATTAGTAATCTTATCTTCCCCATCTTAGAGCTATTGAACCCCAAGTAAGGCCACCGCCAAAACCAACAAGAACTACTACATCATCCTCTTTAATTCTTCCTGCTTCTACATCTTCCACAAGTGAGATTGGAATGGAGGCCGAAGAGGTATTCCCATATTTATTAACTGTTTTAGACATTTTTTCAATAGGGAGTTCAAGGCGTTGTCTTGCAGATTCCATAATGCGTATATTTGCTTGATGCGGGATTAGGAAATTTACATCTTCCTTTTTTAGTCCTGCTTTTTCAATTACCTTTTCGCTGGACTCTCCCATTTGTCTTACTGCAAACTTAAATACTTCACGGCCATTCATAATAATATGACCATGCTCATTTTCGTATAAATGCTTTGCTCCGACACCAGCTGCACCTAAGTCAAATGCCAATATTCCTCTTCCTTCTGATACAGGTCCAATAATAGCTGCACCAGCACCATCTCCAAATAGAACAGCCGTGTTTCGGTCCTCCCAGTTTGTGATTTTCGAAAGCTTTTCAACACCAATGACTAACACATGTTTATACGTATTGGTTTCAATAAACTGTTTTGCTGTTACAACTCCATACATAAATCCCGAACAAGCAGCACTAATATCCATTGCTGCTGCTTTCGTTGCACCGAGACGATCCTGGAGGAGGCAAGCTACAGATGGGAAGGGCATATCTGGTGTTACTGTTGCTACTAGTATGAGATCAATATCTTCAGCTGTTAAATTTGCATTTTCCAATGCCTTTAAGGCTGCCTCGTAAGCCATATCCGAAGTATTTATATCATCAGACGCAATTCGTCTTTCTTCTATACCAGTACGAGTTCGAATCCATTCATCTGAGGTGTCCATCATTTTTTCCAAATCAAAATTCGTTAATACCTTTTCTGGACTATACTTACCAATGCCAATTATTCCTGCATTCATAGTTGCCTTCCCTTCTTTCTGCGAAAATATTATTAAACCGTCTTTTCTAAGACTGTTCATAATCTAAACCCTAATGGTACTTATGATGCTTCAAAAGCGATAAAAAATTAAGTATCAATTATTATGACCTGCTACTAATTATAGCAGGACGACCCATTTTTGTCACTCTGATAGTTTACCTGTGTCAATCGTCTATTCTCCCAATCAAATTTATGCATATCGTATCATGATAGGAGGTGTCTATTGATGAGTGAGGAGGAACTTAATCAGACTGGTGAAGAAATGAAAGCAGAAACAGGACAACAACAAGAACAAGAACAAAATACACGGCCAGTACATCCATTCGATTCAATGTTTTTTGGGAATAGAAACCGCCAAAATCGTAATGACCGGCAAAATCGCAGCCAGCCTGCAACGAATGATTCACCTCAGATGGATGGATGGTTAAACAGTATTCTTAATAATAAACATTTGAGCAATGTTAATATGGATGAATTAATGACCCATGTAGATCAATTAATTGTTTCTTTAAATGAACTGAAACCTATGTTTAAAAAAGTCGCACCAATGATTCAAAGTTTTATACAGAAAGAAAAAGAATAAAAATCAGCATTCTTTTGCTGATTTTTATCTTTTTCACTATTCCTCTAATGCATCCTTTTTTCCTAATTCATACGCTTCATTCATGACATTTGTAAATAGTTCCATAAAAGGAGACAACATTTCAAAGGATAATTCAATTCCCGCTTCATCAAGTTTTGCTTTTGCTTCAGGCAAATATTTCATTGCTATTTGCATAAATTCCAATGATTTATCTTGGTTCATCTGAGCTTTTTCCTCCTGCCATATCTTTTGGAAGTTTTCCCTTTTTAATACCCTTTTCAAGCTTTTAACGGCATTTGTTATAAGCTTTATTTTTGTTTGCATTTCATTATAAGCTGACCAAATGAATATGCACACAATATTGCCAGTTATTTATGTTGCAACATATTCTCACCATGTCCAAAAAATTAATTTCCTAAATATTATGCCGAAGTAAAAATAAGAAATTTCCACCTACAAATTCTATCAGAATGAATGGTTAGATTTCCACTTTATTCTACCCTTGAAAGCACAAATTGGGAAGTGTCATTCATAAAATCGTTTAAAACACTCCATTTGCATGATTAATCCTTCTTGATAGGAACGCTGTTCTTTAACATTTATTATTTGTATATCACTATTATCGATCATTTTTTTTTCATCGGGCATTGAAAAGGATTCATTTAGAAAAAGGATACAATTCCGCCAAGTATCAGATTGCACATTTCTCAGCAATAAGCTTTGCCCATGTTCAGTTGCTTTCGTATTGCCTACAATTTCTTTTACAGCATCCTCAATAAAAATAGCATCCCGCTGATCATCTAAATAATCATCTGTCGGTTTCCCTTCAATCAATTGCTGAAATAAATAAGTATTAGGCTGCCACGGACCATATAAAGTCGGAGCATAATATTCTACCACTTTTTTTATTCTATTGTTTTTTTGAAAAATTGTATGCAATTTACTTTTATCCATATCTGAAAATGAATGATAATATTGACTTGGATAAATGATGTGATATTCTGTAATGTTTTCCATTTGAATTAGATTTTCAACAGTATTTAGTAAATCATTCATTTTTTCAGAAGACCGTAGAAAATCAATAAAAGGGATAAAACAAACTGTCTCAGAATCTATTTCATCCCTTATTTCTTCTATTGATAGTCGCATTAAATTAGCATTTCTCCCGATTTCCAACCATTTTTCCAAATGAAATCTTTCTGCCTGCTCTTCATTATCTATCGCAATAACACTGCATCCGCGATTTAATAGTTCCTTACAAATTTCAAATCCGACAAAATGCATTGCACCACAAACGATTGTACTTTCCATCCTGTTCCCCCTTTCATATACATGTATCGTATGCACACATATTTATTTCATGAATATTTACAAGTCGTTTTCTTGTTCTTTTAGAAAAGAAATCAATTTATTCGTCATATTCATTTGCTGATCAGATAAAACAAAATGGAATGTTGATGGAGAATGATTCCTATTTCGTTGCTCCATTATTTCCTTTAATCGTTCTGTTTGACTTTTATAGCTGTTATTATCAATCCTTTGAAAAATACACAAGCCTTTCTTCATTTCGACTAGATTAGTTGTAATATCTTCTTGCCACTCTTCCGGATTTCCTTCTCCTTGTTGTTGAAAGGCAAATTGTACTTCTCTGAGCAACTTTTTATAAAAAAACTTTCCTCTTTGCTCTTGATTCATATGCGCTTCTAATGATACACAAGGAGAGATTAATACAAGGGACCTTATATTCTCCTTTAAAAACGGAATTAGCTTAATTGCCGCCAATGCTCCCATTCCCTCCCCTAAAACATGAATCTTATTATTTAATATTTCTTGACGAATTATATATTGATATAATCGAAAAGCATGTTTTACTGCAATATCATTTCCCCAATTACGTCCAAAAAGATTGGAATAGTAAACCAAATATCCTTCGTTTGTAAATGCACTTATCATCATTTCCCTGCCTTTGTTTTCTAACCAAAAACTCGTTTCATCATTCACATAATGCTGAGTGTCACCAATAATGAAAATAGCAAAACCATTTGGTTTTTCGGGATAGTGAATCATACACCACTCTTGTTCGAATTGAAATGTTTCATTAAACATAAAGATTTCTCCTTAAAAGTAAATACAAAACATTGCCTCTTTTCCTCTAAGGCATTTGTCATATTTCAATACAATGTATTCCCAGCGATTAAAAAATGTAAGGAGAAAAGCCCAATTATTCCATAATTGGGCAGAAAATAAGAAAAGAAAAGCGCCTTGCTCATCCTCTGGAAGATAGCCAATGGTGTTAGACAAAGGGCAAACTCATGAAATATTAAGCTTAAAACTTCCTAGAATTTTCACTTTCTAAAAATGAGAAGCTATGATAAGATGTAAGCGGATAATAATATTTTTCATATACATAAATTACAGCAGATTTGAGGTGTTATAGATGAAATATTTTTGGACTTTGTTCTGGACATTTCTACTTGTACAAATGTTAGGATATGTAGGAAGTGCAATGACTGATACTCAATATTCTATTGGTACTATGTCGATTTTAAGCGTAGTCGTAACAGTTATGATTTTTATCCTGTCATCTGTTATTCCTAATTCACCTGCTACAGAAGAGTAAAAAATAACCTCGCAATCGCGAGGTTATTTTTTTATGAAAACCTTTATTTGATTATTATTTAATCCTATCTCAATTGTATTGTGGGGATGAACATGACCTGCAATAATTTCCCTAGCTAATTTTGTTTCGATTTGTTGTTGAATGAATCGTTTTAATGGACGGGCACCATAGACTGGATCATATGCAGAAGTTGCGATCCAGCCTTTTGCTTCATCTGTCATTTCAAGATTTATATATTGATCGCTCAATCTCTTTTGAAGTTCATCGACTAGCTTCGAAACTATTCCTTTAATATCTTTCATGTTCAGTGGCTTAAATAATATAATATCATCGATTCTATTTAAGAACTCAGGTCGGAAGGACGCACGAAGTTGTTTTAATACCTTTTCTTTCGTTCCCTCATCAATTTCATTTTCGTTATTTTCTCTTTCCAACAGGAAGGCGGATCCGATGTTGGATGTCATAATGATTACGGTATTTTTAAAATCGACCGTTCTTCCTTGAGAATCGGTAATTCGCCCATCATCTAATGCCTGCAATAAAATATTAAATACTTCCGGATGTGCCTTCTCAATTTCATCCATCAAAATAACGGAATAAGGTTTCCTTCTAACTGCCTCCGTTAATTGGCCGCCTTCCTCATAACCTACATATCCTGGAGGCGCCCCAATTAGTCTGGATACAGCATGCTTCTCCATATATTCCGACATATCGATTCGAATCATTTGCTCTTCGCTATCAAATAGCACTTGTGCCAATGCTTTTGCCAACTCTGTTTTTCCAACACCCGTAGGTCCGAGGAAAATAAAGGAACCTATTGGCCGATTTGGATCTTTAATCCCAGCTCTAGCTCTCAACACTGCATCGCTCACAGCACGAACTGCCTCATCCTGTCCAATGACTCGCTCATGTAAGATACTTTCTAGCTTCAAAAGTTTCTCTCTTTCCCCTTCCACTAATTTGGAAACCGGTATTCCCGTCCACCTGGCAACGATGTCAGCAATTTCTTCTTCCGTGACTTCCTCACGTAAAAGCTTATTTTCTCCTTTATGCTCTGCAAGTGTACCCTCTAACTCCTTCAGTTCTTTCTCTACTGCTGGTATTTTCCCATGACGTAATTCAGCCGCTTTATTTAAATCGTAATCGTTCTCTGCTTCCTCCAGTTGTCTCCTCAGTTTTTCAAGTTGTTCGCGTTTTTCCTGAATTGTTGACAATTCAGTTTTTTCAGCTTGCCATTTCGCTTTCATCGCATCCGCTTTTTCTTTGAAATCCGCCAATTCTTTTTGCAAAATTGCTAAACGTTCCTTACTCGCTTCATCAGATTCCTTCTTCAGTGCAGCTTCTTCAATTTCCAACTGCATCACACGTCTTGTTACCTCATCTAATTCGCTAGGCATTGAGTCTATTTCTACCCGTATCGTTGCGCATGCCTCGTCAACAAGATCAATCGCTTTATCTGGCAAAAAGCGATCGGTGATATAGCGATTGGATAATGTTGCTGCCGCAACTAAAGCACGATCATGAATATTTACACCGTGATGAATTTCGAACCGTTCCTTAAGCCCGCGTAAAATAGAAACAGTATCTTCCACCGTTGGCTCCTGTACCAGTACTTGTTGAAATCTTCTTTCCAAGGCCGGGTCTTTTTCAATATACTTGCGATATTCATCTAGGGTCGTCGCACCAATACAATGAAGTTCTCCCCTTGCAAGCATCGGTTTCAACATATTCCCTGCGTCCATCGCACCTTCCGTTTTACCAGCTCCAACAATGGTATGTAATTCATCAATGAATAAAAGAATACGGCCTTCACTCTTTTTTATTTCCTGAAGAACTGCTTTCAGTCTCTCCTCAAATTCACCTCGGAATTTAGCTCCAGCAATTAAAGATCCCATATCTAAGGCAAAAATCGATTTATCCTTTAACCCTTCCGGTACATCCTTTCTAACAATACGTTGGGCTAAACCTTCAACAATCGCAGTTTTTCCGACACCAGGCTCGCCAATTAAAACAGGATTATTTTTCGTTTTCCTTGATAAGATTCGGATTACATTGCGTATTTCACTATCTCTTCCTATTACAGGGTCAATTTTTCCCTCTTTAACAGCAGCTACTAAATCTCGTCCATATTTTTTCAAAACATCATACGAGCTTTCCGGATTTTGTGATGTCACCTTTTGATTCCCCCTTATTTGCATGATTTCCGAAAGTAATTTATCTCTCGTTATTTGTTTTTTTATTAAAAAACTGGATATCTCATTATGCTGTTGGTTCGTTAATCCAAGAATTAAATGTTCTACGGAAAGATACTCATCCTCTAATTGTTTTGCTTCCTTTTCGGCATCTAAAAATAGCTTTTGTAAATTGGATGAAAGATATTGCCCTCCGGTACTAGTGCCGGACACATTTGGTTTTTTCTTTATTATCTCATCTATTAAGGCTTCCAAATCCTGTTTGGCGATGCCTGCTCTCTCATAAATACTAACCAACAAGCTATCCGGTTTTTCAGTTAGTGCTTTCCATAAATGGACGATATCTACCTCCGGATTCTGCATATTGTTGGTAATTTGTTGGGCTTCCGCCAAGCCTTCCTGTACGGAAAATGTCATTTTATTTATATCCACTTTTTCATCACCCCAAGTGTGAATAATGATAAGTTTATTTTATGCTATATATTACCAAAGAGCAAAATTGTAGGTTGCTTATGTGTTTTACATATGGATTATCAATAATGTTTCAATAACCTCACAAATTGTTTCCGGAAAATTATTCGTTTATTATGTGAAATATAATTAATTCAGGCACTTCTCCGAATAATTCAAGCACTACTCAAAATAATTCAGTCAAACACATCAGTCCATACAAAAAGCCATCCAAATCAGGATGGCTTAAGGTTTGCGCTTATATGTCCAATGACGCTCATCATTTGAGGTTTCCGGGAAATGATCTCCCGCTTTTAGTCTGATACTTTTCGGATTAATCACCATACTGCCATTTTCTCCAACTTCCACATACACTCCGTTATTAGGAGCTTTATCTCCGGAATGAAATCGGCGTCGTTGTCCCATACGGTTTTCCCTCCTTAAAGTAGCGTCAATACTATTTTGCATCATTTCAGAAGGGACATAAGCGTATGTTTTTTCCATTTTAGCTTATGCAGTTTTTTTCATTGTTTTTGCCTTCTTCATTTGTAATAAATCCTAAACCGAATTGATTACAAGGGCATCGTTTTGAATAAATTTTATTTATTTTTAACCCAAAAAAGGCTGTTATTTTAAGTTTTCAAATTAAGAAAAGGGCTTAGCTAATGCCTAAAGCGATTTTTGCATAACGAGACAAGCGGTCTTTTGACCATGGCGGATTCCAGACAATGTTCACTTCTGTTTCCTTCACTTCAGGTAAATCCCGCAGTGCCGTTTGAACCTGGTCAACTATAACACCAGCTAGCGGGCATCCCATTGCAGTTAATGTCATAGTAACTGTACATTTCCCAGAATCATCTAAATCTAAATCATATACAAGCCCAAGATTGACAATGTCTATTCCAAGCTCGGGGTCAATTACTTGTTCTAAAGCACCAAGAATACTTTCTCTTAGTTCCTCATCCATTCTAATTCACTCCTTCATATCTTTAATCATATCATAGCAAACTTGACGTAAAAAAAGAAATTAAACATCTTTAAAGCCATCTTTCAAACCAATCCACTGTTTTCAACAAGCCATTTCTAGAAACCTTATGCCCTGAATTCTTATCTGTTATGAACTCTAATCGTTCTGGAGCTTCAGCATACAAATATTGAATCGTTTTATAAAAATCATATGTAGGCTGGTAAGGAACCATGTTATCTTTTACACCATGCCAGAATAAAATAGGACGCATCTTAATTAATTCTAAATGTTTACTTAAATCATATTCCTCCAAAGCGGATATTTGGTCCTGCAATTCCTTATCGGTCAGTGGAATTTTGATGCCGTTATTCTTTAATTTTTGAATTTGTTCAAGAGCAAATGCCTCGTAATTTGGACTTCCCATTAAAATAACTGCCGCTTTAATCCAATCGTATTTTGTTAAGGCACCAGATGTAATAATCCCGCCCATGGACGTTCCAACTAGTCCAATTCTATCTGCGTCTGTATTACCGCTTTTCACATAATAATTCTTAATTACATTAATTTCATGGATTGTTTTTAAAATAATCTCCCAAAATTTAAACAACACTTCCATTTGAGACGATTCTGTCTGTCTTTCACCGTGAAACAAAATTTCAGGTAAAACTACTCTAAAACCTTTTTCAGCTAATAAATAGGCGTAATGAAGATTATGCTCTTTTGCTGATTCAAACCCATGAATAAAAATTACAAGAGGGGCTTTTTCTTTAAAAACCTGATCCTTCCCAACATGTAAAACTGGTATATCTTCTATCATTTCTTTTTGTATTTGAATCACAGTGATGGCTCCTTCTGACACATATTCCTTCTAATTATTACTATTATTTAGTATATTGAAACTACAAACATTTTTTTAATATTTCGATTGGCTAAATTGTATATTTAGTTTAGGGCATCTTTTCATAAAAAGGCATTCACTTATAAAAAATGAGTTTCATTCTACACATGCAGCACTAAGAAAAGAGCCTTTCCCAAAGACAGTTTATCAAATTTACTTGGATTTTCCCAAAGATAAGAATCAGCAAAGGAGAAATCAAATGTCACAACGACCGCACTTAATTGCTTTAGATTTGGATGGCACCCTTCTTACAGATGACAAAAACATTTCGGAAAGAAATGCCCGCACTATAAATAAGCTTCAGGAGCAAGGCCATATTGTCATGATTTCAACCGGGAGACCATTTAGATCCAGTAAAAGATATTATCAGGAACTAAACTTGAAATCCCCTATCGTCAATTTTAATGGCGCATTTGTTCATCATCCATTAGAAGCAGATTGGGGCATGTACCATCAACCTATTGGTATTGATATTGCAAAAGATATCGTCGACACTTGTCATCAATATAATATCCATAATATTATTGCGGAAGTACTGGACCATGTCTATTTGCACTATCATGATGAAAAGTTATTGGAAATATTCCATTATGAAAGTCCAAAAGTTACAACAGGAAATTTACTTTCCTTCCTACAGGATAATCCAACTTCATTATTAATCCATGCTGAAGAAAAAGATGTACCAAAAATTCGCGCGACTCTGTCAGATGTTCATGCTGAAGTGATTGACCATAGACGTTGGGGCGCACCTTGGCATATTATTGAAATTGTTAAATACGGATTGAGTAAAGCAAATGGCATTGAAAGAGTTGCCAATTATTACAACATCCCTAAGGAGAATATTATTGCTTTTGGTGACGAGGACAATGATTTTGAAATGATTGAATATGCGGGAATTGGCGTCGCAATGGGCAATGCCATTAAGCCGCTTAAGGATTTAGCAAATCATGTTACTGCAAGCAATATGGAAGACGGAGTTTCTGTATTTTTGGAAGAATTTTTCAAGCTTAAATAACAATCATTCCATTTTTTTACCTGATTTGAATGCGGTGTGAAATCCATACTATTTAAAGAACGGATCTTTATTCGTTTAATTCTAGCGAAGGACGGTGTTTCGTTTGGGTAAAAGAAACAAATCGAAACGTTTTGTTCAGCAAGGAAAAGATGCAGTATCCAAGCATGATGAGCGCTTTCCATACCGATCCACATATGCTGAAGCAGAAGAACGTCAGCTAGAGTTCATGAAGGAATCTTCATTAGGAGGAGTCGAATAATGACAAATAGGTTATTTCAACAAGCTAAGTTTTTTGTTGAAAGAGCAAAAGGATCTCCTAATGATGAACAAGCGATGCAAAAGGCAAAGAATGCACTTTCCTCCGCATTCGCAAATTCTACCATTGCCGAGCAAAATCAATTAAGTGAAATGCAAAATGAGTTAGAACAATTGAAATAGCTGCCGGTTTTTGGCAGCTATTTTTTTAGATTTTGAATAAAAATCGGTTCGTCTTTTGAATTAAAGATGGAAAAAATCAGTGACTCGTTCTGTGCAAAAATTTCATGTGGAAGACGAAGTGTAATTTGAAATGTGTTTGTATCCCCAGAAATTCGTATGGCTTTTTTCTTCAATATAATTCGATGCCCATCATCAACTGTATAATAATATTTTTCATTAGAATCCTCTAATACACCCTTAATGGTGTAATTTCCAGCCCTGCCTTCGATTTGGATGTCATGCAAAGAAGGCACCGTAAATTCTTGTTTCGTTACATATTGTGTGGATTTAGGAATGCCGTTTATTTTAGATGGCAATAATTCTGCTATTAAAGTGTATTTTCCGGAAGAAATTCTTTGTCCATTGCTTTTATAATCCCAATTAATGGTCCAGACTTTTTCCTTTCCGCTTGGTATATTTACATATTGAAATGCTTGTAAATAAAACCTTCCTTTGCTTAAACGAAAAACTTCTCTCTTTCCGTCCATTATAGAAAAATCGTATAGCTTACTTGTCGGAAATTCCAATTTCACATCCTTATCAGAATTATTCCGAACAATTAATTTTATTTCCAAATGATCAGCATAGGCCTTTAGTTTAGCATCCCATGATACCATAGAAGTACTATCCTCCCCCGTGGCATACGCAAATTCAGGTAAAACTAACATCATCAAACAAAGAAAACGAAGAATTTTTTTCATGGTGATCTCCCTTCCAAAAATGGAAAAATCTCACCACATAGTATGTTCCATCCTTCCGAAATTAATCCTTCCTAAAAAACCCGTAAACTGCCGTTGTTTGCACAACATTTGTAAATGCATTTGGATCTACCTCTTTAATGATATGTTCCATCTCATATAATTCATACCGAGTAATGACAATCATTAACATTTCCCGATCCTCATTTGAAAACGCTCCTTTAGCAGGAATTAATGTAATTCCGCGCACAAGCTTAGCATGGATGGCCTTCTTCATCTCTGTAGGAATTTTCGTAATAATCATGACCGTTAATTTTTGATGGCGTGTATGGATAGCATCAATAACCCTTGTCGATGCATATAATGAGACAAGCGTATAAAGTGCTTTATCCCATCCGTATAAATATCCCGCTGTTACAATAATGACTGCATTTAAAGCAAAATAATAAATTCCAACCGGTTTATCTTTCATCCTTGATAAAACCATAGCAATAATATCGAGGCCACCTGTCGATGCTCCGAACTTTAATGTGATTCCGACACCAATTGCAGTCAGGACGCCTCCAAATACTGCATACAACAGAATATCTCCGGAAGCTTTATGTACGGGAATAATCTCTAAAAAGACAGACATTAAAACGACGGACACAAAGCTATACAATGTGAATAACTTTCCGACCTTTAGCCATCCAAGGATAGCAACTGGAATATTTAATATTAACAAAAGCAATCCCATCGACAAATGTAATGGAGTATATTGGTTAAAAATATTGGATAAAAGCTGTGCAGCTCCACTAAACCCACTGGAGTAGACATTTGCTGGTTTTAAAAAATAGTTCATGGCAAATGCATTTAAAATAGCACCTACTAGAACGACAACTATTTTTTTACCATGTTCTATTAGAAGTTCCTTTTTCATAAAAAAATCCTCCTCATTCTTACTATTCACCTAATTAGAGGAAGTTCATACCAAAACGATTGTGAAATTTAGGCAAAATAGATAAAATTAAAGGAAATATAAATCGAAAGCTTAGGTGAAAATGAAATGACAGCTATTAAGTTGTTTGCTGATAGTGCATGTGATTTACCACTCGAATTTTTTGAAGAAAATAATGTGACTTTAATTCCACTCAATGTTTACATGGATGACAAGGAATATCTAGATATTAAAACTATTAATCCGAAACAGATATTTGATGGAATTCGTTCAGGTAAGGTTCCGAAAACCTCCCAGCCATCACCGGAGGTATTTGAGCAGGTATTTACTGATCTTGCTAAATCAAAACAAACAGGGATATACATTGCTTTTTCTTCTGCATTATCAGGAACTTACCAAACAGCTGAAATGGTGCGTGGACAAGTATTAGAGGAGTACCCCGATTTAGATTTAACGATCATTGATTCCAAGTGTGCTTCAGTCGGCTATGGACTCGTTGTAAAGAATGCTGCCAGTATGTTAAAGGCAAATGCAACAAAAGAACAAATTATTGAAGCTTCCATTTTTAACAGCCAACATATGGAGCATTTATTTACAGTAGATGATCTAGATTATCTCGCAAAGGGCGGAAGATTATCGAAAGCCTCCGCGTTTTTAGGCGGACTCTTAAATATTAAACCGCTTCTTCATGTGGAGGACGGAAAGCTTATTCCACTTGAAAAATTAAGAGGAAAGAAAAAAGTACTTCAGCGGATGCTTGATTTGATGGGGGAAAGAGGCGAGCGACTACAGGATCAATGTATCGGAATTTGCCATGGGGATGATGAAGAAGCTGCTTTGAACCTAAAGAATTTAATTGAAGAGCGTTTTGGAGTAAAAGAGTTTTATATCAATATCATTGGGTCTGCTGTTGGCTCTCATGCTGGACCTGGAACATTAGCGGTTTTCTTTTTGAATAAGCGCCGTTAGCTCATAAAATTCTCCTGCCTTGGTCATATTAAGGATGTACAATTTGAAGGGGGAAATCATCTCATGTCGCATACATCTGATAATGATAAAAAAGCACAAGACAACAATGCTCTAAGACACGAAAAAAATATGATGCGAGAAAAAAATCGCAAGGCTGGAAAACACCAATATTCAAAGAAAACCAATCACTTGTAAGACAGGGAACATTCCTTGTCTTTTTTTATTTATCGTGATTACCGCAAAAAAGTTGTTTCCCTCCATTCGTTTGTCTATAATATTGTTAATATTACGTAACGGTGGAGGTTAATTATGTCAAAAGAAAGCTCGTTTGATATCGTGTCCCAAGTTGATTTTTCGGAGGTTACAAATGCGATAACGCAAGCGTTGAAGGAAATCCAAACACGCTATGATTTTAAAGGAAGTAAAAGTGATATTAAACTAGATAAAGAAGAACTTGTTCTAGTTTCCGATGATGAGTACAAATTGGGTCAAGTAAAGGATGTATTGTTCAGCAAATTAATTAAACGCGGTGTACCCGTGAAAAATCTGGATTACGGGAAAGTGGAAAATGCTTCAGGAGGAACTGTCAGACAACGTGCAAAGCTGATTCAAGGCATTGATAAGGAAAACGCCAAAAAGATTAATACTATTATTAAAAACAGTGGAGTTAAGGTAAAAAGCCAAGTACAGGATGACCAAGTTCGTGTAACTGGAAAAAGCCGTGATGATTTGCAAAAAATTATTGCAGCAATAAGAGAAGCAGATTTAACAATAGATGTACAGTTTGTAAATTACCGATAGAAACAGGTGGGTCCCACCTGTTTTTTTGATGCAAGAATTCACTCATAACTATTTCCTATATGTAAAGAATAATGGAAGATTACATCTAGGATGGAGTTGAAATGATGAGTACTGGACAAAATCAACCGAAAAAAACGATGCCGAAACAACATCAAAATACACAGCCGGGTACTGAATCGAAGATGAATCCTTTGCCAAAATCTATGAATCCTGGTTATAAGGGGAGCGGAAAATTAGCTGGAAAGACAGCGATTATTACAGGTGGGGACAGCGGGATTGGCAAGGCTGTTGCACTCTATTTTGCTAAAGAAGGCGCCGATGTTGCCATTTGTTATTTAAACGAACATGACGATGCGAAGGAAACATTAACGCTGATTCAAAAAGAAAATCGGGAATGTCTTCTTATCCCAGGAGATATCGGTGATGAACAGCATTGCATGGATGCAGTAAAAAAAGCGGTAGATCAGTTTGGAAAAGTAGATATTCTAGTGAACAACGCCGCAGAACAGCACCCACAGCAAAGCATTTTGAATATAACAGCTGATCAATTACAAAGAACTTTTCAAACGAATATTTTTTCATTCTTTTACATGACAAAAGCTGTCCTTCCCCATTTTTCAAAGGGAAGTGCAATCATTAATACGGCTTCCATTACAGCATATCAAGGGAATGAGCAGTTAATCGACTATTCGGCTACAAAAGGTGCAATTGTTACCTTTACTCGCTCATTAGCTCTCTCATTAGTACAAAAAGGAATTCGCGTGAACGGTGTTGCTCCTGGACCTATATGGACCCCGCTTATTCCTTCTACATTCCCTGAGGAACAAGTCGAAACATTCGGTGGAAATGTGCCGTTTGGAAGACCAGGACAGCCATATGAGCTTGCACCAGCATACGTTTATTTAGCATCAGAGGATTCCAGCTATGTAACGGGGCAGATGATTCATGTGAATGGCGGAACGATTGTAAATGGATAAAATATAGAATGAAAAAGAGGTTACCCTTAAAGTGTATAAACACTGAAGACAACCTCTTTTTCTGTTATTTAATTGGCATTTCGTTTTCCCCTTTTCTTCGCAGCAATAATAAAAGCAAAGAAAAGAACCCAAACAATGACTAATACGCTGATGAAGCCGAAATTAATTCCCGTTTTATCAACCACTCTGTATATTTCTGAGGTTTCCCGTTCGAGAACAAGCTTAAATTTACCATTATCTGTCCGGATAATTCCGCCTTCCAAAAGTCCGTGCAATTCTTTATCCCCTTTAAACTGGGAAGCATCAATGGAAATACCTTGAGTGGAATTTGTGTTATTGATTGCAACGATGTTGATATCGCCCTTATATTCCCTTTTATAAATGGTCATTCCATTTTTATCATAAAGCGGTGTGAATGTCCCTTTTACCAGTGCCGGGTTTTTCGCCCTTAAATCGGAAATTTGCGTCATATAGTCCATAAGGTCCTTATCCGCGCGGAAATTCATCATTTTGCGATTTTCAGGTGCATTTCCGCCATCAATCGCGATTTCTGATCCATAATACATAACAGGCATCTCCGGCTGCGTATACATATACGTTAATGCAAGCTTCCATCTTGTGCCTGGATATTTATTAGCGTTCACCATGTCACGTGTAAAGCGCGTCATATATGGATTATCAAAATAAATTGCATTTATTGTGTCTGAATTATATGTATGTTTGTTTTTCTTCAATATATCCATCAAAGACGTTGCAGACTCATTAATATTTGAGAATGCATTTCGCAATGGCTGATTCTGAGGATTATCATAAAAACCATCAAATCCAGCCTGTTCGTATGTTTTGATCGTCTTGACATTGTTAGTATGGACATCGCCCAGTAAGAAAAAATCTTTGTTCACCGATCTAACTGCAGAATTGAAATCCTTCCAAAAGCTGATTGGTGCATCTTCTACATTACTTAAATAATAACCATCGATGCCCGTTTTTTGTACCCACCATTTTCCTGCTTTAATAAAGTATTGGTTCACATCCGGGTTATTTTGATTTAAGACAATCATGCCATCTTTGGTTTTCCCTTTTAACCAATCGCTTTTTGTTGGATCCTTAACCCATGGATGATCAGGACTTATTTGATTTGTTACAAAATTAAGCATGACCTTCATCTTTTTCTTATGAGCTTCTTTCACAAGCTGCTGAAATTTTTTCATGGATCCGTAATGTTCGTCCGTTTTAAAGAAGTTGGTTATTCGATCACCGGCATAGCCATTTGAGTCATTATCGAAAATGGGATTTAGTAAAATGGCTGTAAAACCTAAATCTTTTATGTAGTCGAGTCGGTCGATAATCCCTTGAAAGTCGCCGCCTTGAAAACTTAAATCTTTTTTTGTATTCGTGTTGTAATCATTAGAATCGTCCCCATTATTAAAGCGGTCGACGATTAAATAGTACACATTTTGACTCTGCCAATCTCGTTGCTCTTTTCCCGCAGCATTCGCAGGTACTGCACAAAAAATGAGCAACGGAATGATGCAAAATGCTAAAACCTTTTTCAACATACCCCGTTCCTCCTAAAAAATAGCCTCATGAAATAAGATTATCCCTTAATAGTACAGATAGTCAAACAATTCTAAAGTTAATTCTTAAATATCTACATATTCTTTGACTTTTATTTGACCACAAGAGAAATAGAGGTATGAATTACCCTCGCTTTGTCAACAAAGAATATATAGCAAGGTTGACGAATGGAGGGTAATCGATGGACCAACAGCAAAGAAATCATCTAATCAAAAACCAAAATCGTGCCTTTATCACCGGGAGTATTGAGAACATCAATGATCAGTGGGTTTTCTTTGATGAAGAAACTGATGAAGCGTTTATGCTGGAGCAATATTCCTTGCAAGAGGTAGAAATCTTCCATAGGCATCAGTGGTTGAGAGGTATATTAGAGGAGGATGGAAAAATCACTTTGCCTACTTCCACTCTTTTCCTCCAAGATAAAATGAAAATTAGAATACGAAAACAAATTACGTTTGCTTTGGAAATATTATTAAATGAACTCACGGACGATGTACTATTTTATTTTATTTATAACCTGAACCTATTGGACTTCTCCATTTATGATTGTATTTATGGTCATAATCAATTATCCTATCTTGATGAAGAGGAAAACCGAAACGGCGTTAATTTTTTGATATTCGACAATGGAGAATGCATTTGCAATGTACAGCATCATTTTACATACGAACAAGAGTGCCAAGATCGTTTTGAATTTACATTAAGTACAGGGAAAAGAACGATTGTTGAAAAAATCTCAAATTTATAAAAAACGTCTATCTCAAGATAGACGTTTTCGCTATTTTTGACCAATATAACGATAATTTTGCAGCCACTCTTTCATTCGGGCAGAATCCATTGGTTTTTCAATTAAATACCCTTGGATATAATGGCAGTTCATGTTCTTTAAAATAGCAAACTGCTTATCTGTCTCGACGCCTTCTGCAATAACCTCGAGTCCAAGTCCTTGCCCCATCGTCATAATAGAATGAACAATAGCAAAATCCGGGGTTTGAACATCTAAATTTTGTATAAATGATTTATCTATTTTTAATAGATGAATTGGCAAATGGCGTAAATAACTTAGGGATGAATATCCAGTTCCAAAATCATCAATCGATATTTTTACCCCAATATTCCGCAGGGCATGCA
Organism: Margalitia sp. FSL K6-0131; assembly: GCF_038008735.1. Classification (NCBI taxonomy): domain Bacteria; kingdom Bacillati; phylum Bacillota; class Bacilli; order Caryophanales; family Bacillaceae; genus Heyndrickxia; species Margalitia sp. FSL K6-0131. The sequence continues at coordinate 3,833,494 of NZ_JBBOZS010000001.1, forward strand.
TTGTATCAATCGTTTTAATGGAATCATTCAACATTACAGACTCAGTAAGTTCAAGATGTAGATATTTGGAATCCAGGTCAGAATAAGCCAGAGCATTTTTTACATCTTCTATGAACCATCTATTTTGAAATTGCGAAGCGGAAACATTAATAGAAATACTAGCATCTGTCAACCCTTCATTATGCCACTCTTTCATTTGTTTGCAAGCTGTTTTCAGCACCCATTTTCCTATTGAATGGATGAGTCCAGTTTCCTCTGCGAGCGGGATAAATTCAAATGGTGGGATAATTCCCCGTTCCGGATGCTTCCACCGAATTAACGCTTCGCAGGATTTCATTTGATGACTTGAACTGTCAATAATCGGTTGAAAGGTAAGAAATAATTCATTATTTTTTATCGCCCTTCTTAATTGACTCTCCATCTCCACACGATGAAGTGTTTCCTGATTCATTTCATCGGAGAAAAAGACCATTCCATTTCCACCTAGTAATTTTGCTCGACTTAAGGCTATATCAGCATTTTTCAATAAATGCTCACTCTGATCACCGTCATAAGGATACATGCTAATCCCAATGCTTGCACTGAGAAAAAATTCTTTCTTTTGATAAGAAAAAGGCTTCTCCACCAGCTTTAATAACTGTTTTCCGATTTGAATGATCGCTTCCGGATTTGATTCCTTCGTTAATAAAATACTAAACTTGTCACTAGTAAATCTACCAAGGTAAGCACCATTAGAAAGTTCATTCTTCATCCTAATTGCAAGCTCTTTTAATATTAAGTCCCCTGCATAATGCCCTAAAGTGTCATTCACCATTTTAAAGCGATCGATATCCAAAAAAAGAATAGCAAGAGCCCGCCGCTTCTTCTTTGCCCTTCGCAGCATTTCTTCCAAAATTTCATTAAATTTTGTTCGATTAGGCAATCCTGTTCCTTCATCATAGTTTGCCAGCTGCGAAATTTTCTCTTCAAATCTTATATTTTCGCTAATGTCCCTCCCAATTCCGAATACACCTACACATTCACCATTCACCATAACTGGGATATTTTTAATATGAAAAGACTCTATTCTGTCCATTTTAGTTTTTATACTTACCTTATAGTATTGTATTTTTCCACCTATTGTTCGGCGAAAATGACGTTGTACCTTTGGGATATCATTATCCGTAACTAGCCTTATTGAACTTTTTCCCTTTAGTTCGGCCGACGTATATCCTATTGCTTTTTCAAAGGATTGATTTACACTGGTAAAATTACCCTTTAAATCCAGTGTGTAAGCTACATCCATATTATTTTCATATAAAGCATGATAGTAGGCTTCCAAATTCCTGGCATTCTCTTTGTATATTTTAACATCCTTTGCCGTTTCATTGACAAGATTTGTTAATGCTGTGATGGAATATGTTGCAGCGGGTATTATAAATGGATTCTCTGGCATCAGCTTATTCACTGCATTTGATTCGGATATCGCTAAATAAATAGATGATGGTGATAATGGTTTAGGCTGATTTTTCGATCGATATCCAATATCATCATAGCAATAAAAATCTGTTACAGGAGCATTCTGTTTTAAAACTTCTCTATTATACTTAATTAGATGCTCCATGCCATCTATTTTATAAGCACAATGAAAAGCAAGAATGGTGTCCGCTGGCTTTTTTTTCAGCCTTTTTAACCCCTTTTGAGAGGTCGAAAATAGTTCCTCCAAATTTTGAATCGCAAATGATATCCTGTCCCCTTCTATAACAGGGATAGATAATTCAATCGTACTTGCTTCATAGACATTACGAATAAAAGCAATGTGTTTTCTTTCGTTTCGATAGATTAAAAATGGAATATGAAAGCTTGAACTAGGGAGACGCTGAATAAACGGTTTCCCCAAGTACTGTTTCAATATATGTAGAGACTTCTTTCCGTTTATTTCATATAATAAATTTCCTTTAGCTTTTGTAACTTTAAAAGAGAAGCCGATTTCTGACCACTCTCCATTTTCCATTGTTTCAATTAGCAAATCCTGATTATCAAATAATAGAAACACTATTCCATTATTCACTATTCCTTTATCCGTGAATAAATAGGAATTATCCTTTATTAGATCAGAGGTATTACAACCAATGATGAAGACATCGGGGTTCAGCCTGTGAAAATCATCTAATATAATGTCAATATCCCCTAATTTCTGATTGGTAAATAGCTGTATCATCTTCGTTTCAGAGGTTACATATTCTGCGGTTATTTTTTCCACAATTGCTAGCAAATCTATATTATTGTTCATTTCAAGAATTACGGAATGGACTTTTGTTTTCTCATAGGTGGTGAAAGTGATCACAGGCTTATCGGAGAGAATAGTATTATGTAATATCTTCTCAGCAGAACTACATCCCACAATTACAGCTTGTGGAAGTAAATGCTTAATAGATGTAATTAGATTCCCGATTTCTGTTAAATCCATTTTACCGGCGGATATGTGAACGCATAAAACAGGATACTGCGGAAGTTCGTTTTCTTCGATAAATGACTGGAGCTGAGATTGATTTTCGAATAAAGACTGAAACGATTTTGCCAAATTGCTCACCACCTTGACTTGACAATAATTAAAATATTCATACTATTATTATTGTAATATATTTGTAATATATTGTCGATATTTACCCAAAAATAAAAGCCGCTCATTCCAGAGCGACTTCCTCTTTATGCGAATGGATGCCAGCCCATTGGCAGCCTTAATCCAATATAAAGTACAGCTAGAAATAGTATGATAAACAACACCCATAAAAGTCCGGTACCTTTTTTATTCACCGTTCTTACTAAAATCATTTCCATTAATACGACAACAAGTAATCCAACAAGTAATTTAACACCGTATAGTCCCGGATTTATGGATTGGTTATTGAAGAACAGTAACGCACCAGTAATAATAACTAAAATGTAGAATAGGCGAACTATCATATGAACGATTTTTGCTGCCTTTTCTCTACCAGCCTTATGTAAAAGCAATGCCACGATAAAAAGAATAATCGCAATGACCCAAGTAGTGACATGGGCATCTGTACGAGTAAGCATTTTTTAACCTCCTAACATTTTTTTATTAATAAGCATTATATGACTCATCCAATATTATCATAATGCCAGATCAATAGATATATTTTACAGATTATTTTACCACATTTGTCAAAGTTCCTATTCCTTCAACTGTTATATCGATTCTGTCTCCAGATGCTAAAAATTTCGGAGGATTGAACCCATTTCCTACACCTGCTGGCGTTCCAGTAGCAATAATATCACCTGGTTCCAGCGTCATTCCCTTTGAAAGTACAGAGATAATTTCTTCGACTGGAAAAATGAAATGTTTTGTATTAGAATTTTGGCGGACTTCATCATTCACCTTTGTAACAATATTTAATTGATTCGGATTTTCTATTGCAGAATGATGAACAATCCAAGGTCCCATTGGGCATGTTCCATCTAAGCTTTTACCGATAAAATATTGATTATGACGCTTTTGAATATCGCGTGCAGTTACATCGTTAATTATCGTATAGCCAAATACATATTCAAGCGCTTCATCCCTGCTTATACTTCGTCCTTTCTTTCCAATTATGACAGCTAACTCACCTTCATAATCTAATTGATTGGTAATTTCACTATGGGATTCTACCTCTGATAAATGACTGGTAACGGTAGTTGGCGCTTTCGTAAAGACAATGACATTCTTAGGAATATCTGCCTCACTCCCCATTTCAATCGCATGATCACGATAATTTTTCCCTACACACATTATGTTTTTTTGAGGTTTCGGGATTGGGGAAAGCCACTCAATGGAATCCACATTTTCATAAAAAGCGGATAAATCTTCTTTCTCCATTAATTCCTTCATATTCATAATAAATTGGTCGCCTTTTTCAATTGCCTCTAGTATGGAGGCAGGTAACGATGGATGGTCATTTAATGCTAACTGAGAAACATTTAATATATCTCCCGTGCTCTCATTCAGCACTCCAAATTGTTCCTTGTTTTCTTTTTTAAATGTTAATAGCTTCATACTATTTCCACCTTTAATTTTATTATTTTATTGTTAAATATTCTGCCTTTTTCAGTGAATTCCTCTATTATTTTTTCCCGTATGTTACCATACGCCATACTTTCTCCAATGGACCATATTGAAACTTTATAAACCAAATTTCCGCTAAAATCACTTGAATAATATAAATAAATATCCCTATCATTACACAGGATAGCAGAGTAAGCCCTCCATACAAGCCAAGTCCATAATGATAGAAAATCAGCGACCCTACAATCGATTGAACTAAATAAATCGTCAGAGACATTCTTCCTGCCGCTGCTATTGGCCGTAAAATTTTTTCACAAATACGATTCGTCATCAGCAGAACAATGAAAGCCACAATCGCAAAACTAAAAATCGTTCCCCCAATTGATTGTTGTACAAGCTTAAAAGCAAGATTAGAATCAATTATTACTGGCAAGGATTTTAAAAAGATTCCTACGATAAAAGATACGATAAAAAGGAACAACCATTTCCGCTTATGTGTTTTTGCATTTTGTAGCCATTTCATTTTAGAAGCACCGGCTCCAATCATCATTAAGGGCAAGATAGAGAAAACGGAGAAAAAAAGATTGGATGATCCATTTACAGCTGTCCAATCTTCCACCCTTTGCTTCGTGATTTCCCAGTAGCTTCCTGTGGTATACGCGTTGAAAGCTTTATTTACGTTCGCAATATCTGCATACATTAATGTCGTATTCGGATCGATTAGCGCATTTACCAATATGTATAAAATGAACAATAAATTTGGAATCAGAAAAAGCATAATACCGCTGATCATAAGCACTTCTCCTGATAATTCTAATAAAACCATTAACAGCATTCCGTATATTGCGTAATTTGCCAATATATCGCCAGACCAAATTAAAAAGGCATGAAGTAACCCTATCAATAACAAGAATAGTAACCTTTTTATATATATTTTTGAAAAGGTTAGTCCTTTCTCCTTTATTCGATCACGTAAAATACCGCTTCCGTATCCAAACATCATCGCAAAGATGGGATAAAAGCTTGATTGAAATATAATTTCAACCCACTTGTAAACCGCTGCATCACCATCCTTCCACCATTCGTATGGATTATAGTATAGGACAGGCGCATTAAAAGAAATTATATTTACAATCACAATTCCCAAAAGACTGATTCCTCTTAATACATCTAAAGTGGAAATTCTTTTTTCTTTATGTAACGGTTCCATTTGCAACTTCATATTTTTACCTCATGCATTATTATTTATTCACCATTCCATTTTACAACGTGATGTACATTTAGGCTAATTAATCACCTTTCATTAAATCACTCATATGATATGGAATATAAGTGAAATGCCTATTTCTACGCAATAAATTTAAATCAAAAGGATGTGAACGGTGATGCCTGGATTTGTTGGTGCCGTTCAAATTATGAATATTGGTTCGAGCGGTGTATTTAATATTGGTGATGTATTTCAAATTATTCCAAACGCATCTGTTAAAACGTTTGCTGGCGCGGGATCATTTAACACAGGAGAAACGTTAACGATTCAAAATCAGCAATCGGCGACTAATACATTTGACATAGACGGATTAGATCAAGGAAATTATTTGAATTTCTAATCACAAAGTAAGGGCCTTGTTCATCGGCGTGCAGATTTCGTAGTCGCAGGCGAGACCAAGGGAATCACAGCGAGGCAATTCACGAGTCAATGTTGACTTATCGTAGGGAGAAGACGCAGAAATCCGCCAACCGATAGGCTCCGAAGCTAGATAAGGACTACACCAGTCAAATAATTTATATAAAAACATTTTAATACAATTCTATACTTGCACAAAAAGGTGGTACCCATGAAAATTTATTTACAACAAACCATTCAAATCCGCATGATAAAAATCGGTGGTATTTCCAATTCTTCCGTTTTTCAGATTGGGAGTGCAGGGATCATTAAACCAGCTTCCTATTTATATAATACTGGAGGTTTTATTAGACCTGCTCCGACTCCCGGCACAGCAACAACTACTGGAGGACAGCCCACTACATTTGTGGTACCATTTCAAACTTCCGGAGGGCCTAGATAAAAAATTGCTTATAGAAACACCTTACCGTCTTAGGGTTGATTTCATTATACATCCTTTATTTTTTTAAAGGGATAAATATTGATAAAAAGAGAGGTTATCACAATGGTAGATATTCATGCATATATACAACAACTTTATCAATATATCCATCATCAAGAAAAAAAAATATCCCGATTTGAAAAAATGCTGAAGGAATTGAAAAAAGAGGTGGAAGCTTTAAAAGAAAAGCCTCCCATTAATGTGGAAAGATTAGAATATAAATTTGATCAATTAAAAATTGAAAAATTGGATGGTACTTTAAACATCGGATTAAATCCAGCAGACTTAACGGAAACCATTGAGGATATGGATATACCTCAAAATAATCCGCATAACCCACCAATAGTATCTGACCCCGATTTTAGACAAGAACTAATAAGTAAACTAAATCATTATGCAGGAAACGATATACACATGGTTATTAATGACACTGAACAACAATTAGGAATGACACTGGATCAGCAATATCAAGATTTTATTATTGATGATCTCCAGAAACAAATTCCGCAAAGAGTGGATCATTATCTTAATATCCTGGCCGGGCAAAATCTTGGTAATACATCCAAAGAAGATTTATTAAACCAAGTTTATCAAAAAATGAAGGCTGATATAGATCAGGCAGTCTTTATGTTTATCTCCAAGCTTCCAAACAACTTGAATGGAGGAAATTCGAATGGAACTTAATGTTATTAATCGAGAATTACATGTTGAAAATATTGAAATTATCGGGATTGCCAGCTCTTCCCTTTTTATTATCGGAGATGCAGAAAGTATTCAGCAGGCCTCCACATTTGATACACCTGCAGAATCGCTTATTATTGGACCTTTCGTGCCATTTACTCCAAGAGGATAGGGGAAATGGAGGGAATTAGAAGTTCTGTCGTTCAAGAATGTAAAATTAATGATGTCGTTTTTAGCTCGAATGTTCATGTAGGAGATACCACTCATATTAAAGCAAATTCGAGAGCCTTTGCCGTCCAGCGCGAGGAAGAATTATTTTTTGGATTTGAAGCTCCTTTTGAGGATTTCCCCATTTTTAGTGAATTGATACCAATTCCTCCTATCACAGAAAATATACAATTTCACCGTTATAACATTGACCCTGTAATTAAAGTTGATCGTGTAAGAATTATCGGTATATCCACCGCTTCTCTTTTTCAAATAGGCACTATTGGAGATGCTTACCTAGAAGCAAGAACACACCATGTTCGTCAGTTAAAAAGCGCTCCTGAAAGTTGAACGTCCTGGAAACTTTCCGCATAGTATGTGGAACATGAAGACTAAATGAAAAAAGGATGTTTTTCATGCCTGCAATTATCGGGCCATTACAGATTGTCAATATGAGCGGCGGAGTTACGCAATTCGGAGATTCTGCCTTTACTTCTCCAAAATCAAATACAAAAATATCCTCCGGTTCCGGAGCTTTTACAACAGGAGTAATAGTCATTAACAATAATTTTCTCAGCTTAAATAATACATTTAATTATTCAGTACTTGACCAACCAATTATCGGAAATAATTAAAAAGGCTTTGTCACAAGTGATCAAAGCCTTTGTTTTTTCGTGGGAATGGGGGACAGGTCCCCTTATCCCAACTGTAAGAGATGGCCGCCGTCGAAGAAATAAAGATATTTGCCTTTTACGCACTTTTGTAAAATGTCCTGCAGGGCTTTTTCATAAAAATCGAGCTGCGTTTTATATCTTTTTTCCAAAACAGGCTTTGCCTCCTCAAAACCACCTTTAAATCGGTCATAAATTCCGTCTGTTTTATAATCAAGCAAAATAATATGGTCCTTTTCTTCTATCAAACAGTCGATAACCCCTTGAATCAGGATAGACTCATCCTTTAATGTATGATCTTGATACATTTCAGAAGCAGGTACTGCTAAACTGAAAGGAACCTCCCTTTTTACCATTTTCGATTTTAACATTAGCTGTCCTAGCTCTGTTTCAAAAAATCGAACGACATTTTCCGGCTCCACCACACTAATTTGGTCACTTGTGAGAAGCTCCTTTTTCACCATGTCTTCGAGTAGTATTTCAATGGAATGAATCGTCGGCATTTCATGTAATGGTACATGTTGCATTACCATGTGCAATACCGTCCCCTTTTCAGCTGGAGAAAGTTTCTTCTCCCGCATAAATCTCGGACGTCCGGATATTGGCTTTTCAAAAGCTTTCACTACTTCCGAACTAGAAGCATCGTCGCGAACCTCATACATACGTTTCACTTCCGAAACGGACTGTTTCGAACGTCTAATTGTGGAAGCAGCATGGAAATAGGACCAATCCAACCTTTTGTAAATTTGTTCTTTATTTTCCGTCTGTATGCTCATAGCCTCTCCATGTTTCACCGTTTCTTTCCAATTCAACGATTCAGCCTGTACCGTTTCCATTTGCATGAATTCTTTTTTTGAATGAATCATAATTTTCCATTTTGATGGATGGTTCCAGATTTCCTCTACCAAACATTCCTTCCCATCAGCAAGTGGTGAATCATGATGACGAACTAATGCAGGTCCTATCCAATCAATATAGGATGTTGCTCTTGCTCTTACGTCATCCTTCAACAGCCAATCAACATGTAATCCATTCTTTTTCCATTTTCCAATCGATTTTTGAGCACTTTTTAAGGTGCTGACTAAATATAACTTTTCCTTTGCCCTCGTTAATGCGACATAAAGAACACGCATCTCCTCGGATAAAGTTTCCAATTTTTTCTTTCTTTTAAAAGCAAGCTGAGGCAATGATGGATAGGTAATTCTTTTCTCAACATTCATATACTTGCACGCAAATCCAAATTCTTTATCAAATAAATACGAATGCTGTATATCCATCATGTTAAATTTTCGCGATAAACCGGCAACAAAGACAATTGGAAATTCTAACCCTTTACTGGAGTGAATGGTCATCATTCGGACCACATCCTCCTGTTCACTTATTGCTCTTGCAGCACCAAGATCATTTCCTTTTTCTTGCATTCTTTCGATAAACCGCAAAAATCGGAATAAGCCTCTGAAAGAGGTTGACTCATATTGCCTAGCACGATCATATAAAGATCTCAGATTTGCCTGTCGTTGCTTCCCTCCAGGTAATCCACCGACAAAGTCATAAAAATGAGTATCCCGATATATTTGCCAGATTAAGTCAGTTAAGGCACCCACCCTTGCATTATCTCGCCAAATACTTAACTTTTTGGTAAAGCGGTTGAGCTTTTCATATATCTCTTCCGTTTCTTCTGTCGGCCTCTCTTTTAAAAATGATACAAGCGCTTCATAATATGTCCCTTGCTTTGAATGAATGCGAATCGTTGCTAATTGTTCCTCATCTAACCCAACAATAGGAGATCTTAACACTCCTGCAAGAGGAATGTCCTGAAATGGGTTATCAATCACTTTCAACAAAGACATAACAATACTCACTTCTGTTGCTTCAAAATATCCCGTTGAAAGATTTGCATATATCGGGATTCCAGCTAACTTAAACTCCTCCATAATTTCTGGGGCCCACGACATGGAACGAAGTAAAATAACAATATCCCGATATTGAATTGGTCGATAGGTGCCCGTTTTAGGATTGAATACTTCCTTTTGTTCACTTATTAGTTTCTTAATTTTCTGCGCCATGAAACGCGCCTCAAGCTGAGATTTCTCTAAATCTATTTTATCAAACTCATCATTCATTTCCGTGTACTCTTCCGAATCATCGCCTTTACTATCTTCCAGATCTATAAAAGCCAATTCTATCGGATATTGGGAATCTTCCGGATATGAAGCGCCCTTTACAAGCTCGGCTTGAGGATCATAATTTATTTCCCCAACATTTTCCCCCATGATTTGTTTAAAGAGATAATTTGTTCCTGCCAATACCTCTTGTCTGCTTCTGAAGTTTTTGGACAAATCGATTCTTAATCCTGTGTTTTCTCCCGACGGGGAAAATCGGTTATATTTATTTAAAAAAAGGTTCGGCTCAGCTAATCGAAAGCGATAAATGGATTGTTTAACATCGCCAACAATAAATAAATTTCCATTTTCGTCCCCTACACGAGTGACAAGTTTCAAAATGGTCTCCTGTACCATATTCGTATCCTGATACTCGTCCACTAACACTTCTTTAAATTGGTTGCGATAATCAAGCGCTGCCTCAGACGGCTCTAAGGTCTCTCCTGTTTCTGTCATTTTTCCTAATATGCCAAGACAGTAATGCTCTATATCTGTAAAATCCACCATTCCTTTTTCCATTTTCATTTGCTCAAACTTTTTGGCAAATTCTTTTACTGTCAAAACGAGGGTAAAAATAACATCTTTCATCTCGCGCATATCTTTTAAGAAATACTCAGGTTTACGCGAAAACAGTTCATCACGAATTTTCTCTATTGTTTCTTTCGCTTTTTTTCTTAGATCATCCGCTTCTTTTACTAGGTCTTTGTTATATTCATCGCCTTTACATGGCTTTGCCCGCCCGAATGACCAATTATTCATTGCTTCATAAAGCTGATTCCAAGAACCGCCAGTCACTTTCAAGATTTTACTTATGACTTCAATATCATCCAAATAGTTTTCCGCTCTAGGCGCAGGGCCCCCGGGCAGCTTCGTCATTTCATATGCTTCCTCGAGCATTCCTTTAGCTCCTTCAAGTTGCAAGGAAATATCAAAACGAAGTGCTTCCATAAACGGAAGTTGATCAATATCCATGTCCTCTGAAACATCATACATTTCTACTAATTGATCGAGCCATATATCCGGATTTGGGTGAGACCGTGAAAAATCATACAATTTGCAAACTAATTCCTGCAACGCAGCATCACTGCGGTCATTGGTAAAAGTATCCACTAGATGGAAGAAAGCCTCATTATTTTCTTTTCCATACTCCGTTTCAAATAAGTCGTCTAAACATTCGTCCCGAAGCAGCTCTCTTTCTGTTTCGTCGGCAATTCGAAAACCCGGGTCTATATCTATTAAATAATAATATTTGCGAATAACCTCCAAACAAAACGAATGCAGTGTGGAAATAGAAGCCCTGTTCAACAATGTCAGCTGTCTCCTCAACCTGTTTGAGGTCGGATCGATTTCTATTTCCTTCTCCAACGCTTCACCAATACGATGACGCATTTCTGCAGCAGAAGCGTTCGTGAACGTTACTACTAGTAATTGATCAACATCAATCGGATCATCTTTAGCGATGATTTTTTGAATGATTCTTTCCACTAGTACAGCAGTTTTGCCAGATCCGGCTGCAGCGGCAACTAATATATTTTGATCCTTTGCCATTATGGCCTTCCATTGATCATCCGTCCAAGTGGAATCTACAGGCTTAATTGGAATAATTGTTTTCACCACTCAAAACCTCCTCTCGAATTAAATTCAGCAAATCATTAGGCTTTTCTGGTGTTAAAATTCTGTATTGGTTATCGTCTAAAGATTGATCAAATTGGCAAACGGATTTATACGAACAAAATTCACAAGGTGTTCGTTTTTTCAATTGATATGGATTTATATCCACAACACCGGAAGAAATGGCATTCCCTGATTTTTCATAAAGATTTCGAACATAGTTGTGAAGGATTTTAAAATCCTCTTTTCCAGCAACCTGTGATCGAGCTGATAATGTTCCATCCTTTTTTAACTCTGCAGATACAATTTTTGAGGTGCCGCTTTCCAATGATTGATCCATTAATTTAACCACGTTTGCATCGTCTAGCATTAAACCCTTCATTTTAAAGCTCTTGAAAATCTCTTCTTCTATTTCCTCCAGTGTTAAAATTTTATTGCTCTTAACAATCGGATTATGGAGATGGAAATACAATACTCCGGCAGGTACACCATCTGTACCTACTAAAGTTTTGGAGTTTGTCACTACAATATCTAAATAGGTAAGCATTTGTAATGCCAGTCCATAATACACTTCTGTCAGGTCCAGAGTTCGAGCGCTTGACTTATAATCAATTACTCTTAAATAAACCCCATTGTCATCCTCTGCTTTATCAACACGATCAATACGCCCCTGCAATTCCATTTTTGTTCCATTCCTCAGCGTAAAGGTTAGAGGAGGCAATTCAGACTTAGCGCCGAAATCAAGCTCCATCCCAATAGGTACAAAGCCGCTTTGCTTCGATTGCTGGCTTAACACAAGGGAAGCACGTCCAATTACTTGCTCAAGCTTTCGTTTAATATAATGATGGCGGTTAGAGCTAAGAAGGATTTGATGCTGGAGCTTAGGAGCCAAATATGCAACCGCCTCTTTAGCTAAAGCATTACATTGATCCTTTGTTAAAGAAGACCATGATAATCCGTGCTTCCTAATCTCATCGGATATCCATTTTAATGCACCGTGAAATAAATCACCGATATCAGGTGCTTCCAATTTATATATTTGTCTTTCTCTCAGTTTCAGTCCATGTGTAGCAAAGTGTGAGAACGGACATCCATGGAAAAGCTCCATCCTTGATACGCTTGCTAAAATTTTATCACCATAAAGTTCCTTAGTTGTCTTTTCCGTTATCTGCTTAGCTTTATTTTGATAAAAAAGGCTCGATAAGATATGGACCGTTGGCTGTTTCCACTTTGCACTCTTTATATAGTAGTTATAAACATCCCACCAAAAATCTGGTACAGAGTACCCGCGTTTCTTTTGCTGCAGCTGTGAAGTTAAAAAGGCAATAGCTGTATTTGGATGAGAGACATATTCTAGCTGTTCTGAGAAATTTATTTCAGATGGATCATTCACAACTACCGTTTCCTGTGCATTCGGAAAGAGCTCCTTCATTCTTTTCAAATATGGTGATGGCAATAATGCTTTACCTTCTTCATTAGCTAAGGGATAGGACAAGTACAAATAATTGGAAGGTGTCGTAAATGCTTTATAGGCAATAAACTCCTCATCAAGAAGCCTTGTTTTGCTGCTAGGTGCTATCTTAATTCCATTTTGAAGCAAGGCTTCACGATCTGAGTCAGCTAATATTCCTTCTTCACTCATTCTTGCCGGCATTACCCCATCATTAAGACCAATAACAAATGCTGCTTTTATATCTGAAAGCCGAGATAATTCAAGGTTCGCAACAAGAACTTGATCAATTGCAGGAGGAACGAGTGAAAACCTCATAGCCTCTAATCCGGCATCCATTATGAGAGCAAATTCCTTTAGGGAAATGCTTTCCTCTCCGAATATATCAACAAATTGATCAATTAAATCGATAACGGCGTTCCAAGCTTGATCATGCTCTCTGGCTGATACGAGATCGCCTTTTTCTTCCGCTAGGACACAGAGTTTTTCTAGTTTAGCAGGGATATCAAGCTCTTCTAAGTAGAGAAATAGGGCTTCACAGAGCTCTTGTCCATTTTTCGCATTTTTTAACCGTCTGGATAATCGATTTATAGGTGCTGAAATAAATAAACGCAATTCATTTAGCTCATGTTCCATCTGTTTTTCCGCATCTGTTTGGGGAACATTTTCTAATTCAAGCCCCCTGATTCTTCTGTATACCCATCTTTCCTTGCTTACCCACTTATTACCTTTTATCCCATAAGCAATTACATAGTTTTCAAGACGGTCCATTTTTTCTCGGAGGTCATGATGATTACTTTCTAATGGGAACAGCAAATCGGTTTTTACTGCGCGAAACACGGACTCATAGCGCCAATTACTATTAATAGTTTCTATAGTTGAACGAATCAATTCTATTAAAGGATGGTGAAACATTGGTCTCTTTTGATCAATGAAATAAGGAATTTCATAGTCATAGAAAACCGTCTCCATCACATCCTGGTAATCTTGTCCGTTCCGAACTAGAATAGCAAAATCCATATAGCGATAGCCTTTTGTCCTTACTAGCCTGCGGATTTCTCGTGCAATCCCCTCTATTTCCGCCCGGCGGTTAGCAGAATGGAAAATACGCATCTTTGTATCCTCTAAGAATGGTCTTGCTGGCCTTTTCTCAAATACAGATTCTAAGTACTGGATACTCCTATTTTCATAGCGATGTGGATAAGTAAGAAGAACATCATCCTCTACCCCTGCCTGCACATCCAGCGCCATTTTATAGAGTGTATGATATGCCTCTCCAGACATACGGAATAAATGTAATTCATCCGGTTCCTCCGTGCGAAATGACTGGTCAAGTGTTAAAGCAATAGAAACCCGTTTACAGACCCTCATCAATTGGCCAATCACCATATATTCTTGCGGGGTGAAGCTGTGAAAACCATCAATATATATTTCTGCATCTTGCAGATAAGTAGATTTTTCAATAGATTCCGCTAATAGCCTCATATAGTCTTCCGTATCTAGATACTTTCCCTGTAATGCTTCTTCAAAATGGTGATATATCAACTCTAAATCATGTAATTTATCCTTCAATGAATTAGGTGCTTCCTGATTTTCTATTGCAAGTTCTTCCGGCTTAATACAATATCGTTTGAATTCCGTTAACATCGTTTCTACATGTTCAATGAAACCTGTCTTATCTGCTGCTCGTCCAAAAAGCTTCAAGTGGTCCTTCTTATCCTCCACTATTTTGCGAATAAGCATATTGAGGCCGGCACTAGAAATATGCGTTCTGCTGATACCGCCAGTTTCTTGTAAAATTCGCCAAGCCAACCTCGTTAAACTAAATACTTGAGCTCGAATCATCCCCTTTAATCCCGGGGTATTAATGAGACGATATTCCGATAAGAATGTCATCTGATCCGGAACAATATAAATAAGCGGATTTCCACTAGGGGATTCTTTAAGATTTTCCGTTATTTCATCCATAAAAAGCTTCGACTTTCCCGTACCAGTACGCCCAATCACAAAACGAACAGACATATTTACTCATCTCCTCTCAAAACAAACCGTTCCTAGATATGTATCTATTATAATATAATCATCCGCCAATATTTGAGAAAAATACTGGATATAATACGTATCAGAACATATATTCTTATTAATAGATTACTATTTTTCCTTTAAAACCACAATAATAACAGAACGATCATGAAGTATCGATTTACCTGCTTTGCTGCTAAAAAGAGGATCGCTTTAACCTATTCAATGTTTTTTCAAAAAGAAAAAGTAGCACAACCTTTCATGCTACTTAATTTGATACCATTTACATTTATCATATAATTTTGTTTTTCCGATTCCTAATAGCTTTGCTGCTTTTTGCTTATTTCCGTTTGTAATTTTCAAGGCTTTTAAAATAGCTTGTTTTTCCACAAAGGCTAGTGTTTCTTTTAATGGACGAACAGTTTCGATTCCATCTATATTATTTTGACTATTTTCATTATGTAAAACCTGATATCCATTCATATAGATTTGATCGTCTTGTAAATATAATGGGAGATGTTTCATTTCTATTTTGTTGGTACCCTCTAAAACATTAATGGCACGTTCCAGCACATTTTCTAATTCGCGTATATTTCCCGGCCATTTATGGTTCATAAGTTTGTTTAAAACTTCGAAAGACATTTCCACCCCTTGCCGATGGAATCTATTTTCTAGTTTTCTTAGGAGATTTGTTGCGATTGCGGGTATATCATCCTTTCGATTTTTTAAAGGCGGAATCTCAATTCTTATCACATTTAGCCGATAGTATAAATCTTGACGGAATTTACCCTCTTCTACCATTTTCTCTAAATTTCGGTGAGTTGCAGCGATAATTCTTACATCAATAAATATCGGTGTTTGCCCGCCTACCCGTTCGATTTCTTTTTCTTGTAAAACCCGAAGCAGTTTGCTTTGCATAGCTAATGGCATATCACCTATTTCGTCCAAAAAGATAGTTCCATAGTTTGCTAATTCAAATTTCCCCTTTTTTCCTCCTCTTTTCGCTCCCGTAAAAGCGCCTTCCTCATATCCAAATAATTCTGATTCCAGCAGATGTTCAGGTATGGAAGCGCAATTAATACGGACTAATGGGAAATGCTGCCTTGGACTATTTTGGTGTATGGCATGGGCAAATAATTCTTTGCCGGTTCCCGATTCTCCTATTAATAATACAGCTGAATGATTGACCGATATTTTTTCAGCTAGCTTTTTAGATTTTATAAATTCGGGGCTTGTCCCAATTAAATCAGAGAATGTATATTTACTAGTTAACCCTTTTTCAAAATTGTTTTTATAATAGTTTAGTTCATCGAGGATTGGCTGGATTTTCTTCGAATACTCCCACCACTCTTGAGGATTTTTAAACATTACAGTTCCTACGGCGCCAACTAATTCTTCCTCTATATACAAAGGATAGCGATTTGCAATCATTTCACTGTTATTGATAGGCTGAATTGCGGCTAATTCAGCCTGACCAGTTTTCGCTACAATATGCATTCGTGAGTTTTCGATAATATCCTGTACCGGTTGATCCGTTGCTTTCTCAATTGTTGTTCCAAGAAATTCACAATAAGCTGGATTAATATAACGAATAATACCGTCGCGATCAACAACGACAATTCTTTCAGCTGCAAGATTGACGATTTCATCCAGCCACTTAAATGGAAGTCTGCCGATTCCTAAATTCATCGTATTTCTCCCCATCCGTTCAAGATTTTATATTAACTATTATAGCAAAGGAGGGGAGAATTTTTTTATTTTTCAAATTTTCACTGTACCGTATAGCCACCATCTAGTACAACCGCTTGACCTGTCACCCCTCTTGCTTTCTCACTTACCAAAAAGGCTGCATAATCCGCAATTTCAGAAACGTCTAACAGTCTTTTTTGCGGGACTAGCGGAAAGATTACTTCTTCAATTACCCTTTCAAAAGGGACATTTCTCGTATTGGCTAAATCTTGCAGCTGATTGCGAACCAACGGGGTATCAACATAACCGGGACATAAGGCATTAACAGTAATTCCGTATTCCGCTCCCTCCAACGCTGCTACCTTCGTAAGACCAATCACCCCATGCTTCGCACTATTATATGCTGCTTTACCGCTGAATCCAATTAATCCATTTATTGAGGCCATATTAAGAATCCGCCCAAATTTTTGCTTTTTCATAATCGGAAATACATGTTTAATAGCTGTAAAAGGGGCAGTTAACATTATTTTAATCATTAATTCAAATTTCTCTGTAGGAAACTCTTCTAACGGTGAAACATGCTGTAAGCCGGCATTATTGACAAGAATGTCTAGTCTGCCAAATTCCTTTATCGTTTGGTCAAGTGCATCGGTTAATTTCTCTTCATTTGTTACATCGCATGGAAAAGAGGTGGCGTAGTATCCTTGATCTTTAAGTTTTTGAACTGCTGTATCGCTCTTTTCTTCATTTAAATCTGAAATAACAATCTTAGCACCTTCACGTGCAAAGGTTTCCGCAATTTCTAAACCAATTCCACTAGCTGAACCAGTTATAAAAGCGACTCTTCCAGATAAATTATTTTCCACTGTAGCTCCTCCTTAAGATGATTAATTTATTTGAAATTTTCTATTAGACAAGACCAGTTATACTATAAAGTGCGATAATAAAAAATACTGCAAGTGTTTTGATAATCGTGATAGCAAAAATATCTCGATACGATTGTTTATGTGTTAATCCTGTTACGGCTAGTAAAGTTATAACTGCTCCGTTATGAGGGAGCGTATCCATACCGCCTGATGCCATTGCGATGACACGGTGCATTACTTCTGGCGGGATATTAAAATGGGCGATTGCTGCGTTATATTTATCTGCCATCGCACTTAGCGCAATTCCCATCCCTCCGGAAGCGGATCCTGTAATACCTGCTAATGTAGTCGTAGTAACGGCACCATTCACTAATGGATTTGTAAAAGTATGTGATATTCCGTTGCTGATTAAAGTAAATCCCGGTAAGGCAGCGATGATTCCGCCAAATCCATACTCTGCACCAGTGTTCATGGTTGCTAATAATGCCCCGCCAATGCTGGTATTAAGTCCTTCTTTAAAATTAGTCTTCACTTTATTCCAATCGTAAAGAATGGTTGAAATAATCCCAACGATCAATGCCATTTCTACCGCCCAAATGGCCGCAACCGCAGATACATCAACCGTTCCAAACGCCTTCAAACCGATAGCGGAAAAATCAAAACCATTAGGATACCATTTTGGAATGAAAATGGTAAATACTTTATTCATAACTCCTACTAGTACTAATGGAACAAAGGCCAGTATTTGACGGGCAACAGATGTGTTTGATTGTAAATCAGGCATCGAATTAGGTTCATATGCTAAAGGAGAACCAGATTCCTTCGCAGCAGCTAATTCTTCATTCTTAAAACCTAAATAGCCTTCCCCAGCTTTTTCTGCTTTCTTTCTTCGAGATTCCAAATATAAAAGACCTAATATTATGACAAAAATAGATCCAATAATCCCTAGGGTTGGCGCCGCATAAATATCGGTTTTAAAGAAAGAGGTTGGAATAACATTCTGAATTTGCGGTGTCCCTGGTAAAGCATCCATCGTAAAGGCAAAAGAGCCGAGTGCGATCGTACCTGGAATTAAGCGCTTCGGAATATTGGCTTCGCGAAATAAATGGGCTGCAAATGGATAGATGGCAAAAACAGCAACAAATAAGCTTACTCCGCTAAAGGTTAAAATGGCTCCTAAAAGGACGATAGCAAAAATAGCTCTTTTTGCTCCAACGATCTTGACGATTGTTTTTGCAATGGATTCGGCAAGTCCGGACATTTCGACCACCTTTCCAAAAATGGCGCCAAGTAAAAAGACAGGAAAATAATTTTTGATAAACCCAACCATTTTTTCCATAAAGACATTAGAAAAGAACGGTAAAACATGACTAGGATCCGTTAATAAGACAGCAAACAACGCACAAATCGGAGCAAATAAAATGACCGAAAAGCCTCGGTACGCAACAAACATTAAAAGGCCGAGTGCTAAAAGAATAATAATTATTTCCATCAGATATCCCCTTTTTAAGTTAAATTTTCCCTAAGATTCGTGATTAACAGCTCTTCAGAAAGCGATTACATTTCAGTGATACATTCACCTCCACTGCTTAACTCCCAGCTCATAATTAATATGCAATTTTTATGCCAATCGTAAAATTCAGGGTGAAATATGAGAATAATTATTATATTAGGTAAAAGGATCGTTAAAGATTCCGAAAACTCGGAAATTTGACAGAACAATTATTCCGTATTCCCGGAATTATTCCAGAGTTACGGAATTTTTTATCGGATGTTTTTTGCGTGACGACGCTGCGTTAACGTACAGATTTCGTCGTCTTTGACAAAAATAGTAATACCCTTATCCACTGTGAAATGATGCAGCAAGACTCTAATAGGACAGAACATCATAAGACATGGATCCATGCTTAAAATTTCTTCAGACAATCCTTCGATTTCACTTCCATAAAAAATACCCAATAAAATTGGGTATTAGAAGGATTACTTATCTGTCTTTATCTGTATCATTATCCTGATTTGGACTAACTGGGTAAATTTCTTCTGATGTCTCTGTTTGATATTTCAAATTACGTTGATTTGTGTTTATTTCATCTCTTCGCTCTCTACCGGTATCAAATAACTTGGCAACATAGATATGGAAGAAAAATTCAAATACAGTGACGACCACAGAACTAATGAAAGAGATTAATAATAAATTTCGGTCATATCCTAAAGCCTTACCTAATACCCAAATCACAATTAAAGATAAGACAAAATCAGATATGGTGGCCATTGTGTTGTTTGTTCTAGGTAAAATAAACAAATCACCTAAGATATATGCAACTACACCTAAAACTAATGAGATAAAGAAAACATCTCTTAACGCCATGTTGTATACTACACCAAGAATAATATACAAAACAACAAATGTAGCAATAAATTTTAAGATAAATGCTTTAGCATGATTCAAGTAAATAACCTCCTTTTAGAGGTATTTTGAACAAATATGGAAAAATTATTACTAGAAGTATTTATGCTAACTGGATAAAGACAGAGAAAAATCAATTATTACTATCTGAAGCAATACAATGGAACAAAAGTTCTATTTCCTAAACATAAAAAAAATAGGGCTATTATCGCCCTACTCATCAATCACCATCAAATAAATTAAATAATCCTTTCGCTACGCTGCCTTCATCCTTCGAACCGCCAACTTGCGGCATTGCTGCAAATACTCTGCTAGCAAGACGGCTAAATGGAAGGGATTGTACCCAAACTGTGCCCGGTCCTCTTAAGGTAGCGAAAAATAGTCCTTCGCCTCCGAATAATGCGGTTTTTACTCCCTTCACAAATTCAATGCTGTAATCAACATCCTTTGTCATTGCTACTAAGCAGCCTGTATCAACACGCAGCGATTGACCAGGTGCTAAGTCTTTTTTATGTATCGTCCCTCCAGCATGAATAAATGCCAAGCCATCTCCTTCCAGCTTTTGCATGATGAAGCCTTCACCGCCGAAGAAGCCTGTTCCAATCTTTCTTTGAAATTCAATGCCGACCGATACTCCTTTAGCTGCCGCTAAAAAAGCATCTTTTTGACACACAATTTTTCCGCCTAATTCACTTAAATCCATTGGAATGATTTTTCCCGGATACGGAGCAGCAAAGGAAACATGGTTTTTACCATATCCTTCGTTCGTAAAGGTTGTCATGAACAAGCTCTCACCCGTCAGCATTCTTTTTCCCGCACTAAAAAGCTTGCCCATTAAACCGGAAGAACTATTGGAGCCGTCACCAAAGATTGTTTCCATATGAATATTATCTTCCATCATCATTAAACTTCCCGCTTCTGCTACTACTGTTTCCCCGGGATCAAGCTCCACTTCGACAAATTGCATATCATCGCCATAAATTTTGTAATCAATTTCATGGTTGTTCATATATTTTCCTCCATTTTCTTGGTCATAATATAATTTTAAAATATTGAGGATTGGAATTGCTAATATTGTTAACTGTTTTTGTGGCGAAAATGTTTCATTTTTTCTTACGTTTTAAAAAGAACGCCTAATACTAAGCGTTCTTCCAATTGTGTTCGTATTGTTCCTTTAAATACTTTTTGTCAATTTTCCCGACATGCGTTTTTGGCAATTCCTGCAAAAATACAAACTCCTTCGGGATTTTGTATTTTGCTAATTTTTGAGAGCAATGAATTTTCAGCTCTTCTTCCTTTCCAATTCGGTCAGTTTTCAAGACAATAAATGCAATCACTCGCTCACCCCATTTTTCATCTGATAGTCCCACGACACTTGCCTCATCCACATCAGGGTGCTCACATAACCAGTGCTCAATTTCAAGCGGATACACATTTTCTCCGCCAGTGATAATCATATCCTTTTTACGGCCGACAATATAATAATAACCATCCCTATCTTTTTTTCCTAAATCGCCTGAATAAAGCCAGCTATCCTTCCAGGCTTCCGCTGTTTCTATTGGATTATTCCAATATTCCTTGAAAGCATGTTTCCCACTAATAAGAATTTCGCCAACCTCGTCAGTACCTGCTTCCGTTCCATCTATCTTTATAAGCTTAATTTGATTAAACGCCATCGGTTTTCCTACAGAACCTTTTTTCCATATTGCATCATTAGGAGAAATGAAAAAATTATTCGGTCCTGCTTCTGTTAAACCATAACCTTCTTTAAATGGCAGTCCTTTCGCAAAAAATTTTTCATAGATGGATAAAGGACATGGGGCTGCTCCGGAAAGAAAGACCTTCATACTTGGGAACGTTGATGCTTGGAATCCTTTCGTTCCGACCATCATATGGTACATGGTCGGAACAAACAATGCTATCGTACACTTATATTTATTTAAGTAATGAACAGCCTCCTCAGCATGGAACTGATCGCCGATCACTACCGTTCCACCATTCATTAAAATTGGAACAGATAAGGCATTTATTCCTCCAGTATGGAACAACGGGAGATAGTTAAGGGTAACCTCTTCACTCGTTAATCCCCAGCTGATAATTGTGTTAATCGCATTCCAAATAATCGATTGGTGGGATAAAATAACCCCTTTTGGTTTACCTGTTGTTCCCCCTGTATAAATCATCAGCCATGGATCTGTTTCTGTAAGCAAAATGTCAAATGGCTGACTTATTCTTATATCTGATTGTATAATATCCCTCAATGCAAAGTTGTTCTTTACATTTTTTAAATGTGAAACAGTTTCTGAAAATTTTTCGTTATAAAGAAGAAGTTTAGGATTGCAATCTTCAAGAATATAATTTAATTCATCTACTGATAATCTCCAGTTAAGAGGAACAAAAATCGCTCCTAGCTTGCCGCACGCAAACATAATCTCAAAAACTTCTTTTTGATTAGAAGCAAGCAATGTAACCCTGTCACCTTTTTCAATCCCTTTTTCCGCAAAAAAGGTTGACCATTTGTTTGCTCTTTCATTTAATTCGCTATATGTTAAAGATGTATCATTAGTAACATCCATTAATGCCATTTTATTAGGCGTTAATCGTGTCCGACTTGAAATCCAATCCAATTCCACCGCTGACTCTCCCTTCTCTCTTTCTTTTTATTGTAAAAAGAAGAGTTACAAAGTAGTTACAACATGAGATACTAATCATAAATAGTCGAAAATAAGGAGTAATAAAATGGGTTATATTGAAGATTTACGAGCTATTGTTGGGCATCGGCCGCTTATTTTTGTTGGTGCAGTGGTAATAATTTTAGATGAACAAAAAAGAATTCTAATGCAGCAGCGTACATATCCGAATGGGGTATGGGGACTTCCCGGTGGTTTAATGGAGCTGGCAGAGTCCGTCGAAGAGACCGCTTGCAGAGAAGTTTTGGAAGAGACAGGCTTAAAAGTCCATGATTTAAACCTGATTAATGTATATTCCGGTGCAAACCACTTTGCCGTCGCTGAAAATGGTGATGAGTTTTATGTTGTAACAGTTGCTTATTACACAAATAAGGTGGAAGGAAATATAACCATGGATCAAAATGAATCCCTACAGCTTCAATATTTTAAACCTGAGGAATTACCAGCTCAAATGATCGGAAGTCATAAAGGAATCTTGAAGGAATTTTTAGAAAAACATTATAAAAATGGAACTACAATATTTTAAGCGGACTCAGAATCCGTAATTTTGATTAAATGCCCTACTTTTAAGGATTAAGGGGACACTGGTTCCGTTATTCATGTAAAAACACAAGGAAAAAACTACTTTTTTGCTAAATAACGGATCCTCTGTCCGCAAACATAGGGAATTAGCCCGTTTTGTCACATATAACGGAACAGGTGTCCGGTATGCTCTCAAGTTAATAAATCTACTTCCATATAAAAAGTAAAAAAGGATATTTAAGGACCAATCATTTAAGATTGGTCCTCATTTTCACATCATAATCCCGCCATCCACATGAAGAACAGTACCATGAACATAGTCGGATTCATCCGATGCTAAATATAGATAAGCATTTGCGATATCTTCCGGTTTCCCTAAACGTTGTAAAGGAATCATTGCTTTCATGGAATCAATCACCTTTTCCGGAACAGTTGCAACCATATTGGTCTCCGTAAATCCCGGTGCGACTGCATTCACATTGATTCCCTTGCGCCCAAGCTCCTTCGCCCATGACTTTGTCATCCCAATAATAGCGGCTTTCGCTGCGGCATAATTAGTTTGCCCAATGTTCCCGTATACCCCGCTTACAGAAGATGTGCTGATAATTTTCCCTTTTCCTTGTTCAATCATAGTTGGAACGACTGCTTGCGTGCAATTGAATACACCAGTTAAATTAACATCCAGTACTTTTTGAAAGTCCTCTTGTTTCATTTTTACCAGCATAGAGTCCCTTGTAATACCCGCGTTATTGATTAAAACATCAATTTTACCGTATGTCTCCAGCACTTCCGATACCATTTGATTGACACTCTCGCGATTTGATACATCTACTTGAATAAATTTTCCTTCAAGTCCATGAGCCTTTAATTCCTCTTCTCTTGCATTTCCTTCTTCCTCATTAAAATCCGCAATGACAACCTTTGCCCCTTCTTTTGCAAATTTTTGCGCTGCGGCAAAACCAATTCCTCCTGCAGCGCCGGTAATGATAGCTACTTTTTCATTTAAACGCATATTCATTTCCTCCTACTCCTGTAAAAACTGTTCCACTTTATCCACTAATAAATCTAAGTTATCGATTAATGGAGAATGTCCACAATCCTTTAATTCGACAAATCTTCCATTATCCCCTATGTCCTGAATAATTTCTTTTGTCATTTCATCACTTACCACATAACCCCTTTCCCCTCGTAAAATAAGAACAGGAATTTGAATGGCTGCAGCCTTATTGGTACCCTCGATTAAACCATTGTGAACAGGACTTATATTAAATGTATTCAGGGCTTGATACACATCTGCTAAGTTTCTTTGGGTTCTCATATCATCGACATATTCTTCATACAAGGATGCATCTGGTTGATTATGTGTATAAATCAAAGCATTCCAAAGTGCTTTTAAAAATTCACGATCATTATTGTCATATGCAGCTTGAACAGCAATTGTTGCGGGATCTCGTTCGACGTCCTCTATGTTGACCAACCGTCTTTCAAAATCCGGGCTTCCATCTTCCTTTTTTCCGAAAAAAGGATACCCCCGTGTAGAAGCTGATGCTAACAAGATAAGCTTCCCACAATCATCAGGATAGTCCGCAGCATATTGCATCCCAACAGCCCCACCTGTTGACCATCCTATAATAGTAATATCGCGGAGCCCTAAAGCATCGACAAACAGCTTCACATCATCGGAAAAGTCTTTAATCCCCTTTATACGCTTATGATAGGTCGAATCTCCAAATCCCCTTAGATCCACGGCAATAAGCTTATATGAAGGGGCCATTTTCTCGATTAAAACATCCCAATGCTTCGAGGAGGTCATATTCCCATGAATGAGTAATACTAGTTCTTCACCGCCTGAGCGTTCCCGGTAACTCAATGTTTCTCCATTTGGCAATTCAACCTTTTTCATCACAACAGTCATCTCTTATTCCCCCTTATTTAAACTGTTTCCCCACTTAATAACAGTTGCTCCCCATGCATATCCAATTCCTGCACTTACTAAAACAACAATATCCCCACCGTGAAGTTTTCCTTCCTTTTCTGCCAGCTCTAAAGATAATATTTGATCGATCTGCCCAATATGTCCATAATTTTCAAGATAAATAGACTGGTCCTCCGATAATCCAAGTTCCTTTAGCACATATTGATGTGCAGATCTCTTCATATGGAGCATAGCGACATAATTAATATCTTTTTCCGTATATCCGCTTTTATAAAGACTCCCGCGAACTACCTTCAAAAAATTATCCATCGATTTTTGTTCCAGTCTGCGTTTCATTCCTTCCGGATCGAGAACATCAAGCCTGTATAGGCCCTTTTCTAAAACTTCATATGTGATTGGCTGCTTTGTGCCCCCCGCTGTTACGACTACATCTTCCGAAAAAGATCCATCTGTCATAATCTCTGATTCTAATAAAATATTTCTCTTTAATCCTTTCTGTAAAAGCATTGCCCCGCCGCCGGCACCTAAATTAAACATAAACCTTGTACGCTCATTTCCGTAATCGATAAAGTCTCCGTTACGATAACCTCCAGCTAAAAGCACGGTTTGAATAGCAGGATCCGCCATCATCATGCTTTTCGCTACTTTCATGGCCATGATTGTTGTTCCGCAGCGCAGAGCCACATCAAAAGCCCAAGCATGGTAAGCTCCTATTTCCTCCTGCATTTTAATTGCAGCAGTCCATAACGGATATTCTTTATGCTCCTCCCCAATATAGATAATGAGATCAATATCTTTAGGATCAATGCCTGCCCTATCAATTGCCTGCTTAGCAGCAAGAATGCCCATTTGACATGTATGATCCTCGTCTCCAGGGATAGGCTTCCTTTTGATTCCCATTTTCATTTCTACCACTTCTGGTGGGATTCCTGCACGTTTTGCAATCTCTTCTCCTGTTATAAACTGTTCTGGAATATAAATCCCTGTGCTCAATATTCCGATTTTCATTCTTACCACCTCGCATTACCCTGCTATTTTCTTCTCTTGTTTCACATTGGCTCCCCTTTTAACACGCTTTTCAGCCTTCCATCCTTGAATGGACCCAACAATCCCTTTTGGAAAAAACATAACTGCTAATATATAAATAATCCCAAAGAAGATAATCCATCTTTCGAATATTGGGTACTTTTCTGCCAAACCGCTTAACCAATGATGGGCAATTTCAATTAATCCCGCACCGATTACAGGTCCGAGCAATGTACCAACGCCGCCGATAATGGTCATTAATAATGCATCTAACGTAGTATCCATTGTAAATACACTCGTATTCACAAAACGTAAGGATGTGGTATATAAAGAACCGGCAAGACATGCCGTAACGCCTGAAATAATACTTGCCATTATCTTATAATGAAGCACTTTATAGCCCAGAGATTCTGCACGCTGCTCATTTTCCCTGATAGCAAGTAAAACACTTCCCATTGGAGAATGCGTAAAACGCTGGAGCACACAATAAATGATGATCATTAGGACAAGACAAATGAGATAAAATGTTGTTCGGTCAATCAGTACTTCCGGAATTCTGAAAGTAAATCCATCATTCCCAAATGTAAGGGTGCGCCATTTTTCGGAAGCAACCTGAAAAAGACTGGCAAAAGCCAAGGTTAGCATCGCATAAAAATGACTTTTTAGCCGTAGTGTCATTAGCCCGACGATATAACTTACCACTGCAGAAATTACTATTCCAACGACTATAGATAGGAGAAAAAGCCCCATTGTCGGTTCATTTCGCTGGAGTAAAATCCCGGTTGTATAGGCTCCAATTCCGAAAAACATAGCATGACCAAATGAAACAATCCCAGTAAATCCAAGCAATATGTCATAGCTCATCGCAAAAATAGCAAAAATAAAGATTTGTGTTAATAAAATCAGCGTACTTCTTGATTCATAAACAAATGGAATTACCATTAAACAAACAGAGATAATGATGAGGGATATTTGTGAAATACTTCCTAATCTTTTCAATCCTTTTCACCCCCTAGATACGAACAAGCCTTGTGGTCTAAAGATTAGGACAATGGCCATCAATAGCATATTAACGGCAAGAGAAAGATCCGGAACAAAATATGCCATGAATGAACCGGATAAGCCGACTAATATTGCCGCGAACAATGAACCTGAAAAACTTCCCATTCCGCCAATAACAACGACATTAAATGCTAAAATTGCATATTCCATCCCCATTTCTGCATAAACAACTCCAGAATAAGGAGCCATTAAAGCACCACCAAGAGCAGCCATTGCTGACCCCACGATAAATACAAACATAAATACTTTTTTTATATTGATGCCGAGTGCCTGCACCATTTCTTTATCCATAACTCCCGCACGAACGATTAATCCTATTTTTGTTTTCTTTAATACAACTTGAACCAAGGTAAACACAATTAAAGCAACAATAATAATAAAAACCCGATATTTAATAAGGATGACATTCCCCAGTTCCCAGCTTCCGGTTAAAACTTGCGGGGTTTTTGCAGCCATTTGATTCGGCCCCCAAACCACTTTAATGAATTCTGTAAGAACCAGCATAAATCCTAATGTTATTAAAATTTGCTGAATATGGTTTCCATAAACAGGTTTAATAATGACTTTTTCCGTAATGATTCCCAATATAACGCCTGTTGCAAGTGCGCCTAAAGTTGCCACGAAAAAGCTGCCGGACAAGGAATAAAACCAAACGGCACTGAAAGCGCCCCAGGCAAAGAAACCGCCATGAGCAAAATTCAATACGTCCATTAAACCAAAGATCAATGTCAACCCTGCTGCCAGTAAAAACACGAGCATACCGGTTGCAAGACCATTAATCATTAAATTCAAAAACAATGCCATGAAAGGACTCACCTCCTGTTTATGCAATTCCCAAGTATTTTCTTTTTAACTTCTCATCCTCTTTTAATGCTGACATCCCTCCCGAATATACGGTCCTGCCATCATCGATAATAAAAAAACGATTTCCAAGTGTACTTGCCATCATAAAATTTTGTTCCACTAATACAATCGTGGTTTGCTTTTTCATTTCTAAAATCGATTCCATTACTTTTTCTACCATAATCGGTGCGAGACCCTTACTCGGTTCATCTATTAGCAACAGTTGGTTATTATTTAAATATGCCCTGGCAATAGACAGCATCTGCTTTTGTCCGCCGCTTAATAATCCGCCAGGCTTTTTCCAAAACTTTTTTAAATCGGGAAATAGCTGAAGGATCCATTCCAGTCTTTCCAACGTTTCTGTATCCTGTTTTTTCATCGCTACTTTCATATTTTCTTCAACGGTTAAATCCTTGAAAATTCCCTGATCCTCAGGAACATAACCAATCCCTAGATTTGCAATTTTATAGGTTGACAATCCCTGTATTTCACTGCCCTTGTAGCATACTTTTCCTTGTGACGGAGGATTCAGCCCCATAATACTGCGTAATGTTGTCGTTTTTCCGGCGCCATTTCTGCCCAATAAAACCGTTACATCCCCTTTTTTCACCTCAAAGGAAATCCCTTGTAAAATATGATATTGTCCAATATAAGTTTGGAGATTTTCTACTTTAAGCAGAGTGTCCATTGTGCATACCTCCTAAATATGCTGTTTGAACGGTCTCATTTTCCATTATTTCCTTAGGAGTACCATCCGCGAGCAGTGTGCCATTAAAAAGAACGGTCACCGAATCTGATAGATCGAGAATCATATCCATTTTGTGCTCAATTAGAATGATGGTTTTCTTCCCGTCCTCCTTAATATTTCGAATTACCTTCAAAATCGCGGGAACCTCTTCCAGAGACATTCCGGCAGTTGGTTCATCGAGCAGCAAAATTTCCGTTTCAAGTGCTAACAGCATGGCGATTTCAAGCTTTCGCTTTTCACCATGGGCTAAGTTTTTTGCCAATGCATCTGCTTTTTCTTCCAAAAGTACTAGCCTGAGCAATTCATAAGATTTCTCTATTGCTTTTTTATACTTGTTAAAATGAAATAGCATTTGGTACCGTATCGCCATTTGCGATTGAACTGCTAATCTTACATTCTCTAAAACCGTTAAATTAGGGAATACATTCGTAATCTGAAAGGATCTTCCAATCCCTTTTCTGGTTCTCATCGCTGGGGGCATAGAGGTGATATCCTCACCTTTAAGAAGAATACTTCCTTTTGTTGGAGTTAGTTGTCCGCTTAATAGATTAAAAAAAGTTGTTTTCCCTGCACCATTCGGTCCAATAATAGATTTAAATTCCTTTTCCGCAACGCAGAAATCCACCTCATTCACTGCAAGGTGCCCCCCAAACTGAATGGTTAGCTGCTTTGTTTCTAAAATGTTTGCCACTTTTGTCACCGTCCTCAAAGAAATCCGCTAGCCCATAGGCGCTGAAGCAGACATAATTAACGAATTGACACGCAAAATAACCTCGTTTTGGAACTTTTTAGATCCAATCTTTTAAAAGAAGAACTCCGGAAACTTTTTTCCGAAGTTCCTGTTATTTTTATTTCTTAACCCTGATGGGAGGCGCTGTTTCGTCAGGCGATAGCTCACGGATTAGTACCGGAACAGGATATGGTACTCTATCCTTTTTCTCTAGTTTTATCGCGTACATGCTTTGGAGTGCCTGATGATCCTCTTTACGGAAGGTCATTTTTCCTTTAGGTGTATCAAAACTCATGCCTTCCATTGTTTTGATTAGCTTGTCGCTATCTGCGTTTCCATCAGTTTTCTTTAATGCTTCTACAATGGAAATGGCTGCACTCATTCCGCCAGGTGTGAAAAGATCAGGAACTTCTCCGTTAAATCGTTTTTTATTCTCGCTAACGAGCCATTCATTTATCTTATTATTCGGTAGATCATAGTAGTAAACGGAGAATCCTTCCATTCCTACAAGCGGTTCCATGGTGGATAATGCTGCAATATCTGGTGCACCTGTAGAAATCTTAATTCCTTTATCCTGAACCTTCATATCGGCAATTTGCTTCCAAGGTGAATTAGCACCAGACCATACTACAAATAAGTAATCCGGTTTTGCATTTATAATTTTTTGAATATTAGAGGTGAAATCTGTAGCTGCAGGATCTGCATACTCTTCACGAATAACCTTCGCCCCAAGTTTTTCAGCCGCTTCCTTAAAAGCAGCAACACCGTCACGCCCAAAAGCATAATCAGGTGCAAGAGTAGCAATTTTCACGCCTGGTTTTGCTATCGCAGCTGCGCCCGCTACCGCATCTTGGGAGGAGTTTCTTGCTGTTCGGAAAATATACTTATTGAAATCTGCTCCTGTAATACTGTCTGCAACAGCTGGTTCTACGATCATGATTTTTTTATACTCTTCTGCTAAAGGCAGCACAGCTAACGTATCTGCTGAGCTAGATGATCCGACAAGAAAATCCACATTATCTTCTTCTAACAGCTTTGTTGCTTTTTTTACTGCAACCTCAGGCTTTGTTTCAGTGTCCTCATAAACTACTTTAATTTTCTTCCCATTAATTTCCCGTTTTCCATCTGTTGCATAATCAAGCCCCATTTCAAAACCATTTTTCGTTTGCTTCCCATAGGATTCTAAGGCGCCTGTTAAAGATGCAAGAACCCCAATCTTAATGGTTCCTTTGTCATCTTTTCCCCCGCTTGCTTTATTAGAGCTGCAGGCAGTCGTCAATAATAAAGCAGCTATTACAATACTAATTAGTACCGAAAATCTTTTTGTTGACCTTTTCAAATTTCTCCCCCCAGTATTTTTTACAAAATAAAGCTTTTTCCGTGATTTCATCGTATATGGAGAGAGTTACACAGTAGTTACAATTAAGAAAAGCAGTGGTATCTCGCCACTGACGTAAGGATGAGTGAATTTAAAATACAAATTTACCTCTAGTTGCTTACGATAGATAGAAATACTCTCACCCCGGACGTGTCAGCGTTTGAAATGCCAAAAATACACCATTTTGGCAATAAAAATTTAAAAGTCCAATTTCCCAGTATTAAATAGAGAAATTGGACTTTTTTCATACTTTAGAAAAGCTCCAGATAGAAAACCCGATTAGGTGTAAGTGATTGCGATCAATACCAAACATGAACATTTCAGTGGACAAATGCTCTTATTGGTAAATTCTATTTATTATTCTTAATTACTACTTTTTCTTTTTTCCCATCCCATTGAATTTGAATCGGAATACTTTTAGGTAGTGAACCACATTGCCCACCACAATTTTCATTAATTTCAAATTCATCTTCGTTTTTAAATTCGCCATCCCCGGAAGTTGGGAAGTTTTGAGGTTGATATATTTCATATTTAAAATTTACTGGTTTTTTTCCTTCTCCAATATAAGAGATGACGTAACGCATAAAACTATCCGTTTCGTATTCCATTTTTACATACCAATTATTGCTTTTTCCTTCAAAATATTGCTTTTTAAATTCTGACGGACTTGAACTTTTATCGCTCGTACATGCCCCAAGTATAAACAATAATATAAGACATCCAATCGGTAATAAAATCTTCTTCATTTTAACTTCAAAAGAATGATGATTCATAGTTGGCCCGGCCCCCGTTTAAAGAATTTAAACCCAAGAAATATATTGGCTTATCTAAATAATATATTGTCAAAAGTGAAATTCCATGATGAACTATTGTCATAAAGTGTTGCTGTTTGTTTTACCCCTATCATAGTATAAGTAGTATTAACAACTGGTTTCCAACTTGTCATTGGAGATGTATATGAGAAGGTGGATCCACTTACAGTTTTAGTTTCTATTTGATCATCGCAGAACCCTGCGTTACACCCACTGTACTTAGTAGCTCCTGTCTGTGAAATTTTAACTTTGGTGTTTTTAAAAGATATAAATGCGTCATAACTGGTCCAACCTCCAGTAACTTTAGTTATTGCATAATGTGTTTGCCCATCTTTAGTAGTTATGTCATAGTATATACGTGAATAAGCCTTAACACTTCCAGTTGGGTCGTAATCCTCTTTCCCCCTATCGGCAAAGGGTTGAATATTAGATTCTTTTCTTAACTCATCAAGGTTTACACTAGCAAAGGTTGTAGTAACATAACTTTCTTTTAAACCCTTATCTGTTTGTTCAGATATTAATTCCTGTGTAGTAATTAATACATCGTTTGTTGAAAAGGTCCCATTATCTCCTGAAAGTATAGCTGTTGACTTTAATTGTTCATCAATTTCTTTATTATCTGTGATTCCATTAAGTGCTTTTTCATAAAGTGTATCTAGATCTGTAATTTCTTTCTCCTTCTTCAAAATATTACTTTTTTCAACGGCAAAAGTATCAAAAGATGAAGAGTATATAAATAAAATTAACAATGCACAAATTGAATAAAATAGTTTTCTCATATTAAATATTCCCCCTTTTTTAAATAAAGTCTTATTTAAAATAAATGATCTTTATGGCAACCTATTTTCAAAAGTAAAATTCCATGATGAACTGCTGTCATACAGAGTTGCTGTTTGTTTTGTAAATAAATTGAATAAATCAGCATGGTAAGCAATAGGAATCCAACTATTCATTGGTGATGTATATGAAAATGATGCTAGACTAAATAGTAGACACAGATTGTTATAATAAAAATATCAACTATAACGAGGTGTGTCAGGATGGCAAGAGGTAACGGCAATCGATACGAAGAGGCATTTAAAATTGAAACAGTTAAGTATATCAATGAAAACCATAAGTCTGTAGCTCAAGTTGCTAGAGAAGTGGGGGTCAATGAAAATACTTTATATAGCTGGTTGAAGAAATACGGCCAACAACCAGAGATTAAAGCTGTAAAATCTTTTTCCTCAGAATCAGCTGAATTAAGGGCCCTTCAGAAAGAAATTCGTGATCTACAGGAGGAGAATGAAATTTTAAAAAAGGCGATGCACTACTTCGCAAAAAGCCCTCGGTAAAATATGAATTCATTCATGAAAATCGCTCCCAATTCCGAGTGGAGAAGATGTGCAGCGTTCTGGGAGTTTCTAAAAGTGGTTACTTCAAATGGTTAAAACAACCGATAAGTAACAGGAAGAAACAACACGAGAAATTATCACAAAAGATTTTACAGACCCACCTAGAATTCAAGCAACGTTACGGCAGTGTTAAAATTGCTAAAACGCTCAATAGTCGTGGCGTAAAAGTAAGTGTGCGTACGGTCTCACGTATTATGACAAAGAACCAATGGAAGTCTTGTATAGTCAAAAAATACAAGGCTACGACCAATTCGAAACATGCACATCCAGTAAGTGAAAATGTCTTAAATCGACAATTTAAACCTTGTAAACCAAACCAAGTGTGGGTAACGGATATAACTTATATCCCGACCAATGAGGGCTGGTTGTATTTAGCAAGTGTAATGGATTTATATTCTCGTAAAATAATAGGTTGGGCAATGGGCAAAACCATGACAAAGGAATTGGTTATCTCTGCATTAAAGATGGCTTACAAGCGTCAAAAACCCGGAAAAGGTGTTATTCATCATTCAGACAGAGGTGTTCAATATGCTTCTTCTGAATATCAAAAGCTATTAAAAAAATACCATATGGTTGGTAGCATGAGCCGAAAAGGAAACTGTTATGACAACGCTTGTATCGAGTCCTTTCACGGTATTCTTAAACGTGAGCTAGTGTATCAAATAAAATATAAAACTAGAGAAGAAGCGAAGAAATCATTGTTCGAATACATCGAGTTCTTTTACAATTCAAAGCGGATCCATTCAACGTTGGGATACTATACGCCGAATGAATTTGAGCGAATGTATAGAAAATCTGCAGCTTGATTTTACCTTCATAAAAAAGTTTAAATCGCACTTTATTTAAACTTTTTTATGAAGGCAACCAAGCGAAAGCGCGGTAGAAAAATCTGTGTCTATTTTCTTGACGTAGTATCAAAATGTCGAACCACTTACGGATTTCGTTGTCATCTGTTCGCCGCAAAGATTTTTAGAACATCCTGTATAAAAGGTTTTTCCTTGCTGTGCAATTGTAACATTGGTGTTTTAAAAAAATACATATGGATCATAACTGGTCCAACCGCCAGTAACTTTAGTTATTGCATAATGGGTTAATGAATTTTTAGTACTAGTAGTATAATATATACGTGAATAAGCTTTTACACTTTTTGATGGAGTGTCGAAATTATCATCCCCTTTATCCCCAGTAGCTTGAATGTTGAACATATTATCGTCATTATTTAAATCTAGTGTTGCAAAAGATGTAGTGACAAAACTTTCTTCTAAGCTCTCATCTGTTTGTTCAGATGTTAGTTTTTGTGTAGTACTTAATACATCATTTGTAGAAAAAGTCCCCTTATCTCCTGAAAGTATAACTGTTGAATTTAATTGTCCATCAATTTCTTCATTATCTGTGATTCCATTAAGTGCTCTTTCATAAAGAGTATCTATATCTGTAATTTCTTTCTCCTTCTTCAATTTGTTATTCTTTTCATCGGCAAAAGCATTATAAGACGAAGACAGCATAAATAAAACTAACAATGCACAAATTGAATAAAATAGTCTTTTCATATTATAATCTTCCCTCTTTTTTTAAACATATAAAGTAATATTTATTAGTTTGTCTTCATTAATAGGTTTATAAGAACTATTAATTCACTAGAACGAAAAGTAAATGACAAGAAAAGTTAGTAGAGACTAGAAGTTGAAAAAGATATTTTATAAGAGGCAATAGATGAACAAAATTAGAAAGGAAATAAAAAGGTACCTAAAAGAAATTGCTACTAATTACACAGACATAAACTAAATAATTCATGAATCCCCACTTACATATGATTTTTTACAAAAAAATAGTCAGTTACACTGCAACCTTCCGACAATTGACTGAATGGTTTTTATACCTTAGTCTAAAATTGAGTCAACATCATTCTTTTCTTAGAGGATGAATTTTTATGTAGTTAAATAAGAATGCTTTTGTATATATTTATTTGGAAGGTAAAGGGGATTGGATCCAAAGCTAATATTTACATATCTATCACCGTCCTTATCATTTATAATTGAATTTTAACATAAAATTGGCTGAATTGGTAAAATTTTTATAAAATTAAATAAAATAGGCTTTATTTACTAAAGGTACCGAATCGAATCACGAGGGAGTATGTTTTAATATATTTGTAAGTATATATTTTTTTACGAAACGTATTATGATTTGTCTTTCTTATCAAGAATATTTGTTTATATCTTCAGTTTCTTCATTCTTTGAAAGAAATTAAAATGATATTATTTAGTTCACCTTATTAGTTAATGTACGTAATCTACCTTCAAGCTACCAGCAAGCATTAGAAGAGTAACTTCACTACCTTACCTTATCTGGTTAAGGTCGGGGTGCCTTTTTTGTGTATCTAACTGCGTTACTGCAACGATTAGAGAGTTGAATCCTTTCATCAACTTAGTGCGTTTTTAAGTAATCAACAGTAGCACCCCTTTTTAATTATTGGAGGTTACCACTTCTCACCTTGCTGTAATACTGTTATTGCCATTAAACCATATAGTGGAAATTTTCAGCTACTAAATTAAAGATCTATACACACTTCAAGCCCCATTAAAAATTTTACTGATAATGGACTTACCTTTGTAAATATTATTTCCAGACTGTACACCTATATTGAAAAACTTTCAGAACCTATCAATATCATTTCAAATATCCTTTTTGTCGGTTCCATTGGCTCTACCCCTAATTCGTTCATTAGAATACTTTCACATTTTTTATACCATTTTATCGCCTGTGGCCGGTTATTTTTCTGATAATAACAATACATAACAAGCCGGTAAGCCTCTTCCCAAGTGGAATCCATTTTCAATATTCGCTCACACCAAATAATAGCTTCATTCGGATCATTGTTTTGCACACATAATTGGGCCATTTTTTCAGCCCCTCGTAAGAAAACGGTTAGTAACCTTTCCCGTTCTGTAGTGGACCAAACATCACGTCTTTCAGACAAAAAATCCCCTTTATAAAGCTCTAGTCCTTTTTTTAATATATTCCTAGCCTTATTGGGATACTTTTCATCCAATCCAGCATATATCCATTCCTCAAATTGAATGAAATCCACATCGATAACCGCTTTCGGATTTAAACAGTAAGTATTGTTGTGGCGGTGGATAAAAAATGGATTTGCCCTTGCCTTGCGATGGGGTTCTAAGGTCCGATTCAATGCATTTAATAGTACTTTAAATTCTTGGTCCATGCTTTTATCGTCTGCATCCGGCCAAATCTTTTGGTAAATTTCCTCCTTACTCCACCACTTCCCGCGATGGGTAAGAAAAAATTGAAATAATTCCTTTGCCTTTCCACGTTGCCAGTCTTTTTCGTCAATCAATCTATCTCCTAGCCACACTTTAAAAATTCCAAGTGTTTCTACTTTTAAGGTATATCCAGGATGTGAGTCTAATTCTTCATATCCCATTTCCTTTAAAATTCTGTATGTAAAGGCAGAATGTACATTCAACTCTTTCGCTTTTATAAGTAATGGCATAATAGATTGTAAATCTTTTGGGCTAAACGGGGTTTTTCGCAAAAAAATAAATTCATAGTTTCCAAGCTGGACTTCCTTTAGAAAGGAAGAAATAGCACTATAAAACTGTTCTTCCTCATTCGTTTCAAAAGTTAGGAATGCATTCCAAAGCTCTGTTAGCATCAGCCCATACGGATCCCCGCATTGCACGAAGTTTTCCTTTGCATCGCTTAAAAACCTTCTTGCATCATCAAGCTCATCACTAAAAAAATGGGCTATTCCCATGCATAGTTGGATAAAGGAAGACAACCATAAATCGTAAACCTTTTCCGTCTCCTCCAATGCCATTTTTCCAAATTCTTTTGCCTTCTCATACTCTCCTATGCGGCTGTATAAAATACATAATCCCATATATGGCTCAGCTTTTCCGCGAGAAATTTTCATTTCCTCCATCATTTTTAAGGAGGTCATATAGCATTGTTCAGCAAGCTGGATTTCATATTGATCAAGTATTTGAACAGCACTTCCCATCCTCATCCAGCCGCATGCCTCTACAAAGGAGCTTTTATAGCGGATACCCCTTTCGATTCCTCGTTGCGCCAACTCTTTTGCTTTTTCAGCATTTCCCATACATGCTTCAATGAAAGAAAGCAGAATATCTGTTTCTCTATGTGATTTTGGCAAGATGCTCACTTCAGTACTTAGGCGTCCTGTAAGCACTCGTTTTGCCATTTCCAGCTTGCCCGTTCGCAAATAAAGCCGCGCATCCAAATTTCCATCATGAAGCTGCTGGTTTTGCATTTTTCCTTTCTCGTAATACTTTTCCGCTTTGCTTGCCTGACCGGAGTTAACGAAATTTTCAGCCATTAAAAAATACAAATGCTGCTTCTCTGATTCTTCTGCATCAGGGTGAGATTCCGTTGCCTCTATGGCTAATTGCAAAAATCTCTCTGCCTTTCCAGGTTGTATCGTGTCCAGATAAATTTTGGCAATCCCCTCATACGCTTTTCCGATTAAGTTCAAATGATCATTCCCAACCGAAGCATTAATTAAATGCTGATAACATCTCTCCGCTTTCTCATAAAAGGATTGGTACCTAAGAACCTCTCCTTCGTAAAACCATAATATTTTGTACCGATCCTTAACCTCATCCGGTAATTTTTTTAATTTCTCATACAAGCTTTCCAAGCGTCCGCTTTGTAACATATCATTCGCGTTTTTTTCCAACAAATAGCCAATCGGCTCAAACAGATGTATTTGTTCGTAATGGTAAACGGCTTGTTCCCATAGATTTATTTTTTCATAGTATCTAGCACAGCGTTCATGAAGCTGCCGATAAAGGCTTGCCTGCTCTTCTTTTAATTTTTTTTGCAAGGATGCCCTAAATAGTGCATGGAAGCGATATTGTTTGCTTCCCCAAATTTTATGCAGAAATGCATTTCGTTCTGCTAGTTGTTCCAGCATTAAATCTGAACCTTGAATTCCCAGAATTTCATCACAAACTTGAGGTGTAATATCTTCGAAGATGGAGGTCTGTTCAAGGAAGCTTTGAATAATGGGAGATTGTTTCGAGAAAACCTCTATTGCTAAATAGTGAAACAATTCTTCCATGGAAGAATGATGATAATGTAAAATTTCTTGGATAGATGTGCCTTTTTCTATTTGCTCGGCAATCATGCTAAGTGCAATCACCCAGCCTTCGGTTAATTGAAAAATGGATTGAAGTTGCGTGTCCTCCACTTCCAGCCCATAAAAATCTTGAAAAAGCAGTTCAACCTCTTCCTTATCTAAGGTTAAGTCTTCTTCCAAAATCTCCAATACTTTTCCGGATACTTTCCATTTTGTTAATAGATTCCATTTTGGTTTATTTCGAGTAGAAATGACAATATGAAAGAAACCCGGTAAATGTTCGATTACCCTTTCAAGCCATTGATTTATAGTAAAAGAATGGTCTACTAAATGAAAATCATCGAGGACTAAAATCGTTTCATTCTGAATATGGGATATTTCATTAATGAACAAAGCACAAAGGGAATAGATTTCTTCATCTCGAATATATTTATCCATTGTATTCATATATTCCATTAATTCTGCACCCAAAAAAGGATAGCGCTTTCTTAAAGAATAAACGATATAGGTTACAAAAGGAATAATATCATCATCATTTCCCGATATGGTATACCAGCAAAAATTTTGTCTGACATCATGAATGTATAAACTCAAAGCAGAGCTTTTTCCATACCCAGCACCGGAATGAACAATCGTTAAGGAATATTGAACTGACGTTTTTAGTTTTCTCATGAGGCAAGACTTACGAATATGGGTCTTTTTTATCAGCGGCGGCATCAATTTTGTATCTACGATGGTAAGTTTCGTATTCAATGATCCTCCCCTCTTTCATTGATAGTTTAGCAATGCGCATGCGCCTTGCTCATCGGCATATGGATTTCGTAGTCTTCGACTGAGATAAAGGCAACCGTGTTGAGGTTGCTCACGAACTAATGTTGACTTATCGCAGGGAGGGGACGGAGAAATCCACTAGCCGACAGCCGCTTGCGCTAGGCAAGTTAATCTTGTAATTTCATTATAGAATAAAAACTTATAGTATTTTATTTATTCCCCGAAGTTAATAACTGACTTTTTAAAATATTTTATCACATTTCAACTTATATTTGGGAGAGAGGCAGTTAATCGTTAAGCCTGTCTTTGTTCCTTTTCCGTTTTTCTCGCTAATCTTTTTTCTATTCTTTTTCCAACTAACCATAAAATAAAGATTGCAACAAGTACAATTGCAGTTCTTAAAGGTTTTTTCACCAATGAGAAAATATCATAACCGACATAGCTGATAAAGAATACCATTACCATTTTTCCTGCGAACACAGCCAGTGTATATTGTAAAATGCTGATTCTTGATAAACCTGCCACTATGTTCACGACTGCTGAAGGAGTAAACGGAAAACACATCATTAAAAATACGGGACCAAATCCATGTCTTTCTACCCAGCTCATCACCTTTTGCACTTGTTGATTTTTATAAAGAAATGCAAGTGCTTTCGTTTTTCCAAATTTACGGATGACTAAAAATACGAGAATCGCTCCTATACTGCAGCCAATCCACGAAATTAGAAAGCCTAGCCAAAATCCAAAAGCATTCGCATTTGCCATGACGATTAAAAACAATGGGATAAAGGGGAAAAACGCCTCTAATACAATGAATAAAATACCCGGTAATGGACCTAGCGAGCGATATTGTTCCATTAAATGCATAATATTTTCTACAGTGAACCAATCTTTTAAAGTATGAAAATCCATCTGATTTCCCCTATTCTTTATGTATCAGAATATTTCCTATGTGAAGTATAGCATATAAGCATGACGGAGTTTAGGCAGAATACGGCTCTTTTTCCAAAAAAGCTTAATCGCAATAAGTAGCATTTTGTGAGTGGATGATTTCTTCCATCTCTGGTTTTATACACGTAAAAAGGTTCCTCTATGGAATTACCAACACAAAAAAGTTTTATTATGTACTCCAAGAAAAAAAGTAACCTCTTGTTAAAACTGAGGTTACTTTTTAGAATCGGTTATTACCCATTATTTTAAACGTATTGCAAGAACCAATCTCTAATATATTCCAATCGGTTTATTCTCAGTTCTGGCTTTCCACTTCTTGAAAGCTCATGATTGGATTCAGGAAAACGGATAAATTTCGCTGTTTTTTCCTGACGTTTTAATGCAATAAATAATTGTTCTCCTTGCTCAATCGGACAACGATAATCCTTTTCACTATGGAGGATTAAAAGCGGTGTTTTAATATCCTTAGCATATGCAAGCGGCGAATGCTTCCAAAGTGTCTCAATATCATTTAAGTCTGCAAGAATTTGCCACTCAGAGAAATAGTAGCCAATATCACTTACTCCGTAGAAGCTGATCCAGTTGGAAATGGAACGTTGTGTAACTGCAGCCTTAAAACGATCTGTATGTCCCACAATCCAGTTCGTCATAAAACCACCGTAGCTTCCTCCTGTTACCCCTAATCTCTCTTTATCAATGAAATCATATGTTTCCAATGCATAATCCACAGCCGCCATCAAATCATTATAATCATTGCCGCCATAATCACCGCGTACCGCATCTACGAATTTTTGGCCATAACCGTGGCTGCCTCGAGGGTTCACAAATAATACAGCAAATCCTTGAGCCGCCAATACTTGGAATTCATTAAAGTACGTATTCGCGTACATGGCATGTGGACCGCCGTGAATTTCAAGTACTAATGGATACTTTTTGCCTTCTTCAAAGCCTGCAGGTTTCATGATCCAGCCATGAACCTTCCAGCCTTCTGCACTTTCGTATTCAATTGGCTCGGCATCTGATAATTCTCTATCCTTTAAGAATACATCATTTGTATGTGTCAGCTGCTCCACTTCTCCTGTTTGCAGGTTTGCCAAGAAAAGTTCACCGGGTAGTGTCGGTTTACTGATTGCTACAACTGCTTGATGTGTTTGTTTATTTAAGCTAAATCCATATACATGTTGAGCTTCATGCAAAGCAGGGTAAATTTCACCTGAAAGATTTCCATAATAGACATGGGTGCTTCCATGGTCCGAAACGATGAAATAAAAGCTTTCATTATCATCCGCCCATTGAACGCCAGGAATCGTCGCTCCTTGCTGGAAATCACCTGCTACATAGTCACCAACCGGCGCATCTAGATCACTGGTAAAGCAATTTAGACTTTTCTCCTCGACATCATAAATCCATACTTTGGAATGCGTCGCATTTTTAAACTCCTGTTCACTTCCAAGGAATGAAAGATATCGGCTGTTTGGAGACCATGAGGTTTGCCAAAATCCGCCTGTACTATTTGTTACTTGCTGTGTTTCTTTTGTTGCAATATTGTATAAAAAGATGTCGGAGTTAAAGGAAAAATCTCTGTCCTCCGCTAAATCTGCCGAATATGTAATATACTTTCCATTAGGCGACCATGAACCTAAGTGGTAATCCTGCTCGCCAGTGGTTAGTTGCTCCACTTCTCCTGTTTCTACATTTACAATACCGATATGTGAATACTGATCTAAATCTAAAAATCCACTTGCATCTGATTTATATTTCATTTTTTCTACGATAAGCGGTTTTAATTCTTTCTTTTCCTTTTCTTCACTTTCGCGATCATGAATCGTTTCATCCTTGCCGAGCGTTACCGAGAATGCTATTTTTTCCCCGCATGGTGACCAAACAGGACTCCCTGCCCCATTTTTGCATAAAGTTAATTGTTTTGCTTCCCCGCCACTCTTTGTTAAACAAAAGATTTGCGGTTTGCCTTCACGATTCGAAACAAATGCCAGCTTGGTTCCATCTGGAGACCAACGCGGCGAATTGGTGCGATGATTTCCAAACGTCCATTGTACGGGCTGTTTTTCCTCCACATTTACGTAATATAAATTGGATACATATTCATTTTTTTCCCGATCAATATGTGTTTGTGTGTATACAACATCTTTTCCATTGGAAGAAAGCTGCGGATCGGTAACTGACTTTAATTCATATAAATCCTGTGCTTGAATACCTTGTCTCTTTTCCATTCCCTATCACCTTCCACTATAAAAATATTGCCGCCAAAATATCGGCAAATGTTATCACCATGTTATTTATTTCGACACCCAAAACATTTTCCCTTCCAAAATTAAAAATATTTCTAAAATAACGGTTACACCGATTTGTATGGATTAAAAATAAGAAGGGAAAATTAGAAAAGCGCGGAGCTCCGCACTTCAAATTTCACCGAGTAAAATTTGAACTGTAATTTTATCTGATGGCAGAAATCCGCTAGCCGATAGGCAGCTTGTGCTAGACAGACCTCACTGGACTAATAATATATAATAAAAAAATTTTATTCTTTGTGTCACTTGAAATACATACTGGGAATAAAGTAATATATAATAAGAACATGTGTTCTATATTAGAAAAGAGGGATTATAGATGACAAAAATACCTGATCAGGATCGTGATATTATCGAACAGGCAATTTATCTGCCTATGGTTTTGACGGTATTAAATCGTGACTTAACCATAATTGATAAAAGTCCTTTTAAATTAAAGAAACCATATCTTGAATGGATTGAGGAGACCATGAGATTCATCCAGAAAGAACTGGCAGAGGTTAAACGATATATGAGAAAGCATCAAATTAAAGTAGAGCGGCTCCAATCAGATGATACCTTTACTATGTATATGTTTTTGTACAAAGGATATGAGGAGCATCATAATTATTTTAATCCAAGGCTCAGAAATCGTACGGAAGAATTACTAAGATACTACCTTTATCAACGCTTTTTAAATCCTTCACTAAATACACCAAAAGAGGCTTAAGGAGCAATCTTTAACTCTGATTGCTCCTCCTCCTTACAGCAAATGATCATTTTTTAATTCATAATTTCGCTTTCTTTCAGATGCTTCTAATTGCATGATAAAGCTTTTCGGCTGACCGATTCTCTTCTCCATATGCTGAATATGCTGGGTAAATCTGATACGTAGCAGGGATGTTCGGTACATTTGATTTTCAAAGGAACTAATAGATACAGGAATAGTCAATGTCTGTTTATTACGGAATGTAACCACAGTAGAATTAGAGCTTGCCTTATCCTGTTTCATTACATGATCGTGTGAGATCCAAATACAATGCGGATTTGTCGGTGATGTCGTAGGAAATAGATAAATTGATGTATGGGGGTCAACGATGATGGGTGCTTTATGTGTAATACCTATAAGACGCTTGGTCCCTTCTTTCCTTCCTAAATAGGACGCCCCGAAGTATTCACAGCTTTTCTTGACAATGTCAATGGGTCTAAATGGTGAAATAAAACGATCCTGCGATTCCAAAACCTCTGTATAGGTTCGCGATCCATATTGTGTTGGAATAATCGCCATTGTATAAGGATTGATTTCATATTCTTCAATTAATGAACTTTTCTCTCCCATAATTTCGCTTCCTTTCTACAATATTTTCCATGTACAACCCTATAATAGCATGTACTTCCAATTTTGTCATTTATTTTTTCTAAAAAATCAGAACTTTCCAGAGAGAAATGTTGAATTTAACCGAAATATGTCTCTTATTAATTGACAGCTGCAGTGTCCTTTATCAGAAAATTACAATTGTTCTGTTGATTAGCCAATTCTTTTCTGCTATAATATTTAAAAGCAGAAGAGGTGATCATCGATGGAAAAAAAGAAATCTTACACAGAATTAATGAAGGATTATGCGATGACACAGCTACAAAATGAAAAATGGATGATGCATATTTACTCAGATATGATTTTAAACGAATTAATTTTGAAGAGGCAAAAGGAACAAATCCTTCGCGAAATTGATGATGCATTAGATAAAAAAGAAAAAGAGCAATTTATGAAATTGACAAATGAATTGAAGGATCTTGAAGAACGCTTCGGCTCGTAGAAAAGTACGGGGAGACGGAGAAATCCGCTAGCCAATGGCTGCTTGCGCTAGACAAAGTCTATATTCGATAAATAATTTAAAAGACAAACAACTTATAACTTCTTAGAAAAAACCCTCTGGCGATATTTCCAGAGGGTATTTCGTTTGCCGTGTTTATGGATTCTTTTTAAACCGATAATGTTCAATCATCTCCATCCGTTCTAACATGGTCGGATGATCATAACGAAAAATTTTTACTAATAAAGGTGGATTTACTTGACTTAACCCCGATTTGGTCAGATCCTGAAATGCTTGAATAGCCGCTTTTTGATTATGCGTCATTTCAATTCCATAGCGATCTGCGCGTGTTTCCTCATAGCGTGAAACCCAATTTGTTAAAGGGCTGACTGCAAACAGTAAGATGGAAATGATAAGTAAGAACAAAGGCAATGAGCTTAATTCAGAAACACCGCTAATTTTTAATTGTTCACCCTTATTACTCACAATTTTATTCATCAAGATGGAAGTCAGCCATAGCCCAACTAAGGATAGTAATAAATATCCTGCAATCCCAAAATATATATGCTTTTCGACATAATGCCCCATCTCATGAGCCATAATGAATAGAATTTCTTTATCATTTAATTGATTGAGGGTTGTATCCCATAAAACTATCCTGGCGTTAGAACCAATCCCGGTCACGTATGCATTAAGGGAATTTGTTTTTTCGGACATATTGACCTCATAAACATGTTTGGCGGGTATATTTGCTTTATCTGCCAAGACAAGAATCTTTGCCTCCAGTTCCTTATTTTTAAGCGGATAAAAATCATTATATAGGGGGTCGATCACAACCGGCTGGATGAACATCATAAAGATAGTGAATGGAATCGA
Organism: Margalitia sp. FSL K6-0131; assembly: GCF_038008735.1. Taxonomy (NCBI): domain Bacteria; kingdom Bacillati; phylum Bacillota; class Bacilli; order Caryophanales; family Bacillaceae; genus Heyndrickxia; species Margalitia sp. FSL K6-0131. The sequence goes on from NZ_JBBOZS010000001.1 coordinate 3,878,376, forward strand.
TAAAAGCCATGCCGGAATCCACCATTTCTTCTTAAATTTTCTCATTAAGGCGTAAAGAACCGTCACAATAATGAACATAGTGGCTAAATTTACCCAGAAATCAATTACCTCATCCTTCATCCATCCGGTAAAAGTTTGCCTAGAGATATGATACATTTTGGAAAACTTATACGAAATAAACTCCAGTGGAAACGTTGCAAGATAAGCTGAAAGATACAACAAAAACAAAAACACTGCGGATTGGATAATATGAAATCTGGATGTATTTTTTGCCCATCTTTCAAACCCTCTTGAAACTCCAAAGATTAGCACCAGAAAATAAAAGAGCCATTCATATGGAGTCGAAAGAAAAAATAACAAATTCCTTATTTTGGAGTATTCCTCACTAAGCATTAACTCTCTGCCATTTAAAAAAGTAGATGGGTCGACGCTTGTCCCTTTTAAATCCGCAGGAATGGTAGAATTTGCTATGAAAAATAGATACACATACATCAATATACCAAAAAGCAAATAAGCGATTACGGCACGAAAAGCCCACTTTCTTAACATGATTAGCTACTCCTCCCTTCTTGTCCTCTTATATAAATGTAGAAAAAATCGCGTGGAATAGAACAGCTTTTAGTAAGTTTTAAAGTTATAGTAAAAATATACCCAACATATGTGGGATTTAATGTGGATATTATGAAAACGGCAAAAAGGACAAGATATATGCTTGCCCTTATAATGGATCAATCCCGAGCTCAAATAATGCATCAGCGATTACTTCATACCCCCTATTATTCGGGTGAACATGGTCATTTGCCAATAATTCATTCGTCCTTCCTTTAAAACGGTCATGTACATTTGCTACCTTTATAGCCGGTGGAGAAGAAAGCTGTTCAATCCCCAGATTAAAAGCTTCCACCCATTTATCTGTCCCAGGGATATTTTCAAATGGATCGTACAGATTCATCATTCGAATGATAAATGGCACCCCGCCATTCTTCATTTTTAATATCGTATCAATGATGGTGGCCAGGTTCTTTTTTCCATGTTCAACAGCGAGAAAAAAATCCTTTTCATTTTTATTTTTCAAGAAGACTTGTGCAGCATCAATAAGATCATTCCCGCCTGCCGTGATCGTAATAATGTTTGAACGAATGATTCCTTCCTTAACAAAAGGATGCTGCAACATTTTCAAAATATTTGCAGTGGTTGCTCCGCTTCTCCCGTATATATACGGAACAATGGGCAAGTTCTGCGATCTTCTCAATAGCCACAAATATTTCGTGATAAACCCTTTTATAAAATAGGTAGAGCCTATTCCAACCGTCAGCGAGTCACCTATTGCACAATACCTTAAGAATTCATTTGAATGTATAAAAGTTGTTGCCTTCATTTGTTCACCCTCAGGATAAATTAGTCATACTTCTATATATTCAATCCTTCTTTATCTGAGACTATTTTTAATCACAAGGGGAAAATTTCTATAAACAGAAGAAATGCGATACTTTTTGATAGTATCGCGAAAATAGATTATTTCCCTTTAAAATTAGGTTTCCTTTTTTCTGAAAAAGCTTGTAATGCCTCAATCCTATCTTCCGTCGGAATGGTTATTTCATATGCTTTTCTTTCTATTTCCAGTCCTGTCTGAAGATCCGCATTCATTCCGTTTTTAATGGCAAACTTTGCTTGTTGAACAGCGATTGGTCCATTAGCCAAAATCTTGTTAGCAAACTCGTTCACACTTTGATGAAAATGCTCCCGCTCAACAGTTTTTGTTACAACACCATAATGATAAGCTTCGTCCGCCGTCATTCTTTTGGCTGTTAGAATAAGCTCCATCGCCTTCGCTTCTCCGATTAAACGTGGGAGTCTCTGTGTTCCGCCTGCACCAGGGATAATCGCAAGACTTGTTTCCGTCAGCCCCATTATTGCATCACTCACAGCAATCCGGAAATCACAGGCAAGCGCAAGCTCCATCCCGCCGCCAAACGCGTAGCCATTCATTGCCGCAATGGTAGGCTGCGGCAGTTTTTCAACGGAAGAAAAAACTTCCCCGATTTTATATACATTTCGGCGCACCTCTTGCTCAGAAAGTGTTTTTCTTTCCTTCAAATCTGCTCCTACACTAAATGCTTTTTCGCCAGCCCCTTGAAAAACTACTACCCTGATTTCAGGATTCGACCTAATAGATTCCACTACATTTGCAAGCTCACATAAAGTATCATAATTAAAAGCATTCATCGCTTCCGCCCGATTAAGCGTTACATATCCAATATAGTCTTTTACATCTAAAACAATATTACTCATTTCTACACCCCTTTTTTGATCCTCAAATATGTATTTCAACACTTCTTGTAAAAAACCTTTTTGATAGTGCTATTTTCTTTTCAATCGTTTGATTTAGAGAACCTTGGACATACTTAATGATGTTGTCCATATTCAAAAAGGAGGTACAATCAATGACGAATGAAAATCAATTTAGTCATTTTGTAAATGATCCAACCGTACAGTCTAAAATGGAAAAGGTTTGGGTTGATACATGTGGTTCCTGGCAAAATTGTACGGAAGAAACTATTCAAGCATTTTTAGCAGGATGCGAGGAATATAGTATTGACCCGCAATATTGCATGAGCTGGGTCGAACAGCATCAAGCCCAAATTCCAAATTGGTCCAGTGTTTCGCAAGTATCGTTGAATTGGATGAATACTCACACTTCTACTGGTTCTCCTATATCAGCAAATAAAGATGACTTTCAATAAAACAGGACAAAATAAATATATGAAAAAATGCAGAATTATTATTCTGCATTTTTTTCTCCTTATTTAGATGGGATTTGATCCTTTAAAGCTCTTCTTAATATTTTTCCCGTTGTATTTTTCGGCAGCTCATCAATAAATTCAATTATTGTTGGAAGCTTATATTTTGCTAATCTTTCTTTACAATAATTCATTAATGCTTGTGCAGTTAATTCACTATTTTTAGTTACAACAAAGCATTTTATTGCTTCTCCTTGTTCCGGATCCGGAATACCAATGACAGCAGCCTCTACTACATCCGGATGATCATATAATACCTCTTCTACTTCACGAGGATAAACATTAAACCCTCCTACTATCACCATATCCTTTTTACGATCGACAATATAGAAATAGCCTTCCTCATCCATTTTTGCAAGATCCCCGGTGTATAGCCATCCATCACGAATGGTTGCAGCTGTTTCCTCCGGCATTTTATAATAGCCCTTCATGACATTAGGTCCTTGAACTACCAACTCTCCAACTTCCCCAACCGGAACTTCCTCCCCTAACACATCCACTACTTTATTTTTTACATTTAAGATGGAAGTACCAATGGATCCCGGCTTTCTTGGACGGTCAAGCGGATTAAAGGCTGTCACAGGCGATGCTTCCGATAAACCATACCCTTCAGAGACAAAAACATTAAATTTCTTTTCAAAGTTTTTCAATAAGGCAACAGGAAGTGATGACCCTCCGGAAATACATAAGCGCAGGGATGAAAAATCCTTTGGATCTCCTTCTGGATATTGGTATAAGAAATTATACATAGTTGGAACTCCAGCAAAAATAGTAGCTTCATATTTTTTTGCTAATCTAAAAATATCTTTTGGACTAAATTTAGGTGCGATTAATAGAGTTGCTCCGCTTATAAGTGGCGCATTAACGACGACTGTAAGGCTGAAAACATGAAACATTGGCAAGGTAGTGATGACACGGTCCTCATTGTTCATTTTTAAATACATACCTGTGTCGCTTGCATTGGAATATAGATTTTTGTGAGTAAGCATGGCACCCTTAGGTTTTCCGGTTGTGCCGGATGTATAAAGAATGACAGCAACATCATCCTCAAAAATTTGTGGTCCTTGAAACGCTAAATCCCCTGATGCAACAACTTCTGCAAACGATTTCAATTTATCGTTTGCAGGAGGCTCCACTTTTTTAGTCGGATCCGATTCACAAATAATATAATGTTCTACCTTTGGAAGCATTGCCCCCATTTTTTCAGCAAGTGGCACTAGAAGGTCAAGTGCTACTACTGCTTTTATATCCCCATTCAATAAAATATAGCCTATTTCTTCCGGTGTATAGATTGGATTAACCGGAATTACCGTCACACCAAGTCTCATTGCTCCATACAGGGCAATAATGAAATGCGGCGAATTACCAAGAAGAAGTGCAATATGGTCCCCTTTTTTCAACCCCAATTGTTCCAACCCGCTTGCAAATTTTGTGACTGCCGCATCCAACTCGGCATATGTAGTTGGTTGATCCATGAAATAATAAGCAATTTTGTCAGCGCTTTCTATTGATGTGTTGTGAAGTCTTGTTGTTAAATCCATATTCCCTCCCCTTTCTGAATGAATAATCATTCATTTTAATTTTCTAAATATATTATATAGAAAGAATTTTAGGGATACAAGATGTCTTGGGGGAATGTCATAAAAAAACTTATAGGCGAAACTTGATTGGTAGAATAGCCTTTGACCGGACAGTGGTTCCGTTATCAGTGACAAAAAGGCATTTTGGGAGTTGAACCGACACACATTCCGTTGTTAAAGCAAAAGACAGCTATTTTCATTGGATAGCGGAATGTGGGGCCGCAAAGGCAGTTAAAACGGACAATTTTTTGTAAATAAGGGAAACTGGGGCCGCAATGAACTTTCCGCGGACTCTAAATCCCTTATCTGTGACAAATTGCTTGGTTTTGGGCTATTATCGGACACTCGTTCCGTTATAAGCTATTTTTATTGGTAATTTTCAAGATTTTCATCAAATAGCGGAATGTAGGTCCGCAAATTCGAAGAAAATACGATTTTTTACAGCAATAACGGAACGTCTGTCCTCTAACATTATACAAATTAAAATTTTTACAGGTGTGGTTTTCACAACGGTCCTGGCGTTCTTTAAGTCTATGTTTAAAGTAAAAACCGGAATGATTCCCATTCCGGTTTCTATTTAATGTTTTTGTCCCCCAAAATTACAGACCGATAGTACTAAATTAATGTCTTCTTCAAGTTTCGCAAATAACGATATCGAATGAGGAAGAAGTATATCAATTGAGCAATCAGGAAGCTTGCCAGAACAATAACCATCTCAGAAACAATTGATAATGAGTAGTAGCTTTGCAATGCCATAAAAGCAAACGCACTATGAACAAATGCTACGACAATCGGAACAAAGAATAGCAACGCAAGCTGCTGGGTAACAATTTTGTTTAATTCCTGATCTGTTAATCCTACCTTTTTAATCGTTAAATATTGTCGTCTGTCATAATCCAGATCCGCATACAGGCGGAAATACAGGAAACTGCCGGCTGCAATAAAGAATACAGCACCAATTAATAACGCAACGAATAACATCGTTTTAAACATATTCATTTGATTTTGATACATCGTACCACTGACTTGTATTTCATAATGATGATTTTCAGAGAAATAAGAGCTGCCCTCTGGTGCAAGTTTTTTTGCAATGCCAGCCGTTTTTTCGAAGTCCTTCGTAAAGAATCCTGTGAAAGTATTTGTTTTAACCGGCTTTAGTTTTTTATAAAGTTCATCACTGACTATTAGACCCGCTCGAAATGGAATCGCCACATTTTTAGACAGCTTCTTTGCATTAAGTTTAATTTTATCCTGTTTCAATGTATACATGACAGGTTTGAACTCCATTTGATTATGGGAGTATAACATTGCCAAAGCTTCATTTCCAGTTAACGGTTTCTCGTGAACATCAAATCCTGCACTTTTTGCGATATTTTTATAATCAGAGAATGAAATAATATCAATATCCTTGACTGGATAACGATAGCCTGTATTTTCTGAAGCAACTTCCACATTTTTGATTACAGCGCTTGATGTCGTATAAGGAATACCTTTATTGTTCAATTCTGTTTTGATTTGCTGCAAGTTTTGCTGCTGTACTGGTTGATCATCCATCGCGGTATAGCTGATTGCTGCAGGATAATCATCTTTGAATTGCTTGTTCATAATATTCATCGAAGCAAGTGTTCCTACCGCGCAAAACGCAACCGCTGAAACGATCGTGACCATAAAGAACATGCGTGCATTATCCTTTAAGCGATAGGCAAGGCTTGAAATCGTTATGATATTAGTTTTCTTCCAAAAGAAAAAACGATTTTTTTGCAGCATTTTTATTACAAATACGGATAGTTGTGTATAGAAAAAATATGTTCCCACAATAGTCATCGCAATGACTGGGAGAATTCTAAAAAGAATGGTCCCCATAGTTGTTGTTGCCGCCAAGTAATAACTTAAGAGCAGCAGAACAGCTGCAAACAGTGATAGTAGTACCGAAGCTTTCGGCTCCTTTTTCGGCTTTTCGCCAGCTTGGAATAAATCTATCAGTTTATTTACTCTTAGAAGAATCGTCGTAAATAATGAAATACAAAAGAATAGAATTAAAAACGCACATATCGTTAGCAATAATGCTTTAAAGGAAAGATAAAAGGATAGTGAATCAATCCCAATCATCCTTGATCCGATCATTAAAAACAATTTTCCAGTGATAATACCTGCACCAATGCCAAGAATAATTGCCCCAATACCTATAAGCATATTTTCCAAAAAGACCATACGATTTAATTGGCTTCTTGTCATGCCATGCATCATTAGTATTCCAAATTCACGCTTCCGTGATTTTAGGAATGTGCTGACAGAGTATAGGACGAATAAAAAGGCAAAAAGATACATAATCACTTCAGCTGCAGTCATTAGCTGAACTGCAACAGCAGAAGTTACACCTTGTTTTATATCTGGGTGAAAAATAAATAGTGCATACACAAAGAAAATTAAAACGGAAAATGCGCTGCTTAGAAAATAGGCAGAGTATGTCCGTTTATTACGGACAACATTTCTATACACGAACTGCGGAAAGGTCACTGCTGTCTCCTCCTAGCAAAGCAAGCATATCAATAATCTTTTGGAAGAATGCTTGGCGGTTATCCCCGCGGTAAATTTCATTGTATAATTGGCCGTCCTTGATAAAAATCACACGGTGGCAATAGCTTGCTGCAACCGCATCGTGGGTTACCATTAATGCAGTAGCTCCGTCTTCTTGATTAATGGCAGTTAGAGTCTCCATAACATCCTTCGCTGATTTCGAGTCTAAGTTACCAGTTGGCTCGTCCGCTAAAATAAGAGAGGGATTGTGAATGATAGCTCGTGCAATTGCCGTTCTTTGCATCTGTCCTCCAGATATTTCATAAGTTCTTTTCTTTAAAATATGGTCAATTCCCAGCTTCTTTGTGACAGTTTGCAGCTTTTTGTTCATTTCTCGAATACTTTCACCATCCAGTGTGAGGGGCAGCACAATGTTTTCTTCCACCGTTAATGTATCAAGTAAATTAAAGTGCTGGAAAACGAAGCCGAGCTCATGTCTTCTAAATAGTGCAGTATCTTTTCGGTTTAAAACATGCGGATTTTTGCTGTTTATCTTGATTTCGCCGGATGTCGGGCGGTCGATTGTTGCAATTAGGTTGAGAAGCGTTGTTTTCCCGCTTCCTGAAGGACCCATGATCCCGACAAACTCCCCTTTTTCAATGGAAAAATTAATATCATTTAATGCTTTATGAGCGACTTTTCCCTCATAAATCTTCTCTAAATGTCTCACCTCTAGAATCGACATTCTTATCACTCCCTGTATCATTTTGTATCTTCATTTTATCTAGATTCATGAAATACAACCATTTCGTTAACTTACAGTTAGCTTACAAAATTGTAAGGTAGAAGAAAAGCGGAAGCGCCTTGCCCATCGGCGTACGGATTTCGTAGTCGCTCACCTCGAGATAAAGGAAACACAGTGAGGTAGTTCACGAACTGATGTTGACTTATCGTAGGGAGGAGAGGGAGAAATCAGATAGCCGATTAGGCGCTGGTGAAATTTGAAGTGCCAATTTCACTTGGAGCTAGACAAAGACTATACTTGTAAAATAATTTATAGAACAAAAAACTTAAAATTGAAGAAAGGTGTCTCTCCTGTGTGGACACTCTTGCCATTTGTCCATTTGTGGTGACAGGCACCATGTGAAATATTCACATGGTGCCTGTCACTTAAAAGATAATTCGTACTGTCGTGCCTTCGTTCACAGTTGATTCAATTTCGATTCGGTGTCCGAGTTTTTCACAAATTTGCTTTGCTAAATACAAACCCATACCCGTTGATTCTTGAAAGTTGCGGCCATTTTCGCCGGTAAAATAGGGATCAAAGACACGTGGTAAATCACTTTTGGGGATGCCGACGCCTTCATCTTGTATTTCAAGGATGGTATGCATGCCGCGGATATATCCGCGAAAGTAGATTTTCCGATTTTCATACATTGTATAGCGCACTGCATTAGTAATAAGCTGAGTAAGGACAAATGAAAGCCATTTTTCATCTGTCGCAACCTGAAGATTACTATCCACCTGAATCATTGGAAAGACATGCCTCCGAATAAATAATCGTTTTTGTGCGGATGTAACGGAACGGATAATATTTTCAAGCTGGAGTGTTTCAACATAAAAATCCCGCTCAAACGTGTCTAGACGCGAGGTATACAACACCATTTCCAGGCCTTTCTTTAATCGGTCAAGTTCATCCCCTATTGCAGTATAGGTAGGTTCATCTTTATCTTGTATCATTAAATGAATAACCGAAATTGGTGTTTTCATTTGATGAACCCATTGGTTAATAAATTGAATATGTCCCTCAAGCTTCCGCCGATAATCATGCAAGTCCGTTTTATAAAGTCTAAATTGACTTGTAAGCAAATTGTGAAGGCTTTCAGCTAATGGAGTACTATGATCGACATTCATAAATTCATCAATATTGGAAAGCGGATCTTCTAAGCGTTGGTAGAAACTACGGTTTGTTATGTATCGAAATACAAGATAACCGATAAGCAAACAGCCGCTAAGTAATGCGGCATATAATGAAATGGTTAAATGCCTATAGCCATCAAGCCAATAAACAATGGTGATAATAAAAAGCTGGATGATATAAAAGAGAATAAGCGGGAGCTGTTCACGTAAGAAAAGTTTCACTCCGCTTCACCCCAATTAGGCATAAGCCGATATCCTTGACCGCGAATCGTTTCGATTGCATCTTCAATTTGTAAAGAAGCTAATTTCTTTCTTACACGAGTAATATAGACATTTAAAGTATTATCATCCACAAATGCTTGGTCATCCCATATTTTTTCAAGTAAACGATCACGGCTTACCACTCGTTCCGACTTTTTCATTAATTCATCAAGAATTTTTGCTTCCGTATGGCTTAATTCCACCGTGTTGTCACCTACGGAAAGTATTAAGCGCTCAACATCAAGCTTTAATCCATTCACACTCAAAGAGCGCTCATTTTGAGACCCGGCATAGCTGCCATATGCGCGGCGAAGCTGGCTATTAATCTTTGCAATTACTATTTCGTAATCGAATGGCTTTGTTATATAATCATCTCCTCCGTTTTCCAAAGCCATAACTTGATCCATCTTTCCATCACGTGCAGAAATAAACAGTATCGGGCAGGTTGATATATTACGAATTTGTCTGCACCAATAATAACCGTCAAATTTAGGTAGATTCACATCCAGCAATACAAGATGCGGTGAAAATTGTTCGAACTCGGATCTAATTGAATCAAAGTCCACAACTGATTTTGTTTCAAAGCCAAATTTATGTAAATGCTCCTGAAGAAGTCTAACTAGCTGCTTATCATCTTCAATGATAAAAATTTTAAACATGATCGATTCCCCCTCCGCCTATTTTCCTTCATTGATTTTAACAAAGATTTCTTTTTTTGGATAATACCAAGTTTTACATTCGTTCTGTCTCTTAGAGGTGTAGTATTAGAATAGTTAGAACACCTCAAAACATATAAAATTACTATAACTAAATAGAATCCTATTTGAAAAAAGATTGATCCATTTTGTGCTACGTTATCCCACCATAGCCACTGTTCTTATTATAAGATCGGCGTCCCTCCTGTTGTAAGAAAGCCTATACTGTCATGCAGGAGGGATTCTCTTTGAGTAAAACGAGTCATGCGCAAAAATTATCCGATTGAATTTAAGTTGATTTATTAAAAAAAAACCGAAATCCTTATTTTGAAAGAATGGATTTCGGCTTTATAAAGGTATAATTTTTATTAATTAAGAAAGGTAAGAAAATAATATCCGCAATTCGGTTATACAAATTGATAGTTTAATGCAGAACAACCAAGTTAACGACAGCCGTTATAATTGCACAGCTACCAATTAGAATTACCCATCCTGCCCATTTATTTTTCCTCCCCTTTCGTTTACTTACAAGCAATGAGACAAAACTTATAATTACCAATAGTACACCAAATATCATATTGATTAAGCTACTTATTTCCATTTCTATACTCCTTTTTCATCCATCCCATCGATTTTTTGTATCAATGTATGTCTAAAGTTTAATCAAAACATTACTTAAAGGTTTTATTTACAATTAATGATAGTGCCTGATTTTAAAAATTTCCTGATCAGTCTTGGGCAATGTAATTCTAATAAAGCTTCCGTCCACTAAACAGTCAGTGCTTAATTTAAATCAATGCGGTCAATTTTCCTTATGGCTAACACAACAATACCAAGAGCAATTATTGCTAAGGCTAGCGGAATATAAATAATACCTGCTAATGAGAAATTCGGACCCATCGATTGGCATGTCACACTAACAATTAAAAGTGAAGAGATAATTGTTGCTGGTGTAGAATAGTTTCTCATCCCGAAATATAGCGGTACGAGTGCTGCGACTGCAGTCGTTAAGCTAAACATGATGATTTTTATAATCTCCGCCAAAACATCGCTTGAAGTTAAACTCATTGCAGAAGTAAAATGAAAGATTTGATTCAAACCAATAAAACTGAAAATCACCACTATATGAGAAATTGTCATAGCAATGAATGTCATCAAAACGATCAGAATCAATTTTGCACTCAGGATTTTTTTACGATTGATTGGATAGGAAAACATAATAAACATTGTTCGATTCCTAAACTCTTGAATAATCATTTTTGAAATCAGTACAGCGGCAAATACGATAAAAACACCTCTAACGCCTGCTCCACTTATCGTAAAAACTCCTGTCACATCTTTTAACATTTCGGTACCTTCACTTTTTTCAACGACAGGAATTATACATAAAATACTCAGAATGATTATATTTGCAAGAATAGCACCTTTAACAAACCATCCTAATTTAAACTTTTTTGATTCAAGTCTTATTAAATGAAACAATATGATCGGCTCCTTGCCTCTTAATATATTACTCCGTTATACTATTCTCTTCCTCAAAACGTTAACTCACGACCTGATCTAACTCCACTTTTTTTACGAAATACTCTTCTAATGTTGTACGTTTTTTATCAATAGACTCAATATTAATGTCTTCAAGTATTAATGTCTTAGAAATGGCTGATTGAGGCACATCTGCAGCATAGATGCGAATGGTTTGATCATCAACCACCTTAAAATTATTAATGCCTAATTTATCATGTAGCACCATTGCTGCTTTTTTTTGATTGCTGGTCACCAATTCTATGTATTCCTTATTTCTCGCCTTAATCGATTCCATGGACGCCTCTTCAATCAGTTTACCGCCTTTAATGACACCGATCGTGTCTGCAATCTGCTCAATCTCCCCAATAATGTGGCTGGAAATGAGTAAGGTCATACCGTATTCTTGATTAAGCGTTTTAAATAGCTTTCTCATAGCCTTAATCCCAGCAGGATCTAATCCATTAATTGGTTCATCTAGAATCAAGAATTCCGGCTTTGTGATAATCGCTCTGGCGACGCAAAGACGCTGTCTCATCCCTAGTGAAAAGTCTTTTGGCAGCTTATTCTCAACATTTTCAAGCCCAACCCGATCCAAAACATCGCGAATCGCCTGTTTGCTATGGTATCCCATATAAGCACAATGCAGCTCTAAATTTTCCCGTGCAGTCAATTTCTCATAAAAAATAGGGTATTCGATCATACTGCCTATCCTCTTTAAGTAATCGAAAGAATCATGTTTGAGCGGTTCACCGAAGATGGTGACCTCGCCATGTGAAGGCTTAATCATATTGGTCAGCAGCTTCATAATTGTGGACTTACCCGCACCATTCGGTCCAAGAAATCCATAAATCTCACCTTGTCTAATATTCATCGTTACATTGGACACAACATCATGCCCTTGGAAAGTCTTTGTTAAATTTCTTGTCTGTACTACATAATCCATGATGCCCCTCCTCGTTTTCTATCAATTTTCATTCTAGCCATCGACTCTTGCTTTTTTCTGTCTTAATTCTTACGAAAATCTTAAGAAAACAGTGAGCTACTTATTAAGACGTTTTAATGAAAAAGTAAATGACGTTTTTTCAAATGGGATGGATTGTATCGAAATATCTCCTTGCATTTCTTCAACCAGTCTTTTTGTAATGGTTAAACCTAGCCCACTGCCCTGAAAGGCTTTATTTCTTGATTCTTCAAGCGTGAACATTCGTTCAAAGACGCGCTCCTGCTCGATTTCATTGATCCCTTTTCCCTTATCGAAAACTTCAACATAGACCCTCGCTACATCATAAAACACCTTTAAACCAATCATTTTGCCATCAGCACCATAGCGAATTCCATTTGAAATCAAGTTAGTTAATACACGGTTTAATGCTTCTTCATTACCGAGAGCAAAAACAGGCTTTTCAGGTATCTCAATAACCACCTCTAATCCTTTATTTTGGATCCATTCATAGAACAATAGAATATTATTTTTACAGATTTCTGTTACATTCACTTTTTCAAGCGGAATATCTTGATCTCCTGACTCTAACTTAGCCAAGTCAAAAAATGTATTCATTAATGTAATGAGCTCTAACGTTTTACTATGTACTTGTTGCAGCAAACGCGCTCTTTCTTGTTCATTCATTAGAGGTTGGTTCTGAAGCATCTCAATATAACCTGCAATCACTGTTAGCGGCGTCTTAAGATCATGGGAGACATTCGCCAACATTCGTTTCATCGAGGCTTTCATTTTCAGATACTGACGTGCATGTTCTTGATGATCATCAACAAGTTGATTTAACAAATCAAGCAGTTCTATGAGTTGTTTATCACCAGTAGTGAGGAGGATTCTCTCCCTTGATTGTGAGGCTTTTAACTGTTCAAGTTTATTTGTTATGTAAGCAAGATCCTTGTTTCTTCCCTTCTTTGTTTGATATTGATAGATTATACAAATAAGAAGGGCAATAATGACACAGCTTAATATAGTGATCATTTAAAATTCTCCCAGCTTGTACCCGATCCCCCATATTGTTTTGATATACGCTGGTTTCGATGGGGTATCCTCGATTTTTTCTCTCAGTCGGCTCATGTGAACGTTAATAATATTTTCATCACCATAGTAATCATCTTCCCAGACGGAACGATAAATCTGTTCTTTTGTAAAAACCTTCTTTTGATTTTTAAAAAACAAACAAAGAATCTTCCATTCCTTTGATGTTAAGTTGATCTCCATGCCGTTCTTTGTCGCGCGATGATTCTCGTAATCCAATTCAATCTCATGTACTTTGATTATGGATGTATCTCGTTCTATTTGAGTGACTATGTACTGTGTGGATCTTCTTATGGCCGCTTTCACTCTTGCCGCTAGTTCGACCATCGAAAATGGTTTAGTAATATAATCATCTGCTCCAAACCCGAGTCCTAACGCTTTATCCGCTTCGCTATCTTTTGCTGACATAATAATGACGGGAATGTAACTCTTTGTCCGCACCATTTGAAGAAAATCCAAACCATTTAACTTTGGCAGCATTAAATCTAACAAAACTAAATCATAATGCTCATCCTTAAAAGCATTCGCTGCTTCCTCGCCATCAAAAACACATTTAACGCTAAAGGACTCATTATTTAAATATTTTTTTACCATATCACTAATAGCCGGATCATCTTCAACCAGTAATATCGTTTTCTGCATTAAAAACAACACCTCTCCTGTAATACTTTTATATAAATTTGCATGCCCAATTCAATCAACGAATGAAAGTTTCATTTTACAAACACTAGTGATTATTTTGTATTAATTTTCTAAAAATAGTTTTCACTCCGTGGTTCATTCCTTTAGAACTACGATTTTAAATCCTTTCAACATTTTAGCATAAATATCCATTACTTTTTAAAAAATCATTGCCATTCATGGAATCCTTTTGACAAAATAAAGGCCCAATCCTGAAATTGAATGGAGCCTTACCTGAACATATTTATGCATTAATTGTTGATAATCGGCACACAGTTTAATTCACTTATTACACCATGAGAACTATTTGACTTTATATATCGCCATACCGGAGAAAGTGTTTCTTTTGAACGCTTCTTATGTACATACTTCAACCCAAAACGGAAAAATTTGTCCATAAGAGCTGCTTTTATAAACATCTAACTTGCACATTAGGAAACAGCGTCCCTTTTATATTTAACAAAAACGGTTATGGACTAAAAAACAAATAAAAACCCTCTCACCAATGTGAAAGGGTCATAATATTAGTAGATTAAATTTACAAGCTCGTCCTTCGTTATATTCCCGAAATAATGTTTGACATCGATATCCTCAAGAGCTTTTTCAATTTCGTTTCGTTCATAGCGAACTCCTGTTAATTTGCTTTCGATGTCCTCCACATCACCGACGCCAAAGAAGTCCCCATAAATTTTACAATTTTCAATCTTTCCTTTATTAACATCTAAGCGGACATCTACGCTTCCGACAGGGAATCGATGAGAATGTTGAAGATTGAATTTTGGTGATTTGCCATAATTCCAATCCCAATTTTGGTATCTTTCTTTAGAAAGCTGGTGAATGTTTTCCCAGTCTTCATCTGTAAGCTTATATTCAGGAATTGGATTTTGTCCCTCAAAAATAGATTCAAGAAGAAGCTGACGGAATTTCTCAATCGTTAGCTTTTGATCCAAAAACTCCGAAATATTTGCCACACGGCTTCGTACTGATTTAATACCTTTTGATTCAATTTTGTCTTTTTTTACCTTCAAGGCGGATGCAACATTTTCAAGCTCGGAGTCAAGCATTAATGTACCATGACTGAACATGCGTCCTCTTGTTGAAAATTGTGCGTTTCCGGAAATCTTTCTTTCACCAACTTGAATATCGTTTCGGCCGCTGAGCTCTGCATTAACTCCTAATTTCTTCAATGCGTTAATCACAGGCTCGGTAAATTTCAAGAAATTATGGAAACTCTCTCCATCGTCCTTGGTGATAAAGCTGAAATTAAGGTTGCCAAGATCATGGTAAACAGCTCCTCCGCCTGACAGCCTGCGAACAACGATGATTCCGTTTTTATCTACATATTCTGTATTGATTTCCTCTATTGTATTTTGGTTTTTTCCAATAATAATAGATGGCTGATTTATGTAAAATAAAAGATACGTTTCATTTGGATCTAAGTTTTTTAATGCGTATTCCTCAATGGCTAAATTGATTTGCGGATCAGTAATTCCCTTATTATCAATAAACAACATATGTATCACTCCAAATTCAAATATATCTTCTTAAAGCTGGATGCCAAGACCGTAATAGGCAAGTATCACCTCACCTGAAAACTTCTCGGCTGCCTCCGTTTTTAATTGCTCCAAATCACCGTATTGAGGCAAATGTGTTAAAACTAATCGCTTAGCACCGGCAAGATTAGCAAGTTCTCCTGCATCATAGCTAGTCATATGACCCGCCCCGGAACCATCCATGTTTCCATAGAAATTACATTCACAAAGCAAAACATCCGCATCTTTCGCAAATGCGTTCAAGGACTCTATATATGATGTATCAGCAGTATAGACAAATACCTGATCCTCCGCCTCTATTCTCATGGCATAACATGGTACAGGATGCTTTGTTTTTAAAAAGCTAATGGAAAAAGGACCAATTTGCAGCTTCCCGCTCGGATCATATGGCACAGCTTTCGTTACATCCTGGAAATTTAAAGCTTGGAAGCCATGCTCGTCTTCTTGATGTCCGTAAATAGAAATCGTTTGTATATTTTTATCCATATATTTTCCGATGAGGAGCGCATGTTGCAGTACCCCAATATCAGCAATATGATCTGGATGATAATGAGAAATGATAACTGCGTTTAAGTCTTCTGGTTGTACAAAATTTTGCAATTTGGACAGAACTGCACTTCCGCAGTCAATCAATAATTTATATTGATCATGTTCTAGTAGATACCCTGAGCTCGCTTCATTTACTTTCGGATACCCACCCCACTGACCTATTACCGTTAACTTCATATGTATCCTCCTAAAATTATAGTTCAATAGACATTTCTTATCAATTTTTACTATACTCCATTTTACCCAAATTCTTATGAGAAAAACAGTTTAACGCTTTTATACAAAATCATATTTGTTCGGGCTAATTTCATTAACAATAACCGCGCTTAGTCTAAATAAAAAGACTGTCTTAATAGGTGTCAGGCACCATTGAGACAGCCTCCCTTACTTATTTTACACTTATCGTAATTTTCGCTTTCGGCATCACATGTTGATTTCTTGCCGTTACATGAACTTGTACCTGGTAGGTCCCTGCATGGTCAAATTCAAGGCTGGCAGAATAATTGCCATTCTTATCATTCTTAGCATCTATGTATTTACTATCGTTCGTATTGTCACCTTCCCAAATTTGATACTTCACATCATCTGCATCTTTAACCTTTTCTTTGCCTTGTGTTACCAATGCTTGTAAGGGAACCTTTTCGTTGACATTAGCATTCTCCGGCACTTTTAAAGCAACCTTTAATTCTACCGGTACTTTTTTTTCATATGTATTGGACTGATTGCTTCCGCAGGCAGATAAGGCAATGGCGGTAATACAGGTAAATAAAATCATTAGCATTTTTCGAGACATAACGATACCTCCCTAATTCTATATTTTTATGGTAACATTCCATTTGAGATAAAAAGTGCCTGTTTTGTTAATAAGTGTTGACAATTTTTTCACTAAACAATCGTCAGGGTAATTTTGAGCATTTCATGAATATTTGACCATAAACTAATTTTTAATTTATATTTCATCTATAATGAAGTCAAATACATATAAATAAATGATGGAGGATACTATATTGAAACGTTTACGAATACCTCTTTTGTTATTATTGATTTTTTCCTTAATTAGTCTTAGTGCATGCAGTTCTTTAAGTAATAAAAAAGGCGAACCAGTCGGAAACTTCACCTACACCGATGAAAACGGGAAACCGTTTGGGATGAAGGACTTGAAAGGGAAGCTTTGGGTTGCAAATTTCATTTTTACAAGCTGTACGACAATTTGTCCGCAATTAACTTATCAAATGAGCGAGCTTCAGAAAAAAGCGAAGAAAGAGGGTTTAAAAGACGTACACTTTGTTTCTTTTAGTGTAGACCCAGAGGTAGATACACCAAAACGCTTAAAAAATTACGCTTCTAATTTTCAGCCTGATTTTTCTACATGGCATTTGTTAACGGGTTATTCACAGGCAGATGTCGAAAAGTTTGCATTGGACAAATTTAAAGAGCTAGTAAAGAAGCCTGAAAATGATACGCAAGTTGTTCATGGCACTAGCTTCTACCTAATAAACAAAAAAGGGGAAATCATCAAGGACTATTCAGGTGGGAAAGACTTTCAGGCTGAGGAAATTATAAAAGATCTTAAAGGATTAGATTAAAAAAAGTTAGGGCGTTCTGCCCTAACTTTTTTTTATGCTGCTTCTTCTGTTTGTACTGTATGTGATTTTTTATATTTTACCGTGAAGTATGCAATGGTGATTATCATAAAAGCAATCATGTATATAAGCATTAATCCCAAGTTATGCCATACTGTTGAATAATCGCCAGATGAAATGACTGCTTTAAAGGCATTTAAAGAAAATGTCATAGGCAATACATTATGCACTGGGTGTAAAGCAGGCGGCAATAACTCAAGTGGGAATGTTCCCGCACTGCTTGTTAATTGCAGGATTAAGATAATGATTGCTAAGAATCGCCCAGGATCCCCTAATATAGCGGTTAAACATAGAATCAATGCCATATAGGTTAAACTGGTCACAATTTCAGTACCTATAA
Source organism: Margalitia sp. FSL K6-0131 (assembly GCF_038008735.1). Classification (NCBI taxonomy): domain Bacteria; kingdom Bacillati; phylum Bacillota; class Bacilli; order Caryophanales; family Bacillaceae; genus Heyndrickxia; species Margalitia sp. FSL K6-0131. The sequence goes on from NZ_JBBOZS010000001.1 coordinate 3,896,472, forward strand.
ATACTGGTATGCTCTTCACATCAAGACCGATTCCACCGATGGCAATAGCTGCTGCGATCAGCGACTGGATAATACCCACTATTGCCATAACACCAAATTTACTAGTAAACATAAGGAATCCATTCTTAGGTGCGATAACAGGGTTTTTGACATTGAACACAATCGTTAATAATAATGCTCCGACAAACAGCCCTAGGGATAAGAAATATGGAGCCAATCCTGTACCATAGTTCGGAACTTTATTGACTTCTTTTTTATCAACCTTAACTGGATTTCCCATCATATCATATGTTTTTTGATCAGCATGGACGGAACCTGATTTATCTGCGGCGTCATGAAGTTTATTCTTTAACTCTTTTGATCCATCCGTTAACTTGTTTGTACCACTGTTTAAATCTTTTGATCCATCTGCCAATTTAGATGTACCGTCACTTATTTTGTTTGCACCATCCGCTAATTGCCCAATTCCCGCATTGAGCTGGTTACTTCCGGATGCCAATGCGTTTGCACCGCTGCCGGCATCAGCTAACTTCTGATTAAATGTAGTCATTCCTTGAAGCAACTGGGTTTGGCCTGCATTTAATTGATTTGCACCATCTGTTAACTTCTGGGAACCTGCTAAAAGGGTATCTAAACCATTTTGCAATGGTTTGTTTCCTTCTTGGTTTAATTTATTAACCGAATCAGCTATTGTACTTGCACCAGTTTGAAGCTTGCCTGTTGATGTGCTAAGCTGATCTGCGCCATTTGCTACATCATTGCTGCCTTTTTCCAATTGATCTAATGTTGCTTGCAATACCGTTTTTTGTTGATCTGGGAGTGTCGCCATAAATGGCTCTAATTGCTGTTTAAGAGCGGTTATTCCATCATGAACTTGTTTTGCTCCATCTGCTGTTTTAGTTGCTCCATTTCCTAGAGCACCAAGATTATCCGCAAGAGCTTTAGCGCCTTCATGAATTTTATCTGTATTAGACACAAGTTTTTTTGCACCGTTATCAGCATCTTGTAAACCGCTTGTTAGTTGTTTGGATCCAGCCGCGAGATCAGCAGAACCTTTACTTGCGCTCTGTACACCTTTTAAAAGCTGATCATTTCCGTCTTTAAGCTGGCTAAGACCTTTAGAAAGGTCGGATGCACCATTCGCTACATCAGTAGAACCACTGGCAGCTGAATTTACACCGTTTTGAAATTCTATTGATTTGGATGCTAGTGTTTCAAGATTTTCTTTGATTGATTTTGATCCGTTATCCAGTTTTTTTGCTCCATCATACAAGGAGGAAGCGCCTTTCGATGCTTGGTTGTATCCTTTTCCCATTTCTTTGATCTTACTAAACAATGTTTCCGCATAAGTAGATGTTACTTCTTTTGAAACGGACTGCTTTATTTCTTTCATGGCAGAGTCACCAATTTTTGATGAAAGATAATTGGCCCCTTCATTCGGAATATAGTTCAGCTCTAATTTTTTTGGCTGATCATCCATTAAAGTAGTCGCGTTTTTGGAAAAGTTTTGCGGTATCTCAATTAAAAGGTAGTATTTTTGATCCTTAAGATCCTTTAATCCATTTTTATTATCTACAATATGAAAATCAAAATCCTTACTATCCTTTAGATTATCCGCTAGCTTCTTCCCAAGCTTTAAATGATCTCCGTCCAATACAGCACCTTTGTCGTTATTTACTACTGCCACAGGCAAACGATCCAAGTGTCCATATGGATCCCAAAACGACCATATAAACATTCCTGCATACATAATAGGTACAAATGTAATAGCTAAAGTTGAAATCAACAGCATTGGATGACGGAGGATTTTCTTTAATTCAGCAATAAACATGACGTTTTTACCTCCAAAATTAGTATTTAATGACCGTTATATTCATTTGGTCATTACGTTTCAAAAATTTAGGACCATCAAGTTGATAATCCCTGGAATAAGTAGAGTTTAAATAGTTTAGAGATTTCTTCTTTTTCGAGCGGCTCACGATGCTTTTCCCAGTCAAAAATTAAGGAGATATATAATTTTAAGATTACAAAGGCGGTAATCTCCGGATTGCAGTCTTTGATTTCTCCTTTCTGAACTGCTTCCATGATGATATTTTGAATATAATTCAGGATGGAATCTTCAATTTTGAGCATCACTTCTTGAACTTCGGGAGTTCCTATATCACTTTCTTCTTGAAAAAGCTTAATGTATAGTTGATGTTCTTTTCGAAATTCCAATAATTTAAAAAGGGTGTGATCCACCTTTTCATGAAACGGTAAATCAGAATGCATAAATTGTTCCGCAGCCTCTCTCATTTCCTTTAACAAAGAAGTGATGATTTCATAGAATAATTCTTCTTTGTTTTTGAAAAAAGTATAAATGGTTCCCTTTCCAACATTCGCAAGCTTTGCCACCTGGTCCATGGTTGTTGCTTTGTATCCAAATAAAGAAAAGGATTTAGTAGCCGCATCGATAATTAATTTTCTGCGATCAATTGCCAATGATTTCACCACTTTTCCGAAATGACCAAAATACTGAATCAGTCAATTAGTTCCACAAGGAATAATATAGCACAACCAATTTAGGGAATCAAGGGACTGAAATGTTTTTTTTGAAATAAAAAATCCGCTCCCAAAGGGAGCGTGATTTTTTACATTTCCAAATGCTTTAAAATAACGGTTGCCAAGACATCAATAAATTCAGGTCTTGCATTCGGCATTGGCGGACGGTAATAGCTTGCACCTATTTCTTCTGTTACTGTTTTGCATTCATAATCATTATCATATAGCACTTCCAAATGTTCCGCTACAAACCCAACCGGAATATATACGAAGGCTTTATAGCCTTTTTCCTTATAAAGGTCGCGCGTCAAATCTTGAACATCAGGTCCAAGCCATGGATCCGGTGTATTTCCGGCACTTTGCCAGCCAAGTGCGTATTCCGTAATTCCAGCTTTTTCTGTAATTAATTTTGCTGTTTCTTTCAGTTGCTCAGGATAAGGATCCCCGTATTGGAGAATTTTTTCCGGCAAGCTATGTGCGGAAACAATTAGACAAGCTGAATTTCTTTCTTCTTCACTCATGCTTTGATAAGTATCTTTCACCTTATCAACCCAATACTGAATAAACTTCGGTTCTTTGTACCAGCTTTCTACGGAAGTAATACTTGGTCCTCCAAGTTTTTCAGCAGTAACACTCGCTCTTTCATTATAAGATTTCACACTAAATGTAGAAAAATGAGGAGCCAGTACAAGTGAAACCGCCTCTTCTATTCCATCTTCATGCATTTGTCCGACAGCATCTTCAATAAATGGCTCAATATGTTTTAAACCTATGTATGCTTTAAATTCAACCTCGTCTTGAACTTCATTCAAGCGATTTTGCAAACCGTATGCTTGTTCTTCCGTTATTTTGGCTAGGGGAGAAATACCGCCTATAGCTTCGTAACGGCTTCTTAAGTCTTCTAACATTTCGGGAGATGGCTTTCTGCCATGGCGAATATGTGTATAGTAACGTTCAATATCCTCTTCTTTGTATGGAGTTCCATACGCCATTACAAGAAGCCCCATTTTCTTTTTTGCCATCTTTCTTACCTCATTTCACTTATTTTCTTTGCACTGTATTCATGAATAAAAGCTGTTAAACGTTTAAGTACATCCGGATTCACTTGTGGGAATACCCCATGCCCAAGATTGAAAATATATCCCGGCAGCTCCATTCCTTGGTCCAGAATGCTTTTTACCCTTTCTTCTAATACATCCCAAGGCGCTAATAATACTGTCGGATCTAAATTTCCTTGAACAGCCTTATTTACTCCTTTGGCACGGGCTTCACGGATAGGAAGACGCCAGTCAAGTCCGACAACATCGAGTGGAAGATCATTCCATTCTAATGCCAAATGGCTTGCTCCAACTCCAAACATAATGAGAGGAACATTCTCCTTTCGTAACTCTGAGAAAATTTTTGTCATGACAGGCTTAATAAATGTGCGATAATCTTCGACATTTAAAGCCCCAACCCATGAATCAAATATTTGAATAGCACTAGCTCCCGCTTTAATTTGTGCACGTACATATGTAATGGTCATTTCTGCCAGCTTGTCCATTAGCATAAACCAAGCTTTTGGTTCTGTATACATAAATGCTTTTGTTTTTTTATAATCTTTTGAAGGTCCTCCTTCAATCATATAACTGGACACAGTGAATGGTGCACCTGCAAATCCAATTAGCGGTACTGTTAATTGCTCTTGTGTTAAAAGCTTAATAGTATCCAAAACATATGGAACATCCTCTTCCGGATGAATCTCTCCAAGTTTTTCTACATCGCTGGCGGATCTAATAGGATTATTAATTACTGGTCCAATACCGGACTTAATTTCTACATCTACACCTATTGAAGGAAGCGGTGACATGATATCTTTATAAAGAATCGCTGCATCAACATTGTATTGTTCCACAGGAAGTCTTGTTACATAAGCGCATAGCTCCGGCTGATGGGTAATTTCAAATAAGGAGTATTTCTCCTTTAACGCACGGTATTCAGGCTGTGAACGACCAGCTTGACGCATATACCATACAGGTACATGCTTCGTTTTTTCACCTCTTGCCGCTTTTATGAGAGTATCATTTGTTAATTTAGTCATCTGCAAAATGCCCACCTTTCAAGCAGTACAATCTCTTCTATGTATTCTAACATTATCCGTTTGTAGTCTGTTTTTACTATAGACGTTTTATAACTAAAAGTATAGTAAACCGAAATAATTGTCATAAATTCTTTACTTTTTCGCCGAAAAGTAGATACGCAAAGTTCTAGCATCCAGATGAGTGAAATTAGAACTGCCAATTTCACTTTCATGGGCATCGACTTAGATAAAAGAAACACAGTAATGTAGTTCAGGAGATTATTTTGTCTTTTCGCAGAGAGGATATCCGGAATTCCGTTCTTCGTTAGGTGCTGAAATTTGACAATAAAAACTTAAGCTTTTGTTTATACTTTTTCCCTAAGGGAATGGATATAATATAGGAAAAGCAGGTGAAGGAAATATGATGAGGTGATAACATGAATGTTTATATTACGACTGGAACCTATGATTTTTTAGAAAAAATTAAAACAAAATATCCAAACGAAAATATGATTCTTATGCAGAATGGTCAAAATTCTTTATTATTGCATGAAACAAATGAAAAATCCGTATTTGAGGTACCCCGAAAGTATGAAGTGGTTGATGGATTAGGAGAATTAGTGAATAAAGGATTGGCTGCTTTTAACCATGTGCCTGTAACAGATGAAGGAAGACCAGTCTTTGAATATCGCTATAAAGCAAGAATTCCATCCGTAAAGAAAGTCCCTGGCTTCAAAGCCATTCGGCTTCTGCGTCCATTAAAAGGGGATACTTATGTGGGATTTACCTTGTGGGAAAACGAAAAAGCATATTCGGACTGGAAACGCTCTAAATCATATGAGGAAGCTCAAAAAGCAGATTCCGAAGCAGAATTCAAAAGTATTTTCTCAGGTCCTGCCTATTTTACACAATATAATATTCCTGAGGAGGAGTAACAAAGCTTCCAGATATGATAAAAGAGCCGAATGGGCTCTTATTTTCTTTCCAATATAATATTATTCCGATTTGCATAAATAGCGGCTTGAGTTCGGTCAGATACTCCCAATTTACTTAAAATATTACTGACATGGGTTTTCACTGTTTTTACACCAATGAATAAGAAATCACTAATTTCCTGATTGGTCATGCCATCCCCCAGGCATTTCAGCACTTCTATTTCTCTTTCTGTTAATTCATCATGTGGCAGCTTTGCCGCTCCTCTAAAACGATTCATCATTTTATGAGCCACTTTCGGCTCTATTACAGACTCTCCTCTGATTGCCTTAAAGATGGCTGCCGTAACCTCTTCCGCACGAGAGGTTTTTAATAAATAGCTATGTGCACCCGCTTCGATTGCCGGGAAAACTTGTTCATCATCATAATAGCTTGTGAGAATGATAATTTTACAGTCTGGCAGAAACGATAAAATTTCCTTCGTCGCATCGATACCAGTCCCTTCTTCCATTAGCAAATCCATTAAGATGACTTGTGGCATATGTTTTTTGGCAAGTAATGCCGCTTCTTTTCCAGAGCTTGCCTCTGCTACTAGATCAATTTTTTCTTCCGTTAATAAATAGGAACGAATCCCCAGCCTGACCATTTCATGATCATCCACTATCATTACCTTTACTTTATCCATGACTTTCCCCCTCCCCTACGAAAGGCTCTTTTCTTAAACTTTGTTGTTTCTGTTTTTGTAAAACACAACTTAGAAATGCCTAACGATTTTAAGAAAAAATGCCCGAAACTAAGTCTAATTGGGTATTTAAAACACATTACGAAAGCTATCCCTACAATGGTATCCGAATATTAATATATGTTCCCTCATTTTCTTTTGACCGGATTTGAAAAACCCCTCCCAGTTCCTCACATCGTTCACGCATCGTCTGCAGTCCGTATGAAGTCATAGACTTCCTTTCTAAACTAAATCCATTCCCATTATCACTAATATATAAATGCAAATGGTCCTTCAGCACTTCCAACGTAATTCTAACCTTTGTGGCATGTGCATGCCTTAGAATATTGGAAAGTGCCTCCTGAACAATGCGAAATACATGCTCTTCAATTGCTTTTGACAAATTTTCCAATTCCTTAATCGAACTTTCAATATCAAGATTTGTTTTTTCCTTTAATTCTCTTACCAATTTATAGATTCCCTCTTCTAATGTATCACCTTTTAAATCTATTGGCCGTAAGTGCAGTAGCAGCGCCCTCATTTCCCCTTGAGCCTTGGCAGAAATACCCGCGACTTGCTTTAACATATTTTCAGCTTGGGCAGGATCTTTTGTAACCGTTCTTAGTGCAGCGGAGGATAACATTCCGAGTGCGAATAGCTGTTGGCTTACGGAATCGTGTAAATCTCTTGCTAGTCTTTGCCGCTCTTCCATGACAGCTGCCTGATGCGCTTGATCTACTAACTCTGTCTTCTCATCTGCAAGCCTTTGCAAAGAACGGACTTGATCTTGTATGTACGCCGCAAGCTGGTTCATTTCGTCAAGAATAAGTCCAATTTCATCCTGTTCATAATTTTCAACTCTTGCTGAATATTTACCGCTCCGTAAAATAGAGACAAAGGATAACACATCATCTAATTTTCGCAAAAATAATCTTCCGCTGCGATAACCAAAGTATACGCTTAATATTGCAAATATTAAAAACATAAAGATGGAAAGGAAGAGGATTTTTTTTGTATCGAGTACACTCTCATGATGAACTAATAAGTAAAATTGCAGGCCGACAAAATAGACTAAGCTGCAAATAACGGCCATCGTTAAAAAGTTTTGGATAAACCAAAAACGGATGCTCAAAAACCTTCTCACCATACTCCCCCTTTCCTACACACGATCAATTCTTATATCCCCAATACCAACTTCAATTAAAATATCAATTTTTTTAATGGAATCATGATAATTTGGAGATTCAAATACTAAATGTGGTTTCGTCCCTGAAGAATTCTGTTCAAAAAGACGTATATCCCCCAATGTTACTTTGGTAACAATCCGAACTGGAATATCCTCCGGAATAAGCATTTTCACGTCCCCAATTCGGCTCTTTATCGTAATTTTCGTTTCTTCCTCCGGTATGAAGGCTTTATTGAAATCAAAATAATAATCTCCAGTTAAATTATGCAAATCCATTGATTTCAAGGGCCAATTTTGTGTGTTAAACTCCATATCTCCGATAAGTGTAAAGCTTTTTTTATACTTCTTCTTATATTTGTTTTTGTATTTCTTTATATCTTCTATATCCTTATCGTCAAAATCTGCTTCGATGGAAAATTTAACTTTTTCCTTAAAGAAAATCTTTTTAATGGCCAAATAGATAAAGAAAATTGGCCACAGCTTCCACCAATCTCCATATGTAAAATGAACCATTCCATAATGATTTAACTCTAACAGGGAGCCATATAATAAGAAAAACAAGGAAAGAAAAATAGATCCGGACGATTTCCTGTGGATGCTCTGGATAAAATACAGTATTCCAGCAAAAACAAACAAAATCGGTATAAACATGACAAATAGTTCTTTCATTTCCAAGGAAATGACACCAATATTTATTAGAAGAAGGGCAATCCCTATTACAAGTAATATCGCAGAAAAAATCAAAATACTTCGCCGCCTTTTCAATCTCAATACATAAATTTCGAGAAAAATATGAAAAAATCCTCTATTTCTCTGTACAATTATTATATTCTCTTGTATTTAACCTTTTAAAGGTCCAACCGATATATCTCGTCTCCGTCTGTAGTCGGATATTTCAAGATAGTATGTTGCAGTAAATTCCAATATTTACTTTCATTTACACAAAATAATTCTGTGCCTCCTCTGCACTTAATATGTATCTCAACATATCTTGAATATAGGTAATAGGGCAATCGCCCAATTTACAAGTATCCATTAAGGAGGCGTCACGAATGAATATTGATATATCATCCATCCATTGGATTTACTTGGCTTTCATCGTGCTTATCATCCTTTTTATGATTTTTAAACGCGATACAACCATTGTTTGTATTGCAGGTATTTTTCTCATCGCATTAACCGCTACCGGTTCGCTTACCGCCTCAATTAGCAGTGTTTTTAATAGCTTTATCTATGCCATCACCGAATTACTCTCCATTATTCTCGTCATCTCCATCATTGTCTCTATGAGTAAGAGCCTCATGGAAACTGGAATAAATGACGTAATGATTTATCCATTTACAAAATTAATTAAATCGCCAACTCTTGCCTATTGGATAATTGGGATTGTTATGCTTGTCATATCTTTATTTTTCTGGCCATCTCCCGCCGTTGCATTAATTGGAGCTGTTTTGCTTCCTGTTGCTCTTCGTGTTGGTTTGCCGGCGCTTGGGGTCGCTGTAGCAATGAATTTATTCGGGCACGGGATAGCCTTATCAGGCGATTTTATCATTCAGGGTGCACCGAAGCTTACAGCGGATGGTGCCGGAATACCTGTTTCAGATGTTGTTCATGCAAGTATTCCGCTTGTCGTGATTATGGGTGTCGTAACGACTGTTACAGCTTTTATCCTTTTAAAACGTGATATGAAAAAAGGTATCCTGAAATCCGGCACAACTGTTGGGACAGGTGAGAAAAATGAACTGTTCAATCCAAATTTACTATCCGTATTCTACAGACGCTTCTTTGCTTTTCTAGTTCCTATTCTATTTGCCCTCGATATCATTGCAATGGTTGTCTTTAACCTCCAAGGTGGCGACGCAACAGCACTAGTCGGTGGTACTGCTATCCTCATCCTGCTACTGATCACTGCAGCAGGGCATAAGAAACAGGCATTAGAAAAAACGACCAAATATTTAATAGAAGGCTTGCAATTTGGTTTTAAAGTATTTGGCCCCGTCATTCCCATAGCAGCTTTCTTCTATTTAGGTGATGCCGGTTTTAAAACGATAATCGGTGACTATTTGCCGAAAGCCTCCCAAGGAATCGTCAACGATTTAGGTGGTGCACTAGCCAGTATTGTTCCTTTATCAAAAGAAGTAGGAGCTATCACTTCTACAATTGGCGGGGTAATTACCGGTTTAGATGGTTCAGGATTTTCCGGACTTTCCTTGAATGGATCAATTGCTGCCCTTTTTGGTCATGCTATAGGATCAGGTGTAGCAACCTTAACAGCATTAGGACAGATAACAGCAATCTGGGTTGGCGGCGGAACCATCATTCCTTGGGCGCTCATACCAGCAGCAGCCATCTGTAATGTCGATCCTTTTGATTTAGCAAGGAGGAACCTTTTACCAGTTGTAATTGGATTAGTCGTAACTACCATTGTGGCGATTTTTCTGATTTAACTTAGAAAAGCGCTGGAGCTACACAGACTTTATCCTAGTTAAATAATTTTAGAGATAAAAAAATTTATACTTTCTTTTTACTTTATAAAAAGAGGATTTCCCGAAGGTTTGTACATTTTCAACTCATGGGAAACCTCTTTTTCCATGAATATCTTATCTACATTATATAAGTATTAGAAAATACTTTGAACTTGAAATTTTCGTTTATAGAATATTTTTACTTATACAAAGTGATATAATAGTAGAAATACTTCCAAAAGGGGCTGATAAGTTTGACTACTTTAGAAAACCTTTTTACAAAATTGGATGAATCCTACAATGAAATGGTTGAGATTAGAAGGTACTTGCACCAACATCCTGAATTATCTTTTAAAGAGGTAAATACCGCTAAATACATAGCGAATTTTTATAAGGATTTAGGCATTGAGGTAAGAGAAAATGTTGGAGGAAATGGTGTTGTCGCAAGAATTAAAGGGGCAAAACCAGGCAGCACCGTTGCTTTGCGCGCAGATTTCGATGCCCTCCCCATCCAGGAAGAGAATGAAGTCCCTTATAAATCTTTAGTACCTGGTGTGATGCATGCATGTGGTCATGACGGTCATACTGCTACCCTTCTAGTTTTAGCAAAGGTATTGAACGAATTAAAAGACGACCTTTCAGGAGAATATGTGATGATTCACCAACACGCAGAAGAATATGCTCCCGGTGGCGCGATTTCCATGATTAAGGATGGTTGCTTGGATGGTGTCGATGTAATATTTGGAACTCATTTATGGTCTCCCGTTCCTTATGGTGAAATCACTTATCGTAAGGGACCTATTATGGCTGCAGCAGATCGTTTCGAAATAACCATCCAAGGATTTGGCGGACACGGAGCACAACCACATAAGACAAAAGATGCGATTGTCATTGCTTCACAATTAGTTTTAAATTTACAGCAAATTGTCAGCCGGAGAGTAAATCCGATTGATTCAGCCGTCGTATCTGTTGGATCCTTTGTTTCCAATAACGCTTTTAATGTGATTGCGGATTCGGCAAAAATCATTGGAACGGTTCGTACATTTAATGAAGAGGTTCGTGACTTTATCGAGAAAGAAATAGAAAAAGTAATTAAAGGTACTTGTTTTGCTTCAGATTGTACGTATGAATATCTTTACGACCGCGGATACCCTGCAGTAGTCAATCACGATAAGGAAACAGACTTTCTGGTTGCCTCTGCGAAACTTGTAAAAGATATTCATTCCATTCAAGAAGCGGAACCGGAAATGGGCGGAGAAGATTTTGCTTATTACTTACAACATGTAAAAGGTACCTTCTTCTTTACTGGAGCGAAACCCGAGGCGACCGAAACACCATATCCGCATCATCATCCTAGATTTGATATTAATGAAAAATCCTTGCTAGTAGCAGCCAAAACACTTGGTTCGGCGGCTTTAAATTATCAACAAACAGAAGATTCTAAAGAAGAAAGTGCAGAATTCGCAGCGAAATAAGCAAAGCTCGGGGCGCCACAGCTTTGCTTACGGATGCGTGAAATTAGCATGTTAAATTTCACTCGGTAAAATTTGAAATATAATTTTACCGAGTGAAAATAGCTTTTCCATTTTCACCTGATGCCCTTATCAAAAAGATGAGGATACGCAGAAATCCGCCAGCCAAAGAGCTGCTTGGGCTCATAAAATTAAATTTGCTGATAGAAAATATTATCTTTAAGATAGCATTCCTTCCTGTCTGAAGAAATCTCCCCGAATATGGGGATTTTTTTATTCTCTTATACATAAAAGAATGATGGATTCATATAATGTAGAAATGGACAAATAGTAGGAAGGAGAATAGCACATGTCATTGCCGATTTGGATTTACTTTGTTATAGCAGGAATTGTAATTAGTGCTTTCATGGCTGTGAAAACAGCAAAAGAGGATCGAGATCAAGAAATGGAATGGATTGAAAAAGAAGGCAAAGAATATATAGATAGAATGCAAGAAGAAAAAGAACGCCGTAAACAAGAAGTGGGATGAGGAATCAAGTCCTCTGACCCACACAAAAAAGGACAAGGTGAAATCCTTGTCCCTTTTTTATGTGTTATTTAGTAGAAGTTCCGGTACTTGATGGATTAGCATTTAATACGTTATCTAATGTACTCTTTAAGTCTTTATCTTCAATTTTCACATTAGCATCTTTAAGTTCCGATTGCATTGCTTTCGCGATTTTTGTATTATCCACTTTTGATGTTTTAATATCTTGCTCAATTTGCTTTTTCATTTTATCATCAAGTGGTGCTTTTTTCTTCTTACCAGTTAATTGAATAATGTGGTAGCCATAATCAGACTTAATCGGCTTACTAATTTCATTTAGTTTTAAAGCATATGCAGCATTTTCAAATGCAGGCACCATTTTACCTGGACCAAACCAGCCAAGATCTCCACCTTTTGATGCTGAACCCGTATCAGTAGAATATTTCTTCGCTAAGTCCTCAAATTTTTGACCTGCTTTAAGCTTTGCTTCAATATCATTCGCCGTTTTTAAGTCTTTAACTAAAATATGACGAGCTTTGATATCTGGTTTTATATTTTTATCGTAATAGTCTTTTATTTCCTTATCTGTAACTTTAACATCTTTTGTAGCAGCTTGTTGTTCAAGAAGTCCTACTTTAATGGTATTTCGGAAATCTTTCTCATCTTTATAACCATATTGTTGAAGAGCGGAATCAAACTGAGCACCAAGTTGATCCTTAGCCTGTTGAACCTGCTTATCTACATCCTTAGAGGAAACTTTATATTTTTTAGATAATACTTTTTCAAAAATAAGTTGTTGCAGAACTTGCTCACCATATTTATCTTTTAAAGCAGTGTAAAGTTCATCTTGAGTAATATTACCAGCCTTTGTTTTTACTACTACATCTTTACCGCTGCCACTATTGCCGCAGGCAGCCAGTCCAACCACACTTGCTGCAAGTGTCAAGGATAGTATCCATTTCTTCATTCAATAACAACTCCCAACTGTATTTATCTTGTGTATACAACTAATAAGGGATTTCGAGCCTATCCCAACCGCTTATACTTATGAAGGAATACGGGCTATAGTACAAATGCATATATTTTGTATACAAGCACAATACAACTTATGATACATTTCATTTCTTAAAATAGAATTAATAGCTCCTCCACTATTTCCCTCATAAAATCTACAAAACATACTATAACACAAATCTTGTCAGAAAAGAAACATATTATCAGAATTCTAATGGAAATCTAATGTTCACTATTTTGCTTTTACAGTGATGTGAACGGTACCAACGCTTTTAAATTAGAGTTTCATACTAATAATAGGCATTTGTTCTACACCAAATAGTCAAATGCACATAACATAAAGGGAAAGAAAAAAAGGAGGTATTCAAATATGAACTTTGCAGGTGGCGGTTTCGCTTTAATTGTCGTGCTTTTTATCCTGCTAATCATTGTAGGGGCAGCTTTCCTTTGTTAGAAAAAGCCGTCAATAAGACGAATGCCTTAACGATATGAAATAAGAAATATAAAAAAAGATCAATTTAGAGGAGGTGTTATACAATGACCGGAGGCGCATACGGAGCTGGTTTTGCATTGCTGGTAGTATTATTTATTCTGCTCATCATTATCGGTGCATCTTGGGTGTATTAATAAGTAAGCAGAAGCACCTTATCATCGACGTACGGACTGAGGGGCTTCAGGCTGTGTTAAAGAAAACATAGCAAGGTAATTCTGCTGATGTTAACTTATCGTAGGAAGGAGACCCGGAAGTCCGCTAGTCGATAGGCGCTGGAGCTAAGTCAAAGAAAAACTCATTGAATATTTATTGGAATTTGTTATTTTTATTATTAATTTAAAAGGGTCAGGCATTCAAGCCTGACTTTTTTATGTACAAAAGGTTATTATCCCCAAGAAAAAAGGAAATGTATATGTTTTTAGTCACCATTTTCAAGCGGTGTATTTATGCAGTAATAATTTCTACATATGAAGATACCAGCAATATAGTTATGAGAATATTAATCGTCATAAAAACTTTCGGCTGACGGTCTTCTAGAATTTCCTTTTGAATACAAAGAGAATTGGTCAAGCTATTAAAGGAATACAGAATAAAAACAGCAAAAATAATAAAAATGGAGATCATCCATAACCCCTCCCCATATCTCCTATAAATTAGGATATCAAAAGTTTATCAAAAAAGATAGATGAAAATGCTCTTATCGAAGAACGGAAAATGATTTATGATAGGCTTATGTGCAGTTCTTGCACTATATTCATCATATGAAGCAATATTACTCTTATTAATTTTTTAATTATCAAAACAATAAAACAAAACAAATATTAGTTGTAAAATATGCTTGAAATGTATATATTTTTTTGGTTAAGATGTAACATATTAAGAAGGAAACGCTATGATCTTAGGCGACGAATTTCGTATTCTTCGATGCATACTTCGGGAAACAGAGAGTCGATTTCCGCTTTATCGTAAGATGAGAGCAATCCCCTAGACGCTTGACGCTAGAGCCAGACAAAAGAAAACATTAAACGAGGTTGGGAAATGGAAAATTTCGAAGAACGATTGAAAAGAATGGAATATTATCAATCACTGCTTTTACAAATGTCAAAAAAAGAAGGCTTTGGTTTCTATCAATTAATCATAGAAAAACAATTAACAGAGGAAGATGTAGCACAGTTCTTTGACCTTTGTGAGAGTTTGAGCAAAGAATATGAAGAATTAAAAGCGGAAAATTTTGTCTACTTTTCTCCGCTTTATGTAAAGTTCAAAGAAAGGCTACATCCTAAACTGCACCCTCACGAAGTGATAATGGCATGCATCGATCAAAAAATATATTCGGAATTAATGCATACCTTATTGAAAAATATTTCTTAAGAATGTTCATTTTCCAAGGATAATTTTTTGATTTTCCCATCATCCTCCGTGAACTCTGTTTCAATATTATTAAAGGACTTTTCGAATATTTTCACAAAGTCATCCCCGTAAATATTTCGAATTACCGCCATAAGTTCAATAAATTCTGGAAATTTACCATATAAGTTTCGAATTGGCATAGCACCTTGAAAAATGGTATTTGTGGATGGATTAAAGGATTCCATTAATTCTAATAATATCTTTTCCCCATCTTCTGTAATTTGAATATACGTGTTTCTTTTGTCATTTTCCTTTTTGGAAAACTGCAACAAACCTCTCTCCTCTAATTTCTTTGAAAAATTGAAAGCGGTCGAAACATGCATTACCCCAAATTTTGCGACATCAGAAATAGAAGCACCTTTAAGATGATAAGCAATCCATAAAATGTGGTGCTCGTTGATATTCAAATCATAGGGCTTAATCCATTGTTGCCAGTCTTTTTCTATTGTCTTCCACAATGCTTTGCTTAATTGAGCTATTCTTTGGCTAAAAAGCATAGCTTCCTTAATTGAAAATTGATCCCCTGTCATTATTTCACCCACTTTTATCTCTTTAATAACATTATGCCAATAAAACAAAAATTAATAAAGATATAAATTGACAAAATTTTTTGAAACGAGAAATATAATAAAAAAACCCCATTTATAACGGAGTTTTTCAGGCATTTTTATTCGTCTTTATTTCTAATTCTTCAATGGTTTTTTGAATTTCTTTTAATTCATTGAAAAGTGATTGCTTTGTTGGCTCGATTTCCTTTTGCCATTCATTTATCGATGTTTTAATATCGTGAATAATTTCTATGGCTATCTCTTTTCCTTCTCCGGATAATTTGGAAAATGAATTTTTTAAACGGGTAAGATTCAATCTGATATCTTGTAAGTTACTTGCCCAATCATCCGCCGTTTCTTTTAATTGAACCCGAAGCTCTTTTCCGGAAGTTGGGGCTGCTAATAACGCAGTAATAGCACCTGCAATACTGCCAAAAAGAAATCCATAACCTAGAGACCTTTTATTCATTCTATTCACCTCTGTTTGTTTCTATATCCTATTATAACAGATTCGAAACTAACTTCTAAAAAATATCATAAATTATTCAAATGTTTAATATATGACAAAAATACTCTAGCATACGGATTTCTTAGTCACTAGCGAGACCAACGGAAACACAGCGAAGAAGTTCATGAGTTGATGACATACCGCACGGATAAGTCCCTAGTAGACAGTGTTAATGCTAGATATAGACTTCATAGGTTAAACATTTTTTTATGGAATATAATTCATTACATGTAACTGTGAAGCATATTGTAGTGGTAGGACTTACTAATGGCATCTGGGGGAAGGAGATGGCTGCCATCACTTTTTTCTTTTTTATAATTAGTATTCTTTTACTTGCTGGTATGATCTATAATATTTTAAAACATTTACAGCCGGGCTTTTATCCACCGAAGAGAGTTTTAAAACAAAGAGTTAGATTGATGGCTGTTGGAGGCATACTGTTTGGTTTATTAGGTTTTATTTGTATGTGGATTTTCAATTAAAATGGCCCTAAAAATTAGGGCCATTTGATTATATTTAAGCATTTTTAATGACGTGCGTTCTTCTTAATATTGTTTGCACAATTGGATAAAGAATCGCCATCGCAACAGCATTCATTAATGCTCCTACTAAAACAGTTATATATAATACTAAGAAAGGTCCAGGTAATCCAACAAGAAGTAATGCTGAAGTTAAAAATACAGTACCTGAGATTATAGTTCCAATAACCGTAAATACGATTGCTTTAATAACAGAAAAGCTTTTTTTGGATAATAAAATATAAAGTCCAAAGAAAATAAAGGATGTAATTAATTTATCAATAATATTTGGAACAAGTCCTCCCGGAAAACTGGTAGTCAAGCCTGATATAATTCCTGTTAAAGCACCTAATAACAGTACATTTTTCTTTTCAGGAAATAACATAATTCCAAGAAACATCATCGTTAACATCATGTCCGGCTTCATATCCAAAATAATCCCAGGAATAATGGTGTGCAGCACAGTACCGATGCCGACGAGCAAGGCCATGCTAACAAGTGACTTTGTATTCATTTTTCTCATCTCTCCTCATCATTCTATTCTCTGCTAATCCCTCTCCTGCTGTGCACTCACTGCCAGCAGCGAAAGTTTATTTGTATTTTATCATATACCTAACAGGCAGGAAAGAGAATTTTAATGGGAATAAAAAGTAAAAATCCTGCATTTAGGCAGGATTTCGGGCTTTTTTTATTGAATATGATTAGATATTTCGCCTGCAATTTTTTGCAGATCGTCAGAACTATAATTATCTTGATGAGATTTCCAAACAGCGCCAAATCCATCACCTTTCCCATAACGAGGAATTAGGTGTATATGGAAGTGGAAAACAGATTGTCCAGCAAATTCACCATTGTTTTGCAATAAATTCATTCCAATTGGTTCGTAGGCAGTATTTAGGGCATTTGCTATTTTCGGTACTGCCTTAAATACATTTCCTGCGATTTCTGGAGTTAATTCAAATACATTCTTTTTATGTATTTTCGGAATAACAAGTGTATGTCCTTTTGTTACTTGGCTTAAATCAAGAAAAGCAAAGACATGTTCGTCCTCATACACTTTTGCGCTTGGAAGCTCCCCGTTAATTATCTTGCAAAAAATACAATCACTCACAGCAATTCCACCTTTCTGCTTTTTATTTATTATACTAGGAAGTGGCGGAAGTTGGAAGTTAGAAAAGCGGAAGCGCCTTGCCCATCGGCGTACGGATTTCGTAGTCTTCGACTGAGATAAAGGAAACACATTGAGGTAGTTCACGAACAAGTGAAAATCGCACTTCCATTTTCAACTGATGTTGACTTATCGTAGGGAGGAGACGGAGAAATCCGCTAGCCGATAGGCGCTGTAACTAGACAAGGATATTTTTGAAATAAAGAAGGGACGGGATTTCCGTATGGATCCCGTCCCACCTGAAGGGGTATTTAAAGATATAGGTTTTCGTCTATTCAGCCTTTGATAAACACCTCATTTTTCGATGAATGTGTTATAAAGCTAGTGGAGTAAATGACCTTTGTTCAACGTGATCATCCCCTTATTGCTTAAAAGTTTTTATTTAGACTTTTAAAACAGTAAGCGATCTACGACAAACACCTCATTTTTCATGTTGGTGTAAAATCCGTTGTTGTCATTTTATGACTTTTCCCTAATCAGCTTATATTACGGATCTCGGTCTTTAACAACCACCCCGTTATAAGTTTTGTAAATCCCCTTCGATAATAGAATGTGCAATCATAAGGAAGTTATACACTTTTTCACAAAATGACCGTTTTCTTTTTTAATTAAAGTGTTGGATAATGTTACAATATCAATAATCAATACTGTTTTCATACAATTTATTGTTTTACCTCTTTGTATAAGATACAGAAACAGTACAGTTTCATGGCATCTTTTCTGAAAATGTATTGAGTCTATTTGAATAGAGAAATTTATGGAAGTTTTGATTCAACAAAGGATAAGAAAAGAGCCATAATCCATGAATGAAAGGACGTACAAAATGTCTCTACTTGAAGTAAAAAACTTAATTGGCGGATATACAAAAAAGCCAGTATTAAAGGATATTTCTTTTTCCATCAACCAGAAAGAAATCATTGGGCTAATTGGCTTAAATGGTGCTGGAAAAAGTACAACCATTAAACATATCATCGGATTGATGGAGCCTAAAAAAGGATCGATTCACATTAATGGAAAAGCCCTTCGCGATCAACCTGACGAATACAGGAAGCAATTCTCCTATATTCCTGAGACGCCAATTCTATACGATGAATTAACATTGGACGAACATTTAAAAATCACAGCGATGGCTTATGGAATCGATGAAAATACATATAACGAACGTATAACACCATTACTAAAGGAATTTCGACTCAATAAAAAATTGAATTGGTTTCCTGCGCATTTTTCTAAAGGGATGAAGCAAAAGGTCATGATTATGTGCGCCTTTTTGGTAGAACCTGATCTATATATTATTGATGAACCTTTTCTTGGACTTGATCCACTTGGAATTCAATCCCTGCTTGATCTGATGAAACAGATGAAAGAAAACGGTGCCGGCATTTTAATGTCTACTCATATATTGGCAACAGCAGAGCGATATTGTGATGGATTCATTATTTTACATAACGGGACGATAAGAGCTAAGGGGTCGTTGGAAGAATTAAGAGACCAATTTAATATGCCGGGAGCAACATTGGATGATATTTATATTCAATTAACGAAGGAAGATTCAGATGAAGAAAATTGATAACCTTTGGAAAGAACGGCTGCAATTATATACCATCGAAATGCGTAAGTATTTAAAATACATTTTTAATGATCATTTATTGTTTGTGGCAATTTTCGCATTGAGCGGCGGGGCATATTATTATAGCAGGTGGGTAAAAACATTAGATCACCATTTCCCAATAGGATGGGTGATGGGGCTTATTTTAGGTCTTGTCATTACGATTAGTCCGATTTATACGTTACTGAAAAATGCGGATAAAGTTTTCTTACTTCCGCTTGAAACAAAGCTGCAATCATACTTTCGCAAAGCGATAAAACTAAGCTTTGTCATTCAGTCATATATTTTATTAATGGTGCTCGCCGTTTTAATGCCGATGTATGTACATTCAACTGGCGGAAGCTTTCGATCCTTTTTCTTTTATTTAATCATCATGTGGATTTTAAAATATTGGAATCTTTTCATGCATTGGGACGTATTAAAATTTAGAGATCCACAAGTAGAAATTTTCGATTGGATTATTCGATTCGCTTTAAACACAATATTTGTGTTTTTGCTCGTTGAAAAAGCTCCATTTTGGTACGTCGGAGTATTAATTGTACTCTATATTGGTGTATATCAATATTTCCATCGTTTGGCGAAGGAAAAAACAATAAAATGGGATTTGTTAATTGAAAAGGAAGAAAAGCGATTGACAGGATTTTACCGCTTTGCCAACCTATTTACGGATGTTCCGAAATTAAAAGGGCAAGTAAAACGCCGCAAATGGTTAGATCCTATTCTAAATAGAGTAAAATATGGGCAACAAAATACGTATCGCTATTTATTTGCGAGAACCTTTGTCAGAACAAGTGAATATTTTGGATTGTTCGTTCGATTAACCATCATCGGGGGACTAATCTTGCTTTTCAGTGATCAGCGCTACTTAATGATTGGGGTAGCCCTAGTGTTTTTATATTTAACCGGATTTCAGCTTATCCCAATGGTGCGTTACCATGAATTGAAAATATGGTTACATCTCTATCCGGTTTCTATGGAACTGAAAAAAAGCTCTTTTCTAAAGGTAATTACAACTGTATTAATGCTTCAAGCGCTAATATTCGGGATTCTTGCCCTAATAAGCAGCTCGTGGGTAAATGGAGTACTTGTACTGCTTATTGGCATTGTATTTGTATTGCTATTAGTGAAAATTTATATTCCATCTCGGTTAAAAAAAATAGATACGAATTTTTAACATGGCACCATACTAGATTCTGAAGGAGAATCATTTATGGATTATGAAACAACAATCCGTTCAGAAGTAGAAAATTGGAAACGGAAAATAACAAAAAGATCAAGCATGGTCAAACGCATAACCGAAAAAGCTCAAGGAAAATTGAATCAGTTTATTCCGGAAAAAGCACATCAATTGATCACTGAAAGCATCAAAAAAATGATTCAAACAACGCTTTTCGGTTCGGACTTTTTAACAAAGAAACGTGACACTTCTGCTTTATCCTTGGAAGAAAAAGAAAAGCTAATAAAAGAAAAGCTTGCAGTCTACCGAAAAACAGCAGCTGTGGAAGGTGCTGGAACAGGTGCCGGAGGAATTTTACTTGGCCTTGCTGATTTTCCATTACTGCTTTCTATTAAAATGAAATTTTTATTTGAAGCAGCTGCTATTCATGGTTATGATACCTCAAGATATGAAGAAAGATTGTTCATTTTAAATGTATTCCAATTGGCATTTTCAAGTGAAGAGCACCGTAAGAAGGTATTATCGATTATAGAAAATTGGGAACAAGAAAAAGTGCATTTAATGGATGTGGATTGGCGGACGTTGCAAGAAGAATATCGTGATCATATTGATTTTGTTAAAATGCTGCAGCTTCTACCGGGAATTGGTGCAGTGGTTGGAGCGTATGCTAATTATAATTTATTGGAGCAGTTAGGGGAAACTGCACTTAATGCATATAGGATTAGGTTATTGGATAATTCTCTTAAAAAAATTGATACTGAGTAAAAGCTTTGGTGAATTTCACCGTTATCTCAGCTAGGCGGACACCAGTTCCATTATTTGTGACAAAACGGCTTAATTTCGGATGTTCGCGGACTTTGGTTCCGCTATTCGCTTCATAAGCAGGGATTTCCTTGTGGTTTTTGGCATATAACGGAATCAGTGTCCGGTAAACTCTTATATATGGGGCATTTATTGAAAATAACGGATTCTGTGTCCGCCTTACCCCCTATTCACAAAGAAACCGAGTAAAAAGCAAGAGTGAAGCTTTTTACTCGGTTTTTCATTGAAGGTTATTTAATTATGAAAAGTAGGTTTATAGAAAGAACGATTTTCCAAAGCAAATATTCTTTCCGAAAATTCCCCTGGCTTCACATGTCTTAATGCACGGTCCAACATATTCATTTTGGCATCGACATTATCAATATAGTGCAGTATCTCAGCTTCCTTGATCATCGGAGTCTTTGCACTGCCCCATTCCAGCTTCCCGTGATGGCTTAATACCAAATGCTGCAGCACCATTACTTCCTCACCATGGATATCGAGTTCCTCTGCCGCTTTACCAATTTCATTGACCATGATGGTTATATGTCCTAACAAATTCCCTTCTACTGTATAAGTAGTGGAAATCGGACCGGAAAGCTCCATAACTTTACCTAGGTCGTGTAGGATGATGCCGGAATATAATAAGTCCTTGTCTAACGATGGGTATAAATTAGCAATTGCTTTTGCCAGATTTAACATAGATACAACATGGTATGCAAGCCCCGAAACAAATTCGTGATGGTTTTTTGTTGCCGCTGGATAGACTAAGAATCCCTTATTATATTTTTTTAATAAGTGTCTCGTAATTCTTTGGAGATTCGGGTTTTTCATTTCAAATATATATTGGGTTATCTGGCTCATCATCTCATCTTGACTAAGCGGTGCCGTTTCTACGAAATCTGAGACTTGAACATTATCCTGCGGATTTGCGGGGCGGATTTGACGTATTCTTAGTTGAAGACGCCCGCGATAATTTTGAACATCCCCATTTACCTTCACAACTGTTTCAGCCTTATAGGTTTGTTCATCCTGGTCAGATGTATCCCAGAGCTTTGCCTCTATATCACCAGAGCGGTCCTGCAATACGAGCGACAAAAAGGGTTTGCCATTACTCGCAATCCCCTTTGTACAAGTTTTTACCAGCAAAAACATTTCTAATTGTTCCCCGACTTCAAATTCCATAAGTCCTTTGGTCATTTTTTATACCCCCGTTTCTCTCTTCTTTGATTGTTTTCGTATAAATTCTTATCTTTCGTATTTTATTTTTAAATCCTAAATTAGACTTATTTTCGGGGCATCTTTTCTTATAATGGATATTCATTTCTAATCCAAATTAGGAAGTTTATAAGATTTTCATTTTGCAAAAGCATCTATATTTAAGAAAAGAGCCTTACTTAAGGTTTAAACCGAGTATACCATAAATTGCATAACGATTACTTTTTAAAAATTATCCAATGGTCTCCACTTTTTGCAGAGAAGCCTTTAAATCTATTATTGTTTCATGAGAAAATTCTTGCAGAAGGTGCTGATGACAGGTAAAAAACAGCACCTGAGTCGTTCTGCTTATTTCTTTTAGTAATTCTATAACTTTGTTCGTTCTCTTTTGATCAAAGTTTACGAAGCTGTCATCAATGATGATAGGAAACGGATAATCATCTTTTAGTACATCAACAAGTGCAAATCTAATAGCGACATATAATTGCTCTGCTGTCGCTTGACTTAGCTCTTCTGGCGCAAAGATCATTCGATCGTTTCTTTCCACAACAAAATTTCCGTCTTCTTGTAAATGTATATGAATATACTGCTCATTCGTAAGCAGTCGTATAAATACCTCCGCCTTTTCCATTACCTTTGGAAAACGCTCCTTTTTTAAACGATCCATCGTTAACTTTAACAATTGTTTCGCAATCGCCACTTTTGCCCAATGTCTTGCTTTACTATTGAATTGATCCCGTAATTGATAAAATTCGTGGAGTTTTTCTGTATAGGTTCCGCCTTCTTCTAAAACGGTGATTTCATAATTCACTTGTGCAAACTCCTTATGAAGGGAATCCAGTTTTTTGGAGTTTGTTTGAACAAGATTAGCGAATTTTTGCTTTTCCTTTTCAAGCTCATCCAAAGAACCTATTTCAGCATCGGCAAAAGTATTTGGATTGAATTTTTTCTCCAGAATTGCAAGATTAGATTGGAGTTCCTGGTATTCAGTGTATACTTTCGCTTTCTTGCGGAAATCCTCCTTATCTTTCGCATGAGCGTCCCGTAGCAGTTCTTCTATTGCACTATTCAGTGCTGTTTTTTCATTTGACCATTTTCGTTCATCATTTTTTAGTTCTTCAAGCTTTACTGATCCTTCTTTATATTTTCCTTGACTTTCTTTTGCTTTGTTCCAATCATTTTTTAGGCGAATAATAGCTTCATTGATTGGTAATGAATGCTCCTTTTCGGTTTTTGTGAGTGCTTCTACTTTTCTTTCCCATTCCTCGTATTTTGCTTTTAATATATCGAAATTTTTTCTTTTTTGGTATTTATTTTGGATTACCTTAGAAAGTTCCATTAGTATGTCATAAGCATCCGGGAGCTGATCAGTTGCAAAATGATGTTGAAGCAGCAGTTCTTTTTTAATGTTGTTAAGAATTTCTTCATTTTCTTTACAATCTAATTTCCAATGTTCTAAAGCTAAATGAACACTTTCAACACGGTTTTGCTGCATTTCAAGCTGAAGAAGCAGATCCTTCCATTCCTGTCTTAACTCTAATTGTTCTGCGTATTTTTCCGATTGTTTAAGATTATTTTCTCGTTCATCCAACTGCTCCAATAAATCTTTTTCTCTTTCTACTAATATTGAAAGCTCACTCGATGAACTCTTTCTCTTTCCTTTCTCCAACCAAGAAGAAACCAATAGAAAGACAACCCCTATTAAGGAGATAATCGCAAGAAAACTTTGTTTAGATACAAAACTGTAAACCATTAAGCATACTAAAAGTATGATAAATCCTATTAGACGAATTCCACGAACAAACGATTGATTATTTCCCTTTGCCATTTTCAACATGTGGATTTGTTCTTTCACATGCTGATATTCAATCTGTAATTGTTCCAAGCGATTATGTTTCTTTTGCTCTTCAAAAAGCCTGCGAAACTCATCCTCCGGAATAAGCCTATTTTCAAGCGATTCCATTTTCCATTCAATATCCCCTAAAGCCTTTTCCTCTGCCTCAGCTTGCTTTGATAATTCCTTTTCACGGGTGCCTAAAGCGAAATAATCTTTTGTTGCTTTTTTTATGCGCTCCTTCATTCCAATTCCCAAATCGATGGAACCAATCTGATCAATATCCATTTCAGTAAAATGAATATCCCTCGCCAGTCTCTTCATCTGCTCATCCATTTTTTCTATTTCAAATGTTAATCTTTGCATTTGTTCTTGCCATTCCTGTGCTTGCGGCCATTGCTCTAAGATCATCTGTATGGCAGTTTCATTTTCCATTAATCTAGAATCGGGAATGACTGCTTCCAGTTGGTTTTCAAGCATCGTCTTTCGTTCCTGAATGGTTGTCAAATAACTGGTGACGGAACGTAATTGGTCTTCAAGATGCTCTAATCGGCTTAATCCATCAATCGGAAACGTTACCTCCCCTATCTCTTGCAAACGCTGATTGATTTGTTCTCTTTCTTGATAAAGAGGCCAATCTTGAATAAGCTGATTCAAGGTTTGAATATTTTGTTGATAGGTATGTATTTGATCCTGTAACTGCTTTATCTCTTGTTGCATTTGCCAAGCTTGTTGTTTTAAAAGGGTATAGGATTCATTTTGTTTCTTTCCTTTTTTTAGTTCACCGTCCTTTTCCTTTAGCTGATCCAGCAATTGATTAAGTTCCGGCTTGCGTCCATTTGGTTTAAAAAGTGAATCCAGTTCCTTTTGCAGTTGCTGCTCCGAATTCATAAGCGTATCTGTCCCAAAAGTACCCGCCGCTAATAAATACCTGCTAATGTCCTCTCCTTTCATCCTTCCAACATCTTGGATTCCGTGTATATTGAAGGAATAAATGGATTGGTACATACGCCTGTCCATCCCATTTAGAATTTGACTTAAAAGTTCATCACTACCAACGGTTCCATTCGCTAAGGTAACCGTTACATCTCCAACAGCTTTTCCCCGAATCCGTTCAATCGTAACCTCTCCGTAATCCTTCGTTTCCAATACTAGTTTTCCACCATATTTCCCGCTACTTTTCGGTTCGTATCGAAGCTCCGACTGCTGTTTTGTCGGAAACCCAAATAGAATACTATGAATGAAGGACATCAGCGTTGACTTACCAGCCTCATTTTCACCATATATCACCTGTAGGGAGGTAACGGAAGGAAAATGAAAATCGATTAGCTTTCCATATCCATATATATAGATTTCTTTCATTTTCATGTTTTCACCTCCTGTTTATTTATGATTTTGAACTTAGCAATTGTGACAGCATTTGCCCCGCTTCGTTTAACAGCTCTGTCTTCTCCGCCGCAGAAAAGTTGTCTAAATACCTGCTGCTTCTGATATGTGTATACAATTCCCCAATTGCTTCTTCAAAAACAGCATTATCATCCAATACAACTAATGCTCTATCTAATTCATTTTTAAAAGATTGATATTCACTTAAAAAAATTGCATCCTTTTCGGCGCTATTTTGTTTTACCTGATAAGTCCAAACAAAATTTTCTTCCTGTTCTTCTCCATCCTGAAGACTTTCTATTAACTCCCCGTTTGTGATTTTTTCGAGTGCATTTATCTCTAAATTCTCTGTATCTACGATTTCCAGGCACAGCAAAATTGCCTGATTCAGTTTGCGAATGTTATCCATTGCCTCTTTACATTTTAAAAACAGTTCATGAAAATAACTGCACTCTTTCGCTGAAACGGTGATGGATTCCCAAATAATATCAGAGGTTTCAATAAATTCTAATGTGGTTTCATGTTTTGACAAAGTGACAGCAAAACATCCTTTAACGGATTGTTCCTTTGAATTCCGACCTTGAATATTTCCCGGATAAACAATGTACGGATCCTGATGTAAAATTTGCTGCTTATGAATATGGCCAAGTGCCCAATAATCCATCTCCTTTTCGAGCAAATCACGGATAGAAAAAGGGGCATATGGCTGATGATGTGTGCTCCCACCCTCACAATGGCCATGTAGAATGCCAATGTGCAAATCAGCACCAGGAGTTTTGTTATACAGACCCACTTTCCTATCTCTTACATGTCTTTCTGGATAACTAAATCCATATAAGTGAACCTTAACACCTTTATTCGTTATGTAATGCTTTACCTCTACATCAGAGGAAAAAACATGGACGTTATCTGGCATCTCAATGGTAGTCCATGCACCTCCTAGGTGGTCATGGTTCCCATGAATAATAAAAACTTCTATATTTTCACTTTGAAGCCGTTCCATCTGTTTGCGTAATCTTGCTTGAGCCTTAATACTGCGGTCTTCCCCATCATATAAGTCTCCGCTTATGATGATAAAATCAACCTTCTTCGAAATGGCAGCATCCACTACCTTGGTAAAAGCAAGGAAAGTACTTTCTTGAATTCTTTTGAAAATTTCTTTCGGCATATATTGCAAACCAACAAATGGGCTATCCAAATGAAGGTCTGCACAATGGATAAATGAGATATTTTCCAAGATAGTCCGCCTCCTTCGAATATATGTTCTCTATTTTTTATTATAAACAAATTTATAGATTATTAAAGGTTATTAATAGAAAAAAAACACCACAAAAGGTGTTTTTTCCTGATTTTATTGGTTTTTAGACATTTGTAATGCTTTCTTGATATTTTTCAATGAGTTTGATTTACCATATAGCAGAACCCCGCCTCGGTAAATCCGTGCTCCAATCATTCCTAAAACAGCAATCGATAAGACAAGAATAACGATTCCTGCTATTCCATTCCAAACAGGAAGATCCAGCATGCCAACCCTCATGAACATAATCATCGGTGTGAAAAATGGAATAAAGGAAGTAACCGTAACAAATCCTGATTCTGGATTGTTTAATCCAAACATTGCAATGAAAAAGCCTATCATGACTACAAATGTCATCGGCAGCATCATTTGCTGTGCATCCTCGATGCGACTAACAAGGGATCCGAGAAAAGCAGCCAATGTAGCAAAAAGTAAATACCCTAACAAGAAGAATATCACTGCATACAAGATAGTCGACACTGGTGTACTGGAAAATCCAAATGCTTCAAAAAATCCACCCGTCATGTTTTGTAAATTTTGTTTGATTAAAAGATACCCTACAAGAAGTAAAACTACCATTTGCGTTAATCCTAATAACGCGACGCCAAAAATTTTAGCAAACATTTGCTTTGTAGGCGATGCACTTGAAATAAGAATTTCCATTACTCGCGATGATTTCTCTGTTGCTACCTCCATTCCCACCATATTGGCATAGAAAAGAACGGAAAAATAGATTGCAAATAATAGAATATATACAAGACCTCGGGCTTGTGCAAGTTCTTTTTCTGATTTTGCATTATCTCCAAGACTGACCTTTTGAAACGAGATTGGGCTATTTAATAGTGCTAGCTTATCTGAGTTCAACTTTAAACTTGTTGCAGCCATCATCGTTTTAACGGTTTGCAGTGCTTGTTTTACATCATTTATCGTACTGGAATCCGTAATGGTTTTTGCTTTGTAAACAGCACTTGGCATTTGATTGGAATCAAGAGTTAAAACCATATATCCATCAAATTCACCGTTTTTAATATTTTTTTGGAGCGCATCTTCTGATTTTTGTACTTTGTCCAATTGAATATCTTTATTCACCGCTTTTAATTGCTCTTGAAATGGCTGAAAGACACCGTTAGTTTCGTCTATAACGGCAATCTTCTTCTCCTTATCACCACTAGTGAACAAGTTGATAATATTGCTCATATTTCCTAACAAAAGAACACCAACAAGTAAAATAATAGAAGTAATAATAAAAGATTTAGATTTTAATCTTGTGAAATAGGTGTGGGAAAGCATAATCCAAAATTTATTCATAGGAAGCACCTACCTTTTCTATAAAAATATCGTTTAATGAAGGTTCCTCCAATTCAAATTTACGGATAAACCCTTTACCAGTTATTTCGGAAAAGATTGATTGGGATACTTCTTCTGATGCTATTTGCAAATGGGCTCCTTGTGATGTCTTTTTCCATTTTACGACTCCGTCAAGTTCCTTCAAAAAGCTAAGATCAAAATCGGCATGGATAGTCACATTTTTCTTTCCAAAAGCCCTTTTTATTTCTTTTAAACCGCCATGAACGACCGGACTGCCGTGGTGCATGATACAAAGACTTTCACATAATTCTTCAACATGCTCCATTCTGTGGCTGGAAAATACAATGGTCGTTCCATCATTTTTAAGGTCGTTAACAGCCGATTTTAGCAGCTCGACATTTACCGGATCTAAGCCGCTGAATGGTTCATCCAGAATTAATAGCTTTGGTTTATGGATGACAGAGGCAATAAATTGGATTTTTTGCTGATTCCCTTTGGATAGCTCCTCTACCTTTTTATTTTCATATTCCGGAACATGGAAGCGATTCAACCAATTTTTCAGTTCTTTTTCCGCACTTTGTTTGTCCATTCCTCTTAATCTAGCTAAATAAATAAGCTGATTTTTTACTGTTTGTTTCGGGTATAGACCACGCTCTTCCGGTAAATATCCAACAAGCGAGCTTGCCGTTTCATCAATTTGCTTCCCGTTCCATGTAATCTCACCTTTAATCGGAGTAAGGATGCCCAATATCATACGAAAAGTTGTTGTTTTTCCCGCACCATTGGCCCCTAAAAATCCATATATTTCTCCTTTCGGAATGGTTAATGATAGATCATTAACAGCCGTAAAATTGCCAAACTTTTTTGTAACATGATTTATATTTAATGACAAACCAAAAATCCTCCTTTATGTAGCTATCCATTTGTTCTTTACGTAATGAACTAGTAAAGGTTCCATTTAATTCTATCTTAACCGAAATATTTAAATTGGTAAAAAATTATAAAATTTATGTTAAAATGATGATAAAGTTTCCAATTAGGAGGAGCAACCATGCCTAACTACAAATTAACAGTATTTGAGGAAAATGGAGAAAAATTATTGGATGAAACGTTTGAAGCTGCAAATGATGCTGAAGCAAAAAAACTTGGGGAAACTATTTTAATTGAAAAAGGGGCAATCGATAAAACACATCGATGCACCTCACCTTCAGGAAAGCTGTTATTATTCCATCGCTAAAAATCGGCCTTAATGGTCGATTTTATTATTTTCCTAAAAAATTGGGTTGTCTTTTTTCTACGAATGCCTTAATTCCTTCCTCATGATCATATGTTTGTCTCATTTTCCATTGGGCGTTTGTTTCTAATTCTAAAATGGTTGTTAGTTTTTGATTGTTTAATGCTGTGAATATTTTTTTCGTCTCGATCATGGCAAGGATAGGCTTTGTTTTCCAAGCCTTGATTTGATTTTGTACTGCTGAATTCATGTCCTTTGCCACTTCATCTATGATGTCGATTTTCTTCGCTTCATTGCTGTTTAATACTTTGCCTTCCCAAATTAACTTCTTTGCCTTTTCTTCCCCAATCCGTCTTTCCAGATGAAAATGACCTCCACCATCTGGAACTAAACCTATTCCAATAAAATTCATCGCTAGTTTACTATCTTCATGGCAAATGACATAATCTGCAGCAAGTGCTAAGCTTAAGCCGAGACCTGCGGCAGCTCCATTTACAGCTGCAATCGTAAGCTTGGGCATGGTGTAAACGGTTGTAACAAGACTATTTATCTGCTCCATAATCGAAAAGAACTGGTCTTTCCCACTTAACTGCAGCATTTCTTTGATGTCTCCACCAGAAGAAAACGCTCGTCCTTCCCCTTTTAACACTACGATTTTAATAGCTTCATTTAATGATAGTTCCTTTAAGGCTTCATTTAATTCTTTAATTAATACCGAATTTAGTGCATTTAATGAATCCGGACGATTGAATGTAACCGTTGCGGTATCTTCGTTGAAATTCACAACAACGGTTTCATAGACTGCATCCATGTTTATCCCCTCCTAATTATAGGATAACTGAATGAGTATTCATTCGTAAATATTATTTTCATAAAAGTCTGTAATTAATCTGTAGATAATAAACATTCACTTTAATTGTTGTAATAGGGGAAATAATCTTTTGACGGGGGCTATGGACTTTTCTCTGGCATTTTCAGGGTTAGTTGACCTTTAACACAGTTTGTATAATTTCCAATCAAACTGTCCCTCGTAAATAACTTGCACTCCTCCACCAAAAAAAGACAGGTCCCCGCGCTGGCACCTGTCTACCTTCACCTGCAAACAATTATTTAATTACATTCATTTTCTTCAAAAATTCTATTGGCGGTTGTTTGCGAAAATGTTCTTTTATCATATAGGATACACCATTTTCATTATTCGAGCGTGTAATCCAATCCGCTGATTTTTTCAGCTCTGCAGATGCATTTCCCATAACAACTCCGAGACCTGCCCATTCTATCAACGGCTTATCATCTAAGCCGGACCCTATGGCAACCACTTCTTCACGACCGATATTTAATTGATCACATACATACAAAAGCCCTTTCAGTTTCGAAACACCTACAGGAACAATCTCCATCTTTGTATCGTCATTTACAATGCAGTCCACTTCATGAAACATTTCTCCGATTGCTTTCCTGGCATCGTGTAAATCTTCAAGATCATTGAAAATTACTTCTATTTTTGGAGGGGACACAGGTGACTCTTTCAATTTTTCCACCAATGAATCAACATATTGCTCCGAGTAGGAATAACGGGTAGAGGATTGAAAGACAATTTTCCCCATTAAATTGCTGGGCACTTTTCCTTTATTCCCAAGCGTAAAGTCTTCATGGACTAAACGGATTTGACAATGAAATGCTTCTAAAAAGCGAACCAAGTCAATGGTTGAATTCTCACTAATTTTTTTTACTAATATTGGGTTTTTCTTTTCATTAGCAATAAAGGCTCCTTGATGTGTGACTAATGGTGCATTTACTTTTAAAGCATTTCCCAGTCTACTTGCCGTTGAAAAGTTTTTCGAAGTAACAATAGAAACATAAATACCTTTTTCAACCGCATATTCGATTGCTTCTTTTGTTGCTTTATTTAAACGCCCATTGCTGTTCAACATAGTATTATCAATATTCAGCGCAAGCAGTTTATAAATCATAGATGTTCCCCCTCTTAGTTTGCAGCATCCACCACTTATGACTAACACTTGTTTGTATAAACTTATGTGTTTTTAGAGGAGGATAGAACTTTATGAAATGGATTAGTTAAGATGCAAAAAAAGGGGACAAAAAGAAAAGTAACCATAAAACGATTGTCTATAGTTACTTTATTGATTGAAGTTTTAGAAGTTCAAGAAATTAACACTGAAACTTTCTTACAATATTGTTTACGTCTAGCTACAGCGCCTATCGCGGGCATTTCTCCTGAACTACCTCCCTGTGCTTCCTTTATCTCAGTCAAAGCCCCAACAGGTGAAATTTGCACTTCCATTACAATTGTCCGTACGTCGATAAGCAAGGAGCTTTTCGCATTTGTTCTTATTGACTCATTTTTCCGTATAATTCATCAAGCGGCTTCATAACAATTTTATTTACTTCGTTAATTGCAATGCTCATATGTTGTTCTGCATCCATTAATTGAACGATTTTTGGATTTTGCTGTACCATGGCTGCCACACTTTGCGCCTCTTGGACTTCATTTTGCGATATATTTTGCCCTGTCATTTGTTTTTCCTGAAGCTTCATTTGAATATTGCGAAATTGATCGAATAACTTTTTCGCTGCTGGATCCATTCGAATATCCTCATATTTTGCTTGTAATGTTTTGTATTCCTGACTATTCTTTAATGCGTTTTCTAATTCATATGCAAGATCATAAATATTTGATGCCATTTATTAAACCTCCTCTAAGATCTCTTACCACTATAACAAAGTATGGGCATTCTATCCAATCTGCTACCATTTTTTACGTGCAATACACGCAAACAATTTAGGCATCGATTTGAAACAAAGGACTAAATAAGGAAACGAAATGAATAAATAGACTATACGAATCAACAATTTTATTTTAAAAATCTACCACAATCCAATAAAAAAGAAATGAACCAATTAGTATTAAAAATCATACGATATCAGCAAGAGCCCAAAAAAAACAAATGCGTAAGAGGTAATGGCGATGACATTACAGGTTTCCGTGCAAGAATCGAATTACTTTGAGGAACTTACACCAATTATCCAAATTTCCTTCTATATCATTGAACATTTTAATATTCCAATTGAAAAAAGCATTTCCATTCGTGTTGGAGACAAATGTATTTCAGCAGATTTAATACCAATCCAGGCAAAAGAAACGAAAGAACGAAGCCTTATCATGAATCAAACTCTATATCAAGAATTAGCACTTCCTCCGGCAACATTTGAAATACAGGCATACTACAAAAATCATGAGCTTTGTTTAGGCCCTTTCTTAACTGTTTTAACTGAAATGAAGATTAAAAAGGATCTGCAGCCTTTTTTCGGATCTATTCACGACTTTAGCAACGAGCTGCATCAATATGGCAGGCAAGTTGGTACTGTTGTTTTCATTACCTCCCTTTCAAAATATCCTCACGAAGGATATTACATGAAAGAAGGAGAATGGGTGAAAGCGCGATTACCGCATTCTGATTTTATCTATAATCGCATTCATTCAAGAAGAACAGAAAACGGAAAATTATTTAGACAAACCTTTACGGAATGGACAAAAAGCAAATCCGTGCTCTTTAATTCCCGTTATATTTCGAAATGGGAAGCTCATGAAAAACTTGAAAATGCCACACAACTTAAAGCATTTTTACCGAAAACAACTTTATATGATAAATCAATCTTTCAAGAATGGTTGTCTCAATACAACGATCTATTTATCAAGCCTGTTAACGGAAGCCAAGGGCGTGGAATCATTCATGTATTTCAGAAAGACAACAATATTATTATCGAAAATTCAAATTCACCTGAAAGAACAAAATTGCAATATACATCATCTATCCAAGCTGCATCAGACATTCAAAAGTGGATTAAGAAAAAAATTTTTATTATCCAGGAATCCCTCCCCCTCATCACTCTCGAGAATAAAAAAATTGATTTTCGCTTTTTATGCCATAAGATAAACAATGATGAATGGAAAATTACCTCTGTAGTCGGCAGAATATCGGGGGAAAATCAATTTGTCTCTAATATTGCACAAGGCGGAAAACTGTCGCGCCCTATGGATATTTTACACAACCACTTCACATACGAAAGAGCCCTCCTCACATATCAGTTGATGAAGGACTTAGCGCTTGAAGTTTCAAGAGTAATCGATCTCGCCTTTGATGAAATATTTGTAGAGTTAGGGATTGATATCGGAGTAGATTCAACAGGAAATCCATGGCTAATTGAAGTAAACTCGAAACCATCCAAACAATTGAGCACTGAAAAAAGTCAGATCCGTCCTTCCGCTAAGGCTATTATTCAATTTTGTCAAAACACTTGGAAAGAAAGGAGTAACCATGATGATAACATTGGGGATTTTAACGCTTATTCCACATGAAAACAATTCGTATTTCGATGAAATTGCCAAAAGAGCAATTCGCTACAATATCGACGTTTTTCTATTTTCCCCTTTATCGATAAATCCAAATACATTACTTGTTAGCGGTCTTTATTTTGACAATGACCTGCAAAAATGGAGCAATAAAGAGTATCCCATTCCCGAATTCCTCTATGATCGCTGCTTTTACGGGGAAGATCGCAAATCAACAGAAGCCGGAGCCATTGTTTCATGGTTAAAATCAAGAAGCGATATTACGTTTCTTGGTTACGGACTTCCTAATAAATGGAGGTTATATGAATCATTAATCAAATGTCCGGAAATTGCCCCCTATTTACCAGCTACAAAGAAAGCCTCCAGTCCGGAAAAGGTAATTGCAGAAATCAAGCAGCATAATGAAATTATATTAAAACCAATTAACGGGGCACATGGATATGCCGTTTACGCCTTGAAGCTTGTTAATAATACAATAAAAATCCAAACGACCAAGCAAGAGCAAGTAATTGAAAAAACATTTACTAATTTTGAGCAAGCAAAAATTTGGCTGGAAAAGTTACTTACAAAGCAAATATTCCTTATTCAGCCCAGATTAGATAATCGAAATAAGACGGGAGCACCTTTTGATCTTCGGCTTTTATTACAAAAGGACGAAAATGGCATGTGGATTGAAAGGGGCAGAGCCATTCGTACCGGAAGTAAAGATGGCTTATTGACCAATATTTCTGCCGGTGCCAGTGTACATTCCTATGAATCATGGTGCTCTAATGCAACCGAGTTCAACCACAGCTATTTAAAGAATGAAATAAATGATTTACTATCCATCCTTCCTCAACAATTAGAAACCATGTTCCATCCCTTGTTTGAGCTTGGCATCGATGTCATTATTGCGAAGAATCAATCCATATGGATATTAGATATTAATTCGAAGCCAGGTAGAAAAATAATTAGTTTAACAAATCCGGATAGAATGGAAACATTATATGAAGCTCCCCTTGCATATTGTCAGTTTTTAGCTTCAAAAATCAAAACACCTATTGAAGATTACTAGGAGGTATGACGATGCCTGCCCGCTACAACATAGAATTTTTTGACCAATCAAGTTTAAAGGTTTATTTTCCCATTAATATGAACCTGAACAACCCAGCTCAGAGAATTGCATTTGGCTCAACTATCATCGAAGCAAAATGTGAACAGCAGCCAAATGGACGAAATGTTATTTCCATGAGTAAAGGATTAGCCCAAAAACTCCAGCTTCCGGAATTTGTAAAATCAATCTATCTATTTGAAAATGAGGATATCATCGTTTTTGGTCCCCTCATTGGCATTTTTTCTTCTGGCTTTACACCATATCAAATAAAGCCAATCGGGGATCGATCCTCTATATTTGAAAAACTTCTTTCTGTGCAATCTTCCGTAGGTGTTGTTCCTTTCTTGTTTGGGGAACAGCATATCGACTGGGACCAAGGAATGATTGATGGATATTTCTTCACAAAAGATGGCTGGGAAACAAGAAGAGTACCTTTCCCTAATGTGGTTTATGATCGATTACCTAATCGAAGAAGTGAAAGGCTGCAAGCCTCCAAAATGGTAAAAGAAAAACTGAGCCAAGATTACTTAATTCCTTGGTATAATCCCGGTTTTTTCAATAAATTAGATGTATATGAAAGATTATTACAAAGCGATATTGCCGAAAAATATTTACCAGAAACATTCCCGTTTTCTTCCTTCTCACAAATTGAGCAAATGCTTTCTAAATATGGTCACGTCTATATGAAACCAATGAATGGCAGCTTAGGTCTTGGAGTACATCAAATCCTTTATCGCCGCGAAGAAGAAGCATATTATTGCAGATATCATGATCAAACGAATCATTTAATTAAATTTAAGTCATTAGAGGCATTGATGAAAAAAGTATTCGGCAAAAAAAATCTTGAAAGAATGGTTGTACAGCAAGGAATTTCACTTATGCGATATAATCAACATCCGGTTGATTTCCGAGTCCATGTCAATAAAAATAAGGACGGTGAGTGGGAATTAAGCGCCATAGCCGCAAAGGTTGCAGGTAGCGGAAGTCCTACCACACATGTAAAAAACGGTGGAAGTATTAAAACAATCGAAGAGGTATTCGATAATGCTGAAGAATGTCAAAACTATAAGCAAAAGCTGGAGAAAGCTGCATTAGATCTTGCTGTGATTATTGAAAATCAAATGGAAGGTATAATTGGGGAAATTGGGTATGACTTTGGAATCGACACAAGCGGGGAAATATGGCTCTTCGAAGCAAATTCTAAACCAGGAAGATCTATCTTTAAGCATCCACATTTAAAGGAATTTGATGTATTAACGAGAAAGCTTTCTTTATCCTTTGCAGTCTTTTTAACCGAAAAGGCGATGAAAAAACCTGAGGAATTGTTTCTATGAATATTTATTTTCATCCCAAAAAGAACATATTTGTTCATATAGATAAAGAGAATGGACCATATTTTTGGGGTAAAAATGATGAATTTCTTCCATGTCTAGAAGATGAGGTTCCACCTTTCTTTTCTTTTAAAATGAAAACAAACAAAATGAGGATTGGACCACTAATTGGGATATTAATAAGTCGAAATCGCCGCAATGAAGTGATCGGTGACAGTGAATTATACATCGGTATACAAAAAGAATTACAGAAAATGGGTGGTCTTTCCTTTCTTTATAGTCTTGAGGATTGCAGAAAGGATTATATCAATGGCATTTGCTATTGCACGGAGGAAGAAAGATGGATTCAAGCAGCCTTTCCCTACCCGCAATTAGTTTATAATCGAATTTCATATAGAAAACAAGAGATAGAGGAATCGTTTATTCAGCACGTGGAATGGATCAGGAAAAATGATATTATTTTGTTCAACCCTGGATTTATTGATAAATTTTTGATGCATCAAATTTTTTCGAAAAATACTCAGTTAAAACCATTGCTGCCAGACACTATTTTCGTTGGAGAAGACAGCAATGCCTTCCAGCAGTTTATACACACCCACAAAAGACTGTATTTAAAACCCACTAAAAGCTCTCAAGGAAACGGCATAAAACTATTAACGGTTGAAAAGGATAACAGATTTCAAATACGAACGAATGCAAAGATTGAATATCTCACAACACTGCCTGTTCTCATACGTTACTTAGAAAATCATTGTTTGAAACAACCTTATATTGCACAAGAAGCCATTGACAGTGATTTAATGAACGGGAAAAAATATGATTTTCGTATCCTCTCCCATTTTGAAAAAAACAAGTACAAAATAACAGGCATCGGAGTTAGGATGGCCAAAACAGACGGAATCACGACCCATGTTTCAAAGGGAGGAGAAATATTTCCCTTTCAGCCTAAGACTCATAAAAGATTAATTCATGACTTCAAAAGAATTGTCGATGAATGCGGAAAGTCACTTTCGCATGATCTTGGATTTTTCGGAGAATTTTCGATGGATATAGGAATGGATACGAACGGAAAGCTTTGGATATTTGAGGTAAATGCGAAACCAATGAAGTTTGATGAGTTGGAAATAGAAAGAAATAAGATGACAAAGTTAATTCGACTTTTTTATGAGCTGACCAATTTTTAATACGTTATAATATAGCTATCATAAAAGAATTAATAGGAGGACTGGTATCTTTGATCCAACATTTCCAATATAAATCCTTATACATGAATGAGAACTTACCTGGATGGTCCTTCTCGTTTTATTATCAAAAACAAATGATTACCGGTATTTACCACCCAGATGGAAGAATTGAGTGGAAAACAGAAGGATTTAGTCCAGATAATGAAGATGAGATAAAAAAACAAATCCATGAGATTATGCTTTTTCATGTATATGATAAATAAGAAAAACGCAAGCACCTTGCCTAAAAGTGCGAATTTCTTCGTCTGAGCCGGAGATACAGAAGACGCGAAGAGGATTTTCCGATGCCCAAACCATCAGGGAGAAAACGCAGAAATACGCTAGCTACTGTCGTCCTTAATTTACCATGATAATGGATGAATGCAACCATCCGTCCGATGCTTAAACTAAGCAGGAACAATATTTCATAAGGAGATGTGGTTGCATTGTCAATGTTTAAGGACCCGGAGTTTCTTCCGGACACACATTATGAAGGAAAAGATAAAGCATATTTAGATGTTGATAGGATGATAAACGAAGGGATGTCCGGCGGTTCTGTCCATATGCGCCAAGACTCCACAAATATTGAAGAAGCAGTTGATTTATTCGAGGAAGATCCTCCTACTGAAGTAAAGTAAGAAAAGCGGAAGCGCCTTGCTCATCGGCGTACGGATTTCGTAGTCTTCGACTGAGATAAAGGAAACACAGTGAGGTAGTTCACGAACTGATGTTGACTTATCGTAGGGAGGAGACGGAGAAATCCGCTAGCCGATAGGCGCTGGAGCTAGACAGGATTAAACTTGTTAAATAATTTATAGTATATTAACTTATATTTTCTTGTCTTCTAAGAAAGGTATTGAAACAATCCTGAAATCAGGGTTGTTTTTTTTATCATTGAGAAATTTTACAATTAATCCATTTAAAAATGGTCTACGTCTTACTCCCATCGCTTATCGGCAGGCAGATTTGTTCTGTAAATTAAATTTTTTGAAAGCTTCTTCTTTTTCTAATACAATATTTCTTAAGACATGCAAAATGAGGTATTGATATGATTAAACAATTGAAAAAGCATTATCCAAATGCCATTGTGCAGCCAACACTTCCAGAGCTAAATCACTATTATTGCTTTTATATTGACACAGAAAATGTTTACATAGCTATTCCCGAAGCTGATATATCACAACCAGAATTAGAATTGTTGAACTCCCTTTTTCCGATATTTTCTCGTACGTTACATTTAAATCAAGGAATAAAGGCACAGGAATGGTATGAATTCCTGCTTGGTTCAGATACCGAGATACCGGAAGAGTCAAAAAATGACGAGTTTCGCATTATTCAATATTCTATTTCCGAGTACAAAGAAGCATTTGAATTAAAGGATATTGAAGAAGCTTTCCATAATATTTTTTCACACCCTGTTATTCCGATTTTCATCTCCCAAACAGAAGGGATAATAGTAGAAACAAATCACCCCCTTTCATTGTCGGTTCAAGATCTATATTCTGCCATTCAAGTGTTTGAAAGTGATTTTTACTTTAAAATCCACTTCTTCCTTGGCCAATTTCGACCTTTGGATTATCAGTTAAAAAGACTGTACCAATTAGAACAAAATTTATTTCAATTCGCACTCCAGGAAATGACGAAGGAAAGAATTCATACTTTTGCAAACGTTTTTCCATTATTTTCACTTAAAAATGTTGATTCTACCTCAAGAAAGCTTTTGTTTACACGAATTTTTGAAGCATTTGAGGAAGACAAGGATTTATGGAATACCATTAAACTTTATTTAGAAAATCACTCTAATACTAGCCAAACAGCTAAACAACTGTTCCTGCACCGAAACAGCTTGCAATATAAGATTGATAAATTTATTGAAAAGACTGGAAGTGACTTAAAAAGCTTTTCAGGTGCATTGACCACCTACTTAGCTTGCTTAGATTATGAAGGGTTGGAACATGGAAATAAAAAGATGCCGAAAAATTAGTCCGAATT
Source organism: Margalitia sp. FSL K6-0131 (assembly GCF_038008735.1). Classification (NCBI taxonomy): domain Bacteria; kingdom Bacillati; phylum Bacillota; class Bacilli; order Caryophanales; family Bacillaceae; genus Heyndrickxia; species Margalitia sp. FSL K6-0131. The sequence continues at coordinate 3,935,912 of NZ_JBBOZS010000001.1, forward strand.
TTTGTGCAATCTGACCATTTTTAAATGAAAGGGCTTACCTTAAGATAATAAGAAAAGTGCAAGCGCCGCAGCTCTAGCGTACGGATTTCGTAGTCTTCAACTGAGATAAAGGAAACACAGCGAGCTAGTTCACGAGCTGATGTTGACTTATCGTAGGGAGGAGACGGAGAAATCCGCTAGCCGATAGGCGCTGGTGAAATTTGAAGTGCCAATTTCACTTGGAACTAGACAGAGATGAAACTGTACCAATATTAGGTGCAAAAAAATTTTAAAATTAACATAAAGAACGAGGGGGAATGACAGTTGGCAGAATTAAAATTAGATCATGTCTACAAAGTTTACGACAATAAAGTGACAGCAGTAAAAGACTTCAATCTACATATTAAAGATAAGGAATTTATTGTTTTTGTTGGTCCTTCCGGCTGCGGAAAATCTACTACACTTCGAATGATAGCGGGATTAGAGGAAATTTCTGATGGAGATTTTTACATTGATGAGAAACGGGTAAACGATGTCGCACCAAAAGACCGTGATATTGCGATGGTATTCCAAAACTATGCGCTATATCCACATATGAGCGTTTACGATAATATGGCATTTGGTCTTAAGCTAAGAAAAGTACCAAAAGCTGAAATTGATCAACGAGTAAAAGAAGCGGCAGGCATTCTTGGACTTGAAGAATATTTATCTCGTAAGCCTAAGGCATTATCAGGCGGTCAGCGTCAACGTGTTGCATTAGGACGTGCAATCGTACGTGATGCAAAGGTATTCCTTATGGATGAGCCGCTTTCAAACTTAGATGCAAAATTAAGGGTGCAAATGCGTGCTGAACTTGTAAAATTACATCAAAGATTGAACACTACTACTATTTACGTTACGCATGATCAAACAGAAGCAATGACAATGGCAACTAGAATTGTCATCATGAAAGATGGCGTAATCCAACAAGTAGGTACTCCAAAAGAAGTATATGATAATCCTGTTAATATGTTTGTTGCTGGATTCATTGGATCCCCTGCAATGAACTTCTTTAAAGGAAAACTTGAAGATGGCAACTTTGTTATTTCGGGCAATGTAAAAGTTGCTGTTCCAGATGGAAAAATGAAGGTGCTTCGTGAAAAAGGCTTTGTGGGCAAAAACATTGTATTAGGAATCAGACCTGAAGACATCCATGACGAGCCTATTTTCCTTAATGCATCTCCAGGATCTAAAATTACTGCTACAATTGAAGTTTCCGAATTAACTGGTGCTGAAACAATGCTTTATTCTCAAATCGAAGGGCAAGAGTTTATCTCCAGAGTTGATTCCCGTACAGAGATTCGAATTGGAGATAAAGTGGAGCTGGCATTAGATATGAACAAAGCGCATTTCTTTGATCCGGAAACAGAAATTAATCTAGGTTAATAAAATTATTCCTAATTTGCTACCACCCTTTTATTATATATATTTCTTGCAATCGGTTTTTCCGATTGCTTTTTTATTTCGGGGGCTGATAAGCTATAGTTTTTGGAAAATCAAACCCGCATTCTCTGCATTTAAATAAATGCACACATTCCTGGCGTTTTGAACTTGTTGGATCACCATCCTCTAATTTTATCAAATCAATTTCCATATACGGACTGTAGTTTTCATAATAATCATAAATTCTTCCTTGATCCTCCATCTCCTTTCCGCACTGAATACAAGGAATCGTCAGTTCCGAAACACCATTACATAATTCACACCACTGCATGGAATCCCCCCATTTTAAGACTCTGTGTAGTTTCAAGTGAAATTGGCACTTCAAATTTCACCAGCGCCTATCGGCTAGCGGTTTTCTCCGTCATCCGAATGCTAGAGCTGAGATGCTTCCACTTTTCTTTTATGGTGTGTAATCTTCTATAAAATCATTCTGCAAATGGCATGGATTCGGAATAAATTTCCTAATTATTTTGTTGTATATTTTATGTTTAAAAAAACATAATACTAGTACAAGCAGCAAACAACATTGGGTTATACCATAGATGGTCACAAAGTAATTTGTGTGCTGGTGCAAGTCCAGCTAACCCAACCAAAAAAAATCAACGAGGAGATGACAGAATTATGGCACGTAACAACAATTCTAACCAATTAGTAGCTCCTGGAGCACAACAAGCAATTGATCAAATGAAGTATGAAATTGCTTCTGAATTTGGTGTTAACCTTGGTGCAGATACAACTTCTCGCGCTAATGGATCTGTTGGAGGAGAAATTACAAAACGCCTTGTTCAAATGGCTGAACAACAATTAGGCGGAGGCTTCCATCAATAATCAAAAATAAATATAGTAATGGCTTGGGAGACACCGTGAGTGTCTCCCTTTAATTTTTGGCACCAGCACCTACTTTTATGCCTTCTTCTCCCTGAGGGTAAAACATCGGCTCGTGAACTGTGTTCCCATTATCTCAGTGGAAGCCTACGAAATCCATATGCCTAGAAGTGTCGCTTTTCTACCTTATTTAAGGTTTACCATTTTACTTGGATCAATCCATTGATTATATTGTTCCTCTGTTAAGTACCCTGTTTTAATTGCAGCTTCCTTCAAGGTGGTCCCTTCTTTAAACGCTAATTTTGCAATTTCAGCTGCTTTTTCATAACCAATATGCGGGTTAAGTGCAGTCACCAGCATTAAGGAACGATTTACATTTTCAGTAATAACCTCTTTATTCGGTTCAATTCCTACCGCACATCTTTCATCAAATGATTTGATACTGTCTGCTAGTAGATGTAAAGACTGCAGAAAATTATAGATAATAACTGGTTTGAATACATTTAATTCAAAGTTTCCTTGGCTTGCAGCAAAACCTATAGCTGCATCATTTCCAAACACTTGAACAGCTACCATCGTAAGGGCTTCACTTTGTGTCGGATTTACTTTGCCAGGCATGATGGAACTTCCTGGTTCATTCGCAGGGATGGAAATTTCGCCAATTCCACTTCTTGGTCCACTTGCTAACCATCTAACATCATTTGCAATTTTCATTAAATCTGCTGCAAGTCCCTTTAACGCACCATGTACATGAACTATTTCATCATGGCTGGTTAAGGCATGGAATTTGTTATCGGATGAACGGAAAGCATAACCCATTTGCTCATTTAATTGTTTTGCTACCTCTTCACCAAAACGCGGGTCAGCATTAATCCCAGTACCAACTGCTGTACCGCCGATTGCCAAACTTAATATATGACCCGCGCTTTCTTTGATCATTTGCTCACTTTTTTCCAGCATTGCTCTCCAGCCGCTGATCTCTTGGCCAAGTGTTAATGGAGTAGCATCCTGAAGATGGGTCCGGCCAATTTTAATAATATCCATAAATGCTTGTTCTTTTTGCGCTAAAGTATTTTTCAATTGTTCAATGGACGGCAATAATCTTGTTTGTAATTCATGAAACGCTGCAATATGCATAGCAGTCGGAAATGTGTCATTTGAGCTTTGCGACATATTAATATCGTCATTCGGATGAATTTTTTCCTCACTATTTTGCCCTTTCAGTATTTCATTTGCCCGTCTTGCTATCACTTCATTTACATTCATATTAGATTGTGTACCGCTTCCTGTTTGCCAAACAACGAGTGGAAAATGATCATCAAATCTACCTTCTAAAACTTCCTCACATGCTTTCACAATCGCAGTGCTTTTTGTTTCGGATAGTTTTCCGAGTCTTTGATTTACAACGGCTGCGGCTTTTTTAAGTTGAGCAAAAGCACGGACAACCTCCATCGGCATTTTTTCAGAACCAATCGGGAAATTCTCTTTACTTCTTTGAGTTTGAGCCCCCCAATATTTATCTGCTGGAACTTTCATTTCTCCTAAGGTATCTTTTTCAATACGATATTCCATCATACATTCCTCCTTAAGCGTCATACACTATACATTTGTTTCCTAATTGACCCATTTTCATGTTTATTTTCTCATATTTATTTTTAAAGTTCATGTGGAATGCTTATAACAAATACGTAGGGATTTCGTAGTCACAAGCGAGAAAAAGGGAAACACAGTGAGGTAGTTCAAGAGCTAATGTTGGCTTATCATAGGAAGGAGACGGAGAAATCCGTTAGCCAATAAGTGTTGGTGAAATTTGCACTTTGAGGTAGACGGAACTCTTTTTTTAAAGTTAACTATTATAAATTTCTAAAAAAAAACTAAAAAAGCAACTTCGATTTAGAAGCCGCTTTCCATTCAAGCTATTTTTCTTCACATTGCAGGAGATTTTTCCTGAATAACTGTACTTCCTTTTACTAATCTAGGTAAAACAATCATATAATAAACAGCAGGCAGCATTAAGGCAAATCCAACTATGCAGAATAATGCCTCGATACTAAGGAACTTTTGAAAAGCTACTCCAATAAATGCTAACGTAATCGTTTGGGATGACATCATTAACGGATCAATCCATCCTTGCACCCTCCCCATTAGCTTAGGGTCCACGATACTAGGCATCCAGCCGCCAATGGAAACATTTATGACCGGCAATGCAAGTGCTGAGATAAATGTTAGACTTAAAAATACTGGGATAGATGTTGCAAATCCAGATAGAGCAACAAATCCTCCAGATATAAGTAATCCGATAATAATTAAATGATGGAACTTATATTTTTGAACTAAAATAGAACTAATCACACTGCCGATTAAAACCCCGCACCCGAATATTATTCCAATTAACACCGAATATTCTTCATAAGTGTTTGGTGCTAGTTTATACTTTAGAATAAAAATTGGGATAACGGAAAATCCTCCATTTGCAACCCCAAAAACAATAAAGCCGATAATCAAGGAGCGCAGTAGCTTATGATTCAGAATATACCCAGCACCAGATTTAAAATCCTTAAACACAAGGGAAATATTTAGATCTTTCCATGTATGCTTACCATTCGGCATTCTGACTTTTTCCTCAAAGCGATTCGCTTTTATTAATATCGCACTAATGAAAAATGATATTGCATCAATAATAACGGCGCCATATACTCCAGTAAGCTTATACGCAATGATACCGAGACCGCTTCCGAAAAGCATAAAAATACTTGATACCATTTGGTTTAAACCAGCTGCAGTTGCGTAATCGTCTTTTGCTAAAATCCCTTGCATTATAGCAGATTCTGCCGGGGCAAAAAATTTACGAACCCCACTTCTTAGGAAGAGGACGGCAAAAACTAATGGCATCCATCCAATGTATATGGCAACAAATAATGCTGCGGTGAGAAAAATACTGATCGTGTCGCAATAGTAAGCAACCTTTTGACGATCCATCCAATCCGCTACAACCCCAACAATGAAAAAAATAGCCAGCGTCGGCAATGAGTACATCATTTCTGCAGCGGAAGCATATCCAGGCTGATTAGAAAATCGGTCAAGCAAGTAGAACGTAAAAGCCGTCATTCCAATAACAGATCCCATTTGGGACGTGAAATTTGCAAAAAACAATTTGGCAAAGCTGCGATTTTTAAATAACTCAATAAATTTTTTCATTCTCCTATACCTCATTCTTTTAAGTTACCTTAATTATATTTGGCAGGAATTTGTTTCGGGACTATCTCATGAATGGTTTTATCTCGGTCTGAAGGCGGAAATTAATCTTAACAGATTCGTAATTATATATGTTTGATTTATGGGCTTTTCTAGTTTTCATTGTTCTTTCGGGGTATATGCGTCATTTTATGTCACTTTGCCGGTTTTTCGCTCCTTCCATCCAATTTAATATGCTCCTTCCGTTTTTCTTTGTTCCCTCTTTCTGAGTGAATGTGACCCGCTTCCGACATTATAATTCCATATAAAAAAAGACCCCAAACACAGTTTGGAGCCTTTCCATAATCATTAATGTCCTCTAATTTCATTCCATTTTTTCTTTAATTGATCTGTTAAATCCTTCCACTTGCTTTTGTGCTCTTCTATCTTATCTTTGAGTTTTTTTGCGCCTTCTTTTAATTTTTTATCAATTTCCTCTGCTTTATCAATAAAGGATTGGTTATCCTTTTTCCCAGCAAGAGTTGCATTGACAGATTGTACACCAAATTGACCTGGTTTCGTGTATTTCAATGTGTTTTGCATGACAGCTTGGAAAACTGGCACAACTCCTTGGGAGCTTAGTCCATTTAAATAGTGCTGTGAATCGGTTTTATCATATCCTATCCAGACAGCACCAACAAGATTTGGGGTATATCCCACGAACCACTGATCTGTTGTTCCGTTTGAACTGTATGAGGATTGTGTAGAGCCTGTTTTTCCAGCAATGGTATAGCCAGGAACATTTACACCTTTCCCAGTTCCCGTTTCTACAACATTCAGTAACATAGAAGTCATTTCATCTGCAACTTTTTTACTGGTTACATCTGTTTCCTTCGGTTTTCTCTCAGCAATAATATTACCAGTTGGCCCTACAATCTTCGTGATAATATGGGCATCATAGCGTTTTCCGTCATTGGCAAAAGCCGAAAATGCATCAGCCATTTGCATCGGTGATACACCTTTGTGCAATCCGCCGAGAGCCAATCCTAGATTTCTATCCTCATTTGTTAATGGAATTCCAAATCGTTTGGATGCATCCATTCCTTTATCTATCCCAATTTCATTTAAAAGCCAGACGGCAGGTAAATTAATCGAGTCTTCAACCGCTTTATACATTGGAACTTCCCCGAGATACTGTCCATTATAATTTTTAGGAGCGTAATTTCCGAAGGTCATTTGTTCGTCCTTCAAGGAGGAATTTGCCGTATAACCTTCTTCTAATGCCGGCGTATACACCGCTAATGGCTTCATCGTTGATCCAGGTTGTCTTTGCAGCTGGGTAGCCCGGTTAAATCCCCGAAATACCTTTTGACCTCTTCCGCCTACAAGTGCTCTTACTCCACCCGATTTTGGATCCAGCAAAATCCCTCCGCTTTGTACTAAATCTCCGCTGCGTCCCGAAGGAAATAAATAATCATTTTGGTATACACGTTCAAGTCCAGATTGAATGTTTTGATCCATCTCTGTATAAATGCGATATCCTCTGGTTAAAATCTCATCTTGTGTCAATCCATAACGATTAATTGCTTCATCTAATACCGCATCCACATAATAAGGATATTTTCCTTTTAAAGGATCTCCCCCAGTGTCTTTTAAAACTAATTTTTCGTTAACTGCTTTTTTATACTGATCATTTGTAATGTAACCATATTTTTTCATGGCTCCCAACACAACATTTCTGCGCTGAATTGCCCGGTCCATATGTTTATATGGATCGAGTGCAGATGGTGCATTAATGATGCCGGCCAATGTTGCTGCTTCACTTAAATCAACATTCTGGACATCTTTCCCGAAATATTTCTTAGATGCGTTTTGAACACCCCAAGCACCATGTCCAAAAAAGATTTGGTTTAAATACATTTGTAAAATATCATCTTTAGAATAATATTTTTCAATTTTAACAGCTAAAAAAAGCTCTTCAATTTTACGTCTATATGTTCTTTCCGGGGAAAGAAGTGCATTCTTCGTTAACTGTTGGGTAATCGTACTTCCTCCGGCCGTAACACCGCCTGCGGCAATGTTTTTGAAAAAGGCGCTTGTCATTCCGCGGATATCGAACCCGCCGTGATCATAAAATCTATGGTCCTCAATTGCAACAACTGCATTTTTCAAATTGTCCGGCACTTGTTTTATGGAGACTCCTTCTGTTCGATTGGCTGATATTTTACTTGCAAGATCCCCATCTTTATCGTAAATCGCTGTGGATTGTGCTAATCCTTTTTTCAATGAGCCAACATTAACCGTACTGGCAAAATAGGTGAAAAATCCCAAAAATCCTAACACTACAAGGGATAGTGCCAGCAAGATTATTTGATTCATATGTGCTTTCTTCCATAACCGTTTTACAGCAACCCAAACTGGCTGTAACCGTTTCATGTAGTTCCCTGCTTTCATCATTCATTTGGAATGGAGGAATCACATTCCAATATTTACAAAATAGAGCTGTCTCTATTTCTATGCTAAAGGATATTATGGAACTTGAAAAAAATCAATGGAAATTTTAAAAACAGTGGCCCCTAACCATTGTCATAGGGCTATAGGTGCTTCGTCGCAAGATTTAGATAACGCACCAGAGGCAGTTCAGAAGATGATGCCCACTTATCTTTAACGGTTCCGTTAGTTGATTGACGTGAGCTAGTTACTAATTATTTTTTTATGATTATATAAAAAGAAAGGGATAGCTCCCCTTCTTCGTTTCTATTATTTTTTTACATTCTTTACAAGTCTTGGAGCTGTTATTAAAATGAATACAACCAAAATAGAGCTTAAGATAAAGCTTGGCAACATATAAGTACCATTATATAAGAATGAATAAAGCGCTACCGGCTGCCCTTTTGGTGCGTAAGATCCAAAGAATACAATTCCTGTATAAAAATGAACGATAAATCTTAATATACAACCGACAAATATTCCTATAACTGAAAACGTAATCCATTTCCCTTTTTTTGATTCCTGAATAGCACTACGCACTTGATTTGCAAAAAGACCTGCAAATCCCAATACTGTAAATGCTACAAAATAATCTAAAATAAGCTGTATTAATACATATACTTTAGAATATCCAATGATAAATTGTAATAATCCCAATATAAATCCGGTTAATAGTCCGCCTTTTAGTCCCCAACGATATGCCATGATAAAAACCGGAACCATCGCGATAGAAACAGAACCTCCTTCTGGCCATATCGCTTGAAAAATAACACTTGATACAAGATCAAGCAAATAAGCAAGTGCTCCTAAAACAGCAACTTCCACAAGAAATAACGTTTTCGTTCTCATTTTCATCCTCCCCATTCCCTAATACTTCATTATGAACTGACTGCCCTATTAGGGACCGGGATGAATAAAACCTCTATATTGCTATAAATAAAAAAGCAATACAGGACGGTTTTTAGGAAGTCCTTGTATTGCTCATTCCATCAAACCACAGTCCCTGCGCTAGCATTATCTAACAGGTTCATAGGGTCAGAACTCAGTCGTTCACTCTCAGCCATATCGGCTCCCCTTGTGGGAATATTCATTTTTACCTTCTTGAATATACTACGAAACTATACATTTGACAATCATTTTTACTTTATTCTCCATTTATTTAAGAAAAGTAGTAAATTCATTAAAATAACTTGGAAAGTGTTTGATAATTTTGATATATTTAAAATAAAACACTTATGTTCTCTAAAGTAACGTTTTTTTAGGGGGTGACAAAATGATTCCGTTAAAAGATGTTGTTATAGATTTTCTGGAAGATTGTCGTGAGCGAATCTTATCCCAATGGAATAACAAAATATTAATAAGCGAAAAAGATCCCTTTAAAGAAGGTGTGCTTTTAAATGGCCAATTTATGTACGATATTGTTTTGAAGGCCATCTCAATGCCAAAAAATCAAATTGATCAGCTATTAAAACCGTTATCAGAAAAAGTTGCAGAAGAAAGAAAAAATGCCAATATTAATATTGGTGAATTTGTTTATAATGTTAATTTGGGACGTACTATCATTTTCAAGAATTTATGCTCCCTGCATACGGAGTGGAATAAACTGCAGCCTTCCTTAGATAAGGTAAACTACACTTTTGATCAATTTCTTTATTACGCTGTTTCCAAGTATTCTGAAACACAGGATATGATTATTAAAGAAAAAAATCAATATATTTCTTCGACACATCAAGATCGGTTAACACTTCTGGGACAAATGACTTCCAGTTTTGTTCATGAATTCCGTAACCCGCTAACATCTATTCACGGTTTCGTTCAATTATTAAGAGCAGATTACCCTGAGATTCCTTATTTGGACATCATTTCCAATGAGCTTGAACAATTAAAGTTTAGTATTTCACAATTTTTGATGCTATCAAAAAAGGAAATTATCGAAAATAAAAAAACAACTGTTTTGCTCAATGATTTAATTGAACAAGTATTATCATTTTTATATCCTCGAATATTAGAAGTGAATGTAGAGGTACAAAAGGAATACAAAGAAAATTATAGCATTTTAGGTTATCATGATGAGATCAAACAGGTGCTTGTTAATATTATTTTTAATGCGATAGATGTTTTATTAAATATAGAACACCCAATTATTCGGATTAAATTAGATAAACAAGACTCATTTGTATCGTTAGAAATAGCTAATAATGGTCCAAAAATTCCTGAAAGCTTAATAGATCATATTTTTGAACCATTTGTTTCACAAAAGGAAAGCGGAACCGGGTTAGGGCTTTATGTATGCAAAAATACTATAGAAAAGCATGGCGGAATATTAACGTGTCATTCAACGGATGAATGGACTGTATTTAAGATCCTACTTCCACATACATAACAACTTTTAGAAGCATCCATATACATACTGTTAAAGTAAAGAACTCTCCCGAAATTGGAAGAGTTTCTTTGTTCATATAAATCCAGCAATATATTACCAAAAAAAGAAAGGTAAAAAGGCCAAGGCTCCAATTGCACCTAATGCTATTCCTGCACCGAAGCCCCAACCCCAGCCCCAGCCCCAATATGGATAACCATATCCACCATAAAATGGATATGCGTAACCTCCATATCCTCCTGGAAGAGGTCTTAAATATACCATCCTATTATCTACTCGATGAATTATTCCCCGATGAATTCTTCCGTCTTTTGTACGAATTTCAACGGGTCTTCCAATCCCACGCTGACACATATGATAGTAATTCAATTGTGTTCACCTCCATTAAATTCCTACACTTTAGTGTATGGAGATTTATATTTTTTGAGATGGACAATCGTACAGGGCCATCGCTTAATTTTCTTATGTAATTTATGACAAGGTTCTAGCAAATAACTGCCTTGGTCGTCCCGCTTTTCATTTCGGGTACTATAATTCATTAAAATAACAATTTAAGCATTTAACCTTCTTAAAAAAAGAATATCCCTTTCCTGCTAAATGTGGAAAAGGGATATTCCGGTTACCTAGTATACATAAGCTGCACCAACGATAATAAGAAGAATAAACAACACCACGATTAACGCGAATCCACGTCCAGCTCCAAAACCGACACCGTAGCCATATCCAGGATATCCATAGCCGTATCCATATCCGCCGCATCCACACATAAAGTATCACCTCCTTAAAAAGGAGTTCAATAATATTTCTAATGAAATACATTATTCATTATTGAACCAATTGTTATGGGCTTTTGATTATTTTATAGACAAAAATATTATTTATTGACAGGCACTTCTTCGTGGATAGCCGCATAACCAATTTCATGCATTTTTCTTGCAAGCTCTCGATGTCCATCATTATTTGGATAGAGTAAATCTCTTGTGCACCACTTTTCTTCCTCACCTTTAAAATACTGATGAATATTTAAAGCATATATAGGTGGTTTTCTTGCCATAGATTCCATATACCGATTAAAGTTTTTAATCCATTTTTCTGCGTTTTCATCCTCAGGATACGGATTATGGAGACCCAAAATGATCAACATATATTTGTCATTCTGCTCGGATTTCATGTCCTTTATCTTTTGAACAATATCATCAATATTACTCTTGCAAGTCTTTAATGATCGAAAGAACTCCGTCTCATTTTTGTTCTCCTTATACTTATTCATAGCATCGATATAATCTTGATGCCCTGCAGAAAGTACAATGATGCCACTGTCTTTCATTGCATCTTTTACCCGCTTTTCCTCTAAAAGCGTATAGATGTCATTAGAACGATAGGTTGAGCGAGCAATACTAGTAACAGAGACTCTCTCCTTCAACACTTCTTCTGCCATTCTCGCATGTCTATGAATAAATCCTGGTGACAAAAATGATGCCCCTATCCCTGAACATAAACCATCGCCTATTGCCAGATACCTCATCATTACCCCCCCAACAAAAACTATGATAAATATCCTTATTCATTAGTATTCATTTTTCAGCGGATGGTCACTGGGTTCGATAAAAATAGGCGGATAAGGTAATCTACTCTGAATGGGAAAAATAAAAAAGGAGAAACTACCAATGTTTCTCCCTTTACTAATTATTCATATAAATGACAAGCCACAAAATGGTTTGGTTTCGCCTCTACCCAGTTTGGTGTTTTTATAGAACAAATATCCATCGCTTTAGGACATCTAGTACGAAATCTGCATCCGCTCGGAGGATTCACAGGATTTGGTACATCCCCTTTTAGAATAATCCGTTCTCTTTGCCTTTCCAATTTAGGGTCAGGAAGCGGGATTGCAGATAAAAGTGCTTGGGTGTATGGGTGTAGCGGATTATCATACAATTCCTCACTTTCCGTAAGTTCCATTATATGGCCTAAATACATTACAGCAATTCTATCACTAATATGTTTTACCATGGATAAATCATGAGCAATAAATAAGTACGTTAATCCTTTTTCTTCTTGCAGGTTTTTCAGTAAATTAACAATTTGCGCTTGGATGGAAACATCTAATGCGGCAATAGGCTCATCTGCAACAATAAATTGCGGATCGACTGCTAATGCTCTTGCAATTCCTACCCGTTGTCTTTGACCACCACTGAATTCATGTGGGTATCGATTAGCGTGGTTCTGATTTAGACCTACCAGTTCCAATAACTCTAATACCCGAGTCCTTCGTTCCATCCCGCTCATATTTGGATGGTGGATAAGCAACCCTTCAGAAATAATTTCTAATACAGTCATACGAGGATTTAACGAGGAATACGGGTCTTGATATATCATTTGCATATTTTTATGGATAAACTTCTTGTCCGCTTTTCCTTTTCTGTCCCCCAATTCTTCACCAGCAAATATAACTCGGCCGGAAGTTGGAGTATAGAGCTGGATAAGCGTTCTGCCAACTGTGGACTTCCCGCATCCTGATTCTCCTACTAATCCCAGTGTTTCCCCTTTATATATGGTGAAACTAATTTCGTCTACAGCGTGTAATGTTTTGTTTTTGCCAATGGAAAAATGTTTAGACACATTTTCAACCTCAATTAATGGTTTCAAGTTTTGCATTAGTATGTACCTCCAATGCCTACAGGCTGTAGTTCCTTAGGTGTCCTCTCATCCTGGAGCCAGCATGCAACAGAGTGCCCATTTGTTCCCTCCGATGTACCAGGTGCAAAATAATGACATACCTTCATTGTATAAGGGCATCTTGGAGCAAATGGACATCCCGCTCCAAGACTTGCTAAATCTGGAGGAGATCCAGGAATCGGAATTAATGGTTTCGTACGATCTTCATGAAGCTTTGGCATTGATTGCAGTAAGCCCATTGTATATGGGTGCTGAGGAGTATAAAAGATCTCTTCTACCGTCCCCATCTCAACGATTTCTCCTGCATACATAACAGCTACGCGATCTGCCATATTTGCAACGACACCAAGATCATGGGTAATAATAATAATGGAGGCCCCTGTTTTTTTCTGCAATGCTTTCATTAATTCTAGTATTTGTGCTTGTATTGTTACATCTAAGGCGGTTGTCGGTTCATCTGCAATTAATATTTTCGGATTGCAAGCTAAAGCCATAGCAATCACTACCCGTTGTCTCATTCCACCAGAATATTGGTGCGGATAAGAATCCAGACGTTCTTCCGCGTTTGGAATGCCAACCAATTTGAGCATTTCAATTGCTTTTATTCTTGCTTGTTGGTTTGTGAGATTCTGATGTTTTTTCAGCCCTTCGATAATTTGCTTGCCTATTTTCATTGTAGGATTAAGAGCGGTCATAGGATCTTGAAAAACCATGGAAATTTGTGAACCTCTTATTTGTTGGACCTTCCTGATTGGCATATCTAGCAAATCATGATTCTCGTAATTGATTTTACCGGAAGTAATTCTTGCATTTTGTTTCGGTAATAAACGCATGATAGCTTTTGCTGTTACTGATTTTCCCGATCCAGATTCTCCGACTATTGCTAACGTTTCGCCTTTATTTAATGTGAAATTCACACCCCTGACAGCATTAACCACACCATTTTGCGTGTGGAAGGAAACATGTAAATCCTCCACTTCTAAAATATGGTCCTTCATACAATGGCCTCCTCTATTTTCTCATCTTCGGATCCAGCGCATCTCTAAGTCCGTCCCCTAAAAGATTAAAACTTATCATGATAGCACTTATCACTACCGCTGGAAAAATAAGCTTGTAGGTAAAAAAGCGCATCCCTTTATATCCATCTTCAATTAAAACACCAAGCGATGCCAGCGGCGCTTGCAAGCCAAGGCCAATGAAGCTTAAAAACGCCTCAAAAAATATGGCTGTAGGAATAGTAAACGTCAAGGTTACAATAATAGGTCCCATAACATTTGGAAGCAGATGTTTCCCTATTAATCTCCCATTAGAGGCCCCCAATGTACGGGAAGCCAGTACAAATTCCTGTCCTTTTAATTGTAGAACTTGTCCCCGAACGACCCTGGCCATTCCTACCCAACCTGTGATAATCATTGCTAAAATAATGGACGTGATACCAGGTTCCAGTATCAGGATAAAGAGAATAATCACGATTAAATTCGGGATCCCTACTAATACTTCGATAATTCTTTGCATAAAATTATCTACCTTACCGCCATAAAAAGCGGAAATTCCTCCATATAAGACACCAATAAATAGGTCGAGTAAGGCAGCTACTAACGCGATAAATAAGGATATTTGCGTCCCCTTCCAAACCCTTGTCCATAAATCCCTGCCAAATTCATCTGTCCCAAACCAATGGTTGGATTTGATATTTCTTTTTTTATACTGATCAATGCCATGGACATCTTTACCGTTAAAACCAAGCCATTCCAATCCAGATATTTTCGGAGGCAAATTTGTATGGGCGATATTTTGTTGTTTATACGTGTAACCGCTAATTTGCGGTCCAATAAGAGCCAGCATAATCATTAAGACTAATATAATAAGAGAAATAACAGATCCCTTATTTTTTAAAAGCCTGCCCATGGCCTCCTTCCAAAAAGTTACCGGCGGAGATAATATTTCATCCTGCTTATTTACATCCATAGGTGCAGCTACAAAAAGATCATCCGTAATTTCTGTTGGTATCGAGTTATTGCCAAAATGTTTTGTATTTTCAATCGGGAGGGATGTTTTATTATTATTAATTTCTAGATTCATACTTCTGCCCCTCTCTTAAAATTAATGCGAGGATCAAGAATTCCATATAGGATATCCACGAGAAACACGACAAAAATAAATAATGCACTGTAAAAAATGGTAATTCCCATAATTACACTATAATCATTCACTAATATGGATAAAGTAAATTGTTCTCCCAAACCCGGAACCGCAAATATTTTCTCAATAACCAAGGTTCCAGTCATTATTCCTACCCCAATCGGACCAAGCATCGTGACAACGGGGATTAATGCATTACGCAGAACATGTTTGGAAATTACCCTCGACTCCGAAAGACCTTTTGCCCGTGCAGTAATAATATAGTCATGGCCCAATACCTCCAGCATTTCTGTCCGAATAAAGCGCGAGACAGTGGCTATTACACCTACTGAAAGTGCAAATGACGGGAGTAATGTGTATTTATAGCTCTCCCATAATGCAGGTGGAAGCCAGCCAAGCTTAACGCCAACATAGTATTGAAGTAATGCAGCAAATACGAATGATGGTATGGACATTCCAAGAACAGCTAATGTAACAGATCCGTAGTCTAGGATCGTATTATGCCTAAGGGCGGCAATAATTCCAAGTAATAATCCTACAATCGTTCCAAATATCATTGCCTGTAATCCAATCAAAGCAGAAGGTCCAATACGGCTTAAAATCATATCGTCTACTGTTCTGCCTGGATATTTGAAAGACATGCCTAGATCTCCGTGCAGTAAGTTACCTAAATAACGAAGATATTGAAGTGCGACAGGTTGGTCTAATCCATATTTGGCATTTAATATTTTTAGTTGCTTGTCTGAAAGCTTTTCAGCATTATTAAACGGTGTTCCCGGTAAAAGATGCATTAAAAAAAAGGTAAATGTGATAATGATAAAAATAGTAACGAGCATGTAAGCAAGTCTTTTTAGAATATACGTTTTCACTAGTACACCTCAATTCGATTAGGATGCTTTATCACAGCTCTAATGAGAGACTGCCCTCCAAAGATGTTAATTTTGTGCAAATATACCGACTTGAATTTATAAACCTGTCATGAACAGCTTGTCTATCCGAATATTTAGAAAATGAAAGAGGATGCACCAATCGATACATCCTCTTTCATGTTTAGCAGTTTGTTTTATTCGATATATGTCCATTTATAGCTAAAATCTGCTCCACTCGGATGTTCCACTAGGTCTTTAATATTATTGTGCTGTAATATTGCCTCTCCAGATTGGTATAATGGAGCAATTGCTACATCATCTTCCAACAACATTTTTTCAAGTTGCAATAACATTTCATATCGTTTTGCTTTGTCTGTTTCAAGACGTGCCTTTTCAACAAGTGCATCATATTTTGGATTTGAGTAATCCTCACGATTTGATGAGCTTCCAGTTACCCACATATCTAAATAAGTCATTGGATCACTATAATCAGGTCCCCATGTCGATAAAGAAATATCATACTTAATAGATTTTTCAATTTCGAGTCTTTGCTCAAACGGTACAGCTTTAATTTCTAATTTGAAACCTGGAAGATTTGTTTCTAATTGAGATTGAATAAACTCTGCCATTTGTTTACTTGATTCTGCATCTGAAATATTGATGGATAATTTAACAGATTTAGCACCTGCTTCTTTTAAACCCTCTTGCCAATATTTCTTCGCTTCTTCTTTTGTACCCTTTAATAAATCACCATTTAGCTCCCTGAAATCTTTTTTATCAGGAGAGAAATAATAATTCTTTGGTACAATTCCATATAATGGCACGGCACCATTATTTAAAGCAATATCTGTTAAGCCTTTCTTATCAATGGCAAAATTGATTGCTTTTCTGATATTTTTATTTTTTAATATCGGGTTATTTAGATTGAATCGCAGAAAACCAATTCCAGCTAATGTGTTGGTTTTAAATTCTTTATCATCGCGGTAATTATCTACAGTAGCAGCCGTTAAGCCAACCCTGTCGACTTTTTTACTCTCGTAAAGGTTTAATCCGGTTGCATCATCTTTTACAACGTACACATTAATTTCATCCAGCTTAACGGTTTTTGCATCCCAATATGTTGGATTTTTAACATATTTCCAGCTTGATTCATGCTTCCATTCCGCCAATTTGAAAGGTCCGTTAGATAATAAATTATCTGCTTCCAAAGCGTACTTATCGCCCAATTTCTCTACAAATTTTTGATTTTGCGGAAGAAATGTTCCAAAGGTAAGCAACGTTTCTAATAATGGATTAGGATTTTCTAATGTAACTTGCAATGTTTTATCATCCATTGCTTTGACGCCTAATTCATCCGCAGACTTTTTGCCGTCAATGATAGCCTGGGCATTTTTAACACCAGCGGTTACAAACATATAGTTGTATGGTCCCGCTTCCTTTAATACCCTTTTCCATGCAAACTCAAAATCATGGGCCGTAACAGGGTCGCCATTGCTCCATTTCGCATCCCGAATGGTAAAGGTATGTACGAGGCCATCAGAACTTACATCATCTTTTTCGGCCATAGCTAAAATCGGTTGATTATTTTGATCTTGTCGGTATAAGCCTTCATTTGTATTATTTAACACTGTAAATGCTACTGCATCGTGTGCTTTCGTGGAGTCCATAGTGGGAATTTCTGCGGAAGCGGTTACATTTAATACTTGTTTTGCACTTCCTTTATTACCTTTTTCAGTTTCCTTGGATCCCGTTTCCTTATTGGCACTAAAACCGCACCCCGAAAGTGCTAAAGCAGCAACTACAAAAAAAATAATAAAAGGTATTACTTTTTTTCTATTCATGAGCTTCCCCCTATTAATCGAATTTTTTCTATTTACGAAATAGTTTATATCTTTTTTTAATAACTTTCAACACTAATTTAAATATTGAAAAAATATTAAATATGATAAAATATATTTACTACTTAAGAAAGGTTGATATTATATGAAAAAAATATATTTAAGTGCTGGCATATCGCTTATCTTATCTTTTCCGTATATATTTCTCGTTTTTCATGAATGGAATTTCCTATTGTGGACTAATGCCTTATTCTACTTGGGCTTAATTTATTTATTAATAGGCAGTATTATTTTAGTTTGGTCGAGCAACTTCTTTTCCGCCTTTATACATAGTTTCAAGCATTTTTTTCGGGTAATAAACAAGAAAGAGCAAATTATCCAGGAAATTGAGGGAAAAGTGATCGAATATTATCCAACCCAAAAGAAGCCAATTCCCCCAAAACCTTGGATATACATAGGGTTATGTTATTGTTTGATCAGTATTCTTTTTTCACTGAAAATTGTTTATTTTGGACGGTGATCCAAAAAGTTTTGATATGCAAAGCCTTTTACTTGGTCCTCAGAGTAATACTTTAATAGTTCATTAATTAGGTTTTGATACATAGAAGAATCTTCAAGATTATGAATATAGGTTTCGATTCCATCAAAGTCTGACCCTAAACCAATTTGATTTACTCCCCCAAGGGAACAGAAATGATCTATGTGCTTTATTAAATCCGCAATTGTTACATTTTTACCTCCAGCTTTAACAAATTGCGGGCAAAATACCACATGGATTAAACCGCCGCGGTCAAACATAGCCTTTGCCTGCTGATCATATAAATTCCTTACATGATCACAAACTGCCCTAGCATTAGAATGACTAGCAATAGGATAATCTGCATACTCCATCACGTCCCAAAACGCTTGTTCACAAAGGTGGGAAACATCCGTAAACACGTGATGCTGATTATTGAATTGGACAATTTCTTTTCCAAAGGCCGTTAATCCAGCTCCGCGCGGTTCCCCTGCACCATCTGCAGCTAAATTTGCATTATTCCACGTTAAGCCAACCGAACGAACACCTAGTTGATACAGTATACTTAATTTATGCATGTCGTTTCCAATTGCATCAACGCCTTCAAGGGTGAGCATCGCCCCTATTTCCCCATGATTTAATTGATCAAAGTCATTCCAATCCTTGATTTGTTTCATTTCAGGATTTTTGGCAAGCACTTCGTTATAGAAATAATCCACTTGATCAAGTGCATCTTGAAACTTTTGCTCGGCCTTCATGTTAGGATGAATAAAAATAGCAAAACATTGGACCTTCACTCCGCCTTTTTGAAGGCGGATTTTATTTGTATCTAATTCAGGGGCATCCGCATAATTTAATTTTCCTTTTGCATCAGCAAGTTTCATTAATGCATCACAGTGCAGATCAATAATATTCATTACTATCACCTCAATTAATATGCTTGTTTTCGTACAGATTGTTGTTTTTCGTAAATGATACAAATTTACTTTCGGGGCATGTTTTACCATAATGGCTGTTCATTCATATCCCGGATAAAGATGCTTATAAGGCTTTCATCTACAAAAGCTACATAGTTTAAGAAAAGAGCCTTTATTGTTTGCAAGCTTCTACAAATTTTATAAATAACTGCATAGAAATATGGTCTCCATTTAATGCTAATGGTTCTGGATGCCATTGGACTCCAACCACAAATGAGTGGTGGACACTCTCAATTGCCTCAATCACTCCATCAGAAGCAAGTGCCGTGATTACAAGCGGATGGATAACATTTCTTACAGCCTGATGATGAAAGGAGTTTACCTTAAATTCAGATTGACCTGCAATGTTAGCTAGTAAACTATTAGGCTCCGCTTTTACATAGTGGGATAAATGAGATCTGGATGCTTTTTGTGAATGCTGGAGCAAAGGAGTATCTATTTGGTTATAGATATCTTGAAACATATCACCTCCAGCAGCAATGTTCAATATTTGAATACCTCGGCAAATTGCCAAAATAGGTTTATCCCTGTCCAGCATTTCTTGGATGAGTGCAATCTCTAAGCTATCACGCCCAGGAGATATGGTTCCAAGATTAGGATGAGGTTCTTCCCCAAATAGAGTGGGATCAATATCACCACCTCCTGACAGAACTAAACCATCAAGTCTACTTGCCAATTGTCTTACATCGGCATCAATTCCAATTGGTAGAAGTACCGGGATACCGCCAGCCTTAATGACTGCTTGAATATAATCATTGGCTAGAGTATGTTTTGAATCTAACTCCACATGTGCTGTAATTCCTATTAGTGGCTTCACTAATCGTCACCCCTTTATTAAACTCATGTTGTGATTTCATTATATCGTAATTTGGAGGAATAACTATCAAATGTTATGAATCTTTCTAAAATTTATTTTTCTTTAAAAAGGTTAACCTTCGCTCACATCCATCACCAAACATAAAAACAAAGGATATTTTTACTAAAAATAATGATTTCATTTTTCTATAAGGGTATATTATTAAATGAATATTATTAATAGATGTAAAAAGTTTATGGAACTAGGTGGTTTAATGTTAAGGATTGTCGCACTTGCTCACGACGGAACATTACATAAAGATATAAGTCTAGACGACTTATCTGGTAATAAATACAGATGGTATTGGGTTGATTTTGAAAACCCAACGCAGAATGAATCAGCACTTTTATCTACTTTTTTTCATTTTCATCCTCTTGCGATTGAAGACTGTCTTTTATATATTCAAAGACCTAAGCTTGACCATTATGAAGATTATACTTTTTTTGTTTTTCATGCCTTAAATCCGGAAACCTCGGTGGTGAAAGAAATAGACTGTTTCCTGGGGAAAAATTTCATCGTTACCTTTCACTTTGAATCGCTTATGTATCTGGATAAAGTTAATAAAAAAATTGAATCAGGTGCGTTGAATACACCTTTACTGATATTCCACGCTATTCTGGATGAAGCCGTTGATTTATATTTTCCTATCATTTATTCCATGGAGGATCGCCTAAATGATGCGGAAGATAATACAAAGGGATTATCCACGACGGCATTGATGGATGAGGTATTTGATATTCGAAGTGATCTATTGCGGCTGCGAAGAACGATTTACCCTATGCGTGATTTAGTATATAGAATCATTAACTCCAGTCGTATCCCAGACTTTCAGGAATACCACGGCTATTTTAGCGATATTTATGATCATTTGCTGAGGCTATCTGAAATTGTGGAAGATTCACGTGAACTCACAGCAGACATTCGAGATTCATACATATCTCTAAATGCTTTTCACGGCAATCAAATCATGATTAAATTGACGATTTTAAGCACCATCTTTTTGCCTCTTACTTTCATAGTTGGGGTGTATGGAATGAATTTTGTACACATGCCAGAATTGAAATGGAAATATGGGTATTTATTTGTATGGATTATTATGCTTACGATTGGAATCGGGATTCCGCTTTATTTTAAGAAAAAAGGTTGGTTCAATGATAAAATTGAATAAATCGACTTTTTTACTTTAAAGGTCTAAAATATTTACAAGATCACGTATTCAATCAATTTTTGGAGGATTTAATGTGAAGATTGTATGTTTTGGAGATAGTATTACAAGAGGAGTTTCCTTTGTTAAAGGCCGATTAAGAATATTAAAAGAAAATTATCCAGCATTTTTGCAGGGATTTTTTGCAAATGATTCTACTATAGATGTCGTTAATAAGGGCGTATTTAACGATAACTCTAACTTATTATTAAAGAGGATTGAAAAAGATGTTATATCGGAGCATCCCGATATTGTTATTATTTGTGTCGGCGGTAATGACTGTAACTTCCATTGGGATGAAGTCGCCAAAAAACCGGAAGCGGAACATGTGCCAATTGTTCCACTCCAAATTTATATAAAGAACATAAAATACATGGTCGAAAAGTTCAAAACATCAGGTATAAAACCATTATTGTTAACTCTTCCACCATTAGATCCAGTAAGATATTATCGATCCATCGCAAATCAATATGGAAAATCAATTAGCCATTGGATTAGTTATGTAGGCGGAATCGAGCATTGGCATGGTTTGTATAATCGCAGCCTTTCTTTATTAATTGAGCAGTTGGATGTGCTAAGCATTGATGTCCGTACGGCTATTAAGAAAGCTGGGGATTTAAAGGAATTAATAAGTGATGACGGCATTCACTTAACCCCAGAGGGATACTATGTGATGGGAAAGAAAATTTATGAGGATTTAGGTCTGTAGAATAGAAATACTGCTGAATGTTTTTTCAGCAGTATTTCTTTATTTCTCATCTATTTTCGATTCCTCAGGAAAATATGGATTTAAATGAATAAGGACTTCCCTTATATTATCATTTTTCTCCATAAGCTTTTCTTTAATTTCCCTGGAAAGATCATGTCCTTCCTTTATTGTTTTAAAATGATCTACAGAAATTCGCAAATCAACTAAAATATAATTTCCATGCTCGCGGGCACGAATTTTATCAATTCTTCTTACTTCCGCGAACTCCGATATGGTGGATATATAGCTTTGAAGGATTTCCATATCGATATTTCGCTCAATAAGAATTTGAAAAGCTTCGTTTAACATATCCTTTGATATTTTAAAAATTAAATATGCTACAAAAATACTTGCTACTTTATCACCATACAACAAGATGTGAAGGTCAAATGTAGTGCCCAAATAAGAAATGAATACCCCGAATGCCGCAGCGATCGAAGCCACAATATCGGCCTTATGGTCTAAAGCAATTGCTTCAATTGCCTTGCTGCTATGCTGCTTTGCAACCTTATAGGACCATCTGTATAATAATTCCTTCATTACGAATGATAGGATGGCAATCCACATTGCCAAAAGTCTTGGCGGTTCAATAGGATGAAAGAAGCCTGTTATTCCTTCATATAATATATAAAAGGATATTAGCAATAACAATATCCCTACTACCCCGGAGACTATTACCTCTGCCTTTCCATGTCCGTATGGATGATCTTCATCTGCAGGTTTATTGGCAACTTTAATCACCAAGAGTACGATGATAGAGGCAAATACATCCGCGCTGGAATGAATTCCATCTGCCATAACGGCATCACTTCGTCCAAACCACCCGGCTAGAATTTTTCCAATTGTTAAGACAAGATTGCTCCAAACACTTATCCAAGCGACTCTTCTCGCTAAAGATTCACGTGCACCCACTGTATAAACACCTCATTGAAAAGTCTTTTGTCACGACTCTTTTCTTAAACATGTTGAAATCCAATAGAATTACTCATTCGACTTTAGAATGGATATTCTTCTAAGAAAAGATGCGCTGAAACTATACTTCATTAGGATTCTGCGCATGAGAGGATAACAACTTATAAGAAAGCAGCATTGTTATCTTAACAAATCGTCATCAGGTGGGTCTAGAGAAAGATTTTTGCCCATATGTACGCTTTTAATTTGAGGTGAACTGTTTGATATTATTCTAAAAATGTTGCTCTTATCAAACTTTCTCCCCGTTTTTGAAAATAGGTTAATAATATAACTTTTAAATATACTTAACCATATGTAAATAAGGATGCCCATATAAGTCAAATGTAGACTCATATACAAACCCATTTTTCTCATACAATCGATATGCGTTTGTATTGTCTTCATCCACGTTCAAGGATAATTTATGAAATCCCTTCTCGTACCCAGCATTTTCAAATGCTTTTAACAGTTCACCGCCTACTCCCTTTTTACGATGATTGGGAGAAACAGCTAATGAATCCAAATAATACTCATCTTTCTCCGTTTCCTTTGAAAGCTCT
The DNA here is from genome assembly GCF_038008735.1 of Margalitia sp. FSL K6-0131. Classification (NCBI taxonomy): domain Bacteria; kingdom Bacillati; phylum Bacillota; class Bacilli; order Caryophanales; family Bacillaceae; genus Heyndrickxia; species Margalitia sp. FSL K6-0131. The sequence goes on from NZ_JBBOZS010000001.1 coordinate 3,959,580, forward strand.
ATTTGGCTACAATGAAACTCCTGCTGCAAATGTTGAACAAAATTCTTATCATATTCCTGTGCATCCATGCCATGGTATATGATAGCTATCCCAAAGATTTGCCCATCTGATTCTTTCACAAGCGTATTATGATAGCTAAAACGATTATGATCCTTCCTATATAATTCCTTAAGAAAGTTCACTACTTTCCTTTGTGATTGGTTCTGAAGAACGTCAATTCCTAAATCCTTCAGAATTTCATACGTTAAAGCTGCTATCTCTTCCACATAATTTTCAGGTTCATTTTTTTTTCCAAATCTAATCAATGTATATTCCTCCTTGTCATACTTATTTTATCAAAATAATAATAATGTCGGAAAATATTTGTAACAAATATTGGATAAGACGCAATTTGCACTTGATAATTCAGGTTGTCTAGGTTATTATTTTTGTTGAATTAGGAATATTCAAAATCATTCGTTAGGAGGGCTAACTATAAATTATTCGAATATTTCTTGTTCTAATAGATTTTGGGTAGAGGGGAGTATAGAGAATTGAATAAAAAGCTTCTTTCCATTTTAATTTGGACTATTATTTCTATTCTTGGCGCTGTTGCTTTTGCATTACTTGGGTTAGCCAATGGTGAGACAATTTCAGCTGCATGGCTGGTTGTTGCCGCTGTTTGTACTTATGCAGTAGCATACAGGTTTTATAGTAAATTTATCGCTTATAAGATTTTCAAGCTAAATGATAACCGGGCAACACCAGCAGAAGTAAATGATGATGGGAAAGATTTCGTGCCCACAAATAAATGGGTATTATTCGGTCATCATTTTGCGGCGATTGCCGGTGCAGGTCCACTGGTAGGTCCAATATTGGCCGCTCAAATGGGATACTTGCCTGGTGCACTTTGGATTATTATTGGGGTTGTCTTGGCAGGAGCAGTCCAAGACGGTGTTATTCTAATGGGATCCATGAGAAGAAACGGTAAGTCACTGGGACAAATGGCAAAGGAAGAAGTAGGTCCATTCGGTGGGATTATTGCATCTATTGGAATTTTAGCCATTATGATTATCTTACTTGCTGTTTTAGCACTCGTAGTGGTGAAAGCGCTTGCCGGTTCACCTTGGGGTGTATTTACCATCGCATGTACAATACCGATTGCGATTCTAATGGGTATATATATGCGGTACATCCGTCCAGGTAAAGTATTAGAAGGATCTATCATTGGATTTGTATTACTCATGATAGCTCTTTGGGGTGGCCAATATATTGCTGCAGACCCTGAACTAGCTAAAATGTTTACATTCACTGGCGGGCAACTGGCTGTTATGATTGGGATTTATGGTTTTGTGGCATCCATCCTTCCTGTTTGGCTATTGCTTGCTCCTCGTGATTATTTAAGCTCATTTTTGAAAATTGGTGTCATCTTTCTATTGGCAGCTGGTATTTTAATCGTACTTCCTGATCTGCATATGCCAAAAATCAGTAAATTTATTGATGGAACTGGACCAGTATTTGCCGGTAACTTATTTCCTTTCTTATTTATAACCATTGCTTGCGGATCTGTTTCTGGTTTCCACGCCCTTGTGTCTTCTGGAACAACTCCGAAAATGATAGAAAAAGAGTCCCATGCCCGTTTTATCGGTTATGGCGGTATGTTAATGGAGTCCGGAGTCGCTATTATGGCTTTAATTGCTGCATGTTCCCTTCATCCAGGGCTATATTTTGCTATGAATGCTCCCGCGGCAGCTATTGGTACAGATGCAGCCAATGCGGCATCCGTCATTTCCACTTGGGGATTCCAAGTTTCAGCTAGTGATATCACTAATGCAGCAAAGGATATTGGGGAAGCCTCCATTCTTTCCAGAACCGGCGGAGCACCGACTCTTGCAGTAGGTATGGCAGAAATTTTCACAAGCTTTTTAGCTGGAGCGAAAGCATTCTGGTATCATTTTTTCCATTCTATTTGAGGCACTATTTATCTTAACCACCATAGATGCAGGCACAAGAATTGGGCGTTTTATGTTACAGGACTTGGTTGGTAACTTCTATAAGCCTTTTGCAAAAACGAACAATCTTATAGCAAATATTATTGCTTCAGCCCTCATTACTTTAGGGTGGGCCTATATCACGTATCAAGGTGCAATTGACCCATTTGGCGGTATCAACTCCCTATGGGCATTGTTTGGAATATCCAATCAAATGCTTGCAGCTATTGCTCTTGCGGTTGCAACTACCATTATTATTAAAATGGGAAAAGCCCGTTACTCCTGGGTGACAATTATTCCGTATGTTTTCTTAACCGTCACTACACTTACAGCAGCATTTATGAAATTATTCTCAAAAGTGCCTGCCATTGGATTTTTCGCCCATGCAAAAATTTATCAGGACGGTATCGACAGCGGAAAGGTTGTAGGTCCAGCAACGAGCATGGATGTCATGAAGCAAATTGTCTTTAATGACCGATTGGATGCTACTTTAACGATTGTCTTTATTGCCATCGTGCTCTTAATGGTAATTGATTCCTTAAGAGTATGGTATAACATTCTGGTTAAGAAGAAAAAAGCTCAGCTGCATGAAACGCCGTTTATTCAAACAAAGTTTCCAAATGTACCGTTAAGTAGGTGAGGATCATGAATTCACTTGCAGCAACCTTCAAGAAAATTCAATGTAATATTAAGGTCATTTTTGGCCTTCCCAATTATGATCAATACGTTGAACATCAGAAAAGAAAACATCCAAATGAACCTATAATGTCTGAAAAGGAATATTATATGTTTGCATTAAAAGAAAAATATGAAAGCGGTAAAGTAAATCGCTGCTGTTGATAAGAAAAGCGTAGGCGCTTTGCTCATCGGCGTACGGAGAAGACGCAAAAATCGGAAAAGTGTACCTAGACAGTGACGAAAGGTGTTAAATAGTTTAAAGTTTTTGAAAGGCATTTTTATCCATTGAGATAAAGGTGTCTTTTTTTTTATGTATTTTTAATATATTTGGTATTTCCCCTAGTTTCTCCCTTCCAATGTATCTTTTTTTTCAAAAATAGCAAATTGGATATCGAATTTTCATTTCATTTTAAAATTTTTTTCATATCTCTGTAACAATAATATCGTACAGTAGTATTAGTGCATAATGGACAATCATTGCTAGAAGCTACATCTTTTATTTCATTACCCATTTTTATTGAAACGGGACATTCAAACTAGTTTATAACATCATGAAAAGGGTATTAAAAGAGCTATACTAGTATAGGGTTGATTTCGTTTAGAATGAAGTTCAGGAGGTGTTAAGTATGGCTTCCTCTTCCAGTAGGAGTCTGTACTTTGACAACGCAAAATTCATTTTAATATTTTTAGTGGTGTTCGGTCATGTCATAAGTCCTTTGAAAAGTAATGATAATATTTTGTTTACCTTATATTCAGTCATCTTTCTATTTCATATGCCGGCATTCATTCTTATTTCCGGATATTTTTCAAAGGGCTTTCATAAGAAAGGGCATCTCTGGAAATCGGTTAAGAAGATTTTAGTACCATATGTTATTTTTCAAGTAATCTATTCTATTTTCTATTATTGGAACGGCCATGATTCCAGCCTTAATATCGACCTCCTCCATCCTCATTGGACATTATGGTTTTTATTAAGCCTGTTCTGTTGGAATCTGTTGCTGTATGTTTTTGCCAAGTTAAGATGGGTAGGTTTAGGAATTTCAGTAGTGATTGGAATTGGAATTGGATACTGGGATCATGTAGGCAGCTTTCTTTCTCTTTCCAGGACCTTTGTATTTTTCCCTTACTTCCTCCTTGGATTCCTGTTAGAGCGAAAGCATTTAGAACTTGTAAAAAAAGTGAAATATTCTACGCTTATCGGGTTTGTCGTCCTTGTTGGAACAATGCTGTTATTCGGAACATTCTTCCCTAAAGACGCAGTACCATGGCTGCTTGGAGATACTTCCTATGCGGGAATGGGGAATAAGGAAATAACAGATGGATTCATTCGTGCTGCACAGTATTTCTTAACAGCAATTGTTATTTACGGATTTTTATCCATTGTTCCATCTGGCGGATTTAAGTGGACGGTAATTGGAGAACGCACCTTGTACGTATACCTGTTACACGGATTTATCATTAAAACCATTGAAACATTCGTTTCTGACGATACATTAAATGCAGTTTCGGATCAATACATCACATTATTGCTCTTCTCATTAGGAATTTGTTTATTACTTGGAAGCTACTTTATCAAAAAATATACTCGGCCATTGATAGAACTGAAGATTTAAAAAGGTAAGGGATTTCCCCTACCTTTTTCTTATTGCTATAGTTTATTTAAATTATCCGTTAGTGTTTTTACAATAAAATCTAAATCGTTCCGCTCAATATTTAGTGGTGGTGATAGGGTAAGCACATTATTATAGCCTGCAACCGTTGTGCCATTTTTGCCAATAAATAGCCCATTTTGTTTACATGCAGCAATGACCTGGTTCACCAAGTCCACTTCTAACGGTTCCTTTGTTTTCTTATCCTTTACCAGTTCAATCCCAACTAATAGACCTCTTCCGCGAACATCCCCTACATACGGGTGATTTTTGAGATGGGTGGCAAATTCCTTTTTTAACGTTTCACCGAGATGATGGGAACGGTCAAATAGATTTTCGGTTTCCATTATTTCTAAATTCTTTATCGCCAAAGCACATGCCGCCGGATTTCCGCCGAAGGTATTTACATGGCGGAAATAGTCATATTCTTCCGTTCCTTTAAAGGATTCATAAATCTCTTTTCGAACAGCGGTCGCAGATAGCGGCAAATAGGCGCTCGTGATTCCTTTTGCCATCGTAATAATATCCGGTTTAATATCTTCATGCATATAGCCAAATGGTTTACCTGTTCGCCCAAAACCGCAAATAACCTCATCCACGATTAAAAGCGCCCCATGCTTATCACAAATCTCCTTTACCGCTTTCACATATCCATCAGGAGGAATAAGTACCCCGCCACCTGTAATAATCGGTTCCATGATCATCGCAGCAATCGTTTCACTATTTTCCCATGTCATGACACGGTCGACTTCCTTCACAGAAGAAAGTTCGGCTGGATTCGAAACATTCTCTTTATCCCTGTATGAGTCTGGAGGAGAAACATGTATAAACCCTGGAGCAAGCGGTTCATATTTGAATTTTCGTTGTGCTTGCCCTGTCGCTGCCAAAGCTCCCATTGTATTTCCGTGATAAGCACGGTAGCGTGAAACAATTTTATAACGATTATATTCCCCTTTTTGCTGGTGGTATTGGCGAGCAATTTTAAATGCCGTTTCATTTGCTTCAGAACCACTATTGGAGAAAAAGATTACATATTCGTCTCCTAACATCTGATTCAGTTTTTCTGCCAGCTTAATAGCAGGAATATGGCTTTGCGAAAGCGGAAAGTATGCCATTTCCTTTAATTGCTCATAGGCTGCTTCGGCAAGCTCCTTTCTCCCATAACCTACATTTACGCACCATAACCCTGCCATCGCATCTAAATACCGGTTTCCATCTGAATCCGTAACCCATGATCCCTCCGCTTTTTCTGCAACAATCGTCGCCTTTGGATTATATGGTTTCATAGAGTGCCAGACATATCTTTCATCCTGCCCTATTAAAGTCTCGTGGGAATGACTTGTTTGCACCATCTACTCATTCCTCCTGTTTCATTTTTTTGAAAGGATATATTAATAATCTGCCGTACCTCTTGCAAAGGTATTGCTTATTATGCATCAAATCTCGACGTAATCATTTTTTTCCTTGTGTAAAAGTTGATACCGTCCTTTCCATTTACGTGAAGATCTCCGTAAAAAGAATCCTTCCATCCTGAAAATGGGAAAAAAGCCATTGTTGCCGGGACGCCAATGTTAATGCCGAGCATTCCAGCATCCGCTTCCTCGCGAAACTTACGGATTGCTTTGGCATTGTTGGTATAGATGGTTGCCCCATTTCCAAAACGTGATCGTTTAATATACTCTAATCCTTCGTCTAAATCTTTCGCACGAAGTAAGCTTAAAACTGGTCCAAAAATCTCGTCCTTTGCAATTGTCATTTCAGGTGTGACATGGTCGAAAATGGTTGGTCCAAGAAAATTTCCAGCAGGGTGTTCCCCCATTTCCTTGCGCCCATCTCTAATTAGTTCCGCACCCTCTGCTACACCTTTTTCAATGTAACCGATAATTTTCTGGCGATGTTCTTTTCGAATAACAGGTGTTAATAATACTTCTTCATCGATTCCATTCCCAATATTTAGATCATCCGCTTTTTGTTTCAATGCATCTATGAATTTATCGTTTTCTCCTACTACTACAACGGCACTGCATGCCATACAACGCTGGCCGGCACTTCCAAATGTCGAACTTAACACATGCTGAACCGCTTTTTCAATATCTGCATCCGGCATTACAATATGATGATTTTTAGCTCCTGAGAGAGCCTGCACTCGCTTGCCCTGTGCAGCGGCACGTTCATAGACATATTTCGCAACTGGCTGTGAGCCGACAAATGAAATGGCGGCAATGTCTTTATGCTCAAGCAATCCATTCACGACATCATGGGCGCCATGGACAACATTTAGTACTCCCGGAGGTGCACCAGCTTCCGTAAATAATTCAGCCAATTTATTTGCAAGCAGCGGTGTCCGTTCTGAAGGCTTTAATACAAATGTGTTCCCGCAAACAATCGCTAACGGAAACATCCACAGCGGTACCATCATTGGAAAATTAAATGGAGTAATTCCTCCCACAACACCTAATGGGTAACGAAACATTTCAGAATCAATATCTTCCGCAATACCGGAAAGAGTTTCCCCCATCATTAAAGTCGGTGCTCCCGTTGCGAACTCCACACATTCAATCCCGCGCCCGACTTCTCCGTATGCCTCTTTATACGCCTTCCCATTTTCATACACAATCAATTTTGCTAATTCCGCGTGGTTTTCTGATAACAAAGAATGATATTTAAAGAAAATTCTTGCCCGCTTTGGTACCGGAACTTTTTTCCATTCTATTAATGCCCTTTTAGCAGCTGCAACTGCTTGATCTACATCCTCTTTCGTTGAGACTGGCACCTTAGCTAATATTTCATTTGTAGCTGGATTTGGTATATCAAGTGTTACCTTGCTATTTGAGCTAACCCATTCTCCATTTATTAAATTTTTTATTACCTTTGTATCACTTGTCACACTCATCCTTGGTCCTCCATATCAACAAAATATTTTCATGCGCTCTACAGTCTTTTCTCCAAACTTCCTGGACAATAGACTTGATATCATTTATATGACAGAAAACCATATACTTTCCAATTCTTTCTCTATTCATTTCATCTCTTAACCATTCTGTCGAATCAGAATGCTAGAAAAATATTTTCTGGCATTCGCTGTTCCTATTAAAACGGTTTCCTTTTTCCCTTCCACCGGATGAGAAAATTCTACATATGCTCCGTCCAAATTCTCTCTTACATGGCTAATTAGAAATCCCTTTTGAATAAAATCATCGATATTATCCTTTTCATTGATATATTGCTGATAATCTGACATGTCATTTCTCCTCGCAATTCCTTATAAAATTATTCCAAAGGTACACTGCTTGGAACCCAATCTATCTCCCTTTTAAATTGAAAGATTTATTTTTGTTTGTTAAAGAGGTTCTTCTACTATTAATTCTTGCTTTGTAACCGGAACAGGGGGATGAATACGCATCAATGCAATGTAAATGAAAAAGGCAAGGATTACTCCAACAAACCAGGATACTTCATAAACACCCTTCATTGCAGGTACGAACTGTCCGATTAGAGCAATGATGGCTCCAACCACAGTAGCAAGGAACGCCCGATAGTTATATCCTTTAAAATACATGTACTGTCCTTGGTAGCTATAGAGGTCCTTCATATTGACCTCGCGCTTATTAATGATAAAGTAATGAGCAATCATCACACCAGCAACTGGACCAAGGAATCCTCCAATCAAATTTAACATGGTGAAAATCGTTTCAGAATTTTTCATAATCTCCCATGGAAATGTAAATAGAGCAAGGAAAGCTGTTAAATAAAAGCCGCGTTTAAAATCAATATACTTTGGAAACAAATTTGCCAAATCATAAGATGGTGATACCATATTCGCGATAACATTAACAGTTACTGTTGCAGAGGAAAGCAATAATGCTGAAACAGCAATAAGAAAAGGGCTGTTGAAGTGTTTCATTGTCGCAATTGGGTCAGCAATAGGTGTATGATAGGCCACTGCAGTAGCTCCTACAATTGTTACTGTAGCAAATGCAAAAATCGTAAAGATAACCGGTAGACCAATTAATTGACCCTTTATCTGATCTTTCTGTGATCTGGCAAACCGGGTAAAATCGGGCACATTTAAAATCAAAGTGGACCAATAACCGATCACACCTGTTACTGCTGCAAGAAAAGGAAAGAATGCTTTTCCAAACGTATCATATTTTCCATCTAGTGAAAAAATGTTACCCATCCCTCCGGCAATCTTTAAAGCCCAGATAAACATTCCAATTATTACAACAGCAACAATGGGCCCAGTCCATTTTTGGACTTTTTTCAGCGATTCCATTCCAGACTTTAGAACAAGAAGATGCAAGGACCAAAAAATCAAAAAGGAAAGAAGCCCTGGAAGGTCAATTCCTAAAATTGTTATGTCCCCTCCTAAGTTATTCCAAGCTGGCCATAGGCTAGCAATCGCCATTCTTAGTGCTGTACTTCCCGCATATGCTTGTATACCTAACCACATTATCGCCACAAACCCCCGCAATAAGGCAGGGATATTGGCACCTCTGATACCATAGGATGTTCTTGCTATAATTGGAAAGGGAATCCCGAATTTGGATCCTGTGTGACCATTAAGAGTTAATGCTGCATAAAGGATGAGAGAAGCCACTAGTACGATCCCAATAACTTGCAATGGTGAAAAACCTAAAACAATCAAACCACCGATTGTTATATACGTGGGAATATTGTTAAGAGCTCCCATCCACATGGAGACAAAATTTGCCGTTTTCCATGTTCGCTGTTCCTCAGTAGTTGGTGCTAAATCATGGTTAATCAGTGAACTTTCACCTATTTCACTTTCATTTTTTTTCATTCAACATAACCCCTTTCTCATTGAAGTCGCTATGTTCGAGAAATGGTGAGTACTTGCTAAAGTTATTTTTATAAGAATCTCCTAAATTACTTTTAGACACCTTGTCACAAAAATTATGGAGCCTCGCTTTTTAGGAGATTCTCTTTTGCCTACTTATACGTTGACAGGATATACTCGCCTTCCTTTTTCCGAAAATGAACAGTTTTCATCAATTATCTTTTGAAACTAAATTGACATCGTTTCATTTTGATTCAATTTGGTGTAAGTATTATATTTTTCTCGCTTTAAATACTTACCATTTCCTGGCTTCCCTACAAATTGCTTATCGCGAACGACAAATTCCCCGCGAGATAAAACGGAAACAGGCTCTCCTGTTACCTTCATTCCTTCAAAAGCATTGTAATCTACGGCCATATGATGTGTTTCGGCCGAAATTACTCTCTCGATGGTTGGATCAAAAATAACGATATCTGCATCCGATCCAACTGCAATAGTACCTTTTTTCGGGAATAAGCCAAATAATTTTGCACTCCTTGTGGAGATAATATCAACGAACTGATTAAGGGTTATTCGTCCTTTCTTTACTCCTTCTGAAAATAATATGGAGACTCGGTCTTCAATCATTGGACCTCCGTTAGGAATTTTCGAAAAATCATCCTTGCCTAAATCCTTTTGTCCTTTAAAATCAAAGGAGCATTGATCCGATCCAATTGTTTGCAGCTGCCCGCTCTTCAAGGCATTCCATAAAACATCTTGATTCCATTTTTCCCTGAGCGGAGGTGACCAAACATATTTTGCCCCTTCAAAATTCGGCTTTTCTAAATCACTTATATCCAGTACTAAATATTGAGGACATGTTTCCCCCCATACATTCAATCCTTTACTGCGAGCTTCCGCGATTTTTTCTACAGCATCTGCACATGATACATGGACAACATATAGCTGTGAATCTGCAAGCCCGGTTAATTTCGCTGCTCGCCCTGTTGCTTCCCCTTCCAATTCTGGAGGCCTGGTCAGTGCGTGATAAATCGGCTCTGTTTTTCCTTCTTCCAAAGCCTTTTTCGTTAAATAATCAATCACATCACCATTCTCCGCATGAACCATTACAAGAGCTCCTAATTCTTTAGCAGATAAAAGCGTGCGAAATAATGTATCATCATCAGCCTGAAAAACATTTTTATAGGCCATAAATACTTTAAAAGAGGTGATTCCTTCTTCATTTATGACTTGTGGGAGCTCATTCAATACATCATCATTAATTTCACTGACCATTAAGTGGAAGCCATAATCAATAACGGCTTTTTCATTCGATTTAGCATGCCATGTTTGGATAGCCTTTTTTAAAGGATGGCCTTTCTCTGTTAAACAAAAATCAATGACAGTAGTGGTACCGCCAAACGCAGCAGCTATAGTTCCCGTCTCAAAATCATCTTTTGTTACCGTCCCTCCAAATGGCATATCTAAATGTGTATGAGGGTCTACTCCTCCGGGAAATACTAGGCAGCCTTTTGCATCAATTACTTCTGCACCTGCTGATGGTAAGTTAGTACCGATTGCACTGATTTTGCCATCTTCCACTAGTATTTCCGCCTGAAATGTATCAGCTGCCGTTACAATCGTTCCATTTTTTATAAGTTTTCTCATCTGATTTCCCCTCCGTTTTTTTACGGCATCGATTTTAGAGCTCCCAATGCCAATGCAGACTGTCGTTGGTTCCAGGTCATTGACGGAAGCTCACTTGGCACCTCCACCATGTCAATGGCACCATCCACCGGACAGACAATGGAGCATAAATTACATCCCACACAATCCTCTTCCCGAACTTTTAAGTAATTTTTACCGTTTTCATCTGTCAGCATATCGATGCATTGATGTGAAGTATCTTCACAAGCAATATGGCATTTATTGCAGTTAATACATATATCCGTGTTTATTTTTGCGACAATATTATAATTAAGATCCAGTTCTCCCCAATCAGAATATCTCTCCACTGATTTCCCAATAATATCGGAAACAGACTTAATCCCTCTGCCATCTAAATAGTGATTTAATCCTTCTACCATATCCTCAATTATTCGAAAGCCATGGTGCATGGCTGCTGTACAAACCTGCACACCTGTAGCACCCATTAACATGAACTCTACTGCATCCTGCCAATTAGATATTCCTCCGATTCCAGATATAGGAACATTGATTCGATTATTTCTTGCACACTCTGCTACCATATTTAAAGCGATTGGCTTTACAGCCGGCCCGCAGTATCCTCCATGTGCACCTTTACCGCCAACATGAGGAATCGTATTCCATGTTTCAAGATCCACCCCTGCTAAACTATTGATCGTATTTATCATACTGATTGCATCTGCACCGCCATTTGCCGCTGCTTCAGCTGTGGAAGTAATATCCGTAATATTAGGTGTTAGTTTTACAATAACCGGTGTTTTAGCCACTTCCTTTACCCAATAGGTTTGCTTTTCTACTAATGCGGGCACTTGACCTGAAGCAGATCCCATTCCACGTTCTGCCATCCCATGCGGACAGCCAAAATTCAACTCCAGACCATCCACTCCCACATCCTCTACCCTTTTTACAATTTCATGCCATTTTTCCTGTTTAGGTTCCACCATTAAGGAAGCAATAATGGCATGGTTAGGAAATCGCTTTTTTGTTTCATATATTTCTTTTAAATTAATATCTAATGGTCTGTCCGTAATGAGTTCTATATTATTAAATCCTGCCACCCGCTGGCCGTTAAAGCTTACAGCTGCAAATCGAGAAGAAACATTTAAGATCGGTTCCCCTAAGGTTTTCCAGACCGCGCCTCCCCATCCTGCCTCAAAAGCTCTTTGCACCTGGTACCCTGAATTAGTTGGCGGGGCCGATGCCAGCCAGAACGGATTAGGAGACTTGATACCTGCTAGATTTATACTTAAATCAGCCATCCTTTCCTCCCCTTTTCATATTTATTAGAAAAGCGAAAGCGCCTTGCTCATCCGCTAGCCGATAAGCGCTGTAGCTAGACAGTTCTTTACTTGTTTTTAGAAAAATAACTTATACCCTTTTTATAATCAGAAAACGCTTTCACTACAAATTAAACCGATTCTACTAACGTTAACTGCTTATGAACGGCATAAGCCGTTTCTTTCCCTTGCTTTGCGGCTGTGACGACCATTGCTTCTCCCTTTCCTTTTCCGAAAATAATATCGCCGCATGAGAATACTTTCGGATTGGAAGTCTGATAGGTTTCCTGATTTACTTGAACAACTCCATCTGCATGTTTAAGTCCAAAGGCTTCTATTAATTCAAGATGCCGCGTTTGTCCGATTGCTTTTATTACTGCATCAACCGGAATAATGAATTCTGATCCCTCTATAGGCTTGGCACTTCGACGCCCATCTGGGTCAGGTACTCCTAACTCCATTTTGTAGCATTCGATTCCTGTAACTCTGCCATTCTCATCTCCTATAATTCTTTTAGGTGCAGTAAGAAAGCGGAACTCCACCCCATCCATTTTGGCAAATTCATATTCAAAATCATAAGCGGTCATTTCTTCCTGCGTTCTTCGATATAAGATTTTTACATTTTCTGCTCCTAAGCGAACAGAGCATGTCGCACCGTCTATCGCTGTATTTCCGGCACCAATAACTGCAACCTTTTTCCCAATAAAATTTCTTGATAAGCTGCCGCTCTTTGTTTCCTTAACGAATTCGATGGCATCGTAGACACCTAACAAATCCTCACCTTCAATTTTCAAATCCGGAACCTTGGACATACCTGCTGCTAAAATAATACAGTCAAAGTTATCCAGCAGCTCATAAGCGGATATATCTCTCCCAACCTTTGTATTGGTAATAATTTTTACATTTAATTTTTCAATTTGCTCTACTTCCCAAAAGGAAATAGACTGTGGAAGTCTAAAAGAAACAATTCCATACGTATTCAATCCCCCGCATTTTTCAGAGGCTTCATAAATAGTGACTTCATATCCTAATCTCGCTAATTCCCTTGCGGCAGATAATCCAGCAGGACCGCCACCTATGATAGCTACCTTCTTTCCATTCGATGTACCTGGCTTAAAGAGAGACTGTTCATTTTTTATTGCCCAGTCAGTAGCATACCTTTGCAAGTTTCCGATCATAATCGGTTTCGTCGAGTGATTTAGAACACATGCACCTTCGCAAAGTTCTTCCGTTGGACATACACGTGCACAGCTGGCACCAATAGGGTTGGATATCATAATGGTTTTTGCAGATCCTAATAAATTTCCTGAGGCTATTTTTTTGATAAATGCTGGGATGTCAATTCCAGTGGGACATGCTTTAATGCATGGGGCATCATAACAGTATAAACATCGGTTTGATTCTTCAATCGCTTCTTGGTTGGTAAGGCCGGGACTGACTTCTTGAAAATTATCTTCTAAGTTCATAAGAGAGATGCGCTGATTTTTTCCATTTTCCAAAAAGAAAACCTCCTTTTCCCTCTACATGAAAAATATCAGGACTCATAGAGTCAGTATTTCTGACTCACTGTCAATTTTCGAAGCAATTAAGGAAGTAATGCGGTCATATCACCGTATGTTTCAGGGCGACGATCACGATAAAACTGCCATGTATCGCGAACCTCTCGAATCATTCTTTTATTTACTTCCCCAATAATCACTTCATCTTTATCACGGCTGGCCATGACGACAAAATTCCCTTTAGGATCTACTAAATACGACTGACCGTAAAACTCCCCCATATTCCATGGTGCTTCATATCCGACACGGTTAATTGCCGCTAAATAGTAACCATTTGCCACAGCATGTGCCGGCTGTTCCAGCTTCCATAAGTATTCAGATAATCCGGCAACCGTTGCAGATGGATTAAAGACAATTTCAGCACCATTTAGCCCTAAAAGTCTAGCCCCCTCCGGAAAATGGCGGTCATAACATATATAAACACCAATCTTTGCAAATGCCGTATCGAACACAGGATATCCAAGATTACCAGGTTTAAAGTAAAACTTCTCCCAAAATCCATAACCGTCATTTCCAACCCCAACATGCGGTATGTGCTGTTTACGGTATTTCCCTAAATAAGAACCGTCAGCATCAATTACCGCAGCTGTATTGTAGTAAGTTGCTATTCCTTCTCTTTCATAAATAGGAAGAACAATGACTACTCCAAGCTCTTTTGCGACTTCCTGAAATAGCTTTGTTGTGGGACCGTTTGGAATCTCTTCTGCAGCATCATACCATTTTATATTTTGCTCCGAGCAAAAATAAGGTCCGTAAAATATTTCCTGAAGACAAATAATTTGTGCACCCTTTGCTGCAGCCTCTCTTACTAATTTAAGATGCTTTTCGATCGCCTTTTCTTTATGAAACTCTACTGGCTCATTTCCATCTACATCATTGGAAGCTTGAATTAATCCAACTCTTACATTATCTGCCATCACTTAAAACCCCCTATATTTATTGAAAATGAACAATAGATTTTACGCTTCGTTTTTCCGAAATATGTACAAATCCCTATCTTTTTTATTTAGAGGATTCAGTTGAATTATTTTGAAAGGAAATGAAAATAGGAAGGGAAGTGTGGAAAATACTGCGGATTCATTGAAAAGCGATGAAGATCAGAGTAGAAAAGGTATTGGTAAATTAATTTAAATTAAATAAAGAGCGCCAATCAAAAAGATCGGTGCTCTTACATTTATTTTGCAAAGCGATGGTGTCCAATGGTTACTGTCACATGACGTGAAAAAATCCATTTACTTTTCGCTGTTTTTGGATTATAGAAATATAACGAACCTTTGCCTTTTCCACTAAAAGCGATTGCTTCATTAACCGCTCTTCTTGAATCGGCATCAGCCGGAAGTTTAATCCTTCCATCTTGAACAGGTGTAAATGCATAATGTCCGGATTCTACTTGGTATATAACACCTTTAATTGTATTCGGGAAATTAGGGCTCTTTAATCTGTTTAAAATAACGGTCGCAACCGCTACTTTCCCTGCGTATGGTTCTCCGCCAGCTTCAGCATGTACAAGTCGTGCCATAAGCTCTTTATCCGCTGCTGAAACAGTAGAATTAGGGATTACTATAGTTTGACCTGCATAAAGTTTTGAATTTGTCGCATGATTTGCTTGCATTAAACTAGATACAGGAACTCCTAATTTATTTGAAATTTTCCAAAATGTTTCACCTTGTTGAACCTTATGGGTCGTGGTAGCTGCATTTGATTGATTAGTTAATGTAAAGGCAGACATTGAAACGATTAAACCTGCCGCAACTGCTAGTTTTTTAAGTTTCTTCATAAACATAACCTCCTAGTAGTTTCGTACTCGTCCTTATCTACTAGGCTATCAGTTGTAACATAGTTATTCATTATCCAAAAACTGGTATCTACTATTATTCCTTCCAATCCCTTGCTGTAAAACTCCTCCTCACCTTTTAGGTAATATTATCCTCCAAATGGAAATTACCGAAAATAAACCCAATGAGGAAAAAAACGGATTCATTTTTACAGACTATTTCAAATTAGTGTCATTGTTAGTTCTTTGTTAAATAGTTGTCTTATTTTTAAGATATTTTATTTTACCTCCAGAGCAAATACATATGATGCATCACCTTTTGATATATTTTTGTCCTTCTTATCCAACCACCTTGCTAAGACAGAATAATAATAGATGCCTTTTTGAGTTGGTGCTGTAAACCGCCCGTTATCAAACGGAATTATTGTATCCTTATTATTTATAAATTGTATTACATCGAATTCATCTGGTTTTGGACTATAATTCACTTTAAAGGTTACCGCTTTACCGGGTTTTATTGCAATCGGATTTTTTCCTTTTAATAATTCAACTGGTCCAGCAGTATCTACACATTTCCCCTGATTATTGGAAGACCAGCAATAGGAGCCAATCTTTGTTTCATACGTTTCTTTTCCAACTTGAATCATCGCTTTTGGCGGTTCCTCTCCTACCATTCCATTTTTCGAACACGCCGTTAGAGTAAGAAACAGAAAAAATACAAATACCCTTTTGCTCATTTTTTTATCCCCCTTTTTAAAAATAGACGCAAAGGAAAGTAAAAGGTTACTTTAAACAAGTTCAATAAGCGTTTTTAGCATGGAGATTCAGAAAGTTTTTATGCTGAAGTTTTATATGGACAAAGGAGTTAAACTCATGATTAAAATGGTTGGTTTGAGGAACCGCCGCAAATGGAGGATCGTAAGCAATTAAGATGATAAGTGAATAAATATCGTTATCTGTAAAAAAATATCTTCAGTGTTATTTTTATAACACTAAATTCAATGTGGAGGGGATCGAAGGTGAATATACTTATTCGCATAGTATCAGCATTGATTTCTTTGATTGTTAAAGCTTCGTTTGTAATAAAAAGTACAAGCTATACACTCCATTACTTATTAAGAATGAATCCTTTAACATAATCAATGACTGTGTCACTGGAATTTCTTCTTCACATTTTATAATGTGAAATTGCAACTAGTGGGGGTCTCTTAATCCCCCGCTAATTGCCCCAACATTTTGACTTGCTTCCTTCAGGTATAAAGACAAATAGGATTCAACCACCATTATTTTCATAAGTTTTTAAATACGAATGCCGATTTTTATTCCAACAAATGCCAATAGAATCCCAAAGGTATAACTTCCCCCTAAGTATAAAAAAGAAGTTATCCACCTTTTCTTCGACAGCAATGTTATACTTTCTAATTTAAATGTTGAAAAAGTCGTAAATGCCCCCATAAAGCCTGTTCCCAGCAGTAAACTCCATGTCCTCTCCAAATTGGATCCAATAATAATGCCTAATAAAAAGGAGCCGATTAAATTAACGGTTAAGGTAGCAATGGGAAAAGCAAAGGAAGTTTTACTTTTCATCCAATTACTTATACTGAAACGAGTGATGGCACCAAAAAAGCCGCCTATCGCTACCAATGCAATATTCATCATGATTCTTCCATTCCTCCATCCCTTTTATATAGCATTCCTGCACGGTACCCTAACAATGAGAATAATAGGCCGCCCCACAAACTTAAAAGGATATAAATAACCGCTATACCCCATTTGGATTCCATCATTAGTCTTACCGTTTCTACACTAAATGTAGAAAATGTTGTAAAGGATCCAACTAATCCCGTTCCCAACGCAGTAATGAATGAAGGAGAAAGGAATTTAATTTTTGGTAGAAAAGTCGTAAACCATCCTAATACAAAACATCCAATCATATTTGTCAGAAATGTAGCAATTGGGAACCCATAT
Source organism: Margalitia sp. FSL K6-0131 (assembly GCF_038008735.1). Classification (NCBI taxonomy): domain Bacteria; kingdom Bacillati; phylum Bacillota; class Bacilli; order Caryophanales; family Bacillaceae; genus Heyndrickxia; species Margalitia sp. FSL K6-0131. The sequence continues at coordinate 3,976,942 of NZ_JBBOZS010000001.1, forward strand.
ACCAATGTATCTTTAAACGGTAATCCCATTAGATAACGTAAGGATGCACCAAAAATTCCTGCAATTCCTACTAACAAATAAACCAAATTTACTCACCTCATAATTTTAGCTTGCTCAAAAATAAACAGACTCCTACCAGTGTCTATACTGGTAGGAGTCATTAGCTTTTCAGCGTTTTTGGCGAACCCCATCGCCTATTGAGTTTCTAAACTCATATTAGCAAAATATAATATATGATACAATTCCTTTTTTGCAGTTATTTCCTCAAATGAAAATTGCCGAAAGTATAAAGCAATTAATTCGTATTCTTTCATATTTTTACCTTTACTTTATCTAACTTCTTTATTAATGATACAAGTGCCCTAATTGTAAATAAAGTAAAACTGACACTTAAAAAGGTATGGATAGGGGACCATTTATACCACTTAAATAAACCGGTACGTTTTTCTAGGAACCATTGGGAAAGACTCATAGGAATACTCCATGTAAAACTTTTTAAAATAATTCCGCCTAATTTATCATTATACGATTGTTTAACCCATAATACGCTTAAAAGCGGGAAAAACAACATATCATAAATAATATTTGTCTTAAATATTTTACTAAATGGACGAACTGGATACTTTACTCTTTTAGTTCCAACCACATAGGCATCGACTAGAGTGGCTAATACTCCTTTGGAGAAGAATATAACGAGATTTTCTCTCATTTTTGGTCCTTTAAATAAGAATGGTATTGAAGCAGCACAAACGGTTAAAAGTCCATAAAGAAGCTTTTTTTCCATGTATTTAGCCCTCACTTCTAATTGCTTTTCATTATGTATTTTGAAGTCTTATTCTGTGTATTTCTGTTCTTATGCTAACATTCACATTTACACCGATTGCTACCCTTTAAAAGTTTGTATGTGAACTTTTTTGTAAAATGAAAGGTTCTCCTATCTACTCTTATTATTTTCAATTTCATTATTTTCATTTACCTGACAATCTATTCTTTAAACTTCCATCCTAAAAATAAAGTTGAGATGATTGTATACATTTATGCTTATGTGGAAATTGAAGAGTTAACAGTCCATTCTTCCCCTAAGTATTTCTTCGCCCATCCTTCTGCCATTTGGCTTCTGCCGGAGTTGCCAGTACATATAAAGTAGATTGTTTTAGACATAATTATTCACCTTATTCCACTTTGTTTAAACAAGTCGTAACCATAGGTACAAGCCTAAAAGGGTAATCAATAAGACAGGGATGGTTAAAATAATTCCCGTTTTAAAATACGTTCCCCATGTTTGAGATAAAAAATAAAGAATTTTGATTCTGGTATTATCGGATAATGCCTTGAAGGTTTGAGACACAATAAAAAGAGTTTCTTCTTTTAACCTTTCAACTTTTCCATTTTCTTTGCTTCTTTTACCGAATTCATTTCCCTTCCCCCCTTACAGTTAACGAAAAAAATATCCAATTATAATATATGAGCATATGTTCATATCGTCAAAAAATAATAAAAAAAGAGACCACTTTTGAGTCTCCAATATTAACAAAATTCATCCTCCACCTCAAAAGGCTTATTTTGTAAAAAAATATTTGGTCCAATCATCCTATTAATTTATCTAATGTTTCAATACCAAATCGGTCAATAAATCTAGTGAAATCTTCTCGCTTCTTTCCATTCTTTTGATAAATCTCTATTAAACTTTCTACTGATCTATACAACTCTTCAGGATTAAGACGTGACCGAAATAATGTTCCAGTTTTAGCCTTTAATCCTTTGGCTTTCCCACCAATATAAAGGTCATAATAATCTCCACGTTTCATGATCCCAATATCATTCACTAATGGCTCTCCACATCCTACAGGACATCCGGTATATGCTGTTTTTAATGTAAATGGCACTTCGATTCCTGCAATTCTTCTGTTTAATTCTTCTGCTACAGGCATCCCTTCGATTTCTGCCCCTTTGCAGAAATTACAAGTCCTTAGACTTTTCACAAATTTACCAACGGGATAACATGAAAGTCCTACATTATAAAACTCCTCTTTAACTATTTCCACTTTTTCTTCAGGGACTTGTAGGTATAGCTGTTGGAATGTTGTTAATTCAATTTCCTGGTCTTCTTCTATATATTTTGAAAGAGCGATTAATTGTTTACTATTTAATTTAGCTCCAAACCCTATTCCACCGTTAACAGCAATGGTCACCATATTTGGTTCATTCCCCATTTATTGCCTCTCCCTTTCCATGCATTTTATAAGAAAATAATTGAACTCTATACAGCAACAAAAATGACAAACCATAAAGGGTAGTTAGCGTAAAGGTTTGCCACTCAGTTGCCCATATCTTATAGCTTCACCTTTTGCAATCGTAAAGCATTCAATACAACAGAAACGGAACTAAAAGCCATTGCTGCACCTGCAAGCCAAGGAGCCAGAAAACCTGCTGCAGCAATAGGGATACCAATTGTATTGTAAGCAAGAGCCCAGAATAAATTTTGCTTAATGTTCCGAATCGTTTTCTTGCTCATAAAAATGGCATCTGCAATGCTGTTTAAATCTCCGCGGATCAAGGTAATATCCGCTGCTTCCATTGCAACATCTGTACCGGTACCAATTGCCATCCCAATATCTGCGGTTACTAAAGCTGGTGCATCATTAATTCCATCCCCAACCATCGCTACTTTTCTTCCTTGTTCCTGTAATTTCTTCACTTCTTCAGCTTTTCCGCTTGGTAAAACTTCTGCAATTACTCGGTCAATTCCCACTTGTCTGCCAATGGATGCTGCTGTTCTTTGATTATCTCCTGTCATCATAATAACTTCGATACCAATATTCTTTAAGCGCTGAATAGCAGCTTTTGATGTTTCTTTCACTGTATCAGCAACGGCAATCATTCCTGCATATGCCCCATTCACACCAACCAGCATTACGGTTTTCCCATCTGACTCTAATTGGTTCATCGTTTCAAGGGCTGATTCTACCTCAATGTTGTGCTGTTTCATCAATTTTTGCGTCCCAACCAACATAGAATTACCCTTAACCGTTGCTTGAATTCCGTATCCTGGAATTGCGTTAAATTCACTTGCATCCGTTAATGGTATTTGTTTATCTTTTACACCATTTACAATAGCTTGAGCCACGGGATGTTCCGATTGTTTTTCAGCAGAACCCACAAGCTCTAATAAGAAGGTTTCATTAAATCCATCATTTACAACCACATCTGTTAATACAGGTTCTCCATTCGTTACAGTACCTGTTTTATCTAAAATGACAGTGTCGATTAGATGTGTTTTTTCCAGATGTTCTCCACCTTTAAATAAAACACCTATCTCTGCAGCTCTACCTGAACCTGCCATAATGGAAGTTGGGGTAGCTAGCCCCAATGCACAAGGACATGCAATAACTAATACCGCAATAAATTTTTCAAGTGCGGATGGAAAATCACCAGGATTAACCCAAATAAACCAGATTAAAAATGTAACGACTGCAATCCCAACGACAATGGGTACAAATATACCTGAAATTTGATCGGCAAGACGTTGAATAGGGGCTTTAGATCCTTGCGCCGCTTCTACTATCTTAATGATTTGGGCAAGAGCCGTTTCTTTCCCCACTTTTGTTGCTTTGATCTTTAAAAACCCATTTTTATTAATGGTCGAACCAATAACAGCGTCACCAACTGTTTTATCGACGGGTACACTTTCTCCTGTAATCATCGATTCATCGATAGCTGAATTCCCTTCCAAGATAATACCATCCACGGGTACTTTTTCTCCTGGTTTTACAAAAACGATATCGTTTATCATTACTTGTTCTAGAGGAACCTCTTGTTCCACTCCATTCCGCTCAACGATAGCCGTTTTTGCTTGTAAACCCATTAGTTTTTTGATAGCTTCAGAGGATCTTCCTTTTGCTTTTGCCTCAAACAATTTTCCAAGAAGAATTAACGTGATTAAAATCGAACTAGTTTCGTAGTAAAGTTCAACCGTTCCATGTGACCCAATGGACATAATAGTTAGATATAAACTGTAAAAGAAGGCAGCTGATGTTCCTAAAGCTACTAGTACATCCATATTGGCACTTTTATTCCTCAAAGCTTTATAAGCACCTACATAGAACTGCTTACCAATGATAAATTGAACAGGTGCTGATAATGCGAGTTGAACCCAGGGATTCATAAAGACTATCGGAACATAAATAAAAGATGTAAAACTAAAGTGCCCCACCATTGCCCACAGTAATGGAATAGATAAAATAGCAGAAAAGATAAGCTTTCCTTTTTGACGTGCTATTTCTTTTTCTTTATAATTAGCAGCCTTTTCGCTGTTATTTTCATCTTTTAGTAAGGCTCCGTAGCCCAGTTTCTCAACGGTTTTAATCACATCTTGAGTAGAAATTTCAAGAGGATTTAATTCTACCGTTGCACTTTCAAGCGCAAGATTTACCGTTGCATTCGATATTCCATTTAATTTGTTTAATCCTTTTTCGATACGAGTGGCACATGCAGCACAGGTCATGCCTGTAATGGCAAACTCGTTTTTTTCCGTTACAACATCATAACCTAGGTTTTTAACCTTAGCTTGAAACTCTCCTATATTGGTGATCTCAGGATTATATTTAACTGTCGCATTTTCTAAAGTAAAATTAACATTGGCGGATTCTACGCCCTCTACTTTACCTAAACCCTTTTCGATTCGATTGGCACATGCAGCACAAGTCATACCAGCAATTTGAAGATGGATTTCTTTTTTATTTTCACTCATTACAAAGCACTCCTTTACATACCTAACAGGGGTATATTTACTTGAAAAAGAAAGCGCTCATCAGACATGAGCACGTTCTCCTTTTACTTCATACCCTTGATCATCAATGGTTTCTTTAATTTGTTCAAGAGTTACTGCCTCAGGATTGAATTCGATATCCACTAGTCCTTCTGATAAATGTACTTTTACCTTCTCTACTCCATTTAAAGCTCCAACGCTTCCTTCGATTGAATTAACACAATGCCCACATGACATTCCCAATACCTCTAAAGTTAGTTTTTTCATTTTAAAACACTCCTTTTTATTTTTTCATTAATTTTTGGACTGTTAATAACAACTCATCTAAAACATCTATATCCCCTTCTTGAAGTCGATCGACTACACAACCTTTTAAATGACCTTCCAGAAGGATTTTTGCTACACTATTTAGTGCCGATTGGGTTGCGGCAATTTGGGTAATGACATCATCACAATAAGTGTCTTTTTCAATTAACCCTTTAATGCCTCTAATTTGTCCTTCGATTCGGTTTAACCGAGTGGTTAAATTCTTTTTTACGGTATCAGAATGATGGCTTTTTCTGTCGCAATGTTCGAGCCTGCCATCAATAACTTCAGTTATTTGTTCCATACATAAAACTCCTTTCTTTATTTACTATACCCCCCTATCGTATGCGGTATGTCATCATCATACAATACCCCCCTACCCTATGTCAAGCGATAAAATAAAAAATAGGCATTTACTTTTTTATTATTTCTCATTTTGATTTATTTACCATACTTTTAACGCATTTTTAGTATTGACGATAACCATACAAGACCCTATTATTAAGTTATTAATTGATAACGATTATCATTATCATGAACATACATAGGAGGAATCCAACATGCTTAAAAGAGTGTTTAATATGAAAACGATTCTAATCGCTCTTTCCATCGTTGTTTTAATAGGTGTTTTGGTCTGGCAAGGAGTTTATTTTAAAGGGAATCCCGATCCTACAGCCAGTCATATTACACCAGGTGCAGCAGTTATTAATACTGCCATTTTAGTTTTTCGAGAGGGATTAGAAGCAATTTTAGTATTAGCTGCCATTATTTCAGGGTTAATTCGCAAGAAACAGGATAACTATTGGAAGCCAATTTCACTAGGAGCTGGTGTTTCTTTTGTAGCTACTCTTATCACATGGTTTATAGTAGTTGCTATCCTTTCCTCCGTTAATGCACCTCAATTAGATATTCAAGCATTTACAGGAATTTTAGCAGTGGTAGTTTTATTAGTCATTCTTAATTGGTTCTTCCATAAAATATACTGGACTGGATGGATTAGTCTCCATAACCGTAAGAAACAACAATACATTGGTAAGGACAATGTTGTAACGAAAAGCGCTTTTTGGTCTTTATTTATTGTTGGATTAACTTCCGTTTATCGAGAAGGATTTGAAGTTGTTTTATTCCTTCAAAATCTTCGATTAAAAGTGGGTTCAGATATTATCCTTCAAGGGACATTAATTGGTTTATCCCTCACAATGATTGTGGGTGTCCTTACATTTTTATTTCAAAAGAAACTTCCACACAAGAAAATGTTGGTGTTTACCGGTGTCCTTTTAGTGATGGTTCTTGCCGTAATGGTCGGAGAAACCGTTCAGGAAATGCAACTTGCTGGTTGGATGAGTACGACATCAATTGGTGTAGAGTTCCCAGATTGGATGGGAGTTTGGTTCTGCGTCTTCCCGAATGTAGAAGGATTATCCTTACAAGCTGTTGCTGTTATTTATGTTCTAGGATCCTATTTCCTTCAACGTTATCTAACAAAGCGAAAAGCAGAGAAAAAGTTAGCGAAATTAAGATCAACAACAGAACAACATGTTTAAAAGTGAAAAGCAACCTGGTTGCTTTCTTTTTTTATCCCATTACATTTATTATCGGGCTTTACTACAAAATTTACCCAATTTCACTTTTAGATCTATTTAGATGGATAGATTTCATCAAACGTTTAGCATCTGATACACAATAAGAGCGAATGCTGGTTTCGCCTTTTCATAATTACACCTAAAAGAATTAAACCAATCCATACCCCTATACCTAGAAATTCTATGCACTAATATAACTTATATCATTAATGGAACTACAGACACTTTTTTGTTTATGAGTAGCATTCTTTACAAAAAGTTCCTTGATAATAAATAGTAGTGATTTTTTTACTTTTTTAAATTTCAAGATAAAATATGAAAATAAATCTGCATACTTTCTCGATATTTAAAGTTTAAAATAGAGGTATTTGATACAAGGGTGATATCATGAAAATTTCATTAAAATTAGGAATATGGTTTTTTGTTTGCATAGTTTTAATAGAATTTATTTCAATGTTATATTTGCACGACCATGTCATTCATTCACGAGTAAGCCAAGAATTACAGTCACTTCAAGCGCGAGGAAATAGCCATCGTGATGTTTTGGAAATTTCCTATGATACTGGCACTCTCCATCATATCAGGCTGATGGAATCCCATACAGATACAGAAGTAGTCATTACAAATACAAAGGGAAAAATTATTCTTTCCTCAAGCAAAATAAACAAAGGTATCCGTAATATCTTACATCAACCAATAGGACACCTTTCTCGGAACGGAAAAATTATTCAGCCTGATTGGCAAAATGAACAATATATTTCTACTGTCACTGCATTTAATACAGGAAACGAAAATCAAGGGTATGTTTATATGTTTAAAAATACAGATGACGTTCAGAAATTAATTTCTCAACTAAACCAACATTTTATATTTGCTTCCGTTTTAATCTTATTTTTTATGCTTTTTACGGTCTTCTTTTTATCAAGAGCATTGACAAAACCACTGTTATCCATGAAAGAAGCCACAAAGAAAATTAGTAAAGGGGATTTTTCCGTTACATTGCCAGAGCCATCAAAAGATGAGTTAGGTGAACTTTCAAGATCGATTCAAACTTTGGCGGATGACTTAAATTATTTAAAGAAAGAACGGAACGAATTTCTAGCTAGTATTTCTCATGAACTCCGTACCCCCCTTACGTATGTCAAAGGTTATGCCGACCTTGCAAAAAGAAAGGGATTAGACGAAGCAGAACGAATTCATTATCTTGAGATTATTCATGAGGAAGCAGAGAGAATAAACAATCTTTTAGAAGAATTATTTGATTTGGCGAAGCTTGATCAAAACACATTTACGATCATAAAAGAAAAGGTTCATCTATCCTCTTTTTTGGAATCTATATATGAGAAAATTTTACCTGCCTATCAAAACAAGGGAATTCAATTATCGCTGAAATGCGATGAGACCATTTATATCGAAATTGACCCTACCCGTTTTGAACAGGTATTAATGAATTTACTAGACAATGCTCTAAAATATTCGAATAAACCTGCGACTACTTATACCAATGCCTTTGTAAAAAATAAAGTAGTCCATATATCTATTTGTGACGAAGGCATTGGAATTCTTAAAAAAGACCTACCTTATATCTTTGACCGATTGTACAGGGTAGAAAAATCTCGGTCGAGGGCTACTGGAGGGTTTGGTATTGGACTGGCTATCGTGAAAGAGTTAGTGGAAGCTCATGGAGGACAAATAACCGTTGAAAGTGAAGTTGGAAAAGGTACTTGCTTTACCATTTTGTTAAAGGAGAATTCAGATGAAAAACGTATTATTGGTTGATGATGAACAAAGGATGCTCGATCTCTTGTCCCTATACCTAACTCCAAATGGCTATTACTGTATTAAGAAGAATTCTGGAATGGAAGCATTAGCCTATTTGGAAAAGGAAAAAGCAGATGTTGTTCTTTTAGATATCATGATGCCTGAAATGGATGGTTGGACAACCTGCCAAAAAATCCGTGAACTATCTGATGTACCTATTATTATGTTAACTGCACGAAACGCTAAGGAGGAAATCGTCAAAGGCTTAAAGATGGGTGCTGACGATTATGTTTCTAAGCCATTTAATGAAGCAGAATTACTGGCAAGAATCGAGGCGGTCACGAGAAGGACAAAAGATAATACGGAAGAGCTTCTGCATTTTAAAGGATTGACCGTAGATAAGAATGCTTTTGAAGTCTTTTATAAAGGCCAAAAACTATTGATGACACCTAAGGAAATCTCGCTTCTATCCCTATTTTTACAATACCCAAATAAAGTCTTTTCCAGAGATCATTTACTTTCAACCATTTGGGGATTTGATGCTGAGACAGAAGACAGAACGATAGATTCCCATATTCGTAATCTCCGAGATAAGCTACGGAAAGTTGGATTTCCCATAAATCAACACTTAAAAACGGTTTGGGGAGTTGGTTATAAATGGAGTCCTACAGTGGAATAAGAAATTTTGGAGGTAAGAAAGTGAAATATACAAAGAAACAGCTAATGCATTAGGCATTAGCTGTTTCACTATTTTATTTAGCCATTGCTTCTTCTTCTGTCACCCATTTATGATTCTTCACTACAGGACCACCAGTTGTTGGCGTATAATCAACCATATATACGGTTGTTTTTTTGGAAGAGACGATTTCACCTTTCGCCCCTTTCATTCCTTTCATGTGATCTGCCTCCAATGTAACTTTTGTACCAGGTTTTAATGTTTGATCTCCTGCATCCTTTATTTCTTCCTGGATAACCCATTTATGATTTTTTACTTCCGGGCCACCTGTTGTCGGCGTGTAGTTCACAACATAAGCGGTTGTATCGAAAGCCCCTGAGATGGTTGCTTCAGCATCCATCATTCCCTTCATATGATCTGTTTTAAGAATCACTTTATCTCCTACTTTATATGTGGGGTTTTCAGCAATTTTTAAACCTTTTGGAACTTCACCGGAACTTGAGTGCTCCATATGATCCATGTTCATACTACTTACCGACTTAGAATCCATGTCCATATTTTTATGGTCTGCGGAGCCATTGCTTTTTCCACAGGCTGCTAACGCAAAGATTAGCATTAACGAAGCAATTCCTATTACGATTTTTTTTAGCATGATTATTCCTCCTTAAATTCCTTTGTTTTAATAAAACTCCTACCGAATTATTAAAATAACAGACAAATTTGCAGAAAATGTGCATTTAATAATCCCATATTTTCCTTTTTCCTTTTGAATTAAACAAATCAACACATACAGAATCGGTTGTTTTACATCCTTTAACTCAAAAATATAATATCAGTACACAATGAACCTTGTGGATAGTATGAATAAAAACGGTATGGCATTTACGATTAACGGTAAGTCTTTCCCTAAAACAGATCCCATTCCTACTGAAAAAGGGAGACTTGGTGATAGTTAAAATTAAGAATAGTATCCAAAGCATCTGACCACACAATGCACTTTCACGGTCACTCCTTTCAGGTACAAAGCAAAATTGGTGTCCCTCTATCCGGTCCACCAGTAATAAAGGATATTATTAATTTAAAACCAGACGATGAATACATCGTTACATTTAAAACAAACAATCCTGTAAACTAGATGCTTCATTGCCACATCATGTGTCAGCAGGGATGATGATGGAGGTGAAATACGATGGGTTTAAGCCTTCATTTAAAGTAGACCCAAATGCAGGAAAAATTGCTCGATAAATAAAAAACAGGGAGTAGCGTCTTAACGGGTTCCGATAAAGGAGAGAAACATTATAATTAGAGTATCAATTAGCAGACTAATTCGCATTGCGATTTGGTCTGCTTTTTTATTGTTATATCAGCGTTTAAGTTAAATTAACATTGGAACCAGAGGAAATCGCAAACCTCGTTTTAAATGTTAGCGACTATGCGACTAATAATTTTATGCAACAAATCCGCAGAAGACTGTCCATTTTAGAAAGACCGCTTGTGACGGCAAGAGGCGATGGGAAGAACTACATCTATGCCAACTTCAATCCTAAGTATGCACAATATGCTCTGACCATCCTTCGCACCTTTTATAACTTCTGTGAAGCGACTAAAGACCTTGACGGAGAAGAGCGTACTCCTGCTCAGCGATTAGGATTAGTAGAAAAACAATTTACTTTAAAAGATATTCTTTACCTAAGATAGTTCTCTGGATATTAGCGAACTAATTTTATTTAAAGGCAAATGGAAAATTTATGTTAAAATTATTATAGAATTAAGAAAAATTGCACTTTTTAAACTTACTAAGAAGTACAAAAAAATTAAAGGGTGTGAGTGTAATAAAGAAAAAAGTTGGATGGACAATTGCAATAATGGTACTTTTAATAGGAGTTGGTATTGGTTACTATTTCACTGCATTGTCACTTTATGAGCCGTCAGAAGATTTATACGGTTTCCCAATTCCTAAAAAAGCAGAATTAGTTCAAGAAAGTAACAAATCAAAAAGTTATGATTGGTCGAGGGCTTCTGAAGAAAATGGAATACCATTTGATTATGAAATTGCTCTTAAAGCAAATGGTTGGAAAAAAGGTGAAAGAGAAGGGACTTCTGTTTCATACACAAAAGAAAATCACACAATTGATTTGCTTTCTTCTACCAAATGGTTAGACATCATCAAAATAAAGTAGATAGAAGTAACAAGCCCCTCTTTGACTTTATTTGAATGAAGATAGTTAATTCTACATCCAAAAACGCCCAGAGTAAATTCTGAGCCTTTTTTGTTTGCTATTTATATTGCTAATTTCTCGTCAAACTCTATGCTAATAAGCATATAATTTATATTGCTATTAGCAATTTTCTCTCCCAAAACGGAACCCGTTAGTAGCGTCTCCCTTGTTTTTCATTATTACTGAATGTAATCCAAAAAATTGCGTGTTCCGCTGAGATACCATAATTCACTTCTTTGACACTGAAATTGTTAAAAAAACTTATTTATGCCATCAGGCCACACTTTTATAATAAATAATCATTTAAATGACAGTTCTCATCGGGGCAACGCTAAAAGATGTGATTCCATCAAAAGCAAAGAGAAGCATTTTTTTCAAAGGATATTTCGATATTCTAGTAATCCTCTCTTTGGTATCATAATAAACTTTAGTGGATGGAAATTTTATAAGCGGAATAACATTCCGAAGAAATAAATTAATTTCCCTATACTTCCAATTATCGGTTTAATTCTGAAATTCGCTTCATAAATATTAGCACTAATTATTTTGAAATAACTCTTTTTAATGAAACTTTAATGAAACGATAAGGGATTCTTAGTACTACACTGCTACTTTATAAATATAGGATTTATCAGGTTTATGAATCTTTTTTCATAAGGAAAACCATCACCAATAAGTCCTTGAATACGATATTTTCTTAAACACTAGGAGGAAAAATGTTTTTATCTTATCCCATCTTAGCTGCTCTTCTGGGTATGCTAATTGCACAATTTGTAAAAATCCCCATTCACTTATTAACAACAAAGGAATTGAAGTGGAAATTAATGTTCAGTACTGGTGGAATGCCCAGTTCTCATACATCTACCATTATCGCCTTGACTACTGCAATTGGATTAACTTCTGGTATTTATTCAAATGAATTTGCAATCGCTCTTGTCGTATCCCTAATCGTAATGCACGATGCTACTGGGGTTCGAAGACATGCTGGTTTTCATGCTGAAGTTCTGAATAAATTATTAGTTGATTTTAATAGACTAATTGATACTTTAAAAAATCCTAATTTAAAAAAAGCAGAGTACAGAGAGAAATTAAAAGAACTGTTAGGACATAAACCAATTGAAGTGTTTTTTGGAGCCGTAACAGGGATATTAGTAGGAGTGTTAACGTATTATTTCTATCCATTGAAATGACCTAATCCAAGATGGATTAGGTTATTTTCTCTTCTAGGGAAGGATAATTCTCCGAGAAAGGAGATGGTCATCCATTCTCCCTTGCGAGGTAAAGGAAATATAGTGAGGGTTTAGCGATATTCATTCTCGAAGCAAAAAAAGATCGCTGAATAAATCCAGCAATCCAGATTATTTATAAATATTTTCTTTGTACACTTCCCCCATCATAAGTAAACAACATTTCCTTGCCCTCCACCATTGACTCTAAATGGACAGGTCTTCCCCAGAGCTGATGTAAATACGGCAATACTTTTTCCAGGTACTTCAAATCCAATTCAATTCCCTCATACCAATGCTTTAAGTAAAGTTCTCCGTTTTTCATATAATCTCCGTCATTAACAGTAATATAAGGAAATCCGCCATTTACTCTCATGCCGACAAGCTGATCCCGCACCTGTTTCCATTCTTTATCGACAATCTTGTAATCACGACCCTGCTTTTGGAATAAATACATATCTTCTCTCATTACTAGATCTTTTGTTAAATAATTCCTTAAAAAAGATATATCGGACTCTATCTCCCGTACTTCAAACATCTTTTCCCGCCCGGAATTTGGTTTTTCACCCCGTTTTATCATTTCCTCCGTCGGATTATTCCAGCGTTCTTCAATATCCTCAAATATTTTTACTCCGAGGTAATATGGATTGATTCCTGTTTTTGAAGGAACCACCACTCCTGCGTTTAATTTTGCAAATTCTATTGATTCATCACTTGTCAAGTCCATCTCACGGAGAATCCGTTGATGCCAGTAGGATGCCCAGCCTTCGTTCATGATTTTCGTTTCCAGCTGTGGCCAAAAATACAGCATTTCCTCCCTGATCATCGTCATAATATCCCGCTGCCAATCGGTTAATTCACGGCTATACTGTTCTATGAATAGCATAATATCCTTTTCTGGTTGGGGTGGAAATTTCTTTTTTTGCTTTTTCTCCACTGGTTTTTTATTGCGATCATCTATCGACCATAAATCATCATATGGGGTAACAGTTTTATGCTCCTCTTCCTCCCATTCATCCTCATCATCCATACTCCAAGCAAGTTTTGGTCTCATTAAAGAAGGGTCAATATGTTCTTCAATCGATAAAACCGCGTCGATAAACTTTTCTACTTCCCTCTTTCCGTATTTAATTTCATAAGCACGAATTCTTTCAGCCGTAGCAGCCATGCTTTCGACCATATCTCGTTTTGTATTTTGAAAACGAACATTATTTTTAAAGAAATCACAATGCGCGAGAACATGGGCAACAATCAGTTTATTTTGAATTAATGAGTTGGAATCAAGCAAAAAGGCATAGCATGGATCCGAATTAATGACAAGTTCGTAAATTTTGCTGAGGCCCAGATCATAATGCAGCTTCATTTTGAAAAACTGCTTACCAAAACTCCAATGGGAAAAGCGTGTCGGCATACCATAAGCACCAAATGTGTAGATAATATCTGCTGGACAAATTTCATAGCGCATTGGATAGAAATCAAGACCAAATCCACTTGCAATCTCTGTTATTTCCGATATCGCTTTCTCCAAGTCCTTTTTCTCTTCAATATTCAACCGCGTCTCCCCCTTTTCCACATGTTATATTTCATACTCATACAACAATGTATGAGAAAAAGCGGAAAATCATGTAGTACATTTTGTTTTTAATCCTTTTCAAATGTAATGCAATTTACTTTTTTATTAACAGTATCTGTACATTTTTTATGCTACTATTAAGAAGGAGGTTGATTTAAATGTGGTTGTTAATCGCTGTTTTTATCATACTTATCATTGGAACTATCATCGGCTGCCGATATTCCATAAAATTATTTAATGAGAACAGTTCGAAAAAATTTCTTCCATTCGGAATTGCTTTTTTGATTGCCGTTATTTCAGAAGTTGTTTATTTTTTTGGTGCGAAGCGCATGAATCTTTCCATTGATGTCTCGCTTAGTTGGATGGTGATTAATATGGCATTATTTTTCGCATCGGGGATTATTTATTTTTCGGCTTATATAAAAGGCTCTGTTAAACCTTAGTGTTGATGTAAGGTAAAAATCTAAAACTAAACAAAAAATAGCGAACTGATTGGTTTCCGGCCAATCAGTTCGCTATTTTTTATAAATTCTTTCTTAACAAATAAATCGGTACGATGCTTATAAAAAGAAGAATCGAAGCGATAATATAAATATTTCGCACACCAACAAGCTCTACGACAGTACCTGAAAGCAATGATGCTATTCCAAATGAAAAAGCAGCAATAGCACCCTGGGTGGCATATACTTTCGGCAACCGATCCGTATTAGTTTTTGTTTGAACCAAGGTCTGTAATATCACTGCTTTCTGCTGGTCAAACACACCAAATAGCAAGGATAGAACAAGCGCTAAAATAGGAATTTCGTTTATGCCAAATGCAAGGGTAGCACAGGCAGTACCGAAACCACATATGACTAAAATTTTGCTTTGATGTGTGCGGTAAAAGGCATGAAACTTTAACAAAACTACGCTCGCTATAAAAAGCCCTGCGATAAAAGCACTGTTAATAAATCCCCACCATTCCTCACTGGCATGCAGCTGTTTGTCAACAAATAGGTACATAATGGCTGCTATCCATACAACACCTGCAATCGTTTCTATCCAGCTAATCCATTGAATTTGCCTGAGTGTTTTATTTTTCCATATTTCCTTCCAGCCTTCTGAAAGTTGTGCAGCATAGGTTGAAAACTTACGCTCACTTGTCTTCTGTACATGTTTTTCATGATAAAAAGGGATACTATACATGAAAATAGTACTTACCAAATAAAATATTCCGGTCATCAATAAAGTTCCCGTTGGCTGAATCACTGCAGTTACTATTCCTCCAGCAGCCCAACCAGTAAATTGTATCGATTGTTCCAATGTCGATAAAAATCCATTTGTTTTCATTAATTCTTCTCTTTTTACGATGGATGGAACAAGTGCATTAGAGGCAGGAAGTGCCCATCCATCTAAAAATGCAATCAATGCTGCTAATAAAAAGATGATCCAAATAAAAGAAATACTTTTTAAAACGACTAGGAACAGAACAAACATTAAAACAGTTTTTAATGCTTGTGAAGTAGCCAATAAATGCTTTAACGTATATCGGTCCAAAAGTATTGGAGCGACAACGCTGCTGATAAATTTTGAAAAGGTTATCACAAAAGGGACTAACGTCATTTGAAATGCTGAACCGGTTGCTTGATAAATAGCGGCAATTAATGCAACTATATATAAAACATCACCTGCATTTGCAAAGGACTGTCCTACCCATAAATATCGAAAGGCTTTTGAACGCAATGCCATTCCTCCTTAAGTCTGTTCTTTTGTCTTTTTTAGAGGAAAAACATCACATTGGATTAATCACCTTTCACTTCTTTTTTCATTATTTTAACATATTCGGTATTTGATGAAGGATATTTTTTCTTCTTCGATTTAGTTTAAAATAACCTGTTCCCGAATTTGTTGGACCAAAAGACTTAGATACTTTTTTATGTGATCTATACTCGAAGGATTGTTACACTTTTGTTTTTTCGTGACTTAATTCATTCAGATTAGGACCCTTGTCTATTTTTATGTTCCCAAAATTCCTTTTTATGTGACCTACACACGAATCATTGTTACTCTTAGGTTTTTTCATGACTCAAATACATAATTCTCAACACTTTTTTATATTATGCCTTTTTCTAAACCAATATCCCCAACTTTTACTGCGTCACTAATTCAACTTTTTGCATACACTAAAAACAACTCCTAAAATGGTACTTTCATTTGATGGGTTGGTAACCCCATTTAATGTAAGTTGGATAGCAGGTTCTTTTTTAGAAAGGACTAAATAGGAGGGGATAAAATGAACAGTGTTGATTATGATCGTGCGCTTTATTATACCCACCGGTCGCAATGGGATAATTTGCTCATATTAATGGTGAGAACGAAAGATGATATGCTTTCGAAGCGGATAGAACGATTATTACACGCTTATCATTTTTCTCATGATTATTCCGTAATAGAACGAAATCTATATTCCCTTCTAAGGTACATTGATCATGCCAATGAAGTGGGAAAACAGGCTGAACCTGTTATCGAAGAGTCTTTTTTATATATGAGGTAACAGTTTAAAACGGCTTTCCAAATTGGAGAGCCGTTTTTTTGAAATTTTTACATTTAGATGAGAGAATGGATGTGTTTCATAAAATCTTCTGTAAGACTTTGCAGTTTTTCATTACTTTCCTCTAAACTTTCAGTATACACACTAAAATAGAATTTTACTTTCGGTTCGGTTCCTGAAGGACGTAAACAAATCCAAGAACCATCCTCCAAATAGAATTTTAAAACATCCGATTTAGGCAAATTAATATTTTCCTCAATAATTTGCTTATCATTAATTCTTTTACTTATTTTATAATCCTCGATGATGGTTAATTTCATATTATTTATGTGGGCAGGAGGCTCTGTGCGGAAATGCTCTAATAACTGTTTGATTTTCTCCGCTCCTTCTTTCCCTTTTAACGTCAATGATTGAAGGTCCTCTTTGTAATAGCCAAACTGCTCATATATATCAAGCAGTGCATCGTACAAAGTTTTTCCTTGTTTTTGATAATAGGCACAAGCCTCACATGCTAAAATTGCCGCTTGAACAGCATCTTTATCACGCGCGAAATCACCAATTAAATAGCCATAGGATTCTTCATATCCAAATAAAAATTTATACTCACCAGTTGCCTCATATTGTTTAATTTTTTCCCCAATAAATTTAAAGCCAGTTAACACGTCTTCTGTAGGGATATTATAAGACTCTGCGATTTTTCTGCCAATTTCAGATGTTACAATGGTTTTAAATACCTTTCCATTTGCGGGGATAGTTCCTTTTTCAGCTTTTTGAGATAAAAGATAATGCAATAAAATCGCACCGGTTTGATTTCCGGTCAACAGTACATATTCACCATTTTTATCCTTCACAGCAACACCTAAACGATCTGCGTCCGGATCAGTGGCGATTAAAATATCCGCATCTTGTTTTATTCCATATTCAATCGCAAGCTCAAACGCTGCTTTTTCTTCAGGATTCGGTGAGGCAACCGTTGAAAATTCAGGATCTGGCTTCTCTTGTTCAGCGACGACAAATACATTTTGATAACCAAATGCTTGAAGGGCATTTTTCACCGGTTTTTCTGCCGTACCATGTAATGGAGTAAACACAATTCGAATGTTTGATTCCTTTGCCAACTCCGGATTTTCACTAATAGTGAATAATTGCCTTAAATAAGCTTGATCCAATTTATCTCCAATCATGGTAATTAAACCTCTGGATATTAAATCCGCTTCCGTTTCAACCTTTATTTCCAGTTCATTTTCGACCTCATTTACTTTGGCAATGACCTCATCCGCTGCTACTGGCGGCAATTGAGCACCATCCTCTCCATACACCTTATAGCCATTATATTCAGGTGGATTATGGCTTGCCGTAATCACTATTCCTGAAAATGCATGTAGATATCGGACAGCAAAAGACAGTTCAGGAGTCGGACGAAGCTCTTCAAAAACATATGTATTAATTCCGTGTGTAGCAAGGGTTTTTGCTGCTTCCATGGCGAACTCCGGAGATTTATGACGGGAATCATAGGCAATGACAACTCCACGTCCCTTTGCTGCCTCTCCAAAGCCTTCTATGAATCGTGCAAGTCCTTCAGATGCCTTGCGAATCGTATAAATATTCATCCGATTGGTGCCCGGCCCTAATTCACCACGCATTCCTCCGGTGCCAAATTCTAAATTTTTATAAAAGGCGTCTTCTAATTGAACTTCATTCTTTTCCAATTCTTGCAACTGAATACTCAATTCAGAATCCAAGTTTTCAAATTGCTTCCACTTTAAGTACGATTTTTCCCACATATTTATATCCCCCTCTAGGGTTTTTACTAGACACTTTCTATACTAATGAAAATATTTTTTTAATTCAATGAAAGAAAATGTCGAGATTGATCGTAAAGTTTTTAAAATAAAAAAACCCGCTCCTAGTGTGGCGGATTTTAAATCAAGAGTTCATTTGCTGCTTTTCTATATATACTCATGGAAAGCTTTGATTTAACAGTAGAATTAAATTGACAATAATAAAACGGAAAAAATACATCATAATCTTCTAAAATAGAAACATTGTGATTAAAAATTTCTTCATATTCAGTGTCTTTCGGATGTTTTAATTTATATTCCAAGATTGAGATGATGGTTTGAAGGCATGTTATAACTTGATATGCTTCTTTTAACGTACTAAAATATTCAAAGTGACGCTTAGATGTATGCAACACTTTAATTTTTTTAAAATTAGCAATTTCATCATCATCATAATAATTAGGAAAAATAAATGTAAACATATAGTCAGCTAGTTCTTGTATTTTATCTTCCTGTTCTTTTGTTGATGCAAAAACAACTTTCAATTGTAACCCACCCTTTTAAATACTTCTCTTTCGTGTATTTATGTTAAGAATACCATAGAAAAAATCAGTAATACCGTGGTAATTATGACCATGTGAAAGGACTTTCAAAATGAAAATGGATAAAAGCGATAGTTGGTTTGATTTAAAAATACCAGAAAAATGGGATAAGATTACGGTTGATCAACTTTTTCGGCAGGTTTGGGCAGCCCCTAAAAAAATGATTCATCAATTCCGAATGGAAAAAAGTGTTAGGGTGAATGGAGAAAATGCTAGATGGGAACGGCCTCTTCAAACAGGTGATTTTTTACAAATTGCCTTGTTTCAGGAAGAAGATTACGGAGTTCTTCCAGATGCAATTGAAATAGACGTATTGTATGAGGATGAGCATCTTCTTGTTGTCAATAAACCCGCTGGAATGGAGACACATCCGAATGAACCCGGTCAGTCACATACATTAGCAAATGCAGTAGCTTATCATTTAAAACAAAAAGGCGAACAGCGCCGTGTCCGCCATATTCACCGGCTTGATAAGGATACAACAGGAGCAGTTTTATTTGCAAAACATGCATTTTCCCATGCAATACTTGATCGGATGTTAAATGAAAGAGACATTAAGCGTACTTACCTAGCACTTGTACAAGGCATACTCAAAAATCGTTCCGGGGTCATTGATCAACCTATTGGTCGTGACCGTCACCATCCAACAAGAAGACGAGTCTCCAAAACCGGCCAAAACGCGGTTACTCATTATAAATTAGTAAAAACCTTTCCAGCTAAAAATCTATCGATGATTGAGTGTACTCTCGATACCGGAAGAACCCACCAAATAAGGGTTCATCTAAGTTCGATAGGGCATCCACTCGCAGGCGATGTTTTATATGGGGGGAAGCCAATTTTTAAAAGGCAGGCACTCCATGCTCGGAAATTAACTTTCACCCATCCATTTACCGGGAAAAAACTGGAATGTATTGCACCGTTTCTAGATGAGCCACCGATATTCTTGTAAAAGTGATTGATTGATGACGATAATATTTAACGTATTTTTCTTTAAATTACCTAATAATGAGCGTTTCGGGCAGGTTATTTATTAGCAAAAGCTGGTCTTTGATTCTTCCTTCAGGTGGTCTTTTGGTGAATTATAAAGACCATTTGGAACCGGATTCTTCCTCCAATTGGCCTTTTGATGCTTTATAAAGACCATTCGGAACCGGATTCTTCCTCCAATTGGTCTTTTGATCCCTTATAAAGACCATTCGGGAACGGATTCTTTCTCCAGTTGGTCTTTTGATTCCTTATAAAGACCATTCGGAACCGGATTCTTTCTCCAGTTGGTCTTTTGATTCCTTATAAAGACCATTCGGGAACGGATTCTTCCTCCAATTGGTCTTATGATCCCTTATTAAGACCATTCGGGAACGGATTCTTCCTCCAATTGGTCTTTTGATCCCTTATAAAGACCACTCAGAACCGGATTCTTTCTCCAGTTGGTCTTTTGATGCTTTATAAAGGACACTCCCACTTTCAGCATTTTTTACCTATGTATAAAATAATAAATTTACATAAGATCCCGGGTTAATAATTTCATAAAAAAATCGGCCAATTCGCCGATTTTTTCAGATCCATACATCCATTCTATTTTTACCGCTTCAATCCCATCGAAACATATTTCATTTCCAAATATTCCATGATTCCCTCGCGACCGCCTTCTTTACCCTGACCGGACTGTTTAATTCCCCCAAATGGGGCTTCTGCTACTGCAGGGAATACGTCGTTTATCCCTACAATTCCATATTCAAGTTTTTCCATTACTCTAATGGCACGGTTTAGATTTTCTGTAAATAAATATGCGGCAAGACCATATCTGTCATGATTCGCTAGTTCAATTACCTCTTCCTCTGTTTCAAAGGTTTGAATAGGTAATAACGGTCCGAACGTTTCTTCATTCATCACTTTCATTTGATTAGAGACATTCGTTAAAACGGTAGGTTCGAAAAAGTACCCATTTAGCTTTTCCTTGTACACCTTTCCACCTAATGCTGTACTAGCCCCTTTTGAAATTGCGTCTTCATATTGGTGTTTAACCTTTAGTAAAGCATTTTCATCAATTAATGGACCAATATTTACTTGTTCATCCAAACCTTCTCCGATTTTCATTGATTCAAGTTGTTCCATTAATTTTGCAGTAAATTCCTCTTGAATGGAATGCTGCACATAGATGCGATTGGCACATATACATGTCTGTCCGCAATTTCGAAATTTACTCATGATGGTCATCTTGACCGCCTGTTCAAGATCTGAATCATCAAACACAAGGATAGGTGCATGACCGCCCAATTCTAATGACAGTTTTTTCACAGTATCTGCGCTACCCCTCATGAGCAATTTTCCTACTTCTGTGGATCCGGTAAATGTAATTAGACGGACATCAGGATTGCTCATGAATTCCTGACCGATCGAGGTTGGATCTCCTGTTACTAGATTCAAGACACCTTTTGGCAATCCGACCTCTTCGAAGATCTTCACAATCTCGATGGCTGACAGAGGCGTTTGTTCCGCAGGTTTCAAGACAACTGTACATCCTGCCGCAAGTGCTGGCCCAAGCTTTCTGGTAATCATCGAGGATGGAAAATTCCATGGTGTGATGGCAGCAACAACTCCTATTGGCTGTGGAACGACAAAAAGCCTCTTTCCTTTATTCGATGAAGGAATAATTTCCCCATACACACGATTTCCTTCTTCCGCGTACCATTGCAGGTAGCTTGCAGCAGATGCAATTTCTCCTCTTGCCTCAGCAAGCGGCTTCCCCTGTTCCGTCGTTAAAATTCTTGCAAGCTCTTCTTGCTTTTCCATCATTAATGTATAAGCAGAATACAAATATTTGGAGCGCTCTCTGGCAGAGAGATTTGCCCAATCCGTAAATGCTTTTTTTGCTGCTTCTACTGCTTTCTTGGCATCTGCTCCATCTCCGTAAGAAAAAGCTTTAATTTTGTTCAAGCTTGCAGGATTTACAACATGCTCCTGATTTCCGCTTTCTGCATTACACCAAAGACCATTAATATACATGCTTTTTTCATATTGGCCATCTAATTGCATTTCTACCTACCACCTTTATTTATAAATCCCCAAAATGGATGCTGATCAAAATCATTACTCCTCAAATGGCCATGAAGGAAGTGTTTTATTGAGGGGTTTATCCACTCTATAACCAAGTGCATATTCCGCTTGCATGATAGTATGAATTTCACGCGTTCCTTCATAAATGACCGGTGCTTTAGAGTTCCTTAAGAATCGCGCTACAGGGTATTCATCCGAATATCCGTATGCACCATGAATTTGCACCGCATCGTCTGCTGCCTTATTGGCAAAATCACAGGATTGCCATTTTGCCAGAGAGGTTTCCCTTGTATTTCGTTTTCCTTGGTTCTTCAATTCACCGGCTCTGTATACGAGAAGCCTGCTAATTTGTAAACCTGCCTCCATATTGGCAATCATCTGCTGAACAAGTTGATGTCTCCCTATCTCACGACCAAATGTCATTCTTTCATGGCAGTATTTAAGAGATGCCTCCAAAGATGCCATGATGAGCCCGCAGGCTCCTGCAGCAACGGTAAATCTGCCATTGTCAAGGGCTGCCATTGCAATTTTAAAGCCTTCTCCCTCTTGACCTAATAGATTTTCCTTAGGTACCCTAATATGGTCAAAAAAGATTTCACCCGTATTTCCCGCTCGTATTCCATGCTTTCCTTTAATAGCTTTTGATGAAAATCCGTCCATCGTTCTTTCCACAATAAAAGCGGATATTCCATGATGTTTTTTGCTTTTATCCGTATAAGCGAAAACAATAAAATGATCTGCCACATCACATAAGGATATCCATGTTTTTTGCCCATTTAAAATATAAAATTCACCATCTTTTACAGCTGTCGTATTAATAGCTGCTACATCTGACCCGGCACCCGGCTCTGTTAAACCGAACGCACCAACCTTTTCTCCCCTTGCCTGCGGAACTAAGTATTTCAGCTTTTGCTCCTCTGTTCCCCATTGAAGCAGTGTCATACTGTTCAAACCAGTATGTACAGAAACTGCAGTCCGATAAGCAGTGTCTCCTCTTTCCAGTTCTTCACAAACAATGGCTAACGAATTATAATCCATTCCGGCTCCACCGTACTTTTCTGGGATACAAACTCCCATTAAACCAAGATCCGCTAACCTTTCCATAATTCTAGGTTCAAAATGTCCTTTAGAATCCCATTCCCCGATAAAAGGTTGGATTTCTTTATCAACAAAACTTCTTACTGTTTTTCTTAGCAATTCCTGTTCCTCTGTATAATCAAAATTCATTTCTATCACTCTCCTAAACAATTTTGTCCTCTATCAAATGCGTGATTTCTTGTTCTGAATAACCAAGAGATAGTAAGATTTCCCTCGTATGTTCACCAGGTAATGGCGGATGCCCTGTAACCTGAACCGGTGTTTTAGACAATTTTATAGGGCTTCCTACTAATTTCACTTCACCCGCAGTCGGATGATTCAACTTTATTAACATGTCTCTAGCTATAGCTTGAGGGTCTTGAAAAACCATTTTCAAATTATTGATAGGACCACATGGTATGCTGTTTTCATTGCATTTTTGCAACCAATAATCAGTCGGTTGTTCAACCAATCTATTTTGTAAAATAGGAATTAATGCTTCCTGATTTTCTACTCTACTAGCATTTGTCATAAATTTAGAATCATTGCACAGATGATCTAAGCCGAGAATATGGCAAAGCTTATCGAATTGCCTGTCATTACCGACAGCTATTACCATTTTTCCGTCTTTTGTATCAAAGGTTTGATAGGGTACGATATTGGCATGCAAATTTCCTAGCAATCTAGGAAGTTTTTCCGTCATCAAATAATTACTGGCAATATTCACAAGTGCACTAATCCCAGAATCAAATAGGGAAATATCCAACTTTTGGCCTGATCCTGATTTCTGCCTTTCGAGCAGTGCGGCTTGAATACCACTTAATGCATAAAGGCCCGTTAAAATATCTGTGATGGCAATTCCTACTTTTTGCGGTCCGGAATCACTGGACCCAGTAATACTCATCAATCCACACATTGCTTGAATGATATAATCATATCCCGCTAAATTTTTATAAGGACCTGTTTCCCCAAATCCAGTAATAGAACAAAATACTAGTTTAGGGTTTAGCTGCGACAGTGTCTCATACCCTAATCCTAGCCGTTCCATTGTCCCTGTTTTAAAATTGTGAATCACTACATCACTTTGCAAAACTAGCCTTTTAATTATTTCCAGCCCTTTTTCAGTTTTTAAGTTGACAGTAAGGCTTTTTTTATTCCGATTGGCACATAAATAATAAGCACTTACTCCATTTTGAAAGGGAGGTCCCCAATCTCTTGTGTCATCACTGCCCCCTGGAGCCTCTATTTTTATTACTTCTGCTCCTAAATCTCCCAATATCATCGTACAAAGCGGCCCTGCCAGTACCCTTGTTAAATCCAAAACTTTTATTCCAGCTAATGCTCCGGCCAAATAGCATCACTCCTTTAAGAAATTCTAGTAAGGCTTAGCTTGACCTATTTTAAAATCCTGAAAAAACAGTTTCCTGCAATATTATGTTTACGAGAACATTTATAAATTTATGCCTAAGCTTTTAAGATCAAAAAGAGCTAATAAAAAAAACCCGCATCTAAAATAGATGCGAGTTTTTCATACGAAAAGCTTATATTATTGTAGTCCTGCCTTTACCCATTCAGCCACTTGAACAGTGCGCTTTGCCTGGTGTTTAACAGCGCCTTGAACGTCTTCTACCATTTTGCCGTCTTGACCTTGTGTTACAGTTGTACCATAAGGGTTTCCACCGGCTGCATAAATAGATTGATCAGTGTATCCAGGAGGAACAATGATCGTACCCCAATGCATCATAGAAGTGTAAATGGCATGAATCGTTTGCTCTTGTCCACCATTAGAATTTCCAGCTGAAGCCATAGCGCTAACTACTTTGTTTACTGTTTTTCCTTGTGCCCAAAATCCGCCTAATGTATCTAAAAATTGTTTCATTTGGGAAGGAATATTACCGAAACGAGTTGGAGCGCTGAAAATAATAGCATCTGCCCATTCAATATCTGCTGCTGTTGCAACTGGTACATTTTGTGTTTCATCATAATGTTTTTTCCAAGCAGGA
Organism: Margalitia sp. FSL K6-0131; assembly: GCF_038008735.1. Taxonomy (NCBI): domain Bacteria; kingdom Bacillati; phylum Bacillota; class Bacilli; order Caryophanales; family Bacillaceae; genus Heyndrickxia; species Margalitia sp. FSL K6-0131. Next base: position 4,002,104 of record NZ_JBBOZS010000001.1, read on the forward strand.
TTGGATTCAATTGCAGCAGCTGGTGCAAGTTCTTCTACTTTTAATACTTTTACTTCAGCGCCAGCTTCTTTTGCTGCTTCCTCTGCCCATTTGGCAAGTTGATAGTTCGTTCCTGTAGAACTATAGTAAATAATGGCTAGTTTTACGTTTGTCATTTGAAAGCTCCTTTATAAAAAAAATTATTAGCAGACATACAACATTATTAATATTTTATTAATGGATATTAATTATGCCTGCTGATGTAAATTTAATTTAAGAAAAAGTTTCGCTTATTAAATTCACATGATAATCCAATTATCTTGAATTCGAGATAATTTTAACCTTCAAAAAATATAACGTCAACTCTTATGCTTCTCTTAAATTAATAAGTGTATTTTTCCCCTACCTGAGTAAAACTAATAAATATTAAAAGTTAATCCTCGCACTTTTTTCTTTTAACTTGTTAAAAAATCAGCTAAAATAGATACGTTTGGTAAACCAAGCTTTCAGGAGGTTAGGTAATGGTATTTAAAAATAAAAAGGATAAGTTTGCCGTTCTTTTGGAAAACATTGCAGCAAATTTACATGAAAGTGCTAATTATTTCGCTGATTACAAATTAAATGATGAGAGCGATTTGAAAGAATTTGCGCAAAAAATGAAAGAGTATGAAACAAAAGGGGATTCATACGTTCATGAAATGATTATGGAACTGAACGATGCATTCATTACACCAATAGAGAGAGAAGATTTGCTTATTCTTACAAATGTTCTGGATGATGTCCTGGACGGACTTGAACATTGTGCCTACATATTTGAAGTATATGTAATCCTTCATGCGGATGAATATATGTATAAATTTGTAGAAGCAATTCGGAATTGTACGAAAGAAATTGAAAAAGCGATTGAATTTCTTTTCAACAAAAAACTGCCTAATATGCGTCCGCATGCCATCAAAATCAAGGAATATGAATCCTTATGTGATGATATTTTACGCGAATCTATTAAGGAGCTTTTTCAAAAAGAGAAGGATCCTATCCGTTTAATTAAATACAAAGAGGTATATGAAAATTTGGAAGAGATTGCAGATGATTGCCAAAGTGTCGCAAACATACTTGAAAGCATCATTATGAAAAACGCATAAGGAGCGTACGCAATGGACAGTGTCTTTATTATAACCTTGTTAACAGTCATCTTTGCTCTTGGCTTCGATTTTATTAATGGTTTTCACGATACTGCAAATGCGATCGCAACTTCAGTTTCAACGAAGGCTTTAAAACCAAGGCATGCTATTATACTTGCGGCATGTATGAACTTTCTTGGAGCATTGACTTTCACAGGGGTAGCTCAAACCATTTCAAAGGATATTGTGGACCCATATACCATCCATAATGGAGCCATCGTCATACTGGCTGCATTAATAGCTGCGATAGCTTGGAACTTAATTACATGGTATTTTGGAATTCCCAGCAGTTCCTCCCATGCCATTATAGGTGCTTTAGCAGGTGCAGCCATTGCAGCTGCAGGCTTTTCTGCTATTAAATACAAAGGATTTCTTAAAATACTTGAAGCCTTAATTATTTCACCTATTCTTGCATTTGTTATAGGATTTATCATTTATAGTATTTTCAAAGTAGCATTTAAAAACTTAAATTTAGCAAAGACTAATAAAAAATTCCGCTTAATTCAAATTTTAACTGCTGCCATTCAATCATATAGCCACGGGACAAATGATGCGCAGAAATCAATGGGTATTATCACATTGGCATTAATTTCCAGTCATATGATTAAAGGGACCGGTATCCCTTTGTGGGTCCAAATTGCCTGCGCGACAGCAATGGGATTAGGAACATCTATTGGCGGATATAAAATTATTAAAACAGTTGGCGGAAAAATAATGAAGATTAAACCTATCAATGGTGTAGCTGCAGATTTAAGTTCCGCCTTAATTATTTTTGGTGCAACATTTATTCACCTTCCTGTAAGTAGCACTCATGTTATTTCCTCCTCGATTCTTGGAGTAGGTACTGCACACCGCGTAAGAGGGGTTAAATGGGATACTGCTCAAAGAATTGTTTTTACATGGATTATTACTTTACCAATTACCGCCATATTTTCAGCGATTGTATATTATATTCTTAATATTTTTATGTAAAAAGGCACATGCGGGCCTTTTTTTTGTTTTGGAATACCTTTTATAATCAGCAACATGAATGATCCAAATTGCACGCATCTTAACTTTAGAAATTAAAAATATGGCAACATCTTTAAGGAACATTTTTTCATGAAAATAGGAAAAACTACTATAAAAACTATTGCCTATTCAATTAAAAACGAATAATATATAAATTGTGTTTTTTAATCGTTCGTGTTTTGGAGGTATTTTATGTTTAAATTACAAGAAAATGGCACCAATGTGAAAACGGAAGTTCTCGCAGGCTTTACTACATTTTTAACAATGGTATATATTGTGGTAGTGAATCCTGTTATTCTTCATGATGCGGGTGTGCCATTTAATGATGTATTTATGGCGACTATTATTGCCACTGTAATAGGGACATTATGGATGGCGCTATGTGCTAATTATCCGATTGCCATTGCTCCTGGGATGGGGATGAATGCGTATTTCGCCTATTCCGTTGTCGGCAATCATGGACATATAACTTATACCACTGCTTTTTCTGCAGTATTTGTTGCTGGGATCATTTTTATTATCTTATCGTTAACTCCTTTCCGCCAAAAGCTTATTGAAGCTATTCCGGATAACTTAAAACACGGAATAACTGCTGGTATTGGACTTTTTATCGCATTTATTGGATTAAAGCAAACAGGCATTATTATCGGGGACAAAGAAAATTTAGTTAAACTTGGAGATTTGCATGATCCGTTAACGATCCTTTCATTAGTAGGACTTGCTATTACTTTAATCTTATTTGCAAGAAAGATTCCTGGTGCTTTATTTATTGGCATGATCATTACTGGAATTATTGCATTTTTCACTGGGAAATTAAAGTTTGATAAAGGCGTTGTCGGAAAGCCTTCTCTTCCACATTTTATGATTGATAACCCAATATCTGCATTCGGTGATGTTATCCACCACAGCTTATATGCCGTTGTCTTTTCATTTTTGCTTGTAACGATTTTTGATACAACTGGAACGATGGTAGGGGTTGCCGAACAAGCTGGTCTAATGAAAGGGAAAAAATTGCCGCGTGCGCGTCGGGCATTACTTTCAGATTCTATCGGCACAACGATTGGTGCTGTTTTCGGAACGAGTCCAACAACCGCATTTATTGAATCGACATCTGGTGTTGCTGCCGGTGGCCGTACAGGATTAACTACAACCATTGTTGCGGTACTTTTTATTATTTCTTCCTTCTTTAGTCCACTAGTAAGTGCGGTATCCGGATTATCAGCCATTACTGCACCTGCATTAATTATAGTAGGAAGCTTAATGATAGGCAGTGTTGCCAATATTAAATGGAAAGAAATTGATGAAGCATTTCCTGCGTTTTTAATTATATTAACCATGCCATTAACATCTAGCATTGCGACGGGTATTGCACTTGGATTTATTTCTTATCCTATTTTAAAAATTGTAAAAGGAAAATGGCGCGATGTTCATGTGCTTGTATATTTATTTGCTGTTTTATTTATCCTTCAGCTAGCGTTTGTTCCTCAATAAAAAAGCGTAGGCGACTCCGCTGGTGTACGAGTGAGTGAAATTTGAAGTGTAGTTTTATATTCAAAAGAAAAAATGGTTGGGGCTATTTTGCCCTAAGCATTTTTTTTGAAATTTCACCATTTCAACATCGTTCCTTGAACTAAACCTCTCAAGTCTGATTTTCGTCTCTTTTCTTCCTCATTACTTCCGTCACCAGAAGGTTTACGAGCTGTCATTGGGACAATCCAGGAATCCATTTGTTTATAGTAAAGCACCAATTGTTTACATTTCCTCATAAAGATGAAACCAACCGTTATCCAAAGTGGTCAAGAAACCACCACACAATAAGAATGATACTCACTATCCCCCAAATTGTAGTCCCCACTATCCTCCAAACTATGGATCGGGTAGCTAAACTTTGATGGAACTTATTTTTCATATTTCTAGTTATAAAAGCTAGGTCAACAAATCCGATTGCGACAAAGCCAACAGTAATCCAAAGCAATAAATCCACTTTTTATCCCCCTTTTTGTACATTACCTCCGCTATTATTTCGCTAATCATCCAATCCTCTCCTTCCACCCAACTGATTCGTTATTTAATAACGTATCTCCTTGGTATTAACATAAAAATCCAGTAAAGCTTTAATTTAATATTAGTACTGAAATTAGCTAATGTTCTAATATACAAATACCATGTTATGAAGGACAAAACTCTGTTTTTTTACAAAAATGATGTCCTTCATCATGGTTATGAAGGACACTACTCAGTTCTTTAACAAAAAGAATGTCCTTCATCCGGGCAATGAAGGACAAAATTTGGTTGTGTATCATGGATAATGTCTTTCATCATGGTTATGAAGGACATTACTCAGTTCTTTAACAAAAAGAATGTCCTTCATCAGGGCGATGAAGAACAAAATTTGGTTGTGTTTCATGGATAATGTCTTTCATCAAGGTTTTGCAAGTGTTCTTGTGACTTCATCAGTAAATTTCAATGCGTTTATATTCTTGATTCACCTGATTCTACCTTTAAATTGAAAGTAATTAACAAAAAACTTAAACGTTTTATTTTACTTCAATTCTAAAAGCATTTTTGAAGGGTTCTCTAATAAACTCACAAGCCGATTGGTAAACGCAACAGCTGTTGCTCCATCCGCCACACGATGATCAAAGGACATAGATATATTCATAATGGAACGGATAACGATTTCATCGTTTATTACTGCTGGTCGCTTTTTCGTTTTATGAAATGCAACTAACGCGGATTCTGGATAATTGATGATTGGTGTTGCTCCAATTCCCCCAAGCGGGCCAACATTACTTATTGTGAACGTTCCGCCAGTAATGTCTTCTCTTGTAAGTTTATTATCTTGCGCTTTTTGAATATATTCCTTCATTTCTTGGTGGATGGTTTTAAGCGATTTTTGTTCAACATGATGAATAACCGGAACAATTAGCCCTTCTTTTGTATCTACCGCAACTCCAATGTTATATTCCTGTTTCAATTGGATAATTTCCTTTTCCTCATCCAAAATTGAATTAAAGATTGGATAATCCTTTAATGCCAAATATATTGCTTTGATAAAAAATGCAGCTACTGAGATATTTGTGCCATCATCCTTTAATTCATTTTTTAAAGAAAGTAAGTTGGTCACATCGACTTCCTCGAAATGTGTAACGTGTGGAATCGTATACAGTGATTTCGTCATTTTGGCAGCAATTTGCTTTCTTCTTCCTTTAAACGGAATTTCCACCGGATTTATAGGTGATATTTTCATTTGTTTCGGTGCTTCCTCTATTTCTTCAACTAGCGGAGGTGCAGGATTTTCAGCTTTACTGACAAATTTATAAATATCCTCATCCGTCACCCTTCCGATAGGGCCGCTTCCTACAACTTGTTCTATATCTACGCCAAGCTCTCTGGCAATTCTTCTTGTATGCGGTGCCGCGATAATTCTTTTTTTTGGCAACGGTTTTTCCGGTCTATGTGAAGAATCTGAATGTATTTCTTCCGTATCAATGATTAATAATGTTGTCCCAACTGTTACATTTGTTCCTTCTTCTATTAAAATATCTCGAACGATACCTGATATAGGAGAAGGAAGCTCAGCCGTCATTTTATCCGTCTGTACTTCTACAAGAGGTTGATCACTTTTTACCCGATCCCCTTTTTTTACGAAGTAGGTTAATACTTCCCCCTCTGTCATTCCTTCTCCTATGTCATGCAGCTTTACTTCTACCAACATCATCACCTTCTTTCCAGTTAGAAATGCATTACCTTTTCAATTGCCCTTGTAATCCTTCCTTCATTAGGTAAAAAGTGGTTTTCTAACGAATAAAAAGGTACGGGTACATCGAAGCCGGCAACCCTTTCAATCGGAGCTCTTAAATATAAAAACGAAGTTTCCTGAATAACGGAAATAATTTCTGCACCTAAACCGCTTGTTACATGTGCTTCATGAACAATTACCACTCTGCCTGTTTTTTGCACCGATTCGCTAATCTGTTCATGATCTAACGGATATAAGGTACGTAAATCAATGACATCACAACCAATTCCCTCATCCTTTGCTTTTTCAGCAGCCTTCATGGCAACGGGTACCATTGCACCCCAAGCAATAATCGTAATGTCTTCCCCTTCCATTAGAAGATTCGCCTTTCCTATTTCTACCGTATATTTGCCGGTTGGCACCTCTTCTTTAAAAGCTCGATAGGAACGGAGAGATTCCAAGAAAAGCACCGGATCCGGATCCTCGATACTAGAAATAAGGAGACCTTTAGCATCATATGGATTGGAAGGACAAACAACTTTAATACCTGGCATATGAGTAAACAGAGCTTCCATACTGTCTGAATGTATTTCGGGTGCCTTTACCCCAGCTCCATATGGCGCACGAATGACCAGTGGCACATGAAATTTGCTCATCGTCCTCATTCGTATCCTCGTTGCATGTGTCATGATTTGTTCGAATGCCGGATAGATAAAACCAAGAAACTGAATTTCCGCGACAGGCAAAAAACCATTAATCGCAAGTCCAATGGCTGTACCAATAATACCTGCTTCACTTAATGGTGTATCAATAACTCGTTCTTCTCCAAACTCATCGACCAGTCCATCTGTTGCACGGAAAACGCCGCCATTACGGCCAACATCCTCCCCCATAACAATTATTTCCTTACGTTCACGCATCATCGTTTGTAATCCATCTGTAACCGCCTGCACTAAAGAGAGCTTTTGGGTCTTCATGACATCTATACTCACCTTCTCACCCCTCTTAAGTATTCGTAATATTCATCCTTCTGCTTTTGAATGGTCCAGGTTGGCTCAGCAAAAACGTGATCGAATAAATCCTTTACATCCGGTTTTGGGAACGCTTCCATTTCTTTGATTGCTGATTCAATTTTATCATCTATTCTTTTCTGTAATTGATTTAACCAGATTTCATCCCATAATCCTTCATTTTTTAGATAACGTTCTAAACGAAGGATAGGGTCTGTCGTTTCCCGTTTTACTTTGCTTTCCTCTTGGTTACGATATTTGGTCGGATCATCTGCGGTTGTATGGGCACCATATCTCCAGGTGACAGCCTCGATTAAGGTTGGTCCTTCCCCATTTCTTGCACGATCCAATGCTTTTTTCGTTTCAAAATAGACGGAAAAAACATCATTTCCATCAATTCGGACACCTGGTATACCGTATGCTACTGCCTTTTGGGCAATGGTTTCCGAATTCATTTGTTTGTGAATAGGAACAGATATAGCATATTGATTGTTTTGATTAAAAAACACAACTGGTGCTTTAAACACACTGGCAAAGTTTAAGCCTTCATGGAAATCACCTTCAGATGTTGCCCCATCGCCAAAATAAACAATTGCAGCATTTTCGGTGTGTTTCCACTTTTCTGCTAGTGCCGCACCGGTGGCGTGTAAAAGCTGTGTTGCGATTGGCACTGCAGGAGGAAAAATCCTTCTTCCATCAGGCGGCACACATCCCTCCACCCTTCCATTCCAATAAAGAAAAATAGTTGTTAAAGAATGACCAAAGGTTATGCTTGCCGCATGGTCTCGGTAAGTAGGGAAAAGCCAATCCTGCTCGTGCAAGGCAAATGCACTTCCAACTTGAGCTGCTTCCTGCCCTTCGAAAGGGGCATATGTTCCGAGTCTTCCCTGTCTTTGCAGGCTAATTGCTTTGCGGTCAAAGGTTCTTACTAATAGCATTTTTTCATATAAGATGCGAGCTAGTTCATCTGTAATCAACTCTTTTAATTCCCCATTTAAAATCCTTCCGTTTTCATCTAAATATTGCTTTGTTTGAAATTCCTTCACTTCCCACACATCCTCTCTTTTGCAGGATTAACCATACAAGACTTAGTGCTTTACTTCCCATTTCGGACGTTTATGATGTGAAAAGAAACTATTGCGGTGTTTTCTTGCTTCTAAACGCTGCTCACAAAATTGGTTTGCAGATTGAACAGTAGAAATATGCTCATTTTCAGCAGTACGATATATTTCAAGCAATGAAGTATAAATTGCTTTTGTTTTTTTCATCACTCTTTGTTTATTTGGTCCATATAATTCATCTGATACTTGAATTAGCCCTCCAGCATTGACAATATAGTCAGGAGCATAAAGGATGCCTTTTTTTAATAAAACATCACCATGATGATCGTCTAATAATTGGTTATTGGCTGATCCGACAATGGCTTTTACTTTTAATCGTTCAATCGTTTCATCATGAATAATTCCGCCTAGCGCACATGGAACAAAGATATCTGCTTCTACTCCATATATATCACTTCCAGAAACGACCCTAATTGATTCATTCCCGATTTCTTTGCCTCGTCTAATTAATGCCTCAATCGACTGCTGATTAATTTCCGAAACGTACAGGTTGGCACCTTCTGCTAATAATTGTTCCGCCACTTTAAAGCCAACCTTTCCAAGACCTTGGATTGCATATGTTTTATTTCCAATGGATTGGGAACCATCTAACACCTCATTTGTAGCCTTAATACCATAGATAACACCATGTGCAGTAGGAATGGAGGAATCACCGCTGCCACCGTATTCTTCCGGTAACCCGACAATACAATTTGTTTCCTTCATGGCATGAACAAAATCTTCAGGTGTTGTTCCCATATCCGTTCCCGTATAATAACGCCCATTTAAGGAGTCAATGTATTGGCCAAGGGATCGGAACAATTCTGGTGTTTTATCTTTTGCAGGGTCACCGATAATAACGGTTTTCCCTCCTCCAAAATCTAAATCCGCTGCTGCACATTTATAGGTCATTCCTTTTGAAAGCCGCAATGCATCATTTAGTGCGTCTTCAAAGGATTTATAAGGATACATTCTGCATCCGCCAGTTGCTGGTCCAAGTGTTGTGTTATGTATTGCGATAATTGCCTTTAATCCAGTTCTTGCATCATTACAAAATACAACTTGTTCATGGCTTTTAATCTCATTAAATAAATCCATTCATATTCTCCCCTTTCTGGAGGTTATAGATTGAGAGTTAGATGTCCGAAGTTAGATGGGGAGAAATTGGCCAGATAGCCAATTTCATGTTCTGCCACCGCTATTTCAAATTATTGAAGCTTCTAGTCTCTCCTGAATTTGAGTTTTAGGCAGGATAACTTGTTTTACCTCCCCTTTCCCAATTAACCCTTTTTCTGTCCACGCTTCCGTCTTAGTAATGATTACATTATCGATTACTTCAGTTAATGTTGCCTTTACGTTCACAACCGTTCCTTCTGTTGTCGGGGCAATGTGTTTTACTTGTACTGCGCCTCCGATTCCTTCTTCATGGTTTTCAAGATAAGGGAGAATGATTTGCCGTGACACCCATTCCATATGATATACCATGGAAACAGTTGAATATGCCTTATGGACTACATTCCCCTCGAATTGAGCAAACATATCCGGTGTTACTTCAAATGAAACGGAAGCAGTCTGACCAATTTCCATTCCTTTCTTCATTACATCACCTCTTTATTAACAGCTAAAACCTTATGTCTATTAATCTACTGACAAAAGAGCTCTGTCACTGGTCATTTTCGCACCTCGAATCCGCTGGAATTCTGCCATTAATTGATCTATCGTAAGGTTTCTTTTCTCTTCTTCATTCACTTCTAGAATTATTTGACCTTTATCCATCATAATTAAGCGATTGCCAAGATCTAATGCTTGCTGCATATTATGCGTCACCATTATAGTCGTCAGTTTATCTTTTTCAACAAGCTCTTTAGTCAGCTCCGTAATTAGCTTCGCTCTTGAAGGATCAAGCGCTGCAGTATGTTCATCTAATAAAAGAATAGATGGGTGTGTAAAAGTGGCCATTAATAATGAAAGAGCCTGCCTTTCACCTCCGGATAATAAACCTACTTTAGCGTTTAACCGATTTTCAAGATTTAAATGTAAAATTGCCAGGGATTCTTTAAAGAAATCTCTTCTCTTTTTGTCCACACCTCTTCGCAGTCTTCGTTTTTGATTTCTTGAGTATGCCATTGCCAAATTCTCTTCAATTGTCATAGATGGGGCTGTTCCTGCCATTGGATCTTGAAATACTCTTCCGATTAATCTCGCTCTTCTATATTCCGGTAATTTCGTAACATCCTCAGAATCAATATGGACAGTACCAATATCGGGAGTAAGGACCCCTGAAATCATATTCATCAAAGTAGATTTCCCCGCCCCGTTACTTCCGATTACTGTCACAAAATCCCCTTTTTCTAAACTTAAATTAATTTGGTCTAAGGCAATCTTTTCATCTGGGGTAGATTCATTGAATAGCTTGCTAATCTGATTGAGCTGTAGCACTTGTCTCCCCCTCTTCCCTTACATCTGCTTGTGAAGCTGCCAACCTTTGGACATGACGCCTCGATTTTCTTCTCTTTTCACGCTGTGCTTCGATAACCTTCGGCAGTATTAATGCCAGAATTACGATGATTGCAGTAATAAGCTTCATATCTCCTGTATCCAAAACATTCCATCTAAGCGCAACGCCAAGTATGATACGATATATAATGGCACCAGAAATAACGGCCAATGTCGTTCTTATAATTGATTTCGTACCTAAAATTGCTTCGCCGATAATAACAGAAGCAAGACCAACAATGATCATCCCGATTCCCATTCCGACATCGGAAAACATCGAATATTGGGCAATCAAAGCACCCGAAAATGCTACGAGTGCATTGGAGATTCCAAGACCAAGTACAATATACCAATCTGTATTAGCTGAAAAGCTCCTGATCATTCTCTGATTATCACCTGTAGCCCTTATTGCAAGGCCAACCTCTGTTTGCAAAAACCAATCGGCAAACTTTTTTACTATATAGGTTACAATCAGCATTAGGACGAGAGTCCCCCATGTGGATGGAACATAGTGCACTCCTATTTTTCCAAGAAGATTATTTAGCCAATTATCAATGCCTAGCGGCGCCCATATTTTCCCGAATATTGTAAAAACGGAATCTGAATTTAATAAAGGAATATTGGGTCTTCCTACAGAGGTTTCAGTAGTGAGTCCCATAATACGTAAATTGATAGAATAAAGGGCAATCATCATTAAAATTCCTGAAAGGAGTGGATTTATTTTTCCTTTTGTGTGCAGAAGTCCGGTAATACATCCTGCAGCAAAACCGGCAACTAAGGCCAAAACAGTAGCTAAAATAGGATTATACCCAAAGGTAATCATCGTTGCCGCAACTGCTGCACCGGTTACAAAGCTTCCATCAACCGTTAAATCAGGAAAATCCAGCACCCGGAAGGAAAGATAAACTCCAAGTGCTAGAATCGCATAGATGATTCCTTGCTCAAGTGATCCAAAGATCGTTCCAAACATTGAACCATCTCCTATTTATTCAGTAGTTTCTGCTTTCCAATCATCTTTAATGTCAATACCGATGGTGCTTGCTGTCTTTTTATTTATGACTAGCTTAAGGTTTTGCGGAACCTGAACAGGAATATCTGAAGGCTTGCTTTCACCCTTTAATATTTTGACTGCCATTTGTCCAGCTTCATAACCAATATCATAATATTCAAAGCCGTATGCCCCAAAAGCCCCTTTTCTAACGGAATCAAACTCGGCAGCCATCATTGGAAGCTTATTTTTATTGGCGACAGAAATAACCGATTCTAAAGCGGACACGACGGTATTATCAGAAATGATATATAATCCATCCACTTTTCCTACTAATGATTCGGTAGCCTGTTTAACATCAGCAGAAGTTGCGACGGAAGCTTCCTTAATTGTCAGGCCGATATCGCCGGCTAATTTCTTTACGTTATCTACTTGTGCACGTGAATTTTGTTCACCGGAATTATAAACCATACCAACTTTCGTAATATTTAGCTTTTCTTTCATAAATTTCAAGGTATTTGGAATTGCTTCTGGGTGGGTATCGATTGTTCCTGTAATATTTCCGCCCGGTTTCTCCATAGAAGAAACAAGCTTTGCCCCTATTGGATCCGTGACAGAAGTAAAGACAATCGGAATATCTTTTGTTTGACTTGCTACTGCTTGAGCACTTGGTGTAGAGTTTGCGAAGATGAGATCAACTTTTGAGTTAACTAAATTTGTTGCGATTGAGGTATTCGCACTATTATCGCCTTGTGCGTTTTGTATTTTATATTCGGCTTTTATTCCACCATCTTCTATTGCCTTTTTAAAACCTTTAAATGCAGCGTCTAGTGATGGATGTTCGACAATCTGGGTAACCCCGATGGTATATGTTTTTTCCTTTGATTCTCCCTTATTTGCTTGTCCCCCCGATGATGAAGGCGTCGATGTTTTGGAACCACAAGCAGCTAGTAGAATGGTACTTAATAATACAACAGCGGTTTTTTTCCATTTCATCATTCCAATACCCCTTTAAAAATATTTTTTTGAATGAGAATTGCATGTAAAACCTATTTGACTAGAAATTTTTGTACCTTCATCCTATAAACAAAGAATGACTACACCTAGCTGTAATAAAAGCTTAGTTTTTTTACATTCCTCCCCCACTGAAAACGGTTTCATTTCTTCATGATTGTTTGCATTAAAAAAGCTTTTATTATCATGTACAGACTCTGTCTAGCTGCAGCGCCCATCGGCTAGCGGATTTCTCCGTCTCCCTCCTACGATAAGTCAACATCAGTTCGTAAACAACCTCACTGTGTTTCCTTTATCTCGAGGTGAGCGACTACTAAATCCGTACGCCGATGAACAAGGCGCCTCCGCTTTTCCTATTACGAAATAAAAGCTAACGTTTAATTAACGTTATATTAACATTTTATGCTATATTCGGTCAATTCAATTTAAAATATTTAAAAAATTCCATTATCATATTTTTTACTTATGAACATTTAGGTTAGTTAAATACTTCAACTGCTGTTCGTATTCCTTCAACATCGAATCGATTACATCTTTAACGGTTGGAATTGTTCTAATTAAGCCAGCGATCTGACCGCTATTCATAAATCCCTTTTGTTCATTTCCATCTAAAGCTCCGTTACAATGAAATTCTTCCGTTGTTAGTTCTTCATATTCCCCAATCGTTAAACCATTTTTTTCCTTCCATAAAATTGATTTAGCATACTCCCCATCTAATACCCTTCTTACTCTTCCTAAAGATCTCCCTATTACCACGGTACTGTGGTCTGTTGCATCTATTATTCTCTTTTTATATTCTTTTGAAAAAGGAGCTTCCTTCGTAGCTACAAATCTTGTTCCCATTTGCACCCCCTGTGCTCCTAACGCAAATGCAGCTAACATCCCTCTGCCATCTGCAATTCCTCCTGCTGCAACAACAGGAACATCTACAGAATCAACAATCTGCGGAATCAAGGTCATCGTTGTTGTTTCATAGGGAGAGTTTATTCCAGCTGCCTCCACGCCTTCCGCTACAATGATATCCGCTCCGGCTTCTTCCGCCTTTTTGGCGTGTTTCACACTAGCTGTGACAACCATCACTTTAACATGCTTATCATGAAAGAGTGGAATAAATGGTGCTGGGTTGCCAGCCGATAAGGATACTACTGGAATATCATGTTTTATAATAAGTTCTACTATTTTAGCTGCTTCCGGATGAACGGAAACGGGAATATTTACGGCAAAGGGCTTTTTGGTTAAATGCTTTGTTTCTACCATAATGTTTTCAATTTCTGCTATATTCATTGTGCCAGTTCCAATGGTTCCTAAGCCCCCTGCCTCAGAAACTGCAGCAGTAAGTTTAGCATTGCTAATATTCCCCATTCCGCCTTGTATAATTGGTCTCTCAATACCGAGAATTGTTGTTACTTGATTCATGAGACTGCCCCCGAAAGTTCATTTTACAATGGCTCTTTTCTTAACCTTGTTGCTTTGAACTTTATAAGAAAAGATGCCCCGTAGCCTAATTTGCATTAAATTTGTACCAAGTGACGGAAAACCGCCTTTACTATTCTTCTATAATAAGAGGATGATGAAACATATCATATTCTTCATTCATTTTTATTTCATTACCATCTTTAAAAACAGCTTCAAAAAAGTAACATGCCGGTTCTGTAAGTTCCCGATAATATTCAGTAAATAGATCCGCAGCTTTGTTTCCTAACCACTTTTTAGGAAGCAATTCCTCCGGTAATCCCGGATCAATAAATAAAAACTTTCTGTATTCATGGACAAGCTTTGTTCTTTCCACAAAACACTCCGCCTGTGTCATTTGATTCTTAGCGATTTTCTTTTTATCTTGGGAGAATTTTTTACAATAAAAATCGATAAATGTTTTATAGTGTTCATTAATGTCGTTTAAGTCCCAGCACTCTTTAACAAGTGTCTGATTTTCCCGTGGACCGCTATATTCTGCTATAAAATAATGGACATACTCTTTAATATCATATTTATCTATTAACATATAAACTTGCTTCGTTAAATCATTAGGGGAAATAAAGCTGCTGTTTGCAATGGAACCAAATCCGCTCCACAGCAATTCCTTACGGAGCTCATCACGTATATTTCTTTTTTCCTCGGGAATGGAATAAATCAGCATTCTCCATTTTCCATCCCATTTTTCCGGATTGAGCTTAAAAATACGTTTTGCCGCCTCATCCATCCGATCAATCCCGCGTGAAGTTAAAAAATAATAGCTTTTATTCCCTTCCTTTCTTGAATCTACCCAGCCTTGTTTGTACATTCTAGAAATGGCAGCCCTGACAGATTGCTCATTATGTCCAAATTCCTTTAATAACCTGATCAAGCTGCCAATCCAAATTTCATTTCCATAATGCCGAATATAATCACCATACAGGGTAAATATCATTGATCTTGTGTTTAAACTGCTGTTCATGTATATTTTCACTACCTTTTTATTGTATATTTGCTTTCGTCTCAAAATTGTTAGTGTTTGTATTCTATCAAATTCACAACTTTTCGACAATGAACAGCAAATTAGAAAAGCAGAAGCGCCTTGCCTATCGGCGTACGGATTTCGTAGTTTTCGACTGAGATAAAGGAAACACAGTGAGGTAGTTCACGAACAAGTGAAAATAGCACTTCCATTTTCAACTGATGTTGACTTATCGTTGGGAGAAGACGGAGAAATCCGCTAGCCGATAGGTGCTGGTGAAATTTAAAGTGCCAATTTCACTTGTAGCTTGACAGAGTCTAGCTATATATTTTCAACAAGCGTTGCGATGCCTTGACCAACACCGATACACATCGTCGCAAGTCCCAATTCTGCATTTCTTCGTTTCATTTCATAAATTAATGTTGTTAAAATTCTTGCTCCACTGGCACCTAGTGGATGCCCAAAAGCAATGGCACCGCCATTTACATTCACAATCTCCGGATTTACTTCCATTTGCTTTATACATTCCAGTGACTGAGAAGCAAATGCCTCATTCAGTTCCACCAATGAAATGTCCTTTATAGAAGCACCTGCTCTTTTTAACAATTTTCTTGTTGCATAAATTGGCCCTAACCCCATTACAGCCGGCTCAAGTCCTGCCACTGCACCATTCCGGAATTTTACTAACGGTTTAAAGCCAAGAGCTTTTGCCTTTCTTTCACTCATCATTAAAAGGGCAGAAGCTCCATCATTCACACCAGAAGAATTCCCTGCTGTTACGGTTCCCCCTGCGAATAACGGCTTTAGTTTTGCTAATGCTTCCAGTGTTGTTGTCGGCCGAGGATGTTCATCTAAAGAAACTTCCATCTGATTCCCTCTTTTATCGGATACAGTTACAGGGACGATTTCTCGGGATAACACCCCTGCGGATACAGCTTTTTTCGCCTTCATTTGACTTTCAAAAGCAAACAAATCTTGTTCTTCCCGGGAAATATTAAACCTTTTGGCGACATTTTCCGCAGTTTCCGGCATCGAATCTGTCCCATACATCTCCTTCATACGCGGGTTCACAAAACGCCAGCCAATCGTTGTATCAAAAAGCTCGGTATTACCTCGCGGGAACTCGGATTCTGACTTCCCCATGACAAAAGGTGCCCTTGTCATACTTTCCGTACCGCCTGCAATAAAAATTCCCCCGTCTCCTAAGGCAATGGCTCTTGCTGCATAATTAACCGCATCAAGTCCGGATCCGCAAAGACGATTAATCGTGGTTGCTGCAGTTTCAACCGGCAAGCCTGCTAGTAATGCGGACATTCTCGCCACATTGCGATTATCTTCCCCAGCTTGATTCGCATTCCCAAACACGACCTCTTCTATTTCTTGAATAGGAAGTCCTGGATTTCTATCAACCAATGCTTTAATGACAATGGCACCCAGATCATCTGGACGGATGCTTTTTAAAGCGCCCTTGTATCTTCCAATCGGAGTACGTACTGCATCTACAATGACGATCGTTTCCATTAACCATCACTCCTATTGGTGTAATCGTATACCCCTTTGCCAGTTTTTCTGCCAAGACGTCCTGCTTTCACATACTGAATAAGCAGCGGGGCTGGACGATACTTTTCACCGAGTGTTTTGTGTAAATATTGAAGATTGTTCAGTCTTGTATCGAGACCGACTAGATCAGCTAATTCAAATGGGCCCATTGGATAATTCAATCCAAGCTTAATCGCTTTATCAATATCCTGTGGTGAACCAATTCCTTCCTGTAGCATATAAAATGCCTCATTTCCAACTAAGGCGCTTATTCTGCTTGTCACAAAACCCGGGAATTCATTTACGATCACGGTCTCCTTCCCCATTTGCTCAGCAGTAGATTTGATTTGATTCGCCGTCTCTTCATCTGTTTCCAATCCTTTAATAATTTCCACAAGAGGCATTTTATGAACGGGATTAAAGAAATGCATGGCAATCACTTTATTTGGTCTCTTTGTAAAAGAACCTAATTCTGTTGGACTCATTGTTGAAGTATTGGATGCAAAAATACAAGTCTCCGGGGCATTTGCATCCATCTCTTCAAATACCTGTCTCTTAATTTCGATTTTTTCCGGAACTGCTTCTATGATTAAATCGGCGGACCCGAGAGCTTTTTTAAAGTCTGTCACATATAATAGATTATTTTTTGCCATGGTCATTTGGTCAGGAGTAATTTTCTTCCGCTCGATTCCTTTCGAAAAAATCCCTTCTATTTCTGCCTGGGCATGGGAAAGTGCATCTTCATTTACATCAAATAGCTGCACGAAAAATCCACTAATAGCAGCGGTATAAGCTATTCCCCTTCCCATTACACCAGAGCCGATTACGGAAATATTTTGTATCAACCGATTTACCTCCTTATTCTCCTAGAAAATGAGGCTTTCTTTTTTCCAGGAAGGCTGCGATCCCTTCTTTATGATCAAGCGTTTGCCCGGCGATTTTTTGGGCATAGGCTTCCTTTTCCAGCATTTCATAAAGATTGGATTCCCAACTTTGATGCATATATCTCTTTATCAACCCGATTGTTTTCGTTGGCATGTTTGCTAGCTTTAGGGCAAATGCTTCTACTTCTTCATCCCAATTTTCAATCGAAATTACTTTGGTAACCAATCCATATTCTTTTGCCGTTTCTGCTGAAACTTTTTCCCCTAAGATGGCTAATTCCATTGCTTTTGCATGCCCCACCATCCTTGGCAAGTAATAAAAATTGCCGGAATCAGGAACCAAGCCAACATGGATAAAGGCTTCTATGAAACTCGCTTTTGATGAAGCTAATCTAAAGTCACAAGCTAAAGCAAGGCTCATACCCGCACCGGCAGCTGTTCCATTTACAGCTGCAATAATCGGCTTTTCTGTTGAAGCGATTTGCCTTATCATCGGATTATAGTATTTTCTTATTAGTTCACCATAATCGGTATCCACTTCTACATCCTGCAGGTCCTGACCGGAACTAAATGCTCTCCCAGCACCAGTAATAACGATAGCCCTTACTTCTTTATCATTTGCTGCCAGTTTAATAGACTTCGTTATTTCCTCTTTCATCTTGCTGTTAAATGCGTTTAAGTTTTGTGGACGGTTCATCGTGATCCATGCCACATGATCTTTTACTTCATAAAGAATCGTATCAAACATCCATACCCCACCTTTACCTGCCCTTAAAATTTGCCTTTCTCTTCTCGATAAACGCATTCATACCTTCTTTTTGATCCTCAGATGCAAATAGTAAGTAGAAATTTTTCCTTTCAAATTGCATTCCTTCATATAAGGAATAATCCACTGCCTTTGAAACCGATTCCTTTATGAGACGCAGAGAAAGCGGTGGCTTCTTAGAAAGCATCTGCGCATATTTAATTGTTTCCTCTATTAGCACTTCTTTAGGAAATAGTTTGTTTACAATTCCTAACCGGCTGGCTTCTCCTGCCTCTCTCATTTCTCCTGACCAAAGCCATTCTAAGGCTAGCGTTTTTCCAATTAACTTTGTGAGCCTTTGCGTCCCACCCGCTCCAGGCATAACCGCTAAATTGACCTCAGGAAAGCCAAATTTAGTATCCTCCGCTGCAAACAATAAATCGCAAGCTAATGCTAATTCAAAGCCGCCTCCTAAGGCAAATCCGTGCACTGCACAAATAACTGGCTTTTTCAATAAAGAAAGCCGATCCCATTCGGTAAATTGGTTTAGAAGTTCAAGGCTAACTGGATTATCGACTGCCATTTCGTCAATATCCGCTCCCGCCGCAAACGCTCTGCCGTTACCGTAAACAACCATTACACGAATACGGTCATTTTGTTCGAAGCTTTCTAATGCTTGAACAATCTCTGAAACCATTTGGCGATTTAACGCATTCAGTACCTTAGGACGATTAAGCATGACCAAGCCAAGCTGATCTTTCGTCTCAACTTGTATGTACTTATAATCAGCCATTGACTTCTTCACCAAACATGAATGTCACAAGATCGCCCGCAAAGTCCATAACATCCTTTCCTGATGCCTTTGACTCCTCTGTTTTTGATGCCTCTTTAAAAGCTTCTTTGCTGTCGTAATACATTTCGCACATTAAATAATATGGGCTTGACCCCGACATTTTTGTAATTTCTACTTTCCTAAGTCCTGGTATTTTTTCTGTTATTGGGATATGAGTTTCGAAATAATATCGGTCAAATTTTTCAGTGTCCTCCGGTTTTTTAAATAAAGCGATCATTTTATAC
This sequence comes from Margalitia sp. FSL K6-0131, assembly GCF_038008735.1. Lineage (NCBI taxonomy): Bacteria > Bacillati > Bacillota > Bacilli > Caryophanales > Bacillaceae > Heyndrickxia > Margalitia sp. FSL K6-0131. Next base: position 4,021,304 of record NZ_JBBOZS010000001.1, read on the forward strand.
ATGGGCATACATCCTCTCTTTTTTTTTAGTTTCAATTGTCTAGCTCTAGCGCCGACTTCTTATTTACATTAAATTAGAAATCGGCTTCATAGCCTCAAATGGGTTTTTGCAGCTTTTACAGTATAAAATGCTTCTGCATGCTGTTGGTCCGAACAGATTCTCCATTGTTGTATAGTGGGAACCGCAATACGGACATTCTACATCCCATAGTTCCTTTTCTTCTATAAATTTTGGCGGTGGAGCAATTCCAAATTGTTTTAGGTTTTCTTTTCCTTTTTCCGAAATTCTGTCGGATGTCCAAGGAGGGTCATACACGAATTCCACCTCAACATCTTTTACTCCCTCCACCATTTGAATAGCTTCTTTAATATTTTTCTTAATAATTTCTAATGCGGGACAACCAACAAAGGTAGGAAGCGCTTTAATTTTCACACTTCCATCCCTTCCCAATTGCACATCCGAAATCATCCCAAGATCGATTACGCTTACCAAGGGAATTTCAGGATCCTTTACATCTTCCAATTTTTTCAGAACGTTGAATTGTAATGCTTCAAACGATTCCACTTCTCCCCTCACCTTTCCTACCATGCTGCCTGTGGATCGAGATTGTATACTTCACTTAAGGTGGATAATGCTTGATTCAAATCCTCGGTATGCATTCCTGAGCGTCCATCTCCTTTTTTGGCAGTTGGAAATCCTGGATAATCAATGCCTACCTTTTCAAAAACTTGTTTCATTTCAGCTTCCCATTTTTGCTTAAAGAGGCTTTCTTCCTCTATTAATTTATATTTTGAAAAATCTTGGCTATGAGTCCCGTACGATAAGACATCTGCAAATTCATCCCAAACTTTTTGAATGGCAGCTTGCATTCGTGTTTTCGCTTCTCCTCCGCTCAAGATTAGCTGGTTGAACCAAACCTTCCAATGCATAACATGGTAATATTGTTCCATTTTTATTTTGGTGGCTGCTTGAGCTAACGGAAGATAGGAGGATTGTTTTAGAGATTCCAGTTTTAGTTTTTTATAAATATCATAGAAATAATGTCTGACTACTGTGAAAGCCCAATCGTAGTTTGGATTTTCTAAGTAGGTGCCTGTTCCGTTCATTAACTCTAGTAATATAGCATTTTTTCGTTCTGATGCTTTTCGTTCGTGGGCAAGCACATCTGCTGCACCTTCCCCCAACGATTCAAGAAGTTCATAGTACATCACTGCATGCCCCATCGTTGCTTGGTTTATCGATGCATATGCGATATCCTCCTCAATATGAGGGGCCAAACCAAGCCATTCTGAACCACGAAAAGCAAGGATAAAATCATCGTCTGCCAGCTGGTATAAAAGTTCCACCAAAGCAGTTTTATATTCGTTATTTTGAATCGCCTGGTCCATTCTGACGCCCTCCCCATGACATAATTTCCTTCTCATCCAGCACTTGCTGCTCGTATTTCCGCCATTTCTTTTTCAAATATCCATATCCTTTTGTAAGGCGGTATTCTTTATTATCGAGCCGTTCTAATGCCTTTTTTTCTTCAGGTTGTAGCTTTGTAATATCAGAACGTTTCACAACCCATATATCTACCACAGGCTCCCGCCTCATGAAATTTTCCTGAGCCATTACTAATGCCATTTCATGATTCGGAGCAAGTAAACTGAATTGATGCTGGAAATCTGATTTATGATTTCGTTTACTGAATACTTCAAACACATGGTAAAATTGTTCGTTCTGCAAAAACCTCATCCTTCCATCGGGATTTGTACATTTATGCGGACTCTGGTTCCGCTATTTTGCTGAAAAACCTCACTTTTATGGAGTTGGAGGACATACATTCCGTTATTTGCTTAAATTCATGTTAAAAACACTGATTTCCAATACAATAACGGATCCTCTGTCCGCTTAACTTGTGATTTTAGCCATTTTGTCACAGATAACGGTTCTCCTGTCCGATTGCCTAACTTGTGTACATTTATGCGGACTCTGGTTCCGCTATTTTGCTAAAAAACTTCACTTTTATGGAGTTAGAGGACATACATTCCGTTATTTGCTTAAATTCATGTTAAAAACACTGATTTTCAATACAATAACGGTTCCTCTGTCCGCTAGTTTCCTTTCCCTACATTGCGTCACTCTTCGCTCCTAAGGCTTCACGGACCCAGCGGCTATTTTCAAAAGCCATTCTTCTTAGCTGTAATCTTGATTGTGATTTTGGGCCATGACCTGCAATTATTTTTTTGAATTCAGACCAATCCGGCTCCTGATAGACCCATTTCCCCTTTTCTTCATCAAAATGCATCGTATCGTCCGGGATCTTAAATCCCAGCGCTAATACTCGTGGTACGTATTTTGTAAAGAAATCTTGGCGCAGCTGCTCATTTGTTTTCGTCCGTATTTTATATTTGATCGTGATATCCTGCTTAGAGGAACCGGTAGTCTCAGCACTTGCTGGTCCAAAAAACATCAGTAAGGATTGCCACCAGCGATTGATCGCCTCTTGCAGCATCGCTCTTTGCTGTTCTGACCCTTCCGCTAATGCCATGATAATGGATTCACCATGTTGGGCATGAAATACTTCCTCTGCACAAATACGATGCAGTGCACGGGAATATGGACCGTATGATGCTTGTAGCATATTGGTTTGTGTCATAATTGCGGCTCCGTCAACAAGCCATGCGATAATACCTGCATCTGCCCAGGTTGGAGCTTCCATATGAAACACATTATGAAATTTTAAATCTCCAGTTAAGAGATCCTCCATGATGTCTTCCCTGTTTTTTCCCAATGGTTCAAGAAGGTCCTCCACAACCCTGAGAAGGAGCTGTCCATGCCCCATTTCATCTTGTACCTTCGCCATAATTCCTAATTTCTTTCGTAATGATGGTGCCTTTGGAACCCATTCCTTTTCAGGGAGCGCCCCCATGATTTCACTGATGCCATGCATAGATATAAGCTTAATTAATACTTTTCGATATTCATCCGGCATCCAATCGTCGGCTTCTATCTTTTCGCCATTTTCAATTCGTTCCATAAATTGCTGCAGCTTCTCTTCCTCCGTCAATTTAGAAAAATCGACTGTGCTCATATCTGATCCCCTTTCTATTCTCCGTTTTCTCTATGAAGGTGTTATTTTTTTACTATTTCTTTACGATGATCGATAATTCTTACTGCTTTTCCTTCTGAGCGTGCAATGCATTTTGGTGGCAGCAATACAACATTCATGGTCACATAACAATAGGTTTTCATTTTCTCTTGAATTTCGGCTTTTAATGCTTGCAGTATTGGGTGTTTTAGATTCTGTGATGTTTTTTGATAAAGCTCTCCAGTTATTTCAACATGCAGCTCTACTTCATCTAAGGAGGATGTTCTATGAAGATGTAATTGATAATGAGGTGCTAATTCTTTCATTTGAATCAGATGGTGCTCTATTTCGGATGGAAAAACATTGACGCCTCGCACGATGATCATGTCGTCAATACGCCCTTTCACCCTCGACATACGTGTTGTAGTTCTTCCACATATACATTTGGCTTTGGTGATGGATGCTATATCTCCTGTTCGATATCGAATAATTGGAAGCGCTTCCTTTTTGAGGCTGGTAAAAACAAGCTCTCCAATTGTTCCCTCCTGAACGGGTTCCAATGTTATAGGGTCTATGACTTCAACTAGAAAATGATCTTCTGCTATATGTAAACCGTCCTGCCCGACACTGCATTCCATTGCGACTCCGGGTCCAACCACTTCGCTTAAACCATATATATCACAAGCTTTTATATCAAAAAGTTCCTCTAATTTCTTTCTCATTTCTTCAGACCATGGCTCTGCACCGAAGATACCGTACTTTAAAGTGGTTGACCTCGGGTCTTTTCCCATTTCCAGCATCTTTTCTCCTATATTTAAGGCATAGGATGGTGTAGAACAAAGTATAGTAGGTTTAAAATCCTCAAGGATGGAAATTTGTCGTTCTGTATTTCCTCCAGATATTGGTATAACCGTTACCCCTAATTCTTCACCGCCAAAATGAAGCCCCAGCCCGCCCGTGAATAAACCATATCCATAAGCATTTTGCAGAATATCTTCCGGTCCGCCACCGACAATGGAGATCGCTCTTGCAACAATGATTGCCCAGTCCTTAATATCCTTCTTTGTATATCCAACTACTGTTGGTTTTCCACTAGTTCCTGATGAGGCATGCAAACGGACAAGATCTTTTTGTTCCGAAGCAAATAATCCGAATGGGTAATGATCTCTTAGGTCACGTTTCGTCGTGAAAGGCAATTTCTTAATATCATCCAAAGTTTGAATGCTATCAGGATTTACATTACTTTCTTGAAGCTTATTTCGGTAAAATGGAACACGTTCATACACTCTTTCAATCGTTTTTTGCAAATCATGAAGCTGCTGATCTTCGATGGATTTTCTTTCGGCAGATTCAATATCATGCAAAATCATATATTTCCTCCTTACCCACTCATTAATATGACGTATTTTTTCCGTCTATACATTTTACCGTCATATTTAATTATAGAATACGACCTAAAACCACAATTGTCAATTTGATTCTGAAAATTCAACTTCCCATTTTACTTAAAAAAAAAACCGGAGAATATATCTCCGGCTTAATCCATCATTTTCACAAGTTTTCTGGAAAATCCTAATAAAATAATACCAAATACGATCGTAACACATCCAATTAAGCCAAATACTTCAAAGTAACCTAATGATTCAGTGAAGCTACCTAATTGACCTGCTAATATATTTGCAATACCAGAGCTTGCTAACCAAACACCCATCAATAATGATGCATATTTTAGAGGAGCGATCTTACTTACAGTGGATAAACCAACTGGTGAAAGGAACAGTTCCCCTACTGTATGGAATAGATACGTGACAACAATGAACAATAAATTAGCTTTCACTGTAATATCATGTTCATTGCTTCCGGTACGCATAATTGCTAATAATAGGACAAGATAACCAATACCTAGCAAGATCATTCCAAGTCCCATTTTTGTTGGTACAGGCATATCCCCGCGTTTTGAATGAGAAAGCTTAATCCAAAATGCAGAAACAACAGGTGCCAAAAGAACGATAAATAATGGATTCACTGATTGGAACCATGATGTTGGAATTCCAAATCCGAATACATTTCTGTTTACGAATTTATCTGTGTAAACAGTTAATGCCCCACCAGCTTGTTCAAATCCAGCCCAGAAGAAAATAACAAATACAGTTAGAATAACAACCACTGCTGTTCTTTGTTTTTCTTTTTTAGTTAATGGCGCTTTTATTTTTTCTCCGCCAGCAGCTTCCTTCGGTTTTCCAACCGGTTTTTTACCAATGTCACCAAGGTAACGATTTCCTAAAAGATTAAATAAAACTTGACCGATGACCATTCCGATTGCAGACGCCAAGAAACCATACTTATAACCGTAGGCAATAACACCATTATTATGAACTGCAAATAGCTTGTCTGTAATCATACCAATAATAAGCGGTGAAAAGAATGCACCGACATTAATCCCCATGTAAAAGATTGTAAACGCAGGATCACGTCTTGGATCATCTTTTTCATATAACTCCCCAACAATGGTAGAGATATTCGGCTTGAAAAACCCGTTCCCAATAATCAGAATAATTAGACCTAAATAAACACCGGCTTCACTATGGATGCCGAATAAAACAAGGTTTCCAATTGCCATTGTAATACCGCCAAGCGTTATTGCCAAGCGTTGACCTAGGAAACGGTCTGATAACCATCCACCAATTAAAGGTGTTAAATATACAGCTCCTGTGAAGAAACCATAAAGTGCTAAGGCAAAACTTTCATTCATTCCTAAACCGCCGTTAACAAGCGATTTCGTTAAATAAAGGACTAGGATAGCCCGCATTCCATAATAACTAAAGCGCTCCCACATCTCAGTTAAGAATAACAAATAAAGACCCGGTGGGTGTTTTTTACGCGATTTATTGGAATCCTGCTGATTATTCACTGTTGCCTCCATAATTTCGCTCCCCTCAATAGTAAAAATTATTTTAATATAGAATTAGCATAATTTATTAACAATTAAATCGTCAATAAATTTGTTAGAAAAAGAAAAATTGGAAATCTTTTTAATTAAGGGATTAGTTAAAATTAATCTTTCGAAGCCTTATCATTATTTACATTTGAATTTTTTAACATGGTATATTATTCCTCGAATTCAAATTAAATTTTTGTAGGATAATTTCTCAGTGTATTAATTTACTTTCTTTTGCTTTTTTTACAAAATTATCGCTAACTCGGTTGATTGGCCGTTTTAGAAAAATTCCTATGAGGAAGAACAATAGCGCAAAAAGGCATAAAATCAACATATCCTTCTGAACAATATCCCATAAAATTCCTCCTACCGCTTCTCTCATCAGGCTAATTGAATAGGTAAAGGGTAAAAAGGGATTTAATTTTTGAAAAAAGGTTGGAGTAACTTGAATAGGAAAAGTTCCACCAGACCCAGAAATTTGTAAAACTAATAATACAATTCCAATTGACTTTCCAATATTACCAAATACGGAAACCAATGTATATACCATTGTGATAAAAACAGCACTATTCCATAACCCAAAAAGGATAAACCAAAGTTTTTCCAAAACAAATGCATGCAGAAAGTAAATATCTCCAATCGTTACTAGCAAAGACTGTAATAATCCTAAGGTTAAAAATGTCAAATAGCGCCCAAAAAATATTTGATAGCTTTTTATATGCAGGTCTTCAACATCTACAGTTAGGAGCGATATTAATAGCATTGCCCCAACCCATAAAGATAATGTCGTAAAAAATGGGGACATGGCAGATCCATAATTAGGAATATGATACAGCTGTCTTTCTTTTAATAAAACTGGTTCCTTAAAAAAATTACTCTCCTTTTGAACATCATGCTTCAATAATTGAATAATGTCGTGAATATTTTCCTTTTTTTCGAAATCACGTATTCGATTTGCAATTTTTTTAATTTGTGTTTCTGCTCCAGGGAGTTCCCTTTTTAGCCTTGTAACTTCGTTTATACCCATTACAGCTCCTTTGGAAGCATCATTTAAAAGCTTTTTTATAGTTGGAAGATCTTTATTTGCTTGATTCAATATTTGACCTGCATTATTTACACTTGTCTTAGCAATGTCTATGGAATGCTGTACTTTTGGGACGATAATGGAATCATAATTTGTTACTAATCGATTCAATGTATTAGAAGCAGTACTTGATAATCCGTTTATACGATCGATGACATCTTTAGAGATTTGTTGCCCTCTGTCAATATCATTTGAGACTACCTTTAAAAGATTTATCTCTTGTTGAAATTGATTCATTACAGCTGCGATTTGCTGACTAATTGGCATCATTTCCTGTCTTCCGCTGATACCATCCAATTGTTTTAATGTATTATTTAAAGTATCGGTTATGTTCACACCGGATTGTAAACTCATGATGGCCTTTTCAATTTCAGCTTTTGACGCTGTATTATTCTGAATATGTGAGACTATTCCTTGAGATGTACTGGCTATTTCACTAAGCAAAATCAAATTTTCCTTAGTAGCAGGTTCTATTTTGTTTAAAACAGCTTCACCCTTAGATAAAAAATTGGAGAGTTGGCTAGTAAGTTCCATTCCATTTTTCGTTATTTCTTGCACTTTCGGAAGACTTCCCTGAGCATTCCTTACGATATCGCGAGCTTTTGTTGCATCATTTAAAGCTATATTGACATATCTGTTGATTTTCGGAATATCTGCTTCTATTTTAAAAATGAGTTCTTTAACTCTTTCAATTGCAGGTAAATCTCTTTCCAATTCAATCCCAATTTCACGGAATATGGAAAAGATGGTTTCACTGGCAGTTTTTACAAAGTTTTTACTAATTTGATCCACGACTCCACTTGCACCAGAAGAGGTGATTTTCGGAGCAACAGCATTGATTTTTTCATTTACTGTATACACAATGACAGGTTTCTTTGGATTTGCGTTTAAAATAGAAGTTATTTTCTCGGAAAAATCTTTTGGTATTGTAATGCTGGCATAGTATTTCCCATGTTTCACCCCATCAAGCGCGTCATCCTCGCTTACAAACTGCCACCCTAATTTTTTGTTTTGGTGAAGGGATTGGACGACTTCATTGCCTACATTAATGCGCTTCCCTTTCATAACGGTTCCTTGATCCAGATTGGAAACTGCAACGGCAATTCCTCTCGTATTTCCATAAGGATTCCAAGAAGCTTTAATGTTGAACCATGCATACAGGGATGGCAAGACAATTAGGGCTAACATAATCACTAATGCAACCCAGTTTGTTATAATATTCTTCATATCTCTTGCATAAATGCGCAAAATAGTACCCATCTTTTCCCCACCTGAGCTCTCCTTATTTCTTTTCAGCATCATAATTGCTCTCTATGTAAAGGTTCTCCAAATGGGAATATTTTATTTATTGACCTTGCCCATTGGTATACGGATTTCGTAGCACTTGCGAGATGAAGGAAACACAGCAAGGTAAATCATGGAGAAGGTGAATCCACTAGCAGATATGCTGCTTGCACTAGACAATGACCAACTAAATCAAAGTGAAGCACAACTTCTTATACGATAAAAAAGCCTTGAGTACTTTATTCGGTACTCAAGGCTTTCTTCCATTATTGTAATTCCTTATCTAAAAACGCATAAAAGTCTACCCATTCATCAATTAGTTTGGATGTTGGCTTTCCTAAACCATGACCAGCCTTCGATTCGATACGTAGGAGAATGGTAGATCCTTTATCTGCTTTCTCCAGCAATGTAGCGGCAAACTTTTTCGCATGGGCAGGTACTACCCTGTCATCACTTTCCGCTGTTGCAATTAATATAGGCGGATATTTTTGCCCTTCTTTCACATTATGAAGTGGAGAATAAGCATACATAAATGGGAAATGTTCCGGATTTTCAGCATTTCCATACTCCGGTATCCAGTATCGGCCAATCGTGAACTTATGATAACGAAGCATATCAATTACTGGTACACGGCAAAGCACTGCGCCAAACAGATCCGGTCTTTGCACCATACATGCTGCTACTAAGAGTCCGCCATTTGAACCACCCATGATGGAAAGTTTTTCCTTGCTTGTATAACCACTCTTAATTAGCCACTCACCAGCCGCAATAAAATCATCAAAGACATTTTGTTTATTTTCCAACATCCCTGCTTTATGCCACTCTTCTCCATACTCGGTTCCTCCGCGGAGGTTTGCAACAGCATAGACACCGCCTTTTTCCAACCAACGTAAAACAGCTGGGTTGAAAGATGGAGTCATACTAATATTGAATCCGCCGTAACCGTATAAAATCACAGGGTTTTGCCTATTAAGTTCGATTTCCTTATGGTGAGTCAGGAACATAGGGACTTTTGTGCCGTCTTTTGATGTATAAAAAATTTGCTTTGTTTCATAAGCGGATATGTCCATTTCTAATTGGGATTCCGCAAAGGTTTCCAGCTGATTTTCAGAAACATTGTAATGATAAACGGTTGTTGGACTTAAAAATGATGTCATTCCAAAATAAATTTGATCATCTTCGCTGCTTCCTGTTATGTTTGTTAATGAACCAATCATTGGATTAGCTATTTCATTTTCATACGTCCCATCCATTTTATAAACATGAAGTTGATGATGGGCATCATGAAGGGTTGCAACCACAAATCGATCTTTTACATATTTGACAACATCGATTACATCCTGTTGTTCCGGTAAAACTTCCGTCCAATTTTCCGGATCGGGATTATCCACATCAACCGCGATAATTCTGCCATTTGGCGCTTTTAAATTTGTTTTAAAATAAAAGGTTGTGCCGATATTCGTGATGTACGAATACTCCGCATCTTGTTTATCTAATAAACGTGTAAAACCATCATTTGAATCTAACTTTTTCAAGTAAAAACGATTTTCCGTTGCTGTTCCAAGATTCACATGGAGGCATAAGTATTGTTCATCATCACTTATAAATGCACTGAACATTAATTCCTTCTCTTCCGGCTGCTCGTGGATTAATTGATCTTCACTTTGACCAGTCCCTAGTTTATGGAAATATACTTTATTATAGTTGCTCTCGTCTTCCTTGCTTACCGAACCAGGCGCCGGGAAACGACTGTAATAAAAACCTGAAGTGTCAGGTGCCCAAGAAATCCCAGTAAATTTAACATGTTGGATATGATCAGTCAGTTTTTCACCGCTATTAATATCAATTACATGAAGCTCCTGCCAATCACTTCCATGAGTGGAAGTTGCATATGCAATATAATGTCCATCCTTGCTGAAGGAGTAATTGGTCATTGCAACGGTTCCATCTTCACTTAGCGTATTCGGATCAATAAGAACAGACTCCTTTTCGCCTTCCTTCATATATAAAACAGCTTGATTTTGCAGACCGTCATTTTTTTGATAAAAAAGGCGGTTCTTTACTTTTTTCGGAACGAAATATTTTGGATAATTAAATAGCTCTGTTAATCTTTCTCTATCCTTTTCACGTGTACCGATTTGTTCAAAATAGGCATCAGCTTGCTCCGACATCCATTTTCCCCAATCTATCGTATCTTGTGAGGTTGGATCTTCCAGCCACCGATATGGATCGGGAACCTTCGTGCCATGAAAATCCTCCACAATATCACTTTTTTTAATGGTTAACATCCTCATTCCCCCTGAACCTTTTATGACTATCTTTCTCTATACTTCGCCGTTCGAAATAAAAATCCCTTTTAAAAAACGGAAAGATTCAATTATTTCCAAAAAAAAAGAAGATTGCTAAAGAATCTTCTTACTAAACATCCTGACCTAAATTCGATTGGACAAGGATTTTTTCATAGTTTCTATCCTTTTCTTTCGATAGTAATGTACCTATGAATCCTCCTATAAATCCAAGAGGAATCGAAACAATTCCTGGTGAGGCAAGTGGGAATATTGGTTTTCCTACGAAAATAGCATGTCCGCTTGGATCCCAAACATTTGGACTTAAGAGAACGAAAATAATCGTTGAAAATAATCCCACAATCATACTTGTTATCGCCCCTGCGGTATTAAATCTTCTCCAGTAAATAGTTAGTAGAATAACAGGAAGATTAGCACTGGCAGCAAGGGTTAACGCTAATGATCCAAGAAAGGCAACATTTAAATTTTGTACAAATAAAGAGATAATAATCGCAATAACAGGTACGAGAATGGAAGCAATCCGCGCAGCTTTCAATTGCTGCTTCTCACTTGCTTTGCCTTGCTTCAAGATCCCATTATAAAAGTCATGTGCAAATGCGGAGGCACCCGATAATACAATTCCGGCAACGACTGCCAAGATGGTCGCAAATGCAACTGCAGCAATAAAGGCGAATAAGAAATCCCCTCCAAGAATTCGGGCCAATGCTGGTGCAGCCATATTACCGGCGGGATTTTCAGCAATGATTTTATCCGTTCCAATTAGTGCCGCCGCACCAAACCCCAGAAAAATAGCCATAACATAAAATATGCTAATCACCCATGTAGCAACAGTCACAGATTTTCGGGCTGTCTTCGCATCTTTAACCGTGAAAAAGCGTATCAACACATGTGGCAAACCTGCTGTACCAAGCAATAATCCAAAGTTCAGAGATATGGCGTCGAGACCATTTTTATTTTTAATTCCCGGCTCTAAATATTTTTCTCCAAATGGAGTAGCGCTTTTTACTTTTTCAAAGATATCGATGATATTAAAATGAAATTTGCTTAAAACAAGAATAAAAAGAACGAATGTACCGCCTAATAATAAAAATGCTTTTGTGATTTGTACCCAGCTTGTTGCGGTCATCCCTCCAAACAGAACGTAGACCGTCATGAGTACTCCAACGATAATTAGGGATGGTACATAAGGTATCCCAATGAGCATTTTAATCAGAACCCCTGCTCCGACTAATTGAGCGACCATGTAAAAGACAGAAATGGTTACAGTATTAAGTGCCGCAAATCCACGTACTTTATTGGCTTTAAAACGGGCCGTAATCATATCTGCCAACGTGTATTTTCCTAAGTTTCTAAGAGGTTCCGCCACTAAATACATAACAACCAGGTAAGAAAGTAATGCACCTAGCAATAGATATAATCCGTCAAATCCAGTTAATGCAATTCCACCTACAATTCCAAGGAAAGAAGAGGCAGACATAAAGTCACCGGAAATAGCAACCCCATTTTGCCAGCCCTTCAATTCCCCTCCGGCTGTATAAAATTGATTTGTATTTTTGGTTAATTTGGCTGCGAAATAGGTAATAACAAGGGTAGCAACAACGATTACCAGAAATAGACTAATGACTGTATAGTTCATACCTTTGCCTCCTTGACAGCCAATTCTTTATTTGCCCCCTCTTTAATTGTTTCACTTAATCGATCAAATGAATTCGCTTTTTTTGTATAGAGGACACAGAAGAGCCAGGTCATGACGAATAGCATAAAGGCCCAAAACCAAGCCCATGTAATAGGACCGACAATAGAGTGATTAAGAATAGTTGAATAGGAAGTCAAAACGGGCAGGGCCATAAATAGAATAAAAATGGTGAGAGTAGATGTAAGAATGAATTTCTTTTTTTTCGATAAAAGTTGTTGAAAGCCCGGCATTTGAGCTATTTTTTCATATTTCTCTTCATCCCTCATAGTCCGAATCACTTCTTTCGTAATAAGTTTCGATACATCCATTTACAATGTTATAAAGAGTCTTTAGACTTTTGATTTCAAAACGCCTTTACAAATTAACTAGATTTCTATATTTCCCTTCAAAAAACGTAAGTGGATCGCCATCTTTAACAACAATGTCTAAAACCTCGCCAATATATAAAGTGTGATCGCCTGCTTGGTGTGTTGCATGGACATTGCAAGTAATATTCGCGATTGAACCTGGAACTACTGGGATATCCTGCATCCAATCAAAATCAATCATTCGCTGCTCCTTCAATTGTCCTGCAAAGTACATGGACATATCCTGCTGGTCTTTTGTGAGTATACTAATACCAAATTTTCCAGATTCCTTAATTCGCTGATTCATATTTGCCTTTTCTCCAATCGAGATTAAAACAAGCTTTGGGTTAAGAGAAACAGACATAAAGGCATTTGCAGTCATGCCATGTACTTGATTATTCACTGAAGTAGTAATAATCGTAACCCCCGTTGCAAATTTCCCCATCGCATTGCGAAATGTACGATCATCCATTATGTGGGCCTCCTTTAATGCACTCATGTTCCGTTACCTCCTAAATCGATTATGAATATTATTATGTTTATAGGTTCCCGCTTCACTGAATTCAATTAGTTCCATAGATAGAGCAAGATAACGCTTTTCAAACAAATCTTGAAAATGATCTTTTATTACAGCAAATAATGCATCACAAACTTGTTTTTTGATCTCTTCGGATCTACCGGCACCAATTTTTAACGTTCCATGAACAAATGCATCATTTTCCTTACCATCCGCCACTCTATAATCCTGCAATTCAATTGCTCTTGACCGGATGCCTCCAATAGGAAAAATAGGTTGATAGGAAATTAAAACATTATTGATTTTTTCAAGCAGCAGCGGAATATTGGCATCTGGTTTTAGATTGTCGGTATATTCAAGAATGAAATGCGGCATGATTCCCTTCCTTTCTGGGACAAGGTTTGTCTTTTTTGGTTTGGCGGAATTATTTCCTGTTTTGGCGGAATTATCGCTCGTTTTGGCGGAATTAGCTACAAGATCCGCTAGAGTTATCCGGTTTTTCTATCATTTTTTTGTTAGCGGTTATCTATTTCTTAATTCCCTTTCCGAAATTCCGGGCAAAGTGGCTATTTATGGATTATAAAGGACTTGGCGCTTCCTTTTTCCTACCACTTTGGCCTTTTGACCCCATATTATGGACAGGTTATTGAACTACCTACAAGCAGGGACGAGGGACCTATCCCACTCCCCACACTCAATCTACAATAGTGTTCACTAAGCGGCCAATTCCTTCGATTTCGGTAATTACTTCAGCCCCTACAGCTGTATCGAATGATCCTTTTGGTGTTCCCGTTAAAATGATGTCGTCTGCGTTTAATGTCATGAAGCTGCTTAAATATTCGATTAAAACTGGGATGCTAAAAATCATATCCTTTGTATTGCCTTCTTGTGTCAGCTCTCCATTTACATACGTTTTCAACGTTAAATTCATCGGGTCCTCAACATCTTCTGCATCTACTAGCCAGGGACCAATCGGTGTGCAGGTATCGCGATTTTTCACCCTTAAATTAGGTCGGTAATAGTTCTCTAAATAATCCCGAATGGCATAGTCATTTGCAATGGTATAGCCGCTGACGTATTCATAGGCATTGTCAGCCTTGACCTTTTTCGCCATTTTTCCTATAACTACAGCAAGCTCACATTCATAATGCATATAGGTTGCATCTGCAGGTCTTATTGTTTGCCCATTATGCCCGATGAAGGTGTTTGGTCCTTTCAGAAAAACAAGCGGTTCCGACGGTGTCTGAAAAGAAAGTTCAGAAGCATGATCGGCATAATTCAGACCGAGAGCAAATACGGTTTTAGGTTCAACAGGCGGTAGCCACATAACCTCCTCTTCCCGGACGGTTTTCCCATTGTCGAGTAGGAGGCGCCCGTCTTGATCAACAGCGTGGTGAATGGACCCGCTGTATACGACTCGAGCCCTTTTCATAATCTCACCCCCGCGACCAATTCCTTTTCATCCACAACTACATTTTCCAAACTTCCAATTCCTTCAATTTCAATGCGAACGCGATCTCCAGCCTTGGCTTTCGGCGGATTCTCTGGTACACCAACCAGCAAGACATCCCCTTTTGACAGAGTCATAAATTCCGTCACTTCTGCAATCAATTTTGAGACAGATCTTATTAAATTTGCAGTTGTATTCTCTTGTTTAAGTTCATCGTTGATAAAAACTTTAATACGAAGAGAATCGGGATTTATTCCTTCCTTAACGACAATCCATGGGCCAACCGGACAAAATCCGTCTCTTGCTTTATGTTTGACTGCGGGACGATAAAAACTTTCATGCGGAATAGTAACGTCGTTCACAATGGTATAGCCTTCCACATATTCTAATGCTTTTGATTCACTGACGTGTGTCGCTGAACGCCCAATGACGATTCCCAAAGCAGCTCCTATTTCAAGTTCCTTAGAATCTAGCGGTAACGGAATGGGCATCCCATACCCTGTAATGGTATTGATAGGCTTTATATAAAGGATGGGAGCTTCCGGCGGTTTGTTATAGGGGGCATCGTGAACCGAATCCCCCATTTGCTCCAATGCTCCTTTATAATTTAGTAAAGTGCCATAAATGGTTCCTGATACTGGAGCATCCCATAGAAGTTTGCCAATTTCATAGGTTTCACTATTATAATGGAGAGTATTTTCCCTTACTTCCCCATCATGGAAAAGCTGAGAGCCTTGAAATTTAAATGTAACCTTTGGCATAGAGTCACTCCTTATTAAATAATAATCGTCGGCTTTTTCTTTTCTAATTTCGGCTCTTTCGTTTCGACTTTTTTTCCTGTATGAACATCCAACACAACGGAAGCTTCATTGAACCAACAGTCTGGTGCGGCATGGCCCCAAAATGTTTGGCGCATCGGATCATCCAAATCCCAGCGAATTGGCTTGAAATCTGGATCACTTGTTAAATAATCACCGTTATACAGTTCGATGCGATGACCGTCCGGGTCACGTAAATACAAGAAAAAGGCATTGGATAATCCATGGCGGCCAGGCCCTCGCTCAATGCTTGCACCGTAACCGAGGGAAGCTAAAACATCGCATGTGTTAATGACACTCATTGGATCGCTTAGCCAGAAACCAACATGATGCAACCGCGGGCCAACGCCGTTCATAAAGGCAACATCATGGACGGTTGGTTTACGGTGAAGCCATGCAGCCCATATTTGTTCATCATTGGAGGTAGTATATTCAGAGCAGGCAAATCCTAATTCATTGATATAGAAGTGATATGCCTTCTCAACATCTTCCACAGCACAGTTAAAATGATCAATTCGTTGGACACGAGCTCCCTTATATAAATCATAGCGCTGCAGCAATCTGTCTACCGTCTCCATCTCTGCGAAAAACTCAAGCGGCAAACCAGAAATATCTTGAACACGCAGAGTTCGCCCCATTGCTTTTTGCGTACCTATTTCCATCCATTTCGTTTGAGAGCCCTTTTCGGAAAAAAACGCGGATAATGCATCAAGATCTGCCTCCGATTGAACCTTATAGCTTATAACCTCTACGCTCGGTTCTTCCGCCTTTTGCAGTACAAGACTATGGTGGCAATGCTCCTCGAGTCCTCTTAAATAAATATGATTTTCATCACTGGCAGTTTCGACAAAACCAAGTGCATTTATATAAAACCTTCGGGACTCCTCTAAATTGGTTACATTGAAAACGGCTCTGGCGGCACGAATAATATTAAAATTCATTTCTCCAATCCTCCTCATACAAAGCTAGGCTTACTAGTGTTTACCTTCCCTAAAAACTCGCGAATGATCTCTTTATAGGAATCTTTCTCATAAGAATCAAAGTAAGCCATCCCCATGCGAATTGGATCACCGAAGAAATAATATTCATAATGCATTTGACGGCTTCCAAAGGCGCTCATCGTCATATCCCATGCTAATCGGAACAGTTGGACGCGTTCATAGCCTTCGAGATTTTTCCCCTGAAGTCCACGATGAATGATCGCACCAATGTCCTCATTTCGGAAGTCTGCTTCGGTTGGGATTCCCATTAATCCGGATGCACCTAAAACACGTAAAATTTCCACAAGGCGAGGATACACACGAGGATACCAGTTTCTTGCCGTGTCTAAAGCAACATAATCCGGTGTCATCGTCCCCCATTTGTCCAGCTTGGCATTATGCTCTGCCCTGTATAAGTGGCTGCGCATCGTTTCAAGGGTCATCATTATTTCGGCACCTTTATCCTGAACATGCTGGAATTGATCAATTCCAATAGCATCCATTACACTTAATGCTAAACCAAGCAGGAATTCCGTTTTGACAATATTTTTCGCCAGGACTTGATGAGCCATATGAACAACGGCATTTGTTTCCCTGAACGTGCGATTACAGATGGATGAATTACCGCAAACAAATACCCTTTCCCACGGAACAAAAACATTTTCAAACGAAACAATTGCATCTCCCTCTTCAAATCTGGAGGAAAGTGGATGATCCCACTCACTTTTGCCATAATCAAACGATTCACGGCTGATGAATTTTAAACCTGGAGTATTGTTTGGAATCGCAAATGCGATGGAATAAGGATCATCTAACTCACCGGATTTTTTCACCGTGGATGGAAAGACAAGAATTTCATCCGTAATACCTCCTTGTGTAGCAAGAAGACGGATTCCGTCGACAATGATTCCCTCTTTCTTTTTCTCTACAAGATGCAATGCCACATTGGCATCCTTCTGTTCATGCTGGGCTTTAGCTCGATTCACCTGAGGATGGATTAATGTATGAGTTAAGCTAATATCATTCTCTCTGGCATACTCATAATATTTTTTTGCATTTTCTGCGAACATTGGGTCTGCTTCAGCAAATAATTCATTGGACACACCCATCGCCATTACTTCGGCATTGAGATAATCCGGGGAACGACCCATTAAACCGCCGGATGTTCGTGCCCATTCTGTGATGGCTTCTCTTCGTGCAATTAAATCATCAATCGTTTTTGGCTGCAGGAAAGTCATCCCAACCTTATTGCCAGTGGTTGGAGACGAATATAGCATTTTCTCTGGCTTTTCATATTGAAGATCATATAATTTAGCCATCGATTGAATTACATTTTTGAAGGCCGGATGCTCTGTTACATCGCTTACTCGCTCTCCATGTATATACACATTGTTATTTGCTTTCTTTAACCGTTCGATATATTCTTTTCCTGTTTTAGCTGGCATATTTTATCCCCCTTTATTATTAAGACCGCTACGATGTAGTTCACCCTAATTTACGCCTTTGGTTTCCCAAATTGCGGAATATGATGTTCTGTTAATGCGACATGAATAACCTGTACTTCAGTATAAAAATCGAAAGCGTAATGTCCGCCTTCGCGCCCTATTCCGCTTGCTTTTGTTCCGCCAAATGGAATGCGGAGGTCCCGAACATTTTGCGAATTAATCCATATCATTCCAGAGTCGATTCCTTGAGCCACCCTGTGTCCGCGCATGATATCCTTCGTCCATACATAGCCTGCAAGCCCGTATTTTACATCATTGGCAAGCTCGATGACTTCCTCTTCTGTTTTAAATTTCATAACAGTCATTACCGGTCCGAAGATTTCCTCTTGGGCCACTCTCATATGATTTTCAACATTTAAAAGCAATGTCGGCGGAACAAAATTTCCTTTATGAAATTCTTCCGGTATTACACCGGAATACACTTCAGCACCCTCTTGCACTGCAATTTCCAAATATCGTTTCACATTGTTAAAATGCTCGACATGAATTAATGGGCCGACCTCTGTATCTTTATGTAGCGGATCCCCAATGACGATATTGGAAATGCGTTCCTTTAAGGCAGAAACGAATTTATCGTAGATGGATTCATGTAAAAATAGTCTTGAGTTTGCTGTACATCTTTCCCCATTAAAGGAGAAGATTCCCCATGTACTAGCATCAAGCGCTCTTTCAAAATCTGCGTCCTCGAAAACAATAATCGGTGATTTTCCGCCTAATTCAGCCGAAACACGTTTCAAGGAATCAGCGCCATTTTTAATAATTTCCGACCCTGTTGTGGTTTCTCCTGTAAAAGAGATCAGTTTGACGTCCGGATGTGCAACTAATGATGCTCCCGCTGTTTCTCCAAATCCGTGTACTACATTGAACACACCTTTTGGAAGCTCTGCCTTATCAATGATTTCCGCTAATCGGTTCGCTGTCAGCGGCGACCATTCTCCTGGCTTTAATATAACTGTATTTCCCGTTGCCAAAGCGGGGGCAATCTTCCATGTTTCAAGCATAAACGGTGCATTCCAAGGAGTAATTAATCCAGCAACACCAATAGGCTTTCGGATTGTATAATTTAAAAACTCCCCATCCACTTGGTATGCTTCACCAACCATACGACTCGCAACCATCTCCGCATAAAAACGAAAGTTTTGTGCGGAACGTGCTACCATGTTTTTCGTTTGGCTAATGGGAAGCCCTGTATCTAGTGATTCCAGTGGAGCGATTTCTTCGATATGTTCATCAATTAAATCTGCAATTCTATGAATATATTTAAGCCTTTCGCTGACTTTCATATTGCCCCATTCGCCTTTGAACGCAGTGTATGCGGCTTCCACCGCCGCTTCGATATCCTCCTTGTCTCCTTCTGCAACTCTGTTTATCACTTCATTCGTAAACGGATTAAGATTTTCAAATGTCTTTCCTGAATGGGCGTCCACAAATTGTCCATTGATATAGAGCTTTACGTCTTGTATTTTCTCCATTCCAAACCCTCCTGCTATTTTGAAGCGATCTCATCATGTAATTCGACATAGTGTGATAAAACCGAACGAATTTCTTTTTGTAAGTCATCTGATGGTAAATCCATTGGCAAGCGCAAAACCGGTTTGATTTTCCCCATCATTCCTAATGCAGCCTTTAATGGAGCAGGATTCGTATCTTTAAAAAGCACGTCATTTAATTCCATTAGTTCATAATGGAGTTCCTGAGCTCGTTTCACATCCCCTTCTGCCCAAGCGTTATAAATTTCCGCTACTTTGTCTGGTGTAATGTTAGCTGTTGCACTAATATGGCCAGCTCCACCAATCGCAAGCATTGGAAAGCATAACAATTCAATACCGGAATAAAGCAGAAAATCTCTTCCGCATTTAAGCAATACACGATTCACATGTTCAAAGTCTTTATTGGATTCCTTCACACCAATGATATTAGGACAATCCTTCGCTAGTCTTGCCAATGTATCGACATGTAAATTGGTTGCCGTTCTTCCTGGAATGTTATACACAATAATTGGGATATCCACTGAGTCAGCTACTGCTTTGAAATGTTTGTATAAGGCATGTTGTGAAGGTTTATTGTAATATGGCACGATGACAAGTGCCGCGTCTGCCCCGAGTTCCTGAGCCTTTTTCGTGAGGTATAAGGTTTCTTGATGATTGGTGGAGCCTGTTCCGGGAACGAAAGGAACCCTGCCATTTATTGCTTTTGCCGCAGTCTCCATGACTTTTACACGCTCTTCTACCGTTAATGAGCTTGGTTCCCCCGTTGTTCCAGTAACGGAAATCCCATGTGTTCCACTTTCTATATGCCAGTGAATCAGTTTTTCAAAGGTCGGATAATCAATCGAAAAATCTTCGTTGAATGGGGTTATTATTGGGGCTATCGATCCTCGCAATTTTTGTTTTGCTTCTTCGTAACGATTCATATTCCTCCACTCCTCAAAAGTTGGTTAAATTGAAAAAATCATTTTTGAAAACCCTTACAACCGAAATGTATCATATGTTAAATTATATTTAAAATATTTAAAATATTTGTTTTATATATAAAAAAAGTATGCAAAAAATAATTTGGGGAGGAGATAAGATGGATATTAAGCAATTGCGCTATTTTTCCACTATTGTCCAAGAGGGACAAATAACCCGTGCGGCAAAAAAACTACACATGGCACAACCTCCGCTCAGTCATCAGCTAAAGCTTTTGGAAGAAGAATTAGGGGTTACACTATTCGCAAGAAATGGCAGAAAGTTAGAGCTCACACAACCTGGCGAGGTACTGTATAAGCACGCACAAAATTTACTAAAACAATTAGAAGAAACAATAGATGAGGTACGTGAATCAAATGAGGGACTTCGGGGAGTCTTATCGATAGGATCCGTAAAGTCATGCTTTGCCCACTTGCCCCAAAAAATGAAAGAATATCTCCAAAAATATCCATTAGTCACCCTACAACTTAGGGAAGGGGACACCTTTGTCATTGGTGAGCTTTTAAAAAATAGAGAAATAGAAGTTGGTATTACTCGGCTTCCAATGGACCTTAACGATTTCTCTTTTATTCGCTTATCCAAGGATCCATATGTAGCGGTTCTTCCAAACGAATTTATGAACATACAGCCTTCTAAAAACGAAATCAGTATGTTGGATCTAAAAGATCTGCCGCTGCTGCTGCTCCATCGCATTCAAGGTTCTGGGCAATTTGAACTAGTAGTAAATGAATGCAGACGGCACGGATTTGAACCGAAAATTGTCTGTGAATGTCCGGATGTTTCAATGATTTTATCCCTTGTTTCCGCTGGAATCGGAGCAACGATTATTCCAAGGGATGCTCTTCTTTCCTTTCCGTCTGATCATATAAAAGTGCTCGAAATCTGTGATTCCACAATCACAACTGAGGCAGCTATTATTTGGCAAAAAGATAGATATTTATCCAAAAATGCAAAGTATTTTATTCAAATGTTTCAATAAAATGGGGACAATTTATAAATTTTGTCTCCTTTTTTACTTGCAGGAACAAAGTCATGTTATTCATAATTTTTACACTAATCCATTTACCAAATTGGTTTAATTTAGTAAAATTACTCGAATAAAGACCTTTTACATAATTCAAAACTATTGTAATACTTTTTTAGGAGTGGTATGGCATGAAGGAAAGTCATCCTAGGCAAAATGGCTTAAATGAAGAAGCTCATTTAAGTCAATTAGCATCTGTTGGCCAAATTGCCGCAGGCATTGCACATGAAGTTCGGAACCCCTTGACTGCAGTGAAGGGCTTTTTGCAGCTCTTAGAGCAAGATTCAAAACAAGAATACATAGAAATCGCACAGTCAGAATTAGACAATGCCTTAATTACTTTGAATAATTTATTACAAGTTTCCAAGCCGGATCTTGAAGATGAGGAATTTCAGCCTATTCATTTAGCCGTTGAACTGGAAACGATCTTAAACTTATTTCAGGATAAAGTATATAAAATTAATATCATTACCGATTTTCAAAATGCAGATATTCCTATTTCAGGGAGAAAGAATCAATTAAAAAAAGTATTCTTCAATCTTATAAAAAATGCCATTGAATCGATTACTGAAACTGGCACCATAAAAATAACCCACTTCGCTTCACAAGACGAAGCGACAGTTATTATAAGTGACACTGGAATCGGAATACCAAAAGAAAAACTGTCATTATTGGGCACTCCTTTCTATTCTACAAAGGAAAATGGAACTGGAATGGGGCTGACACAAGTTTTTTCTGTTGTATATCAACATGGCGGAAAAATCAGTGTAGATAGTGAGGAAAATATCGGGACTAGCTTTAAAGTTACTTTACCCATACAAAATATAATAACGAAGCGGAGCGTTTCCAGATTGAAACTTGAATGTGCAAAAGATACTTCGATTAGAGATTTTTTCATCACAAACAGACAAAGTTTCGAAGAGCAATTATTATGTGAGGCCATCAATGTTAAAGATAAAATAGCCGAAATACAGGCAGTCGGAAATATTAATCTAATAGAAAATGCTCACAAGCTTACCTTATTCATAGTGGATAATCGAGAGCATGAATTAATTCAGTTTGCCAAAAATGAAGGAATTGCGTGGGCCAAGCATTCTTTAACTTTAGCGTTTAAATTAGAGTGGGTGCAAGCTATTCGCCGAACACTTTGGGAATTTCTATTTAACTATACAAACATGACGATTGATAAGACTAACCATGAGGACTTTTTTTCGATGGAGAAAAATATTAATGCGATGGTTGATCAATTTTTAAACCACTTCTTCATTAGCTATTCAAAATACAAAGATGAACTCCTTTCGTCCCAAATGAAAATAGTGGAAAATTTATCTGTACCTATTATCCCGATAACAGAAGCGATTTGCATTCTTCCATTAATTGGTGCTATCGATTCAAAAAGGATTGAAACGATTGGGAATAAAGTCATTGATCACATCGGAGACACCCATATTCAATTCTTAATCATTGATCTTTCCGGTGTTGCACAAATGGAATCGGTAATTATTCAAAAGCTAATTCAGATTATTGATGGCATTTCTATGATGGGATGTCAAACAGTTCTTACAGGATTGCGATCTGAAATTGTAAAAAATATGTTGAAATATGATCTAAGCTTCAAAGAAAAAGCTATGACGAAGGGAACGTTACAATTAGCACTTACTGAACTGCTAAATGATCCGAAAATATTGAATCCGCTTGTATCAAATTCGCAAATATAATCCTTATTTATACAACATTATAAAAATCCCTCTCTTTTTACATGCGGAAGTGAGGGATTTTTTTCTTTAACCTAACTATTTCTTTGGAACATCACCTGTCTAGCCAATTCATAGCATTCTTTCAATTGATCTTCTGTTACCAGAGTCGGATTGTGCTCGAAGTGAAGATGAAATGTTTGATTGTACTTCGAAAGATAAACTAAGTATTGATGTGCATCCCCATATTGCGGATCATCTATACTTTCTCGTATTACTGGAACATGTCGCTTAGAATGTTCACTGTAAAGGGTGGTACTATGATGAACCAAATAGACATATGGTGCTGCTTTCCGCAAAAATGGATAGGGATCGAACCCTGGAAAGGCACGTTTATGTACATCTAATCTTTGAGTGTCTATGACGATTTGAATATCTTTATACATTTCAATTATTTGAAGATATTCCTCTTCATATTCTCCAAAAAAATCGTATTCCAGAACAATTTTTTGTTTATATTTTTCCTGGATATCCATTAATCTTTTAAATATATGATGACTTAGATTCAGAAACTCTTCTCTCGATAATTCATTCCACTTAAGGGTCGGAAAGTCAACTTTCCTTGGCCAATATTCATAATCAACCTGTCTTGGTGTAATGGATGGAAAAGGATAATGAAACAGGATATAGTCTGCACCAAATTTCGAAGCTAATTCCACTTCCCTTTCTATCCACTTTTCCGCCTCTCTCCTTTTTTCTGCATCACTAGAAGTAATTTCCGGTAAATTCATTTTTTTATTTCCATAAATAGGCGAATGAATGCCATAGCTTATATTATTTTCATTACAAAAATCTCTTAATTTATTCCAATCCTCTTCTTTTTCATATTGAGATGCTTCCAAACCGTTGATCATCCCCATATTTAGTTGATTCCATTCCTCCACATTTACACTGTGCCACATACCTATTATTAATTTTCTCATTGATTTACTCCCATTAAAGAATATTTCCAATTATCTTGAATTCAATTATAATTTTTAAAATTTTTCAAATCCATACTTTTTTAAGGATAGTTAAGTATAAAATTTTTCAACATCTAAATAATTTAACATGTTTAATCTTGTCTAGCGTAAGCAGTCTATCGGCTTGCGCTTTTCTTATTTATCTTTTCAACTATATTGGAAAAACTATTTCATAAAAAGGAGGATATCTTCATGTCTAAACAATCTAAATGGATTCATTTACTTTTACTTTTGATTATTATTTGTGTTTTTATTTGGTCTTCCATAAAAGCAGCGGATTATTTAACTTGGGTTTTAGAGGTTTCTCCAGCGGTTCTTATCATATTACTATTACTTGTAACATATCGGAAATTTCGCTTTACGACTCTCTCTTATTTGATCGTTACAATTTTGATGATTCTAATGTTTATTGGTGGCCATTATACGTATGATGATGTTCCTTTATTTAATTGGCTCAAAGAGAAATTTCATACACAAAGGAATGAATATGATCGATTTGGCCATTTTGCAAAAGGCTTTTTTGCAATTATCATTAGAGAAATTTTAATACGAAAGTCATGCCTTCGACCATCAAAATGGCTCATTATTATCACATTATCCTTTATACTAGCACTTTCAGCTTTATATGAAATCATGGAATGGCTGGGAGCTGAGATATTAGGAAGATCGGCTAAGGATTTTCTTGGCACCCAAGGGGATGTGTGGGATTCCGAATGGGATATGTCTTTAGCATTTTTAGGAGGAATTTTATGCCTAATTGTATTGTCGCATCTGCATAATAAATACTTACGAAAAATAATTGAATAGAACCTTTTATCTAAAAAATATGAAAATTATCCCTATTTTGTGATATAATTTAACTCTCACTTTGTTTTAGAAAGGAGTCCTTCATGAAATTACTTCTTCGTTTATCAAGCAGTCTATTTCTTTGGATAGTAATGATGGTTGTTCTAGTTTTGATTATTTTACTGCCAAGGGAAATTGAAGTAAAACGCGTCGATGTCACAGATGTGATGTCCTACCATTTTACATGGTCAGGTTATAAGGATAATATCACTCATTTTATTTCGGAAGTAAAAGAAAATAAGAGTTTAGGAAAGGCAATAGATCAACAGCCGGTTGAATGGGAACTGATGCATTACGGAATAAGAAGTATTGCGATTTTAGTTCCAGCTTTGATTTTCAGTTTTCTAATTGGAATTTTAAAAGGGGTATTTGATTATCGTCGTAACGGCGGTTTGTGGAAAGTCTTTGGTGAAGGGACAACCTGGTTAGGACAATCTATTCCGGATTTCTTTGTCATCATCATTATAGAATTAATTTTTTCCATGACCATCAATCGTATTTTTCCGCATCTTCAACTATATGGGTATGCCCATTGGTATAATATCTTTTTACCTATTATATTCTTATCCATGTATCCGGCAGCCGTAATAGCCAGTTATACTACTCAAGCATTGAAAGAAGAAGATGGCCATGATTATATTCTTACGGCTAAAGCAAAAGGAGTACCGGAATGGATCATTCTCTGGAAGCATGTCTTACGAAATTGCTGGTCTAAAATTCTTATCCATTTTATGCCTATCATTTTAACATTACTATCTTCTATGGTTTTAGTGGAGTATATGACATTATATCGCGGAATGGGAACAAGGCTTATGGAAGCGATTAAGGTAAAAGACATGATTGCCTCCAACGATACAATTCTTCCAATTGAAACACCAACCGTAATTGGCTTTAGTTTGGGGTTCATGGTCATTCTGTTGCTGGCTCAATGGGCTAATCAAATTATCAGACATTTTCTTATTCCAATTCGAAAGGATGAGCAATCATGAGAAAAGTTCCTCTATTATGGATTGGTATTATAGGATGCAGCATTATTGCTTTTGTTTTTATTTTTGGACCGCATTTGCCAAAGATTGATAGTCAACTAGCCCCAAAATCTTATATTTTAGGCAAAGGTGGAAATTTAGACTTTATTCTCCCGCCTTACCCACCATCGGGACGATATCTACTGGGGTCCGATGCAGCTGGAAGAGATATGTACAGTGCATTAATTCTAGGAACAAGGACTACCATCATTGAGATTGGGGTAATATCTATTATTACCATTCTGTTGGCTCTTCCATTCGGAATATTATCAGCGCATATACCAATTTTAAGAAGAATACTAGAAGGATGGAATTATTTATTTTCTAGAATACCCGTATTTTTCTTCGTTGTATTACTGACAACGATCCCATTTTTTATCTTTTCTCAGCAGCGACCTATTTGGACAATTAGTGTAATTATCCTTTTAGAGGTTGGAAAAGCAGCTGAATTTGTACATAAATCAGTAAAGGAAATACAGCAAACAGCATATTACGATGCTGGCATTGTATCTGGCACAAGGACTTTCGGTCTGTGGAGATGGTATTATGTACCAGGTTGTTTTTCACAATGGCTTTCCTATTTTATTCTGCATATGGGAAACATGTTATTTTTACTTGGACAATTAGGGTTTTTCAATATTTTCGTTGCCCAAAAATTAACTCAAATTGGCGGTATTCCTGGGACACATATAGCGTTTTATAAGATTGAAAATACTTCGATTGCCTGGCCGACATTTTTATCCAACACCTTTAATGATATAAATAACTGTCCGTGGGTGCCAATATTCGCTTGTATCTTTATAACATTTACCATCTTTTCCTTTATTGCATTAGGCAAAGGAATAATGCAGTATTCCTTATTAAAACAAAAGGGGCTAATTAGCAGAAGGGAAAATTTGTTACTTAAAAATCTCTTTCTGATGAATTCTTTCTTCAAACAAGAAAAAGAATGGTCCAAGTAATAAAAATGTCATCAACTATTTATAAATTCGTTTTATAATTTTTATCTGTTCTTAACATTTATCAGCTAGAATAAACTTTATAAAAGATTAATCCCTCCTTTTATAGGAAACTTTCTACCTGGGAAATCTAGCCATCGGCTAGATTTTTTCAGTTTTACAGATTATCACCTTTTTATAGTTCTTTTTTCTTATTCCAACCACCTGAAAATTTAGGTATATTTACTTATATGAAATGATTCGGGACAAAGGGGATCTGTTAGTGAGAATCGAAACTACCATAAATTTAATTAATCATTATTCGAATGAAAACAATTATTCAAAGGTTCGCTCCTTAATTCAAAAAGAATGGAAATATCTTAATGAATATAAGAATTATCAATTATTAAACAACAATGCAAAGCAAATTTTTAAAATCATGCAGGAAGAAGCAGTGACAGGCAGATCTAACGAATTAACACAAGCGGAAAAAAATATATTAAATCTCGTGAATCAGTCCATAAGAGAAATGCGTCTTCCATATGCGAAACGAATATTTTTAGAACACAATAGACTTTTTGAGAAGCCTGCAGCCATTCAATGGTTAACATCGGACGCAAGATTTATTTGTGAATCGTGGACAAAAGCGAAACAATAACATTACATGCAAAACGCAGTTTGCTTTACACCTTCTCTTCTTCCTTCTAGGAAAAGCTTCTCATTGCATAAAAGAATAGCGAAATTTATCGTCTTTGACGTTTTTATAGACTGACATGCGATTAAAATACAGTTGTATAGATTAACTTTTATTTTTTGAAAGAAGAATGATACTTTTATATAAAAGTTTGATTATTAACTAAAACTCCTCGTTACTTTTTTACCATCTACTATCATATATTAATAAACCCTTATAACACCGTATTTGCTATAATAAAATATATGTAATTGTAGTTAAAAAATGAAACGTACAAGGAGGGATAATATTGTATTGGACTCCGTTATTTGAAAATGATGTACCAGTAGCACACTTCTGCTCTTAGTGGAGTGAAGGCGTGACTACATCTCTCCGTTAGGGGCAAATGTCGACCTAATTTCAAAACGGAGGGTACAAAAAATGAAAAACACCTTATTAGGTTCATTATATTTAATTTTAGCTTCAAGCATTTGGGGCGGTATGTACGTTGTTGTTAAAGTTGTGGTAGCTGTCATACCTCCGCTGGAACTTGTGTGGTTGCGTTATTTAGTGGCGATTGTCACACTTCTCGTGATCGGCTTGATAACAAGACAAAAATGGCGGATTGAAAAACGTTATGTCATCATAATCATAGCAATTGGAATCATAGGCAATGCCATTTCAATTGTTGCTCAGGAAACTGGCACTATGCTTTCCACAGCACAAATGGGAGCAATTATCACTTCATCAACACCAGCATTTATGGTGATTTTTGCCGGCTTCATCCTTAAAGAACGGATGACATTAAAAAAGGGAATCTCCGTTGGTTTAGCAACAATTGGAGTAATACTGATTGTTGGAATTAGTGATGTGAATATGTCCAGTTCACTCGGTGGTATTTCCCTACTTATTGCTGCTTTAACATGGGCACTCATGTCTGTACTTGTAAAGCTTTTGCCCAGTAATTATTCACAAATTGTGGTGACCACCTATTCTATCTTGGTAGCTTTAATTGTGCTGACTCCTTTTGTATTGCCGCGGTTACACGATGAAATGAATATCTCACAACTGACTCATCCAACCATTTGGGGTGGACTCTTGTATTTGGGTATTGTCTCAACGGCAGGTGGATTTTTACTTTGGAATCGTGGGTTACAAATGCTTAATGCCTCAAGTGGAGGATTATTTTTCTTCTTTCAACCCGTAGTTGGAGCCTTACTTGGGTGGCTTATTTTAGGAGAAAGCATAGGAGTAACGTTTTGGATAGGCTCTATCTTAATTCTCACAGGTGTTCTATTCGTTATTAACGAGAAAAAATAAAATATAATAACCCCTTCAATCCAATGGAAGGGGTTATTATATTTTATGTTCTATTCGTTATTAACGAGAAAAAATAAAATATAATAACCCCTTCAATCCAATGGAAGGGGTTTTGCTTACATATGCTTTTATTACTCTAATAGTGCTTAAGGGTTAATTTGATAATTTTTGAGGTATATAAGCCTAATAATTCATTCTTAGGAATCCAAAATAATTCTCCTTCTTCAGAAGGAGTAAAGTTAATATGCTCTGTTTCTCCAAAGTAGACATATTGTTGACGTATTTCTCCGCTATTTTTCTCAAGCAGTATGTATTTAAGCCTAAAGTTCTTAATTTCTTCTTTTTTAAATCCTGTCTCTTCTTCGATTTCTCTGTAACTTGCTTCCATTGGAGAATTAAGTTCAGTAGATTCCATATGACCTCCAATACCACCCCAAAATTCAAAATGAAGATTTTACTCTTTTCTTTCTTCATCATTAACATATTGTTTTGATGAATTAAGAATGCAGTTGCCATTTGTCTTACTTCCAATAATAACATCCTTTCTATTATTTCTAATTTTCTAATCATTTATTAAACAAATCTTCCCGGTAGCTGAAGAAGAAAAAGCCACCGTATTGGCAGCTGAAACTTTAATGCCTGCACCCGTTTGAATAAGAAGTATCAAAGTTAGCGGACTTAAACAAAATTTGCACCAAACCACTGTTGTTATATTCTTTATTACCATAAAAATTCCTTCTTTAGCTAAACTTCTCCTTTACTTATATAAGTCCAAATAATAAATTAGGGTGCAGATCTGTTTGATCAACACCCTAATTTTTTTATATAGATCTAAAATACTACATAAAATGACCACAGCGGCGTTATTGATGTGACTAATCCTAAATGGTGAACTTACCCTAACTGGCGTTTAAATTGTTTACTTGCAAAGAAGTAAGCGATGATCATGATGCCGACGCACCAGGCAAGCGCGATCCAGATACCGTTGCCAACAGACCCATCATACAAGAGAGCACGAATCGTATTCACGATCGAAGTTACAGGCTGGTTCTCAGCGAACACACGGACAATTTTAGGCATGGATTCGGTGGGAACAAAGGCCGAACTGATAAACGGCAGGAAAATCAGCGGGTACGAGTAGGCTGTCGCCCCTTCCATAGACTTCGCTGTCAATCCGGGAATGACCGCCAGCCATGTCAGTGCCAGCGTAAATAGCCCAAGTATCCCAGCTACTGCAAGCCAATGCAGAATATCAGCGTTGGAACGGAAGCCAATCAAGAGTGCAACCAGGAAAACCACCACAATAGTAAGTGCATTGGAAACAAGTGAAGTCAAGACGTGAGCCCACAATACCGACGAGCGCTTAATGGGCATGGTAATGAAACGCGCCATCAAACCGCTTTTTATATCCGTAAACAGCCGCAGGGAAGTGTAAGCAACACCGGATGCGATAGCCATCAGCAAGATTCCCGGCAATAAATAATTGACATAGTTATCTGTCCCTGTCTTTATGGCACCGCCAAACACGAAGACAAACAGCAGCATCATCATAATCGGCGTAATCGCCACCGTGATAATCGTATCTGGGCTACGCATGATGTTGCGCATTAATCGACCTAGTAATACACCTGTTTTGCTTTTCATTTACATTTCCTCCTTTTTGCCGATGATCGCTAGGAAAATTTCCTCCAAAGTCGGCTGCTTCTCAATGTATTCCACTTTCGCTGGCGGGAACATCTCTTTGAGTTCGGTAAGGGTACCGGTCGTGATGATTTTTCCGCCATGCAGGATGGCGATGCGGTCCGCCAGTTGTTCGGCTTCCTCCAGGTACTGGGTTGTCAACAAGATGGTCGTGCCTCCGTTGGCAAGCTCCTTAACGGTATCCCAGACTTCAATCCGCGCTTCGGGGTCAAGCCCTGTCGTCGGTTCGTCGAGAAAAATGATTGCTGGCGTCCCGATCAGGCTCATGGCGATGTCAAGCCGGCGCTTCATCCCGCCGGAATATTGGTCCGCCCTGCGGTTGGCCGCATCGGTCAGACTGAATCTTGTAAGCAGATTGTCGGCGACTTGTGCGGGATTAGAAACTCCCCGCAACTTGGCGATCATCATCAGGTTTTCCCTCCCAGTGTGCATTCCGTCTATAGCTGCGAACTGCCCTGTCAGGCTGATGTTCTGGCGAACCTGATCCGGTTGACGCTGGACGTCAAACCCGCAAATACCTACTTCACCGCCATCAGGCTTCATAAGTGTAGAGAGGATATTGACCGTTGTCGTCTTGCCCGCTCCATTTGAGCCCAGCAGAGCGAAAATTTCGCCACGCTGCACCTCAAAATTTACCCCTTTTAAGACTTCCTTGTCTTTAAAAGATTTTTTTAATCCTTTTACAGAAATCGCTGCATTGCTCATCCTTTTTTCCTCCTTATAATAAGCGCCTTTCGGAGCTAGAATGCCTATCCTCTTCTACTTAGCATCACTGGTAATCTGTACCACTTATTACCGAGTAAAAAATATAACTGAATAACAAAGGTGGCAATTCATATTAGTAACCAGCTATTCAGTCAGCATTATTTAATCAGTTTATTTTTTTCCCAAGCGATTCAAGATACTCTCATTCAAATCTTCACGATACTTGGCAACATAGGTTTTAGCGTTTGCCACTAATTCGTCGGCAAAGGATGCTACGTCGTCCCCAGTGATTTCCAGCACTTCTCTGCCTTCCGCTGCACCGGCTTCGAATAAATCGATTAATTCATACTGTATTTGCAACATATCCATTCCGTTGCCCGCTGTGAATTTCCACATGTAGTTTTGAATTTTCTTAAATACATACTGGTAGTCCTCAGGTAAAGCTTCTACCCGTGCCATCATCATCTTGTATTCTTTTTTATCACCAATCATTTTTTTGAACATTTCCATCATGTTATTTTTCCTCCTATTTTATAAAGCTGAATAAGACACTCCAAAAATATCGGACAGAATATCTTATGAAGCTAGGTTGACTTTAAGACATTGATTTTCGACGATACAAAATCCCATTTTTTCCAAAACAATTCAAGCTCCTTGCGGCCAGCCTCATTAAGTGTGTAAAACTTGCGGGGTGGCCCCATATCCGACGGTTTTTTTTGTATGCTCACCAGTTTTTTCTTTTCTAATCGCACGAGGATCGTGTAGACCGTCCCCTCCACGACTTCGGTAAACCCAAGTTCGTTCAGGCGGCGGGTAATCTCGTAGCCATATGTTTCATGGCGGCTGATAATTTCCAGTACACAGCCTTCCAGCGAACCCTTCAGCATTTCAGTTAAATTTTCCATGTTCAGAATCACCTCTATTCTGTCTGACTTATATTCAGTATAACTTAGTACCGAGGTAAAAATTTTTACTCGATAGTTTTTGGGGAGTCATGCTATTAAGTATTACTTATTACAAGTGCATTGTATCACTCAGTAGTGAGAGATGTCAACTATTTTTCTTAAAAATAGTTTAATACCTATATTTACGGCTATTTTTCCATGTTCAGAGCCACCTCTATTTTGCATGACTTATATTCAGTATAACTTAGTACCGAGGTAAATTTTTACTTAATAGCTTGAAGCTATTAAGTATTGCTTATTACAAGTATATCGTAACACCGAGTAGCGAGGGTGTCAACTATTTTTCTAAAAAAAATTTTCGATACCAATATTAGCTGCTATGCAATACCTTCATAAATGGATACGCTAAGGTTTGGAAAAGTATTCATATGGAGGCTTTTGAATCATGGAGTTTCAATGACATGACGGGTATTGTGATGGCGGAAACCCATTAGACTGCATGTGTATCCGTGCAGTTTTTCGATATACAATCCGTCAAACCCAAAAAATAGGTATTAGACTAATGCGAAAAACGAAACAGCAGCAGCCATGGACGATAAAAATAAAATCCTAGACTGCTCCTATTTTATTGAACAAAATTCTCACCTGAAACGTAATATTCAAAGTGATTAAGTTTTTTATCGCATTCTAATTCAGGGAGACAAGATAGTTGGCAAGTTGATCGAAAGTACCCTCAAGATCTTGTTGAAGCTTTGGAGCCATACGTTTGTAGTTTTCTTGTTCCTCAGCGGAAGCGTTCACAGGGAAACCCTTCAATTTTAAAACAGTTTTACCTTCGTCATCTTCTAGCGTTATGATATTCATAATTTCAAGAGGCCAGCTCAAGCTAAAAGGAGCTCGGACCGTATTGCCTTGCTCATCAGAAAAGGATCGGATATAAGTCACTTTATCAGGTTCAACAACCTCTTGGTATGCAAATTTTCCCCACATAACCTCTTTTCCGTCAAGAGACGTTTGAATACCTAAAAACTCGCCACCTGATCGAGCGTCCATTTTAACGACTTCGAGGGTGAACCTCTTTGGTCCCCACCATTTCGCGAAATGCTCGGGCTCTGTCCATACTTTAAATAAGAGTTCGCGAGGGGCATCGAATACGCGCGTAATTGCAATTTCGAAAGTTTGATTCAGATTATTATCCATGAAAATCCTCCTTTTACAATGATCTCAATCGATTATTGTTTTTTTATTCTCATTTATTTAGACGAAATTCGATTGCAAAATTCATCGGTCTAATTGTTCAGGTAGCCCAAATCTGGAAAATAATTTTGCGTTAATGAAATTTTGGATGTGGAAGATCTTCTTGTCTTTCATGACAATGACGTGAATGCCCCAGGGGACCAAGCAGGATTTGTCGTTGCTCGGAATATATTGAGCGAGAGCGGGATAACCGCCATTCACCGTAGTTGGCAAAAAACGCGATCCTTCGCAATGCCAGCGCATAAGCGTGAAAAACTGGAACAAATTGTCCTTGCCGCACACCCACATTGGGAAAGGTGGCATAGACATATGGCCTTCTTCATGAAACAAGGCGACCAGTGCATGGATATCAAATTGTTCAAACGCTTCCACATACCGTGAGAGCAATTCTTGATCAGGCTCGAGATCCATCAAGCTATATTCTTCAGAACGATGTTTCGAACGATCCATCGTCTCTCTAGCCCTTTGCAAGGCGCTGTTAACGGCTGCCGGCGACATTCTTAACGTTTCTGCAATCTGCTTAGAGGACCATTCGAATACGTCTTTCAAAAGGAGAACAGCACGTTGACGTGGAGGCAAGGTTTGCAAGAGTGTTATAAAACATAGTTGAAGCGTTTCTTTGCGAATGAGGATATCTTCCGGATTTTCCGAAACGGCGGGAGCTGGCCAGACCCAGGATGAGTCAGGTAACGTTTCGCTGGGTGCGATAATAGATGTAGCGGCATCGGAAAAGTCAACGGGACGAGTGCGGCGTTTCGCTTGTCTTAGCTTGTCCAGGCATAAGTTTGATGCAATGCGATAAACCCACGTTTTGTAAGAGGACTCCTGCCTGAATGAGTTCCAATTTTCCCAGACACGAATAAAGGTTTCTTGAACGGCATCGTCTGCGTCATCGATCGATCCTAACATTCTATAACAGAACGATGTTAACTCCGGCTTTAAGCTATCAAATAACTGAAGTCCTAATGTATGACCCATTTATTTTTGCCTCCAAATGTAAAAATAATAGATAATGAGAAGAGACTCCACCATTTCTGAAAATACTTCTACAATGGCAATTAAACTCCCGATAGTTCAGTAAAGTAACAGTAATTCTATTTTACCTCATTTATCTAAATAGCTACAATTTTCACGAAAACAGAGTTCTTTTAAACTACATGAACCAACTTGATTAAATTTATGAGGGTGTGGTTGTACTTACTAAAAAATACCTCTTATCAAAACCGCCACGTTCAATGAATTTCTTACGTCTTACATTCTCAATATCTTCAAAAGATTTATTATGCATTTTTGCCAAGGAATGAATTATCTCCAAGATATCTGCGAGTTCTTCTATAGATTCACGGTCACTCTTTGATACTAAATATTCTTTGATTTCTTCCGTTAGTTTATTTCTTAATTCAAGTGAATATAATGAAGAGAGAGTTTATAATTAAGATATGTTCTCTAGTTGTTTTAGTCTCTTTTCCACAGTTAGTATCAAAATGATTGATGCTAATATCATCAGGCAAATGATTATAAGAAGAGCATACTCAACTTTTGTAATAATAAAACTTATAATAATCCCCAAAAACATTATTGAAATACCATATTTAATTAATAGCTTGGCACTGTATTTATTTCCTTCTTGCCAAAGAGTCATGTTTTTCATGGACCGTTTAGTTCGATAGCCATATAGTCCATTAATATCCTTTGGGGGCTTATAAAGTAAGATTAATCCACAAATGATAAAGATCATGCCAATCAGAATACTCATTCCAACATTAATTAATATTGTATCCATATAGACACCCCCCTTGCGATTACCATCTAATTACATTATATCATATTTATGGAACAATCTTTAATCTGTATATTTTCAAGCAAAATGATTTTCCCAATATTTAATTCTAATAAAATAGAAGATAGTAATTTTGCTTGTGAAGAAATGTACTAAAACTCCAATGAAAATAGATAAAGTAAAAAACCCAAAAAATAGCATAACAAAATTGACCCCAGTAATAGCTTAAAAAAAACCTGAGCCCCGTAAGTGATCATTATGAAATCACTTTTATATTCATATGCCTAGTAAGAGGATTTATTATTACGAGAGTTTGCTTTTACTATCTGAGGATTGACTAATATGCTGTCCACATCCGGATAAAATTAACCCTATTGCAAAACAGCCCTCAATTATTGCATACTTTAACATTTGATAACCCCGATTATAATTTAATAACGTTTAAATGAACAATCGAGCACCTACACTTTCCTAACCCCTTTTCCCATCACCAGCTTTTGCAACAGATTGCTTTTTTCCAATACAGTCTAAAAATTTCTATTTCATTGATGATGGCTGTAATATTGGGATTTTGAAGTGTTATTGATGCTTTTACCAGCTCGTAATCTACATATATACGCTTATATATTTTTACCATTTTATAGAACTTGACTTTATACCTGTGTAAGAATATAAACGAGCGGTTCTGAACGGTTATTCGTTCCAAAAAAATATAACTGGTTGGCAAGGAAAAGTTCATAATAACGATGTTTCGAAGGCTCTGGTTTCCCTCTTAAGCTAATTACAGTTTGCGGAGGAGCATCAGGTACGATATCGAATTTAAATTCCTCCATAAGTTGCATTAAAAAAAACATTGAGACAGTTGAATTGTAAGAAGCTGGAGTTTCATCTTCCAGTAACCAGTTCGGTTGTCCGCCTATTCTATTTTCATTGATAGCAGTTTCAGAAACAGGTGCAAGATTCCAGCGTTTAAATTGGACCTTTTCTTTGTAATCCTTTCGCAAAATGCTGTCTTTGGTTTCAAACATAATGATTTTAAAATTACGCTGATAAGTTTCCAAAAAGCCTTTTGGGATGTCTACACCATGCAGGGAATCTTGTAACATTTCCGGGATAAGGTATTCTTCATGTGCACAAGAAGTGCATGAAAATACTGCCATTGATAGATCATGCCATCTATGGCTTTCAGGAAATGCTACTTGAAAAAAGAAGGTTTGCTCTGCACCGCATAGTTGGCAAATTGGAATTTCCATAGAAGCAGGAATACAAGGATGGCCACCGATAAATGATTGGTCACTTTCTTTTTGTTGCTGATCAGACGGATCCATTTTTAATATATAACTAGACTCCATTTCCTTTCATCTCCCGTTTCAGTATAAATTTAGTTTATCTTATATCGTCTCCTAAAACTAATCATTCTGATTTAAGGGTTTGGAAAAATCCTCGTGATCGTTTCTCCATCGATCCTTATTTGATATAGAACCTCAAATGGTCTTGTGGAACCGACAGTGTATTTGGGTACGACACGAACAAAAACAGTTTTCCCTGCTTTCACTTCATCTGCAATCATAGTTTCAAATTGTCTGAACCTCCCTCTGTTAATGGACAGGTTTTGTGGGAAGATATTTCCTGAGTTGATGCTTCCAAGACCTCCAAGGTTTTTCCTATTCCATGACCGGCATCATCTGTCTGTTTCCCAAGATTTCTTACATATTCTCTGGACGCATTATTAGTATCGGTCCCTTTTTTAATATGACGCTTTTCAATTTTTGCGAAAACAGACCGCAGTTCACCTTGACTTCCATGAATGGTACGATAAGTTAGACCACCAGTAGTCGTAAATTCATGTCTTGTAAATCCTTTTGTCGTTTTCAAAACTCTTGCTGCAGCAATTTTTCCAAATGGTAAACGACTAAACCCGATAGTAAAGACAGCTGCAGCTGCATATTCCGGCGTAAGCAATTTTTTAGGATTCCGTATCATATCTGCCGTTTGATGCCCGCTGGCTGCAAATCCGACCCCGGCTGAAACAGCGCCGATAGCCGACCAGACTCCAAGAAAAGGCACTGATAAGGTAAATGCTCCGGCAATAATGATTCCCTTCTCCCATCCGGACAAGCCATCCCACCAATTTTGTAGATTATCAAACAGACAGGCAAAACAAGCTACTGGACCACCATATGAATTTTCCCATTGGACGAGGACAAGGACAAACAAAAGTGCTGCTGCAATTAGTGTTAACGCTTGATGATACTTTTGAACATTGGCCATTAACACCGGCAAACGACTCTTCGCTTCAGCACTCCCATGTATGAATGTAAAACCAAGTTCCCTTCGTTCTCTGTAGAAGTAGAGCAAAGAACCAAACCGCTGTCGATCCTTTATGAGAGATTTAGCCAAGTTCCATAATTCCATTACAGGATTAATGTTTTTTTCGCCTTCAAGTTTCGGAATATGATTCTTCAATTGGTTTAATTGCCAATAATCGATAAGTAAAGCAACGACGAGCATCAGTAAAAATAGTGGTTTTGAGGCATAGCCGCCTCCGAACAAATGATGTATCCCATCTAGCCATTTCGGAACGTGATAGTCAGCATTCCAAATGGCATGATCAAAAATAGACCAAACCATAAGGAACATGGGAAAGATATAGGTATAACGCTTAAATCGATTTTGATACCTCACTGCAAACCCGATTCCCAATGCAATCATTGCCGTGAGTAATGAATGCCCAGCGGTCATTTTATCGGGCAAAAGACTTTCCTCAAAATACCCAGGAAACAATGTAAACAAATCCCAATGAAGCACTTTTCCAGAGAGAAAGGAAACTCCATAATGATCTCCAGATATTAAACGTCGGGTTGTTTCCTCTAAAAATTGAAAACCGGCTCCCGATGCAGCTCCAATAAGGGCATAGTCTGATAAACTTAAGGATGAAGCACGGCGTGACAAAAAAAGATAGACACCAAGCGGGATCAATTTCAACACTTCCTCCGCAATGGGTGTTAAAATAGCTTGGCTCCATACATCTGTTGCCTTCCCGCCGAAAAGCGCGGTAATCGAACCTACTAAAATGGAATTCAGCGGCACGATCAGCCATGCTCCAGCAAGA
The DNA here is from genome assembly GCF_038008735.1 of Margalitia sp. FSL K6-0131. Lineage (NCBI taxonomy): Bacteria > Bacillati > Bacillota > Bacilli > Caryophanales > Bacillaceae > Heyndrickxia > Margalitia sp. FSL K6-0131. Next base: position 4,059,775 of record NZ_JBBOZS010000001.1, read on the forward strand.
AAGAAATATGTATACTGTTTCCATGACAACGTTTTACTGCGACATAAAAGCCAAAATTGTAAAATCACATAAAACGACCAAAAAAACTGAACGAATATTTTTCGTGAGTCTTTCATGAAAATTAAACTGAGAACGAAGACAATCAAGCAAGCCCAAGAGAAAATAGCATAAATACGCAAAATCCACGGATGTTTACGGATCCATTCTTTCCAAAGATGATGAGTAGACTCCAGCATCGTCCTTGTTTTGAATCTAAAGTTTTCAATCCGGCTTATCATACCTCACACTCCGATTCATGAGTATAGGGGAGTATTCTTTTATTAGGTTTCTGGCGAACTTTTGGTAAGATTTCATTACTTATGGTTTAATACTATACCTTATAACAATAGTTATGAGAATAGGTCAAATTTTCCAAAATAATAATAGGAATATGAAATTCACAGGTCCAATTTCTTATTTTTCTCTTCGCATAGTTCGTCCATGGTTGTCATCACAAACGGTTCGCCATTCTTCGGTTTATTTGGATGTTTAATGCCGATTTTATCTGCAATGACAATTGATTTATAAATGCATTAGCAGTTTATCTAATGAATAGAAAAAAGGAAGCTATTCCAGGGGGAATAGCTTCCTTGATTAAAGCTCTTTGTTAATATTGATTGAAGCGTAAGACTCTGTGTTCAAAGATAAACCTAAGCACTGGGCCTCCCGCGGAAAGGTGGTTGCCTGAAGCGGAATTCAACAGATAGTTAATTAAAAAAGTAAATTGTTATTCAACATTATTTACTGATGGTTTTTATATCTTTTCTCTAATCATATTTTTTTTCGTAATCAAAAATAATCTCGCATTCTTCTAAAGGAACGACTTTCGTTTTCTTTATAAATTTAAAGCCAAACCACAGGCAAAGAAATAGAGGTATACCCATATAGGCCGCTATTACACTGCCCCAGTCAATTTTATCAGAAAGAAAAGCTTGGTAGTCTTGAGCTAAAATGACAATTAGTCCAATGATAATGGCAAAAATAGGTCCGAATGGATACCATTTTGCACGGTAAGGAAGCTTGTCCAGTGAATGCCCTTGAGCAAGAAAGGCTTTACGGAATCGATAGTGGCTAATGGAAATACCGAGCCAGAAAATAAAGCCTGTGATTCCGATTGAATTCATTAACCATAAATAAACAATTCCGTCACCGAAGATAGATGATAAAAAGGCAAGCATTCCAACAATGCATGTCAATATGACGGCTGCCACCGGGACTCCCCGTTTATTCAATTTTGCAAAAATACGCGGTGCCTGTCCCTCTTTTGCCATGGAATACAGCATTCTGGTAGAAGCATAAAGACTGGAATTCCCCGCTGATAAAACGGCTGTTAATATGACGGCATTCATTAGAGAGGCTGCAAAAGCAAGGCCAGCTTTTTTGAATACAAGTGTGAACGGACTCACCATAACATCTTCACTTGCTAGGTTAGAGTTCGTATAAGGAATAATGAGACCGATTACAAAAATAGCTAATATATAAAATAGGAGAATTCTCCAGAAAACACTCTTAATCGCTTTTGGTACATTTTTTGCTGGATCTTCACTTTCGCCTGCCGCGACTCCAACAATTTCTGTTCCTTGAAAGGAAAAACCAGCGGCAATAAATACAATAAAAACACCAAGGAATCCGCCTGGGAATGGGGCTTTATCAACGGTAAAATTTTTAAAACCAATCACTTCTCCGCCCATAATCCCAAATATCATCAAAACACCCACAATGATAAAAATGACAACTGCTGAAACTTTAATAAACGAAAACCAATATTCTCCTTCACCATATCCTTTAACAGATAAATAGTTTAATAGAAAGATTAGCAGTAAAAACGATAAACTCCATAATAGAGATGGACTATTTGGAAACCAAAACTTCATAATCATAGTGGATGCCGTTAATTCAGCGGCAATAGTCATAGCCCAGTTAAACCAGTAGGTCCAACCTAAGGCAAATCCAAATGCTGGGTCAATAAATTTTGTTCCATACGTACTGAATGCACCACTTGTCGGCATAAAAGCTGCCATTTCTCCTAAGCTCGTCATGACAAAAAACACCATTGCACCTACTAGAGCATAAGCTAGGAGTGCTCCCCCAGGACCTGCAGTATGTATTGCAGCCCCGCTCCCAAGAAATAAACCGGTGCCAATAGCTCCACCAATTGAGATCATTGTTAAATGGCGGGATTTTAATCCTCGCTTTAATTTGTGCGCTTCTTGTTCTGTTGGCGTAGAATAAGTTACTTTTTCCTTCGGTACAGCCATCCTATCATGTCCTTTCTAAGTTCGTTATGTGGCATTGTAAAGCTATTCTAATAAAAGGTAATAGATGTAAACGCTTTCTAAAATTTGTATTCTAATTTAAGAATTAAATATAAGAAAACATAATTAATCTTACAATAAAGATAACTTTCTAAAAAGTATTTTTTATAATATGGTGAAATTTTATTAGTATTCAAATATAGGAATAATTATATAATATTAGAATTTAAATCTTCAGTGTTGAGGTTAAAGAGGAGGAATACTATTAGTATGGCGCTTATTTAAGAAAAAATAGGCGGAAATAAATTAAGGCAAGCAATAAAAAAACTTCCCTGATCATTTCCTTTTACATAAATGATTGGAGAAGTTTTATTAAAAACCGAGCTACTATTCGCTCGGTTTTCTACTTTTTTAATATTCTCCTTCAAAAGGAGTGATATGAATATTTAGTCTTCTTTCGACTGTACGAAGTCGCTGGTTTACTCTCTGTAAACGTCGTCTAAGCTGGTCAATTTCTCTTTCTTGTTGATCATTTTGCCTTTCAAGCTGATTAACTCTGCGTTGAAGTTGAGTCCATTGCGGCAGCTGAAATAATTGTGATAATTGTTGTTGTCTGTAGAGTTCATTTTCATTTAGCTGCACATATGGATAATAAATAGACGGATATTGAGGTAAATCGTAGTTTCCATAAGCATACATGAAAGACATCTCTCCTCTTGGGTTAATATCTATAAAATATGTACACTTTTATTGTTGTGTAACGGCATATGCCCAAAAACTATAAACCTATATTCTCACCGTTTTAAGTATCATCATTCGGAAAAAAGGAAAGTCATTGTACCCCTGTAAGGACACTTCGGCTTCGTTTTTCCTTCCTCTTGGTCTTTTGAATCCTTATAAAGGACATCTCGCTCCCGCTTTTCCTTCCTCTTGGTCTTTTGAACCTTTATAAAGGACATCTCGCTTCCGTTTTTCCTTCCTCTTGGTCTTTTGAACCCTTATAAAGGACAACTCGACTTCGTTTTTCCCTCCTCTTGGTCTTTTGAACCCTTATAAAGGACATCTCGACTTCGTTTTTCCCTCCTCTTGGTCTTTTGTCCCCCTATAAAGGTAAATCATTCCATTCTGCTCCGACCCAACTATCCTTCCCTTTTTCAATACTTCAACACTCTCTAATTTTTTCGGGATTTCTTGCATTGTCCGTTAAGGCTTGTTGATCTGCAATCATGATAAACCTATTATATTGGTGTTGTAATTCAACCGTGTTTTCTCTTTAATATTTTTATTAGAAAAAATAAATCCCCGCCCTAATTAATAGGACGGAGATCATTTCCGTGTTGCTACCTAAATTGTGTAATAATAAATATATTACACCATTCATTATCAAGTACTGACATACTCTATCTGCTATAAGATGCAGCCCACCACTTAGATAGATTTCACCTTATTCCTTCGAGGTCCATTCAATAAATTTCTTCTTGCTAGGTTCTCAACCACCCTAACTCAAGCTAAATTTAATTACTTCTCCTCATCATAGGACATTGCTATTATTTTATTATTCATATTACATTAACATTTTATTCCAAAATCAAAACGATTTATTTATTCCCTATCATTAATTCACTATTTAATTTAACCCGCCCAACTAACTATATGCTTTTTCCTCTTCCTTCTGAAAAAAGCTTCTCATCGCAAAAAAGACATCGGATTTTTGCTTTAAAATATAATAACGAAATTTTTCATCTTTCACGTTTTTATAGGCTGACATGAGAGTGGAATGCCGGTTGTATTGATTGACCTCACCATATCCAAACATATTTGAAACCTTCATTAATTCTTCCACCAGCTTGACACATCGTGCGTTATCGGAAGTTAGGTTATCACCGTCTGAAAAGTGGAATGGGTAAATATTGAATCTGGCTGGATCATATTTTTCTTCAATTAATCCAAGTGCTTTTCGGTAGGCAGATGAACAAATCGTTCCGCCGCTTTCTCCTTTTGAGAAGAAGTCTTCCTCTGATACAACTTTAGCTTCTGTATGATGGGCAATAAATTCAATGTCAACGGATTGGTATTTTGTTCTTAAGAAACGTGTCATCCAGAAGAAAAAGCTTCTTGCGATATATTTTTCCCAGACTCCCATACTTCCGCTTGTATCCATCATGGCAAGAACCACAGCTTTGGATTCTGGCTTTTCAATTTCATTCCACGTCCGGAACTTTAAGTCCTCCGGAACAATTGGGTGAAAGCTCGGTTTCCCGTTGATGGCGTTCCGTTTAAAAGCGGACATCATTGTTCTTTTCTTGTCAATATTTCCCATCAGACCTGTCTTTCGAATATCATTAAATTCGATATCTTCAACGGTGTTAAAATCTTGTTCTTTTCTTTGCAGATTCGGAAGCTCCAGCTGTTTAAATAAAGCCTCCTCTAATTCCATTAGGGATACTTCTGCCTCATAGTAATCCTCTCCTGGCTGATCCCCGGCACCTTGGCCTTTTCCTGGCCCTTTTTGCGGATTACCATCACGGGCTACTACATCTCCCACTTTGCTGTCGCCGTCCCCCTGGCCGACATGTTTGTTTTTGTCATAGTTATAACGTATTTTATATTCATCTAATGAACGAATTGGAATCTTGACCACATCACGGCCATCTGACATGATGATGCTTTCTTCTGTTATGAGATCAGGCAAATTATTGCGAATTGCTTCCTGGACCTTTTCCTGATGACGTTTTTGATCATCATGCCCTTTTCGATGGAGGGACCAATCTTCACTTGAAATCACAAATTGTTGATGTTCTGATTCAGACATTTGAAATACTCCCCTCCTATAAAATTTTTTCAAAAAAAGTGTCACAAACGAATCGTTTTTGACATACAATATTCTGGTTACCAAAATCACCAAAAAGATAAATATTGATACTCTATCCTATGCAGAAATTTATATTTATTTACAAATAATTGCGAGAAATGTACTCGTGCCTAATGTTGGACAAGCTTATTTTTTAAAGAAAAGATAAAGGTAGGAATAACTCCTACCTTTTTTATGCTGTCTAGCTCCGGCCCCTATCGACTAGTGAATGAACAAGGCGCTTTTCGCTTTTCTAATTATCTATTTAACAAACTTCCCACATAACGAAGCAGATCATTAGCAGAAGTAGAATTATAGCCATGTTCATCAATGAGACGGGCTACTACTTCATTAATTTTCTTCAACTGAGTTTCATCCGGTGTTTTGGTGGATGTAGTAATTTTTACAACGTCTTTTAAGTCAGCAAATAGCTTCTTCTGGATTGCTTCACGAAGACGGTCATGTGAATTATAGTCAAACCGTTTTCCTTTTCTTGCATAGGCAGAAATTCTGATTAATATTTCTTCCCTGAATGCTTTTTTCGCATTTTCGGAGATGCCAATTTGCTCTTCAATGGATCTCATTAATTTTTCATCCGGATTAATTTCTTCTCCTGTTAATGGATCACGAAGTTTTACTTTATTGCAATATGCCTCGACATTGTCTAAATAATTATCCATAAGTGTTTTGGCCGATTCTTCATAAGAGTACACAAAGGCTTTTTGCACTTCCTTCTTCGCTAATTCATCATATTCCTTGCGCGCTAGTGAGATATAGTTTAAATATTTCTCCTTCAATTCAGAGGTAATAGATGGATGCTGATCCAAACCTTCTTTTAAAGAGCGGAGAACATCAAGCGCATTGATGGATTGTATTTCCTTGCGAATAATCGTGGAGGAAATCCTGTTAATGACATAACGCGGATCAATGCCGCTCATTCCTTCTTCCGGATATTCTTTTTTCAGCTCCTCTACATCTGCTGAGTTAAATCCTTCGACATTTTCACCATCATATAATCTCATTTTCTTTAAAAGATCAATGTCGCCGCGCTTTGGCTCTTTTAAACGAGTTAGGATTGTAAACATCGCAGCCACTTTTAACGTATGTGGAGCAATATGAACATCTGCCACATCACTTTCATTAATCATCTTTTCGTAAATTTTTTCTTCTTGGGAAACTTTTAAATTATACGGAACAGGCATAACGATTATCCGAGAATGTAAAGCTTCATTTTTCTTATTGGCGATAAAGGAGCGATATTCCGTTTCATTTGTGTGGGCAACGATTAATTCGTCTGCACTGATTAAAGCAAATCTTCCCGCTTTAAAATTGCCCTCTTGTGTTAAGGATAATAGATGCCATAAAAACTTCTCATCACATTTTAGCATCTCTTGAAATTCCATTAAACCGCGGTTTGCTTTATTTAATTCCCCATCAAAGCGGTAGGCGCGCGGATCAGATTCGGAACCATATTCTGCAATAGTGGAAAAATCTATACTTCCTGTTAAATCCGCAATATCTTGAGATTTAGGATCTGATGGGCTGAATGTTCCAATTCCAACACGGCGATCCTCGGAGAAGAAGATACGTTGAATCATAACATCTTCGATTCGTCCACCATATTCCTGTTCAAGCCTCATCAAATTAAGCGGAGATAGATTTCCTTCTACCCTAATTCCGTATTCTTCATAGAAGTCCTGTCTTAAATGACTTGGAATTAAATGCAGTGGATCCTCATGCATTGGGCAGCCTTTAATGGCATATACTGCCCCTTTATCTGTACGCGAATAGGCTTCAAGACCTCTTTTCAACATCGTTACTAATGTGGATTTACCACCGCTGACCGGCCCCATTAATAGCAAAACCCGCTTTCGCACATCTAAACGTCTTGCTGCGGGATGAAAATATTCTTCAACTAGTTTTTCTAATGCTTCCTCTAAACCGAATAATTGACGGCTGAAAAACTCATATTTTTTCTTTCCATTTACTTCTCCAACCCCAGCATCATTTATCATATTGTAAACACGGGAATGAGCCGACTGAGCAATCCATGGTCTTTCCTTCAACAACTCCAAATAATCAGCAAATGTCCCTTCCCAATATAACTTCTCTTCCTCTTCACGGTAATGTGAAAGTCGTTTTAAAATATCCATATAGACCTCCCCTTGTCACTTGTTAAGAGACGATTTATATACTTTATGCTTTTAGCGAAGTGAACATGAATGAATCAGACAAGAATAATGATATATATATTATGGAAATATAGTGATAACGTTACAGGAAAGATTGTCAAACAATTGTTAGAATTGAAATGAAAGAGCATTCACATTTTATTTAAATTGGGCTATAATAACAGAAAGTACATGTACATGGGGCAAAGGAGGCGTACATATTCATGAAAACACTAATCATTTTGCTTGGCTGCGTTGCATTTCTAGCTGCCATCTTTACTGCAGGATATGAAGATAAGCCAGGTGTGAATAAATAATTTCCCGAATAAAAAAAATCTTCCCGTCGGAAGATTTTTTTTATTTTAAGTTCGGATAGCCTTGTTGTCTTAATGCTTCGTATACTAGAATCGCTGCTGTATTGGAAAGGTTCAGGGAGCGGACATTATCATTCATTGGTATTCTTAAAAAATGATCTTTATTTTTTTCCATTAAATCTTTCGGAAGTCCTGTCGTTTCTTTTCCAAACATAAAGTAATGCTCTTTATCCACATCGCTAAAATCAAAGGATGAATGAGGTTTTTCTCCGTATGTTTCGATATAATAAAATTCACCATTTTGGTTTTTGGAGAAAAATTCATCTAAAGAGTCATAATAAGTTATATTTACCGCATGCCAATAATCTAGCCCTGCTCTTTTTAACATTTTATCATCGGTTGAAAATCCAAGCGGGCGGATTAAATGCAGCTTTGTATCGGTTGCAGCACATGTGCGTGCAATATTGCCGGTGTTTGCTGGAATTTCTGGTTGATATAATACGACATGAATTGCCAAGAATGGTCACCTCTATCTTTATTTAAGGCTCTTTTCTAAAACTTTGTTGCTTTCGTAGAATCCACCCAATTTAAGGTAAAAATGAATATCTTTTAAAGTAAAGATGCCCTGAAACTGGGTCAAACTTAGGATTTTAAATATATACGAAATGCAACAAGTTAAAATCGGCTTTTGGATTTTAACAATCTATACGAAAACAGCTTTATTTCCCTTTCCCATTATAGCATATTTACTTTTGTACTTTTCATGCTCTCTATTCACCATTAGTTATCCACAATCGTAAAAAATTTATATTTAATATTTGGGGTATAAGCGGAAGAATCTTCATATGCCCAATACCGATTACGGCTGTTATACGTGTGGGCGTTAACAAGCGGCATTCCATAAGCATCCTTCCCCGTTACGATGGTATTATGATCAAAACGGCCATCTCCTTGAAAATCAAGGCAAATGACGTCGCCTAAATTTAATTCTTGCGGGGAGCTAACCTGTTTTGCACGTAAACCAGTTTTTGAAGTACTTAAATACTGCATTAAAGAGTGAGCAGTTGCCCAGCTATAACTGTAATTATTATTTTGCATCCACCAGCCCTGCCCCCTATTAGGGTAGCCTCTCATCGGTGCTCCGCCTTCATGCAAGCATTGAGAGATAAAATTAGTGCAATCATCGGTAAATTTTCGATATTTCGGATTGTAGCTATTCCACCATCTTTCCGCATACTGAACTGCTTTTAAACGGTCATAGTTGTAACTTTTTCGATCGTCATTTGCATCATTTATTAAAGATGGCGGTTGGTCATTTGGAACATGAAATTCGGGGACGATTTCTTGATCATTGTATAATTGTTCTTGATAAAAGGTTGCTTTGCGATTTTCGATTTCTTCCTCAATATACATTTTCTCTTTCTGTTTGATTAAATATTTTAAGTGTATCTGGTAATGAAGGAATGTTTGATTATCTTCTTCTATTTTATTCTTAACCTTTGCTCTTGCCTGCACTTTTACAATTTCTGCATTGCGCTTTGCCATCAGGTCTTTTTTTCTATTTATTTTTTCATCGTCGCCAAGTTTATTCACTAATTGCTCTAAACGTGATTCTAATTGTTTTTGAAGCTGAGATTTCATGAAAACTCCCTCCTTCTAGGCCTCTTTTCTTAAACTTGGTTGCCCACCTTAGTTTATGAAAAGAGGCCCCGAAAACCAGTTTACTTAGGATTTATAAAACAAATGACGTAAAGCAACAGGTTAATATCGGCTTTTGGATTTTAACAATCTATTCGAAAACAGCCTCAATACAAACATATGAAAGTATAAGGGAAAACAAAACAAACTTTTATAAGCGACCAACCTTCTAAAGGCTATTTGGGCTCGGATTTTTCCTCGTGTTGGTCTTTGGAACACTTATAAAGGCCATTGGCGCTCGGATTCTTCCTCTTGTTGGTCTTTTGATGCTTTCTAAAGACCATTTGAAATCTAATCATTAAAAAAAGGCCTATCCCAATTTCGATAGGCCTTTCTCTACTTCTTTTAATACCTCTTCATCTGATTCTTTTTCTTTCGCTGTGAGAAGTGCATTCTTCGCCTCTTCTCCGCCGATTTTTCCTAAAGCCCATGCAGCTGTTCCGCGCAATACCGGTCTAGGGTCATTTTTTAATACTGTAATAATTTCTGGTACAGCAGACGTTTCTTTAAAATGAGCAAGTGCTACTAATGCATTTCGCTGAATTGGCTTTTTACCTCTCCAGGATCCGGACATTTTTCCAAAGCTTTCATTGAATTCGCGGTTACTGATAGATAGAAGTGGGGTTAATTCCGGCTTTGCTAGATTCGGATCAGGCTCCATTTCTTCATGGAAATGAAAATCTATCCCCTTGTTTTTCGGGCATACACTTTGACATGTATCACAGCCATATAAACGATTTCCTAGTTTTACGCGAAATTCTTCTGCAAGAAAACCCTTTGTCTGTGTTAAAAAAGCAATACAGCGCTGAGCATTCAATTGTCCGCCTTGTACTAAAGCTCCTGTTGGACATGCATCTAGGCATTTCGTGCAGGTTCCGCACTGATCTTCCATTGGTGCGTCCGGTTCAAAAGGAATATTGGTAATCATTTCACCTAAATATACATAAGATCCAAATTCCGGTGTGATAATGGAACAGTTTTTCCCGCTCCAACCAATACCGGCTCGCTGGGCAACGGCTCGGTCTACTAGTTCCCCAGTATCCACCATGGATTTGCATCTTGCTTCAGGATAATAATCCATGATGAAAGCTTCTAGTTCAGTAAGTTTCCTTCTTAAAATGTGGTGATAGTCTTCTCCCCAGGAAGCTTTTGCAAAAATTCCCCGTCTTTCTCCCGCTTTTCCTTTAGGTGCATCCTTCATTTTTGAAGGGTAAGCGAGCGCAATCGAAATGATGGATTGAGGTTTATCGAAAATCAGGGAAGGATTCGTTCTTTTTTCAATGTCCTTCTCCTCAAATCCTGATTGGTATTGCAGCTCCTGTTGTTTAATCAGCCTGTTTTTCATTTCAGTAAAAGGATCTGCAGTTGTAAAGCCAATTTTGTCGATTCCAATCGATTTACTATATTGAATAAGTTCCTTTTTAAACTTTGTAAAGTCCATTATCATCACCTCGATTCTAGATTTCATTTTCTTACACTTAAGTTTAAAATATAAAAACGCAATATCCCGTTCTTCTGGAAAACGAAATACTGCGTTGGTTCTAATGTTATGTATGGAGCGGGTGATGGGAATCGAACCCACGACAACAGCTTGGAAGGCTGTAGTTTTACCACTAAACTACACCCGCAAAAGGTTTCAATTATTTTTCGACAACCTCTTGTCGACTTTTTTATTATACATGCCTTCTATATGTTTTTCAAGTGTTTTTTTATATTTTTTTCTAAGGGGATATTTTTACGGATAAAGTGATCATTATTTTTGTGCGGACATTTCGTGCACTTATCTATATTCGGGCCGTTCCTATCCAATTTCACGGCATTCTACTATTTTTCAAAGTAATACCCCATACAGACGGAATTACCTGCTCTCAGTTCATTATCCTAATTCCGATAAAATATAAAAAAGTGCTCCAATCCTAAGTATACGGATGGAACACTTTAAACTTTAAATACTTGTGCCGCTTAATTTTTTTGCTGGAATATGTCCTGATTTATTTACCTTCGTTTCAAGATACCGTTTATTAAAATCAGATACATCTCCCCATAGCGGAACGTGATCTTCTGCCGATAATCCATGTTGCTTAAGTGCAGTTAGTTTCTTCGGATTATTGGTTATCAACGTAACAGGCTTCGAGCGTAAATGTTGTAAAACCCTGATAGGATCTTCGTAACTGCGTATATCATCGGCAAATCCCAACGCTTGATTTGCTTCCACTGTATCTAAGCCTTCCTGTTGAAGCAGATAGGCGAACGATTTTGAAAATAAGCCAATCCCTCTTCCTTCATGGTTAGCAAGATAGAAAATTGCTCCGGATTTATTTTCTACAATCATTCTCATCGATTGACGTAATTGATATCCACAATCACAGCGTTTGCTTCCAAAAATATCACCTGTATGGCAAATGCTATGCATTCTAATTAAAGCATGTTCATCATGTTCGAAATCCCCGTATACTAAAACGGAGGATTGCTGTAAGGATGCTAGATTCAAAGATGGCAAAGCATTTAAAATGGCTTCCTTATCAGAGGAAATGCCATCTAATACTAACCAAGTATACCAGTTAAAATGGACAACCTGGTCATCTAGTTGAACAGGCAACTTAATGGGACCAACTAGACAAATATCTGTTTTATCGGCTTGCGAAAGAATCGCCATTTTATCTTTAAGAAGTGCTTTTACTTCTGTCGTAATCATAGTTATCTCCTCTTTTAGCTATACAGGTAAAAAAATAACTGTATTTATTTGACGAGCGAAAGTATTATAGCATATTTTCGGAATAAATATTAATTATTTTGTTTATTCATTTTTATCCATAAAAAAGATTATTAGGAAATGGTACTACTATTGCCCACCCTGTTTTTTTAACTTCCAAAAGTGAAATTCGTTACCTTATTACAAAGTTCATGAACCCATTTAATATTTGCTGCGGGCTTATTAATTGAAAACTATTGACATCTTTAGAAAAGTGAATTTTCATTTTCTCGTCAAAATATACTGTTTTTGCCTTTTCTATATACACGGACCATTCATTGGTTTCAATCGCAATATCACCATCCTCTATTTCCGAAACGAACCATAATTCGATTACACCGTTTACAGCGCATCCGCATCCATCCGTATTATACTTCAATTTTAAATAGCCTTTCTTTCCTTCTGTCTTTTCCTTTATTTTTACTACCGCTTCATCTGTTATGGTAATCTCCATGATTGTAACTCCTATCTTTTGCAATGAATGTTTTCATAACGAAAATGGTATTTTTTCTTCGCTTATTCACCTTTTCAGCTTACTCCTTCACCACTCATAAGTAAATTAAGTAAAACAGCGGTACATAAAATTAAATAATTTTCCCTAAAATGGAAGGAATTATACAAAATTTGTCGAATCATTTATGTACAAAAGGAGGTTGATTATTATGTTTACAAAATTCGATTCTTTCATGGTGAAGACAATTTAAAACGAAAAGGTGGAGAATCACATAATAACATCCATTTATATTAACGTTAAGACGAATGAAGTATTTACGGAAAAAGAACAAAATATGATACATTCCATGCTGCTGCACACATCTGCGTGGTCAGTTAATGGCGGTGTCTTTTTAAATCCCCCTCAAAAAGAGGACGAGGATCCTAGCTGTATTTTTGAATTAGATTTAGTAATGGGAAAAGCAATTTCAATGGAGGAAGGAGAACAAATTGTAAAAGTTCTCCCAATAAAAATAAGATCTGTCTTCAGAAATGCAAAACTTGAGGAACCGATTATAGAAATAAAAGAACATATTGTTTCTGCTTAATAAAGAAAGAGGAAAGAGTACATACTCCTTCCTCTTTTAATATACATCCCTTCGATTAAACACGACGAATGACACAATTAAAGCTGCTACCATCCAGACAAGAAGAACGGTAATGGAAAATCCCATTGTCATTCCCTCAATCGGCGGTTTCGTTCCATTCACGTAATCCGTTAACTGCAAATTTACCATGAATAAATATTTTGCACTTTGCCACGAAGAAACCATGTTGACCAGAATCGCACCGGCAATTAAGGCAGCGAGCATAATGCCCATGACCGCAGCTGTTGAACGAACTAGAACGGACAGCATAAAAGTAAGGGTGCCCACGACCACACAAACAAACCAAACAAGACCGAATTCCATTAATATGTATTCCCATTGTGCTATCAGATGAACATGGGTTGTGACTAAATCTTCTCCCTTTGTTACAAACCCCGTCAGCATCGGCATATTCCACCCTTTATATCCAAACACAATTCCGGAAATGGCATAGGAAAGGATTGCTACACATAAAACAATAAAGGATATAGCAAGCAACAAAGCGAGATATTTGCTTAATAATACTTTCCATCGTTTTACCGGCCGAGTCAGCAATAATTTAATCGTTCCTCCGCTTGCCTCAGAGGAAACAAGGTCCGCAGCCACGACCATGACTAATAAAGGCAGCAGAAGATCAATTGCATTTTCTGCAAAAATTCTCATGAATGTTGGTGCTCCTGGGGAATTCGGATTAATATTATGATTCAGATAATATTGTTCCTGTGTCAGTTTAATTTTTAAATATTGGGCAAAATCCTCCGGGAGTTGGCTCGAACTCAAGCGATTTTGTATATCCACAATTTCTTGTTGGAGCTGAACACGCCAATCCCTCGTTCCCAGTTTCTTTTCTGCTGTTTTGTCCTGTTTATATTGGGCATACGTAATAATTGGAACGAGAATGGCGATGATTAAAATAATGACAAATAAACGTTTTTTGCGAAAAATCTTTAACTGTTCATTATAAACAAGATTAATCATGATGCTTTCCCCCCGTTAATTCGAGGAATAGATCTTCAAGAGCCGGAAGCTTCGCCTGCATCTCTTTCACTTTAATGCCAGCACTCACAAGTTTTTTGTTCCAATCTGCAACTTTCTCCTCTATAAAAGGAGTAATTAAGGTATGATCTTCTCCTTCTTTCACATCTGTTTCCTCTTGTAAAAGCTTTTTAGCTGCTTGGAATGGCTCCACTTTCCATATTACCCGTTCCTGTTCCGCAAGCAACGACTCAACGGTATCGGTACGAATAATTTCACCATCTAACACAATGGCTACTCTGTCACATAGGAGCTGAATTTCACTTAATAAATGGGAAGATACAAGCACACTTAATCCCTCATTTTTGGCAAGAAAGCGAATAAATTCCCTCATTTCCCTAATTCCCGCGGGGTCTAGTCCATTTGTTGGTTCATCTAAAATAAGCAGGTGAGGATTTCCCAATAATGCTTGGGCTATCCCAAGCCTTTGCCTCATCCCTAGCGAATAAGTTCCAACCCGATCATGAATACGATCGGTTAATCCTACCAAATCCGCCACTTCATGAAGCCGATTCGGTGTAATGGAGGGATCCATCCGAGCAAAATATTCAAGATTTTCCCAACCTGATAAATATGGGTAAAGTTCCGGGTTCTCTACAATACACCCGAGGTTTTTCATCGCTTCTTTAAAATCTGTTTGAACATTTTTGCCTGATATTAAAATCGTTCCTGAAGTTGGTTTAATTAATCCGACAAGCATTCGGATTGTTGTTGTTTTCCCGGCTCCATTTGGTCCAAGAAAACCGAAAACTTCTCCACGGTATAAGGTAAACGATAAGCCCTTTATGATTTCCTTTTTTCGAATCGTTTTCCGTAAATCCTTTACTTCGAGTGCCGGAACTTCCTTCATTTTGTTCCCCCCTCGCTAAACTTTATCAGTGAAGCAACACGTTCCCCGATTAATTTATAACCGGCAGCATTCGGATGAAACTTATCACTGAATAAATAATCGTTAACATGTAATTCAAATAGATCAAAGGTTGGAACATAAATAATCTTTTTATAATTTGCAGCAAGACCCGCGGAATCATAATTCCACTTGCGGACAATGGATGATGTAAGCTTAGACTTTTCTAAATCGATAAAAGGATTGTATAAGCCTACATGGAAGACGGTCGCATCCGGATTGATAGAACGAATGGCAGTATATATTTGTTTTAAATTTGCAAGATACGGTTTCTCTTCTTTTTTCATATAAGCGGGGTCAAGATGATTGATTACATTTCCACCTTGAAAGAGATCATTCCCGCCAATGGTTAAAAGAATAATATCAGCCGCCTGCAGCTGACGCTTAATTTCCGGTCCTTTTAGTTGAGTGATTAATTGTGAAGATGTTTGGCCTTTTATCGCACTATTTGTTAGCAGGATCGATTTTTTTGTTTTCTTTTTTAAGCTGTCTGTTAGGTAACCAATATACCCCTTTCCCTCAGGATCCCCCGTTCCTCTTGTTAAAGAATCCCCAAGAGCAGCAATTTGCAGCCTATTTTTTGACTTAGTTGTCATTTCTGATGGGGTCATCTGCCTTTTAACCGTTTGTTTTCCCTGCCCCACTGCTAATTGATCCTTTAGCACCCAGCCAAAGCCGAAAAGAAATAGCAGAGCAGAGAAAATAGAAATGATGGAGATGATTGTAATTGTATATTTTTTCATCCTGCCATTCCTTTCTACATGCTTAGAATGAATCATCCTTATTTATAACCATTAGGCAAAAATTCCAATCTATTTTTGTTAAAAATATTGAAACATTTTTATATTACCGTTTCAAATATAATGCTTTCCTTTTATACACATTATTCAAAAACATATGGCCATTCATATAAAGTCTTATTCTTGGATTGTCTAATAGAGGTGGAGGAGGGAATTTTTTAATCAAACTATAGAGAGATAGAAACATATAAAGATTAAAAAATATTCGCATCATTATTTATAAAATTCTGTGACATATTTATAAGGCATATACAAAAATTAATACCCTTATGCAGTTTATTTTGAATAACTACATAAGGGTATTTAATTACGCTTATCTTTTTATCACTTTTATATTTCGCTTTACAAATTCCCAATTTTGAGGGGCTGGGAGACTAACTTGCCAATAGGTTGTTCCTGCTATTTGGTAAAGATCCATTAATCTATACTTTGCTATATAACTTCTAATATCTTCGAACCATACGATATGTTCCGCTGTATTCCTCCAATATCTATACCATGGAGAGTATGCAGTATTATCAAATTGTATAGTTGTTCCTGTTGTTATTGCTTGATTTTGCGAGGCTTGCACAGATAATGCTCTCGTTTGATTATTTGAAACTGTTTTATCATAACCATATAAAGACATCCCTATTTGTAGTTTTGCTGGATGCATTTGTGATATTGCGTACTTAATAACCTGTTCTACCCACCCTATCGGGGAAATAGGATCAGGGGGACCCCCTGGGTAGCCATAATCAATGGTCATGACAGCCATAAAATCTGCTATTTTTCCTATTTTTGCATAATCATAGGCACCTACTATTCGATTAGTTGGTAAATCAGCTATTTTAGCATGTACATTCACATGCAATAAGAGATTTCCTAGTGCGTTTTTTAAGGATGACAGAAAGGTAATAAAATCATTCCGGCGTGCTGGCGGAATAAACTCAATATCAATACTGACTCCGCTAAAGCCTTTATTTCTAGTAAGATTCACAATACTTGTCACAAGATTTTGTCGATACGTTGGATTTCCTAGCACATCTCCCGCAAGATCCGCACTAAATTGGTCATTTAAAAAATTTCTAATCATTAATAATGGACTTATCTTTAATTGATGACATAGCTCGATAATGGCTGTATCATCCATTTGATTAAAAGCAAGACCTTTTTCAGTAAAGGAATAGGCAACAATCGCTAAATATGTTAACTGTCCGGCAAGGGATTGAAGGATAGGTGTAATAGTTGTTATAGATGAAGGAAAAATAAAACCGAGTGTAGTTATTTCCAATTTATTAGGGGACGGAATATGGATGATTTGTCCGATTGAAAGCTGATTAGGATTAATGTTGGGGTTTAATGAAAGTATGTAGGAAAGCTCTGTATTAAATGTTTTACTTAGAAGTCTTAATTGATCTCCTTTCTTAATACGATAGGTGCGGATTGGCAATAAATTGTCCGGAATATATAGAGCGAGTCCAGGTACTAAAGAAGTTGTTGTTAATCCATTCACATTTATAAGTGTTTGCATAGAAACACCATACAATTCAGCAATGCCCCACAAATTTTCTCCAGCTTTCACTACATGGACCGCCATTTACAATCCCCTCCTTTTTATCATATTATGGGGATTCCTTATTAATATACTTCTATAGATGATTTTCCGATAAAAAATAAAACATAATGTAAAAAGAAATTGATATGATTTTCCCTAATTGACTTTTTTAAACCATTTGTAAAAACATCTCGGACGACCTTCTTCCCGAAGATGTCCTTATGAATATTTCTACCTCTCTATGTCTTTATATCTCTGGTAAAAGAAAATCTTCTTTCACAATTTTAAATAAGTATAAAAAAAGCCCTTCCCTCGTATTCAGAGAAAGGCCGATTACTTACCATTTATTCAGAAAACACAATTTGGTTTCCGCCTTGTTTTTTCGCACTATACAAGGCAGTATCTACCGATTTTTTTAAGGAATCAACAGTTACACCATGTTTGGGATAAACGGATACACCTGTACTTATGGATATGAATATTTGCTCTCCACGAATTGTAATGGGATGGAGTAGATAATATTCCTTTAATTTCTCAAACAACGGCATAATTTCCTGTGATGATTTTACAATTATCATGAATTCATCACCAGCGTAACGGTAACCTTCTATAGTTTTATTACAAATACTTTTAATACCATCTGCTAGTACTTTTAAATATTTGTCGCCTACATCATGTCCAAAATGATCATTCACTTTTTTTAAGGAATCGGAATCAAGCATGATAAGTTGAATAGTGTGATTGCTTTCACTTATTAAAGATAATAAATCTTCGTGGAAAGCACGATAATTTTTTAGACCTGTTAAATCATCGAGCAGCGACATTTTATAAATACGTTCGTATAACCTAACGGAGTCAATCGAACTGAAAACTTGTGTTCCAATGATTTGCAGCAATTCTTCATGCTCTTTACGATAGGCAAATTCAGCATAGCATTGAGCAGATATAACACCTTTTACTTGATTATCAATTAAAACGGGAACAAAGAGGCAGGAGTTAGTCAACCCGGCCTCCTCATCGCCTAAATAAACATCATATTCCTCTTCCATTCTCGATTCTTTATGATGGATGATTTCCCTTGTCATTATTGCCTGAGAAGTATGATTTTCTCCAAGTTCAATCGTAACAGGAGAGTACTCCTTTCCCTTGTCTATCATAAATGGAACTTGAATATGGGAATCACCTTCATTATAAGTAGCTATATAAAATGAATCAGTCGGCATTACCTGTGACACCATTTGATATGCTTCCTTAAAAAGAATTTCTTCACTTAAGGTTTTACTGCATATCTGTGCAAAGTTATGCAGGATTCGATAGTGACTATTTAACCAGTTTAGACGCTCCATTTGATTCTGAATTTCTTCCAATTGAAAGAAAATGCGATCCATAAGCTGGTCTTGACTGCTAACATTGCATTTACTTTTTATTACCGAATAATCTTCTTTCGAAATATATTTATGTTCAGTACCAATTTTTTTTAACAAATCATAAATCATTTCCAACGTAGCATTATTACCGTCATAATCTACCATGCCAACACTTCCACAACGTATTTTAATCTACTAATTCTAAAGTCCCTCTTCCTTTCATTATATGTTTTTCGAAATATTCTTTCAAGTAGTGGTGTCAGGCACCACCAATGGACATTTCATAAATTTGTATTTCTAGGATGGACAGTTATACTCTTTTAAAAGTATAAAGCTTGTCAACAAAATCAAAAGTGGTATTATTGATTTATATTTCAGAAATATCAGTTAATCTAAGGAGAAATCGCAGATGGTCATCGATATTAGAAATGTTTCATGGCAAAGAGGAAACGAGTGGATTCTTAAAAATATTTCTTGGCAGGTCAAAGAGAAAGAGCATTGTTGTATATTAGGGCTTAATGGTTCTGGAAAAACAACTCTGCTCAATATGATAAATGGGTATATTTGGCCAACCAAAGGAGAAATTCACGTATTAGGAAACAAGTTTGGTCATGTTAATCTTCGAGAGCTTCGCAAATCCATCGGCTGGGTCAGCTCTTCTTTGCAGCAGCAATTGCATGAAAATGAAAATATTAGAGACATTGTCGTAAGCGGCAAATTTGCTAGCATCGGTCTTTATGACCGGATTCATGTTGAAGATGATGAAAAAGCAACAGAATTATTAACAATGCTCGGCTGTGAGCATTTAAAAAATAAAAGCTATCAAACTCTCTCTCAAGGAGAGAAGCAACGGATTCTGATAGCACGAGCGCTAATGGCAGATCCAAAACTGCTTATTTTAGACGAACCATGTACTGGACTTGATTTATTAGCTCGTGAACATTTATTACAAATGATTGAAAAAATAACGGAGCACCCTGACGCACCTACCATCATTTATGTCACTCATCATGTGGAAGAAATTCTTCCATGCTTTAAAAAGGTATTGTTACTAAATAAGGGAGAGGTTTTTAAAGAAGGGAGAAAAGAAGAAGTTCTAACTTCGGAAACACTTTCAGACTTTTACCAAGTCCCTATAAAAGTGGATGAGAAAAATAAAAGAGTTTGGCTTTCACTTGAAGAGGTTATCTATTGATCAAAAGGGGAAAACATTCCCCTTTTGATACCATTTCTGCAACAATTTTAATAGTATTTAACTGCCATGCAAATGATTTCGATTCACTGATTCTGGAGGGCGCTCAAACCATTCATGCTCAATCATTATATTGGCTCCGTCCTCCACATATAAGGAAACATCCATTTGACATTTAGCATACATTACACCCAGATCCCTCCTACCATTTAAAGAAGCTCCGTTCGCATATTCTCTTATTTTCATGGCAAACATATCAATTTTATGAGCGACTTTTAGCTTGTCCGAAAATGGAGTAATGGTAGATGTAGTTACCAAATGGTCCAAAAGTGATGGGGCAGGCAGGTTATTATCAGTAAGCTTCTTTGTCATTATTTCAATATGTTTTTGATTCAATTTCTTCCCTCGTTCTAAATACTTTCTAACCTTTTCAAGCTGAGCACCTTGAGCAAAACCAATGATTAGAGCTTTACTTGTGACATCATTATTAAGGTTTCCATAAAGGTGGGCTATTTCTAGTCCATGAAGAGCTCTAAGATCCCCGAAATAACCATTCAAAAAACTCTGTTTCTGAATATATTCGACTTTCTTAGGTGTCGGGATAGGCGGTGGATTCATGATTACACCTTTTGCTTTCAATAATTCATTCACACCTGACATTAATATAACTGTTTCTCTAAGACAATCGATAAAAAAATCCCTTATATCTTTTCTTGTAACTAATGGAATGGCTATACTATAAATACTCATGCCGGCTTTTCCTAAATAGTCCAGGTAATGAAGGTAAAACTGATCGTGAAATAATCTAGGTGCTTCTAAGTTTACATCATCTTCCGTATATCCGATTGGTACTGGGAATTCGGCTTGATTAAAAATATCTTCAATTCTTTGTGCAAAAGTGGTACTTAAGTTTAAAGCAAATTCCAAAATGGCTTTAATGTCCTGATCATCCACATGCTTTAGATAATAGCTTAGAACACATTTCCCCATTGAATTCCCCATATAGGAAGCCCAGAGCTTTCCCATTTCTGCCGCCGATAATTGTGAATTGCTCATTAGCATACCCTAAAACTCCTTTTAATCTTTTAATACTTACCAATAGTTTTACCTTATAAGTTGTGGATATTCTAATCATTAATAAAAAAAGGAAGATGCTAGTTTTCAGCATCGTTCCTTTCCTGGTTATCTTTAAATTTTTACAAACTTCCCTTTTTCATTGGACTCAAGAGCTGCTAAAATAACGTCTAATGATTTCATGCCTTCTTCACCAGTAATAAGCGGTGTCTTATTATTCTGAATCGCATCAATGAAATGGTCTATTACATGCGATGTTGTCTGGCCGCCCTCTTCATTAGTTTGAATTTTATCCAGCTGATATCGGGCGATTTCACCATTTTTATAATGGATAATGAGAGAATGAGTTGGGTCATCTTCTAGACGCACTACTGCATTTTCCGTATAAATAACTGTCGAATTGTCCCCTCCTGCAACGTATGACCAACTGGCAGTTAATGTACCAATTGTCCCATTCTCCAATTTCAATATACATACAGCATTGTCATCCACATCCGTATCCTTCTTCGCACTGGTTTCCACAAATGCCCCTACTTCCTTCACTTCCCCAAGAAGATAGCGTATAAGATCTGCTTTATGAACACCTAGATCACCTAGTGCCCCAATAAAGGCCCTCTCTTTATCAAAAAACCAGCTTTCCCTTCCGTCAATGCTCCAACCTTCCGGCCCGCCATGCCCAAAGGTCGTTCTAAAGCTATAAACTTTCCCAAATTCTCCGTTTTCAAGCATTTTCTTCACTTTCTGATGAGAAGCAACAAATCGTTGATTATGGCCAATCATTAATATTTTGCTATTTTCTTTGGCAGCCTTAATCATCGCTAAAGCTTCTTCATGTGACGTGGCCATGGGTTTTTCACAAAGGACGTGGTTACCTGCATGTAAAGCTGCTATAGAAACAGGTGCATGCAAATAATTTGGGAGGCAAACACTGATGACATCTGTATCAACAGTGTTTAATAATTGATTATAATCTGTAAAAGCTTGAGCACCATATTTTTCTGCTGTAACCTTTGCCCGTTCTTCTAAAACATCACAAACTGCTACAATTTCAACGTTTGGATTGGCTGCATATTCTGGTAAATGACGATATTTAGCAATAGAACCGCAGCCAATTACACCAACTTTTATTTTTTCCATACTGATTTCCCCTCGCTATACCGTATATTATAGAATCCCTTTTTGTTTAAGATAACGACTGCTCATTTCAATACTTTCAAGAGGCGAGCGCTTACTGGCGTCTTGTTCGACAATCCACCATTCCACATCACAATCGTCCCCAAGAGCTAAAATTGCTTCAATATCAACTCCTCCAGTTCCAAGTTCAGCAAAAAATTGTTCTTCATCTTTGGTCATATCTTTTAGATGAACAAGCGGTGTTCTTCCTTTATAACGTTTCAGCCATTCAGTAGGTTCTTCCCCTGCTTTTGTCAGCCAATACACATCAAATTCTGCTTTAACCCACTCCGGATTTGTTTCATTAAGAATCCATTCAAGAGGTTTTAACCCGTTTGCAAGTGTTACTAATTCAAAATCATGATTATGGTACGAGAAAGTGATACCCTCCTTGTAGCATTCTTCCCCAACTTGGTTTAGCGTTTGAATCAGCCGAGCATAAGCGTCTTGATTACGCTGGTCTGGCATTAAAAATGGGCATACTATGTGAGAATTTTCTATTGTTTGCTGGTAACGAATCACGTCTGAAAGCTGATTTTCTAATACATCAAGCGGAACATGGCTTGATGCAGCTTTAAGTCCTAAATCATCCAATACCTCTTTTAATTGTGTTGCTTCCATCCCGCCATAGCCTGCAAATTCTACTCCAGCAAAACCTAACTTTGCTACCTTTTCAAGCGTTCCGACGAAGTCCCTTTCCCCTTCATTTCGAAGAGAATACATTTGAAGTGCAACTGGTATTTTGGTCATGTTCATTTCTCCTTTTTTAAAATTTCAGTGATAACAATTGATACTTTTTATAGTGGTATAATGGTTTTCATTATCTTGATGAAGGACACTGTCCGTGATTCCATGCTGTCACTTGGCTTTCATAACCTCGATGATGGACACTTTTCGTAATTTTTTGCTGTCACTTGGCCTTCATTTACCCAATGAAGGACACTCATCGTAATTTCTTGTTGTCACTTGGCTTTCATTTACCTTATGAAGGACACTTTTCGTAATTTCTTGCTGTCACTTGGCCTTCATTTACCTTATGAAGGACACTTTTCGTAATTTCTTGCTGTCACTTGGCCTTCATATCCTTGATGAAGGACACTCATCGTGATTTCTTGCTGGCACTTGGCCTTTATTTCCTTGATGAAGGACACTATTGATAATTTCTTGCTGTCGCTTGGCTTTCATTTACCCAATGAAGGACACTCATCGTAATTTCTTGATATCACATGGCCTTCATATCCTCGATGAAGGACACTTTTCGTAATTTCTTGCTCTCGCATGGCTTTCATTTCCCTAATGAAGGACACTCATTAAAATTCCTAACCATACAATGTCATACATCCCCATCGTGAAGAACTAATTATGGTAAGTTTTTCTCCCTATTCAATCCCATTCTCTTTGATCACTTTTTGATACCATTTATAGCTTTCCTTCGGTGTGCGCTCCAGTGTTTCATAGTCCACATAAATAATGCCGAACCGCTTGGAGTAGCCAAAGGACCACTCATAATTATCCATAAGCGACCATACATAGTATCCTTGTAAATTTCCGCCTTCTTCTATGAAACGATGTGCTGCTGCAAAATGATCATGGAGATACTTGATACGGGCGTGATCTTCGATTTTTCCATCCTTCCATACGTCAGGAAACGCCGCCCCATTTTCCGTTATATAAAGCGGAATATCCGTATAATCTGACTTAATTCGCGTTAACAAATCGTATAAGGATTCCGGATGGATACCCCACCCCATATCCGTGACATTTTCTGTTTCACTGATTACTCCCGCTCCCAAAATATCATTTTTCTCATCATTCTCTACGATATTGTGAGAATAATAGTTAATTCCCAGGAAATCGATTGGAGCGGATATGGTATCCAGATCACCTTCTTTCATAAAGGATAGTGGTCCAAATCTATTTTTATAAAGGGTCACCATGTCTTCCGGATATCTTCCTTTAAAAATAGGATCGAGAAACCATCTGTTGGCAAAACCGTCCGAACGCTCGGCCGCAGCAACATCTTCTGCAGCTTCCGAAGCTGGAATAGTTGGTGATAAATTAAGCGTAATCCCAATCTCCCCAGCCAATCCCATGGAACGGTATAACTCCACCACTTTCCCATGTGACAACAGTAAATGATGGGAAGCGATCAAGGCTTCATTCCAATCGGTATGCCCGGGAGCATGAACACCAAATGCATAACCCAGAAAAGCGGCACACCAAGGTTCATTATGAGTAATCCATGATGGAATTCGGCTTCCAAATGCATCAAACAGCGTCTTCGCATAAGTCACAAATTGGTCAACGGTTTCTCGATTGGTCCAGCCGCCTTTATCCTGAAGCCATGTTGGCAAATCCCAATGATAAATAGTGGCAGCAGGTGTTATTCCCTTAGCATCCAGCTCATCCAGCAACCGGGTATAAAATGCAAGCCCTTCCGAATTAAACTTGCCTTCCTCTGGAAAAAGCCGCGGCCATGCAAAAGAAAAGCGATAGGAGCTGATTCCGAGATCGGCCATCAACTCAACATCTTCCGGATAGCGGTGAAAATGATCACAGGCTATTTCACCATTTTGCTGCTTGTAAACCTTTCCTGGTTGACGGGCAAAACGATCCCAAATCGATTCTCCCCGCCCTTCCTCATGTGCGCCACCCTCAATTTGATAGGAAGCCGTAGCGGTCCCCCATGTAAAAGTATCAGGAAATATTTCCATTTTCTCCACCTTCCTATTCACACTTATGGTGTAGACTAATTTTAAATTCAGGTTCCACTAATTCCATTGCTCCCTTTTATCTAAATGATGGCAGGCAACAAAATGATTCTCTGCGGCTTCTTCCAATGCTGGCATCGTCTCTCTGCAGACATCGGTTGCTAATGGACAGCGATGAACAAATGGACAGCCTCTTCTATCTTCTGATAAATCTGGAGGATCATTTGTCATATCTGTAAGATCAATTTGAGACTCACTGCCGGGTGTCGCTGCTAAAAGCAACCTGGTATAAGGGTTTAACGGATTTTTAATTAATTCCTTTGAATCTGCAATTTCCATGACCTTTCCGCCATATAAAACCATAATGCGGTCGCCAAAATAGCGTGCAGATGCTAAGTCGTGCGTTATATATAAATAAGACAAACCTAAATCTCTCTTTAAATCATTCATAAGCTGCAGAATACCAGCTCGGATGGATACATCCAGCATGGAAGTAGGCTCATCCGCTACAATAAATTGCGGATTAACAGCCAATGCCCGGGCAATCGCAAGACGTTGCCGCTGCCCGCCTGATAATTCATGGGGATGCTTTTTCCGTATTTCCTGAACTGGTGTTAAACCAACTTGAAGGAGCAAATCTGCCACTTTTTCATCTAATGCTTTCCCCCTATATCCCTGATGCTTTTTTAACGGAAACCGCAAATGACCCTCAATCGTTTTTACAGGATTTAATGACCCGAATGGATCTTGAAAAATGATTTGTGCCACTTGCCGGTAGTCTTTTAAATCCTTTCCTCTTATTTCATTCACCTTTTTACCATGAACCGTAATAGTTCCTTCGGTTGGCTTTACTAATCGGACTAACGCACGGCCGATTGTTGTTTTACCACTGCCTGACTCACCTACTAAAGCAAGCACTTCGCCTTTTTTTATCTCCAAATTCACGTTATCAACGGGAGTAATGTATTTCTTTTTCCGATCCCCGCGAACCGGGAATTTAATAACAAGATCTTCGACTTTCACTAAAACAATTGATTGCTCGTTCAAGAATTACACACCTCCCTGAACGGTATCATATAGATGGCATTCAATCTCCCTGCCATCCACATGTCGGATTCCCGGACGTTCTTTCTTACATAAATCAAAAGCAAACGGACAACGTGGATGATAAGCACATCCGCTTGGAAGATCCACCAAATTCGGCGGATTCCCTGGTATGCCCTCTATCGTCACGTCATCCTCCGTTAGATGAGGAATCGCTCGAAGCAAACCTTGTGTATATGGATGATGTCTTTCAGAATGAACTAGCGATTTCGAATCTGTCACTTCAATAAAACGCCCTGCATACATAATTGCAACCCTTGAAGCAAGCTCAGAAACCAAGCTAAAGTCATGACTGATAAATAAAATGGCATACTTTTTAACTCTTTGAATTTCTTTAATCTTATCCAGAATGGAACGTTGCACTACGACATCTAATGCAGTAGTGGGCTCATCCATAATAACGAGCTTCGGATCAAGAGCAATGGCAATGGCGATGACTACCCTCTGCCTCATCCCTCCTGAAAGCTCATGGGGATAGCTTTTTAAATATCTTGGATCAATACTGACAATATCCATTAATTCGATTGCTTTCTTTTTGGCTTCTGTTTTGGACATGCTTTTATCATGACTTAGAAAAACATCTAGTATTTGCTCCTCAATGGTTAAGACCGGATTCAAAGCATTCATGGCACTTTGAAACACCATCGACATTTGGCTCCAGCGGAATTTCCGTAATTCATTTTTGTTCATACCATAAATATCTTTTCCCATTACCTTTATCGTCCCGGAGGTTAAGACAGCGTTATTCTTTAACAGTCGCATAATGGCATTTCCCAATGTGGATTTCCCTGATCCGGATTCCCCTATCAAACCAACGATCGTATTTTCGTAGATTTTGAGATTAATATCATTAACGGCCTGAACCATCCCTGCTGGAGAATCATACCCAACCGAAACATTTTGCAATTCAAGCACTGGCTGCTTTTCTTCCACGATTCTTCCTCCTTTTTTGTGT
Organism: Margalitia sp. FSL K6-0131; assembly: GCF_038008735.1. Classification (NCBI taxonomy): domain Bacteria; kingdom Bacillati; phylum Bacillota; class Bacilli; order Caryophanales; family Bacillaceae; genus Heyndrickxia; species Margalitia sp. FSL K6-0131. The sequence goes on from NZ_JBBOZS010000001.1 coordinate 4,086,789, forward strand.
CTTTAAACGAGGGTTGGTAATTTGATCGATAGCAAAATTCATTAGTACCAAACTTAGTCCCACCAATGCGATTCCAACCCCCGGAGGAACAAACCACCACCATGCACCTCGTAGTAATGCTGCATTCGAGCTTGCCCAGTAAAGCATAATCCCCCAGCTGGTGGAGTTAATATCTTCAAGCCCTAAAAATGCTAGGCCAGCTTCAGCAAGAATGGCGCCTAAGGTAGCGAACATAATATTCCCAGCAATAAGGGACATCATGTTGGGGCAGATTTCGGTAATCATGATTCTCAGCGATGATTTTCCAGACATTTTGGCTGCCGAAATGAAATCTCTCCTTGCCAGTGTCATTGTTTGAGAACGAAAAACCCTTGCACCCCATGCCCATCCCGTAAATGCAATGATTAAACCATTTACAAAAGGAGTAGAAGCCTTCAAATATGCCTCGATAACAATTAGTAAAGCAAGACCCGGCATTACCAAAAAGAGATTCATAATAAAGCTAAGGATGGCATCTGTCAAACCACCACGGTAGCCCGCTATTACCCCAAATATAAGGCCTATAATGGTGGAGAGAATACCGGCTCCAAATCCGACAACCATTGTATTTCTCGCACTGAAAATAAATTGCGAATAGATGTCTTGACCGGTATTTGTCGTTCCGAACCAATGATCAGCGGTTGGCGGCAAATTCGGATCATAAATGGCGGCACTTGGTGAATATGGTGCTATCAGTGGAGCGAAGATAGCTATGATGAGAAAGATTAAAAAGATGATAAATCCAGTTGCCGATTTTCCATTACTAAAAAAAGGCTTCAACGGTCTTAGCACCATTAGTAAATAGTTCTGCTGTTTTGTGTTGATTTGCGAAGTTGGTGTGATTTCAGCCTTCATGTTCGCTACTCCCCTCCAGTACGAATCCGCGGATCTAACCTACTGTACAACAAATCCACGATCAAGTTAGCAACAAGTACAGCGACGGCAATTAATAGAAATGATGCTTGAATCATTGGAAAATCCTGTGATTGTACGGCTGATGTTAATTGATTTCCAATCCCTGGATAGGAAAAAACCTGTTCCGTTAAGATAGAGCCGCTAACAACATTTCCAATTGCAATCGCAAAACTGGTTAGCTGCGGTAAAATCGCATTCCTTGCCGCATAAGAAAACATTAGACGTGACGTCTTTACTCCTTTTGCCTCTGCAAAAGTGACGTAATCTTCTCCAAGCGTATACATCATATTGTTGCGCATTCCAATAATCCACCCGCTAAGTGAGCCAATTAGTAACGTGAGAGCGGGTAAGAATGCATGATTTAAAATACTGGTAAAAAAAGTTCCATTGAATCCCGGTGTGATGGCAGGGTCGTACCCATGTGCCATCGGAAACCAGTTAAGCTTAAAACCAAAAATAAAGACGAATAATAATGCCACCCAAAAATATGGCATTGCCTGAAAAATCATGGAAACAACAGGCAGAGTATTATCTAAAAACCCTCTTCTTTTCCAGGAAATATACACTCCCAGTGCTGTACCAATAAAGACGGACAGCAAGGTGGAAATACCAACTAGACCAATGGTCCAAGGTAAGCTTCCACGAATCATATCACTGACGGGTGTGGGGTATTGCATAAAAGAAAGGCCCCAATTAAATGTAAATAGACCGTGCAAATAATCGATGTATTGCTGCCATAAAGTAGATTGTCCAATCCCATATGCTTTTTTCATGGCATCTAATGCGGCGGGTGTCAGTTGGCCCTGGAACTTTGCAAACATGGCATCAGCAGGACTCCCAGGCATCATGCGCGGCAATATAAAATTGATGGTAATGGCAGCCCATAATGACAGGATAAAAAAACCGAGGCGATTGATAACGTAACGCATTTTTACCCCCCTGATATTAGTGAAATAGAGGAAAAGGGCAAAGACCCTTTTCCTTAAAGCCGGTTTCGCAATAATTGTTTAAAATCCAAAAGCCGATTTTATCTTGTTGCTTTTCGTCGTTGTTTAAGTAGGCTTTGTTTCTGGGCATCTTTTCTTACCAAGTTGATTCATTATGAGCCTAAAAAAGGTTGTAGCTTAGCATTTCGGAAAAGAGCCATTGTTTATTTAGTATTCGGTTTTAATTTCGATAATGTAATAGCAGGTGCTGGCCAGTTGAATGGGGCAGGGTTCGCATATGGATCATCTTCTGTTGGCCAACCTGTATAATTTGCGGTCCTGTATTCATACCAAACCGGGCCATTAACTAATGGAATGGTTGGCATTTGATTAACCATGACATTTTGAAGATAATTAATCGCTTCTTTCTGTACTGCTTTGTCCGTAGTTCCTTGGAATTTCTTCAAAGCCGCATCTGTCTGTGGATCATTCCATTTTTCAAGGTTCCAGCCTCCATGGCTGTTCAACATATCTTGATATTGCTTATATGGATCTGGTCCGGAGTTGGTCCATGAAATGGCTAAATCATAATTTCCGCCAGTAACATTTTTCGCATACGAAGCATACTCAGGCTGTTGTACTTTCACATCAATCCCAACATCCTTTAATCCTTGGGAAATTAACTGTGCCATGGTAGTCCAGTCCGTCCAACCAGATACGGTTTGTAAGGTGAAGGTCAATTTCTTTCCGTCCGGTGAAACAAAAATTCCGTCCTTGCCTTTTTTATAACCTGCGTCTTCTAATGTTTTCGCGGCTGCATCTTTATCAAAAACAAACTCTAATTTATCTTTCGGAATACTTGGATCGACCCAAGCCTGGTCTCTAGGGAGAATTAGTGCCGTGGTGCTGGATAATGGATCGTAACCGGATGCTGCTTGCTCTGAAAGCTTCTTACGGTCAATCGCTAAACTGATGGCTTTACGTACATTGATGTCTTTCAATAGAGGATTCGTCAAATTTGGATAAAGTGTAACGTTGTTGCTCGGCGGGAACCAGTATTTGTTATGCTCCTTATCTGTTGAGACATAAACCTTATCTGCATCAGGAATAAAAATACCTGCCCAATCAAGTTCCCCTTTCGTTAAGGCTAATTGCTCACTGTCGTTGCCACTGTATACTGGGAAATGAAGCTCCTTAACTTCATATTCGCCTCCGTAAAATTTAGGATTTACCTTCATTTTATATAGTTGCGGTGTAAACGAATCTAATAAGTATGGACCTGTTCCAATTGCGAGATTTTTCGTGATTTTCGCTTTGGAAGGATCACCAAGGTCTTTCCAAATATGTTGCGGAACAATATCTACACCTAAGACATAGGATTGAAAAGGAACATTTGCTTGATCAAAATTAAATGCAACCTGATTATCCCCTTGTTTTTCAACGGAAGTTATTTCTTTCCAAATACCAGATGAATCAGCAGCTGGATCTTTTTTCAATAAATCAAACGTAAACACAACATCGTCAGCGGTAAATGCTTCCCCGTCTGACCATTTTACATTGTCACGAAGGGTAGCAACGAGCGTTTTATTGTCATTAGTCCATTCGTATTTTGTTGCAAGCATTGGATTTTCCTTCCCACTGACAGGGTCAAAATAATAAAGAGGCTGGAAAATCAAACCGTTTGTTCCACCCATTGCAGTGTTTGAAAATGGGTTAAAGTTTTCTTGCCACTGGCCGGCTGGTGATAAACCAATAACCAATGGTTTAGGATTCTTAGCAGCGTTACCTGTATTTTTTGTACCCCCAGAGTTTGTAGAAGTCTTATCTGTACATCCTGCCAACACTAAGGTGAGAGCCAAAAAGCTCATAAGTAAAAGTGATGCCAGTCTTTTCATCTTCATTTTCGTTCCTCCTATAATTTTATAGCGAAAGCGGTTTCGGAGAAGATATTAAAAAAGCAAGGGTGGATACAATGAATGTGCTTATGGGTCCTTCCTTTAAAACGAAACCACCTCCTTAATATTTTTTTGTAAATTTAATTTTCATCTTTTACATTGGCAACAGTATCACGAATAACTAATTCCGTTTCAATCGTAATCGGACTAGACGAGTAATTAGAATCACTCATAAGCTTAAACAATTCCTTTGCTGCTAATTGTCCCATTATTTCTTTCTTTTGCCTTACTGTTGTTAATTTTGGAGTTACATATTTTAGAAGAGTAATATCATCAAAACCTATTAATGAAATATCCTTCCCTACTATGAATCCCTTTTCGCGAATGGCTTCCATTGCACCAATTGCCATCATGTCCCCTGCACAAAAAATTGCTGTAGGTAAATGGTCGCTTTCTAATAATTGTTTAGTAGAAAGGTAGCCGCCATTCTCAGAGAAATCCCCTGGAAGAATCCATTTGGACAGTATCGGCAGTTGATGCTTTTCCATCGCTTTTTTAAAACCGATTAACCGATCGGAACCAGGTTTTGTGACAAATACATCTGATATAAAAGCAATCTTTTTGTGTCCCATTTCAACTAAATGATCCACTGCCATCATTGCTCCGCCAATATTATCTGAGCATAGATAATTTGCACAGGGACCTATTAAATCTAAATCAATAGACATACATGGTATGCCACTTTGAACAATTCCGCTAAGATTAGGGTCTGTCCTCGGAACGCCAAGCAATAATAATCCATCTACATTCCGATTTTTTGCACGTGCTTCGAATGTTTCAGCCTGGTTATCCGGGTGATTGTTTGCGAAAAAAACAAGATCATAGCCATTTTCTCCAATCACATCCTTAAAGCTCGCTAAAATATCTTGCAAAAAATGGTGCCGGAACCCAGTGTTTAGATGGTCTTGAAAAAAGACACCTACTGTTTTGGATATCTTTGTTGCGAGCCCCCTTGCAATGGAATTAGGCTGGTACCCCAATTCGTCAATTATTCGTTTAACAGTCTCGGCGGTAGTTTTCCCCACATCGGATCTTCCATTTAGTACTTTCGAAACGGTTGCCGCTGAAACACCTGCCTTTTTAGCAATATCATAGATTGTTAGCATATACTTTACTCCTTCGAAACCGGTTACGTTTGACTATATTATTTATCAGAATAATCAAAATGTAAAGGGTTTCATTTTAAAAAATTTAAAATTTTTGAAAAATAATTGTAATGAGTCGTTCATATAATCTATTTTGGGTCTAACTTTATCAATATTTAAACGAAAGAAAAAAGGATTGTGTTAAGTCATCATGACAATTAGCACAATCCTCTGCATCCTTTATGCAAAATATCCGTATTTCATCCGGTCATGTAACAAAACTATTGAACACTTCTAAAATCAGATACCGGATAAAAAACAATCTCCCCTTTTCCAACAATTCTCTCTTTTTGAATAAGACCTAATCCATTGCGGCTATCCGTACTTCTGAGTCTATTATCTCCCATCACAAAGTATTTATTTTTTGGCACCGTAATAGGACCATAATCGCCTGTTAAACGACTTCCCATTTGTCTGGCCAATTTGCGATTTTCAGAGAGATAAGGCTCCTTGCAAAAAACCCCATTAATATACAATCTGTCATTTTTGATGACAATCTTATCACCAGGAAGTCCGATGATTCTTTTAACATAGTTTTTCTCTTTTCCTCTAATAATGACAATTTCTCCTCTATCAAACCTTCCTGTAAAATTCCATTTGTTCACGATTACTTTTTCATTATTATGCAGTGTTGGCTCCATTGATGCTCCTTTTACAATATATGGAGAAATAAGGAAGCTTCTTATTACAAACACAATCACTAATGCAATCAGCAGTGATTTTCCCCAGCTTTTTATTTCTTTTCTTACATTGTCTCTCATCTTATTCACACTCCATTACGTAGCTTTGAATATTCTTCCATACATGAAACTACTAAACTTCCGAACTTTCGTATGTCCCCTAAATAGTCAAAAACATTACTATCTTCCGTGTATAAGCTATTGTACATCCTTACTGCAACGGCATTTAATGCTGGAATCACGGTACAGGAACAGCCTGAAGCACCGAAAATTTGATAGGTGCCTGCTGGCAGTTTTTCGCCTAATTCGTCATAATCATATGAAACATTTTGATCTTTTATCCACCAAAGAAAACCAAATTTCGGAAAGCGCTTAGGTAAAGCAGTGGGGCTTTGAATGGTCGTGGCAAGCTGAAATACCTCTTTCGGTAAAATTTGCTTTCCTTCGATTAAACCGTTATTTAGATGCAGGTTCCCCCATAAAGCTAACTCCCTGGCACTTACAAATAAATTTCTCTCTTCCCCTGTATTTGCCCCTAATCTTAACGTCGGATAACTATCCGGAGAATGTATATCACATACTAAAGTATCCTTTCCTTCTGACATCCACCCCGTTTCTTTCAGTTTTAACGGGGTAAATACTTTCTCATTAAGAATTTCGGCAACCGTTTTTCCAGTTGTCTTTTTAAGAATATATGCTAACAAGTCCGGTCTTTTCCCTTCAATATTCATTCCTAAGTCAAACACTCTGTCTGCCTTATCCTTACCAAATTTTATTCCTGTACATCTAGTTAAAAGATGCCGAATCGTTGCTTCCCCCAGAATATCTTTATCAAATTGATCCAAATAGGCACTTAATTTATCCTCAAGGCTAAAATATCCTTCATTAATGGCTATAGCTACTGCTAATCCAATGTAGGTAACCCTGGTGGAGTAAACATTAAATTGTGAAGACTCGTCAATCATTCTGGCTCCAGGCTCAAAATGATGAGTACCAGAATAGTATTCATAGATTATTTTATTATCCTTCATCATCACTGTGGCTGTACCGGATGCATACATTTCCTTTTTAATTTTTTCCGTATATATAGTTAGTGGATCAAATGTCCTCTGTGTTATCGAAATCATTTAATTCCTCCGTTAGCTCCTATTTTATAAGGAATAGTTCGTGATTAGGTAAAATAATTCCTTCCTCATTTCTTCCATCGATTTAATATTGTAAAAACCAGATGATCTTGAAACTTTTCATTCATTAAAATCGTATTTTCAAGTAGTTAACACAAATGGAGGAATTACGTTGAATCAAGAAATGGTGGAACAAAAAATAGAAAGGCTACTCTCAGATTTTGATGCTCTTACAAACGCTATTAGCTGGGGGATTGATAAACGGATTAGACTAAGCATTGCAGCACAATTTATCACTAGTGAAAATGAATTAAATGCAAAACAATTTCTTGAAGTATCCGATTATATTAAAAAAGGATTGAAATGGTTTTCCAATGTCCGTCAAGAAATGCGTTATGCTATAGCAGCACTTCTTATTAATAAGTTTTCCGACCCATTGCAAGCATTTGACGAATTAAAGGTTTGCTATGAAGAACTTACGGACAATGGTTTCAAAAAAGGGCCAAACACCTATATTGCAGCATATATTTTACTGTCTCACCATCAAGAAAGTAATAAAACAGATCAAATAAGAGGCGCAATGGAAATCTATAAAGCTATGAAAAAACAGCACTTCTTTCTTACATCCTACGACGACTATCCACTTGCCGTGTTACTTTCACAAACGGATCGTAATGTTGAGGAACAGATGGAGGATATTGAATTTTACTATCAATTTTTAGGAAATCACACTTTTAAAAGAGGAAATGATTTGCAGTTCCTGTCCCATATCCTTACTTACGGACAGGAGAATAATCGAGATGCATTAGCAGAGGATTGTGCGCAGTTATTCGAAGCATTCAAAAAACACTCCATTAAAATAAAAGGAATGCATTATCCGGCTTTAGGTGTGTTAGCCTTATTAAAAAAACCGGAAACGGCGATTCCCGATATTTTCATGATCTATTCCCTATTAAAAGAAAAGAAGCCATTACGTTGGTATAAAGATTTATGTTTCCTGTTAGCCATTCAAATGTATGTTCAAGACACCATAGAGAATAATGATATCCTCTCGATTGGAATGGCCGTAAATATCCAGGCAATTTTACAAGCTCAGGAGGCTGCCAGTATTGCAGCGATTACAGCAACTACGGCTACTGCAGCAAGTTCGTCTAGTGATTAATAGTGGAGAAACTAGTGATAACGGGTTTACTTGTGAGGTGCAAAACGGTAAATCACAAATCACATAAATTTTACATCACACTTCACCGTATATTGAATCAAAAAGGCTTAGAGATACAAATATCTCCAAGCCCTTTTTAAAATTTTCTTTTTTTCGCTAAAGCATCTGTAAGTGAAAGCGAGTTTGATAAATAAGCGGAAAAATTTCTCTTAATTGGGAAATAGGACTGAAAATAGAATAAATAGACGGAAAGATTCCGACTATTGACTCGAAAAACGTGAAAATGGGTAATTTTGCTTTGCTTAATCGGAAAATTTCCGCTTATATACCTCGAAATGAGTTCTTTTCTTCAGTCTAACCGGAAAATCTCCGCTTATTTTAAATATCACTTTGTGAATTCAAGTGCGTTTTGCTATGTGTTTTATAATGTTTGCACCTCAAATGTAAACCCGTTATTCTAGTGATTACTGCTTTTTTAAAAATACTATTTTAGTTGCTCTCATATGGATATTTCCCCGATTAAAAAGGAAGTTAGCCCCATCATTCTTTCATGCACAAAAGATTTTAATTCAAAGCCTTTTTAAAAATACATAGCTAACCTTGTCATAGTCCATCTTTTCTTCATAAAAACGATGAGCATCGATCCGTTGTAAGTTTGATGAAAGGGAGACAATATCGTAAGAGTTTTCCTTTGCCCAACGGTGTACATAACTTAAAAGTGCTTCTCCATATCCTTTCGAACGATTTTCTGAATCCGTTACTAAATCGCACACCCAAATAAATTTTCCGTTATATAAAGTAATCATTGGCATAAATCCTGTTACAGCAACGATTTTATCATAGTCATAGAGAGCTGCTAATTTATATCCTTCTTTTTCTACTGCTTCCTGAACCAATTGAAGAAAACTTTCTTCATCTAAATGAGTACGCAGCTGTTTCATAACTTGAAATGCATCTTTCCATTCCTGTTGATTTTTCAATTCCTTTATAGTAGTACCTTCCATTACTTTCATCTCCTTCATGTTTCCTTTAACCAATATTTAATCACAATCTGGTATAATCTAAAGTGCCAGATTTATTAAATTTAATGGTTCCAGTTGTCTGGAGGGAAAAGAATGATTGAATTAACACCCGTTTTGGATTATAGGAATGATAAACCGATGTATATACAATTAGCCGATTACATAAAAGAAGAAATCTTATCGGGAAGAATAAAACCAACAGAGAAATTACCGTCAAAAAGGAAATTATCTAATTATCTAGGTTTAAGCTTAAATACCATTCAGTCAGCCTACGACCAGTTATGTGCAGAAGGATACGTAGAAAGCAAGCCTCGTAAAGGGCTGTTTGTTACGGTAATCGAAGACGATATAATCTCAAACCATATATATCATCAAAAAATGGAGACAATCATTGAGCCTGAAGAGGAAAGTGCAAAAATTGATTTCAATTCCGGCAAAGTCGATTTAGAACACTTTCCTTATTCTGCATGGCGAAAATTAACCCACCAATCCTTGTTTCAAGAGGAAGGAGAGTTGTTCGATAATGGTGATCCGCAGGGAGAAAAAGTTCTTCGAGAACAAATTGCTAAGTATCTTTATGCTTCTAGAGGAGTTAAGTGTTCTGCTAATCAAATCATTATTGGTGCAGGGACTCAGGTTCTTATAGGATTATTATGTTTGCTAATTGGCAAAAACCAATCATACGCACTGGAGAATCCCGGATATCATCGAACAAGAACTGTTTTACAGGATTTAGGAGCCAACACGATTTCTATACCGCTTGATGAAGACGGGATTAATATAATGCAACTGAAAAACAGTGGTGCCAGTGTTGTTTATGTGACTCCATCTCATCAATTCCCTTATGGGATGGTAATGCCAATCACACGCAGAATAGAATTGTTAAAATGGGCTGAGGAAAAGAATGGTTACATCATTGAAGATGACTATGACGGTGAATATCGCTATAAAGGAAAGCCGATTACTTCATTACAAGGGTTAGATAATAACGAGAATGTTATCTATTTAGGGACATTTTCCAAGTCTTTGATCCCCTCTATCCGTATAAGTTATATCGTTTTACCCCCATTACTGCTGAGGAAATACTTAGACCACTTTACGATTTATAAGCAAACAGCATCTCGTCTGCATCAGAATACCCTTTATCATTTTATGAAGGAAGGATATTGGCAAAGTCATTTAAATAAAATGAGAACTCTTTACCGAAAAAAGCATACCACCTTAATGCAATCTATTAAAAAACACTTAGGAGACAATGTGCAAGTAATCGGTGAAAATTCCGGACTTCATATTGTATTGGAAGTAAAAAATAGGATGGATGAAAACGAGCTTATCAAAAAGGCCATACATTTCGGTGTAAAAATATATCCGTTATCAATCTATTATCACCATTCTATAGAAAACGTTCTGCCTCGAGTCTTACTGGGTTTTGGAGGTTTATCAGAATCTGAAATTGATACAGGAATTCGGTTATTAAAAGAAGCATGGGGCTTATAGGAAATTGATTTTCTTAGTTACGAAGGAAAATCGTACGGTACACAGCCAAATCAAAAAGGATTGCGTGTTCGGTCATAAAAAACGCAACACACAATCCTTATTTGTTTTACATGGCTATTCACACCGTCACTTTGAAAAAGTCTACAAGTGCAAAGCTTTCAAATCTAGCAAATAGCCATAACGCGGAACAGAAATAATACATTCCCCATATTTACCTAATTTTTTGCGCAGTCTATATACAAGGCTATTAATTTCTTCACGCCCTACATCGGGTATTTCCATTTCATTTGAGACACGTTCTGGCCAGACGTTTATTTTGATTTCATCATAGCTCACTGCACTGCCGTTATTTTGATATAACACCCGAAACAATTCGGTATCTTTACTTGTAAGATAGATTTGGACACCATCAATTAATATCTCTCTTCGCTCAATATTAATCGTAAGTCCCATCTCCTCATGTAAACTTTCATTTTGTATGGAAGGAAATGCAAGTGTATCTCCAAGATTATTCTCAAAATGATTATGAAAAGCGAGGATGGCATTCCCTTCTGCCAGATTAATAATATCCCCATCACGCAAAAAGAAAGGCCTATTCTTTTCTAAACTAATATGATTAATTTTTGTTCCGTGTTTACTCATTAAATCAACAATGTAAAATTTTTCATTTTCGACACCGATTAGGGCATGTTTCCTTGAGATATATTGACTCGTAAAAGAGATGTCTGGAGTGATATCACCCCATTTGCGACCTAATAATATTTCACCATCATTTAGTGGTATGATATCATTTTCAACGTCTGTTTCTCCCCGTTTTATTGAAAGATACACATCTTGCATTTGCATATGTATTCTCCTCGAAAATTAATTTATCCAAAAAAGTTAGCTATAAAAATAGTATACATCTAAATGTATTTAATTATAGCATTAGTAAACTAACAAGCAATGTATATTACTCTCATTGTAGTATAATCTATGATATGTTGGGGAGAAAGCTTTTAAAATGCTATGTATTACCAATTTATAAGGAAGATATCCAATCATTATTTTGTTATGGTCACAATTACACCATCTACATTGTTCCCTGAAATATCTACGCCGTGATTCTTAGGAATTTGAATCGAAATATTCTTAGAAACAGGATAGTAGGATATGGTATATTCTTTTCCGTCGACTGATGTCGAGATTTCTTTATGTTTTTTTATGTATGCCAAATACTCTTCAAGGGTAAAGTTTTTTTCGTACATAATCTTGCTATGAGGGAGACCAACATAACGGATGTGCCAAGGTTCATAGTGAATACCTGTAATATCTGCTTTATCAGGAGGATAACGCAAAATAAATCCATATTTCCATGAATTTTCCTGAATCCATTTCCCTTCAGGAGCTTGTTCCATCTTTTGCTGCGTTGATCCTACATCAAGAGAAAGGCCGAGATTATGTTCACTATATCCTGCCGGTAAAGCATAATCAGATCCCATACTTTTATAGAGGGATTCCTGCTCATCGAATCCACGGTAACCACTATTAATGATAAAGTGATTCACCCCGACTTTTTCAGCATCTTTGACCATCTCTGAAAATTTTTGATCGATACCTTCCGATAAATAAATGGGACCATTAAGCACAAATCCATTTACTAAGTCTTTTTGATTATTCAACTTCACTATATCTGATTTTACACTATCTTTATGAACAGGATACTGAGAGTTTACTAACAATAGATTCCCACGATAGACCTGTATTTTAGTAATAGTAATTTGTTCAAAAGAACTTTTTTCAACTTCCTTATTAGAAGAACCTTTTTCAATAGATTCATTATGATAAGATGAATCCCTTTTATCTTGATCAAATGGTCCCCATTTCATAATAAAAATGACGAGGCACATAATCAAAATAAATATAAAACCCCATTTTTTCATTCTTTACTTCCTCCAAAAAATTAAGATGTACCAGATACCTAGAATACCTTATACATTTAAAAAAAACTTAGGATAATTATTAAATTTTTCTTAAGAAGTAATAGGAATGTTAGATTTTTTCATGTGTAATCGAATCTCGCATTTCGTAGCAAAGATGCAACAAACAAATGATCGCCAAACTGTTAGTGATTTCGAACAACTAACATCCATATTTCAAAATTGTTATTGTTTTATTACCGTCATGTGATTGAAAACAGGAGCCTCTCACTCTAAAATGACATAGGAAAGGGAGGAAATAGAACATGCAAACAACTGTACTCAATCATAAAGACTTATTACTGTTATTAAGCTTTATATTGATGGTTGGAGCGCTAGTATTTTCCGGAATATCGTATAAAGTTTATGCAGCAAATAAAGGTAAAAAAACTCTAAATGCTATAAGAAGCACCAATAAAAGACGCATTAGCAATAAAGATGGTTCTGTTAATTTAACGAAAATAAATAATGATGTCTGGGTACATACCACATATACAAAAATGGATGGGCATTCGGTACCGGCCAATGGATTGCTTATCCGGTCATCCAAAGGTCTTTATCTTGTCGATGCGACCTGGAATGATAAATTGGCGAAGGAGTTAGTAAAATTAATCAAACAAAATTTCCACCAAAAAGTGAAAGGGGCAATCATTACCCATCATAAGATTGACCGAGTTGGCGGGATTAGGGCCCTTATGAAGGCTAATATCCCAGTTGAAAGCACATCCCTTGTTGCAAAAATGACAAAAGCTGCCGGTTATCCAGCACCTAAACCATCCTTGGATAATCAACCCGTCCTGAAACTTGGAAAAACGATTGTCGAAACATATTATCCGGGTGAGGCACATACGAAAGATAATATGACGGTTTGGTTGCCTCAATATAAGATTTTATTTGGAGATATGTTTTTTGCATTGGAACAACGAAACGTAGGTATTATCGATGAGGCAAATATGGAAGCGTGGCCATATACGATACAAAATTTGATGAATAAGTATCCTGATGCTAAAATGGTTATTCCTGGTCATTACAATTGGGGCGATTTTTCACTCCTTTCTCATTCAATAGATAACTTGAAAACTTATCAATCATCCAAACAAATGGATTTCAGTCAGTATGAAAAAGACATCATTTAAAAGCATCTATACTTCTTTTATGTAAAATTACGTGAAAGGCAGAATGAAAAAATGCTTGCAGAAGTAATAAAAACAGGTTATCTGATTATCGTATTATTGTTAATTCATTTATTAGACAGATGATAGTTATAAGAAACACGAGGGTTTTCTATCTGAATTCCCTCGTGTTGTGTTTTTTATTTGATAAAAGATTAAGAGGAAAAACAATGAAAAAAATATTATTTATGTTTGTCATCCTTCTTCTTTTTATCGTCGGGTGCTTCGTTTTTGCACTAAAACAGTCCACACCGCAAATAGAAAAGAAGAAGCATCCTATCCATACAGTTCAGAAGAAAGAACCTATTCCTGTTACAACAAAAGATGGCAACTCCTTATTGGTTCATACAGGACAAAAAGTTCGCCAAAAAGGATGGGCTACATTTACATTAAAAAATATTTACACCGTCCAAAAACACTATGTCATTTCTAATATGGACTTATATATAAAACAATTGAAGTGGATAGAATTGACCGATTTAACCGACAAGGCGAAAGATTATCTTTATTCCTATACTGGAACCTCTCTTCAATCTCTGTTTCATGAAGGATATAAAGCGAATAATTTACAGGAGGCAAATGAGATTGTGGATCGTTCCAAATGGAAAATTGATAAAAGTGTGGGCTATTTAGATATTACATACACAATAAAAAATAAAAATAAAAACGAAGAACAATTCTTTAGTATGGTGAACGTATTTGGGAACAATTTTTATTTTTACGTTCCTTCCCAAAACTTTATTTCCTCAGAAGATACCTTAATGGGGACAACCGATGCCTCACGTATCGATTACCAGCCAGGCGAATTACGGAATGGTGAAATAGGATTAATTTTGGGAGATAAACTTCCATCCGTTCCAAACGAAATTCACTTTAAGACAGCCCCATTATTAGATGGAGAATCACACGAGCTTATCCATAAAGCTGAGACATTTACAATAAAATCAAAATAATTTTTCGGGAGATAGCGAAATCCGGAACAAGTTTTTTTCCATTAAAACAGGAATAACCTTAGTTTTTGCTTCGTATTAGAAATGTATTCGGAATAGCTTTGTGTTTTTTTCATAAAAGGAAAAATTTATTTATGCTAATAAAAACTACAATGGAAAAGCTATATTTGTGCCTAATGATTATGGTACTTAACTAAAAACAGAATATTTTATGTAAGGAGGATGGCAATGGGAATTCTTAGTGGCAATCCAAAAGAAGAACCTCTGCACTATGGTGAAGTTTTTGATATATGGTCTACCCTATTAGTTGGAAATGGTGCAATAGCAGGGTATCAGACGATGTTAAATCATACAGGTGACGAGGATTTAAAGAAACTTTTACAAGAAGCTATTGATATTTGCAAACAGGAGAAAAAACAAGTAGAAGAAATGTTAAAAGAAAACGGTGTTGCGCTGCCACCAGCTCCTCCAGAACGCCCAGAAGCTTGCTTAGAAGATATTCCAGCTGGGGCAAGAATTCAAGACCCAGAAATTGCAGCACAGCTTTCAGGTGGAATTGCAGCAAGTTTGGTTGCATTCAGCCAGGTTATAGGTAAGTCCATTAGAGAAGATGTTGCTATGATGTACGGTCAATTCCATGCCCAGAAAGCTGCTTTAGGCTTAAAAGCACTCCGACTTAACAAGGAAAAAGGATGGCTTGTCCCTCCTCCGCTCCATTATTCAAGTAAGGAATGTTAATGTTTCTGTATTCCCCAGTAAGAACTTTCTTGCTGGGGATTTATTGCTTGCCTTCCTGATCAGATAGATCTACTACATACGCAAATAATCCATAACTTATCCTGACCATAAATTACCTGTATACAATGAGAACAAGCAGGTGTATAATTATTTAACTCTCCTACCTCCGACTAAAATTAAAAGGAGGAAATAATATTGGCAAAACAAGCCTTATTAATCAAACAGAGCAGAGAACAAAAATATCCAGTTAGACAATATACACGTTGTGAACGCTGCGGGCGTCCACACTCTGTCATACGAAAATTTAAGCTTTGCCGCATTTGCTTCCGTGAACTTGCCTATAAAGGACAAATTCCCGGAGTGAAGAAGGCTAGTTGGTAATAATATACCTCCATTCATTAGATGAATGGGGGATTTTTATTGTGAAAAGAAAACGCTAGGCTCGGTCTAGGGTTTTCTTCACAATAATTCATATACGAATTGCTCGAAAATATTTAGTGGAATTTAGTTCCTATGATCATATTTAATATTTCTGGACATTAATTCCTTGCTAAGGTCTTTTGGCAATCATCTCAATTTCTACCTCTGCTCCAAGTGGAAGCTCTAAAACAGCTACAGTAGTCCTTGCAGGAAATGGTTTAGCAAACTGTGTTTCATATACCTCATTCATTGCAGAAAAATTCTTCATATCAGTAAGATACACGTTTACTTTCACTACATGATCGGGATTCAGTTCCGCTGCATCTAAAACCGCAAATAAATTACGAAAACATTGTCTCGTTTGTTCTCCAATATCCCCTTTTATCATTTCTCCTGTTGCTGGGTTAATTGGAGTTTGACCGGATAAATACACTGTCCC
This sequence comes from Margalitia sp. FSL K6-0131, assembly GCF_038008735.1. Classification (NCBI taxonomy): domain Bacteria; kingdom Bacillati; phylum Bacillota; class Bacilli; order Caryophanales; family Bacillaceae; genus Heyndrickxia; species Margalitia sp. FSL K6-0131. Next base: position 4,102,931 of record NZ_JBBOZS010000001.1, read on the forward strand.
ACCCGCTTCAACTGCATGTGAATATGGTCCGGATGTCACTGCACCCTTTGCATCATAAGCCTTTCTCATTTTCCTGATTCTCCTTTTTTAATTAAAAAGTGATAAACACTTAATATTTGATAACTGCCAACACATACAAATAAAAGCATTAAGAGAAAACGATATAATCCATTTTTATTTATCCTTGAAAAATGATTAAACCGATTAGCTTAAAATAACAAAATACATTAGGAATAATCTATGATATTCCTAGTTTCGTATTTTCAGATTCACCACCCCCTGAATACAAATACGCTAACTAATAGGGATTGGTTTCAATATTAAGGTTGAATAGTTTCAAATTGGAGAATCGGTAATATTGTGGTTTTTGCTAATTTGCAATGTAACATTGTTAACGGGATTTTACCATTTTCACTGGATCTAAATAATCTCTCTTTCATTCCATTTTAGAATAATAAGTCAAATTTTCTCAATTAAGAGCTATTGATAAAGGGTTAGTACAAATAGCTCTTTCAATGTTTTACGGAATATAATAATAAATATTGGTTTCCTCAGTAAAACCATTCTTAAAAAGGCTAAAAATCAACGCTTTACGTTTTTCTTGGTAAAGCGCCGATTTTAATTGATTTCTATTCATCTTTATATTTCAATAATTATCGGAACAATCATTGGCTTTTTCTTCATTTGATGAAACACATGCTGCTGAATGGATTTTTTTATTTCTCTTTTTATTACTTTCCAATCGTTTCGATTTTCTTCTTGTAGCCCATTAATTGTTTTTGCAGTAAGTTCATTCACATTTTTTCGAAGTTCTGAGAAAGTACCGTCCGTAAATCCTCGGGAAATAGTTTCCGGTTCCGAAAGCAGTTTTCCGTCATATTTACTTATTGTTAACACTACGATGAGCATACCATCCACCGAAAACTGTTTACGGTCTCGTAACACAAATTCCCCTACATTGCCAACATCTCCACCGTCTACATAAGTGTTCCCAACAGGTATATCGCGGGTCTGGCGCGCAACTCCATGTTCAATATCGACAACATCGCCATTATTAATAATAAACGTGTTGCCTTTTTCCACTCCAATGGATTCAGCTAATAAACGGTGATGGTGCAGCATTCTAAGTTCACCGTGAATCGGAATAAAATATTTTGGTTTCATTAAGGTAAGCATTAGTTTTAAATCTTCTTGATAACCATGACCTGAAACATGCATGCCGGATGAACTTCCGGATCCATAAATCACCTTGGCTCCAATTGCATAGAAATTGTCTACAATACTTGTGACACTTCTTTCATTCCCAGGTATTGGGCCGGCAGCAAGAATAACCGTATCTTTTGGTAAAACTTCAACACCGCGAAAGTTTCCAGTCGACAAGCGGGCAAGTGCAGCCAATGGTTCTCCTTGGCTACCAGTACATAAAATCGCTATCTTTTCAGGAGGGAATGCATTCATTTCATTTTGGTCAATAATCATCCCATCTGGAACATTTAAGTAACCCCGGTCTAAAGCTACCTCTACAACATTCAGCATACTTCTTCCAAGCAGGACAAGTTTACGATTCGTTTTATATGCTGCATTTACAACCTGTTGCACCCGACTAACATTGGAAGCAAAGGTGGAAACAATAACCTTACGTTCCGCATTCATGAAAGCAACCTCCAAATGATCTGCTACCATTTGTTCGGAAGGGGTCAAACCGGCACGTTCGGCATTTGTACTCTCGGACAATAGAAGGAGTACCCCTTCCTTACCGATATCAGCCATTTTATGAATCTCCGGACGCTCCTCGATATTCTCAGGAGTTAAATCAAACTTAAAATCCCCGGTATGAACAACATTGCCCTCCGGTGTGCGAAAGATGATTCCCAAGCAATCAGGAATGCTATGAGTCACTTTGAAAAATTCTACACTTATTTTTCCTAATTCTAATTTTGAGTTTGCATTGATTTCAATAAGTTTGCTTTCTCGTAAAATTTTATGTTCTTTTAATTTGATTTCAATTAATCCTAGCGTGAAACGGGTAGCATAAACGGGTACATTTAATTTTTTCAAAAAGTACGGAATCCCTCCGATATGATCTTCATGACCATGTGTGACAATTAAAGCCTTTACCCTATCTTTATTTTCTATTAAGTAAGTTATATCAGGAATAATCAAATCAATTCCTAATAAACTTTCATCTGGAAATTTGTTTCCACAATCGATAATCACAATATCGTTTGCATACTCGATTGCATACATATTTTTCCCGATTTCATTTATGCCACCTAATGCGAAGAAAGATAAGATATTCTCATTTGTACTCACCTTCATATCCTCCCACTCTAAATATACACTTAGTATGTCCTTTGTTTGTTCGTTTATCAGTGGGTGGAGAGAAACATTTTGTCGGTTCGTAACCACGAAAAACAAAAATCAGCAATAGGAAAATACAGAAAATTCAATAATACTTATGAAATCAATAAAAAAGTAAAAGATTGGACAGTTGGGATATGGTAAAAACGAAAAGCATACAGGATTTAATTTCTGCATGCTTTGATTATATGCGCTTTGGGAAACACAGGACCCCAATAAGCTCAAAGTTAATTTGGTTGGAGGCTTTCTAAATAAAGTTCTCTCATTTTAAATCTTTGTATTTTACCACTAGTTGTTTTCAGCATTTTCCTGACAGGAATAACATGTAAAACTTCTAAACCCAACTGTCTATTAATCTCTTTTCTAACAGCAAGATCAACATCTGAGAATACCACCGAACTTTTCTTTATACGAATAAAAACAATAATGTCTTCCTGGCCTTTTTTTTCATCAAAAACACCACATACGGCGACATTTCCTAATCCAATCGAATGGATATTTTCAACTACCCTTTCAATATCGTGGGCATAGTAATTTTGACCATTTATTATAATAATATCTTTTGCCCTTCCAGTAATGACTAGTCTACCATTTCTCATAAAGCCCAAATCACCGGTATTAAGCCAACCACCTTTTTTTATTGCTTTTTTCGTAGCTGATGGATTGTTATAGAAACCACTCGTTACATTTTTTCCGTTAATATGGATATAACCTACAGTTCCTTCTGGCAAAATTTTATCATCTTCATTGCAGATCCGTACCTCACAATCTTCAATAGGACGACCGACTTCGACAAAAGTTACACTATTCGATCCTCCATTAACCTCTATTACTTTTTGGCCAACTCCAATGGAGGAACGTTCAACCACAACTGGAACAAAAGGTTGATTAACCTCAGGGATACTTACACCTACAGTTGCCTCAGCTAAACCATATACCGTATTCATTGTCTCGAATCGTAAGCCATATTTCGATAGTTCTTCTAAGAATTGATAGCATAAAGTGGTTGAAATCGGTTCCGCTCCATTAGCAATCAAACGAATACAGGATAAATCCCAATTTTCACTTGCTTTTGGATCATAGTAATCAAGAAAAAATTTATATCCAAAGTTAGGTGAATATAACTGGGTAACACGATGCTCATTTGCCTTTAACATCCATAATGTGGGTCTTCGGATAAATAGAAATGTTGGGATAATATATTGATTATTTTTTGCAAGCATAGAGGTTAAATGGATAGCAATAAGGCCCATATCATGCGTTAATGGCATCCAACTTAAGGAGGAATCTTTTTCTGTTATTCCCCATGCATTTATAAGTGCTTTTAAATTGGTTAGAACATTCTTATGTGTTAAGATAACACCTTTTGGGTCTCCTGTAGTACCAGAGGAAAATTGAACAAATGCAATATCCTTAGAACTAGGGTTATGAATATTTCCAAAAGAATGGCTATTTGCAGTATCCTCTATACAAATCGTTCTACTTGATATAACTAACATTTCTGCTTCGTAGGATGCCTCTACTGAAAATTTTTCTAGATTTGATAAATTTTTAGAACTTGTTATTAGATACGGATTGTTCAAAATATCCCAAATACGGAATAGCTTTAATTTATGCTCCGTGTTATTTCCAACACTAACTGGTACAGGAATTAACCCCCCTAAAATGCACGCCCAAAATGTATAAACAAATATTTCATTATCTTCAATTTGAAAAATTACTTCGTCCCCAGGATTAAGTCCTCTTTCTTGAAAATGATACAACAACTTTAAAGCTTTCTCATATACCATATTATAGGAGACGAATTTTTCCTTGTCAGCGGCATTGATAAAGGTAATTCCTTTCTCTTTTAACAAACTGGCTTCATGAATCATTTCTATAAGTGTTTCCATCATTCATTGCCTCCCTTTATGTATACCATTTCATTCATTTTGAATTTCGAAAAAAAAGGCGTCTTTCTCCACCTCTTTCGGTAGCATCTTAATCTTCTTTATTTAAAAGTTCTTTACTTAGTTTATTGATGAGCTTTTCAATTACTTCATGGTTTGAGTAGTAATAAGTCCGATTCTGTATACGAGTACTTTTTATTAATTCCTGTATTGTCATTAATCTCATATGATGTGAGATGGTGGCGTTAGTAAGCTGGAGAATCTCAGCAATTTCATTTGCGTAAAGCTTCTTTCCATTTAAAAGTTTAAGGATTTTAAATTTACTTTTATCTGAAAGTGACTTAAGAAGGTTTGTTATACTATCTAAATCATCTTGGCCTTTAATCACATTAAAAAGCGAATCTACTTTATAACCTAGTCCTAAATAAACTTCACTATCACTTTTGGAAATGGTAGCAGTATAAGGTATGAGTGTAGGAAAAATGTTAATCCGATTGTATTTCATATACTCTTCACCCTTAAGTGTTTTTATTATATTTAAAGAAAATTCATCTGGATATTCCCTTAATTGTAATAACCACTTCTCTCTTACACCACTTAGGATTGAAAGGGATTTATTCAATGCACTATCTATCTCCGTTAACTTTCTGATAAATACAAGCATACATTCCTTAGGTTCTTTCAAAACCTGAAAAATTCTCCATTTATATTGATCATTAATATTAGAGATACTCAATACTTCAAATAGTTTGTCTTCATCTTCTATTACTTCTTCTGCCTTATAAATCTTATCTTTACATAGATATAATATAGATTCGATAATGTTTACTTTTATCTTTTTATCACTGTAATTTGATAAATGCTCGATAATTTCATCAAAACTTTTTCCATATAGTTCTGGTATCTTATACAAAGAAGTTGCTAAGCAAAAAATATTTCCGTTCACAACATCCTCATAATTGCAGAAGCTGCCAAAATAAAGGTCAAGAAAATGTCTGTCTAAGTTTTTTATTTTGGAAACTTTATTTAATAAAGAGAAATATTCTTTATCCAAAGACAATCCTGACCCCTTGTAATATTCCACGAGAAATTGTTCATGCTTTAGAAATAATAGAGATGAGACCTTATCTAAGAAATCTGACATCTTATCATTAATTAATAGTTCCAAATCCTCAATCCCTTTCAATCCTTATGCATTCATTACACATATAATTTATTTTTCAAATAACCCAAATGGGTAATCTCTCCATGTCCAGGACATAATATAGTATTTTCACTACTATGATCTAATATTTTTTGAATCGATAGCTTGAGTAGATCTCCATTACCCGTCTTTTTATCAATTCCCGGGTTCTTATCTTTAAATAAGGTATCACCTGTAAATAACCATTTATCTAGTTTTAGACACATACTTCCATTTGTATGCCCGGGACTATGAATAATTTGAATATCAATATTACCCATTCTAATTACATCATCATTTTGAACGATTCTATCATCATCCTTTAAATTAAATTCTTTCCCTACAAGAACCATACCATTATTGATTAAATCCATGGCAAATTGTTTTTTGCAAGCAGAAAGTGCAGAAAAATGCAGCGAAATTTACATAGGCTTGCAGCGGTTTGTTTTACATTAAATTTCATCCAATGTTTTTACCGATGAAAGAGCATTTTTTAACCTATAACTTTCTCCCGTAAACGCTATTACGTGGGCATGATGTACTAATCGGTCCACAAGGGCTGATGTTAGGCGGTTATCTCCAAAAACCCGGTTCCATTGACCGAATTCTAGGTTAGAGGTTACTATCACGCTCTTGTGTTCATAACAGTCTGCGATAATATGAAACAATAATTCAGAGCCTTCTTTTTGAAAAGGGACGTATCCCAATTCGTCCAATATAAGTAGGTCGCACTTTTCGATTTGACGTTTTAACCTGTGTAAAGTGCCTAATTTCATTGCTTCTTCTAATTGTCCTACTAAATCAGCTACCCGAAAGAAACGGACTTCATATCCCATTTCACAGGCCTTAACACCTAAAGCCGTTGCTAAATGTGTTTTCCCCGTACCCGGTGTCCCCATAAGTAGTAGGTTCTGTTTTTCCTTAATAAAACGAAGGTCACAAATTTCCTCTTTCGAGGTTGTGGCTGGTAAATGTAGCTGCTCATCCCATTCATAGCCATTAAGCCATTTAAGTTCCCTAAATTTAGCCTTTTTTATTAGTCTAGCTATCTTTGTTGTCTGCCTAGAATTGACTTCAATTAATAGAACATCACGTAAATACTGTTCTTTACTTTCAAAAGGGATATCCTCAAACTCTTCGATAATATGGGCTAAGTGAAGTGTTTTGCAAATTGCCTTCAAGTCGGCCATCAGGAAACACCTCCTTCCAGAGAAGGACAAAGCATTTTATCATAAGTATTCAAATCGGTTTCATAGTTAAGCAAAATCTTAGGCGTATGTACCTCGTTTAATTTTTCCGGATAGGATGCTTTTTTTGCTTCTAAAATAAAATCAAGTTCATGTGGATCCCTCTCAAAACGTTCTTCTTTTTCCAAAGCCATATGAATATCATTCAGAGTATGTTTTTCTAATAATTTTTTTACCCCCTTGACCCGGGATCTGGTCTCTTCTGATCGTATCGTCAAATACGTTTGAACTCTTTCCGGCAAATACTTAAAAAAGCGTGAATACCTCACGGACCGCGGTTTCTTCTCCCAATCTATTAAAATATCATTCCATGGAATCGCTCTTGTGGCATTCATATAAGGGCGGTTTTCTTGATAAACAATTTCTCCGTCATTCGTAAAACAGGTAAATCGATCCCATTCCATTTTAAGGACTAACGCCTGTTTCATTCTCGCTTTGTGGAGAACAAATTTCTCACCGTCAACTTCAATTTCCCCGTATTTATTAACCTTAGCGGATTTTACCGAATAAATCGGAAAATCAGTTAAAGGAAGGGCTTTCAATTGCTTTTTATCCTCTTCCCAAAGCTCATCAATCATCACATTTTTTTCATAGTGGGGACGTTGCCGGTCCTTTTCCATTTCTTCCTTCATCCAGTCTGCTAATTGTGGAAAACTCTCCATAATCGGTGCTGTTGTAAACAGGTTATTCCTTGTATATCCGACCTTCTTTTCTACATTTCCTTTCTCATGTCCACTTGCCGGATTACAAGGCTGTACTTCAAAGCCGTAATGGCATTTAAATCTCAGAAAGGCGTCAGTATAGGTCCTTCTGTCCCCTTTGCCAATAGAAACAACCACCGCGGCTAGGTTATCTATACGCAAATATGTAGGTACTCCTCCTGATTGATGGAACAGCTGCTTTAACCCCTCTAAGAAACACTCGGTATTTTCGCCAGGAAGAGGATAACCAAATCCAGCATTACTGTGTGGAAAGCTCAGGATTAGAGCTTTGATATCTTTATAGGCTCCATCTTTTACTACAGTCATGTTTCCAAAGTCCACCTGCGCTTCACCTGGAGGGTGTTCTAAACGTTCATGTCTTTCAATCCTAGCTGCTTTGAGTTGTGGCTTTCGGTTCTGGATATATTCGCATACGGTCCGATAGGACCCTTTAAAACTATGGTTATCTCTAAGATCTTCATAGATCTTCTTGCTAGTTCTCCGTTCTTTTCTTTTGAGTTTCATGTCCTCCTCTAGCCAATCATCAACAATTTCCCCGAAACCTTCTTCGTACATCATTCCTTTTTTACTGAACTTTAGTGTCTCTTCAAATCTTTCTCCATCAGCGTATTTCTTAACCGTCCTCCAATTACAACCAGTTTTTCTTGTAATTTCATTTATTGATAAGTCTTCTTCTTCTCTTAAGTGTTTGATATAATCTACTTTAGGCATTGCTAGCATCCTTTCATTTCCTCCCCACTGTTGTGATCTCTCAATCAATACAGTAGGGGATAATTTTGGGGCTGGCAAGCCTATTTTTATGCAGTTAAGTTCTGCATAAATTCCCTGCAAACCTCTGTACTTTTATTTTGCAATAAACAGGCAAATGGCACTTCTAATTGATGCAGAACCAATTTTGCATGATACTTATTACTGATCTCATTTGCCGAATAAATATGATCAAAATGAGCATGTGTTAGAATATTGTAATTAATTATAGGGATATGAAGTTCATCAAGTATTTCATCTAAATCACTTATTTTGACACCAGCATCAATAAGGGTGCAATTGGTATCATCAAATATGAGATAGGAATTTGATCCATTAACCCCGTTTGATATTTTCCCTATTTTATAATCTTCATTAGTAGAGATTATTTCAAAATTACTTTTCTTAACAATATGGCCTTTTTTGGTTCTTACATACTCGATAATTGCTTCTAATGTTTCATATTCTATAAACTCTTCAAGTATAATGTTCTCAATTTCCTTATCTAATTCACTAAAAATACTTACTAGACTTAAGGAATCTCCACCGACATCATAAATATCTTGACTTAATTCCACTTCTTTTAATCCAAACAATTTAGCCCAAGCTTCTACTACCAACATTTCATCTTTTTCTAATTCGACATCATCCAATAGTATAAAATCACTTTTTACTTCAGTATACCAGCAACGTGATTTTTTAAATTTGTAAGTTGGCAAAGAAACAACTTTGCTATCATTATAGAGCTTATTCCATTTAATATCGTTCCCTTGAATATAAGCTTCACAAATTTTTTCCATATCATTAAGATTATATTCAACATCTAAATGGCGGGATATGATCCCCTGTTCTTGTATTTTTTCCACATAAAATATATTATCAATTGACACATTTTTTCCTATATTTCTATAGAAAAACTGTAACTTATCGATAAGGTCTTCCTTGTTTTTTATTACAAAAGCAACTCTACAAGGATAATGAGTTCTTCTACAATTTAAAGTGTAAGCTATATCTTGAAGACTTAGCTCCTGATCGTTGCTAAGGAATATAATATATTCCCATACTAATTCTTTTAAAGAATCTTGATCCTTCGCTGAAAGAGTAATAATATTTCGTTCTCTTTGATTTTCGATGGATCTGTTCTCGTCCTTGTATTCAGAAACAATAATATTACAGTTTGTTCCACTCATTCCAAAAGAACTAACACTTCCATAAATCTTTTTATCACTGTCGAACTCAATTTGCTCCTGATTTACAAACACGGGTGAATTAGTAAAGTCAATCTTTCTATTTGGAATCGAATAATTAATAATAGGCGGGAATTTACGATTTTTTACTGTTAAAATAGATTTTAAAAACCCTGTAGCCCCAGAAGCGCTCAATAAATGTCCTACATTATTTTTGACAGAATTTATCGCACAAAATTGCTTTTTATCTGTTAATTTCTCGTAGGCCCTTTTAATTGCTTCAACCTCAATGACATCTCCAATATTTGTACCAGTTCCATGAGCTTCAATAAAACTCATATCTTCTGCATTTATACCTGCATTTTGTATATTTTCGTAAATAAGCTCCATTTGCCCATCAACACTTGGACTAGCCACACCTATAGAGGTTCCCTGATTTTTCACTAGACTAGATTCAATAATAGCATAGATATTATCATTGTCTTGTATAGCATTGTATAAAGGCTTTAATACTAAAGCCACCACTCCTTCACCAAAACCAGTACCATCTGAATCATTATCAAATGCTCTTGTTCGGTATGTAGATGATTCAATGCCTAACTGGACATCATATTTCATAGGAATATTTGTAATGTTACAACCACCTGCAATTGCCATTTCACATTCTTGGTCTAAAATTGCTTGGTAAGCTTCGTGAATGGACACTAAAGAAGAGGAACATGATGTATCGATTGTCATACTAGGACCCTTTAAATCTAACAAATAGGATATTCTACTTGCAATCATAGAGGACATATTATTGACAATAGCTACTGGATTTGTAATCTGTGAATCGAACAATATTTTATCATAATTAAAAACGGTATCACTATTACTACTTCCGACGTAAACCCCAACATTTTTACCCATGATTTTGTCTTCCGGATAGCCCGCATCTATAAGTGCACTTATACTTGTTTCTAAGAACAGTCTTTGTCTAGGATCCATTAAGGCTGCATCTTGGTATGGAATCTTAAAGTAGCTATAATCAAATTTATCAATATCATTAATAAACCCCATTTGTTGATAGGAAATTTCATTTAGATCCTTCCCAATGAATTTGAAGTACGAATCGCAATCAGCTTTCCTATCCTCACTAATAAAATCTACACAGTCCATTTTATTCATTAAGTTATTCCAAAAATCCCTATAATTTTCGGCCTTTGGAAGCTTCGCTGATATACCTATGACAGCTACCTTATTACTAACTTCTCTTTTCTCAAATTTTGCTTCAATATTCTCACTTTCACTAAATATATTAAACATTTTAACCCCCTGTTATTAAGTTAGAGGGCACCTTGGCTTTCCATTTGATTCAGCAGAGTGCCCCGATAACATTTATTTTTGAATTAATTCAGATAAAATCTTAATTGAAATACTAAAGAATTTCTCCATAGCGCTTTCTAGTAATTTTCCATTTCCGAATGCTAAAGAAATTTGCAATTGGTTTTCTATAACCCTGTAAGAAAAAATAATATCGTAATAGTTAAGTAGTTTCTTATAGTTTGTATATACATCCCCATCTATTTCGATGAAAAGTGCTGTAATATTAAGAGATTCACTATTTTGCCTTACATTTGGCTTCTGCTCAAAGTGGTAACTAGACAGCTGCTCTCTTCTTAATTGTCCCTTCTCTATTTTTTCTTTCAAATCTTCTATACTTTTATAAGAGTTAACCGTCACCTTTTCATAGGAAATATGATCGTTTTTAGCAATTTTAAAGCAGGTTTTTAAGTCCATGTGATTAGTAAGACTAGATAAAGTGTATAAGTAAGTATTTATTACTATATCTCTTAATCCTGGATGTTCAGGGTTGACTATTATATGGTGATCAAAAACTACCTTTTTTGCATTCACAACATTTTTATTCAATAGAGATGTGGGAATCGGAATTGGTTCTATTTCATATATTGTTTCTGTCGTTTTTTTATCAATATACTCAGAAAACTGTTCAATATTTTGATATTTAAATAAATCAACAATGTTTAAATGAGTATATGTCTCTTCTAATTTTGAGAATATCTTTGTTAAAAGAATAGAGTTCCCGCCAAGTTCAAAGAAATTATCCCGAATACTTACATCCTCTAATTCCAATACTTCTTTCCATATTTCTATTAACTTCTTTTCGGTTTCCGTTCGTGCCTCAAGTATGAAACGTTCCTTAATCGAATCTCCACCTTCAGTTGGAATAGCCAGTAATTTTTTGCGATCTATTTTTCCATTTGGTGTAAGTGGAATTTCCTCAATCTCTTTCATATAGCTTGGGACCATGTACGATGGCACTTTTGCCTCGATATAATCCCTTAGCTCTTTCATATCTAATAAATCTTCTGAAACCAAATAGGCAAATAAGGCTTCCTGACCTCGTTGATCTCGATTATGGATCACGACCGCATTTCTCACCTTTCGGTGTTCTTGGAGGATACTTTCAATTTCCCCTAGCTCCACTCGGTAGCCTCTTATTTTGATTTGGTAATCCTTTCTTCCTAAAAATTCAATATATCCTTCCGGTGTAAAAACGCCCATATCACCTGTTTTGTATAATCTTCCATATTCCGGGTGTTCAAAGAAGGACGATTTGGTTTTGACCTCATCATTAAGGTAGCTTTCCGCGAGTCCCATTCCTCCGATGTGAAGTTCTCCCTTCACCCCAACTGGACATAATTCCCCTGCATAATTCAAGACATAATAAGTTTGATTCGTTAAAGGGTAGCCATAAGGAATACTCTTCCACTCCTTTGGTACATCTTTAATTGGATAGTAGATAGACCAAATCGAAGCTTCTGTCGCTCCCCCCAGGCTTATGACCTCACTATCTAAGAAATGATGTTTAATCCGATCTGGAAGTTGTACTGGAATCCAATCCCCACTCAAAAGGACCAGTCGTAAATCAGGCAATTCATCATAGTTCATCGTCTTTGACTCTGTTTGATACTGGCGGTTTTCCTTCTCATCCATGTAGTTGACAAGCATCTCCATCACCATTGGAACGGAGTTCCAAATAGTGATTCCTCTCTCTAGGACAATCTTATAAACCTCCCGGACATCGCGTTGATCCCTTACCATCACCAATGTCGCTCCAGTCGATAAGGCACCGAAAACATCGTAGACAGAAAGGTCAAACGTCATTGAGGATAATCCGAGGATTTTGTCTGTCTCTTCTACTTGAAAACGCTCATTTATATCCTTGATGGTGTTACAAGCTGCCTGATGCTTAATAACAACCCCTTTCGGTTTTCCGGTACTTCCGGATGTGTAAATAACATAAGCAACGCCAGAAGGATTATGAACGATTTCTGTGAATTCCTCGTGGGTTTTACATAGTTCGTCTACCATAGAGGCTGTTAAAAGGAGGTGACATCCACTATCCCGTAACATATATTCTTTCCGATCCTCTGGAAGATCCTGGCCAATCGGCACATAGGCCGCTCCCGCTTTTAATACACCAAGAATATTGGCAATTGTTTCCCATTCTCTTTCGGCCAGCACCCCTACAAATTCACCTGGTTTTACTCCGTTACGAATCAAGTAACTAGCTATCTTATTCGAAGTGATATCTAGCTCCTTATACGTTATAGCTTTTTCATATCCTTCAATGGCAATATGACTTGGAGTTCGTCGAACTCCTTGTATAAACATATTGTGTAACGTATCGGGTTCCCGAAGAAGAGAAGTTTGATTATACTTTTCCATTAATTGTTTCAAGTGAAGATCACCTGTACTTACTTCCATCGCACCTTTTACAACACTCTCTACAATGTGAATGTACTCCTCAAACATTTCCTCAATGATTTGTTCTTCAAACAACTCTGAAATATAATCCCAACTCAACATGATTCCGTTTCCGACTTCAATAATTTGATGATCGAGATACACTTGAGAGGTTTGACTGACGGCCATCTGAAGTTCTCCTAAATTCAGGAGATTTTGATTTAAGTCAAAGGTTTTTCCAAAAAGCATACTTGTGAATACAACAGGCATCGTGGCACTTGTATGGCTCAAACCATGGTAGTCCGCATACTCCCGGATAAAGTCAACCCCATCGTAATGTCGATGTTCTAAGGCTTCCATAAAATTATATTGAATTTTTTCTGCTTCCTTCCAGAACTGTCCGTTTTGTTCAAAATGGACATCTAGCATCATAAGGGAAGTAAAATCTCCTATGATCTCATTTACATCTTTGTGTAACGCTTGCCTATTGAAAATGGTCGTATTGATAGCTAGACTTGGCTGATTACTCCATTTTGATAACACTTTTGTATAGGCGGTAAACAACACCATGGCAGGGATTACATTATGCTGGGCTGCCATCTCACAGATCTTCCCCCATGTATCCCCATTTATTAATTTTGCTTTTCGATTAAAGGTTGGCCCATGAATATTTTCGAGCTTATCCTTTAATGGCAATTGTGGTGCAGCTGGAAAGTCTTTTAACTTCTTCATCCAATACGCTTTATCTTCTTGATATCTTTCCGTTTCTTTTATTTGCTTGTACGATGCCATATAATCCCGGAATGTAATTTCAAGTGGCTTCATCTTCTCATCGTGACCGCTGTAATACTCGGCGATTTCCTTAAACAACATTTGGATACTCGCTCCATCAGCGATTAACATATCAATTCCAAAGAATAATTGATAATGTTCATCGCTTAAACGCACCGCCTTAAATTCAAATAATGGCCATTGGTTCGGATCGAAGATGTGATGAGACATTCTGTCTCTTTCCCTCACGATAACGGTATATTGATCTTGTTCACTTAAATCTCTTACATCTTCTATTTGGATCTTATAAGGGGGCACATTCTTCAATACCTGTTGCTTACCATTTGGCAAAATCACAGCCCGAAGCATATCCTGTCGATCTATTACTTTTTGAAGACTATCGTTGAATTTCTCAAGGTCTAATTGAGACTTTATTTCCAAATATGCATGGGTTGATGTCCCGCCCAATTCAAACTGGGGATCCCTTCCCATAAGATAGGCCATTTGTACATTTGTTAGTTCAAATTCCCTATAACGATCTTGTTGATTTGGAGTAACTGGAGGGAAATATTCCTTTTTCACTTCCTTCTCTGGATTGCGAAGTTCGATAAGCTTAGCTAACTGTTCAATTGAACTATTTCTAATGAAACTTCTAAAATCAATTTTCACTGAAAAAGCTTCTTCAATAGCGGTTATTAATCGAATGATTAGAATAGAGTTTCCACCAATTTCAAAGAAATTATCGTAAATACTAATTTCTTTAAGTTCTAATACTTCTTTCCAAATTCCCGTTAACTTCTTCTCCGTATCTGTTCGGGCGGATACTAAGAAACGTTCCACCATTGATTCGTTCTCGTCAAATGGAAGGTCCAGTAATTTTTTGCGATCTATTTTTCCATTTGGTGTAAGTGGAATTTCCTCAATCTCTTTCATATAGCTTGGGACCATGTACGATGGCACTTTTGCCCCGATATAATCCCTTAGCTCTTTCATATCTAATAAATCTTCTGAAACCAAATAGGCAAATAAGGCTTCCTGACCTCGTTGATCTCGATTATGGATCACGACCGCATTTCTCACCTTTCGGTGTTCTTGGAGGATACTTTCAATTTCCCCTAGCTCCACTCGGTAGCCTCTTATTTTGATTTGGTAATCCTTTCTTCCTAAAAATTCAATATATCCTTCCGGTGTAAAAACGCCCATATCACCTGTTTTGTATAATCTTCCATATTCCGGGTGTTCAAAGAAGGACAATTTGGTTTTGACCTCATCATTAAGGTAGCCTTCCGCGAGTCCCATTCCTCCGATGTGAAGTTCTCCCTTCACCCCAACTGGACATAATTCCCCTGCATAATTCAAGACATAATAAGTTTGATTCGTTAAAGGGTAGCCATAAGGAATACTCTTCCACTCCTTTGGTACATCTTTAATTGGATAGTAGATAGACCAAATCGAAGCTTCTGTCGCTCCACCCAGGCTTATGACCTCACTATCTAAGAAATGATGTTTAATCCGATCTGGAAGTTGTACTGGAATCCAATCCCCACTCAAAAGGACCAGTCGTAAATCAGGCAATTCATCATAGCTCATCGTCTTTGTCTCTGTTTGATACTGATGATTTTCTTTCTCATCCATGTAGTTGACAAGCATCTCCATCACCATTGGAACGGAGTTCCAAATAGTAATTCCTTTTTCTACGACAATTTTGTAAACATCCCGGACATCGCGCTGATCCCTTACCATCACTAATGTCGCTCCAGTCGATAAGGCACCGAAAACATCATAGACAGAAAGATCAAACGTCATAGAAGATAATCCGAGGATTTTGTCTGTCTCTTCTACTTGAAAACGCTCATTTATATCCTTGATGGTGTTACAAGCTGCCTGATGCTTAATAACAACCCCTTTCGGTTTTCCTGTACTTCCAGACGTGTAGATAACATAAGCTACACCATAAGGATTATGAACGATTTCAGTGAATTCTTCCTGGGTTTGACATAATTCTTCTACCATTGAGGCTGTTAAAAGGAGGTGACATCCACTATCCCGTAACATATATTCTTTCCGATCCTCTGGAAGATCCTCGCCAATCGGAACATAAGCCGCTCCCACTTTTAATACACCAAGAATATTGGCAATTGTTTCCCATTCTCTTTCGGCCAGCACCCCTACAAATTCACCTGGTTTTACTCCGGTACGAATCAAATAACTAGCAATCTTATTCGAAGTGATATCTAGCTCCTTATACGTTATAGCTTTTTCATATCCTTCTATGGCAATATGACTCGGAGTTCGTTGAACTCCTTGTATAAACATATTGTGTAACGTATCTGGTTCTCGATGAAGAGAAGTTTGATTATAATTTTCTAGTAATTGTTTCAAGTGAAGACTACGTGGGCTAACTTCCACCTCACTATTTACTGCACTCTCGACAATGTGAATGTACTCCTCAAACATTTCCTCAATGATTTGTTCTTCAAACAACTCTGAAATATAATCCCAACTCAACATGATTCCATTTCCGACTTCAATAATTTGATGATCGAGATATACTTGAGAGGTTTGACTTATTCCGTACTTAAGTTTCCCTATTACATCAATTCCTTGAAATTCATCATCAAAAAGCATACTTGTAAACACAATAGGTGCAATAGCCTTTCCCTTCGAATAGTTATGAATTTTCATTAACTCCCTCGAAAAATCTATTCCATCATAATCCCTATGTTCAAAAGCCTCTAAAAAGTGATTTTGAATTTTACATGCTTCACTCCATATTTCACCTTTTTCATCCAGATGAATATCAATGAGTAATAAAGAAGTAAAATCACCTATAATTTGGTTTACATCTTTATGTACAGGGTACCTATTAAAGACAGTTGTATTTAAGATAAATTCCGATTGATTGCTCCACTTAGCTAAAGCCTTCGCATAACAAGTAAGTAAGAACATTGTTGGCCTTATATTATGCTTGGAGCATTCTTTTACTATATTCGCCCATTGTTCATGGTGGTATATTTTACTTCTTCTGATAAATGTTGGTTTCGTGACGGCTTCAAGATTATTTGTTAAAGGTAGTTGTGGTGCTTGTGGGAAGTCGCTTAATTTCTTTTCCCAAAATTCTTTATCTTCTTGATATTTTTTCGTTTCTTTTATTTGACTATACGATAACATGTAATCTCGGTAGTTAATTTCAAGAGGTTTTATTTCAGAATTAGAATTGCAGTAATAATGTTCAAATATTTCTTTAAAAAGAATTTGTATACTAGCACCATCCGCAATCAGCATATCAATCCCGAAGAATAAATAATATTTATTTTCCATTAAACGCAATGCTTTAAATTCAAATAATGGCCATTTAAATGGATCAAATACAAAATGAGACATTCGATCTCTTTCTTTTAAAATGACTCCCTCCAATTCACCCTCACTTAAACTACTAACATCTTCAATGGGGATTTTGTAGGGTGCTACTTTCTCAAGGACTCGTTGCTTCCCATTAGGTAGAAAATATGCTCGTAACATATCCTGCCGATCAATAACCTTTTGCAAACTTACATTTAGTTTTTCCATATCTAATTCGGTTTGGATTTCTAGATAAGCATGTGTCGATATTCCACCCAACTCAAACTGTTTATCCCTTCCCATAAGATAAGCAGTCTGGATATTTGTTAGTTCAAATTCCTCATATCTATTTTCACTAAAATTTTGTATTCCCCATAAATCGGAATGATTACTCTCCATATCTAACTTCAATTGGGAATAAACCCATTCACAGAAATCTTGTATGGTATTTTTATCAATAAAATCTGCAAAGTTGATTGTGATAGGATAGGTCTCTTCAATAGCTCCCAGTAATCTAATGATTTTTAAAGAGGAAAGATTGTACCCAACTATTTCATCTGATAATTGCATATCCTCAAAACCCGCTATTTTTTTTACAATATCTAATATACGTAAACTAACTTCTTCTAAAGTTACTTGTTTAATATCTAAGACCGATTGTTGCATACCATCACCACCTAAATATTTTTATTGCCCACTTCTACGGAATGAAGATAGATTTCATTTTCTTTTAGCTGAAAAATATCCTTGATCTTATTGAAATTTATTTCTCCGATGGAACAAGTTCCAATTCCAAGATGTTCCGCGATAAGATTTAAGTATCCAACCATTATTCCACAATCTAAAATTCCAAAATAATAACCATCTCCCTTATATTTATCCATATTTGCATTGGCATAATAGGTAAAATATAATGTAAATGCTGAACCCTCAAATATATTGGCATTTGTGAAAAATTGCGAGTCCTTTTGAATTGGATTGGTATGATTGATTAAATGAATAGAATGTGTTGCAGGATTATAAAAATAAAGACCCCTTCCCATTCCTTCTACTCTATTTTCTTTTATATATAAATAAATATTGATAGGATATACCCCTCCAGCGCTCGGATATAAATACTTAATTTCATCACGATTATGCTGTTTATAAATACTTAAGATATTGCTCAATTCTACTTTTGTAATTGGTTTCGTAGTATTAAAATTTCTTGTGCTTTTTCTATTTATAATGTAGTCGGGAAGTCTCTTAGGTGAAGGCAATTCAATCGTTTCCCTATTCTGGATGGTATCGAAGCGAAGCAACTGTTCTTTTCTATATTTCTCGACATTATCACCAAATAGAAAGTATTCTTCTTCATATTGGCTTCCATAAATATTTTTTTGTAGATAAAAAATCTCTTTTGGTGTGTTTAAATCTTTTATTACTATTCTATAAGTTACTAAATCTCTCACAAACATTCGAATCAATTTCGGATTGAAATCAGCAAATAATTGTGGAAGGCTTTGTAAATCAATTCCTTTCTGAAATACATAGTAAAGTTTTGGAAAAAGCTCTGTTACCTTCCCTTGAAATTTATGGCTATTAATAATTAACGTTTCTCCTTCTATTCTCCAATGTACAGTAGGAGACCAATAATAAAAGTTCTTCTCCACCATCGTTCCTCTTCTCCCTTCTGATTCTGATTTAGGTATTAACTAGTATAGATTCTGATAACTTCATCTCAATAAGGTTTACGACTTCCTTAACAGAGTGGTTTATAAAAAAGTGATTCCCCTTAATTTGGTAGATGCTACAGTTCTTATCAGTATATTTCCTCCAACCTTTTGCTTCGGACAAGCCCATTGTCATATCTTCTGTTCCCATTAGTACAGTTAGTTCTGTTTCGGTTATCTTAACTTTTTCATGGTTATACTCCTCAATAATTCTATAATCGTTGCGAATCGCTTGTAAGAAGATCTCAGCCAGATCCTTATGGTTGAGTAATTCTTCCGGAACCCCGCCCATTCCTATTAAGTGACTGAACAGTTCTTCATTTGATAAGGCACTGACCGCCTTTTCTTTTGATTCACAAGGTGCTCCTTTTCCAGAAACGAAGATATGGCATGGTTTATATTCATTGAGTTCCATAATCCTTAGAAGCACTTCATAGGCAATATAGGCCCCCATACTGTGTCCGAATATGGCATATGGCTCACCTTTTAATCGTCTAAATATTTCGTTAAAAACATCAGAAACTGCTTCATCCATATTCCGATAATGTCCATGGTGAAATCGTGAGCCTCTCCCAGCCAACTCTATAGGAATAACTTCAATATTGTTAACAAAATGTTCACCCCATTTGTTATACATACTTGATAAGCCTCCTGCATGTGGTATGCAAAATAACTTTATATGATTACTCATACTGCCATCCCTTCCATAATTCCTAATTAACCATATGTAGATGGGTATCTAAATAGGTTTTTATATGCTTCTAAAGTCATTATATATAGAGTAGGATTTTTTGTAAATATTTCCTTTATAGTACTATAGTACCATTTTCGCACATCTTATGCCCTAATACTCATTGACAGTTCAGTTTTGGTGATTTATTATGTTTTTAGATTAACATCTAAATAGTTTTAGATATATTTCTAAATACGGAGGAAAACAATGAAGAAAAATAATAAAATAATCGCTTTAATTACTTTATTGCTTGGAACATTTATTGCTCTAATGGATACAACCATTGTTAATATTGCAATTCCTGAAATGTTAGATTATTTTTCATGCTCATTAACGGAAGTATCCTGGGTTACCACTGGTTATAATTTAGCCTTCGCTGTTTTATTAATCACTGCTTCAAGACTTGCAGATCAATTTGGTAGAAGAAAGGCGTTTATTTTCGGAGTGCTCCTTTTTACCATAACTTCTCTTTTAGCAGGGATAAGTACTTCTATCGAGATGTTGATCTTGTTTAGGGTTATTCAAGGCTTATCAGCTGCATTCATCGTACCAGTAACAATGCCAATAGCCATTGAAATTGTTCCGGAAGAAAAAAAGGGACTAGTCATTGGAATTTGGGGTGCCTTTGCTGGCTTTGCTGCAACACTTGGACCGGTATTAGGAGGTTTATTAACAGAGAAATTTAATTGGCAATCAATATTCTATATAAATATACCAATCGGGATTGTTACCATTCTTTTATCCTATTACTTTATAAAAGAATCATATGACGAAACGGCAAGTAAGAAAATAGATTATCTTGGTATCTTTTCCTTATCCGTTTTCCTATTCTGTCTCACGTTCGCTTTTGCACAGGTCTCGGATAAAGGATGGACGTCTAGTTATATTTTAATTTTATTTGCTGTTTCCTTATTATTTGGCATTCTATTTATCCTAATTGAGTCGAAAGTTACAGAGCCAATGGTTCCCTTAAAGATTTTAAAGGTGAAAACCTTTTCTTTTAGTTCTTTAACCTTATTTGTATTGGGGCTTGGGTTAACAAGTGGAACACTTATCATCACTCTCTTACTCACCACCGTGATGGAGCAATCAGAATTGAAGGCTGGTTTAATTGTATCTACATTAGCCTTGAGTTCAATGGTGACATCTGTTTTTTCAGGAAAATTATTAGATAAACTTGGGGGACGATGGTTTTCGGTCATTGGAATGTCTGCCTTAACAGTTACAACTTATTTATATGGAACCATAAGATATGATTCACCTATATCTAGAATTATCCTCTTATTGTGTATCACTGGGTTAGCCATTGGGCTTGTCATGGGACCTGCTATGGGCTCTTCCATCCGTGAAATACCCGAGGACAAAATTGGAATCGCCTCTGGAGTTGTCAATATGATGAGATCGGTTGGGCAAGCTTTGGGAATTGCTATTTTAGCCACCATTTTAAGCTCGAATATAACAAGTAACATGGATACTTCAAAACAGGAGGCCATATCCATTATTGAAAAAAGTAGAATACTTGATGAAGCCGCAAAACAGGAAGTCATCAAAAGTGTAAAGGCGGGAAATGTCAGTGGCAAATCGAGTAATAATCAAATTTTAGATGCCATTGATGTGAAGGAAAGGGAAATATTATCTAAAACCCCAGAACAATATAAATCAAAAGTTAAGAAGAGTTTTGAAATACAGAAGAAGGAAATTCTACATTTAAGAAGCAAAATAACTGAAGTTTACAATAATAATATTAGCGATGCCTTTGACTATACATTTCAAGTTGCCGGTTGGATTGTCTCGATTGGAATCGTATTTGCCATATTCAGTGATATCAGTCCAGCACGATTAAGAAGGGAAAAAAGCCAAGGGACTTTTCATGATGCTCACTATTAAATAGACTGGTTTTGTGCAGGCAATGAACATAAGGTGCGACGAGCAGACACATAGAAATAATCCCCCGTTAATTTAAGGGGGATTTTATTGTTTTGCCAAATATATATGATTATTAGTAACCCAATTGTACAATTCCATAACATCTATGTGTTTAATAGGACAATTAGAAATGGGATTCCCAGAGCAAACCGATAGAATATGTTCATGATCTACATTGGTTTGATAAAAATAGTGAATTTTATTGTTATGTAAGAAAGTAAGCTGATCTTTCTGTTGTATTTCAATCTTTTTTAATGGAAAGGTTAAACCTACTCCAATTTTTTTTACGAAACTTTCTTTTAATGTCCAAATGGAATAAAACAATCTTTGCCTGTTTTCTATTACTTCCTTTTCCAATTTCCATATCTCATGATCCGTAAAGACAACTCTAACAATCGATAAGTCAATCTCTTTTATTTTTTCAACATCTATGCCTATATCACAATCGTCTATTGCACAAACCACATATTCTCCTGAATGGGATAAATTGAAGTGGAAATTTTCGAAATTCAAAAAGGATGGTTTTCCATTTTCATTATATTTAAATTCAATTCTATCATTTGGAATTCCCAGCTTTATGTGGATTAAATATCTTACTAGAATATCACCAACTAAATGTGGAATCCTGTCCTTAAGCCTTTTAATTTTATTAATACGGACTATTTTATCGTTACTAATATAATAGGACATTTGATTATACATATTTTCGTTTATTTTCTTATCTAATTTTAGACAGTAAACTTCTAACATGAAGCTAACCTCCGATTTCCCTTTCTACTCACCAAGATTAAGAAATTTCCCCTTGTTTAATTGTCAAATACTAACAACCCATATAAAGATTTGTGTAGTTTGCACAATTGCTAAGAGGATTTGGGGGATTATAAATATAAAGATGTACCACGCTTCATTCTAAATGTATATCTGACACTCTTATTCTAAGCTGAACAAATATCAATACCCCTTGTCTTTAAAAATACATCATATGGTATTACCTTTCAACATGATTTCTTTGCGCTGTTTGCGTATCTAATCTGTTAATGTCGACCCCATTCAACTTGATTTGTTTTTCCTTTCCATTGGAAACACAGGGACCGTTCTCGCGTTTCCTTTTTCTCATAAGAAAAAGTATGTCCCGTTATAGCGTTTGTTTGATTTTGCATTAAACATTACCATAAAGGAGCATACTTTTTTATTTTTTTATCCTATTTTGAACAGGGCAGGCTTTTAGTAGCCAGTGTATTAAAAAATGTGTTGTTTCTCTACCTCTCTATCAAGACTTTTTATATACAAATCCCGCTGTTGATGCGGAAATTCTATTTTCTTTTCAAGAAATAGCTTATTTATTCTAAAGTTTATATTACTTTTTATGGTCCCAAGTTGGTTATAATCAGCTATCATTAGCGATAATTCGAAATTAAGGCCGAAATCTCCAAAGCCTACAAAACTCACAGATGGTTCCGGATCCAATAAAACTGCTGGTGAAACTAAACTTTCCTCTCTTGCAATCTCCATGAGCATGTCTCTTACTTTTTCTACATCTGTTCCATATGCAACACTAAATGGAATGGCTAGTCGAATTCTTGGATCACTAAACGAACGATTGACGACCTTTTCCCCTAAAAAGTATGAATTCGGCACAATAATATGTTCATTGTTAACCGTTTTAATGATGGTCGCCCGCATATTAATTTTCTCAACGTCTCCAATAATGTTATCGATAAGAACGCGATCTCCGACTTTTATTGGCCGTTCAAACAAGATAATAACCCCAGAGATAAAGTTGGAAGCAATGTTTTGCAGTCCAAACCCAATTCCAACACTGATGATGCCAGCAAACATCGTTAATGCACTTAGGTTTATCCCCACAGTTGTTAAGCTGACAATAATCGCAATAATCATAATGGAATAATGCACAACTCGGTCAAACGTATATCTCGTACCTTTATCTAAATGGTATCGATTGTATATCCCCGGCAATAAAACATTAGTTGAAATTTTGGAAAGTCGGCTAGCTAAAGAAATAATTAAAACCGCTACAATAATTAGGAAAAGCGTTATATCCACTTTCCCGAATTTGAATATCTTGGCAAACATCCATTTTGCTTTTGAAAAGTATAGGAGCAAAAAGATCAGGGTTCCATAAAAAGTAAACCAATTTACGATGCTTCTAAACGCAGCATGATGTTTGGGAAGCTTCTTGAAAGCTGTAAGAAGAATCCAGCGCAATATTAACATTCCAATTACAACAGCTGCAATAATGATTATGCTTATATAATTAAAAGAAAGAATCCAATTTTTTAATGTATGAATATCCATTTTTTCACCCTCATTATTTTCTGCAATTCCACTTTAGTTGATTAAAGAGTAAACTCCCTGTATATTCTAGCAAATAAATAATAAAGAAGGATGGGTAAAAAGTCCATCTTTTTTTTGAAATCTTAATGATTAACTATTCGAAATATCTCAAATGAAAAAACTTTAAAATCACGTCCTCTGATGAATAGTAGAATATAAATAAAAACATCAGAAAGGTATCGGAAACTCGACCGTTTTCTTGAATAAGAAAACACGCACATAATAAGAAGCAGGGAATCTATTCGTAACCTCCCTACTTTTCTGATGTTATTTTAATTTTGAGTTTCTAAGATAACCCTTCAGCATTTATATAGGACGTCCCTACATTAAGTCGTTGCTGCTGAGGAGGCAGCTGCATCGTCAGCCTTCACACAATCAATTGCGACGACGAGCGCAATCATGATGGCTTCCATCTCTTCATTCAATATTTGCACCTTGTAGCTATCCCCCCAAGTAAACCATTCCTTGCTCACTTTACCAACCAGTTCACCATGCTGGAAAACCTGAAAATCCATATCCCACCAATTACCATGTACTTCAATGCCTGCAGAATCAATCGTATAACGTGCTTTAAAGAAAGATAACTCCTTCTTAATCGTTAACACTTCTCGACCATTCACCTCAACAAAAAACTTCGGCAAAAAGCTGAACACCTTTTTCGTAATGAGTGCAACTTCATCCCTTGTAGTATTTAAAATGGAGAAAGTTTTTGGGATTTTCATAAAACTCCCCTCCACGTAATAAACGTCCTTCTCCTGCTCATCCTTTACTGTAAATTTTCCACTTAGACTGAATACCTTTTGCTTTATATAGAGCTGCTTCATACTATTCCCCCTTTGACATAGCATATTACTATAAGTATATTATTGTTTTGTGTTACATGAATACATTTTTAAAAACACTGGGACGGTCCTACCGTTTCAAAAAATCATACCATTTTCTTTTGAAAAAAATTTAGGAAACAAATGAAACGTCCCCGTGTTTATTAAAGGTAAAAAATCCCCCATTTTTTGATGGAGGATTTTGCTTCTGGAATAAAATTAAAATTGGAGCACGTTATAAGATTTAAATACCATGGTCCCTATCCTGCAAAATTCACTAGAGTTCTGCTTCTTCTAATTTAAATCCTTCGACTACCACTTCTTCATCAACCTCTAATAATAGGCATTTCTTTCCATTAAAAGTAATATACTTAATATTTTTGAGGTCTTTCGGGTTAATGGTTACATTGGCAATCTTCGTTTCGATTTTAATCGATTTCGGAATGACACTGCTTGCTTTGATTTCATATTTTTCATCATAGACAACACTTTTGAATGCATGCTCCACTTTGTCTGAGTTTACATCTTCCACTCCACTAGCCTCTAAGATTCGTTCGATATCCTTGGAATCCAGTTTAGGAGGTTCACTTTCTTCATTTTGTTCATTTTCTTGACTCTCCTGCACCATTTTATCAATTTCCTCATAAACATTCGAAATGACCTTGGAATCCACTTCATCTCCTACCACTATTTTCAAAATTTGATCGAAGCTGTCCTTTTCTTCTACCGCTGTAATGATCTCTTCACATTGGAGGACATCCACGATAAAGATCTCACTTGGTTGATTCGCTTTTCCGCCATTATAAAGAATATGATTCACATCTGCTGCGTTATCATTAAAGGCAGGAAACAGAAAACCGGCTAATGGAGCTGCTAAATTGATAATGGGATCCACAGCATTATTGGATTTAAATTCTTTCTCAATATAATCAAACAGCAAGGCTTTTTTCGGCTGATCCGTTTTATTAAGACTGCAAAGGACAAACTCACTGGAGTATACCTCATCATCCCCACCTTCTTCGGATTCCATATCCCGCTTCCTTGTTGCCTTTTGATATTCTCCGCGGATAAAGGTTACGACTGTATCAAATTCATACTTTGCATGTTCAAACATTTTCGCTACTATCTGGAGCATATGTTCTTTCCAATCTTCCGTGGATGCTGCATGTAATCCATTGAAAAGAATCATTTGTGTGCTCTCTTCCACATCTCGTCGAAATTTCAGTTCAAACAGCTTGGAGTCAAGCCCCCCTGTCAAAACCTTTTTAAAGTTAGTTAAAAACAATTCTTGTGCTTCCTGTTCTAACATTTCAAACGGTTGGCTGACTTGATGATAAATCTCCCCTGATTCTTTCTTTACATATACATTGAATATTTCACGAATTTTCATATATCGGCTATTTAATTTAAATTGATTTCGGATTTTTGCGATGTCTTTTTTATTCATTTATCTCATCTCCCATCCCTGATTATACTGTTAGGACGAGAAAATAGTAATACTTGATTTTTCATCAATTTTGATAACAATTGGGGATTTTTATTTAGTGGGTTCGCTTTTCTATGATGAATACTAGATTTATCAACTTTGAAAATAGCACTTCACCAAAATTACCATTACAATAACATAAAAAAATGCTCACATCCCCTACTTTTTCAAGGGTTGTGAGCCACGTTAAGGAGGAGAAGTTTTTATACTAGAAGACCACCTTAGGATCTTATTATGATATTTTCCCTGCTTCTCGTTTTCAGGAAAAATTCTAGGTGTTCTTTTAGAAATCCAACGTAACGGTCGACCTCTTCTATTGTTGTGTATGGCGAGATTGCAAAAAATTTATGTGCATAGACGGCTATCCGCTTGTTTGAGTTTGCTGCTTCCACGAGACGCTGCTTTTTTGTATTTCCAAAGAAGACGGTATCTCGTTCGGCACCAATTACCTCTGCAAACTCGTCATTAAATTGATTAATTTCCATTATATCTTCTAAGGTTAAATGTCCGTTCCATTCATCATTCCATTTTGTCTCTTCAGGATAAAAACGGAATGTTGTAATCGGTGAAACCTCATTTGTGACCACCACATTCGAAATTTCTTTCGTTAAAGTCTCTCTAAATGCAATATTGACACGAATATAATTGGCTAGAAGTTCTTGATACCCTTCGATTCCAAATGCTAATAAAGACGCATAGATTGCCAAAGCACTTCCCATTCGCGAGCATTCGAGCGTGTAGCCTGTATGATAGCTGCCATAACCGCGATTTCCAACATACGGCGTTTCCGCTGCATCTAAATCAACATACTTAAGATTCTCTCTGTTCTTGATTAAAAATAAACTCGTAGTATATGGCGTTTGTCCAAGCTTATGGAAATCAAAAACCATACTATCTGCAAGCTTGATATGTTTAAACTTTTGCTGATAGGATTTCAATACCTCAAGTACGTTTTCTTCCAATCGCAGAGGATTGCTTTCAAAGTCGTAATCATTAAAGAAAGTATACATGCCCCCCATTGCAGAGTCTGCATGGATATAGATAGAATTTATGCCGTATGTGCGTTCCAATTCTTCCGCTATCCTCTTGATTCCCTCAAGGTCATCAATCCCAAATGTATCCGTAGTTCCCATTGTGGCAAGGACATAAAGAGGAACGCCGCCTTTGGCAATAACATGCTCCATTTTTTCTTTTAAATCTTCTAGATTCATAGAATGATCAGCATTCGCTTTCACGCGAATCATATTTTCTACACCAATCCCAGTTGCCTCTACCGATTTATACAGACTGTAGTGGGATAGCTCGGAACAGAAGCAATAGAGATTTCGCGGTACACCATGTTGATTAGAGAACGGCGCGTAACGGGCAATGGCAAGACGTAAAGAGTTAAAGACAGCCCCTTGTCCTCCCCAAGTTGTATATCCTGCACTGATGCTTTCATCATATCCAATCAGTTTGGATAGCATACTAGTTACTTCGATTTCTGCTGTAGCAGCTGCTTGGCCTTCTACATCCCAAAGATTGTTCCCATTGACCAGCACCATTACTAAGTTCCCGATGATACTGGCAATATTCGGAAGCGGCGCCGCATTGGCTACATAATTTCGATTGACGTACCGGTGTCCTTCTACCAATTTTAGAAGCTTTTGAATCACTTCCTCCATCGCCACACCTCTAACCGGAACATCAGCGTTTTGAATGACACGATTATAGTAATCCGCTGTGTACTCGGGCATTTCTCCCAGCGTTAATTTGTTAGGATCCTTTAATTCATCTATTTTTGTCAAAATCGTCTTAAAGTACGACAATAATTCCTCTCTTTGAAAGTCATTTCCGTCCATACTAGGAAATAATTTTTGTATTTCCTTCATTGTTTTACCCCCCTGATGTTTTTACTGGCAGTAGTTTATTTAAACAAATGTAGAATCCAATCGGATAATCCTGCTGCATCTAAAAAAACGACGATGATGGCAATTGGAACAATATATTTTAAGAGAAAATAACAGATTGAAAAGAATACGTATCCTATATTCGATCCTTGTTTTAATTCGGCAAACAAATCTTGTTTTGAAATTTTCCAGGATACAAAAATCGCGATGAATAATGCACCTAAAGGCATCAAAATATTGCTGACTGCATAATCCATCAAGTCAAAGATCGTCTTATGAAAGAGTTGGACATCTGCCAGCACACCATAAGAAAGACAGGCTGGGATGCCAACGATAAAAATAAGAATTCCAATCACCCAAGTGGCTTTCTTGCGCTTCCTCGAATCATTCTTCGTAACAGACGCCACTATAATTTCAATCATTGAGAAAGCAGAAGTTAAAGCAGCGAATAAGAATAATAGTAAAAAGGCCAAAAAGAAAATCATCCCAAAAGGCATATGATCAAATACTGCCGGTAAAACAGAGAATATTAAGACCGGCCCTGCGTTTGGTTTAAGTCCAAAGGCAAAAACTCCTGGGAAAATAGCTAAGCCCGCTAATATAGCAATGACAATATTTAATAAAATAATAGAAATAGCCGATTGCGGAAGATTTTGCGTCTTTGGTAAATAAGAAGCATATGTAAGCATGACAGAAACACCCAATGACAGTGTAAAAAATGCTTGTCTCAGGGCAAATAAAATACTTTCAGATGTAAGCTTCGAAAAATCTGGTACTAGTAAAAATTTCACACCCTCGATTGCCCCATCCAGGCTCAAAGAACGAATGACTAAAATAATAAATAAAAGAAGTAATGCCGGCATCATGACTTTACTTGCTAATTCAATTCCTTTTTGAACCCCTTGGGCAACGACAAGAAGGGTGATGATCATAAATACAAGCTGTGCCGCAATGGTGGCATACGGGTTAGAAATAATTTCACCAAATAACTGCCCATACTGATTCTGAGTCAACCCAGCTAACCCGCCGCTCAAAATTTTCATAATGTACAGAATGATCCAGCCACCTACGACACTATAGAACGATAGAAGGACAAAGCATGTAAAAACACCGATTTTCCCTATAAAGTTCCACTTCTTATTGGATGCAAGTTTGCCATATGTTTGAATCGGATCACTTTGACCCATTCTCCCAATCATAAATTCTCCTAGTAATAAGGGCATCCCTAAGACTAGTGTAAAAGCTAAAAATATTAAAAGGAAAGCTCCTCCACCACCTGTTCCCGCGACATAAGGGAATTTCCAGATTGCTCCCAAACCTATCGCTGATCCAGCTGCTGCTAAAACGAAGCCTATTTTTGATTTCCATTGTTCTTGTTGTGACATTCTATTCCCTTTCCTTTTGAATACCATTCCTTCTCATTTTTCATAAAAATCGACAAAAAAAGCCCACACAGGTGGACATAAAAAAGCAAAACATTGCTTCCATAAATAGATATCCAACCTTTTCGGCAACCCGGCTGCCATAGAAATCTTCCTTTAGGCCCGTAGCTTTGCGTCCCCATCTTTCAATGGGTTTGCTATTGTCGAAGGAATAAAACAAAATACTAATGATTTTTTACCCTGAAAAAGTTACTAATATGAAATTGCTGGTGTAAACGCATTTTTTAATAGTATTATTTTACCATTATTATTATCCTGATAAAAGATAAAATTTTCCTAATATAATTTCTGTGGTCACATTTGCTTGTTTCAAAATAAAACAACTTGCTCCTTTTGCACTTTATATCCGTTCATGCCCACGCATAAAAAAGAAGCTTCCCACAAGTTGGATAAACCTCTGAGAAGCAACATATACTTATCAGCCAGCAAGGTGAAAATCTTTATATTGCTGCACTGACCTTATTTTCACCATCTTGTCTCACTTAAGCTTCAGCAGTTTCAACACCATTACTCCATACAAGTAATTTGTTTACATCATTTTTTAACTCTACAAGATCTTTTGCTTCCTCTACAAGTTTTTCCATTGTATGTAGTTCATCATCACTAATTTCAATTAGTTCCTCAAACATTTCAACAGATTCCCGAGAAATAGAAGCTATCTCCACAATTGCTGTCATTATCTGCTGAGTAGCAGAAGATAATTCTTCTGTACTTGCGGAAGTATTTTCATTATTTTCAGCAATGATCTTTGTAGTAGATAGTATCTTTTCGAACATGGCTCCAACCTCGACAATAGTCGAATTTGTTTCTTTAAATTCTTCTGTTCCCTGTTGCATGGACTCGACAACTATTTCCGTTTCTTCTTGTATATTCTTTACAATATTTGATACTTCAGAAGAAGACTGGCGTGATTGTTCGGCCAATTTTCGAACCTCATCCGCAACAACCGCAAATCCTTTACCATGTTCCCCCGCACGGGCAGCTTCTATTGCTGCATTCAATGCTAATAAATTAATTTGTTCTGAAATCCCTGTAATCACTTTTACAATAGTGCCGATTTCGTGAGATTTTTCTCCGAGTTTATTTATTGCATCAGATGTTGTATTTATCGTTTGATTAAATTGCTCCATCTTTTCTAAGGAATTCTTTAGCTTCTCGTTTCCATCTTGCGTCAATGCTAAGGTAGTATTCGATTGTTCTGAAATTTGATTGGATCTCACTGATAGATCTTCGATAGCCTGTGCCATTTCTTCCATAGATGCGGCGCTTTCTTCTGTGGCGACTAATTGTTTCTGTAAGCCTCTGCCTACCTCATCAATTGCCGCTCTTACAATATCGGCTTTCTCAGAAGCATATTCACCCGTTTCAGCGAGATTTTCTCCTATATCATTGACATTTTTTGAAAAGGAAAAAAACGTTTCCCTAACTCGGCTGAAAAACTCAATTAATTGATTAAATACAGTATGATCAGAACTTCTTTCATTCACTTTATTTATGATATTACCTGCTGCTACTTCTTTCATTCCATTTATTATCTCTTTATTAATTTGATGACGTTTTATTGAATAATACCGGTAAGCAAAATAGACTGATACCACCAATAAAATAACAATAATACCTAGCAAAATAGCTTCCATGATATATAAATCCCCTAACTCCTTTTAATTATTGATCATTATTTTAAAGCTCTTTTAATAGAATATATGTTCCATCCGCTACATTTTCAGGAATACCATTCAATTTACTATTTTCCTGATATTTATGAACAATATAATTTCCATCTAAATCTATATATTTTTGTATATTATGATATTTTTCCATTACACGTATAGACTTCGGATTTGTCGCTTCCGCTAAAATAGCCTTCAACCCTTGTGTTTTTGCTTTTGTAATCAAACTATTTCCTAATTGTTGAATAATTTCGTGCCGGTCATGTTCCGCAATTACTCCTAACATGAATAGGTGCAATAACTCTCCATCTCGGATTTCTTTTCCGTGTCGTTTTTGATAATCTTCCATGAAACGTTTATCCACATCTTCCAAAACATGCAGAATGACATTCATATCATAAAAAGAACCTTCAAATACATCTTCTCCGATAATCTCTGGTGCATTTGTATCTCCAGCAAGCACCCCAACAACATTATTGTTACCATCCAAAGCGACTGCGCAATATCCCTGCTCTACAGTAGAGTCTAAATAATCCTTGGTAAACTGATAGAAATCATCATAATCTAAATGTAATTGACCTACCATCGGTTCCTGAACCCATTTCCCAGCAACATCCACTCCAATAAATGTTCTAGCAAGACACTCTGCTGCTTTCTGAATTAAATCTGTTTGTTCCTTTGTAACAATTTCATAGGTATATAACGCTTGTGTTGTTTGCACTAGTTGATCTTCCTTTCAAATAATAGATGAAAAATTATCTTTCTATTTACATAGAGTAAGGTACTTTATCGACAAATGTACCTGCGAACACTATTCTTTCAAGTGCATTCCTAATTTGCACTTGAGCAATTTTAGAGGAAGGTTTTACTACAAGGATATCCTTAAAACCTAAGCTAGAATAAAATTTCATCGTTTGCTCCAACTGCGGTACAACCTTTGATGGGACAGGTGTTTGGTGAGTCGCATCGACAACAAACGTATATTCTTGTCTTGTTACTTTATTAATCGTATCCTGTAAATCTATCATATAACCTTCTACATCTTCCTCCCTCATTAATCCATGCACCTGTACATGAACTTCCTTCGCGCCTTCATTAATTGCCATTTTGTATTTCTTTTTATCTACGACTATCATCTTTTCATCTCCTTTTTCTCTATAGTCTGCTATACTTCTTTGTTAACCTTTGCACATTCTTTTCGAACGAGTGCAATAAAAAAAGCTATCCCAGATACAGATAAGGACAGCCAAATCATCGAATAATCGCATGTTTATTATTCTTGGCAACCCGACTATCATTATCCTAGAGGATATTAGACTCGTAGCTTTGCGTCCTTACCTTTCGATAAGTTTGCCTTTTTCAATTTTAGACAAAAAAGCAGTACTAAGCTCATGATGATATTGAACTATTACATTATAAATTATTTATAATTTTTTGTCGAACTAGAATTTTTTACTTTGTTTGCATATGATTAGGCAAATCCCAATGCATCGTTATATATAGGAAAAGAAGCATTCGACATAAAATGACGAATGCTTCTTTTTCATTAGAGATATCTTATTTTTTTATGGATGTGGCGCTTTCTCGTTAGTTTGATACGGCAGAACCGTCCCCGCGTGTTCAATCTCTTTCTCTTGCTCTCTGTGTATCTCTAATATTTTTTTGAACTGTTATGGCCGCAAATAAACTAAGGACAAATGCCATGCCATAAAAACCCTTTTCGCTTAAAACAATACTTCCCGCATTGTATAAACCGATGGCCATTAATAAAATGGATATCATAAGTGCAATCCAACTAATGCCATAATAAATATTGGTAACCGGTATACCCTCATCTTTATCTCTGACCGCTTTTTGTAAGGATACCGCTGAATAAAGTCCAAATATTAAAACCGCAAAGTAATACCCTTTTTCGTTCAATTCCATCGTTGCATTAAACAAACCGATAAGATAAGCAACAACACCTATTAACAGCGCTGCCCAAGAAGCACCTTTGAAAGCTGGAGTCGGTTCTCCCTCTTTTCTTTCCACTTTCACCTTTGGTTCATTTTGTTTTTCTTTATCCATTAAAATCTCATTATCAACAGACATCGAAAGTTTCTCCCCCCATATTCATTTCTCAGAAAAGTAGAACACCATCACCATAGCTCATGATCGTGTTCTGCCTACACCTATTATATAGAGTTTTTTCTAAATGGTATATATTTTCAGTCAATTCCTTTTTATTATTTTTATACTCGCAAATAAGGGAAAACACACTGCCAAGTCTTTTTGTTTCGTTACAACTTGTGTTCCTGAACACCCTGTCATCAAGAGTAAAGCAAAACAAACAATGACCGAAATCTGTTTGTACACATATTCGAGATTAGATTGGTCTGGGTTTCATCTGATTTATTTTATACGACTCAGGAAGTACTTTTTCACTAGTCTTATAGGTATAAAGTCGGAATTTTTAATTATAAGGAAAAAAGGTAAAAACTTTTCGCTATAATTGGAAGATATAGTATGTATTTACAATTTTGTTAGTGCAAAAATCACATTTTTTGCTTGAAGAGGAGTGGGGGAAATGAAAAAACTGTTAGGAATTTTTTTAACGGTTAATTTGCTACTTGTCGGCTGCAACGGAGAAAAAGTCGCCAATAAAGAAAACGATCATTCCAGAAAAACAAAAAAGGCGGAAGCGGTGCAAAAGAAAGAGAAGAATAATTGGCAATCAATACTAAACGATATCCAGCTGGATTCAACCAAAGAAGCTTTAAAGGATCAAAAAGCTGGAATATTAGTAAAAGATAATACGATGGAACAAGAAACAAAAGATGTCCCATTGTTCCCGACTGATATGGACAGCGAACTGAAGGGTAAGCTGACAGAACAATTAAAGTCATTAACGGAGGAAACGAAGAACCCGGAAAAGCTTGAAAAAGGATTACTCTATTTACTTGGGAGTCCCTATTATAAGGATGTCATTGAAAAAGCAGAAGCATTTAAACCTGACTTTAAAGAACCGGATTTGCCGGAACCGGAAAAAATGACTAAAACAGAAAATGGGAAAGCAAAAAGCTCAAAAGCAATCATATTACTGGATGCGAGCTCCAGTATGCTGCAGAAAGTTGGAGGCAAAATGAAGATGGCCATTGCCAAAGATGCGGTCAAACGTTTTGCGAAAACAATCGGGCAAACAAGTGATGTTTCTCTCATTGTATATGGACATGTCGGAAGTTCTGCTGATAAAGATATGAAAAAGTCGTGCAGCGCAATTGAAGAGAAATATACAATGGGAAAATACAACGAAAACACGTTTGTCAAAGCGGTAAACTCCTTTCAAGCGAAAGGGTGGACACCGCTTGCAGGAGCGATAAAGAAAGCGAAGGAAATGGCAAAAGACTATGAAGCCGATACGACGATTTATATCGTCAGTGACGGTGCGGAAACCTGCGGAGGCAATCCAGTAAAAGAAGCCGAAGCATTCGCATCTGTAAATAATGAGTATAAAGTAAACATCATCGGCTTTGATGTAGATTCCAAATCGGAAGATCAATTAAAGAAAGTGGCGGACGCGGGGAACGGCAAGTATTATTCCGCTAATAATCCGAACGATTTAAGTAAAACCATCGAAGAACAATGGCTTCCTTCCGCGCTCGATCTTGCTTATTCTTTTACGAAGGCACCTGATCCATGGGAAGTTTTAGCAGAGTATAAACGATTTGATTCACTAAGTGAACCGCTGAAAAATATGATATCGCGCGAAAATGACAGATATACGAAAGCAGTCCAGTTACTGGAAGAAAACCATTGGATCGATTCGGAGACATCTTCAACCCTGCGGAACTGGTTATCCGAAAGAAACGAACAATTACGAAATTTCGCTTCCCAATTAAGTCAAGAAAAATATAAAGAAATCGATGACAGAGCGAGTGAAATTAGTAAAAAGGTAAAAGAATGGACAGATAGAATGTGGAAGCTGAGAAAAGAAAGCGGGAAAGTATGGTAGTAAAGTAAGAAACGAACATGATTTGAACATTTTTACCCCGGCATGAAAATTATTCTGGGCCAATCGATATCAAAGCTGTATTCATGAAATCAGATTTTCTATTTCCACAAAGATTCCCTAGTCCACTATAAACTTTTCTATCGGTTTATGGTAAGATTAAATTCCTTGGCAGGGGCAACTAAAAAAGAGAGTTTGCATTTTATTGCGAACTCTCTTTTTTTCATGAGGAGCACTTGAACATTTTGTGTTAGGGCTTGAATAATTAAAAAATCAGATACTTTTCTACGATAAATAAAACTTAATATGAAAATTGGAAGAATGTGCATGCGATAGAAGGCAAGAATAATAAATAGACAATCGTTCATTTCAAATTCTGCCTATTTCATCTTTCCTAGAAAAAACACCCAAAACTGTTTATTTAACAACACTTTTGGGTGATTCACCGTTTTAAAACAACTTGGTTAAAAATTAGTTATTTCCTATCCCCATATTTCTTTAGAAATATCTACAATATATTTCAACTTCGCCCATTGTTCTTCTTCGGATAAAATATTCCCATGATGAGTAGAAGCAAAACCGCATTGAGGGCTGATACATAATTGCTCTAATGGTACGTATTTTGTTGCTTCCTTCACGCGTGCTTTAATGGTCTCCTTATCTTCTAATTTACCATGCTTCGATGTGAAGACACCCAGCACGACTTGGGGGCCCCCATTTGGAATGTATTCCAAAGGTTTGAAATCTCCCGAACGATCGTCATCATATTCCAGGAAAAATCCGTTGACTTTTTCTTTTGCAAATAAGGTTGGCGCGATTTTTGCATAACTGCCTTCAAAAGCCCATTTCGATCGGTAGTTACCACGGCAAAGATGAGTCGTTACAATTAGATCTTCCGGTTTATCCTCCAGTACTCCATTTGCAACACGTAAGGCTAATTCTATTAATTCTTCACGGGAATAACCGCTATCATGAAATGGAATTTCCGGTGCATTAAGACCTGCAATGTAGACATCATCTAGCTGAAGATAACGGCAGCCAGCATCATAAAAGGCTTTAATTGCCTCGCGGTACGCTTGAATAATATCATTTGCATATTCTTCAATGTTAGGATAAACATCCAGATTACGGATACCAGTGTTAAATAATTGATTAGGACTCGGAATCGTTTGCTTTGCAATGGCACGGTCTCCAACGATTTCTTTAAATTCAATAAAGTCTTTTACATGTGGGTGATGAGGGTTAAATGAGATTTTTCCAACCACACGAACATTGTATCGTTCTGTTTCCTCCCCCTTAAATTTAAAGCCATGCTCTGGAATGTAGCCCTCTACACCATTTAAATGCTCTAGAAAATCCGTATGCCAAAATCTTCGGCGGAATTCTCCATCTGTGACAGCTTGCAGTCCGACTTCGATTTGTTTATCAACAACTTTCTTAATCTCGTCTGTTTCAATTTCATGTAGTTCTTGTGCTGTAATATTCCCTTCTTGGAAATCCTTCCTGGCCTTATGAATTCTTGCTGGTCGTAATAAACTTCCCACATGGTCTGCTCTGAATGGAGCTTTTATTAATGTTTTTGTCATTTTAATCTCTCTCCCTTAGTATTTTTTAAATCTATCAAATGTATTAAGTATTTATGGCAAAATAGCAAAAGAACGAACTGGAAAACCAGTTGCTTTCTCAGGCTTTGGACTAATATTGAAAATTACAGCTCCTTTGGCTGGCAACTTATCTAGGTTCGTCAACAATTCCACTTGAAATGTATCTTGTTCAAGCACATAGTATTCACCAACGAGGGAACCATTTTTGCGAAAATCAAGGGCCGCATCTGTATCAAATGTTTCGTGTCCAACAGCTTTAATCTTTCTTTCTTCAAATAAAAATTTTAAGGCTTCTATTCCCCATCCCGGAGTGTGACTATTTCCCTCTTTATCTTTATTTTCAAATGCCTCCTTATTAGGCCAACGCTTCCCCCAATCAGTACGTAAAGCGACAAATGTACCTGCTTCGATTTTTCCATGTTCCGCTTCAAACTTTAAGACATCATCAACAGATAATATAAAGTCATTATCTTCTTCCGCTTCCCTCGATTTATCAATTACAATATGAGGCAATACGAGTTCCTTTAGCTCTAGATCCTCAAGGTAACGTTTGTTTCGAACGAAATGTATGGGGGCATCGATATGTGTTCCATACTGACCTGGAAAATGGAAACCTTGTGCAAAAAAGCCATCATCATGGGTAAAAAGTGTTGTAAACTCTGCATCGTCAAAAGCGGAAAAATGTGGGGAATTCGGGCCAAAAGTATGTGTGAGATCAACCCATTCTTTCCTTTGAAGTACCTCAAAGACTTTCAAAAGCTCATTATCTGTTTTTACTGTTGACATAAAATCACCTCATATATGAATGTAAATATTAAAAACCCCTCTTCTAGAAAACAGAAGAGGGGTGAATAGACGAAAACATTACCTGCTCCTCTTATCTTCTAGCCTTACGCTACTGGAATTGGCACAGTACTTAAAAAAGTCCGCTGCCGAGGCTTCAAAGGGCCAGTCCCTCCACCTCTCTGGATAAGAAAAAATTCAAAATATTAAGTTATGGAATTTACTATACAATTTGAAAGGAAATTTGTCAACATGGGTTAATGGAGGATTTTTCTAGGTCTTCTTTAATATAGGATCTTTTCTTAAACTTTGATGCTTCTATTAATTCATTTGTTACATCTGAGATAAATTCAGATTTTGTTGCTTCGTATATGATCAATATCTTCTTCCCCTTTTACGTTTCTAGTTATAGATTATTAATACGTAAAAACCCACCTTTTGGGTGGGTAATACTATTTATGTCTTACTGTATTCCACAATACCTTCTGAGTTGTTAATGTTCTATTACATTTGTAATTACTATTATATTTTTTTATTAGAGAAACAATAGTAGATTTCGATTTACCAGAAACTTGACTAGTCGGGTGATGAAACATATAGACACAGTCACTTGTTCGAAAATGTCCACCTAGCCTATCCGTTCTTCCGGAATGAGCGGATGCACTATTTACACTAACCACAAATAAAAATGCCGCAATAATTATCGTTGTAATAACTTTTTTCAAAAATCTCCCTCCCTAAATATTCATATATTTAGATTATTTTGTAAATAATAGAAAAATGATTTTTGCATGAAATAGAAGTATTAGAAAAAAAACAGCCCAACACAAAGCGTTAGGGCTGTTCTCAAACAGTTAACTCATTAAGATGTATTCTTTAAGTCAACGGAATATATTTTTTTCTACAATATTACTCCATCGCCCATTTTAATAACATGATCAGCAAATGATAGCATTTCTTCATCATGGGTAACCATTAAAGTCGTGATATTCAACGTTTTTGTTAAATCTCTGATTAACGTCATAACGTCCTTTGACCTTTTTGAGTCCAAACTAGCAGTAGGTTCATCTGCAAACAGGACTTTGGGTTGATGGATAATCGCACGAGCAATGGCTACACGCTGCTTTTCACCACCTGATAATGATGATGAATAAGCATTTTTCCGGTGATCCATTTCTACCAATTTTAATACTTTATCGATTTCCTTTTTTCGTGCATGTTTACTGAGGGTAGATTCAGATACGTCCAACATTAACATTAGTTGCTCTTCTACTGTGAGAAAAGGAACAAGATGTGCGAATTGAAAGACAAACCCAAATTGACTTGCACGTATTTTTCGAACTTGTTCAGCATTCATGGCAGTCATATTTTTTCCATCAAAGATTACTTGCCCATTGGAAGCGGGTTGAAGGCCGGCAGCTATAGTAAGAAGGGTACTTTTTCCAGAACCTGATGCTCCCACTAATGCTGTAACTTCTCCTTCCCTAAGTGAAAGATTAATTCCCTTTAGTATTTCCTCCTGTACATCCCCATTAGTAAACGTTTTTCTCACTTCATTAATCGTAAATAATGACATATTAAACCTCTCCTTGTTGAATAGCTTGTAGTGGTTCAACTTTTTTAATTTGTATACCCGATAGCGAAGCCCCAATAAATCCGATG
Organism: Margalitia sp. FSL K6-0131; assembly: GCF_038008735.1. Taxonomy (NCBI): domain Bacteria; kingdom Bacillati; phylum Bacillota; class Bacilli; order Caryophanales; family Bacillaceae; genus Heyndrickxia; species Margalitia sp. FSL K6-0131. The sequence goes on from NZ_JBBOZS010000001.1 coordinate 4,142,201, forward strand.
ACAAGGAAGACAATCGATATTTGTACAGTTGTTGCAGGTGTTAAACTAAAAGGTATTCCTTTAGGGGCTATGTTATTAAACAATTGACTGAGTCCAATCGATAGAGCAAGCGCAATGACAGTAATCAAAATCATCTGTGTCCACATTATCTTGAACAAGCTGCTTGTTTTTAAACCAATTGCTTTCAGAATACCGTATAGACCAATTTTTTGGACATTCATCATATAGAAAAAGATAGCAAACAACATGCCGCTGATGACAACTAAAAACCATACGATCATATTTAGGGACATCTGTTCTGCATTATAACTCGGAATTGAGTTAAGAAACTGCTTTTTCGAAAATGATTGTAATCCTTTTATTCCTTGTGTTGAATCATCTCCCGGTTTGAATATCAATTGCATTTCATTGACTCGATACATTTCTTTGTAGTCCTGCATATTGATATAAGCCACAGGTGCATGGCTAAATTTCTTTTGGTCTACAAAACCTTTTACCATAAACTTGCCGCTGTATTGATTATTCGTTAAGGTATCTCCTATCTTTATACCTTCGTCTTTCATAGAACTATCAAGGACAACTTCACCCTTTTTTACATTTGTAAATAATTTGGAATCTGTTGATGTTACAAATGCAACGCTTCGTTGTTTCCCATCACGATCATTTAAAAATCCCATCTGAATAGAAAATGCTGCAGCATCTTTTTGGTTTTGTAAGATGTGATCTTGTGTGCTTTTCTTTATCCTTGAAAGATTATAGTTTTCGTCTGCATCTTTCGTCATATAGAATTGTCCATTTGGTAAATCTTTAATTAATGCTGCATTGTCTTGTGATAATCCATTTGCCAAACCGGATATAATTAACGTTAATAAACTAACGAGAAAAACAATCGAACCTAAAATTAAAAATCTCACTTTATTTTTCTTCATTTCTTTCCAAGCGATGTTCATCTTTATTCCTCCAATCTTCTTTCGACTTCCTTAATATACAACCGTAATATGAACGGACGATGAACAGGCTGTTACATTTCAAAATTTACACTTTAAAGTGTTGCTGCCTTTGGATAGCAAAGGCACTTTTCTACGACATAGCAAGTCTATGACATTTTGTATCGTCAATACACGTTTTGGCGAATTTTCTCTGCACATATTTTCCTTTAAATTGTCCCGGTTGTTAACAATAACCAACACTCCTTTTACTCTTGTCTATCGTTGTTGAAATTTGTTGCATAGGATATATAAAAGGAATAACAGTAAATGTGGGTGACCTTATCCAATAAGTTTTAGTATCCAAATTAGTGCTATATTTTTCAGAAGGATGTTTGAGCAAAATGACTCAACAAAAGGTGATTATTTTTCTACCTGCTTACTACGAAGAGGAATCAATCGCGGAAGTAATCGGGAAAATACCACGGTCATTTAATCGGGATATAGAGATTCAAGTTGTTTCAAGTGATGGAACCGTTCAAGCAGCATATAAGGCAGGTGCAGATTAGGTTAAATAACTTACGGAAAAGCATGGTAATTCGTAAAGGAATTCGCCATGCTTTTTATACGGAGATTTTCCGGTTAATGTATAGATAGGAGGCTTTTGAAGCAGAAATAAGCGGAGATTTTCCGATAAACCTGCTCTAAATAAGGCCAAATCCAAAGAATTGGATAACATAAACGGGAAAACTTCCTTTATTTTTAAGGAAATATGGGTATTTCCCAATTTAAGCGGAATTATTCCGTTTATTTTTCAAACACTGTGGAATCAACATTCTGTTTTAACAGACATCCATGCAAAAAAATTTGCACATCAATGAATGAAATATCTATAAAGAGCATCTGATAATCCCATTTATTAGCAAGGTAATATATTTGTTAGCATCTCTTTTCTTATAATTAAACATGGTAATTTAAATCTTTTTTGGCGAGATTTCGCATTTTAATTAGTTTAATACAAGATTAATGAGACGCAAAAAGCATGGCGAATTCATATTACCATGCTTTTTTGTTTTCTTATTTAACCTTTTTTACTTTTTACCTTCAAAGAGAATCAGGATTGTTACTACATGTATCCGTTTTAATCTTATTTTAACTTCCTGATTGCCTTTGATAGTTCCTAAAAATCATACTATTTCCTTTCATCATTCCGAACTTTTTATAAAAAGGAACCAAGTCATCGTCACAACATAAATCAATCATATAGATGTTATCAAGTTCTTTTAGCATTTGCTTGACTAATTCTTTGCCAATACCTTTATTCTTGTATTCCGGTAAAACCTCAAGAAGTGGAATATAAGCCGAAAGAATTCCATCACTAATAGCGGTTATAAATCCAACTACTTGATTAGTGTTCTCATCCATCGCAATAACCACTTTACTACTGTTTTTTAAGAGTTTTAAATGTGTTTGTGGACTTGGCGGATTCGGCCAATCTACAAAGAAACCCTTAAGCATATTAGAGGTTATACCCTCGAGTGAGTTTTTAAATATCATACTATATCATCTCCTAATTTGTTTTAGAATTTTAGGCAGATGATTTGTATCAAAAGTAAAGTAACAAAAGAGTGTCCCCCAAGCATTTCTAGAATCCTATACAATTGTTCGACATAAAGACTAAAAATCCTTTTATTTTTAGTTTTAACTGTTTCTGCAAACTTTGTTGTTCTTTGAAGGCAATAAACTAAAATTTGGAGTTAAGGGAAAATACGGTAATTTTATATTATGCTACTAGCTGGAGGTATCAGAAAATAAAAAGGTTCCAAAAAGTATTTTATAAATATTTACAGTTTATTTCTTTGTGCATACTGACTGCTGGACTATTATCTGTATTTATCTTTTATTGGGAAAACATCCATCACTTTGTTTCTTGTTGGATAACTAAATACATGTCCATAGTGGGTTTGAAGGACAAAACTTAGCTGAGTAACAGGAAAGTTGTCCTTCATCCCAGTTATAAGAGATATAACTTTATACAACTTTCCTATGAAATTAGTGGAGAAATATGTGAAAAGTAACTACTGGCCATGCTTGTTACTTACAGTTTTGTAACTTAATAATAACAAAAAATGCCCCCATGTTTCACCTGACACGCTTCACTTTAAACACTGTACTTTTTGGTATATTTGGATTGTGGTGCACGACATATGCTTTCGAGAAACGATACAGGTACTCTTCTTCATGAGATTTTGGAGTAAGAATAATCATTTTTCGTTGCAATTCTTGTTCATATAATCCAAACACTTTTTCTTTTCGCCCTTCATCAAGGGCACTATCAAATTCATCTAGGACAATGTATCCTGGTGATGCCTCGATTGTTTGCAATAACGCCAGTGCAAACAATAAAGAACTGAGTGATTCCTCACCGCCTGATACACCTTTTCCAACTTTACCGCCACGTGCTTTCACACTAACATCTTCTAATTTTCCACGATGACCTTCTTTTCTTGCCTTAATAAAAAGTGTATACCGAATTTGTCCGCGGCGATCGGTGTTCATATCCCACTCAATTTTCCCTTCAAAACCGAATAAAGACATATAGTGAACAAATTTCTGGTTCACACCGATAATCTTCATGTTAATGGTATCTTCCAGTTCATCTTTAAACCGTTCCATTCGTTCTATATATTCTTCTAATAAGATTTTTGATTTTTTCACTTCATTCTCGGACCGATCATATTCTTCCTTCATTTTTGCATAGTTTTCAGGTGCTGCTTCATCAATACCTGTTTGGTTTATCGCAAATTCAAAGGTTGTTTTTCCATTATTGCGTAAATCTTCCGCTTGCGGTTTTGCCAACTCAGTAAAACGCCCCACCTCTTCGTCAAATTTAGCAACTAAGTCTTTTGCGGTTTCTTGAAGCTTTTGTACTTCTTTTCTGGTACGAGAATAACCCTCTTCATTTGATAATCGCTCTTCTGATCTTGTTTTTATTTGCCGCTCCATTTGTTCGATTTCACGGTCCCGACCAAAAAGATCATTCTCTACATCTTCTAGTTTTCTTGATAGCTGTCTTTCGTCACGTCTTTTGGCATCTAATGTAGTGGAAATTTCCTCTAATTGCTTGTTTTTTTCCTTTTTATTTTGATTAAGCCCCATTAGGACGCTCTTTAATCTCTGAACTTCCGCTATTTTTGCTTGTTCTTTACGAAATTGTTGGAAGATTTCTAGATACTCTCGATAAGTTGATAAGGATTGTTCCCATTTAGCTAATGACTTTCTTTGTTCATTTAACTCACTTTGAATGAAGCTGTTTTCATTTTGAATAACTTCTATCGCCTTGCAAACTTTATCAAACTGACTTTGCCGCCATTCTCTTTCATTTTCTTTCGTAAAAAACGCTTCAGCCTCTTTAAGGGACTCTTTCCTGCTAAATAGGATAGAGTTTCGATTGTTGCGTTCATGAATATCCTTTTCAAGTTGAACCTTTTCTTCCTTTATCTGTGTTAGCTCTTCCTCCAGTTTCACCTGCTGGAATTGCAATACTTTTTCGCTTAATATAATTCTTTTTTCCTCTTGTGGTCCCCGAATTCCTTTATCATCCACAAGCTGATCGTTAACAATCAAAGGCTTTTCTTCTTTAAAAAACGAATCTACCCACCAAAGTGCTTTTATTGCGTATGGGTAAAGGCGATCATCCAGATGATCCTTAACCTTTAAATGCTTGTCTGGTAAATGCATGATTGTTTTGTCTGGAATTAGGTTTGGTAAAGATACGTGATAAAGGTCATTAGGCGCTTGAAATACTTTTTTATTAACGAATAATGTATATTTGATTGTATCGAATAAATATTCATCGTGCTGACCCGCTGTCTCATCTAGCTCCACAAGCTCGCGTAACGGGTAAACTTCAATTTGATTCTTTTTAAAAAATTGGATAGACTGCTCCTGACGCGGATTATACACTTTATTATTTTTTAGAAGTGTCAGTTCTTTTTCAATCTTTCTTTCCTTTTCATTCAAATCACGTAATCTATCTTTGTTATACTCGATTTCAAGATTATTTTTATCCATCTCAGCTTGAATGGCATTACTGCTTTGATAGGTGTCGATTAAATCCTTATACTTTCTTTCCTGAACTTTATCCTGATCTATTTCTATAGACAATTTCGCCTGTTCCGGAATTAGATCATTTAACCGATTTGATAGACTCTTTGCCTTTGTAACCATTGCATTTATAGAAGCATCTATCGCATTATATTCCTTTTCTGCTTCCTTTAATCTTACCTTTACTTCATCCTCTGGCATACCAATACGGTCAACCTGTTTTGTGATATCGGCAATTTGTTCAGATATTGATTCGATTATCTCACTAATCTCTTTTATCTGTTTATTTATTCCTTGTACTTCTAGCCCCAATTCATCTTCCCGGTTTTCAAGATTGCGAAGTAGCTCCCTGAACTGTTCAAGCTCTTCCTTTTTCTCTACGGAATGAATTTCTATCTCCCGTTTGGCATCCATTTTTTCCTTTTTATTTGCTAACAATTCTTCAATTTGTACTTGTAAAGAGTCGATTTGTTTTAAATAATATGCTTCCAACCATTTTAATCCTCGGTAATATTGATGAAAGCCTTCTTCACGGCGGCGATTGCGATCATGATACCGATCAAGTTCCATTTTCTTTTGCTTTAAATGCATTTTATTAAGGCCTTGCTTACTTTCAGCTTCTTGCAAACTTTGCTCCGTTTCCTTTACAAGCTCTTTACTTTCTTCCCAATTTTTCTGGATTTTATTGATGCCGTTCATCTCACTAAAAATTCGGAAACGTTCTTCTGGATGCATAATGGCAAACTGATTAACTTCTTTTTGGTACCAAATCAAATAAAAAGCATCTGGGTCGACAGCATACTTATACAGCACCTGATTTTTATACTCCGAAAAATTCAAATTGCCGCCACTAGTAAATTTCGTGGTACGCTCCCATTTGTCGATTTCATCCCCCTCTTCAATATAAAACTCTCGTTTAATGGGGTCACCAGGTTTTTGTTCTATTTCCAGGCGGAATTGTACATATTGAGGTGCATCCACCTTCATTTTCCCTGCATTTTTGAATAAAAGATCAATTTTTGCCCGCCAAGTCTGGTCGGATGGTAGATTATTAGATTTTAGTCCTTCCACGTCCACTTTACTTGAGTAAAGAACCCCACCCATACAAAAGGTTACGGTCGATTTACCCGCTCCGTTAGGGCCGGAGATAAGAATATGATCATGCTCCTCCGATAAATCTAATACGGTTGGAACATAATCTCGAATCCCAGAAAATCTAAGCCTCCAAGGAATCATCCGTCACCCCTCCATTCATGTTGTAGCGTTTAAAGAATCGTAGAACATCCTCCATATGAAGCTGATTCGATTGACTGAACTCGGCATACCTCCGTAAAAACGAATCAGAAAAAAGATGGGCGCCAATCGCGGTTAACTGATACGCCTCTTCATCTGAGTTGGTGTCATAGACTTCAATGGCACCTATTTTTTTCAAGGGGTCAAGATTCACTTGAATTTTCCTTGTTACCTGTAGGGATTCATGACCAAAACTATTGATCAATTGTGAGAACAATGTATACTCATTCTGCAGCACTTCTTGATGATAAAAAATAAACATAAGAATGGCCAAGCTTTCCTTATTTAACACATTTCTGGCCTGTTTTGCGGGAACACGCATCAGTGCCACTACTTGATTCCTCCGTTCATCATAAATCACTTTAAAATAACGGCTAACAGCTTGATTCACTCGCTTTAAAAAAGAGAAAAATGCCTCCTCATTATTTACACCTAGTAATTTCTCCACTTCTTTGCGGGAAAGCCCAAAGTTTCCCATTCGAATCGTAGCAGAAGAGGAAAATAAAATTTGCATAAAAGTAAGCTCTTCTTCCTTCGTTAAAAATCCTTGAATCGACTGTAATGCACTCAAGGGATTATCGTTCATGTATTCATTTTCTTCGTTTTCTAATTGCATAGCTTCCTTGTTTATCATCTGCCCACCTCCAATCTCTTTCTTCCATATGACCTTTTATTTTTCGGTTTGCTTTTTCATCAATATCTGCCTTTTTATTCGCAACTAGCGCAGACACTCCTATTAACCCGTTTAATACATCACTCCACTTGTCAGACCCAGCTTGAATAACTAACTCATCTAATCCCGCTTCTTCTACCTCATCAAGGTATTTTTCAATGTGCTCCGTATGAATCATTTGTTTCGTCATTTGCCATTTTGAATCACCCATTATTTCTTCTAATTGATCCTCCATGATTTCATCTATTTCTTGAAAATCCTCCTCCACCTCTTCCTCAATTGCATCTGTAACAGGTTCATAATTCTCGATATAGTCTATTCCCTCATCAATGGCGTTCGGAGATAAGGGGCTAGCGAATTTAACTGGTGCCCAAAGGCCATCCAACTCTTCGTCCTCATACTGACCTTGTTCCATAAAACTAAGGATTTGATGGGCATTTGGAATTTCTGAACCAATTGGCGGATCAAACGATTGCACGATAAAGTTTCTAAGTAAATCTGGTTGAATCGTTTCAATAAAATCTGTCTCTTGTAGATGTGCGAACTTCAGAATTTTGTTAATGGTGCCAAGGCTAATCTTTGTTCCTTCACTAATTGCAGTCATACCTCTTTGTTTAATAGAAGCAAACACTAATTCCTGATCAAATGTTTCAAATTTGGCCAGACGTTCGACCATTTTCGTTTCCAATTCTTTCATCAATTGATGAATTACTTCTACTTGGGACAATGCATTTCGATCAGCTAAATATTCTAACTCCCTTTCAGTAAGCAGCAAAATGGCTTCTTCTACATTTTTAATCATACTTGCTAATTTATTTCCACCTGAAATACCCTTGTCATCATAGGCTTCACTAATTTCTGCATCTCTCTTTGCTTGGAACAAGGATCTAGCAACATCGTCATTCATATAATAAGCAAGCGAATCATTGGCCAATCGAATTAAAACATCCATCATTCTTTTTCCTAGATCTCGCATCTTTATTCGCTTTGCAGTCTTCGTTATCCAATTAAACTTCCCTAATACATAGGTTAAATGTTTCACATATTCAATAGTCATCTCTTCGTCATAGCCATACGTGTGGCGATACCGATAAAAGAGTGTGTCCTCATTTTCAATCGGATCCGTCATACCAAGCGCTTCTTGATTAATGAGATTAAGTATTCGTATGAAGCGTAATACATTCCTTGGAGCATGAAATGATTCTTTATCACTTAAATCATTTAAAACACCTGCTAATGCAGCCATGTCGCGCATCGTTTGGAGAAGCTCTGGTTTGTCCACATCCATGTTAAAAATAGAGATTAAGGACTTATCCATTTTTTCCACTGTTCTACTCCCCCAATCTCTTGCTCCTGTTCTTCCTTTTGAACCTGTATTGCTTTTTCATACCGTGATTTAAACTCTTCAACATTTACAACTACTTCTAATGGAGGAACAATCCATTTAATTATTACCTGACATTTTTCTACGGTTTCTCCTACATTTTTCGCAATAGTGAGTCCTGCTTCATCAACATCCGTCCAAATAATCACTTGTTTCACATTGGAAACAAGCTGTTCAATCAATCTTCGGTGTGCAGACCTTAACTGGCCATCGATTCCTAATACAAGACTCTTTGAATCTAATAAAAAGTCCTTTTCATATGCCATCCGTGTTAAAATCCCTCGATTTTCAACCAACCACAAAACTTGCGCGTCTGTTTGAAAATCCTCGGTAAAAACCGCTATATCTGTTGTTGCATGAATTGGTCCATAGTCGTATGAGACGCTTTCCCCATGCATTGGTCCAGTAAAATAAATCGGGGTAATCGTACCTAAACTGCTTAGCCCGAGTAAATGCAGTGGATACTCAAGCAGTTCTTCAGCACCCTCAATGAATTCCTTTTTATAGGAATCGAATTCCTTTGAGCCCCCAATTTTCCGATAATACCTTGCTCCAATCTGCTTCCAATCAAAATGATGTTCGACCATTGAAATTTGATAAAAGGCAACTAAAAAGTGTAAAAATAACAGTTGTTTTTGAAACCTCCAAGTAGAATTACTGTGGTTTATTCTATCTGCTGTTACCATTTCATCTAAAATATCTTTTAATCTATTGAGTATTTCTTTACGTCTAAGGTTAAATGAAGAAGGGGATTTCTTTATTTTATTCCATTGATTTTTCCATTCGAGGATGGATTCCATTTTCTCTGTTTCTCTCTCATCCTCTATTTGCTTTTTATAACGGAATAAAGATAAGCCCATTCGATACTGTTCACTTTTCACCGTTCGCTCGTCTTTTGCCAAGCGATACTCTCGAATGATCCATCCGTTTCGAATCCACTCATACGTTTCATTTGTAAGTTCGAATGGTTTCTTTGTCTTTGGGCTTGTAAAATTTTTAACCAAATTATCTGGTGGAACATTTTGGTTATGAACCCCCACCGTCAACATCGCAACCGTCCTTCTAGTTCGGGCAGTCTTTTTTACAACAGGAATATCCATAATTCCATTATTCTCTCTAATATCTAGTAAGTTAAGTTCCTCATTTTTCAATAAAATATATTCATACAAATAATCTTTCCATGCATTATTTATCAAACTTTAGTCCCCCTCTAACGTACTTTTATTTTATCATAGAGCAAGGATTGACTTTCTTTCAAAAGAAATAACAATTTATGTAAATTGGACATATTCATTTTGGGAATGTAACTTTCAAACAACGTAAAAAACGGGAGAGCAATTCCTCACTTTCCCGCATCAATTATTTTGTAAATACATTAATTAAAAATAGCTTCGTATTGTGGTTAACACTCTATCTAAATCATGTTCATGTAACTTTCCGATTTTAAATAATAACTCTTTAAAATGTACCGTGTTTAATTTTGAACATCTGACAACAGAAGGTTTATCTAATCCTGCTTCTTTCCAATATTCTATGATAACATCAAATTCATTTCTTGCATGTTGACTTGTAACTGTCGCAATCAAATGATCTAATTCTACAATTACATTTTCATTACTCACAATTACGACTGGTCTTCTTTTTCCATTTAACTCTACAGTCCAAACCTCTCCGCGTTTGCCTGTCTTACTCATCTTCTTTACCCCAAAACATTTCTTCTTTCTCTTTTATTATTTGCTCTTTAGGAGGTCTGCTATCAAAGTAATTATCAAATAACATATTGAGTAATTTTATCCGTTCCCCATTATCCATTTCTTTAATTGCTTTCATGATCTCATCAGCAGTCATTTATAACCACCTCATTTTTGAATAAATTGATTTTAATCAATTATACAGTAGTATTAAATATTAATGAAACATTAAGCAAACGTTAAAACAGAGTAAAGTAAAAGTATCGATGAAGCTAGTATCTTTCGGGGATATATTTTAATTGTGGTGCCTTCCCCCTAGTGCGTTATACTTAATTTACTAAGGGGTTGACACCAAATTTTGGGGATTGTTCTCAATTTAGTTGCCAATAGATAATCTATATCAATTTTAAATAAATGTTTTTAATTATAACCTTCTGTATTCTCTGCTACTTTAGATACCAAACTCGGCGATAAATCATCATATGCTAATGTCTTTATAAGACGGTTTTGGAAGTAATTGTTCAGCATTGGGTCAGTACAAAAGATAAAGCAGCCTTTTTGTCCGCGTGTCATAAGAGTTCGATATGTATTCCTAATAATTTGATCTGCAATGGCTTTAGCTCGTTCTGAATCTTCTTTTTCTATTTTCTTAATCCCTTTTAAAGATTGATCCGTTTTTGCACGTTTTGTGAAGTCTGTAATTACTTCGTGATTTTCAAATCTCATGTCTGGTCCAATGATCACCCCTACATAATCAAACTCTAAACCTTGTGAGGTATGAATACATCCCGCTTCACTAACAGAATCCTGATCAATAGCCCAGATACTATCTTGTAGATTCCAGCTTATTTCAAAATCAAATTCTGGAATTACGATATCTTTATGCTCTGTATTATTTCTCTCAGCAGTGGGCCATTCCCAACAGTAACCGGCCAACATTCGAGATTTATTATTTTCCTTATTTAATTTTTCAATTTCATATAACATATCATGCGGGTTATCGTACACACGAAAATCATAGTCTACACCATAATAATCATTGTTTGCTGTTTCCCGAATTTGAAGAACATCATCTAACCAGGAAATGTATGCATCTGATCCGTCACACCGAAATTGTGATACTAGCTTTCCTCTGATAATATCAGCATCAAACTCTTTTGCATATTTCTCAATTAGATCCACACTACCAATATCCTTTAAGGTTACCTTTTGGTTTTCGTCAATAAAAAATATAGTAAATTTTGATGCATGAATTAATTCCTTTACTTGATTTTCTCCCTTGTTCCCATAAAAACCGGACTTTTCATTTAAGCGATGCGCCTCATCAACGATAATGACATCAAACTCATTTAATTTTGAAACGGTAAAACTTCCCGATCCCTTAAATAAATTATCAATTTCCGTTTTTCTGATTGTGCCTTTTAATTTCGATGCATACACCTCTCTAGGCGCTGAATTTTTTGAAACATATAAGGTCATTAAATCTTGATTAAGCAGATTTACTAAAAGATTAACCGCCATTACTGATTTTCCAGTTCCAGGACCACCTTCAATGACCATTACTTGTTTCTTATTATTTTTCACACAATCTATTGCCAGATGAAATGCTTCTTCATAGAACACTTTTTGTTCGTCAATCATGATAAATTCTTCATTCCCTTTTAACATAAGAGTAAGGGAATCCTGCAAAGATTTTGAAGGACGAATTCTACCGTGCTCGATTTGATAAATCAACTTATTTTGGTCACCTATCCGAACATATTTTTTAATAAAATCTCTTAATTTCTGAATCTCCCCTTTTGCAAATACTGGGGCTTTCATCAAATGCTCTTGATAATGTTTATCTGTTAATGGATCATTTTCACTTTTTCTATAATTATGTAAATATGCACACGGCTTTAACTCTATTTGTTGTTTCTGAACATTTTCATTAAAATCATTTATTAATGCGGCATATGACCATGCCTGATAGGAAGGATGCGTAACAGCCCTTTTAGAACCTCCGAGGTAAGTATTAACTAGAGCATCCTTACTTGTTATTTTTTCTACTTCTGTCCATTGTTTTAATTCGATAATCACCACATGATCTTTTTTTCCGTCATTACCAGCTACAATAAAATCTACGCGTTTGGATGTGTTAGGAATTTTGAATTCTATGGCAACTGCTGCATCCTGAGGGATATCCTTATCTTGCATAACGTTTGACATTCTTTGGAGGGAATTCTCCCATGATAAAATTTCCTGCTTAGATGTACGACCTATCTTTTCTTGATAAGAAGTATATAAACGTTCAACTAATAATTCATTTGTAACGTCTGAAATAAATTCAGATTTAGTAGCTTCATATATAATCAATGTTTTCTATCCCCTATTTACGATTCTAGTTATATATCATTAATAATACATAAAAACCCACCGTATATGGTGGGTAATACTATTTATGTCTTACTGTATTCCACAACACCTTTTTAGTTGTTAATGTTCTAGTACATCTATAGTTACTATTATATTGTTTTATAAGAGAAACAATTTTAGCTTTTGATTTCCCCGAAACTTTACTTGTCGGATGATGAAACATATAAACACAATCACTTGTCCTAAAATGTCCACCTAACCTATCTGTTCTACCGGAATGAGCGGATGCACTATTCACACTAAAAGTTAAGAAAAATACCCCAATAATTATCGTTGTAATGACTTTTTTCAAAAATCTCCCTCCCTAAATTCAAATATACATATATTAAGACTATTTTGTAAATAATAGAAAAATGATTTTCTTTATAAAAAAAAACAGCTCTACACAAAGCGTTAGGGCTGTTCTCAAACAGTTAACTCCTTAAGATGCATGCTTTTTAGGCGGAGATTTTCCGGTTAATGTATAGATAGGAGGCTTTTGAAGCAGAAATAAGCGGAGATTTTCCGATTAACTTGCTCTAAATAAGAAGAAATCCAAAGAATTGGATAACATAACCGGAAAAACTTCCTTTATTTTTAAGGAAATATGGGTATTTCCCAAATTTAAGCGGAATTATTCCGTTTATTTTTCAAACACTGTGGAATCAACATTCTGTTATAACAGACATCCATGCAAAAAAATTTGCACATCAATGAATGAAATATCTGTTTTTAGCAATTCAATTATTAGATAGAGAATATCTATTCGGAAGATTTTGCTTTTGAATTAGTTTTATACAAGTTTAATGAGACGCAAAAAGCATGGCGAATTTATATTACCATGCTTTTTTGTTTTCTTATTTAACCTTTTTTACTTTTTATCTTCAAAAGAGAACTCGTTACACTACATGTATTCATTTTAATCTTATTTTAACTTCCTGATTGCCTTTGATAGTTCCTAAAAAGCATACTATTGCCCTTCATCATACCGAATTTTTCATAAAAAGGAACCAAGTCATCGTCACAACATAAATCAATCATATATATGTTATCAAGTTCTTTTAGCATCTGCTTGACTAATTCTTTGCCAATACCTTTATTCTTGTATTCCGGTAAAACCTCAAGAAGTGGAATGTAAGCCGAAAGAATTCCATCACTAATAGCGGTTATAAATCCAACTACTTGAGTCGTATTATCATCCATCGCAAGAACCACTTTACTACTTTTTTTTAAGAGGTTTAAATGTGTTTGTGGACTTGGCGGGTTAGGCCAGCCTACAAAGAAACCTTTAAGCATATTAGAGGATATACCCTCGAGTGAGTTTTTAAATATCATACTATACCATCTCCTAATTTGTTTTAGAATTTTAGGCAGATGATTTGTATCAAAAGTAAAGTAACAAAAGAGTGTCCCCCAAGCATTTCTAGAATCCTATACAATTGTTCGACATAAAATCTAAAAATCCTTTTAGTTTTAACTATTTTCGCAAACTTTGTTGTTCACCAGATATCTTTTCAACCTTAATTCAAAGTTTACGTAAAGAGCTTTTGTTAATATACCCGTTCTTCATCCAGCGGTTCTCCTAAAATATAATGAGAGAACCAATCTAAATTCTGCTTAAGAATCGCTCGATTTAATCCTGGTTTCGTCGATCCATGCTGCATGCCTTTATATATCACTAACTTTGTATCAACACCGACGTCTTTTAAACCCCGGTATAGTTCATAAGCATTGGGAACAGGAACTCGCGGGTCCACTTCTCCATGCTGAATTAAAGTTGGTGTGGTGGCATTATTGATATAGGTCATCGGTGATGTTTCGCGATAAATGGCTTCATCCTTCCACGGATCCGATCCTAAATAGAAACGCGTAAAGTGGGTAATATCGGTATTGACATAGTAAGTCATCCAGTTGGAAATTCCTGCGCCAACAGATATTGCCTTAAATCGATTGCTATAAGTGGCACAGAATGCAGATATGTATCCCCCTTGACTCCATCCTAAAATACCAACTTTCTCAGGGTCTACACCTCTTGTTTCGATGAGGTAGTCAACTCCAGATATAACATCTTCATAGTCCCCAAGCCCAAGCTTTCGAATGTTCGCTTTTCGGAACGTCTCACCATATCCAGCACTGCCTCGGTAATTAGGCTCAAGCACTAAGAAACCTTTTTCCACAAATGATTCAATTGGTTGATATTTGTGTGTAGTCGGTGTGGCAAAGGATGTCCCAGTCGGCCCACCGTGGACAGCAACGATCAGTGGATAGGACTTAGATGGATCGTAATCGACAGGTAGTGAAAGGACTCCTTCAATTTCTAACCCGTCTTTCGTTTTCCAGCTAATTACTTCTTTCTTACTTTTCAATTTTCCTTCATATAACTTATATTGATCCGTTATTTTCTGATCATTAACATAAACTTCGGCTGCTTGTTCAGATGTCGCTTTTACGCAAACAAAAACATCCCCATCCGTTGTAATCGCTGGACTAGTCGCAACCATGTCTTCCTCGTCAACTAGATAAAGTAACTCATCCTCTTCTGAAACAAGACCTGCTAAAATATTTGTCTTGGCTTGCCAGGAAATGAGAATACCACGATTTGTCCACACAATAGGGAAAATATTCTCATCAATCTGCTTAGCAAGGCGAGTCGTTTCTTTTCTTTCCAAATGATAGGTTTCTAGAATCATGTTGTTAAAAAAGGCTTTTTCCTCTAAAAAACGTGTATAACAAATTTTAGAACCATCAGGTGAAAATAACACATTCCCAGCAAGTAGTGGTGACACATCTAATGTGGTGATTCCTTTCGTCTCCACATCTAGCATATAAAGAGTCTGCTCAAGATGATCTATTATACGAGGGGTAGGTGTCCCAATAAATACAACTCTTTTCCCATCTGGAGAAACATCAAACCCCTGAATGTGAACATCTAAATCGCTTATTAGGGCAATGGCTTTTTCATCATTCTTTTCACGTAAATCTTTTGGATAATGGTTCCACATTCTATTTTGGCTATTTCCAACTTCCAAATAATAAAGCATATTGTACTCAAAATCTTCATCTATATAACTAAATTCACCATACATTTCCTTACGCTTCTTTTGTTTCTCTGATTCCCCGCGCTGTGTAATATAAAAGATTCCTTTTCCATCCGGTGACCATTTAAAACTATCAACATTATTTTCTGAATATGTAACTTGGATACGGTCAACCTGATCACTCGAATGTAGAAAAATTTGTTTTCTTTTTTTATCCCCTTCTCCTACAAAACTTAAATAAGCAAGCTGCTGAGAATTCGGGGACCACCGTGGATGCATACTTTCAATATTGCCAGCGGTTACAGGGTAATGTGTCTCTTTTTGCCTATCATAAACCCAAACATGCTGCGGATAGGAGTTACCATCCCAGTCCGAGGTTTGCTTAACATAGGCTACTTTCTTTCCATCAGGACAAATAGCTGTATCCCTAAATTGAGGTAATGATATAACTTCTTCAATGGTTAAATACCTTAGCTCATTGTTACTCATTTCTTTCTCCTCCTAATTTATATTTATCTATTAATCTATTCGACATTTGTTTAAAAAAATCATCTTTAACTTAAAAAGTTTATTTAGTGGGACTGAGGGTCAGGCACCTTATCCCTCGTGGTGCAGGGAAAAATCCCTGTCATCCTGGGTGACGAAACTCTACACTATTCATTTGGATAAAACATTAAATAAAATGAGTAATTTTTACTCATCTAAATTATCAATTGTGTTCTTTAATTGATTAAATATAAGGGGTGCAGAAATATTTTGAAGAGAAGATAAGGTAATCGTTTTTTGAATTGGTAATTGTCGGTTCAAAACTTTTGTTAAAACAACATAGAATTCCCATTGATGAGAGTCTGTTGGATTAACAATGTTTTCATTCTGTTCTTTCAAAATACAGAATACAAATATATCTGCATTCCTTCTAGGTTCCGGGCTGTATTGATTTGTTGTGTAGTCGTACTCCTTCTTTGCACTTATATCGAAACTTATTTTGAATGGTTTTCCACTATACCACGATTGTATATAAGCAGCGGACTTTACCTCTATTTTTTTACTCTTGTATTGTAAATCATAGGCGTCCCATACTATTCTCGAATCGTTTAGTGATCCAATAGTTGCACCAACTAAAAATTCAGCAAATATACCTCTTAATGAGTTAGTAAGTATATTGGAAAATCCCCATTTTCAAAAATCTAAAATGGTTAATTCAGTACAGGATATAACAGTATCCTGATTTAATGGGAATTCATTTTTCAAGCTATTCACTCCTTTACTAATCCTATATTTGTTTTCCGCTTAACGTAAGAATGACATAGTGGTCGAGGTCGAAATTAAGTCGGAAAGCCTTATATTACAAGGATTCCGACTTTTTATGTGTAAAAATTGTGAAAAACACTTCAACTATACTACAATTGACAAGTAGTCTTATTAAAATACTTAATGAATTAACTTATTAAATATTTAAAGAAAAATTCAAAAGGATTTTTTTAAACTCGTATACATACCTTGATTGGAGAATTTTACTTGGAGAATGGTTAGAATAATCAATATGATTAATAAAATCAAACTCTTTTTTATCATATTTTCCAATTTCTTCACTCTTTAATGTGGTTGTAAATATTACTTGATTATTCAACTCGCGAAATAAATCTAAAATAACTTTTTCTTTTTCAGTCGATAAATCTTCTGCACGGAATGAATCGACAACAATTGGATAATCATGATTTAGTATTTTGGCTAGAGAATAAACTTTTACTAAGTGATAAATAGTTTGTTCACTACCAGAATAAACTTCTGTTTTTTTAGTAAAAATGCTATCGAACTCCAAATTACCCGAGGGATCCACCAATTTATAATTTTCATTCATTTTGCTAAGAATTGCATTTAATAGGTTATGTTGTTGCTCCTTAACAACTTCTATGTCATTTGAGGCTTCTTTCATTTGATTTTCTAATTTGTTTATATTATCTTCGATGGAATTTAATTTGTTCTCAGCATCTGAAACACTATACACATCATCTTTATATGCAATTAAAGATTCTAAAGAAATTTCTTCAACAGATAATAATTCTTTTAGTTTAGCTTGTTCACTATTAATTAATAAAGTTATACGCTCAACTTCTTCTTCATAATCATCAATTTTATTATTAATTGATTCTATGATTTGTTTTCGTATTTCCGGAGTTGATACATCAAAAGAATACATTTGCTGAGGAGATGCTTTATAGCCAATATGATTGGACCCACAGTCTAAACAAACTAACTCACCTGATTCTAAATTTCTATTTAAAGAATTTAATTCTTTAATTGTTATTTCACATTTTAATTTTCTATTTATATTTTTGTTACGATCTTTATGTAATTCCGTTAATTTATCTTTAACTTTTTCAATTTTTTCAAGATGATTTTTAAAATTAATCCTGTCATTAGCGCTACTTAAATATGAAATAGGCTTCTTCTGGGATTTCAAAATTTTTGATTGCTGTAGTATAAGTTTCTTCTCATCTTTTAAATTCGAAATCTTTCGTTTTATGTTGTTAATGTTATCAAAATCCGCAATACTATGCTTTATTCCAGCTATAGAATAAAGCATAGTATTGAAATCCTCTTTATTGTACAATCCTTTATTAGCAATATTAGAAGTATCTTTTTTATCTTGCCCTACAAAAGAAACCTGCAAGTAAAGTTCAGGGTCAACTATTCGTGTGAAATTATTCTTTGTTATTATCGGCAAATGCATTATATCTTTATGCCAATATCGCTTCAATTCCGATACATTTTCAAAAAGCAACAATGATTCATTGAATTGAATAAAAAATAAGTCCTTGTTTCTACAGATTTTATAAATGGTATTATTATGAAGAAATTCGACTACATAATAATAATTAGTGTAATTGAAGGTTGAAGGGAATACAGGATTATTGCCTAGTGCGTACATCATTCCTTGTATCAAAATAGTCTTCCCTCTATTGTTATCTTCACTAGAAATAATATTCATTTTCTCAGAAAATCTATCTTCAATAAATGCTTCTTGCTCATTGCCAATAGCAACTTTTTTTATTAACATTATTCAATACCATCCTTAATTAAAGAAATAAAATACTTTAATGAAATCACATCAAAATCGTAACATTGTTCCAATATATCGTGATCTAATTTATCATAAATAACATTTACATTGTCCGAAGGATTTTGAATTATTGTTGAATATGTATTTTCAAATAGTCTCCAAAAAGTATTAGCGTTATTTTTATTAAACAATGCTCTAGATAATGCTAATCTACTTTCTAAAATCACATCTTTTTTCCTTTCATCTGGGACACTATTTAAAATAAGATAGAATGGCAACGGAGGTCCCTTCTCAAAAAGATCTCTGTTAATAATCCGCGAAATTGTTAATAATCTAATCTCTCCAGCAGTTAAATGCCTTGAATAATTCAATGCTTCATGTGAAGTTTCAATTGTAATATTTTCCACGACGCTGGAATTTTTTTTACTTGCTTGTTTATCTCTAATTTCATTAAAAATACCATTTAATACTTCTTCATTAGGAATTAACTTTGTATGGGTTTTTATAATGGATTTCACATATTCATAGGGCTTTTTATCATCAACAACAAATTGAATTTTACTTATAAATTCATCTAGCTCTTTATCACTAATGTTCGTATTATCTATGTAAGTTTTATCATTACACTCTTCTAATAAACCCTGTTTCATCTTTTTAAGCGCTTCCGGTTGAATATTTTGAATATCAAAAACATTTTTGGTTTGGTCTACTCTTACAGTAGGTGAAACTCCACCTAAAAATAATACAAAACAATCGAAATTAAAGTCACTTCTATAATTTTTAAATAAAGTAACAAGTTCTTTCCCTAGTGTTTTAGGGGAAGAACTTTTTGCACCTTTCGACTGTATATCCCACATTTTTCTGCCAGTTCTATTCATGCCGGTTAAATCATTAAAAAAATCTACAACATAATAATAGACTTCCGGACTATCTACTCTGAAATTCATTAAGTATAAAAGTGCTTTCGTTTCATATTCAGCACCAGATGGTCTAAGTTTTTCCGAAGACTGGATCGTATATGGCATAGATAAAATCCTCTCAATTAATATATTAATTCCATTATAATACATATCTTGCCATCTTTATAGGTTCTTTGAAAATGCTGGTAATGTTCGGATGATCGAATAAAAGTGTAAGAATCCATTATTTAACCAATATAAATTGTTATAACAACATTTCCATACTCCTCTTCTCAATACTTATTACAACAAGACTTTCTCCATTTCGAACGTTGTGTAATTCCTAACTAATTTTATTTTCTAATAAGGAAAGACTGTATTAATTGCAATTGATTTAAATTTGTAAATATAAATAGAATTTGTTAATATAAATAATAGAACATATGTTTCGTAATGAAGGAGGTGAATAATATGAGCCTAACCTACACCAAGAAAATTCAAATTGAGTTCTCCAAAAATGATGAAATTATACTAGACGGACAGAGCAAAATTTGCAATTGGTTATATAATCAACTATTAGATGCTTGCCAAAAGGATTACTATGAAAATAATAATTCTTTAAAACTACTAGAAGGAAGAAACCTGCGTAATTATGGAGTCTCTCTAAAGAAAAGTCATCCATTTTTGAATTCAGTCTTTTCCTCTGTATTAAAGGAACCATCTACAAGATTGCTTAAAGCCTATAAGAGCTTTTTTAAAGGTGATTCCAGATATCCTAAACACAGAAGCTGGAAGAATAAATGGTTTAGTCTAGTTTTTGATGAACCAAACAAAGGATGGGAAATTCTAAAGGAAGGAAAAGCAGTTTCTATTTCATTAGGCAATGTACCTGGATTAGCAAAACAAAAAGGTAAAAAGAATCCTTCGATTATTGGAAAGTTGAAAGAAAAAGTAGAGTTAGGTGATGAAGAAAAATTTAAAACGTTTAGCCTTTGCAAACAACAAGGGAATAAATTCTTTGCAATTTTCACCGTAGAACGCCGCTCGAAGACAGAAATGGAATATAAAAAAACAATGTCAAAATATCGAATTCAGTGCAAACAGTCTAAAAAGTTAAATGAACCCTCACCTCAAAAACCTTCATTAATAAAACAAGAAACCAATATTCCAGATAATTTGAAATGGATTTCCTTGGATCCAAATCATAAGAATTTCTTTGTCGGTGTTGACTATGAAGGTAATTCTATTGAGTTTAAGAAACTTCTAATGATTAATTATTGGGACAAAAAAATAGATCAAATAAAAGCCAAACGAGATATTTGCAAAAAACAATACAAAATGAAAAAAGCAAATATGGAAATTCTTATACCATTCACAGTCCACGATGGAATAAATTAAACTCTGCAGTAAATAGGGCTTACAACAAACGTCGAGAACAAATTAAGACAGCGTTGTATTCTATTGCCCATGCTTTATACGATAGATACGATCTAGTTATAATTGGTGACTATACTCCAAACAATAAACATGCACCGTATAAAAATATGAAACGAAGTATGTTAAACCAAGAACAAATTGGTAAATTTCGTACTATTTTAAAATGGGTTGCAACGAAACGTGGCAAATATTTTTTAATATCCGATGAATTTAACACTACTAAAGAATGTTGTGTTTGCGGATACATGAGAAAAAGAGAGCCACAAATTCGCAGCTTTACATGTGAAAAATGTGGAACCCTTTTAATGAGAGATATTAATTCAAGTGTCAATATCGGAAAAAAGGTTGGATATAAATTAAATATTGCTTATTATAAGCATAAACTTCAAAACTTTACCTATTTAGGAAAAGCGCCATATGGAAGAAAAATATTATGGGTGAAAAATAATCTATCTTTGCCTTGCTTAGGCTAGTTAAGGTTAGATAAGTTAAAATAATCTTAACTATACTTGTAACAACATAAGTTGTTCTGCCAACAAGACCTACACACTTTTTCATAGTCTTGACTTGGAGAAAAGATTTATACTCGGGTGTGACATTTATATTCTGCTTTATACAGAAAATAAATGATGAGGAAAATCAAAGCAGTCGAACCGACACTCGTTTTATTAAAACATGTCTCGAATATAATTAAATGTTTGATTTCTAATTAATCGTATCAAAAAATAATGCAAAAGAAAAAGTCCCTGATATACATTTTATATTAAATGCATATCAGGGACTTTCACTATTATGATACCGGTGACCAGGGTCGAACTGGTACTCCCGAAGGAACACGATTTTGAGTCGTGCGCGTCTGCCAATTCCGCCACACCGGCACAATATTATGGAGGCGGCAACCGGATTCGAACCGGTGGTAAAGGTTTTGCAGACCTCTGCCTTACCACTTGGCTATGCCGCCATTTTGTTTGGAGCGGAAGACGGGATTCGAACCCGCGACCCCCACCTTGGCAAGGTGGTGTTCTACCACTGAACTACTTCCGCATAAAGCTGGGCTAGCTGGATTCGAACCAGCGAGTGACGGAGTCAAAGTCCGTTGCCTTACCGCTTGGCTATAGCCCAATAATAAAGCTAATTTAACAATTTTATGGGGCGACTAGTGGGGATCGAACCCACGTATGCCGGAGCCACAATCCGGTGCGTTAACCACTTCGCCATAGCCGCCATAATCTTATTGGCAGGGGCAGTAGGAATCGAACCCACACTGAAGGTTTTGGAGACCTTAGTTCTACCTTTAAACTATGCCCCTATGAAAATGGTGGAGGGGGACGGATTCGAACCGCCGAACCCGAAGGAGCGGATTTACAGTCCGCCGCGTTTAGCCACTTCGCTACCCCTCCGAAACCTACTGGTGCCGGCCAGAGGACTTGAACCCCCAACCTACTGATTACAAGTCAGTTGCTCTACCAATTGAGCTAGGCCGGCAATATTAAGATATAACCTGCTAATATGTTATTGCAATATACCTGTCGTCCAGCTCTCAGAAAGATTATTCAAGTAGCAGCTCGAGCTGTACGCTGAAGCAATGCTTCGAAGCATATTCGATCGTGCTCTACCAATTGAGCTAGGCCGGCATATTAAATTAAATGGTGGCTCAGGACGGAATCGAACCGCCGACACAAGGATTTTCAGTCCTTTGCTCTACCGACTGAGCTACTGAGCCTATGTACCTATTTTTTAAAAAAATGGCGGTCTGGACGGGACTCGAACCCGCGACCTCCTGCGTGACAGGCAGGCATTCTAACCAGCTGAACTACCAGACCATTATTGCGGGGGCAGGATTTGAACCTGCGACCTTCGGGTTATGAGCCCGACGAGCTACCGGACTGCTCCACCCCGCGACGATTATAAATGTTATATGGTGGAGGATGACGGGATCGAACCGCCGACCCCCTGCTTGTAAGGCAGGTGCTCTCCCAGCTGAGCTAATCCTCCGTTATTTACTTTTTATATTAATGGTGACCCGTACGGGATTCGAACCCGTGTTACCGCCGTGAAAGGGCGGTGTCTTAACCGCTTGACCAACGGGCCACATATATCTGGCGGAGAGCAAGGGATTTGAACCCTTGAGACAGGTTTTGCCCGCCTACACGATTTCCAATCGTGCTCCTTCGGCCACTCGGACAGCTCTCCGTATGGCTCCACAGGTAGGACTCGAACCTACGACCGATCGGTTAACAGCCGATAGCTCTACCACTGAGCTACTGTGGAATAATGCCAGCTTGGCGACGTCCTACTCTTGCAGGGGGAGAGCCCCCAACTACCATCGGCGCTGAGAAGCTTAACTTCCGTGTTCGGGATGGGAACGGGTGTGACCTTCTCGCAATAGCCACCAAACCATGTGACATATATTATTATATATGATTTTGGGATAATTTCAATATAAAATTGAATTTTATTCCCTCAAAACTAAATACTGTAGAAGAAGAAGTAAAGAGAATCGCTCTATTTTGGTTAAGTCCTCGATCGATTAGTATTCGTCAGCTCCATGTGTCGCCACACTTCCACCTCGAACCTATCAACCTGATCATCTTTCAGGGATCTTACTAGCTTGCGCTATGGGAAATCTCATCTTGAGGGGGGCTTCATGCTTAGATGCTTTCAGCACTTATCCCTTCCGCACATAGCTACCCAGCGATGCCTTTGGCAAGACAACTGGTACACCAGCGGTGCGTCCATCCCGGTCCTCTCGTACTAAGGACAGCTCCTCTCAAATTTCCTACGCCCACGACGGATAGGGACCGAACTGTCTCACGACGTTCTGAACCCAGCTCGCGTACCGCTTTAATGGGCGAACAGCCCAACCCTTGGGACCGACTACAGCCCCAGGATGCGATGAGCCGACATCGAGGTGCCAAACCTCCCCGTCGATGTGGACTCTTGGGGGAGATAAGCCTGTTATCCCCGGGGTAGCTTTTATCCGTTGAGCGATGGCCCTTCCATGCGGAACCACCGGATCACTAAGCCCGACTTTCGTCCCTGCTCGACTTGTAGGTCTCGCAGTCAAGCTCCCTTGTGCCTTTACACTCTACGAATGATTTCCAACCATTCTGAGGGAACCTTTGGGCGCCTCCGTTACTCTTTAGGAGGCGACCGCCCCAGTCAAACTGCCTGCCTGACACTGTCTCCCACCCCGATCAGGGGTGCGGGTTAGAATTTCAATACAGCCAGGGTAGTATCCCACCGACGCCTCCACCGAAGCTGGCGCTCCGGCTTCAAAGGCTCCTACCTATCCTGTACAAGCTGTACCAAAATTCAATATCAGGCTGCAGTAAAGCTCCACGGGGTCTTTCCGTCCTGTCGCGGGTAACCTGCATCTTCACAGGTACTATAATTTCACCGAGTCTCTCGTTGAGACAGTGCCCAGATCGTTACGCCTTTCGTGCGGGTCAGAACTTACCTGACAAGGAATTTCGCTACCTTAGGACCGTTATAGTTACGGCCGCCGTTTACTGGGGCTTCAATTCAGAGCTTCGCTTACGCTAACCCCTCCTCTTAACCTTCCAGCACCGGGCAGGCGTCAGCCCCTATACTTCGCCTTGCGGCTTCGCAGAGACCTGTGTTTTTGCTAAACAGTCGCCTGGGCCTATTCACTGCGGCTCTCTCGGGCTTGCACCCTACCAGAGCACCCCTTCTCCCGAAGTTACGGGGTCATTTTGCCGAGTTCCTTAACGAGAGTTCTCTCGCTCACCTTAGGATTCTCTCCTCGCCTACCTGTGTCGGTTTGCGGTACGGGCACCTTTCACCTCACTAGAGGATTTTCTTGGCAGTGTGGAATCAGGAACTTCGGTACTATATTTCCCTCGCTATCACAGCTCCGCCTTCACGGTTACGGGATTTGCCTCGTAACCAGCCTAACTGCTTAGACGCACATAACCAGCAGTGCGCTTACCCTATCCTCCTGCGTCCCCCCATCGTTCAAACGGTGAAGAGGTGGTACAGGAATATCAACCTGTTGTCCATCGCCTACGCCTTTCGGCCTCGGCTTAGGTCCCGACTAACCCTGAGCGGACGAGCCTTCCTCAGGAAACCTTAGGCATTCGGTGGAAGGGATTCTCACCCTTCTTTCGCTACTCATACCGGCATTCTCACTTCTAAGCGCTCCACTAGTCCTTCCGGTTTAGCTTCACCGCCCTTAGAACGCTCTCCTACCACGGACACCTGTCAGGTGTCCATCCACAGCTTCGGTGATACGTTTAGCCCCGGTACATTTTCGGCGCAGAGTCACTCGACCAGTGAGCTATTACGCACTCTTTAAATGGTGGCTGCTTCTAAGCCAACATCCTGGTTGTCTAAGCAACTCCACATCCTTTTCCACTTAACGTATACTTTGGGACCTTAGCTGGTGGTCTGGGCTGTTTCCCTTTTGACTACGGATCTTATCACTCGCAGTCTGACTCCCAAGCATAAGTATTTGGCATTCGGAGTTTGTCTGAATTCGGTAACCCGATGAGGGCCCCTAGTCCAAACAGTGCTCTACCTCCAATACTCTTCATCTTGAGGCTAGCCCTAAAGCTATTTCGGAGAGAACCAGCTATCTCCAAGTTCGATTGGAATTTCTCCGCTACCCACACCTCATCCCCGCACTTTTCAACGTGCGTGGGTTCGGGCCTCCAGTAAGTGTTACCTTACCTTCACCCTGGACATGGGTAGATCACCTGGTTTCGGGTCTACGACCTCATACTTATTCGCCCTATTCAGACTCGCTTTCGCTGCGGCTCCGCTTCATCAGCTTAACCTTGCATGAAATCGTAACTCGCCGGTTCATTCTACAAAAGGCACGCTATCACCCATTAACGGGCTCTAACTACTTGTAGGCACACGGTTTCAGGTTCTCTTTCACTCCCCTCCCGGGGTGCTTTTCACCTTTCCCTCACGGTACTGGTTCACTATCGGTCACTAGGGAGTATTTAGCCTTGGGAGATGGTCCTCCCTGCTTCCGACGGGATTTCACGTGTCCCGCCGTACTCAGGATCCACTCTGGAGGGAACGAAGTTTCAACTACAGGGTTGTTACCTTCTTTGACGGGCCTTTCCAGACCTCTTCATCTACTCCGTTCCTTTGTAACTCCGTATAGAGTGTCCTACAACCCCAAGAGGCAAGCCTCTTGGTTTGGGCTTCTTCCGTTTCGCTCGCCGCTACTCAGGAAATCGCGTTTGCTTTCTCTTCCTCCGGGTACTTAGATGTTTCAGTTCCCCGGGTCTGCCTTCATTACCCTATGTATTCAGGTAAAGATACTGCTCCATTACGAGCAGTGGGTTCCCCCATTCGGAAATCTCCGGATCAAAGCTTGCTTACAGCTCCCCGAAGCATATCGGTGTTAGTCCCGTCCTTCATCGGCTCCTAGTGCCAAGGCATCCACCGTGCGCCCTTACTAACTTAACCTATAAGGTTATTACTACTTTAAAATGGATAAATCCATAAAGTGGCGATTCTCGGTTTTACTTGGTTTCTTCTATCAGTATCTAGTTTTCAAGGAACAAAAATATTTTGAAAGGATGACCTTTCAAAACTGAACAGAACTTATAAACGTCTTCTTGTAACCACGTAAGTGGTTTTCCATTATCCTTAGAAAGGAGGTGATCCAGCCGCACCTTCCGATACGGCTACCTTGTTACGACTTCACCCCAATCATCTGTCCCACCTTCGGCGGCTGGCTCCAAAAGGTTACCTCACCGACTTCGGGTGTTACAAACTCTCGTGGTGTGACGGGCGGTGTGTACAAGGCCCGGGAACGTATTCACCGCGGCATGCTGATCCGCGATTACTAGCGATTCCGGCTTCATGCAGGCGAGTTGCAGCCTGCAATCCGAACTGAGAATGGTTTTATGGGATTGGCTTAACCTCGCGGTCTCGCAGCCCTTTGTACCATCCATTGTAGCACGTGTGTAGCCCAGGTCATAAGGGGCATGATGATTTGACGTCATCCCCACCTTCCTCCGGTTTGTCACCGGCAGTCACCTTAGAGTGCCCAACTGAATGCTGGCAACTAAGGTCAAGGGTTGCGCTCGTTGCGGGACTTAACCCAACATCTCACGACACGAGCTGACGACAACCATGCACCACCTGTCACTCTGTCCCCCGAAGGGGAACGCCCTATCTCTAGGGTTGTCAGAGGATGTCAAGACCTGGTAAGGTTCTTCGCGTTGCTTCGAATTAAACCACATGCTCCACCGCTTGTGCGGGCCCCCGTCAATTCCTTTGAGTTTCAGCCTTGCGGCCGTACTCCCCAGGCGGAGTGCTTAATGCGTTAGCTGCAGCACTAAAGGGCGGAAACCCTCTAACACTTAGCACTCATCGTTTACGGCGTGGACTACCAGGGTATCTAATCCTGTTCGCTCCCCACGCTTTCGCGCCTCAGCGTCAGTTACAGACCAGAGAGTCGCCTTCGCCACTGGTGTTCCTCCACATCTCTACGCATTTCACCGCTACACGTGGAATTCCACTCTCCTCTTCTGCACTCAAGTCTCCCAGTTTCCAATGACCCTCCACGGTTGAGCCGTGGGCTTTCACATCAGACTTAAGAAACCGCCTGCGCGCGCTTTACGCCCAATAATTCCGGACAACGCTTGCCACCTACGTATTACCGCGGCTGCTGGCACGTAGTTAGCCGTGGCTTTCTGGTTAGGTACCGTCAAGGTACCGCCCTATTCGAACGATACTTGTTCTTCCCTAACAACAGAGTTTTACGATCCGAAAACCTTCATCACTCACGCGGCGTTGCTCCGTCAGACTTTCGTCCATTGCGGAAGATTCCCTACTGCTGCCTCCCGTAGGAGTCTGGGCCGTGTCTCAGTCCCAGTGTGGCCGATCACCCTCTCAGGTCGGCTACGCATCGTCGCCTTGGTGAGCCGTTACCTCACCAACTAGCTAATGCGCCGCGGGTCCATCTGTAAGTGATAGCCGAAGCCATCTTTCAATCTTTCCTCATGCGAGGAAAGAAGTTATCCGGTATTAGCCCCGGTTTCCCGGAGTTATCCCAGTCTTACAGGCAGGTTACCCACGTGTTACTCACCCGTCCGCCGCTAACTTTTAAAAGCAAGCTTTTAAAAGTCCGCTCGACTTGCATGTATTAGGCACGCCGCCAGCGTTCGTCCTGAGCCAGGATCAAACTCTCCAAAAAAGTGTTTGATATAGCTCATAAATTTCAAAACATTGACGTTTCGTTCTGTTCAGTTTTCAAAGATCAATTTCCGTCACTCTTTCGTGACAGCGACTTTATTATCTTATCAAAGTGTTTCTTTCTTGTCAACACTTTTTTTATTTTCTTCGCCGCTGCGTTTTTCAACATCTTGCAGCGACGTTTATTAATATACCAAGAATAAAATCAATCGTCAATACATAAATTAATATTTTACAATAATTTTTTTGAAACACAGTAATGACGGTGATATATATCATATCCTTTTGTTTGAATTCTAACTTCATCAATAAAATGCTTATCTAGTAGAAATTCTAATAGCATGCTTAAGTCTACATCATAATGTTCTAATTCCGGATGTGAAATAAGATCATTAATCGTCCATTCATCTTTCGTCTTCATAATTTCAATTAAATGTGAGGCACCAAATCGTGTTCTGGAATGAATTAAAAATTCACTTGCTATAAACAAAAGTTCTAATCTCTTTTCTATAGGCTCATCACTCGTAACCAATTCCTCATAAAGCTTAAATATTTCCGGTTCCATTTGTTTTACTTGATTCCATACCGTTATTTCAGGATGAAAGCCTTTTTCAATTACAGCAAGACGTGCCAAATGATGCAGGGAATGTGCTACATGATTATAGGCATCTAAGTACTGACTGTTATCAAAAAACGCCTTTCCTTCCATATATCTGCGAACCAGCTTCGCAAATTCAAGACCGATTTTGACTTTTCGATCATAAAAAGGAAAATCCTGAAGCTCATCTCTTAAGTTGTTCATATACTCATTGCGGTCAAATAATATTTTTCCGTGCAGAATCCACTCTACTATTTTCCGATTCGTCCCGAGCAGCAGCCATTCTCGGAGTTGATCTTCTCTGACAATATGCAAAGAGGCTTTTTTGTCCTCATAAGTATAGTGCTTTATAAAGACAGGTGTTTCCACATCTTTCACAACAATTAATAAAACTGCATCAAATGTATCCGTAACTGCACTCGTATTCTGTACTTTTTCAATAATTAGAACACCGAGTGTATTTGTTTGGCTTGCTCTTTCTTGATATATCGGTCGAAGGATGTCCTCCATATTTAATTCCTCCAAAATCCTTTATAGGGTATAAGAAAGTATATTTTTATGTATCATGAATTTAATAGCTTAAATGTCAGTTAGTTTCAGTCTATCTGTTTTTAGGAATATCAGTATGTCTGATCTCTGTGTTTCTACCGTAAGTTGAGAAACAAAATGCTTTTTTGCTTTTCTTTATACTTCGACAATGATAATAAATTTCCTGCTATTTTAAAAGTACTAATTATGTCCAATTGTTAGTCTACATCTTTCCTTATTTTATGATATAGTAGCATTTAGGAGGGACAAGCATGGCAAAATACTCTAGTAAAATCAATAAGATTCGCACATTTGCGTTAAGTTTGATATTTGTTGGATTTATCATCATGTATTTCGGAATCTTTTTCAGAACTCATTTCCTAGTTATGTCTATATTTATGCTTCTTGGATTGTTGTCGATCATTGCTAGTACTGTCGTGTATTTTTGGATCGGAATGCTGTCTACAAAGGCGGTGCAGGTTGTTTGTCCGAACTGTAACAAGCCAACAAAAATTTTGGGACGCGTCGATATGTGCATGCATTGCCGTGAGCCTTTAACCTTAGACCCGAATTTAGAAGGAAAAGAATTCGATGAAAACTACAATCGAAAATCCCAGACAACAAAAATGTAAGCATTAAGAATTTAACGTAAAAAAAATGAACATTCCTAAAACAAAAAAAGAATGGTTTCGAGTAAAGGCTCGAACCATTCTTTTTTAATGTACATTTTGTTTCTTCATGCAATCAGGACAAGTGCCGTAAATTTCCATGCGATGATGACTTACCTTAAACCCTGTAACATGTGAAGCAAGCTGCTCCACTTCATCCAGTCCAGGATAGTGGAAGTCTACAATCTTTCCACAGTCTTCGCAGATGATGTGATAATGATTTGTTGTGACAAAATCAAATCGGCTTGATGAATCTCCATATGTTAGTTCCTTTACTAAACCAACCTCACGAAATACTCGCAAGTTATTATATACAGTAGCAACACTCATATTTGGGAATTTCCCTTCAAGCGCCTTATAAATTTCATCCGCGGTAGGATGTGTCATTGATTGAATTAAATACTCTAATATCGCATGACGTTGAGGAGTGATTCTTACTCCCGTTTCTTTTAACGTTTCAATGGCTTCCTTCATTTGATGTTCAGACACCGTCATGCACCTCTTTCCTAAAAAGAATTTATTATTACTTTATAATATCTATAATTAGTGTACTAAGTAAAAGGCACTTCTGTCAATGTTTTCAGGACTGATGAAGGGTTTTTTCATTTTCATTAAGACGCATATTCACAAATCGGGCTGCTACGAATAAAAAATCGGACAAACGATTTAGATAGGAGAGCACCAACGGATTTACATCCTCTAATGACACAGCACATCTTTCCGCTCTTCTTACAACAGTTCTGGCGAAATGCAGGCCTGCACCAGCCGGATGCCCGCCCGGTAAAATGAAATTATTCAATGGCGGCAATGCCGAGTCCCATTTATCAATAGTATGCTCCAATTCCTCAATATCTTCTTGTTTTATTTTCCACTTTACTTCTTTATTTCCCGGAGTCGATAATTCCGCCCCGACATGAAAGAGAGCAGTTTGCACTTTATGAAATACTTCCTCCGCCTCCATTTTTTCCGGAAAATCTTCTTTCTTTAAAAAACTTATTGCCTGACCAATCGCTGAATTTGCTTCATCACAAGTCCCATATGCCTCCACGCGCATATCGTTTTTCGCGATTCTTGTTCCATAAACTAATGATGTCGTTCCTTTATCACCGGTTTTCGTATAAATTTTCACATTAATACCCCTTTTCTACATCAATCACGTTCAAAAAGTCTTCTTGTTTATTAGTATATGTACGATAGTTATGCTTTAATATTTCAAATGCTCTTGGAAGATAAAGATTTGTATTGCTGGAAATATGCGGAGTGATCGTTACATTATCCATGCTCCAAATTGGATGCTCCTCCGGCAGCGGTTCTTCCTCCAATACGTCTAAAATCGCATGCGATATCATTTTTTCTTGCAGAACTTCCATTAATACTTCCGTTTTTACTGCATCCCCTCTGCCGATATTGATAAAAACAGCTGTATTTTTCATACTTTTAAAATGATGTTTTTGATAAAAATGCTTTGTTTCTGATGTGCTTGGTAAAATATTCACTATAAAATCAGAGGCACCTAACCCTTCATACATGGAATCTAATGTTTGCATTTCATCAAAATAATCTCGTTTTTCTCCGCTGCTATTCACACCGATTGTTTTCATTCCAAATGCTTTTGCTAATCTTGCTATCTCACTTCCAATCGCCCCCGCTCCGACAATCAATATGGTTTGTCCGGATAGTTCAAAAATCGGCAGTCCCTTTTTCCATACATGCTCCTTCTGCTGTTTTTGCATGACAGGAAATTGTTTGGCATATTGCAGCATAAGCCCCAGAGTAAATTCTGCCATCGGAATTTTATGTATTCCTCGTGCATTCGTAACAAGAATCCCCTTCTCTTTTATCGCTTGCAAAGGCATTTTTTCAAGACCAGCTGATGTGACCATTATCCATTTTAGCTGATCCGCTAGTTGAATATGTGTTTCGGTTAAATCCTCACCATAAGTCACCAGGACCTCCGCATTCGAAAGCTCCTTCTCTGCATGTTGAATATCGGGATAAAAGGAAAAATCCTCGCTAGGAAAACTGTCGGTTAGGTCTTGTATCAATTCAGCCGGCGGTGTAAAAGTAAAGATCGTTTTCATGGTTTTCCCCTTTTCTTCAATATTTTATTTAATTGTACCATGTATGTGTGAAAATTGACCCGCTCTAGAAAACATAAAAAAAGGGGCCGAATGAATCGACCCTAAAAGACTATCTGAGGAGGTATGCCCTACTATACTGTATGTGCGTTGTCATGTTTTGAGTGGACAAATGCCGCTATCTTACTAAAATAGGCAAATAAGAAAAGCGGAAGCGCCTTGTTCATCGGCGTACGGATTTCGTAGTCGCAGGCTCGAGATAAAGGAAACACAGCGAGGTAGTTCACGAGCTAATGAAATTGGCACTTGGAGCTAGACAGCGTCTATAAATTTTTTTACCTCTTAAGAAAGATTTTCTTTTATAAAAGCCAGCGCTTCTTGGACATGTCCATCCACTTTCACCTTGCGCCATTCCTTCGCAACGTTCCCTTGTTTATCGATAATGAATGTACTTCTTTCGATTCCCATATACTCTTTTCCAAAATTCTTTTTCAGCTTCCACACTTCATATTCATCTGCAACCTTATGATCAACATCTGCTAACAAAAGAAAAGGTAAGCTGTATTTATTAATGAATTTTTGATGGGAATTTACCTCATCTGGACTAATGCCTAAAATAACGGCATCTAAATCGGAAAATTCCTTATATGCATCGCGGAAGTCACATGCTTCCGTTGTACAACCAGGTGTCATATCCTTTGGATAAAAATACAAAACAACATGCTTTTTACCCTCGAAATCGGATAGTTTTACCGTTTCTCCATTATTTGCATGCAATTCGAAGTCTGGTGCTTTTGCTCCTATTTCAATGGACATATAATTCAACTCCTACTAAATATTTATCCCGCATTAGCGGGCAGTTGTTCTCCACTACCAAATGGCAGTATCACCTTATCTTCAGCTTATCGAAATGTAACTTTTAACGCAAACCATCTACTTTTTTCTGAAGCTTACCTGATCATGGTCAAGTACACTTTTCACGACAAATGCAGCCGGAATGGTATATCCAATCAGTGCTTCTATTATGACAATGGCTCTGCCGATTCCTAAAGGAACCACATCTCCAAAGCCAACAGAAAATAATGTTACTGCACTTAAATAAAGGGAGGTATACAGCTTATGAAAATAAGAACCTGTCAGGTCTGCACCATGATCGATGATGATGTGATATCCCTTTATTTCAAGCAACAGGTAAATAAGGCCGAACCCAATCATTAGGACACAATAGGCAAAAGCAAGGAACAAAAAGTTGTCAAAAGAGATTTGTTTATTTTTTAATTTATGCGAGAAAAACAATGTTCGCAGGCTCATGCAAATACACAGAATGACTAATATGATGAGGAGATTATACATTTAAATAGCTCCTTTTATTTTACGCAAATTAGAGGTAAGAACATCAAGCTGACATATTCTTGTTCAAAAACTGCTTGTCAGTCTATTTTATTGTAGTGTCGAATACATTTATGAATGAAAACTTTAATTGGACACTATTTTCTTAAAGGTCTAAAATGGAGAATGGATTTAATAATTGGAGGAATACATATGAATTTTACTCAATCTGAACTTTTACATAGTGAAGCATTACAGCATATTGTCGGAGGTGTGAACAGTCCTTCGAGATCTTATAAAGCAGTTGGCGGCGGCTCACCGGTTGCAATGAAAAGAGCGCAAGGAGCGTACTTCTGGGATGTGGACGATAACCGTTATATTGATTATCTTGCGGCTTATGGTCCGATTATTACAGGACATGCCCATCCACATATTACGGAAGCGATTAAAACCGCTGCTGAAAATGGTGTTTTATATGGAACACCTACCCCTTTCGAAGTAACCTTTGCAAAAATGCTGAAAGAAGCAATGCCGGCATTAGATAAGGTACGGTTTGTGAATTCCGGAACAGAGGCAGTCATGACCACTATTCGTGTTGCCCGCGCATATACTGGACGCGACAAAATCATTAAATTCGAAGGCTGTTATCATGGGCATTCTGATCTTGTTCTTGTTGCAGCCGGTTCCGGTCCTTCTCAGCTTGGAATGCCAGATTCTGCAGGTGTAACGAAAAATATTGCGAAGGAAGTTATTACGGTTCCTTTCAATGACATCGAACCTTTTAAAGAAGCATTAAATACATGGGGAGATGAAGTTGCAGCTGTACTTGTCGAACCAATCGTCGGCAATTTTGGAATTGTTGAGCCAAAACCAGGATTCTTAGAGCAAGTGAATGAGCTAACTCATAATGCCGGTGCCCTCGTCATTTATGATGAAGTTATCACAGCCTTTCGCTTTATGTATGGCGGCGCACAAAACTTACTTGGGGTAACACCAGATTTAACAGCGATGGGAAAAATCATTGGTGGCGGATTACCGATTGGTGCATATGGCGGCCGCAAAGAAATTATGGAAAAGGTAGCACCGCTCGGACCTGCTTATCAAGCGGGAACAATGGCAGGAAATCCTGCATCGATGCTGGCTGGTATCGCATGCTTAGAGGTTTTAAAAGAAAAAGGTGTATATGAACAATTAGATTTCTTAGGAGCTATGCTGGAAGAAGGAATATTGGAAGCTGCCAAGAAATACAATACACCAATTACCATTAACCGTTTAAAAGGTGCATTAACCGTATATTTCACAAAGGAAAAAGTAGAAAATTATAAACAAGCGGAGGCTACAGACGGAGAAATGTTTGCGAAGTTCTTCAAGCTGATGCTGCATCAAGGAATTAATCTTGCTCCTTCTAAATATGAAGCATGGTTTATTACAACTGCTCATACAGAAGAAGATATAAAAGAAACTATTAAGGCAGTTGATTACGCCTTCTCCCAACTATAATAAAGAAGAACCTAAAGGCTTTGCTTTTAGGTTTTTTTATATTCTCGGCATACTTCCCCTCTTCCCCACACATCATTCTTTATCACGAAAACATGGACAAGATTTGTATTTTTAGCAAAATATATAGTAGTTGGGTATGATATTAATAAAATTATTAAATTTTTCTCTTGATATTCTCACCTTTCCAATGTATATTACGTAGATGTTGTAAATGAAAATGAAATATCTGGTCATTGGAGTGGTTTTGCTTGATGTAACCCGATGACCGATAATAACGGCAACATACACTAATAAAAAAAACTATTATTTGCATTTAAAGGGGAATTATTTTGTCATGAAGCTTGGGGCCCGCATTTTTAAAACGGGAATAGCTATTGTACTGGCTTTATTTTTAGCGCGATTGTTACATATGCCTAACGCGGTATTTGCCGGGATTGCAGCCATTTTCGCGATAAAGCCAACTATATATCGATCCTATTTATCGATTATTGAACAGCTTCAGGGAAACCTGATTGGAGCGATTATTGGGGTCGTATTAGTTATGATATTTAATAATAATGTGCTCGTTGTTGGACTCGGTGCTATTATTACTATCATCATTATGTTAAAGCTTAAACTGGAGAATAATGTCAGTCTTGCACTTGTAACGATGATTGCCTTAATGGAAACACCTGGAGAACATTTCTTACAATTTGCTGGAATTCGCTTTTCCACTTTATTGCTTGGAATTTTATCGGCTTTTATCGTAAATTTAATCTTTTTGCCGCCAAAATATGAAACAAAATTATATAATAGTATCTCCAATGTAACGGAAGATGTACTAAGATGGGTAAGATTAACTAGCAGACATGCAGCAGAACATCAGTTATTGAAAAAAGATATTACTGTATTAAAAGAAAGAATGCTTAGGGTAAATGATTTTTTGTCGATGTACAAGGAAGAGAGAAGCTATTTCAAAAAATCCACCATTGATAAACAACGCAAAGCAGTTGTTTATCGACAAATGGTTATACTTTTGCAAAGCAGTTTTGATATATTAAAAATTCTCCACCGGTACGAACAGGATTTGCGCCAGCTTCCTGAATCGGTTAATGAACAATTACAAGAATTACTGGATGCTATCATGAGTGATCATGAAAAATTAATTTTGAAATTCTTAGGAAAAATACGTAAGGACTCTGAAATTGAATCTGTTCAACTTTTGGAAGAACAAAGAAATCAATTAATGGAGCTTTTTCTAGAAGATATTGAGGCTGAGAATTGTCTGTCTCAAGTACAGAAGTTCCATGTTATGCGACTTTTATCCGCTATCGTTGAATATCAAGAGCAATTAGAGCATTTTGAAAAGCTTATCGATAGCTTTCAATCCTTTCATAAGGATAAAAATGAAGTAACGGTAGAGGAAATAAATGAAGATTAAGCCGGCAAACTTTTTGCCGGCTTTTCAGTATCATATAAACACCAGATTGGTTTTTCCGTCGTTTTCGCTTTTCTATGCATCCAATTGTTGGACTTGGAATAAATCAAAGTAATGGCCCCTTTTTGCCATTAACTCTTCATGTGTTCCCATTTCCACGATTCGTCCATGCTCGATAAGAATAATCCGGTCTGCATGAGTAATAGTTGATAAGCGGTGGGCAACAATGAAAGTGGTTCGATCCTTCGCAAGTTTATCCAGTGCTTCTTGGATGAGATGCTCACTTTCCAAGTCTAATGCTGATGTTGCCTCATCCAATACTAATATTGGCGGATTTTTTAAAAACACTCTGGCAATGGCAATCCTCTGCTTTTGACCGCCGGAAAGCTTCACTCCGCGTTCCCCGACCTGCGTATCATACCCATTAGGTAAGTTTAAAATAAAGTCATGTGCATTTGCAGCTTTGGCAGCTTCATACACTTCTTCTGTCGTTGCACCCGGTTTTCCTAATAAAATATTCGCTTGTATAGACTCACTGAAAAGGATACTGTCCTGCAGCACCATTCCTATTTTGTCTCGCAGGCTTCTGACCTTAAACCTGCGAATATCAGTCCCGTCAAGAAGTATTGCCCCCTCTGTGACATCATAAAATCTTGGTATTAAACTTACTAAAGAAGACTTTCCTCCACCGCTCATCCCAACCAATGCGACGGTTTCTCCCACTTGAATATCAAGGTCGATGTCTTTTAAAACCGGCTCTTCTTTTTGGTCATAAGCAAAGCTAACATGGTCAAATTTAATATTTCCAAGGACATTTTTACATTCAATAGCATCGGGACGATCATCTATATCATATTTTTGATCAATCAGTTCAAAAACCCTGTCCATGGATGCGAATGCTTGTGTTAAAGTTGTCCCAGAATTGACTAGACGGCGTAATGGACTGTACAAATTATCAATATAAGCAATAAAGGCAGCCATTGTTCCTACAGTTAAATGCCCCTGGATAACTTGATAACCGGCAAAACCAATAATAATCAATGGTGCAATATCTGTAATAGTGTTCACTACCGCAAACGATTTTGCTGTCCATCTTGTATGGGTTAATGCTTTGTCCAAAAAGTTGGAATTGCGCTTGGCGAATTGCTTTTGCTCATGGTCTTCGATGGCAAAGCTTTTAATAACAGCCATCCCTTGCACCCTCTCATGCAAATAACCTTGAACCTCCGCTAATGCTTGTGATCGATTGCGGGTCAGTTTTCGAAGGTTCCCAAAGAAATATTTGACCGATGCAATATAAAACGGGAAAACAATTAAAGAAACAAGCGTCAACTTTACATCCATCTTAAACATGATGGAAATGGCAATGATGATAGTAGAAGTATCTAACCAAACATTCATCAAGCCTGTTATAACAAAGTCTTTCGTTTGTTCCACATCATTGATGACTCTTGAAATAACTTCCCCGCCTCGAGTATTCGAATAATATTTAAAGCTGAGTTTTTGCAGATGCGTAAATAATCGATCGCGAATATCATACAAAATTTTACTTGCTGTCCATTGAGCAAAGTATTGACGATAATACTCGACGGGAGGACGAGCAAAAATAAAAATCCCCAACATGATTGACAGCCAAAAAATGAGCTTTGACGTTTTCTCATGCGTATTTAGTGTATGACTTCCAATCACATCATCGATGACATATTTAATGAATAAAGGAATAAGTAACGGGATAACAAATTTTATAATTCCAATGATAAATGTGCCGATGATTTGAAACTTATATGGCTTAACAAATTTTAAATATCTTTTAATACTACTCACTTTAACCCTCCGTATTTTTTTGACCATACTATTTTACCGCAAAAATAAAAAGCACTACTAGAATAGTGCTCCTTTTCGGCGTCAATTATTAATTTGTTCAGGTTGTTTTCTTATAAAAACTCAATTTCGGGTCATTTTCCCAAAGTTAAAAAAGAACCTTAATTATGAGCGATAAGTCAAATATCTTTCATACCAAACATCAATAAAGTCTGGTGAAAATGGACCTTTGCGCTGTCTGATCCAGCGAACAAGGTTGTCCACATTTCGTTTCAAAATATGATCAATAACATCCGGATACCTCATTTGTTTCCGGTGGTATTCATACTCATCCTCATCTAAGAGAGTATAGGTCATATCAGGAAATACCTTAATATCCAAATCATAATCAATATATTTTAAAGCTTCACTGTCATACACAAATGGCGATCCAAGGTTACAGTAATAATAAATCCCATCCTCCCGAATCATTCCAATTATATTAAACCAATGATCCGAATGGAAGTAACATATAGCCGGTTCCCTGGTAACCCAGGTTCTTCCGTCTGATTCTGTCACAATGGTTCGATCATTCCCACCGATAACGAGAGATTTTGTTCCCTTTAGAACCGTTGTTTCGTCCCAAATCCTGTGAATGAAACCATTATGCTTGTAGCTGTGAATTTGAATGGTTTCTCCTTCTGTGGGAATCCTCATTATTCTCCCTTCTTTCGTCGTAGTCTTATGAATAGTCCATACATCCTTTCTGTTTAGAAATAATTATCTTAAAATGATGTCAATAAACTCCGAAGTTATATGTATTTACCGATACCTAAAAATGATTTTCTTATTATTATAACGGTTTTTTGGAAAATTTAAAACAAAAAGAGGGTGACGATTATTGATGTCACCCTCATGCAAAGATTTTGGTTTCTTGATATGTACGAATCACTTCATCTGTTTGTGATTCAAATATTTTTTGGATTTTGCGCAATTCACATTTCATATCAGCTATTTCTTTTTTTATACTTTCAAGCTCTGCTTCCTTCTGTAATTCTATCAGCTCTTCCTCAAGCTCTTGGCATCTTTCGATTTCGGATTGAAGATATAATAATTGCTCCATCGTTTTCATTTGTTCAGAAATAATTTGATTGAAATTACTCATATTGCGCACCATCCTTTTCATTCATTCCTCTTCATTATGTATTTCGCTTAATATGAAAAGAATTCCTTTGACTAGTTATGTCGCTTTCCAATCAGTTTTGTCGAATAAAAAATGGTTGTTTACGCCTGAGATTGATACTGTTGATTTTTCACCTGTTTGTTCTTTAAATACTGGGTAAGTCGGTGGGGTAATGTTGAAAGTTGGGCTTTTGTTTCCTTATAAAAGACCATTTGGATTTGGGGTTTTCCTTAGGTTGGGCTTTTGATTGCTTATAAAGGCCATTCGCTTTCCGATTCCACCTCCAGTTGGCCTTTTGTTTCCTCATAAAGACCACTTAGACTGAATTTCCACCTCAAGTTAGGCTTTTAATTAATTTCTTATGGCCCCGATTTAACCGGAAGAAAACCCAAAATGGGTGCTTGAGCTAGACTAGACAATTGTAGAAAAACTCATCCACAAGCTTAAATTTAAAAGAGTAAGGGACATCCACGATTTGGATGCCCCTTTACTTTGTATTATTGTTGACCAGCATTGCCAGAATTTTGTGCTTTACGAGATTCAGCTTGTTGGTTAGCTTTTCTTACAGATTGCACATCTGTTTCGCTACCGAACTCAGTTCCGAAAGAACCTTGAGATCCTTGTGCAGATTGTGCATTTTGTTGTTTAACTTCTTGAGCGTTAGTACCAGATTGTGTTTTGTTTGTTTGCTTTGCCATGATTATCACCTCCACGCTCATTAATGTAACCAATCAGAATGGTTGTTATGTAATTTTTGCGAAAAAATTTCTTATGATTCGTTCTCGTCATTAGATTTTTAGTGTTTACGCTTCTGTCATGTGCCTCCCATCAGCTTTGTATATATAGCTTGGTTTGCTCACTGGAATTTAAACATTCTTTGTTCGAAGACAGTACCGGTAGTCAAAAGGTCCCAAATCGGTTCGTTAGATGGCAATTTCAGTCCATTCAACACAGTTTTCAAGCTGTTTATCATATAAGCCCGTCCGTTTATTTATGATTTCGCTCCTTTCAATTTGTTGGGGTTAATATTTTGGCACAAACCGATGAAAAACAAGGATCCTGCACAAAATGCTTGTATACATTATCTTCAAAAAATCGTTCAATTTATCCAAAGATGAATAACAAACTAACCAGCAAAGAAAACTATGGATATTCAAAAGCATAAGGGGTGTTTATGGATGGAAAATATTCGTGACATGACACAATTGTCAATGATATCAAAAACGGAATGGACAGATGAAGAGCTTTCACACTTTCATCAATCCCTGCAGCAAATAGCACCGTATTTAAACTCGGAAGGCCTAACAATCCATCGGGAAATAGTAGAAGAAATAACCCATCGCGGATAGCAGGTAAAGATAGAATACAACATCAAATTATGCGGACATTGGTTCCGCTATTTTCATCAAATGAACATATTTTATGAGCTAAGCGGACATGAGTTCCGTTATTCATGAAAAATTACATGGAAATCACCACTTTTTCATAGAATAACGGAACCATTGTCCGCGAGATTAAGGAAATACCCCATTTTGTCACAGATAACGGATTTGGTGTCCGCACGCCAAGATCAGCTATTGCACTTTCACATCTGAAACCGATATAACCGATCATAAAAAGACTTTAAAAATTTGTATAAGAGCTGTTCTGATGGGGCAAGCTCTCTCTTCTTCGGTGTAATCACGCCAACTGGCCTAAAGAACTCGGATCCATTTAATTCAACCGCAACAACATCCTTTGGCACGTTATAGGACAAAGCCAATTCCGGTAATATGGCGATGCCGATCCCAGCTGAAACAAGTCCTTTAATTGTATCCATATCTTCCCCTTCGAAAGCGATTGTTGGGACAAACCCGGCTTTTTGGCACGCTTTAAAAATCATTTCCCGAATCGGAAGCCCTGAGCGAAATGTTACAAACCGTTCCTGTTCAAGCTGATTGATCCGAATTGTTTTTAGATGGGCCAGCTCGTGGTGCTCTGGCAACAATAACAGCATTTTTTCTGTGAAAAAAATATCCCCTTTCACGATGGGATGGTCGGTTGGGACAGGCGCAACAAAGGCAATATCAATTTCACCTTTTTCCATTAAATCCATTAAATATGGGGTGGTACCTTGTAATAATTGAAAATGCAATTTTGGATGCAACTCTCGGAACTGGGTGAATACCATAGTAAAGGTATGAACGGATAATCCTGTGGAAAAGCCTAAGCGAATGACTCCTTTCTCAGGATTTAAATAATCTTCCACTTTTTCTTTTGTTTTTTCCACTTCATTTAAAATTTTTTCGACATGCTCCAAAAATATCTTTCCTATAGAAGTTAACCGGACGTTTCTTCCTTCTCTTAAAAATAATGTTACCCCCAATTCCGCTTCTAATAGGCTGATTTGTCTACTGATGGCTGATTGAGCAACATGCAATTCATCTGCGGCTTTCGTTACATGTTCATTTTTTGCGACCTCGTTAAAGTAAATTAACTGTCTTAATTCCACGTTCATCACAACCATTCTCATTTTGAGATTATTTCATTCTTAACTATATATTGTATAGATGAATCATTTTAAAGTAAAATTTTTAATTATCAAACACTTCGGCATTTTTAATACGGAAGGAATGTTAACTTATGAAAACGTTTCGTTCTCCTATAAAAACTACTGGTCTTTATCGCAGTGAATTCGAACATGATGCCTGTGGTATCGGTTTTTATGCAGATATAAAAGGTCGCCCATCACATGAAGTAGTGTCCACTTCTTTAGAGATGTTGAAACGACTTGATCACCGTGCAGGGAAAAGCGCGGATAAATCAACAAGTGATGGAACAGGAATCATGCTGCAAATTCCACATGACTTTTTTTCTTCAGTATGCCCATTTGATCTTCCAAATCAAGGCGAGTATGCAGTTGGCATGCTCTTCTTACCACAAGATCATGCAGTTAGCGAAGAAATACTTAATGAATTTTATAAAGAATCTTCAAAACACGGATTATCTGTTCTTGGAGTCAGATCTGTCCCCGTGTCTTCCGATCGAATAAGCGAACAAGCGAGAAAATCAGAGCCAAGCATTAAGCAAATCTTTATCACGCAAATCTCGACGCAATTGGAGGAATTTCCTGCCAGGTTGTATTCTTTAAGAAAACAAATAGAACAAAAGTATAAATCTGAAATGTATATTCCTAGCTTATCAAATCGTACCGTAGTTTATAAAGGAATGTTGCTTGCAGAAGAATTATCCCTTTATTTCTCTGATTTACGTGACGAAAAATTTACATCATCCCTAGCGCTTATCCATTCACGCTACAGCACTAACACCTTTCCGAGCTGGGAAAGAGCACATCCTAACCGTGTCATCGCACATAATGGAGAAATCAATACCATTAAAGGGAACATGAACTGGTTTAATGCTAAAAATAGTTCTGGTTTAGAAGTGATCAACCCATCTGGAAGTGATTCGGCGATCTTCGATAATGTTTTGGAGTATTTACTGTTAAAAGGTGTTTCACTCCCAAAAGCAGTGATGATGATGGTGCCTGAGCCATGGGAGCAAAATGAAGAAATGCCATCTTACTTAAAAGCGTTTTATGAATACCAAAGTCAGTGCATGGAGCCTTGGGATGGCCCAATGGCACTTGGATTTACGGACGGAATACAGATTGGCGCTATCCTCGACAGGAATGGGTTACGTCCTGGCCGTTACTATATAACGAGAGATGATCGGATCATATTTGCTTCTGAAGTCGGTGTTGTGGACGTTGACAATGACATGATATTAGAACGAAAGCATTTAAAGCCTGGGGAGTTACTATTAGTCGATACGTCACAAGGACGAATTATTCCAAATGATGAATTGAAAAAGACGATTAGTCTTGAAGAGCCTTATAGCAGCTATTTAAAGGAAACTGTTAAAGAATTACACGATGATCGTTTTGATTTAACTTCTAGCTTTACTGGCAAAGAGCTTCTTTTTCACCAAAAGGTGTTTGGTTATACGTATGAAGAGTTAATGAAAATGCTCAAGCCAATGGCAACAGAAGCGAAGGAAGCAACTGGTGCAATGGGAATTGATACACCGCTTGCTGTTCTTTCAGATAGACCGCAGCTTTTATTCCATTATTTTAAACAAGGATTTTCGCAAGTAACCAATCCGCCAATTGATGCAATCAGGGAGGAATGTGTTATTTCCACGATTTCCTGGTTAGGAGAAAGCTCTAACCCGCTTGAAAGCTATAAAAAAGATAAGCGTAAACTGAAGCTGGATCATCCATTCTTAACTTTTTCACAGTTTAGGACTTTAACAAATTCCAGTTGGAACGCAGTAAAGATTGATACTATTTTCCCTGCAGAAAGCGGTGAAAATGGATTAGCATCGGCTTTGGAAAGGATTTTTTCTAAGGTTGATCAAGCTATTCAAGCAGGACACGAACTAATTATTTTATCCGATCAAAAAGTAGACGATAGACATGCGGCCATTCCTTCCCTGCTTGCAACTTCAAGCATCCATCATCATTTAATTAAAAATGGCTGCCGCTCGAAAGCAAGCATTATTGTTGATACGGGTGAAGCGCGAGATTCCCATCATATGGCTATGTTACTTGGATATGGGGCTGATGCCATCCATCCATATCTTGCATACGAAACAATCTACCACCTATGTGAAGAGCAACATATTTCGTTAAACATCGAACAGGCAGTTCAAAATTATCTTCACGCATTATTGAATGGTGTCATAAAAATTATGTCCAAGGTTGGGATATCCGCAATCCAAAG
Organism: Margalitia sp. FSL K6-0131; assembly: GCF_038008735.1. Lineage (NCBI taxonomy): Bacteria > Bacillati > Bacillota > Bacilli > Caryophanales > Bacillaceae > Heyndrickxia > Margalitia sp. FSL K6-0131. The sequence continues at coordinate 4,186,153 of NZ_JBBOZS010000001.1, forward strand.
CTATCGCGGCGCTCAAGCCTTCGAAGCATTAGGAATTTCGCAGCAGGTACTGGACCAATACTTTACCGGAACAGTTTCACAAATTGGCGGAATTGGTTTACCGGAGATTGCCCGTGAAACCTTAATGCGTCATAAAAAAGCTGCAGACGAAATAGAACATTATGATCAAACATTAGATTCAGGAAGCGAATTACAATGGCGCAAAGGTGGGGAAGTTCATCAGTTTAACCCATTAAGCATCCACACCCTTCAGAGGGCAGCAAGAACAAATAATAAGGATGTTTATAAAAAATTTGTCAGCATGAATGACGATGGTCCTTTTACAACCATACGCAGTCTCTTAAAAATAGAAAGCGATCGCTCCCCTATTCCACTTGATGAAGTCGAGCCAGCCGAAAATATTTTGCGAAAGTTTAAAACCGGAGCAATGTCTTACGGCTCCCTTAGCAAAGAAGCACATGAGGCGCTCGCAATTGCGATGAATCGAATCGGCGGCAAAAGCAATAGCGGTGAAGGCGGCGAGGAAATTGAACGATTCCAAACAGATGCAAACGGAGACTCCCGCAGAAGTGCCATTAAACAGGTTGCTTCGGGAAGATTTGGCGTAACAAGCTATTACTTAACAAATGCAGACGAAATTCAAATCAAAATGGCACAAGGAGCAAAACCCGGTGAAGGCGGACAGCTGCCTGGCCAAAAGGTTTATCCGTGGATTGCTGAGGTTAGAGGATCCACGCCTGGGGTAGGATTAATCTCCCCTCCTCCGCATCATGATATATATTCCATCGAAGATCTTGCCCAATTGATTTATGATTTAAAAAGCGCTAATCCGAAAGCAAAAATCAGTGTGAAGCTTGTTGCAAAAGCTGGAGTTGGAACCATTGCAGCTGGTGTTGCGAAAGGATTAGCAGATACCATCCTAATCAGCGGCCATGACGGCGGAACAGGCGCCTCACCTAGAACAAGCATTAAACATACAGGTGTCCCTTGGGAAATCGGATTATCAGAAGCACATCAAACCCTACAACTCAACGGGTTGAGAGAGAAAGTAACCTTAGAGGTAGATGGAAAATTAATGACAGGAAAGGATGTTGTAGTTGCAGCATGCTTTGGTGCGCAGGAATTCGGGTTTGCCACTGCCCCGCTAGTTGTTCTTGGGTGCATCATGATGAGAGCATGCCACTTAGATACTTGCCCTGTTGGAATCGCTACGCAAAATCCATTGCTTCGTGAAAAATTTGCAGGAAGCCCTGATCATATTGTGAACTATATGCATTTTATTGCTGAGGATGTCCGCGAAATTTTAGCAAAATGCGGGTATCGAAGCCTTGATGAAATAGTCGGCAGGACGAATCTTTTAACCGTAAAAGAGGAAGTAACCACCCATTGGAAAGCAAAGCATCTTGATTTAAGCGACCTTTTATACAAAATGTCCGATAAAAAGGAGACTTCTATCCAACAAACACAGGATCACGAATTGGAAAAACGTTTTGACCAGCGTCTCCTTATTCCTGCATTAAATACTGCTATTGGAAATGGCGAGAAAGCCTTTTTGCAATCCTATATTAAAAACACGGACCGTGCTGTAGGAACGAGTTTAGGAAATTTAATATCTGTGCATTACGGTGCGGAAGGCTTGCCAGAGGATCAAATTCACATCCAATTAAAAGGTTCTGCCGGGCAAAGTCTTGGTGCTTTTATCCCGAAAGGTTTATCGATCACCTTAGAGGGTGATGCAAATGATTATGTCGGAAAAGGATTGTCTGGCGGCAAACTGATCATTAAACCAGATAACAATTGGAGCATTCCACAAGTAGATGCCATTATCGGCAATACCGCTTTATTTGGCGCAACCTCCGGTGAAGCATACATTCGCGGTGTAGCAGGTCAGCGATTTGCTGTCCGGAACAGCGGTGTTAAAGCTGTAGTAGAAGGAGTTGGAGACCACGGCTGTGAATATATGACTGGCGGAACGGTAGTCATTCTTGGAACAATCGGAAAAAACTTTGCTGCAGGAATGTCCGGCGGAATCGCTTATATCTTCAAGGGTTTTTCTGCTAATGAAGACATCTTGCCACATATTAACCAAGAGCTTGTGGATGTAGAACAGGTTACATTCGAAAATGAACTAATAGAGCTTCATCAAATGATTTCCAAGCATTACCTGTACACTGGAAGTCCAAAGGCAAAAACGATTTTAAAACATTGGAAACAGCTGAAAAAACAGTTTGTGAAGATTATCCCACATGAATATAAAAATATGACTGCGATGATTGATGATCTGCAAAATCGAGGATTATCGTATGTCGATGCAAGACTTACCGCTTTTAATATTAATAAAGAAGGAAAATTACTGGAAACATTGAATGAACTTGAAGCACTTTCATCTCCATTGCAAGACAGCCAAACTATTTAGCCTTTTTAGAAATAACGGGAGAAATCGGCAATATTGCCGATTTCTTTTCAAAAGGCAGCTTCGTAGCTTTTCGGAATTTGTTTTGAATTCTAGGCTTCTTTTCAATACAAAGTTTAAGAAAAGAGCCTTTAAAAATTTTCGTGGGAGTGAATTATTTATGGGGCATTTAACAGGATTCATCGACATCCAAAGAGAAAACCCTGCTGAACAGCATCCACTAGAGAGGATTAAGCACTGGCAAGAGTATCAAAAACCGCTTTCGGAGGATGCTATAAAACTACAAGCCTCTCGTTGTATGGATTGTGGGACTCCCTTTTGTCAAATCGGGTCTCTTATTAATTCAAGCACCAGCGGATGCCCATTATATAACTTAATACCAGAATGGAATGAGCTTGCCTATCAAGGAAAATGGCTGGAGGCCTATCAACGGCTGGCAAAGACAAATAATTTTCCTGAGTTTACTTCAAGGGCTTGTCCAGCTCCATGTGAAGGTTCTTGCACTGCCGGTCTGCCAGGTCAGCCTGTTACGATTAAGAGCATCGAAAAAGCCATTATTGACCGGGCTTTTCAAGAAGGCTGGGTAAACGTAAAACAACCGAGTAAAAGAACCACTAAAAAAATTGCAATAATTGGATCAGGTCCTGCCGGGCTTACTGCGGCAGATGATTTAAATCAGTTAGGACATAATGTCACTGTATTCGAAAAAGATGATCGCTTTGGCGGCCTGCTGATGTATGGCATTCCAAATATGAAAATAGATAAAAAATATGTTGAACGCAGAATTGAGCTGCTTCGCAAGGAAGGAATCGTATTTAAAGGAAATACTCATATTGGAGTTGATATTTCCTTAGAAGAATTAAGGAAGGATTATGATGCCGTTTTAATTTGTACTGGTGCTGACAAACCTCGTGAACTTGATATCACCGGCCGGCAGCTAGCTGGTATCCATCCTGCAATGGAATACTTAAAGGAAAGTACAAAGCATCATCTTAATAAACAATATATTCCTAGTATTAACGCCAAAGATAAAAAGGTTATTGTAATCGGCGGCGGGGATACAGGTGCTGACTGCGTTGCAACTGCTATTCGCCAAGGCTGTAAAAGTGTTGTTCAGTTCGGGAAGCATGGGAAGCTTCCACCCGCTCGTTCCAAAACAAATCCATGGCCGGAGAATCCTCAAGTATTTACATTGGATTATGCATACGAAGAAGCACAAAGCAAGTTTGGAATGGACCCAAGACAGTATTTTATCCAAACAAAAGCATTTCATGGCGACAAGAATGGAAATGTAAAAAGCCTAGAAACAACCTCTTTTCTAGTGGATGATCAGACGGAAAGCCGTTTTTGGGAGGCAGATCTAGTACTTATTGCTATCGGTTTTGATGGTGTAACTGATACCTTTCCCAATATCGAGAAAAAACAAAACAAAATATCCGCAAATGATGTTGATTTTAAAACAAATCATGACGGAATTTATACAGCAGGTGATGCAAGACGAGGGCAAAGCTTGATTGTTTGGGCCATGCAAGAAGGAAAAAAAGCAGCGCAGGAAATAAATCGTTATTTGTATAGTTAATAAAAGCAAAATGGGAAGCCAAGAATTCTTATTCTCGACTTCCCATTTTGCTTATAGTGAACTCTTAAATTTCCTTCATTTTTGTTAAATCCCCACTGCATAAAGCTTCAAGATTATCAAAAATTTTACGAGCGGGCCAATCCCACCATTTAATAGTAAGGAGATAGTCAATGAGTTCATCATCAAATCTTTTTTTCATTATTTTGCAGGGATTACCACCAGCAATATGGTAAGAAGGAACATCTTTTACAACGACAGAATTGGCCGCAATGATTGCTCCATCACCAATATGCACACCGGGCATTACAGTGACATTTTGACCGATCCACACATCGTTTCCAATGATAGTATCACCTTTAAGGGGTAAGTCTGCCAGTGTTGGAGTCGATTTCTCCCAACCATTGCCCATAATGTTAAATGGATAGGTAGTGACACTGTGCATTCTATGGTTTCCACCATTCATCACAAATTCAATGCCCTTTGCTATTGCGCAAAATTTTCCGATAATCAGTTTATCTCCAATAAAGTCATAGTGATGTGTGACATGCTCTTCAAACTTTTCAGCACCGTCTATATCGTCATAATATGTGTAGTCACCGACAATAATATTCGAGCGTGTTACAACGTTTTTAATATAGCATATACTTTTAATTGCTTCATTGGGGTAGATTGCATTAGGATCAGGTCCATATTGCATATTAAAATCCCTCCTTCATGTTATATAAATAACGAGAATACAGTGTTTTACTTGATGTTCTACTATCTTTATTACACCTCGGCCCAAATTTTCCCTTCTATACTTATGAATTTTTTGGTCATTAAAAAAATCACAGGTAATCTGCCTGTGATTCAAAGTAAAGGGAAAAGACCTTTCTTATTAAGTTAGGGACTATAAAGCCGTCATCAACATAAAAGCAACAAAGTTTAAGAAAAGAGCATTCCTTAATACCAGCAACGGTTGCCTGCTATTTTTCTATTGTATTTTGATACTCTTTCCATATTTTCTGGTGTGACACAGGAAACGCGTACTCGGCCAATTCTTCTGCTGTCACTAATTTTAATGTCGCGGTTTCATTTACTTTTCCTATGATTTCACCCGCAAATACTTCAATTTCCCAGGTTAAATGGGAAAATACGTGATCTATTTTCACAAAGGATCTTGTTTGAATTTCACCTTTTACTTTATATTCATCTAAAAGAAAGTCCTCCAAAACCCGTCTTGGATGGACGATTTGGCTTTTTTCAACATTAGGGAACTCCCATAAATCAGCTAAAAGTCCTTTGTTCGGTCTTTTATGAATGAGGATTTTGCCTTCTTCATTTATTAAAAGCCCCGCAATAAGATCGACGTGCTTTACACTTTTCTTCTTTGTTTTAACCGGGAGCTCACCTTGAGTCCCTTCTTCAAAAGCGCAACAATGCTCGCGAACTGGGCAAAGTAAGCATGAAGGTGATGTCGGAGTACAGATCAGCGCTCCTAATTCCATCAATGCTTGATTAAAATAGGAGGGATTTTCCTCTGAAATTAACTGACGAACTGCTTCTTCAAACACTTTCCGAGTGGATGGTTTTGCAATATCTTCCCATATCGATAATATCCTTGACAGCACACGCATGACATTTCCGTCAACGGCAGGCTCCGGCTTTCCATATGCAATACTTAAAATTGCTCCGGCCGTATATGGCCCAACACCTTTAAGACTGGATATTCCTTTTGGATTATCAGGAACCTTGCTCTCATATTTTTCTTTCACTTCTTTGACCGCTGAGTGAAGATTGCGTACACGGGAATAATAACCTAAGCCTTCCCATGCCTTTAAAACTTTTTCTTCATCTGCAGCTGCAAGCTCATCAAGTGTGGGAAATTGTTCAATAAAATTCAAGAAATACGGAATAACTGTATCTACCTTTGTTTGTTGCAGCATTATTTCAGAAACCCAAACTTTATAAGGATCTTGATCCTTTCTCCAAGGAAGATCTCTTTGCTCTCTTTCAAACCAGCTTATTAAATCATCCTGAAATGATTTTACGTTCATATTCTTAAGATTTTTTAAAGTTTCACTCATAAGGGTTAAACCACTTTCTAAAAAGGAATATAATAAGGACAGGTTGTCCAATTTAAATAAGATAGCGTACAGATTTGGTAGTTTTCGACGAGACAAACGCAAACACGGCGTTGTTCTTCAGAAGACGTAGAATCCCGCTAGCTGATGGCTACTTACGCCAGACAAGACTAAACTCAAATAATTAAATGATAAGAAACTTTTCTTCAAAGAAAAGCATTAATCTAGTCGTTTTTATCAATTATACAGATATATCAGTTTTTCCATTACCTTTGTACCGTTACTACCATATCATGTTTTAAGAAAAGCGAAAAGTCATTATAAGAAAAGCGAAAGCGCCTTGCTCATCGGCGTACGGATTTCGTAGTCGCAGGCTCGAGATAAAGGAAACACAGTGAGGTAGTTCACGAACTGATGTTGACTTATCGTAGGGAGGAGACGGAGAAATCCGCTAGCCGATAGGCGCTGGAGCTAGACAGAGTCTATACTTATTAAATAATTTTAAAAAAAGTCATCCACATAGTTAAATTTAAAATTTTGCAAACGACAGAAAGCTCTTTTTTACGCCTTCTTAAGGAGGAAATAGAATTGGATACAGGAACACACCTTGTTATGGGGTTTGCCTTAGGCGGCTTAGCCACCTTAGACCCCGTCGTTGCCGGAGATGCTGTTAATACACATAGTGTTCTATTGGCAACCATAATTGGCTCGCAAATACCTGATATCGATACCGTTTTAAAATTTAAAAACAATGCAGTATATATACGTAATCATCGAGGAGTTACGCATTCTATTCCTGCGGTTATTTTATGGCCGCTTTTAGTTTCCTTACTGGTTCATCTCTTCATTCCGGGGGCCAATATGCTTCATTTGTGGCTTTGGACCTTTCTTGCTGTATTCCTCCATGTTTTTGTAGATATCTTTAATGCCTATGGTACCCAGGCAGTTCGTCCCCTGTCCATGAAATGGGTGGCATTTGGTATGATTAATACATTTGATCCATTTATTTTTGGTATCCATGTAGTCGGACTCATTTTATGGGGATTTGGTCTTCACCCAGGATATACCTTTTTAACCATGTATATCATCATTCTCTTTTATTATTTGCTTCGGTTCCAAGAACAAAGATCCGTTCGGCAAGCGGTAAAGGCGAAAATTCCAGATGCAAAGAAAATAATCGTCGCTTCCACCATGCGTTATTATAAATGGAGAGTTGTTGTGGAGACCGATGATAGCTTTTATGTAGGGAAAGCCTACAAACGTGATATTACGATTTTGGATACGTATAAAAAGATTCCTGTGCCGCAAACACCAGAAATTGAAGCCGCCAAAAAGGATAAAAACCTTTCTGCTTTCTTATCCTTCTCCCCTATTTTCAGATGGGAGGTTAAGGAGAAAAACGATCATTCTTATGAGGTTCGCTTTATTGATTTACGCTATCGAAGCAAAGGGCACTATCCGTTTGTAGCAATCGTCCAATTAGATGAGGATTTAAATATTACAGGTTCCTACACCGGCTGGATTTATAATAAGGACAAATTAAGAAAAAAATTAGATGTTGCTCCGCACTAGCTTCCATCTATTTCAACAGGTTCTTTATCATATGTTCATGAAAAATCAGTCATACTATTAATGCGTGATTGGATTCTTTCACGTACTGGACTAACATATAGGAGGAACTTTTTATGCGAAACAAAGCGAAAGGTTTTCCATATGGAAATGATAATAAATTCGAGGGTGAACCTAGGGCAAAAGCAGAATTTGCATCTACACGCGCGGATGGTACGATCAATACCCATCCACAAGAGCGAATGCATGCGTCAGGTAATCGCAAATCTGATTCCATTTAAAAGCGAAAGCGCCGCAGCTCTAGCGTATGGATTTCGTAGTCGCAGGCTCGAGATAAAGGAAACACAGTGAGGTAGTTCACGAGCTGGTGAAATTGGCACTTCAAATTTCACTTGATGTTGACTTATCGTAGGGAGGAGACGGAGAAATTCACTAGCCGATAGGCGCTGTAGCTAGATATGACCATTTTTAGAGCTGGTGTTTCAATCGGAATAAACAGTTGAAGAAAATGCGAAAAATGGAAAGGGGCTTTTGCAATGGGAAAATCGCTGAATACTCACCGTAATCGAACCGCTAGTCCATTTAATCGCGGGTGGTATACCCCAAAACATGCCCATTCTCAAATAAATGGGGAAACAAAGATGTCACAGGATTTAATTATTTTAGAGCATCAGACGCGAAAACAGTCATAAGCCCAAAAATAAAGAGCCTTTTGGCTCTTTATTTTAATGGTGTAAGAAGTGAAATTGGTAATGCTTCTTGCTGCTTTCCCCCGCTCATACGATATCCCCAAGCAAAAACACCATCTATATAATCGATTTTAAAATAAACTCCCGGATCACCTTCAATTTGATACACGTCACCAGCTTTAAAATCCTCTGGATTGAGAAGATACGCTTTTGCCATTGTTATTTTCCGTTCTAAAACCGCATATTCATTCACAATTCCAAGCTGCTCTGCTTTTCTAGCCTTTTCCGTTAGCCTGGCGATTTCTGTCTTTAATTCAAATTCGGACATCTCGCTGTATCTTTTTTCAGTTTCCATTTTATTGACTTACCACCTTAAGTTTTGGTTAAAACAATGTTGCTATATATATTATAGAGTGTTGATTTTTCACCTAACCAAACAACATGCTTATTGTAACATTATAACTCCTTTTCACTTAAAAATCTCTCTATCTGTTCTATTTGAAAACCTTTACGGTAAAGAGCTTGTTTGATTTTCTGTTCGTACTCAAACCCTTCCAAGTGCTCGTATTTTCTGTGTGCTTTGGACCAATGACTTTCTAAAATCTCCCGTTCTGCATCCTCATCCTGTTCAAAAGTTATTTGTGTCATTGCTTCCTTTATTATTTCTTTTGTATACCCTTTTCTTATTAAAGCTTGTTCCACTTTTTGACGTAATAATTTTTCAGGAATCTTTTTATTTTGTTTCACCGTTTTTTCAGCAAGTGAAATAGCAGAGCTTAAGACGTGATCATCCTTAAATTCCAAAATAGCGGTTTCGATCATGTCATTTGTTATTCCCTTATTTTTTAACTCTAATTTGATTACCTCCGGACCTTTCTTAGTGGTATTCATTTGTGTCCGTACATATGCCACAGCAAATTCTAAGTCATTTAAATAATTCATTTTATATAGAGCATGTATTACTTCTTTAATAATTTCTTCATTAAATTCTTTTTTCTTTAAATGCTCCTCCACTTCTTTTTCCGACCTCATTCGGAAGGAAAGATACTGGATGGCACTGTTAACCCCTTTTCTTATTTCATCTTCATAGTGAATTTCTGTTAAATCTAATTCCGATAACTCTTTCCCTTTTCTTAATTGAAACCTAGTCAATACATCTTCATCAACGCTAAAAGCATAGTGTTCATCAAGATAAATGTTATATCGGTCTGAAAGATTTTTTTGAACTGTAATTTTTGTTATGATTGGCATGTTTATCTCAACCTTCCTTATATGGATAGATTGTTTTTTTAAATGTTAATCCTATTTTATCACTTTCCTCTACAACTCACAGTATTTTTACCTAAATTAAGGAAATAATAGTACTGAAACTATACCCGAAAGGATGAGAAATGTGGCAAAGGATAAAAAGATTAAAACGAAAAGCAATCTTTCAAGCATGCAGGCTGTTACTTATTCCCGTGAATTTCGGAAAGCAGATCGTGCTGGTGGATTTGAAGAAAACCGTAAATAACTTCCTGTTTGAATCCGAATGATTATGCACATTCTATCTATGAACGGATGATTCCGTAACTCCCATTTTTGAAAGGGGAAAACTACATGGGTCGCTCGCATGGTCATAAAACACGTGATAAAAACAAAGCTTCACTTCCACAAGTACCAAAGAATTTAAAATCAGACGGCAACGATGTAGAATTTTCTCAAGAATTAGCAGATCAAGCTGATTTAGAAGCACAGGCTCGCGCTAATGCTGCTAATCAGCGTGTGAGAATGAATAATAAACGTAATAAGTAAAAAGTTAAAGTGTAGGAAATTTCTCTAAGTAGTATAGTTCGGTTTAGAGGTAGAAAAATAAAAAAGAACAAGAGTTTTTAGCAAGCGGATTAGCATTTAAATCCGCTTGCTTCTTTTTCTTATTATGACAAGGATTATTAAGTTTAAATACGACAGATGTAGCACAGGTTTTAACAAGTGGGCAATAGCTATTGGTCACACCCAAAACGTTGCAAATTATGTAATCAATTATTAGATTTATCTATGTTTATGTTAGGGAACAGGTCAAGCACCCCATCCAATAAATAGACGGAAAAATTCCGCTTAAATCGTAATTATTAAAAAAAAAGGCATAATTAGACGGAGAGATTCCGCTTATTGTCTCGAAAAATGCCAAATTAGGAGATTTTACTTTGCATTATCGGAAAATCTCCTCTTATTTACTCAAAAACGATCTTCCTTCTGCATTTAACAGGAAGATTTCCGCTTATTTTCCTTTTTCTAGCTTACTTCGTTTAAGGACAACACATCTTATTTAAAAATAATTGGTGATTTTAGCAGTGACGTTCTTTGTCAAAAATTGATTTGTCTTTGCGTTTAGTTGAAGAACTGGTCATTTAATTATAAATAAGCAGAGGATGCTAAAATGCCAAAAATTATAATTTTCTTCGTAAAAATTCCTCCATAATGTATATTTCCAAATTGCACAAGAGCATATATTTTCCCATCAAGATAATAATTATGAAGTTTATATTGACCCTTTTAATCCCACGAGGCATTATAAAGGTCAATATAAATTTAAATAATGTTTTCAAGCAATTGAAATGTTATGTTTGATAATATCATCGCCATTGTAATACCACTTGCCTTTAATTTTTCTTAAAAGAAGTATAAGTTGACCTATTACCATCTGAATCAATAAATAAGCACCTAATAATGAATAGATATGTTTTTAACGGAATTTATCAATCGTTATTAATAAGAAAAACTTTGGCTAACAAATGATAATCCCTAAAAATCTGGCGAAAATCCATTTTACTGCAAAAGGAAAAGGGAGTTACGAGTTTACAATGAATTTTATTGGGACACAGTTCAAAATTATTCAAGCAAGAAAACGTATAGTGGAATTCCATATAATAAAGTCGCAGTAGATGTTCGCCAAAAAGGAACAAAAAAAGTAATGACTAAAATACTTACTTTTAAGGTTAAGTAAGTAATAAAAATTTCTCAACATCATTATTGATATCTAAATGCAGGTATGATAAAGTAATGGGAAATTCGAGGTGAAATAAAATGCTGATTTTCAAAAATAGTATTGCATTTTCACAATTCCATCATCATATCAATTAGCCTTGCTATTCGAATTTTTTAATAATCGCAAATAGGAAGGCTATTTCTCATTAAACCGCATGGATTAAGTATAAACACTTAAATCTTGTGCGGTTTTTTTATTTATTTCTACATTATTGGAGGCTGGAAAAATGAAAAAAATGGATTATCAAAATGTAAAGGGAACACAGGATTATTTACCAGTGGCGGAAGAGGTTCGTCGCAAGATTAGAAGGAATCTGGAGGATGTCTTCATTCAATATGGGTGTCAACCGTTAGAAACGCCAATATTAAATTATGAGGAGCTGCTTGCTTCTAAATATGGCGGCGGGGCTGAAATATTGGAGGAAATGTATACATTATCAGATAGAGGGAATAGGGACTTAGCATTAAGGTATGATTTAACAATACCATTCGCAAAAGTAGTAGCAATGAATCCAACTATTAAAATGCCCTTTAAAAGATATGAGATTGGCAAAGTATTTAGGGATGGTCCAATTAAGACTGGAAGGCTTCGGGAATTTACACAATGTGATGTAGATATTGTGGGAGTTCAGACACAGGTAGCAGAAGCAGAGCTAATGATAATGGCACTGGATGCTTTTGATAGATTAAATATGGATGTTACGATTCAATACAATAATCGCAAGCTATTAACCGGTGTGCTCCAAGCTTTTAAGACACCTTTTAATCAAATCAATCGAGTAGTATTAATCCTTGATAAGCTTGAAAAGGTTGGTTTGGAAGCCGTTGTCTCTGAGCTGGCTGCTCAAGGGCTGCCCACCGAAACGGTTCAGTCGATCAAAGGGTTTTTAACAAATGAAAATAATACGGACTATTCCTATTTTGAGAAGTTTGCTGAATTGAATCCGCTCATTCAATCAGGAATAGATGAGCTAAAGGAGCTTGAAACGTATCTAGACTATTTAAAGGTTACGAGCAAATGCATCTTTAACCCATTTTTAGCAAGGGGCTTGGAAATATATACAGGTACCATCTATGAAATTTTCATGACGGATAAAACTTTAAAATCCAGCATTGGCAGCGGAGGAAGATACGATAACGCAATAGGTGGATTATTAGGAACAAACGAAAAGGTTTCAACCGTTGGAATTTCATTTGGTTTAGATGTTATTTACACTGCCCTATTACAAGCGGACGAAATAAAAAAGAATGCTTCTTCTGTCGATTATTATGTCATTCCGCTTAATGCATGGAAGGAGTCATTATTAGTCGCGAGGGATTTAAGAAATAAAGGCTTTAAGGTTGAAGTGGAAATGGGCAACAAAAAAATTGGAAAAGCATTGGACAAAGCAAATAGAGATAAAATACGGAAAGTTATTATTATTGGAGAAGCAGAAGTGCAAAGAAATCAATATAAAGTTAAAGATATGATAACTGGAGAAGAAAAAGCAGAAGCTTTTACCTATTAAACGGACCAAGATTACATTTAATAAGTTTTTGTAAAACGGAAAGAGGAATTTAGGGAATTAAATCGAATAATTCACTGAAAAAAGGTGATTTGTGGCGATAATGACTAAGTTCCTCCTCCTTTTCTGAATTATGAATAGTCTTGTGTATAAATTATGGATAAATAACTCAATTGTAGAAAAGTAAATTAAATTCTCGGAAAGAAACTTCGTGGATATATCTTGAAAATAAAATTCAAAAAATGGCATAAAATCCCTACGAATTTCTTGAAGAATTAGACAGAATCTATCATAATAGAACAAAAAGAGATGGAATATTTCTATTTACTGTATGATTCGTAACAAAAATTTGCAAATTTCAATATTTTAGGACAAAAGAATTATTCCATTTTTTCGTATATTAGGGTTATAATGTAAATATAGTGAAGCTGGGAGTTAAAATTTATGAGCATTGGAACTCGAATCCGTTATTACCGTCTACAAAAGAATTTGTCCTTAGAAGAATTAGCCAAAGATATTACTACTGTTCCTTACCTTTCATCTATAGAAAACAACGATCATACTCCACCAATTGAACTATTAAGCCAACTTTGCGACAAACTAGAAATCCCGTTTATGACTTATCAAAATAATGATCTAGCACAGCTTTTTGAGGAATGGAATCGTTACCTATTGCTAAACGACACACAGAACTCAGACGCTTATTATCAAAGAATTAAAGAAAGAATATCTGATAGCAATGATATTTTTGTGGTGATGACCTATAATATTTATCTGATTCGCTACCATTTAATTCATAACGACCTGGAAGCGGCAAAAACAATCATTGATTTCTTTATTCCATTGCAAAATGATATGCCTGATATTTTAAAGTTCTCCTATCAAAAATATCGGGGGAATTATTTCTATCTAAAAGGGCAATATCTTGAAGCAGAACCATTCTTTAAGGATGCGAAAAACTATTTAATATCAGTAAAAGAACTTTACAACATTGAAAAGGCTGACCTTTTTTACATGTATGGCCTTACACTCGGCAGACTTAATAAAAACACTCTATCTATCTTTCATATGGATGAAGCATTGTCCATATTTCAACAATGCTATCAAATGAGAAGATGTACCGATTGCCACTTAATGCTCGGGGTAATATACCGCCGAATGCAAGACTATAAGGAAGCTGAAAAACATTATAATTTTGCCAGACAGCTTGCTATTTCATCCAATTATATAGATATCCTCATTAAGGTTGAAAATAACTTAGGATATTTAAAAGCGAAGCTAGGTAAATCAGAGGAAGCAATTGATCATTATCTGAAGAGCTTTGAGCAAAGTAATCCTTCTATAAATGAAGATAAAATTAATACAATCATTAATATAATCAAAGAATACCATAAAATTGGCTTTAAGGAACAAGTTGAGAAGTGGCTCCATGAAGGGCTGGACTTACTTCAATCCAATGAACAATTTACCGAAATATATAAAGAGCAAATGATTGAATTGAGGTTTTATCAATATATAGTAAATGATTATCCGCCTGGCTTCGAAGATTTTATTTTGAATGAGGCCATTCCATATTTCGAATCTATCAAAATGTATCAAAGAATTGTACTTCTTGCAAAAACATTAGGAGACTACTATCAAGAAAGAAATGAGTACAAATCAGCCGCTACATCTTTTGCTATTGCAAATTCAGCATATGAAAAAATAATTAATTTTTAGGAGGAATCCGAGATGAATTTGAAAAAGGCATTAGTTGGTTGTACATTAACATTTTCTTTAGTTGTTGGAGGTCTGTTTGTAAATGGAAAAGCACATTCATTTGCAGAACCTATTAATGGAGGAAAAAATGTAAATTCTGTCCATAAATTAGCTGAGGGAGAGAGCTTCCCTCCTATCTTTCCACCACCTGTCAAAACTCGATTCATTATTAATGCATAAAAAGAACAAATACGCTAGGGCCGAAGCTCTAGCGTAAGGATTTCGTCGTCACAGCGTGGTAGTTATCCCCGCTAGCTGATGGTACTTACGGTAATTTACTAAAAAAAAGGGTGCATGTCGGAGCTGACATGCACCCTTTTTTATCCCACAACCGGATTGCATTTCGAAGCCTGAATCAGCTTTTGAATCCCTCCAAGATCATGATGCTGAAATAAATCAATGATCTTGCTTCCGACTACTACCCCATCACAATACTGACCTAATTGTTTTACATGCTCTGGAGTAGCGACGCCAAATCCGGCCAACACAGGAGATTTAGAAATTGCTTTTAGAGAGGATAAATATTCTCCAATATCATTCTGATAGGAATCCCTTGTCCCTGTAATTCCAGCAACCGTGACAGCATAGAGAAAACCTTCTGTTTTGTTTGCTAGTTCTGTTTTTCTCTCCTCCGTGCTTGTAATAGAGACCAGCCTAATAAAGGCAATTTCCTCTTTTTCGAGTTCCGAGGACACAAGCTCTTCCTCTTCTAACGGCAAATCGGGAATGATAATCCCATCCACACCTGCTTTGGTACAATCCTCAGCAAAGCGCTTTACTCCATAAGCAAAGATAGGATTTAAATATGTCATGATTACAATTGGGATATTATATGTTCCTTTAAGCTTTTGCAGCTCTAGTAAAATAGAAGACAATGTAACTTCTTCCTTCAGTGCGCGAATGCCTGCAGCTTGAATCGTAGGCCCATCGGCAACCGGATCGGAAAACGGAATTCCTAGTTCTATTGCTGTTGCCCCTAGTTTTTCTAACAGGTTAATCCTTTCTTCTAAAATGCTTAAACCGCCATCACCAGCCATAATATATGGTACAAATGCTTTATCACTATTTTCCTTTACCTTTGCGAAAGCATCCGACAATTTCTTTTTCCCCATATTACTCTCCTCCTATTAAACTCTTAATGGTTTCTACATCTTTATCCCCGCGACCTGATAGACAAATAACAAGTGTCTCTTCTTCCGTCATTTCTTTAGCGAGCTTTATACTGTAAGCAACCGCATGGGAGCTCTCCAGCGCCGGAATAATTCCTTCCGTCCTGGAGAGGATTTCAAATGCCTCTAATGCTTCCTTATCTGTGATGGATGTATAAGTAACTCGACCAATTTCTTTTAAATAGCTATGTTCTGGTCCAACACCAGGATAATCAAGGCCTGCCGAAATAGAATGGGCTTCCTTCACCTGTCCGTCCTTATCCTGAAGCAAGTATGTCATTGTTCCATGTAAAATTCCTTTTTCCCCGTCGGTTAATGCCGCCGCATGTTTGCCTGTTTCAATTCCATCTCCGCCTGCTTCTACACCAAATAGCTTAACCTCTGTATCTTTTACAAATGGATAGAACATCCCCATCGAATTACTTCCGCCGCCGACACATGCTACCACCGCATCTGGTAATTTCCCGGTTTGTTCCACGATTTGTTTCTTCGTCTCGGATCCAATGACACTTTGAAAATCGCGGACAATTTGCGGAAATGGGTGCGGTCCTACAACAGAACCAATAATATAATGAGTATCTGCAACATTACTTACCCAGTAGCGAAATGCTTCGTTCACCGCATCCTTTAAAGTACTGCTTCCTTGGTTAACACTTACGACTTTTGCACCGAGCAATTCCATTCGAAATACATTCAGCTTTTGTCTGCGAATATCCTCTGCACCCATAAAGACAATACATTCCAACCCAAGCAATGCACATGCTGTCGCAGTTGCCACCCCATGCTGGCCCGCACCGGTTTCCGCAACAACCTTCCTTTTCCCCATTCTTTTTGTTAATAATGCCTGCCCGATAGCATTATTAATTTTATGGGCACCTGTATGATTCAGGTCTTCTCTTTTTAAAAAGATTTTCGGACCGCCTAATCGTTTTGATAAATTTTCAGCATAATAGAGAGGTGTTTCGCGGCCGACATATTGAGTAAGATAGTATTCTAACTCCTTCGTAAATGCTGGATCCTCCATTGCCTCTTTATATGCTAGTTCGAGATCCAGTATTGCAGTCATTAATGTTTCTGGTACAAATCTTCCGCCAAACTCACCGTAGCGGCCATTTTCATTTGGATATGTTTTCGAAATCATTCTTTTCTCTCCTTTAATTGTTGATATGCTAATGTAGCATTTCGAACAAAAGATTTTATTTTTTCTGGATCTTTTTCATGATTTGTTTCAACACCACTTGATACATCCACTGCTGCCGGATGTACAGTTAAAATAGCGTTCTTTACGTTGTGGACGGTAAGACCGCCTGCTAGTATAAGTTTATCTTTTGGCAAATCGAGTATTTCGAGATCCGTCCAGTCGAAAGTTTCCCCGCTGCCGGCTTTCGGACCGTCGATCAGATAATAATCACAGCTATAGTTATTTATTTGTGTAAAATTTTTACAAGAAAATGCTTTAATGATTGGATATTGCAGACTTTCAGCAAATTGCGGCGATTCATTTCCATGAAGCTGAATGTAGTCAAGACCAACTTGCGCAACTATTTTGCGAATGGTAGATTGATCTTCATTGACAAATACTCCGACTTTTTTCACATGGCTTGGAATGTGAGCTGCCATTTTTTTCGCTTGCTCAGGCGATATTCGTCTTTTACTTTCCGCAAAAACAAATCCGATAAAGTCCGCACCTGCATCAACCGCTGCTTTTGCTGCTTCCATCGTTTTAATTCCACAAATTTTCACTCCCAAAGAAACACGCCCCTTAGTTGAATGCTATTTTTAAATCCGCTAATGTATCTTTCAAATTATCCGAGCGCATTAAGGTCTCTCCGACTAAAACTCCTTTTACCCCAGCATGCATCATCCTTTCGACATCCTCCCTATTTCGGATCCCACTTTCCCCAATCAGAAGAATGTCGTCCCTGTCCACCAATTTTGCTAACCTTTCTGTTACGCTTAAATCAACGGTAAATGTTTTTAAATCCCTATTATTTATTCCAATGATATTAGCTCCTATTTCTAAAGCAATCATCAGCTCCGTTTCATTGTGAACCTCTAAAAGAACCTCCAAATCTTTCGAATAGGCGTATTCATAAAGCTCACTTAATCGATGCTTCGGTAACGCCGCAGCGATGAGAAGAATCACATTTGCACCATATTCTTTCGCCCGGTCTATTTGAATTTCTTCAATAATAAAATCTTTACACAATATCGGGAAGTCGACAGCATTTCTTACAGCACCCAAATCCTCGATAGAGCCCTTAAAAAAGGCGGAATCTGTTAAGACGGAAATGGCTTTTGCACCGTACTTGGCATATGCTTGTGCCTGTTCCACAGGATTAATTCCTACATTTATTTCCCCTTTGGAAGGCGATGCCCGTTTTATTTCTGCAATTATATTCATGGTCTTCGATTCCATGAAGGTTTGATACATTGATTTCTCCTGCTCAGTTTTTCTTCGGCCGTGCTGTTGATATTGCTGTTTTAGTAACTGAACCTCTTTTTCTTTTTCGATTAAAATATTGGATAAAAACGACATTTAAATCACCTCTTTTGCGAAATGTTTGCTGTACTCGATTAAATAATCTAATTTTTGCAGAGCAGCTCCGGAATCGATACTTTTTTCAGCTAAGGCAATTCCGTCTTCAATGGAAGATGCCAAACCATTTGCGAAAATACCTAACCCGGCGTTAAGAAGCACGGTATCGCGATATGCTCCTTTTACACCTTTTAAAACTTGAAGAAGAATATCGGCATTATCTTTTGAATTTCCGCCGCGAATTGCTTCATTTTCATATTCGGGTAAACCGACATCACTTGGATTTAAGGTGAAGCTTGTTATTTTTCCTTCCTTTAATAATACGAGATGATTTTCACCAGATAATGAAGCCTCATCCATAAACCCTGCCCCATTTAAAACAACCGCTCTTTTTCTTCCTAATTGGTGTAAAACCTGTGCCATCATTTCGAGCATATCCCTTCGATAAATGCCGAGAAGCTGAGTGTCTAATGAAATAGGGTTTGTAAGAGGGCCAATTAAGTTAAAGATCGTCGGGATTTTTAAATCCTTCCTTACCTTCATGATTCTCTTAATGTTTGGATGTACCTTAGGTGCAAAAAGAAAGGCAATTCCATTCTTATCAAGAATTTCCGCAATTTGATGACGGTCAAAGTTTAAGGACACCCCTAAATGTTCGAGTACATCCGCACTGCCGGTTTTACTGGAGACACTGCGGTTTCCATGCTTGGCAATTTTGATTCCCGCACCAGCGATGACAAAAGCAGATGTTGTACTAATATTAAAGCTCCCTGATCCATCGCCACCTGTTCCGCAATTGTCCATAACGGATGGAAATGGCAGTTCGATTTGCAGCGATTTTTCGCGGATGACTTCTACTAAACCGGCAATTTCTTCAGCTGTTTCCCCCTTTATTTTTAAAGCAGCTAAGAAGGCTCCCATTTCTGAATCCGATATATCCGTTGAAAATAATTGATTAGCTGCCATTGTCATTTCTTCATAAGACAAGCTTTGGTGCTCCATTACTTTTTCAAGATACGATCTCATTTCTTTGCCCCCTTACAACATGTAAAAAATTTTGAATAAGTGCTTTTCCGCATTTTGTGCCAATGGATTCCGGGTGAAACTGAAGCCCGTACAATGGGTAGCGAATATGTTTGATTCCCATTACTTCGTTATCGTCCATTGAATTTGCTACCACTTCGATTTCTAAAGGCAAGCTTTGCTCCTCAATCACCAGTGAGTGGTAGCGCATCACTTCGAGCGGCTGTGACATATATTCGAATAAGCCTTGCCCGGAATGTAAAATCATCGATGTTTTCCCATGCTTAATATTTTCCGCCTGCACGATTGCTGCTCCAAAGGCTGCCCCAATTGCCTGATGGCCTAAACAAATTCCTAATATCGGAATTTCCCGATAACAGGCTTTTATCAGCTCCATGCATATCCCGGCATTTTCCGGTACACCTGGGCCAGGAGATAAAATAATCGCTTCCGGCTGGAGTGCTTCGATATCCTCCACCGTTATTTGATCATTCCGTACTACCTGAACATCTTCACCTAATTCCAGAAAATATTGATATAGGTTATAAGTGAAGGAATCATAGTTATCGATTAACAAGATCATAGCTGTTTACCTCCAATAGGGACTTTGCTTTATTCATGGTTTCTTCATATTCTTTTTCCGGAATAGAGTCATACACAATCCCCGCACCGGTTTGTAAAATGGCCTTTTTATCTTTTATCACTAAGGAGCGAATGGCTAATGCAAAATCGATATCACCGTTCACATTGATGTAGCCTACTGCTCCTGCATACACTCCGCGCTTTCTTTTTTCAAGTTCATTGATGATTTGCATCGCGCGAATTTTCGGAGCCCCAGATACCGTTCCCGCTGGAAGGCAGGAAACAAGAGCATCGATTCCGGATAAGTTTGGTTTTAGCCGGCCCTTTACTTCAGAGACGATATGCATAACATGCTGGTACCGTTCAATTTCCATAAACTTTGGAATCGTGATGGAGCCGGCTTCGCATACGCGCCCCACATCATTACGGCTTAAATCCACGAGCATTTTATGTTCTGCCAGTTCTTTTTCATCTGAAAGAAGTTCTTGTTCTAACTGGCGGTCCTCTAATTTAGATTTTCCGCGCGGTCTGGTTCCAGCAATTGGATTGGTTGATAATTCCCCGCTCTTAGTTTTTATCAAGCTTTCAGGTGAGGCGCCTAAAAGAATGTAGTCATCGAAGTCGATGTAAAACATATATGGTGATGGATTTGCGTTTCGCAGTTTTCGATAAAACTGAAAGGGTTCTACTGTTACCTCCCCTTCTAAGGCTTGAGATAATACAACCTGAAAAATATCCCCTTGCTGAATATGTTTCTTTGCACTTTCAACCATTTCCATGAATTCTTCTTTTGTCTTGGTTGGTGTAAAATTCATTTTGGCAGGAGATGTTGATGTTTCCACAATGTCGTTGGCAGTGAATATGGTTAACTTCAATTGCTCTGTTATTTGTGTGAGCTCATCATCCGTTCGTTTTTGATCTGCATTTAATAAAATGATCGAAACGGTTTGAGAAACGTGATCGAAAACGATTGCCTCCTGATAAAACATGAGGTGGATATCCGGCATTTTCATAGTATCGTTTGCTATTTCCCCAATCTTTTCGTATTGACGGATGGTATCGTAACCTATATACCCAACACCTCCGCCATAGAATGGAAAGGGTATTTCTGCCTCTAGTTTGGGAATGTATTTTTTCAATACTTCTAGTGGTTTCCCCTGTTCTCTTAGAGTTTGCTGCTTTGAAATAATCGTTATTTGGTCATGAGCCGCTTTATACTCAAGGTATGGGTTCATACCGATAAAGGAGTACCTGCCCTTTTCATCATGTTGAAGTGAGCTCTCAAGCAGAAATTTCTTTTTTCCATTCAGGCGATTGTAAATGGCGATTGGTGTTAGGGTATCACCGTTAAATGTCGTGATTTTGTAATTTGGATTCAAAGCTGGGAACCTCCTAATTTTTAAAATGGGTTTTGTCATGAAAATAAAAAAGTCCTCTATAAGCTCAAGCGCAATTTGCCTGAGTTTATAGAGGACGATTCATACCGCGGTGCCACCTCATGTTGAAGGAGAATACACTCCTTCCGCTTTTTCGGGTACGGGATTGTTTTCGTCTAGCTTCAGCGCCTAGCGGCTAGTGGATTTCTCCGTCTTCTCCCTACGATAAGTCAACATCAGTTGAAAATGGTAGTGCTATTTTCACTTGTTCGTGAACTACCTCACTGTGTTTCCTTTATCTCGAGCCTGCGACTACGAAATCCATAAGCCGCTGAGCAAGGCGCTTACGCATTTGTTCTTTCCGATACCCTATCCTTTTAACGGTGGAATTCCGTGTTTCCCTACTTTCGTTCAAGAAACCTCTCATAAGTCCATTCTGTCTTACCCATCGTACCGGATTCGCACCATCACCGGCTCTCTGCAACGATTTTTATAAAACATACTCCTCTTAATCATAGAGTTCGCTATATTTAGTTTTTTTACAGAAACAACAAAAGGGTCCCCCATCCGAAAAGGACGAGAGGACCCGTGGTACCACCTTTATTAGCTGAACAAAACAGCTCACTTTGACAATATCAAGATCTAATAGAAAGATCGTAATATCCGTCTCTTGTAACGACGAGACATTCGCCAAAGCCTACTGCTCAAATTTTAGTTTCGGTTTGGAAGCTCAGAAGCCCATTCATCCATACATTCACACTGGTTCACACCAACCACCAGCTCTCTAAAGTGTCCATAAGGATTACTCTTCTTCTTCAACGCTGCATAATTTTCAGTTTTTTTAAATTTATTGTTAATTATATTATTACGTTCAAAATAGAATGTCAAGAGGAGAAAGAAATTTTATTCTACTAATATTTTTAGAACTATTGTCCACTATAGAAGGACAAAATATCGATTTGTCCATTTGCGGTGCCTGACACCAAATGAGCATTTGCCTATATAATATTACAGTATGTTTGAATTTGTGTTGTAGGACTAAAATTTGTGATGGAAAACTGTTATAATGCTTGTTTAAGGGGTAAAAAATTTCTTACTTTATATAGATAGATTATTCGAAAATTACGTCAAAGGAATGATTATCATGATAGAGTCTCATCAAATTTATAATAACTTACTTGAAATTGTAGAAAAAGAAAACATATTAGTGGATGAATATTTAAAAAATCATACTTATACGAAGCTTGGCGGTAAAGCGGATTTTCTTGTCACACCTTCCACCTATGTGGAATTACAAAACATCATTAAGTTCTCGAATAAGGAACAAATTCCTTTTACCTTATTAGGGAATGGCTCTAATTTAATTGTGAAGGACGGCGGAATTCGCGGCATCGTGATTCTTTTGAATCGTTTTAAAAACATTAAAGTGGACGGGGATAAATTAATTGCGGAAAGCGGAGCTGCCATTATTGAAGCATCCCGTAAAGCATTAGATGCAAAATTAACCGGTCTTGAATTTGCCTGCGGTATACCGGGAACAGTCGGCGGAGCATTGTTTATGAATGCCGGAGCATATGGCGGAGAAATAAAAGACGTTCTCGACTACGCTATCGTAGTGGATCGAAATGGCGATATCCAAAAAAGAACAGCTGCTGATTTAGAGCTTGATTATCGAACAAGTAATATTGCAGCAAACCGCGACATTGTCATGGAGGCAGTATTTCAACTTAAACCGGGCAATTACGAAGATATTAAAGCAGTTATGGATGATCTCACGTTTCGCCGTGAATCCAAACAGCCACTTGAATATCCTTCATGTGGAAGTGTCTTCAAAAGGCCACCGGGTTATTTTGCCGGTAAACTGATTCAAGATAGCGGACTGCAAGGAACAAGCATCGGGGGAGCTGAGGTTTCCACTAAGCATGCGGGCTTTATTGTCAATAAAAATAATGCCACCGCTTCAGAATATATTGCGTTAATACGCCATGTCCAAAAAACAGTGAAAGAAAAATTCAATGTAGAATTAGAAAGAGAAGTAAAAATTATTGGTGAAGATTAAAAATGCGGAAACCCGCAGCTTTAGCGTACGGATGAGTTAAATTTGAAATGTAATTTTACTTGATGTTGGCGTAGAAACGTTCATTGCATCGGTTAGAAAATTTTATACTTCCTTTACAAATAGTACAAAGTCCACAAATTTTGTGGGCTTTTTCCTTTTAGATGTGCTTATAATTTTCTGCAAATATCAAAAACTATCCGGGACCAAATTTATCAAGGGGGTACCGCATGAAAGCAACGGATGTTTTTGTTCAATGTTTAGAAAATGAAGGAGTGGAATATATATTTGGAATCGTCGGCAATGAGACATTAGATTTAGCGGATTCATTGTCACGTTCCAAGCAAATTCAATACATAACCGTTCGCCATGAACAAGGTGCAGCGTTTATGGCGGATGTTTACGGTAGATTATCGGGGAAAGCAGGTGTATGCCTCGCAACACTTGGACCGGGTGCAACCAATTTAATAACGGGACTTGCAAGCGCAACACTTGATCATTCCCCGGTAGTTGCTATCACAGGTCAAGCAGGGTTAGAGAGGCAGCATAAGCATTCCCACCAATATCTTGATGTCATACAGATAATGGATTCCGTTACAAAATGGGCAGTACAAATTAAGGAAGCTTCCGCCATTCCTGAAATTATCCGCAAAGCTTTTCGTATTGCAAAGTTGGAAAAACCCGGTGCAGTTGCAATTGAACTCCCGGAAAATTTAGCCATTCAATCCATCCCGCCAGTTCAGCTTCCCGTTTCGCCTGAGCCTATTTTCATCCCAAGTAATGAAGTATTTTTATCCGCTCATCAAGTCATCCAACAATCCAAAAAGCCTTTTATCCTGGTTGGAAATGGTGTCATTCGAGGCGGCGCTGCAGATGAATTTTTAGCATTTGCCGAAACTTTGCAAGCAACTGTGGCACATAGTTTTACGGCTAAAGGAATTTTACCGAAAGAACATGAACAAAATTATTTTACATTTGGTTTTATGGAAAAGGATGAAATTTTACCGGGGTTACAGGAAGCAGATCTGCTTATTGTAATTGGATATGATCAACACGAAAGGTTGCCAAAAGAATGGAACAGAAAAAAGATCGCCATTCTTCATATCGATTCAGAACCTGCAGAGGTAGATGAATATTATCCCGTTCAATTGGAATTAGTCGGGAATACCAAGGAAACGTTGAAAAGTTTTCAGTCCTACCAACTCCCTTCTAAAACCTGGATGCCGTCTGGAAATTTAAAGATGCACGTGGAAAAAACCTACAATATAAGCTGGAATCATACCAATTATGCTTCATTGTCTCTTACAATTGAGAATATATTGCATGTTATGGAAATGGCCGCTACTGACAAAACCATCATAATATCAGATGTCGGTTCCCATAAAGTTTCAGTGGCACGCACCTTTCAGCCAAAGAACCCCAATAGATTAATTATCTCCAATGGATTAGCATCTATCGGTATCTCCCTTCCCGGTGCAATTGGAGCAAAATTAGCCTGTCCGGATCACCAGGTTATTTGTCTGACAGGAGATGGAGGATTTTTAACGAACGCAGCAGAATTAGAAACTGCGAAGCGACTAGGACTTTCCTTTGACGTCATCGTTTTAAACGATTCCGTTTTAAAAATTGAAGAAGTTTTCGGTTTTAAAAGCTCAATTGTGGACGCTATAATTCTCACACAGAAAGTGGCAAGCCAATAAAAAAGCATTTTGCTAATTTTCTATATTTCGGTATGATGAAAGAAAAAAACAGGAGTTCAAAACGATGCAGGAGATAAAAATCTTAGTAGACAAGTTCGAAAAACATGCGGATCCAGAGCAAGCCATTCCAATGGCAAGCTATATGAAGAACCATTTACCGTTTCTGGGCATCAAGACCCCCGAACGAAATCAACTTTTAAAGGAGTTTTTTTCAGAAACCGAAATAAATAAGATGCCATTTTCACCAGACTTTGTAAAACAACTATGGAGTTTTAAAGAAAGGGAATATCATTATGCAGCTCTTAGTTACTGTCAAAAATATAAAAAAGTATTTACAAGCGAGCATATTCCATTTTTTCAAAAGCTTATTACTACGAATTCATGGTGGGATACAGTCGATACGATTGCACCGCACATCATCGGGGAAATTGCCAGCAGGTTTCTTAAGATTATACCGCAATACATAGATAATTGGGCAACTGATGAAAATATGTGGTTAAAAAGATCAGCTATTCTTTTTCAGCTAAAATATAAATCAAATACAAATGCAGATCTTCTTTACCGTTACTGTTTAGTCAATGCCGACAGCAAAGAATTTTTCATCCAAAAGGCCATTGGCTGGGCACTAAGAGAATATTCGAAAACAAATCCTGAATCGGTCAGAAATTTTATTCAGTCCCATACATTGCCAGAACTAAGCATTAGAGAAGGGAGCAAATACATATAGGACAGGTTCTTATTTAATAATGCCTGTCCCATCTATTTTCGTTGTAACGTGAACATTAAACTTTGCTTGTGGATACAGTCTCTTCCATTCGGAAATTTTCACCTTCTCATCTCCTAGGTGGGTTGCTTCATAGCGCATCCCAAAGCCAACTGGGTCTACTTTTTCCTTCTGCAATTTGGTTAAGAGTTTTTCAAATTTCTTTTTATAATGCTGATTCGTTATTTTTTCATATACATGTAAATTTACATTCTGATGCTCTCGATGTTTTTCTTCCAGATTTCCTTTCAACGATACAAATATATCGATGATGGGGGCTGAACCGGATGTGTTCATTTTATATTTTACCTTTGCTTTACTGGAGGCAATAGTAAAATTGTATTTCTTTGATGTAACATTAAGTTCTGATTTTACTTTTTGCTTGATGAATAGATTAAGAAGCATCGTTTCATCCTTGTTCAACACAAGAGCCAAATGTTTATTTCGAATCACCCCGCTTGTTTGAACTTCCAATGTGTTCTCACCTTTTATATATTTGATGATTGGCAAGACAGGATCAATTCCTGGCTCAGCTAAATCTCTCCAAAAGCTAAAAAGATATTCTGATATAACATAAGGGGTTTCCGTACCCTCATTACCAAAAAGCAAAAGAAGATTATTACTCGGTATGTATTCTCCCTTCGGATGATATTCTAAAATATCCTTCGCCTTCGAGGCAGAAATACTTACCCAGGCAATTTCTTGAATATCTCTTCTCCTTGAAAACCAATCGACCGTCGTAAATAAATTCTCCTTCGCTAAATCCTTTCCGATAATGATTACGTTCATATGTCCAAAATCAAGTTCTTTATCGGCATTTGCTTTTATAATGCCAATAGCCGCAGCAATGGAATCTGCCTCCTCTGTGAAGACAATGCTGTCTCCGGGCTGTTTCGGATCTCCGCTTGGAATAGCAAGTTCCACAGAAACCCTATATCTTTTCTTTTCCCCTTTATCGACCCCAATGGATACCGCAAAAAATCTTTTATCAATATCCTTAAATCCACAGCCACCAAGTAATACGGCAAATACTATTAAAGGAATAAGAAGCCATTTTCTATTCATTCTTTTTCTTCCTCCGAATAGCTAATAGTAAGATAAAATTCATAAATATGGCGGCAGGGATTAAACCATTTATCCACGATTTCATAATCGTAAAATTAGTATCTTCCGTCGAAAACCCATCTAATATAAAGGTGAGTACCGCAAAGATTGCCGAAATAATATAGCCTGTAATGTATTTCCCTTT
This sequence comes from Margalitia sp. FSL K6-0131, assembly GCF_038008735.1. Taxonomy (NCBI): domain Bacteria; kingdom Bacillati; phylum Bacillota; class Bacilli; order Caryophanales; family Bacillaceae; genus Heyndrickxia; species Margalitia sp. FSL K6-0131. The sequence goes on from NZ_JBBOZS010000001.1 coordinate 4,213,213, forward strand.
CCATTTGAATTTTGGAAAAATGCTTTTAAATAATTCAATACTCACATGCCAATGAATGGTAATGCTGACTAATGAAACATTTATATGCAGCAATAAAAAAATAAAGAGAACCCTTTCCACAAAACCGAGCTCCATCCGCATAGAATCAGCTGTGCTAACCCAGGGAAACACATAACTTTCAACACCTTTTACCGCACCATGAAATCCGATGGGACCGAGCATTGTAACAAGCAGTACCTGCAGTCCAAACAGCATGATTAACCAAATCCACTTTAAACTCACTTTTTGAAAATCCCGATTGAAAATGATTAAATTAGCAAAACCAAAGTAGATAAAACTGGCCGCAGAAATGGAGGACCATGTAGGTATCTCCCGATAATGAGTAAATAAAATACGAACAGAATCCCAGCTAAAATAATCATTAAAAATCGCTTTTATTAAAATTAGTAAAATAAACGGGATATTCAATAAAATCAATAACTCTGTTGCATACAGAACTTTTTTTGAAGGCATTAATATAGAAAAGCATATTAATAATAAAAACATGCCAGTAATAAGAAAACCTGACATATCCGGACTGATAAAAACTTTTGTAATAGTTATAAAGGAAAGCAAGGTAAAGAGCCCCGCATGAAACCACATAAAACCATTAAAGAATATATAAATGTTTTTAAACCATTTAGAGAGATATTTCTCTAATATTTCCGGTAATCCCATTTCGGGAAAATGGGATATCTGTTTTATAAAAAGATACATTAAACCCGTCCCAACTATGGTTCCAATCGGTATCGCGAGCAGTCCTCCCGATAAACGCTCGTTCAACAAAATCCTTGGAATAAAGGTTAAGACATTCGTAATCATATTCACAATGATCAAATAATAAAAGTATCGGTTCATCGATATGACTTCCTTTTTAAACTTGCTTTTTGCGCGTTCGTTCACTGTAAAATGCCTTCAAATAAGGCTCGCCAAGACTGTTAATATTGACCAAGAAAAAGAGAAGTCCAATCAAGCCTACAATGACACCAATTAGTCCGCTAATAGACGCAAAAAATAACAAAACATATTTCACATTTCTCATAGCAAAGCCCATTTCATTAATAGGAATAACAAAGTTTGAAATCGCCACTGCGGAAACAATAATAATCATAATGCTGGAAACCAAACCAGCCTCCGTCGCTGCAGTACCCAAAATAAGTCCGCCAACGGTTGTTGCGGTTGGTCCAATTGCTTTTGGAAGCCTGATACTTGCCTCCACTAATAATTCCATCATTAAAAGCATAAATAATACTTCTAAGTATGATGGAAAAGGAACGGTTGCCCGGCTGCCAGCAATTGTGAGCGCCAGCTGGACCCGAAATAATTCGGGGTTATAGGATGTAACCCCTACATAGACGGCAGGAAGCAGTGTACTGATAAAAAGGCCGATGTATCGAATGGTTACCAGAAACTTGGTAATCCAATAAGGCATATATAAGTCTTCCATGGAACTTAAAAAATCATAGAAAACTGCTGGTCCAATTAATGTAAATGGGGTCCCCTGAATGGTAATAACAAATTTCCCAAGTGCCAGATTATAAGCAATACGATCAGGTCGCTCTGTGACAAGATAGGTCGGGAATAAGGTTCTTCTTTTAGTAAAATTTCGCATCAGCTGTCCCGTGGTTTGAATGACTGACCGATCAATTTCATTAATTTTCTTACGTATTTCTTCCAGGGTTTCTTTTCTAATCAATGATTCATCGTAAATGAGGGCTAATTGCACTTTACTTTTATACCCGATTTCCCCCATTAACTCGACCATTAAGGTACTCGAATGGTAGCGCTGTCTAATTAAATTAAGATTCACTTCTAAGTTTTCACTTAAAGCCTTTTGCGGCCCATGAATGGTGGTTTCTACACTAGCATCGAGAACTTCTTTATTCGTTTGAAATTTCAAGTCTAATATAACGACTTGACCAGGAAGGATAACGGCTACTCCTCCATGAAAAATATCCTTTAACGCTGCATCATTACCTTTAAATTCCTTATAGTCTGCAAGCGACTGCAAATAATAGCAATAATCCTCCATAGATTGCATTTCAAAATATGGCTTTACCACTAATTGTTGGATTTTGTCCCCATCACTTAAGCTTTTTAAATATATCAAAAAAATCTGCTGATTACTTTTCATTAATGGCTGAATCTTCGCATCGGCACTTCCGCTTAGCTGTAATTTTAAAAATTCAAAAGTTGATATTGCCATCTAATCATTCACCTTTAATTCATAATGGATGCTATCTTTATATTTTTATCCATGAAAAGGAAAATATACGGAGGAAATTTCGGAAATGAATGATGAATTACAATAAAGTTGTTTGATTTTAAACCGCCAAATGCGCATTACCCCGTCCATTAAAATGGAAGGGGGAGAATAAAGTTATTTAATTTTTGGATTAATTACCGAATAACTCTTTAAATAAGTAACAATAAAGTCGTTTAAATCTGGGAGTTTATTTTCACAACCGGATACTTTAATTGAAAAAGCCTTTTTCTCTTACTCCATTAAAGGGTTCTTCAAAGTGCAATAATAGATTATTAATTATCTTGTTGACATTGACGTAACGTCATAGCCTATAATCGAAATTGTTCTAAGTGATGTCACTATTTCAATTGAATAATAAGGAGATGATTTTAATGGAAATAATCATACAAGATACATTAAATTTATATAAAGAAATGCTTAATTTGCCAGAAGGGGAGAGAAGTGAATTTTTTAGCGGAGAGTTATTAAAACCTTTTAATCGGATGTTTGAAATAATGCATATGCCTAAGACACCTGAAGCCATGGGGTGTATACAGCTATCCGGCCAGGAATCAAAGATGATAGAAATGTTAGAAAGACTGGAAAAGACTGATGCTTGGAATAATGCAAAAAGGACAATTGAAGCTGCAGCCGCCCGCTTTGAAAAAGCCAGCATTCCATTACCGGAAAAAGTTGTAGTAGGGATCTTCTTAGGAAACCCAGAATACTTATCAATGTTTCAAGGATACACGGGTATGGGCTCTATACCTGGCTATATATTAATAATGATAGATCCGAACGAAAAGAACCTGCCAAAGCTGAATGCATGTATTACTCATGAGTTTCATCACAATGTGCTTTTCCATAATACAAAGTGGAATTTTATGACTGACGTAACAGTTGGAAGATACATTGCTATTGAAGGCTTGGCTGAAAGCTTTGCAGCAAGTATGTTTGGAGAAGAGTTTATTGGCCCATGGGTAACAGATGGACTTGTACAAGGAGCGGATTTGGAAACCGCAAGAAGAATAATTTCAAAATCACTAGACGTCAGAGGGTTTATGGAAGTTCGTAAATATATATTTGGAAAGCACCCAATGATGCCAGAGACTCAAGACTTTGGAATGCCTTTCTGTGGAGGCTATGCTGTAGGATATTATGCTATACAGGCATATCTAAAAAAGACAGGTATTTCAATAGAAAAGGCTACGGTTATGGATGGAGATGAAGTTATAAAGGCATCTGGCTATTTTGAAGACTAAATTAATGTAATAAAGTGTGCTGAATCTGCAGCATGCTTTATTACTACCTACTCGTTTTACAATAATACATAATTGCCTGATAAATAAATTCACTCAAATCTTCATCACTGAATTGGTTGATATATTTTTTCCATCTCTCATCAGATGTATAGGTTTCAGCAATACATATCAAAATTTCTGTATCACAAGTCATATTTTGTTCAAGGTAACTTTTCCATTCTACTATTAGTTTTTGTACATCCTTAGAGGAAGGAAGTTTGTGGATTTGTTCTGCTAATTTCTTAAATACTTTTTCCATGTTTTTTCCAAACTCGTAATATACATCTTCTTTTTCCCGATCAGATAGTTTTTCTATATTCTTTTCATACTCTTTGTATTTTTCTGTTTCACCAAATACCGCTTTGGCTTCACGGCTATATTGTTCTTGTAGTGGCAAAATTGGTGAGTTATTAAAGATATTCAAATTAAATATATCTTTTCCTGATACGTAATCCTCTAAGGCACTAACAATTTCACCTAAGCGTTGTTGTTTTGCGAGCAGTTTTTGATATTGCATTTTTAAAATTTGTAGTTGTTCTTGCTTCGTTAGTTGCATAATATCTGATATTTTTTTTAATGAAATACCCATTTCTTTTAAAAATAAAATCGTTCGAAGGCTGTCCAAATCTTCTCTGCTATATGCTCGATAACCATTATTAGACAAGCGAATTGGTTTTAATAAATCTATATTATCGTAGAAATGTAATGTTCTAGCAGTGACACCTGTTATCCGTACCACATCTTTAACTGTAAAAAAATTCTTTTTCATTAGAAAACCCTCTAATTCCTTTTAAAGATTTTTTTATCTTTATATATTCGCTCAATTCGTAATATATTATACGCTTCAACCTTACGTCACTCAAGCCCCCATAGCTTCTCAATAATCCTTAGGATTTATATAACCCTTAGTTTTTAAATCCATTCTTGGGTGATTGATAAACTTAATTAAATCCTCTCTACTATATAACGTTTTTGATGACGTAAAATAATGTGTGTAAGATCATAACTTCGACTTTTGTACGAAGATTCCTTTTTCCACAATATGTTTTTTTTAATAGAATAAAACGTTTGAAGTTTTTAACCAACTTTATTGTCATTCAACAATGAAAACAAAATGCAAATATTTGTATTTTCTAAAAAAACGGTGTGGTATCATGTTATTGACTTAAACGTTACTTACTCGAATGCAGAAAGAAAGGGGACCGTATGAAAAATCAAACATGGTTATCGCTTAACTATTTTGCCTTTTTCTTTACCTGGGGAGTATTTATGCCTTTTTGGACTGGATGGCTTGTTGATAGTAAGGGGTTAACGATTCAAGCCGCTAGTGCCGTTATAGGTGCTGGCTTTATTTCACGGTCGATCTCAACCTTAGTGGTATTTCCTGCATTTTGCCGCCACCGGTCGATTGCATTATTATTAAGAATGTTTCCATTCATTTCTACCATTCTATTATTCTTATTTTTGCCTTTTACATCGCCGAAAATTCTTATCGCTGTAATGGTTATTTTCACTATTTTATATCCGCTTATCCTTCCTTTAATGGAAAGCACGGGAACGATGATGGTAAAAGCAGATGGCATCCATTATGGGAAAAGCAGGCGCTGGGGATCGATAGGTTATACGGTCGCTCTGATTGTGGTAGGCATCATTACATCTATTTTTAGTGATCATGCCATCTTTTTTATTATGGCATTTGGGATGCTGGTCATGCTGGCAACGGCGAATGTAAAATCTCCGCCTTCCATTCAGAAAAGAATCGGAAGTAAGAGCAGTTCTTATCGTGGATTGTTGAAGTCGAAAAGATTCTTATTAGGACTTGTCATCGCTATTTTATTGCAAGGTACACATGCTTCTTATAACAATTATGGTTTTCTTTACTTACAGGATCTGCATGTCAGCAAATTTTATATCGGATTTATTTTGAATATCGCCGTTTTGGCTGAAATACTCTTCTTTTCTTTTGCAGATCGAATTTTTCGGAAAGTGCCAACACCGGTTATGTTTATCATTGCGAGTATCGCCTGCATGATAAGATGGCTTGTGATTTTTGCTTTTCCATCTGCTATTGTATTTATAGTAATGCAGCTTTTTCATTCCCTCACATTTGGATTAACACACTATACCTTTATTCGCTTAATAAACGAAGAGCTGCAGCAACAGGACATCCCAGCGGCACAAGCTGTCTACACGTCCCTTGGGATGGGATTTATCGTTGGAATATTTACATATTTAGGAGGTTTCCTTTATAGCCACTCCCCTGGCCTTGCTTTCGGAGGAATGTCTGTGGTTGCACTGCCATGTATTTTCATTGGATCCTATATGTATTTGCGTTATCGAAAAGCGATTGAAGTCATTTAGAGCTAAATAATATATAATAAACGCTTAGGTTAACCTAAGCGTTTCTAGCTCATTGATCCTTATCCAATTCTTCTTTAGTATCCACACCTTGCGCAGTTAATCGATACAATCCGAACAAAAGTGGATTAGTCTGCACCAATCCTTCACGCATTAATTCTTTAAGTGATTGATTCACAGTAGATAGGTCTCCATTTTCATGCGAAAGTTGCTCAGAGATTTGCCTTGGTGATTGCCACTCAGTGGTTAATGCTAGCAATACGGTCTGTTGCTGCTGGGTCAAGTTCATATTAATCTAACTCCCTATTAAATCAATTTTTTAACCGTTTCATTTTATATAAAATGTTTAGAACAGAATAACCTAGCAGAAATATTAACATCACATACACTACTCTAAGAACTATCATAAATTTTATATGAGAGTAGCCTGAATTAAATACAATCGTAAAAGAAATGAGCAGAATCCCAATCAATGGCATTAATAAAAAGTAAAGCAACCTCTTAAACATGTCCATTTTTGAATTCGTATCCGAATAAATATCTAACGTCTTCGCTTTTCCTGGTTCCGTCCTAAAATAGTGCCAACCTGCATATTCCGTTACATGCTCCCAGCCAGCATCTTCAAATATTGCCAAGTATTCTGTTAAATCATGTTTTTGATTGGCTTTGAAATCTGTCTTATAAATATATTTTTTAGGCTCCATTTTTTCAAAGGTATAAACTAAAAAATTATATTTTATAAGCTTCCAGCCCTCTTCTGCCATTTTTTCCAGCCATTTGTTCTCCTGATCATCCTGCCATGCCAAAAATAATTTAAATACCCGTTTCCTCATTGCTCTTTACCCTCACTCGTAAAAAATGGTTCTGTTTGTTTTACTAGTGCTTTTAATCGTTCAAATTCACGTCTGCTAATTTCCCTTCCCATATCCGTTAAGACATAACTTTTCCTTCTATCATTTTCTTCTTCCGCTAATTTTTTGATTAACCCATCCTTTTCCAACTTACTGAGCGCACCATAAAGCGTTCCAGGACCTAAATTTACCTCTCCCTCACTAAGTTCCTCCACCTTTTGCATAATTCCATACCCATGAAGCGGCGAGGTAAGGGAAACTAAAATATAGTAAGTGGTATGAGTAAGCGGAAGGTACTTCTTTATTAATTTTTCACTTAACATCATAAAGCCTCCAAATTATATCGACAGCTGATATTCCGTAGAACGATATATCGGTTAACGATATAATAATTGGTTTATTCTATTTTGTCAATAGTTCTGAAAATGAATATTTGATGTTCCAATCACTGTATGTGTAAACGTTCACTTACTTATCTTTTTGCCTTTACATCAACGGCTGTTCTAAAGGCTCTGTTAAAGGAAAATTTGATATTTAAAATGATCTGTTAGCCAAGTAATCACAGAACTTTGAGCTTGTACAATCGCGAACTGTCATATGTGTCTTTTCAAATACAAAATGCGAACAAGAAGTTACCAGTAGATAACTTCTTGTTCTTCTCCATTGTATTTTTTCTCTGATCAAGCTAAGCAAACTATAATGATTTTATGGGTACACATATTTCGCAATATGGGTTGTTAATCCTATCACCAATATATTTTTCCATAATTGGTCTGTTGTCCAATTGATATTCCTTGTTTTGTAGAGATGAAAAAATATAAGAATATGCTTTTTGAATATCTTCTGCTGTATGTTTAACCTCATAAATAAGATATTGTCCGCCAGAAATTTCACCTTGAACAACGGAATCATCGACTTGATAATCACTTGGTATCACAATACAAGCATCAAATCTACAATGATCTGGAGGTGTTGTTTCTGGATTATCTTGTGGAATTGCAAATAGAATGGCAGATTCAAGAAGTTTTTTCTCATGAGCCCATTTTTTTAATTTCTCCATTACCTCAATATTTGCAGGACCATAAGGACCAACTCGTCGCATATAAGCAATGCGATAGTTTGGAAGTATTTCTACTTTGAATTTCATATGTTTTTTCTTCCTTTCTTTATGGATTGTTAGTTACATTTCGAATGTAACACGCTTAAAAAATATATACATTCATTTTATCTAAATTTTCTGTAAAATTTTAAAATAAATTTTTTTATAGGAAAAGCAACATTAAAGATTAACAGAGCTTTTTCAAAAAAAAATATTTTACCTCTTTACAAAACTAAAGCATTTGGATAGAATATTCTAAACAGTCTAATATACGCAAAAGGTAATGATGAAGATGGTATGGAGAAAATGACTAAAGAGAGTCGGTGGATGCTGTGAACCGATGCTTTTTCTTCAAATGCCGAGCACTTCGGAACCGGCTGGCTGAAATAACAGTAGGTCAGAACGGCAGGAATGTCGTTATTTTATGAGGTTACTTTACAAATAAAGTAACAAATTGAGGGTGGTACCGCGTTTCCCCACGCCCCTTATAATAGGCAGGAATGTCTGTTATGAGGGGCGTTTTTATTTTTTAGGAAAGGATGATGAATGGATGCTTTTTAATCAGCAATTTTTGTTCACGCCAGGCCCTACGCCAATACCAGAGCGTGTGAAACTGGCTATGAATGAGCCGATGATTGCCCATCGTAGTAAGGCATTTTCGCATTTACTCGAGGATGTTTCCAAAAGACTTATGCCCATCTTTGGGGCAAAAGATCCTGTTCTACTAGTGGCAGGTACTGGTACATCTGCATTGGAGGCAGCGGCATGTAATATTGTAGAAGATGGTGACCATGTTGTTGTGATTGTTACTGGGGCTTTTGGCGATCGGTTTGCAAACATTTGCCAAGCGTTTGGGGCGAGCGTCCACCGCTTAAATATTGAATGGGGAAAAGCATGTGAGCCAGATCAATTAGAAAACTATTTGAAATCTTTGGATGTTCCAATTAAAGCTGTTTTTGCCACCTATTGCGAAACATCTACCGGAGTATTAAATCCAATAAAAGATTTAGGAACAATAACAAAACTGCATACAGATGCCCTTTTTATTGTTGATGGTGTCAGCTGTATTGGAGCTGTTCCGGTCGATATGGAAGATTGGCAGATAGATATTCTTGTTTCCGGATCGCAAAAAGCACTTATGCTCCCGCCTGGATTAGCTTTTATTGCTTTAAATCAAAGGGCTCGGGAAGTTGTTAAAAACTGTAGGACGAAGCGCTTTTATTTCGATTTAAACAGGTACTTAACTTCTTATTATGAAGAAACCTCCACTCCATTTACACCGGCTGTGTCTTTGATTGCGGGGATGCGTGAGGTATGTAACTTAGTAGAACAGGAAGGTTTGGAAAATGTAATTTCACGCCATCAGTTATTGAAGTCAATGCTTCGCAGCGGGCTTCAAGAGCTGGATATTCCGCTTTTTGTTGCAGATGATATTGCCTCTCCGACGGTAACGTCTATTAAACCAAATGAAAATTCTATTGCTCCAATTAAGCAAGGCTTACAGGAAAGGTTTGGAATTGTCATTGCAGGTGGCCAAAAACATTTGAAGGGAAAAATCCTGCGAATTGGCCATATGGGATATTGCACTCCATTTGATATTTTAAGAGTTCTGACAGGATTGGAAATGATTCAATCGAGCCTGTTGGGAAGGAATATTTTAGGTAAGGCTACAGCTAAAGCAGAGGAGGTTTGGAGTAAAAATGTATAAAGTGCTAGTGACTGATGCTATAAGTGAGAGCGGGCTCACTCCGTTATATGAACATCCGAATTTTGAGGTCGATCGTTATGATCAGCTGCAGCCGAATAAACTATTTTCCATTATAGGAAACTATGATGTTCTCATTGTACGCAGCCAAACAAATGTAACAAAGGAATTAATGGATGTTGCACCTCGCTTAAGAATTATCGCACGAGCCGGTGTTGGCGTTGATAATATCGATGTAGAAGCTGCAACTAAAAAAGGAATTATTGTCATTAATGCTCCAGGTGGGAATACCATAGCCGCAACAGAACATACCATGGCAATGCTTTTATCTTTGGCAAGAAAAATTCCTCATGCTCATCAATCTACCGTCAATGGAAATTGGGAACGAAAAAAATATCAAGGGATTGAGTTGTACGAAAAAACGCTTGGCATTATCGGTATGGGGAAAATCGGTACAGAGGTTGCGAAGCGTGCAAAAAGCTTTCAGATGAATATTTTAGGATATGATCCTTACCTTACCGAGGAGAGAGCAAAAAAACTCGGGATTACAAAAGCAAATTTAGATGAAATAGCCGAGCGTTCTGATTTTATCACCATTCATACACCACTAATAAAAGAGACGAAAGATCTCGTGAATGAATCTTATATTCAGAAAATGAAAAAAGGTGTCCGAATCATTAATTGCGCGCGCGGCGGGATTATCGATGAAAGTGCCTTACTTGAAGGCTTACATTCAGAGAAAGTTGCAGGGGCTGCACTCGATGTATTTGAACAAGAGCCGCCGGCAAATTTCGAATTACTAAAACATCCTAATGTTATTGTAACTCCGCATCTCGGAGCATCTACAGAAGAAGCGCAGGAAAAGGTTGCTTTGGAGGTTAGTGCTGAAATCATCAATATATGTGAATACCAATCGATTCGTTCTGCCGTCAATATGCCACAAATTACAAGCGAATCTCAGGCAAGAATGCAGCCTTACTTACAAATCGGAGAGCAAATGGCTGGAATCGCGATACAGTTATTAAAAACCGCACCAGAGAAAATTCAAATTGCCTATTTCGGGGAGCTATTGGATGAGGATACGAGCCTTCTGACGCGTTCCATTATCAAAGGAGTTTTATCCCATCACCTAAGCGATTCTGTAAATCTTATTAACGCATTTCATCTATTAAGAGAGCAAGGCGTTCATTATCAAATTCAAAAAGAGGCTTCGAATAAAGGATTTTCCAATTATATTGAGCTAACCTTATATAGAAATGGAGAAAAGGTGAGTGTTGCCGCAACTGTCTTAATCGGTCTAGGGGCAAGAATCGTGAAAATTGATGACTATCGAATTGATGTAAAACCGGAAACACATCTGCTCTACATTAAACACCATGATATACCGGGAATGATTGGCCGTGTGGGATCCATCCTAGGTAACAATAACGTAAATATTGGAACTATGCAAGTGGGCAGATCTGCTGTGGGTGGCGAGGCTATTATGATCCTCACTTTAGATAAGAAAATAGATGGACCGGTGGCCATTGAAATCCAATCTTTAAAAGGCATCAAAGACATCCAAATCCTTGAACTAACTTCCGGATATCCCCTGGAAGAAGCAACTCTTTAATGTAGAAAAAATACAATCTGGTGTCATGCACCAGATCGTATTTTTTATTATTTACATATGCTAGTTATCAGTTCCTTAATATCTAGTACCGAGTCTAGGATAATTTCCGCGTTGTGTTCTTCAAATTCGGTCCGCGCATCCTTTCCAGAGAGTCCTGTTAAGACTGCAGCAAATCGACATCCCATTTTTTGTGCAGCCAATAAATCAGCAAGAGAGTCTCCGACAACTAATACTTCATTGCCATATTCAATAGGAAGTGTTTGATTTAAAATCTCGTCTACTTTTGCACCTTTCCCCTTCAGTGCCATTAAATAAGTAAAAGGATGCGGTTTGGACAATGAAATACCACTGCCCCTTGTATTTTCCGCCTTTAATACATCGTCCGCTGTTACAATATGCTGAACGTCAAATTGATCCAGCCATCCTAATGCTGCAAATGGTTCAATCGTTTCTAATTCCGGTCTCCCGGTGCCAATTCCTATCGAAATGCCTGATTCTCTTAAGAATTGAAATAAATCTGCAATTTCCTCAGGTTTTGCCAGCACTTTTTCATCATCTAAAAATCCTTTTTTACCGGTTTGGACAGATGCTCTCCCGGTGGAGGCTAAAATATTCTTATCCCCAACATACCATTCCTGCGAACAATGCTCGCAAATAGACCAAAGCGATCCCTTTTGTTTAAAAATCTCTGATTGGACCCCTAGCTTCTCTTCGGCAAGCTTATCCAGAACAATAAATAATTCTCGTTTAGCTTGAGGGAACTTTTTGAAATCCTCTAATAATTTACTAAAATCGATCTCTAGCTTGTATCGTTTTAAAACATCTTTTATTTCCAGCAACGTTTTTCTATCCATTTCATTTTCAAACCAATTCACTATTTGTGAATGTTCTTGATCCTTGATTTGTGATAAAAGATGGATGAGTTGATAACTGAATGCGATATAAATCATATCCCAATTGGCATTTAAGCCTCTTGATTTAAAAAATTTCAAAACCTGATCTGCTTCTTCAAAAACCTGTTTTCTAATGCTCGCGATTTCTTCATCAGAATAACTTGTTTTAAATTTTTCCGGAGCTATCCCTAAATAATTTTCACTATACAAAAGCTCCCAAACCGTTAGGGCAGACGCATCAAAATAACGTTCTTCACTCAATAAAACACCATCAACATCAAATAAAATAGTTTGAACCAACGACGAATCCTCCTATCACACTTATATCTCACTAGTTTATCACAGTAAAGTGAAATACACGTTAGATTTTGAAAAAAAGGGAAAAGGAACTTTTCCACCATCGCATCAAAAAATGGGACAAGGGAACCGTCCCTCATCCCACTTTACTGGTGGATTGAATCGAATTTGCCAGACTTGTAAAGAGTGGCATTTTTTCCAAATCAGCGTTGCCACCGCTAATGATAATACCAACATGCTTACCTACCATTCTTACCTTCCCAGAAATTACGGCTGCTAATGCAGCTGCTCCGGCGCCTTCTACAAACATTTTTTCTCTTTCCAGCATCATAATCATGGCTTGCGCAATTTCCTCATCCGTTACGGAAACAATATTATCAACATATCGGTTTATGATAGGAAATGTTAATTCCCCAGGTTCCTTGACCAGGATACCATCTGCAATTCCACCCACTTTTAATAGCCGGGTTTTCCCAACTCCATGGTAACAGTTATAGGTTGCCAAAGCTCCGGTCGATTGAACACCAATGATCTTGATCGTTGGATATAAGTTTTTAATGAGGGTAGCGACACCGGAAATTAATCCTCCACCCCCAACTGGAACAACGATAGCATCCAATTCTGAACATTGCTGGACCATTTCAAGTGCAATGGTTCCTTGGCCAGCTATTACCTCATAATCATCAAATGCATGGACGAAGGTCGCACCGTTCTTTTGTTGTGTGAGAACTGCAGCCTCGTATGCCTCCTGGTAAGACTCTCCTGTTATTACTACTTCCGCACCATAAGCTTGTGTTGCTTTCACCTTCGCGATAGGTGTACCCTCCGGCATAAAGATTTTTGCTTTTATTCCTCTTTTGGCTGCTGAATATGCGACACCTTGGGCGTGATTTCCCGCTGAAGCAGCAATAACCCCTCTGGAAGCAGCTATATCGCTCAAGGAAAGTACTTTATTCAAGGCACCCCGAATTTTAAATGAACCTGTACGCTGTAAGTTTTCCATTTTCAAATAAAGCTTTGATCCTGTTAATTCATTGAATGTTTTCGATTCATTTAAAGGCGTGCGGTGGACAACACTCATTAAATGTTCAAATGCCTCAATTATTTGGTTAGTCTGCAAGTAATCCCCAATTCATTCACCTTCCTGTTGTTAATTCATAGTTTTTAATTTTATCTTCATGGACTAATGTTAGCCCGATTTCATCAAGACCATTGATCAGCATATGCTTTTGATATTCGTCAATCTCAAAGTCAATCGATAATTGTTGATTATAAATAAGCTGTTCTTCAAGGTCGATCGTAAGATGCAGTTGTTCCTTCTCTGCCGTATCTAGTAAACTTGCGATTACCGTTTCAGGTAAAGTAACTGCTAGAATTCCATTTTTTAAACAGTTGTTAAAAAAGATGTCTGCAAAGCTAGGCGCAAAAATTACTTTAAAACCATAATCCTGCAATGCCCAAGGCGCATGTTCTCGTGATGAACCGCATCCAAAATTAGGACCTGCAATAAGGATGGAGGCACCTTCATATTTTGGGTTATTTAATGGAAAGTCCGACTTTTTCTGACCGTTATCATCAAACCGCCAATGATAAAAGAGGCACTCTCCAAATCCTTTTCGCTCGATTCTTTTCAAAAATTGTTTTGGAATAATTTGATCTGTATCCACATTACTGCGGTTTAACGGGAACACTAGACCATCCATTTTTTTAAAGGGTTCCAAGATTTTCGACCTCCTTCACCTATTTCTTAGACTAATACTTTTTCCTCCAGCTTTCGTACATCAACAAACTTCCCAAATATTGCTGCAGCAGCTGCCATTGCAGGACTTACAAGATGGGTTCTAGCCCCGGAACCTTGTCGTCCTTCAAAATTGCGATTGGAAGTGGAAGCACAACGTTTGCCGGCAGGAACCACATCGTCATTCATCGCAAGACACATACTGCAACCTGATTCTCTCCACTCAAACCCTGCTTCAATGAAGATTTTATCCAGCCCTTCCGATTCAGCTTGGGCTTTTACTTGAAAAGAGCCGGGAACGACTAACGCTGTAACATTTTCATGAACATGATGACCTTTAATCACTTGGGCGGCATCCCTTAAATCTTTTAATCTAGAATTTGTGCAAGATCCGATAAATACATAGTCTACCGGAATTTCGCTAATTGGAGCACCGCCCTCTAGACCCATATATTGCAGAGCTTTTTCAGCCGCTTTGCTTTCCTCCAGATTTTCTAATTGTTCTGGTACAGGTAAGTGATCATTGATGGAAAGACACATCGAAGGATTTGTTCCCCATGTTACTTGGGGCTCAATCGATTCTGCATCAATTTCAATGGTTCGATCATATTCAGCCCCTTCATCTGTTGCCAAGGATAGCCAAGATTGTGCTACTTCTTCAAAATCTTCATTAGGTGCGTACTTTCTTCCTTTTAAATAGGCAATTGTTGTTTCATCTGGACTAATTAAGCCTGCTCTTGCCCCGGCTTCAATGGACATATTGCAAACAGTCATCCGTTCTTCCATCGACATTTCTCGAATCGCCTCACCCGTATACTCTGCAATATATCCAGTTCCAACATCGACACCGAATTTAGCTATGATGGCTAAAATAAGATCCTTCGCTGTCACACCAAGTCCAAGTTTGCCATTCACTTTGATTTGCAGGGTTTTCGGCGGTTTTTGCCAAAGGGTTTGGGTAGCTAATACATGTTCAACCTCGCTTGTTCCAATTCCAAAGGCAATTGCCCCGAATGCCCCATGTGTGGAGGTGTGGCTATCTCCGCATACAATCGTTTTGCCCGGTTGTGTAAGGCCAAGCTCCGGACCAATAACATGGACAATTCCTTGATCCGGATGATGGATTCCTGCAAGCGGAATACCGAATTCCTCACAATTTTTTTCAAGTGTTGTCATTTGTTTTACGGAAACAGGGTCAGTAGATACCCTGCTTTTTAGTGTAGAAACATTATGATCAACGGTGGCAAACGTGAGGTCTGGCCGCCTTACTTTGCGATTGTTCATTCTTAAGCCTTCAAACGCTTGCGGTGACGTTACTTCGTGTACTAAATGGAGGTCAATATATAATAAATCCGGCTTTCCCTCCTCACGATGAATCAAATGCTGTTCCCAAATCTTTTCAATAATAGTTTTCGCCATATATTGATACCTCCGTTCTAAATTTATGAAAAACTACTTTAGATATAAGCAGTTAAGATTCCTGAAATTGCCTGATTTTCATTGATTGCATCCAGCACCTTCTCGATCATTTCCTTTGTACCGACCCGTTTTCCTCCTTGAACCCTTAAGTCATCTGTGTAATATCCTGCCTTTAAAACTTTGGCAACGGCTTCTTCCAGAATGGATGCCTCTTTTTCAAGCTGGAAGGAATAACGGAGCATCATGGCAGCTGATAAAATCATTCCGAGCGGATTTGCTTTATCCTGACCGGCAATATCTGGCGCCGATCCGTGAACTGGTTCATAAAGACCTACATTATCTTCTCTTAAGCTTGCAGAAGGCAGCATTCCTAAAGATCCAGTAATCATCGAAGCTTCATCACTTAAAATATCTCCAAACATGTTTTCTGTGACGATGACATCAAAATGATTAGGTCTAGCAATTAATTGCATCGCTGCCGAATCGACCAGCATATGTTCTACCTGTACATCCGGATATTTTTCCACGGTTTTATTGACAATTTCACGCCACATTCTGCTTGATTCCAAAACATTTGCCTTATCAACAGAAGTTAATTTTTTACGGCGATTTCTAGCAAATTGAAAAGCTTTGTCTACGATTCTTTCAATCTCTGACTTGCTGTACTCAAGAGTATCAACGGCTACCTCGTTTTGCTCTCCTCTTCTTCCGCTTGGATTGCCAAAATAAATTCCGCCTGTCAGTTCCCTAACAATAAGCATATCCACTCCATCCACTACCTCTTTTTTTAGAGGGGATGCATGCAGAAGTGATGGATAGGTTGTTACCGGACGTAAATTTGCGAATAACCCAAGTGCTTTTCTGAGTCCAAGCAAGCCTTTTTCCGGACGAAGCTCCGGCGGATTTTGATCCCACTTAGGTCCCCCAACAGCTCCAAGGAGAACCGCATCGCTTTCCAAGCAAAGTTTCAAAGTCTTTTCAGGAAGTGGTGTCCCTTCCGCATCAATGGCAGCACCCCCTATTAAAGCTTCTTCAAAGGAATAATCATGGTGGAAGCATTCAAATACAGCCTCCAGTATTTGAACGGTTCCCTTTGCAACTTCTTTCCCGATTCCATCACCTGGCAACACTGCGATTCGTTTTGTCATGAAGCTCTCTCCCTCTGTTTTTAGAATGGCTGTTTTCGCAAAAATTGTTGCTTTTCGAATAAGCATATAATCCTTGAAATGGATAGGATTCGCGCTCTTTTCTACATTCCGTTTTTCATTTGATAGCAGAAAATTACCGTAAAAATCCTACTGCGGATTTTTACTTATATTTCAATAGCAACAAAGTTTAAGAAAAGAGCCTTTAAAATTATCCTTTCACACTCATTTCGTATTTTTCCTGTAAACTATGGACGATTACCCTGTTGATTGCATTTAGATATGCCTTAGCTGAAGCCTCTAACACGTCTTGGGCTGAGCCTCTGCCTCCGGACTCCACCCCTTGGTAGACAACTTTAACAAAGGCATCCGCTAAAGCATCCTTTCCTGAACCGACGGATTGAAGCTTATAATCTACCAAAGTTACCTGACCGTCTACCATTCTTCCTAAAGTATTGTAAATCGCTTCAACACTACCAGAACCTGTTGATGCATCTTCAATGCAATGTCCATCCGGATTTGTGACAACAACCGTTGCGGTTGGAATATTGGATGTCCCGTATTGCACTTGAACATTTTGTAACTCATATTTTTTGGCATCATCCGGTTCTGTTTGTTTATCTGCTAGCAGAGCGAAGATATCATCATCTGTAACTTCTTTCTTTTTATCTGTTAATGCTTTGAAAGCGTCAAATACCTCTTTCAGTTTTTCAGCTGATAGATCAAAACCTAGTTCAATAGCTTTTTGCTTAAAAGCATGGCGTCCTGAATGCTTACCAAGCACTAATCGGTTTGACGAAACACCTATTAGTTCTGGAGTAATAATTTCATAGGTTGTTTTTTCTTTTAACACACCATCTTGATGAATTCCTGATTCATGAGCAAAGGCATTGGCACCAACTACTGCTTTATTAGCAGGTACCGCCATACCTGTTAATTTACTGATAAGCTGGCTCGTATGTTTGATCTCATCTAATTTTAGAGTGGTTTTCGCCTTGTAATAATCCTGGCGAATATAAAGTGCGACCGCAATTTCTTCAAGCGCTGCATTACCGGCACGCTCCCCGATTCCATTAATGGTTCCCTCAATTTGCCCTACTCCATGCTCAATGGCAGAAAGTGAATTCGCTGTTGCCATTCCGAGATCATCGTGGCAATGGGCGGACAAAGTAGCTTGGGAAATGTTCGGAACATTTTCTCTTAAAAAGGTGAAAAGTTCACCATATTCTTTTGGTGTAATATATCCAACAGTATCCGGAATATTAATGACGGTTGCACCTACTTTAATGACCTCCGTTATGATTTTGACCAGAAACCATTTATCTGATCTGGTGGCATCCTCCGCCGACCATTGCACATGTGCAAATTTTTGTTTCGCATATTTTACAGCGGATACTGCCGCTTCTAAAACTTCATCCGGTGTTTTACGAAGTTTATACGTCATGTGTATCGGAGAAGTTGCTAGGAAAATATGAATCCTCGGTTCTTGTGAGGATTTAAGTGCATCCCAAGCTATGTCAATATCTTTTTTGTTTGCTCTGGCCAAACCTGTTACAGATGAATTTTTAATAGTGGATGCGATCGTTTTTACCGCTTGAAAATCACCTTGGGAGGAAGCAGGAAATCCCGCTTCCATAATATCCACTCCCATTCTTTCCAACTGTTTCGCAATTTCCAGCTTTTCAATGGCATTTAGATTAACTCCGGCTGACTGTTCTCCATCACGCAACGTCGTATCAAATATATTAATTTTTCGCATTTGCAACAGCCTCTTTCTGTTCCTTTTTGCTGCTTACAAAAGGCATGAGCTTCCTTAATTCCTCCCCTACTACTTCAATTGGGTGTTGCTTTTCGCTTTCATTGATTGCATTGAAAACAGGGCGGTTTGCTTGATTCTCAAGGATCCAGGCTTTTGCAAATTGACCAGTTTGGATTTCTTTCAGCAATTCTTTCATGCGTTCTTTTGTTTCTTCATTCACTACTCGTGGTCCGGATACAAAATCTCCCCATTGTGCTGTATCCGAAATCGAGTAGCGCATTCCTTTTAACCCATCTTCATACATGAGATCTACAATTAATTTCATTTCGTGAAGACACTCAAAATAAGCAACTTCTGGTTGATAGCCTGCTTCTGTTAATGTTTCAAACCCTGCTTTAACAAGAGAAGTTAATCCTCCGCAAAGTACAGCTTGTTCCCCGAATAGATCGGTTTCGGTTTCTTCTTTAAAAGTAGTTTCTAGAACACCTGCTCGCGAACCGCCAATAGCTTTTGCATATGCAAAGGCTAGATCTCTAGCATCCCCGGTAACATCTTGGTGTACTGCAATTAGCGCAGGGACACCAGCATTTTCTGTGTAGGTTCTGCGTACAAGATGTCCTGGTCCTTTAGGTGCTACTAAGAATACATCTACATTTTCCGGTGGAACGATCTGATGGAAATGAATATTGAAGCCATGTGCAAAAACTAAAGCTTTTCCCGGATAAAGTCCCGGTTTAATTTCTTCGTTGTATACTTTTGTTTGTTTTTCATCTGGCAGAAGAACCATGATAAGATCAGCTTCTTCACTAGCCTCTTTTACTGATTTAACTTGGAAACCATCTTGAACCGCTTGATTCCAGGAGTTTCCCTCTCTTAACCCAATTACAACGTCATAACCACTGTCGCGAAGATTTTGTGCATGTGCATGACCTTGTGAGCCGTAGCCAACAATCGCTACTTTCTTTCCTCTTAGTACTTCCTCTTGAATATCGTGATCATAATAAACTTTAGCCATTTTTCATCTGCTCCTTTTTTCAATATTATTTGTTGTATATTCTTAGTTCTGCGATTTTTACTGGGTTCAGCGGTTTGACTGTTTTTTCCGCATTTTCCGGAAAAAGTTCCGCGTTTTCACTCGTTTTTTCCACGATTTACCTCGAATGTTCCTCAACTTTTAACGGGTTCAACAGCTTGCTAACTTTTTTTAAAGTTTTTCCTGAGATTTTCATCAGTTCTATCCTTTTTTTCTACACAATTCCCTGAATTTTTCATCGGTACGAATTCAATTTTCAACATCTACCCAGTTCCCTATTTTAATAGGGAATAAGAAGATAGATTAGTAACTTCCTTTTGTGATCCCCGTAAAAACGCTGTTAACCCTGTACGAGCAATTTCCTTTATTCCGTATGGTTTTAACAAATCAATCAGTGCTTCAATTTTTTCGGTATCTCCAGTTACTTGGATGGTAATGCTCTCCCGGCTAACATCAATAATGGAAGCCCGGAACGGTTCAACAATGCCACCTATTTCGCTTCTTGTTTGTGCGTTACTCAAAACTTTAATCAAAACAAGTTCACGAGCAACTATCGCCTGGTCCGTTATATCGGACACTTTGATTACATCAATTAATTTGTTTAATTGTTTAGTAAGCTGCTCCGCTTGTCTGTCATCATCCACATGGACAACAAATGTCATTTTCGATATACCTTCGTTTTCGGTTCTACCTACCGTGATACTGTCGATGTTGAATTGTCTTTTGGATAAAACACCTGTTATTCGATTCAATACACCACTCTGATTTCTCACGGTAGCTGTAACAATTCTTCTCATGGCTTCACCCCTATCATTTCATGAAGGCCTTTACCAGGTGCAATCATTGGATATACATTCTCAAGCTGTTTCACCCGGGCATCGATTAGAATTGGCTCATCATCTGTTAATACTCGTGACAGTAATTCCTTTGTCTCCTCTTCGTTTTCCACTCGAACACCACGTATGCCGTAGCTTTCAGCAAGCTTTACAAAATCCGGTTGAACAGGGATTAGTGAGTGAGAATATCGTTCCTCATAAAATGTTTCTTGCCACTGTCTCACCATTCCCAATGCTTGATTATTTAAAATGACAATTTTTATCGGAAGGTTTAACTCCTTCACCACGGATAACTCCTGCAATGTCATTTGGAAGCCTCCATCTCCGACAATCGCTACCACTTTTTTATCCGGTTTGGCTAATTGGGCACCGATCGCTGCCGGGAAGCCAAATCCCATCGTTCCAAGCCCACCGGAGGTTACCCAATTATTCGGCTCGGTAAATTGATAGTATTGTGCTGCCCACATTTGGTGTTGGCCGACATCTGTCGTTACAATAGCATCACCTTGTGTATAGTGGTGGATGAGCTCAATCACACGCTGCGGGATGAGGTATTCATTATCCTTGCTGTACCAAAGTGGGTTGTTCACCGAATAGTCCGTTAATTTCTCGCACCATTTTTCTGTATTCGAAGGTTCTCCCTCTTCTTCTAAAAGTTTGATTAAGGTCATCTTTGCATCCGCAACAATTGGAATATGAGTGTCTACGTTTTTGCCAATTTCCGCAGAGTCAATATCAATATGGGATATCTTTGCCTTAGGTGCGAAATGCGCAAGATTTCCAGTTAATCGGTCGTCAAAACGTGCGCCAATATTTATTAGCAAATCGCATTCATATAGTGCCATGTTAGCTGCGTAGGTACCATGCATTCCCGCCATGCCCAGAAAAAGCGGATGATTTGCCGGAAATCCTCCAAGTCCTAGTAATGTATTAGTTACCGGAATGTTATTAGTTGCAGCAAATTCTAAAAGGTACTCAGCTGCTCCCGAATGAAGGACACCTGCTCCTGCTAAAATAACCGGCTTCTCTGAACGTGAAATTGCTTCTGATAATTTCTTAATTTGGAGCGGATTCGGATAATAGTTAGGCTGATAACCAGGTAAGTTAACCTCTGCCTCTGATGACTGCCCCAATTTTTGTGAACATACATCTTTAGGAATATCAATCAGAACAGGACCTGGTCGACCTGTAACAGCAATATGAAATGCTTCCTTCACCATTCTTGGCAGATCATTCACATCACGAACCTGATAGTTATGCTTTGTTATCGGTGTTGTAATCCCTATTACATCAGCCTCTTGAAAAGCATCAGTACCAATAACAGAACCAGCTACCTGTCCTGTAAAAACAACCAGCGGTAATGAATCCATCATGGCATCCGTAATTCCTGTTACTAGATTTGTTGCTCCGGGTCCTGAAGTAGCGATGACGACACCTGGCTTGCCTGTAACTCTCGCATATCCTTCCGCCGCATGAATAGCCCCTTGCTCATGTCTGGCCAATACATGTTTCAAGGATTTTCCGTAGAGTGCATCATAAATTGGTAAAACGGCTCCTCCCGGGTATCCGAATATGACATCGACCCCTTGATCCTGAATTAATTGAATCAAAAGATCAGCACCATTTACTTCTGCTGTTTCAACATAGCCTTCCGTTCTTGCTTTAGAACTCACTTCTTCCCCTCCTATCAATTTGCTAACATATCCCAGCTTTGCTGATTGAACCCGCGGGTTTCCAAAACTTATAGCGTAAAAGTTGATGATAGCTTGGTGATTTGCATTCTGCGAAAGCATCACGCTAATACAATTTTCAAATGGATTTTTCCCGCTCCCATGGTGATCATCCCTTTGTTTTCAAAAAATAATTTATATTTTTTTCCAAAGAAAAAAGCCTTTTCATCCTGAATAATGGTATTGTAATTAACCAAAAATCATGGGATGAAAAGGCTGCTTTCCATGGTACCACCCAACTTTATGACATTCTTGCAAATGCCACCTCATGAACAAAATGAATTGTTCTTTTTTTAACAAGTGTTCCTGTAGAAACACTCGGCTTATCCTACTGCAATGTTCAAATAAGCACTCGGAGGCGATGTCATGATAAGGAGTATTATCGGTTTCCACCATCCCGACTCTCTGTGAATTACCTGATCTTATCACTTTATCCTCGTCAACGATTTATTCGATGATTCAATTTTCAAAACTCCGCCAGTATTGGCTGAAGTCACTAATGCTGCATATCTTGCTAAATAACCGCTAGTAATTTTCGGTTCCGGCTGAATCCAATTTTGTCTTCTAGCTTCAAGCTCTTCATCAGATACCATAAGCTGAATAGTTCGATTAGGTAAATCAATAAAAATTTGATCCCCGTTTTCTACAAATGCTATTGGACCGCCTTCCGCTGCTTCTGGGGAAATATGCCCTACGGAAATACCTCTTGTTGCTCCAGAGAAACGGCCATCTGTAATGAGTGCTACACTTGTTGATAACCCTCTCCCGGCAATGGAGGAAGTAGGCGATAGCATTTCAGGCATTCCTGGTCCGCCTTTTGGTCCTTCATACCTTATTACTACAACATGCCCCTCTTTTACTAAGCCGCTATCAATTCCGTGTTGAGCTTCTTCCTGTGATTCAAAGACAATTGCTTCACCTAAGAAGGTTTTGATAGTTGGATCAACGGCACCTACTTTTATGACTCCGCCATCTGGAGCCAGATTTCCGTAAAGAATAGATAAACCGCCGACAGGGCTATACGCATTTTCAACACGTCTTATGACTTGATCGTTAAGAATTTCTGCATCCTCTACATTTTCGTAGACGCTTTTTCCCGAAACGGTTAGGCGATCCCGATGAATGGCTCCTTCTACATTGCAAAGTTCTTTAATGATTGCGCTGACTCCACCTGCTGCATGAACATCTTGCATAGAGTACTCGGAGGCCGGACTTATTTTTGCTAAATAAGGAACCCGCTTTGCAATCTCATTAATTCTTTCTAAGTCATAGTCAACTCCTGCTTCGTACGCAATGGCCAGTGTATGTAAAACGGTGTTGGTGCTTCCGCCCATTGCCATATCTAAGGCGAATGCATCATCAATGGCATCCTTCGTGATAATGTCTCTTGGCCTAATATCCTTCTCAATACAGTTCATTAAATAACCCACTGCTTCTTTAATAAGGCGATGTCTTTCATCAGATGTTGCGACAATCGTTGCATTGCCTGGAGGTGTTACTCCTAGAATTTCCATCAAAGAGTTCATCGAGTTTGCTGTAAACATCCCCGAGCATGACCCGCAGGTAGGACAAGCAGTTGTTTCGAGAGCTAATAATTCTTCAGCACTCATTTTTCCCGTCTTGTATGCCCCTACTCCTTCAAAGACGGAAACAAGTGACAATGTTTTTCCATCCTCTGATTTTCCTGCTTCCATCGGTCCGCCTGATACAAAAACAGCTGGAACATTCGTCCTTGCCGCTGCCATCAGCATTCCCGGGGTAATCTTGTCACAGTTAGGAATATAGAAAACCCCGTCGAACCAATGGGCGTTAATAACAGTTTCGGCACTATCTGCAATCAGTTCGCGGCTCGGCAGAGAATATCGCATCCCGATATGCCCCATCGCGATTCCGTCATCCACCCCGATTGTGTTGAATTCAAATGGAACACCGCCTGCTTCCCATATCGCTTCTTTTACCACTTCCGCAAATGTATTTAAATGTTTGTGACCTGGGATAATATCGATGTAGGAGTTGCATACACCAATGAACGGCTTATGCAAATCCTTCGTTTTGACTCCTGCTGCATGCAAGAGACTTCGATGAGGAGCCCGATCTATCCCTTTTTTTATCATGTCGCTTCTCATGCAATCACTCCTAATTTTCTCCCCGCATTTACTGTTGTTTTTTGTACAAATTCTTCAATGGGGGTCGGGGCATCTTTTCGTATCGGCTTAATTGTTATTTACAATAGATTCATCTGTAAGTGACAACTTTTACGAAAAGAGCCTTATTAACTAACTTGAACTTCACTATGTGGATAAACCTTTGTACCATCAACTGAAACAGCTTCACGGAATAGGGCAAGTAATTGGTTTGTAATCTCCCCTGGTTTTCCGTTTCCAATTTGTCTTCCATCCACTTTCACTACAGCAATGACCTCCGCCGCAGTTCCGGTTAGAAATACTTCATCTGCTGTATACACATCATGTCTTGTGAAAACATCTTCACGAATATCAAGCTGAGCATTTTTCGCCAGTTCGATAATCGCGTTTCTAGTTATACCTTCCAACGCCCCGACATATCCCGGCGGTGTTTTAATGACCCCATCTTTGACAATAAAAATGTTTTCTCCGGAGGCCTCTGCAACATACCCTTGATCATTCATCATCAAAGCCTCATTGACACCGGCAAGACTGGCTTCTATTTTTACGAGAATATTATTTAAATAGTTGAGTGATTTTACTTTTGGGCTTAGTACGTCTGCACGATTTCTTCGGCTCGGTACTGTCACCACTTCAATTCCTGTTTCATACAACCGTTTCGGAAATAAGGCAAGTGGCTCCGCAATAATAATGACGCCGGCTTCTTTACAAGTATATGGGTTAAGCCCTAAATCGCCGACACCTCTGGAGATGACTAAACGAATGTATGCATCCTGCAGCCCGTTTTTTCTGCATGTCTCAACTACAAGTTCCGTAAGTTCTTCTTTTTCAAATGGTATTTGGAGCATGATTGAGTGAGCTGACTCATATAACCGCTTCATGTGATCATCAAGTCGAAAAACATTTCCGTTATACATGCGAATGCCTTCGAACACCCCATCGCCATACAAAAAGCCATGGTCATAAACCGAAACGACGGCTTCTTCTTTTTTGACAAAACGGTTATTTAGAAAAATCCACTGCTCTGACATTTCACTCAAAGTCCCCTTTCTAATTAAATTTTTTCTTTAAAAATAAGAGCAAGATCATTAAATAGAATTTTATGAAAATTATTTAATTGATGACCATGATACGCCTTTTAAAATTAAGGGTCAACCCCTTTTTGATAAGTTTTTTGACTATTCCGATTAAACTGTTAATTTGTAAACGCTTCCATCATTGATGCTATTCGATTTGTTACATAAAAAAAATTTTTTCATTTTTTCTTTTTCAGCAAGATTAGTAAAAAAAGGGTTGTGAAACAAATAATTTTCAGCTTATAATGTCCATTATATAAATACAATTGTCTTTCTAAAAAGAACAACTCAGGAGTGATAAATAATGAATTCAGTTTCTGTCGGAATATTAGGTTTCGGTACTGTCGGAACTGGTGTTGTCCATTTGTTAACACAAGAACAAGAAAAACTGCAACAACAGTCCGGTAGTAATATTCATATTGAAAAAGTTCTTGTCCGCGATATCGATAAAACCAGAAAAATAAACTTTGCCGATAATCGGTTAACTTTAGATCCTGATGATATTCTTGATAATCCTAAAATTGATATTGTGATAGAAGTAATGGGAGGAATTGAGGATGCAAAAAATTATATTTTCAAAGCATTAAAGAATCGAAAGCATGTTATCACTGCGAATAAGGATTTAATGGCCGTACATGGAACTCAACTTTTGGAAACTGCCGCTGATTACCAATGTGATTTGTATTATGAAGCAAGTGTTGCGGGAGCGATACCGATTTTACGTACTTTAACAGATGGTCTTTCTGCAGACCGCATTCAAAAAATAATGGGAATTGTCAACGGGACAACGAACTACATATTGAGCAAAATGAATCGGGAATCTGTCAGTTATGAAGAGGTTTTACAAGAAGCGCAGGTTTTAGGTTTTGCCGAGGCAGATCCAACATCGGACGTGGAAGGGCTAGATGCAGCTAGGAAAATGGTCATTCTAAGTCACTTGGCCTATTCTGTTCCCGTTACATTGGAAGATGTGCGTGTCGAGGGAATTACTGAAATCTCTCAAGAGGACATTCACTATAGCAAAAAATTAGGCTATACGATGAAGCTCGTCGGTATTTCTGAACTGGATGATCCGTATATTGATATTAGGGTCAGCCCGACTCTACTATCCTCTAATCATCCGCTCGCGGCCGTAGAAAACGAATTTAACGCTGTCTATGTATATGGAAAATCGGTTGGCGAAACCATGTTTTACGGACCTGGTGCGGGTGAATTGCCAACAGCCATTGCGGTTGTGTCCGATTTAATTTCTGTTGTAAAAAATATGAATCTTGGTGTAAATGGACACCATATTTTTCTACCTAAAAATGAAAAGAAATGTAAATCCCCGGATTCTATGAAAAATCAATATTTCTTTCGTATGCATGTGCAGGATCAGCCGGGTGCTTTTTCAAAAATTACTAGTCTCTTAAACGAACGGAGAATAAGCCTCAAACAAATTATCCAAGAGCCTATTCCCAAACAACAGCTTGCTGAAGTAGTCATTATTACCCATGCAATTGAAGAAAGGATCTTCAAACAAACCTATCAGCAATTAAAAGATTTAGATGTCGTATATGATGTGAAAAACTATTATCGTGTGGAAGGATGAAAAAAATGAAATGGTCGGGATTACTAGATTATTATAAAGAGTTATTGCCTATCAGTGAGAATACTCCCCTCCTTAGCTTAATGGAGGGAAACACACCTTTAGTAAGATTGAATAATCTTTCGAATCGTTTGCAGGTTGAATTATTTGTTAAGGTGGAAGGAGCAAATCCAACGGGCAGCTTTAAGGACCGCGGAATGGTATTAGCCGTTGCAAAGGCAATTGAAAATGGAAGCACTGGAGTGATCTGTGCCTCAACTGGAAATACTGCTGCTGCTGCTGCCGCTTATTGTGCACGTGCGGGAATTGATTGTTTGATTGTTATCCCAAAAGGAAAAATTGCATTAGGTAAGCTAGCTCAGGCTGTTATGTATGGTGCCCAAATCTATGAAATTGACGGAAATTTCGATGATGCACTTGAAACAGTCATACATACCTCTAAACATTCCCGTTATACTTTAGTTAATTCCGTTAATCCTTATCGGCTTGAAGGACAAAAGACAGCAGCCTTTGAAATATGTGAGCAATTGGGAGGGGCTCCAGATGTTCTTGCTATTCCTGTCGGCAATGCTGGTAATATATCTGCTTATTGGAAAGGGTTTAAAGAATATCATCATTTACATGGATTTGCTTTGCCGCAAATGCATGGGTTTGAAGCAGAAGGCTCTGCTGCCATAGCTAAAAATACTGTCATAAAAGAGCCGGAAACGATTGCAACCGCCATTCGGATTGGAAATCCTGCCAGCTGGCAATTAGCCGTTAACGCAGCGGATGAATCTAATGGAAAAATTGACTATGTATCGGATGACGAGATTCTTGAAACTTTCAAGGATCTTGCCAGATCGGAAGGAATTTTTGCAGAACCCGCCTCCTGTGCATCTATTGCCGGGATTAAAAAGCAATTACAAACAGGTGAAATCCAAAAAGGCAGCAAAATTGTAGCTGTTTTAACGGGAAATGGGCTAAAAGACCCAGCTGCTGCGATGGACCAATTAAATATTCAGCCTGTTCTCCTCCCGAATGGGAAGGAAGAATTATTGCATCATCTTCAGGTGAGGTCATGACATATTACCTGAAAGTTCCTGGGAGTACTTCCAATCTTGGTCCAGGATTTGACTCTATCGGAATGGCCGTCAATCGTTATTTATATCTATCTTTTAAGGAAGCCAAAGAATGGAGTATCCAATTCATCAATCAGCCAGATTTGCTTCCAAACTACAAAGAAAATTTAATATATATTGCTGCTATTCATACAAGCAAGCTTTTCAAAAAAGAGTTGACTCCGTTAAAAATAGAAATGCATAGTGAAATCCCCCTTGCCCGCGGATTAGGAAGCAGCGCTGCGGCAATTGTTGCAGGGATTGAAATAGCGGATGTTGTTTTACAGCTTCACCTCTCAAAACGACAAAAAGCTCATATTGCAAGTTTACTGGAAGGCCATCCGGATAATACCACCGCCTCTTTTTATGGAGGGGTTACCATTTCCACTCATTCGGATACAGAAACAGACACATTGGTTTGTGACGCATCAAGCATTGAGCTAATTGCCATGATACCGGAAACCGAACTGGAAACAAAAAAATCAAGACAAGTTTTGCCCAAGCATCTGCCTTTTTCCGAAGCCATAAAAGGAAGCAGTGTTGGAAATCTGTTGGTTGCAGCGATTTTGCAGAATGATTGGC
The DNA here is from genome assembly GCF_038008735.1 of Margalitia sp. FSL K6-0131. Taxonomy (NCBI): domain Bacteria; kingdom Bacillati; phylum Bacillota; class Bacilli; order Caryophanales; family Bacillaceae; genus Heyndrickxia; species Margalitia sp. FSL K6-0131. Next base: position 4,241,763 of record NZ_JBBOZS010000001.1, read on the forward strand.
AGTTAGCGGGAAAAATGATGGAAAGTGATCTTTTTCATCAGCCGTATCGGGAATCACTTATTCCGGACTTACCTAAAATTACTTCATTCGGCAGGTCAATTGGAGTCTTCGGAACTGCATTAAGCGGTGCGGGCCCCACTATTATAAGCATTGTTCCTAAAAATAGCGGAGAAGGTTTTGCCAAGCTTTTTGCAGAGGAATTTCCGCAATACCATTACAATGTGCTAAAGCCTGTAAATCATGGAGTTGTTTTTTTAGAAAATTTCCCTAAAGAAATCTCTGAATCTATTTCATCATCCCATTCTTTATAAATAATTGCCCTTGCTCCATATTCCCGAGCAAGGGCTTCATTTTATGCTGCTAGTGTAACTATTCAGCTGTGTGAACAACAATTCAGGCATCGTCGGGTTGGCCCCCTTATTTTAGACACATACTCCTATTATCTTTCTTTTTCGCAGTATTTTATTTTTTTGTTTAAGATGGAAATTGCCCCCTCTGTCTTGCCTAATTTTGTGATAGTATCATATCGACTTGACATGGAGCCTCTTCGCGCATGATTCTCTATCCAGGAACCCAGCCTCTTAAGAAGCTGTATTCACCAACTAGGTTATCATGCGCTGCTCCATATCAAGTCGTGCTCCTAATTCGTTCTGCTTTTATACCAAATAAGGGGCCAATTTCCTCTCATCCTATTCTCACTACAAATTAATAACCATTTCTTCCATACTACCTACCTCGTTAAATTTCTTATGGAACTGAGTAGGGGAAAGATAATGAAGACTCCCATGATATCTTCGGTGATTATAAAATTCCATATACTCATCTATTCGGTAATACGCTTCATCAAAACACTCAAAGGTGTACCGTTGGTAACACTCCCGTTCGATGATACTGTGAAATGATTCTATATACGCATTTAAATTGGGTGATTTTGGGGGAATACGTTCATGATAAATTTTATGGAGTTCACAAAATTCCCCAAAGTCTTTACTTACAAATTGTGGACCATTATCGGTTCGAATAATGATACTATATTCCTTTTCATCTTGTGGCAAATGAACCTGACGCCGTATAATGGCTTCTTGAAGCATTGTATTAATGTTCTCGGCTTTACATGTTGATCCTCGATAATAACCTACAATACAACGGTCGAATACATCTATGGCACTTGCCAGAAAAAAGAACCGGCCACTGTCTTCTATCGAACCATATTTAATATCTACTTGCCATAATTGGTTGGGTCCGGTAATTGAGTGCTGCTTAGCTAGTCGTCTTGGATAGGAAGGAGAAACGTTGCGCTTTGGCAGTAGAATGCCTAACTTATCACATAATCGGTACACTTTTTTAAAGTTAATCACTAGATTATGTTCCACCCTTAAATAATTGGTTAACTTACGATAACCATAGATTCCTTCTTCTCCTTCTATGCCTTCCATTAAAAGCTCTTCAATTTGTTCGTCGGAAACCATAGATCCATCTTTTCTTAATGAATAACCTGGACTAGGACGCCCTCGCTTCGTTACTATTTTTTCATTTGTTTCAATATCCTGATGATAGTAGTACAAAGAGCGACTCACCTCCAATGCCTTCATCGTTTGTTTTACAGGAAAACCTTCCGCAACCCAAAGATTCACTTCATCTAATTTTGAATTTATAGAGATTCGTTTTTTTTTATTAAATTCTTTAACATGGCAACTTCCAGTTCTTTTTCTCCAAGCAATTTCATCGCTTGTTCATACTTTTCTAGTAGTTCGCCTTTAGTGGGGTTATCAGATAATATGGTTGTACCCTCATTTTCCATTAGATCAAGCATTTCATCTTTATATTCATTCATCCACCTTCTAAAGGTATCTCTTGATATTCCCGCCTTTCGGGCAATAGAAGAATGGTTACCCGTTTCTAACGCAAGCCGAACATATTTCTTTTTTACATCTTCAATTACATCAATTTTCTTTCCAGGCATGGGTCTTCACCTCCCTATGAATCATTTTGTATGTTATACATTAAGTGTAAACCTAAGGTATTATCGTGTCTAAATGATTAAGGGGGCTAAAAAGTCGTTCAATATAATTCAGGCACTTCTCTACATAATTCAGGCAAACAAACTTCGATGACTATTCTTCCATCAAATTTTCTTCATCTGATTTCGGAGATAGTACCTCTTTCTTCAAAAACCAACTCAAGCCAAACGCAATGATCGCAATCACAAATGAATACATGTAAATATGCTGAAATGACTCAATGAACAATGTTTTAATTTGTGTTAAGAGTCCTTTCGGCAATCCATGTGGCACGCCTGCTGCAGCTAAGCTTTTCATATTTGCTGCCATACTTTCCGGAAGCTTATCCCCTAAGCCTTGTAATTTGGTTGTGAGAGTTGACGATAACAAATTTCCAAAGATACTTACACCTATTGTTGCTCCTATCGTTTGAAACAATGGAACAGTGGCAAGCGCAATACCTTTGTTTTCTTTATCAACAGACTCCTGAACAATGAGGTTATCCCCTCCAAATAAAACTCCTAATCCTAGTCCTGTAATGAAAAAGAAAATAATAATTTGAATGATGGTTGTATGGATACTCATATGCGAAAATAAATAGAAACCTATTATTGGCATGATAAATGCAATTCCAAACAGTTCACGATATCGTACTTTAGTTAGTAAAAATCCACTAATCATAGCGGACCCAACTGCCCCCACCATCATTGGCAATGTCAAATAACCAGCCTCTGTCGGAGTAAGTCCCAGCACATTTTGTGCAAAATACGGGAAAGAAGAAAAGGATCCCATTAGGCCGATTCCTACGGTAAAAACGATCAAAGACAATACAAGAATGTTTCGGTTTTTAAATAAATGCAAAGGAACGATTGGTTCTTTTACTCTTGATTCAACCCAAATAAAGATTCCAATTAGAACTGCTCCCAAGCATAATAAGCCAATAATTAATGGTGACCCCCAGGTGCAACCATTATTTTCAATTAGGACAGGTGTAATCAACAAGGAAACGATGGAGGAAATTAACAGAAGTGCCCCTCCCCAATCAATAACCACTTTTTTCTTAATAGTCGATTCACGTAATCCTCCTGCTAAAAGAAGTGCTGCTATAATACCCACAGGGATATTAACAAAGAAAATCCAATGCCAGCTCACTTGATCCACAAAATAGCCGCCCATTAATGGCCCTAATAACATTGGAATAAACATAATCGGGCCCATAAAGCCTTGTACCTTTGCCCGCTGTTCAACCGGAAAAAGATCACTTGAAATCGTCATAGCAAGCGGCATTAAGCCTCCTGCACCCAATCCTTGAATCCCGCGTCCAATTAGAAGAAGCGTCATAGAATGTGATAATCCGCAGACAATCGATCCACCTATGAAAAAGGCCATACTCGTTAAATAAATTTTTTTGCGCCCCATTAAATCCGCTAATTTCCCTAATATGGGCATGAATGCTGCCATGGTTAACATATACACACCGCCAACCCAGCCATACATTGCTAATCCGCCAAGGTCACGAATGATTGTCGGCATCGCTGTATTAACAACAGTTTCATCCAACTCAGAAAAAATTAGCCCAATTATTAAGCCAACCATAACAAGAATTTTATTACTCTTTTTAGCTAAAACTGGTTCTTTATATTTTGTAATACTTTCCATCTGTATCTAATCCTTTCAACATTTGATAAAAGGATTATATAAATTGTTTATGAACTGAATATGAACTTCGAGATGTTTTTTTCGCTTATAACATAAAAAAAGCAGATTGTATCGTACTAAATACAATCTACTAACATTTATTACTTTTCATTTCGCAAAGTACTATTTCTAGAACCATAAAAACCATAAATGATTAAACCAATTACCAGCCAAATTCCAAAGGATAACCAAGTAATCCATTGTAAGTTAAAAATTAAATAAAGGCATAATACGAATGATGCTGCTGGTAAAATTGGATACAAAGGAACCTTAAATGCAGATTTCGGTTTTTCCTTCATATGTCTTAGGAAGAAGATGCCTAATGATACCATCGTAAAGGCAAACAAAGTACCGATGTTCACCATTTCCGCAAGCTTGTCCAAGGAAATAAATCCGCCGAAAAAGGCAATAATGATACAAAATACCCAAGTATTAACCACCGGTGTTTTAGTCTTTTTGTTAACCTTTGACAATCCTTTTGGCAATAAACCATCGCGGCTCATCGCATACACTAAGCGTGTTCCCCCATAGGTCATAACCAGAATAACCGTTGTCATTCCGACAATCGCACCTAATGATAAAAATCCTGCTACCCAATTTTGATGAATAAACTCCAAGCCAAACGCTACCGGGTTTCCAACACCAAGTAATTTAGTGTAAGGTACAATACCAGTTAGTACACTAGAAAGAATAATGTAAAGCAGAGTACAAATTAAAAGTGACGCAATAATTCCAATTGGCATATTTCGCTTTGGATTTTTGACTTCCTCAGCCGCAGTCGATACTGCATCAAATCCAATATAGGCAAAAAATACGGTAGCTGCTCCTGTTACAATTCCGTGAAAGCCAAATGGAGCAAAAGGTGTCCAGTTTACCGGCTTCACATACCAAATACCAACGACAATAAATAAAACAACGACCGCAATTTTAACAAGAACCATTACAGCATTTACCTTTGCTGATTCACGGATTCCCCAAGTTAAGAGAAAAGCAATAATGAGTACAATGAGAACTGCTGGCAAATCAATGAATGTCCCTTTTGCGGGATTAAAAGCACCTGATAAAGCATGCGGCAAATGAATATTAAAGCCCGCAAGCAGACCTTGCAAATAAGAGGACCAACCACTCGCAACGGACGCTGAAGCAAGTCCATATTCCAATAATAATGCCCATCCTAATACCCATGCTATTAATTCACCAAACACTGCATAGCTGTAAGTATATGCACTGCCTGCGACAGGTACGGAAGAAGCAAATTCCGAATAACAAAGTGCTGCTAAAGCACATGCAATTCCGGCAATGATAAATGATATGATGATGGAAGGTCCCGTATATTCCGATGCAACCTTGCCTGGTAATACAAAGATACCTGCCCCGACTACTGCTCCAACCCCAAGCATCGTCAAGTCGAAAGCCCCAAGAGATTTTTTTAAAGTTGATCCTGGCTTTTCCGAATGAGCAATTAACTCTGAAATCGATTTTCTTCTAAAAAGTTTATGTCTTTCCATGCTGCACCTCAATATAAAAATTAATTTAAATAATCTGAAAACTATTACGCTAGCATGTTTTATATTATCATAAAAATCTAATTATTTCGCAACAATTTTGTGAAGGAAATTCCTACTTTGTATTCCAATAATTTATTTATTTGAAAAATATAGGAATCCGATTCATGTTTTTTTATAAAATTTCCCCATTTTCTGTAACAAAAGGCAACAAAAAAGACTAATAATCAGTTTTGGATAACTAGTAATGAAAATCTTTATTGTTATGTAACTTTTACTTTTTCATATCGTTTAACATGTAGAGACATTAGAAGGATTTGATTTTGATACAAAAGGGGTTCGTTTGATTTGAACTGGGAGACAATTTGGAGAGAACATTGGAAGGAAATCTATCTCTATATTTATTATCGAACTAACAATAAAGAGGAAGCAGAGGATATAACGCAGGAAACATTTATGAAAGCAATACGTTCCGAACATCGTTACAAGGATCAAGATGTGACGGTGATTGCCTTATTGAAAACAATTGCCCGAAATTTAATGATTGATCGCTGGAGAAATAAACAAAAACGCCCCATCACTACACAAATGGAACCCCACATAATGTTCGAAAGTGATGAAAAGGGTCCTGAGGAACTTATATCAGACAAAGACGAGGTAAGATATGCATTATCCTTATTAAATGAAGATCAACAGCAGATCATTAAGTATCGAATTCTACAAGGCTATTCCATCAAAAAAACCGCTGAATTACTAGGAAAGACCGAATCCTATATTAAGGTAAATCAATTTCGCGCCATTGAATTTATTCGCAACCAACTTAAAAATGATGATTGGAGGTATTGTAAATGAGCTATTCCAGCAAAACGGATAGTCTTTCTGAATATATCGATGCGATTAACAATACTCAAAATTATTCACATAATCATGAAGAAGATATGGATGAATTATTTGATACGGTAAATCAAATAAAGCGATTACAGGAAGTGGAGTTGCCCTCTGATGATTTTATTGAAAGTGTAGCTTTAAAAATTAGATCAATCGAACAGCCAATGCCCTTAAGGAAAAAAGTGAATAAATGGGGATTATCCAGATGGTTCCCGCTTGCAGCAACGCTTTTATTGATTATTGGCATAGTATGGCAGCAATTCTCTCATTCTTTTGTAAGTGCAAATGAAATTTCAGTTGTTAATACTAAAGAATTAATTCCTCTAGGACAAAATGAAGTAGAAAATCCAAGTTATATTCATAACCATTCTCTTATCGGCTTTGGTAATAACGAAAAGATTTGGATTTGGAATCCAAAAACAAATGAAAAAAAAGCATTCTCAATAGGTTCATTTCTATATATGCGAGATCCTGCTTGGTCACCAGACGATTCAATGATTGCTTTTTCCGGTTATAAAAATGAAACTGCTGGAATTTGGAAGATGCATAAGGATGGGTCCAATATTCAAAAAGTGATTATTCCATCCAATAGGAATGAAAATGATGACACACCTGCTTGGTCACCTGATGGAAAACAGCTTGCTTTTACTAAAACAGTGACCAAACCGAGATCACCACACGGTTTTGACATTTCAAAACAAGAAATTTGGATCATTAATCAAGATGGGACAAATGCAAAGAAACTGACAAATGGGAAAGATCCCAGCTGGTCGCCTGATGGAAAAATGCTTTCTTTTACAAAAAATAACGATGAAGTGTGGACGATTGCTGTTGATGGATCGGCTGCAAAGAAACTGACAAATGGGATGGAATCAAGCTGGTCCCCTGATGGGCAGTTTATTGTATACAGTAAATATGACAAAATTACAGAAAAAATTAACAGTCTTGCAACCATTCAAACCTCATTAAGAGAAATTTGGGCCATTCATGTAAATACACATAAACGTTCCCAGCTGACAAAAGGGAAAATAGATGAGGCACAATTAGCCGTGTGGAGAAAAGAAGTGAAAGCTAATCCGCCTAAAACACCTATTCAATACGTTTCCAGTGGTTTGTACAGTGATTGGCAGCCAAATTGGTCTAAAGATGGGAAAAGCATTGTTTTTTCTCGGAATACGCAACAAGAGACAGGCAATCATTTCAGTCTTTATCAAATGGATTTACAATTTAAATAGAAAAGGAATAGGAATATGAGAAAAAGATTAATGATTATAATGCTCACAATACTTTTACCCCTTGCAGGTTGTTCAAGCTCTAACAAAGAAGTGGCGAAACCACTTACAAAAGAGACAGCTGTAAAAGCTACAACCTCAACTTCTAAAGGAAAACAGCCAGCTCAGAGTAATTCTGAGATGCAAAAACTAGAATTGGATCATATTATTTTATCCTTGCCAAAAAGCTGGAGCATTCAAAATGGACTGGATTCTACCTCCTTTCAAACAAACGGAAAATTAATTGGGGGATTGGATGGGCTAGGGTTTAGTGATTCCATTGAAAGTCTCCTGCCAAATCAAAGTACTATTATCCAGAAAAAGAAGATAGCGGATTTATCATTTAAAACTTATTCCGTTATTCTGCAAAGAGATACAACAAATGGAGAAAATGCAAAGGAAATTCATATTCTTTATATGCTTCCGGAGAAAAAAATAGCGTATGATTTGCATTTTGATTTAGCTGTACTAAATGAAAACGATGCATTAAACATAGCCAAAACAGCTTTAATGAAATAATGAAGAAACGTCACGATTTATGGCGTTTTTTCTTTTATAAAAAAATAGCTTCCACTGTAACTTTTACTATCAGTGGACCGTTTTATTTAATGAAAAAATAAAAAGGGGGAAGAAAAAGTGAAAAGAATATTTATGGTGTTCATAACATCCATTGCATTATTTGCTTTCAGTATTGGAGCATCAGCCCAAACAACCTCTGGGGATCTAACAAGCTCTAAAGCAATGAAACTTGCTCTTAGTGCACGGGAACATTTTTGGAGTGTCATGGGGGGCCACAATGTTAAGGCGGAAAATTACTTTTGTTCTTCAAGATCTTTTCAAAATAAAGGCCAATACTATCGATATTTTTGCAGTGAATTCGACACGAAAACCAAGCTTGTGAATTACATGAATGAAGTTTTCACTTTAAATGCCATTGATAAAGCATTTAAAAAGTATCATTTTATAGTATATAAAGGAAAAATGGCACAGCCTGATGCCGATGGCGGCAGTTTAGCAGATTGGAAGAACGCAAAAGCAAAGTTGATATATCAACGAAAGGATGTACGCTTATATCAATTTACCGTTCCAGTTCCGATTGATAATAAAATTGTAGAAACTTTTAAGCAAAATGTAACCTTTGTTAAAGTGAGAGGGAAATGGCAGATTAACGATTTTGATGCAGTTAGATAAAAATTTTGAGGGGAGGAAGTCGGCCAGTTTACCGAATTCTTTCTGCAAAAAAGGCTGTTACTATGCTTTCTCATAATAACAGCCTTTTTTTCTATTCTCTTGTAACCTTTGCAGCGACAAGCTCCTTAATATGCTCTACTGTAGATGGATCTTCAAGACCTGTAACATCCCCTGCTACACTGCCTTTTAAGATGATTTCTTTTAATAATCTACGCATGATTTTTCCACTGACTGTTTTCGGTAATGTCTCGGTAAATAAAATCTGCTTAGGTCTGGCTATTTGACCAATGCTACTAACAATGCTCTCACTAATTTGGTTCTTTAACTCATCACTACCATTAGCACCTTCAGACAATTTAACAAATACGAGAGGAACCTCACCTTTAATTTTATCAGGAACACCAATCACAGCGACTTCAGATACGCCTTTGCATTCCAGAACGGCACTTTCCATTTCCATGGTGCTTAATCGGTGTCCGGCAACATTAAAAGCATCATCGGAACGTCCGACCACCCAAAAATAACCGTCCTCATCCTTCAAGGCAAGATCACTGGCAAAATAACAGCCTTCTACTTGACTAAAATAGGCATTATAGTAGCGCTCGGGCTCCTTCCATAATGTTCTGCATAACATTGGAAATGGTTTTTTAATAACCAAATTACCTAAAACGCCAGGCGGTACAGAATTGCCGTCATTATCCACCACATCAACGTCTGCCCCCAGGAATTGAACCCCTGCGGATCCAGGCTTCATTGGTGTAAGCCATGCCGCTCCAGCCAACGGACAACCCGCCGTCTCGGTTTGCCCCCATGTATTATTGACGCAAATATCCCCTTTTCCTAACACGTCATGAGTCCATTGCCACGTCTCTGGGTCAAAAGGTTCCCCAACAAGGGAAATAACATCGAGGCATTCAAGATGATAAGGCTCCATCGCCTTTTCTCCAAGACTTTTCAGCATCCTTAGAGCTGTCGGTGCGGTAAACAACTTATTGACACGATATTTATCGATAATTTGATAGAATCGATCCCGCTCCGGATAATCCGGCGCCCCTTCATATACTAAAGTCGTAACACCATTAGCTAATGCACCAGCAATCCCCCATATATGCATGGTCAGCCAACCGATATCTGCGGAACACCAGAAAACATCATCGTGGCGATGATCCATATGATATTTAGCGTATATATAGTTTTGTACGACGAATGCCATTCCGGAGTGGACAACACCTTTTGGCTTGCCGGTTGTCCCACTTGTATAAAAGACAATCCCTGGCTCATTCGCCTCAATATGTTCCGGTTCACAAATGATGCTAGCCGTTTTTCTTATTTCATGCCACGAATAATCCCTGCCCGGCACCATCTTTTGCTCGGTTCCTAAGCGATCCACGACAATCACCGCATTAACGTAGCTCATATCAGCTATGACATTATCAACCTTTTCTTTCAAAGGAATCTGTTTTCCGCGCCTAAGGCCCGCATCAGCTGTAACAATCACTTTCGGTTTAAAATGAACAAGTCGATCCTTCAATGACTTCTCCGAAAATCCGGAGAAAATGGCATTATATACAGCTCCAATGCGGAAACAAGCAAGAATGGCAATAAATGCCTCTGCTAAATTTGGAAGATAGACAGCAACAGCATCTCCTTTGCCAACACCAAAAGTTTTTAAAGTATTTGCGAAACGGTTCACTTCTGCTAGAAGCATTTGATAGGTAAAAAATTTCGTGTCACCGTTTTCCCCTTCCCAAATAAGGGCTGTCCGGTTTGCAGCACCGTTTTCTATATGTCTATCAAGCAGATTATAACAAGGATTACTTATTCCACCCTTAAAAAAGCGAAAATCGGGCAGCTCACCGGTAATCGTCTCCTCCCATGGCTCATACCACATTAACTCCTTCGCAACCTTATCCCAAAACTGCACAGGATTTTCTTGAGATTGCTTTAATAGTTCTTCAAAAGCTTTAGAACTTCCAAGTGCCGTTGACTGTTCTTTCTCCTTTTTCGGAAATACGAGTTTACTATTTGAGACGACTTGCTGAATTCCGGTGACATCCATGCGAAAGACCTCCTCTATGTAATAAACAGAATATTTCTAATAATTATAAGATAGCGTTTTCATTATTGCAATAAATATCTAAGGAAGGCATTGGATGTCACCTTGGATTCTAGTAATAAGATATTTATACATGTAAAGACCAGTGGGATCCGGATTTTTCTCTAAGTTGGTCTTTTGAGCATTAAGGATGAAAGACAAACCATGCCCGTTTAAGAATAAATAGAAAACACCCTTCATCTGGGGTATGAAGGACATTTTCCACCGACTTACCAAGAGAAATGTCCTTCATCCGCATTATGAACGACATTTCCCGCCCACTTACCAAGAGAAATGTCCTTCATCTGCATTATGAAGGACAAATCCCGACGACTTACCAAGAGAAATGTCCTTCATCTGCATTATGAAGGACAAATCCCGACTGCTTACCAAGAGAAATGTCCTTCATCTGCATTATGAAGGACAAATCCCAACTGCTTACCAAGAAAAATGTCCTACATCTGGGTATACCAGTAAAAAAATTTAATGAACAGCCTTTATTTTATAAATCCAAGATTGAAAGTCTAATAACTCCTCTTTCCTTGCATTCTTCTTTTCAATATCCAATCCAATATACATTAACTCGTCTCCATAATAAGTTCTTGGCAAACCTTCAATTCGATACTCCAGATCCTTATCTAATCCCTCAAAATAGATTCTTTTAAATCCAGAATTGGGTTGGTTTAGAACTTGATAATATGCAGCAATCGCCTCTTTCTTATCTTCAGAAACCACCATCCAGCTTGTTACATTTCCATCACCTTCAAATGGACTTATTAATCGATAGAAAGTTCCGTTTAACAAGAGCTCGCGATTTCCTTTATAAAAAGCTACTTGCTTTTTGATTTCTTCTTTTTCCTCATGTGATAATTTGGTGATGTCTAATTCATATCCAAAAACTCCAAAGTAAGCAACGTCTGCCCTTGTCTTAAGACTCGTGTAACGATGCACCTGATGATTTGGAACCGCAGAAACATGTGCCCCCATGCTGCTTAGAGGATAAACAAATGATGTTCCATATTGAATTTTCAGCCTTTCAATAGCATCGGTATCATCACTTGTCCATGTTTGCGGTGCATAATAAAGCATCCCCGGATCAAATCGGGCACCCCCGCTGGCGCAGGATTCGAATAGTATATGCGGAAATTCATTTATCAGTCTTTCATATAAATCATAGACTCCTAAAATATAACGATGTGCAACCTCCATGCTTCTTTCCGCAGGCAGCACAGCCGAACCAATTTCCGTCATATTTCTGTTCATATCCCATTTCACATAGGATACCCGCGCTTCTCTTAAAATTTTCGACATGGCATTGTAAAGGTGATCTACCACATCACTCCTTGAAAAATCGAGAACAAATTGGTTTCTTCCATGGGAAAGCCGACGATTTGGTACATGGATTAACCAATCAGGATGCTGATGATATAGCTGGCTTTCCTTTGAAACCATTTCAGGCTCGAACCATAGGCCAAAATCCATTCCAAGTTTCTTTATTTTTTTGGCTAATCCGCTTATTCCATTCGGGAGCTTCTCCTTATTTACAAACCAGTCTCCAAGGGAAGTTTTATCATTATTTCTTTTTCCAAACCAGCCATCATCCAGAACAAACAGCTCGATTCCAAGTTTTTTCGCGGTTTTTGCAATATCTAAAATTTTTTCCTCATTAAACTTGAAATACGTTGCTTCCCAATTATTGATTAATACTGGTCTTACTTTATCTCTCCAGACACCTCTTACAAGATTTTTTCGGTACAATTGGTGGTAAGTTTGACTCATCCCATTTAGTCCTTGATCCGAATAAACCATAACGACCTCTGGTGTTTGAAAACACTCACCTTTTTTTAAAAGCCATCCAAAATCAAACGGATTAATTCCCATCGTTACTCTAGTCACATCGTAGGAGTCCACTTCAACCTGGGCAAGGAAATTCCCACTATACACTAGGCTGAATCCAAAAACTTCCCCCTGAAATTCATTTGCATCCATTCTTTTTAAAGCAAGGAAAGGATTCTGCTGTGCACTGCTTGTCCCCCTTGTACTGGAAATACTCTGAATACCGGGAGCAAGTCTTCTCCTAAACACATGCCTTTCCCTCGCCCAAGCACCTGACAACTGGATCATCTCAAAATCGGCATCAAAAAGATCAACACTGGCACTCATCGCTCTTGTAATATGGATGTTTTCATTTCCATGATTGATAAAAGCTGCACTTCGTGTAATCACATTCAAATGTTCAAAAACGGTATAGAGTAATTTCAATTCTACGTGGATCAGCTCATCGTAAAGAGTAATTTCTAATGTTGCCGCTTCTTCATCCTTGTTAACATAGGTTGCGGGAAGTCCTTTAAGCTTCGGCTTGCCTTCATATATTTTATGGGACCTATATTCAAAATTAGTTATCCTGCTTCCATCCTCCTGAAGGATTTGATAAGCAGGTTCTCGGAAATCAGTAGTTCCATATGCAGGATATTCCTGCTTAACGATGTCTAATGAAAAAGTGGAATCCCCTTCAAAAACATAGGCAGTCATCCCTCGTTTTTCCATTCGCAATAAATGTTCAAACGACTCACGCTGCCTAACTCTTTTCCCATAATACAAAGACCCTAGCTGGTTATTTTTTAAAATCGTAAAAATATAGCTATTATCCTTTCCTTGCAAATGAAATTCTTTTGAGTGCTTATTAAAAAAGATAGGCATGAGGTCTCCTCCTTTGTCACCAAAACTATTAGTTTATATATTTTGCAAATGAAGTATGAATTCCTGCATTTAACCTGAAAAGATGATATTTCACATTGTGTACAAATTCACATTTTGGAAAAGCGCTAAAAGTGGACTATAATTAAGAAAAGCGTAAGCGCCTTGCTCATCGGCGTACGGATTTCGTAGTCTTCGACTGAGATAAAGGAAACACAGTGAGGTAGTCCACGAGCTGATGTTGACTTATCGTAGGGAGGAGACGGAGAAATCCGCTAGCCGATAGGCGCTGGAGCTAGACAGAGACTAGATCGATTAAATAATTTTTTAAATAAAAAAGTATTTATAGGTTTGTAGCATTCGAGGAGTGAACAACTTGAAAAAAGTCGTTGTCATTGGCGGTGGAATCACCGGACTTTCCACCATGTACTATCTGCAACAATTAAAAAGATCCTTACAATTAGATATGAAATTAACATTGATAGAAGCAAATTCCACATTAGGTGGAAAAATCAGGTCCATAAAAAATGGTGAATTCATTATGGAGACCGGCGCAGATTCTATTGTTGCCCGTAAAGAAGGAGCAGCTGCTTTACTGGATGAACTAGATCTGCACGATGAAATCGTTCATAACTCTACTGGAAAATCTTATATCTATCATCATAATGAATTAAAACCGATTCCGGATGATACTGTTTTTGGAATTCCAATGAGCAAGGAAGCATTGTTCAGCAGTGAATTGATCTCCGAAGATGGGAAAAATGAGGCTTTAAAGGATTTTACAACGGAAAACACAACTTTTACGAAAGATAGCTCTATCGGTTTGTTTCTTGAAAGCTTCTTAGGAAAAGAAATGGTTGAAAATCAAATTGCCCCCGTTTTATCCGGCGTATATTCTGGTAAATTAAATGAGCTGACAATTGCGACTACCCTGCCATATCTTCTTGACTATAAAAATCAATACGGCAGCATTATTCGTGGGCTCTCAGAAAATAAAGCAAGATTTCAATCATCGGACAATAAGAAATTTGTATCGTTCAAAAATGGGCTTTCCACATTAATTGACAAAATGGAATCAGAACTAACGGATGTGGAAATTTTAAAAGGGGTACCGACAACTGCGGTTGTAAGAGATCAAGAACAATACTTTATACAATTTTCCAATCATGAACAAATAGAAGCTGATTATGTAGTATTAAGTACGCCGCATTCGGTGGCCCAATCTCTTTTAAAAAATGAGGAATTAAATTCAATTTTTGATGAGCTAATAAGTTCTTCCCTAATAAGTGTTTATTTAGGATTTGATATTCCGGATGAAAAGCTCCCTGCTGACGGGACTGGTTTTATCGTTCCGGAAAACAGTGATTTAACCTGCAATGCCTGTACTTGGACAAGTCGGAAGTGGGAACACACTTCTAAAAATCACAACTTATTGTTGAGACTATTTTATAAAAATACGAATCCGGAAGTGTTTGAACATATCAGCACCCTTAGCGAGGAAGATTTGGTTCAGGTTGCACTGAAGGATGTGGAGAAAAGTCTAGGGATTACAGGAAAACCGATTAGTGTCGAGGTAACCAAATGGCTGGATAAAATGCCGAAATATCATTTAAACCATCGCAAAACCATCGAGGCATTAAATGGCAAATTAGCCGCTGAGTACCCTAATATCATCCTTGCAGGTTGTTCTTACTATGGGGTAGGAATTGCCGATTGCATCATGAATGGGAAAAACACAGCGAGGAAAATAGCAGAAGCGGAGTAAATCTCCGCTTTTTATTTTATCTTTAGACGTTTACAAATTCCTCCATTGGTTCAGCCGAATAATCCGCGACATTCCCATTTTCATATACAAATTTATGATTATATGTATTCGAATCCTCTAACATTTTCAGTAAAAAATATTTTAAATTTGCCATACCCAGATTATCTGGGTGCAGAATCCACGATATTTTCTTCCAATCAAGTATACCTTCATCCGTACTAATCGGAGTATGGTACTCAAAATCTTTCGGAACTTCCGCCAGAAATGCATGCATCCCCCCGGTTATCGAACCATCTACAATCCAAGTGACAACTCCTTTGTATTCAACATCACTTAACGGAATACCTGTTTCCTCCATTATTTCCCTTAAAACACTCTCTTTCGGTTCTTCGCCTTTCTCAATCTTCCCGCCGACACCGTTCCATATCCCCATCCAGGGTGATTTAATGCGGTTGAGCATAAGAATTTGCTCTCCTTTTTTGATAAAGCAAATGGTATATTTGTACTCCAAGAATCTCTCCCCCTTCACCAACTTCTTTTCCTTTATTATAGCAAAAAAGAGCAGGGGTACCCGCTCTCTAGTACTCTACTTGTTTTCTTAACCTCTGTGCTGCCTTGGTAATATCGGTGGCCTGGCTGATCGCGGTGATGACAGAAACCCCATCTGCACCTGCTTTCATAACTTTAAGTGCGTTTTCCATTGTAATACCGCCGATTCCTACCATAGGAATAGTGATACCTTTTTCCCGGAAATGTTGAATATGCTGAACGCCTTGGACTGGTTTCGCATCTTCCTTTGTTTTAGTAGGAAAAATCGGGCCGACACCAAAATAATCTGCACCAGCTTCCATTGATGTCAATGCTTCTTCCATCGTATGAACGGAAACTCCTAGAATTTTATCTCCAATCCTTTTACGAACCTCATCCACCGGTGCATCCTCTTGGCCAATATGTACCCCGTCAGCCTCTAAGGAAATGGCTAAGTCAATATCATCATTCACAATAAATGGGATCCCATGTTCTTTGCAGATGGTCTGTAGCTCCTCGGCAAGTGCAAATTTCGCGTCGCCCGTTAAAGCGTCTATTCCTTTTTCGCGAAATTGAAATAAGGTGATCCCGCCAGCAATAGCATCCTTCAGTACACTTGCAGGACTTTTATAGCAATTTGTACTGCCCATAATAAAATATAATTTTAATATATCTCTTAAACTATCCGAATCGATTCTCGTCATTTTATCAAACTGCTCCTTTTTTTATATGCCCAATGATTCGTTGGACCATGTCCGTTTCCAAGTGGAATATTTTCTTCAATTGCCGCTTGGATAAAATCTTTTGCAGTTACAACCGCATCATACACCTTTTTGCCTTTGGCAAGTTCTGCGGTAATAGCTGCCGAAAAGGTACAACCGGTTCCATGAGTGTTTTCCGTATTGATTCTTTTTGACTTTAAATAAGCAAATTCATATCCATCGTAAAAAAGATCCATTGTCTCTAACGGATCCGTGTCATGTCCGCCTTTAATAACAACATTTTTTACACCTAATTCAATGAATCTTTTCGCTGCTTCTTCTTTATCTTTTATTGATTTTATTTCCATATCAATAATCACTTCCGCTTCCGGAATATTCGGAGTGATAATCAATGATAACGGGATAAGCTTCTTTTTCAATGCGGATACTGCTTCTTGCTGCAATAGAGAGGCTCCTCCTTTCGCAATCATCACAGGGTCTATAACGATATTTTTCCAGTTATTTAAGATGATTTGCTCAGAAACCGCTTGGATTATATCAGCGTTGAACAGCATTCCTGTCTTTAGGGCATCCACCCCAATATCATCTGCTATGGAACGAATTTGCTCTACTACCGCCTCCACCGATAAGGGATAAACTGCTTGAACTCCTAATGTATTTTGGGCGGTTATTGCTGTGATGGCTGACATTCCATATACCTCAAGCTCTTGGAACGTTTTTAAATCCGCCTGAATACCTGCTCCTCCACCACTATCGGAGCCTGCTATTGTTAATGCTTTTCTCATTTTCCGGCACCTACCCTTCTCTTTGTTCAATGAAAGCTTTTTCGATTACATGTTGACCTGAAACAGATGCAAGCTGATCTAGAAACTCCATTTGAAAGCTTCCCGGTCCTTTGGAAGCTGTTCTTTCTGCTGCCAATTCAGCAGCAATTCCATATGCTGTAACGGCAGAGGCAGCTGCAGCCAATAGATTTTTTTCAACAGCAGCAAAAGCACCAATTACAGAAGTTAACAAACAACCTGTGCCTGTTACTTTCGTTAATATCGGATGACCGTTTCGACCCACAAAGGTTGTGGTACCATCCGTAATTACATCCTCTTTTCCAGTTACTACGATAATCGTTTGCAGTTTACGAGCAGCGGTGATAGCAAGATCTATTTGATTTCCTTGGACATTCCCTGCATCTACTCCCTTCACCTCTGCCTGAAAACCTGCGATATTAGCAATCTCCCCTGCATTTCCTCTTATAATGGAAATCTTTACTTCTCTCATAATCCTACCTGCCATCTCGGTTCGATACGGTGTTGCGCCTGCTCCAACCGGATCAAAAATGACCGGAACCCCGTGGGCATTAGCGGACTTTCCTGCAATAATCATCGATTCTACCGTTTCTGAATTTAACGTTCCCATATTTAAAACTAGCGCACCGGCAATCTTAGCCATGTCCCCCACCTCTTCAGGAGCATATGCCATTACAGGAGACGCCCCTAATGCCAAAAGTCCGTTGGCCGTAAAATTTGTCACTACCACATTCGTAATATTATGAACAAGCGGATTTTCCTTCCTCACATTGTGTAAAATGTCTCCAATTAATACCTTATCCATTTTTCATCCTCCTCAAAGTCATATTCTGGGTCGTGTTCCTGGGGGAAATACAAAAAAGCCAGCTCCTTCTTTAGGACCTGGCATCATTAGTAAGAGAAAAAACATTTTTCACTCCACTACTTTCCTCCGCTGGTATTAACCAGATCAGGTCCAAAGGGTTAAAAAACTTCCTGTTTTTCTCTCAGCCCAAATTAGGGCACCCCTAGTAGTCTTTAAAACTTTTATTCTTTGTACTTATCATATCCCGCAGAATTCAATATGTAAAGCAATTAAACAGTGTTGCGCGTCCATCGTATAATTTGTACACAAGTGGTCCCTGACACCCTTAACATCCATTTGTGGTAACAGGCACAAAAAAAAGGGATTTTGTGGTTTGTTGTCAAAATTTAATGGTACAAAGAGACTATTGTTGAAAGAGGTGGAGGGTATGGATAAGGAATTGAAACGGATTGGTCAAAAGTTAATGGATCATTGCCACCTATTAGCGAAAAATCTACAGGAAAAACAAAGCAATGATCCACATTTTCATTTACTCCAAAATCTTACATCTATCCAAGAAGTGTTTTTTCATTGTCTTGGTAATTCTCTTTCCCAGAATATAGAATCCACTCATTTCATGATGAATAAATGGGCAAGATTGTTACTAGAAAAAACGTACATATTTCATACACGACTTCAAAAGCAATATCTTTTTCCGAGCCATCATTATAAATCGGTGATTATGGACTTTTTAGAAGAAGAGATAAACAACTGCAGCATCTCTCCACAGGTTCTATTTCAAGTAATGAAAAAAATAGATTCTTTTATACAGCAAGCATCTACTATTTTTTCAAACCAAATGAATCCGCTCATCATAAAAGAATTGCGTCAATATGCCTCATGTTTGGCAGAAGAAAATATCACTTTGCGTGAACTAAATGATCTAAAAAATGCATTGAAAGAGGCAACGATCCTTGTTATTACGGATAAGGAGGATGCTATTAAATATGCTAATCAAAAATTTTGCGACATAACGAAATACAAGGAAGAAGAACTAATAGGGCAAAACCATCACAATCTTTTAAACTCCGGCTATCACACGGAAGAATTTTTTCAAGAAATACGAGAATATATAAAACAAGGCAAGGTTTGGAAAGGAGAAATTTGTAACAAAGCAAAAGATGGCAGTCTTTATTGGGTTGATTGCACTATAGTGCCGTTTAAAGATCGCAACGGGAACACGTTTCAGCATTTTTCCATTCAACATGATATTACTGAGCAAAAAAATACCGAAGAAATGCTTCGCAAGACCGAGAAGTTATCGTTGGTTGGTGAACTGGCAGCTGGGATTGCACATGAAATCCGCAATCCTCTCACTACCATTCGCGGTTTTGTTCAAATTCTTGACCATTTTTCAGATGAGAAGAAATATCTTTATTCTAAAACGATATTAGAGGAAATTGACCGCATTAATTTTATTGTGAACGAATTCATGGTGTTCGCGAAACCGCATACTGTTGAATTTAATAATTGCAACCTAGTCGATATCATAAGGAATGTCGTTCATTTACTCAACGCGGAAGCCGCTATGAAAAATGTTGAAATTACCGAAGCATATCACGATAACGACATTCTCATCTACGGAGAAAGAAATCAATTAGCTCAAGTATTTCTGAATATGCTTAAAAACGCTATTGATGCATTACCTAATGGGGGCAAAATTAAGATCTCCAGCTCATTGGACGAGGAAAATGTAATGATTTCCATACAAGATAACGGAATTGGGATGTTACCTGAACAAGTCGTTAAAATAGGAGAACCCTTCTACACATTAAAGGAAAATGGAAATGGGTTAGGGTTAATGGTCAGCTATAAAATTATTGAAAATCATCGTGGAACCATTATGGTGGAAAGTGAATTGAATAAAGGAACCACCTTTCATATATCCTTTCCTCTTCTTAATAACATTTAAACGGTTTCTTTTTGAGCTTCCAGGTAAATCCGATCAAAAAGATAAATGAATTTCAAAAAGGATCTTAGGGTCCTTTTTTTTATTTTAACAAAAATAACAATATATCTATTAAAATGTCATTTTCTTATCAAAATACAGGTAAATAGATCTATTTATATTGAAAACGGACAAAAAGTGACAAGCTTTTTAGTAATTCTTTATAAAAGCATTCCATAAAGATTATTGTCTTTCGTAAGAAATCCTAATGAAGAGTAGTTTCAGTCTAGATTCTCTGAAAGGAGGTGAAAGGATGCACTTCCCGAGATTTGTATTAAAAGGTTTAATTATTGGTGCGGCCCTATGTTTCCCCAGTGTTGTACTGGCGGACAAAAATGATCATGCCCCTGCTTCTAATGACAAAAAGACGATTCCGGTCGTATCCAGTCTTAAGGGTAATGGATTTGGGAATAACCTAAACAGTTCCAAAGAACATCTCAAGAAAAAGCAAAAAAAGGATCATCACCAGGTTAACCTGGTCCATAAATCTTTACCAAATGTCGCTAAAAAGGCAGTCAACGGATTAAAAAACGGGCATGCTAGAAACATCATCCATGCCAAAGATAAGCAAAAACAGAAAAATCCAGGTCTTAAAAAGGGACATTTCAAGACTAATAAAAATAAAAATTCATCTGTTTCCGGAATGATTCATCGGGTCAAGACAGAAAAACCAGAAATGGATGTAAAGAAAAAGTCTGTTCCTAACTTGAAACCACATATGGAAAAACAGGTCACGATAATAAAGAAACCTGATTCTGTTTCAAGTATTAGGAAAACAGTGAAGGCTAAAAAGTCCCTATCCACAAGAATCTCTGATTCAAGTAATTTGGTTTCCAAACCTAAAAAAGATTCACCTGTCCCAGTTAAAAAACTGCCTCAAGATATTCAGATTATTACCACAACAACACTTGGAGGCAATAATTCAACTGGCGGCTCTAATGACAGGTATAATATAGGGACCAGCACAATGAGTATTGCAGGATGGTTTGAATGGGGACATTATAAATTGCCTAGCTTTGATCGGTTATTTATTTCCCGCTCACATGAGTTATGTAACCAATGGACAAATGCTCCGCCAGTCCAGCCGCCTAAATAGTTCCTTTTTTATAAGCATACTGAATGGATAAGTAAAAATAACAGTAAAGCATAAAAAAGGAGCGAAATAAAAATGAAAGTAAATATTAAAAGTTCAACTGTAATTAAATCAATGGCATTAGCTGGAGCTTTATCTATCGGTGTATTGATCGGAGGACATAATAGTGAAGCAGCAGGCTTCAGCAAACATGATAACCACCATGTAAAAAGGGAAGCAGCCATTTCTTTACATGAAAAAGGTTTTGCACATCATGCAAAAGTGAAAGCTAAAGTAGATGTGGATGTAGTAAAAATAGATAAACCGAAGAAACATCATCATGCAGAACATCCTAAGGCAATGAAGGAGCGCAGTGAAAAACCTTTAGTAAAAGAAAATAAATCTATTGCTAATAAAATTCACTCTCAAGCAGCTGAACATGCAAGCGAAATGGCAAAATTGCATGCAGCAGCTAATTCGGCTGTTCATGCCGTGGAACAAGCTAAATCTGGACAAGGTGCTCAACAGGATTCTCCTACAGACAACACTGTCATGGAAACTGCAAAACACCATAGAGATGCGGATAAAGCTCAAAAGACTAAGGAAGTGGAGTCTAAAACAAAGCATAAAGAAAACAAATCTCATGCAAATAAAATCCACTCTCAAGCAGCTGAGCATGCTAGTGAAAACGCAAAATTACACGCAGCACCTAACTCTGCAGTTCTTGCAACCGATGAAGAAATGGATCATTCCTCTGAAGTATCAGAAGATCAAAAAACGGATAGCAAATCTGAAGACAAAAACAGCAATGACGATAAAACCGTAGTTTCCGACGAGAACGTAAAAGGTGTTGTTTCTGAAGATAAGGATGATGAACAATCTGATCTTGTTTCTGAAGACAAAGAGGATTCTGACCACACAGGTGTTGTTTCCAAAGACAAGGATGATAAGCAAACCGGTGTTGTTTCTGAAGACAAGGATGATGAGCAATCCGGTGTTGTTTCCGAAGACAAAAATGATGAGCAATCCCGTATTGTTGATGAAGACAATGATGACGCTGAGCGTGCCGGAGTAGTTTACGAAGACAAAAATGATTCTGATCAAGCCGGTGTTGTTTCCGATGATAATGATGAAGCTACTGACAATAAAACATTGACAAACATAGAAGATAAAGATTTCGTTTCCGAAAATCAGGATTCTACAGAAGAATAATACGAATAAATAAAAAAACATTCCCTTTACAGAACAAATTCTCTGTATAAGGGGATGTTTTTGTTTTTACTAATATAACGTTCCTTCTCTTCCCTTATGTCTTCGCCCCTTCCTAAAAATAATTTCTTACTTCTTCTGATTTTACTTTTTCCACTTAAAACTTGTACTAGAGCGGAATTTTTAAAAATAAGTTATGAATGCCTAAAACCATGATTAATCTCATAGCATAACATGTAGTGTTCACTCCATTCATTTATTGAATGACAAGTACCTTCAGCATTCGGACCAAACGAAGGTATCAAATTAACAATGCAAAGAAAGGGGTATACAGGTGGAAATGCTAAACCAAGAAGAGATTCAAGAAGTATATAGTAACCTTGATCCAGAATTAACAAAGTTCATGACTGAATTCCCAGAAGGTAATAACGAAATGTTTGCTGGACCTACTTCAAGGCGTCGCAGGAGAAGCTCTTCAAGACGTTCTAGTAGAAGACGTTCCAGCAGCAGCAGTTCTAGCAGTAGACGTTCCAGCAGTAGGCGTTCTAGTAGAAGACGCTCTAGCAGTAGGCGTTCTAGTAGAAGACGCTCTAGCAGTAGGCGTTCTAGCAGTAGACGCTCTAGCAGTAGACGCTCTAGTAGAAGACGTTCCAGCAGTAGACGTTCTAGTAGAAGACGTTCTAGTAGAAGACGTTCTAGTAGAAGACGTTCTAGCAGTAGACGTTCTAGTAGAAGACGTACATCAGGCTTCTTATTTTAACAAATATAATTCCGCACCAAATTTGGGTGCGGAACTTTTATGTGATGAGTTATATCCGGAAGCAGTTCCTCTTAGTGTAATCTAAAGTATCTTTTCGAATATATTTTCCCCGTTAAGGAAAATGTAAAGACAAAATAGATGTCATAAGGAGGAAATTTTCAATGATTATCATTCATGGTTTTTTAAAAATAAAACCGAAATACAGGGCTGCCTTTTTGGAAGAGGCAGGACGAGCTGTAGAGCAGTCAAAAGCAGAAGAAGGCAATCTTGAATATCGTCTATTTGA
Source organism: Margalitia sp. FSL K6-0131 (assembly GCF_038008735.1). Classification (NCBI taxonomy): domain Bacteria; kingdom Bacillati; phylum Bacillota; class Bacilli; order Caryophanales; family Bacillaceae; genus Heyndrickxia; species Margalitia sp. FSL K6-0131. Next base: position 4,265,045 of record NZ_JBBOZS010000001.1, read on the forward strand.
AGCAACTGATGAGCCAAATACATTTCTTACCTTAGAAAAATGGAGGAATAAAGAAGCGGTAGAAAGCCATAAGAACAGTGAACATTTTGTTCACTTTATACAAGCTTCAAAGGAGTTTTTATCAGAACCAATTAATCTTGACGTACATATTGTAGGAGATAAATAAGTGTGAAAATTGCTCTAAAGATTTATAATTAAACTGTAAAGACTTATTACTAACATAATGTTGAAAGAAGGTCCACAAAATGAAGGTTAAAGACTTTATGATTCATGATGTCATTACCGTCAGGAAGGACGATAGCATTAAACACCTGTTAAATACGTTGGTTAAATATAAAATCGGCGGAGTTCCAGTTGTTGATTTAGATGGAAAATTAGTTGGTATGATTAGTGACGGTGATGTTTTGAGAAGTATTAAGCCAAAGGATACCGTTGTATACGATTTTTATAACCTTATGACTTATACATTAGAAAAAGGAAAATTAGAAAATATTCTTGCTAACCTAAAGGATGAACCACTTTTTAAGCTAGCCAAAAAACAGGGGCTAATTACTGTAAAAGAAAATGATGAGATAGAAACTGTCTTAAATCTTTTAGCAAAACACCACTTCAAAAAAATCCCGGTTATTAATAATGATCATAAAGTTGTTGGTGTCATTAGTCGCGGGGATGTTATTAGAACGATACAAAAAAATATTCTTCAGTCCTTATAATAGTAACGTGGAGGCAAAGAAAACATTTCTTGCCTCCACGTTTATTTCATACACTAAATTTCATACTAAGCTGTTGTCTTTCTTCCGCCATATGAGCCAATGCTGATGAAGATTTCCCCATTTTCTAAGCTCCTCCCTTTGTGCAAAGGTTATATAAGCGTCCTCTAGGGGATAAAAATTCAACTACGCAATTATTCCGCGTATATCAACAAAAAAGGCGATTCTTACCTTTAAAATGGCTTCAATATCATCAATGCAATAATCACTAAAAAGAGAATATTGATAAGACGTTCAAGTGAAAAAAGAACCTTCGATAACGGATAATATTCCTTTGGAATTTCTTCACCGCTTGTTTTTTCTAATAGACTTTTAATAGGCTTTGACTTCGGTTTTAAAACAATTGGTCCCATTGCAAGCGCAATAAAAAAAAGAATTAAACTAGTCCAATACCATCCCGCTTGGAAAAGTGAAGGATTGATCGCACCCATTAATAACCCTGTTATGAGCAGAGAAGTACCACCTATCATAACAAAAATATGCAGATTATGTTTTATCGCATATGCATGCCTTAGTTCAGTCATATTCCTAGCAGATTTTACAAGTCTGCTTAAAATAAACCCAGGTCCCATACCAAGTATGGCAGAAAAAATATGTATAAAAACAAGTATTTTATATAATGTGAACAAAACGGGTTCCTCCTTTCCAACATCTATTTTTGGGAGCATGGAATAAGAAAACAAAAATAAGAGAAGCCTTTTAAAACGCTCCCCCTCTCAAGCATCAGTATCCGTTGAATTAACCAAAATGGCGGCAACTTGTTTCAATCTATCAAAGAAAAATAGACCAGTAGGATGCTTATCTAAGCCTACATCTTGAAAAGCGGCCCACATGCATCTCAGCCAACACTGCGCGCGCTTTGGGGTAATTTCATGCGGCAAATGACGCTGCCTCATGGCAGGAGGACCAAATTCCTGACTGTATAATGTAGGGCCGCCTGTGAACTGTGTCAAAAACATCCTTTGCTTTCGCATTATTTCATTCATATCCCCTTGAAATATAGGACTTAAATCTGGATCGGCATAAACCTTAGGATAGAATGACTTTACCAATCTTTCAATCGTCTCCCCGCCAATTTGCTCATAAAGTGTTTGTAACCGAGGCTCCATGATTGATTCCTCCAAAAGTGATTGTGTCTCTATTATATACTTAATTACTTATCCACCACCGTAATATAAATTACAAATTGGAGAATTTTTTATCAAAAATACATATGGTGTCAGGACTGCTGTGACTTTAACCCTAAAATGAATTAAATCAAAACGGACTTAGAAAGTATCTAAACTGTGGCTTGAGCCGGCTTTTTTTATAAACAATAAATGAGAAACAGTCCATTGGGGTTGCAATTTTCCTTAAATAAAAAAACTCCTTCCAAATAATTTGAAAGGAGTTTTTAACCTAGTGCAACAACATCATTATTTAAAAAGCCTTTTCCAAGTCTCAGGCCCAGGATAACCATCTGCATCCTTACCGGTCCAACCTTGTGCTCTCTGGAATGCTGCAACTGCTTGTCGGTCTGCATCACTCCACTTAGGACCAGGACCAGACTTATAGTATTTGCCATATCCTTTTTTTACAAGTTGTTGACCAAGCATTGTGACATATTTGTTATTTGCGCCAGGCTTAAAGTACTGAGTGCCTGGGAATGGTGGTGCCTTAGTAGGCTTAGTGTTTGATAGAGGAACGTGAATAAAGTTACTAACGCTGGATACCGAAATCGTCCGGACACTGTAGCCATGCCTGTATACATGGTTATATTCTTCTATCTTAATTGTTTTTCCATTATTTTTTACTTCTGCTACATAAGCAACATGACCATACTTTCCTCCGGTGAATTGGGCAATCGCCCCAACATTCGGTTTGTGATCAACTTTAAAACCGATTCTTTTTGCATTGCCTGCCCAATATTTTGCGTTATCGAAATGGCCGCCTTTCATGTTATTAGAGAATTTTGCACCCAAATGATTCATTCGCCAAGCAACAAATGAGGTACACTCTCCCTTATAGAATCCCCATGGATCGACTCCACTTTTACCCTTGTAAGGATAGTCATTTCCAATTACTGAAGCAGAAGCGCTAGATAGGGTGAAAACTGAAAGCACAACCAATGATACGAAAGATATCAGTGTTTTTTTAAATTTTGTACTACCTGCTTTTTTCAAATTCATTTACCTTCCTTCCCTTTCAAAAATATCCTAATTAATTTTAAATTGGCAGGGGAACTACGCTTTTATGAATATTCCAACTTTGGGGATAATTTGCTTTTTTCACCAAAATAAAATTTTTCCACTTTTCCAAATTAACCCAATATAAATGAACTGTAAATAAGTCTAAAATCTCATTTTCAATTTTAGTAATATACTCACAATTCATAGAGTGTGTACGATAATGCTTGGAATCCTAGTTATACGGACTAAGAAAACTTCAGTAGTATTAAAGACCCATTTCTTCGAATTAAAATGGTATTCTTTAAGTAGCCTTTCTCATTATCCATCCATGAAGCAAAGCCTCACCACAAAAAATGCAAAATGACTACATTCTTCCTAAATTTCACAAAAAAACGTTAATCCTTTGATTAACGCTACCCGTTACTTTAAATGCATTACTTCACAATCTTTCTATTGATATTAAGTAAATATTAAGAGACATCTTAGTACATTTAGTAAATTACTATTTTTTTTGTATCTTTATGATTGCATTTGACGGCGTAAAACCATCTTTACTTCCAAGCATCAGCTGTCCATATTTAGTTGGTATTTCAACATACTGAACTACTTTATTGTTATCAAGAAATACAAGCAAATATATATCATCTCGATAATTCATATTAGCTGGATCTTTAAATTTAACCCCCAGTTGCTTATTTATGGTTTGTTGATCAGAGTAAGGGGTTATTAGGTATGCTTTATCCCAATCGAATTCCGTTAGAGAAATAAAATTTAATTCCGTCACGTTTTCTTTCTCCAAAGCAGAATTAATAGATTTCTCTAATCCTTTGTTATGCATACCAACTACTTGAGAACAACTTGCTAAAAAAATTAGTGAGAAACAAATGAGAAATATAAATTTTTTCAATATACCACTCCTATTTAGTAAATACCGATAAATCAATGTAACCCTTCCGTAAATCTATGTGCCTTCTCTCCCGAGTCAATGTGACCCACATTTTTTTATATGTACCCCGACTGGTTTTTCACTCCCTCCAGCCAATTTAATATGACCCTTTCGCATATCTATGTGCCCCCTCTCCCGGTCAATGTGACACATATTCTTTTTTGTGTGCCCCCACTGGTTTTTCACTCCCTCCACCCAATTTAATGCTACCCTTTCTCAAGTCTATGTGCCCTCTTTCCGCGTGAATGAGACACATGCTCTTTTTTATGTACCCCGACCAGTTTTTCACTCCCTCCATCCAATTTAATGTAACCCTTTCTCAAATTTATGTTCCCTCTCTCCCGGTCAATGTGACACATATTCTTTTTTGTGTACCCCCACTGGTTTTCACTCCCTCCATCCAATTTAATGTGACCCTTTCTCAAGTCTATGTGCCCTCTCTCCCGGTCTATGTGACACATATTCTTCGTACTGTTCCATAATTGATTTTTTACCATTAAAAAATGCTAAAATGTAAGAAGTACAAATTTATTGGAGTTGTTCGTGTATGACTTGGCTTTTACTTTCTTTATTAGGATTGGTTCTTATTATTTCAGCTATCTTTTATTTTGTTTTTGTAGCTAAATCATATAAAAATAAAACATTGGGTACTATTTCATTTATATTTGATTTCATATTTTCTATTGGAAGTGGGGCAATTCTAATTGGATTACTCCTTATAATCATTGGTATAGTAATGGCTGGCAAGTCTTGAGTCCATTTGTAGTAGTTTGTGTCAACACAACTAATCTCCCTGTTTAAAAATGGGATTACCGCAGCAATCCCACTGTATAACTCAATCATCTTATATTCATGTGATTAGTTTCGAATGTTCTTCAGCCTTCTTTAGTTGAGTCCACACTTTATTAGCAAGCTTTTCGTAAATATCTCCAAATAAGTTGTTTACGTCTTACCTAAACCATTCGCCAACATTCCCCTTTAACCTTACCTTCTATCAGGATTTAAATCGTGTGCCGTGACTCTATTGGGAGGAACTTTTTCTCCCAAGTGATGGGTAATTTCTTCTGGAGAACAAATTCCAATTTCAATTACAAAACTCCCGCCATCTGTCAAATTGAAAAGTGATTAAGTCTATTTTATTCTCGAAAATTCTTCGGAAATGTGGGAACAATCCTGTCATTTAGCGGAGTAACATCGGATTAGTATTTAATTGTAATCGCTAATGATCCCCATTCTCTTTCTTGTTCTAGTGTGTAAATATCATAGGTTCCGTTAACCATTTCTTCCATTGACCAACCTTCACAATCAAAATCTTCAAAAGGAATAGACTCATACATTTCTTTAAATGTATTGTATGTTCTGAGTTCTGTTACTTGAACTTGCAAGGTTTCATCTTGTTCAGGCACCTTAACAAATTTAATTGTATCCCCTATTTTAATTTTTCTTCTTTTTTCGTCATTTAAGCGGACTTCAACCTTTTTCTTCCCTTTTTTGATTGCTTCAAAATATTCGCCATATAACCCCATTTGATGCATCATTATTCTTCGCCTCTCTTTATGTTTCAACACTTTTATTTATACATCCTTCTGTAATTAGCCTGTCTCATTAGCCATCCATGAAGCAGAACTTCCCCACAAAAAATGTGAGATGACTACATTCTTACTTAACTTCAACAAAAAAAGCATGAATCCTGCAATTAACGCCACCTTAAACATATTAAAGAATCACTCCTTAGTTGCTATGAATTTTCATCCAAATGCATTTGTCGAAAAATGTAGTATATTCTTACAAAAATTATTTTGACAGGACACTGATAGGTGTCTTATTATGAAATTAGAAATTAAGACACCTAATGGTGGCGTATTAAGCAGCTTAAAACTAGGAGGAGGGTGTATTGAAAGAGAAAAGTACAACGAGAGATGTTTATGACGCTGTTGCTGATCCTTCGAGACGCAAGATACTGGATTTGTTAGCAAATGTAGCTGAAATGCCACTTCATGAATTAACTGTTCATTTTCAAATTGGCCGCACGGCAGTTTCTAAACATTTGACCATTCTCAAGGATGCTGGACTTGTCATCAGCCGAAAAGTTGGCAGGGAAACCAGATATCGTCTAAATGCGGCACCTCTTCAGGAAATTCAAGATTGGGTAACTTATTACACAAAGTTTTGGAATGAAAAAATAATGCTTTTACATCAACTATTACAGGAGGAAGAAGAAATGCCTAAAGTTTCATTAGATTTTCAGTTTAACAGTTCCATTGAACGTGTATGGCTGGCTTTAACAGACTCAAAGATTCTTGCGAAATGGGTTATGGATAATGATTTTAAACCGATTGTTGGTCATAAATTTCAATTCAGAACAAAGCCGAATGAAGTGTGGGATGGGATTGTCAATTCCGAAGTACTTGTTGTGGATCAGCCAAATAAACTATCTTACACTTGGATTACCGCAGGAGAAAGTACTACCGTTACTTGGACGTTGAAAGAAGTAGATAAAACGACTCATTTGCATCTTGAGCAAACTGGATTCGAAAAGGAAGGGCATGCGTACCATGGTGCCAAACAAGGATGGGTATTAATGGGTGGTAAACTCGAACAAGTGTTAACTGAGCTGTAACACATTTTATTAACCATTAGGGGAGGAAATCAATATGTTTATATTTTCCGTGATTCTTCAAAGTTTGTTGGTTTTATACTATGCTTTTTCAGGTGTTGCTAAAATCATAGGGGCCAAATATTGGGTTGATATCTTTAATCAAATTCGATTACCTCAATGGTTTCGTGTTATAACTGGTTTTGTTCAATTAATAGGTGCAATCCTACTTATCGTCGGTTACTGGATTGGGGGTCCTGTCGCATGGGCAGGTATCTGGCTTGGAATTACAATGATATTGGCATGCTTTGCACATATTAGGGTCAAAGATTCGTTTGGAAAAACAGCACCAGCCCTTATGTTTGCTGTATTGAATATCCTTTTAGTAATCCTAAATGCAGATTATCTGCAACATCCATTTTCATAAGATGAGTGAATAACGAGCACCTGATGTCCATTCGTCAAAAAGAGTAGCCAGCTTAGAATCACTCTTACTGCATCCAATGGTAAATTATTCATATAACAAATAAAACAATGACATGATCGACAAAACAGATTGATGTCGATATTAAATGGAAATGTAAACATAGAAAAAGCCGAATATACAAAATGGTATTTCGGCTTTCCTTTATACCTAGTGAAGAAATGTACTTAAATTAAACCTTCCTCTTCCATTAACTCCACTTTAATATTTCACAATCTTTCGTGTTAGACAAGAATTTAAAAACGCTGAATTTCAGTGAATGCTTTAGCGATTTATTTCATATATTCTTTTAAAGAAAATAATTAAAAGGTGGTGAACAGCTTTATGTTTAAACCAACCCCTGTGAACACCGCAATTGTTATTACAGACCCTCAAAATGACTTTTTGTCTCCTGGAGGCAGAGGTTATCATTTGACGAAAGCTAACATTAAACAAAATAATACATTATCCAATTTGGAACTCCTTTTAAGTGTAGCTCATAGTAAAGGTTATCAACTCTTTGTTTCTCCACATTTTTTATATCCACATGACTACGATTGGCAGTTTACAGGTAACGAACAAGAAATGTTGATTAATTTTCGTGTCTATCAAAAATTAAACCAATATACTCCTCCTACTCCGGAAGCTGATTATGTCCCATCTTTAGCCCCTTATATATGGGACAAAACAACTGTCATTGCAACACCACACAAGGTGGCCAGTCCCCAGACGAATGATCTTGTATATCAATTAAGACAACGCAGAAAAGAACAAGTGATTTTAGCAGGGGTATTATCAAATGTTTGTGTAGAATCACATATGAGAGATTTAATTGAGAATGGTTTCAAGACAGCAGTTGTTTACGATGCTACTGCTACGATTAGCGAAAACGATTTTCAAGCTGCCATTACAAACTACCGAGTTTTCAGCAGTGCTACATGGACAACACAAGAAGCAATTTTAAATATGTAATTATAAAAATAAGTATATAAAATAGGGGAAGCAATATAAAAGCCACTATTAACCCCAAAACCGTTTAATTCATTCTTCGTTTACTTAACTTCCCTTTACTTCAATAAAAGCATCCCCTACTAAAGGAAATCCACCGTTAAGTTCAATAATTTGTCGTGATTATTATTTAATCCAACGTTACCCTACATTTTCTATGTTTCTGTCCTCAATATAAGCTTTTATGAACCGTATTCTAAGGTCCAGTAAGCAACGATTACTCTTTTGAAAATCCGTACTTCGGTCTCACTCTCTATATTTTGAAAAATATATGCTTTAAATTAGCCCTCCATATATGGCGCACATATATTTAACTTCTGAAACTTACCTAAACACAGTAGAAGGCACGTTAAAGACTTGCCAGAGAAATACGATAAATACAATGGATAGCCCCCATGCAAGAAGGGGCTTGCGATAGTGAACCCATAATAGAATAAACATGACCGTATTAAAAAATACAGACCACCAAAAGCTCCAGCCATTTTCATATTTAATAAAATGGTTGTAAATATCGATTTGTTCATTAATAGCATAGATCACTACCCAAACAATAATATGCAATAATTGCTTTAATCGGCTATGTAAAGGAAATTTTGATAAATAAATAAGTGCTGTTGCAGGATATTTGATTATCATTATGATTAAAAATATATGCGTATGTGTTAGCCCCGCATGCTTATCGATACCTTGAGAAGTATATATCCACATTGGGTAGTTGTCATATAAAAAATATTGATAGATGAAATCTCCCAAAATAAAATATAAAATCGTTGAATAATACTTTTTCCAATTTCTCCAATCTCCCCACTTCCACCCTGCAGCTAACCATATTAGACCGTATATGGCAATCATTGGTCCACCTCGTTTAACATATAAATAGTTCCAAATTCAAATTATTTACATTTAGTATGACCCTAAAATCATCACCTTCAATATCATTTAAATATTTTTTTGAAAAAACTTTTTCCATATGTTATTGCCAAGTAAATATATTCAGCAACTGGCAAATCATCGGTTACCTGATTCTAAACAAAAAAGAACAGTACCACTAAATACTGTTCTATAGATCCTCATATAATTTTCATAAATTGATTTAAATCTCATTAAATTCCTAATTTAATTGATAATAATCCTGCCCATCCACCGTTTTAAATCCACATGACTGATATAATTTTAGGGCATTTTCATTCTCCGTCTCTACCTCGAGAAAAATCGGATAACCTAATGCATGCTGTTCACGAATAATTCTTTTCAAAGCCTTTCTTCCAATTCCTTGTCCTTGATATTTTTGAAAAATAGCGAAGCCATATATCCATGCTTCTCCATTCAAATGCTGCACGCGGATTTTCCCAACTGGTTGCTGGTCTTCTTCTATAATGTAGTAACTTTGCGTGTTTTCCTTTCTAATACGCTTGCTATGGTTTCGTGCTTCCTCTTCTTTAAAACCGAAACATTCCACATCCAATTGAATTTCAGTTTCCAGATCGTTGTCTGTAGATTTTCTAATTACAATCTGTTGCTCATTGCCCAAATCAATCTCTGTCCATTTCATTTGATACTCTGAAAAAGATAATTGACATGGAACTGTGCGTAAAAAGCATTGCGCCGAATAAGAATTAGCCGGGGCATTTAATAAAACAACTTCTACCTCTTGCTTTTTAACTTCTGCCAATGCTTCTTTCAATAATCTTGTAAAAATTCCTTTACAACGATAGTGGGGATGAACCATTCCGCAAACCTCTACTTTATTGCCAAAACTGTACATCCCTAAAAATCCAACAAGTTTTTCATTTTCATAATGAAAAAAATCTGTCAGCTCCTGATCATTTCGCAGCTCCAGCATATCCCAATTTAATTTTAAATGAATGGCTTCTTCCTGTTCACAAGCTAGCTGCAGCTGTTTGATTTCCCCTAATTGTTTTTTGCTTAACATTCATTATTCCCCCAAACCGCCTTTTTTTCTACTTACCGACATATAAAGTCTCACTTATTTAAAAATCCTTTGCCATTACATCAAGCACATTTTTATTTTGGAAACTGGCAAATTTCTTTTTTTGAATATACAAAAGCCTAATGGATAAACATATGCCTGCTGCAAGCAATCCTATTGTTAATCCGATCCAAAATCCCCTCGCTTCAAGACCTGTAAAATTGGCTAACACATATCCCGCCGGCAAACAAATGAACCAATAAGCAATGAGCGTCAAAATAAACGATAGATTCACATCCTTATATCCCCTTAAGGCTGCTTGAGCGGTAGCCTGAATCGCATCAGAGATTTGGAAAAACAAGGCGAAAATTAAAAAGTGTGCAGTCAAGTTAATAACAGCTGTTTCATTGGAATAGAAACCAGCGACTTGATATCTAAATATGACAACAAGGAGTCCGGTAAAAAGCGCCATAACAATGGATAAACAAACTCCAAGCCAGCTGTAGGCCCGTGCATCTTTGTATCTTTTTGCTCCTACTTCGTATCCCACCAAAACGGTAATTGCCAATGAAATGCTGACGGGAATCATATAAAGGAAAGAAACAATATTAAGCGCCGATTGATAGGCCGCAATCGTTGTGATGCTAAATTTACTGATTAAGATGGTTACCACTGCAAACATGCTTGTTTCAAAAAAGGTAGACAATCCCATTGGAACCCCAATTTTTAAAATTTCTTTGCACATATTTGCCGAAAACATTTTTATCTTTGGAAAAACCTTATACAAGGAAAACGGTCGCTGTGATTTTATAATAAATGCCGTTATCCCCGCTATAAACCAATAAGTGATAGATGTCGCATATCCTGCTCCTGCACCGCCAAGCTCAGGAAAGCCCCATTTCCCAAAAATAAGCACAAAATTAAAAAAGAAATTTATGGGCAGTGAAATTAGTAATATCACCATCACTATGCGTGTTTTCCCTAATGCATAAATAAAAGACCGTAATACATTAAAAATGAATAAAGGTACAACTCCAAAGCCAAGGCCAATCAAATAATCACGTGCTGTTTCCTCTACTTTGTCAGTTAAATGCATCATGTGTAAAATTGGGTTCAACAAAAAAAAGCCTAGCAGAATTACTAAGAGTCCAATAATAACAGAAAGATAGATTCCATTAGCCACGGTAGATGATACATCCTTATTTTTCTTTTCCCCCAGCTGCTGAGCAGCGATTGGAGACACCGCAAGCAATATCCCACTTAATCCAGTGAAAACAGGATTCCAAATGGAGGAGCCGATTGCAACAGCTGCCAAATCGGAAGAATTGTACCTGCCTGACATAATATTATTGAAGAACACCATTGAGAACATACCCAGTTGTGTGATTAAAATCGGGATTAATAAGATGAAAATTTGTTTAATTTTTTCTTTATTGTTATATGTTTGATTCATAGATGTTACCCCTTAATTTTTTCATTACCTACCATTATATATCAGATTTATGCTTTAAAGTGTTATTATTTGAAAAGTTTCCATGATTCCTTATTCATTTATGAAGATGGACACCAGTCGAATCAAGGCAGTAATTATATTAATAAACTCTCATATTCTATTAAAATTGCAGAAATTCACAAAGATACTGTTCATGTTTTCAATTGTCAAGTGATATAATGTAATTGTGTGAAAATATTTCGAAATTTTAGAACTAACACATATGTAGTCCACTCCATTCACAGTAAGTAAATGTTGGCCGATTTACTTTATCTGTTCATTAATCCTTTTTCTTAAAACTTCTAAAAGTAGAAAGACCAACCCTTTTTTCACACAAAATAAGTCGAATAAGGGAGAGGAAATTGTTTGAAAAAGGCAAAAAATCGTTGGTTGATTGCATTGTCAGGAGTCGGTATCCACATTTGTATCGGGTCCGTGTACGCATGGAGTAATTTTACAAACCCTCTTATTAGCCAGTTTGGGTGGTCAGCAAGTCAAGTACAAATGACATTTAGTATTGCTATTCTATTCCTGGGACTTTCTGCAGCATTTTTAGGACATTTTGTGGAAAAACACGGACCAAGAAAAGCAGGTTTACTAGCAGCTATTTTCTTTGGAGTCGGAGTTTTCGGATCAGGCATTGCTGTTCATTTTGGTTCATTGCCATTATTGTACATTTTCTATGGAGTGTTTGGTGGAATTGGTTTAGGTGTCGGATATATTGCACCAGTGTCCACATTGGTAAAATGGTTTCCGGATAGGCGCGGACTTGCAACAGGTTTAGCCATTATGGGATTTGGCTTTGCAGCAGCCATCAGCAGTCCGATTATGGATGCTTTGATTAAATCGTTCGGAACTGCAAACGCTTTCTTTTCCTTGGGAATTGCCTATTTTGTTGTCATGACCATATCGGCATTATACTTAGAAAAACCTGCAGAAAATTGGAAACCTAAAGGCTTTAATGAAGCAACTATGAAAAATAATACGCGACTCGCTACCGATTTATCACAATTAACAGCAAATGAAGCTATCAAAACATCACGTTTTTATTACCTATGGATCATGTTATTTATTAACACAACATGTGGAATTGCCATTTTATCTGCGGCAAAGCCACTCGCACAAGAGAGTATTGGTTTGACCACGACAGAAGCTGCAGCACTTGTCGGCGTACTTGGATTGTTTAACGGATTCGGCCGATTAGGATGGGCCTCTATTTCCGATTATTTCGGCCGTCCTAATACCTATACAACCTTTTTCGTTTTACAAATTATCTTATTCGCCTTATTACCGCACACCACGATATCTATTTTATTCCAAATTATGTTAGCTATTGTTTACACTTGTTATGGCGGCGGGTTTGCCACAATTCCGGCTTATATCGGCGATCTATTTGGCACGAAACAGCTGGGAGCCATTCATGGATATATTTTGACAGCATGGGCAGCCGCTGGACTTGTCGGGCCTCTATTCGCTGCTTGGATTAAGGATACAACAGGAAGCTATGCAAATAGCTTAACCTTCTTTGCTGGATTCTTTATTGTATCGCTCATTATCTCTTTGGTCATACGTGTGGATATTCGGAAACTAAAAGAAAATCAAGCAGTGCAAGGCTCCACCGGAAAACCAGTTAATTTATAGCATATTCCCGCGGAAATTTTATAATGAAAATGAAGCAAAGGTGGTCAAAATGGGAAAAACAAAACATCAAGGACCGATAAAATTACCAATAACACCTGCACCAAAGCATTGGGTAAGCCCAGTACCGTTTGGGCTTGGAAAGGTAAAACCAAAGCATATTCGTGATACGTTAAAGGTTGTCTGGGATAATCGCGACAATCTTCCTTATGCTGCCAGAATATTAACTCAGGGTGTTTGTGACGGATGTGCACTTGGAGTCGCTGGATTACATGATCAAACTCTAACTGGGCCGCATCTGTGTACAACACGATTAAATGTGCTGAGATTGAATACGATGCCTGCCATCAAAGAAGAAATTCTCCACAGTGATATTGAGGATCTAAGAAAATATAATAGTACAGAATTGCGTAAGCTAGGACGCATCCCCTACCCCCTATCCAGGAAAAAAGGAGAGCGTACTTTTACAAGAATAACGTGGGATGAGGCTTTGAATCGGATTGCAAAAAAAATAAAATCTATTGATCCGAAACAACTAGCTTTCTATTTAACTTCCCGTGGAATTACAAATGAAGTGTACTATACTGCTGCTAAACTAGCACGATTCTTAGGGACAAATAATATCGATAATGCCTCCCGCATTTGTCACTCTCCAAGCAAAACCGCATTAAAGCGTTCTCTTGGAATCGGGGCGTCGAGCTGTAATTACATGGATTGGATTGGAACGGATGTCCTTGTTTTCTGGGGCTCGGTTGCGGCTAATAATCAGCCGGTTTCCACGAAATACATGTATGCGGCAAAACGAAAAGGAACAAAAATTATTGTCATCAATCCTTACCGTGAGCCGGCGATGGACGGTTATTGGGTGCCGTCGATTCCTGATTCAGCTCTATTCGGAACCAAAATAGCAGATGATTTTTACCAAGTGAATATTGGCGGAGATATTGCTTTTATGAATGGTGTGATGAAGCAATGGTTTGAAATGGAGGAAAAGGAAAAGGGCTCAGCTATTGATTATAATTTTGTGGAAGCACATACGAATGGCTTTAATCAATTGCAGGAGCATGTAAAGAAGCAGGACTGGGATATATTAGAGAAGTCTTCGGGACTCACAAAAGAACGGATGGCAGAGTTTGCTGAATTACTAGCCTCTGCCAAAAGCGCAGTGTTTGTATGGTCCATGGGACTAACTCAGCATCGATTTGGAACCGATAATATTTCCCAAGTAGCGAATTTGGCGATGCTACGCGGATTTATTGGCCGAGAACACTGCGGAGTGATGCCGATACGCGGACATTCCGGTGTACAGGGCTCTGGTGAAATGGGCGCTGACCCATTTGTTTTACCAGGCGGTGATTTTCAAGAGGATAACATCGCTCGAATGGAACAAATTTGGGGATTTGAGATTCCTAGATGGCAAGGGGATATTGTTGGAGTTTCCATAGAAAACGCCATGCTCCCAAATGATCATGAACGAAAATTGAAGGTCTTTTATACATCCGGAGGCAATTTCTTAGAAACAATGCCTGATCCAAACTTTATCAAGGAATGCTTGGAAAACGTTGAACTACGTGTTCATCAGGATATCATTTTCAACACATCCACTCTTGTAGATGCAAAAGAGGAAGTGATCGTCTTGCCAGCGATGACACGTTATGAACAGCCTGGCGGCGGAACATCTACCTCTACAGAGAGAATGGTATATTTTTCACCGGAAATTAAAGGGCCTCGCATTGAGGAAGCAAGGTCTGAGTGGGAAATTTATGTGGATTTGGCTGCACGAGTGAAACCGGAAGCCAAAGAACTCATGAATTTCACCGATGCTTCGCAAATTCGCAAGGAGATTGCCATTGCAAATCCAAATTACGATGGAATTCAGTATTTAAATAAAAAAGGCGATGTCTTTCAATGGGGCGGTGCATGGCTATGTGAGGATGGAATATGTCCAACCGAGGATGGTCGGGGCAACCTGTTGGCTATCGAACTTCCTGAGCTGCGTAAGCCAGAGGGCCATTTCTATGTCACGACCCGAAGAGGAAAGCAATTCAATTCCATGATTTATGATGAGACAGACGCATTTAACAATGCCGATCGCTACGATGTCCTTATCAATGAAGAGGATGCCAAAGAATTAAACATCGCTGAGGGAGAAGCAATCGTCGTATACAACAAATTTGGCTATTTTCACGGCCGTGCCAAATATGCAGAAACTCAACGCAGCAACCTTCTTGTCTTTTGGCCAGAGGGAAACGTCTTGATTCCAAAAGGAGTATATGAAAAATATGCCGGCATCCCAGAATATAACGCGGCAGTCATTGTCGAAAAGGCAGAAAGCTTCCACGCCCACAAAGACACAAAATATGTAGAAAAACGCATCGAGGATTTAGAAGTAGAAATCGGTTAGCTTGGTCCCACCTTTTTAATGTGAATTTCCTTTCTTATCACGTATCATCTTCATTTTAAGAAATATTACAGGTATCTTTCTGTAGATGCCTGTTTTTTATGTCCATTCTTATTAAATCTTTCCTTGATCCCTAGATAAAAAATATATTGTTCCCATTTTGTCAGGGCGCTCTGGATTTTGGGCACGATACTCCCTCTATTTTTCCCATTTTCCCTGGTGTACTCTCGATTTCGGGCACAATACTCCCTTTATCGTTCCCATTTTCCTTGCACTCTCCCGATTCCGGGCACGATTCTTCCTCTATCGTTCCCATTTTCTTGCACTCTCCCGATTCTGGGCACGATTCTTCTTCTATTTTTCCCATTTTCCTTGCACTCTCCCGATTTCGGGAACGATTCTTACTCTATCGTTCCCATTTTCCTTGCACTCTCCCGATTCTGGGCACGATTCTTCCTCTATCGTTCCCATTTTCTTTGCACTCTCCAGATTCCGGGCACGATTCTTCCTCTATTTTTCCCATTTTCCCTGGTCACTCTTGATTTAGGGCACAATACTTCCTCTGTAAAGTTGTTTTCCTATTTGGGCATGATAATCTTGTTGAATTACTTATCAATAGATTGAATTTTTATGGTGAAACTAGTCTAACAACATACGGAGGTGATATTCATTGATTTCCTTCTTCTTAACTTTATCCCGCCTTATTAAAGGGATTATCCATACTTTCCACGATAAAGAATTTAAGGTATTGCTTATACTAACTATTGCCATTATCTTGTCCGGAACGATATTTTATCACGAGGTGGAACACTTATCGATTATTGATTCATTATATTTTAGCATCGTTACCCTTACTACAATTGGACATCCTTATTTTTCACCCGAAACGACACTCGGAAAGATTTTTACAATAATATATATATTTACTGGAATTGGCTTAGTCATTGGTTTTATCCAAAAGATTTCAAAAGGAATATTTATTTCAAAAACAAAGATTAGCAAAAAAGGAGAAGAATAAATCATCTTGATGATGAATGTTCCTCTCCTTTTCATTTATCTTTTCGTACGTTAATATAACTTCCAAAACACATTCCCACTATTAAACAGGAAGACCTTTTTTAGTTTTATCGAACTCTATTTCCCCCTTCCACAATCTCTGCAAACTCCTCTAAATCAGTAGAATATTTAATATAAATTCTAGGCAAGAGATAAGCTTCATCCTTTAATTTTCTTTGTGAATAAAGTTCAGGGATGGTTGTAAGTCCATATTGATAGTACTTTTTCGTTTCATCTAAAACTTTTGGATTATAACTTCCATAGGGATAGCTTAGAGCGATAACCGGTTTCCCTGTTATGTTCTGAATTTTATCTTTAGAACTCTTAAGTTGATATGGATAGTCAGTGACTTTTGTTAAATCAGGATGTGTAGCGGTATGTGACTGGATGGAGATTAGTCCCGAATCAGCCAGCTTTTTTAAATCAGATTCAGACAATCGATTTGATCTGCCAACAAAATCAGAAATAACAAAAAATGTAGCAGTAGGTTTAAAGTTTTGTGTTTGCAACTTTTGAAAAATAGTGAAGGCGTTTAGATTATTTTTATACCCATCATCTAATGTAATAAAAATTGGTTTTCTTACGTTATAAATCTCATTCCAACGTTCAAAGGTTAATAATGTAAAGCCATGGTCTCGTAAATATTTCATTTGATCCTCAAAATTTTCCGGAGTTACATATAACTCTTTTGAACCATGATCATGAAATTCATCAATGGAATGGTAAATCAATATAGGAACTTTTTTAGCTGCAGAAACTGGATTTGATAGAAATAATACAAAAAGGAAGAAAGAAAATATCGCAATTTTTTTCATAAAAATCCTCGCTTTACTTTTTTCCTTATTGTTTCAAGAGTTTTGGTTTTTATTAGAGTTATTTTGAAGGAATTTACCCATCAGACTGGTTTATGAAGGACAGTTTCCTCGGGAGCCTTCTTGCTTTTGGTCTTCATAACCTTTATGAAGGACATTTTCTTCAAGATCCTTCTTCCTTTGGGCCTTCATTACCTTCATGAAGAACATCTTCCTCTGTGTTTTTTGCCTTCAGACCAATCTTAATTGACAACTTTCAAGCATTTTTTTAAAACCTATAAAAAAAAACGCCAAATAGGCGTTTTTGTTATTGTGCATTCTCATTTCGTTTGGCATTACTGGCATTGGGGTCGATATCATTCGCCCCGTAGTCCGGTAAATGTCCTGCATGATTTTTATGATATGTAGACCCCGCGCCTTCTTGTGAATGGTTGGATTGGTTTTGTTGTTTCTTATCATTTTTCATAAAAAAATCACCACCTTATGAAAACTATTTTGTTCATTATGTACAAAAATATCCTAACTGTTCCCACATAAATTTACAGCAGTATGGAATACTTTCAATGAATTTAAATGAGAAAATAGGTGATAAAATGGCAGACAATCAGACAATCAGACCAGGTGAAGTTGTTTATGTGATTATTCGTAATCCCCATGCACAAGACGTTGCCAATGTGCAACAAGCTGCAGTTGTACAAAATCCAGAGGACCCCAATCAACTAGCATTATTTTTACACGAAACATATTATCCGTTATCAGATGAATTTGCCGTATTTCAATCGGAAGCGGATGCAGAACAAGCATATCACGAAGCATTTGGATACCCGGAGGAGTTTTATGGTTAAGCCTTTTGTGCCGCAGCTTGTATATGTAGAACCACAAGCTCTTGAATATCCTCTTGGAAAAGAACTGGTTTCTAAATTTGAATCAATGGGAATTGAAATACGACAAACAACCTCCCATAATCAAATTCGCAACTTGCCTGGAGAGAATCATTTTCAAAAATA
The DNA here is from genome assembly GCF_038008735.1 of Margalitia sp. FSL K6-0131. Taxonomy (NCBI): domain Bacteria; kingdom Bacillati; phylum Bacillota; class Bacilli; order Caryophanales; family Bacillaceae; genus Heyndrickxia; species Margalitia sp. FSL K6-0131. The sequence goes on from NZ_JBBOZS010000001.1 coordinate 4,283,332, forward strand.
TCGAATTGCCAAGTCCACCCTTGTCATTGGGTTGAGGAAAACATTGAAATTTGATACCTCCAAGCCTTCTGCAGAATATGCTATTCCTTTAGCAACTGGCTGTATGGGGCACTGTCATTATTGTTATTTACAAACGACTATGGGAAGCAAGCCATATATTCGAACGTATGTAAATGTGGACGAAATTTTTAATGCTGCAGAAGAATATATGAAAGAAAGAGCACCGGAAATGACTCGTTTTGAGGCTTCCTGTACATCCGATATTGTAGGATTAGATCATCTTACTCATTCTTTAAAAAGAGCCATTGAGTTTTTCGGAGCATCTGAATATGGCAAGCTTCGATTTGTTACTAAATTTGCCCATGTTGACCATTTATTAGATGCAAAACATAATGGTAAAACACGATTTCGGTTTAGTGTAAATGATGACTATATTATAAAATATTTTGAACCAGGTACCTCTAGACTTGATGAAAGGATTGAGGCAGCAGTCAAAGTGGCAGATGCAGACTACCCATTAGGGTTTATCGTTGCTCCAATTTACATACATGATGATTGGAAAAAGGGCTATCAAGAATTATTTGAAAAACTGGATGCAGCATTACCATCCAATGCAAGAAAGGATTTAACCTTTGAAATGATCCAACATCGATTTACCAAGCCGGCTAAGCGTGTTATCCAAGAGAATTATCCAATGACAAAGCTCGAACTGGATGAATCAAAGCGAAAATGGAAATGGGGTAAATACGGTATGGGAAAATATGTCTACACAAATGAAGAACAAGAGGACATAAAAGATACATTAGGTGGTTATATTCATAAATATTTTCCCGATGCGAAGATTGAATATTTTACTTAAAACCAATAGGGGACAAATTGGTCCCCTTTTCTATTACCATTCTACAACTGAACTACTTATTCGTTTAACTCCTCGTATAGCTCCAATGTCTTCAACTAGTTTTAGCATTGCCTTATCTTTTTGTTTAGCTTCTATCATAACATCAAAGTCTTGATTCCTTTCTTTAGCTATTTTAAAAAATGGAAGCACAAATTCCAGAGAAACAAAATCAGCATGTGAACGAAATGCATTCTCTGCCTTCGGAGAAGAGATGTGGACTTTTGGAACCATATTACGAGCTTCCCATGTTTTAAAAATGCGTGATAAATAATAAGCTAGATCTACTTCACCCTTATTCGCCATATAATGATGATAATCTAAAATCATTGGGATGTTTTCTTTTTCACACGCTTCCAAAGTTTCTTTTACATCATAAGTTTTATCATCATTTTCGAGTGTCATTACTTTTTTTATTTCATACGGTAAGCTCTTTAAATTATGATGAAAACGTTCCAATGTCACCCTTTTATCCCCATATGCGCCACCAATATGGATATTAATAAGCCCTCTTTCCAATGCATTCATCGCTTGAAGCATAGAATAGTGAAATTCCATATCCTTCACTGCATTTTGTGTTACTTCCACTTTTGGACTAGTAAAAAGCGTGAATTGATTTGGATGGAAGCTTGGACGCATTTGAAATTGATGGATCAATTGTCCAAGCTCCTCCCACTCGTTTTTAAACGGGGTAATATAATCCCATAATACTTCCGGATGGGTAGCTAAAGGAACAAGGGAACTGGAGAATCGATACAGTTCAATTTCATGTGCAATATTATAATGCAGTATTCTTTTGGTATGTTGTAAATTTTGTGCAGTAACTTCTTTTAACTTATCCAAGCGCTCATTCTTAGGTAAAGCGGAAAAGCGTGAAAATGTTAGTGATTTTGACGGGCTGGCATTCCATAGACCTAAAGCATTTGCTACATATCCAAAGCGAATTTTCATTTGTTTCCTCTTTTTTTCATTATTAGTATTCAAAGAGTATTTCTATCATTCATTTTCAGTATTTCCAACTTAGGTAATAATCCTAAACTCAATTTGAAACCGGACAAAACAAAAAGGACATTGTTAATGCGCAAACATTTCCAGTGTCCTTATGATCGTTAGTATTTTCGATATATGATTAAATCTTTTCTCCGATATACACTTAAAACAATTCCTATTAAAACAGCATTTAGTAAAATCGGCATCAAACCATAGCTGATAAATGGAAGAGAAATACCAGTCAGTGGGAATAAGCCAATGACCATGAGAATATTAGTAGCAAACTGAACTCCATATACAGCTAGGGCTCCAATAAGCAAAAGCTTACCGTAAGAATCGTTTATTTTTAAAGTCACAATAATAATTCTTGCTATAAATAGAGAGAGAATTAGGAAAAGAATAACATTCCTCCGTTCCACTAAAAAATCCAGTAACCACTGCGGTTACTGGATATTACCTTGCTTAATTCATTTCTTTGGCATTATCAATAACTTCCTGAGGTACTTTAATTTCACTCAGTTGATTGTAGTTAGAGTATGTGCCTTTCATTTCTTGTTTGAGTGTCAATTTTTGACCTTCCATTGCCATTTCCATTTCTTGTTTCATATTTAATGCTGTGATATTAAATGTCTTTTTATCGATGAAAATTTCGTAATTTACATTTTTAAACTTGATATTGTTAAAGGCATCTGCACTTTGTTTGAGTGCATCAGGCATTAACTTTTTGGCATTTTCTTTTAAAAATTGGTCGAACTTTTCACCCGATGCTTTCAGATTCAAAATAAATTGAGTATCGTTTTGTTTAAAGGAGAAGTCATCTGTGAATTTCTGTAATTGTTTTAGTTGCTCAGCAGGGTTAGCTTGCTGTTCAGGCATTTGTAAAATTTGCTTAGAAAGCTCTTCCGGCATTTTCATCCATTGTTTTGTTGTCGGATCATAGAGAAAGAAACCTTCTTTCGCTAAATATGCTTCAACATCCATCCCTTGGTCCTGAACGGATGCATCCCCGCCTTTGATATCCATTTTCATTTTTTGATGCATTGCCATTGGATTTAAAACGATATCAACGGATAAATTTGAATGAGTGTCCATTGTTGAATCTTGACCAGGAATATTCATATTTTGATCAATTTCCATTTCAGAATGAACACTTTTTAAATCTTTAGATGCTTCCGTTGTTTTTGCAAACACCTGTGCAAGTGTTAGACTTTCCTTCTTTTTGGTCTTTGAATCGACTGGATCGGCAGTCTGCTGTCCACAAGCAGCTAAACTAAATAACAACAAAATCGAAACAAAACTCATTACTAACTTTTTCATAAAAAGTTTATTCCCCCCTTATGTGATCATTTATATGTACGCTCCTGATCTAAAATGGTTTCATAAAAATCCAATAATAGGAAGAAAGTCCTTATTGGACATTAATACAGATGAATATTTGCATTTTTATAAAAAGGATTGATAATAAAGTTTGTTTTTATTCTCACTTATCTATAAGATTTTCTGGTTAGCTTAACTAGAGTCTTGAATTATTAAATAGAAGGAGACCAAGATAGATTGCTTGTTCCAGTTAAAGGGGCAAGAGTTAAAGATCCAGCTGCCAATTTGGTTGCTGTTAGTTTAATGAGGTATTCCTTAGTATTCCATTAGATTATAATTTCTTTTATCTATAAAATGAACCTGCAGATATATTAAATCGGAAGAGGGAAAAAATTGCAACGTCAAAGAAAATTATTACTTTTATCGTTATTTAGTAGTTTCTTAGTTATTTTAAATGGCTTTTTCCAATGGAGTATTGTTGAAATAATAACGCCCTTCTTAATGTTCCCATTTTGGTTAGTGCTTTTCGTTTTTTTTATTGTGATTACCGTTCTAGCCATAGTGCAACTGTTCAAATATAAAAATTGGAAGCCATTCGTAATCCAAGCTGTCACTATCATTATCTTGTTTTACTTTCCTTTTACGCAGACTATGCTTGATTTAGATTTTAAAATGCATAAATCTGAAAGAGAAGAAGTTGTAGATAAGGTGGTAAGTGGAAAGTATAAGTATAGTGTTCCAGACAGTCCATCACTTATCCACTTACCTAAACAATACACCCATCTTTCCAAAGGTGGCGGAGATGTTATTGCAGTGAAAACTGGTGATAGCTTTACCATCCTTTTCTTTACCTTTCGAGGAATTTTAGATAGTTTAACAGGATTTGTTTATTCACCCAATGACCAAAAACCTTTAAAAACGGTTTTTGATGGAGACTTTAAAGAAATAAAAAAATTAGACAAACATTGGTACTTTGTAGGTTCTTATTAAAACGAATGAGGGCATTAATCCAAGGATTAATGCCTTTTTTATTGAAGTTATTATTGTACTAAAGGGAGCTAGAGTAAAAGATCATCTACCAGTTTACTTGAACAATCGTCATTAACTAATTTAAACAATCTAGCGTTTTGTGGAGTAACTCATTTTCAAAATAAATGGATATTTATGCTAATTTTTTTTAGGTTAGTCAGAAAGGAATGTTATAATTTATAATATAAGGTTGCTTGAAAGGGGTTGTTTCAAATACCGATCTGTCAGCAATGTGGCTACAAGTGGAGTTGGAAAGAAACTTTTGTAAAAATGTTTACTTTTAAAAACAAGTTAAGGTGTCCATCCTGCGATTCATTCCAATACGTTTCAAAAAAATCAAGAAATCAATTAAGCTTATTTGTTGTATTTATACCTTTATTGATTGTACCGTTAGTATCATTTGGCATATCTAAATACTTTATATTAACTTTTGAATTAGTTGCATTTGCTTTAGTACTTATTTGGATGCCATTTCTATATAAGTTAAGTAATAAGGATGATCCGATGTGGTAGTCTTTCTTCAAATAACGGGGGCAAGAGTTTAAGATCAAGCTGCCATTTAAGCGGCTTTTCTTATTGAACAAAAGGGTCAATTTAGTACAACAATCGGAACTAATATTTCTAATAAAAATAAGCCATAATAGAACGGCTAGTTTTTATTAGAAATAGGATGGTGCAAATGTACATTATTTTTCGCATGATGTTATGGATTCTTGCGGCATGGCGTTGGGGAGATTGGAGGAATTGGAAGAAGTATCAGTCCACCTTTCTCTTTGTTATTCTACTTGACTTGTTATATAACTTTCTTACTTATAATTATCCGATGTGGGAATATAACCCTACTGATATTATTCCGAATCATACTATTAACAATCTGCTTGTAACTTTTCTTTCTTATCCGTCCATTGTATTTATATATTTAGGACGATATCCAATTGGATGGGCAAAACAGGTTGCCTGGATCATTTTCTGGGTAACCCTTTTATCTGTCGTGGAGTTAGTAAACTACAAAATGGGTTTAATGAGTTACCATAATGGTTGGAATTTCGGGTGGTCTGTAATTTTTTATCTTGTTCAAGTGCCTTTTATACGGCTCCATTATAAAAAGCCATTATTAGCCTACGGTCTTTCAGTACTAATAATTGTAGGATTGTTATTACTATTTAAAGTCCCTGTTAGCAAAATGAAATAAATAATGTATTTATCTATCCACCTACATTTCTGCGCCGTAAACTGGCAGCGTGTGGGATTGTCTATTAATGGCTTTAGAGACAACCCGATAGTTTTGTTGTTTGTTCTCCTGAAGACATTGAACTAACGTGGGCAAGAATGTTAAAGATTCAGCTGCCAATTTGGTGGCTTTTTTTTATTCGACTAAAGGGGCAGCATTCCTGTAATAAATTTCTATAGTTTGTGAAGTATTGTACTTAAAGTAAAGGGGGCTTTAGTTCAAAAAAAAGCATTAAACTTTTCTATCGGTTATGTAATTCGAAAAATAGAAAAGTTATATTGCTTTAATCAATATTTTTGTATAAAAAAAGACACAGATCAATTTCTTGATCCATTGTCTTCAAAGTCATAATCATTATACTCGAAAATTTCCATTAAACGTTTTAACTTCTCTTCTGTTCCAGAATTTTCGACTGGAGTATATACACTGCATCTTAAATCATTATTTCCTTGTACTTGCAGAGATGTAAGATTAAACACCATCTTTCCTGCCTTCGCATGTCGAAATTCAATTAACAATTCTGGAGCTGAACTTACTTCACTTTCATTCCAAAACTGCTGAAATTCAGGATAAGCTTGTTCCATGTCTGAGATAAAACTAGAATACCATTCGTCTGCAACATATTTGCCATAGTATGTACGGAAAATAGCGATAAACCCTTTTACAAAATGATCCCAATTCACTGCCAAACTCTTTAATTCTCTTCTCGAAAATAACAACTTTATTAAATTTCTCTCTTCTGGCGGAATGATTTCAAAATTTAAAAAAACATGAGCTGCCGACTCGTTCCATCCGACTATTTGGCATCTTCTATCCGTGATAATCGTAGGACAATTTCGAAGCTCCCTTAATATTTTTTTTAAAGAGGGGCTGATAAGTGTCTCCTGTTCCAAAGTAAACTCAGAATCGGCAATCTCTTCAAAAGCTAATGCATACAAATACTTCTTTTCATCTTTATTTAAAAGCAATGCATCCGAAATAGCATCTAAAACAGATGTCGATACATGAATATCTCTTCCTTGTTCTAACCATGTGTACCATGTTGTACTGACACCCGCAATTTGCGCTACTTCCTCTCTTCTTAGACCAGGTGTTCGTCTACGGGTACCGGTTGGTAGTCCAACCATTTGAGGATTAATTTTGGAACGCTTTGTTTTTAAAAAATCAGAGAGTGCCTGCAATCTTGTTTCCCTATTCAATTCAACCCACCTAACCTTTCCTAGTACTTATTATACTAGGATAAACCACAACTTGTAATAGGATAATGGCGAGTTAAAATAAAGAAAAAGAAAAAATTAGGAGGTATTACAATGAAAAGAGTTGTAATTACTGGAATGGGTGTAGTCTCTCCATTAGGAAATGATGTTGAAACCTTCTGGGGAAATTTATTAAATGGCAAATCAGGAATATCTACCATTGATACTTTTGATGTTTCTAATTCTAAAACAAAAATCGGAGGAATTGTTCGTAACTTCGATGCCAAAGAAAGATGGGGAGCAAAAGAAGCAAGACACTTAGATCGCTTTAGTCAGTTTGCCCTTGCAGCAGCAGAAGAAGCAATCAGGAGTTCTCAATTAAATCTGGATCAATTAGATCGTGAAAGATTTGGGGTATATGTTGGTTCTGGAATCGGAGGAATCCAAACCTTAATCGATAATGTAAATATTCTAAACGAAAGAGGCCCTAATAGGGTAAGCCCTACTCTAGTACCAATGATGATTCCAAATGCTGCAGCAGCCCAAATCAGTATTAAATTTGGTGCGCTTGGTCCATCTTTGTCCCCAGTTACAGCATGTTCGATAGGAAACACATCTATTGGTGAGGCATTCAACCTCATTAGTATGGGGGATGCTGATGTAATGATTGCAGGCGGTGCAGAGGCAGCCATTACCACTTTGTCATTAGCAAGCTTTGGAAATGCGAAAGCTTTATCAACAAAGAATGAAGAACCTGCTTTGGCTAGTCGGCCTTTCGATGCAAAAAGAGATGGTTTTGTTATGAGTGAAGGTGCGGGAATATTAGTTCTTGAATCGTTAGAGCATGCCATGCGAAGAAATGCACCTATTTTATGTGAAGTGATTGGATATGGGGCGAGTTCAGATGCCTACCACATGGTAGCTTCACATCCAGAAGGAACTGGTGCCTATATGGCAATGAAAAGTGCATTAAGAAAAGCTAATTTATCACCGGAATCAATTGATGTAATTAGCGCACATGCAACAAGTACACAGGTGGGCGATTATTCCGAAACACTCGCTATTAAGAAGTTGTTCGGAGATAATGCTTATCGCATTCCTGTTACGGCCAACAAATCGATGATTGGGCATATGTTTGGAGCATCTGGAGGAGTCGAAGCAATTGCCCTAGTCAAAAGCTTAAGGGAAGATATTGTTCCACCAACTATTAATTTGGAAAATCCAGACCCGGATTGTGACTTGGACTATGTTCCAGAGGGGGCAAGGAAAATGACATTGAACATAGGATTGTCCAACTCTTTTGGATTTGGCGGACATAACTCGGCTATCCTATTAAAAAAATATGAATAATAACCCTGATACAAATTAGTTGTATGACCATTTTTAGGGCCTGAATTTCAAAACAGGCTCTTCAGAATGGTCTGAAGGGACAGGTTCGTTGTCCCAACTCATTTACGTATGAATATGAGTAGAGAGGAACTTGGATCTAGACTTGTCCCCTATTCCAAACTATCCTTATTTTGCAGTAAATCTAATTTTTCCTCTATCCGTTTTAATTGCTTTTTCCTTTTTTTATTAGAAACAATAAAACTAATAATAAAAACTAAAAAAACAATTGGGATACAAAACGTAAATAATTGAAAAATAATATCCCCAGTATTTAAATGACCGTGCATATATGTCTCCTTTCATGGTCGAATCATTTTAAGACCCTTTAGAAAAAATGGGACGAGGGACCTGTCCCTCTATCCCATCTTTTTGCTTAGAAGTTTGGTACTTATAAATGATGCTGCTAATGCGATAAACGCAAAGATAATGGTTGGAATAATGTTAATATTACCAAATTCTACAGTGGATGATAATGCTGCATTGCCATCCAAAGATATACTTGGTGTGTAAAACAATGTTAGCAGCATCCCGGAAAAAATCTGCAATACCAGAAATACAGACACAAACACTCCAAAAAATAATATATATTTTTTCATGCGCATCCCTCCTCCTAACAATAAATACGTTTCACATCGTAAAAAGATTCAGGATAAAGCATTTTCAAACAAACAAGACTTCATATATAAAGAGACAAAATGTCTATAATAAAAAAACACAAGAAAAACTAGATATATATCTTTGTTTTACTCGTGTTGAAAAATGATTATATTATTAAAAGAAAAATTTATTATTATAGATTCATATTCACTAGAATCTTACATTGACTGCAATCCGTTGTCAATATTTCAAACCTTTTTTCGACAATAAGAGTCATCAACATATTTATTAATATGCTCAGGTGTTTTTGTATCCCATAAAATTACCCAACACTCTTTAAATCCTAGCCTTTTCATTGCTTCATAACGATGGTTTCCATCATTGATGATTAATTTTCCTGATTGATGCTGGACGATTAAAGGCGGGCACTCCCACCCTTTCTCCAGCATTTCACAAAATTTCTTTATCTGATTTTCCCATTCTGTATTTGGAACTTGATATTCCATGTTTCCCTCTGGCCCACAGCACCTATTGATTTCGTTCAACGAAATCAATATTGGACCTAGCCAATATCGTCTTTCTAGTTTTAATCCGTTTGAAAATTCCTTATTTTCTCCAACAGTTTTAAGGAAAATATGTACCCATTCCTCCATACATCCTTGTTCAGAAAAATTTTTTGCTTCTTCCACACTAAATGTCAAAAGTTGCATGAAAGCCCCCCTAAAACACGTCCAAATTTTTCTTGTAATAAGAATTATAGCTTTAATTCCATCCGACTATATCTATTATTCATTCCCATTGATTTATATAAATGCACAGCAGTCTCATTACATTCATAAACATCTAATTCTATCGATTCAACGCCCATGTTTTTTGCATAATCAATAATATATTCAAAAACGAATTTACCGATACCTTTCCCTCTCCTATCCTTTCTTATAGAAATCTCGTTTACATAAAGGAAGGATCTATTATTAAAATAGACTTTTTTTCTACATTCTCAGCGTTTAAAACGGAATAACCAATTATTTCTTTCGTCATTAGATCTTCCACCACGATAACTTTTGACTTTTTTGCCTGGAAATATTGCTTAACGTCTTTTTCATCATATAAATTTTCATTAATAAATACATCCGGTCTCAACTTAACATGATAATCATCCAGCTGTCTTCTAAGATGGATAATATCCTGAATATCCTCTTCATTTGCGTCACGTATGGATAAATTCATTTATAGCTCACCCTTTTTTAAATACTTAAAGTATAAAAGAAACCATTCATTTTCCAATAAACTCAAACCAATTTTTTCGTATAATATAAAACTAAATCATCATCTACAAAAACATATGTACCCTTCTGAACTGGTTTACCATCATATTGAATTCCATTCCCATCTGGAATATATCCCAATTTCGTATATAGTCTCTGTGCACTTCCGTAGTCCTTAAAAAGACCTACACCAATACCGATCGTATTAGCCCCCTTTTGTAAAGCTGCTTTTTCCAACTCTATAATGATATTCGTTGCAATCCCCTTTTTTCTGTATACATCAAGCGAATATTCTCTAATTCACTGCCATAGCCACTAAAACCATTGCCTATCATAGAATGTTGAATCACCCGAACACCTCAAAAATCGTTTGTACTATATTACGTGATATTTAGGAAGATTGTTTCAATTTTTTAGAAGAAGCTAGAGGTTGGATAGGATATCCTCTTTTTACAATTAATTTTTGAGGACTTTATCGGTTTTACTAAAGAATGGGTACCGTTCTACAGCAGGAATAGAACAGTACCCTTCTCCATACGAAATATTGATAGTAAATATTTTTTATAATCATTTTAAATATTGCAGAATCATTTTTTCTGCAAGTAAAAAATTACCTCTATAATCATATTCCTTATCTATTACAGCATAATGTAAGCAAATACCATCAAGCATTGCCCAAAATAAACTTGCAAACGTTTCAGTTTCTACCTCTCTTTTGAATTCTCCATTTTTCTGGCCTTCTTGAATTATTTGGATCAGGAAATGTAGCATTTGATTTTTAAAATGCTCTTTCATAATATTTCTTAAATGATCATATCTTGATGAATTAATCCAAAATTCTAGGTCAACTCGAATAATGTTAGTCCATTCCTCAGTTGTAGTAACAGCTTCTCTATAGACACGTAATAGCTCAACAATTTTCTCTTCAGCTGAACTAAATTTTTTAAACCGTTCTTGCAACTTACTAAATGTATGGTTTGTCCTTTGTTGCATGGAAGTAATATATAGATCTTCCTTACTCTTAAAATAAGTATAAACCATTCCTTTACTAATTCCGGATTTTAATCCAATATCATCTATGGTCGTTAATTCATACCCTTTTTCTCCAAATAAAATTAATGCATTTTCCATAATTAACTGTCTCTTTTTTTCTTTATAAGACTCAGAAACCTTTGGCATTTAACCATCTCCTAATCTAGTACTGAAAACCATTTAATGTTTTTTCAGGTTAAAATGCATTATATTTTTGCCATTTCTAAGAAATTAGTATAATTTCCGCTACTAAGTAAATATCATATTTTTAAATCAACTTATACATTTCATACTGTTGTAAAGACCCTTTCGTAAAACCATGCTTTTTAAAGAAACCTTCAAGCAGACTGTTATTTGGAAATCCAGCTGACATTTTGGTTAATTGAAGGTCTTTAACTGCCTCTTGTAAAAGTTTTGTTCCAATACCTTTTCCCCTAAAGCCCTTATCCACCATTAAAAAGTTAATATTTCCGCTTTCTCCTATCGAGAGAGCACCTGCAGTTCTTCCATTTTCAAAGACAGCATAATAGTGGTTAGTTGGAATTTGAACAATAAATTCTAGGTCATTTTGCCAATTAATATGATAATTCCATTCTTGTATATTTTTCTTAAACTCCGCAAAATCTATTTTTTCCACATTGAAAACAGAATGTGTATTTAATTGCTTCGCTTCGGTATTCGTATAATAGACAATGTCATATATTTTTTCATAACCTAATTTTTGATAAAAATTTATTGCACGGTCATTACCTACAATCACTTCAAGAAATAATTGTTTACATCCCTGTTGGATTGCTGCTTCCTCGTGGAGTTCCATTAATTTTTGGCTGATTTTTTTCCCTCTGTAATTAGGGTGAATAGCCAGAGCCCCACATCTCAGCGTTTTTATTGACTCATAATTTTTAATCCCACCAAGTATAACCCCTACTGGTTGTTCCTGATCAAAAGCAATAAAGGAAATTTCTCGACTGTTACCTTCTGGGCCAAAAAAACGACTAAGAAAACTTTCCATTGTAAATTGAAATTTTACTATGTAATCAGAAAAGCCATCCATAAACGCTTGAAAAATAAAACGATCCTCTACAGCTGAACATTTTTCATACCGAATTTGAGTATTATTAGCCACCATATACTCCACTCCTTTTTAATATTTGTTTTTAAATTTCTAAAAAAACCGACTATATAGTTTTTATTTTATCTGAGAGTTCCGAAATTGTATAGCGCAAATAATCATAACTTTTGGAGTTATCATTTAATAACCTTCGATTTAATGAATGATACTCCTCTCTTTATAAACGTTTTTATTCGTCTAATTATGTCTCTTCGATAAAAACAGAACTTTTAGTTGTGGAAAATGCAAAAAAATTTAACGTAAAAAAGTTCCCCGTCCAAATAGGACGGGGACAACCTCATAAGAACCAATGCTTTCCCATAATGATTCGTTGACAATTACTGCTTATGACAACTACTCATTAGTCGGATTCTCAATTCTGTATTATTTTCCTTCTAAATGGGGGATCTGTTTCTGTTTTCTTAGCAAAATCATATAGTAGACAATATAATAAGCAAACATGATTAGCATTAGCCCTGAAGTCCAGGAATTGCCTACTGAGTAACCGATATTTTGAAAATCATTCGGTTGCCCTTGTTGTAACTTTGCATAGGTTCCGCCTACGAATATTCCGTAAAATCGATAAACAAACCGAGCAAGAAATAGAAAAGTAACAATGCTCCCAATCCAAATATTAGGACGGTAATATAAACGATCTTCTCTTTGCTCAAAAGTAGTTATGGATGAACCATAATAAGCAAGAATAATTCCTAAAATAATTCCGACAATGTCAGATATTAAGCTGACTGGATGGGCAATCCCGGCTGCGAAAAATATTAGTCCAATAATAAAAAATAAAATCATTCTAAATAACATTTTCCCTTGATTCAAATGTTGCCACCCAATATTTCGTCGTACACGTCTATAAATAATCCATAAAATTAAAGCGATAATAAAAATAATATTGTATGAATGCTGATTCATCGTACCCTCCATTTTTAAACAAATATTTTTGTTGTTACTATCTTACCTTGAAAACCTCCAATAATCATCTACCTTAAGATAGAATGCGAAAATAAAATCTCTATCGGAGGATAGAGATTTTTTTCGATAAATTGATAATATTGTATTGCACTCAAGGAACGGGACTTAAAACATTTCGCTCCATTTCCGCACTTGTTAAAAAAGCGGATGATGGACCTATCTCTCCGACGTCATTTCATTAGGGCTTCGCTGAAATGGCATGCGACCCAGCGGCCTTCGCGGACTTCGCGCCATTCTGGAACTTCTTTGCATTTTTCGGTGGCGATTGGACAGCGTGTGCGGAATCGGCAGCCGGATGGTGGATCGATTGCACTTGGCAGATCACTGTTTAGGACAATCCGTTCCCTGCGGCGTTCTACCTTTGGATTTGGTATTGGAATAGCCGACAGTAGCGCTTGTGTGTAAGGATGTAATGGTTCACGATATAGTTCTTCTGATGGGGCCATTTCCACTATATTTCCTAAATACATTACACCAATACGGTCGCTGATGTATTTTACCATCGATAAATCATGGGCAATAAACAGGTAGGTTAACCCCTTTTCTTTTTGGAGCTTCTTTAAAAGATTTACTACCTGCGCTTGAATGGAAACATCCAGTGCGGAAATCGGTTCATCAAGAATCATGAACTCCGGCTGCACCGCAAGGGCCCTGGCAATCCCAATACGTTGACGCTGTCCTCCTGAGAACTCATGCGGATATCTGCTCGCATGCTCTTTTTGAAGTCCTACCAGTTCCAACAATTGCTGAACCTTATCCGCTCTTTCTTTCTTGGTTTCATATAAATGATGAATATCCATCCCTTCTGCAATAATATCTTCCACCGTTTTACGTGGATCCAAGGATGCATAAGGATCCTGAAACACCATCTGCATTTTCCGATGAACGCGATTTTTTTCTGTATTGTTTAAACTACCATGTATCGGCTGCTGATTAAAAATTACCTCTCCACCTGTAGCTTCATATAGCTTTAGAATCGTTCGACCAGTTGTAGATTTGCCGCATCCTGATTCTCCTACAAGTCCGAATGTTTCCCCCTTCATAATTTGAAAACTAACATTATCTACAGCCTTTAACATAATTTGTCCACCTAATGTAAAATACTTCGTTAAGTTTTTCACTTCCATAATTGGTTCATTGGATGGATGACGTTCCATTAAAGCAACGGATGATTCATCTTTTTTAACCAATGTAATGCCTTTTTCATTCACCGTAATAGGAGGAGTAACTTTAGGCGCTTTCTCATGGAGCAGCCAGCTTGCTGCATAGTGGGTTTCAGAAACCTTATACATCGGAGGGTCTAGCTCATAATCAATAGCCAATGCATATTCGTTCCTTGGAGCAAACGGATCGCCTTTTGGCGGATCCATTAAGTCCGGCGGAGAACCAGGTATGGAAATTAATTCGCCTGTGGTATCTAAACTTGGCATAGAACTAAGCAGTCCCCAATTATATGGATGCTTTGGATCGTAAAAAACATCATCCACAGTGCCTTTTTCAACAATTTTCCCTGCATACATAATGGCTACGGAATCTGCAATATTCGCTACTACCCCCAAGTCATGTGTAATTAAGATAATCGCAGTTCCCGTCTTTTTCTGAATATCCTTTAATAGATCTAAAATCTGTGCCTGAATGGTAACATCTAAGGCAGTTGTCGGTTCATCAGCTATTAAAATTTTCGGATTACATGCCAAGGCAAGGGCAATCATAATACGTTGACGCATACCGCCTGAAAATTGATGGGGATATTGGTTAAATCTCATTTCTGCATTGGGGATTCCGACTAATTGAAAGAGTTCCATTGCGATTTCTTTTGCTTTACTTTTACTTAATTTTTGATGCTTGATAACACTTTCCGCAACTTGTTTTCCAACCTTCATCGTTGGATTAAGAGCTGTCATCGGGTCTTGGAAAATCATAGAAATCTCTGAACCGCGAATACTCTGCATTTTTCTTTCGGACAACTGCACTAAATTTTGCCCATTAAACCAAATCTCCCCTTGATCGATAGAGGAAATTCCTTCCGGCAATAATCGCATAATAGCCCTGGAGGTAACGGATTTTCCCGATCCTGATTCGCCAACGATTGCTAATGTTTCCCCTTTTTTCAAGGTAAAATTAACACCTCGAATAGCGCGGACCGTCCCGGCATATGTTTTAAAAGAAACATGGAGATCCTTCACTTCTAAAATGTTTTCCATACTTTGTGCCTCCCTAAAAACTCTCATTATGATAGGCTTTCATATCTATTTCCGCATTTTTGGATCAAAGGCATCTCTTAATCCGTCCGCCAATAAGTTAAAACACACCATTAATGCCGTAATGATAATCGCTGGATATAATAAAAGATAAAATTGATTCCGCATCGCTCTAAAACCATCGTTAATCAGTACCCCCAAGGAGGCTGCAGGCTCTTGCAAACCAAGTCCAATGAAGCTAAGAAACGCTTCGGTAAAAATCGCACTAGGAATTGTAAACATCATATTAATAATGATTAATCCAATCGTATTCGGAATCATATGATTCATTATAATTCGTTTATTGCCTGCCCCTAATGAGCGAGATGCGAGGATAAATTCCTGATTTTTATACTTAAAAATCTGGGCACGAACAAGCCTCGCCATATTGACCCAACCTGTGATAACCATCGCGACTGTAATGGTGATGATCCCTGGTTTCATCATCATAATTAATAGAATCACGATGACAAGGTGAGGAATTCCTACTAAAACTTCAATCACTCTTTGCATAAAGCTATCTACTTTGCCGCCAAATAAAGCGGATACTGCTCCAAAGGTAACACCAATCGTTAAATCTAAAATACTTGCTAAAAAAGCAATATAAAGCGAAATTCTTGTCCCGTCCCAAATCCGCGTCCATTGATCCCGTCCAAATTTATCCGTTCCAAGCCAGTGGTCACTATTAGGAGACTGATAGGTTTTAGAATAGTCCGTTTGATAATAGTTATAGTGATTCATATATGGACCCACAATAGCCAATATAATAATGAGGGCTAAAATAATTATGCTGATAATTGCAGCCTTATTTTTTTTAAGCCGAATCCAGCTATCCTTCATAAAGGATAATGATGGCCTCGAAATTTTTTCAATATCCTCATGTTTCCTGCCGACTACTTGAAACAATTCATTAGGCAGGGAATCCATTTTTCGGTTTGCTTCCGCCATTTATCTCACCCCTTTGCTCCACTAATTCGAATCCTTGGATCAATAACACTATATAGAAGGTCAATTACGAGCATGGTTAAAATGAAAAACGCGCTGTAGAAAAGGGTTACACCCATGATCGTTGTATAATCATTAAATTTAATCGAATCCACAAACAAGCTACCAATTCCAGGGATGCCGAAGATACTTTCAATTACTAATGAGCCTGTTAAAATGCTTACCGCAACAGGACCCAAAATGGTGATAACCGGTATCATCGCATTACGAACGGCATGTTTGATAATGACTGTCCATGCGCTTAGGCCCTTTGATTTCGCTGTTAAAATATAGTCTTGCTGCAGGACATCTATCATTTCCGTTCTCATGAAACGAGCAATTAAAGCGACAATCATTAAGGATAGTGCAATGGTTGGCAGTATCGAGCTATCATAGCCTTCCCAAAAGGCAACGGGCAGGATTCCCCACTTCAAACCAACATAATATTGCAGTAATGCGGCAAAAACAAAATTTGGAATCGAAACCCCTATTACCGCAATAAACATGGTCAAATAATCCCAAAATGAATTATGCTTTAATGCAGCTACCATCCCTAAAATAAGTCCTATCGACAATCCAAGAATTACTGCTTGTGCTCCTAATAAAGCAGATGGAACAATACGTTTGGCAAGCAATTCATTAACGGATTGTCCTTTATAATAATAGGAAACTCCAAGATCGCCTTTGACTAAGTTTTCTAGATACCTTCCGTATTGAACATATACTGGTTTATCCAATCCGTACTTTGCCAAAAATTCAATTCGTTGCTCCTGTGAAAGAGTGGCCAGCTTTTCCTCATTAAAAGGGGAACCTGGAAGCATCTTCATTAAGAAAAATGTGATGGTTGCAATTATCCATAACGTGACGATAATATTCACGATTTTAATTCCAATAAACTTTTTCATGAAAACACCTCATCTTTCCATTAAAGGTAGAAAATCGATTAATGTAAAAGTTTCTCCTAATCTGCTGGAGTCATATGTTGTTAGTAGAAATAGATTAGGAGGGGATAGAAGGATCCCCTCCTAATCGGAGTTATTTATCTATTTTTACATATTTAAGTTCTAGCGTTGCTCCTGGAGCAATCTTTAATCCTTTGACTTTTGGATTAATCATATAGGCTCTTCCATCAAAATAAAGCGGAGTCATGTTACCATCTTCGATTAATAGTTTCTCAGCTTGAACAAACATATCTATACGCTTGTTCTCATCTTTTTCAACCTGTGCTCCATCGACTAAAGCATTATATTCCTTGCTGTTATAATTACCTCGAGATTGCGTTGATGGATTATCCCACTCGTACATGAAGGTTAATGGATCATTATAGTCAGCACCCCATCTGTTCACTGCCAGCGTAAAATCTCCATTACGCATTGCTTCTAATCTGCCGCTGAAAGGCTTTGTTACAATAGAAACATCCACGCCAAGATTTTTCTTATATTCACTTTGAAGGAATGTTGCTGTATCTTTTGATACGGAATCATCCGATACCATAAGTTCAATCTTTGGAAGTGGGCCGCTTTCTTTTATTCCTTCCGCTAATAATTCTTTTGCCTTTGCAAGATCTGGTTTAAATACATCCCCTGCAAGTTCACGGTAAGTTTTACCATCTGTACCATTCATACCTGCTGGAACAAGTCCCGTTGCAGGCAATGATCCGTTATTTAGAATGGTATCCGTTAAAATTTTCGGTTCCACTGCTAATTGAAAGGCTTTTCTAATTTTTTGATTATCAAAAGGCTTTTTCTTAATGTTTACTTGTGTGAAATAAGTTCGAAACATCGTTTCTGTTCCGAAGCCATCTTTATCTTTATAGGAATTAACATCAGAAGACGAAAGGTATACTTTATCTAATTTTCCAGACTCATATAAATTCAAAGCTGTACTAGCTTCTTTGATAACATCCATATTCACTGTCTGAACTTGGACATTCTTTTTATCCCAATATTTATCGTTTTTCTTTAAAGTGACACCTTTTGCTTGATCATAAGAGGTTATAACATAAGGACCATTGTAGAGGATGCTGTCTGCTGTAAGTGCAAATTTGTCAAATCCAACTTTTTCAACAAATTTTTGATTCAAGGGAAAATACGTGACAAATGCAGTTAAACTTAGGAAGAAAGGTGTTGGCTGATTTAATGTGACTATAAGTGTTTTATCATCCTTTGCTTCAACAGCGACTGCTGAAGCATCCGCTTTTCCAGCATTATAATCCGCTGCACCTTTTACAAATTGAGCGATGATAAATGCATACTGGCTGGCTGTATTCGGATCCAAGGCTTTAAGCCAAGAATATTTAAAATCGGCTGCTGTTACAGGATCACCATTGCTCCATTTGATTCCGTCTCTTAGGTGGAAAGTATACGTAAGCTTATCATCTGAAATATCGACGCTTTTTGCCATAGCCGGCTGTGGCTGGTTATTTTGATCCAAACGATATAGACCTTCCAGCGTATTATTTAAAATAGTGAAGGAGGTTCCATCCGTTGTTTTCACTTGGTTCAAATCTGGAATATCAGATTCTAATGCTAAATTTAAAACACTATCTTTTGCTTTTTCAGTGCCGCCATTTCCATTACTAGACGTAAAACCACCACATCCACTCAGTATGAGTGTTAGCAATACAACCAATGAAACGCTACTAATCCATGCTTTTCTCATCATACTCCCCCTTAGTTTAAAGTGTTAAAGCTTGTCTAAAAAGTAGAATAATAGGATGCAGTCACTCATATGATGGTGAAAATTGGATTTTCATAGAGTTTAAGCATTCCTAACATAAAAATACGTTAATGAACCTTACATATATGCAATTATGTCTTAAATATTCTAGTTCCCAATACATATGTAAGATTGATTAACATTAAAAATATTATACAAAGTTACGGAAAGATGGTCAACAGAATTTTATAAATATTATAAATAGTTTGAATTATGACCAAAGTTGTGTTTTGGAACTGAATCTGAAAATTTAAATAGGTCATTGTATCTGTATCAGGATGGTTAGTTAGGTCCCTTTTCCCAAGTTATTTAAATGAAATTAGAAATTCATATTTTTTAAGAAGAAGGACTGATATAGGGTAAAACTATTTTGTGCGATGGATCATGAATGAACATGAGAGTTTTATAGATCAAAATCCAAAAAAAAGAAGGACGAGGTACCTGTCCTCCCTACCTATCTCTTAAGTGGCGGTTAATAGTTTTCTTATTTTTGTTAATACTGTCTCGCCATTATCGTCATTTGCAAGAACGATATAAATTTGTTTTTATTAAGCTTATTTTTGTTGAATCTCGATTTTATTTTTATATATGGTTAAAAAGGTATTAATTTTGGATCACCTCTAAGTATTTACTTATTCTATCTCATCTAATTCGTAGCTATCGCACCTCTATGAGATATATCCCCTTCTAGGACCATTCTAATATTCTCCTTATCTAGTTCTACTACTGTCAAACTAGTATCATGAATAAATGGCGGATCCCAAAGTCTTTCGTTTGAAAGACCTTTAAAAATCAGAAATAAACATTTAATAACAATGGAATGGGTAACGATTAATATGTTTCCCGATGAATGCTCCTTTTGGATACGTTCTAATACTTTCAATACCCTTTCTTTAACATCAGCAATACTTTCTCCTTGTGCAGGGGTATACAGATGAGGGCAATTCCAAAAAGCATTGTAGTCATTTGGATAGTTTTCTTTAATGTTTTCTTTCGTTTTTCCTTCCCATTCCCCAAGAAATATTTCCTTTAAATTATCCTCATAAATAATAGAAATATTTCTATCGCCACAAATCATTTTAGTTGTTGTTACAGTCCTTCCGCTGGGGCTAGAATAAATGGCGGAAAAAGATATATCCTTGAGTCTTTCTCCTAATTCTATAGCGTTTTTAATCCCGTTCTCTGTTAAGTTGGAATCCTTCCATCCTTGCATTCTATTTTGCGTATTCCATTCTGTTTCACCGTGTCTTGTTATATAGAGTATTATCATCAGACTACCTCACTTTAATAAATTCGTTCTTATGAACCACTTAAATATCCCCAAATATCTCAGACAATTCCAAAAGATTTTCTGCTAACCATGTCATTTCATTTTGAAATTGAACCTCTTGATACCTTTCTTGATTTAATTGAGGTGTAACCCACCAAACGCTTTCTAAATACCATAATAGTTGAAGAGAACGAACCACAGTTCCACTCTTAAGTTTACGTTTTGTTTTATAGCCATCTATGAAGGCAATGGCGGAATTTCCATGAAACTGCTTATCTTTCAATACACCAGACATAATGGCTCTTGCAATATCCAATTCAGGATAATCGAATGCAAAACGGTCAAAATCGAGAATGGCTGATAGATGATCCCCTTTAAATAATAGATTGTCTACCCACAAGTCTCTATGTGCCCAGCCTGGATCAGAAGAACTAATCCATTCCAAATCAAAATGTTCTGTTGCTCTGATTTGCATTTCTACTAATCTCGTTAATGGATTGTTTTTTTGCACTCTTTGATAGAGTGTTTTCCAATGTTCTAATCGTTGTTGAAGGCTTGGAGGAATAAATTTAGGAGTTTTTGCAACTCCATGTGTACCATCGTTAAAAACATTGTGCATGTGCCCAGTTATTTTCCCCAGGCTATACATTTGATTTTCATTTAACGTTCCCGGCAGCATGTTATCTCCAGTCATATGTTCCATAATGATAAATCGTTCACCACTAGTTGAGGTATGTATTACGTTTCCATTATGTGTTAAAACTCTAGGGCAAGGTGATCCGTTTTCGTATTGCCTTAATTGTTCCTGAATGGCTATATTTTGTTCTGAAGAAACTTGTTTTAGGTCATACTTCTCATATCGTTCTTTACTAAACTGCTTAATAACAAATATTCCTTCTTCGGTCTCTACTTTCCACTTCAGATTTAGTAACCCCAAACTGAACTGCGCCCGTGTATATATGTGCAAACCAAATAAATTTTCTATAGTATCTTTTATATCCAAATAAATACTTTCGGGGGACTTCATTATGGTTTTTATCATCAATTCCTCGTTTTCTATCATTTAATATCTACTACCTCAAAACGCTCGCAAACCAGCAACATATCTTCTCTGAATTCTTTTCCTATTTTCTTTAGTTCAGATTGAAAGAATTTTTCGTGCGCCTCTTTCCAGTATCGATAAGTTCGATCCCCTTCACCTTCTGCAACAGCGAATTCTTCCGGGACTTCATTCATTGGTAAAACCTTAACATCTATTGTTTTAATAATGGCTACCGGTTTATCCTGACTGTTTAATATAATGCTATAATCATCTGTTGTCGGAAGTGGTTCATTTTCCAATTCATAAAAGATATGGGCAGAACATGTGGCTGTTTTAATTCCTTCTACCACCAATTGCGCAAGATTATCTGGATCTGCTCCAAATTGCCATGCACTCACAGATTGAGGTTTTATCCTGTTTCCCCAAAAATGATCCCAATACATTTGTGCTTCATGATTCATTTGTTATTCCACCTTTACATTTTTTCTTAAACATTTTTCCATTCAGCGGCGTATTTTTTTCGATATTCTAGGATTTCTTCACTCTCTATTAGTCTTAATCCCGCATCTTTTATGATTTCGTCTTGAACATGGTCATATAATTTCCTAAGTCCTTGAATGATGTCACAGCGTATTAAAGTATAGTTCTGTTCAGATTTACAGGAAATAAATCTGTTTACCAGATGCAACGTTACTATCTCCTTTTGTAAAGTACCACCCAAACCTCGTACGCCCAATTCACTTCTTTCTCTGTAACAGAAAGAATATATTGGAATGCTTCGTCTTGAACGTATTTATTTGGATCACTTAATTTTTCAAAATATGTTTTTATCGTTTGATACACAATCCTTTTCCCCATCTCTTGTTTTCAATCCAAGATTTGATACAAAAGCAGCAAATCTTTTAAAAATACGCATAACCATTTTGCCTTTAATTCCTGCTATTAGCAGTATCCTACCTTCCTTTATATGCACTAATTTTAATTTTCTAACACTTTGGATTATGGTGCGGTAATCGAACAGAAAATCTAACCCCTTGTATTTCTTAACGTTAATTTCGAATTCTGGTAAGATAGAAGTTGTGAATATGATCCGAAAGGAAGCACACTCCATTGTTTGAAACTTTACTGTTGAACTTTTTATTTTTACTGTTTCCGGTTTTAATCTTTTTAATATTTTTTGAGCATAGGCCACACTCTTATAATAAAATCATTCTAATTTTATTATCAGCGGCGACAATGATTCTATGTATCACCGTGCCTATTAAATTAAGCATTGGCTTTATTATTGATTTACGATACATCCCATTTATTATTATGGCCCTTTATGGTGGTTACAAATATGCTTTTCCCCTCTATATCGTATTAAATATATATCGAACCTACATCGGAGGAGAAGGGACACTTAATTCTTTGATCTTTTCGACTGTTGTCTTCCTTATTATACCATTATTAAATCGTAAATTTGTTCCATTGAATTCGAAAAGTAGAGTATTATTTGCGGGGGCTGTATGTTTTTTTAATGTGGCATTTTACTTGATCACCTTAAGTATATTTTTTGAAAAACTAAATCGAGATTTCTGGTATATAACCATTTCAACCATAACAACCAACGTAGGGGCAATGCTGGTTATTATGGTGTTAATCGAGAAAATTATTACGAATATGAAAAATCGTGAACAGTTTATACACTCGGAGAGATTAAATGTCGTGAGTGAGTTGTCAGCGAGCGTTTCTCATGAAATTAGAAATCCGCTTACGGTTACGAGTGGATTTTTGCAGCTTTTAAAAAAATCAAAAACCATCACTCAGGAGGAAAGGAAATATATTGAATTATCTCTACAAGAATTAAATCGAGCGGAGAAAATTGTGAGTAATTATCTTTCCTTTGCTAAACCCCAATCTGAAAATATGGTCTATTCGAACTTCTTTGCAGAAACGGAATATGCCAAAGATCTGATCATTCCATATGCTAGTATGCACCAAGTGGAAGTCCAATTTCATTTTAATAACACGCTTAATACAAGATATGATCAAAATCAAATCCAACAATGCTTAATTAATTTATATAAAAATGGAATTGAAGCGATGAAGGACACCGGTGGCGGCACTTTACTGATTGATGTCTCGGAAATAAAGCATCATATCATCATCAAAATTCAAGATACGGGCATTGGCATGACTCGAGAGCAAATTTCTCGTTTAGGCAAACCATATTATTCTACGAAGGAAAAAGGAACAGGACTCGGTATGCTCATGGTATACAGCACCATCAATAAAGTAAATGGGACGATTGAAATCGATAGTCAAAAAGGAAAAGGGACGACTTTTCTTTTAAAAATACCCAGTCAATCTTAATGGGACGACTCCTTGAAGTGGGAATCGTCCCATTTTTGTTCCCGCTGGTACCCGTTACTTCAAACTTCTTCTATTGGCTTAATAAATGCTAATATCTGATGAATCAATTGTATTCATATTAACTTGCATACATTTCTCCAGGCTAAATATGTCTAGCAAAAAAAGAGAAACAGGATTTTTACCTACTTCTCTCCATAATTACTTCTATTGTTTTGAGCAAAATCATATCCCGATATTTAGATTATTAGTAGTTAGCTAAACTGCTCTCACTTGTTACATTAATAATATAGGCACCAGAGTGAATTCTCTTCATAAATTGTGCCATAACACTTGTAGGTACGGATACGCATCCAGCTGTAGGACGTCCATTATCACAATGCAAGAAAAACCCGGAACCTCCCCCGACACCATTATGATAGTTAATAACTATTGCATAATGATATTGAATAGGATAATCGGCTAAATGTTCATCATATTTACTGGATGATGTTCTCTCTTGCCAAGAATTATAGTGAGGATCCTTTACGTTTGAAATCCAATAACTTTTTGGAGTAATTTTTCTAAATGGTAATTGGGTACCGGGATTGCTCGTTCCGAAAGCAAATCCAAGGCTGTAACTCCCCTTTGGCGTTCTACTAAGGCTTTCACTAGCGGTTCCTACCCCTTGGCTCCCAACGTGCCCGCTTGTTGTTATTACTTTTTCCCATGTTCCATTCCTTTTTTCTAGAAGTGTCACTTGAGCATTCGTTCCACTGGCTACTACTGTAACGATCTGATTTGTCTTTTTTGCCGTCTGACTTCGTGCCACTATAGCAGCAAGTCCTGTTTCTTTTTTTATCACTTTGCTGCTTGTAGAAGAGATGGAAGCAGTCTTTTGCTGTTTGCCCTTTGTTGAAGAATTGCTAGGGCCTTGTTGTTTTTCTTTTATAGAAGGATTCTGCTTACTTATATTATCCTTAACAGCATCTTTTCTTTCTTTCGATACTAAAACAGTGTTTACTTTTTCCAATAGATTTTTAAGATCATTTTTTGCCTTCGTATTCTTAATTGAATCGACCATCTTCATTGCATCCGAATATTGAACTTTAGAAACACTTCCTTTAACGGTTAAAGTTTTATAATCCGAAAAAAGGGATTGTACCTTTTTATTTGCGGCCTGGATTGCGTTAAACTGGGAATTTATTATTTGAACATTACTTTTATATGTATCTGCAATTCTAGAATTTATTACCTTTACTTGGTCAAAATTATTATTCATCGTTGTTATTTGTGTTAATTTAACATCATTTGCAATTACTCCTTTTTCCAATAACTCGCGTATCTCCTTTTGGAAATTAAAAAGAAATAGAATTTTACTAAGTTCATTTTCCATTGAGGATTTTAGCTTGATGTCTTTTACTAATTTTACTTTTTCCAAAGCATTGTCTATTTTTTGTTTTGATAAATCAGCGGCTAATGCCTCTTTTTTGGGATTTGCATATAATTTAATTATTTCTTCTTTGGCAGCTTGAATTCGTTGTGTATTCATTTCTTCTATTAATTTCTGCTCATTCGCGTTAACAGCATTTGCATGACTCATAAATCCGTATCCCCCTGCACCTGCTAATAAAATAATAATGATGAAAGTAATAACTATCTTTTTATCATTTCTCATCTTTGTCATCTCACCTGTCATTTCACAATAATTAGTATTTTAGAAAAATCCCTCACTTTAATAATTTCATTTAACTTGTTTAGTTGTAAACCTACTGCTGGCAAATAAATTCTTATTGTAATATATAAAATCAATATGAAATAATATTAACCGTAAAGAAAATTATCTTTTACTCAGAGACTGATTAATAAATGAAGAATAATAAAAGGACCCAATTCAACTGAGTCCTTTTTATCTACAATAATCCATTTATTTAAACTTGCTCTAACAGCCCCATCTCCAAGCATGTCTTTAATGCAAGATTTTTAACACCCGATGCAAAGCGAACCTCAATCATTTCTCCGTCTGATTTTATAATGACTCCGTGCCCGAAGACCCTGTGCTTGATATCCATTCCTGATGTTATATCCTTTTGATCCCGGATTGCATTAGGATTATATGGAATGGTTGTCTTCCCTACTTTTATTGCTCTTTTCGTTTTTGAAGAAGTTGTATCTTCTTGAATCATGATTTCGTATTCCGGATTAATAATTTTTCTTACCTGTAATACGAATGGAGATTCCTGAACCATTTTCCCATCTCTTTCTTTATAGCTGATGAGTTCCAGATGTTTTTTCGCTCTGGTCATCCCAACATAGAACAAACGGACTGCCTCTTCCATGGCTCCTTCTCCCGCTGCTCCATTTTTTAAGTCGTCAGATGTCGGTATAATTCCGTCAATTAGATCAATCATGTATACTCTTTCAAATTCCAAACCCTTTGAACTATGGAAAGTGGAGAATGTTACTACATTTTGCCCCTTTTTGAACCTAGCATTTTTCAGAACAGACTCCAAATACTTAAGACGGCTGGCGAACTCCTCCATCGTCTCTAATCCAATGGCAATTTCCTCCAATGTGTTCAGGATTCCAAGTAAATATTCTTTGCGAAACCCCAGTCGCTCACACATTTTTTCAATTGATTTCTCATAACCCAAACGTTCCCGAATAACTCTGATAGCATGCAGCGGTGGCATCCCTTTCATTTCCTGAAACGTTTCTTTGCTTTCGGTTAACAGCTTCACCTGGTAATCTTGAAGCGGAACAAATTTTAATAAATTATCAAAAACGGATTCATTATTATGGATTTCTTTTAATTTCTCCATTTGTTTTTTGCTGATATATCCGTTAAATTTCAAATGAATTTTCTCTAAGATATCCGTCCGCTTATCAGTAAACGTCATTCGCATGAAATTTAAAATATCGTCCACAACCCAATGTGAAAAGAATCGATTATCCGCATCCTTCATGTAAAAAGGGATTCCCGCACGTTCAAACTCATTCATCAGTGCAATGGAGGATGAATTATTTCGGTATAACACCGCTACCTCTGCAAGATTGTCAGCCTTCCGTATCTCCTCTACTAAATACTTTGCTTGATTTAAGTAGTTCGGAAAACTTTTAATCTCGATCGGATGATGCGAAGAATTTTGGGTAAACATATTTTTGTTATAACGATTCTTGTTTTGCTTAATAAACTGATTTGCTACATCTACTATGTCCTTTGTTGAACGATAATTTTGTTCCATGAAAAGAATATTCGCATTTGGATACACTTGCTTGAAGTTTAAAAGATAAGATGGTTCCGCACCACGCCAGCTGTAGATGGACTGGTCGTCATCGGCAACTACACAAAGATTCTGATGCTTCCTAACTAATTTTTCAATAATAGCATGCTGAACCAACGAAGTATCTTGACTTTCATCAGTCAAAACATAATCATAACGATCTTGATAAGATTGTAGGATTTCCTCGTTTATTTCCAAAACATGCTCTGCATTGGCAAGCATATCATCATAATCGAGCAGTAGCTTATGATACCCCGATTTCTTGAATGCTTCATATTCCCGAAAGATCTTCTCTGCTTCTGGAACATCCACTTTCACCTGTTCCCATTTATTTAGGGGAATCATTTTATTTTTGATAAAACTGATGTAGGTTGTCAGTTCGTCTAATTGATCATCCGTGATATTTTCGCCAACAATAGATTTGAATATATTCCGAAGAATAATTTTCTTATGTAATGGAGAATCCTTGAAATCTCCCGCTTCCTGTTCTTTCAAATCACCTTCAATAATTTGATAAGAAACCCCTGTTTTGCGGAAATGATCCCGTACCACCTCAAAGGCAAAACTGTGGATAGTAGAAAAATCAACAGGTGGAAGATGAGGAAAAAAGCGTTTGAAACGTTCCTTCATATCATTAGCAGATGCCTTGCTAAAAGTAACCGCCTTAATTCTTGAAGGGTCTATCCCTTTTTCTTCTATTAAATATCCAATGCGCATTATTATCGTAGTGGTTTTCCCTGACCCTGGGGATGCCAATAATAGCAGCGGCCCTTCCGTTTGCAGCACCGCGCTTCGCTGTACTTCATTCAGAGACACTCCTATTTCATTCTTCTTGCGGATAAAAAAATCTTTCCTTACCTTCATTGCATACTTTCCCTTCACCAATACTATTATTTTATTATAACATCTGTGAATTGTTTGAGGACGAACAGACATTTAATCAGAAAAAACAGTTGCTTTACTAATGCACAACCTGCTTATTGAAGCTATTTCAAATAGAAAGGAGAAATGGGCATGAAACAATATGTAAAGGAGTTTTTTGGTGATATTCATGTTCGAATAATGAATGTGCTAGTTTTAATCGGAATCATTTTTATCGCAAGGAGTTTTGATGAATGGGCAACGTGGTTGGCAATCGTTATCGGTATGGCTGGCTATGCCTTCGCGGAATATTTAATCCACCGCTTTATTTTTCATATGAAGCCGCCTAAAAGCACATTAATGTTAAAATTCATCAAAAGAATTCATTATGATCATCATGTTGACCCTCGTAATTTAAAATTATTGTTTTTACCTGTATGGTATAGCCTACCAAACATTGTTATCATTTCTCTCCTAGCTTTTTTCGTTATTCAAAACGTAATCTTAACAGTCGCTTTTGCTGTTGGCATTTCCACTTTCCTTTTGTATTATGAATGGACACATTATATAGCTCATAAGGAATACGTCCCAAAAACATCATGGGGCAAACGCATGAAGAAAATCCACCTATGGCATCACTATAAAAACGAAAACTACTGGTACGGTGTCACAAGCCCGACTTTTGATAAAGTTTTTGGGACCTATAAAGATCACCAAGCCGTTCCAAAGAGTGAAACGGCACGTGATTTGGAAAAGCGTGCATAGGATAGAGTGTATTCGAGAAGCTTGCAGCCATCCTTACAGCGAAGTAATCGGAAAGTATCTTCCACATGGTGATTTTTTCTGTTCGCGATTAAAGTAATGATCCTAACTTCTAAATACCCACATAATAAAAAGCCAACAGTATATCTGTTGACTTAAGAATGTCTTATTAAAGATAAAATCGATTTAATTTGATTTAATCGTTTTCCACGGCCTCCATCTTGCTCCTAATATTGAATTTATTATAGTAGCTATAATTACTCCTAAA
The DNA here is from genome assembly GCF_038008735.1 of Margalitia sp. FSL K6-0131. Classification (NCBI taxonomy): domain Bacteria; kingdom Bacillati; phylum Bacillota; class Bacilli; order Caryophanales; family Bacillaceae; genus Heyndrickxia; species Margalitia sp. FSL K6-0131. The sequence continues at coordinate 4,312,131 of NZ_JBBOZS010000001.1, forward strand.
ATAAACGCAATTATTGGATGACTTTTTAATATAAACATAGGAAAAATCACTATACAAACTACTGTTACTACTAAATTAACTAAATAGCTTAATTTCGGTGGCATTAAAAAAACTCCTTTTTAAAATCTTAGTCAAAATATTATAATGGTATTTATTCCTTTTTTTACATATTATAGCACTAAAAATTCCAATTATCTAAAAAAAATCTAAATATTAATTATTCATTAAGAAAGGCTCTTTTCTAAAAGATTATTGTTTTTAGTTTCATTTATCATTTCCAGAATTTTCTGTTATGATGAAGTAAAATAGTTAACCATTGGGAGTTACTTATGAAAAGAATAACATTGTTATCGCTATTATTAATATTTATGATTTCTTCCTCTGTGCAAGCATTGTCTTGGGCTTATCCTTTTGTTGTTTGGAATGGAAAGGGTTTATGAAGTTAAACAAGAAGAAATAATTAAAGACAGTGAGATTGGTAAAGTCATAGGGGAAGTAAAGACCAAACCAAATGATATGACTGGAAATTATTACGGGGATGCTTCAAACTATTATCCAAAAGGAACAAAGTATTATGAAATAAAAGGGACATCAACTTCCACTACAATCGCAGTAAAAGAAGATAACCATTGGGTAAAGGCTGTTTATGTTCATAAAGCACTTTTTCACATAATGAATGTAATCTCTAACTTCTATTTCATATCAGCTATTGTAATAATCGCACTCATTATAGTCGGAGTCATATTACGAAATAATAAGTCTAAAAATCAACGATAATATTGAAATGATTTTATTTTTTTGACCTCTAATTTGAGATCTTTTATATTATGCACTTCTTAGCATTTCAACAGTTGTATAATTCGATTTTTGACACGCTGAAATAAGCATTTGTTCAACTTGATTTTAGACTAGTAATATTCAGGATAGGTGGTGAATCACTGTGATTGACTGGCGATGGAAGGAACTTGATATATTAGAAAGCCAAGAAAGATGGAATGAAGCAAAATCATTCCTAATAAAAAATTGGAAGCAACACCCCAGAGACTTAAAAGTTGTTATCCGACTTGGTTTCTTTTGCTGGTATGTCTTAGTCGAAGATGGGTGGCTGGGGATTAAAGACGTAGATTTTAATGAGTTAGAGACTGTGTTATATGAAGTTACCCAATTTGGATTAGCTAATTTTATGACAAATGAGGATTTTCTTTGGTGTTTTGGTTATATGATTTCACTGTTCCCGCATTACTTCGGTGACTGCGAACATTGGGAAGAAAAAGGTATTTCAATGTTAAAACGTGCTTATGAACTATGCCCAAATGAACCAGTGTATAGATATTCGTACTTAGGGAACTCCCCTAATACTCAGGAAAAACTTAAGGAAGAATTTTATCAGGTACAAAATGTTCTTGAAGATAGATTTCAAGGGGAAGGCGTATTATCCCAATATTTTAAAAGTGTGTGGCATAGTTTGCACGAAAATTGAACTAACCAAAACTTTAGATTATCAAGAATGGTGAACCTTTTGCTTGTTTCCCTGTAGTTTTTATTAGTAATTAACTACATAACGAAGGTATTCCAATACAACTCCTTACTCAATTAACCGGTACTTTAACACAATAAGGAAAAAATAAAGAGCCAAAAATATGGAAGTTTTTATGCATTTACTTGCTTTTCAGTTTTTTTATCATAAAACAACTGCCATAATCAGCATTATTTGATGACAAAAGTTTAACATATTTTATATATTTAATATGTTAAACTCCTTTTGTATGGGATAAACATCAATGACCTAAAGATAAACTTTTAGTTATCAAGATATTTTGTTGCAACTCCTTGGAAACGTTCCATCCAAGTTTTCAAGCGGTTATGAAAGTTATTAACGTGCTAGATACATATTTATAAGTTTAAAAATAAAAAGCCTTATTACAGGCTTTCAATTTAATTTAATTATAAATTCTGCTAAATTTTTTCAGAAACTCTGTTATATCTCCCCCTCCGAGACCATATCACAATAGGTAAAAGAAGTAATGATAAAAGCCCCCCACTCAAAGATAATGCAGCATAACTTGCATTAGCTACCACCATTCCTGAAAGAACACCACCAGATGCTCCTGCTAATGCAATAAAAACATCGAGTGTTCCTTGAATTTTTGCACGTGTTGAAGGCTCTGTAGAATCCACTATTTGTGCAGTTCCACTGATTAAACCAAAGTTCCATCCCAATCCAAGTAAGGAAAGAGCAACTACTAACAGAACCATTGAATCGCTTGGTGCTAATGCTGCTAGTAAGCCAGCAAACAGCAATGTAATACCCGAAGCTATACTCATTGCTGTTCGACCAATTTTATCAACAAGAAGGCCAGTTACAAGTGAAGGCAGATACATTGAACCCACATGAAATCCTATAACAATACCTACTTCAGATAAACCATGCCCATGATGTTTCATATGGACTGGTGTCATCGTCATAATAGCAACCATCACAATTTGAGTTAGAACCATGACTGTTGCACCGACCATAAGACCGCTTTTATTTCTTACTATATTTACGGTATCTGCTTTATTTCCATTCTCTTTTTCCTGTTTATAAACTGCTATCTTTTTGGCAATATCTAATGGATCAGGACGCAACATAATAAAAAGTACAATACCAGCTAAGATAAATGCTGTAGCTGATAAAATGAATGGACCAGCAAGTGACGGAACACCAATATGTAGAGCGAATTTTCCCATAATTTCTACTAAATTTGGGCCAGCAACAGCACCAAATGTTGTCATAACCATCGTAATACTAATAGCAGTTGCTCGTTGTTTTTTATTTGCTAAGTCAGTCCCTGCATAACGAGCTTGTAAATTTGTTGCTGTGCCTGAACCGTAAATCAGCAAAGAAGGAAATAAAAGAATTACACTATTTATCATGGCTGCAATAATAACTCCAATTGCACCGATTCCACCTACAATGAAACCAGTGGCAAGACCTGTACGACGTCCGTAACGTTGAGAAATTCTGCCAACAGTTATAGCTGCTCCTGCTGATCCTAAAGTAATTAAAGCTGTAGGAATTCCTGCATAGGCATCCGTTCCAAGCATTTGTTGTGCCAAAAGTGCCCCTACAGTCACTCCTGCTGCTAGACCAGCACCACCGAAAATCTGTGATAGACACACAACGAACAATACACGCTTATATATTTTTTTTAGACTTTCGGGTGAATCTATAAAACTTTCAACGGAACTTTGTTCTTTAGCCAACACTTATATTCACCTACTTAAATTTATTTGTGCATCTTTGAGATTATAACGTAACCATTTTGTCAGCTCATTCTACAACTTTAACATAATCATCCATTGTAAATATCATACATGAAGAAATTTCTTCTAGTAATCTCTATTTAAACATGTTCCACAAGCTAATAGTTCTCCATTAGTTTATTTCATCTTGAACAGACCTACATAAATTAGTTTGCAAAAACAATATGTAATTTAGTCATTAGATTTCAAGTGACCTTATATTAATATTTAAATTGCTTTAGTCTTTATGACCCCTTTAAAGGACAGTTCCTTTAAAATATTTGATTGCTTTGGTCTTTATGACCCGGATAAAGGACAATCCCTTTGAAATATTTGATTGCTTTGGTCTTTATAACCCGGATAAAGGACAATTCCTTTGAAATATTTGATTGCTTTGGTCTTTATGACCCGGATAAAGGACAGTTCCCTTTTAAAATATTTGATTCCTTTGGTCTTTATAACCCGCTTAAAGGACAGTTCCTTTAAAATATTTGATTCCTTTGGTCTTTATGACCCGGATAAAGGACCATTCCTTTGAAATATTTGATTGCTTTGGACTTTATAACCCGGATAAAGGACAATCCCTTTGAAATATTTGATTGCTTTGGTCTTTATAACCCGCTTAAAGGACCATTCCTTTAAAATATTTGATTCCTTTGGTCTTTATAACCCGCTTAAAGGACAGTTCCTTTAAAATATTTGATTCCTTTGGTCTTTATAACCCGCTTAAAGGACCATTCCTTTAAAATATTTGATTCCTTTGGTCTTTATAACCCGCTTAAAGGACCATTCCTTTAAAATATTTGATTCCTTTGGTCTTTATAACCCGCTTAAAGGACAGTTCCTTGGCCCCTATAAAATAAATACACAAATTTCATGACAGTACAGGATTTTCAATTATGTTGTCCTTTATAAACTCCATGAAGGACATGTCCAAGGGCATTTGCGGTTGTGTTGTCCTTCATATGCTCCATGAAGGACAGGTCCAAGGGCATTTGCGGTTGTGTTGTCCTTCATATGCTCCATGAAGGACAGGTCCATGAGTATTTTCGGTTGTCTTGTCTTCCTTCATATGCTCCATGAAGGACATATCCATGGACATTTTTGGTTGTATTGTCCTTCATATGCTCCATGAAGGACATATCCATGGACATTTTTGGTTGTCTTGTCCTTCATATGCTCCATGAAGGACAGGTCCATGAGTATTTGCGGTTGCCTTGTCCTTCATATGCTCCATGAAGGACATATCTATGCGTATTTTCGATTGTGATGTCCTTCATGTACTCAATGAAGGACAACCTAAACGGGATATTAGAATGCAGTGTCCTTCATCACGTGTATGAAAGATAATTACATAAGAAAATACCCCCGCTGTTTTATTCACACCGGGGGTAAGTTGCATTCTTTTTTAGATTGAACCTATTTTCTGCTTTGAATACCATTCACTAATTTTTCTTGAATGCGTAAATATTGATTTATCTCTTCTTCACTCAATACTTCAAAAAGCTCCATAAAGACCTTTTTGCCAATTTCATGGGCTATTATTAATGCTTTTTCACCTTCAGCTGTTATGTTTAGCCGAATAGTGCGATGATCATTTTCATCATACAATCTTTCCACAAGCCCTAAGTTTACAAGCTTAGAAGCGATACTGGTCATCGCACCCTTTGTGTATCCTACCGTCTCTGCAAGTTCAACTTGTTTTTGCGGACCCTTCGTTTGGAGTTCCCCCAATACTAAAATGGGAGAAATACCAAGCGGATAAGGAAAGGCTTTTGTAAATCGTTTAATGTTTTCATTATTCATAAATTCAATTGCATGAATGAGTTTAAAAATACTTGTTTGTTGCAAATAAATCCTCCTCAAGTAACCGAGAATATTAATGAAGCATTATTGAGCCACCGTCAACCATGATAGTTTGTCCCGTAATATATTTAGAGTCTTCTGAAGCTAAGAAGACGGCTACACGGCCGATATCTTCTTCTACATCACCGAAACGGCCCATTGGAATTTTACTTTTTACATCTTCATAATATTCAGGTTGTGCTTTTGCCCATGCTTGTACACCTGGTGAGTTCGCAAGTGGACTAATGATATTTACATTAATGCCAAATTTGCCCCATTCATTTGCGGCAACACGTGAAAGACCGCGAATTGCTTCTTTCGCCGCAGCATATGCACCTTGTGTTGTATGCCCTTCAAGACCTGCACCAGAAGCAAAGTTAATCACATTTCCTTTTGTTTCTTTTAAATAAGGAAGTGCGGCTTTCATTAGGTAGAATGTTGGATAAAATCCAGTCCCGAATGAAAAATCTAAATCTTCTTGGGTCGTTTCCTCAATAGTTTTCTGTTTGGAAGCATGCGCATTATTTACTAATACATCTAGTTTACCGTATTTATCAACAACTTTTTTAATAATTTGTCCAAGATTTTCCCGATCCATTAAATTTGCTTGAAGAAACATTGATTTTGGAGAAATCGCTTGTAATTCCTTCTCCATTGCTTTACCGGTTTCTTCATTCAAATCTACGATTGCAACGATTGCACCTTCTTTTACCATTGCCTTAGCCATTCCACTGCCTATACCACCGGCACCGCCGGTAATAATGACTACCTTGTCTTGTAATTTTCCCATTTTTAACACTCCTAAAAGTAGTTTACTATTAAACTATTTTTAGTTTAATAGTAAACTATTTTTTTGTATAGTAAATTACATCAAATAGAGAGAAAAAAAAAGAAAGGTAATTCCAACATGCGGAATTACCTACTTGATTCTATTTTGTAAAATCCATCTATTATTCATAACTCCAATGTCATAAATACACTATTTGGGTCCTCTACATAATCTGCAAATGGCTTGCAATATTTAAATCCAAAACTTGCATAAAGCTTTCTAGCTGGTTCAAATGCCTCCATTGAGCCTGTTTCCAAACTAAGACGAGCATATCCCCGCCTTTTGGCTTCCTCAATGATATGTTGGAGCATTTTTTTTGCAACACCCTTCCGCATATGTGCTTGGGCTGTTCTCATGGATTTTACCTCTCCATGATGGCGATCAAGCTCTTTCAGTGCCCCACATCCTGTCAATTCATTTCCTTCCCATGCACTCCAAAAGGTAATTTCCGGTTTTTGTAATTGTTCAAGATTCAGCGCATGTATACTTTCCGGCGGGGAATTTAATGCCATCCCTTGAAGATGCTCCATTATTAAACCAGCTATTTCAGTACCTGTTAAGTCATCTAATTTAATTTCCATAAGACACCTCCGAAAGTGGTACAGCAATAGTTTCTTGCCAAATCCGGACAATTTGTGGTGAATCACCCTCAAATTTCAAACAATATACATCTGGATTGGATAGAGATTTCCACTCTTTAAACCCAAAGGATGGTTCATAATGCTTTAAGATCAAGGACATCAAATTTCCGTGCGTTGCAATTACAATATTATTAGCAGAGCCCTTTAAAATATCCTCTATTACTCCGATGGCACGATTCATTGCTTGTCTGCTTGATTCTCCACCCTCGTAGCAAATATCCAAATCTTTAAATGAGTTTTCAAGCATTTCAAGATAATCGTCCCGTTCAAGGGAACTTAAAACCCTTTCCCCTAGACGATTGTCTTCATTAATAGGTAAGTTTAATCTTTTTGCCAAGGGTTTAATGGAATCTACCGCCCTTTTATACGGACTGGAAACGATGGAATTAATTTGTTTATCGTAAAGAAATTCAGTTAATAGCTCTGATTGCATCATTCCTGTTGGCGTTAGCTTCGCATCAAATGCTTGCCCCTCTGCCTTACAATGCCGGACAAGATAAATTGTTTTGGACATACTATCACTGCCTTTCATTTATATTTAGTAGTTTAGATTTATAAAATATGTAGCATTAAATTTAAATGGTCGATTATATCAACTTTTTTACCAGTAATATTTCATCCCTAATAGGAATACCATTTTCCGCTACAAGGGGGATCTCTGGCTTCCTTTTTCTAGCAATCTCAACCGCATCTACATATAATTCAGTTAATCTATAACCCTTTCTTTGATAAAATCCCAGGGCATGTAAATTATCATTGGTTGTCACTAATTTTATTTGATTACATTGTTTTTGTTTAACTGCCTCTTCTACTTTCTGAATTAATGTTGTGCCGATGCCTTTATTCTCAACCGTACTGTCTAATGAGATAATTTCACATTCATTTTTAAAGATAATATATGTTATTAACCCTATTATTCTTTCATTTTCATCTAAAACGGCATATCCATCTAATTCATCACATTGATAAGTACCGCTGGATATTACCATCTTAGGACTGCCCCAATGTTTTATAAAAAATTCCGTTACAATATGTTTTGGTATTTCACTTGTTTGAACTATCTTCATTCTTTTTCCCCCATTGATAATTCCCTATCCAACTGCCGTTATTTAGTGGAAATATCCTAAAAGTCGGAATCATCTTTCCTTTTTGTTATTTTAACGAAATACCCTATCCAATACAAAGAAAAAATTACTGCGATTGTAAACAAGGTAGATAAAAAGGCCTTTAGCTCAAATTAAAAAGCCCTGCCATATATGGCAAGACTTTCTTCAATCCACTTAAAAATAACAACTTGTCTAACTGCATTAGCCGCTACAAGGAAAAAATCCTCATAGCCACTTCACGCTTAATACGGATCTGCCTCATGTCCTTCTTCTACTGCTTTTTGCACTGCTTTGTGAGCATTTTTGAAACCAAGCGGACGCATCTCCTCTCCAATCTCCATCTTCATGCTATTCATTTCTTTGGCTTTCTCAGAGAGACCTTCTCTAAGGCGTCTGCCATATTCATCATCTGCTTGCTCAGCCAGTGCAATCATTTTATCCTGTATATCTTTAGGACAAATGGCGAGATCATTGACTAGGTTATTGATTAATTCATCTTTTTCCCAGTCTTCAAATTGACGGTAAGTTTCACCGGCTTGCTTTGTATTATCATTTCGATCAATTGATTCACGGACTAGATTCCCTTCTACATGAGGGGTGAACTCTTTACCTACCTGCTCCGCTTCTTTCAAACCGCCCATGCTGGATGGTTCATAATTGACATGCGGGTTCTGTCCAGGCGCTTTATCATTAAAATAACGAAGTTGTCCGCCCTCCTGATTGGTGGCAACGCGTTTTTTCGCCGCATTAATTGGAAGCTGCAAATAGTTTGCCCCAATCCGATAACGCTGTGTATCTGAATAAGAGAATGTTCTTCCCTGCAGCATCTTATCATCGGAAAAATCTAAACCATCCACAAGGACACCTGTCCCAAATGCTACTTGTTCCACTTCATTAAAGAAGTTTTCCGGATTTTTGTTTAACACCATACGGCCTACAGGTTTCCATGGAAATTGATCTTCTGGCCAAAGCTTTGTATCATCAAGAGGATCAAAATCCAGTTCAGGATGCGGCCCATCCTCCATAATTTGCACAAACAATTCCCATTCAGGATAATCTCCACGTTCAATTGCTTCATATAAATCTTGCGTCGCATGACTGAAGTTTTTACCCTGGATTTCTTCCGCTTCCTTAACGGTTAAATTTTTTATGCCTTGTTTTGGTTCCCAATGGTATTTTACAAGGACAGCTTTTCCCTCGTTGTTTACCCATTTGTATGTATTAACCCCGGATCCCTGCATCATCCGATAATTTGCTGGAATTCCCCATGGGGAATAAACGAACGTTACCATGTGGAAGGATTCTGGTGAATTAGCACAAAAGTCAAAAAACCTGCGTGGATCTTGAATATTAGTAACGGGATCAGGTCTAAATGCATGGATCATATCAGGGAATTTCATCGCATCTCGAATAAAAAAGATCTTCAAATTATTACCGACTAAATCCCAATTCCCATCCTCCGTATAAAATTTAATAGCAAATCCACGAGGATCACGAACCGTTTCTGGAGAGTGCAAACCATTCACAACAGTAGAAAAACGGACAAATACTGGAGTTTGTTTTCCTTTTTCCTGAAACACTTTTGCACGGGTATATTTTGAAACAGGTTCATCTCCAACCGATCCATAAGTCTCAAAATATCCATGAGCACCTGCACCGCGAGCATGTACTATTCGTTCCGGTACTTTTTCTCTATCAAAATGGCTGATTTTTTCAATAAAATCATAATTCTCAAGTGTTGCTGGCCCTCGATTACTAACGGTTCTGATATTTTGATTATTTGTAATTGGGTGTCCCTGCCGGTTAGTAAGCGTACCATCATCTTCCATATTCGTTTGATTTTTTGATAAATCTTTTTCCATCATCATCGCCCTCTTTTCGGAATAGATTAAAGGTTCATAAGCATATTAATCCAGTAGTATAATTACCTAATACATAAAAATTAGTCATCTGGTATTTATCCACTCTTATTAAAAAAGTTTTTACTGAATGAAAAAAGGAAATTCTCAAACAAATTAGTACACTCAAACACAAAGATAGAGTATAATATCAAACTGATATCACGGTTAAACTAACGAGAATGATATTCTGATTAAAGTGGACAGTGACCTGTTCCTAAGTGGAGGGTAAAAAAATGGTTCTACCTAATTTTGAAGAAAACTTACAAAAGTATGCCAGACTGTTAGTTGCAAAAGGTATTAATGTTCAGCCCGGAGATTGGGTAAAGATGACGATTACGGTTGATCAAGCTCCTTTGGCAAGATTAATCACAAAGGAAGCTTATAGTTTAGGTGCGGAAAAAGTCATTGTGAAATGGTCAGATGACGAAATCAGCAAACTGCATTATTTACATCAACCGACAGAAGTTTTAACAAATATTCCTAAATATGAAATTGAGGAATCAGAAGACCATGTATTGAATCACCGTGTAAGCCGTCTATCCATTGTGTCAAGTGATCCGGGTTTACTTAATGAAGCGGATCCTGCAAAAGTAGCTGCTTATCAAAATGTTGCTGGTAAAGCATTCAAAGCTCAACGTGTTGCTACTCAAAATGATGATTTGAAATGGACCGTAGCAGCTGCTGCTGGCGCTGGATGGGCTGCACATGTATTCCCTAATCTTTCTACTTCTGAAGAACAAGTGGATGCCCTATGGGATCAAATCTTCAAGGTCTGTCGAGTCTATGAGGAAGACCCTGTTGCTGCCTGGGATAATCATAAAAAGACATTGAATGAAAAAGCAGCAAAATTAAATGAAATCCAATTTGATGCATTGCACTATACAGCTCCAGGAACAGATTTAACCTTGGGCTTACCTAAAAACCATATATGGGCAAGTGCGGAAAGCTATAATCCAAAAGGGGAAGAATTTATCGCAAACATGCCAACAGAGGAAGTATTCACCGCTCCTGATACCCACCGCATGGACGGCGTAGTCCGCAGTACAAAACCATTAAGCTATGCAGGAACTTTGATTGAAGGCATTGAAGTTCATTTTAAAGATGGAAAGATCGTGGATATCTCCGCAGAAAAGGGCGATGAAGCTATTAAGAAATTGGTTTTTGACAACGAAGGTGGAACAGGTTTGGGAGAAGTTGCTTTAGTACCAGACCCATCTCCAATTTCCCAGTCAAATGTCATTTTCTTTAATACCTTATTTGATGAAAATGCATCGAATCATTTGGCTATTGGGGCAGCATATCCAACCACCATTCAAGGTGGAACAAAAATGAGCGAGGAAGAACTTCTGAAAAATGGTATGAACACTTCTACTGTTCATGTGGACTTTATGATTGGTTCTGACAAAATGGATATTGACGGTATTAAACAAGATGGCACTGTAGTTCCGATTTTCCGAAATGGAGACTGGGCAATTTAGTCTTCTAAAAATTATTGGGCAAGAAAAATGAACCTATTTCTTGCCCTTCTTTTTTATATCATTTTCCTGATTACAACAATTACCATTATCCCTGCACCAGTTTCATATTTAAGTGCTTTGCTAACCCAACAGCCCCTTGATGCATCACCTGATCATGATTCCACTTAAACATTGGCCTCATAATAGGTGCCATAATATTCATCCAATGTTTTGTAGTAATAACATCCCAAATATATATTACTTCTATTAACTTATTGGACTTTGAAATGTGGTAAGTACCTGTCCCCTCTAATTCCCCATAAGCCTCTAATTGAATTAAATGAGGCTTTTCCAATGCAGTTAATCGATTTTTAAAGGAAAGAGTATACGGTAATTTAGTCTTAAAAAAGCTTTCCCGCAATTCTCCAATGCCACTTTCATCCCCAGACTCAAGAACCTTTGCTTTAACTCCCTCCCACCATTTTTCATATTCATGTGAGCGAAGAACATCCCACACCTGATCCATTGTTGCACTACTTGACGCATCAAATACCCACTTTGTTTCGAATTTGTAATGTGCCATTTGTTCTCCCACCCATAATATTATTGAAAATACTGAAAAGACAAAATAATAATATCATATAATACAGATAAGAAAAAAGTCCCAATTTAACAAGTAATTTATACTATAACGATTTGGAATAATCATATTCTTGTATTCCCTTAAAATTCATGAAACAATTAAACTACCATTTTCGTCACTGATAACGATATAATTGAAGTTCGGAAAGGAATACTAGCTTTGAAAAAACAGAAAAAACGAATTGGAAATTTCTTATTCATTATTCCTCTCGTGTTAATATTGATCTTTTATATACAATCCAGCCAAGAACATGATAATCCCAAAAAACAAAACCATTCCGATTCTTTTCCAACGGAGTTAAATCCAGTTGTAAAAAAGAGGATGAATCAATTAATTCAACAAGCAGCAAAAAAAGGAATCGCGGTCGTTATTACAGATGGTTTTCGAAGTGCTGCAGATCAAGATCAACTTTATAAAAAAGGGCGAACGGTCAGCGGAAATATTGTGACCAATGCAAAAGGCGGGGAATCCTATCATAATTATGGGCTTGCTGTTGATTTCGCGTTAAAAACTCCTTCCGGGAAAATTATTTGGGATATGCAATATGATGGTAATAAGAATGGAAAATCAGACTGGTACGAGGTTGTAGATTTAGCGAAAAATTTAGGCTTCACCTGGGGCGGGGACTGGGTTAAATTTAAAGATTATCCCCATCTGCAAATGGATTTTGGCTTGTCCATTGCCGATTTACAGAATGGTGCAAGACCGGATGAATCCTCTTTAACGGCGGAATCTAAATAATGAAATATGAATCGATCAAAAGAGGCAATGCCTCTTTTTTTACTTTCTTTGAGCGATTGTCACATGGATTAGCTGATAAAGCAGATACACTCCCAAATAGGCGCCTGTTATTAAAAAAGCGATGTTTAGGAAAACAGCATGGATAGTTGTCATAAATACCGTGTTATTTCTAATAACTTCAAGTATTGCTAGCGAAGCAATATTACCAAATAAAAGAGAACAAATAATCGCAAGTATATTATAAAGGAATCGCAGGATTGTCCATTTTAATTGGAGAGCATACATTCCTAATGGAATAATGATGCTTAAAAAGATAAGCAAAAATTGCATACACCGAACCTCTCTCCCTCAAAATTTAATAGTATAGTGTGCATTCATTCGCAAAATATTCCACGCTTATAGGAAGAAATTTTATAAATGGGAATTAAACAAACTTTTGTGTTCATAATAATTTGGACGACAAAAACATGGGAGATGAATGTTAAATGGAATTTGAAGCAAGGAATTCAACAGAAGAAGCATTATATCAGTATAAGGTTGGATTAGGAACTTTTACGAAAAAAATGCCAAAACTCGCCGAACATTATAATGCATTTACACAAGAATGCTTTAAAGAGGGCGTTTTATCCCAAAAGCAAAAACAATTGATTGCATTAGGAATTAGCTTATACTCCCAGGATGAATACTGCATTATCTATCATACAAAAGGTTGTTTAGATCAAGGATGTACAGAGGAGGAAATTTTTGAAGCCATAGGCGTTACTGCTGCTTTTGGCGGAGGTGCTTCCATGAGTCAGGCTGTCACACTTGTACAAGAATGTATAGAAGAACTGAATCAATTGAAACAATAGTGTTAAATCAAAGATCACCCTCTTTCTGCTGGGTGATTTTTGATGGTGAAGGAATGCCTGTTTTTAAGTAAACTTGGCATGCAGCCATCCCAAATACAAAAGCAAATAATAGAAGAATAGAATGAAAAGTTAATAAGCTTGCCACAAATATAGCTGTAACCCACATAAAAATTTCAATTGAGTGTTTTTCCATTATAGGCACCTCCCCTAACCTATATATCTGTATGAATTTACAGAGGGAATGGTGTTTTTAGATTAGTTAGGTACATACAATCTGAACTATTTCAAATGATATAGGAGAATAACATGTAAAAAGAGGTGAAATAATGACGATTGTACGTTTAGGCTATGTCGCAATGAGCATGGAGTTAAAAAATGCTTCCCCATCGAAAACAATGACTTTCTCTCAATTTCAAAAAATAAAGGACCGGGAAGCAGCACTTCGTAAATTAGAGCGCATTGCCCTTATAAATTTAAACAATACACTTAGATTGCTAAAGCACAATGCCGCTTCCGACATCCACTTTTATCGTCTAACCTCCCGTCTCATTCCACTTGCAAATCACGAAGAACTTTTAGATTGGGATTATATGAAACCGTTACTTCCATCTTTGCGTGAGGTTGGAGACTATGCCAAAGAAAACAAGATGCGATTAGACTTTCACCCAGATCATTTTGTATTAATTAACTCCCCAAAGAAAAGCATTTTTCAAAATTCCATCATGACGTTAAAGCTTCATTATTTACTTTTAAAAAATATGGGCATTGATACAACCCATCGCTGTGTGTTGCATGTTGGGGGAAATTATAAAGAAACAGAAAAGTCACTCGAAAGATTTGTAGACAATTGGGGGCTTGTTCCGAAGTCTATTCAAAATATAATTATGCTTGAAAACGATGATACTTCATTTACTCTGGGCGATACACTTTATCTATGTGAAAAAATAGGAATTCCCTTGGTGTTCGATTATCATCACCATCTTGCCCACCATCATCATATCCATTGGGAGGATAACTGGAGCAGAGTAGTAAAAACATGGGAAAGCTCGCCTCTTCCAATTAAAATGCATATTTCCAGTCCAAAAAGTGAAAAGGAATTCCGTTACCATTCAGATTATGTAGATCCCACTATGTTTTTTACATTTCTAAATCAAATCAAAGGTAGCGTTCCACAAATTGATTGTATGATTGAAGCCAAGCAGAAAGATAAGGCGTTGTTTAAATTAATGGAGGATATTAAAGGATGGCCGAATATAGAGATTATAGATGCATCATCTTTTTATATAAAATGACAGAAATTTTCCAACAACTGCCTATCATTTTTGTTTGCAAAATTATTTCCATTTCAGAGATTGCATCAAAGAATAAAATATAACCCTTTTTAACATTTTTCTGAGGCTAACCGATCTCTTTTCATATTAGTAAATATTTTTTTACCAAATATCAATATTGAGTTTGATTATAATCGAAAATGGTAATATAATATTTACTAAATCATAAGGAGAATAAAAAATGATTGATGAAATAGCGAAAGAATACATCACCTTAATTCCAAATTTATTCAGCAGTTTTAGTGAGTTAAATAAGCATTCGGTAGAACTATCCCATATGCAGAATCATGTTATAGAGTATATATACATGCAGCAACGGGCATTGAATCTTAAAGAAATTAGTAATGGTTTAAATATTGCAAAGCAACAACTAACCAATATCATTAAGGATTTAGAAGCTAGCGGATATGTAAGTAAGGTGCCTGACGTTAAAGATAAGCGTGCCGTATTAGTTTCTCTGACTCAAAATGGTCAGGATATTCAGGATAAAAAGTGGACGAAGATCTATCAAAAGTTTACTGACAGCATTTCTAAGTTAAGCGATGAAGAGCAATTAGATTTAAAATTTGCCCTGCACAAGGTTAATGTATTGTTAACAAAGATAGCTGATTGTTAAAGGAGGGTTAATGATGGTAACACCTAAACCTCATAAAGTGTTTTTAGAAAAAGAAATGGAAACCCTTTTAATCACTTTGCACGCTAAAGCCTTAGACAGCCGTTCTAAAAATACCATTCTTCATGATAAAAAAGCAGCGGAAATAGCTAGTTTAATTGATTATGACTTTGAAAAAGTGAATGGCTTTGGAAACAATCTTATGGTTATTCGGGCTAAACAGTTAGATACATGGTTAGAGGAATTTCTTGAACGGTACCCTAATGCTACTGTACTTAATCTTGGTTGCGGTCTCGACACAAGAGTTTCCAGAATAATACCGCCGTCTACTGTCCGCTGGTATGATGTTGATTTTCCTGAAGTAATGGAAATACGCAAGCATTTTTATTCGAATCAAAATGGTTATGAAATGATATCCTCCTCCATCACAGAATTAGATTGGTTGGAACAAATTCCAAGAACTAATCCAGTAATGGTCATTGCAGAAGGAGTTTTGGAATATCTTACAGAATCGGAAGTAAAAGAGCTTCTTAACCGTATAACTAGCTTTTTTCCACATGGACAGATTGCTTTTGATGTCATGAATTCATTTGCCATCCAATCTGGAAAAGAAAGTCTGAAAGAAACGACTGGAGCTGAGCACAAATGGATGGTGGATGATGTTCGTCAAGTTGATCAGCTAAATTCAAAACTCAAAAGGAATGCCGCTGTGTCCATATTTAAATCGAGATACATTCATAAACTCCCATTAAAAGAACGTTACCTTTATGCTGCAATGGGCTTCATTCCAAGCTTCCGAAATATGATGAGATTGCTTTCGTATAAGTTTTAATTTCAAACGGACTCACCTTAATGAGTCCTTCCCGGTAATCCGTTAAACCTATCTTATTCCACTCACATTTCATAAACAATTGCTTCTCAAAAACGAGATTGAATTCAACCATGTCTTCGTTGATTCCCTCTTCTTATGACTTATTACTATGTGAGTTATAAATATTTTGCGTGTATTCCGTAATAGCGCTATCATATTCCGGATACTGATAGCCGAGACCTTCTGCTACAGATTTAGAGTATTTTCTAAATAGCTTATAGCAAGTGAATAATGCTTCCCACATCTTTGTATAGCTACTTTCTGAATAAGTGGATAGTAATGCTTCCCAGTCTTCTGTTGATAGATATTGTTTAATAAATTTGTAATTTTCCCCTACACTAAAAGAATAACCATGCTTTAAGCCTATTTGCCAAGTCATCATCCGTAACAGATTAGGCCTGGCAATCTCGTTTAAATGATCAATAGCAAAAAGGATTTCTTCCCTTGCTAATCCCTTTACTACATACGTAGAAACCATCCAAAATTCATTGCAGCAATCATCAAATTCCCTTGCAGTGGGCCTTTTTATCCAATATTGACGATCGCTGGCAATCACTCGATTTTTGATAAGAGAGTCCTTATCAAGCAACACTTCTACCAGACCATCACTATTAGAAAAATATTCGTTTACTTCGTTAATGGGAATAAGGGTCAAGTCCAATTTATTTCCGTCTTTAAATAGAATAAGATAAGAAAACCAATTCCCTAACTCCGGTGGAAAAAGCTCCATATCTTCAGGCTTTTGCATCATTAGACGCTCCCCGAATACATCGAGCCATTGATCATTTTCTTTGAAGGAATCCATATCTGTAACAAAATAGGAAATATCATAATCTTGAAATGAATCACGGGGTATGTTTTTGTTTGTGCGTGATCCTTCTAGTGTTGCCAATCGAATTCTGTCATCCTTTCTGGCAAAATCAACAAGCATATTCATCATTTCGATTTCACTTCTCATAATGTGGACCCTCCAATCGTCTTTAAATTTTTGACTTGTTTTGCCGGTTTCCAACCCGTTTTATCGTTCATTCAATCAGAGATTAATGTTGACTATTCACCTAATTGTTCTGTAAACCCTTATAATGAGGTATGTTAATATTGACAGTAGGGCTTTTGTTGCATTATAAAGACCATTCTGACTCAGATTCTTCCTCACATCGGGCTTTTGATACCTTCTAAAGACCATTGGGATTCGGATTTTTCCTCACATTGGGCTTTTGATTCCTTATAAAGACCATTGGGATTCAGATTCTTTCTCACGTTGGGCTTTTGATACTTTATAAAGACCATTTGAACTCGGATTCTTCCTCACATTGGGCTTTTGATACCTTATAAAGACCATTGGGATTCGGATTCTTCCTCACGTTGGACTTTTGTTGCCTTATAAAGACCATTGGGATTCGGATTCTTCCTCACGTTAGGCTTTTGATACCTTCTAAAGACCGTTGGGATCCGGATTTTTCCTCACATTGGGCTTTTGATTCCTTATAAAGACCATTGGGATTCGGATTCTTCATCATGTTGGGCTTTTGATACCTTATAAAGACCACTTGAACTCGGATTGCTCTTCAAGTTTTATAATGGCTGTTTTCGTATTCTTTGTTGCTTTTCCTCAGTTGTTATAAACCCAAACATGTTTGTTTTCTGGGCACTTTTCTTACTAGTTTATTCATTTTTAACGCAAATAAGGTTGTAACCAAGAACTTTTCGTATACAAAAGCTAAGAAAAATGCCTTCATAAAAAAGGAGATCATGTCCTGCTTAGACTTGATCTCAATTTTTAGGTGTTAGCTTAAGATTTATGAGTCATCAAAAATAGTAGAAAGCATTTATCGTCCTTTATGTTTTTGCTTTGCCTTTTGTTTTTTGAGTTCCCACTTTTTTTGTTGAAAAGCGTCCTTTTGCTGTTTTTTCAGCTTTTTCCCTTCCGCTTTCCGCTGTTTGATATCATCCTTTATAGCTTCTTGAGCTTTTGTCGATATCCCTTTTTTCTTCATTTCTTTGGCTACTTGCCGCTGTATACGTTTTGGATTAATCTCCTTCTTCATCATCCTGCTTGCTTTGACCCCAGCAAGCTTACTATTTTGCATGATAGGTAGTAAACGGGTATGGATAAATTCTAAAATCTCAACATCACTGGGCTCTGCACCGAATACAAAACGAAAAGCTTTTAATCTTTTGTTTTCCTGAATTTCAATGACTCCAATCCAGAACTGACCATCAAAATAAACCGTCAATTTCATGACGATTCCCTCCTCTTACTCTTGAATTCATGGAATGACGGACATCCCGAGGAGGGGAAGGTTACTGACATCCAAAAGAATGGATGCATCCGGACTACCAACCGAATCGTGTTTTTTCATTCCACCTGATAATATGTTAGCAGTTTTAAAAATGAATAGTCAAAAAGTTTTTCCAAATTTCATCCAAAGAAATAATAACGGTAAATTTAGCGGACACAGAATCCGCTATTTCCATAAAATAGCCCTATTTTAATTACTTAGCGGACACTGATTCCGTTATCAATGCAAAAACATAAGAAAACTACTACTTTTTCACCAAATAACGGAACCAATGTCCGCAAATATACGAATTGAACCCATTTTGTCACAGATAACGGAACGAGAGTCCGCCAAACTCAAATTGATCAATCCTCCTTACATTAACTTTTCTACTAACCACGGCTTTATTAGCGGTAAAACATTAATCGGCTGCATGGCTTTTGTATGATCCATCCCCTCGCCTTTTAAAACTTCAACATCCCATCCTAACTGTTTTAGTTCTTTTTTATTTTTTGTAAGTAATCCCACAATATCAACCGTTACATTTCCAAAATTCTCTCCGTAAACGATGGTATCCATTTCTCCAGCAAAAGCTAGTCTAGGTATGGTTAATTGTTTTTGAATCGATTTGTCATCGAAATTCATTAAGTTTTGATACATGGTTACGAATTGTTTCGTCTGATTGGGATCTAATTCCACTTGAACATTCTCCCAATCAATTTCATCGGGTGTGTCCGGCACATCGTTTTTAACTCTTGCAGAATTAGAGAGATTCTGATTATCCAATGCCTGCTGGTATGTTTTTTCTGTCACAATCAGCATTTCTTTATATGGGCCGTCAAGCGGTGGAAATCCACCCATAATGAAGCTCTCTAATCGATTTGTGCGAATAGCCAATTGCAGACCTGCTAAGGCTAACCAAGAATAACCATAATAACTAAATTGATCAACGTTCATTTCATCTGCAATCAGCAAAAAATCTTTAGTTATATGCTCAGGAGTAAGATAGTCAAAATTCGGTGTTCTTAAAAGATGGCCTTCATAATCAAAATATAACACTTTAAAATTATCTGCTAACCCATCAACAAAATGTTCACCTAATTCAGGATCAACACCCCACATTTTAAGAGTCTCTGCCTCTTGACCATAAACAGATTTTTTCGCTATTGGCAACATGATTACGCTACCATCTTCTTTTCCGGTTAACCCTACTTCCATTTCAGAACCATTAGATAATCTCACCATCTTTTTCAATGAAAAACCCCTCCTAACGCTTTATATTTTCACTATACAACATTCATGCAATCTTTCAGTTTTACATTATTTTTGTCCTGAAATAATGCTATTCTTGAGTTGTTATGTTAACGTAGCACTTGAAGGTTTTACTTTAAAGATGGAAGAGTGGAGTGATGGTTCTATGACCTATTCGCCGAAACAAATTGCAGAATTTCTCAATGTGAGCACCACCACTTTAAGAAGGTATGAAGAACAAGGGCTAATTCCGGATGTTCCCCGAACGGAAAGTAACCACAGATATTACACTAAGCTCCATTTTCAGGCATTTATAACGGTCCGAGCATTGCTTCAAGGTTATGAAATTCCTATTGTTTACGAGGTTATGAGGAAAATAAAAGCTCGAGATATTAATACTGCTCTTTGGCTAATCAATGAACAACAGTATGAAATGGAAAAAGAAAAGAAACGTGTAGAAAAGATATTAACTATGGTAAAGAACGCGGATTTCACCATTCATGAAAAAGTAAAAGATAATATGAGTATTGGCGAAGTTGCTGCGATAGCAAGGGTCAATACTTCAGCAATCCGTCATTGGGAAAATGAGGGCCTAATCCGTTCAAAAAGGGATAAGAACAGTGGATACAGAATATTTTCCGTAACGGAATTACGAAAAATTCTTCTTATTAGCAGTTTAAGAAAAACGATATACTATATCGAAAATATGCGAGAATTGTTGGAAGAGCTTGATACACAAAATTTGGAGAAGATTGAACAAGCTTATACTCTTGCATTGGGGAATCTGAATGAAAAACTTCAAATACAGTTTGCAGGGATAGCGGATTTAAGTAATTATATTAACATGCTGAAAACCATTAAATTTATTAATCGAGTAGGAGGAGGTGACTAACCCCCGACCTCTCACACCACCGTACGTACGGTTCCGTATACGGCGGTTCCATTTATGTCTGACGTAGTTGAGAATATCTCACATAAAGACTCTTCAGCCCTCGCATCTCCCAATAGGAGTTTGTGAGGGTTTTCTGTAGGATTGGGCTTCTGGCTATTCTCCAATATTTCTTTCTAGAGTTTCCCCATTCGTATGCCTTCTCTTTTGGAATCCCTAATCCAATGAGTTTTCTTACTTTGGTTTTTGGTTTCTTCCATTCTTTCCATTGGCACATTCTGAGACGCCTTCTAATCCATTCGTCTAATTCTTTGAAAATAGTGGGTGTATCTGCTAATGCATAATATCCGCACCAGCCAATCAAATATTGATTCAGCTTCTCTATTCTATAATCCATTGGAATTGGTTTTGACCTTGAAGTTAATTCTCGTATCCGTTTCTTGACACGTTGAATACTTTGGTTTGACATCCGCACCTTCGGTTTCTTATGAAATGTGAAGCTAAAACCTAAAAACTTTCTTTTCCAAGGTCTGTCTACAGCTGACTTTTCTCGATTCACCTTTAGTTTTAGAGTAAATTCAATGAAAGTAGTAATCGAGTCCATTACTCGCTCTCCGGCTCTTCTCGATTTTACGTAGATATTACAATCATCTGCGTATCGGACAAACTTGTGCCCTCTCTTTTCTAACTCTTTGTCTAGTTCATCTAGAACGATATTGGAGAGTAAAGGACTTAATGGTCCACCTTGGGGCGTACCCTCCTCGGATTTCGTTATGACTCCATTAATCATAATGCCAGACTGTAGATACTTCCGAATTAGTGATAGGAGCGTTCTGTCTTGAATCCTTTTGGATAGAGTCCGCATTAATCTATCATGATTGACTTTATCAAAGAATTTCTCCAAGTCCATGTCGACTACCCATCGGTATCCCTCTTCGATATATTTCTTCGCTTGTCTAACACCGTCATGACCTCGTTTGTTTGGTCGAAAACCATAGCTCTGTGTTGAAAAAGTCGGGTCGAAGATAGGGGTTAAAATCTGAGTAATCGCCTGTTGGATGAAACGGTCTGTCACGGTTGGGATACCTAATAACCTTACTCCACCGTTCGGTTTTGGGATTTCAACCCGACGGACAGGAGAAGGTTGATAAGTACCCTCCATTAAGGATGTTTTAAGTGTATCCCACGTTTCGAGAATATGTCTTCGTAGGTCTTTTACGGACATATTGTCTACTCCATGACTTCCTTTGTTCTTTTCTACTCGCTTTAATGCCAATAAAAGATTTTCCCGTGACAGCATTCGTTCCATTAACATTGAGATTTATCCTTTCTACGTGAACAATACATTCTCATTAAGTGGGTTCTTTACTAAGCCCTCCCGAAGTCCCCCATGGAATTCACCATTTCTTCCTTTCAGGTAGGTTCCGTAAGAATTTTCTGCTTTCATACATAAAGAACCGTTTGCCGAGTGTTTGTTCTCCTAAAATGGTTCAGTCCTTCCTTGATTCTCTCGAGCAAACCAAGTACTACGACTTCGGCTGACTTCTGATTGTTCAGCTATCCATTACTAGATAGGTTACCAAGTGTACTTGGCGTATCAACCAGACCTCCCCGGGTAAGAGTGCAATCTTTCCTTCCATCTATCTGCTTCATTTACTTTGTATCAC
This sequence comes from Margalitia sp. FSL K6-0131, assembly GCF_038008735.1. Lineage (NCBI taxonomy): Bacteria > Bacillati > Bacillota > Bacilli > Caryophanales > Bacillaceae > Heyndrickxia > Margalitia sp. FSL K6-0131. Next base: position 4,334,334 of record NZ_JBBOZS010000001.1, read on the forward strand.
CTTCGGCAGAAAGGACTTTGTTTTGTATTGCAAACTCATCCAATGATACCTAGCCTTGTATGAAGTTCGTGTTCCTCAGACCGGAAGTTTGCCGCTCGCTTCCTTCAGATTCCGCGTCACCACGGACACCCTTGCGTTAAGCTAACTGCTACTTCTGCCTTCACAGTTCGGGACTTTCACCCTAGAGACTACACCCATGCCGGGCGCACAATAAGAACGAATCCATTATAGGATCCGTTCTCCAACTTACTCTAAAATGTCTTTCCAATCAGTATCTCCAAATCGACAGTGATAGTAACGGTCTCCTTCTGTAAAACAGTATTCACCCGCTCTTCTGTAACACCCCAAGTTAAAGGTGTCATTTGAATTAATGATGGCAGGAATGGCTTTTCTAGTTTTACCGAATAACATAACCTTGATCGGTTAATGAGCTGAAAACTCTCACAGAACCGATCGATTGTTTCTGTATTTGAATAAGACTGTTTTTCAGGATCATCAAAATAAAATTCTCTTAGTTCCTTTAAATAGTTATTTTGAGGAACAACCTTTACTACCAAACCATCACATTTTATTATTCTTTTAAATTCCGCATAATTGGATGGCGATAGTATATTCAATACAACGTCAAACTGCTTATCCTGAAACGGGGTATTCGCTAAATCAGCGACTGCCCAAATTTGATTCGAATGATACTTTGATGCTATTAAAACTCCCTCTTTCGCAATATCAATTCCAAATCCTGTTACGTGTGAACCAATATTGTCACAAAGTTGAGAAAGATGAGACCCTTCCCCACATCCCATATCAAGTATTGTCACGTCTTTTTTCTTAACATGATTTTTTATACTTTCAGCAACGGTTTCTGTTAGAAGACCAAAAAAACCATTTTCAGTAATTCGTTTTCTAGCCTCGAAAAGCTCTTTACTGTATTTTGTCTTGATTGGACGAGGAAATAAATTGATATATCCATATTTAGTAAAATCAAATGTATGACGATTAATACAAACCAAACTTCTATATTCAAATACCTTTATCGAAGAACCACATATTGGACATTTGAACATGTTTTCAAAATTGCTTACATGCTTTGCGCTTAGTATTCTTTTATTCAATTGATTCAAAGAAGACACCTCATTCATTCGTTTTGATAAATGAAAAAGGCATAGACAAATAAACCCTCATCATCATGCTCAAAAAAATATGAATCGGGCTCGTGAATGTCTATACCTCTCTTTATCTATAACGAATGAATTGAATAATCATAGAAAAGGACTCCTTTGAATTTAAAAAAGGGAGTATACTTCCCTTTAACTATTCTAACAAGTCTTTTTTGTAATCGCAATTACTCTGAGTTTGGTGGTTTTTTTCTCATAAAGATATTGCAGCCAATAAAATACAAATGCTTTTAAAAAGAAATAAAGAAAAAATTGAAAGTGGTTAAAACGGACCAATGTATAATATCGTATCTTCTTTGATAAAACAGAAAACGGAAATGCAAAGAACGCATTAACAATCGCATTTAGTAAGACAAAGCGAAAGAATTTCCCATATGTCCACTTCAGAATCCACATGGACCCGATTAAAAAAGGACCAATATTAAAAGGGAATTCATTAAACAAGTAAGAGTTTGGTTTATGATAGAAAACCCACCATTTACGCTTTTTCCCGATTAAAACATTTACTGCTTCTATAACTCCTATTAGGAGGGAAACTGGGAAAAATCTTTTCATATTTTGTAACCCATAAAAGGGCAGTGTTGACCATGATAATAATACCATCGCAATATTCAGGAATATTCGCATTTTCATTGACATAAATTGGACATCCTTTTCACTTTAACTAGCTTCTCTTTCTTGTTAAAATATCCAATAACTTTCCTTATATGTATTTTGAATTTTTTTCCAGATTCGAAGTGTTTCATCCGATATACCGAAAGAAAAATCAAAAAACCCATAAGATCTGAAAAGATTCTATGGGTTTTGACATTAATGCACCTTTATTGACTTTACACGTTTAAGCTTTATTGTCTGAATTTTCTTTTCATCAACATCTCGATCCTTTTCACTTTTTGATACTATCAATAATTCAGATTCCACACGAGTGAGCAGAACAACATTTTCTAACCTCTCTCCATTCTTCATTTCAATGGTCATTACTTGGCCATTTTGTAATTCTTTGACGAATGGATATCTGCTTAAAATCTTCTCCTGTGACCGCTTTTCCTCTAGTCGTGATAATCTTTTTTCAATTGGGCCAAGTCCTATAATCAGCGCGACAAAGCATACTACTAAAAACCACCAGCCAAAATGCTTCCAGTATGTTGTAGCAATAATATTAACAAGCAAATACCATCCCAATAGTAAAATCCAGTATAAGTACTTATGCGTTTATCTTTCCTGTTTTTATCCATTCACGAACACCAACATCACTTTAACTTTATAAATCAATGCCGCGGTCCCCAAAGCATAATGGATACCCCGATTAAACAAATGATTGCTCCTATCCAATCGTAGGTATCCGGTGCTTTTCGATCCACTCCCCATCCCCATAAAACAGACAAAATAATAAAAACTCCGCCATAAGCTGCATATACTCTTCCGAATGAAGGAAATTTTTGCAGGGTAGGGATGATTCCGTAAAGCACCAAAATGATACCGCCAATGATTCCGTACCAATATGGCTTTTCTTCGCGCAACCATTGCCATATCAAGTACCCGCCACCGATTTCTGCGATTCCGGCAAGGATAAATAAAACGATAGTATAAATCATAATTCACCTTTTCTAGCGTAATGTAACATATATTATAACTCGAAATGAAATCAAACTGTCTCTCTTTCCATTAGTTTAACAGACCACTCCTTATTGGATATATCACTGCTAACTGCTTGTAAAAATAGATTCATTCCCATTTCAACAAGAGGAATTTCAATGGAAGTAATATTCATCATTTTTGCTATTGGTTCATTATCAAAACCAATAATAGAAATTTCATCCGGAATGGAGATATGCTGTTTTTGACAACAAATCACAATTCCGGCAGCAACCTGATCATTTGTGACCAAAAGTGCTGTAGGAGGAGTATCCATTTGTTTTATTTGATTGATGACTTTTTCTCCATCCTCGAAATAGAGGCATTTATCCATAATATATTCAGAGTGATACGGTAAGCCATATTTTTCAAGGAAATCTCTGTATGCCCTTTCCCGTTTATAGCTGCTAGTTCCTGTCAATCTGCCAATGCAGTAACCAATTTCCCTATGACCCTTTTGATATAAATATTCTAATGCCTCTTGAAAAATTTTATAGTGGTTAACAAAGGTAGTAGAAATCTTTTCACTTTTAATATTTTCGCAAAGAACAATTGGACCGAATAGTAAATGCTCTTCAATCACAGATAAATCACAAGCTCTCGAGCAAATGATTAAGGAATCGATTTGCTTTTGTTTCAACATTTGTAAAGCTTCCAGTTCCCTGCTTTCCAAATATTCCGTTTGAAATAAGACCAATTTATAATTGTTTTCCAATGCTTTTTTGGCTATTCCCTTTAATAACAGAGCGAAATATGGGTGATCAGAGAATGGTAAAACAACACCTATAAGCTGTGTTCTTCCTGTGCTTAAATGAACAGCATTAATATTTTTTTGATAATTGCTTTTCTCAATTGCTTCTAACACGGCCTTCCGTTTTTCTATACTCACATATGGGTGATTATTCAATACTCGGGAAACGGTCGTGACCGATACGCCAGCCATTTTTGCCAGTTCTTTAATATTTGTCATGCTATCACCTTTAAAAAACTTATATATCTCATTATTCATTGTAACATTCCCAAAATTAGTAAAGAGCACTTTCAGTATAAAAAAAGATATTAACTTTTTCTTGCTCTGAAACCAGTTTCATAATTTAACCTATTTATAGGATTGGCGTAACGCATATCTGCGGCGTAACAATTCTTTGTCGGAAGTGTTCTTAAAGTTTAAGAGCACTTCTTTTTATACAAAAAAAGAGTAATCTACGCAACCCCTAAAGTATTACCTGTTATACTATTTTTCCGAAACTTCTTGAATATATTAAAAAAAGAGAGGAAATTTTCCCCTCTCACACACAATAACTTCTATTAAACTAATAAATTCTCATTAAATTGTCTCTGGCTTCATTTTCGTATTTTCTTGTTGATTTAACTTATTGACAGCCTCCTTACTTACATCAACACGTTTCACAAATAAAGCTAAAATTAGAGCAACAATATTAATGCCAAGTGCTACATAGAATGAGTATTGAATTCCAGCTAATAAAGCTTTTTGTGTTAACAATGCCTGTGTAGCTTTCGTAAAGGTTGCTGGGTCAACAGCTGCCAATAAGTCTTCCGCTTTTGATTTTGTAACAGAGTTCATGATTGTTACAAGAACTGCTGTACCAATGGAACCGGATACTTGTTGAGCTGTATTGTTAATTGCTGTACCGTGTGGATTTAAACGGTTTGGCAATTGATTTAGACCGTTTGTCATAATTGGCATCATTACCATGGACATACCAAACATACGAAGAGTGTAAACAAGTATAATATAGGTGTAACTTGAGTCAACTTGTAAGTGTGCTAACATGAATGTTGAAACTGCTGTTACCAGAAGTCCTACCACGGCAAGCATACGCGGACCAAATTTATCAAACAGTTTTCCTGTAATCGGCGACATAATCCCCATGATAATAGCACCTGGAAGCATCATTAAACCTGAATGAAGCGGTGAGATACCTCTGACGCTTTGTACATATGCTGGTGTTAGAATCATACCTGAGAACATGGCTACTGCGTTTACAATCGCAATGATAGATGCAAGTGCAAACATTGGGTACTTATATACACGTAAATCTAAAAGTGGTTCTTTCATTTTTAATTGACGAACGATAAATGCAACTAAGGCAATAGCTCCTACAATTAATGTTATCAAGACAATTTTATCTGTCCAGCCATCTGAACTTGCAGAACTGAAACCATATAGGAGCCCGCCAAATCCGATACATGACAAAATAACAGATAAATAATCAATCGTTGCATTTTTATTTTGTGCCATTACATTCTTCGATTTCCAAATTCCTAACACTAAACTAATCACTGCTAACGGTAAAATCATTTCAAAAAGCAAACGCCAATCATAATACTCTACAATATAACCAGATAATGTTGGTCCAATTGCAGGAGCTGTGATCATTACTAGTCCGAAAACACCCATTGCTGTACCACGTTTTTCACGCGGGAAGCTAACTAACATGATATTCATTAACAAAGGTCCCATTACAGAAGAGCCTGCAGCTTGGATCATACGTCCAGTAAGCAGTACCCCAAAGTTTGGAGCAAAAGCTGCTGTTGCAGTACCTAATGTAAAAATCGTCATTGCTGTAATAAATAAACTGCGGTTTGAAAAGCGTGTAATCAAATAGGCCGACGCTGGAATTAAAACACCGCTGACAAGCATATAACCTGTAGCAAGCCACTGTACGGTTGAATAATCTTTAATTTTTAAGTCCACCATAATAGACGGCAGTGCGACATTTAAGAGCGAGTTATTTAAAAAAGAAACAAATGCTCCTACAAATAAAATCGCAAGCATTAAATACGGTGGTTTTTTTTGTTGTATTGCTGAATCCATATTTTTGTATCTCCTTATTCTGTCATTTTTTTAATGGATATTGCTTTTGAGTCTACCTAGGCATTTTCGTGCTAATCCATTTAAAACTAGGTCGTTTGCAAATCTGAACGTTGATACCTTTTTCTTGAAGTTTTTCTGCAATCTTTTTTAAATTCATTTTCTTCTTTTTCTTTTCTTCAAGGGTCATTCGTTCTCTTCCTTATACAAGCCTCTTTTTATAAGTTCCATTTGATCAATATAATTTTTTAATGCTTCTTCATCCGATAATTCCTTGCCGAACATTTGAACAAGATTATGGAAGGTTACTGCCAACATAATTTTCATTACATTGTGCAGATCCTTTTCGTCCTTTATGTTTAAATTTTTGGTATTGATTAAGTTAATGATATCGAAATACTGCTTTTTTTGACTCTGCTCGTAAACATTATTCACTAATGTGTTTTCAAGCTTATAATTCATATTTAAAAAGGTATTTTTAAAAAAGCTTTTATGTTCAGGGTTTTTATGAACCTTTATCGAGAATTGAAAGGACTCAAAAAATGTCTCAAAAATATCACCATTCTTTTCCTTTAAAACGGAAATGAATCTTTCCGCATTTTTTTGTGAAAGTTGATTTAACAAGTAAAAATATAGATCCTCTTTATCCTCAAAATATTGATAGAAGCTTCCTCTTGGAATACAGGCATTCTTGATTATATTTGCGATAGAAGCCTCATGTAATGGAACTCTGGAAAATTCCTCTTTAGCAGATTGAATTAATGTGTCCTGTTTATCTTTAGGTAAATGAAAAAACGTTTGTTTTGGCATCGTTACTCTCTCACCTCGATTTGTGACAGCGTGTCATGTGTGATTACAAATTAAAATTATATATGACACGATGTCACATGTCAATCTTAAAATGACAATGTGTCATATTTTTTTCACATAAATATTTTCACCATGTTAAAGCTCCACAATATTCTTCTTGTATCTTAGGTTGCACGAACTTTCAAAGCAAAATCCCACAAACAATTGTTTGTGGGATTTTGCTAAATTGCTTTATCAGGTCATGTTTTTTTTAACCTGCACTATTTCCAACAGGCTGAGCATGATGTAATACATATTTAACAGCATTAACATATTCCGAAATAGCTCGCTGACTAATTGCTGCAGTAGGTGCAACACCTTCAAACCCATGGTAACAGCCAGGATAAAGATGGAATTCCACATCAACACCTGCACGGCAAAGGCGCGTTACGTATTCCAGTGTTTCATCGCGAAATGGATCTAATTGTCCTATACATGTATAGGTGTAAGGAAGGCTTGATAAATCTGTCGCTCGTGCTGGAGCAGCATACTGGGATACATCTTCTGTTCCATTTTTCCCATCCAAGTACATGGTCCATCCCTTTTGATTTAAATCATGATTCCAAATCATATGTCCTGTTATTTCCAAACTTGAAGGTGTTTGATTGCGATCATCAATCATTGGGTATAGCGGCATTTGGAAACATAGATTCGGACCTTTCCTATCCCTGGCTAATAATGCAAGTGCCGCTGTTAAGCCACCTCCAGCGCTTTGCCCGCCAACCCCAATTCTGGATGAGTCTACTCCTAATTCTTCTGCTGCATGTTCGGAAAACCATTTAAGCACCGCATAACAATCCTCTATCGCTGCTGGATAGCGGTGTTCCGGGGCAAGGCGGTAATCAACCGAAACAACGACACAATTCGCCTCTTTCACAAAGCGTTGACATAATACATCATCCCCTTCCGGATTTCCAAGGACATAGCCCCCACCGTGAATCCATAGTAACCCCGGTAAGGTTTCTCTTTTTTTCTTCGGTTCATAGATTCGTACGCGAACAAAGGGATTGTCTTCTGGTCCGGGTACCATTCTGTTTGAAATAGCAACAGATTCATCTATGGGGATAGGAAAAGCTTCGGCGCTTTCAGCCATTGCTTTTCTGGTAGCCTCGACATTGTCTAAATCAAGTGGTGGAAATAATTCTAGTGTTTCTTTCAATTCAGGATTAATTCTATTTTTCACAATCCATTCTCCTTCACCAAGTTTATTCATTATTTTTTACTATTCTATTATCCTATTTAGAATTGTATGCGTTTCCATTTTGTTGCACCCATATAATCTAGCTTAAACGTTACTAATCCTGTTAATAGTTGTTATGCTGTTAACCCACCGTCAATGGTCACAATAGAACCATTCATGTAGCTTGCCTCATTTGATGCCAGGAAACTTACCACATTCGCAATCTCTTCAGGAGATGCTGGTCTTTGCAGAGGGCCATTCTGCTCTGGGTTATTCATTTCCATACCTTTCGTCATATTTGTAGTTACCCCTCCTGGACATATTGCATTGATCCGTATTCCTTCTGGTCCATATTCTACCGCAGCAGTTTTGGTCAGCCCCACGATACCATGCTTGCTCGCAGAATACCCTCCTAAAAATGGCGTGCTATGAACTCCAGCAGATGAAGCCGTATTAATAATAACCCCTGATTTCTGTTTTTCCATTACCTTTAAAACATGTTTAAGTCCCAAAAATGCTCCTTTTAAATTAACGGAGATAATCCGGTCGAAATTCTCTTCACTATAATCTGCTAAACGAGCCGGCGCACCTAAAATGCCGGCATTATTAAAAAATACATCGATTCTTCCAAACACATCCATGGCAGTTGCTACGTATTTCTCCACATCCGAATTACTCGAAACATTTGCTTGTACAAATATACCTTCCCCGCCTCTTTCTTTAACAAGACGCAGTGTTTCTTCTCCCCCTTTTTCATCTAAATCTACCATTACAACATGCATTCCACCATCCGCCAATTTTAATGAGACAGCTCTTCCTATTCCACTGCCAGCACCAGTAATTACTGCTACATCATGCGTTAAAGACATTTTACCCCTCCATTAATTGCTAGTTTTTTGAATTTCTATTTTCATTAATGTTGTATCTTTAAAGAAGATAAATGAAACCCATTATAACCATTCGATGCAACCTCATCACATATTTTTCTGTATACGTCAAACCCTCCAAGATAAATAAGAAAACTGCGTGGTTTACCGACGATATTCGCACCGGTGTACCAGGAATCCGTTTTAACATAAAGTGTCATTTCCGCGACTTCCCTGCAATGATTGCTCCATTTCTGTTCTGCTTCGATTGTTGCTTCAATTGTTTCTACGTTATTCTCTTGGAGGTAGCTGATACAATCCGCTATCCATTCCACATGCTGCTCAATTGCTGCAGGCATATTTACCAATACGGAAGGACTCTCCGGACCTGTAATCGTAAAAAAGTTTGGGAAGCCTGCAGTGGAAAGACCAAGATAAGTTCTTACTTTTGAACCATCTTCCCATTTTTCTTTCAGCTTGACTCCATTCTTACCACGAATATCAATATTAAATAATGGACCAGTCATTCCATCATAGCCAGTGGCAAAAACAAGAATATCTAACTCATATTCTGCGTCCGCTGTTCGAAGTCCCTTTGGGGTGAGCTTTTCAATCGGTGCATTTTTTACATCAATTAAAGTAACGTTCTTTCGGTTAAAAGTCTCATAATAATTGGTATCTAAGATTGGACGTTTCGTACCATAATAGTAATTTGGCAATAATTTTTCCGCTACCTTAGGGTCACAAACGATCTCCTTAATTTTTGTACGGATAAATTCAGCCGCTGTTTTATTTGCTTCTTCATTAACAAAAAGGTCTTTATACGTCGACGTGAATGCATATCCTCCTTCGTTCCAAGCATTTTCATATACTTGATAACGTTGTTCCTGCGAATCATCCAATGCTGAACGATCCCGAGATATAAATCCGTTTCCGCTTGTAGATTCTCGCATTTGTTTTCGAATCATTTCGAAGTTTTCTTTTGACCGCTTTATATATTCAGGATCGTAAAGATGATTTCTCGCTGGTACCGTATATTGTGGTGTTCTTTGAAAAACAGTTAGATGTTCCGCTTCTTTTGCAATAACAGGAATTGCCTGAACACCGCTTGAACCAGTACCGATGATTCCAACTTTCTTCCCTTTAAAATCCACCTTTTCATGAGGCCATCGTCCGGTATGATACCATTCACCTTCAAAGCTATCCAGCCCTTTAAAATGTGGAATATTAGTAGCGGACAGACAGCCAATCCCAGTGATAAAATACTTTGCATACACGGTTTCATCATCGTTCATATAAATCTTCCATCTATTACTTTCCGATTCATAGTGTGCAGCGGTTATTCGTGTATTAAACTGAATATCCTGACGCAAATGGAACTTATCTGCTACAAAATTAAGGTATCTCAATATTTCAGGTTGTTCCGGGTATTTAGATGTCCAAGTCCATTCTTGATAGAGTTCTTTTGAAAAGGTGTAATTATAATAGATACTTTCTATATCACAGCGGGCACCAGGGTAACGATTCCAATACCAAACACCGCCGACACTTTCCCCAGCTTCATACACACGAGTGGTGAACCCTGCCTCACGCAACCGATAAAGCATATATAATCCAGCAAATCCTGCACCTACGACAACTGCATCCAAGCTATCTTTTTGATTGGATGTCATCTTCTTGATACCTCCCTTAATTAGGATAATAATGAATCTATTCTATTCAACTTCATCGATTAGGAATCTCCCTCCTTTCATGAAACAGTTGTTTCATGTTCCTAATTAAAGAATAGACCCTTTGGAATGATTTGAATATTCCATATTTTTAGAGTATTATATACCTAAAAAAGGGGTAAAAGAATGATCTCTAACTATACCATAGAACGATCCATTCAAAGACTGAAGTCCAGTTTAAGTCATGAGGAGCAACTATTAAATATTTTAGAGGTTTATTTGAGTATCTTCCCCGTCCTTAATTCTTTTTTGTTAAGATACTCTCCAATTGGCTTTGTTGCAGAAGGGGTAATTTCCCTTCATTCTTCCGGTGGGGTTCATATTGGAGAAATTCGAGACGATATTCGTTCATTTCCCATTATCTTTTCCGCCATTAGCGAAAAGAAAGCTAAATATTGTACAGGCCTTGAATATCTTAAACAAATGAGCAGCAAATATTCCATCCCTTCTGACAACAATTCTATTGTCATTGTACCTTTATGTTTTGATTCATTTGTTTTTGGATATATATGCAGTACGGAATTCGAAGAGGATGCCATCATCGATGAACAACTGCTCTCTGCCTTTACCTTGTATGGAAAATTAGTTGGAAAAGTCATAAACTTTGCAGGGAAAGAGGATGTTACACACCAACTTAGTAAAAGAGAGCTAGAAGTGATGAGGAGAATCGCATCAGGAGAAAGCACGAAGGAAATGGCTGACTATATGGACATTAGTGACTTAACGGTTAATCAGTATGTAAAGTCAGCTATCAAAAAACTTGGCGCTAAGAATCGCTCACATGCGGTAGGGGAGCTATTTCGAAAAGGAATAATTTCTTAGCCCACTAGTTTCTCCAAAATTATATACTATCAAAAAAATTATCATAAGAGATTAACTCCAATACAAACAAGAGTTGATAGTCAAATGAACTCCAGCTCTTGTCCCACGCTAATTAAATAATGAATAGAAATTACTTAGTATTTCTTAATTGTGAGAAAGGGTAAAAAACAAATTCGCTTTCACCTACTATTTGTTCTTTAGAGAAATACCCTAATCCATTACGACTATCTTTACTATATAGTCTGTTATTACCCATAACAAAGTACTTATCTTTAGGAACTGTAATTGGTCCAAAATCATCTGTTAATTTACTTCCCATTTGTTTAGCTAATTTAAGATTATGAGAAAGATAAGGTTCTTTAACCAAAACACCATTAATAAATAAATTATCATTTTTCATTAAAATTGTATCCCCAGGTAGACCAATAATTCTTTTAACATAATATTCTTCTTTACCTTTTATAACTACGATTTCTCCCCTACTTAATCTATTGGTTAAATTTAATTTGTTTACGAACATTTTTTCGTGATCATGTAGTGTTGGTTCCATAGACTCACCGTCTACTACATAAGGTGAAAATAGAAATGTTCTTACAACAATAGCAATTCCTAAAGCAAGAAACAACGCTTTACCCCAACTCTTCCATTCACCTTTTGAATTAGATTTCATTCGTTAAATCAACTCCCAGTTATTATCCTAATAATTATCTACTCTCTCTTTATTATTGAAAACCCTCCTAAATGTATGATTTTTCCATATTATTCAACATCCCATAGTTAAAGAAAAAAATCCTGCAAAACAGGATTTTAATCAAACTTTATTATCAATTAACAATCTTTTTTTAAAATCATCAACCCATATAACTACATTCAAAATATTTCTGTATAGACTCCGTTACCTGCCCGTTCGCGAAAGGGATACCTTTGAGACCGAATAAATCATATCTCATATCTTTTGAATAAAACGCATTATCCTCTACAGCAACAATGCATTTCTTATACTTTTGTTCAATTGTTCAAAACAGCTAAGTCTAGCTGGTTAATGCGCTCTTGATCGGCAATCATGTCGATCTCGGTGATTTTGCCATCCGCAACCGTCAGTTCGAGTACGAAAAGTAATCGACCTAGAGGAGCTACGACAACGCCTATAGATCCGTTTACAAGCATCGGTCGTGCACCCTGAGCACGACCAGCGAATTGTTTGGCGACTGCTTGCGAACCGTGAACCAACGTAGATGTGGAAACGGGTGCAAATGCTGGGTCGTTTCTGAGTACGACATCGGGGGCTAATACCGCGAGAAGTTTATCAAAGTCTCCTGTACGCGACGCAGTCAGGAAAGCATCAACAAGTTTCCGCTTTCTATCCAGCTCTTCTGAATCCACAGTCTTTTTTGCACCATGAACCCGACGGCGTGCGCGGCTGGCAAGCTTTCTTGCTGCGACCTCGTTACGCCCTATAATAGGAGCGATCTCCGAAAAGGACAGGGCAAAAATATCATGCAGCACAAATGAAATACGTTCGGCGGGATTTAAATTATTCAAGACGACGAGCATTGCAAGACCAACAGAATCGGCCAACAGCGCTTCATGCTCAGGGTCACTTCCATCTTGGCGACTAGTTACCGGCTCGGGTAAACTCTCCATTGTAAGCTCCTCACGCCGCGTTTTGCGAGATCGCAGCATATCAAGACACACCCTCGAGACTATCGTTGTCAACCATCCGCCTATATTTTCAACTCCACTAATATCGGAGCGGCTAAATCGTATCCATGACTCCTGTACAGCATCATCAGCTTCGCTCAGAGATCCGAGCATCCGGTATGCCACCGCCTGAAGGTGTTGCCGATATTCCTCGAATTGTTCCACAAGCCAATTATTATCGTTCATATGTCATATACCTTCTTTCGTTTCCTCTTTACTTATATGTCGAGCTAAACTAAGCAGATGTGACCACAAGTAGGTAAACTATTATTCTTTTCTTAAGTTTCTTATCCTAAAAAATTTTTTCACCAATCGGTCACGTTTCCTCGTTGACTTCCGACATAGTTAGTGACAAGGGAAAACCGACCACAAAGAAAGAAGTGGATACCATTGTCCAGCAAGAAAAAATATTTAAATCTAAGGAGATGTTTGTTATGAGTACGAGTTTGATACCTTTTCTTGAAATGAACGGAAACGCTAATGAAGCGATAGATTTTTACGTGAAAGCGCTGGATGCCAAGGTTGTTTATACGCTGCGATTCGGTGATTCACCTGGAAATCAGGAGCTGTCTCCGGAAAAAAGAGATTTGGTAAGCTTCGCAGTTTTGAAAATCGGTGAATCAGAGCTTCATTTGACCGACAATGTTACCGGCAGCAGCTACCAAAAGGGAACGCAAGTGACCATCGTTGTTCAAACGAATGACAAAGCCAAGGCAACCCAATATTTTGAAGCATTGAAGCAGGGCGGTCAAGTGAACAATCCGATGCAAGCAAGCTTTTTTAGCCCCGCTTACGGTAATATTACGGATAAATTCGGTGTTACGTTCCGAATCCTGGCCAAAGGACGCCAATGATCCGTTACTGTAAGTATAACTAGCAGTAAACCTGTTAACTTATTCGCATCATCTGTACCATGCAGACCCGTGGGCTAACGGAAAACGATAGCTGAATATAAAAACCATAAAGAGTCGGTAATCCTTAGCGTGAGAATACCGACTCTTTTACCAAAACTGTATTCACGCAAGTTATACATTATGTAGGTGGCGGTCAACTACTGCACCTGATATTATTTCACATACTTGTCTTTTTCGCCGTCCTGTATATACTTTGCAATTACTTCACATTTTTTTATTGCCCAAATGTAATGATGTGAAGTGTTTGCTGCGAAATAGCTATATAAATTACTTGTTTTTGTCCATTTATAGTATTTTTTTGTTATGAGTTCTTCATCGGTGTGTAATTTAATTAGCTCCATTACTCTTTCATGACTTAACTTCAATTTTTTTATGGCTTGATTTAATGTTACATCTTGATAGTTTTCCCAAATCTGCATATTAAGTAGCTTGATAGTACTCCATTTATAACCAGGTGCTGGCATAAAAGGAATATCTCCATCCATACCTTCTCTATACCATCTCTCAAGCATTGCATGCCATTCATACAGATGCATTAATACATCCCGAAAATTCTTATCTCTTTCCCCAGTTTCAGTAGAAATACCCCTTTTTCTGCTTGGTACAGATTCAATTATTTCAAACAATGATTTAAAATTTTTATCGCTATTATGTAATAAAAGTTCTTTGTCACTTTTCGCTATCATGTATTTCCCTCACTTTTTACTATATATTAACACGAGTGTATATACTCTTGTATTAATATTCGAAAAATTCAGAGGTGAAGTTACCATATTATTGATTGGAGTTAATTCCATTCCTTTAATTAAACTCCACTTTAGTAGAACAAAATAGATCGCCGCAGCGACCTCATCTTCTTTTACTCTTGCACCCTTTAGTTAAATAAGGATGTGTTAAAGTTTAATTCCTTAAGATTATTCTCTAATACAAAGCCTTTTGACCAAGTACCAACAAGAAAATAAGTATCATCTTTGCTAAATTCTGCAAAACAGGCGTATTCCAGTTCTTCAATTTGAATAGGAGTTAAGTCTTCAAATCCTAATATAAAGACCCTATTACTTGAAGTGAGAACAATGTAACTGCCATCGTAAGAAGCAGCTAGATGGACAAAATACTCATCGGTACTTTGAACTCCATTTTCGGTTAAATTTGATTTCTTTAAGACGGTTTTTAATTCAGCGTCCATAATGGTTAATTCATAGTCTTGATGAACAAAAATGTAAACTTGATGAACGGGCACATAACAAACCAAAACCCAATTTGTTATTCCTAAATTTTCTACAATAGAATAAGATGGTTTTACTAAAGGGTCTACAACCTTAATTAAATTATATCGTAAATAACCTTTTACCCCTTCCAAATAACTTAACGTAAATAAATAGGAATTATCGTATGGGATAAACTGATTAAATTCAATATGCGTCCCTTCAAGTTCAGTTAATATCTGATAATTCCCTGTTTCAATGTTAAGTGTACAAATCTGTTTCTTCTCATTGATTTTAAGAACATCAAGAACAGTAAATGGATTTTCAAGCAGTGCAAAGTTCCCTTCCACTATTTGAAAAGACTTTCCAGATTTAATTGTCTTAATAAGTTGAAACTCCTTAGTGTCATAAACACAAAATGTTCCGACAGTGTTTTTTATGTACAACATTTCATCATTTTGGGAAAAGCGAAGATGGCTCGGATTGTTTGGTTTTTTCAATTCTATAACTTTTTCCCAAGTTTCTGTATCAAATATGACTGTTTTTCCCCCCATTGTATGACATAATAACTTCTTGTCATTCGATAGCACTATTTCATAAGAAACTTTTAAATTCTTTATTAGGTTCATTTGAAACACACAATCCGCCTCCAAGTCTACTTTCGACGTTATCCTTCTGTAACCTGCCCCTTTGGTGCAAGAACGGGGTTAATTGCAGTATCTTCGCAATGTATATCAAATGTGAATCTATTATTATGCATTTTCTTCTAACACGCAGTATTTTAGGTTCCTTTATTTGTTTATACATCCAAGATACTGAACTTTTTAAGGAAATAACTGAGTAAGTTGAAACTTTTTGAATAGAAAATTTGTAATAGAGTAAGTATTATTAATAATAATTTTAAAGAACGGGGGAAAATATTTGCAAGCAAAAGCTTTAATTATCCTTGGCAGCGCGCTTATATTATTTGCTCTAGGATGTAGCTATTATACTTTCTTTGTTCCAAAAGTTGGTCCAATTGGTGATGGAAAAATTGCACCAACTACTTATATAATTCTTATTTGTGCCATAATTAATGGAATACTTGCAATTATACGAGGAATCCTCATCCTAAAAAGAGAGAAAGCATAGAAAAACGAGAGCGTAAAAATCTTAGGAGTTAGCTATTTTCATAGGTGTTAAAAAAGCTGATTTTGAAAATTTCAAACATGCTTTTTATTGGTAGAAAATTTCTCTATATGAATTAGAAAATATCCATCTACATTTATCACTATTAATTTCACATCATGGTGCAATTGCGAAGTAAAACTGGTCCACATTATGAAGCTATACTCCCCCTATAGTTACAAAAAAAATCCTGCAAAAACAGGATTTTAATCTAACTTTATATTATCAATATTTTTTATAAAACGAACACCAAACTAGAAAATGTTCCTTGGATTTATACAATTAGAATGCTCTTTCCAATTCATCAATTAAAGATCCAACATATGCGACAGCTTTTCGAATCGGATCAGGTGTGGACATATCCACATTTGCTAATTTCATCAGCTCCAGCGGTTTTAATGTTCCACCGGCTTTTAATACGGAAATCCAACGATCCACTGCAGGCTGACCTTCTTCCTCTATCATTTGTGCTGCAGCAGTAGATGCCGTTAAACCAGCTGAATACGTATATGGATATAGACCCATATAATAATGTGGCTGACGCATCCAAGTTAATCCTGCACCTTCATCCAGTTCGACACTATCTCCCCAGAAATTTGCTAACAGTTCTAGATTCTGTTCGCAGAGAATTTTCGCTGTTATCGGAGTTCCTTTTTCAGCTAAATCATACACTCGGCGTTGCAGTTCTCCTTCTAGTAAATGAGTTACGAAATTATGATAGTAAGTACCTAATGATTGAAGAATAACCCAACGACGCATATTTTCATCATCAGACTGTTTTAAAATATGTTTGCTTAATAGCATTTCATTCATTGTCGATGGTGCTTCCACAAAGTATCTGGAAGGACGAGTATTGGAAATCGTTTGGTTTCGACCAGCCAATACGAAGTGACCAGCATGACCTAATTCATGGGCGAGAGTAAACACGTTTCGCATGGAATTGCTCCAAGTCATCATAATATATGGATGTGCCCCGTAAGGACTTGAGCAAAATGCTCCGGATCTTTTTCCCACATTGTCTGCACGATCAACCCAGCGATTCCGCAAGCCCTGCTCCATAATTTCTATATATTCTGGCCCCATTACTTCCAATGCTTCCAATACGAGCTTAGATGCTTCTTCATAGGTAATTTCAGGGTCATATTCCGGATCAAGCGGTGCTTTTAAATCACTATAATAAAATTTATCCAAGCCTAATACTCGCTGTTTTAACTTTGCGAAACGGCGCATATGCGGTGCAAGTTCTTCTAGTATCGTATTTAATTGATTGTGATACATTTCTTTTGTCACTTGTTGACTATGCAATAGCATATCTGTAACGGATTCATATTTACGCAATCTCGCTTCAATTACTTGTCTCTTTATCTCAGTTGCATACGTAGCTGCATATGTATTTTTGTATTGATTAAGGGTATTCACAAAAGACTCATATGCTTTTCTGCGGAGCTCTGTATTAGATGATTCCTCAAATTTTGGGTAAGAATTAAAAGTTAAAGGGTATTCCTCTCCAGTATCTGTCTTAAAGGAGGAGAACTTCATATCAGATGTTTTGCTTCTTTCATAAATCATATACGGGGAATCCAATACTTCTCCAAAAGCAGCTAAAACTTCCTCCGTATCAGGAGATAACATATGGTCTTTTAATTCCAATAAATCCATTAATGTTTTGGTAAATTCCTTTAACCCTTCCTCTTGCTCTATATACTCTTTTATCGTTTCTTCCGATATTGCAAGAATTTCTGAATTAATGAATGACATACTTGCACTAACGTTAGAAGACATCGAGGCAGCAAGTGCAGCATTTGCTTGATTCATAGAATCAGTTCCATCTGCTGATTGACGCAAGCTGGCAAAAGTCATCACACGAACCATCCGCTCTAATAACGAATCTCTAGCAAGCAGACAATCTAATAAAGTTTTTGCATTTTCTGCAAGACGTCCTTTGTATCGAGTAACTGTGTGGATATCGTTTTCTATCGATTCTAATTCCTTTTTCCAATCCTCATCCGTTTTAAATAAATCACTCAAGTCCCAGGTTTTTTCCAAAGGAACCTCAGAACGAGTCAACGTTTTGTTTTTTACAGCTGTCATATACATACCCCTTTTCAAATTGGCTACCGAAAAATATTTCGTATTCCGAAACTAATATTTACATTGTACAAGAAAACTGAATGTTTGAAAAGTTCCGCTTGAAAAATATCCTTCATATTACTGACAACCTTTTTTAAACTCAAAGTTCCTTTTCCAAACTTGACTTATTTTTTATTTGGTTCATTTTTCACAGCATGTGTGCCTGTTATTGGACATTTTCTATGGAAGAATAAACAACAAGGGATGAGTAGAAAAATCTCTATTATGGTTTCAACGCTAACCGGCTGGTTTCTATATTTTCTAGGGATTTATGAATATTTTTTTGGCCAGTTTTCTGTAGGACTAGCTGCTATTTTTTTTACCGGAATCATCTCGTCACCATTAAACATGGATCTCACTATTTTACGAAATTTCTCCCCCAGATATCACAAAAGAAGCAAGAGAATTGTCCCCTTGCTTCAACATGCTTTATTTTACCCAAGAAAATCAATTGCCATTTTGAATCGTTGGAGTCCGTCGATAACCTTTGATGATGGACAGCCTACATTCATTCGCAGGAAACCTTTCCCTTCTGTTCCGTATACTTCCCCCGGCATAATCGCTACTTTACCATGGTGAATCAGTGCATCTTGTAGTTGTTCATCAGTATAGGGGAGCTGGGAAATGTCAATCCACGCTAAGTAGGTAGATTCTGGAATCTTTAAATGTGCTGCAGGGATATACCTATCTAGGAATTCCTTTATCAATTCCATGTTTTTTTCAATATATTGATTCATTTCATCCACCCATTGACTATTTTCCTGATAAGCAGTCATCAATGCAATAGCACCTAAAGTACTTGTTGAAGAAAGTCCATCTTTGTTCTTTAAGGTAATTAAGAACTTCTCCTTTATATTTTGATTTGGAATAATCGCATACGATCCTCCTAATCCTGGAACATTAAATGTTTTACTAGCTGACGTGCAAATGCATACAAAATCTAGATCTTCTGCAACCTTCACTATCGGAACATGCACATGAGGTTTGCGAACAATATCCATATGAATTTCATCCGAAATCACATAGACCTGATGTTTTTTACATAGAGTAATCATTTCTTTCAATTCTGCTTTCGTCCAAACACGCCCGGTCGGATTATGAGGACTGCATAATAGAAAAACTTTGGAACGAGGATGTGCCAGCTTTTCCTCTAAATCCTCAAAATCAATAGAGTAGGCGTGATTTTCATATAGTAGCTTACTTTCTGAAAAAACACGGTTATTATCCATTACCACTTTATAAAAAGCATCATATGCAGGAGTATGGATAACAACATGATCTCCCTCTTCTGATAACTGTTCAATAAGCTTTGAAACAGTATAAATAACTGTTGGACTATAGACAATCCAATTATCGTGAATCGATGTAGAAAATCTGTTTCGATACCATTGTTGAATGGCACCCTTAAACTCCTTATGATTCCACCTTGTATATCCAAAGATTCCATGTTCAATACGTTTCTTTAATGCTGAAAGTATTTCGGGGGGGCAGAGAAAATCCGTATCTGATATCGAGAATGGTAAAAGATCCTTTTCTCCAAATCGATCCTCAATATAATCCCATTGCGTACAATAGGTATCTAGCCGATTTACTACTTCATCAAATATATATTTCATGTTATTCAAACCTTCTTTATAATACCAATTTGTCTAATTGAGTTTTAACAGAAGCTACCTGCGTTCCAATAATGACTTGTACATTGTGTTCATCAAGTACAACTACTCCAAGGGCTCCGCACTCTTTTAAGACAGGTTGATTTACCTTACTCATATCATCCACAACAAGACGTAGGCGTGTAACACAGTTATCTAATGATTCGATATTTTCTTTTCCGCCTATTGCGCCTAAAATTCTTTCCACATCATATTTTCCTTTTTTCTTGTAGGCGATTTCTCCCTCACCGATATCTTCAGCAATTTTTTCACGTCCAGGTGTTTTCAAATTAAATTTGGTAATTGCAAACCGGAAAACACTGTAGTAGATGGCAAACCAGATCACCCCTACTAGAAGAACAAGATACCATTTTGTATAGGCTCCTTGTAGAACCCCAAAGATGATAAAGTCTAACACACCTCCATCTGTATTTCCAATCGTGACTCCAAGTAAAGACATCACCATAAAACCTAATCCTGTCAATACAACATGGATTCCGTATAACACTGGAGATATAAACAAAAATAGAAACTCTATCGGTTCGGTAATTCCAGTTACAGCAGAAGCAATTACACCAGAAATTAAGAGACCCTTTATTTTCTTACGATTTTCAGGTCGTGCTGTATGATAGATTGCTAATGCAACTGCGGGTAATCCAAACATAAACGATGGCATTTTACCTTGCGATAAAAAGGCTGTTACGGAAGGGCTAATTTGCCCCCCACTTTTTAATTGTGCGTAGAATATATTCAATGCACCGGATACGGTTTGACCATCTACCACTTGTGTTCCTCCCGCTTGTGTAAAACGAATCATGGCAACAAGAATATGGTGTAACCCGAATGGTAGTAACAATCGCTCTCCGGCACCGAACAGGAAGGGGCCAAATGCGCCCGATTTTTGAATGATTGTTCCAATTCCAGCTATTGCTAATGCAAAAATTGGCCAAATTATAGGTATGAGAATCCCCACAATCGATAGGGTGATCGCAGAAATAATCGGGACGAATCGTGCTCCACCAAAGAAGGCGAAAGCATCTGGTAACTGAATGTCGTAAAATTTATTATGCAATAGATAAACAATAATCCCAACAATAATACCACCAAGGACACCCATTTCTAAGGTTTGAATCCCCATGACCATTCCTTGTCCAGCCTCACGTAATTTATCCGCTGGAGCAAGTTGATGCGTTTGTGTTAAATAAAAATTAATTGATAATTGCATAACTACATAACCAACAAATCCAGAAAAGGCAGCCACACCTTTTTCAAATCTGACAAGTCCCAGCGGAATAGCTATTGCGAACATTACAGGTAAATAGGTAAAGGCAAAGCCACCAATAGTAGACATAAAACTAAAGATAATTTGTAAAACAGGATTTCCTAAAAAGGGGATAACTTCAATCGTTGAGGGACTTGTAAAAGCACTTCCAATTCCTAAAAGTAAGCCCATGAATGCTAATAACGCTACTGGGAGCATAAAAGTTTTCCCCAATCCTTGAAAAAACTCCCAAAAATGTGATTTCTTGCTTTTCTTATTCATGCCGTTCTACTCTCCTTTTTTATGGAAATGTGGGTTGTCTTCTATTGATTCATTCCCGTATGCACCACATTCATGATTAACTATCTAGAAAGTGGAACGTATCATTTCCATCGTATTCTTGTCTGTTCGTATTCTATCAACTTATAGGAATAGCATAACTTGATTAAAATGCAGGAGCAATCGCTTTCATACTTATTGTATACGCCTACATTTTTTGTACCGTGCTTACATTCATAACCAAGTAATTCGAGATTTCCACCCTGATTTCCAGAAAAAAAGAGGTTCTAGTTTAACCAGAACCTCTTTTCTACTATTGTTGCATATAGGCCAAAATAATAAAATCCAAGATAATACTTAATGGAAATCTAGAACTCATATCTAACTCTCCATAATATCCATTTGCAATGAATGCATGAAAGGTAAGATCTACTTCTTGTTGTAACCTACTATTTTGTCTTCCTACCACAGCAATGGTTTTTACGTTTCGCTCTTTTAAAATATTTGCATACTCGAGGATATGTAAGGTTTCACCACTGTAGGATACTAAAATAGCTAAATCATTGGAGGATAAGGCATGGGCCACACTTCTGAGCTCATCCCAATCCTCGCGTGCACTGGAAATTCGTCCTGAAAAGGTGAGCTTTCTAGCAGCCTCGACACAAACTGGAAGTGAAGCTCCCACTCCAAAAAACTCAACAAATCGACTTTCTTTTATTAAAACTGACGCTCTTTGTATTTTTTCTTCACTTAGATGATTCAGTGTTTGCTCCATTTCCTTTCTCACACGGTCTATATGAGTTAATAACGAATTGGACGCAACATAATTTTCATCTTCTGTATCCTGTTCTACATATCTACTCAATGTATATTTTAAATCTTGAAAACCATCGTAACCTAATTGCTTACAGGTTCTACTAATTGTTGCAGTAGAAACAAACAATTCTTTTGCAAGCTCATTTACATTGGACTGAACGACACGATTGGGATTGACTAAAATATAGTCCAAAACTTGTTTCTCTAATTGACTTAATTGATCTCTTCGTTGTGATAAACGCTTTAAGAAAGTTTTCACTGTTCTCCACCACACTTTACGATTAAGAGTACCACCCCTATGATATAGTACGTTATAATAGTTACTCTCCCTTTGTCTTTTCTTTTATTATATATCATTTTCAGAATTGAAAGTTCATGAAAGGCGACATAATGACACGGTCCAAATCTCGGTGAAGTTTATTCTCTGTTAATTTCTGATGTAATTTACCTCAAATTATCAATGCAACTAGATTATTGGAGGCACTCTCATCCAATTTCTTTTGAATCTGTTTTATCCATTTCCCTTCATTACTCATATCTCTGATCCTCATCCTAGTAGATTTATCCTCTCAGTTATATATTCGTAAAAGATAGACTAATAGTTTTAATAACATCCAAAATTTTTCATAAAAAACTAAAAAAAGTGCTTGGTTCCCGGTAATAAAAGTATTTACGCACCGGGGGTCAAGCACTTTCATCTAATGTTTTTGCGCCATTTGGACAACATCCTTAAATTTTACTTTTCCACTGTAATTCATAACCCCATTCAAGTAAATTCGATTTGCTGCGTAGTTAAGGAGTGCAATGCTGGCTAAAAGAATTACAATGGTAATGCCCATCTCCATGTAGCCTGCTTCACCTGATAATATTCTTGAAAATGTTACAATCGGTGATGTAATCGGAATGTAGGAACATACAGTAACAAGTGTCGATTCCGGAGAAAAGATGGACGTCATTCCGACAAAAAAAGCTGCCATAATACATAAAATAATCGGGAAAGAAACCGAGCTTAAGTCTTCCGTTCTGCTTACAACCGCTCCAACTGCGGCATAGCCAATCGCATACAGTAAAAATCCTAATATGAAGTAAATAATAAAGCATACGATGATAAATGGCGTTAAATTACTTAAATCGATATGAAAGCCTAGCAATGAAAATTGTTTTCCGTTAAACCAACCTAAAGAGTAACTAATAAGAAACCCAAGGATCATCACAACAATGTCCGCTAATCCGATCACTAACTGCACCAATATTTTTCCATACATCATGTAGATAGGCTTCACTTTCGGAATCATGATCTCCATAACACGAGAAGCTTTCTCCGCGGTAATAGTATTGGCAATCATTTGACCTCTGCCAAGGATTAGCAAGTACATTAGGAACACAAAAATATAAACAATTCCAACCGTTCCAGTCGTATCTTTTAAGGCAATACTTTCTACAGGAATTGGTGCTAGGAGTTTTGTTGCAACATTTGGGTCTACCTTTGAATCTGTAATTGTTTTATTGATGCCGATATGCTGGACTTTCTGTGTTAAAATCGCAACTAATTCCTGATCAGCAAAAGATTTATACGTATACGAGAGGGCAGGTGAACCGTTCTTTTCTTTTACTTCCACAATGCCATCAAGGTCTCCAGCTTTCACTTGTTGCTTTAATTTCCCGATACTACTTTTTTCCCCAGAAACAAGTTTTACAGAATCCAATCCTTTGTTTAACTGTTTAATATTAGTTTGATAGGTAGTTGAATTGATGAACGCCACTTTATCCTTTGACTCCTTCGAGGAGAAATGGCTAAAGCCGAAAATACCAACTATGATAATCAGCGTAATTAGATTGCCAATGATAAAAGACTTTGATGTTATGGCCTCTCTCAAGTGAAACTTAAAAACCGTCATAAATTTCCCCATATTACCCCACCCTCTCAATAAAGATTTCGTTTAATGTAGGCTCCAGCATTTTAAAGTTACGAATTGGAATCGAATGAACTTCGAATCGGTTCAAAAGCTGAATTGCTTCTTTATCATTCCTAACTCTAATAACGATATCTGCTTGTTTTGTTTCAAAAGGTATATTCCATTCATTAAGTGCAGTTTCAATAGTTTTATTGCTTGATAGTGATAGATTGCGATACCCATAATTTTGTTTAATGTCATCCAATCGCCCTTTAACGATGACCTCTCCCTCTTTCATTAAACAAATTTGTTCACAAAAACTTTCAATTTGCTCCATGCGATGACTGGACAGGATCACTGTTTTTCCAGCTGTGATTTGCTCTTCTATGATGGAAGACAATAAATTAGCATTCACAGGATCTAACCCACTAAATGGTTCATCTAAAATTATCAATTCCGGATTATGCATTAATGTTGCGATTAATTGAATTTTTTGTTGGTTCCCTTTTGATAATTCACTAGCCTTTTTGGTTTTATATTTAGCTATATCAAGTTTATCCAGCCAATAGTCAATTGCATCATCGGCTTGTTTACGGCTCATTCCTTCAAGTTCACCAAAATAGCGAAGTTGTTCGTTTATTTTACTTTTTAAATACAGTCCACGCTCTTCAGGAAGATAGCCGATGGAAACCTTGGATCGGTCAAGTCGCCCATCTTCCCATGTAATCTCACCTTGATCTGGCGTTAACAAACCTAGCAGCATTTTTATAGTAGTTGTTTTTCCTGCACCATTTCTTCCAAGAAGACCGAGTACATGCCCTTTCTCTAAGGAAATGTTTAAGTTTTGAACTGCTTTTGTTTCCCCGAAGGATTTACTTAATTGATAAATGTTTAACCCCATTTAATTGATTCTCCCCTTTATTTATTTCTTAAAAACTAGATTTCAGTAATGATAATTTGACTGTCTTAATCTCCATAATTTTAATAGGAAAGCAGAGTACGTCATCAATACCGGAATCGTGACTACAAGGAAAATATGAAACAAGCCCTGGAATATCTGCTGAACCTTTTCTATCTCAACCAATCGCCCCATCAGGTTCATGAGAATCGTAAGAAAGACAAAGATAATGCTTGTAAAACCTAAATTCACTTTCCCTTGTTTATACTTTTCCAATAAAGTTGTCTGGTCGGAATAAATAGGTTTCGTCCCAGGAGCAGCAGTAAAATAGTGAATAACATTCCCTACTGTCATAACATGATTCCACCCAGCTGCTGCAAACATATCAAAATAATCAATACTTTCTTCTTTTGTCAGTTTTTGATAATCGATGCAATATTGAAGCTCTTGTTTTTCTCCTCTGCATAATTTATACCCAAAACCGCAAAATGCTGGAGATTCCAGAAACCAACCTTCCTCTGCCAGTTTACTTAGATGTTGCATTTCCTTTGTTTCGGAAAAGGCTAACCCTCTTCCAATAATGAAACGTTTATCTTTCCATATCATGTTCACCAGCCCCCTTTAAAGATTTAAACGCTTCTATACCATGTTCCACCATTTGCTTTCTCCTTTTAATCTCGCTGCACAAAAGTGCCTTTCCTTTTTCCGTTGCTGTATATGTTTTTCGACGGTCATCGTCCGTTTCATCCTGGACAATGAAACCGGCGTTTTGAAGTTTCTTCAGTAAGGTATATAGAGTTGCCGGCCCAATCGTAAAATCACCATTTGTAAGTTCTTCTATATATTTCATAATGGCATATCCATGCTTTGCCTCCAGCACTGATAGCATAATGTAATAAGCCGGATCGGTTAACTGGTTCATTTCCATCGAATTTGTTCTGGACAAAAAAAAACACCTTCCGTACTTTTTAGTTTATATCCATAATGGATATATCATTAATTGATATAATAAAATTTACCATTTTATTTGTCAATCCTTTTCATCAAAATTGGTTTAAACAAAAAAAGAATCGTATCTATTTATAACGGTTTACTTTAGAGGTGAGAGATATTTAAAATAAGCGGAAATTTTCCGGTTAGACTGCAGAATAGAACTCGGTTCGGGATAAATAAGCGGAGGTTTTCCGATTAAGCAAAGCAAAATCACCCATTTTCACATTTTTCGAGTCAATAATCGGAATCCTTCCGTCTATTTAAGGTATTTTCAGTGTTATTTCCTCAATAAGAGAAATTTCTCCGCTTATTTATCAAACTCGCTTTAGCGTCTAATGAACTTGTACAACTTACGGTTGCTTTAGTAAAAAAAATAAAAAAAAAGGCTTAGAGATTAACGGGTTCTGTTTTCGAGTACAAAATCCTAAAAAGTATATGAAAAAGGGTATCAAATCGCAACGATTTGGATACCCTTTTTTTATTGATATAAATGGATTTTTTAATAATTGGGGTGCGATTTGGTATACCAAATCGCACATAAAAAATGGATGTTACAGAAAGTTCTGTAACGCTGCTAATACATTATCTTTTTTCCACTCGAATTGACCGTTGTGTTAATTTACTTTTAAAGGAAGTGAAATCAGTGAAATTTATAGAACCTAAATACTCTAAAGTAGAACCCATTGAATATAGGCTATCTGAAAAAACCCGTAAACTCGTTAATTACTATGCAATTTATACCGGCCTGACAGATAGCCAAGTGTTAGAAGAATTCCTTCAAAATTTATTGGAGGATGAAGGATTTATTGAACACATTAATTCTTTAAGAAACAATATCCGAATTAAGAAGGAGTTTGGTTTAGCTAATGAGTAAGATGAAGAGATTGGCCACTGCAAATGATGCACTATTGCAGATTGATAGCCCTTTTTCGGAAGATGAATTATACGACAGAAACAGTTTATATGATGAACTGTCACCGAAACAATTCAGAGCACGCTTTAGTAAAGGAATTTTTCAACCTGTTAAACTCGAGTTAAATGGGAAGACATACACAATACAAGTGAATCACTGTGCGAATCCATTTTGCAAACATTATGGCTTGGAACAAATGAATTACAAAGGAAAAGCTAAGAGGTATAAATTGTCGGGTAACGATGCTGATAAGGTTATCATTTGCGGAAATGATAATCGAGATCCAGGTGGAATTCCGTCACTGAATTGTACAACACGTACTATGTCAAATTGGTCAGTGGCTACTGAAATTGAACGATTAAACAGAATTAACAATGTTGTACCAATTGAACCTGACTATGTTTTTCATAAAGAAACTTGCCCTTTAAAGACAACGCCTTTTTCAAATCCAAAAGACTTTTACAAAAGGGGAACCAGTACCTCGAATTCACAACGATATCAGTGTAAAACTTGTAAAAAATTAACTAATGTATTACCAGATAAGAAACGTAATACAGGGTATCACCAGCAAAGAAATGATGTATTAGTTAAATTTGCAGATCACTTGGTTAATCACGTTGCTGTATCAAGAACTTGCCATTTATTAAAGATGGGTCGAGGTACTTATTATTCTAAACTTGAGTGGTTATATCGATGTTGCCTAGAATTCTTAGAGACCAGAGAAAAGAGAGCTTTTGAGAAGAAGGCGTTCGATGAAATATGGGTAAATACAGATAAGATGATGTATGTATTAAACAATGTTAGAAAAAAGGGCGAATCCATTAAATCCAAGCCTTCTTCAGCGGAAAAACAATTGCCAACCCAAGTCGTGATTAGTAGTGAACATCATTCACGGTATGTTTTTAGAGCCGATGTTGGTTTTGATTGGGAAATCACAAAACAACAAATTTTAGACGATACCTTATTTTACAAAGACGATCATTTAAATGACTTTTTAAGTAAAAATGCTCGTTTTAATCAATATGGGATACATCCAATAAAGCCTACTCAAAATGATACTCAAACAACGCAAGAGTATTTCCGGCAGCTAGAGGAATACAATAAGAGGTTTGTATATGTTGATGGATTACACGTTAATCAGACTTATACAACAATGGGACACCTCTGGCTAATTAAACAAATAATTAATTCTCCGAAGTGGCGTTTTATTACGGATGACGATAATTCATTGATTACTTCTATAAATCGTATCTTTACGGAAGAAATAAAGAAAAAATATGCTTATTTATTTATTTGCAGAGTAAATAAGACTCTTTCACGAACTGACGCGTTTACTGAATATATTCAATCAATTAGAGACTTAAGGGAATGGGGAAAATTAAAAGGTATTGAAGAAAAAGATGTACAGCTTTTAGCATATTACTTCTTAGAGGAACAACTTAAGACACACAAATTCCATAAGGAGAATTTCACTTCAAATGGTGATACCTACAACTGTTACATCAAAAATCCGATTGAACATCCACTTGGTATGAAAGATAGAGGGAAAAGAATAATCGATTGCTTAACTGATATGACACATTTACCAACTCGAATCCTTGCACAGTTTGTTGATAAAGTTAACGACAACTCCGTTAATGCCTTTTTGCAGGAAATAAGAAGGTGCCTGTCTGTATTAGAAAGACCATTAGTGACTTCTCGTGGTGACGGGAAATCCTATATTTACAGTAACTTCAATCCAAAGTATGCACAAATGAGCATTACGATTCTCCGTACCTTTTATAACTTTTGTCAACCCGTTAAAATCGGAAATTTGGAAAAGACTCCGGCACAACATTTAGGAATCGCAAACAAGGTATATAAGTGGGAAGACATTATATACAAACGATAAAAGGGACACAAAAGAATATCTAGGTGGATAGAAAAAAAACACTGGCAAACAACTGAACTGAATCTGGATTAACAAACAAGACCGACTCAAATTTTAGTTCGAGCCGGTTTTCTAATTTATGTCATCTTCAACTAAAGCAACCCGTTCGTTCAACAACGACTTTTACGATTTAAATATGACACTCCTTCTATGATAAACATTTATAATTCCCCATATTAAAAATAAAGGAATAGAAAAAACAATACCCAATAGGGATAAAACTGCTAAATTATCAATACTCCTATAAGTAATAAAGATAAACCATTTATCATCCCCATTACCTTCTCGATTTAAGTCAATGAACCGGGTTTTTGGTGCCCATATTTTTCTTTCGTATTTAAACTCTGGTTTTGCTGTACCGGGATAATTAAATCTGTCTGCTATATTCTCTATATTGTAAATTTCAACTTTCGAAACCTGGTCTGTTCCTTGAATCAAAGACTTAATTTTATCTTGCTTTTCCTTTGAAATGGTACTGTTAACGTCGCTTAAAATCATAGAAATATCATTGTTTATTTTATGTCGTTCATTCTGATTGATTTTTTCAATAGACATAATGGTACCAAATATAAGGAGGCTCAAAACAAGAAAAAATAATGCACAATAGAGTAATCTTCTTGCAAATAGTTTTTGTGCAACAAATAATTGACCAATAACTGTTTGAATTTCTTTTTCTCCACCGAAACGTTCAATCGCAATCTTCACTGCGTCTGTTTCTGTTTTGCCTTCTAATTTTAATTCGTGTACAGCCTCTAATAAATGGTTCTTCATTTCTATTTTTAATTCGTTTATATCTTCTTTATTTCCGTCAAAATTTTGATAAACTGAATCTATAAATACATCAATTTGTCTCAATTTCGGTTCCTCCTTCCAAAAAAGAATCCATTATTTTTTTTACAAAACGCCATTCTGAACGTTTTTCTTCAAAACACGTTTCTCCAAGTGAGGTAAGTTTATAATATTTTCTTCTCCCCCCTGGTCCTTGTTCAGCACCCCAATATGATTCAATCCATTCGTTTTTTTCCAATCTTTTCAAAGAAAGATAGAGTGTGCCTTCCTTTATTTCGAATTGTTCTTCACTTTTATCCCTAACAAATTTAGCTAGCTCATAACCGTACATATCTTTTTTATGTAAAAGGGATAAAATCAAAGTATCTATATGCCCTTTTAAAACCTCTTTATTAACTTCCAAAATTTACACCTCCATATAAATAAAATATATTACAATGTACTCTATAATACAAGGTATTATTTATATAAATTTATTATTCCTTGTTTAATTAACCTCCGTTAAGTGTAAATCTTCACCAACTTCTTGTTTCAAGTTCAATACAAATCTCCATAAAACATTCTAAAAATTCAAACCCCCATATAAAGAGAGGCTGGGACAAAACCCGCCTCTGAGATGAAAAAGCCGGTGAAATTTTACGACAAGTAAAATTTCACCGGCTTTGATTATTTTTTGAATAAAAATAAGGACCGCTTCTGATAAAATTAAGTCACCACAACAAAATTATACAGAAAGAAGGATCCTTATGTTTAAAAATTATACCATGAATCAATTAGTTTTGCCTTTAGATTTAGAAGTAAAATTACAAAAAAATGATATTGCCTTCCATGTCCATCATTTAGTTGAAAGCATCCCTCTTGAAGCGTTCGAACCATTTCTGCGAAATAATGGCTGCCCTGCCTACCATCCACGCATGATGCTTAAAATTATCTTATGTGCTTACACGCAATCTATCTTTTCAGGACGCAAAATGGAAGCCCTATTAAAAGACAGTATCCGTATGATGTGGTTAGCTCAAGGTTATCAACCAAGCTACCGCACCATCAACCGATTCCGTGTTCAATCAGAAGTGAAAGATTTAATTCGCCAATGTTTCGTCCAATTTCGTTGCCAATTGATCGAAGAAAAACTTATCGATCAAGAAGCGGTTTTTATCGATGGTACAAAGATTGAAGCGAATGCGAATAAATTTACGTTTGTCTGGAAGAAATCGATTGAGAAATATCATCAAAGTTTAATTGAAAAGTCAAACCAGCTATACAATGAACTGCTTGAAAATGAAATTATACCTGAAATGGAACGTGAAAGCGATGAACAGTTATCATTGGAAGAACTCGCTCAATTGGTTCAAAAAGTGGACGATGTCGTAACCGAGTATGATAAACAAATAGAAGCATCATCAGACGTTCCAGAACGAAAAGCTTTAAGAAATGAACGGAAATACCCAAAACAAGTGCGAAAACAGTTGATTGATTTTGTCCTGCGAAAACAGAAATACCAACAAGACATTGAAATCTTTGGCACGCGTAATAGCTATTCTAAAACAGATCCAGATGCGACATTTATGCGAATGAAAGATGATTATATGCAAAACGGACAATTGAAAGCTGGTTACAATGTACAAATCGCAACGGAGGGCCAATACGCGCTTGCCTATAGTTTATTTTCAAACCCAACAGATACGCGTACGTTAATTCCATTTTTAGATGAGATCGAGCAGCATTATTTCGAGTTACCGAAACACATTGTCGCAGATGCAGGTTATGGTAGTGAACAAAACTTTAATGATATCCTTTTGAAAAGAAAACGAGAAGCACTTATTACATATAATATGTATTTGAAGGAACAAAAGAAAAAGTACAAACAAAACACTTTTAATCCCGACAACTGGAAGTATGATAAAGAAACAGATACCTATACATGCCCTAATCAGAAACGTCTTGAATATCAATATCATTCAGTCCGAAATGACCGTACAGGCTTCCAACGGAAGTTCAAAATCTACGAGTGCGAAGACTGTTCGGGATGCCCATTCCGTTCATCCTGTACAAAAGCAAAAGAAGGCAACAATCGAAAACTAATGGTGAATGAAAAATGGGAACAGCAAAAAGAATATGTAAGAGCGAAGCTTTCAGAAGAGAAAACGAGTGCCATCTATCGAAAACGCAAAATCGATGTGGAACCAGTTTTTGGATTCTTGAAGGCTAATTTGCGTTTCGCTCGATTTTCTGTACGAGGAAAATCGAAGGTAGAAAACGAAATGGGCCTTGCGTTAATGGCAGTGAATTTAAGAAAATTCACTGCCAAACAACTAAGGTAATAGAAAATTTAAACGCAAAAATAGAGAAAGGTGAATTTGAGTTCCCTCAAATTCACCTTTCTCACTATTTGAAGCTAGTTATGTCCCAGCCTCTTCTTCTAATATTATTTTACTGCGATTTTCAATGTTATTTAACGTGTGAAATAAGGTGCGAATTATGTTTTTGTACTTCAAAACAGAACCCGTTACTTAGAGATAAGTCTTTTTTAGACTGTGCAATAACAATGAATTGGAGTGTGAAATTTATTTGATTCGATTTACCGTTTTCCACCTCACAAGTAAACTGTGTTTATCTAATTACTCGTTACTTTTTTATCCTTTATGTTTGAAACATCAAGCACAATAAAGCAATAAAAAAACCCCAAGGACATTTTATTCCTTGAGGTAAGAAAACTAATTATTCTTCCGCCACTTTTAAAACTTCTTCCTTTTTTTCTAGTCATTACATTTGCCAATGCATCCGGAAGTGCAATTAATGCCGGAATAAAGATAGGAAGCAGTACAAAGCAAAGGACTATCAGACCAGTAATGACAGCTATAGACAATTCAGATAAAGGTACTATTCCAGCAGGCATCAGGGTCGCAAAGGTACCGCCCAGTATGATGACTGCTGATATAATGACTCCACCTGTGTGCTTAGATGCTAACACAATTGCCTCTTTAGGTGAGAGATGCGGATATTCCTTAAAGCGCATCATTAAGAATATGCTGTAGTCTACTCGTGTATCCATTGAGGTGTTATCTGGTTTAATGAAGTGGATAATTGATTAATCGTTTGCTTCAATGCTTGATAATTAGGATCACTACCAGAATTGGTGTAACTGTTACCTAAAGCGTTATTATCATCGATAAATTCCTAAATTGTCAATTTAGAAACAAGATGGTTGTCCCTTTGTTTTTACTGATTTGTAATTTTTCCAAAGAACAGAGCATCGTAATATTTATCTTCTATAAAATAGTTATCTTTTAATCTACCTTCTAACTCATATCCGTTCTTTTCAAGAATACGAGCTGAACCAATATTTGCATCCACTACATATGCATATAGCTTGTGAAGATGAAGTGATTGAAATGCAAAATCAGTCATCAATGCAACAATTTCTGTCCCATACCCCTTCCCCCAATGATCTCTGTGAAGCATATAACCGATTTCGGCTTTGTTTGCTTCTTTGTCAAAATTGAAGATCATGGCTGTTCCGATAATTTCATTAGTGGATTTTAGAACAATAGATGCATACAGATGGGTACCTTCCGCTTCACGATTTAACATTAATTCAATGTACTCGCGAGTTTCATCCAATGAATTCATTAAATTCCAACCGATAAATATAGACACTTCAGGATCTGATGCATAGCTATGTATCTCTTGTGCATCCTCTGTGCTTAAAGCTTTGAAATAAATCTTTTCCCCTTCTAATGAATGAAATAATTTAGTATTCATCTTTATCCTCCTTGAAAAAGATTTGTTTGCAACCTATTACTAAATTCATTTTACTCCAAACAGATAAACAAAGGGACGTTCCTTGTGTTTTTTGAAAACACAAGGAACGTCCCTTTGTTTTATTTCATTTTCCCTACTACTTTCACTCTTAATCTTGTTGCATTTTCCGGATGATAGGCAAGCGGAGTTTCTTCCACTTCCACTAATTCAATCGTTTCAGAAACCGCTCCAGCTAATACGGATTGTTTCACCGCTTTGTCTTGAGCGTCTTTTAATGAATCCTCGCGTGGTTCTTTAGAATAGATATAAATCTGTTCATATTGCCCGCTGATTTGAGCAATGGATGCACCAATTGCATTTGCTACATCCCCATTTTCAGGTTTAATAATTTGGGATACTCCGCGTATAGTATCCGGAATGATGATACTTCCGCCACCTACTAGAACGAGCTGAATGTCTTCTGATGAAGTTTTCATTTTATCAATGGCTTGCTCCACTAAAGAAGAAATTACTGATAGTACATCTTTGGCGAACTGTTCTTCTATATGTGATACTAAACTCTTATCCCCTACATCAGCCATGCCTAAACGAACAGCAATATCTGTTGTAGTAAGGGTTTTCCCACCAAAGACAAGCGCTTCCTGCCCAATCATGTATCCAACGCTATCTGGGCCAACCGTGATCCTGCCATTATCTGCTCGAACAATGCTTCCGCCGCCTAGACCAACAGAAATAATATCCGGCATTCTAAAATTTGTGCGAATATCGCCGACTTCAACTGCTACAGATGACTCTCTTGGAAAACCGTCTTGTAAGACTCCAATATCGGAGGTCGTACCACCAACATCAAGAACCATGGTATTTTTGATTGATGCTAAATAGGAAGCACCACGTATACTATTAGTTGGACCGCATGCAATCGTTAAAATAGGAAATTGTTTAGCATATTCGATGGACATCAAGGTGCCATCGTTCTGGCATAAATATACTTCCGCATCAAAAATTCCTTCTTCTTCTAACGCCTGCACAAACCCATTTGTTGTCGTTTCAATTACCTTGCATAAGGCCGCATTTAATATAGTCGCATTTTCACGTTCAATTAAACCAACAGAACCAATTAATGAAGAACAAGATACCGGAAATTCTTCTCCATATACTTCATGTATCATATCTCGAACCATGAGTTCTTGATCATTTTTGATGGAGGAAAACACTCCGACGATAGCTATCGATTCCACTTTATCTTGCCATTCACCTAGAATTGTTTTAATTTCCTGTTCGTCAAGTTCACTCAATATTTGCCCATCGTACTCATACCCGCCATGTACCAGAGCATAATTCCCTGATAACTTTTCAATCATATCTTTCGGCCAAGCTGTATATGGAAGAACAGAAGCAGTAGCAGGATATCCTAGACGGATCACACCAACTTGAGCTAGTTTTTTACGTTCTACTATAGCGTTTGTACACTGAGTTGTCCCTAACATCGCATGAGTGATTTTCGTCTTATCGATATCTGCTTCTTTTAATAAGTTTCGTAAAGCTGTTTCAATGCCCGTTTTAATATCTAAACTTGTTGGTGATTTAACATTATGAATCAGATTGTGATTTTCATCTAAAATAATCGCATCTGTATTCGTTCCACCAACGTCAATTCCAATCTTATACATTTTCAACTACCACCTTTTTAACCAATTCCTCAATTGGAACATAATCATAATCATACCCAAAGTATTTTGGACCTGCTGTTTCGATTCCTTTGTCCGTTCTCCATTTTTCATGAGCTGGCAATCCTAGCACTCGAACGCGTTTTCCATATTTTAAACTTTCTGTTGTAACAGGTAATAAAGTTTCATAATCTACTAGACAAAGCAAATCCGGGGTCATACCGACAACTTGATCATTTTTTTCTGCGATAAGATTTTCATTTTGAAAATGGACCTTCATATTTTCGTCTTTATTTATTTCAATTCCTTCCAGATTCATTTTCCCAAGGTTAAATCCACCCCTCGTTTCTCGAATAACATCGACAATTTTCCCTTGGAATAATTCATATCCAGAAACTAAATTTAGTAATTCTTGAAGTTTCTCGTTCGCGTCTTTATCTTTTGATGCAATAATTTTACCGATTTTTTCAGAAAGTGTAATGATATTATGGACTCCACTCTTCTTGATCTGTGCGCCGGTTGTAGGATACAAACTAACTAAAGAACTGGCCCCCATCTCAACCGTTGCTGTCCTGGCTAAGCGTTCCGTCCATTTATTATCAATCGTTTCGAAAATCCCGATGTTGCCTTTTTCATCCGTAATCGCCATCGGTGTTGCCGAAATACCATCCAAGTTGAATGTCACCATTTGTAATTCCGGGAAGGCTCTTCCCATACCGTCACAGTCAATGAGTGGTAAATCCAGTTGGGCCGCTACCACAATCGGAATCATCGAATTAACCCCGCCAGCTTCCATTGGGTACGTTCCTGTGATCTTTTCTTTTCCTAAATACTTAGCCAGCTTTTGAAAAACTTTAACAAACTCGTCTCCACGTGGGAATTTTTCTATTAATACAGAAGGTGCCCCCATCATTGCAGCTGGAATAAAAAAGTCTTCATCTTCTATTTCATCTACTGAATACAATTTAACTGGTCCATTTTTTTCAATGGCAGAAAGAGCCATCAACTTTCCTATATAAGGATCTCCTCCTCCGCCTGTCCCTAGGAAGGCTGCTCCTATCGCAATATTTTCTATAGCTTCTTTATCTAAATATCTCATCTATTTTCCTCCAACATAATTGTTTTTTGTACAGATATACGATGTCCGAAATAATAAATAACAAATGAAATGATAATCCCAATCAAGGGCTGGTTAGGTATTTGCGGCAAACCAGGGAATAAAGAGAAAACAACTGGAATACTTGCAATAACAGCACCAACAAGCCAAGAATAAATACCTAAGCGGTTTACGCCTTCCACTTCTCTCCAACTATTTTTATCCCCTTTGTTCATCACCCAATAAGAGGCAATCATGACACCTGCGACTGGTGGAATCATCGCTGATAAAATCGACATAATCGGTGTAAAGTAATTTAATATACCTACTACAGCAAGCAATGTCCCAACCATACCTGCAATTCCAACCGCCATTTTTTCTTTTTGCTTGGAAATGTTAAAAACATTTATGAGCGCAAATCCACCTGAGATCGCATTCACCAAATTTGTTTTCCATGTAGCTAAAATCAAAGCAATACCACCAATAAATGGTGTGGCTATATCCATAAAGACAGCAGTAATATCACTTGTTTTATAGGCGATTGATAAAACAGCACCGATGCCAATCATAAATACACCAGCTGGTATAATTCCAAAGATTGCTGCCTTCAAAACATCTGAACGCTTGTTGGAAAATTGTGAATAATCACCCGCTATAACTGCACCTAATGCAAATGATCCAATCGTTACTGCCAGCCCATTCATAAAACTCATATTCCCTTTAGGCTTGTAGTTCTGGATAATTTGTAAATGATCTCCAGTCAATGTTTGAATTAACCCAAATGCACAAATTACAACTAATAAAGGAACGGCAATATAACTTAATACACGCAGCACTTTAATACCGTAAATTGCTGAAATAACCATCACCAAGCCACTTAAGAAAGAAGCTAACGGAACGGGCATATTCATGTGGTACACGGCTAACAAATTTGCTACCGCAGCACCACAAACATTGGCCTGAATTCCAAACCAGCCTAAGCAAGCAACCGCCAGAATAATCGATATTATCGTCCGAGATCCTTTGTTACCAAACACTTGTCCTGCAACTTGAACGGTTGGCTTTCCTAAATCACTGCTTTGAATCCCTTGCAAAATCATGAGGAGTACTACTATGGAATACCCTACAAAAGCTACGAATAATGACTTAGATAGGCTCATACCAGAAATAAGCGTATTCCCTACTAAAAGACTCGGTATGCAAATCATCGCTCCAGCCCAGATAATCCCCAGACTATACCACGACTGATTCTCTCCATTTTTTCTCATATTGCCCCTCCTTAGTTCTTGATTTTCCTTATTATAAAAGAAGGTATGGACGCAAGTCTTTTTCTAAAATGAAAAAAAAATCCGCAATTTTGTCATTTCCGACAAAACAGCGGATGATTCTAACCAGTAATTAATCGATAAATCATACAAGCTATATACACATCGTAGAATTCAGAAAAAATCGTTACATCATTTCCAATTAATTCACTAATCTTATTGATTCGATACTTCACGGTATTTTTGTGAATAAAAAGGAGTTTCCCACACTTGTCGAAATCCCCATTCGCATCCAAGAGAAAAGTCATTAAAGTCTTTAATGACTCTTTATCATTTAAAATGGGAGCAATGACGGAAAAGCATTCTTCAATCATTTCTTCTCCTTGTTTACTCAAATCAATGGCGCGCTTCATCGACCTAATTTCAGCTGCCGTATATAATTTACGCATTGGATAGATTAGGTGGACTTTCTTCCCTACATTATTGACCAATTGATACATGCGACGTACATCTTGCGTGTTTTTCATTTTCGGAGAATAAACAATTTCGGATATTTGAGAGATATAATTCGTCGTTTCAATAAACTCGGTAGCTATTTCAAACTCGTGGTATTTATATAAACAATTCCCTAAAAGAACAATAATACAATCATCAATGATTTGAATCACTCTAGTGTTGTAATACTTCGAAAGCTGCTCTTCTAATTCTTCTCTTATAGCCTTTTCTTCTGAGAGATCGTTAATATAAACCATCCACATCATTTGAATAGCAGAGACATCGATGTGAAGCAAATTACCTAATCTGCGCATTTTTTCACTTTCATCATTGATTATCGCTTTTACTAAAGCATATTCGCTTACTTCATCATGCTTGTCTCCCCATAGATTAATCGCGACTTGTACTACTTCACTAACTTTTTCAATGGTCTTAGCAGGCAATTTTGAATTCTCCTTAATCAGAAACAAATAAAGGAGCTCTCCGTTTTTTTGGTGAATACTCTTGTACTCAATGAAACAAGCTGGAACACTTTTATCTAATTTTTGGTACTCCTTTCTATTATTCAGATTGGATTGCAAAAATTCCTCAATAACTTTCGAAACATCTAAAGATGAATTGCGTGGCCACATTACTTGGTTCACAATCTCGTAATGTGTATTCGTCAAAAGAATATTTGCTTTCAGGCGATCAGATAACATTTTAAGAGTAATTTCCACACTCTGCAGATGTTCTGGCAATAAGGAAACCTTTTCTAGCGTCTCCTTAACAAAGCTATCATTAACGGTCTGATTACTCACAATCGCTTCCATCACTTCATAGATCACTTCATTATAACGAAGAGAATAATCGTTTTTAGGCATACAAATAATAATAAAGTCTTGAGAGTCTGCTAATTGTAGTACCTCCTCTGGTATCTCTGGCAAAACAATTCCCACATAATATAAAATGAGACCTAATTCCCCTAAATCATGTAAGTGCTGAATGGTCTCGCATTGTTTTTGTACACTATCTCTAATGGAATAAAAAGAGCTAATGACAAGCTCTTCTGCATACCACTCTTCTTGAACCGTTTGGATGATGTTAGAGAAAAAATCTACATTCGAAACTTCTAACACAGATAAAGATGACACGGTTCGATTAAGATTATTTTTACCGGTCAGCACCTCTGCACCCCTAAGGGATGGCAATTGCAGCAAATCTTTTACCGTTACCCCATTTTCATTCACCACCTCTTCTGTACTATTTTATGTTAATATGTATCAATTCCCCTTCACATTAACCCTATATCATCAATTAGTGCATCGATATCTTCTTTTTTTGTTGCCCAGCTTGTACAGAATCTAACTACCGTATTATCTTCATTTATCTTACTCCAAACTTCAAAACCATATTTCTTACTTAAATAGTCCAGTTGTGTATTAGTTAGGATCGGAAATTGCTGATTCGTAAGCGACTCTCCATATAATTTGATCCCTTTTTCCTCAAATGCATGTTTTAATTGTAATGCATAGTTTACTGCGCTTCCGCAAATGTCAAAATATAAATCGTCTTCAAAGAGGACATCAAACTGGATACCTAATAGTCTGCCTTTTGCAAGCAACCCACCACGTTGTTTCATGATGTACCTAAAATCTCTTTTTAATGGATCCGAACATATGACAACTGCTTCTCCAAACAGAGCTCCACATTTTGTGCCTCCAATATAAAAGACATCACATAAATTTGCAATATCCTCAAGTGTCAAATCATTATTTGGGCTTGTCAAAGCATACCCCAATCTTGCTCCATCTAAAAATAATGGAAGGCCTAGTTCCCGACAAACCTTGCTTAATGATTCAAGTTCTGCTTTCGAATA
Source organism: Margalitia sp. FSL K6-0131 (assembly GCF_038008735.1). Lineage (NCBI taxonomy): Bacteria > Bacillati > Bacillota > Bacilli > Caryophanales > Bacillaceae > Heyndrickxia > Margalitia sp. FSL K6-0131. Next base: position 4,374,113 of record NZ_JBBOZS010000001.1, read on the forward strand.
AAAAGTACCATTTTCGGTAGAATTAGAGATATATACCATCCCTGGTTGGACAGCTGATTCATGCATTGGATTATTCCAATGCTCATCGTACATTTCTTTTACCTGTTCGGCCAGAATTTTCCCATCTTCACTAGGAAGTGTCAGTACTTGATGTCCAGTAGCCTCTATTGCGCCTGCTTCATGCGTAGCTATATGCCCGGAAGTTGCACTTACTACCCCTTGATGCGGCCGCAAAACGGATGCAATAACAATAGAATTGGTTTGCGTTCCACCTACAAGAAAATGAACATCTATATCCTCTTTTTTACAAGCTTTTTTTATTTTTTGAATGGCATTCTTAGAATACTCATCATTCCCATATCCAGAAGATTGCTTAAAATTTGTATCTATTAATTTATCTAAAATTTTCGGATGGCATCCTTCTAAATAGTCACTCTGGAAATTAATCATTACATTCACCCCTAGACATTATATATCCTGAAAATTTCAAGTATTGATTATCAAATTTTACTACTGTAATGTGCCAAAATCAAAAATTACTTTTTTATCATTAATACAACATCATCGAATTGCAGGAAAATTTTTATGCTTCCTGGGGAGTTTAATATTGTTAAATGTAAGAAGTTAGAAAATATAAAGTAAAGGAGATATCCACTTTAGATAAGAAAAATAAAACCAAGACTTAAATGCAAAAAAGGTAAATCAATAAAGGACATAACATATTTTATATGACTAATATGTTATGTCCTTCTTTTCTTACTGTTGAAAGATTTTTGATAGAATGATAATCTCAAAACACAGTATATGTATATTTATATAAGGAGCTAATGCCATGCCTAATATTTCTCTTGCTGAAGCTGTAAAATTAAAGAGCTTATTATCCAAAAGAATACATGAATTAGAAGAAGAAATGGATCGTGTAGCTTTTATAGAAATTGAAAAAGGAAGTAAAGTTCCGAAACAAGTTCGTACTTTAACTGATGTCGAACTAGATTTAGAAGAAGTCGGTGTTTGTCAAGATAGTTGTCGCATTTCACTTGTTTGCTAGTGTAAGAACGTTTGGGGTTTTACTACCGCGCTTCGCTTGGTGGCCTTCTCATCAAAGAACAGAATTCATTCTGTTCTTTGATGAGAAGGAAAAGGGTATTTTCAAGCTTGTCCGCAGTGAGGCGATTTTGTTTCTTCCTTTTCTATTTTTTCTTTCATAGGATTTAGAGCCACCGAATTATGTGCACTCCAGTCTCTAGTTGAGCGTGACCAACGCTCTGGGTGCTTTTGCTTCGCTAATTCGTAAACGTTTTTGCGCTTTTTTAGTATCTCCGTATGGGCACCTGTGTGGCATTGCTCTGGCGTCACAAAATTAATTCCACTGTGCAAATGTACACAGTTATACCAATTCACAAATTTTAATGCCCATTCACGTGCAGCTTTAAGGGTTTCAAATCCCTTGTACGGGAATTCAGGTCGATATTTTAGAGTCCGGAACATCGCTTCAGAATAGGGATTATCATTACTTACCCTAGGTCTTGAATAGGAGCTTTGGATCCCCAGTTTTTCAAGTAGGACCTGGAATGTTGCGGCTTTCATAGGGCTCCCATTGTCGGAATGTAACACCAGTGGCCTTCCTTGAATTTTCTCGCTAATTACCGTCTTTTTCATTAACTCCTCAGCGTATTGTGACTCCTCTGTTTCCCAAATCTCCCAACCTACTATTTTTCTACTAAAAATATCGATAATTAAATAGAGTCGGTAAAACATGCCTTTCACCGGCCCTTTTAACCATGTAATATCCCATGTCCAAACCTGGTTAGGTGCTGTTGCCAAATGGCTTTCTGGTAGTCTTCGTTCAGGTCTTTTACTTCTTCCTCTATGATTTTGCATATTTTGCTTACGAAGCACTCGATAGAAACTAGATTCAGAGGCAATATAAATACTCTGATCGGCTAATTTCGGCACAATTTGAGTGGGTGGTAAATCCACAAATTCCTCTTTTTTGACAACCTCTAATATCTCTTGTTTTTCCTCCTTTGTTAGTTTATTTTTCGGTTCTGGACGTGATGCAATCGGACGCCCATCTTCCTTAATTCCTCCTTCTGAAATCCACCGTTCATACGTACGTACACTAATGTTCAATTCTTTGCACGCCAAGGCTAATCGCGCACCATTTTGGTTAGCTTCTTGGATGAGTTCTACTGCTAGTGCGCGATCTGACGGGTTAATCATTCGTCCTCTTGGTCCCCCCAGATCGCTTGGGCCTTTTTTCTGAGAAGTAATAGGGCTGCGGCTTCTGCCAATGCTTTTTCCTTTTTACGCAAATCTTTTTCTAACGTTTTTGCACGTTTTTTCTCTTCCTTTAATTCTTGATTCAACTGCTTTGATTGATTAGATTCCCGACCGTTTGCGTTTAGACAAGAATCACGCCATGCTTCAATTTGTTCTTTATATAGTCCTTTTTTTCTACAATACTCTGCTAAATCTGCCTGGCTCATTGCGTATGTTTCCATGACAATCAAAAATTTATCTTCACTGCTCCACTGTTCAGAGACTTTTCCATCACCCGGAGTGGGGTTTCCAGCTATTCTAGCCTCTTTCCTCCACTTATATAGAGTGGGTTCAGTAATTCCGAGTTCTTTACTTATCTGACTTACAGATTCATTATTGGGGGGCATCATTCTCTTAAGAATGGACTCTTTCATTTCCTCCGTATATCGTTTCCCATTATTACTTTTCATGTCGATCAACCTCCGTGTGTTAATTAAACTATACACTAAAGTTGTCTACGACATCTATCCTAACAGAGGGGGAAGTCCGAAAAGATTTTCGTATACTTGACAAACTCATGTACAAAGCGAATATCGAAAACGAAATTGCTTTTAATGATCAATCATTTACGATTGTTGAAGCAATAGAACTCGCTACCCAGTTACGTGCTAAAGCTCGGAAATATAAGGTATACGGCACAGCACCTAAAGAGGAGTTTCCTTATTCTTATGGTGAGGGTGTATCTCTTCTTAAAGTTGCGATGTTTGATCCAGAAATGTATCGGTTACAAGGTTTAGAAATTGAACGCCAAGCTAATCGACTGTCTAATTTAATTAATGCCAAAAACTATTCCATAGAATTAAATTTTGATAGTGAAAAATATTTCTAAAACCTTGAAGCGGTGAGACTCCACTTCAAGGCATAGAAGGAGATGTTTTTGTGTACTCAAGTACAATTGTAATTGCAAACGGTAAAACCAATAATCCAATTACCAATTACATTTTTACCTGTTACCGATAACCATCTTTAGTAATGGACGGTCGATGACCAATTCCTCCAAATAGTTATTAAATCTCCTTCTATGAATCCTTCATCCATATTGGATGGAGGATTTTTTTCTGTAATTAATCGTTATAGAAAATGTTCTAGTTTAAGGATACTTATTAAACTAAACTCCCGTTAGCGTAAGTACAATTTTTAACAATCTATATTTAATTCACCTTAGATTACCTAAACGTAGTTTATAAACTTCGAGATTTGGTGGCTTTGATCCGGGTAGCATGAGTCCACTAACTCTAATCATTTAATATCATTGAAAAATTGCTGTACAAAAATATCCGTTAACATCTGTCCATTGCCCCCTAATTAATTCATATATTTAAAAAGCCCCTAAGGATGGCTTTAATATTTCAAGTTTATTTTTAATTTAAAACCTTATTACAAGCTCCTAATTTATAGCCTTTGAAAACTAAATTAGAGGCGATAGATAAAGCCACAGTCATGTTAACGAGTTCAGTTTTGAAGTATAAAACTAAATTTATATGGGGTAATAACAAGTTAAATCTCATACAAAAAACACCGAAATTAGTACGGTGTTTTTTGTATGTCTTTATTATTTATTCTTGTTTAACTAAAGCACCCTATTGTTTAAGTACATTCTTTCACAAACTTTAAACCAAATCTCTCTTATTACAGGAATGCTGCCCCTTTAGTTGAGCAACAAAAAAGCTGCTGATTTCACATTAATCACCAGCCCTAGCTCCCGTTAAAACAATTAGAAGGTTATTTATCTTTTTGATGAACTTTCCGCAAAAAATTTAATAGTTTTTTTCCAAGAATCGGCACTTGCAAATGCTGTTTCTTTTTTCTTACCATTACCATAATATACGTAAGGAATCCCTAATGAATGATTTGCACCTGGATAAATGAGATGTTCAAATTGATGGTTAAAATGAAATTCCTTTAATCTCTCAATTGCTTTACGAGAAAATTCAACAGTTATATCTTCTTTACCTGATATTAATAAAATAGGACCGTTAATTTTTTCAACTTTAATAGTTGCTTGTCGTACAACTTCAGAGTCCGAAGTTAATGCTTTATACCATTTAACAAGAGGATTCCCTTTTCTTTCTTTGTACATTTCTAGACATTCAAGTGCTATTTTAGTAGGGTTTTGAGCTGATGCATATGGAAATGGTTCTCCTTTGTATACCCAAGCTGGCGGCAATGTTTCTTCATCTGACCAAGGTACAATTCCGCTAAATAGAATTGCAGAACCATTTAAAGAAACAACAGCTTTAATATCTTGAAATAAACTTGCCGACAATAAAGCTAGTTCGCTACCTCTTGAGACTCCGTGAATTCCTAACCAACCCTTTTGAGTCTCAGGACGCTCCTTTAACCAATCAATTGCTTTTTCAATATATTCAAGAGGAATCTCAACAAGACGCTTTGGTAAATGCTCTAACCCGAAGTAAGCTAGAACTAAAACTGTAAAACCGCGGGACGCTAATAAACTTCCCAAAAATTCATTTAATCCCCCCTCAGAACCACCTAAAATAATTATTGCTGGATAAGGTTTACCATCTTCGTTATGAAAAAAGGTCCCGACTATTCCATTTTCTCTAATAGATTCTCTTGAAATATTTTCTGCTTTCCAAAGCCTTTTAATTGTTATTTCATCAACTATTTCATTATCAATTTCAAGTGATAGTGTAAATGATTGGGGAGGCAAAACTGGTGGATTTATAGATTTTTTATTTGTATTATCTTCTATCTTAATAATTTCAAGGGACCAAAATAATCCCATTCCGTCTTTAACTGAATATGACCCATTTAATGGAATTTGTTCATTTAAATCAATAGTACCCTGTTCATCTGAAAGAAAAGTAGCATACGAAGAAAAATGGAATGTCTTTTCTCCATTAGAAACTCTTTTAGCTTTAATTGTAACTTCTTTTCTTGGTGGAACCCCTAAAATTTTAATATTTATAGGCTCATCAATTAGAGATGATAAATTACTTACGCTTATTCTTGGTTTATGTGTTAATGACATTAATACTTCTCCTCCTTTCAAATGGTTTGAATATATCAATACCATAATATATAAATTCTAAATTAGTTAAAAATATTCCTTGAATAATTAACAAAATTCTTTAATTTATCCAATAAAAGAGTTACAATTTTTTAAGTAACCTGCCCCTTTAGCACAAGAAGAAACTTTAACATAAAAAGGTATTAATCCTTCTTGGATTAACGCTTTTGAAAGTTAAAGTACAATATTTCAAAACCAAACATAGGTGAGAAAAAACAATCATAACAATTCTATCCATTTACATTACCTTATTGCTTTCTCCAATATCATAGTTACAAATTTAGTTTTACCCTCGGTATAAGTAGCTCGGTCACTTGCGGTTTTCGCCAAGAGATTTTTTAACTGTTCATATTCAGAAACTGCCTCTGGATTGTTACGGAGATAATTTCGAAATAACAAATGTCTAGCTAACTCTGTACTATCTTTATTACACACATATAAGTGTTGTTCCATCCAATGTGTATTTTTTCCATCCCAAGGAACTAATTGATCTTTTCTTCCAAAGGCTTCTCTTCCCTCAAAACTCCAATTTTCTTGATGATAATATCCTATCTTTTCGAGTCTATTTATAACAGTAGGAAGAACGCTATAATCTTCTATTACAACGTCTATATCTAGAATTGGTTTCGCCCCAAGTCCTTTAACTGATGTACTTCCAACGTGTTCCACGCATATTATTAAATCGCCTAAATTATTTTTCAGAACATCTTTTATTGATAAAAATGTTTTTTCCCATTTTTCTTCGTAAGGAAATATTTCAATACCAGACTGATTATTCTTTTTCACTGACATCTAGATATAACCCCCAAATTCTTTCAGATTTTAGATTTATACCTTGAAAAAGTATACTTCGTCAAATAAAAAACGAAATCCTTCCTCCACTAAACTGCCCTTTACTTCAATAAGAAAAAAACGACCCTTCGTTATTGAAGAAGCGTACAAGACAGTTTAAGAACAATATTAAAGCTTCACTTTCTCAAAATGTTCAACTGTAGGAAAGGGGTTATAAAAATGATGTAATTGTTTTTTCCACTCTTGATACTCGTTAGATTGTCTAAATCCAACTGTATGGTCTTCTAATGTTTCCCACTTTACCAGTAGTAAATATTTCCCCTCAACCTCAATACAACGCTGTAATTCGTGAGATATGTAACCTTTCATAGAGGATATAATTTTCGATGCACCACGGAATGCTTCTTCATATTCTGTTTCCATACCTTTTTTAACTTGCAGTAAAACAGCTTCCAAAATCAACGAAATTCCCCCTTTTTGAAAGTATAACATTACTACGTTATTTATCCGCTTTTATTCAACTATCCACTACAATAAAAAAATACATCCATTGTTAAAGGAATGCCTTATTATCAAAAATTACCGAAAATTAGTATAATCGAATGGTGTTTAAGTAAATTAAAAGGAGGCAACGGAATGACTAAAACCAATTTAAATCACGGTATTATAGTTTTATTAGAGTTTTATCCATCTTGGTTAGCTTTACCTCGTGAAAAAAGAAGAGAGCTTGCAGAGGATTTATATTCAATAATTAGAAAATACAACGAACACGTTAAGGTAAAATTTTTTGACGCTGATGCATTTGGAGACGGTACCTACACCGATTTTATTCTATGTGAAACATCAGATTTAAAAATGTATCATTTTATGTGGGAAGAAATACGAGATACATATGCCTATTCTAATGGTTACTTTAAAATTAAAAAAGTTATTATGGGTGTCCAAAATGCCTATCAAAAATTTGAGGAAGAAGTTTTAGAAATGGATTCAGAATAATAATGTCTAGCTGCAACAAAAGGGATGAATCATTTCATTCCCTTTTTTGTTAATCTAAAGGTATCATTGTTCTTATAGTATCCTGCCTCGTTATTCGAATTGGCAGCTGCAGCTGGATCTTTAACCCTTGTACCAGTTAGTACCATTCCAAGGCTCATCTTCTCACCCCGTTATATAAATTTTCATTACTTTTTATATTACCATTCTTCTTCAAGTAACCTTTCCTTTAAGTTCAATAAAAAAATGGCTGCCCTAGCAACCATCTGTTAAACGAAAACACAGTTTGGTTTAATCAGGTATTTGCCCCCGTCTTTGTTTGAATGAGAGCACAATTGCAATAACAAATAAAATTACAGAAATTAAAATTGTTGTTCCCGAAGCAATAGGCGTTAAAAATCCTAAAAGTAATAGAATAATTCCCAAGACAATTAAGCCAACAACCATAATTAAATTCCTCCTCCCACCTATTAGGATTATCCAATGTCTTTTTTAATTTTAACATAACAACCCCTTTATTGGGTGCAAATGGAAATATAGTAAACTTTTTCGTTAGCTGAATAAGAAACATACATGATTTTACACTCACACCCCGGCATGAAAATTATTTCAATGCTGGGGTTTTTATTTTTGTCCATTTTTCCATACTGGTTAATGCTATGGAAAGTAATCTTTACGTGGCTTTTTGTGGTGGTTCAACCCTGTATAAGAAACTGTTTGGAATTTGCCTTGTGTACACCCCTATGTCGACTCTTCAACTCTTGAAGATGATCACGTACAGAAAAATGCTGTTTGACCAAGCTTATTCCACTTTCCATAGACATTATTTTGGAGGTTTTTCCTTATGGACATTTTATTAACTCATTGTGCTGGAATGGATGTTCATCAAAAAGAAATTGTTGTTTGTGCCTTAACAGGCTCTAATGATGAAGTCATCCAAAAAGAAATCAAGACCTTTTCAACCCTAACCAAAAGTCTTTTTGAATTATTGAAATGGTTAGAGGAAAGAGAAATCACTCACATTGCTATGGAAAGTACGGGCATCTATTGGAAACCTGTCTTTAATATCCTTGAAGGATATTTTGACATTACCATTGCCAATGCCCAACGAATCAAAAATGTTCCTGGTCGTAAGACTGATGTTTCCGATGCAGAATGGATTGCCAAACTTCTTCGTCATGGTTTAATTGAGAAAAGTTTTGTTCCCTCACAAGATCTTAGAGAGTTACGTGATTTAACTCGATTACGAAAGAAATGGATTGGTAACTTAACTGCGGAAAAAAATAGAATCTCGAAAGTACTTGAGTGTTCTAACATAAAACTTGGCTCCGTTATCTCTGATATCTTTGGAGTCTCAGGTCGTAAACTTTTAAATCAGCTGGTGGAAAAAGGGTATCTTGATAAAACAGATATCGATAATAATATACATCATTCACTTCGAAAAAAAGCAGATACTATATCTGAATCCCTTTTTGGAACGCTAAATGAACATCAAATGTTTATGATCAAAAGCTCATGGAGTCATATAGAGTACATGGAAAAATCTATACAAGAACTGGAAACCCGCATGGAGAAAATTCTAAGTTCTTACCAAGGAGAAAAAGAAATTCTATTATCTATACCTGGAGTTAAAGACCATACGGCAGCTTGTATTATTGCTGAAATTGGAACAGACATGAGCCAATTTCCTTCGTCTAGACATTTAGCTTCTTGGGCTGGTGTTTCACCCGGAAATAATGAAAGTGCTGGTAAAAAAAAAGTTCTAAAAGTGTGCCGGGAAATCCACATATAAAATCAGCCTTATGTGAGGTCGCATGGGCAATATCAAGGTCGAAAAATACTTCAATGGCAAATGTTTTTTGGTCTCTTTCTGCAAGGCGGGGTAAGAAAAAAGCTTTACAGGCAATAGCACACAAAATTCTAAGAATTATTTATACCTTATTTCTCAATAAGCAACACTTCTCTGAACCATCTATAGCCAGTTAGTCATCCAACAATACAATACTCCTCAAGGTTATGATCTTTTAAAAAAAGTAGAGATCCTACCCTCTATTTAGTGTTGTCTTTTTTCTAAAAAATCACGTTTACAAGCCCCAAATCTCATGTTCGCCAATTTAAATTGCACATGTGTCGTATCTATTCAAAACCCTTTGCCAGTGCTCGCCCATTTTATTTTCACAGAAAAAAGCCACCAAGTTGGCAGCTGGATTTTTAACTCTTGCCCCCGATAGTTTTAATAAAACATTTCACAAACTTATAAAGTATAAACTTGCTTGGGTTGAAGAAATGGCACCGATTTACAGATTCTCATTATTCTAAGTTAATTCACCAATAAACCAGATTTCGCCTTCATAGATGAAGTCATCATCCGAAATTATCTCCTTGAAACCCCGGACTTTTAAATCAGAAATTAATACAAGATTCCACTCTTTTATTAAATTTCTTTCGCTTTCTAGAGGTATCCATTTTTGCTCTGCCGAGTTTCTCTCGAAAAAACCATCAAACCAACTTTTATCTGGTATTGCTACAATTTGTGAGTCAAATAAATTTGGCAATGAAATAGTTGCATAGATGCAATAATCCCTCTGTTCCTTTGACTTTATATTTATTAAATGATTTACCCGTTCAATTAATTCTTGCATAATTTCTCGTCTTAATTTGTTAGGAGTTTTTTTCGAATCAATATATTCTTGGCTAAAAGGTAAGTGTAAGTGCCAATAGCCTAAACCATAATCATCAGGATTAGGCATAGTTTTGGTTAAGTCAGTTAAATCCCCCCCTCTATTAGGATAGATGTCGTATGATACTTTAGTGTTATAGTTAAGTAAATAACACGGAGGTTGATCAATATGACAGGAAAAAATGGACTACGATATTCGCAAGAACAAAAAGAGGCGATTACCAAACGCATGATGCCCCCAAATAATGAATCCGTGACGAAGATTTCGAAAGAAGAAGGCATCTCAGATGTTACGTTATACAAGTGGCGTAAAGAAGCTCGCGCGGCTGGTGTGGCTACGCCCGGCAATGGACAAACAAGCGACAAATGGAGTAGCCAAGACAAGTTTTTAATCGTGATGGAGACGTTTGCGATGAACGAATCGGAGCTTGCCGAGTATTGTCGTAAAAAGGGGCTTTACCGTGAACAGATTGAAGCATGGAAAAGTGTATGTCTTCAGGCAAATGGTCAGGTGTTCGATCAAGCAAAACAGCTGAATGGTGCATTGAAGGAAGAACAGAAGCGTGCAAAGCAATTAGAAAAGGAGCTACAAAAGAAAGAAAAGGCACTAGCCGAAGCTGCAGCTTTATTACTTTTGCGAAAAAAGGCCCAAGCGATTTGGGGGGACGACGAGGAAGAATGATTAGCCCGTCAAATCGCGCATTAGCAGTCGAACTTATCCAAGAAGCCAATCAAAATGGTGCGCGATTAGCGAAGGCTTGTGAGGAACTTCATCTCAGCGTTCGGACCTATGAACGTTGGGTGGCAGAGGGTAATGTGAAGGTTGATCAGCGCCCACTTACGAAAAGACCTGTACCGAAAAATAAGTTGTCTGAGAAAGAAAAAGAAGAAATACTAACGGTTGTCAAACAAGAGGAATACGTCGATTTACCGCCGACACAAATTGTACCGAAGCTTGCGGACGAAGGAACTTATATTGCGTCAGAATCCACATTTTATCGTGTGTTACGTGAAGAAAAAATGCAACATCATCGTGGTCGTAGTCAAAGGCCAGGGAGAAGAATTCCTGAGAGTCATCTAGCAACATCGCCAAACCAGGTGTGGACATGGGATATTACGTGGCTCGGCGGACCTGTGAAAGGTTTGTATTATCGACTCTATTTAATTCTCGATTTATTTAGTAGAAAAGTAGTAGGCTGGGAAGTTTGGGAAACAGAAGAGGCAAAACACGCTGAAACGCTTGTGAAAAAAGCAGTTATCAATGAAAAAATACAGGGGACACCACTTGTATTGCATTCAGATAATGGTAGCCCGATGAAAGCTGAGACATTCCTAAGTTTACTAGAAAAATTAGGTATTCAAAGTTCCTTTTCAAGACCGCGTGTGAGTAATGATAATCCTTACTCAGAAGCGATGTTTCGGACACTCAAATATCGACCAGATTTCCCACATAAAGGCTTTGCGTCACTCGAAGAAACACGAAAATGGGCACAGCAATTTGTCTATTGGTACAACGAGATTCACCTGCATAGTGGACTAAATTTTGTGACGCCTGTACAGTGTCATACAGGGGAACACGTAGCCATATTGGAAAAGCGGAAAAATGTATACAAAGAAGCGAAGGCTAGACATCCAGAACGGTGGTCAAGAGGCACAAGAAATTGGGCACCGAATGAACAAGTAGCGCTCAATCCAATGAGGGATGAGGGGCAAACAGAGGTATTGAGGAAATCATAATATTCCCCATTTTCCTGGTGATTTGAATCGAAAATGCTTTTCCTTTCGATTCAAATCACCAGGCCAGCAAGCGCAGCGCGGTAGCCTTGACTGAACTCGGAGATTGATAACATTCTATTAAAATACTAAAGTAATTAAATACGACAACTATATTGACAAACACCGATTCTGATACTCAATAAATAGAGGATATTTTTAAGAGGAATAACGTCTAAAACATCTTTAGTTATCGTAGAAATGGGAATATGTATTTTTCCGAACCGCAGCTCTTGAGCTCCCATTAAATATTCATTTCTCCATGGTCCAGATTCAGCTATATACCCTAATTGTTCTAATGCATCGGCACACAATAGCTTAGCCGCTTCATTGTTTGGATTTGAATAAATTACATGTTTGGTAACCTCTGCTACCCATTGATATTCACCATCTCGATAGGATTTTTTTGCTTTTTCTAGAACTGCCTCTTCTCCTCCCATAAATTCCACGTATTTCTTTGCGGATTCTTCAGGGAATAGTTTATTTAAATCGACTGGATTTCCATTATACCAGCCCATATATTTTTGATAAACGGCCTTTGAGTTGTGATTGACGGTTCCATAAAAGGAGCTATTATACCATTCGCTGCTTAAGCTTTCTGGTAAGGTAACCATTCTTCCAACCTCTTCTAAAGTATAGCCTTGATTAATCAAACGCAAAGTTTGGTCATTGATATATTGATATACGTCTCTTTGTTTTTCCATATAGTCGATACAATCTTTTGTACCAAAACGCGGCCAATTATGAACACCGAATACACTAGTCAAACGATTGCCAAATAAATCGATGGCTTGTTGTAAATAAGTTGCCCAAGCAACAGGATCCCTTACTTGAGCCCCTCTTAGACTATATAGATTGTGAAGAGTTGCTGTACAATTTTCAGCAATACATAATGATTTCTCAATAGGAAAATACAAATTCATTTCTGCCGGTGCTTCTGTACCTGGAGTTAGTTGAAATTGGATCTTTACACCATCAATCACTTTTTCAACATATGGCTGACTGCTGTCATTGGAAATTTCCTGTACATCACTTATTAAAGTTACGGTTCCTGTGGATACGGTTTTACCAATACCATCATCAATTTGTCCTTTGTTATCTCGAGGAAGAGGTTCACCATACATAAAAACGCTTCGTCTGGACATAGCAACTCCTGCAGTAATGTTTTCTTGGATGACAGCTTTCATAAAATCCTTTGGAGCATATACTTTCACCGGTTTTTCAAGTTCAGACTCCAGAACTCCTAGTACTCCCCCATAATGATCCACATGCGAATGTGTAAAAATAATCGTACTAACTGGAAACCTTCCAAAATACTTCTTTAATAGTTGGAGCGCGGCCTCTGCAGTTTCTTCTGAAGTTAAACAATCAATCACAATCCATCCGGTCTTCCCTTTTACTACACTCATATTAGCAAGATCAAACCCTCTTACTTGATAGATATTTTCTGTTACCTTAAATAATCCTGCGTTAAGATTTAACTTACCCTGTTCCCATAGCTTAGGGTGGACGGTATCAGGGATTTGTTCCTGTAATAAAAATGCATATCTTTTTAAGTCCCAAACTTTCCGTGAAGTATTTTTTCGATAGATGACAGGTAAAAGAACAGGAGCAACATTGTTCTGAATAGCCAGTTCTTGTTCTGTTCTTAATTTTTCTCGGTTCATTTGTTGGTAAAAGCCCTTATTTATAAACCTAGTTTTACTCGTCGCTGGTTTTCTTGTCTTATCGAGATCCATTTCACTATAATCCTTGTAAAATGTCATTATAATACCCCCGTATATTGATACTTTATTTTATGAATTACGTAGGTATAAAATGTTAACTTAGTAGTAGGAAATGGAACCTTAGAGATAACTTTAAACTTAATGTATCTTTGTACTTCAAAAGAGAACAGCTTTCCTATTAAAAGGAGTAATGTATTTATATTGAAAAAACAAATCTTAGTTTTCATGAGAACATCTAGTCCTCTTTCTTAAAAATCAAAACCTTTTCCACTACCCAACAAATAAAAATAAGATAATCGCAATAACAAATATACCCAGGACAAATGCAAAATTGATGAAATAAGACTACAATAATTAATAAATCGGTAACGACAATTTACTCGTTACCGACTTTTCTTACCTTACTCCATACCAACATCTTTTAGAACATCGTCTAATGTCTTGCCTTTATATTTCTTGACAGCCTTAGGTGCGTTGTCATCCCATGGATTTTGCATCATATAATTATGTACCACATATTGCATATCCCTCTGATCTACTACACCATCATAATTAATATCTGCTTCGCGCTTATTTGTTTTCCAATATTGTTCGATATAAAGTGCATCATTTACATCAATGACTTCTCCTGCATGTAATACTGAATTTTTTCAAACAGAACCACATTCATTCTATTCACCTACTATTTGAAATCTCATAAACTCAATTTTTTCTATGGAAAGTATTGAAAAGTTCTAGAGATTTTTAAATAAAATGTTCATTTCTACTATTTTCATTTTAAGAGGACTTGATTAAATATTTACTTTTGAGGAATTCAATCAAGCTTAAATTATTTTTAAAAAATAATTCAATTAACCATCAAAACAATGAAAAACCTAAACCTACTGAACTAATCAGAATGAACTAATCAGAAGCTTCGAACTGTAGGCAAATCAACAAGTTAAGTTATGCTATAAAACATTAACCTGGTGACAGATACGCAGGTATTACCCAAAATAAAAGACACCACTACAATTAATAAGAGTTTTTCACAATAAATTATTTTGTATATTAGTCCATTCTATATTTTGAATTATTCGTGGTACCTTTCATAAACCATGTGTTTATTGCAAAATAAAAGTACAGAGGTTTGCAGGGAATTTATGCAGAACTTAACTGCATAAAAATAGGCTTGCCAGCCCCAAAATTATCCCCTACTGTATTGATTGAGAGATCACAACAGTGGGGAGGAAATGAAAGGATGCTAGCAATGCCTAAAGTAGATTATATCAAACACTTAAGAGAAGAAGAAGACTTATCAATAAATGAAATTACAAGAAAAACTGGTTGTAATTGGAGGACGGTTAAGAAATACGCTGATGGAGAAAGATTTGAAGAGACACTAAAGTTCAGTAAAAAAGGAATGATGTACGAAGAAGGTTTCGGGGAAATTGTTGATGATTGGCTAGAGGAGGACATGAAACTCAAAAGAAAAGAACGGAGAACTAGCAAGAAGATCTATGAAGATCTTAGAGATAACCATAGTTTTAAAGGGTCCTATCGGACCGTATGCGAATATATCCAGAACCGAAAGCCACAACTCAAAGCAGCTAGGATTGAAAGACATGAACGTTTAGAACACCCTCCAGGTGAAGCGCAGGTGGACTTTGGAAACATGACTGTAGTAAAAGATGGAGCCTATAAAGATATCAAAGCTCTAATCCTGAGCTTTCCACACAGTAATGCTGGATTTGGTTATCCTCTTCCTGGCGAAAATACCGAGTGTTTCTTAGAGGGGTTAAAGCAGCTGTTCCATCAATCAGGAGGAGTACCTACATATTTGCGTATAGATAACCTAGCCGCGGTGGTTGTTTCTATTGGCAAAGGGGACAGAAGGACCTATACTGACGCCTTTCTGAGATTTAAATGCCATTACGGCTTTGAAGTACAGCCTTGTAATCCGGCAAGTGGACATGAGAAAGGAAATGTAGAAAAGAAGGTCGGATATACAAGGAATAACCTGTTTACAACAGCACCGATTATGGAGAGTTTTCCACAATTAGCAGACTGGATGAAGGAAGAAATGGAAAAGGACCGGCAACGTCCCCACTATGAAAAAAATGTGATGATTGATGAGCTTTGGGAAGAGGATAAAAAGCAATTGAAAGCCCTTCCTTTAACTGATTTTCCGATTTATTCGGTAAAATCCGCTAAGGTTAATAAATACGGGGAAATTGAAGTTGACGGTGAGAAATTTGTTCTCCACAAAGCGAGAATGAAACAGGCGTTAGTCCTTAAAATGGAATGGGATCGATTTACCTGTTTTACGAATGACGGAGAAATTGTTTATCAAGAAAACCGCCCTTATATGAATGCCACAAGAGCGATTCCATGGAATGATATTTTAATAGATTGGGAGAAGAAACCGCGGTCCGTGAGGTATTCACGCTTTTTTAAGTATTTGCCGGAAAGAGTTCAAACGTATTTGACGATACGATCAGAAGAGACCAGATCCCGGGTCAAGGGGGTAAAAAAATTATTAGAAAAACATACTCTGAATGATATTCATATGGCTTTGGAAAAAGAAGAACGTTTTGAGAGGGATCCACATGAACTTGATTTTATTTTAGAAGCAAAAAAAGCATCCTATCCGGAAAAATTAAACGAGGTACATACGCCTAAGATTTTGCTTAACTATGAAACCGATTTGAATACTTATGATAAAATGCTTTGTCCTTCTCTGGAAGGAGGTGTTTCCTGATGGCCGACTTGAAGGCAATTTGCAAAACACTTCACTTAGCCCATATTATCGAAGAGTTTGAGGATATCCCTTTTGAAAGTAAAGAACAGTATTTACGTGATGTTCTATTAATTGAAGTCAATTCTAGGCAGACAACAAAGATAGCTAGACTAATAAAAAAGGCTAAATTTAGGGAACTTAAATGGCTTAATGGCTATGAATGGGATGAGCAGCTACATTTACCAGCCACAACCTCGAAAGAGGAAATTTGTGACCTTCGTTTTATTAAGGAAAAACAGAACCTACTACTTATGGGGACACCGGGTACGGGGAAAACACATTTAGCAACGGCTTTAGGTGTTAAGGCCTGTGAAATGGGATATGAAGTCCGTTTCTTTCGGGTAGCTGATTTAGTAGGACAATTAGAAGAAGCAATGAAATTAGGCACTTTACACAGGTTAAAACGTCAAATCGAAAAGTGCGACCTACTTATATTGGACGAATTGGGATACGTCCCTTTTCAAAAAGAAGGCTCTGAATTATTGTTTCATATTATCGCAGACTGTTATGAACACAAGAGCGTGATAGTAACCTCTAACCTAGAATTCGGTCAATGGAACCGGGTTTTTGGAGATAACCGCCTAACATCAGCCCTTGTGGACCGATTAGTACATCATGCCCACGTAATAGCGTTTACGGGAGAAAGTTATAGGTTAAAAAATGCTCTTTCATCGGTAAAAACATTGGATGAAATTTAATGTAAAACAAACCGCTGCAAGCCTATGTAAATTTCGCTGCATTTTTCTGCACTTTCTGCTTGCAAAAAACAACCATGAGTAAAATAACTTAATAACTATATTTATAAATAGTACAAATAGTAATACTATATACCATTTCCAACCGTTCTTAAATTTCACCAATTCACTGAATTTTTCAATAACCACTGAATATCCGACTGCTACAAATGAGAATAATAAATAATGAAAAATAATTTTTACTTTCTTACCTTTTGGTGGGTAACTAAAAATAAAGAAAACTGCTATTGACGGATATATTAAGTAATAGAGTGAAAAACTCATTTCAGATGCTTTCGGAAATTCTCGAAAAGGAAACTCTATATATCCCATTGCTACCAGAACATACTCATATATCCATGCAAGGGCTTGTGCAAATATAAAGACGATCTGTGCTTCTTTCATTTTAGATTTCGGTACTACTCTTATCATTAAAAGTACACAAAAGATAAATGACCAGAATAATATTAAAAGCTCACTCTTCATTAATTTTCACCTTTTATAAATTCATTTTTAAACCAACTATAGTATATGTGATTGATTAATAAAGAAACCATTACAGAAATAAATGTCCAATACCATTTCCATTTTATATATTTCACCAAATCAGTAAACCTCTCTAACAATACCTCAATTCCTGTAAAAATGCCGGTGAACAAAATAATATATAACGTAACAATCAACCATTTTGATTTTTTCGGAAAGTAAAGACTAAAAATTATCGCTAATATAGGAAAGAGAAAAAATTCAAAGGTAAAGCTCGAACGATTGAGGTGATTTGTGTTTGGAAAAAGTTGAACGGGATATTTAATCCAACCTTTTTCTACGGCGAATAATCCAGCTGGCCACGTTACAACTTGTAAAAACAAAAAAAGTACAAATGCATCCCTTATTTTATCTCGTGGAATAAAAAACAAAAGCATAAGTAGGCTTATTAAAATTACTCCGATTAAAATCCATCTTTCAAAAATCAACAGGGACACACCTCTCTGATTTTATTATTCACGAATTAGTATAAACCCCTTGGAAAAGAGATCTCATTTGAATTCGCTCTCCCTATGACAAGCACCTATTACACACTTATAACATAGGGTGGTTTAAGGAGGGTGGTTTTATGCCATGGCAACAAAAAATTCAACACCTTTTAGGGAAGCCTGTAGGTATATCATTTACTAACGGACAGGGGACATCGGGGATATTATGCAGCGCTCAAGGAGGACAGCTCTACGTTATTGAATATCTTTACCAGTCACAATTTGCGTTAAAACATTACGATTACCGCATGATTCAAGATATAAATACCTTTCCATCTTGTTACCAACAACAACCTTTATATTAGTGGGTTATATCCATATTTATTACTTATCTAAATCAGAAAAAGAAGCAATGAAAAAATACTCCTTATAGGTGTATTTTCATTGCTTCTTTTGATAAACCCATTTTTATACATTGTATATTCGTCCAATGTCTAGAACGTATTATATACATTTTCACATGTCCCTCCCGTTGGCTCATAAAAACAATGATTTTTGTATTTACCAACAAAAGGTTGATCATACCAAGTGGATGGACAATTACCAGGTGGTTTAAAATACCATAAACTAAATTTTGCCGGCCAAAATCTTTCACCGTTTACTACTCTCTTTGCTAGCTTTCTTTCTTGATCTCTAGCTCTTTGATAAAAATAACCATGTTGAACTGCTTCAAAGGCATGGGGTTGATAAACCATTTCAGGGATTGTTCTAATGCCTATAAAATCAGCACAATTTGCTCTTATTCGGTTTATTCCGACATCTCCGACTAAAAGCATCCCTTGTATTCCTTCTCCCTCCGCTTCTGCCCTAAGCAACCTCGCCAAAAGATCTATATCAGATGATCTTGCTTTTACAACGGCCATAAACATACACACCTTTTTATCAAAGAATATAAGTAGGAAATTAATTTCTTGAAAATACCGACTCTAAAAATTACTAAAGGAAATAATACATATTAAAGCATATATAAATTACCTTCGAGTTATTACATGAATAATTTCTTTTCAACTCCATCAGTTTGATACGAATATTTCTTGAATGCTCACTTATTTGAAGGATTTCATAGCCCTTGAAATAGTACTTTAGGGTATCTTTTCATTAATGACTTCCATTCGGCCATGATATCAAGTGAAGACATGGAAGAGATTTCTTTTGGAGTGGGGAACTACCTAAAGGTTGCGATGTATCTCTTGCACGAAACATTCTTTAAAAACTTTGATACTACGTCAAGAAAATAGACACAGATTTTTCTACCGCGCTTTCGCTTGGTGGCCTTCATCAAAAAGTTTAAATAAAGTGCGATTTAAACTTTTTGATGAAGGTAAAATCAAGCTGCAGAATTACTATACATTCGCTCAAATTCATTTGGTGTACAGTAGCCCAATGTTGAATGAATCCGCTTAGAATTGTAGAAGAACTCGATGTATTCAAATAATGATTTCTTCGCTTCTTCTCTTGTTCTATACTTGGTTTGATAAACTAACTCACGTTTAAGAATACCGTGAAACGATTCAATGCAAGCATTGTCATAACAGTTTCCTTTACGGCTCATACTACCAATCATATGATACTTTTTTAATAGTTTCTGATACTCAGAGGAAGCATATTGAACACCTCTGTCTGAGTGATGAATGACGCCTTTTCCCGGCTTTTGACGCTTGTAAGCCATTTTTAATGCAGAGATAACCAATTCCTTTGTCATAGTTTTGCCCATAGCCCAACCTACTATTTTACGAGAATATAAGTCCATTACGGTCGCCAAATACAACCAGCCCTCATTGGTCGGTATATAAGTGATATCCGTTACCCAAAATTGGTTTGGTTTGCTTGCTTTAAACTGTCGATCTAGGACGTTTTCACTTACTGGATGTTTATGTTTTGAATTGGTCGTAGCCTTGTATTTCTTGACTGTACAAGACTTCCATTGGTTCTTCGTCATAATACGGGAAACCGTACGCTCACTTACCTTCATGCCACGTTTATTAAGGGTTTTAGTAATTTTCACGCTGCCGTAACGTTGTTTAAATTCTAAATGGGTCTTCAGAATTTTTTGTGCTAATTTCTCGTGCTTTTTCTGCCGGTTACTTTTTGGTCGGTTTAACCATTTGAAGTAACCACTCTTGGATACTCCCAGGACTTTGCACATCTTCTCCACTCGGAATTGGGAGCGATTCTTATGAATAAATTCATATTTTACCGAGGGCTTTTCGCGAAGTAGTGCATCGCCTTTTTTAAGATTTCATTTTCCTCCTTTAAATCGCGCATTTCTTTCTGAAGAGCTTTTAAAGCAGCACCTTCCGAGGAGAAAGATTGTACAGCCTTGATTTCCGGTTGTTGACCATACTTTTTCATCCAACCATGTAATGTATTTTCGTTTACACCAACTTCTCTCGCCACTTGAGCTACAGATTTATGGTTTTCGCTAATATACTTTACAGTTTCAATTTTAAAAGACTCTTCGTATCGTTTACCATTACCTTTTGCCATACGGACACACCTCATTATAATTGATATATTTATTATAACAATCTGTGTCCACTTTTTAGTCTAGCATCACTTACCTTAACTCTAGAAAAACTAGATCGACCCATAAATTTAATTTGATTAACAGCCAATTCCTTTTTCAGATAACTACTAAGATAGGTTAATCCAATAATGTCCTGTAGACTCAATGTCTACTATTTCTGAATTTAGGTGTTTAAGTTTTTGTAAATCTTGCATCCAGTTTAATAGTTTCCCATAACCCTCTTCATTATTTTCGAATGTGAGGATCACCGTCCATGATGCGGCGGTAGTTTACTGCACGTGCAACGTGAAATTGTTGAGCGATATCAATCCCTACAATCAAATGATTACTAGAAATCCTTTCTATTAGTTGATTTTGTTTGATTTGCATTTTAAAATTCATAATAAGACTCCTCGTTAAGACTTGAGTTTGATTGATCTCTTACTCGTATCTTACAGAGGAGCTCTATTTTTTCAAACCTGATATTTAACATCTTCAAGAATGCTAACCTGCCTTCTAGTAGAGTAGAAAACTGATTTCATTGGGATAGCTTACGCTATCTCTTTTACTTTCAGTTCCCACTCATCAAACCGTACGTGAAGTTTTCCCTCATACGGATTCCGATGTTTTTCTTTCTTTGGCATTACGGAGTCTATCTACTCAATTTCACCAAAATATGCTCAACTTCTCTTCTGACATCCTTCAAGTTCCCATGCTTTTTAAGATTGTTTCTTTTCTTGTTATAAAACAAGGTGAGGCGTTCTAATACATACCTATCAATTTGTATTAGCCACATTTTCGAGTAAGCTGAAATTTGATAGTAGTTTTTGAAACCTTGTAATTTCCTATTTAGTCCTTTTACCAGTTCTCGAATGTCCATGTAGAGTTTGTTTCTTGGCTTTGTATATTCCTTTATTTTTGCACGCATCTTTTACATTGCGTTCTTTTTCGGTATGTGTGACAAATAGAATAATATTTTTCCACCTTTTCTTCTGTAAGGAATCTTTCGATGATGGAAACCTAGAAAATCAAATCCATCACAATCATTCCATAGAGTGACTAATCTAGATTTGGCACGATTGATTGTAAGATCTAATCTCCCCAAAATAGACTGAATGACTTTGATACTTTCAAATGCTTGTTGCTTGGTCTTACACATGATAACAAAATCATCTGCGTACCTAATAAGTTCACCTAGATGGTTAAACCTCTTTGCCCAAAGCCTATCCATTGTATTTAAATAGATATTAGCCATGAGGGGCGAGATTACACCACCCTGTGGTGTACCAGTAATTGGATTTCTTATGTTTCCTTCTTCCATAATGCCGGACTCTAGCCATTTCCGAATAAGTTTCAAGACCCTTCTGTCACTTATCCTTTGTTCAAGCAAACTAATCAGCTTTACTTGATTTATATTATCGAAGTATCCTTGGATATCGACGTCGACTACCCAAAAACATTTCTTACTGGCTTTTCGTATTTTATCTATTGCTTGGTGAGCATTAAATTTGGGACGAAAACCAAATGAACAATCATGAAAATCAGCAACGAAAATAGGTTCTATTACCATTTTCGTTGCCATTTGTGCCACTCTGTCTTTTATAGAAGGAATACGTTTCTCACCATCTTCCTTCGGAATATAGGTTCTAAGGACAGGACTAGGATGATAACGCTTCTCCTTTAATTCTAAGTAGAGTTCGTTCATAAATTTCATCTCCCCATAGTCCAAAACGATTTGTTCAATCGTCTGTCCATCGACACCGCCACTGCCTTTCTTACGTTTTACGCGTTGTCATGCCTCCCATAGAATATCAGGCCGATAGATTTTGTCATATAAAGCATGAAACTTCTTCAAATGTATTTTCATATTTACCTTTTGAACGTTTATTTGACAATCGATTACCCCCTTTTGATTTTAAAGAAATTATATAAGACACGAGGTAAATTATATTTTTTCTTCTTGAACAAACCTGCCCCTTTTGTTCAAGAAGAAAAGCCGGCGAAATGGCAGCTGGAGCTTAAACTATTGCACCCTTTAGTTGAATAAGTGATATTGGAAAATTTAGATAAATCATTTAGTTATCCATTCTTATGACGAATTCAAGACCCGTTGGTTTTGTTTTTAATGGAGTTTTATATTCTTTAAAGACTAATTTAATTTTAGAAACATCATCAGGTAATGGTGGAGATACAACAAAAGTGTATGATGAATGCCCTCTTGAGCCGCCACCTCCTTCATTTCGGCAGTCGTAATTAATCCCTTCTCCGTCGTCTATGGAAAGATCAAACCAATAATGCTCTGGAAAAACTCCAGGCATTTCATCGGAATCATCTCTATCAAGGTTTAAATGAACAACACTGGCATTTTGGAATTGACGTACAAAAGTTACCGAATAAAACCAATCATCTATTTCAAATGACTTTAATATCGGTATATTTTTAAGAAATCCTTTTGGCTCAACAACAGGTTTATATATCTCTTCGTTTAAGAAATGTGCAAAAACACTGTTTAGAAAATCTTCATAAAAATTATATTTTATCGACCAATCACCTATAAGTTGTTTAGTTGGAAAACCAGGATTATTTTTTGATAGTTCCTTCCGTTGCTTAATTAAATTACATATTTGTTCATCTATAACTTCAATATGCTCATCATAGTGTTCTGCTGGTGGTTCAAATGGCATTCGTATCGCCTCCAAGATAATAATAGGTTCATTTTAGCACAATCTGGTAATATATGTCTTGTTGTACTATCCTGCCCCGTTAGCTCAACAAGAAACCTCAATAAAAAAAAGCATTAATCCTTCTTAGATTAAAGCATCCGTTAGTTCAAGTGAAAATCTTCACAACTTTTTTTACCTTAACAAAATCTAATCCCTTAATGTGTAGGGGCATATCAAAAAGACGCTATCCTACTAAAGAAAAGCGCCATTTAGCCGAATAAGTAAAATTTCTATGTTAGTGCTTATATAATAAAATTAATTAGTGTTGCAATCTGTAGACCAGTATAGTCAGCTCCGCTTCAAGTCGGTCAAAGTTCTGTTCATTGGCTTCGTAACAGAAACTTCTCACTTTTTCGCATTCATTAACTGATTTGTGGAGCATTTGCCATATAAGTTCGGTTTTGCCTTCTTTCTCAACAAATGTAATAGTTAATAAAAATTCATGTATTGGCCCCAGATGGTGGATAACAATCTTTTCGGGTTCAATTATTTCGGAAAAGATGGATTTATTCTCATAATCTACACCATTGGGTCCATGCATAATGAAACGCCAATTACCGTTTGGTCGCATATCGAACTCATGAAACGTATTAGTAAAGCCCTCGGGTCCCCACCATTTTTCCAAATGATTCGGGTCACTGAATGCTTTGAACATGATTTCACGTGGCACATTGAAGATACGTGTGTTGACAATCTCACGCTCAGAGATTGGCTCAGGAGAGTTAATAATCTTCGATACCCCAGAGGATACTCTTAACTCTTGAATATTTTTCAACTGTTCACCAAGCTGATCCAGCAAAATATTTGTCCCGTGCTCACGAACTGCAGCTGTATCATGGCCGTCTAGGAATGCACCTTGCTCGGTAAAAATCAGGTGTGTTCCTTCATCAACTTGTTTAAACTCGACCGTTGCTACAGAAACGGAAATCCTAATTTCATCGAGATCCATGGTGTAAGTATAGACAATACGGTGGTTAGGAATGATTTCCTGATAGTGAGCCTTAAATGTGTAAACAGGACCTCCTGGAGGGCCGCCATGATTTATCTCTTGTCCACCCACTCGAAAATCAAACTCTTCCGCCTCCGTGAACCATTTTGCTTTAAGCTCTGGGTCCGCCCATGCAGCGAATACCACTTCAGGTGTGAAATTATACACCTTTTCAATAACAAAGGTATCGTGTGTTGCAAAGTGTTTTTTCATTCTCACTTCCTCCTTTTTTGGTGAGACGGATGATTAGAAAGGAATTCGCCAAGTCGATCAAATTGGCGCTCCATATTCTTTTGGCGCCCGTTAAAATAATTTTCATGACTTTTTTTCATCATTCCAATTGAAATTGTAAAATCTTGAACCGTCAAGGTCGATTTCGTTTGCAAAATCTCAAATACATTTTGTAAATCTTTTAACAGCTTCTGTTGAACGCTTATTTTTTCTCTTAAATTTTCTATTTGAAGAGTCACCACTTCAATAGGGTTATACGTATCGTCAGCCAGGATCGATTTAATTTCCTCTAGCGTTAATCCTAAATCTTTTAGACTAAGAATTTGCTGTAACCGCGAAAGATCTGTGGCGTTATATAGGCGATATCCTGATTCTGAATAGTCTGATGGTGAGAACAATTCAATTTGGTCATAATACCGCAAGGTTCGAATCGTTAAACCTGTTAACTTTGCAAGTTCCCCTGTCTTCCAGTTCTTCTTACCTGAAACTAAAATAACCACCCCCTTATTTCGCGAGAATTTTTACCCGTATCTTCACTATAAACCGTTACGTCACGTAAGAGTCAAGGGAATTTAAAATCTTTTGAATCATAGGGAAATAGTTATTCTAGCTGTAACTCTTCACAAACAATCTTCAACCAGTATGTTTACTGTTCATGGACCTATTGTGAAAAAAACTAATCACGATTGTTCAACTAACCAGCCCCTTTACTCAATAAAAAAACCACTTGTTCTCCGATACGTGAATACATTGTGAAAGTTGATGCCTACTTTGTAAAGCTTACAATATCATTGATGCATTAATTAAATACTCTTTATCCAGTATTGAATAAAAATGTTGATCATGCCATTGGTTATTCCAGAACAATTCTTCTTGAAATGTTCCCTCTCTTCTCATGCCCAAGCTCTCCATTAATTTTACAGATTTAAGATTGTTACAATTACACATTCCAACTACTTTATGAGCTTGTAATCTTTCGAATGTAAACTCTATTAAAAGTTTCGTTGCTTCATACCCAAAACCGTTTCCTAGGTAACTAGGAAGAATTGCAAAACCAATCTCCCAACTCTTTCTATGCTCTACATAACACCAAATTTGGGCCAGACCAATTGGTTTAACTTCTCCCTCTATAGTGCTTTTGACAATAAAATCATAATTATACTGAGTATTCATCTTTTGTAGGTACTTTTCTCTAACGACTTTCATATCTGATTCAATATATTCTTCAAATAACCAAATATCTTTATTGCATTCTAGTTCACAAATAAAATCCAAATCATCCAGAGTAACTCTTGAAAGAATTACATTTTTTCCATTAAGCTTCATAATAATCACTTCCCTGTTTCCAAAAATTCTCCATCAATTTCTGATAACGTTACATTTACTTACTTCATTTTTTTACAATATCAATCACAAGAACCACTTTATCTTCACGGAACAATTGATAATGTCACATTCATCAGAAATCCATCTCCGAAATCTCATTAACTTAAATTTCGTATCTTACATTAATTTCGTCATAGATTGTCCTCTATCCTTCTTGAACAAAACTGCCCTTCTAGTTACATAACGAAAAGTTTTCTATATTACATTTAATCTTTTTTATGTGCCTTAACCGGTTTTTCGCTCCCTCGAACCAGTTTAATGTAACCTTTTTCAAGTCTATGTTTCCTCTCTCCTGATCAAAGTGCCCCCTATTCTTTTTTATGTGCCTCAACCGGTTTTTCACTCCCTTGAACCTATTTAATGTAACCCTTTCTCAAGTCAATGTTCCCTCTCTCCCAGTCAATGTGACACATAATCTTCGTTATGCGTTTTAATTAAGTTTCGATTTTGCTTTTTCAGCAAATGTAAACCATATTTTTCAATGTCTTTACTGCATTCTTGGCACGTTTTTTTAAATGTATAGACTTTAACCCTTCTTTCTTGTTTATTATCAATAACACCAGGGAAATTAACGTTATCGCCTCTGTAAATTTTACCGTCACAAAAAAGTCGAATGAACAAGTCATTCCCTTATTTTCAGTAATTTAGATTTTTAACACTTTGCCGATAATAATAGGGGAGGTGAGTTTCTTGGATATTGCAGCTTTATCAGTTAGCATGCACCAGGCTTCACTCGGTCAAAGTGTAAGCATAGCTTTAACTAAAATGTCTTTGGATAATACGCAACAAAATGCAGCCCAAATGATTGAAATGCTCCAAGCTCCACATCCAACTTTAGGTAATTCTATCGACCTAAAAGGATAAGCTCCGGAAAAAATGTATTCTAAATAGGATGCATTTTTTCTTCTTCCACTCTCAATCAAGTAAACATAATGTGTCAACAACTACATTAAAGATATTCGTCTGTATTCAACAAATCTCTCCGTTAGACAACTTCAACAAATTTTCAATATTGGTATCAGGAGCGTATATCGGATACCTTCTGCACGTATCTTCCTCCAAATTCTCTAAAAGCAAAATCTCAAGAGAATGGATACTTCCATTTCCTATTTTTGATGAATGAATGATTAGTTAGAATTCAATCATCTGAGCATGCTCATCTGGTTTTAATATATTTCCCGTCAATAACTTATGGTTTGCGTTCCAAGCCTTTCGCTGTTCCAAATTCATCGAATCAACTCCTCATTTAATGTGTAAAATTCGAGATGATTCTTTGAATTCCTTTCATACGGAGCTACATATTTCACCCCAAATTAGACATTCTATATGAAGAGGTGAATATCATGAAAAAGCAAAATTCGGAAGTAGAAACTAATAATGAAAATGTAAACAACTATCAAAGTAATCCTGTCAATGATATTGATATTGAGGATCAGGCAATGAACGGGTTATATGGAATGGTAGAACCGGAATCAGAAGAGCAATAAATAAAAATACCCCACGGATATTAACTTCCATGGGGTAAGCACATTTATTATTAAAGTAGAGTGTGATTGACATCCATTCATACATTACCTACTCAATTATTGTCTATATTCCCAACATACTTTCTCACTAATTCTTCAGCCTCTTTTATACCAGCCTCTGTCAAATAAACAGATTTAGATCGCATACTCCCACGAATCAAATCCTCATCCAAAAGTTCATTTAAGACTTCAAAGGGATACCCCTTCCAGCTTCTTCTCATCTCACCGGGAAGGTCATTTTCTTTCCATGATGTTAAATATAGCAATAACAGAGTAAGTTCCTTAATTTTTTCTTCCATTCCTAATAAACCCTTTCTCAAATCAGTTTTATCTTAGCTTATTAGAAAAGTTAGCAATTTACAAATGAAGAAAGAAAGGCAACACATTCTGCCTTTAACAGGTTTACTTTGGATGTGCAAACATTGTAAAACACATAGGAAAACGCACTTGAATTCACAATATAATTCACAGTGTGTTTTTTATTGATTTAATCAACATTGCTCATCGTTTCCTAATTCAATTAGTAAAATCACAGGATATGAAATAATTATTGGAGGGTGTGTAAATTTTTAGTGATTTGGTACGTGGATTATGCTGCGATTACGGAGATTATTGGATTTATTTTTATGGGTAACTTTCACGGGCACGTAGACACCTTAAGGATTAGTGGGGATGAAAAGACAGAAACCGCAGATGCTTTAGCCCTTAGCATCCCAAAGGCTCCCCGCAACACTGGTTTTTTTGAAACATAAGAAGTCTTATCCTTAATGGAGTAACCAGTGATATTTAAAATAAGCGGAGATTTTCCGGTTAGACTGCAGAATAGAGCTCGGTTCGAGGGATATAAGCGGAAATTTTCCGATTAAGTAAAGCAAAATCACCCATTTTCACGTTTTTCGAGTCAATAGTCGGAATCCTTCCGTCTATTTAAGCTATTTTCATTGATATTTCCTATTTAAGAGAAATTTCTCCGCTTATTTATCAAACTCGCTTTAGTGTCTAATGAACTTGTACCACTACGGTTGCAAGAATATTAAAAAAAGCCTTAGAGATATTTGTATCTCTAAGCCTTTTTGACTGTGCAATATACTGTGAATTGTGTTGTGAAATTTATGTGATTTACTATGTGTTTAGGGTTTACCTTTTTGCACCTCACAAGTAAACCTGTTGTTCTACCTTTCTTCCTTTTTTCAACTCTCTTCTTTCCATTTCTTAACCAAACGCTTCGGTGCTGCACGCAAATATGCCTCTTGAATGAGATCATTCAATTCATACCAGTTTTCCTCGTTTGGATTTTGAATAGAAACCCAGCCGTGATGCCCTATATAGGGAGCTTTGAAAAAATGATCTTTCTGTATCAATATTTCTTGGGTTTCCCGATCTGACTTGAACGATAAGCGGAATCCATTGTCGCTTTCACCGGAAATCACGAAAGATTTTCCATTGATTTTAAAAGTATGGTGACCGAAACCATCGATATGTTCGACGGCTTCGGGAAGTGCAAGACAGATATTGCGCAAATTCTCTAGCATGCCAACCGTGTCTTGAGATTCCATGTTTTTATTCACCTATCATCATTTTATTTTGCATTTTTATCAGGTTGATGAATCCCGAATATATTTCCTTCGGTATCCATATAATATCCTTGCCACGCCATTCCGGGCAAAGCGTATTTAGGAAGGGAAACCTTACCGCCATTTTCAATAATTTTTGCTTCTGTTACATCGTAATTTTCTACTTCCATTGTACAAGCATATCCGTTTAAAGCTTGGTTTGCTTCCGGCGGAGCACTTTGACGCTGCATCAAGGCACCATTGATTCCAAGTTCATTTTCATCTCCGGTCACAGCCCCAAAATAAGGCATTCCTGCATACTCACTCCAATCTTGAAAGGACCAGCCGAAAACCTCTCCATAAAACTTTTTCGCACGTTCCATATCATCCACGTGAATTTCAAAATGCACTAATCTTCCCATGATTTCCTCCTAATATCAATAAAAAATATGTTCCATCATTTATTCTGGTTTTCGCTTTTAAATCCCTCTCTATTATCGAAAAGAATTTGGAAAAATATACAGTCCTAATAAATTGAACTGAACCTGCCAAAATTCTAATTTGAGGAAAAGGATTAGCAGAGCATGTGAAATAGAAGCTCATGCTTTGAAAGTCGAGAAGTATGCCTTCATTTAACTTAAATCTCAAACAGAACACTTGTTCCTATATATAAGATACCACAATACTAATGATTTGTCCTTAACATTTTCATTTTGAGAAAAAAATGAGTTTTTAGTTAGCTGAAATCAAAGACTCGTTCACACAAATATACTGTTTAATATTTATCAATAGTTGCCCCAAGAACTGATGCCCGAATGAAATCAAGCTTTTGGAAACGTTTAAGCTCCGATGGTGTACCTGTTACAACGGCTCCATTTAAGAGAATTTCTCCATTTGTCGCTTTTGTGTTTTCTTTTATTCCCCTTAGAGCCTCTTTCACTTCGCTTTTATGGATGCCCTTTGTTTCTAGCTGTTCAAGGATATTAGTGAACGCTTTACCGCTTTCATCGGAATATGATATTCCAGATGAAACATCAAAACCAAAGGCCCCACCGCCTCCTTTTGTCTTTAGATTATCACCATCTAGAGTTCTTTCCATTTTCTTCATTTGTGTAGAAGTTGTTGTATCGACCCATAACCAATTGACGTTTTCGTGTCCAAGTTTCTTAGCCACTTCCGAAATAGTCATTGGCTCCTTAAAGGAAAGAGCAACTTCGATTAGCCTATTCTTATCTAAATTAACCGCAATATCAAGCTCATGCGGCAAATAATCATAAGTCAAACCTGGATAGTAAAAGTCTATTTTTCTTTGGTTATTAAAATTATTGTAACGGACATATCTTTTTGCCTCTTTATTTAAACTATTAATTTCCACTGTTCCGCTCCCTCTTTCAAGGGTCTTAACTCTTCCAAAAAGGGGAATTTTCTGCTTTAGTAAATCCCAAATTATATTGCGGTTCCCTATGGTTTTATAGTAAGTTGTCTCGGCTGTTATACTAAAGAGGTTATAGTCATAAGAAGTGTTGACATTTGAAATATTTGCTCCGTGAATACTGCTATAAAATATATCATCCGACTTCGATATTCGTTTATTTAAGATATATTGACTGCCTAAAAATATAATGAACAATAAAATAGAAGTTGTAATAATTGTAATAATTATATACTTAATGGTTTGTTTCCACTTTGATTTTTTGACAACCCTTTGTAAGGATGGACTGCTTAAAAAATTAATTTCCTCTCCGTTTTTTTGTTCATGTTTATCACTCATGGGCTGCCTCCTTATATATTTTCTCTAACTTTTTCCTTGCTCTATATAAATTCGTTTTGATAGAACTAACACTTATTTCTAATAGATTGGAAATCTCTTCGTACGTCATGCCAAATTGATACTTTAATAACAACAGCTCTTGAAAAAACGGTTTTAATTGTGAGAGCGCTTGATTAAGTTCCTTGATTCTTTCCTTTTCGAGAAAAATTGCTTCAGGAAGGTCTTGCATATCCGCTTTTATAAGTTCCTCATATAATTCCAACTGAATCTTTCCGTGTTTTCTGCATTGATCATAATAAAAATTTAATGCTACACGAATTAACCAGCTACGGATTTTAAAAATATTTATAGAATCGTAGTAAAGCAAGTATCTATAAGCAGCTTCCTGAACAGCATCCTCTGCATCTTCCTGTGAAATGCCCTTTTTTCGTAAATACCTAAACACTATATTTAGTTCTGAATTGAGTTCCTTTTTCCTTTCTATTCCATCCATTATCGTCCTCCTGAAAACGAGACGTATAACTCAAGGAAAAGTTTACAAATCACCTTAAAAATTTTTATTTTTTAGAGAAAATTGTAAATTATCCAATCGATATTTATTATCCTGCATGAACTTTATAATCAGGTGTCGAATCCATTTACTTGCGAGCTGCCGTATAAAAAGCGAGTCCCTTTTTGGAACCCGCTTTTTGTTAACTTAAATATTCTTATTTTCCTGTATTATTAAATCGAAAAATAAGTTTGTAACCATCAAATGTTTCCCCGTGTTCCTCCATATAAACCCCATTCGTATAATTAGAAATCGTCTTCCTCCAAAATTTCTGTCCTATAATGTTTTTCTCGGAAGGATTCGTAAACAATTCCCAATTGCCTTTGAATTGTTCAAACACCATATTTGCTGCCTTTTCAGCAATGCCTTGACCTCTATACAGTTGAAGCAAAAAGAATTCATTTACAAAATAATCAATTCCTTTATTGCAATGCGGTGGAGTCGCTATTAAAATAAATCCTGCTGGTTTCTCATCTACTAAAATTAGGTAGGGAAATAAAATGTCTGGCTTTTCCCACCATATATTTTGAACTTCATATTGGTCCATCAATGTTCGGAAATCATCACTTTCTTCGTAAATTCCATGTTTATTGGGAAGATTTCCATAATGACCAGATAAATCATATAGATACAAAGGATATAAGTTTTTTATAATATATGCTTCCTTTTTATCTGTTAATTGTACGTCAATTTTCATAGGGTTCTCCTTTAATGATCAGTAAAAATCTTCTAGTTCCATTTTCTACATTTCACCATTTTATTCCTTTAATATTTCAGCAAAAGAAGTGCACACCCCTTCCAAAAATGTTAAGAATAACTTGGTTTATTTTGTTTTCTTTCCACCACGTAATTAAAAATGCGACTGCTCTTAATGAACAATCGCACTAGTAACCTGATAAAGGTGATCCATGATAATCAACTTTTTTCTTTATATTATTTATCAATCTTTCAAATTTCTCCTAATAAAAAGGATATTCCTTTAGCCAACTATCTCACTTTGTTTATTCATCTACATCAGTAAGATTATGCCCCTTTGCATCATAAGATGTTACTTTTATTGGCATATTTACTTTATCTTTATGAAAAGTAACATACCAAAACCACACGTTATCACCAATGAAAAATTTATTTGGCTGTATATTATCTTCACTATTTATGATGATGGTCTTTACTTTGTCAGTAGCAAATCCGCTTATCATCGAAAATTTCTCTTTCGGAAAATTATCAGCTTGCCAAGTAATATATCCTCTTTCCACTAATTCCTCTTTAAACTCAGCGAAATTCAAAGCATGAAAGGCTTTCTTTACATCAGTAAACTCTTTATTGGTAAGTATGGGCATTACTCCTAAATCATTCTTACAAAAAACTAAGTTTGACTTTACATCAATAAAATCGATCTTGGCAGGAACATCCGATTGACCTGACAACTGCGCGCAAAATTTATCTTCATATTTGGTAGGACTTGCTTCAATTGCAGAATTATTTTTTTCAGTGGTACTTGATCTTTCTTTTGGAGTGGTAGCAGGACTTATTACCGTAAAATAAATCAATGCAATTAATACTAAACCAAGTAAAATAAAGAATAGTCTTTTATACATCTTCAATTCGACCTCCTCTTTCTGTAAAAGTTAAGTTTTCAAACAAAAATATTTAAAACATTCTCTTTTCTATTCGGAATTATTCTAAAACGGCAATAATTCCTACGTCCTTTGATTAATTCGTTTCTTCTATCATAAGTTTCTTATCAAGATTAGTAAATTTATATATAAATAATTCTTGCTGCAGTACTTTTATCAACATGAATCATCTAAATGGAAAAATCTTATTCATGAATGTTAATGAAGCCTATTTTGAGATTATTCCATATGATTTCCCTTATCCCTCTTTGGGCAAGAGTTCAGTATTTTTTAACTTCTAGATCAAGATGGATTCTCATACTTATTAACTAATTGTTGAATAAGGAGGATCTTGATGATTACTCATTATAAAACCTATCGACCCTATTTATCCCGTTTTGATCCTTACCTGCCAATAAAGAGCGAAACATATTCTTGCTTCCCTAATTTTTATAGGAGCTACCAGCCTTCACCCCTATCACAGCTGGCTCCCGGTAAGTCTTTACAGCCAGCAACCTTATGGAATCCATTATATGATTCTTATTACAATCCGTATAAACCAGCAAAAAGAGGCAGCCTAAATCGGTATTCCCGCCGCCGTGAACAATTGATGCCTCCAGGAGAATTTTCTTTAAATACTCTATACCCACCAAGCAAAGGTGAAGAGTCTGTTCCACTTTTTCAAATGCCTAACCAAGGCATGTTACCTGAAATGGCATACAAAAAAGTCCACAATAAAGTTGCCCTAGATGGCAATGCCTATCTTAATCTTGCAACATTTGTTACTACTTGGATGGAGCCTATCGCAGGTCGCTTATATGCAGAATCATTCAATAAAAATTTGATTGATAAGGATGCATACCCAAGGACAGCGGAAATAGAGAAGCGGTGTGTAAGAATTTTAGCAGATCTCTGGCATTCGCCAAGTCCACATGAAACGATAGGGGTTTCTACAACGGGATCGTCGGAAGCGTGCATGCTTGGTGGCCTTGCATTAAAACGGCGTTGGCAAATCAAGCGCAGGAAACAGGGAAAACCAATTGACCACCCAAATATCGTATTTAGTTCCGCTGTACAGGTCGTTTGGAAAAAATTCGCGAACTATTGGGACGTTGAACCACGTTATGTGAATATAACCCCAGATCGTCTTACTATGGATCCCGAGGGTGTTCTTGCTGCTGTAGACGAAAACACAATCGGTGTAGTAACAAATCTTGGGGTTACTTATACAGGCCTTTACGAACCGGTCGCCGCAATTTCGAATGCCTTGGACGAGCTTCAAATCAGAACAGGTCTTGATATTCCAATACATGTGGATGCCGCTTCAGGAGGATTTATAGCTCCATTCCTGCAGCCAGAATTAGTATGGGATTTTCAGTTGGCCAGGGTGAAATCCATCAATGTTTCCGGACATAAATATGGATTAGTGTACCCGGGCGTTGGATGGATTGTATGGCGCGAGGCCGAAGATCTCCCCGAGGATCTCATCTTTCGGGTATCCTATTTAGGAGGGAATATGCCAACATTTGCCCTGAGTTTCTCCCGCCCTAGCGCACAAGTCATCTTGCAATATTACAATTTTCTTCGTTTAGGCAAAGCGGGATACTATGAAGTACAGAAGGTCTCTCAATCAGTGGCGCAATACCTTAGCAAGGCCATTCAGACAATAGGACCGTTTGAACTATTTGCAGATGGATCGGATCTTCCGGTATTTTCATGGCGCCTGAGAGAAGGATACACATCAAACTGGAATCTTTACGACTTATCCCGTGGATTGCGAACACTTGGCTGGCAAGTGCCCGCGTATCCTTTACCACCGGATATGGAAAATGTCACGATTATGCGTGTTGTGATTCGAAATGGATTCACCATGGAATTGGCTAATTTATTCTTGAGAAACCTTATGGAGACCGTCTCATTTCTGGATTCTTTGGATAGGCCGATACCACATGACCTGAGATATGATATTTCTTTTCACCATTAAACTTTGGATCCTGTATGAGAACAATCGCAAGGTTCTATTTTCTCTAAATTGTTAATTTAAATTTGTTGATTAACATATAACTGTAGCCCTTAATGCCCCTTTTTAGCAATAACAACGTATAACGAGTCTGTTGGAAATAATTTTTGCAGTACACTGAATCCGGCATTTATTAATTCCTGTTCCATCATTGATGCGGAAATTCTCGGTGGACCATCAGCAGAATTTCCCTTTTTTTAGGACTATCTAAAAGCTCTGTTTTTCTTTCCAAATGTTCCATTTTCTTTGAACTAATTTTTCCCTTTTCCATGTGTAACCTCTTCGTAACTGATCATTACTACTGCTATTATTTAAATTCTTCCATTGTAAACTCATAATTTATTCCCATTGCAGCACGGGACCCCTCAGCAGCAGAGATTATTAACTGTGAAGGGCCGTTTAAAGTTGTATCTCCAGCAGCATACACACCTTCTACATTCGTTCTGCCTAAAGCGTCAACAATAATCCCACCACTTTTATTCAATTCACACCCCAGTGAAATAGCAAACTCATTTGGTTGCACAAGATCTGTCGTAACAAAACCACCAGTTCGGTTCACTTCTGTTCCGTCCTCAAACACTACCTTTTCTAATTTTCCATCTGAACCAATTAAATTTACGATTCGTTCTTCCATAATCCTAATACCTTTTTTCTTCAATAACATCTCCTCTGATTCTGAGAGGATTTTATGCCCATTCGTACAAACAATTAAGTCTTTACTCCATTGATACACCATTTTTGCCAAATGTAAGGCATGTTGGTTTTCAGAGATTATGACCAATGGTTGTTCTCTTAATTCCCAGCCGTCGCAATATGGACAGCTGAAAATGCTTTTCCCATAATAATCCTTAATGTTATTCACATTAGGTAAGCTTTCTTTAAGTCCGGATGCAATCAAAATTTTCCTGCTTAAGTATGATTTCCCTTCTTGTGCTATTAGTTGAAATAGAGAGGGACTTTCCCTTTTTACTTCTTGAATTTTAGATTCTTTTATTTTTACAGACGGATATTTACTTATATCTTGATGTGCCAAGTTTCTGAACTCACTTGGAGCAACACCATCTCTTGTAATAAATCCGTGCGACTCCTGTGTAACAGCATTTCTTGGACGACTATTGTCAAAAAGAATAACATTTCTCCTAGCCCTACCTAACACGAGAGCAGCATTCAGACCAGCTGGCCCGCCACCTATAATTGCACAATCCAAAATCATTTTTTCACCCCATTATCGATATTAAAGATATTTATAGTCTATAATTAATATAAAAAAAATTAATTGGCAATTGAATTGATATGATTTACCATATTTTCATTTACCTTTTGTACTACATGTTCAATCGTTTGAGATCTTAGATAATCCTCCATTTTTTGCTCAGCTTCATTCATTACTTTTTCAATAAAGCAATTTTGTCTATCGTGTATATTATTTTCTAAACCACAATGAAAAAATGAAGTTGTTCCCTCTATTGCCTGTATTACTTCTAAGAATGTAATATCCTTTACATCTTTAATTAACTTGTATCCTCCATTAACTCCTGTAACGGATTCAATAAAACCAGCTTTCACTAAAGTAGTTAATACTTTGGAAAGATACGTTGGTGACACTTTCTGTACTTCAGCCAAAGGCTTTACACCTATTGTTTTTCCTGGTGGCAAAAGCCCTAAATAAACAATGGTGTGAAGGGCATAATTAGTTGCTTTGGAATACTTCATTTTTCTCACCTCCATTTAAAGACTTAATGAGTCTATAATATCTTTAATGAAATAGATATGTCAATTAATTAATTTTCACCAATTTTATTTCATATACAAGTATCTCTAATATACTTAATTAATATTGCACCTTTTTATCAATAAACTTCATCAGCCTCCGGATAAAGTATTCATTTAGATATGATACTGACTCTTTAATTTAAATATCTCATCAACTGCCTTCTGATACCCACCCGATTTTTGAAAAGATTCCCTAATATTTGTAACGGCTTCGTGGAAAGACGACTGGTTTAGAACATAGTCTGCGGCTTCACGCAATTGATTTGCAGACAGGCTGTTCATTTGTAATGCTATTCCAGCTCCGATACTAGCAACTTGCCCGGCAATAATCGGCTGATCCGCACTTAGTGGGATTACAATTAGCGGCACTCCATAATAAAGACCTTCATGAGTACTGTTCATTCCACCATGTGTGATAAATAATTTAGAGTATTTGAGAACCTCGGTTTGTGGAACATAATTTTTCACTATAAAATTTTCAGGTATATCACCCAGTTCAGTAAATTGCGTTTTTTCGCCAATCGACATAACAACGGTGTGATCAGTGCTGCCAAATGCATCAAGACAAAGCTTATAGAAATCAATTGCTTGATTCATGACAGTACCAAGTGAAATATAAATTGTGCTTTTTCCCTCGATGGCAGTAAGGTCGAAGTTTTCTTGCGTTAATCGCGAAGAAATAGATGGACCTACAAATTTGTAAGTTTGGTCGAATGCTTCACCATTTGGCTGAAATTCCTTCGTTGTATAAACAATTGTAAGCGGGGCAGGATTACAATAAACTTCGTAAGGGGTACGAATCTCGACACCAAACTTTTCCTTCACCACTCCAGTCAGTCTTTGAAATTCATCGAAAGTTTCTTCAGGGATTTTTTTAGAAAGCTGTTCAAACATTTTATCAAACGATTCATTGGTCTGCGCAAATGTAGTGCACGAATTGATTGCCGGAAGCTTAAGGATTTGGGCAATCAAATGACCGCAGCCAAACATCGAATCGTGGATGAGATAATCAAAATGCTCTCCTTTGATTTGCTCCAGAACACTAGGAATCATGATATCAGCCGTATGTAATAGACCATTAATTCTTTCCAGTAAATTATTTCTGCCTCCTGAAATAAAAGCATTTATAAATTTTTGAACATCGAAGGTTTTTACGGTTGCACCTGTCTCCTCAATACGTTCACGAAAATCTTCAATAGTAAAATACACTACTTCTTCTCCTCGCGAAATAAGCTCTTGCACAACTCCAATTGTTGGATTCACATGCCCTTCTGATCCGCCATTAATAAATAAAACAC
The DNA here is from genome assembly GCF_038008735.1 of Margalitia sp. FSL K6-0131. Lineage (NCBI taxonomy): Bacteria > Bacillati > Bacillota > Bacilli > Caryophanales > Bacillaceae > Heyndrickxia > Margalitia sp. FSL K6-0131. The sequence continues at coordinate 4,411,922 of NZ_JBBOZS010000001.1, forward strand.
GTGCCATTTTAACGTCTCCTTTTATAAAAAGTTCACTCACTTATATATGAGTTAGGTCACTATTCCTTTCCCTAGTTCAACTCAAACGGTGGAATTAATTTTATCATAGTACAAATATGGAAAATCTCAAACATTGTAATCATTTTGGGTTTCGAAGTCATTTAGGTTATTACAAATATCCGTTTTAATTAGGACGGACTAATTTCCTAGTACTAGGAAAGAAAAATAAATGTAAGGGCTTTATTTTGTTGTTATGATTTAAGCAAATAACAAGGAGGGAAACATTATGGCAAAAAAAGTTTTATTAGTTTGTGGAGCAGGAGCATCATCTGGTTTTATGGCGGCAGCAGCCCGAAAAGCTACCAAAAAATTAGGGGTAGATATCGAATTTAAAGCAAAAAGTGAATCAGAAATCGGTGAACATTTAAATGACATTGACCTTCTATTGGTTGCACCGCATTTGAAATACATGATTGACGATGTAAAAAGCGCATGTGAAAAAGCAGGTGTTAAATACGGTATCATTCCCCAAAAAGTATATGGTTCTTTAGATGGTCAGGCATTAGTTAAGGTTGCCGAAGATTGTTTACAAGGTGGAGATCAATAATGGAACAAATAAATAAAGAAGAACTAGCATTAATTTCAATGAATGTAATTTTACATGCTGGTAACGCACGCGATTATGTTTTTCAGGCAGTAGACAAGGCTTCTAATGGAGATTTCAATCAAGCAGATGAGCTAATGAAAAAAGCAGATGACGAGATCGTTATCGCTCATAAAGTTCAAACAAATACTCTGCAACAAGAAGCGGAAGGGATTGAGATTCCGTATTCGCCATTATTTGGACATGCTCAAGATACATTAATGACCGTTAAATCAGAAATGAACATTATGAGGGAGATTATAAAACTTTACAAAAAAATCTAAAGGGGGTAAAAATGATGGATAAATTTATGTCCTGGATGACGGATAGTTTTGCTCCAAAGGTTAATAAGATAGCTAAAAACGCTTGGGTTGCATCCATTCAAGACGCTATCTTGACCGCCATGCCAATGATTTTTATCGGTTCGTTTGCAACCATTTTGTCAATCGTTAAAGATTTTTGGAAGGGCTTTCCTGACTTTTCTTTACTCAGCACTTTTTCATTTGGTTTATTCTCGTTATTTTTAGCTTATTTAATACCAGAATCAATAATGAACCATAAAGGCCATAAAGGTGTTTCAAAACAAGCAGGTCTTGCTGGCTTAGCATTTTTCTTAATATTAGTATATCCACAAATTACTGCAGATGGCCATATAAAGTTTGACCTAAATACATTTGGTACCGGTGGTATGATTGCTGCTTTAATTGCCGGATTGTTTGTTGGCTTTGTGATGAACATTTTCTCAAAATGGAAATTTATTGGGGAAGATTCTGCGATTCCGGATTTTGTTGCTGTTTGGTTTAACACGTTAATTCCAATTATTGTGATATTACTCATTGGTTGGATTTTTACATTTGAAATGCACATCAACTTATATAATGTTGTAAATTCCATCTTTTCGCCATTGATTCATCTCGGTCAAAGTTTCTGGGGATTTGTATTGATTCTCTTCCTTGGTTTTGGATTCTTATATACTTTCGGGATTTCAAGTTGGGTTATCTATCCAGTTGAAACAGCAATTGCTTTGCCGGCTATTGCACAAAACCAAGCAAACTTTGAAGCAGGAAAAGCAGTAACGAATATTTTTACGGTCGAGTCAGCATCTTTATTTCTTATCGGTGGCGGTGGGGCAACACTGGCACTATGTATTATGCTAGCATTTATGGCGAAATCACAACGGTTAAGAATGATAGGAAAAGCATCCCTAATTCCATCCATATTCAATATTAACGAACCGATCGTGTTTGGTGCACCAATCGCATTCAACCCGATTTTGATGATACCAATGTGGATTAATGGACTGGTAGGGCCTATTCTAACTTGGTTTGTCATGAAAGTTGGTTTAGTACCAATTCCGCATCAACCATTTCAACTTTGGTACATCCCCTCACCGATCCAAAATTGGATTATTACTGCATCCATCGCTGGGGTGATTTACTTTATTGTATTATTTGTCATTTCATGGATTGTCTATTATCCATTTTTCAAAATTTATGACAAACAAGCAGTTAAACAAGATGCAGAATTAGCAGAGGAAGGAGAATGACATATATGAGACAAAATAAATATGCAAGTTTTCCAAAGGATTTCTTATGGGGCGGCGCAATTGCCGCAAGCCAAGCTGACGGTGCTTTTAATGAAGATGGAAAACAACCCAATTCATCTGATGTTCAACCATATCTCAAAGGAATGTCCAACGAAGAAATTCAAGAGTTAGAAAAGCAAGGGATGACGTTAGATGAAGTGAAAAAGAATCTTACTGATACAACCCATTACTTTCCTAAACGTCACGGTATTGATTTTTATCACACTTATGAAAGTGACTTAGAATTACTAGCCGAAATGGGCTTTAAAACTTTTAGAACTTCTATAGATTGGTCACGAGTATTTCCTAACGGGGATGAAACCGAACCTAACGAAGCAGCCTTAAATCACTATGACAAAATGATTGATAAGATGAAGTCTCTTGGAATCGAACCAATCATTACGATGTTACATTATGAAACACCAATTAACATCACATTACAGTATGGCGGTTGGAAAAATAAAACAGTCATTGATATGTTTGAACGTTATGGAAAGGTACTTTTAGATCGCTTCGGAAATCGAGTGAAGTATTGGATTGTTGTTAACCAAATCAACATGGTTCAAATCGAACCATTCTTGTCTTTAGGTATATGCAGAGATCAATATGACAATATTGAAGAGGCTGAATATCAGGCCGTTCATAATCAAATGGTAGCCTCTGCTAAAATTCAAAAATATGCCAAAACATTACATTATGATTTAGAGATTGGGACCATGGTTGCTGACATGACAGTATATCCATTTTCATGTAAGCCAGATGACGTTGTATTAGCTATGCAGCATAATCGCATGCAATATTTCTTTACAGATGTTCAGTTTCGTGGTGAATACCCAAGATATGCTGTCAATTATTTCAAGGAAAACAATATTCATCTTGATATTACAGAGGAAGAAATAAAGGTGTTAAAAGAAAATACGATGGATTATCTTGCTATCTCCTATTATTTCTCCCAGATGGTTGATTCAACAAGAAATGTGAATAAAGCTGATTCAACTTCGGTAAATCCTAATTTAGATGCTAATCCATGGGGCTGGAATGTAGATCCACAAGGATTATATAATACGCTTTCTCAATATTGGGATCGTTATCAGAAACCAATCATAATTGCCGAAAATGGATTCGGTATGTATGATACGCTTGAAGACGGAAAGGTCCATGATGATTATCGTATATCCTACTTAAGTGATCATATCGAACAGGTTGGTCGCGCAATATATGATGGTGCTGATATCATAGCTTATTGCGCTTGGGGACCAATTGATATTGTTAGTTGTTCTTCCCAACAAATGACCAAACGTTACGGTTTTATATATGTTGATTTAGACGACGAAGGCAAAGGTTCTGCAAAACGATTGAAGAAAGATAGTTTTTATTGGTATAAGCAAGTCATATCAACTAATGGTTCAGAAATTTAACATACTAAAAAGGGGAAGATGGCAGTTGACCTTCCTCTTTTTACTATACAAGGACTGATTTGATGAATAATACGGATATGTTACTCGATTATCTTAAAAAACATGCAGGAAGAGACTTTATATCTGCTAAAACATTAGCTGATTCATTAGGCGTAACCGACCGAACTATTCGTCATTACGTTAAGTCAATTAATGATAAACACCCTAATCTTATAGAATCGAGCAGAGTAGGCTATAGGTTAAGTAATAATACTTCCAATATTATTAAATATCCAGAAAATAATGATCATATTGATAATCGACGTTTTTATATTCTCAGACGGCTTATTAAGAGTTCTGACCGTGGCTTGGATTTATTCGATTTAGCAGATACTTTATACGTCTCAGACGCTACAATCCGTTCTGATATGATATACCTCAATCGTTTTGTGACGAAACATGGCTTACAAATCATTCAACAGCATAATCGGTATGTCCTTACTGGCGATGAGAAAAGCCGCAGAAAATTGATGATTGATTTTATTGACTTATCGAAACCAACCAAAACATCTCTTGAAGAAGAAGTGCAGAGATTTTTAGGAAAAATATCCCTTCATGAGCTGATGAAATTAAGCAGGACCATTTTTGAAAAGTTTCATGTTCATCGAAACACTTACTTCTTTAAAAATTTCATCTTGCATTTAGCAATTGCGGTTGAACGAGCAACGGATAATGAACAGCTAGAACAGAGCTCATCTCCAATCCATAATCGTAATACAACCAGTTTTAAAATCGTAAATGATATAACAGATAAACTATATAAAATGTACCACATACAGTTTTCTCAAGCGGATAAAGACGAATTGGCCATCTTATTTACCGGCCAGCTAAAAGATGATGAGATTTCCATGGATGATTATGCAAACAGCAAAGTTTCGAAAGCATTAGAACATGCCATTCAGGAAATAAGCGAAGTCTACATGCTTGATTTTGATGATCAAAATTTTAAAACCCGTCTATTAGTGCATGTGCAAAACTTGTACAATCGGCTAATGCAAAATAAATATTCAAGAAACATGAGTGTATTGAACATTCGAATTAAATACCCAATCATTTTTGATATTGCTGTATATTTGGCTTCGGTGCTGTCGAATGATTTAAATGTTGAGATTAATGATGATGAAATTGCCTTTATTGCATTACACATTGGATCATTTTTAAACAGTCAACATGATGATAATAACAAAATTAATACAGTTATTATTACTCCGGCATATCTAGGTCAGCAATCAGAAATTGAAGAGTGTATTCAAAAACATTTTGATGATGAATTGGTGATAAGAGGGATTTATGAAGACATCAGTGATTTGAATTCATTCACTTCCAATGAATTAGTCATCACAACGCAAAACTCTGAACAGTTAAGAAATCATTTAGCACCCGTTCATACGGAAATAGTGAGTATACATGAATTTATAACGAAACACGATATTGCTTTGATCAGCCGTGCTATTGAAAGCATCAAACATAACAATTACCTAAACTTTCTTAAAGAAAAGATCCCAGAATTATTTAGAGAGAATTTTTTCATCAACATTAGTGATGATTCCTCAAAAGAGGAAATAATGGAGACCATTGCTGATGTTTTTCAACAGAATGGTTATGTAGATAATGACTACTTGAAGAAATTGAATGAACGGGAAAAGGTTTCTTCAACCGCTTATCCAAGCGGTGTCGCCATTCCCCACACAATGAAGTTTGAAGCAATAAGGACGGGATTAATGATTTTAAAACCTGTCAGCCAAGTTGAGTGGGATAGTATTAAAGTGAAACTAATTATTGGGATTGCCGTCAACAAGGATGACTCATATACATTTAACAAGATTTTCCCGCGAATTATTGAATTGGCTGCTGAACCATATAATATTAATTATCTTTTTGGTACAAATACTAGGGACGAATTTATGGATCGTTTAATTGAATTAATGGTGCGGGGTAATTACTTTCCGGAATAAAGGGTGGTTTACCAATACACGTTTAACACAATTGACTAATAATAATACCAACTAATCAAAAAATAGTGCCTGTCCTCCTACTATGTATACCTTAAAGTACGGAGCATTAGGCACTTATTTTTATCTTTTCAATGCTAAAACCTGCGGTCGGAAGGGAAACACCAACTTGTATGATGCTGCTTATACCGTTTAGGCGATCAGTTTGGAAGTTTGCCTACTAACCTCACATTATAAAAACGCATGGCTGCAAGACTGCCTTCCGCCTCAAAAATTTCCGCTTCAATCAGCTTTTTAAGCCGATATTCAAGAAATTCATCCCCTACATATTGTTCTAAATGACCCAGCACTTCCCCTATTAATCTTGCAGATTTCATAAAGTCCTTTTGTTTTTTATTACCATGTAATTTTTTTGCTTTTTTTATTATAAAATCGTCAAAAAAGTCTTCAGGTACTTTTTGTATCCTTCCATTTTGCCATATTCTTAACGTTTCCTTATTATCTGAAAGAGAAATCCATTCATTTTCCAATTTCTCTCGATCATAGTCTGTAATCCGTATTCTATGACCATGCTCATATATAAATTGGAACTTTTCAAGGGGAATTTCACCTGAATGAAGGAGCGAATACTTCATCTTTTTTATTCTAAATTTCTGTTCGTATTCTTCTGTTGTGTTGATAATGCTGATATCCATATTTTTTTCCTTTAAAAGATACATAGCCATTCGCATACCAATCTGTTCATGGGCGTTATCAGAAGTCCAAATGGTTATTTGCGTACCTTCAGGGATGGAGGCTATTTCATTGATTGTCTTTCTAAACCTTTTCTTATAATCAGGGAAATCATCATATTCGTCACTTATACATTTCTTCATCCATTCAAATCTTGATTTTACTCATTTTCCTCGTGTAACTTCCAAATCGGACCAATGGAGAATATGTCCCAAAAAGCGATAACTTGTTCCTTATTAAGCCCCATTTCTCTTAAAACGAATTTTAAACTACCAGATGCTGATGCACCGAATATAATATGTATCATATCTAAATTGTTCCTTTCGTCATATTTAGAATCTGTTAAGATTCATAGAGTTTCAGGAGTTAAAGCTGGTACGTTCATTACACTATTGTATCTATATCTTTAAACGGAAAGAGGATGATCAAATTTATTCTACAATTTTCTTCGCAGGTGAATTCTTTTTCAATTTAAATTCATCATGGTTTGCATTTTCGTATTTTGGATCTAAATAACTGGATTTCCGGTCACTTTTTGAAGCATTTTTGAACTTCGCAAACGACGTATATTCTTCATCCTTCCATACCCAAATACCAGTTTTTCTATTTTCTTTATGGAATATATTCTTTTGTAATTTAGTATTTTTATTGGTTTTAAAATAATTGGCAATAAATATGCGCGATGGTCCGGCGGTCAAAATATTTCTATCGATTACATTATCTTTTGTATCATGCTGTAGCAAAATCTGTCCGCCGTCTAATCCCTTCGTGTCGTTTCGGTAAATGATATTTTGGGAAATCGTAGAATTTAGAGTGCCTCCCCGATCTTTATCATATCCACCAATCGAAATCCCCGTGTAAAAGTTGTTATATATGGTATTGTTATTTATATTAATTTTTTCAGCATATTTTCCGGCATGCTCCGAGGTTGCTTCTATTCCGATATCACATTGATAAACGGTATTCTTTTCAATGGTTATCTTTTTCCCGCCGTCTACGTAAATACCGTCTGCACTATAATCCTCCCCATAAGCTGGATTGCCGTAAGAGGAGATTTCATAAACTTTGTTATTTTTTACTGCACCATTACGAACATAGTCAACACTTTTATTATTAGAAACACCTTCATAACCAATTAGATCAATCCCGATATTATCACTTCGGCGAACTATGTTATTTTCCACCTTGAAACCGTCAATATTCCCATTCAGTACAAGAGATTCACTTGAACCGAGTTTTAAATCCTCCACCGTATTATTTACAATATTTATGTCTTTCATTTGGCCAGATCCATATACAGCGATTCCATGCCCATTTCCATCCTTTGCATAAGTTTCAATCCGCTTTACATGGTTATTTTCTAATACAATATGACTGCTAGATCCCGTAACATAGATTCCCATTACCGTTTCATCTGTTAATTTAGTAGATAAATCCTGGATCGTTAATCCGCTAATCGTAACATAGTTTTTATTATTTATCGTAACTAAGGAGGTATCCCCTTCCACACCCTTTAGATGCTCTCCACTGAGAACAACCTTTTCCTTTTTATAGGCTTTAAAAATAATTGGTTTTGATTTTGTTCCACTATGCTTAACAGCAAGCTTTTCATTGTAGGTACCTTCTCTAATAAAAACTGTTGTCCCTGCTGTTGCTTCTTCAGCTGCTTTTTCTAGCGTGCGATAGGGCTTTGACTTTGAACCATCATTATGATCATTTCCATTTAAAGCTACGTATATAGACTTATCCTGTTCTGCAATAGTATTATTTAATATGAAAACAACCATTATCATAGCTGCAGTTAAGAGGATTAATATTATTTTTTTCACGCGATCATTCCTTTATTAAAAGTAATCTATAAAACTATTTGAAATGGTTAATGTCAAACACATATTATACCCTTCTACTCTTTGTATGCTTTATATAAATTATATTTTATTTAGCTTATTGGAGTAAAACAGGAAAACCTAGAACTAATCGGATGCATAATGAGGTATTTTTGATAAAATAGAATCAATGTCAACAGTGAGGTGTATGAATGATGGAAAAACTAATGTTTATTGAAACCGGGATGGGTATTGATGTTCACGGGCAAGATATTACGAAAGCAGCTGTCCGTGCTATAAAGAATGCCATTCACTTTAATTCGATGCCGGGTATCCGCTCTGTATTGCCCGGAAACAGCTTGGACAATATGGTTGTAAATGTAAAATTAGCCGTCCCTTGCGATAAGGATAAACTGGATATTGATACGGTAAAAGAGGCGATACCTTTTGGAAAAGTATCAGTAGAAGTGATGGACGGAGGCATGCTGACAACTAGCGGAATTGTTATTGAGGAAAAAGGCGATAAAAATGATAAGATGTACATTGTTGTGGCATCAGTAGAAGTTGGCTATTAGTATAAAGTAACGGCAAAAATATTGAAACCTGAGTGGACATACATTCCGTTATTTGTGACAAAAATGGTGATTTTGCATTTTTAACGGACATACGTTCCGCTAATTAGCTAAAAGTATGTCAATTTGATGTAATTTATGGCATTTAGCGGAATCTGTGTCCGCAAACAAACCGAAAATAGCACTTTTTATGAAAATAACGGAATCTGTGTCCGCAAAGAGTGGAAACAATTGAAACTATGCATAGCCAAGTGAACGTAATTAGATACCATTAATTAAAACGCAATTCCCATGCGTTTCTGTGTACCTTTGATTTTAATTTCATACTTTAACAAAGACCTCGATCTAATCTATACTTTTTTGTCAAGAAGATGGTTTCCAAGAAGAATCTTTCGAGATTCTTCGGGAACCATTTTTTTCTTGTTTGGTTTGGCGTATGTCTTTAAACTTAATGGTCCGAAAAGAATTTTGCTTATTAAACTATTTTGTTTGTCAATATATCAGCAATATTAACTACCTCCTTCCTATGAAATAAATCTATATTATACTTTCCCCAAACGATAAATTAGAACTATTAATACAGGAATATTATTCCAATAACTAGAACAAATGATATATAATTATCAACAAAGAAGAAATTTTCCACATTTATCTATCACAAATCTTTATTGTTTTGTATTTTATTTAAATAAAATTGAAAAGAGGAAGTTTAATGTCAGAAGCCTATCAAGTTATTAGTTTTGTTGAAAACGAAAATATGAAAATTGAGATTTTAGAATATCAGCATTTAGGTGGCAATGATAATTTTTCTATTGCTGAAAAATTGTATTTTGCTCAAAAGTCCAATATCAAATTAAGACAAGTCAGGATTACACTAAAAAATAGTTCTTTAACAGCGGAATCCGGTGCTCTACAGTTTATGAAAGGGGATATTACATTAAAAAGCTTAGGGGGAACGGGAGCGAAAGGATTTTTAAAAGGAATTGCCTCCAGCGTTTTAACGAATGAATCTGCTATCAAACCGCAATACAAAGGCAGCGGTGTCATTTATCTGGAGCCTAGTTTCAAGCACTACATTATTGTTGAACTTAACAACGAAGAAATTGTTGCGGATAAAGGTCTTTTTTATTGCTGTGAATCCACTGTTTCCGTTTCTGTTCAGGCAATGAAAAATATCTCTTCCGCCATTGTCGGTGGGGAAGGACTCTTTCAAACAAAAGTTTCCGGAAGCGGATATTGTGTATTTGAAATACCTGTTCCTGAAGAAGAGCTTGTGGAATTTGAAATTCAAAATGAAATGGTTCAGGTTGATGGAAACTTTACACTTTTCCGAGTTGGCAACATTGATTTTACCGTTGAAAAGTCTACAAAAAGCATTTTCGGTTCTGTTGCTTCCGGGGAAGGATTGCTTCAAACATTTAGAGGCACCGGAAAGGTCATTATTGCTCCAACCTTACCTGTTTACGAAAAATTGGCTTATGCTATATCCCCTATAACAACATCTAAAAAAAATTAGCGGTACGAAATGTGTCACTAATTCTAGTTATGATAAAGAAGATAGCAGTTATAGAAACTTCTAAGATTCTTTAACCGCCATCTTCTTTTTTCTGTCGAACTCCATAACACACACTTTTAATGTGTACACCAAGGAAAATGACTTAGTTTCGTCGAAAAATGCTAAAGTCCCTAATAATGATTACAATTATGTTTACCCTTTGAAATTAAAATATAATGGTCGACAAAAATACAACTGTAGTAACCGTAATCATGCTAAATAATGTTGACATTAATACTACCTGTGCTGCATATTCCGGATGATTATCATACTCTAAAGCAAACAGCGCACTGTTTCTTGAAGTTGGAAAAGAACTTGCTATAAACAGAGCTTGTGCAGTAGTTCCGTCCAATTTTAAAAGGAAAATGATAAGCAATGCAATGGATGGAGAAAGAATTAAACGACCGATTAAACTTAGGATTAAGGGTAAGGAAAAGCGCCTTATTTTTATATACGCACTTTGTGCGCCAAGTGTAATTAGGGCTATTGCCAAAAAGGCATTTGAACTATTTTTTATGGGAGTCCATAAAAAACCCGGGATTTTAATATCACAAGTATGAAGAATTAATCCTAATAAAAAGGCATAAATGACAGGATTTTTTAGGAATTGCTTTATGGCTTTAAATCCACTGTGATCGACCGAAACGGAATTAAATAAACCATAGGTATAGGTAAGTAAATTTTGAAAAATCATTACAACAATCTGGATGGATGCCCCCAATGGGCTGTGTTGGAAAACAAGCTGACTTACAGGCAACCCGAAATTACCCGAATTATTAAGTACGATACTATTCTTAAAGGTTGAAGCAAGACTGCTTTCAAATTTTGCCGTTTTAGAGATGATTGCACTTATGAACATTAAACAAAAACATTGTAGAACTAAGAAACCAAGAATGTGCAAAAGTGTTTCCCCACCAATATGATTCTGATAAATATTTACAAAACTAACAGTAGGCATAAGAAAAAAAGTATTTAATTTTGATAAAGTATTCATATCAAACTTAAATTTCCGATGTAAAAATACACCCGCACCTATTAAGATAAATACTGGTAAAATAACATTCAATCCAATCAGTAAAAATACACTCATATTGTTCCAAATACCTTTCCACTAAATAAAGCCCAAAAATTCGAAAATTGGAATCTTTGGACTTCACTTTATAAAATTTTTCCAAATCTATAATTCATTTAAAATGGAATAATAGTCAAAATAAGTGCAACTAAAATCATTACTATCGCTGATCCACATGCCCATTTTAGAAATGAGCGTTGTAAATCTCCAAAATCTTCTCCCACCATTCCAACTAATAAATAAGTAGAAGGAACTAAAGGACTTAATAAATGAACTGGCAACCCTAAAAGTGAAGCGCGTCCAATTGCTGCCGGGTCGATTCCAAACCCGCTTGCCGCTTTCGCCAACAAAGGGAGAACGCCGTAGTAAAACGCATCATTTGACATAAAAAATGTAAATGGAGCACTTAAAATTGCTGTAATGAGAGCAAAGTGTGAGCCGAGGGCAGTTGGTATATGAGTAATAACCGTATTTGCCATGGCATCCACCATTTTTGTTCCTGAAAGAATACCAGTAAATATACCTGCCGCAAAAACCATGGAAACAACTGATAATGCATTATCCGCATAGTGCATGATTCGTTCTTTTTGTTCTTTTAGATTTGGATAGTTGATTGTAATCGCAATGGCAAATCCAATCATAAATAAGACAGTTGCTGGAAGCACTTCTTTAATTAGAGCCACTAATAAAAGAATAGTTAATAAATAGTTTACAAGAATTAATTTTGGACGTTTAAGGTAGGCTGTTTCTGATGTAGCAGCCACCATGGACATTGTACTATAATCTATTTCCGCAACACCAATCCGTTTACGCTCTTTCCTTCCGAGGCAATAAGACATGAACAATACAAATAATACTCCCCCAATCATACTAGGAATAACAGGGGTAAAAATATCACCCATCTCAAGATGAAGCGCTGTCATTGCTCGGGCAGTAGGTCCTCCCCAAGGAAGAAGATTCATAACACCGGACGCAGATACAGCAATTCCCGCTAGAACTAATGGTTTCATGCCAATGCGTTTATACAAAGGAAGCATAGCGGAAATCGTAATCATATAGGTTGTTGTTCCATCACCATCAAGAGAGATTAATAACGCTAGAACCGCCGTACCAATCGCAATCTTTACTGGATCACCTTTAACAACTTTCAAGATTTTTGAAATAATTGGATCAAAAACGCCGGCATCAATCATAATACCAAAAAATAGAATCGCAAATAATATCATGATTCCAGTAGGAGCAACACTTTTTATCCCTTCAAGCGCCATGGGACCAATTTTACTGCCAAAACCACCTATTAATGCAAAAACGACAGGGACCACCATCAGTGCAATCATAGCGGATAGACGTTTGGTCATAATTAATATCATGAAAATAATAATCATTAAAAATCCTAATATTGCTAACATAGTCTTCACCCCTTTTGTAAGTAAATTAATAATAATCGAAACATTACACATTGAAAACGTTTACAAAATAAAGTTAATATCGTAAATAAAATGGTATTTTGTTCATTTTGTTCACAAGAGAAAGTGAGCATAAAAAAAAGGATGACCGCAATTCCTGCTGTCATCCTTAAATGGGATAATATTTCCTTTCCGGCCGCCCCACAATTCCGTAAACTACTTCCGTTCTTGCTTCTTTAATCGAGGATAGATATTCCAAATATCGCCGGGCCGTAATCCTGGATGCGCCTATTTCTTTTCCAACCTCTTCAGCGGAAAGACCCATGTTTTTTATCTGTAGGACGTTTTTCACCTTTCCAAGAGTAATTTCATCAATTCCTTTCGGCAATCCCTTTCCCTTTCCTCCTGTTTCATCTACTTTTTTACCAAAAAGAAGATCAGCATAATTCTGATTTACTTCTTGGTTTGATAATAATAGGGAGTGCTTTTTGATATATTCATAGATAACTTCATTAAACCTATCCCTATCTACAGGTTTGATTAAATAGTTTTCAACCCCACAGTTTAATGCTTTTTCAAGAAAAACCTTATCGGTTGCCGCGGTGATCATAATGATACTTACCTTCGGAAAACGTTCCCGGACGAGTGGAAGTAAATCAGAACCTAATAAATCTGGCATATAAACATCAAGCAGCAATAAGTCTGGGTTATTTTCCTCTAATAAATTCAGCGTTTGTTCACCATTCAATGATTTCCCAACTACCTCTATTTCCTCGAATTTTTGTAAAAATTTCTCATGAATATCGGCTATTCGAAAGTCGTCTTCTGCGATTACCGCTTTGATCTTATTCAAGGCTTTCATTCCTTTCGTTTGTTTTAGGAAGATACACCGTAAAAATGGTTCCGCTTTCTTGGCTACTTTGCACCTCTATCATCCCATTCAACTCTTGAACAGCTTCTTCTGCATTGGAAAGGCCAAACCCTCTTGGTTCATTCCCAGATTTTGTTGTAAATCCCTTATCAAATAGATGAGGAATCTCTTTTTCCCCAATCCCCTTCCCATTATCGGAAATTTCAAAGATGATATCACTTCCAAGATCAGTAGCAAAAAATTTTACCGTTGGGAATTTCGCATCATAGACAGCTTCAAAAGCATTGTCAATAAGATTTCCAATAATCAATATTAGATTTGATAGCTTAATATGAGGCGGTAATACCTCTAAATAGCTATCTACCACAATCTCAAAATTAATTTTCTTTTCCGATGCTTTACCCAATTTTCCTAATAGGATGGCCTGGATTTTCGTATCTTTAATTTGGTTAAAAACAATCGAATTCTGGTTTTGTAATGTTCGTGTCTCCGTTTGGATCATTTCAACTGCCTGTTCAAATTCGCCTAATTGAAGCAATCCTAATAACACATATAATTTATTTGTAAATTCATGGGTTTGCGCCCGAAGATCTTCCGAGTATCGTTTTACCTCTGAAATAGTGTTTAACATATCCTCAATCTCTGTCTTATCACGAAAAGAAGCAACTACTCCACTTATACCACTCTCTTCAAAAAGTGGCGTGCAATTTACGATAACGGTTTTGTCTTTCCAGACCATTTCTTTGTCAATTAGGGGACTTCCTGATCTTAGTACTTGATATAAATAGTTAGAAGGAAACAGTCCGTCTACTTTTAAATGGCGGACAGAACCTTTAATATGTAACAGTTTTTTTGCAGGCTGATTCATCGCTGTAATATACCCGTCTTGATCAATCGCTAATATCCCTTCTTTTACTCCATGAAGCACCGCATTCTTTTCTTTATAAAGTGCTGCTATTTGATATGGTTCAAGGCCCATTGTATCTTTGCGGATATTCCGAGCCAGCAGGATACTGCCAATTAATGAAATCAAAAGTGCAAAGAGGGAAACAACAATGACCTTCGAAACATTTTTCAATATTTGATGTTGGATATCTTCGAGGAGAAATCCAACGGAAACGATTCCAATCACTTCTCCCTTTTTATTTAAAATAGGAGATTTCCCTCGTATAGAAGGCCCAAGTGACCCCTTCGCCTTCGAAACATAATATTCTCCATTATGAAGAGCCCTTTCGTTATCTCCGCCACGCATTTTCTTTCCAATCATCGATTTTACCGGATGCGAATATCTTATTCCTTCTTTATTCCCAATAACAACAAATTCTGCACCGGTTTCTTTACGAATCCTTTCCGCAATCGGCTGTATCATTTTGGATGGGTCATCTGTTTGAAATGCGGAAATAATAGTTGGAATAACCGATACCGTTTTCGAAATCTGCAGCGCCATTCTGCCCTTGTTTTCTTCTATTTGTTTACTCTCCATAAAACTGTAAAATACAGTCAGCAGCATGATTAACAATAATCCCAATAATAATACCAACCCGAAAATTTTTGTCTGAAGTGAACGTTTTTTCGTTTTCAGGCAGCATCCCCCCTTACTCATCAACATGACGTTATCCTAAAATAATTATAACCTTTCATGTTCCCGATTTCTTTTGCAAACTTTCAAAAAAGAGAAACAATCTGACATGATTTGAAGGCATTCTCCGTCTCTTTTTATGCTAGATTCTATAACTGCTGATTATTTTATTAATCCTTTTACCTGAATCCATGCATATTCCCAATTTAATCTACTGCTATTTCTACCTGCCTTTTTTCTTCCCATTGAGTGAAACACAAGTCCTATCCTTTTTTGTCAAAATATATGGTAAAAAATGATTACCAATGGTAATATATTCGTATATTTATAACAATTTTCTCAATCTTTCGACTAAACCCCAAATTCATAATTGTTATAAATATCCATAAGACCATTCACCTATATCCCGTAGGTAATTCAACTAGAGGAGGTCATATTTTTGCAAGCAGAAAAACAAGAATTAAAAAGGAGTCTTTCCATGAGGAACTTAATCATCTTCGGGATGATTACAATGTCTCCGCTTGCTCCTTATCAGGTCTTCGGATCAGTAGCCCAAGCTAGTTACGGAATGGTTCCGTTAGTATATTTAATTGGTGCCATTCTGATGTTTTTTACTGCTTTGAGTTATGCCAGGTTTAGCAGAGAGTTTCCATATGCAGGATCTGTATATTCATACGTAGGAAAAGGGTTGAATCCGCATGTTGGTTTTTTGGCTGGATGGACTATTTTATCCGATTATATTTTATGTCCGGCACTAATGTGTTTATTTTCTGGTTTGTGGCTAACAGGTATTTTTCCAGGGGTTAATACAAAATTTTTAGCCATTGTCTTCATTATTCTTACAGGATTGATCAATATTCGTGGAATAGAATTAAATGCGAAAGTAAACTCATTTTTATTTTGGGTTCAAATTGCTGCACTAATTATCTTTTTAGGATTTGCAATCAAATTTGTCTTTATCGAAGGTTTAGGAATGGGCGGCTTCTCGTTAGCTCCAATTTTACAACCTGAACACATTTCTTGGAAATTCATTGCAACTGCTACTTCCATCATATTGCTGGGATTCGTGGGATTTGACGGTATTAGTACATTAGCAGAAGAAGTAACCGAACCTAAAAAGACGGTCGGTAAAGCAACCGTAGTGGCATTAGTCACAACAGCCATGCTGTTCTTAATTCAAACCTATTTGGCTTCTTTAGCTCATTCAAAGTATATGAATTTAAATCCAGACATGGCATTATTTGATATTTCCAAAGAAATTGGCGGTTATTATTTCTATATTGCTATGATCATTATTAATGTTGTAGCAGTCGGACTTGCTGTAACGCTAAATGTTCAATCAGCAGTTGCCCGTGTTTTATTTGCAATGGGTAGAGATAATTTTCTTCCTGGTTCACAATGGTTAAAACATATTCAACCTAAATTCAGGACACCAGCGAATGCAATTCTTTTATCCATGATAATATCCGTTGTCCTAATTTTATCAGTACCTATTGAAACTATTTTAATGTTCGTAAACTTTGGTGCAGTTACAGCATTCACTGTTCTTAACTTTTCTGTGATTGTTTATTTCTTCTTTAAAAGGAAAGAACGTGGAATCAAAGGTTTTTTCTATCACCTTTTATTCCCATTCATCGGATTTGCAGTTTGTGCCTTTGTTTGGTCAGGGTTCGATATGAAAACAAAATTGGTAGGAATTTCTTGGATTTTCGTTGGTGGAGTAATTGGATTTATTAAATCAAAAGGTTACAAACAGGCTGGTCCATCCATGGAAAATTATAAAATGTAATATGCTATTTCAGGAAAACGTAAATTATCCTTTCCACAGAAATATAAATTAATAGAAAACAACATCTATACGAGGAGGAATTTTTAATGAGATTAAAAAATAAAGTAGCAATTGTCACGGGTAGTGCACGAGGAATTGGCGAAGCGATGGTAAGAGATTTTGTAAATGAGGGAGCAAGTGTCATTATTTCCGATATTTTAGAGAAGGAAGGACAAGCTCTTGCATCTGAATTACAGAATGAAGGGCATAATGTTTATTTTTTTAAAACAGATGTATCCTCCGAGCAGAATGTAAAAGAACTTGTAGCATTTACCGTCGAAAAATTTGGCAAAATTAATATCTTATGCAACAATGCAGCTATTAACATTCCTGGTTCCGTGACCGAATTAACAGAAGATATTTGGGATAGAACAATGGATGTAAACGTCAAATCCCAATTTTTAGTATCAAAACATGTCATTCCGATAATGCAACAATCTGGTGGAGGTTCTATTATCAATACCGCTTCCGCAAATAGTTTCGTTGCAGAACCACGCCTTTCAGCTTATGTTTCTTCTAAGGGTGCCATTCTTATGCTGACAAGAGCAATGGCTCTAGATTATGCAAAAGATAATATTCGGGTAAATTGTATCTGTCCTGGCTGGGTAGATACAACATTCAACGATGCACATGCTGATTTATTTGGTGGAAGAGAAGCCGTTCTTAAAGATATTGATTCTATTCAACCTATCGGCAGACCTATCGAACCTATTGAAATCGCTAAAGTAGCAACATTTTTAGCATCAGATGATTCTTCTGCATTGACAGGCTCTCCGATTATTGCAGATGGCGGGATTACTGCAGGAGTATAAATAGTTTATTAAATTGCAAGCTGTTTTACCTTTTTTATTCAGCTAACAATCTTCCAAGTCTTGCCTTCCTATAAGGGAAGGTGATACTATTATCTACTTCATTTTAAAAATAAAAGAGGTTGAAACCAAAACATTTCAACCTCTTTTTTAAAAGAATTATTCTGCATCCATAAACGGATATGCAACTTCTGCAGTTGGAGCAAAGTTTTCTTTGATAACACGAGGACTTGTCCAACGAACCATGTTAAATACGGAACCTGCTTTATCGTTTGTACCAGAACCACGGGAACCACCAAATGGTTGTTGGTCAATCATTGCACCAGTTGGTTTATCATTGATATAGAAGTTTCCAGCTGCACCGGATAAGCGGCGTTCTAAGTGAATAATCGCTTCACGGTCTTGAGCAAAGATTGCACCTGTTAATGCATAGATAGACGCTGTATCTACTGCTTCCAATGTTTCTTCTAATTTATCATTTTCATATACATAAATCGTTAAGACCGGTCCAAAAATTTCTTCTACCATTGTTTTAAAGTTTGGATTTGTTGTCACAATGATGGTAGGTTGAACAAAATATCCAACAGAATCATCATACGTACCACCAGCAATAATTTCTGCCTCTTCAGAAGCTGCAGCAAAATCAATATAGCTTGTAATGGAATCAAAAGCAGCTTTATCAATGACAGCACCCATAAAGTTTCTAAAGTCTTGGATATCGCCTACTTTAAGTTTCGCAGTTTCCTCTACTAATCCAGATTTCACTTCTTCCCAAAGACTAGCTGGAATGTAAGCGCGGGAAGCTGCTGAACATTTTTGACCTTGGTATTCAAAAGCGCCACGAACAAGGTTCGCTACCACTTTATCTACTTGTGCAGTTTCATGAACAAATACAAAGTCTTTTCCGCCTGTTTCCCCAATTAAACGAGGATAAGATTGATAGTTTGCAATGTTTTCTCCTACTGTTTTCCAAATTGTTTGGAACGTACTTGTTGATCCCGTAAAGTGGAATCCAGACATACGAGGGTCTGTTAAAACTACTTCTGATACTTGTGAACCACGAGAAGGTACAAAGTTGATTACTCCTTTTGGTAATCCTGCTTCTTCTAATACACGCATAAAGTAGTAGTTTGATAGTAAAGAAGTTGTTGCTGGTTTCCAAACGACTACGTTCCCCATAATTGCGGGTGCTACCGGTAAATTCGCACCAATGGATGTGAAGTTGAATGGAGAAATTGCCAATACAAAACCATCTAATGGACGGTAATCTGTACGGTTCCAGATATTCTTCGCACTGCTTGGTTGAATTTGATAAATTTGATTAGCACAATCAACGTCATAACGTAAGAAATCTACTAATTCTTGAGCAGCATCAATTTCTGATTGATAAGCTGTTTTAGATTGTCCTAACATAGTAGAAGCATTAATTAGATCACGGTAAGGGCCAGAGATTAAATCAGCAGCCTTTAAGAAAATAGATGCACGGTGTTCCCATGGCATATTTGCCCATGCTTCTTTCGCAGCCATTGCAGCTTCGATCGACTCACGCAATTCTTTTTCACCAGCTTGTGAATAGTTTGCTAGAACATGTTTATGATCATGCGGCATAACGACTTGCTTCACTGTATCTGTCTTTATATTTTCTCCATTTATAATCACAGGGATATCTACTACAATATCAGATTGGCGTTTTAATTCTGCTTTTAATGTTTCTCTTTCTTTTGTACCTGGAGCATAAGTATTGCCAGGCTCATTTTTAGGTGTTGGGATTTTGAAAATTCCATTGCTCATTCTTCAACATTCCTTCCTGTTTAAAAAATTTGTCACTTTAATATCAAAATTTCATCTTCTTCGACAAATTATAACATACTTTTTATTCTTATACTTTCTTTTCTGCAAACGAATTCAAATTCCTAATTTTGGGTCATTTAGGATATTTCCTGAAATGCCGTAGCACTCAGTTTGGAAATATTTAATACTATTAAATCAAAGCTAATAATTGCTGTTTTTATAATGATGACACATTAAAATACTTTATCGGAAAACCACTTAGCTAAATCTGTTTTAATAAATATTCACATACGTTATTCGAACGAAGTCTAGCTGCCACAAAAGGGGGCTGTACTCCTTTTGCGCCTTCGAGCGGAAGTCCCAGCCATAAAATTTTATCGTCAATAATCACAAAAGGAAACGGAAATCTTTGGTCAATCCAGACATCACAGCTTCTCCACTTTTGATTGGAAATAACGGTCAATTTAATTTGTTTTCCTCTATTTATTAACTGTCTATTCCATTCTTCGGATAACTTGGTACCCTCTGGAAGGGAGATGGTAATCGATGACGTTGCCGATCTCAGGTCTTGAAAAACCGCTTCCACTTTTCGCGCATGAATCCACCTTAATTTTTGGTGTTGATTTCGAATCCATGAACCTATTTCTTTCGTTGTGACCGTTTGTTTGTTCCGAACCTGATGGTCAACAAGTTTTCGAAGTGTTTTTCCTTTATATAGGTGGCTTTCGATAAAATTTCTGTTGCTAACGTGCAGAAATTTCCCTTTCGTTCTCGTAATCGCTACGTTAATCAATCGTTCACTGTCCTTGCCGGTGACTAGCATACCGGCTCGATCTTGCGGGGTACTATCGACCGTATCAAATATCATCACATCCCGTTCACTCCCCTGGAATCGGTGGACAGTAGCAGCAATAATATCCGCCCCGCTGCGCTCTTTCTCATATATCTCCTCAAGAAGCATTTCCATAAGATTCGCCTGTGCACGGTAAGGTGTCACATACCCAATTGATTTTGCCCCACCCAAATATGACTCATGAATCAATTGAAAAGACAGCAATAGTTGCCATAGATTAAATCTGGAATTAGTTGTTTTATCACTTACACAATGCAAGCCCGTGAAACTTGTATCTATAAGCACAGCAGCTTGATCTTTAAAAGGAGCGAGACGAGTAACGCTATTTCTGCTTTTAGAAACACTTTCGTGATCTCCAACAAGAGAATGGTAGATGTATCGATTGGTAAAAGCTGAAATATCCGGGTGCATCCTCCGCTGTTCTTTTAATAAAAAGAGCTGAGGGTGAAGCTTCCCTTCATTCAACCATTCCACCACACCTGCCTTATGGAACACATCCTCTTTTAGCCATTCGGAAACAAGCGGATTCCTGCTTGAAGCAATCGGAGGCAATTGCTTGAAGTCACCGCAAATAATGACCCGCTTTCCTAAGGCCGCGGCAAAAGCTGCCTGTGGCACATAGGCCATACTTGCTTCATCGAGGATGACGATGTCATAATCCGGTTCATAAACAGCGCTGTCACTTGCCGCCTTTGCCAGCGTCGTTCCTACTATGAACGCATCTTTAACTAATTGGACTTCTTTCTTCCGAATTTTTTCCAGTATCCTAGAAAACTTTGTTTCTAGTTCCAGCAGATGTTCCGAATCTCGTTTACTGAAAGAATTGGCCAAGTCTTGCTTTAAGTGACGTCTTTCTTCACCTAGTCTCTCTCTATCCTGTGCAAGTAGGGGGTCCTGCTTTTCAATAAGCAGATTTGCGGTAATTTCGTGATGGGCAGATAACGTTTCCCCGATGTTTCCGCCGTAGCGGAGCACATCCCCTTCTCGGAATCTTTTTTTCTTTTTAATAAAATCTGTCAGTTCACCCATCAAAACGTCGACAGCTTGATTGCTATGCGATAAAATCAACACTTTTTTCTTCTGAAAATATTTGTTTGCTGCAGTTCTTGCCAAGGTGTAGGTCTTTCCGGTACCTGGAGGCCCCCAGACGAACGTGGCAGGATTGTATTTAGACCTCAAAATCAATTCATGGACATTACTCTTGATCTTCGCCTTAGGATGTTTAGTTTCCATGGAAGGATTCATCAATCTCTTCACTCGCAGCCGCTTTTGTTTGCTTTTCTTGATTTCATCCAAGCGCTCTATTAATTGTTCTAGCAATTCCCAAGGGTCATGCAGCAGATTTGCATCCGGGATGAGATCGCCAAAGTTTTGTTCTAACTCAAGAATAACTCCCCTGCCTTCTGAGGAAAGTATCTTTCCACTACTTTTCATCGTTCCCCATTCCAATTTTATGGATGAACCAACCGGTATCCTTAATGAGATAGCTGTATCAAAATAATAGCTATAAGGGCCGTCATTTGATAACAGCCTTCCATTTGTAACAGAATAGCGGCTTCCGCCAAATTTTTTTAAGTGATTAATCTCATGTTGCAGTGCGTTCTGCCATTCTTTTATATACGTTTTCGTTGTTGTCATTTGCTTCACCTTGTCATTTACTACTTATAAGAAAAGTAGTTATACCTATATCTATTCTTATTAGGACATTGTCCTTACTTCTTTCGCTCATAAGTTCATACTCTATCATACAATAATTAGACTCATAGAATAACGTAAATCCATATAATTGGAATTTTTAAAACTTGGGGTAGAATAGAAGAGAACGAGTATCCCGTTCTCGAAATGGAGGCTGGCAAATGGAAGACTTTTTAACGACCATTAATCATGATTTACATGGATTAAAGTTAGGCATTTACCAAAATTATTATTCCTAACTAGTATTTTCTCTATTTCGAGACGTTTGAATACTGATTTACGAGACAAACGTAGGCCCTTGACTCCACTAGTCGTCTATCACTCTATCATATGAGTTGTGTATGAGGAGTTTGGTTTATCACCTTTTTTATAACAGTTATCGCTAAAACGACTATGTCTAACCTGAACGTATGTTTTTGATTAAAATCATGCTTTCATTTAGTTGTTTTTATTGACCTCTTCTTTATTCTTCCTTTATCCTTAAAACAAATTAAAAAATTATACATTCAAAACCGTGAATTTATAAAGGAGAATGGATCATGAATCCATAAAAAAATGTACAGCCTATTCGTACCAGGAACAATTAACTTCGATGAAGTGGGCTCTGAAACGTCACTGCTTGCCTCGAGATTATGTTTTATTTATTTTAGGATGTGAAAAAACAGGGCTTCGCGTTGGAGACATGCTTAAATTGAAATCTGAAACGATACGGAAGTTGAAAAAAGAAAGAGAAAAGGTCCTGGGTGTTAAAGAAGGAAAGACCCAGAAAATCCGGGATATCTACATAGGGAATTGTTTTGATGAGATCTATGAATATGCAGCTGCGCTTGAAAGTGAGGGGCTGTTTCCTTCAAGGAAAGGATTTGGGCCCGTTACGGCAGCTGAATAACGTTGCTGAATTTGCTGGAGTAGAGCATGTTGGAAACCAAAGGTTACGAAAAACATTCGGGCATTGGTTTTATAAAGCGACGAAAGATGTGGCCATGTTGCAGGGGATTTTAAATCATTCCCAGCCTTCTGTAACGCTCAGGTATATCGGAATCACTCAAGAAGAGACTACTCAGCTCCTTAAGCATTTTAGCGTTTTCAATAATTGACATTTATATCAAGCCATATTATAAAAAAAACATATTACTTTTTTCTCTGGTTCTGCTTTTTTTTTATAAAATTGATTAATGATGCGGCTATCCAAAAACATATTGTTAAACCTATTACAGCAACCTAAAATTTTGAACTACCAAATAATAATCCCGGTGATTATAGCCGGGAGCAATAGTACTTACTACTATATCTGTCTTTTCCTCGATTATTCATGTATGAATAATCGAGGAAAAGAGCTTAACAAAGATTTATAATTTTATGTATAAATAAGCCTTTTTATAATGATCAATAAAGCCATTTTAAAATCAATATTAAGAACTCACGATTCTTAGATTAGATATTTATTATAAAACTATAAAGGTGTGGTAATAATGTTTAAAAATATCTCAGAAAAGACTAAATTAGTTCTTAGTTTATTATTGTTAGCTGTGTTAATAACTATTGGAATTATTTTAAGAATATCTAACGGCTATCATGATATGTTTTTTTAAAAAACAAAACTTTTAGAAGCTATTACTCTATGAAAGAAGGTTTTTAAATGGCTATATTGCTTGTTATTTTATATTTTATAATTGGTTTTTCTATTGCTATTTGGTTGATTTTAAAAGGTGTTAAATATTTTAGCCCTGAACTAAATGCTTTTTTAGAAAAATATAAGGAAAGACATAAAAAAAAATAAACAGGAGAACTATTTTCGTCCTCCTGTTTATTTTTTACCAATAACCAATAAATGAACATGCTTTTTTAACACTTGGATGATTTTTTCCTAATTTATGGCATGCTGCTTTCATCCCAGCATGATATGCGTCAGCAATAAGAGTTTCAGCCAATGTTACCCCTATCATTGTATATAAAATATATTTCACTGGTCCCCATGGATCATCTTGGCCTGCCGCAAACGTAACAACAGTATTTGGATTTTGAATTTCTGCCCCATTTACTAACGACTTTAATTCATTTTGTGGTGCTATTTTAACAGCTTCTTCAAGATTAGATATTTGTTTTTCCGTTAAACCAGCTTCTTTTGCTTTTTCAGTATCTAAGATATATTTACCATTTTTTTCAACAATTGCTGTATGAAACGCTTCATTGATATGATCAAGTGTTGTTTGATCAAGTTCGTTCACTTGCTTTGCAGCATCATTTATTTCTTTTGCACTAGCGAAAGATGGAAGAGTAAATGTAATCAACAACGCAAAAGATAACATTAAAAGTAAAGATGAGAATACAGTTTTTTGGATATAGCTGACATATATTTTCCTCCTTTTGGATGAAATTAGTAAGATCTTACATATTTTTATTTTATAAAACTATTAAAAATTTGCAATGTTTCTAGCATTAAATGGTAAAATAAGATTATAACATAGGAAAATATCCCTATTTGCATATAATGAAAAAAGTAATTATTAGTTCACTAACAGCAGCAAGTTTATTTGTAATCCCTTTATCTATTAATATAAATAAAAATGTTGAAAATACTCCTGCATCTAAAACCAACTCATTACTACGAACCATGCAAAGACGGCTACAACAAAGTGCTAAAAGCAGGAGTTATTTTTGAAACAGGTTTTATACACATGAAAATTATTGAAGCAATACAAAAAGAAAAAGGTGCTATCCATAAAGTAAGTTTTCCTGACTTTATGGATAGCGCCCTGTTTTATTACCGTTTTTTACGTAATCTTATTTCTCTTTTTGTTCAGAAACAGTAACGTTTAATAATAGGGAAATAATTTACATGAATACTTTGAAATATTTTAATCTCTTGAAATAATAGCAATAAAATCCTATTAAACGTGCTGTAATAGGTAGAATGACATTAATAATATGTTGTTAAATAAATAGGATATTCTATTGTTATTGTTCATAAAACCTAATAATAGAAATTGGGTATCTTTGCTATTTAATCTTGAGTATAAAAGGTAGAATGATAGTTGGTTTGGCAGAGTGCCTATGCCAGCACACAAAAGAAAAAGTTGCAAGACCATTTATCAGGTTCCCTAAACTCTCAGTCTCGGAAACAAAAACTCGCTTACATTTTTTCAGCTGTAATTACTAATGAAGTTTCATTTTCTACTCACCAATAGTATTAAGTCGAAAAAAGAGGAATTCACCTACCATTTCACGAAATATTACCTATAACGAAAGGAGGATTTTATGAAACCACCTATAGCAAAACGCATTCCTCATCCCCATGAATTGCATGGCGATGTACGCGAAGACGACTTTTATTGGCTGAGGGATCGCACCAATCCGGAGGTCATCCATTATTTAGAGGAAGAAAATCGGTATTACGATGAAATCATGCGCCCATTGGAGAAACAAACCGAACTAATTTATCAAAGCATGCTTGACCGTGTTCCCGATTCAGAAGTGAAAGTGCCGGTGCAGCATGGACCATACTTCTACTATTCCCGTTTGGACAAAAACAAGCAATATCCAATCTATGCACGTAAGCAGGCGACAAGCCGAAATCTTTTGCCAAAAGTGCCAGAGGAAGTGGTGCTTGATCTAAATGAACTAGCCAAAGATGGTGAATATTTAAGCGTAACGATGCAGCGTATGAGTACCGATCATAACCGCCTCGCTTATTTGGAGAATCGGGATGGCACGGACCGATATACCATCCATATCAAGGACATGAAAACTGGCGAGCTTCTGTCCGACCGAATTCCAGATGTCTTTTTATATGGCAGTATGGAATGGAGCAGGTGCGGGGAATACATTTTTTACATTACCGTTGATGAAAGTCAACGCCCATACCAGTTGTGGCGCCATCGTTTAGGCAGTGATGTGGAAAATGATCAGCTGATTTTTGAAGAAAAAGATATTACTTTTACCTTAAGTATGTATAAATCATTAAGTGGTAAATTTATTTTTGTACATTCAAGATCGAAAACGACGAGCGAGATTCGCATGATAGATGCTGATTCCCCGTTATCACCTTTACAGCTATTAGATGGACGGCGAGAGGGAATAGAATATGATGTCGAGCATTGGGGAGATGAACTGCTCATCCTGACAAACGAAGGGGCACCGAACTTTCAGTTACTCCGTTGCCCTCTAGGTGACCTCGATTCACGGGTAAAAGTCGCCCCGTATAACGAAGATCGCTATCTTCAAGCCATGTACCCTTTTCGAGATGCATTGCTTATCTTTGGACGCGAGAACGGGTTGACGCAAATCTGGGTACTTCGTGAAGGAGAGTTACAGCGAATTGAATGGGATGAACCTCTTTACACCGTGTCGATTTTATCCGATCAAAGCTATGAGACAGCGGAAGTATTAATCCAATATGAATCCTTGCTCACACCAAAAACAACTTACGGGCTAAATCTCCTTACTGGAGAGAAGCAACTTTTGCAAGTTGCTCCTGTCAGCGGAGAATATGATCGTTCCCGTTTTCGTCAAGAGCAGTTGTGGGCGATAGCCGAGGATGGAGTCAAAGTGCCGATGAACATCGTCTATCAGGAAGGAGCACTAAGGTCTGGGCCTGCGCCGTTGATTTTGTACGCGTATGGATCGTATGGAGCAAACAGCGATCCACATTTTGACCCGTATCGTATTCCGTTATTGGAAAAAGGAATTATATGGGTTACTGTACAAGTGCGTGGCGGTTCCGAAATGGGACGCAGGTGGTATGAAGACGGAAAAATGCAGAATAAAAGAAACACATTCACCGATTTTATCGCTGCAGCGAAATATCTTATTGAGCAGGGCTACACAACCTCAAGTAAAATGGCTGCCCGCGGAGGCAGTGCGGGAGGTTTGCTAGTCGGCGCAGTGGCCAACATGGCCGGTGAACTGTTTCAGGTCATTGTTCCGGCAGTACCGTTCGTCGATGTAGTCACGACAATGCTCGATGCCACGATTCCCCTTACCACCCTTGAATGGGATGAATGGGGCAATCCTCAAAACCAGGACGACTATTTCTATATGAAGTCATATAGCCCTTACGACAATGTAGAAGCGAAAGACTATCCGCATATGTATGTCACAACCGGTTTGAACGATCCAAGGGTCGCTTATTGGGAACCAGCAAAATGGGTTGCACGTCTTAGAGCCGTAAAAACTGATGACAATGTCCTTGTACTCAAAACGAATATGGGTGCGGGGCATTTCGGCGCATCAGGTCGTTTCAACCACTTAAAGGAAGCTGCCGCTTGCTATGCATTTATTCTTGATAAGCTTGGTGTCGCTACCGAATAAAAAATCAAGACCCCCGGTAATCGGGGGTTAAGATATGATCATAATTGCGCCTTAAAAATGTCCAGTTAATATGTGGCACCGGTGAATTTTTTAATTCAATTATGTTTCAACGAAAGCTTCACAACATCATCTAAATATTTTGTTGTATTATATCCATGAATCACCAGTTTTTTAGGAATTACCTTCTCTCCAGTGTTGTTACTTTCCAACATTATGTTTTGAACAGTAGCCAAATAGCGAGGCTGCTCGATTTCCTCATAAACAGTAGAGACATCATTTATATCATATTCGACCCCGTTTTTATCAATGAGTACCCCTTCAGAATTCATCTCTCTTGAATTAATCTCATTTTCCTCATTCCCCACAACCTCCAATTGAAGTGAATCATATGCTCGATTCTTGATTTCACGATTGCTTATCACAACATTGGCAGGCTGTCCAACTTCCACCTTGTCGATTGAAATGGTGCTGCCAGCATATTCAAAGGTCTGAGGATAACCTTTTGAAGCATCCAATTTGATGGTTTTTTCGTCTTGTATCGTTAAATGAACAGAATTGAATTGAACGTTAATCTCTTTTGGTTTTTCTCCAAAAAGTGGATCAAAGAGTATCTGAAAAGTACTCCAATCCATGTAATTACTTGCAAAAGAGCTGCCATATATATCAGTTTTCACTTTTTTATTGTTCACTTCTAGATTATCAACATTAAGAAAATCTATCCGCTTTTGTGGCTGGCCATTATTAACATCTAATTGCAAAATTGTTGCCGTTGGAGCAATGGTTAGTTTCTCAAACCGAACCGGCACCCCCTCGACTTTTGTTTTTCCAGCCAATGCATATTCTTTAGAGGGACTTTTTGTTACAGGTATATCGAAGTTCCACTCCCCTGTTTCATATCCCGTGTCCTCATAAGGAATAATACGTTTACGGTCAGAGGAATCACGAACAATTTTCTGAAGTTTTGTGATCGTAAGTTTGATGGTCCCTTTATCCTTTGTCAGCGGCTGCAGACTCATCTTTCCGTGATACACGTTCTTTTCCTTATTGTTTATATCCGATTTAAGGTCAGGAGGATGGTACCTTGGATATGTTTCAGGACTCATGATTTCACTTTTGTTCTCCACAACAACACCATCGTCATCATAACCTATCACATATTGATTATCATCAGCTGTATCTTCTATTTCATAAAATACAAGTGTCTGAACATCATCGGCAATCGCACCTGTAATTCTAATTTTTACCCCATTACTTTCCGCTACCAAGTTCAGCTTTTCACCCAGGTTGTGTTGCAAAAGGACTCGTAATTGCTGATCTTTTATTGTCCATGTATAGTAGAGGTCAGTAAACGAGCCTGTAAAAAACCCTATACTCATTACTAATACGAAAACACTAGCAAAAACAAGTCCTATTTTTTTACGTTTTTTACTCTTCCGTTGTCTATGCTTTTCCTTTTCTGCCAGCCTATCTTTGACATTCTCCATAAAACCAGATGGCACGTAGTCCATCCTTTCAGTAAAATTTAACATGGTTAACATGACATCCTGAAAGGTACTTAAATCATCCTGACATTCTTGACAATGGTAAATATGTTTCTCTAAATCAATCTTTTTCGACCGATCCAGAGTTTTTTCTAAGTAATCGATGTAATTCTTATGATATTCTTTACAGCCATTAAAGCTTGACTCATACCCCATTCCTTTTTTTAATGACTGGATTCCGGAAAACAAATGATCTTTTAACTCTTCCACGGAAATCTTAAGAAGATGTGCAGTTTCTTGCTTAGAAATTCCTAATATATATGTAAGAATAACCGCTTCTTTTTCAAGCTGTTTCAACGGATTAAGTGCTTTAAATAAATCCTTATGTAGTTCACTTTCCTCCGAAACTTGTAAACTTCTATCATCCGAAAGCTCCCGGCTGGTTTGTATAAAAATGGACGTAATCCATGTTTCGTATGATGTTTTATTTTTAAATCGAGGCAACTCCTCGTTCACTTTTATAATGGACCGGTAAAAAAGCTCTTCTATTTGATGCTGATTCCTAAAATAACACCAACCTAGAATATAGAACGATTGTTTATGCTGATTGAACCAATCGACGGCGGATTCCACGTTTTTTTCTCTTATCAAAGTGATTGAATTGGATTCCATTTTTGCTGTGATCATAAATTTCCTCCCCCCTTATTTGCATATTCTTTATACACTATGATATAGAAGGAGGAAGTTACTGGCAATACTGGAAGTCCCCTATTTATTAACTTTTATGAACTTTCAAGAAACAATAAGGACGGATCTCATGTTTCCAAAAAAAGAAATATGGGATCCGTCCCTATATATCTATCTACTTAAAAATCCGATTCATTTCTATTTCAAGTTCGTCGAAATAGGAGGACGGTGCAGTTTCATTCTGTTTATAGGTGCTGACACTTTTCACATCACAATGCTCGAAGTGATAAATAGTAATCTCCTTATTAAATGGATTGACAATCCAATATTCACTGACACCGGATTCCATGTACAGATCCAATTTTTTCACGATATCTTTACTTCGCGTACTTTCTGATAACACTTCCACAACAAGAGCTGGTACACCCGTGTAATAGTCCCTCTCATCCAAATGGTCATCTAAATCACATATAATCATCAAATCTGGTTGCACAACACTGAAATACACCGCGATTAGGTCTTAGCTAATTAAACCTTAGCTAAAGGGGAGATAAAAATCAATGAAGGACCAGGATTCAGCTCCTCAAAATAGGACAAGTTTGGGATTTTAGAAATAGTTTTGCGAAAGAATAGAGGAAAAAAGAAAAGAGAGAAAGAACTCTTGTGTCCTCCTCTCTTGCTTTTGCTAATTTTAAAAAAATACAGCAATTAAACAGGAAAAGAGAAAGTTTTAACAGTCACTTTGCTCTTTTCTTGAAATGTCCTCCCGACCCCTTGTCCCGTCAACATTCTTTAAAGTTATCAAGCATTGCACGCACTTCATCTGTTGATTTTGTGCCCATCAATTGATTTCTTAATTCACTCGCACCTCGAAACCCTTTGACATATATCTTAAAAAAGCGAAGAAGGTGTTTGAATGGACGCGGCTCAAATTCTTTTGAATATTTATCATGAAGATCAAGCTGCAATCTTAAGAGATCCAGCAATTCCTCACTGCTATGTTCTTTCGGCTCTTTTTCAAAGGCAAATGGATTTGTAAAAATACCACGCCCAATCATAATTCCATCGACACCATATTCATGAGCAAGCTTCAAGCCAGTTTTACGGTCCGGAATATCCCCATTGATCGTTAAAAGTGTATCTGGTGCCACCTGATCACGAAGTTTCTTAATCTCCGGAATCAGCTCCCAATGAGCATCTACTTTGCTCATTTCCTTTCTTGTACGCAGATGAATAGAAAGATTAGCGATGTCTTGTTTCAATATATGTGTTAGCCAGTCCCGCCATTCATCTACATACGTGTAACCAAGCCTTGTCTTCACACTTACAGGCAATCCCCCAGCTTTTGCTGCTTGTATGATTTCCGCAGCGACTTCTGGACGGAGGATAAGGCCGCTTCCCTTCCCTTTGGCTGCCACATTGTGCACAGGACAGCCCATATTGATATCCACACCTCGAAATCCAAGTTTCGCCACACCAATACTCGTTTGCTTAAAATATTCGGGTTGATCCCCCCATATATGTGCCACCATCGGTTGTTCATCTTCTGTAAAAGTTAAACGCCCACGCACACTCTGGTTCCCCTCAGGATGACAATAACTCACCGTGTTTGTAAACTCCGTGAAAAACACATCAGGTCTGGCTGCTATACTCACGACATGGCGAAAAACAACATCCGTTACATCTTCCATTGGTGCAAGTATAAAAAATGGTCGTGGTAAATCACGCCAAAAATTATCTTTCATTTTCAATCCCTCTCACTATGGGACATCAGGTCAAACCCTTGTCCCCAAAATATCAAGCAAAGATGTCCCTGCTTCTTTTACACTTATACCATGCTTAAGCACTTTTATCAAAGTAAAATATATTTTGCTTACTATATCCTTTAATATTAACAAATAACAGGGACAGATACAGTCCATGTTTCTACTACATATTATTGGAAACTCTCTGATCATTAGATATCGGCATATCACATACTTGTCCCTTCGTCCCTGCCTAAATTTGTGAAAAAAATTATTGGCAGGGAAAACACTGCTGGAAATTTTGCAGAAGTATTTATGTTTTTCAATATGGGACAATGGTAAGATTTTGTTTTGACATATGAAAAGCACCTCCTTAATCGATAGGTTTATCCTACCAGGAGGTGCTAATCTAAATTATATTACATTAAGTGTATTAAGTGGAAGACGATACCAACCACGAACAACCCAAGAATCATTACGATTGGAGAAACTTTCTTCTTAAGCAACCACATGCATAAAAATGTTATCGCCAACCCAGCTAAACCAGGAATTAAGCTATCCAAGTTGTTTTGTAAAGTAGTTATTTTGACAGGCTCTAATGAAAGACCACTAGCTTGCTGTTCCAACGCAGTTTTAATTCCTTGCGCTCCAGAAGGCAGTTTATCCCAGTCAATATAAGCACCTTTGCTAAGTTTAACGGAAGATACAATTGGCGTGAATTTTACAGATACCCAACGGTTAACTAATGCACCAAGGATGAACATCCCCAGGATGGATGCACCTTTCGTAATATCTTGAAGTAATCCTCCAGATAGGTCGTCCGTAATTTTCGAACCAGCTTTATAACCAAATTCTTGTGTATACCAAGTGAATCCCATACGAATCAGATTCCATAAAACGAAGAAAATAATCGGCCCAAGGATGTTACCAGTCAACGCAAGAGAAGCCCCTAACGCACCTAGGATTGGTCTAACAGTGAACCAGAAAACTGGATCCCCGATACCTGCTAAAGGCCCCATCATACCGACTTTAACCCCTTGAATGGCAGTATCGTCAACCGGCGCACCGTTTGCACGTTCTTCTTCAAGCGCTAAAGTTACACCAATAATAGGTGAAGCAACATATGGGTGAGTATTAAAGAACTCTAAGTGACGTTTTAGTGCAGCAGCACGATCTTCTTTTGTTTTATATAATTTTTTGATTGCGGGAATCATTGAAAATGCCCAACCGCCGTTTTGCATACGTTCATAGTTCCAAGAACCTTGGATGAAAGTGGAACGCCACCAAACAGAAATACGATCTTTTTTTGATAATCTCAATTCTTTTTCCATTTTTATGTCCTCCCCCTTCTTAGTAATTATCAATAATATCGCCTAATGGATCACCAGTGTTTCCGTTTCCGCCATTACCTGAACCGCCTCGTTTGGAAAGGGTTATATAGATAAGTGCAAGAGCCACACCGATAGCACCAAGACCGATAAGTGTAATTTGTGAAACAGTCGCTAATACGAAACCAATCGCAAAGAATGGCCATACTTCTCTTGTAGCCATCATGTTAATAACCATTGCATAACCAACTGCTACGACCATTCCCCCACCGATTGCTAAACCGTCAGTCAACCAAGCTGGCATAGAGGTGAGTAAGTCTCTAACTGGGCCAGCACCAATTGCTACGATTAATAACGCTGGGATGGCAATACGTAACCCCTGCAAACAGATAGCTACGATGTGCCAAAATTGAACTTTTCCGATGTTACCTTCTTTTGCTGCAGCATCCATAAGATGCGCCAATCCAGTTGCAATCGTACGAACGATGATGGTTAATAATAAGCCGGCAACTGCTAGCGGAACAGCGATCGCGATTGCCGAAGACACACCAGCTTTACCTTGTCCACCTAAAACTAAAATAATGGCAGAGGCAACTGATGCTAACGCAGCATCCGGTGCTACGGCAGCTCCGATGTTTGCCCAACCTAAAGCGATCAGTTGAAGAGTACCACCTAAGATAAGACATGGTACTAAGTTTCCAGTAACTAAGCCGATTAACGTACAAGCAACGAGTGGTTGGTGGAATTGGAATTCATCCAAAATTCCTTCCATACCGGCTAAAAATGCTACGATAAAGACTAATATTATTTGAATTACATTCAAATCCATGATGATGAATCCTCCCTTTTCTCCTGATAGTCAGGTTATTTTTGTCTGTTTAACTCCTCTTGAGCCTTCTTGATAATTTCGGCCATGTCGCCTTTTGAATCGTTCGGAACTTTACGTACATCGAAGTTCAAACCAAGTTCTTTTAACTTAGCGAAAGTATCAATATCATCTTGGTTAAAGGCTAGCACTTTATTTGGTTGAACTTTACCAGGTGAGTGTGCCATAGAACCAACGTTAATTGTCTTCAATGGAACGCCGCCTTCAACCGCTCTAAGTGCATCTTGCGGGTTTTCGAAAAGAAGTAGCGCGCGCTGACCGCCGAAGTGTTGGTCATCTTTTGCAAGTTCAATCATTTTATGGATAGGCACAACGTGTGCCTTTACACCTGGAGGAGCAGCCTGTTGGATCAATTTCTTACGAAGTTCATCCTTAGCTACTGCGTCAGATACCACGATGATACGTGTAGGCTGTGTAGCTTTTGTCCAAGCAGTCGCTACTTGTCCGTGAAGAAGTCGTGAGTCGATACGTGCTAACACGTATTCAAATTTACCAGGAGCTCCTGCATTCGATGGACCGGCAGCAACTGTAGCAGATGCTGTTTTGGGTTCCAATTCTTCAGGTCTTACTTTAACCCCTTCTTTAGCTGGACTCAAAATATTCGCGGCAATTTCATGCGCTGTGTTCATGGAGAAGCGCGATGCAAAAGCTTCAATCAACATTGGTAAATTCATACCAGCAACGATTGCCCATTTGTCTTTGTGTTCTTCAAACAAGCTATTGGCTTGGTTGAAAGGAGTTCCACCCCAAAGATCGACTAAGAATAATACTTCGTCTTGGTTGTCGAAAGAGGCGATTGCTTCTTTCATTTTTGCCTTTACATCGTCAGGTCCTTCGCTCGGCATCAATGTAACGGCTTTTACATTTTCTTGTTTTCCAAAGATCATCTCTCCGGATTGCAAGATGCCGTTGGCAAATTCACCGTGACTAGCAATGATAATTCCTACCATCTTTTTTACCTCCTCTATTATTATTGTTACAGCCAATTAACAGGATAAAAATTTCCAACGGTATTTTCTCAGCTGTATTTTTCCAGCTCATCTAAAGCGGTTACAGTTTCAACAAAAACAACAAAAAAGGCATGAGCAAAAAGTCGATTAAATGAAGATTTGGGTATAGAATGCCCCTTACGCTTCATTCCAATCAATACTTTTCACTCATGCCTGATCGAATCAGTAACACGTAAAAAATAATGGCTATTTAAATTTATTTTGCAAGCGCTGTACATGATGTGTAAAATAAACAGCTCCTGCATCAAATAAAATCTATTTCAATGTTTTCTGCAACACTTTATTGAGCTACCATAGGAGATTATAGCACACCGGATATTCCTCTTTCAAGAGGGATGCTATTAAATTACTTTAATTTTGTAACCGTTTATCTTTAGCGATGTTGGAATTGTCCTAACAAAAAAAGACAAGTTCCAACCTGTCTTGTATCTATTACTTATTAATATTTTTCTTGAAGCTTCGTTTGATAACATCAAAGAAACTTAATGATTGGACCATATGATTCGGATCAACGTATTCACGAATTGCCCGCAACACTTTTTTCGTGTCTTTAGAAGAAAATGTATACGTCCCATTTCGCTTAGTTTGGATAGCAAAACGTGGGATCCATTTCCCTTTAAACATGACAGAAGCGATTACGTAATCAACTTCTTCCCAAGGAATTTGAATAAATTTACGAGCATCACGATTATTGTAGAATTCAAATCCTTTGTCTCCAATCATGATTTTACCATAATCTGTAAGACCTGTATGCGCAGTTGCATCCATAACTAAATCGACTTTTGTATTGATTGATTGAACCATTTGATGTGCTCCATTTCTTTCTATAATAAAAATGATTATACGTCGTTTTAGTATTTTAAGCAAAAAATACTTGGGACAAGTACAAGCTTGTTAAATCTAAATGTTGATTTGTATATAGTATTAGGGGAACCTTCATTTGTCGAGGTTCCCCATTCATGTTTAACTATGCTACTTCAAGTTTTTAACTCCAGTTTCTAATATTTCCATTTGCAACAGCGTCTGTTCGTCAGTAATGGTTTTATCTTTACCATTTATGATGGCTTCATATAAATCATCATATACTCTTCCATAATCACCATTTACGGATTTCACTTTTTCTTCGTGGATTGTACCTTCTTCATCCATATATGTCAGTACACCATAATGTTTTATTGTATCAATCCCAAAATCTTTGTTATCAGGCATGTAAAATAACTTTAAATGCTCTTCCTGGCGATCTTTTGTTTCTTTCACAAAGCATCCCTTTTTACCGTAAACAACAAAGCTAGGTCTTTCTTTGAGTCTAAAATAACTGGATTTTACAGAAACTTTTAACACACCATAATATAAATCTAAATCAAAATAATCATTCATTCTTCCTTGGCCCAATAATTGCCTTACATCATAATGGATATGATCCGGCTTGCCAAAATAGCTGATGACCTGATCCAGTGTATGGCACGCATGTCCATACAAAAACGACTCAATCGGGTTAAATTCATGTACAGACTCTGGTACTTCGGGACGATAATAATCATAATGCATTTCCACTTCCAGTAAGTCCCCTATTTTCCCTTCTGCAATGACCTTTTGAACCGTTAAAAAATCACTATCGAAACGTCTATTTTGATACGCTTGAACAATTAAGCCTTTCTCTTTTGCCATAGCAAATATTTCTTTAGCCTGTTCTGAGGTTTCCATAAATGGCTTTTCAACCAAACAGTGTTTATTATGTTCTAATACTAATTTTGCGTATTCATAATGACTGTCCGTTCTTGTGCAAACTACAATCAGTTGAATGTCCTTGTCATTTAATAGTTCATCTAAATCAGAAGTATAATTTACTCCTGCAATCCTATCCCAACTTTCATTCTTAGGATTTCTTTGATAAATTGTTTTCACCTTGATATTCTCTCTTTGCAGTACGAACGGCAGATGATATCTGTTCGTGCTTTTCCCATTTCCAATATAACCAATAGTAAGCATAGCAGCCTCCTAATAATATTTTTATATAATATCTTTTGATGATACTATTCGACCAGTGTTCTTTGCAATTGTTTGGTACTCAATATCAATAATTCCTGTTTTAAGTATATTGGGAAAATAAGAATCCCCTATAATCAAACCTTGGCCACCTACCAAAATAGATTCTTCTGAGACACCCTTCAAACCCACATTCCACCCAAATAATTGTTGAAACCCTTCGGTAATTATTTCGCTGTTTTTCGGGAATGCTACTGTTGAAAATGAAAGGAGTGTCGATTTTGGCTCGAGGAAAACATTTTAATCATAAAAATAAAAATCATCCCGGAGATTTTCCGAAACATGCAGGACCAGCAGAAAAAACATCGAAAGAGGAGCTTGGTGACGAAGAATTCCTTGTAACCAGGGAAGCCTTTAAAAACAGAACTGAAAACGAGGAAACACGTGGGGATACTGCACGTTTGCTTCCTGAACAGATGGATTAATAGGCGTGAGATGATCGCGCCTTTTTGGAATCAAAGCTTTTTCAATTGATTGATACAATTCCTGTTTTCTAAATCTCACTATAGATGTTGTGCCACTACCCGAAATTTTAAATATCGGATGGTGATAGGCACTTATTTGTTATGAGTTATTTTGGTTAGTAAAATTAAAGAACAGAAATGAAAATTAACGAAACCCGTTCATCTCACTTCCTTTTAACTAACTAGCGAAAAAAATAAGCGGAGATTTTCCGGCTAACTGCAAAATGGAGCATATTTCGCAGTAAATAAGCGGAGAAATTCCGACTATGTAAAGCAAAATCTGCCATTTTTGCGTTTTCCGAGTCAATAGGCGGAATTTCTCCGTCTATTCAGTATATTTTTTGTTTTAATTAATACATAAGCGGAATTTCTCCGTCTATTTTTCAGATTGGTCCTTTAACCTGATCCCCCAATCGATAAGAGCGGATCCTTTTGAGTCCAGATGCGGGAATCAGCATCTTTTTATCCACTAGTTGAGAAAGTGCTTTTTTTACTGTCTTGTCACTTAGCTTCAAATATTTCTCGACTTCAACAGGGGATATGGCTTCTCCTTTTCGAATCGCTAGCCGCAGCACTTCCTTTTCGACAATGGAAAGAGAGGTTTGATCCAGTTCATCACCCAGCCATTGGCCAATCACTTGCTGAACAATCTGTTGGCATCGACGAGGCTTCTCATTAACTTGATCATATGAAAATCGGATCACGGTCCATCCATCAATCACCAACTGGTTTTGACGTTCCAGGCTATCGGAAAATTGCCATCTGCTAATATTCCTTAGGTGTGGGCCATACCCGTCGACTTCAAGGCAAATTTGGATGGTGGGTCGAATATAAGCAAAATCCAAATACCTTTTGCCATCCTTGAAATCATCGACTTCATATTCTGGATGAAGATATCGAAAATGGTGAAATAAAGGCCACCACACTTGCTTCAAAAACAACTTTTCAGCTTGATTGTGACCTTCTTGCAAGCGCCGCAACCTTTCACCGGTTCTTGCCTGCAAGTGAATATTCAAAAAAGCCTGGTATTCTTCTTCAAATCCCACAGTATCCCTGCTCCTCTCCAATGGTCTAGTCTATTACAGCACCCTTTATAGCCTATATATCAATATGAGATTCTCGGGAATAGCTCTACTAAATGATGTCTTTTGTATTCTTTCCATGCAAAGGTTGACTCGGGGAAATTTGATATGAATGATAATGTGCCGGATTGAAATCATAATTTCGACTAAACAATTTTTATTTTCCTTTAAAATCAACTAACTATTCTTCAATAGGAACCATGAAATCATAGTCAGGAACCCCATACTTAGCAAACATTTTTTCCTTATATTCTTTAAAGGACAAATAGAATTTTTTCAGGGGGATTCCCTAAAAGAACTGTGAAAACTCCGTCTCTAAATAAAACTAAGTAGCTTTTATTCTGATCGATATTATCAGCCAAAAAGGATGTTTTATCGTTTTCCAATTGCTCATCCGTAACAGCACTATCCAACAATATTTTTTTACGGCTTCCGTCTTTTTTTTCTAAAACTACTACACCATTTCCATCATTCTTTTCCTCTTTGTATTCAAGGCATTCAGTCGTACATTTTTCAATTGTTTTTGAATAATTATAACCACAACGCATGCAAGAGGTATATTGTTCATCCGTTTTGTAATAATAATCCTCTATTGCTGAGCGTCCACAACACGGGCATTTTGTCGCATAAATAATCGATGCCACAGAAATATCATCTCCTATATTAAATAAATTTTTTGGATTAATTAGTTTTTTTTAAGGAAATTAATCTGAGAAGGAAAAGTTTTTGTTAGAGTAAAAGAAGTGTTTTCATGAAGCAGGTATAAGTAAGGACGGAAAAATGAGTATTTTTGTTAGTCGAAGTTATTGGGGATGGAACTACTTTTAGTTTAAAAGAAATCCTAATTTTGTCAACAATAGTTTATCTAATATTTTGACAAATACTTTTTAGAAAAGTGTTGTCACTCCTCCGAATATTGCCAATAAATTCGATAAAATACGGGCGGTTACAATCACTGTTTTAAGTTCAGTTCAAACTTAATTGTCCATTTTTTCTGCCATTTCTCTATTATAGTTAAAATGACAATGGAATGATTTTTTTCATTGAACAACATCCTCTTATACTTAAAGAGTTGGAACTAGTGACAATCCCATACCTATTATTTATTTTTCTTAGAGTATTTCCAGCAATTTTCCCAATTAATGTTTTACGAAGTTTTGATTATATCCATCTTTGGTTACTGTTAAGTAAGTATCCGCCGGTAGAACCGGCGGTTTTAGTTTCGCCCTATAAGAGCACTTTACCAACGAAGCCCCTAAAGGGACCTCTGAATTGACCGTCAACCGTTTACTTTCCTATTTATCTTTGAATGGATCAACATATTCTCGTTTGGTCATGTTGTCTCGCAAACGATCCTCTGCTTCTTGCTCTCGAATATATTTTGCTATTGTCTTTTCGTTTAAGTCAACCGTACTTACATAATAGCCTTTTGCCCAGAATGTACGATTGCCATGATTATATTTTAAGTTTGCATGCCTATCGTGGATCATTAAAGAGCTTTTACCTTTTAAATATCCCATAAAATACGATACGGACATTTTTGGGGGGATTTTAACTAACATGTGTATATGGTCTGGCATTGCATGCGCTTCGATAATTTCTACATCCTTCATATCACACAATCTTCTTAATATGGCACCTATATCTCTTCTTAATTTCCCGTACACAATCTTTCTTCTATACTTTGGAATAAATACGATTTGGTACTTACAATTCCACCTTGTATGTGATAAACTATTGTCGCTCGACATGAGCAGGACTCCTCTCGTTATTTGAAGTTGGTTTGACGGCCATCTTCTATTATAACGATTGGAGTTTTTTTCTGATACAACTCTACAAGTTTCGTTTGCACACAGGCAGAGCCTGTGGTTTAAAAAGACTAAATAAAAAAACTGTCCCCACCGTGTTTATTGGAAGGGACAGGCTTTTCTTGTTGTTATAAAATTGTTAAAAACTTTAATTACTTATAATACGGTTTAGCGAAATAAACCCTAATCAGTTTTTGTAGGAAAGTACCCGGTAAGAATATTGATATTTAAAAAAAGACCTTTTTAGTTTCAATCGTTCCCTACTACACGCTTTCCGATGCCAAAGGCGTAATAACTGATGGAAACCAGTGCCAGAAAAACAATCCCCACAATAAGCGATACACGGGTATCTTTATTAAACAACATAGCTATTAATACTAGAACCAGAAAAACGATAGTCAGATAGTTAGAAATTGGGGTAAAAGGCATTTTAAATGGATGATTTGCCATTTTATCACCTTTTGCTTTTCTGAATTGAATCTGGCTAATCAGAATAACAAACCACGGAATCATCCCTGGAAGTACACTGGCACTATATACGTAGACGAATAAATTTTTAGGTGCAATATAACTTAAAATAATTCCCACTGCTAAACCAATCAGTACACCAATCGTACTTAAAAGGGGCACTCCATTTGAAGAAAGTTTTGTAAAGATTTTTGGTGCTTGTCCATTTACGCCCAATGTGTAAAGCATCCGGCCTGCACTATAAATCCCGCTGTTACATCCGGACATTGCCGAAGTGATGACAACAAAGTTAATAATACCGGCTGCCGCAGTAATTCCAAACTTTGCAAATGTGGCAACGAAAGGACTGCCAATTGAATTCAGCTGGTTCCATGGATAAACTGTCACAATCACAAAGATGGCCCCGATATAAAAAATTAAAATCCGCCAAATAATGCTTTGGGTCGCTTTTGTTAACGTTTTTTGTGGATCTTTTGCTTCTCCGGCTGTAATCCCGATTAATTCAACGCCCTGATACGCCCCCATAACAAGTGACAGAGCAAAGAAAAATCCTGACCAGCCGCCTGTAAAGAAGCCGCCATGTTTCCAAAGATTTGCGAGCCCAGTTGGGGTTCCTCCATTGCCAAATCCGAAGAAAATGAGTCCAACCCCCGCAACAATCATAACTAAAATAGTGACGATTTTTATTAAAGAAAACCAAAATTCAAACTCACCAAATGATTTAACCGAAATAAGGTTGGCTGCCCCAAGGATTACAAAAGCAACTAACCCAGGAATCCAAGCGGGCAGATGAGGGAACCAATACTGCATGTATGTCCCAACCGCAATAATTTCCGACATACCGACAATTACCCATTGAAACCAGTTGCTCCATGCCGTTAAGTACCCTGCCAGCGGATGGATATACTTATAACCAAATGTTGCGAAGGAACCTGTGCTTGGCTCCACATATAACATTTCTCCCATTGCCCTCATAATAAAAAAGATAAAAATTCCTGCCAGCATATACGCAAGCAGTACAGATGGACCCGTCCATTGAATGGTACTTGCTGAACCCATAAATAAACCAACACCAATGGTACCACCCAACGCAATCATCTGAATATGTCTCGATTTTAAGCCTCTCTTTAATTCTTCCTTTTCCACTTTGTTTCCCCCTTGTTGTGCCTATCTATTCATCTGAATTATTATTCAATTATAATATTATTCTGTAAAAAAGTTCAATTGTATTTTTCAAGTAGACAAATAACTCATCCGGCTTACTTAAATAAAAGGGTTAAAATTATATTGAATTCTAGGATAATTTTCCGATTGGAATACCAAATTTCTAAATAGGAAGAGGGGATTGAAAAGGCATAAAATAGGCAGAAGAGTTTTACCTCTAAGAAGAAAAGTACAGTTTAACAGTTTTCCAGAATCGGAAGAATCGATAAAGAACAGTTTGCTTTGGATGATGAAAATAGCTTTCTTCAAACTGCTATTACACCCGTTATTCGGAGCAGTATTGCTTGATAAAAATAACTTTTCGTTGGCTGCGGAGATAGTGTTTTTTTAAAAAACGATTCCATTGCAGGTCAAGGTTGTAACCTATCTTCATATTGAGCTGAACAATTGTTTGAAACCCTTATGGAACACAAAAATTCTAAATGAGAAATAAAACTAGGAGAGACTTATTGGAAGCGAATAAAACAATATGAAAAGAAGTAAACGAATTCCATGACAAAACCATTGCCCGATCATGTTGTTCAATTGTTACTTCAAGGTGCCCAAGACCAAGTAATTGCGGATAAAATTGCAGAATGGTTTGCCAATCCTACAAAAGCGTATTAGGGTTTTCCTAATCGAGTAGGAGGAGGTGACTAACCCCCGACCTCTCACACCACCGTACGTACGGTTCCGTATACGGCGGTTCCATTTATGTCTGACGTAGTTGAGAATATCTCACATAAAGACTCTTCAGCCCTCGCATCTCCCAATAGGAGTTTGTGAGGGTTTTCTGTAGGATTGGGCTTCTGGCTATTCTCCAATATTTCTTTCTAGAGTTTCCCCATTCGTATGCCTTCTCTTTTGGAATCCCTAATCCAATGAGTTTTCTTACTTTGGTTTTTGGTTTCTTCCATTCTTTCCATTGGCACATTCTGAGACGCCTTCTAATCCATTCGTCTAATTCTTTGAAAATAGTGGGTGTATCTGCTAATGCATAATATCCGCACCAGCCAATCAAATATTGATTCAGCTTCTCTATTCTATAATCCATTGGAATTGGTTTTGACCTTGAAGTTAATTCTCGTATCCGTTTCTTGACACGTTGAATACTTTGGTTTGACATCCGCACCTTCGGTTTCTTATGAAATGTGAAGCTAAAACCTAAAAACTTTCTTTTCCAAGGTCTGTCTACAGCTGACTTTTCTCGATTCACCTTTAGTTTTAGAGTAAATTCAATGAAAGTAGTAATCGAGTCCATTACTCGCTCTCCGGCTCTTCTCGATTTTACGTAGATATTACAATCATCTGCGTATCGGACAAACTTGTGCCCTCTCTTTTCTAACTCTTTGTCTAGTTCATCTAGAACGATATTGGAGAGTAAAGGACTTAATGGTCCACCTTGGGGCGTACCCTCCTCGGATTTCGTTATGACTCCATTAATCATAATGCCAGACTGTAGATACTTCCGAATTAGTGATAGGAGCGTTCTGTCTTGAATCCTTTTGGATAGAGTCCGCATTAATCTATCATGATTGACTTTATCAAAGAATTTCTCCAAGTCCATGTCGACTACCCATCGGTATCCCTCTTCGATATATTTCTTCGCTTGTCTAACACCGTCATGACCTCGTTTGTTTGGTCGAAAACCATAGCTCTGTGTTGAAAAAGTCGGGTCGAAGATAGGGGTTAAAATCTGAGTAATCGCCTGTTGGATGAAACGGTCTGTCACGGTTGGGATACCTAATAACCTTACTCCACCGTTCGGTTTTGGGATTTCAACCCGACGGACAGGAGAAGGTTGATAAGTACCCTCCATTAAGGATGTTTTAAGTGTATCCCACGTTTCGAGAATATGTCTTCGTAGGTCTTTTACGGACATATTGTCTACTCCATGACTTCCTTTGTTCTTTTCTACTCGCTTTAATGCCAATAAAAGATTTTCCCGTGACAGCATTCGTTCCATTAACATTGAGATTTATCCTTTCTACGTGAACAATACATTCTCATTAAGTGGGTTCTTTACTAAGCCCTCCCGAAGTCCCCCATGGAATTCACCATTTCTTCCTTTCAGGTAGGTTCCGTAAGAATTTTCTGCTTTCATACATAAAGAACCGTTTGCCGAGTGTTTGTTCTCCTAAAATGGTTCAGTCCTTCCTTGATTCTCTCGAGCAAACCAAGTACTACGACTTCGGCTGACTTCTGATTGTTCAGCTATCCATTACTAGATAGGTTACCAAGTGTACTTGGCGTATCAACCAGACCTCCCCGGGTAAGAGTGCAATCTTTCCTTCCATCTATCTGCTTCATTTACTTTGTATCACCTTCGGCAGAAAGGACTTTGTTTTGTATTGCAAACTCATCCAATGATACCTAGCCTTGTATGAAGTTCGTGTTCCTCAGACCGGAAGTTTGCCGCTCGCTTCCTTCAGATTCCGCGTCACCACGGACACCCTTGCGTTAAGCTAACTGCTACTTCTGCCTTCACAGTTCGGGACT
Source organism: Margalitia sp. FSL K6-0131 (assembly GCF_038008735.1). Classification (NCBI taxonomy): domain Bacteria; kingdom Bacillati; phylum Bacillota; class Bacilli; order Caryophanales; family Bacillaceae; genus Heyndrickxia; species Margalitia sp. FSL K6-0131. The sequence continues at coordinate 4,456,165 of NZ_JBBOZS010000001.1, forward strand.
TTCACCCTAGAGACTACACCCATGCCGGGCGCAATCGAGTAGGAGGGGGTGACTAACCCCCGACCTCTCACACCACCGTACGTACCGTTCGGTATACGGCGGTTCACTTAAGTATGACGCAAATGGTTGTATCTATCTAACAGACTTTTAAGCTTTTGATTTCTCCAAAACTTTAGATTTAGTGTTGTGTGTAAGATAGGACTATTCGAAATGCGCCAATATTTCTTACGAGAATTTCCCCATTCATGGGCCTTCTCTCTTGGAACGCCAAGGGATATGAGCCTTTTAATTTTTGTTTTGGGTAGTTTCCATTGTTTCCAAAGGCACATTCGGAGTCTTCTTCGAATATGTTCATCCAGTTGTTTAAAGGGAGTTGGCGTGTCTGCCAGCGCAAAATATCCGCACCAACCAACAAGGTATTCATTTAGTTTCTCAATACGCAATTCCAATGGAATGGGTTTTGACCTTGATGTTAGTTCTTTTATTCTACTTTTAGCTCTCTTTATACTTTCTTTTGCGATACGGATTTTTGGATTACGGTTTGATGTGAAGCTGAATCCAAGAAACTTTCGTTTCCACGGTCTGTCCACCGCACTTTTCTCTTCATTTACTTTTAGTTTAAGCTTCTTTTCAATGAAAGTAGTGATAGAACTCTTGACGCGTAAACCTGCCTTCTTGGTTTTTACGTAAATATTACAATCATCTGCGTAGCGGACAAATTTGTGTCCTCTTTCCTCTAGTTCCTTATCTAATTCATCTAACATGATATTGGAAAGTAGTGGACTTAATGGTCCACCCTGAGGAACACCTTCTTCGCTGATAGTTTCCACACCGTTTATCATAATCCCCGACTCTAAGTATTTTCTAATTAACTTTAGAATCGTCTTATCCTTGACTCTTTTTGCTAGGAGTCCCATAAGCATATCGTGATTTACCTTGTCGAAGAACTTTTCTAAGTCCATATCTATTACCCATCTGTAGCCCTCTTCTATATATTGCCTTGCTTCCCTAACGGCATCATGTGCCCTTCTTCTGGGTCTAAACCCATAGCTATGTTCGGAAAAGGTTGGGTCATAGATTGGGGTTAATATTTGGGCAATCGCTTGTTGGACAAAACGGTCTGTCACGGTAGGAATACCTAATAAACGAACGCCGCCATTTGGTTTCGGGATTTCGACTCGTCTGACTGGCATAGGCTCATAGGTTCCGTCCTTTATTGAATTTCGGATTTCTTGCCAATTTTGTAGAATATGCGCTCGTAGGGATTTTACAGGCATTTCATCTACTCCATGGCTACCCTTATTCTTTTCGACACGTTTCAATGCCGAAAGTAGATTGTCCCGTGACAGTATTCGTTCCATCATTTCGATACATCCTTTCACGTGAATATACGTGCTATTTGTGCCATTGTTTATTCCACCCTCTTAAAGTCCCCTGTGGAATTCACCACTTCCTCCTTTAAGTAAGTCCAATTGGATTGTCTGTATCATCATAAACAATGAACGCCTAGTGTATATTCTCCTTAAATGTTCAGTCCTTCCCTAACCATCTTAAGCTAGTCAGGTACTATGACCTCTGCTGACTTCTGGCTGTTCAATTACCCTTCACAAAGTAAGTTACCGAGTGTGCTCGGCATTTCAGCCAGACCTCCCCAGGTAAGAGTACAGTCTTTCTCCCCATCTATCTGCTTCATTTACTCTGTATCATCTTTGGCAGAAAGGACTTCGTTTTGTTTGGCAAACTCATCCAATGATACCTAGCCTTATATGAAGTTCGTGTCCCTCAGACCGGAGATTTGCCGCCCGCTTCCTTCAGATTCTGCGTCACCACAGACACCCTTGCGTTTAGCTACTGCTACTTCTGCCTTCACAGTTCGGGACTTTCACCCTATAGACTGCACCCATGCTGGGCGCACCAAAAGACGGCATCCTGCCAGGAGCCGTAGTAGTGGAAGCTCTATCATCTAAAGAGCCGAATTTATGAATACGAACGAGATCAAAAGCATTGAGGAGCAGGCCGCTTGCTGGGTCGGTGGCATGGTGGCTGTAAGCGAATTTATCATCATAAATTATTACACCCGCACTACTGTCAGCTGGAATATAGTCATAGCGCCCTTCCATAGCAGATGCTTCATAAACTGTACCTAAGAATTTCTCTATTGCTTCACGAACGGAATAGGCGCGACAGAAAGTTCCTACCACACCTTCCTTTAAAAGAGGATCTGCTTGTTCTTTAAGACTGCGATTAATAACTTCAGACTGCCTGCTTGATACGGGCCAAGTTGTTGTATCTCGCCAGTTTTCATATTTTGAAAGATAAATATCTGGGTCAAGTAATGCTCCATCCTGCTCTTCGTAGACAAATTGACCGTTAGAGGAAGTGGATGGCCAATACATAAGGCGATGGGCTTCATATGTCGTATCATCGAAAAGGTCAATACCGATTTCTTTTGCCACCATACGTCCAACAGCTGCATATTCTTCTTCGCTGATCTCACGAGCAAGGGGAACAATAAGCCTGAGTCTTGGATTTTCCGGTGTGTGCTTATGGGTGGAGTAAACGCAACATTTGAAATCAAAAAGCATACTGATTTGCTCCCAAATATCTGGTCTACCGTAATCCATATCAAGGGTGAGCAAAGAACGACACAGAACATTGCCCTTCTTTCGCCTTCCTTCTTTTAAATGTCCTCCGACAAAGCCGCCTACATCCTTGATATCATCTTGTTGACCTCTTTTTAACTTCCGATATTCTTCTACTGTTTCCGTGGTGCGTTGCGTCGTCTTTACACGGGAGCAAAAATCCTCCCAGGAGATATCTTTGTTTTTCCATTTTCTATCCATCCGGCTATTGCCCACTGCAATTTTCATAAGCTTTCAACCTCCTCATGCTCCGGACTAAAATATCTGACCGTTTGTCTGCGTTTCTTGGCTACTTCAATTTCCCTCGCCATACCGGTTGAGATGGTATTGCCCAGCACCCACACCTCGGAGCATTTGCCCATAAGCACGATGTCCATAAATATGGCAAGCTCCCGTTCCTCTGGGTTTTCATCATCCATAAACTGAGGAAACATAAGATGGGGAGCAATCGGGATACAGTTTTGGTCTAGAGCAAACCTGCAAAAACTGCGAGCCTTTTTAATGTTTCCTTCTACATCACCGGAATAGGGAGAACAGATATATACAAGCGGCTTAAAGGCAGATTTTTTCTCTGCCTTTTCCTTTTTCATTATGTTGGTCAGTGCTTCATGGGGAGTTGGATCATGGTATCCTTCATGATTGAATTTGTTGATTCCCATTACACACCCTCCATTTCTATCTGTGGCAAAATACCGTCTGCCTTCATCAGTTCGTAAATGAAGAGTCTGCCTTTTTGAGTCCAGTATGTATGGACCTTTGTATGTTGCTGGCCGTTACTGCCAAGATAGCTATGTGTCTTGGTGCTGGTGTAGCCTTTTTCCGCATACTTCTGATATAAAAGCCAGATGCCGCCTTGTTTAAACTGGACACCCTTTTTATTAAGATAGCGATTCATCCAAATAGCTGACTTGCCGTAATCTTTGGCAATTGCTGAGGTGGAAATGAGGTCTTTGCAATTTAAAACTACATCGTAATAGGAGACTTTCGGTTTCATTTCTGCAATTTGCTGATTCTGAACGGCAATCGTACCTTCAAGCACTTTATTTTGTTTCCTTACTTGAGTTAGCTGTTGATTAGCAATCTGAAGTGCCCTTGCCATGATTGCTTCTGGGGAATTCCATCTTCTTTCTATTTCAAGAAAGTATTGGCGACACTCTTTCCCTTTTGGAGTACGCTGTATCATGCATAGCTCTTTTGCCATGTCAATTGTTAACTGATGGTCAATGCTTGGTCTGCCTCCAGTACTTTCGCTCAAAAATGAGCTAAAGTCTGATCCTTCCTCAAATCCGTACTCACACATTCTTGGAAACCAATCTTTATAAGCGGTCTTTACTTCCAAGGCTTCATGTAAATCACGACCGAGTACGGTTGGTCGTTGATTTTCATAATTGATTTTTACTAATTCGTCCATACGAATTACCTCCTGCAATATAGTCAGAGAGGAAACCCCTCTACCTAATAGCCACAGGAGGTAATAATTGTTGAGGATTTTGAAAAAATAAATTATACATCCGGATTTTTGTTCGAAATTTGTGTATGTAAAATAGATTTAAAAGCTGATTCAGTAATTTTCTACTTTTACAAACGGACTAGATTGATGAACAAAAAATGGTAACGTAAACTGTAATAGGCCTATAGGATTTGGAGCTAATAAGAGAAGAGGAAAACAATCATTTTGGTATCATATTTTATCTATGACCTGGATGAGTAAGGTTGGTAGAGTCTGAGGAGAATCAATTAAAATAAAAAATACAGAGCGAGAAATTCTCACTCTGTATTTTTTATTTTTGCATCGTTCACTTATCGCTTTTACTTGATGTTATTTTACGAGTGGCTAAAGCTATGATCCCACCAACTGCAATAAATACAATGTCCAAAACGATTTCCAACCCTTGAAACGCATCAATATAATTTACTAAAAACCAACTTTTTCCTCCATTAGTCAAATGATTGATTAATCCTCCTACTCCCTGAATAATAAAAAGTAGGCTGAGTCCACTGATAATTTCTTTCATGATGAACACCTCTTTAATATTTTTTCTAATTTAATATGCCTCTAAGACCGATATTAAAAAAAACTGCACCTATGACTCCTATCGCTACCAAGAGTGAAGAGATTGGAGCTTCATTTAATTTTGACCTCATTTTAACAAGAATTTGTTGCAACCTTTCTTTAAATATAATATTAACCCCTAATAGTAATAGAGAAGGAAGCACCATTACTAGATTGTATCCAATAATTATTAAGATAGCAGGTGTAGTCTCAATTGTTTGATGATACATTAAAAAGATTGAATAGAAGTAAGGCAGTGCCGTTACAAATTCAATTAGGAAAACAATGATCCCTAATATAATCATCCCTTTAATAGTTGTATTATTGGGGATAAATGAAATTAAACGTTTTTTTGTAGTCTCTTTTGGTTTACTGAAGCTTATAAGAACAAGAACTGCTCCAAGTAGGATATAAAACCAATTGATAAAGTCAAACTGAGACAATTGTTCTATTCTCTTCAATAATGAATTTCCACCAAAGTAGAGTAATAAACCCGTGATGAAATAGCCTAACTGCGTGATGAATAAAAACACAAATAAACGAGAAGATAACTGATTCGGTTGTGTCAGTAATAAATAGGCTGTTACAGTCAGTACACCGGGACTTAAAATATCAATTAAAGCACACAAAAAAATAATCATTAATGCTGAAGAAATGTCTAATGATGAAGAAGGCATCAATGCTTCAATAGTTTCGATCAAACAAACTAGTCCTCCTTTAAATGTTGTGGTATTATCTATTTAACACATCGTGCTATAAAAAGATAATAACACACTGTGCTAAATAAAGGAAGTGATTTTTATAATGCCAAAAATTGTTGATCATGATGAAAAGCGCAAACAAATTGCTGAGGCTGCATGGAATATTATTGGGAAAGAAGGGGTTGAGAAAGCGTCTATACGAAGAGTTGCAGCTGAGGCAGGGATGTCTTCTGGTGCGTTAAGACATTATTTTTCAACTCAAGATGAAATGTTATTATTTATTATGAATTACTACTTAGAAGAAGGGAAAAAACGTTCTCAAAATATAGAATGGTCAGAAAACCCAGTGCAGGCAGTAGAAGAAGTTTTATTAGAGCTAGTACCAATAGATGAAGAAAAGAAAATTGAAACGAGTGTTTGGTGGATTCTTGCATTACGTTCACTTACAAGTGATACAATAAAGGACAAAAAAGATGAAATGACGGACGGTACATATGAATTAGCAAATTCAATGATTGAAATTTTAGCTCTAAAAGGCGTATTATCAGATTCAATGAATGCAGAATTAGAAAAGAGTAGGTTAACGGCATTAATAGAGGGATTGTCGATTCATGCTTTATTAAGACCTGATGTATACTCTCCAGAAAAGGTGAAGGAAGTTATTCGTTATCATTTAGAGACACTCTGCAATAAAATCAATTAAGCTAATCGGTCGATGTATCAATTATTGTCCCATGTGTTTTTAATAGATTTAGTCTTACCCCTTGATTTATTATTAACTTTATAGAGAGAGGAGTCAAAATCGGTTCTTTCACTATATTTCTTCAAGATTCGAATTTTAACCCTTTATTCCACAAAAATGGAGCGTTTATTAAACAAACAAGATAGCACGTGCCGGTCATAAAATAAGTGCTATCCTGTTTTCATTATTTAAAAATTGAAGGTCTTTTAACCTCCTCCCACACGATTATCCGATTACCAATTAATTTAATCTTTTTGATAAAACAGACACTCATAGCCATCAGCACTAAGTAACAGGCCATTTGCCCATGTTGGTGTCCTAGCCATCTGTTCACAAATAGCGGAAAGTGACATTCCCATATCCGCATCGATGATAATTTCATCGTGTACATGAGCCACAATGGAACAATTCTTTAATGTCTGCATGGCATGACACAAAATGTCACGACTGATTGCCTGAACAATATTCTCTACAAATTTGGGTCCATAGCTTTCGATTCTTTCCCATTTCTTCGTCCCACCGACACCTTCATAAGTAACCGACTCACCGCCGAACACGTTCTCTCCCATACGGGGTTTCACATAGGCAAGCCGTCTACCAGAAGGAAGGACAATGAAGAGCATTCCACTTTGATATATAAATTTAATGCCGTGTGTCGCTGTGGGAGTTTTTTGCTTAACACAAGTTTTTACTGCACGGTCAACATCCCACCACAATTTTGTGATATTGGGATTGGACTGTCTCCAAGCCGTTACAAGAGGCTGAAGTTCCTCTTCTTCAATTCCCATCTCTAAAGCACCCATTGATTTTAATGCTCCAATAGATCCTCCGTAACCGAGAGCAAGTTCAGCAATTTTCCCTTTTTGACGAAGGTGCCCGTTTACACCATGCTTTTCAACAGGTACATTAAACATCTGAGAGGCACTGGCACAGTAGATGTCACCGCCGTTTTGGAATACATCTAATCTCCATTTTTCACCTGCAAGCCAAGCAATGACGCGAGCCTCAATCGCTGAAAAATCTGCCACAATGAACTTCATACCTTCTCGTGGTATAAAAGCAGTACGGATAAGCTCCGACAGTACCTCTGGGATTGAATCATATAGTAAAGTAAGAGCATCAAAGTTTCCGCTTCGAACTAAAGCACGAGCCTGTTCCAAATCGGACATATGGTTTTGGGGTAGATTTTGCAACTGAATCAGCCTGCCAGAGAATCTGCCGGTTCTGTTGGCTCCGTAAAACTGAAACATTCCTCTTGCACGACCGTCACTACATACCGCATTCTCCATTGCTGTGTATTTTTTCACCGATGATTTTGCAAGTTGTTGCCGAAGTTCCAAAACAGTGCCTAGTGGTTCAGGTGCTGTCTTTAACATCTCAGCAACCGCTTTTTTACCAAGGGTATCTGTTTCTAGCCCGTTATCGGCAAGCCAGTCTTTCATTTGTTGTACAGAGTTCGGATTCTCTAAATTAGTTATATCCTGCATTAAAGCCGTTAGCTTTTTACGGGAATGTTCATCCATCACAACAGCCTGTTTTACGAAAGCAATGTCAATGGCAATGCCACGATCATTGATTTCCTGGTCGAGATGATATTCCTCCCAGATATTCTCTGGTACTTGAAACTTGGATAATCTCTGTTGTATAGACATCTCGGATTCCACATCGCGAATGTTATACACTTTAAACCGCTCCCATTTATCCATGTCGTGTTCTGGTAAATTACGAACTCGACCACCATTAGATTTTGTAGGGGAGCAAGGTGTACAGAAATATTTAATAAGGTCTTTACCCTCAGTCAATTTTTGTTTTTCTAAACCTAGAACTGCACCGACTCCCTCCAAAGAAAGAGGTAGTCCCATATATGCTGACCATATCATGGAACATTTCCAGGATGCAGGGTCAAGATAATCTTCAAGGTTAAGCCATTTTGATAGACACACACGCTCAAACATTGCATTGAAAGCCCACTTAGTAACGGAATTATCCATAAGTGCATTTATAATTTCATCTGGTATTTCCTCCCCGCTGACAAGGTCAACAACTTGTACTTCGCCACCGTCCACCGAATAGCCAAATAGTAGAATTTCAAAATCATCACTCTCGGCATAACGGTAAACTCCAGACTTTTGAAGATTGGCACTACTAAATGTTTCAATATCAATAGAAATAGAATTCATGTATTACCCCTCTTTCCAATGCAAACGAGGTGGCAGAAGAACAACCTCCACCACCTCGTCTGTATTTATTCTTTATGCTAGAAAATCATCATCTTCAATAGTTGTGAAGTCATCAGCTGCATTGGTTCTTCCGCCTAAAGGCTCTCCATCGCTTATCTTCTGGATGTTGCCAAGTCCACATGCTACACCCTTATTGCCATTAGAGTTAAAAGCATAGAAATTTAGGGATACTCTTGCATAACAACCACTGTAAACCTCGTTACGATCCAAGATAGGTCTGACTGCTTTATCTACTATTTGGGGTGGAGTCTTGCTGTTGGCATTTACAAAGTAATGTCCTTTGTAAGCCTCGTCATCACGTTCTACGTCCCCATCACGAAGTGGCAGTTTGATAGCAGCCTTATTCGGCTTTTTACCACCAAACTTTGCAAGGCCCTCTTCAATGGCTGCATCTACTGCTGCATTGATAGCATTGATGGTTTCCTTATCTGTTTTGGGAATCAATACGGATACGCTGTACTTTTCCGCTCCGCCATTGATGGATACGGGCTCCCAGCCGTGAAAGTAGCTAAGACGTGTGTTGACGCTTGTAACAACCTTAGTTCTGTTTTGATTATTCATATTCCAATTCCTCCGTTATTTCGTTAAATTCATTTTTTACGTTTGATATATTCATAGCTGGCCGCTTGTCCGAATTTGGAACTAGCGTTGGCTTGCCCGGTGGTTTATGTATGAGACCACCAAGAATTTGCTCAAATTTCTTTTTGCCCATCAGCTTCTGCATTTCTGTAAGGGTTATGAGACTCTGACGGTAGATGTCCTTATATCCATTTGCCTTGGCCGCTTCAGCCACAGCCCCTTCGTCCTTATATTTCCGAACTGATCTGCCCTCGACTACCTTAAAACCATGCCATTCTTTCCCGTGATTAACGGCAGCATCCGTGGCATAAGCAATGATTTCATTTGCCCATTTTGTAAGATCGGACAATTTAGAGAGAACTTCCTCAATTTCAGAATCCGTAAGCAGGGGTGGCAGTTTAAATTCCATCTGTGCTAATTTCAGCTTTTCTTCTGCTCTTGCACGGCATTTAACAGCCGCTCGACAGAAAGTACACCATTCACCTGGAAGATAGTCACCTTCGCCTTCATAGGCCTTTTTCGCCTTTGGCTTCAGTTCATTTTCTGCCCAGTCTTTTAATTCCTTTACCGGGATTGTCCATGTGCTGACATTTTCCCTGCGGGGTTGGAAGATGGTCATGGAAACCTCCTCGATATCATACAGGCTATCGTAGATTTCCAAAGCACCAAGGGCATATAATTTCATCTGCGGGTTTTCCACTGCATCTACTAACACACCCATGCCATACTTAAAATCGATAATATGAAGCTTTTTATCTCCAATAATGATGCAGTCACCAGTTCCGAACCCCTGCGGTACATAGCAGGAAAAATCAAGACGTTGTTCAATAAGTATTAATGGGTCCGTACAGCTCTGCCTTGCCAGTTCAAGCTGCTCCATTACAAATTCCACATAGGCATCGCTGTGTTCTTCCATCTCATCGGTGTTATAAGCCGAGACAGGGCGCTTACTTCTCATGTGAAGTGCTTTTTTTAGTTTATGTTCACAGAGAGCGTGGGCGGCAGTGCCTTCAGCAGCCGCATTGGATTCGCTATTTTCAAATTCCAGTTCCAATCTTGCAGATGGTAGGCAATTAAGCCACCTGTGGGACCCTGATGCGGAAAGTACTGCATGATCACTCATTCCCTAGTACCTCCGCATCTTTCAACATATCTGCATAATGTTTTGGGTCAACTTCGCTTAATTTAGAGCCACCGTATTTTTGGATGATTTCCCTCACTTGGGCAGTAAGGCCAACCTGACTTTTTTCAGCAAGTTTTGCTCTGACTTCCTCCAGAGTGATTTCCTTTTTCTTTGGCGCAGATTCTTTTACGATTGTAGTCGGTTCTTTTGTTTCCACAGGTTCATTGCCGGCCATTACATCAGCAACCGCTTGTATACTGTCCGCCAAAGAACGCATATCAGAAACCACATCAAGAAGTAGTTTGATTTTGCTCATGGTTTAATCCTCCCTCCTTAATCTCACTGATGGAGAGTTCCTGAACGGTGTCACCCGGAACAAGGATAGTCAGTTTCTGCTTATCACCAAGTAAGAAACGAAGGAAACGCTCCCTTATGGTGACATTACGACAGGAAACAATCCCGCCAGATTGTGGAGTTTTTGAAACACTGATTTTCAAGTTGTGTTTCATGTTCTTCACCTCTTTCCGAGAGCGTTTATGTGCTGCCCTCTATCTATTAGCCGTGACAAGAGGGGAAAGTTGAGGAATCTGGAAAAACTTTTCTTAAATTCTTCTTAGCTGTATCTAAACGATGTGAAATAGCACTTTTGCTAACACCTTCCCGCTTTGCATACTCTGTCATTGTCATGCCATCAAGATATACAGCGATAAAAGGTTCTGAATGTTTCGGCTTAAGAATAGAACGAATAATCTCACAGTAATATTCATAATCTTCCTTTTTATTCCGAGCCACTTCATGGGTGTTATCGGGAAGATAGTCCATATGATCCGTTGCATCCTCTGATTCGTTGTCCTTACGGAATGGTTTTTTCGGCATCCCTCTGTGTCTGTCAAATTTATGCCAGTTATTGTACTCAGGTTTGTTATACTTATCGTTAAAAGCATCTTGAATTAAGCGCTCTTTATTTGATTTGGAAAGTCCTTCACCTACAAGGGACAGACTAACCCACATTTGCTCGGTTTCTTCATCATTAAGCTCGATTGTTTGAATTTTTTCTTCATACCTTACTGAAAATCTCATTAGATTCTCCTTTTCCCGTCTTGCAAGACGGCGGAGTACTAATGAGTCTTAGAAAAAAATGACCAACAGAGTTACTTCCCGAAAATGTGCATAGGAAATAAAACGGAGGAGCATAAACTTTTCCAATAGCCCTTCAATGACTATCTTCGATTCATTTATGTATCCACCGTCTTCTGCTGGCCAGCTTTAGACGTATTTAAATTTTTGTAAGACCTGTGCCTTACACTTATAAACATAAAGGATTTCAAAATTCCGCGACCAACTCATCGAGTTGGCTTTTGTTTCCTTATATATGGGGGTTTTTCAATTTTGGGCAAAAAAAAAGAACCCCTTTCGGGGTTCAAAACCAACTCAACGAGTTAATGAATTTTTAAATTTTTATTTCACTACCTAGTTCAGGTATTCCAAACTGTCCTAAGACTCCATTGAAATCGTCAAGCGAGAGTCCTGGCATAGTATCCATTATACGAATATAGGTTTTATCAGGATCAGAATAATAGTCTAATTTGTTATTTGATTTATCAAATAACTTTTGTGTTATTCTAGAACTTAATCTCATGCCTACACAAATCGCCATCAAAACATTAGTAGTCATGTTGTTATAGTTATTTTTCTTAATTTTACCATGATAGTTTATGTGCAGTCCTGTCTCTTCGTAAAATTGCTTAGGATAGTTCCATTTTCTATTCTCCATCAAAAACCATAAACACTCGCACAGTGATTTAGTTGGGTCTCCTATCATCTTCATAAGTTCAATTTCTTCTTGTTCATCATAAGAAGCTAACTGTTTATAAAATGCTTGGTAAGCCTCTTCTGGTTCACACATTAAAGAAGACTGATACTTTGGATGGAATGTAAGAAGTCTATTGTCAATTCCTTCTACTTTTCTAAGTACCGCATAACCAAGAAAATCCTTATCGGCATTTTCATATGTAGTAAACTTTTGCTCACGAATATTAATAACACATTTAGCAAGATTTTTCTTTGCTTTAGCAGTTAAATGAAGTACTCCATCTTTTTGTTTTACATACTGGATGTCAGCGAGAACAAAGTACCCGTCAGCATAAACAAATCGTCCATCGCTTATCCATCCTTTAAGAACTGAATCTGTGTCAATAATCTTTAACGCTTCTACTGGAGTTAATTTGACAAAATCTTTATTGCTATTGATTTCTTCATAGACATCTTCATAATCTGAAAACCTTAAAATTGTATCTTTAAGACCAACCTCAATCAATCTATATTTTACTGATAACCGTGACGTTTTAAAGAAGATACTTAAATCTTCAATCAAAGTGTCACACGATAATATAACATTTTCTCCAGCCTCTTTATATTGTTGAATAAACTCCAGTGCCTTCTTTTTAAAGCTGTTTTTTGGCATAAGGACTCTTGGTGCTAATCTATGTGCCTGCCATTCCAACCACCTTACTTCATTTTCTTTTGTGTTCTTTCCCTCAGGCGGAGTATAGAAAGTCTCAGATTGACGGCATAAAATAGGGTATAGCTTTTCAGATGCGTTTTTATTTTTTATCTCAAGGATTTCAAAATATCTTTTATCTTTTTCCCAATGCAGTGCCTCATGGATTAGTGTGTTTCTTTTCGAACCTTCACCATATACAGCTTCAGATAATGGATCAATCAATACAGTTCCAGCATTAAAAGCAGTTGATGTATATTGCCTTGTTTCATGGTCATAAACATCTATATGTGCATCTAGTAGCAAACAGCAACCAAAAACATCTAAATTGCTAGATAAGGAAACTTCTTGTACTGTAAGTCCCATATCCTGAAGAATCTCCTCAACTGGAAGAGGCATTGGATCAACCAATGCCTGCTTACAATATTTTGTTAGAAATTTGGTTGCATAATCATCAAGTCGATTCTTTCCAAGTATCAATGCACCCGATTTTTTATTAATATCAAAAATATCACTAGATGTTATTTTGCTCTTCATTCTCTACCCACTCCCCTTTTTCAATATAATCTAAAGGCAGCTCTGCTAATAGCTTTCTTGCCTCTTTCCAGGTAGGGTAGAACTCCTCAACAAGAGCATGAAATCTATGGGTGTGATTCTTTTCTATTAAGTGTACTAGTTCATGTATAACCACATACTCAAGACATTCGACTGGCTTTTTAGCAAGCTGCAAATTAATCCATATTCTTTTTTTATCAATATTACAAGTACCCCATTTTGTCCTCATATTTTTTATTTTGTATTCATTAGCATAAAGATTTGTCTTTGCCTCGCACCTTGAAACCACACCATTCAATACTCGTTTAAGTTCTTCTCTGTACCATTCGTTAAAAGCCCTCTCCCTTGATTCTTTGGTCGATCTCTCGGGAGCAGTTAAAATTATTTTATTTGGTAGTTTAGTAATTTCGTATTTGTTTCCTTCATAAACGACCTGCAAACGATAAGGCTTTCCCCATAAATAATGTGATTCGCCAGACACATATTCACGTTCAGTTTGACGTGGTTGTGACAACATCCTATCTCTCACCTTGGTAATCTCCGGCATTTTCTTTAGAACAAAAAGCCTTATTTCTTCATCAGGATAATCACTAGGAGTGCTGACAGTTACATTTCCTTCTGGGGGATTAACCCTTATATAAAGATTTTTAAGATTTTGCTTTTTGATAATCTCTATTGGCATACCGCCAATTATTACTTCATTACACATCGTATTCTCCCTGTCTTTCAGCTATTTCGAAGACGGCATTAGTTTTTTCAGTTGCTACATCTTCGTCATAACCATATACCAATAAATTTTGATATATAGCAAGTCTTATATTTTGTTGTTTCTGGAAATTTCGCTTCCAATCAGGACGTATTGCATTACGGATAGCATTATCACTATTTATAGCCAGTTTTTCATCTCTATCAAAGTAATCAAAGAAAGCTCTTCTGGCTTGGCTTTTCTTAATAGCATCAGGATAATCAGAATTTTCTTCCGGATGTAAAATCGCTTGTGCTAGTTCTACCACTTGACGCAGATACTCCTCATAACTCATAGCCTCAATTCGTCTTTGGTCAATAACTATTTGGAGCATTTCCGATAGCTTACCATAGTAGACTTTATTTGATGACATCTTCTTAACAATTTCATGTTGCAAATTATTTTCAATTATCTCCGCTTTAGCATTATCGCTTCCTGGAAGTTCTTTTACTAATGCATCTATTGGTGTTGTAGTTGTATTATTTAATAGCAACTCAACCAATGGCATATTGGCAAGTTCGCTTACAACCTTAGAATCGTCGGCACGAATGTAGGTGTCCAGAATATAACGCATATCTGCCTCATAAGGCTTCAAGTCAATATAATCACAACTTGCAAGTTTAATCATTTCTTTTATTTTGTTATATCCAGAAATATCACTTCTAAGCTGGTTAACTTGATTATCTGAATAACCATAGTTGCTCACAAGTTTATCACAGCAATTTGCAAAGGAACGAGTTAGGGATGCAGTAAGAGCGTATAAAATATCCCTACGACCTATTCTCTCATCATCCTCACTATTTTCACCACAGAAATATTCAATATAATCAGTATCCTCTTTCGGATCATTTACATTTTCCAGCAAATCTTTAAGTGATGCAATTGCACCTACCATTTCAGATTTGGCTTCATCATAACGATTCTTAATAAGTCCTTCAACATCTTCTTTATCAAAGTTATCGAAAGCCTCAGTTGTATAATCAGCAACTGCCAACTGTACATTACGGAACAAATCCATATAATCTACAATGTAACCATAGTCTTTATCCTCACCATCCGGTCTATTAACTCGACAGATTGCTTGGAACAAGTCATGATCACGCATAGATTTATCAATATATAGATAAGTGGCACTTGGTGCATCAAAACCTGTTAATAGTTTGTCCACCACAATAAGTAACTTCATTTTAGCAGGTTCTTTTTTGAATTGTTCTTTTACTTCTTTTTCGAACTCGGATAGTTTTTTACCTCTAAGCATCCGCTCATAAATAGATTTCTTATATTCTTCTTCACCCTCTTGATTTAAGTCGCTGGTAGCAGTTCTAACACTTGCGGCTGAAGGTTCGTAAGAGGTGACAACAGCACACTTATTAAAGCCATTGCTAGTAAAGATATCCCAATATCTACAAGCCTCGTATATACTGTTGGCAACAAGCATAGCCGTTCCACGTTCATTTTTAAGGCGCGGTTTTAAATTCATATCAAAGATAATATCCCCTGCAATTTTCTCAAGTCTTTGTCTTGAACTATATAATTTATTGATTGAAGTCCAACTCTGTTTTAAATGTGTCTTTGCTCTTTCAGTAAGACCAAAGGTTTTATTATCAAACCACAAATCTACCTTTTCCTTATTGGATAAATCTTGGTCAACATCTCTTGCCTCATAACGCAAATCAAGAACAACACCATCTTCAACACCCTCATCAAATTTATAAGTGTGAATATACGATCCAAATGTTTCAAGGCTGGTTTTCTTGTCCTTTTTAAGTAGCGGTGTTCCTGTAAAACCGATAAGTACTGCTTCAGGCATCAATACTTTAACAGCCTCGTGTAATTTCCCCGAGTTTGTACGGTGGCATTCGTCAATAAAGGCGATAATGTTTCCTTTTGCCTTAAAGTCAGCAGGCAAGTCCTTTAATAACTCTTTACGATACTGATCCACATCGGATTGTTTACCTGCATTGTGTCCATACTTATGAATTAAAGAGCATATGATAGAATCATCATTTTTATTTAGTATTTCTCTTAAATCAGAGGAACTCTTTGCTCTTTTAACTTTCTCATTAACATCAATAAATAGGCTCTCTATTTGGTCATCAAGCTCGTCACGGTCTGTAATGATAACTACACGGCTATCTGCCACATTTTCAATAATCCACTTAGCTAGCCAAACCATTGTCAATGACTTACCGGAACCTTGTGTATTCCAAATGATACCACCCTCATTTTCAATAATCCTTTTTCTTGCAGCAATATTTGCAAAGTATTGATTATGTCTTGTAACTTTCTTCACTCCAGCATCAAAGATAATGAAGTCATAAATCAATGATAAAAAACGTTCTTTTTGACAAAGAGAGACTATAGCATCTCTTAGCTTATTCTTTTCTTTAGATTGAATATCCTTGATAGTTACAGAAAGGTCATCGGTGGCTTTGATATCTTCTTTCCATTTAAGAAAATACTTTTCAGCCGTTTCGATAGTACCGTACTTAAGCCCCTCTGCCTCATTACCTGCAAAAATTAATTGAACGGTACTAAAAAAAGGTTGAATATACTCTTTTTTTTGATTTGTAAGATTTTGACGAATACCTTCGCCAATACTCACGCATGAACGCTTTAACTCAAATACGCCAAGAGCGATGCCGTTTATATACAGCACCACATCAGGACGTTTTCTTTCTATCTGATTAAAACAAAGTACGCTTACTTCTTCAGCTACATAAAAATCATTATTCTCTACATTATCCCAGTCGATATAATGCACAGTTTGACGATTTTTATTATCGTCCTTTACGCCTTGCTTTCCGTAACGAAGTAGGGAATAGACCTCTTTATTGGTTTGATATAGGCTATCCACTTGATTGCTAGCCTTAGTAGCAAGTTCATTTACTGCTTTTGAAATTTGTTCTTTCGTATAACCGCGCTTTTCTAGATTCTTCTTTAGCAAATCCTCTTTAACTGGTGTGTTGTCTTGATCTTCAAGGTTGCCAAGATATGTGTAGCCTAAGCCACCATCTTTTTCTTCATCTATTAACCAGTGGAGGACTTTATTTTGTAATTTTCTTTCTAAATCAACAGACATAAACTTAACCTCCTCATACTGTAAGACGCACACGGCCTGTTAATAGGTCGTCCATTGCACCTTCTCTAATTCCCATTATCTTCTCTTTTTCTACTTCGAGAGATTCGATTTCTTCATCCATAGCTTTTAAGACAGAGGCGATGGCTTGTTGTTCTCTGATATCCTGTGGCATTCTAAACTCAAAATTACTTAAATCTTTTTGATATAGATGCTTTATTGTAGAACCTGCGGACAATGTATTAATAAACTCTTTAAAAATTGAGGACAACAAAACTCTATAGAGAAACGTTGGAAGAAGGCTAGGCGTTGTTCTGAAAACAAAAACTCCGCTATTCAGAGTTGCTGGTTTATCCAATTTAGGAACCAGTGCTACCTTACCAATCGTTCCATCTTTTGTTACCAGTACATTATTTGACTCAACTTGAATATTTGAATCCATATCGTATCGTTCTTTTGATACGTATGATATGTTCTCCAGATTGACCTTTCCATTATGGAAATCAGTGCCCCCAATTAAATAGCTGTATCCACTTCTTAAATACTCTTCCTTTTTTAAACCTTGCCATCCAATTCTTGCTTTTGGTTTAATCACTTGGTTAAAAGAAACAGTTTCCCATTCCTTGTCAAAACCATCAACCCTAGTTTTGCCACTAACCAAATCCTCCAAAGCACCATCACGGATAGCCTTTTTCTTTTCTATAAGCTTTGCTAGATTATTGATATGCTCATCGAAGTCGGATAGAACAGAGGCGATGCCTTGTTGTTCAGGAAGCAAGGGTAAATGAACTTGTACTTTTTTTACAACCTCTTTATTAAGATTTTGGACTCCACTTCCGGCAGCAAAAGAATCATATTGCCCCTTGACGCTTGATGACGAAAGAAGATAATAAAGAAAGTCCTTATCGACTGCATTTTGAAAATCGTATAGTCTTAACCATCCGTCATGTATGCACCCATCAATTTTTAAAAGGTAAGGTCTCCCAAAACTCATTGAATTTGATAAAATAAAATCACCTGGACATACCCGCACCGAACGCTTAGCCCCATCTTTTGTTATTTTCTCAGCTGTAGAAATAATATATTTCCCATCTTGTGGGGCATCACCAATTTTAATCCAGTTTACGCCTGATGAACTGAAAGTTAAATAGCTCTCTATTGGACGAGGAGATGCACCCCTTTTTATTTTAATGACATCATCAAGAATGCTTTCACTCCAATCTCTAGGATAAGCTACCATATGTACCCCATCCTTTCCAGAGCAGACTTTACCTTAATCTTTGACTGAGCTGTCTTTTCTTCAATCTCACCTAAAGTATGCTCATAGCGTTTTGCGATTAACACCACTTTTGATGCTAATTCATTTAATACTTGATCAATTGCATCAGCAATGTCACCTTCAAGTCTTGCCATCCACTTCTTATTAAAAAGCAAGTGCTTAATCTCATCAATTGATAACTCGCCATATTTAGCAAGCACTAGTTCATCAAGTGTCTTTTGTGCCTCTTTGATAGCCTTGTCAGCATCTTCTTTTTCCGAAACCTTAGCTTGATATGCAAGCAGAGCGTTATATTCATCTGCATAAATTTCAGGGATAACCGCCTTTTCGTTTGCCTCTTTTAATGCGGCTTTTAGCTTGGCCTTACCAAATGACCCATTCTTATTTCTAAGTTCGTAGCCCTTTAGCTCACTGTTAGCTTTAACGATTTTCTCCATTTCAATTGTATTGCCCTCATCTAACAATTCAATCAACTTTGTAATATCGCTCATTACAGGTGAGGTCTTTTTACTTTCAAGTTCCCTAATCCGTTTATTAAGATTTGCCTTTGGAATGCTGTCACCTTTTTCATTTAGGGCATTTACAAGCAAACCTTCATCGCCGGATTCTTCTTCACGCACTTCATCTAGTTCAGATTCAAGCAAGGTTGCTTTTTCGATCAACTCATTAAGAACAATTAACTCTTTTTCAAAATACTCATTCTCGATAATCTCTCTTGAGATTAACGCCCCTTCAAACGACTTCATTTTAGAAGTATCGTCAACTTTTATTTCTTCTCCACTTTCATCTTTTGCTTTCTTTTGAGCATATACATATTCAATCTCACGACCAGCCTCATATCCACTAGCCTTAATTACATACACATCATCTTGCATTTTCTCATTCCAATAATTTAGCAAGAAATCGTACACATCGTAATTGTCTAAAAGCTGTGCTGATTCGAAATCGTGCAGAATTTCAAGGCCAATGTTACGAATTAACTCCTTTGGATTTGTATCTGCATTGATGTTTAGTAGCACATTTTTTACTGCATTTCTCCAAGCCCCGAATAGTTCGCCACACTCGTTTTCCTTTGCACTCTTTACATTTTCATCTTCAGAGATAACTGTTTCTATCTCGTTTGGTGACGTAGCAAGGTTATATACGTTATGCTTTTCATCAACACAGGTAAATATTTCTTGTTTTAAATTTGGCGAAATCTTCCATAGCTTTTCTATTGAATCAATATCAATTTCCGGAATTCCACCCTTTAGATGAGATGCAATATTTTGCGGCAATGTATCGTCAATCTTTTGGATATATCGAGGGACATTCAGGTTACCATCGTTTTCTTCTAAGATTTCTTTATAGGTAACAAAACGAGAATATCCCTTAATTTCTTCTTTATTTATGCATGTTTGTACTATCTTCTCAATATCTTGTTCACGAAGGCGATTCTTGTTACCGTCTTTCTTAAATCCACGGCTTGCATCTACCATAAAGATACCTTCACGATTATCGGCATTTTCTTTATCGATAATTATGATGCAAGCAGGAATACCTGTGCCGTAAAATAAATTAGCGGGCAGACCAACTATGCCCTTGATGTAGCGCTTATCAAGAACTGCTTTTCTAATGGTCTCTTCTATATTCCCTCTAAATAGCACACCATGGGGCAGAATAATTCCTGCCTTACCATTACTATCTAAGGCCTTTAAAACGTGCAAAAACCAAGCATAATCACCATTCTTCTCTGGTGGAATGCCATAACCTTCAAATCTTTTATATTTATCTTCTGATGGTTTAATTCCATCAGTCCAATCCTTATCTGAGAAGGGTGGATTCATTACAATAAAGTCGAATTTTCTAAGCCCTCCGAAATCATCCGTATATGCTGGGTTTGCTAACGTATTACCACTCTTGATTTCTCCTGTACCTTTGTTATGTAGGATAAAGTTCATCTTTGCTAAACCTGCAGTATCTGGATATTTTTCTTGACCATATATTGTAACTATAGAGTCACCGTTTTCATCCATAGGGGCTTCATCTGCTGCACGGATTAGTAGAGAACCACTACCCGCAGCAGGATCATGAAGCGTCCATTTCTTACCAGTTTCATGCTTGATATCACCAATTCCAATAAGTCTAGCAATGATACGCGACACTTCACTAGGCGTATAGAATTGACCCTTGCTCTTACCAGACTCTTGAGCAAATTTCATCATGAAGTACTCATAAGCATCTCCGATGATGTCATCGCCACTAGCTCTGTTACTTTTGAAGTCAATAGCAGGATTTTGGAATATAGCAATAAGTCCAGAAACTTTATCAACTAGTTCCTTGCCAGAACCCAATTCATCCGGGTTATTAAAACTAACATCAGGAAGAGAACCTTGAAGACGGTTTTCCTCTAGGAACTTTTGGATAATCTTATCTACTCGTTCACCGACATCACTCTTGCCCTTTGCAGCAATTAAGTCATCAAATGATGCACCTTCGCTTACTGTAAACTCAGCAAATCGCTGTCCCTTGTATCTATCTGATACATATTTAAAAAACAACAATACAAGTACGTAGTCTTTGTATCTTGACGGCTCTACGCCACCTCTTAATTTATTACACGCTTCCCATAGCAGGGAATATAGTTCTGATTTTTTCACGGCCATTCATTTTACCTCGCTCATCTTTAATATTCTGTTATATCAATACCCGATTTCAAAAGCCTTTCATAGCGTTCATTAGACAGTAGAACGGCAATAGGCTTTCCATTTTTTAAAACGAAAGCTGTCCTATCCTCATCAGATAATTTAGTTATTAATTTCGAGGATTGTCCTCTTAAAAAATCTGACATATTATAAAAGTCCATAGGCTGTTTTTGCACTTTATCTTCACTTTCCATATCCACACCTGCTTTTTCTTTTTATTATACCAAGAAAACTAGTATATAGGAATGACTATTTACACTTTAAATGTAATTACTTTTTCAACTTAAATATTAAGAGATGTATATCTATAATATATAGAGAGAGGGATAACCCTTCATTTCAAAATGTTTCATCTATCCTATCTCCACAACCTCATGAAGTTATCTAATCTATCTGCACAACCCTACACACATTTTTACGGTCGACATGTTTCCCAAACAAACAAAAATAAGGATTTCCAAGGTTAAAAGCCACTACCTAACAACAAGTAGAAATCCTCCAATCTTGAAAATCCTTTATTTATCAATGCTTTGAATAGACCCTATTTCTCCACCCGTGACATCAAGACAACACACTCCACATGTCTTGAGAGGACAGAATTGATGTCATTTGAGTATGTCTGTTCTCGGAAACATATCCATGGTGTTTTTGGCGCTATCGGTAGACGGGAACATATCTACCAATCGTACTGATTGCGAAAAGGAGCTGTGACATAAGTCCCTAGAAAAAATCGCATGAAATTACGAAAAATCGTTCTTTTCATGCGATTTATTGGGTAAAAGGAAAGGAGCACCGGTTGCCGCTAATGTCCCAACATTTAATCCAGAAAGAACTAAACAAAATGCACACTAATATAACATAAATCAACTCACTTTGGATTTATCTACTTCATTTTCTCCAAAAGGATCTTTGCAAAATAATCATATCAACCAGCTGCACACTACATTCAAAAATCGGATTGTCATCATTGTCAATAAAAATTTTTATGTTATGATAACAAACAACTTATCTAACTTCTGTCGGTTACGCGTCCGACAATCTTTCATCGATATGCTCCAAAAAATAGAAATACTTTTCAATCCTTATCCATTAATGCCGATTTGTAAATCATATATTTCGTTTAATAAGTTCCTTCTTCTCCTTGAGATGTTAGAATTAACGGCCCATCTTTCGTGATTGCCAAGCTATGCTCATATTGACAACTTAAACTGCCATCTAGAGTTCTTGCTTCCCATCCATTAGACATCATCTTTACTTGCCCATCACCCACATTCACCATGGGTTCAATCGTGATGACCATTCCCTCTCTCAGGCGAACCCCTTTCCCAGGTGTCCCATAATGAGCAAAGAAAGGTTCCTCATGGATACTAGGTCCAATGCCATGAGCAATAAAATCTCGTACGATGCTATACCCTTGTGCTTCTACATAAGCTTGTATGGCATAACCAATATCCCCAGTCCGATTGCCAACCTGTGCTTGCTCGATTCCAAGATAAAGAGCCTTTTTAGTTACCGCCATCAAATTGTCAACTTCCGGTGTGCTTGCACCTACTACATAAGCCCAACAAGAGTCCGAGATCGCGCCATTTAAATTGACACACATGTCAACTTTAACCAAATCACCTGACTTTAAGACTTGTTTTTTGGGGAATCCGTGACAAATTTCATCATTCACACTGATACATGTAGCATACTTATAACCTTCAAATCCAATTTGGGCAGCAACTCCTCCATGACTTTCGATGTAATGACGCACAAAAACTTCAATGTCCCAACTGGTAATTCCTGGCTTGATAAAATCTCGTAGATGGATATGAACATCGGCTAATAACGATCCAGATTCAGCCATCAACTCAATTTCCCTTTTAGATTTTAAGGTAATCATGTGTACTCCCCGCTTTCAAATTTTTATAAGATTTTGTTACAAAGTTTCAAACTGATTTAATTTCCCATATTTCTACCGAAGTTTTCAGCAAGAATGCCGAGTAGCCTTTTTATTTCTCTACAGTCCAAAAAAGAAGAAGATTTCTTCTTTTCATCCTAGGAAACATAGCAATATACGATGGCTATTTTTTTAGGAGAGCGTCGTCCGTTGGAGCATATCAATAAATTTCATATAACATTCTTTTCGCTCTAATAAAAATCCGTTCTCTCGAGTGGACGCTCTAATATTCTCATGTTATCTTCCCTTTTGATATTTAAAAAACGCTATATACCAACGATCCCTTTTCCCTTCATCCTCTTTAGAAATATAGATTCCATCCATTTGCTTTCAATTTCTTTGATAACGATAGACCTCAGCAAAACAAATCCTCCTCAAGCTTCATATTAGCTAGATGTCTTCTTTCTGAGCTGTGTTGGGTAATTTAGATTCGCTTTCAATCCTTGTATCTTTTAATAGTTCTTCAAACCATTGAACGTTTACTAAATGATGAGAACGTGAATTTTCCAACATTTTTTTAAAATAAGTAGGGATATCTTCATTATGTTGTAGTGTTTGATCTAATAAAAAAATTTTCCTTTTCGTTTGTTCAATTTGTATTTTTATTAGCTTTATGAATTCCTCTTTTTTATATTCGTTAGCAAATAACATCGCTGCATAAAAAGAAAAATTTATATAATCGGTCTTAGATCCATACTTAAACATTAATTTTTCGAATTCTTTGTTTCCTCGTTCAGTAATGATATAATTATGCTTTTCTCTAGTATTGTCTAGCTGATCGACTTTTTTAATATATTGCTTTTCTTCTAATTGTTGAAGATTATAGTAGAAGGACCCTTTCGTATAATTTACTATATATTTATAGTGACGCTCCTCCATTAATGCTAATAATTCGTAACCATAAGAACCTGGTTTTTGTTTTAATAAACCTAAAATTAGTAGTGGAATCAAAAAAACACCTCTTTAGACTCTGAATTGGTATTCTGTGATGCTAAAGTTTACCTCTTGTAGATTTGTTTAAGTTGAGCTTCAAATTCAGGATAGGAAATTTTTCCCAACGCCAATTCTAGGCTTTCCATATATATTTTTTCTGTTTGTGTATGTGGTCGATCACAATTAAGCTTGATCAACTCATTTTCATTATTTAATGGTTTTAATATATGCTGCCTATTAGAGAAAGCTTCAAAATATCGTAAACCAAATTTTCTTTGCGAAATTGCATCAATGTGGATACCATCAGGATTAGATGTTAAACCTTCGGCTGTGACAAAATAACAATGATCTTGTTCGAAAGCAAATTTTTGCAATTCTTGATTGATGAGGTTATATTCCGTACAATTTTTCCCGAACCCTTCTTTACCTAGAAAATCTCCTAAGCCACCAATAATGATCGGTATATTGGGGGCACTTAATTCCTTTCTAAGAGCCTTCATAATGGCAAGTAATTTTTGGTAATAGACTTTATACTTCCCATTCATACTATCGCTTTCTCCTTGGTGCCAAAGAATTCCTATTAACTCACTATTCTCCATAGCAAATTTTGCTTCTGTTATAGCATGTCTAAAAAGAGTCTGATCTACATGCCATTCATCAAGTGTACTTCCTCCTTCCGCACAGGGAATTAAGCCAATCGTTTCTTCTCGGTTTACATTGCACCATGCATCTGCAAAGGAAGCAGCTAAACTGACTCCAGAAACAGGGCGATCATAATTAATGGGTTCCGTCATCATTTGCCATCCCCCATTACGTAACATTTTAATCCTTTCATTATAAATTGGAGGTACATCATTGATAAAGCCTCGTCCTGCCATATTCGATTGCCCTATCATTAAAAATGATTTAATCATTTTCTTCATCCTTTCTTTCCATTTTCGAAGTAATCCTTTCAAGCTTCAATCAATATTGAAGAGATGCTCCACTCATTGACTGCTTCAACCAACTTTATTGAGTTATAAAAATAATCATAGTCTAATTAGACGAATATCCTATAAACATTATAGTCTAATTAGACTAATTGTCAACTCTTAAGTTTTGACGCGACAAAGATCCATTCCGCCATCCATCTGACATTCACGCTTGACAAAATCGACAATTCTCGATAAAATGAATTGTATGAAACAAGTAGATATTTTTAAAGCATTATCTAATGAAGCAAGATTGAAAATCTTAGAATGGCTGAAGGAACCAGATTTCTATTTCACTCCCCACGAAGGGATTGATATGAACAAAACCGGGGTATGCGTTAGTCAAATTTCAGAAAAATTAGAAATGACGCAATCGACGGCATCTCATTATCTCTCGATGCTTTTACAAGTTGGACTTATAAAAGCTGAACGTATAGGAAAGTATACCTATTACAAAAGAAATGAAGAGGCCATCAATGGGATCGCTGAGTTCCTAAAGCAAAAGGGATAACTGGGTGAAGCTGAATTCCTTACATTGTTTGGGGGATTCAGTTTCATCTCCGCTTAAATATATCGTTAGTATTCACGATATATTTTTTTGAATAAACATATCGATAATTAGCAATATATCGATGTAAAAACATAAGAATAAGGAGTGACATCATTTGTCTAATACTTTGAAAATTTATATCTTGGCAAGCGTTAGTTTTTTAGTGGGAACTTCCCAATATATTGTTTCAGGAATTTTAGATACGATTGCAAATTCACTTGATATAACTTTGGCAACAGCAGGGCAATTAATGACAATTTTCTCACTGGTATATGCAATATTTACACCCATTCTTATAGGAATAACATCTAGTATTGACAGACGTAAATTAATGATTTTTTCCTTAAGTTTATTTGTAATAGGGAATATCTTGGCATTCATCCTACCCGGCTATCAATTATTTGTAGTAGCTCGAGTTGTTATGGCACTCGGGGCAGGGATGGTTGTTGTTACAGCATTAACTATCGCTACAAAGATCGCACCGGAAGGTAAGCAGGGTAGCTCTATTGCTATAGTGATGATGGGACTTTCGTCTTCGTTAATCATAGGAGTCCCTATCGGAAGAATCATTTCTAGTTTATTAGGTTGGAGGGTTATTTTTGGTGTAATTGCATTACTGGGAATTCTTGCAATGATCCTCATTAGAGCGTCTATTCCACTTATTCAGGGTGATAAGCCTGTACCACTAGTGCAACAGTTAGCTCTTCTTAAAAAATGGAGGATTACGATTGGATTAGCAATTACTTTTTTCTGGCTTGGAGGGTATTCCATTGCTTACACTTACCTTTCACCTTACTTATTAAATGTATCAGGAATAGAAGAAAAGCATTTAAATGGAGTCTTGCTGATCTTTGGTATCGCAAGTTTATTGGGTTCTAAATTTGGTGGATTTAGTACGGATCGTTGGGGAGTTCAAAAAACACTGTTAGGAGGAATGGCATTACACATCGTGATGCTAATATTATTGTCTCTTGTCACAAATTCTTATATTCGTGTTTCAATCATATTAATACTATGGTCATTTGCTGCATGGTCATCGGGACCAACCCAACAATATAACTTGGCTACAATCGAGCCAGAGTCATCAGGTATATTATTAGGCTTAAATCAGTCAGTAATGCAATTGGCAATGGCGGCTGGTGCAGGAATTGGCGGTGTTTTTGTTGAGAAAGTATCACTCTCTTCAGTTACTTGGATAGGCGCACTGGGAGTTACAATAGCTATTGGAGTCGCTTTGACACTTTCTAGAGCACGATTAAGTAAGATGCCAGAAGAGTAAAAAATATCACTCCTTTTAGTTATTGGAAAAGCAGGTTTGAAACAATAAATTAGAATAGAAAGTAAAAAATTATTTATGAACTGGAATAATGTAGCGTCGTTGATTCGTAAAATAGAGACAAGTCCATCATCTTGTGCAAAATACACTTATCACTCTACTTCTGTCAAACCATGTCATCGTTCGAATCTTCAATTGAACGTTTTTAATGACAAAAGCATACCATTGACTGAGAATTTATGGACAAACTGAATTCTAGCAGGTATTAAGTATATATTTCTTTTCCTGGTCATCTCGTTCCTATTTTTTGCTTTTATATCCGTGAACATGCAAACTTGAAACGATACTCTTTTTGGATTGAACATTCAATCCAAAAAGAGTATTTATTTAAAAATAGAAATCATCCCACATGTTTTTTATTCTAAACAAAGAAAGGAAGATTTTTACGTTAAAAGTTTTGTTTCTAACTGCCAGTTCCAGTGAAATGCACACTGATTGAACTGGGTCTTCCATGACTATCTTCCCTGTAAGTGAGCCTTACGAGCAAACTGTCGGTGCATTTGTAAAAGCAATTCACGATCATCGCGAACAGCAACCCGGAGATCTTCTAATAATTGCAAAGCTCATTACCGATTTAACCGATATGGATGAACCCCCGCTTCGTCTTCTTATGGGAAGTGACGCGGTCGCTTATGCCGAAGCTGCAAGCAAAGCTCTTTCAGATTCAGACACAAAATGGAAGCATTTAAGTGAATCCATTAATTTTGACTAAATTGGAGAAACCATTTCACTCGCAAGGAATAAATATAGCTAAGAGGAGGGAGAAAAGAGTCAGTTTATTTTCTTGTTATCGGTTGATAATTAACAGATTAAAAAGTACTGCCAAACTTTTCTGAAGTTAGTATGAATTAAATACGTTCTTTTAAAGGCCTTCAATGGCGGTACGCCATTGAAGGCCTTCCACATAAATTCTACAACAAATCGAATAGAAAAACATTTTGGCTGTACTAATTTGAAGCTAGTGGCTGTAAAAAGCACAGTAAGCTCTACCGCTTAGCGTTATACTCATAGACTCGACCATGAGTTAAAATTCAATGTCTCCTTTTATTTCTTCTAATTCATTGACTAAATAATATTTTCAAACTAATTATCAGATGATTGTCTTCTTTCCTTTAATAAAAATGTGATAACAAATCCAATAACTACAAAAACGAGCAATAAAAGATAAATGTTGTGAAAAGCAATATTACCAGCAATTGTTAACGAATTATTTTTAGCTGCTTTTTGAATTTGGCTTTGTAAAAATGCTGTGATAAAAGCAATTGCAAAAGAGTTCACGACTTGTAACAATTCATTTGACATCGGAGTTACTCTAGAAATCAAATTAAGCGGAGCGGATTGTAACGCATGATTATTAACTTGCATATTTACCAGCCCTTGGCCCAATCCTAAAAGAATAATCGATGTTAATAAATAATTAATTGATGTTTCATTTGTAATTTGCGCCAATAATATCATACTCAATCCCGTCATTAGAAAACCTGGAATTGCAGCAAACTTGGTACCATATTTATCAAATATTCTACCCCCCATCGTCATACCAACGAAACTTGCAATTGCTTGTGGCACCATCATCAACCCTGACTGCAACGATGAAAAGCCTCGCACATTTTGAAGATATAATGGAATTAACAGCATAGAACCGAATACAGCTACCTGGTTCAACCACATAAGAATAATTCCTTTGCGGAACTCAGCGATTTTAAACACTTTCACTTCAAGTAATGGGTTTTTCCCTGTTGCTTCAACATAGATAAAAGCCATCAACATTACAAATCCTAAAATCAAAAAGATCATTGCTTGCGTTGTCCCCCATCCTTTATTGGATCCGATATGAACTCCATAAATAAGGAAAGGAAATGCAAATGGCGATAAAATGGCCCCTTTATAATCAATCTTTGTATTTTCCTTTTTATCAAAACCAGGAAGAAACAAATATACTAAGAGGAGAGATAAAATTCCTATTGGAATATTAATAAGGAATACACTTCGCCAACTATAATATTTAATCAGCCACCCCGATAAAGCCGGACCAATAGTAGGCGCTAGTAACATTGGAAGTCCTAAAATTCCCATCATACTTCCCCTTTTCTCTATGGGAATAATTCGAAATGACATAGCTAAACCAACAGGCCCGACAACACCGCCGGATAATCCTTGTAAAATACGATATAAAATCACCCCTTCAATACTACTAGAACGAGCAACTAAAAATGAAGCAACTGTGAAGCACAAAATTGCAATTCCAAATGTATTTTTCGCTGAAAAGCGGTCGGCCATCCAACCTGAATAAGGGATAATTGTGGCCATTGCTAAGGTATAAGCAGTGATTGCCCATTGCGATGTAGATAAATCCGTATTAAATGCTGCCTGCATATGTGGCAAAGCCACATTCATAATTGTGGTATCCATCATAACCAACAACATGCCTACAGCAATTGTTAAAACTGCTGGTAAAACTTTTTTTAAATCAAAATCTTTTTTTCTCATCTATATAATTTCCTCCTTTTAGGACATTCTTTTTTTTATCATTTGAACAACGTTCGGTTAGGAAGTAAAAAAAAAAACTAAACTTTAAATACTTTTCGCCTCCTTACAGAACAATGTTCGTCAATAAGTATAACACTGTTCTGTAAAGGAGTAAAGAAAAAAATCTTTGGATTCAAAGATTTTTTTCTATGTTCTTTATTCCGTTAATAAAAACATCTAAACCGTATTCAAACATTTCACTGCTCCCAAGCTTTTTGAAAAGTCCATCCCTTTTATATTTGTACAAATACGGAGTACTACTCTCTGAGAAACCGTCACCTTCAACAAATTTTACTTTTTCATTATTAAAAACATGTTGATTATCTAATTTAAATGTAAAAATATAATTCAGATAATGATTAACTGTATACAATTTATAACTATCACTGATATGAAGCCTTTCGATGATTTTAAGTAGATTGTCCATTAGTTTTGCATAATTAGAACTCATCGGAGGGTACATCATTAATAATTGAGCCAATTGGTCATATCGGTTAAGAATATCTAAAATATTTTCTGCATATTTTTTTAGCCGCATATCCCATTCTATTTCATCAATTGGATAAAGAATTTTTCCACAAGCCTGATCAATCATATCATTAAATAGAGCTTCCTTACTTTCAAAATGGTAATATAATGAAGATACCGTCATATCCACACATTTCGCCAGTTTTCTCATAGAAAACCCTGTTACTCCTTCTTGGTGAAGTAATTTCCACGCTTGTTCTATAATACGGTCTTTTGTTAAATTCTCCTTCATTAAATTTCTCCCATCTACTATTTTAAATTATCATTTAAATTTTACTCTTATATTCTTAATTATACATAAGAGTCCAGTAAAGTTCATCTATATTTTCAAGTAAGAAAGAGCCAATTAATCTTCACGGATTATTTCACGATGAAGTTAAAAAACATTTATCAGATCTACATATTCCTGCTACCATAAGACATCTTCATGCAAGTGCAATCGGAAATGGTCAGATGGCGAAAAGTGCACAAAAGCCCTTCCGGTAAGTGGCTCATCTTTTCCGGCAACAACCGCTTCTCGCAGATCGTCGTCTACGGCAAGTGCAGTGAAAACTCTATAGGCGCGTTCATTGGAGCCATCACGGCTACAGATCCATCGTTTGGCACTACTTCAGCCGGCTGGAGTCTGCCTCTGCCGACATCAACTATCGTAGCATCCTCAATTTCCCAAATTTCGGTACATACCTGATCAAGGAATGCTCGATCGTGCGAAACAATTAAAAGTGCTCCAGGAAAATCATGTAATTTATTTTCTAACCAGACAATATGGTCATAATCTAAATGAGTTGTTGGTTCATCTAATAGTAATAGTCCCGGTGATTCATTAAAAGCCCTTTGAAGATATGATTGTGTTATTTCGCCCCCACTTTTGCTTATGTTTATATTTTTAAATTGCGGCACTAGTTTGATAGATGTGAATAAATCAATTTTTCCCTCATCAGGATAAATTTCTCCATTAATAATATTTAATAAAGTCGTTTTTCCGCTTTCGTTCCTACCAACTAAACCTATCCGCTGTTTATCATGTATTTGCAACAACTCTATATCGAACAAGAGTCTCTCTTGAACATAGTGTTTTAACGATATTCCTTCAAGTAATAGCATATTTCCATCTCCTTTTTTAGGGGGAAACAGAAATACCCCCTATTTCTATACAGAATAGGAGGCTTGTAACCGCATGGGTATACACCTTAAAAAAACCTATGTCTTTCAAGGTCAATCACATATAACAATCCAATCCTATTCTGAAAACTAATCATCCAAGTCATGACAAAAAAGCAGTATTTTTCTGCTCATTTAAAACTTGTGATGTTTTCTAATAATAGGATTAATTGCTCATGTAATTGGTTCACCCTTTCATATTTATCTTATCTTACATATTATCAAAGTGTGTTGATTAAAGTCAAGTTCATACTGCGAAAATTAAAAGCCGCCAAAGGGTGTTAACCCTTAATTGGCGGTTAATATTCTATATCTCTTCGTCAATCTCAATCCCAGACTTGAATTCAACGGTGAACTTATCTTCATATATCGTAACCTTTTCAATAAGTCTCCTTACCAACTGCTCTTCATATTCCTCCATCTCGCAGGACTGTTCATTCAGGAAATCAGTCATTTCAGCGATTCGTTGCCTTTTTCCTTCTTGCTCTGCATTTTCAACTAGTGCATTTTGCTTTAATTCTCGAAGGCGGTAAATTTCATCAGCCACATCTTCATAGTCATTCTTGGACTTTGCTTGGATAAGAAGCTGTTGTTGTAATTCTTCCAATTTGCTATCAATATCATCGGTGGCATTATCATTCTCTTCATTAAGTATAGTAGCTATGTTTTTCTGTAACGTTGAGAGGAAGGGTTCTTTGTTAGCCAAAAGTTCGTTAATAGCCTTGACCACTGCTGTCTGTAATATTTCCTCGTTTATGGTAGGGGCCGTACATTCAGACCCTTTTTCCTCCAAACGGCTGACGCATCTCCAAACAATAGACTTGTAGCCTCGGTTGTTCCAATGTACCCGTCGGTAAATATCGCCGCAATGACCGCAGTAAACAATACTCGATAAAGCATACTTGCTACTATAGACTCTCTTTTTACCTCCTTTGCCGCCCCGAAGATTTGCTCTTCGAACCATCTCTTCTTGAACCTGCATATAAAGCTCACGTGGAATGATAGGCTCATGGCTGTTTTCTACATAATACTGGGGAACAATGCCATTATTCTTGACTCGCTTTTTAGAAAGGAAATCAACCGTATATGTTTTTTGTAAAAGGGCATCACCGATGTACTTTTCATTCTGCAGTATCTTTTTTAGTGTTTCTGGTCTCCATTTTGCTTTGCCTGCCGCTGTTAGAATACCGTCTGCTTCTAGTCCTCTTGCTATCTGTAAAAGGCTGGCACCCTCAAGATACTCTCTGTAAATCCGTTTAACAACCTCAGCACCCTCTGGGTCAATGACTAGTTGCTTGTTTTCATCCTTGGTATATCCAAGGAAGCGCTTGTGGTTGACCTGGACTTCACCTTGTTGATATCGATACTGAATACCTAGCTTTACGTTCTGGCTTAAGGATTGGCTTTCCTGTTGGGCAAGGGATGCCATAATGGTTAACAACACTTCACCCTTAGAATCCATGGTGTTGATATTTTCTTTCTCAAAGAAAACAGCAATGTTTTTATCCTTTAACTGACGGATGTATTTAAGGCAGTCCAACGTGTTTCTGGCAAATCGGCTGATGGATTTTGTAATAATCATATCAATATTTCCTGCCATGCACTCTTCAATCATGCGGTTGAATTCATCACGCTTCTTGGTATTTGTACCTGTGATGCCATCATCCGCAAAAATATCTACCAATTCCCATTCCTTGTTCTTGTTTATATAGTTTGAATAATGCTCAATCTGAATTTCATAACTTGAAGCCTGCTCCTCACTATCCGTTGAAACACGGCAGTATGCAGCCACTCGTATTTTGGGTTCGCTTTCACTATTTTTATTATTTCCGATTCGTTTTATTGCTGGAATTACTGTTACATTCCTACTCACTGCCACTGGTTACACCTCACTTTCTATCAAACTGTAAGCATATTCTGCCTGCTTATATGGATCGTCATATTTTTGTACCAGAGGTTTTGCTTTGAACTTTACAGGATAATCCGTTTTTGGTACATCTTTAGGCTCCCATATCCGTCCAAGTTTTTCTGCTCGCTTTTGTTTTTCTAACCTTGCTTTTTCAAATATCTCCTCATCAATAATTGGAGGATAGAATTCGTCTCCAAGGTATTGCTTGTTCTGTAGCATCCTACTTACTGTGGCATGGTAGCAATCTATCCCAGCTTTTATTGCAGCATTCTTCAAGGATAATCCTGACAAGTAACCTGAAAATAACTCTTTTACTTGTTCTGCTGCTTTATCATCTACAACAGCCTTTCCATCTTCAATTCTATATCCATAGGGTGTGTGACCCATCTAATTCACCAACCTTTCCTTCAATGTGATTCCACATTTTAATTCAAATCCGACTTTCTCTCGTGAAAAAACAATAATCTTCTCTACGTAATCTTCGAACACCTCATCCTCATAGGCATTGAGCATTTTGGACTTAGTGGCAAACTTAAGCAAACGGTCAACCTCCTCCACTTTTGCAAAATCGCCATTGACAGAACGAGTAAGTTGGTACTTTTCAGCAAGAAATCTTTCTCTTTCCGTTTCAAGTGAATTCTTTTCTTTATTAAACAGAGCAGGTTCCAGATATCCTTTGGCCATTAAACCCGTCAGCATCTGACTCTGCTCCATGTTGCTTTCAATCTTGGTTTCCAACTCTTCGATTCTACGAAAACTCTCTGCATTATTCTGGCTGCGTAATCCATTCAAAAGTGGCCTTAATATGAATTTCTGACCAAAAATGAGCTTATTCATCATCGTGACAAATGCAGTCTTTATATCTTCATCTCGAATGAACTGCATAGAACATTCCGTTATATTGCTTATATGCTTACTACAGCACCAAGCGATGTATTTTCTTCCAGATGAATGAATCCGTCTTTTAAAGGTACTGCCACATTCCGAGCAGATAATTTTGCTAGAGAAAGCATATCGGTTTAGATATTTGCAGTTGCGTTTTTCGATGCCTTTTTCCTTTGCTCTTTGATTGAGAACGGCATCCACAGCTTCAAAATCTTCATGGCTGATAATGGCCTCATGATGATTTTCTATTAAATATCTGTTTTTCTCACCATAATTGGTGCGCTTATTAAAACGGGAATCTGTATAGGTTTTTTGCAGTATAACATCCCCGGTATATTTCTCATTTTTTAGAATTCCTCGAATTGTGGTAGCAGTCCAACGACCACCTCTTTTGGAGGGGATACCCTTTTGATTAAGATCATCTGCTATTTTCTGTGTACCCTTGCCTGATAATACTTCTGCGAAAATATACTTCACAACTTCAGCCTGCTTGAGGTTTACTACCATCTGACCGTCAATGTTTTGATACCCATATGGTGGGTAGGAAATTTTAAAGGTTCCATTTTGAAATCGCCTTTGAATTGCCCATTTAGTATTTTCTGAAATGGAAATGGACTCACTTTCTGCAAGCCCGCTTAAAATGGAGAGCATCAACTCGCTTTCCATTGACCCTGTATTAATGTTTTCCTTCTCAAAATAGATATGAACCCCAAGGTCTATCAGTTTGCGAACCATCTCCAAGCAGTCTGTAGTATTTCTCGCAAATCGGCTGATGGACTTTGTAATAATTAAGTCAATCCTTCCAGTTTCACAGTCTGATAACATTCTAAGCAGGTCAGAGCGGTTTTCCTTTTTCGTACCGCTGATTCCCTCGTCATAATATAAGCCTGCATATTCCCATTCTGGATTCGCCTTTATGTAGGTCTCATAATGGGCCTTTTGTGCTTGCAAGCTGACAAGCTGTTCATCACTGTCTGTAGACACACGGCAGTAGGCAGCTACTCGTAGCTTTGGCTTGATAAAAGAATCAGCCTTGTTGCCCTCTATTTTCGTTATCTTTTTCATCCTCTCACCTCCTTCTTGGTAGGTCACATATTACCTCTGAAGCCCTTATATATCAACGATTTCAGGGCATTATCTCGGCTAAAAAAGGAGAGAATGTTTGGCGATTAAGTGCATCTATCTTTTTGAATTCCACTTCAGTTATTAAGCCTTTTCCGAGCATCTTTCTCAGCAGTTTTTCTGACTGGATATAATCAAACTCACGTTGTAACTGTTCCTGTGATACTCTCTTAAGTGCGGTTGTGCTTTTGTCTATAACCTCATCCGAGATCTTCGTAACTTTTTTATCCTCGTGCTGATTCACTAGGAATCACCTCCTACCTAATAGCCGTGGGAACAGGTCGAAGTTGAGGATTTGCACAAATTTATTTGAATCAGAGCATAAAAAAAGAGCCTGCAAGGGCAGAACCCCCACAGGCCGCATTACAAATTCATTTATATTTTATTTGCATAGTCCAATGAAATCCAACCGGCACCGCTTTTCAGCTTGCCCCATTTGGTAGCACCCTCACCATTGGATTCAGCTATAATCGTAAACACACCAATGCCGGTGAATTTACCGACCTTGTCATAATTGATGCCCGGACCTTTACGGATATTAAGATCCGAGATACTTACACTTACAAGATATGGGGTCGAAGATGTTTTAGTATAAACCACCTTACCGGATTCATCAAAAACAGAATACCCTTCATTGTTGTCAGCACATTTCTTTGCGTTTTCAAAGTTTTGGAAGGCTCCCCTCTGGGAAGATGCATCTCCCCATGTCTTGCGAACCCTGTATAAGGCTTCCGTTTTAGTCGGTTTATCACTGGGATTTTCATTAGCGGCACTCATTGCTTCCTTGACTGCTTTACGAAAAGTATCCATCGACTTGCCATGCTTAGGAAACCAGTGCATAACATCCGAGTGGTTGCTTGCGATGCCGAGTTTATTGCCTTCCGAGTGGCAGATGATGTTCTTCTCACTAAATCCATAGAGTTTGCAAAGATATACACAAAGCTCCACAGCTTCCTTATAAACGGCAGAAAAATACGAGGCATCGGTTAGACCGTCCTCGCAAATCTCAAAACCAATATGGGTATCATTTGCACTTCCGCCTGCATGCCATCCACGATGATTCCATGGTAAGGTTTGATAGGTAGCGATTGAACCATCTGCCAATTTACCGATAAAAGCATGGACGCAAACTTGCCTTCCATCTGGTTTATCTTGATTCCAGTGATTATTATACTGGTTTACTCCAAGCAGACCATCATCAGGTCCAACATAGCGTTTCAAATTCGGGTTATTAGCACTAGTCGAATGCACCATGATACCCTTTGGTGTTATGGTTTTTCCCGCCTTATAGCAAGCGTTGTTTGTCAGAATGAGTTTATGCAGGTTCATTTATTTTACCTCCGTTCTGTCGTGCAGCTGTTCTAAAATATCCTTAAGCTTCTGTGGAATAGGCAGCCCGAGATGCCCGGCATTTTCTAGCATCGATACACCCTCATTGGAGCAGTAGAAAAAGATAACGGCTGTCCGCATCACCTCTCCGTTGCCGATAAGATAGACATCGGTGATATGCCCGATGCCAACCATAATAAATATCAGTACCTTTTTGCTAATGCCTTTGAATCCAACCTCGCTCGACAGCTTTTTATCCGCTATGGCGCACATGACACCAGTGATATAGTCAACGATCATGAATATGAGCAACGCATAAATGAAACCGTCAAATCCCCCTACAAACCAGCCGAGAAATCCACCTATGGCCGCAAACGCAACCTGAATCCAAGTCCATGTTTCTTTCAATTTAAAAACCTCCGTTCATAAATTTGTGTATAAAAAAAGCCCTGCATAAGCAAAGGCATAAAATTCAAGAGATATCTAAAGCGCTAAAATTAATTCTTGCAGCTGGTTCATAACCGCCGCTTTCGGCCGGCCGTTTCCGATCTGCTCCCAATTCACCTCCGGCACGTCAAAGGCGGAACCAGAATCAAACTGATTGATTAAATCAATTACCGGCTCAAGTGCCCGCCGGATTTCAAGAATGTGAAATGGCCAGTTCTTCACATAGGTTTTTCCCGCCATGATTGACTCGCTCCAACTGAAAGTCGGAAGTCTGTAATAATCACGCACAGTGTTGGCGGCGGTTCGCAAAGCCGTGATATGTTTTGCCTTCACCTTCGTTTCGTTGGC
This sequence comes from Margalitia sp. FSL K6-0131, assembly GCF_038008735.1. Classification (NCBI taxonomy): domain Bacteria; kingdom Bacillati; phylum Bacillota; class Bacilli; order Caryophanales; family Bacillaceae; genus Heyndrickxia; species Margalitia sp. FSL K6-0131. The sequence continues at coordinate 4,493,077 of NZ_JBBOZS010000001.1, forward strand.
CGATATCGTTTCAAACGGAGACGGGAGTAGCGTGAAGGTGCGGCTTACATCGCTGCTTGGAGCAGCGAAGTCCTGGTTCAAGCACCTGATGGTTATGAGTTTAACCCCGGGAATCTGATTCTCCGCACGGAAAATGACACTGGTATTTTTCCCGATAGTTCCTCTCGCTGAGAACAACTCTGGATTGTTGACGCTGTCCTGCCAGATGCCAGAGCCGATCTTCACGCACACTACCTGCGAGTTTGGCTGCGAACCTGTAGAAATTAAAAACCTCGGATTGTGGTTATAGGTGGCACTTCCATCTTTTGGTGCGGTAACTACGGGTGTTGCGCTGGCAGCGGAAACGCACAGGATGCTATTACTGACCTGTTCGCTTGAATACACATTCAGCGTATCGATTGTCCAGAGTCCGTACCTCGTGTAGGTTCCGGGGACATTCGAAGCCGCAACCGTCCTGCTGCCACTCGAAGCCGACAGATCCAAGTGTTCTAGTACCGTCCATCCTGTCCATGTTTCATTGTTGGTGGAAGTCTTGCACGCGATCATATAGCCCTTGATGGGGCTAGTCCCTCCAGCGGCTCCGCTCCATGTAATCGTAACAGGTTCAGTGCTGTACACGGCTGGAGATGCGGTCAATACCGTCGCCTGCTCGGGAGGGATGTTCTTCCGAACGGAATTTGCGGAAATCTTCCACCCAGAATAATAACTCGCACCGGCAGAACCTTGCGTACGCACCTGAAAACGTCGATAATACCCGCGCGTGGCAGGAGGTGCTACCGAAAGGCTGCCGCTTGTAGCGGAGGTGGTAACCGTTGTAAGTGCTGTCCAGCTTCCCCAAGTGACGTTATCACTGGATTCGCTGTACTGGATTTCATACGAAGTGATGCTGTTGTTCGTACCGTCGGATGCTCCACTCCAGGAGAGGGTGACATTTCCTTCTCCGACCGTTGGGCTGACCGAGCACGAGGTAGGTGCACCACAGGCTGTAATCAGTAGCGGAGAACTCAGCACCGAATAACTGGAGTTATCAATGACACCGGATGTCAGTGTCAGCCGTCCATCTGAAATCACACGAAAGCGGACACCCTGCTCTGCATTTCCTGTTGTGGATGTGCAGGTCACCGAAACGTAACGAAGCCTCGGTGTGGTACCGTCCCAGTTATCACCGTCTGCCGCTTTGATGCGCACTTGGGCGGATGAGCCATTAACCGTTACGGTACACAGTAGTGCATAACCGCTGTGAATATATGAACCGGAAGAACTAAGTGCCGCTGAAATGGTGAAGTTGTAAGTCATCTGGTTATTATTCGGACGGCTCTTAGTATACGTGATTGTATATTTCACAGTTGGGCTGCTACCTGCATTCAGTGTAACACCGTTGATATCCGCCATTTAGAATACCCCCTTTTATTCGTAAACCGCTGTAACTAGCGAATTGACGGTTCCACACTGGTTGGCATTTAGCCGAGTGTCAGTAATATTTTGTGATGTAACTGATACCGCCCCCTGTGGCACTGTAACCTCCGCTAAAACCAGTTCGTATACATCATCATTTCTTGTCATTGCTGGAGGAATGGGGGTAGCTGCCGCCGTTCCTGTTAGTACCGCCAATCGAATTTCCCGGTTCACCGCGCTCCAGCGTACAACTACACGGTCGATGCGGGGATTGACTCCATCAGCGGTGGCAAGCCCCAGTTCCAGAATGTCAGTGTTCTCATACGAATATCCATTAATCCATGCGCTGCCCGCAAGCACGTTAACCGACATGCCGCTGGCTGCCGTTACCTGAAGGTTCGTTGCGGTAGCATAGAAGATACCGTTTGATACTAACTTTCCAAAATAAGAAGCGAAATCGGCGGCGTCATAGACTCTGTCCCCACCACTGCTGTTAAAAAAACCACTTTTCTCCATTTATCTTTCTCCTTTCAAACTTTGAAACAGCGTAAGAACCCCCTTACCGAAGGTAATTCCTAAACTCTGCCCATCACTGTCATAGCTTTCTTCTATCTCCGTTATGCGCGTGGTTAGCGTTACACCCCACTTTTTTGAAAGAACCTTGACGGTCTGTCCGATATCAAAATCAATCTTGTACCTCAAGTTTCCGTGAGGATTCACAGCTGCGTCGAAGGACTGAGTCATTGAAAGTTCACTGAGTTTGCTTTGCCCGCGAAACAATAGAGCAACCGTATATTCCTCGCCGAAATCCTCCGACCTTAAATCCTTGGCGTCTACAAAGGTTTCCCGCCTAGTAACACCCGATCCATCACCGGTAACGGCAAACACTCGATCCACACCTTCGCCTTCTCCGCCAACCAAAGCAACATTGGCATAATTTACGACGCTTTGAGTATAGATCTGGGATATCAGATTCTCATACTCCTTGGAAAAGATAGCCTGAGACAGTGCCCCCTTATAAAGTCGTACTGTAAAATTCTTTGTAGTAGGGCTAAACACCGTCTTAATCCCCGTATCCGCCACTTCACACAGCCCGGTAACCGCATCCATAAGGTTTCGGTAGGAGATTTGCGTACTGACGGAATCTGTAATGCTATCATCCGCATAAGAGACAAAGCTGATTTCCCGGTCAGTGTTACCTGGACTGATTAGGTGGTTAGTCAGAAGTTGACCGACGCAAGTGGACAATCCGCCGTTTAGGATTTCTGTACCCCATATAATGCGGCGAGAGAGATAGGATGTGGCAAACCGACCGCTAACAGTGATGATTTCCCTGTCTGCTTGCGACATCTCTACATATTCGATAATTCCAGCTTCCTCATCTTCGCTCTTCCACAGAATATTACCCAGTATTAAAAGCGATAGATTTTCAGCAGTAGCAATTGCCTTTAGCTCAAAAGAACCACACTGAAAATAGCGTCGTGTCCAGCGAAGATATTCGAAGGATTCCACAACACCAGCAAGTTCTCGATCCTCATCAAAGATATACAGTTCCATATTCATACCCCCAAAAACTGTGGACGATAGTACAGGGTGACCTCCAACAAATCCATATTCGTTTCGGCATCATACCTAAGGAGATTACGCCCCGCCGCCAGCTGCAAAAAGGTTGAGCCGATATCCAGTAAGGAGAAGGCATTTATTTCGGTACCGCCAGTCACGCTGGTGACATGCTTTCCAGCGAAGTGGGTATATACCCGCAGTTCATCGCCCGCACCCATGGTGGTGTTCAGCCGAATATATTCCCCGGTGTTCAAATTCAAAAGTTCCGGGTTCGTAACCGTCCCGAGTGCCCTGAACACAATCAGGCACCCGCAGGAAACATCGCCGATATTATCCACCGTAATAATCTGGCTGGGCTGTCGTGAACCGAACTCAATGCCGCCTACCGGGATCTGCAGCTTAAAATGCAGCCTGGGTGTCCACCTAGCAAGCTCCGCTCGCACCTCATCAAGTGTCTCAAAGAACGGCGACGGGCAGAACAGGCTAACAAAGAAGTTCGGGCCGCGCTCCCTGACAGAAGCGGTAAATCCAGCTTCCTCCACGACACAGGAGATCTGCCGCCCCCGGTAAATCAATGTCCCTTGTTGCTTTGGTGCAAAGATACGCAAAAACCGCTTCCTGTGAGTATAGGCTTCGTCGATTGTAGATGCCGACACGGTTCCCTCTAGAGTGATGTTACGCATATCCAGCGTGGATGATATATAAAAAGCGCCATCCTGTTCTGGCGCTTGGAAAGTATTGATTGTCTGCCGGGTTCGTCCAGCACCATCGATTCTCGTCAGGAAAAACGGCCTTGTCTGACGCAGAATAAGGCGTTCGCCTGACGCGTTAATATAGGTAAGTTCCATAGCCGCTCCCTCCTTTAAAATTCAAGTGCCAGCTTACGCGACAAGTTTCTGAACTCCCGCGCCAGTTCCTTTTCGGACAGGGCTTTTGGCGTTACTACCGAGATGTTCTGTGTAATACTCGTGCCGACAGCATAGTTGCCCCTCTGACCGGATATGTCGCTGGAATTCATATCAAATCGGGTAGGAATGGCATTTTGCATATCCCTTGAAACCGTAGCCATCGCATCCTCGAAGCCCACACCGATACCTTCACCCATATTGCGACCAATCCCGGCGAAAAGGGTTGACGGGGAATGAATGCCGAAGAAGTCTTTGATTCGCGACACCACGTTTCCAAAAAAGCCGGAGATTTTGTTCCACAACCATGCACCCGCATCCGAAATACCCTGCCACAGCCCTTTGATCAGGTTTCCGCCTACCTGGGCCATTTGGCTTGTATACCCTGTAAAAGCTTTGACCACCCCCGCCATGATCTGCGGCACCGCCTTAACCACCTCAACGATAATTGTTGGCAGGTTTGCAATCAGCGCGACAAAAAGTTGAACGCCCGCGAGAATGATTTTATCGATGTTGCCGACAATTGCATTTACCAGCGAGGTTACGATTTTGGGAATCGCAGTAACTACAGTGGTTATAATCTGTGGGAGTGCCTGAATCAGCGAAACCAGAAGCCGGATGCCCGCATCAATAATCATGGGAATCGACCCAATAACCGCACCTATAATGCTATCGATGATTTTCGGGATCGCTTCCACTATCGCAATGATGATGGTGGGCAGTGCCGTCACCAGTGAAGTCAGTAATTTGATGCCTGCATCGATAATCTGAGGGATGGAATTAATCAGAAAATCCACCAGCGCAAATATGATGGCAGGAAGAGCCGAAATAAGCTGAGGTATCGCCTCCACTAGTCCTTGTGCCAATCCAATAATCAACTGCAAGGCCGCATCCAGAATCAGGGGTAGATTTTCAATTAATCCCTGGACAATTTGCATCACAGCGGACACGGCAGCAGGTATCAATTGCGGTAGGGCTTCTGCTATACCACTGACGATTGTGCCAATCATCTGCATTGCGGCTGTGGTAAGCGCAGGCAAAGCAGTAATAAGACCATTCACCAGCGTCATCAAAAGGAGTACGGCAGCTTCGGTGATCTGCGGAAGTGCGGCAGTCAAACCCTGCACCAGGGAAATGATAATCTGAGAAGCCATATCAACCACTATTGGAAGCTGATCCGAGATAAACTTTACGGCCTCCTGCAATATGCCGCCGAAAGCATCAATCAGTCCACGCACACCGTCCTTCTCAAAGGCTTCGGAAAGTTCGCCAACCCAGCCATTCACCATCGGGAGCACCGTACCAGAGAGCATACTAGTCAGTCCTTCGGCAAGCTGGCCTTTCAGGGATGCCACGTTATCCTTCAAAGTTGACATCTGCCCAGCGAAGGTCTTTGACTGCGTTTCCATCGCCCCATAGAACCGCCCGCCCTCTGCAGTAGCGGAAGCAAAGGCATCGGCAACCATATCCGCGGAAATAGCCCCCTTGGACATCTCATCTTTGAGTTCACCGATGGATTTTCCCGTCTTTCGAGAAATTTCCTCCAGCGGATTAAATCCTGCGTTAATCATCTGCATAAGGTCTTGCCCCGTCAGCTTGCCTGTGGAGGACATCTGTGCAAAGGCGAGCGTCAGACTTTTAAATTTTTCTGCATCACCTTGAGAAATGTCGCCTAGTTCTTTCAAGTGTTTTTGGGCATCCTCCACAGACATACCGAAACTCATCAAAACTTGCATCGACTGCGCCAAATCTTGCATGCCGAACGGTGTGGAGGCAGCTTCCTTTTTCAGATCGTTGACAAGCCTCTGCGCTTTCGCCTGATCGCCCAGCATAGTAGTAAAGGAAGCGGTGTAGCTTTCCATTTGGGAGTTATACTCAACACCTTCCTTCATCGCTCCGACAAAGGCTTTACCGATTCCGGCGATGGCACTGCCCAGTGCTTTAATGCCGCCGATAATCGCTTCGGATATGAGGTTGGCTTTCAGCATATCGCCAAATACGGATGTCTTTTTACCCGCATCGTCCATCTCACCGCCGAGATTGTCCACGTTGTCGGCAAGGTTATCAGCGGCTTCGGAGGCATCTTCCATATTCTGCGCACTATCATCTGTGCTGTCTGCATGGTCGCGCAGGGTTTTGTTGTTTTCCTCAAGTTCCTTTTCCATGCCGTTTAATTCCGCTTGCGCTTTATTAAGTTGTATTTGCCAGTTCTGTGTGCGCCGGTCGTTCTCACCAAAAGAGGAGGAGGCGTTATCCAGCGCAGCCTTAAGGGTAGAAATCTTTTCTTTCTGTGCGTCGATTTCCTTATTCAAAACCGCGTTACGGGCAGTAACCGCCTGTACGGATTTATCATTTTTATCAAACTGACTGGTCACAAGGGTCATTTCGCTACCTAGAACCTTGAAAGCCTGATTGATGTCCGAGAGAGCCTTTTTAAACTCCTTCTCTCCCTCAATACCGATTTTTAACCCAAAATTGTCCGCCATGCCATCACCTCCTCCTAAATGCCGGGCGGTATAATATCGTCAATCGTTCGATTTTCCCTGGGCTTTTCAATGCCAATAAATTGCTTATGGCAGGCCCAGAGGTCAAGAAACAGACCGATGGGCATAAGCCAGAATCCTTCCGCACTCATACCCATCTGAACTGTTCCATAATAAAGAAGCCGGGTAAAGACTTCCTCATCCGTTACCCGACTTCCACGTTTTTTGGAGTTTCATCCTCACTTTCCACATTGCGCTTTGTACCTTTGAACATTGCTTCGGTGATTGCATTTTTATATGCCGCCAAGTCTAGCGGCGAAGTGAGAAGTTCCACCTCGTCCTCTGTAAGCAAATCCTCAGGTTTATCCTTATTTTTGAGGTTACGAATAAGGATGGACTGGTTGGCTAAAAGCGTTAAAAGCCACACGATTTCATCCAGAGCCATTTCAAAGTTCTCGGTTTTCATCAGTTTTTCCCCTAGGTTTTCAAGGCCTCCATAACGGCTGGCAATCATTTTTGTTGCACGAGTGGTTAGAATCAGTTCATACTCTTTGCCGGCTATATTAATAACGGCGCTTCTATCGATATTCATTTAAACACTTCTCCTTTCAGTCTTTATTCGCCGCTGGGCGGTATCACAGCATAAACTGGTTCGTACACCTTTCCAAACCAGCCGGTAATCGTCTCAGTAGACACACCTGCACTGCCATCAGTTACTTCTGCTTTCCAAGGGTGTTTACCAAGGCCATCTAGTTTGTTTCTTCGCATAACCGTACCTTCGATGGTCGGGGTTTGGAATGTGATGCTATCTCCCTTGGTCTGCAGATTCGTTGCAGGGATGCCGAATTTAACTTTATACAACCAAAAATAGCGGTACTTGCCATCAGGCTTTAAGGCCCGAAAGCCAACCGCCACTGCCGCACCAGCATTTTCACTTGCCGAAATTAGCACCCCGTTGTCATCCGTAACCGCTCCCGTAAGATCCCGTGCGGCGGTTACGCCGATATCGTCCACGCCCAAAGAGAGCTTGCCGGATTTAAAGTCCTTGATTACCTCCGCCGCACCATCGTCAGCATAGAGAACCGCCTCAGCTAATTCGATGGAAAGCTCTGCCGAAATTGCTTTGGCAAGTGGGATTGGAATACCATAGGTTTCCTCACCATCTTCAGCTTCGGTGATTTTGGCATAGTACAGCCTGTCAAGACCTATCGTTGCCATATTTCATTCCTCCTTAACTGTGTATTCTTTGGCCACATCTATTACGTAATGGTGATAGCCGGTATCGTCCTCGTGGCCAATATACCGGCGCTCGGTGATGGTGAAGTCTGCTGCCAATAACACCTTAACCACCTGATTTTTGCGAGCAATGTAATTCCCTTTAATAAACAAAGACAACCGCGCCTCCTGAATCTCATGATGAGGACGGTTGTCTGCAAAAACTTCGAAAGTATCCGTTAGCGGGGTAATAACCAGATATTCGTTGGGTGGCACCCCGCTGAACACCCCGGTTTCAATTGGGAGTCCCAGTGTTCCCAAGATTTGATTTAAGTCTGAAAGTAAGTTCATATCTGACTTACCTCCTGTTCCAGCTTTGCTGTCATCGCTTCGATACACGGTTTTCTGCTGGTGGATTTTGCGGGTTTTAGGAATGGTTTAGCAGGCTGACCGTGCTTGCCGTATTCGATGATGTTGGCGATTTTGGCATTGCTCCCGCCATCCGAGCGCAGCTCTGCAAAGCCCACTTTTACATTATAGTTGCCATTTCTATCTTGCTTAGCAGACGTGACGCCAAGGGAAGAAAGCAGTTCTCCCGTAGATTTGGAAGGGTACTTTGTGTTTTTACCAATCACCATGCGTAGATTTCCTTTGACTTTATTAAGCACCACTGCACCTCCGACTTCTAACACCTTGGGGATGATCACGTCGGTCTGATCAGCCAGCCGAGATACCTTTAATAGAAAGTCCTCTGGCATCTTTACATCGATTTTTGCCATATCCATCACCTCACAGTAGGTTCCAGTTTTTCCGCTAAAACCTCAACATACATTCCACGACTTCTTACATCCTCTACACTTAAAATCTGGTATCTGCCATCATCACAGACGATGGCCATTTCGGTTGTAACCTTAAGTCCAGAGATTTTTCTAAACCTAAACAGTGAAGATGCAGAGGAAAATGATGCCATATTCGTCCATCGCTCACTGCCGTGCCGGTCTTCCTTGTAGGCACGTATACTAGCGAGTATGTTGTCACCTGTAATGGCGAAGCCTTCCTCGTCCTTGATGGGCACTGTGCTGATGATATCGATGAAAGTGTTCATTTTCCCAAAGCTCATATCAAACACCCCACTCTCGGTCAAGCCTCAGAAGTAAGTTCACCGTGTTCCATACTTGTTGCCCTGCCTGTACGCTATCTGCGAAAAAGCCCGCCGTCGAGCCATCCCTGCTTTCATAGAAATGGCTCGACAACATAATCACAGCTTGTTCTGTCGTAGGCGGCATGACATGGGTTTCATAATAGTTTTCAGGAACGTGCTGATAGCTCTGTGCATATGAGACTGTAGCGGTGATGAATCCAATAAGAAGAGTATCATCCTGGTCATGGGTTAGGATTAAGTTCGCCTTGACTTTCGGTAAAAGATTATCTGCTACTGCCATACCACCAACCTCCTTTACATTCCACCTTAGTCGGCCACCATAAGCCCCGCCGCTTTCAGTTTAGCGAGCAGGGCATTAAAGTCTGTGACCAGACCGGCTACATCGGCAGCAGTACTGTTTCTCTGGTTTTCGGCAGCCGGAAGCCCCATTACTGAAGCTTCCGGTAAGATTTCCAGTGTGCCGCCGATGACCCACTTTTCACCGCCCTGTTCCATGTAGTTCTTCGTGTTATAACTCATAAAAGCACCTCCGTTAAGCTTTCTGCTGGAGTACCTTTACGGCCTCTGGCAGAATCAATTTTCCGTCAACACGCTGGGTAGCAATGAAACCTACCTGACCTGTAGCAGCAAAGAGTTCATTTAAACGCTTGAATACTCTTCCCTGACGGTCAGCTACCCAGTAATAGCTAAAGTCACCGAATACCACGGTCTTTGCCCCTGCCGCAATGGCTGGGACATATGCCGAGGTGTACAGCGGACGGTTAAGTATAGTATCAGGTGTTCCCGCCTGGATAGATGGCTGCCAGAGGTACTGCCCATTACCGTCTTTCAATTTACGGATAGCCTTAATAGTGGAGTCATTCATTACAAATACTGCCTTATTGCGGTATGGTGCTTTCAAGCTGTAGAACAAATCTAATACTTCATCCAGTGTGATAGCGGTAGCGCTTGCTGTAGTAATACCGACTTGTCCGCCACCTGTAGCATTTAGGATTCCTGTCGGTTTTCCTGTGCCGTCACCTACGAAGAAGGCTTCCTCTTCCTTGTTGCCGATACGACGTGCAAATTCCTTAGTGATGTAATTTTCAAGATTGAACACTGAATCGTTTAGCAGTTCCTCGGAAACTTTAATCATCGTTGCCAGTTTATAGGCACCAATGGATACCTGTCCGAAACTGTCATCACTCTCAGGAATAACCCCTTCTTCATCTACCCAGCTTGCCGTTCCTTTGCTTGCAACAACGGGGATTTTGCGATCGCCGGAAGAGGTTGTGATAACATTGGCGAGTCTTCGGAAGATATTCTCTTCTTCCAACGCTTCCACAAGGGTTCTCTCAAATTCATCCGGTACAAGGTATCCGCCCTCGGAGTCGGTACCAATTTGCAGAGCATTTCTGACTTCATAGCCACCCTTGTCACGCATAGCGTTCCAGAAAGCCTTTCTATATTCAGCGCTCGCACGACCTGTTTTTTCCTCTCCGGTTCTTGTAGGTTCGTTAGTAATAGGATTACTGGTTGCTTTCGACAATTCCATATCAATGGTTGTCTGACGTTCCAAGCGCTCGATTTCTTTACCAAGTGCCACCACATCGGCTTCCATCTTGTCGTAGGTAGCGGTGTCCTCAGCGGATAAAAGCCCGTCTCCGCCACGTTTTGAATCAAGAAATGCCTTTGCTGCGTCCCATGCTTTCGCGCGTTTCTCGCGCAATTCAAGAATTTTACTCATTGTTTTTTCCTCCTTTAAATTAGTGCAAAATTAAAGAAAGCCGCTTATCCAGCGACTCGATTGGGGTACCCGTTTTCGATTTTGCTTGCTTTGGCAATTTGCTAATAAGTGAGTTAGTAACCGCCATCCTGCTAAAGATAAGACTATCCGTCAAATCCGGTGTTTCACTTTCCATGAACATGATCTTGTCTGCAAAACCTAGTTCAATGGCTTTATTTGCATTCATCCATGATTCTGCGTCCATCAGATGGGAGAGTTTTGTGCGGGAAAGACCCGTCTTTAACTCATAGGCATTAATAATACTTTCCTTGACCTCATCCAATAGAGCCTTTGCTCGCAGCATTTCCTCACTGTCACCGATAGCAACGGTCGACGGATTATGGATCATAAGCATGGAAACCGGGGACATATATACATCTCCACCAGCCATTGCAATAACGGATGCAGCACTTGCGGCAAGCCCATCAATTTTTACAGTGATTTTTCCGGTATACTCCATTAGCATGTTGTAAATCTGTGCTGCTACAAATACATCACCACCGGGGGAGTTAATCCAAACTGTGATATCTCCAGCACCTGCCAACAATTCATCTTTGAACATCTTAGGTGTGACCTCATCACCCCACCAAGTTTCCTCGGATATTACTCCGTTTAGATAGAGAGTGCGCTCTTCATCAGAATCTCGCACCCAGTTCCAAAACTTCCTCATTTACTGACCTCCTTTGGTTTTGGCAAACGCTCCTGCGTCAGCCAGTTTTGTCATATTTCCGTTAACTAGATATAAATCGCCGCCTTCCTCGGCTGGAATACGATTCATGTCCTCCAGTTCACGGATATCGTTGGCTGACATCCAGCCGTTTTGCCGACCGACAGCATAGCCATTCATACGGCTTTGGTAGTCACCGCGGAGCAGCCCATCCAAATTGAACTTGATAAACAGTGCTGTTTTCTCAGAAGGTAAAATAAGGGATTGCTGAAGACTTTGTTCCCATCGCACCACCCACGGATCAAGGGTGTATTTTACAAACTCCAAAGACTGTTGCTCGATATTGGAGAAACTGGATTTCTCTAAATCTCCCACCATATGGGGTGGCACACGGAAAATCCTCGCAATCTCATTGATTTGGAATTTACGTGTTTCTAAAAATTGCGCCTGTTCCGGCGGGATACCGATGGCTTGAAACTTCATGCCCTCTTCCAGTACGGCGATTTTATGAGCATTGCCTGTGCCTTGGTAGGCGCTGTTCCAGCTATCCTTAACCCTCTGAATGTCCTTGATTACACCTGGATGTTCCAGCACACCTCCAGGATTAGCACCATTGGCAAAGAATGCCGCACCGTACTCTTCAGTAGCAAGTGACATACCGATTGCATTTTTTGCCATAGCGATAGGGCTATAGCCAATGAGTCCATCAAAACCTAAGCCTGGTATGTGAAGAACTTCATCTTTACGGAGTGTGACATAGCCACCTTTTGGGTTTAGACCACTTTCATCAGTATCACGATAGTAGGTATAAACCAGCTCGCCGTTTGATGCTCGACTGACTTCCATCTTGTTGGGGAGTAGGGGATAAAGTGCAACTGCCTGACCTCGTCCGTTTCGAACCACCTGTGCATAGGCATTACCCCAAAGTAAAAGATGACTCATCAGTGTTTCTCGAAACACGAATGAAGTCATCTCTGGGTTTGGTTCGTCATGAAGAAGATAATACAACGGGTGGAAAGGAATCTTTTCTTTACCTCCATCAGGACGATATCTATATACATGTAGTGGCAGTCCCGCTATTGCTTCAGCTAGTATTCTTACGCAGGCATACACTGCCGTTGCCTGCATAGCAGTACGCTCATTTACCATTTTGCCAGATGTCGTTCCACCAAACAGGAATGAAAATGCACCGCCCACACGGTTTTGTGGTTTGTCTCTTGACCGAAACAGTCCTTTTATTAGATTCATAGGCGTCACCTCCGAATAAAAAATTAGGCATTGACCTCAAGGACGTAAAATGTTATCCTTATAAATATAAGGACGCATTATTACGTCCTAATACTTATAAAGGAGAATACTTTTATGAACTTTGATGACTTTGTTAAGACACACCCTACTTGCTCGGTGGTAAAAGACAGTCAAGCAGCTCGCGAAATCTACGATACAATCATCTGGGATGAGCAAAATCGGATAAAAATGGCCGATTTATCTGCTTCAGATATTCCAGCTCTTGTAGCTATCGCTTCACAGATTGTAGATTTCTGCACATCGCAACCCGAATGCGATATTGATATCACAAACGATACCGTTAAGCAGGTAATTGGGAGAATGATATCAGTGGCACTTTCCCCATTGGGACTCGAACCCGCAAAAAAGAAGCGCCTCCCACAATCAACTGATCAAGACATCTTTAAAAATGCGACATCGTATGCCTCAACAGGGAGACCAATAGAGAGGATTGAAAAACACATTGTTCCCATCACAAGATAAATAGACCTCTCTCGTCATATACCGAATCTCCACTATTACCTGAGCCGCAACGGATGGCACGGTCAAGTGCCATGATAGTCGCTACCGCACCATCTATTTTTTCTGTACTTTTTTCCTTGTCTGGCTTCACGTTGCCTGCAGGATCAGTTTTTATAAAGATGTTGTCCATCATCCACCGAAGTACTGGATGTCCACCGTGTGCTATTCTTTCTTCTAATGTCAATTTCATCAGTTCTTTGGTTGGTGGTGACATATCCTTAAAGCCTTGACCGAATGGAACTACAGTAAAGCCTAACCCTTCAAGGTTCTGAACCATTTGAACAGCCCCCCAGCGGTCAAAAGCAATTTCTCGAATGTTATACTTTTCTCCCAATTCTTCAATAAACCGCTCAATGAAGCCGTAATGCACTACATTTCCTTCTGTGGTTAAAATATGCCCCTGCTTCTCCCAGAGGTCGTATTGCACATGGTCCCGTCGAACTCGGAGGTCAATGTTGTCCTCTGGCATCCAAAAATACGGGATAACGGTGTATTTATCTGTTTCATCCTCTGGGGGGAATACCAATACAAAGGCTGTAATGTCTGTTGTGGAAGATAAGTCCAGCCCACCGTAACATACCCGCCCTTCAAGACTTTCTGGTATAACCGGAAATGCACAGGCATCCCATTTTGCCATTGGCATCCAACGGACAGACTGTTTAACCCATTGATTCAAGCGCAATTGCCGGAAGCTATTTTCCTCAGCTGGGTTCTGCTTTGCACTTTCACAAGCAGCCCTTACCTTGTCAATCCCCACCGTAATTCCCAAGCTTGGATTTGCTTTCTTCCACACTTTTGGATCTGTCCAATCATCCTCTTCTTTGGCACCATAGATTACGGGATAAAAGGTAGGGTCGTATTTTCTGCCCTCAATAATATCAACCGCTTTTTGGTGTGTTTCGTAGCAGATACTCTGAGTATCCGTCCCCGCAGTGGTGATAAGAAAATACAGCGGTTGGGTCCTTGCATCCCCAGATCCTTTCGTCATAACATCAAATAGTTTCCGATTTGGCTGAGTATGAAGTTCATCAAAAACAACACCATGTATATTGAAGCCGTGTTTGGAGTAGGCTTCAGCCGACAATACCTGATAGAAGCTGTTGGTCGGCAGGTACACCAATCGCTTAGTTGAAGCAAGCAACTTTACTCGTTTATTCAGCGCTGGACACATCCGCACCATATCGGCTGCTACTTCAAATACAATTGATGCCTGCTGGCGGTCAGCGGCACAACCGTACACCTCTGCCCGTTCTTCACCATCACCGCAAGTGAGGAGAAGCGCAATTGCTGCGGCAAGCTCGCTTTTTCCCATCTTTTTAGGTATCTCTACATAAGCAGTGTTAAACTGCCGATATCCATCTGGCTTTAAAATTCCGAATAAATCACGGATTATTTGCTCCTGCCAATCGATAAGTTCAAAAGGCTTACCTGCCCATAAACCTTTCGTATGGGAGAGTGCTTCGATAAAAGCTACAGCGTAATCAGCAGCATCCTCATCGTAATATGAACCATCAGCTATAAAGGCGGTCGGCTTATATTTCTTCAGTTTCCGCATAAACACCGCCCCTTTATGAAAAAGGACAAAAGAAAAGAGCCTCAATCCTATAGATGAAGTCCTACTTCTTATCCTAGTTTAATTTTATTTACTTATTTTCATCCACTTCCCCCGTCAGTATGAAATGAGCATATTCCGTTTTATGGTCTATTATATAAACTACCAATTCATAAAACCCTCGTTCATTTGCTTCATACTGGACTCGGTTCACATCAAACATATTTGTGACTCCACTTTCTCGGATGGAAAGGATTTGTTCCTTGATTATTTCATTCATTAGTTGACTCCTTCGAAAACAATACTACAATATAAATCTACATATTTACTGCCACATTTGGCTTAAATTGTGTATGTTTTACTCTTCGATTTTCTTGCATAAATCCTCACCAAAGGCCACTCCAAGAGAGCCACCGGAATCCCAACTGACATGAATCGTTCCTATGTCGTCAACACTAGTAACCGTACCTTTAGATCCAGTTTGAAGTTTGGTATAAGGGTCGTTCATTTTAAGTAGCATGACACGAGTTCCTGGAGTGTAATAGCTTCTTAGTTGCTTTAACATTTCAGGGTGAATGATATTCATTGTTCACTCACCTCCTGATTGAACGTTCCGCTTTTGAAAGCGGAGCTACCTGAAAGCTTCGAGAGGAGAATCTTTCGTCCCATCTTATATTCTGGTCCGATAAAGCCGAGCCTTAGTAGGAAGCAACGGAAAGCGTACTTTTCATTCTCTACTGATTTCTCGGTGGAATTGACACGGGTCTGTTTTTTCGCCATTTCGCAAAGTGCCGTGACAAAATGGGTGTATGCCTTAACCTCCTCTGAGGCGCACTTACCTTGAAACCAAGGGAAGGTAACATATTCCTCATCTTCAATGATGGGAATGGAGTCCGTATCAAGTGCTTTCTTTATAAGAGTAGCTTTACTTTCTACTAATCCTTTTAGGTTCTCGATTGCCGTGTCGGTAAAATCCGCCCGTGGCATTTGAATTATCAGATTGATAGATTCTTCCCTTTCATTTACTTCTGCTTTCGGAAGTGGTGTGTCAAATTCTTCTGAAATTGCTTTGAAATCGTGAAATCTCAATAGATCATCGACCAGTTCCTTATTGTCTGGTCCACTTAGAACTCCGTTTTTGTTAACATTGTAGTCTGCCACCTCATATGCAAATGTAGGTGCTCCGAGATATTTTACAGGAGCATTTAGTTCTTGGCTGATTGCGTTAACCAGTGCTTTTCTTTTTGGTCCTGTAACATTATAGTTAATCTGCATTTTCATACCGCCTTTCTACTTTCGGTACGTACATATATCACTCTAAAAGCTGTTATTATCAAGTCATTTAGAGCATCTTTCTGTAGAAAATACGGTTCCATTAATCGGCGGTATTTTGTGTAGATAACACAATGCCAGTCAGCACAAAACAAACGCATGGAAGTGCTACACCATTACCCCACATTTTGTATTCAGCTGAATCAGAATGAGGATTGTTAAGCCATTTTATAATCTGATTTCTTGTTTTTGGCTTTTTACTTTTACCTATAATTTTGCGGTGGGTTTCCCAAACCTCCGTCCAGAATGAAATTTCATCTTCTGTAGGATTTTCCGTACCAAGGTCATCACACCAATCATCGGGGAAGCCTTGCAATCTTGCACATTCCGTTGGTGTAAGCCTTCGAACAATATAGTCCGGTTCAACCAATCCATTTTGATAGCCTGGATTGGTGCCATTGATAATCGTATTTGATGTACCGTCCTGTCTGTAGCATTGACTTTCAGCTTTCATCTGAGGATAAAATGATGCTGGTTGTGCCACTGCTCCAGGACCTTTTGCTGTAAGCGTAGGTTGCTGTTCTTCATCTATAGTCGGTTTATAAAGAGCGTTCTGTCCTTGATTAAAAGCCGCCCGATCAATACCGTAAGAAGGCTGAGTCACAACAGGAGCATCCTTATAATCTCTCGACAATAGAGTAGGTGCTTTATCTTCTTCAACCTGTGCATAGGCTCCGGTAGTCATGGCATAGGCAACAGCATGACGATCAGCGGTATTAAGCGTAAAAGAAACATCTTCATCTATACCGCTTCCTTGGGGACCGTTTTTATCCTCTCTTCCAATCATCGAGCCTTGCAGAGCAACTACTGCAATACCACCTTGATTACATCCCGGATTTCCCCCATTGGCATCAATGGTCCGAGAAGTATCAGCTTCATATATACCGCTATGCGGATTGCTAGACTGCATGGAATTGCTTTTATCAGAACAGATGCCATATGCGGTGGGCACAAAAACGGTCTGATCATTATTGCATCCAAGAGTTGCAGACTTGTCATCCTGTATCAATGCACCCTTGCCACCGCCTTCACAGCCGGAGCGGATTTTTAACGTTTTAGGAGTGTTCATAACAAGGGGTACATTTCCACCACCAGTTCCCATCCGAGAGGTTAGCGTCTGTACTTTATTATCCTCCGAGAGTTTCACACGGCTATCGGTTGGATGGTTTTCTATTACAACAGCTGTTTGATTATCTCCCATGTTTGCACGAAGTGATCCACTTAAGTTTTCGTCAGTATGGCCACCAACTCGAGAAGCAGCCCCCGGTTCAAAGGACATGACTGCACCTGGGACAACACCTGCTCTAAGTGTAGGGGAGCGTTCTTCCTCATATCCTACACTTCTGCTCTTGGCACTGTGTTCGGTGCAAAAACCGCTTGACTGCATTACACAAGGCTGATGTCCATGTTCCTCTGCACGAAGTGTTGCAGTAATATCCTTCGAAACAGACATCACTCTTCCACCTTGGTCATTTAGGCAAGTTATGCTATCGCCTGTTTTTCCAGTGCAGTTTTTAGCATTCTCGGCAGTTCTTTGCCACGGGCTGCCGCTCGGCGTAAAATTCCTTGGCATGCCTTCGGACTCAAATAGTATTTCTCCGGCACATCTGTCTGCAAAATCTGCGACAAGGTAGATTCTACGACGACGTTGGGGGACTCCGAAATATTGCGCATCGATAGTTCGGTAAGCCACACTCCATCTGTCTCCCATATAGATGTCTGCGTAAGGCCATCGTCTTTTTTCAGGAAAAGGCACCGAGGTGTTCGGTTCTTTGACACCGATGACCGTTTCGAGGACTGCCCTGAAGTCCTCTCCTTTATTTGACGAGAATGCGCCGGGGACATTTTCCCAGACTGCGTACCTTGGATATTGTCCATTGGTCTTACACCTCATTTCTTTAATAATTCGTATTGCTTCATAAAAAAGGACTGATTGCTCTCCGTCCAGACCGGCTCTTTTACCCGCCACACTCATATCCGTGCATGGAGAGCCAAAGGTTATGATATCTACAGGCGGAAGCTCCGCACCATTTAATTTGTTTATATCTCCATAATGCTTCATCTGAGGGATACGTTTAGTCGTAACCCTTATAGGAAACGGCTCAATTTCAGATGCCCATAAAGGTTCGATGCCACAAAGCAAACCACCCAGAGGAAAGCCACCACTACCATCAAAGAGGGAACCAAGTGTTAATTTACTCATCCTCATTCACCTCTGGCAGGTCACAATATCTGAATTTCGAACCATCTCTTAATAGAAATACACCATCAGAATTTCCCACTTGCTCAATATACCTTTTTACAATGACATCACAGTACTTTTCATCCAGTTCAATGGTGTAGCAGATTCTATTTGTCTGCTCACAGGCAATCAGTGTACTTCCTGAACCGCCGAAGGGATCAAGCACGATACAGTTACTAAGGCTCGAATTCATAATGGGGTATGCCACAAGTGCCACTGGTTTCATGGTTGGGTGGTCGCCGTTTTTCTTCGGTTTCTCAAACTCCCAGATGGTGGTCTGCTTACGGTCTGAATACCAGAGATGCTTGCCTTTCCTTTTCCATCCAAAGAGTACAGGTTCATGTTGCCACTGATAAGGAGAGCGACCGAGAACAAGGGACTGCTTTTTCCATATACAAGTACCAGAAAGATAAAATCCTGCATCGGAGAATGCTCTTCTAAAATTGAGTCCTTCCGTATCAGCATGGAATACATAAATAGAAGCGTCCTTTGCCATCGCTGCCTCGGTGTTTTGAAATGCCGCAAGCAGGAAATCATAGAACGCTTCATTCGCCATATTGTCATTTTTGATTTTTCCAGCAGTGCCTTCATAGTTGACGTTATATGGAGGGTCCGTAACTACCAGATTGGCAGCTTTCCCATCCATTAAGACATTAAAGGTGTCTTTCTTTGTACTGTCTCCGCAGACTAATCGATGTTGTCCAAGTATCCAAACATCCCCTAAATGCGAAACAGCGGGCTTTTTCAGCTCGCTGTCCACATCGAAATCATCTTCTTTTATATTATCCTTAAGGGAATCTTTGAAAAGATCCTCCAACTCCCCTGGGTCAAACCCTGTAAGAGAAACATCAAAATCAGAAGCATCTAGGTCTGTGATGAGAAGTGCCAGTTTATCTTTATCCCAATCGCCACTTATTTTATTTAGTGCAATATTCAGAGCCTTTTCCTTTTGCTCGTCCATTTCAACTACTACACATTCTATTTCATCCATGCCCATACTAAGCAGGACTTTCAAACGCTGATGACCTCCGATAACTTTGCCTGTGATCTTATTCCATATAACGGGTTCTACATATCCAAACTCCTCAAGAGAGCGTTTAAGCTTCTCATATTCTGGATCACCTGGTTTTAAATCCTTCCTTGGGTTATATTCAGCGGGGATGAGTTGTTTCGTTTTAATCTTCTCTATCAACATACTTTTCCACCGCCTTTCTAAATTCACTGTATTTATTTACATCCTCCCACGGGAACAGACAACTATTAAAGTGACCATAAGCCGCGGTGTCAGAGTAAATCACATTTCTAAGACGCAGCTTTTCAATGATGGCTGCAGGTCTTAAGTTGAAAGTCTCCTGAGCTGCAATAGTTAATATTTCATCAGAAACAGTTCCAGTTCCAAGGGTATTTACAGTAAAGGCTACCGGATTTGCCTTACCAATGGCATAGGAAATACTCACTTCACACTTCTTTGCATAACCACACCAAACAATATGCTTGGCAATATACCGAGCCATGTAAGCACCGCTTCGGTCAACTTTGGTTGGGTCTTTACCACAAAGAGCACCACCTCCATGAGATGCAAGCCCTCCATAGGTGTCGACCATGATTTTTCTTCCGGTCAAACCCGTATCGGCAGCGGGGCCACCAAGAACGAACTGACCAGATGGATTGACGAGAAGTTCTGTTTCATCATCAAAAGGGAAGTCCTCAAAACACTGCCATAAGACATTGTTAAGGATGTCTGCCTCAAGTTCTTCCTGTGTTTTATTCTTATCATGCTGTACCGAAATTACGATTGTCTTTATTCTCACTGGAGTGTCATCATCATATTCCACCGTCACCTGTGCTTTACCATCGGGAAGAATGCCTTTTATTAATTTTCCTTTGCGACAATCATCCAGTCTCTTTACGATTCTGTGAGACAATACAAGAGGGAGAGGAAGCATTTCTCTTGTTTCCTTTGTAGCAAAGCCATACATTGTTCCCTGGTCTCCAGCACCTATGGAACCGAACTGTTCGTTTATTCCATTTCGTGCTTCCAGTGCGGTATTCACACCAGCCGCAATATCTACACTTTGATTATGTACATACACATAAATCAAAAATTTTAGAGGATTGTATCCCACATCTTTCAGTACAGTTTTTACAATGTCTCTAATATTCACTTTCCCGCTGCAGGAGATCTCGCCCGCCACGATAATTTTTCCTTTAGTCGCCATAACCTCACAGGCCACTCTTGATGCCCTATCTTTACGTAGACAAGCTTCCAAAATGCTATCTGCTATGATGTCGCATAGTTTGTCAGGATGTCCAGCACATACACTTTCTGCTGTTAAATATTTCTCACTCATTACATCATATCTCCTCATCTTTATTTTCCTCTGCGGGCAGATAGCAGTCGCTCCATCACGTCGTCCTGTGGATTTAAACCAGAATACTCTGTAGCACAATTCTCTCGAACGATTTGATATATCTCCATCCATAGCCTGTTTGTCTGACTCATAAAGTTCTGACTCATCGCTACATAAGGACTTTGAATTGCATTGCCGGTAGTTGGGTGCTTGGCTAGAAAGCCAAACTCGGTTACTGCTTCCTCACACTGTATCCATCTGGCCGCACTCATGGCATATCGCTCTAGAAGCTGTGGAAGTACCAAATGGGCACAGCCACGTTCTTCAAGCCATTTCCATGTAATTTCATAGATTTCACTCGCTACTAGGGTTTTCCCATCTTTTTGCACTGCGGAGAGCATGGCCATTGGCTTTGGCATTTCCTGCCCCTTCAGGTCAGCGGTATTTTGGAACTCAACGACTTCAAGCTTTCTTTTACCGGGATTTCCCTCTGCAATTTTGTCAGCAAGTGGTTTTTTCTTTTGACCGGAGCCTATACGGGCGCCGCCACGATTTGTTCCATCTTTGGCCATTCACTCACCTCTTTTCGTCGATGGGCCTATTACCCTGTTTGAAACCGCGAATTTTCACGCGTTACCCCACGCCCGTTACACAAAAGAAAAGCTGTGGAGATTTGACTCCCCCCTACCGGGTTCCCCAACGGTCTCCATCTCTTGCCGTGATGGCAGAGTGGCAAGGAGTACAAATAGCCATCAGATTACTTCTATCGTGAGTCCCTCCTCTTGCAAGAGGAAGAATGTGATGGACTTCATTTGCTGGGGTCAGCTTTCCTTGTCGTTTACATTCCTCACAAAGAGGATGAGCTGCAATGTAGCGGTCACGTATCCTTTTCCAAGCACGACCATAACGCTTACGGGTTGCTGGGTCACGGTCATACTTCTCATACCGTGCAGCTTCTTTCTTCCCATGCTCTTCACAAAAGCGCTTGTCGGTTAGCTCTGGGCAACCAGGGTAAGAGCACGGTCGATTAGGTTTCTTTGGCATACTGCACCTCCTTTTGCCCATAGAAAAAGCCCTCGCAGGAGTGGTTCTCCCGTGAAGGCTTCTGTTTATTAATATTCCATACTACCATTATATAACTTTCACTACGGACAAACAGTGTCATCGTATGCCAAACTGTGCCACAGTGTGCCAACTTTTATTTTGGAACCTTTAAATGTTGCAAAGCGGATGAGTGGAGTCTGTGTACGGTTCTCATAGAAACATTAAGATTGACACAGATTTCTTCCCAGTTAAGAAAGTTAATGTATCGGTAGCGAAGAAGCAGCTTCTCATCCACATTTTCCATCTGGTTAATTGCTTCACGGATATCCGATTTCAGCTTTATTAATCGCTCAACCTCTTGTTGTATCTGTTGCTCCAAATCTATTATTCTAATCACATATTTTTCAAAGGGTGGGTCAGTACTCTTAGTTCTACTGACTTTTTCCTCAAGAACGGGGGATGAAACACTTCTTGATAGATCCCTTAAGTTTTTCAACTCTTCAAGGTCGGAGTTAATCAATTCATTCAGGCGATAAGCCTGCTTTAAGAATTCCTTTGCTGTCATCATCGCACCACCTCCTCTTGTAGCTGTTGAATTAACATGTCAGGGTTTAGAGAAGTGAGGACATTGAACAATCCAGAATGAAAGAAGCACTCTACCTCACGTTTCGTATATAAAGCAGAATCATTGCGAGGGTGTTTTGCTAGTCTTTTCAGTGCAAAACGATAATCCTTGACCGCCTGTAGAATAATGGCATTTGCCAGTTTTTCAAAAGCATCCATCATACAGCATCCCTCGCTTTCCCAAGGTTTGCTTTGACCGCATTGATAAGATCGGATTGTGTCTTTTCCTTTCGTTTCAAAGCCCTCATCACATCTTCATCAATCGTACCTTTAGTAATAATGTGATGAATAACCACTGTCTCATTTTGACCTTGTCTCCAAAGTCTCGCATTTGTTTGCTGATAGAGTTCTAGACTCCAAGTAAGTCCAAACCAGATAAGCGTTGAACCACCACTTTGTAAGTTAAGGCCGTGTCCCGCAGATGCAGGATGGATAACCGCTACAGAAATATCGCCGTTGCTCCAATCCTTGATATCCTTGGAAGTTTTAATTTCCCTGACATTGAATTTTGCCTTAATACGCTCTAAATCGTGATTATACCAATAGGCAATAAGCACAGGTTTGCCGTTAGCACCTTCAATTAAATCCTCAAGAGCATCTAGCTTGCGGTTGTGAATAATATGGGTTTTTTTATCATCATCATAGATAGCACCGTTTGCCATTTGCAGAAGTTTACCTGAAAGGACGGCTGCATTCATGGCATCAATCTCCTCATCAGCAAATTCAAGAACCATCTCTTCACGAAAGTGATCATATACGGATTGTTCTTTGTCATTTAGATACACAGGCACTTCATTTATCACACATTCTGGCATTTTAAGAAAATCGACCGACTTCATGGAAATGGTAATATCCGAAATGAGCCGATATATGGCATCTTCAGCACCTGGCAATGGTTTATATGAAAATATGATTTGCTGATTACGTTTATCCGGTGTAAAAAAGGAATTGCGGTAGTGAGTGATGTACCTGCCGAGTCTTTTACCCATGTCGAGAATACGAAACTCTGCCCACAAATCCATTAACCCATTACTGGAAGGTGTACCCGTAAGACCCACAATCCGTTTTGCCCTCGGTCTGACTTTTAGTAAACTTTTAAACCTTTTTGCTCCATAGGACTTAAAGGATGATAGTTCATCAATGACCACCATATCGAAATTAAAAGGAATACCGCTTTTGTTTACCAACCAATCAACATTTTCTCTGTTTATAAGATAGACACTTGCAGGTTTCCTTAGAGCCGCCAATCGCTCCTGCTCTGTTCCAATCGCTACCGAAAACTCCAGCCCTTTTAAATGCTCCCATTTATTTATCTCAGCCGGCCAAGTATCCCTCGCTACCCGAAGTGGGGCAATGACCAGAACCTTTCCAATTTCAAAACGATCAAGACATAAATCGAATATAGCCGTTAGAGTAATGACACTTTTGCCAAGACCCATTTCTAAAAACACTGCAGCGATGGGATGCTCTAGAATGAAGTTCGTTGCATAGGTCTGATATTTATGAGGATTGTATTTCACCCAGTATCCCTCCAATCTGCTTAACATCATCAATTACATAGCAGGTAAAGCCTAACTTCTGTAATTGCTTTATTCTTCTAATCTGTAACGGACGAGGTTTCTTTCCGGGAGCCTTTAATTCCACAAAAGCCATCTTCCCATATGGTAAAAGCACTAGGCGATCTGGCATTCCATCTAAACCTGGACTAACAAACTTCGCCGCAATGCCTCCCATCTTTTTTACCTCCGCTACCATTTTCTTTTCGATATATTTTTCAAGCATAAAAACCTCCCATATAAAAGGCTCGGAACAAGAAAACAACTTTGACCCAATTTTCCTATACGCGCGCGTATGCGTGTATGCACAGGCTACTATTACTTCTTTTTACTATTTATAACTAAATAGGTTACTTCTTGTTCCACTTGTTCCGAACCGTTGATTTTCCTTATCATTACTAACTTTAGGGAATGAACCAGTATGGGAACAAGGTAAGGGACAACTTAGCGTTGTTCCTCGACTCGGGAATAAGCTCGTTGCTTTCCGTAGACAGGAAACGTCACAACACCATTCTTGTTCCCAGTGTACTTGTTCCACTCACTGATCTTTCTCATAATGGCACCGATGGCATAGGAATCGGATGGTTTTAGCATTGATGCCTCTTTACCGAAACACTCACACCAAATTTCCATATTGCAAACAAGGGTTCTTTTTACTGTTCCAACACGGGTGCCGCCGCCAAATTCGCTACCGCCGAGGAAATTTCTACGCTCGTACAAAGACATTGTGTCCCAATCATCCGGTAAGAGCGTATCCAAGTAGGTACGAACCAGTCCTTCTCGTTCATCTGTTTCCATAGCATCTGCCTGTTCACTGGTTGCCATGGTTACATCATCACCTTCAAGGTAGAGTTTTTCGCCCTTCTCATAAAGAACTAGAGCCTCTGCCCAAATCTGCTGTACTTCCTCTTTGGTCATCTGCCAAGCTTTCTTTCTACTGTTACCGCTAATGCGGACTGGCCAAAATCTGCGGTTACCCGTAATATCCCGAAGAAATCCGCTTTCTGCATTGGTAGAACCCACAATTACGCATTGACGGGGATGGCTTTCGACGTTGACCCCATAACTGGCACGGTACTTATCATCCGCCCTCGAAATAAAGGACTTCACAATCTCCACATCCGTCTTACGCATTCCTGCAAGCTCACCGAGTTCCAACAACCAATATCCTTGAAGTTTCTCAGCCCCAGATTTATCTTTCATGTCCGTAATGGTCAAGCTGTCTGAAAACCAATCTCCAGCAAGTTTTGCAAAGAAGGTTGACTTACCGATACCTTGAGGACCATTTAAGATAAGAACACTATCAAACTTTGTGCCTGGTCTATAAATGCGGGCTACCGCTGCAACCATCGTTTTGCGGATGACTGCTTTTGTATAGGAATTATCTGTTGCACCGAAATAATCAATTAATAGATTATCTACTCGACTAATTCCATCCCATTTTGGCAGGGAGTCCAGATACTCCTTAACAGGATGGTAGGCTCGTTCTGACGCTACCGCCAACACAGCATCCTTGGTCTTGGTAGGAGAATAGACTCCGTATTTGCTGCTTAAGTACACCTTCAGCAGTGCATTGTCCGAATCATTCCAACCCACCTTGATCTGTTCCCAAGGCAGACCACCTTTGGCATCTATCCCATCACGGTGGCAATTGAAAGCTATATGCTGTAATTCCTCATCATGCCGAATAATCAAGACAATGTTATCCAATGTGTCTTTTATCCGACCTTGCTTATCCAGTTCCAAACCTGTCTGCCAATCCTCATCACTAAACTCCTCTTCAGCCTGAGCCTGTCTTTCCTTTGCGAACTCGGCTTTTACCGCTTCATCTTTTATAGCAAACTCGCACATTGCCACAAAAGACGGCATCCTGCCAGGAGCCGTAGTAGTGGAAGCTCTATCATCTAAAGAGCCGAATTTATGAATACGAACGAGATCAAAAGCATTAAGAAGCAGGCCGCTTGCTGGATCAGTAGCATGGTGGCTGTATGCGAATTTATCATCATAGATAATCACACCTGCACTACTGTCAGCTGGGATATAGTCATAGCGCCCTTCCATAGCGGATGGAGCATAAACTGCACCTAAAAATTTATCAATTGCTTCACAAACGGAATAGGCACGACAGAAAGTTCCTACCACACCTTCCTTTAAAAGCGGATCTGCTTGTTCTTTAAGACTGCGATTTATAACTTCAGACTGCCTGCTTGATACTGGCCAAGTTGATGTATCCCGCCAGTTTTGATATTTTGAAAGATAATCATCAGGGTCAAGTAATGCTCCATCCTGCTCTTTGTAGACAAATTGACCATTAGAGGAAGTGGATGGCCAATACATAAGGCGATGGGCTTCATATGTCGTATCATCGAAAAGGTCAATACCGATTTCTTTTGCCACCATACGTCCAACAGCTGCATATTCTTCTTCGCTGATCTCACGAGCAAGGGGAACAATAAGCCTGAGTCTTGGATTTTCCGGTGTGTGCTTATGGGTGGAGTAAACGCAACATTTGAAATCGAAAAGCATGCTGATTTGTTCCCAGATATCGGGTCTCCCATAATCCATATCAAGGGTGAGCAAAGAACGGCATAAAACATTGCCCTTCTTTCGCCTTCCTTCTTTTAAATATCCTCCGACATAGCCGCCCACGTCTTTGATATCA
Organism: Margalitia sp. FSL K6-0131; assembly: GCF_038008735.1. Taxonomy (NCBI): domain Bacteria; kingdom Bacillati; phylum Bacillota; class Bacilli; order Caryophanales; family Bacillaceae; genus Heyndrickxia; species Margalitia sp. FSL K6-0131. Next base: position 4,519,404 of record NZ_JBBOZS010000001.1, read on the forward strand.
TCTTGCTGACCTTTTTTAAGTTTCCGATATTCTTCTACCGTTTCTGTAGTACGTTGGGTTGTCTTTACACGGGAGCAAAAATCCTCCCAGGAGATATCTTTGTTTTTCCATTTTCTATCCATCCGGCTGTTGCCCACAGCGATTTTCATAAGCTTTCGACCTCCTCATGCTCTGGACTAAAATATCTGACCGTTTGTCTGCGTTTCTTGGCTACTTCAATCTCCCTTGCCATACCGCTTGAGATGGTATTGCCTAGCACCCACACCTCAGAGCATTTGCCCATAAGAACGATGTCCATAAATATGGCAAGCTCTCGTTCCTCTGGGTTTTCATCATCCATAAACTGCGGAAACATAAGGTGGGGAGCAATTGGGATACAGTTTTGGTCTAAGGCAAACCTGCAAAAACTGCGAGCCTTTTTAATGTTTCCTTCTACATCACCGGAATAGGGAGAACAGATATATACAAGTGGCTTAAAGGCAGATTTTTTCTCTGCCTTTTCCTTTCTCATTATGTTGGTCAGTGCTTCATGGGGAGTTGGGTCATGGTATCCTTCATGGTTAAATTTGTTGATCCCCATTACACACCCTCCATTTCTATCTGAGGCAAAATACCGTCCGCCTTCATCAGTTCGTAAATGAAGAGTCTGCCTTTTTGAGTCCAATATGTATGGACCTTTGTATGCTGTTCACCGTTACTGCCAAGGTAGCTATGTGTCTTAGTACTGGTGTAGCCTTTTTCCGCATACTTCTGATATAAGAGCCAAATGCCGCCTTGTTTAAACTGGATGCCCTTTTTATTAAGATAGCGGTTCATCCAAATAGCTGACTTGCCGTAATCTTTGGCAATTGCTGAGGTGGAAATGAGGTCTTTACAATTTAAAACTACATCGTAATAAGAGACTTTCGGTTTCATTTCTGCAATTTGCTGATTCTGAACAGCAACCGTACCTTCAAGCACTTTATTTTGATTCCTTACTTGAGTTAGTTGTTGATTGGCAAACTGTAATGCCCTTGCCATAATCGCCTCAGGGGAATTCCATCGTCTTTCTATTTCAAGAAAGTATTGACGGCATTGTTTTCCTTTTGGAGTACGCTGTATCATACATAGCTCTTTTGCCATATCAATTGTTAACTGATGGTCTATGCGTGGTCTGCCTCCAGTACTTTCGCTCAAAAATGAGCTAAAGTCTGATCCTTCCTCAAATCCGTACTCACACATTCTTGGAAACCAGTCTTTATAAGCGGTCTTTACTTCCAAGGCTTCATGTAAATCACGACCGAGTACGGTTGGTCGTTGATTTTCATAATTGATTTTTACTAATTCGTCCATACGAATTACCTCCTGCAATTTAGTCAGAGAGGAAACCCCTCTACCTAATAGCCACAGGAGGTAATGATTGTTGAGGATTTTCAAAAATTAATTTGGAATTCTGATTATCGTGCGGAATTTGTGTATGTTAAAATGGATTTAAAGATTGATTCAGTAGTTTTTTACTTCAACAAACGGACAAGATTATCGAGTAAGGCTTATTGAAAAATGACAGTGTATTTTAAGAAAGTAGAACGATAATAAAATATAAAATACTTTCCTTGACCCTGTACTAAGGTACAGGGTTTATAATTTATATGAGGTGACATAGATGCAATATCGTATTGGAGAACTGGCTGAAAAGTGTAGCGTAAACAAAGAGACCATTCGATATTATGAGCGTTTAGGATTAATCCCAGAGCCTAATCGTACCGAAAAAGGATATCGAATGTATTCCCTACAAACGATTGATCGATTGAATTTCATAAAACGGATGCAGGAATTGGGATTTACCTTAAATGAAATTGATAAATTGCTAGGGATTGTCGATCACAACGAAGTAAAATGCCGTGACATATATGATTTTACTGTTCTTAAATTAGAGGACATTAAGCGTAAAATTGAAGATCTTAAAAAAATTGAACGAATGTTGATAGACCTTAAAGATAGATGTCCTGAAAATAAAAATATTTATGAATGTCCTATTATCGAAACTTTAATGGATTAAGAAAAGACAGCAGAAGATACTTATAGAAATAATAAATTGTAAAGGTGGAAGAATGATGGAAGATTGTTGTAGTAACGTTAAAGAAATAAAAATTGAAAGTAATGGTAATTGTCCATCGTGTAAAAATAAAGCTAAAAGTGTAAAGTTGATTACACTAAAATCATTACTTAAACCATCTGCATTAGAAACATTAAACTCTAAAGAAAATCACTACTTTTGTTCAAACGAAGATTGTGAGGTAGTCTATTTTGATACGAAGAATAAAAAGTACATTATATCTGACATAAAGGTAGCTGTACATCAAAAAGATGCTTCAGCAACTACCCCAATTTGTTATTGTTTTGATTGGACAAAGGGAAAAATTAAACAATATGTGGAAAATAGACTTACTCCTAATCCTGTAGAGCATATTCGAGAAAATATAAAAGAAAACCGATGTGGTTGTGAAGTAAACAATCCACAAGGTAGTTGCTGTTTAGGCAATGTTACAACTTATATTAGAAAAATGTCATAAGGAACATAACATTTGCTTGTCTTCAACAAAATAAATTAATATTCTTTGGCAATCTGGCCATTTGAAGAACAAACAAGATAGCACGTACTAATCATAAAATAAGTGCTATCCTGTTTTCGTTGTTTAAAAGTCGACGGTCTTTTAACCTCTTTCCACAAGATAATCCGAATACCCAATTAACTTAATCTTTTTGATAAAACTGACACTCATAGCCATCAGCGCTAAGTAACAGGCCATTTGCCCATGTTGGTGTCCTAGCCATTTGTTCACAAATAGTAGAAAGTGACCTCCTCATATCCGCTTCGATTATAATTTCATCGTGTACATGAGCCACAATGGAACAATTCTTTAATGTCTGCATGGCATGACACAAAATGTCACGACTGATTGCCTGAACAATATTCTCTACAAACTTAGGCCCGTAGCTTTCGATTCTTTCCCATTTCTTTGTCCCACCGACCCCTTCGTAAGTAACCGACTCACCGCCAAACATATTCTCTCCCATACGAGGTTTCACATAGGCAAGCCGTCTGCCAGAAGGGAGGACAATAAAGAGCATTCCACTTTGATAGATAAATTTAATGCCGTGTGTCGCTGTGGGAGTTTTTTGCTTAACACAAGTTTTTACTGCACGGTCAACATCCCACCAAAGTTTTGTGATATTGGGATTGGATTGTCTCCAAGCCGTTACAAGAGGCTGAAGTTCATCTTCTTCGATTCCCATCTCCAAAGCGCCCATAGATTTTAATGCTCCAACAGATCCTCCGTAACCGAGGGCAAGTTCCGCAATTTTTCCTTTTTGGCGAAGATGTCCATTTACACCATGCTTTTCAACAGGTACATTAAACATCTGAGATGCACTGGCACAGTATATGTCACCGCCGTTTTGGAATACATCTAATCTCCATTTCTCTCCCGCAAGCCAAGCAATGACGCGAGCCTCAATCGCTGAAAAATCTGCCACTATGAACTTCATACCTTCTCGTGGTATAAAAGCGGTACGGATAAGTTCCGAAAGTACCTCTGGGATAGAATCATAGAGTAAAATAAGAGCATCAAAGTTTCCGCTACGAACTAAAGCACGAGCCTGTTCCAAATCGGGCATATGGTTTTGAGGGAGATTTTGTAGTTGAATAAGCCTGCCCGAAAACCTACCAGTTCTGTTTGCTCCATAAAATTGAAACATTCCTCTTGCACGACCATCATTACATACTGCATTCTCCATTGCCGTGTATTTTTTTATCGATGATTTTGCAAGCTGCTGACGAAGTTCCAAAACGGTACCTAGTGGTTCAGGTGCTGTCTTTAACATCTCAGCAACCGCTTTTTTACCAAGGCTATCTGTTTCCAATCCGTTATCAGCAAGCCATTCTTTCATTTGTTGTACAGAGTTTGGATTCTCCAAATTAGTTATATCCTGCATTAAAGCCATTAGCTTTTCCCGCGACTGTTCATCCATCTTGACGGCTTGTTTTACAAAAGCCATGTCAATAGCGATACCACGATCATTGATTTTCTGGTCAAGATGATATTCTGACCATATATTCTCTGGAAGCGGGAATTTAGATAGTCTCTGCTGTATTGACATCTCAGCTTCCACATCACGGAGGTTATATGCTTTAAATCGCTCCCATTTATCAATATCGTGTTTTGGCAGATTACGAACTCGTCCCCCGTTTGATTTAGTAGGGGAGCAAGGTGTACAGAAATATTTAATAAGGTCTTTTCCCTCTGTCAATTTTTGCTTTTCTAAACCTAAAACTGCACCGACCCCCTCTAGCGAAAGCGGAAGACCCATATATGCTGACCAGATCATGGAGCATTTCCAGGATGCAGGGTCAAGATATCCTGTGAGATTAAGCCATTTTGACAGACACACACGCTCAAACATTGCATTGAAAGCCCACTTGGTAACAGAATCATCCATAAGCGCGTTTATAATTTCATCTGAGATTTCCTCCCCACATGCAAGGTCAACCACTTGTACCCCACCACCGTCCACCGAATAGCCAAATAGTAGAACTTCAAAATCATCACTCTCGGCATAACGGTAAACTCCAGACTTTTGAAGATTGACACTGCTATAGGTCTCTAAATCTAAAGATAAACTGTTTATTTTAGCCACGAATATAACCTCCCAACTTTTATGCGACTAATAGTTGTTGGGGATACCTTATATTTATCCGCTATCTCTTTTCCAGTAAATCCACAGATCAACCTAAAACGAATATCGTATACATCTTCTATACTCAGTTTCCTCCAACTCTTTCCTTGGCGATAAACATCAAGGATATTATCAGTCCGAGTTCCATACCTCAAATTTGATAACCTATTATCTTGTGGATTGCCGTTTATATGCAAAACCTCTGTTCCTTCTGGTGGTTCTCCTACGAATGCTTTCATAACTAATTGGTGAACAGGTATACCATTGCTACCACGTCTTAAAACAACAGATTGATGACCAGCTTTACAATATCTTCCTGGTTTTAATATCCTTTCTGGCACAGTTCTAAGGAAAGGCTGTCTAGTATACCGATTTCTGCTCATAACTTTTCTTTTAAGGCTTTTAATTCTCCCTTCAGAACTAACTTGATATTCTCCCTCGTATCCAGAGATATCTCTCCATACTTCTATATCCATTTAATTACCGCCCTTTCCAATGCAAACGAGGTGGCAGAAGAACAACCTCCACCACCTCGTCTGTACCTATTCTTTATGCTAGAAAATCATCATCTTCAATAGTTGTGAAATCATCGGCTGCATTGGTTCTTCCACCTAAAGCCTCTCCATCTCTTATCTTTTGGATGTTGCCAAGACCACAAGCTACCCCCTTATTACCATTGGAGTTAAAGGCATAGAAATTAAGAGATACTCTTGCATAACAACCGCTGTACACCTCGTTGCGATCCAAGATAGGTCTAACTGCTTTATCTACTATTTGAGGTGGAGTCTTGCTGTTGGCATTTACAAAGTAATGCCCTTTATAAGCCTCATCATCACGTTCTACATCCCCATCACGAAGTGGCAGTTTGATAGCCGCCTTATTCGGCTTTTTTCCACCAAACTTCGCAAGGCCCTCTTCAATGGCTGCATCTACTGCTGCATTGATAGCATTGATGGTTTCCTTATCTGTTTTTGGAATCAATACGGAAACGCTGTACTTTTCCGCTCCGCCATTGATGGATACGGGTTCCCAGCCGTGAAAATAGCTAAGACGTGTGTTGACGCTTGTAACAACCTTCGTTCTGTTTTGATTATTCATATTCCTATTCCTCCGTTATCTCGTTAAATTCGTTTTTTACGTTTGATATATTCATAGCTGGCCGCTTATCCGAAAGTGGAACCAGCGTTGGCTTACCTGGTGGTTTATGTATGAGACCACCGAGGATTTCTTGAAATTTCGACTTACCCATCAGCTTCTGCATTTCCGTAAGGGTAATGAGACTCTGACGGTAAATATCTTTATAGCCGTTTGCCTTGGCTGCTTCAGCCACAGCCTCTTCGTCCTTATATTTACGGATAGACCTACCCTCAACTACCTTAAAACCGTGCCACTCTTTCCCGTGATTAACGGCGGCATCCGTAGCATAAGAAATGATTTCATTTGCCCACTTTGTAAGGTCGGACAATTTAGAGAGAACTTCCTCAATTTCAGAATCTGTAAGCAGGGGTGGCAGTTTAAATTCCATCTGTGCTAATTTCAGCTTTTCTTCTGCTCTTGCACGGCATTTAACAGCCGCTCGGCAGAATGTACACCATTCACCTGGAAGGTAGTCACCTTCGCCTTCATAGGCCTTTTTCGCCTTTGGCTTCAGCTCGTTTTCTGCCCAGTCTTTTAATTCCTTTACCGGGATTGTCCATGTACTGACATTTTCCCTGCGGGGTTGGAAGATGGTCATGGAAACCTCCTCGATATCATACAGGCTATCGTAGATTTCCAAAGCACCAAGGGCATACAATTTCATCTGCGGATTATCCACCGCATCTACTAACACACCCATGCCATACTTAAAATCGATAATATGAAGCTTTTTATCGCCAATGATGATGCAGTCACCAGTTCCGAACCCCTGTGGTACATAGCAGGAAAAATCAAGACGTTGTTCAATAAGTATTAACGGGTCCGTACAGCTTTGTTTTGCCAGTTCAAACTGCTCCATTACAAATTCCACATAAGCATCGCTGTGTTCTTCCATCTCATCGTTGTTATAAGTTGAAACAGGACGCTTACTTCTCATGTGAAGTGCTTTTTTAAGTTTATGTTCACAAAGAGCATGGGCGGCGGTGCCTTCAGCAGCTGCATTGGATTCGTTATTTTCAAATTCTAGTTCCAATCTTGCAGATGGAAGGCAATTCAGCCACCTATGGGACCCCGATGCGGAAAGTACTGCGTGATCACTCATTCCCTAGTACCTCCGCATCTTTCAACATATCTGCATAATGTTTCGGGTCAACTTCGCTTAATTTAGAGCCACCGTATTTTTGGATGATTTCTCTCACTTGGGCAGTAAGACCGGCTTGGCTCTTTTCAGCGAGTTTTGCTCTGACTTCCTCTAGAGTGATCTTCTTTTTCTTTGGCGCAGGTTCTTTTACAGGTGAAGTCGGCTCTTTTGCTTCGACAGGTTCATTGCCCGCCATTGCATCGGCAACCGCTTGTATGCTGTCTGCCAAAGAGCGCATATCTGAAACCACATCAAGAAGTAGTTTGATTTTGCTCATGGTTTAATCCTCCCTCCTTAATCTCACTAATGGCGAGTTCCTGTACGGTGTCACCCGGAACAAGGATAGTCAGTTTCTGCTTATCACCAAGTAAGAAACGGAGGAAACGCTCCCTTATGGTGACATTACGACAGGAAACAATCCCGCCAGATTGTGGAGTTTTTGAAACACTGATTTTTAAGTTGTGTTTCATGTTCTTCACCTCTTTCCGAGAGCGTTTATTTGCTGCCCTCTATCTATTAGCCGTGGCAAGAGGGGAAAGTTGAGGATTCTGGAAAAACTTTTTTGAAATTCTTCTTAGCTGTATCTAAACGGTGTGAAATGGCACTTTTACTAACACCCTCACGCTCTGCATACTCTGTTACAGAAACACCATCTAGGAATATAGCAATCAGTAACTCTGCTTGTTTTTCCTTGAGGGTCTTGCGGATAATTTCACAGAGGTATTCATACTCTTCTTGTTTCTCTCGAGTCACTTCATCGGTGTTATCAGGGAAATAGTCCATATGATCCGTTGCATCCTCAGATTCGTCATCTTTGCGGAATGGTTTCTTTGGCATCCCTCTGTGTCTATCAAATTTATGCCAGTTATTGTACTCGGGTTTGTTGAAACGCTCGTCCATAATCTCTTGTGGTGAACGGCGTGCTACAGTTTCCTTCTCCTCGACAGAAGATAGCCTGTCCTCGTAATCTGCATCAATCATTAAAGTGAAGTCCTCGTCTGGTACCTCTAGATAGATAGATTTGTTTTCGTGCTGAATTCTAATTTTCATTTTGCATCCTTTCCGCCGGACTGCATTGGCGGCAAAGGATACAAAAATAGGTCTGTGCCTCGAAGTACACAGACCCTTTGTCCTGAAAATGAGCGCAACAAGGTAAGGTACTTTTATTGCAACGCATAACAATCCTAAACGGACTGAAACGTAGCAATATGTATCCTTTGCCCTTATTGCAAATCAGGCATTTGATATTTTTTTGTAGACGAGGAATGGTCTAATTCTTGCTAACTACGAAGGACCTTTCCTTCGTCTAGTATTATTGTAAGAGAGAATTGGACAGCCTTGGCGGACACCTCATGCCCGTTAATTTCAGGCTTAAAATTAGGCTTTCCCTCACAAAAACACCTAAAAACGACAATAAAAAAAGCCATACACAAACCCCTAAAAGGATTCATGTATGGCTCACATATTTTGCAACTAAAAAACGGACATCCCGTGTCCGCTTTTTCAAAAATATTTTGATTTTTTATAATGGCTCTGCGCCATGTTCCTGTAAAAATGTTCTAATCTCATCCATCGATTTTGGATATAGGTGAGTCAATGCAAAATCATACCAAATATGACTATTGTTATTGAAGTTCAACGAAAATGGAGAATTGCTAATTATATGGTTACTAATTTTAGGTGGCAGATGAAGTCCAAGGCAAATTAAAACTATGGAATTAATAGAGCCTGGTTCTTCACCATTAACTATTCTTCTTATGGTACGCTCATTGACCATTATTTCCTCTGCTAATTCGTTATAAGTTACTTTTCTCCACTTACGAACTATTTTAAGAGAGCTGGTATAGCTATTTGGCAATTCATTATAGATTCGCATTTCTTCAGCTATTGTTTCGGCTAGTAGTTGGGCCTTCTTTTCTGGAGCCGCATACTCAAAACCATTACAATATTTTATATCAAAATCAATATTCGATGTCTTATCACGATTGAGAAAACATTCAGTATAATATCTTTCCTTGCACCCAGATTTGACTGATAACTCGAAAACCAAGCAGCACTCATCCATATGGGTTCGTGCATAGTTCGAAAGTACAGTCTGTCCAAATATATCCTGCGTTATATATTTTGGATGGTTTAAGACAAAGTGGGAATCTACATATATATAACTTCCGTCCCTAACTAAAGCGGCCATTTCTGGATTGGTTATGCTTTGGATGGCAGCATCCTCTGCACCTATAGAAAAGGTCTGATTTCTTTCAAGAGCACCCTTCTTAAATCTATGAGGCTTGACGTAGCGACCATCTATGTAAGTAAAGGTTCCGATTGCTTCCTCATATCCAGCATCAATCATTCGGATTTTAGCTGCTGTCCGAGATACACTGAAGAACGTTGCTAATGCATCAATAACTGGCTCCATTACATCTATAAGTTCAGATGTTCCCAGTTCTGAACGGAATTGCTTAATAAATTTGAACGCTTGGGTTTTAAACATAGCAAGTGGCATTTGTATCTTTGGAGCGAGGGCATTCGCCTGCCACTCCATCCAGTCAGTTGCATCTCTGGTATTGTCTTTTATACCTCCGACCACCTGACACTTGATTCGTGTGGCACTGCTGTTATACAACCGCTCCAATTCAAATGCTTTTCTATGTTGATCCCAATGAACACACTCATGCACAATAGTATTATTGACTGATCCCAGATTACGAAGGAAGTAAGCTTTAGGGTCCACGATTATTGTACGGCCACTCACACGGGTCTGTACCATTTCATCGATGTCTACATTATAAAATTCTGCATCACAGTCGTGAAAGTATATCTGCCCAAAAACAGAGAAATCCTTTGTAATCTCCCTCATTTCTACTGTAAGGCCCATTTTTTCTGCCAACACCTGTGGCTCAACTGCCATTGGGGTTTTTAATGCTTCAGGGTAATGTCTTCTAAGGAAGTCTGTGGCAACAGATTCTAGTTGTTCCTTATGAATGATAGGGACAAGGGAGTCTGACATAGGTTTCGGCTGCTTATTTTTGCTAGTATACTCCGTTATACTAGAGATTGAAAAATCATCCAAATTGCAATCCAAATCACCTGAGCATTCTAGCATAAACCATTGCCGGCAATTTTCTGATTCATCATAACGATGATTTGATTCACGGACTTCGAATTCCGCTTCAACAGCAACATCAAATTCTATTTTCATGTCCGGTAAGTCATTAACAGATACGAACTTTACTTCTATATCTGATAACTCAATGCCGCCAATGTTTTGAACTCTGTATAACCGTAAGTCTAAATCTTCACAATTATCCGTTGCATAGGTTTGTATGGCAGAAAATATCTCATTATAGAATCTACCATCCACGTAATCTTTAAAAGAACGATTACCCGCCAAGGCACTCCCTCCTCACCCCATATGAAATTAATATCTTTAAGGATTTTTACTATTCAAACATTAGTTCATAGGTAAATTATAACATGTATTTTGATTGCCTCAACATTTATTTTACGTTTGCGAATTTTAATTGTTGCTTCGCTAACTTTGTGATAAACTTTATTTATTAACTTAGGCTAGGTACTAAGGCGAGGTGATATTATGTCCATAAGTTATAAAAAACTATGGAAACTTCTTATTGATAGAGATATGAAAAAAAAGGACTTAAGAGAAGCAGCTGGTATTAGTACAGCTTCAATGGCTAAGCTTGGAAAAAATGAAAATGTTAATACTGACATTTTAATAAAAGTATGTAAGGCGCTTAACTGCGATATTTCAGATATTATGGAGATTGAAAAAACTACAGAAACCCCACCAAAAACAAAGGAGTGAGCTAATGAAACTGTTATATTCAAACATCCTACCTCTTGGAACATCAGAGGGTCAACAAACAATTATAAATTGTTTTAACGAGCAAATTGCAAAATCAGACCGTGTTGAAATTGCGGTTGGATATATTTCTCGTGTTGCCTTGGAAGAACTCGACAATCTGGTCGAAGAGCATAATATATCTAGTATATGCCTTACCATTGGAATGTACTTCATCGAAGGAATGCCAGAAGGATCATATAATACTGCTTTAGAAATCAACAAAAAATGGACAGAGACTGGTATAGGTGAAATTAAGATCGTAAAAGCATTCAAATATCATGGAAAAGTATACTGCTTTTATAAAGATGGGCAACCTTTTTCTGCTATTATTGGTTCCGCAAACTTAGGTGTAATCAAATTAGATGCTAATAACCGTAGGCAATATGAAATCTCATCGGTTACTGATGATGCTACTGAATGTAAAGAAATTGCTGAATTTTTAGAGAAGCTAAAGGCTCAGAACTGCTCTGATAATATTGCTAACATTATAGGAATGCCAATAGTCAGGGAAGTTAACACATCACTTAGTGGCATTGATACGGTAACACAGATTCCCCAAACTGGTGTACAGCTTTATGAACAGCATAAAACAGACGTTTCTTTTGTACTGCCATTAAAAGTTCCTGCTTACGATGAGCGGCATATGGATGATGGTAAGCATTTCACAAAGTCAAATATAAATGTTAGCTATGCCGCACCACGAAGTAAAAGGAAATCCCGTGATTGGTACGAAACTCAATTGACTGTTAGCAAAGCGATAACTCGTTCAGAAGGTTACCCTGAAAAAAACAAGCCTTTTTTTGTTGTAACCGATGATGGCTATTGGTTTAAAGCTCATACCACAAGCGATGGCAATAAACAATTCAGTGCTGTTGGCGATGAACTCATTCTTGGTCGTTGGATTAAAGGTAGACTTGCAGCAGCAGGTTTAGTAACACCAGTTAATGACACCCAAGCTGATACTGATCGTAAGGGAATGATTACGAAAGAAATGTTACAAGCATACGGTTGCGATAGCCTTGTACTTTCAAAAACAGATCAGAAAGCATTGGACGAAGATGGCACCGAGCTTGATGTGTGGGTTTTATCGTTTGAAACAATTACTAACGAATGAGAGGTGTATCAATGCAATATTTAAAAAAATACTTGCAAAAAATAAAAGAGCGAGGTAACGAAAAATTAGCTGAGTCCATTTCCAAAACAGCTGAAGATATTGGCAATCAACATATTCGCAATTTTTCATTTATAAGTCATGAGATTGGCTTGTTGTTTGGTAATGTGCAATCTGGAAAAACTGGTCAAATGTTTGGCGTTATGTGCAAAGCTGCAGATTTAGGATTTCCCGCATTCATCTTACTCACAACAGACAATGTTGTCTTGCAACAACAAACCTTAGATCGAGTTAGAGACGACTTAGACGGCTTCTGTATTTGTGGCGAAAACGACTCAGGCTTATTTATTGAAAATAGCCTTGTTAAGCCAGCCATTGTCGTTCTAAAGAAAAATGCAAGAGTACTAAGATTGTGGGCAAATGTATTTAATTCTACAGGCTTTATGAAGGGCAACCCTCTATTCATCGTTGATGATGAGGCGGATGCGGCTTCCTTAAATACTCTAATAAACCGTAATAGTCAGTCATCAATTAATAGATATCTGGATTCTATAAAAAATGGAGCATCAAGTAGCTTATACTTACAGGTTACAGGTACGCCTCAAGCAATCTTATTACAGACCCTTGCGTCTGGTTGGCATCCATATTTTACATACTACTTCCATCCAGGGGATGGCTATTTAGGTGGAGACTTTTTCTTTCCAACAAGCGGTAAACCTGAATGCATTGATTTTCTTGAAACTATCAAACGACCGACACGAAGTGTTGTTATACGCCACCTTGCTGTATCTGCTCAGATTTTAGCATCAAAAGGAAAAGTATCAAATTGCCTTCTACATCCGAGCGTACGACAAAATGTCCACCAGCGTTTTGCTGACGATGTCGCAAAGGAACTAGATTGGTGTATGGAGCATATCAATACCGAATTCATCACAGAATTACAAACCCACTATGATTCTTTAGAACCCAACAAAAGTGAGAAACTTTCTTTTGAAGTTATCTATAAAACTACTAAGGATTTGTTGGAAAACAAAGGGATAAAAATTCTTGTTATGAATGGAAAAACAGATGTTGAGAGTCCAGATTATGCAACAGGCTGTAATTTTATCGTAGGCGGAAACACTCTAGGCCGAGGCGTAACTTTTCCAGGGCTACAGACAATTTATTATACAAGAACCAGCAAAAAGCCTCAGGCGGATACTATGTGGCAACATAGTAGGATGTTTGGTTATGACAGAGACTCTGGCATGATGAAGATATTTATAGATGAACAACTCTATAAATTATTTGCGGACATTAACGCTACTAATAATGCCATTATCGCACAAGTAGAGCAAGGAATTGAAAACATAAAAATTTATTATCCAATTGGATTGAATCCAACTCGAAGGAATGTAATTGATAACAAACGAGTCAATATCCTTTCAGGGGGAACGAACTATTATCCGTTCTACCCAGATAATAACACCATAGATGATATATCAAAACTATTGGAGCCTTTCTCCAATGATGATCCTTATTACCAGGTAAATTTGAGGTTAATTAAGAAAATATTATCTCACATTATTGCTAGCCCAGATTTCAAGTTAGATGCATTCCTTTCTGTCATTGATACACTTCTTTCAGAACAACCAGCTGGACAGGGTATTTTGATTGTCAGAAGAGGAAGAGATGTTGCACAAGGGACAGGAGCCTTGTTGTCTCCGAACGACTGGAAACTAGGTGGCACTTTCCATGACAAAGTAGTTCTGACCATGTATCAAGTGACTGGTACTAAGGGATGGGGTGGAAAAGCAATCTGGGTGCCAAATATTAAACTTCCTCACGATACAATGTATTATGATGTGTCTGAGGATGATATAGAAGAAGAAGCATAGGAGGGCAAGAATGGATGTTCACCAACAACATAGCAAAAAGGATTTTATTTGCCCCTCCACTCCAAGGAGCGGACACTTTATTAATATTAAGCGGATATGCTACCCCTAATATGGCATCATGGCTTATTAAGAGTTTTCAAGAACAAAATATGCACCCTCTAAATATTTCATTGCTTATTGGAATGGTTCCTTACGATGGATTAAGCGTTCCTATACATGAGGGCTTTATGGAACTCCATGGCAAAACATATCCAAAAGCAGTGGATAGCTTTTCATGTAGTTATGTTTGCGAAAACCCTCCAGTTCACGCAAATTTATACATTTGGCTAAAGGAAGAATCACCAGTACAGGCATATACAGGTTCAGCTGATTTTGTGCAGAATGCATTTATCCAATCCAGAAAAGAAATAGTTGTATGCTGTGATCCTAAAGAAGCTTATAAGTTTTATGAAGAAGTTGAAGCAAACTCAATTTATTGTAACCATGCAGAGGTCGAAGACCATATCGTTCTCCGTCCAACACATCAAATTCTTGATGCTGAAAACAAGCCTCTAACCACTTTGGCTGGCGAGGGTATTACTTCTACGACTCTATCGCTTCTCACAAATAAGGGTGAAGTTGGAGAAAAATCCGGATTAAATTGGGGTCAACGAAAGGGCAGAAACAAAAACGAAGCTTATATACATCTTCCTGCAAAAATTGCAAGAAGCGGTTTCTTCCCGTTAAATAAACAACACTTTACTGTTATTACAGACGATGGTCATACTCTTCTCCTAAGAGTTGAGCAACAAAACGACAAAGCAATTACAACACCTCTTAGCAACGCTCAACTCGGAGAATACTTCCGAAACCGTTTAGGTCTTGGAAATGGTGCGTTCGTAACAAAACAAGATTTACTAAACTATGGAAGAACAGATGTTACCTTTTACAAAATCGACGATGAGCAGTACTTTATGGATTTCCATGTATAAACAAAGCAGTTACTTTGCCTTCTCTACAAAGTAACTGCTTTTTCATTCTTTAATACTTGGCTCTACGCTCTCATATTCAATTCCAGCAAAACACTTCAATATTGCCTCAAAAATGATTTTTGCACCCTGACAAGGTACTGCCATTCCAATTTGTTTGCGTACACTCTCTTTACTTCCTACGAATCTATAAGTATCAGGGAAAGTCTGTAATCTTGCCCGCTCTCTGTTAGTCAATGCTCGTGGTTCTTCCCAATGGTAAATATGTGTTCCTCCACCACCGCTTCCCGTAACCGTATAGGAAGGCTTAGTTGGATCGAGCCTCTTATATATTTGACTTATTTTTGCTCCTCTAATATTAAGTCGCAAATCTTCTGGAAGGTCTGCCGTAAATGCATTTTGTCCAGGTAGAATATGCTGCAACCTTCTAACAACAGTTTCGGATTGTCTTGTCAATTCATTATTATATGCATCCTCTGGAATAGGGGGATTTTCTATTGCATTTTTGCAAGTATTATCGATTCCGACATAGGGTGCTGTCGATGGGACTTTAAATTCAACATCGATGTCATCCCGTATGCCAACGATAATCAAACGGTGCCTCGCTTGAGGGACTCCGTATTCCTCAAATTTGTAGAGATGAGGTGTAATTGTATAGCCAGCTTCCCTCAGTTCCTTGAGAATCTTAGTGAAGGCTTTCCCATCATTTGCATTTCTAAGTCCTCCAACATTTTCTGCTAAAAACCACTTGGGTTTAAACAGTTTTAGAGCTTTGACACCATACGAATACAAGGGACCGAATACCCCGTCCATACCTTTTTGCTCACCAACAACACTATAGTCATTGCATGGGAAACCAAATGCCAATGCATCAATCGGGGCTAGTTTAGACATATCGAATTTGCGAATATCCGCATGGTAAACAGTATTAGGAGTATCAGGACAGATATTTAATCTATATGTTTCACAGGTATCTGCGTCATAGTCATTTGCCCACTGATGTACAATCGCAAAGTTTGGATCTTCAATACTAGCATTCATTGCACCCCAAGCGATCCCACCTGGGCCGCAAAATAATTCACCTAATCTAAATATCATAATATCACTCTCCCTCCTTTGAAATACCAATTTTATTACCGTTCCGCATAGTCAAAAAATCTATGAACAATTGCACCATTGCTACCCCCTCATCATCTAAGTTTTCTAAACCATGAATCTGGCAATTGGGATGCATATCATTTTCTGATATATAACCTGCGGCTAACAATATTTCAAACGGGTGAAAATTTAAAGCACGTGCGATTTCACATAATGTTGCCCAATTAGGGTTTTTTCTAGTTCCGTTCTCAATTTTCATTATTTCACTGTCGCTTGAGCCACAAGCAATTGCTAACTTTTTAAGAGAAAGCCCCATGGCTTCTCGACGACTTTTAATCATTTGTCCTATCTCAGGCATCCTCTCACCTCTGCATCATCTTATCATCTTCGCTGCCTTTTGTCAAGAACATCTTACTTAAACGCTGCCCAAAAGCAGCAATGTAGTAATTTTCAATTTAATGCACAGCTCTTCTCCTATACTCAGACCACATCTATTCTATCTCCACAACCCTATGAAGTTATCTATTCTGTCAACTCAACCCCACGCACTTTATTACAGTCGACCTGTTTCCTCAATAAACAAAAACAAGGATTTTCAAGATTGAAAGGCACTGCCAGTCATCAGACAGAAAATCTTCCAACCTCGGAAACCCTTTATTTATCAGTACTTTGAATAGTCCTATTTTTCAACCCTTGACATCAATACTACCGTCTCAACGTGCGCCGTCTGCGGAAACATATCCACAGGCTGCAAATACTCCACCTTATACTTTGAACTCAACACCTGAAGATCCTTAGCCAACGTAGATGGATTACACGATACATATACAAACTTCTTCGGTTTCACTTTCAAAATCGTATCTAAAAATTTCGCATCACAGCCTGTCCTTGGCGGATCCACCACTACCACATCTGGTCGCCATCCCTCTTTCACCCATTTCAGCATGAGCTCTTCCGCTTTGCCCGTAAAATAGCTGGCATTTTCTACACCATGCTTCCTTGCGTTTTTCTTAGCATCCTCGATACCTTCAGGGATGACATCCATACCGCGAATTTCAGCGGCACCGTCTGCCAACCAGAGTCCAATAGTTCCCACACCGCAATAAGCATCCACGATTTTTTCCTTTCCTGTAAGTCCGGCCGCTTTTTTTACTTCGTTATATAGTTTGACCGTTTGAACAGGATTGAGCTGGAAGAATGCACGGGCCGATAACTCGTATGTAAATTCTTCAAGACGTTCCTCCACAATTTTATCACCGGCTAAATGAATAGTTTCATCGCCCAAAATAATCGACGTCTTTTTCGGATTTACGTTTTGCATGATGGACACAACTTCAGGTAATCGCTTTTTAATTTCAGAAATGATCATTTCTTTACGTGGCAATTCTTTTTTAGCTGTGACAAGCATAACTTGAACTTGGCCTGTTTCGATACCTACACGTGTTACGATCGTCCGGACAATACCTTTTCTTGTTTTTTCATTATAAATAGGGATTTTGAAATCAGCTAAGATTTGTTTTACGACATTAGTTACTTTATTGGTAACTGGTTGCTGGACGATGCATTCTGGAATGTTGATTAATCTATGGGAATCAATACTGTACATTCCAGCGATGACTTTTCCGTGGTCCTCTCCAAGCTGGAACTGGCTCTTGTTGCGATAATGCCAGGGGTTGTCCATTCCGATTGTTTCTCGGATATCCATCTCCTCTAAATGAAAACGGGTATGTCTTTCTAGCGCCTGAATCAAAATGTCTCGCTTTTCTTTCAGTTGTTGGCCATATTCTAAATGTTGAAGCTGACATCCTCCGCATTGTTCATAGACGATGCACGGTGCTTTTACTCTGTGCTCAGAACGTTTTCGCACCTTTTTCACAATTGCCTCTGCATATTTGGGATGAGCTTTTGTTACCTCTACTACGACCTCTTCACCTGGAAGAGCACCCGGTACGAAGACGACTTGTTTTTTAAAGTAGCCAACCCCTTCTCCGTTAATTCCTAATCGTTTGATTGTTAAAGGGAATTGTTGTTTTTCTTTTATCAATAATGTTTTCTCGTTTTTCAACAATAATCACTCCGCCTGTCCATGTTTCATATGTAATTCGCATTTTAGTTTTCTGTATTATACCACAATGTTAAACAGCAATAATCTTTACCAATATGCACCATTCACCCAATTGCGAGCAAAAATATGTTATAATATAAATAAAGAAATAATATAGCATACACATCAAAGGAGCGTTATGGACAAAAACTTCTTATCTGTACAAATTGGTCAGCGTTTACGCTTTTACAGGCAGCAACGAAAGCTTTCTTTGGATGAGGTTGCAGAGATTACGGGAGTCAGCAAACCAATGCTCGGTCAAATTGAACGCGGTACATCAAATCCAACCGTTGCGGTGCTTTGGAAAATTGCAGCTGGTTTGCAGGTGCCAATTGCTTCCTTTTTAATGCAAAATCCGTCCATTAAATATCTTCCGATGAAGGATCAGCCATTTTTAAAGGAAGACAATGATCTGTTTGAGACATATAATACATTCGCTTCTCCGGGAATTCCTTTAGAAAACTATCATATTCGGATGATGCCAGGATGCACTCATCATTCAGAAGCGAAAGGAATAGGCGTTATTAAAATTGTTACCGTTTATACCGGGAGCTTATCGATTGAAATTGGGGAGGAAGAGTACACACTAGAAAAAGGGGATGCGATTTCCTTTTCCACTGACGTTGATCAAATGTATCGGAATCTAAAAGAGGAACCATGTGAATTTAATATGGTTATTCATTATTCAAATCCACAATTTATCTAAAATGAAAGGGTGATATGATTGGCAACAGCTATAGAGACTTTATACTTTTTAAATAACCCAGAGAGAAATATCACCACTATTGCAACGGAAACACAATTGCGGTATGGAGACGTTATTAAAGATGTATTTGGAGTTGCGTGTGAAAACGACCTTCAAATGATGATTAAGTTTAACAAAAAATTCAGGGACAGTATTTGCCATGAATATGGAGTTACTGAGAGCGAAATAAGATTAGACATGATTTTCCGTATTGCAACGAAGGAAGATATGGAACAAAATAAAAACAACTAAGAAAAGACCTGTCCCAACAACAGGCCTTTATTTTTTTGCCTTAGGATCCGGGCAGCGGACTTTTTACTTTTTCCTTCATCATAAAGTAGTCTAAGCTTTCAAAACGATAGCCGCGCTCTTTTAAATCCTTAATGGACTTTTCAAGTGCTTCAGCGTTATCTCTTGATACGGTATGCAAAAGCATAATAGCTCCAGGATGGACTTGAGCCATGATATTATCATAGGAATATTTCCAGCCCTTTTGTTGATTGATTCTCCAATCTAAAAAGGCGAGTGACCATAACACATGTGTATACCCTTCCTGATTAGCAATCTCCATTGTGCGCTCGCTTAATATTCCCCTTGGAGGACGTAAATAGTGCATTTCTTTTTGCTTCGTAATGCGTGCCGTTTCTTCCTTTACCTTTCGTAATTCTTCTCTTATTTTTTCATCCGATATTTGCGTCATATCAGGGTGACTCCAGGAATGGTTACCAATGATATGGCCTTCTTTTACCATTCTTTTCACTAGATTAGGCTGTGATTTTAAATAATGACCTGTCACAAAAAAAGTAGCGGGTACCTTTTCCTTTTTTAACACATCTAAAATGGCTTCTGTATACCCATTTTCATAGCCATTATCAAAAGTTAAATACAAGATTTTGTCTTGTGGATTTCCTTTATAGACAGCATGATGCTTTTTTAACAGTTCATCATATTCCTTCCCGGCATCTGCTTGTTGTTCGTTCTTCCCTTTTGTAAAGCCCCAATGGACAGCTCGATTTGAAATGGCATAGGTAGGATAGGTGATAGCTAATAATAATGAAATTGCTATGGGAATCATAAACCACTTTTTCATTTTGGCACCTCTCTTTTTCTATATTTTTTTACTTCCGAAATAAAACTATTCCGGTTAATAATTGCCAAAATTGTGGATAGAAAATAAAGTTATTCAGAGTTTGTGGATTATTTCGAATGAAAAGTGGAAAACTTTCCATTTGTCAAAAAATTTGTTGTGGATAGTTGAAAGATTGTGGATAAAAATTATATAATTTGCCGTTATTGGGGGATTTGTTGCAAAATACATTCTATTGTTTGGGGAATCACTAAAAATGAGGTGAAATCCATGATAAAAAAACTGTTTTTTAGTTTTCTGCTCCTTTTTTTGACGACTACAAACGCCTCAGCACAAACCAATAAACAAATTGAAATTTATGATATAGGCAAGGAAAGGGTAGTAAAGAAAGTCCCTATGTCTGCTGATATTCAAGAAGATGTGAAACGATTTTTAGAGCGAACAACAAGTGTTTATCCGAAAGTAAAACCTATTCCGAGCAGAGGTTTTATGATAAAAGTTCCGCTGGAGCCTGCTGTGGAGATACGAAATCAATGGCTGCACGGTAGATTGAATCAGGTAATTCTTGTTTTTCCACCAAAAGAACACCCGTTTTATTTAGTAATGGATGAAAAAAATAGAACCCATCTTTTTCTATTTGAAGGGGAAACCAATACTCTTTTGAGAAAGTTGAATTATAAACCGCGTGGGTATTAAGAAAACGCTTGGAGGTAATTGGCTCCAAGCGTTTCGTTTTAATTATTATTTAAAAACTGGCTCTTTAAATTGTGCTAATTTTTCTAATGATGATTTATCTACATCAGCATGCAAGCTGTTACCATGAGAATCCATTGTAACTACGGCAGTGAAGCCTTCTACATTTAAGTGCCACATTGCTTCTGGAATACCGAATTGTGTTAAATCCACACC
This sequence comes from Margalitia sp. FSL K6-0131, assembly GCF_038008735.1. Classification (NCBI taxonomy): domain Bacteria; kingdom Bacillati; phylum Bacillota; class Bacilli; order Caryophanales; family Bacillaceae; genus Heyndrickxia; species Margalitia sp. FSL K6-0131. The sequence continues at coordinate 4,540,159 of NZ_JBBOZS010000001.1, forward strand.
ATCGACTTTTTTGATACAGTCTGCATAATATTGTGCTGCCCCGCCAATTGCGTTTAAGTATACACCGCCATGCTCTTTAAGCGCAGCAAGTGTTTTTGGACCCATACCGCCTTTACCGATTACAGCGCGGATACCAAATTTCTTCATGATATCGCCTTGATAAGGCTCCTCACGAATAGATGTAGTTGGTCCAGCAGCTTTCACTGTCCAGTTTCCTTCTTCATCTTTTGCCATAACTGGTCCGCAATGATAGATGACTTGTCCGTTAAGATCCACCGGTGCATCATTGTCCATTAAGTATTTATGAATCGCGTCACGGCCTGTATACATACGGCCATCGATACGAACAACATCTCCTACTTTTAATTCACGGATTTGCTCTTCTGTAATAGGAGCTTTTAGCGATACTACTTTTGTTTGTTCTTCTGAAGCTGCAGCAGTTTCTTTTTCTGCATCATTTTGGAATTCAATTTTTTCACCATCTTGATATAACCATTCTTGAATATCGCCTGTTTCAGGATCAACAGTTACGCCGAGACGACGGAATGCCCAGCAATTGTATGCTACAGATACAAAGAAACTAGCCGGAATACGGTTCATAACGCCAATTTTACAGCCTAAAAGGGTAGTTTCGCCGCCGAATCCCATTGTACCGATACCAAGCTTATTAGCGTTTTCCATGATGTAGTCTTCGAGTTTGCGAAGATCTTCGTTTGGATTGACATCTTCCACGGAACGGAATAATTGTTCTTTTGCAAGATCGTATCCGGAAGATCTGTCCCCGCCGATTCCAACCCCAATAAAGCCGGCACTGCAGCCTTGACCTTGAGCTTGGTACACAGAATGAAGGATACATTTACGAATTCCATCTAAGTCGCGTCCAGCACGTCCTAAACCTTCTAATTCACAAGGCAAGCTGTATTGAATATTTTTATTCTCGCAGCCGCCGCCTTTTAAAATAAGACGCACATCGATATAATCCTTTTCCCATTGATCAAATTTGATAACCGGTGTTCCGCCGCCGAGATTATTCCCGCTGTTTTTTCCTGTTAAAGAATCAACAGAATTTGGACGGAGCTTGGCATCATTTGTTGCTTGTTCAATGGCATTGTAGATTGCTTCTTTTATTTTTATTTGATTTACCCCAACTGGAGTTTTGATTTTAAATGTCGGAAGACCAGTATCTTGACAAATTGGTGAGATATTTTCGTCTGCCATTTGAATGTTATTTGTAATGGTTCCTAAGCTTAATGCTGCACGAGTGCCGGCACTTTCACTTTCCTTTGCTTTTTTTACAGCTCTGCGGACGTCCTTAGGCAAGTTTGTAGACGTTTCCACAATTAATTGGTACATGCTCTCTTGGAACTTTTCTACGTTCATTTTCTTCTCTCCCTTGCAGCTTAGTTCTTTTATATGTATATTTCCGCCTCCAATTATACTCCTATCAATGGATTTATTAAAGAAGAGATTTTTCCAAAGCGCCGCAGTTCTATCGTACGGATTTCGTAGTTGCAGGCGGGATCAACGAAAACACAGTGAAGTAGTTCACGCGTTGATTTTTTATCCGCTGGGAAGAGACGAAAGCTTGCCGATAGGCGCTGTAGCTAAACTTTTATCATGAAAAAAAGGCCAAACCATTTTCAGGCTGACCTTTTTCATTACTTATTAAATTGTTCGCATTTAAGTTCTAAGTCATCTATCATCTGGATTAAACGATCGATATCTTCAAGATCCGTTTTTTCCGGATCCATGGAGTCAATAACCTCTAAGAACATATTTAAACGGTGTTTCAAATATTCTACTTGTGATTCTTTATCATGAACGGCATTTCCCATGATGTCTCTCCTTTCTAAGGCTGTTTTTTATGCATTGATGTTTTTAATCGAAAATCTTTATTCCTTAGGTTGGCTTTAGAAATAGATATTCCTTTAAGAAAAAATGCCTCGAAACCATCCCTTAATAGATTTTTAACTAGTACGTTTCTGTAGACCCACTTATATAATAACAAAAATTGTTAGATGTGCAATTGTTAAAGGACAACTTATTTCTATTTTTGACTTTTTAATAAGGATTTATATTATCTATTTGGAGAAATGCAAGATTTTTCGTGGAATTTTTGGAATAAGGCATTTTACATTCAGTGAAACGTACAAATTTTGTCACAGATAACGGAAACTCTGTCCGGACGGTGGTTTAGCTATCTTATCCTTTACCGCTATCTGCATTTTTCCGGACACACGTTCCGTTATTCCTTTCAAAAACAGCTTTTTTATCATGTTAGAGGACTCTCATTCCGTTATTGGATGAAAATCATTGGAAAATGGCTACCTTTTGCCTCCATAACGGATCGTGTGTCCGCTAATTCCCAAAAAACCCCCTTTTTGTCACAGATAACGGAACCTCTGTCCGGTTAAAGTTTTAGCCGCCTAGACTACCACCTTATTCAAGCGAAAAACTGCACCTTCGCGGGGTGCAGTTTACTACATTTTTACCGTGGATGATCGCTCGCCAAAAACCCAAAAGAAATATGATCTTGTACCGGAATCCAAGCGCCTATTCCTTGGGATGTTACGTTTTTAACCATGATTTTTTTCTGTTTTCCTTTTAATACTAAATATACTTCTCCATAAGTAACCTTGCCTTTTTCGTTGATGGCAGGCGCATATGCATAAAGGTAACCAAGTCTTTTCGGAGGAATATTATAAACACGGTCTTTCTTTGTACCTCCGCCAATGATGGTTTCAAAGGAAAGAGGTAGATTTGTGGTGTTCATTGCTTTTAAAAGCATCATTTTCTTAACATCCTCTGCTTTGTCTACTTTTGCAGTCAATCCGCCTCTCACCACTTTTTGAGTTTCTTGCACATAATGGATTTGGTAATTGGAATTCCCACCGCGATTGTCAAAATAATTGGTATTGATCTTTTGATATTGCCAATTTGGGGATGTTTCCATTGATTCATAATTCAGCGGCCATTCTCCCAAATAAATAGTGGCTCTTAGGCCAATGGATAAAGGTGAATTATTAATAGACGATTCATTTAACATTCTTATTAAATTTGGATTATCAATCTTTACTTTAGATGTTTTTAAAACCTTTTTGGTAAACTCACTTGGTTGCAAATATGGAAGATCCTGCGTTGGGTTTGGATACGTATTTTCCTTCGTAATATCTAACACAGAAGAAGGAATCGTCATTTTCTTCATCCCTGCAGGTGGTGGGCTTACTTTATTTGCGAATGCGCTAGGCGTTGCAGATAGAAAAATTAATAAAAACACAAGTAAAAGCCTTTGCCATTTCATAGTGAGAGACTCCCTTCAAAAAATAAGTAATCATTTGTTTTTAATTTTTCCAGTCGGATTATTTCTTATCCACAAAATTTCATATTACGCGGATGAAAAAACCACTTAGTAATGTGGACTAAGTGGTCGCATTTTCATATAAAATAGAACGGAAGCTTGAGCATTAAAGTAAGTAAAACCCGATTCCCATAATAATATATGCTGCCAATAAGGTAGCGCCCTCGAACCAATTCGTCTCCCCGTCATTTGCTAAAATGATGGATAACATAACCGCGGTTGCCATTGCAACTAATTCCGGCATTGTAAACACAAGCGGCATTGGATGATTGAAAAATAGCGATAAAATGACAAGTAATGGTGCTACAAACATGGATATTTGCAAAGTTGAGCCAAAAGCGATCTCCACCGCAACATCCATTTTATTTTTATAAGCCATTAAGATCGCAGATGCGTGTTCTGCTGCATTTCCAACGATTGCAACAATGATAATACCGATAAATAGTTCGCTCCACCCGAAGCTTCTTGCTACAGACTCAAAAGTATGAACAAGATTTTCCGAGATATAAGCTACTGCAATGGTTGCCAAAAAAAGAATTGTAATGGCTTTTCCTTTTTTCCATTCCGGTTCCTCCTGCTCATCATCCTCACTAACTGAAGGATCTTGATATATTCCTCGATGCGTTACTAGTTTAAAGAATAATGCGGCAAGGTAAAGCAAAATTAAGATAATCGCTACCCCAACACTCAGATGGATGGTGTTCGATAAATTTAGGTTCATGGAGAAAACTTCCGGAATAACGAAAGCGACGAGTACTGCAAAAATCAATAATCCGGAATTGTGCCGAGCATCATAAACATTAAACTTTTGACGTTTAAATTTAAGTCCGCCTACAAGAAAAGACATACCTGCTACTAAAAGCAGATTTCCTAATACAGAACCTGTTAAGGAAGCGAGAACTACTTCGTTTAACCCCGCTCGGATAGCAAAGATGGATATAATTAACTCCACTGCATTGCCAAACGTTGCATTCAATAAACCACCAATTCTCGGCCCCGCTACAATAGCTAAACTTTCAGTAGCTCTTCCCATAAAGCTTGCTAAAGCAATGATCGTTAAACAATATATAATAAACATGATGACACTTGGCCAATGAAAAATTGCTCCAATAACTGATATTGGTACCCCAATGAAAACCATTATTGCAAAGACTTTATTCATAATAGCCTCCTAAAAAATTTGCTGCTTTCTAAGGCTCTTTTCTTAACTTTTGTTGCTTTTTGCAATCATTTCTCTGCTTATTTTAAAATCGAAGCTTTTTTAGAAAAGATCCCGCGAAACTATACTGTTTTTATTATTTTGCACAAAGAGCGAAAAGCTATAATCTGTACGAACACCGCCTTCTATTATGTTAACCCCTTCTAAAAACGAAAACGCAGGAAAGATATTCTGCTCTTTTTATCGTTCTTTAATCATTTCTCAATTGGGCTTGGAAAAGCAGTTATGTTTTACGAAAGATGCCCCGAAAATCTCAAAGAGAGCTAAACAACTAGTTGTACGAAAACATTCTTTCTTTAATGATATGTAAAACACCACAAAAAATTATGCCAATAAATTGTAATAATAAGAATTTTGTTAAATTGCATTTCAATAGTTGCCACAATTAGGTATTATGATAGTTAGAAAAAAATAATCACCGAGGGAATACATATGGGGAAAAATAATTTTAGATTTTGGATATTAGTTAGTATTGTTTCGATTTCTGGATTTTCACAAGGAATGCTGCTTCCTTTAATCTCTGTCATATTTGAAAATAGCGGTTTGCCTTCCTCCTTGAATGGGATTAATGCAACTGCCTTATATATTGGAACACTAGTTGCCTCTCCTTTCATGGAACAGCCGCTGAGAAGGTTCGGTTATAAACCCATTATTATATTTGGTGGTTTAGCAGTCGTTGTCTCCTTAATCTCTTTTCCTTTATGGAAAACATTTTGGTTTTGGTTTTTCTTACGTCTGCTTATTGGGATTGGCGATCATGCATTGCATTTTGCCACTCAGACATGGATTACATCCTTTTCTTCCCCCAAAAAATTAGGAAGAAATATTTCATTATATGGGTTGTTCTTTGGAATTGGATTTGCGGTAGGTCCTTTGATGACACCTTTAGTAAAAGTCAATCAAGCATTGCCGTTTATCATTTCATCGTTACTATGCTTAATCGGCTGGTTATTTGTTTTTACCTTAAAAAATGAATTTCCGGATCAAGATATCGAAGTAAATTCATTTTTAAAAACTATCAAACGGTTTTCATCTGCCCTTAAATATGGTTGGGTTGCCTTTTTGCCGCCTTTAGGATATGGATTTTTAGAGTCATCCTTAAACGGCAGTTTTCCGGTCTATGCACTCCGAAATAGTATTGATGTAAAAAATGTATCCATCCTTTTGGCAGCCTTTGCAATTGGATCTATTGTTTTCCAGCTTCCGCTTGGCATGATGAGTGATAAGTATGGAAGGCGGAACATCTTAATCTTCATTCTGCTTTTTGGAAGTATTTGCTTTACAACGGCAAGCTTTGTAGAAGGTTCGATAACAGCCCTTTTTCTCTGCCTGTTTATTGCCGGAATGTTGGTAGGTTCCACTTTTTCACTTGGAATTTCTTATATGGCAGACTTAATGCCAAAGAATTTACTGCCCACCGGAAATTTAATGTGTGGGATATTTTATAGTCTGGGAAGCCTAGGCGGACCATTTATCGGCGGTTTATTTATTCAATTTTTCCGGAATATCAGTTATTTCCATATTATTAGTACTATACTTTTTGTAGTCTTTCTTACTATTCTCACCTTTGGGCATAAATCACTTGTCACCGTTAAACAGAAGTAAGAAAGCCAAAATGCCTTGCCCGTCGGTGTAAGGATAAGCGAGACGTGGAGTTCCTATTTCAGTTTTTAGTAAGAGACGAGTCGATGCCCGCTTCTCTCCTCTTTTAATAAAAGGGTGGCCGATTCGCCACCCTTTTTTCTGTCCTAATTTTTAGTGGTACCCGTTTTGCCCATTTGCTGAACCGGATGTTTTTCCCTTAGGCTTTTGTTTTTTGTTTTGCTTCGTTTTGCCCATTCGTATCCCTCTTTTCATCGGAAATGAACTTGCATCATTAGTTTCTTCCTTAACATAAAAAGCTTTCGTGGTATCTTTTGTTAAGTTATTCTTTTTTATTAAGCTTGGTTTCGGGGCATCTTTTCTTGTTAGATTTTAGAAAGAGACTTTTTAACAAGGCTTTTGTTTATCCGAAAGCATCGCATTCACTTCTCCGCCAATCATTAAAATAAAGCCAGTCAGATAAAACCAAAGGATTAATACAATTATTCCCCCTAAACTTCCATATGTTGTGGAGTAATGACCGAAATGCCCAACATAATAAGAGAAAGCAAAGGAAACAAACGCCCATCCTATTGTGGCGATAAAAGCACCTGGGATCACAGTTAAACATTTTATCTTTTTATTTGGTGTAATGAAGTATAGACACATAAATACAACAAATAAAATAACAATACTGATTAACCATCTTAATCCATTCCATATACTTATAAATTGTTCAGATATACCGAAATAAGAAAAAATATAGATCCCAAAGATTTCTCCAAATACAGGGATAATTAAGGCAATTAATAAAACAAGAATCATCGCAATCGTTAGCAGAATAGATAAACCTCTCGTGATATAAAAGGGCCTCGTTTCCTTTACATCATATGCTCGATTCATTGCACTAATAATGGCATTCATTCCTAGGGAAGCAGACCATAGTGCTGCAATGATTCCAAATGACAACCATCCCCCGTTTCGGTTACTTAATATTTCTTGAAGATTTGCTTCAATCATGGCGGTGGTTTGTTTAGGGGCGAAGTCACGGATTACATTTAGTAAATCTTCCGTTGTTATCGGAAGGAATGAAAGTAAAGAAACCATAAATAATAAAAGCGGGAACAGGGATAAAAGAAAAAAATATGCTAACTGTGCCGCCACACCATTAATATCGTTCCCATCAATTCTTTTCACAAGGCCTTTAACAAACCATAATCCATTTTTAATAATATTAAAACCTTTCCCCATTTTTTCACCTCAACTATGTAACCATGCTTGTTCATTATTTTCCCTTGTTCAAGATAGAAAAAACATGATTCCATTAAATAATCCTGATAAATTCCAATTGACACCTGTTTCTTTTCGTGAAAATATAGTATTAGCCTTTAAAAACAAGTGAGAAAGCGCCTTGCTTAAATTTCGGAATCTTCGACTAAGATAAAGGAAACACGGCGAGGCAGTTCAATTTTCAACGAGTATAATTTAAAATGTAATTTTGACCAAGTGAAAATTGTACTTCCATTTTCAACTGATGCCCTGACCGACAGGGAGGAGACGTAGCGCTTGTAGCTAAACGGAGGAAAATTTCCTAAACGACACGAAAGGATGCTTGCCATGAATCTTACTGATAAAACGACTGAAAACATTGAATACATGATTACACAAATAACGACAAAATTGAAAATGGTTAATGCAGAAGCAATCAAAGCTGCTAATTACACAGAAGAAATGTACGATGATTTACGCGATATTTATGAAATGGTTATGAAGAAAAACACATTCAGTCCGAATGAAATGCAAGCAATTGTAGAGGAATTAGGTAATATACGCAAGTAAGCAATATGAAAACGGCATCTTTAAATTCAGATGCCGTTTTTTATATTATTTATTTAATCTTCTTGATCTGTAAGAATCATAATTCCATTATTCGTTACCGCAATGGTGTGCTCATATTGTGCAGAAAGGGAACCGTCTCTTGTACGGGCTGTCCAGCCATTGTTATCCATTTTCGTATCGAAGCCGCCAATATTGACCATTGGTTCGATAGTAAATACCATTCCTTCTTTAATACGTGGTCCTTTTCCAGGTAGACCATAGTGAGGAACTTCTGGCTTTTCATGGATCGTTGGTCCAATTCCATGACCGATAAAGTTTCGGACAACAGAGAATCCTTGCGCTTCTACATACGTTTGAATAGCATGACCGATATCTCCAATCCTATTACCAACCTTCACCTGTTCAATACCCTTATATAAGGATTCCTTCGTCACATCTAAGAGTTTTTGGGTAAGCGGATTTACATTCCCAACTGCGTAGCTCCATGCTGAATCAGCTAAAGCACCATTCAAATTGACAACCATGTCAATCGTTACGATATCTCCCTCTTGGAGAGGCTGTTTCCTTGGAAAACCATGGCATATTTCGTCATTAATACTGGCGCATGTCGCATACTCATATCCTTTGTATCCTTTTTGTTCTGGAGTCGCTCCATTTTCGGCTAGAAAATGATCTACAAATTCATCAATTTCCCAAGTAGTTACTCCTGGTTTAATCATTTTTGCTATTTCTTTATGCGTCCTTGCTAATAATTCTCCTGCTTTTTTCATCATATCTATTTCCCGCTGTGATTTTAATGTTATCATGTTAATCTTCCTTTCACTTCTTTACCTATGGCTCTTTTCTTAACTTTATTGCTTTTTATACGTAATTCTAATTATGGTAAAAAATTATCCAGAAACCAACCCTGCCTAAGATTTTTTAACCAAAACGAGTAACGACAATTATTCCGAACCAGCCCTACCTATCTATATGTATGTCATTCCCAATTTAATGTGAACTTACCACAACCATCATATCGCTAAAATAACTCCGTGACAAAACAATTCACTTCAAATGACAAAAATCTATTTATTTCCCGAGAAATCAAGTTAAATTATTTGATAATTCCGCAAATAATAACATCTTGTCGATTAGTGGAATTACTTCACTTATGTGCTGCCGCTTCTGTTATTATCACTCTCCATTAAGCTTTAATCTTTCACATCCAAAGAAAAAAGCTTTCTGTACCTACTTGTACAAAAAGCCTTTATTGTTTAGTCATTTTTACCCGTGGCATAATTAGAACTTCAACACGCCGGTTCTTCGCTCTGCCTTCATCAGTACTGTTACTAGCAATCGGTTTAAATTCTCCATAGCCTTTTATGCTGAAATTTTTAGGGTCCAGTTGTTTATTTTCTAAAATAATTTTCATAAAATTCAAGGCTCTCATAACACTTAATTCCCAATTAGACTGAAAATTAGCATTATGTATAGGAACGTTATCCGTATGCCCGCTGATCATAATATTGCGCGGTGGGTTCATCACAAGTAGATTCGATAGCTCTTTCGCTGTATGAACATCCTTAGGTCGTATATCGGCTCGTCCTGATTTAAAGAGAACATTATCCCTAATCGTTAATAATAAACCCTCATCTGTTAAGGAAGTGGCGAATTTTCCCTCCATTTTCTTTTCCTTAATATATGCATTAACTTTTGCTTGTAGTTCCTTCAGTTCCTCTTTGTCCTGATCCTGCAATTTTTTTAATTGATCAATATTTTGTTTAGTTTTAGGAGCAGTAACCTGGTTTTTCATCCCGTCATTTGATTTGATACTATCCTGCGGAGCAGGCTTTGTGTAATCCAGCACGCCAACGCCGCTTACAAAAATGCCGTTAAACACTTTTGAAAGCTTTTGCATCTTTTGTGCATCTACCGAACTTATGGCAAAAAGAACAATAAATAATGCTAACAGCAAGGTTAAAATATCTGCGTAAGGGAGCAGCCATGCCTCATCGATATGAGAATCGTCGTGATTCTTCTTTTTTCTCCTACTCATTAGCGAACTCACTGCCTTCTGCCATAATCTTTTTACGTTCTTCTGCAGGTAAATAGGATGCAAGCTTTTGTTCGATGACTCGTGGTGCTTCACCCTCTAAAATGGACAGGATTCCTTCCAACATCATTTCTTTCACTTTCACTTCTTGTTTCGATTTTTGCTTTAACTTATTTGCAAATGGATTCCATAAGACATATCCAGTAAATATCCCTAACATAGTTGCCACAAAAGCAGCAGAAATTGCATGCCCTAATTCATCGGTATTATCCATATTACCTAAGGCAGCAATTAATCCTAATACGGCCCCTAAAACCCCTAATGTAGGAGCATATGTGCCAGCTTGTGAAAATATCGCTGCTCCAGCCTGATGCCTTTCTTCCATAGCATCAATCTCTTCGCTTAATACATCACGAATATATTCAGCGCTCTGACCATCGACAGCAAGACTTAATCCATTTTTCAAAAATGGATCTTCTACTTCCAACAGCTTCCCTTCTAATGCCAGTAATCCCTCTTTACGTGCCAGCTGTGCTAAATCAGAAAATAACGTAATAATCGATTTAGCATCGAGCAATTTTTGTTCTTTAAAAATGATTTTAAATAGTTTAGGAACCTTCTTAATTTCACTTAACGGAAACGCAATGATTACAGATGCAATAGTACCTGCAATAATAATTAATAGTGCTGCAGGATTGATGATGACAGAAGGATTTACTCCTTTTAACACCATTCCTACTCCGACAGCAATAAAACCTAATATAACTCCAATAACCGATGTTTTGTCCATATTATTCACCCTATAATTTATTCACTTCTCCCTTTATATCGGCTGACTAAGTATTTTTTTAAGAGATTTTCTGTGAAAGTTCGACAAATCCTTCGTTATATCCAGGATTTCTTTAAAAACATAAAAAAACAGGACTTTTGGTGGAGTCCTGTCTCTCTGCATTATTAATATGGAAATTATAAAATTCAACCCTGTGAACTGTCTGTATCTAGACAAACATCCAACGGCTAGCGGATGCACAGTTTTAAATTGTTTCAATTGGTCTCCCAAGTGACTACGAAATCTGAAGCGCACCGCGCATTTGTGCTTATTTCAAAAGTTTATTTTCAATTTTCCGTTCATAATTTTTAAATAAGGAGGAATTCGTTTTCACTCCTCGTTTTGATAACATCCCGTTATATTTAAGCAATTTTTCATTAAGCTCATTTTTTAATTCTTCTTGCTCTTTATCATTTCCACATTGTCGGATTAAATCTTGGATCGATGTCATTTCTTTTTTTAACGCAGTTTCTTCCTGTGTGAAGCCGGCATTTTTCATTATCCGATAAGCCATTCTTAAATCCTCAGGAAGATGTGCAAATTCATCCTCGGGCAGAGGCTTCCCCATTCCAGGGAGATTATCTAATTCACCGTTCTTATAGGCTTCTTTAATTCGATGCTCGGTTATTCTAAAAAAATCCATACGTTTTTTCTCCTTTCCGACATGGTATATCTTTATTATATCGGAAAGGAATACATTGAATCATCTTAAACAAGATAAAAATTGACAATATTCCAACATTTACATTTCGTTACTCGGATAAATCAACCTTTGGAGGAGAACCTAATGTTGAAAGATGAGTGAAGGAGGAGGAATATGGCTCGCGGTAATGCTTTTCATCATAAGAAAAAAAGTTATCCCGGTAATTTCCCGCAAAATTCTATCGCTGAAAAGCATCAGAAGGAAAGAATTGAAGATGAGGAATTTATCGTGACCCAAGAAGCGTTTAAAAATCGTGTGGAAGAAGAGTAAACCATGATACTTTTCCCCATTTTGAATGGGTGTTTTTTGTTTTAGACATGCTTAAGTTATTTTTAAAGTTATTACATATGTGACTAGCAATCCGCCAATAAAAGAAGGCTTAGAATGAGAAAAGCTTGAACATCCCATCAATAAGGGTGTTCAAGCTTTTTTACATTACTTCGCTGCAGCAGTTTCTGCAGTTAAATTCATAGCAGGTCCGAAGAATTCATAGCGGATATTTTCATCTTTTAATCCGATTTCTTGAAGAATTGTTACAATATTTTTTAAGAACGGAACAGGACCGCAAATATAGCAAACCGTGTTTTCATCTACAATATTTTGTAAGAATGATTTTGTGATATATCCTTCAAAATGATGATTTCCTTCTTTATTTAAAGGTTTGTCATAACCAAAGAATACACGGCCGTTTTCCAATTTACTGATATTTTCTAATACGGCATCTTTAAATGCATGGAATTCCTCACTACGCGCTGAATGAATATAAGAAACTTCACGTTTGGATCCACTATTTGCAAGTGCTTCTAGCATACTCATCATCGGTGTCAAACCAACACCGCCACTAATAAGTGCTATTGGTGCATCTTCTCTTTCATTTAAAGTAAATTCTCCAGCTGGAGCACTGATTTCAAGTGTATCCCCTTCATTAATAAAGTCATGAAGATAATTAGAGACTTTACCATTTGGATCATGATCTGCTTCTCTCTTAACAGATATACGGAAATAGTCATGTCCAGGGGCACAGGATAAGCTGTATTGACGGTTTAATATATATGTTTCAGTAGGTATCTTCACCTTTACCGTAATATACTGTCCAGGAATGAATGTCGGTACTCCCTTTCCATCCTTTGCTTTTAAATAGAAAGATGTAATGACATTGCTTTCTTTTACTTTCTTCACAACTTCAAATTCTTTAAAATCCAACCAGCCGTTTTCTTGTTTTTCTGCGCTTTCATACATATTATGTTCGATATCAATAAATACTTGTGCAATCGCACCATAGCTTTCCGCCCATGCATTGATAATTTCATCTGTTGCAGCATCACCCATTACCTCTTTAATTGCCTTAAGTAAAAACTCTCCTACAATTGGATAATGCTCTGGTTTAATTCCCAATCCACGATGTTTGTGAGCAATTTGGTTTACAACCGGTACGATTGTTTCTAGTTTATCGATATACTTTGCGGCCGCTAGTACTGTATTTGCCAATGCAGTTTGTTGACGGCCTTGCGCCTGATTAACATGATTAAAAATATTTAATAGTTCAGGATGTGCGGCAAACATCATTTTATAGAAAGTGGAAGTTACTGTAGTTCCGTTTGCTTCTAAAGCTGGAACCGTAGACTTTACTAAATCGATTGTTTTTTGTGATAACATGGTTATCTCTCCTTATTAAAAAGATATATTTAAAATACATTTTTAATCTACGTTTTTAAATTACATCGTTCCAAGCCTAAAAGCAATATTTCAAATACATCTTTTAATAAGTTGTCACAATTTTGGACAGTTATTGAACAAAAAGTTATAATATTACCATTAAATAAGGCTCTTTTCTTTATTGTCACTTTTGTAAAATAAAATCTTATGAACCTCTTCATTCGGCTTAAAATTTGATATCCTTTTAAGAACGAAGAGTATTTTAGGATTTAAAACCATCATGATAGCAACAATTTATATGAAAACAGCCTTCAATGAACAGGTGATGTATATGAGATTAACCAATTACACAGACTATTCGTTACGTGTTTTAATATATTTAGCTTCCCAAGAGCCTTCCAAGCTTTCTAATATTAAAGAGATTGCAGAAGTATATGGGATTTCCAAAAATCATTTGATGAAAGTGACCCATGATCTCGGGAAAATGGGAGTAATTGAAACGATTAGAGGAAGAAATGGCGGGATTAAATTAGCACATCCGCCAAACGAAATTAATATTGGCTCTATTGTCCGCAAAACGGAAGATGATTTTAAAGTGGTAGAGTGTTTCGATGGAGGGGCGTGTATATTAACCCCAATATGCGGTCTTAAGCATATGCTTCATAAGGCTCTTTCTGCTTATTTTGAGGTTTTGGACGGATATACATTAGCAGATATTGTTCATAACCCTTTAGTTTATCGGCAACTTTTTGAAACAGGCACAAAATAGTGCCTTTTTTCTCATTTAAAATCTATCTTGTAAATAATCAATCAGCACATTCGCTTGATTATGTTCTTCATCCTTAGCAGAATACAAAAGTGTGACAACATGGTCCTTACCTAATTCAATAAGCTCTTGCAATTCAACTGGATTATTTTCATCAAGTTCATGCCTATATTTCAAAATAAATTCCTGAAACTTATCCGGTTCATGATGAAACCATTTTCTAAGCTCCGTACTTGGTGCAACATTTTTGAACCAATGATCAAGCTTTGCTTTTTCCTTTGAAATCCCTCGTGGCCACAATCTATCAACCAAAATTCGTATTCCATCATCACTACTATACTCATCGTAAATTCGCTTTATTTTAAACATGTTCATGCTCCTATTTGTTAGCTTTTTTTCATAACCATATTTTATCATTCAGTTTGAAAAAACAGAAAAAACTCTTCCTCGCACTTACTTGTTATCATAACGCGGGATTGCTAAAATAGAATAGAACATTCTGAAAAGAAGAAAAAGGAGAATACATATATGAATAAATTTCAAGAATATCTTGAGAAATATGCAGAATTAGCGGTTAAGGTTGGTGTGAATGTCCAAAAGGGACAAACTCTAGTCGTTAATACTTCCATTGAAGCGGCAGAATTTGTGCGCCTAGTTGTAAAAAAAGCTTATGAAGTTGGCGCAAAAAATGTAGTCGTTAATTGGAGTGACGATACTGTTTCCCGTATTAAATATGATTTAGCACCGGATGAAGCTTTCACTGAATATCCAAAATGGCGGGCGAAGGAAACAATAGAATTAGCGGAAAATGGGGCTGCATTTATGGGTATTGTTTCTGCTAGTCCTGATTTGTTAAAAGGGGTCGAACCGGCACGTATTGCGAATTTCCAGAAAGCAGCCGGACAAGCGCTTGAAAAATACCGTCAATATACACAATCCGATAAGGTGAGCTGGACGGTTATTGCTGCACCATCAAAAGCATGGGCTGCGAAGGTATTTCCACAAGCTCCAACTGTAGAAGAAAGTGTACAATTGCTTTGGGATGCTATTTTCAAAGCTACCCGCGTAGATACAGAGGATCCTGTACAAGCATGGAAGGAACATGATAAAACTCTTCATAAAAAAGTGGATTACTTAAACGAAAAAAGATATAAAAAGCTTCACTATACTGCACCTGGTACTGACTTAACAGTTGGTCTTCCAGATGGACACTTATGGGTTGGTGCCGGAAGCATCAATGAACAAGGCAACGAATTTATGGCAAATATGCCCACAGAAGAAGTATTTACAGTTCCTCAAAAAGATGCGGTAGATGGATATGTTTCAAGTACAAAGCCTTTAAGCTACGGTGGCAATATTATCGACGAATTTACGATTACCTTTGAAAAAGGCCGCATTGTCGATGTAAAAGCAAAAGAAGGCGAAGAAATCTTAAAGCAATTAGTGGAAACAGATGAAGGCTCTCATTATTTAGGTGAAATGGCCCTAGTTCCTCATAATTCGCCAATTTCACAATCCAATATTCTTTTCTTCAATACATTATTTGACGAAAATGCTTCTAATCACTTTGCAATTGGAAGTGCATATGCGTTCTGTATTGAAGGCGGTAAGAAAATGTCCAAAGAAGAGCTTGAAAAACATGGCTTGAATCAAAGTATTACTCACGTCGATTTCATGGTAGGCTCCGCCCAAATGAATATCGATGGCATTAAAGAGGATGGAACAGCAGAACCTATTTTCCGCAATGGGGATTGGGCATTTTAATCAAGGTATGTCTTATACTTCTACTGAATTTCAGTAGAAGTTTTTCGTTTATCTTTTCCACTATTCCGACAATAGTAAATTTTGATACCTTTCTATTGTTTTCCAATATTGTTTCGTTTATGATATTGTCTTAACAGATTATTTTAGAGGTAACAGCTATGAGAATACGTGATTGGGATCAAAACTTGAAAATTCGTCTTATCGGAGAATCCATGATGAATCTAACCTTCTGGATGTTCTTTCCGTTTTTGACGATTTATTTTACGGAAAACTTTGGAAAAAACACTGCAGGATGGCTCTTAATTATTTCACAAATATTTTCGGTGATAGCGAATTTACTTGGCGGCTATTATGCAGACCGTTTTGGAAGAAAGAAAATGATGGTTCTTTCTTCCATTGGACAAGGGGTTGCCTTTTTAATCTTTGGATTTTCTAACTCCCCTTGGTTTGAATCCGCTAGTATCGGCTTTATTTGTTTTACTGTTGCAAGTGTTTTTGGGTCTTTTTATTATCCGGCAAGTCAGGCAATGGTTGCGGATGTTGTGAAGGAAAAAGACCGCAGTGATGTTTTTGCGATTTTTTATACATCTACCAATATTTCAGTCGTAATTGGTCCGATATTGGGTGGTATCTTTTTTAATAATTACCGATTCGAGCTGCTTGTTATTGCAGGAGCAGTTTGTATTTTTTTAGGATTGCTTTTATTAAAATATACTCGCGAAACTTCACCGGTCAAGATAAGTGAACAAAGCAATAAAGAGAAAAATTGGTATCAAGTCCTTCTTTCTCAGCTGCATTCTTACAGCATCATTGTAAAGGATCGTATTTTTTTACTGTTTATTATTGCTGGTATTCTAATCTCGCAGACCTTTATGCAATTGGATCTTCTTTTACCTGTTTTTACAAAAGAAACGGTTAAGCTGGCAACCCTGTTCCACTTTGGGTCTATGCATATATCTATAACTGGAGAGCAAACATTTGGACTGATCCTGTCTGAAAATGGATTGCTTGTGGCACTTTTGACTGTATTTGTAACAAGGTGGATGAATGTGTATAAGGAAAAAAATGTATTTATCTTATCGTGCTTTGCCTATGCTATATCCATTTATTTCTTCGGACAATTTCCGTTTGTCTGGGGATTCATCATTGCCATGGCCATTTTCTCGTTTGCCGAACTAATGGTTGCCGGTATCCAGCAAACGTTTATCTCGAAATTAGCGCCTGAAGAAATGCGCGGTCAATATTTTGCAGCAGCAAGCTTGCGTTATACCATCGGGCGAACGATTGCTCCAATCTCGATTCCGCTTGCTTCTTGGATAGGATATTATAGTACGTTTATTGTATTAGCATTATTAGCTATTGTTGCAGCTGGAATTTATTTAGTTGTATTTCGGAAATTTGAGATGCAAAGAGGAAAGCAAATTTAAAATGCTTTCCTTTTTTATATTATAAAAATTATTGAACAGGTGTATTCTCGGTCTAGCTTCAGCATTCGGCTAGCGTATTTCTTATATGAACTTTTTGACAGTCATGTTTTCTTTTGTTTTGTTAAATAATACAGTCAGATGAAGAATTTAAAGGAAAGAAGTGATTGTTATTCTTACTTCACAACAGTTATCTCACTTCCAATCTGAACTACAAAAGGCAAAAGAAGAACTTGAACATCAGTTTCAACTAAATGATAATTATGGCTTAGAGGATGGTCACCCTCATGATGCAGTAGGCGAATTATCCAGCTATGATAATCATCCAGGTGATGAAGGAACAGAATTATATGAGCGTGAAAAAGATATTGCCCTAAATGAACATAGTGAGTACGAATTAAAAAATATAGAGCGTGCCCTTGATGCCATTCAAAATGGCACCTATGGCAAATGTATAGTTTGTGGAAAAGAAATCCCATTAGAACGATTGGAAGCCATCCCACAGACACTCTATTGTATTAACCATACACCAGATAAGACAGTTTCGACTAATCGTCCAATAGAAGAAGGCGTCCTTATGCCTCCATGGGGAAAATTTAATTTTGATGACAGCCTTGATGAGTCAGAAGCTTATGATGCAGAAGATTCGTGGCAGGATGTTGCGAAATGGGGAACCTCGGAATCACCGTCCGATTTTGTGAACCCACCGGATCACTATAATGAAATGTATATTGATTCGGATGAAAATGTTGGATACGTGGAAGACTACGAAAACTTTGTCGGAACCGATATAGAAGGAAATTATCGATATATTTATCGGAATGAACAGTATGAGAAATACAATGATGTGCTGGAAGAGGAAAATATCATGACGACATTTGGAGATTTGCCAAGGTATGAGCATGATCCGTATGTCGAGGATGAAAATGACGATAGTGATCCGCGACATTAAAGATTCAATAAGAAAAGCGCAAGCGCCTTGCTCATCGGCGTACGGATTTCGTATCCCAAACTAATTCAAAACAGGTGCCCTATACGGCACCTGTTTTTACATTATTGCACTTTAGAACCTTGTCTTGTATCAACCAAGGAGGATTCATCCGATTCTTTTAACCAAGCTGACATCGCTTCAATATCTTTAGAGAAGATACGATCCTTTATTATACTTGGGACAATTTTGCGTCCTTTATCATAAAAGCCTTTAGTAGCATGTGCCATTTTTTCAACACCGCGGTATTCAGCCCCTTGCATCGCGCAGATCATTTCAATTGCCAATACCCTTCTTGTATTTTGCAGAATTTGATAAGCATGTCTTGCAGCAATCGTTCCCATACTTACATGATCTTCCTGATTTGCTGATGAAGGGATGGAATCAACACTGGCAGGATGTGCAAGTGTTTTGTTCTCAGAAACTAATGATGCAGCTGCGTATTGCATAATCATCGCTCCAGATTGCAAACCAGGTTCAGGACTCAAGAACCCAGGCAAATCATTTAATTGCGGATTTACCAATCTTTCAATACGTCTTTCCGATATATTAGCCAATTCTGCGATGGCAATTTTCATAAAGTCCATGGCAAGAGCAATCGGCTGCCCATGGAAGTTTCCACCTGAAATAACCTTTTCCCCATCATTAAAGATAAGCGGATTATCGGTAGCTGCATTCATTTCAATTTCAAGCTTCTCTCTTACGTAATCTAACGCTTGCCATGAAGCTCCATGAACTTGCGGGATACAGCGTAAAGAATAGGCATCTTGAACCCTAATCTCCCCTTGTCTTGTTGTAAGCTGGCTATCCGCTAAATATTCACGAATTCTTCTAGCCACATCTACTTGTTGATAATAACCGCGGGCTACATGAACATCTTCATCAAATGCATCGATGATCCCTTGTAATGCCTCGATGGTAACAGAAGCAATCAGCTCACTTTGTTTTGCTAATTTTTCCGCTTCTAAAAATGCTACCACTCCCATCGCTGTCATTGCTTGGGTCCCATTTATTAACGCTAATCCTTCTTTTGCTTGTAGGGTAATCGGGAGAATACCTTCTTTTTCTAATGCTGTCCATGTATTTGTGCGTTCTCCCTTATAATAAACCTCCCCTTCTCCCATTAAAGTTAACGCTAAATGGGAAAGCGGTGCTAAATCACCACTCGCTCCTAATGAACCTTGCTGAGGAATAACAGGATGAATATGTGCATTCAGTAAATCTAATAGACGGTTGATAACTACTGGGCGTACTCCGGAGAAGCCTTTTACTAAGGCATTTGCCCGTAATAAAAGCATCGCTCTAGAGACAACCTCTGGAAAAGGTTCACCAACACCGCACGCATGGGAGTGGATTAAGTTTAGTTGAAGCTCTTCCACATTCTCTGAATCAATGTATACGTCGCTGAATTTTCCAAAACCTGTTGTGATTCCATATACCACTCTTTTTTCCTCAACAATTTTTTTTACTGCTTCATGGCTTTTTTGTACTCGTTCCATGCTCTCACTGGAGACACTCACAAATTCATTATTGTATAAAACCTCATTGACTGATTTAAGTGTTAATGTATTTCCTGTAAGTTCCATTTTATTGCATCTCCTCTTTATGTTTGATATAGTAGCACGCTAAAGAAAAAAGGCTTGATCACAATTTGTTAGTTTGTGATCAAGCCTTTTATTACTTCTTTTTTTAAACGGAAGTGTATTCTCATACGTACTCACCTTTTCATGATAAAAATTATCATTTCCTAATAACAGAATACGATTTCGCTAAGTAGTTTGTCAATTAAAAATGTTCCATATTTTAACAAGATATTATATTACTGTGTTAGTATAGGAAAGGGGAGATTCTAAATAATGTATCTTCCTTTGCACATACTAAAGGTTAATTAAACTATTGGAGTGACGTAAAATGAATGAACAACAAACAATGGCTATGCGGGAGACATTAACGGTTCAATCAAGACAAGTGTTTCCTCCGGATACGAATCATCATGGAACTTTATTTGGCGGTAAATTAATGGCATATATTGATGAGACTGCAGCCATTGCTGCGACAAAATTAGCAAGAGGCCCAGTTGTGACTGCCTCTACGGATTCTGTCGATTTTATTAAGCCTATTCGTGTTGGAGATGTTGTCGATATTGAAGCGATGGTTTCTTGGACAGGCAGAAGTTCTATGGAGATTTTTATAAAAATTACATCGGAAGATCTTTTAACAAGGACAAAGTCCATTGCAGCTCTTTCGTTTTTAACCTTTGTTGCCCTAGATGAAAATGGAAAACCTACTAGAATACCGGCCGTTATCCCTGAAACAGACGAGGAAAAATGGTTGAATGAAACAGCTATCAAGAGAGCAGAACACCGGAAAGTAAGAAAAAAAGAAAGTGAAGATTTAGCACGTTATTTCACAAAAGGTAAATAAGAAACTATTGGTACGCATCGCAACCAACGGAAACATTACGAGCTAATGCCTTACCCGCAGAAAAATCCGTTAAACCATTTTTTTAAAAAAGTAATCCATTAAACGCTAAAGAATAACACCCCACATTTTTCGTGTGGAGTGTTTTATTTTTTTATGAGTATATCTGCTATTTAATCAAGTAACTTCCATTTCCTTATTTTAGGTATTTCGTTTGGCAAAGGATTCAATGTGGTCTATAATACAGGATAGCATTTTATGAGAAAAGTGGATGCGCCTTACTTATCAACGTACGTAATAGACGGCTTCGACACAGGATTCAGGAAATACAGCGAGGCAGTTCATAGGCTAGGGAAATGGCACTTCAAATTCTACTTGATGCCCTTATGCCGCTAGGAGACTCGGAAATCCGCTAGTCGATAGGCACTGGAACCGAACAACGAATTGCTAGATCTATTAAATAAGTTATATAATAACAAACTAATTTAGTTTTATAATTCTAGAAAAGGAGACAAAGTAATGACGAGTCAATCCTTTTTACAAATGAATACGATTTTTATTAGTATTCTAATAGAATCATTGCCATTTGTGTTATTGGGTGTTTTGGTTTCGGGAATCATTCAAATGTTTGTTACAGAAGAAATGATATCCAAGATTTTGCCGAAAAATCGCTTCTTGGCAGTTCTGGTTGCAACAGTGATGGGGGCACTCTTCCCAGCCTGTGAATGTGGAATTGTTCCGATATCTAGACGTTTGATGGCAAAAGGGGTTCCGCTCCATGCTGCTATCAGCTTCATGTTAACTGGGCCAATCATCAATCCAATCGTATTGTTCTCAACTTATATTGCTTTTGGAAACAGCTGGAGAATGGTGCTTTACCGCGCCGGACTTTCCTTTGTTGTTTCGGTGATTGTGGGATTTATTATTTCCTATCAATTTAAAACATCACAGCTAAGAGAATCCGCTTCCCATGATCATCATCATCACCATGGAAATGGTTTGAAGGGGAAAATAAAGGGAACCATTCAGCATACAATTGATGAATTCTTCTCTGTTGGGAAATTTTTAATAGTAGGTGCTCTGATCGCAGCTGCTATGCAAACCTATGTAAAAACATCCACCTTAACAGCAATTGGACATGGACCATTTTCTTCTCATCTTGTGATGATGGGTCTTGGATATGTGTTATCGATTTGTTCAGAAGCAGATGCTTTTGTTGCGTCATCCTTCCAAAGTACATTCTCGCTCAGCTCGATCGTTGCGTTCCTTGTCTTTGGAGCAATGTTTGATATTAAGAATACATTAATGATGTTCCAAGCATTTAAGCCTAAGTTTATTTTTTACTTATTTGTATACGTTGCGTTATTCGTATTTTTAGGATCGATGTTTATTGCACAAATTTCATAGTGATTACTTTTTAGAAAGGAAAATGTGAAGCATGATAAGATTTTTTATTTTACTTGGTTTCTCTTTTCTCTTTTTACATTTGCATGCGACCGGGTCCATTAGTAAATACATTAATATGAAATACTCTTATATTTCTTTTATCACCATCTTTGTGCTCTTTTTCCTAACTATTGTCCAGTTATATTTTTATATTAAAGGCGATAAAGAAACAGAAGATGGCTGTGATTGTGGATGTGACCATCATCACCATCATAAGAAAACCTGGAAGGATTATGTGATGCTGCCGGTTCTCATATTTCCAATCTTTTCGGTATTGTGTTTACCGGTGGCAACGCTTGACTCCAATATTGTAAAAGCAAAGGGATTTAACTTTAATGTGTATAATGACAAAGACACATCTGCAATCCATGAGTTTCTACAGCCTGACTCGAGCGTTTATTATGGCACAGACGGCTATGATGAATTGATGGGGAAATCCAAGAAAAAGTTCAGCAAATTAGGCAACAATGTCGCATTAAGTGATGAGAATTGGCTGCAAGGAATGGAGACCATCTATCGATTCCCTGGAGATTTCATGGGTAAGACCGTTAGTTTCCGAGGATTTGCTTATAATGAAAAAAATCTAGCAGCAAATCAATTGTTTATTTTCCGATTCGGTATCATCCATTGTGTAGCTGACTCCGGTGTATTCGGTATGCTGATTGAATTCCCTAAGGGTGTTCACTATCATAATGATGATTGGCTGCAAGTTACTGGAACATTAACCTCCGAATACTATCAGCCATTTAAAAAGACTATTCCAGTGTTAAAAGTGGAAAAGGTGAAGCAAATTCCAGTTCCGAAAGACCAATATGTTTACCGGAACTATTAAATTAGAAAAAGGGAAGGTGAATTGCTCATCGACCTACGGACTCTTGACATTGAAGTGCAAATTTCAATTAGAGGGGCTTCGACATAGGGAGGTAGTTCAGGAGCTAGTGAAATTGGCACTTCAGATTTCACCGAGTAAAATTTGAAATGTAACCTTACCTGATGCCCGCTTATCATAGAAAAGAGCCTCCGAAAATTCGGCTAGTCGATAAGCTCTGATACTGGACAAAAAAGTGGATTAAATTCTAGCAGAACTTAATATATTTTAAATATAGGGTATACAACTATCATGTATACCCTATTACATTTTTACAAAACATTTAAGATTAGATGACACGCAAAAGCTCAAAGAGATCCTCTCTTATAGCCCAATCCTTTTTGGTTACGGCGCTGAAGAACTCTTTTCACCATATTCATATTTGTAATATTTATTTCATGGCATAAATTGTATGCCGCATTACCCTCATAAATCATCTATACTAATCTAAGAATTATATGTAATGACAAAAATCGAAGACTTTCGTCACTGTTCTACAATGACTTTAAAACAAATGCGTAAGCTCCTCAGCTTCGAAGTAGCAGGCAGGACCAACGGAAACCGTACTGAGGTAGCTCACAAGCTAGTGAAATTGGCACTTCCATTTTCACCTGATGCCCGTAGAAATCGGCTAACCGAAGCTGTTGCACTAAACGTAGACAATATTTTTAAAGGGTTATCCACGGGTCTAAATTTTATAGTTAACTAGAAAGCAATCATGCACATTATATTTTTAAAAGGAAAAGGTGATATTAGGTTATGTTCTCAAACGCTGATATTGGAATTGATTTAGGTACTGCAAATACCCTTGTTTTTAGTAAAAGTAAAGGTGTTATTTTAAATGAGCCATCTGTCGTTGCCATTAATACGGAAACGAAAAAAATCGTGGCCGTTGGACTAGAGGCTAAAAGTATGATCGGAAAGACACCTGAAAAAATTGCAGCTATCCGACCTTTAAAGGATGGGGTAATTGCTGATTTCGACATCACTACAGAGATGCTTAGACATATTATGAAAAAAATCGGAAAACAGCTTGGAATGTCTGTCAGAAAGCCAAACGTAATTGTATGTACTCCTTCAGGTGCAACTTCCGTAGAAAGAAGAGCAATCCAGGATGCAGTAAAAAATAGCGGTGCCAAGAATGTTCATTTAATTGAAGAGCCTGTTGCAGCAGCCATTGGGGCAGACTTGCCGGTAGATGAGCCTGTAGCGAATGTAATTGTGGACATTGGCGGCGGAACAACCGAGGTTGCTATCATTTCCTATGGCGGGGTTGTAACAAGCAACACGATTCGCGTCGGCGGCGATAAAATGGACGAGGATATTATTCAACATGTTAGAAAAACTTATAATCTCTTAATTGGGGAGCGCACCGCAGAACAAATTAAAATGGAAATTGGGTACGCGTTAGTTGATCACGATGAAATTTCCATGGAAGTTCGCGGACGTGACCTAGTATCCGGATTACCAAAAACAGTTACATTAAAATCAACAGAAATTCAAAACTCCATGCGAGAATCTTTATTGAAAATTTTAGAATCCATTCGTGCGACACTAGAAAATTGCCCCGCAGAATTGAGTGGGGATATTGTGGACCGTGGGGTTATATTAACAGGTGGCGGCGCACTTCTAAATGGTATGCAGGATTGGCTGTCTAAAAGTATCATTGTACCGGTACATTTAGCATCAAATCCGTTGGAATCTGTTGTAATTGGTACCGGAAAATCATTGAAATTTATTAATCGTTTGCAGCCTATGGCGAAATAATGGACATTAAAAAAAGAGCTAATGATAGCTCTTTTTTTAGTGTTAGCAGATAAGTTTGTAGGTGTTTAGCACTATTTGGAACTATTCGATGTCATTTTCGGGCCATTCCCCTGCAGTTCCGGGCTGTTGACTGAGCGTTATCTAGATTTCTTTGATATGAATGAATTATTTTTCGTACGTTAGAGAAAACTGATATCTATATAATCTTAAGTCAGGTGAACCACATGTTAAGTCATGAAATTGAGGATACTTTTGATGTGTATGGATATCAGCGTTATTACAAAAACATGAAAACAGCTATCGAAATTTCCGGTCTGTTGGATCATGTTGACCAGTATACATTGGAAAACTTCTTTGATACCTTTGATTTCCAAGGCTATGATCGCTTGTTATTTGATGAGTTTCGATATTATTTTTGGATGTATCTAAAAATATACGAGCAACAGGCATGACAAAAGGGAGCAGCACAAGCGCTCCCTTTTTACTTATTGTTCTACTGCTTTTCCTTTATTCGAATCTGAAATGGTGTCTGTCAAATGTTCAATACTTCCACGAACATTATATTTTCCGGATAAGTTTTCTAGCAGCTCTTTCACATCGATACCTGAAGATGCTTTCAGCGATTCTTGCAGGCTTGACATTAAGCTTGTGGCATAGCCAGTTACTTTATTGGCTCCGCCTTCACCGCTGCCGCCTCCAGTATCCACAACAGTAATCTTATCAATATTGCTAAGCGGGCTAGCAACTTGTTTTGCATATTCAGGAAGCATTTTTAAAATCATGTCCATAACAGCTGCCTGACCAAATTGTTCGAAAGCTTCTGCGATCTTTCTCTTTGCTTCCGCTTCGGCAAGACCCTTTAAACGAATGATTTCGGCTTCCGTTTCCCCTTGTGCTCTTTGGGCTTCTGCATGTGCCAAACCATCGATACGGACTTTTTCTGCTTCCGCCTTTGCCATGGATTCAATTCGATATTTGTTCGCATCTGCTTCTGCCATTTGTCGTGCCTTATCAGCCACTGCAGCCTGCTCAACAGCATAGCGGTCTGCATCCGCTTTTTTCTTCACTTCCGAATCATATTGACGCTCACGACGTAAGATTTCTTTCTCCTCAAGTTCAATTTGCTTTTGACGTTCAATGATTTTAATTTGCATTTCCTGTTCCGTTACTTCTTGTTTGGAACGTGCTGTTTCCAAATCATATGCTTGGTCTGCACGCGCTCTTGCAATATCCTGTTCACGGCGGAACTCTGCAATTTTTAATTGATTCATTTTTTCTGCTTCTGCAATTTCCGTCGATCTTTCTAATTCCGCTTTTTGTGCGTCTTTTGCAGCTTCTGCACGCTTAATTCTTGTTTCTTTTTCCGCTTCGGCTGTTGCAATATCTGCATCCCTCTTTACTTGGGCAATTCGCGGTTTACCTAGAGATTCCAAGTATCCATTTTTATCTCTTACTTCTTTAATGGTAAAGGATACAATTACTAACCCCATTTTCGCTAAATCCTGGGAAGCAACTCGTTGAACCTCTTGAGAGAATTTATCTCTATTTTTATAAATTTCTTCTACAGTCATCGATCCAAGGATGGAACGGAGATGTCCCTCCAGTACTTCCTTCGCTTCGTTTTCGCGATCCTGTTTTGTTTTTCCTAAAAATTGTTCTGCTGCAGTAGCAATTTCCCCAATGGAGCCGCCAATTTTAATAATCGCTGTTCCATCAGCCATGACCGGCACACCTTGTTCTGTATACACTTCAGGTGTAGTAACCTCTAATTTACTGGATAATAGGCTTAGTGGCTGTGACTGTTGGAAAACGGGTAGCACGAAAGTACCGCCGCCGCGAATAATTTTAATTTTATTTCCTGCTTCATCCACATGGACATTTTTTCCGCCAAGATAGCTTCCTGTAACAATTAATGCCTCATCTGGACTCGCTGTGCGATACTTGGAAATAAATACACCAATTAAAGCAATTAATAAGAATACAACAATGGCAATAACAATCCAAATTCCGATCATACCTGATTCAAACATACCTTCTCCCCCTATCTCTTATTCTTCATAATGCAATTGATTATTTTCATATGAAACTACATATAGTACACCATTTTTCACTTCAATCACCAGGACCTGAGTGCCTTCTTCTATTGGAGCATTTTTTACGCTGGCGGCTGGTTTGGCAATCGTTCCACTTTTGCTTTCAATCACAACTTCGCCAAATCCATCTTCAGGGATGGAAATAATCGTCTTTCCGATTCTCCCTTTTAAAGAATCCTCCGTGTAAGCAAGGGATTCTTCCGCTGAGGATAGTGGAATGAGCACAAACATGTTTAGTAATGTGTCCAAGACGAGTGCGATAATGGCAGATATGGCAATTATAAGTGCACTTGAAATAGAAGTTGCAAGCTCTAATATATATCCGCTTGCGGAAAAAAATGTGATGAATGATAGCACTAAAGTCGGGTGTAAAAAGTTTAGCCCTTCTCCTAAACCATGCAGCACGTCACCGAAAAAAATATAAAGAATGGTTAAGACACCTGATACAATTAATAAAACTAAGTAAATGGTCTCGATTGGTGTTCCGAATATCGTCATTCTCATCATTCCTTCAGATTGAACTTTTACATCATTTTTATGTCTTTCTCCTTTCTCTATTTTCCTACTAATATTTACGGGGCATCTAGAACTTTGGTTTCATATTATTTTTAAAATTTTTAACCATTACCTCTAAATTTACCTCGGTAGTACAAGGGACACATTTTTTCCCTTCTTCCAAAAAAAATTCTGCCTAATGGCTAGGCAGTCTATATAAAAAATGGTGTATTTTTTCGATACGATTTGCCCAATCGATAATAATGGTCAACAATCTCCTGATTTAGTCCTTTAAATTTTTCCGGCACAGGTGGCAATGCGTCTGCTTGTTCCTGTTTCCATACTGCTTTACCTGGTTCTATGAAACGTCCATCTGATATTTTGACATCATTTGTTACCGTTGCCCCATGCATAATCACGCAGTTCTTTCCAATCGTCGCACCGTAAATGGATACCCCTTCCCCGATGAAGGTATTTCTCCCTATATACAGTGGACCATGCGGCTGGGCATGATGCAAAATACTCACCTCATCCCCAATATACACACCATATTTTTTCCCTTTCACATCTACGTGCTGGTTTGGATGACAATGTATAACGACAAAATCTTGAATATTTGTTTTTTTACCAATAAAGTAAGGCGTTGAAGAATCAGCACGAATCAAATTGTTCCAGCCAATAAAACAATCATCTTCAACTCGGACATCTCCGAATATATACGAATTTGGTCCCACCACAGCGTTAACACTAATCTTTGGATATTCTGCATTTGGATTTTCTTCAATTGGAGGATTAAAAGAGAGAATTTGCCTTTGTGGATAGACTCCTGTTTGTTTAAACTTAAGATCCTCACCACCTACAGGTTGTTGCTGTCTCATTGCAGGAGGATAAGGATAGTATGGGTAGCCTTGATAGTATTGCATATGAAGTCCCTCCCCATCTTGTATAATTGTATCAATACATGGGTATTCGCTGTGAAGAGAAAATATTCATAATGAAATATTTGGGTGGTTTAGTACGGACACCAGATCCGTTATCTGTGACAAAAAGGGGGTATTTCTAATGTTTGCGGACATAGGATCCGTTATTTAGCATAAAAACAGTGATTTCCATGTGTTTTTTCATAAATAACGTACCCTGTGTCCGCTAGACTCTTAAATTAAGGTCATTTTATTAAAATAACGGATTCTCTGTCCGCTTAAGATTGTTCATTTAGGGAAATCCCCATACTTAAGATACTGCAGAGCTTCCTTGAGCATTATTTTTTGATTCTTGCTTCCGAGTCACACTCACCAATAAATAAACAATTGGTGTTGCCACAATGGAAGCAAGGAATTTAAATACATATTGTGTAAAAATAAGTGTTACGAGTACAGCTAATGGCATTGTTCCCATGAATGCAATCGCTATAAAAATAGTTGTATCCACTAGCTGACTTAACATAGTTGAAGCATTGTTCCTTAGCCATAGCTTCTTCGTACCATGCTTTTTCTTCAATTTGTTAAAAACAAAAACATCTAAGTTTTGACTGACTGCATACGATGCTAGGCTTGCTACAATCACTCTGAAGCTCCCGCCTAAAATGGTTTTAAACTCTGATTGATGTCCGAAAACCGGGGCAGCCGGCAATTGGATTGCAATAAAAATAAAGATTAAAGCAAGTACTTGTGTGATTAGGCCAGCTTGAACCGTTTTTCTCCCTGTTTCCTTTCCATACACCTCAACGATGACATCCACAATCGGATAGGTAAAAATATAGATGACAACTGCTGCAGGTAAAACTGCCAGGTGGCCAATGCTAAACAGCTTCACCGCTACAATATTTGCCAGAATTAATAAACCGACAAATAATCCATTTAAATATAATAACATCTTATCGGTTATCCACTTTCTCTGGATATAAATCATGATTCATTAAGCGGAAATTGGCCATTTCCTCATACTTCGTTCCCGGTCTACCATAATTGCAATAAGGATCAATAGAAATACCGCCACGAGGCGTAAATTTCCCCCATACCTCAATATAACGCGGATCTAAAAGTTTAATAAGATCATTCATAATAATGTTCACACAATCCTCGTGGAAATCTCCATGATTTCTAAAACTAAATAGATAAAGCTTCAGAGATTTACTCTCGACAATCTTTTTATCTGGTATGTAGCTGATATACATGGTTGCATAGTCTGGCTGGCTTGTAATGGGACATAGTGATGTGAACTCCGGACAGTTAAACTTTACAAAATAATCCCGATTCGAATGTAAATTATCTACGGATTCTAAAATTTCGGGAGAATACTCAAATTTGTACTTGGTACCTTGATTCCCTAACAAGGTTAAATCCTTTAACCCTTCTTCCTGTTTTCTTCCTGACATAAAAAAAGCCTCCTTAAGATGTACCTTGACATTTTAGAGAGGGAATTTTCCATAGCAAACATATTAAAATGGATAAAAGAAAAGCCATGCCCATTATGGACATGGCTATAATTGTCATGTATCCATAGTTTTTTATAGAGGGTTTTGTGCTATGAACCTCTCCCGTCATGTTCGGGTATTTAATTGAACATAATATAGAATATTAAATTCTTTACAGTCCGTCAACTAGAAATTTTATTATTCATCTTGTAATGCATTCTCAAGATCTTCAAGAAGATCCTCAATATCCTCTATCCCAACGGAAATGCGGATAAGTCCATCCTCTATTCCTAGCTCATGACGGCGTTCTTTTGGAATGGAGGCATGTGTCATTAAAGCTGGAATAGAAATTAAGCTCTCCACTGCACCTAAGCTTTCTGCAAGTGTAAAGTATTTTACCTTCTTCAATACATCCAGTGCTTTTGCTTCTGATTCCACTGTAAAGGAGATCATCCCTCCAAAACCATCTGCTTGTTTGCTGTGGATATCGTGGCCCGGATGATTAGCTAAGCCGGGATAATAAACTTTTTGAACATGTTTATTATCTTGAAGAAAATTAACAACCTTTTTCGTATTTTCTTCAATCTCTTCCATACGAACGCCTAATGTCTTAATTCCACGAATTAATAGCCAGCTATCTTGCGGACCTAAAATACCACCTGTTGAATTTTGAATAAAATGAACATCTTCGGCTAACTTGTCATCATTCACAACTACAAGACCTGCTACTACATCGCTATGACCGCCAAGATATTTTGTTGCACTGTGAAGGACAATATCTGCTCCAAGTTCAAGCGGATTTTGCCAATACGGAGTACTGAAGGTATTGTCAACAATCAGTTTAAGGTTATTTTCTTTGGCGATTTCACTTACAGCCTGAATATCGGTAATTTTTAAAAGCGGATTTGTTGGGGTTTCTACATAAATCGCTTTTGTATTTGGTTTTACCGCATTTTTCACTGTGTCTAAATCGCTGGTGTCAACGAATGTTACTTCGAGATTAAAGCGGTTTAGAACCTTGGTCATAACACGGAATGTTCCGCCGTACACATCATCCGTCGCAATAATATGGTCCCCTGCAGAAAATAATTGGATAACTGCCGTGATGGCTGCCATACCTGAACCAAATGCAAATCCCCGCTTACCGCCTTCAATATCTGCAATTAGCTTTTCCAATGATTCACGCGTAGGGTTTCCCGTTCTTGAATATTCATATTTAAAATTACCAACACCATCTTGTTTATACGTACTTACTTGATAAATTGGTGTGGAAACAGCGCCAGTATAAGGATCACGACTAATTCCACCATGAATAAATTTCGTTTTTTTCCTCATGTTCATTCCTACTTTCTAAGGCTTCTTTCTTAAACTATGTTGCTTTTGTAAACGAAAACCTTATAGAAATCCTTATTTGGGTTAAGAATGAATACTCTTTTTAAGAAAAGTTGCCCCGGAGATAAGTTTAAGATTTTATAACATTTACGAAAAACAACAATTTATACGAAATCAGCCTTCATATATTTTGCTACTAATGTAACGTTCGCTGCTATCCGGAAAAATGGTTACTATATTTGTTCCAGGTTTTGCTATTGCTGCCTCACGAAGACACGCTTCCATCGCTGCTCCCGAAGAGCTGCCTACTAAAAGACCCTCTAGTTTTGCCAATTCAGCCAAACGAGTGAATGCCGCTTCATCCGGAATGGTATGGATTGCATCAAAATAATTCCGGTCCATAAAAGGCGGCAGAAATTCCATCCCAATTCCCTCTGTTCGATGCGATCCCGACTCGCCGCCATTTAAAATCGACCCTTCAGGCTCTACTATAACCGTCTTCACATTTGGGAGTTTTTCTTTCAAATATCTAGAGGTCCCCATAAATGTCCCACCGGAGCCAGCTCCAACAACAAAAATATGAACATTCCCATCAAGTGCTTCATAAATTTCAGGTCCAAGACTTGCATAATACGTATCCGGATTAGCATAGTTTTGGAACTGACCTGGATAAAACGCACCCGGAATCGTTTCTAATAATTCCTTCGCTTTGGCAATCGCACCTTCCATCCCCAGTTCAGTTGGAGTATTTACGACTTTTGCCCCAAGCGCCCTCATTAATGTTTGTTTCTCAAGGCTGAATTTTTCCGGTACCACAAATATAGCTTGAACACCAAATTGAATAGCCGCAAGTGCTAGACCAATTCCCGTGTTTCCGGCTGTCGGCTCAATAATGGTTCCGCCTTTTTTCAGCTTTCCTTCCGCAAAGGCTATTTTCAACAAATACTGTCCTAAACGATCCTTTACACTACCACCAGGATTAAAATATTCAAGTTTCGCAAATAAACGTACACCCTCTGGCAATGTAAAGTTTGTAATCTCCACCAATGGTGTATTGCCTATTAATTCATGCACATTTCGCGCGTATTTCATCTTTAAAACCTCTTTTTTATGCAAAGATTTCTTTCCATTCGTTTCTCTTAGACAGCATTTTTCTAGCAATCTCTTGTGCACCTTCTAAGCTATGGCTAGCAGCCCATCCGCACTGTACTTCATTACATGCAGGTACTTCAGTTGCTGTTAGAACATCATTTAACGTTTTTTCAAGTATTTCCAGAACTGCTTCGTAATCATCATGATTGATTACGGATAAATAAAAGCCTGTTTGGCACCCCATAGGGCTGATATCCACAATTTTATCTGTATGATTGCGGCTAAATTCTGCCATCATATGCTCTAAGGAATGTAATGCAGGCATTTCCATATGTTCTTTATTTGGTTGGCAGAAACGGATGTCATATTTATGAATAACATCACCGTTCACACCTTCTTTCACTCCAGCCAAACGTACAAATGGTGCTTTTACCTTTGTATGATCTAAATTAAAGCTTTCTACATTCATTTTCTTTTGTGTTGTCATGAATCATTTCTCCTCTCTTTTTTGGCATCCATTAACCAAACAAATGGATTTAATCGTGTAAATGAAACTTCAAATCCGTATTTATCAAATATATGTTGCAAAACAGGAATGGTTGTATAATATTCCCGCTGTAAATCTTCTGCAAGTCTATGAAAATTCCTTTTTAAAGATTCCCGGATTTTTTCTTGTTTGGCTTCCTCTGTCGGGAAAACGGTATCCGCAAAAAGAATGCGGCCGCCTTCATTTAATAAATTACTATATTTTCGAATTGCCTTATCTTTTTCTTCATCTGTTAAATGATGGAACGCATAGGTGCTGACAATGGTATCGATTTTAGCATCTATTTGCGGAAACTCTAAGAAATCCCCATCTAAAATAGTAATGTTTTTTAATTTTTGTTTTGCAATTGCCCTCATCCCTTCAGATGGTTCAATTCCAAAAACATTTAATCCTTTATTATTTAACCTTGCTGTTAAATTCCCAGTACCTACTCCAAATTCAAGTACGGTACCTGTGGATTTTTCGGCTACAGTTGAAAGTATCTTGTCATAATCTATAAAAACTTCTTCATATTCAGGGTCATGTCCGGTAACAGTTTCATCATAAGAATGGGACCATTCATCAAAAAGCTCATTGAACTCTCTACCCATCTCAATTCCCTCATTTCCTATAAAATAACTCAGAATTAACTTTAGCATGATTTTCTCAAAAGAGCAATCTTGAATAATTGGCAAAATAAAAACACCCCAATACCATTATCAGGGTGTTTTTGAGTTATCTAAGTTAATTAGTCTTTACCAATTTTCCCACAGACCTTTTGGATCAACACTGGCAAGTCTAACCCATCCATTTTGAACTTTTTCTTGAAATGCGGTGTTATTATTTAATAACCGTTTTATATATTCCGTAGGTGCTTGAATAACGATCAGCAAACGAAGCGGAGAATGAAAATACTCATTATCTGATTGCATGACGGATTGCCAAGGTAATCCGGCTAACAAATCGCTTGCATTCCCTTGCATGACGCCGAGACCAGCTGTAATTGTTTGGGTTGTTTTATTTCCACTGCCGTAATAGTGAGGAGCTACGGTAGAAGCGTAATATTGCAGATTAATCCATTGAGCAACTGTACCAGCCCCGGCAATAATACCAGCTAACAGATCACCATTTTCATCTTCCTTCCAATCATAATTATGAAGGAAGGCTCTGCCTTCTAATTCAGCGTTCTGAGTAAGTTCACGTTTTCCGATAATTAAAGCGGCATTACGAGCTAATCCCCATTCCGGACGTATCTCACTCCAATCCTGAGCAAATCGATGTGCCTCATCTGTTGGATTTTTATGTTTTGAATGGAAATTAGGTAATTGTGTTAAACGTTCCGCATTTGCATTGTCGCTTACTTTCGTTAAAATAGCTTCCAATCGATCAAACGCAACTTGAGCGGATGTTGTAAGTTCCGGTACATAAATCCAATGCAATTCCTCCACCGCCGTGTTATGCTCAGCTGCTACGAAAACCGTATCTTCAGGGATTTCCATTCCTTCTTCTAAAAGAGCTGCTCGGACTTCCGGAAGGTTGCATAACTCTGCCAATACCCTTGCATTGAATCCGCTTGATGCGCCACCACAGGCACCACAATCAAGAGAGGATGCATACGGATTATTGATACTTTGACTACCGTGCCCGCAAAAAACAACTAATGGTGAAAGGTTGTTTGTTAATCCCATCAGTTTCAGAGCATGACGTGCATATTTTACCTTTTCTTCTTCCGTAAATCCAACAGGTAACCCCGCTTCTTTTTCATGAACATGGTTAATAGAGAGTTTTGTTTCGGGTTTCCGTACCCAATTTTCACGGAGGTTCCGTATAAATCGATCTGCTGTTCGTGGAACAAAACTTCGTGTTACCATTTGCAAACTAAGCAAGGGTCCACTTACCTCGGGTAAAATCAAGTTTGCAAGTAAATGATGCTTCATTGTTTTGAATGTATGACCTAATGAATTTACCGCATTCTTACGTTGTTGGTATCGATTGAGTTCATTTGCATCTTGCAACTCTTTTATGGCATGTTCCGGCTTAGATATGACCGGCAGGGAAGGATGGCTATGTTTACTGCCAAGTTCACTAGTTGCGATCGGTAACCCAAAAAAGCCAGCAATTCCAATTGTTTCAAACGGACCTTCTTTTTCAAGATGGCGACGAAAACGTTCTGAACGAACATCTATACAGAATGCGAGCTGAGCTAATGCAGTTTTTTTATGATTAGCATGGGTTGAGAGGATCTTCTCACTTAATTGATCTTTGTATGTTTGTTCCCATGCCTCAAGCCATATTTTCCTACGAACCATATCATCAAACTGATAGGCAAATGTTAAATATTCGTCCTGATCCTTTAAAGACATCTGTGACCATTCATCTATAGAAAGCTGTCCCCAGTGAATCCAAGATGCTATAAGGGAAACATTCGAAACCTTTTTCTTTGATTGTTGATTGGACAAAGGTACATAAGGTTGTAGGAGAGCCCACTCCATTGAGATTCGGATAGCTAAATATTCTATTAAGAGTGCATGTTCCTGACTTGATTGTTGTGAACGCCACATTAGCATTCCTGCCCAGCCAGGTAACGAAAGTAAATGACCTTCAAGATAATGTTGAATCTCTTGTTTTGGGATTTCTAGCGCGGACAGCGCTACTTCTAAAGCAGTATTTGCATCTTTGGGCCAATCCATCAGACTTTTGCGCAGACTTTTACTGATGGCAGGATCATATGGAATAAGCTGTCGCCATGCTGGATAGAACCCATCCTCACGATTCGGCATTGTCCAAGTTGCCTGGGATTCATCAAGGTATAACTTACACCATTTGATCATGTAATAATCAAGAATATCTGCCAGTTTTTCCCCACTCTGTTGTTTTACATTCATACTTAATGGTTGCAAAAAGGCCTTTTCGGAACTCTCTGTATTCCATTCCTTTAGGTCCGCATCCAATTTTTTCAGCTCAGATGATGAGAGAAGCTCAGAGGGTAACTTATCTAATGTTAATGCAGCACGACAAAATCGTTCTGCTGCCTCCCGAGATATGTGAAAAGAATGAGAATCTAGCCAACGCTGCAGTGCCATTTCTACAAAAGCCTCATCAATCTCACCTTTCCTTTTCGCAGATTGGATCATAGAAGCACTAGGATATATATCAACATCCCGTGTATTCTTTAGCCACCGTGCTACCTGTTCAAAAGAAAGTTTTTCGAGTCCCATCCATGGACTGCGTGCTGCAAACGTAGAAATCGGCCAAAGTGGTGCAATAACTCGACTGGCTGATTCAACTAAAACGCGAATGTCACTTTCTTGAAAATTTATATTATCGTCTTTCTGTTTTACATCATCTTTATTTATGACAGATGTTACACTCATCATTTATTACCTCCCTGAGATAAAAACTTAAGGTAGTTTGGATGACTTTCCACTGCTTTTGGTTGTGCCTCACCTAAACGTACCAACCAAAGATAAATTACTGTGAAGTAAACAGAAGAGCGATGCTGAACAACCCACCTGCCTATAATACTGCAAACAAACAAGAAACAGATGATAAAGATAAGTATAGCCATGGAAAGTTGATTTCCATGATAAACATTTACAGGCAACCAACCATAGAGGTAGTTATGAATGATAAGGTACAAAATAGTAAATCCACCCAAAAATAACAATCCAGCAATTCGATCAATGCTTCCCTCTCCAAAAGCTACTAATTGTTTCCAGGAAACAGATAAAGACCACCCTATAATTAGCGCACTTATCAATTGATATCCATTTCCCATGTCCTTAAGCCAAAAAGAAGCACCAACAAGGATAGCTAAAATATACCCAACCACGGTCCATGAATAGGATATGTTTTTCCGACCATGTGTTGATTTTTCCAAACGCGGCACTAACGAACCTGCCTGTAAAAATAGCGTAGCTTTGAACAAACCATGAAATACAAGGTGAAAAATAGCTGCTGAATAGGCACCTAATGCGCACTGAATCAGCATAAATCCCATTTGTGCAATGGTTGATCCTACTAACTGTCGTTTATAGTCCACCTGGACTAAACTGATTCCAGTTCCAATCAATACCGAAATACTTGCCAGAATTAGTAAGATTATTTGCGCTATATCACCATTAAATATCGGTGAAAATCTAGTTAGAACAATACCACCTGCATTTACTAAACCAGCGTGCATAATCGCCGAAACAGGAGTCGGAGCAACAACAGACTCTAACAACCACCGTTGGAACGGCCATTGTGCTGCTGGAATCATTACCCCTAGTATGAGCAACAGATTAATCCCTGTTTTCTCCCAAGAATCAAGGTGGGCTAAACTCCCGTCCTTTAAAGCTGACGATAGCTGCCATTGTCCTGTAACATGGGAAAGCCAAATAATTGCAAATACAATAGCAATCCAACTTAATGCAAATAAACGACCAGATATGGTTGCTGCTTCATGAGCCACTTTCCATCCACGGTTCAACCGTATAAGTGAGATAAGTCCAATAAGAGTAACTCCCCAACAAATGGCCATTAAGCGTAAATCATCACTTAACCATGCAAGCGAGGCTGCGCCGGTAGTGAATGTAAAAAGAATAAAATATTTCCGATAAGAGTGATCCCCCATTAAGTAACGTACGGAAAAACGTTGAATGATTAATCCAAGAAAAAGAACAAAGAATGCCAATAACCACGCTATAGAGTCTAGGTGCCAAGGACCAAAAATTCCTTTTGCCTTCGTATTAATAAGAGCAAATAAAGCAACCAATGGGGGTAAAGACACAATTCCAATATGGATATTAACGTAACGCAATGGTATCCGTGGATATAAAAACAACAGACCACTTAGACCGGAAATCACCAGTACACAATAAAATATATTTAATAATGATGACAAACTAAGGGAAAATAACATATAACGGTCCTCCATCTAAATGGCGCTTACTTATATAATTCCTTTTAAAAAGGTTGATATATATTCCAGATAATACTTATAAAGAAAAACGCAGAAGCTAGACAATGACTAATCTGTAAATTCATTTCTCGCATTTAAATAAAAAAACCGACAACTTCAAAATTCCAACGATGATTAAAATCATTGGAATTTTGTAAATTGTCGGTTTCAATTCAACTAACCATAAAGTTTTTTGAAATGCTACCAATTATTATCAACATGTATGCGTTCGAATGAAAAAACAGTATATCTCCATCTTATCAATCAGATTATAGACTGTACCGATTTTTACGTCACAATAAAAACTTTTTCATCCAGTCAATATATAAATATTGAAATGAATGCTCAAGTTATAATTAAGATTAAAAACGCCATATTTAGTTAACTTTAGGATATTCCATACTGCACACATTTGTCAACAATTTAGACTTAATCCTGCCCATTATTGCTGTTTATCTTTTTCTCAAGATCATTAAATAATTTGAAAACCATCAGTCGTTCTCCAGTACGAGAGCTTATATCGGTATGGAATCCCTTTACTTCCTCCCCAGTAATCGTCAATATAATTTCCTTAAGATTCTCTATCCCAGATTCAACTAACTCAGATCGTGTTTTTTTTATAGTCAACATTCCATCTTTGGTTTCACAAACAGTATATTCTGCTGGAGTTAAAATTCCTTGTAAATTGACAATGATCATATCCCTTAATATATCTGTTTTAACAGATAAAGAGCCTCTTCCAAGATAGTCCTTTTCCCATTGTGTTATGGCCTTACTTATTTCCGATTCAATAAAACCTTTCGAAACTTTCAATATTATATATCCTCCTTGTACTAAAAATCCGTACACTCCTTATTAAACAATTGATACTACGTCAAGAAAATAGACACAGATTTTTCTACCGCGCTTTCGCTTGGTGGCCTTCATCAAAAAGTTTAAATAAAGTGCGATTTAAACTTTTTGATGAAGGTAAAATCAAGCTGCAGAATTACTATACATTCGCTCAAATTCATTTGGTGTACAGTAGCCCAATGTTGAATGAATCCGCTTAGAATTGTAGAAGAACTCGATGTATTCAAATAATGATTTCTTCGCTTCTTCTCTTGTTCTATACTTGGTTTGATAAACTAACTCACGTTTAAGAATACCGTGAAACGATTCAATGCAAGCATTGTCATAACAGTTTCCTTTACGGCTCATACTACCAATCATATGATACTTTTTTAATAGTTTCTGATACTCAGAGGAAGCATATTGAACACCTCTGTCTGAGTGATGAATGACGCCTTTTCCCGGCTTTTGACGCTTGTAAGCCATTTTTAATGCAGAGATAACCAATTCCTTTGTCATAGTTTTGCCCATAGCCCAACCTACTATTTTACGAGAATATAAGTCCATTACGGTCGCCAAATACAACCAGCCCTCATTGGTCGGTATATAAGTGATATCCGTTACCCAAAATTGGTTTGGTTTGCTTGCTTTAAACTGTCGATCTAGGACGTTTTCACTTACTGGATGTTTATGTTTTGAATTGGTCGTAGCCTTGTATTTCTTGACTGTACAAGACTTCCATTGGTTCTTCGTCATAATACGGGAAACCGTACGCTCACTTACCTTCATGCCACGTTTATTAAGGGTTTTAGTAATTTTCACGCTGCCGTAACGTTGTTTAAATTCTAAATGGGTCTTCAGAATTTTTTGTGCTAATTTCTCGTGCTTTTTCTGCCGGTTACTTTTTGGTCGGTTTAACCATTTGAAGTAACCACTCTTGGATACTCCCAGGACTTTGCACATCTTCTCCACTCGGAATTGGGAGCGATTCTTATGAATAAATTCATATTTTACCGAGGGCTTTTCGCGAAGTAGTGCATCGCCTTTTTTAAGATTTCATTTTCCTCCTTTAAATCGCGCATTTCTTTCTGAAGAGCTTTTAAAGCAGCACCTTCCGAGGAGAAAGATTGTACAGCCTTGATTTCCGGTTGTTGACCATACTTTTTCATCCAACCATGTAATGTATTTTCGTTTACACCAACTTCTCTCGCCACTTGAGCTACAGATTTATGGTTTTCGCTAATATACTTTACAGTTTCAATTTTAAAAGACTCTTCGTATCGTTTACCATTACCTTTTGCCATACGGACACACCTCATTATAATTGATATATTTATTATAACAATCTGTGTCCACTTTTTAGTCTAGCATCAAATTTCCTTTTTTATTTTAATAAATGTATTAGTATATGTTTTATAGCTTTTATAGAAAGCTACAATAACTTATTGCATTGAATTCCTAACACGGTTTTCTTTCATGGTAACTTACGATTCTGATCATTAACGATTCCTCTTTGGTCATTTAAGTTAGCCACCTATATTTTATCAAAGGCTCTTTACATATACTATAGTACCTTTGAGAAGAAAACTTGAAAAACATCCTAATCTTTTTAAGTAGAGTGCCCCGAATCGAATCACATATTAGGATTGAAAAGAACTCGTGTATTTTATGTTATCAGAGAAAAAATGGATTATTAAGTTAGTTATGGGGGGATCCAGTCCACTAATATAATGAACGAATGAGGTTCAAGATGAAAAAAGCTCCTCCAGATGGAAAAGCAATGGTTGGTTATGGAGAACTTAGCTATAAATAAGAGCTAAATTCTTCCTTTCATTTTTTTCAGCGTTATGGCAGAAGCAGTATGATCATCACGAGTTCAGTAAATGGATAAAGATTTTCACAATGAACTGCCTTTTAGATTAAATAACTTATAAGACCAATATCAACTTCAGGAACGGAGAAAGTTATCGTCTATAAGTATTTGAAATAACAAGAGGGTCTATAACTTTTACAAGGCTGTATACCAATTATATTATTTTCGCTCTTTGTATTGATCGATTCCATATAAAATATATTGTAGATAACTTATGGGACTCGAATTGCGATTTTTAATAATTTCGAGCATCTCTAAAAGTTCAAGAATTTGTCTCCTCGGTAAATTAGTAAGAATATAATCGACAATTTGATCCCCTGACATCTCAACTTCCAGCTTCTGGTTTACTAAAAAGGTCAAACTATTTGCCGGAAAAATATATGAATATAAATGCTCTTTTATTTGATTATAGCTATATCTATCTGACTTCTGGTTTACGTCTATTGCCATCTTTAATAAAATCCTTCTTTCTTTAAACAATTTTCTCTAAGATAGAGAAACAAATGGAAAAAATGTCTTGGTCAGACAATTTGACTTTGTGGTTTTCTTCACAAAAATCCAGGACAAGACGAGCAGACAGTGGGGAGTAGACCGCATAAAGGAGGAATTCCGAAATCATAATAGGAATACTTAATAAGACAAGATTTCAAAATCTTTTTCATATTATTATCAATAAACTTTCGGTAACCCGGCGATCATCATTCTTCCGAACCTTAGACCCGTGGCTTTGCGTCCCCATTTTTCAAAAGGTTTGCTATTATCGTTGTTTTTACCTTTTAAACATATCATTTTTCGGTTACTTATATCAATCATTTTTCAGCAAAAAAAGAGAGAATTCGACACTTAGATGAAACTATCTATTGAGGCTATGCGATGAAAAAAATTAAAGACAAGGAGACACCTTGTCTTATTCCACCTTGATTTGAAAAAAGGTCGTTAACGACTCATTTGGTTTTAAATACACCAATTCTTCTTTTTGATTCATTTCATATGTTTTTGCCATCCATGGTTCAACACAAACAAATTCCTTCCCATGTTCTGTCCAACAGACAATATAGTTAAATTCCTTGCCATATTCTAATGAAACTAGTTTATTTGTTTCCTCAAGTTTAAATTGGACTTCGTTTTTCACAGTGTCCAGTAACATCAACGATTCTTTTTTATCAGATAAGTCGATGATCCCTTTAAATATTTTCTCTTGATTGTCATTATAATCAAGATATGTTTTGGCGTCAGATTCTATGGTTAATACCTTTTTCGACGTTTTAAAATATGGATGGAATCCGGCATAAAATGGCATTTCTAATTCGGATAAATTTTTATAATCCTGTTCTATATAAAGAGTATTCTCTTTTAAGATATATTTAAAAACAACCTCAAAATCAAATGGATAAGATTTTCTTGTTTCTTCATTACTTTCTAATCTTAAAGTAATCGATAACTCCCCTTCTGTAGAAGTCTTTACTACTTCCCAAGGCATATTTCTCGCAAAACCATGATTTTTCATTTTATAGGTATTTCCTTGAAGTTCGTATTCACCTTTTTGCAATTGTCCGCTTATGGGGAATAAAATTGGAATTCCTCCTCTAATGTTTGCTTCTCTATCTAACAGAGTTTCCCTATTTAAATAAAGAATTTCGGTGCCGCTGATCCCGAATTCTGTGATTATTCCACCGCGTTCCGGTACAACTTTTATGTATGAATCTCCATCTCTTAATTCGTATATTTTTAAACCTTCGTCCATTAGTTCTTGAATTGAATACATTGCACCTGTCTCCTTTTTGCTTCTATATCATTGTTGTTGCTTCCACCCACTATTATGGCATATATTATTAAAAGATTGCATTTGTGCGGAGGGAGACTTATATGAAAAATAAAAAAAAGCAAATCATATTTTTTCTTATATCCATCCTATTTATTTTAGGAGGTTTATTTACCGGGATTTATTGGATGACACATATTGACCAATTTAAGAAAAATGGCATGATTGAACGTAGTACTATTACTTATACTAAAAGTGTTATATAAAGGGAATAGGATTGCTTTTCTTTGGTTTAGTAAGGGGTAACGAGTGGGGAATTTCCGTGCTTTGTTACCGCTTTTGCGTTCTGAATTTGATTGTGGCACAATTATTCATCATCTATTGTTACCTGTTTCATGCTTTAGCACCTTCCATGGGAATATTCAGCCGTTCATTGTTACCATTTTTCCGTTTTATTCTCCTCTTCGGGCACATTCAACCGTTGATCGTTACCGTTTTCCCAGTCCGGCATTGTGTTCAGGCACGATTCTCCTTCTACCGGATTCCCGCTCTGACCTCATAAAAAAGCACGATTAAACGTCCATTTTCAATTAGCGGTAATAAACCTTATCCATTTTTGTCATCTTTCTTTAATATTGGCATCTAATGATAATATACACTCTTTAAAGGTGGTGACTAATATGTGGATTTATATTGTTCTTGCATTTGTCATTATCCTACCCATCATTTTCTTTAGAGTAACTTCAAATACGACAAAACAGATCAATAAAGATATTGAAAAAAATCCTTTTGACCAGCGGAATAACCCTCCGCCACCTCCACCAGGACCGGGAATATTCTAACTTCAGCACCGTTTTTGGTGCATTTTTTGATTCAATTGTGACAATTTTGTTTCTCATCTAATTCTAATTTATTTTTCATTAATTTTTAGGTTTGAGAGATTATGATGTAATTGTTAATAGGACAAGCTAGTAATTTTCCTACTTGATTATGGTCCCCTCCATTATCAAGTAACCCCCTTATTTAAATACCCTAATCCTTTTTCCGGCTTTTATAGCCGGAAATTTTTTTATGAGTTAAAATGAAATAAAAAAAAGGGGATAAATCATGATAGATTATAAAATATTTTATGAAGCACCTGCACCGGAGGAATATAATGAACTGCGGGTCAAAGCAGGATTAAGCTCTAAAGATCTCAATGCTTCCAAAACAGGCCTGAAAAACTCCACTCTTGCTGTAACTCTTCGATTTGGAGAAAAATTAATCGGGATGGGAAGAATTATTGGAGATGGTGGCAACTTCTATCATATTGTTGATATTGCAGTTGATCCCGCCTATCAAGGACAAGGACTAGGAAAAACGATTATGACAGAGCTGACAAATTACTTGGATAAAAATGCACCTGCAGATTCATATGTAAGTTTAATTGCAGATTTGCCTGCAGATCAACTATATAAAAAGTTTGGTTTTGATTATACACAGCCAAAATCCGTTGGAATGTATAAAAGATATTAAGGGTATTCGAAAAATACCCTTATTTTTCATTTAAAATACTTTCTTCTAATACCTCAGATTTGTCTCCGTATACTTTATCTAAATGAAATTCTCCCCATGCACATAAAGAATCTAAAATACCTTTTAAACTCCAACCATACTCACTCAATTCATATTCAACTTTTGGCGGAACTTGATTATAGATAATTCGTTTAATAACCCCATCCGCTTCCAGTTCTCTTAATTGCTGTGTAAGCATCTTTTGGGTAATCTG
This sequence comes from Margalitia sp. FSL K6-0131, assembly GCF_038008735.1. NCBI lineage: Bacteria > Bacillati > Bacillota > Bacilli > Caryophanales > Bacillaceae > Heyndrickxia > Margalitia sp. FSL K6-0131. The sequence goes on from NZ_JBBOZS010000001.1 coordinate 4,583,950, forward strand.
CGGCATAAGGCGTTTTAATTCGCTAGTCCGTTTTTTTCCATGTGTTAAATGACATAAAATAACACATTTCCATTTTCCCCCAATCACTTCCAGTGTTGCTTCTACTCCGATGTTGTACTTCTTTTTTGGCATGATTGCTCCTCCTACTCTATAGGAACTAAAAAGTACCTATAAAACCTTCAGGTACCTATAGCACTTTAAAGTACGTACTTTTCAATACGTTTTATATATCCCATAATAGCATTTGTCGACGGGAAGTTCACTCATATATTTTTTCAATTACACCATTCTATATATACATTTATTAAGGAGGATACAAATGACAGCAAATAAAAATCGAAGTACGTTTGCCTTACTAGCGTTAGCTGTAAGTGCATTTGCTATCGGTACAACTGAATTTATTAGTGTTGGATTATTGCCGTTGATCGCGAATGATTTGAAAATTTCCGTTACAACAGCGGGATTAACGGTTTCCTTATATGCTTTAGGTGTAACGTTCGGGGCACCGATTTTAACATCCTTAACATCGGCAATGTCACGAAAGTCCCTTTTACTTTGGATAATGATTATTTTTATCCTTGGCAACAGTATTGCGGCCAGTGCTACTAGTATTGGAATACTACTGGCAGCTCGTGTGATTTCTGCATTCTCACATGGAGTATTTATGTCAATTGGCTCTACTATTGCAGCCGATATCGTTCCGGAAAATCGAAGAGCCAGTGCGATATCCATCATGTTTTCCGGGCTTACTGTGGCTACTGTTACGGGTGTTCCCTTTGGTACTTTTATTGGTCAGCAATTGGGATGGAGATTCGCATTTATATTAATTGTAATTGTTGGTATAATCGCCTTCATTGCAAACAGTATTCTTGTTCCGTCTGATTTAAAAAAACCTGCCCGTACTACTTTTCGCAGTCAGCTAAATCTTATCAGAAATGGCCGGATATTAATGGTATTTATTATCACAGCCCTCGGGTATGGAGGTACATTTGTGGTTTTCACTTATTTATCTCCGTTGCTTCATGACATTACTGGCTTTAAAACGAGTACCGTCGCTATTATTCTGCTTGTATATGGTCTTGCTATTGCTATTGGTAATATTATTGGCGGAAAACTATCGAACCGAAAACCATTACAGTCATTATTTTATATGTTCATTATCCAAGCAATTGTTTTATTTATTCTAATGTTCACAGCACCATTTAAAATTGCTGGTTTAATCACCATTTTCTTCATGGGATTAATGGCCTTCATGAATGTACCTGGTCTCCAAGTGTATGTTGTGATGCTAGCAGAACGATTTGTACCTAGTTCAGTAGACGTCGCATCTGCTTTAAATATTGCTGCCTTTAATGCCGGAATAGCAATCGGATCCTATTTAGGGGGTGTTATTACAAATTCTTTAGGTTTAATTCATACAACATGGATCGGAGCATTCATGGTATTATTAGCCGTCTTTTTGACAGGCTGGAGCCGCAAGCTTGAAAAAAATGAAGAAAAGGTAACAACTAATTAATAAATTGGAGGAATAGATCATGATAAAAAATTTACAAGATACAACTACTTTGCATAACGGTGTGAAAATGCCATGGTTTGGACTAGGGGTTTTTAAAGTAGAAGAAGGACAAGAGCTAGTTCAAGCAGTTAAAAACGCAATTAAACATGGATACCGCAGCGTGGACACAGCGGCTATTTATGGAAATGAAACAGGTGTTGGCAAAGGTATATTAGAAGGAATCAAAGAAGCAGGCATTTCAAGAGATGACTTATTTATCACATCCAAAGTGTGGAACGATGATTTAGGATATGATTCAACATTAAAAGCGTTTGAAACAAGCTTGGATAAACTCGGCTTAGAATATCTAGATTTATATCTTATTCATTGGCCAGTTGAAGGAAAATATAAAGAGGCATGGAGAGCTTTAGAAACTCTATATAAAGCTGGGAAGGTGAAAGCCATTGGGGTTAGTAATTTTCAAATCCATCATCTTGAGAACTTACTCAAAGATGCGGAAATAAAGCCAATGGTAAACCAAGTGGAATTACATCCACGCCTTACTCAAAAAGAACTTCTATCCTATTGCTTAGAAAATGACATCCAGTTAGAAGCGTGGTCTCCATTAATGCAAGGGCAATTGCTGGATCTGCCTGAGCTCAAGGTAATCGCTGAAAAATACAATAAATCTATTGCCCAAATCATTTTAAGATGGGACTTACAAAACGGTATCGTCGTTATCCCTAAATCTACTAAGGAACACCGAATTATTGAGAACGCAAATGTATTTGATTTTACGTTATCCAACGAAGATATGAAGGCAATTGATGCTTTAAATCAAAATCATCGTGTAGGTCCTGATCCTGATAATTTTGATTTCTAATTCTATTATAAAAGGTGGCCATTGGGGTCACCTTTTATTTGCGTTTTATTTCTTCGTACTTCTGAAACCAATCTGGGAAGGCTTTTTTAAATTGTACTGGTTTGAATTTATCATTTTCTTTTTTTACTACGATATGAGTGGTCGTACCTTTCGCACATACTTCCCCTTCGCCATTTACAATTTGAAATCCATAAACAGTGCGTAGCCCTTGGTTTACATCCACCCATGTCTTCACAAATACTCTGTCCCCAAGTTTTACGGGCTTTTCATATGTAATTTCCAGATTATAAACTGGTGCATAATAACCTGCTTTCTCCATGTCCATATAATCATACCCGATATCTTCTATCAGCTTTGTTCTGCCTAATTCCAACCATTTGATATAGTTCGCATGATAAATAACTCCCATCATATCTGTGTCAGCATAAGAAAATTGAATTTCCTGGGTTGCAACGTACATGTTATCCATTTTATACTTCCTTTCTCGTTACTTTTACATTTATTTTATACTATTGGATTTGTATGTTCTAACAGGAGGGTTCGCAAACCCAAAAGTTTGCTAGGGAAATCGGCTTATTTACGAATGAAAACCTTAGTTACTGTCCCATCCTTAAAATGTTTATTCAATTTGCAATTAATAACGGAAATGGTACAACTTCATTGCACGTAAAAAGGATTTTCTTTATCGAAATGCGTATTTTATTTTTTATTTTTTCCATGCTTGCCCTCTCACCAGCAAATTTAATTGCATAACCTGTATTATCGCTCAATAAAAAGGAGGGGAATATTTATGCCACCATTTGGAGGTTTCGGATTTGGCCCACGTTTTGGTCCGCGATTTGGCCCACGTTTTGGTCCGCGCTTTGGTCCACGCTTTGGATTTCGTCGAGGTCCCTTTTTCTTTTAATTGTTTCATTTGTTAATTCATACAATTGATGCATAAAAATGTGGTGTATTTTTACATTCTCTAAATATTAAACCGGGAATAAAAATGTTTAAATATTTTCCTTTAAATTTTTATATTTATAATACAATTCCATCTTCCAAAAAAGCTTGAAATCTATGTTTATACAATCCATACAAAGATGTAGTCACTCACTTTCATTGGTTATGATGTATCATTAAATAGCACCTTCTAACTGCATTAAAGGAGGTGATAATTATGAGTGAAACTGCAGGTGGATACGGATATGGAGCAGGTTTTGCTTTAATCGTTGTTCTTTTCATTCTTTTAATTATTGTCGGAGCTGCGTACGTTTATTAAAACTTAATAACTTTTTATCGATCGGTCATAAAAGAGTGGCCGATTTTTCTGTTGATGAAATGAACCTAACAAAGAAATTATCAATAATACTACTAGTGAAAATTACTAGTTATTTCTAAAACTTTCCTCACAGTTCAATTGATTTACCTTTTCGGCTATTACAGACAATCAAAAAGTTAAGATGTAATAAAGCAAAAATTTTTATCAACGAAATCCTTGCCTGGTAACTTCGGTAAGCTGTCCTACTTAACCCGGATTCTCTTCCCAATTTTAATTAAGTAGTCATCATTAAGATTATTCCATTTTTTGATATCGGCTTGGGAAGCACCATATTTCACCGCTAGCTCTGAGACTGTATCCCCTTTTACTACCGAGTGATAGACAGGTGCAGCCGCTTTATTTTCATTAGGATTAATCCAACTGCCGGGAGCACCAGGTTTCGTTGTAACATTAATCATACCGTCTGATTTGTTAAACACGAAATATGTGCCAGCTTTAACGGTTCCTTTTATATTTTTACCGGCTTTGGCATCAGCAGCTGTAACATAGGCATTCACGGACGTTACAACTGTATACTTTTGATCTCCATTTGGCTTGGGCTCATTTTTCACATCATATTTAGTTAAATTAAAGGACTCAATTGGTGTTCCTTGCTGTAATCGGTTTAATTGCTAATTTTGTAGACAAAATGCAAGAAAAAAAGAAAAATAAAAAAGCCTGATATGATCTGCCCCCCAAAAGTTGGACTTAAAATTTATTAAAAGGCTTTCTCGGTGGCAAGTCCAGTAATGAATAGGACTATTGTCACCGAGTTTAGTTTAATACAGATATTTTTTATTACTGCTTCATAAACTTATTCATAATTCTTGTAATAATGAACGACATCCCCCAAAATGCCGTTTAGTAGAATAACGTTTGCAATTTGTAATTCACAGAAAAAGGCAAGAATTTCAGATTCGCTGAAATCCTTGCCTTTATCGATTTTGCAGATACGGCCCCGAGAGGACTCGAACCTCCGACGCACGGTTTAGGAAACCGACGCTCTATCCGCTGAGCTACGGAGCCATGTTAATGTGCATTAAATATTATATAGCATCCTGCCTTTTTTGAAAAGGCTTATTGTTTAACATTCGTGGAAAAATTCGGTTATAAATAAAGGATAATTGCATTTCCCGTCGAATTGGGAAGGCAGGAGCTAATATGTAAATCATTCTGGTTGGTATGTTACTAAAAAGGATAGACTTCCATCACGATAATGAAGATAAGCATTAATACAATTATTGTAATTAAGGCACCTAGTAAGAATTTTTTCATAGCTGAATAATCCTCCTCATATCAATAATCAAATATTATCAAATTCGTAAACGACTATCTAGAACTTTTAAAAAGGTTTTGAAGAAATTTTTATCAATGGGTTTAAAATGAGCGAATAAATTCACGCGGAATGTAAACTTCATCCGTACTTATATAAAGAGGTGAAACAAAATGATTTCTTCCATTTTACAAGGTGAAAAAGTAAAGTTGAATGCTTTAACCGAAGAGGACCTAAACACCATTTTGGAGTGGTATCAGGACCCTGTCTTTTTACGGTTGTTTGATGCTATTCCTGCCGGGCCGCGCAGCATAGCCTCTCTCCAATCTTGGTTTGCAGAACTTACTACTACTACTAACCAATATGTTTTTGCTATCAGAACAATCGAGAGCAACCAATTCATCGGTTATATTGAATTAGACGGAATCCTTTGGAATCAACGAGTTACAGGGATTTCCATTGCCATCGGTGATGAAAAAAATCGTGGTAAAGGCTATGGAAAGGAAGCTTTCGAGCTTACCCTGCAATTCGCTTTTCATGAACTAAATCTCAGACGTGTTCAGCTTACCGTGTTTAGTTACAATCAGGCAGCTATCCAGCTATATAAAAAACTGGGGTTTACATATGAAGGGTCTTATCGAGAGTTTTTGGAAAGGGATGGAAAAACGTACGATATGCTTTTATTCGGATTATTAAAGAAAGAGTGGGAGCAAAATTTGTCCCGCAGAAACTAAAATAGTTGGAAAGCTTTTCGTCCTTTCAGCATATTTTTTATTAACATGATGTTCAAAAAGTGTTCACATTTTGAATGCATCAAAAGGGGATGAAAAATATGGCTGAGTTATGGATCATTACGATCGGTGTTCTTGTTTTTGTTGTTGGATTCGGAGGATGGATGTTTGTCTTTGCTTTAAAATTGGCACTGCATTCGGAGGATGCTAAAACAATAGACCCTGTACCGCCGCATACAGACTCCTTTTATACATGACACCCGGGATAGGGTGTTTTCTTATTTCTAACATTCCTTTTAGATGTGGTAATATTTTATTTAGAAAAATTGCCTATTTTGAATGATTATTTATGGGAGCATACATGGATGAAAAATACAGAATATGATAAGGCACTCGCCTTTCTCTCCAGTTACAATGGACGCACAACCCGGAGAGATCATGGGTATCACCATAAAATAATGGTGGAGGTACTGCAATTAATACAGGTGGATCCGGCTGAATTTACTTTTATTCAAATAACGGGATCATGTGGGAAGGGAAGCACTGCGCAATTTATTTCTTCTATTTTAACGCACCATGCGATGGATCACGGGCTTTTTACCGGTCCGCATCTAACGGATTATGAAGAAAGATTTGCCATTAACGGTTCCCTCATTGATCGTGAGGAATTTTCCTCCATTGTCCTAGATATTCAGCAAAAACTGGAGGATTATCCACTAAAAGATGATGTCGGGCATATGCATGTAATGATCATGATTGCTCTTACTTATTTTCAAAAACACGGAATCCAACTGGTGGTATTTGAAAACGGGGTTGGCGGTAAAACAGATCCATCCAATATTTTTGATCCAATGATTGCCGTCTTTACGGAAATCACGATGGATCATTCCCATTTACTAGGGTCTACCATTGAGGATATTATCCTTGATAAATCTTGTATTATAAAGCCAACAACTAAATATGCGATATGCGGGATGAATAATGTTCAAGCCCGAAATTATCTGCTAAAAATTGAGCATCATTGTGAAACTGTCTTTCGATTTCTCTATCGTGACTATGATTTTATAACGACATCAAGTGATACAACTGGGAATACCTTCTATTTTAAAGGTCTTCATTATTTTCTTAAAAATATTCAAATCGAGATGCTCGGAACCCATCAAGTGCAAAATGCAAGCAATGCTATTGCAGTGGTAGAAGCATTATCAGAATGCGGCTATTCGTTTGAAAAAGACGTCATTATCCAAGCCCTGTATCAAGCAGCCTTGCCTTGCCGCATGGAAATGCTTGAAAAGAACGGTATGACCTTTTTATTCGATGGCGCCCACAATACTTTAGAGCTGAAAACATTAAAGGAAAGCATTGATTCACTAGGATTGCAGGTGTCCAGTGTCATGCTATCTATTTCGTCCAATAAAGATGTGGAAAAAATGATGAAGTCCATTCATTTTGAACAAGCTTCCTATATCATCACGCCACATCCTTTTAGAGAGAGAAATATAAGGCAAGAAGAGATTGAAAAATCCTTGATTTCCGTGAAGGATATCCAATACTTCTATTATCCAGATATGAAAAGTGCTTTAAAAAAAGCATTCGAACTGAATCAAAAAAACCAGATTGTATTAGTAACTGGATCCTTATACTTGGTAGGTTATGTGAAGAAATTTGTGCTTAACGAGGGAAAAGAATGACAACGATCCTAACGATGCAGGATGCAGAAAACTTAATATACCAGTCTTATTTACGGGCACACCCTCATATCACGAAGACAAAGGATGAAGAGGTTCGAAAGCCATATCTCACGCGAAAACTACTTGATTTGCTCAAGAATCCTGACAGCGGTGAAAAATATGTGCTTGTTACTGGCAGCAAAGGCAAAGGCTCGACCTCTATGATGCTTGCCTCTTTGCTTCAATATCATGGTTTAAAAGTCGGATTGTTTACATCGCCGCATTTAATCCGATTTAATGAACGTATCCGTTTAAATGGAAAACCAATAACGAATGAGGATTTTATTAGGCTCAGCACCAAAATGCTGCCTGCTTTTTCAGCGATAGAAAAAGATCTGTCACCGACAGAATACCAGGGCCCGGTTGGTCTGGCACTCGCTATTGCGGTTATGTATTTTAAAGAACATAAGACAGATATTAATATTATCGAATGCGGACGCGGCGGAAAATATGATGATACTATTGTTTTGTCTAATGAATGGGCTGTTCTCACATCGGTGATGGAAGAGCATACACGTCAACTGGGCCCAACGATTTATGACATTGTAAAACACAAGTTAGGAATTGTAAAAGAAGAAACGAAATCGGTCATTATTGGGAGACAGGAACCTTTTTTAATAAAGGATATATACCAGCAATTACAGGGATTTGCAGGTCATCTTCAAATGTACGATAAGGATTTTTCCGCTAACAAAATCAAATTAGATAAAAGCGGAACTTCCTTTATCGTTAAAACATCAAAAGCAAATTACTCAAAAGTAACTTTGCCGCTGCTCGGTTCATTTCAAGCCTTTAATGCTGCAACAGCTTTGAATGCTTGTGAGGAGATTCTCCGACATCCATTAAAAGAGGATTTAATTAAAAATTGTTTTCGGCAGTTGGAATGGCCAGGGCGATGTGAGATCGTTTCACAAAAACCGACCATTATTATGGATGGGGCCATAAACAGGGAATCTGCTCAATACGTAAAGGAAGTCCTTCAATCATTCGGGAAGAACAAGGTGATTTCGATTGTTGGAGTACCAGAAGATAAGGATTATAAAGGTGTTATAGAAACGGTTGCCTCTTTTTCAAAAAAAATATTTATATCAAAGCCGGACATCAGTCATCTCACCTTTCCTACAGATGCTTTATCGTTTGCAAAAACAATTCATGGTAATGTAGAGGAAACAGAGTGGTTAGCTGATGCGGTAAATTTGGTGAAAAAGGATTCATTTGATATTTTACTAATTATCGGAACGCAAACTTTCATTAGCAATGCGAAAAGAATATTTATGCAAAAGCAGGAACCTTTCCTTTAAAACGGAAGGTTCCTGTTTCTTTCATTTTTATACCCTAGTTCCTGCGATATATTACCCGCAGTGACTTCCGTCTTTTCTTTAATATAGTCCATATTTTGCCCTTCGAAACGGCTTGTTGGACCACTTACCGCTAAAGAGGCGACCACATGTCCCTGATAATCATAAATAGGAAAAGATATTCCGACTGTACCTACGTCCTGTTCCCCGTAACTAATGGCATATCCTCTTTGTTTTATTTGCTGTAAATCTTCTAAAAGCGAATGCTTTTCGATCTTTCTATACTGGATAATCTCCTCCATCACAAGCTTTTTCCGATTATCCTCCATGAAGGCTAATAATAATTTCGGTCCCGATCCAAGATAGAGCGGAGACCTTTTACCGATTCGTGTGTGGAGCCTTAACGCCCTTGTACTTTCAACCTTCTCGATATAGACTGCCTCATTTTGATGGGAGATTACTAAATGAACCACTTCATTTAGCTGTCCGGCAAGTTTTTTCATGTGCGGCAAAGCTATTTTACGCAGCTCCAGCTGTTCGGAGACAAGAGACCCCAGCTCGAGCAATTTCAGCCCTAATTTATAACGGCTATCATTCTCGGTTTCTTTTGTTTTCGTAATAAAACCACTGTATTCCAATGATGCTAACAGACGATATACGGTCGGCTTCGGCAGTTTGGCTTCCTCTGTAATTTCTTTTAAGCTCAGTTCTTGCCTGCCATCAGAAAATAAGTCAAGCAAACTTAATGCTTTGATAATACTTTGATTCATTTATACCGTCCCCTTAAATCAAATGCGTAAGCGCCTTGCACATCGGCGTCCGGATTTCGTAGTGCTACCTTACAGATAAAGGAAACCGCGCTGAGGTAGCTCACAAGCTGGTGAAATTGGCACTTCAAATTTCACATGATGTTGACTTATCGTAGGGAGAAGACGGAGAAATCCGCTAGCCGATAGGCGCTGTAGCAAGGCGTCATTATTAATTTTATTTTTCGATAGTCTCTAATTCTTTTATATGAACATCCCTCTTCGCCATTTCTTGGATGTACACATCACCAGGAACGATTTTCTCCGGAGCATATACACCTTTTTGCGTAATAATGCCGCTCCCTATCATTTGTGCGACGACAGATATCGTGTTTGCAGTCGCTCGTGCCATTGCTGTTACTTGATGTTCTCGATCCTTATAAGTAGTCAATTCGTATTCATATTTGGCATTTTTGCCATTTTGCGTTCCTTCAACTATAACCCTTAAAAGAACAGCATCATCTTTTTCTCCTAATTCGACAATCGGCTCCAAGACTTTTAGCAGAACATCGCGCGGTTTAATTTCTTGTCCTTTTACCTCTACTGTATAATCATTTCTAGTTAAATTTAAATCTACTAAAAGCTTGAATTTCTCGGCATGGCCAGGATAACGGATTGTTTTATATTCAAGTGTTTCAAGATTCGGATAGGATAGAGATAATGTAGATGTCCCTCCTGCTGTATGAAATGCTTCTAGAGGACCGAATTTTTCAAAATATACCGTTTCAATCTCCGATAAAGAAGGAATTTCCTGTACAATACCATTTCGAATGATTAAAGACGGATCTGTATAATGGTCACAAACTCCTTCCATGGAGAAGACATGATTATACTCAAGCGGAGGTTCAGGGCGTACCGGGATTCCGCCAACGTATAGTTTGATAGATTTTACCTCATCCAGTTTGCTCGCCCCATAACCGGAAAGAATATTAATCATCCCAGGAGCAACACCTAAATCAGGAATAAGCGTTACACCAGCTGCCTTTGCTTGATCATGCATCTCAAGTACACGATCTGTTGCATGACCAATATGGCCGCCTAAATCTACTGAATGGACTCCCGCTTCAATAGCTGCTTTTGCTACGCTGACATTGAAAGAATAAAATAGTGCATTAATAATCACATCATAGTTTCCAATAAAGCTTTTTAATTGTTCATAATCGGTTGCATCTAAATACGCCGGAGATAGTTTGGCAGATTTCAGTTGACTGCAAACCGCTTCAGCTCTTTTAATATCCACATCCGCCAAGGTAACGGTTTCGACCCCTTGACTATTAACTAAATCCCGTGCCGCTTCTTTTCCCATTAAACCTGCGCCTAAGACTGCTATTTTCATGATTATTCCCCTTTCTTAGTTCGATTACTGGGGCCGGATTCACACTCGACCCCAAGAATTTATGAAGATTAGTTATTATCAATTTGCGCCCTTTGCAGCTTGCCGCTGAAATCAATATAGACACTCTTCCACTCTGTGAACACATCTAATGCGGCGACACCCGAATCTCGGTGGCCATTTCCAGTACCTTTTGTTCCGCCAAAAGGCAAATGAATTTCCGCTCCTGTTGTACCTGCATTCACATAGACGATTCCCGTATCAAGATCACGCTGTGCAGCGAAAACTTTATTTATATCTCTTGTAAAAATAGAGCTAGAAAGTCCGAACGTAACACTATTATTCACTTCAATTGCCTCTTCAAAGCTTTTAACCGGAATAATGGACACAACGGGACCAAAAATTTCTTCTTGAGCAATTCTCATTGTCGGCTCCACATCCGTGAAAACGCTTGGTGCGTAGTAATAACCATTCCCGAGCTCTTCATCGTTTAAAATATATCCTCCTGCTAGTAAAACCGCTCCTTCTCCTCTGCCGATTTGAACGTATTCATGGATTTTTTGCAGAGCATTTCCATTAATAACAGGACCGATTTTTACTCCTTCGTCTAAGCCATCACCAATCTTTAAATATCTCATCCGTTCTAAAAGCTTTTCCTCCAGATCCTCTTTTACCTTTTCATGAACAATAACCCTGCTGCAGGCTGTACACCGCTGACCGCTGGTGCCAAAGGAACTCCACAAAATTCCTTCAACCGCTAAATCTAAATCTGCATCATCCATTACAATAATGGCGTTTTTGCCACCCATTTCGAGGGAAACTCTTTTTAGTGTTTTTCCGCATTTCTCAGCAATAGTCCGCCCAACTTCATTAGAGCCTGTAAAGGAAATAACATCAATATCAGGGTGCTCTACCATCGCTGTCCCTACTTTGGAGCCAGATCCACAAACTAGATTGATAACTCCTTTTGGCAATCCCGCTTCATCAAAAATATTAATCAATTCTCTAGCCATCAGTGGTGTTTCCGTTGCAGGCTTCCAAATCACAGCATTCCCAGCCACAATAGCAGGAAACGACTTCCACGTTGCTATCGCAATCGGGAAATTCCACGGTGTAATAATACCGACAATTCCAACTGGCACACGAATACTCATCGCAAATTTATCCTTCAATTCGGAAGGAGTCGTATTTCCGAACAATCGCCTTCCCTCGCCTGCCATATAGAAGGCCATATCGATTCCTTCTTGTACCTCTCCGCGAGCCTCCTCAATCACCTTTCCCATTTCCATCGTTAAAATCTGCGCCAGTTTTTCCTTACGTTCTTTTAACAGCAACCCAACACGATACAGAACTTCCGCCCTTTGCGGTGCTGGAACTAGTGCCCATTGCTTTTGGGCTCTTTTCGCAGCGACAACCGCCTTATCCACATCTTCAGCCGTTGATAATAAAACTTCCCCAAGTGTTTCACCATTCGCAGGATTTTTAATTGGAGCATACTGTTCCTTTTCTGATACTACCCACTCACCATCTATAAAATTATCCACCGTAATACCATTTGTTATTTTTCTAGTCATGTATTGTGACCCCTTTCTATAAACATTTGGAAATACTTCATTTGTTTTAAGAGTCGTAAACTCTGTTTGTTTTTGTACACGGAAACATTTATAAGATTAAAAATGATAAACCTCTATAAGAATAGATGCCCGAAACTAAGTCTGTTTTGGGATTTATAACAATTTACAAACTCAAAAATAGAGCCATTCTATTTTTTCAAACGGATTTGCTGAATTGTTTTGGATACGGATATTTGTTCCGGATCCATTTCTATTTCAATGACCGTCGGTAAATTAGCTTTCGTCGCACAGCGTATTGCTTCTTCAAATTCAGCAGCTGTAGTAGTTTTTACTCCGTTAGCATTTAGAGATTTAGCCAGCGCAGCGAAATCAATATTTCCTAAGTCGGTGCCAATCACTTTTTCCGGATAATTCATTTCTTGATGCATCCGAATCGTTCCATACATGCGATTATTAAATACAAGGCTAATCACGGGTATGTTGTAGCGTGCAGCCGTTTCTAGCTCTTGGACCGTCATCATCATCCCGCCGTCGCCTGATAGAGACACTACCAATCGATTAGGAAGGGCTATAGCCGCTCCGATGGCTGCCGGCAAACCATATCCCATGGCACCTGAGGTTGGGCCTATATAGGTTTTCTTTTGTTTAAATGGATAGTATAAATGGAGCCATCCAGCGAAATTGCCCGCATCGTTCGTAATGATTGCATCCTCTGGCAGCAGTTTTTGCAGCAGATAGATGACATCCTCATTTGTTAGCTTTTCACTGTTTGCTTTTCTTTTTATTTCTGAAGTTTGGTGATATCTTTGATTGCATTTCGCCGCCCATTCCTCCCATTCGGGTTGAATATCTATGGACAACATGGAGATTAAGGCCTCCTTTGCATCTGAAACGATGCCTAGCATAGGCTGGAAGACCCTCCCTAATGTTTGATCATTAATATCAATGTGAATCAGTGCTTGGTCCCGGCTGATTATGGAATAATCTTGTGTGGTGACCTCTGAAAGTCTTGTTCCAATTGCTAAAATGACATCTGCCTCTTTTGTCGTTGCTAACACATCTTTGGGTGTTCCAAGCCCCAAATGTCCTGCGTACAAGGGATGATGATTTGGAAACACATCATGCCGACGGAAAGCTGCCATCACTGGTATATGGAACTTTTTTACAAATTCAAGGAGCTCTTGTTCCCCTTCCGAAGAAATGACTCCCCCGCCAGCAATTATTAGTGGACGTTTAGCTTTTTGCAGGATCATTTGCATTTCATCTATTTCATTTTGATTGGGGGACGGCCTCGGTTTCTGCACCTTCGGGTGAAAGGTCATTTTGCTTTTTTCCTTGAGTAAATCTTCTGGTAATGAGATGACAACAGGACCCGGCCTGCCTGATTGAGCTATTCGGAAAGCTCTTTGGACCAGCTCTGGAACCCGGTCAACATCTTTAATTTCGACGGTCCATTTAGCGATATGCCCGAAGAATTGATCGAGATCAACCTCTTGGAATCCCTCTCTTCCGCGAAATTTACTATGCACCTGTCCTAAAAACACGACCATCGGGGTGGAGTCCTGATATGCAGTATGTACTCCAATTGCTAAATTTGCCCCACCAACTCCACGTGTTGCCATCACCACTCCGGGCTTTTTCGATGCCTTTGCATATCCTTCCGCCATAAAAGACGCCCCGCCTTCATGTCTAGCCGTTATTAATTCAATGGACGGTTCATCGTAAATAGCATCAAGCAATGGAAGATAGCTTTCACCAGGAACACAAAACACTTTTACAACATCTTCAATTTTCAAACATTCCGTTATTGCTTGTGCCCCGTTCATTTCTTGTGTTTCAGCTATCTGAGACATTTGACTTCACCTCTAGTTTTAGAGTTTTCATTCGCTCCACTGCCTCTGTTAACCGTGCGGAAGGGACGGTTAAGGCGATGCGAAAATATCCTTCTCCTGATCGCCCAAATGCATTTCCGGGTGTTATAATCACACCTGTTTCTTCGAGGACTTTTTCGGCAAACTCTTGAGAGGAATATCCTTTCGGAACGGGTGCCCATATGAAAAAGGAGCCTCTTGGTTTTTCTACTTGTATTCCAATGTTTCGCAGTGCTTCTACCACTTTTTCACGGCGCTCGTGATAGATGCGGTTATTTTGTTCAACGGTAGTGTAATCACTTTTCAATGCTTCTGCCGCTGCTTTTTGAATCGGAAGAAATTGGCTTGTATCCGTGTTACTTTTTACGATGGATAGAGCACGGATAATATCTCGATTACCAACCACGTACCCAATCCGCCAGCCTGTCATATTGAAGCTTTTGGATAAGGAACCAAATTCGACTGCTACTTCTTTTGCGCCGGGAACCTGGAGAATGCTTGGTGCTTTATATCCGTCAAAGGTTACTAAATTGTATGCAGAGTCATGGACGATACCAATTTGATGTTCCTTCGCAAAATGAACAGCTTCTTCTAAGACATTGATTTCCACCGTCGCTGCAGTTGGATTGCCAGGGTAGTTTAAAAACATGAGCATTGCTTGTTTTTTATGTTGATTGGATACCTTTGAGTAGTCGGGACGATAGTTTTGGTCCGGAATTAGCGGAAGATCTACACACTCCCCACCGGAAAGATAGGCAGCCGTATGATACACCGGATAGCCAGGATCAGGGATTAAGACAACATCTCCAGGGTCAATCATTGCCGGAACAATATGAGCGATGCCTTCCTTGGAACCGATAAGAGTTAAAACTTCGGTATCGGGATCTAAATCGACTTGATAGTGATTTTTATAGAATAAGGCGACTGCTTCGCGAAATTCTTGGCATCCTGCATATCCTGAGTACTTAAAATTAAGCGGATTGGCTAATTCTTTTGTAAGTCTTTCCACAATAAAATCGGGTGTCGGCAAATCCGGAGCCCCAATTCCTAAATCAATAATGTCCATTCCTTTTTCCTGAAGCCGCTTTTTCTTTTCATCAATGACGGAGAATAAATACGGCGGCAGTCCCTGCACACGCTTCGAAACAAAAGCCATTACCCGTTCCCCCTTTCCATTCCTTTTCCTGTCATTTCATTATATGAAACTAGGTTTCAAATATGACTAAAACAAAGGGACGTTTCTCTTGTTTCTTAAGAAACAAGAGAAACGTCCCCGTGTTTACTCCTCCCATCTAAGAAAGACCCAATAATCCAACATATCAATGCGGAACGATGTTGGAATGAATACAAATTCTTCCCTGGTGCTTTGGATGCTTGGATATTTGGAAGCAACCTCGTGAAATGCCTTGCTTAAAATGCCCTTTTCTTTTTCAGTTGGTTGATCATCAAAATATGCAACCCAAAGCAAGGAATTATAGTCATTTCTGACGGTGAGGCCTCTTAATTTTTTTGGTATTGAACCGATTAATGCTGACTGGGCAGATAATAGCAGCTCATCTTTATCAATGGACATATTCATCACCTGTACAATTTGGATTTAACTTAATAATTCTCGTAGATAGACTATTTTTCCTCTAGTTTAGTAGGATTGTTTGATGGGCTTTCGTAAAATGATGCTTACACCAATTTTTCTGCAGATGGTAATATAGTGCAAAAGCATTAGCAATAAGGAGCTTGTGTTCATGGCAAGGATAATTCCAATCATTTGATAATGAGGATTGGATCCTAAGATATACATGATGACAAACATAACAATCGTCGCCCAAATATAGTGAATGAGAGAATCTGTTATTAGCCCTATTCCAATTAAGAAAGCCTGTAAAGGAATGACAAAATAATGAAAGAGGAAATAGGGCCATAATAACTGTAAATAAAGGGGCGCCAATGCTGATTTAAAAAACAAATGAGTTAAGGGCTCTGCAAAGTAGTGAAAAATAATGACCGCTGGCACCCCATAGAGAAATGTCATAAACATTATTTGTTGCAAAAGTTTTTGCAGCCTTACAAAATCCTTTTTGGCATACGCCTCCGAGACGGTCGGAATAAGTACCGTTGAAAATGAATGTGCAATAAATGCAGGAAAAAATCCGATACTGAAAGCTACACCCGTTACAATACCAAAATGCTCCAATGCAACCGTTCCCGTCAACCCGGCTTTCACCAATGCAGCCTTAATTAAAAATGGTTGAATAGCATGTGCAATGGAGTGGGAAATTCTCATTCCTGTTGTCGGTAAGGATACAGACAGCAAGCTTTTTCGAACATTCTTTCCGCTTAATCGGATATTTCCCTTATTTTTTTTCATATACTTCATTTGCACATAAAATTGCTGCAACAGGTAAATAAGAACAATGATCTCACTTCCGACCAAAGCACATAAAGCAATTAAAATGGATACGTTAAGATCAAATTGGAATAAATGATAAATCAAAACAAGCAATATCAGCTGAGCAAATTTTCGTGTGAAATTTGCAACTGCAATTTTCCCCATATGCTGAACACCCATGAAATAGCCTCGAGCGATGGATGAAAACGAGGTAATCGGTATCAAGATAATAACTAGCAGCCGTATATAGGGATGATATTGATTGAAGACTGGAATAATAGGCAGCACACAAATGGTGACAATTGTTAAAACGATTGTAAAAAAAGCGGAAAATCGGATTCCGTGCCGCAGCATGCTAGCATGATATTTTTCCTCTTTTTCCGCAATATATTTTGAAATAGAAACGGTAAGCTCCATACTGGCTAATACCACCACAAAAAAGACTAACGGCAAAATGGACATGTATAATCCCATCCCGACGCCGCCAAGCTCTTTTGCCAGTACCATATTAACTAAAAACTCAATACACTCTCCCAAAAAGGCCACAACCGCTAATACAAATATTCCTTTAAAAAAAGAACGCATACTGTCTCTCCTTTTGTTACGCTATCAATTAAGGATCTTTTCTTAAAAACTTTCAAATATGATGGGTACTTTTAAAGAAAAGATTCCTCACAAACATACTGCTTTTAGGATTTTCCTAAGAAAAACAGAATCTTGAAAAAAGCCATATTAAAGGATATGAGACAAGTCCTCGGAATATATGTAAAGATTTATTTTTTTTGAAACTATTAATTCGTTCTATGATAAAAATAGATGCAAAACGAGCAATTTGATAACATTTTTTTGATAGATTTATATTCAAATATATTTTTATAACCAACTAGTTTACATAATATTATCATTTTTAAAAAGTATGATGGTTTACACTGAAAAGTTAGCTTGGTATTTCCCCCAATGGCACGAAATAGATGGTAAACGGACCGAAAACACCACTGAACAGTGGGACTCAGGACTATAATAGAAAAAATTCCGCAGACTTAGTCAGGCAGGACCTAATACACAATTTAAAGAAAAAAGCACAAAGGAATCTCCTTTGTACCTGTTAGGAACTAACCATGGTGCCGCCATTAACATGAATGACCTGTCCTGTCACATAGCTTGAATCATCAGAAGCAAGATAGACATAAGCTGGAGCGAGTTCATATGGTTGGCCAGCCCGTTTCATTGGAACATCTGAACCGAATTTTGCTACTTTTTCTGCTGAAAAACTGGAAGGAATGAGTGGTGTCCAGATTGGTCCTGGTGCAACAGCATTAACCCTTATCCCCTTTTTTGCTAGATTTTGAGAAAGAGAACGAGTGAAAGAGACAATAGCTCCCTTTGTGGAGGAATAGTCTATTAATGTTTTTTCTCCTTCATATGCCACAACGGATGTCGTATTAATGATGGTACTGCCTTTTTTCATATAAGGAAGCGCTTCCCGGACCATATAGAAGAAGCTATAAATATTTGTTTTAAAGGTATGATCCCATTGTTCCGTTGTTATATCCAAAAGGCTTTTTTGAGGATATTGAACGCCATGATTATTCACAAGAATATCGAGCCTTTTAAATCTCTTAATGGTTCTCTCTACAACCGTTCTGCAGTGATTTTCATCTGTTAAATCACCCACTACGAGCAAGCACTTTTGCCCTAACTCCTCAATTCTTCTTTTCGTTCGAAGCGCATCTTCATCCTCATAAGTATAATAGTAGGGAATAACAATGTTCGCTCCTTCTTTTGCAAAGGCAATAGCAGTTGCCGCTCCTATTCCGCTGTCTCCGCCTGTGACAATCGCCACTTTCCCTTTTAATTTTCCGCCTGGTTTATATTGATCATTTTCAATAATCGGCCTCGGTTTCATTAAACCTTCTATACCGGGTTGTTTATCCTGGTGCTGCGGAGGAAATCTTCTTGGCTTTTTTGGAGACCTCATCCTCATCGGATAATACGGATATATTGGATACACTGGATACATTCGATACATTCGATACATAATGCTTCACCTCATGATTAGGCATTTACCCTTTAGTGTATTCTCCAACAAAAAAATGGTGTATTTGATTTTAAAGATAACCTTTCATTGTTAACCTTAATATTTTTTAAGTTGACAAATTAGATAACAATCTATTATTCTTTTATTACTACATAGAAAAGGGGAATCTAAATGGGAAAGCAAAAATTACGGGCAATTGATCTTTGTTATGCTGCTATGTTTGTGGCTTTAACAATGATTGGTGCAAACCTTACATCACTAGTTCCATTTTTAGTAATTGGAGGTGTCCCGATTACTTTGCAAACCTTTTTTGCGGTATTGGCGGGGGTATTATTAGGTAGTCGGCTAGGTGCCATTTCCATGACTGTATATGCTTTTGTGGGGTTAGTAGGTGCTCCCGTATTTGCCGGGTTTAAAGGCGGACCAAGCATTATCTTATCTCCTACCTTCGGCTTTATCGTTTCGTTTATATTATTAGCTTTTATTGCAGGAAAAATCGTAGAAAAGTCCGCTGAAAAATTGTCCGTATATATTGGAGCAGCACTAATCGGAACGATTATTAACTATCTTTTTGGGACAAACTGGATGTATTTTGCTTATAAATTTTGGGCAGCAGCACCAGATGGTTTCACTTACAAAATGGCATGGGTATGGATGCTCCCACCACTGCCAAAAGACATGATTCTTTCTATTTTCGCGGGAATTATGGCATATCGCCTTCATAAAACGGTGAAACTGAAAAAATCTAACACAGTAAACCAACAAAAAAGTGCTTAATATGTAAAAAAGGAAGGAGCTTTCCTTCCTTTTTTATTATAAAGTTAAAATGATCGGCTTATCCTTCGTAACGATAACAGTATGCTCCACCTGTGCAACAAAGCTTCCATCAGGTGTTTTATATGTCCACCCATCATCCTGTTCTTCTACTTCTTCTGCTCCAGTAGAGATAAACGGCTCAAATGCAATGACCATCCCGTTTCTTAATAAATCGTTATCCCATGGCTCAAAGTAGTTCATAATGTAATCAGGCTTTTCATGAAGAGCTCTTCCTACCCCATGTCCAGTTAAATTCATGATAACGGTAAAACCGCTTCTTTTGGCCTCATTCATTACAGCCTTGCCAATTTGATTCTGCTTTGTCCCAGCTTTAATTTTTGCTAGTCCCTTCTGAAAAGCTCTTTCCGCACAATCGCAAAGTTCTTGTAATTTTGGGTCACCATTTCCTACCACAAATGAAATGCCTGTATCTGCATAATATCCATTCAAAGAGCCGGATACATCTATATTTATTAAATCGCCTTCTTGCA
The DNA here is from genome assembly GCF_038008735.1 of Margalitia sp. FSL K6-0131. Classification (NCBI taxonomy): domain Bacteria; kingdom Bacillati; phylum Bacillota; class Bacilli; order Caryophanales; family Bacillaceae; genus Heyndrickxia; species Margalitia sp. FSL K6-0131. The sequence goes on from NZ_JBBOZS010000001.1 coordinate 4,603,978, forward strand.
AGATTCTATCGCTCGGAATCCCATGTGCAACTTCATCATTCACACTGATACAAGTATAACCCGGAAAATCATATTCTCCTTTTGGTCCAGAAATGGCTCCATTTTCTTCAAAGAGCTTCCCAGCAATTTCGTCGAGTTCCTTCGTGGTGACTCCAGGCTTTGCCTGTTTTTTCAGTTCGTCACGTATATTTGCGACAAGTTTGCCTATTTTTTTTAACCCTTCTAAATCTTGATCATTTTTTACAATCATTTACCTGTCCTCCTGTTTCTATCGATGAAGATATTGTAGCAATTTGTCATGCTTTTTTACATATGGATACTCATTCTTCTCTATTATATAGGAAAAAAGTTTTGCTTTTCAAAATCTCTCATCTATCTTTTGTAACGGAATGTAATACATTTGTAATACTTTTTAAAATAACTGTAACCTAAGTTTCGACAATTTTCTGATATATTAAAAATATCAAATAGGAAATAAGTTTTATGCCGAAATTGCTAGAAAATATATTTCTTTTGTCTATTATACACAACTCATCCACTAGCGGATAAGCTGCTTGCGCTAAACATAAATTAAACATGAGGTGACCTTGCTAAATGAAACAGATCGCATCCCTTCTGCTTACACTGTTATTAGGAATCGTATTTTTACTACCAGCAAAAGAAGCTGCAGCAGCTTCCCCTACGGAAGTTATTAATGTAGCAAAAAAATACTTAGGAACTCCTTACAGATATGGTGGAATGTCGCCAACGGGCTTCGATTGTTCCGGATTTGTCTCCTATTCTTATAAAAAAATTGGAGTCAATTTACCACATTCAGCGGATGCCATGTTTCAAAGAGGTAAAAAGGTTAGTAAAACAAATTTAAAACCAGGAGATCTTGTGTTTTTCAATACTGGTTCAAAAAAAGTCTCTCATGTTGCGATATACATAGGTAACAATAAAGTTATTCACTCGGTTTCAAATGGAGTAAAAATTGATTGTTTGAACTGTACTTATTGGAAAACAAGATATATTGGTGCAAAAAGAATTTAATAATTTAAAAGAAAAGTAGCTTCAGTGCTGCTTTTTTTGTCTGTAAGGCTAGACATAATTTATAGCCAACGTATACTGTCCGGCGGAATGTCCATCATAATAGTTAAAGATCCATATGAAAAGCTGACAGGTTTCCCCGTCAGCACCCATTAATCTCCTTCTATTTTTTCCAATTCTTCGTATATTTCATCTCTTCTTAATTCCAACCTATTTGCTTCATGATGAAGTTCCTGTAATAATTGTATCTCCCTCTCCTTTTCCATTTGCTTCAAAATAGCACTAATGGAAGACTCAATTTGTTCTATTTCCTTTTCGAGGATAAACGTTATATTTTCTTCTATTTTCACTTCGGCTTTTTTAACGTTTTCCCTTGAAGTTGTTTTAGGCAATTGTTTTACCTTCCATTCTTGGCGGTGACGAAGTTCCTCCATTTTCCCCTTTGCCCAATCATAATTTCCATCAAAACGGTGTACAGACTGATCCTTAATCCAATATATTCTTTCAAATAAACGATTTAAGAAATATCGATCATGGGAGACGGCAATAATCGTTCCATTAAATTCTTCTAATGCTTCCTCTAATACTTCACAGGAATCTATATCTAAATGATTCGTTGGTTCATCCAGTATAAGAAGATTAATATCCTTGTACATTAATTGTGCCAAGCGCAGCCTCATGCGCTCTCCCCCACTTAGCTGATTTACTTTGCGAAAGACAGAATGACCGTAGAAAAGAAATCTCGCTAATATATGGCGCGCCTCTCCCTCTGTAACATGGATCTCGTTGCGGAATTCCTCTATAACCGTATGATTTTGGCCGCTGTCATATACATGCTGGGATAAATAGCCGATGTGGAGATTGCTGCCAAGCTTTATTTCACCATTATCCGGTTGCACTTTTTGAAGCATCATTTTTATTAAGGTGGATTTACCTGCGCCATTCTCACCAATAATTGCCACCTTATCCGTGTATTGAATATGCATATTGACTTGTTCAAATAGCTTCCTTCCACCATAGGATTTTGCTACCTCCTTTAGCGAAATAACATCTTTTCCACTCCGATCTGCGCTATCGAAATCTACATTTATTTTTTTTCGGTTTAAAATTGGTCTTTCCAGCTTAACCATTCTTTCTAAGGCACGTTCCATATTTCGGGCTCGCTTATGAAGACCCTCATTCGGCGGATTTGCACGATTTGCCCATTCTTTTAACCGTTTGATCGCTTCCTTCATTTTTTTGATCTTTTTTTGCTGCTCCTGGTATGCTTGGAATTCAATGAGCAGTCTTTCCTCTTTTTCCTTCACGAACCCTGAAAAGTTAGTGTGATAAATATGGATTTCCCCTTCTTCTAAATCAACAATTTTGTTTACAACCTCATCTAAAAAATATCGATCATGAGATATTAGAACCACAGTGCCGCCATAATCACGCAAAAAACTCCCTAACCATTCTACTGCTTGAAGATCTAAATGATTGGTTGGTTCGTCCAGCAATAACAAATCAGGATTTTTTAATAAGTTGAGGGCTAATCCAATTTTCGTCTTTTCTCCTCCACTCAACTGATTAAAAGATTGAGAAAGTAAACTGGATATATTTAATCCATTCGCAACTCGATCAATGTTGGACTCTATTTCATATCCTCCATTTCGAATGAAATGATCCTGCAATTCTCCATACATATCCATATGCTTTTGCAATGTATTAGGATCATTTTCACCTCCCATTTTTACCTCCAGTTCTTTCATTTTGGATTGAATATCTGTAAGAGATTGAAAAGCCGTCCTTAAAACATTTTCAACCGACATATCGGCCGGGTAATCTGGAATCTGGGCTAAATAGCCAATGTTTAAGCCTTTTTTCCAATGAACTTGCCCTGAATCTTGCATCTCTATGCCGGCCATAATTTTTAACAAGGTGGTCTTTCCACTTCCGTTGCGTCCGACTAAGCCAATACAATCTTTCTCATTTATTTCTAGGGATAAATGTTCAAATATCATACTCCCGCCATAGGATTTACTAATTTCATTCATACTGCAAACAATCATTTGCATTCTCTCCTTTGTCATAAAAATATGCACATATTTCACTTGAGCAATCTCTATAACCTAGTTTGGAATGTGGACTTACCTATTTTTATTTCCGTACTTCAAACACAAAAAAGCCATAGGAAAGCAAAACCCCATGGCTTTAGTTCAAAAATTATGTTTCCATTTTATAAACATAATAGGTGCAAAAAAAGGGAGAGCAAGAAGCCCTCCCTTTTTACCGAACTATTCAAAAGTGGTTATAGAGATTTTCTCACCGTTTTCATTTCCATATGCAGTTGCTAAAAATGGGCATACTACTCCCGTTAGCAGCTACAGCATGAAAAATTGCACGGCAAATATACAGGTGTTCCATCCATTGCCCGCGCACAAAAACAGCTTGATTCATCTCTATACACCACCTTTCATTGTATTATTATTATTTTAATTTTTTCGAACACTTTTTGCAAGCTTTCTTTTAAACATGCTGCAAAATCTGTTCTAATACTTTTTGTACATTATACCCATCTTTAAAGGAAACTAGTCTCGATTGCTTATTTTCCATCGCCTTGATTATTTCTGAAATAAGATCTTGGTGCTCATTATTTTCAATCGCTTCAATTGGAAAGGCAGATTGTTCGTTTGTTTCCCCTTCAAGCTGACCCCAATTTTTTAGAGCCAATGTTCCTTTGTCACCATATAATTTAAAGGATATTTCTTCTTTTCTTCCAATTCCGCTTAAACCATCAATGATAACAGGGATACCATCTTGAAGCTTTAATTTTGCAATAACACCTGTTTCACATTGTTCTGGATTATCCGGGTAGTCAATAAAAGATTGTTCATATGTAATTTCTCCAAAAAGATCTTCCATCACTTGAATATAATGAGGCGTTATTTCACGAATAAAACCGCCTTGTTCCCTTCCGGCTATCCAAGGATTTTGCTGCCACGCGCGCGGCCATTGGGGAAAATGCATTTTTAATTCTACGCGTTTTAATTTTCCAATTTCGCCTGCTTCCCATTTTGCTTTAAATGTTTGAACAGCATTGCTATATGGTAACGGAAAGTTAATAGCGTTTACTATATTTGCATTTTCTACTGCACCAGCCATTTCTTCCGCTTCCGCTAATGAATTTGCTAAAGGCTTTTCACATAAAATATGCTTACCCGCCTTTGCAGCTTCCATTACGACCCGATGATGAAACTTAGGCGGAACTGCCACATATACAAGATTAATAGAAGGATCTGAAATTAATTCGTTGTAATTTGTATATATATTCACATTATCAAGCTTTGCCTGTAACTCGTTTAATCGCGACGTATTGGTATCGCAGATTGCGGCAACAATTGTTTTCGGATGTTTAACAAACTGATGTAATAGTCTCTCCCCTACTGCACCCAATCCGACAATTCCGACGTTCACTAATTTCTCCATGATTGCACCTCCTCCCTTATTATTATCTGACTCTTTCAAAAGGTCAATTTTTTTATAGAAGACTGATTTTCCGTTTAGATTGTTTCTTTTCATATATGATAAATCCTAATGAAGACTTTTTCTTTAAAAAGGTTATTCATTCTTAACCGAATTAAGGATATTTTTCCAATAAAACATAGTTTAAGAAAAGAGCCTTAATTAATACTAGCGACCTTCCCTTTCAGTTTTTCCTTTCCACGTCTTAAGTGAGTTTTCACAGTGGACATAGGCAGCTCGCTATTTTTCGAAATATCCATAATCGTGAAATCATGAAAATAATAAAGTAAAATAGGGTTTTTATAACGATTTGGAAGCTCATTAATTTTTTTCATCAATTCTTCATGAAGACATTTTTCCATTACAGTATTTTCCGTTTCATCATGGAGGATAACTTCGTTTTGTTCCATGGTTTGATTATTAATATATCGTTTCCTAACATTCTCTTTTTTCCACATGTCCTTGCACTTATTCTGTGCAATTTTGTATATCCAGTTTTTCAAAGATGCTCTTTTTTCAAAGGATTTATAATGGATAAAAGCCGATAATAATGTTTCCTGGTAAATGTCCTCAGACATCTCCCAATGCTTCATAATAGAATATATATAATGCAGAAGTGCTTTTCCGTGTGTTTGAATAAATTCCTCTAAATCTATCACATTATCTTGTTTACGATTTGCTGCAATCATTTTTTCACTCTCTCCTAAATTATCCATATCTTTAAAAATAAGGAAGTTTCATTTATAATCATTTTAAGTTATTTACAAACATTTGTCTCTTTCTAACGTATGCGGGTATCCATTTTGATGACTGCGAAGGTGCAATTGGCATTTTAAATTTCACTAATCCATACACCGATGAGCAAGGCGTCTCCGCTTTTCCCATTCATTATATGGAATCAAACTTAAAATAGAAAAAAAAGATTCTTAAGTTTTCTTTAATTTTTGTTTAGAAAAAGTTTAACTGTCGACTCTAGTTTCCTGCTCGTAATAATAAACGTATTAAAAAATAGAAACCCTACAGTTTTTGTTTCGAAATTTACATTATCATCCACAAGTTTTTTTATCATGAGATAACAGATGGAATTTTATATAAGACTTAAGACGTAGAAGGCTGATGCAATGGTTTATTCATGCCCAATATTTACATTCATTTCAAAAAAAATTTACTTCAATACTATGTATCTCTCAGATATAATTTTTTTATGCGGCAAAAATTAACGGAAAAAGGTGTATTTACAATATGAGTATTTTAACTGTGAAGAATTTAAGTCATGGCTTTGGCGACCGTGCGATATTTAATGATGTTTCCTTCCGGCTGCTTAAAGGAGAGCATATCGGACTAGTAGGTGCAAATGGAGAGGGAAAATCTACGTTTATGAATATAGTGACCGGTAAGCTTCAGCCTGATGAAGGAAAAGTGGAATGGGCGAAAAAGGTACGCGTCGGTTATCTTGATCAGCATGCAGTTCTCCAAAAAGGAATGACTATTCGCGATTGCTTAAAAGGGGCTTTTCAATACCTTTTTGATCTTGAGGCGGAAATGAATGATATATATAACAAAATGGCAGAAGTAACACCAGAAGAACTCGAAGCATTGCTTGAAGACGTCGGGAATATCCAAGAAACCTTAACAAATAATGATTTTTATGTCATTGATGCAAAGGTGGAAGAGGTTGCCCGCGGTCTTGGATTGGATGATATTGGCCTAGAACGTGATGTTCAGGAATTAAGCGGCGGACAAAGAACAAAAATCCTGTTGGCAAAGCTGCTTCTAGAAAAACCTGATATACTTCTTTTGGACGAGCCGACCAACTATTTGGATGAAAAGCATATTGAGTGGTTAAAACGTTATCTGCAGGAATATGAGAACGCGTTTATTCTCATTTCCCACGATATTCCGTTTTTGAATAGTGTTATTAATCTTATTTACCATATGGAAAATCAAGAATTAAACCGCTATGTTGGTGATTATGATGATTTTCTTAAGGTACATGAAATGAAGAAACAACAGCTTGAAGCCGCGTATAAAAAGCAACAGCAAGAAATTTCCGAGCTTAAGGATTTTGTTGCACGCAATAAAGCAAGGGTATCTACCCGCAATATGGCAATGTCCCGCCAGAAAAAGCTTGATAAAATGGAGATTATTGAGCTTGCCGCCGAAAAGCCAAAACCGGAATTTCGTTTTAAAGAAGCAAGAACTTCCGGCAAGTTGATTTTCGAAACATCGGACCTTGTAATTGGCTATGATGAAGCACTTTCTAAACCACTTAATTTGAGGATGGAACGCGGGCAAAAAATTGCACTTGTCGGAGCAAATGGCATTGGAAAAACAACCTTATTAAGAAGTATTTTAGGGGAAATTAATCCAATCTCCGGCTCTGTTCAATTAGGGGAATATTTATATACTGGATATTTTGAACAGGAAATAAAACAAGCAAACTATCACACTTGTATTGAAGATGTTTGGAATGATTTTCCTTCCTTTACACAGTACGAAATTCGTGCGGCATTAGCGAAGTGTGGCTTAACCACTAAGCATATCGAAAGTAAAGTCGAAGTGCTAAGCGGCGGTGAAAAGGCTAAAGTAAGGCTTTGTAAGCTTATTAATAAAGAAACAAATATTTTAGTACTGGATGAGCCGACCAATCATCTCGATGTTGATGCGAAAGATGAGTTAAAACGTGCTTTGCAGGACTACAAAGGAAGCATTCTGCTTATCTGCCATGAGCCTGAGTTTTATCAAGATGTAGTTACAGATGTATGGAATTGTGAATCATGGACAACTAAAGTGTTTTAATCATGGTGTTCCCTGTTTTGACGGGGAACTTTTTTTATGAATGAAATATTCTAATTGTTCATTCTGCTCTATATAATTAGTCTGAGAAGCAGGAAAAAGGAGGTGTATAAATGACATTTTATGGATTTATATTGCTCGTTCACATTATTGCTGCGGTAGCCGGATTAGGTGCAAGCTTTGCAATGCCATTGGTGATTAAATATCCTAAAACTGTGGAACAAGCTAAATTTGCCTTGCTTTTGAACAAACATATTGAGAAACCGGTTAAATATGGAAGTATCGTTCTTCTTCTAACGGGACTTATACTTGGATTCCTCAACCTCGATCTATTCAAACATGGCTGGTATATTGCCTCTCTTGTTATTTACATACTTGTACAGCCGATTGTTGCCGGTATTCTTCCAAAAAGACTAAAACAAATGGAACAAATTCTTGCCGAGCATAATAAAGAAGACATTCCGGAGGCTTATCAAGTGCTGAACAGTGGCTTACGTCCATTTAATTGGATTATACATGGAGCAGCAATCATTTTAATCATCTTAATGACGATAAAACCATTTTGAGATTACGGGTAAATATACCCGCTTTTTTATTTTTCACAATAACAAAATCTTACTTTTATTCATATTATTATAACATTTTAGTATTGATGTAATTTTCCTTTACTTAGCAATTTTTGCATGCTAATATACATATCGCGAGACAAAATTTGATTTACAATGCAACAGGAGGTTTAGCACAATATGAAAAAGCAATGGTTAATCGCTTTAGGGCTAGCACTTGTGGTGGCGCTTACAACAGCTTGTTCTAATAGTGATTCTACTAAATCAGACTCAAAGACTACCAGCAATAAAACGGAAACAGCAGCAAATGCAAAAGCAGATATGATGCAATTTTATATGAATCTAGTGGATAAAATTAACTCTGCAGACAAAGACATCAATGCATATGAATCAGCATTAACAGCAGATCCAAAGCCATCTGCCGATGAATTGGCAAGTTTAAAAGAAAAAGCTGCGGCTGCAGCACCAAATGTTGAAGCCAATATTAAAGAATTGAAGATTCCATCTGGATTAAAGGACAAAAAATCAGATCTTGAAGCTATTTTAAAAGATTTAGAGGCTACATACCAATTAAAAGCAAATGAATTAAAAAAAGATCAACCATCATTAGATGCTGCTAACGCTAAGTTTTCTTCAGCAGATGACGCATTAGGTAAGTTATTACAAAGCGTAGGTCTTGCAAAGGCTAGTTTAAATAATGATGTGAATTCTTAAATAATATAAAAAATCAGCCATCTCAGGAGATGGCTGATTTTTTGTGTTGGAGACATTGCTTACCTTTTTCCTCTTTGTTGTTTACGATTCTCTGGTTTCCTTCCGCTTCTTTGATTCAAGCGATCACTTCCACTTTTAGCGTCCACTATTTTGCCGCCAACCAATGCCTTTTGGTGAGCTTCCACATTCAGTTCACGACAGAACTGTTTAAGCTTTCTCTCCTCCCGCTCTGTAACAATGGATATTACGGTTCCTGCAGTCGATCCAAGTCTGCCGGTACGTCCGGAGCGATGAACAAATTGGGATAGTTCTTCCGGAAAATCATAATGAATAACGTGAGTCAATCCAGGTAAGTCCAATCCCCTAGCTGCCACCTCAGTAACGAGTAAAAATTGTGTGTCACCTTGCTGGAATAATTTTATCGCTTTTGCCCGCTCTTCCTTTTTCAAATCACTATGCAGTTCCCCAATTGACACTGCTTTAAACCGCAGTTTTTCAGCTAATACAGAAAGATTTCCAATATCCCTTACGAAAACAAGAGCTTGAAATCTTTCTGCTGCACTTAGCTTACGAAGTACATCGATTTTTTCCCGTGCATCACTTAAAAAATACTGGTATTCCACACTTGGGGATTCCTTTACGGTAATATTAATAAATTCTGGACTCTTCATCATCGCCGTTGCCTTTTCAATCGCTTCCGGTGATACGGTAGCAGAAAATAAAAGGAGCTGCCGATCGCTTAATGTGGACTTCACTATTCCAGAGATAGCCTGCTTATATTCAGGCAGCAACAATTGATCGCCTTCATCCAATACAATTGTTTTTACCTCATGCATTTTTAGCTTTTTCTGCGTGATAAGTTCATAAATACGACCTGGTGTGCCAACAACGATTTGCGGTCTCTTTTTTAATTTTTCAAGCTGACGTTTTAAATTGGCTCCTCCAATGAAAGAAGCCGCTAAAATATCTGCTCCTTCGGTCCATTTTTGAATTTCTTCAAGGATTTGCATCACTAATTCTCTTGAAGGAGCAAGAACAACAGCTTGAACTCCTTTATTTTCCTGGTTGATTCGTTGCAGCAATGGAAGTAAATAAGCAACCGTTTTTCCTGATCCAGTCGGTGAGCTTGCAATAATATCCTTGCCTTCTAAAATGTGCGGCATGGCTTCCGCTTGAACCGCCGTTGGATTCTTAAAGCCGGCCTTTTCCCAATTCTTTTTTATAAAAGATTGATATGATTCTAAACTTGAATTTCCGTTCAATATGCTGACTCCTTTTGTCTCAAAAACTTGATATGCTTTATCATACACTAATGTTCCAATACAAGACAAACCCCTAACTTTCATTATCCTTTTATTCGTCCTCATAATCTACACTAATATGGACATAATGAAAATGAAAAAATATCCGTTGTTAGGGGAATGGAATCGTGAAGCAATTGTTTAAATTAAGCTCCTCTTGGTTTCCTATTTGGTTAATATCATTATTAATGCTTGTCATGGTATGTGTGTATCTGCCAATTTTCAAAGGCGCAAAACAAAATATGTCTGATGTTCCTCTCATTATCGTGAATGAAGATAAGGGAAAAGTTGGTGATGCTATATTATTAAATCTTATCGAGAAGCAAAATGGAAATTCCTTCAAATGGGTTGTCGATAAAAGCAGGAAACAAGCATTGATGGATTTAAGAAATAACAAAGCATACGGCGCATTGATTATTCCTTCTAACTATTCAAAAGGTCTAGGCAATGTACATGACACACTAATATCAGGTATTAGCAATGGTAAACCCGCAAAATTAGAAGTTTTATTGAATGAAGGGATTGGGCAAACGGCATCCATGATTGCGAGTAATACCCTTCAAACCGTCGCTTTAACTGCTTCTAAAGGAATTAGCAGTCAACTAAAAAATGAACTAGCACAAAGAGGAATGAGAGTAGCGCCGGAGAATGCTTCACTATTAGACAATCCTGTACAGGTTATTTCAAAAAATGTGCTTGGGCTGCCGGTTAATCTTAATAAAGGAATGACACCGTTTGTTATGGCCCTTATTTCATCCATCACTGGGATGTTGGGAGCAAATATGATCCATGGATATCTTTTGCGAGGAAATGGGACTTTGAAGAATAGGGGCTCTGCATTAAGTGAATCTGAAGTCCTCCAATCAGAAATAATATTTGGTGTGATTTTAACTTTTTGTGTTTCTATTGTGATACAGCTCGGTGTATTTGGCCTTTTCGGGAGCGCACATGCTTCGAGCATTTGGATGATATTTTTATTCACTTTTTTCAGTATTACTACCATGTTTTTGTTATTTAAAACGATTGCGGTTTTTTTAGGCGGATGGGGAATGTTAGTAATGTTCCCATTAAATTTTATGGGGATATTTTCGAGCGGAGGAGCATTTCCTCTATCAACATTACCAATCGTTCATCGATTGTTCAGTTTTATTTTACCTACGAGATATATTGTAGACGGCATAAGGGCATTACTCTATTATGACGGAAGATTGCAAGCAGGACTGGGGAATGCATTATATGCACTATCCATCTATTTTATTTTGACATTGGCGATTCTTATTGCATTTATAAATCTAACTAAAAATTATAAAGAAGCTGTTGTAGATGAAAGCGGAAAGAAGATTGAAGTAGAAGTGGAAAATGAAATTCCTCATAAATCTTCTGACCATGAAAGAGAGAAACACCATGCTAAAGGGGAAAAAGATGAGATGTTTCGTCAAGCGTTAAGTAATTTAGCAAAAGGGAATCCAGAAGATGCTCGTAATTTTAAAAAAGAACATCGTGAAATGAATGATGATGAGTTCCGAAATGCATTAAGATCTTTACATAAAAAAGATAAGTGATACAAGTGTGACTAAAAAAACAGACTGTATCTACGCCCTATTAATGGTATGGAAACTCATTAAAGTAATGGAGAGATAGTAAATGAAAGTATATATTGTATACGATAGTGAAGGCGGGCATACGGAAGCTTTAGCGAGAGCGATTGGTCGTGGAGCAGAAGAAACGGGAATAGCAACAGTATATGTAAAACATGTTGATGAAGCCGATGTCCATACGCTTCCGGAAATGGATGCGATCATCTGGGGATGTCCCGGCCATTTTGGAAGTGTTAGTTCAGGATTAAAAAAGTGGATTGATAAGCTTGGTTATCTATGGGCACGCGGAAAGCTCGTGGATAAAGTTGGCGCTGTTTTTTGTACAATAGCCACAACACATGGCGGATTAGAGGCAACATTACTAAACCTTATTACCCCAATGCTTCATCAGGGCATGATTATTGTAGGATTGCCAGGTAATATACCGGAAAACGCTCTTTACGGTTCTTACTATGGTGTTGGAATATCTTGCCCGATTGAAAGCTCCACTCTGTTAAATGAGCAAGATCAGACACTGGGAAGAGCATTAGGAGAACGTGTTGTTCAAGTAACATCCCACCTCATGAAGTAGTTAAAAAGGAAATGAAACCAATTATATACCTCAAAAAACCCTCTAATAAATTGGTTTTAGAGGGTTTTTCATGTTTTATTTTGTTTCCTCAAACGATTTTAAAATCGGTGCTTTTCTAACCTGGGTTGCTTGCTCAAACGCATATGCCATTTTTAATAAAGTTGGTTCACTGTATGCAGTTCCTGTAAAGGTAATACTGACAGGTTCCCCATCTTTTGTATAGCCTGCCGGCACCGTTATGGAAGGATATCCCGCCTTGGCGCCGATACTATCACTAAAATCTTGCGGAAAAATGATTGCCTCAACCTTATTTTCCTTTAACACGTAATCAATTCCTTGTTCCGTGGATAAATAGATATCCTGTTCAAGGGCTTGTATATACTCCATTTCTGTCAATGTCCCGCTAGTTGCCTCTGATTTTTCTAATACGGCCTGTCCATATTTCAACATTTTTTCTGGGTTATTCTTATTAAACTCAATTAGATCCTTTAAGGAATGAACCGGAAGACTTGAGTCCACTTGACGCAAATAAGCATTTATATCTGTTTTAAATTCATAGGTTAATACAGCATAGCTCCAATTAATTTTTGCAGATGGGATGGAAATATCAGATAAAATCGCTCCGCACTCTTCTATTCGTTTAAGCGCATTCTCGACAATCGCTAATTGTTCTTCACTTAAATGGTTAAAATAATCATCCCTCGCAACACCGAGTCGGGCTCCTTTTAGACCATCCTTTTGCAGAAATTCAGTAAAATCTACCATATTTAATTCTGTATTGGTTAAAGTAGCCGGATCTTCTGTATCATGCTTCGTTAAAGCAGATAACAGAATAGCTGCATCCATTACGGTTCTTGCCATTGGCCCAGCAGTATCTTGACTATGCGCGATTGGAATAATGCCGCTTCTGCTTATTAGCCCTAATGTTGGTTTTATCCCAACTAATGAATTTTGGGTTGCAGGATTTAAAATGGACCCTGAAGTCTCTGTGCCGATCGCTGCTGCTGCAAAATTAGCTGCAATCGCAGCACCAGAACCGGAACTGGAGCCTCCGACATCAAACACTCCCGGACCGTATGGATTTAATACTTGTCCACCTCTTGAACTGTATCCACTCGGCATATTATCCGCCATAAAATTCGCCCATTCCGTCATATTGGTTTTTCCAAGAATAACGGCACCTGCTTCTCTTAGCTGTTTCACCACAAAAGAATCCTTAGGTGCTACAGACTCTGCTAGTGCTAAGGAACCTGCACTTGTATGCATTTTATCATGAGTATCAATATTATCTTTAATGAGGATAGGAATTCCATGTAGTGGTCCTCTTGGGCCTTTTAGTTTTCTCTCTGCATCTAATCCAGCAGCAATTTGTACCGCATCCGGGTTGACTTCAAGTATGGAATTTATTTTTGGGCCATTCTTATCCAATTGAGCGATCCTCTGCAAGTACATCAGGACAAGTTCCTTTGATGTTAATTCACCATTTTCCATTTTTTTCTGCATATCAGAAATGGTTGCTTCTACTATCCATTCCTTCTGTAATGTTTCTAATTTTGGATTTTCCATCATTGTTTCCCCTTTTTATTTTCTTACTATATAAATTCTTGATTAGGGATAAAAATCCTTTATAAAAAATTCGCTTAGTATGACGTAAGTCTCCAATGCCATTTTGCACGATTTTTTTGCAGTTAGGGGATTGTTCAACGGAAACAGCGATTGCCACCATTTCAACGATAGTGATTGCTAATACATTAGAGAGTTTGGATTGTTATTCCTTCAACAATTATCTTTACATTAATATGCTTTCTTTCATAAAAAAACCAATGATCCCGGTCATTGGTTTTTTATCCTTACATAGGTTTCCATCTATAATTAATCGATTTGATGATCTTTTCTTGCACTTTTATAGAGGTAACTATACTTTTTTCAGCAGTTCTATATTTTCTGTTTGAAAGAAGCTTCCTGGAATTCTCTTTTCGATATCGTCTGGTATACCTTTCATCTCTATATTTTCTTTCTCCTCTTGAAGATCTTTTTCGTTTGTGGTGTGTATAATATTTCGAATCTTTCTCGCGCTTTCGTTTGTGATGGGTAGAGTATCTCGAATCTTCCTTGTGCTTTCGTTTGCGATGAGTAGAGGATCTCGAATCTTCCTCGTGCTTTCGTTTGCGATGCGTAGAGGATCTCGAATCTTCCTCGTGCTTTCGTTTGTGATGCGTAGAGTATTTCGAATCTTTCTCGTGCTTTCGCTTATGATGCGTAGAGTATTTCGAATCTTCCTCATGCTTTCGTTTCCGATCGCGAATCTCCTCAATATCAATAATTTTACTATCGTCCTGAGGGTTTTCAACTTCGACGATAACTTCAGAAGATTGAAGAGATTGTTCCCATACCTCTAGCACATCGTTGGCTACTCTGTCCCACGTATATTTTGATATCGCTAGATTTCTTCCTGTCTCTCCCATTCTTTTCATCAAAGATTTGCTTGATAATATCTCACTAATTTTATCTACAAATTCGCTCGGGTCTTCCGGGTTTCCAACGACAAGTCCATTCTCATTTCTTTCAATAATTTCCTGATTTCCACCTCTTGCGGTCGTTACAATTGGAAGACCGGCTGCCATTGCTTCGTAATGCACTCTCGCAAGTGGTTCCTGCCATTGTGACGTACAAACAAAGAGATCACTTGCCGCATACCAATTTTGAATCTCGCTTGGCGAAACAAAACCAGTTGTAATAACAGGTACTGGTGATTTATTGGCCAATGCTCTGACATAAGCAACATAATCTGTCACATCATTTTGACTAAACCATTTACTTCCGACAATGACAAGAGCAAGATCATTGAATTTTTTTGCTAGCTCCGGTAATGCCCTAACTAACCGATCTACACCTTTATTATTGGAAAGTCTCCCTGTAAACAATATAACGGTTTTACCTTCTAAACCATGCTTTTCCCGAAGCTCATTTCGGATATTCTGCATCTTTTCATGATGTCCAGGTAAAAACCGTTCTATGTCTACTCCTGAATAAATAGTACGTATTTTGTCCGCAGCTTGGGGGAAATAACGTTTAATTTCCTCACCGATATAATTACTAATTGTCACGATATTCGAAACCTCTTCAATAACAGCGGAAGCTTCCTCCGGTTCAATTTTGTCAGGTTTAAACATATCATTGTGCATACTCAAAGTAATTTTTGAATTTGGTGCAATTTTCCTTATAGGAAGGACAAGGCGTGGACGGTTAAAAATATGAATGAGGTCAAATTGATTGGATTCAAGATAAGAAATAACGCCTTCTCTATAAATTTCAAAAACTGTACCTGGTACCCTTACATAATGGACTCCATCCAACGTTTCTTCGTCAGGGAGTGAATCAGCATTAACTCCTAGTACCGTTATATCATGGGACTTGCTTAAATATGGAAGAATTCCAGATATATAGGTTTGAATCGCACCTCCTAATACGGGTGGAACTGGGAGTTTTTCTGTACAAATCATTAAGATTCTCATTGTTTCACTCCTTTCCAGTCTTCTTGTAATTCTTGCAATACAGTCCATTTTGTTTTTTCCAGGTTGACAATACTCCTTATCATTATTTTTGTTTCATTATTTAAAAATTTATCCGGCTCATACACTACTTCTTTAATATTCTTGTAAAACTCATTTGGCAGCGCCAAATCAATCATTAATATTTCATAAAGCTCCGGTGATATCGGATTTTCCTTATGGTAGGCTTGAATCATTTCTCTTATCCATGTTGTATCCCATTTCGTTAAATCTGCCATTGTACCGCTAATTAGCTTTCTTAAATCACGAATCGGCAGATCATATGCCACCCCGTCAAGATCTATAATCCACATTCCATTCGGTCCCATTTGCCCATTGGACCAACCATAATCCTGATGTACTAGTCCCCAATTTTGATTACCGAGTTTCACCATTTCCGAATAGCTTGATTGGTTAAGGGCTTGTAATCCGGCTATTGCCTGTTTTTCAAATTCATCTAATACGAATAATAAATAGTAGCTTGCAGGCATCTCATTATATACACTCGCAATATTTCGAAACCAATCCATTTTCGTTACTATTTTTTTGTAGTTTTCCGGCCATTTATACAATCTGGACGCAATTTCTGCCCTGTGTGGCGGTACGTACCCTTTACTTAAACGATGAAATTCGCCAAGTGCTGCGCAAAGTTGCTTTGCGCCTTCTAAGTCCTTTGTGACAGGTGTAAGTGGCTCTATCCATTCAGCAACAAACCATAGCTTTCCGCCAGCCTCTACATAATTTTGCTGATCCTTCGTCTTAATAATCATCGGCACCCTTGCCTTTTTAACATCTACTAGATACTCCTGAGCACCTAAACTGAACATACTTCTTGTCGGCCTTCGGTGTAAGAGCTTTAAACTCATTGGTCCTTCACTTGTAGTAAGCTTCCAAATGGCACCTCCTTTATCGGGTTTTGTTGTAATGATTTGCATACTTTGTACGGAGAAATTGTAGCGTTCTAGTACCTTTTTTGCTAGATTTTCAATATATTCAGGTACGAAGAATTCATTCGAACCCGCTTCCTCTTCCCAAGGTCCAATTTTAATATTATCCATTTTTCCCCTCCTAGTTTTTTGAATTAGGGGTTTTAGTACATTTTGTATTAATGTATGTCTTGAAAAAATTATTGTATAGGTAGTTCACTCATTTATGGGTTAATAAAATGTGCAAATGTAGGAAGCAGATTAATGCCCTATTATGATAGCTGTTTTTTAAACACAAATACCTAGTAAAATAAATAAATTTTTCTTTTCTAGGTCATTCCCACATACTCAATGTGTGTTTTCATCATAGAAAGAATAAACGACTAAAAAGTTAGTTTGACATAAGGAGGGAGAGAGAATGATTCGTAAAGCAATAATCCCAGCTGCCGGACTTGGTACGAGATTTCTCCCTGCAACAAAGGCATTACCAAAAGAAATGCTTCCGATTGTGGATAAACCAACCATTCAATACATCATTGAAGAAGCAGTTGCATCTGGAATTGAGGATATCATAATCATAAGCGGCCGCAGTAAACGTTCTATCGAGGATCACTTTGATAAATCATATGAATTAGAAGAAACCCTATTAAAGAAAAATAAATTTGGACTTCTTCAAAGCGTTCAATCTATATCAGAATTAGCAAATATCCATTATATTCGCCAAAAAGAACCGAAAGGCCTGGGGAATGCCGTTTTTTGCGCGAAAAGCTTTATTGGCCAAGAGCCTTTCGCCGTTCTATTAGGCGATGATATTGTCCAATCGACAAAGCCCTGCTTGAAACAAATGATGGATGTCTTCAATCGTTATCATTCTTCGATTGTTGGCGTTCAAGAGGTGCCATACGAAGAGGTTTCGAAATATGGGATTGTTAAACCAAATGGCTGCGTTATGAATGAAAATGTAATTAATGTTGAAGAATTGGTCGAAAAACCAAAAAAAGAAGACGCCCCCTCACGTTTAGCTATTCTTGGTAGATATATTTTAAGGCCAGAGATTTTTGATATATTAAAAGACTTACCACCAAGCTCCGGCGGAGAAATTCAATTGACGGATGCTATCAATATCTTGAACAGGTCTCAAGCAGTTTTAGCGTATCACTTTCAAGGGAAACGTTATGATATTGGGGATAAAGCAGGCTTTATTAGAGCGACGATTGATTTTGCGCTCCAAAGACAAGAGTTAAAAGAAGATGTATTACAGTATTTATACGAGGTCATTGAGCGAGAAGAGAATAGATAATGGTTCTACTATTTTAGCCAGTGTAAATTGTTGGTCAATAATGTTTAACCATGCAAGTAAGACCATTTCAAAAGCAGAATAGAGGTGAAAAATATGAAAATAGGAGTAATTGGAGCAGGTTATGTTGGAACGACAACAAGTATTGTTTTGGCGAAATATGGCTATCCCGTTACTGTTGTGGATACGAATCAAGAAAAGATTCATAAACTTAATCAATCCAGGCTTCCTTTCTATGAGGAAGGACTAGAGGAACTTCTCCATGAGTATTTATTAGAGGGGAGACTTTCCTTTACTAGTAATATAGAGGACTTTATAAAACAATGTGACATATTATTCGTCACGGTTGGCACTCCGCCATCAGAAGACGGAAAAGCCGATTTAACTTATGTAGAAGAAGTAGTTAGCCAAATAGCGAGATTCATGGATAATTACAAGGTTATTGTCATCAAAAGCACTGTTCCTGTAGGCACTGGGGATAAATTGAATGACATCATGATGAAGGAATTGAGCAAAAGAAATATCTCCATATCATTCGACATAGTTTCAAATCCGGAATTTTTAAGGGAAGGGAAAGCATTACATGATGCCTTATATCCCGATAGGGTTGTAATTGGTTGTGAGTCAGAGAAAGCACGGAATATTATGAAAGAATTATATAAGGATGTAGACACATCCATTCTTTATACAACGATAAAAGAAGCAGAAATGATAAAATACGCCTCTAATGCATTTTTAGCTACAAAAATATCTTTTATAAATGAGTTGGCAAGACTGTGCGAAGGAAAAGGTGTAAATATTAAACAAGTTGCAATAGGGATGGGGATGGATAAACGAATAGGTTCTGATTTTCTTCAGGCTGGTATCGGCTACGGTGGATCATGTTTTCCGAAAGATATTAAAGCATTATTAGCGTTAGCCTCCCAAGTGGACATTCCAATGCCAATTCTTGAAGCTGTTTCTTATGTGAATCAAACGCAGTCAGATTGGTTTATGGAAAAAGTGAAACAAGTATTAGGCAGTTTAACCAAAAAACGTATTGCTGTTCTTGGCCTTACCTTTAAGCCACAAACAGATGATATTCGCGAAGCACCCTCTCTAAGAGTAATCGATTACCTCCTAAATAATAAAGCTACCATTGCCGCCTATGATCCCCAAGGATCCGAACATGTTAAAAAAATTTATCCGACTGTCAAATATACGCTGACCCCTCTTGAAGCTCTGGAAGGCGCAGATGCTGTTTTGATTTTAACAGAATGGAAAGAAATCCTAGAAATTGATTGGAAACATGCAAAATCTTTATTATCCAATCCCCTTCTATTTGACGGAAGAAATACCCTGTCTCCTTCAAAAATGGTGGAATTGGGATACCGCTATTTTGGGGTAGGCAATTTTTAATCATGAGCAGTACTTCCTGCCAGTATTAATTACATGAATAAAGGAGTTCTTTAAGGTGCAGCAAAATGATAAATATATATTCGTAACTGGATGTGCAGGTTTTATCGGGTTTCATTTATCGATGCGCCTATTAGACGAAGGATATAGCATTTTAGGTATTGATAACTTAAATGATTACTATGATCAAACCTTAAAATATGACCGTCTTGAAATATTGAAAAAATCAAAGAATTTTATTTTTATTAAAGGCTCCATCGAAAATATGGAATTATTAAGCAGTCTTTTTAAGCAGTACGAAATAGAGAAAGTTGTTCATTTGGCCGCCCAGGCCGGTGTCAGGTACAGTTTAGAAAATCCTCACGCCTATATTCAATCCAATCTTGTTGGGTTTGCAAATATATTAGAATGTTGTAAAGAACATCAAATCAAGCATTTAATTTACGCATCGTCCAGTTCCGTTTATGGAAATAACAAGCAAGTTCCATTTTCCGTTAGTGATCGGGTTGATCAGCCCATTAGCTTGTATGCTGCTACGAAAAAAGCAAATGAACTAATGGCATATACGTACAGTCACCTGTATAAACTTCCGACCACCGGACTAAGGTTCTTCACTGTTTATGGTCCGTGGGGACGGCCTGATATGGCCTATTTTATCTTTTCTAATGCTATTATCAAACAGGAGCCATTAAATTTATTTAACTACGGAAATATGAAAAGAGATTTCACCTATATTGATGACATAATAGAATCGATATTTCGCTTATTAGAGAAAGGTCTCCCTATCGACTTATCACCACCATATAAAATTTATAATATCGGGAACCATCAACCTGTTAAGCTGCATGATTTTATCCAAGTACTAGAGGACCAACTCGGTATGAGGGCGAATAAAAATTTCCTTCCGATTCAACCAGGAGATGTTCAAGAAACTTTTGCTGATATTGAGGATATAGTAAAGTTCATTGACTATCGACCCAAAACAAATATTGAGGATGGGATAAGAAATTTCGTTAAATGGTTTAAAGAGTACTATAATCTTTCATAACTTCATGTTTCGGATAAGAAAAGCGCAAGCGCCGCAGCTCTAGCGTACGGATTTCGTAGTCGCTCACCTCGGGATCAAGGAAACATAGTGAGGCAGTTCACGAACAAGTGAAAATAAGCATTCCCATTTTCAACTGATGTTGACTTATCGTAGGGAGGAGGCGGAGAAATCCGCTAGCCGATATCTGCTTACGCTAGACAAGGTTGAATTTGTTAATAATTTGTAAGTTAAAACATTTTATATTTTCTTACCCTTATACAAATAACCTTAGTTCAATAAAACTAAGGTTCCTTTATATGTCTTTTTCTATTTAATTATGGAATATGAACAGTTTTAATATGAATGAACTTCCAAAATACTTTTTGTCCATTTGCCGTTATCAATTCAATAATATTATTAGAAACTTGCTTCACTAAACCAATCTTATCTGGATTATCTCCTAAATCAAATACGAGTAATTTCCCCTCATATTTTTTTAATTGCTCTTCAAATGAACGTGCTAATGGAAAATTAGTTGGAACAACAGGAAGATCCTTATTTTCTAAAGTATATGGAGTTAATTGATGGGAATAAGGAGTAAACCACTTTACATGCTGCATAGATATAAATACTGTTTTGTATACAGGTGAGTAAAACACGATATAGTCATTTAAGACACTCGTAATATATCCGTGGATGGATCTGTTTCCGGTAATGAATAATTCAAGAAATTGTCCTTTTGAATGGTTTAATGTTTTCCGATAGGAAATAGGCTCAGATTCATTAAAAATAAGCAGGGTATCTGGAGGATCTTCTGTAACTTCTTTCTCTATTTTTTCTTTGATGCAATGTATATGAATTAAAGGAATATAAAGAAATTGCTTTCCATCATATATCACAAGGATGTCTAAACCTACATCAATTAATATCCCAGAAATAAATGTTTTCCCAGATATCTCAATCTCGACTTCTTGACCAAGAAAGCTGTTTATCCCATTCAATAACTAGACCTCCTTTCAAAACTGCTAGCATTCGTATAAAAATGGGTACATTTCATTTTGTCTCGTTGAAGACATGCTACTGAGCAAAGAGCTTTTCACAATGCACCCATCTTATGAAATAGTAAAAATATTTTCGCTGTAATAATTATGACAATGGTCTCCAGTCATAACTAACGGATCTGACGATTGATTCAAGTCTTCTTGTTGTTCTAGAGGAGCTGCTGCTTGTTCTTCGATTACGGCGTCTGCTTGAACGTCTGCGTCTATTTGTTCGGTTGCTGCTGCTTGTGCGTCTGCGTCTACTTGTTCGGTAACTACTACTTGTGCGTCTGCGTCTACTTGTTCGGTTACTGCTGCTTGTGCGTCTGCGTCTACTTGTTCGGTTGCTGCTGCTTGTGCGTCTGCGTCTACTTGTTCGGTTGCTGCTGCTTGTGCGTCTACGTCTACTTGTTCGGTTACTGCTGCTGCTTGTGCTTCTGCGTCTACTGGTACGGCGTCCTCTACTTGTGCTTCTATTTTCACTCGATTCACGATCTTCGCTCTCGCCCCAAATTCCACTAGATTCTCTTTGCCCGCTTGTAATGGAGGAGGTAACCGGAAAATTTTCACTGCTTGATTCATCCATAATATTGTCCGTTTGCTCTTCTTGCTGATTATTATTTTGCTGCTGTTTCATTGCTCCTTTAGGCCCGATACTTATATTTCTTACATGAAATGGATTTATACGGTATAGTTCTTGATTATTCGCAAGGGTAAAGAATCCTTCAGAATTATCAACAAATATTCCTTCTAATGCTTCAGGACCTTTCCGATTAATAGATACCCAGTTATGGGTCAACAGTGAGCAAAGATGATTAAAATCTGACCCTCTAAGAAAATTTGTCATCACCGGGTCTTCTGTTTTTTCTTCCATTACCCAAGTTGAAGATTCAACAGAATCTTCCTCGCCATCATTTTCATTACTTTCGAGTTCCATAATACTTTTAATGTGAGGCAAGTAATAATACACAATTCCGTCATCATCCGTACTAAGAACTAAGTAGTCACTGCCTACTTCTAACAGCTTTCCTTGCTTTGAATCTGGACCGCCTTGGTCAATTTGAATTTTCTTATTCAAAAAATTAGTTAATAAACTTAAAAAGTTATCTTCTTGATAGAAAAATGGATTCTCTTCCTGGGCATTGTTCGTTTGAACTGCATTTGTTTTGGAATCTTCTGTAATGCTTTTGATGTGTTCCGATCGATAGTAAATGATTTTATTATCAGCATAAATTACAAGATAATCTGGTTTTACGTCCATAAGTTTTCCAGTTTTAGATTCAGGTCCGCCTCTATATACGGTTATATTTTTGCTTAATAACGAGTGGGGTATTTTTAAGGTAGGCTGAGTCCGATTTGAGTAATTCATATTGCCACTCTCCATTTTTATCCTCCTTGTCATTTATCCATTAGGGTTATTCATACTGTATATATACGTGTCTATTAAAATCTTGAAACGGGATAAATAACTATTTATAATAAATTCAACTTTAGCCTATATGGAATGTTGACTCACTTATAGTGTAAGCAATAATATGGAAGGTAAATGAAATACTTTTCTATCATTTATCAGTCAAGTTTATTTATTTTTGATCTTAAATAATCGTTTCTTAATTCGATAAACTGGAGTATAAGATTTGGTTCCTCTTTAAACTTTTCAACTTGATCTTTTTTATACGGATCCATTAAAATATAGGGGTGAAGTAAGTTAAATAACTGCTCGACTTTTGGCTTCATATACTCCACAGTAAACTGATTCGATAAAAATTCCATCAACAAACCTTGATATTTTTTTCTAAAAGAATCCACATCTAATAACCGAGCTGTTAATGTATTAAATCCTTCAATTCGAACATAATCTTCCTGCATATATTTCCCGTTTACATCCCTTCCCCATGTTGCATCATAATCCCATGGAATAATTTCAAACAATCCCGTGTCTCCATTTCGATACAATGCATAGTTATGAACAAAACCATCATAATTTTGAGTAAGAACAACGCCAGCCAGCCATCTTAAATATTTTTCAACATCCAAATGATGAACGATTTCCTTCTCAAACTCACCCTTTAATAAAGTGTTAATGATAAATATAAGTTCTTGAAGATAATGATCATCACTATCTTTTCCGTATTTCTTCTCATACCCTAATAATAATGATTTTTTTGTTTCATCATCTAGTTCACTTATGAGTGAAAAATTTGCATCTCCATCTACTGCATAAAAAATCGACCCGTCAGGGAGGCTTCTCCTCTTCAAAAAATGTTCATCTACGGATTCTAATTCCAGATAAATTCCTTCTTGTCGACCATTTAATTGGAGAAAAATATATTGGGACTCGGGAGATAGAACGCCTATATCTGCGAAAAAATCGAGGGAAAGTTTATTTCTTATCATAGAAGGATCCTTATATTCCGCATTTAGATGAATTTCTTTTTTCCCTTTATAATTACTAGGTTTATAAAAAGAGATATTATAGGACTTTTTTTCAAGCTTCCGAATATGGGAACCCCTGTATACAACATCAATATCGAATTTTTTTTGATTAATGGTCAGCTTCCCCGGAACAGGTTCATCATTCCAAATATCCTTTTTCAACTCCCTCAAGTCTAAAGGATGAACATATAAATGATAATTGATCATTTGTTCGTGTTTTGCCATAAATGAACACCTGCCTTTTCTAAGCTTTTGCTTTTCTTATTGTCTAGCTTCAGCTCCTATAGACTAGTGGACTTCCGGGGCTCCTCCCTACGATAAGTCAACATCAAGTGAAATTTGAAGTGCTAATTTCACCAGTTCGTGAACTACCTCACTGTGTTTCCTTTATCTCAGTCGAAGCCCCTACAGTCCATACGTCTATGGGCAAGGAGCTTACGCTTTTCTTATTTATTGTTATGAAAAAAAAGCAGGCATTGACACATGAATCATTTATCTATTTTTTTTTC
This sequence comes from Margalitia sp. FSL K6-0131, assembly GCF_038008735.1. Lineage (NCBI taxonomy): Bacteria > Bacillati > Bacillota > Bacilli > Caryophanales > Bacillaceae > Heyndrickxia > Margalitia sp. FSL K6-0131. The sequence goes on from NZ_JBBOZS010000001.1 coordinate 4,628,235, forward strand.
GAAATATACACGAATGTCTCATACATTTTTGTAGGATACACGTACCATATAGCAATGAAAGATATATGGGAATCTTTCTAGCATTAGAAAAGCGCAAGCGCCTTGCCCAACGGCGTACGGATTTCGTAATCTCAAGCTCGAGATATAGGAAACACGGCGAGGTACCTCAGGAGCCGATGTTGACTTATCGTAGGGAGAAGACGGAGAAATCCGCTAGCCGATAGGCGCTGGTGAAATTTGAAGTGCCAATTTCACTTGTAGCTAGACAATGCATAGACCTGTTAAAAACTTATGAGTTGAAAATCATATATTTTCTTATCTCATAAAAAAGATTCAAATCTTTCAATGCTTAAAGGAGGTTAACCATGAGTAATTATTCTTCTAGAGATATTCGACGTGCTGTTGAAAATGGCAATATCTCTGGCTTAATTGATTTTATGCTGCAAGATCCAAGCTCAGGGCGCAGATCTCGGACATCTCGTCGCAGAAGTTCTAGGCGCCGTACTAGTCGTTGGACATCTCGTCGTACTTCGCGGCGTAATACGGGCAGATCCCGTCGCCGTACTTCTCGTTGGACTTCTCGATGGACACGTCGCCGTACTTCGCGACGTCGAACTTCCAGGCGCAGGACTTCCCGGCGTCGCACTTCCGGGCGCAGGACTTCCCAGTATAGAACAACAAACAGAGTGTGGAAAGATGGAAATATGTGGTCACTTACTTTAGTAAAAAAAGATTAATTTATTTTTTGAAGAGGAGCCGTGCTGTCTCCTCTTTCATTTTGGGGGAATATCAAAATTCATTCAGGTTAATCCATCATTTTTTTATCATAAACCAATTTCGTCTTCTACTATCGGTAACTGAATCGTAACCTTTGTTCCAACATTTAATTCACTCTCATATGTGACTTTTCCGTTCATTGTTTCAATGATTCTAATTGAGACAGCTGTACCAAGGCCGGTTCCCTTTTCCTTCGTTGTGTAAAATATAGTCCCCATTCTGGAAAGTTGTTCGTTTGTCATTCCTTTTCCTGTATCAGATATTACAATATAAACAAAGTTATTTATCCGCTTTAGGTTCACAGAAACCGTTCCTCCCTGCGGTGTAGCCTCAATAGCATTTTTAATAAAATTCACTATTGCCTGCTTAAGCTGATCTTTATCTGTAATAATAGGAGGATTTTCATCCACTTTGTCGTCTAAAATAACACCTTTTGCAACAGCTAAGGATTGAATTAAAGTGATAATACCTGAAATGAAATCACCGAGTTTAATTTTTTCTACTTTTTCTAGCCGAGGCTTAGCGAAATTCAAATAATCACTAATGATAACCTCAGCCCTGTCCAGCTCACTCAAGACAAGGGTTAAATATTGGAGATTTGTTCCTTTTTCCTGCTTTTTCATCAGTTGCAGGAAGCCCTTCACCACTGTTAAAGGATTTCTGATCTCATGGGCAATAGATGCCGCCAGTTCCCCAATAGTATGCAATTTTTCCGCTTTTGACATTTCCTTTTGCAATAATTGTTTCTCAATCATTCGTTCATGAAGGGTGGAAGACGCTGCAGTACCTATTATCTGTACAACTCCATATAAAACAACGAAAAGAAATAGCTCTTTATTCGTATGATTCGGGTAACCATTAATTAAAAAGTAGCCATATGTAATTATTACCTGGGCAAGAGCTGTCCATATTCCCACAATTAATGCCTTTCTGATCCGATTTGTTTTACTTATATTCCAGTAGTTTTTATGCATGTACAATGGCAAAATCACAGTAAACATCAAACACAAATAGGCTACGATTAGACCATCTCCGCCTGTAATTGTTCTTTTCAGTGCAATAATGATCATAACAATTGATCCTGATATCGGACCTTCGTATAAAAATGCTATTACTAGAGGAGCATACCTTAAATCCCACACCATGCCGAATGCGTTGAAAGAAAAAGACATGGTTACAATGGCAGTAATTCCATTTATCACTCCAAATAAATAAGGAGATTTTCCAATCTTTCTATTTTCAAAAAAAAGGGTATATATATGAACGGGAATTAAAATGATTAGCAGATGCAAAAGGATTTTTTCAAGGATCATTAGTACCCTACTTCCGTGATTTTTTACTGCATAAAATACGACAAAATGTGATAGATATCCTGCAATCCATACAAATTCATGGAATTTTTTACATAAAAAATAGGAGCCGTTCCTTAATATAAGGCTTTGGCTCCTTTCCATTTTATGAGACAAGTTCTCCAAAAAGAGATGCATCTTCTATTTGATCAAGTAAAAAGCATGATTTATCTTTTCCAAATAGCATCAAACGGTGCAAAGGTCTTGTCATGGATACATACAAAAGCTTAATATCAATTTCATTTGCCTCGAATGTTTCATCCAATGTACATACAATCACAGCATCAAATTCAAGCCCTTTTGATAAATGGGAGCTGACGATTACCACTTCATCTTTATTTATTTCCTCATTTTCCTGTAAAAACTGAATAGGCAATGTAGAATATTTTCCGAAAAGCTTCGCCAATTTTTTGCACTCAGTATTTGTTTTGCCAATAACGGCTACCGTCTTTATCCCTTCAGAATACATTCTTTCAATTTCACTGCAAATTTTTTCAATCGTTGCTTTTTCCGTAGTTGTTTCTATAAATGTTGGTTTTTGGCTATGGCGAACAACCGGTTCTACCGTTGGAAGATTTAATTGCAATAGCTTTAAGATTTCATTGGCCGCATTCATAATTTCAATGGTGGTACGGTAGCTTTTTTGCAATGTCTTGTAGCTGGCACGTGGAAAGATTTCTTTATATACAATGCTCCAGTCATTGATTCCCCTGTAAGAATGAATACCTTGAGCCAGATCACCCACTATCGTGAACATATCTGTTTCCAGTACGCTTTTTAACGCAAAAAGCTGAAAGTAGCTGTAATCTTGGGCTTCATCAATGACAACATTCTTCACGCGCAGCATTTTATCTATTCCAAATAATTTTCCTTGCAAATAAAGCAGTGCGGATAAATCTTCTATTTCAAAGCTTTTTTCTGTATATAACAAAAACTGATAGTTGCAGAAGAATTCTATTTGCTGCTCAGTTAAATCTGGCGCATATTTTGAAAAGAGCTCTTTGTTGGTGACAAGTTCTTTATAATAATGAAACAAATCATGTTTTGGTATTTGCTTCATATAAGTATTTACTGCTGTTCTGACTTCTTTATTTATTTCTTTTAAAGCATAATCCTTTTTATCCAATGCCATGGAGACATATTTGCGCCGATTCTCAGGATCCGCTTTGCTGTATAATGCTCTTTCTAATTTTTCATCATAAAAATTTGTGATTTTTTCAATCATTGTCTTTTTTTCTGTTCTAACATGGTTTTGCAGAACGCGTTTAATTTTCTCTATTCGTTGATAATATGGAAGGTATTCATATTCATAAGTAATCAGCTTTCGTAATTTTTTTGCACTGTAAAGTCTAAATTTCGAAACATAGAAGTCCTCTTTTGGCAATAAGGTTTTTAAAATATCTTGTAAGTATTGATTGATAATATCCCTAAATTGCAAAGATCCTTTAAATGCCGAAATCCATCTTGTTAATTCAGGTTCCTGGATCTCACGGTTCATAAATTTCAGTAATTTCTCATCTGGGTGTTTTAATTTTATCTTTTTGCCGATGCATTTTAATACATAATCAACGAAGGTGGTTTGATGAATATTTTCGACTCCCAGTTCGGGAAGTACTTCCGATATATAATCGATAAACAATCGGTTTGGGGCTAAGATCATTAACTGATTTGGAGTAAAGTGTTCAGCATAGGTGTAAATGAAATAAGATAATCTGTGTAAAGCGATGGTTGTTTTTCCGCTTCCTGCTGCACCTTGAACGATGATTGGTTTATTCAGATCAGCTCGGATGACATTATTTTGCTCCTCTTGGATGGTGGAAACTATTTCTGTAAGCCGGTTGCTTGAGCTATTTGCCAGGGACATCTGCAGAAGTTCGTCATTGGTGGTTAAATCAATATCACGAATATCCGTAAGCTCTCCATTTTCAATGATAAATTGCCGTTTTTGTGATAAAAACCCCTCATATTCTTCGCCTTCTGCTTCATAAGAAACCTCTCCTAAACGACCGTCATAATAAAGATTAGCAACTGGCGAGCGCCAATCCACAATGATCGGCATTTGTGTTTCCTTATCAAAGAGAGAAACTTTACCGATATAGAGGATTTCTTCTTGATTAGTTTCTTCCCGTAGAAAATTAATCTTCGCAAAATAAGGTTTGTTCTCAAACTTTTTTAATCTTTTCACTTCCTCTTCCGTTCTTCTTAAAAGGTTTGAGTTGGTCAGCATACTCATGTAACTTAAACTACTGTCCTTTAAATCGATTCCTTCAAGGGAACTCTTGAGATTCTCCCTGAAGTTTTCCTCTGTCGATTCAGATGCTTTGATCACAATTTCCATATACTTTTTAGTAAACTCCAAACGTTCAAGCTCTTCTTGATAATCAGGATGCTGGATATTTTGCACTACCTGAGGCCCCCTCTCTAATGTAAATACAGACGCAAAAAGGCCATGAATTCAGTTGAAAATTCATGACTTAAATAACTTGCACTTTTTGAAAACGTAAAATTAATTGTATTATACTTTCAACGAAATGTCTAATATTTTTGTAAATTCCTCTAATTCCAATCATCAGAATCATTGTTTTGTGTATTTTACTGAGTTTATCCTTTGGTCACATGCCTATTTTCACAAATATAAACTTTTGCTCCATATCCATTTATCTAATACTACGTAGGATAATGGTGAGAATACCTAAACTAAAGTGTTTTTATTGTATTTTATCAAAAGATAAGGAGTGAAGAAGATTATGGTTCGAGATATTGATTATCAAGCTATAGAGCCAGTTCCTAAGTTTAATAAAATGAGATCAAATACTATCCCCCATTCACCGAGAAAATTAATATTAGCAACTATAGATATAACTATTCCAACGACGCATGCATATGAAAATCATGTAAAGCTAACTGCAAAAGTAGGTGTACAAGGGGTAAGTGGTACATCGAAAATTTTATTTAAAATCTATCGTGATGGTGTAGAAATTTATACTACCGAAAAGATAGTAGAACCTGATCCAGCATCAGATAAAAACTATATTGCAAAGATTCAATGTATTGATAGGAATGTGAGAGATGGATCACATACTTATAAGGTAACTGCTGAAAATATAACTAGTGATTCAGAAGCAAGTGTAGTCGGCCCAATTACGTTTAATGGGTTAGCAAGAGAAGGTGATAGAAGTCGTAACAAAGATCGCAGAAGAGATCACGACAGAGAAATTGTCAAAGAACTCGACAGTGAACTCGACAGATTAGTCAGATTCTTAGACAAACTATAATCTTAACGATTGCTGAAAAGGTCACTTTGGGATGAAGCTAATTTAATGGAGAAACCCGCCATACTATAGTGACGGGTTTCTCCATTAAATTTCTATCAAAAATATTTTCATTTGATTCGATTTTATCCCTTTTTCAGTGACTGCTCGATTAGCTTGAGGTATGACCATTACTAAACCACATCTTTAATCGTTTTACTGTTTTTTCAATAGTTTTACTGCTTTCAAGTGGATTTACTCCTGTACCATACATGTCAGGATTCCTATAAATCAATAACTGTAAAAAGCACATTAAGGTAAATAGTTGAATATAATGAATAATCAAACGAACAGATGCAACCAGATAATGTCTTATGAGTAAATTTCACTCTTCATTAGGGAATTACGATAAGCATTTATAAATGGAATATATGTTTTTGAGGTGGCATTCGTTAAATTGAAGACTTGTGCAAAAGTTAGAAACCTCTATTTGAACTGCGTCTACTGCGTCTTGAACCGCGTCCTGATCGTTGGCTAAAGCTGCTGCTTGAACGGCGGTTAAAACTCCGGTTCGAACGTCTTTGCGAACGATTTTGCGAACGACGACGGGAACGACTTTCCGAACGACGACGGGAACGACTTCTCCTCGAGCGTCTTCGCGAACGTGAGCTCATACGTCGTCTAGAGTTACTTCTCAACGATCTAAACACTATCAATAGACGTGAACGATTTCTCGAACGTCTTTGTGAACGACGACGGGAACGACGACTTGCACTTCTGCTTGCACTTCTGCTTACACTGCGACGTGATCTGCTACTTGCACTCCTTCTTGATCTACTACTTGCACTCCTTCTTGATTGACGCACTTCACTACTACTTGACCTACGTCTTCTAGAACCTTGAGCCCTTGGTTCTTGATAAAAAAAGTGGCTTAGTCCTCTTTTTTCACCTTCCCGTACAGCATCTTGGACCTCTAATGCTGTGTATCCCACATAAATCATCTCCTTATTATTATCTATAACATGAAAGTTTTTTAAACTTATCACTACAATAGCGTATGTTGAAGAAGTTTTTACGTACAGGACAGACGTTTATGTTATAAAAATTTCCCCCATTTTTTATAAATTTTAATGTATAGTTTCTTGTTGATTCGGTAAAAACTATAGGGTGAAAAATATATTTTAAAAATGGATATTTACCCTTCGTGTTCCACATTTTCAAAAAAGACTGTATAAAAACACGTTCTATCTTGAAATACTATGAATGGAAATACATATTGGAAATATCCGTGTTGGAGGTAATTGAATGGTTACAGGTAAAGTTAAGTGGTTCAATGCAGAAAAAGGCTTTGGATTCATTGAAGTCGAAGGACAAGATGATGTATTTGTTCATTTTTCAGCAATTCAAGGGGAAGGCTTCAAGACTCTTGAAGAAGGGCAGACTGTTACATTTGAAATTGAGCAAGGTGCCCGCGGACCACAAGCAACAAATGTTCAAAAGCAATAGTGACAAAAGACTCCGGTGTCGGAGTCTTTTTTGTTTCATTATAGGGAAACATTAATATGAATTTTAAAACCGCAACGACCAATCATAATTCGAATGGAAATATTCATTTAGATTCATAGTTCCTCGAAAAGTTTTCAACTAGTCTCACTAATGCTTTTTGCGTAAGAAATGGGGCTAAAGCCGCTAAGTTTTTGGGAGTAATTTTTAGATTCTCTTCTCCTAGCATTTGTTCTAATTCATCCTCTTCTAAAAATGGGGCAATTGTTGCAATTTGATTCACCGTTAAATTTACTTTGGTAACCCTTTTAACTAAATCTACTCTGCTATCTTTTTCTAAAAAAGGCAGCAGATCGGTAATATCATTAACTTCCAGTTCTTCTAAAGATAAATAATCTAGAAGAGTACGCATATCTCCGTCCAAAAATGGGGCAATCATCGAAATTTGTTTGACTGTAAGTTTGCCCTCCGATTTTTTAGTAACAAGTCGGATAATTGCATCTCTTTCTAAATATGGAGCTAGATGCACAATATCGTTCCAATCAATTTTTTCATTGGGGACACGCTCTAATAATGAAATAATCTCTTCATCAAGGAACGGGGCCAAATGAACCAATTCCTTAAAATCGGTTATTTCAGTAATATTAGCTAATTCTACTAGCAATTCATTACTAATAAATGGGGCAAAATGAGATAGCTCTGAAATCGAAAGGCCATTTGGATTTAGTTTTTTTATTAATTCATTTAAATTTGCTTCTGTTAGAAATGGAGCCAATTCAACCAAGTGTTGAATGGAAAACACATCTTCATCCACGTTCGATGTCAATTCTTCGAGTGAACTTGCCTTCATCAGAGGGGCCATATCGACAAGTTCGTTAATATGAATCGTCCTAGTATTCATAAAGTGAGCAGCATGTTTAGGATGCCCCTCTATAATATTTTTGATAAACGGTTCTTTTTTTGCCTCCTCCGCATCCTTTTTTCCGCCGCTTAAAAGATTATCAACCGTAATTTCAAACATTGATGCTAATTCCACAAGTGTTCCTAAGTCTGGCAACGACTCTCCTCTTTCCCATTTTGAAACAGCCTGATGACTTACATTCAAAGAATTGGCTAAATCCATTTGGGTGAAATCCTTTTCTTTTCGTAATCTCGAAATATACGATCCTATCAATTGACTGTTTAACATGTTCCCATCTCCAAGCAAATAATTTTTCAATGCGCATTGTACCCAAAGAATAGCATAGCAAGTGTAAATCGACTATCAATTATTAGTTGAATTTTCTTTCTACTGCTGGTTGAAAAGTACTTTTTGGAAATTAATGGACTAATTTTTATATCCTTTCCATGATTTTTAACATCCTGTAACAGAATTAGTACACCGCTGAAATATAATTGTCACATTCCAATGGTATTATTTTCTTACGACAAACCTAAAGGAGCAAAGAACTTGAAGAAATTAATTCTTACTTTCAGTACGTTGCTTATAATAACGTTTGGATTATCAAACGGCGCATTTGCAGCCTCCAATACATACACAGTTAAAAAAGGCGATAGTTTATATAAAATAAGCAAAAAATATAAAGTTTCCATTACACAATTAAAACAATGGAATCATCTCTCTACTAACACGATACATATTAATCAAAAATTAAACGTTGCTGCACCTGTAAAAGCATCTGCTGTTAAGACTAAAAAAGCAACTGCAAAAAGCAAAACAGTAAAAGAACTTACGGTAACAGCTACAGCATATACGATCAGCTGCAAAGGATGCAGAGGCATCACAGCTACTGGCATCAACCTAAAAAAACATCCTAATTCGAAAGTCATTTCCGTAGATCCAAGGGTAATCCCGCTCGGATCAAAGGTATATGTCGAAGGTTATGGATATGCTATTGCAGCAGATAAAGGAAGCTCTGTGAAAGGCAATAAAATCGATGTATTTTATCCAACGCTTAAACAATGCTATAAATGGGGAAATAAAAAAGTAAAAATAAGGATAGTTAAATAGAACCAAAGCATCCTAATAAGGTGCTTTGGTTTTTCTTTTAATGTGTATTCCCCTCTATAAAGTTACCATCGCTCCAAATCTCTGTTAAAATAGGAATATCCAAAGTTAACTAAAATTTCTAAAAGGGATGATTTAATGTATAAGAAAAAACTAGTCATCACGCAAAATATCGACAGGAAGTATATGGATAAAATCAATGAAATAATCCCAGATTGGGAGGTTATCATCGGAAAGGATTCTTCCGTATGGTTGGACCATCTCCAAGATGCAGAGATTATTGCAGGATGGAAAAAGGAAATAAAAGAGTATTGCATTGAGCAAGATTCAAATTTACGTTGGGTCCAAAGCTGGAGCGCCGGAGTTAACAGCTTTCCTTTGGAAAAAATGGCTGCTAAGCAAATGATGATTACGACTGCTAGCGGGGTGCATGCCTACCCAATTTCAGAAACCATTTTTGCACTGATGCTTGGGTTAACCCGAAAAGTACATACATATGTAAGGAATCAAGTAAATAAAGTTTGGCATCATGCAAATTTAAGTCTTGAAATGCATGAGAAAACAGTAGGAATTATTGGTGTCGGTGCCATTGGAAAAGAAACAGCAAAACTTGCCAAAGCATTCGGAATGAAGGTCATTGGGGTGCGTTTTTCAGGAAAACCGGAGGAATATGTAGATGAGATGTATACCGCTTCTCAGTTAAATGATATTCTTCCCCAATGTGATTATGTTGTGGTGACACTGCCATCCACAAAAGAAACTTACCACATGTTCGGTAAAGAACAGTTCTCACTGATGAAGCCATCTGCCTTTTTCATCAATATTGGCCGCGGGGATACAGTTGCCGAGCAGGATCTAATAGATGCTTTAAGAGAGGAAAAAATTGCTGGTGCCGGATTAGATGTATTTGAGAAAGAACCATTATCTCAGGACAGTCCACTCTGGGAGTTAGAAAATGTCATCATTACACCGCATACCTCCGGATCAACCGAGAGTTATGATAGGAGAGTAATAGAGGAAATTTTCCTTCCAAATTTAAAGAAATATATAGAAGAAGATAAGCCGACTATTAATGTTGTTGATTATGAGAAAGGTTATTAAATAGCAGAGGGTGAACAAACTTTTTTGTTCACCCTCTATTACTTTTTACGAATCTAAATTTGCTAATTCGTATATCGCTCTTGCATAAATCGCGGTTGCTTTTAATAAATCTTCTACCTCTATATATTCATCCTGCTGATGGGCTCTGTATTCTTTCCCCGGGAAGCATGCTCCAAATGCTACACCCTTTTCCATAAAGCGTGCATAGGTTGCTCCGCCTGTAGATAAAAGTGTTGGCTCTTGATTCGTTTCCTCTTGATAAACTTTTTGTAAAGCCTTAATCATTGGATGATTGGAATCTACAAAATGCGGCGCAGATTCACGACATTCTGCTACGCTGAATCCCTTTTCTTCTACTGCATTCACAATTCTCTCTTTCGTTTGAGCAAAATCTAATGTTACTGGACAGCGCATATTAAGAAAAATCGAACCTTTCCCTTCTTGATCATATTGAATAATACCAGGGTTAACCGTAAGTGGTCCTGTTACATCATCAGAAAATGTTATTCCAAATTTCTCACCGTAATAGTCGTTATGTAATTGTGATAGAAGCGATACAAATGGCTGAACTTCAGACTGAAGCTTGAATTGGTTTAAAAATTCGCCAAGGGCTGTTCCCGCATTTCGACCGGCAAAAGGTTCCATTGCATGTGCTGATATACCAAATAAGGTAAGTTTTACGGTATTTGTTAAAACTTCCATACTATAATGATATTGATTTTCTTGACAGTATTCCTCAAATTTTTCAAGGACTTCACTGTTATCCCCATATAATACAGCCGTCGCTTGTTCAGGAACCATATTTATTCTGCTTCCTGCGGAAAACGAGACAAGATTTAAATTGTACTGCTTTTCATTTTTCGTTTTGTTTAGGGTTATTTTTATACTCATTTGCCCTTTCTCCGCATTAATGATTGGAAAATCGGCATCCGGAGCAAAACCAATCACCGGCAATTTTTCTACCTCTTGATAATGTCTCATACAGCTCATTCCACTTTCTTCATCTGTACCAAATATAATACGGACATTTCGTTTCATTGGGAGTCCCAGCTCTTTTACAATCTTCAATCCATAATAGGCAGCCATGGTCGGACCTTTATCATCAATAGAGCCGCGAGCAAATATTTTTCCATCGCGAATAGTCGGTTCAAATGGCGGACTAGTCCAGTTTCCCGTAGCAGGCACTACATCTACATGGCATAAAATCCCCACATAGTCATCACTTAAATGTTCCCCATGTTCAGCATATCCAGCATATCCAGCTAAATTCTTCGTTTTAAATCCAGCTTCAGCTGATAGTTGCAACATATAATCTAATGCTTTTCCTATTTCTTCTCCCATTGGACGAACTTCTGTTTTCGTACTTAGGTCCTTCACACTTTCTATTTGTAATAATCCAAATAAGTCCTCCACTAATTTCTCTTTTCTGTCTTGTACTTCCTGGTACCAATTAACCATTTCTCCTCACTCCCAAATAAACAGGTTATATAATTTTTCGAATATTTCAATTCCAAACCTTATTGCTATTTTATCATAGTAAATGCAAAACAATGACCTCGAAAACTTAAGAAGCTAAAAGTTATTATTATTGAACGGCAGTGGGAACATGTTGCCAATTTGGAATATCTAATTATCATTGGTGGATATATTTAATAAAGTAATGAAAATGAATTTTTTAGACTAAATAATGCATTATTGAAAGATGAAATATACAGCAAATACAACACATAAAAAAATAATTGACTTTTCTTTTCGATCCACAGAAATGACTATGTTTAGGGGGGATTTTAAGTACAATGACAGGAATATTTGCAGTAATCTTAGCAAGTGGACAGTCTACTAGGATGGGGACACCTAAGCTATTGCTACCTTGGAAAGGAATTAGCATTATCGAACACATTCTTTCCAACACCTTTCTGTTCCCTTTTGAAGGAGTTAAAGTCGTTGTCCCCGATAGTAATGTACCACTAAAAAGAATTGTTTCCACTTTTCCATGCGATCCAATCAACAATCACTACCCTGAGCTCGGGATGGGGTATAGCCTGTCTTTGGCTATTCGTTCCCTTCCTCCAGATGCCCAAGCAGCACTTATCCTGCTTGGTGATCAGCCGAAACTGCATTCAGATGATATACAAAATATTTGTGAATCCTTTCTCCAGAAGTTTTTAACTAAAAAGGAAAAGAGCATCATTCAAATGAAATACCGCGACGGTTTTGTTGGTCATCCTACTCTCTTCAGCTCACATTTTTTTCGTGAGTTAGCATCCATCAATGGAGATAAAGGAGGGAAAGACATAATCAGGAATAATCGCCGTTTTTTATCTCATTGTCTTAGTGAATATCCATATCCTAAAGACATCGATACACCTGAAGATTATCAGAGATTAATGATAGAGGGTGATTGACGTTATCTTAACAATGCATAAAGTGTTTCATTTTAGTGAAAAGCCGAAAATTTCCCCAAACGGGTTATCCTACAATGAAGGTTAAAACCATCTCTTTATTTTTTTGTGAAGAATCATACCTAAAAAGGAATTCTTCTTAGTCGTAATCACTAATTTTCTTTTCGCAAAAAATTTTTATGTGAGAAGTCCAATCCAGAATCGTGAAACATACATAGTTTATTAAGGAATAAGCCATGGGGGTGATATTGTGGATGGTGCAGGTTACGGTGCAGGTTTTGCACTAATTGTCGTATTGTTTATCCTTCTGATTATCGTAGGAGCAGCTTACGTTTACTAATTATAAGTAAACCTTTCTGAAAGGAGGATCTTTATGTTTGGTCGTTGGGGATACGGATACGGTGGCTACGGTGGATATGGTGGCTGCGGTTATGGATATGGAGGAGGATTCGGTTATGGCGGCGGTTTCGCGCTTATCGTCGTATTGTTTATCCTTCTAATTATTATTGGAGCTGTTTGCTGGGCTTAAATATCCACTATTAAGCTAAAAAATCTATGTAAAGAAAACATAGGGTGCTAACTAATATTATTAGTTAGCACCTTTTTACACCACATACAAGGGACAGAATATGAAATATTCCTGCCTCCCTGTCATTAGTTGAGTTAAACGATAATTCCTTGTTCTCCGGCAAACTCGATAGCTTATAAAATGAATACTGTCTCGTACCATTGTTACATCTTTTTTTGATGGTACAATTTTTTTGTATTCTAACAAAGAGGTTATCGAATTTTGTCAAATTGGTAGATTCATTGTCGAAAGGGTTCCATTTTTACCCATTATCTATCATAATATTACATATGTCCTATTACTTTAGTATCTATTTTATTTTTTTCTTATACATAAATAGAAATTTTTGTAATTATCCTTCAAGATACTAATGTGGACCAATTAGCGGATTAACATCCTCTAGTTGCTGAGATAATTTCATTATAGTAGGAGTTGGCATAATGAAGAACTACTACAACCTGCTAGATTTAACTGTCCAAATTGATCTATTACGAAAGCAAATGGTGGAAATTGGTGAGAAGAAAGGGCTTAGGAGTCCGGAAACCCTTTTTCATAGTCAGGAATTGGACAAGCTTATTTATGCTTATCAGTCTTTAATGAAAGGATTTCGGGAAACTTCTAAAGAATAATGAGGAGATTTCTACAATAAATTCACTTAAATTGGTGTGGAGAGAAGTTAACAAGTATGATTATTTAATTATCATACTTATTCATTTTTGATTTCTACGCAGGAGTTTTTATGAAATTTTTTAAAACCTCTTTATTTATTTCATCACAATGTGAATAATCACTCAAGTGTCACTTACTTATAAGGGTGTTAATTATTAACACGATGAATCATAAAAAAAAGAGCAATCAAATTGCTCCTTCTTCCCGCTCACCATTATCCTTTTGATACCCCATTGGTTGAATTGCATTTTCACTCATCAAATGCCGTACAATTCTTTTCGTTGACTTCCCATCAATATAGTCAAAAAAACGGTTTCGAAAGGTGGCAACCTTTTTTAAATCAAATTCTCCTTTTGCCACCCAATCCGTAAGTTGATCTGTCTTAGTAAAAAATGGTCCCGGTATTATATCCAAGTAATCATAATAAAAATCCCGCTCACTGATATATTGCTCCAAATCATTTGCGAAAAAGGCAATTGGCCGGCCAAGTAAGCTGTAATCGAAAAAGACCGTTGAATAATCGGTAATAAGAATATCTGCGAGTGATAATAATTCTTGAATGGTGAAGATATCCTTTATATGGTAGACAAAATTCTTTTCCTTTTCCTCTATGGTTATGCCATTTTGCATATAGGGATGGAGGTGAATGAGTAAAGCATAATCAGGATACAGCTTTTCCCTCATCATTCGGAGATTAAGCGGACATTGAAATGCCTCTTGATAGTGACTTTTCCCCCGATAGGTCGGTGCATATAAAATAAGCTTTTTACCAGTTAATTCTGGATACCTCTCATAAAAAGTTTTCTTTAGGTGTTCTCTTTTTTCTGATGAAAATAAATAGTCCGTTCTTGGTACCCCAAGAGGATAAATTCGCTTTGCTGGCATCCCAAAAGCTTCACTATAATAAGGGACTACCTCAGCGGAGCTAACATATACCCTTCCATAGTTCGAATGAATTTTTACATGCTTTAAGTATTTTTCACTTGGACCATAAAGCTTTCCGACTGTACTTAATCCAAACTTTTTTAAAGCGCCGGAACCATGCCAAAGCTGGATCACTTCCGTACCCTCTCTTGGACTGATCACATATACCGGAAAATAATAGTCATCAATGATAAAAAATTTAGAGGTTGCCATTTCATAAATAGCTCTTGATAAATGGAAAAAGTAATCTATTTTCCCTCTAAAAGAACTATGAAACTTTTTAAAAACAAAATGATATTGATAATTAGGATATTGTGCTTGCAGCTCATTGCATAGGAAATATAAATTATCTTTGAGTTTATCCGATCTATAGGATGCAAAGGTAATTTTATTTGAGTTCACCTTAAAAAACAGACAAATAATCATATAGACGCATTTCATCGTATATTTTACAAAAATGGTCGGCATTAATCGTAAATAAGACATTATTGGCACCTACCTTTCTTTTGAAAGGGCTGTTTTGCATTAATTGTTGCTTTTCGTCATATGTGTTATAAATCCTAAGCAGACTTGGTTTCGGGGCATCTTTTCTTATAAAAGTTTATTCATTATGAACCCAAGAGATTTTTATATACAAAAGCAACAAAGCTTAAGAAAAGAGCCTTAGAAAGAAGCATCCGTGCCTTTGACATGAACTTTTGTTTTACTTCCCTTTAAAATATAGTTGTGAATATAATTCACCTGTTTTTCCAAAACCATTTCTTGATTTTCCTTTGAATAAAAAACATTTAAAACCCGTTCTCTTTCTTCTCGATAAATGGCAGGATCCTCAATCATGTCCTGCAATGACTGAAGGAAATCTTGAAACGTACTTGGCTTTGGCCCTGGAGTTACATCGAAATAGTCAAAGTACATTTCATTTGATTTTTGCAAGTACATTTCTAAGTCATAGCAATAAAACACAACTGGTCTGTCAAGTAATAAATAATCTGTGTAGCAGCTGGAGTAGTCGGTTACGAGTAAATCTGCATACTTTAATAAAAACTGAGGATCATAGGATTTATCACTGACATCAATGATATGCTTATATTTTTTCGAAATACTCCCGCTGCTGTACATATGTCTTTTAACAATAAAAATATACCCCATTTTTTCACAAAACTTATCCAGCTTTTCAAAGTCGAAGACAAGATTAATAGGCTTATCTAATTTCCCAAAATTCCGATGTGTCGGCATATACAAAATGACCTTGTTCTTTTTTATATAATCGGGAATCTTGTCATCTTCTTCAGACGTTTGAAAAAAGATATCATTCCTTACCTGGCCAAGTTCAATGACATTCTCCTTGTCTACTAAAAAGGTTTCAGGATAATAGGATGAAACCCTTGGACTAGTGGATACAACGTAATTTATTTTTGCTGAATTTGTTTTTATTACGAATTTCCCAAAAAAGCGTCTGATAAAACTAGGATGATGGAGAATTTTATAGGAAAATGTTTTGCTATGTGCCCCCCACACTTTCTTTAATCCAACACCATGCCACGTGAGATAGGAGATTGCACCTCCTAAAAAGACCTTGTAAAAATCATCATTAATCGAATGGGAATGAATTACTAACTTTGTTCTTAGCTGATAATAGATTCCTTTTAAGCTATTATGCTTATAGGCAGTGTACCCTCTATCTGTCAGTTCTTTTACCACCTTTCCGCTTTTAGAAATCCAAATACACCGATATTCCGGATTCTTTGTCATCTCGAGAAAAAGATATTTTGGATTTCCCCGGAACCCCATTCCATTTTCCGCACCAAATACAATGATTTTCTCCGATCTTGGAAATAATTTGGATGCATAGTAAATGCATACAACAATGAAACGCTTTAACAACAGCTTACATTTACTGAAGTTTTTATTAACAGATAGAAGAATCATTACAAGTAGAATAATTTGGATAATGTTTAATAATTGTTGATTGAAATGCATTGTAACCGCCTCTCTATGCTGTTTACATTGATTGTTCTGTTAGTTCCTTCTTATTTATGCTTTGATTTATTGGTTTTGTAACTTGCTTACGAACGACAATATTTTGTCCATCCAAACAAATACCCGTGTCAGAAAGCAAATGATCTACAACTTCGCCTACATGTTCCGGCTGCATAATAGTGCTTTGATCCTCATCAGGTGCAAGGATTCTTCTAAGCTCTGTCGCACATCTTCCCGGAGAAATACAATATACCAAAATACCATACTCTGATAATTCCTCCGATAAAGTCTGCGACATGCTAATGATCGCTGCTTTGGAAGAGGCATAAGCAAGCCAGCCAGGTCGCGCAGAACTGCCTGCGGTAGAGGCAACATTCAGGATTTTTCCTCCTGTTCTCTTCATAAACTTCACTACTTCTTTCGTTATATAAAAAATAGAATGGACATTCACTTTATAAGTAGTTTCCCAATTTTCAATGGAGGTTTCTAAGAGGGATTTGGGATTGGCGTATCCAGCAACATTTAATAAATAATCAATGGTGCCAAATCTGTTTCCTACAGATGCAATGACTTTTTCCACATCCTGATAATTGGTTAAGTCCATTTCATAGCATTCAATATGCTTTTCTTTGTTCATTTTATTAGCCGTTTCCGCAAGGCCTTCTTTCGTTCTGGAAATGAGAATAATATTTGCAATATCCTCCCTTTTGCTGAGAGTAATTGCTATCGCCCTTCCAATACCTCGGCTAGCACCTGTAATGACGCATGTTTTTGCCATCCCATTACCCCTCCAATAAAATGTATTCTTTATAAATAATTTCCGCTATTTTCCGGTCTATTGGCTTCGTAATTTTAATATTATAATCGCTTCCTGCTAGCACTTTAATGTTTGAATGAAAATAATGAAAGAAAAGGCTGGCATCTTCCGTAAAGTTCCTTCCTTCCTCTTTTGCGCATTCATGTGCATAAAGCAATTTTGATTTATTAAATTTCTGGGGTAATTGGACATTTATGAGCCTATCCCTGTGCAAATTATTTTCAATATACTCTGTTCCCTCTAAAACCGTAAATGGAATATCCTGTCCGTAAATCGCGTTTTCCGCATCGACATAAAGTAACTTTCTGAATTCCTCCACCGTTACAAATGGTCTTACAGCCTCATGGATGATAACGCTTTCGAATCTGGTCTGCTGAAGCCCTTTATGAACTGATTCCTGCCTGGTTTCTCCGCCTTCTATACAATGGATGGGAGTTGAAAATCCATAATGAAAAATGATTTCTTCCGTTTTTTCTATATATTCCTTTGGTGATGGAATAATGATTTCCTTTATTTCCTCGATGACATCAATTTTTTCTAAGGCATGGATCAGGATTGGCTTTCCACCAATTAATAAAAATTGTTTTGGAATATCAAGCTGCATTCTTTTTCCTACGCCGCCTGATAAAAGTATAAAACTATACTCCTTCAAAAAATTCACCTCATCTTGTGTAAATTCAAAATATGGAGCAAATTCAAACAACTTTGAAAAATATTATACTATTAAAGTGGTTCTAATGGAAACAAAAACGTAAATCGGTACTTCCATCATGAATTGGCAGCATATATGTTATAATAATCAGGAAATATATAGGTTCATGATTTGCTGGTTAATCTTATCAAATAGCTAGTAAAATCAACGCCTATCCAAAAGGAGCTTAAAAAGGATGAGTAGTCATAATAAATTTACAGGCTTTGTTGGTACATATACAAAAGGTGATAGCAAAGGAATCTATTCCTTCACCTTAGATACCGAGAATAAAAAAATTAGTGAAGTGAAGGTAGCTGCAGAGCTTGAGAATCCAACATATGTAGCTATAAGCAACGATAATCAATATCTTTATTCCGTTATAAAAGAAGGAGAACAAGGAGGAGTTGCTGCCTATTCCATCCTTGAGAATTCAGGCACACTTGAAAGAAAAAATATTCAATTGCTTCCAGGCTCCTCACCTTGTCATGTAAGTGTGGACAGCGGCAATCATTTTGTTTTATCTGCAAATTACCATAAAGGCAACATTTCAGCGTATCTTACAAATAAGGATGGTGGCATTCATCCTGCTTATTCGGTTATTGAACTTCAAGGTTCCGGCCCTTCAGAGAGACAGGAAAAACCTCATACGCATTATTCCGGCTTTACCCCCGACGAAAAATATGCTGTGGTAGTTGATTTAGGAATCGATAAATTGATTACCTACAAATTAGATGATGAAAATTTAACAGAGGTGAGCAGTTTATCTGTTAAACCTGGCAGCGGCCCCAGACATCTGGAGTTTCATCCAAATGGGAAATATGCCTATTTAATGACCGAATTAAGCTCTGAGGTTATTGCTTTAGAATATCATGAGGAAGATGGCAGTTTTAAAGAACTGCAATATATTTCTGCTATTCCGGAAGATTTTACAGAGAACAGTCAAGGAAGCGCCATCCATGTTTCTTCTGACGGACGCTTTGTATATGCCGCTAATCGGGGCCATGATTCAATTGCAGTTTTTAGTATAAATCAAGAGTCAGGAAAACTCACATTTATTGAGCATACTTCTACAGAAGGTTCTTGGCCAAGAGATTTTATACTGGATCCGACGGAGAAATTCCTAGTGGCATCCAACCAAGAATCAGGAAATCTTGTTCTCTATGTGCGTGATACGGAAACTGGAAAATTGTCCTTACTGCAATCCGATGTGGCAGTTCCTTATCCGGTTTGTGTGAAGTTTTTGAATTACTAAATAGAAAAGCGGAAGCGCTTTTCCCATCGGCGTATGGATTTCGTGGTTGCAGGCTCGAGATAAAGGAAACACAGTGAGGTAGTTCACGTACTGATGTTGAGTTATCGTAGGGAGGAGACGGAGAAATCCACTAGCCAATAAGCGCTGAAGCTAAACAATGTAAAAAAGCAGCCAATTTTTTGATTTGGCTGCTTTTTTCATTATAAAAGGACATCCCGCCAACCTAATAAATAGGCTGAACGTCTTTCCCAACATCTTTTATCCACTCATACTGTCTTAATCTGACCTCGAACAATGTGATTGGATCCTTGTAACTTTCCGGATTTGCACGTAAATTTTGCAGTGTATCATTTTGACTTTGAATTTTTTCATATGTTTCTGCTATTATCTGTTCAAAAACGGATAATGGATGATGGAAGAACATGGATATGTCTCGATCCAATCCTTTTTCAAATAAGTCGAATTGCTGCAGGAATTTATTTGCAATAATAACAGCTACCTCATAGTAGTCTTCACTATCCACCATGCTTTTATATTTGTTATAAAGCATGGACCTGTTTTGCTTCATTCCGCCAAACAGCTTCCCGGCACCTGTTAATAATAGCTGAGTCGGAGTATTTTTTGATAAAATATTTATTTTTTCCAGACGTACCGCATTGGTCATTCTGTCGGCGTCACGGCTCCAATCGTCGATTACACGGAAATCAAATTCCAATTTTAAACGATCTTCCCCATATAGACGATTTAAACTTTCACACATTTCATCTAAATATTCCTTACATTGATTGAATTCACCATTAGTATTGGCAATCCATTTTTTCAAGAGCTCGTAATATTTAGGCAGAATATCATTGTGGAGATAGTCCTGCACACGATTATTCATTTCATCGTTCAGCTCACTGTGAAAATGACGGAAATCGCTGTCTTCTTTTATAAAGTCTGTGCAGCCTTTCAAAATGGTTGGAATGGTATTAATTACTTCATTCCTTATCTCCTCTTCCATCATTTGATATTCTGTTTGGATATGCTGAATTTTTTCCCCTTCCAGATCCTTCAGTTGATGGAGCGCTCCTGTTAACCTGCCGGCAATATCCTCATTCCAGCTGATGGAATTCACAATATCTGTTTCCATTTTTACCCGTCTTTCCAAAAGTTCCGTAATCAATTGACGAATCAAGAATAATAGTTTCTCTGTACGTCCTTGCTGAAGAGCTTCATGATCATTGTCAGCCTTTACAAATTCAGCCAATTGGTCTAATTGATCCCCGCTGTCATAGACGGAAGAGTACGGAAATACCTTCGCAGATGGAAAATATTCTGATAGACGCGACTCGGTTTCCTCGATAATTCGATTAGCCTCATGTTCACCATATATCGTATCAATTTTATTTAATACGAAATAAATCGGGAGACTTGGAGCAAATTTTTGTATTTGCAATAGGATGTCACATTCTTTATCTGTAAATGGTACACTTGCATTTAATACAAATATAAGGCTATCTGCTAACTGCAAATAATGGAAAAATTCGTTTCTTGTCTTTGCATTTCCTTGAAAACTTGGAGAATCAATAAAAGCTATCCCATTTTTATAGAAAAAGTCGCAAGGTAAACCAAATTCGATTACCTTTGTATGGAGCTGAGAAGCTGTTATTTGCTGAAAATCAGAAATATCCTCCACTCGTTTGATGGTTGTATCTGTAATCTCGTGAATATCTACTGCATCACTATCTTTAAAAACAACAATCGAGGAGGTAGATGGTTTCAAAATATTTTCGCCAAGAACGGAATTAATAAAGGATGATTTTCCATTTCCGGTTGGTCCCGCTATCATCAGATGCTGAACGTTACTATCCATCAATTGTTGAACCATCCATTTCATTTTTTGTCCAACTTCCAACTCATGACTTCTAGCCCATTCAGCTATAGAGTTATATAGCTTTAAACAATACGATAAAACATTATCAAGTTTTTCTGTATGACAAATATTGTACTCAGCATCACTGATTACTCCTAAATCTATGCTGGAAGGAAACATTTCACTCCATGCTAAAATGGCGGAAGCAGCAAAAATTTTGTCAGTTGCAACTGATACCCTTTGCCAATTTGTTAAATGGTCAGGAATAATAGTTGATATTTCTTTTATATAATAACTTCCTTCAATTAAATCAACATAAGCTTCTTTATATAAAGAAGAAATTACTGCATTTTTATGGATTTCCATTTCAGAAAGTACATGATTAAGCACCTTTAGCCACTCTAAATAACTATCTCCCTTTTTAAAGCTTTTCCAAAGGGATACAACTGTTTGCTCAAAGCATTTTAGATCGACTTGGTGAACGGATTTAATGAAATCCTTGAAATACTCTGGCTTGTAGGTTTTTGTCCAACCTTTTTCCACATATTCACCCACGAATTGGAACCATTCTAAAGAGTCCGTACGCATCGCTTCATTTACTGCAAGCTCCACAGCATCCTGTACTTTTTCTTGCTCTTCATAAAACCTTCGAGCAATTTCCGTTACATTTGGATAGTCAGGATTTAATGAAACCACTTCCTTCAGTACTTTGTCCGCCTTGTCAATATTTCCTTGATCCATGTACAAAGAAAATAATTGCAGGGAAACCTCCGCATGAAGGGTTGGTGATGGTGATTCCGGTTGAATGGAAAGATATATTTCCTCCGCATCCTTAACTAAACCTAGCTCTAAATAAGCATCGGCCATATTTTTTCTAGCCCACGGCTGCAGTTCATTATGAATGTTTTCCCATTTAAAAATTGCTGCTTCAAAATCTTTATACTGAAAATACACTTCACCTTGGGCATATCGAATAAAAGAGAGGTCAGGAAGATCGTTTTGCTGTTCCAATAAATAAGCGTCTCCCAGAACCTGAATAGGATGTTTTTCCTCCTGCCCGTTCATATAGGTTACTTTGTAATACGTTTTGTTAATTAATTGTTCCTCTAATGTCATTTTTGAACCCCCGGTGTCATTAAGTTAGGATTTTCATAGCAATTATTTGATTTTCACATCCTCGTTAAAATACCCCTATACATGTTAGATAGGGCAACTTTTCCAAAAAAGCAAGCCATTCTAAAGTTGTATAAGGACAATATTACTAAGGTATTATGAAGCATCAAAGTATGAAAAGAGCCTTTATTTAAGTCTTAAATGCAAAAGAGTATTTATATAGACTTCTCCAATTCTATCTTATTATTGTAACAAAGTCCTATATGCGATAAATTTCATTTTCCTTTCAATTGTACTACAGAAATGTGTCGGTTTTATAACATTGTAGAAATCTGCTAGTTAAAGACTAATCTGGTTAAATTAAATTATCTGATAAAAAACTTATACTTTTTATTAAGGGGCACCGTTTCATTTTTGCTGAAACTTTCTTAATGTGAATACGTAAGTAAATGAGAACATAAGTGAGGTGTTTGATATATTTATGACGGACTATTTGTCTGTGGTTATAGTTTACTTATTGGTTGTTTTATTTTTTATTTCCTTTGGATTATTCATCAGAAGACTTTTAAAGAATCATGAAATTAAAATGGAGCAGCTTCGGAGAATAGAGGAAAAACTGGATAAGATTTTGGTAAATCAGGAGAAGTGAAGAGCGGGACAAGGGACCTGCCCCTCCATCCCACTTATCTTTGATAGTTTAATTCCCAATGAATACCGTATTTGTCGGTTACGTTTCCATAAAGAGCATTCCAAAATGTATCTTGGAGTTCCATTGTCACTTTTCCTTCTTTTGATAGCTCATCATAAACCTTTCGCAACTCTTCTTCTCTATCAAAATCAAGCCCCATGATAATATTGGTTCCTTTTACAGGCTCGTTTCCAAAGATGTCATTAAAGTAAATAACATAATGTTCGTTTAAATGTAGTTCGGCATGAATGTATTTTCCCTCGTGCCCTTTAAACATTTCAACACCGTCTGCAAGCTGAACATTTTTAATTTCTCCATTTAGCACTTGAGCATAAAATTCAATTGCTTCCTTGCAATTTTCAATATTAAGGCGGGTATATACTTTTTTCATAAACAAACCTCCCCGTTTTTTTGAATTGGTATGTAAGCGGCAATTCCTGCTAAGAATTGTTATGGAAATTATATAGTTTTTTTATGTTGAAAACAAAGCATTCCTTTTATTATATTGAAAAAGGAGGGATGGACGAATGGAGAAAAAAGTGGCTGCTTTTATTTGTGCACAGGTGGATGATTGTATGATGAACAATCAAACGTCTTATGATATTGTGAAAATGAATATTGTGAATGGTACTATCCACGGATTCCATCAGTGGACGAATGGAAAACCTATTATTGCCGGTTATCATTTCTCTAAGCCAGAGGAATCAGGTTATTACTTATTATTTATAGATTGGCATCGAAATAACCGTTATTACTTGGTTATTTATCCACAAAACAAGTCTACGACTTTAGCAGAGATGCAGAATATTATCGAACAGGATGATGGTAAAGAGGTTATAACTTGGAAGTATAATCCACTGAAACGGGATGGGAAAAACCAAGAAAGAAAAGCCTATTTTAAACAACTTTTTGGTTCAACCCACATCCATATTCCTATTCCAACATCCCGTTATGAAGTGGAAACATTTTTTGATCAGCTAATATCATTATGCCAAAAAAGAATCAAGGCGGATCGAATAGTAGATGTTTTTAAGGAGTGAATAATATTCACAAATCTTTCCGATGATATTACGGCTACTAAATTTACACAAACTGCCAAACTTTGACAAGACTACGTACTGTGATGGTACAAATCATGGAAAAGATTTTTAATCTAATTTTATAAAATAAAAATTGGCGGGTTCGATTTACATATTAAGCAACATCGACCCGCTTTGATGGAAATCTTAATTCATTAAACCAATTTTTCTGCGTATTTCTTTCATAAATGGAATACTTTTTTGCCTTGCTTGTTCTGCACCGGACAACAGTATTTCATTTACCTTTTTTGGATTTGCCATTAGTTCATGATATTTTTCACGCGGTTCTTCTAAATAGGAATTCATGACATCAAATAGTTCTTTCTTAGCATCTCCCCAGCCGATTCCATTTGCATAGGCTTCTTTTAGCTTTTGGATTTTTTCAGGGGATGCAAATTCCTTATAAAGCTCGAATATAATCGATTGATTTGGATCCTTAGGCTCATTCGGCGGAGTAGAATCCGTTTTGATTTTTTTTATTAATTTATATAATGTATCAGCATCTTCAAACAAAGGAATGGTGTTGTTATAGCTCTTGCTCATTTTTCTGCCATCAAGCCCCGGCAAAACGGCTGTTTCTTCTTCCACTTTAAATTCAGGTAATGTGAATGTCTCTCCATAATTTTTATTAAAATATTCCGCGATATCACGTGCGATTTCTACATGCTGAATTTGGTCTTTTCCAACAGGGACAATATCTGTATGAAACATTAAGATGTCCGCAGCCATTAGAATTGGGTATGTGAAGAGCCCCATATTTACGCCGTCATCGCTTTCTTTGCCTGCTTGCTTATTTTGATCTACCAGCGATTTATAGGCATGTGCACGATTCATTAGTCCTTTTGGTGAAAAGCATGCTAATACCCATGAAAGCTCAAAAATCTCTGGAATATCAGATTGACGGTAAAAAATAACCTTCTCCGGATCAAGTCCGAGCGCTAACCATGCGGATGCCACACCTGTAGATAGTTTTTGCATTTCCTCTGCATTTTGCGTTTTCGTTAAACCATGGTAGTCTGCAACAAAATAAATCGGCTGATAATCTGGATTTAATGCCAATTGCAATGCTGGCTTAATTGCCCCGATATAATTTCCTAAATGAATCTTTCCCGTTGGTTTTACGCCTGTTAATACTGTCTTCATTATATATCCTCCTATCTTTTCAAAACACAAAAAGGGCCCCCTATCCTAAAAAGGACGGGAAGCCCGTGGTGCCACCTTAATTCGCTTACCTTCTAAAGTAAGCGCACTTTACCGCACGGAAATATTATTTCGATGCGTTGTCTCTTTTAACGGTAAGACCGATCCGCCCAACCTACTATTATTTCAGTCAGGAAGCTCAGAAGCCCATTCAGCAAAAGTCACACACTGATTTTCACCAGCCATCAGCTCTCTTAAGTGTTTCTCAAGCTTACTCTTCTTCATCATTGCTCTACATTATACTAATTATTATATAGAATAAATTTGTAAATTACAATACCTCTCCATTCGCATCTACCAAGTCATTGCAATGTTGAATAAGAAAGGATAAAAAGTTTACTGCATCCGAAATTCTTTCTTCGTTGGATTGGTAGCTGCTTACCTCGGATTTTTCACGAATTCTGATTGCTTCTTGGATAATATTATTCCATTCTTTCGGAAGGTGGTTCAGTGCATATTTGCCGGCCCCTAGTTTTGAAATAATTTCATGCTCTTTTATCGTGTAAAATTGCCTTAATACTCCAAGAACAGCCCATTCAATTTCCGCTTCAATGAGCTCGTCTGGAATCGCGGAGAAATCAAAAGTTCTATAATTCCTCACTCGATTTTTCCAATAAGAATTCATGTTAGCATGAACATACTTAATGAAGTCCTCTGGCTCTACGCCAATTTTCAGCTGATCAATAGCAGGGCCAATAATTCTAATTCCAGAATGTTTTAAAACCCACCATGTAATAGGGTTTTGATTAAAAGCACCAGTCGCATGCATTATTCCGCCATTGTAAAAGGGAGTAGAGCCCGTTTCTGTATTCTTACCGATTTCATTTAGCTGGAGATACATGCCATCTAATTCCGGTTTCGGATACCTCATTGCAATTATTTGGTGAATTTTTTCTAATGTTTGAATATCCTCCGGCATTAATGGACGCTTGGTAATCGTTAAAAAATCCACATCACTGGAATTATCATAGGCATTCAGCGCGATGGAACCATGGAGATAGACTCCCTCTATCGTGTTAGGCAGTTTATCATAAAGCAGTTCAACGTAATCTTTTATCAATTGGTTTACGATTATCGGTATCATAGAACCTCCTTCATGGGATCTATTTCATAATAGTAATGAATGATTCTGTTATCCATTGTAAAACCTGATTTTTCATATAGGCTAATCGCTGATGTGGGATTATTGGCATCTACGGATAAGCGAATCTGCTGGATATTATGTGCCGCCATTCTTCTGATCACCTCATGGAGCAATGCTTTTCCAATCCCTTGCCCTTGATAAGATGGACGAACAGCTAACGTAGAAATGACGGCATGCTGCGGTTCTTCTTCTCGTCCACAAACGAAGCCAATGGGATCATTCTTTTCATTCCTGCAAAGAATATAGTAATCTGGTGAAAATTCTAAACTATTAAATTCGTAGATAACATTTTCCGGATTCATCCCGTCTTTATTTTTTCGCCACGAGAAGGCTTCATTGTCTATCATAGCCCAGTCCTTAGCATCTCTATGTGTTGGAGTTAATAAATGATACCCATTTGGCAAAATAGGTTGTTTTGGAGCTGAATTGGATTTTGTCCATTTATAAGAATACAGGTCCGTATTCTTCTCCAATCCAAATTTCTCTGCTAACTCGTTCTGACCTGCCTGATTCACTGTAACCATTTGATTATAAATAATTTTCTTTTTTTCCTGCGCCGCACGCTGGTTTAAATATTTTAACGTATTCTTAAGGAGCAAAGAACCAATCCCTTTTCTTCTATGCTGATGATGGACGGTTCCATAGCTATACACATTAATATACTCATCACTTCTTACAAAACATAAAGATTGATAGGCAATAACTTGGTCCCCATTCCATCCAACAAATGTATTTTCCCTGATTTCCTCTCCAGGCTCGTCTAAAAACTGGTTGAATTCTTCGATCGTTGTAGTTGCTTTTGTTTGAAGATGTTCGGCATTTTCATTTAGCAGTTGAACGATTTTATCAGTATCTTCGTTTTGAAATAACCTAATGCTTGTGGCAGTCATTCATCATTCATCTCTCTCGGTCTATAAATTTTAGAATATACTGATATTCTAGCGTACTTGTTTATTCATTTCTATAATTCTCCAGTTTATTTATTTGTTCCCTGTTTTTAAGTTAATGTGACCCTTAGGCTAGTTTATGTGACCTCTTTTCTCCTGAATGGGACCCCTTCTCCTTTTAATGTTCCCTATTCATTTTTTCGCTCCCTGTTGCGAAATTCATGCTACCCTTTTACTAGTTTATGTGACCCTTTTTCTTCTGAATGAGACCGCTCTCCTTTTTATGTTCCCCGTTCATTTTTCCGCTCCCTGTTTCGAAATTAATCCTGCCTTTTCCCTCGTTTATGTGACCAGTTCACAATTTGTATGTACCCCTTTAATTATTTTTTCACGACTTTTTTTATTGTTCCGACACACTGTCTTCTCGTATAATTTCTTTAATAGTTGAACACAAGGGGTGGGAAGGCATGAAGATATCATCAGAGTGGATTCGAATGGATGATCAGACAGAAATTTATTTAAAAAAATGGGAAGCAGAAGATGCAAGCCCCAAAGCTATTCTCCATATATCACACGGAATGGCGGAACATATTGAAAGATATGATGAGTTTGCCAGTTTTTTAGTTTCTAATGGAATTTTTGTATATGGCAATGATCATCGCGGGCATGGTCAAACGGGGGAACGGGCAGGGCTTCACGGATATTTCAGTGATGAAGATGGTTTTGAGCGAGTGGTGGATGATCTTTATGAGATTAATAAGGTAATACAAAAAGAATATCCAGGCACACCGATATTCTTGTTCGGGCATAGCATGGGATCTTTTTTGGCAAGAAGGTATATACAAAAATATGCAGATTCTATTAACGGTGTTATTATTTCAGGAACAGGCGGCAATGCTGGGTTGCTCGGGAAAGTCGGAAAGAGCATTGCTAAAAGGGAGATGCGGAAAAACGGTCCGAAAACACCAAGCCCACTCATGAATCGGTTAACATTCGGGAACTACAACAGAAATATTGAACAACCGAAAACGGAGTTTGACTGGTTAAGTAATGATCCCCACCAAGTAGAAAAATATATGAAGGATCCTTATTGCGGGTTCGTTTGCAGTGCCGGATTTTTCTATGATCTTCTTACTGGGATGGAAAGGATTCATCAGAACCAGCTTATTCAATTTATTCCCAAGGATTTGCCAATGTTTATTTTTAGCGGAGAGGAAGATCCGGTTGGCAGAAGATCAAAAGGGGTCCTGAAAGTTATTGATCAGTATAAACGAAATGGATTGAGAAATATTGATAGTGTTTTTTTTAAAGAAGGCAGGCATGAGATGTTAAATGAGATTAATAGGCAGGATGTGTTTAATGCCGTATATAATTGGATTTTAAGACAATTGAGGTTTTTAAATCGAGTAGGAGGAGGTGACTAACCCCCGACCTCTCACACCACCGTACGTACGGTTCCGTATACGGCGGTTCCATTTATGTCTGACGTAGTTGAGAATATCTCACATAAAGACTCTTCAGCCCTCGCATCTCCCAATAGGAGTTTGTGAGGGTTTTCTGTAGGATTGGGCTTCTGGCTATTCTCCAATATTTCTTTCTAGAGTTTCCCCATTCGTATGCCTTCTCTTTTGGAATCCCTAATCCAATGAGTTTTCTTACTTTGGTTTTTGGTTTCTTCCATTCTTTCCATTGGCACATTCTGAGACGCCTTCTAATCCATTCGTCTAATTCTTTGAAAATAGTGGGTGTATCTGCTAATGCATAATATCCGCACCAGCCAATCAAATATTGATTCAGCTTCTCTATTCTATAATCCATTGGAATTGGTTTTGACCTTGAAGTTAATTCTCGTATCCGTTTCTTGACACGTTGAATACTTTGGTTTGACATCCGCACCTTCGGTTTCTTATGAAATGTGAAGCTAAAACCTAAAAACTTTCTTTTCCAAGGTCTGTCTACAGCTGACTTTTCTCGATTCACCTTTAGTTTTAGAGTAAATTCAATGAAAGTAGTAATCGAGTCCATTACTCGCTCTCCGGCTCTTCTCGATTTTACGTAGATATTACAATCATCTGCGTATCGGACAAACTTGTGCCCTCTCTTTTCTAACTCTTTGTCTAGTTCATCTAGAACGATATTGGAGAGTAAAGGACTTAATGGTCCACCTTGGGGCGTACCCTCCTCGGATTTCGTTATGACTCCATTAATCATAATGCCAGACTGTAGATACTTCCGAATTAGTGATAGGAGCGTTCTGTCTTGAATCCTTTTGGATAGAGTCCGCATTAATCTATCATGATTGACTTTATCAAAGAATTTCTCCAAGTCCATGTCGACTACCCATCGGTATCCCTCTTCGATATATTTCTTCGCTTGTCTAACACCGTCATGACCTCGTTTGTTTGGTCGAAAACCATAGCTCTGTGTTGAAAAAGTCGGGTCGAAGATAGGGGTTAAAATCTGAGTAATCGCCTGTTGGATGAAACGGTCTGTCACGGTTGGGATACCTAATAACCTTACTCCACCGTTCGGTTTTGGGATTTCAACCCGACGGACAGGAGAAGGTTGATAAGTACCCTCCATTAAGGATGTTTTAAGTGTATCCCACGTTTCGAGAATATGTCTTCGTAGGTCTTTTACGGACATATTGTCTACTCCATGACTTCCTTTGTTCTTTTCTACTCGCTTTAATGCCAATAAAAGATTTTCCCGTGACAGCATTCGTTCCATTAACATTGAGATTTATCCTTTCTACGTGAACAATACATTCTCATTAAGTGGGTTCTTTACTAAGCCCTCCCGAAGTCCCCCATGGAATTCACCATTTCTTCCTTTCAGGTAGGTTCCGTAAGAATTTTCTGCTTTCATACATAAAGAACCGTTTGCCGAGTGTTTGTTCTCCTAAAATGGTTCAGTCCTTCCTTGATTCTCTCGAGCAAACCAAGTACTACGACTTCGGCTGACTTCTGATTGTTCAGCTATCCATTACTAGATAGGTTACCAAGTGTACTTGGCGTATCAACCAGACCTCCCCGGGTAAGAGTGCAATCTTTCCTTCCATCTATCTGCTTCATTTACTTTGTATCACCTTCGGCAGAAAGGACTTTGTTTTGTATTGCAAACTCATCCAATGATACCTAGCCTTGTATGAAGTTCGTGTTCCTCAGACCGGAAGTTTGCCGCTCGCTTCCTTCAGATTCCGCGTCACCACGGACACCCTTGCGTTAAGCTAACTGCTACTTCTGCCTTCACAGTTCGGGACTTTCACCCTAGAGACTACACCCATGCCGGGCGCAATCGAGTAGGAGGGGGTGACTAACCCCCGACCTCTCACACCACCGTACGTACCGTTCGGTATACGGCGGTTCACTTAAGTATGACGCAAATGGTTGTATCTATCTAACAGACTTTTAAGCTTTTGATTTCTCCAAAACTTTAGATTTAGTGTTGTGTGTAAGATAGGACTATTCGAAATGCGCCAATATTTCTTACGAGAATTTCCCCATTCATGGGCCTTCTCTCTTGGAACGCCAAGGGATATGAGCCTTTTAATTTTTGTTTTGGGTAGTTTCCATTGTTTCCAAAGGCACATTCGGAGTCTTCTTCGAATATGTTCATCCAGTTGTTTAAAGGGAGTTGGCGTGTCTGCCAGCGCAAAATATCCGCACCAACCAACAAGGTATTCATTTAGTTTCTCAATACGCAATTCCAATGGAATGGGTTTTGACCTTGATGTTAGTTCTTTTATTCTACTTTTAGCTCTCTTTATACTTTCTTTTGCGATACGGATTTTTGGATTACGGTTTGATGTGAAGCTGAATCCAAGAAACTTTCGTTTCCACGGTCTGTCCACCGCACTTTTCTCTTCATTTACTTTTAGTTTAAGCTTCTTTTCAATGAAAGTAGTGATAGAACTCTTGACACGTAAACCTGCCTTCTTGGTTTTTACGTAAATATTACAATCATCTGCGTAGCGGACAAATTTGTGTCCTCTTTCCTCTAGTTCCTTATCTAATTCATCTAACATGATATTGGAAAGTAGTGGACTTAATGGTCCACCCTGAGGAACACCTTCTTCGCTGATAGTTTCCACACCGTTTATCATAATCCCCGACTCTAAGTATTTTCTAATTAACTTTAGAATCGTCTTATCCTTGACTCTTTTTGCTAGGAGTCCCATAAGCATATCGTGATTTACCTTGTCGAAGAACTTTTCTAAGTCCATATCTATTACCCATCTGTAGCCCTCTTCTATATATTGCCTTGCTTCCCTAACGGCATCATGTGCCCTTCTTCTGGGTCTAAACCCATAGCTATGTTCGGAAAAGGTTGGGTCATAGATTGGGGTTAATATTTGGGCAATCGCTTGTTGGACAAAACGGTCTGTCACGGTAGGAATACCTAATAAACGAACGCCGCCATTTGGTTTCGGGATTTCGACTCGTCTGACTGGCATAGGCTCATAGGTTCCGTCCTTTATTGAATTTCGGATTTCTTGCCAATTTTGTAGAATATGCGCTCGTAGGGATTTTACAGGCATTTCATCTACTCCATGGCTACCCTTATTCTTTTCGACACGTTTCAATGCCGAAAGTAGATTGTCCCGTGACAGTATTCGTTCCATCATTTCGATACATCCTTTCACGTGAATATACGTGCTATTTGTGCCATTGTTTATTCCACCCTCTTAAAGTCCCCTGTGGAATTCACCACTTCCTCCTTTAAGTAAGTCCAATTGGATTGTCTGTATCATCATAAACAATGAACGCCTAGTGTATATTCTCCTTAAATGTTCAGTCCTTCCCTAACCATCTTAAGCTAGTCAGGTACTATGACCTCTGCTGACTTCTGGCTGTTCAATTACCCTTCACAAAGTAAGTTACCGAGTGTGCTCGGCATTTCAGCCAGACCTCCCCAGGTAAGAGTACAGTCTTTCTCCCCATCTATCTGCTTCATTTACTCTGTATCATCTTTGGCAGAAAGGACTTCGTTTTGTTTGGCAAACTCATCCAATGATACCTAGCCTTATATGAAGTTCGTGTCCCTCAGACCGGAGATTTGCCGCCCGCTTCCTTCAGATTCTGCGTCACCACAGACACCCTTGCGTTTAGCTACTGCTACTTCTGCCTTCACAGTTCGGGACTTTCACCCTATAGACTGCACCCATGCTGGGCGCACCAATAAAACGGCAATCAACCATTTGATTGCCGTTCTTTTTCATTATTTCTTTTTACGAAGTGATGCTATAAGAGCAACTACCGCAATAACTAAAGCCACAATAGAAAGAATAATTGGTGTTGAATTAGATTCTTCTGATTCTGTTTTTGAAGTGTCTTCTTTTACCTTATTGTCAGCGTGATGATTATTTGCAGTTGCCGCACTTTCATTTGGTTGAGCTGTTGTAATAGATGTAATGGAGTGTGGTGTGTCGGATTTTTCATCTCCAGTCCACTCTACAATTGATCCGTCTTTATAATATTGATAAGCATCCCATGCTGCACTTCCCTCTTTATCAGGGTTTTTCGCAACAAAGTTGAATTGCTGAAATTGGCCAGGTTGAATCCCATCTCCAGTTGCTTCCCATGTGACCATTGTTACTTTTCCAGACGTGTCTTTCTTTGTTGTAACTTTCCACTCTGGTACAGGCTGATATTCTTGGAACTCTACCCCATTTGGAATTTTCAAGGTTACTTTTGTGGTTGGAATTTCTTTTTCAACCGGAATTTTAATCGTATAAGTTTCCCAAGCACCTGGCGCAGAAACATTTGGTTTTACCGTAACATGCGCACTTGCTATGCCAGCGAATAAAAATAAGCCGGCGATTGTTGGCAAAGTGATTTTGGTTAAATTTTTAATGAATTTTTTCATTTTCTTTTCTCCTTTACTGACTCCCCGCTGTAATGGTAAAGTCTGCATCAATATTTTGTAGTGATTCCGTTAAACCGTGAACATGAATTTTCCAGCGTCCTGCCATACTTAGAACTCCAGTTACCGGCTTGTTCTCTTGCAGGTCGTTACGATTGAACTGGACTTTATTTTCTCCCATATCCATATCAAGACATATTAGAGATAACGTTACTTGATCAAGATTTTGGACCTGTTTCCCTTTTCGAAGAATATCAACCTTGAACTCATTTTTACCTATTTTATTTGGCGTAATATGAAGAGTGATGGAATATCCATCCTTTGTGACTGTCGTTTGTTGTACATCCCCTGGTGCAGCAAGTCCTGTCGGTAAGTTGGTTAGGATCGCTGCAAGAATGAAGACAATGACACCAACACCAAATTCAATCCATATGGATGGTCCCAGTGCTTTCTTTTTGCTTTTTCCTCTTAAAAAGTTAAAAAGTGCGAATCCTATCATGAATAATAAAAGAACAATCTTCGCGATAATGATTTGACCATACGATGTATGGAAAAGAGCATTAAATGTCGGGATAAATTGAAAGCTTTCATACATTCCCGTTGCTACGATAATGGCGACAAATGCTGCACCCCAATACGAATATCGTTGGATAGAGGACCAATAAGATGTTTCATCCTCTTTTTTTCGAAGAAGGAAAATAATCGCTAATAAACTTCCTATCCAAAGTGCTGCTGCAGCCATATGCAGAAAATCTATTGTTATCCCAATTGATTGATATTTAAAGGTCGTTGCATGTCCTATAAAGGATTTCGAAACTAAGATGGCAAACAGCGCTATGATTCCTGCATATGCCATTTGTTTTTTTCCTTTAGAATGGATGAATAAATAGGTAATGAAAGATAAAATAATCATTAGTCCTATTTGTACCAGCCATATATGGCCAAATTTTGTATCTTTAATGGTTTCCATTAACAAGGAAAAATGAATGGCGTTTGTCCATGATAACCCGGAGTCTATCGTAGTCTGAAGCGGAAGACTTAGCACAATACTTAGGAACAATCCCCAGATAGAATAACGCAAAATTCGGTAGACTTTGTTGGAAAAGTACAATGATTTTCCCTTATAAACAAATAAAGAGAAAAAGAGAACACCGACAAATAATGAACAACTAATATAAAATAACCAGCGAATGACGATCATATCCGCATGTGGCGTATAACCGGATGTAGCAGCGGCAGCTTGCCCGACACTTTTTCCCGCATTGCCAATTTGGAATGGTATTGTTCCATTAACGGGATGTCCATCACTTGAAATAATATTCCATTGAATGGTGTATGTACCGTCCCCTAAGTTGGATTTCAAATTTCCTTCAAGAATCGTTTTGTTCTTTTTATTGATATGGGCATCGTTCCGATCCACTCTTTTACCCGTTTGATCCAATACCTTTAGTGACCGAAATGCAGGCTGGATTTCCTCATCAAATTGAATACTGACTTTTGAAGGTGATTTTTCCAACACTTCGTCTTCTGCAGGCGTGGATTTAACAATATAGGCATGTGCAGATGATGTATGTGGTAAAGATATTAATAGGATTAATACAAATAAGAACCAAGTAAAAAATTTATTTATTTTCATCAATTGTTCCCCCCAATCTTATTCCAACTTATGAAGAACAATGATCCGAATGCGGATTCTTCATCCGTCTTTTCAATTCCGAAATTGCCTCTTCAAAGGTAAAAATGGAACCTCCAAAGCCCTTTTGAAACTGTTCTATTTGTTTGTAAGATTCAAATACAATGGCTTGCGGTTTGCAGCAATTCATATGAAAATCAGCACCGATTAGGTAATAGGCGATTTTTGCACTAATGGTTGTCCCGCTTAAAAAGTCCTTACAAATGATTTGTGAAACCTGATCTTCAATATCCGCGTACCGAAGTAGACCACAGTGTGGACAACAGTTATGTTCAATAGTTTGATCTATTTTAATTAATTGCACACTATGTCTGGTGTTCGCATCTTTATAACAGTATGTACAATTTTGCGAGAGGATGGGTGATGTTTGAATAAATGAAATACCACGAGATGTCTTTAATATTTTATTTTGATCAATTAGCGGCTTAATATCTCGATAGATCGTCATTTCCGATACATCAAGCCTTTTACTAAGTTCAGACACTGTAACTGTTTTTTCCTTCTCCAGCCATGTTAATATTTGCTGTTGTCTTTCTGCGGGTAACATTTAAAAACCTCCTATATCGGTTCTTCCTATACACTACTTGTTTCCAATTGGAATATCAACCTATTATATGTGACTATTTGTGAAAAAATGTTGTATTTTTTCAGACGAAATAGTGACGAATACAGTAAGGCAGAGCAGGATTTGTTACCATAAGATGAACGTGGGAAGGTTTTCAGGTATCAAATACACCCTATTCCTGTACGATTTTCTACTGGATTCCTATTGCCTTCACCAAACTGCCACTTTTCTTCTCCTCGCTGTCACGGATTTGGGTACGATTCGATCACTATTATTCCCATTTTCTATGCTTGACCTTGATACTGGGCACGTTTTTAAAGTTTTTACGCGTAACTCTGTTTTTTAGGCATATCACGTTCGTAGCAAATTTCCTCATCAAAAAAAGCTATACCCTATTAAGCATAGCTTCTTTCTTTACATATCCACTTTCACTACAAATGGAGCTACAAACACTTTTCCTTCATATTGAAATTGTCCCCAGATTTTGTAGACACCTTTTTTCGGGAAATAGACCATAAATGTTACATCTGGACCATGTTCTTTTGACGGCATTGGATGGATGTGTAGATATTCTTTTAAATCTTTGCTTATCGCAACCGCATGACCCATTGCACCCATATAAGGCTCTAAGTTGGTGATTGGCTTATTTGTTTTGGCATCACGAATAGTAAACTTCATATCTAAGTCCATGCCTGCCATAATATGATCAAAGGAAAGGGTCACTTTTTTCCCATCAATCACTTTTGTCATATGCTTGTCCGGTGCAATCGATTCTTGGGCGGGAGCATCTCCCTCCACATGAATCCAATGTCTTTGCAGACCATTATCCTCCGAGCCTTTTGGGGTAAACTCTGTAATGATATTATAGTCACCAGCTGCTGGAAGGGAGGTCTTGATATCAAATTCACCATTCCCTTTATACTCGGGGTGAATATGGGAAAAATAAGATAGGTCTTTACTTACAATAATCATATGCATTAATTTTTCATGAACTACATCGAATTTCGGTATTGGTTTCCCTTTCTTATCCTTAATTAAAATAGAAATAGGGAAATCTTGATTTGGTTTAATTTCCTTAGGGGTTGTCCAATCAGCTTCCGTCGGTGTCACTTTCCCTTGCATCGAACTCATGCCCTTATGTTCCATTTGTGACATAGGAACATTTACTGCACCTCCACATCCAGACAAGACAACCGTTACAACGAGCAAAATAGAAATGAGATACTTTTTCAGTTGTTATTCTCCTTCCTAATTTTATATTTTTATCCATTTACATTATAATGTTGAACATTTGCAATGTAAAATTCATATTTATTTTTTATAAAAAAGTACCGCAGGAAATACAGTCCCTAATATCTAAGCCTAGTTTAATGGGTATCTGCTATCCATTTTAATATTAACCTCTGTTGCAGCAATCATTTTTGGAATAACTTATTGGATTATTGCATGAAAATAAACGTGCCACCAAAAAATGGTTAGGCACGTATCCTTTTCTTCCAAAGAAAAAGGTTTGCAACCAACATAATAAAAATGTAGATATACACACCAAAGCTTGCCAAGGTGCTTAAATAGTGCAGCACGGCAAAAATGGCAATTGGGATCATCAAAACAAAGATTTTCCAACTTTCTGTTTGCCCAACCGATTCAAAGCTTTCCGAAAATGGAATGACTTTTTTCAGGATGATAAAACAAATAATCGAATAAAAAGCGGAAATTAAAAATACCAGAATAAGGTCTGGGATGACCCTTACCCCAAAAATGGCGATAAATAAAAGACAAAGTACCAAATACAATGGGAGGTAGAGACGTACCAAGAACGCCTTCAATGTTCCCTTAAATAATGGGGATAGATGGTCAAGAGGTAATGCTTTATATATCCATGCACCTTTATATTTTCCAGAAAACTTAAGCATGGTGATGACACTTGGAATAATGATCATCGTAGAATAAATTGTTAAGTATCCTTTTCCAGAGGAGATACTGGAAAATCCGCCGTCTCTAAGACTATTAAACAAAAATATAAAAGGCAAAATGATCGCGAACCCTAATGATGGATAGACCTTCAGCTTAAAATCCCTTTCATTTTTCATCATCAGGCTGGCAAAGCGGAAAAATGCCTGTTCTTCTTTTCCTGAACATATCATTTTGATGAAGCTGCTTTCTAATTTGCTTCGTTTCTTTTCTTTTTTCACACTATGCGTGGCAAGCTTTTGCAGATTTTTCTCAAAAGCCGGGACTAACCGCAAATAGATGAAAAAGGCGATAATTGGAACAACAATAGCCAGAATAGAGAATAGCACGTAAAAAGAATCAAAATGTCCGTTTAAAATCAGTTCATATGGTGCTCCAAACCACATCGGGATAATAAACACCTGCCACCATTTTGGAGTGAGTACCACATGAAAATTGATAAACTCGAATGATCTTCCCAGCACTTGATAGCCAATCATAATGGAAAATGATAACCCAATTTGGACGTAATTTATAATATCCTTCAATTTTTCCCCATCAAAGAATTTTAAAATTAACATGTAAATCAATGCCGTTATTACTAGTATGAATGCTTCCATTAATATGATAAGAATAATAGATAGTAAGAAAAAGATAATCCCATGTCTAAAAAGTCCTACAATCAATGGAATTGCAACGATAGATCCTGTTAAATAGAACAAGTAAATGAATACATGCATCATCTTGGCTGCACTGATTGTTTTCTTATCAATTGGCCTTGTATGTAAAATATTCTTATCGCGAATATCGAGTAAAACAGAAGAAAAATCGGAGATCATCGATGTCATGACGATAAACATAACAAAGCCAAAAATAATACTCATTTGAAAAAGATAATTTTCGCCGAGAACAATAAACGGGATTGTGAGTAGTCCAAAAAAGGCATACAACCAAAGGGATTTTAAAAACCCATTTCCATCGTCTCCCGCTTTCTTTTTCTTACTTTGCGCCCCTTGGCTAAAGATGGTCGGTACCCTTCTCTGATCCATGATAAGTTTGACTTGCAGTATTTTTCTCATGGCGGGATAATCGACACCAAACTTTTGGAATAGACCGCTAAATTTGTCTAAAAACTTTAATGTTCTAATATCCCTCATCTCTACACCTCTTGTACGACAGAGACAAATCTCGTACCAATATCCTTATGTTCATGAAAATCAGTTAGCTGATTAAAGATTTCCTCCAACGTTCCTTCCATATTTTGATCCTTCAGCTCCGCAAAGCTGCCATCCGCAGCAATTTTCCCACCATGAAGCAGAATAATTCGGCTGCTGATCTTCTCCACCACATCCATGATATGGGAGGAATAAAAGATTGTCTTTCCCTGTGCAGCCAACTGAGATAATATTTCCTTGAATATCATGACACTATTAGCGTCTAAGCCATTAATCGGTTCATCTAAAAATAAAATATCCGGATTATGCAGCATGCTTGAAATAATAAGAAGTTTTTGCCGCATTCCTTTTGAGTATGAGGCAATTCGAGAATGGTACACTTCGCCTACACCGAATAATTCCATTAAACTTTTAGCCTTATAATCTGCAAGGTCACAATCCAGCCCATAAAGCTCACCGATAAAAGTTAAATACTCCTGTCCTGTTAAATTATCATATACTTCCGCAATTTCAGGCACATATCCAATTCTTCTCTTGTAATCTATATTTCCATCAGATATATCCCTTCCAAAAATCTTAATTTCACCGGAATATCCCTCTTCAATGCCCAACAAGAGTTTTACCGTCGTACTTTTTCCAGCACCATTTGGCCCTATATATCCAATAATCTCTCCTCGTTCAACGGTGAGATTAATTCCCTGTAATACTTCTTTTGATCCGTAATTTTTTCGTAAATCACGTATACTTAAAACTTCTTCTCCCATTACTCACACCCACTTTTAGTCGATATATTCATATTTTAGCATATATTTCCTGATGAGTGGTGGGTAAAAAGGAAGTCGGATAATGTTCTCACTATCCGACTTAATGCACCTTTATAACAATATAATCAAATGGCTTATTATTTAAATATACATATAGGCACCAAACTCCTGAGCTAGGAAAGTACATATCACAAGGGATATGCTGGTCTGCTCCATGTATAGGACCTATTAGCTGATTGGTCGAAAAAATCTTTGTTACATTCCCCGAATCCTTTTTCATTCCAATTATTTTTACCGGACCTTGTAATTCGTTTTTATCTCCCCAAAAACCCCACAAATATTTACCAGGGTGGCTAGCAGTAAAGTCAGATTTCATTATGCCTAACTTTCCTTTTTTTCCAATCATCGTTGTACTATTATCTGATTTGAACGTTGGGCTTAATGTCCAATCTACATTATGAAAAATTTGTTTGTCATAGAAGCTTTGCACTTTTTCCTTATCGGTAAAAGTGTAGTTTAATAGATTTTCCCATTGCCGTTGATTCTTAGATAATTCCCGTAATGTTACACCGTAAAAGCTTCCTAGTTCTTTTCTGGTTGTATGGAAGGATTGTGTACCCTCTTTTGTATTAACATCAAATGAAACCTCATCGACATTTTTTATCAGAATAAATAAAGTGGTTGCGTTATAAAGAAAAATTCTTTCGGTGTTATCCCTGCTCCAATACTTTTCATTCGAAATGTAATGAACATGGATTCCGTACGGTTCTTTTTTCGTACTTAGGGAAACTCCACCTTTTATATACTGATTGCCAGGCAATTGCTGGAGAATTCCCACTACGGCGCTGCTATCACCAACATAACTTTCTCTGTACGGAATAAGTTTTTTTATATCGACCTTATTCTTATGATCAATGGATAAAGAAAAGGAGCTGGTGTTGGTATTATTGCTGTTTTTTATCATACTGCTCGCCACAGTGAAACTGAAAATAACTAAAGCAAACACCCCAACCAGAGATAAGACGATCTTCTTTGTATAAAAAGCAGGCTCTTTCTTTTTATAGAGATCATCCCTCATCAAGGAAAAGTAAATGTTGTTTTTCACTTCCGTATTTAATTTTGGTTTAGGCAAATTTTTCAGCTTATCTTCTATCAAATCTTCGTTTGGATGGTTCATCTATCTGTCCCTCCTAACTGCCTTTGTAAAGCTTTTTTTGCACGATGATAAGTGGAGCGAACCTTGTTATCACTCCAGTTCAATATTACAGCAGCTTCCTCTGTCGTTAGCTCATTGATTCCCCTAAGGATTAAGATGTCACGATAATTTTCTTTTAAGGATTGAATCGATTTATATAAAAGCTTATTTTCCTCATTTAATTCCAGAAAGAAATCTGGTGTGAGGTGATCAATCGGCTCTATATTCACCTGATTAGCAAGTGGCTCCCTCCATTTATTTCGTTTTCTTTTCCTGATTTCATCAATTGCCACATTACGAGCAATGCTGAAAAGCCAAGTCTTCGGACTTGAATTTCCTTGAAAAGATTGCAAGCCTTTTATCGCTCGAATAAATACTTCTTGAACTAGATCTTCCACATCACTCGGCCGAATCCGGTAAAGGAAAAATTGATATATATCGTCGCTATACTGATGAAACCAATCGGAAATGATTTTTTTACTATCCACATTCTCACCCTCCGATATCGGTCTTCTAATTAGGTTGTTTTCGTTAATTGCTTTAAATCCTATATTATTTTTAGTTTCGGGGCATTTTTTCTTAAAAAGGCTACAACCTTAAATACGGATTTTTTTTATATAAACAACGAAGTTTAAGCTACCTTTAATTACATTAGACGAATTGATTTTATGTATATCGCAGTTTTTTTAAAAAATTTTCCGAGGTTGAAAACATATTGGATTTATTTTCAGAATGAAATGATGCCTAACTTGTTATAATGTAAAAATATAAGGAGAGAAGCAACATGAAATGGATTAAATATATACTTATTTTATTTATTATCGTTGCAGGAGTCGGAGCTGCTTGGTATTACTACCCACAATATCAAATAAACAAATTGCAAAGAGCACATGCAATGTCTGCAAAAAAACAACATCATAAGGAAACTTCCTATTTACAATACTTTGCTAAAATGAAAGCACATAAAATTCATCATTTAGCTATTGGAGATTCGGTGATTAAAGGAATTGGCGCAAATCAACAGGAAGATTTCATTACACAGTTTTCAAATGAATTAAAACATGCTACTGGAAAAACGGTTATTTCAAGCAATGAAGGCATTCCTGGCATTACAAGTACGGAGCTTAATGACCTTATCCAGCAGGGAAAGTTTGATAACGAAATAAAAGGTGCAGATATTATTACCGTTAATGTGGGGGGAAATGATATTCTTCGATTGGCTAAGCAAAAAAATATTTATCAAACGATTCAATCTTTCCGTACACTGCAAAACGATTTTGAAAATAACCTAATGCAAATAACGACGCACATCAATAGGCTAAATCCAAAAGCAACATTAGTCTATTTGGAATTATATAATCCACTTAATCCAAACAATCAGTTTTACGGATTGGCTAATAAATTACTGCCAAAGTGGAATATTAATATTTATAAAGCAGCCGATCAAATCCATTCATCAATCGTAGTGGAAACATCTAAAGTTATCAATGATAAGCATTTACAATACCTTAGCCCTGATGGTGTTCATCCAAATTCAAAAGGCTATTTAGCAATTTCGAGGAAAATGTTCTACGAATTCCAGCATACTGCAATGCCGACATCGACATAATAGTGTAGTGCAGAGCACCTAAAGTAGACGGTCAGCCAGATCTACAGCTTATAGTAGTTACGGACTAATAATGGCAGACACTAGTTCCGTTATTTGTGACAGAATGGGGTAAATCCTAATGTTTGCGGACACAGGTTCCGTTATATTACAAAAAAGCAATCATTTTCTTGTGTTTTTGCGTGATTAACGGATTCTGTGTCCGGTTAGCTCTTAAATTAGGACCATTTAATAAAAATAGCGGAATCTCTGTCCGCTATTTTTTAAGATCGAAGACAAATTTGTTTTTTATCCCTGCCCTATTACTTGAAAATATGAACCTAGAATCTTTTGTGCCGGAATAGACTGCTCTCCTTGTAGCCTTAGCAAAAACGGCCCTTCTCCACGTTGATTCAAATAATCAGAAAGAAAACCATCACCTGAAGGAGAGGCGAACGTGAGATTTCCTCCCCCTAAGGAAAGCTGAATACAGGTCGCTTTTAGCTCCTCATCTACATAAGGGGAGCTTTTCTTTAATCCAAAAAAACGGCTCCATTTTTCTGTTTGCCTTTCCAGATCCCAGACAGCAAACACCAAATCCTGTATTTTCACTCTACCAATAGAATGTCCATTTATTTTTTCTTTTAAATCCAGCCGACGCTCCTCATCACTCTGATCCCATTGAATGATAAAAGGGAAAGGCAATTCCGTTTGCTCATGCTTAATAAAAAGCATTTTCCATCTGATAGTTACACCATCATCTCT
This sequence comes from Margalitia sp. FSL K6-0131, assembly GCF_038008735.1. Classification (NCBI taxonomy): domain Bacteria; kingdom Bacillati; phylum Bacillota; class Bacilli; order Caryophanales; family Bacillaceae; genus Heyndrickxia; species Margalitia sp. FSL K6-0131. The sequence continues at coordinate 4,671,050 of NZ_JBBOZS010000001.1, forward strand.
TGTTCTCGTCCCTTCAACTGGCCCATCTATGTTAAAACCAAGTATGCGCGCCTTCTCAGCAACCTCCTCTATCTGATTTGTTCGCAGAGCGATTCTATTAAACCCTTGAATAGTCGGTAAAAGATTAATAGCTTGATTAGTAAGATCATGATGGAGCGCCGCTTCTTCCGCTTTAACACGATCCCTTATCCCCAAAAATTCAATATAGCTTAACCCGAAATAAGCTAAAGAGTTATAGGTCCCCCATTTTTCATGGTTACCTCCTACAAAAGCATGAAGTCCAATACTTTTCATTTCTTCCACCGCTTCTTGTGGGTTTTGAACAAAATGGACAAGATGATCGAATGAAAATTCCATTGGGTTTCCTCCGTTCCATTATATAGACTGCTGCATATCTAAATTATGATTATATTTGTGTTTCAAATACTTATCCTTGCATTCTAAATTGCAATTGGCTTTTCTGTTGCAACTGGAAGCCGTATTTCAATTGTCGTTCCTACGTTAACCTTGCTGGAAATAAGGAGATTGCCGCGATGCCCTTCAATGATTTTATAGCAGGTCATTAATCCCAGGCCTGTCCCCTTTTCCTTTGTTGTATAAAATGGTTCTGCAAGCGAAGGGATACGTTCCTCCGGTATTCCCACCCCCTGATCGATAAAATAAATGGAGATCAGGGAATCATCCTTCTTTTCCGCCTTTATTTGAATAATTCCTCCATGTGGCATCGCTTCAATAGAATTTTTCAAAACATTAATAAAGACTTGTTTTAATTGATTTGCTTCTCCTAAAATGTATGGCAATTGATCTGCGTACACCGTTTGAATTTCTATATTTGCCAAAATAGATTGTGTGTTAATTAAAGTCACAACATCATCTAGGATCAACGGAAGATCAACCTCTTTATAATCAACTGCTGTTGGTTTTGCCAATACAAGAAATTCCCCTAAAATGTGATTAATTCTATCAAGCTCTGAAAGGACAATATCATAATACGTTTTTTCCTCTGTATTAGACCGGAATAACTGAATAAAACCCTTAATAGACGTCAGAGGGTTCCGGATTTCATGTGCAATTCCTGCTGCCATTTGTCCAACAAGTGCCAGCTTTTCTGATTTTTGAAGCATTTGTTCGGTTTGTTCCTTGCTCCTGGTAATATCCTTGCAAATGGATAATACTGCAGAGCTTCCTTCATAAACAATAGATAAGGATGTTGACTCAATATAAATATTCTTCCCGTCTAAAAGTTTTAATTTCAGATTTGTGACTGAAATAGGCTCTGTTGTTTTATGTAAATAATCCAACCTTTCTTGTATCTGCTCTTTTTTCTCTTCATCAATAAAATCGAAAATGGACTTTCCGACTAATTCTTCCATCTGAAGGGCACCTACTAATTTTAAGGCAGATTTATTAACATAAAGAATGTCGTAGTTTCGGTGAATAATGACCGATTTAGGAAACAGTTCAATTAACTGTTTATAATTCTCCTCACTTTCCTTTTTCTCCTTTGCAAATAACCTTACTTTATCAAGCTGCCACCCAACAAACCATGCAATGATTGCAGCAACGGTAAAATCGATTATTGCTAATAAAAGACCATCGCTAGAAAAAAAATATTCGACAATTGAAAACAAGAAAGAAATGCAAATAAGTGTAATACGCCCCGTCTTTTTCATATTGGACCCCTTATTTTCTAATATAAGTCAATTATACCATGTTGGTTTTAAATTTTATAAAAATTCAAAATTGAATTTATAAACATTTTTTGAATGTCCTAGTAAACGGAATAGGTTTTAATATAAGATAAATTAAAGAGCGTACTTAAATGAATTTAGCACATCATCATTTATTAAAAGACAGCGTTTTATGAAAGAAATACGTTTAAGGTGGGATATGATGGATTATTGTGAAGATATAAGAAAAATGATTGGAAATTCTCCATTAATTGTTGTACGCCCATGTGTAGCTATTCTTAATAAACAAGGAGAAGTATTATTGACTCGAAACGCAGGCGGAACTTGGAACATACCAAGTGGGATTTTACAGTTAAATGAGTCCGTTGAAGAGTGTATGTCACGAATTGTTCTAGAAGATATAGGTGTAAAATTACTGAAGCTAAAATTATTAAGTGTATATTCAGGTAAGGAATTAATCAATCGTGTCCTGGAAAGCGGCGATGAATATCATCCTGTTGCGATCGTGTACTTATGTACTGAATACGAAGGAGAAATAAACCAGAATAACCATCAAGAAAAAGAAGCACGGTTTTTTCATTTAAATCAGTTACCCGAACAAATTATTCCCTTTATTAAAAACAATATATCTAAAATAAAATCTAATCTTGAAATAATAAATGGTAATTAAGTTATTGGGAGATTTTCCAATTAAAAAATAGCTTAGGACAATACCTGAGCTATTTTTTTATACAAATCAAGTTGATAATTAATAGGAGAAAGTTTAGCCATTTACTTCTTCCGCTTTCCAATAATACTCACTAAATACTTTAGCAAAAGCATCCACCGCATTATATAATTCTTCTAAATTATTATCGACACCACCAAACTCAAGCAAAATAGAACGATTAGAAAGATCTTGGTTATAAATCCCATTTCCATCACTCTTGCTCTTAATAAAAACTCCACGACTCAGACCCGGATATAACTTCTCTAACAAAGAGTTTAGTTCCTTGGCATAATTTAAATTCTCTTTATAATTTTGATTTTCTTTTCCAACAATGATATCTATTCTTGCATATTTTTTGTCATTAATAGTCGTTGTAGTAATCGCCTTTCGTTGCGAGTCCCGATGAATATCTATTAAAAACTTTACGTCACGATCCCCTGTCATCGCTTCCTGAACATGCTCACGCGAAAGGGAGTATGAATTATTATAATTCCAATTTTTCCCCTTTAATTCTGCACCCATATTACTAGTATCATGTTCTACACCAATACCTTTATTTATCAAGTCTTGACTTAGTCTCGTTCCTACAGCTACTACGTTAATTTTATTATTTGTACTTGTTGCGTCATCGGGTACTTTAGCACCGTTGATTAGCGGTAAAAATGATTCCCAACTATGTGTATGATAAATATATACTGCCTTTTTCAAGTTGTTTTTATCATCTTGGCCTTGTTGATTGTTTCCTCCAGAGTTATTCTCCTTATCATTTACGTTTTGTTCATCAGCTATTTGCCGCTCCTTCGTGATGTCATCATCTGATTTAGGAGGAGGATCAAATGGAAGATTTGTAAGGTTTGTCCCCTTTCCAGCAATTGCAATTTCCGTATTGTATACATCTAATCCTGGTATTTCGCTCCCAAGTAGAGTAATAGACTTGGAGGGATTGATATTTGTTACTAGAGTGAATAGAACTTTAGATAGAGAAATATCAGCGTTGACATGCTTGCCCGTAAACAACGAGTGGTTTTCACTTTGTAGCATATAGACAAACAAACCTGAAATATCTGACTTGCTCATAGAATGTTTTAAGGATGCGGATGAAGGACTCAACGGTGAAATGACTAAACAGAATACAAATAAAAAAACCATTATCACACCAACAAATATCCTGCTCAAAAAAACGACAATATGGATTGGTTTATGATTTTTTTCAAACATTTGTCTACCTCCTATTACTAGCATTCTATGAATGTAACTTTGTTGTTAGAATCTAATAGATAAATTTCTTAAAGAAGATTCAAGTCATTGTTTCTCTTGTAACGCTTGTAGGTGAACAATAATCAAAATGATTACGATTTATAATGTATATGCTGTATAATTCAATCCTATTTCTCAACTAGGAGGAGGAAAATGAAAATGGCTGTTTCATTGTAAGTTTATCTGTTAAATCTGTCGAAAAAATAAGGAACCGGCTCAGCCGTATGTATACGATATTGGCATAAAAACAGACTAGTCAGATGGATGACTAGTCTATATTTTTTAAAGGATTCTTCCTTCGTTTTCTCATTCTAATTATATAAGTAGCTATTTTTTGAATGCTAAATCCTAATAAGAGGATGATAACTAAAAGCAATGTAATAGTGGCGCCAGGAGGAGTTCCAAGGTGGTAAGAAGAAACTAATCCGATAAAAACACTACCTAAAGCTACGAGAATAGCAGTGATAAAAACATACTTAAAACCTTTCGCTAATTTAATCGCGAAGGAAGCCGGGAGCACTAATAGGGCGGAAACTAATAAAACACCAATAGTTGGAATAATAACGGAGACCGCAAGACCTGTTAGGATGCTAAACGATAAGGATAATAGATTCGTATTCACTCCACTTGAATGGGCTGTATCTTCATCAAACGTCATTAAAAATAATTGCCTCTTAAAAATAAGAAAATATAATAGCACAAGGAATGTTACACCTATTAAAACATTTACTTGCTCACTACTAATCGTGACGATCGATCCAAATAAATACTGCTCTATATTTGGGCTCATCCCGCCATCCGTTACACTCATTAAAAATAATGCAAAGGATAAACCTGCCGCCATTAAAATAGCAATCGAAACTTCGGAATAAGAATGATAAGACCGGCGCATATATTCAATTCCGATGGCACCAATAATAACAATCAACATACTGGAAAACGTTACATTGGAATGAATAAAAAAGCCAATCGCCACACCCGCTAAAGAAATATGCGATAACGTATCAGCCATCAAAGCCTGTCTTCTTAACACAAGAAATATTCCTATTATAGGTGCGATGATAGCAATGAGTCCGCCTGCCCAAAATGCCCGTTGCATGAACTCAAGGTTAAACATTTCCATTCTCCGTGTTCTCCTTTCTCGAGATGTATGACTTTATCAAAGCTAGCACCCGCTTCTTCCCCATCATGTGTTACCATAACAACCGTTCTTTTATGTTTTTTTACTTGATGGCGCATGAATTCGTAAAAACTTTGGCGACTTTCATAATCCATTCCAGTTGTTGGTTCATCTAAAACTAATAAATCTGGTTCTGTAGCAAGAACTCTTGCGATACAAATTTTTTGCTTTTGCCCTCCAGAAAGGGCACCAATTTTTTTATTCCTAAATTCCCACATTCCCACCATTTTCAAGGCATTTTCTACTAATATATGGTCTTTTTCCGTTAGTCGTTGATACCACTTCTTTTCTTGAAATCTGCCAGAACGAACTAATTCAATAACCGTACTAGGAAAACCGACATTAAAAGAGGCAATTTGTTGTGGCACATACCCAATTTTTAATGGATCTCCTGAGCTGTTCTTTTTACTTATAAATACATTTCCAGACCATGGTTTAATTAATCCAAGCATCAATTTAAGCATAGTCGATTTGGAGGCGCCATTAGCCCCTGTTATCCCTACAAATTCTCCTGAATCTATTTCAAATGAAATTCCATTTAATGTTGGAAAATGAGAATAGCCAAAAACAATATCATCTAATGCTGCTAGTTTCATATTTTTGCATCCTTTCTATAACACTTAAATCTATCATCAGGAAGAAATATTAACTATTTTCTCTGTAAAAAAATATATTGTTGGTCAATCTACCTGAATATGTTTTAATGCCGAATAACAGCAAAAGAAAAAGTAGATTGACCAACATTTATATTCTAAGCCTGTGAATATCTCTCATTAGAGTTATTACTCATTCAACGTTTGTTTTAGGCTTTTTAAATTCTCTTCCATTACAGAAATATAATCCATTCCTTTTTTCTGATCTTCTTTGCTTAACCCTTCTAATGTATTAAGCACTTCAGTCTTAGCCCCGATTTCTTTTGCAAGTGTTTCGGCAACCTTTGGAGAAGTCAATTCCTCATAATATATAACTTTTAAATCATGCTTTTTAGCGAATTTTTTCAGCTCCGCCAGCTTTGCCGGGCTAGGTTCTTGATCTGGAGACAGCCCTGCAATTGGAACCTGCTTCAGATGATACTCTTTGGCAAGGTAGCCGAATGCTGCATGTTGTGTGATAATTTCATTTCTCTTTACATCTTTTAATTCCGTACGAAATTTATTATCAAGTTTATTCAATTTATTTAAATATTCATTACTATTTTTTTCATAATAGCTTTGATTTTTAGGATCTGCTTTTACTAATGCTTGCGTAATGGTTTTCACTTCTTGCCCAGCAAGCGCAGGGCTTAACCATACATGCGGGTCCATTTGGCTGCCGCCTTTTGATTCCTCATCCCCAACACCCTTCATTAAGGAGATTCCATTACTGGCAGCAACAAACGTCGGACCATTATTTCCTAAGCTATTCTTTATATTTGGGACCCATGTTTCCAAAGAATCACTGTTATATACTAGAAGCTTTGCATTTTGAATGTTTGCTACATCCTTTGGTGTTGGCTCCCAATCATGCGGTTCAACGTTCGCCGGGATTAAAAGTTGTACATCCGCCTTATCCCCGGCAACTTTCTTTGTAAATTCATACATTGGATAAAAAGTCGTAACTACCTTCATTTTCTTATTTCCATTGTCTTTTGCCTTATTCGTGTCTCCGCTATTGGCACATCCTGCGAGCAAAAGAATAAATGTACAAAGAAGCACTAACACTTTAACATTTTTTAAATAACGCATTACTATTCTCCATTCTATCATGATATTTTAAAAATGTAATCATTCCGATTTATACCAACTATTATTTTCACTTTCAAGCATATCATTACATCTGCTCCGTTATTATCCATGAAAATGGATCTACCAATTTAGTCCAATCCTGTTTTATTTCCTCCTCTGTAAGTAAACATTGATCCAGAGATGCTAGGATTTCTTCTTGATTCATGTCAATTCCGATAAACACAAGCTCTGTTTTTCGATCACCATATTGCGAATCCCATTCCTGTAAAAGTTCAGGCTCGCTTTCGAAATAATAAGATTGTTCCTTTTCAGAAAGTGAAGCAATCCAATACGCAACCGGACTAAGTTCAATGGATGGTCCGGCTTGTGATAACAACAGCGCAACGTCGTTTCTTGTAGCACACCATACAATTCCTTTTGATCTGACAATTTCAGCAGGAAGATTCTCTATCCAAGTGCAAAATCGCTCAGAATGAAATGGAATGTTACTTCGATAAACGAATGAACTGATCCCATATTCATCTGTTTCTGGAATATGTTCCTCTGCTTCCAATTCTTTTAACCATCCAGCAGATTGGCTAGCTCTTTCAAAATCAAATAATCCGGTATTTAGTATTTCTGATGGACTAATTTTTCCATGTTCTATTCGAAGTAGTTTAGCCTCAGGTTGAAGCTTTCTTAAGAAATGCTCTAATTGTTCCAGCTGGTCGTTTTCAAGTAAATCGCATTTATTCATGATAAGGACATCGCAAAATTCAATTTGGTCAATAAGTAAATCAGCTACTGTTCTTTCGTCACCCTCGCTGACATTTTGCAATCTATCCAATAATGAATCGCCTGAAGAGAAATCCTTCCAGAATCGATTAACATCGACAACCGTAACCATTGTATCTAATTTACATAGATTTGTTAAATCAATCCCTAATTCCTCATCTATGTATGAAAAGGTTTGAGCGACAGGTACTGGTTCACTAATACCCGTTGACTCAATCACAATATAATCGACTTCCCCATTTCTCGCCAATTTTTCCACTTCAATCAATAGATCTTCTCTTAATGTACAGCAAATGCAGCCATTTGATAATTCAACAAGCTTTTCTTCTGTTCGGTGAAGTCCCCCTCCTTGCTTTATGAGTTCTGCATCAATATTAATTTCACTCATGTCATTGACAATGACAGCCACTTTCAAGTTCTCTCGGTTTTGCAAAATATGATTCAAAATAGTTGTCTTTCCTGCCCCTAAATATCCGCTTAATACTGTTACTGGTATTTTACTCATTATGTTTCCTCCTTTTTAAAATGTAATGATTACGATTTAGTGAACAAAAATAATATATCCTATTTGTCTTCTTGAATATTCCAAGCAATCCAAAACGAATTCATTACGATTTACAATCTACTTTTAAACTTTCCACCATTAATATGTATGAATTTCACTTAATATACATAACTATAATTCAAATCGTAATGATTACGTTTTTATATTGTAGATGATACATTAGCTTGCGTCAACTCTTTTTTTTCTTTTTCATTTTAAGCAAGCTTGAACGATCCTTTCCAAACTTTTTTACCAATGCCCCCAAAAAAACCGGTGCAACAAAATATGAATGCACCGGTAGGATAATATTTAATTTTTTAAAGCTTTCAAAACAATTGCTTCCCCTTTGAATGAAACAACACGACTATTTTCCACTTTTATAGCAAATTTAGCCTTTATCTCTTCGGAAGCATTTAATATAAATGAATTTAAATGCTCTTTTTCTTTATCTGATAAATTCATTCGGTTGCACCATGGTTCAAAAATAAACACTTTCTCAAAGCGGTGCCACTCTCCTACTTCAAAACCGTTATCTTCTAGCATCTGAATCCACTCTGATTTTTTCCAGGCACGAAAATGGCTGTAATCACGTATTTTTTCTATCGTATTATAAAATTCATCAAAAGCTTTTTCCTCTGGTGCAACATTATCGTCCAGTAAGAATTGACCATTGTTTTTTAATACCCTATTAACCTCTGAAAGAAAATCACGGATATTCGGAAAATGATGCGGTGCAATTCGGCAAGTTACAATATCAAAAGTTTCATTCGCAAATGGTAATTTCTCAGCATCCCCTTCCATGAACTGAACATTATGATGCCCATTGCCTTTTATAAATTTTTCAGCAGCAGCTAGCATTTCCTTTGTTAAATCAAGTGCCGTTACACTTCTCACACGGGATGCAAATGCATTAGCCGTATGCCCCCCGCCTGTTGCAATATCAAGCAGTTCTTCCTTACCCGTAATGCTTGCCATTCCTACTAGCTTCTGAAGATCATTCCCATCTTTATGCTGTTTACTTTCCACATAGGACTGCGCACTTTGCCCAAATTGTTGCCTGACATCCTTTTTTGTTTGCTCCATTCTTTATCCCCTCCGGCCTTTCTTCGTTACTATATTTTTACTATAAGACAGAAGGTACTTTATGAAAATGTTCGATTTTTAATGTTTTAACATAAGAAAAAGTTATCTTATAGGAAAACAAAAGCCTACCTCTCATCAAAGATGGGGTAGGCTTTATTCGTATGATGTTGATTAATTTCAAAACCGGCAATGACTTTTCAATGATTATTGAACTCCGACTATTTTCCTTCTTGGCTTTCTTACCCGATTAGAAATCGTATCCTTCTGAGGGGTTGTTCTCCGGATAAAAAAGGATAGAAGAAACGCAACAATGGATAAGGCGGTCGCTACCATAAAGGCATCATTAATTCCCATGACCATACCTTGATGCTCTGCAAGTAAAAAATGTACTTTATCCGATTTCAAAATATGTTCTTGTATCATAATATCTTTCATATGACTAGCACCTTTATTCGTCATAATAGAGACGAAGAATGCCATCCCGACTGCTCCGGCAATCATTCTAAGTGTATTAACCATTGCCGTACCAAACTTATTTAAATTGGATGATAATTCATTTAAACCAGCCGTAAAGATTGGCATCATCACTAATGACATTCCCAGCATTCTTATCGTATACACCGTTACAATATAGGTGAATGTCGTGGTTACTTCCAGCCTTGTAAGAGCAAAAGTGGTTAATATCGTAATTGCGAGACCGATAACCGTTAACCATTTCGCACCATATTTATCAAATAATTTTCCGGTAATCGGCGACATAATTCCCATCACAATTCCGCCAGGCAAAAGCATAAGTCCAGACAAGAGCGGTGAAAATCCACGTACATTTTGCATATAGATCGGCATTAGTATCATACCGGAGTACATTGCCATTGTTACGACAACGTTAATAACGGTAGTAAGCGAGAAAATTTTATAGCGGAAAATTCGAAATTCCAGGATAGGTTCTTCGACCACCCATTGTCTCCATACAAACAAAATTAAGCTGATACCGCCAATAATGAACATGCTTATGACATCGGCTCCACCCCAGCCATTTGTACCTGCTGTTGCAAATCCATATAAAATTCCGCCAAACCCAATGGTGGATAAGATTACACCTATAACATCCAATTTCGGGCGACTCGTTTCTGAAACATTTTTCATAAGAAAAATCGCAATGATAAAGTTCAAGAGCGCGAATGGAAATATGATAAAGAATAAAACTCTCCATGAATGACTTTGGACAATCCACCCGGATAATGTAGGACCGACAGCAGGAGCAAAGTTCATTGCTACACCAAATAGACCCATTGCAAAGCCACGGCGCTCAGGTGGAAATAAAATAAAAATCACATTCGTAATTAATGGAAATAAAATTCCTGCACCAACAGCCTGCACTACTCTTCCGATTAAAATAACAGAAAAATTCGGAGCAATGCCGCAGATTAATGTACCTATTGCAAATAAACCCATAGAGGTAAGATAAAGCTGTCTTGTTGTAAAACGGTTCATTAAATAAGCCGTAATAGGGATAACAATTCCGTTTACAAGCATAAAAATAGTAGTTAACCAGTCAGCTGTTGTCGCAGAAATATGAAGTCTATTCATCATCTGTGGCAAAGCAACATTGATTAACGTCTGATTCAAAAAGGCAATCACAGCTCCAATTAGCATCACAGTAAAAATGGGACCTGTTCGAACCGAACTATTCATTTTTGTCGTATTCATTTTTGTTTCTGTTCCTCCTTGATGTTGTATATTTTTTTACTCTTATAAGTTGAGTTAGTGTCATTGCTGTAAATTCACCAGGTATTGCTATGTTTTAAAATAAAATTCCATTTTCTAAGATGAGTTTGGGTTACATAATAATAAGGTTGATAAGAACCAGCAAATGATAATGTTTGAGGAATGCATTTAAAATACCCGCCAAGAAGCGGGAATGCATTTTTCCATGATTTGAATAATTACAATAGATTAGTAGATTAATATTTGTAAGTACTAACACAATGTATTGAATTTTACATACCTTCAAAAGATTTGTCAAGCTAAAATTACGAATTTCGAAATACTTTTTATTAAATCGAGTAGGAGGAGGTGACTAACCCCCGACCTCTCACACCACCGTACGTACGGTTCCGTATACGGCGGTTCCATTTATGTCTGACGTAGTTGAGAATATCTCACATAAAGACTCTTCAGCCCTCGCATCTCCCAATAGGAGTTTGTGAGGGTTTTCTGTAGGATTGGGCTTCTGGCTATTCTCCAATATTTCTTTCTAGAGTTTCCCCATTCGTATGCCTTCTCTTTTGGAATCCCTAATCCAATGAGTTTTCTTACTTTGGTTTTTGGTTTCTTCCATTCTTTCCATTGGCACATTCTGAGACGCCTTCTAATCCATTCGTCTAATTCTTTGAAAATAGTGGGTGTATCTGCTAATGCATAATATCCGCACCAGCCAATCAAATATTGATTCAGCTTCTCTATTCTATAATCCATTGGAATTGGTTTTGACCTTGAAGTTAATTCTCGTATCCGTTTCTTGACACGTTGAATACTTTGGTTTGACATCCGCACCTTCGGTTTCTTATGAAATGTGAAGCTAAAACCTAAAAACTTTCTTTTCCAAGGTCTGTCTACAGCTGACTTTTCTCGATTCACCTTTAGTTTTAGAGTAAATTCAATGAAAGTAGTAATCGAGTCCATTACTCGCTCTCCGGCTCTTCTCGATTTTACGTAGATATTACAATCATCTGCGTATCGGACAAACTTGTGCCCTCTCTTTTCTAACTCTTTGTCTAGTTCATCTAGAACGATATTGGAGAGTAAAGGACTTAATGGTCCACCTTGGGGCGTACCCTCCTCGGATTTCGTTATGACTCCATTAATCATAATGCCAGACTGTAGATACTTCCGAATTAGTGATAGGAGCGTTCTGTCTTGAATCCTTTTGGATAGAGTCCGCATTAATCTATCATGATTGACTTTATCAAAGAATTTCTCCAAGTCCATGTCGACTACCCATCGGTATCCCTCTTCGATATATTTCTTCGCTTGTCTAACACCGTCATGACCTCGTTTGTTTGGTCGAAAACCATAGCTCTGTGTTGAAAAAGTCGGGTCGAAGATAGGGGTTAAAATCTGAGTAATCGCCTGTTGGATGAAACGGTCTGTCACGGTTGGGATACCTAATAACCTTACTCCACCGTTCGGTTTTGGGATTTCAACCCGACGGACAGGAGAAGGTTGATAAGTACCCTCCATTAAGGATGTTTTAAGTGTATCCCACGTTTCGAGAATATGTCTTCGTAGGTCTTTTACGGACATATTGTCTACTCCATGACTTCCTTTGTTCTTTTCTACTCGCTTTAATGCCAATAAAAGATTTTCCCGTGACAGCATTCGTTCCATTAACATTGAGATTTATCCTTTCTACGTGAACAATACATTCTCATTAAGTGGGTTCTTTACTAAGCCCTCCCGAAGTCCCCCATGGAATTCACCATTTCTTCCTTTCAGGTAGGTTCCGTAAGAATTTTCTGCTTTCATACATAAAGAACCGTTTGCCGAGTGTTTGTTCTCCTAAAATGGTTCAGTCCTTCCTTGATTCTCTCGAGCAAACCAAGTACTACGACTTCGGCTGACTTCTGATTGTTCAGCTATCCATTACTAGATAGGTTACCAAGTGTACTTGGCGTATCAACCAGACCTCCCCGGGTAAGAGTGCAATCTTTCCTTCCATCTATCTGCTTCATTTACTTTGTATCACCTTCGGCAGAAAGGACTTTGTTTTGTATTGCAAACTCATCCAATGATACCTAGCCTTGTATGAAGTTCGTGTTCCTCAGACCGGAAGTTTGCCGCTCGCTTCCTTCAGATTCCGCGTCACCACGGACACCCTTGCGTTAAGCTAACTGCTACTTCTGCCTTCACAGTTCGGGACTTTCACCCTAGAGACTACACCCATGCCGGGCGCACAATGAAAAATCGAATGGTAAAACCATTCGATTTTTTTCCGTCAATTTGAAAACTGTGATTTATACTGGCTAATTACCAGATCAGGCTCTAAGTTTTCTCCCTGCATTTGTCTTAAACGTGCAGCTTTGTTCACTTGCTCATCTGCATGATAGCTTGAACGAACGAGTGGACCTGCCTCACAATGTTTGAAACCTTTTTGCAAGGCAATTTCCTTTAATTCTGCAAATTCATCTGGGTGTACATAGCGTTCAACTTTAAGATGTTTCTTAGTAGGCTGTAAATATTGACCGATTGTCATAATATCTACATTATGTGCCAGTAGGTCATCCATTGCTTGAATGATTTCCTCTTTCGTTTCACCAAGTCCAACCATAATACTTGATTTTGTTGGTGTATTCGGGCTAATTTCTTTTACTCTTTTCAAAAGTTCTAATGAACGTTGATAAGTTGCTTTAGAACGAACTCGTTTTGTTAATCGCTCCACTGTTTCGATATTATGGTTAAAAATATCCGGTTTTGCATCCATTAATGTTTTCAAGCTTTCGTAATCACCTTTCATATCTGAAGGCAGCACTTCTACCGTACAAGATGGAACACGGCGTCTAATTGCACGAATCGTTTCAGCAAAAATAGCCGCACCTCCATCAGCAAGGTCATCACGTGCAACAGCGGTAATAACGCAATGGCGCAATCCCATTACTTCAACAGATCTAGCTACACGTTCCGGTTCTTCCCAATCTAATTCAGTCGGTAACCCAGTTTTCACCGCACAGAAGCGGCAGCCGCGTGTACAAAGATCACCAAGGATCATAAAGGTTGCTGTTTTTCGTACCGCCCAGCACTCATGGATATTAGGACATTTTGCTTCCTCACAAACGGTATGCAATCTTTCTTCGCGCATCATTTTTTTCAAACCGGTATAGGTTTTGTTTGTGTTTAATTTAATTTTTAACCACTCAGGCTTTCTTAAGTATTCATCATTTTTGTTAACCACTATGTACACTCCTTATCGATAAAAGGTATAACTATCTGTTGCATACTTTTCTGCCATTAGGCTTTGAGCTTCATCAATCATTTGTTGTGGTGGTTCATATGGAGTTAATTCGATATTCAGCCCTTTTTTGAAGCCATTTTTAAAAGCGTCTTTAACCTCTTCCAGTGTTGCTTTTCTGCCCAAAATTTGATTAATCGAGACAGCTTTGTCTTTAAATGCGTTTTTCGCTCTTAGCTTTACTTTTTCATTAGGGAAGATAAATAGATTATATAAAGCATCTTCATCCATCTCCATTGGAATCGAGCCATGCTGTAAAATGACCCCTTTTTGTCGGGTTTGGGCACTTCCTGCAGCCTTTTTCCCGCCAATTTCTAATTCATACCATGATGCTTCCTCAAAACAAACAGCTGTCCCCGTTTTCCCTATCGGGGCATCCGGTATCGCTAATTCAGCTGAAATACCAAGTAATCGATAACCTTCTAACAACCCTTGGGACAAGACCCGATAAGATTCAATGATAGAAGGCGACATTTTTTTATGTTTTTCACTAATAATAACAGAGTAGGTTAACTCCTTGTCATGCAATACCGCGAGACCCCCGGTCGGACGCCTGACGATGTCAATTCCCCTCTCCTTTGCGGCAGAAACATCGATTCTTCCAACTGTTTTCTGAAAATGTCCCAGTGATAATCCCGCCGGCTCCCATTCATAGAAACGAAGCACAGGTGGAATCTCCCCTTTACTATGCCAGTTAAGAAGAACCTCATCCATTGCCATGTTAAACGCAGGAGAGCTTATCCCAGTATCAAGAAATAACCATTCTTCTTCCAAGGTTTTTCCCACTCCCATTCTTTAATTGTGTCCCTTTTTTAAACAATTTTAGTTTAACATTCTCCCCATCTTTGTCAACGGAATCCCTTACTTACATTATTTTTCTTGTTAAACCATTTATAAAATAGATAGGAAAGAAGAAGAGTGAGCATGATGGAGATCCATGAAGTGTACCATGTCCAATGAATATATTTAACCAAGTCAGTATAGCGTAATATTAGGACTTCAACTGGTACTAATATAGTAGGAAAGGCAAAAACATAAAAGATTTTCCACCAAAAACCTTTTTGGGTTGGATAATGGATATTAAAAAGAACACTAATCACAGGAAAGGCAAGAAACTCAAATGTAAAGCTTGTCCGTACCGCATGAGCAAAGAAACGACTTGGATATTCAATAAGCCCATATTGGACAACTGCAAGTCCAAGAATCCAGGCTGGAAGCTGCATAAATAAAAAGCTAACCCATGCATCACGAATTTTTTGTTTGGGAACAAAAATAAAAAGCAACAGAAAGGAAATAATCCATATTAATGTCTCAATGATGATGTTCCTATTCATAGTTCACCATATTACGCTCCTTTGATTTCTTAAAAAACCATTTTGTAAACCATAAGGACCCTAAATTAAATATCAATGCCAGAATAAATTGGTTGAATACGCTCCAATGAATGTATCTCTTCATATCCGTAAATTTTTCAACTGAAAAATCATATATACTAATGAAAATAGTAGCCCCCAGAACAAATATACATTGGATATACCGATTTCGATGATATGGAAAAAGAAAATAATAAAGTACAGAAAAGACCGGGAAAATAATAAAATCATTGAAAAAGTTTTGTGTCGTTGCCTTTGGAAACATCCGAAAAGTGCTTTTTACCAAATCATATTCAGCCAAAATAACCCCTGCTCCCCACGTTAAGCTTTGAAAAAAAATAAAATTTAACCACGCTTCCCGCATTCGATTTTTCGGCACAATGAGGAAAAGAAGAAAAATGACGATGATAGAAGTGATGATAATCCATAAAACATTTTTAGAGAAAACCATAAATTATCCTCTGCCTTCTTTTTATAGTTACTATGTACATTTTTCACAAAAATAGTATTTGTGATATGCCCCCTTTTTCATACAAAGATGTAAAAACTGTTGTGTCCAATAAGTGTTACCTAGAAAAATTAAAACTCATTAATTAAACTTACATTTTTTAACACAAAAGGAACGAATAATACAAATTAATATGAAAATACTTTTCAATAAGGAGGTCACATTTTATGACAAATCTTTTTGAATCAACCAAAGACTTTTTCAAAACTCTTATTGATTGTGAGGAGAAAAATCCACTTCATGTCGGAGAAGTTAATAGTCTATGGTCCTTTTGACCATGTTAGAAGAGGGAATTAGTGTTTATCAAATTGGCTTAAACACAACAAATGATGATGATTTAATACATGCATTAAAAAATGGCGAGCAATCATCAAAGGCAATTTCAAACCAATTAAGAACTTTTTTTAAAAAAGAAGGAATTCCACTTCCCGATACCTCAGAGGAAAAGCCAAAGTCAGATCCAAATTCCATTCCTCTTGGGGTAAAGTATACAGATGAAGAACTAGCTAATCTGGTTTCTGTAAAAGTGGCAGCTCAAATTACATTAATCGGACAAGCATTGGCTATGTCAGTCAGAAGTGATTCATGTGAGTTATTATTACAAATTCAATATGAACTTTTAAAGTACGGTTCCTCTTTTAAAACTTTAATGAGAAGAAACGGTTGGATAAAAGTACCTCCGTATTATTATACTCCCGGAGCTCCTGGCAGTTGATATCCGCCATATTTCCAAATAAGGGAAAAATTTTAATATGTAAATATTAGTGATAAGTCTCGCGGGTGCTGTTGTCTTCCGTGAGACCAATTTATTCCTCAGCATAAAATCCACGCTAATTCACCATTTCACATAAAGTGTACAAAGCCATCTATATTTATGAGAATATTCAAACTTCCCATTGAATGAACATCAAAATTAAGATATATTTATATAATATTATCGTTTAGGTTACCGAAATTGTTACTAATTAGAGGTGTTTATATTGCGACCGATTTTTCTTGGCATCTGTGCTGCCTTCTTTTTTGCGTTTACTTTTATTCTTAATCAGGCGATGGACTTATCAGGGGGAAGCTGGATTTGGAGTGCGTCGCTGAGATATATATTCATGGTCCCATTTTTAGTATGTATTGTAGGAATAAAAGGAAATCTCAAGGAACTTTTCCACGAATTAAGAGTACGTCCCGTCAGCTGGCTGCTATGGAGCTTTGTTGGATTTGGACTTTTTTATGCACCTTTATGCTTTGCTGCCGCTTATTCACCGGGTTGGCTTATTGCAGGAACATGGCAGATTACGATTATTTCAGGTGCCCTGCTCACTCCGCTTTTTTTTGAAACAGTGGAGACTATCAACGGCCCGGTGAAGATTCGAGGAAAAATTCCGTATAAAGGATTGGTCATGTCGCTTATCATTTTATTAGGAATTATTCTAATGCAATTAGAGCATTCCAAGCATGTTTCCCTTGAAAATGTTCTGCTCGGAGTAATACCTGTTCTCATCGCCTCACTAGCTTATCCGTTGGGAAATCGAAAAATGATGGATATTTGTATGGGACGTTTAGATGCGTATCAGCGTGTACTAGGCATGACTTTGGCTAGCTTGCCTCTCTGGATTTTATTATCTGTCTATGGAGTTTTTACCGTTGGGCTGCCTAGCTTCGGCCAAACCATTCAATCAGGATTAGTTGCCATCTGCTCCGGTGTTATTGCAACTGTTTTATTTTTCAAAGCAACCGATATGGTAAGAGGAAATATGCAAAAACTTGCTTCTGTAGAAGCTACCCAATCCATGGAAGTGCTTTTTACCTTAATCGGAGAACTGCTGTTTCTATCCATTCCAAATCCGTCTCTTCTTTCGTGGTTCGGAATGTTTGTCGTGATTGTTGGGATGGTAATGCATAGTTATGTGGCACAAATTACGCGTAAAAAACAATTCCTTGGAGACCATCGAAACGTTGGAATATAAAAAGGAATTCAACAATCTCATCAAAGGAAATTTAAAAAGCTTGGTTCTGCCATGGACCAAGCTTTTTATACGTAAGTTTTTTATCTTGTTACTACCAAACTAAAAGCACAAGGCTATCTTGTGCTGTATGTCATTTTATGGAGTTGTTCTGGGTGGGAATGTTTAGTTTAGCGGCAAGATAATTTCAATGATCGTTCCTTTCGAGTCGCTCCAAATATGAATAGTGCCATGATGATTTTCGATGATTTGTTTAGATATCATGAAACCGAGTCCCGTGCCATTTTCTTTTGTTGTAAAAAATGGCTGTCCAATCTTTTTCAAAAGCTCCTTTGGAATACCGAATCCTGTATCTTTAAATAACATTTTTACTTTATCTTGACCATGTTCTTTTAATTCAATTGTTATATTACCGCCGTCAGGCATGGCCTCAATGGAATTTTTCAACAGGTTAATAAATACTTGTTTTAATTGATTCTCATCACATTTAATCTTGAGATTGTCACAATCGTAGTTGGTGCTGATCACAATATTTTTCATAATGGCATGTGTATCAATCAGCGCTTTCACATGCTCAATCATTACGGCTAATTCTTTTATTTCAAACTTCAAATCCTGTGGCTTGGCAAGGACTAATAGCTCTGAAAGAATAATTTCGATTCTGTCCATTTCAGATTCAATAATATTAAAATAATTGGAATGAGTTTTTAACTCTGATTGCATAAGTTGAAGGAAACCTTTGATAGCCGTTAATGGATTTCTTACTTCATGAGCAATTCCTGCAGCCAGTTGACCAGCAACAGATAATTTTTCAGAATGCAACAGAAGCTCCTGTGTTTTTTTGCGTTCCGTAATGTCACGAATAATAATATGTTTGACCGGATTATTTCGATAGATGGTCGTAATTCCTTTCATTTCCACATCAACTTCGCTTCCATCCAAGCGGATAAGCCTATATTCGATGAAGTCTTCTCCATCTTCCTCCAGATTCATTCGTTTAGATGCAATATCATGATAATCGGGATGTATGATATCCAGTAGTGATTTTTGTAATATTACTTCCTTTGTACAAGCTCCCAGTAAATTCACACCGGTATCATTGATAAACAGAATTTCATTTCCGGCTGCTAAAATAGCCGCATCCGGTGCATTCTCCACTAAATTCCGGTAGGTTTCTTCCCTTTTCTTAACATCATCTTCTGATAATTTTCTTTCCGTAATATCTCTAATAACACTAATTACTTCTGTTACTTCATCTGTTTTTGGGTCTCTGATAAGCTTGAACAGAGATTCTACCCATACATAATTTCCATTCTTTTTACGCATTCGAAAGGTCGTTCTTCCATTTTCACCTTTGCTGATAACATCACTACGGTTTTTCATAACTCTCTTTTTATCATGATAATGAACATACGAAAATTTATTCTGGTTAAGCAACTCTTCAGGGGTATAGCCAAGAATGTGCTCGCACGAAGGGGAAAGGTAAAGAAAATTCCCATCCAAATCTGTTCTTACAATTATGTCCAGTGAATTTTCTGTCAATAATCTATGTATATCCTGTTCTTTACGATTTTTTGCGTTTTTTTTCTTTATTGCCGTGATATCTCTAGCGACTCCATATATTCCAACTACTTCATTATTCACAATAATCGGCAGGCTCGTAACATTTAAAAAAACCTGATCCCCGCTATTTTTGGTAATTTTATAATCATTGTTTTGGATTTTCCCTTCAAAGGCATCATGAAAGTTTTGAAAAACTCTATGTAAATCATCCACTGGAACAAGTTTTTGGAAAGTCATTTCCGCTAAATTGTCCGCTTGAATTCCGAGAATCCTTTCACATGCAGGATTCACTTTCATAAAATGACCATCTAAATCCAGAGCATATATTGCATCCTCATTCTCCATAAAAATTGTTTCGTATCTAGGCATGTTTTCTTTTAAATACTTTTCTAGTAAAAGCCTTTTTTCCTTTTTTAAAGCATTAATAGAACTGTCCATCTTTCTCTATTCAGTTCCTTTCTAGTGAATTTATAAGAAAAGCAGAAGCACCCTGCTTATCGGCGTACTGATTTCGTAGTCGCTCACCTCGAGATAAAGGAAACCGTGCTGAGGTAGTTCACGAGCTGATGTTTTACCCGCAGGGAGGAGACGGAGAAATCCGCTAGCCCATAGGCGCTGTAGCTAGACAAAGTCTAAACTTATACTTTCTTATTACTATAAAAAAAGAATCGAACTATTAACAACATGTTTTTTAGCCCTCTTATAAAAACTTTTCGAGCAGATTCTACCAGAATAAATAAATGTTCTGACTTCCTACAACTACGAGTTAGCTGTCTGTTCAAGTAGGTTGTTCAACAAATTGAAGTAGAAAACTTTCGAACCTATAAGCTTTATCCTTAAAAATATACCTTTATCTACTAAGGAGATTGCACATCCACTATTTACCTTAATTGTAGATTTCGATTTCTATTTAATCAACTTATTTATTAGTCTTCATTGCTATTATTTACCTATGACATTTAAAAGTAATAAAGAGTAATAGTTCTGTAATCTTGCCTTAACCTTCTTATGTTATAACTTAAACTACGGAATAGGAGGTTACCCTATGCAAATAATGAAAAAAGGCATTGTGGTATTAGCCACCGCTGCACTTTGTTTTTCTGTTACGGAAATAGCGGCGAATGCACAGACTAGTGTGGATAGCTTACATAACATGCAAAGAAATTTACAAAGCAATCAACAAGCTATTACGGAAAAGGAAAAAGAACAGCAAGAGGTTAATGATGAACTGAATAACGTAAAAAATGAATGGGAATCCCTTCAGTCTTTAATTCAAAAAAACAAAGATGAAATTTCAACGATTGAGGATAAAATCAGCTCTGTTAACAAGGTCATTGAAGAAAAGAAAGAAGAAATCGTCCAGCTTGAAGATCAAGTGTTGGCACGAAAAAATATCATAAAAAAGCGATTAGTTGCTTTTCAAAAACGGGGCAAAATCAACTTTGTCCTAGACGCTCTCTTAAATGCAGAAAGCTTCGATGATCTCGTTAACCGAATTAGTGCTATATCCACCCTGCTTTCAGCTGATAGCGAAATATTGGATCAGCAGCAGCAGGATATTAAAAAAATTAAAAACGATAAAAAAGAAATTGCCAAAAAAGAAGACGAATTAACGACGGAACGAAAAAAACTAACAGCAAGCCAAGAAGAACTTCAAGTGAAACTTTCATCCAAGCAAGAAGTGATTAATACACTTCAAGCAAAATATAAAAATATCAATCAAGACCTCATGCGGGCGAAACAAACAAAATCTAGTCTATATTCTCAAATCAATACTATTAAAGAAAATATTCGTAAAGAGAGAGTAGCTGCAAAGGCAAGAATCCAAGACGATCAACGAACGGTAGTTTCAGACCCACAGCCTGCCGGTGGAACAGAATTGTATATGAACGCAACAGCCTATAGTTATCAAGATACTAAAGGACATATCACCACACTGGGATACGATATTCGTAAAAACCCTAATATGAAATTAATTGCAGTTGATCCAAATGTCATTCCTCTAGGCAGCAAGGTCTGGGTGGAAGGATATGGTGTTGCAATCGCAGGTGATACAGGCGGTGCCATTAATGGACATAGAATTGATATTCTCATGCCATCCCACAAAGCGGCCGTGTCCTTTGGACGCAGAACGGTTAAGATAAAGATTTTAAACTAATGATGAATGAAAAATGAAACGGAATAACCTTGATAAAGGTTACTCCGTTTTTTATTTATATTTTCACATCAATATTGTTCCTCGTATAAGTTTGTCTATTTCCCCACATATTCTTCAGAAAAAATCCTCTTTAATCAATAATATCTACATAATAAAAACGTTTATCTGCTATTCTGCTTTCCCCTAATGTATGCTTAATCGGAAAAGAGAAAATTGGCCCATCAAATACAAATGTGTGGTATTCCCCATTTTCACCGCATATATCTGCGTTCAATGGATAGTCTTCGATGAATTGCGGGTCAATTTCATGTCCAACAAATGCTGGATCCAATTGTTCAGAATCCACACATGTCAATCTTGTTCGAAAGCCTTCTGCTAAATACTCTCGAATTAAATCATTTGGCTTCTCACCCCAGATAGGGAAAATTGGTGTTAATCCTGTTCCTTCCAACATTTTTTCACGATATTCTTTTACATCCTTTAAATAAATATCCCCAAACATAATATAATGGATTCCAGCTTCTTTTATTTGCGCTACTGCTTCTTTCATCTTTTGTTGATATATTTCATTGCTGCAATGGCTGGGGATTCGCACTTTTCGGAGTTTTACTCCTAATGAATCTGCTTGCTTTTCAAGGAATTCTTCGCGAACCCCATGCATAGATGTCCGGTTGTAATCATCCGTAACAGTTGTTAAGAGTGAATCAATTTCCCATTTTCCTTCCTTTATCAATCTATTCATTGCTAATGCACAATCCTTCCCCCCGCTAAAAGAAACCACGATTTTCTCTTTCATTACGATTTCCCCTTTTCTTTGATATAAATTAAATTTAGCATATCTTTTTTAAGTGCGAAAAAGATTAAAGGGTTAGGATGAAGGTTTGTTAATATCGCACCTTCTCCCCCTGGCTTCCCCTTAATTTAGCATGATTTCCCCATCATTGGGCAATATAAAAATATTTATAATAAGGGGAAATGCATAATGAATTTAACACCTGAACAGCGAATTGAACTGCATGGCTTCAACAATCTGACTAAATCGCTTAGCTTCAATATGTACGATATTTGTTATACTAAAACGAAAGACGAACGTGAAGCATACATTGCTTACATTGATGAACAGTATAATTCCGACCGGTTAACGAAAATACTTAAGGCTGTTTCGGATATTATTGGGGCGCATGTTTTAAATATTGCTCAACAGGATTATGTACCACAGGGTGCCAGTGTAACGATGCTTATTTCAGAGGGGCCAGTTGTAGAAGTGCCGAATGAATCTTTTTCTGAGTCACCCGGTCCATTGCCTGACTCCGTTGTCATGCAGCTGGATAAAAGTCATATTACCGTCCATACCTACCCGGAATATCATCCGGATGAAGGAATCAGCACCTTTCGTGCCGATATTGATGTATCTACATGTGGAGAAATTTCTCCTCTTAAAGCATTAAACCATCTTATTCATTCCTTTGATACCGATATTATGACCATTGATTATCGTGTTCGGGGATTTACACGAGATAAAACTGGTCATAAATTGTTTATTGATCATGAAATTAGTTCGATTCAAAATTACATACCTGACAATATAATAAACCAATATGACATGATTGATGTGAATGTTTACCAAGAGCATATTTTTCATACAAAATGCAAGCTCAAGGATTTTGATCTTAATAACTATCTATTTGGATATACAAAAGATAAGCTAACATCTGCTGAGATTGAACATATTACAAAAAAATTGCAAACCGAAATGGATGAAATTTTTTACGGAAAAAATATGGATGACGGGTTTTATTAAAAGACTCAAATACTTTCACCTATATTCCCATTATTCAGCACACGTCCATACAAAAGAAATAGTTTCTACATACAATATAACAATCCTGTTTGAATGGAGGTGCTTATAATGGGATTTTGCTGTAATAGAGGATATAGTTATGCTATGCCAGTGGGCGGTGGAGGCAACATGTTTGTATTAATAGTCGTATTGTTCATCTTGTTAATTATCGTTGGTGCTGCTTGGGTTTGTTAACATCACACTACCTCCTTTATAAGATGAGGCGTCAGTTTGACGCTTCATTTCCATTTATAAAGGACTAAGACTTTAAAAACATTGCGTCGATAAGTAAAATATTATTTATACATTTTATCCAGGCAGGTGTATCTATTTGGACATCAAGCATTTGCAGTATTTTATCGAAGTAACGAAATATAATAGCTTCTCGATTGCAGCGGAGCATTTATTTATTACACAGCCCACCATTAGCAAAATGATCAAGAACCTTGAAACAGAGCTGGGTGTTTCTCTCTTTGACCGCTCTCGGAAGCAATTAACATTAACAGATGCCGGCAAAGTGATATTAGAGCAAGCAAAGTTAGTGGACCAGGCTTTTCATAATTTAGAATCGGAATTAGATAATCTCTTAGGTCTTAAAACGGGGACCATCAGAATTGGACTTCCCCCTATTTTTGACGCGCATTTTTTGCTTAAATTTATTGGCCTTTTTGCTAATAAATATCCAGGTATTACCTTTCAATTAACAGAGGACGGATCCAAAAAAGTAGAGGAGGAAGTTGAAAACAATTTACTGGATGTTGGCGTTGTTGTGCTTCCAACTAATAATGAAATTTTTAACCATTTTTCCTTTATGGAAGAAGATTTAAATCTCATTTTGCATCCTTCTCACCCGTTAGCAAATCGCGAACAAATCGATTTAATAGAGCTTGCAAATGAATCCTTTATTTTATTTAATAAGGAATTTGTTCTGCATGACCGTATCATCTCTTCTTGTCACAGTGTAGGATTTGATCCAAAAATTATCTCTAAAAGTTCTCAATGGTCCTTTATTGAAGAAATGGTTTCTTGGAATTTGGGGGTCTCCCTTTTACCGGAAAGTCTGTGCCATCAATTAAATAAAAAAGTCCGATCAATAAAGGTTGTAAACCCATCCATAAGCTGGAATTTAGGAATTATATGGGCAAAGCATCAGTATCTTTCCTTCGCAGCTCGCGAATGGCTCACCTTTACAAAAAAGGAACTCAAAAAAGGAATATAAGTTGTATGCCTTTTCATTATGGTTGGAAGCATTTACATAGATAAAAGCTATATTACACATAAAATATATCCATTTTACTTACATAACGATGCGGCTTACAATTTTATAGTAGGCTAAAAACCTTTCTGGTATTTCATCTTTGGATTCCAAACAAGAAAGGATGTTGTAATATGAACGCAAAAAAAGTGAAAGAAAGCCGTATCGTAAATACTGCACAAGTTTTATCTTGTGATTTAAATAATTATAATACATTATTCGGCGGAATTTTAATGAAAAAACTAGACGATGCCGCCACACTTTCTGCACGCAGACACTCTAGAATTAAAGAATGTGTTACTGCATCAACCGATTCGATTGATTTTCTTTGCCCTATTCATCAAACAGACTCCGTATGTGTGGAGTCATTTGTTACGTATACAGGAAGAACGTCTATGGAGATCTTCTGCAAAGTCATCGCGGAAGATATCATGACCGGCGAACGCCGAATTGCAGCAACCGCATTTTTAACCTTTGTTGCATTAGATGAAAACAAGAAACCAGTGGAAGTACCAGGTGTAATACCAGAAACAGAAGAAGAAAAATTCCTTTACAATACAGGTAAAGAACGTGCCGAAATACGTAAATTAAGAAGACAAAAAAGTAAGGAATTAGCAGGCTACATTACTATTAACAAGCCATGGGATAACTAAGAAAAGCGTAGGCGCTGGATCTAGACATAGTCTTCATTAGTTAAAAAATATTTTAAGGAGGATGGATGATGCTGACACTAACAAGCCTTGATGAGTTAAAAATTGCAAAAGAGGCATTAGCAGAGCTTCAGACTTCATACCCTGAGCTTTACGAAAAACTCGTTCATGTTGTTAGCTTTACTAGAGCATTGCAATTTAAATATCAGTACATGGGCAGTTTATTGATGGATGAAGATGCAAGTCGTTATACTCCTCCATTTGTCCAAGGTTCTGTTTTACGTTTATATAAGAAAGAACTTCAAACATTGAAGGATGATATTGATTTTCCGGTATTAAAGAAAACTTTTATAAATATAAAAGGCATCGGATATTCCCGAATTAGTTTATTGATCTTAGGGAATTCACCAGAAAGAATCGTTGGGGCTCCTATTATTAAATAAATCCCCTTTTCACGAATTTCCTCTTGTAGTTCTTTTGCCTCATATTGTCATATAGATAGATTTCAAAGGAGATTCCCCACATCCCTCCTACTTTGAAAAGCAGAGACATTTTGTTCTCTGCTTATTTTTATTTCCACTTATAGGTAATAGGATATATGTTATCTCAATCTTAGATTTGTGGGTTTATATTGTGATTGAATAGGTTAACATTAGATATAATAATGTTAACCTATTTTTATATAAAGTTGACATTACTTCTGTTTTTCCTTTATTCTATAGAAGCATATGGTACTTTCAGATGGAAAGGGGAATACAGATGGATTGGAAACTATTAGGGAGTCAAGTTTTAGATGGGTATGAATTAACGGATAATGAAGCGCTAGCCATTTTAAATTGCCCGGATGAGGATCTATTGGAATTACTCCATGGTGCTTACCAAATAAGGAAGCATTATTATGGAAACAAAGTTAAGTTAAACATGATTATTAATACAAAATCGGGACTTTGCCCGGAAAATTGCGGTTACTGTGCTCAATCGATTATTTCAAAGGCACCGATTGAAAAATATGCCTTGGTTGACAAAGATACGATTGTACAAGGTGCTAAACATGCCGCTGAACTCCAGGCTGGAACTTATTGCATTGTTGCGAGCGGACGCGGACCAACCAATCGGGAACTGGATCATATTGTTTCCGCTGTAGAAGATATCAAAGCGAACTATCCACTTAAAATTTGCGCATGTCTTGGTATTCTAAAGCCTGAACAAGCATCGAAACTGAAGGCAGCAGGTGTGGATCGATATAATCATAATATTAATACTTCAGAGTCTCATCACACATGTATTACTACCTCACATACATATCAGGATCGTGTTAACACGGTGAATCTGGTCAAGGATAGCGGCATTTCCCCTTGCTCCGGCGTTATTGTTGGGATGAAGGAATCAAAACAGGATGTTATAGATATGGCAAGAAGCCTTAAAATCCTTGATGCCGATTCCATTCCAGTAAACTTTCTTCATGCTGTCGAAGGTACACCTCTTGAGGGGGTAAATGAGCTTAACCCCAGGTATTGTTTGAAAGTGCTCTGCCTCTTCCGTTACATAAACCCTTCGAAAGAAATTCGTATTTCCGGAGGACGTGAGGTTAATTTAAGGAGCCTGCAGCCTTTAGGTCTTTATCCAGCCAACTCTATATTTATTGGAGATTATCTTACAACAGAAGGACAATCTGCAACGGCTGATCATCAGTTATTAGAGGATCTTGGGTTTGAGATTGATGTAGTTGCAAATTAATAGTTAAGTTAGTACGGATGGAACTAATCACCATTTTTTGATCCTCATTTACTTGTATGAAGGATAATTTGTTTGTTTTCTTCTTGGTTTTGTCCTTCATCCACTTTATGAAGGACATTTTTGTTTATTTTCTTCTTGGTTTTGTCCTTCATTCCCTTTGTGAAGGACATTTTTGTTTGTTTTCTTCTTGGTTTTGTCCTTCATCCACTTTTCAAAGGAAATTGCATGGGATCTTCTTTTTGTCTGAAGAAAATTTTTTATAAATCATCTATTTAGCACTTTTTACTTTTTATTTAATGTACAAAAAAGGAGCATCTTTTGCTTTAGATACTCCTTTTTTTATTTTATTTTAATATTTTAAACTCCCCATTAATAGAAGCGATCGTTTCATTCGTATCAATATACTTAAATTCAACGACAGAACCTTTCTCCAAAAAGATTGAATACGGAAAATCCGTTGATTGTACAACAAAGATTTTCTCACTGCCATCCACCATGAATTTGACCGTTGTACTCTGTGCCGTTTCAGCTTTGTATACATGAGTAACGGTTCCTTTTAACGATTTAAGCAGCGCTTGATCTGTTGGTGTTGCAACATCGTTTCCTAGTTTTGTGGCAATGGCATATTTATAGTTATCAAATAAGGCTCGTTTGGAGTCCTCAGCGCTATATACCTTTTCATCTTTTGCATTAATAAGCATCATTTCTCTTAACACATGATTCGAATCCATTAACGGAACTACCCATGTGAATTGACCATAAATCGAATATAGAATAGGAGTGCCCGCATCATATTTATTTGCCCTGAAGGTTTTTTCCGCAACGTTCATGGCTGATTTCCCATTTAGGAGGCCATTCCCTTCTGTATAAAAGGTGAATTTCCCGGTACGTGCATTTAAAATCGAATAGCTAACCATTGAACCGCTTCCTGATTTTGGACGGGTAAAGTCCGTAAACCAATGTAGTTGCAGGTCTTGATTGAATACACCGTTTACTTCGTCGACACCCTTCCATTGGGTCGGAACCATCACATCCTCTTGGGAAAAGTGCGAATTCCAAAAGCCGTGAACATATTTGCCATACCATTCATTCCAATCTTCTGCAACGCTTGTTGGAATAGCGTGATCAATAAAGTCCGGCAGGTTTGCAAGTGTATATTCCTTAGTCTTTCCTGTAGCAGGGTCGACTAAATAAATTCCTTGAACATCGACAATATTTCTAAACTTTTTGTACTCCCCATATGGAATAACATAGTAAGGGTGGTCTTGGTCGTCTGGCTCGAAGCTGACATCCAATAATATTTTATCTTTGTGCAAGCTGCGGACATGTCTTTTGACATTTTTTCCAAAGAATGCAGATGGCACATATGTCATTTTTGTCTTTATTAATTGTGCTTCTGCTCTTTCATCCTCCGCACTCATTTTGATATATCCGGGAACCTTCTCCCCTTTGATCCATTTGAAAAACCCAGTGTATTCGATTGGTGTTACCCAATATAGATGACCATCCATTTTTTGAATGGTTGAGTCTCCTAGGTCATAATAGGATGAATGCTTTAACTCCCCTATTAATTTTTCGCTGCGGTAACGGGCATATTTTTCCGGTACAACCGGAATATGCTTTTCATCGATGGATGCATCTATTTTGGATACAGTTTTTACTTTTGCTTTGACAAACTCGTATTTGTCGTTCGTAATCGTAATTGGATAGATAAAACTGAAAAATAAACCTGCAATAATGAAAACCGCTCCAATAATCGGCGTTATCCTTGCTTTCTTCGTTTGAGCATATAAAATGTCCAATAGTAGAAAAAAACCTAGTATATATAGACCATAACTAATGAAAGCTTGCAAGGTATGATCAACTAACCCAAAATAGGAAATGCAAAAAATAATCGCAAGACCGAGTAATAATCTAATTACTTGAAAAGAAATAAATGATCTTTGTTTATAATGTACTCTCCATATAACAGGATTCCATGTTAGAGCTAAAACAGACAGCAAATATATCATGATGTTCCCCCCATTTATTCATCATCCATTATTATAAAAACACATAGATAATGAGTATACAAGATAACAATACATACGATTAACATTGAAAAAAGTTTCACAAAGTGCCTGACACCATAAATGGACATGTCCATCACGTATGTACAGTATCTGACATCAAGTTTTGAAAGCAGTAATGCAATTCCATTGACGAGTAAGTGTAAATTAATTGAAAATAATAAATTACCTGCATCATATGGAGGAGTTGTGATTGTGAAAAATCAAATGATAGTAGCTGTTAAAGGAATTATTATAAAGGATGGAAAAGTGCTAATTATTAAGCGGAATAATCACGCACGTGTCGGAGGAGGAACCTGGGAATGCCCTGGCGGAAAGGTTGAATTTGGCGAGGATTTGGAAAGTGCTATGAAAAGAGAGGCAAAAGAAGAAGCCGGATTAGAGATTCAAATTAACAAGATCTTATATGCAACAAGTTTTCAAACAGATCCAACAAGACAAGTTGTGCTCATTACATACCTATGTCATTGCGAAGCAGGTGATATTCTATTATCAGATGAACATTCTGAATATCTTTGGGCAACAAAAGATCAATTAAAAACATTGCTTCCGAAAAATATCCTCGCTGATTTTGAAAAAAATGATATATTTACTTTACTAAAATCATAAAAAGAATTTTTATCATCTGTAAGACAATATAGACATAAAAAAATAGAGTATGAAAAGTTGCAAAAAGATTTTTTAATCCATCCTATAGTAATGGTATAATTATCCTAAAAAGGAGAATTTCAATTCAATGAGTTCAATTTTGAGGTTATATAAAATAATTATTGGTTTAGTGGAGTTATTCTTTAGTATTCCTTTTTTAGGCGGAGCTATCATTCTCGCTCATGCCTGGACGCCGTTAGGCACATTGATTGTGTTTCACTTTATCGGCTTAATCATTGCTTTTGTAGCCAATAGAGCAAAATCCGCTTCCGTCTTCGGTATCATCGGAAATATCCTTGCATTTATTCCGGTTGTAGGAATGATCATGCATTTCCTGATTGGTGTGGTGAATCTGTATCAAGGGATAAGGGATAAATAATTGCCGCCTTTTGTCACAGATTTTCCGGACACACGTTCCGTTATTCCTTTGAAAAGCCCTTTTTTCATCATGTTAGAGGACACACATTCCGTTATAATATGAAATTCATTCGAAAATGGCTGTCTTTTGACATAATAACGGATTGTGTGTCCGCTTTACTCAAAAAAATACCCCTTTTGCCACAAATAACGGAACCTCTGTCCGCATAAAGATTTCTGGCAACGAACAAAGCTTCAAATCAATAAACTGGTCAAGCATATAACTCAAAAAAAATGGAAAGAGACAATCTCTTTCCATTTTTTCGTATCTATTACACCCACCACATATCCGCAGGTGTTTCTTCAATAAGCACTGATTGCAGGTTTTTCACCGCACGCTTGAATCCTTCTTCAATTGACATGATTGGATCCTCATGTTCGATACTTACAACATAATCATATCCATATGTGCGAAGAGCGCTCATCATGTCCGACCACTCTTGAAGACCATGCCCGCACCCCACAGAACGGAATGTCCAAGACCTTGTTCTTACATCTCCGTAAGGCTGCATGTCCGTTAGACCATACATATTTACATTATCCTGATCAATGTAAGTATCCTTCGCATGGAAATGATGAATGGCATTTTCCTTTGCTAAAATTTTAATTGCAGCTACAGGGTCAATTCCTTGCCACCAAAGATGACTTGGGTCAAGGTTTGCACCAATGGCATCACATGTAGCTTCACGTAATTTCAGCAATGTATATGGGGTGTGCACTAAGAAACCGCCATGTAGCTCGAGGCCGATCTTTACATTATGATCCTTTGCAAATTGTCCCCATTCCTTCCAGTAAGGAATCAACTTTTCTTCCCATTGCCATTTTAAAACATCTGCGTACTCGTTTGGCCATGCTACTACCGGCCAGTTCGGATATTTTGCGCCTTCATGATCACCAGGGGTGCCGGAGAAGCAATTTACCACCGGTACACTCATTAAGGATGCCAATTTGACCGTTTTGACAAAAACATCATGACTTTCTTGTGCAAATTCTGAATCCGGTGAAATTGGATTTCCATGACAGCTAAATGCGCTAATTTGCAACCCGCGAGATGTTACTTCATTTAGGTATGCATCTCTTTTTTCCTGACTTTCCAGCAGTTCATCCAATTTACAGTGTGCATCCCCAGGATAACCGCCCGTTCCGATTTCAACAGCCGTTAACCCTGCAGCTTTTACATAATCCAGCATATCGGTAAAAGACTTATCAGAGAATAATACGGTAAAAACACCTAATTTCATCACTATCCCCGCCATTCCTTAAAGTTGTACACTTTTCTTCTCTTGACTGCTTTTGTAAATAGCTTCGATAATTTGTGAAACAAATAAGGCTTCTTCCGGTTTCACCACTAGTTCTGCTCCATTTACACAAGCATCCACGAAGTTCTTCGCTTGGCTGTAGCCAGGATCCTCCTCACTTGGAATCCAGGTAGCTTCACTATTAAAAAGCATCCCATGCTTCGCATAGTTCAATTTAAATGGAAATACCTCAAGTCCACCTTGGTCGCCAGAAATTGTAACGCTTTCCTTATCACTTTCGATATTAGCTGCCCAGGAAACTTCTAGAAGCATCGAAGCACCATTATCAAAACGAATATAACCTGTTACATGATCATCAACATTGAAGGTTTCGTGATCGAAGCTGCCCCATTGATTGACCTGGCCAGGCTGTTTACTTAACGTATTGTATGTGGTTCCGGTTACTTCAATAGGCTTTGGATTCCCCATCAACCATAGTGATAAGTCAAGCAAATGACATCCATAGTCAATGAGACTGCCTCCACCTTGTAGATCCTTATTAGTAAAAACTCCCCAACCCGGTACTTTTCTTCTTCGTAATGCCTGAACACGGACCACTAATGGATCTCCAATTTCTTTTGTGGCCATTATTTTTTTCGCTGCTTGTGATTCTTTCATATAGCGGTAGTGAAAACCGATGCTTAATACTTTATTTGCTGCCTTTGCAGCTTCTACCATTGCTTGACATTCTTCAGCCGTCATCGCCATTGGCTTCTCACAAAGGACATGGACACCAGCTTCTAAAGCGTGGACGGTTATTTCCGAATGAAATTTATTTGGAGTACATACGACAACAGCATCTACCTCTGAAAGCATGTCACGATAATCTTCATAAGAATGGGGAATATCAAATTCTTCTGCAACACTCTTTGCACGTTCAATATTCACATCACTTACTGCAACAATGGTTACTTCTTCTTTCAATTTGCGAAAAGCAGGTATGTGACGACCAACTGCTATTCCACCAACACCAATAACACCCAAGCGCAACTTACTCATAAAAAACACCTCATTTCAAGAAAGTGATTAGACCACTTTTTTGGCCATGGTACTCCTTATTTTTTCATATTTATAGATTCTACAATGACTCTCATTTCACCTTTGTAATTTTGCCAGTTTCGCTGGACTCTAGTGCCGCAAGTATGACATTCAGCGATTTCATCCCTTCATACCCGTTAATTGGCACATCTGTATCGTCTACAAGACTATGAATAAATTGGTCTATCACATGGGAAGTATTTTGACCGCCATCCTCATTCGATTGGATTTTACCTAAATCGAACTTCTCCACTTCCCCGTTTTTATGTTGAATCACTAGGGAATAGTCTGGATCTTCCTCTAGACGTAAAATACCATTCTCACCATAGATTACCGTTGAGTTATCTTCTTTTGAAACATAGGACCAGCTTGCTGCAAGCGTACCGACAATTCCGCTTTCCGTCTTTAAAATACAAACCGCATTATCATCTACAGTTGAATTTTCTTTAGCCAATGTATCGACGAAAGCAGCAACCTCTACTATTTCTTCGTTTAAAATATAGCGAAGCAAATCTGTTTTATGAACCCCTAGATCCCCCATTGCTCCAATAAATGCTTTCTCTTTTTTAAAAAACCAACTGTCAGCACCGTCCACGCTCCAGCCTTCAGGACCGCCATGACCAAACGCAGTGCGGAAGCTGTACACTTTTCCTAGCTTACCAGATTCAATGAATTCACGCGCCTTTTCATGAGAAGGAACAAATCGCTGATTATGAGCAATCATTAGTTTTTTTCCGTTTTTTTCAGCAGCTTCTATCATTGCTTTTGTTTCAGCATCTGATGTGGCCATTGGCTTTTCACAGAGTACATGCTTTCCAGCGTTCAGAGCTGCAATGGAGACTGGTGCATGCAGATAGTTTGGTGTACAAACACTGACAGCATCAATTTCTTCGTTTGCTAGAAGATCCTCATATTTGGTGTAAAATTTCGCATCATATTTTTCAGCTTTTTCCTTTGCTCTTTCTTCGACAATATCGCATACTGCCACAATTTCGACATTCTGATTCGCTGCATATTCGGGTAAGTGGCGATGTCCAGCAATACTCCCGCAGCCAATTACGCCAACCTTTATTTTTGTCATTTGGCATTCCTCCTTAAGACTGGAAAGCGGTTTGACTTCCTTCATTCTTGCTCAAAGTGATATCTACCGCTTCTATAAAATTATGAGATTAGCTCTGCTATTTTTTTGAAATTTCCTCTAATGGCTTGGCATTTCCATATACAGGTCTTGCATGGTCTACAGGTGCAGCCCACTTAACCGCGTTTGTAATAACTTTTTGAATTTCTTCATTATGATAAGTTGGATATGTTTCATGCCCAGGTCGGAAGTAGAAAACTTTGCCGTTTCCGCGTCGATATGTACATCCGCTGCGGAACACTTCTCCGCCTTCAAACCAGCTCAAGAAAATAAGCTCATCCGGTGCAGGTACATCAAAATGCTCACCGTACATTTCTTCTTTTTCTAATTCAATATATTGATTTAATCCCGCTACAATCGGATGACTTGGATCTACAACCCAAAGTCTTTCACGATCGTCTGCTTCACGCCATTTCAGGTCGCAGGATGTTCCCATTAATTTTTTAAATACCTTTGAAAAATGGCCAGAGTGTAGAACAATTAACCCCATACCATCTAAAACTCTTGAAACAACTTTATTTACCGTTTCATCTGACACCTCATCATGTGCCATATGTCCCCACCATACAAGAACATCTGTGTTTGCTAATACTTCATCCGTTAATCCATGCTCCGGCTCATCTAATGTTGCTGTTTTAACATCGAAGCCCCCTTTTTCTAAAAAAGCAGAAATAGCTCCGTGAATTCCATTTGGATATATACCGGCTACCACTGGATTTTTCTTTTCATGTCGATTTTCATTCCAGACTGTAACTTTTACCATAAAAAAACACTCCTTTTTAAGTATGAATTTAGTGAGATAAGAAGCCTTGTCCCTAAATATATGACTTTCTAATTAATGTATGCGAATGAAAGATTCTAAAATAATTAAATTTGCAGATCAATTTTATTAAAAAATGGAAAGAACAATCTTTCCATTTAGTTTTTCTTGCTTTATCTATAAGGAGCGCTCGACATTCTATCGATTATTTTATGAGGAATAATGATTCGTTCGGGCTTTTTATCTTCATTTTCAAGAGTATCTAATAAGCAATCTGCCGCTCTGTATCCTAATTGAAAAATATTGATATCAACACTTGTTAACGGCGGATTGGACAATTCAGCAAGCATCACATTATTAAAGCTCACTACAGAAACATCATCCGGCACGGATATACCTTTTTCAGACAGCATTCCCAGTACGCCAAGAGCCATTAAATCATCCATTACGACAAAGGCAGTTGGCGGTTCCGCTAATGCCATTAGAGCTTCAACCGCACCGCTTCCACCTTCTTTTAAAAATTCCTCATGAACAATGTAATCCTCACGAAAGGGTATGTTTGCATTCCGTAAAGCCCTTTCATAACCGAGTAGCCGATCTGTTGTCATAACGAGATTAAGACTGCCTCCAATAAATGCTATTCGTTCATGCCCCAAATCTATTAAGTGTTTCGTTAATTCCCCTGCAGCCTTGTAATTATCATTATCCACATGGGAGATTTTATCTTCATATTTATATGGCTTTCCTACAACCGTAAATGGAAAGTGCGAAGAATACAAATATTCGACTATTTTATCATCCATACTGGTTGAAAGAAGAATGATTCCATCTACCCGTCTTCCTTGTACCATTTCTACTACTCCATCAAAAATTTCCTCTTCGTTCATACCTGTGGAAATATAGAGTGCAAAACCTTTTTCGTGGGCCTTTGTACTAATTCCTCTGATGACTTCCGGAAAGAAAGGGTTTTGAAACGCCTTATCTGCGGAACTCGGCATTACAAGACCTAAAGCCTGTGTAGATCGGGCAGCTAGACTTCTTGCATTTATATTGGGATGATATCCTAAATAGTCCATTGCATCCCTGACCTTTTTTTTCGTGGAGTCACTAATTCGCGGATTATTTGCAATGACCCTCGAGACTGTTGATGGAGCAACCCCAGCTAATTTTGCTACATCTTTAATTGTAACTGTCATGCTACCCTCCCCTTTTCATAAGTTAGTATTCTAGATAGATGCTTGAAATATCGCAGTTCCCTTTTGTTCATCTAAATCTATTTCTATTTTCTTTTCATTAAATATTACTTCTATTTCCTCCGTCACACCATGAAGGTGGAACTCAAGCGTTCTCCAGCTTGGTTGATAAACACTGTGTAAATCTTCCATGTTTATTGTAATCGTTTTACTATGGAAATGACAGCGAAATTCCTTCATTAAGTAAGCACCATTCTCATATTCAAATGTCTTTCCGTCATCATCATAAAGTCTATATTTACTAGAACCATTTTCCGTTTTATAAATATGGATTTCCATCTTTTCCAATGATTCAGAAGTGTTCCTTATATACTTGCCATGGGAAAGGATTGATCCCTCTTTTACAAAAATCGGTAATGTGTCAAGGGAAGCCTCTGCCATTATGTGAGCATTCCCTTCATAAAGTTTATTTGTCCAGTAATCATACCAATTTCCTTCTGGCAAATAGACAATACGATGATTGGTAGTAGGGCTCAAAATCGGTGCAATAATAACATTTTCGCCAATTAAAAATTGGTCGGAAAGATTAAAGGTGTTAGGGTCATTTGGATATTCTATCAATAAAGGTCTCATAACTGGTATGCCTGTTTCACTCGCCTTATAGAATAAGGTATATAAATGCGGCAGCCATTTATACCTTAATTGAATATACTTCTTCACCACATTCTCGATCGTTTCTCCGAACGACCATGGCTCCTGTCTGACGGTATCAAGTCCGCTGTGATTTCGAAAATATGGTGTAAAAGCGCCGAACTGTGTCCAACGGGCAAGCAATTCTCCAGTTGAATCATGGGCAAATCCGCCAACATCCGGTCCTGTAAACGGTACACCGGAAATTCCCAGGTTCATGCACATTGGCAATGCCATCGCCAAATGCTCCCAAAAACTACGGTTATCGCCAGTCCAAACTGCTCCATAACGTTGAACTCCTGCATATCCTGCTCTCGTTAGTAAGAATGGGCGATTTCCTTTATTTTGCTGCTTTAACGCATTATAAGTTGCTTCACCCATTAAAAGCCCGTACACATTATGCATTTCTCTATGGGTTTTGGGATTCCCGTCATTTCCGTGCATAACTTTAACATCCATCGTCTTTGTTTCATTAAATACCGCTGGTTCATTCATATCATTCCATATGCCTTCAATTCCTAAATCTGTATAGAAGCGGTGCTTCTCTCCCCACCATTCTCTTGTTTTAGTTTTAGTGAAATCAGGGAAGGCACTATTTCCAGGCCATACATCTCCGTGATAGATTGCTCCGTCCATATATTTGCAAAAATGATTACCATATATCCCCTCTTGATAGGTTTGGTATTCAGGATCCTCTTTCACCCCTGGATCCACTATTGGGACAACTTTAATACCTGCTTTTTTCAAATCAGAAATAAGTTGTTTTGGATTCGGAAAACGTTCTAAATCAAATGTAAACACACGATATCCATCCATGTAGTGGATATCAAGATAGATGGCATCAACAGGAATGCCCTTTTCCATAAAGGTTGCTGCTAATTCACGAACCTCTTGCTCTGTTTCATAGCTATAACGGGATTGATGATAACCAAGCGCCCATTTAGGCGGTATCGGCATTCTTCCTGTTAAAGTTGTATATTGTTCCAGTACATCTTTTGGGGTTGGGCCCGCTAAGACAAAATAATCGATTTGTCCCCCTTCTGCCCAAAAGGAATAGCAATCCTGTTCACTCTTCATATCAAACACGGTTTTATACGTATTATCGAAAAAGATTCCATGTGCATTCCCATCACGAAGCGTCATGAAGTATGGAATAGACTCATATAACGCATCAATTTCCGGATTATGCGGGGCATATACATCACTGTTCCACATTGTCATCTTTTCTCCACGCTTATCTAGAAAGCTTGTTTTTTCCCCAAATCCATAGAAATGATCATTTTCTTGCATATCCTTAAAACATATAACTTCCTTTTGCTCATTGAAGCCCATTCCACGTTCGCTTTCTCCAACCAGCAGTCTGTCGTCTATTGAAAACACATTGATTCGGAGCGGTGATTTTTGGATCATCATTTTAAGATTGTTGCTCGTAATATAAAGATGATCACGCTCCTCTTGAACCTGAAAGAAAACATCTCTAGGACCTGTGATTAAAGCAAAGCTGCTTGTCATTATTGGTTTTTGAAAAGGATTCATGACAACCCGAATGATATCCTCTCTGTAAAGGACAATATTT
Organism: Margalitia sp. FSL K6-0131; assembly: GCF_038008735.1. NCBI lineage: Bacteria > Bacillati > Bacillota > Bacilli > Caryophanales > Bacillaceae > Heyndrickxia > Margalitia sp. FSL K6-0131. Next base: position 4,708,889 of record NZ_JBBOZS010000001.1, read on the forward strand.
ACATACCCTTGCTCACATTTTATTTCTATGAAACTCCCATTTTGTTCATATGCTTCAAACGAACCGATGTCTCGGTATGGAGTATCCTTTAATTGTTTCTTATTTCCTGGATGGATGGCAAAGCTGGTATCCTGCATGGTGTATACCTCCTATTTTCGTAAAGCTATTTTCAAAGAGGTTATTTCTATTGAAAAATGCGTTTTTCTAATTAATTTCTAAAAATATAAAATGGTTTACCCTTTTGTTCCCCCGGCAGTTAAACCAGAAATGAGATATTTCTGCAGGGATAAAAATAAGATAGAAATAGGAATTGCGATGAGCACAGCACCTGCAGCAAATGTTGTAAATTCATTTCCGAATTGTTTCGCCACTAATTGGTAAAGCCCAACAGCAAGGGTATATTTATCTTCTGACCGCAATAAAACGCCTGCAATAATAAAATCCGTAAAGGGAGAAATAAAGCTGAACAAGGCGATAACGGCCAAAATAGGCTTGGCAAGCGGCAAAATTATTTGCCAGAAGATCCTGAAGTGGCCAGCACCATCCATTCTTGCAGATTCATCTAATTCCTTAGGAATCGTATCAAAATACCCCTTCGCCAACCATGTGTTCATAGGAAGAAGTCCACCTACATAGAACAAAATGAGCCCAATATGTTTATCAATTAAATGTGTTTCTAATGCTAAGACATAAATCGCAATAAGGGCAGCGAAGTTTGGAATCATTTGCAAAATCAAAAAGGTCATTAAGCTGTATTTTCTTCCTTTGAAACGGTATCTAGAGAAGGAATATCCCATTAGGGCTATCATGAAAACGGCTAAAACCATCGTGAAAAAACAAATTTTTAACGTATTCCAATACCAAAGTAAATATTGGCTCTTATCCAAATCAAATAATTCTTTGTAATGCGAAAAGGTGGCATTCTTTGGAATAATCGAAGATCCAGATAAACTATCTCCGGGATTTAAGGAAGATCCAACAATCCACAAGATAGGGTAAATAATCATGACCGCAACTATCGCCAAAATAATATAGGTTAAAGTTAAACGAATGAATTTTTGTTTTTTTATACTCATTTACATCATATCCTCTTCTTGGAATGATTTCGTTCTTCTAAACTGCCAAATCGCTACACTAATAACAATGATCGATAGAATCAGTGTAATAGCAGCTGCTTTCGCATATTGCTTCGTTTCAAGTGTTAAATTGTAAATCCATGAAATTAATATATCTGTGCCGCCGGCTGTCTGGCCCGGAACCGCTGGACCACCGCCGTTAAATAAATAGATAATATTAAAGTTATTAAAATTAAATGTATATTGAGTGATCAGAATCGGAGCGATAGAAAATAATATCATCGGCAACGTAATTCTTTTAAATTGCTGCCAAATAGTCGCACCATCCACGGTTGCAGCTTCATACAATTCGCCTGGAATCGATTGTAATACTCCTGTTACCATTGCAAAGATAAAAGGGAAACCGAGCCAGGACTGGATCATAATTAAGGCAACTTTCGTCCAGAATGGATTTGTTAGCCATGGAATTGGGTCAATACCGAAAAATGCTAAAATATCGTTATTAATGGTTCCAAAAGTATCATTAAACATCCCGGCAAATACAAGTATCGAAACAAATGCCGGAACAGCCCAAGGTAAAATTAAAATCGTTCGAAAAAGTTTCTTGAATTTTAAATCCTTTTGGTTTACAAGAACCGCTAAAAATATTCCGATAGCGATTTGAAAGGTCGTTGCAACAAATGTCCAAATGACAGTCCATGAAAAAACATCAATAAATGTAGATCTCCAAATATTTAACTTTACGATATCTGTAAAGTTTTTAAAGCCAACCCAATCTACTAACTTTGCAGGCGGAGAATGATATAAATCATAATTAGTAAATGCTAACAAAACCACAAACAATATTGGAAAAATAACTACAAAGATTAATAGAAACATACCAGGAGATAAAATTAAATAAGGAAACCCTTTATCTACTACATTGCGATACTGCTGACGTAAGGTAGTTAACTGGATACCATGATCCCTCTTTTTCCCGTTATGAAAAGCATCATAAAAATTAAAGGCATATAGACCTAATCCAAATACGACAACAATAAGTGCTAGGATTCCTTCGATTAATAAAAAGATGGAATTATCTCTAGGCACCTCTACTCCTAAAGTCACAATTCCCCATAACCCCATGTTTAAAAGATCCTTAAAAACTACAATGAATGAAAAAGAAAGAATGAATAAAATAATTCCTTTAATATATTGTCGATTATAAATTTGACCAAACCCCGGGATTATAGACAAAGCTACAGCAGATTTCTGATGTTTTGATTGACTTACTTCCATTTCCATGTACAAACCCGCTCCCCTTTCTTCATAATATGTAAGTGAAACATTAGCATCTAGAGGTTCATACCAACCCTCAAAAGAGCTTTACATGCAAACCTCCTTTTGGGGTCTTTTGTTGCCATTTAATTAAAGAACGACTAAGTGCCCTATATGTTTTTTTATGGAGCATTGATTTAAAAATTTGAAGCAGCGCCTCAAGAAAGAGGCACCGCTTTACCACTCATTTATCCTTATTTTGTTGAAGCTATTTTCTCATTAATGGTTTTTACAGCATCATCAAGTGATTTCTTAGCATCTTGCTTGTTTGTTGCAATTAATTGAAGAGAAGTAGCCATTGGTTCCCAAACTTGACCCATTTCCGGTATGTTTGGCATTGGAACCCCACGTTCAGATTGAACTGCAACAGCATTTGCACCTTCATTATCTTTTATAATCGAGTCTTCCATTAAAGATTTAACAGGAGGGATCTCCCCAGTTTTTTCATAACGAATTTTTGCATTTTCAGGATTTGCCAGCCATTCTACTAGCTTTGTAGCCCACTCTTTGTTCTTAGAGAAGGCAGATACTTGCCAGCCTTTAACACCTACAAATGTTTTTGGATATTCGCCATTCGGTAATTTAGGCAGTGGTGCAACACCAAAATCAATTTTTGCATTTTGCAGACCTTGGAATGCCCATGGACCATCCATTTCAGATGCCACTTTTCCATCATTCATAAGCCCGTCTTTTGCAGAACCGCCACTTTTGCCAACGATTCCTTTCGGAAATAATCCTTCTTTATACCATTTTCCAATATATTCAGCACCAGTAAGTGCTCCATCGTTGTTTAAACCAATGTCCTTAGCATCTAATGTACCGCCATTGTTTTTAAATACATATCCACCATTACCAGCCATAATTGCGTTAGCAAAGTAGAAGTTATCCCAAAGTGCTAAAAATCCATATTTCCCACCCTTTGTAAAATCTTTAGCAAATGTATACAGTTCATCAAAGGTTTCAGGAGCTTTTTTCATGTACTTTTTGTTATAAATAAATACTGGTGTTTCTGTAGCTTTTGGTAATCCGTATAATTTTCCATTATAAGTTTCTGCTTGAATAGAAGATTCTGTGTAAAGGTCAAGAACGGACTGGTCCACTTTAATCGGCGCAAGAAGGCCTTGTGTTGCTAATGCCCCAAGCTGATCGTGTGGAAGAGTCAAAACGTCTGGACCTGTTCCTGCTTGACCATCAAGCGGTAGCTGCTTTTGCATTTCATCCGCCATGCCAAGTTCCTTGTACTCTACTTTAATACCATATTTTTCTTCAAAACTTTTAATTGCAGGCTCTAATGCTACGCCTCTTTTTTTATCTTCCCAAACAAGTAATTTTTCAGGTTTCTTAGTATCCTCTGCTTTCTTTCCTCCATCAGATGCACTGCCGCTGCTCGAATCCTTTGGCCCACATGCTGCCAGCATTCCAACCATAAGTGCAAGAGTAAACACTAATGCTAAAAACTTCTTCAAAGTAATTTCCCCCTTGTTTTTAAAAATAGAAAACTATGAAAACGTTTGCACTATTATTATATATTCAGACATTTAGAAAAAGCAACCGTTTGCACAAAAAATTTTTTTATGATATTTTTACCTAAAAATACGATAAAAATTTTCTAGATTGGGAGGTTCAAAGATGCAATTGGAGGCAATCTACCACCGTCCAAAAAACAATTTTGCTTACGCTTATAACGAAAAAACGCTGCATATTCAATTACGGGTAAAGAAAAACGATGTGGAGAAAGTAAGGCTTTTATATGGGGATCCTTATCACTGGAATAAGGATGGCTGGATTTTTTCTTATAAAGATATGACATTTAGCGGAAATGACGGGTTATTTGATTATTGGTTTGTGGAAGTTTCACCAGAGTTCAGGCGAATGCGGTATGGTTTCGAACTTACAAATGATGATGAATCCATTATTTATACGGAAAAGGGATTCTTTACAGAAGCCCCATGTGATGATGTAGCATATTATTTCTGCTTTCCTTTTTTACATCAAGCGGATATTTTTCGTGCACCCGAATGGGTAAAAGATACGGTTTGGTATCAAATCTTTCCGGAAAGATTTGCAAATGGTAATCCTTCTATTAATCCTAAAAATACGCTTCCTTGGGGAAGTACAGAGCCTTTAAGGGATAACTTCTTTGGTGGTGATTTTGAAGGAATTATCCAGCATATCGATCATTTAGTGGATTTAGGTGTTACCGGTATATACTTTACTCCTATATTTAAAGCGTTTTCGAATCATAAATACGATACCATTGATTATATGGAAATTGATCCACAGTTTGGTGACAAAAAGACATTTAAGCGATTGGTAGACATTTGTCACCAACATGGCATAAGAGTCATGTTGGATGCGGTTTTTAATCATAGTGGTTTTTATTTTGGTCCGTTTCAGGATGTATTGGAAAATCAAGAGAAATCTAAATATAAAGATTGGTTCCATCTGAGGGAATTCCCTGTGAAAACAACTCCTGTTCCCAATTATGATACCTTTGCCTTTACGGAACAGATGCCCAAGTTAAATACAGAAAATGAGGAAGTAAAAAAATACTTATTGGATGTTGCAAAATATTGGATAGAAGAATTCGATATTGACGGCTGGCGACTGGACGTGGCGAATGAGGTAGATCATGCATTTTGGCGTGAATTTAGAAAAACAGTAAAAAGCATAAAACCAGATGCCTATATTCTCGGGGAAATTTGGCATGATTCCATGCCTTGGCTGCAAGGTGATCAATTTGATGCTGTGATGAACTATCCTTTTACACAAGGTGCACTTGACTTTTTTGCTAAAGGAAAAATCAGTGCAGAGGAATTTAAGAATGTTATTACAAACGTTCTCCATTCCTATCCGAAAAATGTAAATGAGGTGGCGTTTAATCTCCTTGGCAGTCATGATACACCAAGAATCTTGACACTTGCAGATGGAAATAAGAACCGAATCAAGCTCCTATTATTATTTCAATTATCTTTCATCGGGACACCATGTATATACTATGGAGATGAAATCGGCATGACAGGCGGACAGGACCCTGGCTGCCGAAAATGTATGATTTGGGATCAAGAGAAACAGGATCAGGAACTTTTCACATTTGTAAAACATCTTATTCAACTGCGTAAACAGTATCCTGTTTTTTGCAATGATGGAGAGTTTCGTTTTTTAGAGGCTGATAGAAATAAAAATTATCTTGTATACCAAAAACAGTCAAAAGACGAAACATTACTATTTATGCTTAATAATAGTGATAAAGAAGTGGAGATACCGTTTGTTAATGGCATTCGAACCGCACTTGATTTATGGAATAATTGTCAGGTGGAGATTGAAGATGAAATGGATCTTCCTCCATTTGGGTTTGCTATTTGGAAAATCAAATAAGATGTTGAATTTTCATGTTTACGGCGGTAATATTATGATATATTTTCCATAATAAGGAGTTCCACATGTTAAAAAAGAGAAAGAAAAATAAGGAGTCCTTTTTCAAAAGTATATTAGTAGAAATCATTGGGGAAATCATTGGGAATATCCTGACCGCTATTCCGAGAATGCTGTTTCATTTTTTTAAACATATTTTTTAAAAGCAACCGGGGGCAATAAACCCCGGTTGTTTTATTGACATTTTCCTCTACTTTTAAGAAGCAGAAAAAGAATTTCACCTTGTATGAAGCATCAAGATAAATAAAAGTATATCTAGCACTAGATGAACCGCAGCGGTTGGTCAATGTAAGTGAATATTACTTAATTTTGTGCAACTTATGCTTAAGGATTAATTTGGATATCATCATTTAATACAGTTTCATAGTTTCTGATTTCATGTTCTGATCACAATTTCGAATACGAGTTCCTACTCTATTGTTACCGTTTCCTTCGCCTTACCACGATTCCGGGCACGATTCTCTCTCTATTATTACCGTTTCCTTCGTCTGACCACATTTTCGGGCACGATTTCCCCACTATTGTTACCGTTTCCTTCGTCTGACCACGACTTCGGGCACGATTCTCTCTCTATCGTTACCGATTCCCTTGCCTATCCACGATTTCGGGCACGATTTCCCCACTATTGTTACCGTTTCCTTCGTCTGACCACATTTTCGGGCACGATTTCCCCACTATTGTTACCGTTTCCTTTGCCTTACCACGATTTCGGGCACGATTCTCTCTCTATTGTTACCGTATCCTTTGCCTATCCACGATTTTGGGCATTATTCCTGTCTCGACTTATTATCTCCTAGAGAAAAAAGCGATCGGGTCCTCCCAATCGCCTTTCTTTCATTTTTATTTTTTCATTCCTGTATAAATAAGAATCGCATCACGCAAAAATTCCGCTGCACCTGATTGTACTTTGTTATAATAAGCTGCAAATCGTTCATCATCCACATACATCTGCGCTAGCCCTGCATGTGCTTCTTTACTGTAACTTGCCCAAGTGTACCCTAACCATTTACGATGTAATTCCGCAGTTTTCTGTGCTAAATCACTTGCAGGATCTCCGGTGGCCATTGCTTCCTTTAAAGTCACAAGAACTTCCTCACCCAATTTTTCCAATTCTGCATATTGTTCTTTTGTTAGTCCTTTGATTTTTTGATTGGATTGGTCAATTGTCTCATCCCCATACTTGGCTCTAATTTCCGCTCCATATTTCTTTTCATTTTCTTCAATCATTTTTTGCTTAAAGCCTTCAAATTTTTCTTTGTCTGACATGGTTATTCTCCCTTCTGTGACAGCTATTGTTTTATCTACATTGGAAATTAATTGATCTAGTTGCGCACGCTTTGCCAGAAGCTTTTCGCGGTGTTCCTTCAATGCATTGGTGCGGTCAAATGACGGATCAGTCATAATATTTTTGATATTTTCCAAACTGACTCCTAATTCTCTATAGAAAAGAATCTGCTGGAGACGATCAACCTCTCGAGGACCATAGATCCGATATCCGGATGAATTGATTCTTGCCGGCTTAAGAATCCCAATTTCATCGTAATATCTCAAAGTTCTCGTACTGATTCCGGCCAATTTCCCTAGTTTTTGCACTGTGTACTCCACGTGTTATCCCTCCTGACAACATCAATATACACCTTTACGTAACGTTAATGTAAATAGGTTTGATGAAAAAAGTTATTTAAATGAAAATCATTGCGTTATTCTTAATATCGAAAATTCCAAATAGTATATAATTACCTTATCATCAAAGGAATTGGGAGGAATTAAGTTGAAGCATGACATTAATGAAATGGAGATACACCGCCAGTATAAGGACGAAATTTTTCAGAAGTTAAAAAGTGAACCTTATGCCCAGTTTTTAGGAATTGAATTAATAGAAATGGGTGAAGGAATGGCAGTTGCAGAGCTGGATGTAGCAGACCATATGGTAAATGCCCATGGAACCGTGCATGGAGCCATTATTTTCGCCATTGCTGATTTTGTGTTTGCAGTTGCCTGCAATTCTTACGGAAAAACATCAGTGGGGCTTTCCACTACCGTTAATTTTATGGCACCAGGTAAGAAAGGCTCCCGGTTAAAAGCAACTGCCATGGAAGAAAAACGAAACCACCGAACCGCTTGGTATAACATAAAAGTCGAAAGTGACGGGGAATTGATTGCTACGATGGAAGCATTAGCTTATCGTAAAGATCATTATTTTGTCCCGGTTAAAGAAGAAAGCTGAGACTTTTGGAAGAAAAATCAATTGACTAGATGATTAAATAGGCCTATCATTATACTTTGTGTATGTAATACGTGGTTCGAAACCATCCCACGATAAAAAACTAAGGGAGAGAATTTATATGAAAGTTAAAACGCTTGTAGGGAATGGAATTGTCGCTGCCCTTTACATTGCTGTTTCGTTTTTTATTCAGCCATTTGGATTTACGAATATTCAATTTCGTGTTTCTGAAATGTTTAATCATTTAGTTGTATTTAATAAGAAGTTCATCTATGGTGTTTTATTAGGTGTATTTCTTACGAATCTATTTTTATCACCGATGCGGGCCTATGATCTTGTTTTCGGATTTGGCCAATCGATTATATCATTACTGATTACGATCATTGTTAGCCGCTTTATCAAAAATATTTGGACCCGTATGATCGTGAATACGATTGTATTTACCATTACCATGTTCTTGATTGCAATCGAGCTCCATTTAGCCTTTCATTTGCCATTTTTATTTACTTGGCTTACAACAGCAATTGGAGAATTTGTTGTAATGGCAATCGGTGCACCAATTATGTATCTACTAAACCAACGCATACACTTTGAAAAGAGAGTTTAATATATGGTATCAAGCACCAAAGTAAAAATTGGCAGCCAAAAGCTGCCGATTTTTTTACATATTCTGAGTTGCCGGAACGACATCCAAGCTTTTCTTTCTTCCGAATAATAACGTGTACACAATTAGTAAGGCTACTAAACAGAAGATGGAAAAACCATAGATGAAATGATAACCCGTATACGAAGCTAATAATCCTAACCCCGTGGATCCGATTGCCATCCCCAAGTCCATAGAGGAGAAATACATAGCATTTGCGGTACCTTGCTTATCCTTCGTTACGATGCTGACTGCAATTGCTTGAAGGGTAGGTGTTACGGTTCCGTACGCAATCCCGTAGAATAATCCTGCTAAGAGCAATGTCCATGAGCTATGTGTGATTGCTAATAGGAAGAGTCCGATAATACCGCACACAGTGGAAGGATAAATAATTAGTTTATGGCCAAACGTGTCAAACAAACGTCCGGATATCGGACGTGCAACTACCATAACAATTGCCATCACTAAGAAAAATAATGAAACTGACCCACTAATATTCTCTTCCTTGCCAAGCTCCCTTAAAAAGCTAATAACGCCCCCTAAAGTAATCGTAAAAAAGGCGGTTAAAATACATGGAATAAAGGCTGTCTTATCAAATGCGTATTTTTTGAATGCGCCTTTTTCCATCTTTTTAGGAGCTGCTGCAGATTGCGGTTTCTTAATAGTAAAACTGAGAATCATTGTAATAACCGCTAATAAAGCAGAAATAATCAATAATAGATTAAAAGAAAAATATTGGAGAACTGCAAGACCAAGCATCGGTCCCATACTTGTTCCCACACTCGTTGCTAAACCGTAATATCCAATACCTTCCCCAAGCTTTTTCTTCGGAATAATATTCGTTGCCATAGTGGCAAGAATCGTAGACATAATCCCGAAGCCAATCCCATGAAAAATTCTTAAAAGGATTAAAAAGGAAATCGATTCCTGGCCATAGCTTAATCCTACGGTAATGGCAACAAAGGCAAAGGAAAAAATACTCATCATCTTAATATTGATCTGATGTATTAAGGATCCGATGAATGGGCGTGTGCAAATTGCGGCCAACATGAAGACAGTGGTCATTAGACCCCCTTCAGTCGGATTGTCTTTTACTTCCGTAATAAAAGCCGGAAATCCTGCTGTAAGTAATTGCAGACATAGGAAAAATAAAAAAGCCATTATCACAATGGCGACAAACTGTTTTGTCCACAACCTAGATGAATCATTCATTGATAAAATTCCTTCTTTCTAGTTGTTTTCTTGCTCTAGTAGTGTATCGATATTCTCTTCAAGTGAAAGCAATACTTCTTGATAAACCGCAAGCGATTTTTCGTCGATACCGTTGATTATTTTGGTAAAAATATCCTCCAAATATGGAGCAACTTTCTTCGTAAGATCCATTCCGCTTTCCGTAATCGCAATAAGGTACGAGCGTCGGTCTGTGGGATTTGCGATCCTCTTAACAAAATCATGCTTCTCAAGCAAATCAAGGATTTTAGTGAGTGTTGCTTGATCCTTATCTGCGAGCTCAGATAATTCCTTTTGGGAGATTCGGTCCGACTCACTTAATGTCCTTAACACACTCCATTGTTCGGTTGTAATATTGAACGGTTTTAGATAAAGGTTCAATATTCGACTCATTTTTTTACTAGTACGAACAGAAGCTGATCCAATTGACTTATCCATTGATATCACCATAGAGAGATTCTCCTTTATGAGCATATAATTTATTATATAATAACATAATATATGTGTAAATATAATTTGTATACAAATTAATTAGTATATGACACCACTATTGAAGTCCATTTCGTATAGAATATACGTTGTTGAGTCATCATAGGTTTATGAAATTATTGTATGTGGTAAACGTTGCTGCATGAATGGAGCATCTCATTAAATTGGAGGAAAAAAATGAAATACGTTATTGCTATCATTGGCTTGCTGGTCGTTTTAGGATTAGCCTTACTAGCAAGCAACAACAAGAAACAAGTTCGCTACCGGCCTATTATTCTGATGATTGTCATTCAAATCATCTTAGCGGCACTTTTGCTTAATACTGAATTTGGGTTAATTTTCATTAAGTGGATCGCTAATATTTTTGTGAAGCTGCTCGATTATGCTCAACAAGGCATTTCGTTTGTGTTTGGAGGAATCGCCAATAAAGGAGAATCTCCTTTCTTCTTAAATGTTTTACTGCCGATTGTATTTATATCTGTATTAATTGGGATTTTCCAATACTTGCGTATCCTTCCTCTCATTATGAGGGGGATTGGATTTGTGTTGAGTAAAGTAAATGGGATGGGAAAATTGGAATCGTATAATGCAGTTGCTTCCTTAATGGTTGGGCAATCAGAAGTGTTCATTACGGTAAAAAAACAATTAAGCCATTTGCCCGCACACCGATTATATACCCTGTGCGCCTCGGCGATGTCAACGGTATCCATGTCTATCGTTGGAGCGTATATGACGATGATTCAGCCAAAATATGTCGTGACCGCACTCATCCTAAATTTATTTGGAGGATTTATTATTTCATCCATCATCAATCCTTATAGGGTCGACAGCAAAGAAGATATCTTGGAAATTCAAGAAGAAGAAAAGCAAAGTTTTTTCGAAATGCTTGGCGAATATATTTTAGATGGATTTAAGGTTGCTATTATTGTTGGAGCAATGTTGATTGGATTTGTAGCCTTAATGGCGGCGATTAATAATGTTTTCAGTTTGATTTTTGGCATATCCTTTCAGCAGATTCTGGGCTATATTTTCTCACCATTTGCCTTTTTAATGGGGATCCCCGGATCAGAGATGGTGAAAGCTGGAGGAATAATGGCTACCAAGCTTGTTACAAATGAATTTGTCGCAATGATAGATTTAACTAAAATTCAGGCGAGTTTTAGTCCAAGATCCTTAGGAATTATCTCCGTCTTTCTCGTTTCCTTTGCGAACTTCTCTTCTATCGGAATCATAGCAGGTGCAGTAAAAGGATTGAGCGAGAAACAAGGAAATACCGTCGCACGATTCGGGTTAAAATTGCTGTATGGGGCTACTTTGGTTAGTGTTTTGTCAGCTATTATTGTTAGTTTTGTCGTATAAGTATCAGAAAAACACCTGCCTTTCATCAAAGACAGGTATTTCCTATGTTAAATGGTTCGCATCACATGCATTAAATATTCTTTTCGATTTAATGGATTATAATCTACCCGCTTTCTTGTCGGATAATCATTCGCCATTTTTTTATATCCAAAAGGCTTTGTCATTAAAATACCTTCACCTTCTGTAAAAGAATTCAGACCTCTCTTAAACTTTTCCGTTACAGCCATAGGCAAGGTTCCCTTTAAGATAAACATCTCTTCGTTAACAATGGGTTCCTCAAATTCTGCTTGAAGAGCCGATAATTTAAACATTGCTGTACTGATGCTGCCAACCGGGACCGTTAATTCAAATTCATTCATAGGTTCATATACATTTGTACCTGCATTTTTCAATGCCTCCATTAAGACAAGAGGGACTAAATTTCTGAAATCAGCCGCTGTAGTGACAGGACTTGCATATCCTGAATGAGTGAGTGTAATAATGATATCGGTGACTTCCCACCCGTATAAACCTTGTTGTAAAACCTCATATACCGTATCTTCTATTGCTTTATGGAATGACAGCGGCAAAGATCCTAATTCAACCTCTAGCTGATAGGTCACGCCGCTTCCAGTATTTCCTGGTTCAATTCGAAATCCGACCGTTGCGTAAAATGGGTTACCTGGAGCTCCCATTATTTCGTAAGCTAAACCAGTGCCTTTTGGTTTTTCGATACATACAATTCGGGTTTCTGAAAATGAAACTTCCAAATGGTAATGTTCCTTTAAAGTATTCTCTACCACTTCTTTTTGGACTTCGCCAAACAGTCGAATATAAAGTTCATGATGAAAATCATCTTTTATCACTTGTATGAGCGGATCTTCTTCGGCAAGGTATTGAAGAGCTTGGTATAGCTGATGACTTTTTTCCTTATGGATTGCTTCAATTCGCGTCTCCAGCTGTGGACTTACGAATCGAATGTCTACAATGTGATCGGACCACTCTCCAACAACATCTCCAATTCTGATATTTCTTAGTCCCCATACTTTGCCAAAATCCCCAGCAACAACTTTTTGAGATTGAACACAGCTTCCTTCCTGAAAGAGCTGAAGTTTTTTAATTTTATCCGAATATGTCTCGATTTCCCCTTCCAACTTTTTACGATTTATATTCACATAGTCCCTGACATTCAAGCTTCCAGAATACACCCGTACATAAGCTATTTTTTCTCCGTATGGTTCTCGTTCTATTTTAAATACCACCCCGGATAAAGGTGTATCACCCCCGCCATGATTAGCCGGAAACATATCAGCGACACCTTCAAGTAACTCCTGTACTCCAATACCTGTCATGGCTGATCCAAAAAAGACAGGATATAGCTTTGCTTCTCTTACTTGTTTCCTCAATGCACCAAAGACCATACTTTCCGATATTTTTTCTCCGTTAACATACGATTCAAGCATGACATCATCATTCATGGCAACTATTTCGATCATTTCCTCAAGAAAATCCTTCTCAAAACGCTTTGCAACTATTTGCGCTTCTTTCGTTCCTATATTTTCAACAGTGTATAAAGGAATAATATTCTCCGTTAGCTTTCCCTTTATTTTCTCGAGTAAAGAAGCAGATTGTGCTCCCTTACGATCAATTTTATTGATAAATAGAATGGTCGGGATTTCAAGTTTCTTTAAAATGGACATCAGGATTTTCGTTTGTGCTTGTATCCCTTCAACGGCAGAAATGACCAAAATGGCTCCATCCAAAACAGAGAAGGAACGCTCGACCTCTGCAATAAAGTCCGCATGCCCTGGTGTATCAATTAGATTCACCTTTTTATCCTTCAACATAAAGGAAACGACCGATGCTTTAATCGTAATGCCTCTTCTTTTTTCCAATTCTAATGTGTCTGTTTGGGTATTTCCTTCGTCGACTTTGCCTATTTCGTCGATGACATTAGTTTCAAATAAGATTCGTTCAGTCAAACTCGTCTTTCCAGCGTCTACATGCGCTACAATTCCAATATTTATTATGTTCATGTATGAATATCCTCATTTCATTTCTCATTGTCATTTCCTCTTTTCGTTTGTTAAATTTCCGCACGATAATCACTCCAATCGTTTTATTATTTTCATTATATCGATTTGGAAAAAGTTCGCAAATTAAATTTACATAAAGTAGTTAATTTATAAAATTATTAAAAAATAACCAATCTATAATTACCTTCCAATATTTTGTAACCATTTCGTCGTACTTACGTCTATTATGAAAAGAAATTAATTAAGGCTGTTTTCGTATAGATCATTGCTCTACATTTATTTTTGTTTTGGGCAATTTTTCTTAATAGGGATTATTCCCAACTAATGATGCTAATAAGACTTTCTGCTACAAAGGCAACATAGTTTAAGAAAAGAGCCTTTTATTAAAGAAAGAGGTGAGAAATGAATGCGATTTTGGAAAACTGTTATTTCAGTAAGTTTGTCCGTTCTATTACTCGTTGCATGCAGCAATAGTGAATCATCTAAAAGCGGCAGTAAATCCTCCCGTGACGATGCCGGTCACGTGAAAACAACAGAACAATCCTCCTTAGATCAAAGCAGCAAAGCAAAGCAAGACACCGTAAAAAATCAAAACGTGCAATCCCGGAAAGTAATTTACAATGCCAGTCTCCAAATGGAAGTAAAAAATTTGCCGGATGTTCAGGATAAAATCAGGGATCTTTCTAGTCAAATGGGGTGGTTATATTGTCGATCAAAGACTGTATGAGGATACAAAGGAGCGACAAGAAGGCTATCTAACCGTCAGGGTTCCGCAAGCGCAGTTTCAAATATTTCTCAGCAAGGTAAAACTATTAGGGATCAAAGTGGAAAATCAATCCGTTAGTGGACAGGATGTTACAGAGGAATATGTGGATTTACAATCGCGGTTAAAATCAAAGAAATTAACCGAAAAAAGACTTACACAATTTATGAACGAGGCAAAGGATACGAAAACATTATTGGAAATTTCGAATGAGCTATCTAAGGTACAGGAAGAAATCGAAACGCTGGAAGGAAAAATAAAATATCTCGACAATCAAGTCGACTTTTCTACCGTCACCATTAATTTGGCCGAAAATAAAGTGGTTGTACCTGGGCTCGAGAATAATCAATTGAACACCTGGGAAAAAACAAAAAAACAATTTATGAAGAGCATTAATTTCCTTGTTTCCTTCCTTTCGTGGTTAATAGTTTTTGTGATTGGAAATCTTCCGGTAATTGTTTTATTA
This sequence comes from Margalitia sp. FSL K6-0131, assembly GCF_038008735.1. NCBI lineage: Bacteria > Bacillati > Bacillota > Bacilli > Caryophanales > Bacillaceae > Heyndrickxia > Margalitia sp. FSL K6-0131. The sequence continues at coordinate 4,723,906 of NZ_JBBOZS010000001.1, forward strand.
GGTTTGATCGGATTTATCGTCTTTTTAATATGGAAATATCGAAGGAAAAAAATCGAATAATAATACGATAGAAAAATAATATACTTGGTCCGTAAATAGCCTTAGCCAACTTCCGGCTAAGGCTCTATTTTATTTCACCATATACACCCGCTCCGGTCGGCCAACCGTTCCGTAAGCCAAATCCGCTGCGATCTTTTCCTCTGCAATCAGATGCTCCAGATAACGTCTTGCAGTAGTTCTGCTAACCCCCATTTCCTTTGCTACAAATTCAGCTGTTACGCCATTTGTCACTAATTTTAGCACTTCTAACACTTTTACCAGTGTCAGAGGATCAATTCCTTTTGGTAATAGTGACTTATCGGAAGAATAACTATCAATATCTTTTCGTAATAAAGCATCTACTTGTTCTTGTGTAACTAGTAATTGGTCCTTTCGCAGTTCGACAAGCTTTGTATGATATTCTCTATACCGAATAAGCGTATTTTTAAATCTATCAAAAATAACTGGCTTTATAATGTAATCAAATACCCCTATCCTAATAGCCTCTTGCACTTTATCGATTTCCTTTGCCGCCGTGATCATGATGACATCCATTTGGTTCGGCTGCTGCTTTGCTTCTTTTAAAATATCCAGACCATTCATATCAGGAAAATAAACATCTAACAAAATCAGGTCCGGCTGTAATAGTTCCATATAACTTTTTGCCTCTATATAACTTGCCGCAATCCCAACTGTTTGAAAACCTTCCAGCTGTTCGATAAAGCGTTTCTGTATTTCTGCAATCCGCAAATCATCCTCTACAATTAAAACTTCAATATCCTTTCTATCACTCAATCCAAAATCCCCCTATTTTTTGGAATTGCTACCGTGAAATGAGTACCCTCTCCCACTTTTGTTGAAAAAGTTATCGTACCTCCCAGCAGATAGACAGCCTGTTGTACTAATGAAAGCCCAATCCCTGCATTAAATTGTCGATCCTTTGTTGTGAACCCCTTTTGAAAAATTCTTTTTGTCGTCTCCGAATCAATCCCTTTTCCATTATCCTCCACTTCAATAATGAGTTCTTTTCCAAGGTCTGTTAAAAACAAAATAACCTGTTTCTCTTCCTTACCATTCTCTCTAACAGCATCGAATGCATTATTAATTAGATTGCCGATAATCGTTACTAAGGAGTCCCTGCTTATCTCTTTCGGAATATCTTTAAAACTACTATATTCATCGACTGTAAAATTAATCTTCAATTCACTTGCAAGGCTAAATTTCCCCAGAATGAACCCGGCTAAAACCGGATCGGGAATTTCTTTCATAAGGAAGTGAATAAACCCTTGAGTCACATCCACTTCCTTTGAAATAAAATCAATCGCCTCCTTATATGAGCCAAGCTGAATCAAACCAAGCAGGGTATAAAGCCGATTCGAATATTCATGAGTTTGCGCCCTTAACCCTTCCGCATATGCTTTTACATGGGAAAGCTCTTGAAGAAGTTTGGAGAGATCATTTTTATTTCGAAAACTTGCAACTGCTCCTATTACCTTTCCATGCTTATCAAATATTGGAATACGATTAACAAGATATACTTCACCGAGAATCATAAATTCCTGATCATATTCTGCCTTCCCTGCTTTCACTACTTCAAGAAGACGTGAATTCTCTATCACATCATCGATCTTCTTTCCACGAAGGATCATGTTAAGCGGGATTTTAAGAATTTTATGTGCTGTTTCATTTACAACTGTAATACCCCCTTCTTTGTCCACCGCAATAATCGCTTCGTGAATCGATTCCAAAATAGCATGCTTTTCCTGATACAATCGGGCAATTTCCTTTGGTTCCAGCCCAAGGATGGCTTTTTTAATATGGAAAGAAATAAGAACTGCCGCTAGTAAACCACCAATCATAACAAGAAAAGTAATGATAAGAACTTTTTTCTGAAGCTTTACAACCTCTTCTTCAATATCGGTCTGGAGATACCCAACAGACACCACTCCAATGACTTTCCCTTTATCAAAAATCGGTGCCTTTCCCCTTAAGGATGGACCAAGTGTTCCAGTTGATTCGGAAATGATAGCTTTACCGCTTAACGGAGCAGCATTGTCGCCTCCGACCATGGTTTGACCAATTCGCTTTGGATTAGGATGGGAATATCGGACTTCATCACGGTTTCCAACTACAATGAACTCTGCATCAACCAGTTTGCGAATTTTCTCCACGATTGGCTGAATAATGCTGGATGGATTCTTTGTATAGAATGCTTCCCTAATGTCCGGCATATTGGAAATCGTTTCGGCAACCGCTAATGCCTTCGTTCCTTTTTCATGCTTTAGATTGGTTTCAATCATATCCCGAAAGGTGTATTCAAAAATTCCCCCAATCATAAAAATTAATATACATATCCCGGCCATTAATTTCGTATGTAAACGCAACCATAAACACCTCTATTAATTGAAGTTGCAAGTCTTTTAAATGAGCATGAATGTTTGTTGTTGATGAAGAGCCCTTGGTATTTATGTGAATTGGTATTATCGATTGAACAATTTAATGAACATTTAACGAAATATATTCTTAAAATTCACAACAATTATACTATTATTATATAAAAAAACCTCCCATTAAAGGAGATTTTTCGTCAAAACCTATTAACCTTCTACATTAATAACGACTTTCTTTCCTTTTGCTTTCATTAAAATCGGTATCACCAGCCAAAGTACTGTTACAATTAAAAACGCTAGGGAAATAGGACGAGTAAAGAATATCGAATAATCACCGTTCGATATGGTAAGTGCCCTGCGCATATTATTTTCAATCATCGGTCCTAAGACAAGCCCCAAAACGAGGGGTGCAATCGGATAATCATTTTTGCTTAGAAAATAACCAAAAACTCCGCATCCCAACAATAGCAGTAAATCATTTGTTGATACTTGAACTGCATATACCCCAAAAATCGAAATGGCAATAATTAATGGAATTAAATATTTTTTAGGCGTCTCAATGATTTTGGCAAAAACCTTTACTAACGGAAGATTTAAGATTAAAAGCATAACGTTTCCTATAAACATACTAGCAATAAGTCCCCATGCTACTTGTGGATGATCTTCAAACAATAAAGGACCTGGTTGGACATTATACATCATCAACGCCCCCATTAAAATGGCCGTCGTACCTGATCCTGGAATTCCTAATGTTAATAAAGGAATCATTGCACCTCCGGATGCTGCATTATTCGCCGTCTCTGGTGCAGCAACCCCAGCAATCGTTCCAGTTCCAAATTTGGATGGATTCTTTGAAATTCTTTTTTCTAAAAGATAAGAGAAAAAAGATGCGAGAGTCGCTCCTGCTCCGGGTAATATTCCAACGAAAAATCCAAGAATGGATCCCCAGGCAATCGGACCGGCAGATTCTTTCATTTCTGCTTTGGAAGGAATCATATTATTAATTTTCGCAATGCCTCCCTCTTCCTCTTCTTTTTCAATGATGGTCTTAAACACCTCTCCAAGTGCAAATAATCCTACGGCAATGGTTAAAAATTCAACCCCTTGATATAGCCATGGAATATTAAAAGTGAAACGAGCAATTCCAGAAACACTGTCGATTCCGATGGTTCCCAATAATAAACCGCAAACGGTCATAATTAACGCTTTCGTAACAGATTTTCCTGCCAATCCGCTTACTGCTGCAAGTCCTAAAAGCATAAGCGAAAAATATTCAGCAGGTCCAAACTTAAGGGCAATATTAGATAATGGTTCTGCCAATGCAATTAAAGCAATAAGTGTGACAATCCCGCCGACAAAGGAGCCGATTGCTGCAATGGATAGTGCACTTCCTGCCCGGCCCTTTTTTGCCATTTGGTAGCCATCCAATGTTGTAACAACAGAAGATGACTCGCCAGGTGTATTTAATAGAATTGATGTGGTCGATCCGCCATACATCGCCCCATAGTAAACACCTGCAAGTAATATAATCGCACTCGTTGCGGCTGTTTCCGGAGGAAGCCCCCCTGTAATGGAGGCTGTTACGGGGATAAGCAAAGCCACCCCGCTCATCGGGCCAATTCCTGGCAAAACACCGACTGCCGTCCCAATTAATACTCCGACGAACGCAAATAGCAGGTTATACCAAACGACTGCCGTCCCAAATCCATGTACTAAATATTCAATGGTACTCATGATGTTTTTACTCCCCCTTTCCTAAGAAAACCAGACTGGCCATCCCGGCAATGTTCCCTTCAGCACTTCGACAAAAATAAAATAAACAACGCCGGAAAATGCAGCTGAGATAATAAGTGATGTAATCCATTTAGTCCTTTCCATCGTTTGAAAACACACAAATAAAAATAAAAACGTTGTAATCACATATCCAATAGTTTCTAACGTTAAAATATAAATCAATGTTGCCACGAAAATAATTAAAAATGGCTTATATTGCAGTTTTTCCTTTTGTGCTCCTTGTGACTGGGCACGAAAGGTTTCATAAAATAATCGAATACTTAATACAGCAAGAATAATTCCAAGAAAAAATGGAAAAATGTCAGGACCTACTTTACTTCCGTAAGAAGAGCTTGCCAGTTGCTTACTTCCAACGATAAAAAGGATGCCTACGGCTAAAAATAATACAGCAGCAACTCGGTCAAATTTGACGCTCATTCCAGATACCTCCTTCGAGAAAAATAGCGAAGACTGACCTACAGGAGGGATCTTATCCAGTTCCCCCCTATCCCCTTGTCAGTCATTGCACTTATTTTTGCATACCTAATGCTTCTAATAATTGCTGGACTTGTTGTTCTTGATCTTCTAAAAACGTTTTAAAGTCGTCTCCATTTTTATATTGCATTTCCCAGCCTTGTGTTTCGACTTCTTTTTTCCATTCTGGCGTTTCTACAAGCTTGCCGATTGTTTTTTCCCAAAAGTCCTTCGCTTCAGCAGACATTTTTTCTGGACCGAAAATACCACGCCAAATCGTAAATTCTGCGTCAATGCCTTGTTCTTTTGCAGTTGGAATGTCTTTAAAATCACCAGACAAACGTTCAGGAGATGTAACAGCTAAGACACGAATCTTTCCTGCTTTTAAAAATTCCTTGACACTGGAAGCATCTGTTCCGATTACATCTGCATTGCCTCCAAGCAGCGCTGTAATCGCTTCCCCTCCGCCATCATATGAAACATATTTAATTTTTGTCGGGTCTACACCGTATTTAAATGCAGGAAGAATGGCAACTAGATGGTCCATAGAACCTGGTGCGGAGCCTCCAGCAAAGGTTAGCTTTGTTGGGTCCTTTTTTACTTCCTCCAGCACAGATTTTAAATCCCTAAATTTAGAATCATTTTTTACTACAATAACTCCATAGTCTTTTGTCAGCTGAGCCAATGGAGTGGTATTTTTAACTCCATATGGACTGTTTCCTTCTTTTTTCAAATTGTTAATAATGATCGGTGGTGAACTTACAAATAACATATCGTTATTTTGTGCCTCTTTTGTTGCATATTCCGCCATGAAAACAGCCCCGCCGCCTCCAGGCTTGTTCTCGACGGTCAGCGGTACTTTGACAAGCTTTGTCTCACTTAGCACTTTTGTAAAGGAGCGAGCTGTCATGTCCCATCCGCCGCCTGCTCCAGATGGTGCTACGACCGTAATGGACTTTTTCGGATAGCCGGTATTTTTTGTTGCGGAGCCGGATGTATCTTTGCTGCTGCATGCACCTAGGCTTAACGCCAAAGCCCCCGCACACAATATTGCTGAAAACTTTTTAACTGATATCATATAAATCCCCCTTATTTGAAAGCGTTTTCTAAATTTTATACTAAAAAAAGTATTTTGATAGATTAGTCATTTATTGTGTATTAAAAACGATAACACTATTTTGTTCATAAAGTTCACGGACACGATAAACATAAAAAAACCCTATTCTTAAAGCAGAATAGGGTCTATAATACTTTACTCAAAAACGCCTTCGTTCTTTCATGTTTTGGATGGTCAAACAATTCAGATGGAATATTCTCTTCCACAATATAGCCGCCGTCCATGAATAACACACGATCGCCTACTTCGCGGGCAAAGCCCATTTCGTGCGTTACAATTATCATGGTCATGCCCTCTTTGGCAAGCTGCTTCATGACTTCCAATACTTCCCCGACCATTTCGGGATCAAGTGCAGAGGTTGGCTCATCAAATAGCATGATCTTCGGTTCCATTGCTAAGGCCCTGGCAATAGCCACCCGTTGCTTTTGGCCACCTGAAAGTGAATCCGGGTAAGCATCCGCCTTTTCTAATAGCCCTACTTTTTTCAGGAGTTCAAGCCCCTTTTGGCGTGCCTTTTCTTTTTCCCACTTTCGTACATGTATTGGTGCCATCACAATATTTTCCATCACACTTTTATGGGGAAATAAATTAAATTGCTGGAACACCATTCCTACTTCGGTCCGGATATCATTAATATTCGTTTTAGAATCAGTTATGTCAGTTCCTTCGATGTACACATGACCATCTGTGATTGTTTCTAGTAGATTGAGGCATCTTAAAAAGGTTGATTTTCCTGATCCGGAAGGGCCAATGACAACGACTACTTCCTGCGGCTTTATTTCAACATTAATTTCCTTCAAAACTTCATTATTTCCAAATGACTTTTTTAGATTCTCAACTTTAATCATTCCGTGCTCACCTTTCTTTCAATAAAATTCAAAAGATATGTGAGGGTGAGGGTTAAGATGAAATAGATAAGTGCGACGGTTAAATATGGCTCCCAGGGACGATAATACTCTCCTTGCATTGCACGCCCCCAATACATAAGCTCCGGTGCTGCAATAACAGCGCCAAGTGAAGAATCTTTGATTAGTACAACGAATTCATTGCCAAGAGGTGGAATCATTCTCTTTACCGCTTGTGGCAAAATGACAAGCTTCATCGCTTGTAAATGTGTCATTCCCAGAGACCTGGCAGCTTCCATTTGTCCTCTATCAATCGATTGGATACCTGCCCTGAAAATTTCAGAAATATATGCCCCCGCATTTATTGAAAGAGCCGTTATTAATGCTGCAAAAGCATTTGTTTTTCCTGTAAAAGTTGGAATCACTGCAAAATGTACGAGGAGAATTTGAACAAATAGTGGTGTTCCTCGAAAAAAATTGATATACCAAACAAATGGAAATCGTATTACTTTATTTTTTGACATCTTTCCAATTCCGATTAACAGACCAATAATCGTTCCGAAAATAATCCCTAATATGGAAACCTCTATCGTCGTAAGTGTTCCTTGTAAAAAATATGGGATATAGTGTGCAATTAGATCAAAACGAAAATTCATCGTACATCTCCTTCTATAAAGGTTTTAGTTGAATTCCTGTGCAAGGAATCCTATTTCATCACCAATGCAAATTCAAAAAGCGCCATAATACATAGGGTAAGAGAAAACAACTACAATTTGTTTTTATTAAAAGTCGCTTCCGTCAAAATAAAAAAATGCGTAACCCTTTCCGTTCGTTACGCAATTCATGTAAGCTTAAAATTGTTTTTTTAGTGCATCAATATTTGGCTCTGTACCAAACGTATTTTTATAAATTTTTGTATAGGTTCCATCATCTATAATTTGCTTTATTGCCTTGTCAAGATCTACTTTTAATTTACTGCCCTTCGGTAACATAATCCCATAGAATTCAGATGAAAAAGAAGGGTCAGTGATTACTTTTAAATTTTTTCCGGATTGTTTTTGGCGTACTCTTCCACAACAGCATTATCCGCTACCACAGCATTTGCACCGCCTTTTAACAACTCCATAATTGCCAAAACATTACTTTCAAACTTCTTAATATGCTGTGAATCTTTGCCAAGAACTTTTTCCGCAATTTCTTGTCCAGTTGTCCCGTTTTGAACAGCAACTGTTTTTCCTTTTAAATCCGCACCCCTTTGAATAGAGCTATCCTTTGGTACGAGAATTTTATTTATAGATTCAAAGTAAGGTAGGGAAAAATCATAAGTCATTTGCCGCTTCTTATTAATCGTAATGGACGAAATACCTGCATCTGCTGTTTTACCTTGAACCTCCACAAATACCGGATCCCATCCAACATTCACCAATTCGTAGTCATAGCCTGCAGCTTTCATGACAGCATCTAATATATCCGCATCAAATCCAACAATCTTATCGCCATCCAATGATTCCATTGGAGCATAGGTGGCATCCGTTACTATTCTTAATTTCTTGTGTTGTGTCTCACCTGAGGCTGGTTTATCAGATGAGCCTGTAGTAGTTTTCTCACTTGTCCCACATGCCGATACAAGCAATAATAAGCTAATCGCTAGCGAAGAAAGGAACATCTTTAATAGTTTATTCTTCATAAATTTCCCCCTAGTAAACTTTTCCTATATTTCATCTATATTGAAAACGGAAATAGATTAGAAGGGGGAATGTTCGAAATAATTCTAGTAGTTTCTATTGGATATGCTATCATTCGACATTATCATGGACACCTCTGCGATAATACTCCTTCATCATTTCTTCGGGGACCATACTTCCGCCTGTTGCCCACACAAGATGTGTGGCGTTATCCATATTTGTTTGCAGCTTTTGGTTTGTTAGATATTTCTCCCCCTCTTTTTGACTAGCAAGCTGAATAGGACCGAAAAATCCTGCAAGTGCTGAAGGCTCAAGAAAAATATTTTCCTGGTCTGCTAGTTCCCGAAGGAAATTGTAAAGCCTTTGATCTTGTATAGTAAAACATCCGCTCAACATATTACCAATTGTCTTCCCAACAAAGCTTGACGATCTTCCAACCGCTAAACCATCCGCATCTGTTCGATTATCCAGACCGAAATCAAAAACGGATACTTTATCCTGAAGTCCCGTCATTTGTCCTATTAGAAAGCATGGCGAATGGGTCGGCTCCGCAAAAAAGCAATGCACATGTTCACCGAATTCCATCTTTAGACCAAATGTTATTCCTCCCGGTCCTCCCCCTACACCGCATGGAAGGTAGACAAATAGTGGATGTTTTTCGTCCACTGTAATATCCATTTCCTCAAGCTGCTTTTTTAAGCGAGAAGCTGCGACTGCATATCCAAGAAATAAGTCCTTGGAATTCTCGTCATCGATAAAATAGCAGTTTGGATCCGCTTCTGCTTGTTTCCGTCCTTCTTCCACCGCTTTACTGTAGTCAGATGGATATTCAATTACGTTTACACCTTTGCTCCGCAAAAGATCCTTTTTCCATTGCTTCGCATCCGCAGACATATGAACGGTAACCTTAAAGCCTAACTCGGCACTCATGATGCCTATGCTCAAGCCTAAATTACCGGTTGATCCTACTGCAATTTTATATTGGGAAAAAAACTGCCGGAAATCAGGTGAAGCAAATATCTTATAGGAATCAGACGTTTTCAACATTCCATGCTCAAGAGCAAGCTCTTCTGCATGCTTTAAAACCTCATAAATACCTCCTCGAGCCTTAATAGATCCCGAGATTGGCAAGTCGTTGTCACATTTTAAAAGGAGTGTACCGTGAATGTCTAGTTGATAAGCTTGCTCCATGGCTTTTTTCATTTTATTTATTTCCACAAGCGGGGATTCGATGATTCCATTTGTGTTTTTCGTTTCAGGGAAAACAGTTTCGATATATGGTGCAAAACGTTGAAGTCGTTCCGCAGCTTCGGAAATATTAGAAATGGATAAATTAGTGTTTTTGTTTTTCGCATTATAATGCGGATTTACCCACAATACCTCGTCCATTTTGATCAGCTTATGTAGTAATGGATATTCCTCTATCCATTCTTGAACGCTTTTACCTTCTAATTTTGTGGACATTCCTAGACCCTCCTAAGATTTTCTTACATTTATTATATATCGGCATAAAAAATACTTGTCACATTACTTCTTTTTATTTTAATTGTTCATATAATTGTAATAATTTTCTGATTCTATTTTCAAAAGGAGGTTCAATCATTGAATAACATAACACACCGAGTTAGTGAAAAGTTAAGTGAAGCACATACTTTACCGTCATGGCTTTATACCAATCCCGATGTTTTAGAAATAGAAAAGAAAGAAATATTTAGCAGGACATGGCAATATGTTGGCCATATTAGCCAATTTACTAGAGCTGGTGATTATCTCACAACTGAAGTTGCAGATAGACCGATTATTGTCCTTCGTGGAAAAGATGGGGAAATTCGTGCCTTTTATAATGTTTGTTCACACAGGGCATCTAAACTTGTGGATGGTGAGGGAAATAAACCGCTTCTAGTTTGCCCATATCATGCATGGTCCTATAATTTGGACGGTTCTCTTAACAAAGCACCTAATATGATGGGGGTTGAGAATTTCGACCATAAGGATTTTTGCTTAAAAAAAATTAAACTGGAAATATTCGAATCTTTTATTTTTGTTAATCTTGATTCAAATGCTTCCCCGTTATCTGTTCAATTTCCTGACTTGTTCAACCATGTAAAGGAAAATAATCTTGGTGATTTAAAAAGGGTACGTGTGAAGGAAACTATCTGCAAATCCAATTGGAAGATTGGTATTGATAATTATCTTGAATGTGACCACTGCTCCATTGTTCATAAGGCGCTCGTCTCAAAGGTCGATATGAATCAATATGAGTATAAGATGTATGATAATTATTCCTATCAGAGCACACCGCTCAAAGGATTGGATAGCAATTTCCCTTTAGGCCAAGGCGGCCGTTATTATTGGCTTTATCCAAATACATGGTTCTCGTTCGACCCAGGTCCTCCTAATCTATCGATACATCAATCAATCCCTATTGATCACAAGACAACGAAGTATGTATACACAACTTTTTTTATGAAGGAAGAGATAACAAAGGAAGAAGAGGAGCTAATGGCAATCGATCAATTGGTGCGTAAAGAGGATTTAGAAATTTGTGAAACGGTTCAAAAGGGAATTGATACTGGAGCATATACACAAGGTAGATTTTCTCTTACAGAAAATTTAGTTCACCATTTTCATTTACTTTTACAAAGAGATTTAGAAAAGGTTTTACCTTTATAAAACAAAATGTAAGCGCCTCCGTATTACTAATTTATCGGAAAATAGGTGATTGGGTATGGACCATGAAAATCAACCGAAACTAAAAAGGTCGATGAAGAGCAGACATTTATTCATGATGTCATTAGGAGGAATAATCGGTACTGGTCTATTTTTAGGATCTGGTTATGCAATCGGAGAAGCAGGTCCAGCAGGTGCTATCTTGGCATATTTAGTGGGCGGACTTTTAATGTATTTAGCAATGGTGTGCCTCGGTGAGTTATCCGTAGTGATGCCTGTTTCGGGTTCTTTTCAAGCACATGCGACACGATTCATCGGCCCCGCTACAGGCTTTGTCGTTGGCTGGATTTATTGGTTAAGCTGGGCATTATATGTTGGACTTGAATTTGTCGCAGCTGGTGTTTTAATGAAAAGATGGTTCCCCGACGTTCCTGTTTGGATTTGGTGTGCTTTGTTTGTCATTATTCTTTTTTCCATTAATTCGCTTACGACACGGAGCTTTGCTGAAACAGAATATTGGTTTGCAGGCATCAAGGTGTTAACAGTTATTCTTTTTATTATCGTCGGTCTTGGTGCAATCTTTGGAATCATCCCTATGCATAGTGATCCAGCTCCTTATCTGTCTAACTTTATCGGTGATGGCATATTTCCAGCTGGTATGGTAGGTGTATTCATATCGATGATGACGGTTATCTATGCATTTCAAGGTTCAGAAATTATGGGTGTAGCTGCTGGAGAAACGGAAGAGCCAGAGAAAAATATTCCAAAGGCAATCCGAAATATCGTATTTCGCGTCCTAATCTTTTATGTCCTTGCTATTTTTGTCTTATCCGCTCTTGTTCCATGGCAAAAAGCAGGAGTGCTGGAAAGTCCGTTTGTAACGGTATTTGATATGATTGGGATTCCGTATGCAGCTGATATCATGAATTTTGTTATATTAACGGCGATACTCTCAGTAGGAAATACCGGATTATTCGCCTGTACCCGAATTTTGTTTTCTCTTTCAGAAAGTGGGATGGCACCATCTATTTTTAAAAAGCTTAATAAACGCGGGGTTCCTTCTTACGCCTTACTTATTACCTTGGGATTTGCATTGCTTTCCTTATTAACTAGTATTGTGGCAGCGAATACATTGTTTGTTGTTCTATTAGCAATAAGCGGAATTGGCGGAACCCTTACATGGTTAGCGATTGCCGTTGCCCAATTACGGTTCCGTAAAAAGTTTGTGAAAGATGGAGGAAAGGTCGAGGATTTAGCATTTAAAGTCCGTCTTTACCCGTTTAATCCAATCCTGTGTATTGTTATGTGCTTATTTATCTTTGTTTTCACCGCATTTGACCCTACTCAGCGAACATCATTATATTGGGGATTTGGATTTATTATCGCATGCTATTTATATTATTATTTTGTTTTTACAAGAAGAAAGATGAGTCATTCTGATGTTCCATCCATTCCAATTTCAAAGGAAGATCTATAATATACTTGAAAAACCGCTGATTTAAGACTTCAAATCAGCGGTTTTTTTCTTGCTGCTTATCATGTAGATCATTTCTTCTACAATGAATGGTATTTCCTCGAATGCATTTCTTATGTGCAAACGCTCTGTTCGTTTATGTGCATCCTTTCCAAATGGACCTACATTTAGTACCGGAGCATTCAACTTTTCCATTCCCTTAAATGGCACATCATAACTATCTCCCCACACAGGTGTATTCGCTTCAAACGCTGTCCATCCTTCATAGGAATCCTGATAGTTAACGTAACTCAAATCACAAATACCATTAAAATAATGAATTCTTTCTACAGATAAATTATATTTTTCAAGTGCTCTTTCCGTCACGAATTTTACACATTCCTCTGCAAGCTCATTTCCAGTAGAATTTACTGCTGGGTAATAAGGAGGTGCATAAAGGATTACAATAGACGGTGAAAGCTCTTGGCATTGAATCATCAATTTATCCGTGATTCTGAACGACTTTTCACGGTCATCCCATTCCTGGTTTGCATGGATTTCCTTTTTTATTTCTTCTATATATTCCCATCCAAATTTATCTTTCGCATACTGCAGTAGCTCCTGATATCGAATAACTCTTACCTTTCCAACAGGTTCAACCCTGTACTTTTGACAGACTTGCAAATAAACAGTATTGCAATCATTTGCCGCTTCATTGGCAATGCGCTCGAACAAATCCATGATTTCCGAAGCATTTCGTTTCATTAGAAAGACATTGTAAAGAGCCGTTGAACGGTATGGTGTCTGTGTAGAATACTCCAGCTTTAAGTCTTTCTGTTGAAGTGTAACAGGAACAGGTGTCCTTTCCCCTAATACGGTTTCTTGGAACTCTGTATTCCATTCCATTTTTTGTGTTAGAAACGAAGCGATAAATGGTGATGTAATTCCTCCAAACGGTTCTCCTACATGTGTTTCCTTTCCATAAAAGAGAGCGGCCGGCATAATTTTACCAATTGTTCCTGTGTAAATATAGTACTGAGGGTCTGCCGGCTTTTGTGAAAAGACTGGTTCCCCGTTCAAAAATAGTTTATACGTAAGATTATATTGTTCTTGCAAATGGAGCAGTACCGGAACTGCACATCTCATCCCAGAGGAATTTACCTCTTCATCTGGGACGGTTAACAGCAATAGATTAACCGGCCAATTTTCCAGACTTGCTTTTTCAATGAGTCTCATATGCATAGCAAGTCCCATTTTCATATCCATTGTTCCGCGGCCGAATAGGTATTCACCTGATTCTAGATCCTTTATAGCGTCTTGAGAGAAATCATCGTACTTTTCGAGAAATAACTGCGTTAATTTCTCCGGCATTGTTGAAAACGGTTGCAAATCACCATATTCCTCTGTGTTTACTGTATCAAAATGACTGATTAAACAAATAGTATCAGTGGCTTCAGGGTGTTTGTACATAGCTGTTAAAAATTGGCGTCCTAAATCAGCTTGATGCAAAGAGAGGTGTTCAGGATATTTTTGAAAATGCTCCAGATCCTTGAGCTTCTCCTTCAGCAGAATGGGAAATTGTTTCTCGCCGTCAGATAATGTAATACTCTTCCAGCTTACAAGCTCGCAAAGCAACTCTCTTAACTTCTCAGGAGTTCCCCATTTCATGTTAATCATTTTGCCTTAACTCCTTTTTATGTTTTTATAGACAAAATCCTAGTAATTTTTTTAAAACAACTAACTGTTTTTATTTTCTCATGGTGATGCTACTATTTTCTGCTGTTTTTGATTTTCTCGATTGTTTAATCTTATAGAATAGTATACAAAAAATTAAAAAGCCTATCCCGTAAAAGAGTCCAATTCGCTGTGTAGGATCAAAAGCTAGGAAGATGAGAATGAACAAACAAAATCCTAAACAAAATAACGGTACAAATGGATAAAAAGGAACTTTATAGTGTAATTCCTCTGTTTTTCCGCCCGCTTTTATATATTTCCTACGGAACATATACTGTGATAGAGCAATTCCCATCCATGAGATTGTGACAGATATTCCCGCAATGGACATTAGCAGTACGAATACCGTGTCGGCTGCCACGACACTTGTTAATAACGATAAAAGAGAAAAGATGATGGTAAAAATAAGAGAATTTAGTGGTACCTTTCGCTTGGATAATTTTCCAAATATCTTTGGTGCCATTCCATCATGAGACATAGACCAAAGTAATCGTGTTGAAGCATAAAGACATGAATTCCCTACTGATAATATGGCAGTTAAAATAATAAAATTCATGATACTTGCTGCATAAGGCACACCTGCTATGCTAATGAGCGTTACAAACGGACTTTCCAGCAATCCTAATTCTTTAGAAGGGAAAATAGCAGAGAGAATAATGATTGATGCTATATAAAACACAATGATTCTAAACAGAACATTTCGAATTGCTTTTGGAATGTTCTTTTCAGGACTTTCGCTCTCGCCTGCTGCAATTCCTATGAGTTCTGAGCCTTGGTAAGAAAAGATAACATTCATCATGGTAACAAATATTATTGGAATCCCTGCCGGAAAAAGACCAGTTGGGGCAAGATTCTTAAGAAAAGGTGTAGGACGGTCAGATAAGTGTACAAATCCAAAAATTCCAGCTACCCCAATGATAATAAAGACGATAACTGCAACTACTTTTATTCCAGAGAACCAATATTCTGCCTCTGCAAAGCCTCTGGTCGTTAATGCATTCAATGAAAATAGAAGAACAATAAAGACAGCACACCAAAGCCAAGTAGGTACATGTGGAAACCAATGTTTCATTAATATTCCTGCTGCTGTAAACTCCACTCCCGCTGTTGCAGCGGACCCAATGAAATACATCCACCCAAGTGAAAATCCTGCTGAATGGCCAATATATTCTGAGGCATATTTTTGGAATGAACCTGTGACAGGCATATGCACAGCAAGTTCACCTAGACAAACCATTACCATATATAGAATAAGACCACCTACTAAGTAACCTAATAAAGCCCCGCCAGCTCCCGCCTGGTGGATGGTGTAACCAGCGTTTAAAAAAAGTCCCGTTCCAATCACTCCGCCAAGTGAGAGCATAAATAAGTGACGTTTTTTCATTGAACGATTTAATTGTTCATGGGTTTTAATGTCTTCCATATATCCAAACCTCCTAACCTAAGAATCTGCCCTTTTACATATATTTCTATTAGAATCGTAGAGATAGACAGCTCAAGCCTCCATCTTGCTTTTGGAATTCTGACATTTCAAGTTCAATTATTTGATAACCAGCTTCGTTAAGCTTTCTTTTTGTTTCTTCATAGCCCTTCGGAATAATGACATAATCATTAACTCTTATACAATTAGCACTATATTCATCCTCTTTTGTTACGATAATTTTCTCATAATGATCAAAGTCCGGGTGATCAACAAATTCCCCTGCAACAATGATTTGATTGTTCCCAAGATAAGCAATCCCTGTTTTCAAATGGAAAAACTCCTTTAATGGTACAATGGTTGCTTTGTAATCAGCAGACTCTAGTATCCTTTTTAATTGTTCTGCTCCTTCTTCATTGGTGCGTTCAGAAATTCCAATATAAAAATGGTCATCAATTTGTAATACATCTCCACCATCTAAGGTTCCTGGGGCTTTGATATATCGAATATCGTCATAATATTTTTTAATAACACTCTCCATTTCAATAATTTCTTTATTCCTCGTTTCTGCACCAGGGTTCGCAATGACGGCAAATCCAGGAGTCAATACAGCTGTATCTTCCACAAAGGTTGAATCAGGGAACTCATCACTTTCTAAAAGATATTCCACCTCTACTCCGCATTTCTTTAATGCTTGTATATAGTTATCATGTTGTACCAACACTTTTTCATAGTCTGGCTTTCCTAAATCGCTTGTTGTTAATCCATTTACATAGCTACTACTTGGTTTTTTTACAATAACCTGTTTAAACATTTTGATTCCTCCATCCGATTTTAATATGTGCGGATTACCGGCGAGGTTAAGCATGTTGGCCCGCCTGTTCCCTTATAAGAAATTTCTTCTCCCTTGTATTCATAAACTGTCGCACCCGCTTCTTCAAGTTGTTGTTTTGTGTATACGTTCCCATGAGGAAGGATGCAAACACGTGGTGCAAGTGCTAAGACATTACAACCTAGTGTAAGATATTCATTTTTAGGGACCTCAATTAACTGAATCTTACGCTTCAGTAAAAGCTGTCTAAAAAATACAGGCATCAATGGTGAATGTACTACTGCCAAATCATGATCCACCATACTGATGAATGACATTAAATACAGACACTCTGACTCTCCTTGATCGTGCGGGAGCTGAACAACAATAAATTCTTCCACCAAGTGGGAGGTAATTTCTCGTAATTGTCGAATGGCTTCATCATTCGTCCGGTAACCCCGCCCTACTACAAGCGTTTTGTCATCCAACCAGATAATATCTCCGCCATCTGCCACAGCATCGCCTGTCAATTCACCAAGAATCGGGATGTTTTTTTCTAACAAAAATTCTTTATAAATCTTGGCTTCTGGCTGTCTCAATAATTTTCCGGATTTCAGAATAATGGCTCCCTCTTTTGTAAATTTAATTGGATCATGGGCATACAAGGAATCAAGTCCAGTTTCTTCTGAAAAAGGTAAATAGTCGATTTGATCAACATGCTCCTTCAAAATACTTACAAACTCCTCGTATTCACTTAATGACTCATCATAAATAGGTTCTTCCAGATAATTGTACTTTTCCCATTCATTGCTTAAATGCACTTGACTGATAAAGGCATCTTTTGGATGTTTTAAAATAACATGCTTTAGCTTATTAAACATAGAATGGCTATACTTCATTCTCATCACCTTTTCCGTATAGTGGAAAACAATTCCGTATAAAGGAAATGTTTATGTTTCGAGTATAAATGTATACCATTAAACGTGTCAATCTATTTGAAATAATCAAAATAATTTTTTATTTCTATAACACGGTTTATAATAAACACAAAGGTGGGTTTTGAATATGCAATCACTTGATCGAGCAATGGGAATAATAAAAGTCCTAACTTCATACAAAGAGAACCGATTTCTTTCCATTACAGAATTAGCTAAAGAATGCAATTTACCCGTAAGTTCCATTCATCGTCTTCTGCAGGCAATGATGAAACACGAAATGATTCAACAAGATCCGGAAAGCAAACTGTATGGGCTTGGAAACGCATGGCTTGAGTATGGGCTTAAAGTGTACGATTCGATGGATTATGTTAGCATTATCAGACCTGAGTTAGAGAAATTAATGCATGCGGTTGAGGAAAGTGTGTACTTAAGCAAGCCATTAGGCATGGAGGCTCTGTTAATTGAAAGGATTGATTGTGAGCAAAATACTATCCGAATCCATGATCAGCTTGGTCTTCGGACACCAATGAATATCGGTGCTGCAAACTTAACGATGCTTGCTTTTATGACGGAAGCTCAAAGAGATCAAATTATGGACAAGTTGGTCCCAAAGGAAGACAGGAAAGATTTTTTTCAACTACTAAAAAAAATAAAAAGTGATGGTTATCTAGTTCGGGAGGACGAACATACAGAAGGGATTTCTACAGTAGCTGCCCCAATTCTTAATCGATTGGGTGAAGTGGTGGGAGCCGTAAGTGTTAAGTTTATTAGTTTTCAAATGACCGATGTTAAAATGGAGTTTGTTATTAATCATGTTGTAAATGCAGGACGAAATATTTCAAAGAAAATGGGATATTATTATAGATAAGACAGGGTATACATATTTTAAAGAAATAATAAAATATCTCATAAAAATAAAGAACATAGAAGTTAGGCATCAAACCTTTATTCTATGTTCTTTTTCTTTTTTAGTTGCATTCTATACATGAAAAATACTTTCCAAAACGGATTGAGGAGTTTCGTACACATGTCCGAATTCACTTCCAGTATAGTAAAAATGAGGATTTCTCATTTCCTCCGCGATGTTTTTTTCTTTTTCTACTTCTTTTGCTAGCCGTTCAACGGGATCTGCCGGCACAAGATGTATCCCCATTCTCGTTTTTTTATATTTTACCGAAATAGAAGCAATCTGTTCTCTTTCTTTCATAATAAAGATATCATGGTCATTATTCGTGAATGCAGAGAATTCAAGTGAATTGTAGGCAACCCGAATGGTACCCTGATCTTTCTTCACGACAAATCCTCTTTCTCTAAAATAATTCTCAAAAGCATCCAAAAACTCTTGAACTTTTCGTTTTAACTCAGGAATGATTATCTCTTCGAATAGCTTGTGATTATTTTTTTTTAAATTTGCTAATTCCACTTGTAAATCTTCTAATTTTGTCATGGATTATCAACTCCTTATGAAGCTTGAGTGGAATCTCTAAGGGACATCTAAAGATACTATAACAAACTTGAGTTCTCGCAACAAGCGGTGTCATGCACCATTAGTTTTGGTGCATGACACCGCCTTGCATTATGATTGGAATAATTCGATCCATTCACCATCCGGACCATAGAAGAAAACATATTTTGCACCACTTGGTAATGTTGTAATGGCTTCGTCCACAAATGTAACTTCGTGTTCCTTCAATCTCGCAATTTCTGCTTCAATATTATCCACGGACAATGCAAAATGATGAACCTTCCCCTCCGTCGGCAAATTTGGATTGTATCCTGAAATTAGTTCTATAATCGGTTCCTTTGTATCTTTTATGCCTAAAAAGGCTAATTTAAGAGAAGGATCAACATGATTTTGTTTTTCTATTAATTCTAATCCTACCACTCTTGTATAAAACTCAATCGTTGTGTCTATATCTTTCACTTGAATTCCTACATGTTCGAATTTTTTTATGGTCATTATATTTTCCTCCTCTAACATATCTCATGCTTCAATCTTTTCAAGTTTTAACGTTTTCTTGAGATTTTCAACTAGCTTAATAGGTGATTTAGGTAATGCATCAACCGTATCCCCGGCAATATGCGGTGTTAATGTCACGTTGTCGCATAGTAGTAATGGATGCCCCTGAGGTATAGGTTCCTGCCAGAAAACATCTATTGCTGCACCGGCAATCTGTTTATTTACAAGTGCTTCACATAGAGGTTTTTCTTCCATTACCTCAGCTCTAGATGTATTGATTAAATAGGAATCCTTTTTCATCTTTAAAATATGATTTTCCTTTATAAGTCCTTTCGTTTCTTCTGATAATCGGACATGTACAGTTACAATGGATGCTGCTTCAAACAATTCATCTAAAGAAACGAGATTTATTTCTATTCCTTCTTCTGATAATTCCTGCGATGTTACATATGGGTCAGAACCTATAACAGGAATACCCAATGCAATTAAATTTTTTGCTACGATTCTGCCAATATTGCCTAAACCTACAATTCCAACTATTTGATCCTTAACTGATTTTGTATAAGAATAGTTAGGAAAATCCTTTACCCATTTCCCCGCTTTTAACGCATGATGGCTACGGGCAATATTCCGTGTTTCACTATATATTAACCCAATCGTAAAATCAGCAACTGCTTCAGCATTACGTATAACATTTACGACTGGGATTCCCCTGCTTTTGGCAAATGCTAGATTAATATGTTCCATACCACCTCTACATGTTCCAATTACCTTTAACTGTTGAGCCGCCTCTAGAACGATTTGGGAAACTGGTGCGAAATGGACAAGTAAAAGATCTGCATCCACAATTTGCTCCAGTAATCCTTTCGGTGGAGAGACTGCTTCTGGTCCAGACCTTTCAATCTCTAATATCGCTTCTTGAAATTCCTCTTTTTTGTTTGGGCCCCAGCTTAACTTCACCACTTGATCGATAGGTGCATCCCATTGTTTAATAGCCTCTTCAAATTGATCCGCCGTTACAAATACGTCGCCTATAATAACTGCTTTCATGTATAACTCCTTCCTAACCTTGTATAGATACCGCTGCCTTTGTTTTCACTTCATCATTTGTATTCTCCATATAATTGGTGAACGCTGTTTTATATTTTTTATAGAAAAAGTAAAAAGCAAAATAAATGATCACTACAAGCGTAATTTTCGTTTTGTCCATTCGTGGTGCCTGACACCACGTATATTTTTTACAAATATAGGCACTTTATATAAAGGTTCAAATTATTATTGATTTTCATCTGGAGGTTATTTTATGCCAATGAATATGACCCAAAAATTAATTAAAAGCCATCTTGTTTCTGGAGAAATGATACCTGGAGAAGAAATTGGGCTTAAGATCGACCAGACATTAACACAGGATGCAACTGGTACTATGGTGATGCTGGAACTAGAAGCGATGGGACTGGAACGTGCAAAAACGGAAGCCTCTGCACAGTATGTAGATCACAACCTGATTCAAGTGGACAATAAAAACCCTGATGACCATTTGTTTTTACAAAGCGCTACACGCAGGTTTGGCATTTATTTTAGTAAGCCTGGTAATGGTGTTAGCCATCCGGTTCATATGCAGCGATTAGCTAAACCGGGAAAAACGCTGTTAGGTTCCGACAGTCATACCTGTGCGAATGGATGTATGGGAATGCTGGCAATGGGTGCCGGTGGCATTGATGTTGCGATGGCAATCGCCGGGCAGCCTTTTTATGTAAAAATGCCAAAGGTTTGGGGAGTAAAATTAACGGGTAAGCTTCCTGATTGGGTAAGTGCAAAGGATGTCATTTTGGAAATGCTCCGCAGGCATGGAGTAAAAGGCGGGGTCGGAAAAGTCATTGAATATTACGGACCAGGGGTTCAGACCTTAAGTGCAATGGATCGTCATGTTATTGCCAATATGGGAGCGGAATTAGGAGCAACCGGCACGGTTTTTCCTTCAGATGAAGAAATAAAACGTTTCTTAATTGAACAAGGTAGAGAAAACGATTGGTCTCCTCTTGAGGTTGATGAGGGAGCAACATACGACATAGATGAAGAATTGAACTTATCAGAGGTTGTACCTCTTATCGCAAAGCCATCAAGTCCAGGCAATGTGGTACCTGTTTCTGAAATCTCCGGTACTCCTATTTACCAATCTTATATCGGTTCATCCGCGAATCCTGGTTATCGTGATTTTGCTATTGCGGCGGAAATTGTAAAAGGGAAGCATATCGCAGACGGAATTTCCTTTGACATTAATCCGACTTCCAGACAAATGTTAACGGACTTAGTAAAGGAAAGCCATATTGCGAGCTTGCTTCAAGCTGGTGCACGTCTGCATCAAGCGGGCTGCAATGGTTGTATTGGAATGGGACAAGCACCGGCAACTGGAAGAAACAGCTTGCGCACCACTCCGCGAAATTTCCCTGGACGTTCAGGTACAAGAGAGGACAGTGTCTTTCTCTGCAGTCCGGAAACAGCAGCAGCTTCTGCATTAACAGGTGTGATTACAGACCCGAGGACAATTGGCATTCCCTATCCCAAAGTACAGGAGCCTGCCAATCCAACTATTGATGAAAAACTATTAGATGAGCCTTTGCCATACGAGAAGGCAAAAGAAGTAAAGCTACATAAAGGGCCTAATATTGCTTCTATCCCTTCAATGGATGAACTTCCGGACTCATTGGAATTGCCAATCCTGTTAAAAATGGGAGACAACATTTCAACGGATGAAATTCTTGCAGGTGGAGCAAGGGTTCTGCCTTATCGAAGTAATTTGCCAGAGATTAGTAAGTTTACTTTTGAAATAATAGATAGAACGTATTACACTCGAGCAAAAGAAACAGGCAACCACGCTATTATTGGCGGATTCAACTATGGACAAGGCTCGAGTCGAGAGCATGCAGCTCTTGCCCCAAGATATCTCGGGCTCCGTGTTGCGATAGTAAAAGACTTTGCCCGTATTCATTGGCAAAACCTTGTAAACTTTGGTGTTCTGCCTCTTACCTTTGTCAACGAAGCGGACTATGACAATTTGGAACAAGGCGATGTACTTGAACTGAAGGATATCAAATCTAAGATACAAAACGGAAATGAGATTACTATCACCGTTAAAGGAAAAAATAATGAAATAAAAGTGAAGCATTTGCTTTCATCACGCCAAATTGAAATCGTGCTAAGCGGCGGATTAATCAACTGGGTGAAAGCAAATCATGTGGGGCAGAACGCATAAAAGCGTTTCATGAAATTTTATATGGAGGGATGAAAATGATCGACAGAGAAATAACCTGTAAAGCCTGTGAAGGCACAGGGATGCTTTCCGATGATGAGGGCTGGCAATATACCTGTAACGTTTGCCATGGAAAAGGTGAACTGAACGCAGATGGCAGCAGAAATCCTGCAAAGTTAATGTCGGTGGATGAGAATAATCGATTATTAGATTAATGCTTTGTGGAATGGGCGGTTTATATCCCCATTCCACTTTTTTAAGTTCTGCTGAACATCCTCCATGACGATATGTTTCTAATCTGTTTTTCTCTGTGTCTCCTCCTCCTTTTGATTCATCATCAAAAGGGTCAGGGGTTTATCAGAGCCTGTCATTAATTTATAAACATAAGAAGAAGTGATCTTATAGCCGCTTTCAATTTTCTCCGCTAAATAATTCGTTCTTTCGAATAAAATGGAACGAATATGGTTGATCTGTCTTAGGATTTTTTCTGTTAATGCCTCTTGGGTATCCAATCTGGTTAATACTTCTTTTTGAATATCTTCCTGCTTGGTAAATTGCTCAGCCATCTGTTGGTGGTTATCCAGCTGCTCGTTAATTTTTTGGGTAAGATCTTGATTGGTCGCTTCATATTGTTCCAGTCTTTTTATAATTTCTTGGGTAGACTGATTTACACTATGAATTTTCTCCATTATTTCTTGTTTTAATTGACCCTCATTTTCCAAGATACCTTGAAGCTTGTTATTCTCCTCATCTAATTTTATCAACCAGTCCATCACATGGCTTTCAAATTCCTTTTGCATGTGATGATTCTCACGCAGGTCCTTCAGTTGGTTTCCGATTTCATTCCACTGATTTATTTGATTTGTCTCCTGTCGTTGATGATTTTCACTCAGTTTCTTCAACTGATTACCAATATCGTTCCACTGATTTATTTGGTTAGTTTCCTGTTGTTGATGGAGATTTTTTAGATCGTAAAAGGAGTGGAGCAAAGATTCGTAGGCTTCTTTTTGTCCTTTGATTAGTACTGTTAGATAATCTGTCTTAGCAAAATCTTGATTTGATTCTTGAATGTTTCCTGGATTATGAAAAACCTCTGGGTGATCATTCTTATTAATAAATAATCCCACCTAAGTCTACACCTCCCTCCCCATAAGCATGTAATATTTTATGCGGCTCGCCTAAGATACGGGACATTAAGACTGAGGATTTCATGTGATTGAAATAATACCATTTAGAGGAGAATGCAAGGAATTTCAAAAGTGAGGGGGAGTTTCTAAAGGACATTTCCCTTCATTCGAATCTAATAATGTCCTTTAGAACTTTTCCGTGGTACGTACACTTGCGGGTTATTTCCTAAGAACTCTACTGTTAGTTCATTTCGGTAATTGTGAACCTGTACATAAGAGGATGTTTAGGGTCAAAGGGACTGGAAAATGGTGGCGAACACGGATATTTATTATCGCCTTAGTCTTATATATATTCTTATTAATTTTTTCTCTTATGACTTATGGTTTGCGAAACGTGCTTTTGCTGTACATTAGCACCATGGTAGGATTTTCGATGTTTTCTATTTTATTTCAATATGGAAAGATAGGGAAAATAGGAATTTCGATTGCGGATACATTTATCCCTTGGGAGAATATAGAAAGCTGCAAATTGGAATGGCTCCCAAACACAAATTTTTTCTATCCAAATGGAGAATTAACGCTAACTACTTACTCTCAACAAAAATACGTAATCATAGTAGAAAAAAAGATGAAAAGCCGATTGGCAAGCTTCTTGAAAAAAATACTCTTGGTACACCGATTACGACCCAAAAATAACAAGGGAGGTTCCAAATCTGGAAACCTCCCTTCTTCATTATTGAGCAGTATAACCTCCATCAACTAAAAGGCTTGTACCATTTACAAAGGATGAGTCATCACTTGCTAAAAAGAGAACTGCCTTTGCAATTTCTTCTGGTTTACCTAGTCTTCCTTGCGGATGTAAGGATGCAAGATATTCTTTCGTTTTTGGATCTACTTTAGTAAGTAATGGTGTATCGATATAGCCTGGACATACAGCATTTACTCGAATACCTTCTTTGGCATATGCTGTACATAAGTTTTGGGTTAATAACTTCACACCGCCTTTTGCTGCGGAGTATGCAGTCGGATTAGGTAAAGATACATGGCTGTGGATAGAACCGGCGTTAACGATGACACCGCCATTTCCTTGTTTCAAAAATTGTTCAATTGCGTATTTATCGGATAAAAATACGCCTGATAAGTTAATTTCAATGGTTCTTTTCCACTTTTCATAGGTTAATTCATGTGCTGGAGCATCATCAGCAACTCCTGCATTGGCATACAAGATATCAAGCTTTCCATAATGGTTAACTGTTTCGGATACCATATGTTTAACATCTTCTTCACTAGTAACATCTGTTTTAATGAATAAAGTATCGTATCCCTTTGCATTCAATTCATCTGATAATTGCTTGCCGCGTTCGGAAAAATCAGCGATTACCACCTTTGCCCCTTCTTCCGCAAACAGACGAACGGATGCTTCGCCAATGCCGCTTGCTCCACCTGTAACGATTGCTACTTTATTATCTAGTTTCATCTTGTATCGCTCCTTTTAGTTCATATTTTTCCCAAAGTACTATTATCTAGCTGTTGCACCGCCATCAATGACAAATTCTGATCCAGTTGTAAAAGCTGATTCATCCGATGCAAGGAATAGAACGGTATTTGCAACATCTTTCACAGATCCAAGTCTTCCAAGTGGGAATAGGTCTTTTCCTAATTTCTCTTTTGAATTACCTGATACCTCTGATGCATAGTCTGCCATTCCAGTATCAATGTATCCAGGATGGATAGAGTTTACTCTAACCCCAAAAGGTGCATATTCCATTGCCGCATCTTTTGTCATAATACGGACTGCACCTTTACTTGCGCCGTATAAAACATGTCCAGGAGCACCAGTTAATCCTGCAATAGAAGATGCATTGATGACCGAACCATTATTTTGTTTCGCCATTAATGGCATGATGTGCTTCATTCCTAAAAATACTCCGGTTACATTGATGGACATTAGTCGGTTCCATTCTTCGAGTTCAATCTCAGCAACTGGTTTAATGATATATATACCTGCATTATTGAAGAGGATATCTACTTTTCCAAATGTCTTGATGGTATCATCTGCAACTTTCTTCCAATCCTCTTCCTTGCTTACGTCATGGCGAATATATAAAGCTTCTCCGCCACTGTCTTGAATGTCTTTTACAGTTTGATTACCAGATTCTTGATTTATATCTGTAATAACAATTTTTGCCCCTTCTTTAGCAAACAATAAAGCGGTTTCTTTGCCTATGCCTGTGCCCCCGCCCGTAATGATGGCAACTTTATTTTCAAGTCTCATTTTATATCACGATTCCTTTCTGTAACTTTAAGCACCACCATGTAAAAGGTGCTGTCTTAGATACTAGAGAAACGCATATCTTATTAACTCTCTCTTATCTATATCTTCATTTTACTCCCTTCATTTTCGATTACTATCCTACAAAAAGCTGTATAATAACAAGTAAGATATCCTTCATTTATAGGGTTAATTTGTTTCGAGGAGAAGAATAGTATGAAACACCTCTATGAGGAAATGACTTTTGAACAATTTATCGTATTTATTAGAAGCCATCAGAAGAAGATTGAAGAAAATATAAATATCTATTTGAATCTGGAATCTTACTTTTCGGAGCAGGATAGAAAGATAACAGGAATCGTTCTAGAATCCTTTTTTCATTTACTTATCCACCTGGATCTAAAATTGAAAGATGATGAATATAAAAAGATATTCGAAACTTGGCTGCAATCTCAAATTTCTACTATAAACGCAAAGTATTTTAACTTGTTTCTATATATTTTTGAAAAAGCTATCATGACTTTAATAGCCACTGCGAAGCAAAATACTCTTGCCATCATTATGTTTTTACTATCCATTTATTCTCATCTTATTTTCACCTTTAATAAAATAATAGATGAAACAGAGGATTTCGATAAAACACCTGATTTAGTTGAAATAAATAGATTGAAACAACTAGATAAATTAAACAAACTGTTGATTAGTTGCTCAGGAGAAAAGGATCTCCCCTTTATCCTAAAAAAGTGTGAAGAAATTTTTCATTATAAAAGATGTGTATTTTACGCATACATACCATGGTCCCAGCAGTTTTATGGTGTAATAGGGGCAGAACTTCCTAAAGTTCAAAGTATGAAAGGCCATATAGGAGCAAATATGACGACTGTTTTTCACACAAAAAAGCCAATTTTCTTAAAGGATCCTCATATCTTTGTAAAAGAAGAACATATCAAATTATTTAACCTTTCTTCTGTTATTTTTGTACCGATTGTCCATCACAATCAAGTGTATGGGTGGGTAACTTTTGATCAAATGGGAGTGGAATTTGATTGTTCAAAAGATGAGCTAATGCTGCTCGAACAGGTTGGGAAAAGAATAGGCTTATATTTATCGAGAAGCAATGATGAGGGTGTCACTGAATCTTTGGTTCATTTAACAGAACGGGAATCGATGATCCTGGATTTGCTTGCGGAAGGATATGACAATAAAAAAATGGGGGAGCTGCTGCACTTAAGTGAGCATACTGTGCGGGATTATGTGGGAAGCTTAATGACAAAGCTTCAAGCGAAGAATCGAACTCAAGTCGTTGCTTCTGCTTTTAGATTAGGATTATTAACATAAACACAATTACAAAAGAGGTGCGGTGCTATTTCTCACCTCTTTTGTATATATTTCAAAGTTATTTAACTTACCCAATTCTCTTTTGACTCTTTAATTTTCCACTCACCATTTTTGTAGTGAACTGTACCTTCTACGCCAATAGCTCCTTTTCCTGACCCATATTCTGAGCCTATTTCTACACATCTTATACAGCCCGATGACGTATTTTATAAATAATCCAGGCTACAATACTAGATGGCAAGGTAAAGAGATTTCCTTGCATATTATAGGTTAGCTGTTGATTTTCAAATGACATGTCATCAATAATTTCCTCGTTTGTTTTCTGGGTTTCAGCCTTCCTTTCCTGCATTTCTGAAATGTAATTGTATTGTAGAGGAATCATAACAATAAAATATAGAACTAATACTGATAGGATAACAATCAATGCGATATCCATCACACTTCTCCCCCTATAAAAAGGATTTATTAGTATACATACGATTAAAAAACAAATATGATTCAAAAATATATAAAGTTATTTATCTAACTTTAAACAGTAATTTCCTGACCGTGTCAGAAGTACAGTTACGAATTTATCCACTAGTGATGCCAGCCACTTTACGGTAGACATCACGTGTTATAATAGAATTGTAAGCGCTGCAGTTTGTTGTTTTTATTCAATTTTGACAGGGAAGGTGACTGATCACCATGGATCAGCAAACGGTTTTGTCCATCATGGAAGTTATGCAGGATTTGGTTCCAAAGTATACGTCCATAGCAGTGACGAATAGTCAGCAATATATATACTATCAGCCAAGTAATCAAATTGATTTAAAAATAAAACCCGGAGACAGGATTCGTGAAGGAACTGCATCATTTAAAGCTTTATCGTTCCAGGAAAAGATTACGGATTACATTGAGAAGGATGTTTTGGGCATTCCATATTTCGGTATGTCTGTACCAATATTAGATGGAGAAAGGGTTCAAGGTTGTGTGACAGCCATTTTACCGAAAAAGCCGCTCGAATTTCCACCCTCATTTTTAACGATAAAAGCGAATGATCGTTGGTATCCAGTACCCTTTAAGCAGGTAATGTTTTTAGAAGCCTTAAGCAGAAAGACCAATGTGCACTCAGAAAATCTGGTTGGTGTGCACAAGTTAAATTTAACAGAGTTAGAATTTTATCTTCCAAGCGATATGTTTATTCGATGTCACAGGTCCTATATCATTAATATTCATTATATTGCGGAAATCCATCCCGAATCTCATTCAACCTTTTTGTTGTTAATGAAAGATGGAACTAGAATACCTGTTAGTCAAACGTACTCAAGTCAATTTCGTAAGATTCTTCATTTCTGATAGAAAAGCAAAATTTTCTCGCTTATCGACGAATGGACTATTCACTGTTATGGAGCTGATGCCCGCTTATTCTAGAATAGAAAATCGGAAGAGCACTTGTAAATAGCTGCTTTCGTTTGACAAAGACAACTTTTAAACAATAAAAATGACAGTTTGTAATACTAGGTACAAACTGTTTTTTATTTTCCATCCATTTTTCTGCTTTATGTTAGAAATTTTCTGTTTAAAGCAACAATAAAGCCCTTTCATACCAAAACTAATGAATCCTTGTTCATAAATTGATAAAATTTTTAAAAAGTGAACAAAGGGTGACCTTAAATGGAAATTAATACTTCTAATTATATAAGAGACGCTCGTTTAATAGACCGGATTGTATCAGCAAAGGACGCAGCTTCCTGGATAAAAGACGGAATGACCTTAGGATTAAGCGGTTTTACAAGAGCCGGTGACGCAAAAGCAGTTCCAACAGCACTAATAGAAAGAGCAAAAGAAGAACCATTGAAGGTGAATATCTATACAGGTGCCTCCTTAGGATCCGATATTGATAAATTAATGGCTGAGGTTGGAATGGTAAACAAGCGAATCCCATTTCAAGCGGACAGTACAATGCGGAAAAGCATCAATCAAGGGGAACTGCTTTTCGTCGATCAACATTTATCCCATATGGCGGAATCTATCCGTGCAGGTGCACTTGGTCCTATTGATTACGCCATTGTAGAAGCAGTTGCGATAAGTGCTGATAGCATGATTATTCCTACCACTTCCATTGGAAATTCATCCATCTTTGTAGAAAAAGCTAAGCATATTATTGTCGAAATTAATACGGCTCAGCCACAAGGATTGGAAGGACTTCATGATATCTATGAAACAGGAAATCAAGGAGAAAGAAGTCCAATCCCATTGACGAAGGTAAGTGACCGAATCGGTACTCTAGGCATTCCCGTGGACACTGACAAAATTGTTGGAATCGTTTTCACTCATCAAATTGATTCTGCTTCCACCATTGTTCAGCCTGATGAAGAAACACAAACAATGGCGAACCATCTAATCTCTTTTTTACGAAAAGAAGTGGAAGCAGGCAGATTAACAAATAAACTAGCTCCATTGCAATCGGGGATTGGTTCTGTGGCAAATGCCGTTTTACATGGACTTATCGAATCGGAGTTTACGGACTTAGAAGTGTATTCAGAGGTTTTACAGGATGCTGTTTTTGACTTAATCGATGCTGGCAAAGTAAGTTTTGCTTCTTGTTGTTCGATTACTTTATCAGATGAAAAAATGAAACAGGTTTATTCCAATCTAGATCAATATAAAGATAAGCTCATGTTAAGACCGCAAGAAATTTCCAATCATCCCGAAATCATTCGCCGCTTAGGCCTGATCTCTATTAATACCGCTTTGGAAGTGGATATATACGGCAATATTAACTCCACACATGTCAGCGGCACCCATATGATGAACGGAATCGGCGGTTCAGGTGACTTTGCGCGAAATGCAAGACTGGCAATTTTCGTAACGAAGTCCATTGCGAAGAATGGGAATATTTCAAGCATCGTTCCTTTTGTATCCCATGTGGACCACACAGAGCATGATGTAGATGTTATTGTCACAGAACAAGGCTATGTTGATTTAAGAGGGTTGGCTCCAATTGAGCGTGTACCGCTCATTATCGAAAATTGTGCACATCCGTTATACCGTGATCAGCTTTGGGAATATTATAATGAAGCAAAAACAAGAGGCGGCCAAACTCCACATGTGTTGGAAAAAGCATTTTCATGGCATATAAATTATAAAAAGAACGGAACTATGCTGGAAAAGGCGCTGAATTAGTTAAATAAAATCGTAAGCCCGCTTCTACTATTAGCGGGCTAATGTTTTTATTGAAAGGTGAATTCCTGAATAACGGAATGTGACCGAATTTCTCCATCGAGCTCGAGAACGGGCACGGTCTGGATCTGATTGTGACCGAATTTCTCCATGGTGCATGAGAACGGGCACGATCTGGCGCTGATTGTGACCGAATTTCCCCATAGAGCTCGAGAACGGGCACGATCTGGCGCTGATTGTGACCGAATTTCCCCATAGAGCTCGAGAACGGGCACGATCTGGCGCTGATTGTGACCGAATTTCCCCATAGAGCTCGAGAACGGGCACAATCAGGGAATGAATGTTCCGATATTTGATAATAAACAAAGAGTTCCTTATGTTTTCCGGCAAATAACGTACTCTGTGTCTGCTTATAATCTGGAGTCATTAAGGGATAAGGATGAAAATTTATATCTTTTTCCGAAATAACTTCCATCCCCACCACATTGTCCAAAGATAGGCCGGTCCCGAGGTAAGAGGAAGTACAATATATGCCGTCTTAAAAAAGCAACAGGTGAATACAATCCCCGCAAAGCCCCAAACCCCACTATAAAATCCACTATTTTGGAACCATGTGGAGAATGAATTCTCCGTACGCTTCATACACCAGCCATATAATGCAACCCCTGCCCAACTGCAAGCCACGGCAAAATATCCGGCTAAAAGTCCAAATGAAAAGATTGCCTCCCAAACCTTTTTCAATACACCATGATGCCTGCCTATAATTTCATTTCCGATTAACGGTAATATTGTTAGTTCGGCGGTAAGGATTAAAATCCATAATCCTAATGATATATAGAACATTGCAGCTCCGTTTTTTCTAAAATAGGAACTGCTTCCGGCTAGTCCTCCAAGCCATAGGAACATGCCGATCAGCATCAGAATATGATCTAACATCCACATTTGGGAATGCTTAAATTTATGAAGAGCTTCTTCCCCAGCATATGGGTCAACTAAGATAGGATGCAGAACAGTTCCTATTAAAATGAGAATTCCGCCAATCATAATCGATATCCCAAGCATACGATTTCCTAGCATTATGCATCTCCCCTTTTCTTTATCATCCTTTCCAAAATGGAACAGGTACAACCCAATTCCCCTGCACGACCATAAAGAACAAACCATATTATGTTACATAAACAAATCCTTTCCTTAAATAGAAAGACGGGTGTTATTCAATTGAAACCATCACCTATGTACATTTCACCATTTCAAAATTTGCAAAAATCAACAATGTCCTTCGAAGAGGTTTTTCATCATATTTTAGAGTTCATGGAGTTAAACCCAAAAGGAAAATTTAAATTAATGGTTGGCACCGATTCACAGGTTCATAAATTCCATACTATTTTTATTACAGGAATTGTTATACAGCAAGAAGGAAACGGTGTTTGGGCCTGCATCAGAAAGGTCTTGATTCCTAGAAAGATGACCCATTTGCATGAACGGATTTCCTATGAGTTATCGTTAACAGAAGAAATTGTATCTTTATTTACAGAGGATCGGAAAAATCAATTAATTAATATTGTTCTCCCTAATATTTATGAAGGGGCAGCTTTTACCATGGAGGGTCATATCGATATTGGGGCAGGCAAACGAAACAAAACAAGGGAATTTGTAAAGGAAATGGTCGCAAGAATGGAATCTATTGGAGTCGAACCGAAAATTAAGCCCAATGCTTTTGTTGCTTCCAGCTATGCAAATCGTTATACAAAATGAATAGGTACTTTTAAAAAAAGGTACCTACTACATAAGCTTTTTCTCCTCATGTCATAAAATCCTTTCGATCCATATATCCTTTTAAAGAAAATAATTGAAAATTGAGCACCTTTCCATATTTTCATAATCCATTGACATTTTCCGTTTCGTTTTTGATAATGCTAGAGTAATAATTTACAAACGAGGAGTCCTTTTTATGCAAACTGCATCAAGTAATATAAGATTAATTAGCCCTGACTATGATCCATGGGAAGCATACCTGGATGTAAAAGAACATGGGCGAATGACATTATCCAATATTGAGTTTACTACTACTACACTATGTAATATGCGCTGTGAGCACTGTGCTGTTGGCTATACCCTTCAGCCAAAGGATCCAAACGCATTGCCGCTTGAGCTCCTTATTAAAAGATTAGAGGAAATTCCTGCTTTGCGTGCAATGAGTATCACCGGCGGCGAACCAATGTTTTCAAAGAAATCTATCGAGAATTATGTGCTGCCCTTATTACAATACGCACATGAAAGAGGTGTTCGGACCCAAATCAATTCTAATTTAACCCTCGATACAGAGCGTTATTTAAAAATTTCACCTTATTTAGATGTTTTACATATATCTCACAATTGGGGAACAACGGATGAATTCATCGACATCGGATTTGCGAATGCGTTAAGGAAACCAACTCGCGAAAAACGAAAAAAATTATTCGACCAAATGATTGAGAATAGCCGAATCTTGGCAGAGGAAGGTGTCATGGTCTCTGCTGAGACAATGTTAAACAAAAGAACACTTCCCTATTTGGAGCATATCCATCATCAAGTAGTAGAAGAAATGAAATGTGCCAGACATGAAATTCACCCGATGTACCCAAGTGATTTCGCTGAGAATCTCGAAGTACTTACATTGGATGAAATGCGCGATGCCATTCATCATCTCCTCGACATTCGCTCAGAGGACGTTTGGATGTTATTTGGAACACTGCCTTTTTATCCATGCAGCGCAAACGAGGAAGACCTGAAATTGCTTCAAAGATTATATAAAAGTAAAAATGTAACGGTTCGAAATGATCCCGATGGACGCTCCCGATTAAATGTTAATATTTTTAGCGGAGATGTCATTGTTACTGATTTTGGAGATACACCACCGCTTGGGAATATCCAACATGATACGCTTCCAAACATGTTTGAAAAATGGATGGAACAACCAATTGCAAAATCACTAAACTGTCATTGTCCTTCTGTCCAGTGTCTAGGTCCTAATATTCTTGTGAAAAATAAATATTATCCACAAACAGATTTTACTGTGAGAAAATCAAGACTATAAATATGAAAAAGGAGCTTGAAATTCAAGCTCCTTTTTTCTTAATTTGCCTTTTTCAATTGTTTGCTTCGCAGCTGACCGCATGCTGCATCGATATCTGTTCCGTGCTCCTGGCGAACAACACAGTTGATTCCATTTTTCTTTAATGTATCGTAGAAAGTCAGAATGGATTCCTTTGTGCTTCGTTTGTATTGAATATGCTCACTTACAGGATTGTATGGAATCAAGTTCACATAGGCAAGATGACGTTTATCTTTTAATAGTTTGGCAAGCTGTAATGCTTCTTCTTTATGATCATTTACATCATTTAATAAAATATATTCAAATGTAATGCGTCGATTTGTTTTTTCTAAATAATAATCGATAGCAGGCATTAGTTTTTCTAATGGGTATGCACGATTTATCTTCATAATTTGCGTACGAAGTTCATTATTTGGCGCATGTAAGGAAATTGCTAAGTTTACCTGTAGATCAAGATCCGCAAATTCGTAAATTTTCGGCGCAAGACCACTTGTAGAAACCGTAATGTGACGGGCACCAATCGCAAGACCTTTTGGATTATTAACGATTTTTAAGAAATTAACTAAGTTATCGAAGTTGTCAAATGGTTCGCCAATTCCCATTACCACAATATGACTCACTCGTTCACCGTTTCCTGCTTCGTCTAAGTGTTGTTGGACCTTCATGATTTGCTCCACAATTTCTCCGCTTACAAGGTCGCGATTTTTTCTGAGAATACCGCTTGCGCAGAAGGAGCACCCTATATTACAGCCAACTTGTGTTGTCACACATACAGACAGACCATATTTTTGACGCATTAATACTGTTTCAATTAAATTTCCATCCTGTAATTGAGACAGTAATTTTACCGTTCCGTCTTTGGATTCTTGCTTTATTTGGATATTCAGTGTTTCAATATCGAAATGTTCTTCTAGTAATTGAAGACAGTCTTTATTAATATTTGTCATTTCAGAAAAGCTTGTTACACGTTTTTGATATAACCATTCCCACACTTGCGTAGCACGGAATTTCTTTTGTCCATGCTCTAAAAGCCATTCTGTAAGCTGATCTATTGTTAATCCGTAAATGGATTGCTTTGTCATTTTAAAACCTCTTTTCGACAGTTTTATTGCAATACTATCTATTTTAACATGAATCTATGATGAATTTCTATTATCTCTCAAAAGTCTATTATAACAATATTTCGCGGAAAATAAACACCCCAAATGATGATAAGATTGGATGAATGCTCCAATAAGAAAAGCCTAGGCGCTGGATCTAACGAACGGATTTCGGAGTCTCAGGTGAGACCAACGGAAACATAACTAGGCAGACATTGACCATTTAAGTTGCATGAATGGCAGTACTTTTCATAAAATTGATTATAGTATTAACCTTATTAAATAGTTGTTGCTTTTAATAAATTGTTTAAAATCCGAATTCCAGACCTAAAGAAGAAGTTTATAAGATTTACAATTATTAAAAAGCAGCTTTGTTTAAGAAAAGTGCCATTAAAAATGAAAAGAGGTCATTGCATGCGTATTATGCCTTTAGAAAAGCGAAAGATTTCATCTAGCAGAATGGTTTTAGGCTGCATGGGGTTTGGAGGCAGCTGGGATAACAGCCCAATTTCCAACGAGGATGTTTTAAAAGGAGAAAAAGCAGTTGATGCCGCTCTATCAACCGGAATTACCATGTTTGATCATGCGAATATTTACACAAGAGGTAAGGCAGAAAAAGTGTTTGGTGAAATTTTAAAATCACAGCCTGGACTTCGCGAGAAAATTGTAATTCAAAGTAAGTGCGGCATTCGCTTTCAAGATGAGCATGCTCCTGGCCGATATGATTTTTCCAAAGAGCATATTTTGAATTCCGTTGATGAAATATTATCAAGACTTGGTGTGCAATACTTAGACTTGCTATTATTGCATCGTCCAGACCCATTAATGGAGCCCGAAGAAGTTGGTGAGGCTTTTGCAAAGTTAGAGCTTTCAGGCAAAGTACGCCATTTTGGTGTTTCCAATATGAACATGGGACAAATTCAATTACTTCAGGCATACTGTGACGTTCCATTGATTGTTAATCAGCTTGAAATGAGTTTACATAAGCTTGACTGGGTGGAGCAAGGAGTATTGGTCAATCAAAAAGCAGGACTTGGCACCCGTTTTGCGGAAGGGTTAATAGAATACAGCATGGTGAGTGATATTCAAATTCAAGCGTGGTCGCCATTGGCAAGGGGTATATATACCGGGAATGAAAGCTTAAGTTTAACGGAAGCCGATATAAAAACAAAAGAATTAGTAGAAAAAATGGCACTTGAAAAAGAGACTACCCGGGAGGCAATTGTTCTCGGCTGGTTATTGCGGCATCCGGCTAAAATTCAGCCAGTGATTGGAACAACTGACCCTGAACGCATTAAAAATTGTGAAGATGCTGTTCGTCAAGCGGAGCAAATGACAAGGGAAAAATGGTATTCGTTATATGTTGCATCCCGTGGAAACGCAATGCCGTAAATTTATTCAGCCTTTTTAGAGAAAAATATAAAGCAACATACCAATAAGTAAACCAAATCACTATGCGATTTGGTTTTTCTTATTCCCTTTAGATTAGCGATTGGTGATGGTTATATATGAAATCGCCTAGTAAATCGAATCCTGCTTGACTTAACGCGCTCCCTCGAACCAATTTAATGTCACTCTCGCGTTTTTATACGTGCCCCCTCTCCCAGTCAATGTAACCCATTTTCTTTTTTATGTCAGTGCTGAAAAATGAGAGGAAAACGCTGAACTTTTTGATTGAAACGCTGAAAAAACAGATAAGAATGTTGAAGTCGAAGAGGATTGTTGAAAAAAATGATGAGAGTGCTGAAAAATGAGTGGAAAACGCTGAACTTTTGGATTAATACGCTGAAAAAACAGATAAGAATGCTGAAGTCGAAAAGGATTGCTGATAAAAATGATGAGAGTGCTGAAAAATAAGGGAAAAACGCTGAACTTTTGGATCAAAACGCTGAAAAAATAGGTAAGAATGCTGAAGTCGAAGAGGATTGTTCAAAAAAATGAGGAGAGTGCTGAAAAATGTGAGGAAAACGCTGAACTTTTGAAAAAAATACTGAACTATTAAATAGAAATGTAAAAAAATTTAATAAGGATATCTTGTAAGAAAATAGAATAGTTTAAAAGGAATACAATGAAAGGTTGCCTTGGCCGTTTTTCGCTCCCTCCATCCAATTTATTGTGACCCTTGCATTTTTCTACGTGGCCTTTCTTCTGGTCAATGTAACCCATATTCCTTTTTAAGTTCCTTGGCTGTTTTTTCAATTTGTTATTATCATTTTAGATATAATACTTTCCGACATATCCCCATTGAATTTTTCGTACGAACGTACTAAAATTAAAACATGAATACAAAAAATAAAACAAATGAACAAAAGGAATTATCATTTATCGAAAAGGCAAGAAGAACTCAAATTGTAGAATGTACAATTGAGACTATTTCTGAATTGGGTTATGCGCAGGCATCATTAGGACAAATCGCAAAACGTGCAAATATAAGTAAGGGGATCATTTCTTATCATTTTTCAAACAAAGAGGAATTACTTGAGCAAGTAGTAATGGAATATTATTTAGCTTGTCAATCTTTTATAAGCCCGCAAATAGAAGCAGAATCATCTGCCAGAGGCAAACTTATTAAGTACATCGAATCAAATTTGAATTTTGTTAATGAAAATCGAAAGCATGTATTTGCGGTTATAGAGATTGTATCTAATGAGAGAACGGAGGATGGAAAACTAAGGTTTGCTGCTGAACATGATGAAACTATATTCCTTCCAATTGAAAATATTCTTCGCATGGGGATGGAGGAAGGAATTTTCAGAGAGTTTTCTTCTCTATCAGCAAGAGTAATGGCTTTAACCATTAGGAATGCCATTGACGGATTTAGCATTGAATTAATGAGAAATCCCCAATTAAGGGTTAAGGATTATATTATAGAGTTAATGACAATCTTTGATAGGGCAACTCAAAAGATATGAATAATTTGAGGGGAATGAAAATGTTTTCTTATGACGTAATTTGTTGTAGTTGCCGGAAAGTTTTTAAAGTGTATGAAGGAACTAGAAAGTACCAATTATACAAAGAAAATAAGAAGAGTGTATTTTGTTGTGAAGACTGCAACCATAATATCCGTCTTGAAGCAATTAAATACTTTTTTAGGTATAAAGGCTGAGCATTTTGGGAACAGTCCCTTTAGTAAAATTACACACAAAAACGCATGAATCATATTCATGCGTTTTAACTTGCTAATTTAGATCCTATTTCTACGTGAGACCTGTTTCTTTTTAAGTTCCATATTACTCAAAAACAACTCATGACGAAACCGATAAGTCCTGTTCATTTTTTCGATTATTGGCTGCTAACATTATTTTTCCTGTGCAAAAACAGAAATAAACCAATGAAATCACTTGAACATAGATCCATATGTTTGAGACATACTCCATTTTCCATGCCCCTGTTAAAGATAAAAGAGAAGGAATCGTAAGAGTAACCCACGATTGAACAAATGCAACCTTACCTATATAAACATCTATTTTTTTATTTAGTGCCATGGATAAAAAGAATAAGAACCATAAATAAGCCCACATAGCCCATGTTAATGTGTTAATGATGTCATGATTGTGGACAAGGGATAGGATCATATAAACAACGGCTATAATAGATACCCATAGGGAAAACCACCCTAATCCACTTCCATCAATGCCAGTCAGATTAATGATTCCTACAAATAAATAAGTTAGCCCGAAGAGAAATACACAGGCCAAATTAAAAATCGTCCAATGATCTTGATCAGATACAGCGATTAAATAAATAGGAAAAATAATTTGTAGTAGCCCTACAAACAAATTGAAGACTCCTACACTCTTATTATCTGCTTTGCCAAGTAACATTAAACTATTCAAAAATAATGTTGCTCCGGATAATAATAAACCAACGTCACCCATATAGAATGCTGTGAAAAACATCGTCGTTTATCACCGCATTATTTCACCTCTCTTTATATTGTTTCTTGCGCTTGATGGGAATTTCTGAATATGGAATGAAAAAGAAAAAAGCAATTCCTATGTATTTAATAGGAAATGCCTTTTTCCATTTTTCATTACAAAATAAAGCTAACAATAATAGCGGATAAAACACTTACCAATGTTGCACCAAACAGAAGCTTTAGTCCAAAGCGTGCAACGACGTTACCTTGCTTTTCACTCAACCCTTTCACTGCTCCTGAAATAATCCCAATGGAAGAGAAGTTTGCAAAAGATACAAGGAAAACCGAAATAATTCCAAGAGATCTAGGACTTAAGCTATCTTTAATTTTCGTTAAATCTATCATGGCCACAAATTCATTGGTTACAAGCTTTGTTGCCATAATTCCTCCTGCTTTCACTATTTCCCCAGCCGGAATACCCATTAAAAATGCGACTGGAGCAAAGATGTATCCTAGTATTTGCTGGAAGG
This sequence comes from Margalitia sp. FSL K6-0131, assembly GCF_038008735.1. Taxonomy (NCBI): domain Bacteria; kingdom Bacillati; phylum Bacillota; class Bacilli; order Caryophanales; family Bacillaceae; genus Heyndrickxia; species Margalitia sp. FSL K6-0131. The sequence continues at coordinate 4,762,950 of NZ_JBBOZS010000001.1, forward strand.
AAATGCCAAAAATTAAATCGAAAACATTATCAATTGCAGCCATTAATGCAACGAAACCAATTAACATTGCACCAACGATGATTGCTACTTTAAAACCATCCATAATATATTCGCCCAGCATTTCAAAAAAGCTTTGTTTTTCTTCCTGGATTTCTAATATATCTTCTTTGCTATCTACTGTATATGGATTGATAATAGAAGATATAATAAATCCTCCGAATAAGTTAATGACTAACGCTGTTACAACATATTTCGGTTCGATCATCGTCATATATGCACCAACGATAGACATAGAAACGGTTGACATTGCAGATGCACATAAAGTATACAAACGATGCTTAGGTAAATGGTGTAATTGTTTTTTTAGTGTGATAAATACCTCTGATTGTCCAACCATTAAGGAGGCAACCGCATTATAAGATTCCAATTTTCCCATACCATTAATTTTACTTATCAGCAACCCGATCCCTTTCATAATAAACGGAAGGATTTTAAGATATTGAAAGATTCCTATTAACACAGAGATAAAAATGATTGGCAGTAAGACATTTAAGAAGAAAGGTGCTTCCCCTTTGTTGGCGATTCCGCCAAAAACAAACGAAACTCCTTCATTTGCATATTCTAATAACTTAGTGAAAACATCCGCGATTCCTTTAATAATAAGTAATCCAAATTTAGTATTTAATAATAAATACGACAAAGCTAACTGAATCACAATCATAATCACAATCGGTTTATATTTGATCCCTTTACGGTTATTACTTGCCAGAAATGCTAGACCGAGAACGACTATAATTCCGAGAATGGAAATTAGATATTTCATTATTGTCTCTCCTAGTTGTAGTTTTTAAGTTCAATTGGATACGGTTACAAAACAATTAAAAATATTAGTGCTATAGATTAAACAAATTATTTATTTTATTAAATCTTTTTTGGAAAAAAAGCCAGGTAAAAGTTCATTAATGGTTGTTTCCACAAAATCACCATTTAAATTAGCCAGGATAATTTTCGTATTGTCATCACTGAACTCTGCAATAACTTGACGGCAAGCACCACATGGGGAAATAGGCCCTTCCGTATCTCCAACAATCGCAATTGCTTTAACACGATTTTCCCCTTCTGAAACCGCTTTAAAAATCGCTGTTCTTTCCGCACAATTTGTTAAACCATAGGAGGCATTTTCAATATTGCAACCAAGGTAAAGTTTATCATTTTCCGTTAACAAAGCAGCGCCAACCTGAAATGATGAGTACGGAACATACGCCTTTTGCCGAGCTTCTATCGCTTGTTCTATCAGCCAATTTACATTCATCCTTCATTCTCCTCTCTAAAAACCAAGGCACTTTTCTTAAACTTTGTTGGCTTTTTCAGTGACAATAACTATTTTAAAGAAAACAATATTGGTTTCCCCATTCCAGGGAATGGATACCTCGTTTAAGAAAAGATGCCTTGAAACTAAACTTAATATAAATCAATCAATTAATAAGAAGATGTTGATGTTTGACCGTTTACAATAGCAACACCGGAGCTTGCACCTATACGTGTAGCACCTGCATTCACCATATTTTCTGCGTCCTCCAAGCTTCTCACACCGCCAGAAGCCTTAACTCCAATTGTTGGACCTACAACTTTTCTCATTAATGCCACATCTTCTGCTGTTGCTCCACCTGTGGAGAACCCAGTTGATGTTTTCACAAAATCAGCACCTGCTTTAACGGACAACTCACATGCCTTTTCCTTTTCCTCATTAGTTAAAAGGCAAGTTTCAATAATAACTTTAGTTAAAGCTTTGCCCTTTGCAGCTTCTACAACCGCTTTGATATCTTTTTCAACCATGTCATACTGCTTGTCCTTTAAAGCCCCGATATTAATGACCATATCGATTTCAGTAGCACCGTTTTCAATGGCGTTATTTGCTTCAAACGCTTTAACCTCTGTTGTAGTTGCTCCAAGCGGAAAACCGATTACCGTACACACTTTAACAGGTGTTCCTTCTAATATTTCTGCAGCCGTTTTTACCCAAGTTGGATTGACACAAACGGATGCAAATGAATATTCTTTTGCTTCCTCTGCTAATTTTTGAATTTCTGCTTTCGTTGCATCTGCTTTTAACAAAGTATGGTCAATCATTTTGGCTAAAGAATGATTCATCTTACTATTCCTCCCTTTTTCTCGTTACTAATTTATCAACTATATGAAAACGATTTTATGAATTAATCTGAAAACCTTTACACAAGTACTATACCAAGAGATAGAACAATTGTAAATATTGACTTGAACAAATGTAAAAATCAAATTCTTCCAGAGGTTAAATTTTTACAAAATGAAAGCTCTCAGTTCCCTCTGAGAGCTTTCATTATTAATTATTCATCTCTATCCAGCAAAAATTTAGCTGTAAATTGATCAATGACGATTACATTAGCATATCCACCCTTAAGCGCTCCATAAATTCCGTCTATTTTTTGCGCTCCACCAGCGACTAGGATGGAATATTCTTTTTGTTTTAATTCACTTAATTCAATGCCTAATGTCCGATTATTTAAGTTTTCATTTAAGATGTTGCCATCCTGGTCAAAGAATCGCGAACAAATATCACCGACACCTTTGGAACGAATCATTCTCATATCCTCTTCGGAAAAATATCCTAATTGGAACAATAGTGATTCTGATTTTGCAGCACCAATAGTAAACATAGCAATATTTGCTTCTCTCCCTATATCCAACACTTTCTTAATATGTCTATCCGCCTCCATCGCCTGTTTTACGACGATATGATCCACAATTGCCGGCAGCGGCAAATGGATTGGATTCGTATTAAATGCTTTCCCAAAAAGATAGAGAATTTCTGAAAAATAGGTGTTTGTTTCAGAATGACTGATTGCACCTTTTAGTTGAACAACTTTCACGTCTTTCACAAACTTTTGCTTTAATTCTAACGCAACATGATATAAGGTTGTTCCCCAAGTAACCCCAATTATATCGCCATCTTTCACGATATCATGCATATATGCTGCTGCTTTCTCCCCAATATAATTTTTAATAATATTGTCTTCATATTGAGGGACTGAAACAACAATTGCTTTTTTTAAATTGAACTTTTTTTCAATTTGTTTGGATAATTGTTCAACATCATCATTCGGATCCATAATCTTTATCTGAACGATGCCTTCATTTTTTGCAATTTGCAACAATCTTGATACCGTGGGTCTCGAAATTCCTAATTTATCTGCAATTTGATGTTGATTATAATCAAGTAAATAATAGAGTCTTGCAGCCTCTATTACCTTTTTAAGTTTTTCCGCTTCCATACCCATCCTCCAAATTTGAACGTACTATATATTTATATTAACAAATTAAGGTAGGAAATTGAACATTTGTAAAAGGGAATTCTATTTTAGCTTCTTCACTTCTTCAGATGAAGCCAAAATTTCCACTTGATTATTTTTCAAAACATGATATATTAATAACCGATTACTTTATTGCATAAAAGCTTAAAAGCGTTTAAGTATAAAAGTTAATAGTTTATTCCAAATCACGGACACTAGTAATTCTCTTATTAGCAGCATAAAGAAACTGGATGGTCGCTGAAAATCCAGGCGATAAGCAGAATGAAATACACCGTGTGCATTTTTGGAAAGAAATGAGTGAATGAGTAATATCATTAACTAGGGTGGTACCGCGGAGAGCTTCTTCGTCCCTAATTGGGACAAGGAAGCTCTCTTTTTTATTTCTTTTTACATCATAGGAGGTTTGCAACATGAATCAAATGAAAAAGGTGTATACACCTTCGTTGCCGGAAGCATTAATACTAACTATCTTGATTGTGGGATTAATCAGTTTTAGTATCATTAAATTTTCTGCAGCACCACAAATCCCCATACTGCTATCTATCTTTGTATTAATTATTTTCGGGCTCATCAAAAAAATTTCTTTTAAGGACTTGGAGACAGGTATGGTAATTGGGGCGCAAAATGGTTTATCAGCCGTCTTTCTCTTTTTCCTAATCGGAATATTGATTGCTGCATGGATGATCAGCGGGACTATTCCAACTTTAATATACGGAGGCTTTCATATTGTTACTCAACATTTCTTTTATGCGATTGTCTTTGTCCTTACTGCAATTGTAGGAACGTCGATTGGAAGCTCGTTAACGACTTCCGCTACATTAGGTGTTGCATTTATCGGAATTGCATCGGCACTTGACGCATCATTAGCCATTACGGCCGGTGCCATTGTTTCCGGAGCATTTTTCGGTGATAAAATGTCACCATTATCAGATACAACGAATATAGCATCTAGCATTATGAAAGTAGATTTATTTGAACATATTCGTAATATGGCATGGACCACCATCCCAGCTTTTATTATTAGTTGTATTGGTTATGTTATTCTTTCATTTAACATATCATCCAAAAATATGACGAGACTCTCAGGATTTCAAGACAGTTTAGTTCATACCCATTTAATTCATTGGTATAGCTTGCTTCCAATTGTGTTACTTGGAATTTTTGCCTATAAAAAAATATCTGCGTTTATTTCGCTGGCCTTTAATTCATTTTTTGCCATTATTCTTTCTTATTTTCATCACCCTATATCAGGCACAGAATTATTCCAAGTACTATTTAATGGTTATGTATCTCATACTGGGAACAAAATGATTGATAGCCTGCTTACTAGAGGAGGGCTAAATAGCATGATGTTCACAATGTCATTAGTCATTCTTGCACTTTGTATGGCTGGTCTCACTTTAACCTTAGGTATAATTCCAGTTTTATTACAATCCTTAAGTAGAGGATTAAACAAAATTGGTACGGTCATTATGTCGGCTGCTTTCACAGCAATCGGTGTGAATGTTTTCATTGGAGAACAATATTTATCTGTCATTTTAACAGGAGAAGCGTTTCAGCAATCATTTGCGAGGCTTGGCCTTGCCAATAAGAATCTTTCCAGAGTTCTTGAAGATGCGGGAGCAGTTGTCAACCCGTTAGTCCCTTGGAGTGTATGTGGTGTCTTTTTAACGAAAGTTCTAGGTGTCGGCACCTTACATTACTTACCATTCTCCTTCTTTTGTTTGCTTTCCCCAATCTTAACCATATTTTTTGGATTTACGGGGAAAACATTAACCATTAAAGAAACAGAAAAAATCAGTGCTTAATAGACTTTAGATTAGATACTGCTGATATTAAAGGAGGCTAGCTGCCTTTAATATCAGCTTAATTTTATATTTATTTCTTATTTCTTCTATATAAATCCATTGTTTTATATCCCTCTGCTAAAACAGTTTCCATTTCCAGCAGACGCTTTTCTTGTGTTTCTTTTCGCTTTGCACTGTATACATAACGTGCCCAATCCTTTTGATATCCAGGGGTTAGCTGATTGTAGGCATTTAATATTTCCTCTTTTGACTGCAAATATTGCTTAATATCTTCCACATGCTCAATATAATCGTCGACACATTGACTTTTTGCACTAGATGGCTTCTTCGCTTTCTTCGGTGCAGCTTTCAGACCTACAACTGTAAACACATCATTCAAACTTACCATTCTCGAGAATTTTAAATTGCTTCCAGGAACATATCCATCTTCATCTAAATTGATTTCTTGTAAAAAACGGTCTCGATCAATGTATTCCTCATATTGAGGATTATTCTTTTTCGGATAGGCAAAAAATAAGTAACCATTATCTTCTACTAACTGTTTTTCGATTACGAATTGTAATTTCTGAAGGAAATCTTCTATCGAAAATATAAACTGAAAAACGAGATCATATTGATTCTGTTTGATATCCGTATCATATTCCAGTTCATTAAAATCATTTATATCATCAGGCTTGTTCAAAATAAGCTTAGTAGGATATTTGTTTAAATTTAATTTTTCAATTACAGTTTTCGGTGCACTCATACTACATTCATTTCTCCCTCTACTAAATTTATAATTTTAGTTTATCATTTCTTCCTACAATATTGCCTTTTTTAGCAAAAGAAAAACCGTTCGGATTAGGCTCCAAACAGTTTTAATGGATGGTTTGTTGTGCAACCTTTTTCTTGGTGCTCTTTTTAATCAGTAAAAATAAAAATAAGGCTCCGAGGTCACAGACAGCAATAACAATCGCCATCGGCAATGCGGTATGACTGCCGCCAATTCCGACAAGCGGTGCAGCAATCGAGCCAAAAATAAATGGCAACAAACCAAGTAATGCAGACGCACTTCCTGCAGAGCCGCCTTGATTTTGCATAGCTAATGAAAATGAGGTGGTCCCGACAATCCCTACACAAGAAACGACAATAAACAATGATGGAATTACAGCTATTAATCCTCCACCGGTTAAGATCACTATAAGAAAAATCAAACCGCCAATAGCGGCTAAACTAATACCGAATATAAATAACTTTAACTCTGCAATTTTTCCTGCAAGCCGCCCTGTAACCTGCGAAGCGATAATAATACCAATCCCATTAATGGCAAAAATAATGCTGAAAACTTGAGGGGAGACACCGAAAATCTCCTGTAATACGAAAGGTGACCCTGAAATATACGCGAACATCGCAGCCGAAACAAAGCCTTGCGAAAAGGCAAAACTCATAAATTCCCTGTCTTTTAATAATCGAAGGTAAGCAGCAAACGTATGGGAGATATCACCTTTAGATCGTCTTTCCATTGGCAATGTTTCGTGAAGTCCAAATGTAACAGCAGCCCACATAAGGATGCCAATGAAAAACAATACGATAAATACTCCTCGCCATGAAACAAAATGAAGAATTTGTCCTCCGACAATCGGTGCTAAAATTGGTGCTGCACCATTCACAAGCATTAATAAAGCAAAGAATTTTGTTAACTCGGTTCCCGAGAACATATCCCGAACAGAAGCCCGAGCAATGACAATGCCAGCAGCACCAGTCGCACCTTGAATAAAACGTAAAATTATGAGTATCCAGATGGACGAACTTACAGCACAAAGCAGGGATGCAATGGAATAAAAGATAAGCGTCATTAAAAGAGGCTTTCTCCGCCCTTTCACATCGCTTAATGGGCCCACAAAAAGTTGGCCTACTGCCATCCCAATGAGGCACGCTGTCAAGCTAAGCTGTGCAACAGATGTACTAGTATGAAGTTGTTTGGTTAAAGTTGGGAGTGCAGGTAAATACATATCGATGGATAACGGGCCAAATGCGGTAAGTGAACCGAGGATGAGAGCCAGTCTTAATCGGTGCATTTTTGCATTACTTTCTAAACCCAAGTTGTTTAAACTCATATTCTTTATCTTCCTTTTTTAAGATGATGGTGGAAATATATCTAAGTAATGAATATATTCATTAAATTTTAGTATATTCATGCTTTACTTTTCAAAGAAAATGAATCGGAAATTTACTCAATGAAAAACGAATGCCGCCGAACAGAAATGCAGGATAAAAAAATCCCTCCTCAGCATCTAGGAAGGATAAAAAAAACTTTATGCCCCTTTTAATTGTGCTTCATACCCTTTTAAGCAGCTATTTAAAATTTTTAGATTAGCCTTTTCATTTTTGTGAATAATACTTTGATAGTTTGGAAGTATAGCTTGGAGAGGAGATAGCTTTTCCTCCCCGCATATGTCCACCCCCTCCACTTTTTTAAACTGTAGGATAGACTTTAAGTAGCTAAGTAACGTATTGATTGTCATCACACCTTGGTCCCAGTTTGTTTGAACCTCATTTGGATTTAAGACATCTTTATCAATACTTATATACACTCTGTCGGTTGGAATCGCAGATAGAATAGATGCAGTTGAATAGACTTGATTACCTTTGAAAGAAAAAACATTTATACGAGGGCTTTGGATACGACTTGCCTCACTGCCAGTCGGGCCAATGATGATGACATTTTTTAAAAGCGGAATGTTGGAAAGTGCATAAGAGACCCATGTACCACAAGAGAGCATTCGATCCCCTTTGTTTTGGCCAATATCTGGATGATTATCAAATAATACTAAGCTAAATGGCTTTTTCATATCTTTTAATAATAAGTAAGTGACATAATGATAGTTGCCACTACCAATAAACGTAATTCCTCTATGCTGTCTTTTCTGTAAAAAGCTATTTATCTCTTTTAAAGAGTCTTCTTCGCAATAAAGACTAACATGTTGTAATTGCTGAACATTAATGTTGTCATGTGGGTAATGCTGTAGCGCTTGCTGTGCAAAATACGTTTCGTCAAAGTTCATGATGGTTATTCCTTTATTTAATAACCCCATCCTCTTTCATCTCCTATCGTATTATAAGAGATTGGTTTTAACACGAGCAATATTTTAATAGAGAATAGTAAATAAATCGAGGTGAAATCAGTGCTGCATGTTATCCAATCTCATAAAAACTAGTTTTAGATATGGCAAAATGCTACTGAAAATTGTTATATGGATATTATATAACTTCCTCCTTTTTCAACAAAAGATTTTGCTTCGGATAAGGGTGGGTTGAGGAGGTAGGGCCCTTGTCCCTCATTCCCGCTTCCAAAATGCATAGAATTTTTAGATAATATAGTAATAGTAACTTTATAAGAGGTGATTGAAATGGATTGGACATCCTTTGAAAAGCAAGTTTATGCCAGAATGGAGTCAGATCATATTCCGGGGCTAGCTATTGCCGTCAGCAAAAATGGAAAAGTTCTTTATGAAAAAGGATTCGGTGTACAAGATGTTGAAACTGGGGAACCTATAAATGCCGATACGATGTTTGGCATTGCCTCCGTAACAAAATCTTTTACCGCTCTTGCGATTTTAACATTAGAGGAGGAAGGAAAACTATGTGTAGATGACCCGGTAACAAAATACTTGCCTGAATTCAGAATTCCTACCATAGCGGACATAGATTCTATTAAAATTCATCATTTGCTAACTCATTCAACTGGTCTAGCACCATTGAGACGGCGAGAGGAGTTAAACAAACTTCGGGAGCATCTTGATTATTTAGCGGGGGATGACCACGATATTTTAGGAAGGCCGGGCGAATATTTTAGCTACTGTAATGATGCGTTTTTATTATTAGGAGCTATTATCGAAAGAGTAACCGGCTGTTTATTTAGGCGATTTGTTACGGAACGCCTATTAAATCCGTTAAAAATGTACCGTTCCACTTTTAGTATTGAAGAGCTGTCTAAAATGGATAACGTCTCTACCCCATATGTTTTTACTGAGGGCGAATATCAGAAGCAGCCATGGCCAACTCTCGGAAACTATGAAGTTGGGGGTGGAATCCGTTCTAGTGTACGCGATTTAGTGAAGTATGGTGAGGTCTTTGTTAATGGGGGAAAAGAAATCATTTCAAAGAAATTCATCGAAAAAATGTGGCGTCCTGTAATTCAATATGCCAGAAATTCCTACTATGGATATGCTTTAGAGGTTACCCCTCGTTATCATGGAGTTACCTTAGTGGAGCACGGCGGAGGGCAGCCTGGTGTATCGTCTAATTTTGGATTCGTTCCGGAACAGGGACTTGTTGTAGCGGTTTTAACAAATGTTTCGAATGCTCCTGCCGCGGATATTTGGCTGGAAGCGGTGAATACAGCTCTCGGAATTCCACTTGGTGAAAAGCGAAGTGTGGAGCCTTTTGCAGAGAATGTTGCGAAAGAGGAATTAGTTTCATATGTTGGTACCTATCAGTCAAACGAAGGCTCCCGTTTGCAAATTCATTTAGAGGATAATCATTTGAAAGCAATATTGGAAAATGAAACATTGCCTTTAAGGGTTGGAGAAAACAACACGCTTATAAGCGAAAAAGGAAGAACTATCCGTTTCCATTTCAATGAAAAAAAGGAATCATGGGCAGCGTTTTTAGGAATGAGAATGCTGCTCAAGGTTGAATAATAGTGGTGATGAAGAGCCAGGCTTGCTTGGCTCTTAATTAAAGATTTAAAAATAAGTATTTTTCCAATCGCACTTTTGGCCATCAATCCTCAGCATTGGTGACCGGTTTCCCTTTCTAAACGTATTTTCGGGCACCTATCCTCCTCTTTCGTTACCAATTTCCGTTTCCAATTGCATGTTCGGGCATCTAGATTCCTTTTTAATTACCAGATTTCTAGTCTCTGTCTAATTCTAGCGCCTATCAGCTAGCGTATATTTACCACTTCTCCCAGTGGTAAGGCATAAGCTCGTCGAAGACGCGAAATCCGTACGTTATAATTGTGGTGCTTGTACTTTTCATATTGGTGATTCTAGAGTATAGTCATTTTTTTATAACAGGCGTATAATCTTTTTGTATGTAAAAAATGAGGGGGGAATCATCATGGGTGAACTATCACGAACCCGATCTGTATTATTGATATCATTTCTTGTGCTCGTTTGGGGTTTGTGCTGGCCCATTTATAAAATTGCGTTGAACTACACACCGCCTATTTTATTTTCGGGAATGCGGACATTTTTAGGAGGAATTTTTCTCCTTATTGTAACGATTCCAAGGTATAAACAAATTCATATGAAGGAGAACTGGTTTGTATACTTGATCTCCACAATCTTTAATGTCATTTTATTTTTCGGGTTGCAAACCGTCGGATTGCAATACTTGCCATCTGGGTTATTTTCCGTTATTGTCTATTTCCAGCCAGTGTTAGTCGGCTTTCTTGCATGGCTATGGCTCGGGGAAAAAATGTCTGGATTCAAGATTTTAGGCTTGATTCTCGGATTTTTTGGAGTAATAGTCATTAGTTTTAAAAGTTTAAGTGCTGAAGTTTCTGTTATTGGAGTAGTTTTAGCACTAATTACAGCGATTAGCTGGGCGATTGGTACGGTATTCTTGAAAAAGTCTGGAGACAAGGTCGATGCCATTTGGCTTGTTACGATCCAATGCCTAGTCGGTGGATTCGTTATGTCTGTTGTGGGAGTTGATACAGAGAGTCTTGCTGCCATCCATTTGACCTTACCTTATATTTCTGGTTTATTATATGGGGCTATTTTCGGAATCCCGTTAGCTTGGCTTGCTTATTTTGTCTTGGTGCGTTCTGGTGAGGCTAGTAAAGTGGCGACTTGCACATTTTTAGTTCCACTTATCGCTTTAGTGGTTGGTACGATCGTTCTTCATGAACCAGTTACTATTAATTTAGTTATCGGACTTATCCTCATTGTTTTCAGTATTTATTTTGTAAATCGCACACCGAAAATCCACAACGCTACAGATATTCAGGTCGGCGCATCTAAATAAAATGTAAATACATTGAAAGTATAATAAATTACGAGATACCTATGTTTTCATAGGTATCTTTTTTGGGTGGTGCCTGGCACCTTTTCTTCATCTATGAATAGGTGCATGTACAGACAATTTTTATTTAAATATCATCGTTTAACTATTGAATGAGTTACGGTGGGAGGTGTTGAGATGAGTGGCACTACTGGAGGCGGATTTGCGTTAATTGTTGTTTTATTTATTCTGTTAATTATTGTTGGTGCATCATATGTAGGTGGAGCCGGTGCTGCTGGCGGAGCTGACCCTGTATTTATCGGAGGATTTTTCCCGTTTTTCTGGTAAGATGATGTGATAATTGTTGTACACAGACTTCACCTTATTTTGATAAATGAATTGAGAATGGGGTATCACTCCATTCTTTTTACTTGCTACTTATATGGAACTACTGAAATACTTAAACTTATTAAATATTCCTGAATTAAAAATGCATAAATAACCAGCCACTAGTTTGGACATCGTTTATTAAAAACAAAAAATTTAAAGAGTATAAATCTTTTTGTTATTATAAATTTAACTGGATAAATGCATATTTAGATAGTGGAACACCTCATCCAGAACTACCGCACAAAAATAATATAAAACACAAAGTTTCTTTCCATAACGATAAAATGATCCACGCTATAAAATCAACAAAGGATTTTATAGTTTTTTTATTTTCAAAATGAAACCGAATAGCTTACCGCTTTGTCTAACCTATATGAGAGGGGGTAATCTTTTGACTGTTAATGAGAAGGAGCGTCACTTAAATGAAGCGATGGATCAACATGGCGATTATTTAAAACGCTTAATTTTTACATATGTAAAAGATATTCAAAAAACAGAAGATATCATACAAGAAGTTTTCATTAAATTTTATAAAAATCTGGATCGTTTCGAAGGTCGTTCTTCTATTAAAACTTATTTATATCGGATTGCAGTAAATGAGTGTCAAAATTATTTAAAAAGCTGGCATTATAGAAAATTAGTAGTTACAGAGAAAATGAAAATATGGAAAAATTACGATTCCGTTGAAGTTGAATATATACAAAAAGAACAAAATCAAAACATTGCAGAAGTAGTAAGTACCCTCCCTGTTAAATATCGAGAGGTCATCTGGCTGTATTACTATGTAGAATTATCAATAACTGAAATTGCAGATGTTTTAAATTGCTCAGCTAATACAGTAAAAACACGTTTAGCGAGAGGAAGAAAGTTAGCGAAATTAACAATGGAGGAGAGTGACTTAGAGTATGAATATTAAAGATGAACTAGAGAAGTCTATTCCGGTAAATATTACATTAACAGAAAATGAAAAAGCAACTATTCGATATCGTGTTCGTCAATCACGTACGTCTAATTTTTATTTAAAACCGGTAGTGGTATTTGCTCTCTTTATAATGATAACAGTAGTTTTAGCAGTACCAGTTATGCTTTCCATCGTTAAAGAAGAAAATACTCCCCAGAGTAATTCCAATCATTCTTCCCATCCACTTACAGAAGAACAGAAACAACAATATTATGAGCAATATAAAAAAATTGTAAAAAAAGCGAACGAACAGAAAGTCGGCTCAACTATCGGCCTTTCACCTTTTGAAGAGTTTAATCATTGGGTTACACCAGAAAAATTTAAAAAAGAGATTCAAAGTATGTTAGAGGCAGACTTAAAAACAGAACGTGAAGAAATAGCTGCTAGGTCCTCCGATCTTGAGCCTGCAGTAACAGATTTGGATGGAGAAACAACTAAACCAACCTATATATACATTCCTAATATTATAAGAAAAATTGAAGTAACAGCCAAATTTAAAACGCAATATAATGCAGAACTTGACCGTAATATATTTGTAGGAGTAGACAATGTATCAACACAATTTGCAAAGTATTCCGGTCCAGGTACATGGAAACAGACTTCCTATAAAGCTTCCTTAGTAGATGGCGGTAAAAAGTATAAGATACGAATTGAAGGAATCTTCTCTTTAAGCAATATTTCAAATGAAAAAGCATTTACAATCGAATTTAATTGTGATGAATTTGGAGGCATTTATTAAAATTCTTTAAACAACCTTATCCATTCATTGGATAAGGTTGTTTTAGTTTTAAATACAAGGATCCGGCATCAGCTTATTATTTGTAAATCCCCTCGATCATAACGAAAAACTACCTTTGCATGATTACTTCCGCCTTTTTAAATCTGTCCTCTGTATGTGAACAAAAATGCAAATTGTCCACGAGTGGTGCCAGGCACCCTTCAATGCAGTTTAGTTATGCATTACCCAGACAGAGCCCAGGACGATGGTTAGGGCGATGATGATGCTGTATATAATGTTGCCGATTTGAACAACTGAGTTATCACTTTCTTTGATATGCATGAACATGAAGAGCTGCATACCTGCTTGCATGAAGGCCAAGACACCGATGATGCTCATGATTGCTGGTTTAGGCAACCCTGAACGCAGCGCCACAATCGCAGCGAGTATCGTCATTGCTAACGAAAGAAGGAAACCAATAATATGACCAATAGGATATTTGGAATGTTGATGTTCCATTATTGTATCAGCCCTCCTAAATACACAAATGTAAAGATAAAGATCCAAACAACATCAAGAAAATGCCAATATAGGCTGATGATAAAGAATTTTCTAGATGTTACAGGGTTTAAACCATTTCTGATCACTTGGATAATCAGTAAAATTCCCCAAAGAATCCCCATTGTAACATGGGCACCATGTGTACCAAGCAAGACAAAGAAGGCAGATAAGAAAGCACTTGTTTGCATGGTAGCTCCTTCGTGTACATAGTCAATAAACTCATGCAGTTCGAAGTAGATAAAGCCGGCACCTAAGAGTAATGTTAGGATGAACCATGTTAGCATTGCGTTCTTATTATTATTTCTCATAGAAAAAATCGAAAGACCGCAAGTGAAACTGCTGACTAACAGTAGTATCGTTTCTACCATAACATCTTTTTCTTTAAACAAATCCAGTTGACTCGGTCCTCCAGCAGTCATTCCGGAAAGGACAAAATAGGTAGCGAAGAGAGTCGCGAAAAGAGCGATCTCTGCACCTAAGAAAATCCAAAAGCCAAATATATTTAATCTGCTTTGTTCAGATTGATATTCTAACGGTAAAGAAGTGTCTAAATGTTCACTCATACTACCTCACCCCTTGCAGCTTCTTCCGTTTCTAATATTTCCTTCACTGGGATATGGTGGCCTTTATCGGGATCAAAAGATCTCCATGCAAGACATCCAAGTACAATAATTAACCCAATGATCGCAAGCCACCACCATGAGAAGACAAGTCCGAAACCACCAAGTCCAAATCCTACGGCCGCAACGAACGGCATTCCTGTATTATTTGGCATATGGATTGGTTTTACATCTTCTTTTTTATATAAAGGTGTTTTCTTTTGCTTCATATTCCAGTACGCATCGATATCTTCCGCAACAGGAGCTACCGCAAAATTATAATGAGGTACTGGAGTTGGTGTAGCCCATTCCAATGTACGTCCATCCCATGGATCACCTGTTACATCACGCTCACCGTGGCGAACGCTATAGACAATATTCCATACAAGGACAAGGAAACCGATACCCATCAATACACCGCCGATTGTGGAAACCATGTTTAAATTATCCCAGCCAAGTCCTGCTTGATACGTATACATCCGACGAGTCATTCCTTTTAAACCAAGAACGAACTGCGGTAAGAAACATACGTTAAATCCGACCATCCAGAACCAAAACGTAATTTTTCCAAGCTTTTCGTTTAACATATGACCGAACATCTTCGGATACCAATAATGCAAACCGGCAAAACATGCGAATGCTACCCCTGGTATCAATGTGTAATGGAAATGCGCGATCAAGAAATAACTATTGTGATATTGATAATCCGCTGCCGCCATCGCAAGCATGACACCAGTTACCCCACCAATAAGGAAGTTCGGGATAAAAGCTAAAGACCAAAGCATGGCGGATGTTAGTTTCACTTTTCCTTTATAGATGGTAAAAATCCAGTTAAACAGTTTTACACCGGTTGGTATTGCAATCAGCATCGTCGAAATCGAGAAGAACGAGTTAACGGCTGCGGTGTTCCCCATCGTAAAGAAGTGGTGAACCCATGTAAAATAACTGAATAAAGCTATTGCCAACATCGAAAAGACCATTGATTTATAACCAAAGAGACGTTTTTTCGCAAACGTACTGATAATTTCTGAGTAAATACCTAATGATGGCAGTAATACGATATATACTTCAGGATGTCCCCAAATCCAGAACAGATTACTCCAAAGCATTGGCATACCGCCAGCTGCCATCGTAAAGAAGTGAGTTCCGGCTATACGATCAAATGTCATTAATGCCAATGCCACCGTTAATACCGGGAATGCAAAAATGATAATGATACACATGATTAACACGGACCATACAAACATCGGCATCTTCATCATGGTCATGCCTTTTGTTCTCATTTTAAGAATCGTCACTAAAAAGTTAATTCCTGTAATTAATGTACCTATACCTGCAATTTGCAAGGCAACTGCATAATAGTTGTTTCCTACGCCAGGACTAAATTCCGTTCCTGCGAGCGGAAAGTAGGACGTCCATCCTGCAGTCGGTGAACCACCGATAATAAACGAAATATTAAATAGTGCACAGCCTGCTGCGAATGTCCAGAAGCTAAAGGAATTTAACATTGGGTAGGCAACATCACGTGCCCCAATTTGCAATGGAACTGCAATGTTTATTAACCCCATTAAAAATGGCATTGCCATAAACAAAATCATGATAGTACCGTGTGTCGTAAAAATTCCATCGTAATGATTTGCATCTAATAGTTTTAAATTAGGAGCCGTAAGTTGGGCTCGCATCATTAGTGCATCGACACCGCCGCGGAATAGCATTAAGACCGCAACTAATATATACATGACACCGATTTTTTTATGATCAACAGTTGTAAGCCAGTTTTTCCAAAGCCATTTCCATTTTTTAAAATAGGTTAAGTAAAACAGTATACCGATCATCGCAAGAGCAATTCCCGCTTCCGTTACGTAAATAATCGGCTCACCTGTGACGAAAAATTCATCAAGCTTCATTCTGTTCTCCTCCCATCTTCTAGTGTTTATGATCGGACATATCCATGTTGTCCATGTCCATTCCATCCATATTATGTTCGTGTTGACTATTGTCTTTTACCTTCATAACATTGTGTTGATGTGGTGTACTCACCCATGCCAAATGAGTTCCCGTATATGTCATTCGTCCAACTAAACCTGGTTTTAAAATTTTGTTATAGTCTTTCTTTGTTAGTTTAGGTGCGGATCCCTTCACATCTTTTACCCATTTATCAAAATCCTTTTGAGATTGTGAAAGAACTTCGAAATCCATATGAGCAAAACCCTCACCATTAAAGTTGGAATTTCTTCCTTGGTAGGACCCTGGTTTATCTGCTAGAAGAATCAATTCCATGGAGTGATTTGGCATCGTATATTTTTGTCCACCCAATTCCGGCACCCAGAAAGAAGCCATAGTTCCAGCAGATGTTAATTGAAACTTAACCGGTCTTCCGGCTGGAATATTGACATAGTTTACCGTTTCAATATTTTGATCCGGATAACTAAAAATCCATTTCCAGTCTGCCGATGTAACATTAATGATAATAGGCTTTTTATCCTCATAACCCTTAGGCACTTTTTCCAATGCATAATTTGCTTTAATAGTCGGTATGGCAACTGCGATAATGATGACAATCGGGATTGCCGTCCAAATAATTTCAAGCCACTTATTGCCATGATGATCTGGCGGAACATAATCTGCTGCTAGTCGTTTTTCTCGATATTTGAATACCATAAAAATAAAGAGTCCCATAACAACGACTAGGATAATCATCATCAGCCAAAATGAATAAACAATAAGATCATATTGTTTTTGGGCAACTGGCCCTTTTGGATTTAAAACTGCAATATTACTAGTGTCACAGCCACTTAATAAAAATAGCGCGGATAACAGTATGAAAGATAACCGTTTCCATGGGAGTTTTTTTATTTGCAACATTCTCTTCTCCTTTCTTAAGTCAGAGTTTGTGTATTGATTCACAAATTTTTTTAGTGAAATTTCGTTGTTTTTTAATGTGTTTCTCATTCTCTTTTAATCTTTATGGTAAATTCTACTCAAAATAAAATAATTTGTGCGCAATTTCACAAAGTCGACAACAATTCTTCATATGTCGTTCACCACTAGTTCATATTGCCGTCACTAATGAAGGGACAAACGCTGTTCCCATTTTGGTGTCAGGCACTACCAGTGGACATTTCTGTATTTTGTCTTTTCTACGCGGACAATTTGTGAAAATTAATGAAAAAATTTACGGTTTTGTTAATAACTAATTAGGGGAAATTGGTTGGAAATTTAGGTATCTAGCAAACTTAAATTACTAAAAAATACCCTTAACTTATTAAATGTTTAAATAAAACATTTCTGCATATTTGCAGAAATACCTTTTAGGTGAAAAGCTCTTTGAAATATGTTATAACAACATCAGAGAAATTTATGAAATAACAGGAAAACCGCCTCCATTGATTTCCACGATATTCAATGGTCTATTTTTTTCGTTTATTCTTTCTGAATAGGTACCTCGTTCTTCTTTCAAAAACTCCTCCAGAAATGCACTAGTGAGCTCCTGTATCGATATAGTAACATCTGGAGATACATCAGATATTAGTCTTCCAATTGTTGAAAATGACAGATGATGAGCTCCCATTACTTTTATAAATGAACTGCTTGCTGGTAAGTGTTCATACATATCTAATTGTTTTTCTATATAACGCTTAGCGATAATCTCGCTTGCCCCATCGTCCTCTTCCTCCATAATTGCAGTAAGATACTCTTCAAACGAAGCTGCCTCTTGCCGAATATTTAGTATAGGGATATTTGGCATCTTTTCATCGAGTAAATGCAAACTTGCGTCTAATAAAATAGCACAACGTACACGTTTTTCAATAGCTGCTAGATTAAAAACGGTAGCTCCACCAAGGGAATGCCCAATCATACCGATTTTATCAGTATCAAATATACCATTAAAAAATTCTTCTTGATTCCATTTGTCCAAAGAATCTAATACAAGACGAACATCGTCCATTCTCATTACTATCTGTGATTGATCATCCGGAAATCTTTCTGCTTGCTTTATAACTTTCCCATTTGGAAAAACCGTTAAAAAACTATCATATGGGACACTTATAGCAACTACTATATATCCCTTTTGAACAATAGCTGTAATGATTTCTATGTACAAATCACGATCAATGCCGAAACCAGGTGTCAAAAGAACGACTGGAAACGAAGTATTTTGTAAAGGCGTTGCATTGTCCTTAACCGAAATAAAAACTTCTCTCAACTTCTCCTCCCCAATCCCCGCCTTTGAAAAAGCATCTATAGCATCATGGATAGCAGGATGGAATAATGAAGTAATGTCTGTCTCCTGTATTTCATTTGTTGGATAAAATATGCTAATGGGAAAAGAACGAAAATATCTATTTTCCTCATAAATTTCTTGTCTATTGAAATCCTCTATTACTTTAATCACTCTGCCAACCTTTATATTCGAATTCATTTTAGTATACCCCTATTCATATTTCATCATTAACCAATCTCTCACTTACCTGTTTCATATACTTTTTATGACCAAACCAACAGCTGATGATAACCATTGATTTTCTGGCATTCTATTGAAATAGAGGAATGATGTAGGTTATAGACCATGCTAAAAAAGCCTGGACTTTTTTGACATGTTCAGTCTTTGCTCGAACTTGCGGAAATTGAAATGCCTTTTCTGGGTCTTCCATAAATAATACACAATTTAAAAGTTACAAATGATAGCTCATAATAATAAGTTCGCCTTTTTCCCCCATCATTCTTACACCTTCATCAACAAAACCGCATTTTTTATATAATCCTTGTGCCACTTCATTTTTCAGATTCACTGCTAAAACAATTTCGTTCATTTCGGGAAAATGTGACCTAACGATTTCAGGCAATAACATTAATGCCTGTTTTGCATATCCTTTGCCTTGATGATGAAAATCCGTTGAAAAAGCTCTTAATAATATTGCATGTTTATTATTTGAATAAGGCTTTACTCCCTCATTTTTATGTAGAACAAAAAACGTTACTAACTGTTCACCTTCAATAGCTAATATAGAATATCTTTCTGGATCTTTCTTTGAAAGTTCCACGCAGTCTTTTGGAGTGGCAGTAAAACAGAGCTGTTCCTCTGATAAGGTATATTGTTCAATTAAATTTTTATATCTTTCATTATAATAATGAAACTCCATAATAATTCTCCTTCTAAAACGTTCCGATTCTATTTAATATAGTCGGTACTATTCTCGCTGCCCTCAAATTTAACCCAATGATTTATGCCATTAAGTTTTACCGTAAATTCGCCATTTATTAGTTTCATAATACTAACCCACTCAATTTAGATAATATTTAGATGCTAAGAAAACGTATATTATCTATTCTGCTTCTCTTGCTGCAATTCCTTCTTAATCTAAATTTGATCGCTTCATATAATGAAATACTTATAACTTAACAATATCGATGAAAATAAAATTCATATATTTTCCAGGATTCGACACTTCTGTATATTTACTTTATTTATACTGGTTTTATAAATAATAAAGAGGTGAAGTGATGAAGACAAAGCTAATGGTGTGGTTAGGAGTATTAATGTTGGTTGGTTCTTTATTTACAACTACGGGAGAAGCAAAGAGCGTAAATGCCAAAAAATCATTCGTTGCGCTGGGGGATTCGATAACGTACGGATACAATTTAGATAATAATAATCATCCATCTAATCTTGCTTATCCTTCTATTATTGCGCAAAATACGGATATGCGGTTACGTAACCTTGGTGTACCAGGAATGTCATCTGGCCAATTGTTAAATGCTTTACGGACAGATAATGCCTTTCGTAACGCAGTAAAACATGCAGATGTTGTTTCTTTGAACATCGGCACAAATGATTTCCTACAAGGATTATTAGCTGGTAATGGAGATCCCGACGTTTTACAGACTTACATTGATCCTATGCTGCAAAACCTTGGTGATATTGTTAATGAAATTCGGTCACTGACTGATGCTAAAATCATTGCTTACAATATTTTTAATCCGTTCCAATTAGGAGATGATGGATTACATTATTATGTTGATTATTTACTTTCACCAATCAACACCTCTATTCAGGATGTTATTTCAAATACGGGAAATAATGTAGTTTTTGCAGATGCTTTTAATGCTTTTGAAGAAAAACAAGATAGATATATTTTACCCGAGGATAACCATCCAACACCTTTAGGGCATGAGATACTTGCCAAAATCGGATTGGAAGCATTAGGTCTCCAATAATAGGAGATTCACAAACAAAATGGATGGAAATTATGGGGCGGGAAAGGAGATAAAAATCCTTTCCTATTTTTTATAACTATTAAGCTTATTATATTTAGCAAAAAAGAGAAAAGTGATTCCACCGCAACTCCTTACTATCTCTTTACCCCATACGTTCAATTAAGAAAGCTGCTTTTCTCCATTGATCTTCATCTACTCTTTTCATCATGCATTTTCATCCAATTATCTCTTGTCAATATCATATTTATGGAGTCGATCCATTCCCCCTCAAATTCTAAATCGTTTTTATCTATACTATCTAAAACAAATCCAACCTTTTCATATACTTTTTTTGCTCTAGGATTAAATTCATAAACACTTAAAGTTAATTGCTTTAGATTCGTATTTTTGAAGACGTAATCAATTATGAGGTTGGTAGCTTCCGTTCCTAATCCACGATTTCTTCCCCATGGTCCAATGAGGATCCTAAAATTCATACTTTCCTTTTTTTCATCATATAAATTGACTACCACTTCTCCTACTAAGATGTTTACGGATTTATCAACAATTGCAAGATCCAAACGGTCTTTTTGCTCATTTCTTGTTTCATACCAATGAATAACAGATTCCCTATCGAATTCTGATGTACTTCCTGTAAGTTTTATAACCTCCGGATCCTTTAAACACTCTTCTAAATAAGGAAGGTCCGAATCATTAAAAGACCTTAGTTTTACCTTCTCTCCTACAATTAGTGGTTTATACCTCAAATCTACCATTGGTTTCACTCCATTATTAAATACTTTTCTGTAATAGGGTATTACTTTTACTTTATAAAATTTTATAAAGAAAGATAATGGAGAAAATAAATATGAAAAAAACTTACCATATTGCTGTGCCATTTCAAGAAAATTACAATACACGATTATTATTTGATATAATCGCATCTTAAAAGACCGAATACATCTACATCTTCATAAGTATCTAAAAGTAGTTTATTTTGTCTTAACGTTCCTTCCTTTTGAAATCCCGATTTTTCCAATACCTTGATGGACGCAATATTTCTGGAAATAGCAGACGCCCAAATCTTATTTAAATGGAGTTCAATAAAACCAAATTCTATCATCCTATTTACTGCTTCTGATGCATAACCTTTTCCCCAAAAATCCCTACCTATCCAATAACCAAGTTCACCTTTATTATTTTTGTTATCCACCCTTATAGTAATTGTCCCAACTATTTCTTTTACTTGCTTATCGATGATGGTTAATGGGTATTCGATTCCCATTTTAATTAATTCAGGTTGAGTAGCAATCCATTCTTGTGCAATATCTATTTTATATGGGTGTGGAAGACCAAGTATATTAGCTAATTCCTCATTATTTGCTAACTCTGCAATTCTATAAGCGTCTTCCTTTTTAAAACACATTAATAATATTCGATTAGATTCTAATGTTAAATCCATCAGTTGAGCTCCTTTTTATTTGACTTCCTATATAATTCCAATATCAGAATAATCCTTTTACCTTTGTTGAAATTCATTTCATTTAATATTTTAAGTTTAACAATATCTAAAAGTTTAATATAATCGTAAAAGGAAATAATTTAGGAAGCGATATATTGAAAAAGTTAGCCGTATTTTGTGGTTCGAGTAATGGAGCATCAAATGTCTATATAGAAGAGGCAAAAAAACTTGGCAAAGAATTAGCAGAACGAAAAATTGCCCTTGTTTACGGTGGAGCTAGTGTTGGAGTCATGGGTGCCGTTGCGGATTCAGTTCTGGAAGCAGGAGGAACTGTTATTGGTGTTATGCCGGGTTTTTTAGAGAAAAGAGAGATATCCCATAAGAACTTGTCAGAATTGATTATCGTAGATTCCATGCATGATAGAAAAGCAAAGATGGCAGATTTGGCGGGTGGATTTATAGCACTGCCTGGTGGCCCAGGAACTTTAGAAGAGTTCTTTGAAATTTTTACATGGGCTCAATTAGGACTGCATCAAAAACCATGCGGACTCTTAAATATTAATCATTACTATGACCCTCTAGTCGCGTTATTTAATCACATGGCAGAAGAGCAGTTTTTACATGAAAAGTATCGTAATTTGGCCATAGTAGATAATGATCCAAAAGGCTTGCTTGATAAATTTAATTCATACGAACCGCCTACAGTAAAATCATACAATACCGAAAAATAAAGATCGACAAAAAAGCAGACCTGGCTATTTTAAAGGGTTCATTTTTGAAGTGCATTTTGTTAAATGGAATTGACACAGGAATTTTCAGACTCACCATTTGATGTTGTAATCAGTTCATTGGCCTTTTACTATATTAAGTCCTTTGAAGCAATCTGTAAAAAAGTCTACGCTTGTCTGAAGCTTGGAGGTTCTTTTCAGTTGAACATCCCATTTTCACTTCTCGGAATGAACAAGATTGGTATTATGATGACCAGAGGAATTGCCTGGCATTGGGCAGTTGATCATTACCAATCGGAAGGGCTTCGTGAGACAACATTCATAACTGAAAACGTGATAAAATATCACCGTACTTTTTCAACTTATGTCAATGACTTAATTTATTATAAGGACAGTCAAGGAACCAGTTCCCTCTGATGAAATGTTAAAGAACATTCCTGAAAATGAAAGATGAACTTCGGAGACCTATGTTCTTAATTATCTCAGCAGAAAAGTAAATGTTTTTTATACGTTCCTACGAGATGTAGGGACGTTTTCTTATTCAACCACTTTAAGAACATAGTATTCTTACAGGGTCTCTGGCGAAGCTCTTCTTCATGATTGGCAAACGTGGAGCTTTAGTTGTCAAAAAAAGGCGTGCCAAAACTGATGTCAGTTGTCACGCCTTTAATATAAAATACACAGCAAAATAAAACACTTAAGTATACGTTTGGTCTGTTTTCTCTATTTATTTTAAGGCTTCCAGAAGATGATCGAGTTGGTCAAATTGTGAATTTTTGGATATATTAACCCATTTTTCTCAATTGTTCTTTTTTTGCATATTCTTTAAATAATCATCCAAGCGATCAAATCTTTCCTCCCAGATTTGACTGTAAGACTTAACCCATGCATCTAAATCAATAAATGGTTCTGGTCTTAATTTGTAGATGCGATGATTCGCATCTGCGTGTGCTTCAACAATTCCTGCATCACTAAGTACACGCAGGTGTTTCGAAGCTTGTGGCTGTCGGATTTGTAAACGATCAGCAATTTCCCATCTGAATTTATTAATTTTTTGCTGATCAACCTTTTACTAAACATTATCCATTAACCATTTCGCTGCATCCAGTAAGTTTTCCGCAATATAATCCGGCACCACGTTTGACCATGTATGCCGGTGATGATGAAGGGAACCATTTCCCCATCCAGTTAATACTAAAACTTTGATTGCCCCAACAGAATGAGCGGCTAACATATCAGTTGAACCAACATCCCCGATAAACGCAGTCTTCATTAAGTCCAAATTGTATTTTTTTGATGCTTCTAAAAGCAATCCCGGGTTAGGTTTATGGCAATCACATCCCTCGCTAGGGTTATGGGGACAAATAAATGCATCATCAAATCCTAATAACTTAAACTCATTGTAAAATTCACTGATTGTAGCTTCCCCTTTACTTATTCGGTGTTGATTTGTACATGCAAATATTTTAATATTATTATCTTTCAATAGCTTTAAAGCAGTTTTACTAAAAGGATAAGGTGTAAAATCTTTTGGGTGAATAAAATGCCCAGTACCACCAATCGTCCCATCACGATCAATAAACACTGCTTCTATCTTTTTTGAATTCAAATATATATTTCTCCTTTCAAATTCTCTTATTCTAGTAACCTACCTCTTAAACAAGAAACCTATAGAAATTCTTCAAAAGGAAAATTATGCATTAAGCATTTTTTTTAATAGCTTTATTTTTTCAAAGTGCATCCCTTCATGATAAAGGCAAAAACTGAGGAATTCTTCCACACTTGACAGAGGCAATCCTTTAGATGTTGTATATCCTCCTATGGGGGAAATTTCTTTAAGGCGGTGTTTAAAGTTTTTTTCTATCCGCTCCACTTGCTTACTAAGCATTTCTTTAATGTCCATAATTGATGGTACATTCGAGTTGCCTTCTTCCGGTTTTGAGCCTGAACAAAACAACTTTGAAAATTCTTCCGTAATACTCATTTCCTCTCCGGCAAAATGAAAAGAAAACTTCTCTTGAATAAAGAAAATATGGCCTGCGTTCCACTTGATATTGTTATTAAAACCTGCCGGGATAATATCAGATAAACTATCGGTAACATCCGCCAATTCATTCAAGGTATTGTTCCGAACAAAATATAATTGATCAAATAAATAATGTTTCATTTCCTATTCTCCTTTTCATGTGGTTCTCTCATATTGCATTACTACTTTTTAACCTTCATCGATTATTTTGACACATCCACATCGATATTTAGTTAAATTAGGCACTGAAATAATGCCATTTTTACTGTATTTTTCAAATATGTTGCTTAAGGCTTCGACGAGATTTGGATAATATTTGTCGTCCTTCGTTAAGGAAAAGGAAGAGGATAAATGACGGCCAATAAAACCCTCTTTATTATATGACAGTGGGTTTTCGTAAATTTTCACTGAATAATTTTCTTTAAAGAATCTATCGTAAATTTCTTCGGAATTATTTAATCCATTAGAAAAACCATTGAAATCTGGACAGAATCGTTTATAGGCGGTTTCAATTTCTTGAGTAATAGAAGTTTCTGTCATTCGTTCATTGGATATAATTGCAACTTTTCCATATACCTTTAATATTCTTTGACACTCTTTTTGAAACCTTTTTAAATCAAACCAATGAAATGCTTGAGCAACCGTTATGAAATCAACACTTCTTTTTAACAATGTGGTATTTTCTGCAGAACCCTCAACAGAAATGAAAAGTTTATATTTTTTCAGTTTCTCTTCTGCACCTTACGCATTTCAGTATTTGGCTCCACTGCAAATACTTTGAAGCCATGATCTAATAATTTCTTTGTCATAATACCAGTACCAGAACCAATGTCCGCGACGATTGAATCTTCTTTTAGCTTATTTTCAAAAATCATATCCATTACTAATTCGTTCGGATAATCTGGACGGAATTTCGAATAAACGATTGATTTTCCATTAAACTTAGTTATATTTGTCATCTTCACATCGCCAATATTTTTTTAAGAACACTTTCCTTATTATGTGGCGGAAATTTTGAAGGCATGTAAAAGACAGTTTATATACTTCTAACCGCTTTTGAAATAGGGGTTTCTCCTGATACAATATCAAATGATTTATGAAAAGTATTCGCTTCGTTCATAACTGCGAAGATTGTTTTTGCCACATCCTCCCTTGGAATAAATCCTCTTTCAAGGTTCTCTGCAACTCTCACCTTACCTGTACCAGGCTCATTAACGAGACCTCCTGGCCGTATAATGGTATATATTAATTCACTTTGTGTAAGAATTCTATCTGCATAATGTTTTGCCACATAATATGGCTTGATCTGATCATTCCAATTATTACGGTTATGAGCTTGAATAGCACTGACCATGATAAATCTTTTTACCCCTGCTTTTTCAGCCGCTTCTATCATTTTTACTGCTCCATCCAGATCAATCAGCAGTGTTTTATCATAGCCCGTTTGTCCGCCGGATCCAGCTGTAAAGACCACTGCGTCACAGCCTTTAGCTGCTTCTTCAAGTTCACCCACTTTTCCTTCGAGATTCCCTAGTATCGCCTCTACCCCTAAGTGTTCGAACTCCTCTATTTGCTTGTCTGTTCTCACGAATGCACGAACACTGTATTCGGAGCTTTCTTTTAAAAGCCTCACCAGCTGTTTTCCAATTTGACCGTTTGCTCCAACTACTAATACCTTCAAAGCAAACACTCCTTTCTACAATTAATTCATGAGAAATTTTCAACAGAGATTTCACCATCTACCTATTATTGTCTTCGATGTAAATGGAATATTCTTTGACTTCTTTAGCCCTTATACACCATTTTCCCCATTCCGAAAGCAAAAAATAATTTAAGAAAAAAGCATACCAACATCAAGTTCATGGTATGCTAATTCTTTTTGAGGAGCTATTATTTTATCGGTATCTTTGCAAACTCTTCCACTAACTCGCTAAATTGCTTTAAGGCTTTTTCCACCGGTTCTGGAGAGGTTAAATCCACACCAGTCTTTTTCAAAAGATCTAGCGGATATTCCGCACTTCCGCTCTTCAAAAATTCCAAATATGCAGCTTGGGTTTTGGAATCGCCGTCTAGAATACGGTTTGCAATATGGACGGCGGAAGCAAATCCTGTCGCATATTTGTATACATAAAATGGACGGTAAAAATGCGGAATTCGTGACCATCCATATTTTACTTCCTCATCAAATACGATTTCATCCCCGTTGTATTCTCTAAATAGGTTTTCGTATACTTCGCTAAATACCTTTGCATTTAACGGCTCACCTTTTTCAGCCAGCTCGTGGGTAATTTTTTCAAACTCCCCAAACATGACTTGGGTAAATAATGTCCCTTTAAATTTATCGATAAAATGATTGAGCAAATACTGACGGAGTTTTTCATCCGTTTCTTTATTAAGCAAGTAGTTAATCAATAATACCTCATTAACAGTCGATGCTACCTCCGCTACAAAAATACTGTATTTAGCCGTATTCTGCGGCTGTGTTTTATGAGAATAATGGCTATGCATGGCATGACCCATCTCATGTGCCAATGTAAACAATCCATCGATGTTATCGCGGTGGTTTAACAGCACATAAGGGTGAACACCATATACGCCCATGTTATATGCACCAGATCGTTTTCCCGGTGTTTCGCGAACATCAATGTAACGAGCATCCTTGAAAGACGCGAGTGTATTGATGTAATCCTCGCCGAGCGGACGTAACGCATTTAACATTGTTTCATAAGCTTCATCAAAGGAAATTTCCTTTTCCACACCTTCCACAAGCGGAACATTTAAATCATATTGATGGAGTTCATCCAGTCCTAGCTTTTCTTTACGGATTTTCGCATACCGGTGAAGCGGTTCAATATTTTGTTTTGTAGCTGAAATTAAATTATCATACACTTCTTTCGGGACATTATCTGCAAACAATGCTTTTTCCAAAGCAGAAGGATAGTGACGTAAACGCGAAACCGTCACATTGTTTTTAATGGCTGCACCGAGTGTGGATGCAATAGAATTTTTCAAGTGAACATATGGTTGATAATAAGCTTTATAGGCTTCTTTTCGTTTATTTCGGTCTTGATCTTCAATCAGCTTCGCATACATACCGCGTGTAAGCTCCACTTTTTCTCCATCTGCCTTCGTCACTTTACCAAATTTAATATCTGCATTATTCATCATACCGTATGTATGGCTAGGTGCCGAAAGAGCTTCACCCAGCTGGGACAATACCTCTTCCTTTTCTTTCGATAAAACATGTGCTTTATAACGATAGGCATCATGTAAATCCTTTTCAAAATACTGAAGCCCTTTTTCTTCCTCCATATAGGCTTTCAAAGTTGTTTCCTCTAGCCCAAGTAAGAAAGGCATGAAAAAGGATGTAGCTGAACTCACCTTCACCCCAACCTGTTTCGCTTTATCCTGGAGAGACTGAGAAGCGGTATCTCTTGTGTCAAGATCAACAGACAGCATGCTATATGCATACACTTTGCCAAATTTAAACGATACTTTTTCGTTTTCTGTTAAATAAGAAAGCAACGCTTTGCCATCATGAATATTCCCATCAAATTTCTTCAATTCTTCCGCTGCCTGTTCAATATACTGAACATCCTTATTCCAATCCTCGACTGTTGGATAAATGTCTGTTAAATTCCACTTTTCCTTTTCTGGTATCTCTTGCCTTGATGCATATGTAGTCATTATTCATTACCCCTTTTTTATATGATAAATAGTTGGACTCCGCTTTTCGGTACCCCCAAATTATGAAGCATCACATGTTTTCATTTTTTTAGAAACTAATGATGAACGATAGTAGCTAGGAGCAATCTCGCCAGCTCTGATATTCGTTTTTTGAAAAATCGTATCCAGATCATATATTCCAAATTCATTGGAAAGGTTGATCATAATTTCCGCACAAGCCTTCGCATCGTCCAGTGCATTATGGTGATGGAGAAGGTCAATTTCATAATGGTCACACAAGGATTTTAAAGTATAACTTGATCGTCCCTTTAAAAGTTTTTTAGATAGTTGATAGCTGCAAAGTAGTTGGGTGGATACTGGAGTTACATTGTATCGATTTAAATTATCTCTAAGAGCGTAGCCGTCAAAAGGGAGGAAATGCGCGACCATGACCTGATTTTCTATTCTGCCTTTAATAGACTCGTAAAAGGCGTCAAAAGTTGGCGCCCCTTCAACATCGTAGGCCTGAATCCCATGGACTTGAATATTCCCATAATCGAACGATTCTTCCGGATCCACTAATGAATATACAGAATCCACGATTTTGCCATCCTCCACGAATACCATCCCTACAGAACAAATGCTATGGCGATTGCGATTTGCCGTTTCAAAATCAAATGCAATGAAATTTTTCATTATTACTCCTTTCCAATTTCACTATATAATATGTTTGAATAGTCTTAACATTTCGTTCACAAAAATATCTCTTCAATTATATTCTTATTATAACCTTTATTGTCCAGCAATTTTTATCTTTTTGCTCACAGCATCATTAAAAAATGCCTTTTTATGAAGCAGGTCAGTTGGACCGATATTGTGGAATAAAAATCATAGGAGGACACCAGATCCGCTATTTTGATTAAATGGCCTCCATTTCAGGGTTATGAGGACACTGAATCCGTTATTTACGAAAAAGTGCAAGAAAATCACTGCTTTTTTGCTAGATAACGGAACTGATGTCCGCATACATGTGAAATGAACCCGTTTTGTCACAGATAACGGAACCATTGTCCGCCAAAACCATTACATTGTTTTTATAAAAAAGACCAAATCATTATGAGATTTGGTCCTCCGATTAGTTTCATTTTTCCCAGCAAATGCTCTTATTCTACGCTTTTCCAAATCAAAGATCCGTTCTGTCCACCGAAGCCAAATGAATTGGATAAAACATGCTTCACATGATGCTGCTGTGTTTTTAAAACAAGATTACTTGGTGCATCTGGATCAGGGTCTGTACAATGAAGCGTAGGCGGCAGCATTCCGGTTTCGATGGATTTAATACATGCAATACTTTCAATAGCACCGGCACTTCCAATTAAGTGGCCAATCGCTCCTTTAATAGAATTCACCGGAATGTCGGCAAGCTGTTCCCCAAATACCCGCTTAAGAGCAATAGATTCCGCCTTGTCTCCAGCTGGCGTCGCTGTAGCATGAGCATTGATATAATCGATTTTATTAGCATCAATTCCCGCATCTTCAAGCGCTTGTACAATAGCAAGCGCTGCACCAGCTCCTTCTGGATGCGGTGCTGTTTCATGGTAGGCATCATTGGAAGCCCCGTAGCCGGCAAGTTCTGCATAGATTTTCGCACCGCGTTTCACTGCACGATCATAAGGTTCCAACACCATGAAAGCTGCTCCTTCTCCGGCAACCATTCCCTTGCGATTCGCATCAAACGGTCTGCTCCAAGCACTAAAGTCCTCTGGTCCTTCGGTTGCAATCGCTCCTGCAGAACGAAGACTTGATAAAACAACCGGTGAGAACAAAGATTCTGAACCGCCGGCAATGACGAGATCTACTTTCCCAGTCTGCAGCCAGGCCACCCCTTCCCCAATCGAATTGGCGGAAGAGGCACAGGCCGTTGTATATGTCATCACTGGTCCGCGAACTGCGTAATTCAAGGCAAGCGCAGCCGCAGCTGCATTAGGCAATGACTTGGATAGTAAGCGAGGACTCATTCTTTTATCTGGATTCATCGTCAAAGTCTCGGCGCCTTCCGCCAATGTGCCAACACCGCCATATGCAGTACCCACCGAAATACCAATTCGATGAGCAGAAGTATCAGGCTTCCATGCCACATCCGGGTCATCCGATGACAAGCCCGCATCCTTGATTGCTTCCGCCGCCGCAATAAGCGTGATTTGGGTAAAACGGTCTGTATTTCTTACTTGCTTTTTCGTAAGATACTCTAAAGGATCAAATTCAGGGATTTCCGCTAGCACTGGAATCCACTTCTTCCATAGCTCATTTTCCGTTTCCTTTACAGCAGACTTACCTGCAAGCAAAGCGTCCCAAAATGGATTTACCCCAATCCCAAAAGGAGTAACAGCACCCATACCTGTCACAACAATTCGTGTAGACTTTAATGTCATACTATTCACTTCCTACTATTCCTAATTAAAAATCTATTCATTATGCATAGTTATAGAAAATTTATGATGTCATAATTAAATATAACTCTTTTTTTGGGATTCATACAATATGACGCTTTTTTGCTATATTCAGTATTTTTCTATTTAAAAAAAGTACCTTTACCTATGGCAAAAGTACTTTTCCTCATTGATTACTTTTTAGTTATCTCCATCAAAATATCATTTCCGCCGTTAACCATATTACTAAGAGACTGTTGATTTATTTCATAAGTGTCCCCATTTAATAATATAATCGGGGTAATGACTTCATAGCCTGCTTCTTTTACTTTAGTTAGATCAAAATTTGCCAATAAACTTCCTTTTGTTATTTTTTCTCCATCTGATACTTTTATGTCGAACCCATCTCCTTTAAGGTTAACAGTATCTAATCCCATATGAATTAAAATCTCTACGCCTTCGTTTGAACGTAACGTAATGGCATGCTTTGTTTGAAAAACATTTACAATCTCTCCGTCAAACGGGGAGTATACTGTGCTATTTGATGGAATAATAGCTACTCCATCCCCCATCATTTTTTGTGAAAAGACCTGATCAGGAACCTCTTCTAATGGAACAACCTTACCCGTTAAGGGTGCCAATAGTGTAATAGATTTATCACTTTTTTTAAATAATGATTTAAACATGTAAATTCCTCCAGTCATTTGGCCTAAATAAAGTGGAACTTATATCAGTCGAGGGTTTCCAACTGATATGGCTAAACACGCAACAGCCTGTTGCAACGTCTTGGTGACCTGCTCCTGCATGCCCGAACCAATCGAGCTTTTCGTGCAGTCACTCTCCACTACTTAGTTTCCTTCAATTTTTAAGGCGGGTATTACCTTCCCGTTAATCTGCAATAAAAAACGATTACTATTCTAACGCAAGATTACGATTTTGAAAAATCATATACATTAAAATTTTTCAAAGGTCCAGAAAATGATATGGATAAACCCTTGCTGCAAACCATTTTTTCGCATGTTTATATTCTTTTTCAAATCATGAATTTTTGAATATCAATTGAAAACGCTTTTAAATTTTTCTTGAATTATATTTTAGTAATGTTATATACTTTGTGTGTAAATAATTTTCATGTTAGGAGGTGCTTTGATGAATAGTTTCTTCGAGAAAGCTCAGCAGTTCGGTAAGTCCTTTATGTTACCAATTGCTGTATTGCCGGCTGCCGGTCTTTTATTGGGAATTGGTGGAGCATTATCGAACCCAAATACCGTAAAAGCCTATTCATTTTTAGATGTATCTTGGCTTCAATCCATCTTTACAATTATGTCAAGTGCAGGAAATATAGTTTTCGCTAACTTAGCTTTACTTTTTGCAGTTGGTATTGCAGTTGGTTTAGCAAAATCAGATAAAGGTACAGCTGGTCTTGCCGGTGTTCTTGCCTTTTTGGTAATGAATGCGACGATGTCAGCAATGCTTACTATCACTCATAAGATGAATACAGAAAACCCTGCTGCTGTGCAGGACAAGGGATGGTTCTTGGTATTCAAACCCTAGAAACAGGTGTATTCGGAGGGGTAGTGGTCGGAATTTTAGCAGCATGGTTACACAATCGATATAACAAGACTCAGCTGCCGCCATTCTTAGGATTCTTTAGTGGCTCTCGTTTTGTTCCAATTATCGCTTCATTTGCAGCTATTATTTTAGGCGTTGTAATGTTTATTATTTGGCCATTTATTCAAAGCGGAATCTTTAAGCTTGGTGGAATTGTTCAAGCAACAGGGTATATCGGAACATTCTTCTATGGATTTATTCTCAGATTACTTGGACCTTTTGGACTTCATCATATTTTTTACATGCCATTTTGGACAACAAGTCTAGGAGGTACTGCTGTTGTTGGCGGCCATTTAGTGGAAGGAACTCAACGAATTTTCTTTGCTCAATTAGCTGATTCAAATACAAACCATTTCTTTATAGGAACATCTAGATTTATGTCCGGCCGTTTTATTACCATGATGTTCGGATTGATTGGTGCTGCTTTTGCCATCTATCGGACAGCAAAACCTGAAAATAAAAAGAAGATTGCTGGTTTAATGGGTTCTGCTGCATTAACTTCTTTCTTAACAGGGATTACAGAACCACTTGAATTTTCATTCTTATTTATTGCACCAGGGCTTTATGTTCTACATGCATTTTTCGATGGTTTAGCGTTTATGATGGCCCACATCCTTCATATTACGATTGGGCAAACATTCTCTGGCGGATTTATTGACTTTATTTTATTTGGAATCTTACAAGGTAATGCAAAAACAAACTGGGTGCTTGTTCCAGTTGTTGGAGTTGTATGGTTCTTCCTATACTACTTCTCCTTCACCTTCTTCATTAAGAAGTTTAATCTCAAAACACCAGGACGTGAGGATGCAGGTGAAACAACTGCTACCTTTACTAATAAAAGTGAACGTGCCCAAGTCATTATTGGCGCATTAGGTGGCGCTGAAAACCTTGAAAATGTGGACTGCTGTGCTACTCGCTTGCGTGTAACGGTAAAAGACGAAACTTCTATTAATGAAGATATTTTGAAGCAAACCGGTGCAAAAGGTGTCGTTTCGAAAGGAAAAGGCATTCAAGTTATTTATGGACCGGATGTAACAATTATCAAAAACGAAATCGAAGAAATTGTAGGTGGATAAAATGTTAGAGACCATAAAAAAAGGGCTAGTCGCCTCTTGCCAGGCACTTCCAGATGAACCGCTTCACAGCTCATTTATTATGGCAAAAATGGCTCTTGCTGCTAAAATGGGCGGAGCAGTTGGAATACGTGCTAATTCTAAAGAGGATATTATCGCTATTAAACAGGAAATTGATTTACCAGTGATAGGTATCCTCAAGAGAGATTATCCGGATAGTGAGGTATTTATCACCGCAACAAAAAAAGAATTGGCTGAGTTGCTTGAAAGCGGCTGTGAAATGATTGCACTAGATGCTACGTTAAGAACGAGACCGAATGGAGAAACACTTGAAGAGCTTGTATCCTATATCAGAACAAATGGGCGGGAAGTACAGTTAATGGCTGACATCTCTTCTGTGGAGGATGCAAAAAATGCGGAACAATTAGGTTTCGATTGTGTTTCTACCACCCTATTCGGATACACAAATGAAACAAAAGGATGTAAACTATATGATAGTGATTTTAAATTTTTAAAAGACATCCTTCAAACCGTGTCCATTCCTGTTATAGCAGAGGGAAATATTATTACGCCGGAAATGGCTAAACAGGTGTTGGATCTTGGGGCACATTCCGTTGTGGTTGGCGGTGCCATTTCCAGACCACAGCAAATTACAGCACGTTTTACTGATATGATTCGCAAGTAGTTAACCACTGTTTCGAAGGAGAAAGGAGTTATAAGTGGCATCACTTTTAAAGGATATTCAGGAAAGATATTCTTCTTTTTCAGATAAAGAACGGCAAATAGCGGATTATTTACTCTCTTCTCCAGAGGAAGCTTCCCAAAGTCATATTAAAGAGATTGCGGCAAAAACAGGAGTCTCTGTTGCTTCTATTACTAGATTTTCCAAAAAAGTCTCCTGCCGAAATTTTGTGGAGCTAAAATTAAAGCTGGCTCGGGAAAATCATACGGAGGAGAGCACGGATATCGATGATGCATTACATCATCAATACATCGAAATATTCCATGATATCCAATCGTTATCTGGAAAGGAATCCTTTTCTCGTGTTTTATCATTAATAAAAGAAGCAAATCGAATTTTTATATATGGTTTAGGCAGTTCAGGACTTGCCGCACAGGAACTTAACTACCGTTTAAGCAGGATGGGGTTTATTGCCGAAGCAGTAACAGATCCGCACTTAATGGTCATAAGGAGTGCATTGCTGAAGGAAGGCGATCTTCTACTCGCATTTTCCCGTTCCGGACAAACAAGGGATCTACTTATTCCAATAGAAAGAGCAAAGGAAAATGGTGCAAAAATCGTTTCGTTCACGGCTTACGGTGATACTCCGTTAACCAAATTATCACACGAGGTACTGTGGACAGTTCACCCTATTCGAAATGGCTATTTCTCTACGGGGCTTGATTTAAGTGCATTATTTTTAATCGACCGAATTACCGTGCATTTTTTACAAGATCCTTATAGAAATAAAATATATACTGAAACAGTATCAGTAATCTCTTCTTTATCGCATATAGATAGAACTTAACAAACATCGACTCCTCTTCTGTAGAGGAGTTTTTCTTTTCATGTTTTTACTCAACAGATTTTTAAGAGAATACCGTTCTTAGAATAGGTGATATAATAAGCACTATATAATAGAAGGAAAGGAGCCGAACACATGATCAATATCCTATTCGTTTGTCTCGGGAATATTTGTCGCTCCCCTATGGCAGAGGCCCTTTTTCGTGACATGCTTGTAAAAGAAAATTTGACCAATCAAATAACAGTAGATTCTGCAGCTACTAGTTCATGGCATATTGGGGATCCGCCGCATAAGGGCACTCTTACTATCTTGAAGAAATACAATGTTTCCACTGAGGGTCTTGTGGGACGCCAAATGAAACAGGATGACTTCGAGAATTTCGATTACATAGTTGGCATGGATACGAGCAATGTAAAAAACATCTATCAATTAACTGGGAAACCAAATCATCCGAAGATCCTTCGCCTGCTGGATTTAACCGAACATAAAAAAGATGTTCCAGATCCATATTATACGGGTGATTTTCAGGAAACGTATGATTTAGTTTCACAAGGGTGCAGGGCGTTGCTTGAGAAAATTCGTGAGGAACATCATTTACAGAAGTAATAAAATTATCTCGTCTTTCGGCGGGATTTTTTTAATTTCTGGAATTAAAAGTTTGGCAATGGTATCCTAAATAAAACGAATAATCAAACACTTTGTGAAAAGGGGAAAGTTAGCATTATGACAGAAATTGAACTCATCGCGAGGCTCGTGATAGCCGGGATTCTTGGGGCACTCGTTGGTTTTGAACGGGAGAAGCGTTTCAAAGAAGCAGGATTGCGCACTCATTTTCTAGTGGCAGTTGGTAGCGCCCTTGCAATGATCGTTTCTAAGTACGCTTTTTTCGACGTTGTACATAATGGTACGATTGAGCTTGATCCGAGCCGTATTGCAGCCGGGGTAGTTAGCGGAGTCGGCTTTTTAGGAGCTGGAACCATCCTTGTTCAGCGCCAATCTGTTCGCGGCCTTACGACAGCAGCAGGACTTTGGGCAACTTCGGGAATCGGGCTTGCTATCGGATCGGGTATGTACATTGTAAGTATTTGCGGAACTGTGCTTGTTTTAGTAGGTCTAGAAGTATTAAAAAGATTATTTCAACCTATTATATCGAAGTCACATAAAATGAATATCCACGTTTCTTCCAACGAAGTCATACCTAGTATTCTGGATACCTTGACATCACAAAACCTTGAAGTAGTAACGTATCAAGTAAAAGTTAAATCAACCGATACGCAACCCCACTATATTATCGACTTTCAGCTAAAATCAAATAAGGGAATAAAAGATAATGATATTATAAAAGCGCTTCAGCAACTGCCTGAAATTGAAAGGATTAAATTTGATTAGATTGTCATTTTGTCAGAATCTAAGTTCAATGATGCCAGTTTCTTTGGTTAGGCTTCATATTCGGGCATTTGCTCCCCACTCGTTACTGTTTTCCTTTTCACGGGAACAATCTGCCTCGTATTGTTCCCGTTTTTTTATTCCGACCGCATTCTCAGGCATTATTCTCTTTGTATTGTTACCGTTTTTCTTCTCCAGCCCCATTTGCGGGAAAGATTCTCCTCGTATTGTTACCGTCTTCTTCTCCAGCCCCATTTGCGGGAAAGATTCTCCTCGTATTGTTACCGTTCTTCTTCTGCCTTATTTGCGGGAACGATTCTCTTTGTATTGTTACCGTTTTTCTTCTTCTGCCTTATTTGCGGGCACGATTCTCTTTGTATTGTTACCGTTTTTCTTCTTCTGCCTCATTTGCGGGAACGATTCTCCTCGTATTGTTACCGTTCTTCTTCTCCAGTCCCATTTGCGGGAAAGATTCTCCTCGTATTGTTACCGTTCTTCTTCTTCTGCCTTATTTGCGGGCACGATTCTCTTTGTATTGTTACCGTTTTTCTTCTCCAGCCCCATTTGCGGGAAAGATTCTCCTCGTATTGTTACCGTCTTCTTCCAGGCACATTCTTTTTCTGAATATTACCGTTGTTTTCAATTTATTCAGCGTTCGGGCACATTCACCCTCCCAATATTACTGTTGCTCTCAATTTGTACAGCGTTCGGGCACATTCCCACCTCTTTCATAGACTAATTCCCGGTCCGATCTTATTCTCGAGCACAAATCCTCCTCTTTGCTGAACGTATTATCATTCCAATCACGTTTTCAGGCATCACCCTACCTGCTATAACCATAAACCGTATAGAATGTATTATTTTCCACAAACTAGATAAAATGTAACCGGAAAAGATTCGTTTCAGCGACATGAATCAATACAAGGAGGAAATATGTTTTCTTTGCGTGGAGATGCACATAAGGTTTATTTGCAATTAAAGCAAAGCGGAGTGAAACAGGCCAAATTTTTAACCGAAATCAAGGAAATAAAGGATTTTTATGAATCTATTGACAGCAATACTTTAACACTTATTTACTATCGCATGATAAAAGAGAGAAATGCGTCCGGTATCATTCCTCTCTTTGTGTCCTCCATTCCGTGGCTATTATTCCTTTTTGCCACACAATTAGAGAAGTTTCTCTTTCAAGATGGCAGTAAACTTTGGGCTATTTTTGGATTTATATACCTGCTTATTCTAATTGTTAGTGTATTGCTCCATTTTCGTGAAAAAGCTTGGGCAGCTTTTCATTTGGCGATTATCGAGGATATTTTGAAGGTAAGGGAAAAATCCCCACATTGAAATCATCTAATATGGATATCTATTCCATATTGACTTAATTGCAGCTTTTTCGCCACTGATTGAGAGGAGAAATTATCCCAAGACGTGCTGTACAAGGCTAATTTCCCTTGATTCTGCACATCCGATGCCCATGCATTCGCAACCTCCATCCCGTATCCCATTCCACGATATTCTTCCAATGTAAATAAGCTTGCCTCGGCAGCGGCATCCGTTTGTCTGGCACTGCAGCATAAAGAAACAGCAATTCCATTTTGGACGATGGCGTAACATGGCTGCTTCAATTCAAATTCCTCATATGTATAGGGGAAATTCGGCAATAAAATCTCTTGATTGGAGGAAGTGACCTTCACTGCTCTGTTTGCACTACTTTTCACACCCGAAAAAAAATATGCAGTTCCAACCTCAATACTGTTTATCTCCCGAGCTTTGTTTAGAATACAAATAATTTCAGCTAAGGGAGGATTATTATCCGAACTAATAGTTTGCTCCAATTCATTGACCACTTCTTCACTAAGAGATCGATGATACCTGACTACATAACCATCTTTAGTTCCACCGATAAAAACCCGGGGCGCTTTATCATACGGAGGTTCGTTCACATACGTAATTCTATTTTCCTCATCATGTCGAAACAAAACGTTTACATGAATTCTCATTAGTTCAAAATCAGACAACAATAAAATTCCTCCTATAAAACACATTCACTTCCTATAGTTTCGATTCAGACCCGAATAACTCCTCTAAAATAGAAGAAGTGGAAAAGGGTTTAATATGGAATGAAGTTTATCTAATATTCTTGCAAAAAGGATTGCTTTAATGCTTTAAAACTGTAATAATAGTATTTAAAATTATTAAACTCCATAAGAAAAGAAGGATTGAAATGGAAGATCAAACAATTCAAATTACCCAAAGCCATTCTAAAAAGCAGAAACCGAATTCGGAACAGCTTGAATTTGGAAGAATTTTCACAGACCATATGTTCATTATGGATTATACGGTAGAGAAGGGATGGTATGATCCTCGAATTGTGCCCTACCAGCCCATCACATTAGATCCTGCCGCCATGATCTTTCATTATGGACAAACCGTTTTCGAAGGATTAAAGGCTTATAAAACAAAGGAAAACAAAGTACTTCTATTTAGGCCTGAAATGAATATGGCAAGATTAAATTTGTCTAATGAGCGCTTATGTATTCCCCGGATTGATGAAGATTTTGTTTTGAAGGCTTTAATAAAATTGATAGAGATGGAAAAGGATTGGATTCCAACTGCTGAGGGGACATCCCTTTATATTCGTCCTTTTATCATATCAACGGAACCCTATCTTGGTGTAGCAGCATCCGCATCCTACAAACTAATGATTATTTTATCTCCGGTTGGTTCTTACTATAAAGAAGGAATTCATCCTGTTAAAATTTTTGTAGAACGGGAGTATGTCCGTGCAGTAGCCGGTGGAACAGGAAAAGCAAAAACTGCAGGAAATTATGCATCTAGTTTAAAGGCACAGGAAGTATCGGAAAAACAAGGTTATTCTCAAGTCTTATGGTTAGATGGAATCGAAAAAAGATACATTGAAGAAGTAGGAAGTATGAATATCTTCTTTAAAATCAATGGGGAAGTAGTAACTCCTGAACTTAATGGCAGTATTTTAGCAGGGGTCACACGTGATTCTGTCATCAGTCTATTAAAATACTGGGGTATTCCTGTAAGCGAGCGAAAAATTTCAATCGATGAAATTTATGACAGTTACAAAAATGGTTCCCTTGAGGAAATATTCGGAACAGGGACAGCAGCTGTCATCTCTCCAGTCGGTGAATTAAATTGGGAAGGCGAAAAGATGGATATTAATAATGGA
This sequence comes from Margalitia sp. FSL K6-0131, assembly GCF_038008735.1. Lineage (NCBI taxonomy): Bacteria > Bacillati > Bacillota > Bacilli > Caryophanales > Bacillaceae > Heyndrickxia > Margalitia sp. FSL K6-0131. The sequence goes on from NZ_JBBOZS010000001.1 coordinate 4,802,626, forward strand.
GAAACCGGACCGTTATCCCAAAAGCTATATAATACACTAACAAATTTACAAAATGGAACGGAACCCGATCCATTTGATTGGACTCTTGAAGTAAAATAATTTAGAAAAGCGCAGGCGCCTTGCTCATCGGAGTACGGATTTCCTAGTCTTCGACTGAGAGAAAGGAAACACAGCTAGGCAGTTCACGAGCAGATGTTGACCTATTATCGGAAGAAGTTGGAGAGATCCGCTAACCGACGGCTGCTTGCGCTAAACAAAGACTAAAAAAGAAAGCCTCTATTTCCTAGTGGCTTTCTTTTTTTACATTCGCTACAAACTTTTCCCTTCCATCCAATATACTTCCCTAATATTGATTTGCTGCCTTAGCTTTCTAACAAGATCAGCAGGTATTTGCCCCTTTTCAAACATATTTTGGAGCGCATCTCTTTCTGCTTGGAAAGCCTTATCTTTTAGCTCTCGTTCATACCGTTCATTGGTTTTTGATGTATTTTTATCCTTCATTTTCTTTAGCTTCATTATCAATTCATTATATTCGCTAATCACTAAATAACAAATATCTTTATTTTCTTGCGACATTGCTTTGATCAATTGATCGATTGCTGCTTTTGCCATTTCTATTTTTAACTCCGCTATTTTTTGAAATTGCTTCCTGCGTTGCTGCAGCAGTGCCTCTTTTTTAGGAGTAAAAATTTGTGCGATACGAATGAGGATTCTTTTTACCATACTCCAGAAAACGAGAGCTTTGTATTTCATTTGGTTGGTAATCGCAATTTCCATTCGGTGAATATGTTCTTGGCAACGATAGGCGGTATCTCTGTCAATTTCTTTATTTTTAATAAGTTTTGCAACATATTGAGACTCCGCTTCTAATGCTTCCATCCGAATATCTACTTCTGCCTTCTTTATGGCGGATGAGCCTGCTTCTTCATTTCCATATCGAAGTTGATGAATTTTTTTATTGTAGGATGTAATAATAGACAAAGCGGATGCGCGATTATCATCATTCATGCTATTCCTTATAGTACGAATTGCAGCAATACTCATTTGAATAAGGGCCCATTCCTTTATTTTTTCCCTCTCTACTTCCTTAGCCCCATCGGATTTTGCAATCACAGGTAAGAATATACTTGCAATAATCAGCGTTAATAGGATGACACCTGCTGCAATAAAAAGAATTAAGGATCGTTCAGGAAATGGGCTTCCATCCTCTAAAACGTCCGGAATGGAAAAAGCTCCTGCTAATGTGACTGCCCCTCTTACACCGCCAATCGTCGTAATGGCTATTTGTCTGAAACCTAATTTTCCAATCTTACGTTTTCTAATCTTCAAACCGATAGTTCCCGACAGAAGAACCCAGACAAAACGAAGAATTAATAATGCGGCAGTAATGAGAACGATATATTTTAATGCAACAAAATTATTATATAATGGGTCTTTTATGATCGTACTAGCTACACTAGGAATCTGAATTCCAAGTAAAACGAATACCAAACCGTTTAAAACGTATAAAATGACTGTCCAAGTGCTTTTGGAAACAACTTGCAGGTCAACAGTTGGTGATTTTTCACGATCCTTTTCAATGGCATGCACAATTCCAGCTGCCACTACTGCCAATATTCCTGATAGATGAAAATGTTCGATTATCAGGTAAATAACAAATGGCGTAAGAATTTGAATCAGCATATGGATTGTTACATCTTCCATCCCAAATCTCCGTATTAAAACCCTTAACCTAATAATAATAAATGCCAGAAAGGCACCACCCACAAAACCGCCAATTGCAATAATAACAAAGCTTATGCTGGCATTTGCTAATGAAAACACTCCGGTTACCATTGCCGCAATGGCAAAATTAAAAGCGACAAGTCCTGATGCATCATTCATCAAGCCTTCTCCTTCAAGAATATGCATAATAACTTTCGGCATCTTAACCCGGCTTGACATTGCACTTACTGCTACTGCATCTGTCGGTGACAAAAGCGCTGCCAAGGCAAAAGATGCAGGAAGAGGAATCGTTGGAATTAACCAATGGATGAAATACCCAATGATGAACACGGTAACAAACACAAGCCCGAGTGCCAATAATAAAATAGGTGTTTTTAGTTTCCACAAAGCAATCCTCGATACATTTCTTCCATCGTTAAATAACAGTGGTGCAATGAATAATACTAAAAACAATTCGGTTTCCATCGGAACATGGACTCCCAATGGAAGGACAGCAATAGCGACACCAAGAGCAATTTGAATAAGGGGTACAGGAATAAATGGAACAAGATGATTAATAACGTTGGAAAGACCAATAATTGCTAATAACAATAAGACAATCAGTAAATTATCCATTCATTTTCATTCTCCTTTACCATTGGCTCTTTTCTTAGATTTTGTTGCTTTTGTAAAAGTAATCTTATAAACTTACTTACCCGATTTAAGAATGGATATCCTTTTTAAGAAAAGATGCCCGAAACGAAGTCTGCCTAAGTATTTAATACCAATTACGAAAACAGTTTTACCATTCTATTTTTCGTTTATTTGTTGCTTTTATTACATCACCGACCATTTAATATTGGTCATGTTTTAAAATGAAAAACCTTGTTTCATTGCTTCTACATTTTTTTACCCTCAAAAAAAAGATTCCAAGTCCATTAACTCGGAATCCTTAAACTTATTATTATTTTGATGGTACCAAATACTACTCCCGGAATCATGGTAACGAACATAATCAAACCCACAAGAACGGATGATTTAGATAAAGAAAAGATAAGCCAGCTAACTGAAACCGTAAAGGCATATTGTCCGGAATTAGCCATAGAAAAGCTTAGTCAAAGCAATCGATAATCACGAAACCCTAGTGAAGGAAATGTTTTTGGAATCTTCATTCCATACCCCCTCCTGCTTATCTAGTTTTGCAGAAATTACCGTTAACTAGTCGTAATAAGCATTGAGAGCATTAACACTGTGTGCGAGTGCTGAACCTGCCTTTAACGCGGTAGCTACAAAAATGGATTCCGCAAGTTCTTCTAGGGTGACTCCTAATTGTTTCGCACTCTTCGTATGGGAATCAATGCAATAGGCACACCCTGTAACATGAGCAACCGCAACGGCAATTAATTCCTTCTCTTTTCTGCTCAACAATTCATCCTTCAATGCTTGATGATTAAACAGAGAAAAAGCATGAAACGAATCAGCATTTATCTCTTTAAACTCCATCAGTCGGTTTTTATTCGACCTCTTGTAAAGCTCCTCCCCACCTGTTCCATCGTAGGCATTTAACGCATTTACCCCATGAGCGAGTGCTGAACCTGCTTTTAACGCTGTTGCCACCATAATGGCTTCCAGCATTTCTTCCTTTGAAACCTCTAATCTTTTTGCACTTGAAACATGCGCCTCAATACAGTACGGGCAACCAGTAACATGAGCCACTGCAACCGCAATTAGTTCCTTTGTCTTTTTAGATAGCACCCCTTCTGCTAATGCCTGCTGATCGAAAGCCGTAAACTTTTTCATCGTATCCGGTGCCAGCTTTCCTAATTCACTTAATCTACGAATATACGACTTTTTATATAAATTATCGTCTGTCATTTTCGATACCTCCCACTATTTTACATTTTTTTACTCAGAAAACCCTAAGCTCCAATATTGGTTGGATGTTGCGGGGAATCTGGATCCTCCGCAAAGCTTAGATTTTTTTTGATATTTAATCTGTTGCCGAAGATAATGACATAAAGTGCAGCGGCAACCATGTAAATACCAGCACCGATCATAAACTTGTAAGATAAGGATGATAATAGTAAGTATCCTTGAACTGCCAAGAGAATCACGGCAAGAACAACGACAATATTTAATGCTGTTTTCGATAATTTAAATGGTGCTTTCATATATAATTCCGGATATTTTTTCGGCAATTGTGAAGAGGCAATGATTGGGATAACATTTGCAACCAGTAACACTCCAGTACCTAATGCCGAAATGGTTTCAAGCGATAGTCCTGTAAGAATTGGGATCAAACCAACAACATAAAATACAGTTAGCAGCCAATGTGGTGTTCCGAATTTCTTATTGACCTTCCCCAATGATTTCGGAAGCCATCCATCCTCGCAAGATATCAAGATTCCCTTTGTGATCCAAGATAAGGTGGCATTTAAGGTTGTTGCTAATGCAAACATTGCCCCGCCAATCATAAAGAAAATAAATAGCGGATGCGGTAGAATCGTTCTTGCAACATCGGTTAACGGCTTGTTAGCAACATCGGAGATCGGTAGAATTCCAACTGCAATAGTTGCCATAAACGCATAAAGAATACCTACTCCAATGGTCGTAACAATGATGGTTAATGGAATATCCCTTCCAGGTCTTTTCATTTCCCCGCCTAGCTCAGCAATTACTTGAGCACCTCCAGTTGCAAAGGAAAGCAATGCGACAGCGGTAAAAAATCCACCTGCCCCATGCGGAAACATCTCTTTAGCATTAAATACGGAATAATTTACTTCTGGAAAACCCCATATGATAAAGACTGCTAAACCAAGGAAGAGCACGATTACCATCACTTTTTCCACTATTGCTGCAAATTTTACACCTACAATATTAGAAAGATAGAATATCGTGAGTAGTCCGAATGCAATAGGTGTCATCGGTATAGATGGCACTAATCCTTGCATATACTGGGCAAACGAAATGGCGTACATTGCAATAGTCAAATTACCAAGAATAAATAACAACATCCAAAAGAATCCTACTTTTGAAGATAATAAGCGGCTGGAATATCGATATAATCCGCCTGTTGTAGGTATAGCAGATCCCATTATGGCGATTGGCAAAATAGTAATAATGGTAAAAACAGAAGAAAGAATAAAAGCGAGTGTTATACCACTTCCAGTCATTCCGATTGCAACGCCTGTCAATGCCATAACACCTGCACCGATAATTTGACCTACCGCAATTCCCATTACATCCCCTAATCCTAATACTTTCTTTAAATTCGATTCTTGACTAGCCATTTCCCAATCCCCCTCAACATTATTTGGAACATTCTGAATACTCTCGTTAAAAAAATTACTAAAATAGCTTTCTCATTCACTATCTTAGTAACCTTTGTCGCCCGAATCTGTACGAAGAGGGAATTAACTGCTTTATGAAAGTACTCGAACGACATTTTCACAGTTGGGAAATCCTATTGAATTTTTATTTCGAGGCAACCCCCCTGACACTTTTAACTGCCTTCTCGATTCTTTTTAACCCTTCTTCCAAAATAGAGCGCGGACAAGCGATGTTCATTCTTGTAAAGCCTTCACCGCTTTTGCCAAATATATAGCCTTCATCTAATGCAACTCTCGCTTCTTTTTGCATTAAATGTTCAAGCTCTTTTGCCTCAAGCCCCAATTCTCTGCAATCAATCCAAACAAGATAGGTGCCTTCTGTTGGGATTACTTTTAACTCTGGAATATTTTGATTAATATAATCAGTTAAAAACTCTAGATTTTTCTGTAAGTATACTAGTAGTTGATCGAGCCATTCGTCCCCATAACGGTATGCACTCTCTGTTGCTACAAGGCCAAAGGTACTAGTCATGCCTATGAAAAGGGACTCTAATGTATTTGTAAATTTTTCACGTATATTTTTATTCGGAATAATAATATTGGATGTTTGCAATCCTGCTAAATTAAATGTTTTACTTGGAGCAGTGCAAATAATCGAATTTTGGGCAAACTCTTCTGAAATGGAAGCAAATGGCGTATGGGAATGTCCCTTTAAAATTAAATCAAAATGGATTTCATCTGATACAACAAGGATATTATGTTTTAGACAAATATCTCCTAGTTGGGTAAGTTCTTCTTTCTTCCACACTCTTCCAACCGGATTATGAGGACTGGAAATAATGATCATTTTTACGTCGTGATCGATTTTACTCTCCAGATCTTCGAAATCCATAACATACTTACCGTCTTCGTATTTTAATGGATTTTGGACAATGACTCTCTCATTTTTTTCTACTACATTTGTAAAAGGGTAGTAGACAGGCGATTGTATAATGATTTTATCCCCCGGTTTTGTGAAGGTTCGAACGATCATCCCTAATGCTGGAACGACACCAGGTGCATGGCAAATCCAATCTTTTTCCACCTTCCAATTGTGGCGCCGCTGCATCCAATTAATGATTGCTTCGTAATAAGAATCGTTCCGTGCTGTATAACCGAAGATTCCATGTTCTGCCCGTTGTTTTATTGCTTCAATGACAGGTTCTGGCACCTTAAAATCCATATCAGCCACCCACATAGGCAGAAGGTTTTCACCATTAAAAATAGTATCTACTTCATCCCATTTAACGGAACTGGTATTAAAACGATTTATTTCCTCATCAAAATTATATTTCATGTTCTTTTTCCTCCATTAAGCTTTATTTAAGTATCTGTATACCGTTGCTTCAGATGTTTTCATATGTTTTGCTACCTCTGATACGGAGCCTTTGATTAAAAAAACACCTTTTTCATTTAGTTTTTGAATCACTTCCATTTTTTCTTCCGATGACATTCTATCTGGAGTAATACCTGTTTCTGATATAGTTTTGCAAACGATGGATGTTGTAAGATCCTCTATGGAAGTATGCAAATCTTCTATAGGCGGATCATGATGTCCAGGTTGTTTTCCTTCAAGCTGCAAGCCATTTTCCGGAACCTCCATTGCCCCGTTAATCAAACTATCTAATAGATTCCTAGTTTCCACCATTTTGCTTACGTCCATATTAAAGCAAAGCATTCCTATTACATTTCCCATATCGTCCTTTATAAAAAAGGTGGACGAACGGACAATCTTGCCATCCTGTGTCTTGCCGGCATAATTAATCAGAAAATCCTTTCCTATATATGATTTATCTTTTAATATTTTTAATGCAAGATCTGTTAAGGAACCCCCTACCTTTCTATTGCTTATATGACTATTTTTGATGGCAACAATAGAATTTTCGATATTACGAACATCATGCAAAACCACTTCACAATGGCTTCCCATTACACTTCCCAAGAACTCCACCAACGGTATATACTTCTTAATTTGCAAAGACACGCTCTCACTCATATGAAACTACCACCCCTCACCAAGTGGTGTCAGGCACCACCCGTGGACATTTTCTTTATTTGTCCGTTCCACAAGGACAGTTCTACCTTTTATGAAAACGCTTTCAATAGAGATGTAAAAAAATGTTGTTACATATTCCCCTCGCTTTCATCAATGATTATTTTTTATTAGGATAATAAATTTTTATTACGATAAATATATTTTATTTTTATTTATGTGTCAATATTTTTATGGAATATTCACAACATTAAAAAAACTACATTTTTCGACTTGGGCCACTTAAAAAAGCGCAAATCAAAATGACTGATATGCGCTTTTTTAACGGATGTTTATCCATAATACTCCATTTGCACTTCCACTTTTGCCTTAATCTCCATCTCGCCAGGCACAATAGGAGTAGACATACTATTTTCCACCAACGCAAATTTTTGAAAAGGGTGGGGCATTTCACTAATATCCTCTACAATTTTTATGGGGATGGGGTCATAATTTACCTTTAATGTTTCCGCAAGCGTCTGTGCCTGTTTATTGCAAAATAAAAGTACAGAGGTTTGCAGGGAATTTATGCAGAACTTAACTGCATAAAAATAGGCTTGCCAGCCCCAAAATTATCCCCTACTGTATTGATTGAGAGATCACAACAGTGGGGAGGAAATGAAAGGATGCTAGCAATGCCTAAAGTAGATTATATCAAACACTTAAGAGAAGAAGAAGACTTATCAATAAATGAAATTACAAGAAAAACTGGTTGTAATTGGAGGACGGTTAAGAAATACGCTGATGGAGAAAGATTTGAAGAGACACTAAAGTTCAGTAAAAAAGGAATGATGTACGAAGAAGGTTTCGGGGAAATTGTTGATGATTGGCTAGAGGAGGACATGAAACTCAAAAGAAAAGAACGGAGAACTAGCAAGAAGATCTATGAAGATCTTAGAGATAACCATAGTTTTAAAGGGTCCTATCGGACCGTATGCGAATATATCCAGAACCGAAAGCCACAACTCAAAGCAGCTAGGATTGAAAGACATGAACGTTTAGAACACCCTCCAGGTGAAGCGCAGGTGGACTTTGGAAACATGACTGTAGTAAAAGATGGAGCCTATAAAGATATCAAAGCTCTAATCCTGAGCTTTCCACACAGTAATGCTGGATTTGGTTATCCTCTTCCTGGCGAAAATACCGAGTGTTTCTTAGAGGGGTTAAAGCAGCTGTTCCATCAATCAGGAGGAGTACCTACATATTTGCGTATAGATAACCTAGCCGCGGTGGTTGTTTCTATTGGCAAAGGGGACAGAAGGACCTATACTGACGCCTTTCTGAGATTTAAATGCCATTACGGCTTTGAAGTACAGCCTTGTAATCCGGCAAGTGGACATGAGAAAGGAAATGTAGAAAAGAAGGTCGGATATACAAGGAATAACCTGTTTACAACAGCACCGATTATGGAGAGTTTTCCACAATTAGCAGACTGGATGAAGGAAGAAATGGAAAAGGACCGGCAACGTCCCCACTATGAAAAAAATGTGATGATTGATGAGCTTTGGGAAGAGGATAAAAAGCAATTGAAAGCCCTTCCTTTAACTGATTTTCCGATTTATTCGGTAAAATCCGCTAAGGTTAATAAATACGGGGAAATTGAAGTTGACGGTGAGAAATTTGTTCTCCACAAAGCGAGAATGAAACAGGCGTTAGTCCTTAAAATGGAATGGGATCGATTTACCTGTTTTACGAATGACGGAGAAATTGTTTATCAAGAAAACCGCCCTTATATGAATGCCACAAGAGCGATTCCATGGAATGATATTTTAATAGATTGGGAGAAGAAACCGCGGTCCGTGAGGTATTCACGCTTTTTTAAGTATTTGCCGGAAAGAGTTCAAACGTATTTGACGATACGATCAGAAGAGACCAGATCCCGGGTCAAGGGGGTAAAAAAATTATTAGAAAAACATACTCTGAATGATATTCATATGGCTTTGGAAAAAGAAGAACGTTTTGAGAGGGATCCACATGAACTTGATTTTATTTTAGAAGCAAAAAAAGCATCCTATCCGGAAAAATTAAACGAGGTACATACGCCTAAGATTTTGCTTAACTATGAAACCGATTTGAATACTTATGATAAAATGCTTTGTCCTTCTCTGGAAGGAGGTGTTTCCTGATGGCCGACTTGAAGGCAATTTGCAAAACACTTCACTTAGCCCATATTATCGAAGAGTTTGAGGATATCCCTTTTGAAAGTAAAGAACAGTATTTACGTGATGTTCTATTAATTGAAGTCAATTCTAGGCAGACAACAAAGATAGCTAGACTAATAAAAAAGGCTAAATTTAGGGAACTTAAATGGCTTAATGGCTATGAATGGGATGAGCAGCTACATTTACCAGCCACAACCTCGAAAGAGGAAATTTGTGACCTTCGTTTTATTAAGGAAAAACAGAACCTACTACTTATGGGGACACCGGGTACGGGGAAAACACATTTAGCAACGGCTTTAGGTGTTAAGGCCTGTGAAATGGGATATGAAGTCCGTTTCTTTCGGGTAGCTGATTTAGTAGGACAATTAGAAGAAGCAATGAAATTAGGCACTTTACACAGGTTAAAACGTCAAATCGAAAAGTGCGACCTACTTATATTGGACGAATTGGGATACGTCCCTTTTCAAAAAGAAGGCTCTGAATTATTGTTTCATATTATCGCAGACTGTTATGAACACAAGAGCGTGATAGTAACCTCTAACCTAGAATTCGGTCAATGGAACCGGGTTTTTGGAGATAACCGCCTAACATCAGCCCTTGTGGACCGATTAGTACATCATGCCCACGTAATAGCGTTTACGGGAGAAAGTTATAGGTTAAAAAATGCTCTTTCATCGGTAAAAACATTGGATGAAATTTAATGTAAAACAAACCGCTGCAAGCCTATGTAAATTTCGCTGCATTTTTCTGCACTTTCTGCTTGCAAAAAACATGTGCCTTTACCAGAGCATTTTTTAAGGCATCGCTCAGCGCCTTTTGATAGTAAATTGGTTGATTTTCGAGTGTAAATTGAATGTTGGATACCTGATTTACCCCATTTTTAACAGCCGTATCAATAATATGTCCGACTAGATCCAGTTTTTTTATTTTAACCATGATCGAATTGATTACTTGATAGCCCTTAAATACTTGTTTTCCATCCACGTAATCATATCGAGGATGGATGATATAAGAAGAAGTCTGAATATCTTCCTTTATAATTCCTGATTGTATAAGAGTTTGGATTACTTGATTCATTTTATACGCATTTTCCTGTTGTGCTTGTTGAATCTGTTCATTCTCTGTCATCACTTCTAATTGGATGATAACGGTATCCGGTTTTCGAGAAAGAGTTGCCCTTCCAATAACCGTTATTACACGAGGAGAATCATCACGATAGGAGGGATAATACATAGGCATTCCACCTTTTTCTTTAATATTAGATTTTATGAAGAAAAAGGTGGAATGGGGAGTGTGAAAAGTATTAAAAATTTCCTAATGTTTAGGACTTACTATCATTCTATAGCTTCCTTAGCTACCCAGCCGACGAATCCGTCTTTTTTTATCAAGGCATATCCTGCGCAACTGTCATCAATGATAGAAACAATGTCCTCTTTTTCTACACTTATTTGTGTGCAAGAGACCTCCTCTTTTGCCTCATAGCCTCTATCCTTTTGAAGGATATACTCATTTTTCACATAGAGTAATTGGTCAGTTCCCGGTTGTTTGCATAAGGTGAAATGCTCTCCTTTTTCAATTGGAGTAAGAGCATAATTTACATAAGAAATGGAACCTGTCCAAGATGAATCTGCGTTAAATTGTTTTATTACCTTCGTTGTAGGAAAACGGTCCACGTATGTATGAGAAAAATTATCCCCTGAGGAGGACGGAGTAATAATAAAGGCATTTAGTTGCCCAGAAAGTTTTACGTTATTCCCACCATCATTTGCAATGATTTTTTTCTCCTGATCGATGATTGGATTGTTCGATAAAGTTTTTGAAGTATAATTTCCAACTGGCCAATGTCCGACAATAACATATTTATTTGCTTGATGTGACTTAAGTAAAAACTCTGGGATCGAAATGGCAGCAACTCTGCTCGTGTCTTTCCAGTTTTCAATGTCCTCCAGCCCAGCATGAACGAAAATATAATGATCCGTTTCAATGGCAGTTGGTAGTTCTGTTAACCATTTTATTTCCCTTGAAAAATGCCTCCATAATTGTTCCTTTACCTCTTTAACGCTTGATTCTGATGAAATCTTGTAACCGATATTCTCCAGCCATTCATTCATGATGGAATGCTTTCTTGTGCATAAGTAGTTTATAATATTCTGATCTTCATTTAAAAGATATTCCACTAATGTATCACAATTGCCCTCTATGACGTGAACTTTTGGATTATTTGCTTCTAATTCCATTATGTATTGGACTACGCCCATACTGTTGCTTCCCTTTTCACAAAGATCACCATTAATAATGAGGTAATCCTCTTTGCTAAACTGAACTTTGTCTAGCAGCCTTTGAAAAAGCTCTAATTCTCCATGGATATCGGATATAACAATAATTCTTGCATGATTTGGGATAGATAATTCTCTTATTTTGTCCAATGTAGGGAACTCCTTTATTCCTTGATTTTATTTTTTGATATTCGACAAAATTCTCCATTTTCCTTTCGGTGTCAGGCATACTCGTGGACATTACCCTCTCCTTATTTACACATCGTTCATTTATACGGCTATACACCCGAATTAAGGCATCTTTAAAAATGAAGGGAAACAAAAAAGCAAAGATGCCTTTTGCTCTTTGCCTATTCCTTATTAAGGAAATCGTATCGTAACGGTGGTTCCTTCGCCTTTTTTACTATGAAAGTCAATAGTCCCATTATACTTAGCTGCTATATTAAAGCAAATCATCATCCCCAAGCCAGTCCCTTTACTCTTTAATGAATAAAAAGGAGTACCGAGAGATTTCACTTCCTCTTCAGACATTCCATCCCCGAAGTCGGTCACTTTTATTTCAACAAAATCCTTTTTCCTTTCTGCCGTTACAATAACGGAATCGCCAATTTTAGAAGCCTCAATGGCATTTTTGATAATATTGACGAGCATTTGTTTAATCTCAATGTTATTGACAGCGATAAAGCAATCTTCCATTACCTTAAGTTCAATTTTATTATCTCGAAAAAACCCATAGGATTGAAGCAGATCTACTACACTTTGAAGAACAGATCTAACATTCACGGTTTCTGTCACTGCATTTCTATTCGGTTTCGCGATTGATAGAAACTGAGAAAGCACCTCTTCTGCTATATTTAATTCATCTATCATTAGCCTGAAATGTCTTTTTGCGTCGGCGCTATATGCTGTGTCTTTTTCATATAACTGTAAAAAGCCTTTGACCACTGTTAAAGGATTTCTTATCTCATGGGCCAATGCAGCGGCCAATTGGCCAGTTGTCTTTAATCGCTCTGACTGCTTAATTTGTTCATAATATAATTGCTGTTTTTTCATTCGCCCGTACGTTAAATAGAAAGTAAAGCAGATCAGTGCTTGACTCCCGATAAAATTTATCACATTGCCGATTAAATTTTCTTTAATATAGTAATAAGCAGATTCTTCATCCAAATAATTAATATAAACGAACGTAAATGTCATTAGAATGCTGTTAAGCGGAATGGAAAAATAAAATAGCTTTGAATCAAAAAACAAAATAGCAACTGCAGGAATAAAACAAAGAAAAATAAAATTAGACCCAATACCAGGGTACAGAAAAAAGATGGTATAAAAATAACAAAACGCTAAGATAATAATGACGGCTCTGAACAAATGAGTTACATGCTTAGGATATAGCAATAAACATACAGATAAAATCACTACTAACAGACTATGTAAAACAAACCCAAACTCCAACCAGCCAATAATAGCGTTACCCTCTAATAATCCCATTGCCATAATAGTTATTACAATGCAAACTGTTATATAATATAATTTTTTATTTATATGAGTATAAAATTCTTCCATGTTGCACCTTAAAAAAGTCTTTTTAGCATTTTCCTATACAGGATAAATATTCCTACTCATATAGTATCACATCATGGTGTCAGGCACTACCCGTGGTCATCCTCAAAACCTAGTAATAAATCTCCTTTATAAACAATCCCATGCTCTAAAAAAACTTTTAATAAGGTAATAGCTTCTCCCCATCCTACCGAACATCCAATACAAGAGGTTATATCATCATTTGTATAGCCGTCTTCTTCTAAGATTAGCAACGTCCCCTCTTTAAAGGGATGTAATTGAAATTTTACAGTCGTCGTATTTTTACCTGGTTTCCATTGAAAAATAAAAGACTCACAAGGAATGGTTTCTATTATTTTTCCACCATCAACGATTTCTCTTTGATGATCATCCCCATATGACCAACGAAGCCAGATTTCACCTGTCCCGTCAATATTTATATTGATGATTGTTCGATCGGTGAACCATGCATTCCAACCCTCTGCGGTGGTTAACGTCTGAAATACCTTCTCCTTTTCTACCTTAATGTATGCCTGGTGTTTTATTCCCACCATATTTAATTCGTAAACTCCAAAATTTCAATTTGGTTTCCCGAAGGATCTTCTATGACAATATAGCGGCCAGGTGGGCACGGTTTAGGTTCATCGAAGAGAATTTTTACCCCTTTTGACTTTAATCGATTAAAATCACTTTCAATATGCTCTGAAAGAATGCCAAGTAAAACATTTTGACCTTCTCCGGATTTATTTGTTCCCTCTTCCTCCAACACAATCGGAATTTCATCATGAACTAAAGTAGCGATTTTTTCCCCATAATGTTTATAAACTTTAAAATCCAGAACCTCCGTATAAAACTCAATCGCTTTTTTCAAATTTTCCACTTTTACGGTAAGAACACATACTTTATTTAACATTTTATTTCCCTCCTCGGTTTTATGAATAGTTTACCAGTTAATTATTCCGAAACTTTCTTCTAGTTTGCTTTCTTCTTTACCTGTTCATATAGAAGCTGGGGCAAGTTCACTAAAATCGGCGGATCGGTTGGTAAGGGTTCTCTCAGGCTTATTGTAATTTCTGTATCAGTAAACTTGGTTATTTCAATCGGCTTATCGTACTTGCCTCGCAAAGCCCTGTTCAGTAGAAAGTAGTCTTTCGGATTTACACTCCATTTTAATGCAGCCGCTAATACATAATAAGTTCCAAGCGGAATATCTGAAAAAACACAACTTGTTTGATTTTGGGTAAAAGCTGTGCCTATTATAGGTTTCTGGTCTGGAATCGCACGTGGAAAAAGGCCAACAAAAATAATTCCTTTAAAAGTTGCCGGCACTTCAAGGTGACAAGATAATATCGGCGGTGCAGATGCAAGCAGTAAAGGGGATTCCTTGTCCTTGTAATCATTAACAAAATCATGTAAATCGTTAGTACTTAATTGAAATTGCTTAGGTGATAATCCTACAAATTGCTTAAATTTCGAACTAAATGTTCCTAAACTTCTAAAACCAATTAACAAAAGGATTTTTAAAATAGAAGGCGATTTGGAGCTTATCAGCATTTCCTTCCCTGCCTCCATTCTTAAGGCAGATAAATAATGCCGTGGCGAAACACCTGTAATTTCTTTAAAAATCCGTGAATAATGATAGGTGCTATAACCGACTAAGTAAGCAAGTTCTTCAGAAGTAATCTCTGTATCTATATTCTTTTTCATATAGTCGATAGATATTTTTACCGCCTTCATTTGATCATTCTTATTTTCCATTACAGCCACCTATTTTTATTAGAATTTACTTCTCTGCTCTTATAAGATTCTTCTGAACTATTGAGAATTCCTTCAACTATATGTAGCATTATGCTGCTCGTATGGAGCCTCGGCGCGCTCCTTCCTTTACACTATTTTTTTAGAAGACATATTCTATACTGACTGTAGTAACTACTTTGATGCGGGACGGTATGTTCTCCTTCCTATTATGGGTAAGGAGGTGATATACCTATAGATAATTTCAAGTCGTTAATAGAGTATACAGTGAATGTATTCTTTGCTGCGCTTGCTACCGCTATTACTCAGCGAATATTAAGCAGCAGAAGTAAAAAAACCGAAAAGAAAAACCACCCGCTTTTCGCCGCAAGCATAAGGGTGGTTCGGTTCTTCCCGCAAATAATCAACTATTAGAATAAAGAATATTTTGTAAATTACAAATCAAAAATTTATTGTCTTTTCATCTCCAATTCCAACTTCTCTATAAAAATGGGACGAAGAATTCTTTCAGGAGTATACCCTTGATATTGCTCTTAGGTCATTGAAAAAAAATGAAAAACTTGTAGTCTCCGGATTTTTGAAAAGGTAAGGAAGATGTGGCAACAAGGAAGAGGAAAATGTGGGTAATCCGCTATACACTTAAGCTGCTATTAAAACATTTAAGAAAACAAGACTTTGACACTTCCTTCTTTTTGAGCTGTTTCCAAGCAACTAGTAATAAATTTCTGGATTTCCTTCTGTTGCCATACTAAAAAATCATCCTTTGGCTGTTTTGAAAAATCTTCATTAAATAATTCATTTTTTGCCTCCAATGCCTTTTCCATTTGCGGCAATGAAAGGGTTTTGCTGTCACCTGATCCGCTAACACCTGCATAACAATCCGTTGCATCTAATAAATGGTAAAAAGTGTAGGCACAAGAATCCCTCATCGTAAAACGAATATAAGCAATTGCTTCACCCGCTTTATTTTGCCCGTAAATATCATGTCCCATAAATAAAATCCTCCTTAGGATAAATTTATATATATACCCTCATGAGTACATATAAAAATGTACCCATAAGATGGCTTAACAAAAAGACAGAATATAGCTTTACTGTTTTCTAGGTTACCAAGTACTTTACTTACTATAAGGTGTTGGAATTTATTAATAGAGATAAAAACATAGAAGTAATAATGTGGTTATTGATGACTTCTAATCAAAGAAGAGTTTGTAGTTTAATTTTTCGGAGAAAAAAATATATCCAGTAAAATATTTACATAAAATGAAATAGAATGTCAATACCAAATATTCGACAAAATTCACCTAGATTATGAAATTGTGCAGTGTAATTATAGCTAAAAAAGATGATGATGAAAAAAAGCGATCCTTCTTAGAGAACCGCTACGTTTACTAGAAATAATAAGGTTTGCTTTTGTATTTCAAGCTATTGGAGTACCGTTTTTAACCTGCTCATCCGGTTTTAATAGTACCACATCCCCCTCTTCTGGAACTCCGCCAAGTACCAATACTTCAGATTTATAACCCGCAATTCTCCTGGTAGGAAAGTTTACTACAGCTACTACTTGTCTCCCAATAAGTTGTTGTGGGTCATATCTTTTTGTTATTTGTGCGGAAGAATGTTTGATTCCAATTTCGCCAAAATCAATTTCTAATTTTATGGCAGGTTTTCGTGCTTCCGGAAATGGTTCTGCCTTTATCACGGTACCAACACGAATATCTAACTTTAAAAAATCTTCGATTGTTGCCATGAATATTACCTCCATTTTATTAGTTCTTCTGATTTTACAATATTACTCATGGGAGGGAAAATCAAACAAACACGTCCAAGTTACACTTGCTACTACTTTTGCACAGCAAATAGGAAACAACAAGCGTAATAAAAGACAAAGAATAAACCACCCGAATCATCGCAAATGTAAGGATAGATCTTCACGTAATTAAATTACGTAAACATACCGTCCTGCGGGCAATACATACAAAGTTCCACTATATATTAAAAAAAACCCATTCTGGTATGAATGAGTTTTTCATTTCATCAGATATTTAACTGTTTGAATACTTCTTGATGTCATTCCATTAATAATTTGCGGATTAATATTAAACCTTTTTCGAATGGATTTTCTTAAACTCCGTAAATATAAGGATTTTTTCATTTTTTGTTGGATTTCGTAGATAATATCAAGTGTCTTTTCTAATTTTGGTACGTAATACTTATAAACTTGTTATTTATTAGATCAGGATGAGCTGATAAAATTTTCGAATTGCTTGAAAGCCGTTCATCATTTTATTTTGGACAAGAGAAATTACTTCATTGTACAACTTTTGTATACTTCAGTTATTAGCTAGATCCAAAACAGAGGATTTTGAAGATACACCACAAAAAAATAGAATATTCTAAATCGCATTATACTATTATGTTATACTTCTTTTAGTAACTACTTTGATGCGGGACGGTATGTTCCCTCTTCCTTTTATGGTTAAGGAGGTGATGTACCTATGGATGTTTTCAAGTCGTTAATAGAGAATACATTAAATGTATTCTTTGCTGCACTTGCTACTGCTTTTGCAAAGCGATTAGTAAGTGGCAAGCGTAAAAAAACGACAAAGAAAAACCACCCGCGTCGACCAAAACGTAAAGGTGGTTCTTCTCAGCAATAATTCAACCAGAACATACCGTCTTTGCAACAGTAGTTACAGATTTGACCAAGGAGTTACAACTCCTTGGTTTATTTTATGTTTATACATTTATAGTATACCCTGACCTGAGAAAATTCAAATATAAAATGACAGAAGTTTTTGTCAATGTAAATTCATATTTTTCCTTACTTGTAATCACTTTTGTATAAGTGGGATTAGAGACCTGCACTCTAGAAACTGTAGGTTCATTCCCATGTTTGTAGTTAGCGGACAGAGAATCCGCTATTCACATAAAATGACCCTAATTTAAGAGTTATGCGGACACTGGTTCCGTTATTTACTAAAAACCACAAGGAAAACCATGTTTTTTCGGTAAATAAGGGATTCTCTGTCCGCAAAACTAAGAAAATACTCCATTTTGTCACAAATAACGGAACTGTTGACCGCTTTATCAAGTTATGCGCCTTACTTCCAAAATACTTCTATTGGTACCGTTGCAAGCTGTTTTTGTTTCAAAGCTTTTTCCTGCATAAATGAGCTTGGTACAGTAGCATTCACATTCTCCACATTTTGATTTTAAAAAGTATAAATTCTCGAAGCCCTTATACTATTTCACTCGTTTAAACTCTATTTTCTTTGCCTGATACATCTTATCTTTAAATTCGTATGTAATTTCTAACATGCCAATAAACGTAGTAGGAGAAATTTGTGCACTAACGGACGCCACCAAATGATCGTTGATAACATCATAGTGCTTAATATTTCCCAATGCTATATCACTGAATAAGTGCTCTTGCGGAATATGCAATGAATCAATATTAATAATTGTTTTCCGGTTGCCGATTCTCACTATGGCTTGATGCTTGGAAAGACTTGTTTTTACGTTTTTTAAAATAATGGCGGTTGGATTGTCTACCAGATTTTCTTTATCAACTTCACCTATATTGGTGCGAATTTTATGAAACACATGAACCTCAGAATCTCGGGCACCTGTCCCATAACCTCTTGTTAAAACAATAATTAAATCCTTAATGCCATCCCGGTTTATGTCTTTGTATAAAATCTCCGGTGCATACGTTGGATTCGTAACATTCAACCAAAAGGGGAAGAACCTCATCCCTTTATTTATCTTCATTTCAAAATTTCTGTACATTCCATCACTTTTAACAGCATATAAAACAACCTTTGCCTCTTCGGATTTTGCAACAATCGTTTTAGATTCTGCGTTAATTAAAACTTGATTACTACTTATTCCACTGATAAGAAAAAGCAAAAACACTATTCTGCATCGAATAATAAACACCTCATAGTTAATTTACCTTTTGGTCAGGAGCAATATACATCCCCGTGTTTCTTAAAAGAGGTATACATTGCTTGTATCCCGAATTAATTATAATAGTAGCTAAATTAAGGTGGGATAATTGATGAAAACAATGTTTCAATATAACTGGCAAGTTCGTAATGAGTGGTTTTCTTGGTGTGAGGATGTACCAAAAGATGAATTGCTGAAGGTAAGAACTGGAGGAGTTGGAGGAGTTGGAGGAATCCTAAAAACACTTTTTCACATTGTGGATGTGGAATACAGTTGGATTTGCGATATGAAAGGAAAAATACCGAAAAAACAGGAATGTAGTGAACCATTTGAGTCATGGGCTACATTGGAGAAAGTCAGAGAACTATCAAAATCATATCATGAGGAAGTAAAAGCTTTTGTATTGGCTTGGGAACCTGATATGGAGAATCTATTCTTTTCAGAAACTAATTCAGATGGAGAATTAGAAATTTTCAAGTATGGAGAAGCAATGCGTCATGTTATTGCTCACGAAATACATCATATTGGTCAGTTATCTGTGTGGTCCCGTGAACTAGGACGAAAACCTATTACAGCTAATCTAATCAGAAGGGGACTGTTTGACTAAAAAGGGGAAGGACTATTTAATAAGGTATAGGTTAAAATAAGTCTCTAAAATTTATCTGTTTTTGACAAGGAGAAAATATGGAAGATAAAAAAACATTTAAAACAATTGATGAATACATCTTACAATTTCCTCTTGAGATTCAGAAGACACTAAAAAAATTACGATTAGTTATAAAAGAGGCTGCACCTGAAGCCGATGAAAAGATAAGCTACCAAATGCCAACCTTTTCGTTTTACGGGAACCTAGTACATTTTGCTGTGTGGAAAAATCATATAGGGTTTTATCCAACTTCAAGTGGAATGAATGCTTTTAAACAAGAACTATCAGAATATAAGAGAACAAAAGGTTCGATTCATTTTCCTTTATCGAAGCCACTTCCATATGAATTGATTAGTAGGATAGTTAAATTTAGGGTTGCTGAGAATATGAAGAAAGCACAAGAAAAATTAGTGGACAAGAAATAACTTTTTAATAATGTAACTAGGCTTAGTAAATAAAAAAAATAATAAAAAGCTCAGATATCTAAATCTGAGCTTCAGACTGTAGACAAACTCGATGAAGATCGAGCTTGCCTACAGTCTTTTTTGTTTTAAAATATAAATAGAAATAATACTTGGGGTGATGAAGATGCTTTCAAAACATAATTCCATTCAACGTGATCAAGTAGAAATGATCGCTTTAGACCAGTTGGTTCCCGAAAATCATTTAGTCCGAAAAATGGAGGCAGCGATTGATTTCTCTTTCATTTATGATTTAGTGGAAGAAACATATTCCGCAGTTGGACGCCCAAGTATTGATCCCGTGATCTTGATTAAACTTACCTTTATTCAATATACATTTGGCATTCGTTCGATGCGTCAAACGATTGAAGAATTAAAAACGAATATGGCCTATCGCTGGTTTCTTGGTTATGGTTTCTATGATAGAGTCCCTCATTTCTCTACCTTTGGAAAAAACTATGAGCGTCGTTTTAAAGATACCGATTTGTTTGAACAGATTTTCTATCGAATTCTAAAAACAGCAGCGGAAAAGAATTTGATAAGTGCAGAACATGTTTTTATCGACTCCACTCATGTAAAAGCGAGTGCGAATAAACGTAAATTCGAAAAAAAGGTGGTCCGAAAAGAAACACGTGCCTATCAAGAACAGCTCCAAGAAGAAATCAATCAAGACCGGGAAGATCATGGAAAAAAGCCATTTCCACCAGATAAATTTGAAAAAGAAGATACAAAAGAAATAAAAGAAAGTACCACAGATCCTGAGAGTGGTTACTATGTGAAAGACGAACGGACTAAACAGTTCGCCTATTCTTTTCATGCAGCTTCTGACCGCAAAGGATTTGTTTTAGGAAATATGGTGACACCAGGAAATACCCACGATAGCGTAATCCTAGAACCATTAGTAGAACAAGTAATGGATATTGTAGGAAAGCCCGATGCCGTTGCGGCAGATGCAGCTTATAAAACACCGGCCATCACGAAATACTTAATCGAAAACGAAATGACACCTGCTTTACCTTATACAAGACCACGTACAAAAGAAGGTTTCTTCCGAAAACACGAGTACGTATATGATGAATACTATGATTGTTACATATGCCCATCAGGGGAGATATTGAATTACTCTACCACGACAAAAGAAGGGTATCGTGAATACAAATCTTCTAAGCATATTTGCGCTAATTGTCCATTTTTATCGCAATGTACGGAGAGTAAGGATCATCAAAAAGTAGTGACTCGTCATATTTGGCAAGAGTACCTTGAGGAAGCAGATCATCTTCGTCATCACAAAGAGGTAAAAACGATATATGCGAAACGCAAAGAAACGATTGAGCGTGTATTTGCAGACGCAAAAGAAAAGCATGGTATGCGTTGGACAACGTTAAGGGGACTTAAAAAATTGTCGATGCAGGCGATGCTTACTTTCGCTGCCATGAATTTGAAGAAAATGGCCAACTGGATATGGAAAGGTCCGGAAATGGCCTAGTAGATGAGGATGAGAGAGGTCAGCATACACCCAAAAAGGTAAAAAAGTAAG
The DNA here is from genome assembly GCF_038008735.1 of Margalitia sp. FSL K6-0131. NCBI lineage: Bacteria > Bacillati > Bacillota > Bacilli > Caryophanales > Bacillaceae > Heyndrickxia > Margalitia sp. FSL K6-0131. Next base: position 4,824,078 of record NZ_JBBOZS010000001.1, read on the forward strand.
AACAAAATCAAAAGGGGTTCGGAATGTGACCATTCCGAACCCCTTTTGTCTACAATCTGAAGCTCAGATATCTAAATCTGAGCTTTTTATGTCTTCTCCAAAAACACTCCTATCCCAATGGATAAACTCTTCCCAAATAGCATATTCTAACCCTTGAGGTGATTGCATGAAGCCCACAAAGTTATTTTACCTTGCAGTTCTAATCCTTCCTTGGTTAACCGTACCCTTTCTAGGCAAAAACGCATTAAAAAGACATCTCCCTGCCGCCATTTTTATATGTACTTTTACGAAAATAATTGATACTTTTGGTGAAAAGAAAAGATGGTGGAGGTTTTATAAAGGGATTCCACCATTTGATAGTATGAATTTTTTTAACCTTGGACCCTATCTTGTTATGAGTCTTTGGATATTAAAAATGACATATGGGAAATTTGTGCTGTACATTATTTCTAATGCCATTCTTCATCTGCTATTTAACCTTCTCGGGCTAAAACTGGTAGATTGGTGTAAAATATTTACCTTAGAAAAATTAAAAAAGCCACAATACTTTTGCATCAACTGTTCGCGTGCTCTTCTTCTTTATGGGTTTCAATATATTTATGATCATAATAAAAAATGAATCCCCCCATAAGCGACCAATTGCTTACGGGGGATTCTAAAGTTCGGGCATCAATCCGCCTCTTTGGTATTTTAAATCTCTTCTTCCAACTCTACTTTTTCCGTTTTCAAAAAGAATTTCGTTACAAAAAATCCTGCTACGATAACAATTGTTGTTAAAAGCCCTGCTTCCGGACCAAAACCTCCGCCAGTTAAAATTGTGTCACGAATTTCTGGCTGCAAAATACTAGAAGTATTCGTTCCGCTTACATGAAATCCCCATACATTACCTTGAAAGAAGTTCCAGGTTAAATGATAGCCGACTGACATCCATAATCGGTTCGTTTTTAAAAACATATATGCAAACAGGAGACCAATCAATACGATATTAATAAGACCTAAAATTTTTACATTATCATTTAGAATATGTGCACAGCTAAAAATAACGGCAGAAACAATATACATAATAATTTTTGAATGTGTCGGTTTTAAAATCGAAATGATGTACCCACGAAAAAATAATTCTTCATTTAATGCCACAAAAATAAATGTAATCAGCCCTAGAAGGAGGGACCACGAAAAACTCCAGTGAACATGGTCAAAATAAATTTGTCCAGTTGCTAACAAAATAAGGAAAACCGCCGTAATCGAAGCAAATCCTAATATCAATCCAAAGATAAGCTCTCTTTTCCGCTTCCAAAAATCCGTCCAGCCCATATTTTTCATGGCCAGTTTCTTAAACTTAGTCATGATCAGAACCGTTAAAAGCACTCCACAAAAGGATGCAGCCCCTGATAGTAATCCTGTTACAGGATCATCTAATGAAAAGTTAGAAATAGATTCTAATGGAGCATCAGAAGTCGCAATGACATAAATGACAGCCGGAATCGACAGGATTGTAGTTAAGACAAGCATCAGGACAATAGAAACAACTAATTTATAAATGATACTGGCAATCAAACGCGCTTTACTTTTCACTTCCATTTTTTCATACCCCTAATAATATATATTTATCTTTCCAATCATTTTACAGGAAGGCTAATACGAAAAAAAGACTAAAAAGAAGAGATATACATCTCCCCTTTTACAATACCTTACTTAAAAACGATTGCGTTCTTGGGTTCTTCGGATTTTCAAACATTTCACGCGGAGTCCCTTCCTCCATAATAATTCCCTCGTCCATAAAAAGAACCCTGTCACCAACTTCACGGGCAAAGCCCATTTCATGTGTAACTACTACCATTGTCATGCCTTCCTTTGCAAGATCCTTCATTACTTTTAAAACATCATCGACCAGTTCAGGATCAAGAGCGGAGGTTGGTTCATCAAAGAGCATCACTTTTGGATTCATAGCAAGAGACCTTGCTATGGCAACCCGTTGTTTTTGACCGCCGGATAAACTTTCCGGATACACCTTTGCTTTATCGTAAAGTCCTACCTTTTCCAAAATGGGAAGAGCAATTTCAGCTGCATCCACCTTGCTTATCCCCTTCACCTTGATAGGTCCCAATGTGACATTCTCCAACACGGTCATATGGGGGAAAAGATTAAAATGCTGAAACACCATTCCTACCTGTGTACGTATGGCATTTATATCAATCTTTGAATCCGTTAAATTTTTCCCATCTATTATTACCTCACCAGATGAAATCTCCTCCAACAAATTCAAACATCGCAAAAAAGTGCTTTTTCCGGATCCAGATGGCCCAATGACACAAACAACTTCCTTCTCTTTAATATTTACATTGATTCCTTTTAAAACTTCGAGCGCACCAAATGATTTATGCAAGTTTTTGACCGTTATCATGTTACACATCCAGTCTCCTTTCTAACCGACGTAAATATAAAGAAGTCGGAATTGTGATACAAAGATAAAGGACACATACCATGATTAGTGTTTGGAAAGTGGCAAAATTAAGATTGTAATATTGTTGTCCCATATAAAGGAGCTCTCCAACCGCGATTACGGAAAACAACGAGGTATCTTTTAAACTAATAATAAATTGATTCCCAAGCGGAGGAATCATTCGTTTAAATGCTTGCGGCCAAATAATGTAGCGCATCGTCTGCCGTTGTGATAAACCGATGGAGCGCCCTGCTTCATGCTGCCCTTTTTCAATCGATTTGATGGCTCCACGGACAATTTCGGCAATATAGGCTCCAGCGTTAAAGGAAATCGCGATGATGGAGGCAATAATTTTATCAATATTTATCCCGATGACTTCTTCCGTAAGACCGAAATAGATGAAGAGAACTTGAGCTAGGATAGGAGTACCTCTCACGATCTCGACGTAGACCATACATATCGCTCGAATAATGCGATTCTTTGACAGCCTCCCCATTCCAACCAGTGCTCCAAGAATAAAGCCAAGAATTAATCCTCCAATCGTAATAATGAGCGTCCATACCAATCCTTGAAATAAGAACGGCAAACATTGAATATAATAACTGTTCAGTATGGCATCAATCATAAAAAAACTTTCATCTCCTAACATTGTGTGAAAGAAACGTAACATAGACTTCATTGTTACGCCTTCTCGATTTTTCAGGCTTCCATTGCTTATTTACCCCGCCATTTCTCTGATGGTTCAACTCCAAAGTATTTTTTGTAAATTTTTGCATAGGTTCCGTCCTCTATAATCTCTTTCAATGCAGCATTTACATCGTCTACTAAATCAGAGTTTTTCGGGAAGGCAATACCGTATGATTGTCCCTCTAGTACATCACCGGTTGTCTTCACTTTTCCATTTCCTTGCTGCTTAATAAAGAAAAGAACATTTGGCAAATCGTAAAAGGCAGCGTCGAGACGGCCTGTTTTCACATCCATGTAGGCATTAACGATTTCTGGGAAAGCTTCAACCTTTGCATTTGTTTTGTCTTTCAAATATGCTTGGCTTGTTGAACCTTGACGAGTACCGATCTTCTTTCCATCCACATCGTCAATAGAGTGAATCTCGCTTTCATTTGAAACCATTAACACAATGCCCGAATCATAGTATGGATCTGAAAATGCAATAGATTTTTTTCGATCGTCTGTGATGGAGATCCCTGCAATACCCATTGGATAACGCCCCGATTTCATCCCCGCAATCAACCCATCAAACTGCATGGATTCAAATTTCACTTTAAATTTAGCCCTTTTGGCAATTTCCTTGATTAAATCAATGTCGAACCCTTCCATTTCACCGGTTTTCGAATTCTTATATTCGAATGGTTTGAAATTCGAGTCTGTCGCCACTGTGTAAGTCTTCATCTTGCCATCACTTGTTCCTACGTTTTTGCCGCCTGTTCCGCATGCTGATAAAAGTGCGATTGACAGTATAACGGCCAATATCCTTATTCTTTTGCTAAAAATAACAAACCCCTCCTGTAAAAAGTTAATATTTTTTCATTCGCTATGAAAATAGCGGACTATTACTACTTTATAGAAACAGGCAGAGTATTATACCAATTCATTGAAAAGGGAAATATTCTTTTCCATTAATCTGTTATCAAATCACCGGAAAGAAGGGGCACCGTGATAAATAAGATTGAATGCTTTTTCACCTAAATTTAGAGTTTATATGTCTAAACAACATATACTAATACAAAAAAGGAATGAGGCAGTTATGAAAAACCTTTTACTGTTCACTATGTCTACCTTACTTATAGTCATTAACTTAATTGGATGTGAGCATCCTTCAAAAGGAAACGATCCAAGAAAACCGATAAATATATCGAAGCGAAAATTTATTATTCTTGATTCAGTAAATGCTCCGCTTCCGCCAGAGATAAAGGCAATTAAATCCATGCCGAGTACCTTAGAACCACAGCAAATTCCTAATGCAAATTGGAAGGACCCTATTGTCATTACGAAAATGCCTTTGAAAAACCGCAAATAAAGCCACCTGAAAAATTCGGTGGCTTCAATCATTCCTCATATTGTTGATTGTTCTTTTTACCTCTTCCACATCCGTATCACTATAAATCGCTGTCCCACGCCCTCCTGTTGTCCTGGCCAGCCATTCTTTTACTTCATTATAAGACATCCCTGACTGCGCATTTTTTCTTTTTACTTCATCAATATTTGTTCCGGCGACTGTAAATCCGTCATTGTTGCTATTCTCCATAAAAAAACCTCCTTGTTGTTTAGCATTATGTTTTCGCAAGGAGGTTTGTTTATGCATTGTTGGTATACATATTTAAGATTATTAAACGTTAACTTTAGATGGAACAAGAAACGATGAAGTTGCTTTAAGACTGTTTGTATTGGTAATCAGTATGTTATTTTACTGATTAAATTCTCATTCTATTTTACTCAAGCATCTTCTCTAAAAAAGGAATAATCTGATCATCCTTCGATATGTTCAGCTTAATCCAATCCAGTTCCTTTTTAACAAGCCTCCGGATCTGTGCTGCCGCCTTTTTGTGATGGCTTGGTGTAATGTTTTCAAAGATTTGTTCAAGTTCCGCAACTAAAGATGAAGGAAGTGATTTCTCTATTGTCTTTAATCCTAACTGTGCTCGTTCAGGCACATATCTATGCAAAAGTACTCTCCCTAAGTGATACATAACATTCGTCAGCATTCTCACTTCCCAAATGTCATTTCCCCTTGCTAACATCTTTTTATATTGGAACAAAAACCAAGCTACATCATATACGTCATCACAATATTCCGTTTCTGAGAGTGATAATCCCTGAGTATCACTAAATTCATCTAAAAGATGGCTAGGGTCGTACAACACTTTAAAATAATCCTTCCCAACAAATGATTCCCTCGTCACTGTGAACAAATCAATGTGCAGCATATCATCGAATACCGCAATGATCTGTGGGGCGATGATAAAAATATCATCATAAAAAATAATTTCCCGATAAGCCTGTAAATGGTTTAAGCGCCTTGATAAAAATTGCTCCTCATGCTCTTTATGAACAAGACAATAAAGATCAATGTCCGAATGCTCATCCTGTTCGTTTCTGCCCATAGAACCCTTTAAAAAAATGGCTTGCACAGATTTATCCTGTTTTAAACTTTCCACTATTTTTTCTACTGCTGTATTTTGTCTTAACATATTAGAATCCCCTTTTACATTTCCTATTTATCATATTTCGGTATCTCTGATTATTTTCCTTTTTTTAAAATTTGATATAGAACGGGATTTGTCCCTATTTCCAATTAAGTGGAGCAAGGATCCTTCTTCCCATTCCACCACTCAACCGCCAGTTGAGTGAAAACTTTCGGAACATTCAACTATCTGTTGATAGTTTGATAGGGATGAAAATGTTACCATCATATTAAACAGCGCGCACTGTATTATTTTAAGGAGGAGAATAAAATGCTCGATACACGTAAAATTGGCGTATATATTTCTAAACTTCGCAAAGACAAGGATATGACTCAATTAGAGTTAGCAGATCAATTAAATGTAAGCCACCAAGCCGTTTCAAAATGGGAACGCGGGGAATCACTTCCCGATATCGGGACACTGCCGATGATTGCCCATATATTTGATATAACGGTCGACGATATCATGAACGCAGGAGAAGCGCTAGAACATCGAAAATACCTTCATATTGGAGATATGTTTAGTGAAATTTCCAGCGGGAAAACGGAAGAAGTAGCGGAAATGGTCAATTCTGGAGAGATAAGCGTAGAGGAATTTGTGGATGTTGCCCCATTAGTAAAATCTAGTATTCTAGATAAGGTTACAGAAAGCCTGGATAAAAGAGTTTTTAATGTAGAAACAGTCATGCAGTTGGCACCATTCGTTGGTTCGGAAGTATTGGATGAATTAGTTCAGCAAATGGCCGATGAAGAAATCAATTGGGATATTGTTGCAAGATTTGCTCCATTTCTTAGTAAAGATTCGCTGAGAAAATTAGTGGATAAAACAATTGGAAATACTTTGTCTATACAAGATCTTGTCAGAATTGCCCCATTCCTTGGCAGAGAATACGTTGATATGCTGCTCGAGAAAGCTGTGGATGGTACAATCAGCTGGAGCTTTGTTCATGCCCTCGCTCCATTTGTAAGTAGAGAACGATTAAATGAAATAGTTAATAAGGTAGTCGATGGAAAGCTAGATATTAATAGGGTTACAAGCCTTGCACCTTTCTTAGGCAGAGAAAATATCGGAACGTTGCTTGAAAAAGTCGGTACTGATAAAATGACTCCGGATATATTGGTAAAACTTGCTCCGTTTGTGGGAAAGGAACGATTAAATGATTTGGTTTGTCAGGTTGAAGAGGGTGAAATAGATATACAACGGATTAAGGCCCTCGCTCCTTTTTTAGGCAGAGAGAATATCGAAACACTGCTGAAAAAAATCGGAATTGATCATATAGACCCAGATGTATTGGCAAGCTTAGCGCCTTTTTTGGGAAGGGAAACGTTGAGTGGCTTAGTGAAAGAATTATTGGGGAGAGTTAAATAAACAAGATAATGCAAAAACCGTCTATGCTGACGGTTTTTTTATAGTATATATTGCAATGTAGTTGTGGGGAATCATTCCTTGTCCTACCCTTCAGCAAATTAAGGGATATGACATTTGATCCACCTATCGGAGAAGGACCATACCCCCAGTCCAAATTAGGTGGACAAGGGATTGGACCCTCCGCCACACTTACAAGTCGTCAACCAATATATAAGCAGCCTTTACTGGACCATGAACACCAACGACTAGGTTCATCTCGATATCCGCGGAGTTGCTTGGTCCTGTAATAAAGTTGATACAGGAAGGAATCACTTCGCCTTTTTGAATTTTTTCACGAATTTGAACGGCCGCTTGAGTCATCCGTGGAACGAGGGAGCTTTTTGGAATAATGGCAATATAGGTACGAGGAAGCAAGCTCACGGACCGCCCCTTGTTCTTGTCATTGAATAAAACAACGGTTCCTGATTCGGCTAACGTGATATCACTAAAAGTAATACCAACATTCGCTTTCTCGCAAAGGTCTATATTTTTTTCTCCCATAGTAGGATCCCAAATATGAACGTCCATTTGTTTACTTGGCCACACTTCATGTATAAGCGTATGCAATCCGGCTTGTTCAAAACGCTCATCCTTCCAAAGGGAAAGCGGGCCGCCTCCATATTGCTTCACTACGGTATCCAATGTAGATGCTAACTCACCAACATTCGTGTCGAAATAATCAACATGAATGTTCACACATTGGGCTTTGAAAACTTGAACTAATTCTTCCTGGGTCGCTCCTTTTAATATTTCGTATTGGGGCTTTTTGGAATAAGAAGGCAGAGCTACTCCATGAGGTTTCGGCTCTCTACCTAGATTTTTAGCAATTTTATTTAAAAATCCATCACGATTTTGAATGGTACCGATCATGTTAGTCATCTCCTTCCTTCCTTTTATGGAACCAGTCGCGGAATCGCTCTTTATTCGGAGCAGGGAAATCACGAATTTCTGTCCACGCCTTTAACGGGCCTGGTCCTTTTGTGATTTTATTATCCTTCACAAATGGCTTCACTGCCTTTGTTGCTATTTTAGAACCGACTCCATAAAAACCACTGGATGCAGCACCCAATCCAAAGGCTTTCATCATTAGTTTTTCGGAAACACGCGCCTTTCCTTCCCGTTCCACAATGATCTGTCGATGTTTATGAAGCAACTCATGGAGCGGAATTTTTACAGGACAAACATCTGTACATGCCCCACACAAGGATGAAGCATATGGAAGCTCCTTGAACTCGTCATAACCACCTAACAATGGTGAAAGTACCGCACCAATTGGACCTGGATAGATAGAACCGTAGGAATGTCCGCCAATATGGCGATAAACTGGACAAACATTAATACACGCGGCACAACGGATACATTGTAGAATCGGTTGGAATTCCGTACCGAGAATTTCTGCCCTGCCATTGTCCACAATGACTAGATGAAATTCTTCCGGTCCATCTACTTCCCCTTCTATTCTTGGTCCAGTTAGGGACGTAACATAACTGGTCAATCGCTGTCCAACGGCACTTCTTGTTAAAAGACTTACCAATACTTCCATTTCCTCATAGGTAGGAACAATCCTCTCCATACCCATAACAGTAATTTGCGTTTTCGGAAGAGTTGTCACCATCCTTGCATTTCCTTCATTGGTTACAAGACTAATAGATCCACTTTCCGCAATGGCGAAGTTACAGCCTGTTATACCAACATCCGCTGATAAAAATTCCTTTCTGAGCATAGCCCTAGCGTGTGCAGCTAGCTCCTCCGGTTTTTCTGTTTTGGTATAACCAATCTTTTCTGTAAACACATCCCGGATCTGCTCCTTGTTTTTATGCAAGGCCGGTGCAACAATATGGGATGGCGGATCATGGTCATCAATTTGCAGAATGTACTCTCCTAAATCGGTTTCCACTACTTCACAACCTGCCTCTTCCAGGCACTCGTTCAAACTGATTTCCTCTGTTACCATAGATTTTGATTTGACTATTTTTTTCGCATTCTTTTTAACTACAACATTTTTAATATATTCGCGCGCTTCTTCAGCTGTTTCGGCAAAAAAGACATGACCGCCGCGTTTTGCGACATTTTCACTTAATTGATATAAATAATAATCGAGATTAGCCAGTACGTTTTGACGGATTTCTTCACCAAGAGTTCGCCAATCCTCCCAATTGCCAAGCTGTTCTGCAGCTAAGCCCCGGTTATGCTGCAAGCGTTCTTGAGCTCCACGAACGGCACCGCGCATAAAACCATCATGAAGCCCTTCATCCATCCGGCTTTTAAATTGTTTTTCGCTAATTTTTATGCCCAATATGCTCACCTCCATGGCCGCTATTTAATACTTCAGCAATATGTAATACCTTAATCGGTTTTCCTTTGCGATCAATACGTCCGCCAATATTCATTAAGCAGCCGCAGTCAGCGCCAATTAAATATTCCGCTTCTGTCTCCTCTACATGCTGGACTTTCTCATCTACCATCTTCTCAGAAATCGGCCCCATTTTTACAGAAAAGGTTCCGCCAAAACCACAACAATTATGTGCATTAGGTAGTGGTTCAATTTCTAAACCTTTTACATTTTTTAAAAGTTTCATAGGTGCTTCTTTCACACCAAGCAGCCTTGTCATATGGCAGGATGGATGATAAGTGGCTTTCCCATCCAATCTAGCTCCAACATCTTCTATTTTTAAAACATCCACAATAAATTGCGTGAATTCATATGTTTTATCCGCTAGATTTCTCGCTTTCCGCTCCCATTCCGGGTCACCTGCAAAAATCTTAGGGTATTCTTTAAACATAAAGGCACAAGAACCAGATGGCGCCACTACATAATCAGCATCTTGAAAAGCCGTTATCATTTTCTTCATAGCAGGTTTCGTATCTTCCACATAGCCGCTATTGTAGGAAGGCTGCCCGCAGCATACTTGCCCTTCTGGAAAATCGACCTCACAACCTAGCCTCTCGAGCAATTCCACCATCGATTTTCCTACATCCGTTTTAAACATATCTACTAGACATGTAATAAATAAACTTACTTTCAACTTTGTCACCTTCTTAAAAGTATAGGGAACATAAGGTCATCAGATGACCTGTTAATATTGTAACTCCAATTTAAAATTTTGAAAAGGCCCTTACTGTTCGCCCTACTTTTAGACTTATTCTACTTTTTTATAAAAATACCTTTCCAACAATAAAATCCTCACTCGTCTTGGTGAGGATTTTATTGCCAATTACTATTTTAAATAATCCTTAAGCATCTCTTCTACACTGTTCAAGTGGTCTAGCATGGCGGTTCTGGCTTGCTCCGATTCTCTTTTTTCAATATGTTTTAACACCCGAGCATGCTGTTCATAAAGAGTCTCGAGTGTGGAAACTTTTGAATATAACCAGATTCTTCTTGTTTCTTCCATCGCTTTTACCATTAATTCAGAAACGTGGCTCATCAAACTAATTAATAACGGATTATGAGTCGCTTTAACAAGTGCCATATGAAAGTCAAGGTCCGCCTGTTCCCCTAATTCTTCATTTCCAGTCGCCTTTTCCATATCCAATAAAGCACTTTTCATATTGGCTAAATCTTCTTCTGTATGCTGCAGTGCCGCTGTAATCGCTACTCCAGTCTCTAATATTTTCCTGACTTCAAGAAGATGTACGATATCTTCCTTATCCATTAAAAGTGCCTGATCAATGGGGTAGGTGATGTCGCTAGGTTCAAACTTACGTACAAACGTACCTTCCCCCTGTCTCAATTCAATTAACCCCATAGCTCTTAAAGATGTAAGTGCTTCACGGATCGTGGATCTTCCTACTGAAAAATTTTCTGCAAGCTGCTGAACAGAGTCTAATTTTTGACCTGGCTGCAATTTACCTTCACGAATCATATCTATTAACTCACTTGCGACTTGTTCATATATTTTTTTGGGTTGTATCTTTTTATATTCCATTTTTTCACTCCTGAAATGCACGATCCATATTCTTTATTTTCCCATAAAACTTTTCACTGAATACATCTCTATCTTACTATATTCGCTAAAAGTTTTATAAAAATAGCTGTATCTTATATTTATTTTTTCTCTCACCATCTTCATTTCATTCTGTTTCACCCTTTTTTGGAATATAAAATAGTAGAGTTTTCGTTTCAAAATTTGTCCATACTAATCGAATGGAAGGTGATACTTTGATAAAAAAAATACATAGAATTTTAACTACTATCTTCGTCTTTATTTTAGCATTCACACCAAATATGCATGTTAAGGCTCCTCTCGCTCATGTTCAAGCACATGCGATAGAGGAAAAAGGAGATCTGTCCAATCAGCTCGATCAGCTTTTAAATAAGGATCATAACTTATATGGTGCAATTGCCGGTGTCAGTGTTCGGTCAGCTGCCACTGGGCAAATCATGTATGATCATTTTGGAAGTATCCGCTTACGACCTGCATCCAATATGAAACTTCTAACAGCTGCTGCTGCATTGTCCGCTTTAGGCGAAAACTACCGGTTTACTACTGAAATCCTTACAAATGGAAGAAAACAAGGGAACACGTTACACGGAAATCTATTTTTAAAAGGAAAGGGAGACCCCACTCTTTTGAAAAAGGATTTTGATTCCATGGCTGCGGATCTTCGTAAAAAAGGTATAAAGTCAATTCAAGGCGACCTTATTGGAGATGACACATGGTATGACAACGTAAGATTATCCACTGATCTCATGTGGAGCGATGAAACGAGTTATTATGGGGCACAGGTTTCAGCATTGACTGCATCACCCGACAAGGATTTCGATGCCGGAACGGTGGTAGTGGAAGTAAAACCCGGCAGTGAAATTGGTTCTAAAGCAATTACTGCTGTCACTCCAAAAACAAGCTATGTCAAAATTGTCAACAATGCCGTTACCGTTTCACCGGATAGTAGAAAAGAAATTAGAATTAAACGTGACCATGGCTCCAATACCGTTACCATTGAAGGAACTATTCCCGTAAAAGCCAGCATAACAAAGGAATGGATTGCAGTCTGGGAACCTACCCGTTTTGCATTGGATTTGTTTAAACAATCACTTGCGGAGAATGGAATTAAGGTTGAAGGAAAGGTCAAAACAGGAGTGACATCTGATGGCTCACAATTATTAATTACACATAAATCCATCCCTTTAAAACAATTACTCTTTCCTTTTATGAAATTAAGCAATAACGGTCATGCCGAAACGCTTGTAAAAGAAATGGGCAAAGTGGTAAAAGGAGAAGGCAGCTGGGATAAGGGAATTGAGGTAATGATAAAGCAATTATCAAAACTAGGGGTGCATACAAACTCGCTAGTAATAAGGGACGGATCCGGGATTTCCCATATCGATTTAGTACCTGCGGACGAAATTTCTTCTTTACTGTATGCAGTACAAAAACAGAAATGGTACCACTCTTATTTACAGTCTCTTCCTGTTGCTGGTGAAACGGACAAAATGGTTGGCGGTTCACTAAGATATCGTATGAAAACTGCTCCGTTAAAAGGAAATGTGAAGGCAAAAACCGGAACCCTTTCCACCATTACTTCCTTATCCGGATACCTAAAAACCACAAGCGGAAAGGAACTAATATTTTCTATTTTGCTAAACAACCTAACTGATGAGTCAAAAGGGAAGGATATAGAGGATAAAATTTGTGCAATATTAGTCAATCAATAATATTCAAGAAATAGCGGATAGTCTCTTAATATGGCTATGCGCTTTTTGTTTGCGGTTGCACGGCTTCCCTGGACGAACTTGGGACTTGTCCACAGATAGTGACTGATGAATCCACTTCCATTAGATAATTCAGTCACTTTCGGGTTGGCCCCCTTATTTTAGACACATACTCCTATTATCTTTCTTTTTCGCAGTATTTTATTTTTTTGTTTAAGATGGAAATTGCCCCCTCTGTCTTGCCTAATTTTGTGATAGTATCATATCGACTTGACATGGAGCCTCTTCGCGCATGATTCTCTATCCAGGAACCCAGCCTCTTAAGAAGCTGTATTCACCAACTAGGTTATCATGCGCTGCTCCATATCAAGTCGTGCTCCTAATTCGTTCTGCTTTTATACCAAATAAGGGGCCAATTTCCTCTCATCCTATTCTCACTACAAATTAATAACCATTTCTTCCATACTACCTACCTCGTTAAATTTCTTATGGAACTGAGTAGGGGAAAGATAATGAAGACTCCCATGATATCTTCGGTGATTATAAAATTCCATATACTCATCTATTCGGTAATACGCTTCATCAAAACACTCAAAGGTGTACCGTTGGTAACACTCCCGTTCGATGATACTGTGAAATGATTCTATATACGCATTTAAATTGGGTGATTTTGGGGGAATACGTTCATGATAAATTTTATGGAGTTCACAAAATTCCCCAAAGTCTTTACTTACAAATTGTGGACCATTATCGGTTCGAATAATGATACTATATTCCTTTTCATCTTGTGGCAAATGAACCTGACGCCGTATAATGGCTTCTTGAAGCATTGTATTAATGTTCTCGGCTTTACATGTTGATCCTCGATAATAACCTACAATACAACGGTCGAATACATCTATGGCACTTGCCAGAAAAAAGAACCGGCCACTGTCTTCTATCGAACCATATTTAATATCTACTTGCCATAATTGGTTGGGTCCGGTAATTGAGTGCTGCTTAGCTAGTCGTCTTGGATAGGAAGGAGAAACGTTGCGCTTTGGCAGTAGAATGCCTAACTTATCACATAATCGGTACACTTTTTTAAAGTTAATCACTAGATTATGTTCCACCCTTAAATAATTGGTTAACTTACGATAACCATAGATTCCTTCTTCTCCTTCTATGCCTTCCATTAAAAGCTCTTCAATTTGTTCGTCGGAAACCATAGATCCATCTTTTCTTAATGAATAACCTGGACTAGGACGCCCTCGCTTCGTTACTATTTTTTCATTTGTTTCAATATCCTGATGATAGTAGTACAAAGAGCGACTCACCTCCAATGCCTTCATCGTTTGTTTTACAGGAAAACCTTCCGCAACCCAAAGATTCACTTCATCTAATTTTGAATTTATAGAGATTCGTTTTTTTTTATTAAATTCTTTAACATGGCAACTTCCAGTTCTTTTTCTCCAAGCAATTTCATCGCTTGTTCATACTTTTCTAGTAGTTCGCCTTTAGTGGGGTTATCAGATAATATGGTTGTACCCTCATTTTCCATTAGATCAAGCATTTCATCTTTATATTCATTCATCCACCTTCTAAAGGTATCTCTTGATATTCCCGCCTTTCGGGCAATAGAAGAATGGTTACCCGTTTCTAACGCAAGCCGAACATATTTCTTTTTTACATCTTCAATTACATCAATTTTCTTTCCAGGCATGGGTCTTCACCTCCCTATGAATCATTTTGTATGTTATACATTAAGTGTAAACCTAAGGTATTATCGTGTCTAAATGATTAAGGGGGCTAAAAAGCTTTACAGAATAATTCAGGCAGTTCACGTAATTATTCAGGCATAATTCGGAATAATTCAGGCAATACAACCTCTCAATATATTCCACAAGTGGTGCATGACACACTATGTGAAACCTTTATTATGGGGATTCCGTAGATAAAATGCAGGACTTTTATTTTTTATTGGAGATGAGTAAAAATGGAATTCATTTTTTTAGCGATTGGGATTGCTCTAGCTGGTTATTTTATTGGGGATGGTTTAAAGAATTTTAATAATCCAACTGCGAAAAGCGTCTTTCAAAAGTGGGAGGAAAGTGATGAGCATGAGTTAATAAAAGAGAGCGATATACACTTTTACATGGGAATTTCTAAGGAAGATGCAAAAGCCTTAGTAAATGACCATCCGGAAATACCGCATCTAGCTCTAAATGGAAAGAGTTATTATCCAAAAAGAAAATTGCGGGAATGGCTTTTAAAAATTGGAGAGTAACTTTTATGATTTTCCACTGTCCATATGGAATGGACAAACCTTCTATTTGTCCACAAGTAGTGCCTGACACTAATGATACCCAAATAGGCACCTTTTGGGACACCAGTAATATTTAGGTATATAATGGGGTTGTAGAGGCTTTTCTAATTTAGGAGGCGCATTGAAATGTTTCGTAAGATTTTAGTAGCAGTCGATGGTTCTGAGATGAGTGAAAAAGCTTTGGAAGCAGGATTGCATCTTGCAAAAGAACAAAAAGCAGATGTTACTTTAGTACATGTGGAGAGAAATATTACGATTCCAGTAGGTTTGGAAGGTACTACAGTCGATAATATTTATGAATCCATCCAAAAAGAAGGAGAAAACCTTTTAAATAATATGAAAGTGAAGGCAGAAGCAGAGGGAATACAAGCCCAAACCGTTTATCTTCAGGGCGATCCTGCCGTTCAAATTGTTCAACTTGCAGAAAAAGAAAATCACCAATTAATCGTAATCGGAAGCCGCGGCTTAGGCAATATTAAAGAAATGATGCTCGGAAGCGTGAGCCACAAGATTTCTCAATTGTCTCATTGCCCAGTATTAATTGTAAAATAAACAAAAAATACAGGGAGGTTACATGTCTCCCTGTATTTTTTCTTGGATACGTAATCGGTTTTACATAAGTAAGCGAAACTATTGAAAGGAAACTTTGAAGGAGGGAGAAAAGTGAAAATTGTCGGAGTTTCAGGTTCACTGGCAGGAAGTAAAACAATGCAAACCGTACATGAAGTTTTAGCTGCAGCCAAAAATATCAATCCCGCCATTGAAACGGAATTAATTGATTTACAAGAATATGACGTTGAATTTATGCGTGGTACACCATTATCTTATTACAACGACGATACCCAAACCGTCGTTAACAAAATACTCCAAGCAGATAGTTTGGTTATTGGAACCCCTATTTACCAAGCATCAATTTCAGGTACATTAAAAAACTTATTCGATTTAATGCCGATACGGGCATTTAAATCAAAAGTAGTTGGATGTATTACCAATGGTGGATCTTCTAAACATCTTCTCGTAACACAATATCAATTAAAACCAATTCTTCATTATTTAGAAGCAATTGTCGTTGCAAAGGACGTATTTGTTCATAATGATTTATTCGATGTAGAGACTGCGGAGATTTTGGATAAGGATATTTTACGAAGAATAAACAAATTAGCGGAAGAAATGCTATATTTACAAGGCAAATTAGGAGGTTAGCGAACAGTTTATGGTACTGTCCGCTAACTTTTTTCTATGGTACATTAATGCTTTATCAAACATTGCTGAGACACCTGGTTACTCTTTTCATTATTAACTAATTGCTTTTATTTGCTTGCCTAGCCTTCAAGTATCCAACCAATTTTGCATCTCACTTTGGCTTTTCCTTCTTCTTGGTCACTTGAACCTTAATAAAGGACAATTCGCTTCCGTTTTTCCTTCCTCTTGGTCTTTTGAACCTTTATAAAGGACAATTCGCTTCCGTTTTTTCTTCCTCCTGGCATTTTGAACACTCACAAATTAACAAAAATCAAATTCCTACAGTATTCATTAAAACTACGCGATACCCATCCGGGTCCTCAATGGTAATTCCACCGCGATCCCAATATGGATTTTCCGACGGCACTTGACGATATCCCATTCTCAATAATCGTTCCGCCATTTCATTCCACATAAAAGTATCTGCTATATAAAAGACAAGCAACTGATCTTCTGGCGGATGCGGAATTGGCTTTCCACTTTCATGCTGTGTAAATTCCAAATGATAACTCTTATCGGGAATGCCGAACATCACACCCTCATACCCTTCATGTTTTTGAAACTCGCCTACTTTTTGGAGACCTAATCCTTTCCCGTAAAACTCAATAATCTTCTCCATCTGGTTCGTGGGTCTTGCGATTCGGAATTGAACAGCTGGAACTAGCGTCGACCATTCTTTTCTTACAGTGATTTCATATGGAAGAGTTGGGTGAGTTAAATAAGCTTCCGTATTTCCACTGACTACAAGTTTAATAGGATGCACTTCTGCAGGACGATCTGTCGGATACCAGTTCCGTCCGATTTTCACTAACACACCTACCCCCTCTTCCTTTCCAAAAAAGGAAAAAGAGTCCTGCTCAATCTTATATTGATTTTCTATATACGGAGAAAGAAAATCACGTAATTCATAGATATTTGTGCTAGGCATACCAATTTCCCCTACTCTATACCAACCATCGGACTCCTCTTCCCCTTGTTGAAACGGCCTCTCCAAAATCTCTAGAATATTTCCATCCGGATCATAAAAGTACGCCTGTTTTCCTTTCCAATACATGCTTGTTTCTCCTTCTTCGTTGGATAGGAGTAATTTTTCTTTTTCCAAACGGTTATATATTTCATCAAAAAAAGCAGATCCTAAATGGAAACATACATGGTAGTATGGCTGCGCATCATCTTTCTCAAAATAAACTCTTGTTGTTCCGGCTAAAACGGCAAAGCTTCTCTCATCCTCATAAACTAGCTGCATTTGTAAAAGATTTGTATAAAACTTTTTCATTTTTTCTAAGTAATATGCTTTTAACTGTACTCGGTAAATTTTCATGATTATTCCCCCTTCATCTCAAAAACAAGCATCCCAACACTTTGTTGAAATGCCTGAGCATTCAATTATTTTCCTTCGTATTGTCTCTCGTTTTTCCTTTGGAAATATCCCCATCTGTGGCGATTCTTTCTCACCATATCCTGCTCGATTAATTTAGCAATCTCTATTTGTTCATACGAAAATAACATATTGATCCCTCCATAAAATTTTTAAATTGGATTTTAATGACAAACTTTATTTTTATTTAGTAACATTCAGCTTCGTTTCGATTTGTATTCCATAGCTATATATTAATCTTTACCCAAAAAATCCGAATCCACACATTGATTGAACTTATTTCAAACTTTAGTCGTAGAAATGTCATTCGGAAGGTGGAGAAGAAATGTTCATAAGACTGATGGAATTAGTAAAGGAGAAACTTGACTAATAAAGGACATTTTAGGTTTATTCTTCATACATTTCGCGACGGACTCCCTGAGTTTTTCTTTTGCGATTTTTGTCCTTCATCCCTCCGATGAACGACATCTGGAGCTTTTCCTTTTGCTTTTTTGTCCTTCATCCCTCTGATGAAGGACATCTGGTGCATTTCCTTTTACGTTTTTGTTCTTCATCCCTCTGATGAAGGACATCTGAAGCTTTTCCTTTTGCATTTTCGTCCTTCATCCCTTCGATGAACGACATCCGGTGCTGTTCCTTTTGCGTTTTTGTCCTTCATCCCTCCGATGAACGACATCCGGAGCTTTTCCTTTTGCATTTTCGTCCTTCATCCCACCGATGAATGACACCTGGAGCTTTTCCTTTTGCTTTTTTGTCCTTCATCCCTTCGATGAACGACATCCGGAGCTTTTCCTTTTGCAATTTTGTCTTTGATACCGTTGATGGAGGAATCTGCAGGTTCCTATTTTTCGAAAAAATTCCTTTTGGAGCGATAACAAAATAAGCAAAAAATGGTAAGCGGAGAATTATCTAACGCTGCAGACCCGTATTAGCACAAGAACGGAAACTCCCACCGATTACAAGATCGTATAATTATACTTTTGAAATAGAACTAGATATGCCGGATACCTTAATAAAAGAGTTATTTGGAGAACTTACCTTCAGATGTAATTATGGCTACAAAATTTACGTGGGCGAAAATTTTTATGATAATTTTCGATTGAGGTACGAATCAAAGATAACCGTATGATGGCTCCAGGTGTGCATATATACACTGCGATGCGCCCGCTGAATCCCAATGAATTTCGGGTTTAGAGCATGGTAAAGCTGAATCGGTGATAATGTTTGGAATGACAGGCGAAGTGTGGCAATAATGTCATTACTTCTGGGGTTGTGGTTACAAAGAATGTGGTAATCAGGGGAAACCCTGCCTAAGTGATTAATAGAGAGCTTTTTAGAAATAGTTGGGAGCATCGATACAATGGGAGAAACTAAGAACCAAGATCTCCCCTCCATTTCTTTTATAAATCCCTTACTCAAACATCCCGGAGCGCACAGCAAATAAAGCTGCTTGTGTACGGTCCGCTAAGTCCAGCTTGGATAAAATATTGGTTATATGTGTTTTCACTGTTTTTTCTGTAATATATAGGGAGGCTGCAATTTCTTTATTGCTTTTGCCATTTAAGATTTCTTTTAACACCTCTAATTCGCGCTTCGTTAATTCATCCATCGGCATCCGTTCCGTTTTGGATTTGGTCAAATTTTCCACCAACAGCGTGGTTGCTTTTGGATGAAGCTGTTTTTCTCCCCGCATAATCGCTTCGATGGAATGAACTAATTTATCCGGTTCAATATCCTTTAATTGATAACCTGACGCCCCCGCTTCCATCGCCGGAATAACATGATCCTGATCAGAAAAGCTAGTCAAAATTAGGATTTTCATATCCTCATATTTTTCTTTAATTGCTTTTGTTGCCTCAATTCCGTTCATTACTGGCATATCCAGATCCATTAGAATAAGATCAGGCAACAGTTCTGCTGCTTTTTCAATCGCTTCTTTTCCATCTTTTGCTTCTCCTACAATGTCCAAACCCTTTTGTGTCTTTAAAAAGAAGACAAGTCCACGTCTGACTACATGATGATCATCAGCAATAAGAATACGAATTGCCATCATAACCGCCTCCTAAATCGGTATTTTTATCTTAATTTGAGTGCCTTTACCAGGAGCGCTCGTTAAATGAAATGTACCATTTAAACTTTCCGCACGTGTCTTCATACTTTTCAGACCGAGAGATGGTATCTCATTTTGCTCCATATAAACAAATCCACAGCCACGGTCCGTAATCTCCATTTCCACTTTATGATTTGCAACCATTAAGCTCAAATCTACATCTGCACTTTGCGAGTGCTTTTTGCAATTCGCCAGTGCCTCTTGACCGATTCTCCAAAGGGCTTCTTCTACTTTTCCAGGCAAGCCCGCCACACCGCTAATTTTCGTTCGCATATTTAAATTCAGCATTTGTCCATACGCTTTTAAAGAACTGACAATTCCATGCTCCAGTCCAATTGGCCGGAGCTGCCATATTAAGGCACGCATTTCTCCCAAGGCTTCCTGCGCTAAATCCTGCAAATAAGAAAAAGTTTCTTTTATTCCTTCATCATCTGTCATTTCCATCCCCCCACGCGCTGTAAGGCTTAGGGAAAAAAGCAGTTGATTAACCGAATCATGAAGGTCGCGTGCCAACCGATTACGTTCCGCAATTAATGCTGTTTCCTGTTCTTTTTGACTCAACCTAATCCGTTTCAATGCGGTTCCTATTTGAAAAGCAACAGACTCTAATAATGCCAACTCACTTGGTTCGAAGGTTGTTTTATTAGGAGAACCGACGTTTAATATCCCAAATTTTTCATCTCCCGCCCGGAGTGGAACAGTGGCATGGTGAGTGAGTCCATTTGTTGCACCGCTTTTAATTGCCAAAGCATCTTCAATACGCTTGCATTCTATTATATTTGTAGCTTTATGAAGACGCCCAATATTGTAGCGATTTATACACCAGCATTCTCCACTGCACATTGGGCTGCAGTCGTTAAGGGAAAGAGCCGGGGGTAAGGACTCTTTCGCAACAAGTCGATATCCCCCGTCACCATCTACCAGGAACATCCAACCAATTTCAAGCCCAGTGACATTCAATAATTTATTTAAAACTTCCGGCAGCATCTTCTCTACCTCGGTGCTTTCGTTTAAAAGTTCTGCAATCTCCTTTAGAATAAGCAGTTCCGAATTCTGGATTATTTTAGACAACGGTACTCCCTCCATGATCTTTAAACCTTATGTTATCAAGTATTTGAAACGGTTACCTCAGCAAATTGGCTAAAGTCTTTTTACGACTAAGGTCGTAGGTTTGGCTGATTCGCGGGATTATATCGGAAATTGGCGGGATAATCGTAAAATCTCGCGGGATTATTCATCCTTTTAGCAAAATTGCTGCAAGTTCGGCAGGAATTAGCCATGTGCAAAGATTGATATAGCTAAACATGGCGGCATAAATGTAAAGATTCGCTGAAAAATATCAAAATTTCACTCATGGCAATCGAAACTTATTTTCCTAAAATAAACATCACTGCTGCTATCCCTTTTTCGTAGCCTTAATAATCATCGTTGTTGGAAATTTCTTAGCTTTATAGAGCGAATAATAACGGTCAGACACTTCTGTTTCCACTGAGTCAAAGTTAGATGATACATCACTTTCTATCACTGCATCAATCGTAAACCCCACTTTGATCAATTCATTTATGTATGTACTCATTTTGCGCTTGTGGATGACCATTGGTGCGTCTTCGCCCTTGAATGTTTTGTACACTTCCGTTTCTTCTTGCTGGTAGGAGTCATGAAGATAGATCCGCCCATTTTCGCTTTTTAAATGAGGATATAAAGGATGATCCCAGCTAAAAATAAAGCTGCCTCCATGCTTCAAATACGAATAAATCAATTGAAAGGTCCTTGCTAAATCCGTCGTCCATCCAATTGCATAAATGGAATAGACATAGTCAAAATACTCTTTTGGCAGACCGATATCTTCCTCCATCGGAGCGCAGTACAATTTTGGATTCAGGTTTCCCAATGTAACTTCCGCCGTTCTTTTTTGCTCTTCCGAAATATCAACGCCCCATAACTCATTCGCGCCCTTGCAGGCCATGTACAATAAGGAATGCCCGCTCCCATATCCAATATCTAAAACTCTCTTATTCTGCATATCATCAAAAAGGCGCAACTCATCCTCTGTTTGTGCAAAAGGTCCATAGCTCGGTAATGCGTCTACTCCGTTAAAATGGTGGGCTACTTTGTCCCAGCTTTGTTTGTTTTGATCTAAAATTTGTTTTATCATGTTTATCCCCTCCATCGGTTCCTATTCGATATCGGGGTGAAAATACCTTTTTTCCATTTCTCTCTATTTTTCTATAAAATAGAGAAGAAAGGATGCGCAAAATTTGAAGTGCCATTTCACTTCGTAATCTTTTGAAACACAGAGCTGATGCCCTCTTATCGTAGGGAGAAGACGTAGAAATGCGTTAGCGATGATAAATGGCGCTAGACAGAGACTACACTGGTATTTTTCATATCTTTTATTTACATAGATTATTAAAAAAGATATCGGCAACCAGCGTTATCCAGTCACCGATCATTCACCATGTAATAAGGCTTATCCTCTTGTTCGAGAAGGGTTCTTATTTTGTTTTCAATCAAATCATAGTTTTCCATTGTATTGAAATTCAAGCTTAAATAAACCACTTTTTGATCTATTTCGGATAATTCATCAAAAACTCGTTTATAAAGTGATTTATCATTTTTAAAGTGCAACTTAAAATATAAGTCGAATTGTTCTATACAATTCCCTATCATGATACTTACATTCCGATATTTTTCTGCAAACCTACCTTCTACATCATAGTAATAGGACTTTACTACGGGATAGTCTCTTTTTTCATACAAGGAAGCGAGTGGGTGTCCCGGGTAAAGGTATGGTTTTTGAGCACTGCCATGATGTGTGACATACCCATGGCGAAACCCAAATCTTTCTATCATAATAGTTGTAAGTATTCGTTCAAAAGAAGACATATTTAGTTTTACATAGTCTTTATCTGTTGGATCAATAGCATGTGGAATTTCTACATCCGTTTGCACCCATACTTCTCTTTTGGAAAAAGTAACAGGCAGATAAATCGGTAACATAAAACGAAAAGGGCATCGATACTTTTCCCCGGGTTTCATTATCAGGTTAACAGGAATGGTAAAGGAGTAACACGGATAGGCTTCCGTTCTATTTTTTGCAACACGAAATCTTCTCATCAAATAAATATGGATATTGCGTACTTCTTGTTCTCGAATTCCTCCTTTTAAAACGACTTCCCCTTCAAATGGATCACCGAGTGCAAATTCATCCTTCGATAGAATGGTATCAACTTTTACATTTCCAATCATGTTTGAAATGATTTTTTTCAACATTTTACACTCCCCCTTTGTATGATTTTAATTCCCTCCGCCATTTTTTTCTATTATTATATATAATTAGGAATAATGAATGAAGAATACGGCGATAATATTTGCATTTTTCAAATAAGGGGGATGGATAGATGGAGCGTATTATGGTAATTGGTGTTTCCTCTGGTGTCGGAAAGTCTACATTTGCGAGAAAACTAGGAGAAATCTTGAATAAAAAAGTATATCATTTGGATTCCTACTATTGGAAACCGGGATGGGTTGAATCCTCATTAGAAGAATTTCGACATGCCCAAAAGGAAATCGTCAAAAATGACCAGTGGATCATCGAAGGAAATTATAGTAATTCTTTTGATATTCGCGCAGAATCTGCTGATACCATTATTTATCTCGAGCTTCCTTTAGCAGTTTGCCTTTATCGAGTATTAAAAAGATGGTTAATGAATATTGGCAGAACTCGCCCTGACTTAGGAGAAGGATGCCCTGAAAAGATGGAGTGGACGTTTCTGAAATTTATCTATACAACTTACCATTCCCGGAAGAAGAAAATGGCAGAGCGTTTTCAACTACTTGGTTCCGAAAAGACAATAATTGTGTTAAAAAATAAGAAAGCAATTCGGGAGTATCTTGAGAATATAGCATTAGGTTCTGCTTAGTGTGATGAAGCGGGGTATGTGCCACTTTTAAATTTTTACATTTGGGAACGGGCACGATTCTTCATGCCCGCTTACACGGCACAGCCCCAATATCCGGATTCATTTATACCAACTGTTTCCCTTTTTACCATTAATCCGATTTAATCCACACTCTTAGTGGTCCCAGTGAACCCCATCCGGATTTTTGTGCTAACTGAAGGTCGCTGCCATGCTCATATCCAACCATATACATACCAGGATATTCATTTGAAATGATTTTTGGAATTTCACTCCATAGATTTTCATTGTCATTTCCTATCGAAAATACATTAGATACTCCTACAACACCTGCATCCACATTGGCGATGAACCCTGAGATTTCTTCGTTGTTCTCTTGCATAAAAATCTTCACATTTTCATATTTTAATAGATTCGGCTTGATCACATCTATCAAACCAGATTGCAAAGTCCAGTATGCTAAATCCCGTTCAGTCGAAATCACACTCCATTTTGTTTCAAGTGCCTCTGTATCAGAAATTGGCGCGTAATAAATCCATTCAGCAGCAAATAATTTTTTAAAACCATATGGTGACAGATCAAGATGTGCATAACTATCTTTGACACTACTGACTTTTCCTTTTTCACCAAAGAACTTATACTCCTCCATCGTTGCCTTCCTATTCACAGTTATAACCTCAGGGTAAAATGGAGGTGCTTCCGTTAGCAGTCCCCATAGATTTTCCTTCCAAAAATATTCAATCCCATGCGTATCACAAACCATTTCACACCATGCAATATTATTCCGAACCGCTCTATCTACTTTCAAATATCCAAGCTCCTGTCTGTCCTATTTTCTTTTCCCAACGAAAACCCTTCGAATAACCTGCCTCCATAGGGCTCCAAAACTTTATCAGTCAAATCGATCACTCTGCTTTTATCACTATCTTGATAAAAGGCATCAAAAGCATTCACAAAATCCGCAGCAAATTTTTCATCATACTTCTTTAATGCCCTAATGATCCATTTTGAAGTCCCAATCCAACGGCCGTTAGTTCTTAAAACAAATTCATGAAGAAGATTGGCAAGAGTATTTGCTATAAATAATCCTTCTGCCCGATTTTGACAACCGATAAAATCATCCAGGACATCCGTTATAAAATAACGTTTCGACCGAATGGTTTCATCGGTCCATCTTTCTGGTCCCTCTTCCAGTATTGCCTTTGCTTCTTCTTTTATGGCATCCAGAATCCCTTCATCCTTAACAACTAGTCCCTCTGCTATCATTCTTTGCATAGAAGGCTTCGCATTTTTGTAATCCAGGTCAAAAAAATGCTTGTAGGAGCTTAAATTATGAACGAAAACCTCAATTGGCCATCCAAATTCTATAAATGATTCTCTATAGGAAGAGTTAATATTTTTATCGAATACAACAATATCCAGGTCAGAGGTATCTGTTTCCTCCCCTCTAACCACACTGCCCGCTAAAACAGCCCCATCACAATTAGAAAAAAACTGATCAACGAACAGTGCAGCTGCTTCCATCGCCTTTAACCTTTTCATTGCAGTCATGATCCTCACCCCGTTTATTTCCGAATAACAGTTTATTCGTTAAAAGATCGTGTTTTCCCTTCTTACTAGAATTACCCCATAAAAAAAGAGTTGCTGATTCAATTAATCCTCAACTCCTACTTTATTTTTAAAGTAAAATTCTTCTCTTCAACTCCCTAGTTTAATACAAATGAAATAGAATTTTACGGTGATGAAAGTGAGCTTAATCTCTTTTAACTCATGGCGAAAAGTTATTTATCGTATACAAATGAAACGTATCGATCATTAAGAACGTATAATTATTATGCCTTTTTTGAATAAATGCACCATACATAAGGAGGTGATATCCATGCATATACAAAGGATTTTCAAATTTAAAAACTTGTTTATCATTACATTGATTGCATCTTTCTTTCTACCTTGGTCAAACCGATTACAAGGTATTTCCGATGTAACACTTACAGGATTTGACTATACAGGTGCAATGATTTTTCTGATATCTCCAATATTGGGTATTGTACTCTCCATTATTCCAATACTTTGTATTATCGTTTTAATTCAAGAACTTAGATCACAAAACACCTCAAAAATTCGTTTATTAACATCAATTTTGACAATTATTTTATTTTTAATTGCCATTATTTATCACACTATGTCTGGTATGCTTATCGGAAAAACGTTAACCGATTCACTTATTTATCAGTTGTCTCAGATTCGTTATGGAGTGTATATAGCACTGTTTTCTTCGATTTTTATTATCTTTGGATCTAATACGAATAAAGTAAAATAAATATTTTTTTAATAAAAAGGAAGAAATCAAAAAAATTTTTCTTCCTTTGTTATTTCAATGTTTTTCTAGGATTTAAATTATCTTGTTCTTCTTTTAGCAAAACTGCCCCTTTTGTAAAAAAACATTTGCCATTTATTATGCAAATGGGTTTTCTACTACTAGCTTCGGTTTAAATATGGCTAGTTTTATTAATTCATTTTAATTATTTTGCTCAAGGCATTGATAAACTGCCATCATATCTCGTTTATTTAACTCACGAATACGATTAAAGATTGGAATATCTGCTACAGCTTCTGTATATAAGCTTCCATCAACAACATCTCTCACTGTCCCAGTTAACCATGTTTTGACTGGTATACCTTCAACGATTTCCTTAAGACCCTCATCATTGATGCCACTTGCACAACAACTTACACATGGAATGGTTAATTTAAAGACTCCATCATGCAGATTATCTTCTGATATAACTTTTTTTCCTTTACAGAATGGACATGGATGGCTCTTTTTAATTTTATTAATTGGAGTAACTAATTTTTTGTAACCAAATGCTTCATACACATATGTTAGTTTTTTGTATTTTCCATTTGTGAAATATTTATCTATGATCGTTTCTCTTGTTTCATAGATAGAAGGAAAATCACAGATGGTTACTTGATTATTGATGCTAATGGATTCGATATTGTCTTTGATTGTGTCCCAGAATGGTAAGACATTTTGTAATACCATTTCATAGCCGGTAAAGCTTGCTTGTTCTAATTCAAACATTTTCAGTGCGACTTGTGTTTTTCTAGGCAATAAAGAGACGTCTTCAGTCAAAATCATATCGCCGCCTACAATAGATTTCAGTTTGACGAGTGGAGGTAACTCACCTACTATTTTCAATACTTGGTCAATCGGCAGATTGATTATTTCACGAATATCTTTGTCTCCAAATTTAAGCGGTTTATGGTGGTTTAAAACAGTACCCTTACAAATAGGACATGTAATCTTTTCTTTAGAAGCTTTCATTTGCTCTTTAATAATTGATTTTGAAACGACCATATACATACCAAGGATGGTATTAAAACCTACCCATGTTCTGCGTGCCTTGCCTTTCTTATCATAAAATGACTTTTCATAATACCCGTACCAAAATGTATGCTTTTCTTCATCAGACATCTCATTATAGCTTTTTGTCAGGTCAAACCCGAGCTCATTCTTAATTTCTTCAAATAGAAATTCTAATTTTGGGTATTGATAAAACTTTAATACTTCCATTATTTCTGGATAGAATAGACCATCCCAGAATGGAAGATTTTTGTCTTGAATCACAAGATCTTTATCAAATATTCCAATTTCAAGGCGTCCCGAGCATGATGGACAATGATTGTCCTGAGAAAAGAAATCAAAGCTTCTCGTATCTTTATTAGTCGGATGCGACGCTATAATATGGTTAATCACGCCACCCATTTCATATAGGAAACTATATTGACTATACAAATGTCTTTCAAGATCAATGGCAATGACGGGTGCAATTTTATTGGAATCATATTCGCCATAAATCAAACGGGCTATGGATGATAAGCTTTTTAATATACCGCCCTTATAGATATTTTCTGCATTTTTAAAGTAGTCAATATGATATTCTTTTAAATACGTAATGCCTTTTTGTGATTGGAGTGTCGACGGAATAGGCGATGGCAAGGCGATATCTTCCCTATTTTTAGTCTCATAATATTCATGCTGAGGAACAACATCAAGATGCGTGACAGGTTCATTCTTTCTTTTACCAAAATCAATAATAAAATCGGAGCTTTCCATCATATAGGCATTATGTTCAATCATCATGATAGAAACAGATTCATCTTGTAGAATGGACCTGATACTATCCATGAATTGATTTAAAATATTTTGTGATAAACCCTTTGAAGGTTCATCAAAAATGAAAAGGGTATGCGGGTTTCTAGAGTTTGCAAACAGTTCCGAGACTAAATGCACACATTGAAATTCACCAGTCGACAGTGTCTGTGTCTTTCTATTTAAAGTCAAATAACCTAATCCGAGTTTGATCAATAAGCTCAAACGTTTATGTGCAATATCTTCATTTGGAAGTTCATCAATGATATCTTCAATGGAGCGATCGAAAATATCATCAATTTCTTCACTATATTTTGTGATTTTCTTTTTAATATCAAGAAAAGTCGCAACGGTTGACCGACTCGTAATGGATTGATTTCGATCTTGTCCAACCATAACGAGTTTATCTTTTTTGTACCGCTTCTGAAAATCTTCGGCAATACACTCGTTGACAAGTGTTGATTTACCACTTCCAGACTCTCCAGTAATGGTTACAAGTCTATTTTTTGGTATTTTGATTTCAGCCATTTGAATATTACGGCAAAATAAATCTTGAAAATGATAGTAATCAGTTGGCTCTTCCTCATTTCGTTCTGAGTATACTGGTTTTGGGCGCGGTGATTCATCTACGATTTTTCCGCCATATTTACCGCTGCCAGGTCCAAAGAAAACTTGGGTTTCCGTTGTATCAAGAACTGTGTCAGAATGATCAATAAACCAAATTTGATTCTTATACCCTAATTGTTTAACTTGTTCTAAAATTTTTAGTAATGTTTCGTGATCTATACCGACTGATATTTCATCAATGATAATAACCGTATTTTCACTTACAGCCATGAATTCTGCGAGGTACAGCCGTGTTAATTCTCCACCAGACAAAGTACCCATAATTCGATTTAATGTTAAGTAACCAATATTCATATTGATTATGTTTTTAAGAATATGTTGTTTTTCTTCACTAATATTTAAATCCTCTACTAGCGAAAGAATAGTTTCAATACTTAAGTTGTTAATATCTGATATACTATGTGGTTTACCAAATAAATCGATTGTGTAATGCTCCACTTCCTCGTTATAACGCCTTCCATTACACTTAGGGCATTCAACATTATTGTTAGAACCGCGGCCTTTACACTTAGGACACCAGCCTAATTCATTATTAAATGAAAAGACTTCTGGAGAAAGATCGTATTTTTCAGCGAGTCTTACACGAATCTCTGTAAATACGCCAGTATGCGTGCCAATTGTTGAACGTGGATTAGAAGAAATGGATGATCTCCCAAGAAAAAGCACTAAAGGCATCTCTTCCATCTTGATGGCACTGAAATTAGTTTCCATAATATTCGGAAATAAATACTGATAATCAGCCTTTGGCAATAAGGACACGAGGCGCTTCTTGGATTCTTCACCAATGGTCCTGCAAAAAGTTGTTTTTCCAGATCCGGACAGACCAGCAATTCCGAGCGTCTGATCTTCCGGCAGAACAGTATCTAAACGGTTAATATTGTTGGCAATTAATTGATTTATTTTCATTAAAATCCTCTCCATTCTCTAAATCTAGTATTGCCATGTTAGCACAACTTTAAATGAATTTGTATTGTGTTTTGTATCGATATTAATACAAAAAATTAAACGGCTCCG
The DNA here is from genome assembly GCF_038008735.1 of Margalitia sp. FSL K6-0131. Classification (NCBI taxonomy): domain Bacteria; kingdom Bacillati; phylum Bacillota; class Bacilli; order Caryophanales; family Bacillaceae; genus Heyndrickxia; species Margalitia sp. FSL K6-0131. Next base: position 4,853,536 of record NZ_JBBOZS010000001.1, read on the forward strand.
TTCTAAGCCGAGCCGTTTACTTTTTCTTATTTTCCATTATCCATTTTGCAAGATTATCTGAATCTGTTCGCGTTCCAAACCTTATTGATTGAACTATTAATCTGATAATCCAATGAAAATTCCGCCATTCATTATTCCTCCTCTAATAAAATTTTTAACAGTGCCACTTTTTCATTCCAAAATTTTTCGTAAAAGGATATCCAATCTTTAATTTCCTGTAAGGGAGCTGCATTTAGACGATATCTTGTTTCTCTCCCAACTTTACGGTCCGTAACTAGACCAGCTGCTTTAAGGATGGCCAAATGTTTAGAAACAGCAGTACGCCCCATTTGAAATTGAGCGGTTAATTCGTGAAGCGGTAACTCCTCTGCATCTGCCAATAAACGTAACAATTTACGTCTTGTTGGGTCAGCGATAGCTACATAAACGTCACGCTCTTGATTTTTCTCGTTCAAAATCGCCACCCCCTTATTATTTCAACACCAATTGGTGTCCTGAGTTTGATGAGACATAAGAAAAGTGAAACAACTCCAATAGATGGTGAGTTAAGTGGTCGGCTTAGGAAGGAATTTTAGCAAAAGTATTTCTAACAAATTAATAGGAGCAACGTCAAAGTTTTTACCGTTGCTTATTGAAACTCTTGCCCCATCAGTTAAAGAAAAGCCTGTATTCAGCATTAAAACAATAGGAACACTTTTGTGTGGTAATACGTAAGTCTATTATTTTGATTAAGTTTCACCTACAATCCAGAAAGGAGTTAGGATAAACAAAGTGTTTGATAGTTAATTTTCTCATCGAATAAACTAATCATTTAATCCCTTTCCATCGAGAATTTGCTGCACATATTTTTCAACCCTTGATTCTCGAGTTTTGGATTGTTTGGCTGAAGAAAAATAATGAATGTATGCTCTTTGCCGTCCCGGGGTTAATGCTTCAAAAGCAGTTTTCAAGGCAGGGATTTCATTTAATTTATTTTGAAACTCTTTCGGAATAATAAATTCTTCTGTTTTCTTAAAATTTACTTCCAAACCGGCTTTCTCTACTTCAATTGCTTCATAAATATAGGCTTTCAAGATGTTTTCCATTTCTACTATTTCTTCAACATTAGTGAACCGTATCTGGCGCGCCGCCTGTACATTCTCGGTTTGTTGAATTAGAATCCCATGGGTATCCTTTAATAAGACACCTTTGTGAAACAGAAGCGCACAATATTCTTTAAATCCATGTATTAAAACAATGTTTTTATTCTCATACGTGTAACAAGGATGCATCCATTTAAATTCTTCAGTCAACTCACAGTCAAGAACGATATTTCTCAACTTCTCATATTCAATCTTCCACTTTTTAGATTTACTTATAAATTCATTAACTTTAGGATTCAATTTATTCTCTGCCATCAAGGAACACTCCTTTTCAATTTTTTAATATCGGTCAAAATCAACCTCCCCCTGCCTTCACATTAATAAAAGACTCCGATTGCTATCCGCGTTTATAATAGGCAATTAATTGCTGTCATGTCAAGCAGACCTGGGTTGGCAAGTTACAAGAAGCTTATGTCGGAACTCCGCCATTCCGCAGGACTGCTACTATTAACTTTTTCATAAATAATGTATAATTTTGTGTTGACCATAAAATTCATATCAGACTAAGCACTGCTATCACAATTAAACAAATTCACTTAAAGCTTAATTTACATAAAAAGACGCTCTTCTTTTTAAAGAAAAAAGCGTCTAATTGAGGAATATTTATTCCTTTTATCCCATTATTATTTTTCAACTAAGAACCCCTTGTAAATGAAAAGACTATACCTGGTTCAATGGCTAAAGGAACCTATTTGAATCCATATTAATAATTCATTTCTTTTAAATTCGATGATTTCTGTTTTGCACTTGAATGGAAAGCAGCTAAGGAAGCAACAATAGCGATTGCAACCCCCAATGCTCCAATCCAAGTAATGGAAGCCAGTGATACTTTCTCTACAAAAATACCCCCTATTCCCGCACCTACAGCCATCGCTAATTGCATCATGGACTGATTAATGCCAAGCAATACGCCTGATAATTCTGGTTCAATTGTGGCTAAGTGATATTGTTGTGTTGGACCAGTAGACCATGCCGAAAATGACCATAATATAAGAATGATTAGCACTCCGATATAGGAGTGAGTTACGAGTGATAGCAAAATCAGCATGATGATGTGCAGTCCCATACCACCAACCAGAGTATAGGACACTCCCCAGCGATCCGTGCTATATCCCCCGAACTTCGATCCAACCAAACTAGCTATTCCAAATATAAGTAAAACTCCACTAAGCAACTTTTCGCTTATCCCAGAAATGGTAAGGAGGTAAGGGGAAAGATAGGTATAAGCAATAGAATATCCTCCTAGCCAGAAAAACGTAATAGATAATCCTAGCACTACTTTTCGTTTCTTAAAAAGAGAAATTTGCTGAGATAATGGTATGGGTTTATCCCCTTCTGTTTGTGGAAGAGTAAGAAATATAACTAACATTGCTATTAATCCCAATAGAGCAATTCCACCAAATACAGACTTCCAACCAAGCGCTACTGCTGTCATTCTTCCGAGAGGAACTCCAATAATTAAAGAAGCTGTAAATCCCATAACTACAGTAGCAATGGCACTTCCCTGCTTACCATCTGAAGCAATCTTCGCTGCAATGGTTAATGCAGTTACAACTACCATACCTGCCCCAAGTGCCATAATTACTCGTGCAACAATAAACCATCCATAACCAGGCAGGGCAAACGCCAAGATGTTTCCTATAATAAATAGGCCAAGAGAATAAAGCATTAATTTTCGTCTATCCATACTTGCAGTCAACGACATGAGGATTGGTGTAAAAATAGCATATACAAGTGAAAAGATCGTAATTAATTGGCCCGCTGCAGCTATTGTTATCCCAAGTGTATGAGCAATATTATCCAAAATACCGGAAATTATGTACTCAGATGTTCCTACTAAAAAGCTGATAATAGCTAAAATATATATTTTCCAAGTGTTTGACATAAAAAATTCACTCCTTAATTACTGTTTATATTTTCACATATTGCAATATAACGATATGTTAGTTTTAAAAATAAACACATCGCAATATGTCGATATGTAGGTCTTAAAAATAAACATCTAAAGATGTTTATTTGTTATGAAGTTAGGAAACTGAATTCTCTAGTTTCATTTTCATATCTCTTTTTTGAAAAAGTCAGCAATTTTTTTTATGGCATCCTCATCTCTTTTGTAATACGTATACTTTCCTATTCGTTCTGCCTTAATAAGACCAGATCTTAAAAGTATGGTGAGATATTGGGAAGCAGTTGATTGCGTCATTTTTAATTTATCTGTTATTTGACTAACACACACCCCTGTTGTGTTCATATCAATCCCTTCATGGGGTATAAAATGGCGATCAGGCTCCTTCAGCCATTGCAAAATTTGCAACCTTGATTCATTTGATAAGGCTTTGAAGATTTCAATTGGTTCCATACGGTTATTATATCGTGATATCTTAATATGTCAATGTGTTTTTTGATCATTGTTTTTTCATGCAGCTCGGGAATACCCAGTTCAGCAAAAAAATCTTGATTAAAATTCTTTTTTGAACGATATGTTTTTCTTCTAACTATTTATTCGTTACAAAAGGAACTATCACCTTTAAAATTCGAATTGACATGATTGGAGAAAAAAGAATATAATAAAATCAACTATTATGTATAGCAAGATAGTTATTTTTTTCAACTAGCTATCTTGCTATGCAAAATAGCTATACAACTTAAAATTTAGGAAGGGAGCTATACAATGTCCTTAAGGAGTCAATTATTAAAGGGAATATTGGATGGTTGTGTGTTATCCATTATCGAAAAGAAACCAGTGTATGGCTATGAATTATCAACAAAGCTCCAAGAAGCGGGATTAGGTGATGTCAGCGAGGGGACGATATATCCCATTTTACTGCGGCTACAAAAAAACGGTCTTATAAGTGGAAAAATGCAGCCCTCAGAGTCTGGGCCAAACCGTAAGTACTACTATTTAACCGAGCAAGGCAAAGAGTCCCTTGATACCATTGCCTCCGAGTGGATGCAAATTGTAAAACCTGTTAATTCTTTATTCAATGGGAGGAATTTACCATGAAGGCAAAACAATTAATTGAAGAAAATAACCGAAAACGTGAACTTCTCACCCCAGAGAACAAACAATACTATAGTGACATGTTAATTTACATTCGCCTGAATTTATCTCTGTCTGAACAACACTCCGAGGAAGTTTTAATGGAAATGCTGGATCACCTGCTTGAAGGTCAACAGGAAGGAAAGTCGGCACGCGATATTTTTGGTGATGACCCGAAACGATATGCTGATGAAATTATTCAAAACCTTCCAAATGGAAAGAAACGAGAAGTCGTTCCTTTGCTATTAGGAATTATCTTTCATCTGATCAGTTGGATCTTGATCGTTCGGGGAATCGCTATTCTAGTAACGTCACAATTTAGGAATATAGGAGATACTGTCTATCCATTGTCTTCTCTTATTATATTTGCCATTATACTGGCTTCCGTCTTGTTCGGAGTATGGCTTATCTTTAGGGTAATCCAACAATCCTTGTTTAATCAAAATCCCAATGAAAAGAAGAGTAGGCTCATGGTAGGAATTTTCGTTGCGTTATCAACGGTAATTGTTGTTGTAGCAAGTATGTTCATCCCTCGTTTTGGGCCAACCTTCCACTTTACTTGGTGGGCCTCACTACTAGCAGGAGGAATCCTTTGGATAATTGTATACACGCTGCGAAGAATAAATGTTGGGGTTAGATAGGTTGTATAATTAGTAGCAAGAGCACACAGTAAGAATAACCTGTATCCAAGTTTACTGAGTGAACTTAGGATACAGGCTATTTTTTGGATAATTAACACCCTAATGATTTAATACTTCTTTACTTCTTTTGCCATTCCACTACTTGCAATTTTCTATCCACGTCCATTATATAGTTTTCACCATTGGAACCTACCACTTCATAGATTTTGTCGTTTCCAAACTCCGTATTAAAATGCAGCATATTGTAAAAGGCCATATACAAGGAACTATGATTATTATCTAATGTTACTTTTGATTTTGGATAATCAACTCTTTTATGATCGAATGTATAAGAAGCTAGCGTTGTTTTATCCTGCTTTAATGCCTCATTGATATTATTTTTCACTATCACGTTATTTTGATGTTGAGAGAAAAACACAAAGCCTATAATAAAAATAACAGCAATGCCCAACGCGATATAACCCAATAAGTTTTCTCTACCAGCCTTGTCTACACTTTCCATTTGGAACCTCCTTTAATACTCATAATTTACTAATATTGGAACACTTCCTTTCTAGAAATCTTATTCATATGTTGCAGAAATATGCTTTTAAACTATTATGGGTTGGATCCGAACAATAAAAAAGAGCCGAAGTTTACTTTAGTTCTTCGACTCTTCTACACTATTTATCTTTTCTCTGTAATCTTCTTATATATTTTTGGATTTCAATTTAAATACAAATTAATCTAAATTTTCACCTATGCTCAACCATAGTAATTCTTTCCTTTAACAAGAAAAAGACATAAAGCAGTATGGAGATAAAAACGGAAATTGCAGCAGCTTTATAAATACTGCTATAACCAAAAAGGTGTCCGATTTGGCCAAACACCATCGCACCTAGACCGACACCTAGATCAAAAAAGGAAAAGAATGTTGCGTTCGCCATACCTCTGCGGTTTATAGGAGCCTTTTCAATTGCCCATGCCTGCAAAGCAGGCTGAACGGAACCGAAGCCAAGACCATATAAGGCAGCTGCCGTAAAAAGAACTGCGCTATTTGGAAGCCACGCAAGTAAGACCATCGCTGCTAACACTAATAATGTCCCCGGAATGAACACAGCTTGATGCCCTTTGCGATCATATAATTGTCCTGCAAATGTTCTTGTTACCATTAACGCAAGCGCATATATAAGGAAATATACTTGTATTCCTTCTATATGCTTTTCAGCCGTGAATAAAGGGAGAAAAGACGCGATGCCTCCAAATGTAACGGTAATGAAAAATAATAATAAAGATGGTTTCAGTGCTCCTTTTTCATATAAATCTAGCTTCACTTTCTTCTTTTCCTGGTTCCGTTCTACTTTTTTGTAGTTAATTCTGGAAGAAAGCAGCAAAGCAACAAAACCTAATCCGGCACAAATGAAGAAAAAAGACTTGAAAGATAATATGTTCGGGTTGGCTAAAATTAGCCCAAGTGACGGACCGAATGCAAGTGCTAAATTCCCGGATAATCCGAAGTATCCCATTCCCTCTCCTCTTCTAGATGCCGGGATTAAATCGGTTGCGATTGTACCAGAAGCTGTAGTCGAGAATCCCCAGCCAACCCCTTGTATGACTCGCATGAGAAATAGCAAGGCGATACTCATTAAAAACCCAAATGATCCAACAGAGAGGACAAAAACAGCTAAGCCAATTAAATAAACAAAGCCTCTTCCCTTTGTTTCCAATAAATTTCCCGCAAACGGACGAAGAAGTAAAGAGGAAAAAGTAAAGATTCCAACAACGTAACCGATTAATTGATCATTCCCACCTAGATTTTCTACAAAAAGGGGAATCGTCGGAAGAGTCATTTGGAACCCGAGAAAGATAAAAAAGTTTGCAATTACAATTAGAATAAAATCCTTTGTCCATATCTTCTCTTTACGTCGTCCTTTTATCAGTTGTTCTTCCATATAATTCAAATGCTTCCTTTCTCAAAATAAAATAGATAGTTTACTAGAAACATGTTATAAGTATGTCTTATAAGTTGTAACGTAATGCTAATCTCAATACTACTGTAATATATTCGAGGGGAAATTACGAATATTTTAAATTATTCACCAGGAGAGGTTCGTTGGAAAAAATTTGTAGACAAAAAAACTACCCATATTTTTATGGGTAGAGTCTTTCCTAAATTTTTTTCTGATTAAAAATTTGGCCGTATTCGCGTAAAATTTCAAGTTAATTTTGATTTAAGTATTCTGCAACATCCTTAGGTATTTTCATATTTAAGTTGATAAATGATACTTTAAGTGTCACGTAAGGTATATTTTTATATGTGATTAGCCTTGCCACTTCATTCAACTCTCGATTTTTCTCTTTTTCAGCAGGTTTTACGGTAGCTTCCTGCGAAAATATATACTCATACTGCTTTTTAGCTTCTTTAGGTAAAGCACCAGCATACTCCCATTTATCCATTCGCTGTTGCTTTATAAATGTTTTAACTTCCTCTTTTTTTGTAATTGTACGCACCACTGTACCGCTATCTTCAGACTTCATCTCAATCTTTTGGGCTTTTGTCAAAGTTTGAATACTGTCCTGTAAATTTTCTCGTTTTGTTTCTGAACCTTGTGAATTATTACTAGAATCACATCCAGCAAGTACGAGTGTAATAACCATAACTATCGATACAACAAATCTTTTCACTATTACCCACCATTCCTTTTTAGATTTCTCTATAATCATTATTATTTTGTTATTAGTTAGGATACTCAGTTAAGACAGATGGAGTATTTCCGCATATTACCTTATACACCTATATATTACATCATATCAATAACCTATATCACTTTATAACGAGCGAAAGAAGTAAATAATATTAAGACCTAAGCCTTAGTTCTTCTGAAAAAAGGATTAAAATCAATATGCCTCCAATAAAGGATTTTACATTGGAGGCATATTGATTATATTTCATTTAAATTAAAGTAATGAAACCAGGCAGAGATACATAGACATTAATATTTAAATTATTTCCGAATTCCACATAAGAGAGAGTCGAACATTTTTATATAATAACTTCAACTGGAAACAAAACCAGAGAACTTCCACAGTTATTCTTTTCCACAAGCAATACAACGTATATCCGAATCATCTTTCCCATACATACGAATTTCTTTTTGTGTTCCACAACCCCTGCAAATATGAACTTCAATTTGCGGAACTTCTCCTTTTTCTGCGGCAGGCACCCATTCCTTCTCATATAATGTCTTGCTCATCCCGTAATCTATCAATACTAACTCCTGCTTTTCATTGATCCCATAATTGCTGCTATCCTTGATATCAAATACATCCCATTCATTATCCAATACTTCAATGCATTCATCATAATGGATTGGAAACGTCCAATAACCACTGCGTTCGTGAATGTCAAAGGTTTGATTATCATACATTGGAACTTCCTGATAATATTGTTGAATGCATACTTCTTTATCTACATAAAAAACCGGGGAAAAGATATGTGCATACTTAGTTTGTTTAATATATTGATATATTTCAAGTTCTCTTAAAGATTGCAAATATCCAATATGGTTTAAATGCACTTTTATGACATATTCATTAAATCGATACACTTTTCTTGTTGATCCTAAACCAATAAAGTTTTCTTTTGTGCAAAGGGAATGCCAATTCTCGATAAAATCTAGTAAATCTATTCCGTTCATTTTGATACCTCTCGTATAATAAGTAAATCCTCTAAAGACCGGATATGACTCTAAGAATTAATCATTATCCAGATCCTTATCTAAAAAGGATGGCTTTTTAATTTCTTTAATCCCCAGCTTTTCCTTTATTTCCGATAAATCTCTTACTATTGCTTGTGTATTAATACATGCAACAATAGATGCAATTGCTGCCAAAACAGCAACAATTAGTAGTATAACTATCAATATATGATCCTCCTTTTGTATGTATTTCAATTATGAAAGTAAAACTCTTATCAAATAATAGGGCTCAAAGGCTTTAAACCGGAGAAATGAATATCTCTTGCGGACATAGAATCCGTTATTTTTAATGAATCCCTCCATTTAAAGGAATTAGCGGACACTGTGTACGTTTTTAATACTTCTCTGATTAACCACAATTTTCCTTTATAAGCATACAAAAAAAGCTGCCAAATTGACAGCTATATATTTTTGAAGGTTCAATTAACCGTTATTCCCTTTCCATGAGTCTTTCAATGGAACTATCCTATTAAAGATAAGTTTTTTATCCGTTGAATATTTATCAACACAAAAATATCCGTGGCGAATAAATTGAAATTTCTCTTCCACTTTGGCCTCTTTAATAGATGGTTCAATAATTGAGTCCTTCATTACCACTTTGGAATTCGGGTTAATTTTTTCCTCCCATGTTTTTTCGGTGTCCCTTACAATCTCTTCATTTTCGAATAATTTATCGAACAGATGAACCTCCGCTTTTACCCCATGACTAGCAGAAACCCAGTGAATCGTTCCTTTCACCTTTCTTCCTGTAAACCCAGTACCGCTTTTTGTCATTGGATCATAGGTGCATCGCAGTTCTAGTACTTCTCCTGTTTTTCCATCTTTTATAACCTCATTACACTTGATGAAATAAGCACCTTTTAAACGAACTTCTGAATGTAGAGACAATCTTTTAAACCCTTTCGTCGGTACCTCCATAAAATCTTCTTTTTCAATGTAAATTACGTTTGAAAAAGGAACCTCTCTGCTCCCCAATGCGGCATTTTCCATATTATTTTCAATAGATAATAATTCTGTTTTTGCCTCGTCATAATTTGTAATCGTAACCTTTAAAGGATTTAAAACCGCCATAATCGTTTTAGCCTTGGGTTTTAAGTCGCTGCGCAAGGACTGATCCAGCATAGCATAATCAATAGTACTTCGATGTTTAACAAAACCCATTTCATGGACAAAAATTCGTATGCTCTCTGGTGTAATCCCTCTTCTTCTTAACCCGCGTAGTGTCGGTAATCTCGGGTCATCCCATCCATCCACAAAATGGCCCGCTACTAGTTCCCGCAAATATCTCTTACTTGTAACAACACCCGTTAAGTTAACTCTGCCAAATTCTCGTTGTTTAGGCGGCTCCTTGATTTCTAATTCGTTTAAAACCCACTCATAGAGAGGCCGGTGATCCTTGAACTCGATGGAACATAAGGAGTGAGTGACTCCTTCTATCGCATCTTGTATTGGATGAGCAAAATCATACATTGGGTATATACACCATTCGTTACCTGTTCGATAATGGGCTGCGTGAATGATTCTGTAAAGGACTGGATCTCTAAAATTCATATTTGGTGAAGCCATATCTATTATCGCACGCAATACCATAGAACCCGTTGGAAATTCACCGTTTTTCATTTTCAAAAATAAATCCAAGTTTTCCTCCACAGATCGATTTCTATAAGGACTGTTTCTTCCAGGTTCTGTTAAAGTCCCCCTGTATTCTGTCATCTCTTCCGGTGATAACTCACAAACATATGCCTTACCCTTTTTTATTAATTGAATAGCTGCATTAAAAATTTCCTTTGTATAGTCAGAACCGTAAAATATTCGCTGATCAGGGGAATAGCCCAGCCAATTAATATCTTCAATAATTGCCTTTACATACTCGCTGTCTTCTTTTAAAGGATTTGTATCATCAAAACGAAGATTAAAATTTCCATTATATTTTCTTGCCATCATATAGTTCATATGAATGGCATATGCATTCCCAATATGAAGGTATCCATTTGGTTCAGGAGGAAACCTGGTACAAATTTCTCTTTTAAATGCCTGATTCTTTATATCCTCTTCCATTAGCTTATCAATGTAGTTATTGAAAAATAGCCCATTTTCTTCACCCATTTTTAAATCCTCCTTCATAAATTTTTTAACGGACCGAAATCTTCACTGAATGGCCCGAAGTTCTCTCCAAATGGACCGAGTTTTGCTGCAAACGGACCCAAGTTAGCATGGAATAGCTCATTTCAGCACTAAAGACCTAACACTGTAAGTTTCTAAAACAAAAAAATCCCACCCCCAAGACCACTAAAAGCCTTGGGGCGAGATTTGTATCGCGGTGCCACCCCAGTTTATTAATATGTCGCCATATTAACCTCTTCAGGTACGGTATTCAAAAACAATACTTATACCCTAGCTCTATAACAGGAGCTCCCGTCACACTATCCCTATGAATAGTTCCAATGTGATGCTCAGAGGCTTGGTTCAATAAATCAATCTTACTCCTTTTCAGCAACCGGAGCTCTCTGTAAAGAATGGATTTTATCTACTCTTCTCTTCATCGCAAATATCAAATAAATTTTTCCTATGATAACAATTTAGATGAATTTTGTAAAGAGATATTATAGGTATTGCCAAAAGAAGGACTAATGATTAATCATACAGAATATCAATTTAAAGCGGAAATATAGATGTCCTAGCTTATGCAGGGTGTTCTTCATGATTAATGAGATAAAAATCCGGCTTTTTGAACATAAGCTGCAATATAGGGGGACAGAAACTTGAACAAATACGGTAATGAATTATTTAAAGGTGCAGCACCATATTATTCAAAATACAGACCAATATATCCTTCTTCTCTTATTAGATACCTGGTCGATAAATTTTCTTTAAATGGAGAGCAACAGCTGCTTGATTTAGGATGTGGTACAGGGCATCTGACAATTAGATTTTCCGATTGGTGTAAAAAAATCGTTGGAATCGACAGGGAATCAGAAATGATTGAGGAAGCTAGGCGTGTCCATCAAGAGATAAGAATCGGTAATATAGATTGGTATATCGGAACATTAGAAAAATATAAACAAGAACAAAACGAGAAGTTTCACCTAGTAACAATAGCAAAAGCATTCCATTGGATGGACCGTTCTAAGATTTTAGAAGAATTATACGAAATGGTTACGGATAGCGGCGGTGTTGCGATTATAGATAATTATGAACCTGAGAAAAAGCTGGAACCATGGCAAAATCGACTAAATAAGGTAATAGAAAAATGGTATGGACAAGATAGAAGGGCTGGAAATAGCATCTATACACACCCTACCATGAGCCATGAAGAAGTATTATCCAATTCAAACTTTAACTTAGAAATTCACCATTTACCTACATATGAAATAACATGGACGATTGATTCCATACTCGGAAACCTTTATTCTACCTCCTATGGCTCAAAACGATTTCTTGGCGATAATATTGTGCTGTTTGAGAGGGAACTTAGAGAAGCATTACTAAATCTGAATCAATCTGGGGAGTTTAAAGAAAAACTGAATCTATCAGTGAAGCTTGGTCTCAAATAATCATTGGTTTTATTTCAATGGGTGCTTTCATTTCTCACAACAACGAAGACTCCATATAATCAAGAAAAGCACCCTTATCTCCCCAAGAAACTTTCCTGGTTTTAGATGGACAAAAAAATTACATGCTTATTACTTTGGATTAGGATTATTATTTATTAATATTACCATCAAAGCTGTGTAACCTAAAACGAACAATAAGATGGCTGCATTACCAATTAATGCAATCCATCGTATCTTAGGTTTTTTGATTAAAAATAAAGTTACAATTCCTAAAAACAGAAGAAGACATGCAGGACCTAGGTTATTAACCCAAAAGAAGATATACCTAAATGAATTCCATATAAAGACATATCTTATTTTCATTAAAATCACTAATAATAGAGACAATGATAGAAATACAAAAGAATAATAGTTGTTTAACTTCTTCATTTCAGACTCCTTCCTTAGATGCTTTAGTCCCATTAGCTTAATAAATTTCAGCAATACGAACAATTTTTTGAATAACGGAATTAACTTCTTCGTTATTTTTAATTACAAATAAACAGTCCGCTTCACCTTCAATTGGATCAACTACATCTTCTTTTAAAGATTCAGCCTGTTGCCGTATAAGCACTTCTTCAAAATTTGTATATGCCCCCCTAAATATATTCGTACTTCTTTGACTTTGAGTAATTCTTTTTTGAAGAACATGGTCGGGAATATCAAAATGAACCAGGATACGGACAAACTCTTCAGTATTAAACAACTCTTCAAGCAAATACAATCGTCCTTTTCTACTTCGGTTTGAGTTGCAAATAATAAAGTGAAAATCTGTATGTTCTTTGGCATAATTGACAATTAGCTTTGAGAGAGAATGCTTAAGAGTATTCGGTCCTTGTTTTGGTTGTAAGTTCTTATAATATTTATTAATAAATTCAGCATGGTTATCTTGGTCCATAACAAATGAGTTACTTAACTGTTTTTCTAAAGCATTTGCAAATGTTGTTTTTCCAGAATGAGTTTTACCCACTGTAATAATTACTAGCCTCTTCATCGCTTCAACTCCTCTAGCTATTTCTTCCTTGAATACTACTTTTCCTGTCGATAAAACCGTTCCCCAGTTTTCTCATTATAATAAACCCTAGTTTTTTCTCCAGTCACAGGGTCAATATTTACTTCCTCGGTTGCCTTGAAACCGGGAGGAACCTTTGCTCCGTGATTCCGCTTAAATCTTTTATCGTAAATAAAATAACCTAGTAAAATGCAAATAATTACTGCAATAATTTCTATTGCATAAATCCCTGCGATGTATTTCATTGTAGCTGTTCTACCACGACCGCTGTTCCATATGCGACGATTTCACTCATGTTTTTACCAATTTCACCGGAATCAAACCGCATCATGATGATTGCATTTGCACCCATTTGGTTGGCATTGATAATCATGCGGTCTAAAGCTTCTTTTCTTGAATCCTCCAACATCGCAGTATATTGTTTAATTTCTCCGCCTACAAGGGATTTTAAGCCGGCCGCAATATCACCTCCAAGTCCCCTGCTTCTTACGATCAGTCCGAATACCGGGCCTTTTACTTCTACAATTTTATAGCCTGAAATATTTTCTGTTGTTACTACAATCACCTTAGTCACCTCTTCATTAATATTATTTTTTATAATCTGTGGAATTTCCCGTTCTTTGCGCGAGTCCATTCCGCAATGAATTCTTCTATCGATTGATATCGATTTGATCTATCATTACTTACCGCTTTCTTTGCAACCTCAAATAACACCTTGTCTGCATTCCATTTTTGAAAAGTTTTTTCTGCTGCATCTCCTAATAATGCAAATGCCGTTGCCCCCATCAAATAAACATTGGTAACCTCATCGATAACAGCATTTTTTTCAAATTCTTCCGGAGACATGAATCTCGATGATCCCCACATTCTCCCCATAGAATTTATGTAAGGCATCTTTGAATAAGAATCAATATCGCAGATAATTGTCTTCTTGTTAGTAAAATCGTACATGATGCTACCATCATAGAAATCTATAGCGACATAACCCTTCTCAGATACAAATTGATGAAAGACAAGAATTTCTTTAAATATATGTATCCTATCATCAACCGGCAATTCAAAAAACTTATCCCTTGCATCATATTGTTTGCCCATACATTCAGCATCTGTCCATTCAAAGATGGTTGCATAACCATTACCTATATTCTCACCCTTGATAAAGAACACCAAATTTTTATGTCTTAAATCCTCATATACCTTACAGGCAGCTTTTAGCCCTGATATTGCATCCTGTGGAGCTCCTTTAAATCGAACTGGTTTAGCACCAGCAAATTTTACAAATAACTTTTTGCCTTTATTTTGCACTCCAAAACAAATACAGCCGGAATCCTGTTTATCAAAAACCCGAAAGACTTTCCCGTATGATGATAAAAAGGACATATCAAAGGGTTCCTGCAACTCATAGTTTATACCGTCTATATTTTGGACTATCAATGCTACTCGCCTCGCATTCTATGATCCTTCTAAACTTCACTACTGATTATATCTGAAATATTTGAATTTTTACAAGTTACCTTTCCATTTATTTCATAAAAAAAATAGTCTTATTAGCAAGAGATTGATAATGTTTAAAAGTACTATAGGATTTTGAATGCTATGGCTGTTTTAGTAGCTTGTAAAGGACATGTTGAATAGGTTATTACTAGAAGTGGGTCTTTTGAACGCTTATAAAGGACATCTGGATACGGATTCTGCTTGAAGTTGGTCTTTGAACGCTTATAAAGGATATCTTAACACGGTTTTTACTGGAAATTGGCCTTTTGAATACCTGTATAAGACAACACCACTTTCGAAAATTTGACGTAAGTATAAAATAAGAAAAAATCATAAGATCCTAGGGTACTAAAAAGACTTAATAGTTCACAATTTAATATTTCCTAGTAAACCATAAAAAAAAGCCAACTTCATGTTGGCTAAATCAACGGTCATATATCCCCATCCTATTATGGGACTGCCCCCTGCTTAACATTTCACTTTGTGGGAACGGGGAAGTATTTTTTGTTTTTTCTTCGTTTCCAAACAATAAGTAAGCTAATAACTAAAAAGATTAAAAGGATAATAAGAAGGACTAAAAGAAACCACATGCCATTTCTAATCCCCCTTTCCTAACATTAATTTTCTATCTATAAAGCACTTACCTTATAAAAACAACCGAACAAGCTAAAAATTAATATTAATGTTTACCCTTATTATCTTTATGCTTTGGACCATGTTTCGGTTTGGGTCCGTGATTAGGTTTTGGTCCATGTTTAGGCTTTGGCCCTTCATGTTTATGTTTATTTTCTTTTTTCTTTTCATCTTTTTGTTTTTTATTATTCGTTTTTTGAGGGACTGGAGGCGGAACATACTCTCCACCTTTAATGTATAATTCATTATTTTCTCTAAACACATCATTAGGTTGCTTAAAACTGCTTCTATCGGTGCCGAATGCTTGCATCATATTTTTAAACATTAACTGAGAGACTTTAGTAGTATCTCCCATCATATAATTGCCTGGACCATTTTTCGCATATCCAGTCCATACCGCCATTGTATATTGTGGTGTATATCCAACCATCCAGCTATCATTTGTCGCATTGGACGGATACCCGTATTTTGCAATTGTTTTATCATCAAAATTGGTTGTCCCCGTTTTTCCAGCAACATCTAACCCAGGAATATTAGCTGTTGTTCCGGTACCGGATTTTACAACTGTCCTTAGCATATCTGTTACAAGATAGGCGGTGTAATCTTGCATGGCAATTTCCGGTTTAGGGTTAAAATTTACCACCTTCCCATCAGGAAAAACAACCTTTTGGACAAAATGAGGTGTATTATATATTCCGTTATTTCCAAACGCACTGTATGCCCCTGCCATCTCTAGCGGATTTACCGTATTACTTCCAATTGCATATGATTCGTAAACGGTATTATCCTTAAAGGCAATACCCAGTTTTTCCGCAAAATTTTGTGCCTTTGTCATCCCCACATCACGAAGTGTTAGGAGAGCAGGAATATTGTAAGACCACTGAAGTGCTTTCCTTATAGATAAATTCCCATGATATTGATGATCCCAGTTTGAAATTTGCTGACCAGTTGTATACGTCGTTGGTTGATCATTAATTTGATGCGCTGTAGACCATTTTAAATTTTCAATAGCCGGACCATAATCAAAAATTGGCTTAAAAGAAGATCCAGGTTGACGGCTAATATCAATTGCAAAGTTATTTCCTTTAAAGGATGCTTTATAATCATTTCTGCCGCTTCCAATTGCCCGTACTTCTCCCGTTTTTGTATCTAAAAATACAAACGCTCCCTGAAAACGATCATTCGGATAAGAAATAATTGTATTAGTGTTCATCATTTTATCCGCATAATCTTGTGCTTTTGTATCTAAAGTTGTGTATATAGATAATCCATCCGAAGTGATGTCTACATTCTTTAGTTTCCCTTCCACTTCTTTTACAACAGCATCCAAAAACGCTTCATACGGCATGCCTTGGTTTTTCCTTTTCGGCAAAAGTCCTGCTGTAACTGGAACTTTTTTCGCCTCATTCATTTGCTTTTTAGTAATATATCCTTGCTTATTCATAGCGCTTAGGACGACATTACGGCGATTCGTAGCTTCTTCCCTGTTCCCCGGGATAGTTGGATCGTAATTACTCGGACTTTGCGGCAACCCCGCTAACATCGCGATCTCTGGAAGTGTCAATTGTTTTAAATGATCGGAATCGACTCCGTAATAGGTCTTTGCAGCAGCAGCCACACCATAAGCTCCATCTCCAAGGTAGATTTTATTCAGATACATCATTAATATTTGTTGTTTCGAATACTTTTTCTCCAATTGATAGGCTAAGTCCCATTCCTGTACTTTTCGCTTGATTGTTTTTTCAGGAGTCAAAAAGGAATTTTTAATCACTTGCTGAGTAATCGTACTCCCGCCTTGCGAACCAAAATGCCCAGTAAGATTCTCCAATATGGCTCTGGCTGTTCCTTTTATATCAACCCCATGGTGTTCATAAAAACGGGTATCCTCTGTGGCTATGAATGCCTCTTCCAACATTTTAGGAACTTGGGAATACGTAATTTCCGTTCGCCTTTCTTTCCCATATTCGTAAAGAAAATTACCATCCTTATCGTAAAATTTAGTAGAAAGCGGGACTACTAGTTTCGAAGGATCTAATTTTGGCGTTTCCTTCATCATTTTAGCCAATGCAGCGGTGCCTATTCCAACAGAAACCACAGCAAGAAGAAAACAAGCAATAATTACTTTTTTCAACAAGGATGCTTTTTTCTTTGATTTATTTCTTCTTTCCTGTTTTTGTTTTGCCTTTTCCGCTTGTTTACGTTCATGGCGATAACGATACGATTCTTCTGACATATTTAAACTCTCCTATGTTAAAGAATTATATTTTATTAATTAAACATTACTCACACTATTTATAGTCATTCGTAAATAAAATATTTTTATGGGGGCAGTGAAGTTTTTAGGGAGTAAATACGGCGAAGAAATGAGGCATATTTATGTTAGTCGCGTGTACATATTCATGTGTGGAAAACATGAAAAATGTTAAAAAAGTACAGGTTTTGAGTAAAAGGAGAGGCAGCACTTCATTGGATCAGAAGGGGCGGTTTGAATAATAGAAAAATAGGCACTTTCATTAAATTAGCCTGCATATTTTAATGCGGGTCTAATGAAAGTGTCCATTTCCAAATTCCATTCTTTTGTTTTATACAGTTAAAAGCAATTAATAATCTCTACACATCTCTAGCTGGCCTTCGATTACGCATGATTCGTAAACTCATAGAAATAAGTGCGAACAGTAGAAATAACAATAAGAAAAAAACAACCATTATTAGCATTACCTGACTAGGATGATAATGGTCCATCATATATCCCAGCAGAAATGGGAAAACCGCCCCTCCGATTCCAGCAAATGCAGTAACTGCGCTAGTTACTATCCTCTCCATTCCAGGAAATGTATGATTTGCATAAACCATCGTAATGCTATAGAGCGCGCTCATCCCTAATCCAAGCCCAAATACTAGTATGTAAGAGACTCCAATAGTATTAAATCTTGTCATGAGGAAGATGAAAAGGATTCCCATTAAAATGCTGCCTAACAAATACCGTTCGTAGCTTACGCGTCGTACAATCCATCCAATCATAAGGCGCCCGCAAAGCATAGCAATCCAAAAAAACGTTGTACTGAGCGAGGCAATATAGGAGGTGGAATTCATATTAACCGTAAAAATAGTCGGAAGGAAACTGTTCAGACTCCCTTCAATCCCAACATAAACAAATATCATCAACAGAAACAGCATAAGGATGGTGTATTTGGAAATTTTCCTCTTGAAAACAGGTGCCTTTGCCATTGGTGCATCCATATCACCCTCCTCATCCTCCGTAGGTTTTAGCGAGATGGACACTGTTTGCCAAACAATGGCCAGAAACAAAGCGAATCCGCTGACAATTAATGCAGAAAACCTCCACCAGTCTAGTGCAATGAGAACACTTTCGATTGCTGGCATACAAAGAGCTCCCAAACCGAATGCCACCTCCAAGCGGCTCATATAGATGGCTCTTCTCCCAACAAAAAGTTCCATAACATACGAGGCAACTGCAGTCTCAAGACTTGATGCACCAATTCCGTTTAATATTACGAAGACTGCAAGCCAAGAATAGGTTGGTAAAAATAAAATACCCAGTTGTGCCAGAACAACAGTAAGTGCGGCACCAGTAAGAACAACTCTATAACTGTATCTGTTCATACAACTTGCAGCAAGAGGTACTCCCAAGATAAACCCAATCGATTGAAGTAGGATTAATAACCCGCCTGATGTATAGGAAATGTGATAATAGGAAAGCAACTCAGGAAGAATTGCACCAAAAAATACACTCGTCATGCCACCTAAGAAGTACATTCCATATGATGCCCAAAGAAAACGTTTCAACCTTACATCCCCTTTAATAATTTTGAAGGATCCTTATCTGCAAAAAATTCCTTTTACCTTTTTGTTACATTGAATTTATGTATTGTGGAATTAGACATTCCGAACCTCCAAATATCTACATTGGTTTTTACTCCATTCGACAAATAGTGAGGATCCTCCTGCTTTCAATTGGAATTTTTTCCATCCAAAAAAGTTTTTTTTTGATTTTTATAGTTTTTTATTACCAAACTATATTTATGAGAACAATGTTCCTTTAAGTCTATTAGAAAAAGAAAAGACGAGCATTTACCCGTCTTAATTTATCTGTTTTGTTTTAATTTCCTTTGTTACTTTTATTCATTCCGTAATTGTCTTAACAATTGGAAAATCTGTCCTCTATGATGTGCTTCATGTTCAATCAAATGGTACACAACCCATTCAGGTGTGACGTCATATTGTTCCAACACCCTCGGTTTGCGCCAATCTGCTAGATCCATTGAACGAAAGTGTGAAAGGAAAACTTCACGCACCTTATTAAGACGATTGAAATGCTCCTGAATACTTTGTCCCTCTACATGCGCCAATGATCCGTCTTCGGAGCGGTGTTCTTCCGGAAATAACGATTGTATTTCAGGATCCCAGTCAGAACCGAGAACTTCAACATATAACCAGTCCGCCTCAATCAAGGCAATATGGTATAAAAGGGAGCCAATGGTTTGTCTCCCATCGATTTTCGTATCAAGTAATTCTCGACTGATTCCCTTCATTTCAGCAATAAGGGTGCGCCTAACATCTTCTAAACACCATAACATTCGACCGATTTCTTCCTCATATCCTGGCAAAGCACTTATCTTTAAAGATCTTTTCCCCAACGAATTCATCCTCCTGTATTTTCAATATTTACTTATTGCATTAAAGCCATGATGACAGCTTCATCCATGGTTCCATTTAATAATTGGTAATGTTGGATTGAAACCTAGAATAGTATTGCAAGTTTTCTATTTTACTAACATTCGTGTTTGTGCTTTTAAAACCCTCTATTGCTAAAATGAATTTTTTTCAATTTAAATTAATTCTTGTTTCTCTATATCATTTTCATATTCCTTATCGGAAGGAACGAAAACCTGTATTCCAGTTTTTCGTTCCTTCCCCACAATTTTTCTGAGTTTCAATCTAAAAAATTTAGTTCCCCATTCTTTTAAATCATTTAGTAAAACCAATTCCAAAATCGAGTAGGAGGGGGTGACTAACCCCCGACCTCTCACACCACCGTACGTACCGTTCGGTATACGGCGGTTCACTTAAGTATGACGCAAATGGTTGTATCTATCTAACAGACTTTTAAGCTTTTGATTTCTCCAAAACTTTAGATTTAGTGTTGTGTGTAAGATAGGACTATTCGAAATGCGCCAATATTTCTTACGAGAATTTCCCCATTCATGGGCCTTCTCTCTTGGAACGCCAAGGGATATGAGCCTTTTAATTTTTGTTTTGGGTAGTTTCCATTGTTTCCAAAGGCACATTCGGAGTCTTCTTCGAATATGTTCATCCAGTTGTTTAAAGGGAGTTGGCGTGTCTGCCAGCGCAAAATATCCGCACCAACCAACAAGGTATTCATTTAGTTTCTCAATACGCAATTCCAATGGAATGGGTTTTGACCTTGATGTTAGTTCTTTTATTCTACTTTTAGCTCTCTTTATACTTTCTTTTGCGATACGGATTTTTGGATTACGGTTTGATGTGAAGCTGAATCCAAGAAACTTTCGTTTCCACGGTCTGTCCACCGCACTTTTCTCTTCATTTACTTTTAGTTTAAGCTTCTTTTCAATGAAAGTAGTGATAGAACTCTTGACACGTAAACCTGCCTTCTTGGTTTTTACGTAAATATTACAATCATCTGCGTAGCGGACAAATTTGTGTCCTCTTTCCTCTAGTTCCTTATCTAATTCATCTAACATGATATTGGAAAGTAGTGGACTTAATGGTCCACCCTGAGGAACACCTTCTTCGCTGATAGTTTCCACACCGTTTATCATAATCCCCGACTCTAAGTATTTTCTAATTAACTTTAGAATCGTCTTATCCTTGACTCTTTTTGCTAGGAGTCCCATAAGCATATCGTGATTTACCTTGTCGAAGAACTTTTCTAAGTCCATATCTATTACCCATCTGTAGCCCTCTTCTATATATTGCCTTGCTTCCCTAACGGCATCATGTGCCCTTCTTCTGGGTCTAAACCCATAGCTATGTTCGGAAAAGGTTGGGTCATAGATTGGGGTTAATATTTGGGCAATCGCTTGTTGGACAAAACGGTCTGTCACGGTAGGAATACCTAATAAACGAACGCCGCCATTTGGTTTCGGGATTTCGACTCGTCTGACTGGCATAGGCTCATAGGTTCCGTCCTTTATTGAATTTCGGATTTCTTGCCAATTTTGTAGAATATGCGCTCGTAGGGATTTTACAGGCATTTCATCTACTCCATGGCTACCCTTATTCTTTTCGACACGTTTCAATGCCGAAAGTAGATTGTCCCGTGACAGTATTCGTTCCATCATTTCGATACATCCTTTCACGTGAATATACGTGCTATTTGTGCCATTGTTTATTCCACCCTCTTAAAGTCCCCTGTGGAATTCACCACTTCCTCCTTTAAGTAAGTCCAATTGGATTGTCTGTATCATCATAAACAATGAACGCCTAGTGTATATTCTCCTTAAATGTTCAGTCCTTCCCTAACCATCTTAAGCTAGTCAGGTACTATGACCTCTGCTGACTTCTGGCTGTTCAATTACCCTTCACAAAGTAAGTTACCGAGTGTGCTCGGCATTTCAGCCAGACCTCCCCAGGTAAGAGTACAGTCTTTCTCCCCATCTATCTGCTTCATTTACTCTGTATCATCTTTGGCAGAAAGGACTTCGTTTTGTTTGGCAAACTCATCCAATGATACCTAGCCTTATATGAAGTTCGTGTCCCTCAGACCGGAGATTTGCCGCCCGCTTCCTTCAGATTCTGCGTCACCACAGACACCCTTGCGTTTAGCTACTGCTACTTCTGCCTTCACAGTTCGGGACTTTCACCCTATAGACTGCACCCATGCTGGGCGCACCACAAAAAAGCTGGAGTAAATAACCCCAGCTTCCAAAACTACTTTACTTTTTATCCCCACCAAGACATCTCAAACTATTCAATATAACTAATATTGTACTTCCTTCATGCCCAACAACCCCTAATGGGAGATTAAGAAATTCAAAGAAGTTGGATGCAATTAAGATTACGATAACACTAATAGAAAAAATGACGTTTTGCTTGATAATTCGATTCATTTTTCTCGATAAGCGAATGGCTTCTGCTATCCGAGAAAGATCATTTTTCATCAGGACGACATCCGCAGTTTCCATTGCTACGTCACTGCCTTCCCCCATTGCAATCCCAACATTGGCTGTTGCAAGGGCAGGAGCATCGTTAACGCCATCCCCTACCATGGCCACCATTCCGTACTGTTCTTTTACCTTTTTTAAAGACGATACTTTCGTTTCTGGCAAACATTCCGCAATGTAAGTGTCAATTTGTGATTGTGCGGCAATGTTTTTTGCGGTCGTTTCGCTATCCCCAGTCAGCATAATCGTTCGAATTCCTTCATTTTTCAATTCTAATAACGCATTTTTCGTTTCGTCGCGTACTATATCCTGTAGGGCAATTGCCGCAGCTATTCCGGATGAATCCTTCACAAAAACAACGGTTTTCCCTTCATTTTCAAGCTTTTCTGCAACACCGTTTTCAAAATTATGAGCTTCCTTGCTGCCCACAAAATCCTTTTTGCCAATCAACCATTCTTGGTTATTTAACTTGGCTTTCATTCCCCATCCCGGTACATCTTCCACTTGTTCAGGCTGCATGAGTCTGTCATTATTCTTAGCTTTCCAGTATTGAACAATCGCAATAGCCAATGGATGGTTCGATTGATTTTCAATTGATGCGGCATAGTGTAACAGATCTTGCTCATTTAGATCAGGACGAACAATTATATCTGTTACTTCCGGTTTCCCTTTTGTTAAAGTACCAGTTTTGTCAAAGGCAATTGCTTTTACATGACTTAATCCTTCAATATGAACCCCGCCTTTAAACAAAATTCCCTTTCTCGCACCATTCGAAATGGCGGATAAAGTAGCGGGCATAATAGAGGCAACAAGTGCACAAGGGGAAGCGACTACTAATAAAATCATTGCCCGATAAAATGTTGTATTCCAGTTCCATCCAAATACGAAATGCGGGATGAACATCATCAATATAACAACGAGGAGTACGACTTTGACATATGTGCCCTCGAAACGTTCAATAAATAACTGTGAGGGTGATTTTTCGCTTTGAGCAGATTGTACTAATTGAATAATTTTATTAAAAACTGTTTCATTTGCATGTCTTGTCACTTCTACGGTAACAGATCCGTTCAAGTTTATCGTTCCTGCAAAAACTTCCGCACCGCTTCCTTTTGTTACCGGAATAGATTCGCCAGAGATGGTAGACTCATCAATCGTCGTAGTTCCATGTGCAATTTTTCCGTCCGCAGGAACTCTTTCGCCAGGTTTGACTAAAATAATATCCCCTACCTGCAACAGTGAAACATGGACTTTTTCCTCGCGGCCGTGCACAACACGGATTGCTGTTTCAGGCTGTATTTCTAATAAGGAAGAGATTTCCTTTTTACTTTTATTCGTTGTATAAGTTTCAAGTGCCCCGCTTAATGAAAAGATAAAAATGAGCATTGCACCTTCTGCCCAGTAGCCAATAATAGCAGAACCAATAGCCGCAAAAAACATGAGCAACTCGACATTTAAATCTTTATTTTTAATGGTTTCCTCGATACCTTCTTTTGCTTTAGCATAGCCGCCAATAATAAAAGCTGCAAGATAAAAAGCAATCGAAACCGATTCATGATTCCATTTTGACACCAGCCATGCAGTCACAATTAATACACCGCTTAATATGGCTGCAATTAATTCAATATGCACAAAAATCTTTTCAAATCTTGGAGCAGAAGAAGCTAAAACCTTTACGTTATTCGTTGTTGCCAGTTGACCTTGTGACATGACGACACCTCCTTATTGAATTGACAAAAAATAGATTTATAGTTTCATATATAAACAACTTATTTATAATAATTATTATATAATATATACTACATATAGATAACTGAAATGTCAACCTTAATTGAGAATTTTATTTTCTAATTGAGAATAATTATTAATATCATTCCTATATACTGTGATAACTATAATCATTATCAATAATAGTAAATGATAATTATTATTATTTATATTTGGTACAACAATTCAGCTTGGCCCCTTTTTAAGAGAAAAAATTTCCACAAATTTAAAGAATTGTTTGACATCCCATTTTACCCTTGTTATAATTCACAACAATAAAAGCACACAAATTCGTTGACGAGAAAAAGTAGCGTTTCGTCTTGATCCACAGAGAGCTGACATTTCGGTGCAAGTCAGTGTTCGAGTGTTACGTGAAAATCCTCTCTGAGAAGTTAGGCTGAAATAGATAGTAAGTCTAACCGGGCGTCTACCGTTACAAGGAACACGTATGATTGTACGTTGCTAAGTGCTATTGAGCGGATCAATAGAATTAGGGTGGTATCGCGGTTAACCCCGTCCCTTACATTTGGGACGGGGTTATTTGTGTGCTTTTAAAAAATGGAATAGGAGCGATATCGATGAACTCTAATGAAACAGTTGTCCAGCGTGAGAAGAAAATCCGTGATTTCTGGGCAGAAGCGAATACTTTTAAACAATCAATTCAATTAAGAGAAGGCAAAACGCCTTTTGTTTTTTACGAAGGACCACCAACTGCAAACGGTCTTCCTCATGTAGGGCACGCCTTTGGGCGAACCATTAAAGATGTTGTAGCCCGCTTTAAAACAATGAAGGGATTCCAAGTGGAAAGAAAAGCCGGTTGGGATACACATGGTCTTCCTGTTGAACTTGGTGTGGAAAAGCAGCTTGGCATCTCCGGAAAACAAGACATCGAACGCTATGGGGTGGAATCTTTCATCAATAAATGTAAGGAGAGCGTGTTTGCGTATGAAAAAATATGGCGCTCCTTCACAGAAGAATTAGGCTATTGGGTGGATATGGACAGTCCTTATCTAACACTTAGCAACGAATATATCGAAAGTGTCTGGCACATTTTAAGCAAGGTGCACAAGAATGGACTATTATACAAAGGTCATCGTGTATCTCCATACTGCCCTAGCTGTCAAACCTCTTTAAGTACACACGAAGTAGCACAAGGCTATAAAAATGTGAAAGATTTATCAGCGACAGTAAAATTTAAACGTCTTGATGCGGAAAATGAATACTTTTTAGGATGGACCACTACACCATGGACATTACCCGCAAATGTTGCCCTAGCAATGAATCCTTCCTTAACGTATGTTCGTGCCCAAAAGGAAGATGAAATTTACATTGTGGCAAAATCATTAGTAAACAAAGTGCTCGGAGATCGGGTAAACATTTTGAGCGAGCATAGTGGCAAGGAGTTCGCCGGTACACATTATGACCCACCATTTCATTATATAAAGGTTGAAAAAGGTCATTTTGTTGTATTAGCTGATTTTGTTACAGAAGAAAGCGGAACAGGAATTGTTCACATTGCACCGGCTTACGGGGAAGATGATTATAAACTAGTTCAACAAAACGGTCTCTCCTTTGTCAATGTTGTTGACCAACGAGGATGCTATACACCTGATGTTGTAACGCTTGCCGGAAAGTTTGTGAAAAATTGTGACGTTGAGATTATTAAAATGCTTGCTGAACTAGGTACTCTTTTCCATAAAGAAAAATATGAGCATAGCTATCCCCATTGCTGGAGATGCGACTCTCCTTTACTTTACTACGCAACAGACAGTTGGTTTATCAAGATGTCGGCATTAAAAGATAAAATGCTTACCAACAATGGTAAAGTTATTTGGTATCCAGATCATATTAAAGATGGTCGATTTGGTCGCTTTCTTGAAAATCTGTTGGATTGGAATATTAGTAGAAACCGATATTGGGGCACTCCATTAAATATATGGGTATGTACTCACTGTCATCACGAAGAAGCACCCGCCAGTATCAAGGAACTGCAAAATCTAGCGTCAAAGCCTATATCTGGTAATATCGAATTGCATAAACCATATATTGACGATGTACAATGCACTTGTCCAAAATGTAATAATACCATGCTGCGTACTCCAGAAGTGATTGATGTATGGTTCGATAGCGGCTCAATGCCTTTTGCGCAGCATCACTATCCTTTTGAAAATAAAAAAGCTTTTCAATCCCAATTTCCTGCGGATGTAGTTATCGAAGGAATTGACCAAACAAGAGGATTTTTCTACAGCCTCCTTGCTGTTTCCACATTATACACGGGGCAACCACCGTATAAAAATGTTTTGTCACTCGGGCATATCCTGGATGAACACGGTCAAAAAATGTCTAAAAGCAAAGGCAATGCTTTAGATCCGATTGAACTTATGTATGAATATGGTGCAGATGCTCTTCGATGGTCCTTCCTTGTTGATAGTTCACCATGGAACCCAAAACGATATTCAAAAAAGATTGTGCAGGATGCAAAGTCAAAATTGGTCGATACCTTAGACAATACCTATAAATTTTATGATATGTATGCAAAAATAGATCATTTTGTATATGACGAACAAAAAACAGGCAAGAGGTCCATTCTGGATAAATGGATACTTTCACGACTGAATAGTACGGTTAAAGTCGTTAATAAATATATGGAACAATATCAATTTACCCAAGCAACACGGGAAATTGCCGCATTGGTCGATGAATTAAGCAATTGGTATATACGGCGATCAAGAAGTCGATTTTGGGCATCCGGATTTTCAGAGGATAAACGTGCAGCATATTCCACCCTATTCGAAGCACTTACGACGATTAGCCGATTATTAGCTCCATTTGTCCCTTATATTGCAGAGGATATCCATTTGAAGCTGCACCAAGAAAGTGTTCATTTGCAAAACTATCCAACAGCGAATACTTCCGTGATTCAATCTGATTTAGAAACAGACATGCAAACAGTTCTAAAAATAGTTGAACTAGGACGCAGCATCCGTAATGCTAATAACTTAAAGGTTAAGCAGCCATTACAACAGTTAATTGTTTGGTGCGGTGAAGATGAACGTCTGTTACAAACTTATACAACCATCATTAAAGAAGAACTAAATGTTAAAGAGGTTGTCTTTACGAAAGAGTTAACACAATATGAAAAATCACTCTTTAAAGTAAATTTTAAAACGGCAGGTACTGCGTTTGGCAAATATGTTAATGCAGTCAAACAATATGTGGACCAACTATCTGATGAGGAAAAGAAAATATTTATTGATAATGGCCAGATTCCAATCAATTTAAACGGTCAACAGGTAGTGTTAAGGAAGGAACATGTCACTATAGAACAAGTCATGTCCTCTGGCATGGTGATCGCAGGTGATCATCAGTTAAAGGTTTTATTAGATATAAAATTGACTCCTGAACTGGTAGATGAGGGGCATGTAAGAGAATTTATTAGAGCTATACAAGAGACACGTAAAAAATTGAACTTACCTGTAGAAATGTATATATCCATTAAAATCTCAGCATCAGATAAGATAAAAGAAAAACTTCAGCTTTATGATGGGCTAATAAAAGAAAATGTTCTTGTTCACACAATAGAATACGGAAACTTAAACGATGACGAACAGCAAATCGAAATGATATTTGATAAAGAGATAGTAAAGACTTCCTTAATCTATTAACGCATGAAAAAAAATACTCACTGTAAACAATCTTAAACTGTTTGCAGTGAGTTTTTTGTTTACATTGGTAACCCTTCATCTTTTTCAATTGATTTTACACAATGATCTTTGTCGAACAGGTTTAGGAATTTACACATTAGATTGCAAAAAGGACAGTCATGCTTGGCAAGATGCTTTCCCATTCTGGAGGAAATCGTTTCGTCTGGATCACCTCCGAAAACAGTGTTAAAGAATTGATCAACAGAAACAAGGATATTCCAAAAATACCTTTTCACCATTAAACCTCCTTTTTTAATAGCATCTACATCTTGATAAAAGCTGTTGATTCTACTTGAGGTTAAAAGTGTTCTTATTTTAGTATTATTCGTGTTTAATGACGGAAACCCTTTAGTTTTAAAGACCTAAATGTTTGATGATTGCAGAAGGGGCGAAACTACTAAATTTAAATAACAATTTTCATAAGTTAATCGAGTAGGAGGGGGTGACTAACCCCCGACCTCTCACACCACCGTACGTACCGTTCGGTATACGGCGGTTCACTTAAGTATGACGCAAATGGTTGTATCTATCTAACAGACTTTTAAGCTTTTGATTTCTCCAAAACTTTAGATTTAGTGTTGTGTGTAAGATAGGACTATTCGAAATGCGCCAATATTTCTTACGAGAATTTCCCCATTCATGGGCCTTCTCTCTTGGAACGCCAAGGGATATGAGCCTTTTAATTTTTGTTTTGGGTAGTTTCCATTGTTTCCAAAGGCACATTCGGAGTCTTCTTCGAATATGTTCATCCAGTTGTTTAAAGGGAGTTGGCGTGTCTGCCAGCGCAAAATATCCGCACCAACCAACAAGGTATTCATTTAGTTTCTCAATACGCAATTCCAATGGAATGGGTTTTGACCTTGATGTTAGTTCTTTTATTCTACTTTTAGCTCTCTTTATACTTTCTTTTGCGATACGGATTTTTGGATTACGGTTTGATGTGAAGCTGAATCCAAGAAACTTTCGTTTCCACGGTCTGTCCACCGCACTTTTCTCTTCATTTACTTTTAGTTTAAGCTTCTTTTCAATGAAAGTAGTGATAGAACTCTTGACACGTAAACCTGCCTTCTTGGTTTTTACGTAAATATTACAATCATCTGCGTAGCGGACAAATTTGTGTCCTCTTTCCTCTAGTTCCTTATCTAATTCATCTAACATGATATTGGAAAGTAGTGGACTTAATGGTCCACCCTGAGGAACACCTTCTTCGCTGATAGTTTCCACACCGTTTATCATAATCCCCGACTCTAAGTATTTTCTAATTAACTTTAGAATCGTCTTATCCTTGACTCTTTTTGCTAGGAGTCCCATAAGCATATCGTGATTTACCTTGTCGAAGAACTTTTCTAAGTCCATATCTATTACCCATCTGTAGCCCTCTTCTATATATTGCCTTGCTTCCCTAACGGCATCATGTGCCCTTCTTCTGGGTCTAAACCCATAGCTATGTTCGGAAAAGGTTGGGTCATAGATTGGGGTTAATATTTGGGCAATCGCTTGTTGGACAAAACGGTCTGTCACGGTAGGAATACCTAATAAACGAACGCCGCCATTTGGTTTCGGGATTTCGACTCGTCTGACTGGCATAGGCTCATAGGTTCCGTCCTTTATTGAATTTCGGATTTCTTGCCAATTTTGTAGAATATGCGCTCGTAGGGATTTTACAGGCATTTCATCTACTCCATGGCTACCCTTATTCTTTTCGACACGTTTCAATGCCGAAAGTAGATTGTCCCGTGACAGTATTCGTTCCATCATTTCGATACATCCTTTCACGTGAATATACGTGCTATTTGTGCCATTGTTTATTCCACCCTCTTAAAGTCCCCTGTGGAATTCACCACTTCCTCCTTTAAGTAAGTCCAATTGGATTGTCTGTATCATCATAAACAATGAACGCCTAGTGTATATTCTCCTTAAATGTTCAGTCCTTCCCTAACCATCTTAAGCTAGTCAGGTACTATGACCTCTGCTGACTTCTGGCTGTTCAATTACCCTTCACAAAGTAAGTTACCGAGTGTGCTCGGCATTTCAGCCAGACCTCCCCAGGTAAGAGTACAGTCTTTCTCCCCATCTATCTGCTTCATTTACTCTGTATCATCTTTGGCAGAAAGGACTTCGTTTTGTTTGGCAAACTCATCCAATGATACCTAGCCTTATATGAAGTTCGTGTCCCTCAGACCGGAGATTTGCCGCCCGCTTCCTTCAGATTCTGCGTCACCACAGACACCCTTGCGTTTAGCTACTGCTACTTCTGCCTTCACAGTTCGGGACTTTCACCCTATAGACTGCACCCATGCTGGGCGCACCAAAAAAACCTAATCCAATATATAGGATTAGGTCATTCTATTAGGACGCGCCTTAGAGGATTCGAACCTCTGACCCACAGCTTAGAAGGCTGTTGCTCTATCCAGCTGAGCTAAAGGCGCATTATTATATTTTAAATGACTGAGAAAGAGAGCTTTAATGAATCCTGCAACTTATGAAAAGTAGCGGCGGGCATCTCTTCATCAATTTGAGTTTTCCACCAAAAAAATGGCTCCGCAGGTAGGATTCGAACCTACGACCGATCGGTTAACAGCCGATAGCTCTACCACTGAGCTACTGCGGAACAATAATTGAAAGTTATTTTGCTATTGCAAAAAACTCTGGTGGGCCTAAATGGACTCGAACCATCGACCTCACGCTTATCAGGCGTGCGCTCTAACCAGCTGAGCTATAGGCCCCTTATTTTTTGGAGCGGGTGATGGGAATCGAACCCACGACAACAGCTTGGAAGGCTGTAGTTTTACCACTAAACTACACCCGCAAAGATTATTTGGAGGCAGCAACCGGATTTGAACCGGTGATAAAGGTTTTGCAGACCTCTGCCTTACCACTTGGCTATGCTGCCATATGGATGGATGGCTGGGCTAGCTGGATTCGAACCAGCGAGTGACGGAGTCAAAGTCCGTTGCCTTACCGCTTGGCTATAGCCCAATAATAAATCTTATTTAACAATTTTATGGGGCGACTAGTGGGAATCGAACCCACGAATGTCGGAGCCACAATCCGATGCGTTAACCACTTCGCCATAGCCGCCATAATCTTATTGGCAGGGGCAGTAGGAATCGAACCCACACTGAAGGTTTTGGAGACCTTAGTTCTACCTTTAAACTATGCCCCTATGAGAATGGTGGAGGGGGACGGATTCGAACCGCCGAACCCGAAGGAGCGGATTTACAGTCCGCCGCGTTTAGCCACTTCGCTACCCCTCCGAAACCTACTGGTGCCGGCCAGAGGACTTGAACCCCCAACCTACTGATTACAAGTCAGTTGCTCTACCAATTGAGCTAGGCCGGCATTATTAAGATATAACCTGCTGATATGTTAGTGCATATAACCGTCGTCCAGCTCTCAGAAAGACTAATCAAGAAGCGGCTCAAGCTGTACGCTGGATGCTTTTGCTTCGAAGTTTATTCATCGTGCTCTACCAATTGAGCTAGGCAGGCATATTTAACTAAATGGTGGCTCAGGACGGAATCGAACCGCCGACACAAGGATTTTCAGTCCTTTGCTCTACCGACTGAGCTACTGAGCCGTAATTGTTTATTATTTGTAAATTAAATTGTAGTCGCTTCGTCCCAGTCTCAGAAAGATTACGCAAGTAGCAGCTCGACTGGTACGCTGAAGTAATGCTTCGTAGCTTATTCGGACGTGCTCTACCGACTGAGCTACTGAGCCAAATTAAAAAACTATTCAGATTTTATATATTATAAATGGCGGTCCGGACGGGACTCGAACCCGCGACCTCCTGCGTGACAGGCAGGCATTCTAACCAGCTGAACTACCGGACCAGGTTTTTTTCAAGAATTGAAAATAAACTTCCTTATAATCTTCCTTGAAAATAACTCTTTTAATTGCGGGGGCAGGATTTGAACCTGCGACCTTCGGGTTATGAGCCCGACGAGCTACCGGACTGCTCCACCCCGCGTCGATAAAAAATTATTAAGTTTTCCATATGCACTAAATTCGCAATGGACTGTCCCGATTTCAGAAAGCCTATTCAAGATGCGGCTCAATCGGTACAACTCGCAGATAATTCGATGAAGTAACGCTCGTTGCTCCACCCCGCGACGATAAAAATGTATTATTAATGGCGGAGGAAGAGGGATTCGAACCCCCGCGCGGTTTAACCCGCCTGTCGGTTTTCAAGACCGATCCCTTCAGCCAGACTTGGGTATTCCTCCATTAATATGGACCTTGTAGGACTCGAACCTACGACCGGACGGTTATGAGCCGTCTGCTCTAACCAGCTGAGCTAAAGGTCCTTAAACACAAGTATATTTTTATAGCGGCGGAGGGGATCGAACCCCCGACCTTACGGGTATGAACCGTACGCTCTAGCCAGCTGAGCTACACCGCCATTTTAAAAAATTGAAATGGAGCCTAGCGGGATCGAACCGCTGACCTCCTGCGTGCAAAGCAGGCGCTCTCCCAGCTGAGCTAAGGCCCCTTTTTAAGTGGTCGGGAAGACAGGATTCGAACCTGCGACCCCATGGTCCCAAACCATGTGCTCTACCAAGCTGAGCTACTTCCCGTTTGTATTGATTATGGCGCGCCCAAGAGGAGTCGAACCCCTAACCTTTTGATCCGTAGTCAAACGCTCTATCCAATTGAGCTATGGGCGCATATTATGGAAGATTATTTTGCTACGCAAAAAATCTTGGTGCCGAGGACCGGAATCGAACCGGTACGGTAGTCACCTACCGCAGGATTTTAAGTCCTGTGCGTCTGCCAGTTCCGCCACCCCGGCAAAGGGTATTTGGAGCGGAAGACGGGATTCGAACCCGCGACCCCCACCTTGGCAAGGTGGTGTTCTACCACTGAACTACTTCCGCGCAGAAATTTTTATCAATGCGGGTGAAGGGAGTCGAACCCCCACGCCTTGCGGCGCCAGATCCTAAGTCTGGTGCGTCTGCCAATTCCGCCACACCCGCGTTATGGAAAGTTAATTTACTTTAAAAAATGGTGAGCCATGAAGGACTCGAACCTTCGACCCTCTGATTAAAAGTCAGATGCTCTACCGACTGAGCTAATGGCTCTTATTTTTAGTTATAAGAACGGATTTTATATTGCTTTCTACCAAAGTGCATCTACGACGTCCAGCTTTCAGTAAGCCTATTCAAGTAGCAGCTCAAGCTGTACGCTGATGCATCGCTTCGTAGCTTACTCGATCGTGCTCTACCGACTGAGCTAATGGCTCGGAAATGGTGCCGGCCAGAGGACTTGAACCCCCAACCTACTGATTACAAGTCAGTTGCTCTACCAATTGAGCTAGGCCGGCATTATTAAGATAAAACCTGCTGATATGTTAGTGCATATAACCGTCGTCCCGATTTCAGAAAGCTTACTCAAGATGTGGTTCAATCGGTACGCTGAAGCATCGCTTCGAAGCTTAATCGGGCGTGCTCTACCAATTGAGCTAGGCCGGCATTTTATATGGTGGAGGATGACGGGATCGAACCGCCGACCCCCTGCTTGTAAGGCAGGTGCTCTCCCAGCTGAGCTAATCCTCCATTATGTAAGCCTGGCAACGTCCTACTCTTGCAGGGGGAGAGCCCCCAACTACCATCGGCGCTGAGAAGCTTAACTTCCGTGTTCGGGATGGGAACGGGTGTGACCTTCTCGCCATAATTACCAGACTATATGAGGTTTGTTCCCTCAAAACTAAATACTGTAGAAGAAGAAGTAAAGAGAATCGCTCTATTTTGGTTAAGTCCTCGATCGATTAGTATTCGTCAGCTCCATGTGTCGCCACACTTCCACCTCGAACCTATCAACCTGATCATCTTTCAGGGATCTTACTAGCTTGCGCTATGGGAAATCTCATCTTGAGGGGGGCTTCATGCTTAGATGCTTTCAGCACTTATCCCTTCCGCACATAGCTACCCAGCGATGCCTTTGGCAAGACAACTGGTACACCAGCGGTGCGTCCATCCCGGTCCTCTCGTACTAAGGACAGCTCCTCTCAAATTTCCTACGCCCACGACGGATAGGGACCGAACTGTCTCACGACGTTCTGAACCCAGCTCGCGTACCGCTTTAATGGGCGAACAGCCCAACCCTTGGGACCGACTACAGCCCCAGGATGCGATGAGCCGACATCGAGGTGCCAAACCTCCCCGTCGATGTGGACTCTTGGGGGAGATAAGCCTGTTATCCCCGGGGTAGCTTTTATCCGTTGAGCGATGGCCCTTCCATGCGGAACCACCGGATCACTAAGCCCGACTTTCGTCCCTGCTCGACTTGTAGGTCTCGCAGTCAAGCTCCCTTGTGCCTTTACACTCTACGAATGATTTCCAACCATTCTGAGGGAACCTTTGGGCGCCTCCGTTACTCTTTAGGAGGCGACCGCCCCAGTCAAACTGCCTGCCTGACACTGTCTCCCACCCCGATCAGGGGTGCGGGTTAGAATTTCAATACAGCCAGGGTAGTATCCCACCGACGCCTCCACCGAAGCTGGCGCTCCGGCTTCAAAGGCTCCTACCTATCCTGTACAAGCTGTACCAAAATTCAATATCAGGCTGCAGTAAAGCTCCACGGGGTCTTTCCGTCCTGTCGCGGGTAACCTGCATCTTCACAGGTACTATAATTTCACCGAGTCTCTCGTTGAGACAGTGCCCAGATCGTTACGCCTTTCGTGCGGGTCAGAACTTACCTGACAAGGAATTTCGCTACCTTAGGACCGTTATAGTTACGGCCGCCGTTTACTGGGGCTTCAATTCAGAGCTTCGCTTACGCTAACCCCTCCTCTTAACCTTCCAGCACCGGGCAGGCGTCAGCCCCTATACTTCGCCTTGCGGCTTCGCAGAGACCTGTGTTTTTGCTAAACAGTCGCCTGGGCCTATTCACTGCGGCTCTCTCGGGCTTGCACCCTACCAGAGCACCCCTTCTCCCGAAGTTACGGGGTCATTTTGCCGAGTTCCTTAACGAGAGTTCTCTCGCTCACCTTAGGATTCTCTCCTCGCCTACCTGTGTCGGTTTGCGGTACGGGCACCTTTCACCTCACTAGAGGATTTTCTTGGCAGTGTGGAATCAGGAACTTCGGTACTATATTTCCCTCGCTATCACAGCTCCGCCTTCACGGTTACGGGATTTGCCTCGTAACCAGCCTAACTGCTTAGACGCACATAACCAGCAGTGCGCTTACCCTATCCTCCTGCGTCCCCCCATCGTTCAAACGGTGAAGAGGTGGTACAGGAATATCAACCTGTTGTCCATCGCCTACGCCTTTCGGCCTCGGCTTAGGTCCCGACTAACCCTGAGCGGACGAGCCTTCCTCAGGAAACCTTAGGCATTCGGTGGAAGGGATTCTCACCCTTCTTTCGCTACTCATACCGGCATTCTCACTTCTAAGCGCTCCACTAGTCCTTCCGGTCTAGCTTCACCGCCCTTAGAACGCTCTCCTACCACGGACACCTGTCAGGTGTCCATCCACAGCTTCGGTGATACGTTTAGCCCCGGTACATTTTCGGCGCAGAGTCACTCGACCAGTGAGCTATTACGCACTCTTTAAATGGTGGCTGCTTCTAAGCCAACATCCTGGTTGTCTAAGCAACTCCACATCCTTTTCCACTTAACGTATACTTTGGGACCTTAGCTGGTGGTCTGGGCTGTTTCCCTTTTGACTACGGATCTTATCACTCGCAGTCTGACTCCCAAGCATAAGTATTTGGCATTCGGAGTTTGTCTGAATTCGGTAACCCGATGAGGGCCCCTAGTCCAAACAGTGCTCTACCTCCAATACTCTTCATCTTGAGGCTAGCCCTAAAGCTATTTCGGAGAGAACCAGCTATCTCCAAGTTCGATTGGAATTTCTCCGCTACCCACACCTCATCCCCGCACTTTTCAACGTGCGTGGGTTCGGGCCTCCAGTAAGTGTTACCTTACCTTCACCCTGGACATGGGTAGATCACCTGGTTTCGGGTCTACGACCTCATACTTATTCGCCCTATTCAGACTCGCTTTCGCTGCGGCTCCGCTTCATCAGCTTAACCTTGCATGAAATCGTAACTCGCCGGTTCATTCTACAAAAGGCACGCTATCACCCATTAACGGGCTCTAACTACTTGTAGGCACACGGTTTCAGGTTCTCTTTCACTCCCCTCCCGGGGTGCTTTTCACCTTTCCCTCACGGTACTGGTTCACTATCGGTCACTAGGGAGTATTTAGCCTTGGGAGATGGTCCTCCCTGCTTCCGACGGGATTTCACGTGTCCCGCCGTACTCAGGATCCACTCTGGAGGGAACGAAGTTTCAACTACAGGGTTGTTACCTTCTTTGACGGGCCTTTCCAGACCTCTTCATCTACTCCGTTCCTTTGTAACTCCGTATAGAGTGTCCTACAACCCCAAGAGGCAAGCCTCTTGGTTTGGGCTTCTTCCGTTTCGCTCGCCGCTACTCAGGAAATCGCGTTTGCTTTCTCTTCCTCCGGGTACTTAGATGTTTCAGTTCCCCGGGTCTGCCTTCATTACCCTATGTATTCAGGTAAAGATACTGCTCCATTACGAGCAGTGGGTTCCCCCATTCGGAAATCTCCGGATCAAAGCTTGCTTACAGCTCCCCGAAGCATATCGGTGTTAGTCCCGTCCTTCATCGGCTCCTAGTGCCAAGGCATCCACCGTGCGCCCTTACTAACTTAACCTATAAGGTTATTACTACTTTAAAATGGATGAAATCCATAAAGTGGCGATTCTCGGTTTTACTTGGTTTCTTCTATCAGTATCTAGTTTTCAAGGAACAAATTATCCTGGATGAATTGATCATCCAAAACTGAACAGAACTTATAAACGTCTTCTTATAACCACGTAAGTGGTTTTCCATTATCCTTAGAAAGGAGGTGATCCAGCCGCACCTTCCGATACGGCTACCTTGTTACGACTTCACCCCAATCATCTGTCCCACCTTCGGCGGCTGGCTCCAAAAGGTTACCTCACCGACTTCGGGTGTTACAAACTCTCGTGGTGTGACGGGCGGTGTGTACAAGGCCCGGGAACGTATTCACCGCGGCATGCTGATCCGCGATTACTAGCGATTCCGGCTTCATGCAGGCGAGTTGCAGCCTGCAATCCGAACTGAGAATGGTTTTATGGGATTGGCTTAACCTCGCGGTCTCGCAGCCCTTTGTACCATCCATTGTAGCACGTGTGTAGCCCAGGTCATAAGGGGCATGATGATTTGACGTCATCCCCACCTTCCTCCGGTTTGTCACCGGCAGTCACCTTAGAGTGCCCAACTGAATGCTGGCAACTAAGGTCAAGGGTTGCGCTCGTTGCGGGACTTAACCCAACATCTCACGACACGAGCTGACGACAACCATGCACCACCTGTCACTCTGTCCCCCGAAGGGGAACGCCCTATCTCTAGGGTTGTCAGAGGATGTCAAGACCTGGTAAGGTTCTTCGCGTTGCTTCGAATTAAACCACATGCTCCACCGCTTGTGCGGGCCCCCGTCAATTCCTTTGAGTTTCAGCCTTGCGGCCGTACTCCCCAGGCGGAGTGCTTAATGCGTTAGCTGCAGCACTAAAGGGCGGAAACCCTCTAACACTTAGCACTCATCGTTTACGGCGTGGACTACCAGGGTATCTAATCCTGTTCGCTCCCCACGCTTTCGCGCCTCAGCGTCAGTTACAGACCAGAGAGTCGCCTTCGCCACTGGT
Organism: Margalitia sp. FSL K6-0131; assembly: GCF_038008735.1. NCBI lineage: Bacteria > Bacillati > Bacillota > Bacilli > Caryophanales > Bacillaceae > Heyndrickxia > Margalitia sp. FSL K6-0131. Next base: position 4,891,165 of record NZ_JBBOZS010000001.1, read on the forward strand.
GTTCCTCCACATCTCTACGCATTTCACCGCTACACGTGGAATTCCACTCTCCTCTTCTGCACTCAAGTCTCCCAGTTTCCAATGACCCTCCACGGTTGAGCCGTGGGCTTTCACATCAGACTTAAGAAACCGCCTGCGCGCGCTTTACGCCCAATAATTCCGGACAACGCTTGCCACCTACGTATTACCGCGGCTGCTGGCACGTAGTTAGCCGTGGCTTTCTGGTTAGGTACCGTCAAGGTACCGCCCTATTCGAACGATACTTGTTCTTCCCTAACAACAGAGTTTTACGATCCGAAAACCTTCATCACTCACGCGGCGTTGCTCCGTCAGACTTTCGTCCATTGCGGAAGATTCCCTACTGCTGCCTCCCGTAGGAGTCTGGGCCGTGTCTCAGTCCCAGTGTGGCCGATCACCCTCTCAGGTCGGCTACGCATCGTCGCCTTGGTGAGCCGTTACCTCACCAACTAGCTAATGCGCCGCGGGTCCATCTGTAAGTGATAGCCGAAGCCATCTTTCAATCTTTCCTCATGCGAGGAAAGAAGTTATCCGGTATTAGCCCCGGTTTCCCGGAGTTATCCCAGTCTTACAGGCAGGTTACCCACGTGTTACTCACCCGTCCGCCGCTAACTTTTAAAAGCAAGCTTTTAAAAGTCCGCTCGACTTGCATGTATTAGGCACGCCGCCAGCGTTCGTCCTGAGCCAGGATCAAACTCTCCAAAAAAGTGTTTGATATAGCTCATAAATTTCAAAACATTGACGTTTCGTTCTGTTCAGTTTTCAAAGATCAATTCTTAGTCACTAACAGTGACGACTTTTTCTATATTACTCTTCTAAACAAAGAATGTCAAGAACTTTTTTGGTGGAGGATGACGGGATCGAACCGCCGACCCCCTGCTTGTAAGGCAGGTGCTCTCCCAGCTGAGCTAATCCTCCATATGGTGACCCGTACGGGATTCGAACCCGTGTTACCGCCGTGAAAGGGCGGTGTCTTAACCGCTTGACCAACGGGCCAATTAAAATAAGGGAAAAAAATATCCCCAAAAGGGGTTTGCCTGGCAACGTCCTACTCTTGCAGGGGGAGAGCCCCCAACTACCATCGGCGCTGAGAAGCTTAACTTCCGTGTTCGGGATGGGAACGGGTGTGACCTTCTCGCCATAATTACCAGACTATATGAGGTTTGTTCCCTCAAAACTAAATACTGTAGAAGAAGAAGTAAAGAGAATCGCTCTATTTTGGTTAAGTCCTCGATCGATTAGTATTCGTCAGCTCCATGTGTCGCCACACTTCCACCTCGAACCTATCAACCTGATCATCTTTCAGGGATCTTACTAGCTTGCGCTATGGGAAATCTCATCTTGAGGGGGGCTTCATGCTTAGATGCTTTCAGCACTTATCCCTTCCGCACATAGCTACCCAGCGATGCCTTTGGCAAGACAACTGGTACACCAGCGGTGCGTCCATCCCGGTCCTCTCGTACTAAGGACAGCTCCTCTCAAATTTCCTACGCCCACGACGGATAGGGACCGAACTGTCTCACGACGTTCTGAACCCAGCTCGCGTACCGCTTTAATGGGCGAACAGCCCAACCCTTGGGACCGACTACAGCCCCAGGATGCGATGAGCCGACATCGAGGTGCCAAACCTCCCCGTCGATGTGGACTCTTGGGGGAGATAAGCCTGTTATCCCCGGGGTAGCTTTTATCCGTTGAGCGATGGCCCTTCCATGCGGAACCACCGGATCACTAAGCCCGACTTTCGTCCCTGCTCGACTTGTAGGTCTCGCAGTCAAGCTCCCTTGTGCCTTTACACTCTACGAATGATTTCCAACCATTCTGAGGGAACCTTTGGGCGCCTCCGTTACTCTTTAGGAGGCGACCGCCCCAGTCAAACTGCCTGCCTGACACTGTCTCCCACCCCGATCAGGGGTGCGGGTTAGAATTTCAATACAGCCAGGGTAGTATCCCACCGACGCCTCCACCGAAGCTGGCGCTCCGGCTTCAAAGGCTCCTACCTATCCTGTACAAGCTGTACCAAAATTCAATATCAGGCTGCAGTAAAGCTCCACGGGGTCTTTCCGTCCTGTCGCGGGTAACCTGCATCTTCACAGGTACTATAATTTCACCGAGTCTCTCGTTGAGACAGTGCCCAGATCGTTACGCCTTTCGTGCGGGTCAGAACTTACCTGACAAGGAATTTCGCTACCTTAGGACCGTTATAGTTACGGCCGCCGTTTACTGGGGCTTCAATTCAGAGCTTCGCTTACGCTAACCCCTCCTCTTAACCTTCCAGCACCGGGCAGGCGTCAGCCCCTATACTTCGCCTTGCGGCTTCGCAGAGACCTGTGTTTTTGCTAAACAGTCGCCTGGGCCTATTCACTGCGGCTCTCTCGGGCTTGCACCCTACCAGAGCACCCCTTCTCCCGAAGTTACGGGGTCATTTTGCCGAGTTCCTTAACGAGAGTTCTCTCGCTCACCTTAGGATTCTCTCCTCGCCTACCTGTGTCGGTTTGCGGTACGGGCACCTTTCACCTCACTAGAGGATTTTCTTGGCAGTGTGGAATCAGGAACTTCGGTACTATATTTCCCTCGCTATCACAGCTCCGCCTTCACGGTTACGGGATTTGCCTCGTAACCAGCCTAACTGCTTAGACGCACATAACCAGCAGTGCGCTTACCCTATCCTCCTGCGTCCCCCCATCGTTCAAACGGTGAAGAGGTGGTACAGGAATATCAACCTGTTGTCCATCGCCTACGCCTTTCGGCCTCGGCTTAGGTCCCGACTAACCCTGAGCGGACGAGCCTTCCTCAGGAAACCTTAGGCATTCGGTGGAAGGGATTCTCACCCTTCTTTCGCTACTCATACCGGCATTCTCACTTCTAAGCGCTCCACTAGTCCTTCCGGTCTAGCTTCACCGCCCTTAGAACGCTCTCCTACCACGGACACCTGTCAGGTGTCCATCCACAGCTTCGGTGATACGTTTAGCCCCGGTACATTTTCGGCGCAGAGTCACTCGACCAGTGAGCTATTACGCACTCTTTAAATGGTGGCTGCTTCTAAGCCAACATCCTGGTTGTCTAAGCAACTCCACATCCTTTTCCACTTAACGTATACTTTGGGACCTTAGCTGGTGGTCTGGGCTGTTTCCCTTTTGACTACGGATCTTATCACTCGCAGTCTGACTCCCAAGCATAAGTATTTGGCATTCGGAGTTTGTCTGAATTCGGTAACCCGATGAGGGCCCCTAGTCCAAACAGTGCTCTACCTCCAATACTCTTCATCTTGAGGCTAGCCCTAAAGCTATTTCGGAGAGAACCAGCTATCTCCAAGTTCGATTGGAATTTCTCCGCTACCCACACCTCATCCCCGCACTTTTCAACGTGCGTGGGTTCGGGCCTCCAGTAAGTGTTACCTTACCTTCACCCTGGACATGGGTAGATCACCTGGTTTCGGGTCTACGACCTCATACTTATTCGCCCTATTCAGACTCGCTTTCGCTGCGGCTCCGCTTCATCAGCTTAACCTTGCATGAAATCGTAACTCGCCGGTTCATTCTACAAAAGGCACGCTATCACCCATTAACGGGCTCTAACTACTTGTAGGCACACGGTTTCAGGTTCTCTTTCACTCCCCTCCCGGGGTGCTTTTCACCTTTCCCTCACGGTACTGGTTCACTATCGGTCACTAGGGAGTATTTAGCCTTGGGAGATGGTCCTCCCTGCTTCCGACGGGATTTCACGTGTCCCGCCGTACTCAGGATCCACTCTGGAGGGAACGAAGTTTCAACTACAGGGTTGTTACCTTCTTTGACGGGCCTTTCCAGACCTCTTCATCTACTCCGTTCCTTTGTAACTCCGTATAGAGTGTCCTACAACCCCAAGAGGCAAGCCTCTTGGTTTGGGCTTCTTCCGTTTCGCTCGCCGCTACTCAGGAAATCGCGTTTGCTTTCTCTTCCTCCGGGTACTTAGATGTTTCAGTTCCCCGGGTCTGCCTTCATTACCCTATGTATTCAGGTAAAGATACTGCTCCATTACGAGCAGTGGGTTCCCCCATTCGGAAATCTCCGGATCAAAGCTTGCTTACAGCTCCCCGAAGCATATCGGTGTTAGTCCCGTCCTTCATCGGCTCCTAGTGCCAAGGCATCCACCGTGCGCCCTTACTAACTTAACCTATAAGGTTATTACTACTTTAAAATGGATAAATCCATAAAGTGGCGATTCTCGGTTTTACTTGGTTTCTTCTATCAGTATCTAGTTTTCAAGGAACAAATTATCCTGGATGAATTGATCATCCAAAACTGAACAGAACTTAAAAACGTCTTCTTATAACCACGTAAGTGGTTTTCCATTATCCTTAGAAAGGAGGTGATCCAGCCGCACCTTCCGATACGGCTACCTTGTTACGACTTCACCCCAATCATCTGTCCCACCTTCGGCGGCTGGCTCCAAAAGGTTACCTCACCGACTTCGGGTGTTACAAACTCTCGTGGTGTGACGGGCGGTGTGTACAAGGCCCGGGAACGTATTCACCGCGGCATGCTGATCCGCGATTACTAGCGATTCCGGCTTCATGCAGGCGAGTTGCAGCCTGCAATCCGAACTGAGAATGGTTTTATGGGATTGGCTTAACCTCGCGGTCTCGCAGCCCTTTGTACCATCCATTGTAGCACGTGTGTAGCCCAGGTCATAAGGGGCATGATGATTTGACGTCATCCCCACCTTCCTCCGGTTTGTCACCGGCAGTCACCTTAGAGTGCCCAACTGAATGCTGGCAACTAAGGTCAAGGGTTGCGCTCGTTGCGGGACTTAACCCAACATCTCACGACACGAGCTGACGACAACCATGCACCACCTGTCACTCTGTCCCCCGAAGGGGAACGCCCTATCTCTAGGGTTGTCAGAGGATGTCAAGACCTGGTAAGGTTCTTCGCGTTGCTTCGAATTAAACCACATGCTCCACCGCTTGTGCGGGCCCCCGTCAATTCCTTTGAGTTTCAGCCTTGCGGCCGTACTCCCCAGGCGGAGTGCTTAATGCGTTAGCTGCAGCACTAAAGGGCGGAAACCCTCTAACACTTAGCACTCATCGTTTACGGCGTGGACTACCAGGGTATCTAATCCTGTTCGCTCCCCACGCTTTCGCGCCTCAGCGTCAGTTACAGACCAGAGAGTCGCCTTCGCCACTGGTGTTCCTCCACATCTCTACGCATTTCACCGCTACACGTGGAATTCCACTCTCCTCTTCTGCACTCAAGTCTCCCAGTTTCCAATGACCCTCCACGGTTGAGCCGTGGGCTTTCACATCAGACTTAAGAAACCGCCTGCGCGCGCTTTACGCCCAATAATTCCGGACAACGCTTGCCACCTACGTATTACCGCGGCTGCTGGCACGTAGTTAGCCGTGGCTTTCTGGTTAGGTACCGTCAAGGTACCGCCCTATTCGAACGATACTTGTTCTTCCCTAACAACAGAGTTTTACGATCCGAAAACCTTCATCACTCACGCGGCGTTGCTCCGTCAGACTTTCGTCCATTGCGGAAGATTCCCTACTGCTGCCTCCCGTAGGAGTCTGGGCCGTGTCTCAGTCCCAGTGTGGCCGATCACCCTCTCAGGTCGGCTACGCATCGTCGCCTTGGTGAGCCGTTACCTCACCAACTAGCTAATGCGCCGCGGGTCCATCTGTAAGTGATAGCCGAAGCCATCTTTCAATCTTTCCTCATGCGAGGAAAGAAGTTATCCGGTATTAGCCCCGGTTTCCCGGAGTTATCCCAGTCTTACAGGCAGGTTACCCACGTGTTACTCACCCGTCCGCCGCTAACTTTTAAAAGCAAGCTTTTAAAAGTCCGCTCGACTTGCATGTATTAGGCACGCCGCCAGCGTTCGTCCTGAGCCAGGATCAAACTCTCCAAAAAGATGTTTGATTGCTCATAAAATGTCTTAAATAAAAGACTATAATTAACGTTGACGTTTCTGTTTTGTTTAGTTTTCAAAGAACTATTTTTTTGTGACAGGATTATATCCTATCATTTTTTTCTTCTGTCGTCAATTACTTTTTTGAAATAATTTTTCTTATCAGCGACAGTAACTAATTATACTGACATCAAACTATTTTGTCAACAACATTTTAATGATTAGAAGTTTAATATGTTGGTAACTCTTAACGACATTTATTACATTACTATTATTCTTTAATAAGGTCAATAGATTTTTTTCATTAAATATAATTAAACTTTTGCTCATAACTTATTTCTCAAATAACAATACACTTAAATAGGATACAAAAGTTATGCTGCATCATTATATCCTTTCAATATCCTTTCAATATCCTTTAATAGAAAAAATGATTATCCTAATACTTCCTTAAGTATAATCGTGCTATTTTTATTCAATATGGTACATAATACTTATTTTCGTAAGATACCATTAGTTAAATGAAACTGAAATAAATTGTAATTCGTACTCTACGTTGGTAAACATATAGATAGAAAGAATAGCAAATAAAATCCAAAGCAGATGAATGACAATCCCAATAATGCTACAAATAAACCCGGACGTTGCAAGTCCCCTTCCATTTTCATTCGTCTCCTTAATTTCTTTTATTCCTATTCTTGAAAATACTATTCCGATAATACCAAGTATTACTCCAATAAAAGGTATTACAATGGAGAGAATTCCAAGCGTTAAGGAAATTACTGATTTGCTATTTGTCTTACCTCTTTCAACCATACACATATCCCCCTTTCCTCTATTATCGTTTTTATTCTTAAGGTAAATGTAAAAAAAGACATTGTTACTGAATTTTCTCCAATGCATCTTTGATAAGTCCAATACAAATTATGTTTATTTTTAAACTGCCCCATTAGAACCTCTCACCATACTCTTCAAAAAATATTTCTGTTATTTGCATTCAGATGTGTTTACCATTCGATTATTTGCTTCTAATGATCATTTTTCAAAGGTATACACTTTTCCATTTTGCGGGTTTCTATATTTTTCTCCCGTGAAGCCCCTATTATCCGCTTTCCTATAAAATCATTAAGGTACCATGACTTACAATCTTTCCTAATGCTATATTGCTTTGTTTTTAGTCCCGCAGATGAATTGTCTTTGGTCAAATTTCTACGGGATGCAAGCACTTTTTCTCGTCTTAAATGGATGCAAAAAAATAGTTTATCCTTTAAATACTACGCAAAGCGTCAATCGGGTTAAGTTTTGAAGCTTTTCTTGCTGGTGCAATTCCAAAAATAATACCAATTGCTGCTGAAAACCCAAAGGCTAATAATATAGTTGTCGCTGAAAGTGCAAAACTGGCACCTATTAACGTGCAAACACCAAATGCGATTAATGCTCCTAGCAATAAGCCGATAGTACCTCCAAAAAGGGAAAGGAAAACTGCCTCGAGGAGAAATTGCTGTTGTATTTGTTTAGGCTCTGCCCCAAGAGCCTTTCTTAAACCTATTTCTGTCGTTCTTTCCGTTACGGAAACAAGCATCATATTCATAATTCCAATTCCACCAACAACCAATGATATTGATGCAATCCCTCCTAGCATAAGGGATAACATCGTTGTAATCTTTTTAAACGATGAAATCATATCTTGCATATTCATGACCGTGAAACTGTTATCTTTATAATTGAACGCCTGGTTTAGGATCGATTCGATATCCTCCGTTATTTTTTCGGATTCATTGGCATTGCTCATATACACATCTACATTTGACATATATCCAGTGCCAAGTAACCCCATTGAGGTGGTATAAGGAATAATGACCGCATCATTATTTGAGGAATCTGAAAAACTATTCGACTTCTGTAATGTCCCTACCACGGTATATGTCACACCAGCTATAAGAAGCTTTTTATTAATCGGATCTTCTTCCCAAAACAAATCGCCTGCAATATTAGAACCAATGAGACAAACTTGATTCTTATTTTGGATGTCAAGAATATTAAGACCTCTGCCGGTTTCTATTAAATCCTTTGTCTTTGAAAAATACACATCATTTTTACCTTGTACCGTAACATCCTTTTTCTCCTTCCCGTTATAAACGACTGTTGTTTTTCCAGAAAGGGTTGGAGATACTCCTGCTACTTGATCAATTTTTGTAAGGCTTTGTATGTCACTGTCCACTAGCCCCTTCTTGAGTGGTGTCCCCATTGCCTGAATGGTTATTTTATCCGTCCCAAACGAGGAGAATTCACTCGTCATTCCGTTCATTGCGCCTTCAACGATAGTAATTAAAGCTATAATCGAAGCCACACCTATAACAATCCCCAGCATCGTTAAAAAGGAACGCATTTTATTATGGATCAGATTCATCCATGCCATCTTGATATTTTCCTTAAACATGTGCGAACTCCTCTCTAAGGTTTCCGTCTAAAATATTTACAATTCTGCTCGCATGATTAGCTATTTCAATATCATGAGTAATCATAATAATGGTCTTTCCTTCTTGGTGAATCTCATGAAAGAGCTCCATTATTTGATAACCTGTTTTTTGATCCAATGCTCCAGTTGGTTCATCAGCTAGTAGAATGGTTGGCTCTGTCACCATCGCTCTGGCGATCGCCACTCTTTGCTGCTGACCTCCCGAAAGCTGATTAGGCCGATTGTGTAATTTTTCTTCAAGACCAACTCGAACGAGCATGTCGGCAGCCCTTTGTTTGCGTACCTTTTCAGTGACACCCGCATATACAAGTGGAAGCTCTACGTTCTGCACTGCACTGAGCCTGGGAAGAAGTTGGAATTGCTGAAACACAAAACCAACCTCCTTGTTACGAATCGCAGCAAGGTCGGCTTCATCAAGCTCATCAACCTTTTGATTAGATAAGAAATAGTCACCGCTTGTTGGTGAATCAAGGCAGCCAATTATATTCATGAGTGTTGATTTTCCTGATCCTGATGGCCCCAAGATAGCAACAAAATCTCCTCTATTTACTGTAATATTGATATTATTTAAAACCACTTGTTCCTCATCGCCCATATGGTAAGTTTTCTTGATTTGATTCATATTGAGAATTTGTTCTCTCATTATTAGTTACCTCCATGCATCATCATTGAAGGAGAATTATCTTTACTGGAGATCATCACCACATCACCAGCCTCCACTCCGCTTTTTATCTCCACTATGGTCCCATCGTTGATACCCGTCTGAATATATTTTTTGGTTGTCATTCCTTTTTCTGAGGGAATTAAAACATACGGTTTATTTTGACTATCAAATTTGATTGCTTTCATCGAAAGGGTAGTTACACCATTAGCGTTTTGCTTCAATATTTTTGCCTCCGTACTCATACCAACTCTCATCGCTTGATCTTTATTAAGGTCAACCGTTGCAGTAAAATAAGATACACCGTTTTCATTTGTTGCTTCCTTAGATATGGCTGAAACCGTTCCTTGTATTTCCTTTTCAAGCGCATTAATCGTTACCTTCACCTTTTCGCCAACTTTTAAATATTTCAGGTCGTACTCGTCAACCTTTACATTTGTTTGTAAGGCAGAATAATCTACTATATCGACAAGCTGTGCTCCTGACATGATTTCTGCGTTTTCTTCTACATAGATTTTGGAGATTTCCCCTTTGAATGGAGCCTTAATTTTCTCCCCCTGGTTCGTCACCATCACAACTTCGCCGCTCTTGACTTTATCTCCAGGCCTCACTTTCATTTCTTTTATCTGCATTGGAGCTTCACTAATAATAGTCTTCCTGTTTTTTGCTTCTACTGCACCTGAAAAGCTGTAGTACGTAGTTATGTTGCCAGTTTGTGCTTTTTCCTCTTCAAAATCGCCAGAACCTTTAGGTGGAAACAACACCACTGAAACTATGGTAACGATGATAATCCCTACAAGGCTCCAGATCACTATCTTCTTTTTACTTTTCTTCTTTTGCTTTGTATTCATTTTCTTCCCTCCATTGTTTGATGTAACCTCATCTTTTTCTATCAATCTTTTAGAAGCTGAAAACTTTCTACATGTCAGATAATTACTAGATGGTTTCATTGTATGATTTTTCAATTTCTTAAAAACCGCACACATTTTGAGTAATCCCGCAAGAATTTGTGGGATCTCCGCATGATTTTATAGAATAGATCGATGTTATCTTCTTAAAAAGAAATAATAATCTTTATACATTTTGAATTTGTGCTTTAGGCTTCATCAACTGTTTTCTTCCTGAATTAATAAATAATATTCCGATAAAGATAACAATAACGATCTTTCTTATGAAAGTCGTATTACATTAGTTGAATAATCATTTGCATCAACGGCAAATGATTTGTTTGATTCTATTAGCAATTCTTCGATAAAAGGAAGACCAGGTGCATAAATAAAGCTTCCTCCAAGCTTTAATGAATGTAATATTTCCATATACTTATGTGCATAACTTTCGAAATTACCATCCACCTTTAAATGATGATGAGTAAAATGATTCGAAAAAGCCATATGGGATATAACCGTTCCCCAATTGTTGGATTTAAAGGCACACTCAAGCCAATTCATTTTTAATAAATGATCACATGGGTTTACATTTCTATCCATCCCAAAAGCTTGGATTCCATTCTTTCTTAAGAAATGAACTAAATGAGCTTGTGGACCGCACCCAATATCTAAAACAGGTTGTTTAATGGTATCAAGATTGATTTTTAATAATTTCAATTGAAACTCAGGAGTATATTCGGCACACTCTACCTTGAACAACACTGGTGATTCTTTGTACTTTTTTAATATTTCGGCACCATTTGATTCTAATAAAAATGCCTGTAGTTTTTTATAGTGATTAGAGAACAAATGATCAAGTTCTATCTGAGTTATTTCTTTTTGATCCGCAAGCACACAAATGGATTCAAATAAATCCTTATAGATATTTTGGAGTCTATCATAATTCTCACTATTAAAATCTAAGTATTGATTAACTTCAACAAATAAATTCATGGATTGATCGGCAATAAACTGTAGTAATTGTTGATAAGTCCCCACCACTTTTGTATCTTCAATAAATTTTGAAATCTCCTGCGCTTTTTGGACAATTAGTTGAATAGTTTCCCTAGAAGGATTTATGACCATTTTCCCATTTGCCAATTCATAAAATAGACTCTTATCATGATTATGAATCAACTGTTGTTCGACCGTCTTTTTAAAGTCATCTAAAGTGAACATTATTCTTCTTCCCCTCTAAGAACATTTCTATCAGACATATTTTTTGCAATGTCACTGAATGTGGAAACTTGATTTCTCATCATCTTTTCCAACCTACTGAAAAGACATACCAATCCCTATCGTTTATTTAATTCTCATTCTATCCTTGCATTCGCAGAAGCATTATTGTTGGTTCTGTCGCTTATAGATGCTGACAAATTTTTTACTGCATAACCCACTAATGCAAAATAAATGATAAGTAATATTAACTCCATATAAAAAGTGGGACCTTCGTATATTTTTTGTTGTAAAAAACACACAGAATCTTTGCGGATTACCGGTATAATTCTGTACTAGTGAAGTATGTTTTTTAAAAAAGCTGATATTATTTGCTAATTCTTAAGCAATACATCACTGACAAAGAGTTAATAACTCTTTTGCATTCCTGAAACAAGCTTTAATTCATCACTCTTAGAAGTATTTTGCTTCGAGTAAAGCTCCTTATAATAGCCTTGTCTCTTTAGAAGGCTTTGGTGGCTGCCGCTTTCTATAATTTCTCCATTCTTCATCACAAAAATAGTGTCAGCATTGACAATGGTTGAAAGTCTATGTGCAATCATAATAACCGTCTTATTATTATCAAAACGATTAATGGATTCTTGCACTAGTTTTTCACTTTCATTATCCAGTGCACTAGTAGCTTCATCTAAAATAATAAGTGACGGATTTTTTAAAAATACACGAGCTAAGGCAATACGCTGCTTCTGACCGCCTGAAAGCTTGATACCTCTTTCTCCTACTTCTGTATCGTATCCATTTGGCAAAGCAGTGATAAAATCATGAGCAAAAGCCTTCTTTGCTGCAGCAATCATTTCTTCTTCACTGGCATCAAGTTTTGCGAGCTTAATATTGTCCCTAATGGACGTGCTGTATAAGAAATTTTCCTGTGTTACAATCCCCATATGTTCTCGGATACTTGAAAGAGAATAATCTTTGATATTTTTCCCATCAATTAATACTTCCCCATTTGTTACATCATACATTCTTAACAAAAGCTGTAAGATTGTGCTCTTTCCTCCACCGCTTTCCCCGACGAATGCATACGTTTTTCCCTTTTCCATTGTTAACGACACATTCCTAATCACTTTTTCCTTACCATTGTAGGCAAAAGAGACATTCTTGAGTTTTATAGAATCATTGAATTTGTTTAATTCAAGCGGATTTGCTTTTTCTTTAATCGTGGAAGGTGTATTGAAAAAGTCGAAAATCCGTTGTAAAGCAACTTTTCCCTCGGTGATAGCAGGATAAGCATTAACCAAAGCCGCAACTGGGCTCCTCATTTTATCCACATATGCAAAAAATGCGATTAAACTCCCGGCCGTTAAATCTCCATTCAAAACAAATAAGCTAGCAATAATCGCTACTATAAAAGGAGTCATATCACTTAATACGTTAACGAATGCAAGCATTAATGCATTTATCTTAGCATGCTTATCTGTCAGTCGATCAAAATGTGTTAAATGCTGATCCAATTCTTCCTTGTCGCGTTTCTCAGAAGCAAATAGCTTCGACACAAACGCCCCTTGAATTTTTTCGAAAATAAAACCACTCATAACAGATCGGTACTTCATCATATTTCGCGTTGATATTTTAAAGCGTTTAGATAGAATATGAGCGAGAATAAACTGAAAACTTACAAGTCCTACTGAAAGCAATGCTAACTTTATATTCATCGTAAACATCACGACCACAACAAACAACAGGACGATCATTTCAATCCAAATGTTCCCAAAAACTGCCGTTAAATAACCTCTTACCTTTTCAATATCATCAAAAAAACGTGTGCCAATTTCCCCGCTTTTATTATCCGCAAAATACTTAGCATCGAGCGCATGAACTTTTTTAAAAGCGTCCTTACGAAGATTCTTAATAATATTGTTATTCGCTTTATGAATGCAAAACTGTCTTACATATTCCATTGGTGTACGAACAAATAAGAAAACCGCAAGCATAGAGGTAGCAATGAAACCTAATTTTTCTAACTTATCCACGCTGGACAATGCTTCATTTTGAAGCAAGCTATCAAAAATATATTTTAAAATCAGAGGAACAAACAGCGGAATTAAGAAACGAAATAAACTCCCCATAAATCCGATCATATACAATTTGCTCACTCTTCTCACATAAGGTAAAAATTGTTTAAAATCATTCAATTTGAGTACCCCCTTATAATTTGAATTGTGTTACCTGTTGTGATTGCCTAGAATATAGCTTCCGCCCCCACGCATAGAAACCGATGCTGCATAAAGAAACCAAAGCAAATGTTAAAAACATCGTCCTTCCGCCATAAGAAACCAATACTATTCCACCAAGCCATGGCCCAATAAAATTCCCGAAATCACTAAATCCCTGGGCTCCGTAATACATACCACGCATCCCCCTTGGTGTGATTTCATCAAGCTGGGCATATTCAGATGGAATGATCAGAATCTCCCCCAAGGTGAAAAGGACCATAGACAAAATGAAACCGCATGATTCTTGTGAAAAAGCAAAGCCAATTTCTCCAATCGAAAATAATAAACTTCCAAGAACAATCCTGCTGAAAAGTCTAAATCTCTCAGACCATCTTGTTATGAACACTTGTGTCGCAATCACGGTTATCCCATTGATGCTCATTAAATAACCAAATAGCTTTAAGCCATGATGAGGATTGGTTTTGTTTAAATATTGGGAAAGGGTGACAGACATTTCACCGTGAACAGCTGTGAGTAAAATACTTCCGCATATAAAAAGAAGTAATACCTTATCCCGTAAAAACACCTTCCATGACTGTGATATCGTTACCTTTTCGACCACTTCGGCTTCCGTCATACTAGTTGCATTCTTATATTGAAGTAAAAATCCCATTATTAAAAAATATCCAGCATAAATCAGTGAAGTAAAAAGAAATGCCGTTTTGTTCCCCGCAATCCCAAAGTAGGTTCCAATAATCGGACCGACTGCATAACCAATATTCCCCGCTATATATCGGTAGGAAAACACCCTGGTCCTCTTTTCCTTCTTAGTCAAATCTGCAATTAATGCCTTCGAGATTGTTACGAAAAATGAAGAGAAAAGACCGCGAAGAATATTTAATAAACAAAGAAGCATCGAGTTACTCGTTAAAAGAAATCCACTAAATACAGCTCCTAAAATGAGTAATGAGAATAACATCAATCGATTTCTGCCTAAAAAATCGGAAAGAGTACCTCCCAGAAACCCGCCAATGGTCGCCGTTAAAGCACCTGCTCCGACAATCATCCCAATCGTAACCGGTTCTAAGTGTGCTGAATTCATTAAATATATTGGCAAAAACACTAAACTAATGGAGGTCGTTAAACTGCTGAATACTGTACCTACTATTAATAGAGGAACAATTGGATGATATCCCATTAAGTTAGTTAAGATTCGATTCATCTTCCTCACCCTGCTAAAGTTGACTTGTTTTTCTATGTCTCATTGTACGGTGACTTTAAGTCACTTCACCCGCATACTTTTTGAGTAGCTCCGCATGATTTTGTCGTATGCCCGCATGGACTTTCACAAGTAAAACACCCTAAAGAACAGTTGATTTCCTATATAAAGGCATAAAAAAAGAGCTTGAAATGAAGTTTCAAACTCTTTTTTTACTATTTAACTTCTTTTTTCCCTAATATAAGTCTTCCGCTGGCAGTATTCCTAAACTTTTTGCTTTTTTAATTGCCTCTACCCTTGAATTAACACCAAGCTTTTGAAAAAGCTCAGTTAAACTATATTCCAGCGAGCGTTGGCTAATTATTAATGTTTTGGAGATCTCTTTATTGCTATGTCCTTTTGCCAATTCTCTAAGAAGATTTTCTTCTTTGTTGCTGATTATTGCCGATTCATTACTTTTATCACTCTGCACCACTATTTCTTGACGTCTTAACTGCTTCAATAACTGCATCGGGATAATAGCCTCTTTTCTAGCCGCACTTCGTATAGCTTGAATCAATTGATCTCTAGTTGACGTTTTGGAAATAAAGCCAGAGACACCGGATTCCATTAGTAAATTAAAGTGAGGCGCTATATCAAATCCGGAATATATAAGAATGATGGCATCTGGAACAAGCCCGAGGACTTGCTTCGCCAAATCTGCACCATTAATATTAGGCATGTAGAGATCAAACAAAATAACATCAAAATGATGGAGGCGGACTAAATCAGAAACACAATATACATCTGTTTCTATCGTCACATTCATATCTGACTCAGATTCTATTAACATTTTAGTCCCTTCAACAACCGATCGATGATCATCAACTAGTAATATTTCCATTGTAATCCCCTTTTTGCTGTATAGTGGCAGGAATATAAACATCTACATGAAAGCCCTTTTGTGGGGCCGAATTCATATACATATCACCCTCTAAGCTTAAAATCCGGTTTTCAATACCTGCTAACCCCATATGGTTAAATGACCCTTCCACAAGCGATATATCTGCCCCTATTCCATTATCTCTATAACAAAAATGAATCTTATCCTTATAATAGCCAAGTTTCATTGTTACCTTTGAAGCCTTTGAGTGCTTAGATGCGTTATTCAATAGCTCCTGAACAATTCGGTAGAGTCCTAGAATCTGGTCTTCATTTAGCACTATTTCTTTCTCACTAGTTAAAAACTCAATCTCATAATTGGAGAACATTCTGGTGTAAGAAAACAGACTTTTTAAGGATTCTACCAACCCCATTTTCAGAAGAAATGGTGGTCTTAGTTCATTGCAGGTGATACGAATTTGATGAATGGCATCGAGCAACCCTTCTTCAATTTGAAATAGTTCACCCTTAACCTCCTCACTGAAAAGCGCGGATGAACGTAAAGATTCGAGCTTCCGATACCAAATAATCAAGTCCTGCAAAACAGAATCATGTAAATCACTTGATAGAGATGCTCTTTCCTTTTCAGAAAGTCTAAATAAAAGCCGTAACATCCATTTTGGTGTCTCGTCATTCGTTACCATTTCTTCTACACGATTCATTAAATCCTCAATTAACTGCAGGTTATCATAAAGTATAGTGACATAGTGAATGGCTGTTTCAAGCCATTCCTTCTCCATCTTAAGCAGGGTTTGGTTTAATTCTATTCTTAAATAGACCTGCTGTTCCTTCTCGCCTATTTTTAACCATATTTCGTTAATACTTCTAAATGTAGGATTCTCACATCTCAGCACTTCTTCTATTGACACATTTTTCACTGGTAAAACATTTTTGACTTCTTCCACTAACCGATTTTCTAATTCTGTTACCTTCATAACATTAGCCAAGTCATTAGAAAAACGGTTAATGCTTCGCTGAAGAAACTTATATCTCTTTTGACTATAGATTAACTCTTGCTCTCCCTTTTTACGCTCGGTAATATCCTTTACAATCCCATGGACCCCATTAAGTTCCCCAAAAAGAAAAATTGGCACAAAGGTTATATTGACAATCCGCAAACCACTACCATTTCCAGTGATACGACATTCAACATCTCTTGGTTCTCTCTTTTTCATCACCTCAGACAGCATTTCATAAACAGGAATATGATCTTCATCAAAAATTAATCCTATAAAACAACGGTCAGATAGCTTATCTTTTTCGAGACCAGTAATTTTTTCAAATGAATGATTAGCATTTACAAAATTACCTTTTAAATCGATGGAAAAAACACCGTCCAAATTGTTTTCAAATAATGATTTGTATTTTTGTTCACTTTCCTCAATTGCCAGCTCTGAGCGTTTCTTTTCGGTAATGTCCAGCAAAATTCCATCTAACCTTTCAATTGCACCATTGCTGTCCAAGAACGGATGGATAATCATCCTCACCCATTTTATTTCGTTATCAACGTGGATAAACCGAATGATTTTATTCACTGGTATTCCCATATCCAGGGTATTCTTTGTTTCCCCCATTAGCATTTCATTATCATCAGGATGAATATGATCATGTATCCGTATCGGGTTATTGATTATTTCACGCCTCGGGATCCCCGTTATTTTCTCAATGCTTTCCGAACAAAAGGAGTATTGATGAAAGTCCTTATCGCCCGACATAACAGCTGCGTTTACACCTTCAAGGATATTTTCCAGCAACTGCTCTGTCTTTTTCCGCTTTGTAATATCTCGAACTGCAGCAACGACGTATTTAACATCACCGAATTCGTCTAAAACCGGTTTTACCCGTGTCTCTACATAGAGGAGGGAGCCCTGTGAATGGAATATACGGTAATCTAGTTCCACTGATGTTTTTGATTGGATAACTTGTTGATGAGATAATCGAACACGTTCCTGGTCTTGAGGATGAATAATAGTAAATGCATCCATCCCTTCGTACTGTTCAACCGTATAACCTAAAGTTAAGTGGATAGAAGGAGATACATATCGTACAATTGCATCATTATCAACCAGAACAATGATATCTAATGTGTTTTCTGCCACTATTTTGTAAATCTCATACTCCTTTTGCGCATCCTCCATTTTCAGTACAACTCCTTTCTTATTTGTCTTTTAAATCGATACTTTTGTGACTATTATATAGAAGGCAGCAAGCTTTCATCACGCAAAAATATGGCGAATGTCCGCAAGACTTTTCTATGTTTTAAATCCTTTTTATGTTTTTATGGATTGGAAATTTTCTTTCAAAGAATAAAACAATAAGAAAAACCGGGAAAAACATTGCCCGGTTCTATTAATTTAGTTATGAATATCCATTTGCTTATACTGTTTGCCTTGGACTTCTTTATAATATTCCTTATACATTTTTGCTTCATGTTTTTTTACATGAAAATATCATAGGAGTTGTAGGTACTCCATCAAGTTTTAATAACTTAACGTTCTGCATTTAAAGCTTTAATGATCACTGGCAGCTCACCTAAATCATGAATGGTGAAATCCGCTTCTATATTACCCTCGCTGCAATTCTTCTTCCAAATTCCAATCATTCCGACATTTCGCGAAGCTTTCACATCATTTTCAGGATGATCCCCCACAAATATGCTTTCCTTAGGTGAAACATTCAGTTGTGCTAGGGCTTTTTTAAATATTTGCGGATCGGGTTTCTTTATTCCCTCCCACTCTGATATTAAAATGGTGTCAAAATACTTCTCAATACCAAGCGCCTTAATATTCCCTAACTGAAATTGCCCTTTTCCGTTTGTGATCATGCCAAATTTAAGATCCATCCTCTTTAAATCTTCTAACATACTGATGAGATTAGGAAATGATACACAATGATGTTTAAAAGTACAAATGTAATCATAAAGTAGTTCTTCCCATGATATCTCTGTAATCTTATATTCATCTACTAGTTGTTGATATACCTTATCTTTCCACACATATCCATGATTATCTAATTCCAAAAATCTAGTAATGTATATCTCTTTCGGAATATGACCTAATATTTTCTTAAACTTATTATATTGTGAATGGATGAACATTTTTACCGATTCATCCCTGTTTAACAAAGTTCCATCTAAATCAAATATAGCTGCTTTGACCAATTTTATTTCGACTCTCCCTATTATTTTATGCTCCTTCTCCTATTCGGTTTCATTAATGGGATTTCCTTCTTAGCGATACAAAATAAAAACCGCCCTTTTTGGACGGTTCTTTCTAATTATATACCTTTGTCGATTAGCTCATTAAAGTAAACAATATTTGTATCAAAATCTGGGACTGATTTTTCTTGTTCAGCTTTATGAACAAGTTCCACTAGTAAATCGTTGAATGGGGTTGAAATTCCTACTTCTTTCCCCTTCGAAGATACAACACCATTTATATAATCAATTTCACACTTTTTCCCTTTTTCAAGATCTTGGAGCATGCTTGCCTTTAGTAAAGCTTGCGGTTGAAAGGCAACCTTAGCGTATTCAGCGGCTTCATTTAAGTTGCTTCGATCTTTATTCAGATTGAACTTTTCAATTTCAAGACCGCCCATTTTTACAAACTTGACACCAATGGAATGCCCTACTTTAATGGTTTCATCCGCTAATCGAATAGCGGTTTCTAATGCCGTTTCATTGTTTAAAACATCTCCATATGTGCATCCGAAAACAGCTGAAGTACCACTCATTGCAATATTTATCATGAGTTTAGACCATTTTGTTCCTACAAGGTTGGTAGATATTTTCGTCCCACCTACAAGGTCTAATACTTCTTTAATCTTTTGAACTCGTTCCGTAATCGTTCCATCCAACTCGCCAATTTGAAAAGCATTAGCCTTAAAGGCAGATTCGGCGGAAGTTAATTCAGAAACACCAGGTTTAACCCATGTCGCACCGAATTCCACAGAACCCCCGATCACTTTATCTTTGCCAATAATTGCAGAAACAGCTTCTTCCGGAACACCGTTTTGAAGTGAAAGTAATACACCATTTTTACTTAGGTACGGTTTAATATTCTCTAAAACTTGCTTATTAAAAATTTGTTTGGTTAATAGAAGGACAAGATCGTAACGGTCGCTCATTTCTTCCGGAGTGATGGCTTTAACAGGTACATTTTCATTAACTGTACCAACAATAGTCGCACCCGAACTATTTAAAGTATGGATATGTTCTTGATTTACATCAATCAGTTCAACATTTTGATTGCCTTTAGAAAGATAAGCACCTACGATGGTTCCTAATGAACCTGCACCATATATTGCAATTCTCATATGAATTCCTCCTAGATGACGGTTCCACGATGTTTTAATATACACTTTTTCTACCCTGAATTCCGTCGGTTTATTTCAAATTTCATTAAAACCTTTACTTTTCAGCTAAATAATCATATATAACTGTTGGAGATGCTAAAGACAGCTCCGTTAAGATGTGCGAAGCCGAAACGACTTCAAGAACTGGTAAATCAGCCATCGGCGCAAGAGCGTGTGCAAACAGTTCCAGTCTTGCTGGACCGGACCAAGCACCGAGTATTTTGATATCGGTAATTTGACTTCGTACTAATTCACAAATTCTTGGATACCCGTCATAACCAGGCATTTTTTTCAACATATAATTTGGTTTAACAATCTCTTTTAATGCCTCCGAATGATCCAGCGGGAAATGCTTATAGCCCATGGTAGCTGTTGCTACTCGTAAAGTACCATAATCCAAGATTCCCACTAAGGTATCAGAATCCACATACAAACTTGGCTTGCCAAGTTTCTTAGGATAAGCCGCAATTTCCCGGCCTGAAGCGATGGCAGGAAAACTATCTACATACATTGCATGGAGATAATCACCTTCCTCTCCTTCAAAGCTGACAGGTATTACTTGTCCGCATTCTGTATAAGATCCTAGCCCTGTTACATCCGGCATTTTCATAATTTCAAATCTTACAAGAGGATCTTTAACCTCTAATGGTTCTGGAACGACCTTTCTCAAGCTTTCAAGGTCGGTTCTATATAAAATGTTCAGGTATTCGCGATTATAAAAACGATACGGCCCCAAAGGATACGCGCCTGCATCTAATGGAGTCGTAAACTGCTTAACCACATCTTCCTTTTTCATCCGAATGACACCTTCCTTTTTTACTTTGGTACAGTAATTTACATTATGGTAATTAGCATTTCCTCTTTTACCAACTACCTCTAATATCATCTTAAACCTGAATTTACATTTAATCTAATACATAATAAAATATAAATATATTTATTAAAATAAATGAGGTGCACTAATAAATGGAGTTGCTTCAATTAAAATACTTTCAGACAGTAGCCTATACAGAGCATATTTCTAAGGCAGCAAAACAACTGAATATCGCACAGCCTTCATTAAGTCTAACGATAAAAAGACTCGAAGATGAATTAGGTACAACCTTATTTGACAGGAAAGGGAGAAATATCCGGTTGAGTTCGACAGGAAAAATTCTTTTGAAACATGTGAACAAGATTTTTACCGAAATTGAAAATGCAAAAATGGAAATTCAATCTCAGGATCAGGACAATTCCAGTACCATTAAAATATCGATTTCCAACCCAAGATTCCTAAAAGGATTAATTAGTGAATATATTACCCGGTATCCTAATACGAAAATACAACAGGGGATAGGAGTAAAAAGTGAGATACTGACAAGCTTGAAAAAAGGAGACATTGATTTAGGGATAGCATGTCCTCCCATAACGGACGAAGCGATAGCAAGTTGTGTGCTTGTTGACGAAGATATCGTGCTTGTCTTACCTTTAAATCACAAGCTTGCAGCTAAGTCGGAGATTTTGTTAAGCGAAGTTGCTAATGAATCTTTTATTTCTTTGGCCAATCACAAAGAGTACATCAGTTTTACAACGGAGTTATGTCAAAAAGCTGGTTTCACACCAAACAATATTTTTGAAGTAGACGGGGATCTTTTGTTAGAAATAATCAAACTCGATCAAGGTGTAGCACTTCTTCCGATTTCAGTCTGCAAAAAGTTTAATTTACATTATATAAAAATTGCCGATATGGATTCTGCCTTTACTGTCGGGCTTTCCTGGTCGAATGATAAAATATTATCCTCTACGGTAAGAAACTTCCGTGATTTCATTATTTCTTACTTTAAAGAGAACGATGAAAAGTTCAAAGTTGAATGAAAGAATTTGCAAAAGATTCCTGTTTCTTCAAACTAGTACGATTTATAATATGTATTTGTTAAACTTTATCGTTTATTTTCCATTTAAATATTTTCTTTTCAATCAGTAGGCAGTTCTCTACGATCATCCGCTACAGGTAGTTTTTCAAACCAGCCATTTTTAATAACAATTTTCCCGTAATTAGGCAAAAGCTTGAATACTCCTAAAATGGCTTCCTCACAATACCCAACTACATCCATTCGCAAGCTTGAAACTAAAGCTGTTCCGTAATACGACGTGGAAGCTCCTAAAAGAAATCCTGCATTAATCATGATTAATTTATCTGAAAATGGTGCAACCTTTGAATTTGTAATATGAGTGTCCAAAAGACTCGGAATATGAAGATTCTCTTCTCTTAACAGTGTAGAAAAAGTTCCATAGTTTTTATTAATCGTGATTAAACCTTTCTCAAGATGTTTACGAACTTCCTTGTTTTTTGCAACTTGGCTGAATCCGAGACATATCCCCTTTGCTAAACGAGTCTTTGTCAAATTAAAAAAAATATTCCCAGCTTCTGCTGAATTCAATGGCCTTTTCTTTCCAATTACATCTAATGCGTAACCTATGTTTGTAATATATTCAACTTTTTGCGGGGTAGAGAAATTAGGAGGATGTTCATATAACCCTTTAGATAAAAGAATATCCACGGATTGGTTATATACTTCCATAGCATCCATATTATATTGAAAATAATAATCTCGAATGTCTCTCCTTGAAGAAGTTCCAAAGCAAAGACTATATCCAGTCAAACCATGATTCGTCATCGTATGTAAGTAATGTAACCAAAAAACATCCGAAAATAGGGGTGGAGCCTCCAGATTTACATCTTTATCCGTAAGTCCATTTGGCAAAGGGAATTTTTCTAATGCAAAAAATTCTTTTATTCTTTCCTTGTGTTTTTCTGACAAGCTTAAAGTAAATTCAAACAAGGCGTGTATTTCAGGATCCTTCACCGTTAATAAAACATGCTTACAAATACAAATGGACATTGTTTCCTGAATATATTGGATAAACAAATTTGTAATTTCCGTTGATGTCAATCGAATGGTATCCTCGCCCAATTTTACATACCTCCAAAATTGATACTAAAAAATCATCCTCAACATTTTCCACTGTATTAAAAGGTATTTTTCCCGACTTTATTTCTTATATGTGTTCATGAAAAAGCCTCTATTACTAGCTTTATGAAGTAAGAAGCTGAGATGTATTTTCTATACATCATCAATGAATTCCCCCAACACGATCACCATCACATTAACCAAATAACTGATTACTTAAGTAAAAAAGCTTAGTTTCCAGTTTAGTCAAACAAATAAATAAGAGCTGTCGATTTCGTTGATCTTCAGCTCTTTTACCTTTATATATCTACACCCAGTTATCATCTGAATTGTCATCCCATCCGCCAAAATCATTGTTATCTTGTTGGTCATTGGGATTGTAATCAACACTGTCAAAATTACGGTCCCCATTATCCTGATTCCAATCATCCTGTGGCTCCCGATCCATTCCCTCCCTCAGTTGATTGATTTCATCCTGCTGTAAGATATTTTGGTCTTCTAATTCCCGCAATAGTTCATGATCCTCGAGATTCTGCAATGATTGGTACTGATCAAATCCAATTCTGCCCTGTTCCAATAAATAGGTCAGTAATGCGCCAGCTGCCAACCCACCTGCAAAAGTGCCGAACCGTCCCATCCCTATGCCTCCTGTGTTCCAGGAATTAGTCGGCCCATAATAATCCGGACGCTCATTATATATCGTTCTTCTCGGTTCGTAAACTTGCGGCCGGTTACGCAGCATCAATGGACGAATGATAAAAAAATGGATCAACAAAATGATGATAATAATCGCAATGAATAAAAACATCCTGCCTGAACCCCCTTTTAAACGAAGAAACTTTTTTCCTTCTTATTTTATACTGTTCTCCTACTTTTAATAATGAAACATTTCATAATAAATAAAAGGCTGTTTTCGTATTTTATCAAAGAATAATTATTCCGCATTTGTTAAAATAAATATGTAACTTCTTATCGGTGGCTACTTTATGCTATCGTCTACTAGACGGTTTTGCACGCAAAACCTGATAGTATCCCGTATATATTCGTTAAAAGGAGGAATTTTTGATGGATATTAATCAATATTTACAACGGTTTCGTGTCGAAGATGTAAAAGAAATAAGTCTGGAGACACTAAATCAACTTCAACATATGCTTCATGTCCCTTTCGAAAATCTCGACGTAATCCATCGCATTCCAATAACATTAAACGTGGAAGCTTTTTATAATAAAATTGTTTTAAACAATCGCGGCGGTTTTTGTTATGAATTAAACGGATTATTCAACTGGCTGTTACAAAGCCTTGGTTTTAACAGTTACCTTATTTCAGGCACAATCAATCGCCCCGACGGATCCTGGGCTTTGAAAGGAAGCCATGCTTGTCTCATTGTCGAAATAGATCAACCGTATCTGGTAGATGTAGGGTTTGGCGATTCCGTAAGAGGACCGATGCCATTGACTGGAGAAACAAAAGAGGATGTTAGTGGAATATATCGAGTTGTAAAGGTAGAAGACACTTTTTACGATTTACAAAGAAAAAACAATCAGGATTGGGATACGTTATATCGTCTCGACATAAGCCCCCGGGAGCTGAATGAGTTTAAGGATGCCTGCTATTTTAATCAGACTTCACCGAAATCTCATTTCACACAAAAGCAAATCGTATCTCTGGCAGCCGAGTATGGAAGATATACACTTTCAGGAAATTCATTCATCGTCACGCGTTTACAGGAAAAACAAAAGATGGATGTCGTTATTGAAGAAATACCTTACATCTTGAATAAATATTTTCACATTAAAAACATTTAATCGGTTAAATAGTATTTATTCCCTCGTCTACAAAATGTATCTATGTGATGGAACTTACATGTTCTATTTTAAAAACAAGGTAAATATTTTTTTGGATAGGAAAGTTAGGATTCCCTTAGAAAATGTATCTAAGGTTTTTTCTTTTTTAACTGGTGCTATTGTGTCCAAAGTGTCTGGTTCTTATGTGGGCAGATATTCACTTTACTTTTTAAGTTTTAAAAATAAGGTTATGATACTACGTCAAGAAAATAGACACAGATTTTTCTACCGCGCTTTCGCTTGGTGGCCTTCATCAAAAAGTTTAAATAAAGTGCGATTTAAACTTTTTGATGAAGGTAAAATCAAGCTGCAGAATTACTATACATTCGCTCAAATTCATTTGGTGTACAGTAGCCCAATGTTGAATGAATCCGCTTAGAATTGTAGAAGAACTCGATGTATTCAAATAATGATTTCTTCGCTTCTTCTCTTGTTCTATACTTGGTTTGATAAACTAACTCACGTTTAAGAATACCGTGAAACGATTCAATGCAAGCATTGTCATAACAGTTTCCTTTACGGCTCATACTACCAATCATATGATACTTTTTTAATAGTTTCTGATACTCAGAGGAAGCATATTGAACACCTCTGTCTGAGTGATGAATGACGCCTTTTCCCGGCTTTTGACGCTTGTAAGCCATTTTTAATGCAGAGATAACCAATTCCTTTGTCATAGTTTTGCCCATAGCCCAACCTACTATTTTACGAGAATATAAGTCCATTACGGTCGCCAAATACAACCAGCCCTCATTGGTCGGTATATAAGTGATATCCGTTACCCAAAATTGGTTTGGTTTGCTTGCTTTAAACTGTCGATCTAGGACGTTTTCACTTACTGGATGTTTATGTTTTGAATTGGTCGTAGCCTTGTATTTCTTGACTGTACAAGACTTCCATTGGTTCTTCGTCATAATACGGGAAACCGTACGCTCACTTACCTTCATGCCACGTTTATTAAGGGTTTTAGTAATTTTCACGCTGCCGTAACGTTGTTTAAATTCTAAATGGGTCTTCAGAATTTTTTGTGCTAATTTCTCGTGCTTTTTCTGCCGGTTACTTTTTGGTCGGTTTAACCATTTGAAGTAACCACTCTTGGATACTCCCAGGACTTTGCACATCTTCTCCACTCGGAATTGGGAGCGATTCTTATGAATAAATTCATATTTTACCGAGGGCTTTTCGCGAAGTAGTGCATCGCCTTTTTTAAGATTTCATTTTCCTCCTTTAAATCGCGCATTTCTTTCTGAAGAGCTTTTAAAGCAGCACCTTCCGAGGAGAAAGATTGTACAGCCTTGATTTCCGGTTGTTGACCATACTTTTTCATCCAACCATGTAATGTATTTTCGTTTACACCAACTTCTCTCGCCACTTGAGCTACAGATTTATGGTTTTCGCTAATATACTTTACAGTTTCAATTTTAAAAGACTCTTCGTATCGTTTACCATTACCTTTTGCCATACGGACACACCTCATTATAATTGATATATTTATTATAACAATCTGTGTCCACTTTTTAGTCTAGCATCATTAGTATGGATACCTGACCTTAAGGTTTTCGAATAGTAAGCATCGATCTATTTGAACTAAAAATTCACTGTCGTTTCATGTATAGTTAAAATTGGTTATTTATTACTAATCCTTTTGCTAAAAATATTTTTAACGAATGCCTCTTTATATTTGGTATATGCATTAATTCCGCTGGTTTGTTTTTTAAAATAATCCAATTTTATGTCTAAGTATTCGTTCCGCGCATGTTCATTATCATTTAAATAATCTCTGAAAAAAATAAAGTTTTTCCATAACTCTTTCTGATATTCTACAAGGTGAATGAAATGTGTTTTTACACGGTAAGTGTTATCCGTAAATTTTGCAAAAACGATTTCATTGGGTCTTTCTACTTTCAAACGCAGGAAACCAATAGTTTTAAGACCTTTTATTACTGAATTATCTACGTTTAATATATCATCAACAGCGACTAATATATCCAATATAGGTTTAGCCATCATATTCTTAATTGCTGTACTTCCAATATGTTCAATACGATTCTTACTAATATTAGTATTTTCATGTATCTCTTTCTTTACTTTCAGAAATTCATCGCTCCATTCTTCTGTATATGGTACAACCTTCACTTCATCCCCGTTTAATCCTAAGTTCATTTTGGAGCTCCTCTCAACTCTACTTTTAAATATTTTTGTTAAAATTCATTAACAACTGTCTTTTTCCGATGAATTAAATTAACTTTATTCTTTACTACAGCGGCGTAGTCCAATTCAAAGAAATACATGGCTTTACTAAGATTATCATAGAAAAAGGGAACAAATTCTAAATCATTGAATACATATACCTCTATTTGTTTGTCTCCACTTTTAAATGCTTCGGTTATCCGGTGGTTCCCATTTATACAAAATGGTTTATTATTTGTTAGGTAGGAGCTCTAAACTACCATGATAGGATTTTTGTGATTGTATTTTATAAGTTTTGGATCTTCGTTAATGTTACCTTGATCCACCGATGAGATACAGTCTGAGGGTGTAAAGTATACTGGATTCATATTTTTACTTTTAATAAGTGAAGTGGCTCCATCTATGTCTAGAGTATACTCAAAGATTCCTAAAGGGTACTCTACATATAACGAAAAAGCTTCTTGCCCAATAGGATGATTTACGGGATATGTTTCGTGCATAAAATATTCTTCAACCATTTTAAGCCACTTCTTTGCTATACTGGCTCCCAAGACAGATATACTTTTCATTTCTTCCATGCGTGACTTAAAATGCAGTAATGGATTAAATAGCTTTGATTGTTGTTCAAATAACTCCATTTTGCTCTCCATTTATAAACACCACTTCTCTAAAATGAGTTCTACATATATTTAAAAATTCCACCTAATTCAAAACACCTATTTTACTTAATAAATCCACCATTGTAACCTGCTCTCCCCCCTACCCAATATCTAGGTGGAATATTTAAAATTCTACAAATACTAACTAATATCCTTTTAAATAAAACTACTTTACTTAATAAAAAAAATCAGCCCATGTTCAGAGAATACGTACACAAACACATACACATATATATAAAAGAGCGCTGAAAAAATCTCAGCGCCTGTATCCAATGCTCTATTTACATTTTCAAAACCGGAATCCAAATTTCACATTTCACAGTTGGCGATGTAATATCTTTGCTTTTGATAGACAAAATTTCTGGTCCTTCTGTTTGTTGATAGCTTGAGGATGGAAACCATTCAGAATATATACGTCCCCATGTTTCCTGCAGTGTATTCGGAAAAGGTCCATCTGACTCGAATACAGCCCAAGTAAATGCTGGAACTTTTAGTACAGAAAAATCTTCAGAATACTCATGAGTGGTTGCTACACCAATATAATGATCAAGAACTCCTTTTTCCTCCATACGACCTTCCGAAAAATTAGTGGATGCTTGAATAATCCCTTTTGGTTCCACATTAGATAGTTCATAGAGTTTATTTATCTTCTCTGTATTCAATGATTTCCACATAGCAGTGATTTCTGGATTTTCACCATGGAAAACAATTGGCACCCTTTTCATGATACCAGCTATGTGAAATGCCTCTTTTTCTTCTATTCGGTAATTCATTCCATTTCCTCCTTTAATGGATAGTTGGAAAGTCATTCGTGGATATGCCTTTAATGCCTGACCATAATTTCTAGCCTCTGTAGGAGTCACCCCATGCAAAGTCTGAAATGCTCTGGCAAAAGAATCTGGTGAGCTATATCCGTATTTAATAGCAATATCAATAATCCTTAAGTTGCTATTATTTAAATCAAATGCTGCAAGAGTAAGGCGTCTTCTGCGGATATATTCTGACAGCGGAATACCTGCAAGAAAAGAAAACATTCTTTTAAAATGATATTCGGAACAAAACGCTAATCGTGCCACCACTTTAAAATCGATATCATTCGTAAGGTTTTCTTCAATATATTGCAATGCATCATTCATGTTCTTAAGCAAATCCATTTTATGACCTCCCTAATCAAAAGATTAACAAAAACAAAATGTATCCTTCCGACAATTCATGCACAATAATGTAGGGTTACTATAAGTTGTATTTTCATAGTAAAGTTTCTTTACCTTTGTCTTCAATAAAAAGAGGCTGGGACAAAACCCGCCTCTGAGATGAAAAAGCCGGTGAAATTTCACGATAAGTAAAATTTCACCGGCTTTGATTATTTTTTGAATAAAAATAAGGACCACTTCTGATAAAATTAAGTCACCACAACAAAATTATACAGAAAGAAGGATCCTTATGTTTAAAAATTATACCATGAATCAATTAGTTTTGCCTTTAGATTTAGAAGTAAAATTACAAAAAAATGATATTGCCTTCCATATCCATCATTTAGTTGAAAGTATCCCTCTTGAAGCGTTCGAACCATTTCTGCGAAATAATGGTTGCCCTGCCTACCATCCACGCATGATGCTTAAAATTATCTTATGTGCCTATACGCAATCTATCTTTTCAGGACGCAAAATAGAAGCCCTATTAAAAGATAGTATCCGTATGATGTGGTTAGCTCAAGGATATGAACCAAGCTACCGCACCATCAACCGATTCCGTGTTCAATCGGAAGTGAAAGATTTAATTCGCCAATGTTTCGTCCAATTTCGTTGCCAATTGATCGAAGAAAAACTTATCGATCAAGAAGCGGTTTTTATCGATGGTACAAAGATTGAAGCGAATGCGAATAAATTTACGTTTGTCTGGAAGAAATCGATGGAGAAATATCATCAAAGTTTAATTGAAAAGTCAAACCAGCTATACAATGAACTACTTGAAAACGAAATTATACCTGAAATAGAACGTGAAAGCGATGAACAGTTGTCATTGGAAGAACTCTCTCAATTGGTTCAAAAAGTGGACGATGTGGTAACTGAGTATGATAAACAAATAGAAGCATCATCAGACGTTCCAGAACGAAAAGCTTTAAGAAATGAACGCAAATACCCAAAACAAGTGCGAAAACAGTTGATTGATTTTGTCCTGCGAAAACAGAAATACCAACAAGACTTTGAAATCTTTGGCACGCGTAATAGCTATTCTAAAACAGATCCAGATGCGACATTTATGCGAATGAAAGATGATTATATGCAAAACGGCCAATTGAAAGCTGGTTACAATGTACAAATCGCAACGGAGGGCCAATACGCGCTTGCCTATAGTTTATTTTCAAACCCAACAGATACGCGTACGTTAATTCCATTTTTAGATGAGATCGAGCAGCATTATTTCGAGTTACCGAAGCACATTGTCGCAGATGCAGGTTACGGTAGTGAACAAAACTTTAATGATATCCTTTTAAACAGAAAACGAGAAGCACTTATTACGTATAATATGTATTTGAAGGAACAAAAGAAAAAGTACAAACAAAACACTTTTAATCCCGACAACTGGAAGTATGATCAAGAAACAGATACCTATACATGCCCTAATCAGAAACGTCTTGAATATCAATATTATTCAGTCCGTAATGACCGTACAGGTTTCCAACGGAAGTTCAAAATCTACGAGTGC
Organism: Margalitia sp. FSL K6-0131; assembly: GCF_038008735.1. Lineage (NCBI taxonomy): Bacteria > Bacillati > Bacillota > Bacilli > Caryophanales > Bacillaceae > Heyndrickxia > Margalitia sp. FSL K6-0131. The sequence continues at coordinate 4,921,377 of NZ_JBBOZS010000001.1, forward strand.
GAAGACTGTTCGGGATGCCCATTCCGTTCATCCTGTACCAAAGCAAAAGAAGGCAACAATCGAAAACTAATGGTGAATGAAAAATGGGAACAGCAAAAAGAATATGTAAGAGCGAAGCTTTCAGAAGAGAAAACGAGTGCCATCTATCGAAAACGCAAAATCGATGTGGAACCAGTTTTTGGATTCTTGAAGGCTAATTTGCGTTTCACTCGATTTTCTGTACGAGGAAAATCGAAGGTAGAAAACGAAATGGGCCTCGCGTTAATGGCAGTGAATTTAAGAAAATTCACTACCAACAACTAAGGTAATAGAAAATTTAAACGCAAAAATAGAGAAAGGTGAATTTGAGTTCCCTCAAATTCACCTTTCTCACTATTTGAAGCTAGTTATGTCCCAGCCTCTTAAAGAATATCAGATTTTATTCGTGCTCCATTCTCTTCTTCAAATTACCCCAAGCTTTCGGTTTATTTAATGATCTGTATATTTAATTATTTTCCTAATTATTAAACCAACAGCTACTCCCGGTATAACACACAGTATTGGAAGCCATACTGGTCCAAATAATATTCCAAATATCCTTAATTTTGAAGAATAAATACAACCAACCGTTACAAAATAGGCAGAAAATAAAAACGGAAGAAAATCATACTTTTCTTTTCCTCCCCCTGCGTCTTTCCAAGCATCCCACATTGAATAGAAATACAAACATGGATAAAACATTAACCATTGATAATTTGCTTGTATAATTGCATTTTCGATATTACCATGAAAACTTAAAATAATGATTTCATTAAAATTCGCTTGAAGATTAACGACAAATTCTAATATTAACAGAACAGTTCCTTTGAAAAATTTCCCGTTTAAATACTGTCCAAATCCAGGGAGTGCAATACTCCACATTAATGCTTCTTTTTTGTTTGTCACATTGTTCTAATCCTTTACCATATTAAATTAAAATTTACTTTGGTTGTTTGATAAGCTCTTGACGGTCATCTGCTTGTGGCGGTTCCTCTAACCAAGCGTGTCTAATCATAATATTTGCACCGTCTTCCGCATATAAGGTAATTTCCGCTGAAAGCCTTGTATAGGTAGCACTTAAATCCATTCTCTCACAAGTACCCGCTGCTGTTCCATAATTTCCAATTCCGGTTGCTATCATAGCAGTAGTTAGAAACATCATTAATTTATCGGAAAATGGTGCAACCGTACTATCTAAAACATGTTAATCCCAAGACATAGGGGCAGGTAAATCTCCATCCGCAAGGAAAGAACTAAATTTTTTTAGATGTTTATTAGCAATTCCTTTTCCCTCTATAAAGAATTCCTTTACATCTTCACCTTTACAGACTTGCGCAAAAGCCATCATCATGGCTTCTCCCATTGAATTTGTTTGAATATTGATAAATAAATGTGTAATTTCAATTGCGGTTAACGGACGTTTTCCTTTACCGAAAAAGTCAAATAAAAACCTTTGCTTTGATACGAAATGAACCTTATCAGGGTTAGAAATGTAAGGTGGCCTAATATATGTTCCCTTTGACAAATTAACTTTCCTACACATATCGTGTAAAGTTTTTGCTTCTTCTAGTGTCTTTTGAAAGAATTTACTTACATCTTCTCTTGAAGAAACACCTATTGCTACTCCTGCACCTGCCATTGCAATAATCGCTAAATTTTGTAAAAAATATAGTTTGAATATATCGGTAAATAATTTTGGTGCATTAATATTTACATCTTCATCAGTAAATCCAACAGGTATAGGAATTTTTTCATTAGTGAAAATACCCGTAAGTTCCTGAATGTTCTTTTCAGTTACATCTAAAGAGTATTCAATAATTGGTAATATCTCCTTATCCTCACATTTGTTCTTAAAGTATTTCAAAACGCATCTTGTTAAAGTATCATTTTCGTATTGTGTCCAAAGAAAACCCATTTCGGAAGCGGTTAAACGAATATTATGTTCAGTCATTACTTTTCCATCATCAATCATTTCGAGGATCCCCCTTAAATAAGCGCATTAGCCTTCATATTTTTAGAATGAAATATTCGACTAAAATTATTCCTTATGGGAAGCTTTTTATTTCAGGATAAATAAGGAAACAGAAATCCCGCCGATTAAATCAGAAAAATCACTTTTTAAATGAAACGGATAATAGACAGCTTTGTCTAACTTATAAGGAGGGGGATAAGGGTGTCAATTAAAAGAGACGATGAATCAACATAAAAATTATTTAAAGCGCTTAATTAATACATCGTTTACACAATTTTTTACTTTTTACTTATCAGTTAAATGATTTAAAAAATACCAAACACTATTAGAAAGACGTTCCGCCGGGCGTGTTATAATATTTATTGCAATAGGGCTAGATTCATATCCATTCCAATACTTTAATTTCCCGCAAGATACTTCTAACTCAACAGCAGATTTTAATACTACACCATACCCTATTCCTTCTATTACATATTGCTTTACCGCCTCAGTTGAAAAAATGCTTTTGACTTGTCCCTTTGTTTGCCCATTTATGGATAAAGGAATGTCAGAAGGAACCCATACCGTCGTTGAGTCGATTGGAAACGGAGGCTGAATCCCTGTTAAATAGTCATTGGAGATTTTCCTTATTCTTAAAGAAAAATGATCCTCTGGAGGTGTTAATGTTATACCTATATCTACACTTCCAGATCGAACTAAATTTTCAATCTCCTGATCTGCCCCTATTTCTAAATCGACCGTGACATTGGGATGCTTCTGATTAAAGGTTAGTATAATCCTTGGTAATAAATAGGTACCTAATACTGGAGAAGTGCCCACGATAATTCTTCCCCGACTGCCTTGCTGAAACTCTTCCATTGCCCGATATACTTGCTCTTCTAGAGATAGAATGGATTCTGCATATTCCATTAAAGTCAAACCAGCATCTGTTGCCGTTATATTTCTCCCCACTACTGTATATAAGGAAACTCCTACATCCTGCTCCAATCTTTTTAGCATCATCGAGATAGCTGGTTGACTGACATGGATTTGCTTTGCAACCTGACTAATATTACTTGTTTCCATGACTTTCTTGAATACAGATAAATGATTCGTATTCATCCAAAACCACACCCATAACTTTTTAGTTATAATATTATAAAGATAATTATATTTGTATTATACCCTCTTCACCGTCAAAATAAAGTTATGGATATACTTTTAGAGTGAAAGGGGTAAAAAAAGGATGAACTTAAATGAAATAAAAACTCATTTCCCAATTTTGACTCAATCTGTTAATGGGCACCCTCTCGTTTATTTAGATAACGCCGCGACCTCACAAAAGCCGAAAGTTGTAATAGATACGTTAGAAGCTTATTATCAAACCTACAATGCAAATCCCCACAGAGGGGTACATACTCTGGGAGTAAAAGCAACAGATGCCTACGAAGCTGCAAGAGAGAAAGTAAAAACTTTTATTAACGCAAAGGAAACAGCAGAAATTATTTTCACACGAGGAACTACCTCATCCTTAAATTTAGTTGCTCAAAGTTATGTAGGGAAATTTCTCAAAGAGGGTGATGAAATTTTGATTACCCAGATGGAACACCATAGTAATCTTATACCTTGGCAGCAGGCTGCAAAAAAAATTGGCGCGATTTTAAAGTACATTCCTTTATCGCCAAACGGAACAATTGATTTGGATAATGTGAAGGAATCGATGACCGCCAATACGAAATTTATTTCCATCACTCATGTTTCTAATGTATTGGGAACTATTAATCCTATAAATGAAATTGTAAAGTTGGCACATAAACAAGGAGCAGTAGTTTGTGTAGATGCCGCTCAAAGTGTTTCCCACTTTAAAGTAGATGTTCAGGACCTTGCCTGTGATTTTCTGGCGTTTTCCGGTCACAAAATGATGGGGCCAACCGGAATCGGAGTTTTATATGGTAAAAAACAAATATTAGAACATATGCCTCCTATTGAATATGGCGGAGAAATGATTGATTTTGTTGGTTTATATGATTCAACATGGAAAGAGCTTCCGTGGAAGTTTGAAGGTGGTACACCGATCGTTGCAGGTGCAATAGGGCTTGGCACTGCCATCGATTTTTTGGAGCAAATTGGACTGGAAACCATTCGCCTTCATGAGAAAAAACTGGCTAACTTTGCATTGGAACAGCTATCTGCCATTAAAGGGATTTCCATTTATGGACCAAAAAACCCTGAACAAAGAGGTGGAGTAATTACATTTAATATTGATAATGTTCATCCACATGATTTGGCAACCTATTTAGATCAGGAAGGAATAGCTATTAGGGCTGGACACCATTGCTGTCAACCATTAATGAAGTGGTTAAATGTATCGGCAACTGCACGTGCCAGTTTTTATCTCTACAATACAGAAGAAGACATTGAGTTCCTTATCAATGGAATTAAAAAAGCGAAAGTATACTTTGAGGATGCATTTGCAATATAACTTACAGCTTAACGATTTATTATCCTGTAAATTTTTACACATATTCAATGACCGCAAAATTGCGGTCATTTTCATTATTTCCCTTTTTTCAAAATAAAAAGCATAAGTAATTCAATCATAAAAGTCACCTCTTATGAAATACGTTAGGCAACTATTAAAGTTTCATTTCCTATCGATAGGTTCAACATAATATCCTTCATCTCAAGCGTCGTTTAGAAATCTTCCACTCGAATTCTCATTTCAATCAAATATTCTGCTTGTAAATTTGGGGAATAATGAATATATGTTAAAAATTCATATATATCACTAATAACCGTTAATTGATGATCTTTTGTATACTGAATTAGTTTTTGTAAGTTCAAAAAGTAATCTTCTAAAGATGAAGATTCAAATGTAATACAAACGTATTTACCTTGTGAAATGGTGACGACTTCCATATCGTTCGTTAATGATGAAATCTGTTTCTTTGTTAGAACAGGAGTAAATAAATATTGATAAGTAACTTCATCGATATTTCTATATGGCTTATACGGAATTATCGTACCATAACCATTGTTTCTAAATCCTTCCGTCGTTACAGCAAATTTCTTCAGCTTACTGTAAGAAGCATTTAAAATATTTTCTGGATCGATTCCTTCAGCCTTTATTTGGATAATCTGTATTTCCTCTTCATTGGAAAGATAGACTTCACCAAGTGCAGGGTATTTGTTTTGCTTTTGCATCCCCTTTTTGACATTCGCAATGATTTGTTCAATTTCTAATAATGAATCGATTTTTTGTCTTATTATCTCTTCTTGTTCTGTTAAAAAAGTCAAAAAATCATTTGCCTGCAGCTCCTGTACCTTTTTTATTTCTTCTAATGGGGTACCAATATATTTTAGTGATTTAATTAAATCCAGACGGTGAATTTGTGAGTCCTTATAATAGCGATAGTTCGTATCCGGGTCAATATACGCTGGTTTAAATAAATTAATTCTATCGTAATAACGCAGCGCTTTTATCGAAAGATTAACCAGTTTAGAGACTTCTCCGATGGTATAAAGCTTTTCTACCATTTCAATCACTTCCTTACCTCTATATTGTAAAAAAGCGTATTCTCAGCGGCAACTAGGAATACGCTTTGAAATCTTTAAGTTGTACGATATGCCTTAGCTTTCCAAGCAAACGAAATCGCAATTCCGACTACTAATAAGACGGCTGAAAAGTAAAAGGGATAATTTAAATTGATATCAAATAACATCCCGCCAATAATTGGTCCAATGACATTACCAATACTAGTGAACATAGAGTTCATACCACCAACAAATCCTTGTTCATCGCCGGCAATTTTTGATAAATACGTTGTAACCGCCGGTCGTATCAAGTCAAATCCAACAAATACGATTGCCGTAACCAGTAAAATGGTAAAATAAGTATTTACAATTGTTACTAAAAATACAAGTATTGCTGAGAAAATCAAACAATAACGAATTAAACGAATTTCTCCCAGCCAATTCGTTAAGCGATCAAATAAACCTACTTGAAAAATCGCCCCAAATACTCCACCAGCTGTTATTGCAATCGCAATATCCTTCGGCAAAAAGCCGAATTTATGGTCTGCAAATAAGGAAAATAACGATTCAAAGGCTGCTAAACCGAATGAAAAAATAAAAATAATCATAAAGGATATAAAATACATCGGTACAAAAATACGTTTCCATCCTGTTTTTTCCCCTATAATTTCTTCCTTTTCAAGATTTCGTTCCGGTTCATGAAGGATAGTAATCGATATTATAGCAGTAATTAATGCAATAACTGCTGCAAAGAAGAATGGCAAGCGAGAATTAATTTCTCCTAAAAAACCGCCAAATCCTGGTCCAACAATAAAACCTGTTGAAATGGCTGCCGACATATATCCCATTGCTTTTGGACGTCTCTTAACCGTTGTAATATCAGCAATAAATGCTGTAACAGCCGGCATAATAAACGCTGCACTAACACCGCCAAGCATACGCGAAATAAAAAGCACCACAACCGTTTGTCCAATTCCGAATAAAAACTCCGACAATCCAAAAATGATTAGACCAATAATAATCATTCTTTTCCGTCCAAATCTGTCGACCCAACGGCCGGAAATCGGCGACAAAATTAACTGTGTAAGCGCGAAAAACGCCACCATATACCCGACAACAGATCCGGATATATGTAATTCATCCATGATAGTAGGAGTGACCGGAATAACAAGGCCTATTCCTAAAAAGACAATGAATATATTGATTAATAATATAACTAACATCATGTTTTTATTTTGCATATATTTATACTCCTTGAACTTAAAATATCTTGTTTAAAACATTCTCCAGGTTTGGATTTTATAAAAATAAATATGATTTTAGTACCATTTTGAAAACTCCTTTATCGCTGTCTTACCGTGCAACATTATTTCTATACTTAGTATTGTATCCCAGGACTATTTAAAACCTTACAAGGCATAATTTAAATCCTACCCTAAGGGGAGAGTCAAGTTTTTTCTCTTTTCTCCGCTATTTTGTCACAATCGAATGTAAATAGTAAATTGTAATGAGAAAATACGTTTCTTTATTGAAAAGGACATCTCGTAAATGCACAATTTGTGGGTCTGTGGTCAGACTTATAAAATGGAAGGATAAATATTAGAAGATTTATGCAAAATTTATGGAGTTTTTTAAGTGGAACATAGTTGGGCTTATATTAACTGAAATAGCATATCCTTAGACTCTAATATGACCGATTCATGATCAATTTGTATCCTTCCCCCACTTTTTTCGTACAAAAAGGGTAACAGTCCAACTGAATAAGCTTAGAAAACCTTCAGTTTGAGGAAAGAAAAATAATAAGAATTTAAAACAAAGTTTGATCAATTAGTGCCAATAACCTTCATAAAACGAACAAAAGAAAAAGGCTAGTTTTGAAAAAGATTAATCAAAATAAGCCCTTAATATAATTCAATTGAATTAGTTTTCATATAAATGTTTAATCATTTCTCTTATTAAAGCGCTCTTTTCTTGAATAACTATAGCTTTGAAAGAAATACCTCATATTTACAGTATACGGCAATTCAAAATTTTAATATTTAGTGTACCTCTATTTCCTAACCACTACATATAGTAAACTAGTTTGTAAACTAAACTACTATATGTAGTAAACTAGATTCTAAACTACTTATTTAATTTCTAAATATCTTTTTCCACCATGGCTTTTTTTCTTCCTACGTAGCTGCAATCTGCCTTCTTACTTCCCTTTGCTGGTACTACCCCTTTTAGTAACTTCATGGTAGATTTTTCGAAATGATTAACTCTGTACCTATATTGCTATTTCTTGGTCTTTTTTCTATCATATAAACTCCATTTTCTATTTGTAAATCAAAAATATTATTTTCATTAATCTTTCCTATTTTATTAATAGTATTATCAGCAACTTCATATTTATCAAAATCAATCTTATCTCCAGTACCTATTAACACATGATTTTGAGAATCCACTACTAACTTACTTACATTCATGTATTGTTTTGAAAATTCCTTTTCTTTTTTTCTACGAATATCGTAAAGAACAACTTTATTATCAAAATATCTATCTGAATAAAATCTTAGATAAAGAAATTGGTGATCATTCAATATTGTAGCCATTCCAATATTTTCATATGGAACTTTAAACGTTTGCAAAGTTTGATTTGAAATATTATATATATAACAATAACTGACTCCTTTTTTTTGATCCGTAAATAAAATTTTATTATTTACGAAGGAAACCCGAGAGTTTTCTGGTCCAAATGTTTCTAGTATAAATATATTTTTATTTGTTTTTTTGTTAAGATCCCTAAGCATTACATAGGATTTATTTTTGTTTTTATCATAATAAATCCATGATAAATAATGGTCCCTTAGCGCCGGAAAACCATTATCTATGGTTGTATCATGTTCGTTAGTTATTGCCGTTATTTTCCTAGTATTTGTATTCATGGCATAAATATTCTTTTGCTCTCCATAGTCGTCCGCATCTACCCATGTTACCCAATTATTATTTGCTTTAATTCCTTGTACTGATGAGCTCTCAAATTTAGTAGTAAATAGGTTGGATTTTCTTTTTGTCTTTATATTATATTGAATGATTTTATTTCCTAATTTAGATTTACTATTTTCATCTATACTCATATAAATAATATCTTTGTAAATGTTGTAAGAAAAAATTTCAGAAGAAGGAATTTTAATTTTGATGTTATTATTTTTATCAATTATTGTTGAACTTTTGGAACCTTTAGATAGATTCGTTGCCTGTGATGAAGTATTTTTATTTTTCGTTTCAAAGACATCAAATAAAAAATAACTAATGATCACTGCTGTTAATATACTAAGTGATAGTACCAAATATTTCTTTTTCATAATTGAATGACCATCCTTTGTTTAATAATTTAATAATGATAATAAAAAAGGTCGTGATTTAAACACGACCTTTTTTATTTTACCAGATCATAACAGGATTATTAGGCGACTCTAAATTAGCTTCATACACTGCCCTTGCAACACTTTTAGCAGAATTTGTTGTACCTAGTTTTACCCAACGAATAGCAGAATAACTTCCATGATGATTAGTGTCAACCAAACGGAATTGATCTGCATCTTTATCATAACCACTTACTGTTTCATAATGTCTCCATTTTTCGCCATTGTAATATGGAAGATAATCTGTTCTCACTAGTAAAATAGGTGCAGTAGATTGGTCACGCAATGTAGCTTTTACACGATTTTCTAAAGTTACTGCTGGGGTGGAGAATTGTGCTATATTTCCGACAATATATGGTGTCTTACTAAAATTATATATATCTCTATACCCATTAATAGCATCTGCTAAATAAGTTGAAACCGTTCCTCCTTTATCTGGAAAAGTTCCCATAGCTTCTCCTAGTTTTGTTTGGCTAGGAAGTGTATAAGAACTTCCACTCTTATATTTATGAAAACTTAATGCTTGTCTAGCATTAGCAGGGCCACAAAAGTTAAAATACTCCTGAACATTTCTGTATACATCGATCGTGTAATATTCATTAGCAGATGCTGCCTTTATTAGACTTCTCTGTTTTTGGAATGTTGCCTCCTCTTTCGCTATTTCGGCATCTCTTTGTTTTTCAAGTGATTTATAATACTCTTCGTTCTGTATATATTGTTTGTCTTCCAGTGCGACTCCACTAGTATCTGTGTTAGTACTTTCATCTGCAAATACGGAGCTAGGTATAACTAAACTTGTAGCTAGTAAAGTTGCTGCGGCAGTCACTCCCAAAAACTTCTTCACCAGCAAATTCCCTTTTATTCCCCTCATTAACATATTCCCCCTTTTTTTGTATTAGAGGATAATAATACCATATAATTTGAAGATTGTAAATATAATAAAGAGTAGAATAACTCATATCCTCCCGATAAGGTTTATTAGGAAGAAAAATAACGTATGTCAAAATATGTACAATACTATTGAAAGATGCTTCTACAAAAGATGTAGAACAGTTAAAAAAATAAAGAGATCCAAATAAAAGAAATTTTATATTTTAGTTAACATAACATTCAATCCAGAAAGTAACTTAAACACAAAACCCCTGAATTCGGTCAAATTCGGGGGTTTTCGTTTTGGGAATAGTCCAAAAATCGGTGAAATAATAAGAATCTCAATCTCTTGTTTTCTTCTTTTTTCTCCCATTTTCTATTTCACCTATGACTTGATGAAGGTAATTAGTTTTTATTTTGGGCTATCCTTTTTAAGTTACCCGTCAATAAGAGGGCAAGCACGTAGGCGAGGCATCGCGATATGTGATCTGTGGATCAGTATTATTAATGAAAGGCTATATTATTTATCTACTGCGTAGTGCAACTGAACGACATCACTGCCAAGAGACTTGAAATCTAACAACTGGACATCTTTGTATTGGCAGTTGGCAATGTCAAGCAAAAGGTTGAGCCCCTTACACTCCAACACAGGTGCAACATTGAATATTATCTCGTCAACAAGTCCTTGGCCCAAAAAAGTATTGTGCAATTCAGCACCGCCCGAAAGAAGGGCTGTTTTAGTCCTTTTTCTTGTAAGTAGTTTAAGGCTTCTTGTGGGGACTCGCCAACCTTTACTCCAGGGATTTCTTTGACACTCTTAGAGAGAACGACTATGTCAATATCGCCAAAAACTTGTGTCGGGTTCTGCACTCTCTTGAAGCTTCGACGTCCAGATATGAAGTTACCCACAGCTTTGGATTGGGTAAAAAAATCGTCTAGTGCTTCCTTTTTGGGTGTATGCTGTGCATAGTTACCATTAGCGGTCATTGCTGCCCAAAGTATTGTTTTCATATTAATCCTCCTCGTATATGATTATACAATTCACAAAGTTATCTTACAGAAAACGTGTTTATTCAGCCTCACCACCCTTTATTTCAAGATGTCTTTCAAGAACTCTTCGAATGGAAACGGCAACTCGATCTGGTCGACCCTCTTGCACGAAATGAGAGGCATCGCCTAAGAATTCTGTTTCATCATTTGGAGGTATCTCTGCCATTTTTCTATCCCCTTGTAAGTGGAAAACCGGCGCTATCATTCATACCCCAAAGTAGTTGCACTGGTTAATCAGATATTCTTGCAGTTTCGATTCGATTTCTGTGAGCCACAATCGTGCCTTTCGAATCTGTCTAATGAAATCCATGTTGGTATCCTTGATTTGGGTGTTGGGAACGGGTCCGCCTAAATATATTTTCCAGTAGGCAACCCAGTTCCCATGGAGGGCTTATTCAAAGCGTTGTCCAGGAAAACATCAACTCACATCATCCCTATTAGTCTTACGTGTCGTTTACCTACGCTATTTCACTTTTACCGGAACCGCTAATTCAACAACCGAGTCCATTGGGTTTCCGTTCAATAACGCTTCAATGACATAGGTATTTTTATACTCAAGTTCAGGATGGATTGGTAAAATTTTTCCGAAAAATTCGCGAATTAATAGGTCGAATAATTTTCGACTTGGTGCTCCTTCAGCGGTAAGTACGACATAATCATTAGCTGGCAAGACTAATTGCTCCGCATCTTCAGCAACGGTTGCTGTATTTGCTCCTATGAAATAGGATAAGCTCTTACTGCCAGTTGTCCCGACTGCATAACCAATTTTGTCTCTGCTACCAGCCATTAGTGCGCCAAATTTGCCACTTTGTGCGAGTGTCCCGAAGTGCGCTGATTTTTGTTTCGATACCTCATCCACATTCTCCATTGTTGGCATTGGAACGGAGGTGCTATAGCCAGTCAATGTTAATTCATCCATGTGTTTCATTGTTAATTCAGTCATTTTATTTCCCCTTTTCATATTTTGTAACTATACTATAACCAACAAACCCTGACAGCTGTCTGTCATATATTTGGAGAAACTTATGAAAATCGAACGATTAATTAGTATGATTATGATTTTATTGCAGCGAGAATTAGTCTCGGCAACAGAACTAGCAAAAATTTTTAAGGTAACTACACGGACGATTTATCGCGATGTCGAAACACTAAGCATGGCAAATATCCCCATATATACCGTTCAGGGACGAGATGGCGGAATTGGACTAATGCCTACCTATAAAGTTGATAAAAAGCTGTTAACCTCTAAGGATTTGCAAAATATTTTAACTGCCTTACATGGTGTGGAGCAGCTGATTCAAAGTCCGGAAATCATATCAACTATGACAAAAATCCGTGCAATGCAAACAGAACAACGGAACGCTGAGATGGATTTTTCTTTGAATTTTACCGGTTGGCAAGGAACAGAAGAATTAAAGGCCGTAGCTGAGTCTTTACAAGAGGCAATCCGTTTACATTTAATTGTCAAATTTGACTATTACGATGCCAATGGCACACACTCTTCTCGAAAAATTGAACCATATCACTTGATGTATAAAGGCGAACGCTGGTACTTACAAGGATATAGCTATGAGCGAGAAGATTTTCGCACTTTTCGCTTGGCTCGCATGTCGAATTTGAAATTTACAAACGAAACATTTAATGCACGCGATTATATCGTAAAAGACATAATACCAAAAGAAAAGCTTCCCCAGTTTTACCCGGTTCGTTTGAAAGCGAATATGCGGGTTCGCGATATCATTATCGAACGATTTGGCACTTCGGTGATTATACCGTGTAATGAAACAACCTACTATGTAGATCTGCAACTTCCGAATGTTGAGAATGCATATCGTTTTATTTTACAGTTAGGAGCGAATGCCGAAATTATTGACGGTGGTCTTTTTGAACAGGATTTTCGTAAATATTTGACAAAAGTCTTCAACATCTATGAACCTAATCTTTAAAGCCAAAAAGGTAATCCTCTAATCAGAAGACTACCTATAAGCTGGTATTAGTAAGAATCGCACCATTGCGGAGGCGAGCATTTAAATTCACGTCTTTTAAACCCCAAAATGCAGCTTTGAAAAAATATGTGAGCAAAAAAACCTCGCAAACCCTTATTTCACAATAAAAAAGAAGAATCCTTTTTGAAATTGATCAAAATGGATTCTTCTTCAGCAGATTTAAGTTGAGTATTTATAAAAAAAGTAAGATCATTTTCTACCTATGTTGTTCAACAAACGCGCCCTTTAACGGTATAACTAAGAAGCTTCTATTATTAAAATGGATCTTCTTTTTCGACCAATTTCTCCTTTCCCCCTCTGTTAGGATAGATGTCGTATGATACTTTAGTGTTATAGTTAAGTAAATAACACGGAGGTTGATCAATATGACAGGAAAAAATGGACTACGATATTCGCAAGAACAAAAAGAGGCGATTACCAAACGCATGATGCCCCCAAATAATGAATCCGTGACGAAGATTTCGAAAGAAGAAGGCATCTCAGATGTTACGTTATACAAGTGGCGTAAAGAAGCTCGCGCGGCTGGTGTGGCTACGCCCGGCAATGGACAAACAAGCGACAAATGGAGTAGCCAAGACAAGTTTTTAATCGTGATGGAGACGTTTGCGATGAACGAATCGGAGCTTGCCGAGTATTGTCGTAAAAAGGGGCTTTACCGTGAACAGATTGAAGCATGGAAAAGTGTATGTCTTCAGGCAAATGGTCAGGTGTTCGATCAAGCAAAACAGCTGAATGGTGCATTGAAGGAAGAACAGAAGCGTGCAAAGCAATTAGAAAAGGAGCTACAAAAGAAAGAAAAGGCACTAGCCGAAGCTGCAGCTTTATTACTTTTGCGAAAAAAGGCCCAAGCGATTTGGGGGGACGACGAGGAAGAATGATTAGCCCGTCAAATCGCGCATTAGCAGTCGAACTTATCCAAGAAGCCAATCAAAATGGTGCGCGATTAGCGAAGGCTTGTGAGGAACTTCATCTCAGCGTTCGGACCTATGAACGTTGGGTGGCAGAGGGTAATGTGAAGGTTGATCAGCGCCCACTTACGAAAAGACCTGTACCGAAAAATAAGTTGTCTGAGAAAGAAAAAGAAGAAATACTAACGGTTGTCAAACAAGAGGAATACGTCGATTTACCGCCGACACAAATTGTACCGAAGCTTGCGGACGAAGGAACTTATATTGCGTCAGAATCCACATTTTATCGTGTGTTACGTGAAGAAAAAATGCAACATCATCGTGGTCGTAGTCAAAGGCCAGGGAGAAGAATTCCTGAGAGTCATCTAGCAACATCGCCAAACCAGGTGTGGACATGGGATATTACGTGGCTCGGCGGACCTGTGAAAGGTTTGTATTATCGACTCTATTTAATTCTCGATTTATTTAGTAGAAAAGTAGTAGGCTGGGAAGTTTGGGAAACAGAAGAGGCAAAACACGCTGAAACGCTTGTGAAAAAAGCAGTTATCAATGAAAAAATACAGGGGACACCACTTGTATTGCATTCAGATAATGGTAGCCCGATGAAAGCTGAGACATTCCTAAGTTTACTAGAAAAATTAGGTATTCAAAGTTCCTTTTCAAGACCGCGTGTGAGTAATGATAATCCTTACTCAGAAGCGATGTTTCGGACACTAAAATATCGACCAGATTTCCCACACAAAGGCTTTGCGTCACTCGAAGAAGCACGAAAATGGGCACAGCAATTTGTCTATTGGTACAACGAGATTCACCTGCATAGTGGACTAAATTTTGTGACGCCTGTACAGTGTCATACAGGGGAACACGTAGCCATATTGGAAAAGCGGAAAAATGTATACAAAGAAGCGAAGGCTAGACATCCAGAACGGTGGTCAAGAGGCACAAGAAATTGGGCACCGAATGAACAAGTAGCGCTCAATCCAATGAGGGATGAGGGGCAAACAGAGGTATTGAGGAAATCATAATATTCCCCATTTTCCTGGTGATTTGAATCGAAAATGCTTTTCCTTTCGATTCAAATCACCAGGCCAGCAAGCGCAGCGCGGTAGCCTTGACTGAACTCGGAGATTGATAACATTCTATTAAAATACTAAAGTAATTAAATACGACAACTATATTGACAAACACCGCTTTTCTTAATCCTAATCAAACGTTTGATTAGATTTTAGATAATGCTTATTCTTATGGGATTTTCTTTGTTACTTCTATAAAAAAGATATCGAAATTTCTTATAAGAATTATATAGAAACCTATTCTATCTCGCCTTATACTGTGTATTTTATTTATTTTGAAATTCCTTTTTAAATTCCGTGTGTTGTTTTTTACGAGTTTTTTAGTTGTATTTTTGAACCTAAATACGGAATATTTAGAAGCACTTTGATCTATATAAAATAGGAACGAGGACTATAATCTATGGTGATAATATGAATCTTGCCACTAAAGGACTATTTACATGATATTTACCCTTCAATAAAATAAATGATAATTACAATTAGGGTAAATATTTAAAAATATCACTTATTAGGAAGTGGAATTGTTGAAAAGGAGAATCTGCATTATTGGTAGTGGCGAAGCTGGACTACATCTAGCCTATGCTCTAAAGGACGACTTTGATATCACTGTCATGGAACGCAAATCACCAGATCAGTTTAAAAAAGGTCGCATCATGTCTACACAGGTTCATTTTGGACCAACAAGGAAACGTGAAAAGCGATTTAAAATGCCAAATTGGGAAGATCAACCTCTTATTGAAAGTATCCATATTACAATTGGAAATGAAAAACTATTTGTAGGAATGCTGCAAGAGCCAGCATTATCAGTTGATCAACGTTTATATTATTCGTATTCTATTAATGATCTTATAGAAAATGGCGTTTCCTTCCGGTTTGAAAAAGTAGATAAAGAAGATTTGGACATATTACTAGAAAAGTATGATTTAATTATTGATTGTACAGGGAAAAATGGACCTCTTTTTCCTTTCCCTACCGAGGAAAGTCTAACTCCTTTTCAAACTCCTCAGCGAAAATGTATCGTAGGTTATTTCGAAGGTATAAAAGCAAATAATCCCTTAGGAGTAAGTGTAACGGTTCTTCCAGAACTAGGTGAAATGTTTGAGATCCCCGCTCTAACAGAACAAGGTCCTGTTACAATTCTGTTCGTTATGGTAGTACCAAAAAGTGATTTAGATGTATTTAAAGGGATAAAGTATGCAGAAGATTTTACACTTAAAATGAGAAATACAGTTCAACAGTTCTTCCCGGATATTCACACTAGAATAGATGAAGAAAATTTTGCTTTAACCGATGATAATGCCTTTCTTCAAACTGCTATTACACCAGTTATTCGAAAGCCGTATTCCTTGGTAAAAAATAAGCTTGTTGTTGGCTGCGGAGATAGTGTTTTTCTGAACGATCCCATTACAGGTCAAGGTTGTAATCTCTCTTCATATTGTGCAGAACAATTGTATGAAACCCTTATGAAATACAAAGATTCTAAGTGGGACATAGAAGCAGGGGAGTATTACTGGAATAGAACAAAACAATATGTAACAGAAGTAACGGGATGGACAAATGCCATGACAAAGCCATTACCGAATCATGTTGTTCAACTATTGCTTCAGGTTGCACAAGACCAAGCAAAGGCGGATGAAATTGCGGAGTGGTTTGCAAATCCTACTAAAGCATATGAAGCATTTTTTCTAAATAATATAAATTAATCATTAAAGGTAGTGGGATATGCCACTACCTTTGTATTATGCATTCTCTATTTCCGTTTTTCTGACAATATTTGGTCTAGTCAAAGAAAATATTGCACAAAGTAGGGAGATGATGACAATAGTGCCACCAACCCAAGCCATGTGGGACACATTACTAGTTTGTTTTAAAGCAATACCACCAATAGCAGAGCCGAGTGATATGCCGATTTGTAATGCGGAATTATTGAAGCTTTGTTGGATATCAGATGTAATTGGATCTGCTTGAATCAAGTAACTTTGTTGCGGTGGTGCAAGACTCCAGCTCAATGCAGCCCAAATCATCATCATTGGTATAAATATCACAAGTGAAAATGTTGTGAAAGGAAGCAAAAACAGTACTACGGCAAATGAGCTAATCACAATGATAATACTCTTATTAGCACCAATCTTATCGGAAAGTGTTCCTCCAAAAGCTCCCCCACTTACTGCTGCTACACCAAATATAAAATAACATACACTAATCCAAAAAGAGTTAAGATGGAGATTTGTTTCCAAAAACGGTGTAAAATAAGCATACAGTGTATAGTGTCCTGCTAGCATAAACATAGTAGCAAGATGCGCACTGCCTATTTTTGCACTGCCAATTGCTTTAATTTGTACGGAGAGTGGAATAGTTTTTTCACCAGGTATCTGTTCTAAAAACATGGAAATGAGTATTATCGATCCAATCGACAATATGGCTATACATAGGAATATAACTCTCCATCCAAATGTATTGGAAATTAAAATGCCCAAAGGAACTCCTAAAACAAGAGAGGAACTAATCCCCATATAAATAAGCCCCAACGCCTTTGCCCGATGGGATGGTTTGACAATTTTTGCTGCAATGGTCAATGAAAGAACGACAATTAACGCTGTACTCATTGCTGTCAACACTCTAGAAATCATCATAAAAGTGAAGTTTGGGCTGATATACGTAATGACGTTACCTATTAAAAATACAAATAAGGAAATAAGATATAATTTCTTACGTTCAATTTTGCTGGTTAATACAAGTAAAACAGGTCCGGCAATCGCATATATGAGTGCAAACACTGTTATTAACTGCCCAGCAGTACTTAGTGAAATATGAAAATCATCTGCGATGGCGGGTAATATACCGCCCACAATTAATTCCACCAGTCCAACTGCAACCGTTGATAATGCTAAAATAAAAATTCTAAAATTCATATTAAAAACATTGTCTCCTCTCCTATTTTATAACGATATAAACTTATTTTTTCCCAAAAAAAAATAAAATCCCAACTACAAAATGTTATTGCATTTTTGTAGTCAGGATTTTTCGGTTCCTGGTAGAAACCCTCAAGCCATATTCTCGAGGTTATACATCGTTATTGTTTATGTAGTTTAAGAATCTAATAGAAAATTCTACTACGTTATAATATATTTTTCAAGTTCAAATTTTTCAATGGAATAACAAAAGTGACAAATTGGGCTATCTTCCCCATCCACTAGTAAAGGTGGATACTAGATTTTAATTTTATTCTTTTATGCACCACTATGCCGCCCAATAGAGTGGAACAAACATGAATTATCCTCTTAGCCTTGTAAATTAACGTTTACCGGTGAGCCCTTCATTGTCTTTGCTCAATTGACTCATGACTTGAATGAATTCTTTTGTTGCAGGTGTGACTTCATCAAAGGAGTGTGTAATGATACCAATAACTCGGTTTATCTTTGGATGAATATCTTTTATGGTGAGATTGTGAGAAACAGAAGATAGTGTAAAATTCGAAATAATGCCTATGCCCAAGTTCTTTTTAACCATATTTATTAACGTATCGGCAGTTTGGACGGTCAAGTTCTCTTTAAACGCAATATTGTGTTCTTGAAGTATGGTAGATATAACAGTCTCATGTCCTCCTTTACAAAATATAATTTCATTCTGATATTCCTCAAAATCAATTTTCTTTTTATTCATTGATGGATGATGTTCTGAAATGATTGCGACCATGTAATCATGGATTAAAATTTTATATTCATAGTTATCAAAGGGGGACGTAACGATCCCCATATCAACCGTTCGATCCTTTACCCATTCTTTGATTTGATTTGAGGTTCCTTCGAATAGTTCTATACTAACGAGCGGATATTTTGACCTGAATAAGGCGATTGTTTCCGGCAGTAGATTCGTTGATGCTGCAGGAAATGACCCCACTTTTAACTTACCACTTAGAAATTTATTCTCCCGGCTAGCAATTTGGTATATTTTGTTTTCGATCACCTTCATCTGCCTGGCAAGTACCAGAATTTCTTTCCCCACATCGGTGAGCAGTAATCCATTGTGTTTATCCCGAATAAACAATTTGATATTCAACGATGTTTCTAGATTTTTAACCGCCTTGCTAACTGCCGGCTGCGAAATAAACAATGCTTTGGAAGCTTCTGTAATATTCATTTTCTCTGCCACTTCCATAAATATTCTGAGATTGTTTACGTTTATACCCATAACCAATAAGTTATCTCCCCTATTCAAAAAATGTATTTCAGTTATACAAAAATATACCATATAATATCAACCATCAGTCAATGCCTCAGAAGAAAATTCATCAGCAATAACTCATTCTTGATTCCAAGGATGGACACTTTTAACTATGAAGGAGGAAATGTTTTATGAGTATCCACGCTAAAGAAACCGCCCTTTCAAAGTCGTCTACAGTCCGATCACCTCGTTCCTGGAGGATATGGGCAACCGCCTGGATGGTAACGGCAGTCTTCATTCTTTCGAATTCTGCTACCCCGCTCTATGTTTACTGGCAGCGAAATATAGGCTTTTCTAACGGGACGCTTACTCTGGTCTTTGCGGCTTATATCGTGGGACTTCTCCTGACGCTTCTTTTCGCCGGCCAGCTCTCTGACCGGTTCGGACGTAAAACAGTACTGTTCCCAGGTCTGACTGCAGCCGTTCTTGCTTGCCTATTGTTCGCTACTGCGTCCTCCGTGACAGTTCTTCTCACTGCCCGTTTTCTATCAGGCATTGCTGTCGGCGTAATCGTCTCAGCGGGCATGGCGTCGGTCGTGGATGTCGGAGTTCCCAATCGGAGACAGTTGGCTTCGCTTGCTGCATCTGTAGCCATGGTACTGGGCGCGGGTCTCGGACCGCTGCTAGCGGGGGTCTTGGCTGTGGCACTGTCACAACCGGTGGTTCCAATCTTTGCAGTCGAACTTGCTGTATTGGCGACTGCTTTTGTCGTTGCAGGAACACTACCAAAGAGACGTATTCACTCCCGTCAACAGAACAACTGGCGTCTGCACTTGCCAAGTGTACCCAAAGTAAATCAACTGGACCTAGCATTCGGAATCGCCATTTTCGCACCTGGCATTACAGCTACATCCTTCGTATTATCGCTTGGTCCCTCGCTTCTGGCAAAGCTTCTACACGTCACCAGCCCTCTTATCGCGGGAGGCACGGCCTGTATCATGTTCCTGACGGCAACAGGCGTACAGTTCGCGGTCAAGAAACTACACGTCCGAACAATTTTCCTGACCGGTGCTTCTGCCATTATCCTGTCTATGATCAGTGTTGCGGTGGCCATCAATGCCTCTGTTGCCTCGCTGATTGTGATCTCCGCCGTTCTAGCCGGTGCTGGTCAAGGCCTCGGACAACTCGGGGGTCTGACGCTAATTAGCCTTCATGTCCCAGAACATCGCAGGGCAGAAGCGAACGCAGTACTCAACATTGGCGGCTATATCCCAGCCGCTATCTTACCCGTTTGCACGGGCTACCTTATCGATGTCATGGGTCTGACAATCGGCGCAACTGCCTTCGCAGTAATCCTGTCTGTGGTAGCCGTTTCTGCATCACTTTTTGTTCGCACACGACTTCAAAAGGAGTGAAAATACGTATATTAAATCCACTAATAGGGTATGTTGTATCCTCATCCTAAATAAATGGGCCGGTTATGAATAAACAAGGTTTTAATGTTGCGTCTTCTATATGATGGAAGACGCGGATTTTCCTGGCTTAAAACCAATTGAAGGATGGCATTTTTCATAAAACCGGTTTTCAAAAAATATGTGACAATAAAAATGGCTTGCAAACAGACAACAGTTTCCGCAAGCATTATCTTATTTATTATTCCGTTAAATGGGCGATTGTTGAACCTCGTCTTCAAATTTTACCCAAGTCCAATCTTGAGAATTCCATGGACTCGTAACGTCGTATATTCTCTCCTTGTACTGTCCCGAAAAAGGCTGGTCTATTATTTCAGCATTGGTTATCACTGTGTTTCCTCCAAATAGGGTAATTTCCATAAATATTCAATATTGTTTTTCAATATCCTTCTTCCAGTAACCTGACCCTTTAATCGAATAAAAAAGCCACCAAATTGGCAGCTGGATCTTAAACATGAGCACAAGTTTATGAAATAAGCAACTTAGTTCTTAACTTCATGCCAGGCAAGTTTAGGTCTTGTATCAGGGTATCCGAATTGATGGCGATATTCTTTTCGTGCTTCTGTAAAATCAAACCAACATTTATTACTTTCTGGATTATTGGCATGATGGACCACGCAACGAAAAGCATCTTCTAAACAGGGATCTTCCCAGTATCCACACTTCTCTTCCCAACAATTAATGAGATCAGAACCATCCATGTTCTTTATTTCTTCAAGCGAATAGTAACCTAAATCTACTATACGTTGGGCAACTTTTGGGCCAATCGAGGGGAACCGTTTGAAATATAGCTAAAGCCCGCAGATATTTGGATCTATCACTGGATATTCCCAAGCATTGAGAAAGTTCCAATGTACTAATATGCGAAATATCGTTTAATTTAATTTTACAAGTTCTTAATTTGGCTCTTTCTTCCTCGGTTAAAGGAAGTTTGGGAGAAGAATTCGGCATAGGCTTCACCTTTCCAACACGTTTTTCGAGCTTCTAAAACACCCTCTACTAATCCAGCATCCTCAGAAAACTTTTAACTTCATCTCTCCTGAAATCTATTGAGAAGATGGATGGACGCTATACATTCTAAATATGGAATAGTCATAAAATTATATACGCCTCCATCCATAGAAGGCTATGACTAGATCATGTCCGTTAATTTTACTAAGACGCTCATCAAGGAATTCACCAATTTTGATACCCCCAACAGACTCATAAAACTTTCTTGCGGAAGAGTTGCCCTTAAAGACTCCTAAAAACATCGACCTTATTCCATTCTGTTTAAAGTGATTAGTAACGGCATTTAACAACTTTTTTCCCATACCAGTACGTTGATAATGAGGTGAAATATAAAGCGTGTTTAACTCACCATGATACCCTTGAGGTGCATGATCAGGTATGGAGCCCATTGAAAATCCTATAATTTCATCTTGTCTTACAGCTACATAACAAAATGATTGAAGATTGCTATTTTCCAAAATCCCCTTGAATCTTTCAACTGTACTTTCGTTCGATATTGACTCCATAAACTTTTCTGACACAATCCCCTGATGGGTTGCCTTCATACTATCTACATAGATTTTTGCGACAATCGGTAACTCTTGGGGTTCCATTTGTCTAATTATCAAATCTGTCCCCTCATTTCAAATAGTATTGTTGGTACCTTTGTTGAGTTGCACTTGTAATAAGATAAGAAAAATTAATATCACGATAAAGCCAATTAAAGAGTACCTCAAAATTCCTCTCAATCTAATTATTCTAAAATATATTCATCTTTTTTACTACAAGCTCCTTCTTTTCTTTGTCACTATCCTTCCCCTTTTCTTCAATAAGAAAAGAACATTCCTTATAAAAGGAATGCCTCCGTTAGTTGCAAAACTTATTATTTTATTACAAGGCTTTGTTAATTCTCAATGTTGATTTTCAGCCAAAACTATAACCTACCCATTAAGGGCTTTTTATTAAGCTATCGTTCTCCATTAGCGGAACACCTTGTACGGCTATTTCTCCAACTCATAGCGGGCCGCGATAATGCCCGACTTGAGTGTTCGACTGGACAGTAGCTTGAGCCTGATTTTCTCGCTGCCGTCGAATACCGATTTTCCGCCGCCTAGGACGACTGGACAAATTGTAAGCAGGAATTCGTCGATCAGGCCGAGCTTAAGAAGCGTCTTCGCCGCTCCCGGGCTGCCGAAGATAACGAGATTTTTGCCGGGCTGCTCTTTGAGTACCTTGATTTCCTCTGCGATATTGTCCTTGATCAGCATCGTATTGTTCCATTCCACCTTGTCCATTGTGCCGGAAATGACGATCTTCTTAACATCCTGCAGCCATTTGGCATGCTCCATATCGTGCCTTGACGCATTCGGATTGTCCAGCTGAGTTGGCCAGTAGCTCTCCATCATGCGATACGTCGTCCGTCCGTAAACGGGAGCTCCGACATCGGCTACGACCTCCTCGGCGTATTTCTCCAATTCCTCGTTGTACGGAATCCAATCGAGTCCTCCGTTCAAGTCCGACGCATACCCGTCCAGCGATACATGCATGAACAATACGAGTTTTCTCATGTCCGTTTCTCCTCCGATTTCGAATTTATTTTGTTCGATTTATTTGGCCGTTGGCTGCGTTTCATCCTGCTGTTACGTTCATTATAAATCATTACGTTATGTAAGGCTCAAGTTGAAGTCTGAATTTTTCGAAGAAAACAATGTTGCGTAATTCTGCCCCTTTTGTTCAATAAAAATTCCAACAAAAATAGGCATTAACCCTTCTTGGATTAACGTACCCGTTACTTTAAGTACAGCAATTCACAAACTTATAGAGTAAATAATTTTCAAGGCCTTTTTGGTTGAGCAAAAAACATAACAGATAAAAATACAATGATGAAATTACCAATAAAAATAATGGTTTTATCATCTGTTAAAAGATTTAAAATGGTTGTTAGTATAGCTGCTATTAGCCCAGAGAAAAATACCCTATATATTTTTTTCATATGCCCCTCCATGATCAATTTTTGCCAGAACATTAAATTTCGTTTGTTTAATGCAGATTAAGCAAACGATTTGAACTAATTCCTATCTTTTTTATTGCTATCTCCTGTTTCTATCAAATTGCTTTTTAGTATATGAAGACACATAAATTATCTATGGTAATAAAGTAATTAAATGTATCAACTATATAAATAATATTTACCAAAAATGGATCCCATTTATTTGTACGGAATATTTTTCAAAAAGTTTCAGTGTTCGATAATCTTTGTTCAACTAATCTGCCCCGTTTGTCGAATAAGAAAAAGCCACCAAATTGGCAGCTGGATTTTTAACTCTTGCACCCTTTAAGTACATAATTTCACAAAGTTTTATTTTAGAGACAATCTTAAAGAAAATTAGTGTTTATTATTCTTTCCAGTTTATCTTTTCTTTTCATAGTTAACTTTACATAGCTACTTGTTAGGTCATTAATCCCCTGGTTAATAAATAAAGCAATAATCCCTCTTGTAAACCATAAGGTAAAGTTTTCTTTAAGAATTTTCCAATTAAATGTGTCAAAATTTGATATATATCCGTTCCTAAAATCGGTTAAAGATGTAATTAACTCATTTTCATCTTTATTCCAGTCAATAGTTGATGAAATAACTGCACTCATGTCAAAATGGTTATTCCCTTTTCTTACTTCGCCAAAGTCAATAATATAAATTTGGCTATGATTAAATAAAAGATTCCAAACACCTAAGTCTCCATGTATATAGCAGTTGTTTTTAAAATTGTAATCTATACATTTCTCTATCAAGGTTACTAATTGACTTTTATATTCTAATTTATTGAATTCCTTCATTTGAAAGAGATCCATCCACATCTTATCCAACGAAAAACGGTCATTTTGCTCGTAAATACCTGTAATACTCTTTGTATTAGAATGAAAAAGAGATATTGTTTGGCCTAAATTATAAAAATTGATTTCTTTGCTTTTATCCTTATCGTTTTCAACATAGATCTGTAGATTATATACATCTTCATTATTTTTAATATAAGGTTGTTTTTTATTACTTAACAAGATTTTCGGAGAAATGTTCTGTTTTAATAGTGCTTTTGATATTAAAAATTCAGTGATTGCTTGTGTGCTATCTTTTAGCTTTCTCAAAATATATTTTCCATCTACTGTGACTACCAATTTAGCATTGGAGGTATTTCCTTTACTTATTTCCTTAACCTCAATAACCGGACTAATTGGATAGTAATTGGAAACTCTGCTTAAATCAAACAATTCCATTCATCCCCTTCTTAATACTGTACAAGTAACCGACCAGCCTTTTCCTATTGGTGTATTCTTTAAGTGTGTGTAAAATTCCTTGTTCAGCTAATGTACCCTTTTGTTCAAGTTCTTCATAATCCTTTTTACCTTTGTAAAATCTAATCCCTTAATGTGTAGGGGCATAAAAAAAAGACGCCTTGTTACTAAAGAAAAGCACCTTTTTATGGAATAACTAAAATATAGCGTTTTTCCTGAAACCACTAAATTTATCCTCTTTATTAAAGGTAAGTCTTTACAGTAGGTCGCTCATATGTAAAAAATTTATCAATTAACGCTTTAGGGTTTGAATCTAATATTGCCATGGAACGATATTTTTCCTGCAAAAATTGGTGCTCAACCATATGGTCAAGCAATTAAACAAGAGGTTTATAATATTCATTAATGTTAAGAAGCCCACATGGCTTTTAGTGCAAACCAATTTGAGACCATGTAAAGATTTCAAAAAACTCTTCCAATGTTCCCGAACCTCCTGGTAATGCAATAAATCCATCTGCTAAATCTGCCATTTTGGCTTTTCTTTCATCCATTGTATCTACGATATATTAGTTCTATTAAATGTTGGTGATGAATTTCTCACTCTTTTAAAATCTATCATTTTCATTACAGAGGTTTTCCTGATAAGCTAAAAGGGCTATAGTCGAGGGAGGTAAATATCATTGAATGTTAATGAGTTTCAAGAATGGGTAAGGTCATATTATGAAAAAAGAGGATGGTCCGAATTAGACATTTTTATTCGAATTGGTTTTTTAGCCGAGGAAACAGGAGAAGTCGCTAGAGCAATTAGAGCTCTTGAAATTGGTAGAGATAGACCAGATGAAAATAATGGAACATTAGCACAACAAAAACAAGAATTAGTAGAGGAACTTGGGGATGTTTTAGGAAACCTTATTGTGATTGCTAACAAATATGATATTGCTCTTGAAGACATCTTTCAGTCGCATCGTGACAAATTAGTCAAACGTTATACAACTTCAAAGTAAGGTTTTAAAGGGGCTTTTCTTTAGCATTTTAGAATTTTACTTTTTTCTTGTGCTAAACTGCCCCTTTAGCTCGTCAGTTGAAGAAGAGATAAGTTATTTTTTTAATATCTAAATCCCTAAATGATAAATTTTATGACCATGTTTTTCGACTTCAATAATAAAAGCGATTAAAGCATCTAATTGTTCAAGAACTTCATCTTTATCAAAAATAATTTTCTCATACTCTCCATCTTCTTGATCATCACTTAAAATATACATTCCTGTCAAAGTTATTTCTTTTGGAGCACTTGCAAATATCATTCTCCATCCAAGAAGTACGTCTTTTAAAGTAGTTGCAGAGTCTTCATCAAGAATTGTCATAGCGTAATAATCTAGACCCATTTCATTAAATCGTTTTGTAAAGGGCGTGCATTTTGATGGTACCCATTTTAGCGTATCATTCATATACAGAATAAGGTCATCATGTATTTTGACATTCCCTACTGCGGACTCTTTTATAGAATCCATGTAACTTACTATATCCTTGTTCAGCATTACGTCTTTCGGTACTAAATAAAAATCATGAATTAATGCCATTAATTTTCACCTTAACATTTCTTTTTATTTGTTAATTACCAATTGAATTTAAAATCCTTATAGGAAGCCCCCATTAGTTCAAAAAAATTATTCTTTACTCTTATTTATAATCCATTCAACAGCTTCTAATAAATAGGTTGTCAGCAATAAAATCTGGCTCTTTTCCCGCCCATTTATCTCTGTGCGTGGCTTTGGAATAAAGATTGATTAAAAAAATATCCCTCAATACTTAGAGTGAAATTGATTTAATCAATATTTAGTTCTAAATACTTCTATCACAGCTTTGCAATTAGAATGGTAGTCTTCCCCTAATTGTATCTTCAACTTTATGTTACTCAACAGTTCTTTAATCCACCTTTTATTCAGATGTACTTTTTCTTTTAATTATAAAAACACTCCTTCAAACAAAAATATCTAAGGGAGTCGAATAAGAAAAAGCCACCAAATTTGCAGCTGGATCTTAAACGCTTGCCCGAGAGCTCAACAAGAATTGAACATCTATTAGCTATTTTTGTATTATTTGTTCAATTTCTTAGAACGTTGGGTGTTACCTTCTTAACAATTGTACTAGCTGCAAGCCATCTGAGGGCATACCGTTATATGCCGCCATCCAACGAGGATATCTTATAGGAATTATTGTTATAATAAACTGAATTAAATTATAAGTAGCCGACCAACCAAACAACTGACGTATTCCGTTTTGTAAATCTAACGATGTCAATAGTTCAAATAAAAGTCCTAGAAACAACGACATTAAGGGTCCACCAGCAAGTGCAATTACTCTCTGTCGTTTATCTAAACTTTCTCCCCAATAAGCATAACCTATGAATGACCATTGAATATGAAAATGAAGCCTTCCAATTTTGAAGTTTTCTTTATTATCCTCACTAAACTGACCTAAATAAATATGTATGTCAGCTTTTGAAGTAGATACGGCACCAATTCCATGACCTAGTTCATGTAATAAGACAAAGATTGGCACAACCAAAATAAACAACAAAAAAGTCAACAGATTATTCTCCTCCTTTATTTTAATCTAGGTAAGGATTCCCCCATTAATTAGCCCAATTTCTGAACAAAAATCAACCCAGGGATTATTCAGGAATGCTGCCCCTTTAAACTAAACAACAGATTTAAATATGTGAACAATGATTGGGAAGTTTGATGGATAAAGCGCAATAATGCCTCGAGATCCTCCCGGTTTCTATGGTCCGCTCGAAAGATGCTCAATGTGGTCCTCAGCCTTTCGAATTCGGCTTTCACGGCTAACAACTTTTCCTTCATGTCGCACCCATAATCAGAATCGTCTTCCCTTGCAGTTTCTTTTTTAATTTTTCTTTGTTGAAGGCTACTGTGACAAACAGAAATTTTTCCAGCTTATAGTTACGTGTCTTGATTATTCCTTATTTTAACATGACAAATCCGCTATTTTTCCGTTAACCTCCTTCAAAAATATTCTCAACTGAAAAAACCTTTATATATCAATATTTTATAAGCATTTGAAATTTAATTTCGGAATTTTTTCTTTATTTTTAAAATTATGTTTCGTAAAATTAAACCATATTCTTTAAATATTTTCAGAGGAGGAATGCTAGTTGAAAAGGAAAGGCTATTTTTCACTGCTCACCATTATTGTTTTGTTGTTGTCCATGCTCCACGCGGCCACAAGTTTTGCCAAGACCAGCACGCGACTGATTGTTCACTACCACAACAAGACCGGCATTTATAAAGGAAATTTGGAAGCATTTCCTTTAGAGTCCACTGCTACAGGAACCGTTTCCGAAAAAACAACGGATGACTATGGACTCAAAATGACCTTTACTTTCCCCGACACCCGTGACAATGCTTACATAGGCCTTGTGGCAAAAGAAGACAGCAAATTTCCGAAAGATAAACGGTATGTAAGACTGAAGAACGGCACAGCCGAAATCTGGTTACTTGACGGCGACCCTCGTGTATACAATGAACCGCAGCTGATTGATCCCTCCATCATTCTGAAGAAAGACAATAAGGCCTATGCAGCCGTAGAGGATTTAAAAGATCTTTTAAATCTGACGTATAAATACGGAAAGAATACGTATAAATTTGATGGGGCAGCAGTTGGAACCGCCGACATTTTAACGATTTACCATGACCGCGATTATTTTGAAATCAACGTGAATACTAACCGAATCGGCTCCAATGTGACAAGCAATATGCTGAACGAATACACGGCACTAGTTTTTAACGATGTCGACGGGTTCAAGCAAAACGGCAACTACTATTTGTCAGTTGGCTACATTGAAAGATTGTTTCAGGTAGGCTCACTCGCGAAGGATGGGCAGGTGTTTTTGATGAAGCAGCAAGACGTTGCCTATGACCAATTATCCTATGCCAAAACTCCGGAAGAAGTTGGTTTTTCCTCGGAAAAGCTGGCGAAAATTGATGACTATATTAACAAGCAGGTTCAGGATGGCTTTCCATCTGCAGCCGTCATCGTCGTGAAGGACGGAAAAATTGTCAAAGAATCGGCATATGGTTATTTGAAAAAGTACGATACACCGCTTGTAGACGGGCAATATCAACCGGCGCAGCTGCTGCCGCGATCGGAATGGGAACCGGCAACGGTCAACTCATTATACGATTTAGCTTCGAATACGAAAATGTATGCAACCAACTATGCGATTCAGCAATTAGTCTCTGAAGGCAAGCTTGATTTGGATCAGCCGCTTTGTTCATTCCCAGGTTGGGAAAATTATCGCGACAGCTACACGGTCTATACCGGAAAGTGGACACTTGGCGGACCCGGCGGACTCAACAAAACGCCGCGCACTGGAAAAGAAACGGTCACCATCCGGGATATTCTGCACCACTACGGCGGATTGATTCCCGACCCGGAATACCCGAATAAAACTTCTGCCGGAGCCCTTTGGTATCAAAACAATGACCCGACGAACCGTGCCGGAATCATTGACATCATTTGCAAAACCCCGCTGATGTACACACCGCGGACCACTTTTGCTTACAGCGATGTCGACTTTATGATTCTAGGCTTGTTGGTTGAGCAGATTACTGGAATGCCATTGGATCAGTATGTTGAAAAAAATATTTACAAAAAACTCGGTTTAACTCACACTGTTTTCAATCCGCTCCAAAAAGGCTTTGCCAAATCGCAGATTGCCGCAACAGAATTAAACGGCAACACGAGGGATGGCAATATCAGCTTCGGACAAATGGAGGACGGTACTCCAGTGAATATCCGCAAATATACACTGCAGGGGGAAGTCCACGATGAGAAGGCTTTTTATTCGATGGGCGGGGTATCCGGTCATGCCGGGCTCTTCTCCACAGTTGGCGACATGGGCGTATTGACGCAGCTGATGCTTAACGGCGGAATTTATAATGGAACACAATTTTTCACGAAAGAAGTGGCTGACGAATTTACAACTCCATATGATCCCGATCCGAAAAAAGTCGATTCGTCCACGATTGGCTTGGGATGGCGTGTTCATTCAAAGAGCTCCTCGGCCTACTATTATTTTAACTGGGGGCCGAGCCGCAGTACGTATGGCCACCAAGGCTGGACCGGAACGTTGACGGTTATTGATCCGGTTTATCATATGACGATCACCATCCTGACCAATTTAAGGCACTCACCGGTTGTCAGCCCGCCGAACGGTTTTGCCGGTTCGAATTATCCGTTCGCCGATTTAGCACCGATTTCCGGACTTGTTTACAATGCTTTAAATGATGAAAAACTGCAATACAGCCCTGATGCCCCAGCTTCGGTGTCAGCAAAAGGAACCGGCACAAGGACAATCGACTTGAATTGGAATAGCGTTAATGGGGCGGACAGCTACAATGTCTACCGTTCCACTTCAACGGATGGCTCCTATGAGAAAATAAATGTTTCTCCGGTTACGGCAAATTCTTTCAGTGACACAGGCCTGCAACCTGGAACTAAATATTTTTATAAAGTTACATCCATCAATAGTGTCGGTGAATCGGCACCTTCCACTCCTGCTGAGGCAACGACTGTATCAGTTCCGGAAGTTTACGATGCAATTGGCCAATTGATTGAAAAATATTCGTCTACAGGGGATTTGAATGGCTCATTAGAAGTCCAGCTGACCAACAGTTTGAAGCAGTCACAAGATCAATACAGGAAAGGGCACCGTGCGCAGGCCATCAAGAGTGCGAAGGATTTCTTGAAACATCTTGAGAATCAAGGATTAGCTGATCAGATTACGGCCGAGGCAAAGCGGGCATTGAGCAATGAGATTGATATTTTGATAGATGCATTGATGGATTAATAGGTAATAATTAACCGCTCGGTAGTCCGCAGCGGTTTATTTTTTTCGTTAGTAGATACACTGTATGCGTTTAACGGGCTCTCTTGAAGGGGACAAAATAAGTAAATCGTACACTTACTCGTATTGTTTGAGTAGGTGTTTTTGTTAATGCTAAGCAATTTATTATTAAAATCGTACCCGATTTAGCATTGAATTAACCTTGTACATTAACTGTTGTACAATGCTATTTTTCTACGATTTTGATTACTGATTTTATGTTCATTTTTTATATCAGAGTCTCTATTATTTTTCATTGTTGATTTTCGTTAAGGTATGAGAATTGATAGGCGGAGATTTTCCGACTATTGTATATAAGGGAGGCTTAAGAAGTAGATATAAGCGGAAATATTCCGATTAACTGCCCTAAATGGGACAAAATCTAAGGATTTCGATAAGATAAACGGAAAACCTCCCTTATTTTTAAGGAAATAGGAGTATTTCCAAATTTAAATGGAATTTATCCGTTTATTTTTCAAACACGGTAAAATCAACATTTTAGTTATAAAAGAGCCTACCAGATATTCAACCTATTTTAGGGTTGAACTATTCAGCTTTTCCGAGTAGTTGGTGTTTAATAATCACACGGTAAACAGTTGATAAATAACTGTTGCTATGAAATTAACTTTGATAAAATATACCCCACAAACCAGCATTTTACTATAAATAAAACTCATCCATTTTGAAAAAAAGATTGATCAAAATGGATGAGTTTTCAGCAGATTTAAGATTGGTTTTTATAAAAAAGATTGATCATTTTCTACCTATGTTGTTCCACAAACGCGCCCTTTAATGGAATAAACATCTTAATCTCTTATAATTGCGGATTACCAGAATCCTTGTATTAGAGAATCCCGGTCAAATAAATTATTCAGCTTTTACTAAGATTTTTATGTGATTCTTTTCCTTTAGTAGACCTTCGAAACCTTCGTCGATTACTTCATCAAGAGTGATACGTTTCGTTACTAGTTTATCTGCAGGGAAGTATCCTTGTGCCATTAACCTAATGACAGCTGGAAATACATCGCGGTAGCCGATAATACCTGATACTGTACGCTCTCTCAAAGCGATATTTTGTGGGTGGATTGGAGCCTCTTTTTCAAAAATACTAACAATCATTGTTTCTCCATTAAACTTTGTAGAGTTGATAGCTTGAGTTAAGACTGGGGGTACCCCTGTAACTTCATAAGCAACATCTACTCCACCATTTGTAAGTGTTTGAATTTGTTCTACAGCATCAACATTATTGGGATCAACTCCAATAGCTCCTAGCTCAACAGCCTTTTCCCTACGTTGCTCAGATAATTCAACCGCATAAATTTCTGATGCACCAGCAGCTTTTAGGGCTTCAATAACTAACAAACCAATTGGACCAGTACCAAATACAGCTACTTTATCTCCAACTTTTACTTTACTTTGTTTAACAGCATGAAGGGCAACAGCAGACGGTTCAACAAGTGCTCCTTGTTCGTAAGATACATTTTCCGGAAGTTTATGGATCATATGTTCAGGAATCGAAGCGAACTCAGAAAATCCACCGCCGCCTCCTGCAAGACCATAGAATCCCATTGTCTCACAAAGATTATATTTTCCTTGTTTACAAGCATCACATTCGCCACAAGAATAGATTGGTTCAACCGTAACACGATCCCCAACTTGTACTTTTTTTACATCTTCGCCTACTTCAACAACTTGTCCAGAAAATTCATGTCCCATAACAATAGGAGCTTTATCCCCAGTTAATGGGTGTGGTGTTTCTGATGGAATAAAAATTGGCCCTGCTGTATACTCATGTAAATCACTTCCACAAATTCCACACCACTCTACTTTTATTTTTACTTCTCCTTTTTTCACAATAGGCTCTTCGATATTATCTAGTCTTAAATCTTTAACATTATGCCATCTTAATGCTTTCATCTTGTTCATCTCCTATGTCTATGTGGCTACGCAGCCTTTTACAATAATATTATAATATAATATTAATAAATCTTTCAAACTTTCTAACACCAAATCTCAAAGAGCTATTTATTTAACTCGGATTTACATTCTAATAGATCTTTCACTTTCAATTAAATGGCCCTTTAACGGAATAATCTTTTCACGATAAAAACACCCCTTTATTTAGATAAAGGGTTAGCCAAAAGGGGCGAAGCTTCGCAACATTTTTATAAACATCGTGACTTTGTTTTAAACATCGCATCTTTTTTACAAACATCGCGACTTTATTTTAAATCCACAATAACGTAAAAAAACTGCGATTTTCATAAAAAATGCATTTTTTTCTTTGCACATTTATTGTGATTTCATATGTTATTTTAGTTCTTTGTCCCCCAGAAAAGAACCCCTTAGTATGCGTTTGTCGGTCTTTTAATCTTAACTTGGCTCTAAATGGAGACCCAATTCTACTTTCTAATCCATTAAATCGTTTCTTATGGTTGAAAAAAATCTAGTTACTTATGGCAAAAATGTTCGTACTATGTATATTACCTTTTCTTTTACAATTTTTCACTCCTTAGATATTCCTCCTATTTACTTCGCATTTATTCGTAAAAATACTTAAGAAGTTCACTTTCGTTGACCGATATACTTTTCTTTAAATCTTTCGTTCTCAATACAAACTCTTTTACTCCTATAAATTCTGATTCGGCAATCAAGTAAAATTGTGTTCCTTTTTTATATCCATTGAATTGCTTTTTAAGTGTATATAACTTCATTGATAACCTCTGATGGTAAATTAAAATGATTTTTGGTTGTGTTTTTCGGATATCTGCGTAAACTTTGTTGCGCTCTGTACTATTTGTGTGAATTCGAACATGTTGAGTGAATCTAAAAAAAGACTACTATTAAATAAACAACAATAACGGCGAATACAGCCTTTTTTTATATACGGAATTATACCATTAATAATAGCTGTGGAATCGTAAACTTTTCTTCAATTAAAAGGCCCTTTTAGTTTAATAATAAAGTCCCAATTTTTGGAGCAACAGGATTACAAATTTCATCCGAATATTCTGCTCCAAACCATTTACAAATACCCTATGTATTCCTTGTGCTAGTTATTCAACAGATATAACAATCGGTATAAACCTTGTCACTAATTTCCGAATCATATTTGTCTTCTGGTGCGTGCGGTAATAAATTAATGAGGTCCCATTCGTCAAAGGAAAAATTTTAATCAAACTTTATTAATACTAATCAATATTTATTTTAAAAATCGAACTTTGTTTTAAATGACCAATCTTTTTATTAAAATACAATAAAAAAACAGCGGAATGAACACTCACTCCACTGTCAAACTTTTAGCCAAATTCCTTGGTCTATCCACGTTATATCCACGAACAGTTCCTGCATAATATGCCAATAATTGAAGAGGTATGGCAGCAATGATTGGCATCAAGAACGGATGAACCTCAGGTATATACATCACTTCGTCGACGATTTCACTGACATCATCATCCCCAATAGTTGTGACGCCAACTACAAAGGCATCACGGGCTTTGATTTCCTTTATGTTGCTGATGGTTTTATCACGTAGATGCTTTTGGGTGGAAAGTGCAATCACAGGAACACCCGGAGTAATCAAGGCCATCGTTCCGTGTTTCATCTCTCCCGCTGCATAGGCATCTGCATGTAAATAGGCGACTTCTTGAAGCTTAAGCGCCCCTTCTAATGCGAGAACATAATCAAGTCCGCGTCCAATTAAAAATAGACGGTCTTGATCCTCTGTCACCTGTGCAAATTGGTCTATAGCATCCTGTGTCATGATAAGCGTTTTTTCCACTTCTTCCGGTAGCTGGTGCAATTCTTTCAACATTTCCGGGATTCTGTCTAGCCCATGACCTTTTGTTTTCTCCGTTAAGGCAATGGCTAAAAGGTATAAAGCGGTTATCTGCGTTGTATATGCTTTTGTGGCTGGAACGGCTAGTTCTGGTCCGGCATTCGTACATATCGTATAGTCCGCTTTGCGAGCGATATTGCCTCGCCTTTTATTTGTTATTGCTATCGTCTTGCAGCCATATTGTTTTGCTTCTCTTAAAGCAGACAATGTATCAGCTGTTTCACCGGACTGACTGATGACGATAACCAAATTTTTTTCACTGAGGGGTCCATGCTCATAGCGAAATTCAGATGAAATAGAAACTTCAACAGGAATGTCCAGCAACGTTTCCATCACTTTTTTTCCAATCATGCCTGAATGATAAGAAGTTCCATTCGCTACGATATCAATTTTTCGATACTCAAAACTTTCCTTTAAAAAAGGCTCCAGTTCCGGAATATTCACTCCGTTTTCCGTCAGCCGCCCCTCCAACGTATTTTTTATCGCCTTGGGCTGTTCCATAATTTCCTTCAGCATATAATGCTCATACCCTTGGAGGCTAAAATCATCTTCCGTCCATTCGATGATTCTTTTTTCAGGTTTTATGCTTTCTCCCTCAATGGTTTGCACTTTGATTTCATTTGCTTTTAAAATGGCTATTTCTCCATTTTTGATAGGATATATTTCTTTCGCATAGGAAAGCAGCGCCGAAATATCGGAGGATAAAAATGCTTCGTTCTGTCCAAATCCGATGATTAATGGATTTTCCTGGGATATCCCAATAATTGTATCAGGTTGATGTTTAGACATTATCGCAAGTGCAAAGGAGCCCTTTAACAAAGGTAATACTTTTCGGACTGTTTCTTCAAAATTCCCGGTATCATGTTGTACAAGCAGATGCGGGATTACTTCTGTATCCGTATCTGTACAAAATACATGACCCTTTGTGATTAACTCATTTTTCAATTGCCGATAATTTTCAATGATTCCATTATGCACTACAAAAAACTGAGATTGATCATCACTTAAAGGATGGGCATTGGAGATGGTTGGCGATCCATGTGAAGCCCATCTTGTATGACCAATTCCAATATTGCCTCCTGTAATAGGCTCCATTTCCAGCAATGTTTTTAAATCTTCAATTCTGCCAATCTCTTTTCTGATCTCAATTTTTTCCTGATTAGAAATGGCTATACCTGCAGAATCGTAGCCCCGATAATCTAAATGAGTCAAACAGTCTAAAAGAATGGACTCTGCTGAAGATTTCCCTATGTAACCAACGATTCCACTCATTGTCTCACCTCAAATTCAGATGGTAAATTTATTATATAGGATAACATATTCCCCGAACCTGATGGCAATAAATAAATTATTGCTGCAACTCATCCAATGACGCCTCTGTTTTGAAAATAATTTTATTTTCCTTTTTGTCATAATAATAGACTTTCACCATTTCACTCCCACTAGAGGTAGCATCACCAGTTAATACCCCAAAGTTTCCATCTCCTAAATCTACCATATTACTATAGGAAAAATGAGGAAATATTTGCTCAGAGCCATTTAAATTATCAACATGTACTGTACGTTCTCCACCCGAAAACAAAAGAATAATTGTCAAAATCACAAGCGTGATTCTAATATTTCTCAATTCTCTTGCAGTGTCTTCCAACATTTCAACACTCCCCAAATTTTTTATCCATTATTTCTCACCATATTTTCCATCTCTGATGGCTTTTCGAAACCAGCCATCCTGTCTTGAATGGCAATAGCTTCATCCGTACCTATCCCTTTAATCGAATAATACTTCGTTCCCTTTTTATATTTATTGGAGAAATTTCCGTTGTATGTTCCTTCCTGATCAGAATACTTTGTTACCTTGACTATTTCTTCATCCGCTTCTTTTACAATTCATCACTAATTTCGTAAACATAACCTTTCCAAACGACAAAGGGGTCTTCATTACACACTCCCCTTTTTTACGATATTGAATAAGAATGGTTTCAATATTTTTACATTCTTATGTTAGCAATCTGCTTTTTCATACAAAAAAAACGATCTTCTATTTAGGAAAGACCGCATCAGCTATTCAGGGACATCATCCCATTTATTCAGTTTTTCTTTATTATCGATCAAAGTGGAATTTTTATTTAGCGTAAAAGGATAAAATCAAGAATCGTACAAAAGATAGATTAGGCCTTTTGTGGTAACATTCCATACAAATTTAATAATAAAGATGATTAGAGGGATAAGTGTGTTCCATCCGAGTATTAATCTTGAAGAGATATTTACAATATGAACTGCACCGAAATTATTACATCTAATAGAAACAATTTATATAATTCCTTCCATGTAAATGGATTGGAATAGCTTTTACATTTCTTTCATATGTCTATTGAAAAAGCAAGAAAATTCCCTTCATCTATACACTCTTAACAAGTACTCTTTACAAATTCCTGAAATTTCTCTTCTTCCTCCGAAAAGGGGTTATGATTACTTTCTTCAAAAATAGTAAAAGACGCATTTGGCATTAACTCTGCTATTTCGATACCGTATTTCATTGGACATTGAGAGTCATATTTTCCCGAATAGATATAGCTGGGTACAGTTACATGTTTCAACTCTTCTCTTATATCAAATGTGGGATACTCTACTTTTCTAAAATAATTTAACCGTTCTCCAACAGTTTTTCCGCTGTTTGGCTTTTTCAACGCGTCCTTTAGCTTTTCCTCTGAGTAAAATGACATTAAAGCCCATTCATAACTAAGTTTTCTTCGCATTTCAATCGGTGTTGCTGGATCATTTAATTGGTCCATAATTTCTACTATGTGATTGAAATTTGGATTTTTAGAACAGTAAATGGAATCCGGGTCTGCACCGTATTCATAGCTGGACGCTGCTCCGCCAGCAATAATTTTTGTTAAAGATTGAGGACAAATAATAGCATATTTTAATGCAAGCATTCCTCCTGCAGAATGGCCTGCGAATGCCCATTGATCCAGCCCAATCGCGTCACGAATAGCCTCTAAATCTCGAATGGATTCTTCCATACTGTATTCATGATTATTATTTGCTTTTACGGAGTTACCTGCTCCCTTAAGATTAATTAGGTAAACTTTATATAGTTTTGTAAAAGGATTTGCAAATGTGTTCCCCCGCTCATTAAAAGCACTATAAAGATGGGTGACGGCCATCGGTTCACCCTCACCTTTTACAAAAATCTCAAATATTCCTCTGTCCGTTTCAATATATCGTTGAATCCACATGAGAAAAAAAACTCCTTTCATTCTCCATATTGCTGCAAGAGACAGGAAAATGCGCCTATTGAACGTATGTCAGTTAAAACTCAAAATCCATTTCCCCACATTGCATTTAAAAACAGCATATAGAATGTAAAAAGAGCTGTTAATATTGTAAAAACGATCGGAACCATCTTAAGTCTTTTGCTTTTCCCCATCGTTATGATAAAAATAGCAACGGAAAGGACTGCAACAACATAGT
Source organism: Margalitia sp. FSL K6-0131 (assembly GCF_038008735.1). Taxonomy (NCBI): domain Bacteria; kingdom Bacillati; phylum Bacillota; class Bacilli; order Caryophanales; family Bacillaceae; genus Heyndrickxia; species Margalitia sp. FSL K6-0131. Next base: position 4,959,331 of record NZ_JBBOZS010000001.1, read on the forward strand.
ACAGATAAATCACCCAATAATGTGTTAGCGGTTCTAAAAATAATCCAAGTACGGAAAATTGGAGTAAAAAAGCTAATATAGAAACAGCAATCCACTTTTTTTCATTTTTGATGGATACAATATTTTTAATGGATAATAGTACTGAAACAATAACCAACGCAGCAAGCAACCATTCATACAAGAAAAAAAGCTCTTCTTTTTGAACAGCAAAATAATATCCCAGTGCGGACAACGGTATGATTGCAAGCAGTAAATAAACATTTAGTTTAAGATTACTGGTTTCTCGCATTCTTCCCTTTTCCCCTTTCCGTTTTAAAAAAACCTAAATGAAAGCTCACTTAATGTTGAGTACCTTCTAATTTTCCAAAATAATCGATTCAGAACTCATCTTTACTTTAACATAATTATCCATTTCACACTATAAATAGTTTAAATACGCTAAAAACATCTACAATTATTTTTAGAAATTCTGCTGCTATTATTTTTTATGGAAATGGGGGTGAAGTACTGCGGGTAAGAATGGAGTTGAATATTAGAGTGGCTTTCGAATAAAATTCCCCCATCTCCTTGAAATCAATAGAGATGGGGGAGTTTATTTCAATAAAAAAAGCTTGAGTAATAATTTTCATACCAATCTATAAAATGATTTTTCCTTACAACATTTAATACACACGGTACCCCTTCTTGGTTCTCTAATTTTCTATGTTCTTTCGGAAACTCTTTCTCTACACCAATACTCATATACGGTAGCTTTATTTGTGCTTTTTGGGAGCGAATATTTACTTTTCTGGCTTCTGCAAAAACATATTCAAGGCCTAAATGATGAAATGCAATATAAAGCATCTCGGCTTTTACCAATTGATTATAACCTTGTCCCCAATACGGGCTGCCAATCCAAGTTCCAATATGGCTTGTTTTCTTCTCGGAATCTAGTTCCTTTAGGGTGATAACCCCAATTTACTTCTCATCTTCATTCATAATTACTCTGGAATATTGCTTGCCGCTCTTTTCTTCAACTTGTATGAATCGTATAAAATCAATAGTTCCTACAAGTGATGTCTGTTTATCACTTAATCCGAGAGCTTCTTTCACTTGAGACGCTGAAGACAATTGAGACATTTGTTCCGCGTACTCTACTTTATGTGGAACTAACTTTATTTTTTTCAATAGTATCCCACCTAATATACGAAATTCTGCAGCTTACCACTCTCTGAAAGTTTTTCTGAAACCAAAAAAGCTTCTAAACTTGATATTTTCATAGTATGTAACTGAAGTTTTCGAAGCCAGCAGATCAATACGAGTTTTTGGATAATGTTGATGAACATATCTCAATAAGCTGGTACCTATTCCAAACCCCTGGTATTTCTTGGTTATCAATAGTTCACAAACATATAAAGTGATGTGTTCATCCGTGATTCCCCTAATATAACCTATGATTTGGTTATTAATACAGGCAACAAACTTCACATTTGATTTACTCCAAGCCTGCATTGTATCTTCCTTTTTTTCAACAAGATTATTCCATTGCTCTTGCATGTTTAATTGATGGATATATGGAAAATCTTCTTCTTCATATGGCCGGAAGCTAATCGTTTCACCGTTTTTTAAAATATACCCCATATTTCTCCACACCTTAACTTTAATAATCTTGTCAATTTTCCTTTTGCTTATTTTCATTTGAAATGCATGTAGGAATCACATTTCTCGTCTTTCCTCTTTTTGTTACGGACAGTTAGAGGTATTTTTTTCTACGTCTTGTTGTTTAGTTTATTATGGATACCCTTCTTTTTTCCTTGTGAATTTTCCTTGAGATTCCCTGTAAAGGACATCCTGTTTCTTTTTTACACGTGGTTTGTCCTTTTTATTTCCTCTAAAGGACATCCTGCTTCTTTTTTCCTCATGACTTGGCCTTTTGACTCCCTCTAATGCTCGACATAATTTTTTCGCCTCATTGTCCTTCATCTCGCTTATGAAGGTCATCTCGACCAAGTTTTTCCGCCTCACTGTCTTTCATCCTACTCATGAAGGTCATTTTGACTCAGTTTTTCCGCCACTCCGTCCTTCATCCTGCTTATGAAGGTCATTTTGACTCAGCTTTTCCGCCGCACTGTCCTTCATCCTACTCATGAAGGTCATCTTGACTTAGTTTTTCCGTCGCACTGTCCTTCATCCTACTTATGAAGGTCATCTTGACTCAGCTTTTCCGCCGCACTGTCCTTCATCCTACTCATGAAGGTCATCTTGACTCAGCTTTTCCGCCGCACTGTCCTTCATCCTACTCATGAAGGTCATCTTGACTCAGCTTTTCCGCCGCACTGTCCTTCATCCCGCTTATGAAAGACATCTTCAAGCAAATACTTCCTAATCTGGTCATTCAAACGAATACCTTGCTATTTCCTTACCGGTCGCTCGAGTGTTACGATTTCCTCTTCCAGCGATAAAAACTGTTGCTCAACTACATGTTTAGCGTCTTGAATAGCTGCATTATAAAAATGCGGTGCAAGTGACTCTTTAAAGAAGTTTAATACAGATTCAGCTGCAAACTCTGTTATTTCTTCATCTCTTTCTTGTAAAAAAAAGTCTTGAATATCTGCTATCATCATTTGCCTTTGTTCTTTGGTCAGTTTGAGAAACAAAATAATACACTCCTTCAAAATTTATTAGTTGTACTATACTATCGTTTACCTAACAAATAAAGCCTTTATTTTTTCAAAGTAATATGTACATATAGAAGAAAAACCCGGCAGTATGCCGAGTCACGATGTTTTCGTTACACCAAGTGCGTTGTGGTCCCATAAGATTCCTTCAACAAGCTCTGATTGATTAGTTTCACATTCTATGATCAGAACAACCTCTGTAGGCATCTCCTTTTGAAACCATTTGCTTCGATAAATAATAAGGGAAATAATAACACCTAAAAGGGCTCCGAATATCAATCCAATCAGTGACCATAGAATAGGGCCCCAAGTCCATATAAAGCCATATATACCACCAAGAAGCATAAAAATAGCTCCCAAGAAAAACGACAATTCGTATTTACTGGCACCTTCCTTATGATTTTTTCGAACCTTATGAAATTTCGGGGAGAATTTTTCTAAAGAAGCAACGAAAATATTTTCCCTTGGTATTCCCCGTAGTTCCAAATCACTCAATGCAAGTTCTAATAAGGCATTATGTCGAAAGGTTAAAATGATATGCATAAAATCCCTCTTTTTAGTCTTTTGGGGCATTTTAAAATGTTCCGGCTGATAATTCTCCTTTAAAAATCTGGATTGTTCTAGTTTGAATAATTTATTGGTAATGAATATATCTTCATAAGAACTGCTTATACTAAAAAGTAAAATGGATGGCAAATTTAAAAACCATTGAATATCAATGATAGAACCTGCCAGTTCTTTCTTTCCTAAAAACGTCAATTGAATAGCAGGTAATACATTCGATTTATACGCCGTAAAAATAAAACAAATGAGAATAAAAAAACCTGTTGGAAGCCTATTGCTATAAATGGAACCTAATCCTGGACTAAAAAAGGACCAAAAAGCCCCATTCCATGGATTTCGATAATCAAGGAAATTTACTTCTATTGCACTAATTTTAAATGGCCTAATTCTCGATTCGGAACGATTAGCTAATCGAGCATATTTATTTAAATCAATTGTGATACTGTAACAATCCCACATAGCAAAGACAAAAACAGCCGAATATAGAAGAAACCACCTGGTATCAATCGTCATTTTAGCAAGCTCGAACTTTCCAATCATAGAATAGTATATAGCCTCATTGATATGGGCCTTGACGTTAATAACAATCTCCCAAAACATCAGCAATATCCCAGAAAAATATTTGCACAGAAGCATATGACCAGCACCTGGAAAGGCGGCAGACCACCAAACAATATTCCAAGGATTACGTTCTACAATATAATTTACTAAGAATGGAGAAAGATAAGCCTTTGGGCGGCGCAATTGATTTGGGAAGGACTTTTTCAACATTTCTACCTCGCGGGATAAATTTTAAACCGTTATCAAGTAATATTATCCCTAATCAAACGAAGAAGTATTCCCATTTAATATCCAATTCGTTTTCAGAACTATTTCAAGTCCTTTATTCCATTATAAAACGCTTGGAATAATGCACTACTCCAAGCGTTTCAACTTTTTATACCGGGATGAGGAACCTATCCTTCATCCCACCAAATGCTTTTTATTGGGTACGAAAGACCAGTTGCTTTATTCCACCTGACTTTCCACTTTATCTAAAACTTTATGCCCTTCCCATTTTGAGATGACAATCGCTGCAAGGGAGTTCCCTACTATATTAACTGCTGTACGAGCCATGTCCAGAATTCGGTCAATTCCTGCAATTAATGCGAGGCCTTCAACAGGGAGACCAACACTTCCTAATGTTGCAAGCAGTACGACGAATGAAACTCCTGGAACGCCCGCAATTCCTTTAGAAGTAATCATCAAGACCAGTACCAGTGTGATTTGGTGTCCAATACTCATATGAATTCCATAAATTTGGGCGATAAATAGAGCAGCAATGGATTGATAAAGCGTGGATCCATCTAGGTTAAATGAATACCCAGCCGGGATTACAAACGATGTAATGGCTTTTGGACATCCAAGCTTCTCCATTTTCTCCATAATTCTTGGAAGTACTGTTTCAGAACTTGATGTGGAGTAGCCCAAGATTAACTCATCTTTTAAATATCGTAAAAACTTAAAGATGTTGACTTTTGCAATTCTGGCTACGATTCCCAATACGACTATAATGAAAAAGATCATAGAACCGTACACAACGGCAACTAATTTAACAAGCGGGAATAAGGATGATAGCCCGAATGTCGATACTGTAACACCAATTAAGGCAAATACACCGATTGGCGCTACTTTCATTACCTGGTTCGTTACGTAGAACATCGAATCTGCCACACCTTTAAAGAAGTCTATGACAGGTTTTCCTCTTTCCCCAATAGCAGCAACTCCTAATCCAAAAAGAACAGAGAAAAAGATGATTGCTAACATATCGCCATTTGCTAGAGCCTGAATTGGGTTTGCAGGTACAATATTAACAATAGTATCTATGAAAGAATGACTCTTGGTCGATTCTGTTGTGCTTACATAACTAGAAATATCTGTTTTTGCTAAATGAGTTCTATCTACTCCTGTACCTGGATGAAAGATGTTTGCAGCAAGTAAACCTACAACTATCGCAATTGTTGTAATTATTTCAAAATAGAGAATGGTTTTTCCCCCGATTTTCCCAAGAGACTTCATATCTCCGACACCGGATACCCCAATGATCAAACTTGATACAACGATCGGTACCACAATCATTTTAATTAATCGAAGAAATATATCGCCAACTGGCTTTAATATCTTTGGTAAAGTTGGATTCTCAAAAAAAATTGCCCCAATTACAATACCAAGAGCAAGTCCAATTAGAATTTGCCAACCTAAGCTGAGTTTTTTCATGCTGTGATTCTCCTTTACACTAGTTTTCACGTAGAGAGGGATAAAATACTGGTCTTTTCATAATGAAAGGGCTTTTATTTCTATATTACTATAATATATTTAATTAATCATATTAACAATATATAATTAACATATAATTTATATCAAATCGAGATAGAAGGGAAACTTATGGAATTAAGACAATTGCTATACTTTTTAGAGGTTGCCAGAAAAGAGCATATGTCTCTTGCAGCAGATAACTTACACATTGCACAATCCGCAGTAAGCAGGCAAATTTCCAATTTAGAAGAGGAGCTAGGAGTTCAGCTTTTTGAAAGGGAAGGGAGAAATATCAAATTAACCTATATTGGAAGAATGTTCGCAGAAAAAGCTTCCATTGCGATTAATGCTCTTGGTGATGCTAAACAATTAATTAATGAATATTTGGATCCAGAACGAGGCTCCATCAGAATCGGTTTCCCCTCAAGTTTAGCTAGTAATACACTACCGCAGATTATTAACGCTTTTAAAAAAGAGCATCAAGATGTCCGTTTTCATTTAAGACAGGGTTCGTATGATTATTTAATAGAGGGAATTAAAAGAAGAGAAATTGACCTTGCCTTTATCGGTCCTGTCCCAACCCATGATCCTGATATCCATACTGACATTTTATTTATGGAGTATTTTGTCGCTCTATTACCCAAAGAGCATCCTTTGGCAGCCGCAGAAAGCATCGTCCTACGCCAGTTAGAAAATGAATCATTTGTCTTCTTTCCAAAAGGATATATTCTTCGTAAAATTGCAGAGGATGCATGCCTCCAATCAGGTTTTCGGCCGAAAATACCTTATGAAGGAGAAGATTTAGATGCCATTAAAGGCTTAGTTTCATCGGGGATGGCAGTTACATTATTACCAGAAATCACTCTTTTGGATAATATCCCTAATGATACATTAGTGAAACGAGTTACACAGCCTGAAATTCGGAGAACCGTCGGAATCATTAGCCCAAAAAACCGTGACTTATCGCCTTCGGAAAAATTATTTTATGATTTTGTGATACGGTACTACTCGATACTTTCAAGACAGCAAGAGTTTGATTAAGACTTATAAAGATGACCTCCTAGGTGAGGTCCTACTTTTTTCCGATACGTTTTTATACTTGTTTTAATGGGTAGAGGAATAAAAGAGCTGAGAAAGGAAAAGAACAATAGGAGACCCATTAAAACAGAGGTGTAAATCATTGTTAAATATCTTCTTAATATTACTGTTGCAACTGATATGTCCCTATCTACACACTGCGAACCATTTTTCTTGTGAAAAATGTCACCATATTGGCGTCCATACTTGGGATTGTAGAAATGTTGATATATGTATTCGGGCTTTCCTTGGTTTTTGGCGGGGATAAAAACCTCCTTGCCATGGTTGTCTATTCCGTTGGTTTTGGCATCGGAATTATACTTGGAACGAAAATTGAACAGAAACTGGCAATAGGATTTATTAATGTTACTGTAAATACACAATCGAAAAACAACGATCTCATAGATACATTACGTCGAAATGGATTCGGTGTTACGGTTTATTCCGGTGAAGGACGAGACAGTGAAAGGTATAGATTAGAAATCTTAACTAAAAGAAATAGAGAAAACGAATTATTCGCTACGATTGAACATTTTGAACCGAGAGCTTTTATTATTTCTTATGAACCAAGGAAATTTAAAGGTGGATATTTGTTGGATAGGATTAAATAGTTTTATCGGGGAATGGAAATCAGAAATTCCCACACCTCCCAGGTTCATAGAATACAAAAACACATGAAGAAATGAATCCCCATGTGTCCTGACAAAAATATTACTTTTTCAACTGTTCGTAATGACGTAAAACTTCTTTCGTAATCTCATTATTTTCAGCAAGCCCGCTTACTTCTTTCAATGCGTGCTGAACACCATATTCGCTAATCATTTGTTGTAATTTTACAGCTTCTTCATCTTCCTTAAAATCAAAGAGCAATGCAGAGGCAATTGCTCTGGCAAGATTTGTGTAGGAAAGCCCTGCTTTCTGAGCTTCCGTTGCCGGGCGGACAAGGCGGTCGTTTGGTCCAAGCTTGCGGATTGGCGAGCGGCCCACCCTTGTTACTGCATCATTTAAGTAAGCATTTTTAAAGCGATGAATAATTTTATCAATATATTGTTGATGTTCTTCTGAACTTAAGTCGTATTGCTTAATCAAATAAGCACCTGTTTCGCCTAGTGTCGCTTTTACTTGTCTTTCTATTTCTTCATCTGCAAGTGTTTGATCAATAGTGGCTTTATTGCCTAAGTATCCAAGATACGCAATGACAGCATGACCAGTATTAACTGTAAATAGTTTCCGTTCAATAAACGGAGCAAGATCCGCGACAATTTTCATTCCCTCAACAGGAGGAATATCTTCTGTTGTTTCCACTACCCATTCATAATATGGTTCTACCAATACATCCAATGAACCATTGTTGTTTTGAATCGGTACAATACGGTCTACTGCAGAATTGAAAAAGTACACTTTTCCTTCTAATGTCGCTTTTGTGTCTTCATCAAGGCTTTCTAATATATAACCCTTCAACAAGTCCGTTGCTGAAATTTGATTTTCACAGGCAATTACATACAATTTTTCATCCATTGATTTTACTCTTTCTGCTAAACCTTTTGCAATTAAAGGAGCAATTCTCGGCAGAATGGTTGGACCAATTGCGGTAGTTAAAAAGGTTGCATTTTTAATAGCTTCGACTACTTCGTTTTCTTGCTTCATATTATTTAAACCAGAAACATTTGTAATGGTCATGGATTCCTGCGCGTCAGTCGCTAATTTTACCTGATATTGCCCTTTTTCATTCAACTGATCAATAACTTGATCGGCAATATCTACAAAAGTTACATGATAACCAGATTGTGAAAAAAGAGCACCAATAAATCCTCTTCCTATGTTCCCAGCACCAAAATGTACTACTTGTTTCATTTCAATCATTCCTTTATCCAATTTGTTTGAAGATACTCTAAAAAGATAGATTCCAGCTTTTCGCGAACAGCATCTTCATTTCCTGATGAAAAAATCATGATAGATTCTTTTGATTCGATTAAACTTGTACTAAGCAAACTGATGATTTCTTGTTCCCTCGTGCTTAAATTCTCGGGAGCCAGCATTAGCAAAAGATTTTTCATGGGCATCTCATTCCCATCCATTCCTTTTACCATAAAAGGCTTATCTAAATGGGAAATCTGAAACAGGAGCTGATGCACATGTTTACTCCGACAATGGAAAAGTCCCATTCCAGTATCAGGGATTCCGAGACCGCCTTTTTCTTCTCTATCTAGCAATGTTTCCATTACATTTTCAACATTACCAATGAGATTTTCCATTTCTGCAATTCTTAGCATTTCTCTCATCGTATCTTTGTATCCATCCTGTCTGAGGTTACGATAGATACGAAAATGCTGGATAATCGATTCGATACTTGATTCAATATCCTTTAATTCTTGCAATAAGTCCGATAGTGTTGGATTTGCTTTTCTTGATACTAGTGGACCCGTTTTACCCGTGTATTTTTTATTTTTGGTTAAGTTCCCGATATTTTTTTGCAAAAAGCTTCTGATTGCAGATATATCTTCATCACTTAAGAGAGGATTCACCAAGATATATTCCGTACGAATAAATGGAAGCCGGACGGTGGAAATAACGACATCAAATGATTGTAAGCTCTCCTGGCTTTGAATTTCCTTTATCGATTTAATTTCAACCGAATCAATTTCCAGTATCTCTTTCTTTATTCGGCTCGCAAGCATTTTCGAGGTACCAATACCAGTTGGACAAACCACTACTGCTTTAATCTTCATTTCTTCTTCCCGCAGTACCAGAGCAGATCCAAAATGAAGTACAATAAAAGCAATTTCATCCTCAGGAAAATCCTCAATATCTTTAAATTCTTTTACAACACTATTTTTTACGGCAAGAAACAGAACCGGGTATTTTCGTTTTATCTCTTCGGTTAATGGGTTGAATAGCCCCATATTCTGCTTAATTCGAAAAAGCGACGGCTCCAGATGGGAAACGAGTCCCTGAAACAGGGAAAAATCCCTTGTTAAATCAACATGAAGTTGGGTAGATACATATTGGATCATATTTTTAATCATTTGCCCCAACACTACACTGTCATACGGAACAGTTTCTACTTCCTGTAGCTTGGACCCTTTTAAAATAGATGCTAAAAAGCGTATGTCAGCATATGTAAACTGAAGGGACAGAGATTCTTCCACCGTCTGGCAAATTTTCTCCATCAGGATGTATTCCTCTGAATGTTCATTGAAAAAACTGCTCTCACTTTGCATTAGAAAACCGTCTTTTATCCTTTGCACCGTAATGCATATTTGGATAATTAGTCCGATATAATCACTGTCAGCCAGCCGCGAGTGACGGTTAATTAACGTATCATTTACAATCCTGTCTATTTCCAATAAATACATTGGATCAAGATAATATAAAATTTTCTCCTGTGTGCTCTTTCCTTTTTCTAATAAAAATAAGCTTTCAATCATATCTTCATTAAAATAAAGCAAAAAGTAACTTGCTAGTGCTTTGCGCTTATTTTCTTCTGTTCCATGAAATTCAACCCCAACACCACGTTTTCGGGTGAGTTCAAGATTAAAATTTTTCAGCCACTCCGTTAATTCATCGAGATAGATAGTCAAAGTTGTAACACTGACTCCTAATTCTGTTGCTAAAGCTTGAATTTTAAAGGATTCCACATCTTTCAACAATGTTAAAAGCAACAACAGTTTCCTTTCCTGAGGTGTTTGGTCCACAGGATGACTGCCGGTAAGATGCTGAACTAAACGAAAAATTTGTTGATTTTTCCCTTCAATAACCAAACCTTCATTTGAATTTCTCACTAATTGAAGGTGGAAATATTCTAATATTTTTTCGATTGTTTTTAAATCACGTTGAATCGTTCGCACACTTACATTTAAAAATGTCGCAATAGAAAAAGCGGTGTGTTTCCCGGATGTTTTGATAATCAATTCGATGATTGCTTTTTCCCTTGAGGTAATAAACATTCCACACCCTCATTTCAGGAAATCTATTTTTTAACTAGATGTCCACTCCAAGCGGACAGTTTCGCAATTTGTCCATGAATGGTGCCTGACACCCAAATGAATAGAAAAGCGACAGGGTACCTGCGCTTTTCTATGCTGTAAGGTCATTATTTTTTGTCGTTGATAATATCCATGATTTCTTTTGCTGATTTGGCGGCAACCATTTTCTCGATATTTTCCATATCGGAACAAGTAACTGCGATTCCAGATAGGATTTCTAGATGTGTGCCATCCTTTCCCGCAATACCGAAAATCAAACGTACTTTATTGCCATCAAAATCAACGCCATTTGGTACTTGCAATACGGTGAATCCTGATTGAAGTACATCTTTTTTCGCTTCTTCTGTACCATGTGGAATGGCTACATCATTTCCCATATACGTAGAAGTCATCGCATCGCGAGCAATCATTGCTTCAATATAGCTTTCCTTCACGTATCCAGATTCCACTAATGCTCTACCTGCAAAGCGAATTGCTTCTTCCTTATTTGCGAATTGTTGATTTAGGAAGATATTTTTTTCTAATAACAATCCGTCATTGCTATCAGGCGTATCTTCAGGACTCGGAGCATTTGCTTCTGCGTCCTCTACAACCTCGTTTAATTCGTTAGTATCGCCATTTTTTAGCTGATCAATTAATTTATCATATTCCGGACTTGATAAGAAATTATCTACCGATACATGATAAGCGTTTGGAAGTTTATTTTTCGCTCTAGGCGTTAATTCTTCCTGCGTCACAACAATTTGTGCATCAGAAGGCAAGTTGCTAATAGCTGTATTCGTTACATTTATATTTAATCCCGCTTCTTTTACCTTTTTACGAAGAAGGGATGCTCCCATTGCACTGGATCCCATTCCTGCATCACAGGCAAATACAATCTTGCTTACGTGCTCAGGCATTTTTCCGTTGTTTTCCGCAAATACACCTGCAACAGAGCTTTTTTTGCCTTTCATTTCTTGCATTTTTCTTGCTGCTTCTTCAATATCTTCATCCTTTTGTTTACCTGTTTTTAGAATAAAGGCTGAAACAACAAAGGATACAATAGCCGCTACAAGAACCCCTGCAATGTTAGCAATATAAGCGCCTGCACTATGTGGAGTAACTGCTAGAACAGCAATAATACTTCCTGGTGATGCTGGAGCTAATAAACCGCCGCCTAAAAGAACTAATGTTAATACCCCACTCATACCACCAAGGATAACAGCGATGAATAACATCGGACGCATTAGTACATATGGGAAGTAAATTTCATGAATACCCCCAAAGAATTGAATAAGGGCAGCACCTGGTGCAGATCTTTTGGCTGTTCCTTTTCCAAATATACAATATGCTAACAATAGACCAATACCTGGTCCAGGATTTGCTTCAAGTAAGAATAGAACAGATTTACCTGCAGTTTTCGCTTGTTCAATACCAATTGGTGATAATACACCATGATTAATAGCGTTGTTTAAGAACAAGATTTTGGCAGGTTCGATTATGATACTTGTTAAAGGTAAAAGATTTGTTGCTACAAGCCAATCTACACCATTAACCAGCCATCCTGTTAACACCTTTACCGCAGGACCGATCGCCCAGAATGCGAGGATAGCTAAAGCCCCACCTAAAATACCACCGGAGAAGTTGTTAACAAGCATTTCAAAACCGGCTTTAATTTTTCCTTCGATTAATTGATCGAATTTCTTGATTACATAACCGCCAAGTGGTCCCATGATCATTGCACCAAGGAACATTGGAACTGTCGGTTCCCCTACAATAACCCCCATTGTGGCAATTGCACCGACAACGGCACCACGTTGATCATGAACGAGCTTACCGCCTATATAACCAATTAGTAGTGGCAGCAGATAGGTAAGTATCGGACTAACCATTTTGGCAAGGCTTTCATTTGGAGTGAAACCAGTAGGAATAAAGAATGCTGTAATCAGACCCCAAGCAATGAAAGCAGAAATATTAGGCATAACCATAGAGCTCAAAAAGTTACCAAACTTTTGAACCGCTACTTTTATATTTGATTGAGCCATTCGCTCTCTTCCTTTCATTAAGATAGTACATTAATAATGTTATGACACTAAAACACCACCTTCAACAAAAAGGAAACCTAACTTTGTCGCACAAACTTTGACAAAACTATTGTTTCTCAAAAAATGCGCAATCATTCACAATCACTATATGGTGTCGGGCACCGAGTGAAATTCGCACTTTAAATTTCACCACAAACGGACAATCCGCCAATTGGTCCACTCACAATAGACACACCAATTTGACAACTTTTACTTCCAATAAGATTAAAAAATTATTAGAGTGTCTGCGATTAATTTTGATTTCACTATTAATCTCTATAAAAAAAATCTAGAGATGCAATCCTCTAGATTTTTTGATCATTCACTTTTTTAATTTATTCTTCATAAATCATCTTAATGGTCATTCCACCATCAATGACAATATTTTGGCCAGTGACAAAGTCATTTTCCGGATCTGTTAAATAAAAGCAGCCTTTTGCAATATCTAATGGTTTTCCAACTCGTTTTGCAGGGTGCTGGGCATGATCAACGGCGCTTAATTGCGCATAGTTATTCGTTTCTATCCAACCCGGACTGATTGCATTCACACGAATTCCTTTTTCACCTAATGAAACAGCCATAGCATGTGTTAGTGCGACAATACCACCTTTTGTCGCTGCATAGCCTTCTGAATTAGGCTCAGACATTAAAGCACGTGTCGACGCGATATTCACGACCGCACCGCCGTTTTTCATATATTTTGCTGCCTCACGCGTACATAAGAAGACACTGCGAAGATTTGTATTAATAATGTCATCCCACTCCTCCACTGTTAACTCTAGTGGGTCCTTCCATCTGGACACACCAGCATTATTAATGACAATATCAACGCTTCCACATTCCCTGGCTGCAGCAGAAAATAAATCTTCAATTTCCTCAGGATTTCTTACATCTGTTTTGATAAAAATAGCATTGCCACCATCTTGATTGATTTGATCAGACGTTCGCTGTCCAGCTTCTCGTTCTACCTCCGCAACTACCACTTTTGCACCTTTCTTCGCATATTCAATGGCGACCGTCTTTCCAATCCCATTTCCTGCACCTGTAACTACTACGACTTTACCCGAAAAGTTCATGGAAATTCTTCCCCTTTTCTAAAATAATTTGCTATACCTATTTTACCTTTAAAACTTCCAGTAATTAAATTTTTCTATCTTTTTTTACATAAAAAACCTAACTCGTTATTAATAACCTAGAGTTTCATAAAACTAATAATTATGTATAATAAATGTATAATAATGCAGGGGAGAAAAGATTAATGGTAAATTCCGATCGTCTTTGGACAAGAATTCAAGAACTTTCACTCATCGGGCAAACTTCCGATAATGGTGTTACCCGTTTTGCTTATACAGACATTGAAAAAGAGGCGTATGAAAAAGTCAAACACTACATGCAAGAAGCTGGACTGCAAGTTACCTATGATTCTATCGGAAATTTAATAGGAACTTTACCTGGGGCAGATAATCTCCCCACTATCCTATTGGGATCACATATTGATACAGTACCAAATGGTGGTAAATTTGATGGAAGTCTTGGAGTATTAACAGCTATTGAGGTGTTACAGTCCCTTCAAGAACAAAATATTAAATTAAACCATCCGGTAAAGGTGATTGCTTTTAAAGATGAAGAAGGTTCCAGATTTGGATTTGGTATGATTGGAAGCCTAGCCGTAGCAGGTAATCTGAAAGCGGATCATTTACAATGGAAAGATGCAAATGGCATATCTGTACACGATGCCATGGTGATGCATGGATATGATCCGAACAAAATTCAAGAGGCTAAAATGGATAATATAAAGCTTTACTTAGAATTACATATCGAACAAGGGAAAGTTTTAGAGAAGGAGAATGTTCCTGTTGGAGTTGTAACGGGTATTGCTGGGCCACTATGGCTGAAGTTTTCTTTAAAAGGTGAAGCAGAGCATGCTGGAGCAACACCAATGAACCAACGGAAGGACCCTTTGGTTGCTGCCAGTTTGATTATTTCAGAAACGGAGAAATTGGCTAAGAAATATGAACATGCAGTAGCAACAGTTGGGACGTTATCCCTTACTCCAGGTGGTGTTAATGTCATTCCGGGAAGCGTGGAATTCACGATTGACATTCGGGATATTAACGAAGAAATACTTGACCAGTTAGAAAAGGAAATCAGGGACTACGCATCAAAGGTTGTGGAAGAACGCGGAATACATATGTCTATTGTGGAACTTCAAAAAATTGCTCCTGTATTATGTTCTAGTACCATTCAAGAAACTATTCAAGAGAGTATCGCTGAACTTGGCTTTCCTGTTATTTCTCTGCCAAGTGGCGCTGGTCATGATGGAATGCAATTTAAAGACAGCTTTCCAATAGGAATGATTTTTGTTCGTTCCCAAGACGGCATTAGTCACAATCCTAAGGAGTTCACCTCAAAGGAAGATGTAAAAATCGGTGCCGAAACAATGTTGCTTACACTTTCCAAGTTAGACCAGAGATAGTTCCATTTCACTTGATGTCTAGCCCAACCAGTGCTTAACTGTACATCACCGGTAGATACGTGACATGCGGGATGGAAAAATGGCATGCACAGCTAGTTTAATAGATTGTGCATGCCACTTTTGTTTGTTATCCCAAATCATGACCCGTAACGATGATATAACCTACCAAGAATACATTCAAGACAATAATGACGGCTGTGCATAGCCAAGCTAGAACTTTTACCCACATTTTATTTGCAAACTCACCCATTTTCTTTTTGTCACTCGTAAACACTACCAATGGTACAACCGCAAATGGGAGCTGTAAGCTTAGAATCACTTGACTCCATAAAAGAAGTTCCCCAGTTCCTCTTGAGCCAGCTATCCAAGTGACAATAAAGGCCGGTATAACAGCTAATAATCTAGTAATGAGGCGGCGCAGCCATGGTCTGATTCTTAAATTCATAAACCCTTCCATTACGATTTGTCCAGACAGAGTGCCAGTAATGGTTGAATTTTGTCCGGATGCAAGCAGTGCAACAGCAAATAAGGTACTTGCAATCCCTACACCTAAAGTCGGGCTCAGCATCTCATAAGCCGCTTCAATTTCCGAAACATCTACACCACTTCCATGGAATGCTGCTGCTCCAAGAATTAAGATAGCGGAGTTAATCAAAAATGCTACAGTTAACGAAAGAGCTGAATCCCATAATGAAAATTTAAGAGCCTCCCTCTTTCCCTCTCTATTACGTTTATACTGCCTTGTTTGGACGATGGAAGAGTGTAAATAAAGATTATGAGGCATAACAGTCGCCCCTAAAATACCTAGTGAAATAAATAGCATTTGCGGATTCGTTACAATCTCCGGCTTTGGTATATAGCCACTTAATAAAGAGGACACTTCTGGTTTGGAAATAATCACTTCATATGCAAAAACAGCAAAAATTGTTGTCATCAATACAATCACAATGGACTCAATAATTCGGAATCCTTTCTGCTGTAACAGCAATAAGAGCACTACATCCAGAGTAGTAATTAAAATACCGATTAACAAAGGAATACCAAATAATAAATTTAAGGCTATAGCCGAACCGATGACCTCTGCCAAATCCGTTGCGATAATGGCAAGCTCAGATAATATCCAGAGACAGAACGCTGTCTTTTTCCCTGTTGCATCCCGAGTCGCTTGTGCCAAGTCTCTTCCTGTTACAACCCCGAGTTTCGCTGATAAAGCTTGAAGTAATATAGCCATTAAATTGGATATTAATATGACAGATAACAACGTATAGCCGAAACGTGCACCGCCAGCAATGGAGGTTGCCCAGTTGCCCGGGTCAACATATCCAACAGCCACCAATGATCCCGGTCCAACGAAGGCAAGAAATTTCCGCCAAGTACCTGCCTTTTTAGGTATTTTCACCGAATTGTTTACTTCTTCCAGACTTACACTAGAACTTCTTTTTAACCATCCACGTTCTTCATTTGTTCGTTCAAGTTGAATGCCCACCGTAGCTCCTCCTCCTTATTTGGACGAGGAAAAATAATTTTCCCTCGCGCAAAAATTAGTCTAAAAAAATTTATTTCGATCATTTGTATATCAAAATCATATCACTATTTATTTGCCTTGTAAATAAATTTTTCCTTTGTGCAACTTTTTGTTATTAAGACAACTTACTATCCAAAATAATCCTATACTAGAAAGGGATCAAGCAATGTTTTCCCCTCCTAATAAAAGATTAACAGTTTTTTCTAACATATTTTCTACTGGGTAGATTGGTGAATAATATTTGATGCTGGCACTCCAAATAGACAAACTGCTTATTTGTTCTTATATGTGTACACTAACTCACCTTCGAAACCAATCAGCTCCTTCATCCATATGGACAAATGGTATGTCCGTATCTATTTCACCTTTTATTTTATCTAACCCCAAATTTTCTCCGTTTAGCCATCGGGCAAAATCAAATTGTATTGGCTCTTGATTACCGCCCAAGGCAATCCAAGCCTTCATTTCCCTTGGCAAATAGGCAGATGTATGAATGGTTCCCGCCCAGCTGCCATATAACTTTGAAAAGATTCCTTTGTCAGCGTCATTTAATAATCGAAATGCATCTTGTGCATCCACAAGATTTTCTCGGTTTTTCACCATAATTTCTAATCTTCGCTTAGAATCGACCAAATGATTACGATTCTCTTGTGTCATGATTTCAAAATGGTTCGTACATGCATTTGACCTGCGAACTTCCACCCTTCGCGGGGAGGTTTCCACTATATATGTCTCTCCACTGACATCATAGACAATATAACTGAAGGAATGGCGATGCGGTATTTCTTTTAACATTGCGACCGCGTCGTCAACATTAGCACAAGCTTCTAATATTATTCTCCCTATCATACAACAAATAAAGCCATCTCCCGGATTCTTGCGATGCATAAAGTTATAGCCAAGAGCTAATCCTTTTTCGTTCATGCCATCCATTCTTCCAGTCACACGCTGGCTTGGTCCCACACTGGCGTATCCTTGATCCGTCGGTTTGAAAAAGACATATCTCCCTTCATACGTTTTCGGATGATAGTCATAATTGCGAATTAAATAGTAATCCCCCGTTAAAATGGAACATCCTGAACGGACATAATCTAACCGGTATCCCCCAAATTCCATCAGAACGCGCTCCATTGGCCATTGTAAGGCCGCTTGCAATCCAAGCAATTCCTCCCATACTCCCGGTGCAAATCTAGTAATCGCTTGTTTGACTTCCTCTACTTCAATCGTAAATCTAGGCTTTCGCACCTTCCATTGATTCTCGCGATTTTTAACCGTAATAGAATCCCTTAGTTTTTCTCCTTGCAAAAAGCCGAAATCATAATGCGAGCCACGAAATTGAATTATTTCACTATATATTTGCTTCAAGTTGTATCCCTCTCTCATACGAACATCTCCTTTAAGAATAAAGGATTTTATATGAGAAAAAAAGGAAATAGACGTGGATATCCGTCTTCTATTTGTTTTGAGTATTCCGATTCCTTTTCTCATCTATTTTTAATAATTCCTTAAGCAGAAATTAAGTAAAACGTTATAAAGTAACTAAGTTAAAGAAAAGGGTAAAGAAAATTGCCATCTTAATTTTATACATGGTAAAAAACCCTTTTTTCTTAACCACTTAAGAAGAAAATAATGCCGATAGTACGTCGTTAAACAGTTATTTATATAGATTGATAAAACTGCTCTAATTAGTGCTTTTATTAACGAAAGGGGAGTTTTATGAAGAATATCAGGAACTTAGTATTCCATTACTTTCGAGAACAGCCACTAGCGGCCGCTTTAGCTTTATTAATTGTACTTCCACCGATTGGGATCTTGTATATGCTTACCCTTGGGGCAATGGAAATGTTTCGGGTGATAAAAGGAACGAGAGAAATTCCCTTGGATATTATTACCATACTATTTTCTATTCTATTTTTATCCACGATTGGGGCAGCAATCCAGCAGCAGCAATGGAGCTATCTCTCCGTTTCTCTAAGCATAATAGGTTTTTATGGAGTATATTTGTTTAGTATGAATCTGAATAAAGTGACTCAGATGAGACACTTTAGCTGGGTGATTATATTTGGCGGCATTTACCAGTACTTGTTTGGTACCTTTTGTTTGATGCTATTTCGAACAGGCTGGACCAATAAACTGTTCGGATATTTAACTGGGAGTGAATTATTAGGCTTTTTAAGTCATAAACGTTTATATGGATCAGCCTATAACCCTAATTACTCAGCCTTTTTATTAGTGTTTGCAATGGGGTTTTTACTGGCCGAGCTTTTAAAAGCTATAAAGATGAAGGTTTATAAGCGAATCGTTCTTTATTGTACCTTCTTGGTGTTTCTTGTTGCTGGTATTATTGAGACAGGATCACGTTCAGGGTTCGGAGTAATGCTAATTTTATTCGGGATATTTTTATTAAGATTGAGTTGGAAATGGTCGCTATTTACCGCGAGCATTCTAATAGCGAACGGTTTTTGGCTTTACCGCTTTATTCCAAGAAGTTATGACATATTCAAAAATTTTGAAACTCGTCTCTTTATATGGAAAAACAGTATTAATTTAATTAAAGAATATCCTAGTTTTGGTTTGACACCACTTGGATTTCCGACCGAATATTTCAATCTAACCGGACACCAGGCAGCACATGCCCATAATATCTTCTTAGCCTTTTTTACAGATTTCGGGATACTTGCAGGGGTTGTATTTGTTGGAATAACCATTATCTTTATGTTTCAATTTCTAAAAATGCTGAAATATAATCACAGCAAAAGTATTTTTGACTGGTTCCTATTCTCGTTGCCGATTCTTGGCTTAACCGGGATTTTAGATTTTCCATTATCCTCGCCACAGATTGCTTTACCAGCCATTATTATAGTAAGCAAGTGGCAGCAGTACACGTTGCGAGCTAATCAGTCATTTAAAAACAGACAAACTGCTTTACTTCAAAATAAATAAGCACCAGGCTTCTCTCTTATGCCTGGTGCTTTTTTTACACATAAAAATCTTCCATTATAAAACCTACCTTTCTACACAAAATATAGAAACAAGGAAAGGGGGGCCATACATGACAAACAAAAATGATAACCGTGAACGCAAAAACAAGTATCCCAACAATAAACAAAATACCGAATTCTCAAAGGACATAAATATCCGCAGCGAGATCACAAAAAAAGATCACAAAAAATAAATAAGGTGTCAGGCACCACTCATGGACGCTGTCCACGGAGGGTGCCTGACACCCGATAACTATTTTTTAATTTTTACTTCTGCGTTCATACCAGGCAGCACTTTTGATGATGGTTGATCGATAGAGATTTTCACAGGGACCTTTTGAGTTACTTTTGTATAATTACCGGTTGAATCGGATGGTAGTACAGAAAATACAGAGTTTGTTGCATATCCAATTTCATCCACATTGCCTTTAAATACAACTCCTGAGTCGCCATCTACCGAAACATCCACACTATCGCCTTCTTCAATGTCTTTTAAGTCTGTTTCCTTGATATTCGCAATAATGTATAGATGGTCCATATCTGCTTCTTGAGCAAGAACCTGTCCTGCTTGAACTAATTGATTTTTTCTAGCTTCATTTTTAATAATTTTGCCATCCATTCTGGCATCAACTGGAACGGAATTTTTACCATCAAAAATATTCCCTACATTTTCCTTGTTAGAAATATCTTCTCCATTTGATACACTCCAGTCTGTTAAGACACCGGATTTCGATGCTACCACTGGCATCATATCAGCAGAAACGACAGCATCATTTGTTTTTAAATAATGCTCATGTTCATAGTAGAAATAAGCACCTGCTGCTACTAACAGAAATACTACGATAACTCCTATAATATTGGCCAAAATTAATCGACGAGCCATAACTTTTCTCCTCTCAAAGTCAAATTTATTTTTAACATTTAGGCAGTTGGTTCTGTAATTTTTTTATCTGACCTTTTAACCTTCTTCTCTTTTTTTACAAGCCCAATTCCTTTACCTGTCGCCATTTTAACAATCGATGCGGCGAGCATAATTACACCGACCCCAAACATGATTGTAAAAAGATTATGATATGCCATCAAAATGGCTGATTTTTTCGTGTTTGCTATTAATTCATATGAAGTCATACTTTGGGCATCCTTAACAGGCAGTCCCATACTTACGAATCGACGAGTCAAATTGACAAGTTCCGCATTCGTTTCGGAGTCAAATTCTCCTAAATGCCCTCTAATATTTTCATATTGAATATGATTTTGCGTTGAAATAAACCAGGCAACAATTGGCGTAACCACTGCCCCTGTAAAGTTCCGGATTGTATGCAGAGTACCTGAACGCATTGATGCAAAATGTAAGTTTCCTGCAAAGGCTGTCCCTAATGCACCACTAACGAGTACCATACTAACACCTGCTCCCAGAAGCGCGATTTCAACGTATAGCACTGGCAAGGAAACAGCAGGCGTCATCGTTCTCCATTTCCAGCTGACAAACATAACGGCTAGAGAGCCGATGATCCCTAATTTTCCAGCACCTAACGCACCATAGAATAGTGTTTTAAAAATAGCTGTAAACACGATTCCTACAAAAAAACAGCAATAGAAAATTAATAAATAATGAATTGGAAGATCTTTATTATGCCGTAAAAATCCGTTAATCCCAGCAAGAGCTAACACAAGTAAAATATGTGATGCTACCGCCATTACAGTTCCCGAAATTGGTTTGGCTGCCTTCAACGTTCTAAAAGGTACTATTGGGGTTTCTGCTTTTACGTCCACTAATATAAATAAAACTAATAATATCATTGCAATAACCAAAAAAGGCCAAACATAATAAGAGGTAAAACCTTTATTCATTAAGTTGCAAAGTGGAATGGAAAGTACTAACATAAGCAAAATCAATAAAAATAAACCCGTTTTATCAATTGGGGGATGCTCATGCTCTTCCACTATTTTTGGCAATGCAAAAAATCCGATGATTAAGCACAACAATGCTGATATAACATTTAACAAAAACAACCAGCGCCATGCATCCACATCTAATGAAAGTGAACCGAAAAATGCTCCTGCAGCTGTAGCACCGAATAATCCAGTTATAATAAAGAATAAATACGTATTTCGGATATTATTAGGAAATGATTTTAAGCTGACAGGCAGCATCGTTAAAAACAGAATTCCTGCACTGACACTCTGAATGATTCGGCCTATCACAAGGATCACTAAATTAGGTGCAAAAAGATTAATAAGCGAACCACATAGAAACAGTAATATAAAGGTTAAGTAATTTTTCCTTACCCCAAGAGCTCTAGTAATCACGGGACCGAGAGGAACCCCAAGTGCAAAGGCGATATTTGAAAGTGTTGACGGAATAAGTAATTGTTGCGACCCAAGACTGAGGCCATTTTGAACAATTTCTTGGTTCATTGTGTAGGACAAATTTGCAAAATATTGCGGCCCAATGGCGAAAATGGTCAAAAAAGAAATGATTAAAAAGCTAGGAATTTTCATAATTCCCTTTGAGTTTGGTGTATTTTCTTGCTCCATTCCATTTCCTCCTTTCATGAAAATAAATGATGAAAGACTTTGTTGTTTAGAAGATATATCAATCCTTGTCTACAACGTAGCCTTATGGAAAGAATGCAGGATGAAAAGTGTCCTGCATATTTTGTAAAATCAAATAAAAAGAATTTCCACTAAAGGAAATTCACAACACGTACAATAACTTGTATTATGCAATATGTATTATACAACTTTAAAAACTAAAATTGCAATCTTTTATTTATCACTTCCTGTAGTTCCCATATGGTCGTACGCGTGAATCAATAGTACCTTTTCCGAGCATTCCCCCAAAAAATTACTAAATAATATTGTGGATTGAGGTAATTCCTCACTCATTCGTACATCTTCCTTGGATAACAAGGATTAATAAAAAAATACTGTCCATCGTAATGGAGACAGCATTTTATTTACGCCATGATTTAAAATCCTGATTTAAGCGAGAAAGGTTCCCTTCCAATTGTTTCAACTGATCTTCGGACCAATCATGTAGCATTTCTTTATAGGCAGCGTATCGCGCTTGCTGAACCTTATGAAGAATTTCTTTCCCTTCATCCGTCAATTCAACAAGGCTGATTCTTCCATTTTGTGAATCAGGAAATCGTCTAATATATTTTTTAGATTCCAAAGCTGCAACCTGTCTACTTGCAGTAGAAAGATTCAGCAATAATTTATCTGCAAGCGCATTGATTGCTAACGGGCTCTTTTTCTCTAGCTCACTTAACAATAAATACTCGGACCGGTCCAAACTCCCTAGCTTTGGACTATGCGCTGTTGTTAGCCTGACAAGAAGCGCAATTTCATACTCGATCAACTGAAGAACATCCTCTTTCAAACCTGACTCACCCCTAATACAAAAAAACATACAACCAAAACCTTTTCTTGTAGTATAACACAAAAGGTGTCCGGCACCACATAAAGACAACAGTCCACTAGCGGTGCCTGATACTGCATCTGGAAGGTTGTTTTCCACCCCTTCACTGTTCGACATTTTCATAAGAATTTAGTAGGAAGAACACTTTCTTTGCCGAAGAGATACTTGTTTTGTCACATGGAAAGGAATCTGAATTTTTAAGGAGAATAACTCTTATAAAGAAATGGCTAATAGTAATCGAAATTGGATAATAGCAGGAAAATTCACGTTCCTGCGATATCAATCAGCCGAATGAAAAGGGGGAAATCACTTGAATACGGCAACTGCAGCAAAGCTACTAGGTATTTCACAAAGTACATTAAAACGCTGGATTAAAGAATTAGACCTTGATATGAACAGAAATGAACTCGGACATTATGATATTCAAGATGAAGATATTTCTGTTTTGAAACAGGTTAAAAAGCAAATTCAAAACGGAACATTTCTGCAAGATGTCACTATCTCCCGAAATAAAGTCCGAAAAGGAAAAACAGCAATTCTTTTAAAGGAATCTACTGCCGATATACTCGTTCAAAGAATGAATGATCTGGAAAAAAAACTGAATGAGAAGGCCGACAAGGTTGTTTCTTACCAATTATTAACCCACAGAAAAGAGATTGAGGATTTGGAAAATGAAATCAATCGCCTCAACACCCACGTTGAGCTCTTAGAGAAAAAACTAGCTGAAAATGAATCGAAGGACATCTCTAACAACAATGCCAACTCCTATAAAATAAACAAAAAAAGAAATTTATTTTCAACGTTATTTAATTTCTAATATAGCTTTGTAAAACCTGCTTCTAAGAATCCTACTTAAAAGTAGTTGATAGGATGGCTGTATAATGGATTGTCACGTATAAGCTTCATCAAAACTCCTTACATTTTGAAGTCGCAGCAAAAGTGGATCCTGTTCACTTGCCAATCAACAAAAACTAAATCATTAATAATATAGAATATCGGTGTTTTTTTATAAAAATGATGTGTGAAACTATTAAGTAAAATAAAAAGCAGGTGTTCTATCCTTTTCCAAGGTTTAACATCTGCTTCTGGTAATTATTTTCATTCCTCGTGATTATCGAGCCATTCCTGCGAAGCTTCCTCAATTATCGTCGAATGACCATCGCCTTTTCTCGCTACATAAATTTTCGGCTCTTCTGTTTCTGTAGCAACAACAAACGGAAACTCCACATTTGTCGCAACTCCCCATTCCCCCTTCGTATTCATACAAATCAGTGACATGGCGCCAGCTTTTCCTTTTCGTTTCGTTAATTTATCGTGAAATTCGTACACTGCTTTATCTGCTGCTTGTTGTGGTGTAAGTCCCTCTCCCATCAGTCGGACAATTTCGTAGCTAAGGCAGCCTTTCATCAGGTCTTCTCCCAAACCAGTAGCAGTGGCTCCGCCAATTTCACTATCCACGTAAAATCCCGAACCGGATAAAGGGGAATCTCCAACACGACCTTGCATTTTCATAAATAACCCTGAAGTAGAGGTCCCAGCTGCCATCGAGGTTTTGGCATCTAAACAAACAACCCCTACTGTGTCATGCCCATCATATGGACTTAATTCGCTTTTTATCATCTCTTCTATCCGCTTTTCCCAAATTGATTTTGCGGATTCCGTCAGCATATTTACTCGTTCAAAGCCATTTTTTTGTGCATAGGCAGTTGCCCCATCTCCAACCAGAAAACGATTGAATTGTTGTTCACTTAATTTACGAGCTACAGAGATTGGATTTTTTACGTCCTGCATCCCGGCAACCGCACCAATATTAAAATTATCCCCATCCATGAAGGCTGCATCCAATTCTACGATTCCTTGTTCATTTGGAAGACCGCCGTATCCAACTGATTTATAGAATGGATGATTTTCTACTTCCTTAATGGCCATTTCCAAAGCATCTGCAGCACTTATATTATTTTTCAATTCCCCGGAAGATTTTTTAACACCATCGTAGGCCATGGCCCATGTTGCAATCATTCCCCACTTCACTCCTGCTTGTCCCATCAAAATTCCTCCCCAGTTATGTGGCTTTTATGTATTCTTAGACACTAGTTATAAAATGAGTATATCCTATATCGACAATGGATGGTTATAGGAAAATTGTTCATTTGATAAGCGACCATTTTATCACGATTGTTCCCATTTTCCTTGCCTTCTCTTGTTTTCGGGAACAATACTGTCATAATTGTTCCCATTTCTCTTGTATCCTCTTAATTTCGGGAACGATTCTATTACTATTGTTCCCGTTTTCCTTGCCTTCTCTTGTTTTCGGGAACAATACTGTCATAATTGTTCCCATTTCTCTTGTATCCTCTTAATTTCGGGAACGATTCTATTACTATTGTTCCCGTTTTCCTTGCCTTCTCTTAATTTCGGGAACAATACTATCACGATTGTTCCCGTTTTCCTTGCCTTCTCTTGTTTTCGGGAACAATACTATCACGATTGTTCCCATTTTCCTTGCCTTCTCTTAATTTCGGGAACAATACTATCACTATTGTTCCCATTTTCCTTGCATCCTCTTAATTTTAGGAACAATACCAGCCCTTTTGTTCCCATTTCCGCTGCACCTCCATATTTCCGGGTACTATCTTCCTTCTATAGATACCATTTTTCTCACGCTCTACCTATTCATTACCGTTTTCCAATCAGCAAAACATTAAAAAAAGGCCACCAATCCAATGATGACCGTCACTTTTTTCCTTTAATTTCATCAACCGATTCTCTCAATAATTGTCGCATTCGCCATTCCATGGCCTTCGCACATGGTTTGCAATCCATATCTGCCACCAGTCCGTTCCAGTTCGTGAAGCATCGTGACCATGAGACGCGCGCCGCTTCCTCCTAATGGATGTCCTAATGCGATTGCCCCGCCATTTGGATTTAATTTCCTTGGATCTGCGCCTGTCTCTTTTAACCATGCAAGCGGAATAGGTGCAAAAGCTTCATTTACTTCAAAAATATCTATGTCGTCGATATTTAGACCAGCCTTCTTCAACGCTTTTTCCGTTGCAGCAATAGGACCTGTCAACATCAAAGTAGGATCAGAACCAACTACTACCCGGGTGTGAATACGAAACTTCGGTTTATAGCCTAATTGTTCCGCTTTTTCCCGGGACATCAATAATAAGACGGCAGCACCATCACTAATTTGGCTGGAGTTTCCGGCATGAATAACACCATTTTCTATAAAAGCTGGCTTTAAGTTCCCTAACGCTTCCAGGTTGGTTGCTTTTCGCGGACCCGAGTCTTCCTTAAATATCTCCTTAGTGCCGTCCTCTAATGTTACTTCAAGCGGCATAATTTCTTTTGTAAAATATCCATTCTCCTGTGCGTACAATGCTTTCTGATGACTTTCAAATGAAAATTGATCTAATTCTTCCCTAGTAAAGCCATATTTTTCTGCAATTCGTTCCGCAGATAAACCCTGATGGATGATTTCATATTTCTCTTTCAATCTTGCGCTAAATGGGGCTCCCTGATAGCTAGAGCCAATTGGAATGCGAGACATATTTTCCACTCCGCCTGCAACAACTATATCCATGTCCCCTGATAGAATTGCTTGCGCGGCAAAGTGAACAGCCTGTTGGCTTGAACCGCATTGCCGATCAATGGTCACCCCAGGCACCTCCATTGGATACCCGGCGATAAGTGCTGCCACTCTGGCGATATCTCCAGTTTGTTCCCCAATTTGGGATACACATCCTAAGATCACGTCTTCAACCAGGCTTGGATCCAACCCAGCTCGATTCACAAGCTCTTTTAAAACCTCGCCTGCTAAATCATCCGGGCGATAATCCTTTAAAAATCCATTTCTTTTTCCGACTGCTGTACGCACTGCCTCTACAATAACAACATCCCGCATCTTTTTCTTCCCTTCTCCATTTATAATAGGCATTACCCTATAAAAAGCCTTATACAAGTTTTCATCCATTTAAAGCCCCAAGTTCTTCGCAATAATCGTTTTCATGATTTCATTGGTCCCTGCATAAATACTTGCTACTGGTATATCACGATAACGTCTGGCAATCTCGTATTCTTCCATATAGCCGTAACCGCCATGTAATTGCATACATTCTGTCGCAATTCTTCTAGCTGTGTCGGTTAGCTTCCATTTTGCCATTGAAACCTTCGTTACAATATTTTCTCCTTGCAGGTGATCAGCTATCAGTTGGTCCAAAAAGGTACGCCCCATTTCAATATCTGTCGCCATTTCCACCATTTTAAACTGTGTATTTTGAAAAGAGCTAACCGGTTTTCCAAACACATCCCTACTCTTCACATAATCCATGGTGATACGCAGCATCTCTTCCGATGCAATTTGAGCTGCAATCGCAACAATCAGTCGTTCCTGCTGAAGTTTTTCCATTAAATAGCGAAAACCCTTTCCTTCCACACCAAGTAAATTTCCTTTAGGAACCTTGCAATCCTCAAAAATCAACTCTGCTGTATCCTGAGCATGCAGCCCTACCTTATGAAGCTTTCTCCCGCGCGAAAAACCAGGGGTATCGCGCTCCACAACTAAAAGGCTGATTCCCTTATGCCTAGGTACTGCATGAAGGTCAGTTTTACAAGCTACCACTACTAAATCCGCCGCAATTCCATTTGTAATAAATGTCTTTTGCCCATTTAATAAATAGTAATCACCTTCCAGCTTTGCGGTTGTTTGAATATTGGAAAGATCAGAACCAGTACCAGGCTCGGTCATCGCAATCGCCGTAATGAGTTCACCAGATGCACATTTCGGCAACCATTTTTGCTTCTGTTCCTCTGTTCCGTATGAGTTAATATAAGGAACCACAATGTCATTATGGAGCCCAATGCCAATCAAACTGGAGCCAACCCGTTCCAGTTCCTCATTTATCACGACTGAAAAGCCCCAATCTACTCCACTGCCCCCATACTCCTCATCGATATCGGGGCAAAGATACCCCTGCTCCCCCATCTTTTTCCAAAAGGAACGCGGAATCATTCGATCCTCTTCCCATTTTTCGTAAAATGGATAGGCCTCTTTCTCTAAAAATTTCCTCAATGATTTTCGAAAAATATCATGATCTTCCGTTAAATAAGGATGAGCCATTATGAATCTCTCCTAATCTCCTATTTTTCACTTTGTCCGAGGTCCATCTTGAAATCGTTTATTTCATATATATGCAATAAACATGCCGTTTTGCTAAGCGGAAAACTTAGATAAGCTCCAATCAGCCTTTTTCACATATTTTTCCGTATAAAACTGGCAGCTTCACATGACTAGGATATTTTGAATCATGAAAAACTCTTTGTGTGACAACCAATTGCTCTGAATCTTCATATGGATTTCCGCCTGTATTATTATTCCTGCATTTGTGTTCTTCTACGCATGTCTACCTTACTATGCATAATTTGATTTTCTTTAAACTGAATCTTGCCTTCATATACACCTGCACAATAATAATGGAAAACGGTTTGATTTAAATAATTTCTCATATGTTACTCCTCCTTTCACATTGAAATGATTGTCCCTTTCTTTGATTTGACTCCTTCATGATAGATAAAATTTGCAGCAGCTAGATCCTCTATCGCCAATCCAAGGGATTCAAAAATAGTAATCTCTGAATCTGATTGCCGTCCATGTACTTTTTTGGTCAATACCTCCCCAAGTTCCCCTACAATATGATTGGAATCAATCACCCCTTCTTTTAGAGGAAAAAGGTAATCTCCTGACTCATTCAAAGCTGATTCCACTCTATCTACATAAAATAAAGACTTTCTCACAAGTTCCGAATCTAGTTCCCTATCTGCTGCTTTGCAAGCGCCAACTGCGTTTATATGGGTTCCTTCCATTACCCATTCCCCACATAAAATTGGTTCCGTGGATGCAGTCAAAGTACAGATAATATCTGCCTCTCGAACAGCACCTTCAACCGTTTCAAAAACATGGATAGAGACCGGATATTTTTGCTCCATCTCTGCCTTCCATTCTTTTGCTTTTTCCATGTTTCTGCTCCATATGTTCACCTGTTTAATAGGTCGAGCTAATAAAATTGCCTCTAAATGAGTTCTCGCCTGTTCCCCTGATCCTAATAAACTAAGAACCTCAGCATCCTTTTTCGATAATGCTTTTGTTGCAACAGCGCTAACAGCCGCAGTACGGATTGCTGTAATTTTCGTTCCATCCATGACAGCCTTTAAACTCCCATCCTTCGCATCATTGAGTAGAACAACCCCTTGGTGTGATGGTTGGCCGTGTTGATGATTCTCAGGATAAATCGTAATTACCTTAGCACCAATTACTTCCTCTTTCCGCAAATATCCTGGCATAAGACCCATTAAATTATCCTTTTCTATCGGCACTACCGACCTTAGGTGTTGAACCGCCTCTCCAGCGGCCAATTCCTTTAATACATCCTCCATCACCTGAATGCATGCTTTCATTGTTAAAATATCTTCTACTTGTTTTTGATTTATAACAAGCATTACGTCACCCCTGTCAGTGAAAAGATGAAAATGTAAAAAGCCTCTTTTTTATTAATGAAATTTTCTATATAATGCAAATTATACATCACTATGGGGGGCGATTCTTCTGAAAATCACTAAAATCCACAAAAAACAATACAAGGATGCCTTACGTTTATCTTCCTACGCCTTTCAATATGACTATTCAGAGCGAGAATTAGAAAAGAAAATAAAATCATATGAAGACCAGGATTTATATGGCATTTTCGATGGGGACCAGTTAGCGGCAAAGCTTCATATCCGCCCTTTTCATATTTGGCTGGAACAACAACAAGTTAAAATGGGAGGAATTTCAAGTGTGGCAACCTACCCGGAGTACCGCCGGAAAGGTTATGTCCGAGAGCTGCTAATACACTCCTTATCTGAAATGAGGAGAAACGGGCAAACCGTCTCCTTTCTACATCCCTTTTCCATCCCTTTTTACCGTAAATTTGGCTGGGAGGTTTTCTCCGAGTTCCTTACTCTATCTTTGACAAAAGCAGATCTTATCCGACAGCCGCAACAAAACGGATATATTAAAAGATTTTCAAGGGACTCCAACATAGAAGATTTAAAAACTATTTATCCTCAATTTGCTGATAAATTTATTGGAATGATGACGAGGGACCGTATTTGGTGGAAGGAAAATGTCATTCAAAAATCGCAAGTTGCCATTTATTATGATCAACATCATACCCCGCTAGGTTATATGCTTTATGACATTTCAAAGAAAGAAATGGAAATCAGAGAGTTTGTACCGTTAAATCATGAAGCTCGAATCGGACTATGGAACTTCATTTGCCAGCACGACTCGATGGTAAACAAAGTAGAAATGTATACGTATGTGTCTGATCCGCTCCCTTTTACCCTTTTTAACCCTGATATAAAAACGGAACGAAAAACATTTGGGATGGCTAGAATCGTGGATGTAAAAGAATTTTGTAAAATTTACCCTTTCCAATGGTCGGATCAAAGCTCTGTTACCTTTCAAATCGTGGATGAACATGCTCCTTGGAACACAGGAACATATACATTGAACAAAGACATGGGGCTATCCTTTTCACCAGAATTAAGACAAAACACAGGGCTTTCCTTTACCATTAATCATTTTACCGCACTGCTGCTTGGGTTTAAAACCGCACAGCAATTATCCGATGCAGGAGCAATCAAAGGAAGTAAAAGCGAGATGGAAGCTCTGCAAAGTATATTGCTTCAGAAAGAACCAAGCTTGTTTGATGGGTTTTAGAGATTTTTTGATAGAAAATGAGAGCAGATAGGAAGGAGAGAGATTCTTTATTAAACACTATTAAAGCAGTAGTAATCTAGATCATTATAGGGAAACAATTGCTTGGACAGTAGTTTACGTGGGGCAAATCAGCCCCTTTAATTACCAGTTCACTCCATTGAATGGATTTTTGGGCACCTATTCTTCTTTTTGGTGACCGCTTCCTTCTTCCTACAGTCTTTTTTGGTACTTATCCATCGTAAATAAAAGGAACCCCTATTCTAATTAGAGAGGGGTTCCTTTTAAACGATTACTTCTTACTCACTTTTTCTCTTAACAATTCAAACACTTTCGCTAATTTTTCTTTCGGAACCTTTTCATACTGATCCCCGATACTTACCTCATAACTACAGGAATTTTCATCAGTCTCTTGCAAATAGCCTGTTAGACCGATACCGGTTTCCTTATATATCTCTATTAAAATAGGCTCAAGAGCTCCTTTAGCAACATCAAAATGAACGTGGAACATATTCGAAACCGGCACTAATGGCTTCGTCTGAACGGAATCACACTGATTATAAAACGCAGCAAGCTCCTTTGCCTCCTCATAATATTGCTCCATTTTCGGAATCCTCCGATCAAAATAATAATCCGAACTTACAATATAAGGATATAAACTTATGAGATCCCCGCCGTGGCGACGTTTCCAAACCTTTGATTTCTCGATAAAATCTTCGTCACCGGCCAAAATAGCTCCAGCGATTCCACCAATCCCTTTATAAAAGGAAACATATACACTATCAAAAAGCGCACAAACCTCTGCAGCAGTCTTTTGATAATAGGGAAGAATTTCAAAAAGTCGAGCGCCATCCAAATGGAGCTTAATCCCTTTTTCACGGCAATAGGAAGAAATCGACACGAGCGTATCATAATCCGGTAATACCCCGCCAATTTCCCGTTGCGGCAGCTCAAGCAATAAACAAGCAATCTCCTGATCTAAATCTACTACATCTTTCAACTCTATTACTCTATTTTTATCCGCAAGCAAAACAGGTTCAATATGATGTAATTCTTTTAGACCGTCCTCCTCATGTATTTCCAAATGGCAAAGCGGGTGATACGCCACCTTTTTCAATCCCTTTTCATCACACCAAATTCTTAAAGCAATTTGCTGTGCCATTGTACCGCTTGGAAAAAACACTGCCGTTTCTTTTCCTAAAAATTCTGCAATTTTCGTTTGAAATTCTTCTATTACTTTCCCTTTTCCATACATATCACTTTCAAATTCACCATCTACTTCAGCAAACGCATCTTTCAAAACTTGCACATTTCTTTTTCCATTGCCTGCAACCTGATAGTTTGTTTGTTTAAAAGCTTCCAATAAAGGATTTTGTTTGCTCATCACTTAGACTCCTATTCAAAATATTATCTATATATAGATAATAAAGCATTCCATGTCACCAGTCTAATCGATAGATTAAAAACCTCTCATTAGGATTATGTTCTATTAAATCACGTAATGGAACCTCCTGCTTCAACACAAAAGCAGTTTGATTTTCTAAAAAATACATATATTCATTTGCTGGATAATATAAAATCAATTCAACATCCCGCTTCACTTTTTCAACAGATTGCAGGATATGGTTAACTACTTTCATAAATATTTGCACGGAGAATGGGTTAAAAAAGTAAAAACGATTATCTTTCGGATCTATCTCATAATCCTCCGCTATACAGCAATGAAAATAAATCTTATCTGCCCCATGATGATTCTTTTTCAAATAATTTTCCCGATTTGCCATTGCATCCCGGAAAAATTGTTCATTCATTTCTATCCCTACCGCCGTTGCATGGAAGAAGTGATGTATGTAAAAGTTTAGTCTCCCTTTTCCACAGCCAAAATCAACTATCCTATCCTTGCTTGTTAGCTCATATTCGTCAAATAGAGTCTCTAGTGCATGATAAGGTGTCGGCTCATAGCGATGATAATGTATAGACTTCAGAAAGCCTTTTTGTTCTTCTCTTGTTTTAATATTTAATAGTGCATCAAAATACTTTTCGTTCATTGGAAGCTCCTTTAGTTAATCCCTTTATAAAATAATATTATGGATGTACATGCCGCCTAATGCTTACAGTTCCGAATAAAACCACATCATATGTATACAACAATGCCTGAAATCGCAATATTCACTGTTATAGCTTAGATAAAAAGACACTCGAAAAATCGAGTGTCTTACAATTATCATACCATCACTTTACAAATATCATTCGTAAATTCAACCGGGTCACCAATTGGTAAGCCTTCAATTAACAGTGCTTGGTTGTATAGTAAGTTCGTATATAATTTTAGCTTATCCTTATCGTTTTCAAATGCATTTTTCAAAGATTGGAATACTTCGTGATTTACGTTAATTTCCAATACTTTTTCCGCCTTAATATTTTGGTTGTTCGGCATTGCATTAAGAACTTTTTCCATTTCAATAGATAAGTCGCCTTCAGCTGTTAGACATACCGGATGCGTTCTTAAACGCTTAGAAACTTTTACATCCTTCACCTTATCTGCTAGGACCTCTTTCATGAAGTCAAACAGATCTTTGTTTTCCTTTTGTTCGGACTCTGTAGTTTCTTTGTTATCTTCCTCAATTCCAAGATCACCGCTTGATACGGATTTAAATTCCTTCTCTTTGTAGTTCATCAGCATTTTAATGGCGAACTCATCAATATCATCCGTGAAATACAGAATTTCATATCCTTTATCTGCTACAAGTTCTGTTTGTGGCAGTTTCTCAATCCGTTCATTAGTTTTACCAGTGGCATAGTAAATATATTTTTGCTCTTCCGGCATTCTGGATACATATTCGTCCAATGTCACTAATTTCTTTTCCTTCGATGAATAGAACATCAATAAATCCTGGAGCACATCTTTATCTTGTCCAAAGTCACTGTATACACCGAACTTTAACTGTCTGCCAAAGGAGTCATAGAACTTTTCATATTTCTCACGATCATTTTTAAGCATGCCTTCTAATTCACGTTTAATTTTGCTCTTAATGTTTTTGGCAATAAACTTCAATTGTTTATCCTGTTGCAGAATTTCCCTTGAGATGTTCAGCGATAAGTCTTCAGAATCGACCATCCCTTTAACAAAGCTGAAATAGTCAGGAAGCAAATCAGCGCATTTTTCCATGATTAAAACGCCGCTGGAATAAAGCTCTAGTCCCTTTTCAAATTCTTTTGAATAGTAATCAAATGGAATATTCTCCGGAATGTAAAGAATCGCATTATATCTCACCGTACCATCCACACTGATATGGATATGTTTTAGCGGTTTATCAAAGCCGTAACGCTTTTCTTGATAAAAATTCTCATAATCTTCGTCTGTTAACTCACTTTTATTTTTTCTCCAAATCGGAACCATACTATTAATGACTTGTTCCTCTTTGTAATCCTCAAACTCGTTTTCGCTTCCCTCTTTTGGTCTTCTTCCTGTGACCTCCATTTTAATTGGGTAGCGGATGAAATCAGAATACTTTTTAATAATCGATTTTAAACGGTACTCTTCTAAATATTCATCATAAGATTCATCTTCAGTGTTTTCTTTGATTTTTAAAATTATCTCTGTACCTACAGAGTCTTTTTCGCATGGCTCGATACTGTAACCATCAGCACCGGTAGATTCCCACTTGTATGCTTCCTCACTGCCTAATGCCTTGCTGATAACCGTCACAACGTCCGCAACCATGAAGGCGGAATAGAAACCAACACCGAACTGACCAATGATATCATGTCCGTCCTTTAATTCATTTTCATTTTTAAACGCAAGGGAACCGCTTTTTGCAATTGTCCCAAGATGGTTCTCAAGTTCTTCCTTCGTCATCCCGATTCCAGTATCGGAAATCTTCAATAAGCGGTTATCCTTATCCGCTTCAATTTTTATATAATAATCATCTTTATTAAAGGTTAACGTATCATCGGTTAACGTTTTGTAGTAGATTTTATCAATCGCATCACTAGAATTGGAAATTAACTCTCGTAAAAAAATCTCCTTCTGAGAATAGATAGAGTTAATCATCATTTCAAGCAGTCTTTTCGATTCAGCTTTGAACTCTTTCTTTGCCATTATGATATCTCCCTTCCATATAAATAGTTTCTATTCATCATTTTAGCACTCTCACTTTACGAGTGCTAATCATTTATTTATTATCATAAAAAAATTGCTTCCGTCAACTGTCTAAACGAACTGTTTTGATCAATCGAAATAATTGATTAGAGATACATTTTAAATTTTCATAAGTCTTGTTTGTATTCATGGCTTGTTCGAGTGCCATCGGCTCATTCATAATCGAAAAATACGATGTTATACCGAGATCGTTTAAAGCAGAGGAATCAGCAGTGACACCTCCAGCCAATGCAATAACTGGAACATGATACTTGTCTGCTAATTGGGCAATTCCAGACGGAGCCTTCCCCATAGCCGTTTGACTATCTAATCTACCTTCACCAGTAATGACAAAGTCTGCTGCTTTCAAATATTTCTCTACCTGAAGCACATCCAGAATGAGCCGGGTTCCTGATTGAAGCTTACCATCTAAAAATCCAACAAATGCCCCTCCAAGTCCGCCAGCTGCTCCAGCTCCTGGAAAATGATGAACATCCACATCTAATTGTTTCTTAAGCACCTTACTAAAATGCCGAAGACCTTCGTCGAGTTCCTGAACTATCTTCTGATCAGCACCTTTTTGAGGGCCAAAAATATATGCGGCACCGTTAGGCCCATATAAAGGATTATTCACATCACAGGCAATATAAAATTCGCAATTTTTCAGATCCGGGTGAACATCATCCATCTTAATTTTTTCAATAGCTTTTAATGATTGTCCATTACTTCCTACTGATTGATTTCGATTGTTTAGAAAATGAAATCCTAACGCTTGAAGCATTCCAATACCTGCATCATTTGTAGCACTGCCGCCAAGGCCGATAATAAATTGGCGACACCCCTTATGAATGGCATCCAAAATGAGCTCCCCGACTCCATAGGAAGTGGTCAATAGCGGGTTTCTTTTTGCCAAAGGAACAAGAGTCAAACCGCATGCCGCAGCAACTTCAATCACTGCAGTTTTTCCATCGCCCATAATACCGTATCTAGATTGTATTTTTTCATTTAGCGGTCCGGTTACAGGCAAATCGATAAAGATTCCGTTTGTTGCATGGATTAGTGCATCTACGGTTCCTTCGCCTCCATCCGCAAGTGGAATTGTGACAATATCCGCATCCGGAAACACTGGTAAAATCCCTTCCGCAATCGCTTTCCCGCCTTCAATGGAGGAAATACTGCCTTTAAACGAATCTATTGCTATTAATACCTTCACGATCGATACCCCTTTTGGCTTCTATCTTCATTATAAAACTATCGTTACAGTCGTATTTGGGGATTATCACTATACCCCCATCCACCTTAATCCTTTTGGAAAGTGATTTTTCAATACTCCGTCTGCAAGCTTTCCCCATCCTATTGAATAGCCGTCTACTTCTACCAAATACCATCCTTTTGGACCTTCTGCTTTTATCGATTCCCCTTTTAAATAAGCGAGAATCTCGGGAGAATTTTTATCCAAATTCCATTTGTTTTTCACTTCATCCCCTTTTAAGGAGAGAGCTAACGCATGGGATGGTTCGAAGCGATTTTTCTTGATCGTGCCTAAATGCCATCCCGGACGAATTACCTTTAAATTTTTCAAAGATAGCATTTCGTCCGGCAGTAAGTATAACTGATCACCAAAGATAATAAATTCTCCTTTTGGTGTGTATGTCAGAGTTTCCTTCGCAAATTGGAAAAAATCCTTGAGCTGTTTTTGATCTTTTAAGCCGTCCTCATATTTCCATTTAGTTGGTTCTTCGCTCTCCGCTTTTCGCAGAACGGCGATGTAGTGACCCTCGCCACGCACTTGCTGCGGCCAAATTCGAATGGTCTTCTCAATATTTTCTGCTCCATTTGAAACCCATTCTTCCCTTCCATGATCAAAGCCTTCGTACACATGGATTTCTTCTATTTCAAATCGGGAATCTTGATTTAAAAATTGGCTAATAACCCCTTCATTTTCTTCCGGAGAAAAGGTGCAGGTTGAATAAACGAGCCTCCCTCCTGGACGAAGCATCATTGCTGCGTACCGGAGAATTTCCGACTGACGCTCCGCACATGCTGCTACATTCTCTAAGCTCCATTCTTCCCTTGCTCCAGGGTCTTTACGAAACATCCCTTCTCCTGAGCATGGTGCATCAACCAAGATCCGATCAAAAAAGTTCGGAAATCGTTCCGCTAATTTCGATGGAGCCTCATTGGTAACAACAGCATTTTTGATTCCCATTCTTTCCACATTTTGCGAGAGAATTTTTGCCCGGGCCGGATACAGTTCATTTGTCAGCAAAAGCCCCTGCTGTTTCATTTTGGCTGCCATATGGGTGGATTTACCTCCGGGTGCCGCACATAAATCCAGTACTTTCTCTCCTGGTTGCGGATCTACCATTTCGGAGGCAGCCATCGCACTCGGCTCCTGTATATAATACAAACCTACCTCATGATATGGATGCTTTCCGGGGCGATCCTCCTCTTGATAAAAAAAGCCCCCATTTACCCACGGAATCCTCTCTAATTGAAATGGATTTATGTTCAAAAACTCTTCTATCGACACCTTTAACGTGTTCACTCGCAAGCCTTGAATTTTCGGTTCCTCATAGCTTCGTAAAAAATCATCATATTCATCTTTTAATAAGTCTTTCATTTTAGAAAGAAATTCTTTTGGTAACTCCATTGTTTATTCACCTCAAAAAAGGAAATCTTCTCTCCTTATATTACAATAACTATTTGGGGAAATGCGAAGTTCGGAAGGAAATCAGTGTTGGGTGCCGAAAAAAAAATAGGGCAGCGCTGAAATGTATGGGAAAGATACTGTGCTTTTTGGGGATTTTTGAAATTCTGGTGGAAGTGCTGAACTTTTTGTTGGAGGTGCTGAACTTCGTGTTGAAAACGCGGAACTTTTTGTTGAGATTGCTTAACTTTACAGGGAAATTACCGAACTTCTGTCAGACCGCGGAACTTCGACGTGAAAATACGGAACTTTTCGTAGAAAGTGCTGAACCTTGAGGGGAAATCGATGAACTTTTGAGCAAAAATGCTAAACCCCCTACCCAAAACAATGCGAAATCCCAATCTTATGATAAAATACAACTTAAAAAGGAGGTCATACCAATGCAAAAACTCCAATTCGAATCAGCATGGGACAAAACGATATCAGAAAATGATCGGGAACGTATCCAACAGGTTTTTCTTGAAACAAGCTCTTCCCAGAATAAAGACATCGAATTCACGCCCTTATGGGAAGCAATGAATCACAAAGGAGAATTGCTCATAACGGTGCTTGTACAAAATTTCAGCGAACAAAAGATTTCTTTTCACAACGAAAAGCTTCAGTACTGGGAGGACGAGAATATCGTTGCTGAACATTCCTTTACTCTCCCAGCACTGATGATTGAACCATCAACCAGTATGCCATGGACCTTTATTTTTCCAACAGATAGCTTTTACAGCCAACCCTTATTAAGAAACGGAAAAATAACATTTGCCGAGATAAATAGTTAAAATCTGTATCCATTATTATAATCGGAACAGCCGTCAGCAATCGCCTCCGAATCCTCGGGGTTGTCAAAATAAGAAAACAGGTATTTCCAATGGAAGGCTCCTGAATATACTTGATACATCCCGGCGGAAATTCTTAACACTTTGCAGCTAAAACCTGCTGCTGCCCCCATATAACCAAAATGGTGGTTACCGATATATTCTCCATTTTTTTCCTTCCCTTGGAAAGTATAGATTGTCTTATCTCCAATGAATCGCTTTAAATCCCATATTCCGTATGACCTAGTAATATAGTAAAACACGCCAAGTCGATACGTATTAGCAAAGGCATCTCCCCTTGACTTCACATATTTCTCATAATTTCTTTTTATATCTTTCGCGAACCGAATGTTCAGCTGATAGGTTCTCGCAATCATGAAAGTGGTTAATTCTTTTTGAGCCTGATTTAAAATGGGATCTTCCGCTAAAGTTATGCCACTCCATCGTCTATTTACTTCTCTTTCAATCATCTTTACTTCATCATTAATAATTTGTTCTAACTCCTCTTTATCCTTTTTGCTTAAGGAGGTTTTGTGCATTAAAAGAGCAGAAAGAAAAAAACATACTGCTGGTATATAAACAAGGTACATAATAGTTAATACCCTTGGGGAGGTTACAAATATAGGTATGCATAATAAGAAAGCGAGCCACATTAAATAGTTCTTTTGAAAAATGGCTGCAATAAGTGCGATAGAACAAGGCAAAAATAAAAACATAGAATATTCAATTTTTGCGTAATACTCCCATTTCCCGGAATTACCTCCGTCATGTGAGAGAAAAGAATCTAGCCAAATAGATAGTCCAATTATTGCTCCAGCTATTCCAATAATCATCCCAATATAGTTTCTGTAATTCTTTGTTGGGTAGTAACGAAAGAAAAAAACAAGGCGATTCCATTTCATTTCCCACACTCCTCTGCCCTTTCATCAATATAGTGTATGCATCCGTGCTTCGCGGGGTAGCCATCATTAAAAGGAAAAACTACTATTTGCAGTATCCATTTCTCCAATTTCAACACTATTGCCACGTCTATTCGCACTAACAAGTAAAGACAGCTGGGTGTGTTTAATGTCTTGCCCATTTTGCGAAAATAGGTATAAATGCAGTTTCAGTTAAGTGCCAACTCCATAAACATAAAGAGAAAAATCATATTTATAAATGGTTACTTTACAAAATGGTATTTTAGGAACGTTTCTCTTCTTGAGCTGCCCAAATTTAACGTTTCTTAATATGAGGTAAAGGAAACAAACCGAAAGAGGGTTAAATGGTCCGTATGAAAAAGAAAGGGGCTTTTTATTAGCAAAAAGGTCATGGCCCCCGTTGCCGTCAGAGGTTGAAAAATATAATCAATATGAGATGCAGCGTTTACTTGTACGCCCAGGTTGTACTGGATTATCACAGGTAAGCGGCAGAAGTAATCTTAGTTTTCACAAAATGGTTGAACTGGATTTAGCCTATATTCATAATCAGTCCATCATTCAAGATATTAAAATTATGCTCAAAACCTTTTTGCTGTTAGTCCGTTCTAGTGGAGCCTATTAATGGTCAATCAGCTTCCAATCCTTTTTTTACATGATGAGGTAGTACGGATAAAGCATGAGGAAAGGATATAATAAGCTGTTCTTTTATCTCATTATGCTTTATCCACAGGTGAATGGATGTAATTAAAATCATCATTCCATTAAATAAGTATCTTCATGTTAATAATACAATAATGGGTCTGCATCAATAATCTCTACAGTAAGATAATCTGCTGCTGCCAGATCAATTTCATATGGTTTGATCTCCTGTCCTTCTTCATCTTTAATTATCCTTATTTGAGGTCGCCCAGCTGAATGAAAGTTATAGTTTGATACTATCCCAGTTTTTCCATCATTTAATTTAACCGTCATACCCTGTGGATAGATTGCAATACATTTTTTAAATAATTCTACCTGTTTACGGTCAAATTGCGTATCAACACCAGCATAAAGAAGCTCTAGACCTTTATGTGGCAACAACGCAGGACGATACACGCGATGGCTGGTCACTGCATCAAAAACATCCGCAACACTCAATATCTTAGCATATTTATGGATTTCTTCTCCCTGCAGGCCTCTGGGATATCCAGTTCCATCAATTCTTTCATGATGCTGAAAAGCACAATGGGCTACCGTTAAAGGAATTTCATGCACCTTCCGAAGTATATCAAATCCAATTTGGCAATGTGATTTCATTTGATGGAATTCATCCTGTGTGAGCTTTCCTGGTTTATTTAAAATCTCTGGCGATATATACATTTTTCCTATGTCATGCAACATGGCTCCTAATCCGATATCCTCAATACTTTTAAGAGGCAAGCCATTCTCAATAGCCAGCTGACAAGCATAGATGGCTACATTTAAACTATGAGTGTAAACATGATTATCATGTATTTTTGTTGTTGCCAATAAATTCAAAGCTGTTGGATTATCTTTTAAAGATACTAAGATGTCTCTAAAAATTTTTTGAAAACTTCTTATTACTCTTCCTGATTTCATCATTCCATGAAAGTTTGAATGGTTGGTATTTAACTCGACAATATTAGTTATTCCATGTGTTATGACTTCCATCGCTTCCATAAGTACTGGTTCCGGTAATGATTCCACAATCTCTATTCCCTCGGATTGTTCATCTTCTATGTAAATAGTATAAATGTGAAATCTCTTTAAACTAGCAATTAAACTATTAGTTAGTTTTGTTCCTTTCGTTAATAAGACTTTTCCATTACCATGGTATATAGATTTACCTAATATAACACCTGGCTGACATCTATCTAACGGCAGTAAACGCACGACCTTCTATCTCCCCAATCTTCCCTAGTCTCTCTATATCCATTTAATAAAATGTACTACGCTTATTTATGTGAAGGCACTTTTATGACAAAAGCCTTACACTCCGACTATTTCCTTATTAAATAAATTTTAAGATATTAAATAAAAAATCTCTATCCTAATTTGTCGATTTTTGCTAATATTGTCGAATTTTTTATTAATATCATATATATAGACATGGGTAAGGGAATCTCTATTGCTATTGGATTTTTTACACATATGAAAGGAGCTTATCTGTATCTAAAAAAGAAACTGGCATTTTCTCATCCAATGAAGAAAATGCCAGTTAATGTTGTTTGAATGGAAAAAATCAAAGATTCATTTCAGAATTTTTCTAAAAATTTACTTGCCTTTCTTTTTCTTAGACATTCTTCCCAATACAAATGCTCCTGCAGCTAATCCAATCATCGTATTTGTCTTTTTGTTAAATACCTGTTTCACTACAAGATTTAGGTTTTGCGGTCTTTCCGCAAGTCTTCTCATGAAATAGCCGTACCAGTCTTTTCCAAATGGCACATACGTACAGAAATTATAGCCTTCTTTTGCAAGTTCCAATTGCATGTCTCTTCTAAAGCCATAAAGCATTTGGAATTCGAATTTATTATTCGGAATATTATGTGCTTTTACAAACTTTTTGACATGATTAATGACATGGTGATCATGTGTTGCAATAGAAGTAAATTTTCCGTTTAATAGATGCCATTCTATTAATTTAATAAAATTAGAATCGATTTCTTTTTTCTCTTGGAAAGCATATTCTTTTGGCTCTTTATAAGCGCCTTTAACAATACGCAAACGATAGTTTTTATATTTTTCAAGATTTTCTTGTGCATTATAGAAGTAAGCCTGAATTACGGTGCCTACATTATCATATTCACGAGATAAATCATCTAAAATATCAAAAGACGGCTGTAAATGGCCATAGTCTTCCATATCGATATTCACATGGATATCATAACGGCTGGCACGGTCCACAATTTCTCTTAAATTATCTAAACAAAAAGTATAGTCGATATCCAACCCTAATTGTGTTGGCTTTAAAGAAATATGTGCGTCTACTCCATTTTCATGAATCGCTTCGATGACTTCAAGAATTTGTTCTTTTGCCTCGGTAGCCTCTTCTTCTTTATATACAAACTCTCCTAAGTTATCGACTGTACAAGCAATGCCGTGGGAGTTTAGTTCTTTTATACTTTGAATTGTTTCCGCTATATTTGTTCCAGCTACAACATTTTGAGCCCCTAATTTTAAGCCATATTTTTTGGCTGCTGTATTAAGAAATTGGTTCTTGGATAGGCCCATAAAAAGATCTTTCAACATCGCAATTACTCCTTAGCTGTGTATTTATTTTTACTTTCATTATAGCACAACTTTTTGAATACGCTATCAATCTTCGAAAATTGTTGAACTTTGTCAAAAGGAGCAATTCTTCAAATTAAAAGAAAGACAGTTCCATTAAAAACTGTCCACTCCACATGTACAAACTCATTCATTTGTCCTTGATTGGTGCCTGACACCAATTTTGGTACCAGTTATAAACAGCGCCGATTAGATTTGCATCGTTTTTGTATTTGCAAATGGCGATTTCAGGAATAAAAGGAGCAATCTCCACTTGTTTTATGATTCTATCCAATCTCTTATTTAACTCGGGTATTAAATCCTCCTTGCTTGAAATACCGCCGCCAATAATGATTTTTTCAGGGTCGAAACTATATTGAAGATTATAGATTCCCTGAGCTAAATAATGATAGAATGTTTCCACTTCTTCCTCGGCAATCAAATCACCATTCTTGGCCATTTCAAATACTTCTTCCCCGCTTAACTCATTTTCCGAAATATTTTTGCGTTTCGCTACCCGTTTAGCCATATTCACAGCAGTTCCTAATTCACTGAAGATTGCATTATCCTTTAGAAGCATGTATCCGAATTCTCCTCCAAAAAGATGCTTCCCGTGCCACACTTTCCCGTCTATAATAACTGCTCCGCCAATGCCTGTGCCTACAACCACAAACAACACATTTTTGAGTCCTTTTGCCTCCCCTTTCCAAATTTCCGCCAGCGCTGCACAGTTTGCGTCATTTTCAATAGAGACGGGACATTGAAATAATTCAGTGAGCTCTGCAAATATTGGAAAGTGGTGTAAATAAGGTACAGCACTTGATCCCTCGACAACCCCTTTATTTTGGTTCACCGCTCCAGGGGAACTGATCGCCACACCGCTAATTTTTGTCCCTTCTCCCAAGCTATTCTTTAATACCATAAATTCTGTTTTCATTTCATCCCAAGTCGCTGGGGTTCTAAAAGAACCTTTATTACCTAATTTCTCATCATTCCATATCCCATGTTTTACAGAAGTTCCTCCAATATCAACTGCCAATAGTGCCATTTTCTATCTC
Source organism: Margalitia sp. FSL K6-0131 (assembly GCF_038008735.1). Lineage (NCBI taxonomy): Bacteria > Bacillati > Bacillota > Bacilli > Caryophanales > Bacillaceae > Heyndrickxia > Margalitia sp. FSL K6-0131. Next base: position 5,003,043 of record NZ_JBBOZS010000001.1, read on the forward strand.
CCTATTAATATCAAATATTTAAGAATTCTTAATTACTATTATATTGGATTTACCTTACATTATCATTTACAAAAGAGTTGCTGATAGAAAATTCTTATAATATTTATTACAACTTCCGAATAGTAAAAAATTTCCTCAACAACCATACACCAGGAGTAAATCCAAGTGATAATTGCCATGCACCTATGGCTTGGAGACCATAGTTTCGGACCAGTTGCATTTTTGCGCTCATACTCCTTACGTCTTCAAACCAGACTTCATGTGTCAATCCATTTTGATCCCTATATCTATAATATGGAGATTGGTATTCTTCAGAGTATTGTATAGGTGATTGATATCGCATGGCCGTTTCAATTGCATTTTGATTGGATACACCTGGTGCTATTCTTCCGGGGCTATAAGGGATAATCCAATCATATCCATACAACGGAACGCCAAGAATAATTTTCCTGCTTGGAACTGTTTTTATAGCAAATTCAATGGATTTTCTAACTTCAGTTATTGGTGCAACAGGACCAGGCTCACTTCCGGAATGATGCCAGTCATAAGCCATAATAAACATATAATCTACTACTGCACCGATTCCTCCGTAATCATATCCCCTTAACCAAGAAATATCTTCACTTGTCTTTGCAGGGACCGCAACTGTTACAGCCAGTCTATCTTGTCTCAAGCGGTCCTTCAGTTCCCGTAAAAATCCCGTAAAAAGATCTCTATCCGCCGCTTTAACAAGTTCAAAATCGATATTTACTCCACCATAGCCGTGTCTTTTTGTTAAATAAGCAATATTGTTGACTAGTTTGGTTCGTGCCGTAGGATTATTCAAAACAGCACTTGCAAGATCAGAGCTAAAACCTTGAGAGGTAAGATTGGTTATCGTTATTAATGGAGTAACGCGATGCTGCCAAGTAGTGCGGACAGCTACCGCATCATTAAGCGTATTTACGATATCTCCGTTTCTGGCGAAGTGATACTCAAAAATAGCGATTGACGACGAATAAGGGGCAAATTGACTAATTAATTCTGCATCCTGTTCCGGACTCCGAACTTGATAATATTGCAACGTACCGGCAAGGTAATTCGATATATTTGGTATTTTAATCTCCATTCCAGGTTGTATTGCAGCAGGCTGTATAGAAGGATTTGCATGTCTTAATTGTTCTTCCGTTACCATCGCCTTTTTGGCAATTTCGAAAAAAGAGTCTCCCGGCTGTACTATATAAGTATATTTAGGAACAAGTACCGCTTGCCCAACAACAAGATTAGAATCCCCAAAACCATTTGCCAATCTTAACCTTTCAACTGGGATTTGGTACATTCTGCTTAATTTAAATAAAGTGTCTCCTTGTCGAACTATATGAATAAACATTACACTCCCCTCCCGTTTACTAAATAAGCACCACTATATATATACGGGAATACAGAGGAGGGACATCCCTAATAAATTTATTTTCATGTAAAAACTGTAATCAATGGAGAACATTATTTATCAAGTAGTAGTTTAAAAATTTTAGGAAGGTAAAATTCCCCCCATCATTTGAATTAAAGTGAAAAAATTCTTATAAAGTATCGACTGTCTTTGGCTGGGTTTCAAAAGAAGCAGGATCAGACATATTAATCGGATACAAATTCCCTTCCAACGCAAAAGAAATTTTGCCCGTTTCTTCCGACACAACAAGTGCCAATGCATCACTTAGCTCAGTCACTCCAAGTGCAGCCCGGTGTCGTGTTCCGACTTTTTCCTTTCCAATTTTTCTTTTTGTTAGAGGAAGGACATTTGAAGCGGAAACGACAACATTCCCTCGAATTAAAACAGCCCCATCGTGAAGAGGATTTCCAGGGTAAAAGATTGCCTCTAATAATTTGGGAGTTACTACTGCCTCCATTGGGGTTCCTTTTTGAATAACGGAATCTAATGAATGGCTTCTCTCAACGACAATCAATGCACCATGTCTTTTTTTCGAAAGATGCTGAATAGATGTAGATAAATCTTCATATGTATCCGTGAAGGACGATAAATAGCAATTTAAATAAAAGGAGGCTGCCATTGCTTCAATATCCGCTAACTGATTTTTGGCATCTTCCAGACAATTTAATAAGCAATATTCTTCTCCACCGAGCTTGGATAAATTTGACTGAAGGTGGGCAATTAAATCTTGAAGCCCTTGTATTAACTGTTGTTTCATAGGGGAAAAATCACAGTTTTTATTATCCATGTTCGTTTCCCTCCCATTATATATAAGTTTTCACAGCAATCTTCCTAGTGGGAACATTTAAGATTTATTGTTACGACTTCAAGAAACCACATTGTTTAATCTTAGTATTGGTTAATTCGTGTATTGAAATCCCTTCCCTTTATAGAGCTAAATACTCAAGTATAAAAAATTTTTTTATTTAGTATCTGCATCTACCTTAAAAATAAAATGGCATAATTTACATATCGAATGACACTGAAATAAAAAAGTTGATTGTTCACAGATAAATGAACTATCAACCTCTCTTTTTACAGATAAATCTATTCCGATTTGGCAGTTACAATTTTCCCCTTCACAATCTCCTTCTCTCTCCATTCAGGATGTGCTTTTCGAACCACGGATGGTCTTATAAGAATTGTAACGACCCCAATTAGGACGGAAGCGGATATTATCAATATCCATCCGGCGGGGATGAAATCGTATAAAAAGCCGTATATAACCATTGCCAATGGTGACAGGGCCTGAGCCATCGTTTCGATGATAGAAAACACACGCCCTTTATAATCATCATCAATTTGCTTTTGCAGCATTACTTGAATAGGAGTGTTAACAATAATTATCAATGCTCCGAAACCAAACATTAATATCATGTAAAAGACAATAATCGAAGCATAAGTCATCTTAATAAAAAGTGGTAAAGCAATTCCACTCATAATTAATCCTAACGCAATAATGCCACGTTTTGATGAAAGAAGCGGAAACTTCACTTCCTTGCGTACAGATAAATAAAAAGAAAGCACGAGCATTCCTACTGCAAACGCCCCTTCTGTCAGTCCAAAATGCTGAGATTCTACTTTTAATTTATCTATTAGAACAAAGGAATACCCCACTTGTTGTGCACCAAAGAAAAAGTTTACTAATAATGCGACCCAGATGATTGTTGTAATGAGAGGATTTAATTTTAAATAAGCAATTCCTGCTTTCATACTATCCCATATTGGCTCCTTTGTTTTACCTTCCCCATTAGTCTTTCGATTAGCAAACAACTTGAAATTCATCGTTGACTCAAGAATAACTGCTATAACAGATGCGGTCATATATAGGATAAGAAATACTGGAATCGAAACAGTACCATACAATAAACCGCCTACCACTGGGCTCCCTATGGCTGCGAATGAAATGGACATTTGATTTAATGACATTGCTTTCTGTATTCTTGCTTCGTCAATCAGCCCAGTAATAGAGGAGGTAAAATTTACTCCTGAAAATGTGGATGTTAGAGACAATATACAGGTTGCTATATAAATAGCTGGAAGGGAAAGACCCGAAGTTAAACTAGTTGTAAGGAGCCCGCCAATTGCTAAAGTCTGTGCAATCTGTGATGTGATGGCAATTGTTTTTCTAGGAAAATTATCTGCTACATATCCGGCAAAAGGACCTGCCAGTGTACGAGGAAGAATACTGCACAAGAGATTAGCGGCAAAATTAGTTGCCGATCCTGTTAACTGTAAAATGTAAAAACTAATAGCAAAGGAATACACTTGTGATCCAAAAGAACCAATGAGCTTGCTAATCGTAAATGTCCAAAGATGATAAGTTGCCTTTTTTAACTTTAATTCGCTATCCATAATAATCCCCATCCCCATTTTCAAAAAAGTTTAATTTAATTAAACAAATCATATCACGCTGATATTTCCTTTTCAAGCAAAAGTTTAATATAATTAAACTATTCACAGGGATTAGGAGTGTGTCTATTTATCATGCTTGGAGAGCGAATACGAAAATTAAGAAAACAAAAGAAGATGACCCTAGAAGCACTTGCAGGAGAAGAACTCACTAAGGGAATGCTAAGCCTGATTGAAAATAATAAGGCCAAACCTTCCATGGAAAGCTTAGCCTACATTGCTAAACAACTCGAAGTAGATGTTGCGGATCTTTTAGAAGAAATCAGTTCACAGGAATTAAGGGAGATTCTTGAAAAGGCTGAAAACCTATTTAATGCGAACCTCAAAGAGAACCCAATAAAATATGAACAAGTAATTACTTTAATAGAACCAATTATTGATAAGCTCATGCAAGGGTATGAATCTGCCAGACTTTTAGACATTTACAGCCGCTGCCTCTATTACGAAAAAAAGAACGACTGGCAGGATTATTTGGAGCGCGCTGCAATCATATATGACCAAATAAATCTTACTTCCAACCGTGCATCGATTGGAATTTTCCGTTCAATGGTAAAATTCACAGATCATGACTATTCGTTTGCTTTAAATTCACTATTAGAAGAACGATCACATATAGAGGCAAACCATGCCTATATAGACCCAATAACCCGTGTAAATCTTGATTATCATGAATCCATTTTGCATTTTGCCGTGGGGGATAATCAATCAGCTGAAAAAGTGATGGAAAACGCCATTCACTTTTCAAAGGAAAATCGGATCTTTTACCTTACCGATGATTTGTACAGACTGGCTGCCGCCAATGCACTGATGTTTAAAAATGAAGAAAAAAAATCGTATTATTTACAAAAAATTAAGCAATACGGGGAATTTGCAGAGGATATACAATCTATCCTATTTTATAAGCTTTTTGACGTTATGTCCCTTAATGAAGACAAAAAGGATTACTCTAAGGCACTGAAAGAAATAGATGAGTTTTTTTCCGAACCGGATACATCAAATATTTTTATACATTGGTTCCACCTTGAAAAAGGAAAAGCTTTATATGGACTTGGTCTCTTTGAAGAAGCAATCTCTAGTCTAGAGAAGGTTGAAATCCCATCCTTCGCCTGTCATCCCTTTGATTTATCACTATTTTATGTGATGGATTCATATAAAGCACTTTGCCATTTGAAACTGGGACATACAAGCAATGCTCTTCACTTTGCCAATATAGCAGTAGAGAACTTTGCACCGCTTCCGCAAACACCATATAAAGATTTCAGTCAAGAAACGTACGATATGATTAAACACAAAATGTAAGTGGTGTCAGGCACCTCTCGTAGACATTTCGTCACACTGTACACCCGACACGGACAAAAATAAATAGAGGTCTATAACCAAAGAGTTATAGGCCTCCATTCATTTTCTTTCTATTCTAATTGCCTGCAAATATCAAGCGCTCAAACAACCAATTCCTCATCTGTCTTCGCCAAAAACTTCCTCATCTCTTCTTGATTCACAGGAGGACTAAATAAATAACCTTGGATCTCGTCGCAGCCCATTTGCAGCAATAAGTCCCTTTCCATTACACTTTCCACTCCTTCTGCTACGACATTAAGGTGTAATCCGTGAGCAATATCAAGAACAGAATTCACCAAAAGAGCCTTCTTTTCGTCTTGGTGGATGTCTGTAATGAACTGCCGGTCAATCTTAATCTCGTCGAAAGGCAGCTGCAGCAATTGATACATAGAAGAATAGCCTGTCCCAAAGTCATCAATCGAGATATGAACTCCTAATTTTTTCAACTTATAAATAACATCTGCTACCTGCATCGGATCTTTAATAAATACACTTTCGGTAATCTCTAATTTTAAATACTTCGATTCCATACCTGATAAATCTAAAGCCTTTTTAATTAAAGGGATTAACGAATCCTGTTGAAAATGTTTTGCTGATATATTGACGGATATAGGAACCTGGAGTAAACCTTCATCCTGCCATTTTTTATTTTGTCTGCAAGCCTGCAATAAGGACCATTCATCTATTTGCAAAATCAGCCCAATTTCCTCTGCAATCGGAATAAAGGTTGCCGGTGAAACAAAACCAAGCTGTGGATCCCTCCAGCGCAATAATGCTTCCATGCTTGTTACCTTGTCCATCTTCGTTTTCGGCTGATAATAAAGCTCGAAGCCTCCCTTATCTACAGCCGTTCGTAAAGCATTTTCCACCAGCAAATGTTCATGAAATTTATTTCTCATTGACTCATTAAAAAATTGGACTCGATTGCCGCCTTTTTCCTTCGAAATATACATGGCAATGTCAGCACATTTGACAAGTGTATCTAAATCCTTTCCATCCTCAGGATATATACTTACCCCAATACTAGCTGTAACATAAAACATATGTCCCTGAACCGGGAAGGAAGACGAAAACGCATCAAGAATTTGCTCCAATGAATGTTGCAATCCATCACCCCCCACATTTTGTACGATCACAAATTCATCCCCGCTAAGGCGAAAAACCTCCCTATGATCATTTTGCAATCCTCTCAGTTTTTTAGCGATTAATTGAAGCAATGCATCTCCCGCATCATGCCCTAATGTGTCATTGATTTGCTTAAATTGATTGATATCGATAAAAATGATTGCCACCCTTTTAGTTGAAGGATTTTTAATTAAATTTTTCACAAAGGCCTGAAAGTGAAGTCTATTAGGTAATCCCGTTAAGACATCAAAAAATGCAAGATGATGCAATTGGTCCTCTGATTCCTTTAATTTTTCCGTTTGTTCCGTTAGCTTCCTATTCATATCATTGCTTTCCTGGAACAATTCTTTAATCTTTTCAGCCATCATTTTCAAATTTTGCGTAAGCAATCGAAGCTCAGCTACATAGCTTTGTGGCCACACTACTTTCTCCAAATTAATAAGCTTCTGCGGCAAGCCAGTTGTTGCAATGGTCAATTGCTTTAGATTATTGATAAAAATCCGGCTAACAACCTGGACAAGAATTACAAGTAAAATCGCAAACAGAATCGAATACTTTAACTGATCTAAAAAATTTTCATATATTTTTTCCTGATATCGAGAGATAGGAAACTGAATCATCATGTTCATGGATAAAGCATCTATTTTTTTCGAATAAACATAGATTCCTAATCCCCATTTCATAATAGGCATTACTTTTGTCGGTTCCTTTGGTAATGCCTCATAAAAGTTATTTGATAGCTTTTTCCATTCATACTGCTGCTGCCAATCATACTTTTGGTCTACTTTAATCCCGTGTAAACTAGTAGCAATCACTTTATGATCAAAATCCGTGATAATAATATCGTATTCCTGTTCTTTATTTTCCTTTATCGTTTCATTTAAACGGCTCGCTGGAGAAGGGTCATACAATTTATGCAAATCGTCTTTATACCATAAAACAACAGACTTTTCCATCCGATTTACACTATTTGCTGCCTGTCTCTCTGAATCCTTTACAATATAATCATGGACATTCGTGGAGTTTGTTGCAATATTCAGGAAAAATGGGAAAAGAATCGAAATGAACGTTATATGGGACAGAAATTGATGAAAAGAAACATTGTTTTTATTCACTTTCAGTATTTTATAAAAAGGAACATATGCAAGCAGCATATCTGCCATTAGAACATTAAAACAGCCGTTAATGATATCCTTTGACACTTTAAAATACAGGGCGTTCCCCGTCAAAGGCTTCCAGTTTAAAAATAGGACTCCTATAAGTCCAAACGTGAACCAAAATAAAGCGTCCACATAGAACATTTTTGCCCTTCTTCCTTTATAAAAAAAAGCACCAACAAATAAAAGTTCTATTATGGAAAGACAGCCGTAACCGAAACCATAAAAACTATGTTGAACGAAAAAAAGGCCTATAATTCCTGCAAAAACCGCACTAGGAAGCCCTATCAGTCTAAATATCAAAAATAAAAAAATACTTGAAAAGGAAAAAGTAATTCCATAAGCAAACGTCAATTTATAACTTGAAAAAACAAGGAATAATCCTGTGAAAACAAGAAATAAAAATGGTTCGCGTTTCCATCTTGATAAAAATGGTTTGAAAGCGCGCATATGTATCTCCTAATCTTTAAAGGAATTAAGTAGTTTTATCGTAATTATGCGTTTAAATTAGGTTCTACTAAATATCTTATCACAAGGATTTTCGCTTGAATATAATGGAATAAATCATGATTTTGATGCCGTGCATCAAGGAATTTTGGCACTTAGCTGGCGAACTAGTTTGGTGCTTTGCTTTTTCTATACTAAAAAACAAATTTCGACTGTATTCTACGTGTTCCCTTATTAATCAAACGTTTGATTAAAATAAGCAAGTAACTGAAATTTACAACCTTTTATCCCATTGTACTAAGAAAAAAATGGCGAATTAGGCAGTGGAAAATATTAAATTAAAAGAAAAGCAGCCCCCCACTTTCTAATTAAAGCGCAGGAACCGCCCCTCCTTCTTACCTATTTCGCAAGAGATCCCATTGGATCCCAAGGTTTTAAAGGAATAGGATCCTGTTCCCATGCCTTTTTCAACTCATCGGAAAGGTACTTCTTGTTTATGACAATTTGATAGGTATATTCATCCATCCACTTGTCACTCATAACAAAATACCCTTTGTTACCAACTTTTTCACCCCAGCTGTTTTCCACTTTCCATCTGTTTGGTTTGCCTTCTACAAGATTCACACCGGTCAGAACCATGGCATGCGTCATGACGCTACCCTTATAATCTAGTCTTTGTGCTTTCGTCATCGAAAATTGGATGCCTAAAGTCGTTTCATAATCATAAAGGTCTAAATCCATAATACCGTGATCTTTATTGGAAGACTTGCCTACATCGCACCCAAACCAAACACTTTCATTATCTTGGATTTGCTTGATGGCAAGTTCCTTCATCGTTTCCATATCAACATTAAGGTATTTAATTTGCTTTCCTTCTACAACGTTTCCAAGGAATTGAACCGTATAGGTTTTTCCATATGGTTTATCTTGAGTCGGTGCGTTGATAATGCTCACATAATCATCTAAATTAAGTCCAATATATTTTTCATAGAACTGATGTGGAGTAATACTCAAGTCTCTATGAAACTCTTTTTCTTTATTCCTATACTCAAAATTAAATGTTTTTGGCGGCTCGCCTAATGAGAGAGTTAGAATTTTATAGATTTCAGATAGCATTTCTTCCTTTGCCTGGTTTAAGGCAGCGGCTGCTTCCCCTTTCCTGTGCAAATCTCTAAGCTTTACTGCATCTTCCCGCAATTTCGTATTCAAAATAGCATTTAGTCGCATAGAACTGCTGCTTTGGAAAGTTTCCGGCATTGCTTGTTTTGGCACTACTCCATACTTCTTAACCAATGAAACAAACATATCCCATTGTCCGCCATCCTGTTGAGGTGTAGCCAAGATCCAAGAAACTAGCCTGCCGTCTAAAGGTTCGTTTGCCGTTTCGAGCACGCTTTCAAGAAAATAATTTGCCTTTTCAAACTTATCCCAGAAGTTAATGTAATTTTGGGATAGCTCGAAATCTTTTAATTGAAACTCACGATTCATTTTGTGATGAAACGTATTTAGTGCCGCAAACATCCAACATCTTCCGCTTTGTTTTTGATTAGATACTTTTCCTGTTTCGATCTCATCAGAGAAGACATGATTCATAGCTACAACCGCATCACTATTTTCAGCAACTGCATCAATACCGTTTCTGATCACGGCATTTTTCACTATCCTTTCAGGCAGTGAATCATTCACCTTTTCCGAAAACTTCTCTACCATTTTTGCAGAAATTTCATTTGCCATTTGATTTCCCCCTTATGCGCATCTTCCTTTCATTATATTCTTAATTATCAAAATAAGAAGAGTAAAAAAGGACGATCCCTCTTAAATAGAAGAACCGTCCTATTGTATTGTTTAGGAATTTTAAAATTTATACCTTTGGATATCCATTTAATAATATTGCCTACGTCTAGCTCCAGAGCCTATCGGCTAACGCATTTGTGCTCCATCATCCTGTCACGACTCTCTCTTTCGGATAATGATATTTCGCTTTCTTATTATTGTCTCCTCCTATTATATATAGGAATGAGGTTAATCCTATCCTTCCAACAAACATAAGAATCATCAGAATACATTTAGAAAGAATGCTCAGGTCAGGAGTGATTCCCATGGACAGACCCACTGTACCAAAGGCAGAGCAAACTTCAAATAATATAGAAATAAGCTCCTGCTGCTTATCAGAAATACTTATTGTTACTACGGAAATACAACACATCATAATCGCTAATATGGTTATTGCCAATGACTTCATAACATCATCTTGATGGAGTTCCCGTTTAAAGATTTTAATCTCACGGTTTCCCTTTGCAAAATGATAGACAAACAACATATTTAATGCAAAGGTTGTTGTGCGAATTCCCCCTCCTACAGAATTAGGTGATCCGCCAATAAACATAAATACACTCATTATCAATAAAGTTGGAACGGAAAATTCGGTAATATTCATGGTCGTAAGTCCCGCACTTCTCGTTGTTGCTGCTTGAAAAAGCGCATAGAAAAAACTTTGATGCCACGTTAAACTCTTAAAATAGTGCTGCCATTCTAATAATAAAATCAAGATAGTACCAGTAATAAATAGAATTCCATAAGTAAAGGTCGTTATCTTTGTAAATAAGGAAAAGCGAAATGGATGCTCCAGCTTTTTCTTTCTGCTTGAAAAATACGTCTTTACTTCAATTAATACAGGAAATCCTATTGCACCAAAAATTATCAGGATGATCGTTATGATTTGCACAAAATAGTCCCCGGCAAATGGAGTAAGAGACTCTCCGGTTATATCCATACCAGCATTAGTGGTAGCACTTACGGATGCAAATAACCCTTGCAGAAATGCTTCCTTCCATGTAGGGAAATACTTCAAAAAATGAAATCCGAAAATAACTGCCCCTATTAGTTCTGTCCAAAGAACCATTTTTAGTATTTCTTTCACTAACTGTACTAGACCCGATAATGCAAACTGATTATTGTCTACCATGATTAAACGGCGTTCACGTAAGCCAATTCTCCTCCCTAAAAGGAGCCAAAAGAAAGTACTCATCGCCATTATCCCAATGCCGCCAAATTGTAAAACAATCATAATGACAAAATATCCAAATAAACTATAGTTCTCCGAAATGTTAAACACCGTCAATCCAGTATCACTAACAACGCTGACCGCTGTAAAAACAGTGTCAATAAAACTTATATGAACCCCAGGTTTATGCACCGCTGGGAGACTGAATAATAAAATGGATACCACTACCGCCAGTAAATAATAACCTACAATAACTTGGACCGGTGAGCGTCTTTCCAGCCACACACGCATCTTACCAAACATGAATTCTTTATCCCCCATTTTTTCCATTTCTCTTATCATAAAGAATCTTAGTTATATTTGGAAGGGATATTGGAAAATCTTCAAGTTTATTGCACACGCTTTACTTTTTTATACATCTTTCACAGACAACTGTTGTTTATATTATTTCCAATACAACATTTACTATATCGATATAATATATATAGATGAATGATCCTACCCCTTGAGTAGGATTAAAAACCTTCATTAATTTTATGTTCATAACTGAGCATAAAAATTTCCAAGATTATGTACTCTGTAACAAAACCTTCACAAAACCTTATAAAACAAGATAAAGCGCTTACTATTCACCTTTAATAATATAAACAGAATAATCGGAATCGAATATTTTTTTAACTGGTAAAAATATATAGTTATTGCATATTTTTACTTGTAAGTGGAATATTTGCATCCAAGTTTGAACTTTCTCTGACACTTGCATTTATTCTACTAATATAGATATTCAATTAAAAATTAATCTGCTATAGTTGTATTGTTTTTTAATAAATAGAATCTAATCTCAAACGAAAGGGGAATTACCATTGAGAAAATGGACCAAATATGCTAAATATTCCTTTTTAGCTCTTCTCGGCATGGTCCTTTTGGCTGGCTGTGATCGAAGCAAATACATTGTCCTAAATCCAGAAGGCCCTGTTGGCCATGAAGAGTTACGTTTAATTATCATTTCGGTAATTTTGTGTGCAGTTGTCATTATTCCTGTTATAGGTATTTTCGTTTATATTGCTATTCGATACCGTGATACACCGGATAACAAAGCACCATATCAGCCTGAATGGGCAGATAGTAAGGTGTTGGAGGTAATTTGGTGGGGAATTCCTGTTGTTATCGTTGCAATACTTGGTGTCTTTACAGCGAAAACAACAATGAACTTAACAAAACCACCTGTGAAAGATGTTAAGCCTATTGTCATTCAAGTAACATCCTTAGATTGGAAATGGATGTTTACGTATCCTGACAAGAAAATTGCTACTGTGAATTACGCAGAAATTCCAGCTGGTGTTCCAGTTCAATTCGTTCTAACTTCTTCTGGAACAATGAATTCATTCTGGGTTCCACAGCTAGGTGGACAAGAATATACAATGCCAGGTATGTCAATGGGATTATGGCTTCAAGCTGATAAAACTGGTGAATATTTTGGCTCAGGGGCTAACTTCACTGGTAAAGGATTTGCTCACATGCAATTTAGAGTGAAATCTGTTACACAAGAAAACTTCAATAAGTGGGCAGATAAAGTGAAAAAGAACTCTCCTGCCTTAACAAATGCAGGATATAAAAACTTAGAAAAACCAGGCTTAGAAAAAGAATTAAGCTTTTCATCCTATCCAAAAGGTCTATATGAAGGCATTGTGAATAAAAACGGCGGAGAATATATGAAACATATGAATCATATGGGCGACGGCAAGTCGATGGACGGAATGGATATGAGTGGTAGTCATTCAATGGATGGAATGGATATGAAAAAATAATAAATAAGGAGGAGATCCGTTTTGGATACATCGCATTTCTTTGTCACCGGCGATCCAATGATCTATGGAGCCGATGTTTCGATTGTATTAGCAGTGGTTGCGATTGTTTTTTGCCTCACCTATTTTAAAAAATGGGGTTGGATATGGAGAGAATGGATCACAACCGTTGATCATAAAAAAATTGGTATTATGTATCTTTTAGCCGCTTTACTAATGCTCTTCCGCGGTGGAGTGGATGCCCTTTTAATGCGGGCACAGCTCGCTGTTCCAAATGCTCACTTTTTAGAGTCAGAGCATTATAATGAGATTTTTACGACTCATGGTACTATTATGATTCTATTTATGGCAATGCCATTTATGTTTGCTTTATTTAACATGGTTGTTCCTTTACAAATTGGAGCAAGAGATGTTGCTTTCCCAGCTTTAAATGCTATTAGTTTCTGGCTATTTTTCATCGGAGCAATGCTCTTTAATCTTTCGTTCGTTATTGGTGGTTCACCAAATGCTGGTTGGCTTTCTTATCCACCATTATCAGAAAGTGCATTTAGTCCAGGTCCAGGTCAAAACTACTGGATATGGGGCATTCAGATATCCGGTATCGGAAGTTTAGCGACCGGAATTAACTTTGTCGTTACGATTTTAAAAATGCGTACGCCATCTATGCGATTACGTGACATGCCACTTTTCACATGGTCTACATTGGCATCTTCTATCGCTATTTTAGGTGCGTTCCCTATTCTTACAGTAACATTAGCTATGTTAACAATTGACCGTTTATTAGGCGGACATTTCTTCACATCAACAGCTGGCGGAAATCCAATGATGTACGTCAACTTAATTTGGATGTGGGGTCACCCTGAAGTATATATCGTTGTCTTACCTGCATTCGGAGTGTTCTCTGAAGTAGTAGCAACCTTCTCGAAAAAACGTATCTTCGGTTATAGTTCCATGGTATTTTCTATGATTGCCATAAGTGTTGTTTCTTATTACACTTGGGTACACCATTTCTTTACAATGGGTGCCGGAGCCGATGTAAACATTGTCTTTGCTATTTGTACGATGATCATCGCAATTCCTACCGGAGTAAAGATATTTAACTGGCTCTTTACGATGTTTCGAGGAAGGGTGCGCATTACTCAACCGATGCTTTGGTTTTATGCATTCGTTCCGTGTTTCCTTGTCGGAGGAGCAACAGGCGTTATGCTTGCCGCAGCACCAGCGGATTATCAATATCACAACAGCTATTTCTTAATCGCCCACTTCCACCAAGTATTAATCGGTGGGGTTGTATTCGGATATTTAGCAGGTATGTATTATTGGTTCCCTAAAATCTTTGGAATTAAGTTAAATGATCGTCTTGGAAAATGGGCATTCTGGTTATGGCAAATTGGTTTCTATGTTTGCTTCATGCCTCAATATGCCCTTGGTTTCATGGGAATGACTCGTCGTATTTATACCTATAATGCTTCTGCAGGATGGGATATGGGTTGGGCACCGCTCAACATGATATCTACGGTCGGAGCATTCTTAATGGGTATCGGATTCATCTTCCAAGTATGGCAAATTGTTTATAGTATTAAACACGGTGAACGTGATGTAACCGGTGATGCTTGGGATGGTCGTACACTAGAATGGTCTATCCCGTCTCCTGCACCTGTATACAACTTTGCAATTCTACCTGAAGTAAAAGGTCGTGATGCATGGTGGTATAAAAAACAAGAAATGAAAAATGGAGACTATCAAGAAAAACCGGTTAAATACGAGCCAATTCATATGCCGAAAAACACTGGTGTTCCATTCATCATGGCATGCTTCTTCTTTATTGCCGGATTCGGATTTACATTTGAATGGATGTGGATGGGAGTTGCTGGCTTAATCGGTGTTGTAGTTACTTTATTCGTACGTTCATTCCAATATGACACAGATTACTATATTCCTGTGGAAGAGATAGAGCGAACTGAAAATGAATATAGAAATCGTGTTCTTTCAGCTCAACAAACTGCAAATTAGGAGGTTTTAAACATGCAACAAAGCGTTTCTGCTCATGTTTCTAACCACGATCATGGTCATGTAGACCAGGAAGGGTTAAAAATATTAGGTTTTTGGATTTTCCTTGTAACCGACTGTCTCCTTTTCGCGACTCTATTTGCAGCTTATGCTGTTTTGCATACTCACACAAATGGAGGATTTACAGGGAAGGAATTTGATAAACCTGGTTTTATCATTGAAACCTTTATCTTATTAATAAGTTCGTTTACAAGTGGTATAGCTGTTTTATTCATGCACAAAGGAAATAAAAAAGCACTATTGGGCTGGCTTATCGTTACAGCTGCCCTTGGTGCAGTGTTTGTGGGACTTGAAATCAACGAGTTCACTAATATGGTTCATGAAGGTGCAACTATCTCTAAGAGTGCTTTCCTTACTTCTTTCTTTACATTAGTAGGAACACACGGATTGCACGTTACCGTAGGTATCTTCTGGATGATCGGATTAATGATTCAACTATCTCGTAAAGGGATTACAACTGTAACGAAAAGAAAGATCTCTGTAATAAGTCTTTACTGGCACTTCTTAGATGCCGTTTGGATCTTCATCCTTACTGTTGTTTATTTAATGGGGGTGATGTAAATGTCAAATCATGAACATACTGCATCCATTAAAGCTTATGTAATTGGATTTATCCTATCTATTATTTTGACAATCATCCCGCTTGTACTTGTGTTAAATCATATGCTTGCAAAATCAGTGCTTTTACCTGTTATTTTAATAGCAGCCGTATTACAATTTGTTATTCAGCTCTTCTTCTTCATGCATATTCGTGATGGAGAAGGACCTCGTTACAATGTAATGGCATTAGTTTTAGGATTGATTTTCGTAGTAACAATTGTCGTAGGTGCAATCTGGATCATGTCATTTAATTCAGTTGTTCAATAAGACAAGCGGAAGTGCCTTGCACATCGGCGTACAATGGTAAATTTATTACCTGCGGGAATGACACGTGGAAATCCGCTAGCCGGTGGCTGCTTGCGCTAGACAAATACAAAACAAACACAACTTTGAAGAATGCTTCTCTTAGTGCGTCACATTGGTATCTAAGAGAAGTTCTTTCTTTATACATTGTTCAATACTGAACAAGATCATTAGACCTTATAAAGAAGGTGTAATCATGAAATTTTTTTGGCTTGCAGTTAGTTCAGCTGTATTGCTATTTATAGTAAATATTATCGGCTTTGTTGATACGATGACCAATTCTGCAATGGGGTGCGGAAGTGGTTACCCACTTTGTAATGGAAGTATATTTCCGGACTTTTCCGATTACCATTCCGTTATTGAGTATACACATCGAATAGTAGTTGGCCTTGCGAGTCTCTTATTATTTGTAGTTTCAGCAATTGCTTGGTTCCGATATAAATCTAAATCCCCTAAAATAAAATGGCTTGTGTTGTTTGCCGTAATAGGCATTCTCGGAGAATCGACTTTAGGGGCATTAACTGTTATGGTCTCCCTTTCACCATTGCTTTTGGCCGCACACTTAGGGATTGCCCTTATTTCCTTTTCTGCGGTAGTAAATATTGCATATGTTATTTTTCAGAGTGAAAGAAAGACACAGGACCATGGAAAATTACCGCTTTCCTTTACCGTTTTTTCTTGGTTCATTTTTATTTTTTCATATGCAGCAATTTACTTTGGCGGGTATGTTTCCAAAACGGGATCTGGAGCTTCTTTTCGAGGTTTTCCTTTTCCGACCGAACATGCATCGGAAGTCGGAATGGCTTTTTGGGTAGATGTCATTCATCGATCATTTGCGCTTGGATTAATCATTCTTTTTCTTATACTTATATGGAGAGCGAAAAAATTCAGCGCTATTCGGCCAGACATTTACCGTTTGAGTATTACTTGTTTTATACTTATTCTCCTTCAAGGATTAAGCGGAGCATTATTGATATACACTCATCTTAGTTTAGGTGCGGTCCTTATCCATGTTTCCATCATATCCTTACTTGTTGGTACTCTAAGCATTATTGGCTTCCATAGCAGATAAAAAATCCTAAATATAATGTTTAGGATTTTTTATTTTGTATTTGTTTTATTCTAATGTATGTTACCATCTCTATTATCACAGAACAAATCATAAAAATAAGAATTATTCCACCCCTATTTGTTAATTTTTTCGAAAAAATATTTGACAATTTTGTGATTATTGGTAGAATATTCAGTAAGGGAGATGGTATTAATGCATGAAAAAAGTCTAAAAGCTATTAAAGGATCCATTTGTGGAGTCTGTTTAGGAGTACTTATTTTTATTGCAAGTTTCTTTGTAAGCGCTGCCAGTGGTGGATATTTTTATACGGCAACAGGTGTAGGTGTTGTCATCGCTTCATTAATCACCCTTATTTTTAGTATGTCCATCATGTTGATGGAGGAAGTTACTTCAAAAGATAATAAAAATATTAAGTCTACATGACATACGTTTTTAAAATAAAGAAAGGATGGAATTCGAAAATTCCATCCTTTTATTTTTTATAAAGTTGATGATTATAAAGTTAATCCGCCGTCTACAACGACAACAGAACCAGTCATATAGCTAGCTTTATCGGAAGCCAAAAATGCAACCATTTCTGCAAGCTCTTCTGGCTGTGCATAACGTCCCATTCTCATGTTTGGTATTTCTTCTGGTACATAACCAGATTGAACAAACATTTGTTCAACGCTATTTGTTAAAGCGGTCTTCACTCCACCAGGGCAGATCGCATTCACACGAATGCCTTTTTTCACATATTCTAGAGAAGCGGATTTTGTAAGCCCTATTACTGCATGTTTGCTTGCAGAGTATACAGAAGTACTATGTTCACTTCGAACGCCTGCTGTAGAAGCTGTATTAATAATCGAACCGCATCCTTGATTTTCCATAACCTTTAATACATATTTCAAGCCTAGGAATACACCTTTAACGTTTACAGACATGATCCGATCGAATTCCGTTTCCTCAACCTCTGTAAGCGGAGCAAACTTCTGAATAATTCCTGCATTATTAAAGAACACATCAATGCGTCCAAATGTATCTACCGCTGTTTGAACATATCTTTGAACATCCTCGTCTTTCGATACATCCGCTTGTACGAAGACACCTTCTCCGCCTTGTTCTTTCACCATTTTTAATGTTTCTTCGCCTGTTTCTTGATTAAAATCCACCAGTACAACTTTTGCACCTTGTTTTGCCATCAGCAAGCTGCTTGCTCGACCAATTCCGCTTCCAGCACCAGTTATTAAGGCAATTTTATCTTTTAAATCCATCGTTCATTCCTCCTTGAACTTTGAGTTTCCATCCTTATTTTATTGCTTGTTCAAGTGTATTTATTGTACTATTCTACGGTAAATAGTACTTTTTTATCTTATTAAAATAAAAGTTGAATACGCTCTCAATTTTCTTTTAAGGGAGGCCATGGCATGAATGGTAGGATAGAAAATATTCATTACATATGTCAATTAATTTTTGAAGCTCACCATCTATCCGTTTTTTACATCAATCAATACGGAGAATTTGAATTCGAATGTTCTCCAAGTCAATTTCAAACAAGTCCCTATTACGATTCTTTGAAATTCCGTATGATGGAATATACAGCTCAACAGGAAACAATAGAAATACCCATTTTCTTTTCTTATTCCAATTTGCAATTCTTCTCTATTCATTTGAACCAAACATCTGGAGTAATCATTGTAGGTCCTTGCATTCATACAGAAATAACCGAAGAAAAAATGAATGCAATCATGGATTCATATAAAGAATTGCCTCATAAAAGAGCGCTTTTCGATTTTTATCAAGCACTCCCTGTAATAACTAGTGAACAATTTCTTACGATTGGATTGTTAACATTCTCTTTGTTCTATGAGCAGTTATTAGATAAATCGTATGTATTGAAAAAAAACAAAGAACTGGATTCCACCTTAAAATTGTCGGATCACCCTGATTTGGAGCTATCCAAGGGAAGACGGAATTTTTCCTTCCATTCGAATCTTTCCCATGAGCGTGTCTTACTTCATTATGTAAAAAACGGACAAATAGAAAAATTATCGGATGTCGTCAATTATTCCATCTTTTCCGAAGACGAACTTGGTGTTTTGTCTAAACGAAGTCGTATTAGAAGTGAGAAAAATTTGATGATAACAGGAGTTGCCCTTATTTGCAGGGCCGCCGTAGAAGGTGGATTAAATGAAGAAACAGCATTTACGTTAAGTGATTTCTATATTCAGCAGCTGGAGGAGCAAGATAATCTCAAAGCAATCCAAGCCATTATGTCGGAAGTTCTTTATGATTTCACCAATCGGGTACATCAAGCAAAAGAAAATAAATACTCTAGAACCATTACATCGTGTCTGCACTATATTTATAATCATCTTTACGAAGACATTACATTAGAGATGTTGGCAGAGCTTACACATTTAAGTCCTAATTACCTATCCAGCCTCTTTAAAAAAGAAATGGGGACATCTATAAGTCATTACATTCAAAGCCAGCGCATTGAAGAAGCGAAGAAATTATTGTCCTTAACGAAATATCCAATCTCAGATATCGGCTCTTGGCTTAATTTTAACGATCAAAGTTATTTCATTAGAGTATTTAAAAAGCATACGGGAATGACTCCGAAAAAGTATCGGGATAGTTTTCAAGAATAGGTCAAAGATATATATTTATTCAAAAAGCTTTATCTTAGGGCAACTCAAATATGAAAGTTGCCCCATTACATTGAAGAAAGTTACTGAACATTTAATACTATTTTCCCCTTATTTAATCTTTTTTCCATTAGATCATGGGCCTTTGCAGCATCACAAAGAGAATATTCATGTCCGATTTTTATTTCCAACTGCTTATTAACTAGATACGGAAAGACTTGTTGAGCTGTTTCCTTTAATAATTCCGGTCTCAATTTCCGCGTCGTTCCAAGGCTAAAACCTAAAACAGCTCTGCAGCTTGAATGTAAATCGACCGTTTTTATGTTTCCGTCCGCACCGCTTGAATTACCAAAGTGCACTAGCCTCCCATAAGGTGCTAAGCAATTTAAACTATTCTCTGTGACGGAGCCGGAAACGGAATCCAGAATAATGTCTACACCATTACCATTTGTTATTTCATTTACTTGTTCTGCAAAGTTTTCCTCTTCATAACAAATGACGTAATCGGCTCCACTTTCTTTAGCTGTTTTCATTTTTTCTTTACTGCCAACTGTTCCGATTACTTTACCAGCCCCCATAATTTTCGCTAATTGGATAGCCGTAGTCCCTACTCCTCCGGCTGCTGCATGAACTAATACTGATTCACCTTCCTGAATCCTTGCAACATTTTGGAGTAATCGATGGGATAGGAAGGAAACAACGGGACAAGCTGCAGCTGTTTGAAAGTCTAGTTCATCCGGTATCGGAAACACTAATTTTTCTGATGCAACAACGTATTGCGCGTATGATCCGTTTTTAGGAAATGCGATGACTCTTTGTCCTTCTTTTAAACTGGTAACTTGCGAACCTATTTTTTCAATATATCCTGCAGCATCTAAACCAGGTATAAACGGTATCTTTCCGCCTTTTTTTCCATATCTCGATTTAATATCTGCAAAATTCACACTCGTTTTAACGACTCTTATTAACACCTCATCCATTTCAATAGTTGGGATCTCAACATCCTCATATTGTAAAAACTCGGTGCCGCCAAATTGAGTAACCAATACTGCTTTCATTGTTCTACCACCCCTTTTACTTAATACTATGATAGAGCGTAGGAAAAGAATAGATTTAAAAATTTATATAATGCAATAAGAAATACTTATATGAATAAAAGTAATAGAGGGTGAATTTGGACACCCTCTATTTCTTCATTTCTTCTTATAAGTACCTTAACAGTGAATGGTTCCAGCTTTTTATCCGAAAAAAAGAGCAACAGCCCTATTTGGCGTTGCTCTCTTTGTTATTATTGCATCCCCACCTCGTGAAGAATGTCATTTAATGCTTTCCCTTTGTATTTCGTTTCTGGTTTTGGAGCTTTATCCAACATCCATGGATTTTGCATTAAAAAGTTGTTTACTACATATTGCATGTCTTTTTCATCTACCACTCCATCAAAATTGATATCCGCTTCACGTTTGTTTGTTTTCCAATTGGATTGAATATAAAGCGCATCTTTAATATCGATAACATTATCCTTGTTCACATCTCCTGCAGGTGAATGTTCGTAATAAAGTGCTTTCGAGTAAGGTTTAACCTCTCCATTTTCTTTCAACCCGATCGTAAAGGTTTTCTTTACAATGAAATGTCCCGGCATATCTACTTCTAATGTAAATGGTTTATCCGTCAGCGGTAGGTAAGATGATAGATGCCAAGAAAACGATGAATCACCGCCCAACGTGGTTGAATATTCTTTTCCTGTATCATCTGTCACTTTGACTTTTGCGCCTGCCTTTACATAATCCAAATCCGAAGATGGTTCATCAAGATATGGCAGCATAAATGCCTCTGCATAGACATACGATTTCATAAAAGAGTATGTTCGTTCTACTTGAAATGGAATACTAATACCAAATGCGGATTTCGCCATGCCATCCGTACTTGTATATGATACATTGAATTGTGGTAAAGATAGGGTTCCACTATTAGAATCACTTTTCACTTTATATGTGATATCTACCATTGGAACTTTTCCAGATACTCCGTTTTTTGCTGTATCACCAGTCAATGTTGCAGTAATTTTCGTTACCAAGCTTGGCTCGGTTCCTTCTTTCTGTATTTTAAGATCCTCTTTGCCGTCCAATGTCGCATGAGGCTTAATACTCACCACATCAACATTCTTCGCTTCTATATAGGAAAACTGAGCTTCTTTCATGCTTGTCATATTATTCATGGAAAGAGTAACCGTCACTGTATCGCCTGCTTTTACTGTCTGTTTATCGGCAATAGCTGCTCCATACGGAGTTCCTTGTTTCACATAGTAGAGAAATTTATTACTATAATAGTTCCTTACTGTCGCCTTATTTTCTGCATATATTTGCACTTTGAACGGTTGTATATTCGGATTCAACGGGATTTGTGCAGTGAATTTACCGTTAGAGTCTACTGGAACCGATACGCTCTTTGTTCCTCCACCAAGTCCGCCGCCGCTTCCCGGTACTGTATAGACAACTTTATTATCAGCTTGAGAGACATTCATGCCGCCAGCCTTCATCTCAGCGACACCAGGATCATAGACAGAACCTGTTAACGATACGTTTTGTTGATCCGGGCTATATTCATATACTCCAGATTCCGCACTGAGATTGAGTGTTGGCTGCGTAACGCTATAGTACACCGGAGCATCTGCACTAAAGGTTTTGCCCTGATCATTTGTCCCTACTAGCCTGATTTTGTACAACCCTGGTTTGGTTTGTTCATGATCATAGGCAATCGGGTGATCCGAATTTCCTGTTAAAGGATAATAATACCCTTCGTTCATCAAGCCTCTTAGATAGTATTCAATATTTTCATCTGCACCAGTGCCGTCCAATGTACCAAGGAATCCTATTTCTTGGTTCGTTTTCGGGTCTACAAGGAACAGATCCATCGTGCGCATATGAGATTTCAATTGGAAAAGGAGACCAACTGACCATCTTATGCCATTATATCCTGCCTCAACCGCCGTCGTAAATGCAGGTGGATCTACTGCGATATGATCGATTCCTTCTTTCACTGTATGAATCGCAAACGGAACTTGGTATGTTTCTTCTTGGTTATCCTTGTTTGTGTACGTGATATACCCTTCATACGTGCCTAATGCAGCCGTTTTCGGAACATCAATAAAAACATTGGTATTCTGTTTCGAATTTGCTTTTACTGTAATTTCCTTATCCTCTGAGATTTGAACACCATTTACAGTTGCATCCTTAGAACCTCTTCGGTCGGTCTGGAACTGAACGTCCACTTTAAATGTTTTTTCCTGCTCACTATTGTTATAGATAACTAGAGTGCGCTTATCTTTCACATTTTTGCCGTTAGGCGCAATAGTACCAAAGCTAAGTGCACCGGTATTGTTTTTAATCGTTTTAATTCCTTTACTAGCCAGAGTAGTAATGTCATCTGTATTTCCTGAGGTTTTGCCCAGTGTTTCCGTCCTATCTTCCACTTGGATCTCGGTTTGGGTGTGAACTGCCTCGTATGGGTTGACACGCCCTGCCCCTACCTCGAATACGCTATAATCACCATTTAATGGATCTGCCGTGTTCATGAGTGTTGTTTTGATATCAGCAGGTGTCATCTTTGGATGAGCTTGCTTTAAAAGTGCTGCTACTCCCGAAACATTTGGAGTCGCCATAGATGTGCCTGATAAGCGTTCATATGCATATTGATATTTCCCGACTTGGTCCTGGCCATGCATATAGGAAGGCACTGTTGAGAAGATTGAAACCCCTGGTGCGGTTACTTCCGGTTTAATATCATAAAGGACACGAGATGGGCCGCGAGAACTGAAATCTGCCAGCTTATCTCCTTGGGTTACCTCTTGGCTCATATCATCAAAAGAGAAGGTTGCGTTTCCAGAAGCTAGCTTTTCCTTCATCACATTCCCTTGTTCATTACTTAAAGAAAATATCGGAATATAGTTAAACCCTTCTCCTAAATATACATCCTGTAATGGCGGGTTTGTATTGTATAAAAGAACTGCCTTTGCTCCATTTTGTTTTGCTGTATTCATAATATTGTTAATGTCGAGAGTTCCTCGAGCCACAAGGACAAGTTTTCCCTTTACATCTTTGTTTTTATAAAAAGTTGCACCACCAGGTCCCACATCTATGATTGGCAAGTTTTGTCCCTTAAAATCCTCTATTTTATCACTAAACCCACTGGATACCAGTTTCAAATCAGTTGATACATCCGAGTCTGCATGCAAAGTCCCTTTATATGTCGGAACCGTGACAGGTGTATCGCTTGCTCCGACAGTGATTGCTAACGGAGAAGTGCCTGGAGCACCTAGTGTATACATGTTATTACCTGAGTTTCCTGCAGCAACAACCGTTGTAACTCCTGCTAGTACGGCATTATTAACGGCAATGCTTGTCACATACAACGGATCGTTATAATTAGCGCCAAGAGACATACTAATTATGTCCATACCGTCCGTAACTGCTTTATCAATCCCTGCTAAAATAGCGGATGATGAACCGGAGCCATATGGACCTAACACCCGATAGGAATAGATATCGGCATCCGGTGCAATTCCTTCTACTGCATAATCGGTATTATTTTTTCCTTGACCGGCAATAATTCCAGCCACATGTGTCCCATGCTCGGTATAGTAAGTTTCACCGTTAGCTATTTCCAGCTGCCCAGACTTCAACCAATCATCATATGTCGTTTCCATCGGATCATTATCATTATCAACGAAATCATATCCCCCTTTATAAGCTCCTTGTAAATCTGGATGATTGTAGTCGATTCCTGTATCAAGAATACCAATCTTTACACCTTTTCCGGTGAATCCCTCTTGATGAAGTTTTTCGATGCCAGGAAAGGTTACCATCGTATGAGTCTCTGCCTGGTTCTTTGATTCCTGCTCCGTAACTGGCGGTTCTATCTGTACTTGCATGTCACTCCATACAGTCTTTACTACTTTGGATTGAAGCAATGCCTTTGCCTTGTTAGCGGGAAGTGTCATAGCAACACCATTAAATGCATGCTTGTATTCTCGCCTAATCGTGTAAGGGTTCTTCTTTACTTTCAACTCATTTTTGAAAATCGTTTTTAAATTGTTTTGAAATGTTTCATGTGCTGTATCTACTCTCTGCTTTGCCTTAGCAGAAGAAAGAGTTTTGCCTTCTGCTTGGGCTTCTAACACTGCGGTTATTTCGGGCTTGTCCTTAAATTCTACAATGACGGAAACGGGAGCATCACTTTTTAGATTAATCTCAGGAGATAATTGAAGGCCTCCTTGGTCGCTCGTTTTAAGTTGTTTAATAGCTTCTCTTTGAGCAGGCGTTAAGTTTGATAATACTTGTTCAATTGATGGTGATGATTTTGCTAGTACTGAAGAATGGATGCTGATATTTGGTAAAGTGCCACCAAACAGAACTCCTGTGCTAAGCGCAAATATAGCCGTACTCTTTAAAAACTTCCTCCTCATATCTATTTCCCCTCTTCCTGTGTTAGTTACATCCTCATTTTATATAAGGTTGATGGAATTTTATTTTTTGAAAAATTCTATCAACACTATTTTTTTAAGTAAACAGGAATTTTAAATGGAGTTAATCTATGACACATATAATTCTTGCCTTCTTTAATAGAACCTATTTATAAGCGCAGCAAAATACACCGTGTCACTTTGTAAGTTTATTTGGAAGTATTTCATTAAACTCATCTATACTTAATAATTTTTTATATCTTTCCGCATGTTCAACTGTCGCAAAAAATCTGTATTCCCAATAGATAAGAAGACATTGTTTAAATCTTTCTGTAATACCGATTTCCTTTGCGGCATAAGCTACATCCAACACCTCGTCCAACCCTTCCGAATACCTTTTGCAGGCAAAATAGTACATGGCATAGGCATAACGAAAACGTAGGTACATTTGCTTCTGATGGGGATGAATATTTGCGGCCCAGTCTTTGATAATCTCTTGAAATCTATCCAACAATTGCTCAACATCCTCTAATCTATGCAGATGGACATATGCCTCCAACACTCGCGGTAAACCGGCAAACATATCATCCCTGCCTTCTAACCAGCTTAAATACTTATCAGCATAGTCGAAATGACCAAAATCTAAAAAAGCACAAAATCGATTTCCTATAGCGGCATCTGCATAATATTCACTAACTTTCTCATATCGTTTTATTAGATTTAATACTTCTTCTAATGTTCCTCCAAGGCGTGGCAATGCAAGGCTCTGATACACAAGGGCTCTTCCATAATGTTCTCCTTCTTTAGCCATTTTTTCTAATTTACGAGCATAGTAGAAAGTCTTTTTCCATTCCTGCTGCAGATAAAACGTAGCAGTAATCCAAACATAGGATAATATCTGAAATTCCTCTGGCATATAAGCTATATGCTCTAACAAATGCCCTAGGGCGTATTGTCCTTCTTCGGTTAAACGAACTATATAAAACCTTCTAAAATAACAAATTGCTACTTCTTGCGAAAAGTGATCAGGCATGTTCTCTATGATAAATTCATACAGTGACAATGCCTGTTCTTCCATTCCTTCTACAAAAAGCTGCTCTGCCACAGAAAAAATGCGAACGAAGTTTTTGTTTCGGATCGTTTTTGATCTCTCCTCCAATACTGCATCCAAAATAAAGTGAAGTTGTTCTCTATACCCCATAACAGCACATTTATATAAGAATTGCTCACTTTTTCGTTTATCCAAATTTCTGCTTTCATTAAAGCATTCCTCAACATAATAAGGATATAAAGCACCTTCATTAAGTCTTAATGCAAGAGTGATTTTGTCCAAATTGTGCAAGGAAAGTGACTGTTTATGATGGAAAATACGACTTAATTCACTTATATGGATATTCGATTCTTTTGCTAGTTGAGTCATATTCCTGTTTTGCTCCTGCATATGGTGCAAAATATTATGTAACAAAGTTATATTCAATTTACATACCTTCTTTTTTCTTAGATTAAATAGAGGGAAAATCCTATCAATACATAGGAGAATGCTAGAAAGAAAAGATTGATCCGTATTTATTATCTACTTTTCTTTTGAATATAATTTTTAAATATTCTGCCATCAAGAGTACATTGTAGTATATCTGACTTACGCGCTTAATTTTAGGAAATTCTTTATATAGAGAAAATAAACAATGTAATTGCGATCGCAAAAGAAATTTATTACATGTGCTATAATTCTCGGCACTTAATAACCAGATTACTAACGCTTTAAGAGAAGCACTGGTCAATCAAATTATGCTATGATAGGAATAAAAGACAAGAATAGGTGAACACGACAATGGAAGATGTACTGGAAATCATCGTCCGCTCTACTGAAATCGATGTGAACGGACATGTGAACAATGCTAAGTATTTAGAATATCTTGAATGGGGCCGTGAAAATTGGTATGAGAATGCCGGTCTTCCGTATGATCGGTTTCTTGAAATGGGAATCCAAACGGTAACGGTGAACATTAACATCAATTACCGGAAAGAATGCAGACAAAATGATAGGCTTTCGATTCATACGAAGCCTGAAAAGATCGGCGGAAGCAGTTATGTATTACGTCAGGAAATTTACAATCAACATGGTGAAAAGTGTGCCGATGCACTTGTAACAAGCGTAGCTATGGATGCAGCAACACGAAAAAGCAGGGAAGTTCCGGATGAATTACGGTCATTATTTGTAAAGCCATAAAAGAATTTGGCACCCTTTCTATAAGGGTGTCAAACTTTTAAACGATATATAATAGGACAATAACAAGTGAAAACAGTAATCTGATTATATGATGTTTTATATTTATTTTTCCGTAAAGATGATTTCCATTTGCGATAGATAATATATGCAGCAGGACAAAACAAAAGATTAGTATAATAATTGAATTTGGAATAATATTTACAAATATTGAACTAACCATAACGATTATACCTACGATTGTCATTCCAATCGCCGACCATGTTGGAATATTTCTTTTTCGACATTGCAAGGAGCCGGCTAATGTGGATAATGCACCATATCCAAAAGTTAACACCTTTGCTATCCATAACAAAATCATACTCACATACCCCCTATCTTTTTACATTTTCATTAAAATATGCGGGGTTAACCCCATGTCAACAACCTTTTTAGGATGTGATAAAAATGAGAATTGGAGAATTTATTGCTTATTTAAATACAACAAAAGATACTGTGAGACATTATGAAGATTTGCAGTTACTGACCCCAAAATGGAAAGGCAGCATGAAAGATTATGGAGAAAAAGAAATTCAAGATTATCAGGTTATTAAGGAGTTTAAAAGCTTGGGGTTGAGTCTTAAAGAAATTCAATTGTTATTCAAGTTGAAACATTCATTTGGATGTGGAGATTCCCAGTTTATTAACGAAGTTGTCATACAGTTAACGAACCATTTAGAAGTACTTCGTCAGGAAGAAGAAGAAATTAAAAACAGAAGAATTCAGCTAGAAAAACAGTTGGATGAAATAAAGGAATTATTATAAATATTAAAGTATAATGTGCAAATTGAATTTGTTTAATAAAAATTCATACCAATGCTG
The DNA here is from genome assembly GCF_038008735.1 of Margalitia sp. FSL K6-0131. Taxonomy (NCBI): domain Bacteria; kingdom Bacillati; phylum Bacillota; class Bacilli; order Caryophanales; family Bacillaceae; genus Heyndrickxia; species Margalitia sp. FSL K6-0131. Next base: position 5,031,020 of record NZ_JBBOZS010000001.1, read on the forward strand.
AAATTTATAAACACTAACAAAATATATCAATCATTGCAGATACTGTTTGCTTCAAGTTAGGAGGATTTAAAATGAAATTAATCGCTATTGATTTGGACGGAACTTTGTTATCAGAGGACGGGACTATTAGCTCTACAAATGCCGAGGCCATTCGTGATGTTCAAAAACAGGGGGACATCATAACCATTTGTTCAGGAAGGTCTCTTCATGATACGCAAGCGATTCTTGAAAATGCTGGTATTGATTGCCCTGTTATTACCGGAAATGGCGCGATTGCTTATCATGGAAATGAGATTATCCGAAAACTGATTATACCTGATAATGTTATATTAGAGCTTATTCCTTTTTTAGAATCAGAAGGCTTTTACTTTGAGTTATATACAAACCAAGGAATTCATCTTTTAACAAAAGGAAAAGAACAGTTGGATGAAGAAATTCGCTCACTACTCGAAAAAGATGCGAATTTTCCTTTCGAGTGGGCAAACAAAGAAAGAGATATTCAATTTCAGCAATTCGGTTTACACTACATAAATGATTACAAGGATATCAATATTCCCGAATTAGAAGTATATAAAATTTTTGTGTTGTCTTTTAATCGAGAAAAACTAGTACAACTTGAAAATAATTTAAGAAACCGCCAAGATATATCCCTTACTTCTTCTGGTAGCACTAAGTTAGAAATTGCTCACGCAGAGGTAAGCAAAGGAAATGCATTAACCTATATGGCAAACTTTTTAAACATCCCTCTAAAAGATACAGTGGCAATAGGTGACAATTTAAACGATATTTCTATGTTCAAGGTTGCAGGAATGAGCATTGCCATGGGAAATGCCGTTGAAGAGGCGAAAAAGATTAGCACCTATACTACTAAGAAATTTAATGAAGACGGAGTAGCCTACGCTTTGCGGAATTATGTAATGGAAACTTAAGTAGGAAAAGTAACGGAGATTTTACTAAGGTTTTTTTTCTGGAGGACAAAAAACTAAAATAACATTTGAAATCACAATAAATTTGCAAAGAAAAAAACTGCAGTTTTTATAAAAATCGCAGTTTTTTTCTTTATTTATCAACTGTTTACCGTGTGATTATTAAACACCAACTATTCGGAAAAGCTGAATAGTTCAACCCTAAATAGGTTGAATATCTGGTAGAAATATCTTTTAATATGGTTCTGTTATAACTAAAATATAGATTTTACCTTGTTTGAAAAATAAACGGAAAAATTCCGTTTAAATTTGGAAATACTCCTATTTCCTTAAAAATAAGAGGAGGTTTTCCGTTTATCTTATCGAAATCCTTAGATTTTGTCCTATTTAGAGCAGTTAATCGGAATATTTCCGCTTATATCTACTTCTTTAGCCTCCCTTATATACAATAGCCGGAAAATCTCCGCCTATCAATTCTCATACCTTAACGAAAATCAACAATGAAAAATAATAGAGACTCTGATATAAAAAATGAACATAAAATCAGTAATCAAAATCGCAGAAAAATAGCATTGTACAACAGTTAATGTACAAGGTGTAATTCAATGCTAAATCGGGTACGATTTTAATAATAAATGGCTTAGCATTAACAAAAAAACACCTACTCAAACAATACGAGTAAGTGTACGATTTACTTATTTTGTTCCCTTCAAGAGAACCCGTTATGATTTTACCGTTGCCTTATTCATCTTTATTTTATTTTTTCAAAACAGGAAGATGCGCTTGCTTGAATAACTTTATTTAATGCATCAATATTTGCTTTCCCTTGTGTTTGCAACCATTCTCTAGCTTTTTCTACACCCTCATTGGCGTAAACCTGCACTCCATCCTTCCAGGTAGCTCTGCCACATAGAACTCCATTAAAATCGGAACCTGCTTCATTAGCAAAACGTAATGTTTCTTGGAACATTTCCGCACTTACTCCGGCACTTAGGAAGATAAATGGTAAATCCGTTGATTCACTTTGCTTTTTGAAATATTGCTGTGCTTCTTCCTTTGTGTATACTGCTTCTGTTCCGTAACCTTCCACATAGTCCATATTGACAGGCACTTCTACCTTTAATACATCTACATTATATTTTGGTTTAGAGAATTCTACCATCATATCATTTACTTTATGAGGTTTCACTTTTGCATACTCTTTGATTTTTACATCCTCGATTTTACTGTCATAGGACACTAATTCCAAAAAGAATGGGATGTCTTCCGCTGCACATTCAGAACCAATCCTTTCAACAAATGCATGCTTTTGGTCATTAATTTCCGCTGGTTCGTCGATATCGTAGTAAAGTAAGAATTTCACAGCGTCTGCTCCCTCTTCTTTGATTCTTCGAGCAGACCAAATTGGTAAAAGATCAGGGAATCTTCCCGGTTTTGTTGCATCGTAGCCAGTTTTTTCATATGCGATGAGCAATCCTGCATTCGCATCCCGCTTTTTCGCTGCAGGTAAACCATATTCCGGATCTAATAGAATGGAAGATGCATAGGGTGTTAAAATTTCCGATACAAGCTCTTTAAATTCTTCCATTGCTGCTTGTGTTCCTTTTTCCCCCATCATTTTCTTTAACGCACCTCGTTGATCAATAGCAAGAGCACTGATGATTCCTTGATCGTTCATTAAATTTTGCAAAGCTTTTCTTTTATTCTCGCTAACTATTCTCATTTTCTAGCTCTCCTTTTATTGCAATTTTTCTGTAAACATTTGATAGATTTCTTCAGAACTGTTAGCCTGATGTAATTGATCGATAAATTCTTGATGAATTAATAGCTTTGAAACCTCTGATAAATAGCGTAAGTGATCATTGCCTTTGCCCTTAGGAATAAACATGGCAATGACGATATTCGTTGGATGACCATCAAGAGCATTCCAATCAACGCCTTCATTTAATTTCAAAATCACAATGCTCGCTTTCCGAATACTATCAAGCTCGGTATGCGGAATAGCAATACCTTGCTCCATCCCGGTTGTGCTTAATTTTTCTCTTGCCATGAATCCTTCTACAACTGCTTTTGAATCACTGCTGATATGATTTGCCACAGAGATTTCTGCTAATTTTTCAAACACTTCATGTTGAGATACTGCTTGAACATTACAATGAATATTTCGAATTTCTAGTACAGAATCTAAGCTCTTCGATTCATTTACTTCTTGTGTTACTTGATCAGATTGCTTATCTTTTGCCACTGTTCTTTTTTGATCCCAAGCCATTAAGAGTCCACTTACGAGAGAACCAATTAAAATAGCTAGAACCCATAGGAACGCATGAGTAACGATTGGTAATACGATAAATCCGCCATGCGGTGCAGGAACTTGCACTTTAAAAAGATAAGTTAAGATAGCTGCAATCGAAGAACCTAGCATAAGGATTGGGATTACTTTAATAGGTTTCTTTGCCGCAAATGGAATGGCTCCTTCTGTAATATGAGTAGAACCAAGAAGGAAATTCACATATCCTGCACTGCGGTCACTTGCTGAATAGGCTTTTCCGCCAAATAGGACTGCAAAACCAGTAGCTAATGGTGGTGCAATACATGCTGCTGAAACACCAGCCATAAAGAAGTAATTTCCTTGCGCTAACAAAGCTGTACCTGTAACATATGCTGCTTTATTAACAGGACCACCCATATCAAATGCACTCATACAGCCAACAATTAATCCTAATAGGATTGGGCTTGAATTTTGAAAACCACTTAAGAAGGACATCATTCCTTTATTTATTGCTTCCATTGGAGAGGATAGGAACCACATGGCAAAGCCGGCAATAAAGATTCCCAACACCGGGAAAAGGAAAATGGCTTTTAAACCATCCAGTTGCTTAGGCAATCCTTTGAGGACATGCGCTAACCCAAGCATGATATACCCAGTTAGAAAACCTCCGACAATACCGCCCAAAAATCCAGTACCATTCATATAGGCAATCATTCCGACAATAAAACCGATAATAAGACCCGGTCTTTTCGCAATAGATTCCGCAATATACGCACATAGAATAGGTACCATTAAATTCATGGAAACCCCGCCGATTGTTTTTAAGTAATAGGCGAATTGGTTATATTCAGGACTTTTCGGGTCTGCAGAATTAATTCCGAACATAAAAGATATAGCTACCATAACACCTCCGGCTACTACAAGAGGAAGCATATGGGATACACCGTTCATAAGAGAAACATAGAGGCTATGCCAAAGTGATGTTTTTTGGCTGCCTTGCCCCGATTGATTCTGAGTTCTAGCTTGACCATCTTTATATTTTGGAACATTACCAGATAAAATTTCGTCAATTAATTTATCAGGCTCTTTAATTCCTTTACTTACAGAAACATTGATTACAGGCTTGCCAATAAATCGATCTGCATGGACATCTTTATCGGCTGCAATAATGACTCCATCAGCATCCTCTATCTCCGCATCTGTTAACGCATTTTTTATTCCTTCTTGACCATGTGTTTCTACTTTAATCGTTATGCCTCTTTTTTTCGCAGCTTCTTCTAATGCCTCTTGTGCCATATAAGTGTGAGCAATTCCTGTAGGACATCCCGTAGCGGCGATAATCTTATATGTTTTCATTTATACAACCTCCTTTTTTAATTGAATTTGCTCTTTTAGCAGTGGTATATCTTCCAAATTGCTTAAACCTGCTGTAAAAGCGGTAGAGGATCCGGCAGCTGTGGCGCTAATTAATGCATCCTCTAAATCACCGGTTTGTAACATCTTCCCTACAAATACGGCAAGCATTGTATCCCCGGCACAAGCGGTATTCACCACTTTTCCACGTGGTGCCGTAGTAAATAAAACATTCTCTTTATCAACATACAAAGCACCTTTTTCACCGCGAGAAACCAATACTCTCATAGCTCCTTTATCTAAGAGTTTTTGTGCGGCATTCACAAGCTCCTGTTCTGTTTCTAGCTTTGGAACTCCTAATAAATGAGCTAATTCTTCATCATTCGGTTTGATTAAATATGGATGGTACGGTAAACAATCTATTAATCTATCGGAACTGATATCCAGAATTAAGGAAAAACCCTGTTCCTGAGAGAGTTTTGCGATCGTTACAAAAATTTCATCCTTTATTCCTTTAGGCAGGCTTCCAGAAACGAATAGCATGTCTTCACTCGTGAAAGTTTTTATATATTGAAGCAGCTCTTCCTGTGCTTTTAGGCTAATTTCAGGGCCCTTATTGACTGCTTTATATTCCAATTCCCCTGACCTAATAAAGGTGTTTATTCTCGTGATTCCATCTACTTTAATAAAATTTACATCAATAGAATGTTTGATTAGTTCCTGTTCGATATATTTTCCGGTGAACCCGCCTAAAAATCCAGTGGCAGTACTATCAATATTCAACTTTTTTAACATAAAAGAAATATTAATTGCCTTCCCATTCGCTTGATAATCTTCGAATTTACTGCGATTTACTACAAAGGGAGAAAACTGTTCAAACTCTGTAAATAAATCAATGGCTGGGTTCATCGTACAAGTATAAATCATGTCTGTTCCCTTCTTTCCTTGCTGCCCTAATGATTCACTTTATACTCTAATTGTGGCACAATAAGTTATGTAAATGTTTACAATATTAAACGTTTTCATTGTAAAACTTTTCATTATGGAGATGGTAGCTGTGTCACAGACATTTTTAAATAGAGCGAAGAACCAATACAACACTCTAAGTGAAACCGAACGATATTTAGTCGATTATATTAAGCAGCATTTAGATACCATTCCACAAATCTCCATTGTAAAACTAAGCGAACAGGCAAATGTGTCAACCGCTACGATTGTTCGTACGATGCAAAAATTAGGGTATAGCGGTTTTACTGCCTTTAAAATACATTTAAAGGATGATTTTGATTCTAGTACGGAGTTTTCCATTGTGGAAAAGATCGATAAAAAGATTCAAGAAGCTATATTAAAAAATGAACAAGAAGTTGTAAAAACGATTCAGTTACTGGATAGCGGAACCATTGAGGATGCTCTTCAAAAGATCATTCATTCTAGGAAAATAATCCTTTTTGCCCGCGGCTTCTCGGAGTTGATTGCAAAGGAAATGATGGTGAAATTTCAGCTCCTGGGTAAAAGCTGTGAGCTGCATGATGATCCGAATATTATAAGAACAATCAGCAAGAAAATCGATAAAAAAGATATTGTTATTTTTGTTTCACTAAATGGAAAAACAGAGGAATTGGTAGAGGCTGCCCGTAACTGTCAAGAAAATGGTGTAAGCACCCTTCTTCTAACATGTAATCAAAACAGTCCTTTATATGAGCTTTGTGAAATCTCTCTCGTTGGCTTTAAGTCGGAGATCTCCTACTTTCCGGAATATGAGGTGCGATCACGTTTACCTATTCAAGTAATGGCCCGTATCATTTTAGATGCTTATGCGATTCGGACAGAGGGAAAGATTAGCTAAAGGAATGATGTTTCCACTCAAAAAAGCAACTTCCAACATAATGGTTAGTTGCTTTTTTTCAGAAAGTTTAACGTCCAAACTAAGCTATTTTTCATTTTCGTTTTCCGACTCAGCCATTTTCTCTTCAATATTTACCTTTTCTTCTTTCCACCAAATTGCCTCATGAGGATTCTCTAAAATCTCTGCAATTTCATGTTTTTCCTCGACTGCCGGTGCCGAGCCCCGCAGCGCTTTTCCGGTAGTTTCCTTCACAAAAAACATGGTGACTAAACCAATTAGGCAAGCAGCCATAATATAATATGCTGGAACCATCTTGTTATCTGTCACTTTAATAAGCCACGCCAAAACCAATGGGGTTGTTCCACCAAATAAAGAAACGGAAATATTAAACGTAATGGCCAGTGCAACATATCTTACTTGTGTAAAAAACAAAGAAGGCAGCATGGACGGCATTGTTGCTTCAAAGGTAGCTAATAGAATAGCCAAAATCATCAGGCCCAAAAAAACTGTCAAATTACTTCCACTTTCAATCATCTTAAACGATGGAATGGACAGAAGAATTACCCCTATCAAACCTCCTAAAATAATGCGCTTATTTCCAATCCGATCACTAAAATAACCCATAAGTAAAACAATCGGAATCATAATAAACATAACAATTAGAATCAACAAAAGACCCTTTGTTTCTTCATAACCGAGGACTACATTTAAATAAGATGGCATATACGATAACAACATATAGTCCACAACATTAAAAAATAAAACTAATACCATTCCTTTAAGCAGCTGCGGCCAATGAAAAACAAACACTTTTTTTATTAACCCTTTTTCATTTTCTTTGTTTTTTTCTTCATTCATTGCTTCGAAGACAGGAGTCTCCTCCAAGTTATTTCTCAAATATAGACCAATAAGACCTATCGGTGCCGCAATGAAAAACGGAATACGCCATCCCCAATCCAGCATTTTATCCGGTCCAAGCAAAAAACTCAGAAGCGTCACCACGGCGGAACCCGCAATATATCCAACTAATGTTCCCACTTCTAACCCGCTCGATAAAAAACCTCTTTTCTTGTCGGGTGAAGATTCCGCGATAAACGTCATGGCACCAGAATATTCACCGCCTGCGGAAAATCCCTGAACTAATCTGGCTAAAAGCAAGAGGATAGGAGCCAGATTTCCAATCTTTGCATAGCTCGGAATCAATCCTATACATAATGTAGCTAAAGACATTAACACTAATGTGATGGTTAATATTTTTTTCCGACCTAATTTATCACCCAACATACCAAAAAACATTCCGCCTAGAGGACGAACGATAAACGCCACGGCAAAAGTAGCAAACGAATAAACTATTTGGAGTGGCCCAGTCACACCTGAAAAGAACACCTTTCCTATCGTTACAGCCAAATAAGAGTAAATTCCAAAATCAAACCACTCCATTGTATTTCCAAGTGCTGTTGCTATTACTGCCTTTTTTGCTGCATCTGTATCTACAATGGTAATATCATCTTTTTTTAATCTTCTTTTTGACTTTTTTCTAGATCCCGGCCATTTTTCCACATTATCAACCAATTGTCTCACCTAAATTCCTTTTGAAAATCAAATCATAATGTTATTTTGAGCTGGCTTCACCATTGCTATTCAGAAAAGAAATCTTCATCATGTTTTTTAATTTAAGCTAATACTTCTTTACCTTTTCCTATATTGATTAAGTCAGGAACTGTTATACCCTGATTAAATCTATTGATTTAAAAACCGTCCAGACGGTACAATAAAATAAAAAGTGTTCATTTTATCTGGAGGGTTTCAGGTGGATTCCAAAGCAGAATTGAAGCGTCAACTTATTTTAGACACTGCCAAACAAATTATTCTTGATCACGACTTTCACGCTTTAACATTAGATGCTGTTGCAAAACAAGCTGGTATTAGCAAAGGCGGATTGCTATATCATTTTCCCAATAAAGATGCCTTAATAAAGGGGTTGGCTGCATATATTTTTGAGGAGGTTTGCGTGAACTTCCATAAATATGCTGAGAACGATTCAAATAAAAAGGGAAAATGGACTCGTGCATTTATCGAAGCCTCAAAACATGACTTAGAGCATAATGCTGCATTAAATATCGGCGTTTTTGCTGCTTCATTATTAGACCCTGAAGTATCTAAAAATATATCCGACGGCTACCAATCCATCCTTGCTAGACTGGAACAAGATGGCATCAATCCTTTAACTGCGACTATTATTCGCTTGGCATTAGATGGACTTTATTACTCACAAATGTTACATATAGCTCCTTTGGATAAAGAGCGGCAAAATGAAGTAATTCAGCAATTAGTTCGTATGACAAGGGAGGATTCATGATGTATGCTTATGGACTTTTGCTCCTGGCGATTCTAAGTGAAGTATTCGGAAGCTCTATGCTGAAAGCAACAAATGGTTTTAAAAAACTTTTACCTTCTATAGGAGTTGTATTAGGATATGGAATTGCATTTTTCACTTTATCTTTAAGTCTAAAATCATTGCCGCTTGGAACGGCTTATGCTATTTGGGCTGGAGTAGGAACAGCATTAACGGCAATAGTAGGTACAGTCGTGTATAAAGAAAGATTTAATCTAAAAAAAGTATTTGGGCTGCTATTCATTATCTCTGGAGTTGTTTTATTAAATTTCAGCGGTGCCCATTCATAATAAATGAAAAGGAGAAATCTCAGATGAATGGTTATATTACTTTGGCTATTTCTATTATCAGTGAAGTATTTGCCACCACCATGCTCAAAATGTCTGATGGATTTACCATATTATTACCCTCAATAGGAGTAATTGTCGGGTATGCACTTTCATTTTATTCGATAAGTATTTCCCTTAAAACGATTCCACTAAGTTTGGCTTATGCCATTTGGTCAGGAGTAGGAACAGCACTAACTGCATTAATTGGGGTATTAATATGGGGTGAACTTTTTAACACGCTTATGCTATCTGGAATTATCTTAATTATTGGTGGCGTTATACTATTGAATACCTCTAACAAAACGGAAACAGCAAAAGAAACTTCTAAGTAATGGGTTCCTTGCTGTTTCCCTTTTCTAAATAAACATTGTATATAGTATCGTCCTACCCTATGAAAACAACTGCATCCTTTCGCTGAAATGCCTGTGGGAGTTTTTCTTGTATTCCCTGTATTCTTTCTAACATTTTTTCTCTTGCTTCCTTGTCTACTAAATTTATTTCCGCCCATCTTTTTATTTGCATAAGTTCCTCCACGATAGTAGAGACATCCTCCTCTTCAACCTCAACACCTACTACAAAGAGGTCTGTCCATTGTAAGCCTAGTGATTCTATAGCAGGTATCCAAAATTCTTTAAAAAAGGACTCTGTTGCAACTGGAATGTAAAAATACTTTTCAACATCATTTTGTGGCTCAAGTATAAATGCACCAATCGTCATAATCTAATTTCCTCCGAATCATATAACAGATTCATTTTACATACATGTATTACTTTTTTTCCTGAGCAACCTTCCAGCCATTCAATCGAATCCAATCTAAACGGTACGTTGGCTCATTCAGTTCAGTCATATTGTACATAAATTTTACCATAAGAATTTTTTATTAAGAAAAATATCCCTTAATAATAGACAGATTACTCGCTTACTATTAGGGATATTTCGAATAAACCACGGCAATTATTTTACGACGAGAACATCCATCTCCGCATTTTTCATGATCGTTTCACTTACACTGCCTACCAAAAGTTTTTTCAAAAGACCTTTTCCACTGTTCCCAACAATAATTAAGTCAACATGCTGCTCTAAGGCAAAATCACATATATCTGTACTAGGCTTGCCATCTAGTGTTTTAAATTCCGCTGGAACACCCTGATGATTTAAAAAAGACCTCGCGTGATTCATAATTTCCTCAGTGGAATCATATATAATCTCCTCTGTATTTTGGGAAAGCTCATCCTCCCGGAACATAATTCGAGCAGGATAAACACCTCCGTCTGGTCTAGGACCAATCGGATAATTTAAATGATAATGATCAAAACTTAGTTCATTTGTATATTCTTGAATGACATGCGCTACCGTAATCTTACAGTCAGAATCCATGGAATAAATTTGTGCAGCTCTTTCTAATGCTTTCATACTGTCCTTAGAATCATCAAAACCAATAAGGATATGCTTATACATTTTTATCTCCCTTTCATTTTCTGACTTTCTAACTTTATACCCGTATTTCTTGTATAAAAACATAATAGAATCGAACTAGTATTTGTAAGTATCATTCGACCGGAATACATTACTGGAGCAGGAAATTAGGTAAGTTCCCAAAAATAAAAAGAGATCGAATCCCAAAAATAGGACCCGATCATCACGAGCTTAGCAATTCTTTTATTCATCCAAAATGGATGTTCTTTTCTTTTTTATTTGTTTCGATTTTCTGTTGCAAGTGCCTCAGCAGCAATGCAAAGATAATAGGATAACCCCTTTTGCTGTTGCTCGAGCATAGTCCGATGAAAGTCATCCGCTAGAAAAAAGCGGGCTTGCTCCGCAAAAATGGAGGTATCCATTTTATGACCATGATGATTTAAAAAATCTAGATGCTGCAAAATAAGCTGTTGCACCTTCTTATCATCAAACCTTAACCCTTCCCTGAGTGCGCTCGCCATGTTATCCATAAAATACTTTGCTTCAATTGCTGATTCATTCATATCATTCACATCTATTGAATTTCCCTCAAGGACATCATAGTTGTATTTTTCCTTAAGATACTCCCTTTGTTCTAATAAAGCATTTTCCCATTCTTTTTCAGTGTTAAACCCTTTAAACATTTCTTGCTGGTCCATTGCTTCTCCTTTCCTGGCATGTGCAATCGATTGATCAAGTGTTTGCATGAGCTCTTCTAATCTTTCTTTGCGAGCAGCAATTAATTGTCTTTGCTCAAACAAGATCGATAATCGATCAGGCTCATCGTCCAATATTTGCTTTATTTTTTTGAGAGGAAAATCCAGTTCACGATAAAATAGAATTTGCTGCAATCTTTCCAGTTCTTTCATCCCATAAAGGCGATAGCCGGCTTCACTCACCTCACATGGTAATAAAAGTCCTATCTTGTGATAATAGTGCAGTGTTTTGATTGTCACTTTTGCCAAATCTGATAATTCTTTTACCGTGTACATTATATCCACCTCACTTATAACTTTAAGGGCTCCTCTTTGAGGAGGGTCAATAGTATTTTGTAACTTTTTACGTTATTTTCGAGAAACTGAAAGAAGTAGATCCCTGTCTATTTTTTTCCTTAATTAAAAGTCCTAATTCCTTTATTAAAAAGTACTAATATCGCAATGAAAACAATGGCGGAACTAAAGGCAATTAATGTTGTAATTTCCCCAATGCCTTCCGCTACCCAGCCTGTTAACAGATAACCAGCCGGCAACAATGCAACGGTACCTAACATATCCAAACTTGCGACTCTACCAAATTTCTCTTCCGGAACAAGTTCCTGAAGACTTGTTTCCCAAATGAGACCGCCAAGCATATTGCAGGCTCCAATTAAAAACATCAGCAGCATGAGAAAAGGAACACTTGCAAAAACAGGTAAAAGCAGAAGAGATAGACCGCTTATCGCGACACTGGAATAGGTAAGAACCCCTCTTTTATTCCACTTTTTGCGCAATCCAAACATGATCCCACAGACAATCGCCCCAGCCCCAGATGCTGAAATCACCAGCCCAAACACAGTAGGCTCAAATTTGTAATGGACATTGATCAACCATGGAAGTAAAACCTTCATAATGCCACCCCAAAAAATGTTAATCAAAGAAAAAACAAGAATAGAGATCCACAGCCATGTCTGTTGCTTTACCACTTCAATTCCTTCAAAAAAGTCTTTTTTTAATGAACTTTTAGCAGTCGGTTGAATCACATCACTTTGAAAACTTAACCTTCTCAGCGTTAATAAAAAAAGGAATGAAATAATGTAAGTAACTGCATCTATTCCAAATCCCCAGGCTGCAGAGAATGCAGAAACGATAATTCCTCCGAGGATGGGACCAAATATTTTCAATCCTTGCATCATTACTTGAGTCAGGGAATTTGCCGCATTGCGGATTTCTTTTGTAAAAACCTTTGCCCTTACCCCTGAATAGGAAGGCTGAAAAAAACTCTCCATGACTCCCATAAAAAACATGATGATAAATAAAGACATCATATTTAATTGATTCAAAAACGTAATAATGGAAAGAGTCAGCATTAAAGCGAATCTTACAAAGTCTACAATAAGCATCACTTTCACTTTATTCATTTTATCAACCAATACACCCGAAATTGGCAAGAGCAAAATAATTGGCACCATATAAATGGCCATGACCGTTCCCATCATGGCCGCAGATTTTGATTCCCGTAAGACCACAATTGGCAATATTACATTCGTAATGGAACTCCCTAACAATGAAAAAATTTGTCCAAATAACAAGGCGGTAAACTGTGGCGACTGTTGAAAAAGTTGAAAAAATGTTACTTTTCTATTCCTTTGCTGCACTTTAACAAACCCCATCCTACCCTCTCCTTCCGCTTTAAAATGACAATGTACCGGCCGGTTACTAAAATATAGAATATTTTTTAAATTAAATATAGACTTATAATATTTTTTCATTTATACTATTAATATGAAAAATAAGGTATTTACCTTTTTTATTTACAGAACGCATAAAGAGAACATATGTTCTATATAAAAAAGACGCTCTAAAAAAAGAGCGTCTTTTTTGATAAAAGTACAACTTCGGATTTTTCTCAGGTTTAACATACTGTCATTTATACACTTTAAATAACCAATCTTACATGAAACTTACTTATATCCATTAACGAAGTATCCAATCGTTTCGAGCTCTTCCTCGTTTAAACATCTTTGCAACTGTACAGACATGTCATCAGCAATCGCTTCCCCGTCACCCTTATACTTTCCTGTAAGAAGAGCCGTGTTTTTGAGAAATTGGAGGTGTAATTGAAATTCTTCTTTCGTTAATGGGGCATTATGATGGGATAAGAAAATAAACTCCGCGTCGTCATATTTTTCAATGCTATCAACAAGCTGAAGGGTTTTCTCCATGGTATAATTCCATTCATCCGCATATAAATTTGCATACAAACAATCCCCTAAAAATAGAACCTTTTCTTCGGGAATATAGATAATGCTAGAATCATCGGCATGGTCTCCGCCTACATGTTCGATGGTACAAGTCACTCCGCCTAAATGGATTGTCATTCGATGATGGAATGTAAGATCAGGAAGAGGAAGAACGATATCCCGCTGATTCCCAAGCTCTTTCTTCATCGCATTGGCACAAAATGGAATTTCTGTTCCTTCTTTTACACGTTTATCAAGATCTCTATCCTCCCAAGATAGAGTTTGTAATTCTTTAATTTTGTTATATGTTTCTTCATGGCAAATCTTCGGCATATGCATTTCGCGCATTCCAAATACATGATCCCAGTGCCAATGTGTGAGGACAAGCCAGTCTCCCCTCATCTGATATTCCTCTAGTTGTTCAAGAAACAACCTGGCATGAGTGGAGGAGTTTCCTGCATCAATAAGAAGTGTTTTCTCATCTCCCTTTACAGCAAGTAGAATGGGACGATCTGTTTCCTGGTAAGGTGGTAGATATACAAGGCGATTTGAAATTCGTATTAATTTCTGCAAATCTTTGTCTCCTAACTCGAGTGTTTTTCTCTAACTAAAAGCGCAACTGCCTCACAGTGCATCGTCTGCGGAAACATGTCCACTGGCTGCACTTCAACTGTTGTATATCCTCCATCCTCCAATATCCTTAAATCCCTTGCCAATGTAGCAGGATTACAAGATACATAAACGACCTTTTCCGGCTTCATTTCCATGATGGTTTGGAGCAATGTTTCGTCACAGCCTTTTCGTGGCGGGTCGACCACAAGAACGTCTGCTATTACTCCATCCTCGTACCATTTTGGAATGACTTTTTCAGCTTCCCCAACTGCAAATTCCACATTTTCAATTCCGTTTAGTTTGGCATTTCGCTTTGCATCTTCAATTGCCTCTGGTACGATTTCAACTCCGTATACTTTCTTGGCTTTTTGAGCTAAGAAAAGGGATATAGTACCGATTCCGCAATACGCATCAATGACGGTTTCTTCCCCATTTAATCCTGCATATTTTAGTGCTTGATCGTAAAGGACCTTTGTTTGCTCAGGATTAACCTGGTAAAAAGAGCGGGCTGAGATGGCAAACTTTATGTTACCAATATAATCGTAGATGAATTCGTCTCCCCAAAGGACTTTTGTTTCATCTCCAAAAATTACATTTGTTCTCTTTGGATTGATATTTTGAACAATTGATTTTATATCGGGATTAGAATCGATTATTTCTTGTATTAATTGGTTTTGATTTGGGAGATTAGGGGTACGAGTAATCAGTACAACCATGATTTCACCTGTTTTGATCCCGTAACGTGCCATGATATGACGTAAAGTCCCTTTGTGAGTTTGTTCATTGTATGCTTGAACCCCATACTTTTCACAAATACGTTTGACACTTTGAATGACTTTATCATTTTTTTCCTGCTGAATGAGGCAGGCTTCCATATCAATAATATCGTGGCTTCGTTTTTGATAAAATCCTGCGATTAATCCGCCCTCTCGTTCACCGACTGGAACTTGTGCTTTATTCCGATATTTCCAAGGATCTTCCATTCCCAGGACAGGATGAACAACGACATTTTCCAGTTTTCCGATACGAGTCAGCACTTCCTTGACTTGTTTATGCTTTGCTTTTAGCTGGCCGGGATAGCTTAAATGTTGAAGCTGGCAGCCACCGCATTCCTTATAGATTGGACAATCAGGTTCTACACGATCCGGACTTTTTTCATATAGATCTATGAGGCGGCCAAAACCATAGCCTTTATTTACTTTCACTACTTTAATTTTTGCTTTTTCACCGGGTAAGCAATTGGGAACAAAGAGCGGATATCCGTCTACCTTTGCTACTCCATTTCCTTCGTGGGTTAAATCTTCAAACTTTACATCTATATATTCGTTTTTTTGAACTGGAACTTGATTGGTCATAGATTGTCTTCCTTTAATTTTTGATGAAATGATTGTACCATAACAAAGAGTTCATTGCTAAATTGAGAAGTTTTTGGTATCTTTTCTACCTATCTCATCGTTTCACTTAAAATAAATTATATAGACAGTTTGCAAAACTTTAGATTCTACATATACTAATGGATTGCAACAGGAATAATGTATAACCTAATCCCAAACTAGAAAATATAAGTATTTTAAATCAAATTCCTTTAAATCAACTATTCAATGAAAGGGAATATAACATGAAAACTTATTTAACGAAAATTTTAGTAATAGTAAGCACTCTTTTTCTAATAACAGGGTGTGGAATGAAAAACGAAAAACCAATAAAAAATAATGCAGATCCCGTTCAAGAAGAACTTAATAGATTGTCTTTATCTGAAAAGATTGGACAGATGATTATTGGCGGATTTGAGGGGACTAGCGTAACGACTGATGCTGCCGATCTCATAAAAGAATACAAATTAGGTGGGCTAATCCTTTTTGGTACAAATATAAAAAGCGAGACCCAATTGGTGAACTTAACAAATGCGCTGAAAACAGCTAATTCCAATAATAAGGTACCTCTTTTTATCTCCACTGACCAGGAAGGCGGGAGAGTTAACCGTATGCCTGCATCAATAATAAACACCCCACGCGCAAGATCAATCGGAGAAACAAATAATGAAAAATATGCGTATAATATCGGAAACGTAATTGCAAATGAGTTAACATCTTTTGGGTTCAACGTCGATTTTGCTCCTGTGCTAGACATACAGAGTAATCCTAAAAACACCGTAATTGGCGATCGTTCATTTGGTTCCAATTCAAATATTGTCTCTAAACAGGGAGCAGCTATGATGAAGGGAATTCGTTCTGGAAACATCATTCCGGTAGTCAAGCATTTTCCCGGACACGGAGATACTTCTATTGACTCTCATTTAGCGCTTCCAGTAGTGAATAAAGATTTAGCTAGTTTAAATAAATTGGAACTAATACCGTTCCGAAATGCCTTTAAAAACAATGCAGATATGGTAATGGTTGCCCATATATTGATGAAAAAATTAGATTCTAAGTATCCAGCTTCTATGTCTAAAACGGTTATTACAGGGCTTTTACGAAAGCAACTAGGTTTCGATGGAGTTGTTATAACAGACGACATGACAATGGGAGCGATTGCTAAACACTATAATCTAAAAGATGCAGCTGTGAAGGCAGTAAATGCCGGAAGTGATATGATTCTAGTTGGACACGGAAAAGAAAATGTTAGTACTGTATACAACAGTCTATACAAAGCGGCCAAAAATCACACCATTTCCGAAAGCACCATTAATAAGAGTGTCTACAGGATTTTATCCCTTAAGCGAAAATATAAACTTACGAATAATAAAGTTCCATCTGTCAATATAACGAAGCTGAATGCACAAATTAAGAAAGCTATTTCAACTGGTTCCTCTACAACTGGTTCAACAAAAAATATTCTTCTCCATGATATTGCTTCGAAAGCGAAAAAGAGAGAAATCATAAATGCTGAGTTTCACCTTGGAAGCACAATAGATACCGTTAGAAAAGAATGGGGAGAAGAGGAAAAACGCGATTATGTAGCAGCAGCTAAAGGGACGTACAGCACTTACAGCAAAAAACATGTAGTCGTTGCATATAATAAAGAGCGACTATTATTTGAAATCCGGTCCTTTGATCCCAAGTTGAAAAATTTAACCCTTATTGATATAAAAAATTACTTTGGTTCACCAATCTCAGATGTTACAACTGAAAATAGCGAAGAAATACTCAGCTATTCGCATGGTGCTTATGCGTTGAAATTTGTCTTTTCTATTAACAGTCAAAACGCAGTATTAGATCACTACTCTGTTTACAGTCCGCCTAAATAGCGTAAAACATCGAATGACTTACAGCCATAAAATAGAGACGAATTCATCTGGAATTTGTCTCTATTTGTACTGTTTTTTAATCAATTGTTATTGCTTCATAATCTCCTGTTTCAAATAATAAAATGCCTCCTCTGCACTCATAGAGCTTTGGCTCTTGTCTATTCGATTTCTGATGGCGACTGATTGATTTTCAACCTCTTTGTCTCCTACCACAAGCATATAAGGGATTTTTTGTTTTTCGGCTTCCCTTATTTTTAAGCCTATTTTTTCATCCCTTTCGTCAACGTCTACTCGTACACCCGCTAATTCCAGCATTGATTTAATGGAATAAGCGTAGTCCTTATGAGGTTCAGCGATTGGAAGTACTTTCACTTGAACTGGTGCAAGCCAGAGCGGGAAATCACCTGCAAAGTGTTCTATCAAAATGGCCATAAACCGCTCAATGGAGCCATAGATCGCTCGATGGATCAATACAGGACGATGCAGTTTGCCATCTTCCCCGACATAGGAACAATTAAATTTTTCCGGCATTTGAAAATCTAGCTGTACTGTTCCGCATTGCCAGCTTCGTCCAAGTGAATCTAATATATGGAAGTCAATTTTCGGGCCATAAAAGGCACCATCCCCTGGATTAACTTGATAGTTTAGTTCTTTTTCTTTTAAAACAGACTCCAATGCCAGTTCTGCTTGATCCCACATCTCTATAGAGCCCATAAACTCATCCGGACGAGTAGAAAGCTCTATTTTATACTCAAAACCAAAATGGGAGTATATCTCATCAATTAAATCTAAAACCTTTCCAATTTCCGCTTCGATTTGATTGTTTCTAACAAAGATATGGGCGTCATCCTGAGTAAAGGACCGAACTCTTAGCAAACCATTTAATGAACCAGATAATTCATGACGGTGAACCAAACCTAATTCTGCGTAACGGATAGGCAGTTCACGGTAGCTTCTTTTTTTATGATTAAAAATTAAAATAGCCCCCGGACAGTTCATCGGTTTTATAGCATAGCGCTGCTGGTCTACATCGGAAAAATACATATTTTCATGATAATGATCCCAATGACCTGACTGCTCCCAGAGCTCCTGCTTCATCATAATCGGTGTTTTGATTTCTTGATAGCCAGCTTTTTGATGCTTTTTCCTCCAATAATTTTCTAACTCGTTGCGAAGTACCATCCCGTTTGGTAAAAGAAATGGCATTCCCGGAGCCTCTTCCATGGATGCAAACAGTTCTAACTCTTGACCTAATTTGCGATGATTTCTCTTTTCCACTTCAATCTGCATTGACATTTTCATTCCTCCTAAAAGTTTATATAAAAAAAAACACACTTCATCCTCTAAAGGGACGAGTGTGTCGTGGTTCCACCCTAATTCCATAAAACACATTAAATATGCTTTATGCTTAAGTAAAAATAACGGTTCTCCCGATGATGGTTATTCTGCTCCCCGCATTTCCCCATCATTGCTCCAAGGTGGTAAATCATCCTCTTTTCTTCGGGGCTTTCAGCCGGTGACCCCGTTCTCTTGTAAAGAAACATTAAGAATGATTCATGTCCTCTTCTTCGCATAAACTATATTAAATAAAAAACGCACCCATCCCCTACAAGGGACGAGTGCGGTCGTGATTCCACCCTAATTCCATATGCCCAAAATTGTACATATGCTCAAATAAATAACGGTTTCTCCGATGATGGATATTCTGCTTTTCACATTTCCCCATCATTGCTCCAAGGTGGTAAACCATTCTCTTTCTTACAGGGCTTTCAGCCGGTGGCCCTGTTCTCTTGTAAAGAAATTTTATGAATGATTCATGTCCTCTTCATTGCGTAAAATTATGTTATTGTTAATTGAAATGTATCTTAGCACAAGGATCCATAATATGCAAGAGTCAATTCTCAAAAAATTTATTCTTTTATATTTTTTATTGACGAAATTATATTTTAATCAAACGTTTGAATAAAAAATTTTTCTATCTGCTAATGTTTCGCCAGTCGGTTCCGATCATCGGAAAGCGGAGGTTCTTCCAGCCACCCGTTTTTAATCATTAATTTTGCCCCGTCTTCGGCATAGGTCCCGATTTCTGCAGAAAGCCTTACATAATGCAGCGACAAATCCTTCCTGAAGGATGTTGCCATACTAGTCGCATAAAATCCTATGCTTAATCCTATTAATGCCGTCGTAATAAACATCATCATTTTGTCTGAAAAAGGAGCAATTTGTGAAGAGGTGATACCGGTTTCCCACCCCATTGGAACTGGAAGATCACTTTCTTTTAAAGCCTCTCCGAATACATTAATATGTTTTTCCGCAATTTGCTTGCCTCTTAACATAAACTCGCGTACCTCTTTGGAATTTGCAACTTGACTGAATCCAATCATCGTTGCTTTCCCTAATGCATTTCTTTGCATATTCACCACTAAATTTGAAATTTCCATTACGGTTAATGTTTTTCTTCTTCCAAACCATCCTCCTAAAAAGTGCTCATTTTTTACAAAATGCACTTTTTCGGAAGGGTTAATGTGTGGGGATCGTATATATAATCCTTTAGATAACAGCAAGTTAGTAGCCAACGTATCGTATTCATCCAGTTCATGCAAGCATGTGGAGAAATATTCCTGGGTATCTGCACGGGAACAAATAGTTTTTCCTATTGGGTAAAATCCTAAGGCCATTTCACCCATGTGATGAATGAAATAAAGGATAAAAGGGTCTGAAAATAATCTCGGCGCTTGAAGATTCACATCTTCTTTAACATTAAACCCACATGGAACTGGATACCCTTCATTCGTAAAAATGGTATTCAATTTCTGAAGATGCTCTCGGGAAAGAAGCATACCTTTTTCAACAAGGGCTTTAATCTGTGTATCCTCTACAATTTCAATAAAATACGTAAACAGACAATTACATAAGCTGCTATTCATATAGCCTGACCACAACTGGGCAACTTCACTGGAAGTTAACTTAATATTATGTTCCGTCTGCATAACCCTTTGTCCCCTTTCTTATACATAACGTTATTCTGTCACCAATTAGGGGGAATATACATGATGCAATTGGTGGCTGAGATACTTAAATACTGACTTAATTAACCATGAAATGAAAACAAATTATATTTTGAAAATATTATTTTCAAAAATTAATTCAGGACTATTTAATCAGCATCAATATGACATTTTTCCTATTAAAAAAATATTACTATAATTTTGCGCCAGTAAATGATAGACTATTCCCAATAATGCAACATGAGGAGATGATCATATGACACAGGAAACTTACAAGTTGATTGCCATCGGGCTATATATGCTGATGATGCTTTTAGTTGGATGGTACGCATTTCGTAAAACAAGTAATTTAACGGACTATATGTTAGGCGGCAGATCATTAGGTCCCGCCGTAACGGCATTAAGCGCTGGTGCTGCTGATATGAGTGGTTGGCTTTTAATGGGATTGCCAGGGGGGATTTATCTGTCAGGCCTCGCTGATGCCTGGATTGCGATTGGGCTTACCATTGGTGCTTATTTAAACTGGGTTCTCATTGCGCCAAGACTACGTTCCTATACACAGGTTGCTAATGATTCTATAACCATTCCATCCTTTTTCGAAAACCGCTTCAAAGATAAAACGAAGCTTTTGCGAATTGTTTCATCTCTTGTTATTTTAGTTTTTTTCACCTTTTATGTATCATCCGGAATGGTCTCAGGAGCAGTCTTTTTTGAGAGCTCCTTCCATCTAAATTACCGTACAGGTCTGTTCATTGTGGCAGGGGTTGTAGTTGCCTATACATTATTTGGCGGATTTCTTGCCGTTAGTTGGACTGATTTTATTCAAGGTCTTATCATGGTTATTGCTTTATTGCTTGTTCCTGCGATGGGCTTTTTCAAAACAGGAGGACCAATTGAAACATTCCATACTATAAAATCAATTGACCCAACACTTTTAGACTTTTTTAAAGGAACAACAATTTTGGGATTAATCTCTTCGTTGGCTTGGGGACTTGGTTATGTAGGTCAGCCGCATATTATCGTGCGCTTTATGGCGATTAAAACCATCAAGGAGACAAAGAGTGCCAGACGGATTGGGATGAGTTGGATGATTCTATCCCTTCTTGGAACATCCTTAACTGCTTTAATTGGAATTGCCTACTTCCATAATCATACAAATGTTAAGTTAAGTGATTCTGAGGCGGTATTTATTCAGTTGGGGCAAATCTTGTTCCACCCACTTGTAGCTGGTTTTGTACTAGCAGCTGTACTTGCTGCCATTATGAGTACTATTTCATCACAATTAATTGTCACATCCAGTGCTTTAACAGAGGATCTTTATAAATTAGTTTTCCGTAAAGAAGCATCAGATAAAGAGCTAGTTTTCTTTGGAAGAATGGCTGTCTTAGCCGTGGCGGTAATTGCGGCGATCCTTGCATTTGATAAAAATGCAACGATTTTGGAGTTGGTTGCGTACGCATGGGCAGGATTTGGCGCATCGTTCGGACCGGTTGTATTCCTAAGTCTATATTGGAAAAAGATGAACCACTGGGGAGCGCTTTTTGGAATGATTGTCGGTGCCATTACCGTCATCGTCTGGAAAAATACAGGGCTTGGCAATACCCTTTACGAAATTGTTCCCGGCTTTGTTGCCAACCTAATTGTCAGTGTTATTGTAAGCCTAGCTACCCATAAACATAATGAGGAGATTGAGAAAGAGTTTCAGGAGAGTGTTTCCCTGTTGAAACATGGGTAAGTTGAGCCAATCGTATTTCGGCGGAATTATTGTTAAGTTCCGCTGAATTAACTTTAAAATGTTGAAATTAAGGCACCGTTTCAAAAGCTAATCTCCAAAACTTCTGGAGTTACCCTTTGAAATACCAGATGTCATTAATTGATCTTTCAAAAACTAACAACTTTGCAACCAAAAAACGTTTACCCCAATGGTAAACGTTTTTTCTTATGATTCCACCATATCCTGCGGACGAATTTTATCAATCGGTACAAAAACTTCTAAATGGCGATATAAATTTTCAAATTCTGTTGGAACCAGTCCGCCAAATTCGCCATCAATATTGAGCTGCATTTTCTCACTAGAGCTCACCTTTATTCTGTTTGCGGAAGCATAAATTACGTTCGGATCATTTACATGCTCTCCGCGAATCGCCAAGGTAACCACCCGAATAAATTCAGCAAGATTTGTTTTCTTTAAAATCATCAGCGTAAACAAGCCATCATTGATAGAGGAATCAGGTGCTAGTTTTTCAAAACCGCCAATAGAGTTCGTTAATCCGACCAAAAATAACATGGCCTCTCCTTCAAAAAGCTTTCCGTCATACTCAATGCGCATATCGGTGGCACGAATCGAAGGCAACATTTCAATACCTTTTAAATAATATGCCAACTGGCCAATCATTGTTTTTAACTTGCTGGGTACCTCATAGGTTAGCTCGGTAATTCTTCCTCCACCGGCAATATTGACAAAATATCCGTCATTATATTTTCCGATATCGACGGGAATTGTATCCCCTTTGACAATAATATCCGCTGCAACCTCTATGTCACGAGGTATATGCAATGCCCTAGCAAAGTCATTCGTAGTTCCAACTGGAATGACTCCAAGTTTTGGACGATAATCTTGCTCCGCGAGTCCATTCACAACCTCATTGATGGTACCGTCCCCGCCAGCCGCAACAACTAAATCATATTGGCGTGCAACCGCTATTTTTGCTGCTTCAACAGCGTCCCCTGCACCAGTTGTCGCATGGCAGGATGTTTCATATCCAGCCATTTCAAGCTTTTGCAATACAGTTGCAAGATGCTTTTTAAAAAGCTCACGACCGGAAGTTGGATTATATATAATTCTTGCTCTTTTCATGTTCATCATCCTAATCTAAAATCTTTTACGATGAATTTTTGTATGTATTTTTTCATGGGGAGGGTAATATTGATCCGTAAATTTAAGCTTCGTTTCCCTAATGAAGTATCTCTCTAGCGCAAGCTGCCTATCGGTTATCAGATAAGCAAGGCGCATTCGCTTTTCTAAATTGCAAAGAAAAACTGGCCATAAGCCAGATTCAAAATTGTCTCTCGAATATCATAACTCTTTTTAATGTAAAAATCTAGTGAACAGATGTCCATCTCTTATGGCAAGTGTGTGACTGAAATGGCGGACGATTTCGTTATTACGATATGATGTGTTCCATCCCCAAATGTCATTTTTCCACTTTTCTTCTCAATATCACCATTATGGCCTTTTTCCTTCATTTCTATCCAGCTATCCCCTGACAGCTGATCAGCTTGATTTGCATCTACCAAAAGATCCGGCTTACCCATTACTTGAATAGTAACATCTGATAAACTGTTCAAATACCAATTATTTGATAGATTTCTTACTTTTAATGTAATAGGATTAAAACTCCCCTCGACTTCCAGCCTTACATTTTCAGGGATCAGAACTGTTGCAGAAACTTGAGTCCCATTAGAAAAAGGATCATGCTGATTTGGTCCATCTTTCAATTTTAAATAGACGGTATCTCCCTTTTCCTCCAACATTAAATAATCATCCACCGTCTTAATGGCAGAATGGTTCTCTACCGTTTCCGCTGTATACGTTCCAAAGGCTGAGATAGATTTTTCCTTCGTGGACTCAATTGTTACCGGCTGATTTTGCGTTTCCACCACAATTCTTTTAATATGATTATCCATCGTTTTATTATATTTCGGTAAATCTAGCGTTTTTGTTTCAGCAGCCATTGCATAGGTAACCTTATTTAAAATTCCTGTAGAACTGAATATGGTAAAAGCAATCCCGCACATGCCAATGATGCCGATGAAAAAGATGCTGAGGATATCATATTTTACAATAGGCTTATCATGCTTCGAAAAATACAAGGAAAGTAAAATTTCTATTCCTAATATTATCAACAGAAGCGGCCACCAAGCTATTAATACATTAGCTATATTCCAATGAAGCACTTGCGACAATAACAGGAACATCCCTAGAAAAACTAGAGCTGCTCCCATTGATATACTCCCGACTCTCCATGATTTCATATATTTTTTTCTTCTCCTTTCTTCTTTGTGCCAAACATAAGTTTTATCCCTCCGCCAATTAGGAGAATACAAACAAATA
Source organism: Margalitia sp. FSL K6-0131 (assembly GCF_038008735.1). Classification (NCBI taxonomy): domain Bacteria; kingdom Bacillati; phylum Bacillota; class Bacilli; order Caryophanales; family Bacillaceae; genus Heyndrickxia; species Margalitia sp. FSL K6-0131. The sequence goes on from NZ_JBBOZS010000001.1 coordinate 5,055,512, forward strand.
CTGTTTGGAAGTAATTACTGAACCAGTAGCTTATATCAATATGAATAGCGCTGTATATCATCGGAGAAACAACTGGTAGAACAATATTAGAAATCAAATAATAGAGACCAAGAATGACTAGTCCAATCCCTACCCATTTTTGATGGTTGATTAAATAAGAAATCACCGGTTTATCCTCCATTTCTTCCTTTCCGTACTTTGATGCCTTTTGCAGGCCATCAAAAAAGCTGTAAAACCAAATAATCGGAACTAAGAATAGGAATATTCCCAATCTCAAAATATCCAATATATAGATAGAGAAAAGGAATGCTGCCATTAATTGAATACCGCGTTTTTGCATACCTAAATATAGATGTCCCGCTCCTGGAAAGATGGATAGGAAGGTTGCAATTGACTTGCTCTTTTTCCCATCTTCTCGTCTCATCTCAAACTCCTCGAAAATCGAGCGATCTACTAATTCCTCGCCGTTTTGTTTTTTTGACAGCTGACGGGTCGCATCGAAAAAACCATAAACCCAAATAATCGGCAAGAAAGCAAGGAAAACCATAAATTCGGCACGATGCGTAAGAGCTGTAATAAAGACAACCATTACTCCCATTCCGAGAAAGGATGTCAGAATGGTAAGTCCACGGTTCATTAAGCCTAGCTGGAAATGGCCTAGTCCTGGAATGAAGGATAGTAATATTGTGTAAAAACGTTCAGAATCGTGATTTTTTGTATACGCTGCACCTACTTCCTCCTTTGTTTGCTGAAGTTTTGATGCACTTACTAATGTAGCTATAATACTGATAACGTAAATGCCAAATCCAATAATCGTAGCAAAAAAAGCCGGGAAGCCTGCATGCCCTATAAACGCAGCAAACATAGCAAAAAAAGCAAGACCGCAAACAGATACCGTATAAAATAAGCCAAATGCCTTCCCTAAATAAATCAACCCGATACCCGGAAAAAACCCGAGCAAAAACGCTGTTATAGGATTCTTGTTGTTATTCATTATTTATTTCCCTCCTTAGATTCTTTTTCAACCTTATCAATTAATGAAACCGATTTATTCATAAGACCCATAACAAAGGATGGCTCTTTCTTTTTATTCGTTTCAAAATCATTGAACGCATTTGTCAGATGGGAAAATACACCCGAAGTCATTAAAATAACAGTCATGGCCGCAGCCACGAAATAATGAAAGATGGCTTTTTGATAAAAGCTTTGTTTTGGTGATTTCGTGATCGTTTTCTTCTTTTGTCCTTCCAATCGCTGCATTACCATATCCGTGAATATGTCCTCGTTGCTCATGATTGGCAGCGCCTGCTCCATTGCTTCGACCGCCTCCAAGTAAATGGACAAGCATTGGTCACAGCCATATAAATGATCATCATACTGCTTTTCGGTAGCGGAATCTAATTCACCTCTCACATACTGAAGCCATTTTTCATAAGAAATATGATTCACCTGAAATCGTCCTCCTTCCAATGCTTTTTCATCCACTGTCTTGCACGATAAAGCTTTGTTTCAATAGTTTTCACTTGAACCTGCTGCTCTTCTGCCAATTCATGATAAGACTTTTCTTTTATATAAAATCCTTCAATGACATCGCGATAATTGTCTGGTATTTCTCCTAAACGTTTTTCAAAAAATATCTTTTGTTCCTTTTTTAAAACAATGACCTCTGCTGTTTCTGCTTTTCCTGCATGATGGAATTCAGGCTGAAACTCTATCACTGCTTCTTCTTGTCTTCTAGTCTTCTTCCTTTTCATATCAATCGCATGATTGACTGAAATTCTTGTTATCCATGTTTTAAAACCTTGATTCTCGTATTGGGGGAGAGAAGCATAGATTTTCAAAAACACTTCTTGGGCTGCATCTTCAGCGTCTTGCTGATTGCGAAGAATCGCGAATACGGTGTGGAAGACATGCATACGATATTTTTCAACCAACAGTCGAAACGCATGTTCATTTCCGGTTTTCGCTTTTTCAATTAATGCTGCATCCAAGTGCGCTCTCCCCCCTTTCTATTCCATTCACCCTTTATAAACGATATTAGGATGAAATACCCCTACAGTAATTTTATAAAAAATATATTGTTAACCAATTTTTAATCTTAGTTGACAATAAGAACAAAAGATTTATAGAATGTTTATGTTCTAATCTATTTTACTATAAAATAAAAAAGGAGAATCGATGATGAAAATCAGAGATATGGTTTTTGTAGCACTTTTTACAGCAATTATGGCTGCTTTAGGCTTTGTTCCACCTATCTTTTTATCGTTTACACCAGTCCCAATTACTCTGCAGACATTGGGAGTTATGCTGTCTGGAAGTATATTAGGAGCTAGACTGGGAGGATTAAGTCAGTTAGTATTTTTACTCCTTGTAGCAGCAGGTGCACCAATCCTTTCTGGAGGCAGAGGCGGATTAAGTGTTTTAGTAGGACCAAGTGCAGGGTTTATTTTTAGTTATACAATCGCGGCTTTTATCATTGGCTGGGGGATTATGCAGTTCAGAAAACCGACATTCGCAAAGATTTTAACAGTAAACATTATTGGTGGAATAATCCTTGTTTATTGCGTCGGTATTCCGGTTCAAGCTCTTGTAATGAAAATCAAACTTATACAGGCGGCAAAGCTTGGACTTGTCTACATTCCAGGCGACATTGTAAAAGCAGTTCTTGCTTCCCTGTTGACGCTTAGTATAAGAAGGCGGCTGCCAAGAAGATTGCTTCCATATTCCATTGAAAAATAAATTGATAGGACGGGGAAAATCATGACCATTACAGATACATATTATTTACATGCTAAGCATTCACCAAATCGCATTGCCATCAAGACAAAGAATGAACTAATAACTTACGAGCAGTGGTTTCGGCTTGTTTCACTCACTTGCAGCTGGCTCCAAGCACAGCCTGCTAAAACAAAACGAATAGGCATTTTGTTGCCAAATGGTTTATCCTTTCTTCAAGTTTTTACTGGAGCTGCACATGCGGGATGGACTGCAGTTCCTCTCGATGTTAAATGGAGTCTATCAGAATTACAGGATAGAATTGAAATATGTAAGCCGGATATTATTATCATTTCCGATCAACGCTTTGAAAGTTTAGCCCAAACAAATCACCATGTTCTTCATATTGACGAGTTTCATGAGGCGCTTCATGAAGTCGTGCCCAATTTTACTCAGCCTGTGGTCAGCGAGGAAGAGCCTTTTTATATGGGCTTTACGTCCGGCTCAACAGGAAAACCGAAGGCATTTATTCGATCTCATCGTTCATGGGTTAAGAGCTTTGATTGCAACATAGTGGATTTTCATATGAAGGAAGAGGAACATGTTCTGGTGCCGGGAGCTCTTATTCACTCTCATTTTTTATACGGAGCTATCAGTACCCTATTTTTAGGAGGAACTGTACATCTTTTAGAAAGCTTTAATCCCTCGATGACGCTAAATATTTTAGAAAGCGAACCAATTTCGGTCTTGTATTCGGTTCCTACTATGGTAGAGGCTATATTAAAAGAGGAGAAAAGGATCACAAGACCATTCAAAATTTTTTCCTCCGGTGCAAAATGGGAAAAGGAATCAAAAGCAAAATTACAATTACTCTTTCCATCAGCAATGCTTTACGAATTTTACGGGGCGTCTGAATTAAGCTTTGTATCGGTTTTAACACAAAAAGACTTTAGCAGGAAATCAACTTCCGTTGGAAAACCGTGCCATAATGTAGAGATTAAGGTCGTAATAAATGAAGAAGAAGTTGCAGCGCCAAATGAGATCGGAAAAATATTCGTCAAAAGCGAGATGATTTTTATCGGTTATTTAACAAGTCCAGATGAAATGCCCCCACAAAGGACGGAGGAATGGATGTCAGTCGGGGATATGGGATATCTTGATGAAGATGGATTTTTATACATTATGGGAAGGGAAAATTCGATGATTCTTTATGGCGGGATTAATATTTTTCCCGAAGAAGTAGAATCCGTCCTCCATTCCCACTCTAAGGTTGAAGAAGTTGCAGTAATTGGGACACCGGATCCATATTGGGGAGAAATCGTAACAGCAGTAATTAAGGGAACAAGTGAACAACGCGAATTAAGGAGATATTGCAAGGGGAAATTAGCCAATTATAAAATTCCTCGTAAGTGGATCTTCGTCGATGAGTTGCCGCATACAACCGGCGGAAAAATTGCACGCGTAGAAGTAAGGAAAATGCTTGCCGATGGAGTCGTGAAGAAATGAGCAAAGCAGTCATCGTGAGAGCGAAACGAAGTGCGATTGGGAAAGAGAACGGCTATTTCAAAAACGTAGAGGTCCAACATTTATTAGCCCCCCTTCTAAAGCATTTGAGCGAAGGATTAGAAGAGCATTTGAACGATGTCATTATAGGCAATATTGTCGGTCCGGGCGGAAACATTGCTAGATTGTCCAGCTTACAAGCAGGTCTTCCAATCCAAGTACCCGGATTAACCATCGACAGACAATGCAGTGCGGGGTTGGAGGCGATTAGACTTGCTTGCTACCTTGTAGAGGCAGGGGCAGGTGATTGTTATATTGCGGGTGGAGTTGAAAGCGTTAGTACATCTCCTTTTGAAAAAAGAGCACGATTTTCCCCTGATGAAATCGGCGATCCCGATATGGGCGTGGCAGCGGAACATGTAGCAAATAAATACCAAATTACCCGTGAAGAGCAAGATGCATATGCAAGCCTAAGCTTTGAACGAACTTGGGAAGCATTTGAAAAAGGAATGTATAAACCAGAAATCCTTCCGATTGAAGGACATTTTATCGATGAAGTATTCATCCGAAAAAGAGATATGACACGTCTCTTATCTCGATCCGCTCCTATATTTGTAAAAAACGGTACTGTAACTGCAGCAAATAGCTGCAGCATCAATGATGGTGCATGTGCTGTGGTAGTGATGAGTGAGGATAAGGCGAGAAGTCTCACTTTACAACCTATATTGCGCTTTGTTGATAGTGAAGTAACTGGAGTGCATCCTTTTTATCCAGGAATTGCCCCTGTATTTGCAATTAGAAGTCTATTAGAAAAGAGAAATTTAGATATTCGTGATGTCGATTTATTTGAAATTAACGAGGCTTTCGCTTCAAAGGTCGTCGCTTGCGCAAAAGAACTTGATATACCCTATGAAAAATTGAATACAAGAGGAGGGAGTATTATAATAGGGCATCCCTATAGCGCCTCGGGGAGCATATTGATCACTCGTTTATTTTATGAAGTCCAGCGCAGGAAAGATTGCAGGTATGTAATAGCCGCCATTGGAAGTGGTGGAGGAATCGGCTTAGCTATGATGTTTGAGGTGATTTCTTAGCCCATCCTTAGCCTCCACAGCTTCGCTTTCTCATCTAGTTCTTTTACTAAAGCATCTTTTCCCAAAATATATTGGTCTATGTCTGCTGGAAATTGCTTAGCAAGTGACTGTTTGAGCTCACTATATAATATTGCATCCTCGGGATGTGCCGTTAAGTAATCCCGAAATTGTAAATGCCGTGCGATTTCCGGATTTCCCGTTTGATAAATATGGACATGATGCGTTCGGTTATCTCCTCCCTTGGAGAAATACCGTCTATTTGGAATACCGTTTTCTCCTTTAGGGTCATAGCCCAATTCGATCATTTCGACATTATACAAATCTACCTTTTCAATGGAATTAACTTCAACTAAAATATCAATCACCGGCTTAGCGGACATGCCGGGTATGGATGTACTGCCCATATGTTCAATTTCCACCACAATTTCATTCATGATCGTTTTTATTTTTCCAGCTTCTTGTTCAAATATTTGCGGCCATTGATGATTGTATGGGACCACCTCTACTTTGCGCATACAGTACTCCTTGATTTTTCATATATTTTCATTAAAGGCTCATTCCTTGATTTTAAGCTATTAATTATTTGATTTGTAACATCCTGTACCTTTAACACTTGTTCCTGTGTAATTCTTTCTTTAAGAAGAGCTTCCTGAAGCTCATCCTCATCCAAAATAAATATTTCGCCACTTGGTAAATAAACGACATCAAGATACGCATCCAAAAACCACGGACTATTGCGTTCCTTATCAAATCCTTGATCTAAACATAAATCATAATAATATTGAACAATTTCTTCACTGTTATTTTCAACAATGGTAAGGGTATATGAAAGATCTTCCTGAAAAACTTGAAACCACTTATACTCATTATCCGCTATGCAGTGCAGTTTTTCATATGTAACTAATAACGGCTCACGTACTTTATGAATACTTAAGCATGTGACAGTGCCTTGTTGCACTCTTTGTATCTGAAAATTTCTTTCCGTTACTCTTTTCCAATGAAGGCGATCCGCATATTTTTTCTCCATCATGCTCCTCCAAATAAATGAACCCCACGTGTTTCCAAAAAACCAATCGATTCTATTAAGGAGGTTTCATCAATTTGATAGACTTCCTGAACAAGCTTTAACCATTTGTTCCTATCTTTTAGTTGAATTTCTCTTATATTTCGATAGGTCATCACTTTAATGGTACGATCACGAAGAAAATAGCATTCATGCCCATTAAAACGGACCGCCGTGATGCGCCTCATCGTTGTATTGTGGTCATGGTCAAAATAAGAGGAATCAATATCTTCTGTAATATCTTCCTCTGTTAGAGGAATCCATTCAATTTCCTTACGAACAAATGATTTTCCATTAGAACGACGATCGATTTCGAAGCGATCCGATGTTCTCTTTTCGAAAATAATCTCTTCACCGAATCCATGGAGAACATGCCTCCTTTTCGAATCCAGCTCAACAGGCTTCATAATCGGCGAACCGTAGCCAACATCCACATAAAATTTTCGACCATCAATAGTCACCATAATAGCCACGTGCCCGGGTATTACCCTTACTAATGAGCATTCAAAGCCCAAAGAAGATAGAAGTCTCGAAAAATTGATATTCAATGTGTAGCACGTTCCGCCCCATCCTCTTTCCACCAGGTTTTCTACAAATGTCTCTAATGATGGAACAAAGTTCATTTTTTCTTGAAAGTAATGAAATTTACTAAAGGTTTCATAAGGAATCATGGATAAGTGATGATGAATTAATCGCTGTAAATAGTTTAACGACGGTGTTTCTCTTTCTATTTTTAAATATTTTAAGTATGTCAGAATTGTTTCCAAAGTTGATCCATCCTTCCTCATTAAAGGACCATTCTTGCTTTATTATTAAAAATTATATCATTTTGGTAATATTTTGTTATAAGAAATATAGCAATTAAACTAGATTTAATTATTTTGTATTAAAAATGAAAAGTAGAACTCTGAATGCGATCGTTCCTCTGCTTTTCTTGCTTCAACGGGCACGTTATGACTATTTAGTAACCATTTTTTTGCTGAGCCAACGAGAATAACCACCTCTGCGAAAAAATAAAAAGGGTTCACGTCATAGACGCAAACCTCGTTTGGATTACAACACCGTATTCAATGTTGATTTTAAGCTGCTATATATTGTTTCCCAGACAGAAGTATCTTGTGTAAATGCAGCTTGCAGCTTTGCGTATACTTCTTTTTGTTTTTCATCGAAGCTTGGATCTTCTTTTGGCGGTAACCCAGAGCGCATTTCTGTCACCATCTCTTGAACTTTCGGTGCGCGAGGGCCCCATTTTGCTACTTCTACACCCTTTTTATCAATAAAAATAAAAATTGGAATCGAACGAGCTGTTCCATTAGTTAAATATTGATCCATCAGTTCTAAATTTTGATCTCTTAATACCATATGTACATCAATATTTGTTGCTTCCGCAAGTCTTAAAAGAATTGGTGTATTTACCATTGCATCTCCGCACCAATCCTCTGTAATAACAATGGCTCTTAAACCTTTTTCACTGAGTGCTTTGAAAAAAGGCTCATCTTCCTTAGGCAGACGGAAGCCCTCATAAATAGATAATAAATTTTCTTTGTGCACCTTCATAGATTCGATATATTCCTTGGAGGTCATTCCTTTTTCAAACCATTCATTTAAACTAGTCATGTCGATCACTCCTTTTTTTCATTATAATAGACAATTGCAGAAATTTCACTTTTCATTTATAGACGAATTTAATTTGCTTTATTATATTGAATCATGTTTTGACTTTTCACTTTTAAATAATGCTCTTTACAGAAGTAACCAAGTAGCTTGTCACTTTTCCAGTCATAAACAGGTAATACAAAATCAATTCCCTCACCTGTTTTTCTCAAACAATATGCGCATGTTTGGGTAAAATTAAATTGACCTTTACACATTGTTTGTACTCACACCCTTAAATTTATTTACATCTTCTTTTTACCACTTGAAGATTAAAATTAACTTAGAAGTGCATGACTAATTTTCGACAAAATTCTGTTACTATTGGGATATTGTCGAAGTTCAGCGGTTTCCTTATCAACTTTTCTATACGTTAAACGAGGTAGATTCCTTGGAATCTACCTCGCATTATACCTATCGTTTATTCAATTCCTGCACCAATAATTTATTTACCATTGGCGGGTTCGCTTGACCTTTAGTTGCTTTCATTACTTGACCAACCAGGTAACCAACTGCTTTCGCTTTACCGTTCTTATAATCATCAATAGATTGCTGATTCGAATCTAAAATTTCCGTAATGATTTTCAAAAGGGCACCTTCGTCAGAGATTTGAACAAGTCCCTTTTCCTTTACGATTTGTGCTGGATCTCCACCGTTTTCCACCAGTTCCTTGAATACGGTCTTCGCAATTTTCGAAGAGATCGTTCCATTTTCAATAAGCTTAATCATACCTGCAAGACTTTCCGGTGTCAGTGGTATTTCATGAAGCTCTTTTTGCTCTGCGTTCAAATAAGCAGATAGTTCACCCATCATCCAGTTTGATGCTTGTTTTGCTTCACTTCCTGCTGCAACGGTCGCTTCGAAGAAATCAGCCATTTCCTTTGTCACCGTTAAAACACCCGCATCATAAGCAGGCAAACCAAGCTCTTCTACATAGCGCTTTTTGCGCTCGTCCGGAAGCTCTGGTATTTCTGCACGAACTCTATTTTTCCACTCTTCATCGATAAAAATTGGGACTAAGTCCGGCTCTGGGAAATAGCGATAATCGTCAGAACCCTCTTTAACTCGCATCAATAGAGTATGGCCCGTTGCTTCGTCAAAACGGCGTGTTTCTTGTTCAATCACACCGCCGGAACGAAGAACTTCCTCTTGGCGTTGTTGTTCAAACTCTAATCCTTTCCGAACAAAGTTGAAGGAGTTTAAGTTTTTCAATTCTGTTTTTGTTCCAAACTCCGCCTGTCCCTCTGGTCGTAAGGAAATATTCGCATCACAACGTAAAGAGCCTTCTTCCATCTTACAATCTGAAACACCAGTATATTGTATGATAGATTTCAACTTTTCCAGGTAGGCATATGCTTCATTCGGTGTGCGGATATCTGGTTCAGATACAATCTCAATTAATGGTGTTCCTTGTCGGTTATAATCTACAAGGGAATATCCATCACCAGTATGCATTAGCTTTCCTGCATCCTCTTCTAAATGAATGCGGGTAATACCAATTTTCTTTTTATACCCATCGACTTCAATTTCAATCCAACCATGCTCCCCGATTGGATGATCAAATTGGGAAATTTGGTATGCCTTTGGATTATCCGGATAAAAATAGTTTTTGCGATCAAATTTTGTTTCCGTTGCAATTTGGCAGTTTAACGCCATCGCAGCTTTCATACCAAATTCAATTGCACGTTTATTCAATACCGGTAAAACACCTGGATAACCAAGGTCAACAACCGTCGTATTTGTATTTGGCTCCGCACCAAAATGAGCTGGTGCTGAAGAAAAGATCTTTGAATTTGTTTTCAATTCCACATGGACTTCGAGTCCGATTACCGTTTCATAGTTCATTTTTTTCACCCCTTACAGCTGCGGTTTTTGTGTATGATAAGTCGTTGCTTGCTCAAAAGCATGGGCAACACGATAGACAGTGCTTTCATCAAAATGTTTTCCAATGATTTGCAAGCCCATTGGCAAGCCGTTCGCAAATCCGCATGGAATAGAAATTCCCGGAACACCGGCAAGATTCACAGGGATGGTTAATAAATCCTCTGCGTACATCGTTAAAGGATCATCAATTTTTTCCCCAATTTTAAAGGCAGGAGTTGGAGCTGTTGGTCCTATGATGACATCGTATTTTGCAAAAACATCATCAAAATCCTTTTTAATCAATGTACGAACCTGTTGTGCTTTTTTATAGTAAGCATCATAGTAGCCAGAGCTTAAAGCAAAGGTTCCAAGCATAATCCGGCGTTTTACTTCCTCCCCAAAGCCTTCAGAACGCGTCTTTTTATAAAGCTCCATTAAGTTCTCGGCATTTGGAGTTCGGTATCCGTAACGCACCCCGTCAAAACGAGACAAGTTAGAAGATGCTTCGGATGAAGATAAAAGGTAATATGCTGCTACTCCATATTTAGAATGAGGCAGGGATACTTCTTCCCATGTTGCCCCAAGGCCTTCAAGAACCTTTAAAGAAGCCAGCACAGATTCCCGAACCTCTGGGCTTACTCCCTCATTTAAATACTCCTTCGGTACCGCGATTTTCAACCCTTTTACATCACCAGTAAGAGCTTGAAGGTAATTTGGCACCTCTACATTTGCAGATGTAGCATCATGCGGATCAACACCAGAAATGGCTTGTAAAAGATATGCATTGTCTTCCACTGTTCTCGTAATAGGTCCAATTTGATCAAATGATGATGCAAAGGCAACAAGACCAAAACGTGAAACACGTCCGTATGTAGGCTTTAATCCTACTACCCCACAAAAAGCTGCCGGCTGGCGAATGGATCCCCCAGTATCAGACCCTAATGAAAATGGAACCTCACCCGCAGCAACCGCCGCCGCCGAACCACCGGAGGAGCCACCTGGTACTGCATCTAAATTCCATGGATTAAATGTTTTATGGAAGCCCGAGTTTTCTGTTGACGACCCCATTGCAAACTCGTCCATATTCAATTTTCCAATCGTAATAGTTCCGCTTTTATGTAACTTACCTATAACAGTCGCATCATAAATAGGATCGAAGTTTTCAAGAATTTTACTCGCACAGGTTGTGCGCAATCCCTTCGTGACAATATTGTCTTTAATACCAATCGGCAATCCAAATAGTGGATGGTTGGATTCTTCTGTACCAATTTTGTCATCTAATTGTTTCGCTTTTTCTCGTGCATTTTCCTCATCTAATGTTAAAAATGCTTGGACCTTTTCTTCTACTTCCCCAATTCGTTTAAACGATTCATCTACCAATTCGGAGATTTTGACTTCTTTTTTATGTATAAATTCATGCAGCTCAGAAATCTTATGTTCAAAAAGAGACACACTATTCCCCTCCTTATTCAATTATAGATGGCACTCGTATTTGACCATCCTTATGATCCGGTGCATTCTTCAATACTTCCTCGCGCGGCAAACCTTCTTCTGCCACATCTTCGCGCATTACGTTTTGAATATTTAATACGTGAGAGGTTGGTTTGATATTCGATGTATCCACTTCATTCAGCAATTCTGCCAGATTAATAATATCATCTAATTGCTTTGTGAATTTTTCTGCTTCCTGATCATTTATCTCCAGTCGCGCTAAATTTGCAACATGATAAACCTGTTCCTTTGAAATCCTTGACATCGTGGCGTCACCTCGCGATAATAATTTAATTTGCTTTAAAAAGATAAAATTTCACAATATGGATAACCTTTTATAAAAGCTGTCTATGTCTAGCTACAGCGCCTATCGGCTAGCGGATTTCTACGTCTCCTCCCTACGGTAAGTCAACATCTACTCTTCCCTCGCCGTGTTTCCTAAATCTTGCGTCGAAGACTACGAAATCCGTACGCTAGAACTACGGCGCTTCCGCTTTTGTACTGATAATAGCAGAATCGTGCGCAAATAGGCAAGGACAAGTCTTTTCGACTTGTCCCTTCTACCCTTAACTATTTTCTAATTTTACCTTCGTCTTAATTGTTTTTATCGGGAGCAATGTCCCTATTAAAGCAAGTGTTGCACAGCCAATGAAAATACCGATTAACCCTTTTATCGCAATGGCGGAAATAATTCCAAAAACAATCAAATCACAAACTGAATCTAAGATTGAAAGCAAAGATATCGTTGTTGCCCTTACCTCGGACGGAATAATATCGTTACTTAACTGTGAATAAATAGGGTATCTGACCGCGCGAACCAATTTTAAAATAAAGAATGCTCCCAAAACAATCCAAAGTGTTTGACCGTATATTGCAGATAATAATAGACCAACTACTGCTAACGCTCCAGTAATATTCAGCAATAGGATTCTGGAAAATCGCTCACAAAGCCAACCAACAGAATTAGAGGCAAAATAGCCAACAATCGCAGCAATCGCGTACACAATTCCGATTAGATATACCGGTAAGCCAGCGTGCGTAAACAATGGCTGATTGAAATTCTCATACACTGCACTTGCTGGAATAAACACCAACGTCACATTTAAAAACATGCTTAACAGCTGGGGGGCTTCTTTAATTACTTTTAAACCTTCCGTTACTTGTTGAAAAGGGTTTTCTCTGTATGCCGTAAAAGAGCTCGGATTCTTAATCCAAAATAGTAAAAACAGCTGAATGGTATAGAAGACAATGCCTAAAGCTATTAAAAGCTGGAACTGGGCTTCTTTTAAATCCTTGGCAATATATGCTCCGAAAAGGACAGCCATCATTGCGGAAATAAATCCTGCAGACTGAATTTTCCCCATTGCACGATCCATTAAATGCTGTTCATCACTTTCCTTTAAGGATTCATAAATCAACGCCTCATCTGCTCCCGAAAAGAAAGTAACAGAAAAGCCATTTAACGCACTATATAAAAAGAAAACCCATGGCTCATGTGCAAAAAACAATAAACTATAGCTTGCAATGTTAATTAGCGCACCAGTTAAAAAGGACTTCTTTGCCCCGAAGCGATCCGCAAAAACACCGGAAGGCACTTCACCGAGCATAACAGCCCCGCTCCAGCACATTAACACAATCAAAATCTCTTTTTCACTAAGCCCTCTTTCCATATAAAAAAGCGTCAATACAGGCTGTAAAAAACTCATTGTTGAAAAGAACTGAGCCCAAAATAAAACCTTTATATTATGCTTTGCAATTGTATTCTTTTTCATTATTTTCTCCCACTTCAATCAAAATTTGTTTGTTTTTGATGAAGAAGAAGCAGGAGTGTTTATTATTCAATTAAAAATGATTCACTCCCGCTTCTTGATTTAGTAATCTTGTTTGATTTTTTGACATTTACTTTTCCTCCTCGAATATTGTTAGAAATATTATAACAAATTAAAATACGTCGGCAATTAAATATTTTCTATTAAATAGTTTTATAATTTTTTCTTATTGTAATATCATACTTGTAAACGATTTCTATAGGTTCTATGCAAAATTTAGGGGTTGAAAAACTATTAGAAAATAATATAATGACTATATTACAATTAATTCTGATTTTTATAACATCAATGACGAGAAGAGTAGTACGTATGTCTTGCACTAAAGAGAGTCGGCGGGTGGTGAAAGCCGATGTCAGGATACGGGTGAAAATCATCTCTGAGATGCAAAGCTGAAAAATACAAATGCGCAAGCCGATAGGCGCTGCTGCTAGATGTGGACAATATTTTTTAAAGGGTTACCCCTCGGTCTAAATTCTATTGTTCACCAAACACCAAAGTAAGCTTTTGCCGGAAAAGTCCACCGTTAACATGGACCGCGTATGATAGTACGTTGATCGAGAGCCGTATAGGTTTTTGCCTATTTCGGAAGTAGGGTGGTAACGCGAGCTAGCTCGTCCCTTCATTGGGGGCGGGCTTTTTTATTTTCCACTCTGGGAAGTATGCTATTTGCAATAACATATTGAAATCAGAGCAATTCTTGTAAACATCATAGAGAACAGGAGAGATATTATGAACAAGAAGGATACTTTTTTCGTAGGACTAATGCTTTTTTCGATGTTTTTCGGAGCTGGTAATCTTATCTTCCCACCGTATTTAGGAATGGGGGCAGGAACATCCTTTTGGCCCGCTATTATTGGCTTCATTCTAACTGGAGTAGGATTGCCGCTTATTGTTCTGATTGCAATCGCAAGAGTCAAGGATGGTGTGAATACGCTAGGCAGTCGCGTCCATCCGTGGTTCGGGGTCATTTTTACCATTGTAGTTTATTTATCCATCGGGCCTTTCTTCGGCATCCCCCGAAATGCCAATGTGGCATTTGAAATGGGTATTAAACCCTTTATTGGAAGTGTATCTTTAAACCAATCTATTCTTTTATTCGGATTTACCTTTGTATTCTTTTTATTAGTCTATTTACTAAGCTTAAATCCAACCAAAGTGGTAGATTACATGGGACGTATTATTACCCCTGTTCTTTTAGTATCCATCGTTGTCCTTTGTGTAACTGGATTCGTAAAACTTAATCAGCCATTAAAGGCACCGACTGAAAATTATCAATCTGCTTCGTTATTTAAAGGATTTATAGATGGCTATTCTACGATGGATGCACTGGCAGCACTTGCGTTTGGAATTGTTATTTTAACCACTTTAAAACAAAAAGGAGTACAGGATAAAAGGAAATTAACCCAATATACGATTAAAGCCGGTTTTGTTGCTGGAATAGCTCTCGCCCTAGTCTATGTTACGATTGGCTTTCTGGGGGCAAAAATGGCAGGCTACGGAACGTTTGATAATGGTACTGCTATTTTATCAAAGGCTTCTACCATTCTATTAGGCAATGCCGGTAAAGTTCTACTTGGCGGTATTTTCACCCTTGCCTGCTTTACCACTTGTGTAGGATTAACCATTGCATGCGGACAGTATTTTTCCAAAATTGTATCTAAAGTCAGTTACCGAGTTGTCGTTACCCTTACTACACTAGTAAGCTTCCTGATAGCAAATCTAGGATTAAACGAAATCATTTCTGTGTCCGTTCCATTTCTTGTCATGGCTTACCCGTTAACGATCGTACTTGTTACTTTGGCATTCTTCCATCGTTTCTTTGGAGGGTCTCGTAAAGTTTATGCAGGCGCCATGCTTCTAACTGGGATTGTAAGCGTGAATGATGGACTACAAATGTTTGGCCTAAAATGGAGCCTTATTGAATCATTTTTTGGGCATTTTCCTTTAGCATCTGTGGGACTAGGCTGGGTTATTCCCGCGATTGCAGGAGGAGTGGCAGGATTTATAGTGGAAAAAGTAAGTCGACCATCATCTACACCGGAAAAAGTTAAGACCAATGAAATGTGAGTACTAAGTAATAATAAGATGGACGCCTCTTTTTTAAGAGGCTGTTTTTGTACACATTGTTGCTTTTCGTTCATTGTGCAAAATACTAAAACGGTATAGTTTCCGACATCCTTACTTAATATTGCATCCATTAAAAATTAATTGGGATTTTCATAAAAAACACACCAATGTTTAAGAAAAGGGCCTTTTAAAAAGAAGGTTCTTTCCTTAATTACCCCTTAAATAAAATAAAAGAAAAGAAACAGCTCCTAAAAATCAGTAAGCTGTTTAAAAATGATTATTGTTCTCTCCATTGATAGATTCCATGTCCGGCTTTTGTGATTTCGGAATATTTGTCCATTAAATTTTTTAATAAAACGGTTGTGTTTTTAACATTTAAGGAATGTTCACTTAAGAGCTCTTTAATTTCCGAGCTTCTTAGCTTTCTTTTTAATTTTAAATGAGACAAAATAAGGTAATCCTTATAATTCGACTTTTCTTTACTTGGCGGTTTATTTAAAATTTCCGCTGCAGTTACCCTTTTCTTAAGCACTTTTGAGGAGAAGTTGATTTTCGTTGCTGCAACCTCCTCTTGAACCATAGAGGCATCTTGTTTTTGTCCATTTATATTAGATAACGAACCTTGACCGCTTATACTTCTTTTTATTTCTTCAATTCTAGAGAAGATGTCGTCGTCATTCTTGTTCATCTTTAATTCCAATTGAGGTTCCTTGTCTTTTGAAAAAATATTATTCATTTTTTCGTTTTCCTGAAAATTTGAGACTGTTTTTTCCTGAGAATCTAATTCTCGCAACCGATTAAATAATCTTTCATATTCCGCACGAATAGCCTGTGAATCCTCTTGCAACTGGAGCATTCGTAATTGAATCGCCTTTCTCTCATTCCAGTCATTCTCTAAATTCAAATAGTCCACCTCTTTTCAATTTCTGTATTTTATCTCCTATTTTACAAGGATTAGTTTCCTATTGCTAGAAAATATTAAAAAATTATGTATATTTACTCTCTTAACTATTTTGCATGTTTAAAAGAAAAAATTCATCCTGCTAAAGGATGAATTTTTTAAGATTATAGACTTGAAAACTGTTCTTCCTCGGTTGACCCTTTTAGTGCCGTTGTGGAAGACTCTCCTCCAGAAATTATGATGGACACTTCATCGAAATATCCGGTACCCACTTCTCTTTGATGACGCGTCGCAGTGTACCCGAATCGTTCATTAGAGAATTCCGCTTGTTGAAGCTCCGAATATGCCGACATCCCTCTTTCTTTATATCCTTTCGCAAGTTCGAACATGCTATTGTTCAAGGCATGGAATCCTGCTAAAGTGACAAATTGGAATTTGTAGCCCATTTTTCCGAGTTCTGTTTGGAAAGATGCAATCGTTTCTTCGCTTAATTTCTTTTTCCAGTTGAAAGACGGTGAACAATTATAGGCTAATAGTTTTTCTGGAAACTTTTCATGAATTGCCTCCGCAAATCGCTTCGCTTCTGCAAGGTTCGGCTCCGATGTTTCACACCAAATAAGATCCGCATAAGGGGCGTAAGCTAATCCCCTGGAAATCGCTTGGTCAATCCCTGCCCTTGTACGGTAAAAACCTTCAGGTGTTCTTTCACCAGTAATAAAGCGTGCGTCATATGGGTCCACATCACTCGTAATTAAGTCGGCGGCATTTGCATCTGTCCGTGCAATTAATACCGTTGGAACACCCATCACATCTGCAGCAAGGCGAGCAGAAATTAGGTTTCGAATGGCTGTTTGTGTCGGAAGTAAAACCTTTCCGCCTAGATGACCGCATTTCTTCTCAGAGGAAAGTTGGTCCTCAAAATGAACCCCTGCTGCACCCGCTTCAATCATCGCTTTCATTAATTCAAACACATTTAACTGACCGCCAAATCCTGCTTCCGCATCGGCAACAATCGGGACAAACCAATCCATTTTCGTGTTGCCCTCTACGTGCTCAATTTGATCTGCACGTTGCAGCGCCTGATTGATCCGCTTTACCACATGTGGGACGCTATTTGCTGGATATAGACTTTGATCCGGATACATATGACCTGCTAAGTTTGCATCAGCTGCCACCTGCCAGCCGCTAAGATAAATTGCTTTAAGCCCAGCCTTTACCTGCTGAACCGCCTGATTACCCGTTAAAGCGCCTAGTGCAGGAACATAATCCTCCGTATGCAGTATTTCCCACAGTTTTTCCGAACCGCGCCGTGCCAAAGTATACTCAATATCGATGGAGCCCCTTAACTTAATGACCTCTTCAGCACTATAAGTTCTAGTAACACCCTTCCATCTCTCTGCTAATTCCCATTCGTTTTGCAGCTTCATTACTCTCTCTTTCATTCTTAACCATCCTCCTCACAAAATCTCGTAACCTGGTAATGTTAAAAACTCTATAAAATTCCCATCCTGGATTAGCCTATCAAATAAATGCACAGCTTCTTCATATCGTCTAGTTCTATACTCTTTTTCACCAACAACACAGTGAATTTTTTCTAACTCTTCTGCTTTTAATTCCTGATACATTTCCATCGTTATTTTCCGTCCATCCTCTAAAACACCTTTCGGATGACGTATCCATTGCCAAACTTGTGCTCGGGAAATTTCTGCTGTTGCCGCATCCTCCATTAAATGGTCAAGAGGTGCCGCGCCCTTTCCACTCAACCATGATTCGATATATCGAATTCCGACACTTATGTTTTGCCTTACTCCCTCCTCTGTAATGACTCCACCAGGAATTTCTAATAAATCAGATTCTTTGATTTGAATATGCTGCTGTTTCGATGTATGGATCTGGTTTGGTGTCGGCATTTCGCGATTGAAGACTTCCATTGCAATAGGTACTAGCCCCGGATGTGCCACCCAAGTTCCGTCGTGACCGTCGCGTGCTTCTCTTTCTTTATCCGCTCTTACCTTTGCAAATGCTTCCTCATTTTTCCTCTGATCATTTTTCACCGGAATTTGCGCTGCCATTCCGCCAATAGCAGGTGCTTTCCTGCGATGACAGGTTTGAATGGTTAATAGTGAATACGACCTCATAAACGGAACGGTCATGGTTACAAAATATCGATCCGGTAAAATCACATTTTCATGATTCCGCAGTCTCTTGATAAAACTGAAAATATAGTCCCAACGCCCGCAATTTAAACCCGCTGAATGATCCTTCAATTCATATAAAATCTCATCCATTTCAAATGCAGCCATAATGGTTTCAATTAATACAGTCGCTTTAATCGTTCCTTTTGGAATTCCAATATATTTTTGCGAAAAGGAGAAAATATCATTCCAAAGCCTTGCTTCGAGGTGACCTTCCAGTTTTGGTAAATAAAAATATGGCCCCGTTCCATTTTGTGTCAGACGGGCAGCATTATGAAAAAAATATAAACCAAAGTCAAAAAGACTTGCGGAAATCGGCTTTCCATCGATTAGCACATGTTTTTCCTCCAGATGCCATCCGCGCGGTCGAACTACTAATACAGCTATTTTCTTATTCAATTCATATTTTTTCCCATTTTGACCTTCATAGGATATCGTCTTATTTACAGCATCATTTAAATTAATTTGTCCTTCAACTACATTGTCCCAAGTAGGTGATGTTGCATCTTCAAAGCATGCCATGAATACATTCGCTCCGGAGTTTAGTGCATTAATAACCATTTTACGGTCAACAGGGCCGGTAATTTCCACGCGGCGATCTCGCAAATCATCTGGCAATGGCGAAATTGTCCATTCCCCCTCACGAATATGCTTTGTTTCCGGCAAAAAGTGAGGAAGGGTTCCTTGATCGATTTCCTTTTGTCTTTGTATTCTGTACTGTAACAGTCTCCTTCTTTTTTCACCAAAATGTCTTTCAAGCTGTTCAATAAAATGCAATGCTGCCGGAGTAAGTATTTGTTCAAACCCAGGCTTCATTTGCCCTATTACTGTTATTCCGCTTGTTTGTGTGCTCATTTCATCACCTCTTACATGTTATAATACAGACTATTAAACTTAAATGTATTATATAACAGAAAATCAAAAAAGGAACCTTTATTTCTATATTTTCGCTCGTGTTCTTTCGACATTTATCGAGATTACTAAACGGCCAAGTTCCTTTACAATTGATAAGCGAAACTGCTCGCTTAATTTAACATTCCATCACAGTAAATCCCCCCTGATTTAGGCACAAATCCCTCTTGATTCCCTTTCAACACACAATGTTTTCCCTAGACAATAATAAAAGCTGCCGACAATTTATTGTCAGCAGCTTTCTTACTAATCGTAAATATGAACAAATGGTTCTTTCTCACCCGGTTCTCGGACAATAAGTGCTTTTGGACCATTTACGGAAGTTACACTAATCTCTAAAGATATATGATCTGGAAAGTCACTTACTATTCCAGCAACATACTGGGTAAAGCCAACTACTTCAGATTGTCCGTAAAACTGCATCGGGATTTCGATGTTTAATTTCGTTAATTGCCCATCTTCATACAGTCCACGGCCAACTACACCATTATAATTTGGAAAGTATTTTTCCACATCGTCTTTAAAATTACTAAATGATTGAGAGTCATCACGATAATCCTTCGTCGCTTGATCTGATGGAAACAAGTAATACTTTTCATTTACCGTTTTCCAATTATCGATAGATGTGCTTCCATTAGATACCGTTGTATAGGCAAAAAAGTTCCCAGGAACGACAGAATCTGTTCCCTTTTGCTCATATAGAGCAATTGTAATTGGTACATTTTTCAATCCACTAATATTGCGAAGCCTTTTAATTACTTCCTGAGCAATACTTTTTCCATGACTCGCTACTTGCGCATGGCTAATCGTTTTATCATAAGTAGCACCATATTGCTGTTTTTGATAATAGTAGACAGAATTCAAGGCAAGTCCAATTACTACTCCACCAAGCTTAACTGTATTTTTATTACTCTTAATTAAATAATCCTGTTCTAAAATATGTGCTAAGTAAATTGGTGTACTTGCAGCATCCTTGCCGCTTGCAACTGGATTTAATCCAAGATTATCGGCCGGCTTTAATTTTTGCGCTTTTAATTGACTAGCTGTATATTTCCGATTAAGCCAAGAAACAACTGTATTCTTATCTAAATATTGGCCTTCCTGAAACAAATAATCATTTGGTGAATATTGTTTCTGAGCCACACGCATTAGACCTGTTTCAAACTCATCTATATCATAGCGAGTATTTAAATTGCTTACCGTTAGTCCTCTTGATTTACTTGGCTTAAATGGAAGAATAGTTCGGTAATATTGATTGGAAATTTGATAATTTGGAACTATCGCTGTTTCCTTTTTATCGTTTTTCTTTTGTACAATTTGATCCTGCTTACTAAAATGGGGCGCACAACCCGCCGTTAAAATGACAGTTAGGAGCACCGGTAACCACTTTTTCATGAAAATGCCACCTTTATTTCATAAATAAGTGCCCGTTCACACTTATTTTCTATTTTGCAAAGTAGTATAAAACTATTTAGAAATCCGCTAGCCATAGGCGCTATTGAAATGGAAGTGCAAATTTCACCTAGAGCTAGACATAGACTTAACTTGTTAAATATCTTATATGATTAAAAATTTTATACTTTCTTATCCTCTTATTAAGACTACTTTAGCATAAGAAATGTTTCAACTCACTGCCCAAATTCTTGCAGCATTTTTTCTTCGTCCCAAATTTCTATACCAAGTTCCTCTGCCTTCGCTAATTTTGACCCGGCATCAACGCCTGCGATAACAATATCCGTTTTCTTGCTGACACTTCCAGTAACACTGGCACCCAGGGCTTCAAGCTTTTCCTTCGCTTCATTACGGTTCATCTTTTCCAGTTTTCCGGTTAATACGACCGTTTTTCCCGCTAAACTGGAATCAATATTTTTAGCATCAACTGGTTTTGGCCCTAGATAGGTCATATTTAAACCAGCAGCCTTTAATTCATCTATTAATTCACGAGCATCCTCGTTTTCAAAATACGTGTAGATGGAGTCAGCCATTTTTTCTCCGATATCCTGAACACCTGTCAGTTCTTCCTTGGTTGCAGACATTAATTGATCCAACGTATCAAAACGCTGGGCCAGTGTTTTAGCAGCTTTTGCTCCAACATGGCGAATCCCCAATCCAAATAACAGTCTTTCCAATGAATTTTCTTTGGACTTTTCAATCGCATCAAGTAGGTTTGTAACGGATTTCTCTCCCATTCTTTCTAATGCAAGGAGCTGATCCTTTTGTAAACCATAAATATCTGCCACGTCCTGAATTAATTCATGGCTAAATAACTGACTAATAACCTTTTCCCCTAATCCATCTATGTTCATTGCATCTCGTGAAACAAAATGAATTAGGCCTTCCCGGATTTGAGCAGGACACTTCGGATTAATGCAGCGTAATGCCACTTCTCCTTCTAAACGCACTAACTCACTTTCACATTCCGGACAATGTGTTGGCATAGAAAACTGCCTTTCCTCACCTGTTCTGCGTTCTGCTAGAACATTCACTACTTCAGGGATGATATCGCCTGCTTTTTTGACCACAACATGATCGCCGAGCATGATATCTTTTTCACGAATTAAATCTTCATTATGAAGAGATGCGCGTTTTACCGTTGTTCCTGCTACTTTCACTGGCTCAAGAATCGCTGTTGGTGTAATAACACCGGTTCTTCCCACACTTAATTCTATATCGAGCAGCTTTGTTACTACTTCTTCAGCTGGGAATTTGTAGGCAATTGCCCATCTCGGACTTTTTGCAGTAGTTCCAAGCTCTTGCTGCTGTTCTAGAGAGTTTACTTTGATAACAATTCCATCAATTTCATACGGAAGATTAGGACGCCTTTCTGTCCACTTTTTCACATATTCGATGACCTCATCAATATTGGAACACTTTTCTCGTTCTTTATTCACTTTGAACCCAAGCTTCTCCAAAAGATCCAACCCATTGCTATGAGTTGTCACACCTGTTTCTGTGAAATCGCCAATTGCATATAAGAAAATATCTAAATTTCTTGATGCTGCTATTTTCGGATCAAGTTGCCTTAAAGAACCTGCTGCTGCATTTCTTGGGTTTGCAAATGGCTCTTCTCCGTTCTCTTCCTTTTGTCGATTTAAATTTTCAAAGGATTTCTTTGGCATATATGCCTCACCACGAACTTCAATCGACATTGGTTCATGAAGACGGAGAGGAATCGAGCGTATCGTTCTAAGATTGGAAGTAATATCCTCTCCTATCGTTCCATCGCCCCTTGTAGACCCTTGACGAAATAAGCCTTGTTCATACCTAAGAGAAATAGCCAGCCCATCGATTTTCAATTCACATACATACTCCACATCGTCCCCAACGGTTTGTTTTACACGGCGGTCAAAGTCACGGAGATCCCCCTCATTAAAGGCATTTCCAAGACTTAGCATCGGGATTTGATGTACTACCTTATCAAAGGCGGAAAGAATCTCACCACCTACCCGCTGTGAAGGCGAATCAGGAGTTACTAAATCAGGGAACGCTTTTTCAATTTCAAGCAGTTCTCTCATAAGACGATCATATTCCGCATCAGGAACTGATGGGTTGTCCAACACATGATACTCATAATTATATTGAGTTAAGAGACGATGAAGTTCCTTTACCTGCTGCTCCGCAGTTTGTTTATCCATAGCTACAGCCCCTTGTCATCATTCCAATATTATACTTTTTGAATTGGCGCAAATTCTGCGAGTAATCGTTTGATACCGACAGGACTCGGAAAAGCAATATCAAGCTCTATCGATTTATCTTTGCCTTTCACACTGACAACCGTTCCAATTCCCCATTTCTTATGCTCAGCCTTATCGCCAACCTTCCATTCCAAATCATTTGCACCAGTACTTGTTGGAATTGGTCGTGACACCGGACGACTGACAGGTCTTTTTTGCCCGGAGCCGAATGGGCTAGTTTGTGGTTTTACTTCTTTATTCAAGCCTTCAAGAAGATCTTCCGGAATTTCGTTAATAAATCGGGAAACAGGGTTCATATTTGTCCGGCCAAACAATGTTCGCATAGCGGCATTGGTTAAAAATAATTCTTGTTCTGCACGGGTAATTCCTACATAAGCAAGGCGTCTTTCCTCTTCCATCTCAGCCTCTTCCATTAAAGAACGGCTATGCGGAAAAACCCCTTCCTCGAGTCCAATTAAAAAGACAACTGGGAATTCCAATCCCTTTGCTGAATGTAATGTCATTAAAACAATCGCATCATTGTTGTTTTCTTCTTTTTCATCTAACCGATCAATATCTGCCACTAATGCAAGATCTGTTAAAAAAGCAACTAAGCTTTTATCCTCACTGCCTTCCTCAAAGCTTTTGGTAACGGATAAAAATTCATCGATATTTTCAAGTCTGCTTTGTGCTTCTAATGATTTTTCCGCTTTTAGCATTTCGCGGTAGCCAGATTTATCTAAAATTTCGTCTACAAGTTCCGTAACCGATAAATATTCCTGCATTTGAGTATAGTTTCTGATTAATTCATAGAACTCATATGCAGCTTTGGCAATTTTCGGGCTTACGCCTATAAAATCAATTTCCTTCAATGCTGCATAAATAGAAATATCATTATCTGCAGCATAACGAGCAATTTTATCTAGTGAGGTAGAACCAATTCCGCGCTTTGGTACATTGATGACCCGCTGTAAGCTAATATCATCATCTGGGTTAGCCACTAGACGCAAGTAAGCAAGAATATCCTTAATCTCTTTACGATCATAGAATTTAATTCCGCCAACAATGTGATAATCAATATTAGATTTCAGTAAAACCTCTTCCATTACACGTGATTGGGCGTTTGTACGGTAAAGAATCGCGATGTCGGAGAATTTACGATCTCCTGAATCCACCATTTCTTTAATTTTCCCCGCCACAAATTGTGCTTCGGATTGTTCACTGTCTGCTCGGTAATAGCTGATTTTTTGCCCTTCGGCGTTTTCCGTCCATAATTTTTTCGGTTTTCTGTTTGCATTATTTTTAATTACTTCATTTGCTGCATGAAGAATTCTCTTGGTAGAACGGTAATTTTGCTCAAGCATGATAACCTTTGCACGAGGATAATCTTTCTCAAAAGAGAGGATATTCGCGATGTCTGCACCGCGCCAGCGATAGATGGATTGGTCTGAATCCCCAACGACACAAATGTTTTGGAATCGGGATGCGAGCATTTTAACAAGCATATATTGAGCCCTATTTGTATCTTGATACTCATCTACATGAATGTATTGAAATTTTCTCTGATAAAATTCCAATGTTTCCGGCACACGCTGAAATAGATGAATCGTCATCATAATGAGATCATCAAAGTCAAGCGCTTGATTTTTGCGGAGACGTCTTTGATACTCTTCGTAAACGTCACTCACAACTTGTTCGTAAAAACCCCCAACAAGCTTCGAATACTCCTCAGGAGTTACTAATTCATTTTTTGCACTGCTTATGGTACCAAGAATAGCCCGAGGCTCGAATTTTTTCGGATCAATATTTTTATCCTTCAAAATCCCCTTAATAACTGATTGCTGATCGGTAGGATCTAAAATGGTAAAATTGCGATTTATCCCAATCCGATCAATATCTCGTCTCAGAATTCTTACACACATAGAGTGAAAAGTGGATATCCAAACTTCTTCTGCTGCACCACCCATAATTTTTTCAATCCGTTCCTTCATCTCACGTGCAGCCTTATTGGTGAAGGTAATAGCCAAGATATTATAAGGATTGACTCCCTTTTCCACCATTAAATAAGCGACACGATGAGTTAACACACGTGTTTTACCACTTCCCGCACCTGCCATAATTAAAAGGGGGCCGTCCGTTGTTTTCACCGCTTCTTGTTGCTCAGGATTTAATCCAGAAAGCAGGCGATCTTTTAGAAATTGCATTGCTTATTCACCACCAGAACATTTGTTCTTATTATATATTTTTTAAACCAATAAAGTCTATATTTCATTTACTACTTGCACTGTTCTTAAAGCTTGATTTAAATCCTCATAAATAATATTACCAACTACAATGACATCTGCATACTTGCTCATTTCTTTAGCTTGCTCCTCGGACACAATACCGCCGCCATAAAACAATTTAGTATTTGTTAAGTGGCCTTTTGCGGCTTTTACTACCTCTACATCTCCGTAAGAACCGCTATATTCTAAATAGAAGATAGGCATCTTAAATAAATTTTCTGCCATCATAGCATATCCTTCTACGTCTTCTACACTTAAATTTGTATTCGATTGCGTGAGCTTTGCAGCTTTACAGTCACTGTTTAAAATACAATAGCCTTCTACCAATATCTCGTCCCAGTTCATTAACTCTCCGTATTCCTTCACTGCTTCGTGATGCAAACCAGTTACCCATTTCACATTTTCACTATTTAGGACGGATGGGATAAAATATAGGTCAAAACCAGGTGTAATAGATTCAAAGTTAGAAATTTCCAACACACATGGAACTGTGTATCTCCGCACTCGCGCCATTAAATGTAGAACATTTTCCAATGTTACACCATCTGTTCCTCCAATAATAACGGCATTTGTACCGGATTCACATATTTTTTCTAAATCTTTATCGGAAATTTCCTTATTAGGATCCAACTTAAAGGCGTGTCGCCATTCGCGAACGTCGTACATCGAGCGTATCCTCCATTCCTATATTCCATACAACATTATAGCATTTGTTATATGCTACAAAAAAGATTTTCCGCAAGACATTTGGGCTACGCCATTTATTGAAAAATGCAAAAATATATACGACCGAAGTTACAGTTGCATTAATTTTTTTACACTTTCATTAAATCATAGGAAAAATGTCATCTATTTTCTTGATTTTTGTGTTTCATTTAGGAAAACTTGAAAGAAAATGAGTATTTTTTGCTCTATATTTCATGTTATTTTCCCAAGTTAATTGTCCTATAAAGTGTGTTATGATAACAATAAGAAGTTATACCCAGCAAAAAAATTTGTAAGGAGGAGTTATAATGCGTAAGAAAAAGACCCCAACGAAGATTACAAAAAGAGACATTGATTCCTTAATTTACAAAATTGATATTCTGCTGAATGATAAAAAAGATTCAAATCTTCAAAAAGTGAAAGTATCAGTATGACCTTTGACACAGACTAAATTACTTATCATTAATAGAAACAATCTTCTCATATGCAGGGAATAATATCATTCCCTGCATAGCATTTAAATGAAAAATAAATAATTTCTCTCGGGAATTTTCTTATTATTACCACTTTAAATAATATTTAAGCTATAATATATTCTAGGTGGTTAATATATGAACATTGGTGCAATTATTAAATTGAATCGAATCAAACAAAACTTGACGCAAGAAGAGCTAGCCGAAGGAATCATATCAATTTCATACCTATCAAAAATTGAAAACGGTAAAATCGAACCAAACGACGAAGTCATCAAACTCCTTTGCCTAAGGCTGGGCATAGAAATTAACAGACAAATCGATGACGAAACAAAAGCACTATGTCACGAATGGTTTCGATTGCTATTGTCATGTACTGATGTTGAGAAGTTAAAAGAGAAGTATAACATTATAAATGAATTAACTAATACTATAGAAGATGTTGAATTGCAAATTCTATTAAAAATTCATTTGATAAGATACTATTTAAAACTAGGAAAACTAGATCCTGCATTTGAACAAATTAATCATTTAAAAGATTTCAGCAATACTTTTACAACTGAGCAAAAGTATTTTTGGAATAAATTTAATGGGAACTACTATTATTTAAAAGAAGATTATAATGAGGCTCTTAAATTTTATACTTTATCTGAAGATTTTATAGCACATCTTGATGTTTCCGAAGAAGAAAATGCTGATTTGGAATACTCATTAGCACTAACATATAGTAAGTTAAGGATTACATCGTTAGCATTAAGAGCCGCATATAAAGCTTTGGACTTATATAGACAGATTTATCATTTTTCACGTTGTGCAGAATGCCATTTGATACTGGGTATTTCCTATAGACGCATTCACAATCATGAAAAGGCAATAAAAAATTACCAATTAGCTAAACAATTAGCTGAGCATACAAATAATAAAGATATTATTCAATTAACACACTTAAATCTTGGCTATTTGTATTCCGTACAAGGTGATACTAATTTAGCAATTGATCATTTAGATATGATTATCAATGAAGACGAATCATTATTAGAAGACCGTCTTTCGGCCCTAACTACTATAGTTAAAGAATATTACCAAAATGGTTATTTTAAAGAAGCTAAACAAAGAATTTCTGAAGGTCTCAAATGGATTGATTTAGATGGTAAAGATAAACATGTAATGTTTTATCACGAAATAAGAGCATTTTTATATATGATTGAAGAACAACACGAAAAATTTGAGAAAATGATGGTCGAAGAATTTATTCCCTATTTAGAGGAACAAAAGGATTATGCAAAGTTGACAGTATATGCAGAGTTTTTAGCAAGCCATTTTGAAAATTTACATAAATATAAAAATGCTACCAAATATTATAAGCTTGTCAACTTCTCATATAAACAAATCACGCATATTTAGGAGGGTAAATCATGAAAAAAATTATATTATCATTAGGGATAGGTGCATTACTTATGAGTGGAGCATTCGTTACATCTCAAACTTTGCAAAATAATAATGATAAGAGTTCAGATACTAAAAATGTAGCAATCGGTGAAAAAGAACCACGTCTTTTCTCTACTTATAGTGCCTCCGCTTTTTCAGTTGAACTATGATTAATAAAAAAAGATAACTTCATGGTTATCTTTTTTTATTATCCAAAATCTTTAAAATCTTATCCACAAACTCCCCCATCGACCCGCAAAATATCTGCACTTCCGGTAAATGATAAAACGTCGTTGCTAAACTGTCCTTTTTATTTTCAGAATGCGGAGCAAATATGTAGATACTCTTTACACCAGAGCCCAAGGCAATTCCCAACTCTGTATGACTTCCCTTCCCGCCCGGCAAAAGGAGAATAAAGAGTTCACATTCCATAACAGCTTCTTTCTCTTTTATCGCAATTTCCTTAAGTTCTTCTATTCCTACAGATTTTTCATTTTGGGTCCAATCATAAGTTTGCTGGAAACCATTTTCGACAAGTTTACTAGAAAGGGCATTTACCGTCTCTACATTTTGAAAACTTGAAGCTATATAAAATTTCATTTAAATTCTCCCTATAATCGTGTTTCGTAGTACTTCTCTTTCTCCAACAACCCCTTCTTCACACCTGGCCATTCCTCCGCAGTAATGGAATATACACATGCATTTCTAATATATCCATTTTCTAAAATTCTTTCGTTACGCAGAATCCCTTCCTTTTTGGCCCCTATTCTTTCAATAGCTTTTTGGGATCGTACATTTCGTTCATCGGTTTTGAGCTGTACCCGGATCATGTTAAGTTCTTCAAAGCAAAATTGGAACAGGGTTAGTTTACACGCTGTGTTAACAAAGCTTCTTTGAAATTCAGGTGCATACCAGGTTGATCCTATTTCACAGGAACGATTCTGAAAATCCAATCCATAAATTCGAGTCGTCCCTACGATTTTTCCAGTTTCCTTCAACTGTACAACATAAGGTAAAATTTGGTTATGTACTTTTCCCGTCAATGCAGCATGGACCCAATTTTGCATCTTTTCAAGAGTATCCACTTGCAGCAGCATATAATTCCATACACTCGGATCATTAATATCAAACAAATCCTTTACATGCACTTCCTCCATCGGTAATAACCTCAATTGTTTGTGGTCTAATACTGGTTGCTTTTCAAATAGGTTATTCATCAGCATGTTCCACCTTTTCGCTTTAATATTTCTTTCCATTCACTCCATGCTTTTAAGTACATAGGTAAATCATTCGGATGATAGGCTACGCATCTTGAAATACGAATATATAATCCAATCATCACTTCTTTAATCAAATTCTCTTCCATAATCGGAAATTTTAATTCCTCTGCTGCTTCTGTTATCGTTTCCCAAGATAAATCAATTGGTGAGGAGCAAAAAGCAAAAACTAAATCGTAAATAGGCATACCTATAATCGGAGTCGGGTCAATTACTCCAATTAAGTTACTATTTTTAAATAAAAAATTATGAACTCCACAATCACCATGAAGCAAATAAGGAGTGTCCAATTCATTTCGATTAGAATTCATAACGAAAGACTTAATAAGACGATAATCCTCTTTGCTTAATATAGCGGACAGTCGTTCATCCGCAACCTCTACCTCCGCTGAAAGAAAATCCTGCCACGAACTAACAGGCTCCTCCATCAATCCCCAAATATTATGGGTTTCTGCCGGTTTGTAATGGTTAATAACCTTATGAACTAAATCCTTTAATGCATCTTTTCTTTGAAAGTCTCCAGACATCTCTCCCTCAACATATGTGTACAAAATATATTTAAATGCTGGATCTGCATAAATAATTTTTGGGAAAAGAGAAACGTCTTGATAAAAATTCAAAAAGTAGATTTCTGCCTCTAAAACTTTCGGTACATTAGACTTCACCACAATTTTTTTGCCATCCTCCATCCGAAGGCAGCCTATTTGACTGGATGTTCCGCCATTAAAAAGCTTAAAATCTAAAACATTTTTATCAATAATTCCTTTTTTAATCAATTCTTTTATAATCGATTCCACCCTACACCTCTGCATTAATAAAATAGGAATCTGTTAAAATAGGAACATTCTTAAAAGCATCTATCTGAGCAGCATGGAGAACATCTTTTTCAAAGCCCTTTAATCTTAATTCCCTTCCACTTCCACAATCCCAAATGAGATCTTGCACTCTTTCTTCAACACTTTTAAAAGCACTTGCACAAAGCTCAGCCTCTGGAGATTTCTCTCCATTTAGTTTAGATAAAATAGCCCCTGCCCCTAAATAATCCTCCATAGCAGGCCGCAGCTTATTTTCCCTATCGAAAACATCTTCCCACTGCTCTCCACATGAGATTACTGTAATATCCGTATTAGTTTGTGATTGTAGCTTACTAGCGTAAGTCGCGACGGAGGAGGCATTCAATAGGCTGCCAATTAAGAGCGCAGGAACTTTCGCGGCAACCCATGAGCAAAGAGCACCATTCAAAGAACATAAAACATATTTTTTGTGTTTGTGAGTTTGATTGAAGGTAACAGGTGAAAGGGTTGGATTACCAAGCTTCACCGATTCCGTTCTGCCGCTTCTCTTGCACCTCGTGCGCCCCATTCCATCCTACATTGAAAAGGAGATTGATCAAACAAATGATTTCACCTCACTCAATATCTAAGTCTTTTAAAAATTATACCATTTCTATAAAATGCGGAATCGAAAAAAATAAAAAATGTTACGCACAAAAAAATTATGGGTATTATCAATAAATGAACTATTTTTTCAACTACAAATTTCATTTTCGAATCATATTTTGATTACAAGCTTAATAAATATATAGGAGGTCAACCCCTATCTTTATTAAGTCTTTATACTTACAATTAATATTTGTTTATAATTATTTTAAATAAATATTGATTTTTAATTTATTATAGTTATAATGATAGTAAGCTATAAAAATCTGAAGAGGTGATTTTAACATGAGTACAAATAAACTTACTACTAGTTGGGGAGCACCGGTTGGAGATAATCAAAATTCATTGACCGCTGGATCACGTGGGCCAACATTAATACAGGATGTTCATTTACTTGAGAAACTTGCCCATTTTAACAGAGAAAGGGTACCTGAGCGAGTTGTTCATGCAAAAGGTGCAGGGGCACACGGATATTTTGAAGTAACCAATGATGTAACGAAATACACAAAGGCAAAGTTTTTATCAAAAGTAGGGAAAAAGACTCCACTATTTATTCGCTTTTCTACTGTTGCGGGTGAAAATGGATCTGCCGATACTGTACGTGATCCTCGTGGATTTGCAGTGAAGTTTTATACTGAAGATGGAAACTATGACATTGTCGGAAACAATACACCTGTATTCTTCATTCGTGATGCAATTAAGTTTCCTGATTTCATTCATACACAAAAAAGACATCCTGCTACACACTTAAAGAACCCAGATGCTGTTTGGGACTTCTGGTCATTATCACCTGAGTCCTTGCATCAGGTTACGATTTTAATGAGTGACCGTGGTATTCCAGCAACTTTCCGTCATATGCACGGATATGGAAGTCATACATTTAAATGGGTAAATGCAGATGGTGATGGTGTTTGGATTAAATACCATTTCAAAACAGAACAAGGTGTGAAGAACTTGGCAGTAGACGTTGCCTCAAAACTTGCAGGAGAAAATCCTGACTATCATACAGAGGATCTCTATAATGCGATTGAAAAAGGCGATTTCCCTGCATGGAAGCTTTATGTTCAAATCATGCCTTTAGAAGATGTCAATACGTACCGTTTTGATCCATTTGATGTGACAAAGGTTTGGTCTCAAAAGGATTATCCATTAATTGAAGTAGGTCGGATGGTATTGAACAAAAATCCTGAAAACTACTTTGCTGAAGTGGAGCAAGCTACCTTCTCACCAGGAACATTAGTGCCGGGCATTGATGTCTCCCCTGACAAAATGCTGCAAGGACGTTTATTTGCTTATCACGATGCACATAGATATCGTGTTGGAGCTAATCATCAGTTACTACCGATTAACCGTGCCCGAAATGAGGTAAATAATTATCAACGTGATGGACAAATGCGTTTTGATAATAATGGCGGCGGTTCCGTTTACTATGAACCAAATAGTTTTGGCGGCCCTAAAGAATCTGCAGAAGATAAGCAAGCTGCCTACACTGTTTCAGGGGTTGCGGATAGTGTAGCGTATGACCATAATGATCATTATACACAAGCTGGCGATCTATACCGTTTATTAAGTAAGGACGAAAAAACAAGACT
Organism: Margalitia sp. FSL K6-0131; assembly: GCF_038008735.1. Classification (NCBI taxonomy): domain Bacteria; kingdom Bacillati; phylum Bacillota; class Bacilli; order Caryophanales; family Bacillaceae; genus Heyndrickxia; species Margalitia sp. FSL K6-0131. The sequence continues at coordinate 5,087,671 of NZ_JBBOZS010000001.1, forward strand.
TGTTAAAAATATCGTGGAAGCAATGAAGCCAGTAACAAAAGATGAAATTAAACTTCGTCAAATAGCACATTTCTATAAAGCTGACCCTGAATATGGTACTCGTATCGCAGAGGGTCTCGGATTGTCAGTACCACAACTAGTTTGATATATTTTGAAAGGTATCCACATTTGAATGCGGATACCTTTTCATTTTGTCGAAAAATTATTTAATTCATTGGTCAATAAATTCCCTTTTTTGCAGGCATTATTGCTCGGGAAATGTTTTATATACAATGTTTTTTTAGTTTTAATCAAACGTTTGATAAAAACTTTCCATGTTGAAATTTGTAAATTGTTATATTTTTTTCGATGGGTTGCTTTATTTATCCGTCAATATTTAACATCTCTTGCGCTGCATAATTACTATAAATCTAGTGAGTTATTAGGTTTTCGGTAATTTAAACAAACGTTTGATTAAACTATTAATTGGTAAAATATTATCGAAATTTAAAGAGATTCGTCCGAATTCCTCCTTTCTCATTTATGGTTGCGAATTATCAATAATTATTACTGTTTTATTGTTCCGTTGATTCATTATCAGGCACTTTTATCCACTGTTTGTTACCGTTCCCGTGTTCCTTGCCCATTTTCGGGTACATTCAGCCCCTGATCGTTACCGTTCTCGCAATCCATTCTCATTTTCCGGCACGATTCACCTCAATGGCAACTGTACTACCTTCTTTCCCCTTGCTCTTGCATCAACCTTGCTACACGATACTACAAAACAAAATTAGGCACCCAACGAAGGATGCCTTAATTCGAATTTCTATTCTAACCCTTTCGCAGCTTCTTTCACCATTTCAGATACAGATTCTAATCCTCCGCCTGATAAATACCAGTAGCCTGGGTCAAGGTAAATGATTTTGCCATTTTTATATGCTTTTGTTTTCTTCACTAAACTATTTTCAATTACTTCTTTCGCATTATTTCCCTCACCAATGGCAGCGTCACGGTCAATAACGTAAAGAATGTCAGGGTTTTTCTCTAAAATGAACTCCATTGAAATATTTTGTCCGTGCACAGGGTCAGCTTTAAGGTCAGCTGTTGATGCTTTAATCCCAAATACATCGTGAATTAACCCGAATCTTGAGGCTGGTCCATATGCAGTAACCTTTCCACCAGTTGTTAACGTAATTAAAGCCTTCGCATCACTTGTATTTGCCTTTTCTTTTAAGCTAGCAATATCGTTATCAATATTTGTTAGTTCTTGTTTCACTTGATTTTCTTTCCCAAATATTTTACCAATAGTTGTTACGTTTTCTTTGAATGACTCCATATATTTTTTATTGTCGACTCCCAAGAAAATAGTTGGGGCAATTTCTTGGAACTTATCATATGAATCTTGCTGTCTTCCAGAAATAATAATTAAATCTGGCTTAATGGCATTCACTGCTTCAAAATCAGGTTCTTTCAAGGTTCCTACATTTTTATACTTGGAGCTTTTATATTTTTTTAGATAAGATGGGATACTGTCTTGTGGAACTCCTGCTACTCGATCCCCTAGACCTAGTTTATCCAATGTATCTAATGTTCCCATATCAAATACAACTACTTTTTTCGGATTTTTCGTTACTTTAGATTCTCCTAATTGATGTTTAATCACCATCACATCTTCTTTACTGACCGTTTTCTTTTCTGCATTATTAGAACCACATGCTGCCGCAAATATGGCAAACATAGAGATTATAAAAAGTAAGATTGATTTTCTTTTCATTATGATTACCCCTCTTTTATTAAAATTTATTTATTTAATTGTGACCGCTATTTAGATGATATTGAAATTCATTCTCAATACGAGGTGTGATAACAGAACACGGGCACCTTCCGCTCATTCTGTTATCTTTGATTAGCATCATCACAAAGTATATCCTAAAATTTCAAAACTACTTCTTTATGCATAGTAAACACAAATTTTATTTTCATTAATTTCTTGAATCGCAATATCAATTTCATAAATATCGCCTAAGACAGACGAATCAATTATATTCTCTGTTGGTCCATCTTGAACTACGGTTCCATCTTTAAGAGCAACGACATGATCGGAATAACAGGAAGCAAAATTGATATCATGGATAACAATAACAACTGTTTTTCCTAACTCATCCGTTAATCTTCTTAACACCTTCATAATTTGTACAGAATGCTTCATATCCAAATTATTTAGTGGTTCATCCAGTAAAATATATTCCGTGTTCTGTGCAATGACCATGGCAATATATGCCCTTTGCTGCTGTCCGCCGCTTAGCTGATCCAAAAATTTGTCTTGGATGGATTCAAGCTCCATATAGGTAATTGCCTCGTCTACATATTTCCAGTCTTCCTTTGTTAATTTCCCTTTTGAATAAGGAAAACGCCCAAAAGAAACGAGTTCTCTTACGGTCAAACGAATATTGATATGATTGGATTGCTTTAAGATAGAAAGTTTTTTGGCAAGCTCATTTGGCTTCCATTTACTAATTTCTTTGCCATCTACTATAATTTCACCCGAATCTTTTGGAATAAGACGACTCACCATGGACAAAAGAGTACTCTTTCCCGCTCCATTAGGTCCAATAAAAGAGGTAATTTTACCTTCTTCGATCGTTAAATTAACATCGTTTACTACACTTTTATTCCCGTACCTTTTAGAAACATTTTGGATTGTAATCACGCCTTACTCCCCCTTAACAGTAAATAGATAAAATAAACACCGCCGATAAAATTAATGATCACACTCAAAGTGGTTGAAAATGTAAATACTCTCTCTACAATCAACAAACCGCCTACCAGTGCAATAATACTAATAAAAACTGCACCCGTTATTAAGTAAGAATGACGATAAGTATTTAAAAATTGGTAGGATACATTCGCAACAAGCAACCCTAAAAAGGTAATTGGTCCAACTAATGCAGTGGAAATGGAAATTAGAATTGCAACAATGATTAAGAGTCTTTTCACAACATAATCATAGTCAACCCCGAGATTAATCGCTTCTTCTCTTCCTAGCGAGAGCACATCAAGATATTTAATAAATTTCACAAAGTAGATGGAAATGATTGCAATTAATACGATAGACAACGTTAATAAATCCGTATTAATATTATTGAAGCTTGCAAACATTCGATCCTGAATGACCATATAATCATTTGGGTCAATAATGACTTGCATAAAGGATGAGAAGCTTTGGAATAAAGTTCCCATTACCAATCCAACTAGCAGGAGAAAATAAATATTCTTACCTTCTTTTTTAAAAAGAAACTTATATAGAAGCCCTGCAAATAAGATCATTAATACTACACAAATAAGGAAGTTAAGATTTTTATTCATGACGATTCCGCTTGTTGCACCAAATACAAATATTAAAAAGGTTTGGATTAACATATAAAGAGAATCCAGCCCAATAATACTCGGCGTCAGAATTCTGTTATTCGTGATTGTTTGAAAAACAACTGTTGAAAACGCAATGGAAGCACCTGTTAAAATAATTGCCAGTATCTTAATTGCCCGCCTCGGCACCACATACTCCCAATAGTTTCCGATATCTGTAAACAAAAAGATCAAAATTAAAGCAATAGTAATTGCGGCTAATATAGTTAATTTAATTTTATTACGCATAAGCCCTTCTCCTTATTAATAAGTAAAGGAAAATAGCGCTTCCTATTACTCCTACTGTTAAGCCGATTGGAATTTCGTATGGATAAATAATGATACGGCCTAATATATCGCAAAACAGCAAGAAGTCCGCTCCAAGTAAGGCGGTTTGAAATAAGTTTTTTTTCAGGTTATCACCATTGTATAGGGAGACAATGTTTGGAACGATTAAACCAAGAAAAGGAATGGTTCCTACCGTAAGTAAAACAGCAGCTGTGGACAACGCAACGATGATTAATCCAATATTTACGACAAGTCGGTAATTTAAACCCAGATTAGTAGAGAAATCTTCTCCCATTCCTGCAAGGGTAAATTTGTTCGCAAAAAGATAGGCAATGATGACAAGCGGAACACTAATATAGATCATTTCATATCTTCCTGACATCACCATGGAAAAATCGCCTTGAAGCCAGGCTGAGATGCTTTGAATCAAATCATGTTTATAAGCGAAAAAGGTAGTGATGGAACTAATAATATTTCCGAACATCAAACCTACTAAAGGAATAAAAATCGCATCCTTGAACTTAATATTGTCTAATATCTTCATAAACAAGAAAGTTCCAACTAAAGCAAATATCGATGCAATGATGATTTTCGTAAGCATGGTTGCAGAGGAAAATAAAATTAGAGAAACAAGAATTCCTAATCTTGCCGAATCCATTGTCCCCGCAGTTGTCGGTGACACAAATTTATTGCGGGAAAGCTGCTGCATGATAAGCCCGCATATACTCATGCTTACACCTGCGATAATAATACTTATTAATCGAGGGAACCTGCTAATAAAAAATATATCTTGTTGTTCCTCATTTAGATGAAAGAGTTCAAAGGGTGTAATACCCTTTACTCCAACAAATAAGGAAACGATAGATAATACAACAAATAAGATAATTAAAACTATCTTTTTCATATAAAAAACCTACTTTTCTCTTTTTGAAGATGATTAGAGTTATGTAGACAAATTATGATAATGAGATTCATTATCAACTATAATTATTAAAAAAATGAATACCTCAAAATTGGATTCACTCTTCCAGTCTTATTGATATTGAGATTCATTTTCAATTATATTATTAACTATTTAAAGTATTTATGTCAACTTTTTTTTGATATGAAAGTCCCTTTCAAATATTTAAGGCTGTAAAAGCAAGATCCGGATGAAATAAGGGATAATATTAAATCCAATCGAGTAGGAGGAGGTGACTAACCCCCGACCTCTCACACCACCGTACGTACGGTTCCGTATACGGCGGTTCCATTTATGTCTGACGTAGTTGAGAATATCTCACATAAAGACTCTTCAGCCCTCGCATCTCCCAATAGGAGTTTGTGAGGGTTTTCTGTAGGATTGGGCTTCTGGCTATTCTCCAATATTTCTTTCTAGAGTTTCCCCATTCGTATGCCTTCTCTTTTGGAATCCCTAATCCAATGAGTTTTCTTACTTTGGTTTTTGGTTTCTTCCATTCTTTCCATTGGCACATTCTGAGACGCCTTCTAATCCATTCGTCTAATTCTTTGAAAATAGTGGGTGTATCTGCTAATGCATAATATCCGCACCAGCCAATCAAATATTGATTCAGCTTCTCTATTCTATAATCCATTGGAATTGGTTTTGACCTTGAAGTTAATTCTCGTATCCGTTTCTTGACACGTTGAATACTTTGGTTTGACATCCGCACCTTCGGTTTCTTATGAAATGTGAAGCTAAAACCTAAAAACTTTCTTTTCCAAGGTCTGTCTACAGCTGACTTTTCTCGATTCACCTTTAGTTTTAGAGTAAATTCAATGAAAGTAGTAATCGAGTCCATTACTCGCTCTCCGGCTCTTCTCGATTTTACGTAGATATTACAATCATCTGCGTATCGGACAAACTTGTGCCCTCTCTTTTCTAACTCTTTGTCTAGTTCATCTAGAACGATATTGGAGAGTAAAGGACTTAATGGTCCACCTTGGGGCGTACCCTCCTCGGATTTCGTTATGACTCCATTAATCATAATGCCAGACTGTAGATACTTCCGAATTAGTGATAGGAGCGTTCTGTCTTGAATCCTTTTGGATAGAGTCCGCATTAATCTATCATGATTGACTTTATCAAAGAATTTCTCCAAGTCCATGTCGACTACCCATCGGTATCCCTCTTCGATATATTTCTTCGCTTGTCTAACACCGTCATGACCTCGTTTGTTTGGTCGAAAACCATAGCTCTGTGTTGAAAAAGTCGGGTCGAAGATAGGGGTTAAAATCTGAGTAATCGCCTGTTGGATGAAACGGTCTGTCACGGTTGGGATACCTAATAACCTTACTCCACCGTTCGGTTTTGGGATTTCAACCCGACGGACAGGAGAAGGTTGATAAGTACCCTCCATTAAGGATGTTTTAAGTGTATCCCACGTTTCGAGAATATGTCTTCGTAGGTCTTTTACGGACATATTGTCTACTCCATGACTTCCTTTGTTCTTTTCTACTCGCTTTAATGCCAATAAAAGATTTTCCCGTGACAGCATTCGTTCCATTAACATTGAGATTTATCCTTTCTACGTGAACAATACATTCTCATTAAGTGGGTTCTTTACTAAGCCCTCCCGAAGTCCCCCATGGAATTCACCATTTCTTCCTTTCAGGTAGGTTCCGTAAGAATTTTCTGCTTTCATACATAAAGAACCGTTTGCCGAGTGTTTGTTCTCCTAAAATGGTTCAGTCCTTCCTTGATTCTCTCGAGCAAACCAAGTACTACGACTTCGGCTGACTTCTGATTGTTCAGCTATCCATTACTAGATAGGTTACCAAGTGTACTTGGCGTATCAACCAGACCTCCCCGGGTAAGAGTGCAATCTTTCCTTCCATCTATCTGCTTCATTTACTTTGTATCACCTTCGGCAGAAAGGACTTTGTTTTGTATTGCAAACTCATCCAATGATACCTAGCCTTGTATGAAGTTCGTGTTCCTCAGACCGGAAGTTTGCCGCTCGCTTCCTTCAGATTCCGCGTCACCACGGACACCCTTGCGTTAAGCTAACTGCTACTTCTGCCTTCACAGTTCGGGACTTTCACCCTAGAGACTACACCCATGCCGGGCGCACAATAAAAAAGGAGTGACATAGCATCCACTCCTTCTCATAAGCTATTATTCATTTACTGTGAAACATCTGATTCCTTTTCTTTAATCCTATCTAACACCATTTGATAGGAATCATTTCCATAATTCAAGCATCTTTTTACACGTGAAATGGTTGCTGTACTGGCACCAGTTTCTTTTTCAATTACATGATACGTCTTTTTTTCCTGAAGCATTCTTGCAACTTCCAGGCGTTGTGCAAGTGCTTGAATTTCATTTATCGTACAAAGATCATCAAAAAATCGATAACATTCTTCGACATCTTTTAATGATAATATGGATTGAAATAATTGATCTAACGCTTTTCCCCTTAATTTTTCAATTTGCATATTGTAATCTCCTTCTATCTATTACTTGTCAATTCCAACTATATTTAAGTTCGGCACAATATTAATCCATGTTTTTCCTGGTACAAATTTCACTTTTTCACCATTCTCAAATGGAAGAATACGACCATCTATATTTCGCCATTCTACCTCACGATACTTTCCCTTTTGGAATAGATACGCTTTACCGCCAGATGTTAGGTTTATATCGCGGCGTCCTTTTCCATCAATAACCTTGTGTTTTGTTTCCACAATAAATAAATTATCTAAAAGTACGGGTCTTTTTGATTCGAGGTCAGCCGTTTGCTCGCCTCCGGAAAACCGCTTATATTTTTCTGAATCTGCATTGTACTCATATTCCACATTAAATAATGGTTCATGCGAATAGTGAATTCTAACGTTTTTGGCATCCTGTCCATGTACTTGCATTGTTTCAGCAGCATTCATAAAGTCCAAGCCACTCGGTGGAGTGTTCATCTGGTAATGCTTTAACTTAGCACCTTTTAAAATATTCTCATAAGAGATATAAGAATTATGCGGCGGTTTCCGGTCACTAGAACGTTTAAATAGTGTTCCATCATATTGCATCCCATTAATATTATCGATATATCCAGAGGAAAGCATTTTACGTGCCTCCGGACTATATCCATGAGCAATATAAAGACTGCTATACCCTTTTGCCAAATGGATAAAATAATCCCTGGCACTTCTGACTGGGCCGATTCTTTTCGGCTTTTCGCTTTGATAGATAGCCAAAAATCTTGTAATATCGCCTTCTGCCAATACTTCATACACAATATCCGCTTCTGCCAGTCCTGATTGTGGTCTTGCTGCCGGGTAATTATTAATCATGACCGCTACAGAACGATTTTCAGAAGGCTCTTTTGCTTCTGCTCCAGTTAACGGGTAGGAATACTTTGGCAATGATTCCTTTTCATTTTCGGAAACTTCCCCGCTTTCAGGAGGTTTATTGGGCTCATTATGGACCGTTTTTTCCTTATGAGCACATCCTGATAGAGCTAATAACAATATAACAGCAAACATATACAACTTTTTGTGCATTATTCTATGCCCAACCCCTTTGGTATATAAGACTGTTTTCGTTAAATAGTTGCTTTTCGTATTTTAAAACCGTATTAAGGTTACGTTTCGGGGCATCTTTGCTTAAAAAAGATATCGTGCTTGAATAAAATAAGAAAACCCTCAAGATTCTCAATAAGAAAATAGCCTTATGACAATCACTTTAATATTTTAACGCATTATAGTCGGAAAGAGTACTGTTTTATTCATCACGTCGTAAATGCCTTGTTGTGTAATTCGGATATACGGCAAATGCGTAGCTGAAAAAAACAGTAATGAATAGACTGGATCCCCAAAAGGATATCCGCGTTCCTTAAGCAGATTTTTTAATTGCTTTTCTTCTTCAATAAGTGTTTCCATATCCTTATCAGACATTACCCCTGCTAATGTCAATGGGATTTCGTGAATCACTTCTCCATTTTCAACTAACACAATTCCCCCGCCAATTTCCTTCATGCGATTAAAGGCAATAGCCATATCCTCTTTATTTTTCCCGATTAATATGATGTCGCCTGTATTAGAAAACGATGAGGCAAATCCCATAACTTTATCGGCAAAGCCTTTTACTATGGTGTTAGTTCTCCATTCTCCTTTACGATCAAGCAGGACGAGAAAACTTTCGTTATGGTCAGTGGGTAGCTCATCTACTGACACATCATATGTTACAGAATAAGGCTTTGTTATTACATCATTCACCATTTCAATACCAAAAGGCATCGAAAATTGTAAATCATCATGATCTAATTTCCAATTTAACTCTAACGGTGGAAAACCTGCCTCATCCCAATTAATATATTGATCCTGTACGGTGGCCGCCCCATCTTTTTTCAGCCATATTCCTTTTGAAAGAACATGAATCGGTGTAGGATTCATTTCACTTTCAAGAAAATTAATGCTAGCAACCCTACCCGTTGCAATCATGCCGTGTAAATGCTCAATATTATAATATCTGGCTACATTATAAGAAGCCATGTGATAAGCATCAATTGTCGGGATTCCATTCTCTAAAGCCATGCGAATCGTCATATCAAGGATGCCGTCTTCATAAAATGCCGGTGTTGACCCATCCGTATTAAAAAACATCGATTGATATTGGTTAATTCCAAGCTCATTCATTTCTTTTAAAAGCACTGGAAGATCCGGTCTGATAGAGGAATGTCTTAAAGAAACTGTAAAACCTTGTAATAAACGATCATACACTTCTTTACCCGTCATTGCTTCATGATCACAATCAGCACCAAATAACATCATTTTAGCAAGTGTTTTTTCTGAAGCACCAGGAAAATGACCTTCAATTCTTTTCCTCATTCTTTTCGCTTCTTGTATCCAGTGAAGGATTAAATCATCCCCATCTAAAAGCTTTGGCCATCCTGTCAATTCTCCCCCTTGAAGAACTGCATCATGTTCTAACCATGATTTCACTTCACTGTGGGAAAATACCGTTTCCTCTTCGCGCAATTCCGTTTGAGAATCAAAACGACTCCACCAATACATGGAAACTGGTGAATGTCTCAATTGTTTCAATAAAGAAAACGCTTTCTTTTTTCCTGATAATAAAACTAACATAATATTATCATTAATAATTGTGGTTGTCCCTGTTTGAGATGCATACCTCGCAAATGTTTGGGGATTATATAATTGAAACGGATGAACATGTGGTTCTATATATCCTGGAACTAGTGTAAGTCCTTTGCAGTCCATTACTTCACAATCATGAATATTATCAGGCATTTTATCTCCTGCATATACAATACGGTCATCGTGAATCCATATGTTTCCTACTATCCATTTACGAAGAATGGAATGAAGAAAACGTGCATTTTTTAAAAGCAATGTCGGTGATTTGTGTCCGCTTACAATTGCAACATGGTCACGAATCTGCTTGTTTTTCCATCGATAACGTTGATCTAACATTAAGTATTCCTCCCTAGGGAGATCGTCTCTCTATTTGTTAATATGTTAACATATTAAACCGTTTAACGCATTAAAGTTTTGAAAAAAAATGTAAAAAATTTGTGAAGGTGTGTGAATGATGAAAACTTCTCCTAATATTGGAATCATTAACGCTCTAATTCGTATAACCTGCGGGCTTACGATGGTTGCCTTTTTTACAGCAAAATTATCCAGAAAACCTTGGTGTAACTCCTATTTAATTATGATTATTATAGGAGCTATGAAGGTTGCAGAAGGAATTGTACGCTATTGCCCTGTTACCGAACTGTTTCAGAAGGGGCAAGGGATGATGGGACAGGCTAACGGCCAGCAACAAAATGTGCAGCCTTCACAAAATAAACAGGAAAATAAAAAGCAGGATCAGCCAAATATTCCACCGGAACTTGCTGATTCATTAAAGAATGCATTAGAGTAAAAACTTTCTCTAAAATATAGTTAGAAATAAACCGGGTGACTTATTTTACCCGGTTTTTATAGGATTGGCAACTTTAGTAAAACCTTTGTTCCTACGCCTTGCCTGCTGTCTATTTTTATTTCGCCCTTCATACTATCGACAATCCTATAGACAACCATAAGTCCAAGCCCAGTACCCCTACTTGTGTTGTGAAGTAAGGTTCTCCAAGCCTTTTCTGCAACGCTTTATCCATTCCGATTCCATTATCTATTATGTAAATATAGCATTCTTTATTTTTTACCTTCACCTTTAATTCGATATTGCCCCCTTTTTTTACTGCGTTAATGCTATTTTTTAATAGGTTTACAAGTGCTTGAACTAATTGCTTCGGATCCCCCATTAAGCAGCAGGCTGGAGTATCACCCATTACTATCAATGCATCTTCCATCTCCGCTAAAGGCCTTACAATATTAATGGAATTATGCAGTACTTCGTCCAGTTGAAATACCTCATTTGTTGTGGGATACGGCCTCGCATAAGTCAAATAATCTTTTATTATATGGTTCACTTTATCCACTTCCTCTAATGCCAACTGTAAAAAGGTTTGCTCCTTTTCTACTGTAAGGCCGGGGTCCTCTTTAACAAGTTGAATCAGTCCCCGAATAGTCGTTAAAGGGTTGTTGATTTCATGATTAACCGCAGCTGCTAGGTGACCTATCACATCTAATTTATCAGCATAGATCACCTTCATTCGCCATTCATAATTGCTTTGAATCATTTCAACTGATAGGCTGACCAGTATGATTCCAATTGCATTGATGATTAAAAATTCGAACCAATAATCTATTTTAAATGAATCATGATGAAGAAAAGTGAACGCTATTAAAACAAGGAATGAAAAGAAAATATTCATAAATGTACTTAAAACTATTTTCTTATAGGTTCCTAAACGAAAATATAATGGAGTAATCATAACAGTCGAAAAAAACATCAGTGCGGTGTTCATAATCGATGAATATACATCTGTTCCACCTTGTATGAATCGAATAACACTAGTAAGTACTAAAAGAACAAATCCTACAATTGGTCCCCCATAAATAGTACCGAACCATAATGGTATCCGTCGCAAATCATAGCGCACACCTTCATATTCGTAAAAAGAAAACACCATACAAATAAAAATTGCTAATCCGGATGTGACTAAAATGGAATATTTTATGACAAGCTTACAATTTGGTTTACTTTCAATCCAAAATTGGTGCACAATCATCGTGATAAGAATCACCAGTAAGTTAAATAGTAAATCACTTGCTACAGCTAACAATGTAATCTACCCCTTTAGTCACAGTAGTTTGAATATTACAAAAGTATGATTGTTATAATTGTAATGTTTTAATAACCTATTGTCTATTAGTGGAGAATGGGAGAATAAAAATTAATTATCAATACAAAAAACCCCCACAAGGAAAGGGGAAAGCACGTCCAGTTTTAAAATTTATATCATTACCTCTAACCATTTCTTTTCTAACAAGTATTTTTTATCTCCTATGAAAAAATTAAAACACTCCAAACGATAGGAAGTTTACTTGAATAGAAGAAAAACACCGGACAACAACCTTGTCCGGCATTTTTGTGTAAGTCCTTCAATGAACCGCGTGAATTCATACTTAAACAGTTCGAAAGTTCACTTAAATAGTGTAAAACAGGACTTTACCTATAAAATTGCTTTATTGCCAATATCTTTTCGATAGAAAAATTCGCTAGATTGCAGTTTATCCATTTCAGCATAAACTGTTCTTATTGCTTCTCTCAACGAATTACCTTTACATGCTACTAATAGAACACGTCCGCCATTAGAAACAAATTGATTCCCAGCTTTATCCGTTCCCGCATGAAATACAGAGGTTCCTTCAGAAAGCATCTCTAATTCGGGAAGCACAACTCCTTTTTTGTACTGCTCTGGATAGCCATTTGATGCAAGCACTACTCCCACAATCGAATCGTTATTCCATACTATTTCTGGTTCTTTTTTATCTAACAGATCTAAAATAATACTTACAAAATCTGATTGTAAACGAGATAATACAACCTGCGTTTCAGGGTCGCCAAAACGCGCATTAAATTCAATTACTTTCGGACCTTTATCTGTTAAAATTAGCCCCGCATATAATACACCGCAAAAGCTTCTGTTTTCTTCCACTAGCGCCTTTGCAGTAGGAAGTAAAATCTCCTGGACAGCACGTTCCACTTCTTGTTCAGGAATATGCGGAACCGGAGAATAAGCACCCATACCGCCTGTATTAGGTCCTTTATCTCCATCAAATGCTCTCTTATGATCCTGTGCAATGACCATTGGGTAAACATCTGTGCCATTCACAAATGCCATTAAAGAAAATTCTTCCCCTTGCAGGAATTCTTCAATCACTACACTAGCAGATGCCTCCCCGAATTTTTCATCTAACATCATTTCTTTCAAGGCTGCTAATGCTTCCTGTTCCGTCATTGCAACAACAACACCTTTACCAGCGGCAAGTCCATCTGCTTTTATTACAATTGGCGCACCAGTATTTTCGATGTATGCTTTTGCAGCTCCATAGTCTTGGAAGGTTTGATAGACGGCAGTTGGAATATTGTATTTTTGCATTAAATCCTTCGCAAATGCTTTACTTCCTTCTATAATGGCCGCTTCTTTTTTTGGCCCAAAAATCTTCAGACCAGCTTCTTGAAACTCATTTACGATTCCTGCTGTTAATGGATCTTCCGGACCTACAATTGTTAAGTCAATTTGATTTTCTTTGGCAAAAGAAATTAAATCAGAAAATTGATGTTCTGAAATTGGAACAAGCTCTGCATCCTCGCTGATTCCCCCATTACCGGGAGCGCAGTATACTTTTGTGACTTGTCTGCTTTCCTTTACTTTTTTACAAATGGCATGCTCCCTGCCGCCTCTTCCGATTACTAATACCTTCATATGCTCCGCCTTTCCGGTTCAAATCTTAGTGTTGAACAACAATGCAAGGGGTATCATTAACTATATTTAATAAATTTGCCGGACACTAGTTCCGTTATCTGTGACAAATCGGGCTATTTACCTATGTTTGCGGACACAGATTCCGTTATTTTGCAAAAAGCAGTGAATTCTTCATGTTTTTTCTCAAATAACGGAATCTGTGTCCCCTAAACCTTTAAATGATGGTCATTTTATTAAAATAACGGATTCTCTGTCCGCTTATTTGTATTCACGCAACTGCTTAATGTTTAAAATGTCGAATCCCTGTAAAGACCATTGCTATACCGTATTCGTCCGCCTTTTTGATAGAATCGGCATCTTTAATAGAACCACCCGGTTGAATGATTGCCGTGATTCCCGCTTTGGCCGCTGCCTCAACCGTATCATCCATTGGGAAGAAAGCATCTGAAGCAAGTGCAGCACCTTCTGCTCTAGCTCCCGCTTGTTCAAGTGCAATTTTCGCCGCTCCCACGCGGTTCATTTGACCTGCACCAATCCCTAAAGTCATATCGGAATTCGTTACAACAATCGCATTGGATTTCACATGTTTCACAACTTTCCAGCCAAGCTTCAATGCTTCCCATTCAGCGTCTGTAGGTTTTCGTTTCGTTGGAATGGTGATGTCGGCATTCTCTAATGTATAAGTATCTAAATCTTGCGTTAGTAATCCGCCTTCTACGGAGGTCATTACTTTTTCCTGTTTGTTCTTTTCACTTGTTTCCACTGCTAATAAACGAATATTTTTCTTAGAAGTCAAAATAGATAATGCTTCTTCAGAAAAGGAAGGAGCAATGATAATTTCAAGGAATATTTCATGTAATAGCTTTGCGGTTTCTGCATCAACCTCGCGATTAAAAGCGACAATGCCGCCAAAAATGGAAGTAGAATCCGCTTCATATGCCTTTTTATATGCTTCTAAAATAGTGTTTCCTGTTCCCACACCACAAGGGTTCATATGCTTAACCGCTACCGCCACTGGTTCTGAAAAATCTTTCACGATTTGCAATGCTGCGTCTGCATCGCGAATATTATTGTAGGAAAGCTCTTTACCATGTAATTGCTTACCATGTGCAATGGAGAAAGTAGAGCCAAGTGGATTGACATAAAAAGTTGCTTGTTGATGTGGATTTTCACCATAACGAAGCGATTGCTTACGTTCATAAGTAAACGTCACTCGCTCAGGATTTTCTTCACCAACCAAAGTTGTCATGTAATCCGCAATAATTGCATCGTAAGAAGCAGTATGGCGATATACTTTCGCAGCTAGTTTTTTCTTTGTTAGTGTTGTAACATCTCCAAACTCCGTTAACTCTGAAAGCACCGTATCATAATCATTCGCATCTACTACCACGGTAACATACGCATGATTTTTCGCTGCAGAACGCAGCATGGATGGTCCGCCGATATCAATATTTTCAATCGCTTCCGCTTCCGTAACATCCGGCCTGGAAATGGTCTGCTGAAACGGATATAAATTAACACAAACTAAATCAATTGGATGAATGCCTTGATCTGCGATTTGTTTCAGATGATCCGGAGTTCTCTTTGCAAGTAAACCGCCATGAACATTAGGATGCAGAGTTTTCACTCGACCCTCCAACATTTCAGGAAATCCGGTAATATCATCAATTCCAATGACAGCTAAACCTGCTTCCTCCAATGCTTTTTTTGTACCGCCTGTCGAAATGATCTCAAATCCAACTTCTACTAACCCTTTTGCAAATTCCACTACACCTGTCTTATCTGAAACACTAATGAGCGCTCTTTTCATGGTGCCTGACACCTCCACGGTTAAATATAGTTTGTAATGTTATTGGATATAAGCGATGTTCTATTTCGTGAATTCTTTCCGCTAGCGTTTCTGCTGTATCATGCTCCGTAATAGTTAAAGACTCTTGGGCAATAATAGGTCCTGTATCCATGCCTTCGTCTACGTAATGAATCGTTACTCCCGTCAGACTTACACCTGCAGCAATAGCCTGACCAATTGCATCCTTTCCTGGAAACATCGGGAGCAAGGATGGATGTATATTAATGATTCGATTATCAAATTCACGGAGAAGCGTTGGGCCAATCAGCCTCATATATCCTGCTAAGACCAGATATTCAATGTCTCTCTTTTGGAGCTCCAGAGCAATTTTCTTTTCATATTCCGTTTTTGATTGGTATTCCTTGGGGTTAAAAACAAATGCCTCAATCCCATTTTGTTCGGCTCTTTCAATCACATAAGCATTTGATTTATCGCACACTAGGAGTTCCACTGACGCATCCAACTGACCAGATTTAACGGAATCCACGATAGATTGAAAGTTGCTGCCGCTCCCAGAAGCAAATACTGCTATTTTCACCATTACCATGACCCCTTACCTGTAAAACGTACTCCAGGTTCTTTTGTAACTTGGCCAATTCGATAAGCAGACTCGCCATTCTTATTAAAAAATTCAACAACAGTGTCTGCAATGGATTTATCCACTGCTACCACAAAGCCAATCCCCATGTTAAAAATATTAAACATTTCCGCGTGGGGAATTTCTCCATACTTCTCCAGTACCTCGAATATTGGCAAGATTGTCCAAGTACCTTGCTCTATTTCTACACCTAAATCTCCGTTAAGCATTCTCGGGATATTTTCAACGAACCCGCCGCCTGTAATATGTGCCATTCCCTTTATTTCGAACTCTCTAATGGCTTTTAAAACAGGCTTGACATAAATTTTGGTTGGTACCAGCAACTCTTCACCAAGTGGACGGTCTAGTTCTGGCAGGCTTTCTTCTAATGAGAAAGTGTGATCTTCAAAGAAGATTTTCCTAACCAAAGAATAGCCATTACTATGAATTCCACTGGAAGAAAGTCCTATAAGGACATCTCCTTCTTGAATGGTCTCACCAGTTATTAGCTCACTTTTTTCACATGCACCGACAGAAAAGCCTGCCAAGTCATATTCCTCTTCTTGATACAATCCTGGCATTTCAGCTGTTTCTCCACCGATTAATGCACAGCCTGCTTGCTCACAGCCATCGGCAATCCCTTTCACAATTTGCTCTATTTTAACGGGGCTCGCTTTTCCGCATGCGATGTAGTCAAGAAAATACAGCGGTTCAGCTCCTTGCACCACGATATCATTGACACACATTGCAACACAGTCCATTCCAATTGAATCATGCTTATCCATTAAAAAAGCCAGCTTTAGCTTCGTTCCAACACCATCTGTTCCGGAAACAAGAACCGGCTGCCTCATATTTAAAGCAGAAAGATCAAACACTCCTCCAAAGCTGCCAAGCTGACCTAAAACTCCAGGCCGCTTTGTCCTGTCTGCATGTTTTTTTATTCTTTCTACCGCTTCATATCCTGCCTCGATATCTACTCCCGCTTGTCGATATGCATTTGCCATTTATAAGCCTCCTAGCGCACAAGTTCTTTCTCATGAGGTAATACTGTATCCGGGTAAATTTCAGTAGGATATTTTCCCGTAAAGCAAGCCAAACATTGACCGCAGCTTTCATTCATCTTTGGTCTGCCAATCGCTTCTAACATTCCTTCGACACTTAAGAAGGTTAAGGAATCTGCACCAATTAACTCGCGAATCTCCTCAACACTATGCGTGGACGCAATCAGTTCTTCATGTGTGGAAGTGTCAATTCCATAAAAGCAAGGATTCTTCATAGGAGGTGAACTGATGCAAACATGAACTTCCGTTGCCCCGGCTTCCTTTAGCATGGAGACAATTCGTCTGCTTGTGGTTCCCCTGACGATCGAATCATCCACCATTACTACCCGTTTGCCTTCCACGACTTTTCTTACAGCCGAAAGCTTCATTTTTACGCCTTGTTCCCTTAACGATTGAGATGGTTGAATAAACGTTCTTCCTACATAACGATTTTTAATTAGTCCCATTTCATATGGAATACCTGCCGCCTCCGCATATCCAATCGCTGCGGAAATACTGGAGTCCGGTACACCTGTCACTACATCTGCTTCTATAAGCGCTTCCGCAGCAAGGCGTTTTCCCATATTTTTACGAGCCGTATGCACATTAATTCCGTGTATATTGCTATCCGGTCTTGAAAAATAAACATATTCCATCGTGCAAATAGCACTGTTGGTGGAAAGAGTAAATGGTTCCGAGTGAAGGCCATTATCATTAATGGTCAGTAATTCTCCCGGCATCACATCTCTTACAAACTTAGCCCCGATAATATCAAAGGCACAAGTCTCAGACGCCACACAATATGCGTCCCCAACACGACCAATCGATAGTGGGCGCAATCCGTTTGGATCCAGTGCCACCATTAATTCCGTTTCTGTCATTAAAAGAAATGCATATGCACCTTTTACCATCGTTAGTGCATTTTTCATTTTATCCGAAAGAGAAATGTACCCGCTTCTTTTTATAAGATGTGCGAACACCTCTGTATCTGAGCTAGTTTGAAAAATACTGCCTTGTGCTTCAAGCTGATGTTTAAGACCGTTCGCATTGACTAAATTTCCATTATGGGCAAGCGCCATGCTGCCTGTTTGCGAATGGAAGAGAAGCGGTTGAACATTTTCAATCCCGCCTCCGCCAGCTGTTGCATACCGAACATGACCAATCGCTGAATATCCTTGTAAATTTTCTAGTTTACCTTCATTAAATACTTCCGTGAGCAGCCCTTCTCCCCTTATACCGTACAAGCTCTCACCATTTGTAACGACAATTCCCGCACCTTCTTGACCACGATGTTGCAAACTGTGTAACCCATAATACGTGATTTTCGCTGCATCCGGATGTCCCCAAATTCCAAATACACCGCATTCCTCGTTCAATCCCCTTATTTCAGCAAGCATGAAATCGCTCCTCTCCAAGCTTCTTCACATTCTTGCACGTTCGTTTGAATGATTATTTCTCCTTGCTCATCCTTTATGAAAAGTTCTCCCGTGTTCGTAACCGTCCCTATGAATCTTGCATCCTCAACTATGTTTTCAAATTCCTCTCTAAACTCCGGACGAATTGAAACAATAAAACGTGATTGTGTTTCACTGAATAAAGCGACTGTTGCATCCCCTTGTAAAAGTACATCCGCCCCAAGATTGTCTGTACCAAATAGACCTTCTGCCAGCGCCACTGCTGTTCCGCCTTCCGCAATATCGTGTGCAGAAGAAACCAAGCCTTGTTTAATGACGGCTAATAATTGTTTCTGTCTTTTAAGTTCTTTATCTAAGTTCAATTCTGGTGCTCTACCAAAAATCTTGCCGTTTTGATATTTTTGGAGTTCGCTTCCCCCGAACTCAGGATTTGTTTCCCCTATGACATAAATCAAATCTCCTGCTTTCTTGAAGCTTTGAGTAGTAATATGATCAAGGTCCTCGATTAAACCAACCATCCCCACTACAGGTGTTGGATAAATAGCCGTACCTTTTGTCTCATTGTAAAGGGAAACGTTCCCTCCAATGACAGGACTGTTTAACACTCGGCATGCCTCGCTCATACCGTCTACTGCTTTTTCAATTTGCCAGAAGATTTCTGGCTTCTCAGGATTTCCGAAGTTCAAGCAATCCGTAATGGCTAATGGCTCGGCACCAGAGCAAACAATATTACGCGCTGCTTCTGCCACAGCAATTTTTCCGCCTGTTTCAGGATCTAGATATAAGTAACGTGAATTACAATCGGTTGTCATCGCTAATGCTTTACGTGTTCCACGGATTCTTACCACTGCTGCATCCGATCCCGGTGTTACAACCGTATTTGTACGAACTTGGTAATCATACTGGCCATACACCCATTCCTTACTTGCAATGGTTGGTTGCTGCAACAACTGAAGCAATGTTTCCTTAAAATCTGCCACACTTGGAATCTCATTTTCTATGGATTGAAATTCACGGAAATAAGCAGGCTCTACAGATGGTTTATGATAAACAGGTGCGTCCTCTGCAAGTGCATCCACCGGAACATCTGCCACTACTTCTCCATGATGTAAAAGACGCAATTGCTTATCGTCCGTAACCTTTCCTACCGCTACAGCTTCTAATCCATACTTTAAGAAGAGATCCATTATTTCTTGTTCTCTTCCCTTTTTCACTACAATTAACATTCTTTCCTGTGATTCAGAAAGCATCATTTCATATGCGGTCATCCCTAATTCACGCTGTGGAATTAGATCAAGGTTCATTTCGATTCCTGATCCCGCTTTACTTGCCATTTCAGCTGAAGAACTGGTTAATCCGGCCGCACCCATATCTTGAATACCAACAAGGGCATCATTTTGAACTAATTCCAAGCATGCTTCTAATAAAAGCTTCTCCATAAATGGATCGCCTACCTGAACAGCTGGACGCTTTTCATCAGATTTCTCACTTAGTTCCTCTGAAGCAAAGGTTGCACCGTGTATACCGTCACGACCCGTTTTCGCTCCAACATACATGACAGTATTCCCAATCCCTTTTGCTTGCCCTTTTTGAATATCTTTATGGTCAATCAAGCCAACACACATTGCGTTCACAAGTGGGTTTCCATCATAAGAAGGATCAAATTGGATTTCTCCGCCTACCGTTGGAATACCAATACAATTTCCATATCCGGCAATTCCCGCTACGACTTCTTTAAACAAATACTTCACTCTTGGAGAATCAAGCTCCCCAAATCGTAACGAATTTAGAAGAGCAATTGGTCTCGCTCCCATTGAAAATACATCACGAATAATTCCGCCTACACCTGTTGCGGCACCTTGATAAGGCTCAATTGCAGATGGATGGTTATGGCTTTCAATTTTAAATACGACCGCCTGCTCATCACCGATATCTACAATACCCGCACCTTCACCCGGCCCTTGTAGTACTTTCTCACCTGATGTCGGAAATCTCTTTAGGACTGGCTTAGAATTTTTATAACTGCAGTGCTCAGACCACATAACAGAGAATAACCCTGTTTCTGTATAGTTAGGAATTCTTCCTAATATGTTTTCAATCATGGAAAATTCTTGATCGGTTAAACCTAATTCACGGTAAAGCTTTTCTTCTTTAATTTGGATTGGATTTGGTTCAAGCATTAACGACATGTGCTTCCCTCCAGTTTCTTACGATCGCTTGGAAAAGTTTTAATCCGTCAGCACTACCTAAAAGTTCATCCACTGCACGTTCAGGGTGCGGCATCATACCAAGGACATTTCCTTTTTCATTGATAATCCCTGCAATATCTGACACGCTTCCGTTAGGATTATTTTTATATGTGAAAACAATTTGATTATTATCCATTAATTGTTGAAGTGTAGCTTCATCACAATAATAATTTCCTTCACCATGTGCAATTGGGATACGAATAATATCACCTTGGTTTAAAGAAGAGGTAAACATGGTGTTGTTGTTTTCTACTTTTAGTTCAACCGTACGGCACATAAATTGCAGGCTTTCATTGCGGCGCATTGCCCCCGGCAGTAACCCGGATTCGAGTAAAATCTGAAATCCATTGCAAACACCAAGCACAGATTTGCCAGCCTCGGCAGCTTTTACTACTTCCTGCATTACATTGGAGAAACGAGCAATGGCTCCTGATCGTAAGTAGTCACCGTAAGAGAAACCACCTGGCAGTAAAATCCCATCGAATTCATCAAGATTATCAGCATCATGCCATACATACTCTACTTCTTCGCCCAGTTCATCTTTTATTGAATGGTACATATCAACATCACAATTAGATCCTGGAAAGACGATTACCGCGAATTTCACTGAGCAACACACTCCTCAATTTCATATCGATAATCCTCAATTACGGGATTTGCAAGGAGGCGAGTGCAAAGTTCATTTACAACCTCTTCAATATTACGATCTGCTTTTTCAATCGTTAATTCCATATACTTGCCGATTCGTACATCTTGAACTTCTTGATAATTCATTGTGTGTAGTGATTGCTTAACAGCCGTTCCTTGAGGATCCAAAACGCTTTCCCTTAGTGTTACGTAAACTTTTACTTTATACATGTGCTGTTTCCCCTTTCAAGCGGTTTAAAATTTCTGTATAAACAGTTGTCAGATCACCTAAATCTCTGCGAAATACATCTTTATCAAGCTTCTCGTTGGTATTTACGTCCCATAAGCGACAAGTATCTGGAGAGATTTCATCCGCAAGTAAAATTTCGCCATTTGCATCTTTTCCAAACTCAAGCTTAAAGTCTACTAAGCGAATACCAAGCTGTAAAAACAAATCCGATAACACTTCATTAATTTTAAGAGCTTTATTTCTTAATAGATTTACTTCTTCTAAACTAGCAATTTCTAATATTCCAATATGATCCTCTGTAATGAGGGGATCGCCTAGATCATCATTTTTATAATAAAATTCCACAACTGGTTTTTTTAAAGGTGTGCCTTCTTCTATTCCAAGCCGTTTTGCTAAACTGCCTGCAATGACATTTCTAGTAACAACTTCTAAAGGTATAATGGAAACCTGCTTTACGAGTTGTTCCGTTTCCGAAATTTTACGGATAAAGTGACTTTCAATCCCCATTTCCTGAAGATTGGCAAAAATCAAGCTAGAAATCTCGTTATTTAAAATGCCTTTCCCTGTTATTTCGGATTTTTTCACCCCATTAAAAGCAGTGGCAGAATCTTTGTACTCTACCCATAAAACGCCTGTTTCATCTGTTGCATATATTCTTTTTGCTTTCCCTTCATACAGTAGCTCATTCTTTTCCATGTCTTCACACCTCACCAGTTGATTTAAGAAGTTTGTTCAGAAGAGCAGTCTCTTCTGAACAAACTTTCTTTAAGATAAGAAAGTATAAGTTTCTAATTTCAAACATTATTAGTAAGATATACTCTGTCTAGCTCCAGCACCTATCGGCTAGCGGATTTCTCCGTCTCCTCCCTACGATAAGTCAACATCAGTTCGTGAACTACCTCACTGTGTTTCCTTTATCTCGAGCCTGCGACTACGAAATCCGTACGCCGATGGGCAAGGTGCTTCCGCCTTTCTTATTTCAAACCTAGTCTTTCAAATATGGTGTCTACATTTTTTAAGTGATAATTATAATCAAAGCAATCATCAATTTCTTCTTTCGTTAATTTGCTTTGGATAATTGGGTCAGCTTCGATTAATTGTCTGAATGGCACTTGTTTCTCCCATGCTTCCATTGCCTTTGGCTGAACAGTATCATATGCTGCTTCGCGGACCATTCCTTTATCAATTAGCGCTAATAATACTCGTTGTGAATAGATTAACCCTAAAGTACGATCCATATTTCGCTTCATGTTTTCTGGGAATACCGTTAAGTTTTTCACGATATTACCGAAGCGATTAAGCATATAGTTAATAGCAATCGTTGCATCCGGAAGTATGATTCGCTCTGCGGAAGAATGAGAAATATCTCTTTCATGCCATAGCGGAACATTTTCGTATGCCGTTAACATATAACCGCGAATAACTCTTGCCATTCCTGTCATGTTTTCCGAACCAATTGGATTCCTCTTATGCGGCATCGCTGATGAACCTTTTTGACCTTTTGCAAAAAATTCTTCTACTTCACGTGTTTCACTCTTTTGCAGCCCGCGAACCTCTACTGCAAATTTTTCAATAGAAGTAGCAATTAATGCAATGGTAGCCATGTATTGTGCATGGCGATCTCGCTGTAATGTTTGCGTTGAAATTGGAGCTGGCTGCAATCCTAATTTTTCACATACATATTTTTCAACGAATGGGTCGATATTAGCATAAGTACCGACCGCTCCGGAAATCTTTCCAAACTCCACTCCTGCTGCAGCTTGTTTAAAGCGTTCCAAATTGCGTTTCATTTCTTCATACCAAAGTGCCATTTTTAATCCGAATGTCGTTGGTTCTGCATGCACTCCATGGGTTCTCCCCATCATAACGGTATATTTATGTTCTTTCGCTTTTTCTTTTAGTATGTCAATAAAATTTTCAAGGTCTCGTAAAATAATCTCATTTGCTTGCTTCAATATATAGGAAAGGGCTGTATCAACAACATCTGTCGACGTTAAACCATAATGCACCCATTTTCTTTCTTCCCCAAGAGATTCTGAAACTGCTCTTGTAAAAGCAACAACATCATGTCTCGTTTCTTCTTCAATTTCCTTAATACGCTCCACCTTGAAGGTTGCATTTTCGCGTATTTTTTGGACATCCTCTTTCGGAATATCGCCAAGCTCTGCCCATGCCTCACATGCTAAGATTTCAACCTCCAGCCATGCTTGAAAACGATTTTCCTCTGTCCAAATTGCGCCCATTTCTGGTCGTGTATAACGTTCGATCATGAATGTTTTCCTCCGATTCTATTTCCAAATATTACTTTGCTCTAATTCCAGCAATGTGCTTTCTACATCTTCTGTTAAAACAGTCACATGACCCATTTTTCTTTGATATTTAGGTTCTTCTTTCCCATATAGATGAATGGACCACTTCGGCTGTTGCGGAATTTGCTCCAACACCTTATCAACATGCTGCCCTAAAATATTTACCATAATCACTGGACTTAATAGGCGTGGCTCTCTTAATGGCCAGTTACATATCGCCCGAACATGCTGAGCAAATTGGGAAATTTCACAAGCCTCGATAGAATAGTGTCCCGAATTATGAGGTCTTGGCGCCAGTTCATTAACGAATAACTCACCATCGCGAGTTAAAAACATTTCAACAGCTAAAGTACCGACCAGATTCAGGTGTTCTGCTATTTTTTTCGCTAATGTATAGGCATTTTTCATTACTTCATCTGTTGTTCTTGCAGGAACAATCGTTTCATGCAAAATATTGTTCACATGAATATTTTCACCAATTGGGAAACATTTCATTTCACCAGAAACATTTCTTGTGACAATAACAGAAACTTCTTTTTCAAATGGAACCCATGACTCTAATACACAGTTTCCGTGTTGAAGTAATGCCGATGCTTCCTCTATATCCTCTTCGTCTTTTAAAATAAATTGACCCTTTCCATCATAGCCTCCGCGAGCTGTTTTTAATACACATGGAAACCCAAGCTGTTCGGCACCATTTTGGAGATCTTCAACGGTTTCAATCACCCAGTATGGTGCGACTTTCACACCTGAATGATCTAAAGCGTTCTTTTCCAAAATCCGGTCCTGTGTAATTCTGATGATTTCTGCACCTTGTGGAACGTACGCTATTTCAGTTAACCACTGTAATGCATCATAATCAATATTTTCAAATTCAAAAGTGATCACATCACTATTTTCCGATAATTGAAGCAGTGCTTGTTTATCATCATAGTCGGCAGTTAATTGAATATCTGCTACCTGGCCACAAGGACAATTCTTCGTTGGATCAAGCACGGCAACTCTATATCCAGCCTCTTTAGCGGCTAGAGCCATCATTCTTCCAAGCTGGCCACCGCCAATAATTCCAATGGTTTTTCCTGGTTGTATGAATGTTTTATCCAAGTTGATCACTGCTTTCGATTACTTGTTTTTTTAGAGCTTCTCTTCTTTCTTCTAATCTAATAGCGATTGTTTCATTATTTGTAGATAATATTTGAGCTGCCAACAGTCCTGCATTTGTTGCTCCTGCTTTCCCTATGGCAACTGTTGCAACTGGTACACCGCCAGGCATCTGGACGATAGATAGTAAGGAGTCAAGGCCATTCAACGCTTTTGATTGTACTGGTACACCAATTACGGGAAGCGTGGTTTTGGCTGCTACCATTCCCGGCAAATGGGCTGCACCCCCAGCACCTGCGATGATGACCTTTATCCCTCTTTCTCTGGCATTCTCGGCATATTCAAACATCAAATCAGGTGTTCTATGTGCTGATACTACTTTTTTTTCAAAAGGAATCTTTAATTCTTCTAAAATATCACATGCGAATTTCATTGTATCCCAATCAGATGTACTTCCCATGATTACTCCGACTTCAATCGACATCATCTCAGTCCGCCTTTTTAACTTTTATAAAATAAAAACCCAGGTAAACTGCACCCTCAGTGTGAGAGAAAGCAGTTTATCTGGGTGATAAAACCGGATCCATAAAAACAAAAATAAATAAAAAATCCCCAATATATCCACTTTCCCTCATAGTCCAAACATTTACGGTGTCTGGGTAGAGACGTATGGGCCATATTCCCATTATATATGAGGTACTATACTATTCATCTTTGACACTTACATCTTAACAGGTTATGTAATAAGAGTCAACACAATAATCGAACATTGATATTAAATATAATATTAACGTTCGGATTTTAGTCGATTTTCCGCCCCTCGAAGATTATTTTCCTTCCTGCTGGCTCGTAATCTACCTTTCCATTCCGGGAAACCTCTTTAAAAATTGGTTTTTCTAATCTTCTTACAGGACGATATCCTTCTTGCTCCATACGATTTAGACAGGTTTCTATTGATTCGTTTTCTTGGACTTCGAATTGTTTTTTAGTGTTAGGCATTGATGATATATTCCTTCCTTAATAAACTTTACCCTTGATTAACTTATTAAGCTGATCTTTACATCAATTTTTATTTTTATTATATAATCTTCCCATCATTTTAACATAAAAGGTTCAATTGTCATTAGTTCTTATGAATTTTCTTTAATCCCTTCTATTCAACTCATATTATTTCATTCAACTTTAAATAGAACCGCACGAAAAATAGCAAAAACTGAATAAATCCTAACGGAACTGCACGAAAATTAAAGTAAATTGCACGAAGTTATCCCCGAACTGCACGATCCAGGACTTTGAACCCCTCATACAGAAATAAAAAAGCCACAGATCGAAATCTGTGACTTTCTCTGTTTGCCTGGCAACGTCCTACTCTTGCAGGGGGAGAGCCCCCAACTACCATCGGCGCTGAGAAGCTTAACTTCCGTGTTCGGGATGGGAACGGGTGTGACCTTCTCGCCATAATTACCAGACTATATGAGGTTTGTTCCCTCAAAACTAAATACTGCAGAAGAAGAAGTAAAACTGAGTTTCGCTTTTTTCAATCCAGCTCCAGCGCCTATCGGCTAGTGAATTTCTCCGTCTCCTCCCTACGATAAGTCAACATCAGTTCGTGAACTACCTCACTGTGTTTCCTTTATCTCGAGCCTGCGACTACGAAATTCATACGCCGATGAGCAAGGCGCTTCCGCTTTATATTTTGGTTAAGTCCTCGATCGATTAGTATTCGTCAGCTCCATGTGTCGCCACACTTCCACCTCGAACCTATCAACCTGATCATCTTTCAGGGATCTTACTAGCTTGCGCTATGGGAAATCTCATCTTGAGGGGGGCTTCATGCTTAGATGCTTTCAGCACTTATCCCTTCCGCACATAGCTACCCAGCGATGCCTTTGGCAAGACAACTGGTACACCAGCGGTGCGTCCATCCCGGTCCTCTCGTACTAAGGACAGCTCCTCTCAAATTTCCTACGCCCACGACGGATAGGGACCGAACTGTCTCACGACGTTCTGAACCCAGCTCGCGTACCGCTTTAATGGGCGAACAGCCCAACCCTTGGGACCGACTACAGCCCCAGGATGCGATGAGCCGACATCGAGGTGCCAAACCTCCCCGTCGATGTGGACTCTTGGGGGAGATAAGCCTGTTATCCCCGGGGTAGCTTTTATCCGTTGAGCGATGGCCCTTCCATGCGGAACCACCGGATCACTAAGCCCGACTTTCGTCCCTGCTCGACTTGTAGGTCTCGCAGTCAAGCTCCCTTGTGCCTTTACACTCTACGAATGATTTCCAACCATTCTGAGGGAACCTTTGGGCGCCTCCGTTACTCTTTAGGAGGCGACCGCCCCAGTCAAACTGCCTGCCTGACACTGTCTCCCACCCCGATCAGGGGTGCGGGTTAGAATTTCAATACAGCCAGGGTAGTATCCCACCGACGCCTCCACCGAAGCTGGCGCTCCGGCTTCAAAGGCTCCTACCTATCCTGTACAAGCTGTACCAAAATTCAATATCAGGCTGCAGTAAAGCTCCACGGGGTCTTTCCGTCCTGTCGCGGGTAACCTGCATCTTCACAGGTACTATAATTTCACCGAGTCTCTCGTTGAGACAGTGCCCAGATCGTTACGCCTTTCGTGCGGGTCAGAACTTACCTGACAAGGAATTTCGCTACCTTAGGACCGTTATAGTTACGGCCGCCGTTTACTGGGGCTTCAATTCAGAGCTTCGCTTACGCTAACCCCTCCTCTTAACCTTCCAGCACCGGGCAGGCGTCAGCCCCTATACTTCGCCTTGCGGCTTCGCAGAGACCTGTGTTTTTGCTAAACAGTCGCCTGGGCCTATTCACTGCGGCTCTCTCGGGCTTGCACCCTACCAGAGCACCCCTTCTCCCGAAGTTACGGGGTCATTTTGCCGAGTTCCTTAACGAGAGTTCTCTCGCTCACCTTAGGATTCTCTCCTCGCCTACCTGTGTCGGTTTGCGGTACGGGCACCTTTCACCTCACTAGAGGATTTTCTTGGCAGTGTGGAATCAGGAACTTCGGTACTATATTTCCCTCGCTATCACAGCTCCGCCTTCACGGTTACGGGATTTGCCTCGTAACCAGCCTAACTGCTTAGACGCACATAACCAGCAGTGCGCTTACCCTATCCTCCTGCGTCCCCCCATCGTTCAAACGGTGAAGAGGTGGTACAGGAATATCAACCTGTTGTCCATCGCCTACGCCTTTCGGCCTCGGCTTAGGTCCCGACTAACCCTGAGCGGACGAGCCTTCCTCAGGAAACCTTAGGCATTCGGTGGAAGGGATTCTCACCCTTCTTTCGCTACTCATACCGGCATTCTCACTTCTAAGCGCTCCACTAGTCCTTCCGGTCTAGCTTCACCGCCCTTAGAACGCTCTCCTACCACGGACACCTGTCAGGTGTCCATCCACAGCTTCGGTGATACGTTTAGCCCCGGTACATTTTCGGCGCAGAGTCACTCGACCAGTGAGCTATTACGCACTCTTTAAATGGTGGCTGCTTCTAAGCCAACATCCTGGTTGTCTAAGCAACTCCACATCCTTTTCCACTTAACGTATACTTTGGGACCTTAGCTGGTGGTCTGGGCTGTTTCCCTTTTGACTACGGATCTTATCACTCGCAGTCTGACTCCCAAGCATAAGTATTTGGCATTCGGAGTTTGTCTGAATTCGGTAACCCGATGAGGGCCCCTAGTCCAAACAGTGCTCTACCTCCAATACTCTTCATCTTGAGGCTAGCCCTAAAGCTATTTCGGAGAGAACCAGCTATCTCCAAGTTCGATTGGAATTTCTCCGCTACCCACACCTCATCCCCGCACTTTTCAACGTGCGTGGGTTCGGGCCTCCAGTAAGTGTTACCTTACCTTCACCCTGGACATGGGTAGATCACCTGGTTTCGGGTCTACGACCTCATACTTATTCGCCCTATTCAGACTCGCTTTCGCTGCGGCTCCGCTTCATCAGCTTAACCTTGCATGAAATCGTAACTCGCCGGTTCATTCTACAAAAGGCACGCTATCACCCATTAACGGGCTCTAACTACTTGTAGGCACACGGTTTCAGGTTCTCTTTCACTCCCCTCCCGGGGTGCTTTTCACCTTTCCCTCACGGTACTGGTTCACTATCGGTCACTAGGGAGTATTTAGCCTTGGGAGATGGTCCTCCCTGCTTCCGACGGGATTTCACGTGTCCCGCCGTACTCAGGATCCACTCTGGAGGGAACGAAGTTTCAACTACAGGGTTGTTACCTTCTTTGACGGGCCTTTCCAGACCTCTTCATCTACTCCGTTCCTTTGTAACTCCGTATAGAGTGTCCTACAACCCCAAGAGGCAAGCCTCTTGGTTTGGGCTTCTTCCGTTTCGCTCGCCGCTACTCAGGAAATCGCGTTTGCTTTCTCTTCCTCCGGGTACTTAGATGTTTCAGTTCCCCGGGTCTGCCTTCATTACCCTATGTATTCAGGTAAAGATACTGCTCCATTACGAGCAGTGGGTTCCCCCATTCGGAAATCTCCGGATCAAAGCTTGCTTACAGCTCCCCGAAGCATATCGGTGTTAGTCCCGTCCTTCATCGGCTCCTAGTGCCAAGGCATCCACCGTGCGCCCTTACTAACTTAACCTATAAGGTTATTACTACTTTAAATTGGATGAAATCCATAAAGTGGCGATTCTCGGTTTTACTTGGTTTCTTCTATCAGTATCTAGTTTTCAAGGAACAAATTATCCTGGATGAATTGATCATCCAAAACTGAACAGAACTTAAAAACGTCTTCTTATAACCACGTAAGTGGTTTTCCATTATCCTTAGAAAGGAGGTGATCCAGCCGCACCTTCCGATACGGCTACCTTGTTACGACTTCACCCCAATCATCTGTCCCACCTTCGGCGGCTGGCTCCAAAAGGTTACCTCACCGACTTCGGGTGTTACAAACTCTCGTGGTGTGACGGGCGGTGTGTACAAGGCCCGGGAACGTATTCACCGCGGCATGCTGATCCGCGATTACTAGCGATTCCGGCTTCATGCAGGCGAGTTGCAGCCTGCAATCCGAACTGAGAATGGTTTTATGGGATTGGCTTAACCTCGCGGTCTCGCAGCCCTTTGTACCATCCATTGTAGCACGTGTGTAGCCCAGGTCATAAGGG
The DNA here is from genome assembly GCF_038008735.1 of Margalitia sp. FSL K6-0131. Lineage (NCBI taxonomy): Bacteria > Bacillati > Bacillota > Bacilli > Caryophanales > Bacillaceae > Heyndrickxia > Margalitia sp. FSL K6-0131. The sequence goes on from NZ_JBBOZS010000001.1 coordinate 5,117,747, forward strand.
GCATGATGATTTGACGTCATCCCCACCTTCCTCCGGTTTGTCACCGGCAGTCACCTTAGAGTGCCCAACTGAATGCTGGCAACTAAGGTCAAGGGTTGCGCTCGTTGCGGGACTTAACCCAACATCTCACGACACGAGCTGACGACAACCATGCACCACCTGTCACTCTGTCCCCCGAAGGGGAACGCCCTATCTCTAGGGTTGTCAGAGGATGTCAAGACCTGGTAAGGTTCTTCGCGTTGCTTCGAATTAAACCACATGCTCCACCGCTTGTGCGGGCCCCCGTCAATTCCTTTGAGTTTCAGCCTTGCGGCCGTACTCCCCAGGCGGAGTGCTTAATGCGTTAGCTGCAGCACTAAAGGGCGGAAACCCTCTAACACTTAGCACTCATCGTTTACGGCGTGGACTACCAGGGTATCTAATCCTGTTCGCTCCCCACGCTTTCGCGCCTCAGCGTCAGTTACAGACCAGAGAGTCGCCTTCGCCACTGGTGTTCCTCCACATCTCTACGCATTTCACCGCTACACGTGGAATTCCACTCTCCTCTTCTGCACTCAAGTCTCCCAGTTTCCAATGACCCTCCACGGTTGAGCCGTGGGCTTTCACATCAGACTTAAGAAACCGCCTGCGCGCGCTTTACGCCCAATAATTCCGGACAACGCTTGCCACCTACGTATTACCGCGGCTGCTGGCACGTAGTTAGCCGTGGCTTTCTGGTTAGGTACCGTCAAGGTACCGCCCTATTCGAACGATACTTGTTCTTCCCTAACAACAGAGTTTTACGATCCGAAAACCTTCATCACTCACGCGGCGTTGCTCCGTCAGACTTTCGTCCATTGCGGAAGATTCCCTACTGCTGCCTCCCGTAGGAGTCTGGGCCGTGTCTCAGTCCCAGTGTGGCCGATCACCCTCTCAGGTCGGCTACGCATCGTCGCCTTGGTGAGCCGTTACCTCACCAACTAGCTAATGCGCCGCGGGTCCATCTGTAAGTGATAGCCGAAGCCATCTTTCAATCTTTCCTCATGCGAGGAAAGAAGTTATCCGGTATTAGCCCCGGTTTCCCGGAGTTATCCCAGTCTTACAGGCAGGTTACCCACGTGTTACTCACCCGTCCGCCGCTAACTTTTAAAAGCAAGCTTTTAAAAGTCCGCTCGACTTGCATGTATTAGGCACGCCGCCAGCGTTCGTCCTGAGCCAGGATCAAACTCTCCAAAAAAGTGTTTGATATAGCTCATTAATTAAAACATTGACGTTTCGTTCTGTTCAGTTTTCAAAGATCAATTCTCAGTTACTTTTTTAAGAAGCAACTTTTATATAATATCATTTTAAATCTTTCGTGTCAACAACTTTTTTCATTTCATCAGAAGCGACATTTAATATCTTATCACTTCAGAAACATATTGTCAACAGCTTTTTAACTTTTATTTTTCTCCGGCCGTTTCTCTTGCCGGTTTTTATATAATAACACCTATCTAACATTCGGTCAACAAAATATACATGGTAAATAAATCCATTCATCCACTTTAAATAAAAAATCCGATCCCCATAATAGGATCGGAAAAACATCACTTATTTAATAGAAATAATATTAGCTTCTTTCAATTCAACAAGACCTTCTTTTTCAATTACTACCGTTTCGCCTTCTTTTAAATTAGTAAAGACAATCGGAGTTATGATTGACGGTACTCTTTCTTTCAAGAAATCGAGGTCTACTTTCATTAGTTGTTGTCCAGCTTCTACTCGCTCACCTTCACTCACTAGTATCTCAAAGCCCTCACCTTTTAAGTTAACAGTATCAATACCTACATGAATTAAAATCTCTCTTCCGGCATCTGACATTAATCCAATTGCATGCTTAGTCGGGAAGACAATGACAATTTTTCCGTCTACCGGTGAAGTGATAACACCTTCTTCCAGAAGAACAGCAAATCCATCACCCATCGTTTTTTCTGAGAACAGTTGATCGGGTACCTCAGTAATAGGCTTGATTTCACCTTTAGCTGGAGATATAAATGATTCATGAATCTGTTTACCCTCAAATCGAAGAACTCTCGGTTGCACCTCTTCCATTTGCTGTTTTACAACTGAATCAGGGTTTGTTTCTATTTTACGAGGTCTTTTGCCAGAAATAATATCCTTCATTTGCGATTTTAGGGTATCTGATTGCGGGCCAAAAATAGTTTGAATATTATTTCCTACCTCAAGAACACCAGCTGCACCTAATCTTTTTAATCGATTCTTATTTACTTTTTTTACATTCACTACTTGAACACGCAATCTTGTAATACAAGCATCTAGGTTTATAATATTTTCTTTCCCACCCATTGCTTGTAATATATCGTATGGTAAGTCAGACGTTGTCCCAATTGTAGTTTCTTCTGTATCCTCTTCTTCATCTTCACGTCCAGGTGTTTTTAGATTGAACTTGCGTATTGCGAAACGGAAACCAAAGTAATATATGACTGCAAACACTAAACCTACTGGAATAACCCACCACCAGTGTGTTTGTTTATTCAAGACTCCAAATAAAACAAAGTCAATTAATCCTCCAGAGAAAGTCATCCCAATTTTTACATTTAATAATTGCATCACCATAAAGGATAAACCAGCGAATACCGCGTGGATACCAAATAATACAGGTGCAACAAACAAGAAGGAAAACTCAATAGGTTCTGTAATACCTGTTAAAAAGGAAGTTAAGGCTGCAGAACCCATAATTCCTGCTATAAATTTTTTATGTTCTGGACGTGCTTCGTGATAGATCGCTAATGCAGCTGCAGGAAGACCAAACATCATGAATGGATATTTTCCTGTTTGGAACGTACCAGCTGTTAAATGTTGAACCCTATCTTTAATTTCTGCCATAAAGATAGCTTGATCACCATGTACAGGAGTTGATGCACCATGTGGTGTATAGGAACCAAACTCAAACCAGAAGGGCGAATACCAAATATGATGTAAACCAAATGGAACCAATGAGCGTTCAATTAATCCAAAGATAAACGCCGCCAAAGTTGGCTGTGAATTTAACATAAAGTTAGAGAAATGGTTAAGCCCTACTTGGATAGGCGGCCAAACAACTAACATGATTAATCCTAAAACAACAGCAGAACCTGCCGTAGCAATTGGCACAAACCGTTTACCTGCAAAGAATCCTAAATAAGATGGCAATTCAATTTCAAAGAACTTACTATACATATAGGCAGCAATTAGACCAACAATAATCCCTCCAAACACACCTGTTTGAAGTGTGGGAATACCTAGTACTAATGCATTTGCAGGATTCACGTGGTCACCGGTAACATCTCCAAGAGAAAGCCCCTTTGCTACACCCATCGTAACATTCATAATTAAATATCCTACGATTGCTGCTAATCCAGCTACACCTTCTCCACCGGATAATCCAATGGCAACCCCAACTGCAAATAGCAACGCTAAGTTACTGAAGATTATATTCCCAGCATTGGCCATTACATCTGCAATATGCTTTACCCATGCTACATCTAATAAGGGAGCTACATTTAAAAGAGTCGGGTTTGTTAATGCTGTACCAACAGCTAACAAAATACCGGCAGCCGGCAAAATCGCTACTGGTAGCATTAATGCTTTACCGACTTTTTGCAAAACACCAAAGATCTTCTTAAACATAAGTGAAATCTCCATTATTTATTGAAAATTATATAAGAAAGCAAAAAACGCATGAAAAAAGAAGAGTGAAAATAGAGTTAGATTACGCCTGTATCCCAATTTCATTAGTTCTTTTCTCATGCCTGATTGAATCAGTAACACGTATTATATTAGATTAGTTCTTGGAAGTGGTTACATTTTACAACATAACTACTTCAACTTATTTTGAATCCTTTGTAGATGCATTGTTAAATATACTGCTTCTGCATCATACACTGGCTTTTTCAGCGTTTGTTGCATGATCTTGATTATCTTCCAAGCAAGATTATAGCTTAAGGGATATTCTTGTTTCAAGAATAGTGTGATTTTATCCGGTTCATTAATTTTTTCACCCTTAATAACCCTTTCTATGGCATAACGTAGATGACGAACAAGTCTCATATAGTGAATATCTTCCTTATTTAACTTCATTTGAAATTGCTCTTCAATAATTTGAATCAATTTCGCCACTAACTGAGAGTATTGATTCACTTCCGATAAGTCCTTATTCGTTACTGCACTATGAATATGCAAGGCAATAAAACCTATTTCTCCTTCAGGCAGTGTAATATTTACGGCGTCATTGATAAAATCAATTACTTCTTCCGCAATTGCATACTCTGCAGGATACATCACTTTCGTTTCTGCTAGAAACGGGTTTTTAATCGATAACCCACTCATTAAACGATTAATAGAAAATAGGATATGATCGGTTAAGGCGACATGGATATGTTCATTTAAAATAGAAGCTGTTCGTTTTCGTATTAACTCAATGGCTGAAATAATTACGCCGAGCATATCTTCGTCAATATAAGGCAACAGTTTCTTATATTGTTCCTGTTCCTTTTCATTTGTTAAAACAAACATCTTTTCTACTGACTCTTTAGAAATATGGTCGCCCTTTTTACGGTTAAAACCAATTCCCTTGCCAATAAGCACAACCTCATCATATATTGGATGCGTTACAATCAATACGTTATTATTTAATGCCTTTTTTATAGTAAATGCTTCCATTCTTCTTATCTCCCCAGCAGTTTTACCGAAAACTACAATAGTAGCCTAAGTGTATCGAAAAATTTCACTGTAATCAATTTTGATTACTTCATTCAGAGACAAAATAGAGCCGCGGAATGATCCGCGACTCCCTTTTCTATTATTATTTCAAGAAAATAAAGTAGAGCAAGAAGATAACAAAGAAGAAGTACATAATAGGATGAATTTCTTTGATTCTTCCTTTTACAATCATCGTAATTGGGTAAAAAATAAAGCCAATCGCAATTCCGGTTGCGATACTATAAGATAATGGCATTGCTATCATTGTCAAGAAAGCAGGTACTGCAATTTCAAATTTATCCCATTCAATATGTCTTAAGGAAGAAACCATTAGTACTCCAACAATGATAAGAGCAGGTGCCGTTACTGGTGCTGTTACTACCGATAATAACGGAAAGAAGAATAAAGCAAGTATAAAGAATGCCGCTGTTACCAATGAAGCAAATCCTGTTCTTGCACCGGCAGCTACTCCAGATGTTGACTCAACAAAAGATGTTGTAGTGGATGTTCCTAGAACCGCTCCCACCATCGTTGCAATGGAATCAGATACTAAAGCTTTTCCTGCGTTCGGAAGCTTATTATCCTTCATTAAACCAGCTTGGTTCGCAACCGCAACGAGTGTTCCGGCGTTATCAAAGAAATCAACAAATAAAAACGTTAAAACCACGCCGATCATGCTTGTTGACCAAAACGAACTATCTCCAAAGGAGGAGAACACCGCACCAAACGTAGGGCTCACACTTGGAACCTTATCTACTACTTTATGAGGTACATCGATTAAGCCAAAAATCATTCCTACTATAGCTGTAATAATCATTCCATAAAAGACTGCGCCTTTTATATTTCTTGTCATGAGAATGACGGTAATAAAAATCCCGAAAATCGCAAGTAATGTATCACCATTGGTTAGGTCCCCTAATCCAACAAGGGTTGCATCATTATTTACAATAATTTTAGCATTTTGCAATCCGAGGAAAGTTATAAACAAACCAATACCTGCACCAACCGCATGCTTTAATTGAACAGGAATCGCGTTGATAATTTTTTCACGTAATCCTGTAAGTGTTAATAGGAAGAAGAAAACTCCGGAAATAAGAACTGCTCCAAGTGCATGCTGCCATGGAATATGGCTTCCTAACACAACACTGTAAGCGAAAAATGCATTTAATCCCATTCCAGGCGCTAAAGCTAAAGGATATTTCGCTAAAAGTCCCATAATAATAGAACCGACAGCTGATGCAATGGCTGTTGCTACGAATACAGAACCTTGATCCATTCGCATCGCATCCGGCAAATCTTTAATACTAGAAAGAGATAATGTTAATGGATTGATGACTAGAATATATGCCATTGCTAAAAAAGTTGTTAAACCGCCCAAAAATTCTTGACGATAACTTGTTCCCAGTTCCCTGAACTGAAAATACTTTTGCATGTGTATTTCCCCCTATAATTTTTCATTTAACTATGCTGAACTAAAAAAACGCTTCGGTATCCACCGAAGCGTTTGACTATAGGCATATGTATAGATAGAAAGAAAAAATCCCCTATCACAATTGCCTCGTAGTCAAGCCATTTACGGTAGCTCGGTAGAAACTCTTGGGCCATATTCCCAACATTATACGACACAATATTAATGATTAATTAGTACATTTGTATCATACCAACGGCTATTCATTCTGTCAATAAAAAATACGAACGTTTTTATATTTTTTTATACTTACGTTCGTATTTATGCTATTTTTGTTAAATTACGTTTTTATTTGTCTTTATTAACGCTGTTTGTTGATCAACAATCGAGTAGGAGGAGGTGACTAACCCCCGACCTCTCACACCACCGTACGTACGGTTCCGTATACGGCGGTTCCATTTATGTCTGACGTAGTTGAGAATATCTCACATAAAGACTCTTCAGCCCTCGCATCTCCCAATAGGAGTTTGTGAGGGTTTTCTGTAGGATTGGGCTTCTGGCTATTCTCCAATATTTCTTTCTAGAGTTTCCCCATTCGTATGCCTTCTCTTTTGGAATCCCTAATCCAATGAGTTTTCTTACTTTGGTTTTTGGTTTCTTCCATTCTTTCCATTGGCACATTCTGAGACGCCTTCTAATCCATTCGTCTAATTCTTTGAAAATAGTGGGTGTATCTGCTAATGCATAATATCCGCACCAGCCAATCAAATATTGATTCAGCTTCTCTATTCTATAATCCATTGGAATTGGTTTTGACCTTGAAGTTAATTCTCGTATCCGTTTCTTGACACGTTGAATACTTTGGTTTGACATCCGCACCTTCGGTTTCTTATGAAATGTGAAGCTAAAACCTAAAAACTTTCTTTTCCAAGGTCTGTCTACAGCTGACTTTTCTCGATTCACCTTTAGTTTTAGAGTAAATTCAATGAAAGTAGTAATCGAGTCCATTACTCGCTCTCCGGCTCTTCTCGATTTTACGTAGATATTACAATCATCTGCGTATCGGACAAACTTGTGCCCTCTCTTTTCTAACTCTTTGTCTAGTTCATCTAGAACGATATTGGAGAGTAAAGGACTTAATGGTCCACCTTGGGGCGTACCCTCCTCGGATTTCGTTATGACTCCATTAATCATAATGCCAGACTGTAGATACTTCCGAATTAGTGATAGGAGCGTTCTGTCTTGAATCCTTTTGGATAGAGTCCGCATTAATCTATCATGATTGACTTTATCAAAGAATTTCTCCAAGTCCATGTCGACTACCCATCGGTATCCCTCTTCGATATATTTCTTCGCTTGTCTAACACCGTCATGACCTCGTTTGTTTGGTCGAAAACCATAGCTCTGTGTTGAAAAAGTCGGGTCGAAGATAGGGGTTAAAATCTGAGTAATCGCCTGTTGGATGAAACGGTCTGTCACGGTTGGGATACCTAATAACCTTACTCCACCGTTCGGTTTTGGGATTTCAACCCGACGGACAGGAGAAGGTTGATAAGTACCCTCCATTAAGGATGTTTTAAGTGTATCCCACGTTTCGAGAATATGTCTTCGTAGGTCTTTTACGGACATATTGTCTACTCCATGACTTCCTTTGTTCTTTTCTACTCGCTTTAATGCCAATAAAAGATTTTCCCGTGACAACATTCGTTCCATTAACATTGAGATTTATCCTTTCTACGTGAACAATACATTCTCATTAAGTGGGTTCTTTACTAAGCCCTCCCGAAGTCCCCCATGGAATTCACCATTTCTTCCTTTCAGGTAGGTTCCGTAAGAATTTTCTGCTTTCATACATAAAGAACCGTTTGCCGAGTGTTTGTTCTCCTAAAATGGTTCAGTCCTTCCTTGATTCTCTCGAGCAAACCAAGTACTACGACTTCGGCTGACTTCTGATTGTTCAGCTATCCATTACTAGATAGGTTACCAAGTGTACTTGGCGTATCAACCAGACCTCCCCGGGTAAGAGTGCAATCTTTCCTTCCATCTATCTGCTTCATTTACTTTGTATCACCTTCGGCAGAAAGGACTTTGTTTTGTATTGCAAACTCATCCAATGATACCTAGCCTTGTATGAAGTTCGTGTTCCTCAGACCGGAAGTTTGCCGCTCGCTTCCTTCAGATTCCGCGTCACCACGGACACCCTTGCGTTAAGCTAACTGCTACTTCTGCCTTCACAGTTCGGGACTTTCACCCTAGAGACTACACCCATGCCGGGCGCACAATAATAATGGGATGGGGGACCAGTCCCCCATCCCATTCAAGGAATTTGATTTATTCCCACTCAATTATATACGGTCACAGAAAACCCTTTGAAATTCTAGTTTTCTCAACTGTTTAAGTTAATTTGGTGGGTTATTCGGTGGGCAAAAACAAATTATCGAGCATTTAGAGAATTAACGCAAACCATATAACAGGCAAAGTCACCAAACCGTTTTCTATCATTTTCTATAGTTCCTAACTTGTCCATCCATTCAGAGTCCCAGCCTTGATTTTTCATATATCTTGCTAGTATTTTCAAAGTTGCCATGAAATCATTATGCTGAATAGTTCTTGCTTCATCAATATTTTTCCTTTCATCAGTTGTTTGAATACTCCAGTTAGCTCGTATATTTGCGTAGTTATTCGCTGCTTTAATAACATCTTCCAAAAGTTCTTGGAAATCTTCATCTTTTGTATTCGCAGTTTGCAAAATCTTTGAATGTATATCAATTGCTTCTTGAAAAGTCAGACTATCATTCATTTTTAAATAATGGTCATAAGTCAACATATAGCTCCCCCATTTCGTTATTCTTTTTTTTGAATAGTATATAGTACAAACCATGCTATTGCATCTTTTTAACAGCTTGATTCCCATTAAATTTGATTTTTGTTCGTTCAGCAGTTTTGATTTCTATGTTTCCAGTCATTGCATCAGCAATTGCAGTATCAGCACCACTCCACATATGAGCGTAGTGTTTTAAAGTAATCTCTGGACTTGAATGCCCCATACGTTGAGATAGAACAAGAACCGAAACGTTGAATTCATTGATAAGATATGAAGCATGGGAGTGTCGCAAGCCTTTTGCTTGTATCTTTTTCACTCCTGCAAATTTTGAATAGCGTTCAATAATTCGAGATATTGTTGATTTAATCATTGGTAGCCCATCATAGCTAAAAACAAAGTCGTTTTCGTTGCCTAATCCTATTTCTGATTGTCTTTTACGCCATCTCGTTAAAATGTTTATAGTATCATCATCAAGGGCAATTATTCTTTTTCCATCTTCCGTTTTAGTATAGGAATTTCTTTTCCAGTCGCTTCTTGATTTTATTACTAACATATGATGAACACGTAAACGTTTCTTTTTAATATCAATATCATTCCAATATAAAGCAGTACCTTCATTTACTCGAATTCCAGTCATGTAATAAACCCATAGCATAACGAAATTCAAATGTTCATAGAGATCACCGATATAAATTTGACTTATCACTTTTTCAAATTCTTGTTTTGTCCAATATGGTACAATCGCCTTTCCTTTATTGATTGCTCTAACTTTTTTCGAAATATTGTATTCTAAATATTGCATTTCTACAGCTTTATCTAAGCTTTTACGAAACGTTCCAAAAACTAGACTAGCATACGATTGAGAATACCCAGCTCCTCCATTTTCTCGACTTGTTAAAAGCCATGTACGAAAATTTTGTACATCCTCAACTGAAATAGAACGAAGGGGGACAGAAGCAAATCTATCCCTTATTTTTTCTAATATTCTTCGCCGAACGGAGAAGGTACTTTCTTCAACATCTGTTTGATAGTAAGGTATATATACATTATTCATAAATTGCTCGTAAGTCATTTTATAGTTAGCGTAACTATTGATTTTATGATATTCTCTTTTTAACCGAGTTAACTCTTTATTAGCTTCAAATGCGGAAGAAAAAGGCTTGCCATTAACGTCTTTTCTTCCTTTTTTTCGTATTCGTTTTCCTGTAATACGGTCAATGCCAAATTCTGATTGATAAAAGAAGTTGCCTTTGTCGTCAACATACACACCAGGATATTTAGTTGTTTGTTGTGTTCTATTTTTCATTGGGAATTAGTCATTTCTAAAATTAGGGAAACTCCTAAAATGGATTCAACCACGTCTCTTGGAACTCTTCCCAATCTTTTGTTGTTATAATAAGGACAACCTTTTTGCACCATAATTGCTTTTGCTTGTCTAATTAGTGAAATAGCTTGATATTTCTTATATCCTAATTTGATTAAATCATCTTTACATATTGTTGTACCCATCACAACAACCCCTTTCCACGCTAATACTCATCTTCGCTCATAAGTTCTAATACTCGTTGCTCGATTAATGTTTGGTCTGATTCAGTGATTTTTTCCTTCCCCATATGTATTAACTCTTTCAAATAAAGCTCTGCATATTTTTCGCCATATACACGCCTAAATGACTCATAAAGCATACTTATTGATTTTACTGTAGAATTTTCAACCCAATTTTTCTTTTTCTTTAAAGTAAGTTTTTCACGTTTAACTTTTAAAGGAATTGCTTCAATACCATCTACAAACTTTTGCCACCATTTCATTGTAGAAAGTCTATCTTTATTATGAAAGTCACTAACACTTTTAGGTTGTGTTTTGAAGCAATAATGAGCTGATAAAATACCTTTAACTATTACATTAAGTGGTTTTCCATTCGATATATTGAGAGCTACTTGCATTGCCTTTTTTCCGGTCAATTCTAGTTCCCATCTGACCCATTTTTCAACATTTACAACTTCATCTGCATTATCTTTTCTTTCCTGTTTTTTATCATAGATTCGTAATATTTGGGGAGATGCACCAATATACAACGTGAATCCCGTCAATTTTCCATCAAGAATTCTACCACTATTTATTTCAATGAATTTGTGACTTTTCGTGCTTAACTGTCCACGTTTTACATAATCCTGTAACACTTTTACAGATGGAGTAGCATCATCAAAAATATCTAAAGCTAGGTCAATTCTTGATACTTTACCTTGCTTTTCTAAGATAAAAGAAATGAATTTATGCCAGTGCCAACCATCAACCCTAGACATATATTCTTCATATTGTCTGCATGCTTGCCCAGCCATATCTATAAGAACGCTATTATGACTTTTTGAGGAATGAAGCTTTATATTTGCAAAACTAATACATATATCATAAGTGGGGTAAGGGGAACCCTTGATCTCCGAAGAAAATTCGGAGATAGGGATTCCTAAAATTCCATCAGCGATTGTCGGAAATTCACTATTTGGAATCGAACAACGAAAGTAATCAATTAGGCAATGATTACTTTGCTCTTGGCTCATCTGCTTCACCGATAGTATAACTATCAGCTTCTATCTTGATGTCTGAATACTGCCATGTATCAATCATTGGCTTACCTTGTCCCACGAATGTCTTCTTTTGGACTTTTTTAGGCTTAATTTTAAGTCCTGTAAAAGATATAGGAATGAATTCACCATCTTCAAAACTATCAAAAATAGGAAGACTATCCTGTTTCTCAACGACTACCGTAATAGGCGAGCCTATTTCAGTACCACCATTTTGTAAGACAAGTTCAATAAACGGTCTATCATAAACTTTAAAAGTTAATGCATATTTACCTGTTTCAACAAGCTCACCATTTAGATTTTTCTCTTTTTCGATTCGTGCAGCAAAGCCATCTTTTTGCACTAACATTGCTGTAGGAACTTTGAATTGCTTAATATCAAAATGAAAATCTCCTAACTCGATATTTTCTGAATCGTTTAAAGAATGTAGTTTAGTAGATTTTAAAATAAGTTTTGTCATAAATTTACCACCTTTAAATTTTTATTATTTTAAATCCCGAAACCCGGGGATTTAAAAACGTGTTTCGTGCTTAGAGCGACAATAAATCTACCGTTCTTTAATGAGGGAGAATCACCAGTGTTACCCACTGGTTGCTAAGCAAATTTTTGCGTTGGGCAAAGAACGCCCACCGTTGCGTAACTTTTCACGAGCGTTTCTTGACACTCCGTTTGTCGACTATCGTCGCCACCGAAACACTCGCAAAAAGTTACGCTCATTTCGGGGAGGAGTTGTTGCATGAAAATACTCTACTTGCTGTTATCTGCATATATTGAGTAACTAAAGTCAATACAATCATCCATTTCCTTCCCAGCTGGCCAATGTAACCTTTGATATTCTCTACCTCCATCAATAGCAATAGCACCACATACACAGCGTTGAAAATCATGGGTATACTTCGATTCGATAATACTTCCGCATTTTTTGCACTTTACCTTATTCACAATTACCTTCATGCTTACCCTCCTTGCATTAAATTTTCTATCTCCGCTATGAAATCAAAATCCTTGTGAATATAAGGCGTTTCGAAATATACAGGGGCGGTGTGTTTTCCGTCTATTTGAATATACCCTCCACCTTTTTCTGTAACGGTCTTATATTCAACATTATTAGTATCAAATATCATATTATAGCCAATGGAGTCCATAGCTCCCAAACCTGCTTTAAAACCCATCTGTGCCCTAATATTTGTAGGGAGGTCATCTGCTGATGGTCTTTGCATTAGTATTTCAATTGTCACTCCTGCGGCACGGCCTTTCATAACTAGAACAAATACATAATCTAAGGCTTCCTTCGCTACCTTCTTATCTACTGAGTGTATGAACGCTGAGAACTCGTCGAAAATTATTATGACCGGCGGAAGACCAAAATCTCGATAAGTTTTCCCAAAGGCTGATACATCATTAAAATAATCTGTGTACCTTTGCTCCATCAATTCAACAGTTTCCCTAAGAATTCGACATATTTGGTTAGCTTCTGTTGCAACTTTATTTTCAAAACCAGTAACAAACCGCAATAGACTCAAATCAGCTTTTTTCGGGTCTATGATTCGCAAGTCAGCTTGTGGAGATAACTTTAAATAATTTACAATTTTACCTAGTATAAAGAAGGACTTACCCGAACCAGTCCCCCCAACAATTAGAGAATGGGGGACTTTATGAAGTTCATAAGATATATTCCCAGTGATTTTTATTTCATCTGAACCATTCACATTACTAACCGTTGAATTTAGATTTATACGTTCATCTTTGTGTTTTAAAAAGATATATTCAGCAAAATTTACCGTCGTATTAGTAGATTCCAATTCCATTCCTAAACTTGATTCTAAGTTTTCTCCTAGTTTAGTAGCTTCTTTTGTAAAGCGATCACCGTCTCTCATTATTCTCACATTAACGTATTTTTCCGTTTCTTTGTAATAAATACGTATAACCCTCACAATACGTTTTTCTCTAACAGCTTTACCTTCGCTAATAATTTCAAAGTATTCTTCATCATATAATTTAAGAGTGTCTATCATATAAGCTAGATTATTAGCAATCCCTGACTTATGGCCCTTAACATAGTTCAGATAAAATCTAATACTTTTATAAACTACAAAGCCCCAAAAAATAATCATTATTAAACTTACTAGCCAGTTAAAGCTTATCGAACGATAAATGATAGGAATATTAACAGATAACGATGGAATAACACTCTCCACCCATGCAATTACAAAAAGCAACATAAAAATGAATAACACAAGAAAATATTTTAATAATTTATTTTTCTTTCGTGGGAAAACAACATGATGCCAATCACCCTTTCCTCTATTGAGCATATTCTTAAGTGCCTCTAGATTCATGGATTGCTAACCCCCTTTCAAATCCTATTGTTTAATATTTACTCGACTCTCTATTAATTTTAAAAGCCCTAGATGAATTAGCTTGCCAATTAGAACTAGAAGAATTGCTGATATTAATCCGCCCCAAAAAACGTATGAAACTTCAAAACTGTAATCCTTAAATCCTTGACCAAAGGTATCAAACTCTATCCAACCTTTGCGAATGTTGGGGTTCCAAGTCTCTTCATAATATCTACCGAAATCGTTAACACCCGATAACCAATTAGCAAGTAATATATAAGTTATGGTAAATGGTAGAAGAGTTATAGCAGTTTCAAAAATGAATTTGTTTACCACTTTGACTTTATTTTTCATTTTTCCCTCCAGTATTTTAATAGGGAGCAACTTAATTAGCTACTCTCTATTACAGGTATTCTAATTCAAACCTTCCTCCAAATTTTCTACTGAATTTCTTGTTTTTTTTCTTTGTTTTCATTTAGAAGAAATCGTCTATCAAATAAACCCTCAATATAATTTACCTTTTTGTTTAATTCCGATGTTATTGCCTCAGCTTGCTCCTTAGTACAGTCATATCGGCTTGTAGTAAGATTGGCGATTAAATCCAATTCAATCAATGTTCTGTCTACCCTTTTCAATGCTAATTTTTGAAATTTTTCTTTTTTCGACATGATGATTTTTTCCTCACTCTCATTTTTTTCTTCTTTTATTTTGTTTTTTAAATAATCTTTCCACATACAAATCAGGCTCCTTCTATTTTTTATATGAAAGGTAGAAAAGAAACTCTCTTCTACCTTTATATCCCTTATTTAAGAGGTACGAATTAATCCTTGAGGCGTTTTATCGAAACAGATACCTCCAAATTCACTACAATCAGGCTGACGTTCATTGTAAACATATACGATTGGATTTTTGTCATCCAAACACTCCCTATCAAACTCCCATTCCTCCTCATCAGGAGAAACGTAAAAAATACATAATCCACCATGATTAATCCCGAAATAAGGTAAATAATTTTTCATCGCTGTTAGAGCTTGTCCGGGAATGTCATCGACTTTGTATTCAACAATCTTGGGTACTTGACCGATGTATTCTACATTAAATACTTCACTTACAAAAATTACATCATTTGAATTTTTCACTTTTTCTATTACGTCTTTATCCATACCTAATTTTTCAAGACGATATATCGCTTCTTCTTTCATCTTTGCCGAAAATTTCTTGTTATTTGTTTTCATCAATCTGCCCCCTTAAATTAATCATCAATCTGAATTTCTCCATTAGGGCCTACAGTATAATCACCGTTTCCGATAGCTACAGACTCCATATACTCATCTAAATACTCAATGACTTCAAGTTGTTCCTCATCTGACAAATTTTCAAACTCTTCTTCAAGCATTTCAGTTAATACCTCCCTATCAATTCAAATCACGCAAACAAACACCAAATTGCGTTAAAATAATATTATCACCATAATTTCACCAAGTCAACACCAAAAAATCATATATTCGCGTGATTTTTTGGTGAGTTACTATTTAATTAAATATTTGAACTCGAAAAAGGCAAAATAAAAAGGCTAATCTAAAATGATTAACCTTTGTTTTAGTATTTATTTTTCTTCTTTATCCTTCTTTTCCATTAGTTCAACTTGATTTTTTAGTGCATATCCAATAGCAAAACCTTGAGTTACTTTTCCTCCTCCAGATTCTTCACTAATCAATTTTTGCAACTTTGTTAAGTTCTCTTTTGCTTCAATAGATAACGTAATTGTCATTCTCATAAAATTGCCTCCTATAAATAAACATCCTATTACGTGTCATTTTACCACCGATATGGTGATTTCACAATTTAATAGAAGAATCATTGAATGCACCCTTATCAATTAACCCCCCAAGATGTATTTCTTGGGGGGGCTTTTGGTGGTGAATACTATCATAAATCAAGAATTTAAAACATTTAACAAGTTGAAAAACGCTTTAAGATAGGTTTCACAAATATTATTAATTTAATATCTTATTCCCACTCAATAGTTGCTGGTGGCTTGCTTGTAATGTCATACACGACACGGTTGACATGTGCTACTTCGTTGACAATTCTAGTAGAGATAACTTCTAGAACATCCCACGGAATTCTTGCCCAATCAGATGTCATACCATCAATAGATGTTACGGCACGTATACCTACTGTGTAATCATAGGTACGGGCATCTCCCATTACACCAACACTTCTAATATCAGGAAGCACGGTGAAGTATTGCCAGATTTCACGATCAAGTCCAGCTTTTTTAATCTCTTCTCGTAAAATATAATCTGATTCCCGAACGATCTCTAATTTATCTTCAGAGATGGCACCAAGAACACGAATACCTAATCCCGGTCCAGGGAATGGCTGTCTCCACACAATTTCATCTGGAATTCCAAGTTCCGTACCTAAAGCTCTTACTTCATCCTTGAACAAAGTATTTAACGGCTCAATTAATGTGAATTGCATGTCTTCTGGTAATCCACCGACATTATGATGTGACTTAATTGTTTGTGCAGTTGCCGTACCGCTTTCGATAATGTCTGTATAAAGAGTACCCTGAGCCAGAAAATCAATGCCTTCAAGCTTTGTAGCCTCGTCATCAAATACATAGATGAATTCATTTCCGATAATTTTACGTTTTTTCTCAGGATCTGAAACTCCCTCAAGCTTGTTTAAGAACCGATCTTTCGCATCTACTTTGATGACATTCATATGGAAACCTTCCGCAAATGTCTTCATGACACTTTCTGCTTCTCCTTTACGAAGCAATCCGTGATCAACAAAGATACATGTTAATTGATCCCCAATTGCTTTGTGAATTAACACAGCTACAACAGAGGAATCAACACCGCCGCTTAAAGCACAAAGAACTTTTTTGTTCCCTACCGTTTCACGGATTTTTTGCATTTCTAGCTCTATGAAATTTTCCATAGACCAATTTGCTTCGCATTCACACACATGGAATACGAAATTCTTTAGCATGTCGTTTCCATAAACAGAATGCTGTACTTCTGGGTGGAATTGAACGGCATATAGGTTTCTGGATGGATCACTCATTGATGCAATAGGACATGAAGAACTAGTTGCATTTACAGTAAACCCATCAGGTGTTGCTGTTACTAAATCACCATGGCTCATCCATACTACTTGCTCATCTGGTAGATTTTCGAAAAGCTTCGATGGTGATTTGATTTCAATTTTAGCTTTTCCGTATTCACGGTGCTGCGCAGGCTCTACTTTTCCGCCAAAATGTTGGGTCATCAATTGCATCCCGTAACAAATACCTAAAACCGGAATACCTAAATCGAAAATAGCTTCATCACAGTGGAATGCATTTTCATCATAAACACTGTTAGGGCCACCTGAAAAAATAATCCCTTTTGGATTCATTGCTTTAATTTGATCTGCAGTTAATGTATGAGGATGAAGCTCACTATATACACCGAACTCACGAATTCTTCTTGTGATTAATTGATTGTATTGACTACCAAAATCTAACACAACGATCATTTCTTGATTTTGCATGCTTACATTTTCTGTCATTGGACATCCTCCATTATTAGAAAATAAAAAAAACTAGAATTCCCGCCTTAAATAACAATAGAAGGCAGAATTCTAGTTTTTGTAAAATAGCAAAAAAACACTAAGGTTGTATGCAAATTGCAACTCCCTTAACACAAAAACGGTAGAATAAAACTGCCTTCATAGTAAATCATTTACGGTGATTTGTAGAGACTTTTGAACCATATTTTCAAAATTATATGAAGTGCAACCTATATTTTGTACCATTGTATACTTGATTGTGGTTTGGGTCAACCGCTTGTTTTTTTAATTAAATTTTCCCATAATTCGCGCGTCTCTTCCCACTTGACGCCTGTCTTTCGTCCTCTATAGATAATCCTTTCATAATGCTCCGTTAGTTGTTTCATTGCATTTGTTTCAAAGAAAGTATCTACGTACTTGGCAAACTCCCTTAATGTTTGACCGTTTTGTTTTCGAATTCCGTATCTTTCTAATTGTTTCAATAGCGATAGGTATGCCTTAGAAAAAGTATCCGGATCGTTCTTTCTACGATAATGATACACCAAATAAAATGGCAACCATTTCCCGCGTTTCCAATAGATAAACCAAACTGCTGAAAGAATTACCAATAGAATGATTGCAAATCGCAACCAATGCAGCTTCATATAATTCCAAACTTTGTTCCACTCCGCTTTAAGTGAAAACTTTTCCGTTGTCGATGTATTTTGCTGTGTAGCTTGCTCAGTTGGTTTCTTCTGCGGCTGGTTCTTTTTCATTTCATCATCAGGAGATGTAGAATTTACAGCTTTGTTACTTTCATCATCCTTGAAAATAGCATTATTGGAGAACCCAACGGTTGGTTCAAAAGGTACCCAACCCACATTTGGAAACAGAACCTCTACCCATGAATGGGCATTATTATTCGTGATATCGTACAGTTTATACGTATCATCTACTGTATCCACATAGTTTCCGCCAGAATATCCTTTTACCCATCGTGAAGGAATCCCTACCGACCTTAATAAGGCAACCATCGAAGTAGAAAAATTATCGCAATAACCTCTTTTGGTTTCAAATAAAAATTGGTCTACGTAATCCTGGTTCTTCTTTGGAACAGCAACATTTTTTTGGTCGTAGACGAAGCCATTCATTTGGAAATATTTTTCAATTGCTTTTGCCTTATCATATTCATTCGTTTTACCCGCTGTAATTTTTTCTGCCAAATCTCGTACTCGCTGCGGTAATGTATCTGGCAGCTGTAAAGAATCACTTGGGTACGCAAATCCATGTTGCGGCGGTTTTTTTAATTCTTTAACGCTATACTGTGGGGCAATATATACAGTTGTATAATCATTTAGCTCCTTATTAGGACTCTCACTAAAAACCTCCACCTTATCAGTTGCAATATTAGCGATAAATTTCTCCAGTCCACTCTTCCCAACTATCTTTAAAAGTCCGTATGGATATACAACAGTATAATTATTCCTATTAAAATGGATAACAGCCTTTTCCTCTTTTACACCTTCTACCATGTTGTTAGTGACAGAAGTACTTGCAAGGGATCCCGAAGAAAAAACATTGGTAGAAACATTCTCAGTATTAATCCATCCCTTTCCTGTATACGTATCCCTTGTCTCCACTCGCCAATATTGTCTTGATGGAGCCTTTACTCTAAAAACAACCGTGTTATCCCCCTTAAATGGTCCGCCTAAATGGGAATCATCCGAACGATATCCTACCGTCCCCCTTCCACCAGAACCTCTGCCATTTTGTTTATCCTTTCCTACATGCGCCTTAATATAAGGCACCGGGTCCGGCCAAATAGCATTTGCTTTCGGAGCTACCAACGCAAAAAGAGTACATCCGCAAATGATGATGGCCAGTGGTACTGTCCACCTTATCCAATTGTTTTTTGAAATTGCCAGTCGGTTTTGCTCGGCTAGCCTTTTAAAGGAAAGAACCCCGAGTAAAGCAAAGCCAATAAATATCGTACGTACGATTGGCCACTCTCCGTGGTAAGGTGTAAATGTATCTAATACGGTGATATACATAACGGTCATTAAAAAGAAAATAAAGACATTTCTTCTAACCGTAAGCCAATATTTTAAAAGGTAGGTAATAAGCCAAAGCAAAATAAAAAATAAAAGACTGCGGAACTCTCCTGATAAAAGATCCCAATGGCCGGCAAATAATCTTTTAAGATTATGAAATAGGTTTCCAAAGAAATCGAATATCCAGGTTAATTCAAGCAAATGCTGGTGATAAAACAAATGGTGAAGAGAAAATAAGATAAAGATAACCTTAAGAACAATATCAATGCCTTTTCTTATATTAATAATATACAATGCAAAGGACATTAGAATAAACAGAACGAATAAATAGGAATTACCGGTATCCGTTATGCTCTCTAAAGGTCTGATCCACTCCCATAAGAGAAAGAAACTAAAGATGTATAAAATGATGATAAAACTTTTATTATCTCGTTTCGTTTGTCTCATCTTTGCTTCACCCCCAATAAGGCGGAGCGAAAACCTTCTTCATATAGAAAACGAACATATGTCCCGTTTCTTAAGGCCTGCTCATTTAATGCATTTTCTTCATTTGTAATTCTGTCTCCCGTCTCTTTAATAACAAAAATAACAACTGCACCTGTGTTTCTTGTAAACATGTGTGCACTATCAACTAATGGCTGGGAAAGCGCGGAAGTAACAATCATGATAGATGCTGCTTGTTGATAGAATACCTTATCACCGGAAAGAATAGCATGAACAGGTACTCCACTATCAGGCTGTACCTTTGCTAAATGGTAAAAAAGCTGGTGCTGATGTTCCTCCCCACCCCGAATAGGAAAAATGGAATGGTCCTTACCGACAGAATAAAGGCCGATTTGTCCTCCATGCCTAATGATGGTCCTAATAAGAGAAGCCGAAAACTTAACCATTGATTCGAAGCCCTTTGACGGTATCCGATCTAAAATAACGGAAATGTCATGGGACTGGCGTTCCTCAAATTCCTTCGTTTGCATTTCATTCTTTTTGGCAGTGGATTTCCAGTCAATCCAAGTAAAGCGATCACCGGGCTGATATTCTCTCACACCTGTTACCATTGTTGAATCATTTTGAAGTCTAATCTGAGATGCAGAAGCACCTTGTTCATAGCGACTTTCAATAGATCTATAAATCATATCTATGTAAGATGGATAAACAAGAATAGTTTTGGAATCGGATATAACTTGGTCTTTCAAGAAAAGTCCTAGAAAATCCCCGCTTTTTAACGTAATATCCCTAAAAAAGTGTTCACCTCTTTGCAAGTTAGCAACCGTATAAACCACACTAATTCTTCTCTTAAACCATGGATAAAGGATTAATTCCTCTCCTTTATCTACGAAACTAGTATCATTTCGAATAATAAGAAAGAATAGTGGAAACGGAAACTTTCTTTCAAGCGAAATCGTAATTTTTAACTCATCACCAACACTATAACTATCGCCATTAAAGGTTCTTTCTACCTTAAAGTCACTCAATGGATAAAATGCTACGAGCAATGCGTATAAAGCAAACGGTGTAAAGCTATAGAATAAAAACCAGCTTACAAAGCCCCCCTGGAACATTGCATAAGAAAAGACAATTCCCAGCGTTAAAAAAAGGAGTACTATTTTCATCCATGTTTTCATTTTCCATTTCTTTTTCATTTACTTCACTACCTTTTGCACGGGTACACGGATATATCGGATTACTTCATGCACAATATCCTCTGGTGACTGACCTCCATATTTCACTTCAGATTTCAATATAATTCGGTGCGAAAATACATACGGCGCTAAATATTGAACATCATCAGGTATGACAAAATCCCTTCCATGTAAAAAGGCATAGGCCTGTGCCGCTTTCATTAATGCAATCGAACCACGCGGGCTTACCCCTAGATACACATTTCCATGAATCCTGGTTTGATGTGCAATACTAACAATATATTGTTTTAAACTATGATCTACATAAACTTCCTTTACTTCATTTTGCAATTCTCGTAATTCATGAAGGGTAATAACCGATTCCAGGCTTTCAATTGGTGCTTGTTTTTCCGCTCTACTTAATATCTCAACCTCTTCAGCTACTTCCGGATAACCCATCTTCATTTTTAATAAAAAGCGATCCAGCTGTGCTTCAGGCAAGGGGTAAGTACCCTCATATTCAATAGGATTTTGTGTAGCCATAACAAAAAACGGCTTATCCAGATAGCGTGTAACACCATCCACAGTAACACTGCTTTCTTCCATCCCCTCTAAAAGAGCAGATTGTGTCTTAGGAGATGTACGATTAATCTCATCTGCCAGAATAATATTTCCCATAATTGGTCCCGGTCTAAATTGAAACTCTAAATCTTTCGGATTAAATATGGAAACACCGATTACATCGGACGGTAATAAATCTGGTGTAAATTGAATTCTCTTAAAAGACGCATTTACTGATTTTGCTAAAGCACGAACCATCATTGTTTTTCCGACTCCCGGAACATCTTCCAGAAGAACATGCCCTTCTGCCAGCAAAGCAACTAGGCTGAGCTCTGCAACATTTGTTTTTCCTATCATTACTTTTTCAATATTGCTCAACACTTGTTTAAGCTTAGGATGTATATGATTTGCAGTCATTTTTTACCTCCTGGGTCTGTGAGAAATGTGAAATACTTTGGAAAATTCCTAATATTTACGTTCTACTTATAGCATACTATGAAATGCCTAGGAGAAAAAGCGGTAAAATGGAATTCTATTAAGAAAAGTGGAAGCGCCTTGCTCATCGGCGTACGGGTTTCGTAGTCTTCGACTGAGATATAGGAAACACAGAGAGGTAGTTCACGAGCTATTGAAATTGCACTTCAAAGTTCACCTGATGTTGACTTATCGTAGGGAGGAGACGGAGAAATCCGCTAGCCGATAGGCGCTGGTGAAATTTGAAGTGCCAATTTCACTTGGAGCTAGACAGAGACTACCTTAGTAAAACAAAAGAGAGAGTTCATGAGAACTCCCTCCGTCATCTTACTTCCAAAAGTCATCATATACCGTTATCGGTAAATGGCGTTTATGCTCCGATTTTTTATAAAGAGCTTCAATCGTTTCCTGTGTTTGTTTGGAAACCTCTTTTCCCTCTAAATAATCATCAATATCATCATAGGAAACACCGAGTGCACTTTCATCCGGTAATTGCGGGCGTTCATCTTCAAGGTCTGCAGTCGGAGTTTTTAAGTATAAATGCTCCGGACAGCCTAATTCTTTTAATAACATTTTTCCCTGGCGCTTATTTAGACGGAAGATCGGTATAAGATCTGCTCCGCCATCACCGTATTTTGTATAAAAACCAGTAATCGATTCTGCTGAATGATCGGTTCCAAGCACCACGCAGTTTTCCATCGCAGCAATGCCGTACTGCACGACCATCCGCTCGCGAGCTTTTACATTTCCTTTTTCAAAATCCGAAAGCACGATTCCTGCTTCTTTTAACGATGCTGCCATGGCATCCACTGCTGGTTTAATATTCACCGTAACATCCTTGTCCGGCTGAATAAATTGAATGGCATCTTCTACATCACTTGCATCTTTTTGTACCCCGTAAGGAAGACGTACAGCAATAAATTTATACTCTTGATTGCCTGTCTCTTCTTTCAGCTCATTAATTGCAAGCTGGGCAAGTTTTCCTGTCAATGTTGAGTCTTGCCCACCCGACTGGCCAAGTACAAAGCCCTTAATAAACGGATATTTTTTTAAATAATCTTTCAAAAAGTCGACGCTGATGCGTATTTCCTCTTGTGGATTAATAGTTGGCTTTACTTTCATTTCCTCTAAGATTTGGTTTCGCAGATCTTTCATTAAAAAAAACCTCCCGGTGCTTCGAATTTATTCCGATAAGCTTTTTACATGCTGCTTAACTTCTTCAATATTTTTAATTTTATTATCCCAGCATTTCTGACTCAAGTCCACCGGATATTCATGAGGATTTAAAGATCGTTTATATTCTTCCCAAAGAAATGCCAAGCTTTCTCGTGAATACCCTTGGATTTCGTGAAGGGATGGCAATTTATACACGAATTCTCCATTAACAAATATGTCATGAAGTAAATTCCTAGCCTCAAAATGTGTAACTACTTTGCTGATATACGTATGAACAGGATGAAACATTTTTAATTCTTTTTGTGACTGAACATCCTCGTCCCGCATCGCAATATAATCGCCTTCAGACTTATTAGTTTCCATATTAATAATCCTGTACACGTTTTTTAACCCAGGAGTGGTTACCTTATGGGCGTTACTCGAAATCTTAATGGTATCCTGCATATTCCCATTTTCGTCTTCAATTGAGACCATTTTATAGACAGCCCCTAATGCCGGCTGGTCATAGGCAGTAATTAGTTTGGTTCCAACTCCCCAAACATCTATTTTTGCCCCTTGTGATTTTAAATGTAAAATTGTATATTCGTCCAGGTCACTAGAAGCCACAATTTTTGCATTTGGGAAGCCAGCTTTATCCAGCATTTTTCTAGCTGCCTTTGATAAAAATGCCATATCTCCACTGTCTAAACGAATACCAATGAAATTAATTTTATTTCCGAATTCCTTTGCCACTTTAATGGCACTAGGAACACCAGATTTCAACGTATCATACGTATCCACAAGAAATACACAGTCACGGTGACTTTCTGCGTATTTTTTAAAAGCCGTATAATCGTCACGGTATGCTTGGACCATGGCATGTGCATGTGTCCCCGAGACAGGAATTCCAAACCGCTTTCCTGCCCTCACATTACTGGTAGCATCAAAGCCTCCAATAAATGCTGCCCTTGTCCCCCAAATAGCAGCATCCAGTTCGTGTGCACGTCTTGAACCGAATTCCATGACTGTTTCATCACCAACGACATGCTTAATTCTGGATGCTTTCGTGGCAATTAATGTTTGGAAATTCACAATGTTAAGCAAAGCAGTTTCCACAATCTGCGCCTGAGCAAGGGGTGCTTCCACCTGAATCATCGGCTCATTTCCAAATACTATCTCACCTTCATGCATAGCACGCACGGTCCCCGTAAAACGAAGATTGCTTAAGTATTGTAAAAATTCCTCTTCGTACCCTAACTCATTGCGCAAATATTGAATATCTTCTTTGGAAAATCGAAAATCTCTTAAATATTCCGTAATTCTTTCCAGCCCTGCAAAAATGGCATACCCATTATCAAATGGAAGCTTTCGAAAAAACACTTCGAAAACTGCCTTTCTTTCATGTATTCCATCCTGCCAATAGGTTTTGGCCATATTAATTTGATATAAATCTGTATGAAGGTTTAAGCTATCATCATTATAGAGCCGAACCATCAAACCCCACTCCTTATTTTGCTAAGGCGCCTTTTGAATATAATAAGAAAATCTATGTTTTTTATCATATAAATTATTTCATAAGATTAATCTTTGTCTAGCGAATGCACTTTTCTTATTTATTTAAAGGACTTTAGCTCCTAATGTGTTTTTAAAATGTTCAAGTGCCCATTCATGGCCGATTGCGTTAAAGCTTGCTACAGCACCTGAATGGATTACTAGCCGGAAGCCTTTATTGTAAGCATCTACAGCTGTGTGAAGGATACAAATATCCGTACATACCCCGCATAAATGCAGTTCTTCTATGCCACGTTCTCGTAATTTTATTTCTAAATCCGTTCCAGCAAAAGCACTATATCTCGTTTTATCCATATAGTGCACATTCTCATTATTTTTATGTTGATTGTATATAGTTTGTAAGGACCCATAAAAATCACGGCCACTTGTTCCCTCTATATTATGCGGTGGAAAAAGTTTTGTCTCCGGGTGAAGGGTATCCCCTTCCTTATGGCAATCAACAGCAAACACAACATATTCATTCTGCTCAAGAAACTCCTGCGTCAATTTCACAATTTCTTTTTCTATATCCTGTCCTGGTTTTCCGCATGTAAGTTTCCCTGCATCTGCAACAAAATCATATGTATAGTCAATATTGATAAGCGCCCTTTTGAACATATTCTCCAGACCCCCAAACGGATTAATAAGAACTTGCACTACCATTTTACACTATATGATGAAAAGAACAAATGTGAAAGTGCTTTGTCCAACTGCTTACAGATTTTGTAGTTACAGGCTAGATTGAGGAGACACAGTGAGGCATTTGAGGCGCTGGAGCTAGAAGTTTTTCAAAGCTGCCCACAGCGAAGCTTTATAACCTAATAAACTTTAGGAAAGAGTCATTAACCCAGCCTATAAAAATGTTAATAATATCCGAAATTACTGACAACATAAGAAAAGCGGAAGTGCCTTGCTCATCGGCGTACGGATTTCGTAGTCTTCGACTGAGATAAAGGAAACACAGTGAGGTAGTTCACGAACTGATGTTGACTTATCGTAGGGAGGAGACGGAGAAATCCGCTAGCCGATAGGCACTGGAGCTAAACAGTGTTAAATCTTGTTAAATAATGTATATGGCAAAAACTTAATACTTTCTCTTAACTGTAAGGAATTTCCCCTTTTCAATAGTTACATTTGGGTTTATGATAGAAAATGATTGTTTGCATAAATATTCAGCACTTATATTATTTAATCATCTCAGGGGGGTGTGGATGTTGAGTTATCAACCCACCAATCAAAAATCTAGTGCTCAACAAAATGAACTAAAACGTGGCCTAAAAACAAGGCATTTAACAATGATTTCCCTTGGTGGTTCCATCGGTACAGGATTATTTTTAGGAAGTGGATCCGCCATTTACTCCGCTGGACCCTGTGGTGCATTGTTAGCATATATTATTATCGGTGTCATGGTTTATTTTATTATGACTGGTCTCGCAGAACTTGCAGCATTCATGCCGACAAGCGGGGCATTCAGCACTTACGCTACCAAATTTATCGATCCAGCATTAGGATTTGCATTAGGATGGAATTACTGGTATAGCTGGGCAATTACTCTTGCTGCTGAATTATCGGCTTCCACACTTGTAATGAAATTCTGGTTTCCAAATAGCCCATCATGGTTATGGAGCGGAATTTTCATTATTATCATTTTTGGGTTAAATATTTTATCCGTAAAAGGTTATGGAGAAGGAGAATACTGGTTCTCTTTTATTAAAGTAGCAACGATAATTATCTTTATTGTTGTAGGTCTTTTGATGATTTTCGGCATTATGAATGGTGGACATGCTATTGGATTTAAGAACTTTACAGTAAAGGACGCACCATTCCATGGTGGATTTTTAGCAGTACTGGGAGTTTTCCTAACAGCAGGATTCTCCTTCCAAGGTACGGAAATCATTGGAGTTGCGGCTGGGGAAAGTGAAAATCCTAGCGTAAGTGTTCCAAAGGCTACGCGCAGTATTTTCTGGCGCATTCTATTATTTTATGTACTAGCGATATTTGTTATCGGGCTTATTATTCCTTACACTACAGCAAGTTTGCAAAGTGATAATATCATGGTAAGTCCATTTACTTTAGTATTTAAAAAAGCAGGCCTAGCATTTGCAGCCTCTGTTATGAATGCGGTCATTTTAACAGCCGTATTATCAGCTGGAAACTCCAGCCTTTATGCATCTACCCGAATTTTGTATGCAATGGCTCGCGAAGGTCAAGCCCCTCGCTTCTTAGGTAAGTTAAATAAACGAGGAATTCCCGTTCCGGCACTTATCATTACAACAATCGTGGGAATGCTCGCTTTTCTTGCTTCGATTTATGGTGACGGCGCCATTTATATGTGGCTCCTGAATGCAGCAGGTGTAACAGGATTTATTTTCTGGCTAGGAATTGCCGTCAGTCATTATCGATTTAGGAAGGCTTTCGTAGCACAAGGCCATTCATTAGATGAGCTGCCATATCGTGCGAAGCTCTACCCATTCGGACCAATTTTTGCTTTTATTGTGTGTTTAATTGTCGTTCTAGCCCAAGACTACCAAGCATTTTTGGGTAATAAAATCGATTGGATGGGTGCCGTTGCAGCTTATCTTGGTATTCCATTATTTTTAGTAATGTGGTTCGGCTATAAATTTATAAAGAAAACAAAGGTCGTTCCTTTGGAGAAATGTGAATTTGAGATAAACAAGTAGTTATTAGAGAAGAGCATGGGGTTGCTCTTCTTTTTTATGTGATCAAGGCATTTTTCGCTTTTCGTATTGTCTAGCTACAGCGCCTATCGACTAGCAAACTTCCGGTCTCCTCCCTACATAAGTCAACATCAGCTCCTGAACTACCTCGCTGTGTTTCCTTTATCTCAGTCGAAGCCCTACAGTTTGTACGTCGATGGACAGGCGCTTTCGCTTTTCGTATTTGTGAACATTTTGTTTCTCATTAAATTATCATTTTCCTTTCATGAAACTTTAGGATTCACGTATTATGATGTATTTAGTCTTACAGACAAGCAGCAGCAAAATACTAACTAGACTCTTCCCCCCAAAAAAGATGTCTAGTACCTCCTTTATTGTGCCGGCCGTGTGCCGGTTTTTTCTTTATTTTTAAATTGGCGGGATTATTAAGGATTCTCGCGGGATTAATCGAGAATTTGGCCGAATTAATTCAAATTTTCGCGGGATTGTTGAGGAAATTGGCGGGATTATCTTTAAATTCTTCGAAAAAAGAGCAAAGTATGGAGGTTCCCATTTTGAACAGAATAAAAGCGGTTTAACCCCTTAATTTTGGACACTTACTTTGGAATTCTCTGTTTTTCTTAGTTTTCCATTTTATCTACCGCGCTATCGCTTGGTGGCCTGT
The DNA here is from genome assembly GCF_038008735.1 of Margalitia sp. FSL K6-0131. NCBI lineage: Bacteria > Bacillati > Bacillota > Bacilli > Caryophanales > Bacillaceae > Heyndrickxia > Margalitia sp. FSL K6-0131. Next base: position 5,145,915 of record NZ_JBBOZS010000001.1, read on the forward strand.
AGATTTTAGGTAAAAGGGCTCCTTTTACCTAAAATCTACAGGATATAGGGTTTTACATGGCTAACCTAACTGGTTCTAGGGTTTTATTTTGCCACTTTTCGTAGTACTCCTTTGGTGTATTATCTTTTAGCCCACCGTGGAACCGTTCTTCATTATAGAATTTGATGTATTCATCAACCGTTTTATATGCTTGCTCAAAAGTTACAAACTCGTTTGGCTGGTAACACTCTCTTTCTAGTACACTATGAAAAGACTCTATATATGCGTTCATATTAGGTGATTTGGGTGGAATTCGTTCATGAAAAACCTTTTGATTCTCACAAAAATCTCTAAAATGTGTACTACAAAATTGAGGGCCATTATCCGTTCGAATGATTAAAGCTTTTTCATCGTCGGAGTCAGGTATATGAACTCCACGCTTTAACATCGCCTTTTGAAGCATTTTCGTAATATCCTTTGCTTCACAATGAGTCCCTTTAAAATAACCAACAATGGAACGATCAAAAACATCTATGGCACTGGCAAGAAAGAAAAAACGTCGTGAAGTTGTCACGTAACCATATTTAATATCTAGCTGCCAGAGCTGATTTGGTCCTGTAACCACTCTGTTTTTCGCTAGTTTTCTTGGAATCTTCCCCTTTTTCTCCCGTTGAGGCACCAGGATATCCAATTCCTTGCATAGGCGATAAACCTTTTTCTTATTAATGATTAATTTGTATTTCTTTCTTAAACTTCGAGTAAGCTTTCTGTAGCCATAGACGCATTCTTTCCTCTCCATCAATTTCATCAGATAGCCTTTTATCTTTTTGTCGCTCACTTTTTTGTTCGATTGCGTACGGGAAAATCCAGGTACAGGTCGTCCACCTTTTATTTTTTTCATTCCTTTAGGATGAGAGAGACGGTAGTAATAGGTAGAACGGTGAACAGAGGCAATCTTAAGGACCCGTTTAGCTGGGAATCCCTCCTGAATCCATTCGTGAGCTAATTCTACTCTCTCGGAAAGTTCGGAAACTTTTTTTTTAACATGTCACGAAGCATCGCCACTTCCAGCTCTTTTTCCCCTAACAATTTCATTGCTTGATCATATTTTTTTTGAAGGTCATTATTAGAAGGTGAAGAAGAGAGAGGATTAACCCCCTCCTGTTCCATTTCAGCCTCCACCTCACTCCTATATAGATTCACCCAAGCTTTTAGAGTAGATTGACTTACACCAGTTTTACGTGCTACAAATGCCATATTTCCAGATTCTAAAGCCATGCGTACATAATTTTTCTTTACTTCTTCTATCGGCCCTCTTCTTTTACTCATTTTATACGCCCCCTCGGATATATTTATTGTAATATCTTACGAAGTAGGTGTCCAAACGAGTTAGGGGGCTAAATAGAAAGTATTAAAATATAAGCGTATATTACAAGAATCAGTTTAAATTTTAATACCTCCACCAATCTAAATTCAATTAACTCCCTTATGTTTATTATCTCCTTGACTCAATTCCTCGACTCTTGCCGGGCGGATTAACATGATCGGGCATATAAATAAAAACATTAATGAAAATAGATACAAAATAATCGCAATCGGAAATGCATCCGGTACTTCGGCTCCTAATGTAATGCGATATACAATAGCCCCTAAACCAATAATGGCGCCGCATACTGCATATATAATCAGTCCAAATTTTGATCCAGGCTTTATAAAACCTAGCGCAACATTTTCAGCAATACGATAAGATACTATTCCTAAAAAGATTAGAACCACTATCTCTATCCAAAAGAAGATGCTTCCATAAAATATCCTTAGAATGGGTTCTACAAAAAAGATCGCCATCTCTATCATCATGACAAATGATAATAAAGAAAAGTAACGCTTGCTAGCGTGCTTATGTCTCCCTAAAAAGACGAGAAACATAGGCACTGCCAGCAATGCAAGGATTTCATTCAATATCGCTAATGGGCATGACTCTTTTGGAACAAAGCTTGTTATAAACCCAAGAAAGGCCAACAATATATAAGTTTGGATAACCCTGCTCTTTTTGAAATTAACAATTTGTTGATAAGCCGCCAAATAGACCACCTAACTTTTTAAATGTTGATGAAAATCCTTTGCTTATTTTACTGCCAATTTGTTTTGCCTTTTCATAGCCTTTCTTCGCACCAGAGGCAATCCCATCATATCCATATTTTACTCCGTCTCTGACCGCTCCTTTTATTTTTCTTCCTGTAGCGGTACCACTTATTAAATAGGTTACTATTTTTCCCTGTAACTCCATATCTGGAATTACCTTTATAATTAAACCCGAAGCCGGCATATCCTGCAGCTCCCGCTTGTGCTACTTTATCTGCAAATCCTAATTTATATGTTTTATAATCCCGAATACCTCCGATTATGTGCCCAAGCATCCCATGCTTGGATCCGATGACTTAAATAATAGATTAAGGAAAGATGGATTTTCATTTCCTTCACCAGATGAACCCGTGCCTGTCTGACCTTGGCTCCCTTGCGCGGCATTGCCACCATTCGGACTTTGACCTCTTTGAGCTAGTTTCCTCCTTTAATTGGAGCACCTGGATTGATAGCCTTTCCGGGTGTAATCGGCGTTCCCGGTGAAATAAATGCTGCAAAACTGACAGCAGGGGAGACTATCCAAAATGTAAGGACAAAAACTAGCAGTAAACCTATAAATCTTTCAATTTTCCTTCCCCTCAAATAAAATCACCCCAATCTATTGGGTATTCACATTGTATTTGTCTTCTAGTACTTTTAATGCCTCTCCATAGCTCTTCTCATTTAATGCCTTTAACTCCTGATTAAACTGATCAATTTCCGTTTTAATCCATTGATGATACTCATTATTTTTGTTATTTAAATAATCGAATGCTTCATTATCCATTAGCTTGTTTTGATAAAACTTACTTAATAGGAAGCTAATATCCGTTTTTTCGTCTACTTCTTTTCTTTCTTCTTCCGTAACATATCCGAAAATGGATAACTCATTTTTCACCTTTTTTATTCTAAGTTCTTGTTCTCCGTGCGCTTTCCATTCCTTCCACTGTTCTGCTACATTTTTAATATTATCTAGCTGCTTTTGAAGTTCACCCTGATTTTTCACCGTTTCATAAATTCCTTTTGTGGCATTTGCAATTTGCTTTAATTCGTTTTGTCCTTTACTATCAACATCAAAACCAATCACATTGATAATAGGGGACACATTTGAATCATATAAATCCTTTGCCGCCCCAATTGGGTCATCATTACAGGTTGATATTCCGTCACTCACCAAATAGACAATATTCGTATTATTTTCCCCATTGAATTTTTCTAAGTCCTTTTTGGCCTCATTTAACGCTAAACCTGTTGGTGTCCAACCCTTTGGTGAAAATTTATTTAAAGCCTGTTTAAAAGGTTGATCACTATAATTAGACATTGAATAGACAATCTCACTGCTGCCACAGGACAGACTTTTATCCGAGTCCGCACCGCTGCCTTTATGGCCATAAACTCTCAGCCCAACTCTAGCTTGCTTAGGGAGTTCACTGACAAAAGAAAGAATCGACTCTTTAGCGATATCCATTTTTGATTTCCCATCAATAATTTCTGCCATGCTGCCGGAAGCATCCAATAAAATTTCAACATTTAGGTTGTCTTTAAATTGATACCTTGGGTCTTTTATATTCGGGTCACCTATAGATTGAAACTTTAATTGATTGATAGCTTCTTCAGGTCCTTGAAATCCTTGCTGTACTTTTTCCAGTAATTTGGTATAAAATAGATCCAATTCATCATGTGTTGGTTTCGAAGAAATATTCGGCAAATCTTTCAACTGATTTAAAAGCTCTTCATCATTATCTAATTCATGTTTAAATCCTGCCAATTCCCCTGCTGGCAGATTGGATAATTCTTGATAGGTGGATGGCAGAGGGGGAACCCCGATTTTACTATGTTCCTCATTCTCCGGATTGCTTGAAGATACTTCTTTACTAGCATTTGTTTCGGTTGTTGTATTTTCGTGGGAATCTTGATCCTCCACTTTACTCTTTGTATTCTCACAACCTATTAAAACTACTGCAATAATTACTAGAATCAAAAATGTTCTGACCTTCAATCCCTTCACATCCTTCTTGGAAAATCTAAATCTCGTAGATTAATCCCAATATTCCCAAGTATGCATCTTTGATCTTTTAAAAAAACAAAAAAATAATAAGGTACACCAGAGACAAACCACAATAGCGGTAAGAGGAAATTTCCCGTCTACAATAAGCCGCTCCAACACTGAAACTGGAACAAAATGAGGTAAAATTTTCTCCATCTTTTCTCTCTTTTCAACATTGGTACTCTCTTATTACTCATTTACTTTGGTTAATTTTTAACCTAAAGAAAAAACAAAATAGGATCATTTACGCTAAATATTTTTTGCTTGTAACAGCCGACGGACCTGTTTCTAATTCATGATTCCATTTGGATGTAAATAAACTTACAAGTATTACATTAAACGGGAAAACAATCATATTTATTAGCATCTGGAATAAGACAATGGGGAAATAACTATTTGTTACGGCAGATATTGCGAATAATCCTAAGTATCCGGCGCATGCATCAATGAAACTTGCAAAAATAATGATAGCTATTAAGGGGAAAAAGTACTTTTTCCCTATTTTCCCCGCTTTTTTTAAGCTTCTTGACATTGTTTTTTCCTCAAATATCATGATTTGTGGTGTTAAGTAGAACCAAACCATCAACAAAATTCCAGGAATGATTAACAATAAAAGGCCAAACACAACAGCTATCGAAAAAATAATACTAAAAAGAAAAACAGCTGATCCATATTTTAGAAATGATACATATGCCTTACTTAACGGCTTTTCCTCTCCCTCTATATCACTTTTGACTAATTGAATAAATGGCACTTGAACAATAATTAGTAAAAATAACATAAAAAATAGATTCGTAAAGTCTGCTACAAAATCAGCGCCAGTAATCGAAGCGATTTGATACACAGCTCCCGAAATAATATTGTGAATAACTAGAAAAGGTAGTGTTATGGTTAAGGACAGTATGAGGATAGAGTAAAAATTTCTATTGTATATTGAAAATCCTTCAATAATAGTTTTCATCATTCACTCCAATAAAAATTAGTTTCTTAAAAGCGGTAATATATCGTGTTGGAAACAGTATTCCGTTTCCTTTTGATCCAATTCTTTGAAAGCTTCAATCCCTGCTTCTCCTTTCGGTAGATCAAAAACACTTCCAACCCTTTTATCGATATAATTATCTAGAGACTTTTGCAATCTTTTTACATTTCTTGGATTCGTATAATTGGATAATTGTTTTCTTAAACTCTGGTACTCTTTTTTCTTTGGGTTATTTTCATGCTCCTCCAAATATTGAAGTACCTTTTGAATGGAGTCGAACGTTTCCCATTGTGTTATCCCCTGTTTGTGAATAACTAATGAATATTTTGAAAGTATCTGTTCAGCTTCCTTCGCATGTTCTTCCGTTAAAATATGATTGGTTAGTCGGACATCTGTATCAGATTTAATTAAAAAATCTTCAATATCTATCAATTCCTTTTGACCTTCTATAAACGTATCTGCCATAGAATATATTTTTTCAATATCTTGCTTTATAGGATCAATATCGAATCGGACTTCTTTTAAATAAAGATCTAACCATCCTTTAATATGATGCATAACTTCGGTTGGCCGATTTATTTCATCCTTTATTTTACGTGATGCAGATACAATTACATTATTGTAATTATTAATCTTTCTACATATTTTGATTGCTTCATTCCGCTCAACAATTATTCCATCCTTTGTGACGATTAGAATACCCTTTACACTATTTTGCGAGGTATAATATGCCACATAGTGATAATCGTTATTTCTATAACGAAAAATATAGTTAAAACACTGATATTTCTCAAACATTTTTTTGTGTTTTTTTATTTGTTGTTCTACTTTTTGAGATAGTATTGTTTGCATTTTTTATCCCCACGAAAAGAATTTTTTAAGCTTACTGCCAAATGTCTTTACTTTATCAACTGTTGTTTTTACTGCATTACTGATAGTTTTCTTTGGATTTTTGAAAAACTCTGCAATCTTTTTCCTGTTTTTGTATACTACACTTCCTAATTTTAATGCTCCTCCAATCACAATCATACCGATCCCAACAGCCGCTCCAGCTCCAGATGCAGTAACTATGGTTCCACCGCTCATAAGCATATCTCCAAGACTGCCTACACTATCGGCAATAGCATTTTTCCTTTCTTCACCAGGTTTAGCATGAATGGCTTTATTGATATTAATTCCCATATCAATACCAGATGTTACAACTCCTACCGCAGCTACACCCGCATTAAACTTTGAGACAGGGCCAAGATTAAGTACTGATCGAGCGTCTACAATCCCGCCTTGCAAGCTTGCGTTTTTGGAGATTTTGTAATAATTTAATAGCTTGAAAGATTTCTTAGTTGTATCAACACCTAATTTACCATTATCATAGATGCCTTTATATTTGTCATATTCTTTATTAATATCCTCAAAGAAGGTTCCCTTAGTTGCTAGTTTATAGGTGGCGGAAGTTAAATTCCACTTATACTTTCCATTTTCCTTCAAAAAATCTCTTGTTGATATTGATTCGTTTGTTTGCTCTAATTTAATTAAATTATTCACGTATTTCGCTGTATTAACTCCAACATCTTTTATTGCAAATTTACCTAGTTCCCACGGATCAATTTTTGCTTCATTATCTTTATTGGCATTGTTCTTATCATTCCCACTCTGATTATTTTTGTTTGCCCCGTTATCACCAGAAATTTGGTTAGGCGCTTTTCCGTCTGAATGGGATGAGTTTTGACTATTTTTATATGTATCTATGATGGATTCATATTGTTGTGAGTTGGGTTGGATGGATGTGTAGGTTCCGTCTTTATTGGGCTTATATATGGTAAATGTTCCATCTCCATTGGGAATAATAACGGTACCGTCAGGCATCTGTGTAGGATTGGCAGGTCCATTTGTTTGAACACCATTTTTGTTTCCACCACCACTTTGATCTCCTGATGTTATTGAATCACCAGGATACATGGGACTTCCTGGAACGATTGGAGTTCCTGGATTAATAGGGGTGCCTGGTGTAAGAGGAGTTCCTGGGGTCATTGCTTTTCCTGGTGTAATTGCCAATACATAATAGGACATCGAAAAAAACAATGCATAGAAAATAACAAAAATAATTAATGCTTTTCTAAAGTATTTCCTCATATTTCCCCTCCTTACTTACTCCAATGAATATGTCTCTTCTCCCCAACCTAATCGATGAATAAAGTCTATCTTTGGTCCGCTTCCCTTTTGAGGAATATCTTTCTCTATTTTCTCCAAGAACTTCTCTCGTTCTTGGCCCTTAAAATGCACTACCGCTTTTACTTGAACACGTTCATTTTTAAAAACAGTCATTTCCGATTTACTTGGGTCCCCTTCATTTCTTTGGATGACATCTGTAGCTGCCTTTTTCATTTCCACCAATTTTGCACCTATTGCATCAGATACGAATTTTTCCAACTTTTCATCTGTTCCTGGTAATGTGGATTCTACTATATTATCAATAGCTTGAATCTTTGCCTCGTTACGTGAATAGCCCCGTGCCAATAATTTTTTTTCTTCCTCAGAAATCCTAAAAGAAAGCATATCCTTTTCAAGGAATGTTTCCCCTTCAAATTTCTTGATTTGATACTGGTCATAATCACTTACAGCACCTCTAATGCCATCATATAACACATCTGTTGCCGCAATACTTGCCTGGTCAGCCGCATTTGAAGCCTGTTGTTTTGCAGCAAAAACTCCACTGATATTTAAAATAAGAACCATCATGAGTCCCATGATAAAAATAATCCAAATCAAATAGAATGTAGCATTTCCAGTCTGGTCTAAATATTTTTTCATCTCATCACCCGGCTGCTCGTTTTTTCCTTAAAATCGATGGATGTTGCCTTTTTCCATTTATCAGGGACAAAAACGAGTTGATGCTTTAAATCCAGCTTTACTTCAAAATCTGTATTAATCGGCATGGAAGGATTTTCAACACCACTGCTGTCGACTGAAACCACTTGGAAATCTGCCAAAGATAGTATTGAGCTTTTCCCGATCACTTCCAATGCCTTATCTTTCGCTTTAACGGAATCTTCCTCTAATGCATATACCTTTGCCGCTTCATTTGCTGCGGCCTTTGCTGTCATTAATGCATACCCAGAAGCAACAACCTGCCAAAGTAACAAAAACAGTATAAAATAAAACGGAAGAATCCCTAAAAATTCAAAACTTAAAGCACCATCTTCATTTTTCAATAGTTTTTTCATTTTCATAACAAAGCTCTCCCAGCTTTATCTAAACGATTGATTTTATATTGCATATACCAAATATGAAACAGTACTAACAAAATAAAATTGAAGTTTTCTTCATCAAATTCATCTTCCAGCAAATCTCTCAATCTAAAAACAGAATAATAGAGTATAGCTAAAAAGAAGAATGAAAAGATAACATCCAGTGAATCGAAAAAACTCAAACCTAATTCTGTTAAAAATACCCCTCCAAAAATTTGATAAAGTAAGGAGACACTAAGAAAGATTGTGAATACGTACCACCATTTAAAAGGGATATAATTTTGTTCACGCAACTGTTTAATATCTTTTTTTCTGTTTAAGAACCAGTAGCCAATATATATCCCAACAGTTATGATGGATAGGAAAATGACTAAAAAAATATTTACCTTTTTAAACACTTTATCCTCTGAATTTGCAGATTTAAGCCCCATATCACTGCCCCTTCAATGCATTTGTATCATTGCGTTGATATTTAATTGTTAAGTAGATATAGATAACTGGAAATACTAATGCATTGATAATGCATCGTAAAATAATGAAGAAAAACATATTATTTTCAAACCCTTTTACAATGTAGAGCGCTCCAGACCAAACGAATAGGTTTAGTGAGATAATAATTAACAAATCAATCAAAATAAATATGTTTTCTTCTTTTAAGATATTCCATGCAGAAGATAAGGAATCCCGAATAGTTGCTTTATTAACAAATAAAGGCAATAACAGTATCATAGAAAGACCGATAAACGTAGGAATCAATAGTAGAACAGCGCCATAAACGGCGATGATATAAAATATTAAAGTAAATACTAGGACATATCCGAATTGTTTTAAGAAAGCCTTTAGCATATCAACCCATCTGTATGCTTGATCGTTTTGGTCTTTCCAGGCAACGATAAAAAAGGGTGGAAAAAGAACGGTAAAATTCAAAATAACAAAGAAAAATATCGGAATGTTCGGATGATCAATATCGAGTTGATATACATACTCACTAGCAAGTAATAAAAAAAACGTTACGGGTATGACAAGAAGTATCGAAGCGATTAAGATATTTATAATGTTTCGATTATAAATATCAATGGTATCCCTAATCATATTTGTTCACCTGTTTTCGTTTCATAATCTGCACAACTATAAAGGTTGTAATTAATGATGTCATCGAGCTCAAAACTAAACTATTATTAACACCATCAGGATTAAAGAGCACATTTACATCTAAAACATAAAGAGCTGCAAAAAAGTTTAAAATAGTTAAAAACAGGCTGGATAAATAACTGGAAAAGTAAGGTGTCTTAGGATTCCATAGCGGTGCGGTTATTCCTGTTACAACATACGAAATAAGGAAGATAATAGAAACACCTAAAAATTCATATTTTATATTGAGTAATCCTATCAAAAAGGACACTACTACAGTACATATTAGTGCGATTCCTAGCGTGCTTAATAACCCTTTTAAGCTAAACATGTATCAGTTCCTCCATTATTTTCGGGAAGCCGTATATCTACCTTTTTTCAGATCTTCCACTCTTTCTGGTCGAATTAACATAATTGGGCATATAAATAAAAACATTAGTGAAAATATATACAAAATAATCGCTATTGGAAATGCATCCGGAATTTCGGCTGCCAATGTAACTCGATAAACAATTGTTCCTAAACCGATAATGACGCCACATACTGCGTATATAATAAGTCCAAATTTGGAACCAGGCTTTAAAAAACCTTGAGCAGTGTTTTCAGCAATACGGTAAGATAATATTCCTAAGAAGATTAGAACCAATAGCTCAAACCAAAAGAGGATGCTTCCATAGAATATCCTTAGAATAGGTTCCACAAAAAAAATTGCCATCTCCATCATTAAGACAAAAGATAATAATGAAAAATAACGCTTACTGGTGTGCCTATTTTTCCTCAAAAAGAGGAAAAACAATGGCACTGCCAATAAAGCAAGAATTTCATTAAATAACGCTAAAGACCAAAATTCAAAAGGAACGAAACTTATTATAAACCCAAAGAATGCTAGTAAAATATAAGATTGGATGATTCTGCTCTTTTTGAAACTGACAATTTGTTGATTAGCCGCCAAATAGACCACCTAACTTTTTAAATGTTGAGGAAAAACCTTTGCTTATTTTATTACCAATTTGTTTTGCTTTTTCATAGCCCTTCTTCAAACCAGTAGCTATACCATCGTAAGCAAACTTCACACCATCTCTAATTGCGCCTTTTATTTTTCTTCCTGTAGCAGTACCGTTAATCAAATAAGTCACTACAATTCCTGTTGCTAATCCTGCTGCAGCCCCAACAATTGTTCCAACAACCGGAACAGTAGAACCCGCTACTGCGCCTGCAAGTGCACTTGATGCTAAACTTCCAAGAGCTGTTGATCCAACACCAATAGCTGTGTCAACCGTCATATCCGCGGCAAAGTCTGTTGAAGCATACCCTAGTTTACTTTTGCTTCCCCACTTCGAATAATCGATTAAATTATTTGCAGAAGACAATAGGACATTCACTGGTCCATTTAACTTAACTAAATTCTTCATCTTATAAGCATCTTTGGAAAATATATTCCATGATTCCTTAACAGAACCCTTTATACTTGACCATACATTTCCGATTTTTTTGGATTTAAAAAATGAGTCTACCCTTTGCTGTCCTATATGTCTTGACTTGGGGCCAAAATTGGTTTCTTCACCATTATGCTTATAACCCTTGTATCTTTCATAAAACCAGTTGGCTACTTTATTATCTAATTTATTTTTCCCTGTAACTCCATATTTGGAATTCCCTTTATCATTGAAACCAAAGCCAGCATATCCAGCTGCTCCTGCTTGGGCAACTTTATCTGCAAATCCTAATATATATGTCTTGTAATCTCTTACCGCTCCAATTATTTGTCCAAAAATCCCTCTCTTAGTATCTGTTGATTTGAATAACAGGTTAACAAAGGATGGATTTTCGCTATCACCACTGGATACCCCTGAGCCAGACTGTCCACCGCTGCCTTGTGATACATTCCATCCATTTGGGCCATGGCCACCTTGAGCTGTAGTTCCACCATTCGGACCTTGGCCTCCTTGGGCTGTAGTTCCACCATTCGGACCTTGGCCTCCTTGGGCTGCAGTTCCACCATTCGGACCTTGGCCTCCTTGGGCTGCAGTTCCACCATTCGGGCCTTGACCTCCTTGAACTGCTGTTCCTCCATTCGGGCCTTGACCTCCTTGAACTGCTGTTCCTCCATTAGGACCTTGACCTCCTTGGGCTGCAGTTCCGCCATTCGGGCCTTGACCTCCTTGGGCTGCGTTTCCGCCATTCGGGCCTTGACCTCCTTGGATTGCTGTTCCTCCATTTAAATTGCCAATTCCATTTAGCGGATTTCCTATTACTGGAGGAGCGTTTGGAATAATGAAGGCTCCTAACGTTAAGCCATTCCCTGAGATAATCGGCTGACCAGAAATCAAGCTTCCAGTACCGCTTACACTACCACCCTTAATAGGATTACCAGGATCATAGACTTTTCCGGGTATTATAAAGCTCCCTCCCTTAATAGGAGTACCAGGAGTAATAGCTTTTCCCGGTGTAATCGGTGTCCCCGGTGTAATAAACGCTGCATAACCAACAACCGGGAAAACCATCCAGAAGGTAAGGATGGTAACTAGCAAGAAACTTATAAATCTTTGATTTTTCCTTCCCCTCAAATAAAATCACCCCAATCTATTGGGTATTTTCATTATATTTTTCTTCTAATTGTTTAATAGCTTCTTGGTAGTTATTCTCATTTAATGCTTTTAATTCTTGGTTAAATTTATTTATTTCTTCCTGAATCCACTTATGATATTCTGAATCCTTCTTATCCAAATAGTCAAAAGAATCCTTATCAAACATTTTCGCCTGGTACAATACATACAATATATGTTCAATTTTCGTTCTTTCTTTAACCGCTTTTGATTCTTCCCTTGCAATATAAGAAAATATGTCTAGGTTGTTATTGATTTTATTTATTTCAAGTTGTTTCATACCATTCTCTTTCCATGTTTTCCACTGATTTGCTAAATCATTGATTTTATCTAACTCACTTTGTAATTCCCCTTCATCATTAACATTTTCATATATCCCTTTGGTCGCATCAGCAATTTCTTTTAATTGATTTTGTCCCTCATTGTCAACATCAAAACCAATTACATTAATAATAGGTGAAATATTAGATGAGTATAGTTCCTTTGCTTTATTAATAGGATCATCGTTACAAGTGTCTACACCATCGCTTACTAAATAAACAATATTCGTATTGTTTTTTCCATCATAAATAGATAAATCTTTCTTTGCCTCAGCGAGTGCTAATCCAATAGGTGTCCAACCTTTTGGGGAAAATTTATTTAAAGCTGATTTAAACTTTCCCTCATCGTAATTTGAAATAGAATAGACAATTTCACTACTTTTGCAGGAAAGAATTTTATCAGAATCGGAGCCACTTCCTTTATGTCCATATACCCTTATACCTACTTTTGCATCTTTTGGGAGCTTACTTACAAACTTTATGATAGATTCTTTAGCAGCTTGCATTTTCGACTTACCATCTATCAATTGTGCCATACTTCCCGATGCATCTATTATAAATTCAACATTTAAATGCTCCTTAAACTGATATCGATCATTATCGGATAGAGGACTTCCTAATAAGCTAAATTTGAGCCTTCTAATAATATTCTCTGGACCTTCATAATTTTGTTGTAAATTTTTTAACAAATCACTATAATATAAATCCAACTCTTTCTTACTTGGATTGTCAGAAATATGAGGCAAACTTCCAAAAATCCTCAAAATCTCTTTATCAGCTTCACTTCCTAAAATATCTATATCATCATGTTTGCCCATTGGTAACTTTGCCAATTCTTCATAAGTAGTGGGTAATGGATCTAGATTAAAGTCATCATTGTTATTGTTATTATTGTTTTGGCTAGACGCTTTATGATCATTATGTTTTACTTGTTTATTCGCAGTATTATTCTCTTTTACGACACCTTCATTTTTATTATTGCTACTACAAGAGCATAATAATAAAAATATCATAGATATAAAGAATACATTCTTTAATATTAACTTCAATTTTTTTCCATCCTTTATTCATACATATATTCTATCCTAGAAAGCCAAACGTTCAATCCCCTACCATTTTAGAAATCTTATCAATAATTTTTGATATAATGCCTCCTATTGACTCTTTTTGTGTATCAAGCGCCTTAGATATAATCGCAATGATCAAAATCAACAATGCAGCCAATCCCAACCATTCCAAAGACTGAGCTCCTCTTTCGTTTTTCACCGGATTCATAAATCTTACATACAATCCCAATAATTTTTTCTTCATTTTTGCATCTCTCCTTATTTTTTTTACTTGAAAAACATAAATAAATTTTTGTTTTGTGAAAACATATTCATAATCATCAATCCTCCGATAAGAATGAGGGCTGATGGCATAACCAAAAATGTTGTAACTAGAGTAATCTTCGGTGACGCTTTTGCAGCTTTTTCTTTGATTTTTTCTTTTTTAATTTTTCGCATTTCCTCTGATATTTGCTTAAAGGTGTTCGAGATTGGCACCCCTAGCTTCTCTCCTTGAATTAAGGATCGAATAAGCAGTTGAAAATCCTTGCTTTCGTTTCGTTCTAGCAACGACTTGTATGCTTCTGGCCTTGGAACACCAACGTCAATTTCTTGTATAAATCTCCCAAATTCCTCTTTTATCGGACCTTCGAAGTAGGGTACAATTTCTCTTAAAGCGTGATCTAAGCCAACACCCGCTTGTAATGTAACGCTCATTGTGTCTAAAAAATCGGGTAGCTGGTAGGATAGTTCTTCTTGTCTGCTCTTTGCCTTACTTTTCAACCATAAAATTGTTCCCATATATCCGATAACAGGTAGTAGGATAACCATAAACTGTGAAAAAGGAAATCTTAACAAAAGTAAGATTGCGCCAATGAAAAACCCTATTATTAGCAGAAATATTTTCAATCCTTGAAATCTCTCAATGGTCAATTGATAAGGGAAACCCGCTTGTGTTAATAGCTTTTTTACATCCTCATTCTCACTGAAAAAATTAATTCTTTGACCTAGGTCTGAAAAGTCATCCGCAAACTTAAACATTCTTGAGATTACTTTTTCTTTTCTAGTTAGCTTTCTTTCATATGAATGCTGGATAAAGGTTTTTTCCTTTATTTCCTCTTTTAGCTTCTGCTTTTCTACTAAATATATATAAAAGCTTCTTAAACAAAGGGCGAAAAATCCTAATGCCATAATGATAAAAATAACAATTAATCCATCCATATTTTCACACCTTTATATTGGTAATCTTTCTAACGAGAAGAAAGGTCCCAATGGTTCCTGCTAAAAACAAAACAAGTAAGATTACACCAATCCCTGAGAATAATGGGTCTAAAAATCCATCTACAACATTGTTCATCATCAGAACGAGAAAAATAGGAATGATAGGAACAATGTATGCAACATATCGCTGTTCTGCGGTCATCGTTTTAATTTCCTGTTGGAGAAGATTTCTTTCTTCCAACGTTTGACTCATTTCATCTAATACCGCATATAAATTTCCACCTGCTCTTTTTTGAATAAGCAGGGTAGCAACAAAAAGTTGAAACTCCCGTATATCAAGTCTTTTTTCCATTTGTCTTAATGCAGCATTAAAATCAACTCCAAGCGATAATTCGTATGCTAATCTCTTAAACTCTGCTTTAGCAGGCATACTAATTTCTTGTGCTACAAGCTGGATCCCTTGATTGAGAGTCATTCCTGAGCGGGTTGCATTAGCTAATGTTCTGCATATTTCCGGTAGCTGCTGAACTATTTTTTGCTTAAGCTTCCCTTTCCTCATTAAAAAGATTAATCTTCTTGACCCCTCAAGAACTAGAGCTGATATGAACAAGGCCATCGGAAATTTAATACTAAAAATATTATGAAGAAAAATATTAATACCCAAATATGCTACTATTAATGCACCAATATATTCCGATGGCGTAAATGGAATATTGGATGCTTCCAATCTTTCGCGTATTGGTTTTGCTGTTTCCGTTTTATCAAAACGATCTCCCAATAACACAATAAAGCTTTTTCTTTTAACCCCGTCATTATAAAAGTGATCTACATTTTTCTTCCATTCTCTTTTCTCTTTTCGATAATCCAAATAAAAGTAAAAGGCAATGATGAATACAAATACTGCTAGTGTAGTGACGAGACCGTAATTCAAGTTAACACCTCCCTTTCGATTGGTGTGAATGCTGCCTTTGGAATGTCTATACCGAAGACTTTAAGTCGTTCTAAACACTGGGGAACATATCCTGTTGGTGTAAAATAGCCTTCAATACTTCCATCCCGGCGCATTCCGATTCTTTTAAAATGATAAATTTCCTTTACAGAATGAGACCCATCCGCTTTCTTCATTACTTCGGAAATGGAGACAATTTTCCTTGTTCCGTCTGTTAATCTGGATGCTTGGATAATAATATCGAGAGCACCTACAATATACTCCCTAATAATGTGGCTTGGAAGCTCCATTCCTGCCATTACCACCATTGCTTCCACCCTTCGCAATGCATCATCAGGGGAATTGGCGTGGACCGTTGTGATAGACCCTTCATGACCTGTGTTCATTGCCTGAAGCATATCAAATGCTTCGCCACTTCGAACCTCACCGACGATAATGCGGTCGGGGCGCATCCTTAGTGCGTTTTTTACAAGTTGCCTAATGGTAATCTCCCCGCGGCCCTCCACATTGGCAGGACGCGCTTCCATACCGACTACATTTGGACGGTCTAACCTAAGCTCAGCGGAGTCTTCAATTGTAATGACCCTTTCTCCGTGCGGGATAGAATCAGCAATAACATTTAATAGTGTTGTCTTTCCACTACCCGTCCCTCCAGATATAAGAGTATTCATCTTTGCCCTGACGACTCCATCTAAAAATTGCGCCATTGCTGAATTAAGAGTATGGAAGTTTAATAGATCATCCATTTTAAACGGTTCTTTTCTAAACTTTCGAATTGAAACTAATGTGCCGTTTAAACTAATTGGTGATATAACTGCATTCACGCGGCTTCCATCTGGTAAACGCGCATCAACCATTGGTGAGCTCTCATCAATCCTTCTTCCTAAAGGGGAGACAATTCTATCGACAATATGACGGACATGTTCGTCATTTCGAAACTTCACTTCTGTCTGTTCAAGCTTTCCTAAGCGTTCTACATACACTTCATTAAAACCGTTGATAAGTATTTCCGTTATAGTCGAATCATTTATTAGAGGCTCTAATGGGCCAAATCCAACTGATTCGTCTAAAATCCGAGTGATCAGTATTTCTTTATCCTGTCTTGAAATGATGACTTTCTCTTCCGACATGAACTGGCTGACGATTTGTTCAATTCGGAGTCGCATCTCGCCTTGTGAAAGCTGGGTAAGTGATTCAAGATTCGTGTCCCTTAGTAGTCTTGCCTTATAATGTTCAACTAGTTCATCCACGAAACGATTTTCATATTGGTACGACCCGATACTGGGTTTGGCATTCAGCTTCTGCTTACGCTTTTCAAATAAAGATGACATTCCTTTAACCCCCTATTTCAATACCGAATGCGCCCATTTTCTAACATCCTTTGCAAAAGGAATAAGTCTTCTCTCTTTCAATGTTTTACGTACCGGTTCACCCTTATTAATAAAAGGCTGCAACCCTTTTAAATCTCTACGAATTCTTGCCTCAATAGGGAAACGAACAATGTCCTTCAAATCCTTTTCCTGCACTTCATTTTCTTTTCCCACATGATTTAAAATGATCTTCATTCTAGACTTCAATTCAATGCCGAGCCTTGCGGATAGTTCTTCGAATTGCTTTAAAACCTTTAACGATGGTGTATCAGGAGATAATACATAGTATATTTGGTCAGATTCCTCTAAAGCTGTCACTACTTGGTTGTTGATAAAAGAAGGAAGATCAATAATCACAAAATCAAAGCTCCGTCTACAGGTCCTAAGTAGCTTTGCAATGAACTCCTCTGACAATGTCTCTGCTACTTCTGCATCACAAGGACTGATTAAAACATCCATTTTTGAATAGTTTTCAGTTTGTGAAACATTTCGAATATGACTTTCATTTAATTCCCTTATAACTGGTGTAAGGTCTGCAATAGAGCGATTAGAGTTAATAGAGACAATGGTTTCTATTCCTCCGAATTGTAAATTCAGATCAATTAGAATCACCTCAGCGGTTGATTCCAATTTCAATGTTTGTGCAAAGGTAGAAGCTAAAATCGTTTTACCTGATCCACCGCTGCCGCTAAAGAAGGAAACGATTTGCCCTCTCCCCCTTACAAAAGTAGAAAACGAAGTATTATTAGTTTCTTTATTTAGTTCATAGTTTTTAATAATTGTAGGAAGTCTGGCGGCAAATGTTCCTTGCTCCTCTGGAAATACAAAGAATTCTGTTGCCCCTGCTTTCGTAATATTCCTCAATAAGGTAAAGTCGGAGCTTTTTGCTATAAAGATTACAAGCGTAGCAGGGTTAGCTGACTTTATGTATTGGATATTCTCAACCGCTATATCACTTGCTGGCTGAATGTATAAGACGATGTCCGGTACATCCCGATTAATTTCACGCACCACATCCATTGGATTTACAACTTGGACATGGATATTATCTTCAATGACATTCAGTAATTGATTATGTAGTACTTCATCATCACTTACTAATAAGAGCTTTAAATTCGTTTCCACGTTACATTCCTCTCCACCTTAAAAAGCTTACTTTTTATTTGATGTATTACCTTTTTTTTGTTCGCTTTTTCCTTCCGATTTTTGCTTATTGTTTTCCTTATTATTTGTATCCGTAGCTTGATTTTTATTATCAGAGGTATTAGCCGCATTTTGATTTGTTTGCTGCTCTGTTACTACTTGTGTCTCTTTTGCTGGATTATCCTCTTCCTTACCTACATTTGCTTTCAACACCCTGATATGATCTGCATAATTCTCCATATTAATCAATTTCGGGGCATTCTCCAGGCTTACTTCTAATGCGGCACCGACAAATTTACTGCCTTCACCTTGGGCCCATGCAACAGGAACATCTCTCATAAAGATCTCTGTTTTCTTTTGGCCATTTTCCTCGGTTGAAACGATAATATCTACCCGATCATTTGTGGCTACCACCTGGTCAAATTGAATTTTGTCAGAACGATACATCGCAACTAACCGGTCGTTTGCTTTCCTAAGTTCTGTTGCAGGCTTAAGCATATTGTTTGTGATAATATCGTCTTTATTTAAAGGGACAACAACCACCTGATTAACAAGCTTATTTTTATTCGTAACATATGACTTGGATACATATCGATTAGGCATCTCTATCGTTTTAATCTGGTTTTCTGTAATCAGTGTGCGGGAGGGAATATCACCCGCAGCCACATATATTTTTGTCATCCCCCCTAATTGCGAATTTAGTGTTTTAACCTTATCAAACACCAAATACCCAGCAATAGCTGCCAATATAAATGCCAAGAGCAAAAATATCATTGCTCGTCTCTTCGACTCTAACATTCTACTACCTCATTTCCGTGACTAAAGTACAACTGGTTGGATAGGTACAATATATTTCTCGCATTTAACTTTTATACTTTAAATACCAATTTATGAGATTAATAGCATAATTTATACAAAAATATCCCTATATTGATAAATACCATCCGTTAACAATTTGGTCAACAATGTGTAAAAATTGTCGAATTATGTATGGTACCTTTTTCCTGCATTTATTTTGAAACCAAAATAATTTTCTAGGTAAATAGTCTTTCTGTGGGAAATTTTTATTAGTAAAGAGATGGGGAATTTTGTCGTTATTTGTAAAATAATCATTATTATATTTCAAATATTACAATTAATAGGACTTTTTAACCTTTTTTAAAAGTCCTAGTTACGTAAACAATAGAACTAGCTTTTCGACAAAAGGGGAAATTTTCAATACTAATTAGCACTGTTTTGTGGATCGATATTTCATTTATCATTACTAAAGAACACCTTCGGGGCAAGGAACCGTTACTAATTCAAAAAAAAATCCCCTTAGACTAATAGTCCAAGGGGATTTTCAAGCATTAGTTGCTTGGGATTACATCATTCCCATGCCGCCCATGCCACCCATATCTGGCATTCCGGCACCAGCTGCACCAGCTGGTTCTGGCTTATCTGCAACTACTGCTTCAGTAGTTAATAACATAGCTGCAACAGATGCTGCATTTTGAAGAGCAGAGCGTGTAACTTTAGTTGGATCCACGATACCTGCATCAAACATATTTACCCATTCACCTGTAGCTGCATTGAAGCCAACGCCAATTTGTTCTTTTTTCAAGCGATCTACAACAACAGATCCTTCAAGGCCTGCATTGTGAGCAATTTGACGAACTGGCTCTTCTAATGCACGAAGTACGATGTTAATACCAGTTGCAACATCACCTTCAGCTGAAATTTCCGCTACTTTATTATATACATTTACAAGTGCTGTACCACCACCGGATACAAGACCTTCTTCAACTGCTGCACGAGTTGAGTTCAAAGCATCTTCAATGCGAAGTTTGCGTTCTTTCAATTCTGTTTCTGTTGCAGCACCAACTTTGATAACGGCAACTCCACCTGCAAGCTTAGCAAGGCGTTCTTGTAATTTTTCACGGTCAAATTCAGAAGTTGTTTCTTCTAATTGAACGCGGATTTGATTTACACGAGCTGAGATAGTAGCTGGTTCTCCAGCACCCTCTACAATTGTTGTATTTTCTTTTGTTACAACAACTTTTGCAGCACGGCCTAAATGTTCAATTGTAGCAGATTTCAATTCAAGACCAAGATCTTCCGTGATTACTTGGCCGCCAGTTAGTGCAGCGATATCTTCTAACATTGCTTTACGGCGGTCACCGAAGCCAGGAGCTTTAACTGCTACTGCATTGAATGTTCCACGAAGTTTATTTAATACTAATGTTGGAAGAACTTCACCTTCAACATCTTCAGAAATTAATAATAATGGCTTGCCTTGTTGTACCACTTGTTCAAGAACAGGTAAGATTTCTTGAATGCTAGAAACTTTCTTATCTGTAATTAAGATATATGGATTTTCAAGGACAGCTTCCATTTTATCAGAGTCTGTTACCATATAAGGAGAAGCATATCCACGATCAAATTGCATACCTTCTACTACATCTAATTCAGTAGAGAATCCTTTAGATTCTTCGATTGTAATAACGCCATCGTTACCAACACGTTCCATTGCTTCTGCAATCAAACGGCCAACTTCTTCATCAGCAGAAGAAATAGCAGCAACTTGTGCGATAGATTCTTTTCCTTCGATTGGCTTAGAAATAGCATGAAGTTCTTCAATAGCAACTTGAACAGCTTTTTCCATACCTTTACGGATACCTACAGGGTTAGCACCAGCTGTTACGTTTTTCAAACCTTCACGAATCATTGCTTGAGCAAGTACTGTTGCAGTAGTAGTACCGTCACCAGCAACATCGTTTGTTTTGCTTGCAACTTCAGATACTAGTTTTGCACCCATGTTTTCGAAAGCATCTTCTAATTCGATTTCCTTAGCAATTGTTACACCATCATTTGTGATAAGTGGAGAACCGAATTTTTTCTCAAGAACTACGTTACGGCCTTTTGGTCCTAATGTAACTTTTACAGCATCTGCTAATTTATCAACACCGCGAAGCATTGCACGACGTGCTTCTTCACTGAATTTAATTTCTTTTGCCATTCCTTTACGACCTCCTCGTCATTCTTCAAAATTTCACTAAATCTATCATACTTTGTTAATCATTAACCGATAACAGCTAAGATGTCACTCTCACGAAGAATTAAATATTCATTACCTTGGTATTTCACTTCTGTACCAGCATATTTTGAAAAGATGATACGATCGCCCTCAGATACCTCAAGTGCAACACGCTCACCGCTATCTAAAACACGTCCAGTACCTACAGCGACAACCTTGCCTTCTTGTGGCTTTTCTTTAGCAGAGTCAGGTAACACGATACCGCTCGCAGTTTTTTCTTCAGTTTCTACTAGCTCAATTACGACGCGATCACCTAGTGGTTTTAACAAGTGAAACGACCTCCTTGAAATTGAATATGTAAATTTTTTATTATTAGCACTCATCACTCTCGAGTGCTAACACAATTATTATAATAAATAATTCATTTCAATTTTGCAAGTATTGTACATTATTTTTTTAAAAAGGGAAAAATACACACTGTAATAATCATTTCCAATCCTGTTCATTGTATTCATAATTATCTATCTTTCATACATAAAATAATTGTAGAGGATACGCCAAAGTTTTCGGCAATTTTCCAATATAAATTTTGGAGTATAAGGATTTTACCGTTATAAGAGAGGGTTCTCTGTTGAATACCACCATTATCAATAGTAGAATGAACATATGCTATTATAGGTGAGGAAGGAATTTATTACATTGAAAAAAGAATATGGCTATATATTAATTACCTATATTGTAATGCAGCTTTCTGGAATAATTGGTGTTCCACTTGTCCTTATGTTAGGAATCAAGGCGTTTCATATCCCATATAATCAAATGAAATTGCTTGCCTCTCCGTACTGGATTATCATAAGCTTCATTGCTGCCCTTATCATCGTGCTATTGATTTTGAAAAAGGCAGAATATAATCGACGGGACGACCGGACAATCCCGCTTCCATTAGGAAAATCGATAGGATGGGCTATTGGAGGAATTTTCCTCGCTTTTTTTGCACAATATATTGCAGCAATTATTGAACATTTACTTGGGGTTAAAGCGGGTTCTGAGAATACGCAAAGAATCATTGATTTGATCGAAAACTTCCCGTTAGTAGTAATTGTGAGTTCCATTGTCGGACCAATTTTAGAGGAAATTGTATTTCGGAAAATCATCTTTGGAACACTGAATAAGCGTTTTTCTTTCTTTTTTTCAGCTGTTATTAGTTCAATTATTTTTGGATTAGCTCATCTTGAGCCCGTCCATCTTATTTTGTATTCTGCTATGGGGTTTACCTTCGCGTTTCTTTATTATAAAACAAAAAGAATTATGGTCTCCATTATTGCTCATGTAATGATGAATACAATTGTTGTCACCGTACAGATCTTAAATCGCGAAAATATACAAAAGATCATAGAAAATTATGACAAAGTACATAGCTTTATTGGAGGATTTTTTGGATGAGAGCTATTTTTTCTGGCATTGTTTATTGCCTTTTAGGAGTAATGTTTACATATATGGCTATACAAAGAGTGGCTATTAGCGGATGGGGAGCTTTTACATACGTACTCATTCTTTTAGCCACATTAGATTTTGGTGCAGGTATTCGATTGATTTTACTGTATTTTAAAATATCAAGCCGTAATAATAAATAAACCTTCCTTTATTGAGGAAGGTTTTTTTCTGTTAGACTTTGTCTAGCTACAGGTGAAATTTGCACTTCAATTTCAATTGCGCCTATCGGCTAGCGGATGAGAAAGGCTTCCGCTTTTCTTATTCCATTTGATTTTGGCTTTCCAATTCGAGCTGCGCTTCCGCAGCTTTTACTTTTCGATAGCCAATTTTGGAAATCCAAATACTGACCTCATATAAAATGATAAGTGGAATTCCTACCGCAATTTGTGACATAACATCCGGCGGGGTAATAAAAGCCGAAACAACTGTTATGACAAAGTAAGCATATTTACGGATTTTCCCTAAAAACATTGGAGTAATGATTCCCAATCTCGTTAAGAATAATACCACTACCGGCAATTCAAACAAGAAGCCAAATGGAAGCGTAATTTGAAATAAGAATTGGAAGTATTCATTTATCCCAATTACCGCATGAATATCCAGTTGATTCGATAACTTCAGCATGAAGTTTATAATTATCGGGAACAGGATGAAGTAAGAAAAGGCAAGTCCACCGATAAATAATAGTAGTGTAACCGGAATGTAGCTTAATGTGACTCTGCGCTCTTTTTCATATAAACCAGGGCTTATAAATGCCCATAATTGATATAAAATAACTGGCAGTATCATGATTAAGGCTAAATATACGGTAACCTCCCAATACACTTTGAAAGGATCGGTCAAACGAAAAGCATTCATCGTCAAATCTTTCGCTATCTCCGCATTTTGCAAATACCGAATGATCGGCTGGGAAATAAACATACTTACAATACAAGCCAAGATAAAGAAAACGACTATTACGAACAGTCGTTTTCTTAGCTCGGATAAATGTTCAAATATCGTCATATCTTTTTGACTCATTTATTTTCATCCTATCATTTACATGTATACTGTTTTACTGTAAATTTCACTATTCGTACTGTATGAAAACTCCAAAACAATTAGTCCGGGTATTTTTATTAGAAATATTCTTCTTCAAAATAAATAATTTCATTTCAAAGCAGCATAGCATGATAAAAAAGCCTTATTTAACGTCCTCTTTTGTTATGTTAACTTTTGTATCCTTTGCTGTTTCGTCTTTTGTTATATCAACTTTTGTGTTTTTCGCTTGTTCATCGTCATCATCGTCTGCCAAACCTTTTGTAGCATTCTTGAATTCACGTAATGTACTACCAGCAGCTTTCCCTAATTGAGGCAACTTTTTCGGACCAAACACTAATAAAGCTACAATTACAATAATAATAAGACTTCCAATACCTGGTCTCATCAGTGCCCACCTCCTTATAATGATATGATAGCAGAAATCAACTATTCTTTTATTATGAATTTGTTTCCTCTTGTGAATTTTCCGTGTCATTTGGATAATGCTTCAAAAAATACACAAGTGCTTGCAGCTCAACAGCTAAATCGATATGATGCACTCTAATAGAACTCGGTACATTTAGTCTAGCCGGTGTAAAATTTAATATACCTTTAACATTCGTCTCTAAGATGCTATCTGTAATAGATTGAGCCACTTCAGCAGGAACAGTTAAAATAGCAATAGAAATATTTTCTTCTACTAAACGGCTTTGCAGTTCTGAAAAATCATAGACATGTACTTGTCCGATTTTTTTCCCAATTTTATTTTTATCTATATCAAAAGCAATTTCAATCTTAGTATTATTGTTTTTTAAAAAATTATAATTTAAAAAGGCGGTACCTAAATTTCCAACACCGATTAATGCTACTTTTGTTACTTCGTCCTGGTCCAGTGTTTTTCGAAAAAAGCTTAAAAGATAGTTAACATTATATCCATACCCTTTTTTACCTAGGGCTCCAAAATAGGAAAAATCTCTTCTGATTGTTGCAGAATCTACTTTTACCGCTTCACTAAGTTCCGCTGATGATACTCTCTGCTTGCCTGCATTATGCAAGTTTTGCAAAAAACGATAGTAAAGAGGCAATCTTTTTGCTGTTGCCTGAGGTATTTTTAGCGTGTCTTCATTCATTTGCTTTCCCCCAAATATACTATGCTTCCCTTTTAAAATCCTTACTAGATACTCCGCCGGTCTTTTCTACTAAGTAAGTAGGACCGATCACCATTCCTTTATCAACAGCTTTGCACATATCATACACCGTTAGCGCTGCTATAGAGCTGGCAGTCAATGCTTCCATTTCCACACCGGTGCTTCCTTTTGTTTTAACTGTTGTCCGTATACAAAGCACAAATTGATCTTCATTCTTTTTCCAAGTGAATTCGATATTAATACCGTTTAAAGGAATCGGGTGGCACATCGGAATAATATCCCATGTTTTTTTGGCTGCCATTATCCCGGCGATTTGAGCGACTGCCAATACATCGCCTTTTTTGATTTTATTCTCACTAATATGTTCATACACCTGGGCATTAAGTTCGATGCTAGATTCAGCTATTGCGGTACGAATAGTTTCCGGTTTAGCGCTTACATCTACCATTTTTGCCCGTCCTTGTTCATTAAAATGAGTGAAATCCGACAACCTGCATTCACCTCTTTTTTCCATCATACACCTTTTCATTGTCAATGTCATCGCCACAATGAAATGGGAAAAATTTATATCCCTATCATTTATTCTATCCTATTCAGGATTATTGCCGAACTATGCCGATATACGTTACACTTACATTAATAATCTGAGGTGATAAAAATGATATTATTGCAAGTTCAACAACTATCAAAATATTTTGGTGCTGAACTTATTTTATCGAATATAAAATTAGAAATCCAAACAAAAAATAGAATTGCTCTAGTTGGACGAAACGGTGCCGGGAAATCTACTTTGTTAAAAATCATATCTGGGCAGATGTCTCACGATACTGGTGAAATCATCAAACCAAAAGATGTGTCTATTGGATATTTAGCTCAAAATACCGGATTAGAATCAGAATTATCCATTTGGGATGAAATGCTTACAGTGTTCCATGATTTAAAGGAAATGGAAAAGAAACTTCGTTCACTCGAACATCAAATGTCAGACCCATCTATTTATGATAAAGCCGATCAATATGAGAGACTCCTAAAAGAGTACGATGAACTGCAAATACGGTTCAAAGATTCCGGAGGTTATCAATACGAAGCCGATATTCGCTCCGTTCTTCACGGCTTACGGTTTGGTGATTATGATTATAATACACTGATTAAAACATTAAGCGGAGGACAAAAAACAAGACTTGCTCTGGCTAAGCTTTTGCTCACAAAACCTGATATTTTAATTTTGGATGAGCCTACTAACCACTTGGACATTGATACATTATCCTGGTTAGAACAATATTTACAAGGATATGAAGGTGCTATTCTTATTGTTTCTCATGATCGATATTTTCTCGATAAAGTGGTTAACCAAGTGTATGAAATTTCCCGTCATATGATTCAAAAATATATAGGGAATTATAGTGACTATTTAGTAAAAAAGGCCGAACAGTATGAGCAAGATATGAAGCTATATGAAAAGCAACAAGAGGAAGTAGCAAAGCTTCAAGACTTTATTCAGCGTAATCTTGCAAGGGCATCGACAACGAAAAGAGCACAAAGCCGTCGAAAAAAACTGGAAAAAATGACATTAATGGACCGGCCTAATGGAGATGAGAAATCCGCTAATTTCTCCTTTGACATTGAACGTCAAAGCGGAAATGATGTTATGAATATACGTAATGCTGCTATTGGCTATAACAACCAAGTTATTGCCGAAAACATTGATATTTCCATCAAAAAGGGAGACAGCATTGCTTTAGTCGGCCCGAATGGTATAGGAAAATCTACCCTCTTAAAAACAATTATTAAAATGCTTTCATTATTTAACGGGACGATAGAATATGGTTCGAATGTAATGATAGGTTATTATGATCAGGAACAAGCCGAATTATCATCCAATAAAACGGTACTCCAAGAATTATGGGATGACTATCCTTTAAAAAGCGAGAAGGAAATTCGGACTGTACTAGGCAACTTCCTCTTTTCCGGCGATGATGTATCTAAAATTGTTTCTACCTTAAGCGGTGGAGAAAAGGCAAGGCTTGCCCTTTCAAAGCTCATGCTTCAAAATGCGAACTTTCTCATTTTAGATGAGCCAACAAACCATCTAGATATTGATAGTAAGGAAGTTTTAGAAAATGCATTAATTGATTATCCAGGTACCATTCTGTTTGTTTCCCATGACCGCTATTTTATCAACAGGATTACAACGAAGGTCATAGAGCTTTCGAAACGAGGAACAAAGGAATTTCTTGGTGATTATGATTATTATGTGGAAAAACAGCAAGAATTAGAAGAGCTTCAAAAACTTGAAGAACAAACTAAAATAACAAAGGCAATACCTGAAACCACTTCCAAGCAAGCTTATCAAATGGATAAAGAAGCAAAGAAAGTGGAACGACAGCGAAAAAGACGGATTCAAGAGATAGAAGAAACCGTAGAAGCATTAGAGTCAGAGGTTCAAGAAAAAGAAGCTTTATTAAGTGATCCGGAAATTTATCAAGATCATGTCCGTCTTGCCAATTTACATGAGGAGATTGAGAAGAAAAAATCTTTTATTAATGATTTAATGGAAGAATGGTCGGAAATTGCCGAACTCCTTTAATAGCTGGGGAATGACCCCAGCTATTTTTTTATTATATAACCATTATAAGTTTTGTATCGCAGATTTTATTCCACGAGTTTGGTCCTTGTCTAGCTATTTCTACATCATCTCCAAGAGGGTAAGGAATCTACTAATCCCTGTGCCGTGTTCTCTATATTTTGCATCGAAGACTACGAAATTCGTACGCCAATAAGCAAGGCGATTTCGCTTTTCACTTTCCCACAATTTTATTCACAATACAATGCCTGATCTTTTAAGTTATTTTCAAGTTTTCCACATTATACACATTTATCAACAAAGTTATCCACTTTATACACAGAAAGCAGAGAGTAATAGTTACTGTTTATACACATCATCTTAAAGTTATTAACAACTTATCCACAACCTGTGCACAACAACATCTGTTCGTCCCTTTTTAACCATTTCTTATCTGACATAAGTTTGTGGATTTTTTCATTAAATATGTTATCCACAGACTTATGAATAAGTTATAATAAGGACGATTTTTGTATAAAATTCTCCGTTATCTCTTCACAAAAAAAGCATTCAGTTATCACTGAATGCTTTTTTTGTTGATTAAAAACTCTCAATATCTAATCCCGGATTCGCATTTAAAGCAAGGCTGCTTCTTTTCCCTTTTTCAAATAACACACTTCCAGCAGCAGCAATCATGGCAGCATTATCTGTGCATAAGTTTAATGGCGGGATTACTAGTTCTATAGATGGCAATTGCTTAAATGCCTCTTCCAAAGCTTTTCGCAGGCCCTTATTCGCGGCGACACCACCTGATAATAGAACTTGCTTTACGTTATATTCTTTTGCAGCACGTACAGTTTTTGTAACAAGTACATCAATAACGCTATCTTGAAAGCTTGCTGCCAAATCCTTTGAATCAATCGATATCCCTTTTTGGGCGGCATTGTGCAAAGTGTTTATAACCGCAGATTTTAAGCCGCTAAAACTAAAATCATAGGAGTCTTCTTCCAACCATGCACGCGGCAAATCAATAGTTGGTGTCCCCTCATGAGCAAGGCGGTCAATATGCGGACCACCTGGATATGGCAAGTTCAATGTTCTGGCTACTTTGTCATAGGCTTCCCCAGCAGCATCGTCCCTTGTTTCCCCTATTACCTTAAACTCTCCATGCTCCTCCATATAGACTATTTCGGTATGACCTCCCGAAACAACAAGTGACAATAATGGAAAAGTCATTTCCTTTATTAGTCTATTTGCATAAATATGACCAGCTATATGGTGAACACTTACCAATGGGATATTGTTAGCGAAAGCTATTGCCTTTGCAGCATTGACCCCAACTAATAATGCTCCAACTAATCCTGGCCCCTCCGTTACAGCAATTGCATCTAATTCTGCTAGTGTAATCCCAGCTTCCTTTAATGCCTCTTCTATCACAATTGTTATTTGTTCAACATGATGCCTGGATGCCAGTTCCGGCACAACACCGCCAAACCGTTTGTGGCTTTCAATTTGAGAAGCAACAACATTTGATAAAATAATCGTCCCATTTTTGATAACGGATGCTGCCGTTTCATCACAGCTTGTTTCTATCCCTAGTACGATAAGATCTTTTTCCATTATAATTTCACCCACATTACTAAAGCATCTTCATGATTATCCGTATAATAGCCTTTTCGAATGCCTCCATCCTGGAAGCCAAGCTTTCGGTATAATGATTGTGCTATATGATTGGTAACCCGAACCTCTAAGGTCATAGAGTGGGCACGATGAAGTCTTGCAAATTCCATCATTTTTTTCATCAAACTTTTACCCAATTTTAAACCGCGATATTCCGGCGATATAGCGATATTTGTGATATGTGCCTCATCCACGACAATCCATACCCCACAATAGCCAATTATGTTGCCATTATGTTCTAAGATAAAATAATGTGCAAATTGGTTATTCACGAACTCATTGTAAAAAGCTTCCCGGGACCATGGAAGGGTGAATGATTCCAACTCCACCTTGATAATTCCATCTAAATCATCCAGAGTTGCTTTGCGAAATGTAATATGTGACATGTTAATCCCCTGACCCAACATCATCATTTTTATGTGCCTCTAACCACTTTGCCTCAGCTTCCACTAACCTTATATAATTTGGTACAAAGGTATGGATATCTTCACCTGGCATATCCATCCCTAAAAGACCTAATTCGCTAGGACGAGGATTGTTTTCTGTTATTTCCGCAAATACCGCATAGTTTCCTAGTACATCTCTTAACACTGATTGATGAAGTGCAGCATCCTGACCAATAAATAATATTTTTTTGTTTAATCTCTTTAGTTCTTCCGCCCAATTAACCGCTAATATATTGCAATCATTCTTCACTGTTTCCAGTTTATTTTCATGATATCTATACAAGCCTGTGTATAGCTGTCCCCTTCTTGCATCAAACAACGGCGATAAATATCCATCGAAATAACGACCGACACCGGTCATTAATGCTAAGCTAGACACGCCTACAAGCGGTATCTTTAAGCTCCATGCCAATGATTTCGCAATCGTTACACCAATCCTTACCCCCGTATAGGAACCCGGTCCTTTTGCCACAACAATTTTCTCCAACTCCTTCGGCAATGTATCACAATCCTGAAGCAAATGTTGAATAGCCGGCATTACTCTAATACTATGATTTTTTTTCAAATTTGTTATATACTCACCAATAACCTTTCCTTCCTCTAGAAGGGCAATCCCCAGTACTTGGTTCGATGTATCAATTGCTAGTACCTTCATTTAAATAACTCCTTACACAAAGACTCATATCGCTGTCCCTTTGGATTAAATTCCAATTTTCTTATTTGATCACCTTGATGTGTGATGGTGACTTCCAAATAATCAGGCGGCAGTTGCTCCTGAATCATCTTGGACCATTCAACTATGGTCACTCCTCCACCTTCAAAATATTCATCAAACCCCAGATCCTCATAGGAATCCTGTATACGATATACATCCATATGAAACAGAGGAAGTCTGCCGTGATATTCCTTTATGATGGTAAAGGTAGGACTATTTACAGTTCTGCGTATTCCCAAACCAGCAGCAATTCCTTTGGTAAAAGTCGTTTTTCCTGCCCCTAAGTCACCTTCTAATAATATCAAATCATTTTCTTGAAGCATTGATGCTAATTTCTTAGCAAATACAAACGTTTCTTCTGGTCCATTTGAAATCCATTCATAAACCTGCATACCGATCTCCTCTAAAAAGTAGCGTTTTAGCTAAAAAATTTATATAAAATAATAAAAGACTTATTAAAAAGCCTTAGGATTATACGTCCTAAGGAAATCATTATACTGCTAGTTTACCTCAATACCAATAAATGAGCAAAGCGTACAAGTCTTTTTAACTTTTAACCATAATTCAAAAGAAAAACTGCTGGGGTCCCAACAGTCGTACACATATCTTAAAGAATAAGTTGATAAAAATGAACATCCTGCCATTCATTAAATTTATATCCCACTTCTTTAAAACAGCCCACAAATTCAAATCCAAACTTTTCATGGAGCTTTACACTTGCCTCATTACCGCCAGTAATCCCGCTAATGATAGTATGATATCCATCTTTTGCGGCCCGAATCAGAATTTCTTGCATTAACACGCTTCCGACACCTTTTCCTCTGCAATCAGATGAAAGGTATATGGATAGTTCTGTTGTTTGGGAGTACGCTTCTTTATCCCTAAATTTACTTAAACAACTATAGCCTACAACTTTCCCATCCATTTCAGCAACAATGAACGGGTATTTTCCGCTATGCTCCTTATACCAAACCATCCGTTGTTCTATTGTTTGTTCAACTAGGTCAAACGTTGCAGAAAGATTTCGTATTGCTTCATTGTAAATTTCTAGCATTGCTGCTAAATCTGTTACAGCGGCATCCCTTATATGAAGCATAAGTTTATTCCTCCATTGCCATAAAATCTTTTTATAAAGAAAAAAACGAAACTTAAAGTTTCGTTTTTCACATATGATTGCGGGGGCAGGATTTGAACCTGCGACCTTCGGGTTATGAGCCCGACGAGCTACCGGACTGCTCCACCCCGCGACGGTAATATAAATACTATAAAAGCAAAAGCCTGGCAACGTCCTACTCTTGCAGGGGGAGAGCCCCCAACTACCATCGGCGCTGAGAAGCTTAACTTCCGTGTTCGGGATGAGAACGGGTGTGACCTTCTCGCCATAATTACCAGACCTTAGTTTTTTGCCAAAGGCAAAATAACTTTTTTTGTTGTGAGGTTTGTTCCCTCAAAACTAAATACTGTAGAAGAAGAAGTAAAGAGAATCGCTCTATTTTGGTTAAGTCCTCGATCGATTAGTATTCGTCAGCTCCATGTGTCGCCACACTTCCACCTCGAACCTATCAACCTGATCATCTTTCAGGGATCTTACTAGCTTGCGCTATGGGAAATCTCATCTTGAGGGGGGCTTCATGCTTAGATGCTTTCAGCACTTATCCCTTCCGCACATAGCTACCCAGCGATGCCTTTGGCAAGACAACTGGTACACCAGCGGTGCGTCCATCCCGGTCCTCTCGTACTAAGGACAGCTCCTCTCAAATTTCCTACGCCCACGACGGATAGGGACCGAACTGTCTCACGACGTTCTGAACCCAGCTCGCGTACCGCTTTAATGGGCGAACAGCCCAACCCTTGGGACCGACTACAGCCCCAGGATGCGATGAGCCGACATCGAGGTGCCAAACCTCCCCGTCGATGTGGACTCTTGGGGGAGATAAGCCTGTTATCCCCGGGGTAGCTTTTATCCGTTGAGCGATGGCCCTTCCATGCGGAACCACCGGATCACTAAGCCCGACTTTCGTCCCTGCTCGACTTGTAGGTCTCGCAGTCAAGCTCCCTTGTGCCTTTACACTCTACGAATGATTTCCAACCATTCTGAGGGAACCTTTGGGCGCCTCCGTTACTCTTTAGGAGGCGACCGCCCCAGTCAAACTGCCTGCCTGACACTGTCTCCCACCCCGATCAGGGGTGCGGGTTAGAATTTCAATACAGCCAGGGTAGTATCCCACCGACGCCTCCACCGAAGCTGGCGCTCCGGCTTCAAAGGCTCCTACCTATCCTGTACAAGCTGTACCAAAATTCAATATCAGGCTGCAGTAAAGCTCCACGGGGTCTTTCCGTCCTGTCGCGGGTAACCTGCATCTTCACAGGTACTATAATTTCACCGAGTCTCTCGTTGAGACAGTGCCCAGATCGTTACGCCTTTCGTGCGGGTCAGAACTTACCTGACAAGGAATTTCGCTACCTTAGGACCGTTATAGTTACGGCCGCCGTTTACTGGGGCTTCAATTCAGAGCTTCGCTTACGCTAACCCCTCCTCTTAACCTTCCAGCACCGGGCAGGCGTCAGCCCCTATACTTCGCCTTGCGGCTTCGCAGAGACCTGTGTTTTTGCTAAACAGTCGCCTGGGCCTATTCACTGCGGCTCTCTCGGGCTTGCACCCTACCAGAGCACCCCTTCTCCCGAAGTTACGGGGTCATTTTGCCGAGTTCCTTAACGAGAGTTCTCTCGCTCACCTTAGGATTCTCTCCTCGCCTACCTGTGTCGGTTTGCGGTACGGGCACCTTTCACCTCACTAGAGGATTTTCTTGGCAGTGTGGAATCAGGAACTTCGGTACTATATTTCCCTCGCTATCACAGCTCCGCCTTCACGGTTACGGGATTTGCCTCGTAACCAGCCTAACTGCTTAGACGCACATAACCAGCAGTGCGCTTACCCTATCCTCCTGCGTCCCCCCATCGTTCAAACGGTGAAGAGGTGGTACAGGAATATCAACCTGTTGTCCATCGCCTACGCCTTTCGGCCTCGGCTTAGGTCCCGACTAACCCTGAGCGGACGAGCCTTCCTCAGGAAACCTTAGGCATTCGGTGGAAGGGATTCTCACCCTTCTTTCGCTACTCATACCGGCATTCTCACTTCTAAGCGCTCCACTAGTCCTTCCGGTCTAGCTTCACCGCCCTTAGAACGCTCTCCTACCACGGACACCTGTCAGGTGTCCATCCACAGCTTCGGTGATACGTTTAGCCCCGGTACATTTTCGGCGCAGAGTCACTCGACCAGTGAGCTATTACGCACTCTTTAAATGGTGGCTGCTTCTAAGCCAACATCCTGGTTGTCTAAGCAACTCCACATCCTTTTCCACTTAACGTATACTTTGGGACCTTAGCTGGTGGTCTGGGCTGTTTCCCTTTTGACTACGGATCTTATCACTCGCAGTCTGACTCCCAAGCATAAGTATTTGGCATTCGGAGTTTGTCTGAATTCGGTAACCCGATGAGGGCCCCTAGTCCAAACAGTGCTCTACCTCCAATACTCTTCATCTTGAGGCTAGCCCTAAAGCTATTTCGGAGAGAACCAGCTATCTCCAAGTTCGATTGGAATTTCTCCGCTACCCACACCTCATCCCCGCACTTTTCAACGTGCGTGGGTTCGGGCCTCCAGTAAGTGTTACCTTACCTTCACCCTGGACATGGGTAGATCACCTGGTTTCGGGTCTACGACCTCATACTTATTCGCCCTATTCAGACTCGCTTTCGCTGCGGCTCCGCTTCATCAGCTTAACCTTGCATGAAATCGTAACTCGCCGGTTCATTCTACAAAAGGCACGCTATCACCCATTAACGGGCTCTAACTACTTGTAGGCACACGGTTTCAGGTTCTCTTTCACTCCCCTCCCGGGGTGCTTTTCACCTTTCCCTCACGGTACTGGTTCACTATCGGTCACTAGGGAGTATTTAGCCTTGGGAGATGGTCCTCCCTGCTTCCGACGGGATTTCACGTGTCCCGCCGTACTCAGGATCCACTCTGGAGGGAACGAAGTTTCAACTACAGGGTTGTTACCTTCTTTGACGGGCCTTTCCAGACCTCTTCATCTACTCCGTTCCTTTGTAACTCCGTATAGAGTGTCCTACAACCCCAAGAGGCAAGCCTCTTGGTTTGGGCTTCTTCCGTTTCGCTCGCCGCTACTCAGGAAATCGCGTTTGCTTTCTCTTCCTCCGGGTACTTAGATGTTTCAGTTCCCCGGGTCTGCCTTCATTACCCTATGTATTCAGGTAAAGATACTGCTCCATTACGAGCAGTGGGTTCCCCCATTCGGAAATCTCCGGATCAAAGCTTGCTTACAGCTCCCCGAAGCATATCGGTGTTAGTCCCGTCCTTCATCGGCTCCTAGTGCCAAGGCATCCACCGTGCGCCCTTACTAACTTAACCTATAAGGTTATTACTACTTTAAATTGGATGAAATCCATAAAGTGGCGATTCTCGGTTTTACTTGGTTTCTTCTATCAGTATCTAGTTTTCAAGGAACAAGGCTACTGACTTCAATCACATCATGATTAAACGTCAGAGAATTTGCTACATGCTGACTTGCTCCGAGGTGAACCTAATCATCCTCGAATATGCTTTGCCGCAGGAGCAAAAAACTTTGTTAGAATTAGAAAAAGTTTCTTAATAGTTTCTAATTTATAACAATATATTTGAAAGGATTGACCTTTCAAAACTGAACAGAACTTATAAACGTCTTCTTGTAACCACGTAAGTGGTTTTCCATTATCCTTAGAAAGGAGGTGATCCAGCCGCACCTTCCGATACGGCTACCTTGTTACGACTTCACCCCAATCATCTGTCCCACCTTCGGCGGCTGGCTCCAAAAGGTTACCTCACCGACTTCGGGTGTTACAAACTCTCGTGGTGTGACGGGCGGTGTGTACAAGGCCCGGGAACGTATTCACCGCGGCATGCTGATCCGCGATTACTAGCGATTCCGGCTTCATGCAGGCGAGTTGCAGCCTGCAATCCGAACTGAGAATGGTTTTATGGGATTGG
This sequence comes from Margalitia sp. FSL K6-0131, assembly GCF_038008735.1. Lineage (NCBI taxonomy): Bacteria > Bacillati > Bacillota > Bacilli > Caryophanales > Bacillaceae > Heyndrickxia > Margalitia sp. FSL K6-0131. Next base: position 5,181,198 of record NZ_JBBOZS010000001.1, read on the forward strand.
CTTAACCTCGCGGTCTCGCAGCCCTTTGTACCATCCATTGTAGCACGTGTGTAGCCCAGGTCATAAGGGGCATGATGATTTGACGTCATCCCCACCTTCCTCCGGTTTGTCACCGGCAGTCACCTTAGAGTGCCCAACTGAATGCTGGCAACTAAGGTCAAGGGTTGCGCTCGTTGCGGGACTTAACCCAACATCTCACGACACGAGCTGACGACAACCATGCACCACCTGTCACTCTGTCCCCCGAAGGGGAACGCCCTATCTCTAGGGTTGTCAGAGGATGTCAAGACCTGGTAAGGTTCTTCGCGTTGCTTCGAATTAAACCACATGCTCCACCGCTTGTGCGGGCCCCCGTCAATTCCTTTGAGTTTCAGCCTTGCGGCCGTACTCCCCAGGCGGAGTGCTTAATGCGTTAGCTGCAGCACTAAAGGGCGGAAACCCTCTAACACTTAGCACTCATCGTTTACGGCGTGGACTACCAGGGTATCTAATCCTGTTCGCTCCCCACGCTTTCGCGCCTCAGCGTCAGTTACAGACCAGAGAGTCGCCTTCGCCACTGGTGTTCCTCCACATCTCTACGCATTTCACCGCTACACGTGGAATTCCACTCTCCTCTTCTGCACTCAAGTCTCCCAGTTTCCAATGACCCTCCACGGTTGAGCCGTGGGCTTTCACATCAGACTTAAGAAACCGCCTGCGCGCGCTTTACGCCCAATAATTCCGGACAACGCTTGCCACCTACGTATTACCGCGGCTGCTGGCACGTAGTTAGCCGTGGCTTTCTGGTTAGGTACCGTCAAGGTACCGCCCTATTCGAACGATACTTGTTCTTCCCTAACAACAGAGTTTTACGATCCGAAAACCTTCATCACTCACGCGGCGTTGCTCCGTCAGACTTTCGTCCATTGCGGAAGATTCCCTACTGCTGCCTCCCGTAGGAGTCTGGGCCGTGTCTCAGTCCCAGTGTGGCCGATCACCCTCTCAGGTCGGCTACGCATCGTCGCCTTGGTGAGCCGTTACCTCACCAACTAGCTAATGCGCCGCGGGTCCATCTGTAAGTGATAGCCGAAGCCATCTTTCAATCTTTCCTCATGCGAGGAAAGAAGTTATCCGGTATTAGCCCCGGTTTCCCGGAGTTATCCCAGTCTTACAGGCAGGTTACCCACGTGTTACTCACCCGTCCGCCGCTAACTTTTAAAAGCAAGCTTTTAAAAGTCCGCTCGACTTGCATGTATTAGGCACGCCGCCAGCGTTCGTCCTGAGCCAGGATCAAACTCTCCAAAAAAGTGTTTGATATAGCTCATTATTTAAAACATTGACGTTTCGTTCTGTTCAGTTTTCAAAGATCAATTATTTGCCGCTTCTTGTGAAGCAACTTTTATAGTTTATCATCTCCAGAAGAAGATGTCAACAACTTTTTAAAATCTTTTTTTGGAGCGGGTGATGGGAATCGAACCCACGACAACAGCTTGGAAGGCTGTAGTTTTACCACTAAACTACACCCGCATATTTAAATTTCATAATGGTCGGGAAGACAGGATTCGAACCTGCGACCCCATGGTCCCAAACCATGTGCTCTACCAAGCTGAGCTACTTCCCGATTGAAGTAAGTATACAAAACAATAATATACTCGCTTGAATAGTTTTTTTATGGCGCGCCCAAGAGGAGTCGAACCCCTAACCTTTTGATCCGTAGTCAAACGCTCTATCCAATTGAGCTATGGGCGCATTATAGTGAAATTATTTATAGAAAGTTAATTTGCTGTGCAAAAAACTTTGGTGCGGCCGAGAGGACTTGAACCTCCACGGGGTTGCCCCCACTAGGCCCTCAACCTAGCGCGTCTGCCATTCCGCCACGACCGCATTTATTAAAAGTGACAAAAAACATTATAACAAACAGCTAGATAAATTTCAATAGTAAATTTTGGTGCGGGTGAAGGGAGTCGAACCCCCACGCCTTGCGGCGCCAGATCCTAAGTCTGGTGCGTCTGCCAATTCCGCCACACCCGCGTTACAGAAAGAAAATCCACGTTAAAATGGTGAGCCATGAAGGACTCGAACCTTCGACCCTCTGATTAAAAGTCAGATGCTCTACCGACTGAGCTAATGGCTCGTTAAAGTTTTCAAAAATAAAAAAATGGCTGGGCTAGCTGGATTCGAACCAGCGAATGACGGAGTCAAAGTCCGTTGCCTTACCACTTGGCTATAGCCCAATATTGATTTTAAAAGAAAGGAAATTCATCATAGCATATACTAAAACAAATTTCAAACCCCATTAAAAATGGCGGTCTGGACGGGACTCGAACCCGCGACCTCCTGCGTGACAGGCAGGCATTCTAACCAGCTGAACTACCAGACCAATATTATGAATTTCTAATGACCCGTACGGGATTCGAACCCGTGTTACCGCCGTGAAAGGGCGGTGTCTTAACCGCTTGACCAACGGGCCATAACAACTAATGAATTATGGCGGAGAAGGAGGGATTTGAACCCTCGCGCCGCTTACGCGACCTACACCCTTAGCAGGGGCGCCTCTTCAGCCACTTGAGTACTTCCCCATATTGGCTCCGCAGGTAGGATTCGAACCTACGACCGATCGGTTAACAGCCGATAGCTCTACCACTGAGCTACTGCGGAATATTATTTCAATCTCGACTCTTAAAATTATAATGAGGAACAGGCCATGTGTCAACCCAATTTCAAAAAAACTTTTTTACGACACTATTATTTTGCTTTATTTAGCTTTCCTCCGCATTTTCCACATACATAACGAGTCGTATCCACTTTTCTCTTTCTTTTATACAGGGTTTTACAGTTCGTACATTCATACAAATGAAGAACAGTCACTCTTTTTGTTTTTACATTTTTAAGAGGCGTACAAAATCTCGAACCTCCAACTTGTTTTAACAATGCCTTAAAATCATAATCCTTATGCTGATAGCCTCTTCCTTCTATATGAAGATGATAATGACATAATTCATGCTTAATGATTGCAATGAGTTCCGTCATTCCATGCTCCTCAAAATACTTATAATTAAGCTCAATATTATGGCTCTTCAATAAATAGCGTCCACCAGTTGTTCGCAATCTCGGATTGAATAACGCATAATGTTTAAATGGCTTTCCAAAAAAAGTGATTGAAATATCCTCAACAAGTTTTTGAAGCTTTAGATTGTCCAATCTTAAACTCCCCTTTTTAAACAACTCAAAATGAACATGACAACCCATTATAACATATACTAGGTATTAACCTACTTATCAATCAAGGAGGTTTCGATATGCCAATCTGGTTTCAGAATCAAATGCGAAGGGCGTTTAATGAAAAAAATCGATATCAAATTAAACTATTAAATCAATGCTGGTTTTTTTACACAAACCAGAACAATGAAAAATCCAATTGATATTTCATGGTCTTACCGATCTATCTATATAATATTAGAGGACAGAGAATCCGTTATTTTGATAAAATGACCTCAATTTCATGACTAAGCGGACAGAGGTTCCGTTATTCGCGAAAAAACACATTGAAATTACTGATATTTTGCTAAATAACGGAACTTGTGTCCGCAAATCGAAGGAAACAACCCATTTTCTCGCAGATAACGGAACCTCTGTCCGCTAAATTCAAAAAACGACCAAACATGTACGCGTTTCGGTCGTTTTTTTTCACACAATGTTCTCCAAAGTAACAGACCTATTGCAGTCTTACTTATTTTTTCAGCATTGTAAGGGATAATCTTCCTTTTTGAGTATCAACGTTTTCAACCCACACAGTAACAATATCCCCAACAGATACAACATCAAGCGGATGTTTGACAAATTGATTGCTTAATTTTGAAATGTGGACTAGTCCATCTTCTTTTACTCCTACATCCACAAATGCTCCAAAGTCAACAACATTTCTTACTGTACCTTGCATTTCCATTCCAGGCTTTAAGTCTTCTAGTTTTAAAATATCTTTCTTCAATAGTGGTTTAGGTAATTCATCCCTCGGGTCACGTCCCGGTTTATTTAATGCATCTATAATATCTCGTAAGGTAAGCTCTCCTATTCCTAATTCATTCGAAATCTCTTGAATAGACAGAGCTTCAATTGCAGCCTTTAATTTTTCAGAACCAATATCTGCAGTGGTAAAATTCAACTTTTTCAACAATGCTTTTACTTCTTCATATCTTTCAGGGTGAATAGAGGTTTTATCAAGCGGCTCGTCCCCATCTGTTACCCTCAGAAACCCGATACATTGCTCATACGTTTTTGCTCCTAAACGAGGAATGTCCTTTAATTGCCTTCGATTAACGAACCGACCACTCTCATTCCGAACTTTAACAATGTTTCCAGCTACAGTTTTACTTAAACCAGCTACATATTGTAGAAGTGAAGGTGAAGCTGTATTTACATTCACCCCAACTTGGTTTACAGCGGTTTCCACCACAAATGTTAAAGAATCATTTAATTTCTTTTGCGAAACATCATGTTGATATTGGCCGACCCCTACGGATTTTGGATCAATTTTTACTAATTCCGCTAGAGGATCTTGAAGTCTTCTTGCAATAGATACCGCACTTCTTTCCTCGACCTGCAAGTCCGGAAACTCCTCCCGCGCTAGATCAGATGCAGAATAAACGCTTGCACCCGCTTCATTAACAATAATATAAGATATATCGTTTTTTACCTCTTTCAGAATTCCTGCTACAAATTGCTCTGTTTCCTGAGAAGCAGTTCCATTACCGATCGCAATGATTTCAATATGGTACTCTTCTAAGATCTTGATAATTTTTTCTTTCGCTTCTTCTGGCTTTGCTTTTGGTGGATGTGGGTAAATGACACCTATGTACAATACTTTTCCTGTTTCATTTACTACTGCCAATTTGCAGCCGGTTCGATAAGCGGGGTCTACCCCCAATACCATTTTCCCTTTTAATGGTGGCTGTAATAAAAGGTTTCGTAAATTTTCGGAAAAGATATGGATCGCTTGATCTTCACCCTTTTCCGTTAGCTCATTACGAATTTCCCTTTCGATTGCCGGCTGGATCAATCGTTTATAAGCATCTTCAACTGCTTGTTGAACATAAATAGCAGTAATAGAATGAGACGTTTTTATTACCTTTTTAGAAAGCTGATCGATAATTCTTTCTATTTCTGGCTGTATGGATACACGCAATATATCTTCTTTTTCACCGCGATTTAAGGCTAAAATTCGGTGGGGAACAATTTTCCTAATCGGTTCTTCGTATTCATAGTACATTTCAAAAACCTTTTTCTCATCATTTTCTGCTTTTTTCACAGAGGAGGAAATGATTCCGGTTTTATATGTATCACGTCGAATCCACTCCCGATGGGAAGCCTCATCCGACACCCATTCTGCAATAATATCCTTCGCGCCAATTATAGCTTCTTCTGCTGTATGTACTTCCTTCTCTTCCGAAATAAATTGTGCAGCTTTCTCTTCTACATTACCGGTTGTCGGAAAGGTCATCATCCATTCCGCCAGCGGTTCTAATCCTTTCTCTTTTGCAATGGTTGCTTTTGTACGACGTTTTTGCTTATATGGTCGATACAAGTCCTCTATCGTTTGAAGCTTATCTGCAGCGATTATTTTTTGTTGCAACTCATCTGTAAGCTTTCCCTGCTCTCCAATTAATCTAATAACCTCTTCTTTTCTTTGTTCCAAATTTTGAATATAGGTCCATCGCTCCATAATAGCTCTGATTTGAACCTCATCCAACGCTCCCGTCATCTCTTTTCGATATCTTGCAATGAACGGAACGGTATTTCCTTCATCAAGTAAAGAAATGACTGTATTTATCTGTTTAGAGGAAAATTTCAATTCCACAGCTAATTGCTTTTTTAATTGTTCATCTCTTGTTGCTACTGTTTGTTCAACCATTCAATTCACCCATTTCCACCATTATTGAATTATTGTGAGACCCTTATTATTTTACCATTTTCTATAAAAAAGGAACAAATGCGCAAGCGCCTTGCCCATCGGCGTATGGATTTCGTAGTCTTCGACTGAGATAAAGGAAACACAGTGAGGTAGTTCGCGAACTGATGTTGACTTATCGTAGGGAGGAGACGGAGAAATCCACTAGCCGATAGGCGCTGAAGCTAGACGTAGACAACTTTTTAAAAAGTTATCCAAAAGGTTCAATTTTATAAATTCCTAAGCAGTGAAAAAGCCTGCAACCTATAGCAAGCTTCCAAGGATAAAAGTAGAGTCATCCGTCTTCCGAATATGGTCTCGTTCTATTTCATTAGCGATCGCCTCAAGAGGACGTCCGCTTTGAATAAATGTTTTTGAATTAGAAAGCTTTAATCCATCCGAATGTAACAAAAAACGAGAATTCGTTTCATAAGAAAAACGATGTGTCCGGTAAATTTGCGGTCTTCCCGATAAATAGCCTGTCACCGGTAGAGGATACATTGTTTTCCCGGAAGGTGTGTATAAAAAAAAACGAATATTCCCGACGCAGCTATAAATAAATTCACGCTTCCGTAAATCGATTTTCATTATCGAAACGGCTGCTCCTCTTTTATTTACTAGTAACTTATTGCATTCTTGTATGAGTGTTTCCACATCTAATTCCAGGTGTTCCTTTACAAAATCTACAACAGATGAGGATGCCTCAAAAGCGGCTTTCCCGCTTCCAAGTCCATCAGCTAATATACATAAAAATATGTCATTCTTTACGGTCATAAAAAAGCTATCTCCACAATAATCCTTTCCTTCTTTTGCTGTTTGAAAAGCAATTGCTTCCATCAAATTATGTTGAATTTGCATCATGATAAGTATTTCTCCGAATCTATTGTATCTTCCTCAAAAATGGCTTCACGTAATTTTTTTATAGCACGACGCTGTAGTCTTGATACATGCATTTGGGATATCCCAAGCTTCAAACCTGTTTCTTTTTGGCTTTTATTTTCCAAATAAGTATATTGGATAATTTGGCGTTCTTGATCACTTAGTACGTGTAATGCCTTATCGACAACTAAGCGCTGATCTACCTTTTCATATCCTTCATCTACATTTCCTACTATATCTAATAACGTGACAGTGCTTCCATCTGAATCCGCTTCAATGGAATGATCTACAGACAGAGATTGGTAGCTTTTCCCCATTTCCATTGCCTCAAGAACATCTTCCTCGGATACATCTATTCTTAAGGCAATTTCTGCAATTTTAGGTGACCGCTGCAATTCTACTGTTAATTCCTCCGCGGCCTTTTTAATTTTCGGACCAAGCTCTTTAATTCTTCTTGGGACATGCACACTCCATGTTTTATCACGTAAAAATCGTTTTATTTCCCCAATGATAGTTGGAACAGCAAAAGCTTCAAAGCCCTTCCCAAATGATTCATCATATCTTTTCAATGCTCCTAGCAAACCGATAATTCCAACCTGAAAAATATCCTCATGATAATGATTTCCCTTTGAATATTTTCGCGCAATCGAATCAACTAGCCTCTCAAAATGCTTTACAAGTTTTTCTTGTATCTCTTCGTCCCCATCCTTTTGAAATGATTTAATCAAGTTGGTCACCTGATTTGATTCCATATATTTAGGTTGAGACAATTTTCCCATCGGTCTCCACCTGCTCTCCTTCAAGGTACTTTGTCATGACGACAGTTACCCCTTCGTTTTGAAGAATTTCTACTTCATCCATGAGACTCTTAATTAAGTACAGACCCAATCCCCCTTCATTCAATAGATCCGTTTGGTTCCTTTCATGGTATGGACCTATCATTCCTTTTACTTTTTCAAAATCAAAGCTTTTTCCTGAATCAACTACCACAACTTCTAATCGGTCGGAATAAATCCCAAAGGTAATGGAAATTTGCCCTTCCTTACTCCCTTTATATCCGTGCTGAATGGCATTTGTAATTGCCTCGCTTACGGCAATTTTCAAATCCTCAATATTTTCGTAATCAAATCCCATGCGACTGGCAATACCCGAAAGTGTTAAGCGAATAATACCAACATATTCAGGTTTTGCAGGTATTTTCATCTCGATGTATTCAAATGCCCCCATTTTTTTACACACCCTCTGCCTCGGTATTAATGTCCATAATCTCTGCTAAACCAGTTATCTGAAATAAACGTTTAAGACGCGGTGACAAGCCTGTCAATTTTAAGCTCCCTTCATTTTCTCTTAACAGTTTAAATAGTCCTACAAACACTCCCAAGCCTGTACTATCCATATAAGTGACATCTGAAAGGTCAACCATCACATGTATAGACTTTTTTCCTTCAAACGGTTTCAATGCCTCCCTAAGCTTCGGTGCTGTATATGCATCTATCTCACCGTTCACATCCATTTGCACTTGGTTATCTGTTTCTCGTATGTTTGTAGTCAAATTCATAACTCCACCCCTTTACCATGTTTGCTTTTACTCTTTACCCTGTTTACCATTCAGTCAAACCTTTTATTTTACTCTTTTTAAAATAATCAACGTAAAATCATCACGCAGCTGGAATGCTTGCAGCCTTTCCAATTCTTTATATACGGTATTCACTATTTCACTAGCTGGTAAATCAATGTTTTTTCGTATGTATGAAACGATGGCTTCTCTTTCAATAAATCCCGTGTCCGTTCTGCACTCTGTAACACCATCAGATAAAAGAATAATCATATCTCCAATTTGCAGTTTTTTGGAATATCCCTGGTAACGAGTTTTTTTATTTACTCCAAGAAGCAAACCTTCTGCTTCCAGATCTAAAAATCGGCCCTTGCTTGCATCATAGAAAAATCCCGGCTCATGCCCTGCTGATGCATAATGAAATTGCTGTGCATTAGGGTCATACATCCCATAAAACATGGTAATAAACATACTTGGATCCACATTTTGCTCCACGACGCGATTTAAATCCTCAAGCAATCGGCTTGGTTGATGCTGGATATCCGTTAAGCTATCCATCGCATATTTGATCATGGACATGCAAAGAGCCGCAGGGACCCCTTTTCCTATGATATCAGCAATAGCCACCCCAATGCGGTTTTGCTCATCTTCAATAAAGTGGAAATAATCACCACTCATTTTTTTCGCTGGCACACTAATTGCCCCGATGTCTAAATATGCTGTTTTAGGGATTTTCGTTCCAAGTAATGTTTTTTGCATATTGGCCGCTACTTCAATCTCGTTCTTCAATTCAATTTGCTGATCACGGAGACTTTGGTGTTCCCTGTAGGCTAAACCATAGCCCATCATAATTTCTAATAGCACATCAAAGGAATGAAGCACATTTTCATTCATATTTGGTTCAATTTCTAACAATATCGAGCGATGTAAACTAATCATTTCTTCTGGTGATATTTGATGTTCAATCAATTTCCGGCTGAACTTCTGGCCTTGATATAAAACTTGTTCACTTTGGTGCTGCAGATAATTCAATAAAATATTTCTATACTTTGTTTCCATCCTATTTTTAAATGTCATCAGGTAACTCCCCCTATCGGAGCCATTTTGTCGCTGTAATAATGGTTCCCTGATTCGGTTTAGAATCAATATCAAATGTATCCATTAATCGTTTTACCCCGGGCAGTCCCGCTCCTAATCCACCTGAGGTTGAGTACCCATCTTCCATTGCTTTGCGAATATCTTGAATCCCAGGTCCATCGTCTTCGGCAATAATTTGCAAGCCCCATTTCCCATCGTCAAAGACTTTTTTAATTGTTATTTGACCTTGTTTCGCGTATAGAAAGATATTCCTAGCAAGTTCACTAATTGCTGTCGTAATTCTTGCTTGATCTACAGTGCCGAAGTTGAGTTCTTTTGCAATATTTCTTCCTAACTGGCGGACAGCAACGATGTCCCATTCGGTTAAAATCTTTACGCTGGATTGGAACTCCATAAAGTCAATCCCCCAGTTCCTGTTGTAATTTCTCCAAACCTTTTTCTAAATCAAGTGCGGTCGATACATCCTCTAAACGAATTCCGAGTTCGATGAGTGTAATGGCGACAGCAGGGCGTATCCCTGTTACAACAACCTTTGCCCCCATTAGCTTTGACATTTCAATTACATCCCCAAGAACTTTCGCTATAAATGAATCGATAAAATCAATCGATGTTATATCAATAACAACACCCCTGGCATTCGTTTCATGTATTTTATGTAATAAATCTTCTTGAAATTGCAGTGCAGTTTGGTCATCAAGCTCCCATTGAATGGAAACAAGTAGACATTCATATAACTTTAATATTGGTATTCTCACTACCTATGCCTCCATTTTTACAATTTTTCGATTGGTCATCTCTAATGCCTTTTCTATGCCAATACGCAAAGTGCTAGTAGTAATGACTTGATTTAAATTTATTCCTAAATTAACAATCGTTTGTGCAATCTCTGGTCTAATTCCTACTAACATACACTTAGCACCTACTAATCGAACTGCATCCGCAGCCTGAATAATATGGTGAGCAACCATAGTGTCTACAACAGGAACACCAGTAATATCGATTAAAACCACCTCAGATCGGTGTTTTACCACTCCACTCAAGAGATTTTCCATAATTAATTTAGCTCTTTCTGTATCAATCGTTCCCACCAATGGCATAACAGATATTTTTTCAAACACTGGAATTAACGGTGCCGAAAGTTCTTGAAGAGCAATTTTTTGCAATGAAACCGTCCGTTCCCACGATGCGGTATACGCATGAATAATTTCCTGAAGCACAGGTGTCATCCATTGATCATAAACGATTGCAAATTCCTTTACTTTTTCTGATGGGATTAACTCTTTATTAAAAATTTCCGAATATATAATGCGCCCTAAAGTCGTTAAACCTAATGAAACGTAAGTCAACGGCCAGCCTAAGCGGACAATTCTTTCGGAAAATTCCTCGAGTTTTTCCGTATATTCCTGATTGGATTTTTTCATTCTTGCAAAAATAACCTCAACAAATTCTGAACTCAGGTTAACATACACAGTTTCTGAAACTGTTTTTGTAACCCGTTCATCTCCTTCCTCCTGCATTCTCTTCATCCATTCCGTTAAAATAGCTTCTTTATTGTTGGTCAAAAAGTCTTTCAAAAAGTTCTGCATAGGACCTCTCCATTCTTATAATTATCATTTAACCTACATCCTTAGATAAGCTGAAGTTTCCACTTTTGTTATTATATTAATGGTAACAAATTATTAATATTGAAAAAATTCTTTTGCCTTTTATGGAAAACAAATAATTCTTATTCCCTGTAATATTACCGAATGTTCAGACTACTTGTAAAATAAAAAAACGCTCTCTTTGGAGAGACGTTTAAAATTCTATGAGTCCTAAGCTTATTTGCAAGGCATCATCTACTTTTTCCATCATTTCTTCGTCAAGATGCGTGATTTTGTCCGTTAAGCGTTGTTTGTCAATTGTGCGAATTTGTTCAAGCAAAATAACAGAATCGCGTTCAAAGCCGTAACGCTTTGCATCAATTTCAACATGTGTAGGCAGTTTTGCTTTTTGGATTTGCGCTGTAATAGCAGCAACAATTACAGTCGGACTAAACCTATTCCCAATATCATTTTGTATAACTAGTACCGGTCGGACTCCACCTTGTTCCGATCCAACCACTGGGGAAAGGTCAGCAAAGTACACGTCACCACGCTTAACAATCAAAGGACTAACCCCCGCTAACCAAGCGTTCTACTGTATGTTCTGCTTCGTATTCTGCCTGAATCGCTTCCGATGCTATCGCTAAATTTATTTTAGCCATTTCCATATAGCCACGTCTCATGGATTCACGAATTTGACGTTTTCTTCTTTCACGAAGATACATTTTTGTAGCACGATAAATAAACTCATTACGATTCACATTTTCTTGTTCAGCAAATCCATCAAGTTCTGATAATAGCTGTTGCGGTAATCTAATTAATATTTCTGTTGTTGCGCTGGATTCAGACACAAACGACACCTCCACCAATCACTACACACCGATTCTTAAATACCAATTTAATAATACCACCAAATTAACTATATGCAAAGACTAATTAGTCATTCCTCTCTATTATCGGCAAAAAAATCAACCATTTATGCATATATATAGGCTGTGCATCATTCAAATCCATATTTTCCTTGAAAATACTATACCATTTAACAGTATCTCCAAAATGTTTTTTAATAGCATTTAATTTTAAAATTTGTCTGGTTATATCGTTTAGTTAACATTCATACCGTCTTTTGCATACACATTCACTAAAGTCATTCACCCCAAATAAAACCCGTTCACGTAAACACATAAGGCTATAAGTCAATCGAAATCACCTAATATAACTTTAACATCAACAATATTTTTCAGGAGTCTAATAATCCATTTCTAATTTCAGCTACTTCGCCGTTTTTTATATAAACTCTCGGAACTCTTTTAGATATAGTACACGGAATCTCATAGTTTATCGTTTCCAATTTATGAGCAATGTCATTTATGGAAATAAAATGACCCTCTTGTTCTCCTATTAATGTAACATTCGTTCCAACAGGCATATAGTATGGGAGCCTAATCATACATTGATCCATACATATTCTACCGACTATAGGAGCTTCTTTTCCTTCCACTAAAACAACTTGCCCTTGTAATTTTCGAATCCACCCATCAGCATATCCAATTGGAAGAGTTGCTATCCACTCCTCTTCTTTTGTCTGATAGGTTGCACCATAGCTAATACTCTCACCTGGGGACAGCCTTTTCACATGGACAATCTTTGTATGCAGAGAAAAAACCTCTTTTAATGGAAAAGGAACTAGATTTTTCATTTCATCCGAAGGGGATAAGCCATACATAGCTATACCTAATCGAACGGCATTAAACCCTGATTGAGGAAAACGCAAGGTTGCAGCACTATTTGCACAATGAATATAACGCGGTTTTATATCCAAAGCGTTGACCATTTCCATAAATCGATGTAATTGTGTTTCATAATAATCCGTATTTAGCTCATCAGCCGTTGCGAAATGAGTAAAAATCCCTTCGAATATAAGATTATGGCTATTTTCGATAACATTTACGATGTCCTTTAGTTCACTTCTGTTTCTTATTCCTATTCTGCCCATGCCTGTATCACATTTCACATGAACAGAAAGCATGTCATTACCTAATGTTAACATAGCTTTTTCCAGCCATTCCTTTTGAAAAACAGTTAGTGAAATTTTATTTTTTACAGCTATAATTGCATCTTCAGGACGAGTAGCTCCCAATACAAGAACTGGGACATCAATTCCATTTTTTCTGAGAACCAACGCTTCATCTAAAAAAGCCACTGCCAAACCGTGAGCACCTGCCTCCAATGCGGCCTTCGCAACTTGTACATCTCCATGTCCATATCCATTAGCCTTTACAACAGCAAATATTTCGACGTCCTTTGGTAAATGTTCTCTTACAGACAGCACATTTTCCTTTAAATAATCTAACTGTATCTCCGCCCAAGTATCACGATAAAATGGTGAATTCATCTAAAAACACATCCCTGACAAATGTATAAGTAATAATAGCTTTGATTATTTATCTTCATTTGTTAATTGTCAAATTTAGAATACCTTTATAGAGCAGTAAAGTGGAATATAATGTTTTATTTCTTCAGGGTTTGGGTGTTCCTCTAAACTAAATCAACTAGCGTTTACTTTTCCTCAACAATCCGTATGAAAATCTAAATAATCTCCGAATTATTTATACGTTAGTATGAAGAAAATATATTTAGATTGAAATAAATCGACTTGTTATCATAATCATTTAGGTAAGTAATAAAATTGAACCTATTTCCCATTCTTTAGAGGATATTGTTATTGAAGATATTCGCTTGGAGAAATTGGCACAAATGAAGAAATAATATAAGAAGCGATGGAATTTTTATCTATTCTAGAAGCTTTGAAAGACACAAGTTGAAATTAAAACCGCCCATTTTAAGGGCGGTTATTTTATATTTTCTATTAATAAAAAAAGATCCCAATTACCTTGTTTGTTAAATAATTTTTTTAAGTTACTATACTGTAGTTGTGGAATAGTTGGATTAATTAGGCACAAGTTTGGAAATGGATTTTAATTAATGATTAATTAACCTTATAACTACAAATACTAATCCTGATAAGAGCACAAAAATCAGTATTCCCATACTCCACTTTAATAGTTTTTCCGTTTTGCCTTGATTCGAATAAGATGTAGATATTGCCTGTGCTGGCTGAATACGAACAGCCTTTTCCGCAGGTGGGACGGCCCCAAACACTCCTGCAACAACCGGAATAACACCTGTTGTAACAATAAACCATAGATGATTAGTTGGAAATTGTTTATATAAGACTCCTATGATTAAAATTGAAACTAATAAGCCTATAATACCAGCTATGATTCCACTTAAAATTCCTTCCCATAAAATTAACATTCGAACATGATTGTTTCGCCAACCAACCGATTTCAATAAAGCTATTTCTGGCTGCCTTTCCATGATATTTTGCCACATTATTTCCGCAGTTGTTAAGATTGCAATGACAAACGCTACTGCCATCGCAATAAAATGTGATGCGCCAACTTCCACTGCAACATATTGTCCGAGCCAAGATGTGAACATTGTTCCTTTCAACTTAAAGGTAATAAATAGAAAGAGACTTAATAATGCAGTTGGTAACGCCATGGCAATTATCGATAGAACTCCCCGTTTCCATTTACCTATAAAATGATTTATAGCCATAGTCATCCTGCCTCTAGTCCGTAAGAATCTATAAGCAACACCAGCAATTTCTCCTGTTCGCATTGCCTCGTAAGGTCGTATTTTTTTTGTAAGCAATGCCGGACCAATTGCACCAAGCCAGTAAATGACTAATCCGAATAAACCTGAAAGAATAAATCGAGTTGGAGAAATTTCCGTTCCCTTTACTGAAAGTACCAAACCAAGAATAAACCAGGTAATGATGGCAACAAAGGAGCCTAGAAAGGTTGCTTCGATAAATAAAAGCTTCGCCAATTGATTAGGACGCCAACCTACTGATAGTAAAACAGCAAATTCCTTTCGTCTTGCAAATAATGAAACTAAATTCGATGCGAGTACGTACACGATAGCTACAACCATCACACTTGCAATAATGCTAGAAAACCCCAATTGTGTTTGTTGAAAAATCGTAAAAGATGATCCAATATTTATCCAAGGCTGTTCAATCCATCCGAGTGCCTTCTCCTTCCCGGAGGCAGGGACATGCGTGAGAACTGATTGCGGGGAGGAACCAAGTGTGATATCCGTAATTAGACCCGTCTTTTCACGTATTTCATGCGCAATCCTTTCAAGTTTTTGTTGACTCTGCTTACTTATATGTTCTACACCATCTACTTTGATTCGAATCGCTGAAATAGGCTTTTTACCGAGAATCTCGGAAGCGGCTTCTATTGTAGTTAACATTGCTGGCGGCTGAGTCAACAAATCATATGCTTCATCCGTCGGTTTAATCGAAATTGGCGGATTCACAGGCTCACGCTTGTTATCCAATACAAGCTTGGCGGAAGCCGGACGATATGTTTCCATGGGTAGTTGTGTTAATGGATCTTTTGGAACCTTTAACCTCTCTGGATCGTAAAATCCGATTAATTTAGGAAATAACTGTGGCCACTTATACGAGTTTTCACTAAATAATACAGTAGGGCGAAATAAATTGTAGCCCTCCTTGCTATTCTCCGGAATCCTAAGATTGTAGCTAATTGGCCACCTGTTTGAAAATGGGCTTGTGGCTTTTTGATAGTCTAGTGGACTTGGTTTTTGAGAAATAGAAATGCCTTGATCTATTATATTATTCACAACGGTCAAAGAAGGTTTTCCTGTATTTGGATTAACCCCTGTTACCTGTTCAATCATTTTTTCATATGTTTTTTTAAAGGAAAAGGAATAATTATACTCTTTACCAGATCTGGCTACAGGAACTGAATCCAAGTATTTTCTCCCACCTTGATTTTTAACCATTTCCATCGTTTTATCCGCCTGATTAGAATTATTAAATGGTAAATCAAGGCGTTGTATCGTAAAGTTTATTGATTTATCTACCCAAGGCGTGCTACTTATGAAAACCGGTAAATAAGTCTCTTTTTTTGGTTCTAAGTTCGGGGCCGGGGATACTAGTTCACTATAACTTTTATCATTTGAGTTAAAATAACGACTTTCACCAATATTTAATGTTGCTTTATCTAGGCCAACAAGCTTTGCCTCTTGTACAGGATCTATACCAGCTAACAAGACCCGCGCAGTAGTATTTAAATCTCCTTCAAATACACCTACACCATAATCAGGGTCCTTATTATATGCACTCCAGGTATTATTAGGGAAATAAAAATTATTCGTCTCAACATATTTACTCGATCCTATATCCGTCACACTTTTTTCTTGTAAACGGTATAACCCATTTCCTTTTATTTTTATCTTAGGAAAATTAACAATAATATAGGCATAACCAATCATGGAAATAGGGGCAGCAACTCTCACCCCCTCAATTTTTTGAATTGTTTTATATTGATCTAAACTAATACCCCCTTGTAATCCACTTAAATAGTTTGGTTCCATGAGATTGTCTGTTTCAGTTGAACTTCTAGTACCCATTGGACGAACTACAATATCATAAGATGAAGTCCAATGCCTTTCTAATTCTTTTACCACGGTTCCCTTATTTGATTGTGATAAACCAACTAGATAGCTTAATCCGGAACCGATAATTAAGGCACCAACAATCAATAAAATAAACCTTTCCCTATGTCGCCACCAATTATTCCAGATAAATCGAATCATTTTTCAATCGCTCTATTCTGAGTATTTTTTATAAGACTCATATTTACACCGGCCTTCCAAATAATTATAAGAGGTTAAACAGCTAAAGGCTTTTGATTTATAAGTAAATTATAAAGACTGTTAATATTCGACAAATAACTACTTAATTCCACTTTTCCATCATTATCAATAACAACAGCATAAGGGACATTTTGGATAAAATATAATTGGGATATTTGGGAGGACCGTACGTATGTAAATTTACCCTTGAGTAAGGATTTTATATGTGAGTCTTCGGCATTTTCATCACTATTAATTATTACAAAGTTTATATCGTATTTTGGAATCGCATTTTCTATTTGCTGTAAAAGGGCTTTACATTTTGGACAATGCGTACTAATAAATAATAAAACTGTATGTTTTTCATTAAATAGATGCTTTGAGATAACTTTATTTCCATTTTCATCAAATGTCCTAAATAATGGTGCCATTTGTCCTATATGTAGAGTTGCAAATTCTAATCCATTAACACTTTTAATTTGTTTTAAAAAATTTTTATTAAACTTAACAAAATAATATAAAACACCCAGTTCAGCAACCAATAATATAAGAACTGCCAAAAGTATAAAAGAATTCCATTCCATTTTAAATTCCTCCCTTATTTTCGGAAATTTTACTTAACAATTTATGAATAAGTGATAGATGCGCTTTGTATTCCTTAATAACTCCATAAACAAGTAATGTACTAAGAGCAAACATGCCAATAACTATACTTTCAAAATAAGCTACGTGATAAAAAACATTCTTCTCATTATGGTAAATAAGAAACGTAAAAATAAGCATAATTAATATATTCCTATATATAAGAATAGAACTTAGTTGTTCACTATCTAAAACGCTACCACATCCACAAGAAATTTGCTGATTACCTCTTACCAAGTTTATTAATACAGCACTGGTGTATGTGAAAAGTAAGGTATAGAAAATAATAGAATTATAAAGTGTTATACCGGTGACAACTAGGGAAATACTAATAAATAACTCCCCTATCAAAAAAAGGAATAACAACGGTTTTATTAGAGAACCATGAATTATTCTATAAGATTTCATATTACCTATATGATTATGCCAATGCTTCAGTTTATCAATCGCAGTTAAGAAAAACAGTATGGCCAATAATTCCATAAAGAAAACTAATAGAAATTTCATCCAATAAGCTCCCCTTCCAACTTCAATTTCATTTGACTAAGCTTTTCGTGTGAATCAAATAACCTCTTATACTCTCCTCCTAAATTAAGAAGCTCATTATGAGTTCCTTGCTCAATAATCTCACCTTCTTTCATTACTAAGATTTTATCAGCCAATTGAGCAACCCCCAGTCTATGGGTAATTAATACAATTGATTTATCTTCAAAAGTCCTAAACAGTTCCTCAATAATCTCCACCTCACTTTTTGGATCGAGAGAAGCTGTCGGTTCATCTAGAATAATTAGATTACTATTACGAAAAATAGACCGTGCTAAAGCAATTCTTTGCCACTGCCCTCCTGAAAGATCGAAGCCCTGTCCAAATAATTTCCCGAGTTGAGTATCATACTGATTTGGTAACTCCATAAGAGCAGAATGAATACCTACCTTTAAGGCTGCTTCCCTTATATTTTTTTGGTTGTAAGACTGATTTTCCTTCCCTAAGCTAATATTCTCTTCAGCAGTGAACTCGTATTTAATAAAATCCTGGAATAAAACCGATATATTTTTTTGATAGGATTTTATATTGATCTCTTCAATAGGAAACCCGTTTACTGTTAATGAATGTTTTGTTTCATATAATCCAGATAAACATTTAATTAACGTGCTTTTACCCGAACCATTAGTTCCTACAATTACTATTTTATCTCCGGAGTTTATATTTAAATTTATTCGTTTTATTGATGGTGAAGTTGCATCCGGGTAAGTAAATGTTAACCCCTTAACTTCAAGACTATTAAAATCTGAAATGCTTCTTCTATTAATGTAACGATTATCCTCATGCATATCTAAAAAGGAACGCAATTCATTTATTTGAAAACTTGATTCATACAATCCAGAGATAGAATGAGATATGGAGTATAACCCACCTTGCATATTCTGTATCGCCTGCAAAACAGCTACTAAACTACCAATTAAAATTACTCTAATATGAATTAAGTAAATTACAAGAATACCGGATATACCATATGTAAAAATAAAAAATGATTGAGTTAGCATCAACCACTTTATTTGGCTTTTCAATAATTTTAAATTTTCTTTACCATTTTTCCAAAAATATTGTTTCCACTTTTTCACCATCAGCTTTTCTGCTCCATAAAGACGAATTTCCTTTAAAGACTCCCTTCTAGATAATAATTCGTGTATATATGATTCTTTTCTACCATAAGGGGTTAAATACGCCATTAACTGATATCTTCGATTTCCGAATTTTAAATCAATAACAATCAGCGGTATAGAACCTACTATTAATATCGGAACAAACCACCAACTGATGGATATAAGAAATACTAAAATACCAACCCAAGAAATAAAACTTTTAATGAATTCGAGACTATCATTTGTCATTTTAATTATTTGTGTTTTCGCTGTTTCAATCCGATGAAGTTTATTTTGGAACTCTGAACTTTCAAAGTTTATATAAGAAATCCGCTGAAGTTTTTCAAAAATTACTTCACTAATAGTCTCACCAAAAAATAGCTCTATTTTTTTACTTTCTAATTGATAAAGTTGTTGCAACCAATAGGTAATAAACATAATCCCTACTTGTGCAAGAAAAAGAATTAATACAAATGAAAAAGCACCCTTTCCCTTAACTAATGTAACTATATTGTTTACCAATTCCTGGGTTGTCCAAATTAGTACTATAGGTAAAATCCCTAATATCACCTTATAGAGAACTATAGATGTGTAAGATCCTTTACAGGATTTCCATAAGAGATTATTGCTGTATAGTATACATCCTATTACTCCTGTTATTTTTTTCATAGCTTCTTCCTCCATTATATTTATGAAGCGAAAAACGTTTCGACCATACTCCACGGAAATTGAAAATCCATTGATAAATTCCCTTCCTTTTTTAATGAGAGAAGGGTAACAGGATATTATTGGTTCTAGCTTTGAAATTATCGAATGGTGCTAATAGAAAAAGAACTTATAACACTAGAAATAGACCCAGAATTGATTTGTAAAAAATATAAGTATTATCCTATAATTCAAAATGTAAAAAACATTGACAATATTCTTACCTATTATTTATAATAAAAGAAAAATATGGGAATGTAAACACTTTAAATACATTTAATGTAATATTTCCTTGATTAGTTGGAGGGATTATAATACCATGATGATTCTTTTTGAAAGTTCCACTTTATTTCTTTTAACTATCTCTATTATTTATTTATTTGCAAATTATAAAACACTAGTGAAATTACCAAATCAATCAGATGATAAAATACATAACAATGAATTAGATATTGTAAATCCCATAAATATTATAGAAAAAAAAGCTCCTAATTTTTTTGCTACTTCTCTTAAAACTGGCGAAAAAAAAAGCCTCGAACAAATTGTAGAAGATGATACTGTCTTAATCTTTGTTGATACTGGGTGCATTCATTGTAATAATAATCTTGAAATTTTTTTAAATAAAGTACACAACCACTCTAAGATAAATTACGTTATTTTAATCGAAAACTCCCAAATAAATAGCGCAAAAAAAATGTTGGATTTATACGATGGTAATCTGAATATTTATTTAACAGAGTACAGTACATTTGATAAGTATAAAATTATGTTTTTGCCTGCATTTGTGTTAATAGATAGTAAGTTTACTATAAAAAATATTACCCCAATCCCTATTCTTATATTCCAAAATCCTATTTCAGCTTAGCAACAAATTCGATTTGGTGGTTTTTACCATTAAAGGAGGTGATAAAAATGAGTACTGCTCCATACCCAATTTGTGGGGATCCTAATCATTACAGTGGTTACTATTATTGTACTAAACATGCTTGTGGTACCAATTCGTACTGGTATAATTACAAAATTGTAGATGACTCTGGTGATGTCTGTTCAGACAAGCCTGTAAGCTGTTCATGCTAAATCACTGTGTAGTAACAGTGGTAAATTGAACATCATTGAAAAAGAGCCTTACTTTTGTATAATAAGATATTCATCTTTTTATACTTTGTAAGGTTCTTTTCCTTATTCTTGTTTCACAAATATACCTTCTTTTTCCACTTATATACTTGTAGTACATCCATTAATGCCTGAGGTTCTCATCAAAATTGAATATTAAATATTCATAGTAGAGTGGCAATAATACTCTTAATAAATGAAATATTAAAAATAATTATTATGGTAAGATGAATGATATGAGGCTAGCTTTCAAACAATACAAATTTACATAAAAAAATGTGAAAATAAAAATAAAGGATGAAGAAGTAATGAGTAAAACGATACAATTGAAAGGTGTATCAAAGGATTTTAAAGGGGATGGAGTCATCACAAAAGCTTTGAACAATATTACTCTTTCACTGCAAAAGGGAATTTTTACTTCCATCATCGGATCTTCAGGTTCCGGAAAGTCCACATTATTAAGTTTAATTGGAACCCTAGATAAGCCTTCTGATGGAAAGATCTTTTACGATGAAAAGGAAATTACAAACCTGAATAATAAATCGCTATCGGATATCCGTTTCGAAAAAATCGGTTTCATATTCCAACAATTTCATCTATTACCTACTTTAACTGCATTGGAAAATGTAATGGTACCATTATTAGCTAGAAATGTTTCTTATAATAAAAAGAAACGTGCCGAGGAGATCTTATATGAGGTAGGATTAGGTGAAAAACTTAATGCCTTACCGTCCCAACTTTCTGGTGGCCAACAACAGCGTGTTGCAATTGCAAGAGCGATTGTTCACCATCCGGATTGGATTCTTGCTGACGAACCAACAGGTAATCTTGATACGGAAAGTGGTAATCTAGTTTTTAATTTACTAAGACGTTTAAATACTGAAAAAGAAGTTGGTATTGTTTTCGTTACTCATGATAGTAGACTTGCCGAGAAAACGGATCGTATTGTTGAGTTAAAGGATGGCATCATTATTTGAGATATTTGCACAATTTAATAAAATTGTAATGAGTTATTATATATACAGCCTCCTTTATTATTAAGAAAACTTACTAGGTTCAAAAATCACTTGTTTAATACAAGAACAAACCATTTAACTTAAGATTATTTTCCTAAGTATAAATTTTTTCTTAGGATATTTTTTTCTTAAACATAGTGCAGATACAATAACGATAAAAAGTTATAATTATTTTCTAAACAAATTGAAATTCTTCAATGTACAATCTTTTGATATATGTTTTAATCTATATGATGATCATTGTCATTTTCCCATGCAATATTTGGGGAGAAATCCACACCACTCAAATGCTAGGGTTAACATGGAAATATAAGAGGAACAATAAACTATAGGGAACTTCTTACATATAAACAAGCAGGTTACCAAAGTAACCTGCCTTTAATATTTATTTAACCGGCTGTCCTTGTACTGATTCTGCAATTTCAATCATTTCATCCTGGGATAATTTATTGGAAGCAATCATGTAATTAACTCCATCTTGAGTCCAAGATATGGAGTTTTTCGTAATTTCTCCAACAACAAATCCTAAATCCACCATATCTCCACTCATTGAAGTGACTTCCATTGCTTTGTTAGAAGATACAGTTGCCTTTTCTTGTATCAATGTAAATGGTTTATCACCTGTATAAGTTATAATAACTCGTTTGCCATTTGCTGTATTTATTTGTTTTTCCTCATACAGCTTACCAACTTTAGCTTCCGGATATTTAACTGAGAATTCTGTGCCACTTACCTTTACATCCTTTGGAGCTTTTTCAAAACTAGCACTCGTTAAATTCTTTTTCGTATCAAATGCATTTTTATCAAACTTTGCATTAAATTGTACCTTTGTAAATTTAACGGAAACTAAGGTGTTTTTATTTGTATCCATTACTTTCACGCTTTTCGGTGTTAATGTCCTTTTATCAAATGAAATTTCTTGATATGGAAGCATTTTATTATTTTGATAACGTGTTTTTGTTTCGAATACATACGTATTTTTGGTTACCTTAAATTTCGCGCTTTTATCTTGTAAAATATCTTTTACTAAAGATTCATATAAATAGGCTTGGCTACTATTTTTTGGCCAATCACTTTGGAATTTATAGCTTTTGTTTAAGGTTGGAGTTAATACAAACACACCGTCATTGTTACGAAGAATCATTTGGCTTTGATCCTTTTTCGAGTTTTTCAATTGAACCCGATAATAATCCGGTTTGTTATGCCAAATTTCAATATCGTAGTTCTGCGGTTCCGTTCCCATTTTCAATGTCATTTCTGCTGTTGCCTTATATCCTGATAATTTTTCGAGCTTTCCATTTAAATCTTGGACAACATCCTCTTGCGACTTGGATCCACAAGCTGATAGTGCAAGAATTGCTGCAAATACCACTGCAAGTATCCAAAACTTTTTCTTCATCCCTTCAACCCCTTCATCACTCATTTATTCGTTGGTGAAGAGAAAGGCCATTCAATTAATCGATAACCAAAAGTTCTGCTTGAAGTGAACTTTGAAGCTATTTTTTCCTGAGCCTTGTCTCTCCTATCGCACTATGAATATATGAGACAACCTTCAGGAATATGCAAAGGATGTATAACTCTCTTTAAAATTCTATAATTTGATCTACAAAAATTTATTCTTCTATTATGACTTGTGCCACCGCGTATTGTTCACTATGTGTGATGGAAAGGTGAACCCCTAGCTCTTTTGGTTTCGTTATATAAGGCTTTCCGTTTCGATCAACGGAAATTTCAATATCTGTAAAGGATAGTTCTTTTCCAAAACCTGTTCCGTTAGCCTTAGCATAAGCTTCTTTTGCAGCAAATCTACCGGCTAAAAATTCTATTTTCCGCTTTCCATTTAATGTTTTATAGACTTGCAGCTCACTTTCCACAAGAACCCTCTCCGAAAATCTCTCTTGTCTTTCACATACTTTTTGAACTCTTTCCATTTCTACAATATCTATTCCTATTCCTTTTATCATATGTAAAATCCCTTCTATCACACATTTCTATGGCATACATATATTGTACAATCCTTTAGAAAAGGAGCAAGCTTATGTATTCCCGATATAACCGTTCATTTTCCATATTTATAAAATCCTACCCTATCACATGTTCCATTGTATTGGTTCATCTATGTTTATATATCATATTGTCAATGCCGTTTATTCCACACCAATCTCTTTATAAAAATTTAGTTGGAGTTAATTTATATATATCTGAAGGAGATGTATGGAGACTATTGACCCCTATGTTCATACATCTTAATTTTGCCCATTTTTTTTACAACACATTATCCATTGTAATCATGGGGCCTTTGATTGAAAGCATTCTAGGAAAATGTAAATTTGCATTATTATATCTTCTTTCAGGATTAGCAGGTAATTCTGCTACTTTTATTTTTCTTCCACTAACATATACACATGCAGGGTCGAGCGGTGCTATATTCGGACTCCTAGGCTGCTTTATTCTATTTGTTTTGAAAAAAAAGTTTTATGTTTCTAAACAAAATCAGGTGATCCTATTGCTTATATTAGGTATATCCGCTTTTATGACCATTTTTGAAACAGATATAAACGTAACCGCTCATACCGCGGGTCTATTCACCGGCCTATTATGCGGATGGTTGTTTTTAAAAAGCAAATGATTTATACATGTATTATTTCGGAAAATACCATTTAAAAATACTTTCCACATCTGATTCGGATAAATAACGGACATTCGTTTTCATGCCTAAACCAGTGGATTTCACTGTGGAATGGATAGATGATAATTGCTTCCTTTTTTGAAACCATGTTGAGGATGCTTCCAATGATTGAATCCGATTTTTTCTCATATAAATGGAATGTTTTAGAAAGACACGATATCTTAAGGTTAATTGCTGCTCATAAATATGCCACCCCGATGAATGGTAACGAAAATGACCGATGATAATCGGATATAGTAACAGGAAGAGACTAAATAGTCCGTAAGTCTTAAAAATAATAATTAGTATCACGATAATAGGAGCAACCTTGATTATTTCTCTCATTAAATAGTTCACTCTTGCTTGTAATGGAGGTTTTTTAAACTTCACGGAAAAGTGGTAATCTTTTAAAAAACGATGCAGTAACTCGGCGAATGACTCTTTTTTTACCATCGGCAATAATAAAATATTTCTCCTTTCCTTGTCTTCTACATTTCCTCCAGCACTTTCAATGAACACAGACGTATATCCTAATAGACCACGAATTGGGTTTTCAGATACTCTGATTGCTTGAATGCGATTTAAAGGAATAGTAATCTTTCTCTTTTCTAACAGTCCTCTTGAAATAATGATATCTTTCTCTATTTCTGATACAGTAAAATCGCTATACTTTAAGAAAGTAATGAGGACGGAGATCACCCATGCAATTAAAAGTCCAAGAAAGATCATACTTATAACGAAGAAAATGCCGCCCTGTATCAAAGCACCAGCTTCATTAAATAATTTTTTGTACGGAATTAAATTATCCAACTGCGATAGAAATGCAAGGATTGCGGAAAATATTACCCCTATTCCACCCGAGGTAGCAGACATAATAAGTAATTCTTTAGACGTAATATGATAATGTTGTATTTCCTTTTCCTTCATTTCCTCTTCCATTATTTCCTGTTTACCTTTTGATGCATTTATCTTTTTCTCTAGATCAGCCGCATCCGACCTTTTGATAGCTGTCAGTTCTGCTTCTGCTTCATGAAGATTAGAGCTGGCTGTTTCCACTACTACTTTTACCAATCCAAATGGCCTATGTAAAATCCCCTCAGAAAAACTAAGGCTTTGAATTCTTTCTAATGGAATATACCGTTTCTTCTTTACAAAGAGTCCATACTCAATACGTAGTTCTCCTTCCTCAATTCTATAAGTGAACCTAAGCCACTTTGCTATTCCGGAAAATAATACAATAATTATAGCAACACCGGTTGTTATAAGGGAAATCCAGTCCGCATCAGAATCGCTTTTATGTCCAATCATAAATATCCCAATAAGAGGAATGATCATGCCTCTTATTTGCTTTAATACATTTGTTATGCACGTAATTGGATGTAATCTCTTTCGTTCAGACATCTTCTTCGTCCACCTTTGCTAAAGAGGAAATGGAATGTCTTAGCTGATCCGCTTCATCAATATCGATGGCAGGTATATGATGAACCGTTGCAGCGGTAGAAATTAATAAACTAGCTAAACGATATCTTCTTAGCAACGGACCTTGAACTGTGTCCACATGTTGAACCCTAACCATCGGAATCAAGGTACGACTAATGACAAAAACCCCATGCTGCAGCTCCACTTCTTTTTCTCTCACTTCGTATCTCCAAATCTTCCATCTAATATTCGGAATAACAACCACCTTTAAAATGAAATAAAGTACAGCAACAATTACTCCTAACACATACCACCATTCCGAAAGATTAAGGAAAAAATGAATAATAAATAGAATGGTCGCTAATATACCAATAACGATTAGAGAAGAAATAATTCCTGAAATTCTCCAAACTGGTAATGCCCTTTTAGAAATTCTCTTTTGCGGTACTGGGAAATCCATCTTTCCACCTCCATTGCTTCCATATTTTTTTCTGATACAAACTTATTATATTACGAATGCCGATTCTATTTTGTTTCAGTTTACATGTTAATAATAATAATAAAAAGGGATGACCTATACGTATGGCCATCCCTTTTCGATTTATTATTCTACATCTGGAGTGTTGCTTGTTACAGATACGTCTCTCCACGTAGTATTTCCTTTTATCACATCAAGTGAGTAATCTTTCACACGGTTATTAACCGCCTTAAGTGCATAACTATATAATGTTGGAATTACAGGTAATTCATCATTCATGTAAGTTTGCCACTCATCGTACACTTTCTTACGGTAATCTTTATCAAATGCTTTTTCAGAATGCCCATCAGCTAACAATTGATCGTTTTTCTCGCTTACAAAGTGTGGATAGTTAAATGGTACATTTCTACCATATAATCCATAAGGATCTACGTCACTACCTGTTCCCCATCCACCTGCATAAACATCAACCTTTGGATCATCTTCTTGAACCATTTTATAGAATGAGTTGAATTCAGCTAAACGTCCATCTACTAGAGAAACATCTAAACCAATATTTTTCCAAGACTGAATATAGTATTTTGCAAGTGGTTCCGCAGTGTCGGATCCACTCATTGCTAAGAAATTAATGTGGAACTTCTTACCGTTTGGATCTTCACGGAGTCCGTCACCATCTTTATCCTTGTAACCTGCTTCATCCAATAATTTTTTCGCGTGCTCAGGGTCAAATTTTACTGGATTTGAGTCCTTATTATACCAAGTCGGGAATGATGGTGGGATTAATCCAGTAGCTGGGAATTTCAATCCATAGAAGATTTTTTCTCCTACTGATTTAAAGTCTATAGCAGCAGCCATCGCTTGGCGCAATTTCTTATCCGCAAATTTAGGATTATCCATGATGTTTTCGCCTTTTTTCGCATCCCAATGACCCAACTTGAAGCCAATATAGTTGTAGGCTAAATCAATCTTACCTACGAATTGGAATGCTTTAGCATTTTTTGCAGCTGGGTATTGATCTGCAGGTAAATCTGCAATATCCACTTCGCCCTTTTTAAGTGCTTGTAAAATAACTTTAGGATTAACTACCTTTAAGATAATGGTTTTTAGCTTCGGCTTACCTGCAAAGTAATCATCATTGCGTTCAAACTCAACAGATTCTCCAGGAACAATCTTTTTAATTTTGAATGCTCCGAAACCAATTGGAGTCTTATGAATTTTATCAGATTTTGCAAGATCTTTAATCGGAATATCACCTAAGTAATGCTTAGGCATTGCATATGGCCAGAAACCAGTTAGTAATGCTGGGCTAGCTTTTGTAAATGTGAAAGAAACTGTTTTTTCATCAATGATCTTAATACCGGAAATATCTTTTGCTTTTCCTTTATGGTAGTCATCCATACCAACGATGCTTTGGATTAGATCGTCACCATAACGTACTCCAGTATAGTCCTTGCTTCCAATTACTAAGAAAGAATACTTATAATCTTCTGCAGTAACTGGTTTTCCGTCTGACCAATTAACGTTATCTTTAATTTTTACAGTGAACGTTTTTTTATCGTCTGACAATGTATAACTTGCTGGACCATCATTTGTATATTCATAATCTTCATTTGTCCAGAATAATGGTTCTGAAAAGAATTGTAATACTTTGGAATCTGGAGATCCTGTGTAGAATGCATAGTCCAAAGTACCTTCAAACGGAGTATTGGAAACTAATGCATAATTCAAAGTTCCGTCTTGAATAGCATCCTTGTTATTTTTTACCTCCAACGGAAATTTACTAGTATCCACTACTTCCTTACCAGGCTTTGATGGCTTTCCTTCATTCTTCTTTCCTCCACCCGTCGAACTGCTACAAGCAGATAACAGTAGTCCCAGGACGACGATGAGGCTGAAAAACTTAAATAGATGTTTCTTCTTCATCCTTACTTTTCCCCCTTTTATTATCCTAATCTTTGTCTTGCATCGGCTGCACGCTTTAGCGCTTGACCGATAAAATTTATACACAGCATCATTACTAGAATTAGTAATGAAGCAGGTAACCAAATCCACCATTTATTTTGAAGCACATCTGGATTGGATGCGTAACTGACGAGAGTACCCAAGCTTGGGGTGCTTTCCGGCAATCCAAATCCTAAATAGGTTAAACCTGACTCGATTCCAATGTTTCCAGCAAGGTTCAATGTTAAGTTAACAATGATAATAGAGCTTAAATTTGGCAATATTTCGCGAAAAATAATTTTCCGATGTGGTGTTCCCAATGTTCTGGAAGCATGAACATAATCAAGCTCTCGTTCAGCAAGGGTTTTCGAACGAATTAACCTTGCTTTTCCAGTCCAATAAAAAGCACTCATTATCAAAATAAAAGTGTAAACATTATATTTTGGTGCGATTGTTACAAATACGATAATTAACATTAATGTTGGCAAGATTATGATAAAATCAATAATCCGCATAATAATATTATCAACCTTACCGCCGAAATAGCCTGCACATAATCCTACACAAAGGCCGATAATTCCTGTTAATAATGTGATGCATAATCCAATGGTAAAGGAGTTTTTGGCTCCGATAATTAATTGTCCTAATATATCCCTGCCACCATAATCAGTTCCTAATAAATGTTCTGCTGATGGAGGAGAGTATATGGATAGTAAATCGACTGTAACAATTTTATCTTGATTTAATAAGAGCGCTGCTCCATAAACGATAATTACAATAATTCCTAGTAGAATTAGTGAAGCTAACGCAATTTTATCTTTGATGATTTCCCGCCACATGACGGATAAAACCCCAACATTTTTCGGCTTCCCTATTTTCAGCTTCGGATTAACAATCTCAGCTTTCATATTTGTCTCCCTCCATACCTGTTACTCAATTCTGATTCGTGGGTCTACAGCACTTAAGATAATATCTGACAATAATGTACCTACTAAGGTAGCAAATCCAGATATCATAACGAGAGCTGTGACGACACTGAAATCACGCTGCGAGATAGAGGAAACAAATAATTGCCCAATCCCCGGATAACCAAAAATAGATTCCAAGAAGACGGATCCGCTAATTAATCCCGTAATTTCATATCCTAGAAACGCCGCTATAGGTAGGAGGGAATTCCTTAAAATATGGTTCGTATAAACCTTTGATTCATGAACTCCTTTTGCTCTAGCGGTTTTTACAAAATCCTTGATTTTCGTATCAATGATTTCATTTCGTAAATATTGAATCGTTACGGTTGTACTAATTATGGCTCCTGAAAAAGATGGTAGAATAAGATGATTTAACTTACTCATCCAATAGGCAAATGTACCATTTTCCACTCGGATATCTACACTTCCACTTGTCGGAAACCATCCGAGGACAAAACCAAATATGAATAATACCAATAATGCAAAAATGAAAAGTGGTGTGGCAAAAGTTAAATAGTTATAACCGACAATTAGTTTATCAGCCCATGAATCTGTCCATCTTCCTCCTACAATTCCAAGAGGGATGGAGATAAGATAACTTAAAATTAGCACTCCAGCCGATAAAAGAATTGTGTTCCAGATTCTTCCTTCTAATAATTGTGTTACAGGAACTTGATGGATAATAGACATTCCCAGATCCCCTTGTACTAATCCTTTCATCCATCTTCCGTATTGGACATATGGAGGATCAAGCAATCCCAGCTTCTCCTTCAATTCATGTAAGGTTTGCGGGTCCATTTTTGGACTGCTTGCTAATTGTCCTGTTAACGCATCACCAGGCATCGCCTTTGCCAAAGCAAAAATAAGAATACTTAAAATAAATAATTGAGGGATCATAATTAAGAATCTTCGCAATATAAATTTCAACATTTTTTGATTGGTCCCCTCTCTACGGTAGTGCCACTGAGTGGGTATCGGAAATTGCTTTTAGCTTGTGTACTTTACCCTCGGCATTAAAATATTTATCATATGAATTTTTATACTCTGCATTCACTTCTCGGCGAAGTTCGACTTGTTTTTCTCTATTTTCCGGATTAATATCTGGAATTGCAGATATTAATCGTTTTGTATAAATATGCTGTGGGTTCGAGTAAATTTCTTCACTAGTTCCTTCCTCCACAAATTGTCCGTGATACATAATTCCAATCCGGTCACACATATGTTGAATAATGCCTAAATCATGACTGATAAATAAGTATGTTAAATTAAATTCCTTTTGAATATCCTGCATAAAGTTCAACACTTGCGCTTGGACGGAAACATCCAATGCAGATACAGGCTCGTCTGCGATAATTAGTTTTGGTTTTAACGTCAGCGCGCGGGCAATCCCAATCCTTTGCCGTTGCCCTCCAGAAAACTCATGAGGATATTTATAAATGGATTCAGGGTTTAACCCTACTTTTTCAATATAATACTCAACCTTTTCTTTCTCTTCCGCAGCCGATAATTTCTCAAAATTCCGCAACGGCTCCGCGACGATATCTAATACCCGTTTTCTCGGATTCAATGAAGAATAAGGATCTTGAAAAATCATTTGTATATCTTGGCGATGATTATGAAAGGCTCGACGACTAAGCTTTGTCAAATCTTGACCCTCGAAAATTATTTCACCGGAGGTAGCTTTATTTAGCCCAATAATAGTACGGCCCGTCGTTGTTTTCCCACATCCTGATTCTCCAACCAATCCGTATGTTTCTCCTTGTTTTAATTCGAAGCTGACATCGTCAACCGCTTTTACATGATCGACTACTCTTCGAAAGAATCCCCCGCGGATTGGATAATAAACTTTTAGATTATTAATTTTAAGAAATGTCATAGTTAAGATCTCCTATGTCGTTTTGCGGAAAGTCAAAGTTCTTATAACATGTGCAGCGCACAAAATGATTTGGTTCTACTTCACGCAAAACAGGATTTTCTTCATGCTCATGGTCAGGCATCCACTGAATACGTTCTTTAAATCGGCAGCCTTGTCTTGGCAATTTTTGCAGAGATGGTACAATCCCTTGAATCACATGCAATCTACCCTTTGCAGTGGTAGTAGATGGAATAGAGTTAAGCAGTGATCTTGTATAAGGATGTAAAGGGTTCTTAAACAACGTATTTACATCAGCCAATTCCACCACTTCACCAGCATACATAACTGCCACTTTGTCTGCCATTTCTGCAACAACCCCAAGGTCATGGGTGATAAGAATAATACCTGTCTTCATTTGTTTTTGAAGCTCTTTCAATAAGTCCATTATTTGGGCTTGTATCGTCACATCCAATGCTGTAGTCGGTTCATCTGCAATGACCAGTGATGGATCACACGAAATAGCAATTGCTATAACAACACGTTGACGCATCCCGCCAGATAACTCGTGAGGATATTGTTTGTATGTTCTTTCCGGATTAGGAATTCCGACTTTTTTTAAAAGTTCAAGCGCTCTTGCTTTAATTTCCGAGCTTGAAAGTTTTGTATGGTAAGTCATACTCTCTTCAATTTGTTTTCCGCAGGTCATTAATGGATTTAGGGCAGTAAGCGGATCCTGAAAGATCATGCCAATATCCTTTCCCCGAATCTTATTCATTTCCCCCGTTGACAATGAAAGAAGATTTCGACCATTAAAGTTAACATTGCCTTCTAATTTCGTTCTTCCAGCTGGATGTAATCCCATGACTGACAGAGCTAGTGCACTTTTTCCGCATCCGGACTCCCCTACAATTGCAACCACTTCGTTTTCATTGACCGTTAATGTAACGTCATCCACTGCAGCAAAATATTCATCTTGTATACGAAAGGAAGTACGTAGGTTTTGTAATTGCAAAAGTGGTTGATTCTCCAATATTAATCCCCCTTAACAATAAAACCTTGATGTCAAAATTTAAAATTTTATTAAAATTTGATTAAATTCATTAACCAAATTATAGATTGATATATTTGAATAGTCAATATAGTTTTTTTATTTATATAATTTTCAAATTAAACTTTTTTACTGAGTATTTTTACCTATACACCCTATGGCCCGTTGATAAATATGGATTTTTACTAATTAATCAGTAGTACTTTCCTCTTAAATAATTTAAATTTTCTATAAAGTGCTATGCGAGACTAATATTTTTTATAACGAACACTACAATTTCAAACTAGTAGAATTTTAAAAACCCACATATCCTCTATATTTAAAATGTAAATATTGTTCTTTATAAAAGCACAAAAAAAGAAGACCCCAACTTGGGATCTTCCTTTGTCCTACGATTATTCAACATCTGGTGTTTTGCTTGATACGCCTACATTCATCCAAACGTGTTGTGCAGCTGGATCAACTGAATATCCTACTACTCGATTATTAGCTGCAGTAATGGCAGAACGGAATAGTGTAGGGATTACTGGCATTTCATCATTCATATATTTTTGCCATTCAACATAAACTTTTTGGCGATAATCATGATCAAATGCTTTTACTGAATGACCATCCGCTAATAATTGATCGTTTTTCTCGCTTACAAAGTGAGAGTAGTTAAATGGAACATCTCTTCCGTATAATCCGTACGGATCTACGTCAGTACCAGTACCCCAAGCAGCTGCGAACACATCTACTTTTGGATCATCTTCTTGAATCATTTTATAGAATGAGTTGAATTCTGCTAGACGTCCATCAACAAGAGAAACATCTAAACCAACATTTTTCCAGCATTGCATATAGAATTTTGCAAGTGGTTCAGCGGTATCTCCACCACTCATAGATAAGAAATTAATATGGAATTTCTTTCCTTTTGGATCTTCACGAAGACCATCGCCATCAACATCTTTGTAGCCAGCTTCGTCTAGTAATTTTTTCGCTTTTGCCGGATCAAATCCAACTGGATTTGTATCCTTGCTGTACCAGCTAGCAAATGAAGGTGGGATTAAACCAGTAGCTGGAAAACGTAATCCATTGTAAATTTTTTCTCCAACAGATTTTTCGTCTAAAGCATATGCCATAGCTTGGCGTAAACGCTTGTCAGCAAATTTAGGGTTATCCATTACGTTAACACCTTTTTTAGCATCCCAATGTCCTAATTTGAATCCAATGTAGCTATAAGCTAAATCAACTGTACCAACGAATTGGAAGTTTTTAGATCCTTTTGCTGCAGGATATTGATCTACAGGGAATTCTGCAATATCAACATCGCCTTTTTTAAGTGATTGCAAGATAACTTTAGGGTTAACTACTTTTAGAACCAAGCTCTGTAACTTAGGTTTTCCTGCATAGTAATCATCGTTACGAACGAACTCTACAGATTCACCTGGTACAATCTTTTTAATTTTGAACGGTCCAAAACCAATTGGATTTTTATGAATTTTATCAGATTTTGCAAGATCTTTAATAGGAACATCGCCAAGGTAATGCTTAGGCATTGCATATGGCCATAGACCAGTCAATAAAGATGGGTTAGCTTCTGTAAATGTGATAGAAAGCTTTTTCTCACCAAGAATTTTAATACCAGAAATATCTTTTGCTTTTCCAGCATGGTAATCTTTCATACCAACGATGCTTTGGATGATAGCGTCACCGTAGCGAACACCAGTGTAATCTTTGCTGCCGATTACTAAGAAAGAATATTTGTAGTCTTCAGCAGTAACAGGTTTTCCATCAGACCAGTTAACATTGTCTTTAATTGTTACAGTGATGGTTTTATTTTCATTTGACAGTTCATATGATGCAGCACCATCATTTGTATACTCATAGTCACCGTTATTTGAGAATAATGGTTCATCAAAGAATTGCATTACTTCTGCGTCTGGATTACCTTGATAAAATGCACGGTTCAGAGTACCTTCAAATGGAGTATCTGAAACTAATGCATAATTTAGGCTTCCATCAGCCACTGCACTCTTGTCATTCTTTACTACCAACGGGAATTTGCTGATGTCTTCCTTTGGCTTAGAAGAAGATCCCGATGAGCCCCCGCTGCTTGATTTACTGCCACACGCAGATAACAGCAAACCAAGGACAACGATAAGACTCATGAACTTGAATAGATGTTTCTGTTTCTTCATCCTTATTTTCCTCCCTTTTTAACCTAATCTTTGTCTTGCATCGGCTGCACGCTTTAACGCTTGACCGATGAAATTTATACACAGCATCATAACTAGAATTAGTATTGATGCGGGTAACCAAATCCACCATTTATTTTGTAGAACATCCGGATTGGACGCGTAGCTTACAAGAGTACCCAAACTTGGTGTACTTTCAGGCAAACCAAATCCTAGATAAGTTAAACCTGACTCGATTCCAATATTTCCAGCAAGGTTTAAAGTTAAGTTAACGATAATGATAGAGCTTAAGTTTGGCAGCACTTCACGGAAAATAATTTTCCAGTTTGGTGTTCCCAATGTTTTCGAAGCCTGAACATAATCAAGCTCGCGTTCAGCAAGAGTTTTGGAACGAATTAATCTTGCTTTTCCTGTCCAATAAAAAGCACTCATTATTAATACAAATGTGTAAACATTATATTTTGGTGCGATAGTAACAAAGACGATAATTAACATTAATGTAGGCAAGATAATAATAAAATCAATAATACGCATAATAATATTATCAACTTTCCCACCGAAATAACCTGCACATAGACCGACACAAAGTCCGATGATACCAGTTAACAATGTTATACATAAACCAATAGTAAATGAGTTTTTGGCCCCAATAATTAGTTGCCCTAATATATCTCTGCCTCCATAATCTGTACCTAATAAATGTTCAGCAGATGGAGGTGAATAAATCGATAATAAATCAACGGTTACGATTTTATCTTGATCTAGTAGAAGTGCCGCACCATATACAATAATTAAGATGACAGCTAATAAAATTAATGAAAAAAGAGCAAGTTTATCCTTTACGATTTCTCTCATCATAATGGACAAAGCACTAATTTTTTTAGCCTTCTTTACTTTTACTTCTGTTGGATTAATAGCTTCCGCTTTCATGATTTTCCTCCCCTCTCACTTGTTAATCAATTCTGATACGTGGATCCACAGCACTTAAAATAATATCTGAAAGTAAGGTTCCGATTAATGTAGCTAGTCCAGATATCATAACAAGAGCTGTAACAACACTGAAATCACGTTGTGAGATAGAGGCTATAAATAACTGTCCAATTCCAGGATAGCCGTAAATGGACTCCAAAAATACAGAACCGCCGATTAAACCAGTAATTTCATATCCTAGAAATGCCGCAATCGGTAATAAGGAATTTCTTAAAATATGACGTGAATAAACTTTCGATTCATTAACCCCTTTTGCTCTTGCAGTTTTCACAAAGTCCTTAATTTTTGTATCAATAATTTCATTACGCAAGTATTGAATGGTAACACCTGTACTAATTATTGCTCCTGAGAAAGCAGGTAAAATAATATGATTTAACTTACTCATCCAATAAGCAAACGTACCATTCTCCACCCGGATATCTACACTTCCACTTGTCGGAAACCATCCGAGTACAAACCCAAACACAAATAGTACAAGTAAGCCAAAAATAAATAACGGTGTCGCATAAGTTAAGTAATTATAACCAACAATCGCTTTGTCTGCCCATGAGTCAGTCCATCTACCGCCAACAATTCCTAGTGGGATTGCTATGAGGTAACTCAGAATTAAAATTGCAGCAGATAAAAGAATGGTATTCCATATTCTCCCTGCTATTAATTCTGTTACCGGCACTTGGTGCATAACAGACATACCTAGATCCCCATGCAATAATCCTTTAATCCATCTTCCATATTGGACATACGGAGGATCAAGCAAACCTAGCTTATCCTTCAATTCATGCAAAGTTTGTGCGTCCATTTTTGGATTACTTGCCAATTGTCCTGTTAACGCATCTCCCGGCATAGCCTTCGCTAATGCAAAGATGAGAATACTTAAAATAAATAACTGAGGGATCATGATTAAAACTCTTCGTAATATAAACTTCAACATTTTTTACGGGTCCCCTCTCTTTATGGCAGTGCAACAAAGTGTGTATCAGAAATAGCTTTCAGTTTGTGTACTTTGCCCTCAGCATTAAAATATTTATCATACGAATTCTTATACTCTGCATTTACTTCCTGGCGAAGCTCTGTTTGTCTTTCTCTGTTTTCAGGATTAATATCCGGTATAGCAGAAATCAAACGTTTCGTATAAATATGTTGCGGATTTGCATAGATTTCACTACTTGTTCCTTCTTCCACAAATTGACCGCGATACATAATGCCAATACGATCACACATATGTTGAATGATTCCTAAGTCATGACTGATAAATAAGTATGTTAAATTAAATTCCTTTTGGATATCCTGCATAAAGTTCAACACCTGTGCTTGTACGGAAACGTCCAGTGCTGAAACAGGCTCATCGGCAATAATTAGTTTTGGTTTTAGAGTTAAAGCTCTTGCAATCCCAATCCGCTGTCGTTGTCCACCTGAGAACTCATGAGGATACTTATAAATGGATTCTGCGTTCAAACCAACTTTCTCAATGTAGTACGCTACTTTGTCCTTTTCATCTGCTTTTGATAATTTTTCAAAATTACGTAATGGCTCTGCAATAATATCCAAAACACGTTTTCTTGGATTTAAGGAAGAATAAGGATCCTGGAAAATCATTTGAACATCACGGCGTATATTATGAAATTCTTTTCTGCTTAATTTTGTAAGATCTTTATTTTCAAAAAGAATTTCACCGGATGTCGCTTTATTAAGCCCAATAAGAGTTCGTCCGGTTGTTGTTTTCCCGCATCCTGACTCTCCAACGAGTCCATATGTCTCTCCGGGTTTTAATTCAAAACTAATATCGTCTACCGCTTTCACATGGTCAACGACTCTTCTGAAAAAACCACCTCGAATTGGATAATAGACTTTGAGATTATTAACTTTAAGAAATGTCATTGTTCATGTCCCCTATATTTTCTGGAAAGTGAAAATTTTTATAACATGTGCAGCGAACAAAATGATTTGGTTCAACTTCTCGCAAAATTGGATTTTCTTCATGTTCATGCTCATCTACCCAATCTATACGGGCTTTAAAACGGCAGCCTTGTCTCGGAAGTTTTTGTAATGATGGAACGATACCTTTAATAACATGTAAGCGATCATTCCCTGAAGTTGTGGATGGGATAGAATTTAATAAGGAACGTGTATATGGATGAAGTGGATTTTTAAATAATGTCTTTACATCCGCCAGTTCCACAATTTCCCCAGCATACATAACAGCAACTCGATCCGCCATTTCGGCGACAACCCCAAGATCATGTGTAATAAGGATGATTCCAGTTTTCATTTGCTTCTGAAGGTCCTTTAACAAGTCCATTATTTGGGCTTGAATAGTTACATCCAGTGCGGTAGTCGGTTCATCCGCAATGACAAGAGACGGATCACATGCAATTGCAATTGCAATAACAACACGTTGACGCATTCCACCTGATAATTCGTGAGGATATTGCTTATAAGTTCGTTCAGGATTAGGAATCCCAACTTTTTTTAGGAGTTCTAATGCCTTTGCTTTAATTTCTGAGGATGATAATTTTGTATGATAGTTCATGCTTTCTTCAATTTGCTTTCCGCAAGTCATTAATGGATTTAGGGCAGTAAGAGGATCCTGAAAGATCATCCCAATATCCTTTCCGCGCACCTTATTCATTTCTGCTGTTGACAACGAAAGCAGGTTTCGTCCATTGAAGTTAACATTTCCCTCTAGCTTTGTTCTTCCTTCCGGATGCAGTCCCATAACCGAAAGAGCAAATGCACTCTTGCCGCATCCTGACTCACCTACAATTGCAACGACTTCATTTTCATTAACCGTTAAAGTAACACCATCTACCGCAGCATGGTAATCGTCTTGTATTCGAAATGAAGTACGTAAATCTTCAACTTGTAAAAGTGGTTGATTACCCAATATGAATCCCCCTTACTAAGAAACCTATATGTCGAAATTTGTTGAATTTCGTTAAAATTTCATTAAGTTTATATTTCAAAGTATAGATTGATATATTCGAATAGTCAATACAATTATTTTTTTTATATAATTTTTAATTTTGCTTTTTAGGTCGGACTCCTTGGTGGACTTAAATTAATGGCATTTATTTTTTCGGATTCATAATTATCAGAATAATTTTTTATCATTTAATAGTAGGAATATTCTAATTAGTTATTATTCAAAGAAAATAATTTGTTATTGTATTTATGAAAATTATGTCGAAAAAATTACCAGTACTGTTAGAAGACAACTTCTCAATAAAAAAATACCCCTTATACTAAATAAGGAGTATTTATTCAATGATATCCTATTTCGATATTGTTGCTATGTTTAGCTTCAGTGGCTATCGATGTACAAACTTCCGGTTTTCCGCCTATAATAAGGTCAACATCAGCTCGTGAACACTTGCTGTGTTTTTTTATCTTAGTCGAATCCCTACAGTTTGTACGTTGATGAATAGCCCCTTTTCGCATTTGTTCTAACCAGTTTATCCAATCGCTTACCCTTTTTTAGGCCCCGTTCTGGTTAATTTAAATTTACTATTTCAATAATATTATGGTCGTCTTCCAGCCCTTTTTGGCTTTCTGTTTTTATTAGCATAGGAAGAAGATGACTGTTTCCCTCTGCGATAAGAAGATTTTTGGGAATCCTTTTTCATTGGCAAAGGACGTTCTTCCGTAATATGAACTGGTGTATTATCAGGCTCTTTTGTCATAAGTTTTAAAGCTGCTGCAGTAACCATTACTGGATCATTTCCTTCCAGTAACTCTTTCGCAACGTTAACATATTGATCAAGACTGCCCTCTCTTAATATTTCATTAATTTTATCCATGGAAACACGTTGTTGTCCTTCAAATGCTTCGTCAATGGATGGCGGACGCATAGGCATCATGCGTTTTTTCGTTGTTTGCTCTACCGTTTTCAAATATCCCATTTCACGAGGACTAACAAAAGTAATAGCCATACCTTCTTTGCCTGCCCGGCCAGTTCGGCCAATACGATGTACGTAAGACTCTGGATCTTGAGGAATATCATAATTGTATACATGTGTAACACCGGAAATATCAAGCCCTCTAGCTGCTACATCCGTTGCTACCAACACATCTACTTTACCTTCTTTAAACTTTCTTAATACAGAAAGACGTTTTGCTTGGCTTAAATCACCATGAATACCTTCTGCAATATAACCTCGAAGATTTAGGGCATTTGCTAATTCATCCACTCGTCTTTTTGTACGACCGAATACAATAGCAAGCTCTGGTGATTGCACATCAATTAGACGTGAAAGCACATCAAATTTTTCCCGCTCATAAACCTTTACAAAATATTGTTCAATAAGCGGTACAGTCATCTCTTTTGTTTTTACTCTAATTGTTTCAGGGTTTTTCATAAATCTTTCAGCTATTCTGCGAATTGGATCTGGCATTGTAGCAGAAAAAAGCAGTGTTTGTCGATCTTCTGGTACACTTGAAAGAATAGCTTCAATATCATCGATGAATCCCATATTCAACATTTCATCTGCCTCATCAAGAATCAATGTATGAACTTGGTCCAATTTCAATGTACGGCGATTAATATGATCAAGAATTCTTCCAGGTGTTCCAACAATAATATGTGGTCCCTTCTTCAACGCTTTTATCTGTCTACCGATATCCTGACC
Organism: Margalitia sp. FSL K6-0131; assembly: GCF_038008735.1. Lineage (NCBI taxonomy): Bacteria > Bacillati > Bacillota > Bacilli > Caryophanales > Bacillaceae > Heyndrickxia > Margalitia sp. FSL K6-0131. Next base: position 5,221,260 of record NZ_JBBOZS010000001.1, read on the forward strand.
ACCATAAACAGCTAATACACGTGTTCTAGTATCATAACCAATTTTATATAGTTCTTCGGATACTTGAATTGCAAGTTCACGTGTTGGAGCAATAATAATTCCTTGAATATTAGGGTTTTTGGTATCAATTTTTTCGATGAGCGGGATTCCAAATGCTGCTGTTTTTCCGGTTCCCGTTTGTGCTTGACCGATAATATCGATACCTTTTAAGCTTAGTGGAATTGTTTTCGCTTGTATCGGTGTTGCTTCTTCAAAACCCATTCTTCTCACTGATTTTATTAGTGATGGGCTTAACTCTAATTCTGAAAACTTCGTCAATGCTTCTCATTCTCCTTCTAGACACTTAACAGGGCCATATTAACCCCCTCGGGTTACACCCGATTCTATTTTCAAAAAAAAAGACATTTCTATCTCTTTTGTTTTACGGCAAAAAGTGTAAACGATACTATATATGGTACCATTAATAAATAGAGATTTCAATGTCAATGGAACCCATAAGAAGCAGTCTTGACTTACTCCTTTTGCCAATTCATCGTTCTTCCTTAACCATTTTAAAGAGGGGGCAATTATTTTTAGTTTAACAAAATCAATCCATTCGTATACCTTTAGAGGATCTGGGTTGGAAGTGAAAGTTTATTGCCAAAATAAATTATTTATTAAGTTTAATCTCTGCTTAGCTCAAGCACCTATAGGCTAGCGGATGACTAAAGCAATTCCGCTTTTCTTACGTTAAGGCAGTAACCACTTCTTCCAATTGCATTCCTCTAGAAGCTTTCACAAGAACAAGTTCGTTCCCTTTTATATGGGATATTATAGATTGAATTAATTCTTTTTTATCTGTAAACGAAAACACCCGATCAGCGCCAAATTGTTTATGTGCTTCCTCTGCAATATAATACCCAAGTTCACCATAAGTAAAAACATATTTAATTTTGGAAGACTGAAGGAAGCGTCCAATTTCTTGGTGAAATTCCTTTTCTTCCTCTCCCAACTCCAGCATATCTCCAAGCACAACGATTTTTTCTCTTTTTTTATCAAGATCCATTATCAAATTTAAGGCCGCTTTCATAGAAGTTGGGCTTGCATTGTATGCATCATTAATAACTTTAATCCCATTCATTCCATCCAGCATTTCCATCCTCATTGCTGTTAGCTTTACAGAAGATAAACCAGCCTTTATTTCTTCTATGGTTAATCCAAGTTCCCTGCCAGTAAGGATGGCAGCTAGGGAATTCAGCACATTGTACTCTCCTAAAACCGGTATATATAATGGCTGATCTGGAGCTAAATTAACAGAATAAGTACTCCCTGTTTCTTCTTGGTTTATCGCAATAGGGTAAATGTCGTTTTCATTATTTTTCCCAAATGTTTGCATGCGCAGATGCGTATGGTCTTGTACCCTTTCCTTCAATAATGGCTCGTCTCCCATATAGATAAATAATCCGTCCGGTGACAAGCCTTGAACAATCTCCATTTTTGCATCTGCTATTGCTTCCCGTGAACCCAAATCCTGCAAATGTGCTTCTCCAATATTAGTAATGATGGCAATATCCGGGCGGGCAAGCTTCGTTAAAAACTCAATTTCTCCTCTAGCACTCATGCCCATTTCAAGAACTGCTACCTCTGTATCTTCCTTTAAGGATAAAACAGTTAGCGGCAAGCCTTCGCGTCCATTATAATTTCCAATTGTTTTTTGTACTTTAAACTTTTGACTTAAAACACTGGCAACCATATCTTTTGTGGTCGTTTTCCCATTGCTTCCGGTAACGCCAACTACTTTTATATCTAATTCCTGCAGGTAAACACGAGCTAATTCTTGAAGAGCTGTTAAAACATCCTCTACTACTAAAAGAGGCAAGCCTTCAGGCGGATTAGGCATATCTTTTTGCCAAAAGGAAGCTCCTGCCCCATTTTGGATAGCTGTTTCTACAAATTGGTGTCCATCCACAAATCTTCCTTTCAACGGTACATATAAGTTTCCCTTTTGAATGGCTCTTGTATCGATGCAAGCACCGATAATTACTTTATCTTGAAAATCGGTTATATCATTTTCTATTTTTATCATATTTGCTATTTGCTTGACTGTACGCTTCATCATTATTGCGTGCCTCCAATTTGATCTTTCCACCACGATTTAAAGTAAATGGAAATCACGAAAACGTGATCCCTGCTAGAAAAGCGCAAGCGCCTTGTTCATCGGCTTGCCGATAAGCGCTGTAGCTGACCTAGACTGAATAATTTTAAAAAGTATACTTTATTTTTTGCTTTTCTTCGTAACGTTCCAGAGCTAATTGGATAAGACGCTCAATTAGTTCTGGATATTCTACACCACTATGCTTCCATAGAAGTGGAAACATACTTACTGGAGTAAAGCCTGGCATCGTGTTTACTTCATTTATTAACACTTTTCCCTCGTCTGAAACAAAAAAATCAGCACGAACTAAACCGGAACAGTCGAGTGCCTTAAAAGCCATTTTCGCTATATCAGACATCTTTGCATATACCGTTTCCGAAATTTCAGCAGGGATAATCAAAGCCGTGTCTCCATCTTCATATTTCGCTTTATAGTCATAAAACGCTGTTTTTGGTAAAATTTCACCTGCTACTGAGCATTCTGGATGGTCATTTCCTAGAACACCAATCTCAATTTCACGGGCGATAATACCTTCCTCTATAATAATTTTGCGGTCAAATTGGAATGCTTCCTTATAAGCCGCTTCCAATTCTTCTCTGTTTGTGCATTTACTAATTCCTACACTCGATCCAAGATTAGCGGGTTTGACGAAGCATGGGTATCCGAGTTCCTCCTCCACATATCGGTAAGCAGAATGAGGATCAGCTTTCCATGTACTTCTTAATGACCAAACATACTTCACTTGCGGAAGACCAGCCTGTGCAAAAATATTTTTCATGATCACTTTATCCATTCCAGCGGCTGATGCAAGAACACCGTTTCCTACATATGGAAGATTCAATAATTCCAGCATCCCCTGAACGGTTCCATCTTCTCCATTTGGTCCATGCAAAAGTGGAAATACAACATCATATCCAGTATTCTCATTAGGGGTTAAAGCTGACATCATGGCATTAGGAACAATTTCATCACCCTTTGTGAATTGTAATGCCTGCACACTTTCCACAGCTTGTGTTAATATGGGTCCTTTCACCCATTGTCCATCTGTCGTTATATAAATAGGATGGATTTCAAATTTTTCTAAGCTTAATGCTTGAATAACAGCCTTAGCTGTTTGTAAAGAAACTTGATGTTCAGCGGATTTTCCTCCATATAATAAACAAAGCTTTGTTTTCATAAAAATCCTCCAGTTATTCTCTCGCTTTATATTTTAAAAGTCATGACATTTGCCTAGAAATATCATATGTAAAAATGTACACTTCGGTGAAATCTTCCATTACGACTCCTTCTTCGGTATTAATATTAACCTATATGAGGTCGTATTTCATCCTCTTTTCCTTGATTTCATCCTTTTGTTCTAGGCGAAATTGTTTCCAATTTCTTTTCTGGATTTTTTGGAATACTTTTGGTAAACTGTTGTTCCATTCATAGAAGGCTTTCTTGGGTTCCGTAGTATTATGTTTAACTAGCTGGTCCGAGGGAAAGCTTGTAACACGGAAGGGAAAAAGCCTGGGAGATATATCGTTTTTATGTGGAACGATATATTTCTCAGGCTTTTTTAAAGGAGGAAAAATCATGAATTTTATATTAGAGTATAAGTGGATTATCCTAGTGTCTCTTGAAGTTTTAGCTTGGGCATCCACCTTTTTTCTTTTTTATGCCAGATACGGAATGAAATCTACTTTTTGGTTTAAAGTTGCCAGCGTTTTATTTGCTGTTACTGGAGTAATTCCTCAAGTAATAATGGGGATTATTAATTTTTTCCATACAAGAAAGCTAGACATCTTCACGATAATTATTGTGGTGCTGCTTATTTATGGATTTACGTTCGGAAAAAAGGAAGTTAAGAAATTGGATGCATGGGCACAGAAAAAGTTTTCTAAATAATAACCCGCTCTTACTTAAAAGCGGGTTTTCTTTATCTCAGTCGAAGACGGTTTTACTTATCCGTGCGCTAGAGCTGCACGCGTTTTCGCTGTTCCTATTTTATAAAGCATTTCCATTCCTTCAATTTTCGATCATACACAATTTTGCCATCAACTGGTCGGTTTCCAATAGCTGCATATTCTTCTTGCATTTCATCCATATAATAGTAGTCACCAATCACCCATATTGGTATTTCAATTTGAGATCGGGAATATTTTGCTCTTTCCAGGGATACGACCATCCCTTCCTTCATGTTCTCAATAAACGGATAGAGAATTTCCACCGGTACATTGGAAAATTCCTGTTTTTTTCTTCTGCCAAACATCGTTTTTTCCGTTTTATCGCTCATTTTGTTCATAATGGAGGTGCCCAGTACACGATAGAAATCTTCAAATGATCGGTAATATGTCTTGTTAAATACCCCATCCTCTTGTGCTAAATAAGCAAAATGATTATCCAGTTTCCGATAAAAAGGCAGGCGAAGGTGGTTTTTCAAATGACTCAAATATAAAAGCTCAGCGATCTCCTGGCCCTCTAATAGGTTTAATGCTTCTTCATTTTCAAAATCAATCCAACAAAAATCACCATATCTATATACATCATCATTGACAAGCTTTGGAATCGTTTCATTATCCACATAATCAAAGAAAGTATGTAAATTATAATTCCCATCCTCAAATTGATGACGAAGAAGTAACATATTTGATATTTCGGGGATGGCTGCCATAAATTCTTTAAACTCTATTCCCGCGGATATTGCATAATGATCCGGGTAATTCACATGTATATAGATAATGTCACGATTCCCTGTATGATTTTTCAATTGAGGTCCCTCCGATTAGCTCTAACCCTAATTCCAAAACGAAGACGCAATTGCTACGCCTAAAAAAAACAGCTTCCAAAAGAAACTGTATTATTCGAATCTAAGTTTCAATTTATTTTACCAAATTTATTTTAATTTTCCTTATTAATTTTTGCCTAAATTAATTTTTTATTTGTATTACATTAAAATTACAGCTTATTGACAAAGAAATTCTTATACTGATGTACTCGAGATAAATTTACTTATTATCATAGATAACGGTATTTGGATTCCTTTTTCGGGTAAAGTAACATTATATGTGTTAGATGTTAGGAGGTGCTTGTCCTTTTTGGATAAGGGAGTTTTCATATAAAACCCTTATGCAGACTTAGTTTCGGCGTATTTTTTCTTAAAGAGAAGCCGAAATAAGGTTTTCGTCTGCAAAAGCCACATTGTTTATGAAAAGAGCCTTATAAAGGACAATAAGATGCCTATTTTTAAACTCGTTATCATCTTTATATTAGTTGCTCTCACCGCTTTTTTTGTCTCAGCAGAATTTGCCTATGTTAGAGTCCGCTCTTCAAGGATTGATCAATTAATTGCGGAAGGTCATAAAAAAGCATCGGTTGTAAAAAAAATTTTATCGAAACTAGATGGATTTCTTTCAGCTATTCAGTTAGGAATTACCGTTGTTTCCTTAATATTAGGCTGGCTCGGGGAACCTACGATAAAGCAGATTTTAAAGCCACTATTTCACATGGTACATCTTCCTACTTCAGTAGAAGATATATTATCATTTATTATTTCCTTCGCAATTATTACATTTTTAAATGTTGTGTTAGGTGAGTTAGCTCCTAAAACCATTGCAATACAAAACGCGGAGTCGATAGCTTTATCATTTGCAACACCATTAGTTTGGTTTAGCAGAATTATGTTCCCTATTATATGGGTATTAAATAGGTCATCCCGTCTTGTCACGAAATTATTCGGCTTTGAGCCCATTCCGGATCACGAGATGGCACATTCTGAGGAAGAGCTGCGTATCATACTCTCCGAGAGCTTAAAAAGCGGAGAAATTAATCAATCAGAATATAAATATGTAAACAATATATTTGAATTTGACAATCGAATTGCAAAGGAAATCATGGTTCCGAGAACGGAAATCGTCAGTATCGATAAAAACGCTACCCTCGAAGAAATTATGGAAATTGTCCGGATTGAGAAATATACGCGTTACCCAGTTACAAATGGAGATAAAGACAGTATTATTGGCCTTATTAATATAAAAGAATTATTAACCGACTGCATCTACAATGAGTGCCAGGAGGATGATCCTGTCGATAAATACATTAGCCCCATCCTTCGTTTTATCGAAACAGTGCCGATACAGGACCTATTAGCGAAAATGCAAAAGGATCGAACACATATGGCCATTCTTTTAGATGAATACGGAGGAACAGCAGGGATGGTTACAGTCGAAGATATTTTAGAGGAGATTGTTGGAGAAATTCGCGATGAATTTGATGCGGATGAAATTCCGCTTGTCCGAAAAGTTGAGGATAACCATTACATTTTCGACGGGAAGGTACTGATTGAAGATGTAAATGATTTATTGGGAATTGAAATATCAGAGGAAGAGGTAGATACCATCGGAGGTTGGCTGCTCACCCAAAAATATGATTTAAAACAAGGGGATAAAATAGAAACGGCAACTTGTGAGTTTATCGTATCCGAAATGGAAGAGTCTCATGTCCTTTATGTGGAAGTAAAGAAAAAGACAATCACTCAAAAAGTCTCTGAGGAATAAGAGGCTTTTTTTTTGTATGCATTTTTCAGTTGAAATTATCTTAAGTTTAATATATCGGAAACTTTTCTCTGTTTCCTTCGTCTTAATATTATGGATAAAGATAGGAATTAGGTGAAAAATATGGAAAAAGAACATAAGATAATTGATAAGATAGATTGGACACTTGTTTTAATCATATTTTTGTTTTTCCTTGTAAGCTGCATATCGATATCAAGTGCACAGACATCTGATCAATATGGAATGAATTTTGTCATTCGGCAAGCTTTCTGGTACGGAATCGGAATCGTCATCATTGGGTTTTCCCTTTTATTGGAACCAAGTCAATATAATAAACTTTCCTATTACTTATATGGGTTTGGTATTATTTTACTCATAGGACTAATCGTTGCTCCTCATTGCGTTGAAACAGGATGTCTTGTCCCGAGAAAAAATGGTGCAATCAGCTGGTATATCTTGCCTGGGGCAGGTCAAATACAGCCTTCTGAATTTATGAAACCCTTCATTATATTAGCGATAAGTAGAGTTATTTCATCTCACCACGAAAAAGTCCGCTTAAAAACTTTTAAGAGTGATTTTCTCCTTTTAGTGAAAATTGCAGTCATTGCCATTATTCCACTAGGGTTGATCATGATGCAGCCAGATTTAGGAACAAGCCTGGTTATTTTAGTGATTGTAGCCGGAATGACACTTGTGTCAGGAATTACTTGGAAAATAATCGCACCATTGTTTATTTCATTAAGTATAATTGGTGGAACGATATTATCCTTAGCCATTTATAAACCGGAAATTTTAATTAAATATTTGGAGGTTCCTGCATATCAATTTGACAGAATAAATACATGGATTGACCCGGAAAGTTATCCAGATGAAGGTCGGCAATTGCGCAGTTCTATCATGTCGATAGGGTCAGGAGAAGTTTTTGGAAAAGGGTTTATGGGAAAACAGGTGTATCTCCCTGAGAGGCATACTGATTTTATTTTTAGCGTGATTGGAGAGGAATATGGTTTTATCGGATCCAGCTTAGTTATCTGTTTATTTTTCGTTCTTGTGTATCACTTAACAAAGACAGCCATTTTAACAAAGGAAAAGTTTAATACATATGTGTGTGCTGGAGTCATCTCCATGATTACCTTTCACGTCTTTCAAAATATCGGAATGACAATACAGGTTCTGCCAATTACAGGTATTCCTTTACCATTTATTAGCTACGGAGGCAGTTCATTAATGGGAAATATGCTTGCATTAGGAGTTATTTTTAGCATTCGTTTTTATCATAAAGAGTATATGTTTTCGACTTCATCTGATCGTTTTTATATGTAGCAATTGCATAACAAGTAGTAAAAATCATTAATCTTTTGAAAAAACGGTCTTGAACAAAGAATACTGGACAATAAATTTCCATATTGTAAAATAATAAGGTTAATTTCGAATATATTTTTGCTTGTCGTTCTTTGTTAAATACCCTTAAGTACTTTAGCTTCAGGTTATCTCTTTTATATCCGATTAAAAAATTGTTTAGGCTTTAGTTGTTAAAACAACAAGTTTTAAGAAAAGAGCCTTTAGTTAATAAAAAGCATCACGTTTGACTGTACGGTTTGTTTTTTTTATAATATTAATAATATTTTATCGAAAAATGGCAACAACCATTTTCCTTTAAGGGTGGTGATAGGATGGGGTCGTATACCGTATTGGGGAGTTAGCAACCTTAGCAAATGTATCTAAGAGAACGATAGATTACTATACGAGTTTGGGTCTCTTGCATGCTAATCGTTCTAAATCAAATTATCGTATATATGCTTCAGAAGCTTTAGAAGATCTTAAATTCATTGAAAGATATAAAAAGCTTGGGATATCACTTGAGACTATTCGCAGAAAAATGGAAATGAAGAAATGCCATGAAATGAACGAATCCATTGTGGAACAGCATATTGAAACTGTTTCAGAGCATATAAAACAACTTAATATGGAACTATCCGATTTGGCACCAGTATTAGAAGTGCTTAACACAAAGCAAAAAGAGGCTATTTTCAAAAGGCTAACATTGGAGAGCGTTGCATTATTGCAATCGCTACACTTTTTAACAAAATAGGAGGTGACTCCTATCCTGTATTTCACGGGGTAGGAAAACTTATTTGGACATATTTAAACTAGTGCTTGTTTTTTTCCTAATAGCACTTTCCGCATTTTTTGTTGCTTCGGAGTTTGCAATTATAAGGGTGCGGAGCTCACGTATCGACCAGCTCATTGAAGAAGGAAATAGAAGTGCGCTGGCTGTGAAAAAAATTATTACCAACTTGGATGAGTATTTATCTGCCTGTCAGCTCGGAATTACCATCGCATCATTGGTTTTAGGATGGATCGGGGAGTCGGTAGTATCCAAATTGTTGCATCCATTGTTTGATTTAATCCATATTCCAGTTTCCATTTCAAATGTGATTTCATTGGCACTCTCATTTGCAACTATTACTTTCATACATGTGGTAGTTGGTGAATTAGCACCAAAAACACTGGCCATTCAAAAAGCAGAAGCTTTAAGTTTATTTCATGCAAAACCTTTGATTTTCTTTTACCGTTTAATGTTCCCGTTTATTTGGGTATTAAACACATCAGCACGTCTCGTAACAAAGGTTTTTGGTCTCAAGCCTGCAAGTGAAAATGACATTGCCCATTCGGAAGAGGAATTGCGAATTATTTTATCAGAAAGCTATAAAAGTGGAGAAATCAATCAATCAGAGTTTAAATATGTAAATAACATCTTTGAATTTGATAACCGAATTGCCAAAGAAATAATGGTACCTCGTACCGAGATTATTTCTTTATCGAAAGAAGATGATCTTCAAACATTCTTAGATATTGCGAAAGAAGAGCGCTTTACCCGTTATCCAATCATTGACGGAGATAAAGACCATATCATCGGAATTGTGAATGTAAAAGAAGTGCTTACGGACATAATCCATGACAAAGAGATTGAAGCATTATCTTTAGAAGATTATATACGACCAATTATTCGTGTGATTGATTCGATTCCTATTCATGATTTATTGGTCATGATGCAAAAGGAACGAATCCATATGGCTGTATTAATTGACGAGTATGGCGGTACTTCCGGTCTTGTTACGGTTGAAGATATATTAGAGGAAATTGTCGGAGAAATCCGCGACGAATTTGATATGGATGAAGTTCCATTGATTCGGAAAGTAAAAGAAAATCATTTTATTATCGATTCTAAAGTACTTTTAAGTGAAGTAAACGACTTATTAGGAATTGATATTCAAGAAGAGGATATCGACACACTCGGAGGTTGGGTGTTATCCGAAAATTACGAGGCCAAGCAAGGCGATATTATCGAATTTGAGGATTTTGAATTTATTATTAAGGAAATAGAAGACCTTCACGTTAAGTATATTGAGGTAAAGAAAAAAAGCACTCAAGAAATAAAAGTGAAACATAATATTGCGCTTACCAATTCGGAGGCGATTTAAAAAGATTACTAGTTAAAAGACCAAATCCTATTGATTTGGTCTTTTTAACTAGTATGGATGTGATACTGGACATAGGATCCGCTATCTGTGACAAAATGAGGTTATTCTTCATTTTTGTGGACAGAGGTTCCGTTATTTTGCAAAAAAGCAGTGATTTCATTGTAGTTTTCCATTAATAACGGATTCTGTGTCCGAAACACCCTTAGATTAGGACTGTTTTATCAAAATAAGGGATCCTGTGTCCGCTTAAGAGCAACGAATTCTGTTTCTGTACGGATGTAGAGTTTCATACCACTGCTTTTTTTCTTACATTTCATTCGGAGCCTTAACACCAAGAATTCTTAATCCTTCCTTCAGTACAATAGTGACAGCCTTTACTAACGAAAGTCTTGATAATAGCTCTTCATCCTTTTCAATTATCCGTACTTTTGCATAGTACTTATTGAAGGACTGACTAAGATGAATTAAATACTTTGCCAACACAGATGGGGAAAACTGGTTGTACGCATTTTCGATTATATCGGGGAAATGATTTAAGTGCTTAATGATTTCCCAGCTTCCTTGATCATTTAGGCCGTGAAATTCATATTCATCGATTTCCGCTTTTTGTAAAATAGACATCGCTCGAGCATGTGTATATTGAACATATGGCCCTGTTTCTCCTTCAAATGTAAGCATATCTTTTAAGGAAAATTCAATATTATTCATTCGGTCATTTTTTAAGTCATGGAAAATAATTGCGCCTACTCCAACAGATTCTGCCACTTGATTTGCATTCACCAAGGTTGGATTTTTATCTTTAATATTCTTTTCAGCAAGTTGGATGGCTTCTCTTAAAACTTCTTCTAAAAGAATAACCCGTCCTTTCCGAGTTGACATTCTTTTTCCATCCTTTAAATACAGCCCAAAAGGAATATGATGCATTCCATCTGCCCACCCGAAATCTAATTTTTCTAATACACCTTTTACCTGTTTGAAATGAACGGTTTGCTCCTGACCAACAACATATAGGGCGGTATCAAACTGATAAGTTTTTTGTCGATATATTGCGGCAGCCAAATCCCGTGTAGCGTAGAGAGTAGCTCCATCTGATTTTTTAATTAAACATGGCGGTAACTGGTTATTATCTAGCTTGACAACTTCTGCCCCGTCTGAAGTCTCCAATAATTTTCGTTCCTTCAGTAAGTCGACAACCTCATCCATTTTATCGTTATAAAATGCTTCACCATTATACGAATCAAATGAAACACCTAATAAATCATAAATTCCCATAAATGCTTTTAAAGACTCATCCCGAAACCATTGCCATAATTGTAAATTTTCTTTATCCCCGTCTTCTAAGCTTTTAAATGCTGCGCGTGCTTCTGCTTCAAGATTATGGTTTATTTCAGCTTCTTCATGAAATTTAACATATAACTTCGATAGTTCTTGGATAGGATTAGCTTTGACCTTTTCTTCATCGCCCCATTTCTTATAGGCAGTAATAAGCTTTCCAAATTGGGTTCCCCAATCTCCTAAATGATTTATTTTTACCGTTTTATATCCGCATTTGTCAGCGAGATTTGCTAATGCGTTTCCGATAACAGTAGATCGTAAATGCCCCATTGAGAACGGTCTTGCAATATTGGGAGATGACATATCCAATACAACCGTTTTGTTTTCACCTATTGAACCCTTTCCGAATGCATGCCCGTCTTTTAATACTTCTGTGACAACCTTCTTCCCAATTTCTTTTGAAGAAAAGAATACATTTAAATAAGGACCAATTGGGTTTACTTTAGAAAAATGATTACTTTTCCCTAACTCCTCAGAAAGCTCCGTTGCAATTTCTACCGGTGACTTTTTCAAAAGCTTTGCAAGTTGAAAACAAGGAAAAGCTAAATCTCCATGCTCGGGATTCTTCGGAATTTCGATTAAATTATATATTTTTTCCTGAGTTAACACCCCGTGCAGATAATCTTTTAGGCATACTGCCAAGACTTGTTTTAAATCCATTATTTTCCCTCCTAATCTAATTAAAAAAAGCCCATCTCTTATATAAAGAGACGAGCTAGCCCGCGGTACCACTCTAATTGTTCAGGTTAATGACCACTTTACCTTGTAACGGGAGTTCCCGATTCATCCTACTGTAGTTCAGATTCATCTCTCCGAAGTGCGCTTCATCCATTGGTTCTGTGCCAGGCTTCCACCATCCCCGACTCTCTATTTTTCCCCATATAGATTACTCTCTTCATCCTCGAGTTTTCATTATTATTAAGTATTATACAGATAATAAGTAAAAAGGCAACAGCATTTTCAGGAAAATTTCTAATATTGCCCCAATACTCCTTTAGTCATCGCAGTGCGCTCACATCTTTTAAAGACAAGTATTCCCAAAACAAGATAAATGATAGCATTTGCAATTAAACTGGCGTAATCTGCCCAATGAAAATCAAGAAGTGTTTGATTTTGAATCATAATTCCCCTTATCATATCTACACCTTTTACAACTGGTAAGACAGCTAAAAGAGGCGAAATAGACATAGGAAAGAAAGTTAGTCCCATTAAGATGAACTGCAAAACCTGTAAAAAGGCATTAATTTGTTTAATAATAATAGCCATTCCAGCAATCATAAAGCTAATGCCAAACATACTAATAATGGTGAAAATTAATACAGGTAAAATGGAAACCACATCTATATTTAACCAGGTGCCAGTTACCAGCATAGACAAGTACAATAAGACAGCTAAAATAATTAGCTGCTGCAGGGTGGTTGAAACAATTCTCGCTAATAATATCCTCCAAGCCCCCATTGGAGACATATACATTTGCTCTAGTGTTCCAAGCTGTGCTTCACTCATAATACTCCACCCTATTCCCTGCATGGCACCCATGGACAAGAACCAAAATACGTAGCTGACAATAGTATATTGAATATTTGTTTCCATCGAGGATGGATCACCGACCACTTTTATCCCAAAAAACATGGCTAAAAAAATACAAAAGAAAGTTATCAGTTCGCTAATTGTATTGGGAAGATATCTCTTCAGCAGGATAAATTCCCTGCGAAAATTCGCCTTAAACAGTTGCAGCAATTTCACGTTTCATTTCCCCCTTTACAATTTTCAAAAATACTTGTTCAAAATCAATAATAGAACGATCTACTTTATCGATTTCAATATTCATTTCCTCAAACAAATTGATTACTTTATAAAAATCTTCGCTATGCGTAATCGTAACGGTAATGACGGATTGCATTCCGTCATTAAGCTCTAACTCAGCCATAAAATGATTTTGAATTTCTTTTAAATTCTTATCTGAAAGCACTGAATTAACCGTAAAGGAATATGCCTTCGTATCAAACAATTCAAGCAAATCACTAACCCGCTCGTCCGATACAATTCTTCCTTCATTAATAATGATCACCCGCTCGCAAATTTCTTGGACAACAGGCATATCATGAGAGCTTAGTAAAATCGTTTTATTGTACTCCTTCGCTATATCCTTTAATAATTTGCGAACTTCATAGCTAGTTTCAATATCGAGCCCCAATGTTGGTTCATCAAGAAAAATAATCTCCGTATTGGATAATAAGGCAACCGCTATGGAAACCTTCTGCTGCATTCCTCGTGACAAGGAATTAACCATTTCATTTGCTTTATGTGTCAGATTTAGTCGCTCTAATAATTCATCAATTTGAGCCGATACTGCCTTTTTCGACAAACCTCGATTTCCCGAGAAATACTCCAAGTTTTCCCGCACTGTTAATCTCCAATAAAGGTTTCGATTTCCCTCTAAAACGGTACTAATATGTCGAAGTGCTTTTAGACGCTGCTTTCCAATGTCGATGCCATTTATTTTTATCGTTCCTTCATTAGGAAGCAGCAAGCCGCACATCATTTTAATAGTGGTTGTTTTTCCGGCCCCGTTTGGTCCAAGCAGTCCTACAACCTCTCCTCTTTTCACTTGGAATGAGACACCTTTGACTGCTTGAATTATTTCCTTCGATTTTCTTTTTTTATAGCTTTTCTTTATCCCTTGTATGTCTATGATATACTCCATCTCCACACCCCTAATCAGAATTTTCTATCTTTATTATACACTTCTAAGTTCTAATGTTTTCCATCTCTAGACGGATATGAATTTAGACTTTTAACCTATTCCGTAGTTAAAAATTAAATAAGCAGCTGCTTTTGCAGACGAAAATAACAATGGAAGGTTTCATAAATTCACCTGCAAAAAAATAAGCCAGTTGCGCTTAGCACATCTGACTTATTTATGACTAATGATGTAGTTTTGGATATTTGGGGATTAATTTGACATCCTCCAGCACTTTAAAAAGCTCCCGGCGAGATTTCGTTTTCGTTATTTTTACCCCGATACCCGCTAAGTTAGCCATTACTTTTTTTAGTTGATCATGATCTTTTCTTTTCAAGATAGATCACCTCTTTTGATTTACGACTCTCTATTATTTTACCCTATTATCCAAAGTCTGTATATTGATTTTGAAAATTTTTAACATTCCTTTCACAACTATTTGCCATCGGCTTTTTGGAATGCCATTTTCTCATTGCTCATCACAAAAATAAACAAGAAAGCTAATCCAGCGGGAACTAATCCCCATAAGAAAGTATGGACAATCGAAGTGGATAATGCGTCTGTAATTTTGCTTAAAACCTGTACAGGAATGTGTGAGCGTGCACTTTCCTTTAGAATTGCATTTGGATTATAGGAGTCATTTTGCGGCATCTGTCCCATTCCAGCGAAAACCTTCTTCAATTGATCAGAAAATGCATTCTTTTGAATCATTCCAAACACTGTAATTCCAATTGTCATGCCCAGTGAACGAACAAAGTTGCTTGTCGAGCTTGCTGATCCTCTTTGATCCATACCGAAATTATGAATAGTAGCCATACCAAGCACAGAAAACGAAAATCCAACCCCAAAGCCGGTAATAATCATATAAATCGTTAAAACAAAGCGAGCAGTATCTGGATTTATAGTAGTTAACAAATAGATTCCGATAATCGTAATAATCCCGGAAATAAACATGATATTTCGATAGCTTAATTTCGTAGTTAAAAACCCGCCAACTTGTGCAGACACAACTGAGCCAAGCATCATTGGAAGCAGGATTAACCCTGAATTAGTAGCCGTTCCGCCGTAAACCCCTTGCACAAATATAGGAATGTAAACGGTTGCCCCCGTAAAAGCTGCACCATAGAAGAGAGATACAATCGTACTCCCGGCAAATAATCTTTCTTTAAACATTTTGAAAGAAATAATGGGCGCTGATACAACTCTCTCAATCAAGATAAAGAGAATAAATAGAACGGCAAAACCGGCAAACAATCCTAGAATAATACTAGAATCCCATGCATATTTCGCCCCGCCGAGTTCTAAAGCAAACATCAAGCATACAACGGATCCTACTAAGGTAATTGCACCAAACCAATCAATTTTTTGTTTTTCATGTATACGAGACTCATGATAAAAGAGTGTAATTAATAGCAGCGCTACAACGCCAAGCGGCAGATTAATATAAAATATCCAATGCCAGCTAATATGATCGGTAATATAGGCACCTAATAGCGGACCAAAAATACTTGATAAACCAAATACTGCCCCAAATAATCCACCCATCTTCCCTCGCTTTTCAGGAGGAAAAATATCAAATACTATCGTAAAGGCAATTGGAATTAGGGCTCCACCACCGATTCCTTGTATGGCACGATATATACTCAATTGTGTAATGGTTTCAGCAGTTCCGCATAAAATGGAGCCAATCATAAATAGTAATAAACCAAACATAAAAAATCGCTTTCTACCAAACATATCAGATAACTTCCCGAAGATTGGCATTCCCGCCATTTCTGCTACCATATAAGCAGAAACTACCCAAATAAAACTATCAATCCCTCCTAAATCTGCAACAATTGTTCCCATAGCCGTCACAACGATGGTATTATCCATAGATGCCATCAAAATCCCTAATAATAATCCCGCAACAACCCAGCCTAACTTGCTATTTTTTGTAGCCATTCATTCAACTCCCTAACATACCCTATATTTTTATCTGTTTTTTTACATTTGAATTTTTTGCACAATGGAACTGTTCATTATATTCCACTAAGCCAATATCGCAACCAGGTCCTATCTCAACTTTTTTGCCTCTAATTACAGATGCTTTCGTATATTCAACATAAATATGGTCACCTTCAATTGTATCTACATCTAGGCTTCCATTTTGTTTATTTATACCTAGAAAGGAGGATTTCCTTTTTACCTGTATCTCCTCCCCGCCTATTTCCTTCACAGAGCTGTTTCCATATTTCAATTCAATGTTTACCTTACCAGCGTTTAATAAGCCACCAATTTCAAAGGAACCATCTGAAATGAAGTTTTCCACTTCGCAATCACCTTTTACAGAAAGGCTTCCTTTCAAATTTATATCCTCCCCTGAGACATTCCCGCCTACATCCATGGCACCCCGAATTTTCATTTCTTTTCCAGCTACGTCTTTATTTGCACTCATTGTTCCGTAAATCTTAATGCTTCCTGATTTTACATTTTCATGTATATCAATCGTTCCGTAAATATCAAGCGATTCTGCTTTCACATCGCCCATAGCAACTCCTGTTCCGTATACCTTAAATACTTGGCAGGTGAGGGCATCCGTAATGGTTCCATCACCGCTAATCTTTATTTTGTTGAACTCTCCGCCCCCAGAGCTACCAGAACCAAATATATTTAAATTCCTTTTTTCCATACGATAACCTCCTTTAATATTAGAGTTGGTTGGTTTTCATCACTTTGGAAGATTTATCAACCTCAATGGCTCCTTTATATTCCAACAAATCAATTTCACAGTTCTTCCCAATCGTAACATTGTTACCCCGGATAATTTTTGCTTTTACACCTTCGAGGTAAAGATCATCCCCTTCAATAACATCCGTTACTAATCTAGTTGGGTAAATAGATTTGACGATTTTCATAAAACCATGAATCCTCTGCTTAATGCGAATGGTCTGTCCGCCAATCTCCTTGGCTTTACAGTCGCCGTATAGAAGAATATCGATATTTTCCGCGTTTAGTAATCCACCGATTGTAAATAACCCTTCAGAATCAAATTCCTCCGCTTCGCAATCCCCCCCAATGGAGGCTTTCCCGTTAATTTTTATGTGCTCTCCACGTAAAGATCCGCCAATGGAACCACTCCCGGATATTCTTATTTTTTCCGTATTCACTTCCCCGCTCATGGAAGAGTGCCCATCAATAGTAATGCTGTCTGCATCAACATTGCCATTGATTGTCGATTTACCATTAATTTTTACCGTTTCCGCTTTAATATTGCCGTTCACCGTTCCAAATCCGTTGCAATCATAATGTTTGCAATCTATATCCCCATGCACCTTGCCTTTTCCGTTTATCGAAGCAAGCTCAAATTCACCGCCACTGGAACTACCAAATCCATTTATGATCAAATCCCGATTTTTATTCATGTTCATCATTTCTCCCTTACAATAATTTTGATTTCAGTTCTTCCATACAGTTTGTTAAAGAAACCCGAGTCACAATTTTTGTTGATTTTTCAAAATAAATGTCATCCACACTAGAAACGACAAAACAGGAGGATATTCCAAGCTTTCGGATGAAAAACAACTCCCCGCTTTTAATGGAATGATAATAATCATTCATCACATGCAATACCATTTTTCCTTCGTCCAAATTAATGTCACCTGAGCGCAATAGCTTTTCAAGAATATAAATAGAAAGCATTTGTTCAAATGAGAACTTTTTCATTTCTTGATTCAATTCCTTAAAAATATTTAACACAGGCTGCGAAGCAATTCCTTTTTGGATAATTTCCCCTTCCTCTAGGCTAAGCTCTGACAAATTGGGAGAAAATACATCTGCCAGCTCGTCAAGGGAAAGATTTTCTTTCATTGTCTGGATTTTTTCAATTCGTTCTAAAATCTTTTCTTTCGGAAAAAATGTCTCCTGACCTGTAAAGGTAGATTTCCTAATGAACCATTCTTCCGGTATTAGGTTTTTTCGTTTCCATCTATATAACTGCCCATAAGAAATATTGGTAAGCTCTAATAAATCTTTTTTAGATATTAATTCTTCACTCATCGTATTCGTCTCCTTTCATAAAATAATGTAACATAACACTGTTACGTTTGCAAAGCCCTTTTTCAAAAAAATTACTAAATGTTGATTTATCAGGGTCTTGTGGCATAAAAAATAACAGCATACAATGATATGCTGTTACGTTGTTTTACTGCATTGTTTTCCTTTAGGTTGGAAATTTACAACCTTTCTAATATCCTGAGTAAGCGTGGTTTGAATAGTATATGGTGCGACATTAATATACCTTATTTTTAATAATGGAAAAATGAACCGCACGAAATCGTTGTTGAACGGCACGAATTAGGTTTTGATCTAGGAATCAATCTAACTGAATAATAAAGAAAAAAAAGATAGCTGCCAGAAATGCACTGGCAGCTATCTTTTAAGTTATTATTTCACAGGCACAACAGTTGTATTACCAGCATTATCATATGCTACAACCAGTACTGTATGTCCGCTAATGTCTCCTACTTTGAAGCTAGTATCTGCTTCAGAATAGTAAGCTTTATTTGTGACGGATTTACCGTCAACGATAACATCCCAGTATGAAAGTCCGCTGCCGTTTTTCTCATCGGAAGCATGTACAGTAAGATTCTTGGATGCTTTATCGTAGCTTACATCAAGTTTTGGTTTTGTTACATCTAGTTTAATAGGTAATTCAATGGTTTGAGGTTTCGCAGCTTGATAATCAACGACACCTGCTACTTGAAGGTAGTATTGACCTTCCGGTGCTGTTTTTCCATTGATCTTTCCGTCCCATACAAAGTTTGGATCTAAAGTATACTTAGAACCATTTCCGCTATCATAAGCGTCTTTATACATGTTTCCTTCATTTACAATCGTTGCTACTCTATGTTTCTTGTTATCTAGCACATAAAGAGTTACATTTTTTGCATTTCGTATGAATGATAAGATTGGCAATGCATCATCTTGAACCCCGTCGCCATTTGGCGAGAAAGCAATTTTTGCAGGATCGATATCCCCCGTTTTTACATCTCCGCCAAGGAAAGAATAGTCTCCACCTTGAGAAGTTACTACTCCTGTGTAACCATAATAGGAGCTTGCATCCCACATTGGTTTATCAAAAATTGGCGCTTTATCCCATTGACCATCAAATCCTACATATGGAACTGTTAATGTTGGATTGTTATCAGATGGATCTGTTAATTGAATAAATCCTTCCAACCAGAATCCGTTTGGATATGCAGAAGCTAACTCCTTTTCAGCCGCTCTTGCATCCATCGTAATATTAATTTTCACATCACCTTTTGCAGGTACAACTACTTGGTCCTTTGCTTTGCCATTGATTTTGAAGTCAACAAGTCCATTTAAATCAGTTGCTCCAACAAGGTTTGGCGCATTAATTAAATCGCTGCCGTTTTGTAAAGCTGTATCTGTTTGCGCATTAATGGACAAATTATAGGTTGCTGGTTTATTTGTTAAGTTTTTCGCCGTTAATTGGAATGTTACCTTACCCGTTTTAATTTCTTTTAAAGCAACTTTTCCTACATTTGATTTTGATTCTGTAACAATTACAGGTGTTGTTAAAGCTGAGTTAATTTGCATTAATCCTGCACCTTGACGGCGAGGAGAAACGAAATTACCATCAAATACAACTGGTTTTGCTGTATTCATTAGTAAATTTTTCGCTAATAATACGCGGTCACTGCTATCCAAACCAAAATCTTTATCAACGCGTTCCAACACTAAAGCGGATCCACCTGAAACATGTGGTGCTGCCATAGAGGTACCGCTCATTAAACCATACTTATTATCATTAAGTGTGGAATAAATTTGTCCGCCTGGTGCTGTAATTTCCGGCTTAAAATCTAAGCTCGGTGCTACACCCCAAGAAGAGAACGCACTCATTTTTCCCGCATCTGGATTTGGGATACCCAGTTTACCACCATTAAACGTAATAGTTACCGGTTTGCTGCTATCTAATGCAGCTCTCAGTTTATCACCATCACCTTTTAGCATAAATAGCTGAGGAATCGTGATAGCCGGATCAGATGCCATATTAACAATACCTTCTTGGTTGTTGTAAACAATAACTCCTGCCGCTCCAGCTTTTTGAGCATTAAGGGCTTTGTCTACAAAGTTATAGGTTCCACGTTGGACAAGAGCATATTTTCCTTTAAAGTCTTTGCCGGCAAAATCATTTGGTCCCCCTAATCCTGCAGCTAAAACTTCAAACGTTTTTTGCTCAACACTATTCGGGTGTGTTTGTCCAGCAGATAAAAATGGTGCGTTTCCAGCAATTCCATCAATCGTATAATTCAATCCATCCGTTACCATATTCGTATTTTCAAATGATGCAACAGAAATTGATTCATTCGAAACACTCGGTGACCCGACTACACCATAATCAGGGTTAGATGTAAGTGGATAATAGTATCCATTTCCAAAATAAGCAGAGTTCCCAGCAGAGATGGACATAACAATGCCATTCTCTGTTGCACGTTTTACCGCTTGCTGCTCAGGTGAATCAGCGTTAACAAATCCGGATGGTGAACCTAAACTCATGTTCAGAACATCCGCTCCAAGCTTAATCGCATCATCAATGGCTTTAACATAAATATCTCCATATGTTGATTTATTGGATTGGTCATTACTGAATACTTTAAGCGCCAGTAATTGTGCTTCTGGTGCGATTCCTTTAATGCCTCCATTGTTTTCGTCTCCGTTTGCACCGACCGTACCAGCTACGTGCATACCATGCATCGATGCACCAGCTCCCAAATCTTTTACAATATCATTTTTATCATAGTAATTATATCCATAAGGAACTTTATCTGTATAAAATTTACCTGGCAGACCATTGTCTGCAACTAGCTCATTTATTTTCGATTTTGTTAACTTTTCCTTAGAAGGATCCGTTAATTTCATATCCTTATGATCATAGTCAATTCCAGTATCAATGATACCGACAACCATTCCTTCCCCTTTATAGCCGTAGTTTCTCCAAGCCTCTTGTGCTTGTACCAGCTCCTTGCTATAAATCATATCAGGTGTTTCTTGTGGCCTCTTGTATTCGTTTACAACCTGTACAGACTTAACACCATCAATCGCTTTAATTTGGTCAATATCGCCATATTTTATGTCGGCGCTGAAACCGTTTACGATAGTTGTTACATCATTAATAAACTTGGTTTTTATTTTCTTGTCCTTTATTTTGCCTTTAACTGTTTTTTGTTCATCAAGTGCTTTGTCTTCCAAGCCTTTTCTTTCTTGTTTACTAAGTTTATTGTATTTAACACCTTTTTGCTTCGCATATTCAATGGTTGGATCACCCGTCATCTCAACAAAGACACGAACATCTTTGTTCGGATCTACATTCGGCTGAACCTTGGTTGGTTTTACTTTGTTTGCCTTGTCTAGATTTACAGCATGGGAACTTCCTGTCCCAAATACTGCACTACTGCAAGCTAATAATAAAATAAGTAAAATTGCAAGACTTCGCTTCAGCATTTATTGTCCCCCTATTAGTAGTTTTTAAAAATAGATTAATAGATTAAATAGAGACCTCCCCCGAAAAAAAATTCTGAATCTCTTAGTGACAAAAAATTCAGACACTTATAAATTAACATAGTAATTGAGAGATAAACTAGATTATTTAGTCCTAGTAATATAGTCACAATAGTCTGATTTTACGCAAACAGGATCAGCCTATATTCAGGCTGATCCTGTTTTTAAGATAACATAAGCAAATGATGCAATTCCTGATCAGATAGCTCTGTAATCCAGTTGTCACTATTAATAATTTCATCATTTAATGCTTGTTTTTTCTCAAGCATAGCATCAATTTTTTCCTCTAATGTGCCGGTTGTAATCAGCTTGTGAACATGGACAAAACGACTTTGACCAATTCGGTAAGCACGATCAGTAGCCTGGTTTTCTACTGCGGGATTCCACCAGCGATCATAGTGGATAACGTGATTTGCGGCCGTTAGGTTAAGCCCTGTTCCACCTGCTTTTAAAGAAAGGAGGAACACTGGGAATTCCCCATCCTGGAAACGCCCAACATATTCATCTCTTTTTGCTTTAGGCATACTTCCGTTTAAAAAAGGAACAGAAAGACCGAAACGTTCGTATAAAAGCTTTTGAATCATCTCGCCCATTCCAATATATTGGGTAAAAACGAGACACGCTTCCTTAGCATCCAAAATGGATTCCACCAATTCCAATAGCTTCTCCATCTTATGAGAGCGTTGTTCCACATTATCCGGATGTTCCTCTTTAAGATATAATGCCGGATGATTGCATAACTGTTTGAGACGGTTCAACATTTGGAGGATCATTCCTTTACGCTCAATTGCTGTCAGCTCATCCATTTGATTAAAGGTTTCACGAATAAGCTGTTCATATAAAGAGGCTTGTTCCGATGTTAATGGGCAATATTCCTTTTGCTCAAGCTTATCCGGCAAGTTTAATTCTACCTCAGGGTCCTTCTTCGTACGACGGAGCAAAAATGGACGAATCAGTGACTGAAGCTCCCCGATTTTTGCTTGTTCCTCTTCCTTTTCAATAGGCAGAATAAATCGCTTTTGAAATTGTGTATAGGTACCTAAATACCCGTGATTGGTAAAATCAAAAATAGACCATAGTTCTGATAATCGATTCTCCATTGGTGTTCCAGTAAGGGCGATATGATGTAATCCTTTTAATTTGCGAATTGCCCTTGATTGTTTGGTTTGGGAATTTTTAATATTTTGGGCTTCATCTAGGGCAATCGTTCCCCATTCAATGGAAGAAAGCTCGTCAAAATCTAGATGGGAAAGCCCGTAGCTTGTTAATACAATATCTGTTCCTTTCAAATTTTCTTCAAAGTGATCTCCTTTGTAACGATTTGCTCCATAATGCAGTTTAACGGACAATTCCGGGGCAAAGCGTTCGATTTCCTTTTGCCAATTCCCAAGTACGGATGTCGGACAGATAATTAAAGCCGGTGCAGGATTTCCCTCTGTATGTTTTACATGCAATAAGTACGTAATGAGCTGAATGGTTTTACCAAGCCCCATATCATCGGCTAAAACAGCACCGAAATGAAATTGTCTCAAAAACACAAGCCAATCGAAACCATGCTGTTGATAGGGGCGAAGACTTCCGTCAAACTGCGGCGGTACCGGAACGGCTGGGATATTGGAAGTATCCCTTAATTCATGAAATAGCTTTTTTAAGGAACGGTTTAGCTCGATTTGAATGTTTGCAAAGGCACGTGGATTAAAGTCTTCTAACTCCTCCATATCCATTTCTTCTCTTGGAACTAATTCTTGCTCCATAATGTCTTGAAGACGCAACCCTTCCTTCTTTGCCCGTTTCATTAAGTCTTGCAGCTGCCGAATCATTTTGGGATCTAATTTGACCCATTGCCCATTTACTTTAATCAGTCTTCGCTGATGATCAACGAGATGATTAAATTCCTCTTCGGAAATTTCAGCGCCATTCATGGACAATCGCCAATCAAAGTCAAGCAAGGCATTTAATCCGACAAAGGATGGCCGGTAGTTTGTACTCGTTTGCTTTATTCTTGCCTTCACGGTTAATTGCGCATCACGCATCGCAACCCACCAAGATGGCAGTAAAATTTCTACTCCGAGCAAGAGTAGCTTTTCACTTGCAATCGTTAAAAAATCCCAAGCTAAAAGCTCATCTAATTCCCTTTTTAGCCCATCACTATCTCCTAACCAGGGAAAGAGTTTTACCCAACGTTCTTGTTCTTCCATTACATCATCTAGATATTGTCTCCATTTTACCGGAACATTTTTTGAGGGAGTTGTAGTAAGCAGTTTTTCTGGGTTTCTTTTATCTCTTAAAACGGTTTCGAGAATCCATGGTTCATCATCTTCCATCGGTTCTGAAATACGAAGTCCGATGGTAAAAGGACGCTCGTCTTCCCCTTCCATCCACTCACGAAAACGTTTTGCATCAAAATAGGAAGTAAATTCTTCCGTTGTAAGGGAAGTTTTCTTCAAGTTATCTATTTTTTCCTTTATTCCTTCCTTTTTGTTCAGGAAAGAAGTAATAGCATAATCATACCATTCTTCTAAAAATGCCTTCGTTGTAGTGTCAAGAATAGGTTGTTCCCAAAATTCTGGTTCAAATTCATCCAATACCATTTGCGGCAGCTTCCACTCGAATACATGGTCTTCCGTTTCATTAAAGCGCGGAACCCCTACACCTTCCATAATAGCTTCATACATGATGGAAGCGCTTGATAGGAATAATTGTCCGTTTGAATCCCATTCCCAATCCAGCAATGAACTGAAGCTTTCGTTTGCAAAGAGAGACAGTAATGACCAGCTATCTACCTTTACACCTGAATGCGTCTTATAGGTTGAAATAGGAAGGGAAGAGCCAAAGAAGCTTTCTTCATGCCAAATAAATAATTGACGTTTCCAATCAGACGGATTGATTTCCCTTCCTTGTGGATCCTCGGCATAAATAAAAAAAACTCCATTTCCCATATATTCAATATAAATCTTTAATAAGATAGATTTAAGCATCGATTAGCTTTCCCCTTCTACACTCCTCGTGAAATGCACGAAGTCTTTTTGTCTTTAGAAGTAAGTCATTAAAATAGGATTCCCACATTTGCATTTTTTTCTGTTTTTTATATAAAACACGCAGTTTTTTTAAGTATTTTACGGATTTCTTGTAAGCATCACGATTACGATTTTCTAATAGATTTTCAATTGAATCATGGTAAAGCGGCATAGCAAGCTGCGGATCTGCCTTCGCAACAGTTTCCAGTTTCAACTTATCAATAGAATCGATGTCTTTGCCTGTTAGATGCTGTAGTTCAACCCATGATCGATACTTTTGCTTTATGATGAGATATTCATTATATTGGGTGTAGCTATATGGAAGAAATTTCATATATATTTTTTCCATTAAGACAGGATTATGATCAGATAACGCAGAATCATCGACTGTTCTAAAAAACATTCTCATAAAGGCATAACGGTCAAAATTACTTTCCAGTGTAGATAAATAATCCGATATAAAAGGTATCATGGCAGTAATATATTTGCTAAGCCGGCTGTACGCCTTTTGCGATTGCAAATGTTGAAACCAATATTGCGAAAAGTAAATAATGTTTCTATTTAGCCCTTTCAGTGTCTGTAATGCAATCTCGTCTTTTCCACATAGAATAGCTAAATGAATTCTGGCTAGCAGGATTCTGTCGTTTTGATCAGAGTCAGACTCCAGCCTCTCTAATTCCAGCTTACGCCATATTGTTTGTTTGAAAAGGTGCGACCAAAGAATCATATATAGTTCCACCATTTCGGATGAATGGTAGGTGTTTAAGGTAAGTAATGCCGTACAATCATTTCGCAAAAAAGCAATATACGGGTCAAAGGCAAATGGCTGAACGGAGATAGATAATTTCTTTAATGCATCTTCTACTTCTTGCATCATAAAGGAAAAGAAGGAATCCTGTGTTTGAAAATTCCGATTGATACTTAGCTCATTCGCTGCTTTTATCGAATAATAAGCAACGAATAATTGATAAAGCGGTTTCCATTCCCTTTCAACAGGTGAGAATTCAATTAGACGATAGTATACTGATTTTAATCTTTCTTCGAAAACATATTCATTTGGTATATCAATATTATGAAAGGATTTTTTAAAGCGATTTATCCATGCATCGTGACCGGTTAACGGTGCAGAAGTTTGTTCCTCCAGTAAATCACTTCCACGCTTCATATTCTTTAATACAGCAAAGGTAGAATCGTTTTTTTTCCATTCTTGTACCCAATCAAATACACTTCCTATTTGGTTATAAACTGAGAAAAATAACGCCATTTGGTGGCGGCAGATACCTTCCTGCGGACATGAACAATGATTGTTTTCAGGATTTTCCAAATCCAACGTAACCTGAACAGGTGTTACATCCTGTACCTTGGCTGTAAAAATGGGAGAGGAAAAATTCTTTTTGGAAACGAGCTGCTGGCGATATAAAAGCAAGCCTTTTTGAACAAGCTTTTGGTGAGTGTCGCTTGTGGGATCTAAATAAGTTTGGAGTTTTTCTGCATATGCTTGAAGTTGGGCTTTCATTTTGAATATCACCTCCGGGTTGTAAGAAAAGCGCAAGGTCCCCTAGCCAACGGCTGCTTGCGCCAGACAGGATTTAAAACTTGTTAAATAATTTATATTTTATTAAACTAATCGTTTATCTTTTGAAAAAAAGGCACTACTTCTATTTTAATGGAATAAATGATTTTAGAAAAGGTTAGGCAAAGGTTCTACGATAAAATGAAGAAAGTGAGGCTGCAATACCTCACCATCATTATTATTTTTTACTAATCCAAAATTGATGATTCACGTATATATTGACCCCGGACAGTTTCTTTCTTTTTCCGTTTACGATTTTATAGTTTTTATTTATCGGATACTCTATTTTTTCCTCATTTTTTTGGGAAATAAACAATGGATTGTGAGGATTAGAGAGATCAATTTTTGTTTTGTAACCCTTTTTGTCGTAATAATCGGTTGCATTCACAAATAAAGATTGATTAAATCGGTCTAATGAAGTTATGCCTAAAAACTTAGATATATATGATGGAAAATCAGTATTATTGATTAGTCCCGTCGGTTTCCCCGGACCATACGCATATAAAAAGACATCCTCCCCCGAATGGCCTAGGGTGGTAAAGCCTAAATTTGCTCGTTCAGCCATTTGTTTAGCTAATTCTAATTCTACATTACTTGCAGCTTTTAGACGTTTTAACTCCTTTTCCGGTAGAGGAGACAACCCATAATACTTGGCAATTTCCTTAATGTTCGAGCGGTCCTTTTTCAGTAAGGCGGCAGCACCTGTAGCGGTTAGCTTTGCTTTTCTTAATGGATCGATAAATTGATGAACTGGTATTTTGAAATAGGACTTATTAGTGTTATGATTCCCCATTGTAAGTCCGCTGTTTCCATGATCGGTTACAGCTATCAGCAAAGTATTTGGATTTTTCTTTGCGAAATATAGTGCCTCTTTTACTGCTGAGTCGAATGACAAGATTTCGCTTATCATTCCAACTGGATCATTTTTATGGGCTGCCCAATCGATTTTGCTACCTTCGACAAAGAGGAAAAAACCCGTTTGCTTCTTGTCGAGTAAGTGAATGGCCTTTTTTGTCATTTCCGCTAGTGATGGTTGTTTAGGAGCAAGAGTGGGACGGTCGAATTCATAAGCGATATCAATATCTGCAAAACTTCCCCATACTTTCGTTTTTTTTACCGCATCAAGCTCTGATTTTGTTTTCACAAAAGAATATCCGTTATTTTTTATTTCTTCTAGCAGGTTCTCCCCATCTTTTCGGTAGGAAGGCATATTAGAGCCTATACCTTTTGGTGCTGAATATGGATTCGTGTTTTTTTTCGATAGTAAAGAAACCATACCGCCGCCAAGGACCACATCCAATCCTTGATACACCTGCTGCTCGGCAATGTCATCATACCCATTGCGGCTGATTGTATGGGCTGTAAAAGCTGCAGGGGTGGCATGCTGTACTGGAGAGGTTGTTACTATTCCTGTTGAAAGTCCGTGTAGTTTTGCTGCTTCCAAAATGCTGACAGCGGGGCGAATTGCTTCAACCTTTCCGCCCTTTAGTTGCGGAACTATGCCGATCATATCTACCGAAGTTTTAAACCCCGTTGCCATAGCTGTTCCTGCTGCTGCAGAATCAGTAATACCTGATTGCAAAGAATAAGTTTTAACACCGCCAACAAGAATCCCATCAAGTGCAAGGGATTTCCCTTTATACCACCGTGTTAAGGTTAAAACATCTGAATTTGTACCATCCATCACCATAAAAATAACATTTTTGGGCTTTGTTGAGGATTTTGCGGCATGAATGGGATGTATTGGAGTAAATAGAAGTACCATAATAAGAAATACACGCAATATAAATCACCTCAAATTATTTTAGTTTTATATTTTGATAACTGGAAAATTGTATGCAGGTTAATATCTTTTATCTCAAAGAACAAATGTATAAGCGCCTTGCTTATCCGCTAGCCGATAGACGCTGTAGCTTGACGTAACAACTTTTTGGATAAATTATCCACATGGTATTTCCTAAACGAAAAAATGACCAGCTTAGAGATAAACTGGTCCAAATTTTTGAAGATATATGAGGCTGCATGACAATTTCTGATGAGGAATGTTGGGGAAGATACAAATTCTTATAGAGAAACCACTTTTGAATGATAATGATTTTGCGGTAATGGCAGAGGGTTTTGTTCTAAGGAGTCTAGTCGTTTGGTGAGTATAAAAATTCGATGGTTTGCCCTTCCAAGCTTTAAAATAAGGTCTTCCACCAATTTTTCTAACCCTTCTAATCTTTGATCAATATTTTCCAATTCACTTCTCCTTTATTCATTATTCACTGCTTGTAGCTCACGGTCTTCCGTCGGTTTTCTTCCTAAAAACTTCACTGTTTCCGCCACGACTTCTGTCACATATACTTTTTTCCCTTCTTGATTTTCATAACTTCTTGTTTGGATACGTCCCACTACACCAATAACAGAACCCTTTGCACAATATTTAGCGGTATTTTCAGCCGTTCTGTTCCATAATGTACATTGAACGAAATCCGCTTCAAATTCTCCATAGCTATTCCGAAAGTTTCGATTTAGTGCTATGGTGGCATTTAATACCGCTTTTCCATCCATCGTATGCCGCAGTTCAGGATCCTTTGTCAGTCTGCCTACAAGCATCACCTGGTTAATCAAAACATGTATTCACTCCTTTCTCTTATAATGTAAATACATCATATACAACCTAATCCAAATAGTAAAATTAGGAAATTAGCAATTCACCCTTTCATTTTCTGTAGATAACGGTACTTTCCTATGGGAAAAAACTTGTTTTCGCATGAAAAGTTGTAAAGAATTAGGTTTATAATAAAAATTAATCTTTTTTTGTTTAATGAAACTGGGATAAGAGGACTGTCCACTTAACTCATTTTAGTTTTTTTCTTAAAAGACTGGACAAGGGACCTGCCCCCCAGTTGTATGCTATAATTTTTACACATAATGCATCTTGCTCCAAATGAACGGATAGGAAATGGAGGTTTTCGATTTATGAAATCTTTTAAGATTGTGTCCTTACAGGTTATCTTAAGTGATGGGAACATTAAGGATATTGTATTAGAGGATGGCCTGATTATTAATAAAGAGGATGGAAAAAAGACTTGGCTAATTGAGGCTTACATCAGTAAGGAGTATTACGACTTTTTCCGCACGGCACAACAAAGTCCGGATGATTTGAATGTTCAAGTAGTTATTACACACGAATCAAACGACCCTGCACCTTTTAGTACGCACATACGGGGAATTAAACAATTTGAAAATCACATAAGCGTTTTATTGGAAGGCTTTTTAAAGGTGAAAAGGAGCAATTATGCAGAGCTTCTTCTGAGCGATATAGTAAGGGAAGGATTTACAGGCGAAGAACTAATTGAGGAATTTAAAAATAGAATGAAAAAGCGAATTAAATATGTAGCTTCTAAAAAGGTTCAAGAATAAACGAAAGATAAAAAGCTCCTGTTATATTCAGGAGCCTAATTCACTTGACTTGTTAAAGATTGAATTAAATATTTTGCTTCTGCCTTACATGAGTAGGAGTAATCTTTTTTCAGCTCTTTTTGTAGCTGATTTATTTTTTCTACCTGATCCGGAGTAGGCGCTTCAGTTAAAATCTTCTCAATGGTTTCATTGATTTTTTTGGCAACATCTTCATGAAACCTTGGATCTTTCTTAATATCATCGCTTACCTGTCCAAACCAGGAGGCGTGATTATTAATATATTCTCTCCACTCTTTCATAAAATCCTCGAGATTATATTTATTTTCGTCCCATTTGATATTTTCCATATATTGCTCAAATACAGTCGAAATGGAACGACTAATACTTATTTTGATTCCTGGTGATAGCTCATTAAACATCTATTTAAAGAACCCCCTAAATAAATAGCTATTTAGATATATTATTATACCTATTCTCTACTATTGTTGAATTTTACTCTAAAAACCAAGAAACTTCAACTAAGTCTCTTTTTTTAATCTATGTTGTTTCTTTCATTTCAACTAATGAACATGGGTAACGACAAAATAAGCAGGTTACTTCCTGCTTATTTTACTTTTTACTCTTTTTATAGTCTTCATTTTTGAGGTCTTTATTATATTCATTATCATTTTCGTTAATATCGTTCACATTCTTAAAGTTCTTATCCGTATTCATTTGTTTATTATTGCTCTTATTAAATTTATCTTTATCTACATTATTCATGTTTCTATTTTCGTTAACACCATTATTTAAACTCGGCGGTGGTGGCTCTTGTTTTTTCGTATTACATCCTGTCAACAAAATAGCGATCAGGGAAAAACTTAAAACCCATCTAAGCATTTTTCGATTCATGAAGACTTCTCCTTTCGAGGTGTGCTCTATGGATAACTTTCCCCTTCCCCGCTGAAAACATACGAAAAACTAAGGAGCCTTTGAGAATCTATTCTATAACTAAATTTAAACTGGTCCTTCCAAAAAGCGTAGATACGGCATCATTTTCCAATAGCAAACATTAACTCTGTCTCACATGCAATTTCGCCGTCTACCTTTGCAACGCCTTTTCCTTTACCTACTGGACCTTTTAAACGCAATATCTCAACTTCTAATACCAATTGATCGCCAGGTCTAACTTGACGTTTAAATCGACAGTTATCAATTCCTGCAAAAAGGGCAAGTTTGCCGCGGTTTTCTTCTTTTTTAAGCATAGCAACGGCCCCAACCTGCGCCAATGCCTCGACAATTAATACTCCAGGCATAACTGGGAAATCTGGAAAGTGTCCGTTAAAGAACTCCTCATTTCCTGACACATTTTTTATCCCTACCGCTCTTTTTCCTTCTTCTACCTCTGTGATTTTATCAATGAGTAAAAACGGGTAACGATGCGGGATAATTTCTTTAATTTGTTGAATATCTAACATATTCTTAACCTCCTGTATTTGAATGAGTAAGCGCCGAATTCTTATATCACGAAAAAAGGAAAGGATAATCCTTCCCCCTTATTTTTTATTTACAAGGTCTACAATATGAGTCCAAGTCGATTTCGATAATGCATCAAAAGGATTTCCATCGCCAATAACGCCATATCCAACTATAAGGCCGGATAAAACGCTAATCACAATTGCAACCAATACAAGAACGACTCTCAGCCAAATGGGAATAAGTCGAACACGGATTTTTTCTCTTCTGGCTGTTCGTCTTTCCTCTATTTTTTTTCTCTTTTTATATTGCGAACGTGATTCTGATTTTGGCTGGATTCCTTTTTCTGTCATTCTAATATCCCCTTTAGCGAAGACCGTTTACTAACCCCATCATTTGATCTGAAATCGTGATAGCCCTTGATTGAAATTGATAATTACGCTGGACATTGATTAGCTCCGTCATCTCTTGGCCTAAATTCACATTTGAACCTTCTAATGCACCTTGCTGAATGGAAATATTATTCCTTGATTGCCCGACCATATTAGTAAATACATTTGTGCCAGTGACGCCATTGTTCGGTAAGCCAATCAAATTATCACCATATTGTTCAAAAAACTGCGGCTTGTTTACAGTTATCACACCAAGATTAAAGAACCTTGTTTGTCCATTGTCTAACTTTACTTGCAGGTTACCTTGGCTTGTTATTGTATAGCTTTCCGCATTTTTCGGGAAGGTAATCATATTATTATTTTCGTCCAAAATCGGGTATCCAGAACTATTTACAAGCATCACTTCGTTGTTTCCTACCGGGGAAAGCGATAAATTTCCATCTCTTGTATAACGGACTTCACTTTGTCCATTTTCATTCGTTAATACCTTTAAAAATTGATTCTCAGTAGTAAATGCAATATCTAACGGACGTTTTGTTTCCTTTACATTGCCTTGGGTTAAAAGCATTTGCGATTGAGCAATTTTTG
The DNA here is from genome assembly GCF_038008735.1 of Margalitia sp. FSL K6-0131. NCBI lineage: Bacteria > Bacillati > Bacillota > Bacilli > Caryophanales > Bacillaceae > Heyndrickxia > Margalitia sp. FSL K6-0131. The sequence continues at coordinate 5,253,485 of NZ_JBBOZS010000001.1, forward strand.
CACCAGTACCTAGACGTATGCCGAGTGCGGTATTTCTGCCGATTTCTTTCTTGGGATCCAGCTGATTATTGAATTGTTGAAAAAGAAGGTCTGAAAAGGTTGCTTCTCTTTTTTTAAAACCATTTGTGTCAATATTGGCCATATTATTACTAATAATATCGAGTTGTTTTTGCAGTTGATTCAATGTATTGGATGCTACAATCATAGATCTATTCATTAGAAAAACCCCTCACCTTCCTAGCCATTTACTCGTCCAACTTCATTAACCGCCTTATCCATACTGTGGTCATATGCCTGCAACACTTTTTGGTTTGCTTCGAAGCTTCGGTAAGCCGATAGCATATCTGTCATGGTTTGCGATACATCCACATTGGAACGTTCCAAAAATCCTTGCTTTACCTGAAAACTTGCACCAGGGGCTTGAGGAAGCGCGGAGTTTTTATCCATTCGATATAATCCATCGCCTTCTTTTATCAAGCTATTGGAATTTGCCGCAATCGCAATCCCTAAAGTTCCTGCCTGTCTGCCTTGTTCGCTTATCTGACCACTACTGTCCACAGTAAAGTCCACACTGTTTAAACGAATTCTATTCCCACCCCGGTCTAAAACATAAAGACCATTTGCAGTTGTTAAGTAGCCTTCTCCGTCCAAGGTAAAGTTTCCGTTACGCGTATATTTCACATTGCCATCTTTATCCTGAACGGAAAAAAATACAGCGCTTGTGGAATTTGCATTCAAATCCTGAAGGGCCAAATCCGTTTTATTTTGTGTTTCTTGCAAATCTCCTTGAAGAAACTTGGGAAGAACCTCTTGCATGTATACACCAGTATTTACAGCTCCAACCATGGAAGAGGAAGGAATTGAAAATGCGTTCTCAACTGGAACCGTCTGCTTACCCATGCGCTGTAAAAGAAGCTCAGGAAATGCCCTTAAAGACGATTGATCCGCTTTAAATCCAGGGGTATTCGAATTAGCCATATTATTGGTTAAAAGATCTGTTTTGCGTTGTTGTGCAACCATTCCCGCTGCAGCCGTATAGAATCCTCTAAGCATTTTTCATTCCCCCAAATGTGAGTTCATTACACTAAACGACGGTTTGCAATTTTATCCATGTTTTCAAGCATAATACCTGTACCAATCGCAACAGAATCCATTGGATTTTCCGCTACTAATACTGGTACCTTTAATTCTTCTGCCAATAATTGATCGATACCATGTAACAATGCACCACCGCCAGTCAAGATTACACCGCGGTCAATAATGTCTGCAGATAATTCAGGCGGAGTTTTTTCCAATACATTTTTAGCTGCTTGGACAATAACGGACACAGATTCTTTAAGAGCTTGTTCAACTTCTTTAGAATTTACCGATATGGTTCTTGGTAATCCGGTAACCATATCGCGGCCGCGAATTTCCATTTCTTCCTTACGAGAACCAGGGAATACAGTGCCAATGTTAATTTTGATGCTTTCCGCTGTACGTTCACCAATTAACAATTTATATTCTTTTTTAATATATTGAAGGATTTCATTATCAAATTTATCTCCTGCCATTTTGATGGAAGCAGAAGTTACAATATCACCCATGGAAAGAACTGCGATATCGGTTGTACCGCCGCCAATATCCACTACCATATTTCCGCTAGGCTGGAAAATATCCATTCCTGCACCAATCGCTGCGACCTTTGGCTCCTCTTCCAAATATACTTTTTTACCGCCGCTTTTTTCAGCAGCTTCTCGAATGGCCTTTTGTTCTACACTTGTAATATTAGTAGGACAACAAATTAGGATTCTTGGCTTTGATAAAAATCCTTTTACGTTTAATTTATTGATAAAATGCTTTAGCATTGTTTCTGTTACGTCAAAATCAGCAATTACTCCGTCTTTCAACGGACGAATAGCTACGATATTTCCTGGTGTTCTTCCCACCATTCGACGGGCTTCCTCCCCAACAGCTAAAACCCTATTAGCATTTTTATCAATAGCCACAACAGATGGCTCGTTTAAAACGATTCCTTGTCCTTTTACATGAATTAATACGTTAGCAGTACCTAAGTCTATTCCTATATCCTTTGCAAACATGTACGTTACTCCTTTCATAGTGGGCAAACTAGCTTGAACGTTAATAAAGGGCAATCTATGTAAATTTTATTTATGTCAAAAGTCCCTATTTCCCTAATTTTATATTTTAACATATTTTTGTCGAGTTTAGGCATTCATTGTCAAAAAATCTTTTAAAAATTAGTAAAAAAATAGGAAATAAGAAAAGCGCAAGTGCCGCACCTCCGGCTAACGCTTGAGTGAATTCACACTTCAAATCTCATTTGACGCAACATACAACAAACACGCGAGGAACGATTCGATGCCGGCTTATCGCAGGGAGAAGATGTAGGTATCCGCTAACCAATAGGCTCCTTGCGGCAGACATAATGAAAAAGAAGCAATCAATTTGTCAATTGCTTCTTTTTATCATTAGTTATTTTGAAATTCTTCTTTTTTATACTTTTGTTTTGTTGCTTCTCCGCCACGTAAATGCCGGATGGATTTATGATAATCTAATATTTCTTTCACTTCATTTGCTAGTTCAGGATTAATTTCCGGTAATCTTTCTGTTAAATCTTTGTGGACAGTACTTTTGGACACGCCAAACTCTTTCGCAATTACACGAACCGTTTTTCTCGTCTCCACGATATACTTTCCAATCTTGATAGTTCTCTCTTTGATGTAATCGTGCACACCGCTCGCCCTCCCCAAATTGGATGAGAGAAGTGTGAAATGAGACTCGCTTTCCCTTTCCACGGAGTATACTGTAGCAACGCATAAGAAAAAGGCTTTCGCTGCTTTTCCTTTACCTTTTATGCGCAAGAGAGCAAACAATCATGCTCTCCCCTTCTAGAAATTCTTCATGACCGCAACTATATATAGTAATACTTTACGATTACTCACCTCAAACACTCTCTTTGTTTTTGTCAGGTTTGTAACATTGTATTAGCTTGGGTAAAAATATATGCACAAAAACCATAATAAGGACAAGGTGTATGGATAATTTTCCGAAAATTCGTTAACTTAGTCATTGATTCTCTAATAAAATTATAAGTTTGAACGATTATTCCTAATTACGGCTTTACTGCTTTTTTGCTATTGATCATTTTTATCACAAAATGATAAAAAGAGCGGAATGCTTTGAAATTCCGCTCTTAACTCTTATTACATTAGATTAGCCTTGACTATCATCTGTATTTTGTGAATTGCTATTATCACTTGAATTGTCGGTACCGTCGTTACTCTCTGCTGCATTATCATCTTTTGAATTACTTGATTGATCATCACTATTCATTTGATCACTGGCAGAGGATTTACTTTCTGCTTTTACATTTTCAAGTGCTGATATGGACTTATTAAAATAAGTGTTTGGGTTTAAAGCTTGATTATCTTTGCGAATCTCAAAGTGTACATGTGTTCCAGCTTTTTCATTTAACTGACTTGTACCTGCTTTAGCAATGATTTGATTTTGCTTTACAATATCCCCAACTTTAACTTGAATATCTTTTACAGACTGATACTCAGTTACAACGCCTTTAGTGTGTTCAATTTCAATAACGTTGCCAAGTAAGGAGTCATTTTCATTTACCTTAATTACAGTACCGCTCATAGCTGCTACAACGTCAAATTCTTTTCCATCCTTCATCGCAATATCAACCCCGCGATTAGGTCGGAATTGGTTGCCGTTATATACTAAGATAGCTGCTTCTTGTTTTTCCGCTGAAGCTTTCGAATCATAGAAGTCCTTTACGATTTTTGCTGCATCTTTATTTTTTACTGGCCATTTGAAATTTTCTAGTGTTTTACTAACCTCTGTGGCAGGGTTATCATACTCTTTTTTTCCAACTAAGTTATCCCCACGGTAACTAAAGTTCTTTTTAGCAGATTCATTGCCTTTAGACTGATACCAGAAAATTCCCGAAATAAGTAATGCAGCACATACAAGATAAATTGCCGGATATACCCAACGTTTTTTAAATATGCTTTTTCCGCGTTTTTTTTGAGAAGATAATTTCTTTTCTTCCTCTCTCATTTTCATCACCTCTGCATCCATTTTGAACAGATACAGGGAAATATATACATCTATTTTGAAAAAATTTTTAAATTCTTATTATTTAGCATTTATGACGATATTATGTATGATTTTTTTCATTAATTTTTTCGCATCTTTGAACAGAATTTTCAAAAAGAAATAAGCCCTCAATGATTGAGAAGCTTATTTTTTCGCTGTTGCCTTATTTAAGAATTGATCTGTGTTGGTAATTTGAACACCTTGATAATAATATTTAACAATGTCTTTATAGCTCTTTCCTTTCTTCGCCATTTCATTAGCCCCATATTGACTCATTCCAATCCCATGACCATAGCCTTTCGTCGTAACAATTATTTGGTCGCCTTGACGCACCCAGCTAAAATCTGCTGAACGTAAGTTAAGTTTTTCTCTAATCTCTCGTCCGGTAAACTGTTTACCGCCAATCTTAACTGTTCTAACCCGATTCCCATGAGTCCGTGATGTAATCGTTCCAACGTTTCCTGTATTGGGTAACTGAACTCCAAGTTTATTTTCAAATTCAGAAACAGGAATCTCTTCTTTAAAATTGAATTTCGGGGATGATATATCCCAAGGGCTTTTTACACTCTTTAAATAAGGGACTGGTTGATCCCAGTAATCTTCCGAGTTTTCGGTATAGCCGTTACTAGTGGAAAAGAATGATGCTGTAATAGGACTTCCATTGTAGGTCAAAATTTGGCCTGCGGTTGCTTCAACAGCATCGCGAATTTTTTTTATGTTTTGGTTGTACTTATCTTTCCATTCTTTTTTTAACTCATCCATATTTTGATAGACTTGAAAGTTCGTTGTGTCTTCTACCATAGCGCCTTTTGGAAGGCTGCTATTGCCGCCATACATTAACTGTTTCACAATAAAGGTGCGGGCCGTTAGTGCTTGCGCTTTTAAAGCCTCTTTCTGAAATGTGGCGGGCATTTCAGATGCAACTACGCCTACGACATAATCTTCTAGATCCGGCTTTTCAATTTCCTTTGTTTTTGTTCGATATACCGCAACCTCAATTGCAGGTTCTGTAGTTTTTGGTTTTTGTAATTTTTCATCAAGCTTTCCACTCACTTTTTCGGATGAAAAAGGTAGGACGAGTAAGGTGGGTACAAGAAAGGATACGGCAATTACTAGAGAGAGAATTAGCAGGACTGGTTTTATTTGTTTCATGCTTGATGCCTCCATAATGTATTTAGGATGGGCTGTTTTCTTATAAATTGTTGCTTTTCGTAATTTGTTTTAAATCCTAAATTGGACTTAGATTTGGGGCATCTTTTCTTAAAAAAGATACTTATTCTTATAGTTTTCTAATATATAAAAGCAACAAAGTTTAAGAAAATAGCCTTGATAAACCCAACTACTCATAATTATGGTGAGAAGCATGCTTTTATGATTATTTCTATGAAAAATATATGTACTAGTAAAAAAGGGATGATAGAGTTGGGTAAGAGATTTTTTTAAAAGACTTATACGGATGGCATTTTTGCAAAATAAAAAAACCCCTACAAAACATTGTACGGGTTTTCCTTCATTTTCATACATTTACGTCAGATACATATTCGTTAACCTTGGTTACAATTTCCACTTCATCATTAATTCGTTCAATGTCAGCACCAAGGCTTGCTAATTTTAGATGGAAGTTTAAGTATCCACGGTCCAGATGTTTTAATTCCGTAACACGTGTATAACCGTCCGCTTTTAAACCAGCAATGATTAAGGCCGCTGCAGCTCTAAGGTCTGTTGCTGAAACCTCAGCACCTTGCAGCTCGCTAGGACCATTAATGATAACTGAACGCCCTTCGATTTTTATATCTGCATTCATTCTGCGGAATTCTTCCACGTGCATAAAACGATTTTCAAATACTGTTTCTGTAATAACTCCTGTCCCTTCTGCACAAACAAGAAGAGCCATCATTTGCGATTGCATATCTGTTGGAAAGCCTGGATGAGGCATAGTCTTAATATCAACAGCCTTTAGCCTTTCTGGACCGATAACCCTTAAACCTTGTGGTTCTTCGATAATAAGAACACCCATCTCTTCCAGCTTTGCTACTAATGATGTAAGATGTTCAGGGACTGCACCTTTTACAAGGACATCTCCACCGGTTATTGCTGCTGCAATCATAAATGTACCGGCTTCAATTCGGTCTGGAATAATCGTATGTTCCGTTGCAAATAGACTTTCTACACCTTCAATACGAATTGTTCCAGTTCCTGCACCTTTTACAATGGCACCCATTTTATTCAAGAAGTTTGCCAGGTCGACAATTTCCGGTTCCTTGGCACAGTTTTCAATCACAGTCATACCTTCCGCCAATGTTGCAGCCATCATAATATTTTGCGTTGCTCCAACACTTGGAAAGTCTAAATAGATTTTCGAACCTTTTAAACGTCCTTCTGATTCTGCTTCAATAAATCCATTTCCTACTTTTACTTTGGCACCCATCGCTTCAAATCCTTTAAGATGCAAGTCGATCGGTCTTGAACCAATTGCACAACCGCCAGGAAGAGCAACACGAGCTTTTCCCACACGGGCTAATAATGGTCCCATCACAAGTACAGAAGCACGCATTTTTCGTACATATTCAAATGGAGCTTCAATTAATAACTCTCTTGATGCATCTACAGTGATTTCATTATCTTGAAAGGTTACATTTGCATTTAAATGGCGTAACACTTCACTAATTGTATATACATCGGAGAGTGTTGGTACATCACGTATAACACTTTTTCCTTCACTAGCTAACAATGATGCAGCGATAACAGGCAATACGGCATTTTTAGCACCTTCAACTTGTACCGTACCATTTAACCTTTTTCCGCCGCGGACGATGATTTTTTCCAAGAGTATTCCCCTCCGCGTCCATTTTCTCTATATTAATATTCAATCGTTATGATAGGTGTGCCAATAACGAAGGTCGTTTTAGCGCCCAATCCATTTTTTCTCAGTCCAATTTGCAAATTCATTTTATTATTTTTTGTTGGAATGGACTCGGAAAATAAAGGCGAAAACGCTGAAATTGAGTAAAAGTCTTTTTCCTTTAAAGATTCCAATTCCTTTGCGTTAAATCCTTGCAACAATTGCTCTTTTTCAGTCAATAAAACATTTTCAATTTTATCATTGAATTCGCCTTTGATACAAGAGAAAATTGTTGGTTTATCCCTGTAAAGAACATCCAATTTTTTTGGTAGGATTTGATCGATTTTCATCGCAAAAGTAGAATTCCAACTGCGACCTTTAATCTCATATAATAAATACGATGATGCAGAAAATTTTGTAGGGGTCGACATAACTTTTATTGTTTCGACAAATTCTTTGTGGTTTTTCATACCTATTGCGAGCCCCGATTTGCGATCGACCTTCCAATCCATAAAAGGATATTGCTTTTTGAGGGATTTTACTTTCTTATCCCAATCATTCATTGATTGAATCTCAATGGATTCTCTTGCATATAAAGACCATTCATTGATACTCCCATTTTGCTTCTTGACCATTTCAGCTATTTTGTCTAAATCTGTGGTATAAAGAGCTGCATTGGTTTTATTCCCAAAATTTGCGAACATAAAACAAGTGATAATGACAAAGATTAAAAAAATCATTTTCTGTTTCAAAAGTATCCTCTCCCTTAGTAAAAGTGTTTACCAGAAAGGGCCAACACATACTTGGGAAAAGTCGTCATCTTTTGACAGTTGTTTTGCAAAACTTTGGTATAAAAAACCACATTAAAGTAGACGGATTATCTACTTGTAATGTTACAACTATTTTACACAAAAGTTAAATTCATATTACATCATAATGAATTATAGTTCGTTTGAAAACACTTAAGAAGTCCTATTTTTAACAAAATGATGACATTATGAGCTGTTTCTAAGAATTATTGCTTTTATTCCATTATAACTTTCTAAGAAGTTCCTGTTTTGGGCACCTTTTCTCATTTATTTTCATAATTAAAAACAATAAAAAAATATTGGATATTAGATTTTTAAGGTGTCGTATTTTAAGAAAAGAGCCTTTATTGAAATATAAGAGGAAGTTGTTGTGACCATAGAAGGTAATTGAGAAAAAAATTACTTATGGATGATCCGATGGCAATGGTTAATATAATCATCAACAGCCTTGCTTGAAATACACGATTTGGTTTTAAAAGCTTTTCATAATTTAGTGCTTGTAATGACCAAAACGTAATCGCAAAGAAAAATATATGTACGATTATACTGATTAAAGCTTGTTGTCCGAAATCAGCTACCATATTTTGCACCCCTTTTATTTTAATCCTTAATTCAATTGCCGGATGGACTAATTTTGCGCAAGGCAATTTTTATTTTTTGGTAACTCTCACTCAAGTGGGTCTCTAACAAAGTTCATTGATAAAAAACACCCTCTGTAAAACAGAAGGTGTTCTCTTATATTAGAAGCGGTGTTCAGCAACATTTATACGATTTATCGCACGTTTAAGAGCAAGTTCTGCACGAACAAGATCAATATCATCTGTCTTAGCTTCTATTCTCTGTTCGGCACGAACTCTTGCATGTTTTGCACGTTCGATATCAATGCTTTCTGATTTTTCAGCTGTTTGAGCTAAAATGGTTACTTGTTCAGGTCGCACTTCTAGAAAACCGCCACTTACTGCTACAAGCTCAGTGTCGCCGCCTTTTTTTAACCGAACAGCGCCAATTTGAAGTGGAGCTACGGTAGGAATGTGTCCAGGTAAAATACCCAGTTCACCGCTTTGCGCCTTTGTAATCACCATTTCCACATCTGAACTATACACTGGGCCGTCTGGAGTGACAATACTGACTTTCAATGTCTTCATCTTTGATCCTCCTGGTCCCTTATTATACCTCTACGCCCATCTCTTTAGCTTGTTTCACTACATCCTCAATTGGACCTACAAGACGGAATGCATCTTCTGGCAGATGATCGTATTTACCCTCTAATACTTCCTTGAATCCGCGAACTGTTTCTTTTACTGGTACATAAGAACCCTTTTGACCAGTAAACTGCTCAGCCACGTGGAAGTTTTGTGATAAGAAGAATTGAATACGACGAGCACGGGCAACGACTAATTTATCTTCATCGCTAAGTTCGTCCATACCTAGAATCGCAATAATATCTTGTAATTCTCTGTAGCGTTGTAGGGTTTGTTGTACTTTACGTGCCACAGTATAATGCTCTTCCCCAACAATTTCAGGAGAAAGTGCACGGGATGTTGAAGCAAGTGGATCCACTGCCGGATAAATACCCATCTCTGAAAGTTTACGCTCTAAGTTTGTTGTTGCATCTAAGTGCGCAAATGTTGTTGCAGGTGCAGGGTCAGTATAGTCATCGGCTGGTACATAAATCGCTTGGATAGATGTAACGGAACCAACATTTGTAGATGTAATACGTTCCTGTAATTGACCCATTTCAGTAGCAAGTGTCGGTTGATAACCAACGGCTGATGGCATACGTCCTAGAAGGGCTGATACCTCAGAACCTGCTTGTGTGAAACGGAAAATATTATCGATAAAGAACAATACGTCCTGTCCTTGTTCATCACGGAAATATTCAGCCATAGTCAAACCTGTTAAGGCAACACGCATACGTGCACCTGGAGGCTCGTTCATTTGCCCGAATACCATGGCAGTTTTCTTAATAACGCCGGAATCTTTCATTTCATGGTAAAGGTCATTTCCTTCACGAGTACGTTCCCCAACACCCGCGAATACAGAAATACCACCATGCTCTTGAGCGATATTATTAATCAATTCTTGAATTAGTACGGTTTTACCAACTCCGGCACCACCGAATAAGCCGATTTTACCACCTTTAATATAAGGGGCAAGCAAGTCAACAACCTTAATACCAGTTTCAAGTATTTCTACTTCTGTAGAAAGTTGTTCAAATGTTGGTGCAGTACGATGGATTGGGTCACGGCGAATTCCCCCAGGAAGTTCTCCGTCCAAGTCAATTGCATCACCAAGTACATTAAATACACGGCCTAATGTTACGTCACCAACAGGAACTGAAATTGGCTCACCAAGGTCAATTGCATCCATACCACGTTGTACACCGTCGGTAGAAGCCATCGCAATCGTACGTACAGAATCATCACCTAAGTGAAGAGCAACTTCCAAAGTTAAATCGATGTCGACTTCAGTAGCTGATTGCGCTTTATATTGAACTTTTAACGCATTATATATATCAGGTAGTTGACCATTTTCAAACTTAACGTCAACAACTGGACCCATTACTTGTAGAACGTGTCCTTTGTTCATCATTTTACCTCCTATCTTGCATTAAGGCGAAGTAAGCCCCGCCTGAATCTTCTATTTCTCATTTAGTCCGTGAATAACCCTGCGAAAAATTGTCCACGTCTAGCTCCAAGTGAAATTGGTACTTCAAATTTCACCAGCGTCTATCGGCTAGTGGATGAGCAAGGCGCTTGCGCATTTGGTCTATTCTAGTGCAGCTGCACCACCGACAATTTCCGTAATTTCTTGCGTAATTGCTGCTTGACGTGCACGGTTAAATTGTAGTGTATAAGAGTCAATAAGCTCTTTTGCATTATCCGTTGCATTCTTCATTGCCGTCATACGTGCGGCATGTTCACTTGCCTTACCGTCTAATAGAGCACCATAAATTAAACTTTCAGCATATTGTGGAAGAAGTACCTCTAGGATTTCTTCAGGAGATGGCTCAAATTCATAGGAAGTAAGCTTCTTTCCGGAAGCACCAATATCCGTTAAAGGAAGCAGCTTTTTCTCCGTAACATCTTGTTGGATAGCATTAACAAAATGATTGTAATACATATACAATTCATCAAATGTTTGGTCGGCAAACATCTGAACTGTTTTACTAGATATCTTCATAATGTCAGCAAATGATGGTTGATCCGGTAATCCTACAATATTCAACACAATATTTTCATCGCGTTTCTTGAAAAATTCGTAACCAACTCTACCAATTGCAATAATCGCATACTCATCTTTTGATTTGTGACGCTCTTTAATAGTATTAGATACTAAACGTAAAACACTGCTATTATATGCCCCAGCTAATCCTCTATCAGATGTAATAACTAAATAACCGGTCTTCTTAACAGGTCTCGTTACTAACATTGGATGAGCGATATTACTTCCAAGTGCAACATTTGCTACAACATCTTGGATTTTCTCCATATATGGTACAAATGATTTCGCATTCATTTCGGCTCTGCTTAAGGCAGAAGCGGAAACCATTTGCATCGCCTTTGTAATTTGGCTGGTTTTTTTCGTTGAATTAATACGAGATTTTAAATCGCGTAAGGATGCCACTAAGTCTCACCACCCTCGTTTTAAGTAAAGAGGTCCCATAAGTGTCTGACACCACTTGCGTCAAGCATAAAAAATAAGAGCAGCTTTTATGCGAAGTGTGGTGTCAATCCTTACATTGGGACAGTTCTAATTTTCTATTACTTACTCAGACTTAGCAAAAGTCTTTTTAAAGTCATTAATAGCAGAAGTCATATCTTCATCTTCAGCTAGCTGACCTGTTGTTCTAATTTGTTCTAATAACGCAGCACGATTATGATCTAGCCAAGAATAGAATTCTCCTTCAAAACGAACGATGTCTTGAACAGGAATATCATCTAGGAAACCTTTTGTTAAGGCATAAAGAATCATAACTTGCTTTTCCACTTTAATAGGTTTATTTAAATCTTGCTTTAATACTTCTACTGTACGAGCACCACGAGCTAGTTTTGCTTGTGTAGCTTTATCAAGATCTGAACCGAATTGAGCAAATGATTCAAGTTCACGGAATGACGCTAGGTCTAGACGAAGTGTTCCGGCAACCTTTCTCATCGCTTTAATTTGGGCAGAACCCCCAACACGAGATACGGATAGACCCGCATTAATCGCTGGACGTACACCAGAGAAGAATAAATCCGATTGTAAGAAAATTTGTCCATCTGTGATGGAGATTACGTTTGTTGGAATGTAAGCGGAGATATCCCCTGCTTGTGTTTCAACAAATGGTAATGCAGTGATAGAACCGCCACCAAGTGCGTCACTAAGCTTAGCTGCACGTTCCAATAAGCGTGAATGTAAATAGAATACATCCCCAGGGAATGCCTCACGACCTGGAGGACGACGTAATAATAGAGAAAGCTCACGATATGCAGCAGCTTGTTTAGACAAATCATCATAAACAACCAATACATGCTTACCGTTATACATAAATTCTTCTCCCATTGTTACACCAGCATATGGAGCAAGGTATAATAAAGGAGCCGGTTGTGCAGCTGACGCCGTTACTACGATTGTATAATCTAATGCGCCATGCTTGCGAAGAGTCTCAACTGCACCGCGTACAGTAGATTCTTTTTGTCCAATCGCAACATAGATACAAATCATATTTTGATCTGCTTGGTTTAAGATTGTATCGATTGCTACTGTTGTTTTACCTGTTTGGCGGTCACCGATAATTAACTCACGTTGGCCGCGTCCAATAGGTACAAGAGCATCAATCGCTTTAATACCTGTTTGTAATGGTTCATGTACAGATTTACGATCCATTACACCAGGAGCTTTACTTTCAATCGGTCTTGTTTTTGTTGTATTGATTGGTCCAAGACCATCCACCGGTTGTCCTAGTGGGTTTACTACACGTCCGATTAATTCTTCCCCAACAGGTACCTCCATGATACGTCCAGTGCGGCGAACCTCGTCACCTTCTTTAATATCGCGGAATGGTCCTAATATTACGATACCGACATTGTTTTCTTCCAGGTTTTGAGCAAGACCCATAACACCGTTTGAAAACTCTAATAGCTCTCCAGCCATGGCATTATCGAGACCATGAGCACGAGCAATACCGTCCCCAACAGATATAACGGTACCAACATCGCTAACTTTCATTTCAGACTGATAATTTTCAATTTGTTTTCTTATCAGCGCGCTGATTTCTTCAGCCTTAATGCTCATGAATGTCACCCCTCATTTCTTAACTGATTAACTCACGTTTTAGACGGTCAAGTTTTCCTTGTAAGCTTCCGTCAAAAATACGGTTGCCTATGCGGACCTTAACGCCACCAAGTATATTTGAATCAATAATATTTTCGATATTTAAAGATGTTTTTCCAACTTTTTTAGCAAATACAGAGGAAATTGCTTCGCTTTCACTTGCTGATAGCGGGCGAGTCGAGTACACGACAGCTTCTGCAATTCCACGTTCATTATTTACTAATTCAATAAAGCTCTCTGCTACTGCTTCCATTTCCTCTTCACGATGAGCATCGCAAAGTAGCATTAGAGTGTTTAAAACATAAGTGGAAGTTTTAGAGAACACTTGCGTTAAAATTTCCTTCTTCTTTTCAGAAGGAAGCTTTGGCAATTTTAATAGATTTTTAAAATCTGCGTTATCCGCAAGTGCTTTTTTCACTTCACGAAGTTCTGATTCATACTGCTCAAGCTGATTATTTTCTTTAGCCAATTGAAAAAGCGCCAATGCATAACGTTTTGCTACTGCACTCATCGTTTTTCTCCTGCCTCTTGAATATAATCGCTAATAAGTTTTTCTTGATCAGCAGCACTTAATTCCTTCTCAATTACTTTAGAAGCAATTAGCACAGATAGAGATGCTACTTGTTCTCTCAACGCAGCAACAGCTTTTTCCTTTTGTTGTTCAATTTCAAGTTTCGCTGCTTCTTTAATGCGTTCAGATTCCCCGCGGGCAATGGCAATAATTTCTTCGCGTTGAATATCCCCTTGCTTCTTCGCATTTTCTATCATTGTTTGTGCTTCTTGACGAGCTTCTTTTAAAATAGAGCGTTGTTCTTCTAATAATTTATTTGCTTCAACTCGGCTTTTTTCAGCCGCTTCAATTTCATTCGCAATATGGTCTTCACGTTGTTTCATGATGCCCATTAACGGCTTCCAAGCAAAGATCTTAAGCAATACTAGCAAAATAATAAACATGATTAGCTGGAAAAGGATATCGCCTGTATTCAAATGTCCATGTGCAGCCAATCCAAGTACAAAGCCACTCGTTAACACCTATTATTCACTCCTTCCAGAGTTATTGATCCTATTCCCAATAATGGGTGGTTCATAAAACTAAGTATTTCTTTTTGCCCCTGATTATCCAAGGTATTTTTCGGGTTTTTACCCGATATATCTATACTTATTATCCTTATTTTTTACTCTACATAAAGGAATGGCGAAGGATTCTCCAGTAATCTTCGCCATTTTGAAAATGTAAATACTATCTATTAACAACCATGAAACCAATAACAACCGCGATAATAGGAATCGCCTCTACTAGCGCAATACCGATGAACATAGTTGTTTGAAGCATTCCACGTGCTTCTGGTTGACGAGCAATCCCCTCAACTGTACGACCTACGATAAGACCGTTACCAATACCGGCACCGATAGCGGCTAAACCGATTGCAACTGCTGCTGCAAGTACACCCAAACTCATTATAAAGTTCCTCCTTTAAATGTATAAAAAATTTATAGTTTTGATATTTTACCCCTGTATTTTTTTACAGGATTATATTAATGGTCGTGGCTAACTTTATGAGCCATATAAACCATTGTTAACATGGTGAAGATAAATGCTTGAATGGAACCTACGAAAATTGAAAATCCTTGCCATGCAAGTGTCGGGATAATTGCCCCGATAGTGCCTCCTACAGAAGATGCAAGACCTGCCGATAGAAGCCCTAACAAAATTTCACCCGCATAAATATTACCGTAAAGACGCAAACCTAGTGTTAATGTATTTGCAAATTCTTCGATAATTTTCAGTGGGAATAAAAATGGAATTGGTGAAAAGAATCCTTTAACATAACCAGATAAACCATTTCGCTTCACACCATAATAATGTGTTAAACCTACAATCATTACGGCCAAAGTTAATGTGATGACTGGATCAGCTGTCGGTGACTTCCACCATAGTGTATCATCAATGACGATATTAAATGGGAGACCGAGCATATTAGATACAAAGATGTACATGATAATTGTAATCCCTAAGATGTGGAATGATCCGCCAGTTTTCCAATCCATATTGCTTTTAATAATATTTTTAACAAAGTCCATTACCCATTCCATGAAATTTTGCATTCCAGTGGGCTTCATAGCTAATCTTCTTGTGGAAACGATGGCTATAATAAGTACAATGACAGTTGCAACTGTTATCATCAGGACGTTTGCTAAATTAAAGTAAAGTCCTAAAAACTCCACCACAGGTGCTTTATGTTCCAAGCGTGCTCACCTCACTTTCCGCTTTTGTGTGATTGGATAGTTAGGAAAATAAAATCTATCATAATGACGACGTGAGAGGTCATTAATCCCAAGATAACACTAAAAACATTAAACGTATCCGGATAGCGTAAAGCAATTAACACACTGATGACAGCAGTACCCATTCTTATTAAAGTCCCCAAAGACTTAGCTGGGCGCTTTTCGCTAACAACAGCATCGCTGAAACGTTTTGTTTTCCTCATTGTCAGCCAGTGATTATATAGACTAACAGATGTACCGAGAATCAAACCTAAAAATATGGAATGATAGGGGGTAAAGCCCCAACCTAAAACGAGGAGGGATAACAGAAACAGCATAAACTTGCGATGCCTGTTAAATAGTTGTTGGAGTTCCGGCATGTCTTTCTATCTCCTAAAAGAAATGTCGGACTGTGTGAAGCATGGCCCAAATACCTGTTGCGAGGCCAAGAAGTAGTCCGATTATTAAAAATAGTGGTTCCGTATGGAAATAACCGTCTAACCATTTTCCAGCAAATATCCCAACTAAAATAGAACCTACTAATTGGGAAAGGATTGTGGCATATAAGGTCATTGCATTCAAAGGATTTTTATCCTTTTTTCCCATCATCACATCTCCACTTTCCAAGAACATTTGTCATAAAATATTCTTGTTTTGCAAATGATAGAATGGAAATTTTCACTTCTATGAAAACCAGTGAAAACCCTATCATTCTGCACCCTCTGTTAGCATACAATAGGGGAAATTTAATGTCAATGTGTTTCTTTGAAAAACGGTGTTGTCATCCCATACAGAATGGAAATTGTCACAAAATCATCAAATTTTTAATTATTTTTTTATAACTAAAAATTAGGTGTGAACCTTCTATCTATCAAAGCTCATTTTAGGAGAAATTTGCAAATTTATCTAGACCTTATTTTTTCCATTTCTGGGTTGGTTCTTTAATAAGTATCTTCGGCATTTTAAAAATATAAGAAGGTATAATGATTTTATCTATCGCCTATTTGATAGAGGATGACCAAAGCGCTTCCTCCTTTCTTAACGGAATAGACCATTCTTCAAAATCCTCTTCCCCTTTATTTTTAGCGAATGCAACTGCAGTTATCCTCCTTAGATGAGTTTGTTTTGGTAATAGAAGCTGATTATTTACCATCCCGGCACCTATGTGATTCTTAATATCTAAAAAACCAATAAAAGACATCGTTTCTGAATCGAAAAGAGCAATTCCAAATTCCTCAGCACCCATAGGTAAATATGCTTCGTATCTTATATACCCCCTTTTGTCTCCAGGTACTACGGAAAATCCCATTATCCGTGGATAACTTGGTTCTTTAACAGCAAATAAATATGGAATTTCAATCCTTTGACTGCCAGCCTCGAGTATTAAGCGCCCATCAATCATTTCTTTTGTTTTATTAAATTCCCTTGTTAAGATGGCTCTAATAGGGATGCTTTTCTCCTCCTTTGGCTGAAGAGAAAAAGACTGAGGTAATTCCCATCTTATATTCGGATTAAATTTATTTAGATTAAAGGAATAGTTAAGTGTTTTATTCGATATGTTTTTAACCGTTATATATTTTGTCCGATTATTTTTATCCTCCGCCAATATCCCGAAAGAAAGACTTCCCGGAATAATTAATGATTGAGTTTTAACGGCTTGTTCTACTTGAATTCTTCCAGCTCCTTGTTCAAATACTTTATACTGCTTTTCCTGTTGATCAAAGAGGGGTTTTGCCGTATTCATTAAGGCGGATTTAATTTCTTCCGGTTTCCACGTCGGATGCGCTTGTTTAATTATTGCCGCCGCGCCGGTAACAAACGGGGCAGACATACTCGTTCCTTGCAACATCGTATAACTCCCTTTAGGAATGGTACTGTTTATCGCTACTCCCGGCGCCGTTACATCCGGTTTAACGGACCAATTAACAGTTACCGGACCACGAGAACTAAAATCGGCTAGATAATCTTCTTCCTTTTTATAAATAGTTGAAGCTAATAGTGATTTTTGCTTTGCTTCAGATCGTATCAGCTCACCAGAATCCCTCGGTATTGTTGCTGCTGGAATAGGACATTTCTTATCAATTATTCCGGCAAAATCACCATCTGTATTATTGAACATAATTACCCCAACTGCTCCTGCTTCTGCCGCATTTATCACTTTCTCTGTAAAAGAGATCCCCCCTCTTTTTATTAATACGAGCTTTCCATTTGCATCTTTTATTTCCCCCCTATTTCCGAGTCCTCCATCTACAATAAGAACGGACCGGTCAAAGCTCCAATCTTTACTCCCATGTAAAAGAGAAAGAGGCATGTTTACTTTTATAGTAGGGATAGACAAATATGGAGTATACAAGGGTGGGGTAGAAGCACCCACGGAAATTGCGCTTGACGATGTGCCGGGAGAACCAACCGTCCACATATTTGGACCTGAATTTCCATTTGATGTAACTGCAACGACTCCTTTTGCAACTGCTTTATTTAAAGCCATACTAACAGGTAAATCAGGTCCATTAATATTTGTCCCTAAAGAAAGATTTATGATATCCATTTTATCCTTTATACTTTGATCAATTGCTGCTAAAACCTGGTCCGTTGTCCCTTTTCCTCCAGGACCTAAAACCCGGTAGGAATATAGATCAACCTCTGGTGCCACCCCCCGCATCTTACCATTAGCGGCTATAATACCGGCAACATGAGTTCCATGAATCGTCATCCCTTTTTGATCCATGGCCTCCATTGGATTATGATCCCCATCGACAAAATCAAATCCACCTTTATAACTTCCAATTAAATCTGGATGAGTGTAATCGAGACCCGTATCAATTACACCTACTTTTACTCCTTTCCCAGTTAAACGATTTCCATATTGATCAAAAATTCCCCTTGCATTTTCCATCCCTATCAATTGGTTACTTTCGCTGTTCATAAAATCTGTTGTATATACGTTTGATTCGAATATAGCTGATACTTTATTAAAGCTTTTTGCAAATCGTTCTAATTCCTCCTTTTCTCCTTTTAACGAAAAGCCGTTAAATGCCTCCGTGAAAAGATACCTGATTTTCAATGTTTGAAAACCTGAAAGGAATTCTTTAATGACTTCTTCTTTCGGAGGCTCGGTTGTAGAAAAAATCATGATCATTTCTTCATTTGAAGATGGCTTAGGAAGAGGAGGTATCTTCCAGACTTGTGCATTGCTAGAGTGCAGCATTCCTATACACAAATAGGCTGATACAACGAATACCCATATTTTTTTCATATTATCTTCCCTTTTTTCCTTAGCTTTTCTTTAATGAAATGGAATATTCAACATTAATATCCTTCCTTTCATGTATTAACAGTAATGCCCCTCTCAAAAAATGGGCATTTTTATCAGTTTTGTAAAAGCTTAAAACGGTTATCAGAAAGTATCAACAAAATACGTACACGTGCAAAGTTTTGATTTTACCATTCCATCTGTTAAAGAGTCCTTTTTACAACAAGATCAAAACATCTTCATGGAAGGTGGTGTATTAATTTGAAAAAAGTAACGAAATGGATTGGATTACTCATCCTTTCTATCGGGCTATTTTTTTCTTTCGGAGTAAGCTCATTCGCAGAAGAGCCTGATGTAGATTTCATCGATGTTTCTCATCATAACCGTGAACTGGGATTACCACTTGCATTCTATCAAACTATAAAAGCAAGCGGCGTGAAAGGTGTAGTAGTTAAAGTTTCGGAAGATAGGTATTTTGTAGACCCCGCTGCAAGTGTAAATATAGCCAATGCAAGGCAGGCAGGATTAATTGTCAGCGCTTATCATTATGCGCGTTTTACAAGCAATACAAGCGCAAAAGCGGAAGCACAATGGTTTGATAAGAAACTGAAGTTGGTTGGGTTTAACAAGGCGAAAGATGGATATGTTGTTGTTGACGTAGAAGCAGATAATTTGTCAAACAATTCCGGCAATCTCACACAATATACAAATACTTTTATTTCTGAAATGAAGAAGCTTGGATATACACGGGTGGATCTATATTCAGGATCTTATTTTTATAACCATCATTTAAAACCTGGAACATTAATCATTGATAAACCTTGGCTCGCGTCCTATCCTGAATATCCACAAAGAGGAAATCCCACAGCACAATTCTCAAATGGTAAAGGTGCATGGCAGTGGGCGGAAGACTATCAATTTATCGGAATGAGCAGCTATGGATATTTCGACGTGTCAGAGGATTACGCAGGCAAATACAGTACAAAAACCTAGTCTACCCAGAAGGTTATTCATCATGTAGGAACTATCAAGCCTATATCTATCGTAGATTACTTAAAATCAAAAAAAATGGATTCCTCCTTTAAGGCACGGCAAAAACTAGCCTCTAAATATGGAATTGCGGATTATAATGGTACTGCAGCCCAGAATCTTGCCCTGCTTGCCAAAATGAAGGCTGGTGCAAAACCCGCTAAAATTAATCTTCAGAATAGTAAACTTACAACAAAACCCTCCACAGCATTAACAACAACTTACAAGGTAAAAAAAGGTGATACATTAAGTGGTATTGCCCAAAAATTTCACACGACCGTTTCTAAGCTAAAGTCATTAAATAAAATAAAAAATGTTAACTTCATTCGCGTTAGGCAAACAATAAAAATTCAAGCTAAAGGCAAAAAAACTACTATAGCGGCAAAATACCACAAGGTCGTTAAAGGGGACACATTATGGGAGATTGCGAAGAAAAATAAAACAACCGTAAAAAAATTAAAATCCTTGAACAAATTAAAATCGGACATTATTTATCCCGGACAAAAAATAATGGTGAAGTAATTAATTTCTTAGGAAAAACCTCTCACTAAGAATACAGTACAGGAGCTGAGCGGACAGACGTTCCGTTATTTGTGACAAAAGTGGCGATTTCACGTTTTTATCGGACAGACGTTCCGTTATTAGCTAAAAAGCAGTCATTTCTGAGTATTTTCTATTTAGCCCCCTAACTCGTTTGGACACCTACTTCGTAAGATATTACAATAAATATATCCGAGGGGGCGTATAAAATGAGTAAAAGAAGAGGGCCGATAGAAGAAGTAAAGAAAAATTATGTACGCATGGCTTTAGAATCTGGAAATATGGCATTTGTAGCACGTAAAACTGGTGTAAGTCAATCTACTCTAAAAGCTTGGGTGAATCTATATAGGAGTGAGGTGGAGGCTGAAATGGAACAGGAGGGGGTTAATCCTCTCTCTTCTTCACCTTCTAATAATGACCTTCAAAAAAAATATGATCAAGCAATGAAATTGTTAGGGGAAAAAGAGCTGGAAGTGGCGATGCTTCGTGACATGTTAAAAAAAAAGTTTCCGAACTTTCCGAGAGAGTAGAATTAGCTCACGAATGGATTCAGGAGGGATTCCCAGCTAAACGGGTCCTTAAGATTGCCTCTGTTCACCGTTCTACCTATTACTACCGTCTCTCTCATCCTAAAGGAATGAAAAAAATAAAAGGTGGACGACCTGTACCTGGATTTTCCCGTACGCAATCGAACAAAAAAGTGAGCGACAAAAAGATAAAAGGCTATCTGATGAAATTGATGGAGAGGAAAGAATGCGTCTATGGCTACAGAAAGCTTACTCGAAGTTTAAGAAAGAAATACAAATTAATCATTAATAAGAAAAAGGTTTATCGCCTATGCAAGGAATTGGATATCCTGGTGCCTCAACGGGAGAAAAAGGGGAAGATTCCAAGAAAACTAGCGAAAAACAGAGTGGTTACAGGACCAAATCAGCTCTGGCAGCTAGATATTAAATATGGTTACGTGACAACTTCACGACGTTTTTTCTTTCTTGCCAGTGCCATAGATGTTTTTGATCGTTCCATTGTTGGTTATTTTAAAGGGACTCATTGTGAAGCAAAGGATATTACGAAAATGCTTCAAAAGGCGATGTTAAAGCGTGGAGTTCATATACCTGACTCCGACGATGAAAAAGCTTTAATCATTCGAACGGATAATGGCCCTCAATTTTGTAGTACACATTTTAGAGATTTTTGTGAGAATCAAAAGGTTTTTCATGAACGAATTCCACCCAAATCACCTAATATGAACGCATATATAGAGTCTTTTCATAGTGTACTAGAAAGAGAGTGTTACCAGCCAAACGAGTTTGTAACTTTTGAGCAAGCATATAAAACGGTTGATGAATACATCAAATTCTATAATGAAGAACGGTTCCACGGTGGGCTAAAAGATAATACACCAAAGGAGTACTACGAAAAGTGGCAAAATAAAACCCTAGAACCAGTTAGGTTAGCCATGTAAAACCCTATATCCTGTAGATTTTAGGTAAAAGGAGCCCTTTTACCTAAAATCTACAGGCCACCAAGCGATAGCGCGGTAGATAAAATGGAAAACTAAGAAAAACAGAGAATTCCAAAGTAAGTGTCCAAAATTAAGGGGTTAAACCGTTTTTCGGCAAATAACGTACTCAGTGTCCGCAAACACCCTCAAAAATACCTTATTTATGAAAATAACGTACTTAGTGTCCGCGAAAGGTTACCAAAAACGCATGGTTTTACTTTCCCCATGCGTTTTTGGTATCAAACTATTTAATGTATTATCTAGCTTCTTCTTTAAAATACTCTCGAATAGTATCTACAATACGACGTGAAGCTTGTCCATCACCATATGGATTGGATGCTTTTGTCATTTTATCATGAGCCTGTTGATCAGTAAGTAATTCGGTCGCTAATCGATAAATAGTTTCTTCCTCAGTACCAGCAAGCTTCAATGTTCCTGCCTCGATTCCTTCTGGCCGTTCTGTGGTATTACGAAGTACTAAGACCGGAACTCCTAAGGAAGGTGCTTCTTCTTGAACACCACCTGAATCCGTTAAAATTAAATAAGCGTGATTAGCAAAATTATGAAAGTCTATAACATCTAATGGCTCGATTAAATGTATCCTCTCATCGTTTCCCAATATTTCATCCGCTAATTCACGGACAACCGGGTTTAAATGAACAGGATATACAACTTGAACATTCGGGTGTTCATTCACGATACGCTTGATAGCGCGGAACATATTTCTCATCGGTTCCCCATGATTTTCACGACGATGAGCCGTAAGCAGGATGAGACGGTCATCTCCTACCTTTTCAAGTATTTCATGGGTATATTCAGATTTTACCGTCGTTTGAAGTGCGTCGATTGCTGTATTCCCTGTAACAAAAATACTTTCTTTCTTCTTGTTTTCCGAAAGGAGATTTTGAGCTGATTTCTCGGTTGGAGCAAAATGAAGATCGGCGAGAACCCCAGTCAATTGACGGTTCATTTCCTCCGGATACGGTGAATATTTATTCCACGTACGTAACCCGGCTTCAACATGCCCGACAACAATTTGATTGTAATAGGCAGCTAAACTTGCCACAAAGGTTGTAGTGGTGTCACCGTGAACAAGTACAATATCCGGTTTTACCTCTTTCATTACCCTGTCAAGGCCCTCAAGTCCTCTTGTTGTAATATCAATTAATGTTTGACGGTCCTTCATAATATTTAAATCAAAATCAGGTATTATTTGAAAAATAGCTAAGACCTGATCTAGCATCTCCCGATGTTGTGCAGTTACAGTGACAATGGATTCAAACTCATCCGGATATTTTTGTAGTTCAAGAACTAATGGCGCCATTTTTATTGCCTCAGGTCTTGTTCCAAAAATAATCATGACTTTGATTCGTTTATTCATACGTATATTCTCCCTTAAAAAGGTTTTTTCTTGGCCATGTAATACTGCGTTCTATTTGTCTACCGCCAAACACAATACAGCTAAACGTTTGCTCAAAAATCACGTGCAAATCTTTAAAAAATCCCTAAATTAAACCGGTTTTATTTGGTGCCGTATAGACGGTCCCCTGCATCACCTAAACCTGGTACTATATAGCCATGATCATTAAGTTTTTCATCTAAGCCAGCAATATAAATATCTACATCATCATGTGCATCTTGAATTGCCTTTACGCCTTCCGGGGCAGCAATTAAGCACATAAATTTAATACTTTTTGCACCGCGCTTTTTCAATGAGTTAATCGCCTCAACCGCTGATCCACCTGTTGCCAGCATTGGATCAACAAGAATAAAATCACGTTCTTCCACATCATTTGGCAATTTTACATAATATTCAATTGGCTTTAATGTTTCTGGGTCACGATAAAGACCAACATGCCCTACCTTAGCAGCAGGGATGAGCTTCAATACTCCATCTACCATTCCAAGTCCAGCACGTAAAATTGGCACAAGTCCAATCTTCTTCCCTGAAAGAACTTTGGCTTTTGCCTTGCATACCGGTGTATCAATCTCGATTTCTTCAAGAGGCATATCTCGTGTAATCTCAAATGCCATAAGCGTAGCAACCTCGTCAACTAGCTCACGAAATTCTTTCGTTCCCGTATTTTTATCGCGGATGATGGTTAATTTGTGTTGAATAAGCGGGTGATCAATTACATATACATTACTCATGAATGATTCTCCTTTTTTATGTATTTTAGTCCCATATTTTTTAACGACTTGTCTTTTATCAAGGCTCATTTCTTAAACTTTGTTTCAAATTTAATCAATATCCATATAAATTTCTTTGAACAACTTTGAACTGGAAGTAGCATTTAAGAAAAGAGGCCCCGAAACTATACTGTTTCAGTATTTTATAAATAGATGGAAATGCAGCAATTTATGCGAACCAGCTTCTATCAAATAAGATTGTTTTATTTATTACCAAACCAATTTTACACGAAAAAGGAGTTAGACCTCAAGGGTTGACCTTTTGACCTAACTCCAAACTTTTTTATTTTGTTATTATTTACTAGGATAAAGAGGAAACTTGCTTGTAAGTTCAGCAACTCGTGTACGTGCCTCTTCCAATTTTTCCTCATTATCATGATTTTTTAAGGTAAATGCGATTAAAGATGCGATTTCATCCATTTCTTCAAGACCAAATCCTCTTGATGTAACTGCAGCAGTACCAATACGAATACCGCTTGTTACAAATGGACTTTCTGTTTCGAAAGGAATGGTATTTTTGTTTACCGTAACTCCAATTTCATCCAACACTTTTTCCGCAACTTTACCTGTGATGTTTAAAGAACGAACATCTACTAATAATAGGTGATTATCCGTTCCTCCGGAAACAAGGTCTAAGCCTTCACTCTTTAAAGATTCCGCTAAACGCTTAGCATTCTCTACCACTTTTCCGGCATATTCTTTAAAGCTATCTTGAAGTGCTTCGCCAAATGCAACTGCTTTTGCAGCAATGACATGCATTAATGGACCACCTTGGATACCAGGGAAAATAGACTTGTCAATTTTCTTTGCATATTCTTCTTTACATAGAATCATTCCGCCGCGCGGGCCACGTAATGTTTTGTGAGTAGTGGTTGTAACAAAATCTGCATATGGTACTGGGCTTGGGTGAATTCCCGCCGCAACAAGTCCTGCAATATGTGCCATATCCACCATCAAATATGCTCCAACTTCATCAGCAATCTCACGGAATTTTTTAAAATCTATTTCACGTGGATAAGCACTTGCACCAGCTACTATTAATTTTGGCTTATGTGTACGTGCTTTTTCCAAAACATCATCGTAATTAATATAGTGTGTTTTTTCATCTACACCATATTCAACAAAATTATATTGAATACCACTAAAGTTTACAGGGCTTCCATGTGTTAAATGACCGCCATGTGATAAGTTCATTCCAAGAACAGTATCCCCTTGTTCAAGAATGGTAAAATAAACTGCCATATTTGCTTGTGCGCCTGAATGAGGCTGTACATTGACATGCTCTGCTCCGAAAATTTGCTTCGCACGATCACGCGCAAGATCTTCCACAACATCTACATATTCACAGCCACCATAATAACGGCGACCAGGATAACCTTCAGCGTATTTATTCGTTAAAACTGATCCTTGCGCTTCCATGACTGCTTCACTAACAAAGTTTTCAGATGCGATTAATTCAATTTTTGACCGTTGACGACCAAGTTCGTCACAAATAGCTTGGTACACTGCTTTATCTTGCTGGGCAATGTTACTCATGATAATCCCCCTTGTGCAAATATCAGTATGAAAATACTTTTTTATTCTAACATAATCTTTTGAAAGATGGCGATGATTTTGGAATGTTTCATTATTCGGTAAAAATCCCGCCTTTATACGAGACTATATGGTATGAAACTTAATAGGTCTAAACTCTTAATTCAGCGATTAAGCACTAAATTATCGAGATTAATGCATAAAGTCATGAGCTTAACTCACCGATTCGCAGAATAGCAAAAAGGAGACTTTACATAATAGCAAAATCCCCTTCTCCTATCAATTATTCATATACTGCCCGTGCACCGCCGATTAACTTTGGACGCGTTTTAGCTAAGGTGACATGGGCAGACCCTATTTGATTTAGGGAAGCGCGGACAGGGACCGCAACATGTTTTAAATGCATTCCGATAAAAGTATCCCCGATATCAATACCTAAATCTGCTTTGATAAACTCTACCAAGACAGGGTCTGCCAAATGTTCATATGCATAGGTCGCCATTGCTCCGCCTGCTTTTCTCACGGGAATGACAGCTACCTCTTCCCAGCCTCTATCCTCGGCTACTTTTCTATCTACAACAAGCGCACGGTTTAAATGTTCACAGCATTGAAATGCAAGATGAACCCTATGCTTATCAGCAAAGGAATGAAGGTTATCGTATATTAAGGAGGCTACCTCTAAGGTTCCCGAGGTGCCTATTCTTTCCCCCATTACTTCCGAAGTAGAACAGCCAATTACCAAAACCTGATCTTTTTTAAAAGTAACTTGGGATGAAAAATCCGATAATATCGTTTGTAACTGTTTCTCTATATGGATTAGATCACTTGTCAAAACGGGAAACCTCCCTTATTTAAAAGCTAAGAAATCATGATGTTTTTTATTAGAATCTCTTTATAGTTTCAGTGCCTTTCTGCTAGCGGATTTTTACATCTGCTCCCTAAACTTGTTTCCTAAATCTTGAAGTAGAAGACTACGAAATCCGCTGGACAAGGCGCTTCTACTTTTCGTGTTTTTCTTCGTAATTCGTTAACTTTTCAATACGGCGTGAATGGCGTCCACCTTCAAAATCTGTTGTAAGCCATACTTTTGCGATTTCTCTAGCAAGCCCCGGGCCAATAACTCTTTCTCCCATCGCTAACATATTACTATCATTATGCTGACGAGTTGCCTTCGCGCTGAATACGTCATGTACTAATGCACATCGAATTCCTTTTACTTTATTCGCAGAAATACTCATGCCAATGCCGGTTCCACAAATTAAAATACCTCTATCAAATTCCCCTTTTGCTACCTTTTCCGCAACAGGAAGTGCATAATCAGGATAATCTACTGATTCCTCGCAGTCACAGCCAAAATCCTCGTATTCAAGACCCATTTCCTCTAATAATCCTTTTATTTCCTCACGAATATGGATGCCGCCGTGATCAGATGCCAATGCTACTTTCATTGTGATATCCCCTTTCTTTTTTCTACAATAATTTTCACATAAACCAGCGAAAATATAAATAAGAAAGCTCCCCGCAAAAATAAAAAAATACCAAGACATTGTGTCTTGGCCTATAAATGAAAACGTGAAATTGTTCCTTTTAGTCTATCTGCATGACCTTTTAATTCAAGGACTAATTGATCAATCGTTTCCATGACGTCAGCTTGCTCTTTCGTTGCTTCTGTTACTTCCTCTGCACCAGCTGAAGTTTCCTCTGCAATTGCCGCTACTTCTTGTGATTGTTGGGATGTAAGCTGGATACTTTCCATTTGCCTATCCACTAAACCAGAGATGCCTTTTACTTTTTCCGCAACCTCATGAATAATTTCTGTCATTTTTTCAATTACTTGATTCGTTTTTGTCCCTTTTGCTGCTTCTTGATTAGCGGTCTCTACTTGACTAGAAATATGTTTAACAACACTTTCCACTTCTTGCTGAATTCGGTGAATTAATTCCGTAATTCCTTGTACTGCTTTAGCACTTTCATCTGCTAATTTCCGAACCTCTTCCGCCACTACTGCAAATCCCTTACCATGTTCCCCTGCACGTGCAGCCTCAATAGATGCATTCAAAGCTAAAAGATTTGTCTGAGCAGCAATATCTCCAACAAGTAAAATAATCTGTTCAACCTCTTTTGCATTATCCTCAAGCCTTTTAACAGCCTGTAAAGATTCGTGATTTTCTTTTGCCAGTCTTTCGATTCCATTGACTAGAGAAAAAACAACTTCTTGACTTTCCTTTAATTCATCCAGCATTTCCGTCGACACTTTTTCCGATGATCTTGCATTATCCTGAACCTGCTCTGCAATTCGAATCATATCCTGGGCGGATTCTGCCGTTGACTGGATGGCAATAGCAGAACTTTCTGCTCCGGCAGCGATTTCACTTATGGTTTGAGCAATCCCTTCTGCTTGTGCAGTAGCACTTGAAGCTTTTTCAGAAATAGAGATAACATTTTCATTTGTTTGTTGAAAATTATCTTCAATGCTTTGTACCATTTCTCTTAAATTCTTTAACATAATATTAAAAGCCACACCTAAAGAACGAATTTCATCGTCTGTTTTTGGCAATATAACATCCGTATGTATTTCCCCTTGACTAGCGTTAATGGCTGCTTTTTCTAAACGCTGCAGCGGCTTTGTAATAAAACCTGCCACCAAAAACGCTAAAATACCTGTCCAAATAATTCCTAACAATAATGTTATAATGGTAAATAATGATTCATTTATTTTATTGGCGAAATGGCCGTAAACAAAATCCAAACAAAACATACTAGTGGAGTATGTAATAATCGCCAAAATGGTCACAAACAAGACAAGCTTTTTCCGTAAACTGAATTTATACCTCTTTCTCCCCATCGGAATACCTCTTTCATATTTTTTTTATCATTTCTTTAATAAGCTTTTCCAACTCTTTGTAAGTTTTTCTATATATATCAAGACTCCCTCCATAAGGATCATGAACATCCATGTCAGCTTTTGAGTCATAGACAAATTCCTTTAGTGTAAAGGTTTTATCTGCAGCAGAAGGGTATTGATAGATAAGCGATTCCTTATGTCCTTCCGTCATGGTAAAAATATAATGCGCCCATTCAACATCCTCATTTGTCAGTAATTTAGATGAATGCTGATGAAAAATATTGTTTTCCTCCAGCACCTTTAAGGCATTAGCCGCTGCATTACTCCCGTTAGAGGCAAAAATCCCTGCTGATCTAACCTTTATATCGTCCAAATTTTCATTTTTTAAAATTGCTTCTGCCATCGGACTCCTGCATGTATTCCCTGTGCAAATAAATAAAATGTTCAAAGTGTTGTAACCTCCAAACTTTGAGGATATTGTTTTAAAGTTTTGCTTTTATTATAGTGGAAAAGTCCTAGTTTCCATAGTCAATATAATAAGGGAAATGATAAAACTTTGTGAAAATATTAGAAAAAACGTAGGCGTCATGCTCATCCGCTTGCTGATAGGCTCTTGCAGAAAGACATAGACTAAACCTTTTATCTAAATTAACTACTTAAACTTTCTGGTGTATGAAAAAAACACACTTCTACAAGTGTGTCTCCTTAAGGTAAAAGCAATTTAATACCAAAGGCAAAAAGGATGCTTCCACCTAAAACTTCACTATATGTACCAAGCAGGCCTTGTGCTTTTCGACCAATGATGAGCCCTGCCCATGTAAGGATCGTTGCAGCAATGCCAAAACAAAGGACAACTGCAGCCGCCCGCGCTCCAAATATTCCCAGAGATAAACCAACTGAAAAGCTGTCCAAACTTACACTAAATGCAAATATTATTAGCCCCCATCCCTCAGGCTTTATCAAATTTCGCTCCTCTTTTTTAAAACTTGAAAGGATCATTTGGATGCCGAGCACAATGATTAATATTCCGCCAATATATTTCGTAATGGTTCCGAATGTATCAGAAAGAAAATGTCCTGCGAGCATCCCAATTAGAGGCATCCAGACATGAAAAAAGCCGATAGTTAATCCTATATAGAAAATTTGTTTATAGCGAAGCTGAAACATTCCCAATCCAATTCCAACTGAAAATGCATCCATACCAAGTGCAAATGCCATTAACATTAATGTGAATACTTCTGCGATGACTCCTGTCATATATTTTTTCCTCCTTCGGACATGCCTATTGAATACTTATGCATGCCGAAGTCGGTTTAGAATCATCGATAGTAAAATCCGTTTAAAATCGTATTTTATTTAGTTAAATCATTTTCATAAATCCATTTGTGGCCAGCAGCTTTCTCCAGTCTATTCATAACGGCAAGTCCAACACCTTCTGTTGAAAATACCTCAGAATAGATAATATCTACATTTTTGCTATTAAATGATCTCAAAGTATCATATAGCCTATTTGCTACTGTTGATAAATCTTGACGGCTTCCACAAGCTCTTACATAATCCGCGTCGTATAGGTCAGCCGTTTCATCTGTTGCAATAACTCCAACCACCAAGCCTTCCTCGCGGCTTTTCTTGACCAGCACTTGAATAAATTCCGGTGTTCCATTTACTAAATAAACTGGTGCATTGGGTGCATAGTGTGTATATTTCATGCCCGGAGCTTTTGGCTTTGACTTTAAGTTCTCATTTAGGGCAGGATCTATTTCTACTTTCCCGATTACACTTTCCATCGCTTCCTTCGTCACACCGCCCGGGCGTAAAATAATCGGTACCTCTACTGTGCAATCAACAACCGTTGATTCAACCCCTATCCCAGTTTCACCGCCATCCAGAATACCGGCTATTTGTCCAAATAAATCTTCGTGTACATGCTTAGCTGTTGTGGGACTTGGCTTTCCTGAGCTATTTGCACTTGGCGCGGCAACCGGCAAATTCGCTGCTTTTATAAGAGACAATGCTAAGGGATGATCAGGCATTCTAATACCCACTGTATCTAAACCGGCTGTCACCTTTTTGGAAAGGAACCCAGGTCTTACTTTGAAAATAATCGTTAAAGGTCCCGGCCAAAATTCCTTCATTAATTTCTCTGCCTTTTCCGGAATTTCTAAAACTAAAGCATGCAATTGAGAAAAATTAGCGATATGCACAATGAGCGGGTTATCACTTGGACGTCCTTTCGCTTCATAAACCTTTGCAATTGCTTCATCTGATGTAGCATTTGCTCCCAATCCATACACTGTTTCAGTCGGGAAAGCAATAATTTCATTTTGTTTTAACAAATTTGCTGCTTCCACAATCTGTGGATTATTTTTCAAATTATCCACATGGTTATCCACATTCCATTCCAATGTTTTCATTCATGTTCACCTTTTCTATTTTTGACGCATCTACTTTTATTTTAGAAGAAAAAGTAGATATTTGTCGAATTGTCTAGACCATTATTGTAAAAATTATACTGAATACAATAGAAATGAACAACCATTATCCACATATTGTGGATAAATCGTCCTTAACGGTGGATAACTATTGGGAATTGTGTGAATAAATTATATCCATTAAATAGCCCTTTTCATAAAAAATACTCCGTCTAAACCACTTATTTGCTTCACATGTGTGGAATATTCCAGCTCCTTCGGAATAGCATTGTTTGCAATCCGTTCAAAACCCATGAATTGAAGCAGCGGGATAAAGGCCTCTTTATTTGTAATTAACATTAATGTGGGCAACTTTTTACTTTTTGCCAAGTTATACACATGTTGAAAAAGTTGGACAAGCCCCTCCTCTTTAACGGTGGAACGGATTGCAAGCGAACGAAGAACTCCAATGCCCTGAACAGGCTCAATTCCCAATACCGCTGTTATATTTCCCTCTTCATCCTCACTTAAAACAAAATAGTCTATCATTTCTTTTATTCCATCACAGTTTAGCTTAGCATCCGTTAAAAAAGAAATGATTTTATCCACATCCATACTTTCTGCTTGACGTATAATTTCTACCATTTTCTAATTCCTCTCCTAACTTATTGATAGAATCTAGTAAACTTCTATACTCCATCCATATGTGAAGAGGAATAAATTAGAACAAAATAGTGAAAATATAAGAAAATTATCCCCAGGTTCTAATTTTATAATTTCCAAAACAAAAATAGGAAAGCCCAATAAGGAGCTTTCCTAAAATATTTTTTTAAACAGTTCTACAATGAAAAACTTGACTTGTACATCATCATCTTTTTCCGCTGTAAAAACAGGGGATTTGGAATCACTTTCCGTCGCATCTGCTTGATTCTCTGTTGTGGATGAATCTGTTTTATTTTGCTTTTTCTTATCTTCTTTTACTTCAGTATCTTTATTTACTTCAGCATCCGCTTTCGGCTTTTCCTTGCTTTTTGACTTTGTCTCTATTTTGGTACGATGACTCTCATCAATCCCTGGACTTACGGCAACCCCATTTGAAAAATCCAAAAAACATAGCGGTGGATATAAGACGCACCACCAATTTGCTCCCTCACCCTTACCAAGGGTGATTAAGATGGCTTCATATTTTCCGGCAGGATATAAATACTGTCCATATAGCTTTGTAGGAAACTGAACACGGCTGAATTGTACTCTGACAGATTGATGGCTATTTTCCTCTTTGACTACTTTTTCAGCAATTTGTTCAAGATCTGGCAGATGAGATTTAATTACTTTACGGGCGGTCTTAATAGAATCAATGTCTTTCACCCATTTTGTAATATTTTTATTTACCTCATCTCTTACTTTTCTCTTTAATGCCTGATCCTCCGGAGTGTCGCTGTTTGCCAATATGCGCAGCCGAATTGCTTCCTTAGGAATGATAATCGTATCCTTTGCAGCAGTCTCTTGCTTCGGTATATATAAACTTAATATCGTACTAAGTGATAAAACTACTATATAAATCCATGCGATAGATTTGTTTTTCATTTTCCCCACACCATCCTTCTAAAAACAGTGTGGACAATAAGCAGGAATCTTAAACTAGTAAACTAAAAAAATTTATATAGAATTGTTAATATTAAAGAACCGGGTTACTCAGAACCCGGTACTCTGCAAAACACCATTCGGTCTTTCCCATTTATATCATTCACGATTTCTACCTTACTCTCGGCAAAGGTTTCCTTTAATAACTTCGCCACTTGCTCTCCTTGACCAGCTCCAATTTCAAAGCCTATTAAAGCCCTGTTATTAATGACTAATGGGAGCTCCTTCATAAAACGAATATAGAAGTCCAGCCCTTCTTCTCCTCCGAATAATGCAAGATGAGGTTCATGGTCTTTTACTACAACTGAAAGTACATCTTTGTCTCGATTTGGAATATATGGCGGATTTGATAATACAATATCTACCTTTCCTCCGCCTTCTATAAGCGGTTGGAGCAAATTTCCCTGTTTGAAGTCAATTTCCGCTTCTGCCAACCTAGCATTTTCCCTTGCCACATTTAAAGCCAAGGGAGAAATATCCGTTGCAGTGACAGATAAAAATGGACACTCAAGCTTCATGGTAACAGCAATGGCACCACTTCCAGTGCCTACATCAATCATTTTTAACTCTCTCTGCTCACCGAAATGCTTCTTGATTCTTTGAATGGCTCCAACGACCAACTCTTCTGTTTCTGGTCTTGGTATTAGAACATGTTCATTCACTTGAAATTTCCTGCCGTAAAACTCCTCATATCCAATGATATGCTGAATGGGTACTCCTCCAACATGCTCTTTTACTGTCTGTTCAAATTTCAACTGAATATCCTCGGGAAGCTCCATTCTCATATCTGCATAAAGTTGAGCTCGCGTTTTATTGAATAAATGGCAAAGGAGGATTTCTCCTGCATTTGCATCGCGGTCATTTTCTTGTAAAAAAGAAGAAGCCCATTTAAGGGCTTCAAACACTTTAAGGTGCCCGACCATTATTCCTCCACACTTTCTAGTTTACTGGATTGGTCTTCTAAAATTAATGCATCAATAATTTCATCAAGCTTCCCTTGAAGAATTTGGTCTAGCTTTTGAATCGTCAAACCAATACGGTGGTCTGTAACACGATTTTGCGGAAAATTGTAAGTACGAATCCGTTCAGAGCGATCTCCAGTTCCAACAGCAGATTTACGATTCGCATCGTATTCTGCTTGTGCTTCTTGCTGGAATTTATCGTAAACACGTGCTCGCAGAACCTTCATCGCTTTTTCCTTATTTTTAATTTGCGATTTTTCATCCTGACATGAAACAACTATTCCTGTAGGCAAGTGTGTCAAACGAACTGCAGACATCGTTGTATTAACACTTTGACCGCCAGGACCACTGGAAGCGAACGTATCAACGCGAATATCCTTTTCATGGATTTCCACCTCTACTTCCTCTGCTTCCGGAAGAACCGCTACTGTTGCAGTGGAAGTATGAATCCTGCCGCCTGATTCCGTTTCAGGAACACGCTGAACACGATGGGCACCATTTTCAAACTTTAATTTTGAATATGCCCCATGGCCATTAATCATAAAAATGATTTCCTTATATCCGCCAACTCCTGTCGAACTAGCTTCAATAACCTCAATTTTCCAGCGTTGCGATTCCGCATAGCGGCTGTACATACGATACAAGTCCCCAGCAAATAGAGCAGCTTCATCTCCTCCAGCAGCTCCGCGGATCTCCATAATAACGTTCTTGTCATCGTTAGGATCTTTGGGAATAAGAAGAATCTTCATCCGTTCTTCAAGACTCTGAATTTGCTCCTCGAGTTCACTAATTTCTTCCTTTACCATTTCGCGCATTTCCGGATCAAGCTTATCTTCCAGCATCGCTTTAGCATCCTTATATTGCTGACTTACATCTTTATACTCTCGGTATGCTTGCACGGTTTCTTGAATATCCGATTGTTCCTTTGAATATTCTCTTAACTTTTTTGTATCATTTATAACTTCAGGGTCACTTAAAAGCTCATTTAACTTTTCATAGCGATCCTCAACTGCTTGTAATCGATCAAACATGGCATTCACCTCTATCATATAGCCCTAAGATGATAAGGGCTATTGCTTTACGTACATATTTTTCACACTGGTACTATTATATAATACTCAGGAAATACCGTAAAGCTACTATAAGGAAAAGCGGAAGCGCCGCAGCTCTAGCGTACGGATTTCGTAGTCGCTCACCTCGAGATATAGGAAACACAGTGAGGTAGTTCACGAACAAGTGAAAATAGCACTTCAAATTTTCAACTGATGTTGACTTATCGTAGGGAGGAGACGGAGAAATCCGCTAGACGATAGGCGCTGAGCCAGACAAAAATAAATATATACTCTTTTCATCCCTACATTATTTTTCTTCCAGCTTCACATTTATTTTATACTGCGGGAGTGCATTTTTTAGGTTTTTATGCACTTCTGCTTCTCTTCTCATTCTTTCATGTACACCCATTCGGTTTCTTGTATGGGCTGTAACCCACATATTATTTCCGTTTATAGAGACAGAAACGAGTTTATACTCTTTATAAGATCTAATAATCTTTTTGGCGATATTTATTTCTGTGCCTACTGTTTCCGTTTGACCCGTTAAATCTACCTTTTGCTGACTTTTGTTTGGCGACTCCGTGCTTAATCGTTGATATTTCACTTGGTCCGTTCCATTATTTTCAGCTTTCTTTTCTTTATGCGGGAAGCTGCATCCAACAAGTATCAATAAACATAATACAAAGCATATGATTGGTTTCCACATAAAAAAACACCTCCATATGCTTATTATGAAAACTTATTTATAAATTATCCGAAACTGTAGCAAGTAAAAACAATTACTTTAGCCTATAGACGCTGAAGCTAGACCTTGATTTTTTTGCAAAAATAGTTATCAACAGTGATAAATTTTCTAAAGTACAAAAAAACTAAACCTGACTAGTAGGTTTAGTTTGTTTTTACCATTTGTTCTATTTGAATGCTCTTTCCAGATGGTACTTCATGATGATGACGGCAGCGAGCTTCATATGCCTCCGATGCGCCAACTAAGATAACAGGGTCTTCATAACAAGCTGGATTGCCGTTAATTAATCTTTGTGTCCTACTTGCAGGGGAGCCGCAAATAGTACAAACTGCTTGTAACTTTGTTACTTGTTCAGCTATAGACATTAATTGTGGCATTGGTCCAAAAGGCTCTCCGCGAAAATCTTGATCAAGACCGGCCAGAATTACACGATGCCCTTTATTTGCCAACGCTTGTACCACTTCAATAATTTCATGATCAAAAAATTGTGCCTCATCAATTGCAATAACATCAACTTTTTCCTGAATAAAGTTAAAAATATCCTTAGCCATTTCAATCGGATGGGCAATAACTGATGTCCCATTATGTGATACAACCGATTCTTCACTATAACGATTGTCTATTTTCGGCTTAAAAACAAGGATCTCTTGTTTTGCAAATTGTGCGCGACGAATGCGTCTAATCAATTCTTCCGATTTACCAGAAAACATACTTCCGCAAATGACCTCAATCCAGCCAGAATGATGATTCAAAATATACATTTTTTCCGTTCATCCTCCCCTGATCTATCTAATTATCGTCCATTATATTAAAAATACGCGAAATAAAAAACAGGCAAGCATTCTTGCCTGTTTTTTAACTTATTCAGCTTCATGCATATAGCATTTAAGCTTTTCTTATTTAAGACCGTATTTTTTATTGAAGCGGTCAACACGTCCATCTGCAGAAGCAAATTTTTGACGTCCAGTATAGAATGGATGGCATTCAGAGCATACCTCTACGCGGATTTCGCTCTTAACTGAACCACTTTCAAATTCATTACCACAAGCACATTTAACTAAAGCTTTTTTGTAATCAGGATGAATACCTGCTTTCATTCTTTTCATCTCCTTTGCCCTGAATCATTTCGAGACAGAGTTATATATTCCTTTGCGGGATTTCCGCAAGAATTCTTATAAACACATGAATTAATTATAGCAAGCACTCTATTGAAATGCAACTATTCAATACAATAAATCATTTCCAATTTTCTTACATAGATATCCAGAATAATACATTGTCATGTTATCCATTCTTTGTAAAACACTAGCATCTATTAGATAGAATTCATGTATTTTTTTCTTTAAACTGTTCTTTTTCCGTTTCCGGAAGTGGTTCTCTTCTGTTCTACCGACAATAGATCGAAAAATTCCTGATTCGTCTTTGTTTGTCTAAGCTTACGTAAAAGCTTTTCTGCAAAATCCGGTGTGTCTGTCATCGACTTGCGGATTGCCCATAACTTGTCCAAATGGTCTTTAGGAATCAATAATTCCTCTTTACGAGTTCCAGAACGACGAATATCAATTGCAGGGAAGATTCGTTTTTCTGCTAATGAGCGATCTAAGTGAAGCTCCATGTTTCCTGTTCCTTTGAATTCTTCGTAAATCACATCGTCCATTCTTGAACCGGTATCCACTAATGCAGTTGCTAAAATCGTTAAGCTGCCGCCCTCTTCAATATTACGTGCAGCTCCGAAAAACCGCTTTGGTCTATGAAATGCAGCAGGGTCAATACCACCAGATAAAGTTCTTCCGCTTGGAGGAATAACTAAATTGTATGCACGAGCCAAACGGGTAATACTATCCATAAGTATGATAACGTCCCTCTTATGCTCTACAAGTCTCATAGCCCGTTCAAGCACTAATTCAGCTACTTTAATATGATTTTCCGGAACCTCATCAAAGGTTGAACTAACAACTTCCGCAGCAACGGAACGTTCAATATCAGTTACTTCCTCTGGACGTTCATCGATTAATAAAACAATTAGTTCAGCCTCAGGATGGTTCTCAGTGATAGAATTGGCAATTTCTTTTAAAAGAATCGTTTTTCCTGCTTTTGGAGGTGCAACAATTAATCCACGCTGTCCAAAACCAACTGGAGCAATTAGGTCCATAATTCTCGTAGATAGCTTTGTCGGAGTTGTTTCTAAGTTAATTTGACGATTAGGGTATAGTGGCGTCAAGGCAGGGAAGTGAACACGTTCTTTTGCTGATTCAGGATTATCACCATTTACAGCCTCCACATGTAATAATCCGTAATAGCGTTCATTTTCTTTTGGAGGACGAACTTTTCCAGATACTTTATCCCCGTTACGCAAATCAAACCTACGAATTTGTGATGCTGAAATGTAAATATCCTCTGAGCTTGGGGAGTAGTTGATCGGTCTAAGAAATCCAAATCCTTCCGATTGGATAATTTCCAAAACACCTTCCATGAAAAAGTAACCTTCTTGCTCAGCCCTAGCTTTTAATATAGCAAAAATAAGCTCTTTCTTTGTCAATTTGCTATAATAAGAAATTTTATATTCACGAGCTAAAGAATATAGCTCTTTTAATGTCATATTCTCAAGACTTGTAATTGATAAACCTTCCATATATACACCACACTTTTATATTTTTTGAAATTTTTGTTGGTAGGAATAAATCTTTATCGCATTGTTAGAAGAGACTGAATATTAAGAAGTTTATGAAGTGCATAAATTGATTTCTTACTATTTCATTTTAACAAAGACTCTTTTCTTAAACTTTACTACTTCTTTAATCGGAAATCTATTCGATTCTTCCATTTTCCTCGGAACGGGGATAACTTAAAGAAGAGATGACCCGAAATTAAACACTTTCAGTAGGTTGAACAATGTACGAAAAGAAATAATTTTTACGAAAAAAATTTTAAAACAATATCTATTTTAACCATATTTATCGAAAAGAATCAATATGAAAGGCTCTTTTCTTAAACTTTATTGCATTAGAATCTAAAATCTTCTAAATTTATTTAATTAGCTTGGAACTTTGTTCTTGTTATAAAAAGATGCTCTAAAACTAATATTCATTAGGATTTTATACAAAATACGAAAACAAAAATGAAAGGAGAAACCTGAGTTGAAAATGAAAGGAATAGAGTAAAAATCCTCTTTCTAACTGGTAATTGATTTAAGGCGGGAAATTTTTAAAGGTGGCCTCCCAATGTGAAACCACCTTTCAGATTTCACTTATAGTTCCTTTTCTTAAATAATGCCTGCTTTTTTATAAACCAAAACTCTTAACATTCAGAAAGGATACCCGAAACTAAGTCTGCATTAGAATTTATGGTTTGATGACAAGGTTGGGCTTTTTCTTTAAGCTATGCTGGCCCTCAATAAAACGAACAGTTCCTGATTTGGCACGCATTACGATGGAATGGGTAGACCCATACGAACCTTTAAACTGTACACCGCGAAGTAACTCTCCATCCGTTACACCTGTAGCTGAAAAAATGGCATCATCTCCACGAACTAAATCATTCATTCTTAAAACCTTATGAATATCTAGCCCCATGCCTTTACAACGTTCTACTTCAGTGTCATTTTGCGGAAGAAGTCTGCCTTGGATTTCACCGCCGAGACATTTCAATGCTACCGCAGCAATAACTCCTTCTGGTGCTCCACCTGAACCAAATAATATGTCTACACCTGTATGATCAAACGCAGTATTGATAGCACCAGCTACATCCCCATCATTAATCAATTTAATTCTTGCACCCGCCTCACGCAGCTGGGCAATGATATGTTCATGTCTTGGACGGTTTAATACTGTTGCCACTACATCTTCAATATCTTTATTTTTCGCTTTTGCAACTGCTTTCAAATTATCGATAATAGGAGCATTAATATCAATTTGGCCAACCGCTTCAGGCCCAACAGCTATCTTTTCCATATACATATCTGGTGCGTGAAGTAAGTTTCCATGGTCTGCAACCGCTAATACCGCTAATGCATTCCATCCACCTGAAGCCACAATATTTGTTCCTTCTAGTGGGTCAACTGCCACATCCACACGCGGACCGTAACCGGTACCTAGTTTCTCACCAATATATAGCATTGGAGCCTCGTCCATTTCTCCTTCTCCAATGACAACTGTCCCCTTCATCGGAATTGTATCAAATACATCCCTCATCGCGCTTGTTGCTGCATCGTCAGCTTCAGGCTTTTTGCCGCGGCCCATCCATCTTGCAGAGGCAAGTGCGGCTGCTTCTGTTACACGAACAAGTTCCATAGATAAACTTCGTTCCATCGATTTTTCCCCCTACTACATAAAAAGATTTATTATTATTATTATTATTTTTAATTCGATAAATAGTATATCACATTCACTTATTTATTATATCACAATAATCCCTGAATGTGTTATACCATTTAACCTAAATAGTAGGGGTTAATCCATCATTAATTTTTAAGCTGTTCAATTTCTTCTTCTGTCATTTTCTCGCGCCAAATGGTAGCGCCTAAACCATTTAACTTTTCAACTAGATTGCTATATCCTCTATCAATATGTTCAAGTCCGGTAACCTCGGTTATTCCCTCTGCCATCAGCCCAGCAATTACGAGTGCTGCACCTGCACGCAGATCGCTGGCCTTCACTTTTGCTCCTTGTAAGGTAACGGGGCCATTCACAATAGCTGCTCTGCCTTCGACTTTAATATTCGCATTCATTCTTCTTAATTCATCAATATGTTTAAATCTAGCCGAATAAATGGTATCGGTGACAACCGCTGATCCTTCTGCTCTTGTTAACAAAGAAGTAAATGGTTGCTGTAAATCAGTTGGAAATCCGGGGTAGACTAATGTTTTTATATCAACAGCCTTTAATTGTTCCCCTTTTCCAATGTAAATTTGTTCGTCGCCAGTTTCTATAGGTATACCTATCTCTCTTAATTTTGCAATTAATGACTCCATATGATGTGGAATCACATTATCTATTAAGACTCCTTCTCCAACAGCAGCACCTAAAATCATATATGTACCGGCTTCGATACGATCAGGAATAATAGTGTGTTTGCAGCCAGTAAGACTTTCTACCCCTTCAATACGGATGACATCTGTACCTGCACCTTTGATTTTTGCTCCCATATTGGTCAAAAGGGTTGCCACATCAATAATTTCAGGTTCCTTTGCCGCATTTTCAATAATGGTCTTTCCTTTTGCTTTAACAGCAGCCAGCATAATATTAATCGTTGCACCTACACTGACAACATCCAAATAAATACGGGCACCTCTCAATTCATCCGCGCGCAAATAAATGGCACCTTGTTCATTGGTGATTTTTGCTCCTAAGGCTTCAAATCCCTTAATATGCTGGTCTATTGGCCGTGGGCCCAAATGGCATCCTCCAGGCAGCCCAATAACCGCCTTTTTAAATCTGCCAAGCATCGCACCCATTAAATAATAAGAAGCACGTAATTTTTTTACTTTACCATTTGGAAGCGGCATGGAAACCATTGAACGTGGATCTACCATCATGTCGCCATTTTCAAATGTTACGTTCCCACCAATTTCTTCTAATAGTGACTTCAAAATTTGTACATCAGAAATATCGGGTAGTCCTTCGATCGTTACAGGGGATTCCGCCAAAATAGTAGCAGGTATTAAGGCAACTGCACTATTTTTTGCCCCACTAACCTTTATCGTTCCTTTTAGTGGGTATCCCCCTGCAATTTTAAGCTTTTCCATTTTAAACTCCCTTCCATGGTTTTTATTAATAAATGGATTTTATTTCCAATAATATTTTCAATAAAAAGACAGTATCGTTGTTAGTATAAACTAATTTTCGAAAAACATGTAAAAAATTTTTGATATTTATTTGGTATTTTCTAACACTTTCCAATTTTTGAAAAGGAGCTTGGTTTATTTACGATTATTCCAATCGTTTAAAAAGGATTCAATCCCCTTATCAGTTAATGGATGGTGAAACATCTGCATAATTACTTTATAAGGTACTGTCGCAATATGAGCACCTGCTAAAGCAGCTTCTGTTATGTGTTGTGGATGACGAATAGAAGCGGCGATAATTTCTGTATTTATATCATGAATTGCAAAAATTTCCGCAATGGCACCAACTAGCTCAACACCACTTTGACCTATATCATCTAAGCGGCCAAGAAATGGTGAGACATAGGATGCACCCGCTCTAGCAGCCATTAATGCTTGGTTAGCACTGAAAATTAAGGTAACATTTGTTTTAATACCTTCTTTAGAAAAGGTATGTACTGCTTTTAAGCCTTCAGGTGTCATTGGAACTTTAATTGTTATATTTGGTGCAATTTTCGCAAGCTCTCTTCCCTCTTTAATCATCCCTTCTGCATCAAGCGCAATAACCTCAGCGCTAACAGAGCCTGAAACCAACGCTGTAATTTCCTTCAACCTATCTTCAAACGAGACATTTTCTTTTGCGACTAAAGAGGGATTGGTAGTAACTCCTGCAATAATTCCCAATTCATATGCCATTTCAATTTCTTTCATATTTGCTGTATCGATGAAAAACTTCATTTTTATCACTCCTTATTTTTTACTTTTCTATTGTCTAGCTACAGCGCCTATCATCTAGTGGATTTCTACGGTTTCTCCCTACGATAAGTCAACATCGACTCTTCCCTCGTAATGTTTCCTTTATCTTGAGCCTGCGACTGCGTAGGTAAAATTTGAAGTGCGAATTTCACTCATCCATACACAGATGACAAAAGCGCTTTCGCTTTTCTAATAATAAACGGAAACCGCCCTTTTATAAAGGCGGTTTCTCATTGATGTTTATTCTGCTGCTGTATAGTTTATGTTAAAAATTTTATTATGCTTTGTTAGATGAACCAAATTCACGAATTTTACCGATAACTGTTTCTTTAATTGCATCACGTGCAGGTCCTAAGTATTTACGTGGATCATACATTTCCGTATCTGCGGCTAATACTTCACGAACACGTTTTGCAGAAGCAATTTGGTTTTCAGTATTAACGTTAATTTTTGCAGTTCCTAAAGAAATTGCTTTTTGAATATCTTTTGTAGGAATTCCAGTTCCACCATGAAGAACTAGTGGAAGGCCAGTTGCTGCACCGATTTCTTCCATTTCTTTAAATCCTAGGTTTGGTTCCCCTTTATAAGGACCATGAACGGATCCAAGAGCAGGAGCAAGAGTATCAATACCAGTTCGTTGTACTAACTCTTGACATTCTTTAGGATCAGCATAGATGATTCCACCTACTACATCATCTTCTTGTCCACCTACAGTTCCAAGCTCTGCCTCAACAGAAACACCTTTTGAATGAGCGTATTCCACTACCTTAGAAGTAATCTCTACATTTTCATCAAACGGATGGTGTGAAGCATCAATCATGACAGAAGTAAAACCAGCATCGATTGCTTCTTTACATTTATCAAAGCTAGAACCATGATCTAAGTGAATCGCAACAGGGACAGTAATTTTATAGTCTTCCATTAAACCTTCGACCATTTTTACAACTGTTTTAAACCCTCCGATATATTTACCAGCACCTTCTGAAACGCCAAGGATTACTGGTGAATTTTCTTCTTGGGCAGCCAAAAGAATAGCCTGAGTAAACTCTAAGTTATTAATATTAAATTGACCAACTGCATAATGGCCATCTTTTGCTTTAATAAGCATTTCTTTCATAGAAACTAATGGCATAATGATTTCCTCCTTCAGATTTATCAAAATGTGTAAGTATATGTTCTCATCATTATCATTCACAAACATTTTGACTTCATACAGGTTTATACGGCAATTTCATCATATCAAACTACCGCATTTTTTACCAATAGGCAATACTCAATTTTTGAAGAAGTAAAATTTAAAATATTTACTTTTGTTACATAAAACAAATGCGCAATCAATAGTTCACCTTTTTATTTTTTTAATGGCAGGTAATTCCTTACAGCCGAACGAATATCATCAATATCAAATGGCTTAGCAAAATGCGTAAGTGCACCTAAGTCCCTTGCCTCTTGAATCATGTCTAATTCTCCGTAGGCGGTCATAATGATGACTCTTATATCTGGATCAATTTTTCTCATTCTTTTTAAGATTTCAATACCATCCATTCCAGGGATTTTCATATCCAAAAGCACAAGGTCAGGCGAATGTTTTTCCGTTATATCTAGTGCTTGTACACCATTGGCTGCTTGGAATGTACGATAACCTTCCTTTTGCAGGACTTCATTAAGCAGAATACGAATGCCGAACTGGTCATCTACAATCAGTATTTTTTCTTTCCCTTCACCCATTTTCTTACCCCCTGTTATTCCTGTTAAAAATATGTATGGTCTTCCTTAATTGTTTTCTTAAGCCTTGGCTATTTTCACCCGGTATTTCGCTGTTCAACATATGTATATCGTTTTATTTAAAGCCTAATTAACTCTCCCCCCACTCTTAATTTAAATATTTCACTTTGTCTTATGATATTAATTGTATTATTCTTCTAAGTATAGTTCTATTTAAATATGGATTATTCCTGCTAAATCTTAAATGCTATTCAATCTATATTTGGATTAAACTAATTTCCTAAAAATTGTTGCTTTTTTTAGTAAAAACCACATAAATTTTCCTGCTTATATTTCCTTTTTTCAGTAGAGAACCCGAGAATCTATACTGTTTTAGTATTTGCATAAAGAGTGAAAGCAACAATCTCTACGAAAATCGACTTAAATATATAAAAAACGTAAAAAATGTTGGTGGATAAGCAGAAAAAACCTGCGCTCAACATTTGGAAAAACCATTGATTTATACCCATTAGAAAGGTGTGTTTAAACCTTGTTGAAAATGTTTTTAACGCAATTAAATGGATTACAGCAAAGAATATTTGAAAAAGAAGAAGAAACTATCGAGGATACTGCAAGGCTTTTGGCTCAAGCAGCCATAGGTGAAGGGAAAATTTATTTAAAAGGTTTTAACGAAATGGAAGCGGTTTGCAAGGAAGCATTTTTTGGAGCCGAGCCTTTAAATTATGCCACCCCTTTTCAACATGCAAAAGACTTAACAGATGCTGACCGTGTATTGATCATTTCACGTTTTACAACCGATGAAGAGGCAATTTTACTGGGGAAAGAATTAAAAGAAAAAGATATTCCATTTGCATCCGTTGCAGGTAAGGTAAAAAGTGATACAGAAGATTTAGCAGACCTGGCAGATGTGCATATCAATACGAATTTACTAAAACCAATGCTGCCTTCAGAAACTGGTGATCGAGTCGGATTTCCATCTGCATTAGCAGGGCTTTTTATTTATCATTGTATAAAATTTCAATTAGATGAGATTATGTCTGAGTACCTGGAAGATAGTATTTAAGGAAAAAAAGGATAGGA
This sequence comes from Margalitia sp. FSL K6-0131, assembly GCF_038008735.1. Lineage (NCBI taxonomy): Bacteria > Bacillati > Bacillota > Bacilli > Caryophanales > Bacillaceae > Heyndrickxia > Margalitia sp. FSL K6-0131. The sequence continues at coordinate 5,297,920 of NZ_JBBOZS010000001.1, forward strand.
AATAGATTTTCCTATCCTTTTCGTGCTACTTATTATTTAGTGTAGCTTCGATAAATCCGCGGAACAATGGTTGTGGTCTTGTTGGTCTTGATGTAAATTCCGGATGAAATTGTGAAGCAACGAACCATGGATGGTCTTTTAATTCGATAATTTCAATTAAACGTCCATTTGGGCTTGTTCCTGAGAATACAAAACCTTCATCCTCCATAGCTTGACGGTAATGATTATTAAATTCATAACGATGACGATGTCTTTCGTAGACAATTTCATTTCCATATACATCAAATGCCTTTGTATCCTTTTCTATTCTGCATGGATATAAGCCTAATCTTAATGTACCGCCTAGATCTTCAATTTCCTTTTGCTCAGGCAATAGATCGATAATTGGATATTTTGTTGTTGGATCAATTTCTGCAGAATGTGCTCCTTTTAATCCAAGTACGTTACGCGCAAATTCAATGGAAGCAAGCTGCATACCTAAACAAATACCTAGGAAAGGAACTTTATTTTCTCGAGCAAATTGAATCGCAAGGATTTTCCCTTCCACTCCACGATCACCAAAACCGCCAGGCACTAATACTCCATCTGCATCTTTTAGTAATTCATTTACATTTTCTGCGGTTACATGCTCGGCATTAATCCAATCAATGTCAACATCCGCATCATACGTGTAACCTGCATGCTTTAATGCTTCCACCACTGAAAGATAAGCATCCTGCAACTCAACATATTTTCCGACCAAAGCGATTCTTGTTGATTTCTTTAAGTTTCGTACTCTTTCAACTAGCTGAATCCATTCGGTCATATCAGCTTCCGGACATTGAATCTTCAAATGATCGCAAACAATTTGATCCAGTTTTTGGTCTTGCAGGGCTAGTGGAATGGAGTATAATGTATCGGCATCTCGACATTCGATAACAGCCTTTGGATCAATATCACAGAACAAGGCAATTTTATCTTTCATATCCTGTGAAATTGGCATTTCCGTTCTTACAACTATAATATTTGGTTGGATCCCTAAGCTACGCAGTTCTTTTACACTGTGTTGGGTAGGCTTTGTCTTCATCTCACCAGCTGCTTTGATGAATGGTACCAATGTACAATGGATATACATTACATTTTCACGGCCGATATCACTTTTAATTTGGCGAATTGCTTCAAGGAATGGCAGTGATTCGATATCGCCAACAGTACCGCCAATTTCAGTAATAACCACATCAGCATTCGTAACTTCACCTGCACGAAATACTCTGCTTTTAATTTCGTTAGTTATATGAGGGATAACTTGAACCGTCCCACCTAAATATTCTCCACGTCTCTCTTTTCTCAAAACTTCGGAGTATACCTTACCTGTTGTTACACTGCTATATTTTGTAACGTTAATATCGATAAAACGCTCATAGTGCCCTAAATCCAAATCTGTTTCCGCACCATCATCCGTTACAAAGACTTCCCCATGTTGATAAGGGCTCATGGTTCCAGGGTCAACATTAATATAGGGGTCAAATTTTTGAATGGTTACGGTTAAACCCCGATTTTTAAGTAGCCTTCCTAATGATGCTGCAGTGATTCCTTTTCCTAAAGAAGAAACGACACCGCCTGTTACAAAGATGTATTTTGTCACAATTTTTCCCCCTTCTGGTCAAAAATTATTGTTCCTCATGTAATAATTTTGATACTTTTCCTTCCTCATTTTCGCACAATTAAAGTGAGTAAAGGAGTGTGCTTACGAGCAAAACCTTCATAAAAACAAAAAAAGCCCCCTATCGCAATAAATGCAAGGGGAGCATAGTTTATATATTTTCAGTTCCTTTTGTAAGGAGCCCAAATAAAATACTACCTGTCTAAATGAAAGAAGTCAAGTGGATTATTTATCTTCTTCTTCCTCATCAAATTCTTCTTCCTCTTCCTCTTCTTCCTCATCTATATCATCATCGTCGACATCAAGGTCGTATTCATCCTCACCGATTAAATCTTCATCTTCTTCAAATGCATCATCATCTTCTTCGTCTAGATCCACGAAGTCATCATCTTCTTCGTCTTCATCCTCATCATCGATTAAATCTTCGTCTTCAAAATCATCTAAATCATCGTAGTCTAGATCATCATCCATTAATTCAAGATCATCATCGTCTTCTTCATAAGCCTTTTTAGCCTTTTTCTTTTTAGACTTAACAGCCGGTGCTATTTCTTCATCAATTTGATCATATGGATACCAAATTCTTAATCCCCAACGATTTTCACCTAAGCTAAGAAAACGACCGTCAATATTTAAATCTGTGTAAAACTGAACCATACGTGAACGAATTTCATCTTGTGATAATTCAAGCAGAGTTGCTATTTCTTCTATTAAATCTGAAAATGCATAGGCTTGTTTTTTTTCCTCCATTAGCTGGTAGGCAAGCTCGATAAGAGACATTTCTTTTAAATCTTCTTTAGATAATTGCTGTAAACTCAACTTCGCACTCCCTTTCTATATTTACACTCATTAGAGTGAAAAAAGGCAAAAAACATCATTAGGGCAAAATACATATTTACCATTATAAACAAATTTATAACAATTATGCTAGCAAGGGTGCCCTTTCCATGTCATTTGGTTATCTTTTTTCCACTAAGAGTATGTATGTACACGATTAATATTCATTAGTTTATATAATAATTCAATATTCATTTTACCTGTTTTTTAGTCATATGCAATATACAAATGCGAAAGCGCCTTGCTCATCGGCGTACGGATTTCGTAGTCGCTCACCTCGAGATAAAGGAAACCGTGCTGAGGTGATGTTGACTTATCGTGGCGAGGAGACGTAGAAATCCGCTAGCCGATGGCTGCTTGCACTAGACGTAGGCAATTTTTTTTAGAAACAAAATAGCCCTGTCTTTTTAATCAGAGCTATTTTGATACTTACCTACATATTTCTTCTATACTGTCCGCCAACTTCGTAAAGCGCTTGGGTAATTTGTCCAAGACTTGCCACTTTTACCGTTTCCATTAATTCTGTAAAGATGTTACCGTTATTCACTGCTGTTTGTTTTAGTTTCTTTAACGCATCCTCTACTTTGTCATTATTCCGTTCTTGGAAATCATGAAGGTTGCGGATTTGTGTTTCTTTTTCTTCGGTAGTTGCACGGGCAAGTTCAATATTATTCATCTCTTCCTCGGAAGGAGGGTTTGGATTTAAATAAGTATTAACCCCAATAATTGGCAGCTCGCCAGTGTGTTTCTTCATTTCATAAAACATGGATTCTTCCTGGATCTTGCCACGTTGATATTGGGTTTCCATAGCGCCAAGAACTCCGCCGCGATCATTAATTCTCTCAAATTCTTGAAGGACGGCTTCTTCTACTAGGTCTGTTAATTCTTCAATAATAAAGGAACCTTGTAATGGATTTTCATTTTTCGTTAAACCGTGTTCCTTTGTAATAATCATTTGAATGGCCATTGCCCGTCTTACCGATTCCTCAGTCGGTGTCGTAATGGCTTCATCATATGCATTTGTATGAAGAGAATTACAATTATCATGGATAGCCATTAATGCTTGCAGCGTTGTACGAATATCATTAAAATCAATCTCCTGAGCATGTAAGGACCGGCCGGAGGTTTGAATATGATATTTCAATTTCTGGCTGCGCTCATTTGCTCCATATTTATCTCTCATAACGATTGCCCAAATTCTCCTTGCTACCCTTCCAATCACGGAGTACTCTGGGTCCAGACCATTGGAGAAAAAGAAAGATAGATTTGGTGCAAAGTCGTTAATATTCATACCGCGACTTAAATAATATTCTACATAGGTAAAGCCATTTGCCAATGTAAAAGCAAGCTGTGAAATTGGATTAGCTCCAGCTTCCGCGATATGGTAACCAGAGATCGAGACGGAATAATAGTTGCGTACTTTATGATCAATAAAGTATTGCTGAATATCACCCATCATTCTTAGGGCAAATTCAGTAGAAAAAATACATGTATTTTGCCCTTGATCTTCTTTTAAAATATCCGCTTGCACCGTTCCTCGTACTACCTGTAATGTCTGCTCTTTTATTTCAGCAAATTCTTGGGGTGTCACTAACCGGCCAAGTTCCTCTTCTTTTCTTTTCACTTGTTGGTCGATGGCAGTATTCATAAACATTGCTAAAATGATTGGCGCAGGTCCATTAATCGTCATAGAAACCGATGTGGATGGGTGACAAAGATCAAATCCAGCATACAGCTTCTTCATATCATCCAGTGTACAAATACTTACCCCTGATTCTCCAACTTTTCCATAAATGTCTGGACGATAATCAGGATCTTCCCCATATAAAGTAACAGAGTCAAATGCTGTACTTAAACGTTTTGCAGAGTCATCCTTAGATAAGTAATGAAATCTTCGGTTTGTTCTTTCCGGAGTTCCTTCTCCAGCAAATTGCCTTTTTGGATCCTCGCCTTCACGCTTAAACGGAAATACTCCTGCTGTAAAAGGAAAGGAACCAGGAACATTTTCTCTATACACCCAGCCTAAAATTTCTCCGTAATCCTCGTATTTTGGCAGGGCTACCTTAGGAATTTTAAGACCAGATAAGCTGGTTGTTTTTAGTTCTGTTACAATTTCTTTATCACGTATTCTCGTGATAAATTGATCACCTGCATATTTTTCTTTAAGTTCCTGCCAGTTTTTTAATATTTTTTTTGATTCCGTCGTGAGTTTTTCTTCAGTATCCTGTTTTAATACTTCAAGCGGTGAAATAATTTCTTGATTTAATCCGGTTTCTTTTGCTGCTGCAATTGCACCCTCTAATTGGAATAACTTCCTTGCAAACTGGACTTGCTCTTTCGCTTTTTTATGATAATTTCTTACGGTATCAGAAATCTCCCTCAAATAATATCTTCTGCTATTCGGAATAATGACATTTTGCTTTTCAACCTTTGCATCCTTTGAAAATGACACTTCCCAATTAAAGCCCATTTTTTCATTTACTTTTTCAATAAGTGCGGCAAAAAGCGCATTCGTTCCCGGATCATTAAATTGACTTGCAATGGTACCGTAGACAGGCATCTTTTTCAGTTCTTGATCAAATAGCAGATGACTGCGTTGATACTGCTTGCGAACCTGGCTTCTAGCATCTTCTGATCCTTGGCGTTCAAATTTATTAATGACGATAAGATCGGCATAATCAATCATATCGATTTTTTCCAATTGGGAAGGGGCTCCAAACTCACTTGTCATGACATACATCGAGATATCGCAAATCTCCGTAATTTCAGCATCACCTTGCCCGATTCCACTTGTTTCCACGATGATAAGGTCAAATCCTGCCGCTTTTACTATATTAATGGCATCCTTTATTGCAAGGGATAGCTCGGTTCTTGAACCGCGGGTTGCCAAGCTTCTCATATATACACGTGAGTTAAAAATAGCATTCATACGAATTCTATCCCCTAGTAATGCGCCACCCGTTTTTTGTTTTGTCGGATCAATAGATAGAATCGCAACTCTTTTTTCAGGTATTTCGTTTAGGAAACGACGAATTAATTCATCCGTCAAAGAGCTTTTACCCGCTCCCCCTGTACCGGTTATTCCGATTACCGGAGACTTGGACGAAACATTTTTCAATTCAAGAAGAGCACTTTCAACAGCTGTTGCAGCCTCATCTTTTAAATCTAATTGATTTTCAGCAATAGTGATAAGCTTCGCGACCGCATTGATATTTCCGGCTTGCAGCTTTTCTATCTCTTCCTGTAAAGAACCGGTTAGAGTAGGATGGTCGCATTCCTCCAGCATGATATTAATCATCCCTTGAAGGCCATATTTCCTTCCATCATCGGGAGAAAAAATCCAGGAGATTCCATAATCATGTAATTCTTTTATTTCACGTGGAATAATAACCCCGCCTCCGCCGCCATAAATACGGATATGGGAAGCTCCTCTTTCTTTCAATAAATCATACATGTATTTAAAATATTCGACATGTCCCCCTTGATACGAAGAAATCGCAATTCCTTGAACATCCTCTTGGATTGCGGCATTTACGACCTCTTCTACAGATCGGTTATGGCCAAGATGGATAACCTCTGCTCCGCTTGACTGCAAAATTCTCCGCATGATATTGATGGAGGCATCATGACCATCGAAAAGGCTTGATGCTGTAACAAAACGAACCGCATGTTTTGGCCGATAAATTTGAACTGTGCTCATTTTCATCCCCCTGTTCACAGTTGTGTTTGATATTGTTCAATACCTGTAAAAAGCAAATCTGTTTGCACTTTAATATAATCATCAATGGTATAATTTTTTGCTAATGCCCATCTTCTGAAGCCCCACATTTGCCCTTGCACAAAGATATTATGGGACAATAAATCGATATGTTCGTCATCCATTACAAGCTCGCCATTGTCAATGCAGCGTCTAATAATCGTTTCAAACATCCCGACCATTTCCAATTCCTTTTTTAAAACATATGGAAGTGCATCCTTGGATAATGACTTTGCTTCCTGATACATAACGAGAACTTCATCCTGCATTTCATCCATGATTTTAAAATAATGAGCAATCCCCAGTTTCAGACTTTCCAATGTCCCCTTGTCTACATCCATTCCCTGCAAACGCTCCCGTACCTGGTCATAGATGCTATCACAAACTAAATATAAAACATCCTCTTTTGTTCGAATATATTCATATAATGTTCCAATGCTGAATCCCGCAGCTTGGGCAATTTCCCGTGTTGTGGTTCGGTGGAAGCCCTTTTGTTTAAAAAGAGCTACTGCCCCTCGAATCATTTGATTTCTACGCATTTTTACTAAACGTTCGTCTTTCACAGAGGCATGGACCGTTCGTTTTTTATTCACTACCATTAACCCGCCTCCTTTTTAGAAAAATGTAAGCGCCTTGACCATCGGCGTATGGATTTCGTAGTCTTCGACTGAGATAAAGGAAACAGTGCTGAGGTAGTTCACGAGCTATTGAAAATTGAACTACCATTTTCACCGAGTAAAATTTGAAGTGCAAATTTCACCTGGAACTAGACAAAATCCATACTTAAGATAATCTTCGTAATATATTAAAATCCCCTTTTTGACCGTGAAAAAGTAAATCTCCCCATTACTTTGTTAGCATTCGTGAAATAACTAATCTTTGAATCTCTTGTGTACCTTCATAGATTTGAGTAATTTTCGCATCACGCATAAATCTTTCTACTGGATAGTCTTTTGTATAACCATATCCGCCAAATACCTGAACGGCTTCTGTTGTCACTTTCATTGCTGTATCCCCCGCAAAAAGCTTCGACATTGCCGATTCTTTTCCATATGGTAATCCATTCGATTCTAACCATGCAGCTTGATAGGTTAATAAACGAGATGCTTCCACATTTGTTGCCATATCTGCTAGTTTAAAAGATACCCCTTGATTCGCAACAATTGGTTTGCCAAATTGATGGCGTTCCTTTGCATAAGCAACTGCTGCATCTAGTGCCCCTTGTGCAATACCTACTGCTTGAGCAGCAATACCATTCCGTCCGCCATCTAAGGTCATCATCGCTATCTTAAACCCATCTCCCTCTTCTCCTAGAAGGTTTTCCTTTGGTACAATACAATCTTCAAAAATAATTTCTGTTGTTGGCGATGAACGAATTCCTAGTTTCTTCTCTTTCTTTCCCACGGAGAAACCTTTGAAATCGGATTCGATAATAAAGGCACTGGTACCTTTATGCTTAGAGGATGGATCTGTTAACGCAAATACAACATAGATATCTGCAACCCCGCCATTGGTAATGAAGATTTTTGAACCGTTCAGTACATAATGATCTCCTTCCAGACGTGCTGTCGTTCTCATGCCGCCAGCATCAGATCCTGATCCCGGTTCCGTTAAGCCATAACCGCCGATTTTCTTGCCTTCTGCCATTGGACGCAAATATTTTTGCTTTTGTTCTTCCGATCCAAATTTGAAAATTGGCCAGCCTGCCAAGGAGGTATGAGCGGAAAGTGTTACACCAGTTGATGCACAGACTCTTGATAACTCTTCTACCGCAATACAATAAGCCAAATAATCACTGCCAATACCGCCATACTCCTCCGGCCAAGGAATACCTGTTAGTCCTAATTCCGCCATTTTATCGAAGATTTCACGATCAAAGCGTTCCTCTTCATCACGTTCTGCAGCTGTTGGAGCTACTTCGTTTTCTGCAAAATCACGGACCATTTTTCGAATCATTTCATGTTCTTCAGATAGTTTAAAATTCACCTTGTATTCCTCCTAGACTAAATATTTGCTAATAACAATGCGTTGAATTTCACTTGTACCTTCATATATCTCGGTGATTTTTGCATCCCGGAAAAGCCTTTCTACAGGATAATCCTTTGTATATCCGTAGCCTCCAAACACTTGGATTGCTTCTGTTGTTACTTCTACAGCGGTACGCGAGGCAAATAACTTTGCGATGGATGCTTCCTTTCCACAAGGAAGTCCTTCTGTCCGAAGATTTGCAGCCCGATATACGAGTAATTTCGCTGCCTCTACACTTGTTGCCATATCCGCCAGCTTAAAGCCAACTCCTTGTTGAGCAGCAATTGGCTTACCAAATTGTTTGCGCTCCTTGGCATATTCAACTGCCTTTTCAAATGCTGCATCAGCTATCCCAAGAGCTTGGGTAGCGATTCCAATACGGCCGCTATCCAGGTTGTACATGGCAATTTTATAGCCTTGCCCCTCTTCGCCTAATCGATTCTCTACAGGAACTTTCATGTCCTCAAAAGTGAGTTGTACCGTTCTTGATCCAGATAGCCCCATTTTATGCTCATCTTTTCCGATAATTAGCCCTGGAGTATCCTTTTCCACAATAAAAGCAGTGACTTCCGTCTGACCGGTTTTAGCAAACACAATGTAGATATCTGCCTCACCGCCATTAGTAATAAACATTTTCGAGCCATTTAATATATAATAATCCCCTTGTTTGACCGCTTTTGTTCGAAGGCTTCTAGCATCCGAACCTGCATTTGCCTCTGTTAAGCAAAATGCCCCAAGATATTCCCCCGATGCAAGCTTCGGAACATATTTTTGCTTCTGCTCCTCCGTACCAAAATAAAGGATTGGGCTTGTGCCCACAGATGTGTGTACGGAAAGAATAACCCCTATTGTTGCACTAACTTTGGAAATCTCATGTAACGCAATAATATATGACATATAATCCATGCCTGATCCGCCATACTCTTCTGGCACGATAATCCCCATCAAACCAAGTTCCCCCATTTTACGGAGGATTTCTCTCGGGAAATCACCACTTTCCATTCTTTCAATAAAAGGGACAATTTCGTCTTCGGCAAAATCACGAACCATGTTTCTCATCATGATTTGCTCTTCTGTAAAATGCAAATCCATCCCTGTCACCCCTTTGTTCGGTATTACACCTATCAATCTCTTCATTAGTCATAAATATAAAATCCGCGTCCTGTTTTCTTGCCTAACCAACCTGCTTTAACGTATTTTCTTAAAAGTGGACAAGGTCTGTATTTATCATCCCCAAACCCTTCATGCAGGGTCTCCATAATATAAAGACATGTATCCAGCCCAATGAAGTCAGCAAGAGTAAGTGGTCCCATCGGATGGTTCATCCCAAGCTTCATGACCTCGTCGATTGCTTCCTTGGTAGCTACTCCTTCGTATAATGTATAAATTGCTTCATTGATCATTGGCATGAGGACACGATTGGAAACGAAGCCCGGAAAATCATTAACCTCGACCGGTACCTTGTTCAGTGTCTTTGTCATATCTTCAATAACTTGATATACTTCATCTGCTGTTGCAAGCCCACGGATGATTTCCACCAGCTTCATGACAGGCACTGGATTCATGAAATGCATACCAATTACTTTTTCCGGACGCTTTGTCGCGGCAGCAATTTCGGTAATTGGCAGTGATGAAGTGTTAGAAGCCAAAATCGTATGCTCTGGTGCAATTTGATCCAAGTCGGCGAAAATTTTTGCTTTGATATTCATGTTTTCGACTGCTGCTTCAATCACAATATCTGCTTCTTTCGCATCTCCTAGATTCGTAGATTTTACCAGATTAGATAGAATGTTATTTTTTTCGTCCTCCGTGATTCTTTCTTTCTGCACCTGACGGGAGAGATTTTTAGAAATAACACCTAAACCTTTTTCCACAAATTCATCCTTTAAATCATTTAAAATGACTTTATATCCGGCCTGCGCACAAACCTGGGCAATTCCTGATCCCATTTGTCCGGCACCAATTACCATTACTGTTTTAATATTCATTGTAGGACCTCCCTCTACTTAACCTCTATCATAATAGCGTCGCCTTGACCGCCTCCGGAGCAAATGGCAGCTATTCCAATTCCACCGCCGCGTCTTTTTAACTCGTACGCGAGTGTTAAAATAATTCTTGCACCGCTTGCACCAATCGGATGCCCAAGTGCAACGGCTCCGCCATTAACATTTACCTTTTCCGAATCGATATTCGCAATTTTACTGCTTGCCAATGAAACCGCGGCAAATGCTTCATTAATTTCAAACAAATCAATATCATCCACTGTTTTACCTGTTTTCTTTAAAAGCGCGTTAATGACTAATCCAGGTGTTTGCGGAAAATCCTTCGCTTCCGTCGCAATAGCAGTGTGACCTAAGATATAAGCAAGTGGTTCCCGTCCCTCTTTCTGTGCTCTTTCCTCACTCATTAACACCAGTGCTGCAGCTCCATCATTGACACCAGGTGCATTTCCCGCAGTTATCGTTCCATTCTTATCAAAAGCTGGAGATAATTTGGCCAGTTTCTCAACCGAGGTATCTTTTCTAGGTGCCTCATCATCCTTAACAACAATCGGGTCCCCTTTGCGCCCGTGGATGGTTACAGGTATGATTTCTTCAGCAAATACCCCTTTTTCAATCGCTGTAACGGCCCGTTGATGACTCCTATACGCCCACTTATCCTGTTCTTCTCTCGTAATCTCGAATTCTTCCGCTGTATTGTTTCCGTAGGTCCCCATATGAACCCCGCTGAAACTACATGTTAAACCATCATGAAGCATTAAATCCTGAAGTGCTGCATCCCCCATTCTCATTCCCCATCGTGCTTTTGGAAGAATATATGGCGCATTCGACATCGATTCCATTCCACCGGCAACTATTAACTCCTCATCCCCGGCACGGATAATTTGATCCGCTAGAGTGACACTTCTCATTCCTGATGCACAAACCTTATTAATGGTTTCCGTCTTTACTTCCCAAGGTATTCCGGCTTCTCTTGCAGCCTGTCTTGAAGGGATTTGCCCTTGACCGCCTTGTAAAACAGTACCTAAAATGACTTCTTGCACTTCTTCCGGTTGAACATTAGCCCGTTGTAATGCTTCCTTAACTGCTATACCACCTAATTGCGTAGCTGTTAAGGAACTTAAACCGCCGCCAAACTTGCCAAAAGGTGTTCTCGCGCCACTTAGAATCACTGTTCTTGTCACTTTAATCTCCTCCTAATAGAAAAGCGTAGGTGCTGGAGCTAGACAGCTCCTAACTTCACTTCGAATTTTATATTACTTTGAGATTCACGATAGTAACCGCTTTCATCCTGTGAAATACGAAGCATTGATTTGCTTAAAATCGCTTTCGTCATATTGACTGAACGCTCGCTCGGCTAAGAATGAATAGAAAAGGGACATCGAAAGTCCCTTTAACAATTTTTATAATTCTATAATATATGATTAATAGTAAAAGTTGAAATATTTTAATAAAATTTTGCGAAATTATTTATGAGGCTACGGTTGTTTGTTCAGGTTCACCGCAAACGGCCTTTTCAAGAAGCTCTGCCACGTCATATGTTTTGACGGTATCTTCGACTTCTTTTGCTTTTGTACCATCTGATAGCATTGTCAAACAGTACGGACATCCAGAGCTGATGACAGATGGATTCACCGCCAATGCTTGCTCTGTCCTTGCAACATTAATACGATGACCTGTGTCCTCTTCCATCCACATTAATCCCCCGCCTGCGCCGCAGCACATTCCTGTTTCGCGATTGCGTTCCATTTCCACAAGCTTAACTCCCGGCAATGATTTTAGAATTTCACGAGGCGGATCATACACATCATTATAGCGACCTAAATAACAAGAATCGTGGAAGGTGATGGTTTCCTTTACCTCATATTTTGGTACAAGGCGGCCATCCTGCAATAATTGATGAAGAAGCTCTGTATGATGATATACCTCTGCTTCCAAACCAAAATCAGGATATTCCTTCTTGAAAATGTTATATGCATGAGGGTCAATCGTAACAATTTTCTTCACATCATTTTTCTGGAACTCATCAATATTTTGCCCAGCAAGTTCTTGGAATAAAAACTCATTTCCTAAGCGGCGCGCCGTATCTCCTGAGTTTTTCTCTTTATTTCCTAAAATGGCGAACTTCACGCCCGCTTCGTTCATCAGCTTTGCAAATGATAAAGCAATCTTTTGACTTCTGTTATCAAAGGATCCCATAGAGCCAACCCAGAATAAATATTCAAATTCCTCGCCTGCTTTTTTCATTTCTTTCACTGTAGGAACATGTACATCTTCTCTTGCTTCTCGCCAATTCTCACGTTCCTTGCGATTTAATCCCCATGGATTTCCTTGGCGTTCAATGTTTTGCATGGCTCTTTGTGCATCCGGATTCATCTTTCCTTCTGTTAAAACAAGATAACGACGCAGGTCGATGATTTTGTCCACATGCTCGTTCATTACTGGACATTGATCTTCACAGTTACGGCATGTTGTACAAGCCCAGATTTCTTCTTCTGTAATAATATCGCCAATTAGGCTTGGACTGTAGCTTAATGCTGCTGCAGACTCCTCCGCTCCTTGGCCTCCACTAGCTAATGCAATTTGATTTCCTTTTGTATGAGAAAAAGCAAAAGTCGGTACCCACGGCTGCTTGGATGTAACTGCAGCTCCATAGTTTGTTAAATGGTCTCTCAGCTTTACGATTAAATCCATCGGAGACAACATTTTTCCTGTCCCTGTTGCAGGACACATATTAGTACAACGACCGCATTCCACACAAGCATATAAATCCACTAGTTGATGTTGTTTGAAATCCTCAATCTTTCCAACCCCAAACGATTCCTGGGATTCATCTTCAAAGTTAATAGGACTGAGTTTTCCAACACCATCCAAACGGTTTAAGAATACATTTGCCGGTCCTGCAATTAAGTGTGCATGTTTTGATTGTGGAACATAGACTAGGAATGATAATAAGAAAATCAAATGAATCCACCATGCAATATAGAAGATAATGATGGATGCTGTTTCACCGATCCATCCAAACGCTGCAGCGATACAGGATGCAATTGGCTCCGTCCATGACAATTCTTCACCATGCCAAATGATGCCCATTCCGCTTCCAACTAAAACAGATATCATTAATCCACCGATAAATAATAAGACAAGTCCTGATTTAAACCCGCGTTTCAATCGCACTAATTTTTCGATATAACGGCGATAAAATGCCCAGAAGGTTGCTACTAAAATAACTAACGTAACAATTTCTTGGAAAAACGTAAAGCCAGGATATATTGGTCCAAGCGGTAGATGAGAATCGGGTGCTAACCCTCTCCAAATAAAGTCGATGGCTCCAAATTGCACCAAAATAAAGCCGTAGAAGAACATTACATGGATGGCCCCGCTTTTTTTATCCTTTAAAAGCTTTTTCTGACCAAATACGTTGATCCAAATCTTTTGCATCCGTTCCTTCATGCGTTTATCAAACTCTACTTTTTTTCCTAGTTTGATATATTGAACCCTCGTTTTGACCACATACACAAACAAGGATATCGCGTAAACGGTTACAAAAAGAAATGCAATCCAATTCACCCACAATAACCAACTCATCTTTGTGAAAACACTCCCCTCTAAGGTGAAATACCCCTTCGAAACACCAAAATTTTCTGAATGTTGCTTACTTACATTATATAATGAATGAGCATTCAGTCAACAGGTTTCTACGATATTTTTTAAAAATTTATAATAGCAAATACTATTATGTTTTTTCCCCTTTTTGAAAATACTATCTACCTCATGATTCTCACGCTTTTAGGCTATAATAGTAAGACTTTATGACTCCCCGAGGAGAGAGTATGATGATATGGGTTTCTATTTTGATTTTATTCATTATTCTAATCGTTGCGTACTGCATTCTGGATTATAAAATGGGCCGAAGAAATTTTCACCAGAATAGCCCTTCTAGAGACTATTCCAAACGAAAAGGTGATATACATCTTATTACACATGGGAAAGATCTTTTCTCATTATTGTTTGCTGATATAAATGATGCACAATCAAGCATTCATATTTTATTTTATATTGTAAAAGATGATCAGTTCAGTAAGAATTTTTTACAGCTGCTGATACAAAAAGCAAAGCAAGGTGTTGAAGTTCGCCTGTTGATAGATTGGCTGGGGAGCCACAATACCCCTAAATCTTTGATAAAGGAAATAAGAAACGCAGGCGGACATGTTGCCTATAGTAATCGGTTGAAATTCCCATATCCCTTCTTCTCCCTGCAACAACGGAACCATCGGAAAATTTCCGTCATTGACGGTAAAATTGGATATGTTGGCGGGTATAATGTTGGGAAGGAATACACCGATGAGGATCCTGTTTTATCTCCATGGAGGGATTATCACCTACGTATTTTCGGTGAGAGCGTTCATGATTTACAAAATGAGTTTCTAATAGATTGGAATCGCTCAACAAAAAATCCTATTGAAAAAGACGATAAATATTTCTCAGCACTTCCAACAGGGGAAATGCAACATCAATTTTTACCGACAGAAGGCTTGCGCTTAGAACATACAGTATGTGAATTAATTGAAGCTGCAAAGGAATCAATATGTATTGGCACCCCCTATTTTATTCCCTCTAAGACTATTTTAGGGAAATTAATGGATGCTTTGAAAAGAGGAGTAAAAGTTCGAATTATTGTCCCCAAAAAAGCAGACCACTTCTTAGTAAAAGAGGCTTCCTTTTTTTATCTTAGGGCCTTAATTGGGTTGGGGGCAGAAGTATATCAATATTTAAATGGATTTTACCATGCGAAAATAATTATTGTGGATGAAGAAATATGCCAAATCGGAACGGCGAATTTTGATCGGAGAAGTATATATTTAAACCTTGAAATTAATTGTTATATTTATGATCAGGATTTTATTCAAAAAATACTTACAGTCGTCGAAAAGGATATTTGTGACTCTCATTGTCTTTCGATGGAGGAATTGAAAAATACTACATTCGCTACAAAGTTGAAGGAAGTTGGAGCTAAAGCAGTCGAAGATTTTTTATAGAAATGTCCCAAATGCAGTGATGCAGTAGGGACATTTTTGGTTTGGCGGGATTATTGGAAGATTTCGCCGGATTATTACTGGATTTGGCGGGATTAACTCAAATTTTCGCGGGATTATTGTCCATAACAGCGGAAATATTCTGAGTTGCCGTCGATCCCTTATTTAAAAAAGTAGGAAAAAATAGAGGTTATTTTTGAGTAACCTCTATACCGTAACAATGTACTATCCATTATTAATAGTAGGCTGTGGTTTGTATTACAGGCAGTAAAAGATAAACAAGATGCTGTAAGGGTAGAGAAAATAAGCCTTTTTTCATTGAATAAATGCTCCCTAATTAATCTTCTTTAAAAATCACGGTAATTTTCTTTGTACGTTTTGAACTTTTATACCAGTTCAAAAGTGAATCATAATCTGCATTTTGAATATCCGCGGTTTGGATTAAAACGTTATTATTACTTATCCACTTATATTCCGTTATGGGCCATGTTGCTTTTTCTATGAACTCTTTGGAATGTTTTTCACTTTTCGGCTGCATTAGATTCATGTCCTTCAAATCAATAGGTATAATATTATTTCTCATTACAACATTACCTTCGTTAACTCCAAAGTGAAAAACAACATTTTCTTGATTCGGAGACTGCTTCATATCTATTAAGATTCCATATCCAAGTTCTATACTTGATATGATTTTTTTATCTGCTGATATCTTTATAAGGAGGCTGGAGCATAACGTATTTCCGCAGTTAAACTTTAAAATGTTATAAAAACTTCCATCTAAACTCTTGAGATTTAGGTAACTAGCTGAGCTCCTATCGATTTCGAGCTTTTTATCAGGCTGATCATTTAAATATTTTTCATATATCGGAACCGAGCTAATAGTAACGGGAAATTTATCGCCTTTTGCATCGGTAAGCTGAAGTATTGCTGATTCTTTTTTTTGAGTCTTTGATGTTTCACTGAATAGACTCCAAGTTTTCCCACCATCATTTGATTTCATGATCTGTGCGGATTTCACATTTATTCCCCAGCCAACTTGTGTAGATGTAAATCTCAGGTTCTGCAAGGTATAGGTTAACAAGGCTATTTTTTTCCACGTTTTCCCGCCATCTTTCGTTTGGTAAAGAACGGAGGCATCATTATTAATCGAATGCTTAACATTTGCCCAGCCGATTTTGTTATTTAAAAACGTTACTTCCCCCATTCCATCTAGCTTAGTTAACAGCTTCCAATGGTTACCTTGGTCTCGGCTATAGTAAATGAGGGTTGTGTACTTTTTCATCCCCTCTATCGTAACGGTAAGCAGCGCATTAGATTGGTCAAAGAACTGAGGCTCACTATAACTTATTAAATCGTCTCCAGCCAATTTCGGCAGAGGGATATTTAATTGATTCCATGTCCGGCCACCATCATTCGTTTTATAAAAAATGACTTCCTGCGGGTCATTTCCGTATCCTGTTAAAAATCCATGGTTTTCATCAATGAATGTGATAGATTTTGGATCTTTTGAATCCGGAATACCTTTCGTCGTATCATCACCTACATGATAGACTAAATCCCATGAGGTTCCTTGATTCCTTGTTTGATAAATATCAAAGGGGCTGTGACCCAAACCATATCCACGATGTACCAACATCCATCCTGTTGTTGAACTTATGAAGGAAAAACTAGAGATATCCGCTTTACCATCCTTTCTTAATTTTGGGACTAAGGATGAATTCCATGTCTTTCCGCCATCCGTTGATTTATATAAATTTGCTCTATCTGCTGTCCAAACTAATTTCTCATTAAATGCATATAGAGTTAAAAATTCATTTTGTCCCTCGGAAGCTTTGTGAGGGGTAACTTCTACCCATTTATCCTGGTTCCTAGAAAATATTTTTTGTCCAGTTGATGCAAAACCAGTTGTATTATTAGCCATAAAAAGTTGAGAAAATTGATTCTTTGGAGTCGTTGTAGAAACATTGGAGGTTATTTTGGAATTTGCGGTTTCTGAAGATGTCTTTTGCTTTTTGGCCGGTTGAACAACTTTTTGTTCCGTACTTTTTAAAGTAGTATTTTCATTAGTGCCTTGCTTGCACCCGCTGATGACCCAGCTCATAAGAAAAATTGCTACAATCATCCATATTTTCACTTTCATTTTTCTTCACTGATGAATAATTTCATTATCCAAGCCCCTTTCCAAATGTATTGACAATAGTATTTTACCAAATGTTACAAATATATTAAATATTTTAAGAATATATTTCAAACTCTAAATTTCGACAGCATCAAAATATAGGCCAATGATTAATAATATTGATTTTTTACAATTACCTTTTAATGGGCATGTTATGCGGTTAATTATTGAAAGTTGATCTTTGAACATTTATAAAGACCATTGGCACTCGGTTTCTTCCTTCCATTGGTCTTTTGAACTCTTATAAAGGACAAATGTGAGCTATTGCCCCTTTTCGCAGGGAAAATTTTATAATCGGCAAAAAAAAACAGGTACCAAATTGATACCTGTCTTCAAAATTACATTCTCTCCGGAGCGGAAACCCCGATAAGAGCTAATGCATTTTTCATCGTAATTTGAACAGATTTAATTAATGCTAATCGAGCATTTGTAAGCTCTTCATTTTCTTTATCCAATACCTTTTCCGCATTGTAAAAGCTATGGAATGCTTGGGCTAAATCATTAATATAATTTGTAATACGATGTGGAATCCGTTTTTCTGCTGCTTCTGCAATCGCAGATGGGAAGTCACCCATTTTCTTTAACAAATCAATTTCCTTCTCAGCTTGAATTAACTTCACATCGGCTTTTTCATTTACGGAGAAGCCTAGCTCTTCCCCTTGTCGTAAAATACTGCAAATACGTGCATGTGCATATTGCGCATAATATACAGGGTTTTCGTTCGATTGGGAAACAGCTAAATCAAGGTCAAAATCCATATGTGTATCGGCACTTCTCATTGCAAAGAAATAGCGAACAGCATCCAATCCTACCTCTTCAATTAAATCACGCATTGTAACAGCTTTACCCGTACGTTTACTCATCTTCATTTTCTCGCCATTTTTATATAAATGAACAAGCTGAATAACTTCTACTTCTAAATTATTCGGATCAAATCCCAATGCTTCCATCGCTGCTTTCATACGTGGAATATAGCCATGATGGTCCGCACCCCAAATATTGATCAGCTTTTCAAAGCCGCGGTCAAATTTATCTTTATGATACGCGATGTCCGGAGTTAAGTAAGTATAAGATCCATCATTTTTAATTAAGACACGGTTCTTATCATCTCCAAAGGTTGTCGATCTAAACCATGTTGCACCGTCTTCTTCGTAAACTTGACCTCTTTCACGAAGCTCATTTAATGTTTCATCAATTTTTCCATTTTTATAAAGAGATGTCTCAGAATACCAAACATCAAATGGTACACGGAAGTTTTCTAGGTCTGTTTTTAATTTTGCCATTTCATAATCAAGACCGTACTGGCGGAAAAATTCATAGCGTTCCTGCTCATCTGCTTGTGCATACTTATCACCGTATTGTTCCGCTAACTTTTTACCAATCCCAACAATATCCTGACCATGGTAACCGTCTTCTGGCATTTCTTTATCCAGCCCAAGCGCTTGGAAATAACGAGCCTCCACAGACAAAGCAAGATTATGGATTTGATTTCCGGCATCATTAATATAATACTCACGGCTTACTTCATAACCGGCTTTGTCTAATACATTACAAAGCGAATCCCCTACAGCTGCACCGCGCGCATGTCCAAGATGCAAATCTCCTGTTGGATTAGCCGATACAAACTCAACTTGTATCTTTTGTCCCTTCCCTGCATTCGAACGGCCATATTCGCTTCCTTCCGATAAAATGGTAGGAATCAAGTCCGTTAAATAGCTGTTATCCATATAAAAGTTAATAAATCCCGGTCCTGCAAGCTCTATTTTTTCAATAGAAGCTTTGGATCTGTCAAAATGATGGATAATCTCTTCAGCAATCATTTTTGGTGCCTTTTTTGCCACACGAGCTAACTGCATAGCCGCGTTCGTTGCATAGTCTCCGTGGGCTTTATCCTTCGGTGTCTCAAGAATAATATCCGGAATCTGTTCCTCTGTCGCTAATCCGGCTTTTATAACAGCGGCTTTAATTTCATTTTTCAAATTTGCTTGAATTTGTTCTGCTATATTCATTCGCTTACCTCCTTATACTCTAAAACCATCTCATATGTACCAACAATGGAACCTTGCATTTTTAAGTCATACTTTAGAATGAACTTCCCGGATAATCGGCCCGAGTCATTTTTTCTGTTCTCTAAACTTTTTGTTTTGGTTGTTAATAATAATGTACCATATTCCCCTTCATAGGAACCGGCTTTTTCGTTCTCCAGATCAAATGCTAAGCGCATTTTTATGGAACCGCTCCGCAAAATTAATGCTTCCTGTTCCTTCACTTTTACTACCGTTTGAATGGAGCCTTCTTGTAAAAGCTCTTCATATTTTAAAAAAGCAGCTTGCTCTTTTTGATAATATTCTCCGAATAAAGTAAGCTCGTACGTTTCTGCTTCCTCACCATGATCAATGGTGGTTTTCAAGTGAATTTTGACAGGTATACTTGTCCTAGTTTCAACTGTCAAACCATTCACATCCTTTACATTTCATCAGTATAACCTTTTTAGTATAAAAATAAATAGATGGAAAATCAATTTAAAACTTTGAAGGACATTACAGGGTGCGATAAGTTGGTAATTGTCCTTCAAAGAGGTGATGAAGGACATTCCGAGATAAAAAAGATGCTAACCGTCCTTCATCTTAGGTATGAAAGACATTTCAGGATTAAAAAAAATACCAACTGTCCTTCATCTCTGATATAAATTGGAATATGCGGCAATTTCCCGCCGCATATAAAGTTAATTCTCTCTAAAAAAAGATACTTATTTTCATAAGCATCCTTATAGTGTAAGTATTAGCGCGGAAACAGCCGGCGTTAAAATCATCGCCGTTTTTAAAATCACTTTTGGTACAAGATTTGTGAATTTTGCTCCGATATACGCCCCTAACATTGTTCCAATAAGAACCTGCAGTAATAAAACAAAATCTAAATAACCCTCTGAAGTAAAGCCAATCCCGCCGCCGATTGCAATAGGGACAATGACGAGCATAGTCGTACCTACAGATTGACGAAGAGTAAGTCCTAAAAATGTTAGCAGTCCTAATTGAATAAATGGTGTTGAACCAATTCCAAAGGTTCCGGAAAGAATTCCAACGATGATTCCTAATATTGCAGCCTTTAGTACAAACACTGCATTAATTTGTTGATTTTCATCTCTTGCTGTTTTTTCCTTAAGTAAAAATAACCTTACAACAAGTAACAGTGCTGATAGAAATAGCATGCCTGCAGTAAAAAAGTGCATGTAATCCGTTGGGATGAGGGCTGCGATTTTTGAGCCCACATAAGATCCCGCAGCCCCAAATAATCCTACGATGATGCCCGCTTTCACTGCCATATTTCCTTCCCGATAATGACTAAATGCACCAGAAGGGCT
This sequence comes from Margalitia sp. FSL K6-0131, assembly GCF_038008735.1. NCBI lineage: Bacteria > Bacillati > Bacillota > Bacilli > Caryophanales > Bacillaceae > Heyndrickxia > Margalitia sp. FSL K6-0131. The sequence goes on from NZ_JBBOZS010000001.1 coordinate 5,318,757, forward strand.
GGTAAAAGCCATCGCCGTAAGTGATGTTCCCAGTGCAGTATGAATAGGTACTTTAAAAACCAATGTTAATATTGCAATGATAAATCCGGCCCCGCCTGCTCCGATGAAACCTAAAATAGCTCCCAAAGCAAGCATTGTTATCATAATAGCCAATGGTGTCACTCCAAATTGTTTATTGTTATTTTAGTATAAACGAAATTAGCAATTTTTTGGAGTGATGTTAACTGTTATCCACTTAGTAGCAAAACTCCTAATACCTATAAGGAATATTAACTTTTGTAGAAAATGGTCACATTTAGCAAAAAGGAACTATGTTGTTTCCTTAATTTGGTTAGTGTAAAATTAAATTATAAAGGTGGTATGGGAGGAGATAACGTGGGGATTTTTCAATCTGTAGGAATTATGTTTACATTCTGGTGGATCATTCTAGCTATTTTCGCTTGGACAACTTTAATTATTTTTTGGAGAAAGGCAAAAAAAGAAGATTAATTCTACTAACTATCAATACTCCACATTGATTCAGAGGAATTCTTTTGTTTGCATTTTAATATTTAATAAATTGCCATCACTCTAAGGACAATATATTAAAGACCTTCGCAAGTTCTAGGGTCTTTAATATATTGTCATTCATTTTCATTTAACTTTTTTATACAGTTTTTTATTTCCTTCATTTCTTTTTCAAAATCAATTACATCTTCCTGTGAAACGTGAGCAAAACCATATCGTACATTTTCATAAATAGATAACCATTTTTCAGTGGTTTGAATATTAAAGCGATCAAGCCAGTCTCTTACAGATTCCGAACCCCGTCTTTCCAATGAATGCTTTGCAGCGAAATGTTCCAACTCTTGAACAGATTTACGGATTCGTTGAGTTGATTTTGTGTAGTAGCTTGTATGGTTTCCCTTTCTATTTTGTGAGTCTATTATATTGTAAAAAACAGTTTGTTGAAGCTCATTATCCCTCGTATCCTCCATCTTAACTTTTCCTTTCATTAGGTGTAATACGATCCAAATTGCTATGATGACAATGACAACAATCCCAATCATAATATAGATACTTCCTTCCTGATGCCCAAAGAAACTATTAAACTTTTCAGGTATCTCCTCTATTCTTGCTCTATGGATCATATCCTGCCTTTGACTACCACCAAGTTTGGAAGAAAACATATGCAGTATATTAATAATAAATTCAAGAATTGGGTTAATAAGTTTTACAAAGTACCAAAAGACGTTATCAAAAACAAATGATAATTCATGCTTAATAGAACCTATGAAAAATGCGATAATGAGCGCGAAAAAGATAGGAAAGAGAAAAAGGTAAAAACCAAATCTAAAAAATGCTTTCTTGTCTATATTCTTGTTTTGAATAAATCTTTTAAAAAAAGTCCCGTAAGCAAATAACAGAAATTGAAGAAATAAGAAAACCACCAATAAATTTACTGATTTCATCCCAGAAACAAACTCTACAAGATACATGAACACAAAGACAAGAATTGTTAATAATAAACGACTGCTAAAAAAGTTATCCGAATCCTCAATACATTCTTCACCGTACAATAACTTCAATCTCCAAAAGGAGAAAATAAATAACAAAATAATTTCAAACATGGGCAATCGGAATGTCCAAGTACCAACAATAATAATCGGTATTGCGCTACAATAGAACGTACGCGAGAATCTCTCTTTTTCACCATTTGAAAAAAATAATGTTGTTAATGATACCAAAAATAATGTGATTAAAATTCCCCAGCTCGCAGATCCTTTACCATTTGTTAATGGCATTGCATATTGAACAAAAGCAAAAATAATGGATTCACTAAAAAACATTCTTTGTATTTCAAAGACTTTTAGAACATTCACCTGAAACTTTGGAGGAGAATTTACTTGCATAGCTCCATTGCCCCTTGATCTGCTAATGATTTCACTGAAAATACCATAGATCCTTTTTCTTCAAAGCTTATAAGTGATGCATGCGTGGAAAGGTCAATTTCACCAAAATAAATGACATATGGATAAAATATTCCCTTTTGCAAAATATCCTTAATCATTAAATGATATGGAACCGCATAGGAAGCAACGGATAAATGGGCTAACAGATCAAATGCCCGTAGTCGCTGCTGCCTACCTTCTCCTTCCATTAAGAAATAATACGAGGATTCCCCAAAGGTTGTTACATTTATTGCTAAGGCAAAAGGGATGTTTTCCTTGGTTGCATAATCAATAAGATATGCACAGTGACTGATACGTGTTTCAAAATTCTCTTTATTTCCATTCACATTTAAGAGGAACAACCATGTTTTGGCTCCAATAGCGGAAAAGACCTTTGTTTGTAATTGCTGTGTTTTAGCACTTGCTTTCCAATGAATATATTGAAAAGGATCCCCATTTTGATAATCCCTTGTTCCTATCGGTGTTAATGGGTCAAAAAAAATTGATGTTCGCAGGGATTGACTCCCCTGCAAAAACTTATATTCTTTGTTAGAGGTTTTAACCGTTTTCCTCTCCGGGAGTACCAGCTTTTTAGCTTGTACTACCTTTTTACTATGGAGAATAACACACCCTGTCCCAAATAAGTGAGGAATTTTAATTTCAATGCTATCTATTTTAGAAACTCCCCTTTTCATTGCTTTTACAGGGATAACAACATCTACTTGCTCGTTATGCCATGCTTTAAAGGGGATATTTACATCTATAATGGAACGAACGTCTATAAAGGAATGATGAATCGGTTCCACTTTATTGGTGAAACTCACTCGAATATTCCCATTCAAGATCGGAAGGCCCTTATTTGTAAATGTAAATTTCCATTCATCTATATCTTTAACATTTAAACGTACAAGCGACCTACTGTTTTGTATGGTTAATTTATTGCCTACTAATTTTAAATACAACGAATTTACCATAATAGCAAAGAATCCAAAAATAAATAAAAACATTATTGTATTGGAACCTATAAAAAGGGATAAAAGAGCCAAAAACGCCGATAAACGCTCTAATATTAATACATTTCTTTCCTGTATTATTTCTTTATCCCAATTCATTTTACTTACTCCATTTCGACAGCAGTAGCAATTTAAATTGTTCCAATGTATTTTTCCTCCAACCAGCAATTCCTTAATTGAAATATACCAAATTGTTAAAATTACGTCACCAATGGAAATCCAAACATTTACAATTCATAAAATGGGGAAGAAAATAAAAAAACAAGCCGATATCCAAATACCGACTTGTTCATTATCATTTATTTCACCCAACCAAGAATCATCTCACGGATTAACTTACTAGCAGTGTTAGCCGTTTGCTCAGACGGATCATAGATTGGAGCAACCTCCACTAAGTCGCATCCAACAACATTCACATTTGAACGGGCAATCTCATGAATGGATGCAAGTAATTCTTTAGAAGTAATACCTCCACAATCCACAGTACCTGTCCCAGGAGCATGTGCAGGATCAAGGACATCAATATCAATCGTCACATATACTGGGCGACCTGCCAGCTTCGGCAAAATTTCTTTCAATGGTTCTAATACCTCGAATTTTGCAATGAACATTCCATTATCCTTTGCCCATTGGAATTCTTCCTTCATTCCGGAACGAATACCAAACGAAAACACATTTTCTCCACCCATTAACTCGGCAGCTTTGCGAATTGGCGTTGAATGAGAAAGAGGTTCACCTTCATATTCAGAACGAAGGTCAGTATGAGCATCCATATGAATCACTGCTAAATCCGGATATTTTTTATACATTGCTTTAATAACCGGCCAAGATACTAGATGCTCCCCACCCATTCCGATTGGGAATTTATTATCTTTTAAAAGAGAGTCAATATAATCTTCAATCATATCAATACTTCTTTGTGGATTTCCGAATGGCAACGGAATATCTCCCGCATCGAAGTATTTAACTTCTTCTAATTCTCTATCTAAATACGGACTGTATTCTTCTAAGCCAATAGACACCTCACGAATACGTGCAGGGCCAAAACGGGAGCCCGGGCGATAGCTTACCGTCCAATCCATCGGCATTCCATAGATTACCGCTTGGCTTTCTTCATAATTTTGATGACTGCGAATAAACACATTTCCGGAATAAGCTTCATCAAAGCGCAATGTTATCCCCTCCTTAGCGAGTTAAATCTTGAACAAACTTTGGCAGAACAAAAGCAGCTTTGTGGAGCTCTTTCGTATAGTATTTTGTTTCGATTTCATGGAATCTGTCTTCACTTACTTCTAATGGATCGTATTTTTTGGAACCTAACGTAAATGTCCACATACCGCTTGGATAAGTTGGAACGTTTGCTGTATATAAACGAGTGATTGGGAAGATTTCCTTCACATCTTTTTGAACCTCGCGAATTAAATCAGCTTTGAACCATGGATTATCTGTTTGGGCAACAAAGATTCCATCTTCTTTTAACGCTTTTGCAATTCCAGCATAAAAGCCTTTTGTAAATAGATTTACGGCAGGACCCACTGGTTCTGTAGAGTCTACCATGATAACATCATATTCATTTTCACTTTTAGCAATATGCATAAATCCGTCATCCACACGAACATCTACACGAGGATTTTCCAATTCACCTGCAATGCTAGGCAAAAACTTTTTAGAGTACTCGATTACTTTTCCGTCAATATCTACTAATGTTGCTTTTTTTACGCTTGGGTGCTTTAAAATCTCGCGGATAACTCCACCGTCTCCGCCACCGACAACAAGAACATATTCAGGATTTGGATGAGTGAATAAAGGCACATGTGCAACCATTTCGTGATAAACAAACTCATCTTTTTCGGTAGTCATGACCATTCCATCTAAAAGAAGCATATTTCCCCATTCAGCTGTTTCTACCATATCTAGTTTTTGAAATTCCGTTTGTTCCGTATGTAAAGTTTTATTAATTTTCATTGTAATTCCGTAATTTTCTGTTTGATTCTCAGTAAACCAAAGTCCTGCCATTGTATTCTTCCTTTCTGTATTTGGATTTCTTTTGTACAAGGCGCTTCCGCTTTTCTTATACTATTCCCTTAATCAATATAAATACAAACATGAGAAAAAGTATAGAGAATTCTTCTAAAAAAGCAAGAAAAATTTTATCCATTTTTGCATGTTTAAAACATGATTCGTTACTTCATACTGATTAATAGATTTTAACAGGTGAGGTGATGGTCATGGAGACAATAACAAACCCTAGAATCCAAAAGAGCAAGAAATACTTTCGCTTCCTACTATTTGCTATTCTCTTTATTGCTGCTGGTTTGTCTCTATTTGCCTTAGCAGTTTATATGTATGCCAAAATTCTTGGACCACCACCATTGGCAGTTCCACAGTCTACCCTTTACTATTCGAACGATGGAGCCATTATCGGAGAAAGCAATAGTGGCCAGAAACGCTACTGGGTACCTTTAAACAGTGTTTCCCAGGATGTTGTAGATGCTACCATTTCCATTGAGGATAGAAATTTCTACCATCACCATGGCTTTGATATAAAGCGTATTGGCGGTGCTCTTTTGGCTGATGCCATTGCTATGCATAAGGTTCAAGGTGCCAGCACCATCACTCAACAATATGCTAAAAACCTATTTCTTACAATGGATAAAACATGGACACGCAAAATTTCGGAAGCCTTGTATACCATTCGATTAGAAATGAACTATAGCAAAAAGCAAATTTTAGAAGGATATATCAATACGATTAATTATGGGCATGGTGCATATGGCATTCAGGCGGCAAGTCAATATTATTTCGGGAAAAATGCAAATAAGTTAGATCTTGCAGAGGCATCTATGCTGATTGGAATTCCAAAGGGCCCTAGCATTTATTCACCTATTAATTCCTTTGAGAAGGCGAAAAAAAGACAGCTTCTCGTTTTAAAATCAATGCGGGAAAATGGATATATTACCGATGGCGAGGCAAAATCAGCTGCATTAGAAAAATTGACGATTATCGGCAAACACGCCTACCACCGTTCCGATTTAGCTCCTTACTTTCAAGATATCGTAAAGCATCAACTAAAAACAGCGTTAGGCTTAAGTGACCGAACCATCAACTTAGGGGGTCTTCGAGTATATACAACATTGGACACGAAACAACAAAAAATAGCTGATGAGGTTATTAAAGAAAGTATTTCGGAAGACTCAGATATACAAGTGGGCTTTACGGCAATGAATCCAAAAACAGGATTTGTGACAGCCCTAGTTGGGGGAAGGAATTATAGTGACAGTCCGTATGACCGAGCTGTGCAGGCAACCAGGCAACCAGGTTCCACTATCAAGCCGTTGCTATACTATGCTGCTTTGGAAAAAGGATTTACACCAACAACGATGATGCGAAGTGAACCAACAACCTTTAAGTTTGATAATGGGAGAGCGGAATATACGCCGCATAATTTTAACAACGAGTATGCAGATGGAGAAATAACAATGGCTCAAGCGTTGGCTTTGTCTGATAATGTGTATGCGGTCAAAACACATTTATTTTTAGGGGAAAATACACTTGTCAAAACGGCAAAAGACTTTGGAATCACAACCAAAATGGCAAAGGTCCCCTCTCTTGCTCTTGGAACATCCGGCGTTCATGTGATTGATATGGTCCGTGCCTACAGCATGCTTGCAAACGGTGGAAATAAGGTGGAGCCTGTTTTTATAACCAGAGTGGAAGATTATCAGGGGAAGGTATTATATGATTACATGCCTCAAAAAGAACAAGTCTTACAGCCTGATCTTGCTTATGTCATGACACAAATGATGACAGGAATGTTCGATAAAAAGCTAAATGGTTATGCACCTGTTACAGGGTCTACCATTATCAATCAATTAACTCGCCAATATGCAGGAAAGTCAGGTTCAACAAATACAGATAGCTGGATGATTGGCTTCTCTCCTCAGCTAACGGCTGGTGTTTGGACTGGGTATGACAAAGGAAATGAAATTACCCTTTCAGCAGATAAACGATATGCCAAAACAATTTGGGCCCGTTTTATGGAAAGAGCTCTTAAAGGAGAGCCAATTAAAACTTTCAAGGCACCAAAAGGCGTTGTTTCCGTACCAATTGATCCTCAAAGCGGAAAAATTGCTACTAAGGATTGTCCGGTCTCCCGCGAAATGTATTTTGTTAAGGGGTCGGAGCCATCAGCTTACTGTGATTTACATGGTAAAGAAGGAAAAACTATACGAAAGCATAAAGACAAACAAAAACAGGATGGATGGCTGCATAAGTTATTTAAATGGCTATAAGTAATCAGAAATTCGGTGCTATTCTCGAGAAATTGGCTTTTAATCTCGCGTTTCAAGACTATTTTCCTGCAAAAATAAGCGCAGGCGTCAAAACTAGATAGAAATTAAAAAACCCGGGTGTGCGGCCCGGGTTTTTTATGTCCTAGATTGGTAAGTGCAACCATAGTTTTAAGTTTACTGATATTTATGGAAATCAGCAAGTCGACTTATTTAGGTTTGTTTAACTGTCACAATTTGTTCACAATTTCGTAAATTATTTTAAGAAAGCACCAGTGCCTTGTACTTCGGCGCTGGTGCTAGACTTATACTATTATTTTTAAGATAAAAAACTTATACTTTCTTCTTTCTTAAAATAAGATTTACTCTGTTTCTAAATCATTTTTCAGTTTATCACTGGAACGATTCCACATGTTTTCATCATGATTTTTGAGAAAATCGGCTAATACCTTTTTCGATTTAGCATCCATATGATCTACAATAATTTGCCGTTTCAAGGATTTATCTAATCGATTCACATGTTCAGGCAAGGATTTATAACCGCGTCTTGCTTCCTTATTAACCGTCATTTCGCATGCCGTTACACCGGCGTAATATAAACCATCCTCTTTACGTTCCATTGTTACCCAAACCAACCAATACGGTTTTGCTCCAGCAGGAACCTCATCCTTGTTTGGAAGGAATTTAACTCTTTTCTCCACTGCACTTTTCCCGTGCATCGCACCAATATCAACAACAGCGTCCCCTTCTTCTATATCAATAATAACGGGAGAAACATTGTCTAGGCTGAGAGAGCCCATACCAAAGCCTTTATGGTCATCTCTTGGATCTTTTTTTACGATGTTAAATTCAAGTTTCTTTTTTCCCGGTTCCATTGTAAATAGCCTCCTTCTATGTAGTACTTTTGCGGACACTGGTTCCGTTATCTGTGAAAAAACGGGCTAATTTCTTATGTTTCCGGACAGAGATTCCGCTATTTCATAAAAATCATGGAAAAATAAGCGCCGTTGGGCCAAATAACGGAATGTGTGTCCGCTTAATACTTGAAAATACCCTTTTTGTCACAGATAACGGATTCTGTGTCCGCTTTTGAATTGATACACTATAAAAACATTGAAAATATCGCATTAAAACGTTCAAGAAAAAAATGCGAAACATTTTGGATTAATGGTGTAATAGTATATCGATCTAGCGGCGTTACTAAGATGATAAGAAAAATGATAATACTATATTGTTCATACTGCGTTAATTTTGCCCTAATGGATGGGCTGACAAGATCCTCAATGATACGGTAGCCATCCAATGGCGGCAAAGGAATTAAATTAAATATCATTAGTACTAAATTTATACCTGTAAAGTAATTAAAAAAATCCATGAAAAAAGCAGGTCCGCCACCTAGTCCACCATTTCTTGTTGCAAGAAAATACCAAAACCCATACCCGATAAATGCCATGACCAGGTTGCTTAACGGTCCCATAATGGACACTAATACACCGGCAGCTCTCGGATTTTTAAAGTAATTCCGATTCACCGGAACAGGACGTGCCCAACCGAATCCTGCAACAAGAATAAGGATGGTCCCCAGCGGATCAAGATGATGGATCGGGTTTAATGATAATCTCCCCTGCTTTTTTGCAGTTGGATCACCAAATTTATACGCTGTATATGCATGAGCAAATTCATGGACCGTAAATGCAATAAGTAATGTAATTATAACAAACGGAATCTCTTGAATGGAATATCTTAGAAAACCCACACTCTAACCCCTTTAGTTTTTTATCGTTCATTTCCTTCTTCTTCATTATTATACAATGCATTAGTCTCAAATACCTTTATATAACTATAATCTGCTTGCTTTCGTTTTGCAAAAAACATACACTTTTCTTATATAGAAAAGCGGAAGCACCTTGCTCATCCGCTAGCCGTTAGGCGCTGTAGCTAGACAATCTCTAAAGAAAGGAGCTGTCCATTATGCCATATGTAACTGTAAAAATGTTAGAAGGACGCACAGAAGAGCAAAAAAAGGCATTAGTTGAAAAGGTAACACAAGCAGTAAGTGAAACAGCAAATGCCCCTAAGGAAAATATCGTTGTATTTATTGAAGAAATGTCCAAAAACCATTATGCTGTTGGCGGAAAACGTTATAGCGACCAATAATTTTGTACATATCTGAGAACTACGAACTGTTTACATCATTTATTTTTTTGTTAAACTCAGTTCGCTAAACTCAATTTCTATAAAAATAGCCAAGTCTCCCTTAATTCGGCTTGGCTATTTTTTTCAGTTCTTCGATATATTCATATGCTTGGTCTATTTCTTCCTCTGTATACCGCTGCTTTGCTTTTACTTTATTAATTTTCTCGACTACCTCTGTCTTTGGTAAATTGTCAAAATATAAAACAGTAGAGACGAGCTCGAGATAACGGGCATTCTGTTCATTCATACTAGCTAAGCATTCTTTCAAATGTGGCATCTCGGTTTCATATAAATGCAGAAACTCCTTCCCATTTTCTGTAACCGAATATCGGTATTGATAATACCCGCCTTTTTTTTCTTTTATTTCTTCAATAAAACCTAAGTTATAGAGCTCTTCCACTCTTAATGTTAATTCCTCTGAGTATGGCCCATAGAAATGAAACTGGAACTTTTCTTGAAATGGAAAGGATAATTTTTTTGCAATATAAATCATTTTTTGCAGCTTTTTGCGGCCAACAACCTCGCCCGAAGCTGAAAGTGCACTTATTATTCTTACATGATCCTTTAACAAAGAACTTCATCTCCTGCTTCAAATAACTATTTCAATCCCTCAAGTATAGAACGAATTTGTTGTATAACATCACTCTGGTTCGACTCATCATAAATAAAATCTTTTGGATAGTACAATTTATGGTCTGTACGTCGCTTTCCTGAGATGGCATCCACAATGTCTGATTCCCTCGATAGCTCTCGAAGTTCCCCGTTACGCATCAATAAATAAATCGGCAGCCGTTCTTCCTCTTCACCCGGGCGGTAAAAATCGTAAGGGAGATCGGAGGATGAATCCACCACTAAATAATAATTGGGGTCAATACCGGCACTAGCAAATAATTTCTCTAATTGACTATGTACCTTAAACTGCTTAGCCGGGTCGAACTCGACATATTTAAATAAATTCCGGTTCATAAACCTTGTACATAAATCTTTTAAAATGGGGTCGTCCTCTTCTTGCCACATCTGAAAATAATATAATATGACAGATTCATCTAATTTTAAATAGTCTTCTAATGTCATTTCATCCTCAAAAAGGGAATAGAAATGGATGGGATGATGTTTAAATGAGTAGAATTCTTCATGCAGAGATTTTGCCCGGTGTAAAATTTTCGTCAAGATTACCTCAGAGCTTCTTGTTACCGGATGGAAATATACCTGCCAATACATTTGATAACGGCTCATAATATAGTCCTCTACCGCATGCATCCCGCTGTATTTAAATACTACTTGATCTTCGCGTGGCCTCATTACCCGCAAAAGCCTCTCCATATCAAAATTCCCATAGCTTACACCAGTGAAATAAGCATCACGAAGTAAGTAATCCATGCGATCGGCATCGAGCTGACTGGAAATTAAACTAATAACCAGTTTATTTTCATATGTTTTTGCAATGACTTCCGCGACTTTCTTGGGAAAATCAGGTCCTACTTTACTTAAAACAGCATTTACTTCGGTATTCCCAACAATGATTTGCTGTGTAAATTCTTCATGGTCCAGTGTAAACACCTTTTCAAATGAATGGGAGAACGGACCATGGCCCAAGTCATGTAATAGCGCAGCACATAAAGAAAGCAGACGTTCATCATCATTCCACTCCGGGTGTCCCTCGAATACATCATCAATAATTCTCCGTACAATTTCATAAACACCTAAGGAATGATTAAAGCGGCTATGTTCTGCACCGTGAAAAGTAAAATAGGTAGTACCCAATTGACGAATTCTCCGTAATCTTTGGAATTCCTTCGTTCCAATTAAATCCCAAATAACTTGATCACTTACATGAACATATCGATGAACAGGGTCTTTAAATACTTTTTCCTCGCTTAATTTTCGTTTGGAATATTCCACTTAATAACCCTCCATGTCTATCATAATTTTATTATAACGAGTTTGCTTTCATATTGAAAGATTTGGAATAAGCAGGCCCGAAAATTGCGAAACTATCATCTTTTTTACAATATTGGTATAAAAGTCAGTAAATATGTCCATGCTTTGATTAACAAGGAAAATCAAATTTTTTCAATTGGGAGTTGAGAATAATGAAGTCTCGCCAAGATGCTTGGACAGATGAAAATGATTTAATTTTAGCTGAAACGGTATTGCGCCACGTTCGGGAAGGCAGTACTCAATTAAATGCCTTTGAAGAGGTTGGAGATAGGTTAAATAGAACATCCGCTGCTTGCGGTTTTCGTTGGAATGCGGTCGTTCGCCATAATTATGAACAAGCTCTTCAACTAGCAAAAAAACAAAGAAAGCAAAGACAGCGACTTTTAGGAAAAGATCAAGGTGGCAAGAAAAAACTACTCTATCAACCGCCTACCCCTACGCTTGAGGATGTGGAGGACATAGAAATTCCGTTACAAGCGGTTGTATTGGAGCAGGAAGAACTTGCAGAGGAATTAACACCAATTACAACAACCAATACACCTTCTTTACCTGTACTAAATAAAAACAATGAAGAAATGAGTTTATCAAAAGTCATTGGATATTTACAATACTTAAATAATACGCAATTTCAGTCAACCATTTTAAAAAGTGAGAATGCAAGATTAAAGCACGAATTATCCGATGTGAAACGCAAAAATGAAGAACTGCAAAAACGAATTAATGAGTTAGAGCAAAATTCTGTTACCATGCAGGAAGATTACGAAACATTGATGAAGATCATGAATCGTGCAAGAAAGCTTGTCTTATTTGATGAAGATGAGCCATCCACTTCGACTTTTAAAATGGACCGGAATGGTAATTTAGAGAAGTTGGCTGAATAAGAAGAACCCTGTTCCAATAATGTGGAACAGGGTTCTTTTTAATTAGGTTGGCCTATTGACCCAACTCGGTCTATTGGTAGTTTCGGTTCTAATTTCGGGCCGTTCGTACCACTTATCTACTACCCAGCACTCTTAATATGCTGCAGTTGATGCATCTGATAATATTTGCCCCTAAGCGCGAGCAGTTCTTCATGATTTCCCTTTTCAACGATTCTGCCTTTATCTAAAACCAAAATTTGGTCAGCATTACGGATGGTAGATAGCCGATGCGCAATGATAAAGGTCGTTCTTCCTTTTTTCAATACTTCCATGGCATCTTGAATAATAGATTCTGTTTCGGTATCGATATTGGATGTAGCTTCATCCAATATTAGGATAGCCGGATTGAAAGCCAGTGCTCTGGCAAAAGAAATCAATTGCCGTTGGCCGGACGAAAGGGTGCTTCCCTTTTCAATCACAGGCTCATCAATACCTTTTTCCAAGTTTTTCAGCACTTTATCTGCCCCAACATCCTTTAATGCCTTTTCTACCATTTCTCGAGTAATCCTTGGATCATTTAAACTGACATTCGAAGCGATGGTTCCAGTAAATAAATAAGGATCCTGAAGCACAATCGCCATATGCTCACGTAATGCCTGTACGGGAATCTCATTAATATTTTTCCCATCAATTTTAATGGATCCATTCAGACAATCATAGAAACGGAATAAAAGATTCATAATCGAGCTTTTCCCAGAACCGGTATGACCAACCAGTGCAATGGTTTCACCCATTTTTGCATCAAAGGAAATGTCTTTTAGTACATCATGATTTTCCTTGTATCCAAAGGTAACTTTATCGAAGGTAACATTTCCTTGATAACGCTCCATTTTAGTATCATTAACCGGGGTACCTGTTTCCGCTAATAATTCAAACACTCTTTCCCCCGCTACACGTGCTTGCTCCAGATTTGCAAACTGATTCACGATTCCGGTGACTGGTTGGAAAAGCCGGTTAATATAATCAACAAAGGCATATAAGACACCTAAAGAAACAAAGGAACCTACACCAACAGAGCCGCCGCCGAAGTACCAAATAAACGCTACAAAAGTAATCGTTCTTAAAATCCCTACTAAATTATGAGAAGTTAAGGCATTTAAATTGAGCTGTTTATTTTGATATTTAAAATGAGTTTCGTTCAATTGCTCGAACTCTTCCTTCATCTGATCCTCGCGCCGGAACGCTTGAATAATATTCATTCCCTGTATGGATTCATTTATAGAAGCATTGATCTCACTAATTTTTGTTCGAATGACCTGATTATATTTCGAAGCATATTTCCGGTAAATAATCATCCACGCATACAAGATTGGTATTAGCAGTAAACAAATAGCTGCAAGCTTTGCATTTAAAATAAACAAAGAAATAAAAATTCCCGTGATATAAATCGTACTTGTAAAAAAATTTGCTAATACGGCAACATATAGATCCCGTATTGCTTCTGTATCATTCGTAATTCGTGAAACGACCTTACCGGCAGGCAAATTATCAAAATAGCGAATCGGCAATCTTTGAATATGCTGAAAAATATCATTGCGCATTTTTTGAATAATCCGGTTAGATGCCTTTTGTAAATAATAGTGCTGTCCATATTGAAAGACGGAAGCCCCTAACAATAAGCTAAAATAAAAGAGTATAAGCTTGATCATTCTAGGAATCTCCGGCTGATAAAATTGGAGAAGCTGATTCGCTTTGATTTTTTTAGCTTGAAAGATTTTCGACTGATCGCCTTTTTTAATCGTTACCTGCCCATTATGATACGTTCTTTTTCCATCGAAAGGAATAGCTTCAGGAATGAAATAAAAGTCTTTGCCTATTTGAATAATCCTTACTTCCTTTCCTTTTGCTTCTCCCTTCCCAAAATAAGCGCCGCGTTTATAATAATGGCCATCAAATTTAACGGCATCCTTCCCCTTTGCAGCTTCAAACCAGGATGATTCAATGCCGAGGATATGAGCGTCGATCATCTTTTTGGCGATGAAAGGGCCTGTTAATTCTGCTCCGACTGATAAACCCAGCATAATTAAAGCAACAATAATAATCTTTTTAAATGCTAATGCATATTGAAATAGCTGCTTTCCTGCCTTCATGATACCACCTCCTCTTCCTTCGATTCTTCCATTTGTTGTCTTAAAAATTGCTCACGGTACCAGCCTTCTTGCCCGATTAATTGCTCGTGGGTTCCTTCTTCCGCAATGGCACCATCGTTGAGGACAATAATCCAATCAGCATGCTCGACGGCTGATAACCGATGCGTCGTAATAATCGTTGTTTTCCCGTTTCGCTCTCTTTGGATATTTTCAATAATTCTTGTTTCTGTCTTTGCATCAACAGCGGATAAAGAATCATCTAAGATAAGAATCTCCGGATTTTTGATTAAGGCACGAGCGATGGATATCCGCTGCTTTTGACCCCCGGATAACGACACACCTTTTTCCCCCACAAGAGTTTGCAATCCTTCCGGCAACAGCTCTAAATCTTTGCGGAAGGAAGCTAACTCTATGGCTTTTTCAATATCCTCATCCTTTGCGTCCGGATGTCCAAACAAAATATTTTCTTTTATTGATCTGGAAAATAGAACATGGTCTTGCGGCACATAGCCAATCCAATTACGAACCTGTTCTTTCGTTTGCTTGGCAATCTCAACATTGGAAATCGAAAAGTCACCAGTACCTTCTTTATACTCACGTAAAAGTTGCTTCACAAACGTTGTTTTTCCACTGCCTGTTTTTCCAACAATCCCTAATGTCTGACCCCTTTCAAATGACAATCGTAAATTACTCAGGTTTGGAGTATTAGACGATGGATATTGGAATGTATATTGCTCGAACTGGATGTTTTCTGGTGTATCCACTAAAGAAGGCATTTCCGGATTTAAGACATCTTCCTTCTGGTTTAATGTTTCCTCTACCCGGTCAAGGGAAGCACTTCCGCGTTTCATTAAGTTCATTAATTCCCCAATGGCAAACATTGGCCAAATCATCATTCCCAGGTACACATTAAAAGAAACTAAATCACCCAAGGTAATTTGTTGGTGAAATACAAGATATGCACCATAACCCAATCCAATAAGATAACTAACACCTGTTAAAATTTTGATGGTCGGGTCAAACAAAGAGTCAATTTTGACAACATCCATGTTCTTTTTAAATACGTCTTCTGTCATATCACTGAAGAGCTTTTCATCCGCTCTCTCCTGCACGTAGGCACGAATAACACGTACACCAGCTACAGATTCCAAAACACGATCATTTAAATCCCCAAATGAATCCTGGGCCTTAATAAAACGTTCATGAATTTTCTTTCCGTAGATTGTGATTAAAACGGCCATTATTGGGAAAGGCAAAATAGCCGCAAACGTTAATTTCCAACTGACAAGAATCCCCATCGTTAACAGGATGGTAGACATGAAAATAGTCGAATCTGTCAGAGTTAAAATACCAAACCCAGCCGTTACAGATATTGCTTTCAGGTCATTCGTTGCCCTCGCCATAAGGTCACCCGTACGGTTACGTTCATAAAACGCCGGTGTCATTTTGAAAAAATGCCCCATTAATCGTGAACGCAGCTTTCTCTCAAGGACAAAGGCACCGCCAAATAATTGGTACATCCAAACATACGTAATACCGTATGAAATTACTCCGATTCCGATTAAATATAAAAGATATTGGTATACACCTGACCATGTTAGGCTACCGAGCTGAATATCATCGATTGCCATTCCTACTAATCTAGGCGGTATGACATCCAATACCCCGACAATAATTAAAAATAGAACAGCAACCAAATAACGTTTCCAATTTTCCTTAAAAAACCACCTTAATTTCCAAAGCATAGGTGATCCCACCCCCCTATTCTAAATGCGTAAGTGCCTTGCCCATCGGCGAATGGATTTCGTAGTCGCTCACCTCGAGATAAAGGAAACACAGCGAGGTTCACGAGCTGATGTTGAATTATCTTAGGGAGGAAACGGAGAAATCCACTAGCCGATAGGCACTGAAGCTGGACAGCTAAACAAGCCTATGTGTCTTAACTTATATTTTTCTCAAGGCACAAAAAAGGACAGACTGCGCAAGTGGCAGCTGCCCACAAAAAAGCACAGGAAACGAGTGAAATTAGCACTTCAAATTTCACCGATACGTATCCTGTGCTTGATTCGTATTTTTTAATTCTTTTTACACGATCAATAATGCATAAGGACAGGTTACGCGATATATGAAATTATTTTTGTTTGTATCATTGTTTTTGTTTAAGAGTACATTTAATTTCATCACGTTAACCTCCTTTGTTTTTAATTGGTAATTTTAGATTCTTAGTTAGAATATCATCCTCAAAATTATATGTCAATTCCTAATTTAACAAATTTACAAAAACTTCACTAGGTATGTTGTATCCTGTGAATTAGGGCTCTCCCTTCCGTTCTTGGGTTTTACCCGTAAACCACTAGCTCCACAAGGCTTTATTCATCTAAAAAAAAATCAAGGATTTCACCTTGATTTAAAAATCCACCTTTATTTTTTCGTTTCGTTCCACTATTCTTTGGTAATTAACCTCATACCATTCTAATTCTTGTCCAGATAATGGTTCTCCATATAGTTTGCCGCTCCTATCTTTTAGTACATTTAAAAATCGCAGCATAACATCTTGTATCGTTAATTCTGTATGAAGCAACTCGGATAAGGATGCCATTACTTCCGGATGAATAGTAGGATAGGTGAATTTGGTTTCCTGGTCCTTTTTAGCTACTTGATAAAATTCCTGAATGAGTTTCGCCCGATTTTGTCCGCTGCCAGATACACATAAATAAATTTGGACTGCGACCCCTTTTCGGATTCTTCGTTGGGAAATCCCTGCAAACTTTTTCCCGTTAATACTTAAATCATAGCTGCCGGGACAATAAGATCCCTCAATTTCTCTCGCCTCAATCTCAGCATTAAAATCTGAGAACATTTCCTTAATTAACGCCCACATCGCATCGTAACCGCGATTAATATCGATTCCCTTTTCCGTATCCGCGAAAATGAGGGACAAATTTAACACTCCACTATCCAGAACAACTGCTAATCCCCCGGAATTTCTGACAATGAACCGGAATCCTTGTTTTTTTAAATAGGCCAATCCATCTTCTAAGAAAGGCAGCTTTGTATCTTGTATTCCCAACACAATAGTTTGATGATGTACCCAAGACCTGGCCGTGGCAGGTGAAACCCCTGCTCCCACTGAAGTACATAATGTATCATCCATAGCAAAGGACTGCAGTGCCTCGAACATCGGTCCTAAGCTTGATTGATCAATAATTCTCCATTTATCTTGCTGTAATAATGATAGATTTGTTTCCACCGTTCCTCATCTCGCTTTTCAATGGCTCTTTTCTTCAACTTTGTTGCTTGTAAAAGGAAATCTTATAGCCTTCTCCATTCGTCTTAAGAATAGGGATCTTTTTTAAGAAAAGATCCCCCGAGGCTAGTCGAAGTAGGGATTTAAAGCAACAATTGATACGAAAACAGCCTTTCTAATCAACTATAACTATATTACAACGCTTGCGCAGCCGTGATAAGAGCTAACTTATATACATCTTCTTCATTACAGCCACGAGATAGATCATTTACTGGAGCATTTAAGCCTTGTAATATTGGTCCGACTGCTTCAAAATTCCCCAGCCTTTGTGCGATTTTATATCCAATATTTCCTGCTTCAAGGCTCGGAAAAATAAATACATTTGCATCGCCCTTCAATACAGAATCCGGAGCTTTTTTCTTTGCAACGGAAGGAACAAAAGCAGCATCAAATTGAAATTCTCCGTCTAATACAAGGTCTTGTGCTCGTTCCTTCGCAATCCGAACTGCTTCCATTACTTTTTCTGTTTCCGGTGACACGGCAGACCCCTTTGTCGAAAAGCTTAGCATAGCTATTCTTGGCTCAAGATCAAACATCTCTGCCGTTTTCGCACTTTCAATAGCTATTTCTGCTAAATCCTGACTGTCTGGCGTAATATTAATGGCACAATCAGCAAACACGTATTTTTCTTCTTCCCGTACCATAATAAAAACTCCGGATGTTTTTTTAACACCTTGCTTTGTTTTAATGATTTGCAAGGCAGGTCGAACAGTATCTGCCGTTGAATGTGCCGCACCGCTTACTAACCCATCGGCATGATTCATGTAAACAAGCATTGTTCCAAAGTAGTTTTCGTCTAATAGAATCTTCTCTGCTTCTTCTTTTGTTGCCTTCCCATTTCTTCTCGCTACAAAAGAATCCACCATTTCAGAAAACCCTTCATATTGAGCAGGTTCATAAATGACCGCCCCTTCTAACTCCAATTGATGCTCTTTAGCCTTCGCTTCAATTTCTTCCTTATTACCTATTAAAATTGGAGTTAAAATTCGTTCTGTTGCAAGACGGCTCGCCGCAGATAAAATTCGCTCATCCAATCCTTCAGGAAAAACAATTTTCAAATTTTTATTGGAAACCTTATCTTTAATTGCTGAGAATAAATCAGTCATATATTTTCCTCCTTTATATTTTATCCTACCCAAACTATAGCAAACTTTTTTAAGAAGAATGAATCGTTTAGGCTTTTTGGCCAAATGTTTATATTTTGTGAATATAGTGTTTCCTTTTCTTGATCGTTTTTTTACAATTGTGTGTTGGATTTTTTATGATTGGAAAAACTATGCTATAGTATGGATAGACAAAACAAACTCGAGGTGATCAAAATGAGTGAGGCAGCTCAAACATTAGATGGCTGGTATTCTTTGCATGATTTAAGAGCAATGAATTGGCCAGCTTGGAAAGCTCTTTCAAGCGATGAACGCCAAACAGCTATTTACGAATTTCAACAATTTATCAATAAATTAAATAAAACACAAAGTGAAAAACAAGGCAGTCATGCATTATACACAATCGTTGGCCAAAAGGCAGATTTTATCCTTTGGATGCTTCGTCCTACTATGGAGGAGCTAAATGAGCTTGAAAATGAATTTAATAAGCTTACAATAGCTGAATATACGATTCCTACATACTCTTATGTATCTGTTGTAGAATTAAGTAATTATGTTGGCGGCGGTAATTCTGACGAAGATCCATACCAAAACCCGTATGTGAAATCACGTCTGTATCCTGAACTACCAAAATCCAAATATATTTGCTTCTATCCTATGGACAAGCGACGTGAAGGCAATGACAATTGGTACATGCTATCCATGGAAGAACGTCGTGAAATGATGCGTAGTCATGGAATGATTGGGCGTAAATATGCTGGCAAAGTAAAGCAAATTATTACCGGTTCCGTCGGCTTCGATGATTATGAATGGGGCGTCACCCTATTTTCAGATGATGTTCTGCAATTTAAGAAGCTTGTCTATGAGATGCGCTTTGATGAAGTAAGTGCACGTTACGGCGAATTCGGTTCCTTCTTTGTTGGGAATCTATTAGAAGAAGAGAAAATTGCGAAGTTTTTACATGTTTAAAACAAAAGCGGAAGCGCCGCAGCTCTAGCATATGGATTTCGTAGTCACAGGCGAGATAAAGGAAACCATTTATCGTTGGAAGAAGACGTAGAAATCCACTAGCCAATAGGCGCTGTAGTTAGATAAAAATATATTATTAGCCCCTACATTTTAGGGGCTCTTTTATTCCTTAAAAATCCACAAAAAAATTTCCATGCATATCCCCTTCTTCACTTACATACATATGAAATAGTGAAAATATCAAATAAATCCTTTCACCATCCGTACAAGTCTGGCTTCCTTGAAGAGAGGTGTAAAGCTTACAGAAAAAAATAATCTAAGTAAAAGTGCTGTAAAAATTCATGATTATTTTTTCGCTTTGCGGATTAAAATCCTTTATGTATTGATTAATAACTTATCCATTTCTAACTAGGGTGTATCAAGGAGGGAGAATATTGTCAAATTCCTATGTCAATCCAAATGCATACGGCTATCCTTATAGGCAAGCATCGCAACCACCATATTATGGAGGAAATATGCCACAGCAATTCGGGACACCGCCTTTAACTGCTAGCGGACCTACAACGCAGGGACCTAATATACCAGGAATGCTGCCTGCAGAACAGTCCTACATCGAAAATATTTTACGTTTGAACAAAGGAAAATTAATTCATCTTTATGCAACATTCGAAAATAAAAGAGAGAAGCAATTTACCGGAATTATAGAGGCAGCAGGCCGGGACCATGTCATTATCAGTGATCCGCAAACAGGTGAACGTAATCTTATTCCAATGGTGTATGTAGATTATATTACATTTACAGAAGAAGTAGAGTACGAATATCCTTTTGGATCGGCTCAGCAGATGGCAACTTATCCAACAAGATAATTAGAAATCCGCTTGCCAAGAGGCGTGGAGCTAGAAAAGGACTAACAGTATAGAATTTGTTATCAAGGTAAGCAGTTAGCTTTTTAGACTAAAAACAGCCCTTTCTAATGAAAGAGCTGTTTTTATTAAGATTGTTATAGATTTTTACTTATCGTAAATAGTTGCTAATGTAGACTTAGTTTCGGGTCACCATTTCCTTTAAGTGCTTTCTCATTCCTAAGCCATTTAAGAGCATTTATAAGGTTGCCATCTTCTAGAGCAACATAGTCAAAGAAAAGAGCCTTTATTAATAATATTTTGCTGCAGCAATGATCAGCAATACCCACGAAACAAGGAATGCTACACCGCCGAAAGGAGTTATGGCGCCTAGAATACTTATTCTCGTTACACTTAATATGTATAGACTTCCTGAGAACAGGATGATTCCGACAAACATTAACCATCCAGACCATGACAAAAGAGAAGATGATTGAATATGTTTCGCAATGAGTCCAATTGCAATCAATCCGAGAGCATGGAACATTTGGTAGGTAACACCTGTTTTCCAAACCTCTAAATATTTCTCCGGAATTTTCCCTTCCAATCCATGTGCTCCGAACGCACCTAATGCAACCGCTAAAAAGGCATTAATAGCTCCTATAATAACAAAGGCTTTCATGTTAACACTCCTTATCTCTCTATTTATTCTTCATTTATTGTAAGAGAAGCCGTATTAAAAATCAAAAATAGAATCCCCATTTGAACCGTCATCAGTCTTTAAAGGCTGCGATTTTTCATACGTTAGAGTAGTTGTTGGTGCAGGATTTACATGGTGAGAAATATCCGCTGCAGTTTCGGCTCCCTGTTCCAGAATTAATTCACATAATGTCTTGATCGTATATACATGCTGTTTTTGCTTGCTGGAATCATGCAGTTGTTTTGCTTTCAGAACTTCTTCTTCTATTTTTTTCAAAAGAGAATGATTTGAGATTGTCACTTTCATTATCTCCTTACCTGTATATTACTCTCATCTTACCATATTTCCTCTTCTCTCTCTAAATTCGACATGTTTCACGTGAAACATGTTAATAATTGTCGTTTTAAAAAATATATGTTTATCCATATGGTAAACAGGTTATATACATAATAATTCGAGGTGACAAGCACCTCACAAAGGAGGAGATTTTATGTATACAGTAAAAGTTGCAGAAAATGGACTTGCCGCATCCAACCTAGTGAGTGAATTGCAAAACCAAGGATACCAAAAAGAAGATGTTTATATTTTTGCTCATGAAAAAGGGCGCTCGAAGGATTTAACAGATGCTACGCATACAGGAAGCGTCGGTATCGAGGAACAAGGCGTTCTAGATTCCTTTGGAAATGTGTTTAAAAAACGTGGGGATGAGCTCCGTTCCAAAATGCATTCACTTGGATTAAGTAAAATGGAGGCGGAAAAATATGAGGAAGTGCTCGACGAAGGGAAATTAGTTGTCATTGCTTCTGAAGAGCGTTTAGATGAACCTCCTTATACTATAATTTAATTAGAAAAGCGCGGGGCGTCGCAGCTTTACGTACGAATTTTATAGTCATAGAGCTGAGGTAGTTCACTAGATTGTGAAATTATCTCTTAAAACCTAATATCCCTTACCCGCAGGGAGAAGACAGGGAAATCCGATGCTGGAGCTAGACAAAAACTTGTAAAATTATTTATTTGATAATAGGCTTATACTTTCTGGTTAGTATTAAAAATTAGCGGTCCTTTCAGCAGGACCGCTATACACTTATCCTATTAAAGAGTGGTACACTTTCTTCGCCATTGCCACATCATTTGTTCCATGAATTAAGGCCCTTCCATCCTTAAACAAAACCATTCTGTAATCTCCCTTCAACACCGATACAAGATAAGGATTCCCACTAACCTCATATCCAGCTTTTCTCCATTGAATCGTAAGACCCTCTATAGAAATATTCGAACAGCCAGATGGCCTAATTTGAACCGTATTTCTTCCGCATAAAACGGCTGTTTTTGTGGCTACCTCATAATGAAGGTTTGGATAGGTTGGATGATGTCCACATGTATAACAATCGGGATTTTTGGTTGCATCTGCTTTAATAGAAAGAGTCTGATTTTGCCACAAGTCAAAAGTTACATAGGTATTTCTCAACGCATTATTATTTTCCGATAAAATTTTTAACGCTTCAGCAGTTTGATATGCCGTAACCATTTGTACGGTAGGCGCTATAATGCCAACTGTATCACATGTTTGTCCATTCATCGGCAATTTCTTCATTAAACATTGCAAACATGGAGTCTCTCCCGGAATGATGGTAAAAGCAGAGCCAAAGCTTCCCACACATGAACCAAATATCCAAGGAATGCGAAACTTATGGGCGATATCATTCATGATAAAACGTGTCTCAAAGTTGTCTGTACCATCCATGATTAAATCCATATCAGGAGCTACACTTTCTAATAGCTGTGCGTCCGCTTCCCCTACAATGGACCCGACATCCACATCTTGGTTAATTTCATTAAGTCTTTTTTTTGCCGCTTCTGCCTTCGGTACTCGTTCCTGTGCATCTCTTTCCGAGTACAAAAGCTGACGTTGTAAATTGCTTTCCTCCACATAATCCCGGTCAATGATGGTTAATTTTCCAACACCCGCTCTGGTCAAAGTTTCAGCAATAGCAGATCCTAGCGCGCCCATCCCTACAATTAATACATGCTTCTTTCTTATCTTTTCCTGTCCATCAATTCCAATAGGAGAAAACAAAGTTTGCCGTGAATATCGATTCATAAGCGTACTTCCTTTCAACCCCCGCTGACTGGCGGGATCAGAGCGACAACATCACCTTTACGGATAATCTCTTCATCATTTACGAATTCTTCATTAATTGCGACCATAATGCTATCTAATTCATCGAAAGAATAAGATTCCTTTAAAACTCTTTTTAATTCTTTTACCGATTTACCTTCTATATCAACATTTATTTCTTGCTTCCCCGCTTGATCACGAAGCTTTGCAAAAAGTAGCAGTTTAATCATGGAGTTCATCCTCTCCTGGCTTTCCATCTGTATATTTTTTTGTTCCTAATTGGTTGCCTACCCACTCTTCCCCATCATCCCAATGTTCTTTTTTCCAAATAGGAACGATTTCCTTTATTCGTTCAATCGCGTATCTATTTGCCTCATAGCTTTCTGCTCGATGAGGAGTAGAAACGGCAATGACCACAGCAATATCGGTAATCTTTAATCTGCCGATACGATGTGTGATTGCTGTTTTCGTCCCTGGCCATTTTTCAGCTATTTCGTTTCCAATTTCCTCAAGTTTTTTGAGTGCCATCGATTCATATGCTTCATATTCAAGATACAAAGTACGTCTGCCGTGAGTAAGTTCCCGGACAGTCCCTATAAAAGTAGTGATAGCCCCAGCTTCCCTTCGTACCACTTTTTGCACTATTTTTTCTATCTCAATTGGATCCTTCGTGATTTGAAAATTCATTCTATCACCTCTAGAGCTTGTTGATATTCTGATAAAATTCTAAAGCTTTTTGATAATCTTCCAATGTATTCAAATTCCATAAGCAATATTCCCACTCAACCTGCAATTCTTCCGGAATATCTTGTTTTTCTATAATTTTAGCATTCACTTCATTTAAAAGATGTGACATTTTTCGCTTTCCATTTAAAAGATTTTCTTTAATGAAGGGCTGAATTCTTTTATGGTAGGCTCCAAATAGAGGATGAACTCTTCCTTGATGTGAAGGAATAACAGCGTCCACTCCGCTATTCTTTAATTCTCTTATTAAATATTCTCCTATTTTTCGAGATACGAACGGCATATCACAGGCTATAAATAAACAAAAGTCTTCATCAGCTACATCTATACCTGTATAAATACCTGCCAAAGGACCCTCACCCCTAAATTCCGGCACATCCGGAAATATAGAAAGATCCAGTTCATTATATATTTCAGGTATATTCGCAATAATAATGATTTCTTCTGAAATAGGAGTAAATTCCTCTGCTATTCTCTTAATAATACTTTTTCCCCCTATAGGAAGTAACGCTTTATTTTTCCCCATTCTGCTGGATTTTCCACCGGCTAAAATAATGGTTTTCATCTAAATTACTCCCCTTCCACAGGTGCCACTAATTCCACCTTAATACGGTCCGGATCCTCAAAATACAAGGCATAATGGGATGGCCCTCCTGCAAACGGATGGCGATCCGAATACAGAATGTTTATCCCTCTTTCCTGTAGCTCCAATGTAATATCATCGACATGTTGCCTTGATTTTGCACAAAAAGCAAGATGATTTAGCCCAACCCTCGAGCGATGATATGGGATATCCAGATACTTTTCATCGGCCTGAACAAATACGATATATGTGGACGTATCCTTCCAACTAATCCCCTTGTCCCACTTTTGATAGACCTGGTAATCTAATTTCGTTAAAAGCCAATCCCAAAATTTTATTGTTTTATTGAGATCCGATACATATATTTCGATATGGTGAAGCATCATATTTTCCCCTTTACAATATTAACTATTATTTATTTCTATAGTGAGAGGAATAGTACCTTCCTTTCATTTAACTTTTCCCGAGTTCTGAATTTAGTGCCACACGTTTTTGCTCCCGTGTTCCTGTGTCGGTCTTTGTTTTAGGAACGATACTTCTTCTATTGTTCACGCTTCTCTGTTATAGACTTGTATTTGTGCACAAAGTCATCCATTAATAATGGTTATCCTAAAGAGAAAAAAGCTTAGCTGCATACTAAGCTTTTTTATACATCCATTAATACTTTATCTTCTTCTGACCATTAGAGATTTGTTTCCATTTTGCTTTTTCCGCTAATGCCGCCCGCTGATTTTCTTTTCTTTCTATATAAGCAAGCTCTTTTTGCAGTTTTACATAGCTATTATATCGGTCAATATCCAAAGTTCCGTCAGAAATCGCTTGTTGGATAGCACACCCAGGTTCCTTTTTATGTTTACAATCTCTAAATTTACAATGCTCCGCTAAAGATTCTACATCCGAGAAGCTTTGGCTTAGACCCTCATCCGCTTCCCAAAGCTGCAATTCTCGCATCCCTGGAGTATCGATTAATATACCACCATGTTCAAGAACGATTAATTCCCGATGAGTTGTCGTATGACGCCCACGATCATCACCTTCCCGAACCTCTTTTACCTGTTGTTTATGGTGACCGATCAATGTATTGGTCAACGTCGATTTTCCAACACCCGAGGATCCAAGTAAAGCAATCGTTTGCCCCTCATGAAGATACGGAGAAAGCTGGTCTATCCCAATATTTTTTTCCGCGCTGATCGGAAGAATTGGAATTCCGAATGCCACGGTTTCTACTTCAGCAATCTTTTCATCTATATCCTCACATAAATCAGCTTTACTCAAAATAATAACGGGATTTGCACCACTTTCCCAGGCAGACAAAATATAGCGTTCAATTCGTCGCACATTGAAATCTGCATTTAAAGCATTTACTAAAAAGATTGTATCAACATTTGATGCTACAATTTGTTCTTCTGTTGTCTGACCGGCAACCTTTCTCGAGAATTTACTTTTGCGAGGCAGGACAGCATGAATCGTAGCCTTCTGTTCATCCGGACGTGCTGAAATTACAACCCAATCCCCTACAGCAGGATAATCTCCACGATCCAGCGCATTAAAACGCATTTTTCCAGAAACTTCACCTAAAAGCTCTCCATATTCCGTTAATACCCTGTAAATTTTTTTATGTTCAAGCGCGATTCTGCCAACCTCATATCCTTGTTCCTTAAACTGCAAAAATTCCTCTTCAAAAAATTCATTCCAACCTAATGTTTTTAAATTCAAATGTGATTCCTCCGTTTTTTATAATAAGGCTGTTTTCACAATATTTGTTGCTTTCGTCATTAGTTATAAATCCTAAGTAGGCTTGGTTTCGGGGCATCTTTTCTTACCAATTTTATTGATTTTTAACTTAAATAAGGCTGTTACTTAGAATTTCGTATACAAAAGCAATAAAGTTTAAGAAAAGAGCCTTAGGTAAAAAAAATAAACCGTGTGAACACGGTTTTGTTGAAAAAAGGGTATATTACACCCTAATAATATAAAAACCATGAGCCTTTAAGTGACAGCCCATGGTTAAATAACATGAATAATATGTTGCCTAACGCTTATTCGTACACATTATATTTTCCATGGACTGCATTATGAAATTAAATTGATTCGTCATATATACATTTGCGTTCATAATACATACCTCCTTTGGAAAATGTTTGATTTACAAGCATATTGTAAACGTTTCATTTAAGAAAGTAAAGTCATTTTCGAAAAATAAAAATAATTTTTTACTAGATGTATAGTTTGCTAAATCATTGTCCATAATGGTGATAGACGATGAAACCCCCTCTTGTGGAGAGTGACCTTTATAAAAGGACACCCTCTTTTTTTTGCCCAATTATTTATCTCTTTTGATCCATCTCCAAGTGAAATTGGAACTTCAAATTTCACCAGCGCTTCCGCCTTTCCTATTTCCATTGTTTTTCAAAAAATTTTGGTTTATTCTAATGTAGATAGTACATATTATTCATTCAAATAGTATTTCATCATTGGAAATGGAGGAGGAATCGTAATATGACATTGAAAAAGACCTTTACTCTTGCTGGATCTGATTCAAGCGGTGGTGCAGGGCTCCAAGCTGATTTGAAAACATTCCAAGAATTAGGCGTTTATGGTATGACTGCCATTACATCGATTGTAACAATGGATCCTAAAAATGATTGGCATCATAATGTTTTTCCTATTGATGTAAAAACCGTTGAACCACAATTAGAAACCATTTTGTCTGTTGGCATCGATGCAATGAAAACCGGTATGCTTGGTTCTGTTGACATTATCGAACTTGCAGCAAAAAAAATTGATGAGCATAAACTGGATAAAGTGGTCATTGACCCTGTTATGGTTTGTAAAGGGGAAGATGAGGTATTACAACCAGAAAACACAGAAGCAATGCGCGATCTGTTATTACCACGTGCTACTGTTGTAACTCCTAATCTTTTTGAAGCATGGCAATTAGCCAAAACAGGTCCTATTAAAACCATTGATGATATGAAAGAAGCAGCTGTTAAAATTCATGAGTTGGGTGCAAAAAATGTTGTCATTAAAGGCGGCAAACAACTAAATCATGATAAAGCTGTAGACTTATTCTATGATGGAACAGAATTCACTCTTCTTGAGAAGGAAAAATTAGAAACAACTTATAATCATGGTGCAGGCTGTACATTTGCGGCTGCCATTACGGCAGAGCTTGCAAAAGGTGCATCTGTTAAAGATGCTGTAACTACTGCAAAAGAATTTGTGACTGCAGCTATCGAACACGGCTTTAAGCTTAACCAATACGTTGGTCCAGTTATGCACGGAGCCTATACTCGCTTTGTTTCGACAAAGTAAAAAATATACCGCGGGTGGAATGACACCCGCTTTTTTTGTTTTCGTATAAATTGTTTTTCTCTCTTTGTGTAAGAAGATGCTGTAAGTTTCGGCGCATCTTTTTTCAAAAAATTTAATTCTATGCTGAACAGAGAATTTTATAAGGTTATTGATTTATTATGGATCATCGTTTAAGAAAAGAGCCTTTTATTGAAGCTAAATTTTAGCATTCTGTTACTATTTTTAGTAAAATGTTCACATACTTAGAAAAGTGGTAGTGCCTTGCCCATCTGCGTACGAATGAATGAGATTAGCATTTCAAATTTCACCTGATGCCCGTTTATCGCAGGGGGAGACGTAGAAATCCGCTTGCCGTTAGGCGTAGGTACTAGACAAGACTAGAGTTAATAAATAAATTAAATAATAAAACTTATACAATCATTAATTTTTTAATGAAAAGGAGGGGAATTTTCCATGGAGCCAATTAACATGTCAAAAGTACAAGAAAAAATAAATGAATTTGCTAATCAAGAGGTTTACATACATCTTGAAACAACAAATGGAGCCTATGCTTCCCATTTTAATGAATCATTTTTTTCTGCGGGCGCTTATATTCGGAATGCAAAAGTGAAATATGAGCATGGAAAAATTACTGGTGATGGTCCTTTCCGAGTTGGGATAAAAATGGAAATCGGTTGGATTTATGCAGAAGGCATTACCCATTTCGAAGTAGATGAACAAAATCGTTTATTGCTTGCCGGTCATGGTTATGATGGTAAACTCGCAGTTGCGTTAGAAATTAGCAAAAACCCGTTTGAAATATAATTTTTTAGTTAGGAGTTTTTTTATATGGAAAAAGAACGTCAAGTCTTAGTCGTATTTCCACATCCGGATGATGAAGCATTTGGTGTTTCCGGCACGATTTCTACTCATGTAAAAAACGGGACTCCTGTTACTTATGCCTGCTTAACCCTGGGACAAATGGGCAGAAACTTAGGAAATCCTCCTTTCGCGACAAGAGAATCCCTTCCGAATATTCGAAGAAGGGAATTACAAAACGCCGCAGAAGTAATGGGAATTCAAGATCTTCGAATGATGGGATTACGTGATAAAACCGTTGAATTTGAAGATGACGAAAAAATGACCAACATGATTACTGATTTAATAGAGGAATTAAATCCTTCGCTCATCATCACTTTCTATCCGGGGTATTCTGTACATCCGGACCACGATGCTACAGGAAGAGCAGTAATTCGGGCGGTTAGAAAAATCCCTATTGAAGCACGTCCAAAAGTTCATTGTGTTGCTTTCTCCAAAGGACATGAAGAGGAAATTGGAAAACCGGATATCGCAAATGATGTGAGTGACGTTATTGATCAAAAAATTGGAGCGATGAAAGCACATATTTCCCAAACTGGTTGGATGATGGAAGAAAGAGAAAAGAAAGTAGCAGAAAAAGACCCAGAAACATTAGCGTGGCTCCAAACAGAAAGATTTTGGTCTTATCCATGGGACAATGACAAGGTAGAATAAGTTCGAATATCGGACTTATTTTTTTTATTTTTTATAAGAAACAACAGTTGTACCCGCAATCCAATCATATACATTTTTTCTCTGTTTGTTCGTTAATGGAAAGAAAATATAAAGAAATGCCAAGATATTTACGGTAATTAAAATAGAAGTTATGAAACTGTCAGGAAAGTCAGACGGTCTCACCATATTCCATATAGAGAAATGGGAAATTTCCCAAGGTAGAAATTTAATGATGGAACGGAAAGCAGCTCTTCCCAATCCAATCCTTTTCCCATCTTGTTTCACAACCCGGATGTTTTGCATCCTCTTCCCTAAAGTACCTCCTTTTCTCGATGCCTCCATGAAAATGAAATACAGCATAACAGGTAAGGTAATGAAACAAAATCCCGCAAGCTCAGCTACAAATGAATTTTTTAAAAACAACGATTGGAAAAAAGAACGTAAAACAAAGGACAGTAAAACTAAAATCAAGCCATATCCAATAATCACCAAATAATCTATTAAAAAAGCGTATAATCTTCTTCGGTAAGGGGCAACAGTATTCAACTTTCTTTCTCTATTCTCTACTGGTTCCAAATGACTCTCTCCTCCCACGCTTTCTAAATAAAAATATATCACGTAATGAACGAATTTTTTGAATTTATTACACCGCTGTTTAATAATATATTTTTATTGTGAGTGATTACTCACTTTACAAATGATTAAAATCATTTTACACTATTAACAATGAGTGATTACTCACTTCCATTTCAAGGAGGGGGAAATATGAACAGTGCTATTGTATCCATTACTAATGTGAGTAAAAGCTTCGGTAACCAACAAATTTTAGAGGATGTTTCTCTAACAGTTGGTACTGGTGAAATTTTTGGCTTATTAGGTCCATCTGGCTCCGGTAAAACAACACTGGTAAAAATGATGATGGGTATTGAGTCCATTAATTCTGGAAACATAAGTATTGCGGGATTGGAGATACCCTCATTCGAAGCAAAAAAAATAATTGGATATATGGCGCAATCCGATGCACTATATCTAGATTTAACAGCAAAGGAAAATCTCGAATTCTTTGGTTCTCTATACGGATTAAAGGGAAAAAAGCTAAAAGAGCGCATTCAATTAGTAATGGAAATGGTTGATTTACAAAACCACTTGCATAAGACACTCCACCAATATTCTGGAGGCATGAAGCGAAGATTATCGCTTGCCATCTCGCTTTTACATGAACCAAAACTATTAATCTTAGATGAACCTACAGTGGGCATTGACCCTGTATTAAGAAAATCCATCTGGGGTCAATTTCAAACACTTACTAAACAAGGAACGACCATCTTCCTTACAACCCATGTAATGGATGAAGCCGAAAAATGCGACAGATTGGGCCTTATCCAAAGCGGGAAACTGATTGTGAATGATACTCCGGAGAAAATGAAGGAAATGTATAGAGTAAATACATTAGAGGAAATCTTTTTGGCGGTAGGGGGTGCGGCACATGACCATTAAAGCGTTTATTATCCGTATCCTTCGTCAGTTCATGCGGGATAAAAGAACACTTGCACTGATGATTCTTGCCCCTATTTTAGTGCTAACCATGCTATGGGCTGTTTTTAACGGGAAAGATTATAAGCCGAAGATTGGGTATGTTGAACCAACAGCACAACAAACGGCTCCGATTAAATTAGGAAGCTCTTTTCATCATTATAAAAATGAATCGTCAGCAAGAAAGGCCTTAAAGGAAAGTAAAATTGACGGCTACCTTACTATTGCTCCATCTCCTTCTCTCGTGTTGGAAGGAAGCGATCCTAATGTAAATAAAGCCGTTATTCAGAAAGTACAGTCCCTTTTCCAAAGCAAACAATCTCCTATAGAAATAGAATATTTACATGGCAATAAGGATATGAAATCCTTTGACTATTTTGGACCTGTATTACTCGGTTTTTTTGTCTTTTTCTTTGTTTTTCTTATTAGCGGGGTTTCCTTTTTGCGGGAACGTACATCCGGAACGTTAGAAAGATTAATGGCGAGTCCAATCAAAGTTTCCCATATGGTATTTGGCTATGTCATAGGATTTGGAATATTTACGATTATTCAATCCGCATTAATAACCTCTTATGCTGTTTATATTCTAAAATTAATGATGGTCGGATCCTTTTTAACTAGTTTGTTGGTAATCTTGCTTTTGTCTTTTACCGCACTTACACTAGGTATGCTGCTTTCCGCCTTTGCAAGAACAGAGCTACAAATGATGCAATTTATTCCCATTGTAGTTGTCCCACAAATCTTTTTTTCAGGTTTATTCAATCTGGATACCATTCCAGATTGGTTAAGCTGGATTGGTCCTATTACACCATTATATTACGCGGCGGATGCGTTAAGAGACATTATGATTCGTGGAGCACATTTTCAAGATACACTATTCGATATCTTAATGTTACTCGTCTTTTCGGCGTTCTTTATTATCGTAAACATTGCGGCATTGAAAAAATATCGTAAAATATAAGAAAAGCATAGACGCTGCAGCACTGGCGTATGGATTTCGTAATCTTCACGGGCGAGGGACGATTGCCCTTGCCTACAGAAGACGGAGAAATCCGCTAGCCGATAGGCGTTGAAGCTAGACTGTAATTAAACTTATCTTTCTTTTAAAAAGAACTCTAAATGGAATGAAGTAGACTGGAGAGAATACAATGTCTGAACAAAGCGATTTTCTGGATATTCTTTTGGAAAATCATGAGAATATGACAGAAAAGCAAAAGAAAATACTTGAAGCAGCGGTGGAAACCTTTTCTGAAAAAGGGTATGCCGCAACTTCCACAAGCGAAATTGCTAAGAAGGCTGGTGTTGCAGAAGGAACCATCTTCCGTCACTATAAAACAAAAAAAGATTTGCTGCTTTCCATTGTAGCACCAACAATGGCAAAACTATTAGCACCATTTTTTATTCGGGACTTCAATAAAGTGTTGTTAAATGATTATGGTGATTTTGAGGACTTTTTAAGAGCTGTCATTATTAATAGAATGGAATTCGCCAAGAAACATATGCCAATACTTAAAATTTGTCTGCAAGAAATTCCATTTCATCCGGAATTAAAAAATCAATTTATCGAGCATGTTTTTAATAAACTAATTGGTCGCTTTAAATACATCGTGGAAAGCTATCAAAAAAAGGGGCAAATTATTGATATTCCGCCAACATCGGTCATGCGGCTATCTGCTTCCGCCATCATTGGCTTTATTTTAGCTAGAACCTTATTAGTTCCCGAATCTGAATGGGATGATGAACAAGAAATGGAACGAACGATTCGATTCGTTGTAAAGGGATTGAGTCCGGATCCAAAGTGATCTTTTTACGAGTTATCTTTTTGGATAGCTCTTTTTTATTTTCTTCAACTATGAACAGTGCGATTTTCCATTCAACGGCGCGAAAATGCAATCAATCAGCGTAAATCATGACTTTAGACTTACAAAGACATAAAAAAACGATGCGAAAACACCTTTCCCACATCGTCCAAAATCTTATAATGTTACATTCAACAATTGCGCAACCGCCTTACCTACACCATCATTAATGTTTAAATCGGCCTGATATTTGCAAAGTTGTTTAACCTCTTCTTCTGCGTTCCCCATTGCAAAAGGGTATCCGACTTTTTTTAACATAGAAAGATCATTTAAGTTATCTCCAATTGCCATGGTGTCCTTTAAATCGATGCCTCTTTCTTTTACAAATGCTTCTAAGGCAATTCCCTTTTGGGCATTAATATGGTTTACTTCCAAATTATTGTGACCAGAGGATGTAACTTTCAGCCCTTCTACTTCATGCAACGCTATACTTGCCTTTTTCAATAGTTCCTCGTCACTTGAAAAAACGATGAACTTATAAAAAATGTACCCGGGATTATTAAAAAGGACTTCATAGTCATTAATTGTTTGAATGAATCCCTTAGTAAAACGATCCTCTACCATTTTGCGAATTTCTTCAGTTGGGCGTTCTGGATTGGCAGTTTTGTATATATCGACAATGACACTTATGCTTTTATCATAATCCTCGGTAAACTTGCCTTTATTCGTGTAGATTTCAAAATAAACCCCAATCACATTTAAAATCTTGGCTATGGCGGCAGCTTGCTCCCCATTTAAACCGGTTGAGCCAACAATTTCACCAGATTCATTTCGGATTTCCGCACCATTTACCGCTATTAGTGGGCATCTAATTCCCGCATCTTTCAGAAGAGTATGTGCTTCATCATAAGAACGCCCCGTTGCAATCACAACCTCGATTCCCTGCTCTTTTGCATAAAGAAGCGCCTTCCGGTTTAATTCACTAATTTCTTGCAGCGAATTCAGCAAAGTGCCGTCCATATCTGATGCAATACATCGAATCATTAAGCACCATCCTTTCTAGTTGCACGAACCTCATCAACTTCAATATTGTACCATTTGTCAACATAGGGATACAAACTATATACAAAAACAAACTTCTTACAGTACATATCCCGTAACAACAAATATTGGTAAATATTTACTAGCGAATAAAAACTTTTATTCGATTCAAACTAATCTTATATAGCTCATACCGGTATTCTTTTGAAGAATATTCTGCTTCAAATAAATAACTTCGGATATATAGATTAAAAGATTAGTAGAAAGTAGGATGGAGCATAATGGGTAAAAAAGTAGTTATACTAATTCTTCTACTTTCAGTTGCATTTGCGGGGTGCCGAAACAATACTTCCGATCAAGCTGAAAAAAATAAAGAACCAATGAAAATAAATACTCAAAGTCCCAAAATGAAACCATCAAATTTTGAAAGGACTAATCATTTTAATATTAAGCCTACAAACGCAAGTATAAATACCTCGAAATGGATTCCTGTTAAAGGAACCGTTCATATTCCCATTCTTATGTATCATAGTATATCCATAGGTAATGGCTTGTGCGTTCCGGAAAATGAATTTTTTTCCCAAATGAAATGGTTAAAGGAGAATGGATATTATACCCTTTCCCCAGAGGAGGCTTATTTGGTCTTAACAAAAGATATAAAACCTCGCGAAAATTGTGTCTTAATCACTTTCGATGATGGTTACGAAGATAACTATACCAAAGCATATCCTATTCTTAAACAATTCGGTATGAAGGCTACCATATTTATGATTGGAAGGTCCATCAATAAAAAGAATCACTTAACTGCTAAACAAATGCTGGAGCTTTCAAGAAATGGATTTTCCGTTGAAAGCCATACCATTCATCATCTCAACCTTAATCAATTATCTGCTGACCAACAAACTAGCGAAATGAAACGCTCCAAGGAACTATTGGATAAGATGCTCCATCAAAATACGATCTTTCTTTGTTATCCTGCTGGAGTCTATAATGAGGAAACATTAAAACTTGCCCAATCAGCAGGGTATAAAATGGCTGTGACAACTGAGCCTGGAGATGCTTTCCGTGACCAAGGAATGTATTCTCTTCACCGAATACGGATATTCCCAGGAATGTCATTGGAGGGCTTCGCAAGAATACTTGCAACGCCACAATAAACAAAAGGAGGAAATGGACAAGCCGTAACACTTTGTCTCATTTCCCCACAATCTACTGGTTTTTCTGTAAAAAAGCCCGTATCATAAAAAAGCTCACTTCATCAGGCAGAAGCTCTTTGATTGGTGTAAGTCTATCAGTATCGGCCTTTGCAACGGCTTCCGCAATAATAGATACAAATTCGGATGGGATAAATTGGTCCCAATCAATAGCAAACCCTTCGTCAGAACATTTAACAAGATGACTTTCAATCGTCCTCGTCGACATCCCACGTCTTTCCGCGATCTCCTCAATATTTAACCCTTCCTGTAAAAGGGCGTATGTTGCGTGGTGACTTTTCTCCTTTTGCTTTCCTTCCTCAGAAACAGAACTTGGCCTTGAACTTTCCGCATTAAATTTAAAACTATCCTTAATCCCATTTTGTTCGCGATAAGCTAAAATAACCGTTAAAAAGGCACTGCCATATTGCTCAAGCTTTCTTTCCCCTACCCCTTTTATTTGCAGTAATTCATTGTCGGTAGTAGGCATTCTTATACTCATCTCCTGCAAGGTTTGGTCAGAGAAGATAATGTACGGAGGAATTTTTTCAATTGAAGCAATCTCTCTTCTTAACTGCCTTAAATCCTCAAACAATGGATTATCTTGAGCCAGCCGTTTCACTTGAATCTTTTCCTTCTTAAACACCTTCTCCCCGCCGATTAAAACATTAATCCCTTTATTTGTGATCATTAAAACCGGATAAGCACCATCTGTTGGCCGTAAATATCCTTCCGCTGTTAAATAATCAATAAACTCATTAACATCTTTTTGCGTTTTTTCCCTCATGATGCCGTATGTGGAAAGCTGATGGAAACCGAAGCTATTAATTTTCTTATCATTGGAGCCTGTTAAAACCTTTGTAATAAAGGTTTTTCCAAATCGCTCATTCATTCGCTTTATACAGGATAGAACCATTTGCGCATCTTCTGTCACATCTACTTGCTTACGATCATCTGTGCAATTTCCGCATTTCCCGCAATTACAAGCGTTTACTTCTCCGAAATATTGCAAAATATATTGCTGGAAGCAGGTCTCCGTATGACAATAGGAAATCATCTTGCGCAGCTTGGAATATTCATATTCCTTCCTCTCTATATTCATATCAGATTGGTCAATAAAAAACTTTTGAATATGAACATCCTGAGGAGCAAATAAAAGAATGCACTCGCTCTCCGAACCATCTCGGCCTGCACGGCCAGCCTCCTGATAATACGATTCCATATTCTTTGGAATATGATAATGGATCACGTATCTAACATTCGATTTATTGATCCCCATGCCAAATGCACTTGTTGCAACCATAACGGTAATATCATCATATATAAATTCCTCTTGATTTCGGTTTCGCTCTGTCTCTGACATGCCTGCATGATATTTCCCAACCCGAATGCCAAGATTATTTAATTGATGGTATAACCGCTCCACTTCTTTTCGTGTTGCAGCATACACAATACCTGCCTGGTCCTCATTTTTTTGAATATACTCTTTTAAAAACAGATCCCGATCCTGCCCTTTAATCACTTGAAATGCTAAATTCTCTCTTCCGAATCCCGTTAAAATAACGTTAGATAAAGGAATATTTAATAAATCACAAATATCCTCCTTCACGTTCGGTGTAGCCGTAGCAGTTAGAGCTAAAATAATTGGTTTCGGATAGATTTGCTGGATTAGTTTTTTAATAAGTAAATAGCTTGGGCGGAAATCATGTCCCCATTGCGATATACAGTGGGCCTCATCGATAGCCAGCAAAGACACATTTACTCTATTGAGAAGTTCAATAAATGCCGGTGCTTCTAATCTTTCCGGAGCAATATAGACTAGTTTATATTTCCCTGCTTCCATCCCTTGTAAACGTTCATCCATTTCACTTCCGGTTATAGAGCTGTTGATAAACGTGGCGGGAATACCTGCATTTGTTAGGGCGTCGACTTGATCCTTCATCAAGGAAATGAGAGGAGAAATAACAATTGATACACCTGGAAATATTAACGCGGGAATTTGATAGCAAATGGATTTTCCACCGCCTGTTGGCATAATGGCGACGGTATCCTTTCCGTGCAGAACTTGATCAATAATAGTCTCTTGGCCTTTCCTAAATTCAGTATAACCATAGTAGGATTGAAGAATGTCTTTTGCTTTTGATAACAATATGATGGCTCCTTTCGAGGATATTTTTTAGAAGGATAAGGTGGGACGATGAAGATAAGGAAGTTAATTAGATTATATTAAATGGTTTTATAAATTGCTAGAAAAAATAAACGATTTTTTCACTTTACAAAAAAATATAAGAGTGATGGAATGGTCACCCTTATATTTTAGAGAATTCCACAAGGAAGTTTAATGACAACATCTGTTCCTAGTCCCTCTTGGCTGCGAAACTCGAAAGAACCTTTATGGTCCTGTATAATTTTACAGCTAATCGTAAGGCCGAGCCCCATACCTTTCTCTTTTAAGGTAAAAAATGGCTCACCGATTTTCTTCAATCTTTCAGGGGGAATTCCCATTCCTTGATCAGAGACAATCACCTGAATTTTGTCCATTACCTTTTGACATGATATATTAATTAACCCACCATTTGGCATTGCATCCATTGCATTTTTTAAGAGATTAATAAATACTTGAATAAGGCTATTACGATCTCCTTCAATTTTGTATTGGTCATTTGCTGCCATGACAATTTGAACATCCTTTAATAAAGCTTCCGAACGCATAATATTAATAGCATACTGCAGGATCTCATTTAAAATAATGGTGGTCATTTCCCTGCTTTGCGGTTTGGACAGTGCTAGCAGTCCACCAGCAATTTGATTAATTCGGTCTATTTCAGATACCATAACTTTGGCATATTCTTGTGTTACATTTCCAGATTCATGCATTAATTGGGTAAGTCCCTTTATACTCGTTAACGGATTGCGAATCTCATGGGCAATCCCTGCGGCAAGCTCCCCGACTACTGAGAGTTTTTCCCTCTTAATTAATATTGATTCGGTTACTTTTTGCTGAGTAATATCTCTGCCGATCGTTAATAGTCCTTTTCTTGATCCATTTTCATAATAAAGCGGAATTTTGATAACATCAAAGCTTTTAAGCTCTCCGGAAGGCACAACAAAGGATTCTTCTAATCTTGTTAATTTTCCAGCATTCCATACTTCTTCATCCGATAGGTAGCAGGTTTTAAAGCCTTCCTTGAAAAAAGGTACTAATTCTGCCAGCTCCAAATCTGATTTTCCATAATAATCGATATTCTCTAAATGATATAGCTTCCTACCAAACTCATTTACTTTTCTCCATCTGGACTCCCCATCTTTAAAACAAATAAAATCAGGAGTAGCCTGCATCAAGATAGACCACTTTTCTTCTTCCTCTTCAAGATTGCAATATTTTTTATAAAGAAAAAGGTACCGATATATCAAAAACAATACCATTCCTAGCAAAAGACATAATAAAAATATCGTAACTTCTATAAACCAATTTGTATTTCGGTAAAAAATAGAAAAGATTATTTGACAACCTAAATCAATAAATAAAATAAACAGATATATTCCCCAAAAAGTGTTAAAGTTAATTATTCTATGATTCCCCATAAAAAGTTCCTGTCCCTTTTTTATATACCCTATGAATTTCATTCTACCATAAAGATATAAGTAGAAAATAAGTTTTCTATTTCGAAAAAAAATGACGTTCGCTATCGTCTGAACGTCATTTTTATCATTATTTTAATTTCGTTTTTAGTTTATCCAGCATATCTACTGTCATTTTTTCTAAATCATATTCCGCTTTGAAGCCCCATTCTTCCATTGCGGCAGTCGGATCGATGGAATTTGGCCAGCTATCTGCAATGGTTTGTCTTGCTGGATCGACATCATAGCTCATTTCAAAATGAGGAATATGCTTTTTAATTTCTGCAGCGATTTCCTCTGGAGCAAAGCTCATTGCTGTAATATTAAATGCATTACGATGTTTTAGCTTTGCAGAATCTGCTTCCATTAAGTTAATAATGGCATTTAATGCATCCGGCATATACATCATATCCATTTTTGTTCCTTCTCCGATGTATGATGTATATCGGCCATTTCTAATTGCTTCATAGTAGATTTCTACCGCATAGTCAGTAGTTCCGCCGCCTGGTTCTGCCACATAGGAAATCAATCCTGGAAAGCGTACTCCTCTTGTGTCTACACCAAATTTATAAAAATAGTAATCACATAATAACTCACCGGATACCTTGTTCACCCCATACATAGTTGTAGGACGTTGAATAGTATCTTGAGGTGTTTGATCTTTTGGAGTCGTTGGACCGAAAGCACCGATGGAACTTGGAGTGAAAAATTGACATTTTAAT
This sequence comes from Margalitia sp. FSL K6-0131, assembly GCF_038008735.1. Lineage (NCBI taxonomy): Bacteria > Bacillati > Bacillota > Bacilli > Caryophanales > Bacillaceae > Heyndrickxia > Margalitia sp. FSL K6-0131. Next base: position 5,358,240 of record NZ_JBBOZS010000001.1, read on the forward strand.
TCTCTTGCCGTTTCTAAAGCATTAACTAGTCCACCCATATTCAAATTCCAAGCTAATAATGGATTTTTCTCGGCTGTCGCTGATAATAAGGCAGCCAGATGGACAATGGTGTCCACCTTATATTTACTTGCCAGCTCATGCATTTTACCTGCATCTGTTACATCTAGAATTTCGAACGGTCCTGCTTTTACAACATCGCTGCCGTTATCGCGGATATCTGTTGCAATAACATTATCCGCACCGTAAATACCGCGCATTTTCGTTACTAATTCAGTTCCAATTTGACCTAATGATCCGGTCACAAGTATTTTTTTCACGATGGAATCCCCCTGTACCTATAGCTCATCTAGTTGTATGATCAAATGTACGATTATTTTTTAAATCAAGCCCATTTCTTTGCCTACTTTTTCATATATCGAAATTGCTTTATCCAGCATTTCCTTTGTATGTGCGGCTGTTGGCATGTTTCTTACACGGCCGGTGCCTTGTGGAACGGTAGGGAAGACGATGGATTTCGCATAAACGCCTTCTTCGTAAAGTCGTTTACTAAACTCTTGAGTTGCTTTTTCCTCCCCGATAATGCAAGGAGTGATTGGAGTTTCACTATCACCGATATTAAAGCCAAGATCTTTCAAGCCTTTTTTCAAATAGTTTCCGTTTTCCCATAGACGGTCATTAAGCTCTGTGCTGCTCATTAATAGCTCAACCGCCTTTGTTGCAGCCACAACATCTGCTGGAGTTAAAGCAGTTGAAAATAAAAATGGACGTGAACGAACCTTTAACCAATCAATTAAGTTTTTCTTCCCTGCTACATAACCACCAACAACACCAATGGCTTTTGATAGCGTTCCAATTTGGAAATCAACCTTGTCTGCAAGTCCGAATTGCTTAACAGTCCCTGCTCCTTTACCGGTTACACCAGAACCATGAGCGTCATCCACATACGTAATTAAATCAAATTCTTCTGCAATTTCTATGATTCCCGGCAGGTTCGCAATATCCCCATCCATAGAAAATACACCATCTGTAATCACCATGATTTTATTGTATTGGCCGGATTCCTTTGCTTCTTTTGCCTTTTTGCGTAAATCCTCCATGTCAGAGTGGTTGAAGCGAATGATTTTAGCTTTGGAAAGACGGCATCCGTCAATAATAGATGCATGATTCAATTCATCAGAAAGAATCGCATCATTTTTATCCATTACAGCAGAAATAGCTGCCATATTACAATTAAACCCTGATTGATACGCAATCGCAGCCTCGGTACCTTTAAACTTCGCTAAAGTTTCTTCTAACTTAATATGAAGATCCAATGTACCATTGATCGTACGTACAGCTCCCGCGCCAACCCCATATTCTTTAATGGCGTTGATTGCAACCTCTTTTAACCGTTCGTCCGTTGCTAAGCCTAGATAGTTATTAGAAGAAAGATTAATCAGTTCTTTCCCTTTTATTTTTATAACCGGACCATTTGCACTTTCCACTACATCGATTTCATTATAAAGACCCTTGCCCCTTAAATCCTCAAGATTTTCTGTTAAAAAATGATCTAATGTATTGCTGGACATTCGTTATCCCTCCATTGGAAAATGTAAGCGTTTTATACACAACTGTCCATTTCAGGTGGACATTTACTTATCTTATAATGCTTTGTATATATACTTTATCACAAAAGTTTATTTTTGTTTATATGTGGAGGACAATATTTTTCTTCCATTGTTTATTTTTATTATTTCCTTTGTTGTATTAAAAAACAAAAAAAATTATCCTCTCATTAAAATGAAAGAATAATTTCTAATACATTATTGCCATAGAATCTTAAATTTCGTACCACCTTTCATAAAAGGCAATAAAACTAAGTCCTCCGATATGATTTTCCCGATAACATTTACTTTCTCGTCAGCATGTAAACTACGTTTTGTTATTTGAATTTCTCCTTTATAACGCCCGTAGTTTACGTTATCTATTGTTATAGACCCTAATTCACGTTTGATCGTATTGAATGGCTCAAGCGATTCTGTGCCAATTAAACCATATTCACGGGATTCCATTGACCTGATACAATCTCTGGCTGAATCCCAGCGATTTGTGTGCACTGATTCTAAGGAATGTAGAATTTTTTCATCTGATATATTAGCATTAGCGCGTAACAACACATATCCATCGTTGCAGTATGACTGAAACTGTTCTAGTGATTTTTCACTTAATTCAAAATCACCTACTAATATTTTATCCATATTTTCATTTTCTTTTAAATCCAAAAAGGCTGAAAATGGAGTTTGATATCTATGTTCCTCTAAAGTAGGAAGCCCCTTATAAAGCGGTCCTCTAAGCTTTCCATCTCCAGGTATAAATGCCATTGTTTTTATCCCTTCCAATTTCAGCCATTGGTTTTTTTCTCTAAATTCTAAACGATCGAGTCCGGTTTCGGGGCGAGGGTAATAATTATGCCACGCTTCAACAGAATCAATATTTAAATCCAATGATTTTAATCGTGCTAAAGATTCCTTTGTTAAGGTGCTTGCATTTAAAGCTACCTTCATTTTTTTAGATAAATCAACAATATCCTTTTCGCTAATACCATAATCAACTCGTAAACCCGTTAATCCCCAATTAAGAAGCTCATGGGCGGAATCCCATGTGTAACCTAAATAATCCATGGACTTAGGAGAAATATCTGCAATAAGTTCCATACCCTTACTTTTCGCAATACTCCCCAGTTCTAATAATCTCTCTTTATAAACAGAAGGGTTATCTTCCGGGATATGTAAGGAAGTAAAAATAGACCGAAACCCTTTTTCATATAGTTTAAGAATATACTTTCTTTGACTATCTATAGGTTCAGAGAGATAAACGGAAAGACCCAACATTTTATACCATTCCTTTCATAGACAAAAAGGGAGGATTACTCCCCCCATTCATTGTTTTTAAATCTCATCTGCCATTTCTTCTTTGAATCCAAATAGGTAAGTAAATAAGAATCCAAATGCATATGCAATCAATAATCCTATTATATACAACAAGTATTTATTATCGACAATTAGCATCGTGAGGGAAATACCCGATACCCCAATACCACCAGCAGCTGTTTTCACCACTGCTTGGAATGCACCACCGACTGCGGCACCAAGACAAGCAGTAATGAAAGGTCGACCAAGCGGTAAAGTTACACCATATAACAACGGTTCGCCGATTCCAAGTATTCCCGCTGGAAGACCACCTTTAATGATGTTTTTCAATCTACGATTCTTTGTTTTAACAAAGATAGCAAGCGCTGCACCTACTTGACCTGCACCAGCCATTGCTAATACTGGTAAAAGTGCTGTACTTCCTGTCTTTTGAATTAATTCCATATGAATTGGTGTTAATCCCTGATGTAAACCAACCATAACAAGCGGTAGGAAGAAACCAGATAGTATGGCTCCCGCTACAACTCCGCCAAAATCTAAGATAGCGTTAATTGCACTAGTAATTCCGTCTGATATTACACCCGCTATAGGCATTACGACAAATAAAGATAAAATTGCTACAACCAGAATAGTAATAAGCGGTGTGAAAATAATATCGATTGAATTAGGCATAATCTTTCTTACTTGTTTTTCCACAAATGTCATAAGCCATGCTGCAAAAATAACTCCAATTAAACCTCCACGTCCTACTATTAAGGCATGACCAAAAATATGAATATCTGCTAATCCCGGATTGAATAGCAACATACCTGCAATAGCACCAAGAACCGGTGTACCGCCGAATTCTTTAGCTGTATTCCATCCTACTAGAACTGCTAAATAAGTAAAAATACAGCTACCAAGAAGTAAGAGAATTTGCATCCAAGTAGCAGTCGGATCTACCCCTGCATTTTTAGCAAAGTTAGCAATACCATTTACAATACCCGATGCTACTAGCCCTGGAATTAGCGGGATAAAGATGTTTCCTATTTTACGCAATAAATTTTTAACTGGAGTATTATTTTTTTTCTTAATGCTAGCCTTATTTATTTGCGCTCTTTCTTCAAGCGTCATGTCACTGGCAGCTGCTACTTCGCCAATTGCTAATCCTGTCATATTACTTAAAACATCCGATACTTTATTTACCGTTCCGGGTCCGACAACTATTTGTAAAGTCTCGTCTTCTATTACTCCCATAACCCCGTCTATCTTTTTCAGACCCTGAATATCGGCTTTACCCTCATTTTTAAGATCCAAACGAACACGTGTCATGCAGTAGGCGATCTTTCTTATGTTTTCCTTTCCTCCTACATGCTCTAAAATTCCTTCGGCAATTTGTTGTTCTTTCTTCATACTCTCTCCCCCTTGCTTATAAAGCTTTTCTTATAAATCCATTTGAGAGTTTTAATTTCTCTAATGCTTCCTTATAAGAACATTGAAGTAAAATCATGATAATCGCCGCTTTTACATTATGTTGTGCATCTTCAAAATACTTTTCAGCTGTATCATAATCAACATCCGCAGCCTGCATAATAATCCGCTTAGATCGCTCCACTAGCTTGTAATTGGTAGATTGGACATCCACCATTAAATTCTTATACACTTTCCCAATCCCTATCATTGACGCAGTGGAAATCATGTTTAAAATCAGCTTTTGCGCCGTTCCTGCTTTTAATCTAGTAGACCCGGTTAAAACCTCCGGACCTGTTTCCACTTCAATTTTTACATTTGCAAATTTACTAATTTCGGAGTTCTTATTACAGCTTATACTTACTGTATTTGCCCCCACATGACCAGCGTATTTAAGAGCTCCAATAACATATGGAGTACGTCCGCTCGCAGCAATTCCAATTACAGTATCTTTCTCTGAAACATGAATACTCTTTAAATCGCTTTCTCCTAAATCTTCATTATCCTCCGCACCTTCAACCGCTTCTGTAAACGCTTTCATGCCGCCGGCAATAAAACCTTGAACCATTTCAGATGGTGAACCGAATGTAGGTTTACATTCAACCGCATCTAAAATCCCTAGTCTGCCACTTGTACCAGCACCAATATAAATTAATCGACCTCCTTCTTGAAAAGACTGGATTACATTTTGAACGGCTTCTTCAATACTATGAAGTTCCATAGCAACTGCTTGAGGTACTGTTACGTCTTCCCGATTCATCGCTTCCAAAATTTCATGAATCGACATGACATCAAGATCCATGGTGCTACTGTTACGCTTTTCTGTTGTCAGTTTTTCAAGCATAAAACCATCCTTTAAAATTTTATTTCACACTTTTATTTTATAGCACCGAAATAAAATGTCAACGAAATTTTCATTTATCGTGAATCAAAATTTCATTTATCGGAAAATAAATGTAACTCCTTTGTATGAAGGGCTACCTTCTGAGACGAACAGCTTCTTCCCTCGCCATATGATAACGATTCACTAACTTCTCCCCAATACTATTAAATACACTCAAATATAATGTATCAATGATGTTTAATTGCGTCATCCGGGAGGCAATCGTTCCTATTCGAAAATCCTGTTCAACATTTGGAGTACATAAGCGAATATCAGCTTCTTTATAAAGCGGTGACTTATCAATGTTTGTAATGGCAATTAACGTTGCACCATTTTTCTTTGCAAATTGCGCAAGCTCTATTACGTCTTTCGTTTTTCCAGACATACTAATTGCTACAAAAATATCTCCCTTTGATAAGTAAGGAATCAACGTAATTAGATAATGAAAATCATGAGTCATAATCGAATGGAAACCAAGTCTTGTGAATTTATAATGGCCATCGAATGCAGCTGTAGCGGAACCTCCTACACCAAAAAAGATAATTTTATTTGCACCTTTGATGGATTCTACTGCTTTGTTTAATTCATTTTTATCTAAGGATGCTAATGTGGACTCAATAGCATGTTTATTTACATAGGTTACTTTATGAAACAAATCATATGGAGAGTCTTTTTTTTGTAAAATGGAGAAGTCTGTAATGTCTGTTTCGGACAAAGTTAAATCTTTCACTAGTTCTAGCTTAAAAGATTTAAAGCTTTTCATTCCAATTGATTTACAAAATCGTACTACACTTGCCTCACTTACTCCCGTTTTTTCAGATAGATCCTTTGTTGTCATATTAGGAACTAATTTTGCATTTTCTATAATAAATTTACCTATTTGTCTCTCTGCTTCCGTAAGTTGATTTAATTGATTCTCTATTTTCGTTAGCAATGAATTCATTGGTGCAACCCCCGTAATAAAACATTTTTCATAAGAAAAGCGCAAGCGCCTTGCTCATCGGCGTACGGATTTCGTAGTCTTCGACTGAGATAAAGGAAACACAGTGAGGTAGTTCACGAACTGATGTTGACTTATCGTAGGGAGGAGACGGAGAAATCCGCTAGCCGATAGGCGCTGGTGAAATTTGAAGTGCCAATTTCACTTGGAGCTAGACAAGATTAAACTTCTTAAATTATTTAGATGTTGAAAATTTTATACTTTCTTATCCTTAAAAAATACCCACTAAAGTAGATCAAATGGTTCGTCCGATTTGATTACTCTAGTGGGATTATATCATTTACTCTATATTATTATCGATAACTTTGTTCTTTTATCCGCATCTCCCGAACTGCATCACGAATTCTTTCCACCGCAAGCTTTAAACGTTCTCTCGGACAGGCAATGTTCATGCGGAGAAAGGATTCTCCGCTTTTTCCGAATTTGTAGCCCTCATCAAATTTAACTTTAGCTTCTTTTAAAAAGTATTGGAATAATTGTTCACCTTTAAGTCCTAATTTCGAGCAGTCCATCCATATGAGATGGGTAGCTTCTGGATGAATAAGCGATATTTCCGGGATATTGGTCTTGAAATACTCTTCGACAAACGTTAAATTCCCTTCTAAATATCTTAATAGGTCTTCCAGCCAATATTCACAGGATGTGTATGCTGCGACAGTTGCTTCTACTCCAAACACATTCGGCCTCATCATTCCAAATTGAAAAAGTTTCTTTTGATATTGTTCCCTTAATTTGTCGTTAGGGATCATGATGATAGATGTTTGTAATCCAGCGATATTAAAGGTTTTACTAGGAGCTGCACATAGAATGCTCCGGTTTTGAATATCAGGATTCACGCTAAATAAGGGCAAATGGCGGTTTCCTTTATAGACAAGATCTCCGTGCATTTCATCCGAGATAATCCAGACATCATGTTTTAAACAGATTTCTGCTATCTTTTTTAATTCTTCTTCGGTCCATACTCGTCCTACCGGATTGTGCGGACTGCATAAAATCATTGCCTTTGCCAATGGATCACTTGCTTTTTCTTCGAGATCAGCAAAATCAATTTCATAATGCCCATCCACAAACAGAAGTGAATTTGTAACGATTTCACATTGGTGGTTTTCAATACTGCTATAGAAAGGATAGTATACCGGCTCCTGGACGATTACTTTATCTCCGGGCTTCGTTAATACTTGAAGAAGCAGATTCATTCCGGGTATAATTCCCGGGCTGAAACAAATCCAGTCCCTTTCAATTTGCAATTGAAATCGCTTTTTCCACCACTTTATGATAGATGTATAATAATTTTCACAAAAAGTTGTATATCCGTAAATCCCGTGTTTTGCTTTCTTTTCCATGGCTTCAATAATTTCCGGGGCCACCTGAAAATCCATATCTGCAATACACATTGGAATTACTTCATCATCTGCCATTGACCATTTTACTGAATGTGTATTCGTTCTCTCGATGCAATCATTCCAATTCACACCTGTTCCTCCTATACTTTGTCTTCATTACCTCTACTTTAATATAGTTGTGTGAATTTTGAAACCTCTCAATGAACTAATTTAAAAATATTTAATTACTTGAATGCCGATGAGTTTTTTTCTTTTTTGTTAGTCCCTATCATCTAACGGAAGCACATCATATACACTTCCTTTTTGTTGTGCCGGAATTCGGAAGCCCTAAGTCTAGCAATAACCGACAAATGGTTGATTCCGAAGAAATCTGTAAGAATTCCCTCGCCTCTTTATTGGTAATGGTCGGTTGGAATAATAGATAAAAGTCTTTTAATGTTTCTGTAAGTGCAATTTGGGAAATGTGGCCACATTGCGGACAATTCCATTTCCTTCTTGTTTTCTCAATCGGTAAATGAAAACATTGTGGACAATGGACACCCGTTTGCTTCCAAAATAAATAATTCAGGCAGTTCGAGAATTAATTCAGTCACTAGTAAAAACCCACTTTAATTGTTGGCTCTCTTACCGTTTATTTTGTGTACACATAAGGCAAAAACAAGAGTGACTCGAACTAGGAGTCACTCTTGTCTCAATTATTATTCAAGCATTTGAATTCCAGCATTTATTTCTTCATAAATCTCTTCAACTATAGAATAATCCATAGCCTCGATATAATATTTTTCCAGTTCATCGTGGAGGGCCTTTGCTTGTGCTAAATAAGCAGTACCTTCTTTCATTTTATCTTTATATCGTTTATGCACATCTTTTATTTCTATCGCGTATTTTTCGTCCGTTCCCGGGGTTACTGCTGCTAAATATAAATCAACAATTTCATCCCCTTCGCGATCTGGGAAATACTCATGAGGGTCTGTACTGTCAAAGATAGCAACTCCTAATTCTCTTATAATCACCATGTCTAAACTGTGAGGATCAAATCCACAGTGGTAGATTTCCGTATCGAACCCTCTTTCTTCCGAAACCGCAGCGATTTTTTTCAATAGAGTTGATTTTCCTGTTCCAGCACGACCTTTAATAAAATATCTCTTCGTTAAACCTTCCGTTAAATTTGCAATAAAATCTACAGCCCCTTTTGGTGTCGCTGCTCCTAGGAAGCGATCGCGAACAATGGCTTCTTTATCTCCTATATGGTCTGAAAAAATTTTATCGACTAGTTCCATAGTTAACTGATTTGCTTTTTCAAAATTCATTTCTTTAATATAAATTTCCTCTAAATCATCGTGTTCCCGCAATCCTTGTGAAAATGAATCATAAGCGGATTGGAATTTACCGCTAATTTCCTTTTGAATGTCTACAATTTCCTCTTTGTGTTGCATAAGATAAGCGCTATTCCACGCACGACCTAAATTAATGTATTCCTCTATCGCTCCTGGAGCTAATGGTTCAATGACATGGGGTGCTGTTCCATCGACAACTCCCACTTTCAACGATGGAATAATGACACCATCAATCGAATTATTATCGGATGAACAATGAATTAACTCTATGGAATACCCCTTTTCTCCCCACTCTGCTGCAAGTCTTTTCATTAAGCTGGATTTTCCTGTTCCGGGTCCGCCTTTAAGAATATAGAGACGATCAAGGCCTTTTAAATTCGAATCGAATAAATTATAAAATCCTCTGCCGGTATTTCCGCCTGCATAATAATTTAGAACCTTTCCTGTCATACCTTTACACTCCTCTTACAGTAATCGGATTAAAATCAGAAATAACTACACATTAGCCTATGCAACTTTGAAAAATTGGTTACTTAGCCCAATACTGTATTAGATTCATTGATAGTACAATGTTTATTGGCCTATACTATAGGTGGAAGATTTATAGGGGGAAAAAGAAAGTGAACACAAAAAAGAAAAAGATGCTCTATTTTTCGATTGTTATAGTCGCCTTTGCGCTATTCATATTTTTATTTATCAAACCGGATACAACGAAATCTCAGCATAATACTCAATCGACACCAACCCTGTTTGTGCATGGTTTTAAGGGTGGCCCAAGATCCTTTAATTTCATGCTTGAGCGATTTCAGAATCAGTACCATTGGGGCAAGAAGACGATGGTTTGTGAGGTGGATAAAAATGGTCATCTCCATATTTACGGTGGAATACCTACCTATTCCAAAAACCCTTTTATCCAAGTTGTGTTTAAAAATAATCGTGCCAGCATTCAGGATACGACCAATTGGTTAAAGGAAATTATGACCGTCTTGAATCAAAGGTATAATGTAAAGGAAATCTATGTGGTTGGGCATTCCATGGGTGGACTTGTTTTAACTAATTTCATTGAGCAGTCTAATGGGCAATATCCGGAAGTGCAAAAGCTTATTACCATAGGCAGCCCTTTTAAGGGGATTCAAAAAGAAACTTACTATCAAAATGTCCATAATACAGGTCCTGCTATTTTCGATTTGAAGTCCCATTCACCATTTCTCCAATCTCTTGTTTCCAATAGGAATACTTTTAACCGACATATTCAGGTTCTATCCATTGCAGGGGTAGCAAAAGATCCTGAAGATGGGGATGGTGTTGTTTCTTTAAATAGTGCACTAGGACTTCAAGATATAGTTCCAAATAGCAATTTTCACAAAAAAATCATCTACGATCCTCATGCAACGCATAGCGGCTTACATGAACACCCGATAGTGGATCAATATATTGGGGAGTTTTTGTGGGGATATTAAGAAATACGGAAGCGCCTTGCCCATCGGCGCACGGATTTCGTAGTCGCTCACCTCGAGATAAAGGAAACACAGTGAGGTAGTGCCCCACTTTTATACACTTATCTTCCAAAAAAATAAGCGGAGACAATTCCCCGCTTATTGTTACTTTTCTAGTTCGTCCAATTGTTTATTAAGCTTGCTTAATTCCTTTTCAATATCTTCCAGTTGCTTTTCTAATGGAGATAGATTTCCTTTCACAAACTCCAGCTTTTCTAAATCATGTTGCAGCCTTACATAGTCTGCCTTTAGATCTTCTATCTTATATTCAAGTTCTTTTCGATTCACTTTTTTACACCTCAAATAAAATCATTTAAATTTTTCCACGCATATGCCACTTCTAGTATACCAGTATCTCCTATCAATTGCTCTCCAATAACCTCGCCGCCATGACGCTCATAAAATTTTCTAGATTCATTGTCTTTAATAACCCATGCCATTACAGAGTGGATATTATGGTTTGATAGATGCTCTATTACTTTTTTAAAAAGCAACGTACCGATTCCTTTTTTCTGAAACGATTCCAAAATATAAAGAGTGTATAATTCCCCCTCGATTTGGAAATTGTTTGTTCGTTCGACACCGCATTCAGCAAATGCAACGATTTCCCCTTCCTCCGTTTCCGCTAAATAGCATTGGTATTTTTCATTCCTATTCTCAAGACGCGGTCTCCAGTTGCTTAACACTTTTTCATATGTTCGATTTGTTAGAGTTTCTTCTGAAAATATACCGGAATAGGTTGTCTTCCAGCTTTCATAATGAACCCTTGCCAACCCCTTTATATCTTCTATTGTTCCAATCCTAATTTTCATCCCCCAAACCCCATTTCCAAATGATTAATTACCAGAATTATAGCATTAGAAAATTGATGCTAAAATCAAAAAACAGCCTATCTAAATAAGATAAGCTGTTTCCACTAACTTTATTGCCTATTTCCCTGCTGATGGGTTTTATAATTAAGCTTCTACCGCCTGTTGTTTTGGTTCATGAAATACATTCGTATCAATTTCTTTCGTTATCTTACCAGTTAAAACTCCTGCTGTCATACTGCCGCTTACATTCAATGCAGTACGGCCCATATCAATTAATGGTTCAACAGAAATAAGTAAACCGACAATCGCGATTGGCAGATTTAAAGTTGACAATACAATTAAGGCAGCAAATGTTGCACCACCGCCAACACCTGCAACACCAAACGAGCTAATAGCCACTGTTAATATCAGTGTAATAATAAAGGTTGGAGATGTTGGATCAATTCCTGCAGCCGGTGCTACCATAACGGCTAACATCGCTGGGTAAATTCCCGCACAGCCATTTTGACCGATGGATAATCCAAAAGAAGCAGCAAAGTTGGCAATGCCTTCTGAAACTCCAAAATCCTCTGTTTGTGTTTTGATATTTAATGGCAATGTCCCTGCGCTTGTTCTGGATGTAAAGGCAAAGGATAAAGTTGGCAATGCCTTGCGTACATATTGAACAGGGCTCAGTTTTGCAAGTGATATTAGAATTAAATGAATAATAAACATAATAATTAATGCCACATAAGAAGCAATAACAAACTTTCCAAGTTTTACAATAGCACCATAATCACTTGTTGCAGCTACTTTTGTAATTAGAGCTAAAATTCCATACGGTGTAAGGCGGAGAACAAGAGAAACCACCCTCATAACAATGGCGTATAACGTATCTATAATCTTTGCAAAAAATTCACCTTGCTCAGGATTTTTTCGTTTAACCCCAAGATAAGCAATCCCTACAATAGCTGAGAAAATAACAACAGCAATCGTAGAAGTTGGGCGAGATCCTGTTAAATCTTGGAATGGATTGCTTGGGAATAACTGAAGTATTTGCTGTGGTATCGTAGCATCTTTTACCGTACCAACTGTTTGTGCTAATTCTGCGTTTCGGGCTTTTTCCATATCCCCTTGAACTAAATGCACACCGTCAAGATGGAAGCTTAAAGCAGATCCAATCCCAATAGCCGCAGCAATTGCTGTAGTTCCTAGTAAAATACCAATAACTAAGAAGCTAATTTTCCCGATATTTTTAGTCAGATTTAGCTTAGTAAATGCCCCTACAATAGAAATAAACACTAAAGGCATAACAATCATTTGCAATAATTTCACATATCCACTACCAACAATACTAAACCAATCAATAGTATGTGTAGTAATGGATGAGGCAGTACCGTAGATGATATGTATTAACAAGCCAAATACGATACCTAACCCAAGACCAGTAAAGACACGCTTTGAAAAAGAAACATGCTTTTTCTGCATCACAGCCAAACCGACAATGAGTAAAAGCAAAACAACTATATTAATAATAATAAGTAACGAGTTCACTGTTTTTCCCCCTAAAAATTAATAAGAAATACAAGTTCATACTATAATATAATTAATCCAATCAGTCAAGTCGGATTAACACTTTATTATATGAATGCGGATTTCAGATAATGATTAAATATAAAAAGAAAAAAATCAGCCCTCAAGACTGATTTATCCCATCCTTAATAAATAACCTTCCAATTATGATTAACCGTTGCTTTGACTCTCTTTTTCTCTAAAATATAGTTTGCAATAAATTCCGATACATCCGTCGGAATATCTTTTATCACCGGCTTGTTTTTATACATGAAGTAATCTCCGCCGCCACCAGCGCGATAATTATTCATCACCACGTCATATTCCTGCTCGAAACGAACTGGCTGTCCCTTATATTCCAATTTGACAATCCTTTCGCCAATTGGCTTTGAAATATCAATCAAATAGTCAATACCTTCCCACATATCATAATTATAGTGCTGCGGTTTTGGTGTTGAAAAGGCAGGATTCACTTCTATTTCCCCACCTTCATATTGTTTAAAATAGGAAGCGGACCTTTCTAATGCATCTTTCATATCTTGTCCAGTTATTCGGATAACCTTTAAGGTATTCGGATAAATATAATTGGATACAACATCTCTCATCGTCACATTTTCTGGAAATCCTGGTGATATATTATCAAATAAAGCAGTATTAGAAATATCTACTCCAGCTACTTCCATCTGAACACGATTAATAAACTCGATCAATGCATTATCCTTTGTTCTAATTTCCATCGGGTTCCGTACGAGCATATCCCCTTCAATTTTTCCAATTGGCTGATCCAACCATTCCTGTGTATCGTTTTCATATTCCATTACCTTTTCTAGTAGAGCCTTATCAGCTTCTACATCTGCTACGGATAGTAATTCGGAAGACTTCCCAACACAATTCCATCCGTTTTCATCTTTTTCTAACTTTAATGTTACCTTTCCTAGAGCAATTCCATTGTTGCCTGGCTGAACAACGATAACACCGTTAATCATATTCCCGGCAATCTGACGGTGTTGATGCCCGGTTAAAAGAACATCGATTCCTTCTACCTCCATACAAAGCTGGTACCCTTGATTTTCTCCAGTCAATGTTTCAGTCGGTTCTCCGGTCTCTAAATCACATTCAAAGCCGCCATGATAAGCAACCACAACAATATCTACCTTTTCTTCCGTTTTTAATAGGCTAACCCATTTCTTTGCTGTCACAACAGCATCCTCGAACTCCATTCCTTCAATATGCTGCGGCTGCTCCCAATTTGGGATATAAGGAGTCGTGAGGCCCAAAATACCAACTCGCAAGTTTGAATCTAATTCTTTAATGATATAAGGCTTTCCAAAGTATGGTTCTCCGGTCTCCTTACTTATAATATTCGCTGAAAGCCATGGAAAACTAGATTCATTCACTGCCGATGCTAACAGCTCTTTTCCGTAATTAAACTCATGATTTCCGAAAACCGCAGCATCATAGTTCAGTTCATTGGCTAAAATAATCATCGGATTTGGGCGTTCAGATTGGATCCGTGCATAGTGGTACGTCAGAGGTGTTCCCTGAATGAGGTCGCCATTTTCTACTAATAATACATGTGCATGCTTTGCCTTTTCCTTTTTTATTAAAGTTGCTACCTTTCCAAGTCCAACATCAAAGGGTTTATTATTTCCGTAATTGATAGGAAATATATTTCCATGAACATCACTCGTTTCAAGGATGACCAGTTCCATTTTATCCATTATAAAATTCCTTTCTAGACGAACTATTCTATAAACTATTCTAACCTATATTTTACACAAACCACTTTCAAACTACCATCAAAATTGAAGATAGATACTGAAAAACCTATTTCAGTATAAAGAATATTTACACGGTTTTAACAAGCTTTTAAACCTTTATTAATACCCTCTTAATAATTGTCAAATACCTTCAAAATATTTTACCAGAATGCAAATTTTTTGTTTATTTTCACAGAAAAATATTATATGCTTATTTCGTGTTCTAAAAAATATAAACACGGGGGTAAAAGTATGCTTAAAAAGTTTGCTGTATTATTGTTAGCGCTCTCTCTTGCTGCTGTTGCATTGGCTGGATGTGGAAGCTCCAATAAAGCAAAAGATGGAAATGGTGATTTAAAAGAATTAAGAATCGGTTTCGTACCGTCTCAAAATGCTGAAACATTGGAAGCAAGAGCGAAGCCTTTAGAAGGATTACTAAAAAAAGAACTTGGTATTAAAGTTAAAGTTACTGTAACAACTGACTATAACGCTGTTGTGGAAGCAATGAAATCTAAACAACTAGAAATCGGTTTCTTACCACCAACAGATTACGTTCTTGCACATAAACAAAAAGCTGCAAATGTACTTCTTCAAGCGCAACGCTACGGTGTTGACCCTGAAACTGGTAAACAAACTAGCGATCTAGTTGATTACTATTATTCTGGTGTTCTTGTAAGAAATGATTCTGGCATTAAAACCGTAGATGATTTAAAAGGTAAGAAAATCGGCTATCAAGCACCTACATCATCAGCTGGTTTTGTATGGCCTGCAGTATACTTAAAAGAGCATGGCATTGATGCTCTAAAAGATGTTACACCTGTTACACTTCAAGGACATGACAAAGGCGTTATGGGTGTTATGGATAAAAGCATTGATGCGGCAGCAGTATTCGTAGATGCTCGTAATATCGTTGCAAAAGAATATCCTAACATTTATAAAGATACACATTATCTATTCTTAACAGAAAAAATCCCTAATGATACCATTAGTATTCGTCCTGATATTTCAAAAGATTGGGCAGATAAAATTGCTAATGCATTCATTAAAATCGGTAAAGATTCAGAAGGTAAGAAAATCATTGAATCTATCTACACACATGAAGGTTATGTAAAATCTAAGGATTCTAACTTTGATACAGTGCGTAAATATCAAGAACAAGTAGATAAGATTGGTAAGTAAATAATTCTGTAGAAAGCACCGCAAAATAGCGGTGCTTTCATTTTTATATAATCTAAAAGAGGAATGGAGAACCTTGAGATTCTCCATTCCTCTTTTAATTTAGACAATTCTTTTTCGAATCTGTGCCGAAATAATATCTATAATCGTAACCATAATAATGATTCCGTATAAAATAATACCAACACGGCTCCATGAATGTCCATTTAAAGCAAAGACTAACGGAGCACCGATTCCCCCCGCACCTACGATACCAAGAATGGTCGCAGAACGGACGCTAATTTCAAAGCGATACAGAGTATAGGATAAAAACGCCGGCATTACTTCCGGTATAATGGCAAACCACAATGTTTGAAGTTTATTTGCTCCAGAAGCAATTAATGCTTCTCTAGCGCTAAATTCCGTATTTTCAATAGATTCTCCAAAGAGTTTCCCCAGCATTCCTATGGAGTGAAATCCTAAAGCAAGAATCCCAGCAAATGGTCCTAAACCAACAGCTTTAATAAAGATTAACGCCATGATGAGCTCCGGAAATACTCGAATACAACTTAGAACAAATTTACCAACGCTCGAAATAGCACGATTCTTACTCATATTACGTGCACCCCAGAATGCAAATGGTACACATAATACTGCCGAAATGAACGTTCCCAAAACGGCAATTGCTAATGTTTCAAGTAAGGATCTTAATAAGTCCTCACCTTCTGGATCATATACATATCCCCAATCCGGATGTGCAAAACCATTTAGTATACCTTTAATAGCTTGTTTGGCAGAATCCTTAATTTCTAAATGCGGTGCACCCCAAAATGCCCATACATAAATGGCTACCACTATCGCAAGAATAACCCATTTCATCAAACGTTTTCTTAATGGCTTTTTTATTGTTATTTGGTTCATAGCAACTTCTCCCGTATCTTATTACTAACGGCATCCACAATGACAACCACAACCAATGTGTAAATAATGATTGTAAGTACACGATCGTATTGGAAGAAACCTAACGCAGTATTAAGTACTAGTCCAACACCACCCGCACCTACATATCCCAAAATAGCTGCTGCTCGAATATTGATTTCAAAGCTATATAAGAAAAAGGACATATAATGCGCGGTAACTTGCGGAATAACACCAAAGAATATCCACTGAATCTTATTTGCACCTACGGCTGTCATCGCTTCAAGCGGACCAGGGTCAATCGCTTCAATCGCTTCATAGAAAAGCTTTGCAATTATTCCAAAAGAGAATACAGCGATTGCGAAAATACCTGGTAGTTCCCCAATTCCAAACACAGGTACAAAGAGTGCGGCCAATAAAAGCTCTGGAATCGTACGAATTAAGTTCATTATGAATCTAAAAATTTGGTATACTACTGGAATTTTCACCACATTACTAGAAGATAAAAGTGCAAACGGAATAGCAACAATTCCTCCTAAAGTTGTTCCTAATACTGCCATCCTAATCGTTTCAAGCATTTGATCTGTAATGGAGCCGAAATAACTCCAATCCGGCGGGAACATTTCTTTTATCAGCTCAATAATATTAGGAAACCCCTGCCAAAGAGTAGTAAAAGAGATACCTGTATTAATAATACTCGCCCAAATAATTGCAATAATTAAAACTATCGTTAAGAGAGGTTTGATTTTTGTTTTCTTCGGTTTTACTGTTTCCATTATTCCGTCTCTCCTAACAGCTCGTCCTTCTTGATTTCACGTCCGTAAATTTGAGAGAAAACTTCATCTGTAGCCTCTTCAACAGGACCGTCGTATACAACCTCTCCTGCACGAATACCAATGATTCTAGTAGCATATTGTCTAGCTAAATCCACAAAGTGAAGATTGACAATCGTTGTAATTCCAAGCTCCTGGTTAATCCTCTTTAAATCATCCATTACTTGTCTTGTTGTAAATGGGTCAAGGGACGCTACCGGCTCGTCGGCAAGAATGATTTTTGCCTCCTGTGCTAAAGCACGAGCGATGGATACACGCTGCTGTTGCCCACCCGACAACTCATCGGCACGTGAATACGCTTTCTCTTGAATATTTACACGCCCTAAAGCATTTAACGCTAATTCAACATCCTGCTTTGGAAATAATCCAAGCAATGTACGAATAGTGGAATGATAAGCTACCCTTCCAGATAAAACATTCCGAATAACGCTTGAACGTTTAACAAGGTTAAAATTCTGGAATATCATACCAATGTCCCTACGAATATGACGAAGCGATTTTCCTTTAGCTGCAGTGATAGATTTACCATCAATCATTATTTCGCCTTCTGAAATCTCATGAAGTCTATTAATAGAACGAAGAAGCGTAGACTTACCAGCACCAGAAAGTCCTACAATAACAACAAAATCTCCCTTATTTATTTTAAGGTTTACATTTTTAAGGCCCTTTGTCCCATTCGGATATACCTTTGAAACATTTTTAAATTCTATCATTTCCTCTTGATTTCCCCTTCTCTTAAAGTTATTGTTTGACCGTGATGGGCAGTAAACCCCCACTAAGCATGTTGCTACGGTGGGGGTGTCATCCCAATTTTTTATCTATTTTAATGGAAGCTAAAGAAAAAAATACAAAAAACAACAATTTACAACATTAAATTTACTAAAGAACTCTAGTAAACTCAAGTTAAGATTTTATTTAATTTCAATTTTGTGACGAAAATGTTTCTAAATTTATTATATAATAAAACTCTTAAATATACTTAGTTTATTAAATAGTATGGTATGTAATTTTTCCCATATGTAAAATAATGAAAGGCTGGCATACGCCAGCCTTATTTTTTACCAGATTCATTTCCCTTTTGGATTCTTTTATGAGTATTAAATTCAACTAATTCATCGCTCATAACATTTTGTGATTTTACATTATTGTTTCGCTGTGCATTCGCATTTCCGTGTTTTGTTCTTCCCACAACCTTCACCCCTCTTTTTCATCGGCTTCATTTTGTAGTTTGATGAAAATACAAATTATTATACAAGGGAACTACCTTTTATAAGCATTTTTCGATTTCTGCCTTTTCCGCCTATGGTTACTTTTCCTCTTTTCAGCAGATGAAATATGCTCCTTTTTCATCTCCTTCAGTTTATTGTTAGGAGATGGATTCGAAGGCTTCTTTTGAGCATGTAACACCTTTTTTTCAATTTGAAGATGAATTCCTTTCTCAATCATCTCCAGATAAGAACGATCCTTTGGTGCTACTAGTGTTAGTGCCAGGCCAGTTCCTCCTGCTCTTCCTGTTCGACCAATTCGGTGAATATAACTTTCCACATCTTCTGGGATGTCATAATTAAAAACATGTGTTACCCCTTCCACATCAATCCCACGCGCAGCAACATCTGTTGCCACCAATAATTGAATTTTTGCATCTCTAAATAGTTTCATCACCTTCTCACGCTTTGCTTGCGAAAGATCTCCATGAAGCTCCTCTGACAAATATCCACGTTCCTTTAATGCGTTGTTTAATTTGCTTGCTCTTCTTTTCGTCCTGCAAAATATAATCGCAAGAAATGGGCGATACTGATCGATCAACTGGCAAACCGTGTCTTGTTTTGCACGATCGGTTGTTTCTATTACAAGTTGCTTAATATCATCTACCGTTATTCTTGGGCTTTTTACCTGTATGTCAATTGGATCTTTCATGTAATCTTTTGCAATAGACCTAATTTTCTTTGGCATCGTCGCTGAAAATAACATGGTTTGCCTATTCGTAGATAACGCCCCAATAATGTCCTCTATTTCAGGTAAAAACCCCATATGGAGCATTTGATCTGCCTCATCAAGAACTAACATTGAAACATTTGATAGCTCAATTGTACCGCGACGCATATGATCGAGCAGCCTTCCTGGGGTTGCTACGACAATGTGGATAGCCCCTTTTAATTTCCTCAATTGCTGCTCCACATCTTGTCCACCATATATAGCTAACACATGGACCCCCTCTAGTTTTTCCGCTAGTTTCTTTAATTCTGTTGTAATTTGGAGAGCCAATTCCCTCGTAGGAGAAACAATCAATGCTTGAATATAAGGACTTTCTGCATTTACCTTTTCAAGTATTGGTAATATAAAAGCGAATGTCTTTCCTGTACCTGTTTTTGCTTGTGCAACCATATCCTTTCCTTCAAGAAGGAGGGGAATGGTTTTTTCCTGAATAGGAGTAGGTTCCAAAATCCCAAAGGAACGCAGAACCTGGTTAAGATTCGAACTCACACCTAGCTTTACAAAATCTGACAACTCGTTCACACCCTTAAATAATTCTTGCTTATATCATATCATTTCCTTTTTAATAAAACTTTCTTGTTATTTGTCAAAAAAAACAAAAAGAGATTGCTCCAATAATGAGCGATCTCTCCAAAGATTCTCTATGCTTTTATATTAATCCCATATTCTTCAAACCAATAATGAATTTGGGCAAGGTAGGCAAGTAATTGTGGTCCTGTCATTAATTGACCAAACCAAGGTACTTGAAAAGCTTTCCCCTCTGACTCGATGATATCCTGCAATTTTTCTGTTTTAAACAGGTCATAAAGAATAGAGCTTCTATTTTCTAATATTTCATTTAACCAGTTTTTCACTACTTTTGTGTATACAGGGTTATGTGTTTTCGGGTATGGACTTTTCTTTCTATATAAAACTTCATTAGGTAATGTTCCTTCCAAAGCTTTACGCAAAATACCTTTCTCACGACCTTCATACATTTTGACTTCCCACGGAATGTTCCACACATATTCTACTAGACGATGATCTGCGAATGGGACACGAACTTCCAGGCTTGCTCCCATGCTCATTCTATCCTTGCGATCTAATAAAGTCGTCATGAACCATGTTAGATTTAGATAAAACAATTGCCGTCTTTTAGCTTCTAAAGGACTTTCACCTTCTAACACTGGAGTTTCTTGGATGGTGTTTTCATATTGAGTCATAACATAATCCTTTAAATGAAGTCTTTCGTTCCAATTATCCTTTAAAAGACTTACTCGTTCATCCAAGGAACGCATCCAAGGAAATCCATTTCGCTCTAGGTCGTCTTTACGATGGAACCAAGGATAGCCGCCAAAGATTTCATCTGCACACTCTCCAGATAAACTTACGACAAAATCATTTTTAATTTCTCTACAGAACCATAATAGGGATGAATCTACATCTGCCATCCCAGGTGTATCCCTAACGAGAACTGCTTCCTTTAAATATTCGGCAAGGTCTTCCTGGCTGATGACACAATGATGGTGGATGGTTCCGTATGTTTTTGTCATAAGGTCAATCCAATGTCCATCCGCATTAGGTTGAAAATCATTTGATTTAAAATACTGGTCATTTCCCTCATAATCGATGGAATAGGTGTGCAGCGGCCCTTTCCCTTCTGTTTTAAAATGATTCGATGCAATAGCAGTGATGGCACTAGAATCAATACCGCCTGATAAAAAGGTACATACAGGAACATCTGAAACTAATTGTCTTGTTACAGCATCCGTAAATAAGGATTTCACTTTTTCCGCCGTTTCATCCACACTATCTGTGTGTTGTTCACTTTTCACATTCCAATATCTCCAAATGTTCAATCCGTCTTTTGAATAAGTTAAAGCATGGGCAGGCCGAACTTCATGGATCCCTATAAAAATCCCATGCCCAGGGGTTCTGGACGGACCAAGTCCCAACACCTCCGCCAATCCATCCATGCCAATCTCTGCTTTCATGGCTGGATGTGCCAAAATGGCCTTTATTTCTGAGCTAAATAGAAATCTCCCATTTTGTTCAGAATAAAATAATGGCTTCACCCCCATACGGTCACGTGCCATAAATAATTGCTGTCTTTCTTCATCCCAAATTCCAAATGCGTAAATACCATTTAAGTATTGAACACAGTCTTCTTTCCATTCCATATAGGATGTAAGCAGCACTTCCGTATCAGAATGCCCTTGAAATGGATAACCTCTCTTAATAAGCTCTTTCCTTATATCCTCTGTATTATAAAGTTCCCCATTATAGCAAATCGTATAGGAGTGGTCTCCTTTTATACGCGTCATAGGTTGAATGCCCCCTTCAGGATCCACAACAACCAATCGCTTATGTCCAAATGCTGCATGTGGCGTTACCCATATATTCGTGTCATCAGGACCACGCTTTGCCAATGTTTCTGTCATTTTGTTTAAAATAGTGTGTTTGTTGCTAAAATCATCTCGATAATCAATCCATCCAGTAATACCACACATAAAGGACCATCCTTCCAATTATCTTTTGAAAAACCATACTTATCATATGGGCGGGTAGCCCAGATTGAAAGTTGTCCCTGAGAGGAAAAGAAAGGGAAGCGGCACGAAATTGGATTTAAACAGCTCGTTTTAGATCTTTATACCCACAAACTTTCAAACAAAAAACACCCACTTAGGAGAAGGGTGTTTACTAATTTGATGTAGACTTCGGTTTTCTAATTAATTGCTTCACTACCTCTGAAAAAACAATGCCGATTGCAATGGCTCCCGATAGCATAAAAGCTTTTGCTGCTAATTGAATAGCCGAATTATAGTCATTTTCTACAAAGTGCCTCATTGCATCATAGGCTAGTCCGCCGGGGACCATTGGGATAATACCCGACACACTAAAAATAATAATCGGCTCCTTATATATACGTGCAAAAGTTTGGCTAATTATTCCTACTATAAAAGCCGCAATAAACGTTGCAATGACGGAATCTGTATGGAGGTTTACAGAAAAAGCAATATATACAATCCATCCAAGCATCCCAACTAGCCCGCATAACAAAAGCTTGCTCCGCGGCACATTAAAAATAACTCCGAACGCTGCGGTAGAAATAAAACTGGTTATAAGCTGCCCAAGCATCATCATCAAAGCTATTCACTCCTCTCTAGTCTAAACTAAACAACTCTACCTAAAGGAAAGTATGACGGCAATTCCCGCCCCTATTGCAAATGCAGTTAAAAAAGCTTCTGCTCCTTTTGACAAACCTGCAACAAGATGTCCCGCCATTAAATCCCTAACAGCATTCGTTATTAATAACCCCGGTACCAATGGCATTACAGAACCGATAATGATTTTATCCAATTCGGTACCTATGCCTATTTTTATTAATAAGGCCGCAATCAATCCCATGATAAAGGAAGATAAAAATTCAGCAAAAAAACGAACTCTGGCAAGCTTGTCAAAATACAACAGACAAGGATAGCCTATTCCACCTGTAATCATCGCCGGGATGAAATCCTTCCACTGTCCTTGAAACATGATAAGGAAACAACCGCTTGCCAGAGAGGCAGCCGCAATTTGAATCCAAATCGGAAATTTATAATCCGCCTTTTCCGCCGCTTTTAGCCTTTGATAGGCTTCATCCAGCTCTAATTCACCGCTCGCTATTTTCCGTGATATACTATTGACTACCGTAACCTTTTTTAAGTCTGTGGATCGTTCTACAATCCTCACAAGCTTCGTTGGTTCTACACCATCAATGGAAAAAATAATACCGGTCGGTGTTACGAAACAATGGGAACCATAAATGCCAAATGCGTTTGCAATTCTGGTCATTGTATCTTCTACACGGTATGTCTCTCCGCCGCTTTGCAGCATGATTTTACCCGCAAGTAAACATACTTCCACAATTTTATATGTTTTGCTATTTTCCTGTTCCATTTTTTACTCCTATACGGTTCATATTCAAGAAATCCTATATCATCTTAAAAGAAAGACAAGCTATTTATCAATACCTTTTTTTTAATGCTGTTTTTTGAATTAATTATTACCTTTCGCCATTTGATGTAAATCATAAGCGAGCTTGGTTTGGGAGCATTTTTTCTTATAAGATTTACTACTTTTTAACGGCTGTTACCTAAATTTTTGTATATAAAAGCAACAAAGTTTATGAAAAGAGCCCTCTTAATGCTACTATACAGTTTTTTACAAGTAAAAACGAGGCCCCGTGGATAATGTATACCTTTGTCACGGAATGATTCCCTTTTGTCGTACCTGAATTTGGAAGTTCTAAGTCTAATAATAACCCTCAAAGGTAGAAATCCTGCTTCTGAAATAAATAATTCAGGTAGTTTCAGACATAATTCAGGCGTTTGGAGAAATAATTCAGTCGCTACTACAAATAATTCGGTCACTACCGAGTTGGCCCCCTTATTTTAGACACATACTCCTATTATCTTTCTTTTTCGCAGTATTTTATTTTTTTGTTTAAGATGGAAATTGCCCCCTCTGTCTTGCCTAATTTTGTGATAGTATCATATCGACTTGACATGGAGCCTCTTCGCGCATGATTCTCTATCCAGGAACCCAGCCTCTTAAGAAGCTGTATTCACCAACTAGGTTATCATGCGCTGCTCCATATCAAGTCGTGCTCCTAATTCGTTCTGCTTTTATACCAAATAAGGGGCCAATTTCCTCTCATCCTATTCTCACTACAAATTAATAACCATTTCTTCCATACTACCTACCTCGTTAAATTTCTTATGGAACTGAGTAGGGGAAAGATAATGAAGACTCCCATGATATCTTCGGTGATTATAAAATTCCATATACTCATCTATTCGGTAATACGCTTCATCAAAACACTCAAAGGTGTACCGTTGGTAACACTCCCGTTCGATGATACTGTGAAATGATTCTATATACGCATTTAAATTGGGTGATTTTGGGGGAATACGTTCATGATAAATTTTATGGAGTTCACAAAATTCCCCAAAGTCTTTACTTACAAATTGTGGACCATTATCGGTTCGAATAATGATACTATATTCCTTTTCATCTTGTGGCAAATGAACCTGACGCCGTATAATGGCTTCTTGAAGCATTGTATTAATGTTCTCGGCTTTACATGTTGATCCTCGATAATAACCTACAATACAACGGTCGAATACATCTATGGCACTTGCCAGAAAAAAGAACCGGCCACTGTCTTCTATCGAACCATATTTAATATCTACTTGCCATAATTGGTTGGGTCCGGTAATTGAGTGCTGCTTAGCTAGTCGTCTTGGATAGGAAGGAGAAACGTTGCGCTTTGGCAGTAGAATGCCTAACTTATCACATAATCGGTACACTTTTTTAAAGTTAATCACTAGATTATGTTCCACCCTTAAATAATTGGTTAACTTACGATAACCATAGATTCCTTCTTCTCCTTCTATGCCTTCCATTAAAAGCTCTTCAATTTGTTCGTCGGAAACCATAGATCCATCTTTTCTTAATGAATAACCTGGACTAGGACGCCCTCGCTTCGTTACTATTTTTTCATTTGTTTCAATATCCTGATGATAGTAGTACAAAGAGCGACTCACCTCCAATGCCTTCATCGTTTGTTTTACAGGAAAACCTTCCGCAACCCAAAGATTCACTTCATCTAATTTTGAATTTATAGAGATTCGTTTTTTTTTATTAAATTCTTTAACATGGCAACTTCCAGTTCTTTTTCTCCAAGCAATTTCATCGCTTGTTCATACTTTTCTAGTAGTTCGCCTTTAGTGGGGTTATCAGATAATATGGTTGTACCCTCATTTTCCATTAGATCAAGCATTTCATCTTTATATTCATTCATCCACCTTCTAAAGGTATCTCTTGATATTCCCGCCTTTCGGGCAATAGAAGAATGGTTACCCGTTTCTAACGCAAGCCGAACATATTTCTTTTTTACATCTTCAATTACATCAATTTTCTTTCCAGGCATGGGTCTTCACCTCCCTATGAATCATTTTGTATGTTATACATTAAGTGTAAACCTAAGGTATTATCGTGTCTAAATGATTAAGGGGGCTAAAAAGCTACATAGAATAATTCAGTCATAAGAAAAACGCGAGGCACCACAGCATTAGTGTTTGGATCTTATCAACAAAATAATAAAAAAATGCAGAAGCTAAATAACTTCTGCATTCCCCTTATTCTGTGCAAATTGACTATTATAAAGATCCGCATAAAAGCCGCCTTTAGCAAGGAGCTCTTCATGATTTCCTTTTTCTACTACATCTCCATGATTCATAACTAGAATTAAATCCGCATCACGGATCGTTGATAGACGGTGTGCGATGACAAAGCTTGTTCTTCCTTTCATCAATTCGTTCATTGCTTGTTGAATAAGGACTTCGGTTCTTGTATCCACACTGCTTGTTGCTTCATCCAAAATAAGGATAGTTGGATCTGCCAGGATGGCACGGGCGATTGTGAGCAATTGTTTTTGGCCTTGCGAAATATTCGATGCTTCCTCATTCAAAATGGTCTCATATCCATCCGGAAGGGTCCGGATAAAATGATCAGCCCTTGCCGCTTTTGCAGCCCGTATAATTTCTTCGTCTGTAGCATTTTCACGTCCATAAGCAATATTATCCTTGATCGTTCCGTTAAAAAGCCATGTATCCTGCAAAACCATCCCGAACATACTGCGTAAATTTCCTCTTTTTAGCTCGGTGATATCAACGCCATCAATGGTAATTTTCCCTTCATTAATTTCGTAAAATCTCATCAACAAATTAATAAGAGTTGTTTTACCTGCTCCGGTAGGACCAACAATTGCAATGGTTTGCCCCTTTTTCACATCGATATTCATTCCTTTTATAATCGTCTCATTCTCCTTGTAGCCAAAGACCACATTTTCAAATGCAACGTCACCTTTAGGTAGTTTGATTACCTTTGCATCAACCACTTCCGGTACTTCTTCTTCCTCATCTAAAAGTTCAAACACACGCTCTGCGGATGCAATGGTTGATTGAATGATATTTGCAATTTGGGCTGTTTGCGTGATTGGCTGTGAAAATTGCCTTGCGTATTGGATAAACGCTTGAATATCTCCTATCGTAATGGCTCTTTTTGTTACAAGAATTCCACCAACAACCGATACAAGCACATAGCCTATATTATTTATGAAAGCCATTAAAGGCATAATAATACCGGAAATAAATTGTGCTTTCCTTCCGGATTCATAAAGGCGCTCATTAATGGTGTTAAAATCGGAAATCGATTTCTCTTCCCTGCCAAACGCTTTCACAATCTGATGACCAGTATACATTTCCTCCACATGTCCATTCAATTCCCCAAGTGCCTTTTGCTGTCCCATGAAAAACTTTTGGGATTTCTTTGCAATTCCGGCTGTTGCCAAAATACTTAAAGGCAAAGTTAAAATAACAATCAATGTCATCAAAGGACTTATTGTAAGCATCATCACAATTACACCAACCAGTGTAACAATCGACGTAATCAGCTGTGTTAAGCTTTGCTGCAAAGTATTGCTAATATTATCCATATCATTCACAACTCGGCTTAATACTTCCCCATGTGTACGGGAATCATAAAATTTCAGTGGCAGCCTCGTCAATTTTTCGTTTACTTCTTTCCGTAAATCATAAACTGTTTTCTGAGCCACCCCTGCCATTACATATTGCTGAAAATAACTAAATAAGGAGCTGAAAATATAAAGCCCTGCTAAAACTATTAGGATGTGTAAAATATAATCAAAATCAACCTTTGCACCAGGCACACCTTTTATTTTCATCATCATGCCTTCGAATAACTTGGTCGTAGCATTCCCCATTAATTTCGGGCCAATAATAGTAAAAACAGTACTTAAAATTGCCATCAAAAATACTGCCGTTAATCGTACTCGATGCGGCTTTAAATATCCGATTAACCTTTTAAACGTACCTTTAAAGT
Source organism: Margalitia sp. FSL K6-0131 (assembly GCF_038008735.1). Classification (NCBI taxonomy): domain Bacteria; kingdom Bacillati; phylum Bacillota; class Bacilli; order Caryophanales; family Bacillaceae; genus Heyndrickxia; species Margalitia sp. FSL K6-0131. The sequence goes on from NZ_JBBOZS010000001.1 coordinate 5,385,607, forward strand.
TTTTTGCCTTTTGAACAGGCATTCCAAATCCGTGCCCATGTCCTGGCCCTCGCATTGGTCCTCTTCTGGCTTGATGGACATTTCGATTATCTCTTTCGCTCATGCAATCTCCTCCTCTGATAACTGTGAGGATACAATTTCACGATATACTTCACATGTTTCCATTAATTCCTTGTGAGTGCCAATTCCGGCCGTTTTTCCTTGATCTAGTACTATAATTTGGTCAGCATCCATAACCGTACTAACCCTTTGAGCCACAATCAAAACAGTCGAATCCCCTGTTTCCTTTTTCAACTCGGCACGCAATTTAGCATCCGTTTTAAAATCAAGTGCTGAAAAACTATCATCAAATATATAAATTTCCGGTTTTCGCACAAGTGCTCTTGCAATGGAAAGCCTTTGCTTTTGTCCCCCCGATACATTCGTACCACCTTGTGCGATAACCGAATCATATCCATCTTTTAATTCAGAGATAAATTCAGTAGCTTGCGCAATTTCCGCGGCATGTTTGACGTCCTCGACTGTTGCTTTTTCATTTCCATAACTAATATTATCTGTAATCGTTCCGGTAAAAAGAACTGCCTTTTGCGGAACGAATCCGATTTTTTCCCTAAGATGCTCCTGTGACATACTACGTACATCAACACCATCGACCAGGACTTCCCCGCTGCTAACATCATAAAACCTTGGTATTAAGCTAATAAGCGTTGACTTTCCGGAACCTGTACCGCCAATGATAGCTGTCACCTTTCCGGGATTAGCTTTAAAGGATATATTCGAAATAGCAGGGTTTTCCGCACCCGGATAGCTGAAGGTAACATTTTTAAATTCAATATATCCGCTTTTATCCGTTGCTTTTTGAACATTTTCAGCATCTTTAATATTTGGTTTAATATCTAAAACTTCATTAATACGTACTGCTGAAACAGATGCACGGGGTATCATGATAAACATCATTGATAGCATGATGAGAGAAAACATAATTTGCATTGCATATTGGATAAATGCCATAAGATCCCCAACCTGCATATTTTGGTGATCAATTCGGATCCCGCCAAACCATATAATTGCAATGGTCGAGAAGTTCATAATAAGCATCATAACTGGCATTAAGGTGGCCATAATTTTATTTACTTTAATGGCTGTTTGAGTTAAATCAGCATTTGCTTCTTCAAAGCGTTTCTTTTCGTAGTCGATGCGGTTAAACGAACGGATCACTCGAATACCAGTTAGATTTTCACGCAATACAAGATTCAATTTATCCAACTTTTTCTGCATTGCTTTAAATAATGGAATTCCTTTTCGTTGAACAAGGAGAATAGCAATAAATAAAACTGGCAATGAAACAACAAGAACCAACGAAAGCTTTGCATCCCTTGAAACGGCCATAATAATCCCACCGATACACATTAACGGTGCCATAACCATCATCCTCAGCATCATAATGAGTACTTGCTGGACCTGATTAATATCATTCGTAGTTCTTGTAATAAGGGAAGCTGTTCCAATTTGATCAAATTCATTAAGTGAAAAGCTTTCAACATGAGAAAAAACCTTTGTACGAAGGTTCTTACCAAAACTCGACGCTACTTTAGAAGAGTAAAAGCTTGCAGCAATAGAACAAACAGCCCCGATGCCTGCTATTAACAGCATCCATCCGCCAATTTTTAAAATATAAGGCTCATCCCCCCGGACAACACCTTTATCAACAATATCACCCATTAAAGAAGGCAAATATAGGTCGGAAAGGGAGCGGAGGAAAACTAAAATGATCACGAGGCCAATTAATAATCGATATGGCTTCAAATGTCTGAACAAACGTATCATATTACATCATCATCTCCATTCATCCCGTTTAGAACTAACATCATTTTCTGCAAAATACTCAATCGTCTCGGAAAGTAACTCTGCAAATTGCTTACTTTTTTCCTCCCCTAAGTGGCCAATTAATCCATGAAGTTTTTGTAAATAGGCATCCACCACTTTTTCGGTTACCTGTTCTCCTTTCTCCGTTAGCATTACCTTGACAGATCTTCTATCATTGGGATCTATACGACGCTCAACTAACCCATCTGCCTCTAAACGGTTAATTAATTGAGTAACAGAGGGTGCAGTAACCTGAAGATACTTACTTAGACAGGATACTGTTAAGTCAACTCCATGATGCTTCTTCGCCGATTTAATCGTGAACAACAGTTTATATTCACCGGGTTTTACCCCTTTATATGCTTTCGGTCGAAAATGACTTCGAAATTGCATCAATGAATGAAAAAGTTCTTTAGCAATTAGATCGTTTTTGTCCACTGTTCCCACCTCCATTTTTATTAGTTTAGTTAATAAATAATTAAGTAAACTAATTATATTTCCTTAACGGTTTATCGTCAATAAATAAGATTTCATAAAGAGTGTTTTCGTAATTTATTTTAAATCCTAGGATAGACTTAGGTTCGAGGCATTTTTTATTAAATTCATTAGCAAGTGAAAGTAGTATTTTGATTAAAAAAAATACCTTCAAAAAAGAAATAATCTCAGGAAAAAAGCCCGAGATTATTTTTATTAAATATTAGCTAGTTGATTATAAATCTTTTTACTAATTGGCGCATAGGATTTTACACTGTTTTGTATATTGGAAATTAACACGACGTAAGCATTTCCTCCTTTTGAAAAACTATTCATACCATTCCAACCTGGCAATACACCATGGCTTGAATAGTTTCCCGGTGGAACAGACCAGCCTTTTCGATTAATATACCATCCATATCCATATCTTGCTATGTTATGGGGCGTAAACATCTGCTTATAGCTTTCTTGGGAAATCAGTTTCCCAGCTTGTAAAGCATGATCAAATTTATATAAATCATATGGAGTAGAATAAATATCTCCACAGCCAAACACTTGCGAAAAATCTTGCATCTTCGGAATATAGATCATCCCCATTTTTAATTTATAGCCAATGGAAGGATATTTTTCCTTCTTCAAATCACTTCCAAAGCCTGAATGAGTCATCCCTGCTACATTAAAAATGTGTTCTTTAATATATTCATGTAAAGGCATTCCGCTTGCCTTTTCAATTACATATCCGAGAAGGGAATAATTTGCATCTGAGTATCCCCATTTAGTTCCAGGTATAGATTTAAGATGCACCGCTGTTTCCCCAATACTTTGCATTAACTCTTCTCTTGATACTTTTCCACCAGACTCATTACGAACGGGAATACCAGAAGTATGAGTCAGTAAGTGATATAATTTTATTTCCTTTGCATGCGGGAAATTGGGAAGATAATCTGACAATGGTTCATTAATATTCACTTTCCCCGCTTCCTGCAGTTGTAAAAAGGCTGTAGCAACAAAGGATTTAGTTATAGAGCCGATATAGTAAGCAGTATCAGGATTATTTGGCACTTTCTTACTTTGGTTAGCAAACCCATACCCCTTATTTATTATCACCTTCCCATTTTTCACAATTAGGGCAGTTCCGTTAAAATGAATCTTTTTCAGATAATGATCTATTTTTTTATCAGTTGAAACACCTTCACTAGGAATCCTTTTGGGAGGACTATATTTTTTCCCAGAAGTTAAAACGCTCTTTACAGTCTGGGGATCCGTCGTATATAAAAATCGGAAAGAAGAACGATAGTGAAAAAAAGCCCCTGCCACAACCAAGAATATCAGACAAATAAGTACAGGAATTCGCAAGGAATTCTTTCCTCTATGTCTTGATTTATATCTGGAATTATTATGCATATTCTCGCTCCTCATATAGGTAAAATACTTAGTCTAAACAATTCTTAATATCAATCTTTTCTTACCAATATAATAGACGTTCAATTCGGCTTAAAGGTTCTTATAAAACAAAAAAAATATCAACTTCAATTACAAATGCAATAGAAGGTAGAATACCTCCTTATTTATTCTCAAAAATCCTTAAAATAATCCGTTCTACTTTGTTTTACCCTTCATAACATGTTTTAGATAAACTGAATCTACACCTTATTACACAAACAAAAAAGCCAAGCATCAAACTTGGCTTTTTTGTGGATATATTGTTGTAGATTCTTTCTCCAAATCTCTTTCTATAAACTTTTTCCTCATAATAAACGGATAGAAAACTAAACCTACTACAAATAAGCCAATTCCTAAGAAAAATGTTTTCATATCAGCTGTACCCGTTTTAATGACCCAAACAGAGTAAACAATGGCTAGCGTAGTTATGATGCCGTCAAGTTTTCTTGACCCTTTTACCTTGTCATATGTTTCACCGGTTATAACTAGTTTTAATTGATACAAAGCAGAAACTAGATATGGAATTAAATAGGCTAAGGTCGCAACTACAATAGCAAAATTGTATGCTTGTGTCACTGTACCTGAAATGGTAGAAAAAAGAAATACTTGCGTCATTATATTTGTAATGGATAATGATTTAATCGGACTGCCGGATTTATTTGTTTTAGCAAAGAATTTCGGGAATAGTCCTACCTTCGCAGCTTGATATGGCACTTCAGAGCTTACGACAATCCAACCTACTGTAGAACCGAATAAAGAAATAAGTGCTAATAATGCCATAATATAAGTTCCGCTGTGCCCAATAACCATACCTAATGCATCAACTAGGGGCTTTTGTGATTCCTTGAGCTGATCTTGCGGAAGTGCCCCCATCGTTAACAAAGTAATACCCACATAGATTAATAGAGAAATGACTAAACCAATCATTGTTGCTTTCTTTACATCGCCTTGTGACTTAGCACGATTGGATAGCATAACCGCCGATTCTATTCCGATGAACGCCCAAAGCGTAGAAATCGCCCCTGCATTCACTTGTCCCCCAAGACCAACTTTGTTACCTGTTGCATCCACAAATGCCTTTGCATTTCCTAAATTTGCTACATCAAACACAAATACTGTTACAATGACAAATAGCAGAAAACCAATTACCTTTGTAATAGTAGCCGTAAGATTTAATTTTCCGGCTGCATTGAAACTTTTAGATAGAATGAATTGAATTCCCCATAGCATGATAGTACATATTATGAAAGTTAGGCATTTACCAAACTCTAATTGAAAGTTTCCGATTGAAAATAGGATTTTCTTGCTTTGCATTATAGGAAAAAATGTTGTTAAATACCCTGCAAATGAAATGATAACGGATGCCGTTGCTGCCCAATTAGCCGCCCAATATCCCCATGCCATACTGTATCCAGCTACTTTTCCAGCCTTTGGAGAAGGAAATAAGTTTTGAGCATAGCTTTGCGGCCCCGCCTTTAACTCCGGTTTTCTCGTTGCTAGATTACCGAATACTAGTGCAATCATAAATACACCAAGTCCAGTTGCTAACCATGCAAGTGTAGACCCAGTTGGACTAGCTACATGTGCTAGATTAGCTGGAAGCATAAAAATACCGCCGCCTACCATATTACCAATTACAAATGTGGTTAAAATCCATAACCCCCATTTTTTCGTTTCCATCCTATATCACCTTTTCCTGAGATGTCATCATTTAATCGCTAGGCAATCTTTATGTTCGTTGTTGATTTTGACTTTGGTATGTCATGCGAATAGATTATTCTATGAAATAAGCTAATGACCATGCACGCCAAAGGAGTTTTAAACTAATCAACAATATATTTAATAGAGCCAATCATTGAGTTCATGGGTTAAGTATACTTCAATTCTCTACTTTGGTAAAGTGATAATACGATAAAACATCAGTGGTAAATATAAGTAAACTTAATGAAGTTTGGTAGATAGGAACAAATCTGCTAGCACCGCAGTTCTAGCGTTCAAATAAGTGAAATTTTAGTAATTTATGATGAAGAAAACCCACAAGTCAATCGACGTGTGGGTTTTTAGTCTTCCAGTGTTGTTCCATCGCTTTGTCTACATAGACCCACCCTTTCCAAGCTATATGCAAGGTGTCTTTTAAAAAGTAAGGGTCATATTCGTGGCCAGATAGATCGGCGATTGGAAATCCGGCAGCTCTTATTTGCTGATGTAGCTTCTTATAATAAACTTCGCGTCCTTCTCTTGGAAATCCAGTGTAATCGTACCATCTTCCGTTAACAGGAATCGAAACAAATAATGGCTCGGCACCTTTTTCCTTCAAAAGATCTAAAATCATCTGTAAATCTTTATACTCTACAGATTTACCATAGGATCCGTTTACATTATAATTCTTCATCTTATGTTCAATTGGACGGATTTTCTTTTTATAAACACTATGTGAAATATAAAAAGGGTTTCTCTTTGCATCTTTCCTCCCATAATTGCTGGCATTACGTTTCAATTCTTCCCACGATTTGCCTTTAACTAGCGAAGGATTTTCATATCGTTTACGTGGATAACCATTGTAAAGAGAATAATACAAATCTTTCTTTTCAAGCAGCTTCCAATTCAAAAACGCTAGTGGTCTTATGATAGTTGCCTTTAATGGATTAGCACGACCAATTTCCGAACGATACATAGTCGAAAGCATATAATCCCTTTTTACAACATCAAACTTTAACAGCCTATGAATAGCTTCCTTCTTTAACTTTGGATCAATGTTATGGTTAAATGCGAGATCATATGCCTGTAACATTGAATAGTTTGGATCAAAATGGACGCTATTAATTCCTTTCTTGTGAAACCATTGGGGAGAAATAATTAAAACCATTTTCCTCCCCTTTAATTGATTGGAATGTGCTGCCAAGTTCATAAACTCAATTAAAGATTGCGTACCGCCGCGACCCACTAAAAAGGGAGTAAATCCCTGTGGATTTGCTTTAAAATAATTAGATGGATGAAAAGGATCAAACCTTGATAATTCTGATGACCCATACATAGGGAAATACTTTTTGTTATCCAACATCCTGCTTTGTATATAGTCTCCTTGGAACATTAATGGACTTAGACTTGTAGCATCCTTTTCAATCTTCTTATTAGAAATTAAATGTCCTATCCAAGCATTCGGGATAAATAAAAACACTAAAAATAGCACAATCGCTAAAATAAGTGGACCAAAAGTGTACTTTTTCATTGATGTTCAGCTAATTTCTCAGCTATATTATTCGGAGTATTCCACTCCTCACGATTAAATTCTGTAATCGGTATATTAATACCGAAACGCTCATCCACCTCAACTAAAAAGTTAATAGTACCAAATGAATCTAATAGCCCTGTTTCGAAAAGATCAATATTAGGATCTTCCTTTACAACATCATCCTGACAAATCTCTGCTAATAAATTGATAATATCTTGTTTTTCCATAATAATCATTCTCCTTTAATAGTATTTTTCGTATAGGTGTTACATTTCTTAAAAGGCTATTCCTTCATCATAAACTGCTTAGTTTAAGAAAAGAGCCTTTAACGAAATATTTGTCCTGAAAAGATATATAAACCGAAACAAACAAAGTGAAATGTTATGATCACGGAAACTACATGTGTAAACTTGTTTTTCGGCCAAAATTTATGCTGTCTATTCCACCTATCGAAAAAGTCATACCCAATCATTAAAGCTGCCATGTATAAACCATAAACAATATATTGTAGGGCAATTCCATGCCAGAAACCCATAATTAAAAATAATAATAAATAACCAATATTGGAAACGGTGTAACGATCTTTAATCCATTTCTTCTTAGTCATCCATAAAACAAAACGCATGTAAATATAATCCCTAAACCAAAACGACAATGTCATATGCCAACGATTCCAGAAATCCTTTATATTTCGACTTATGAATGGAGCATTAAAGTTTTCCGGAGTTTTGATTCCCATAAAATAACTTACTCCAATTGCAAATGCACTGTATCCTGCAAAATCAAAGAACAGGTACAAACTGTAAGAATACATATACATTAAATTTGCCAAGGAAGGTGGTATATACACATAAGGATTTCTTGGCAAATACGCAATAAAGTAATGGTGAAGTAAATAAGCAATAATAAATTTATATAGGAATCCTTTAAATATCTTATTTATCCCTAAATATAAATACTCCACATATTGCTCCTTTGTTGGAACAACGTTACTATCCTTTTCAAATCTGCGCCAGCGATCAATTGGACCAGATGAGATGGTTGGAAAGAATAATAGAAAGTAGAGAAATTCTATTATTGGGATATCGTTTTTTATAAGTCCGTCTCTAGTCTCCATAATCATTTGAACTGCTTTAAAGGTTAAATAAGAAATTCCTAAGAAACCAATCAAATGATTAATCCCTAAAAAGGGGAAAATTTTAACAAGGGCTAGTGGTAGGATGGATGCTACCACAGCCCATACAAAGATGGATGTTTTATTTTCTTTTTGCCTATATATTGCATAGCCTTTGACTAATAGTAACTGCCATATTGTAAATACAATGAGGGAGACAACTCCCATAATGCTGTGGGCAAAAATAATGGCTAACATGATTACCGTAATAATCATATTATAGGTTTTCGATAGTCTGCCTCTAAGTCCAAGAATAATCGTAGGTAGTAAAAGAATAGCTATAATCAAGAAAAAGATAAATTTTTCGTACGGTATCATGCCATTACCTCAGCAGATAATCTCTTACGATCAACCTTACCATTAGGTGTCATAGGCAGAGTTTCAGTATAGGAAAACTTCCTTGGAATCATATAGGATGGCAGAAGTTCCGATAGTTCTTTCTTTATCGCACCTGTTAATTGATACTGTTTTTCAAAGGAATGCTTAGCCGGCACAATGAACGCAGATAAATAATCGATTTTCCCATCTTTATAGACAGGTACAACCACACATGCATCCACGTATTGGGACTTTGCAATGTTGTACTCAATCTCCTCAAGTTCCATCCGGTATCCGTGTACCTTTACTTGGAAATCAAGGCGACCCTGATAGTACAGCAATCCATTTTTCCTATATCCTGCATCACCTGTTCGATAGGCTCTTTCTCCATCTTTTACAAAGAAAGACTTATCCGTTAGCTCTTTTTCTCCTAAATACCCTTTACTTACACTTGGTCCAACGATTATCATCTCCCCTTTTTCTCCATCCGGAAGTTGATTACCATTTTCATCCACAATTAATAACTGTGTATCATCTTTACAATATCCAATTGGCAAAATAGAATGTGCTGCTAATAGTTCATTTGTAACCTCAACCATCGTGATCGCAACAGTTGCTTCTGTTGGTCCGTACAAATTAAATACTCTTGCACCCGGAAACCGTTCCTTTAACTGACGAGCTACATCGGCAGAAAGCACTTCCCCGCAAAACAGGAATACTTCAAGATTAGGAAGCATTTCCTTCGAAAAGGACGGTTCCATTAAACACATTTGCGCAAATGATGGGGTCGATGTCCAAACTTGAATATTAGATTCACTTAATTCCGCAAAAAGCATTTTTGGATTCGCAATCATATCCTTTGTAATGGCAAACAAAGTCCCACCTGTACAGAGGGATGGATAAAGATCCATTACAGATAAATCAAACGAAAAAGGCGCTTGATTTAAGAAGATCTGTTGTTTCTCAATTGGAAAATCCGAAAGCATCCAACTCACATAGCTTTGAAGATTATTTGCTGTAATCTGCACGCCTTTTGGATTTCCTGTACTACCCGAAGTATAGATAATGTAGAAGGTATCCTCCTCCTTTACCCACTTTTCTTCAGAGGCTACATCTTCATGGGAGCTTCGAATATGATAAAGCTCTTCACTTTGAACCATTTTGATTGGGTAGTTTTCAAAATGGCTAACATCCATTTCCTCAGTCGCAAAGAAAAATTCCGCTTTCGAACTCTCTATAATTCTTTTAATACGATCTATTGGAATCGAAACATCCACTGGGATATATGGATGCCCTGCTTTTACACTTCCTAAAAAAGAAACAACCATTTCAGGAGCCATATGACCATAAACGATAATAGGAGAGTGCTGCTTCTCTGAATTATTTTCAATATAGGATGCTAACCGATTGGACTGGCTCCATAAATCCCCATATGTGATGGAATCATCACGATTTTTAAAGGAAACTCGATTTGGATCGTTTGCAGCCAACTGTTCCATTGATTTTATTAAATTCATGATTACTCCTCCTGATCATTAAAACTCACTATAAATAAATGGCCCTGCACTCATATCATGAAATCCGTAAATTAATACTAGCAAAATCAGAATGAGCAAATAATAAAAAGTACGAAGACTCCACCATGCCACTGGATTTTTTATCTTCTTGTCTTGCTTTTTCATAAAAAGGCACCCTTTCGTGCTTAATATACCCAACCTAGATAAATCATTATTTATGATATCCAGATAAGTGTCAAATAAATTTGTAAGTAACTGTAATTTTGTATTACAGTTTTTTTACAACATCTTTTAGACGTAATTCATCATAAAATAGTTTCATGAAAAAAGGATGAAAAAATCATTAAAAAAGTTCATTCATTTTAAGAATAAATTAAGATATATTTTTTAAAATTAAACTTTTGTCACAAAATGTACATTAGTGGGTAGAGAGGAAAGGCCCCTCTTCCCAGATTAATGCCTCAAAGCGTGGCTTCTTGCAATATTCATGGACTTAAAAATTTTTCATTTTCCTATTTCAGAAATATTGTAAAATGAAAAAAACTCCATGGTTTACTCACTATTAAATAAATTGCTTTTCCAAAAACAGTTACATATACTATGCTTGGGACAACATGAACTACATTTGATAAAAAGATAAGGGATGGAACGTAGTTGGGGAAATTTTTGTGGAGTAATTTTCGAGAGATATTAAATATACATGTTAATAATAATAATATTGAATTCACCACGTCCAATAACATTCTTTTACTGACTAGAATAAGGTATGCTTCTATCATTTTACTTTTCCTCTATATTTATTGTTTTTATGCAGATTTTTATTTATATAAAGGCATACCGGAAAACAGCTATCGACTCATTTTAACGTGCATCCATTTACTTGGTTTCACTGCCTCTATCGCCTTTTTATTTATACATAAGTTGTTTAAACATGACACCATTTATCATACCGTATGGCCAACGGTTACCATTAACTTTTATATTTTCACCTATGTTATGGGTGGTGCATTGGCATCCATAAATAGTCAACAGTTAAACGGTAATATTTATGCATACATCGTCATTCTAATTGGTGTAGTTTCTCTTTTCCCTGTGCGCCCAAGGCATTTCTTTTTTATTCTTTTCTTTACCCACATTATTTTTCTTGTCGGACTATATTATTTTAGCGATGGTAATAAGTATGATTTCATTTCTAATCAGATTAACTCTACAGGGACAGCAGTTATTTCCTTTATCATTTGTTTCGTTTTATATTCTTTTCGAAAAAGAGACTTTCGAAATCAGCTAATAATAAAAAATAGTGAGCAAAATCTGCTTCATCTCTTTAATGTCAATCCATATCCTCTTATTCTGACTAGTTTAGATAACGGAAAAATATTACTGGCTAATAATAAAGCACTTGAATTTTATCATGTTACAACAGAGAATGTGGCCTCATTGGACGTAAATCATTTTTATACAAATAAGGAAGAAAGGACTTCCATTATGGAGGAATTAAGAACGCACGGACATTTAGATAACTATGTATTGGAACAAAAAACATCTGATGGTTCGAAAAAGTGGGTCCTGGTTAATTATAAATTGATAGATTATATGGATCAAAAATGCGTCCTTACAGGGACAACCGATATAACGGATCTTAAAAAAATTGAAGCGGAGCTTGAAATGTATGCAACGACCGATATGTTAACGGGCGTTTTAAATAGAAGAAAAGGCATGGAAATTTTACAAGAAATCACAGAAACATCGACCATTCCATTCGTATTATTATTTATCGATATTAATAACTTAAAACAGGTTAATGACCACTATGGACATCCAGAAGGAGACTATCTTGTTAAAACAGTGTGCCATGTAATTAAGTCCAGATTAGATAACCAAGACATTATTTTTCGATATGGCGGTGACGAATTTATTATCGCCTTTTTAGATAAACACACGAATCATGCAGAAAGAATTTGGAGTGAAATAGTAGCATTATTAGAAGAGGAAAACTCTAAGAAAATAAAGCCATATAGTATTTCTGTCAGCCATGGATTGTTCTATTACAACTCTGCCCAAAGCATTTCCCTCCAGGAAATAATCAATTATGCTGATAAGGAAATGTATAAAGAAAAGGCTATCATGAAAGGCTTGGGGGACGGGTCCCTTGTACCAGATTTTAAATAATAGTTAAATAGAAAGGGATTTTTGTATTGTATAAGGATATAGAAGTACTTATTTTTGACCTCGATGGTACACTCTATGAGGATACTCATCATTTTGATTTTTACGCAACAAAACTTTGCGATAAATTGCCATCATATAAACAAGAAGCATTTACAGCCGATTATAAAGCAATATTAAATGGAGAACATCCCTTGAAAATGGGAATGGCTTATGATGTTGTGAATGATGTGATTTTAAAGCACCGTGATGGAAAAATAATAGAAACATACCAATGGGACGGCACGAAGCTAGCTAACCAAAACAACCATTCCCTTCAAGATGATTTCCATTCTCTCCTTCATATCGGAGATCTTTGGTGGGTGCCTGCTGCGGTTGCGAGACATTATGGATTATCTAATGAAATGGCAGAGCAATCTTTTCTCGAAACACGTGAATACATGATGACTCCAGAATATAAATTGGATGAACTAAATGGTTTTAAGGAGACACTGGAAGAACTATCTCTAAATAAAAAGCTGGTGCTGTTAACCAATTCTCCCAAAAAGGACAGCGAAGTTATTCTAACGAAACTAGGTTTTTCCCATTTTTTCACCGATAAAATTTTCAATGGTCAAAAGCCTATTCAAACCAAACAGCATATCCAGCAAATACAAGAAAAATATAAATTAGGTTACGAAAATATTTTATGTATAGGGGATAATGCGATTAATGAAATACTTCCAGCACAAGAGTTAGGTTGTAAAACTCTTTTGATTGATCCTCATGAAATTAGCAAACCTTCTGATGCAGATGTTATTGTAGGAAATCTTTCAGAAATGTTAAGTGTTCTGAAACGTCTTGTATAGTATTGTCTTCACATTGATAGAGTAGAAAAGGAGCTTTGAATCTAATAAGCTCCTTAATATTATACCTTTACCATTTTTATGACCTTCACCAAATCCATCGCTAGATTATGAAATGCTTCTGCTTCCATCGCCACATCATCCATTGAAATTTTCTGATGCTCAGCGGCCGCCTTAATATGTTGCATGCTTGCAGCAAATTGTTCGGAGGTATCTGAAATTTGATTCATGTTTTCAATCATCGTTTTCATCTGCTCTCTTACGTCTATTGCAATGTCTGATACCCCTTTAGACTCATTAAATACATCTGAAATTGCATGTACAATTTCCGCAAAAGCATTTTCCGTTTCTTGAACCTTTAACATACCTTCCTTTAATACAATTCCTCCATTTGTCATAGAATCAATTGCTTGAATGATTACTTTTCGAATCTCGTCGGTATGTTCTTTAATGCTCATTGCCGCATTTCCTGACTGATCAGCCAATTTCCTAATCTCACCCGCCACAACAGCAAATCCTTTCCCATGTTCGCCAGCGTGGGCAGCCTCAATAGTAGCGTTTAAGGATAGTAAATTCGTGTGATGAGCAATCTCGCTAATCATATTTACGATTTGGTCGATATGTTTAGAAATTTGATCTAATGCATCAATTCTTTCGGATGTTTCACCAATTGATTTCTGTACGAGCCCCATTTGTGCAACAGTTTCCTCTATCCATTCATTTCCTGTCTTTGCCTTTTCACTAGCCCTATCCAAAGATTTTTCTACTTTTTCAATGGACCTCCCTACCATCTCCATCCCTTCCGATATCCTTAAAACGTTCGTAGATGCCTGAGAAGCAGCTTCCACCTGTACATCAGTACCGCTAGCTACCTGACTAATGGCTAATGTAATTTGTTCGGAAGCATCTTTAGTCGATAAGGATGTGACACTTAATTTTTCAGAAGAAAGAGTGATATGCTTAGCACTCTCTTCAATATGTGCAATTAATGTATTTACACTATGAATCATTTGATTAAAACCATAGGTGAGTGCTTGTAGCTCTTTGCTTATAGGTGTTTTTTCCAACCTAATATGCAAATTTCCTTTTGATACATCCTCCATTGTTTCTTTTAATTTAATGATGGGATTTGTGACATTTCGAATGGTAAAAAATCCAACAGTACTGGCAAGAAAAATGGTAATAAAGGTAATGACGAATAACAAATTCCTGTACTGAGTAACCGGCTGTAAATACTCTTTATCTTTTAAAGCAATGATATATATTGCATCATCTAATTCCACTTGATTCGCAATAGCTAATGTTAAACCCTTATAATGATATATTCCTTTTCCTTGCTTATGTATTTGCTTTTTAACCATTTCAGGAAGTTTGGGAATATCGTTTTTAAAGCCACTGAAATTTTCTACCTCATCCGTCTTTGTAAGTTTAAATTGAATAGGTGTTAGATCGCTATCTTTATAATTATTTCGTGTTAATGTTAAGGCATAAGCAAGCTTTCGATCAAAATCCCCCTTCGGTACCGTTGCTTTTAACATGGTCACTTTTTCCGTCATGACCTCTGCAGATGAAATCAATTGCCGCTCGATTGCTTGCTGTTTTAATTGTTTGTTTTTTTCATAGCTTACGAATGCAATAACAGAGGAAGACAAAATAATGACTGCTATAATTGGTAAAATTAAAATGGATCGCAGTTTCATATTTTTCAAATCAAAACCCCTTTGTTTTCTCATCCCGATTCACTCTCTCATCATAAATTCACGATCTCATTATGTGTCTTTTGAACTATTACAATCTATTTAAAACTATCAATATTAAGGAAATATTTATGAATGATTAAGATTTTGTTTTTGTATTTATGTGCAATAAAAAATGCCCGATTACCTCGGACACTTATGTTTTATCTTTTAATACAGGAAATGTGACGGTAAAAGTAGTTCCTTTCCCAACTTGGCTTTTAACTGATATTTCCCCTTTATGGAGCTCAATTATTTTTTTGACAATGGAAAGTCCAAGCCCGCTGCCACCCGCCGTTCTTGTTCTTGATTTATCCGCTTTATAAAAACGTTCAAAGATATGCATTTGGTCTTCGGCAGAAATACCAATACCCGAATCTGAAATATGAACAAAGAGATGGTCCTGCTTTTTAGTTAACTGAATACGAATCTTGCCCTTTGAAGGTGTAAACTTGATACTGTTATGAATTAAGTTAATCCATACTTGGCTTAGCAGATCCTCATCCGCAAAGATAGTAACTTCCTCTAATGAGACGTCCATTTCCAATTCTTTTTCTGTCCATTGCGGTTCACTGGCTAGTACTATCTTTCTAATTTGTTTATCCAGCCGAAAGTTTCTCTGTTCAAAGGGATGATTCTGCGATTCCAATGAGGTTAACTTCAATAAATTATCACTTATTTTAGAAAGCCGATTACTCTCCCCTTCGATAATCTCTAAATAATGAAGTCGTTCTGCCCGGGTTAAATCTTCCTCCTGCAAAGCACGGGCAAAGCCACTAATGGACGTTAGCGGTGACTGGATCTCGTGGGAGACATTCGAAATAAATTCCTGACGCATCTCTTCCATTTGTTGGAGCTGCTTTGCCATATGATTTATATTTTCAACGAGGCTTAAAAATTGATGATCTCCTTTTTCAAAATTTAAATGGATGTTAAATTCTCCCCTTGCAATTTTTCTTAATGCATCAATAATTGCTTCCCATAAGACAAGATGTCTTTTTCTCGTCGCTCTTGAAATGATATACACTGTTATCGTAAACAGTACAATACCTATTATATCGGTTACCAATTGGAACAAATATCCGGATGGCCGAATATGCTGCATACGAAAAAAATATAAAGTGATGAAATAGGCAGCCGAATTCATGACCATTACCATTGCAAACATACCGAGAATAAATAATATAATTTCCCACACTCTCGGTTGTCTCATGATTGAACCTCTAAGCGATAACCAAGGCCGCGAATGGTTTTGATTTTAAATCCATTTTGATTTTCTGGAAACTTTTCGCGTAATCTTTTAATATGAACATCTACCGTACGTTCATCCCCTTCATAATCATATCCCCATATTTCTTCAATTAGCTGTTCTCTGGAAAATGTTTTACCAGGGTAGCTTGCTAATTTGAAAAGAAGATCAAACTCCTTAAGCGGCAATGTTAAGCTGTTTTCGTCAACTATTGCTTCATAAGTTTTTCGGTTTAATTTCAAGTTACCTATTTCAATTGTTTGCGATAATGAGATGTGGTAACGTTTAAGCAATGCTTTCACCCTTGCTACCAGCTCTATCGGCTCGAACGGCTTCACTAAATAATCATCCGCTCCAAGGTCAAAGCCCTTCACCTTTTGGGTGGTCTCACCTTTTGCTGTTAACATCAGAACAGGGATATCATAAAATTCTCGAAGCTCCCTACATACCTGCCAGCCATCCATATTGGGCATCATGATATCCAGAACTACTAATTCGATTTTCACCGTTTCTAGGATTTTGAGAGCTTCCAATCCATCCGAAGCTTCATAGATTTCCAAGCCTTCTTTTTTTAAAAATAACGCTACTAATTCACGAATATGTGAGTCGTCATCTACTACCATTATCTTCGCCATTTTATCTATATCCCTCCCCTTTTAGATATTTACACTGGGTTCATGAATTCTCAATTGCTGTTTGGCAAATTCACGATACATATTATGAGTCCTGAAAAGTTCATCATGAGTACCGCTGCCCGTGATTCTACCTTTTTCAAAAAACAATATTTTATCTGCATCGACTACTGTTGAAAGACGATGCGCAATAATAAGCGTAGTTCTGCCGCTCATTAAATTTTGCAAAGCCTTTTGAACCACAATTTCTGATTTGCTATCCAAGCTTGAGGTTGCCTCATCCAGCATTAGTATATTGGGGTTACGGAGAAGTGCTCTCGCAATCGCGATTCTTTGCCGCTGACCTCCCGATAGCTTGATTCCTCTTTCTCCTACCTCGGTATCAAATCCGGCTGGTAGTTCTTCTATAAATTGATCTGCATAGGCCATTCTTGCAGCATTTTTTAATTCTTCCTCACTGACTTCTCTACCTAATCCGTAACATATATTGTCGCGAATTGTTCCTGAAATAAGTGAACTTTCCTGTGAAACATAGCCGATTTGACTCCGCCATGATTGCAGCGAAAAATCATTAATAGATTGGTTTCCAAGTGTTATCGACCCCTTTTGTGGCCGATAAAATCTTTCTAATAACGAAAACAGCGTTGTTTTCCCGCTTCCGCTAGGTCCTACTATCGCTGTGACTTTCCCGGCCTCTACTTCAAACGTTATATCTTTTAAAACTTCTTCCCCTTCTTTATAAGAAAACTGTATATTGTTTACTTTAATTGATTGATCCACATTTTGCACTGTTTGGCTGGATACATCTTCTTCCTCTTCTTCGTTTAAAATAGAGATAATCCGTTCAGTCGCCCCCAATGCTTTTTGAAATTGGGTAAAGAACATGGTTAATTGTCCCATTGGCATGACAATTTGAAAAAGATACATAATAAAGGCAACCAAATCCCCTGCCGTTAATGCACCTGATGATACTCTCATGCCCCCATAACCAAGTATGACAACAAGTAAAACCATAACCACTAAGGAAACAAGCGGTGTAATCAATGCTTGGATTTTGGCTTCTTTAAGTCCAAATTGAAGCAATTGGACAATCCCCTTTTTTCCACTTTTATATTCTTTATTTTCAGCATTTGAGGCTTTTACAAGTCGAACCTCGGATAAAACTTGATTTAATATGGACGTAAAACGAGCCGTTTCATCCTGCATTCCTTTAGAAATCTTATGCATTTTCCCTCCAAGAGGCATTAATACTGCAAGCGCCAGAGGAACAGCAATGAAAATAAGCAACGTCATTCTCCAATCCAAAAGAAATAACACGATCATGGAACCTACAATAGAAATAATCCCAGTCAAAAAACCAGTTAGATGGTCTGTAATCAAACTTTTCACAACCGCTGTATCATTGGTCATTCTGCTTACCGTATCCCCTGACTGGTGCTCATCGTAATAAGAAACCGGAAGAACGAGAAGTTTTTTCCATAGTCTTTCCCTTATTCCTGCAACAACGGTTTGACCAACATGATTTAATAAGTAGACTGAAACTCCTCCGGCTATAGCCTGAACAATAATGGCTCCAACAAGCAAAGCTATTTTTCCGGTTCCCATTGAATGGAAGGAAAAATGATTGATCAAATTTTTTGTGAAAAGCGGCACAACCAATCCTGCAACCGTTGTGCTGACACTTAATAATAATGCAATGAAGAGAACTATCTTTGATGGTTTAGCCTCAGAAATAAGTTGTATAAATGGTCTCCAATCGACCTTCTTTTCCTTTTCACCTTTTTTCATTATCTACACCCTTTACGTTTTTTCTGTATATTGAGTATATGATTTTTATGTGAACTGAATATGAACTACATAAATTTACAAATCAAAAAGGGCCCCGAGGCCCTTTTTGCTTCTCTTATTTTTTTGGAGGTAATTTTTCTAAGTAATGAATGGCATCCTTCATTGTTTTTACTGGTACAATCTTAATTTTATATCCCAGCTTATGCGCTTCATCCTTAATATCCTTCTCATTTGTATCGCCTTTTTGTATATCTGCCGGACAGAAGAAGATATCAATACCCGCTTTGTGTGCGGCGACAATTTTATCGCGGATACCTCCAATTTGCCCTACATTTCCATTCTGATCTATCGTTCCTGTTCCCGCAATTTGATATCCTTTCGTCAAGTCCCCAGGAACTATTTGGTTATAAATCTCTAATGAAAACATAAGACCGGCAGATGGACCGCCAATATCTGATGCATTAATATTGATTTTTTTCGATGGCTGAATGGTAAATTCGTCTTCTGGGACAATCCCTATTCCAGCTCTCTTTGTTTTCTTATCAAGTGTTACTAGTGGAATGGTTGTTGTTTCATTCTTCCCGTCATGTGTCCATCCCAGTTGGACTGTATCTCCAGCTTTTTTGTTAGACAAATAATGAATGAAGTCCACGGATTTTTTGACTGGGTGCCCATCTACTGAATGAATGATATCTCCGACCTTTATAGTTCCTTTTGCTTTCGAGTCTGGAAGCACCGCATATACGAATACCCCGTTATTCTGAACGTTCACCTTTTGGCCAGCTGCTTTTAGGCCTGAAGTAATGGCATTTTGTTGAGATGAACTCATCATATGCTCTAATAAACGATCATATTCGGCATCACTCATATCGCCTTTTACATCCTGTGCTTTTTCCATTTGCGTATGAGGAGCCATTAGTCCATATAAATAGATATATACATTTGTTGCCTTTGTGGAAAGAACAGTAGTTAAATATAGATTTCCTTTCTCATCCTTATGCCCATCCTGAACAGTTACCCGCGGAGACAATTTCTCAACAGAGCCAGGTTGCTCTAAGTAATATGGCGTTGGAATAAATAAACCAATAATAAGTACGATAATAATGATAAAAAACGCAAGTGTTGATTTTCTTTTTAGGGATTTGTTCATTGTACGTTCCTTTCTAGTTAAAATTTCTGTCTCTTTCAAAGGCTCTTTTCTAAAACTTGTTGCTTTAATTAGTAAGAAAATATGCCCCTAAACCAAGTCTGCTTAGGTTTTACAACAATTACGGAAAGCAAAATTCACTGCTAAAATAGCCTTTTTAAAAGGGTATACGATACCTGTTTAATACATTCGTGCAATTATGCGGAAGTTCCTTTTATTTTTAGTCTTGTTAAAAATTTTATCATAGGATGATTAAAGGATGATGAGAGAAATATGACACTTTGGGGAGAGTGGTATTTACATTCATATAGGTATTTTTACCTAAAACAGGTCGTTTTTGTTGATTTCGGGCCGTTGGTCGCAGAAGTCAAGCCGTTTCGCAATTTGACTTATACAAAACGAAAGACCATTCCTCAAAAAAATGGCCTCTTCATTACATCTATTTATTTTCTAAAGCTTTTTCATGCTTTAAAAGCCACTCTTTACGCCATAATCCGCCCGCATAGCCAGTTAAAGTACCATTTGACCCGACAATCCGGTGGCAAGGAACAATAATACTTAACTTATTTTTTCCGTTTGCACTGCCTACTGCTCGAACTGCCTTTTCATTCCCTATTGAAACAGCGATATCCTTATAAGAACCTGTTTTTGCAAAAGGGATTTGCGTTAAAGCATTCCAAACTGTTTTTTGAAAATCCGTTCCTTCAAAGATATATGGAATATTGAATTCCTGACGTGTCCCTTTAAAATATTCATCAAGCTGTGTATAACATTCCTTTAATAATTCTGGTGTGTCTTCTTGAAGTTTATGAACAACATTATCTTGTTCCAGAAATAAAATCGAATAAATAGCTTCTTCCGTTCCTGCTATTTCAAGGACTCCAAGGGGTGAAGGATACTCCAATTTATATAGCTTGTTCATATAAAGACCTCCATAAATAGAAAGTGGCATACGCTTGCCAGCCTTCCCAGTTTACTGCCAATTCTTTGATTTCCTCAATGGATGGTTTCCGATCTAATCCTAATTGAAGTTTTAATGCATTATGAAGCCCAACATCTGCGATTGGAAAGGCAGCTGGATGATGCAGACATTTCATAATAACATAATCTGCCGTCCATGCACCCACTCCGCGAATCGCTGTTAAAGATTTGTGCATTTCTTGAAAATCCTGCTCCTTAAGCAATGCTTCCTTGCTCAATTCATCACTGGCCATCGCTTCGGCAATACCAATTACATATTCTGCTTTTCTCATGGTGAACTGCAGTTTTCTAAGATCCTCTACTTCTAAAGAAGCAATTTTTTGAAAAGGTGGATGGACCCAGAAGGTCTCCCCTTCAAAGATAATGCTTTCTCCAAACTGCTCCACAAATCGTTTCTTTAATGTATAGGCAAAGGTTAGATTGATTTGCTGTCCGATAATAGCCCAAACTAATGCTTCAAATAAGTCTGGTATGCCCATAATACGCAAACCGCTATACTTCTGAACAATCGGCTCTAGAATTTTATCTGTTTGTGACATTTTATAAAAGTGCGTTAGATCTTTATCTAAATCAAACCATTCCCATACGAATATGGCAACTTGTTCACGGATATTTTTAGAAGGAACTCCATTAGGAAATTCAATTCGGAGTGAGCGCGAGTTGCCACCTATTTTAAACAAAATCAGTTCTTCCTCTATCTTGAGTAGCTTAAAAACATGCTGACCCTGTATTTGATGCAGCACTTCTTGTTCCGATCTCCCCAAAAACACTAGACACTCCTCATAGTTAAATTCCTTAGGAGGGAAAATATCGAGGTGAGTTTCTTGATCAACCCATCTCATATTGAAGCTCCCTATTTCGATACTCACTAGGTGAACATTGCTTTACATTACGGAACACCTTGTAAAAATTAGATGGGCTTTGAAATCCAACTTCATAACAAATCTCAAGATTTGTGAGCTTCGTATTTTTTAGTAAATGTGCTGCTTTATCTACTCTTATCTTTTCTAGATACGTTCGTGGGGTTTCTGATGTTTCCTGTTTAAAGAGACGCTCAAGATAATACGGGCTAACCCCAACATGGTCTGCAATATCCTGCAGCAAGATTTTTTGCTTATAGTGATTAATCAAGAAAGATATAACATTTCTGACAAGGCCGATATGCGGGGAATGTTCCACTTCTGGCTGGCATCGCTTGCAAGCCCGGAACCCAGCTTTCTCAACATCCTCGATGTTTTGATAGAATTCCACATTCACTTTTTTCGGCTTTCTTGATCGACAAGATGGTCTGCAGTATATTTTCGTTGTCTTAACCGCGGTAAAAAATAATCCATCGTATTTATAATCACATTCCATGATTTTTTCCCACATTTCATCAAAAGAAAGATTGATGGTTTCCACTATCCAAACTCCTTTCTGACCTCATTTCAAGGCAAATGTTCTTTTTCCATTATACTTCATCCTATTGTTATAAGGGATTGCCCCATACTTTTGTTGTACCCCATTTTAACAAGGAATTTACATTCATTTCGTCCTCATTCTTGCTGTTATGGTCTAAGAATTTATGTCAAAAAAAGAAGAGCCTTATAGCTCTTCTAAATTCCCTTATCCTTTAATAGACTCTTATGTATCCAAATCGCCGCTTGCAGGCCTTCCCCCATTGCAATCGTTACTTGCTCAGAGTGCGCCACCACGTCACCAGCCGCCCATACATGTTCAATATTCGTCATTTTCGTTCTAGGGTCAACTAGAATATGCTTGTTTTTGTGAAGCTCCACACCTAATTTTTCTGCAATAGAAGAATGGACTGCATTACCTCCGAATGCAACAAACGCCCGATTTGCCGCTATTTTTTTACCATTTTCTAAATGAACTCCTTGTATGGCGGAACCATCTGCAATGATTTCTTTTATTTCTTCTTGATATAATTCAATTTTCTTATCCTTTAATTGTTGCAATATATTTGCATCTATTGCTTTCTTTTCATGATTAATATAGATGAGTTCGTCTGTCCAATAGGTTAGCGTTAGCGCCATGTTTGCTCCTACATTTCCCGAACCCAGGACAAGTGCACGCTTATTCTTCACTTCATAACCATCGCAATCCGGGCAT
Organism: Margalitia sp. FSL K6-0131; assembly: GCF_038008735.1. Taxonomy (NCBI): domain Bacteria; kingdom Bacillati; phylum Bacillota; class Bacilli; order Caryophanales; family Bacillaceae; genus Heyndrickxia; species Margalitia sp. FSL K6-0131. The sequence continues at coordinate 5,408,287 of NZ_JBBOZS010000001.1, forward strand.
ACATAGACACTGATTCCAAGACAAGGATACAAATTTGGAAATGGCGGCAGCCTGTCCATTACTCCTGTTGCGATCAATACTCTCTTTCCATAAAAGGGTTTGCTAGCTTTAGAGTAAAGAATAAATTGCCCGCCCTGTTTTTCAATCTCTACAACTTCTTCTTCGATGAATTGAACGTCTAACTGTTCCGCCTGTGATTTTCCTGTTTCTCTAAGAATTCGTCCGCTTACACCATCTGGCCAACCTAAAATATTGTGATAAGCATGGCACAGATTGGACCGTCCGTAATTGGAATCAATCACAAGCACATTGTGACAATACCTTCCCAATTGAATAGCCGCTTGCAGTCCCGCAATTCCGCCGCCAACAACGATGCAATCATGGACTTCAGGTTCTTTTTTTCTGTTAGATGCAACAAATAATTCATCAGAAAATAAATTGTCAGATTTATTGTAACGTTCATCACGATCCATAGCAGCACCTCTACTTATTACCTTTTTAACATTATATCCCTTATTAGTAGGTGTTATAATATCCATTACCTTGAGGCTTTCCATTGTATTTCCCTCCAGAAAGGTATTTTTGTGCTAATTTTTTATCATATTTTATTAAAGAGTATTAGTTGACTGCCCAAATGATAACCACTAAGACGACTTTCATAATAGGAAATAGTTGCAAAAAAAAACCGTTTCTAATGATATTGCCAATAGAAACGGTTTTCCCTTTATTTTTTTCGCAAGCTTAGCCAAATTTTGTTATTAGATAGGGACTCAATTTGAACGATATAGTTACCCTCTGGATATTGGAGAATCTTCGTCGTCATTTTTACCTTGTGAAGATTGCCCAGCCTTTTATTCGCTTCTTTTATAGACATATTTAATTCAACCAAAGTGATATAGGCGATATTGGTTTCATCTACGACAAAGGTGATTTTTTGTCCTTTTTTAACATACACGTAATCTTTGATGTCTTCGTTGTCGATAATTTTATCTGGCTTTCCCCAATTTTTTGTTATTTCATCAATAGGAGTGCGGTCGTCTTGTTTAAAGGGGATTCCTTTAATTGTACCCATTTTAAATTGGTTTATTGTATCTTTATCTAATACAACAATTCCGGACTCTTTTTGTGGCTTTTCTTCACTTGTTTTGTTCGAACATCCAGCGACTCCGGCAAAACAAAGGAAAAAGGCAATAAAAATATATCCGATTTTTTTCAAGGTTACACATCCTTTGTTACTTTTTTAAGTTTAACTTATTATTTAAACAATGGATTCCCTTCCATACCTACCCACAAATCAGACTGTTCTAATTGTGCTGCCATCCAGAGTAGCCAATCCTCCCTCCCTTTAGGCGCGATAAATTGCACACCAAGAGGAAGACCATTAGAAGTAAGATGCGTTGGCACACTTATAGCCGGCTGCCCGGTTAAATTAGCTAATTGCGTAAACGGTGTATAAGTTAAGCTTGGTAAAAACATATCATAAACAAGTTTTTGCTGTTCTGTTTTGATAAGGTCTGTAACTTTCATTAGCTCTTCTATTTCTTGCTGATTTTGAGTAAGCTCACCCACTTTTGGAGCAGGAAACGCTGTTGCTGGTGTTATATAAAAATCATAGTTTTCATGGAACTTAGCCATCTGGGCAGCTGCAATATCCCATTCTGCTAAACTATTAGTAAATTCCGCTGCAGTGACAGATTTACCTGCAACATTAATAACCCATGAGACAATTTCCATGTCATTTGCTGTAATCGGTCTGCCAAGAGCTTTTTCCATATCAATAACCATAGCGGAGATTTCTCCGTTGTTCATTAAATAATAGTTTTCCATTAAGCGGATGCCGTCCACTGAATTGGATTGTTCCACGACAGCGTGCCCTTGTTCTTCAAGCCATTTTGCAACATTGTGGACAGCCTGCATCGCTTCATCGCTCACCGGTGTGCCGACAGGAGATTCCGTCGTAAATGCAATCTTGAATTTTCGATTATGATTTTTTTGTATTTCTTCCAGATAGCTTCCCGGAAACAATGGCACCTGAAAGGCAGCTTCCGGCTGGATTGTTTGTAAAAGGTCGAGCATCGCCGCACTGTCCCTGACCGTTCTTGATAAGCAAAAATCAATGGATGCCCCTTGCCATTGTCGGCCTACACCCGGGCCGACCGGAGTTCGGCCTCTCGTAGGCTTCAATCCGAAAAGGCTTGTGAAGGATGCCGGTATTCGGATAGAGCCACCTCCATCACTTGCACCTGCTATTGGAACTACCCCTGACGCTACACTTGCCGCTGAGCCGCCGCTCGAGCCACCCGCAGAGTAATCCGTATTCCAAGGATTTCTTGTTGGTCCATATACAGCCGGCTCTGTAATATTTTTAAGCCCGTACTCTGGTGTGTTGGTTTGTCCAATAAATAAGAATCCTGCTTTACGGAGACGTGATACAAAATTGGAATCACGTTTTGCGATATTTTGCATTAAGAGCTTTGCGCCTGCTGTTAAAGGTTCTCCTTCGATTGCTTGAGAGATATCTTTGAGTACGATTGGCACCCCAGCAAAAGGCTGATCTTCAATTGAAACGGTTTCCGCCTCTTTCATTACTTTTTCTTTCCTCGTACGAATCACACTATTTAATGTCGGGTTCACCTCTTCCAAGCGTTTAAATGCCGCATCTATTAATTCCTGTGGAGAAACTTGTTTAGTTTTTATTAAATTTGCTAATCCTAATCCATCATAAGTTGAATACGTATCCATTTAAATTCTCCTTAACTTTTCACGAAATGAATTCTTCATTGATTATATGATACAATGTATTTTACAAATTTGCCTAAAAAAGATGGAGGAATAATGTTAACTTTTGAAGAAAAACTAGCGATTGCGGAATCATTTCCAGAATTACAAAGAAAGAACGTGTCCTTGGGACGAGTGAATTTTCACTATGAAGAAAGTGTTTCCGATAAGAAAAATGTTGTCTATCATCTTCATCCAAACGGAAATGGATTTGTATATGGGGAATTTTTAAGCGAATATGACACTGATGAACGAGGAATGGTTAATATTCGAGATTTTTCCGAAGATGAGCTGCGGACTATCATTGAAAAGTCCATTTTGTCCTTGTCCAGAACGCTCGAGGAAGCTGCGATTGTGGAGGATTATCCTGAAGAAAAGTGGAAAAATGATGAAGGACATACATTAATCCTCGTAAATGAGGATGATATGTGGAATGTCTATGCGGGGTTGAACCTTGATGGGACGTTTAATTCCTATGGGGAGGCAGCAGAATACTTACATGAAGAGGGATTCGAACGAGCTTAGAGCAGTGTTTTTTCCTGAATGGACCGAATTTTTATCGGAATAGCCCGAAATGTTGCTCGAACGGACCGAAATTACCCTCGAATGGACCGAAACAGGACTATATACCTATACGAATAATGAAAAACTGAACCAAATGATAAACCCCTTACGTTGAATTATTCTAACATAAGGGGTTTTACTTTATCCTAACTTTTCTATAAATACAACTTTCAAATAGTTACCCTCTTTAAACTCCGGTATTGTCCGAAAATCTTCCGGCAAAGAGAATTCCTCTCTCAACTTATATTTCACACCAGATTCCTTGAAAGCTGCATCGATAAATCCCTTAAATTTCCTCATATCAAACGTACTGCAATTCGTTGATGCCACAATGATTCCCTTGTCTTCTGTAATCGAAATCGCATCTTTTAATAGATTTTTGTAATCCTTTGCGGCACTAAATGTATGTTTTTTTGATTTAGCGAAGCTTGGAGGGTCAAGGATTACCATATCAAATTGCAATCCTTTCCTAACCGCATACTTAAAATAATGAAAAACATCTTCCACTATAATATCTTGCTTTTCAGCATCGATTCCGTTTATTGTAAACTGCTCAGTGGTTTTCGCTTTACTTCGATTCGCAACATCAACACTAGTTGTTTTTGAAGCACCGCCCACAGCAGCAAACACAGAAAATGCTCCTGTATAGGAAAAGAGATTAAGGACCGTCCTATTCTTAGCATATTGATCACGAATGGTTTTTCGAACCTCACGCTGATCCAAAAATACCCCAACCATTGCACCCTCGTTCAAATAGATCGCAAAGTTGACCCCATTTTCTTTTACTAAGATTGGAAAATTGCCCCGTTCCCCCATGACAAAATCATCATCTTCTATGTATTGACCTTTTGTGTCAAAGCGCTTTTTTTCATAAACACCTTTAAATTCAACAAGTTTCTCCAATACCTGTAGAACGAATGTCTTAAAATGATAGATTCCTTTACTATACCAATTAATCACATAATAGCCATCGTAATAATCGATAATCAGACCGCCTATTCCATCGCCCTCGCCATTAAAGACTCGGAATGCAGTCGTCTCGGAATCTTCGAAGAAATGCTCCCTTTTCTTAAATGCGGCACTTAATTTCTTCTCAAAAAAACTCTCGTTTATTTCCTCTTTTTCTTTTTGCGTTAGTACCCATCCATATCCTTTGTTCTGCCGTCCAACATACCCCTTCGCAATAAACTGTTTGCGCTCATCTACCAGTTTAATGATAATCCCTTCGTTATCTAATCCACTAATATTTGCCAATGAATCTTTTATAATGAGCGGATATCCTTTTTTATATTGATTTACATATTTTGCTTTTACTTGTACGCTTACCTCTCTATTCATGAAAACCGTCCAATCTACAACATTATTTTTCCGATTTCCTATTTATATTAATGATCATTAACATAAAAAAGGAAATCACGATTATACATCCAACCCATGCCCAGGCAAGCTTCATATTCCCCGCATCAATAGCAAGATAAACTGCCGTTGGAAGCGTTTGGGTTTTGCCGGGAATATTCCCAGCAAACATTAAGGTAGCTCCGAACTCTCCAAGTGCGCGTGCGAAGCTAAGAATTCCTCCGGAAATAATGGATTTAAATGCAAGCGGAAGCAAAACAAACAAAAAAATAACTCTTCTATTTGCCCCATCTACTTTCGCGGCTCCCACAATGTCCGAATCAATTGCTTCAAATCCCGTTTTAGCGGATTGATACATGAGCGGAAACGCCACAACCGCTGCTGCAATCACTGCCGCACTGAATGTGAATATAAGAGACTGGTGAAAAACCCACTCATAAAGCTTTCCGATAGGACTATTTTTGCCAAAAGTGACAATTAATAAAAATCCCACTACGGATGGCGGTAAAACTAGCGGCAGCAAAAACAACGTTTCCACCACACTCTTCCCCTTGAACTTTTTACCCGCCATCATAGCTCCCAAGCATACTCCAACTATAAGGACGATGATTCCAGATATAATTGCTACCTCAATGGATACTTTAACTGGTGACCAAAAATCATGGACCATTCTCTACAATCCTTTAAACCTATATTTTCTCAACACTTCCAGATTCTTATAGATAGTCAAACTTGTTCATAATGCTTAATATTTTTCACGATTCCTGCAAACAGTCGTAACAATCCTTACCTTTTTAGATAAAAGTGCATTCGTTTTGTAAACGATCCCCGCATCGTCATTGGCAAGACTCCACATAGTTCAATACTTGCCTAACAAAACTTATTTACTATATAGTAACATTTATCTGTTCGAATTTATTAAAGAAAAAAGATCAGCTCTTAAAAAAGAACTGATCCTCTTCCTTTCTAATGCTCTATTAATTCATTTACAGAAACCTCTTGTTCATTCTCAGGCTGATCGAGGGGATAAATTCGGGCGGTTTCCCCCTTTTCATCGACATTTTGGATATAGACTGGGGTTCCATTATATGTAACATTTGCCATCACGGGGGAACTTGCTATTTCTTGAGCACGTTGTCTATTCATTTTAATTAAGCCTCCTTTTCTAGGTATTATCCTCTCATTACAGAAGAAGGATTATTCCTTTATCAGACAAAAACCCTCATCAGGCACTGAGGAGGGTTAAAAATCTTATTTATAAACTAATATCTTACCAACAGTTCCATCCGAACTTTGCCCCGTAACACGGACCTTCAAGCCATAGCTTGTAATATTTCGTCCAACATCAGGATTTTCCGGATTCGAATAATTTTGACTGTCATCAAATATAGCATTCTTTTGAGTGAAGTTGTCCTTTAGATAGAATGATTTATCACCAATTGTCACATCAGTTCCCTTCTCTGTATTAAATGCTGCGTCATGAACCTGATAGCTATTGGAAGCTAAGCATTTATTCGCGTCGCAAACTGTCCCCAATTTATCATGCCACACGTTATTATGCTGATCGGCATCTACAACACCAAGGAATCCATCGCCAGGATGGTAACCCGGTCCTGTCCAGTTGTTATCGAATGCATTATCTACATACCAAACCACTAAACCTGGATCAAACGAAAGCATGGTTCCTCGTTTGTTAATATGTGCAAGACCGGAGTCGGAACCGTTATGTGTTCTCCACTCAAGCAAATAATAATGTTTCGTATATTTATTACCGTCTGACTTTTTAAAGCCGCCACTTAAATCAAATTTCGGTGTTCCTTCAGCATCATCTGATAATATATTTTTCCCGTCCGCCGTAACATTGATATCATCCTCAAAAAACCCTGGTTCAGCTACATATTGATCGGATTTATAATGGAAGCTTATTTGAACTTTTTGTCCGACATAAGAAGTTAAATCGACTTTCGCATCTTTCCATCCGTTAGAATCACCAGTAATTCCATTGCCTAGATTTGCCCCATTAGGGTTAGACTTTGTTGAAATGGAAGGAACCTCTACACCCTTTCCGTTCACTTCTACATAGGCATAATCAAAATCCTGTTCAATAGAGTACCATGTTTTAAAGGATAATTCGGCACTTTTGGCATTGGTTAAATCAACTGTTGCGGTCATCTTCGTATCCAGATTATTATCACTTCCACCAAAATACTCCGCTGCTCCGCTTGTAGGTTTGTTAATCGCTTGCTTTTTATCAGGCAGATTAATCTTCACTACATCGTTATTTGTACCTTTTGAACTTGCTTCATCGAGAAGAAGCTCCGTACCTTTTGAAGTTACATCTTTGAAATCCATCTCTGTTCCTGTTTGCCAGTTTGGCGTAAAATCAGGAGTTGTCATGGAAGTCTGTAAATATTCCTTATCATACGGGCTAAATCCTGAAGGCTCTGTACCTGGAATTGCACCGGTCCAGCTTCCGCTTGACATGATAGACCAGTTGCTGACAGGCTCACCCGAACCGCTGTATAAAGTATCATATTCATCCGGTAAGCCTAGGTTATGTCCGAATTCATGAGCGAAAACGCCTGCTGCCCCATCTTCCGGTTGCACAGTATAGGCATATCCAGCTAATTGTCCGCCCCAATATGGCACATCCGTTTTTGTATTTGGAATCGGAGAAACACCGCCTAGATCCCAGCTATGAGACCAAATCGCATCTCCACCAATTTTCCCTCCGCCGGCTTCTTCCCCAACACCAGAGTGAATGACCATTAAGTGATCAATAATACCATCTGGCTCTCTTGTGTTCCCATCACCATCTAGATCATATGGATCTTCTTTATCGAATTTGCTCAAATCACCTATTGCAGGATCTTTTGCAGCTGCAGCTAATGCTTCTCTAATTAAAGCCCTAGGATTAGCATCATTACCACCAGATGCGCTATGTTTGCCATAGTAAGCTGCTGGATATTTCGCAGTATACCAACCTGCAACCGCTCCATCCACCGTATAGCTGCCGCCTGATTGCTGCTCATAAAATTGCTTCATAGAAATTTTCGTTTTACCATCTGGTCCTACATAACCATTGTCGCCGAATATCATATCCTGATAATGCTGATGCGAATATGCATCCTGCCCGCTATAATACATATCCGTTTCTTCCGGCGTTAATTGCCCATGCGGTAAATCAGGAAAATCGATTAATAGAACGAGAACTTCATCCTTTCTTTCTTTCCCGTCCCATTTTTCTGGTTGAACAGGTGCTACAACCGATTGTTTTGCCTGCCCGTTTTTATTTCCCTTCCCTTTATAAATCCCATTACTATCCATTTTTTGCTTCATTGCTTCTTTAACAGCTGCAGCATTTCTGGCAAACGAATTTGTTTCCTTCGAAGAACCTGCAGCTAACGCCATATTATGCAAATACTTCTGCAGTGCCTTATCTTCTTCCGCAGGTGATGCATCCTTTGCAATAGTGCCATTTTTCTTTAGCATCTCAATTAGACGATCACTATTGGCAACTCCTAAATCAATCGGCGCTACATCACTAGCCACAGAACTTTTTACATTTGGTGCTGCTGCCTTTTCCGCATGGATTCCTACAGCAAATGAACTAATTACAAGCCCTGCTGATAACAATGGAACACTTAATTTCTTCTTCCAGTCTCCCAAAACTACTTCCCCCCATCATGATAATAATAAAAGCGCAAGCGCCTTGCTCATCGGCGTACGGATTTCGTAGTCTTCGACTGAGATAAAGGAAACACAGCGAGGTAGTTCACGAGCTGATGTTGACTTATCGTAGGGAGGAGACGGAGAAATCCGCTAGCCGATAGGCGCTGAAGCTAGACAGAGTCTAGACTTGTTAAATGATCTTTGAAATAAAAAACTTATACTTTTTTAACTCTAAAAATAATCGTCCCAGACGGATCTGAACATTCCCTCCAATGCTCCGTTAAAAAATAAAATTTATATGTTATACAATTCAGAATTTATGAGGAAAAATCCTTCATCGAATTTTGTCACAAGAAGAAAATGATTCGATAGTATTTGACCTATTTCTATCAATCTCATTCCAAGGTCCTGTTAGGCATAAGTAAAAGGTCCCTTTTCGCTAGAAAGTTTTGTAGAATTCCTAAAAACTACTCATTTTAATGAAGCGCCTCAAAACAAAAAAAATCTCCCGGAAAGTAATATTGCACCCTTTCCAGGAGATTATATTTTATGATTCGATCGCATTTTCCATATTTTTAAATTGATTGAAAAACATACTATAATATCTTCCTTGCTTCTCCATCAGCTGATCATGGTTTCCTTTCTCCATAATTTCCCCATGATCCACGACCATAATGGTGTCCGCATCCCTAATCGTATTCAAACGATGGGCGATAATGAAGCTCGTACGACCCTGCATGATATTCAATAATGCCTCTTGAATATGGAGCTCTGTCCGAGTATCAATACTGCTTGTCGCTTCATCTAAGATGAGCAAAGAAGGTTTAGATAAAATAACCCTTGCAATCGCGAGTAGCTGTCGCTGACCTTGGCTTAGATTTCCCCCATTCTCTGATAACATCGTGTCATACTTCAATGGTAGCCTGTTAATAAACAGATCGGCATTCGCCATTGCTGCTGCCCTTTCCACTTCCTCATCGGTAGCATCCGGGTTTCCATACATAATATTTTCTTTAATCGTTCCTGAAAACAAGTACGTATCCTGAAGAACAATACCAAAGCATCTTCTTAAACTGTCTCTTGTGTACTCCCTTATATCACGGCCATCAATGTAAATACTCCCGCTCGTCACATCGTAAAATCTGGTTAAAAGATTTATAACGGTGGTTTTACCGGCTCCAGTTGGGCCTACTAACGCGGTGCTAGTGCCCACTTGGGAATCGAAATTAATATTTTTTAGAATAGGCACATCAGGTCTGTAACCGAAGCTGACATCCTTAAATACAACATGACCCTTTGGATTTTTTAATTCGACTGCATTCGGTAAATCCTCTGGTTCCTCTTGTTCATCTAAAATTTCAAAAACTCGTTCTGCGCCGGCAACACCTGATTGAAGGACGTTAAAGATATTAGCAAGATCATTAAGCGGTCTGACAAACTGTCTAGAATAGCTTAAGAAGCTGGCAATTACCCCTACTGTGATCATGCTTTTCACCGCTAAAATACCGCCGACAATGGCAACCGCAGCAAATCCAATATTATTAATTACGTTCATGATTGGCATTAAAAATCCCGAAAAAATTTGTGCCTTCAGACCAACTTTTCGTAACGCTGTATTTACTTCCTCGAATTCCTCTATTGCCTTTTCTTCATGGTTAAATGCTTTTACTACTTGAATACCGGAAATAGTTTCTTCTATATGACCGTTTAATTTTCCAAGCTGTGCTTGCTGATTTTTAAACAAGATACTTGTCCTTTTAGCAATAGACCTGGTTAATAAATAGACTAATGGCACGGTAATAAGACTGGCTATTGTCAAAATGGGACTCAATACAAGCATCATAATGAAAGAACCCAAAATAACAATGGAACCGGACATTAATTGAGTTGTTGACTGAGAAATGGTATTGCTTACATTATCTATATCATTCGAGAGTCTGCTCATTAATTCCCCATGCGTACGATTATCAAAAAACGCAACTGGGAGTTTCTGCAGTTTTTCAAATAAAGATCTCCTTAAGCCTTTTACAATTCGTTGGGACACCCCGGCCATTAGCCAGCTTTGCAAAAAGGTAAGAACACCATCTGCAATATACGTAACCAATAGAACGAGAATCATAATCTCCAGCAGTCCAAAATCAACCTTACCACCTTTTGCGGACATAGCATCAATTGATTTTCCAAGCAGATACGGAGCCGACAGTGTAAGGGCGGAATCAATAATAATAAACAGAAATACCGTTGATAATAGTTTTCGTTCCTTCCCAATATAAAACCATAATCTTTTCAGGGTTCCTTTAAAATTCTTCGGCTTTACTACCGGTGCTCCTCTCCCGCGTCTGAAATTTCCTCCCGGCCTAAGAGGCGGTGCCTGCTGTCCTCTATTTTCATTTCTTTCCTGCGACATTCTAACGCACCTCCTTGCCCACTTGCGATTGGAAGATTTCTTGGTAGACCCTGCATGTTTTCATTAATTCCTCATGCTTGCCAATTCCCGCTATTTCCCCATTGTCTAAAACAATAATTTTATCAGCATCCATAATGGACGTAATTCTTTGTGCGATTAAAAGACATGTTAAGCCTTTTGCATACTTTTTCAGTGATTCTTTAATTCTAGCTTCCGTCGCCACGTCAACAGCACTTGTACTATCATCTAAAATAAGGATTTCTGGGTTCTTCACCAACGCCCTTGCGATGGAAACACGTTGTTTTTGACCCCCGGAAAAATTCACTCCGCCCTGCCCTATACGGGTATAGTATCCTTCCGGTGAAGCTGATATAAAGTCATGTGCCCCTGCCATTGTCGCTGATTTTTCGATCTCTTCAATGGTCGCATCCTCTTTTCCCCAACGAATATTTTCCACCACTGTACCGGTAAATAGAGTTGTTTTTTGCGGGACAATCGCGATTTTCTCTCTTAACTTTTTTGGATCAATATTACGAATGTCCTCACCGTCTACTTTTATACAGCCTGATGTGACTTCATAAAAGCGCGGGATCAGTCCAACAAGACTGCTTTTTCCCGAACCTGTTGATCCAATGATCCCTACTGTTTCTCCAGGTAGACATGTAAGATTAATATTTTTCAAAACAGGCTCTCCGGATGCTCCTTTATAGGAAAAACAAACATTTTCGAAGTCAATTCTTCCTTTTATATTGGCGTCTCCCACTGCACCCTCTTTCCAAGTGACTTCGTTCTCTTCTGCAAATACTTCCCCTATACGACCCGCGGAAGCACGAGCCCTTACAAACATATTAAAAACCATGGAAATCGTCATTAAGGAAAAAAGGATTTGCGTCATATAATTGATAAATGCAATTACATGGCCGACTTGAATATTTCCTGATTCAACCCCATTCCCCCCTAACCAAAGCACCGCGATAATACCTAAATTAACGGTCAGCATAATTGCAGGGCTGAAAACGGACATTAACCTTATGGCAGACATTGATTTAGCCTGGAACTCCTCGTTAGCGACATTAAATTTCGTCATCTCATAATCAAACCGATTAAATGCCTTAACAACCCGAACTCCGGATAAATATTCCCTCATTACCCCATTCACACGGTCAAGCGCTTTTTGTACTTTAATGAATAAAGGGAAGCCGAACTTCATGTTCATCACGATTAAAATCGCCACCATTGGCACCACAACGGCTAGTACAACGGCTAAGTGAAGATTTAAGCGTGTAGCCATAATTAGACCGCCGACACACAGAATTGGCGCCTTCGCAAATATTCTCATTAACCCGTTCATAAACGTCTGAACTTGTGTGACATCGTTCGTTAACCGGGTAATTAAGGACGCACGATCAAACTTATCAATTTTCTCAAAGGTTAAACCCTGAATTTTTTTAAATAAGTCAGACCTAAGCTCCGCACCGAAGTTTTGCGATACCATGCTGGATACAATATTCCGAGTGGAGGCGGCTATCGCCCCGAAGGCTGTAATAAGAAGCATAAGCCCCCCTTTTTGCATAACATAATTCATGTCTTTATTAGCTACCCCAATATCCACTATTTTGGACATAATGGTAGGCTGCATAAGGTCGCAAATCGCTTCAATGGCGACAAATATAACCCCTATTAAAAAAGGCAGCCAGTATTTTTTCGCGTATTTTTTTAAGAAGCTCATCCTAATTTCCATCCTTGACATTTATTTCGCAATGCGAATTTACTAATTCAAAGATACTATCCATATTCAAAATAGTCACTATTTTTTTCGCTTTCCTAAATATTTTCTAAAGGGTTTTATTCGGGTTGGCGCGAATACCTTTCGCAGAGGTGAAAAAAATGAGTAATGTATTAGAACTTACGGAGATTCCTGTCATTGAAACAGATAATTATTACCTCCGGGGATTGACATTGGAAGATGCAGCAAATATGTTTCCTTTCATGAGTGACCATGAAACCATGAAGTATATTACTCCTCATCCAGTGAGAACCATTAAGGAATTGGAAGCGTCTATATTAAGGAACTTGGAGAATTTCAAACAAAAAAAGGAGATTCCCTGGTCTATTGTTCATAAGCAAAATAACCAAGTTGTAGGGATGTTTCGATTTCACAAATTACATACATGGCACCAAAAAGCGGAAATGGGTGTCGTCATCCATAAGGATTTTCAGAAAAAAGGAGTAATGACGGAAATTTTACCGGAAATACTGGAATTCGGATTTAACACCCTTGGATTAAATCGCATCGTTGGCGATATTTTTGCAGATAATGAAGGTTCGAAAAGGTTAATGGAGAAGTTTGGTTTTCATAAAGATGGAGTTCTTCGTGAGACAGATTTTGATGGCGAAAGGTTTTATGATACCGTGGTTTATTCGATGTTGAAATCGGAATATAGGGTTGGATTAAGCGGGGGAAAATAAAAATTCATATCCTAAGCGGACAGAGAATCCGTTATTTTGATTAAACGACCTTAATTTAAGGACTAAGCGGACACAGGATCCGTTATTCACGCAAAAGCACTAGGAAATCACTGCTTTTTTGCAAGATAACGGATCCTCTGTCCGCAAACATAGGAAATTAAGCCATTTTGTCACAAATAACGGAACTCGTGTCCGCCAAGTTGTTTCATCTTTGGTATTGAACGCGATGCAGTCTCGCAAAGATACCGTCTTTTTGCAGCAATTCATCATGCTTTCCTTCTTCTGCTATCCCGGTTTCATTTACAACAACAATTCGATCTGCATTACGAATCGTTGCTAAGCGGTGGGCAATAATTAAGGTTGTTCGGTCTTTCGCAAGCTCCGACAATGCATGTTGAATGATCATTTCTGTTTCTGTATCTAATGCAGAAGTCGCTTCATCCAAAATTAAAATCGGCGGATTTTTAAGGAACATTCTCGCAATAGCGATCCTTTGTTTTTGTCCTCCGGAAAGCTTCAAGCCCCTTTCCCCAATTTGTGTTTCGTATCCAAAAGGAAGTGAAGCAATAAAATCCTCAAGATGAGCCCGTTTAGCAGCTTCTTGTATTTCTTCCTCTGTCGCATGGAGATTCCCGTATGCAATATTTTCCCGCAATGTTCCCGTAAAAAGAAAGACATCCTGTTGCACAATTCCAATTTGGGATCTTAGGGAGCTCTTGGTCATTTGCCGAATATCTATGCCATCGATCGTAATACTTCCGCTATCCACATCATAAAACCTTGGAATCAAGGAGCAAATAGTGGTTTTACCGGCACCGGAAGGACCAACAAACGCTACTGTTTCTCCAGCTTTAATTTTTAAGTCAACATCTTCTAGCACTAACTTATGCTCGTCGTATCCGAAAGTAACATTCTTAAATTGGATGTCTCCTTTCAGGAAGGGAACCTCTACCGCATCCTCTACATCCACAACATCTGGTGCTGTATCGATTAGTTCCGTAAATCTTTTGAAACCGGCCATCCCTTTCGGATAAAGCTCCATTAACGCACTAATTTTATCAATCGGCTTAAACAACACATTGATATAAAGTACGAATCCAACAAGCTCGCCGTTTGTAAGCTGATTATTAAAGCATAGCCAAGCACCATAAATCAGAACAGCCAGGGTAATAAAACGGGTCATCATATAAATTCCTGAATTACTAAAGGACATGACCTTGTATCCGCCAAGCTTTGCAGATCTGAATTTTCGATTATTCGTTCTGAATCTATTAATCTCATATTCTTCATTTGTAAAGGATTGAACTACCCTTACACCGGAGACACTATCCTCTACACGGGCATTTACATCTGCAATATCACTATACATCTGTTTCCATGCTCGATTCATTTTTAAATTACAAACAATAATTAACCAAATTAAAAATGGAACGATCACTATGGTAAGAAGGGCTAATTTTATATTAACCGTAAACATAATTAGGAATGCTCCGAAAAATGTCATCACTGCAATGAATAAATCTTCCGGTCCATGATGGGCAAGCTCCCCAATATCAAATAAATCATTCGTGATGCGACTCATAACATGGCCTGTTTTCGTATTGTCAAAAAAACGAAACGATTGCTTTTGCACATGCTGGAACAGTTGCTGGCGCATATCCGTTTCAATATTAATCCCAAGTTTATGTCCCCAATAGTTTACAATGTATTGCAAAAATGTACTTATCAAATAAAGACATAATAATCCAATGCTGACTGACACGATAGAGGACCAGTTTTTGGTTGGCAATAACGAATCAATAAACCACTGAACTGCAAGCGGAAAAGCTAATTCTAAAATGGCAACTACAACCGCACTGCTAAAGTCCATCATAAATAGCCTTTTATGTGGAACATAGTAAGAAAAAAAACGTCGAATCATAAAAAACTCCTTATCTGAAGGCTCTTTTCTTGAACTTTGTTGCTTTTGAATACGAAATAAAAAGCTTATTTGGGTTAAAAGTGAATAACCCCCTAGAATTATAGTCCATGACGAAAAGCAATACTTATCGCGAAAACAACCTACCTGAAAATATAATTGGATTATATGGTGAATGGATATTTTTATCAAGCGAATTGTTACATTATTTAGAAAAAACGAGGGGATTGCAGCCGTCAATTTCTACCTATTCCTACCACGCATTTTCAATTGGAATTATCCATTACCATTGATGAGAAGCAATGCTTTCCCCTTTTCAAATACATATACCATAAAACAGGAAATAACTTTTGGTTTACTTCAACTATCATTAATTTTATACTCGGATAGTATGAAGAAAGTATAAAGAAGGGATTACAATGCTGTCACGTGTTCTTAAACAACAAGTACCAACCTCTGCAGGCGCTATTGTAATGGCAACCGGTATATTACTCTTAGGTGCTATGCAAAAGGTTGTTTTTCAGCATAAAGAATTAGCAATTATTTCTACTACACTAGTACTCTTATTATTATTTATTCTATATATAGCTTTCGTGCGCGATATGATTCTTGGTGTCATGTGGGAACGTCATTTTTGTGATCCAATATCAAGTTTCGGAGTTGGAACCTGGATTGCGGCAACATCCGTCTCCATATTGGTGATCATGAACTTTGCGCTATTCTTAAGACCAATTGCACTCATTCTATTTCTTTTGAACTGTATACTGACAATTAGTTATATAGCAATCATTGTTCGTAATTATATACTTTTATTTAAATCAAATGGGTCACGGCTTCGAAAAAAAGTCCATGGAATCCTGTTATTGGCATCTGTTGCCATCCAATCCATTATTGCAGCCGGCCAATCAGTATTTGGAAAACCTTTTGTTGCCGTATTTGGAACATGGCTATGGTGGACTGGATGTCTTTTATATGGTCTGGGTTTTGTTCTAATCCTAAATCGATATATTCGTTCTGAAGATAGAAATCTTGCGCAAAATTGGAAGAATACAAATTGCATCATCCATGGAGCCATGTCAATCAGCGGTTTAGTTGGTGCAACAATGGATGTGGTTTCACCTGCTATACTTGTTATGGTGTGGATTTGGGTTATGATAGCATTTTGTATTGTGGAAGGTATCGAAATAGCGAGATCCATGCAAAGAATTAAAAGATATGGCTGGAAAGAGGGCATGTGGATTTATGATACCAGTCAATGGGCAAGAAACTTTACGTTTGGAATGCTTCTAGCCTTTTCTATGCATTTACCCAAACAAGGCATCTTAACGCATTTTGTGAATACGAAAAGTTTTGTTCTTTCAATAGGCCCATATATAGTGGTAATTCTGTTTGTAGTGGAGGTTCTTATTGCTCTAACTGGAAGAACTACCGCCTCTAAAATTCCAGAATCCGTCAATATGTAATCCAAAAGCACCCATATCGGGTGTTTTTTAATGCTATAATAATCCATTTTTACTATAGGTAGAAAGCGGTAAGAGGTATAAAATATGTACATAAGCTTATACTAAGCTTATCTATGCGATTTACTTTTGCGAGAGTAGGGATACAAATGTTGGCAGACCTTGGGCTATTAATTATCCGGCTTGTAATTGGCCTTACCTTTATCGGACATGGCGCCCAAAAATTATTTGGATGGTTTGGCGGTCCAGGTGCAAGTAATTTTGGAGAATGGCTTGAATCCATTGGAATACGCCCAGGCGGTAAAATATGGGCAATTTGTGCGGGATTATTTGAATTGGTTGGAGGACTGCTTTTCGCAGCAGGTGTTTTTACTCCAATCGGAGCCGGTTTAATCGTCATTATTATGATTGATGCTATTTTTTCTGTACATATTAAAAATGGATATTGGGTTGAGAAAAATGGATTTGAATATTGTTTTGTATTGATAGCAGTAACAATCGGTGTAGCAATGATCGGTCCAGGAAAGTACGTACTTTTTTATCAACCTTAATTCCTCAAACCCAAACGTTAATGATCGTTTGATCTTTAACTTGGGTTTTTTTATTTTAGTAAATTGCTTATTTATTTTCTTCCCAGATAAAATTCCATAAACATCCCCAGTTGTTTAAAGTGTATAGATTGAAATTCAATACGTAAACGATTGATTGGAAAATAAAACGGACATTTGTCATCATTAAATTTTGTGTAAAAAAAATTATCAGCATCCTTCATTCTATTTTAGAGTAAGCATATATAGCTTGCTCCTTTTTTTATGGAGAACTATTAACAAAATAATTCATGTCGTGAAGGAATTTCTAATTTCTTTCTCATTCGCATAGGTTTACAATGGAATTTGTATTATTTTTATGAAGGGGATATTTTCGTGGACACAAATACAAATAAATATCAGGAGCAAACGCTTTTTAATATATCATGGCCGCTTTTTATCGAGCTGGCTCTGCATATGGGAATGGGGATTATTGCAACTCTTATGCTCAGTCATTATTCTGATGATGCAGCTGCAGGAGTTGGCGTCGCCAATCAATTGTTAAACATGTTTATTTTAATTTTCAATGTCACCTCTGTTGGTGCAACTATTTTAATTGGTCAGAAGCTTGGTGCCGGCCAATTTAAACATGCAAGGCAGCTTGCCCGTTCGGCTTTCGGATTAAACTTTTGGTTTGGGGTCGGAATAGCCCTTTTCATTGCTTTATTCGGAAAATATCTTCTAGGCATGTTTGACATTCATGGAGATGTATTTCGTTACGGCCTTACCTATGTTCATATATGCGGAATATCTCTATTTCTAGAGTCCATTGCACTCGCCTTAAGTGCTGTCCTGCGCAGCCACGGATATACAAAGGAGTCAATGGTTGTAACCATTATTATGGATATTATTAGTGTCGGAGGAAATGTGATTGCCATTTCCGGCATCTTCGGTTTGCCGATTACAGGGGTAACAGGAGTATCATGGGCAATGGTTGTTGCTCGTGTATTCAGCGTCTCGGCACTATTGCTGTTAGTCTATCATAGACTTTCATTGAAATTAAAAATAAGCGATATATTTAAACTAAAAAGAGACGATATTCGCGGACTATTGTCCATCGGAATACCGTCAGCCGGCGAAAACCTGTCCTATCAATTTTCACAGCTTATCATTACAGGTTTTATAGCAACGATCGGCGTTTCCGCCTTAGCAGCAAGAGTCTATATTTTAAATATAAATATGATTTGTTATTTGTTTACGCTTGCTATTGCACAAGGAACACAGTTGCTTGTCGCGCGTTATATTGGCGGCAAACAGTATGACCGAGCACTACATCGCGGCATTCGAACACTTAAAATATCGATGTGTGCTTCCTTTATTACATCGTTAATCATTGCTTTAGTCGGCTCCCCTATTTTAAAAATATTCACCAATGATCCTAGTATTATAGCAATCGGGTTGCCTGTGCTTTGGGCCATCGTATTTATCGAACCCGGTAGAGCAATGAATATAGTTTTAATGAGTTCCCTAAAATCTGCAGGAGATGTCCGTTTCCCTGTCATCATCGGAATTATTTCGATGTGGGGAGTTGCCGTATCCCTCAGCTATTTACTTGGTGTTCATTTTGAGCTTGGCTTATTAGGTGTATGGATAGCCCAAGGTGCGGATGAATGGCTGCGCGGCTGTTTCGCACTTAAACGCTGGACGACAAAGCCTTGGGAACGATTAGGAAAAGTAAGAATCAGTGCGTAGGATTTTCTTAGACTCCCATTCTTAAAACGTGTGGGAGTCTTTTTTTAATGGTATGATAAATATAAAAAAGGAGTTGGAATTCATGAAAAATGAAATCATTGAAAGATTTACTTCTTATGTCAAGGTGGATACTCAATCAAATGAGGAAAGCAACACATGTCCTTCTACACCTGGTCAGATGACACTTCTCAACATGCTCGTAGAGGAATTAAAGTCTATCGGAATGGAAGAAGTAACAATCGATGAAAATGGATATGTTATGGCCAGCCTTCCTTCCAACACAGATAAGGATGTACCAACTATTGGATTTTTAGCTCACGTTGATACAGCTACTGATTTTACAGGCAAAAACGTAAAACCGCAAATCGTAGAGAACTATGATGGAAGCGATATTGTATTGAATGATGCCTTACATATTGTATTATCACCAAAGGATTTCCCAAGCCTTGAGCAATATAAAGGACATACCTTAGTAACTACAGACGGTACCACTCTTCTTGGGGCTGATAACAAAGCCGGTGTTACAGAAATCATGACAGCAATGGCATATTTAATCAAACATCCGGAAATTAAGCATGGAAAAGTAAGAGTTGCCTTCACTCCTGATGAGGAAATCGGCAGAGGCCCTCATAAATTTGATGTTTCTGCGTTTAATGCAAAATTCGCTTATACAGTAGATGGCGGACCGCTTGGCGAATTAGAATACGAAAGCTTTAACGCTGCCGGCGCAAAAATCACTATAAAAGGAAACAATATTCATCCAGGCTCAGCAAAAGGCAAAATGATTAATTCTTTGAAAATTGCGATGGAATTACAAGGGAAACTTCCAGCTGAGGAAGCTCCTGAATATACAGATGGCTATGATGGCTTCTACCATCTTCTCTCCATGAATGGGGATGTTGAGCTTACAAAGCTTGCCTATATCATCAGAGATCATGACAGAGAAAAATTTAATGCCAAAAAGGTTAATCTTGAAAAAATCGTTCATGAATTACAAGACAAATATGGCAAAGACAACATAATTCTAGAAATGAACGATCAATATTACAACATGAAGGAAAAAATCGAGCCCGTTAAAGAAATTGTCGATATCGCATATCAAGCAATGAAAAACTTAGACATTGAACCAATCATCGCCCCAATTCGCGGCGGTACAGACGGTTCTCAGCTTTCTTACATGGGACTGCCGACTCCAAACATCTTTACAGGCGGAGAAAACTTCCATGGTAAATACGAATACATTTCCGTGGATAATATGATCAAGGCAACAAATGTTGTGATTGAAATTGTAAAATTGTTTGAGGAAAGAGCTTAATACGGTGGAAAATGAACGAATCCGAGATTTTCGGGTTCGTTTTTTTTTGGTTCTTTTGAATTTGTCGGTGGTTCTCTCCACAAAACACCTTACATTTTCGTCATCACAATTTAATTCAGGCAAATTAGAAAATAATTCAGGCATTTCACACAAAAATTCAGGCAAAACAAATAAAATCAAAAAATTACTTTGACAGATAGAGTAATCTGCGTTAATATTACTCTATCAGATAGAATAATCGGTTATGGAAGGTGAATCCATGATAAGAAGTGATATTATCCGCGGGCATTTAGATTCGATTATTCTGCGATTGATACTGGATAAGGATCAATATGGATACGAAATTTCGAAACAAATTAGCTTGCGGACAGATAATCGGTTTCAGATAAAAGAAGCTACCCTTTATGCAGTCTTTCAGAGGCTGGAGAAAAAGGAATTGATTGAATCCTATTTTGGAGAAATTTCTCATGGTGGGAAAAGAAAATACTACAGAATCACTACCTTGGGAAAAGCTTACTTAAAGGAAACCGTAAAAGAATGGAAAGAAACAAAAGAAATAATTGATCTATTTATGGAGGAATTAGAATGAAGAAGATTAAAAACCATGTAGATGACTTATTTAAAAATGTTCCAGACAGCGAACAAAAGGAACAGATTAAGCAAGAGATTGTAGAAAATCTCGAGGAAAAGGTCTTTGATTTAATGGCACAAGGAAAAGAAGAAGAGGATGCAATTAATAAAGCAATTGTCGATTTTGGGGATATTGATGAGATAGAAAAAGAACTTGGAGTAAAACTGCCTTCACCTAAGAAGAAAAATATGTCAAAAATAGATTTAGGCTTTTCCATTTGGGGCAGTGCCTTAATCATTGCATTAGTAGTGTTTATTAATTTTTACTACACCCCTCACATTATTTGGTTCGTATATCCAACCTTTGGTGTATTATGGTGGCCTCTATGCATGTTCTACAGATGGCTGCGTATACGTCAAAAATAAAGGAGGATTTCTATGCATAAGTATGATCTGATTTTTGCCTCCATAGGTAGCCTTATTAGCATACTATTCTTTATTCTTGTAAATTACTTAACAAGTCCTAGTCATATTTGGTTTATCTATCCAGTCTTTTTTCTCCTTTTATGGCCGGTTAGCGTTTATTTTATAAAAAAAAGGGAGTATAAAATTCATTCTCTCTGTATTAGTATCATCATAATCTTGTACCTGTTTTTAACAAATTTTCTATACTCCCCTAGCCATCCTTGGGCATTATACGCATTCTACCCAATCATTTGGTGGCCAATTATGGTGATATTTGAGAATGCTAGAAAAACCATTTCCTTAGGTCTCATAGGGAGTTTCATCACGATTGTGTATTATTCCATTTTGAACTTAGTTATTTCGTCCGGCTATCCTTGGGCAATATACCCTGCTTTTATAGTGTTATGGTGGCCTTTGGCTTTATATCATGCAAAACATAAAAAGTTTTTTCAATTTTCAATCTCATCAAGCTTGTTTATAAGTGTATTTTTTATCATTGTAAACATGGTGTCTTCCCCAAACGAAATTTGGGCAGTGTACCCCATTTTTGCAGTATTATGGTGGCCCTTAAGCATGTATTATTACTATTTTAAAAGAAAAGAATCGTCCGTTAAAATCAAAACGAGGTGAAGGTACAATGGAAAAACAATCCAAAAATAGTATTCGCGAGTGGAAAGAAAAATTAAAAACATTTGAAAAACCACGTATCTCAGCTAGTGTAAGACAGCTTATTAATTCCGTAGGACCATTTTTACTATTATGGGTTTTAGCTTATTTTAGTCTTCGAGTCTCCTTTTGGTTAACATTATTATGCGTCATACCTGCTGCCGGATTTTTAGTAAGGACATTTATTATTTTCCATGATTGTACACACCATTCCTTTTTCAAAAACAGAAAAGCCAATAAGATTGTCGGTATGATTACGGGAATTCTTACCTTTTGTTCCTATGAACAGTGGAAAAATGAACATAATCTCCACCATGCAACAAACGGAAATTTAGAAAAACGCGGTGATGGTGATATTTGGACGTTAACTTTGCAGGAATACGCACAAGCCTCTTGGATCAAACGATTATTATACCGGACATACAGAAATCCGATAGTCATGTTTATATTTGGACCATTATATATTTTCTTAATTTCTTATCGTTTTAATAGAAAAAATGCTACAAAAAAAGAAAAAAGACATGTTTGGATGACGAATATTATATTAACTTCCATCGTTTTATTATTAGGATTCACCCTTGGCTGGAAGGCATTTCTTTTAGTTGAATTACCCCTCTTCTATATTGCCGCATTGTCTGGTGTTTGGTTATTTTATGTACAACATCAGTTTGAAGATGGTTATTTTGAAAATGGCGACAACTGGAATTATGTTGAAGCTGCATTAAAAGGAAGTTCATTCTATAAGCTTCCGAAGATATTGCAATGGTTTTCCGGTAATATTGGGTATCACCATGTTCATCACTTAAATTCCAATGTTCCAAATTATCAACTTGAAAAGGCACATAAAAGTGATATACGCCTTCAAGAAGTTCCAACCTTAACACTTTGGACAAGTTTAAAATCCTTGACCTTCAAGCTATGGGATGAGCAGTCAAAAAAATTCATTGGAAATCGTGATATAAGGAATTTCCTGCGAAGCCAGTCCTAATAAGAAATCCGATATGCGCAGGAGCTAGACAGAACTATAACGGATAAATAATTTATTTTACTTTCATATCCTTTAAAAGAGACAGGTATATTTGATGATATACCTGTCTTTTCCTTTTACATAAAACTACCATTTACTAATGTAAATAAATGTTCCTAAATTCTAAATTTTCCATTATATTTAATACTATACGGCTCATTTAAAGGAGGTCGTTATGGAACGCTTAACAGACCACTTAATTGTCATATCATTTGACTGTTTATCTTCACTCGATTTTCCCACACTTGTGGAGCTTCCGCATTTTCAAGAGCTCTTGAACCATAAAGCTTATTGTAAAAATGTTAAAACGATTTATCCGTCCGTAACATACCCATGCCATGCAACCATTGTAACCGGAAAACTTCCAAATCGGCATGGTGTTATTAATAATACATTGTTGCAGCCCGGGAATCCATCACCGGATTGGTATTGGTACCGTCGTTATGTAAAAGGAACTACCCTTTATGATGAAGCAAAAAAAGCCAACTTAACTACAGCTGCATTATTATGGCCGGTTACCGCTAAAGCAAATATCGATTACAACATGCCCGAGATTTTTGCAAATCGCCCTTGGCAAAATCAAGTTACCGTCTCTTTACTAAGCGGCAGTCCTCTTTATCAATTAGACATGAATCGCCGTTTTGGCAACATTCGGAAAGGGTTAAGCCAGCCCGAGCTAGATGACTTTGTGCTGGAATCCACCGTTCAAACGATACAATCGAAAAAGCCTAACCTATTGCTTGTCCATTTTACGGATCTTGATACACAACGCCACCTCTACGGATTCTCATCAGTGCAAGCACATGAGGCACTACGGCGGCATGATGAACGTCTTGGTCGGATCATCGGAGCTTTAAAACAGAGTGGAATATATAATAACTCCACCGTTATTGTATTAGGTGACCATAGCGCCTTGGATGAGTCCAAAGCCATCAAGTTAAATGTGTTACTTCGAAAAACTGGGTTGATAAAAGTAAATAAACGTGGAAAGGTAGTTGATTGGAAGGCATATTGTAAAAGCTGTGACGGCTCCGCTTATCTTTATGTAAAGAATGATAATGACCACGAAACCAAGTCCATTTTAAAAAAGCTTCTCAACGAGTTAACAAAGGATGACCGAAATGGCATTGAGAAGCTGTTAACAAACGAAGAACTTTGTCCTAAGGGGGCAGACCCCAATGCCTACCTCATGGTGGAAGCTCACCAAGGTTATTACTTTACCGAGGGATTAAATGGAGAACTAATAGATACCATTACAGCCAAGGATGTCAAATCCAAAAAATACACGGTTGCCTCACACGGCTACTCTCCGGACAAAAAGAATTACACCACTGTTCTAATCGCCTCCGGAAAAGGAATTCGTTCAAACGCAATAATCCCGTCCATGCATCTTGTCGATGAAGGACCGACATTTGCAAGATTGCTCGGTCTAGATCTTGGAGATACAGACGGCAGAATCATACGAGAAATGTTAATTTGATTAAAATTACAAAAGGGGGGTTTTAGAGAATGAAACGTTTTACGAAGGAAGAGAATAGTTGGGTTTTTTATGATTGGGCTAATTCTGCATACTCTATTATTATTTCGACTGCCGTTTTTCCGCTATTTTATAAAGCCGCAGCAACAAAAGCCGGTATAAGTGCCGCTAACTCTACCGCCTATCTAGGGTATACGGTCGCCATTGCTACATTTATTTTAGCCATACTTGGTCCTGTCTTAGGAACCATTGCCGATTATCAAGGATTTAAAAAACGCTTTTTTACTTTCTTTTTTACTATCGGGATATCCTTTACTGCGCTTCTGGCATTCATCCCCAGTGATCAGTGGCTGCTTTTATTAATTGCTTATACGATTGCTGCCGTTGGAGCCTCAGGGGCAAACGTATTTTATGATGCCTTTATCGTAGATGTCACAACAGAAAAACGAATGAATCAGGTTTCCGCTCGCGGCTTCGGCTTTGGATACATCGGCAGCACGATTCCCTTTATCATCAGTATTGCGATCATTATTTTAGCCCAGAAAGAGATCCTGCCTATCTCTGTAACACTTGCAAGCAAGATCGCATTCCTAATCACCGCAATTTGGTGGGCATCCTTTTCCATCCCAATGTTTCGAAACGTTTTTCAACGTTATTATATTGAACGTGAACCAAATCCCGTTGTGAATAGCTTTAGGCGTTTAGGAAAGACGATAAAAGAAATTCGTAAATACCGCTCATTGTTCCTATTCCTGCTGGCTTATTTTTTCTATATCGACGGGGTTGGCACTGTTATAACAATGTCGACTGCCTATGGAACAGATTTAGGCATAAGCTCTCAAAGTCTATTAATTATTTTGTTTGTCACCCAAGTAGTCGCAGCACCGTTTGCTATTTTATATGGGAAATTGGCAGAGAAATTCTCAGGTAAAACGATGCTGTTTGTCGGCATTATTGTCTATATGATTGTTTGTACGTATGCCTACTTTTTAAAAACAACCTTAGATTTCTGGATATTAGCTATGCTTGTTGCATCGTCCCAAGGGGGAATTCAAGCATTAAGTCGATCCTATTTCGCAAAGCTTGTTCCGAAACAAAATGCCAACGAATTTTTTGGATTCTACAATATATTTGGCAATTTTGCCTCCATCATGGGACCTCTTTTAGTAGGAGTTACTGCACAAATTACTGGGAAATCAAACAGCGGAGTATTTAGTCTTATCCTTCTATTTATTATTGGCGCGATTATTCTCATAAAAGTGCCAAACGAAAAAAATGATATTGCAGCAAGCAAGAAAATTGGATAGATCTTTTCGAAGTGCCTAGTTTTTAATGTATTATTTCTTTCTTGAATGGAAAAAGTACAACCGAAGTCCCATTACAAGGAGGAAACAGATTGGAAAACACACATGAATTTGTAGAAAAGCTTCACGATACACAAAAGAAGGATAAAGAGAATAAAAAGAAGCAAGGCAAAGGACACCCTGATAAACAACTTCCAAATAACCAGCATAATTAATACGTAATTCAGTCATGATTTTCTATAAATCATGGCTTTTTATTTTGAAATGTTTAAGCTGAAAAAAACTGTCAGTTCTCCCCCTATTCTGATATTTTTCTATATAAATACCAAAATCTTTAGAAATATATGTATAATAATTGTAATTGAAACATTTGGAGTGGAGTGATACGTGATGGGAATCCAAAAAATTGGGCAAATTGGGGTAAATGCAAAAGATTTCGAGAGAGCGGTACAATTTTATAAGGATGTTTTAGAATTACCACTATTATTTAATACAGATTCATTAGCATTTTTTGATTGTAATGGAGTTAGACTCCTGCTTAGCCTGCCTGAATCGGAAGAGTTCGCGAAGACAAGTTCTGTGATTTATTATCAGGTCGAGGATATTAAGGAACATTATAACCAACTCCTCGACAAAGGAGTACAATTTATTGATGAGCCCCATGTAGTAGCAAAAATGGGACAGGTAGAAACTTGGATGGTGTTTTTCAAAGACACGGAGGACAACATCCTTAGTCTGATGAGTGAAGTAGTAGTGTAATAGAAATGTAAGGATACCTTTGCAAGCAAGGGTATCCTTATTATAATCACTTATTCATCTGTGCCAGAAAATCTCCTAATAGATCCTCCATACTTTCTTCTTTCTCATCATCGGAATTTTCATCTGGAATAGGCAACTCCCAATCGAAGTTATCAAGATCATCAACTTGATCTGTTCTTGTATTGTGACTTTCATCCTCTTTTATTGGGTCAGTATCAGGATAAATCAAGTCTACATTATCATCTTGGGTTGGCTCCTCCAACGGATACGGATAATCCTCCACATCTACCATACTTGTATTCAAAGAGGCTATAAGGGAAGCTGTTTTAACAGGGTCTGTTAATAATTGATAGACAATGCTCCCTAATAAAGCTAGTGATTGCTCATGTTTAAGCCAATTTCGCTGCGTTTTATCCAATCCTTTTGGAAGAGGAATCGTTAGAGTTTCCCGTTTCTTGGATATAGATTGTCCAACACCATTTATGACATATTCGGCAATTTTGCTGGAAAAATTTCGCCTTTCTGTTTCCTTCAGCTTTCCTAAATATTGCAAAATATGATCAGGGGTATCCGAAGGAATGCGAAATGTAATGGGTTTTCCCCTATTTATCTCTGATTTTTCCATCTAATCACCTTATTTGTTTTTAACCAGTTTTTGCTCTTCTATTTGCTTATCTTTCTTATTCCTTCTGTTAAAATCAGTTATCAATTTATAGTAAGCATTAACCATCATCCAGATACTTTCTCTCTCATCCTCAAAGAAGTCAATATTGAATCCATCAAGGTTATTATTCATTGTTTTAAGATAATCCTTTAAAATAATCGAACCGCCGCCGATAAAATAACAAATCTCCGTTTGCGAGTTCTTCTGCCAAATATTACGAAGAATTCGATATTGTTTTTTTGCCAGCTCAAATAGAGTTCTATCTACAATATCGTGAACGCTTGTCCTACTTCCTTTTACCATAATATGATTACGATCATTTTTCTTCGTAATAATTTCCACCACATCGCGTCTACTATCTAGCTCCACTCCATGCTTGGAGCGAATTTCTTCTCTTATATTTTCAAGGGACTCTGAAACACCCAGGTTAAATCCTTGTGCCTTGTCATCATCTACTTTACGATTCTTGATGACTGCAATATCTGTTGATAAACCGCCGATATCTTGGATAATAATGCGTTTATCGATTAATTCTTTATTGATGATATTTAAATTCTTATCCATGACTAAGTTAATGAATGCTGCGAAGCCCTCGGGATACACTTTTACCTCATCAAATCGAATGTTTACCTTTTGACCCTGATATTTTGGTGTTACTAAAAACTCTACTTGATGAACGGATCCAAGCAATCTCGAACGGAAGCCAACATCCTTGCCTTCCTTTACTTCTCTGAGCGGGAGGCCTGTTCCTAATGTATAGGTTGCTTCTATTACGTTATTAGAACGTTTAAACATTTGCTTATTTTCGTCTCTTACTGCATCTAAGGCCAAGCTTGCAAATAACATGATAAGAGTCTGGTCTTCCTCAGACTTGCTGCTTCCTGGATCTAATTCGGTCGAATTAGTACTTTTGGTTGCTAAATGACCTACACGGTAAATAGAATTATTATCTTTTAATATAGGGGAATGAACCCGAATATGTATGCCGTCAATTGGATTTTGTTGATTTAATTCCTCTAATCCTATGATAGGACGGTCTTCTATATCTCTGGCAATGACATTTGGAATATTCATGTCGTATTCCATTTCTCCAAAAATCCCTTTAAGGGAGTCATTACCTACATCAATTGCTGCAATACGTGAGTTTGTCAAAAAAAATCATCCCTTTCACTATTGATGTGTAAAAGGTTATAGAAACCACAAGGCTTGGTCAATGGAGTTAAGGAATCTTTCATGAATACTTATCAATAGACATGAATTTGTAATCCTGTATACAAATCCGTAAACAATAACGAAATCCGCTAGCCGATAGGCGCTGGAGCTGGACATTGTAGATAAACACTGATAAATAAGTAAGTACACGCATTTGTACACATGTATACATTTTTGTAAACATGTGTACGTTTTTGTAAACAATTGAATACAAATTGTATACAAGAGCTGCTACCCTTAAAAATCCCCTATAAAAAAAGCAGGAGCCTCCCCTGCTTTTTCTAGAATCTATTCTTTTTTCAAGAATGTACTTGGCATCACAACGGCTATCACTTCACCGCGAGCACAAAGTGTATCGCCAGCATACACTTCAGTATCTACCTTCCATTTTTTAGGGTGAATTTCTTCGACTTTTCCAACTGCTTTTAACGGAACCCCATGAGGAGTAGGCTTTATAAAATCTACTTTTAAAGAGCCCGTAACAAAACGCGGAGGCTCAGCCCCTTCACCTGGCACATTCCCATTTTTTCGATGTAATGCTAATGCAGCCGAACCGGTTCCATGGCAATCAATTAAGGAGGCAATCAAACCACCATACACAAATCCCGGTAAAGCTGTATGCTCTGGTCGTGGTGTGTAAACCGTTAGTGTATTTTCTCCATTCCAGCCTGTTCGAAAGTGATGGCCCTCCTCATTGAGACGACCACATCCATAACACCATGCAAAATCATCAGGATAATCATCCTGAATAGCCTTCACTACTATTTCTTCCATTAAATCCCCTCCCCTTTTCAGAATAGTATAACATATCGATATGTTGTATGATGGAATAAACAAACTTATTATTGTATTTATGCAAATGGAGGCTACATAATGATTGCGCATATAATTGCCACTGGTAAAGTGCAAGGAGTCGGGTTTCGCTTTACCGTCCAGCAAAAAGCGATATCCTTTGAAATTACCGGTTGGGTCAAAAATCTGGAAGATGGCTCCGTAGAAATAGAAGCGGAGGGTACAAGTGAGCAATTAAATATTTTTATCCAAAGCTTGAAAAAGGAATTAAATCCTTTTGTAAAAATAAAAGACCTTCATATTGAAGTGAAAGATGTGTTAAAGGGATATAAGAAATTTAGAGTACTTTATTGAAATTAGATTACATCATAACATTTGTGAAAAAACACTAAATAATTTTCTGTACTTCCTAATGAACCAGTTCCACCCTACTTTTCTATTTAAGGATCTCCACCAATAGCTTAGTAATCATTAATTAGAGTTATAGAATTATTTTTTTTAAATCACTACAAATCTATTTCTCGGGAAATTTCTACAAAAATGGCTAAACTGCTCGACACAAAGAAACAAAAAACGCACTTTAACTCTATTGAAATAGCAGGAAAAACTATAGGAGCAAGGGGAAATTTAGGATATTAAAACGGTTTTATATTGCTTTTTGACAGTAAAATAATGAGGAAATGAAAAAAGACTGTACTAACCTTTTACAATTAAGTTAGTACAGTCTATATTAATTTCTATCTTCTTAATGCCCTGCTTCTACATCGTCAACATGCTTCACATGCTTTGCATTAGCCAAAATAAACAATACAGAAACTAGAACAAATCCTGCCCCTACTATAAATGGAACATGTGGATTATATAATTCTGCAAGCTTACCAGCCATATATGGTGCTATTGCTCCTCCTAAGAAGCGTAAAAAGCTATAAGCAGCAGAAGCTGTTGATCGTTCTACATTTGTTGCATTCATGACAGCTGTTGTGATCAATGTATTGTTGTTTCCAAGTAATGCACCTGCGAAAATAACAGCTGCAATAATCACCCATTGTGTTGATGTCCAAATTCCCATCGCTAATAGTACAATGGCAAACAAGAATAACATCAAGCACATTGATTTAACGGTACCAAACGATTGTTGAAGCTTTGGAGCCATGAAAACGGATGTAATGGCAAGAAGAATCCCCCATCCTAAGAAGACAAACCCTAATCCATGTTCGTCTAATCCCATAACGAAAGGAGCATATGCCAATAAGGTAAAAAATCCAAAGTTATATAGAGCGGCTGCAATACCGAAAACTAAAAGAGAATAGTGTTTCAACGCCCGGAATGGATCTAATAAGGATGTTTTTTTCTTACCTTTTGTTTGACCACCTGAATGTTGTTTAGGCATTAAAGAGATTAGACCAATAAAGGCTACTACCATCAAGGTAGCAACACCAAAGAATGGACCTCTCCATGACATACCGCCTAACCATCCTCCAAGTAATGGTCCTACCGAAATTCCAAGACCTATGGCAGCTTCATATAGAATAATTGCTTTTGCTGTGCCGCTATTTGAAAGGGATACAATAGCAGCTAATGCTGTGGCTACAAACAATGCATTTCCAAGCCCCCAGCCACCTCGTAAACCAACAAGTGCCCAAATATTATTTGAAGCTCCACCTAACGCTGAAAATACAGCAATTACGACAATACCTAATAATAATGTCCACTTAATTCCAAGTCTGGAGGATATGGACCCCGTTATAAGCATGGCTATGGCCATTACGGCATTATAGCTTGTAAAAAGCAATGTTACTTGACTGGGTGTAGCATTCATATTTTTAGCAATAGCCGGCAAAATTGGGTCAACAAGACCAAGCCCCATGAAGGCAATAATACACGCGAAAAAGACTGCCCAAACTGCCTTTGGCTGTTTAAGAAGACTAGGTTCCGGCTGTAGTGAAGGGGCGCTAACGGATACTGCTTTTTGTGATACAGATGACATTTTATGCAAAACTCCTATTCTGTTGTTTTTGATTTTCTTTTCGAGGGAGAATATGAATCTAATATAAGTGCAATTTCAGGAAGCAAATTAAAGAATGGATTTAAATATATTTCGAATTACATCTCCGCGGCTAATGATTCCAACTAAAACACCATTTCGTTCTACCGGCAGCTTTTTAATTTGTTTCTTTCCTAATATCCCTGCAATTTTTTCAATTTCTGCATTCCAAGCGACTTTTATTACTTTATTTTTCGAAATCTTCATAACATTCAAGTCAAGAATTTGCTCTACTCTTTCTTCAAATTCTTCTCCTTTTATCACATTGATATAATAAAAGGAATCCACCACTATGTCCTTTGTCTTGCCAATATAACGCATGATATCTCCATCACTGATATAAGCGACAATTTCATTTCTGTCGTTTACCACCGGGAGACCGCTAATACCATGTTCGATAAACTTTTCAATAACGGAACGGACAGTGTCATTTTCTTTTACCTTATAAACTTGGTTAATCATGATTTCATACGCCTGCAAATTCAGCCCCCCATAAATTTCTTACTTTTAAAGCAGTCTTCCCTCCTCAAAAAAATTAATTGCATAATACAACCTTATGATTGTATCATACAACGATTTTTTCAGTTGTCAATACATAAATGGTTGTTTTTTCTTAAAAACAGCGAATATATCAAAGAAAAATATTCGCTAAATGGTTATTTTATTACAGCGTTTTTATCTCTCCACTAATTTTAGAAATATAAAAAGACTTGCCAATAAGACAAGTCCCTATCAATCCATTATTTCTTTTTTAGGTTTACGAGCCAAGCTTAAAATACCTGCAACCAAGAACAATATACCTGGCAGCCAGTCAACACCCACTGATAATAGAACGGATACAACCGCTGCAATGATTAATAAAATACCTGCAAGCTTCGGTTTGTTATTTCCTTTAAGGCAAACAGCTGCGATAATTCCTAATACTAGTCCAATCAATGAAGCTATAACAACCCACCAGCTTCCATTACCAATAGCATTTAAAACCTCTGATGGATCCACTGTATTTAACTTTTGGTCGTTGGCAAGTTCATTTTTTACTTGTTCTTGAAAAGTCTCATTCTTAAATAATGAGGCTATTAATAGCACACTGCCCCCTACAAGTGCATTAATAATAACTCCAATAATCGTTAATGTAATCTCGGCTGTTCGCTTCATCAGTTTTCCCCCTTTGGTATTTATATCTATACTTACGATAAGATTCTCCCAAAGTTTCATGTTAAATGAAAAGGGAAGACTTTTTTCAAAGCTAAATTTGCTAAACCGCACGAAATATAAGGTGAACAGCACGACTTTTTGAATAAATGGCACAAAATAGAGGGTCAATCGCACGAAACTGCCTATGAACGGCATGATTCAGTTCTTTTTACCTACATCCTCCTGTGCCAGACATGTCCAACTCCCACAGTAATAATATCCCAAACGCCTTAATTAATCAGGAGAAGGCAGCCGCTTGCACTAGACAGACCTTTTAATTCTTAAAAAAGGTGCCAGGAATTTGCCTGGCACCTTTCTCATTTACTCATCTCCAATCTTAAAGCTAATAAACTTCTGCTCCATCATTTCATCCATTGCATATTTAACCCCTTCCCTGCCTACACCGCTATCTTTCCATCCGCCATAAGGCATATTGTCAATTCGGAAGGTTGGGATATCGTTGACAATAACGCCACCCGTTTCTAGACGCTCCGAAGCATAGAATGCCCGCTCCAGGCTTGGGGTTATAATTCCGGAATTTAATCCATATCGGGAATCATTTGCATCTTTAATGGCGTTGTCTAATGTATCAAATGGAAAAATACAAACAACTGGCCCGAAAATCTCGAAACGGAATACCTTAGATTCTCGATTTACATTCGTTAATACGGTCGGTGTTAACACATTTCCCTCTACCTTACCGCCGCACTCAATCTTAGCTCCCTCTTGAACCGCCTCATCAATCCAGCTTTTGATCCGTTCCAAGGATTTCTTGTTAATTACCGCTGTAATATTCGTTTTTTCATCAAAAGGTGAGCCGATGACCAACTGATTAGTCCGTGTAACAAATCGTGCTAAAAATTGCTCATAGAGGGATTTATGTACATAAATACGCTGAATGGAAATACATATTTGCCCATTGTAAGAAAACGCACCTTGTACACTCCGGTCAATCACTTTATCAATATCTACTCCTTCATCTATAATGAAAGGAGAATTCGAGCCGAGCTCGAGCGTCAGCTTACGAAAACCTGCCTGCTGCTGAATAATATGCCCTACCTCCACACTTCCAGTAAAGGTAACCTTTTTCACATGTGGGTGAGTTGTTAAAACCTCGCTCAAGACATCTCCTTTGCCGGGAATAATATTTAAGACCCCATCCGGAAGTTCGGCCTCTTTAAAAACCTCCGCTAAAAAGAGTGAGCTTAACGGTGTTTGTTCTGCCGGTTTTAACACGATTGAATTTCCGGCAGCGATTGCAGGGCCAACCTTATGCGCAACAAGATTAAAAGGAAAATTAAAAGGAGTGATGGCCGTAACTACCCCGATCGGGCTACGAACGGTAAAACCAAAACGTTTTTCTCCTCCTTCTGCTGCATCCATTGGGATTTGTGTACCATAATTACTTTTTGCTGCTTCTGCTGCAAAACGGTAGGTTTGAACCGTACGACTTACCTCTTCCCGAGCATTCCTTATGGATTTGGCTGCTTCCGTTGCCATTATCATGGCGCATTCCTCTCCACGCTCCTCCATAATCGTAGCAACACGAGCTAATATTTTGGCACGGGCATGTGCCGGATAATGGCGAAACTTTTGGAATGCAGCATGGGCTTCCACAACTGCCTCCACCGCATCCTCGGGCTCTGCTTGTCCGATTTGAGCTATTTCCTCCTCTGTATGCGGATTATACAAAGGCTCATAAGTTTTAGCCTCTCTCCACTTCCCGCCAATCCATAATTGCCACTTTTTCTTCATTATCGCTCCTCCTAATGTATTATAATTTACAAATATAATCGCCTAGCGTTTTAGAAAGCTTTACATTTTCTGAATAATCGACATCCACATCAATGAGGACAATCTCTTTGCTATTAAGGGCATCTTTCAATGCAGGCAACAATTCGTCGGAATGCTTTACCTTTACCCCTTTAGCTCCAAAGCTTTCGGCAAATTCCATAAAATCAGGGTCCTTGAATTGAATATCATTTGTTCGATTAAATTTATTTAACTGTTTCCACTCAATTAAACCGAATTTAGAATCATGGAAAATCACAACAACAAAGGCAAGTCCTAATCGTTTCGCCGTTGCTAATTCCACTCCATTCATCAGAAATCCTCCATCACCAGTTACTGCTATAACCGGTTTATCTGGATAGGCAAGCTTTGCTGCAATGGCACCTGGAACGGCAATTCCCATTGATGCCCATCCATTTGAAATGATGGTATGGTTCGGCTGATCAGGCTGATACATGCGGGCGACCCAGACTTTATGGGCCCCAACATCTGAAATGATAATCGCTTCCTCTTTCCCTGCCTTTTTTATATCCGCTAATATGCGCTGCGGCTTGACCGGGCTTCCAGAAACTTCATCGTCTGCATGCAGTTTTTCATCTAACTGGGCTTTTAATTTTTTTACTCCCGGCCAAAGCTCTTTCTTCTCCACATGAGGACTAAGGAGTTCAACTGCCCTTCCAACATTTCCGACTAATTCAGCCGCAAGCGGATAATATTCATCCACTTCCGCTGAAAGACTATCAATATGAACAATTAGATTCATTGCTTCATCATTCCAGTATTTAGGCAGATACTCTACAAAATCGTACCCAATTGTTATAATGAGATCCGCTTGATCAAATCCACATAAAACATAGTCTTTTGCCTGCATGCCAACCGTGAAAAGGGTTAATGGATGGTCGGAAGGCAATACACCCTTTGACATAAATGTGTTCACAACCGGAATATTCTTCTCTTCCGCAAATTTGCGTAAGCTTTCACTCGCCTTATCACGTATAACTCCATTTCCTGCTAAAATAATTGGTTTAGAAGCACGATTAATAATCTCAGCCGCTTTTTTGATTTCCGCTACGTCCGGACATGAAAGCGGGATAGGTGTCACTTGTAATGGCTTCCCTTCTGTATCTGCCATCGCAATATCTTCTGGAAGCTCAATATGAACAGCACCCGGTTTCTCGGAAACAGCTACTTTAAAAGCCTTCCTTATTATTTCCGGAATGGTTTTCGGCACTCGTATTTGCTGGTTCCATTTTGTAACTTTCTCAAACACGCCGATAATATCTACATATTGATGAGACTCCTTATGAATTCTATCAAGCCCCGCCTGCCCAGTTATCGCTACAACTGGGGAACGATCTAAGTAGGCATCACCAATTCCGGTCAATAAATTAGTTGCTCCTGGGCCAAGAGTAGCAAGACAGACTCCGGGTTTCCCCGTTAATCGACCATACACATCTGCCATGAATGCAGCTGCTTGTTCGTGATGAACTAATACAAATTCAATTTTGGAGCCGATTAAGGAATCAATTAAATCTGTATTTTCCTCACCGGGAATACCAAATATATATTCCACTCCCTCATTTTCCAAACATTGCACGAATAAATCAGAAGCTTTCAAGAAACTATTCCCTCCTTTATACATATCTCTTTTATTTAGATGATCTTTGTTTGCTTTGCTCGTTCTAGTTTTCCGATGCAAAAGGAAATTATGTATAAATTGGAGACTAACCATGACTACTGTATAAATTTGTATTAGTCTGCTTATATTATCCGTAGACAATTTTTATATAAGGATTTATAAGTTTCGCATCAAATAAAAGTTAAACCATGATTAGCGCAAGCAGCCTTAGGCTAGCGGATGAGCAAGGAGCTTACGCTTTTTTAATAGGAGGAAAGCCATGAATTTTGCCGCAAATCTCTTCATCATCATCGGGTTTATTTTCATCGCATTAGTAATCATCATCCTTGCTATTTTCATCATTTATCTATTAATTTTTGACCGTAACCAAAAGATGCATTCTATTTTGCGAAATTATCCTGCTCTTGGAAGGGTCCGTTACTTCTTTGAAAAAATCGGGCCAGAAATGCGTCAATATTGGTTTAATAGCGATACAGAAGGAAAACCTTTTTCAAGGGATGATTACGAACATATTGTAAGAAGCGCCAAATATAAACGTGATGTTATTGGCTTTGGTTCAAAACGTGATTTCGAAGGGGAAGGGTACTATGTCCGTAATGATATGTTTCCAAAGCTAACAGAAGAGTTGAAAGTTGACATGGAAACAATGGCGTTAACTCAAAGATACTTACTTATTAAGGATCCGCTTTTTTCCCAAAGAGAAGAAAAACTCGAAGAGGATGAGTCATCTGCCTACTTGCTTCACGATGACGATGCCATTGTGATTGGACCAAATACAAGACATCCCTTCGTTCTAAAAGGACTGATTGGAATGTCCGCCATGAGTTATGGTGCACTAGGAAAAAATGCGATTACCGCATTATCGAAAGGATTAGGTATAGCAAAAGGAACATGGATGAATACAGGAGAAGGCGGGCTTTCCCCTTACCATTTAGAGGGTGGAGTGGATATTATTATGCAAATCGGTCCTGCCTTATTTGGAATTCGCAATAAAGAAGGGGACGTCGA
The DNA here is from genome assembly GCF_038008735.1 of Margalitia sp. FSL K6-0131. Lineage (NCBI taxonomy): Bacteria > Bacillati > Bacillota > Bacilli > Caryophanales > Bacillaceae > Heyndrickxia > Margalitia sp. FSL K6-0131. Next base: position 5,445,117 of record NZ_JBBOZS010000001.1, read on the forward strand.
TTGGGACGAGCTAAAAAGGAAAAGCGAAATTCCTCAAATAAAAGCGTTCGAAATCAAACTTGCCCAAGGTGCAAAAGCACGCGGTGGTCATATTGATGCGGAAAAGGTTAATCCGGAAATCGCAGAAATTCGTAAGGTGGAACCATATAAATCAGTAGACAGCCCAAACCGTTTTAAACAATTCAGTGATGTGCCTGCAATGTGTGAATTTATGGAGAAAATTCGGGAAGCTACCGGCAAACCAGTTGGATTGAAGATGGTGGTTGGAGGCAATGACAGTGCGGAGGAATTGGCAAAGTACATGAAAGAAACCGGTAAAGGTCCAGACTTTATTACGGTAGATGGAGGTGAAGGCGGAACCGGTGCTTCCTACCAAGAATTAATGGACAGTGTCGGATTGCCGATAAGGTCCGGGCTTCCCATCCTTGTGTCTACCCTAAAAAAATATGGAGTCCGTGATCGGGTTAAAATTATTGCCTCCGGAAAGCTGTTCACTCCAGATCGGGTAGCAATTGCACTGGCAATGGGGGCAGATCTTATTAATATCGCACGAGGATTCATGATATCAGTCGGGTGCATCCAAACGTTAAAATGTCAATCCAATACATGTCCTGTTGGGGTTGCTACGACCGATCCTGCTTTACAAAAAGCCCTAGTAATTGATGAGAAAAAATATCGAGTAGCAAACTATCTAATCACATTAAGAAAAGGATTGTTCCGAATTTCAGCAGCTGCAGGACTGGAATCACCTGTTCATTTCTCACCAAAAAATATTATGTATAAAGATGATAAAGGGGTTGTCTATTCACTGGAAAGTATTTTAAAGGATATACAAAAACAAATTGATGCGGGTTAAAAACAGTGGCTTGGAGCTTCCAAACCACTGTTTTTTGTTATTTATTTCAGATTTATAATCCTGCGGTTTTTAACATCGAAAAAATGAAGCATAATCTCGTCAATTTTGTGCTTAATCACGCGAAAATCGAACTTAATCTCGTCAATTTTATCCTTAATCTCGCGAATCAGGACTTTGTGCACACACTCATCATATTTATCTCTATAAAACCTTCTCCAAAAAGTCTTTCGCTCTGCTTGTCCGAGGGGAATTAAAAAATTCCTCTGGTTTTCCTTCTTCCAGAAGTACCCCATCATCGAGAAACAGAACGCGATCCGCCACTTCCTTCGCAAATCCCATTTCATGTGTCACAATCGCCATCGTCATCCCAGATTGGGCGAGATCCTTCATAACATTCAGTACTTCCTTGACCATCTCCGGGTCCAGTGCTGATGTCGGTTCATCAAACAGCATTAGCTTCGGTTCCATCGCCAGAGCGCGAGCGATGGCAACACGCTGTTTCTGGCCACCCGAAAGATTATTGGGATAGGCATTCTCTTTTTCTGTTAAACCTACTCGCGACAGTAATTCCCTAGCCTTCTTTTCTGCAACTTGACGAGATTCACCTTTTACTTTCATCGGTGCATAGGTTAAGTTATCCAATACCGTCATATGCGGGAATAAATGAAAATGCTGAAAAACCATTCCGATTTGCTCACGGACTTTATTTATATTTGTCTTAGGATCCGTTATATCCTGATCATATACAAGAACTCTGCCTTTTGTCGGCTTTTCTAAAAGATTAATACAGCGAAGTAAAGTAGACTTTCCCGATCCGGATGGCCCAATGATAGAGACTACTTCTCCAGTATTAATACTCGTAGAAATGTTTTTCAATACCTCGTTTTTCCCAAATGTTTTAGAAAGGTTTTCTACTTTAATCACTGTATTTCATTCTCCTTTCTAGCAGCTTACCTAGCAGCGTTAAAATTAAAACCATTGCCCAATAGATTAAACCAACGAAAATTAACGGTTCAAAATTTCGGTAGATTTTTGAACCAACTACCGTAGCTCGGCGCATTAGATCTAAATATCCAATGGTTGATACGATAGCAGATTCTTTCGTTAAAGAAATGAACTCATTCATTAATGCGGGTAATATATTTTTAAGGGCTTGGGGCATGATAAGATCCTTCATCATTAAACGATACGGGATGCCTAATGCTTGAGCCGCCTCTGTTTGTCCTTTATCAACCGCTTGAATTCCTGCTCTAATAATCTCTGAAACATATGCAGAAGAGTTTAAGCCAAAGGCTAAAATTGCCGATAAAAATGTGGAGATATCATATCCTGTTAATTGTGGAACTGCAAAATAAATAATCATTAATTGCAATATTAATGGGGTCCCACGAAAAATAGACGTATAAAAATCTGCAAACCATTTTAAAACTTTTATTCTGGAAATCTTAAATAATGCTAAACATGTACCTAATGCAAACCCAAAAATAATAGAAACAATAACAAATTTTAACGTAGCCCATATTCCTTTTATTATAAAAGGAATATAAGGCACAATTTGGCTAAAGTCCAAATTCATGCCTTACACCTCTTTTCAATAATTATCTTGGAAGGTAATTCTTCATTACATATACATTCATTATTTTTTAATCCACTTTGCCTTCAATTCATCCATTTTTCCGTTATCTTGCATTTCTTTTAAAATTTTGTCGACTTTGTCTACAAGATTGCTACCTTTAGGGAACGCGATTCCCATTCCCGGAGAGCTAGTTGTTGGATCATCAAAGCCTGTTAATCCTTGATTTTTAATATAGCCTTCTGCTACGGATTTATCTAAATATGCTGCCTGAATCCGACTAGATAATAGTTCTTGAATCAGCGTTGTGGAGTCATCCATCGCCTTTGTATCAAATTTAACCGTTTTTTGAAGGTTTTTGGCCCCTTCTTCTTGAATCGAACCTAGTTGAACACCTATTGTTTTGCCTTTTAAATCATCAACCGTATTAATCGAAGAACCTTTTTTTGTAACAAACATTTCACCTGAATGATGATATGGAGTAGAAAAGTCTACGTTCTTCTTTCTTTCTTCTGTAGCGGACATTCCGGAAAGCACCATATCGACACGTTTGGATTGTAAAGCACCTATTAATCCATCAAACTTCATATCTTTTATCTCAAGCTTATACCCTAGCTTTTTCGCAATATAATTACCGAGATCAACATCAAATCCTACTACATTCCCTGCTGTATCTCTTGTTTCAAATGGCGGAAAGTCAGCTGAGGTCCCCATGATTAAAACTTTCCCTTTTTTGGAGTCATCGCCATTGCTTCCATTCGCTTTGCTTTGGCCACAAGCTCCCATAAATACTGCTGTGATAATAACTACAAATAATAACATGTATTTCTTCATGTCTTTGCCTCCATTTGTTGTATATTTGAATTCATTATTATTAATAGATTTGTATTTTTATTCAACATAATGCATTTTAACACATATAATTAATCTTGCAAAGTGTATTTTTATTAATTTTTCACCTTTAAAAAAGCATTTTTATACATTCATAAAGAAACACCCCTATGAATAAGGGGTGCTTCCTCTGGATATTAAGCATTTACTTTTTCATAAAATTCTTCTTTCATTTTTTCAAAGACTTCTTTATTCGTAATTAAATCATAACCAGTTTGAGCAAGAGCCAAAGCACCTTTTGCCAGGATATTATGAGAGTTTTCCGTAATAGTGGTATCTGCAAATTCCTGTGTATGGGCGGTTAAACCAGGGGAATCAAGGCCAATATATGGATGAATGGCAGGGACAACATGACTTACATTCCCCATATCAATTGAACCATAGGATTCTTTTGATTTTTTAATTTCCGCTATACCAGTCGATAAAAGATTATTCGTGAAAAGATTTGATAATGTTTGATTAGTGACCATATTATCATAGCTTAGTTCATAATTATCGATATAAATTTGCGCACCTGTCATTAATGCCGCACCTTTTGCAATATTTTTTACCTTTTCCACTACCTCATTTAAATTATTGCGGTCCTTTGCACGCACATAAAATTGCGCAACTGCTTTATCAGGCACAATATTAGCGGCTAGCCCGCCTTCTTTAATAATCCCGTGAATGCGAACGTCAGAAGTAACATGCTGACGGAGAGCGTTAATCCCATTGAATAGCTGAATTGCTGCATCCAGTGCGTTAATGCCTTTTTCAGGAGAAGCAGCGGCATGGCTGGATTTACCTCTAAAGTCAAACTGAATCGCATCCATTGCTAATGATTCACCGCTTTCATAGGATTCATCAGAAGGATGCAAAATCATCGCAGCATCAATATCTTCAAAAATACCTTGCTCTGCCATCGGAACCTTTGCACCATTGGTTTCTTCTGCTGGTGTTCCCAGCACGACAACTCGGCCGCCAATTTCATCCAGCACTTTACTTAACAATACCCCTGCTCCAGCGCCCATTGTACCGATCATATTATGGCCGCATCCATGCCCGATTCCCGGCAATGCATCATACTCGGATAAATATGCAATGGTCGGTCCAGGCTTTTTACTATCGTATACTGCCTTAAATGCAGTAGGTCTGCCGACAATCCCTGTTTCGACCGTAAAATCATGTTCTTCCAAAAACTCCACTAATAGTTTCATAGAATTATATTCGTGGTCACCTAACTCTGGATGATGGTATAAATAATCGCTCATCTCCCAAAGCTTGCTTTGTATCGATTGTACATATGTTTTTAAAAGGTCCTTCATTTTCATGATCCTCCTGTATTTTTATACAAATTGTTAAATATTTATTATATTTTATAAATATACATCAAAAATAACCGTTCAACAATATTTCTAATCGAACTTTCATGAACATATTTATTATTACCTACTTTGTTATAGGAGGTAATTATGTACAATCAACGATTCCCTGATATAAAGCCATACTTGAAAACACATAGTTTAATGCCTGAAAATCAGGAAACACCTATAGCTTTTATAAAAAAAGATATTGTGGAAAATCCATTATTTTATAGACGCAATCATTTTCCCTATCCAATGCTCTCTTCCTCCTTCTATTGGCTCCCTATAAATGGCGCTGTCAAAGAGCCTAAACTCTTTTCGATGCAGGAACTCATTCAGTTTCCTGCAAAGAAGTTAAAAGTAGTCCTTGAATGTGCAGGAGATAAACGAAGCTTTTTTGAGCCAAAAGTATATGGAGAACAGTGGGGTAATGGTGGAATAAGTCAAGGTTATTGGAAGGGTGTACCTTTAAAAGCACTACTTGAACAAACCGGATTAAAGGATGATGCAAAGGAGGTTATAGTAGAAGGTTACGACTATGGCAAACAACCTGGTATCGATGGTATCCATAGGTTTGCCAGAAGCCTCCCGCTTGAAAAAGCACTCCATCCTGATACCATTATTGCCTATGAATATAATCATCAACCGATTCCGTTTAAGCATGGGTATCCTTTAAGACTGATTGTTCCGGGTTGGTATGCTATGGCATCAGTAAAATGGGTTAGACAAATAACCGTAATTGATTCGCATTTCAATGGTCCATTTCAGTCTATTGATTATGTTTATTACCCACATAAAGATAACAATAATGATTCTTTTCCTGTCACCAACATAAACGTGAACTCAACCATCCAAAAACCAAATAATATGCAAATTCTAAATGCAGGAAGACATACTATTAAAGGAATTGCCTGGACTGGAAAGGGTACAATACAGAGGGTTGAAATTAGTACAGATAATGGGCAAACATGGTCTTATGCTACTATCAAAAGTGATCACCGGTCCCAGTATGAATGGGTTTCTTGGTCCTATGAATGGGTTGTATCGGAAAAAGGTGAATATACCATTATGTCAAAGGCTACCGATTCGTATCACCAAACTCAGCCAATGAGCCCTTTTTGGAATCGAAAGGGGTATGGATATAATGCAGCGGATTGTATACGTGTGAAGGTTGAATAATTTAGAAAAGCGCAAGTGACGAAGCTCTAACGTACGGGTTTCATGACTTCGACGCAAGATTTAGGAAGAACAGTGAAGTATGATGCCTATTTATGATATGGATATTCACTAGGCTAGCCGGGGGCTGCTTTCACAAGACAATCAATTTAAGCGGACCTAGGATCCGTTATTTCTATAAAATGCCCCTAATTTAAGAGTTTAACGGACACTTATTCCGTTATTTATGAAAAAATAGGTGGAAAACACAGCTTATATACAAAATAGCGGAACCTCAGTCCGCAAAAAAGAGGAAAAAGCCCATTTTGTCACAAATAACGGATTTAGTGTCCGCCAAGTTCCAACAATTTGATCCAAATCAAAAATATGATTTGGTCTTCTGATTAAACCTATGAGTCTATCTTTTCCTTTTCCCATTTATCTGTCTTCCACAATTTCCCCGGCCAAAAGGCATAGCGGCCAAGCACAGTAGTGATTGCAGGAACCAATAGTGGCCGAACGATAAATGTATCTAGTAAAACACCTATTGCTGTAACAATACCGAACTGTAATAATACTTGAATCGGCAAGGTAGCTAATACTGCAAATGTACCCGCTAATATAAGACCTGCAGAGGTGATAACACTGCTCGTTTCACTAACTCCATTTGCGATTGCAAGACGGTGCGGCTGGGTTCGCCTGTTTTTCCAAATGCTTGAGATCATAAAGATATTATAATCCTCACCGAGGGCCACTAAGAAAACAAAGGAATATAACGGAATCAATCCGGAAATCGCCGGAATATCCATTCCGTAATGAATCAGAAGCCAGCTTGCGCCTAAAGCAGAAAAATAGGAAAGCAACACTGTTATGATTAGATAAATAGTAGCTACAATGGAACGTAAATATAAAAGTAAAAGTGCTGCTATAATTGCTATCACTACTGGAACAATTACTTTGGTATCACGATCCGTTATATTTTCCGTATCATAAAGCTTCGAGGTTTCCCCGCCAATCCAATAATGCCCCTTTGCTTTAATCCCTGCGTCATGTAAAATTCCGGAAACTTCTTTGGTAACTTTAGGTACTGATTCTACTGATTGGGTGCTGTATGGATTTCCTTTTAAAATAACATTATATGATAAATAGTTTTCATTCTTCCCTTTTGTTGGTTCTGAAACACTTTCTACAAAAGAGCGTTTACTTAATTGCTCTTTTATTGGAAGATCCTTTCCTTCACTGTTTACTATCAATTTCATAGGTGCAAGTTCACCCGCTGAGAAATGATCTGCCATTATCGTAAATCCTTCTCGTGATGGCATATCCTTTGGAAACGAATCAATTAAATTTTGTGTATATTGGATTCGAGGTGAAAAGGCTGCTAGCCCGACTAGTAAAACAACACTTAATATAATGACAGTCCAGGGTTTTCCAACTACAAAATTGCCAAACCTTTTGCTCCAATTTCCAGATGGCCGGCGAATTTTCTTTCCCTTTTTCCATTCTAATTCTTTTACCATTTCCTCTGTTCTAGGGACAAATGGAAAGAATGATATCCTCCCGAAAATCGCAAGTAATGCTGGAAGCAAGGTTAATGCAGCGATTCCCATAATAAGAATAACTAAACTAAAAGGGATGGCAAACCGCTGAAAAGATCCGTAATGTGCTAATAACAATGTGCTTAAACTCAAAACAACGGTAATGGCACTTACGAATATTGCCCCTCCAGAATGCTTCACCGCTTTTTTCAATGCCGTGAATTTATCGGGCTCTTCTAATAAGTACTCCCTGTATTTAGAGACTAAAAATAAACAATAATCGGTTCCTGCACCAAATAACAATACAGTCATAATCGAGATAGCTTGAGAATCTACGGTGATAATGCCTTTCTTCGCTAAAAATCCAAGAATAGGTCCTGTTAACCCGTACGCAAATCCAACGCCGATAAGGGGCACAATTGCGAGAATCGGTGAACGGTATAACACGATTAACAAAACTAACACCAAAAGAATCGTCGAAATTAACAATGTAATATCTGCTTTACTAAATAGCGCGGCAGCATCCGTTGAAATTCCCGCTGGTCCGGTAAAACGCACATGTAATCCGGATTCATTAATCTTTTTATCCAAAAGATCCTTCGATATTTCTTTACCCATATAACTTTTAAGCTTTGATAAATTTTCTGCTATATCGTCGGAACTAGCCTTTTCATCCAAAAAGATCGGTGTTACAAGGGATGTGCCGTCTTCTGAAACAGAAGACTTTAAAGCTTCTGCCGGAAGATTTCCCAAAGGAGGAATAAAGCTTTGTTCCGGCAAAGGGCTAGTTTTTAAATGCTTATATAATTTTGTTACTTGTTGTAAATCCTGGTTTGTCAAACCATCCTCTCGAAACCAAACTAACAGCAACGGTGTTCCTGAATTATTCGGAAACTGTTTTTTCGCCACTTGTTCTGCCTGGACGGACATTGTATTCTTAGGCAAATTAGTTGCCCCATTATCCGCCATTTTATTTACGTTTGGGAAAATAGAAGAAAGAAGGCCGACTAAAACAACCCATATAAGAAGTGTTATCCATCTCCCTTTTCGGCTTGAGGTTGCTTCTATAAAACGAACGAGAAACTTCATTGCTCTCCCCCCTTGAAAATACATACCAACTTTGATTTAAAATATATATACAATAAAATTAATTATATATACTGGTTAGTTAATTTTCAAAAGAAATTATTTTGAACTTTTAGCAGGGAGAAGATACAGATGGCAGAGCAAAAACAAGGTCGAACACTTGGCAGACCAAAAAGTAAAGGCAAAACATTACCCACAAGGGACGTTATTTTACAAGCAGCGACACGTCTATTTTTTGAAAATGGATTTCAAAAGGTATCTGTTGACGATATTGCCTCTGAGGCTGGAATGACAAAGGCAACTGTTTACTACTACTTCGATACAAAAGCAGAGCTTTTTAAAGAAACGATCGTTTCACTGATGGGTAGAATACGTGAACGAATAATTCAAATACTTAGCACAGATAAACCTTTATATGAAAGGCTATTTGATGTTACCATCGCCCATTTACAAGCAACAACCTCCTTTGATTTAGATGGATTTATGAGAGAATCCAGATCTTCTTTATCCGATGAACAAATACAGGCAATGAAAATAGCCGAAGAAAAAATGTATAGCAGCATTGAAGATGCATTTATAGCAGCTGGTGGAGCTAAAGAGATACCTAATATTAACGCAAAATTCGCTGCTCATTCTTACATTGCTTTAGTGAAAGTGGGGAATTATAAACAATCGGATGGAACTAGTTTTTTTGCAACTGTCGAGGAAACAGCTACAAATATATTGAATGTATTCTGGAAAGGTTTTTTTGGTAAATAATTCGTTTACTACATGAACCATGGATTTTTACGTTTCATATAAATTTTTAAAAACTTTGACATAATGAATAAAATAAGGTAAATTAAAAATATACGAACGTTTAAAAATAACACACGCTAAATATTCGTGTTTTGAGGTGAAATCCATGGAAAATGTATTTGATTACGAAGATATTCAATTAATTCCTAATAAATGTATTGTTAATAGCCGTTCTGAATGTGATACAACTGTAACTTTGGGAGGTCACACTTTTAAATTGCCTGTTGTACCCGCAAATATGCAGACCATTATGGATGAGAAAAACTCCATTTTTCTAGCAGAAAACGGCTACTTTTATATTATGCACCGTTTCCAACCAGAGAAGCGAATTGCCTTTATTAAGGATATGAAGTCCCGAGGATTATTTGCATCCATCAGCGTTGGGGTGAAAGAGGAAGAGTATCAATTCATTGAAGAATTGGCGCAACAAAAGCTAGTACCGGAATTTATTACGATTGATATTGCACACGGTCATTCTAATGCAGTAATCAACATGATTCAGCACATTAAAAAGCATTTACCTAAAAGCTTTGTTATTGCAGGAAACGTTGGTACTCCTGAGGCTGTAAGAGAATTAGAAAATGCCGGTGCAGATGCAACAAAGGTCGGTATCGGACCAGGAAAAGTATGTATCACGAAAATTAAAACTGGATTTGGGACAGGCGGTTGGCAGCTAGCTGCTCTTCGCTGGTGTGCTAAAGCCGCAAGCAAGCCAATCATTGCCGATGGTGGCATTCGCACACATGGTGATATCGCAAAATCAATTCGATTTGGTGCAACAATGGTCATGATTGGATCCTTATTTGCCGGACATGAAGAATCACCTGGGGAAACGATTGAAAGGGATGGAAAGCTATTTAAAGAATATTTCGGTTCCGCTTCTGAATTCCAAAAAGGGGAAAGAAAAAATGTAGAAGGCAAAAAAATGCTTGTAGAGCACAAAGGCCATTTAATCGATACCTTAATCGAAATGGAGCAAGACCTTCAATCCTCTATTTCTTACGCAGGCGGCAATAAATTAGATGCGATTCGTAATGTGGATTATGTCATTGTAAAAAACTCTATATTTAATGGGGATAAAGTATATTAAAATGGGCGGGGGGACAAGTTCCTTTTCACTTAAGTGGGAAAAGGAAACTATCCCCTCATTATGTTATACCCGTTCAAAACTTCCCACTATTTTGGTTCCGTGTACTTCCTTTACACCTAATGTGCTTGAGATGAAGGCAGAGTTTTGATCCGTGATTCCACCGCCAGGCAGAATAATAATTCGATTTCCAGCATAATCAACGTATTCTTTTAACCTATTTAAATTGCCTTCAATTGATGTATGACTCGGTCCTCCATGTGTCAAAATACGATGAACATTATGCTTTGCCAACCAATCAATAGCACGAAATTGGGATTCACTTTTTATGTGGTCAAATGCCATATGGAAGGTAATGTCCATACCTTTTGCCGCATCTAGTAGGAGTTTCATTGCAATCTCATCTATCCAGCCATTCTCATCTAAACATCCGATTACAACCCCATCTCCTCCTAATTGTTTGCAATGGATGATGTCCTCGTACATCATATCCAATTCTTCTTGATTGTAGATAAAGTTTCCTCCACGAGGTCTAATAATAGTCATTACTTTTACGTTTTTGCTTTTGCAATATATAATCGTTTTAACAAGAACACCATGACTGACTGTGGTTCCCCCGACTGACAGATTGTCACACAACTCAATGCGATTAGCCCCTCTTGCAATGGCCTCGGGAACAACCGTAAAATTTTCTACGCAAACCTCTTTAATCATCTTCTATCCTCCCAACAAAAAAGGATCAGTGAGAAAATCTTACTATACTCACTGACCATTTATTACAAGTTTACCATTTTTGAAGGGACTTTATTTGGCAAGCTCATATATGGTAAGAGCATAAATCTCCATATTTTTCATTAAATCACTAAGAGACATATACTCGTCCTTATTATGGGCAATCCCCTTTTGTCCAGGAAATGACGGTCCAAATGCAATCGTATTTGGCATAAACCGGGCATATGTGGCTCCTGTTGTTGTAACAGGGGTACCGTCCATTCCAGTACATTTTTCATAAATATTCTTCATCACCGATAACATAGGATGATTTAAATCAAATTGGGTAGATGGCATTCTTCGATTAATAATAATCTTACTGTTATCAGGCAGATTTGCTTTTAGTGTTTGTAGGATCGTTTCTTCTTTTATGGAAATCGGATACCTCATGGAAACAGATAGGAGCACCGCTTCGTCTTCTATCTCCAATTTATAGGGGGTAAGCAATAGCTTGCCCGAAGCTTCATCAGCGTACTCCAAATTCAGCCCTTCACCATTATGCTTAAGATGAAATCCTTGTTCCAGCCAGTTTAGATAATAGGCAAATTGGCCATTAAATACTCCTGCTTCTCTAGCAAATATTGTAATGACATTTTCTCCTAATTCAGGTGCATTGCTTGGAGATCTTTTACCGAATAGTTCTTTCCATTGACCATCTGAAAATTGTATCTTCATATGATCCGGTACACTGCTTTTTGTAAAATCCGCTTCGATTTTTTCAATTGAAGCATGTGAACCATCTGTTATTCCCGTTTTAATTGTAACATCGATTAAGCCGCGTTCCCCATATACAGCTGGATATTTGCAGTCAGGTGTAAAACCATACATAGGCGGATGTTCCTTTTCAAGATAAAGGGGAATATCATGGCATCCGCTTTCCTCATTTGTTCCAAATATAACCCGTATGGTTTTTGAAAGTGGAATATTTAGCATTTTCAATGTATAAAGCGCATACAAACAACTGATGATTGGACCTTTATTGTCTAATATGCCACGACCATATAGGTTTCCATTTTCCAACGTTAAATCAAAAGGCGGATAATTCCAACCGTCACCTGCCGGAACAACATCCAGATGTCCTAGTACACCGATATAGTCTTGATTGTTCTCACCAAGCTGCGCATAACCAACTGCATGATTTACTACTCCTGTTTGAAAGCCCATATTTTCAGCGAGCAATAATACTTGGTTCAGTGCCTGCTTTGGCCCTTCACCGAATGGGGCTTCTGGCTTTGGCTTTTCTTCCACACTTTCAATCTGCATGATTTGTCGAAGTCCAGACAGGAAAATCTCTTTATTTGCCTTAACTGCATCTATTATCTTTTCATGCATGAAGGAACACCCCGCTTATTTAGAAGCATATTTTTTCTTCCAGCTCTTTTGTATCATGGTCATTTGCTTTCTCAACTACTAATTTTGCCATATTCTGAAGGGAATCGTTCAATCCAATTCCACCTTTTTTTGGCATTTTCACAACCGGAAAATCTTTGCTGTATTTTTCCGTTGCCGGATTTTCCAAGGACATTGCTGCGATAGCCGGGATTCCTTGTTCATTAAATGCTTTTGCTAAGCTACCGCACATTTCTCCAAATAGAGGATAGTGCATGGCTGGACCGCAAAGAACAGCATCCGCTTCGAACTTTTTTGCAAAACCAACAAATTTCTTTTGGACTTCTAAAGGATTGGAGGCAAAATATTGATCACCGCAATAGAGTGTTGCGATTATTTTCGCATCCAGCTCTGCAAGGAATGGTTCTAGTGTTTTTCCAGGACCAATTGCCGACTTTTTTCCACCCGGTGGCAGCATCGCGTTCTCATCACTGCCAAAGCCTGCTTGAACATGATTTAGAACTAATATTATCTTTCTCATTACCTCATCTCCTATAGGCTTTCAAAGTCGATATCATCAAAGGAAATATCTTCATCCTCTTTTTCGTTTGCTTTTTTCTCTTCTTCTAAATATTGTTTATCAAGAACTTTTATAAATGGATAATAAATGAACATTCCTAAAACAAATAAGATTACTTGTAAAACCGCACCTTGCCAACCACTGACCAGAAGACCTGAAATAATAATTGGCGTTGTCCAAGGTAGCTGAATGCCATTTGTAAATGGGACAAGACCCCAATCCATGGCAAAATAAGTAATAATAATATTGATGGTCGGAACAATGACAAAAGGTATTAAAATAATTGGATTTAATACAATTGGCAGACCAAAAATAATCGGTTCATTAATACCAAATATTCCGGGAACTAAAGAGAGCTGAGATAATTTTTTTGTTCTTTGACTCTTACAAACAATCAGCATTACAACAATAAGGGAAAGTGTAGAACCCGCACCGCCAAATGTTGCAAACATATCTTGAAAATCACCGGTAATGATATTCGGCAGTTTTTCTCCATGTTTAAAAGCATCTAAATTTTCCAGTGATAGAGCACGGAGAACTGGGTTAAATACAGCCCCTACTACACTGGATCCGTTGATACCAAAAAACCAGAAAAAGTGTAAGAATAAATAAGCTACGATCATAGCTCCAAGAGTATTTCCCAGTTTTACTAATGGATATTGCAAAAATTGATAAATAAAATCTTGTACACTGCCAAATGGAGTAATGGAAAAGAGCCAGCTGATGATAAAGAAAATCGTAATCACTAAGAATCCCGGAATAAGAGATTCAAAGGATTTCACTACAGTTGGCGGAACTCCCGCAGGCATTTTGATGACCCAACCCTTTTTTACAAAAATAGCGAACAGTCTTGTCCCTAAAAGAGCTACAATAATTCCTAAAAATAAACCTCTTGATCCCATCCACTGCATTGGCAGTCCGGCAACATGATAGAGTTTATCTGTTCCTTCTGGTGTAAAATCAATCGTTAATGGTGTCACGATAAAAAATAACACAAGCGACATAACCCCTGCTGCTATTGCGTCGATTTCTAATAGCCTTCCTAAGCTATAGGCTATCCCTACAACAGCAAGTATTGTCATGACATCAAAGCTTGCTGAGGCAGGCATACTCATTTTGGTCGCCCAATCATCACCTAAAAGATGAGTCATCCACGTATTCCAAATTGGAATTGGGAAGTTTGCAATTAATAGAAAAATAGAACCTATTATCAACATTGGTGTTGAGATTAAAAAGCCATCTCTGATGGCAATTAAATATTTATTTTCCCCAATCGCCTTAGCAAGCGGCATTAAGAACTTTTCCATTAGGCTTATGAATTTTTTCACGTTGATCGTTTCTCCCTTCCTGCTGTCCATTAACCTATTTTTTATTTTTGATTAATTTTAACGCCTCTTTTAATGCCTTTTCCCCATCCATAGCTCCATAGATTTCCGGTGCAATTGCCGCAACTGGGATACCCATCGGCTCGAATGTTTCCTGTGTTGATTTCAACAAGAATTTGACCTGTGGCCCAAGTAAGATACAGATTGGTTTCTCTTTTTCTACCGTTTCTTGTGCTCTAGCAATCGGATAAGCGGATATCTCAAGCGGCATATTGTGCTTGTCTGCTATTCCCTGCATTTGATTTACCATTATGCTAGTTGACATCCCTGCATCACAAAACAAATAGATTTTCTTTTTTCCCATTTTTGCTTCCTCCATTTCAGGTGCATTCATATTTTTAATCATTTGGAAAGTTTCTGTTAATTATTTATACAGGAAAACCTTTAAAAAGGGCTTTTCACTTATAAGTGCAATCTTATTATTGATTACGATTTAAGATATTTTTAAATTTGTATTTGTCTGCTCGATAATAAGAGGTGTCAAATAATATTGGATACCCATCAATAGAGAAGGTAACAGAATGAACTAAAAAAACAGGGTTGCCAATAGGTACCTGTAACAGTTCACTCAACCTTTCATCAATAAGAACTGCCTCGATATCCTGATGAGAATAGCCAATTTTTATATGTTTTTCTATCGCCTCAAATAAAGATGTTTCCACTTCTTCTTTTGTTATTTCACTGACAACTGATTTATTCAAATAAATTTCTTCATACGTCATCGGCTCATTATCTGCATAGCGAATCCGCTCTATATGGTGTATTGGTGCATCTTTTTCTAAATGCAGGGAACTTCTTACAGCATCTGAATAATTGCTGGTTTCCGTCAGGTCAATTACCTTTGTCTTGGTTTGCATACCATAAAGTTTTGCAGCCTCGGAAAAACCAACCAATCCTGATCCACCGCTTAAGATTTTCGCTTTAGCCATGACATAGGTACCCTTATTTTTTTGCTTTACGACATAATTTAATTGAGCCAGATGATCAATTGATTTTCGAACAGTAAGCCGGCTTACATCATATTTCTTGGCAAGCTCATATTCAGACGGCAATTTTTGATGCACACCATACTTTCCTTTTTCAATTTCTTCTATTAAACGTTCTGCCACTTCTAAATAAACTGCTTTCGGCATCGTCATCTCTTTTCTCTCCTAGTTTTAAAGACCTTATTATTATTGAATGGGTCTTTTAATTCTTTCTTCATATGCATCAAGCCATTCTTGTGATGCTTCTTCTATAATTGTTGTATGGCCTTCGCCTTTATTCGCTAAATAAATCTTTGGTGATTCCTTATCAGTAGCTACAACAAAAGAAAATTCTACATTTGTTGCAACGCCCCATTCCCCTTTATTATTCATACAGACCAATGAAAATGCTCCTGCTTTTCCTTTGCGTTTCGTTAATTTATCATGGAACTCATAAACCGCTTTGTCAGCAGCGGCTTGCGGTGACAGCCCTTCACCCATTAGACGAACAATTTCATAGCTCAAACAGCCTTTCATCAAATCTTCACCTAATCCGGTTGCTGTAGCACCACCGATTTCACTGTCTACATAAAAGCCGGAACCGGATAATGGTGAGTCACCAACACGTCCTTGCTTTTTCATAAATAAACCTGAGCTCGATGTACCAGCAACCATCGATTTATTCTTGTCTAAGCAAACAGCTCCAACTGTATCATGTCCATCATAAGGGCTTAAATTGCTATTTTTCATTTCCTCTAAACGGTTCTCCCAAATCTTTTTGGCACGCTCCGTAAGCATATTGACTCTTTCAAAATTGTTTTTTTGCGCATATGCAGTAGCTCCACTTCCAACAAGGAAACTATTAAAACGATTGTTGCTTAATTTTCGGGCAACTGAAATTGGATTTTTCACATCTTGTATTCCTGCGACTGCGCCAATATTAAAATTATCACCGTCCATATAAGCTGCATCTAATTCCACAATTCCTTGCTCATTTGGCAATCCGCCATATCCGACCGACTTATAAAAAGGGTAATCTTCTACCGCTTTGATTGTATTCTCTAATGCATCCTTTGCACTTAAGCCTTGGCTTAAGTCTTCGGCTGCACCCATTATTCCTTCATATGCCATACGCCAAGTTGCAATGATTCCCCACTTCAAACGACTTTTCCCTCCTTCATTTCAAATATTATTTGATAAAGATTGATCTGCTCATTTATAAAAATATCCGCCAAAGATGCTTTTGTCATATGATCTTGAGCGTGTACCAGAATTGGTGAGTATGTAATAGTTTCACCTTGAGCTTCTTTCACTAATAATTCAGTATGAATTTTATGAGCTTCATTTAAAGTATCTTTTGCATCTTTCATCAATTTTTTAGCCTCTACAATATTTCCGGCCTTTGCATTTTCTAGCCCCTCCATCATCATAGAAAAACTATCTCCTGCCTTGGAAATAAGTTGAAAGGCAAATAAGTTCATCTCATCCATAATAACTCCCCTTTATTCTGAAATTAAAAATAGTATATACCATTTTGTATATACTATTCAATAGCCAATCTATTAAACTATTTTAATTGTTGGACTATATTTAAATATGGAAATCTATTATTTATTGCTAATTAGAGGATTTATAAGTGAAAGTTCCAAAAAGTTTCAATGAAATTTACCTGATTTAGGAAATCCTTCCGCTTTTCTACTAAAAATTAAGAGACATTGCCCGATAATCGCAATGTCTCTTGTCTCATGATGAAAAGGATCATGTTCCCTATTTTTATTTATAAATTTTCTCCATTTGTAGCAATTACTTCTTTATACCAATAGAAGGATTTTTTCTTCTTCCGTTCTAACGTTCCGCTGCCATCGTCATGTTTATCAACGTAAATGAATCCGTAGCGCTTCGACATTTCTCCTGTGGACGCACTAACTAAGTCGATGCATCCCCAAGGCGTATAACCCATCAATTCAACGCCATCTTCAATAGCTTCGCGCATTTGTTCTATATGCTCACGTAAATATTCAATTCGATAATCATCGTTAATGGAGCCATCTGCTTCTACCGTATCCTTCGCTCCTAAACCATTCTCCACAATAAAAAGTGGTTTACGGTAGCGATCATAGAATTCGTTTAATGTAATTCTTAAACCGATAGGATCAATTTCCCATCCCCATTCACTTGCTTTAAGGAATGGATTTTTTATTCCTCCAATAATATTTCCGTCCCCTTGCTCAGCCGCTGTTTTGTGTTTCTTTTCAGTACGGGACATGTAGTAACTAAAGCTGATAAAATCGACCGGATACTGTTTAATCAATTCTAAATCACCCGGTTGAATATCAAGATTAATATTATGTTCTTTAAAATAACGCTTAATGAAGGTAGGATATTCCCCTCTTACTTGAACATCCGCGCAGAAATTATTAAAAATACGTCCCTCTTGAAGGGCATACATGACATTTTCAGGGTTACAATCATAAGAATAGGTTGGTGCATAAAGAATCATACAGCCGATTTTTGCATCAGGAATCATTTCGTGGCAAGCTTTCACCGCTAAACTGCTTGCAATAAATTGATGATGGTATGCCTGGAATGTCCCTTGGTATTTATCTTCCTCATTATGAATGGAAAAACCAAGACCCATAATTGGCATGGCAAGACCAGAATTAATTTCATTGAAAGTTAACCAATATTTCACTTTATCCTTATAGCGTGAAAAAATCGCTTTTACGTATTTTTCAAAGAATGCAACTACCTCGCGGCTTCTCCAACCACCATAATTTTTTACAAGGTATACGGGCATTTCATAATGAGAAATCGTAACTACCGGTTCAATTCCATGCTTATGCAATTCATCGAACACTCTATCATAAAATGCTAAACCTTCTTCATTTGGTTCCAACTCATCTCCGTTAGGAAAAATCCTTGTCCAAGCGATGGACATACGGTAGCACTTGAAACCCATTTCTGCAAATAAGGCGATATCTTCCTTATAGCGATGATAAAAATCAATTGCTTCATGATTAGGATAAGTATATTTATCTTCGTGAATTTCAAAATCAAAGCCTGGTGATTGTAAAATTTTCAGACGTTCTTTTCCTCCAGGCAGAACATCGGCAATGTTTAATCCTTTATTTCCTTCATGAAAACCGCCTTCTAATTGGTTCGCAGCCGTAGCCCCTCCCCATAAAAAGCCTTGTGGGAATCTTTTACTTGTGTTTGCCATTCAGATTACCTCCGTAAAAATTTATTAAAAGTAAATGGCAGTTATAAAAATAACCGCCAAAGATTTTTCGAGTAAGTAAGACACGGAAAAAAGCTTAATCTTCTTTTTCCCCTTTTTTAACATAGCTCAAGTCATTCACTGATTTTACTTTATATTTCCCGTCACGGTACTCTACCTTAGTAACACTTGCATTATCTAATTGAACCAGTGGCTGATCCGGTGCAATGATGGAAAGAAAGGCGTCAATTGTCATGCCATGACTTACAATGAGAACATTGCCTCCTTGTTTTGCTTGTTTTTTTGCAATTTTATCTATTGCAGATTTAACACGGTTAGAAACTTGGTCCCAATTTTCCGCTTGTTTAGTATTATCAATACTGGAAATGGTATCTATTAATTTCGGCATCCCCAATTTCATTAGGTTATCCATTGAATTCATGTTCAATGATTTCATTACTTGGCCCCACATATTTTCATTTAAATCGCCTTCAAATTTGCCAAAGTACACTTCCCGCAAATTTTTATCTTGATTTAGCACTAGATTTTGTTGACCACTATTTTTTAATACTAGATTTGCCGTTTCAATTGCTCTTCCACTATCACTGCTATATGCAGCATTAAATTTTACCTTGTCTGTTTTTAAACCTTTACCTAAATTCTCGGCTACCTTAACCCCATCCTCTGTCAATGGTGTATCAGACCAGCCTTGAACTCGGTCATTGGTATTAAAAATTGTTTTCCCGTGTCGTGTTATATAAAAGGTAACTGTCTTATCCTTACCCTTGTTCACGGTTGTTTCGCTAGAAGTTTTTGATTGATTACAAGCTGCCAATGATAGGATAACCATTAAGGATACACATGCAGCCAGAAGCTTTTTCATTTCATCCATCTCCATCTATTAACTATTTCTATCTGATCATGTTTTGGATACCATCGCTCTACTAGTCAAGGTTTCCCCCATTTGACGCAATCACTTCCTTATACCAGTAAAAACTTTTCTTTTTCATTCTGCTCAGTGTTCCATGACCTTCGTTATCTTTATCAACATAAATATAGCCGTATCGTTTTTTCATCTCACCTGTAGAGGCGCTAATAATATCGATTGGCCCCCAGCTTGTATAGCCGAGAATTTCTACACCATCTTGAATGGCTTCTCCCATTGCAGCAATATGTTTTCTGAGGTAATCAATTCGGTAGTCGTCTTTAATTTCCCCTTCCGGAGTAACCTCGTCCACTGCACCAAGCCCATTTTCCACAACAAACAATGGTTTTTGATAACGGTCATACAACTGGTTAGCAGTAATCTGGAAGCCCTTGGCATCAATTGGCCAGCCCCATTCAGATTTCTCTAAATATGGATTCTCAACAGAAGCAAATACATTTCCGCTGCCAATTTGCTTTAATATTTCAGGATCGGTACTTGTCGCCCGGCTGCCATAATAGCTGAAACCGATATAATCAACAGTTCCATTTTTCAAAAGTTCCTCATCGCCGTCTTCCATGTCGATGGATAATTGATTGTCTTTAAAGAATCGAATAGCATACCCCGGATATGCTCCTCGTGACTGCACATCGATAAAGAAGAACGATTCACGATCTTTTTCCATTGCTTTATAAACATCATCCGGATTGCACGTATAAGGATAGGTCATTCCAGCTGCCAACATACAGCCAATTTTTGCATCAGGAATAATCTCATGGCATGCTTTTACTGCCAATGCACTTGCAACAAGCTGATGATGTGCTGCTTGATACTGAATTTGCAGCTTATTTTCCCCTTCTTTAAAAACAAGACCAGCACCTACAAACGGCAGGTGTAAAAGCATATTGATTTCATTAAACGTCATCCAATATTTGACTTTATCTTTGTAACGTTTGAAAATCGTTTTTGCATAGGTTTCAAAAAAGTGTACAAGTTTGCGGTTTCTCCAGCTTCCATACGTTTCAACCAAATGTACAGGAACATCAAAATGGGCAATGGTCACTACCGGCTGAATCCCATGTTTTAAAAGCTCATCAAATAAATCGTCGTAAAACTTTAACCCTGCCTCATTCGGTTGTTCGTCATCCCCATTAGGGAATATCCTCGCCCAAGAAATTGAAATACGCAGTGCTTTAAACCCCATCTCCGCAAATAGAGCAATATCCTCTTTATAACGATGATAAAAATCTATTGCCTCGTGGGATGGATAAAATTCTTCTTCCTTTGGTTTAAAGGAATCAACTGTCCCTGTCGCTATATCCCATCTATTTTTACCAGTTGGCATTAAGTCTACCGTTGTTAATCCTTTTCCACCTTCTAAATATGCACCTTCTGATTGGTTGGCAGCAATAGCGCCACCCCATAAAAAACCTTCAGGAAATGAAAACTTCTTCATATTAACCTCTCCCTTTCTAATGTAGTTGAAGAAGGAAAAATATTGGATTCCCTTCTTCAACATTCTTTAGATTAATTTAAACAGCCACTGAATTTGATTTAACTTGTAACTCGATTAAACGCTCGACCGCTTGGATATTTTGTTCTTCTGTTGGAACGAGTGTATATTTCTCATGATTTGTTACAACCACTGGTGTTGTCACCACATAACCAGCTGATTTAATTCCTTCTATATTAAATTCTATTAATAACTGCCCTTTTTCTACGCGTGCACCTTGTGTTGTATGAGCAGAGAAATAGTTACCCTCTAACTGAACTGTGTCCATACCAATATGGATTAATATTTCAGCACCTCGATCAGATGTAATCCCAATAGCATGATGTGTTGGGAATAATGCAGAAACAGTCCCTGACACCGGAGAATAAAGCTTTCCTTCTGATGGCTCAATTGCCACACCCTTGCCAAGTGCACCGGATGCAAACGCGGCATCTTTCAATTCGGATAAAGACTTTATTTCCCCTGTAAATGGGCTTGAAATAACTTCGCTTTTTACATTCACATCCGTTTGCTTTTGTTCCGGAATTTTAGTCTCAGATGCATCTGCATTCTTATTCTCTTTTCCTGCTCCGCCAAATAAATAAGTTAAGATAAAGCCAAGGATGAAAGCAGTGACAACAGCGATGATTGCGCCCCAGAACCCTATATTTATTCCGGCCTTTGGATCAATCATGCTTGGGAAACCAAAAACGCCAAGTCCCCCCATCATATAAATTTTTGAACCGAATACACCGAGAAGGCCTCCGCCAATTGCAGCTGCAATACAGCTGATAATAAATGGTTTTTTCTTCGGAAGGGTAATCCCGTAAATGGCCGGCTCAGTAACCCCGAAAATACCGGATATAAACGCTGGAATACTTAATGATTTTAACTTTTTGTCTTTCGTTTTAAGCCAAACACCAAGCACGGCACCTGTTTGGGCAAAAGATGCGGCAAAAATCAGTGCTAGAATTGGGTCTGAATGCATCACGACAATATTATTAATCGCAATCGGAATAAGCCCCCAGTGCAGCCCGAAGATAACAAAGACTTGCCATAACGCGCCAAGGAAGATACCAGCAACGATTGGACTTAAACTGATTAACCAAAGAGTTAGTTGTCCTAAAAGCTGTCCTGCCCATGTAGCAATCGGTCCAATTACAATAAATGTAAGTGGCACAGTAACAAGCAATGTAAAGAATGGAACTAAGAATGTCTTCACTACATCTGGAATTACTTTTGTAAACCATTTTTCTAATTTCGCACCAACCCATGCGGCAATCACAATTGGAATAACCGATGAAGAATAGGTCATTAATATTACTGGAATTCCCAAAAAGGTAATATGGACAGGCGATTCAAACATTGTTCCTGCAAATAAGGTATATAGCGGCTTACCTGCCGTTAAACCGGATAGTGTTGGATACACTAATGCAGCACCAATAGCCATTCCTATAAATTGATTTCCTTTAAATTTCTTAGCAGCTGTGAACCCTAAAAAGATGGGGAAGAAATAGAACAAGCAGTCCCCTATAGCATTTAAGATTTGATAAGTCCCGGTTTTATCTGAATACCAGCCTAATGCCATAAATAAGGCATTAAAGCCTTTAATCATACCTGTTGCGGCTAATACACCAAGTGTCGGCGCAAAAATACCGGAAATCATATCAATGAATCTATTAAATAAATTTTGTTTTTTTCCGTCTTCTTCTTCGTCTACAGGTGATTCGGATTGAAACCCACCAATTGTCACTACATCTTTATAGACATCAGGCACATGGTTACCGATAACCACTTGGTACTGACCCCCGCTTTTCATAACGGTTACGACACCATCCATATTTTTTAATACATCGGTATTAGCCTTGCTCTCGTCTTTTAGCTTAAAGCGTAAGCGAGTAATACAATGTACAACACTGTTAACGTTTTCCTTGCCACCAACATTTTTAATAATGTCTTTTGCGAGCTGTTCGTACTTCATACCCTTACCCCTTCTTTCCTTTATTTATTTTTGTAATAAAAAAACCTGAGCCAATCTGTACAGGTAAAAATAGAGCCTCGTACAGATCAGTTCAGGTTATGCCCAAAAAGGTAACATTCCTTCACAATCCTATTTAATTCCTTATAAAAACAAAAAAACCTAAACTGCATGCCAAGAAGTTTGACAATACAATTTAGGTTTTGCCTGCGTAATCAGTAACAATCCTAATGAATTCAATATTGAATTTTGTATTTTTACTTTAGCATGCGCTTTCATGAATTGTCAACGCTTTCTTAATGGGATTTTTTGCAAAAATTACTTCATTTTATGGCGATTTGTAACGCGATGGATATGGACAGTTAAATATATTTCCTCGTCCTTTGTCACACCCCAATTAAATTGATTTTCTAAATAAGTTGCAATCTTTTGGGTACATGAATATGCCTCAGGATACTTTAGCTGAATCTGTTCAATAAAAAACTGATCCACCGTTTCCTCTAGTTTTTCCTTGCGAACAAAGCGGACAGCAAAAAAACGAAGATGTGTTAGAAACCTTTCGTAATTAACTGAGTTCTCATCCAACTCCATTTTAAAATGGTATTTAACTATATTCAAAATAGTATTTACCATCTCTGTGATTTGCACAGCAGCTGCCATATTCTCGCCGGAAATCTGGCTATTTACTAGATGCAATGCAATGGAGGCTGCTTCATCCTCCCCAAGGGCGATTCCTGTTTCCTTTTCAATAATGGCAAGAGCCTTGAGGGCAACTTGAAATTCCTGCTTATAATATTTCCTGATCTCCCATAATAGTGGATTTGTTAAATGGATACCCTGCTTATGCCTGCTAATCGCAAAACTGATGTGATCTGTTAATGCGACATAAAGATATTCATCTAATTTAAATGGCAGATGGGTTTGTGCATAATCCAAAATTTTGGCGGAAATGTTCAAATATACCTCGGAAGTATCTCTTAATAATTTTGCAAGCTTTTCAGATATTCCACGGGTCTCTAGCACAAAGGTTTTCTCAATCTTAGATTCATCAATGGACTCGCCGACCTTCTTTTGAAAAGCAAGCCCTCTCCCCATTACAACTATTTCCTGATTTAATTCATTTGTTGATACGACAACATTATTGTTTAATATCTTTTTAATCTCCATTTCCACTCGCCCTTGATTGAAGTATTTTGTAAATCTTCCTAAAACCAAATAAAAAAACCTAAATTTGTACATAGAATACCATAAGATACTCCCTTTACAAATTTAGGTTTTGCCTGCCGAGCAGTAACAATCCATTCATGTAAACGATTACTTTCTTTTTACCATAGGTTAATAGACCTGTCAAGCTGCCAGTTTACTAGATATAAATAACTAAGAACGTTTTTTTAAAAAATTTTAAAAATCAATTATTTCTACCGATATAAATAGTAAAAACTAATGACTATAGGAGGACACCATGACGGCAATTCAGCAATTAAAAGTTTTAGATATGAGAAACAGAAATAAACTAATGCTTATTATGTATTTAATTACGACTATTTTAGGTTCCATCAGCTTACTAACCTCTGGGCAAAATACCTGGAGTATTTATTTCTACATCTTTCAAATCATTTTCTACCCTTTAGTATTCTTTTTAGCACATAAGTATAAAAAAGAAATTATCTTCCCATATACAATAGTCATTGTAATGAATCTATTTAACTTAAGTTTATTATGGAAAGACGGTGGTTCATTATCCACGGCTATGACTATTTTTTTCTTTTCTGTTTTTTCTGCCGTACAGTTTAATGGAAAAATATTTGGCATTGGTTATGTTTTAGGCTTTATAACTCTTATTATGAATAATCTATATCCGGCAAAAGGATACGCATATTTAACAGAAGAGCTAAGTTCCTTTGTTATTATCTACTTATTCTCTGGCGTTATATTAGGGATGCTTATATTTTTGAATCAAAAGCAATATAAAAAACTGCAAGAATATATCCATCTTGCGGAAGAGGATAATAAAACAAAAGAAAAGCAAAAAAATCGCCTTGAAATGGAAATAGCCAATATTGCCGAGAGTATTACGAAAATTAGCGAAAAAGTACAATTTAGCCTTACTTCACAAGAGGAAATGAAAATAGCCATGAGTGAAGTCTCGGCAGGGAGTCAAGTGCAAAGTGAACAAATATCTGGAATTGCTGAAAATGCACAAAGAAATCTACTTGTAATAAATGAGATGAATAAAATAACGAAGGAATTAATAGAGGATTCCATAAAGTCTAGTTCTCTTGCAAGCAAAGGGCAAGCGACGGCAATGGACCTAACGAATGAAATGGACCACCTTCAAAATGTGATT
Organism: Margalitia sp. FSL K6-0131; assembly: GCF_038008735.1. Taxonomy (NCBI): domain Bacteria; kingdom Bacillati; phylum Bacillota; class Bacilli; order Caryophanales; family Bacillaceae; genus Heyndrickxia; species Margalitia sp. FSL K6-0131. Next base: position 5,470,433 of record NZ_JBBOZS010000001.1, read on the forward strand.
GCGAAGCTCAATGAAAACTTTACCGTCTTAACGCAAAAAATTGAAGAAACAAATCAGTTTGCTAATGATATTAAACAAATTACAGAGCAGACCAATCTACTAGCTTTAAACGCCTCTATTGAAGCTGCTCGTGCTGGTGAAGCAGGCAAAGGATTCTCCGTTGTGGCAGAGGAAATTAGAAAATTAGCTGATCTAACTAAAGATATCACAACGAAAATTACGGACAACTTAAGTCAAGTAAATACTTCCAATGAATTAGCACAAGCTAATATGCAAACAAGCAGTGATAGTTTAGATCAAAGTGTTAATACGACAAAAGAAGTGCATTCTTACTTTACCCAACTTGATATTATGCTGAAAAAGTTAAATACTCAATTCAAGAAATTTGAAGATCACTCTAATGAAGTAGGAAAAAACAGCGTAAATGTAGAATCCTCCACAACGGAATTTGCTGCAATTATCGAAGAAGCAACTGCCAGCATACAACAAGTCAGTGCCTCTATAGAAAGCATGACCGAGGATAATCACTCCATCGCTGCCTATATTCAAGATACCGCAAATAGCGCAGAAAATATTAAAAACAGCTTTTAAAAATGGCACAAAGGAACAGATCCCTTATCCTACTAAAGTGGGACAAGGGGTTTGTTCCCTAATTTCAATCCTTGCTAGTTAATCTTTCTTTTATTTCTGGAATGCTAAGCCCCTGTTTTTTCAAGTCCTTTATTTCATTTATTCTGGAAATCGCCTTTTCTCTGGGAAATCTCCTTGTTCTATTTTCCTCCTCTTGCTCAAAAGGAAGCATCCCTTCTTCTGTATAGAATTTTAGAGTACTATAACGGGATCCGGTTAGACGTACCAATTCCCCAATCGATACGAAATCAGATGCACGTATTTTATCCATAGAACGTTGACGGGACAATTCCTTTCCTCCTTACTATAAAGATAATGGATATTTTATCAAACGAACACCATGAACAGGAAATCTATACTGCTTTGCATGAGGGACCGCTTCGTATAGAACATTATCTATTTTAATAAGCGGAATTTCTCCCTCACGAATGACTGTAATGTTGTGGCCATTACTTTCCAGTCTCTGCTTTACATCACGTAAACGGTCCTCCTTGTTAGAAAAGTAGGACTCCGTATCGATAAAAATGGACTGGGATCTCTCGATAATCGGAAAAACAAAGTTAATTCCTGATCCTGATGGAGTAGACATCATTTCCTTTTTCATCTTTAGGAAATTTTTCACTGCATATTCGACTGTTTTATGAATATTAATTGGGAAAATTACTCTTCCTAAAGAGGTATTATCATATAATTCATAAATGCGAGCAGCTACATGTTTTAACTCTTCTTTTGAGAAAAGGTCGTATATACAACCGCTTTCCCTCAATAACCAAATCATAATGATGGCCTCATCTGTTATTGGCCCATCTTCTAAAATTTCAGCACGAATACTTTCCGTCAGTCTTGTGAATATTTCTGCATTACTGCGGTATTCTCTCATTTCAATACCTGCTGTGACAAACTCCAAATCACTGTTTAAGAGAGCAGGAATTTCCTCCATTACATTTTCCCTTGTTAATGTAAAGGCAAAAGCATCCTCCACTTCCTTTAATTGTTTACTAGAAAATTTAAGAACCTTTAATAGATATTTCGGGAGTGTCTCACATAAGGATTTATCTCTGCTAAGCAAGATTTTAAGGACAGTTTGTTGATATAAAGGCATCGAAGTATTATTCAAGGTCTCTAATTCAAAAGTAAGGTTTTCTCCCTTTTCACTTAGACCCTTATCCAAATAAATTTCTAATAATGCAGCAGCAGCCATACAACGCAAGGACACCTTCTTTGAATTAGTTAAACGGGTACTTTCCTGAGCGTTAAGTGCTATCAAAGAAAAGTTTTGAGCAAAACTAAGTTCCTTCATAACTTGACCCTCCTGGATTAAATTTTACTAACTACTTATTACTTACTACTTACGATTTAATCATAACAAAAACCAACTATAAAGTTAAGATAATTTAGAAAAAACAAACAGAGGGACAGGTCCCATTTCCCACTAAAGTGGGAGAAGACCTATCCCCTATTCCCTAACAATAAACGGACGCATCATATCGTGATCTTCATGCTCTAAAATGTGACAATGCCAAACATATTGGCCTGAATAAGGACCGAAACGGACTATTACACGGGTCACTTCCCCGGCTGGTGCAGCCACTGTATCTTTTAGCCCTCTTTCATTTGGTTCCGGCGGTCTTGCAGGACCTGTATATCGGATCTGTCCTGTTTTATTATAAAAATCCAAATCAAATGGACGCCGGTCTAATATTTGAAACTGGATTAAATGAATATGAATGGGATGAGTAAATGGCATGGTATTAATGAAAGACCAAATTTCTGTTGTACCTAACCTAGGTTTTTCCGTCACAGGATCTTCCCATTTTTTATTATTTAATAATGGCATAGGACGCCCTAATGGATCATTAGATTCAATCAGTTTTAAATTCCGGTACCCCGCTACCATGCCCGTTTTTAATGAAGGAATTGTACTCAATCGTTTAGGAATTTTACTTGTATCTTCCTTGGTGAGTGTTTTAGTAACTCGAAACTGCATAACATCAAACGTTTCATCATTCGGATCTGGATTAGATCCTAGATCATTTTTTAATATAATTGATTTTCCTTCATATTTCGAGAAATCAATAATTAAATCCGCTCGTTCCGCCGGTTCCATTACCAATTTGTCTAATTTTACCGTCCTAGGCAATAATCCTCCGTCTGTTCCAATCTGATAAAAGGATTGACCTGAATCAAGGTATAATTGATATCCTCTTGTATTAGACGCGTTCAAGACACGAAACCGATACTTTTTAGGTTCCACTTCCATATATGGCCATACTTTACCGTTTACTAAAATGGTGTCTCCCAAAAAAAATGGAACGATCGACGGATTTGGCAGATTCCTTGAAGGATTATTGGGCTGACTAGGGTAAAATAAGGAACCATCCTCATTAAAAGAGCGATCGGTAATAATGAGTGGAATTTCATAATCCCCTGTTGGCAGCTTTAGTCTCCGCTCCTCCTGATCGCGAATAATATACATCCCAACAAGTCCGGCATATACGTTGAGGCGTGTAATCCCCATAGCATGATCGTGATACCATAAAGTTGCAGCACGCTGTCGATTGGGATAATGGTAAATTTCTCTTTTAAAAAATGGACCCACTTGCTTAAAATCCTTCGTAAACCAAGCCTCCGGATAACCATCACTGTCCGACCTTGTCTCACTTCCATGCAGATGAGTCACCGTTCTTACCTCCGGGTCATGGTGGATAATTGATTCATCAAGCGGAAGCAAATGTTTTCCTGGAAGGTTATTCATCCATTTTACGTCTATTGGTTCTCCTTTGTTAACATCAAACATCGGGCCCGGAAATTGACGATTATATCCCCATAAACGAGTCGGTTCCAGGTCCCTATGAAGCTTCTGCGTAAATTCCTCCATTTTAATCTCATAAAAAGCTCTTTTATTTTTCACCTCTAAAGGCTTAATTGTATTAATAGCAGGAAGCTGATCAACAAATTTTTCGAGCTTGCGTGTCATCATCCTCAACTCCACTCCATCATTCTTCTTAATATTAGATGCACACAAACCCATTTAGGGGTGGGCGTATTTTCCAATTAAGTTGTTTTTTAGGTAAACATGAATGTCACCTCCGTTTACCCTACCGTCCCAACCCTGTTTGATTTCCGAGAAGCATGTTAAAATATAGGGTATGACTATTCTAAAAATATAAATTTATAGTATTTTCAATAGGTTTTCCATTTGAAATGGGAGGTCCCTTTTTTGCGATATTTATGTTTAATTTTGCTTTTTATTACAGTACTTCTTTTCCCAAGCTTTTCTCTCGATGCAAAAGCAAAAGAGGTTCATGTTATTCGTGTCGGCTTTGACAAGGATGCTCCTCCCCTTTCCTACTTAGGCCCAAAAGGGGAAGCATCGGGATTCGAAATCGAACTTATTCAGAATATTGCCACGCAACAAGGATACAAGATTAAGTTTTTTCCCCTTGAATTGGATGATGCCATCGAAATGTTAAAAGAAGGAAAACTTGATTTAATAGCCGGATTAGAATATACAAGTACTCGCGACACGTTTTTTGATTTCAGTGACACTTACCTGACAATACCAAAAACAGTGGTCATCCCATCCTCTATTCGGGACATTTCAAGTGTAAATGATTTGAAGGGCAAAGTTGTAGCGGTTCAGCGAGATGACACTGTTATTTCCCAACTCGAGAATATTAGAGGAAGTGAAATGCTGGAGACCTTTAACCAATTGGACGCAATGGACATGCTGTTTCTAGGTAGAGCAGATGTATTTTTAGGAAACCGCCCGACAGTTGAGTATATCCTTCAGCACACCAAAAACCGAATGAATTATAGAGTTCGTACAGGATTAATCCCGCCATCGGATTATGCCTTTGCTGTACGTGAAGGGAATTATAAACTATTAAAAGATTTAAATAATGGATTGGCAGCGCTTCATCGTAACGGTACTTATGAACGCTTATATTCCCAATATCTAGAGCCATACGGTGCGTTGGAAATTGGCTGGTGGCGAAAATTAGTCTACATATTGCTTATCCTAACAGGAGTGATTTTTGCTATTCTAGTAGGAATTTTTTATTGGAATAAACGTTTAAAAAAGGAAGTTAACAGGCAGACAGCTGCATTGGCAGATAGTTATGCTTTTCAATCAAAGGTGTTAGATAGTGTAGATAATGGAATTCTTTCCTTTAATCCTAGAGGTAGTATTATCCTAATCAATCATATTGCCAGTAACCTGTTAGGAATTAGAGGAAACCCTTCGGAAACAAACATCTTTGATTTTCTGCCTCAGCTCCCTCTGCAAAAGGTGATGGAAATAGGTGAACAGCGTATGCTTCATGGAGAGATTCATCTTGATGATGGTACAGATCGTATTCTTCAATATTATATTGCTTCCTTACAAAACGGAATTGGAGAAATAGTGGGAGGCATACTTTGTATACAAGACCGAACGGAACAAAAACACTTGCAGGCGCGGCTAATTGCACAGGAAAAAATGCGGGCACTCGGCCAACTTGTCGCCGGTATTGCCCATGAAATCCGCAATCCGCTTACTGCTATAAAAACCTTTACGGAAATGCTTCCAAGAAAAATTAATGACCCACGCTTCCAGTCTGAGCTTGTCCAGCATGTACCTGAGGAAGTGGAGAGGATGAACCGAATTATCGAGGATTTACTGGATTATTCAAGGGAAAAATCTATGAATCTGGAATGGATAAATCTTAACGAGTTGGTTCAATCCATTACAGGGCTGTTTAAGAAGCAGTTCCATAATGAAGGGATAGAGACAGAGATTCATATCCCTACGACCATAAATGTGTTAATGGATCCAAATCGTATCAAACAAGTTCTTATCAATCTGGTTCTAAATGCCACCCAGGCAATGAAAGAATCGAAGAAAAAGCAATTGAGATTTCATGCAGCAATAAATAAACAATTAATTCAGGTTGATATTACTGATTCTGGAGTTGGAATAAAAGAACAGGACATTCCCCATTTATTCCAACCATTTTATACCACAAAGAGTCAAGGGATTGGTTTAGGTCTATATATATGTCAAAAAATTATGCAAGAGCATGGCGGACATATAGAAGTAAATAGTACGAAATATAAAGGTACCACTTTTACCCTATTTTTTATTAACGGAGGAGATGCATCATGAAGAATATTCTTATCATTGATGATGAAAAGGCAATATGTTCCTCTCTTTCATTCGCTCTTGAGGATGAATACAGGATTTGGACTGAAACGGATCCTGAAAAGGGTTTAAAAATACTAGAAACCGAGAATATAGATGGTATTTTACTAGATCTTAATCTAGGTAAGACAAATGGAATTGACCTCCTCAAAAACATAAAAGAAAAGAAGCCAGAAACAGTTGTGATTATCATGACCGCTTATGGAACGATTGAATCTACTGTTGAGGCAGTTAAAGCAGGTGCCTATCATTATCTGACCAAACCGCTGAATCTCGAGGAGGTAAAACTCCTTTTAACAAAAGCTCTTACTTTTCAACACCTGCACCATCAAGTCCAAGTGTTAAGTCAAGCAGTTCGTCAGCAAGAAACCTATGCAGGTTTAATTGGTAAATGTGAGAGCATGCAGAAGGTATTCCAATTGATTGAAAAGGTAAAGGATATTCCCTCCAATATTCTGATTATGGGAGAAAGCGGAACTGGAAAAGAACTGGTGGCCCGTGCCATTCATTTTCAAGGAAATCGCCAAAAAAGTGCGTTTTCTGTCATCAATTGTGCTGCGATTCCTGAAACATTGCTTGAAAGTGAACTGTTTGGGCATGAAAAGGGTGCATTCACCGGCGCATTCGAACGAAAACAAGGACTCTTTGAACGTTCTAATGGTGGAACAATTTTCCTTGATGAAATTGGAGAGATGCCGTTAACCCTCCAAGCTAAGATTTTAAGGGTTATTCAGGAAAAAGTGGTTACTCCGCTTGGTTCTGACCAGACAAAGAAAGTGGATGTTCGAATCATTTCCGCTACCCATCGAAATCTTTTAGAAGAAGTAGCAAAAGGAAATTTCCGTGAAGATCTTTATTATCGTCTAAACGTGATTCCTATCCACGTCCCCCCTTTACGTGAACGAAAGGAAGATATACCTCTGCTGATCCAGCATTTTTTGAATCTATATTCTGCAAGCATGAACATTCCGCCCAAAAAATGCAGTATGGAAGCCAAAAAAACTTTATATCAATATCCATATCCAGGTAATGTACGGGAACTATCGAACATTTTAGAATATGCAATGGCACTTTCAGATATGGATATCATAGAAGCATCAGATCTTCCCAATGAGGTCTTTAACAAGGAATTTACTTTTGCACCTGCAAAAGAAAGCGGTCTATTTATAGCGGAAGGACGAACACTTGCGGAGGTTAATAAGGAGTATATCCTTTATACTTTAGAAAAAAACAACGGCCATCGAACCAATACCGCCAAGCAATTAGCCATAAGTGAACGAGGATTACGTGAAAAACTAAAGCAGTATTTGAGGGAATCAAAATGAAAAAGATCCTTTCACTTATGATAATACTACTCTTAATTTTAGGGACAGCTGGTTGTATGAAAGCCTCGAACAAAGGAGTAAGCACTCCTAATCCCGAACAAAAATTCATAACCATTGCAACTGGTGATACTTCCGGCCCCTATTTCACTATCGGCGAGGCACTGGCGAAAGTATATAAAAAGAAACTTCACTACAAAACCGCGATTCAATCAACAGATGGATCCGTTGAAAATATAAAGCTATTGGAAAATCACAAGGCAGACTTGGCATTTGTCATGTCTGATGCAGCTTCTTCCGTACTTAATGAACTGGGCAAATTGAAAGATGGATCCACTCAAGGCTTTAAAGCAATGGCAGGGCTATATCCCAACTATGTGCAAATTGTAACACTGAGCGCTAATAAGATTAAATCCGTGTCTGATTTAAAAGGAAAGCGAGTCGGCGTTGGCGCCCCCAATAGTGGAGTAGAAGCAAACGCACGCATCATTCTAAATGAACAAGGAATCACCTATAATGATATAAAACCTGAATATCTTTCTTATGAAGAAGCAATTGAACAATTAAAAAGCAAAAAAATCGATGCAGCGTTTGTTACATCTGGTCTTCCTAATAATGCGGTTTTAAAGTTGCAAAGCTCAAAAGAAGTCATGATTGTGCCTATCAAGTCTTCTGATATCAATCATCTAACGAAACAATTCCCTTTTTTTGAGAAGTCAGAGATACCTGCTGGCGTCTATCAAAATAAAGATCCCATTCCAACAGTTGCCATCCGTAACATACTCTTGGTGCGATCCGATTTATCAAAGAATCAAGTCTATAAAATGACGAAAATTTTCTTTGAAAATCTGGATGTATTGCAAATGGCACATCAAGCAGCGAACAGTATTAATAGAATCGACGCAGGGAAAGGTCTTGTTGTTCCTCTCCATCCGGGAGCAAAAAAATACTTTGAGGAATTGTATGATAAGTAGATTTCCAGAAAGGTTAACCGGCAAAAGTTTCCGTTACAATACGGATATTTTTGCCGGTTTCTTTTATTTTCATCCCTACACAATCCTTATAAACTTTAAAACAATGACTTGGCACGAAACTTGCATAAAGAATACATACGAGTGAAAATACTTAGCATTCTTTATTTTGAATCCGTTTACAACCAACAAAGGGTTGGATAAACAATCAAAAGGTAAAATGATCACTTAAATAAAAGGGGGAATTAAAATGAAGCAAGCCAATGATCGTGCTGCAACAAAACGCATTACGACCAACATTTTTAAAGGATCGCTTGGGAACCTGATTGAATGGTATGATTGGTACGTTTATTCCGCATTTGCCGTTTATTTTTCAGCTGAGTTTTTTCCAAAAGGAAATCCTACTATTCAGTTATTAAACACAGCGGGCGTTTTCGCTATTGGATTCCTTATGCGCCCAATAGGAAGCCTGATAATGGGACGCTATGCTGACCGATACGGCCGCCGAGCCGCATTAACACTTTCTGTCACCATTATGGCCCTAGGTTCCTTAGTTATTGCCTGTACTCCTGGATACAATAGCATTGGAGCTATCTCACCTATTATTTTAATTGTCGCCAGGCTGATTCAGGGAATCTCGTTAGGTGGAGAGTATGGAACTTCCGCTACTTATTTATCCGAAATGTCCAGCAGTGGGAAGCGCGGATTCTACTCTAGTTTCCAATACGTTACACTTGTGGCTGGACAATTATTAGCTCTTGGGGTTCAAATTATTCTACAACAAGTATTGAATGAAAATGAAATGATTTCCTGGGGCTGGAGAATCCCTTTTGTCATTGGAGCAATTGGAGCTTTAGTTGTCCTATGGTTACGTCGAACAATGGACGAATCTGATCAATTTTCTGAAATGAATAAAGAAACTCGTAAAAATGCCGGGACAATTAAAGTCTTAATGAAATATCCAAAAGCAGTTCTAACCGTTGTTGGTTTAACACTTGGAGGAACCGTTGCATTTTATACTTATACAACCTATTTACAAAAATTTATGATTAATACAGTTGGAATTGATAAAGAATCAGTCAGCTGGATTAACTTTATTGCATTACTTATATTTGTTATTCTTCAACCACTGGCAGGAAAACTATCAGACAAGATTGGCCGTAAGCCGCTATTACTGGGCTTTGGCATCCTGGGAACATTACTTACCGTCCCATTATTTTTACTAATGAAACAAACACAAAACCCAATCTTTGCTTTTATTCTAATGATGATCGGTCTTGCTATTGTAACCGGTTATACTTCGATTAATGCCATTGTAAAAGCAGAGTTATTTCCTACTGAAATACGTGCGCTTGGTGTAGGTTTTCCTTATTCCCTTACTGTTGCAATATTTGGCGGAACTGCCGAGTTCGTTGCATTGTGGTTGAAGAATGCAGGAGTCGAATCTGTCTTCTTCTACTATGTTGCAGCATGTATCTTCATAAGTCTAATCACATATTGGCGGATGAGTGAATCATCCAAGAACTCTCATATTGAAGCTGAGCTTCTTGCAAAAAATAAATCAGCTTAAACGTATAAAGCTGCGGCATATTTGTCGCAGTTTTATTTGTTTTTTTGTAAAAATGTATGTTACTATCATAACCTCTGTCCTTTTCTAACTAGAAAAAATGGGTAAGGTGTTTTTCCTTATCCCATACTAATAGTATGCTACTGGAACAAAGGAGGACATTGTTAATGGAATTTGATGAGAATAAGGAACGTGAAAAAAGAAAAGATGAACATGTGCAGCTTGCTCTATTAGATGACCGCCTCCCACCTTCACATTTTGACCATCTTACCTTTGTTCACCATTCCCTTCCCAATATAGGATGGAGCGATATTAATCTTCATGTAGTCTTACCTGACTTGGATTTGAAAAGTCCTCTATATATAAATGCAATGACAGGTGGTAGTGAAAAAACAGGGAAAATCAATGCCGAGCTTGCAATAATAGCTAAAGCAACAGGTATAGCGATGGGTGTTGGTTCTCAGCATGCAGGCTTACGTAATGAATCACTTGCAGACACCTATCGAATTGTACGCAGGAATAACCCTGAAGGAACTATTTTTGCTAATGTTGGGGCCGATGTCCCACTTGACTTTGCCTTGAATGCTATTGAGATGTTAGAAGCCAACGCTTTACAAATTCATTTGAATGCGCCGCAAGAACTGATCATGCCGGAAGGAGAACGTGATTTTACAGGCTGGCTTTCTCAAATTGAGAAAATCATAAAACACGTAAAAATCCCTGTTATCGTAAAAGAAGTCGGATTTGGGATGAGTAGAAATACACTTCGATTGTTAAAAGAGATTGGTGTTCAATATGTGGACATAAGCGGGCGCGGAGGAACGAATTTTATTGGAATTGAAAATCGTCGGAGAGAAAAACAGGAATATGACTATTTAAGAGGATGGGGGCAGACGACTCCTATTTCTTTATTAGAAGCTCAAGAATATATGAATGATATGACGATATTCGCATCAGGCGGGATCCGAAACCCGTTAGATGCGGTAAAATGCTTATCTCTCGGGGCAAAAGCAATCGGCTTAGCAAGTCCAATCTTACGTGTTCTTCAAAATGAGGGGACGGAACGAGCAATAGAGGAACTAATCAACTGGCATGAACAGATGAAAACGATTTGTACGATGTTAGGCGCCCGAAACATGGAGGAATTATGTGATTTCCCTCTTGTTATTACGGGAGAAGTGCGGGAATGGTGTGAAATGAGAGGAATTGATATTGTTGCTATTGCTAATAGAGGGAGACTGTGAAATAAAGACTTTTCCAGGAGTAGCTGGAGCTCAATTAACTTGTAAACAGGCTAACTTTAACAAGTTATGAATGACAAAATTTGCTTATAAATCTTTGGGACGTCTTTCATCGGACTTATGAAGGACAAATACTTCTTTTTAATTCCGCAAAATGTCCTTCATATGCTTTATGAATGACAAATACTTTCCTTTAAACCATCAGACTGTCCTTCATTCACTCTATGAAGGACATTTCTCTTCATCAAAGACATTTAATTGTCCTTCATTGCATTACGCTTCCAAATAGAATTTGACTTTTTTCATCACTCACCTTTCTTCCTTTACAATTGCTGTATGGAACATCGATCTCTTCACATGCCTCCTACTAACGACATTAATGAAAACCCTAATAGCACCAAATTAGGATTTACTATACAATATTTTTAAAGAAATACAAATCGTGTGGTGATATTAGTGTTTAAACTTTTACTAATTGAAGATGATGCTACTCTTTTTCAGGAAATCAAAGATCGGTTATCCAGTTGGTCTTATGAAGTATATGGAATAATGGATTTTAGTAATGTTATGCAGGAATTTACAGCAATAAAACCGGATTTAGTCATTATTGATATCCAATTGCCCAAATTTGACGGCTTTCATTGGTGCCGAATGATTCGTGCCCATTCGAAGGTTCCCATCGTTTTTTTATCTTCACGTGATCATCCTACTGATATGGTCATGTCTATGCAGCTCGGAGCGGATGATTTTATCCAAAAACCTTTCCATTTTGATGTACTCATTGCAAAAATCCAGGCAATCCTCCGTCGTGTATATAATTACAATACAGAAGAGGTTTCCCTTAAAACCTGGTGCGGGGCTGCGATTGATTACGAAAAAAACATAGTCGCCAATGAACTGGGATCTATAGAGCTGACAAAGAATGAAATATTCATATTAAAACAGTTGATTGAACAAAAAAATAAAATTGTTAGCAGAGAGGCACTAATAAAAAGCTTATGGGAAGATGAGCGTTTTGTTAGTGATAATACTTTAACAGTGAATGTAAACCGTTTGCGAAAAAAATTAGATGAGCTTGGCTTAGGACGCTATATTGAAACAAAGGTTGGTCAAGGCTATATAGCAATTGAAGAGGGAATTTCATATGCTTAGAAAATATTTAATCGAAAGATGGAGCTGGATTTCTCTCTTTCTCTTTTTGCAATTACTATTTGTCTTTGTCGCTTTTATTGATTCGGCAATCCCGCTAACGTCCATTCTATATATGGTCTTTTTATCTTTTATCATTTTTATCCTATTCATTGTCATGCGCTACCAAAAGGAAACGAAGTTCTATAAGAGCATGGATGAGTGGGAGGCTGATCTCGATCTATCTAGAATAACCGCAGCAGAAAGCCCCTTTGAAAAAATAATCGAAGATAGTATGACAAACCAAACCGAACAGCTGAAAAAGAATACCTCCCTGCATCTAATGTCATTGGAAAAAGAAAAAGATGAATTATTATCTTGGATTCACGAAGTAAAAACACCCTTAACCGCAATGAATTTAATTATAGATCGAATAGAAGATGAAAAGCTAAAAGCGCAATTAACCCATGAATGGCTGCGTATCCATTTGCTGCTTGACACTCAGCTTCATCAAAAGCGTATTCCATTTATGAAGAACGATTTATATATCGAAAAAGTGGATTTACACTCAATATTGGTTAAGGAAATAAAAACATTGCAATCATGGTGTATGCAAAAAGGCATTGGATTTGATATGGATTTAAAAGTTCCCGAAGTGATTAGTGATGGAAAATGGGTAGCCTTTATCATCAGACAGCTATTAACAAATGCTATAAAATACAGCGATGCATCCGATATTTACATTAAAACCTATGAAATTAATAAACAGGTATATCTGGAGGTCGAAGATTTTGGACGCGGCATTGACCCAAAGGACTTACCGCGGATATTTGAAAAAGGCTTTACCTCCACTACTGACCATCAAGATCATGCTGCAACAGGCATGGGACTTTATTTAGCAAAAAAAGCGGCGAAATCCCTGTCCATTTCTATAAATGTGGAGTCAAAACCAGGAACAGGAACGACTTTTATATTAGCCTTCCCAAGAAAAAATGAGTTTCACCAAATTTCATGCATGTGACAAAAATGTCACATGCTTTTCTCATTTGTTCGTTCAATCGAAGGATAACAAAATAATGGCTCTTTTATAATAGAACTATCAAATCCAAGGAGCGAGTCAATATGAAAATATTAGATGCAACGAACATATATAAAATCTACGGAAATAAATTCAATAAACAGGAAGTATTAAAGGGTATCGATATTAGTGTATACAAAGGGGAGTTTGTCAGTATCATGGGCCCGTCCGGTTCTGGAAAAACTACCTTACTTAATGTCCTTTCCTCCATCGATCGAGTGAGTAATGGAACCATTAGAATTGAAGGAAAAGATATGACTCAGATGAAAGAAAAACAATTAGCCGGATTCAGAAAAAATCATTTGGGCTTTATCTTTCAAGATTATAATTTACTAGATACTCTGACCGTCAAAGAAAATATCCTTTTACCTTTATCCATTACAAAGGTACCGAAAAAAGAAGCAGAACAAAAATTTAAAGAGGTAGCGACTGATCTCGGTATTTATGAAATCAAAGATAAATATCCAAACGAAATTTCCGGCGGTCAGAAACAACGCACCTCTGCTGCTAGATCGTTTATTCATGAACCAAGCATTATTTTTGCGGACGAGCCAACCGGTGCACTCGATTCAAAATCTGCTTCTGACTTATTAAATAAGCTTAGTAGCTTAAATGAGAAGCGTAAAGCTACGATTCTCATGGTTACACACGATCCAGTCGCGGCGAGCTATTGCAGCAGAGTTATTTTTATTAAAGATGGAAAAATCTTCACACAGCTAAATAAAGGGGAAGAAACTAGACAACAATTCTTTAATGACATCATGAAAACACAGGCTGTATTAGGTGGTGTACAAAATGAGTATTAATCAGCTCATGCTTCGCAACCTAAAAAAGAATGTTAAGAATTATTATCTCTATGTCTTTGCTTTAATTTTTAGTGTCGCCCTGTATTTCGCATTTGTCACACTGCAATATGATCCATCTATGGATGAAGCAAAAGGTTCGGTTAAAGGAGCTGCAGCATTGAAAGCAGCATCCATTCTGCTAGTTGCAATTGTTGCTATCTTTCTTTTATATGCAAATAAGCTTTTTATGAAACGCCGCAGCAAAGAAATTGGTTTATTTCAGTTGATTGGAATGACAAAGACTGGAATATTCCGCCTTATGAGTGCCGAAAACTTCCTTCTTTATTACGGCTCCCTAATAATTGGAACTTTTATAGGGTTTTCCTGTTCAAAATTAGTCATGATGATATTATTTAAAATTACGGGTGTAAGAACGAATGCAACCCTTCATTTTTCCATTGAGGCAATGATTCAAACTCTTATCGTCTTCAGTGTCATTTACTTGGTTATCTTGTTGATAAACTATGTTTATATTAAAAGACAAACAATCCTGTCCTTATTCAGGGTAATTTCCTCAACAGAAGGAAAAGTTAAAAAGATAAGCGTTTTTCAAATGATTATCGGGGTAATCGGCATTGTTTTCATCGTTTCGGGCTATTATGTCTCATCGAAATTATTCGGCGGTAACTTTACAACTATAAATGAATTATTTATCGCCATGATTTTTATTCTTGGTTCCGTTATTATTGGTACCTATCTATTTTATAAAGGCTCTGTTACATTCATCACCAATATGGTTAGGAAAAGTAAAGGTGGTTATTTAAATATTAATGAGGTATTATCGTTATCATCCATTATGTTTCGGATGAAATCAAACGCCTTATTATTAACAATTATTACAACCGTGTCTGCGCTTGCCATTGGTCTTTTATCATTAAGCTATATTTCTTACTATTCAGCAGAGAAAAGCGCCAAAAACAATGCTCCGGCCAATTTTTCCATGACAACCAGCAAGGATGCTAAACAGTTCGAGGACGCTTTATCGGCAAAGAATATTCCTTATAATGAAAAAAGGATCCCTGTCCTTTATGCTGATATTAATGTTAAGGATATCATGGAGACAAGTTTAAAAGAACTTAACTTTGATCCGAATGTTATGACTCTAGCTGTCATCAGTGACGAAGCGGTATCCAACCTCCATTTGTCAAAGGATGAATCCATCTTTATGGGGAATAGCGGTGTACTTGGAAAAGTGATATCCTTCAAAGATTCCGGACATATTAAACTACGTGGAAAAAGCCAGACCTATACTCTGAAATATTCAGGAATAATAGACGAATCGATTCTTCCATACAATTTCACGAGTGGAAGTTTACCAGTAGCCGTTGTAGACAAAACCGTTTTTGAGCAATTAAAGACAGATCTTAATCCTAAGATTCAAAAAAAATCTCTTTATATTGGAATTGATATAAAGGATAGAGACAATATTGAAAAGGCAGATAACATTTTCAATAAGTTGCGCCTCAATGAGAAGTCCGATAATCTATCTCGTTATGAAATAAGCAACAGCCAGAAACAAATCATGGGACTCGCTATGTTTATCGTTGGTTTCCTTGGATTAACCTTTTTAATCACATCTGGATGCATTCTTTATTTTAAACAAATGGATGAAAGTGAAGACGAAAGGCCAAACTATACCATTCTGAGAAAACTTGGTTTCACTCAAGGAGATTTATTAAAAGGTATTCAAGCAAAGCAAATCTTTAATTTTGGTATCCCTTTAGCCATCGGACTTCTCCATAGTTATTTTGCTGTAAAATCCGGCTGGTTCCTATTTGGCACCGAACTCTGGACACCAATGATTGCGGTCATGCTTCTATACACTGTCTTATACTCCATTTTCGGGGTACTATCAGTTCTCTATTATAAAAAGGTGATTAAAGGAGCACTTTAATTACATATGCTAACGGGACAGAATTCTGTCCCGTTTTTTATTACAATTAAGACTTCATTTTCAATTATCTTATTTTAAGTAAAAATAATTACTCTATAGAGTAATTATTTATTGCTCCTCAGAGTAATATATATTACCACCTAAAGTAAGGAGGTGTAAATATTGGATAATTTGAGGTTAAACGTTTCATTATTGCGAAGGAGAGTTCCAAACCTTACGAGTGCAGCTAAATCAATGGGCTTACGTCCAGCCACCGTATCCAATCTGTGTACCGGGAAAATTCCAATTGAACGTGCTGAAGTACGGACATTAGTTGCCCTCGCATCATTAGCCCAATGCAGTTTAGATGAGTTGATATTAAGAGGAGAGTCTGTCGAGATGATTGAAACTAAAATTAAAACATTAGATTTATTTGCACCTATTGCCAAGGGAGGAACAGTCGGATTAGTAGCTCGTCCTGGCATGGGACAGCTGGTATTACTTGGAGAATTATTCTATAGACTCAAGAACGATGGGTATTCCGTTATTTTACTAAAACCCGAAGAAAACCATCCTGAATTAAATGATATTACGGAATATGCGGATGTCGTAGTGGACTCTATCGAAAAAGCTTATGAGCAAATCATCACCTTAGGTGCAAATCAAGATATTATTTTTACCGCGGATCGCTCTCATGTACTGACAGGGGAAATATTTAATCTCCAAGACCAATTACATACTGCAAATATTCAAACAGTAACCACATTTCTGCTTGATTTAAAAGGGGCGGTGGTTGATGAAGATCTTCCTTATGGTCCTTTGGAAACATTATTGTATTTTGACGCAGACCTCGCAGCACGCCATAGCTTCCCTGCCATAAACCCAATTTACTCTACATCATCTGTTTTGGAGGGGGCACATCTAGACCAAAACCATCTTTTTATTCAACAAAGAGCCCAAAAACTGTTGCGTCGTTACCGAGAATTACGCTCGTTAGTGAATGTAAGAGGACTTGAGGCAATTCCAACAGCTGAAAAAGAAACCTACCATAGAGGAGAACGATTAGAAGCATATTTTACCCAGCCTTTTTATGTAGCAGAAACTTACTCCGGAATAAAAGGAGAATCAGTAGATATTAATACTACCTTAAATGATGTTCGCAAAATATTAGATGGTGGGGCTGATTCTGCGGATTTAAAATCATTAACTTATATAGGTAAACTCTAATTTAAAAAAAGAGGTGTTACTTAAACCGTAACATCTCTTTTCACATATTTTGAAATCTCTTTATTCTCCATCGGTCTTCCATAGAAAAAACCTTGCATAACGTAACATCCAAGCTGAGTCAACAAATCAATATGTTCCTGCTGTTCAACACCTTCTGCAATTACTTCTAAGTGAAGATTTTCAGCCATCAAGATAATCGCTTGGATGATCGCGCGTTTGCTAGGATTGTCTAAATCAAATGTAAATAACCGATCTAATTTAATGGCATCCATAGGTATCTTATCTAATAAACCGATTGAAGAATATCCTGTTCCGAAGTCATCCATTGATACTTTAACTCCCATATCACGAATAATTTCCAGTTGTCGAATAATATCATTTATGTCGTAAAAAACCATAGATTCCGTGATTTCAAGTTCAAGAAAATGCGGGTCCAAGTCTACCTTTTCTAATAAATTCCCGATTAACTCTGTTAATTGATCCGTTTCAAAAAGACGAACGGACAAATTGACAGAAACAGGCTGTACTAGTCCTTGAGATTGCCAAGATTTGCATTGCATACAGGCCTCTTCTATTATCCACCTAGTAATTGGAATAATTTTTCCGCTCTCTTCCGCAATCGGAATAAATTCTCCAGGTGAAACGACTCCCAATCTAGGATGATTCCACCGGATTAACGCTTCAAATCCAAATAACTTATTGGTTTTGACGTTCCATTTCGGTTGATAAACGATGTAGAATTGGTTATGCTCAAGTGCATTTTGCAAATCCTTTTCTAATTCCATTTTCCTGACTTCTTGAATCCCCATTTCATTGGTATAAACACAATACTGGTTCTTTCCTAATCCCTTTGCCTTATACATGGCTGTGTCAGCTGATTTTAACAATTCTGAACGATTTAATTCCTGAATCGAACCGATGCTTATGCCGATACTCCCCGTCACATATAACTCATTTCCGTTAATCCGATAAACCTCTTTAATACTTTGCAACACCTGTTTTGCCAGCTTTTCGGCCTTTTCCAAACTACAATCTTTTAAAATAATTAAGAATTCATCTCCTCCAATGCGAAATGCTTGCTGATCCCTTCGAATGAATTTCCGCAAGCGATTCCCTACTTCATGTACAAGTAAATCTCCAACATCATGACCAAGTGTATCGTTAATAGCTTTGAACTGATCCAAATCCAAAAACAAAACGCCAATCGTTTCCGTTCCGACATATGTATTAAAAAAGCGGTTCATTTCATTACGATTGGGCAAGCCTGTAATGGAATCTTGATAAGCGAGCTTCTCCAGCACATGCCGATCAAAAAACATTGCACCCCATGAAATGAATAAAATAAGAAAAATCATTACTGTAACGCCATATAAAAGAAAAAAATCCATTGAATGGTTTTGTTCCATCATCATACCCGAAACATGATGAAATCTTGCAGCCTTCATTCCAGTATAGTGCATACCACAAATAGCAAAGCCCATAACGACGGCGGACAACCACTTCAGCCAGCTGGATGAGGATTGATTTCGAAATCGAAGAAATAAAAATAGCGCAGCATAAGAAGCAACAAAAGCGATTATTGCCGATAATATCCACAAAGTTTTATCATAACTAAGCCCCATTGGCATAATCATTGCTTTCATTCCTACATAATGCATCGTTACGATACCGCTTCCCATAATAAATCCGCCAATAACCAGTTGATACCTGTTAATGTCTTTTGGCATGGTGATATAAAATGCAATAAAAGAGGAAATGACACTTGCTAACATAGAGAGCAAAGTAAATCCAACGTCATATTTTACAAGAGCATTTAAATGGAAAGCTAGCATTCCAACAAAATGCATGGACCAAACGCCGCTTCCCATAACCAACGCACCTGCTATAAGCCAAAACCATCGGCTCTTCCCATTTGCATGCGAAATTTTTGCCGCTATATTTAAAGCTGAAAACGATGCTAATATCGCAATAACTATAGATAGTATAACGATATAAATGTTATAACTTCCTTCCATGATGATTGTTTTCCACTCCTTTAAGATAATCAGTTTTTCATATACTTGATGCATTGTCAAAGTTTTCAATCCAGATAGAAGGGTATTCCAATCCATAAAAATATTACAAACCAAATGTATCCAAATTAGTGTAACTAAACATTATTTCAATAAAATAATCTCCCTCTGCTTCTCCTTTTGTAACTTACCCTCAAATAGAAATTTTTTTTCTTTAGTTAGCAATAACTAGACTACTATTTCATATTTTTGTTTCTATTGTCTATCTTGTTTCACGGTTTATATCCTACAAATTAATTATGCTATACAATAATCTACAATTTCTTGCATCTTTTTCAAAAAAATTTCCATTAATCTTATCTGTAAACGAAACAAGTAGAAATTAGGTCACACCGGTTGCCCCTATTTTTGCCTTCATTAATTTTCCCTCACAATAATATAGGGACACATAGTAGAAAGGATAATATTTATCTCCTACATTTGTAAATTAGTAATGAGTAAAATCTTTTAAAATATTTATAATAAATTCGAAGATAGGAATAAACAGGTAATTAAATGGATAGGAAATAAATAAAGATGAATTATGGTACATTTTGAAGATAAAACGATAAAATCAACATTCGATTATTAAACTTGATGTTGAGAGGATAGTTTATTGCTTGCAACTTGTTATCCCTTTTTGTTTGTAGGGAATGCTCCATGGCGATATATCATATACGCAGAGCCTGTTAAAAACCGTTAATGTTAATAAATAGATGAAAAAAAAAAAATAATTCCCTTACTTGTTGTAAGCATGGGAATTATTTTTTCATTTATCAGGAATAAACCTGCTCAAAAAACAACAATCTATAAATTTGGTATTTGCCAATCAATCTCCTCCATCCCAATTTCCCGTAAAATAGCATTTGTCCGGGAAATTGGTCTGCTGCCAAAAAATCCTCGATTTGCTGAAAACGGGCTTGGATGAGGAGACTTAATAATGAAATGCCTGGATGAGGTAATCAATTGTTGTTTTGCCTGAGCAAAATTCCCCCAAAGGATAAACACAACTGGTGTCTCCCTTTGATTCAATGTTTCAATAACTTTGTCAGTAAAAATGTCCCAACCAAGACCTTTATGAGAGTTTGGGGTTCCCGCCCGGACGGTTAAAACTGCATTAAGCATTAAAACTCCTTGCTCGGCCCACTTTACAAGGTAACCATTATTGGGGATATAGCATCCCAAATCAGTATGCAGTTCCTTATAAATATTTTGTAATGATGGGGGAATTTTAACTCCAGGTTTAACAGAAAAACTTAATCCGTGGGCCTGACCCGGGCCATGATAAGGATCTTGACCAATAATGACGACTTTCGTATCGTTATACGAAGTTAAATGAAGCGCGTTAAATATATCATAACGGTCCGGATAAATCACTCTCGTTTGATATTCCTCGTGCAAATGCTTCCTTAAATGTTGATAATACGGTTTCTCAAACTCTTCTTCAAGTAAAGGTGCCCAATCATTTTTTAAAATAGCCATTGCCATTCCACACTCGTTTCTATAATGGTTAACCATTTCATTATAGAAGTGAGTATTTCGAATATCAACGAAAAGATAAAGCTTCTATACCACATAAAGCTTTATTTACATCATTTTTACATATGGCCTCTTACCTTCTGAAATAAGGCGATTAATTCTTTCAATTAATGGAGGCAGTTCGCTCATTGACCTGATTGTAAAATCAGCCCCATTTTGTAAAAAGGTTTGTTCCGTTCTCAAGATGACTTTCTCTTGAGCTGATTCGGATAGAGCATTAAATTCATCTATGCTTAGTCCCATTTCGGAGCTGCCAATAATAACACCTACTGACCAAACTCCTGCATTAACCGCCTCTTTTATATCTGAGATTGTATCTCCGACTTTTACTACCTTCCATGATGCCGATAAATTCAATGCTTCTATGTTTCGATAAATCATATATGGATAGGGTCTACCTAGAGAATTTGTTTGGTCAGGAGTAATATAAAAATCTGGACTATAACCCTTTTTCCATGCATTTGGAACAACAACATCCATCATCGTTTGTGTATATCCTGTTGTTGAACCGATTTTCAAACCTTGGCTTCTTAATGTTTGTACAGTCTCTATAACCTCTGGAATTGGATCTGTATAATCTATTAAAGAAGACATGAGTGAAGGTTCGAATTCAGCATATAAGTTCTCAACATCTTTTTCATTGAACTCTCTTCCAAATTTTCCACTCCATAAAGCAGAAATTCTTGGCATCGACAACATGGCGCGAATATGGTCTATCTTAAGCATTCCCATGGGTGCTCTTGCTTCCTCCATTGTTACATCAATACCTGCTTTTTTAAATATATCCATAAAAACATTTACAGGTGCAAAACAACCAAAATCAACTGTTGTCCCTGCCCAATCCAAAATGACTCCTTCAATCTTAATCATTTGGCCATCACTCCCATATATTCTTCAATAATATTACATAATGTTTGTATATCTTCCTCATGAATTTCACCAATATTCCCAATACGGAATGTATCTACATCCGTTAACTTTCCTGGGTAGAGGACAAAACCTCTCTCTTTTACATAGGAATAAAAGTCTTCAAAATTGAATTGTTCGTTTGGAAAAAGAAAGGTAGTGATAATCGGTGATTGTTTTTCTTCCGCGATATAGGCATGAATTCCTACTTTTTCAAGTCTTTCTCTTAAAATTCGATTATTATTTTGGTAGCGCGCATGTCTAGCTGGAATGCCGCCCTCTTCTATTAATTCATCCATTGCTTTTGAAAAAGCCGCAACTACATGTGTTGGTGAAGTGTACCTCCATTTCCCGTCGTTCTCCATTTCCTTCCATTGATCATATAAATCTAGTGATAAACTTCGAGAATTCCCTTCACAAGTTAATAGTTTCTCCAGTTTTGCAATGACAAAACCAAATCCAGGCACACCTTGAATACATTTATTGGCGCTGCTTATTAAATAATCAATTCCAAGGGCAGGAACATTGATTTCCATTCCACCGAAACTGCTCATTGCATCAATGATTAGTGTTTTACCATAACTCTTGGACAGGTTTGCAACCACTTCAATCGGATTTAATATCCCTGTCGTTGTTTCACAATGAACCATAATTATATGTGTAATTTCTTGGTCTTCATCTAAAATACTCCTTAATTCCGCTTCATTTGGATATTCATTATATGGAATACTATACTCTCTGAATGTAAGACCAATGTATTTCGCCATTTTTACAATTCGTTCACCATATGCACCGTTTGTAATGATTAATGACTTGTCATGATCCGTTATAGCAGTATTCATTACAGATTCAACGGCGAAGGTACCACTTCCTTGCATTAATACAACGGTATACTCTTCGTTCGTAGCACCTGCAAGTGCAAGAAGTTGTGATCTTATTTTTTGCGTAATATCTTTATAGTCTTGATCCCAAGTACAACGATCAAAAAGCATCTCCTCTTTAACAGATTTAGTAGTAGTCAATGGACCTGGTGTCAAAAGTTTATAGTTATTCATGTTCCCTACGCTCCTTCATCCCTTTATTTTGCTGAATTAAAAAACTGTTGGTGCTGCTGTAATAGATCAACGGTTAATGGCTTTTCAAATTTTTTAGTATGAGCAGGCTTATGAACGTCACTAATTGTTTCTCCCTTATACAAGGCAACTGGATAATAGTTTAATAGCTCTTTTCTGCCATTTTTAATGATAACCTCGGCCATTTTCATTGCTAGTTTTGTAGTTGCATCATCTTTTTTCACAACTGCAATGGATTCCGTAAGAGAGAAATTACCTTCCGTTGGATCAATATAATCAATTGGTGCACCTTGTTCCTTCGCTAATACCGCTTGATGACGAAGTCCAAAACCTGCGGCAACTTCTCCTGCTTGTACTTTCTTAATAGGACCTGAACCAGAGCTTTCAAGATGTGGACCAACATTTGCAATTAATTTATGTAGAATGGTCTTCCCTGCTTTTTCTCCATATTGAGTAATAATGGCTTGGACTAATAACCAACCTGTTGAAGAGTCCATAATATTTGGAATTGACACTAGGCCTTTAAATTCCGGTTTCGTTAAATCCTTAATAGAAGTTGGCATTGGTAATCCCTTTTCTTTGATGACTTCTGTATTGATGAAAATGGAACCGGTATTAGCTAAAATCGGCGTATAATAAGACGGATATTTTTCTAACGCATTGGTTGTGAATGATAAATCTTTAAACATATTGTGCTTTTCTTGAGCACTTTGTACAAAATAAGAGCTCATGGTAACTAAATTAGCATCAATCTTATCTCCCTCTGCCATTAGCTTGCCTCCTAATTCAGAAGTACCCAAAGATTGAACTACATATTTTCCTTCATACCCTGCTCCTTTTAATGCATTTTCCATCGCTGCAACTGCTTCGTCATCACCATTCGTTAAAATAACCACTTTCCTTACTTCAGCATTTGCTGCATCTGTTGAATGATTACAGCCAACTAACGAAATTACTAAACCTACTACAACAAGAAACAGCAATATTCCCTTAAGCTTTTTAAACATACACTATCCCTCACTTTTAATTTTTTTATTAAAGAATCACTCATTAACGATCCACTAATTGTCGTTTTTGAAAAAAATCACAAAGCAATTTAACCAATAAATTTGTACAAAAGATGAGTATAGATAAAACAAAGATTTCATTGAATTTAGCAAAATGCTGCAATTCCTTAATTTTGCTTGCTACTACTGAAGTTTGGGCTGTAACCAAAAAGATAATTCCACTGATGGTTACCATTGCATTGATAAAATAGTATCTAAACATCTCGATTACGGTTAATACCGAATTGGGTATGATGACACGTCGGATTGTTGATAACCAGCTATCACCCAATAGTTCTCCAGTCGTTTCCCAAGATGGATTCATTTTAGCTAGGGAATTTTTCGCCATTAAATAAGGCGTCGTAAAGTAGTGAACAATTGTACATAGGATAATGATGAAAAATGTCCCTTTTAAACTGCTGTTATTAAAAAGAAATAAATAAGATAAGCCTAATACCATACCCGGTACTGTATTTGTAATCATTGAAATAATATCCATTGCTGATTTACCTTTAATAGTTGTGCGTACATTCAAAAGAGCTGAACAATAGGCAATAACCGTACCAAATATGGCAGTACAGACAGCTACTAATAATGAATTTTTATAAACATTTACTAAATCGCTCGATTGAAAAACATCAGAAAAATGCTTCCATGTAAAAATAAGATTGTATGGATAACTAACTACCAACGGTGCTACAAACATGACGACAAAAATAGCAACCATTCCAATTAAAATAAGAGAAGATATCAATCCTAAGAAAATGTCTCTACTTTTATTCTGAACTAACTCTATATCAGCAAATTTATCGTAATGAAAATTATATCTATCAAGATAAGTTAACAGTAAAACCCCAAACATAGCTGGAAATAACATCAGTACCGCTATGGCTGCACCATTATTAAAATCTGGAATAGAACCGAGCATAACTTGGTAAAGCCCTGTTGCAACAACATTATATGTTCCCCCAACTGAAGCAGGTATCCCAAAATCCGTAAAGCTCAAGATAAAGGAGAGAATGAAGGCTCCACCTATAGTTCCCAATAATGGACGAATGATTGTATTCCTAAAACTTCTTACCGCTCCATCCCCCATCAGCTTTGATACGATAAAGAATTTTTTATCCATATACGTAAAGGAATTATTAATAAGCAGAAACACAGGCGGTAATGTATAAATCACGTAGCCGATTAATAATCCTTTAAATCCGTAAATCTCAAATAAATTTCTCCCGAAAAGTTTGGTGATTAATCCCTGGTTTCCAAAAGAATACATTATAGCAAATCCATATGTAATTGTTGGCAGCAACATAGGGATAAGAATACCCGTTTTAATGACAGCTTTTAACGGACGGTAGATTCTCGTGCAATGGATGGTATAGGCTAAAACAAATGCTAAAATAGTAGTAATTACAGCAGTAATACTAGAAATTTTTATGCTGTTTCCAATCGACTCTATTAGTTCTTTGTTAGACATAATAGAAACATAATTTGAGATTCCAAATCCGTGATTTGTTTCAAAGGAACGAACAAATAAACTGATTAAAGGCAATACAAGAAAGGCCGCAAATACACATATTACAATGAAAAAAAAGATCCGCATTTCATGTTTTACATTAAGCATACTTTTCACCAAATAAGTTATAAATGTTTTGTCTTTTAATCTGTAATTGCTTGAGAATAAATTCCTTCACAAAATCATTACTTGGTTGATTCATAATTTCATAAGGTGTTCCAAACTGCGAAATGCTCCCATTATGAATAATGAGAATTTTATCTGATAATGTTAATGCTTCCTCTGGGTCATGTGTGACAATAATAGTTGTAAGCTTAAATTCCTTCGCAATAGACTTAATACGTTCCTTAATCGATTCTTTAATGACCCCATCCAATGCACTTAAAGGCTCATCTAACAATAATATTTTCGGTTTTGTCACTAATGTTCTTGCAAGCGCAACCCTTTGTTTCTGACCGCCTGATAATTCCCCTATTTTCTTTTTCAAATGAGGTTCTAACTCTAGAAACTCGATATATTCCTGAATTTCTCTCTCTGACACCAATCCCTTTTTATTTCTTAAGCCATATACAATATTTTCATATGCATTTAAGTGAGGAAAAAGGGCATAATCTTGAAAGACAATATTGAATCCTCGCTTCTTCATTGGTACATTACTCAAATCCGTATCATTAAAAATGATTTTCCCCTGATCCATTTTAGTTAAGCCCAGGATAATATTTAATAACGTCGTTTTACCGCTGCCACTTGGCCCTAATAGTGAAACGATTTCTCCTGTGTTAATTTCAAGATTGATATTTTCTAAAATGACCTTTTGATTGTATTGTTTGCCTATGTATTGCAATTTAAGCAAACTGTTCACCTCCTTGAGTACATTTTAAGTATAAAAACTATATGTAAATTTCAATTAATGATTATGTAAATAGTATGTAAATTGTGCATAAATTTTAAGTAAATCATGCACAATTTATGACTAAATTTTATTTAACATATGCTAAATATTTAATGTTGTTTTTGTAAATATATTGAAAACAGAATGAGTAATCAGTACACTTTAAATTAAAATGCTAACTAAAAATGGGTGAAGAAGATGTTTCCTCTTGAAAGACAAAAAAAAATTATGGATCTATTAACAATAAAAAAAGTATTGAAGATAACGGAGTTAACGAAAGAATTGGAAGTGTCTGTTGATACATTGCGCAGAGACATAAACCAGCTTACGAAGGAAGGGAAAATCAAGAAAATTTATGGTGGAATTAAATTAATAGAATCGCAATTTGGAGAATCTACTATAGATGAACGCATGATCAGCCATCTAGAGGAAAAGAATAGCATCGCACAAAAATGCAGTGAATATATCAACGATGGGGATTGTATTTATCTAGATAGCGGCTCCACTACCTTTCAAATTGCAAAATATATTAAAAATAAAAAGAACCTTACAGTAATAACCAATTCCATCCCGATCATTCTTGAACTAATGAATAGTGATGTCGAACTGATTATCATAGGTGGAAAAATAAGAAAAAACGAACAATCCGTCGTCACCTATGAATATTTATTTAATTTTAATCAATTAAACATTCAAAAGGCGTTTATTTGTGCCAGTGGCATTACAATCGAAAAAGGGATTTCTGACTACAATATTGAAGAAGCCATTACTCGAAAGAAAATGATTGAATTATCTAATGAAATCTATGTTGCATCTGATAGTTCAAAATTTGGGAAGAATGTTACCATTGGAATAGCTCCACTTGAAAAAATTGATTATATTATTACAGATCAAAACATAAATCAAGTTTTGATCAATCAATTTAAAAAGTCTCCGACAAATCTAATCATTTCAGAATGATATATATTTAAAAACAAGAGGTGCATCAATTGACAGCACCTCTTGTTTTTAAATATTTCCCCATTTATATCTATTACTTAGTCGAGAAACGAATGGTAGGCGGTTATTTTGTATTTGATCAGGAAACGATCTTACGTAGGGATGGGCAATCGGACGTACCAAAAAGGCAGCAGAACAAAATCGAATTTCTGCTTAGAAACCGTCTGACATAAATGTTATCGTACCTATTATGGATGCAGCTTTTTTACCCTAATTTATCCAAAATACCCCGTAGTTCATCTTAATAGGCTTATCTATAATGGATAACCTCTTGTTTATTATCAATATATTTAGTTGAACCTCAATTATTTATCCTAATATACCTTTTAATTGAGAAATTGGAATATCAATTGAAAATATGCGGTAATCTCATTTATTTATGTAAATAAAGCAATCATAACAAAAAAATAGTTATTTCGAATAAGAATCATTCTTCTTGACAAAACAACAAAAAGTATATAATAATAGTTTTTGTATTAAAATTATTATAAATAACGAATCATAATTAAAAGCAAATTATTATTCGTTATTACTAATAAATCATCAAAATATTAGGAGGAATATACATTATGTCTTTAATCGGAAAAGAAGTACTACCATTCAAAGCACAAGCTTACAGAAACGGTGAATTTTTAGAAGTAACCGAACAAGATATGAAAGGTCACTGGAGTGTTGTTTGCTTCTACCCAGCAGACTTTACATTTGTTTGCCCAACAGAGCTTGAGGATCTTCAAGATCAATACCCTGCCCTTCAAGAACTTGGCGTTGAAGTATTCTCTGTTTCAAGAGATTCTCATTTTACACATAAAGCATGGCACGATACATCAGAAGCAATTGGTAAAATTACTTATACAATGATAGGTGACCCTGCACATGTTCTTTCCCGCAACTTTGATGTGTTCATTGAAGAATTAGGACAAGCTGACCGCGGTACTTTCATTATTGACCCTGATGGTATTATTCAAGCTATTGAAATTAACGCAGATGGCATTGGCCGTGACGCAAGCACCCTTATTAACAAAATTAAAGCAGCACAATATGTTCGCAACAATCCAGGTGAAGTTTGCCCAGCAAAATGGAAAGAAGGCGCTGAAACACTTAAGCCAAGCCTAGACCTTGTAGGCAAAATTTAAGGAGAGTGCTTCAAATGATACTTGATGCAGATATTAAGGCACAACTAAATCAATACCTTCAATTATTGGAGAACGATGTGCTGCTTAAAGTCAGTGCAGGCTCCGATTCATTATCCGGTGACATGCTAGCTCTAATGGATGAGCTAGCGACCATGTCATCTAAAATTAAAGTAGAAAAAACAACATTGGAGAGAACACCAAGCTTTAGTGTAAACCGTGTCGGGGAGGATTCAGGAATCTCTTTTGCTGGAATTCCTCTAGGACATGAGTTTACTTCTTTTGTGCTGGCTCTGCTTCAGGTGAGCGGCAGACCACCTAAGATCGAACAAAAAGTAATCGATCAAATAAAAAGCATTTCAGATGAATATCACTTTGTAACTTACGTAAGTCTAACCTGCCACAACTGTCCTGATGTTGTGCAGGCACTGAACATCATGAGTGTTCTTAATCCAGGTATTAGCCACACCATGATTGATGGCGCAGCTTTCAAGGAAGAAGTAGAAAGCAAAGGCATTATGGCAGTACCAACTGTTTTCCTAAATGGAGAATCATTTGGCAGTGGCCGTATGACACTGGAAGAAATTCTTGCTAAGATGGGAAATACTACAGATGCCTCCGATCTTTCTGATAAAGAACCATATGACGTGCTTGTAGTTGGCGGTGGCCCTGCCGGAGCCAGTGCAGCAATCTATGCAGCCCGTAAAGGCATTCGAACAGGTATTGTCGCTGAACGCTTCGGCGGCCAAATTATGGATACACTAGGCATCGAGAACTTTATCAGCGTAAAATACACAGAAGGCCCTAAACTCGCAGCAAGTCTAGAGGAACATGTAAAACATTATGATGTTGATGTGATAAATGTACAACGTGCTAAACGTCTAGAAAAGAAAGACTTCATTGAAGTGGAGTTAGAAAATGGAGCTGTTCTAAAGGGTAAAACGGTTATCCTTTCAACTGGTGCACGCTGGCGCAATATTGGAGTCCCAGGTGAAGCTGAGTTTAAAAACAAAGGTGTAGCCTACTGTCCACATTGTGATGGTCCATTATTTGAGGGAAAAGACGTTGCTGTTATCGGCGGTGGTAATTCCGGTATTGAAGCGGCTATTGACCTTGCAGGAATTGTAAAACATGTAACAGTTCTTGAGTTTGCACCAGAGCTTAAGGCAGATTCTGTATTACAAGATCGTCTATACAGCCTTCCAAATGTAACAGTCATCAAGAACGCGCAAACAAAAGAAATTACGGGTACCGACAAAGTAAACGGTATTTCGTACGTTGACCGTGAAACAGGCGAAGAACATCATATTGAATTGCAAGGTGTCTTTGTTCAAATTGGTCTTGTGCCAAATACCGACTGGTTAGAGGGAACTCTTGAGCGCACTCGCTTTGGTGAAATCATTGTAGATAAGCATGGAGCGACAAGCATCCCAGGCGTATTTGCTGCAGGTGACTGTACAGATAGCGCGTATAAACAAATCATTATTTCGATGGGTTCAGGTGCTACTGCCGCTTTAGGCGCATTTGATTATCTCATTCGAAATTAAATATAACATGAATATATAAGAAAAGGAGAGCTGATTACGTTCATTGCTCTCCTTTTCTTTTTGTTTCTTTCATTAAAGCGACTTGGATGAGATTTTCTAAATAATAACGTTAGTTTAGGAAATCCTAATGTAAAAAGGTAGACTGGAGGGCAATTAAATGGCAAAAAGCCCTACGACAAACAGCAAGACTTTTTGCATGAGTGAGTATGACATATTAAAACGAGTAATCCTTTGTCAGCCTCAATATATGACAATCCGCGAAGTTATTAATGAAACCCAGGAGCATTTTAAGAATGAAGGTATCCATATTGAACGAGCGCTCGAGCAGCACGGGGAATTGGTCAAAACACTAAAGGATAATGACATCGAGGTTATTTTATTGCCTTATCATAAAAAATATCCTGAACAAGTCTTTACTAGGGATATTGGTTTTACACTGGGACA
This sequence comes from Margalitia sp. FSL K6-0131, assembly GCF_038008735.1. NCBI lineage: Bacteria > Bacillati > Bacillota > Bacilli > Caryophanales > Bacillaceae > Heyndrickxia > Margalitia sp. FSL K6-0131. The sequence continues at coordinate 5,500,640 of NZ_JBBOZS010000001.1, forward strand.
AACCATCTTTGTTGCTAAGATGGCGACAGAAGTCCGTGCAGGAGAGGAAGACGTTTTAAAGCAATGGTTGGAGGATGAAGAAATTTCTTATTATAATTTAGTCGAGGAACGAATCGAAGGCGGAGATGTTGTGATTGACCAGGAAACCATTTATGTGGGGCTGAGCAACCGCACAGATCAAAAAGCAGCAGATCAGTTACAGCGCCTTCTGAATCAATTTAATGTGGTTCCCATCCCATTTAAAGATAAATACTTACATTTGGATTGTATATTTAATGTCGTTTCACCTGATATTGCACTTATCTATCCAAATGCATTAACGAAAAAATACATCGATTATTTTGCTTCTCGCTATGAGTTAATTGAAGTGTCGGAAGAAGAACAATTTCAATTGGGTACAAATATGTTAAGTATTGGAAACAAGCGATTATTGAGTTTGCCTGTCAACAAAAAGGTAAACCAGCAACTTCGTGACCATGGCTTTCAAGTTATTGAAGTGGATATCACAGAAATCATTAAATCCGGCGGATCCTTTCGTTGTTGTACCCTACCTATCTTACGGGAGACCTAAAAATAAAAATGCCCCCTTCCATTGTAAAGCACAAATAACTTTTGGAGGGGGCGACTCAGTCAATGATGCTTCTAAAATTACTATTCTAATAATTTACTTATTGTTAGGTACATCAATTATTTCAACAAAGCAAGTCTTCCACGGTATTTCTCTACTAACCTTTGGTTATGCTCATCTGACCCTTCAATATTTCCGCTTAAAAATACTGGTGGCTCAAATCCGTTGTCAGCCAGAATTTTTACAGCTTCAGCAAGGATGGCATTAATAATAACCGCTCCAACAACTGTTGAAGTAGGACCAAATGGAACACTGACCTTATCATAAGAAAGGGCTGCATCTCCTTTAGGCGAATAATTATCAATGACTAAATCGACAGAATTAAATAAGTGTTTGCCGCTCTCATGTCTGGAAGGCTGGCTCTGGGAATATTCCAAAGAAGTTATTCCAATGACAAATGCACCTTTTGCTTTTGCTGTTTGAGCAACATCCACAGGAACCGGATTGCGCCCGGAAGTGGAGAAAACAAACATAACATCTTCTTTGCGGATGTCTTGATCCTTCATAAATTCATCTGCTAAGCCATTTTGACGTTCTAACTCGGAGGAGCGCAGTGCCCCTTCATGAAGCATTAATGGTTCATATAAGATAGGATTAATAGGAACAAGACCGCCAGCTCGATAGCATACTTCTTCTGTTAAAATATGAGAGTGCCCGCATCCGAAAAGTTGAATGATACCGCCGTTTCGGATGGCTTCTGCTACTTTCTCTGCCGCCTTTTTCATATTGCCCATCTCATTTTTTTCTACTAATTCAATCTTTTCTTTTGCTATTTCAAAGTAGTTTGATAACATATATCCTCATCCCCTAACCAGGCTAACGATTTTTTCTACTTCCTCAGGTATGGTTCTCCCGGTTGTTTTATCAATGGTCGAACCAAAAATGTGCGGCATGAAAACGGAAATACCCGTACCTCTAACGGCATTCACAATCTCCACAATATTTTCTGCTGAAATACCTCCTGCAGGCTCAATAGAGACGATTCCTTTTTCGGAAGCTACTTTGCATAAATAGACTAGCTCTTCTAGATGTGTAAGCCCCTTTAAAGGCATGAATTTTATAGATTCCACTCCCAGCGAAACAGCTAAATCTACTAAATCTTCCACTCTCATTTCAATGCCCGATAGTTTCACATATCCTACCTTGCCGGCTGGAGAAACAAGACCATTTACCGCCTGATCGAGCCCTTTTGCCTTTAAATAACCTATAGAATAACTTGATTTTTCAAATGGCTGATTAATGTGCCCAGGGTTAGAACCAGTAGCAATATGAAGGACTTTGTCCCAATTGGCGGGATTTCCATTATCCCCCAAGCCAATACTGACCACAGGAGAAACTTCTTTTAATTCTTCTACTTTTTTTATTCCATCTTCTATTCTAGAAAAATCAGAAGATACGATGCCGGGAACAACAAATCCAAGACCAGCATTTATAATTTCTTCTGCATTTTGCTTATCTTTTGCAAGAAAATTAAATAGTAAAAAGTCATCCAATTTATTCAGCTTTTTTAAATCCATCCTTCGCACCTTCAATCAGCTTAATCATATTTTTAATGGCGATTTCAATTATTTTTTCACCTTTTTCTTTTGTAGCAAGGGTTGCATTGCCTAATACCGCAGTAGTAGTGAACTCCTCCCATGGAGTTGGGGTTACATCCGCACTCATTGGTATTTGCGGGTCTTCTGGAAGGGCTTTGGACATATCCACATACTCTTCTGCCAAATAAAGCATATAAGATGTTTCAATTTCACATGCATGAAAATAACTTGAATGAGCGGATTTCGCCTCTCGAACTTCTTCTGTAACTTTACTTACACCTGGATAGAAGAGGTAAAGAACTTTAAAATCGGGATATCCAGCATAAAGCTTACGAGCTGCTTCTTTCATGGCAACTGCGTTTCCTAAATGGCCATTAATCATGGCAAAAATTCGGAATCCTTGATCATAGAGACTAACACCAATATCATAAATAAAGCTAATTAACGATTCGTTGCTGATGTTGATGCTTCCGGGGAAGTTTTTTAAACTCCAAACCTGTCCATAAGGCAGGGTTGGAAGAACGAAAGCACCGGTACTTTCAGCCACACGTACAGCTAGTCTTTCAGCTAAGAAATTATCGGTTCCAAGCGGCAGATGCGGACCATGTGCTTCTACGGCACCAATTGGTAAAATGGCCACCAAGCTTTTCTCAATTTTTTCTTTTACTTCAAATGAATTTTCTTGTTGAAAAAGCATGCTGAAAGCCCCCTTATTATTTTTTAAAAGCAAAGCATCGTGCTGGATTATCGATAAAGAATTTACGGATTAGATTTTCCCCGTCAAAACCTTGGCGGTTGGCATCATCAATAAAACGCGGCACCCATTTTGCAATGATGTATTCTAGCCCAAGACCGTAATCATAGTGCTTGTAATATGTTTTTCTGGCCGTATCCCCGCTTACTAGGATTTGATCTTCATACCCTTTTTTAACAAGCTCCAAAATACAATGAATGCGCGTGCTTTCCGGAGCATATTTGATTTTGGCAATTCCATCAAAGCTCAAGAATGCACCTGTTTTGGCAATTTGTTCGTGATAATATGGATCCGGATTGCGATCCATGTGGCCAAAGCTCATATATTGAAGGTCGACTCCTTCGCTTTTCAAAAGTTCAATCTGCTCTAGCCCCATGGTTCCTGCTTCTGTATGGGAATGCATCGGAGCTTTTGTTTCATGATGGGCACGTGCAACAGCACGCAATGTTTTTTCTTCTAAAGGAGTAATACGATTATAGCCGGTTCCAAATTTTACTTGTCCTGCTTTAAAAGGTGTTCCTTCTAAGCCTTCTTCTACCTCACGAACAACGAATTCTGTTAATTCATTAATACTTGCACGATCTATCCATTCTGCGTAAGTATTGTAGTTTCCGATGATTGACTTTAATTCTTCTTTTATTTTGGCATCCCAAAGGAAGCTTTTATTAAATCCTGCCGTTCCAACAATATGAATATCTAATTCATCGGAAATCTCCTTTACTGCTTGCACGTCACGGCCATAATCAACGGCAGTGGCATCCACAATGGAACGCCCGCCATGATTTTTAAAATCTTGAACATCTAATTTTGATTTTTCCTTATCATCAAGCAATAGATCGTCTGCTCCTCTTTCTGCCCAGTAAGCCGGACGGCAGACAATATGTTCATGGGAATAGGTAAATCCTAACTCCTCGGGTTGAATATCACCTTTTAAAGTACGAACGAAACTCATGCTGATCATCCTCCATCTAAAATAAATTTAAAAATCGAGTAGGAGGGGGTGACTAACCCCCGACCTCTCACACCACCGTACGTACCGTTCGGTATACGGCGGTTCACTTAAGTATGACGCAAATGGTTGTATCTATCTAACAGACTTTTAAGCTTTTGATTTCTCCAAAACTTTAGATTTAGTGTTGTGTGTAAGATAGGACTATTCGAAATGCGCCAATATTTCTTACGAGAATTTCCCCATTCATGGGCCTTCTCTCTTGGAACGCCAAGGGATATGAGCCTTTTAATTTTTGTTTTGGGTAGTTTCCATTGTTTCCAAAGGCACATTCGGAGTCTTCTTCGAATATGTTCATCCAGTTGTTTAAAGGGAGTTGGCGTGTCTGCCAGCGCAAAATATCCGCACCAACCAACAAGGTATTCATTTAGTTTCTCAATACGCAATTCCAATGGAATGGGTTTTGACCTTGATGTTAGTTCTTTTATTCTACTTTTAGCTCTCTTTATACTTTCTTTTGCGATACGGATTTTTGGATTACGGTTTGATGTGAAGCTGAATCCAAGAAACTTTCGTTTCCACGGTCTGTCCACCGCACTTTTCTCTTCATTTACTTTTAGTTTAAGCTTCTTTTCAATGAAAGTAGTGATAGAACTCTTGACGCGTAAACCTGCCTTCTTGGTTTTTACGTAAATATTACAATCATCTGCGTAGCGGACAAATTTGTGTCCTCTTTCCTCTAGTTCCTTATCTAATTCATCTAACATGATATTGGAAAGTAGTGGACTTAATGGTCCACCCTGAGGAACACCTTCTTCGCTGATAGTTTCCACACCGTTTATCATAATCCCCGACTCTAAGTATTTTCTAATTAACTTTAGAATCGTCTTATCCTTGACTCTTTTTGCTAGGAGTCCCATAAGCATATCGTGATTTACCTTGTCGAAGAACTTTTCTAAGTCCATATCTATTACCCATCTGTAGCCCTCTTCTATATATTGCCTTGCTTCCCTAACGGCATCATGTGCCCTTCTTCTGGGTCTAAACCCATAGCTATGTTCGGAAAAGGTTGGGTCATAGATTGGGGTTAATATTTGGGCAATCGCTTGTTGGACAAAACGGTCTGTCACGGTAGGAATACCTAATAAACGAACGCCGCCATTTGGTTTCGGGATTTCGACTCGTCTGACTGGCATAGGCTCATAGGTTCCGTCCTTTATTGAATTTCGGATTTCTTGCCAATTTTGTAGAATATGCGCTCGTAGGGATTTTACAGGCATTTCATCTACTCCATGGCTACCCTTATTCTTTTCGACACGTTTCAATGCCGAAAGTAGATTGTCCCGTGACAGTATTCGTTCCATCATTTCGATACATCCTTTCACGTGAATATACGTGCTATTTGTGCCATTGTTTATTCCACCCTCTTAAAGTCCCCTGTGGAATTCACCACTTCCTCCTTTAAGTAAGTCCAATTGGATTGTCTGTATCATCATAAACAATGAACGCCTAGTGTATATTCTCCTTAAATGTTCAGTCCTTCCCTAACCATCTTAAGCTAGTCAGGTACTATGACCTCTGCTGACTTCTGGCTGTTCAATTACCCTTCACAAAGTAAGTTACCGAGTGTGCTCGGCATTTCAGCCAGACCTCCCCAGGTAAGAGTACAGTCTTTCTCCCCATCTATCTGCTTCATTTACTCTGTATCATCTTTGGCAGAAAGGACTTCGTTTTGTTTGGCAAACTCATCCAATGATACCTAGCCTTATATGAAGTTCGTGTCCCTCAGACCGGAGATTTGCCGCCCGCTTCCTTCAGATTCTGCGTCACCACAGACACCCTTGCGTTTAGCTACTGCTACTTCTGCCTTCACAGTTCGGGACTTTCACCCTATAGACTGCACCCATGCTGGGCGCACCAAATAAGTAAAGGGCAACTGCCAGCCCTTTACTCAAAACAAGGTTATAAGATTAAAAGAGTAAATGAGCAAGCGCCTTCACAATTGGTCCGAGTACAAACATGTCACAATCGGCCGCCCACATTGCTGTATCAGGAATGGTTGAGGAAACCAAGAAGTGAACCATAATATATTGGCCCCAAGCAACGACGGTAGATGTTACAAATCCCCCAATTAATGCACCGCGTACACCGCCGGTAGAGTTTCCAAAAACCCCTGCGGTTGCACCATGGAAGAACAATACAATCATAGTTGGAACAAACACATAAGATACGGTATTTCCAATTACAACTAACCAAATTAATGCACCGAAGAATGCTCCTAAAAACCCAAGAATAACTGCATTTGGAGCGAAGGTGAACACAACTGGACAATCAAGTGCAGGGACAGCACCTGGCACTAATTTTGTTGCAATACCGTTAAAGGCAGGAACAATTTCACCAATGAACATTTTTACCCCAAGCAATACAACCGCAATACCGCCTGCAAATGTAAATGATTGTATGATAGAGTACATAGGAAAGTTTTGCCCAGCAGCTTGTTTAACTAAAGCATGGGATCCTGGTGTACCTTTTACAGTGATGATAATGGCGCCAATCAAGAATAATACACCCATTGTTAAAGCAGTGATAACATTAGAATCTCTTAAAAACTCAAGACCCTTTGGTAATTTGATCTTTTCCGAATCGTTTTGTTTATTACCAAAAACTTTCCCAAGTAAAGCAGAGAGAATCGCAACAATTGCAGACGTATGACCTAATGCGATAGCGTTCCCGCCGGTTACTTTTCTCATAAATGGTTGAACAAGTGCCGGTTGGAAAGTCCAATATAAGCCCATAAAAATAGATAAGAAAATGACTAATTTTACTAAAGATACGTGGCTGGAACCTACTGTTTCTACAATAATTCCGGCAAATATCGTTGTAGTCCAAAACATCATGTGTCCTGTTAAATATATATATTTAAACTTTGTAAAACGCGCTAACAATACGTTGATTAAAAATCCAAGAAACATCGCTAATGTTACAGCAGAACCAAATTTTATATTAAATGCAGTTTGCCCCATAAACTGACCTAAACTGCCTGCTTTTAATCCAAATACTTCTGCCCACATTGGCTGGAATATATTTAATGCACCAGTAATAATACCGGCGCCGGCATTGATGATTAGAAAACCAATCATCGCCTTAAATGTACCAGTTATCGTTTGACTAGTTGTTTTTTTCTGCAACAACAATCCTACTAAAACAATAATTCCAATTAGAAACGCCGGTACACCGAATATATTATTTGCGATCCAAGTAAGTACTTGCATAGCTGTCCTCCCCCTAAAGGATATTAGTTAAGTTGGCTTTCTAACGCCTCTTTAATTTCATTTAAATCAAAGTAATTGTTTACAATTACTATTTTGCTAGGATGGCCTTCTAATGATTCAGCCAATTCATTGCTTGTAATAATGAAATCAGGTCTTTCGCTGGAAGCACTGGATACATCTGTATTATCTACATCTGCTTGAATCCCTAATTGACGTAAAACAGTGTCTACATTCATTCGCAAAATTAAGCTTGTTCCTTGCCCTAATCCACATACACATAAAATTTTCATGATTCCATTCCTCCTAATAATTGTTCCATTTCCGAATAAGATGTTATCTCCACTAATCTTTTAACGTTATCCTGATTGTTTAATAGGGTCATTAATTTTTGCAATATCTCTAAGTGTTCATTGCTTGATGATGCCCCAAGAGCAAATACCAAATTCACCGGATCATTTGTAGCGCTTCCAAAAACAATGGGATTCGCTAATCGTATAAAGGAAACAGATGCTTCCTTTACCCCATCTTCCGGTCTTGCATGTGGAAGTGCGATTTGCGGGGCAAGGACAAAATACGGTCCATTTTTATGATAAGATTGCACCATTGCCTCCACGTAATTTTCCTCTACCAATCCTTCGCCCACAAGTAATCTGCCGGCTGCTCGGATTGCTTCATCTGGAGAGGTAACATCAACGTCAAATTCTACTAGATTCTTTTCTAAAAACTTCATTACGGATTCCCCTCACTGTTGCTACAACTTCTCCTACAAAGAGTAGGCAGTAACTAGATCAAATATTTCTTCTGTAGATCTAGCTATTAGTACTTTATTTAGATTATCTGGATTAGAAAACATTTCCGTTAACTGTGAAAGTGCCTTTAAATGAGTTTCTCCATCTATCGCAGCTAACACAATCACAATTTGGATATCATGCTTTCTACTTTCCGAAAATGGTACTGCTTTTGATAACTTTAACAAACTCATACTCAGCTTTTTAACCCCATCTTCAGGTCGTGCATGCGGTATGGCCACTTTCGGTGAAATTACAATGTATGGCCCCATCTTATTGATACTGTGTATCATGGCTTGAACATATTCTTCTGATATTGCTCCTTCCTGAAGAAGAGGATCTGCTGCCGTCTGGATAGCATGCTTCCAATCAGATACTTCCTTTTTCAATTGAATATACTTCATTTGAAGAATGCTGCTTAAAGAAGGCTTTCCTATTTCCTTTGCCACCTTTTCAGGCTTATAAAGATATTGTTTCAGTTCTTGCTGTAATAGTTCTTTATCGATAATCGTTGTATGTTTCTGAATGATTTCCATCAATACATCAACGGAAGAACTTTGTTTGGAACTATGATCAAAGTAGACGTTCACTCTTTTTAATAAGCTTTCCATTTCTGCCTCTGTTAAAATTGGATTTACAACAAAGACCGGTTTGCTTTTTTCCTGAAGTGGAATTGTTGAAATAATAAAATCCGCATCATATCGATTTTTTTCATATTCCCTCAAAGAAACACTGCCAATTAAATCTATTGTGGGAAAAAGTCCCTCCAATTGATGCAAGAGCAGTCTTGAAGTGCCAACACCGTTTGTGCAAACAAGCAATGCTTTCTTTCGTTCGGCAGGCTTGGCTCCCACTTTTCTCATCCATCCCCCAAAATGCATGGCAATGAGGGCAATTTCATTTTCATTTACTTCTTTTCCAACAACGGCTTCCAGATGAGTAATTACCTTTTTGGTTAATAGAAAGATGTCATGGTATTGTTCCTTAATAAACTCGGTCATATCACTTTCAAATTCCAAACCATAGCGAATACGGTAATATGCAGGCTGGACATGGATAAGAAGGCTTTTTTCGATTTCTTGACGGTTCTTAAAGAAAACACAAGCATACTTTTGAAAGTCTGTAACCATCTGTGTAACAACTTTTGCTAGAATTTCCGAGTCACTGCTGTTTTTAGCAGACTCTATATCCTCTGAAAATTGAACCCTTGAACTCAACAGATGCTTTGTAATATAGAAAATTTCATCCTCCGGGAAATCAACTTCAAAGAGGGCAGATAGTTTATCTCCAATTTTTTGTGCAGCTTCGTACTGTTTCGTTTCCCGTAAAACGTCCTTTTCAATTGGATCTATCTTGATCTTCTTCCCTTGGGAAACCCTCCTGCAAAACAATAGGAGACGAAAAGAAAGACTGTACAAAATTTCATCGGTAAATTGAATATTTAATTCCTGTTCACTTTCCCCTACAATTTGCTGAACCGCTTTCAATTTCTCAAAAGCAAATTGGTTTGAATCCTTATTTAGTATCATTGGAATTTTGGCTAAAAACGACTGCCAATTTTCGTTTGGCAAAACATGCTGAAGAAAATGTACGATTGCTTTTCGTTTATCTTCTTCATCCCCGATGATCACATAACCCGATTTCCGATCAAATTCCAATGTTAAATGAAACCTGTCCAACTCCAGCTTTAAACCTTTTAAATCCTCAATGGTGGTATTACGGCTTACACGAATTTTCCCCATCAGATTCTCAAGGTACAATGGATTGTCTCGCGCCATTAAATAAATAGCCAGCCAAGCTTTCCGCTCCTTCGCGGAATATTCATAATGCCATGTTCTTAATGTCCCTAACTTATTAGGAATCTCTCTAGCTGTTTCTTCTTCAATAAGGAAACCTGCTGAACGAACATGTTTAATTGGTTGTAAATCGTTTTCTTTTAACCAATCATTGATTTTTCCAATATCGTAATAAACCGTTCTCCTGGAAATATGATAATTCTCAATTATTTCCTCAACTTTGACATACGTTTGCGCTTTAATTAAATATGAAAGTATTGCGGTACTGCGCTGATCTAATGACATTAGATAAATACCTCCCTTGCACGAAGTTTGTGCAAAAAAGTATTTTTATTCTTTTAGCAATTGCTTGAATATAATATAACTCTTTATTTTAAAAATGTAGAGACCAAATATCACCATACTTTTTGTGCAAAACAGGGATTAAATCTCGTTCAGCTCTTTGTGCAAAATTGGACTATAAAGAAAAAACTACTAATCATATTATTATTTCATAATATTAATTTAGAAAATAAGTCGACGACATTAGCCAACACCTAAGAAAATAGGATAAGCCGAGTTCACTTTTCAAATTTAACTAAAAAAAAGAGAAGTATCTTATGATGAACTTCTCTTTTTTCAATACAAGATAATAAATTACTTATAACATGTTTTACCATAACGCTTTAAAAACTAATGCTTAAAACTAAATTCATGAAATATATCTTTTTCAATTTTTATATAAAAATAAAAAGGCACCCATAAAGATGCCCTTTTAACAATTTTATACGTATGCATTTTCCTTTTGTGACTCATCGTTATTACTTAAGCCAAGCGCCTGTGCTGTTGAAGTATGAATCTCCTCGATAAGCTCTGGATGCTCCCTTAGTGACAAGCCATAAGAAGGAATCATTTCTTTAATTTTCGGTTCCCATTCCTTCATATGTTGCGGGAAGCATTTGTTTATTACATCAAGCATAACCTGAACAGCGGTAGAAGCACCTGGAGAAGCGCCAAGCAATGCAGCGATGGTGCCATTAGCACCTGTAATAACTTCCGTACCAAATTGAAGCGTTCCTTTGCCTCCAGCCTCCGTATCTTTAATAACTTGAACACGTTGGCCTGCTACCACGATATCCCAATCTTCAATTTTAGCGTTAGGAACAAATTCTCGTAGCTCTTCGATACGTTGTTCCTTCGATAACATAAGTTGTTGAACGAGATATTTTGTTAAAGGAATGTTTTTTGCACCTGCTGCTAACATCGTAAAGACATTATTCGGTTTTACAGATGCGATTAAATCCATATTAGAACCCGTTTTTAAGAATTTTGGTGAGAAGCCGGCAAACGGTCCGAATAGCAATGATTTTTTGTTGTCGATATATCGTGTATCAAGATGCGGCACAGACATTGGAGGAGCACCAACTGCAGCTTTTCCGTATACTTTTGCATGATGTTGCTCTACAACCTCTTGATTGTTACATACTAGGAATAATCCGCTTACTGGGAATCCTCCAATATGTTTACTTTCAGGAATACCTGTTTTTTGTAGTAAATGCAAGCTTCCGCCACCGGCACCAATAAAGACGAATTTTGCTGTATGGCGTTCGACAATGCCTCTATCGTTCCTTACTTTTAATTCCCAAGCTCCATCGGCAGTACGTTTAATATCATTAACCTTATGTTTAAATTTGATATGAACGTTTTTACTCTCTAAGTGGTCGAACAACATGCGTGTTAAAGCACCAAAGTTGACATCCGTTCCTGTGTCAATTTTGGTTGCAGCTATAGGTTCCTTCGATGTACGGCCATCCATAATAAGCGGAATCCATTCCTTCAATGTTTCCGGATCATCAGAAAATTCCATCCCTTGGAAAAGAGGATTGTTCGAAAGCGCTTCAAAACGTTTTTTCAAAAACTCTACATTTTTTTCCCCTTGTACTAAACTCATATGAGGCAATGGCATAATAAAGTCATGAGGATTACTGATTAAATTACTGTTTACAAGATAAGACCAAAATTGTCTTGAAACCTGGAACTGTTCATTAATATTTATCGCTTTACTAATATCTATGGATCCATCCGGTTTTTCTACGGTGTAGTTAAGCTCGCAAAGTGCAGAATGCCCTGTTCCCGCATTATTCCATTCGTTAGAGCTTTCCTCTCCTGCCCATTCGAGCTTCTCAAAAACAGTAATATTCCAATCCGGAACTAGTTCTTTCAAGAGTGTTCCCAAAGTCGCACTCATGATTCCGGCACCAATTAAAATAACGTCTGTTCTAGTATCACGGTTGCTCATTTTTTTCATCCTTATTCCCTATATTTGCAGAAAGGATGTAGGCTATCCTGCTAAAGCGTCACAGCAAGCCATGGCGCGACCTAGTCACACCATTTCTGCATCAATTTTTTCCTTCTTATATTATATCACTATTATTTCTAGTTTAAAATAACTAGGATTATTTGATAATTATAAGCTATTTGAAAATCTAGTAAAAAGTGGGTATTTGCACCCATACGTTTGCGCACACAAAAACCAAAGCCTTAACAGTTTCTCGAAAAGGTTGAGGCTTTGGTTTGCAGTTTCTTATATCAACTTAAGAGGCTGTAATTAAAAAGTTATAAATTATCCAGCCTTAAATGGACCCAAGTTGAAGGACAAGTTAATGAACTAAGACACCTAAAAAATCCAAATTTTTATTTAGGAATTCCCTATTAAAGTATTAATCTCGTTCGAGTAATTCAGCACCAGCAATTCCTGGATGTGTCATTTCATACGGATCTAATATCAAATTTAGCTCTTCTTCTGTTAATACATCATATTTCAAACATAGATCCCGGATTGGTGCACCGCTTAAGATTGCCTCGCGGGCAATACGAGCTGCCGCTTCATACCCAATATGGGGATTTACTGCAGTAATGAGTCCTGCACTCTTCTCAACATACTCTTTCATTCTTTCTTCATTAGCTTGTATGCCTTTTAAGCAATTGTCAGTAAAAGTGCGGAAAGCATTATTCATGATGCTGATGGATTGCAGCAAATTAAATACAAGAACAGGCTCCATAACATTTAACTCAAGCTGGCCTGCTTCGGATGCCAGACAGATTGTATGGTCATTGCCAATAACTTGGAATGCCACCTGATTAATTACTTCTGCCATCACAGGATTTACTTTACCAGGCATAATGGAAGAACCCGGCTGTCTTGCAGGCAGTGTGATTTCACCTAATCCGGCTCTTGGTCCTGACGCCATTAAACGCAAGTCATTGGCGATTTTTGACATATTCATCATACAAACCTTCAATGCTGCTGATACTTCTGTGTAAGCATCTGTATTTTGGGTGGCATCAACAAGATGCTCAGCACCGATTAACGGTAAGCCGCTAATCTCTGCCAGATGTTTTACTACCAATTCAATGTACCGCGGATAAGCATTTAATCCGGTTCCAACTGCTGTTGCCCCCATGTTCAATTCATATAAATGCTGACGTGATTGTTGAATTCGTTTGATATCGCGACCGATAACGCGGCTATAAGCTTCAAATTCCTGTCCAAGCCGAATCGGCACAGCATCCTGAAGGTGTGTGCGCCCCATTTTAATGACATGGTTAAATTCCTGAGCCTTCTCATCAAAAACTGCACGCATTTCTTCCATGGTAGCCAATAAGTTTTCCAAAAGATTTAACACGGCAATATGAATCGCCGAAGGAAATGCATCATTTGTGGATTGGGACATATTAACATGAGTATTAGGGCTGCAATGGAAATAGTCCCCTTTTTCTTTCCCAAGCAATTCGAGAGCACGGTTGGCAAGGACTTCATTCACATTCATGTTAATCGATGTTCCTGCTCCGCCTTGAATCGGGTCAACTATTATTTGATCATGCCATTTGCCTTCTATCATTTCATCTGCTGCCTTAACAATTGCTTCTCCAAGTTCGGAGTAGAGACGCTTAACATCCATATTTGCAAGTGCAGCTGCCTTTTTCACGATTGCCATACCCTTTATTAATTCTCCATGGATATGATACCCAGTGATTGGAAAATTCTCAACTGCCCGGAGTGTCTGAATCCCATAATAAGCTTCAGCAGGAACTTCCTTTGATCCTAAAAAATCCTTTTCAGTACGCATTTGACTTTGTGTGATTGACATATTTTTCGCTCTCCTATTTAGTAAAGTCCAATAGCTGTCCATATTAAAGAAAAATAAAAAATAGACACTGTCTAGCGCAAGCAGCTAGCGGATTTCTCCGTCTCCTCCGGTCGATAAGTCAACATCAGGTAAAAATGGAAGAGCTATTTTTCAATAGCGAGTGAATTACCTCAGCACGGTTTCCTTTATATCGGTCGAAGACTACGAAATCCGTACGCTAGAGCTGCGGCGCTTCCGCTTTTCTTACTATCTAAAATCCTTAGGAATTCGACGGTTCACTCCTGTTAAGATTGCTGCTTGTACAACAGCTTGACGTACTTTCGAAACGACATGTTCGTTAAAAATACTAGGAATTATATATTGCTCGTTCAGTTCTTTTTCCGTAACAACCGATGCGATCGCCCGAGCAGCAGCAAGCTTCATTGGCTCATTAATTAAAGTTGCCCGACAGTCGAGAGCTCCACGATATATACCAGGAAACGCTAACACATTATTGATTTGGTTAGGGTAGTCACTGCGTCCTGTAGCAAATACTCTTACATGATCCTGAGCTTCCTCAGGTGAAATTTCAGGATTAGGGTTAGCCATCGCAAAAACGATTGGATCTTCAGCCATTTTCTGAACATCTGCAGCTGATAAAATACCGCCTCTTGATACGCCAATAAAAACATCCGCATCCTTAATAACGTCTTTCAACGTTCCTTCTTGCTTTTCAACTTGATCTTGTTCCGCTAGCCATTGCCACATTGGATAAGGATAGGTTCCACCATTTACGATTGCCCCATCACGGTCCACAGGAACGAGACGTTTTACACCCGCATTAATAAGCATTTTACAAATGGCTACTCCGGCAGCTCCGATTCCATTCACAACCACACGAACGTCTTCCATCTTTTTACCCACAACTTTTAAAGCATTTAAAAGACCTGCAACGACAACCACTGCGGTTCCATGTTGATCATCATGAAAAACTGGAATATCTAATTCTTCCGTCAAACGCTTTTCAATTTCGAAACAACGTGGTGAACTAATATCTTCTAAATTAATCCCGCCAAAAATAGGTGCTATATTTTTTATTGTTTGAATGATCTCTTCTGTATCCTGTGTATCCAAGCAGATTGGAAAGGCATCAACATCCGCTAATTGCTTAAATAACATCGCCTTACCTTCCATAACAGGTGCCGATGCAAGCGGTCCTATATCTCCAAGACCGAGTACAGCACTGCCATCTGAAATTACTGCGACAGTATTTCGTTTAATCGTCAAAGAGTAAGCTTTCTTCGGATCTTCATGAATAGCGGAACAAACACGAGCAACTCCTGGAGTATAAACCCTTGATAAATCATCTCTATTTTTGATAGGTATCTTTGATTTAATCGAGATTTTTCCACCTAAATGCGCAAGAAATGTCCGATCTGATACGTTAATTATTTTTACACCTGAGGTAGATCTTAGATGTTCAAGAACTTGTTCCTCGTGCTTATCACTTACTTCAATTGTGATGTCACGTACGGAAGATTCCCCACTGGAACTAATAACATCAATGGATATAATATCTCCTCCTGCTTTTCCTATAACAGAGGCAACTTCACCAAATGAAATATTTTTTAATTCGACACGTGCTACCAAATTATTAAAAGCCATTGTTTTTCTCCTTTATGCATTTTTGTCACCTTTTCCTAAGGCAATGCTCATAAATAGGCATCATCCATAATAAGACAGTTATAGCTAACTCCCTTATCCTTGTTACTAGTTTACAATAAGAGGTCAAATTCTGCTGAATCAAGTGACCTTTCATGTTGTAACCAATATTCCCGGATTGATAGATTAATTCGTAAATCAATGTTGGGAATTTTTCCTTAACAAAGATTATATACCGCTTTCATTATACTACCAAAAAATAAATTTTGGGTGATATTTGGTTAATATAAAAATGGTAAAATATCAATTAAATGCTACTCTAATTTATTCCGGAGCATTGTAAGGTAGTTTTAATTGAAAACGATAGATTTCATTTAAAAAATATATAACATGATTGGAACCAAAAACCGTACAGTTTTCTCCGAACAATTTACTTCCCGTGCCAAATCCTTTATATGTAATGCCCCATCCTCATGAACGAGCAAAATCTTCAATAAATCCTTCTGCCTACTATTCATCCTTTCGCACCTGCTCAACATCATAATATACAAGAAAGTTTAACTTTTATCTTTTCGGAAAGCAATGAAACATGTGATGCCTCTCTTCTTCAGACTCAACGGAAAAAGGAAGCAGGAGAACATTGTCCTACTTCTACTTTACCTCTATAAACTTAAGGATCTGGTATAACACTAGTAAACATGATTAGTTTTATGGCGAAAGATCAGCAAAAAAGCAGAAAAATTGTTTACTCTATTAGCGGGCAGGCGGAATGCTCTGAGGAAAATTGAAAACATTATCTGGATCATATTTAGCCTTAACCCTAGTAAGACGTTCAAAGTTACTTCCATAGTAAGCCTTAGGCCAGTTTTCAATTGATAAGTCAGGGGTATTAACATATACGCCTCGGGTAAATGGGCGCATTGCTTTATAGAAGTCCTCTACCCAACGTATACCCAAAGCAGCCCCAGCTTTTTTGTTCCATGTGGCAAATATCGACATGTTTGAAAGAGCCTTGCGATAGTAATATGCTGTTGCCCTACTCGATACTTTAGAGACAGCTCCGTTAAGACCATGAAAAAAGACTGAGACCGAAGAAGTTGGTGGTTCATTAATAAAGTTAGATATTAAGTCGATTGCTTCCTCTGGGAGCAATCGTTCTACGAAGGGACCTACACTCTTAAAGGGCTCGGGAGATCCTGGCTGGGTGGCTGCTATTCGTTCCACCGCTTGAAGCCATGGAATCTCTTCGATGAACACCTGTTGCGGAGGACCAACTATAAGCAGCGGCTGCAACAACTTGCGGAGTTTTTCGGCCGAACCAAAGAACACCCCCTGCATAAGCAGAGTTGACTGTAATCCTGAGGCGATGGTAAGTAGTGGTGTAAGTCTTTCATCAACTCCGGGCTCTGTATATTCCTGCCAAATTCGCAGTACAGGCTTCAGGTACCGCAAATCCCAGCTAATATTAGCATACGCGACTGTTTCAATCTTATAAGTACGGAAGCGAAAAGAGGTACAGATCCCAAAATTACCGCCACCTCCACCACGCGATGCCCAATAAAGATCAGCATTGTGATCAGCATTGGCATGGAGAACTTCCCCATTAGCATTGACCATCTCCAACTCAAGCAGGCTATCACAAGAAAGCCCGAGCGTACGGGCTGCAATACTCTGGCCACCACCAAGAGTGAGCCCAGCGATGCCGGTGGTAGGGCAAAGACCCCCTGGTACCATTAATCCTTCAGATCCAAGAGTTTCATATATAACAATATCCCTTAAGCCAGTCTGCACAGTGACGGTTCCGCGTTTGTGATCAATATCTATCCGGTTCATCTCACTAACATCGATTACAATGCCTGCGTTAACCACTGATAACCCCTCGTAACTATGACGGCCTGATCGTATACGAATCGGAACATCATGGTATCGGGCCCAGTGCACCGCATTGGATACATCTTGAGTATTCTGGGCAAAAACGATGACCAGAGGAAATTTATTAAAAAAAGTGTTAAATTCCCTTCGAGCTGCATTATATTCCTTGTCACCAGGAACAACAATGCGGCCAGTTAGTTCAGGTTCTTTTTCTCCACGGATTGGCTTCTTCCCTTTGCTCATTACTATCACACCCTTTCATTTACGAAATCCTGCGTACAAATCAATGGGTTATCGATAGCGAGTCTATGCTGGAATACTTAACCATTTCCTGCCATCAAGTTAACCTATTAATCAATTTATAACTGTCCAGGATAATTTATGTGAAATAAATAGTGTGATCGTTCGAGAAAAGACAAGAGGTCATATAATTAAAAGATATCAGCTAAATAGGATTGAATGGAATTAGGTAATAATCGATAGAAAAAGCCTTTATATTTAATATCGAATAGACCAGCAATACATAAAAGTATTATTATGAATAATAAAATAAGTATCTTATTCTTTTTTGACATTGATTTCAACAGGGTTCCCTCCACTACATTTGGTAACATTAGAACGTTCTTCTATCCTAAACAGTTACCTATTCTTCAACATCTCTGCAAGTTCATATAAAGAGTGGTATTGTTTAATATGATAATACCGTCCTGCCTTCTGTAAGTACCCTTTATCACAAAATTGTGTTAGTACATGCAATAAGTGACGGTAGGATACGCCTAAATAATCACAAACCGTTACGTGCTTCTCCTTATAAATTCCTTCATCAGCTGTTTGCAAGATAAAATCCGCAAGCCGGTTTTCAAGCGGAAAGGCAAGGCTTTGTGAATACTTTGCGGCCATAAGTGTTGCCTTTATGCTTAAAAACTTGGTTAATTCACGTAAGAATTTTGCATCCTCCATCAATTGTGTACGACAACGATGAATAGGAAGTGCGAAACAAATGGTCTTTGTTAAAGCTTGAATTCCTTTCGTATAGTACACCTCATTTAATAATTCCATTTCCCCGATGTAATCATTTGCGTTGATAAAATTAATTAAAGAAACCTTCCCATTTTGATGTGTTACATAAATTTTTGCCTTTCCTTCAATAACATAAAATAGAAAGTTGGTCCTTGTGCCTTCTTGGATAATCCATTCATCCCGTTGATACTCGTGCACTTCCATAAACTCTTCCACTGGAAAAGAAAATAAATGCGCAATAGAGTTCTTCTCCATCTGCAGTCGCTTTTTCTCACCTTTGTAGATTTCCATCATCCACCTCAAAAATATGAGATATCTCATATTATTTTCTCGTATCTCCATGATAACATGCAAACAATGGAGGGAAATAAAATGAACACACATCGATGGATGAGTATGCAATTTTTTAGTTTTTTTATGACATGGGGTATTTTTCTGCCTTATTGGACAGGATGGATTATTCATGCTAAAGGGATTACGGTTCCACAAGCAAGCTTGATTATGAGCCTTGGCTTAGTTGCAAGGGGCCTTTCCACATTATTTGCCTTCCCATATTTATCAGGGAAATTTAGTAGTAAAACCTTATTAAATGGAGCGGGAATTGGTACGTTAATTGCTATTTTGTTTTATATTCCGTCAGGTTCCTTTAACAGCTTACTTATAGTCACATTAGTATTTCACTTTTTTTACCCAGCATTGATGCCTACCTTGGACAGCGCTGCTGGCGTCCTCGTACAAAGTAACGAATTAAGACATTATGGGAAAAGCCGTCAGTGGGGATCCATTGGTTTCATCTTGGCCGGCATGATTCTATCTGTCTTTACAGGGATGCTTGGAGATAAAGTGATTTTATGGGCGTTTTTACTTGGTACAGTGGTATTAGTATGTCTTGGTTTCATGCGTGCACCTGTTATTTTATCTAAAAAGCCACCAGCAGATAAAATACAAAAAGGAGGTATATTAAAATTATTCCATATCAAACACTTTAGTTTGGTACTCATTATCGTAATCTTACTGCAAGCAGCACATGCTTCCTATTACAATTATGGTTATCTCTTTTTACAAGAAATCCATGCACCAAAATATTTAATAGGTGCCATTATTAATATTGCTGTGGTCGCAGAAATCATCTTCTTTTCAATAGCAGATCGGAAATTTCATAAGTTTTCAGCAGGCTCCTTGCTGGCACTGGCAGCACTTGGATCAACTGTACGTTGGATACTAGTATTTGCCTTTCCTAATGTAATCATTTTCTGTATTGCGCAAACCTTGCATGCATGCTCATTTGCTATGGGACATTATGCCTTTATGAAATACCTAATCAAAAACATTTCACCTGCACAGATTCCGAAAGCACAAGGAATATATTCAGCATTGGCTCTTAGCTGGAGCACTGCCGTATTTACGATTTTCGGCGGCTACTTATACGAAATTGAGCCAAGATATGCCTTTATTGGAATGATTGTTTGTACGATTCCAGCGATGGTGCTTGCGCTTGTATATAGAAAACTGGAAGTTAGAAAAGAAATTGTAGTTTCTATTTAATTCTTTTAGCTAGGATTTTACAAAAACGTGGAAATCTCTACTATTAATAGGCTTTGCTGATATACGAAAACCTCATTTATTTAACGATTCGATTTTCCGTCGTAAATCTAAATGAGGTTTAAGTATTTCTTTATAAACCTTCTCTAGTTTTAGATATAAGTAATGTTAATTTAATGGCGATGGATGAGTACTAGATTTAAAAAATTTGATTTTTATTATGATCAATAAAAAAGAAAGCAGTGTGAATAGAAAGCCACTCCAGATAAGTTGGTGAATTCCTAATTGCGAAATAAACAAGCCGCCAATAGAGGTTCCTAAAGTAATTCCAAGATTTGAGAGCGAGACGAATAAGCTATTGCCAAATTCAGGAGCTTCTTTTGCCTCACTTATTAACCACGCCTGACTAACTATTAATCCACCGGAATGTACAATTCCCCAAATAAATACCATAAAAATCATTGGAACGAAATAAAAGCCTAAATAATATACCAACAAATAAACGATTAAATACAAAATTAAAAATGATATTATGGTTTTTATAATGCTTTTCTTTAAAAACACTCCAAACAAATTATTACCTACAATCATAATTACACCAAATATTAGTAACATGACACTGATGAGAGAGCCATTCATGGAGGTTACTTTTGCAAGGTACTCAGCAAAGTAACTATATACTGAAAACATAGCTGCAAAAATAAACACTACCGTTGCAATATTTAGCCATAATCCTGGTTTACGTAATATACTAATTTGCTTACCAAAGGTCATTCTTTCTTTAACGGGCATTGAAGGAAGCAAAATAAATATTCCTATAAAGGCAATAGCATTTACAATCGCTCCAAACAAGAAAGCAATTTCTAATGAAAATCGTTCTGCAAGATAAGAAGTCAATGGTACACCTAAAGCAAATCCAACTGTAATTCCCATGAAAACCTTCGTAACTGCTTGACCGCTTTTCTCTGGCGGTACAAATGAAGCTGCAGTTACAAGCGCTATTGAAAAGAAGAGTGGGTGAAGCGCTGCAGGAAGAATACGAAAAATAAGCATAACCTCAAAATGCGTTGTAAAAGCATAAATAATATTTGAAATAACAAACATAAATATTGCTGTTAATAAAAGTAGCTTACGATTTATCCCAGTTACTAGTAATATTAAAAATGGTCCAGAGATAGCAACAACAAGAGCAAATATACTTACTAATAAGCCCGCTTGTGAAGTTGAAATCGCAAATTTTTGCGCTATTTGTGGTAATACCCCGACAATACTCATTTCTGTTGTAATAATTCCAAATACACCTAATGCCAGTATAATAATAAGCAGAGGGCTTACTTTTTTCATTTATGAAATCTCCATTCTTATAGTGATTTTAAAAGTCTAAATATTTCACGTGACAAAAAATAGTCGCATCGTACTTTTTATGTACATATAATATCAGATATCTATATAAGTAGATGTGTTGTTTAAAAAAAAGAAATCCTCCTCTCTATTTATAATTCCTTTTGAACGTACTCGGCGAATTCTTGTATTGTTTTTTCATTTCGACGATAATACGTCCATTTTCCAATTCGTTCGGATTCTAATAATCCAGCCTTTTTCATCGTCAATAAATAACTAGAAATAACAGACTGTGCCAGTCCAGTTTTCAATTGAATCTCCCCTACACATACCCCAACTTGAAAACTAATCCCTTGTTGTAAATAAGGCTCTTCATCAAAATATTTTTCTGGATTCTTTAACCATAATAGAATTTGTTGTCTCGTTTCATTTGATAATGCTTTATAGATTAGTGAAGGTTCCATAACAACATTATATCTATTTTTATAGATTTGTAAATATATCGAAAAAGTAAAAAGACCCTCAGCCCAGTTGCTGAAAGCCTTTAATGATGAGGACAATTAAACCCTAATAAGCTGTATTCTTTTGTTTTATTCTGCTGTTGAATGACCTGCTGCTCCAAGATAGTCTGTTCCAATGAATCATCCATTTCAACTATGTTTGATAATGTTATTTTATTGACATTTTTTGTAAAGTCCATGATTCATTTACTAATAAAACCAAAAAATTAGCGTGGGTTCAGGTATTTCGAAAGAACTTACTTCGCCTTGTTTGTATGGGTTTCCTTTGTTTCAATCGAGCTAGATGGACTCGGCATCGATGATTCTTTATTTGCCATCTCCTCAATCACCTGTCCTGCGGTGGTAGTAGTATTAAGTTTATGTTCTGGAATTCGTTGGCTCTTCATCTATTTTTCCCTCCTTTCCATTTTATTGTCTTCTTTTTACATTGGGATATTCTTTTACTTGGATAGTCCATTTAGTCTTTTTTTTAAACTCTTTCAAACAAACACTCTTCTGGTGGAATTTCAATGAATCCCTCAATACTAGGCTGCCTCAGTGCTCCACCTTCTGTCCATTCGGCAAATTTTATCTTTACTGTCTTTTCTGGCCGTACCCAAACGGCATCCGCATGGCGTTGCGGTATCTTATGGAAGGGAAGATGCTCGGTTACAAACTCTTTTAATTCATTCGTTAGCTCTCTCCAGTCGCTTACTGTCATTTTTCCCGTCCCTGTGTGTCCCACATAATGCAGTCTTCTTTCAGAATCATATAACCCAAGCAAAATGGAATTAACAGTGTTATGTCTTAGAGTAAAGCCCCCAATGACCGCGATGATATCCTGAAAGTTTTTCACCTTGAGCCAATCTCCCCTTTTCTTCCCAATTGCATAGGGGGAGTTCACCCTTTTTAGCACAATGCCTTCCATCTCTTGTTCCTTAACTGCGTCAAATAAGCCTTGGGTTTGGCTTACTGATGGAACCAGCTGTATATGTTTATTAGGTGTAATGATATGAGACAACATCTCATTTCTTTCATGAAACGGCTTGTCATTAATCCACATTCCATTTAAATAGACAATGTCGAAAATCATATAAATAATCGGTACAGATTCGGCAGCAATCATTATACGATCCATATTTCTCAAACCATCTCGCCTCATCACCCGTTGAAAAGAAGGCTTACCGTTTTCACCTAAAGAAATCACTTCCCCATCTAAAATGACAGAACGACTGGTGCAATATTCACTAATGTTTGTAATCTCAGGATAATGCATTGTCCGCTCATTTTTTTTGCGATTATACAGCCGTACTCCGCCATTATCTGCATAGGTAAGAACGCGGACACCATCCCATTTCACTTGTGCAATCCATTCCTCTCCCGTTGGGATGGTACTACTAGGAACCGGCTCCATCGGTAAAATAGGTTCCAGATTTATCACTCCAATTTTTAGATAGGCTATTTTTGCATATATTGTTGTTTTTCATTTATTGTTTCCCATCCTAATATAGACTTGGTTTCGGGGCATCTTTTCTTAAGATGATTGGGATTCTTAACCAAAATAAGGATGGATATAAGGTTTTCGTCACCAAAAACAATAAAGTTTAAGAAAAGAGCATTTATAATACATAGTTTTAACAAATCGATGAAAATATAGAGAAAAAATAGGAGGCCATTCTGGTGGAGGAAATTGTCGTTGATGGCAGACGGATTGAAATTACACACCCAGACAAAATGATTTGGGAGACGCAAGGGATAACAAAGATCGACTTTATTCACTACTTAATAAATGTATCGCACTATCTGATTGAACATGCAAAGGACAGACTATTAATGGTTTGGCTTTACCCGCATGGAATAGCTGGCAAGAAAATCGAAAAAAGGTCGGTTCCTGAGTCTGCACCAGAATGGATCAGCCGTATTTTCTATAAAAACAAAGAGCGAATGCTATTAAATGACACTGCGACACTGGTTTGGGCTGCAAACTACGGTGCAATTGAATTTCACGTTCCGTTTGATCGCCATGATAAGCCCGATTTTCCTATGGAAATGGTATTTGATTTAGATCCTCCAGATGATACAAGCTTTCATTTGGTAGTAGAAGTGGCTTTGAAACTGAAGGAACTTCTTCAATCCCTCGGTCTGCTATCTGTACCAAGAACATCAGGTTCATCAGGGCTTCAAGTATTTGTACCAATTGAACCCATTTATTCATTCGAACAAACAAGAAGTATTACTACCTTTATCGCAAATTATTTTCAAGAACAAATGCCAAAGCAGATTACCATTGAAAGAGTAGTTTCAAAAAGAGGAAACAAACTATATTTTGATTACTTACAGTTATGGAGAGGAAGAACCATGCCAGTCGTATACTCGCCAAGAGCCAAAAGACATGCAACCGTTGCGACCCCGCTGACCTGGTCTGAATTAGAAGAAGGTATACAACCTACAGAATTTACTATTTTAAATATAAGGAGAAGGATAGAGGAAAAAGGGGATTTGTTTAAGACGTTAACAACAGAAAAGCATAATCAATCTCTCCGTGAAATTCTAAGTTTTATTGAAAAAAACAAAGTGTAGTTTCTATTGATCATCTAACAACCTTATTTACTTCTAAAACGGTTCTCCTCTCTTCACTCATTTCTTTTAGTCCCGTTAGTCCCGACTTTAACGAGCAAAGGGCGCCAGCTAATAGACTATCATCCTTAAAGTCCAAATTTGATTGTTGACAGTTTGGTTATAATGTATTATCGTATCACTAATTATATCCACAATTGTAAAATGCAATGAAGAGGAAGAGTAATTAATCACTCGAATCTTAGAGAGCCCATGCTGGTGAAAATGGGTATTCGAGCTTAATGAAAGAAGCCTTGGAGCAGTCGACTGAAAAATTGGAGTAAGTCTACCGGGGATTTCCCGTTAAAGAAATGTGCAGCAGAATAATGAATTGCTGCATTATGAGCGGGTTTTAACCAATTTAGGTGGTAACGCGGAAGTATGCCTTTCGTCCTTTAATAGGATGGAGGGCTTTTTTTATTTTGATCTATAGGGGGATATGATTATGTCAAATGAGAACATGGCAGAACTGTTATTTCCGGATGTCAGGCAGTTACCGGCAGATATTTATTCACTATATCCGCCAAGAAATTTGTCTTCATCTGCTATGGTAACACGTTTTGCACCGAGCCCAACGGGTTTATTGAATATTGGTGGGCTTTACGCAACTTTAATATCGGAAAGATTAGCCCATCAAAGTAATGGAGTCTTTTTCCTGCGTATTGAAGACACAGATAAAAAACGTGAAGTAACAGGCAGCATCGAAAATATTATACATTCATTGTCATACTTCGGGATTGATTTCGATGAGGGACCTCTCCTTATAGGTGACGAAAAGGGGACCTATGGACCCTATAAACAAAGCTCACGAATACAAATTTATAAGGTATTTATTAAGCATTTAGTCCGAAATGGATTAGCTTATCCTTGCTTCTGTGATGCGGACGATTTACAAAAGATAAAAATACGTCAGCAGAACTTAAAAATAAGAACAGGTTATTATGGCAAGTGGGCTAAACATCGAGATATTTCTTTTCTACAAGCCAAGGAAGAGATTTTAAATGGCAAACCGTTTGTTATTAGACTTAAATCTTTAGGGTCAGCAGATAGGAGAATAACATACCATGATTTGGTGAAAGGTCCGATAGAGTTACCGGAAAATGACCAAGATATTGTTATTATGAAAACGGATGGTTTACCAACCTATCACTTTGCTCATACCATAGATGATCATCTGATGGGTACAACCCATGTCATTAGAGGCGATGAATGGCTTTCTTCCGTGCCTATCCATATTCAGTTGTTTGAAACCTTAGGTTTTAAAATACCAGAATACGGACATATCGCTCCAATCATGAAGCAAGTCGGAGCTTCTAAACGGAAATTTAGTAAACGGAAGGATCTTGATGGCACCGCTGAGTATTACAAAGAACAAGGATACCCAGGATTGGCTATAAGTGAATACTTCATGAATCTCATCAACTCTGACTTTGAAGAATGGAGGATGGCAAACTCCCATCAATCATTTAGAGACTTTTTTATCCATACGGATAAAATGAATGCCAGTGGTGCTTTATTAGACATGAATAAACTAAATGACATCAGCAAGGATGTTATCTCTAAGCTCACCAGTAAGCAAGTATTTGACCATTTATATACTTGGTCAAAGGAATTTGATTCTGAGCTTTATAGTTTAATTGACAAGAATAAGGAATATACTGTACACATTCTAGATATAGGAAGAACAATGAAGAAACCAAGAAAAGATTATGCAAAGTGGTCCGATGTGAAGCCAATGATTGCTTACTTTTATGACGAATGGTTTGAAAAGGATGTATTGGGTGACTATAAGTTACCTACAAATGTAAGTTTTAATGTTGCGAAAGAAATTGTACTAGGTTTCAGCAAAACTTATAGGTTTAATAATGAAAAGGATGCTTGGTTCCATGAAATAAAAGAACTTGCTGGGAAACTCGGATTTGCAAAGGATATGAAGCAATTTAAAGCTAACCCTAACCATTACAAAGGGCATGTTGGTGATGTAGCGATGGTAATTAGGGTAGCTCTAACTAACAGAACTACTACACCTGATTTGTACGATATTATGAAAGTAATGGGTGAAAAAAGGGTTCTTGCAAGAATGCAGACATTTGTCGGTCATTCTATTTAACCAACTTAAAGGCATCTCAAAAAAAATGACCGGGGAACACTTTTCCGGTCATTTTGATTTTATTTACTTAACACAATCTTTCAGAGTAACCATTTCATCCACTACACGCTTTACCACTATTGTGGTACTGTCCTCAGTTAAGAAGCAATTCTTGAACAATAGACTTATTTACTTCTTTAATCAAAAAGTGTTTCCTTGATCATTGCTATTCTCTTTTTTGATAAAACCATTCCAACGTTTTTCTTCCGCTTCGGCAGATGTATGTTGAACTGATCCAGTGTTCGAAATACAATATGGTTAATTATGTCATCTAGCGATTCAGGGTGGTTATAAAATGCTGGCATTGGAGGGAGTATAACGGTTCCCATACGAGATAAAGCTAACATATTCTCAAGATGAATATCATTGAGCGGTGTTTCCCGTGTCACCAATACCAACTTTTTGCGTTCTTTTAAAATGACATCTGCTGCGCGAGTAATTAAATTATCACCAAGACCTACACGAATGGAAGCTAATGTTTTCATTGTGCAAGGGGCAATGATCATACCATCAACTTGAAATGAACCACTGGAAATCTTGGCCGCTAAATCTTTATTTGAGTACGAGTAATCTGCCAGCTGTGAAACTTCTTTGGCGGTATAAGGAGTTTCATCCTGGATGGTTACAGCAGCCCATGAAGACATAATGAGATGTGTTTCAATACTCGTATCCTTGAGAAACTGTAAAAGACGAACACCAAACATGGCTCCTGTTGCACCGGTTATTCCTAAAATTAACTTCATCCTTATAAATCCCTTCTTCCACTTACTAAAAAAATTCTAATTCCTATGAAGGTATAAATGCTTTTCTATGAAACGGAATTAATACCCGTACTTTTCCCAGTTTTCAATGATGTGATTACGTAATTCTTCGGGGTAACCCCTAAACGATGCCTCAAGAGGGCTCTTATCAGCCCATTTTTTTAAAGGCAATAAACAGTTATAAACGATCTTTGTTGTTTGCCCTCCTCTTTTTTCCTTTGCATCTAGGTAAGCAACAAGAGGTAAGACATTTTGATCCTTCATAGCTTTTCTTTTATCTGGATGATGGCGAGTAGCTAAAGCCCACACTACTTGATTAATGTCACTTGGATCAATGTCGTCATCTACAACAATTACTTTAGGGACGTAAGAACCACCTCTAGTAGCAAAAACGGTTTTACCAATTTCATGAGCCAATTCTTCATTATCATCTCTTTGTTGACGACGATCTACAGTGACTACAAGCCAATGCACAGCTGATTCTAATGGAATAAAGCATTCCTTAATAGGTAATCCTTTTTTTCGCAGCTCATTTTGAATGCTTGCTGCATTAGCCACTCCCCAATTGGTGTGATTTTCTTCAGGTGGAATACCTGCTGCACATACTGGCATGATTGGATTATTTCGATGTGTCATGGCGGTTACGTGAAAGCGTGGTACTGGTTTTTCATGTCCAACCCATGTATAACCAGCATATTCACCCATTGGACCTTCAGGAATCATCTCTTCTAAGGAGGCGGTTCCTTCAATCACAATCTCACTTGACTTGTAGCAGGTACCTCTAAATCACTTGTCTCGCATTTGACAACATCAATTGGTTCACCATACCATCCTCCTATCATTTCACCTTCATTCACATTATCAGGAAGCGGATATCCTGCTATCATCGCAATACCAGGATCTACACCTAGACACAGGGCAAACGGCATCTCCTTACCGATTGCTTTCCATTCTTTATATATTTTCCCAAGATGCTGTGATGCGATAACAACACCAGCCATTGTACGGGGGGGTCCCTCGAGCATAACACGTGAAATGGACCAGTTCACCCAAGAGCCATCAGGTGTACGGACGATAAGAATACCGTAAGTATTAATATAACGTCCTCCATCTCCAACATGAATATATGGTGTAGGCAATTTAGTAAGGTCAATCTCATCATCAAACAATTTATTTTCCTTACACTCACCATCTGTAACTAAGCGGGGTGAAATGGGAGTAACATCGGGAAGATGAGACCATGCTTCAACTAACTCAGGGGCAGGAGTATTTATTGGTAATCCCAGGGAGAGAGCTACTCGTATAAATGGATGTTCCTTATTGGGGCTCATTCCTACTGGTGCTCCTAACACTTCAAAGCCGAGTGTACTATCTTTAATACTTTTGAAAAGTGGTGCTGGAGCAGGTAATTCATAAGCGCGACGAATGATAGCACTCATTTCTAAATTCCAATCTACTTCTTGATTAATAGCAACTACCTCGTTGTATTCCTTTAAAATTTGCACATACTCCCGAAAACTTTTAATTGGCTTCATAAATATTTCCCTCCTTAAATAATTTTCGCTCATTATCTTCACCTATTTATTTTATTGCTAGGTTTGAATGTATGTAAAATATATATAATAATAGGTAAATATATATAAAATATATAATTGAAAAAGGTGCTAAAATAATGGACTTAAAAAAGCTTGTCTATTTCGTTACAATTGCTGAAGAAGGACAAATCACTCGTGCTGCGAAGCGCTAACATATTGCTCAACCTCCTCTAAGTATGCAGTTGAAATCTTTAGAGGAAGAATTGGGTGTCATATTAATTAAACGCGATAAAGGGGGATTTGCATTTGAATTAACACCTGCTGGACTGACTTTTTATAAAAGAGCTAAAGAGGTTTTAAATTCTATTAATGAAATGGTAACAGAGGTAAAGGAGGAGCAAGCAGGTATTAGAGGAAAATTATCTATTGGGACTGTTATGTCTTGTGTACCTTACCTTCCTCCGGTTTTAAAAGTTTTCCAAGAAAAGTATCCTGACGTTTCTTTTCAACTTTTTGAGGAAGATTCCCAAAGAGTAGAGGATCTTCTGCAAAGTAAAGAAATTGAACTAGGGATTATAAGATTACCTTTACAGTCCCAAAATGTTAATAACATTTCCATCTATCCGTTGCAATCCGACCCACTTGTAGCCATCCAACCAGCTAATTGGAATATCTTTAAGGGAAAAACCATTTCAATTGAAGAATTAGAGAAATATCCTCTTTTGGTACTGCATGGGCAAGGCGATTATAGTGTTTTTCATAAGTTTGTTGAGACATGTAACATCCACGAATTTAATCCAAAGATTATTTGCGAAAGCCCAGATGTAACAACACTAATGAAATTAGCGGATTCAGGGATAGGAATCGCCATTGTTCCTAAAATAGCGGTGCAATTAGGACTGAAAGAATCATTATCATATGCGGAAATCATACCTAAAATTAAATCCGATACTGCACTTATATGGATAGAAAATCAATTCTTGTCCAAAACTGCACAAAACTTTAAGGAGACTTTCATTAATTTATTTTAGGTGACTCGTTTTAGTTTTAGAAGTAAGCACCTCTCCACCAAATTAGAGGTGCTGCTACTTTTATCTCAAAAACCTGATTTACTTATGGTACGGTTCTGCATCCCGTAAGCATTAATATATAAGGGCTCAGATATAATTTAATGGTTGATTCTATGCTGATAATGTAATATTTTTTTCTTCTTTCTTCCTATATGAATACCAAATAAATAATAGTATAAACCATAGAGGTGTTAACAAAAGGGCAGACCGTGTAGCTTCAGCAAACAGCATAATAATAAGAATGATGGCAAACAAGATTAGGACAACGTAGTTAATAAATGGTGTTAATGGCGCTTTAAAATTTGATTTTGCCTGTAATTCTGAACGTTTTTTCTTATATCTTAAATGACAAACTAGAATGACGCCCCAAACCCAAATAAAACAAATAGCACTAATGGTTGTCACGATTCCAAAAGCTTGTTCCGGAATAAGTTTGGTCAAAATAGCTCCCACCGATAGAACATGCGTAGAGATCCATAACGCGTTACCTGGGACATGATTTTTATTTAGTTTTGCAAAATTAGATGGCCCCTGGTTATGATTGCTTAAACTATATAGGATACGGCTTGTTGAAAACATTCCGCTATTACAAGCAGAAGCTGCTGAAGTCAATACGACAAAATTAATGATTCCTGCTGCAATCGGTACCCCGACTAAACTAAACGTTTTAACAAAAGGACTTTCTGCTGCATTTAATTCCGTCCATGGGTTAATACATAAAAGGACAATAAGCGCGCCAACGTAGAAAAATAGAATCCTTAAAGGAATTTTATTTATAGCCGATGGAATATTTTTTTCTGGATTGGATGTTTCCGCTGCCGATACACCTACTAATTCCACACCGACAAATGCAAATACAACCATTTGGAACGAAAGTAAGAAACCCGTGATTCCGTTTGGAAAAAGTCCCCCATGTTCCCAAATATTTTTAAACGTAACCATGCCTTGAGTTGTCTTGAATCCCATCACCAGTAATATAATCCCAATGACAATTAATACAAGAATCGTGATTACCTTTATTAAAGCAAACCAAAACTCCAATTCTCCAAAAATCTTTACAGTTAGTAGATTGAGTCCCAGTAAAATCATCAAACTGACGAGCGCTGGTATCCATTGCGGAATATGGAACCAATATTGTACATAAACACCTACTGCTATCACATCACCCATAGCAGTCATAATCCAACAAAACCAATAGGTCCATCCGGTTACAAACGCAAACCGAGGTCCAAGATAGTCTTCAGCAATGTCTGTAATCGATTGATATCCCGCTTTAGACAACAGGAGTTCTCCAAGCGCCCTCATAACAAAAAAAACGGCGATTCCTACGATTAAATAAGCAAGGATGATAGAAGGGCCTGCCAATTGTATGGCTTTACCGGATCCTAAGAATAATCCCGTACCAATGGTGCCGCCAATTGCGATTAGTTGAACATGACGATTTGATAAACCCCTCTTTAATTCTTGTTGTGCCAATCCTGACTCCCCCTAATTAAATATTTTAGTTAAACCAATAAAAAAAGAGATTGGAGGATATCCAATCTCTTTTCCAAAAGAATAATAAATAATATTTGTTATGCTAAATATAATCAGCACAAAAAATAAATATTCAGTACTCTTCTGTCCTTTTGCCTGAGATTGTGAACCCTTCGGCGCCGCAAAATTCTTGCGATCTCTCCAGAAGCTGCTCCTGCTATAGTGTGATCCATAGCAATCATAGCCTGCTAATGATTAAATTCTATTAATTATTGCTAAATAATTTTTAATTTTAGTAGTAGTTCATTACTTTGTCAACCACATACTTAAAAATCCATTTAAACTCTTATTCAGAGAAAATTTTACAATGACCCAATAAAAAACTACCTTTATCTGCGATATATTTATATAACTAAGCTAACTGGACTTCACCTATTAAACTACTTTTATTAATAAAATGATGAAATTCCCCCGTTTTCTAAAACCTCATTTACTTATGATACGGTTCCCCCCGAATAATCCGAAACGCCCGATACACCTGCTCCACCAACACCAATCTCATCAGCTGATGCGGAAACGTCATCTTCGAAAAGGATAAACTTTCATTCGCTCGCTGCATAACTTCCGAGCTTAATCCAAGCGAGCCACCAATCACAAATGCAATTTTACTTTTCCCATATGTCGCGAGCTTGTCTAATCCATCTGCAAGTTCTTCTGAAGTTTTCATTTTACCCTCAATTGCCAGAGCGATCACATGTGTATCCTGGCTGATTTTCGCTAGGATTCGTTCTCCTTCTTTTTGTTTGACTTGTTCCATTTCGGTTTCGCTTAGAATTTCCGGTGCTTTTTCGTCTGGCACTTCGATGATTTCTACTTTTGCATAGGCGGTTAATCTTTTTAAATATTCGTCTATTCCTTGTTTTAAGTATTTTTCTTTTAGTTTTCCAACTGCGATAATTGAGATATTCACAATTCATCCCCACTTTACAAACAGATTACAAACAAGATATCCACAGAACTTATCCACATATCCACATTATCTATCCACATTTTGTATAGGAATATTTGTTCTCCACAATATATATTATTCTATTCACACTTGTGGATAAGTGCTTAAGACCCAATCAACGGTCATATTTGCATAATAATTTTCCTGCTTTTTACCTAAAAATTTGATTGTATTCCATATTATCCACATTCCATCATACCATAGTTTTTTATCCACAAAAAAAATACAGGGGTCATTTATCCCCTGCATTTTTTTTATTCACATGTGATTACATTCTTGACTCATTAGACAATTTTACAGTAACTTCTTTTAAGTTACCATTACGATAGAATGTAACCTTCATTGTATCACCAGGTTTTTTCTTATCGTATAAATACTTTCTTAATTCAAGGACATCGCTAACTTTATGTCCATCTAATTTTATAATTACATCAAGTTCTTTTAAACCTGCATTTTCAGCTGGTGATTTAGGGTCAACAGATTCAATCATAACACCGTCTGTAACATCCTTTGGTAAGTGTAATGTTTCTTGTTGGTGATATGCCGGTATGTCACTAACATTCTGTAAAGTTACACCCATAGATGGTCTTGTAATCTTTCCGAACTTCTCAAGCTTTGTAATAATTGGTTCTACATAATTAATTGGGATAGAAAATCCAATTCCCTCAACGGCTTCTTGAGCAATTTTCATGGAATTTATACCAACTACTTGACCGTCAATATTAATGAGTGCTCCACCACTATTACCAGGATTGATAGCAGCATCGGTTTGAATTACTTCCGCTTGCCAATCCTCTACACCGTCGTTATTAATGTCCACTGGTACAGTACGATTGATACCAGAAACAATACCCTGTGTTACAGATCCAGCAAACTGTTCGCCTAGTGGGTTACCAATTGCAATAACGGGTTCACCCAGCTTCAATTTACTAGAATCTCCAAATTGTGCGATCGTTGATACTTTCGAACCGTCCACTTCCACTACTGCTAAGTCTGTCCATATATCACTGCCTAATAATTTTGCTGGAAGTTTTGTGCCGTTCGATAAAGTTACTTCTAGCTGATCTGCACCTTCTACCACGTGGTTATTGGTTACTATATAGGCTTTTCCGTTAGCTTTCTTATAAATAACTCCTGAACCTGACCCTGTTTCTTGTTCAGTTGATCGACCTTTTCCTTGGCTGCCGCTTATGCCATCCTGTGACCAAAAGCCTTGAGATTGTATGTTTGCAATCCCCACAACTGCTTTTTCTGCTTTACTTACTGCATTCGTAACATCTGTTGTTACATTAAGAGAAACATTTTTCCCTTGCACATTATTTTTATTAGGAATAGCAGTAGCTGTTTCTTGTTTATCTTGTGTTGTGTTTTTGGATAAAATACCACCAATATTCGGGACAACTAGCAATACGATAAGAGCACCAATGATTACACCAACTAAACTTGATAGTAGATACCCACCTTTTCCTTTTTCTTTTCGATAACGGCTTTGTCCTTGATCATCTTGATCATAATAACCCATAGCAATCATTCCTTTCTCAAAAGGTAAGCTCATATTATTTTGCCTATATATGCTATTATTATAATCAGCATTTATTAAAAATTAATTAAAACCTCATAAGAATTACCATTTTTAATTTTTTTTAATATTTAATACATAATAAGCTAAGCTCTTGACAGGTGTGCGTATTTATTGTTCTACGGAAGGTTATTTCTCATCGTTGTAACCATTTTTATTAAAAAAAGTGGAGCAAAAAAAACGATGTTTTCCTGTCTCCACTTTTATTCCCGAAACTACTATTCTTGTAAACCTATTTTTCTAAACTGCTGTTAATGGGGTGGGAATCTTCGGATCTGTATCATAAAGATCAAAAGATTCTCCAACTATCAAGCCTCTTGATTGTAATGTTTGCGTGACACTCATTCGAGCTAAGTCTTTTAAATTATTGTCCAGACTTAAGTGAGCTAAATAGATTCTCTTTGTCTGATCTCCTATCACATCGCTCATCGCAACTGCTGCATCCTCATTGGAAACATGGCCGACATCACTTAATATACGTCGTTTTATATTCCAAGGATATCGACCCATCCTAAGCATTTGCACGTCGTGATTACTCTCAAATATATATACATTTGCATTCGAAATAATGCCCTTCATGCGGTCGCTTACATATCCTGTATCTGTAATTAAAACAATCTTCTTATTATCTTGATGGAAAACGTAAAACATTGGTTCCGCAGCATCATGGGAAACACCAAATGATTCAATGCTTAACCCGCCAAACGACTTAACGGTTTCCATATCAAAGGTAAACTTTTGCTCTGTAGGAATTTCGCCAATTAATCCTTCCATTGCAGACCAGGTTTTCTGATTTGCATAGACAGGCAAATCATATTTTCTTGCTAAAACCCCTACCCCTTTAATATGGTCGCTATGCTCATGTGTAACAAGTATTCCGTTTAAATTTTCTATTTTGCGATCAATTTTTTGAAACAAGGCTTCCATTTGACGCCCGCTAAAACCAGCATCTACTAAAAATGAATGTTCATCTGTTTCAACATATATCGCATTTCCTGTGCTTCCACTTGCAAGCACACTAAAATGCAAGGACATTACGTTCACTCCTGTATTAATAATCTCCTGGTTCTTTTTGTTTTTCTTTTAAGTCCAATTTATCCTGTATTGGTGAATCATTTTTTGAATTTGAATTTGGATCATTTATACTACTACTATTATTCATATTGAAGACTTCACCCTCAAATGCATTTACGAAAAAATCCTCGGTTTTGCCGTCATGAACAACAGTAAAATGCCAAGTTGGCACTAATAATTGCAAGTCAGAGGATTGGATCCTTGTATAGTAGCCTAAATCTGGTGTCTTTATATGACTTTTGCGTTTTAGCATCCCTTTATTATGAAGGGTATCAATCGCCTTAATTGGTGCCAGAACATCCCCCTCTTTTAATTCGCTATCTTCACCAAATTTCAGTAATGTTTGATCATACGAAACGATTTCATTTTTATCATTCAAATAAAAGATAATTTGACCATTAATATTTTGATATATTTTTTTACCTTTATATGTTTGGCTATATATAATTTGTTTCATATCTTTATCATATTTCCAAAAGGTATACTGGTCTCCATAGAGAATATTTTTCTTGACCACCTGTTCCATCGAATCCTGATTTATTTGTCCTGAAACTACAATAGGTTTGTTAAAATACGAAGTAATACCTGTCCCATCCTTCGTAATTAAGGCGGATTGGTTTTTCCCAATACTCTTTATATCTTTATTTGTAAATATTTTAGATTTTCCCTTCACATACTGACTGGTAGTGT
Organism: Margalitia sp. FSL K6-0131; assembly: GCF_038008735.1. Lineage (NCBI taxonomy): Bacteria > Bacillati > Bacillota > Bacilli > Caryophanales > Bacillaceae > Heyndrickxia > Margalitia sp. FSL K6-0131. Next base: position 5,536,370 of record NZ_JBBOZS010000001.1, read on the forward strand.
TATCACTTGGGAGTTGATCGTACGTTATTTCATCCGCTTTTAACCTTTCTTCATCAGAAGTGTTTTGAATGACATCTATTTGGCCCTTGGAATATTTATTGAAAAGCTGTGTTGCCAAAAATAAGTCCAGGATCAGGAATACAATAATAAACATGGTTTTTGTCTTACTCCATTCCATTTTGACCCCTCCCTATTTCTAACGCTGGGGACCAAGTACCTTCATATAAGCAATACCATTTTGGTTCAAAAGAAAAAGCTTCTGAAGTATCCGGATCCATTTGCATGGTATAACCGATTTCGAGATCCTGAATACTATTCTTTTGAATATGTGGGTTTGCTAATAGGTCTTTTAAGACCTGCTTTCCAGATGGAAGGGTCTTTTTAGAATAGTTCCATTGCGTTTCTAAAGCTACATATGGACGTCGATATTCGTAAATCTCATCATTTTCTCCCCAAATTTGCTGAATTTCCGCCATATCATTTGAGTTAAAAACAGGATATCCATCCATAAATAATCGAAAAATAACCTGGTGACTATTATTATCTAAATTAAAAAATCGATATTCACCTGTCCAGCCACCATGTTCATTCACAAAATTTATACTTTGATTTAATAAAGTTCTTGGATCAGATTTATAACTTAGATTCTCCGCAGGGTTGACAAACGATAACATATTATTCTTTAAATCAATTTTCATCAAGCTGGTACTGCTGAAGTATTCAATTTTATCTTTTGATTCACTTTTTTGTATAGAATTAGGATCATTAAATAATATCTTTTTAAAGCTTTCCAATTCATCTTTATCCTTAATTGTATATTCATATTGCGAAATAGAGGTAGTAGACTTTGGCAAAAATGTGTAGTGATTGTTCCCTAGCTCAACAAACTCATATGGGGAATATACACTTTTTTGTTTTTGCTTCGTTCTATTTAAAAAGGCTTGAATTTCATTATTACTTACAGATGAACTTGCCATTTTACGGTTCTCTGTATCGATAAAATAAATATTTTTTTCTTTCTGCGCCCCTTTTTCAAAATCAATTACAATTTTGTCAAAGTATATATTTGATGTTTGTTTTTTATTGATTTGCAGAATTCCTTTATAGACTTCAAATGGGACTCTGCTAGGAAAATCAATCTCCATATGATTATTTTCTTGAATAAAATAACGAAGTTCGTTATCCGTTAATGTTTTTTGGGTTCCTATATCAAAGAAATGCCATTCTTGCATTTCGTTGATTACACGGTCTATTTCCGTCACTTCCACTGTTCCCAAATGGGTATGATTTTGATGGAGCACAATTTTATTAGGCTTTATCAAATCTGGAATTTTCTTAGCAGCTGAAATTGGCGTATTAGTTACATCCTGATTGAGTTCATGGTAGCTAGGTTTGTATGTCCAAACAGACCATGTTAAATAAATACTGCCCGCGACTAATAGTGTTAGAATAATGGTTTTTATTGTTTCAAACTTCATGACCAATCATCCTCTAGTGAACGGTCGAATGGAAGGGATATACTAATAGTCGTCCCTTTTCCTTCAACACTTTTTGCAGAAATGGTACCACCATGCGCTTCCACCATTTCCTTGGCAATAGCAAGTCCTAAACCTGTTCCACCCATTTGACGGGTACGTGCCTTGTCAACACGATAGAATCGTTCAAATATCTTCTTCAATTTATCCTTCGGTATACCTAGCCCTTGATCAGAAATACTTACTTCTATCGAATCTTCTTGTGCTTTTACCCTAAAGGTAATTTGACCGCCCTCCGGTGAATACTTAATCGCATTTGAAATGATATTATCCAGGATTTGAGTCATTTTATCTTCATCAACTTCAACAAACAGTGCTTCATTAGGAAGTTTACGTTTAAAAGAAATATATTCCGGCTTTGTCATTTCAAAACGATCAATAATATGATGGAAGAATTCGATAAAGTTTATCCAATCTTTATTTAACGGATCATCCGCTCTATCCATTTTGGATAGCTTAAATAAGTCATTTACCATACGAATCATTCGCTCAGTTTCATTTTGAGTAACACTTAAAAACCGTGGTGCTATTTCTTTGTCCTGCCATGCACCATCCGCTAAAGCTTCCAGGTAGCTTCTCATTGTTGTCAATGGGGTCCGTAATTCATGAGAGACATTTGCTACAAATTCCCGCCGCTCCATTTCAATCTTTTCTTGCTCTGTAATATCATGCAGAACAATAATAAGGCCGCTAACAAAACCAGTTTCACCTTGAATAACAGAGATATTTCCTCTTAAAATATACGGTTCCTCGTCCGTGCTAAAATCGAGAATAATCGATTCCTTTTCATTTAATAAGTCATTAAAGGAATGATCTCTTTCAATTCCTAAAGCTGTTACAATGTTTTGTGAGAGAATTGTTTCACGTGAAACATCGATCATTTCTGTAGCTGCATCATTAATCAGGATAACCCTTCCCCTACGGTCCGTTGCAATAACTCCATCCGTCATATTGGATAAAACAGAAGTTAATTTCCTTCGTTCCCCTTCTGTCGTTGCTTGGGCTTCTTGTAGTTTTTTGGTCATATGGTTGAACGAATAAGCCAACTGTCCAATTTCATCATTCCCATATACTTTAACCTTTCGGGAGAAGTTTCCTTTTGCCATCGCCAATGCTTGCCTTCTCATGTCTGCAATTGGCCTTGTTATAGTCTGAGCCAAAACAATCCCAAGTATAGCTGTCAGTACCATCGCAATAGCGGTACCAGTTGTAAAGATATTATTAATTTCATCTAACTGATTGTATACCGATTCAATTTTTGTCACTAAATATAGATAACCATAAATCTTTCCATTATTTTTAAGCGGAGACGCAAGCACATATATTCTTTTATGTGTGGAAGGGTCAAAATAAACCTTATCCTGTAGTTCCTCTGTATTAATGGATAGTTTCACCAAGTCATTGGTCATTTTTTGCCCAACTAATCCTTGGTTATCCGAATCCGAAGTACCTAAAATGACACTGCGATTATTAACCAATCTTACCTCAGCAATATCACTGCTGTTATATCCAGATAAAACCTTTTTTATCTTTAATGGGGTTTCTTGATCTTCCTTATCCATTAATACTTCTAAAAGACTGTACTGCATCGTTTTGGTACGAAGCTCAATTGAATCTTTAAAGTTTTTTACAAGCTTGTCCTCGAGTTTATTTACGAAGTAAACACCGATAATTTCCATCGCAAATAAGATTAATAATAGATAAATCAATACAAACTTTACATGAATAGACTGCAAAAAGCTTACTTTTTTCATTACATTACTCCTGTTCAGGATTGCGCAAGTAGTAACCTACTCCCCTTCTTGTTACGATCCACGCTGGATGGCTCGGATTATCCTCCACTTTTTCGCGAAGACGTCGCACCGTTACATCCACTGTTCTGACATCGCCATAATAGTCATAGCCCCAAACTGTTTGAAGCAAATGTTCACGTGTCATTACTTGACCAATATGCTTAGCTAAATAATATAGAAGTTCAAATTCACGGTGGGTCAATTCGATGGTTTCACCGCGTTTAGTTACGACATATGCATCTGGATGAATAACAAGGGACCCAATAGTGATTTCACTATTTTCTTCCTCGTCCTCTGAAGAAGCAACTGCTTGATGACGGCGTAGATTTGCCTTAACACGAGCAATTAATTCTCTAGTACTAAAGGGCTTTGTTACATAGTCATCTGCACCTAATTCCAATCCTAAAACCTTATCAATTTCAGAATCCTTCGCCGTTAACATAATAATCGGCATTTCATATTTCTTTCTAACCTCTCTACATACTTCCATACCATCGCGTTTAGGAAGCATGATATCCAGGATAAGAAGATCTGGCTGAACCTCTTCTACCATCCTTAATGCTTCTTCTCCGTCATATGCACAATAAATTGTGTATCCTTCCTTTTGAAGATTAAATTGCAATATATCTGCAATCGGCTTTTCATCGTCAACCACTAATATCGTCTTTTCCATTTTCGTACTCTCCTCAAGATAAAATAATAAACGCAATCTATATATCCAACTCGCTGGAAGAAATCCTTATCCATGAAATTCCTTCCCGAAAAAATCTTTAATTCAAAATTTATCTGCCTAACAATATTCTTTCTATATTTTTGCTACAATTCCTCTATTTTAATGTATCATGTTATCATCTTTTATTCATCTATTTCGCTATAAATGCTTTTTCCAGTTAACCCATCACTTGGATGAAGTGTAAAAAGAATTGTGTAGAGGGCACTTTCTATCGTAGAATCAGGACCATATAAAAAGAATAGGCACATTGTAACATGTATAGCGCACATTATATAAAATACGGAAAGTGTATAACCAAGTTGAGGGTCATTTCTAAAATTAATAGGCGACTTTAAAATTCACCAGAGGATTTTTGCTAAAAAAACGAGTAATAAAAATACCCCTAGATAACCTAGAGGTATCAATACATTTTACCTTAAATAATCAAGGGGATTTTTTAAGCTTCCATTTTTATGAACTTCAAAGTGAAGATGAATCCCAGTAGAATCCCCAGTGGCACCCATAACCCCAATATTGGCTCCCTTTGAAACTGTTTGTCCAACCGAGACATTAATCGAGCTTAGATGGCCATATATAGTAACATACCCGTTACGATGATCAATCTCTATCATATTTCCATAACCGCCATTATCCCATCCTGCAGACACGACTACTCCGTTATCTGCAGCTTTAATAGTACGGTCACTCGGCCTGGCAATATCAATTCCTTTATGGAGCTGACCCCAACGGTACCCCATTGTACTGGAAATGTATCCCCCATTGGTTGGCCAAGCAAAAGTGCCAGATCCTCGGGAAGGAACTACTTTTGTTCCTTTTATTACAATATTTGTTACGGGTTTTTGAATGACATCTTCCTTCTTAACATCTTTCTTAGTAACATTTCCATTTTCTTCGGTTACAACATAAGTAATGGCACTTTTTCCGTTATGCCCTTTTTGTTTAACCTTTGTATCGCCCTTAAACATTGATTTATCTTGGATTACTTCCTTTTTATATGGAACTTTTTCCACCTTGTAGGATTCTCTTTGTACGATGACATGGACTAAAGGATTATATGCTGTCACTTTTAATTTCTGGCCAATTTTTAATGAATCCTCTTTAATGCCGGGATTCATCTTTAATAACTGCTTTTGTTTTAAATGATGATCTTCCGCAATCTGCCCTAATACATCACCATCTTTAACCGTATATTTTTTTTCCATTAGAGTACCTTTTAATAAGTAATCCACTGCTTGATCTCCGGTTAAAATTTCATTCGGATCGACTTCTTCATTTTGAATTGAAACTTTTTCACCAAGAGAAACGTCTAAAATACGTGATTGGTTCTTTTTCAATGGTGGTAACGGCTGTTGTGATTTGATTGCAGCAAGATCTTTTCTCGATACATAGTGCAGCTTTAAATTCTCGATTACATTGTTAGCATCCTGTTCATTTTGAACATACACAATCGGCTTATCATTTATAAAGATACCAGCAGCTTCCGCTTTTACAGTAAGTATATCTAATGCCTTTTGTACAGCATCATTATTATCAGTTACAGGACGAAAGACTTGTTCTGGAATGTATGTAATATCATTACTGATATCTATTTGGTCATTTCCATATTGATTTTGAGCATTATGTATTTTCTCATCTGCTAATTTTTCAATGATTTCTTTATCTGAAACCGTACCAATGTATAGTTGATTTATATAGACATGATAAACAGTTTTAATTTCTGTTTCCGCATTCGTAGGAATATTCGTGAAGGATAGAGTTAAAATAAATAGTGATGCTATCGCTGCTATCTTAAATAGATTCTTGGCTTTTGCTTTATTTAGTTTTGGAAAATTGGAAGTAAATCTTAGATTTCTCCTTTTCCAATCCATTGGTAACCCTCCTATATATGATACCTTTCCATCTTTTATACTAGGTAAAAATATTCAAATATTTTTGCACTTTTATAAGATATCATAAAATCATATATTTATAGGGTATTTTTCTCACAATGTAACATAATTGTATAAATAGTTACAAAATAAACCTAACTTTTTTGACAATAAAAATATAACTTTGGATTATTTTGTCGAAAAAAGGAGATATATCAAGGGATGAACGGGAGGATTTCATATGGTATACAGAGGATTTATTATAGTAAAATATTACTAACAATATTACAAAATGATTACAAGCAGAAAAGAAATAAAAAAGCACCGCGAGAGTCTTTGTCATCGCAGTGCTTTTTGGTAGATGGCTCGGGACGGAATCGAACCGCCGACACAAGGATTTTCAGTCCTTTGCTCTACCGACTGAGCTACCGAGCCGTAATAATATTAAGTTCCTAAATATAGTTTGAGGTCACTTTCGGAAAGCTCTTACAAGTAGCAGATTCCATTACAAACTATTCAGAATTTATGTAGTATAAATGGCGGTCCGGACGGGACTCGAACCCGCGACCTCCTGCGTGACAGGCAGGCATTCTAACCAGCTGAACTACCGGACCATAGTTTTCAAGTTTACTTGAAAATAAATATTTTAAATGGTGAGCCATGAAGGACTCGAACCTTCGACCCTCTGATTAAAAGTCAGATGCTCTACCGACTGAGCTAATGGCTCGTAATTTAGATTGTAGAAAAGATTTCATGTTGCTTTCTTCCTGAGTGCATCTACGACGTCCCAACCTCAGAAAGATTATTCAAGTAGCAGCTCGATTGGTACGCTGATGAAAGCCGTACTTGTTCTTCATTCTATTACAAGATTGCGGTCGCTTCGTCCAGCTTTCAGTAAGCTTATTCAAGTTGTGGCTCAAGCTGTACGCTGGATGTTTCGCTTCGAAGATTATTCATCGTGCTCTACCGACTGAGCTAATGGCTCGTATTACTTTGTTTTCATTTATCGCAACAACATGTTCTATATTACCATATAGATTTCATTTATGGCAACACATTTCGACAAAATTTTTTCAAAAAAATTTCAGAGCTGATTTCACTTGGAAATCAGCTCTTTATTTATCCAGTAATGCAATAATCAACTTGTGGATTTCTATTATCTCCACACACTATAAATTACATTTGTCTGGGAACGATCAGGACCTACAGAGAAAATGGATAATGGGATACCTGTTAGTTGAGAAACACGCTCTAAGTAATGACGTGCATTTGCAGGAAGCTCATCTAATGTTTTGCAGCCAGTGATATCCTCTGTCCAACCTGGAAGTTCTTCATATACTGGTTCACATTGCTCTAAGACTTTTAGGCTTGCTGGAAATTCTTCTAAAACTTCTCCATTATATTTATAAGCGACACAGATTTTCACCGTCTCAAGACCTGTTAAAACATCTATAGAGTTCAATGAAAGATCAGTGAGGCCGCTCACTCTTCTAGCATGTCTTACAACAACGCTATCAAACCAGCCTACACGGCGTGGACGTCCCGTTGTTGTTCCATATTCACGTCCTACCTCACGGATTTGATTACCTATCTCATCCTTTAATTCCGTTGGAAAAGGTCCGTCTCCCACACGAGAAGTATAAGCTTTTGCTACACCAACAACATGTGTTATTTTAGTTGGCCCAACACCTGAGCCGATTGTAACACCGCCCGCAATTGGGTTGGAAGAAGTAACAAAAGGATATGTCCCTTGATCAATATCAAGCATTACACCTTGTGCACCTTCAAATAGCACTCTTTTCGCATCATCCAATGCATCATTTAAAACTACAGATGTATCACAAACATACTGCTTAAATTGTTGGCCATATTCATAATACTCATCTAATATATCTTCTAATTTAAATCCTTCTGTTTCATAAATTCGTTCAAGTAAACGGTTTTTTTCCTCTAGATTACGTGCAAGCTTTTCTTCAAATACTTCACGATCTAATAAATCAGCAATACGGATACCAACTCTTGCAGCTTTATCCATGTAAGCAGGTCCAATACCCTTTTTCGTTGTGCCGATTTTATTTGCACCTTTACGTTCTTCATCAACCTCATCCAGTTTCAAATGATAAGGAAGAATGACATGTGCACGATTACTAATACGAAGGTTATCTGTCGCAATGCCTCTATCATGTAGGTACTTTAATTCTTCTACAAGTGCTTTTGGATCGACAACCATTCCATTTCCAATCACACTTATTTTTTCTTTATAAAAAATTCCAGATGGAATTAGATGAAGCTTATAGGTTTCGCCATCGAAACGAATAGTATGTCCAGCATTATTACCACCTTGATAACGGGCAATAACCTCTGCATTCTCAGAAAGGAAATCGGTAATTTTTCCTTTTCCTTCATCTCCCCATTGACTACCTACTACAACTACTGAAGACATTCTTGAACACCTCCGAAAATTTAATTATTCACGGTCTTCATGTAACAACATACCTATTTTATCAATTACAATAAAAAAGTCAACCAAAACACGAACAATAATAGATTAATATTCTAAATTTATTCGTATATTTGTTGGAATTAGCCTATAAAAAAAGGAAACTGGCAATATACCAATTTCCTCTTATGCACCAGCAGGAATTCCTGCATCATCAAATCTTCTTTCTAAATTAACAAATTTATTATATTCCTTCACAAACGCTAAAGAAACTGTTCCAACCGGGCCGTTACGTTGCTTCGCAATAATAATTTCTATGATATTTTTATTCTCCGATTCTTTATCATAGTAATCATCACGATATAGGAAGGCAACGATATCCGCATCCTGCTCGATACTTCCCGATTCACGAATATCAGACATCATTGGACGTTTATCTTGACGCTGTTCTACACCACGAGATAACTGTGACAATGCAATAACAGGTACTTCTAATTCACGTGCCAAAGCTTTTAAAGAACGGGATATTTCGGAAACCTCTTGTTGCCGGTTTTCATTTGATCTTCCGCTTCCTTGAATTAATTGCAAATAATCAATCAAAATCATTCCCAGACCATGTTCTTGCTTCAATCTGCGGCATTTAGAACGTATTTCATTTATTCGGATCCCCGGAGTATCATCGATAAAAATACCTGAGTTTGATAAACTTCCCATTGCCATGGTTAGTTTCCGCCAATCCTCATCTGTTAAGGAACCAGTTCTTAAATTTTGGGCATTTATATTTCCTTCTGCACAAAGCATACGCATCACGAGCTGCTCTGCACCCATCTCGAGACTAAAAATCGCTACATTTTCTCCAGCCTTTGTTCCTACATTTTGAGCAATATTTAAAGCAAAGGCTGTTTTCCCCACAGATGGACGGGCTGCCACAATGATCAAATCATTTCGCTGAAAACCAGCAGTCATGCTATCAAGCTCTGTAAACCCAGTTGGAATACCGGTAATATCGCCCTTTCGATTATGAAGAAGCTCAATATTATCATAAGTACGGACAAGAACATCTTTAATATTATGGAATGCTCCGGCATTTTTGCGGTTAGCAACCTCCATAATGCTTCTTTCGGCTTCACTGAGCAATTCATCTACTTCATCTTCTCTAGTATAGCCATCTGTAGCAATGGTTGTTGCTGTCCTAATTAATCTTCTTAGTAGTGATTTTTCCCCTACGATTCTAGCATAATACTCAATATTTGCAGCCGTAGGAACAGAACCTGCTAATTCACTTAAATAACTGATACCCCCGACATCCTCCAGTTGTTTGGACGCGGCTAATTCTTCCGCAACCGTTACTAAGTCAACTGCTTTCCCCGCATCATTAAGCTTTAAGAAAATGTTGAAAATTATTTGATGGGCATTTCGATAAAAGTCCTCTGGAATTAAAATTTCCGAAGCTGTAATAAGTGAAGATGGTTCAAGAAATACAGCACCTAAAACTGCTTGTTCCGCTTCAATATTCTGAGGCGGCATACGATCCGCAAATAAATCACTCATATATCCTAACCCCCTAATCATCTACGGAATAATAAAAGCGCAAGCGCCTTGCCCATCGGCGTACGGATTTCGTAGTCACTCCCCTCGAGATAAAGGAAACCGCGCTGAGGTAGTTCACCAGCTGATGTTGACTTATCTTAGGGAGGAGACGTAGAAATCCGTACGCCGATAGGCGCTGGAGCTAGACAGAATCTATATTTGTTAGATAATTTTATAATAAAAAAGCCCTGCACACACTAAACAAAAAAATGTGATCAAATAACAAGACCACATTTATAAAAATCACATGTTGAATGGTTCTTCCATTCATACGACTATTCTATTTTATCATGAACTGATATTTTTGTAGCTGGCAATTTTAACTTTCTTCTGTAACATGCACATTTAATGTAGCTGTTACATCGGAATGCAATTTTACAGGTACTTTTGTGTATCCCAACGCACGAATGGCATCATTTAATTCCATTTTACGCTTATCAATTTGTATTTTATGCGTTTTCTTAAGCTCTTCTGAAATTTGCTTACTTGTGATGGAACCGAATAATCTTCCGCCATTACCGGATTTTGCTTTAAGTTCAACTGTAATTTTTTCTAAAACCTCTTTTAGTTTTTTGGCTTCTTCTAATTCTTCTTTTGCCAGTTGTTGTTCTTTCTTCTTTTGTGCTTCCAATCCCTTTAAATTAGCATTTGTAGCTTCAACAGCTAGTCCTTGCTTTATCAGGAAATTGTGAGCATAGCCATCTGCTACATTTTTTGTTTCACCTTTTTTTCCTTTGCCTTTTACATCTTTTAAAAAGATTACTTTCATGATTTGGTGCTCCCTTCTATATATTCATCAATTGCCGTCTTTAACATTTGCTCGGCTTCTTCAATTGTCACATCTTTTAATTGGGTAGCAGCATTGGATAAATGGCCGCCACCCCCTAATGCTTCCATTATAACTTGAACATTCACATTTCCCAAGGAACGTGCACTGATTCCTATTTCATTTTCTGCTCTCTTTGTAATCACAAACGAGGCAGTTACTCCGTCCATCGTTAATAATGTATCCGCAGCTTGTGCAGTAACAACGGGATCCGTTTTTTGTTCATTGTCACCTTTTGCTATCGCAATACCTTTTGAATAAAATTTTACCGTTTCAATAAGCTTTGCTCTTTTTACATACGTATTAATATCTTCCTTCAAAAACTTTTGAACTAAGACAGTATCCGCACCTAAAGCTCTTAAATAGGATGCTGCATCAAAGGTTCTCGAACCGGTTCTTAATGTAAAGCTTTTCGTATCTACAATAATTCCCGCAAGAAGTGCAGTCGCTTCCAACATATTTACCTTTTCATTTTTAGGCTGATACTCAAGCAGTTCCGTTACTAATTCTGAGGTGGAAGAAGCATATGGCTCCATATAAACCAGCAAAGGATTTTTTATAAAATCTTCCCCTCTGCGATGGTGGTCGATCACCACAATATTTTCAATCTTTTTGATTAATTTTTCTTCAATGACAAAAGATGGCTTATGCGTATCGACGATTACTAATAATGATTCCTCTGTGGCCATTTCTAAAGCCTCTTCAGGAGATATAAAACGAGTAAGCGTATCTGGATGCTGTTTTACTTCTTCAATTAACCGTTTGACCCCTGTGTCAATTTCAGATTCATTAATAACAATATATGCTTCCTTTTGGTTCATCTGGGCCACTTTACGTATTCCAATTGCTGCCCCAACCGCATCCATGTCCGGATACTTATGACCCATTACAATAACTTTATCACTTTCCAGCATTAATTCCCTTAGTGCATGCGAAATGACGCGTGCCCTCACCCTTGTTCGCTTTTCTACAGGGTTTGTTTTACCGCCATAAAATTTTACTTTGCCATTTAGTTGCTTCATCGCTACCTGATCCCCACCACGCCCCAGAGCAATATCTAAGCTCGACTGGGCAAGTGCGCCTAGATCAGGTAATATGGAAATTCCGGAACCAATCCCAATACTTAATGTTAGTGGGACATTTTGTTTTGCTGTTGTTTCCCGAACCTCATCTAAAATGGAGAATTTATCCTTTTCTAACTCCCGTAATATTTTTTCATTAAAAATAGCGATAAACCGTTCAGAGGAAATCCTTTTTAAAAAGATGCCATACACGGTTGCCCATTTATTAAGAATCGAGGTGACTAAACTATTTAGACTGCTGCGAGTTTGATCATCCATGCCTTGTGTCAGTTCATCATAGTTATCTAAAAAGATTATGGATATAACAGAACGTTCATCCAAATAGTGTTTCTCAATTTCCATTTGCTCTGTAACATCAAAGAAGTATAAGAGCTTTTCTTCTAATTTTAGAATCACCTGATACTTGCGATCATTAATGGTAACCGTCTCAGAATCCATTTCCTGTTTAATCAAAGGAACCAATGTTTCTGCCACATCATAAAGTGACCTACCTACAAGCGTATCCTCATTAAAGCAGGAAGCCATGAATTGATTTGTCCATTCAATAAAATAATCATCATTTATCAGCATAATCCCTATCGGCATTTCCATTAAAGCCTCTTCCCCGACTCGCTTAACCCGGTAGGAGAGAGTGGAAATATATTCTTCAATATCCTCATGGGATTTTTGTTCAAATAGAAAAGCAAAATAAAATAAAATTCCTAATAAAATAATTGCAATTACAGAAATCCACCAATAGAAAATCGCTACAACACCTAAAAGGGCTAATGATATCGCGATTAAGCCATATAACGGATATCGAACCATTCGCTTACTAAAATATGAAGGCATGTAATCAGCTCCTTTAAGTGAATCATAATCCTTTTAGTTTACTTCTTATGTCCATACCTAAATCGATTATACCTAATATCAGGATAACAAACATAGCTGGCGGAAAAAAGAACGAAAAGATTACAATCAAGGTATATATACCTTTTGACCATTTTTGCAGATGCCCGAAATAAAATACCAAAGAAAAACCTTGAATCAACATAAAAATTTGAAAAATAACTGCTAAATTCATCAATGCTGTTGCTACATAACTACCCGTTTTAGGGTGAATAACTAAAGATAAAAGCATGGTAATTAAATAATACCACAACACACTTTTTGGTAGTTGTATTTTATGAAAGGGCTCCCATTTAGGTACATTTACACGAAATCGTTTGGCAATAGGGAAGTTAATAATAATAAATAGCCATACCATCATAAATGAGATGATAACTAGCATAGCAGGAAATAAAGTTGTTAATAAAGATATTGCATTTTGTATATTTTCTAATGTTTGGTCAGTTTGTCCTTGACCAATAGCCTTTAATATATCGGCAGATCGATGAAATGACTCCTGAAGCTGTTCAGATATTTGTTGCAAATAGTTAATATTGAAAAGTTTTACCGACACAATATAGCCTAGGATATTAAATAATAAAAAGGTTAAGCTCGAAGCAATATAAATAATAAATTTCGATTTATTCATCTGTACAAGGTATCCCATAACGATTCCAGTCGCTCCAAAGATAATTGCTTTAGGAATCGATAATACCGTACCCATTAGCGCAGAAATCAAGATACTGGCAATAAAAAAGACAATGGAATATTTTAAAGGATGTTTTGCACTATATAGAAGAAATGGAAGGACAAGAAACATTGTAGCTATTATGAATAAAACAGGAATATACAAATAAATTAAAAACAGGACCGTATATACTGCAAGGAGCAGAGCCCCTTCCGTTATTACTCTGACATTTTTCACTTTTTCCCTACTTACCCCTTTCAAATTACCTATAAACCGACAAGCTTGGCTATATTTTACCATAAGATAGTGGATTAATAAAAAGCTCAAGTTTTATTCAAAACATTATCTACTTTTCTTTTTATTCTTACCGAAAAAAGCAAAAAAATGTTGTAATGCATTTCAAATTTTGCAAATTCTCCAGACACTATCAAATAGTTATAGTGAAAATAAAAAGTACCCGGCTCATCGCCAGGTAACTATATAAAAGGGGGTAAAAAAGAAAGGCTATGCTGTTTGCCTACTGCTATACATTGTCCTTACATCCTTAATATAACAAGCAAACCTTAAAATTAAATTAAAAAACAATAAAAAACACAACAAGTTTTAAAGCTTGTTGTGTTTATATTTAAAAATTATTCACCTGAAACATATGGTAGTAATGCCATTGTACGAGCACGTTTAATAGCAATCGTTAATTTACGTTGGTATTTAGCGCTTGTACCAGTTACACGACGAGGAAGAATTTTTCCACGTTCAGAGATGAATTTTTTTAGTAAATCTACATCTTTATAATCGATGTGTGTAATTCCATTTGCTGTGAAATAGCACACTTTACGGCGTTTACGTCCGCCTCTGCGTCCACCTGCTGCCATTTTATTTCCCTCCTTTTATCTAAGAAAGTTCATATTAGAATGGAAGATCATCATCAGAGATGTCAATCGGTTGACCATCATTGGAGAATGGATCTTCATCCACGCGAGTATAGCCTTGGTTACGCTGTTGATTCTGATTACCAAATGAGTTGCCTTGATTTCTTTGGCCACCGCCATAAAAATCATTGTTGCCACCACGTTCAGGCGATGCATTTCTAGGCTCTAAGAATTGAACACTTTCTGCCACTACCTCTGTGACATACACACGTTTGCCATCTTGTCCTTCATAATTACGTGTTTGCAAACGACCATCAACGCCAGCTAGACTACCTTTTTTAAGAAAGTTAGCTACATTTTCCGCTGGTTTTCGCCAAACTACACAATTAATAAAATCTGCTTCCCTTTCACCTTGCTGATTCGTAAAAGTGCGATTTACAGCAAGTGTAAATGTGGCAACTGGTACTCCACTTGGAGTGTATCGTAAATCAGGGTCTTTAGTTAATCGACCCACTAAAACTACGCGGTTCATCATCAGAATCAACCCCTTCCCTTTAGCTCCTGTTTCACGTGAAACAAAAGTCTTTTATATAAAATTTCAACTAAAATTATTCTTCTTCTTTAACAACGATGTGGCGGATAATATCTCCGCTAATCTTAGCAAGACGGTCAAATTCTTGAACCGCTTCTGGGTTTGAGTTTACTTTCACTAGACGGTAGAAACCATCACGGAAGTCCTCAATTTCGTATGCAAGACGGCGCTTGCCCCAGTCTTTAGATTCGATGATTTCCGCACCTTGAGTTGTCAATACGTTATCAAAACGCTCAACTAAAGCCTTTTTTGCTTCATCCTCAATATTTGGACGGATAATGTACATAATTTCGTACTTTTTCATCTTTCTGTCACCTCCTTATGGACTATGCGGCCCTTTTTAAAAGGGCAAGGAGCAATGTATTTATACGTTCATTACTCACAAGTACAAATTATAGCATAACAATGACCTAAATGCAATGATTGTTCCGCTCTCACTCTTGGATAAGAATTATTATCTTTGTACATGTCTTTATTTTATAACAAACACATGTTCTTGTAAATATTATTTATTGAATTTTCCCAATATTTATTTACAACTTATGTATTTTGATAATAACTTGGTTTCGAGGATTCCAGTCCCCTAATGAACTGCTTTATGCGAAAACTATAAAAAGGCAGTGCAATTGCACTGCCCATTCCATTAAACATTAAACCTAAAATGCATAACATCTCCGTCTTGTACGAAGTACTCTTTTCCTTCGAGGCGAACTTTCCCGGCTTCTTTAGCAGCTGTCATAGACCCTGCCGCCATTAAATCATCATAAGAAACAGTTTCTGCTCGAATAAATCCTTTTTCAAAATCGGAATGAATTATTCCGGCACATTGTGGTGCTTTCATCCCTTTTCTGAATGTCCAAGCACGGACTTCCTGAACCCCTGCCGTAAAATAAGTAGCTAGTCCAAGTAAGCTGTAAGCCGCTTTAATTAACTGATCCAGACCTGATTCCTCAATGCCTAGTTCCGCTAAAAACATAGCTTTTTCATCATCCTCAAGCTCAGCGATTTCCTCTTCGATTTTTGCACAAATAACGATTACTTCAGCATTTTCCTCTTTAGCAAATTCTTTTACCCTTTGAACATATTCATTATTTGTCGGATCCGCAACTTCATCTTCCCCAACGTTCGCAACATATAATACAGGTTTACTTGTTAAAAGATGCAATCCTTTTACAAGTTTCAATTGCTCTTCCGTAAATTCTACCGAACGTGCTGGTTTATCAGCCTCAAATGCTTCTTTCAATTTCACTAAAATTTCATATTCTGCTACTGCATCTTTGTCTTTTTGTTTTGCTAACTTCTCTACCCTGCCGATTCTTTTTTCCACAGATTCAAGATCAGCAAGAATTAATTCAAGATTAATCGTTGTAATATCATCAATTGGGTCAACTTTTCCTGACACGTGAGTAATATTTCCATCAGCAAAACAACGTACTACATGACAAATAGCATCTACTTGGCGAATATGGGAAAGGAATTTGTTTCCTAACCCTTCCCCTTTGCTTGCTCCCTTTACAATTCCTGCAATATCTGTAAATTCAAATGCAGTTGGGACCGTCTTTTTCGGTTGAACAAGCTCTGTTAATTTATTTAAACGTTCATCTGGAACCTCAACAATTCCAACATTAGGATCAATCGTACAAAATGGATAGTTTGCAGATTCTGCCCCAGCTTTTGTAATTGCATTAAATAATGTAGACTTTCCAACATTCGGTAACCCTACAATACCCGCTGTAAGCGCCATACTTGGTCACTCCCCTAAAATCTATTTATTAGTTCATACATTCCTCTAGTCTCTTCGAAAAATAAACCTTTCACAATTATATGGATAATAGAAGAAAAGCGCAAGCGCCTTGTCCATCAACGTATGGATTTCGTAGTCTTTGACACAAGATTTAGGAAACACGGCGAGGGACGAGTCGATGTTGACTTATCTAAGGGAGGAAAAGGAGAAATCCACTAGCCGATAAGCGCAGTAGCTAGACGTTGACTATTTTTCATTTCATCCCTTCCAAAATAATAAAAAGCATGAATCACTCTTCATGCTTTACTAAAACTTTCTTCATTTTTCTAGAGAATTCCTTACGTGGGATCATGACACTATGACCACAGCCTTCACATTTGATCCGGATGTCCATCCCCATTCGAATGATTTTCCAGCGATTTGTTCCACATGGGTGTTGTTTTTTCATCTCGACTATATCATTCAGCCCAAATTCTTTTTGCTCCATATTCTATTCCCCCCTATGAACCCGATGATTATAATGGTCAGCATCTTCATTTCGAGAATACATAACAAGCTTTGGAAAAGGCGCTTTAATTCCGTTATTATCCAATGCCATCTTTATTTCCTTCCGCAGCATTCTTGCAATATACCAATGTCTCATTGGCTCCGTTTCTGCAATAACTCTTAACATTATATCGGAAGTGCCTAATTGTTGAACACCTAACAATTCAGGTGGATTAACTATTTCCTCATACTTATTTGACATAATTGGCAATAAATCCTCTATGACTTTTTCGGCTTTTTCAATATTGCCATCATATGGGATATTTATATCTACTACCGCAATACTATTATGAATGGAGTAGTTAGTAACCTCTGTAATTCTTCCATTAGGTAGAATATGCAATTCCCCGGTCCAGCTTTTAATCTTCGTTATTCGCAGCCCAATTTCTTCAACAGTTCCAACGTATTTTCCAATTCCAACATAATCTCCTACAGAAAATTGATCTTCAAAAATAATAAAGAAGCCGGAAATAATATCGCGCACAAGACTTTGTGCCCCAAATCCAACTGCCAATCCTACGATACCTGCCCCAGCCAATAATCCTTTTACATCAATTGTTAATAATGAAAGAATGGTAATTAATGCTACGAAATAAACGACATAGGTTACTATATTTTCAAGTAGTTTATGCAGGGTATTTTCTCTTCTCTCTGAAATACGGAGAGGCGATTTTGATCGTACTCTAAAAATATTCCGTATTGCTGCCTTTGCAATTTTAATGAAAATCTGGGCAACTACAAGAACGATGATGATTTTTAAAATAGTTTCTCCTATGTGGACCCATAAATCCTGATTAAGCAATTTAGCTGTAGCGCTAGTTAACACTTTTTCAAAATAATTCAAGAGACCACATCCTCCTGTTTACTCTCCAAATATTATTATTTTATCAGCATTTCACTTATTTTTGTATGGAAGAGACTTATTTATCCAACTACATATTATTATTGTGATATAAAAGTAGATTTCTTTACTCATTAAACTCAAATATCTCATTACTAACAATACGTATAAATATATTATTTTTCCATATTTCCCATACTCTATGTATAGAAAAATACTTTCCTCCGTATACTGTTAATACCATTAGGCTCTTTTCGTAAACTTTGTTGTTTTTTATGGTTAAATTTTATCGCTGGTATTTTTGTCTAAGGCTTTTTAAATTCGGAAAAGAACACGTCACCAATCTGTTTTTAGACTTAAAATCCTTCCGAAAAGCAACAATTTATTCGAAAACAGCCTACCATTAACAAGGGGTGGATAGTATGAATATTGGCAAAGGCCTATTTGATCGAAAAATAGAAGAAGTAAAAATTCCATATGATGATATTACTGCCAAAGGAACTGTTGCCAGGCATTTATTATCCATGCTGCCGGAAGAAATAGATGTTCCAATAATTATTGTTTGCATTGGAACCGACCGTTCAACAGGAGATTCTTTAGGACCACTTATTGGTACATTTCTTAAGGAAAAAGGAAAGTTTCCATTTCATATATATGGTACACTTGAGGACCCCATTCATGCCGTTAATTTAGAAGAAAAACTTCAGACCATTAATAATACATATGATCACCCTTTTATTATTGGGATTGATGCATGTTTAGGAAAGCTAAAAAGCGTTGGTATGATTCAAATTGGTGATGGACCGGTGAAACCCGGTGCAGGCGTAAAAAAGGAATTACCTTTTGTTGGAAACATGCATATCACTGGCATTGTGAATGTGAGTGGGTTCATGGAATTTTTTGTACTACAGAATACCCGCTTACATTTGGTTTTAAACATGGCTAAAACCATCGCGGACGGAATTTACCGAGCCAGTCTTTCCTATCGATATCAACATTCCTTATTAAAGTTAAAATGGAGTGAAAATCAAGAAAATACTATTTGATTTTTATCTATAAAAAGATACTTAGAAGATGGTTTATTTAATTTAATCCATCTTCTTTTTTTGTAAAATTTCCAATAGAAAATAAACTATAAAAATATTAATATAAAAATACAGCACAATATTTCTCTGGAAAGGTGGATTCCGGTGGCTCTCATTCATTGTCAGTGAATTTAATAACTCCGAATAGATAAAAGCTCATCGGTGTACGAATGAGTGAAAATTAGCATTGCAATTTCACCTTAGCAGTTTTGGACGCCAAATTCAGGAAAATAAGGATGCTGACTGATGATAGGGAGAAGAAGTAGAAAATCCGCTACCTGATGGCTGCTTGCGCTAGACAATATAAAAAAGGGGAGAAAAAAATTCCCCCTTTAAAAAAATAAATGATAAAAATGGATAATAGTTACAATAATTGCTACTACAAGGATTCCGGGCAATAAATTTGCTACGCGGATTTTCGTAATTCCCGTGATATTCAACCCGATGGCAAAAATCATAATTCCACCAGTTGCCGTCATCTCTTTAATAAATGAGTCCATTATTTCCTTTGGAACAAAGTGATCTATTTGAGTAGCGAAAAGTGCAATAATTCCCTCATATATAACAACTGGGATTACGGAAAAAATAACACCTATTCCTAAAGTGGTCGTAAGAATAAGCGCAGTAAAACCATCAATGATTGCCTTAGTATATAAAACATCATGATCGCCGCGAATGCCGCTATCTAATGCACCAATAATCGCCATTGCACCAATAACAAATATTAAAGTTGCATTGACAAATCCATCTGCAATACTTCCCTGGTTACTGGAGCCTATTTTCCTTTCCAGCCATTTTCCAAGTTGATTTAATTTATCCTCCAACGCCAATAATTCTCCTATAACAGCACCAAATACTAGACTTAAGATTACGATTAAAAAATTTCCGCTTTTAAATCCCATTTGTAAACCTAATACCATTACCGCTAAACCAATTGCATGCAGGACAGTCCCTTTTAATTTTTCCGGGATTCTATGTAATAGCTTACCTAACAACGATCCGACGATTATGCAAACCCCATTCACAATGGTTCCTAATAATACCATACCCTCACCCTCTTCTGCATGGCTGCTTTCATATAAATTATTTAATTTATTTTAAATCTTAAATTAGATTAGTTTCGGGGCACCTTTTCTTAAAAAGGATACCCATTCTTAAGACGACTGAAGAAGTTTATAAGATTTTTTGACAAAAGCAACAATGTTTTAGAAAAGAGCCTTTGATACAGAAAGAAACCATCCGTTAGATGGTTTCTTTTTCATTTGAGTTGTCTAATAAATCTAGAATTCTTTGCAGGTCATCTTGTGAAAAAAATTCAATTTCAATTTTGCCCTTTTTCTTTGACTGTTTAATGGTAACAGTTGTTCCAAATCTTTCTCTCAAAAATGTTTCTTGTTCCCGAATGAAAATATTTTTTTCCGCCTTTGGTTTCTTTGTTTCACGTGAAACATTTTCATTTATCTGCTGTACCAATTTTTCTAACTGGCGAACATTTAATCCGTTCTTTATAACTTCTTCTACTACTGCATGAAGCTTGTCCTTATTCTTTAACCCTAGAAGTGCACGGCCATGCCCCATCGATATCTCGCCATTTGAAATAAGATCTTGGATCTTCTTAGGGAGAACTAACAGCCTTAAGTGATTCGCAATATGAGGTCTGCTTTTACCTAGACGTTTAGCTAATTGCTCTTGTGTGAGATTTAGACGCTCCATTAGTGTATGATAGGCAGTTGCTTCTTCAATTGGAGTCAAATCCTCCCGCTGTAAATTCTCCAAAACAGCAAGTTCCATCATTTGTTGTTCATCGAGATCACGTACGACAACCGGAACTTTATCCAATTTTGCTTCTTTTGCAGCACGGTACCGTCTTTCACCTACAACAATTTCATAGCCCTTAATGCTTTTTCTTACGATGATTGGCTGTAAAATCCCATGTTGCAGAATCGATTCTTTTAATTCATCAATTGCCTCCGGCTGAAATATTTTTCGAGGCTGATACGGATTTGGCCTTAGCTCTTTCAATTTTACTTCTTGAACAGCATCATCATTTTCGACATTAACATTCGCAAATAATGCATTAATTCCTTTTCCAAGTCCTTTAGCCATTCATCGCCACTTCCTTTGCCAAATCTAAGTAGACTTCTGCTCCCCTTGATTTAGGATCATACACTATAATTGGTTCACCATGGCTAGGTGCTTCACTTAAACGAACATTACGAGGAATTATAGTTCGATAAACTTTATCTTGAAAATATTTTTTAACCTCTTCTATTACTTGAAGTCCTAAGTTGGTTCTGGCATCTAGCATTGTCAGAAGCACACCTTCAATCATTAAATCGTGATTTAAATGCTTTTGTACAAGACGTACTGTACTTAAAAGCTGGCTTAAACCTTCAAGTGCATAATATTCACATTGAACAGGAATCAAAACAGTATCAGAGGCTGTTAAAGCGTTTATTGTTAATAGACCTAATGATGGAGGACAATCAATAATGATGAAATCATAATCATCTTTTACCTCTGCTAAGGCACGTTTTAAGCGAACTTCTCTTGATATGGTCGGAACTAATTCAATTTCCGCACCGGCTAATTGAATAGTTGCAGGCACAGAAAACAATCCTTCCACTGCTGTCGGTTTTACTACGTCTTTTATTTCAACATCGTCCACTAGAACATCATAAATACATTGCTGGACATCACCCTTATCAATACCTGCCCCACTCGTTGCATTGCCTTGTGGATCTGTATCTACAAGTAATACTTTCTTCCCGATGTATGCTAAGCAGGCACCTAGGTTGACAGAGGTAGTCGTCTTACCAACGCCACCTTTTTGGTTGGCAACGGAAATAATTTTGCCCAACGGATGTCACCTACCTTCAACTTCCTATTAAATTACAATCATATTATCTATTTTAACAAAATTTCCTCTAATAGTTCGTTTTTCGTGAAAAAAATATATTTCCAAATTCATATTTTTAAAATTATCTAAGAATTAGACCCTAAAGTTACTTGTTTGTAGAGATAAATAGACCTAATATTTATGTAAAAAAAAAAGAGAAACTTACATCATAAGCTTCTACTAATCTGATAAATTTATTTATTACTTTTTGGGATCTTTATGGTTATTTGATAAAATTCATCAAACTCTTCTTCTTCTGAATCAAGCTTTATTCCGTTATCAGTCACCATTGATAATGATTGACGAATGGTATTAACTGCAATTCTCATATCTTTACTGAAGGCTTGTCTTCTCGGCTTTGGTTTTTTCTCTGGCTTATTTAGTAGCCTTACGACAGCATCCTCCGTTTGCTTTACATTTAAATTTTTGGCAATAATATCGTTTAATACCCGTATTTGTTTTTCTGGGTCTTTTAAAGGAATAAGTGCTCTTGCATGTCTTTCTGTAATTAACTTTTGTAATAATGCATCTTGAATTTCTTGTGGGAGCTTTAATAGACGCAGCTTATTGGCAACTGTCGATTGCCCTTTGCCAAGTCTTTGCGCTAATGCTTCCTGAGTTAGATTATGTAGATCCAAAAGCTTCCCATATGCGATTGCTTCTTCAATCGGCGAAAGTTCTTCGCGTTGTAAATTTTCGATTAAAGCAACGGAAGCTGTTTCGGTATCATTCAAATTTTTTACGATTGCTGGAACTGTATCCCATTCAAGCAATTGCATTGCTCTGAATCTGCGCTCACCAGCAATAATTTCGAATTGCTCAGGCTCGTATTCACGTACAACTATCGGTTGAATAATGCCATGAGTATGAATGGTACGTGCTAATTCCTGAATTTTTTCCTCGTTAAAAATCGTCCTTGGCTGGAATCGATTAGGAACAATATTTGAGATAGGAATTTTTCGAACTTCCTCTTTATCATTTTCTATTTCCGTCTCAAATTCTATCTCTACTTCTTCTTCCTTTTCGCTTACACCAAAAAAACGAGAAAAAGGATGCTTCATTTTCCTACACCACCTTTAAGAAACTCCCTACCTACTTATTCTCTATTATAAGACAAGTTCCTGCATTTTCGCGGGATATTTTTCGAGTTTTTCCAACATAATATGAAACTTCTATCGTACTATGTACCCACCACTATTATTCCAAGGGAAGTTTATTAGGTGTCCCTGGTTTACGAGGATACTTTGTTGGTGTCGATTTATCTTTTTTTACGATAATAATGTTCCGCTCACTTTCCTCGAACGGTAACGTAAAGGAATGGACCTCTTGCAGCTTTCCGCCAAGAATTTTAATGCCTTTCTGTGCAGTCTCCAGTTCCTCCTTAGCATTTGCTGCTTTCATCGCAACAAATGTTCCACCTACCTTAACCAAAGGTAAACATAGTTCACAGAGAACCGACATTCTGGCAACTGCTCTTGCAGTAACCATATCATATTTTTCACGATGTTCCTTATTTTTTGCAAAGGTTTCAGCCCTGTCATGATAAAAAAAGGTATGCTCTAGTTTTAATTCCTTTGCTAGATTGTCTAAAAACGTAATTCGCTTTTGTAAAGAATCTACAATAGAAACCTTTAAATCCGGGAAGCAAATTTTTAAAGGAATACTCGGGAAACCTGCTCCAGCACCTACATCACATAGATGAATGGGCTGATTTAGATTGACAAAAAAGGCAGCAGAAATAGAATCGAAAAAATGTTTTAAATATACATCTTCCTTATCTGTAATAGCCGTTAAATTCATTTTTTCGTTCCATTCCACTAATAACTCAAAATAACGTTCAAATTGGTGTAATTGATTGGAGGAAAGGGAAATCCCCTTTTCCTCTAGTTTTTGAACAAATTGTTCCACATTCATGTATGAATCATTCCTTATTCGTTATCTCCTGATACCTTTGCAATTTTTCCGTGTTCGATATAAACCAATAAAATAGAAATATCAGACGGGTTCACTCCGGATATTCTGGAAGCCTGTGCAATGGAGATTGGTCGTATTTTATTGAGCTTTTGACGTGCTTCTGTAGCAATACCATTGATATCATCATAATCAATATTTTCCGGTATTTTCTTATCCTCCAGCTTCTTCAAGCGTTCCACTTGTTGCAATGATTTCTCAATATAACCTTCATACTTGATTTGAATTTCTACTTGTTCCTCTATTTCCTTCGGTAACTCTTTTTCAGAAGGAACGAGCATTTTTATATGCTGATAATTCATTTCCGGGCGCTTCAGAAGGTCTGATGCACGAATACCATCCTTTAATTCGCTGCCTCCCACTTCACGGATAAGGCTTTGTGTCTCTTCATTTGGTTTGATAATAATCGAGCGAAGGCGTTCTTTTTCTTCCTCAATCGCCTCTTTTTTCGCCAAGAATTTTTGATATCTTTCCTCGGAAATGAGTCCTACTTTATATCCAATTTCCGTTAATCGCAAATCTGCATTATCATGACGAAGCAGTAATCGATACTCGGCCCTCGATGTTAATAATCGATATGGTTCATTTGTGCCTTTTGTTACTAAATCGTCTAATAATACCCCAATATAAGCATCTGATCTGCTTAAAATAATTCCTTCTTTTCCTAATGCCTTCCTTGCCGCATTAATTCCAGCCATTATTCCTTGACCAGCCGCTTCTTCATATCCTGATGTACCGTTGATTTGACCTGCAGTAAAAAGATTTTGAACAGCTTTTGTTTCTAAAGTTGGCCATAGTTGTGATGGAATAACTGCATCGTACTCAATCGCATATCCCGCTCTCATCATTTGTGCATTTTCAAGCCCTGGAACAGTTGCCAAGATTTTATGTTGAACCTCTTCCGGTAAACTAGTTGATAAGCCTTGGACATATACTTCCTCTGTATTACGGCCTTCCGGTTCTAGGAAAATTTGATGCCTTGGTTTATCGCTAAAACGGACAACTTTATCTTCAATGGATGGACAATAGCGTGCACCTGTACCTTTCACCATACCTGAAAACATCGGAGAGCGATGAAGATTTGCATCTATAATTTGATGGGTATGTTCATTCGTATAGGTCAGCCAGCAAGGCAATTGATCTGTTATATACTTTGTTGTTTCATAGCTGAACGCTCTAGGCTCCTCATCACCAGGTTGAATCTCTGTTTTACTATAATCAATCGTATGGCTGTTAACCCTTGGAGGTGTTCCAGTTTTAAAACGAACAAGATCAAATCCTAGGCTTTCAAGGTTTTCCGATAATTTTATGGAAGGTTGTTGATTATTTGGACCACTGGAATATTTCAAGTCGCCGATAATAATCTCACCGCGTAAGAATGTACCAGTTGTAAGAACAACGGTGTTAGAACGGTATACAGCACCAGTTTTGGTGATAACCCCTTTACAAGCACCATCTTCCACCACTAATTCTTCAACCATACCTTGCATTAATGTTAGATTTGGTTCATTCTCTAATGTTTTTTTCATTTCGTGTTGATATTGATGCTTATCCGCTTGGGCGCGTAATGCTTGAACCGCTGGGCCTTTACCTGTATTTAACATTCTCATTTGAATATATGTTTTATCAATATTTCTTCCCATTTCGCCGCCTAATGCATCGATTTCTCTTACGACGACACCTTTGGCAGGTCCGCCAATCGATGGGTTACAAGGCATATAGGCAACCATGTCAAGATTAATCGTAATCATTAATGTTTTGGCGCCAATTCTTGCAGATGCTAATCCCGCTTCACATCCTGCATGTCCGGCACCGACGACAATGACATCATATTGTCCTGCTTCATACTGTTGCATAATGGATTTCCCTCCTTACATCATCCATCTCTATTTTCCTAAACAAAATTGTGAAAAAAGCTGATTTATTAAGCCATCTTGAACACTATCGCCTATTATTTCACCAAGTAAATCCCATGTACGTGTTAAATCAATTTGAATAATATCAATTGGAGTTCCGATTTCGATTCCATTGATTACATCTTCAATAGCTTGTAGTGCCTGGCTAATTAACGCAATGTGACGACTGTTAGAAACATAGGTCATATCCTGTGCTTCGATAGATCCTTGAAAATACATAGCAGCAATTGCCTCTTCCAGCTCATCCACACCCTTATCCTCTAATAAGGATGTAGTAACAATCCTATGGTCCTTTGCAAGTTCCTTTACCTTTTCCATATCTATCTTTTGCTCTAAATCTGTCTTATTAATAATAACAATAACGTCCATCCCTTGAACGGCTTCAAAAAGCTGCTCATCCTCTTTTGTTAATTCATCCGCGAAATTTAAGACGAGGAGAATTAAATCGGCCTCTTTTAACACTTTTCTGGATCGCTCTACACCAATTCGCTCTACAATATCCTCTGTTTCGCGAATTCCAGCTGTATCCACTAATCGGAGCGGGACACCACGTACATTTACATACTCTTCTATCACATCACGTGTTGTACCGGGAATATCCGTTACAATTGCTTTATTTTCCTGAACAAAACTATTTAATAAGGATGACTTCCCTACATTTGGCCTACCAATAATAACAGTAGAAAGCCCTTCTCGCAATATTTTCCCCTGATGGGAAGTTTGTAATAATTTTTTTAACTCGTCCCGAATATAATGTGCTTTTTCCTTTAACATTTTGTGTGTCATTTCTTCTACATCATCATACTCCGGATAGTCGATATTAACCTCTACATGTGCGACTACTTCTAATATTTCTTGACGCAGCTTTTTAATGAGCTTTGATAATCTTCCTTCCATTTGCCCAATGGCCACATTCATTGCCCGATCGGTCTTCGCTCTTATTAAGTCCATTACTGCCTCAGCCTGTGATAAATCAATCCGTCCATTTAAAAAGGCTCTCTTCGTAAACTCACCTGGTTCTGCAAGTCTTGCACCAGAATATAATATTAGTTGTAAAACCCGATTTACAGACACAAGGCCGCCATGACAATTAATTTCCACTACATTTTCCCTTGTAAAGGTTTTTGGTGCCCTCATCACACTGACCATGACTTCTTCAATTACTTCATCTGTTCTCGAATCCACTATGTGACCGTAATGGATAGTATGGGAAGGAACATCCTTAAGCCTTTTTCCGTTAACACCTCTAAATACTTTATCAGCGATCATGATGGCATCATCACCGCTTAACCGAACAATTGCAATAGCTCCTTCTCCCATCGGAGTCGATATAGCTGTAATTGTATCTAGCTCCATTCACCTTCACCTCATTTCAAAAGAATTTTATACCTATATATTTAAAGAATGGAGTGCGTTCGTATTTATCCACAAAAAAAGAATTCAATGATTTCTATTTTAACTTATCCACATGTGAATAACAATAAATCTATACGAAAAGCGGAAACGTCTGTTCATCGACGTACAAACAGGAGGGCTTCGACGCAAGATGTAGAAACCTACCAGTTTTATGGTACAAAAAAAAGCTCTATGCTGCCCAAGCAGCAAAGAGCTTTTTACTTTGGAGATATAACCAGATATCTGTTCGGCTCAACACCTTCAGAATAGGTTTCTATTTGATCATTATTTGCTAAATGGCTATGAATAATTTTCCTTTCAAATGAAGGCATTGGTTCTAATTTTATTGGGCGTTTTGTACGAAGCGCTTTGTAAGATAACTTCCCGGCCAGTTGAATAAGTGCCTGTTCACGCCTTTCACGATAATCCTCCACATTTAAGGTAATCGTAAAATATTGATTTGTATATCGGTTTGAAACAAGCTGGGTTAAATATTGAAGAGAATTTAATGTCTGCCCCCTTTTTCCAATAAGCAAGGCCATTTTCTCTCCAGATAATTTAAATTCAACTAATCGTCCATCTTGTACAACCTCTATCTTTGGATGGACTCCTAATTCCTTTGTTACAGCAAGCAAATATTTTTTTGCCTCTTCAATCGGATCCGGTTTCACTTGAACATGTACAGTAGCCGGTTTTGCACCAAATAATCCAAATAACCCTTTTTTTCCTTCATCAATGACACGGACATGAATGCGATCTTTTGTTGTGTTTAATTCTCTAAGAGCTGACTCGACTGCTTCTTCGACACTTTGTCCTGTAGCAGTAACTTCTTTCACCTTTTAGCTCCCCCCGATTTCCCAATAGTCGCTACTTCCTTTTTCATTTCTGGACCTTTTATAAAATAGGTCTGAATGATCATAAAAATGTTCCCGACAATCCAATACAATGGCAATGCCGATGGAAGATTCCAAGCTATTACAATAATCATGACAGGCATTACCCACAACATAACCGCCATTTGAGGATTTTGAGTTTGCGGTCCGGCCATCATGATCTTTTGCTGAATAAAAGTGGTGATACCTGCCAGAATAGCCAATACATAATCATTTGCTCCTAAATCAAACCAAAGGAAAGAAGAATCCCTAATATCAGGTGTACGATTAATAGCATGATAAAATCCGTATAAAATAGGCATTTGAATAACCAATGGCAGACATCCAGCTAAAGGGTTGACCTTATACTTTTGAAAAAGCTGCATGGTTTCTTGCTGGAGCTTTTGTTGTGTTGTGGCATCCTTTGAACTATACTTTTTTCTTAATTCCTGTAATTCTGGTTGAAGAATTTGCATTGCTTTAGAGCTTTTCGTTTGCTTAATCATTAAAGGTAAAATAACAAGACGAATTAAAATAGTAACAACAATAATCGATAATCCAAAGCTATTTCCAAATAAATGGGCTACCTTTATAATAAGCAGGGATAACGGATAAACAATATACTCATTCCAGAGCCCCTTACTCTCTGGAGTGATATCCTTATTAAATTCTGTACACCCTGCTAAAACTGAAATTAACCCGATAAGTAAAGCTGCAAGGAATAATTTCTTCTTCAATCCAACAGTTCCCCCCTATTTTTCTTAAAATATTCTCCCTTAATTACTTTTGCTATTTTTAGTACATGTTCTAAGCTTTTTTTCACTTCATGGAAATTCATTTCGGCCGCTGGTTTCCTAGCGATAATCACATAATCATATTCGCTCTCTATGTATGGGTACATCTCGTGAAATGCCTGGCGAATATATCTCTTTATTTCAACTCGTTTTACTGCCTTGCCAATTTTTTTACTTACTGATAAACCTATTCGGAAGTTTTTTTGATTTTCCTTCTTTAATATGTAAATAACAAATTGCCTATTAGCAAATGATTTTCCTTTTTTAAACACATATTGAAACTCTATGTTCTTTTTTATCCGATGCGCTTTGTTCATTTTCATCACCTGCATTTCAAAGGAAATTACACTTCCGCTTTTCGTTTTGTCTAGCTTCAGCGCCTATCGACTTGCAAACTTCCGGTCTCCTCCCTACGATAAGTCAACATCAGCTCGTGGACTACCTCCCTGTGTTTCCTTTATCTCAGTAGAAGCCCTACAGTTTGTACGTCGATGATCAAGGCGCTTCCGCTTTTCGTTTTTTATTTAAAAAAAAACCACTGAGACGTTTCAGTGGTCTAAGCTGATAATACTTTTCTTCCTTTACGACGACGGCTAGCTAAGACTTTACGTCCATTTTTTGAGCTCATTCGTGCACGGAATCCGTGAACTTTGCTTCTTTTACGTGCATTTGGTTGATATGTTCTTTTCATTCTATGACACCTCCTTCGAGGATAACATTTATTTCAGTAAAAGACAGTCCTTACAATTATAAAGATGAAGTAGAGCAATTGTCAACTGGTTGTTCCATTACCAAATTTTATCCCTTTTTTCGTAAAACAATAGTGTTGTGGATAAAATTTTCGACATTTTTTCTTATCCACAACATTTATTGACATGTTTTGAACAAATTATTTTCTTGTTAATAAATTTTTTCCACATAGTCTTGGTGTTGTGGATAATTTACAAATAGCATTGCGCCATCAATCATTATTTGATATGATAAATGTGTTTTCACTCTGAATACATCTTTTATTAAAATACATTTATCCACAGATGTGAATAACTTGTGGATAGTTTATATACAACGCTTGAATAAACTTGTCCACAAACAGTGAATAATGTCGAAATCTGTTTTTCTTTCCTTATTATATGTTTTTCCACAATGAATACAGTTGCATAATTATTAATCTATTATTTTTATAATAAAACAGTGTTACGTTCGATAAGAAATAAGAAAAGTAGATTTACATGAGACAGGCCATGCAAGCATTGTAATAACAAAATTAGTAGTTAAGGGAGGGTATGGTGTTGGAAAATATAACTGATCTTTGGAATAAAGCATTGTCGATTATTGAAGAAAAGATCAGTAAGCCTAGTTTTGAAACTTGGCTAAAATCAACGAAGGCTCATTCATTAAAGGGTGATACATTTATTGTCTCTGTACCAAATGACTTTGCCAGGGATTGGCTTGAAGGAAGATATGTACCTCTAATTTCAGGAGTTCTATATGATATTACTGGTGAAGAGCTTTCTGTAAAATTTATTATTCCGCAAAACCAAGAGGATCAAGATTTCCAAATTCCTATTTCTAAGCAAAAGAAATTAATAAATGAAGAACCCACTGAATCAAACCAAAAT